>CBDIDS010000003.1:0-4223592 GCA_965277885.1 Capsulimonadaceae bacterium | reverse complement strand
CGAGCAGGAACTCACTGGAACAAAGCTGAAGATGACACTCCGGCATATCGGCAAGCTGGTACGCCAGGGTTTCCACCACACGGGCGATCCCGGTTTTGTGGATGGACTCGCCGTAACAGTGGCCCAAAGGGGAAATGTCATAAAGAACGTTCATGAACAGAATTGCTGACCCTTCGCCTGACCGAGCGCCGTTTTGTAAGCATTGACGGTATCTTCGGCACATCTGCGCCACGAGAACAGCGTCGCCCGTTCCAGTGACCGCGCCGCCAGGTCCGCCCGCAGGTCCGCGTCCTCGTACAGCCGCAGCAGCGCCCCGCACAAGCCGTCCGCATCTTTGGGGTCCAGCAGCACCCCCGCGTCCCCCACCACTTCCGGCAGAGACGACGTGTTCGAGACGATCACCGGAACCCCGCACTGCATCGCTTCTAAGGGCGGCAGGCCGAACCCCTCGTACAAAGACGGGAACACGAACGCCAGCGCCCCGCTGTACAAAGCCGCTAAATCTTCATTCGCCACGTAGCCCGTCACCTTGATGGTGTCCTTGAACGCCTCCGCGCCGTCGATCTCCCGGAAGATGTGGGCGTAGTTCCAGCCCTTGCTGCCTGCCAGCACAAGCTGCAAGTCCGGCGTCTGCCCTTCCTGCATCAGCTTGACGTAGCACCGGATGACGTGGTCAATGTTTTTGCGCGGCTCAATCGTACACAGGCTTAAAATGTACGGCGCGTTGCTGATGCCGTACTTGCCCTGAACGCAGGCGAGTTCCCCGGCATCTGTGACGGGGTAGAACAAGTCGGGATCGGCGGCAAGCGGCGTCACGAACACGCGGGCGGGGTCAACTTTGAGATGGTTGCAAATATCTACTTTGGTGGCTTCCGAAATGCTCAGCAGGCACGTTTCCGGCGTGATACTGGACGTGATCTGCTCGAAGTACTGCGGGGCGCCTGTATTACAATACTCTGGAAACAGGGTTTGGATCAGATCGTAGATCGTGAGAAAAAGCTGGGGGCCTTTGGCTTGCTTGGCTTGCTCCGGCAGAGCCAGATGGGTCGAGTGGTAGATGTCGGCGTGCTGAAGGCTGGCGGCATCCAGTGAATACGCCATTGTTTTGTTGAGCATTGCGGCATAATGCAGCAGCTTCCGGTTTGCCCTGGCCGCAGCACGCGGCAGCCCGGCAGCGGTCTCGATCGTGCTTTGCACCGACTTTTGTTTGCGGAGAAAAGGACCTTGAAGCTTGCCGATCGGAAAACTGACCGTCCGGAGATACGAATCAGACTGCGCGTATTCCAGCGAGCTGAGCAGGAAGTCACTGGAACATAGCTCCAAGCAGCAGTCTGATTGTGCGGCAAGCTCAGGAATGAGCGCTTCCACCACCCGCGCGATCCCGGTCTTGGGAATTGCATTCTCATGTACGAGGCCGAGAACAGAGATATCGAACAAAACATTCATGGAGTTGAATTTCGCAGCAATTTTAAGCTGCCTGAAGTGCGCGGTTGATTTTATCCGTCATCATCTTGAATTGGAACTGGTCCACAACGGTCTGGCGTCCATTGCGCCGGAGCTTCTCGTACAGGGCTTGGTCTTCCAAAAGGCACTGGATTTGGTCGGCGCAGGCGAGCGCATTTCCTGCCGGGAACGTAAGCGCATTCATCTTGTTTTGCAGGATTTCCCGGCTGCCGCCGGTGGTCGTGCCGACAACGGCCACTCCTGAAGACAGCCCTTCCAGCAGGGTGATACTGAACGGCTCCTGGGAGATGGAAGGAAAAACCAGGATGTCATGCGCCTGGTAAATCGGCACCAGCTCTTCTCGTGGAAGCAGGCCGGTGAAGACGACCGCGTTTTCCAGGCCGAGGGAGGCGACATATTCGCGAAGCAAAACCTCTTCTTCGGGAATGACGCTGCTGCCGGCAACGGTGAGCGTCAGCGGCAGATCTTTGTTACGCGCCCTAAGGTGTTTAAGCGCTTCCAGCGCCGTATAAATTCCCTTGTGTTCACGGGTTTGGCCGACGTACAGCAGGCGCACCGGCGGCTGGCTGTCCGTCTTTCGCGCGGGGTACTGATCCACATCAACGCCCCAATGGATGACCTGTCCCTGCGCGACGGACTTTCCGGCGTCAGCGGTCAGTTCCTGGATAAACAGGCTGGTGAACTGGGTACGGCTGAGGTCAAGCAGGCCGGATATCGGTTCTACGCCGACAGCGCCGAGCGCCAAAAGAGCCAGCTTTTTCGCTGCTCTTTTCAGAGCATTCGAAGAAGTTCTCCGGCACCAGGAAGACCAAGAGTCGATTTCCCATTGCGCCAGCCAGTGGTCCGAAATGTAATAAAACACGGGAATTTTCTGCTGCTGGGCAAGAAACGCCAGGGAGATAGAAATGTTAGCCGCGTTCCAGATATAAACGACATCCGGCTTGAACTCTCGGCACAGGCGAGCGAATGCTGCCTGGTTAATGCGCTCTTTGCGTATCACATCAAGCGGAGTATTGCTTTTCGTGTTTTTTTGCCAGGACTGCTCAATTTTCAGCCAGCGATAAGTTTCCCCATCGGATGTCGGCTTTTCCAAACCGTAGCTGCTGGTCAGGACTTTGATTTCATGCCCTTGCTGCTTCAGCGCTTCCACGACTTGCTGACACCCCAGCTCGTAACCGCCGATATAATAAGGCGGGTAGAGATTTGAGATCACTAAAATACGCATATCGGGTCACTTTTCGCTTGGCTCTGGGTTTTCGCTTGGCTTTAGGTTTTCGCTTGGCTTTAGGCAGGGACAATATCATAATCGAAATCGCATTCAATGACCCCGTCATGCTTGGAAACCCAGCTCCGGCCAACCAGAGGCAGGACTTCCAGCGCAAGCTCATCGTTGATGATGTCGATATGCCGCTCTTCGCCCCCGCCGATCCACAAGCCCACTTTATAAAGGCCCGGACGCAGGCGGACATCGCGGAAGATGATGTCCACGGCCTGGCCCGGCTGCAAGCGAAGCGCGTCTATTTTTTCCAGCGTGTTGGTGTTGATGAGCTTACGGTCGCTCTCGTCGCTGATATAGACGCTGACGGCTCGAATGGCGCTGACATCTCCCTCAAATTGAAGGCGGAAGCCGAGATCCCCCTGGCGAAACGGCTGAACCGTAGACACAGGCTCCCCCGGCGCGAAGGGTAAAATAGAAGAAAAACGTGCCTGTCCGTCGCCCGCCAGGCGGCGGGTGTTCCGCAGCGACAGGGGAACGCCGAGCGTGAGCTGATCGCTTTCGCCGGAGGCTTGGTAGCGCGTGATCATTTCAATGGGTTCGCCGCGCCCGGCCACCGTGCCGCTTTGAAGCATAATAATGTCGGTGCAGAGCTTTTGAACAGTCGGCATATTATGAGAAACAAACAAAACAGTTCGGCCGCTTTTTGCCACGTCCTGCATTTTGCCGATGCACTTCTTTTGGAAGTCGGCATCGCCGACGGCGAGGACTTCGTCAATGATCAAAATTTCCGGGTTCAGGTGGGCAGCCACGGCAAACGCAAGGCGCACATACATTCCTGATGAGTAGCGCTTGACTGGGGTATCAAGAAACTTTTCTGTCCCGGAGAACGCCACAATCTCATCGAACTGCCGGGCGATCTCGCCTTTGCTCATGCCCAAAATCGCGCCGTTCAGATACACGTTTTCCCGGCCCGTCAATTCCGGGTGGAAGCCCGTACCGACTTCGAGCAGGCTGCCGACACGGCCATACAAGTCTATCCTGCCTTTTGTCGGCTCAGTAATTCGCGACAAAATCTTCAGCAGCGTGCTTTTCCCCGCGCCGTTCCTGCCGATGATGCCGACCACATCGCCTTTTTGGATGTCGAAGCTCACGTCGTTCAAGGCCCAGAATGTGTCCCGCTCGACCCTGGCGAGCGGGTTTTTCAGCCTGGACATCATCGCTTCGCTCAGGGTCGAGTGCTTTTCGGCATTACGCGCGATGCGGTAGGATTTGGATAGGTCGCGCACGGACACGGCGACATCGTTCGAAGACGTGTCGGTGAAGACGCCGGCGGCGATCTCCGGGGCGCTCAGGACATTAGATGACATCCGCAAACTTCCTTTCCATCTTCTTGAACGAGAACGCGCCCAGCACGAAAACGCTTACCGCGAGGGCGGCGGAGTAGGCGACGGCGTTCCAGTTTGGAGCGGCGGTTCCCAGCAGGGACCACCGGAACGCTTCCAGCAAGCCGGTCAGCGGGTTGATCTCGAAAATCAGCTTGTACTTAGCGGGGATCAGCGCGGCGGAATACGCGACCGGGGACGCATACATGAGGAACTGGGTGATCACCGGCAGGATATACCCGACGTCCCGGTACGATACCATCAGCGCCGACGTGTACAGCCCCACGCCCATCGCCAGCATGATAACCAGCAGCAGCCAGACCGGCAGCAGCAGCACGGCGACACCGGGAACGACATGGTTGATGACCATCAGCGCCGCCATCATGATCAGCGCAACCCCGAAGTCAATCAGCGTGGAAAACACTGTCGAGAGCGGCAGAGCCAAACGGGGAAAGTAGACTTTCGACACCAAGTTTGAGTTTGACAGCAGGCAGCTGCTGGTCTTGCCCAGGGTCGAAGAAAACGCATTCCACGCCAGCAGCCCGGCATAGGCAAACACCAGGTAGGGAACGCCGTGCGGGGCCGGCAGCTTGGCGACTTTGCCGAAGACAAACGAGAAAATGCCCGCCGCGATCAGCGGCTGAAGCACGACCCAGACCGCGCCAAGCACGGTCTGCCGGTAGCGCAGCTTGACATCGCGCTGGGCCAGCGTCGTCAGCAGGTCCCGGAACTGCCACAATTCGCGCAGGTTGATCGCCTGCCAGCCCGCCGTCGGCTGAATGGTCAAGTGAGGTTTTGGAGAAATCGTATTCGGAGAGATCGTATTTGGAGAAGTCAGAGTGTCCATAAAGCTCCGTTCGTAAAAGATCGGCTTGTAAAAGTCGCGTACAGTATTTTACCATACTCTCACCCTGACATCATGCAAAAATCGTGCCAACTTCCCCGGTCTACACGGCAGAGTTGCCAGACGGCAGAAAGCGCCCGCACCTATTCAGGCGCGGGCGCTCCCCAAAAACTGCGTGTTAGGCCGCCGATTTGTGCTGGCGGTAGTCTTCAATATGCTTGTAGACATCATCCGGGAAGTTCAAATCCCGGTAGACGTTGCCGGCGTCGGGATCGTCCGGGTTCGGGATAATCGGGAAGTCCTGCTCCGACTGATATTCCAAAATCTTTTCGCGCCGGGGCGGGTTATAATTGTGGTCTTTGACCTGCGTGTACAGCGACCGGGCCTGCTCTTCGCCGAAATCTTTGTCTTTCGCCAGCTCGGCGATCACTTCATCCTCGGTCAGAAAGTGCCGGGCCACCATGACAAACACCAGGCGCCCATAATGGCCGATGTCTTTTTTATGGTCCAGTGCATCCAGCAGATGCGCCATCATCACGTCTTTTTTCAAGTCTTCCAGTGCCATCGTCGTCTCGCTTCCATCAATAAGATAGAAAGACTCTTTCCAAAACAGGCAGAAATCAAACATTTGTTTGGAGTTCACGCGCCCGCCGCGTCCACTGGCTGTCGGGGTACTTTTCCAGAAACCCCGTCAGCACCGCGTTTGCCGCCGCCGGGTCTCGCTCCCGCAGCATCTGCCCCAGCTTCAGCCGGGCCATCTCGTCTTCCGGCGCGTCCGGCGTCTGCGTGATCAGCGCAAGCAGCAGGGCCGCCGCGTCGTCCACGTCACCCTCAATTTCCAATGCCCCCGCCAGGCGCAGCCGCTCCCGCGCGGACAAGGCCAGCGGCAGCTTGAGGGCCGAGGCTTCCCGGACGCACCGCGCCGCCAGCACCGGCTGATTCCGCCTCAAAAGCTCCCGCACCGCCCCCAGCATCTCGCGGGCGGCTTCATCGTGGTCCTGCGCCGCCAGCAGAACCGCCAGCTCCGCCCGAACAACGCCATTGCTGGGGTCCCGCTCCAAAAACGCCCGGTATTTCCGAATGGCGAGATCCAATGTCTCGTGGCCGTGCGACGCCGCCGAGCGGGCGTCCTGCAACAGATAATCCTGCCGCCCGTCGCGCAAAAGCCCCGTCAGCTCGGCGGCGATCAGCCCGAACACAAAGCCGCCGATGTGCGCCCAGTAAGCCGTCCCGCCCGGCTGCGGGTTGATGAGAAAGTAAATGCCGCTGCCGACGCTCTGGGCGATCCACAGTCCTAAGCCCGCCACCGCCGGCACTTGCAGCTTGTCCCACCCGGACTTCAGCAGAACGCCGGGCAGCCAGAACAGACAAATCTGCGCCCGGTGAAACCGAATCGCAAACGGCGCAAGAATGGCCGAGATCGCCCCCGACGCCCCCACCAGCGGCACGACCACTTTCGGCGCGAACAGCAGCACGATCGCCATGTGCAGCAGCCCCGCCGCGATCCCGCCGCCGAAATACAGCGCCAGAAACGCTTCCCACCCCAGTGCTTCCTCCACATGCGGCCCGAACAGCCACAAGAACACCATATTCCCAAACAGGTGCAGCAGGCTGACATGAATGAAAATGCCCGTGAAAAGCGCGACGAAGTGCGGGTGGTTCGGCACCAGCCCCCAGCGTTCATAAGTCGCCGGTGTCGTAAAGAAGAACACGACGACGTTAATCGCAATCAGCGTGTACGTTACCCAGGGCGTGCGCCGTCCATGCCGGTCGGTGCCGTAAGGCAGCGGCAGGAGCAGGGTCAGCAGCACAACCACGAGCGGATGCTGTAGGAGCCACTGCTGGAGTTGTGAGAGCCAATAGGAAAATAAGTTCATGGAAAGTTGCCGGTTCCGCGCTTATTTGCTGACCGCTGCGCGACTCACACGGTTTTCAAGGCTGCCGTCCTAGCCGATTATACCGCAGTTGCTTGGGTTATTTATTTTGGGTCTTGGGTTATTTATTTTGGGTAACGATAATGCCCGGCGATAGTCCAGTCGGTGAGGACATCTTGTTCCCGGCAGCCGCCCAGGTTGTGGATCACAAGCGGGATGCCCTGCAAATCGCGGCGGCTGGAGATAAGGCCGGTGTGATCACCACCGCCCGGCATCTTCCAGCAGACGATGTCGCCCGGCTGCCAGGTGGGAAGTGTGTGAGGCGTGACCGTGTTCGGCAGCGCCCGCCCGTGCCGCCGGAAAAAGACAGCGAGATTGGGAACCCGCCGATGATCTATATTAGGGTCGGGCCGCGCCAGGCCGTAGGAATGCGGGTAAGCCTCCCAGCGCCGCTTCATGTCCTCATGCACCAGACGCTGCAAGTCAAACCCGGCGGCGCGAAGGCCGCGCACGACCACATCCGTGCAGGCCCCTCGGCCTGCCGGCGGATCGCCGTTCGGGTAGGGCATCGTGCGGTAGGAGGCATCATAAACATCCCCGATTTGTGCCCTCGCCTCGGCGGTGATCTTCTCCTGTGTCGGTGTCAGGGGTGCTGCCGGCGGCAAAGTCGCTCCCGCAAGGGACTTGCGGGAGGTGGTCCGGTGCAGGGAAAGCAACAGCAGCATGAAGAATGCTGCCGTGCAGCAACCTATGACAAGCAAAGTCAGCGCGGTGCGGCGTGTCATAGGGGCGATTTTCGTTTCCGCAAACTCAGGAAGCCGAAGACGGCGACTGCCAAGCAGCCATAGGCAAGCCAGTCACCCCAGCGGGTAAAGAACGTCCCGGCTCCTGTGCCAAGCGGAACATCAGCGACGAGAACATCGGGCGCGTAAAGCGGCGACTGGGCCAGAATACGCCCCTGGGCGTCCACAATCTGCGACAGGCCGTTGGAGTCGGCCCGGACGAAAGGGACGCCGTTTTCGACTGCCCGGAACGGCAGCATCGCCCCGTGCAGCCGGTGCAGCACCCCGCGCGGGGTCGGCGGGTCGTAATTCGGCATGGCGATCAGCCGCGCTCCCGCCGCCACGGTCTCGCGGGTCGTGCCGGTGTAGCAGCTATCAAAACAGATTTCCAGCCCCACCGGCCTGAAGTCTGTGTTGACAACGGTCGCTTGATGCCCGGATTGGTTTGTCTGCTGCTCGGCCAGATACAGATGCACTTTATGATGCACCGGCGCAAGCACTACGCCATTCGAGGCGATGAACGCCGCGCAGTTGAACGGCTTCGGGCGGGCATCATCGGAGTAGCCGACCACCAGCGCCGTGTTGAGACTTCGCGCAAGCTGCCGCGTCTCGTCTTTCGGGCGGGCCGGCTCAAACTCGCCGCCGAGCGACTCTTCCGACCAGACCACGAGCTTTGCCCCTTGCCCCGCCGCCTCGCGCGTCATCTGCGTCCGGTCTATGGTGAGGGGCGGCGCTGCCGCCATGTCCCCCGTTTCCTCGCGGGTCAAGTTTTGAATGGCCGCCACCCGCAGCGCCTGCGTGTCTGCTGCGGGTCTTCGCAGCGTAAATGTGCCGAAGCCGAGTGACAGCAGCGCCAGCGCCGCACAAGCGCCGAGCGCCACAAACTGCCGCCGCCGCACGGCTTCGGCCAGCGCCGCATTGACGGCCCACAGCAGAAACGAAACGCCCCAAATGCCCGCAACCGATGCTGTTTGTATCAGCGTGATATTCCGATACTGACACAGCGCAATGTTCAGCGGCAGCGGCAGAAACGAAGTCAGCCATTCCCCGCCGACCCCAACTGACGCCACCCACAGCACCCGTGCCGTCGGGTTCTTGATCTTGGACATCTGCGACGCCGCCAGGGCGACCAGCCCGAACAAAAACGCCAGCCACAAAAACGGGATATACGCCCAGAACAGCCGCGCTGTGTCATGATACCACCCCGCCGACACCACCCCGCAGAATGCGCCCGCCACCATTCCCAGCCCGAACGCTTCCAGCGGCCGCCGTCCATCCGCCGCCAGCAGCAGCGGCACAAACGCCCCCCACCCCAGCCACTCAAAGTTAAACGGCGGCAGGCTCAGCGCAAACAGCAGGCCCGTCAGCAGAGTTAAAAGCAAGATTGCCATATGTCCGATTATACCGTGTTGGTGTAGGTAAACTGAGACCATACAATAAATTGTACGGCTATTGGGCGCAGACGCCACGAAGTACCGCTTCGCGGCACTGAGAACAGACTTTGTATAATCTTGTTCTTAACCCCGCGAAGCGGGTGTTTTGTGGCGTCTGCGCCCAATAGCCGTACAATTTATTGTATGGTCCGAAAACGCGCTTAGCCTTTGGGAGTCCTTGTGCTTTATCTCCGCGAAATTGACGAAAATGATTGGCCTGCGCTTTTGCACTGCCTCAGCGATGCGGAAACCGTGCGGTATACCGAGTTTGAGCCGTTCACGGAGGCGTCTGCCCGGTGGCTGGTGCAATGGGCGTTGGAAAAGAAGCTGGAAGAGCCGCGTTCGGTGTTTGTATTCGGCGTGATGCTGTCGCCGGACACGCCTTTGATCGGGGTAGCAACGCTGACGATCCGCAATCCTGCTCTGGGAGAGGCCGATGTCGGCGTCATTATCGGGCGCGAGCAGTGGGGCCACGGCTACGGAACGGCGGCGGTGCGTGATTTGCTGACGCTGGGCTTTGACACCCTGCGCCTGCACCGGATCACCGGCGAATGCAACCCTGAAAACCTCGGTTCGGCGCGTGTTTTAGAAAAGGCCGGCATGAGGCGCGAGGGCTATCTGCATGAGCATCGCCGGCAAAAAGGGTGCTGGGTAGACCGGCTTTTGTATGCGATCTTGGACCGAGACTGGCTTACGCTTCCAGGCGGCTGAGGCGCTGAATGTCGCGGCGGACCAGCAGCAGGGGCAGAAGGCCGGCGATGCCGAAGGAGCAGTCTATCAGGCGCCAGAAGAACGGGATGCCGCGCAGGGGGCCGAAGACGAACGCCCAGGGAACGACGCAGACGCAGGCGATGAGGCCGAAGGTGATGACCCAGCGGTTTCGGACGGGGTCTAAATAAGGGCCAATGAACGCGACCGCGATCATCAGATGCCCGAAGGCCAGCCAGTCCGTGCCGTAGGCGAGGAAAGGAAAGCGGGCATCGGTCTCGCGCAGACCGTCCGCGACGCGATAAAGCCAGCCCGACAGGCTGCCGAAGCGGTGGCCGACCAGGCGCGTCAGAAGGCCGAGTTCCCAGTTCAAGGGGATGGCCGTAATGCCGCTCAGGGCCACTCCCAAAATAAACGCTCCCAGCCAGAAGCGTATCCGGCGGCGCAGGGCTTGGGCTTCGGTCATGGTTGTAATTACCACCGGCGGTAGAGGTTCCAGTCCGCCTGCGTCGTCGTGTAGTCGGCGAACGGCGCAACTCCGGCGACCACTTGCGGTGCTGCCCGTGGGTTGGCCATTCCTTCGCGCACTCCCATCAGGGCCATACGAAGATTTTCGGCGGCCGCATGGTGGGATAGCCCCCCGGCCTCATAAGTCGGCAGGCCGAACAAAACGCGGCACTTCGGGCTGCCGCGCCAGACTGCTGCCGAAACATGAACGACCTGCTGATGCACCAGCCAGACATAGCCGCGCGGCAGGTACATCCCCGAATCATAGCACATGACCGCCATTTGGTCACACAGCGGCGCAACTGCCGCGAAGTCTGTCTCGTCCCAGCCATAATGCTCCAGCGGGCGGGGCAGCCAGAGCGGCACAGCAGCGGACAACAGCTTGCCGGGCGGCAGTGCGGCGCGTGTTTCCCGAAGCAAAGCGCGGAAACCGGTGTCTCCGTGAGGACAGATCTCGTAGTCCCACTGCACCCCGTCAAAACCGCAGACAGTCACCAGCCAGAGCGCTTCCGCCACCAGCTTTTTACGCACGTCTGGCCGAGACAAATCTACTGCACCTCGCCCCGCTGCATTGCCGACATATACCCAGGCCAGCAGTTTGACCGCCGGGGCTTTCCGATGCAAGTCGCGTGTCAGCGTCCCGGCGGTGATCGGCTTGTGGAAGCGCAAAGAACCGTCCGGCTTGACATCCCGGACATGAAAATAGGCGTACTCAATTTGTTCGCTTTGGAGCTTCTGCGCCATCTGGGCGGTGTCGGGATGCTGACCGAAGTACCAGGTGTAGCGCAGCCACAGCCCGTTTTCGCCCCGGTTCGGGCTTGTGCCGACCGGGTGGGCAAAATTGGGATAAGCAAAATAATCCAGAAGCAGTCCCAGAAGCAGAATGCCGAACATAGCGCCGAGAAGGCGCTTCCAGTTCCATTTCAAGGCGCGTTTATTCAAAATGTTCATGCCGCTAACTTAGCGGCGCAAGGCTGCCGGGCGCGGGATCGTAGCAGTCTACGGTCCAGTCGTCGAACGAGGCGGAGGTGTTGCCCTGAGTCCAGAGGCCGATGCTGCCGGCGGTGTCTGCGGGCAGGGCGACGGAGATGCGCTTCTGCATATCGATCCAGCCGCGTGCCTGGCCGTCATGGACAAGCAGACGCAGCGTGTGCCAGCCGGGCGCGAGCGGCGCGGGAGCAGCCGGGGCAGCAGACGCCGCAGGCAGGACAATCGGCGTCTGCTGCAAAGTTGTGTGGGTCGGCCCGCTAATTTGAATGAGGGCCAGGTCGCCTAGCGTTTGGTTGCAGCGCAGAACTGTGTACTGGTTTGGGGCGGTGCAGCCGAAGACGATCCCGACGGCGGGGCTGACTTTTCCCGAATCAATGCGGAAGCGGACACGGACATCGAAGTTTCTGCCCCGGTCGGATTTGTCCAGCAGCACGGCGAAGCGGTCCGGGCGGAAGTTCGGGCCGGACAGGTGGGCGACAAGGCCGTCCGCGCCGGGCGTGTCGGGACGGACGGCGCACAGCGGCGCGGGACCCGGTGTGCCGGAGCCGACCGGAGCGAGGCCCGCGAAGCCGCCCGCTTCAAAGTTAAAGACGCGGGACGAAGCCGGGGCGGTGGTCCAGACATCCAAAGTATCAGTCGCCCACGGGTCATTGGAATGCCGACTGTTCCCAGCATTCGGCTTCGGCGCGAACGTCGCAAGATAATCTACAATCTGTGCGGCTTCGTTCGGGTCGATCTCGTCCGACGCATGGTACTTGGTCAGCATGGTGTTGACCGTGCGCTGCCACTCGGCCCGGCTGTAGCCCTTTTCTTCGGGCTTAGGCAGATTGTGGCACGCCGAGCATTTCTCGGCGTAAAGCGTCTTGATCTGTGTGCTGGCGTCCGCCTTCGGTGCATCGGCGGCGACGGGCCGGGCGGGAGTGATCAAGGCAGCCGCCATGACAACGGCGGCGGCAAGGAGCGATGACGATAGTACAACGACAGCACGCGGGTTCGGAAAAGTTTGCATAGGTGTATTGTTCCACAAGGCCGGGTCGAATTGGGCGGTTACTGCTGAAGACGCCAAAATTATCGGTTTTGTTCAGCGGCGTTTTCCCTTGACAGGACCGCCCGTTCGCGGATATAATTCCGCGTTCTTATCCTACCTATTCCCAGTGTTTTTACGAGGCTGCCATGACTGGATACTGTGTGCGCTGCCGCGCCAAACAAGAAATGCTTGTGCCGACCCGGACCTTGATGAAGAACAGGCGGCGGGCGATGATCGGGATCTGCACCTGCTGCGGGACGAAAATCTCGGTCGCCGGAAAATGGGATGACGACCTCGATGCATCGCAGGCGGAAACCGATGAAAAAAGTTTGACAGCCTCCCAAGAAAATGGGTAAAATACACGGCGCGGCTTCGCACACGCCGAGGCTCTGTAAGAGAGGTTTTCCCAATGGCTGACGATAAATTTGCAAAAGGACTGGAAGATGTGATTGCCGGGGAGTCGTCCATCTGCGACGTAGACGGGATCAACGGCAAGCTGATCTACCGCGGCTACGACATTCACGACCTGGCCCAGAATACGACGTTTGAAGAAGTTATTTATTTACTCTGGAACGGCAGCCTGCCCACCGAAGCCGAGCTGACCGCGCTGAAGACCGAACTGTCTGAAAACCGTGCGATCCCTGAAGGCGCCCTTGCCCTTCTGAAGCAGTTCCCTAAAACGGCCCCGCCGATGGACGCCCTCCGCACCGCGACTTCCCTGCTATCCCTGTACGACCCGGACGAAGGCGATGAGAGTATGCCCGCCAACAAGCGCAAAGCCCTGCGCGTGACGGCCCAGATGGGAACGCTTGTCGGGACGCTGGACCGGCTTCGCAAAGGCGAGGAGCCGGTGACGCCCCAGCCCGGACTTTCTACTGCCGCGAACTTTCTCCACCAGCTCACCGGAAAAGTCCCCGATGAAACGGCGACCCATGCGCTTGACGTGGCGCTGATTCTCCATGCCGACCATGAGCTGAATGCGTCCACGTTCGCCGCCCGCGTCACCGTCGCCACGCTGACCGATATGTACAGCGCGGCCACGTCGGCCATCGGTACCCTGGCCGGGCCGCTTCACGGAGGGGCCAACGTCAACGTAATGAACCTGCTGGAACAGATCGGCACTCCCGATCAAGCCGACGCCATTGTCGCCCAAATGCTGTCCGAGGGCAAAAAAATCCCCGGCATCGGCCACCGTGTCTACCGCGCTCTCGACCCCCGCGCGGTGTCCCTGCGCGAGATGTCCCGCCAGCTTGCCGAGACCACCGGCGAGCCGAAGTGGTATGAGATCAGCGAGAAAGTCCAGGAAGCCGCCGACAGGGCGCTGGCCGCCAAAGGCAAAACGACGCTCAAAGCCAACGTAGACTTTTTCTCGGCGTCGGTCTACCGGATGCTCGAAATCCCGAACGACCAGTTCACCCCCGTTTTCGCCATTTCCCGCGTCGCCGGCTGGACTGCTCATATCTTAGAGCAGCTCGGCGACAACCGCCTGATCCGCCCCCGCGCCATCTACACCGGCCCGCGCGATTTGACCGTCACGCCGATTGGTGATCGGCAGTAAAGCAGTTTCGGAAGAAGAGCGAGGGAACTTTGTTCCCTCGCTCTTTTTGTCGGCTCATGCGTACCGGAGCCACGGCATGAATGCGCCACGGATTGAAATCCGAGGCTCGGATAAACCACCGTCGAAGCGACGGAAGACCTGATTGCTCCGAAATCTTGTGTCGCTTCGACACTGGTTTGTGTCAGCCTCGGAATTTGTTCCGGGGCGCATTCATGCCGTGGCTTTTGCGGCTGCATTTATAATGTGCTTCTTTTTCTGCATCTTCGGGTATACTGCCTCTGACATTTAACCCCGGTTAAAAAATAAGTTTCTTGAAGGCCATATCATCGTTTGCGAGGGTGCCATGCGAACTGCCGCCGTGGAAGACTACGTTAAGACCATCTATAAGCTGCAAAACCAGACCGATACCGTCTCGACTTCGGCGCTGGCCGAGCGGACCGGCACAACCGCCGCCGCCGTGACCAAGATGCTGAAGCATCTGGATCAGCTTTATCTCGTTGCCTACACGCCCTACCACGGGGTTCGATTGACTCCGATGGGCGAGAAAATCGCGCTGGAAGTGATTCGGCATCACCGGCTTTTGGAGCTGTATCTCGCGCAGGCAATGGGCTACTCGTGGGACGAAGTGGACGCCGAGGCGGAAAAGCTGGAGCATGTCATCTCGGAAGAGTTTGAGGCCCGGATTGACGCCCTGCTCGGCCATCCCCGCGCCTGCCCGCACGGCGACCCGATCCCGGCACCTGACGGGACACTGGTGGAAGAGCGCCTCCGAACGCTAAACGAATGCGTTCCCGGCGAGACAGTGTTCGTCGCGCGGGTCAAAGACACCAACGCCGCCGTGCTGCGGGCATTGACCGCGCGGGTCATTCACCTGAACACGGTTGTGACCGTCCTGGAACGAGACACGATTGACGGTCTGCTGACCGTGCAGGTAGACGGCGCGGCCCAGATGATTGGCCCCGCCCTTGCCGGCAGCGTGTTTGTACAGCCGGTGGTGCCGGGGTTGTAAAAACCCCGGCAAAGAAGCGTGCTTCGCACGAAAACAAGCTGGGTGGAAATCCGTGTCCGAAGGACATGTTCCTGCCGGGGTTTTTACAACCCCGGCGGTTCAGCCGCATTACAGAAAGCAAGCATCACATCAGTATGGAAATCGCGGAAGAATCTCTCTCACAAAGGCCGGCGGACACAGACAGCGGATGGCGAGGGCCGGTCCAGCGGCCTTCCCTGCCGGAAGTCTTTCAATCGGTCGTCGTGCCGAAGGACGCGACCGGCTGGAGGCGCTTTCTCGCGTTCTTCGGGCCGGGCTATCTGATCGCTGTCGGCTATATGGACCCCGGCAACTGGGCGACGGACATCAGCGGCGGGTCGGTCTACTCGTATAAGCTGCTGTCGGTGATCCTGCTTGCCAACTTCACCGCAATCTTCTTGCAGGCGCTAGCGGCGAAGCTCGGCATCGTCACCCAGCGTGATCTGGCCCAAGCCTGCCGCGATGCGTACCCGAAGCCGGTCTCGATTTTTCTCTGGCTCTCGGCGGAAATCGGCATTGTCGCCTGCGACGTGGCGGAAGTCATCGGCGCGGGCATTGCGCTCAATCTGCTGTTCCATATTCCGCTGATTGTCGGCTGCGGGCTGACGGCCTTAGATGTCCTGGTCGTCTTGTTCCTGCAAGGCAAAGGCTTTCGCTATGTGGAAGCGCTGGTCATCACGCTTATCGGCACGATGATGGTCATTTTTACCGTGGAGATGATTTACGCCCGCCCGGCGTGGTTCGGCGTCCTGGCAGGCTTTGTGCCGCACGCCGAGATTATCCGGGACCCGGCCATGCTCTATATCGCCCTCGGAATCTTAGGCGCGACGGTCATGCCGCACAATTTGTATCTGCACTCGTCCATTGTCCAGACCCGCGATTTCGGCACAGACCACAAAGAAAAGAAAGGCGCAATCCAGGCGTCCTATCTTGATTCGACGGTTGCGCTGATGCTGGCGCTGTTTGTGAATGCCGCCATTTTAATTCTGTCGGCGGCGGTCTTTTACAAAAGCGGGCATCACGAAATCGGCGATATTCAGGGAGCGTACAAGCTGCTGACGCCATTGATGGGGGTCGGCATCGCCACCCCGCTGTTTGCGATTGCCCTGCTGGCATCCGGCCAGAACTCGACGCTGACCGGGACAATGGCCGGCCAGATCATTCTGGAAGGCTTCACGAACTTCCAGATCCCGGCGTGGGTGCGGCGGCTGATCTCGCGGGCGCTGGCGATTGTGCCGACACTCATTATTGTCGGCCTCTACGGCATGGCCGGCACGGGCAAGCTGCTGATTTTCAGCCAGGTCGTGCTGTCGGTGCAGCTCTCGTTCGCTGTCATCCCGCTGGTACAGTTCACCAGCGACCGCCTGAAAATGGGCCGGTTCGTCAACGGCTGGGCCACTCGCGCGATTGGCTGGACCCTCGCCGTCGTGATTTTTGGCCTGAACAGCTACCTAGTTTACGCGACGCTGAAACACTAGCGGGGTTTATCCCTGCCTGCCTCGCGGGTATTCACTTTCAGCACCGAGGAGGATTTCTCAATGGCAATGCAAACAATCTACGCGCTTTTTCAGGATGTGTCCGATGCCGAACGCGCCATTGGCGCACTTAAAGACCACGGAGTCCCGGATGCCAATATCGGCATCGCCAGCCGCCGGGCGGCGGAGCAGGAAGAAGCGAAACGTATCCGCAGCGACTACACGCGGCTGACCGATGACGAAACCACGGCGGCGGTGACCTATGCGCCTCTGCCCGGAACGCCTCCGGCGGCAGCGATTGCGTCTACAGTTGCGCCGCGCTCGGAGGTGGACACGGCGGAGAATGTCAGCGCCATCGGCAAGATGGGCATCACCACCACAACCCCGCAGGACGCGGCGGCGGGCGCGGCGGTCGGCACGGGAGTCGGGCTTGTCGCAGGGCTTCTCGCGGCGGCAGCGGCGGTGATGATCCCCGGCGTCGGGCTGGTGCTGGGCGGCGGCATCCTGGCAGGGGCACTCGGCGTCACGGCGGCGACCACGGCGGCGGGCGCGGCGGTCGGCGGCGTCACCGGCTACCTGCGGGACATGGGAATGCCCGAACACGCGGCGGAAAATGTCAGCGACCGCCTGCGCGAAGGCGATTACCTGCTCACGATTACCGTAGACCCGCTCCGCTACGACGAAATCAAGCAGCTTCTCTTGAAGTACAACGCCGCCGGGGTGGACATCAATGTCAACGCGGCAGGCGAGCGCGTCACCGATGTTTGGGGCAACAACCCGGTCATCGAGGAGCATCTGCGAAAAGGCCCCTCCCCGCAGAATGTAAATGCGCAGGCGGCCATCGCCCGCGCCGAGTCGCTTGCGGTCGAGGATGCGCCCCTGGAAGTGTTAGGCGGCACTGCTTCGGTGTCCACCGGGAGCGCCCGCGCCTACGACTAAGCAGACCAGAAAAGCCCCGGCGCACCAAGCGCCGGGGCTTTTTCCATGTGCGCTACGGCTTTTTCAGAACGATCTGACGTCCGGTTTCGTCGTTCATCGCCTTCAGGAACGCGGCGTACTGCGGCACGTCGCGTGCCGGAACACGCACGGCGGTCAGGTCTTCCGCGCGGGTCGCGGTCAGCACGCCGTCTTTGACTTCGTAGTGCGTCTGAAACGAGCCGAACGGGGTTTCCTCATGGGCATCGGCGGGCAGCTCCTGCGGGACATAGCCTGCCGGCAGGCGGATGTGCGCTACGGCGCGTTCGCGGGCGCGGGACGATGCGGCTTCCAGATCGCCGGTGCGATGCGGCTCCGCCAGCAGCGCGGAAACGTCGGAGTCTTTGTCTTCCCCATTCCAGGGCAGCGGCAGCAGCAGGAACGACCCGGCGGACGTGCCGTAACGGTCCGTGTGGCAGGTGAAATGGAACGAAACCGGCAGGTTCGGATCGGCGGCATGCTCCAAGCTGTCGCTATCGCAGACAGCGCCTTTAAGCAGAAAATCCGCCAGGCTGTGCATCATCTCCTCGTGCTTCGCTTCCGGCACCTGGCGCAGAGCGAGGCGTACCTGCCAGGCCAGCCGCCCGGTAAGGGTCCAGTCCAGCGTACCATGCAGCGACCCGTCCGCACCCAGCGTGTCCGTGTAGGTCGCTTCCGAGGCGGCGGTGTCCAGCGGCAAAAGCGGGGTCTCGGAAAGAGCGGTCGTCGCCGGCGCGATCACGAGCGCCGGCACCTGCTGATCGTCGGCCGGCAGGTTGCCGTATTCAAGCTGGGCTGCCGTCGCATCCACGAACAGCGGACCTTGCGGAGTCTGCACGCGGGCGATAGCGTGGCTGAAGCGCGGCGACGGCAGGTACGGGGTCAGCCCGTACCGGCGGGGCGAAAGAAGCACCATGTCGGACTTGATGCCGACCGCCGCCAGCAAAGCCGTGAGCAGGGCGGCTTTGTCTTTGCAGTCGCCGTAGCGCTCGCGAATGACTTCTTTGCCTTCGGTCGGCACATACGCGCTGAGCCGGAACGGGCTGCTCTGGTACTCCACTTCCTGAGCGACATAGGCTTGCAGCGCCTGGATCTTTTCGGTGTCGGTCTTGGCGTTCTTTGTCAGCTCGGCGGCCTTGGCCCGCACAACCGCGTCGGGAACGCAGCGGGGCGCGGACAGCCCCTCGTACCAGTCCACGACCTGGGACCAGGAAGTCAGTGTGGAGATGTCCAGCCAGTCTGCGGCGTCTGAGGGGCCGGCAGCCATGATCTCCGACGGGCGGGCCGGGATGCCGGCAAGTCGCCACTCGCGGACGCGCCAGCCGGCGGCGTCATGCACCGACGGCGCGGGAACAGCGCCGTGGCCCTGGGTCGTCAGCGCGAGGCTCGGCACGGTGATCAGCACATAGCGCGACAGGCGGCTCGGCATCCCGGTCTCGCTGAAGGTCCAGGAAGACCAGAACTGATGGGCCAGTCCGCCCCGGTGGTAGTCTTCCACGCGGTACGAGATGTCCAGCGTGTCGCCCGGCGAAAGCGACGGGAACGTGACCGAAGAACTGTCCGCGTCCTCGGTCACGTCCTGGATTTTGCCGTCGGCTTTGAGAACGCGGGCGCTTTCCACGGTTGCTTCCGAGGTCGAAGTCTGGCGGGACAGCGGATACTCCGAGTAGCGCTCTACCGCCGACTGGTCGAGCAGCTTGATGATCTGGTGGTAGCGGGTCAGGGTCGCAAAGTCGGGGTATACGACCGTGCGGCCTTCGTCCAGCAGCAGCACGGCAGACGCTCCCGGCTCGGAAAGATGGGCGGCGGACGCAAGAAGAGGCGCCGCGTCAGTTTCCGGCGCGAGGTCCAGCACAGGCTTGGCGCCGGTCATCACGGCCAGCTTGTCGCGCAGGGTCACAGCCGACGGGTCAAGACGGACAGCGTCTTGATAAAGCGCGACAGCGTCTTTCGTCGGCCCGTGTTCCGACAGGGCGTCGGCCAGCGCCGTTTCCGTGTCGGCATTCTGCGGGCGCAGAGTGTGGGCGGTTTGCAGCGTCTGCACGGCGGCGGCCGGCTGCCCGGCTTGCTGCTGCAAGTCCGCCAGCTTGACCCGGTAGGAGGAAATCGCCGGGTCCACCGCCAGAAGCTGCCGGATCGCCGCAATCGCCGCCGGGGCATTGTTCTGGTCGGCCAGCGCATCGGCGCGGGCCGACAGCAGATCCGGGTCGCCCGGCGCGGCCTTCAGCGCCTGGGCCAGCAGGCCGGCGGCTTCGGCATCTTTGTCTTGATCTTTGAGAAAGTTCACAAGATGGGTCAAGGAGTCGCTGCCGGGCGCCAGGGCAAAGGCGCGGCGGGCAGTCCGCAGCGTTTCACCGTTCAGCTTGGCGCTGTCGTAAGCACGCGCCAGCGCCCACTGGGCGTCGGGGCTGCCGGGACTGCTCGCCGCGACGCTGCGGGCGCGGGCCACCAGAGCCGCCGGGGAAAGCGTGTCTTTGGCGTCGCCCTCCGCATCCAGCGCGGCTTCGACCAGGCGCGGATTTTGGCTCAGCGCCCCATCCCGCTCGGTCCGCGCTTCGTCGTCCTGCTTGTCCTCTTTGAGCGTCTGCGACAGCTCCCAGTGCAGGAGGCCGCAGTTCGGGTCTCGCGTGAGGCCCTGCCGGAAAGCTTCAGCAGATGCGGGGTCGTCGCCGTTCAGCCGCAGGGCCTCGCCCAGCAGGAGGGTCGTTTCCAGCGGCGGCGTCGCTGCCTGCCGCCGGAGCAGGATTGCGGCAGCCGTTTCGGGCGGCGCGGGCGCGTCGCCGCCCGCCGGGACCAATTTCGCCTGCGCAGGGTCTGCGGGAAGAGCCGGCGCGGCCCCATTTGCATTTGTGATCCGAAGCGCGAACGCGGCGGCAGTGGATTCATCATCGCAGAGCTTGACCAGCACGGTGTTCCAGCCGGCGCGAAGCGTCACGGGAACCGCGAACGGGTCCGCCGCCCCGGACGTGCCGGGGCGAAGCAGCGGGTCGGCATAAATCCAAGCTCCGTTGACGCTGATTTTAGACGCGCCGGTCGGATCGAACTCAAGCACGGCAGCCTGGGAGCGCGGCGACTGGACGGCGGTGACGGCGTAAAAGACATTGGCTTCTTTGTCGCCTAACGCCTGCCCGACCGCACACTGCCCGTCGGGACCGACCAGGCCCAGCGAATGCCAGTGCAGGGTTTGATCATCTTTGCCCGCGAAACCCCCGCCCAGCGTGATCTGCTGTTCCGGGGCGTAGGACTTGCCGAAGCCGGACTGCGAGGCATTGTCGAACGGCCCGATGACCTGCCAGCGGCGCAGAAAGCCGAGCGCGGCCCACTGGCGGGCGGCGTCCGCCTTCAGGCCGAGCCGGGAGGCGGCCTGAGCCAGCGCCAGCCGGGCGGATGCCTTCAGGAAGGGGGGCGAAGAGTGCGCCGCCAGCACATCGGCCGCCGCGCCTTGAAGCAGGTCCCAGCGCCCGGTTTCTTCCGTCAAAGTCAGAAGCTGCGGCCAGAGCGCTGCCGCCTGGGGCGAGGCGGGAGCGGCGGCGTACAGCCGCCGCAGGGTAAGAGCAGCCCCGGCCTCGTCGTCTCCCTCCTGCTGTACAAGCGCCAGCCCGCAGAGGGCATCGGCGTCGGCGGGATTTTGATGCAGCGCGGCGCGAAAGGCGGCCCCTGCGTCCGCGTCCCGGTTCTGCGCGAGCGCCGCCCATCCCGGCGGCGTCGCAGGAGAAGCGTGAGACGGCACGGCGAGACACAAAAGCCCCAGGGCAAAGATGCAGGACGTTCGAGAAAAAATCATGGCAAGGGCTTTCTATTGGAATGGTGTGGGTGAACTAAACAAATAAGCGGCCATTCATCATATCCTAGATTGCTGCCCTTGTCAAATTTGACCTCGCTTCTTTGTTCAGGCTATAATGGCCTATGTCCGTCCCTTTCCCGCCGCTCCGCGCCGTACTGTTTGACCTTGACGGCACGCTGATCGAAACGCACATTGATTTTCCGGCGATGACCCGTGCGATGGAAAACTTTGCACGGGCGCACGCTGTCCCAAAAAACGTCACCGACGGCAAGGACATTCTGGGGCTGGTCGAAGCTGCCGCCGCAGACATCCAATCGCGCGGCGGCGACGGCGCGGCCCTGCGCCGGACGGCCTTCGCCCAGCTTCAAGCGATGGAGATTGCGGGCTGCTCTCACCCGAACCTGCTGCCGGGGACGCGCGAGCTGATGACGGCGCTCATTGAGCGGGACATCAAAGTCGGCGTCGTCACCCGCAACTGCCGGGCGGTTTCGGTCGGTCTGCTGGCCCGCTTCGCTCTGCCCCATCATTTGCTGCTCACCCGCGACGATGTGAAGCTCACCAAGCCGAACCCGGAGCATCTGTGGGAGGCTTTGCGCCTGCTCGGCGAGAAGCCCGCCGACGCCGCAATGGTCGGCGACCACTTCATGGACATTGAGGCAGGCGTCAAGGCCGGCTGCGCCGCAACCCTCGGCGTCTTAGGCCAGAACTCCGCCGACTGGTTCGCCCCCTGCCCGCCGTCCGCCCTGGCGCGGGATCTTTCCGAAGCGATGCCGCTGTTCGGCTTGGAATAAGCCATGCACCTGTCCGTGTGCATCGTCAACTGGAACACTCGCGATTTCCTCCGCGAATGCCTCACTGCCCTTCTGCGCTTTCCGCCTGTCATTGGCGAAATGGAGATCATCGTCGTAGACAATGCCAGCGGCGACGGCTCGGCGGAAATGGTCGCCGCCGAGTTCCCCAGCGTTCTCTTCATCGCCGCGACTGCAAACTTGGGCTACGCCGAGGGCAACAATCTCGCCTTGAAACGCGCCACGGGCGACGCGCTTCTGCTGCTGAACCCCGATGTCGTCGTCCATCCCGACAGCCTCACTCGCGCATTCGAGTTTGCCGCGTCGCACCCGAACTTAGGCGCGTTCGGCTGCCGCCTGGTCGGCACGGATGGCAGAACGCAGCCGTCCCTGCGCTCGTTTCCCGATCCCGGCCCGGTGCTGTGGGAATATCTCGGCCTGTCCCGCCTCTTTCCGAAGTCTCGCGTGTTCGGCGCGTACCGCATGACCTGGTTCGACTACGAGAGCGTCATTGAAGCCGATCAGCCGATGGGGTCGTTTTTGTGGATCTCCCGCGCCGCATATGAACGTGTCGGCGGCCTGGACCCGCAGTTCCCGATCTTCTTCAACGAAGTGGACTGGTGCCGGCGGGCCAAGCGCGAGTTCGGCTTCCCGATCTACTACACCCCCGATGTCGTTGTCACCCACTACGGCGGCGGCAGCACCCGGCAGGTGAAGCCGAGCATGGTCCGCGAGTCCCACCGCTCCCTGCTGCGCTTTTACGACAAGCATTATTCCCACTTGTTTCCGCCATTCAAATGGCTCCTTCGCACGGCGGTTCTCTTGAATGAATGGCGTGTGCTGCGCCGCGCCCCTTAGCTGTGCGGTTGACAGGATGGTGTAAGATAGATGGGGATGGCGGAAATAGATGGGGTTGGCGGAAGTCGCCTCGGATTGAAATCCGTGGCGACTTTCATAGCGGCTTTATTATGTCTCAAATCCAATTACAAGCCTACTACGCAGACAGGGCAGCGGAGTACGAGGACGTGTACCGAAAGCCGGAGCGGCAGGAATCTATCGCCTGGCTCAACTCGCGCTTGAAGCAAACACTTATGGGATGTACTGTGCTGGAAGTGGCCTGCGGCACAGGGTTCTGGACACAGACACTGGCCGAAGTGGCGCGGTCTGTAGTCGCGACGGATATCAACCGGGAAGTGCTGGAAATAGCCGAGCAGAAGCCGCTGCCGCCGGGCAGGGTGACATTTTCAGAAGACGATGCGTTTTCGCTGCAAAATGTTCCTCGCCGGGAGTTCACCGGCGGGTTTTCAGGCTTTTGGTGGTCCCATATTCCGAAATCGCAGATTGATTTGTTTTTAACGGCGTTCCATGCGAAGCTTCAGCCAGGCGCGAAGGTGATGTTTGCCGATAACTGCTATGTGGCAGGCAGTAACCACGCAATTTCCCGCACCGATGAGGACGGCAATACCTATCAAGAGCGCGTCTTGGGGAACGGGACTCACTACGAAGTGCTGAAAAACTTCCCGGCGCGGCAGGAATTGGAAGACACCGCCGCTGCGTATGGAACTGATGTGCAGTGGGAGGCAAGCGCGTACTTCTGGTGCCTCTCGTACACGCTGAAATACTATCAACACACTGAAATAATATGACCGACATTGCTGTCATCATCGTCAACTGGAACGCGCGGGAAGACTTGCGGGCGTGTTTGAACTCGCTGTTTGCCGAGCCGAAGCCGCGCTTAGACTACGAAGTCTGGGTTGTGGACAACGCCAGCGCCGATGGGTCGGCGGCAATGGCGGCGGCGGAATTTCCGTTGGTGCATCTTCGCGCGAATGCCGACAATTTAGGCTTCTCGAAAGCCAACAATCAGGCGATTGCCGAGACCGACAGCCGGTATGTGTTTCTGCTGAACTCCGACGCAAGCATCTATCCGGGCGCGTTGGACGCGCTTGCCGCCTATGCCGACAGCCACCCGAACACTGCAATTTTGGGGCCGAAGGTGCTGAACCCGAACGGGAGCGTGCAGTATTCCTGCCGCCGGTTCCCGTCGCTCGGCGCAGGGTTCTTTCGGAACACCTATTTGGGCCGTCTGTTCCCTAACAACAGTTTCGCGCGGGATTACTTGATGACCGATTTCGATCACGCTTCCGACGCGCCTGTGGACTGGGTTTCCGGCTGCGCGATGCTCATTCGGCGCACGGCGATTGAGAAGATCGGCGCATTAGATGAGCGGTTTTATATGTACTGCGAGGATGTAGACATCTGCCAGCGGGCTTGGGACGCCGGGCTGGAAGTGGTCTATGTGCCGGAAGCGGTCGTCACTCATGCCATCGGACGTTCCAGCGACAAGAACGCCGACAAGATGATACGGGAGTTTCATCGGTCGTGGTACGAGTACGATTTGAAGCGTCACCCGAAGTCGTCGCTTCTCCGCCGAGCCGCCGTCTACTCCGGCCTTTGGCTCCGGGCCGCCGTGCGGATCGCCAAGCGGCGGGCAGCGGGGCGGCAGGCGGGATAATTCGGCGGGATTGTCCTGGTCTGAAGACCAGGTCTTTTGAAGTGCGACTGTCCACCTGCGTGGACATAAGAACGGCTCTCTGCATACATCGCATGTCTGCGAAGGCAGACAATCGCACTTCAAAAGACCCGGATTTCCAATCCGGGTTAATCCAGCCCGGTTCTTCACCGCCCTTCTTATTCACCGACCATTAGATTATGACCATTGCCATCACAATTTTACTGGCCCTGACGCTGCTGCTGGCGCCGATGTATGCTGCCCAGCCGGACGGGCCGCGCGTGGAAGCGCTGGTTTCGTCTGAGTGGGCCTCTTTCCTATGCGCTGGAACATTCCTAGCCGTGCTGCTCGCACTTTTGTCCGCCCGGCGCGGCGGGCCGTTCGCAGAGCGCCTGTCGCCTGCCGAGAAAGTATTTTTAGGGCTGCTCGGCCTGGCGTTTTTGTCTGTTCCGGCGCGGCTGGCGGTCCAGCACGGAACGGGGTACTTCGGCGTCATGCTGCGCGGGTGGAGTGTTCTCGCCGCCGACTTTGCACTGTTTGCGCTGGCCCGGCGCGTGGCGGGCAGCGCTGCGCTGCTGTACGGGCTGGCGCTGGCGGCGGTCTTGGGATCGGCATGGATTGCAGATCTCGGCGTGCAGGAGTATATCACGCACCTGCGGGCGGGAATTCTCAACTGGCGGATTTTCGTGTCTTCGTCACCGGATTTTCTGGCGGGCTACTTCGTGCTGCTGCTGCCGCTGACGCTGGCTTTGTTTTTAGAAGCGCCAAGTCTGCGCGGCTTGACTCCGCTGCTGCGGGGGATGACGGCGCTGGTGCTGGGCGTGGTTCTGCTTTTACAGCTTGCGGCGTTTTTGACAACGCAGTCGCGTTTTGGTTTGGTCTCGCTCGCCGTCTCGCTGGTGGTCTTCGCGGCGGGCCTGTTCACGGCGACCCGGCGCGGCCTGGTTCTGCCGTCCGCGACGCGGGGACTGCTCGGCGTCTTCGGCATCGGCCTTGTGCTGGGCGGCTTAGTCTTTGCCAAGCCGGTGCTGCTGCGGCTGCAAAATCTGCACGACAACTCGGCGGCGTTTCGGGCATGGACCTGGCGCGGATCGCTGCACATGGCCCTGCAAAATCCCGTCTTGGGGACCGGGATCGGCGCATGGACTGACTTATATCCGAAGTACGCGCTGACGGGCTTCACGCGGCTGGCGCACAACTCCTATTTGCAGATGGCGGACGAGTGCGGCCTGCCCGCGCTGCTGGCGCTGCTTGCCGTGCTGGTCCTGCTGGGACTGACCGTGATGCGCGGCCTCCGGCGAAGGCCGGACACGTTAAGCGGCGACAAATGCGCTTTCCCGCCGGATAACCGCATTCTGCTGTGCGGCCTGGCCGGGTCGCTGGCGGGCGGCATCGTGCAGAACTTGGGAGACTCGGACTGGTACGTTTTCTTTTTCGGCGCGGTCTTTTGGACGTTTGCCGGGCTGGCGGCAGGGCTGGCAGGCACAGGCGTGGAGGCAGTCGGGAAGCCGGCGCCGAAGCTGGTATTGACCGCCGCCGGCAGCGTGGCGGCGGCGCTTTTGCTGCTGACGGGAACGGAAGGCATCGGCGCGGGCTATGCGGTTACGGCGGACGCGCAAAAAGACAGCGACCCCGGCGGCGCGGTTCAAAGCTACGGCGCGGCGCGTGCCTGGGACCCTCTTTCCAGCCGCTACCCCGGCGATTCAGGCTACGGCGTGTCTTACTCGCGGCTGGGAGACTTGGGGAACGCCGAAACGGCACTCACCACGGCAGTCGCGCTGGAGCCGAATTCCGTCAATTACCGCCGTCTCGGAACCGTCATGCAGGCGGGGGGGCGAAACGCCGACGCTGTCGCCGCCTATCAAAACGGCCTCCAAGCCGAGCCGAACTCGGTGGAGCTGCTGCTGCGCCTGGCCCGCCTCAGCTCGCCGGCCGACGCGCTCACTTATTACAAGCGGCTGTCGGATTTGGAACTCAGCCCGGTTGGAACCGCACGGGCGTTAGGAGAATCAGTGGAGCCGAGCTTTGCTTATGCCGATGCCGCGCTCGGTGACCCGCCGGGTCAGACGCCTGCACAGGCAGCGGCGTATGACAGCCGGGCGGCAGCGCTTTTGGAAACCTATATCGGACAGGGCGGCAGCATCAACACCGAGCGCGAGGCGGTGAACGGTGGACGCCCCGACCCGCAGACGGATACGGCCCTCAGTGCGCTTTACAGCCAGGTAATGACTCGCTGGGCCGCACTTACGCCGCAGGATCAGCAGGCCGCGCTCCAAGCGCGTCAAAGAAAATTCGGGGAAAAGTTTACCGCCGTGATCGAAGAAGCGTCCAAAGACGCGCCGAAACCGGGTATGCTGTAGAGTTATATTTTTCGTGCAGACTTTTCAGGAGAGTGCTATGAACATTACCGCCAGCAAGCGCGGCCCGCAGACCAAAGGCGAGCGCAAGCAGCGCATCCGCCAGGGCTTTATTCCCGGCTCGATTTACGGCAAAGGCTTGGAGCCGCTCGATGTCGAAGTGCCGTCGAAGGCCATCGCCGAAATTTTGTCCGCCGAGACCGGCCTCAACACCATTATTGACCTGTCTATTACGGGCGACTCCCAGACCCATTCAGTGCTGGTAGACCGGCTGGAGCGCAACCCGATCACCCGGAACTTCATCGCCATCGGCTTCCATCAGGTCAAAAAGGGCGACAAGGTCACGGCCCAGATCCCGATTGTCCTGAGCGGTCACCCCGACGGCGTGGACACCGGCGTTCTCGTGATCGAACAGGCGATGGAAGCGATCACAGTCCACGCCCAGCCCGCCGACCTGCCCGCGCATCTCGACGTGGACGTGTCGAAGATGCAGCCCGGCGATGTCCTGCGAGTGTCGGATCTGCCGCACAACCCGGTCATCGAGTTTACCAGTGCGGAAGACGCCGCGATTGTTTCCCTGCACTACTCGCGCACGGCTGCTGAAGTGGAAGAAACATTGGTGGAAGATGCGGCCGGCGAAATTCCTGTGTCGGCCCTGACCGGCGAAGACGCGGTGGTTGACCTTCGCGCGTCTGCGAAAGTCGAGTCGGACACCATTACCGGGGTCTGAGCGGCATGCCTGCCGCTGCCCGGCGCTTACCAAGAGCGCCGGGCGTTTTTCGTCTTGCTTCGGCACGACCGCCTGCGGAAATTCCCAGGGTCTGCCGATACTGAACGGCAGTATGATACGCCCTATGCCGTCCCGATTCACCGCCGAAACCCGCGCCGCCTGGCGGGTGCAGCTCGGCCAAGACGCTCCGCCCTACCTCGCCGCCGCGTTTCTGGTGCTGGCGGCCTGGCTCTGCTATGACCGCCTCTTTCCCCTCCCCGTGTTCCCGATGGACGATGCTTACATCGTCATCCACAACGCGCAGGCGCTGCTCTCCGGCACGGACCCCAATTATCCCGGCTCGCCGCCGCTGACCGGCGCGACCAGCTTGGTCCACCTGGCGCTGGTCACCAGTCTCATGCGGGGGCTGAGTCCGCTGGCCGCCTTGTCGGCTTCGCTTTGGATCTCAATCGGGCTGTACGCGCTGGGGCTGGTTCGTCTGGCGCGGGTCAACGGGCTGTCCAGGACGACGGCGGTCTTGGTTGCTGTGCTGGGGCTTGTCGCCGGCGAAGCGCCGCATCAGCTCGTCAACGGCCTGGAAACGGGCCTCATGCTGGCGGCGGTGACCTGGACCCTCGCGCTGCTGTCGCAGCCCGGACCGCCGGGCCTCGGCGTGCCGATGCTCTGCGGCACCCTCCCGTTCATCCGGCCCGACCTGCTGCCGCTGGCGCTGCTCTTGTTAGGGGTGCAGGCTGCCCGGCACTGGACGGAAAGGGGCGGTCTGGCAGACTTTCTGCGCCGCGTGGGGCGCGATCTGGCCGTGGCCGCTTTGTGTGCATTACCCTGGGCGCTGTGGAGCTTGGCGGAGGACGGTTCGGTCTTCCCGCAGACCTTAAATGCCAAGCGGTTCTTTTTCGCACAGGCGGGCTGGCCTGCCGCGATCAAAGACCGGTTGGTTCTTAAGGGGCTGTATCGGTTTGCCGCCGATCTTGGCGTGATGACAATTTTCGCAGTTTTTCTTCCAGCGACGCGGACCGGCAGGGCGGGCATTATTTTTGGCGCCTTGCTTCTTGCCGCCTACTTTATGCAGCTTCCCGGCACCCTGGTCACGTATGAAGGCCGGTATCTTTTCCCTTTTCTGCCGTTTCTTCTGCTGGGCGCCGTGTACGCACTGCGGCAGACCAAGCCGCTGCTGCGGACTGCCGCCATCGCTGTCTTCGCGCTTTCACTGGGGCAATCGCTGGCGGACGCGCCGGGCTTCTGGGCGAAGAACATGGGCAACTGCGCTTATACGGTGCTTGAATTGGACGGCGTCGCGGACTGGTGCAACCGGAACCTGCCCGCAAACTCGACACTGCTGATCCATGATGCCGGCTATATTTCCTATGGGACGCGGTTTTCGCTGGTTGACATGGTGGGCTTGAAGACGCCCAGCAGCATTCCGCACCAAGAGAAGTGGACATACCCTACCAGCGGCAGGGATCGCTTTCAGGCAATCAGCGAGATCGGGAAACAGGGTCATGCAAACTACCTGCTTGTGCTGGACCGCTGGGACCGCAGCTATTTTGTGACGGAGGGCTTACGGGCGGCAGGATGGAAACTGCGGCTGGTTAATGCTGATTACGCTTTCAAAGTCTACGCACTCACCCCGCCAAGCCGTCCGGTTCAGAACGCAGACGCGCTTAAATCCTTCCATCCGCCGCTGATTTCCGGCGAAGGCATCGGGAACTAAGTAACGTGTCCTAAGTCTTTGCAGACTGGGCGGTTAAAACCGCAGCAACACAGGCACAAAGTGCGCCTTCGCGCACTCGGAAGCGGACGTTTGCTCTTAACCTGCGAAGGCAGGTTTTGTGCCAGTGTTGCTGCGGTTTTAACCGCCCGCAAGAACTTATGACTCATTACTTAGCCTTCCCAGTTAAACCGGCAGCGCGTCCACCGCCCGGTCAATCTCCTCGGTCGTGTTGTAAAAGTGCGGCGAGAAGCGCAGATTGCCGCCGCGCACGGCGGCGACGACTTGGGCGTCGGCCAGCGCCTGCATAACGCTGTCGTTTGGCAGCGACGGGTGCTTGAACAGGACCAAGCCCGCCCGCTGGTGGTCCGCGCGGGGAGACACCACTTGGTAGTTCTTGGCTTCCAGCTTTTGCGCGGCATAGCCCGACAGCAGCATAATCCGCGCGGCGATGGCGTCAATCCCCACGTCTTCCAGCAGAGACAGGGCGGCGTCCAGGCCGACCAGGCCGAGGGCGTTTGGTGAGCCTTCCTCGTAGCGCTGCACGGTCGGCTTCACGTCAAAGTCCAGCGGGTCGAACTTCATCACATCTACTACTGCCCCCGCGCCCATGTTGACCAGCCGCAGACGGTCTAAAACATGCGGGGCGACGTACAGCCCGCCGGTTCCGGGCGGCGCCATCAGCCACTTGTGAGCGCCCGTCACGGCAATGTCTATGCCGAGTTCCTGCACATTCAGCGGCAGTGCGCCGAGGCCCTGAATCACGTCTACAATCACTAACGCATTTCGGGCATGGGCGGCGGCAACAATTGCGGCCAAGTCGCACCGGAACCCCGTGCCGAACTGGATCCAAGACACGGTGACAACGCGGGTGCGGTCATCCATCGCGGCGTCAAGATCCTCTGCCGTGAACGTGCCGTCGGGGCGCGGCGTGACTAATCGCGTTTCAATGCCCCGGTCCGCCTGTGCATACCAGGGATACACGACGCTGGGGTACTCGCAGCTCACGCTCACGACATTGTCCCCCGCGTCGAGCTTCAGTCCGTCGGCCACAATGGACAGGCCGTGTCCCGTGTTCTTCGTCAGCGCCAGATGTTCGGCGGGAACGCCCATCAGCCGGGCCAGCCGCGCCCGCGCGGACGCCATCGCGGGCATGACGCGGGACATAAAAACGCCGAGCGGATCGCCAGAAAACTGCGCGGCGGTCTCGGAGACGGCGGCGGCGACGCGGGCGGGCATCGGAGACACCCCCGCGTGATTAAGATAAACCGATTGGGCGGTGACGGCGGCGAATTCCTGCTCTCGGTGAGTTTGCAGTTGAAGATTGGGCATAGGGTATAATACCTGAAACAAGAGGAAGGGTGAAATATGACTCCCGAAGACGCCGAAATCGCCCGCAATGTCCGCCGCGAGCTGGGCAAGCGGCCCATCAACTCGACCATGATTGATGTCCAGGTCAAAAGCGGCAATATCACACTCGCAGGCCGCATCATGCATTCCCGCGAGGACAAAGGGGCGAACCTGCGCTCCGAGATTGACATCGTGATGAAGAACATGACCCGCGAGCGCATGGTGCGCGGCTTTTTCGACCAGATGCAGTATGTGGTCGAGCATGAAGACGACAGCGAGAAAGAAAAGAACACGCGCGGGCGAATGCGAAGTTAGCGCCGCATGAACGAGCCTCGGTTAATCAAAATCAGCAAGTTTCTGTCCAAGCACCTGCGGCACGATCCCGAAAGCTTGGGGCTGACGCTGGCCCCCGGCGGCTGGGTGCCGGTGGACGCGCTTTTGGCCGCCTGCGCCAAGCGGCACATGACGATTTCGCCGGCAGAGCTTGCCGAAGTAGTGGCGCAGAACAGCAAGCAGCGCTTTTCGTTTGACGAGACGAGGACGATGATTCGCGCCAACCAGGGCCACAGCGTCGCCGTAGACTTGCAGCTTGCACCGGCGGTGCCGCCGGACGTGCTGTATCACGGGACGGGCCACCTGACTGCGCCGATCATCGCGCGGGAAGGGCTGCACCAGATGAACCGGAACCATGTCCATCTGTCCCGCGACGCGGCGACGGCGCAGTCGGTCGGGGCGCGTCATGGCCGCCCCGTCATCTTTGAGGTAAACGCCGCAGCGATGACGGCGGCAGGCCATGCGTTCTACTGCTCCGACAACGGCGTCTGGCTGACGGATGCTGTTCCTGCCGAGTTCTTGTCTGCTTATTCCCCGTAACTCAGTAACGTGTTATTAGTTCTTGCGGGCGAATAAATTCGCAGCAACAAAGGCACGAAACCTGCCTTCGCAGGTTAGGAGCATACAATCTGTATTAACCTGCGAAGGCAGGTTTCGTGATCTTGTTGCCGCGGTTTTAACCGCCCACCCCGCAAATACTTATGCTTTATTCCTACTCTCCGTGAATGCCGGCGACGAACAGGGTTTTTTCGTTCTCGTAGGTCACGCCGCCCGGCGCGGCTTTGCGGGGCTTGCGGACATATTTTTTCAGCGTGTAGTCTACCGGGATCAGCGACGAGTGCTTGACTTCGCTGCGGGCGGCGACCATTTCGGCGGCCTGCTGCAAGGCGGCGGGCGAGACCGAGGCGGGCTTGTTTTTGGCGCGGATGACGCCGTGCGCGGACACGGCGGCACGGACATGGAGCCAGATGTCGGACGCCGCCGCAAGCCTTGTGGTCAAGTAATCGTTGGACGCCGCGTTTTCCCCCACTAAAATTTCCCAGCCGTCTACGGTCAAATAGCGCTTGATCTTGTGGCCCTCAAAATCCGGCGAGGCCGGACGCGAGGACTCCGGGGTGTTCTGCACTTCGCCGCGTCCCAGCGACTGAGCCAGAGACTGGCGCAGGGCGGCGACTTCCGCCGAGGTTGTTACCCGCTGCGCTTCCCCCTCGGCCAGCGTCAGCAGCGCCACTTCCTCCCGCGCCTGCGCCCGGCGCTCCTGCAAGGTCAGGGCGCTGCCTTCGGCTTTGCGGCTGCGCTTGTAGAACCGCTCGGCGTTCTCATGCACCGACAGGGCCGGGTCAAGCGCGATAAAGCGCATGGTCGGCTCGCCGCCGGGCAGCGGCGGCGCGTAATAGTCGGGGACGGAAACAAGCGATTGTCCGCGCTCGATCTCCGATTGGTTTGAGAGCAGCAAGTCCCCCACCTGCCGGTATTCTTCCGCCCGCGCGGCATTTCGCAGCCCCTGCTCCACTTCCGCCGCCTCGCGCTCCCGCAGCTTTCGGGTCCGGCGCAGGGCGGCCAGCAGCGAATCGCGGGCATGGTCAAATGTTTCCCGCGCCAAAATTGAAGTCGCGGCTTGGTCTAAAGCGACTGAGACCGACTCGCGGACGTGCTGGTCTGCCGGAGGGATGGTTCGGAGCGGCACCGGGTACGCGCCGAGCAGCTTTCCCCGCTCGTCGGTCCAAATGCGCGGACTCCAGTCCCCCACCCGCACGACAGTCAGCAGCAGCGCCATGGCATTGTGCAGCGACTGCGGGTTCAGCTCGCCCTGGACCCGCGCGAGGATCTCCGAGGCTAAAAACGGGCTAATGCCCGACCACTCGGACACCAGCCATTCAGACGCGGCTTCGGCGGACAAAGGCTCCGTGCCTAACTCTTCCTCCAGCGGCTTCAGCGGATCACGTCGTCCGCGCTGGCGGGGCGGAGGCACATAAGTGAGGCCCGGCCCGATCTGCCGCAGGCGGCTTATTGAGCGTCCGACGTTCTTGGCCGCACCGAGGATCATCCCAGTTCCATTCACCAAAATCAAGTTGCTGTGCTTGCCCATCAGCTCGGCGATCAGCGTGTAAGGCGCACCGTCTACGGCTTTGAAGTGCAGGTGCAGGATACGCTCGCCGAAGCCGAGCGGCAGAGACACGTCATCGAGCCACGCACCGTCGAGATACCGGCGCAGCACGGAGCAGAAGGTCGGCGGCGTGGGCGGGTTGTCCCGGCGGGCGATAGTCAAGTGGGCGCGGGCATGGGACGCATCGCACGACAGCAGCAGATTATGCTTATGGCCGGTCTTATAAAAGCGCAGGACAACTTCTTCCGGGTCCGGCTGGGTGATTTTTTCAATCTTGCCGCCGACAAGCGCTTGTCCGAGTTCATCCCGCACGGCGGTCAGTAATAAAGAGTCAAAGATCATAACGCCTTCAGTATACCCCGCCGGACGCCACCTAAAAATTCCTTCCTTCTTTCGGCAAACCGATTGACAAAGCGACGCCAAACTTGCTACAATGACAACAGAAATGATGAAAGAATGCTTTAACACACACGGGCAGCCGCGCGGGCGGCAGGCGGAAGGGAACGGGCTGCAACACCGGCACGCGCCGCAGCACTGTCTACACACCAGACAGCATCCACGCGCCTGCGTGTTTGACCCGCTTCCGACTGACGCCGCCTAGTGCCGCGAACGCCGGAGCGGGTTTTTTGTTTTTTATCTGCTTTTATCTCTGCTTTTATCTTTCTGCTTTGTAGTAAGACCGGGGAAAGGATAGTACGACACCGACCATGAGCCATGAAGTTCTTGTCCTAAACAGTGATTACGAGCCGCTGAACGTCTGCAACCTGCGCCGGGCCGTCATCCTTCTTTACCTCGGCAAAGCGGACATCCTGCACACCCACGAGGGCGATGAGACCGCGCCAGCGTTCGTCACCAACGAAGGCCAGCTTGTTGCCGCGCCGTCGGTCGTCCGCCTGCGCTACCATGTCAAGCGGCCCCTGCCCGATCTGAAGCTGTCCCGCCGGTCCATCTTCGCCCGCGACAACTACACCTGTCAGTACTGCGGTGTCCAAACCCGCGATCTGACCATTGACCACATCCTGCCGAAGCGGGCCGGGGGCGGAATGCACTGGGACAACCTGGTCGCCTGCTGCCGCCGGTGCAACGCCCGCAAGGGAGATAAGCTGCTGGCGAGCTGCGGCATGAAGCTCGCCCGTCCGCCCAAGCGCCCGCGCTACGTCCCGTACATCAGCATGACCAAGTACATCAGCGGCACCAAAAACGAAATCTGGCGCGACTACCTGCCCATCTTCCACGACGTCGGCGGCTCCGACAACTACGCCGCCACCGCATAGCGCCTCCGGCCCTATGTTCTACAGACGAGGCGGGGGCGGCCAAACATTTGGATCATTAGGGACAAGAGCGGCTGCAACGATTGGGACTAAAAAAGGTCCCTCCCGTTGCAGCCGTTTTGCACGTCTGTTCCAGAAGAAGTAGCGCGGCCATTCAACAGCAAAGTAAATCAGCCAAGAAAATAGCGGTAAGAATGGAACTAGGTAAAAGCCTTCTTGATAAAAAACGCCAACTAAATATGTATGGTGTTTTGGATCAAGTAAATTTGACCACAAATCGGGGATTATAAAGGTGCTTATTACTAACCCAATGCCTAGGGAAGAAAAAACAATCAGCGTGTGAAATGCCGCTGACATGGCAACCACACGCAGGTAACTCCTGCGTGTGTAGGCTTCATTTGGTTTCAGCGAAAGCGTTGGCAGCCTCCACGCATCCCAAAAAGAAGGCGTCGAGTTTTCCCATCTTTTCGGACGGCGCGTACAGGACGTTTCCATCTTCAGCAAGGTGGCTTCTGAGAAAAGGCGCATTGGTTTTTGCCTGTATGAGAAATCAGAACCATGTGTTGAAACACACGGCTATACTGCGCGGACGCCACGAAGTACCGCTTCGCGGCACTGGGAACATTCTAATTTTGGGTCTTTATCTTAACCCCGCGAAGCGGGTGTTTCGTGGCGTCCTCGCCCAATAGCCGTGCAATTCATTGCATGGTTCCTCATATCATTGTATCCCCCCGCCCAGTCGCTCCACAATCCCTATTAATATGTCCACCGTCCGATCAATCTCCTCAACCGTCGTCCCGCGCCCCAGCGTCAAACGCAGGGCGCTTTTGAGGCGGGCGTCGGACAGGCCCATCGCAGACAACACATGGCTCGGCTCGATGCTGCCGGACGTGCAGGCGGAGCCGGACGATGCGGAGATGCCGGCGCGGTCGAGCGAGAGCAGGAGCGTTTCGGCATCAAGACCCGGCAGGGAGACGTTCAGGTTGTTCGGCAGGCGGTGGACCGGGTGGCCGTTCAGGACGATGCCGGGAATGCGCTCCGACAAGCCGGACCAGAGGCGGTCGCGCAGGAGAGTCAAGCGGGCGGCTTCAGTGGCGCGTTCCGGCAGGAGCAGGCGGACGGCTTCGCCGAACCCGGCAATGGCGGCGACATTTTCCGTCCCCGATCGTCGCTCCCGTTCCTGCCCGCCGCCGTGCAGCAGCGGCTCAATGGCAATGCCGGAACGGACGTACAAAGCGCCCGCGCCTTTGGGGCCGTAGATCTTGTGAGCGGACAGCGTCAATAAATCTGCGTTTAAAGCGCCGACCGTGACCGGCAGTTGGCCGAACGTCTGAACGGCGTCGGTGTGCAGGAGTGCGCCGCGAGCGTGAACGATGCCGGCGATTTCGCGCAGGGGCTGGAGGGTGCCGACTTCGTTGTTTGCGTGCATGACCGAGACCAGCACGGTCTCGTCCGTCAGCGCATCGGCGACCGATTGGGGCGAGACGAGGCCGAACTCATCCACAGGCAGGTAAGAAACACGGAAGCCGAGGGTTTCGAGGAAGCGGGCGGTTTCGGTGACGGCTTCATGTTCAATCTGGGTGGTGATGAGGTGATTGCCGCGCGATTTGTTCGCCAGCATGACACCAATCAGCGCCGCGTTATCAGATTCGGTGCCGCCGGACGTAAACGAAATCTCGGAGAACTGGCAGCCGAGCGCACCGGCGAGAAGGTCGCGGGCGGTATCGAGCGCCCGTTTCGCCCGCTGGCCGTCGGCGTGGAGAGAGCTGGGGTTGCCGAAGCCGTCCGGCGACAGGTACGGCTCCAGTGCCGCCCGGACTTCCGGGCGGAGTGGGGTGGTCGCGGCGTAGTCCAGATAGATACGCGGGTTCATGGAGATATTGTACCCGAACGTGGCAGTAGGCACCGGCACTTCCAGTGCCGGTGCCTACTGCCTCCCTCTCCGTGCCGCATCTTCATACGTGACCAGGCTGCCGCCGAAGATGTCTAAAGCGCTGCCGATGGTCAGGTCCACTTTGCCGCCGGACAGCTCGGCGACACGCGCAATGTCTTTCAAATGCCGCGCACCGCCCGCGTAGGTCGTTGGGAGAGATACCCAGCCGCCGAGCAGGTGTACGAGTTCTTCGTCTATCCCTTCGCACTTGCCTTCGACATCGGCGGCGTGGACTAAGAATTCGGCGCAGTGAGGTTCAAGCGAAGCAAAAAGAGCCGGGTCAAGGCGCGTGTCGGTGACGGTCTGCCAGCGATTTGTGGCGACGTAATACTCGCCGCCTATGGAGCGGCGGCAGCTAATGTCTACGACTAAGCGGTCTTTGCCGACGGCGTTTGTCATGGCTTGAAGACGGCTTGGCGACAGTACGCCTTTTTCAAAGAGGTAGGAAGTCACGATGACATGGCCCGCGCCGTGTTCCAGCCAGGACGGCGCGTTCTCCGCCGTGATGCCGCCGCCGATTTGCAGGCCGCTTGGATACGCGGCAAGCGCGGATTTCGCCGCGCCTTCACTGCCGGGGCCGAGCATGATGACGTGGCCGCCGGTCAAGCCGTCGGCTTTGTAGAGTGCGGCGAAGTCGGCGGCAGACCGGGCGGAGACATGGTTTGTGATCGTCTCCGTACCGGCGTCGGTGAGTGTCCCGCCGACAATCTGGACGACGCGGCCCTTTTGGAGATCAATGCAGGGGCGGAAGGCCATAGAAGTGGTTCCAAAACAAAGAACCCGGCCTCTAAAGAGGCCGGGTTCGGGAAAAAGCGCAAGTTACGAAACGGCGGTGTCGCCGCGCTCGCCGGTGCGGATGCGAACGGCTTCCAGAACCGGCGTGACGAAGATTTTGCCGTCGCCGATTTCTCCGGTGCGGGCCGCACCTTCAATCGCGCCGAGGACACTTTCCTGCTGGCTATCGGAGACGACCACGACAAGCTGCACTTTCGGCAGCAAGTTCACCTGGTACTCGGAGCCTCGGTAGTGCTGGGTGTAGCCCTTCTGCTTGCCTGCGCCTTTGATTTCAGTGACGCTGATGCCGTGGACGCCTAAATCGTCGAGTGCCGACTTCACTTCATCCAGGCGGCTGGGGCGGATAATCGCTTCAATTCGGACCATTGTTTTCTCCTTGTGGAACCCCGCTTCTAATCAACTCCTGCCAGCGCAGGAATGCCGGCGTTCTCGCCGGAGTAGCCTTCTTCGCCATGTTCGGTGATATCCAGGCCGTCTTCCTCCTGCTCCGCCGAGGCCCGCATCCCGCCGGGAATCACGACATTGACCAGGGAGCCGATAATCAGCGTCGCGACAATCGCCATGATCACAGTCAGCAGAATGGCCTCAATCTGGGCCACCGGCTGGCCCCAGGACGGGTTGGGTGCGCCGGAGAAGGGGCCATTGCCGACGCCGAGCTGGGCAGCCCCGCCGGAGTTGACCAGGGAATTGATCGCGCTGTTCGCGAAGAGGCCAGTCGCCAGAGCGCCCCACATCCCGCCGCAGGCGTGGACGCCGAACACGTCCAGCGCGTCATCGTAGCGGTTCAGCTTGCCTTTGAGCTGGATCATGGAGAAGCAGATCGGCGAGACAACCAGGCCGATAATCAACGCATCAAACGCATTGACAAAGCCGCAGGCGGGGGTGATGGCAACCAGCCCTGCGACCGCACCGGAGCCGAAGCCCACAGCGGTCGGCTTCTTGAACCGGATCCATTCCACGAAAGTCCAGGACATCGCCGCCGCCGCCGTCGCGATGTGCGTATTGATGAACGCCGCCGTCGCCACGCCGTCCGCCGCAAGCTCAGACCCGGCGTTGAAGCCGAACCAGCCGAACCACAGAAGCGCGACGCCGACCAGGACCATCGGGACATTGTGCGGGCGCATTTCCTCTGCGCTGTGGCCGCGACGCTTGCCGACCATGATGCACAGCACCAGCGCGGAGACGCCCGACGAGATATGAACGACGGTGCCGCCTGCGAAGTCAAGGGCGTGGATTTTGCCGGTGCCGATCAGGCCGCCGTCCCAGACCATATGCGCCAGCGGGTCATAAAAGAACGTCGCCCAAAGCAGGATAAACAGGCAGTAGGCACCGAACTTCATCCGCTCGGCGATCGCCCCGGAGATCAGGGCGGGCGTAATCACCGCAAACGTCATCTGGAACAGCATGAAAATTGCGCCCGGAATGGTCGGCGCATTGGAGACAGGCGTTGGTCCGGCTCCGGCTCTTAATCCCATCCAGCTCAGCGGGCTGGCAATGATGAGATGCAGCGGGCCGTTCACCGGAGTCGGCCCGAACGCAACCGAGTAGCCCCAGAGCATCCACTGAAGCGAGATAATGCCAAGCGCGACAAACGACATCATCAGGGTGTTCAGGACGTTTTTGGAGCGCACCAGGCCGCCGTAAAACAGCGCAAGGCCCGGCGTCATCAGCATGACCAATGCGGTCGCGACAATCATCCAGGCGGTGTCGCCCCGGCTTGCGCCCTCAGGCGTGGAAGCGGCCGCCGTGAGTTTCGCGATGGTTGGGTCGGCGGCAATCGTGCCTGCGGTCAAGGCAGCAGGAGCCGCCGGGGAGGCTGCGCCGGCCGCCGCGCCGCTGGTCGCGGGCGTCGCCGGGGTCGAAGTCTGGGCGTGAGCCGTAAAAGAAAGAGGCAGAAGCAGGGCCGCGCAGAGAGCGGCGTACCAAAGTTTTGTCACGAAAAGCATCCTCCTGAGAATGGGACCTAGTATTGAGAAGAAGGTGACCGGGGTGCTTCATCGCGTGTGCCGGAGGCTGCCTGGCAGTCATCAGCGACTTGAGGTGGTTTAGGATAGCACACGCCGGGAACTTTTGTCAAGGCTTTTGGGGTACAGGCATAAAAAGAACCCGCTGCGTTCAGCAGCGGGTTCTTGTTTTTCCAAGCGTGGTGCCTGGGCAGAATCGTCGGGAGTGCTTGTTATTGCGTCAGCGTTGAAACAAGGGCAGCGATTTTTGCCCGCGCTTCGGCCAGCGCCCCGTTGACCACATCCCCGCCGCGAGCGGTGTTGTTGATATGGATAAACTCCATGTCGGTGACGCCGATCAGCCCAAACGCATTCTTGATGACCGGGTCCTGCATATTATACGCTTCGCGAGCCTCACCGGCCCCATACCCGCCGCCGCCGCGAGCGGTCACGACAACCGCTTTTTTGTTCAGCAGCAGGCCCGTATAAGTCGCCGGGTCAAATGTGGCGTTGGCCCGGACAACCAGGTCAATATAGGACTTGAAGACGCCGGGAACGGAGAAGTTATACATCGGAACGCCGAACACATACAAGTCGGCGGCGAACAGCTCGGCAATAAGCGTATCCGAAAGCGCCAGAGTTTCGTTCTGCTCGGCGGTGCGGGCCTCGGCGGGCGTGTACATGGCGGCGATGAACGCCTCGGAAACGTAGGGGATAGCCTCGAAGCTGAGGTCATGGTACGTCACGGTAAGGCTGGGGTCGGCGGCTTGGAGCGCGGCGACAAGCTCGCCGGAAACGGTTCGGGAATGGGACGCCGCGCCGCGAGCGCTGGCGTCAAGGTGCAGAATATGGGTCATAGTGGCTTTCTTTTTTGCTGCTGGGAGCGCTTCTTGAGGCGCTGTTTCTGTTGAAGGGGTCTGAGCGGTGCGGCTGCCTTGCAGGAACTTCCAGAGGAAGTAGCCTGCGGCAGCAGCGCCGGTGAGAATAACGGCAGTGCGGGCTGTGTTTTTATCAGCCATGTATTTCAGGTGTCCTTTCAAGAACGAGAAATTTCAAGAACGAGAAATCAGTGAAGCAGAGGCTTGACGCGGGTGCCGAGCAGCTCAATGGCCTTCATCAGACGCGCGTGGGGCAGGTCCGCGCCGTCCATTTGCAGGGACACGCGGGACACGCCGCCGAGCGCCTCGGCATGGCGCAAAATCTTTGCGGCGACTTCTTCCGGGCCGCCGACAATCAGAGCGCCGGTCGGGCCGTTCTGCGCGTCGAACTGGGCGCGGGACATCGGCCCCCGCCCGCCGTCCCGGCCCGCCCGGACAAACATTTCCGAGTAGCCGGGGAAAAAGCCGTCAATGGCTTCTTTTGTTGTTTCCGCCACAAAGCCAAGCGAGTGCAGGCCGACTTTCAGCGTTTCCGGCGCATGGCCCGCCCGCCGCCCGGCTTCCCGGTACAAGTCCACCAGAGGCCGGAACCGGTGGGTCTCGCCGCCGATAATCGCGACCATGAGCGGCAGGCCCAGGGTGCCGGCCCGGACAAACGACTCCGGGGTCCCGCCGACCCCCACCCAGATCGGCAGCTTCTTTTGCAGGGGGCGCGGGTAGACCCCCTGCCCCGTCAGCGCCGCCCGATGCTTGCCGGACCAGGTGATATGCTCGTTGTCCCGAAGCTTGAGCAGCAATCCCAGCTTTTCGGCGTACAGCGAGTCATAATCTTCCAAATCGAGGCCGAAGAGCGGATACGACTCGGTAAATGACCCGCGCCCCGCCACAATCTCCGCCCTTCCCGCCGACAGCAGATCCAGCGTCGCGTAGCTTTGGAAGACGCGCACCGGGTCGGCGGCGCTCAACACCGTGACCGCGCTCGACAGCCGGATGTGCTTTGTCCGCACCGCCGCCGCCGCCAAAATAACCGCAGGGGCCGAGTCAAGGAACTGCGCCCGGTGATGCTCTCCAATGCCGAAGATGTCCAGGCCCACTTCGTCGGCGTATTCAATCCGCGCCACTAAATTGCGAAGTGCGTCCGAGTCGGAGACGCCGCCGAGATTGGCGGATGCAAAGCTGTCAATGCCAAGTTCCATTTTTATTGTTCTCCTAAACCGCCTCCGGGACTTTTGCCGCAAAAATGCCGGCGAACGCCGAACGCACCGAGTAAAACACAAACAGCCAGAGCAGAAACGCGACCGCGCCGGGCGGAATGCCTTTCGGGTCCATCAAAATATGGTACAGCAGGATATTCACAATAATCGGCCCCAGCAGCACCAGGCCCAGGGCAACATAGCGGTTCGACAGCAGGATCAGCCCGCCGACAAGCTGCACGGCAAACACCGGCACGAAATAATGTGCCGCCCCCAATGCCATGCTAAATTGCAGCGCCAGCCCGGTCGGCGGCGGATGCTTAATAAAGTGCAGGAAGCCGTTCAGCCCAAAGACGACAAACATCAGACCCAGCAGGTTCCGCGCAATGAGAACTGCGATTTTCATTAAGTCATCCCCCAACAACGCAAGTATGACACTTTCGCTTTATTTTGTCAAGCATACCATAAAATAGGGGAGTGTCTAGTTTGGCGCAGGAATTGCCGATACTGTTAGCATGACTACACTTTCTCCTGTCTCTTCCTGCCCTGCCTGCGCCGCTACCACCCGCCAAACCCGTGCCGGCTTCAACCGCTGCGGCACCCAGCGCCTCCACTGCCAGCACTGCCGACGCTTCTACACCCCCCAGCCCAAAAAGAAAGGCTATTCGCCCCAAGTGCGTCGGGCCGCTCTGCGGATGTATGTGGACGGCATCAACTTCCGGCGCACCGCCCGACTCATCGGCGTGGCCCCGCAAACCGTCGTCAACTGGGTCAAGGACGCCTGCGACGCGCTGCCCACGCGCCCGACGCCCGCCCAGGCCCAAACCGTCGAGATGGACGAGCTATACACGTTCCTCACGCAGAAAAAAACTTCGCGTATGTCTGCACAGCGGTAGATCGGGACACCCGCTGCGTTCTGGCCTGGACCGTCAGCCTCACGCGCGACCAGGACACACTTCAGCCACTGGTAGACCAGACGGCTCCTTTGCAGCCAGAGCGCTACTTCAGCGACGGTTACGAGGCGTACAAGTCCCTGCTCTACCCGCACGGCCAGCACGCGGTCGCGCCGGGCAAGAGCGAGACGTACAGCGTGGAGGGAGACAATGCGGATCTGCGTCATTACCTGGCGCGTCTTGGCCGCAAGAGCCGGTGTTTCTCGCGTCGCCTGGACGCTTTAGCGCGTCAGGTCAAGCTGTTCGTTTTTTGTTACAACGCGCGGCAGATATTTGTACGGCAATACCCGAAACTCAAAGCTCACTTGGTTGACTTTTTACCTGCGCTAAATTAGACACTCCCATAAAATAAATCGTGCCGCTATTTACTGCGCGTCAGATAACAAGGCGCAAAGCTGGTACAATAACCCCCTATGAAAGATGAAAGCTGTCAAGTTCAAGAAAACGAAACGGGGGAAGGCTGTCCAAAGGCGGCGGATTTGATGCGCGGCGTTCTGCTTTTGCAGGAAAAGTGGGTACTGATGATCGTCTTCAGCCTGCGGGACGGCCCGCTGTCGTTCTGCGACCTCATGCGGCGCGGCACAATCAACACGACGACACTGACCCAGCGGCTGCACCTGCTGGAAGAAGCCGGACTGCTGACGAAAACCATCCACTCGGCGATGCCGCCCCGGACCAGCTACGCGCTGACCGAAGGCGGGCTTGCGCTGGAGCCGATTTTAGACGCCATTGCCCGGTGGAGCGGCGCGTATCTCGCAGATCACAGATGCCCGGCCAGCCACTCGACAAACGAGTCCTGAACCGCACCTGCCGAACGGGCGCTGCCCGGAAAGTTGTTCATCAGCAGCGAAAACACATACAGCGTCCCATTGCGCCCGGTGACATAACCCGACAGCGCCCGCACCTGAGACAGTGTGCCGGTCTTGGCATGGACATTGTTCGCGGCGGCAGTCCCGGTCATACGGCTTTTGAGTGTGCCGTCAACGCCCGCTATCGGCAGAGAGCAGTAGTACAAAGGCCAGTCGTGGCGCCGGTGCATTCCGAGAAGAAGCTGAGACACCGACCGGGCGGTGACATAATCGCGCCGGCTGACCCCGCAGCCGTCTTCCAGGGCAAGCGAACGTGTGTCTACGCCCAGGCTCCCGAAAAACGGCAAGGCTTTGGCCCGTCCCGCGTCAAACGTGCCGGAGGTGTCCAGCAGGCGCACCAGCGTTTCGGCCAGCAGATTGTCACTCGGCTTGTTCATGCGAACGATATACTCCGACAGCGGCAAGCTCTGATGAGAAGCCAGCACAACGGCATTTGCCGGGGTCTGTCCCAGCGCCGCGCCGCCGTCTACCGCGACGCCGTGCTGGATCAAAGCCTGCCGCAGCAGTGTTGCCGCCAGCAGGGGCGGAGCGTCTACCGGCGCTTTCGCGTCCAGCGTCTTTCCCAGCGGCAGTGTCCCCGTGACATCAAACTCGTTCTTCCGCCAGGGCTTTGTGATCACGCAGTCGCCAGCGGCCTCTTTCGCGCCGGTCTTGGCGGTAATGACCAGCGGCACATAGTCCGTCGGCGGGTCTACGGTCACTGTCACGGGGTCACCGGGGACTTTGCCTGCCGCGACATGGACGCTCAGAACGCCTTCGCTCACCTCCAGCCCCGAAATCTGCGGGAACTCTTCGTCGCCGAGATCGTCCCATTCCCAGCCGAACCCATAAACCGGCCCGGCAAAGCGCGAACCGTCGCCGGCAATGCTTCCCGTAATATGCTTTACTCCCATTGCCGACAGCGCCATCGCCATAGCATCCAAGTCCGCCGCCGACAGCAGGCCGTCCCCGCCGCCGCGCAGGTACACACTGCCCGCGATTTCTCCTATTTCGTCGGGACGCGCTGCCGCCCGCACATCGGTCGTCATGTGATAGTCCGGTCCCAGCAGCTCCAGCGCCGCTGCCGAAGTCCAGAGTTTGCAGTTCGACGCCGGCAGGAGGCGCAGGTCGGCATCGTGGGCGTAGAGCGTTTTGCCGTCGCTCACCCGGCAGACAATGGCTCCGGTCACACCGCCTTTCAGTGCCGGAGATTGGAGGATTTTGTCGAGCGCCGGCGCGATAGGGGTTTGGGCGTGGGCCGGGGCAAGGCAGAGAAAAAGGAGCAGAGCGGGCGAATAAATTCGCGGCAACAAAGGCACAAAACCTGCCTTCGCAGGTTGGTACGGAGTTCGGAGTCCGCGCAGGCGGACTTTGTGCTTTTGTTGCCGCGGTTTCAACCGCCCAATAATGCTGCTATTCATAACCTCATTATAGCAGGAATTCCCCCAGCCGTTCCCGAACTAAGCCGCGTGACAACCAACAACAATCAATTACTAGGCGCGATTTTTGACTGCGACGGCCTGCTCGCCGATACTGAAACGCCGGACTACGACGCCTGGCGCGAAATCTACGAAGAACAGGGCCTGCATCTTCCCGTGGAAATGTGGGCGCACACAATCGGCACGGCCAAAGGCCAGAGCCAGAGCGACTGGCACACGCCGCTGGCCGAAGCCGTCGGGCCGGACTACGACCGCGACGCCGTCCGCGAGCGCCGCCAGGCGTTTTATCAGGCCGCCATCGGCAAGGTGACGCCGATGCCCGGCGTTTTAGCGCTGCTGGACGCTCTCGACGAGGCGGGCATCCCCTGCGCCATCGCGTCCAATTCCGACCGCGTATGGGTAGACCAAATCTTAGACATCACGGGCCTGACTGGGCGCTTCCAGGCCATCGCCACTGCCGACGAAGTAGAACGCCCGAAGCCTGCGCCCGATGTGTACCTGCTCGCCGCCAGTCGTTTAGGCATCCCCCCGCAGCACTGCGCCGCGTTTGAGGACTCCCCGCGCGGCCTGGCCGCCGCCCACGCCGCCGGCATGTTCACTGTCGCTGTCCCCACCGCCCTGACCCGCCACTTCGCATTTGACCAGGCCCACCATATCGTCGAAAGTCTGGAAAAGCTGGCGCTGAAAGATCTGCACCGATGACCCCTCAAGAAACGGTTCTCGCGATGACGCGGCATATTCGGGATACGGTCCGGCCGCATCTCGGCGCGTGGCAGGGGCGGGAAATCTCCGGCATGGCGGCGTCGGGCGATGCGACGTTTGCGATTGATGAGATTGCCGAAGAAGCCATTGTTTCGTTTATCGAGCGCGAGAAGCTGTCCATTGCCTATTATTCGGAAGACAAAGGGCTGATCGAGTTCGGAGCGTCGCCGGAAGCCGTTTTAGTGATTGACCCGATTGATGGGACGCGGCCTGCCATGGCAGGGTTTGAGCAGTGCGTCGTGTCCGTCGCCTGGGCGGACTATACGCCGGACGCCACAATGGCGGACGTGCGGTTCGGCTGCATCGGCGAAATCAAGCAGGACGACTTGTTTTGGGCGGAGCGCGGCGGCGGGGCGCACTGGATCGGGCCGGATGGCGAAGAAAAAGCGTCGCGCCTGCTTCCCGTCACCGAGTTTTCCCAGTCGCCGCTGACGTTTGAAGTGGTTGCAAGGCCGTTTGAATGGATCGGCACAGCGCTCAGCGAAATTGTCAACGAGAGCTCGATGACCGGCGGCTGCTTTTTGTTTAACTCGACAGCCTTCTCGCTGACCCGCCTGATGACCGGGCAGCTCGCGGCGACCATGGACATCGGCAACCGCATTCTGCGCGATTACCCGTCGTCCCGGACACGCTTTTTAGAGATGGGACGCGGCAAGCCGATCGGCCTGTTCCCGTATGACATCGCTGCGGCCGCGCTGATCGCGCAGGAAGCCGGGGCGGTCGTCACCGATGCCTACGGGCGGAGTTTAGAGAACACGCGGCTTCTGGATACGTCAGAGCCGAACTTGCAGAGCATTCTCGGCGCGTCTAACCCGGTTCTACATGCGGCGCTCCTCGCCGCGCTGGACCGGGGCCTCGGACGGCTGGACACAATAATGGAGACTGAATGAAGAAAGCGCAAAAAGTTTGGGTTGGACTGGGGATTGGAGCGGCGGCAGGCTGGTGGGGCTGGGCAAACCGACGGCTTTTCACAGTCAGTGATGTAACCACGGGGGAAAGCGCCGCCTATCCCGCCCTGCGCTCGCGAGTCTATTACGCCGAAATGAACCGAGCGATGGCCGCCGCCAAGCAGGTGCTGCCTCGTCTAGCGGGCTGGGAACTGGTATCGGGGGATGCCGAAAACGACATTCTGGAAGCGTCAGCGAAGTCATTCCTCGGCACTGACGATGTCACGTTATATTTCTTTGCGCTCGGCCACAGCCAAATTCGGGTGACTATTCGCGCCCGCGCCCGCAGCGGTTATGGAGATTTGGGCCGCAATGCCGCCCATATTCAGCAGCTACAGAGAGCAATGGATGACCGGCTGAACGCCGGCGCGGCGTTCTGAACCCACCCCGTAACAAGTTACGACCCTCCCGAAGCGGGAAGGTGAGGAGCAAAACAAAAGGCAGCAGGGCATAGCAAGCCACACTCTACACCTAATCCTAAACTCTACACCTTCCCGTTTCGGGAGGGTCGTAACTTGTTACGGGGTGGGTTACTCTGCCAGCTTCAGCAGCGACTGGGAGGCTGCATACTGCACTTCCGGGTTGGAACTTTTCGCCAAGCCTTGCAGGGCCGCCAGGGCCGGGGCGGACTTGGTGCCGATCTCGCCGAGCGTAATTGCCGCCCAGGTCTGGGTCGGAACAGTTCCCGATGCGATGGACTGAGTGAGGCGCGGGACAACATCCGACTCCGCCAGCGCCCCCATGCGGGACAGCGTCTCCCCGGCATTAAACGGCACAGGGGTCGGCTGGGACAGCGCGGCGACCAGGGCCGGAATGGCGGGTTTCGCTAAAGCCGGGGTCAAAAGGCCGTCCTGGGCGGAGGAGGCGACAAGGCCGTCTTGGCTGCCGAGCGCCTTCACGAGCGTCGGAATGACCGATGGGTTGCCGCTGCGGGCGAGGCCCACAATCGCGCCTTCGCGCACGGCATCGGGGGTTGACAGCGATGAGAACGCCTGAGTCAGCGCCGCGACCGCCGCCTGCGTTCCGATGCCGCCGAGCGCCTGCGCTGCGCCCGTGCGCTTCACGGTATTGCCGGACACCAGCGCCGCCGACAGCGGGCCGACTGCCGCCGCGCCCGATGATTGCAGGCCGGTCGCCGATGCCTCTCGGACCTGGGCGTCAAAGTCACCGAGGCCCGTCACTAGTGCGGCAATCGCCGCCGAATTGCCATACTGTCCCAGCGCCAGGGCTGCCTGCGAGCGCGACTCGCTCTCGGCATTGGTGTCGTTCAAGATGCTTTGCAGGGTCGGCTCTGCGCTTTGCACCGCCGGCAGCACGGCATCGGCTTTCGTCAGCGCCGCCTGCGCCGTCGTTTTCGCCGCCGGGTCTTTGGCCGCCGAGAGCGCGTCTTTTGCCGTCTGCACGGACTTAAAGGCGGCCAGCGCAGTATCGGCCAGGGCGACCTGGGCCAGACGCTGCACCGACGGCTGACCCGTCTCCCCAGCGATTCGGGTCAGCTCCGGCACGGCGGACGGATCGGCAATGGAATCGAGCGTGCCGACCATCTGCTGACGGAACGCGATGTTGCCCGCCGCCGCCGGGTCTTCCAAATGCGCGACTACCAGCGGAACCGACGGAGCGCCAATCTTTTGCAGGGCGCTGACCGCCGAGTCCTGCGATGCGGCGTTCGGCAGCACGGCATTGACCGCCGCCGCTGTTTTCGGGCCGCCGATCTGGCCGAGAACGTCCACCGCCGCACCCCGGATGTCCGGGTCGCCGTTGGAGAGCCGCTGGACGACCGCATTCAGGTTGGCGTCGCTTTTCGTGCCGAGCGCCGTCAGGCCCGTTTCCGCGGCGGACTTGACCCCATCACCGGAGTCTTTGCACAGCGAAAACAGTGTATCGAACGCCTGATCGGGCGTGATTTTTCCTTCCGCGCTGAGACGGTTGACGGACTCAGTCGCGTGCTGGCGCATCAGCAGGCTCCGCAGGTTGTGTGGGCTTTTCGCGTCCTCGTCCGGGTTCTGCGTGTTGATCAGCGTGTCCGCAAGCCGTCCGTTTTCGACCAGTCCCAGCACGGCGGCGTCGCGGGCGGAAGGCGTACCGTCTGCCAGAGTCGTTTCCAGCGCCGTCTGGTGCGCCCGGTTGTAGGAAACCAAGCCGTAAACGGCCAGCACAAGAACGGCGAGAATGATAACAGTCCGCAGCCGGGAGAGCAGAAACGCAGTAATCTTTGCCATAGCGTTTATCTTAAACGAAGAAGGGCGATTTGTCAAGCATCGGTGCCGAAAACAAGGAAAACACGCCGCGCCTGCCGAACCTAGCGCGTATGAGCGTGCGGATAGCCATTCTTCTTTCAGGCCGGCATGGGCGCGGCAGCAACATGCAGGCCATTGCCGAGGCGTGTGCGTCAGGCCGGATCGCCGGTGAAGTCGCCTTAGTCGTCGGTAATTTTGCCGATTCCCCTGCCCTCGCCCGTGCTTCGGAGATGGGCCTCCAAACTTTGACGCTCTCCTCAAAGCAGGCCGAAGACGCTTACGCCCAGGCGCTTTTGACGGCGCTTGCAGACGCCCGCACCGACCTTGTCTGCCTCGCCGGCTATATGCGAAAAGTCCCCGACGCCGTTGTTTCGGCCTACCGAAACCGCTTAATGAACATTCATGCTGCCCTGCTGCCGGCGTTTGGCGGGCAGGGCATGTACGGTCCGCGCATCCACGAGGCCGTTTTAGAGTACGGGGCCAAAGTCTCCGGCTGCACGGTGCATTTTGTGGACGAGCAGTACGACAACGGCCCTGTGATCTGCCAGTCGGCAGTTCCCGTGGAAGAAGGCGACACGCCGGAGACTTTGGCCGCGCGGGTTTTGATCGCCGAACACGAGACCTACCCCCGCGCCGTCGCCCTCTTCGCCGCCGGGCGCTTATCGGTGGAAGGCCGGCGGGTACGGATTAAAGACCCAGCTTGATGACGCCGTCAATCGCCTTTGCCGTCGTCAGCAGGGCGCGAAGCTGAGACAAGGGCAGCATCGTCGCGGCGTCCGAAAGCGCAGATTCGGGATGGGGATGGACTTCTAAAAAGAGGGCGTCCACGCCTGCCGCGACCGCCGCCCGCAGCAAAGTCGGAATGAACTCGCGCTGTCCGCCGCTGGTCGTCCCCTGCCCCCCCGGCTGCTGGACTGAGTGCGTCGCGTCGAACATCACCGGACAGCCCAGCGCCCGCATGATCGGCAGGGAGCGCATATCAACGACCAGCGTGTTGTAGCCGAACGACGCGCCGCGCTCGGTCAGCAATAGGTTCCGGTTGCCCGTTCCCGTGATTTTCTCCACCACGTTCTTCATGTCCCACGGTGCCAAAAACTGGCCTTTTTTGACATTCACCACCCGTCCGCTTTCGCCCGCCGCCAGCAGCAGGTCGGTTTGGCGGGACAAAAACGCCGGGATTTGCAGCACGTCCACCACTTCCGCGACCGGCGCAATCTGCCACGTTTCATGCACATCGGTCAGGACGGGAACCCCGAACTCGGCCTTGATTGCCGCCAGCACTTCTAAGCCTTTGATAAGGCCCTCGCCCCGGAACGATCCCGAAGATGTGCGATTGGCTTTGTCAAAGGAGGCTTTGAAGATATAGGGCAGGCCAAGCGCGTCGCAGACCGCTTTCGCTTCCGCCGCCACTTCGCGGCACAAGTCCAAGCTTTCAATGACGCACGGCCCGGCGATGACCGCGAGCGGGAAGCCGTCGCCGATGATGTGGTTTGGGTAGTTTGCGAGATGGACGTTTTGCATGGTTGTTGTTTCCGTATGGGCGTGGAAGTAAGAGCGTGGGATTGAAATCCTACGCTGTATGCCTGCGGCATTACTTCGTATGGGGCGCAGACGCCTAATGTCCGAGGGTAAGGACAGGGAGCCGAGTCAGAGCATCTTAATCTTTGGTCTTAATCTTTGGTCTTAATCTTTGGTCTTAATCTTTGGTCTTAATCTTTGGTCTTAATCTTTGGTCTTAATCTTTGTCCGCGCAGGCGGACATTAGGCGTCTGCGCCCCACAGCGTCGCAATTTATTGCCGCGTTCTTCATGGCCGCGTTCTTCATGGCCGCGTTCTTTACTGCCGAGCCTTTTTCATGACTCCTAATTGTTCCAGCGCGGCCAGAACCTGCGCCGGCGTCACCGCCCGCTGGCAGCGCAGATGGTCCGCCCCGCGCAGGGGGCAGCGCTCTTTGTAACAGGGCGCACACGGCACCGCGTCATCGTACAGCAGCGCCTGCGGGCCGAACAGCGGGAGATTATCGCCGGGCCGGGACCCGCCGTAAATACCGACTAACGGCGTCTCCAGCGCCGACGCCAGATGCAGCGCCAGCGTGTCGCCCGTCACGACCGCCGCCGCCTGCGCGACCAAAGCCGCAAAGGGGCCGGTGCCGCTGAGTTTGCCGGCGGCAACAAGCGGCGGGCGCGTTCCCGGCGGCAGGAGCGCCTCGATCTTTTCGGCTAAAGCCTGCTCTTTCGGGCTTCCCGTCAGCACGACGTTCATGCGCGGCGACAGCGCGGCAGCGACGGCGGCAAAGTAGTCCGGCAGCCAGGACTTCGGCTCCTGGCTTGTGCCGGGATGCAGGACAATCAAAGGCAAAGCAGGATCGTACTCTGCCGACGCCGCCAGAAATGCCGACGCTTCGGCGTGTGCGTCCAGCGACACTTGATACCGCAGGTGCCGGTCAAACGGTCCGGCCAGTCCCAGCGCCTCCGCGCCTTGTAAGTAGTAGTCCGTGTTGTGAACGTGCTTGGGCTTCGGCACGGGATGCGTATACAAACGGCGCAACAGGGACGGTTTTGGGGCGTGGAACAGTCCAGCTTGAATTGGCGCTTGGCACAAAATCCGTGTCCACCATAAATCAGGGTGGCAGTTGATGACGGCGTCGAAGCGCCGTCTGCCAAGCTCCCGCTGCCAGTACCGGGCTTCTTTGAGCCAGGCGAATACCCGGCCTTTGCGGAGCTTACGCCGCCAGAAGCCGGAATCAATCCGCACCACGTCAATCCCCGGCTGGCCTTCCAAAAGCTCGGCGTTCAGATTGTCCGCCAGCCAGGTGACTTCGACGCCGGGATACGCGGCTTGCAAAGCCGTCACCAGCGGCGTCGCCATCAGCAGGTCGCCGAGCGCCCAGAGCTTGATGATGAGAATGCGCTTCATGGCCGCCCCGACGCCAGCAGAGTTTCCGCCGCCGACAATGCCTCATCAACGGTAATCAGCTTCAAACAGCGCAGGATGTTTTCGCCCCTCTGCGTGCATTCTTTTTTGTCACATGGCCCACAGGGAACTTCGTGCAGCAGGGAAACGGCGTGCGTCGTGCGCGGGCCATACCAGAGGGGCGAGGTCGCGCCGAACAGTGCGACTTGGGGCGTTCCCACGGCGGTGGCGACATGCATTGGGCCGGTGTCGCCGCTGACTAAAAGCTGTGCGCGGGCAATGAGTGCGGCAGATTCTCGGAATGCAAGCGTTCCCGCTGAAATCGCTGCCGTGGCCGACATTTGCGCGGCAATCTGTGACAGCGTTTGTTCTTCACTTTTTGCACCCATCAGCACCACACGGCAGCCATCCTGTACCGCCAGAGTATCGCCGAGCGCGGCGTAACGGTCGGCGGGCCAGCACTTTGTCGGCCAAGTCGTTAGCGGCGCAAGCACGACCACTTTGTCGGAAGAACCGATGCCATGCTCCGTCAGAAACCGCTCCATCGCCGCTTGATCCTCTGCCGTGAAGCCCATTGTCATCTGGGGGGCAGTCGGCTTCGGCAGGCCAAGCGCTTCCAGGACCGCCAAATACTGGTCAATCCGGTGCAGCTCAGGCCGGGAGTATGCCTGGGAGTAGCGCGTCCGGTAGTGTGGGTTGCGCTCTTCCCCCCAGTGCCGCGCGAACGTGTTAAAGATGCCTATCGTCTGCGATGCCCCAGAAGCTGGAACCAGCAGAGGCCATTCTTCCGGCTGAAGGGAAATAAACACATCGAAGCGGCGGCGGCGCAGTTTGCGCCAGAACGACAGCGAGCGCCCTATCGCTGCGCCAAACTGGCTGTGACGCCAGGCATGGCGAAAATACAAGCCGTCCCAGACGATCAGTTCATCTATGTAAGGATTAGCGTCAACCGCCTGCACCTCACCTGGTCCCGCCATCCAGGTAAGATACGCATCCGGGTAGGCTTTCCGAAGCGATGCCAGCAGTGGGGTCGCCATCAAAATATCGCCGTAAGCGCCGAGACGCATCAGCAAAATCCGCTTTGAGGCATCCCCGCGAGAAACAAGGCAGCGCTGGACTCGGACATTGAGGGGCGTCAGTGGGGCTTCAAACCGGGGTGCAGCATATAACATCGCGATTTGCTTACGACGCCAGCGCTTTTTGGAGCGCGTTCGCGCCCCGTGCGTTTTCATATTCCCGCTGGTACAGAGCTTCGATTTTGTCGGTCATCACGCGCAGGGAGAATAGTTCTTCGACGCGCTCTTTGCCTGCCGCGCCGAGCCGCTTTCGCAGAAACGCATCGCCGGCCATCCGGGCCAGCGCGTCGGCCAGCGCGTCGGGGTCGGACGGCGGGACCAGAAAGCCGGTTTCGTCGTCCACCACCATTTCCGGCGTACCGCCCGCGCGGGTGCCGATGACCGGCTTCGAGACGGCCATGCCCTGCTGCACGACCGCCGAACACGGCTCGTTCCAGGTGGACGGGACGGTGACAACGTCGAGCGCGTTTAAGACATTGTTGACATCGTCTCGGAAACCCGTGAACAGCACTTTGTCGGCCAGACCCATCTCGGCGGCGCGGGTGCGGATCAGCTCGTCGTCCGGCCCGTTGCCGACAATCACCAGAAACAGCGGATAGCGCTCGTGAACTTTTTGCAGGGCGTCCAAAAGCACCGCATGGCCTTTTTCGGGAGCGATGCGCCCGACAATGCCGACGGCAACGCTGTCCTCCGGGATACCGAGAGCAAGGCGCATTTCTTTGCGATCCTGGGTCGTCCGCGCAAACGCTTCCACATCGGTGCCGTGATGAATGACCTGCACTTTGTCGCCGGGAACACCGCACTTGATCAGCGTTTCGCGCACAGAGTTGGAGACCGTCACTAAACGGGTGTACAAAATCTTGCTGTACAGAAACGAGCCAACCCGGTTCTTGAACGGGTACGGCATATGGCGGGACATGATCCGCACCGGCACATGCTCCCGAAGAGCCGCGTAGCCGGGAACGACAATATCCGAGGACCAATGAACGTGCAGGACATCGGTTTTCCGTTCCCTTAAAAACTGGCGCAAAACGCCAAAATCCTGCCAGTCGTGCTGGTTCATCACCCGGATCGGCACGGTCGGCAGGCCCATCGCCGTTGCCTTTTCTTCTACCCAGCGTCCGGGGCGGCACGCGACAGTGACATCATAGCCGCGCTTTTGAAGCTGCTCCGACAAGTTTAAGATATGCAGCTCGGTCCCACCCCACGAGGGGAAGCCGGTCGCGACTTGCAGCACGGAAAGAGGCATAGATTTATTCCTGAGAAGTCTCACAATAAGCGGCGCAGACACGGGCAATCAGAGCAGTCGTCGAGCGGCCGGCGATCAGCGATAGAAGTCGAACCGAGCCGCCGTAGCCCTGCACCACCGCCGCTTCCGGCAGGTCGGACAGCGTGTAATCGCCGCCTTTGGCGTACACCAGAGGCCGGACTTGTTCAATCAGCGGCACTGGTGTCCGCGTCTCAAACGGCACGACATAATCCACGCAGGCAAGCGACGCCAAAAGTTCCATCCGCTCGGCCAGCGGCACCACCGGACGCAGCGGGTCCTTGAACCCGCGCACCGATTCGTCGGAGTTGACCGCGACAATCAGCGCGTCGCCCAAAGCCCGCGCTTCGGCGAGATACCGGGCATGGCCGACATGGAGCAGATCGAAGACGCCGTTGGTCAGCACGATCTTTTCGCCCGCGCTTTGCCGCCGCCGGGCAATTTCGGCTAACTCCTCGGCTCCGACAATTTTATCTTCCGGCAACGGGAAGGATAATCCCACGCGGCGTCTCCTTTCGGCCCAGCCGCTCCCCGACTGCCGCAATCACATTGGCTGCCGTGAGGCTGCTCATGCAGAGCATATCGCCCCGCCGGCAGATCCGGTCCCGGCACGGAACACATTCCAAAGCACGTTCAATCAAAACCGTACTGTTTGCCGTCAGCGGCCCCGTTCGGTCCGGGTCCGCCGCGCCCGACAGCACCACCAGCGGCGTCCCCAGCGCCGCCCCGATGTGCATCGGCCCGGTATCGCAGGTCAACAGCGTGTCCGCGCGGGACAGCAGCGCTCCGAACTCTTTAACCGACAACTGCCCCGCAAGGTTCAGAATTCGCGTGTCCGCCGCCGAAACTTCCCGCGCCAGGCTCACTTCATCCAGACCGTCCATGACGGTCTTAAACGCCGCCGGCGCTCCCGTAATCGCCACTTTGACGCCCGGCTGCCCCGCCCACCACGCTGCGACTTCCGCAAAGCGCTCCAAAGGCCAGCGGTTCAAAGGCCGCGACGCCGCCGGGTTGATCACGAGCAGCTTGTCCTCATTCGACACGCCCAACTCTGCCAGTAACTCAGCGACCCGCGCATGGGCCGCGCTGGGAACAATGAAGTCCAGTGCCCGGTCGGGAACGCTTTCAATGCCGAGCGGACGCAGCTCCTTCGCGAAATCATCGACCGCATGGGCGACCTGGCCCGTATCCGCCCGCACTTCCATGCGTTTTTCAAATGTAATCCGCGTCTTCGCCCCGCTCGCCGCCGCCATCAAGTACGACTTTGCGCTGGGGTGCAGATTGATCACCAAGTCATACCGCTTCCGGGCAATCCGCGCCAGAAACGGCAGAAAGTGGTCCAAACGCGAGTCAACACCGCGCTTATCAAATGTCAAAATCTCGCGCACATTCGGATGCCCTGAAAGCGCGTCCGTCATGCCCCCGCCGACCACAAAGTCAATCGCGATGCCCGGAAACGCCGCCGCCACCGCCCGCACCGACGGCGTCGCCAGCAGAATATCGCCCATCCCGCCGAACCGGATAAACAAGGCGCGATTGTAGGATGTATTGGAGCGAGAAGAACTTGTCATAAATCCGTGTCAGGCACCGGTGCCGCTGTTTGCATCTGCCGAAGCCGGAAAACGCCATTCGGAACGCGCAAAGTCCGCCTCGGTCAGAGGCGGTATCTCCGATGTGTCTATATCTTCATCCAGGAGTGCATCCACTTCCTCAGCAGTTTGGAAAGCAAGGTGCCCCGGCGCTTCAGCCAGAGCATCGGTCACCGAGCGACGTACCGTGTCGGCCTCCTGAGAGGACAGATGGACATAACGCCCCCGCTGCCCTCCCTTGAAGCTGTAATACGCCTGCATTTCCGGCTCTTCGGCTTCCCACTCTGTCTGTTTAGTATCCATAGCCCAGACCGAAACAAGCTGTGAGTCTAATGCTCATATTCACTTTTCACGTCCCAATCCTCGCCGTCACGAATGGCACTGATGATTGCCTTCTTGAATGTGCCTTTGCGCTCAACAAAACCTAATTCTAGCTGCCGGGTTGCTGCCATGACTTCCATATTTGGGGTCACGAACTCGCCGTCGCCAAGAGCAAAATCCTCAACGGCACGAGGCGTGATGGCAGAATGTGAGAGTCCCGCGCCGACACCCTTTTCGGTTGGCTCCAGGACTAGAACTGCCTTATCCCAATTTTCCGGTATTTGGTGGATCATGGCGATACAGATTTGCTGAACAATAGCAACCTGCCACCGCTCATCCTGAACATCTTTCCGCTTACCGAAAATCTTTTGTACAAGGCTCATTTCGCAGTATGCCCTCGCAGAAGTAAGTTTGCGGTCGCCGCGTTAGGTCATTGGCAACAGCCGATTATACCGAATTTCAGCCGACCGGCGCAACTAAGTCCGCCGACGCGCTTTGTGCGAGCAGGGCCGAGGCCGCCGCGAGAACGTCACTCGCCGCGATGGAGGCCATTGTGCCGTCGGGGGACTCTAAAACCCGGTGGCAGGGGCCGTAGTTGCCCCATTTGCGCGGGTTGGTCGGGCCGAACAGCGCGACGGTGGGGACGCCGAGGGCGACCGCCGAGTGCATAATCGCCGTGTCGTTGCCGAGGAACAGGCCAAGCTGTGAGACCAATGCTAAAGACTCGCGCAGATCGCAGCCGCCGGCAAACGAAATCGCCCGCGCTTTTGCTTCGGGGCCGCAGAATGACAGCATTTCTTCCGTGGCGTCTTTTTCGTCCGGCCCGCCGATGAGCGCGAGGCGCAGATGAGGGTTTGACGCGACGAGCTGGTCCGCAACCCCCGCAAACCCCGCCGCGCTCCACCGTTTCCGGGCCTGACTTGCGCCGGGCTGAATGCCGACCAGATACTCGCGCGGAACGCGCTCCCCCCAGGCTTCGGCGAGATGCGCCTGCGCCCGCGAGGTTTCGTCCGCGCTGATCCAAAGCTCCAAAGCGGGGTTCACCGGAGCGTTGGGCGCGATGGCCCGCAGAACGTCAAAATAGCAGGCGATCTCGCTTTTCTCCCGGTCGTAGTCCACCCGGCAGTTCAGCAATGGCCCGCGCCCTTCCGACTCAAAGCCCGCGCGTGTTTTGATGCCGCCAAGCCAGGGCGTCAGCGCCGAGTGGAACGACCGGTTCAGCGCCAGGCACAAATCAAACTTGCCGGTTCGCAGGCGCTGGACCAGGTGCAGATAGGCCCTCGTTCCCTTGTCGGACTTGTACGGGTCAAATTCCCAGATTTCATCTAGGTACGGATTGTTTTGCAGCAGCACCCGCGCATTTTTGCCCGTGAGCAGCGCAATATGGGCGTCCGGCCACTGCGCCCGGACCGCCCGGAAAATTGGGGTCGCGAGGAGCGTGTCGCCGATGAAGCGAAACTTGGTGGCAATTAAAATGCGCTTGACGCCCGGCTGATGAGGCATCGCGGCTGCGGGAGGCGACGGCGCGGCAATCTGGGGCAGCTCGGTTAAACCGCCCCGGCAGGCGCGGAGCAGGCGGCGGGTCGCCAGCACCACTTCTTCCGGCGTGATCTCGCGCAGGCAGTCGTAGCGCCCGTTGCAGGTCGGATGGTTGCCGCAAGGGGAACACGAGAGGTTTTTGTAGAGGGCTTCCGAATACTCGTCAAACGGCCCGGTCACTTTCGGGTCGGTCGAGCCAAACAGCGCAACGCAGGGTGTTCCCACCGCCGTCGCCAGGTGCATCGGCCCGGAGTCGCCGCTGATGAGCAGATCGCACCGCTTCAAGACCGCCGCCAGCGTGTTCACCTGCGTTTTGCCGACCAGGTTGATCGGCGATGACTGTGTTTGGCGCAGGATGTCCGCCGCCATCTGGGTATCTTCTGCGCCCGCGCCGACCAGCACGACAGGAAGATCCTGCAAGCCGTCTAAAGTCTCGGCAAACGACTCGGCAAACCAGCGCTTTTGGGGGCGGGTCGCGCCGACATTGACGGCGAGGAGCGGGCTGCCGGGCGCGATCCCGTATTCCGCCAGCAGGCGACCGGCGGCTTCTTCTGAGGCCGGGTCAACCGCAACCATGAGGCGGCGCTGGCGCGGGGTGCCGGGCGGCAGCGGCATCGTGTCCAGCATGGCATCGGCCATGTGAACCGCTTTTGTCCGGCGCAGCTCCGTCAGGAAATGGTTCATGCCGCGCCCGCCGAGACCCACCCGGCGGGGGGTGCGGGCCAGCCAGGCGGCAAACGCATAGCCGGGCAGCGGCGGCAGAATGACCGCATCGGTGTAGCGGCCGGCCCGGAGCAGCCGGTAGATCTGCATCAGCCGGCTTGCCCCGCCCCGCGCGGTCCGGGCGATGATATGGTTGAGATCCGGGTTGCCGTGCAGCACCTCGGCGGCGGTCCCAGCCCCCACCACCGTGTCAATCTGCGCGTCGGGGAACGCCGACCGGAGCGCCGCAATCGCCGGCGTGGTCAGGAGCGCATCCCCCATATAGTTCATGTTGACGACTAAAAACTTCCGCATAGGCTTAGAAGTATACCTGAAAAGGCCGCACAGAGATAAGAGGCAGACGAGACGAGGGGGTTCATTCCTTCGTCACTTTTCCCTGAATTGCCGCCAGCACCCTTTCCGGCGTGATCCGCGCCATGCAGGCCGCGCCTTCGGCCTCAGTCGGACGCTTGCCGGGGACAAGAAGGCCCGGCACGGGGTCATGCAGAATAGTGTTCCGTGCGCCGTAAGGACCATGCCGAGCCGGATTTGTCGCGCCGAAAAGGGCGACGGTCGGCGTACCGACCGCGACTGCCAGGTGCATGGGGCCGCTGTCGCCGCTGACTAATAAATCACATGCTGCCAGCACGGAGGCCAGCTCGCGCAGACTGGTTTTGCCTGCTAAATTGACAAAGCCTGCGCTGAGATGCGGCGTGATCTGGGCAACTGTTTCGGCGTCGGTCTTGTCGCCGACAAAGACAACGCTTCGGCCCGACTGCGTGAGCGCCTGCGCGACTTGAACCCAGTTTTCGAGCGGCCAGCGCTTGTACGCCCGCGACGCGCCGACATTCAGCGCAATGCGCGGGCGCGGCAGACCCGAAAGCCATGCTTCGGCCTGGGCGGCATTCTCAGCGGCAAGATAGGGCTGCGGCGTGAACTCCGGGTGCGGAACACGCACGCCAAGCGCCTCCGCGAAGCCGTACAGCAGGTCTATCTCGTGCGCGTTCTTTGCTTTGCCGGGAACAAGGGAATGTGTCAGAAAAAGCGCGTTGCCTTCCCGATTGCGGTCCCAGCCGACGCGCGTGGGGGCGTCGGAAAGGCGAGTGACGAGGCCGCTGAGGCTGAGGCCCTGCATATCCAGCGCCATATCATAGCGCACGGAATGCAGAGTGCGGCGCAGCTGTAGAAGCTCCCGAAGCGAGGGCTTGTCAGGCAGAACGTACAAGTGATCAATCGCGGGATTGCCGGTCAAAATGTCCGCACAGCGGCGGCGGACGACCCAGCCGAGTGTCAAGTGCGGCGCGGCCTCTTTGATGGCCTGCACGATGGGGAGCGCATGGATGACATCGCCAATCGAGCTGGTTTTGACGACAAGCAGGCGCTGAATGTCAGCGAGCGGCGGCAAGGAGTTCGGCATGGAGGCTTTCGGAAATGCGGTCGGGCGGCGGAATGCGCCAGCGGTCGTGGAGCCAGAGCCATTGGTCCGGGTACTTGCGGACAATGTCTTCAATATCGGCGGTAATCTCGGTCATAATCGCTTTGATGTCGGCGTCCGTGTCCCCTGTCGGCTCCGGGATAATCGCCGGGTAGAAGACCGTTTCGTAAGTGCCGTCGGGCCGGCGCGGGCAGAACATCGGCAGAATCGCCGCGCCGGTCTTCAGGGCCAGCACGGCAGGCCCGGCGACTGTTCCTGCGAGCTTTCCAAAGAACGGCACGAAGACATCTTCCGACTTTTGATCGGGGACAATCGCGACGATTTTGTTTTCGCGCAGCTGCTTGAGGAGCGCACGGGGAGAGTCGCCGCGCGGGTGAACCGTGTAGCCGTTCTCGCCGCGTATTTGGTCGGTGAGCCGGTTGAACTTTTCATCTTCACTTTGCCGCGCGACCACTTTTACCGAGAAGCCTTCCATCGTGGCGCGTTTGGTCAGCCATTCCCAGTTGCCGAGATGCGCCGAGACGACAATGACCCCTTTGCCCCGCGCCAGCAGGTCATGGACGACCTGATATGAGTCTACATGCACCCACTGCGCCGTGTCTTCTTTTGTGAAATGAGCGCCTTTCAGGAACTCGACCAGAGACGCACGGGCAAACTGCTGAAACACCCGCTTGATCAGCGCCTGCCGCTGGTGTTCGGTCATGGCGTCTCCGTAAGCGATTTTGAGGTTCTTGTCAGCCACGGCCCGAAACCGGCCCGCCACCTGGTAGCCGAGCGTCCCCATCGCCGTTCCCCAGGCCAGCGCCGGTTTCCAGGGAACGTAGCGCAGGGTCTTGAACGCCAGCCAGAAGGCACCGCGCACGACCGTCTGCCAAAATTGTTTGCTTTTTCGCATGAGTAAGTAGAGGGCGGGACCGCCCCCCAGCCCCCAATAATGGGGGAGCAAGATAAGAAAGCAAGCCCCGCCAGTTCTGTATTGCTCCCCCATTATTGGGGGCTGGGGGGTCCTACGGTCAGCGATCAATCGCCGCCATGCTGGGGTAGCGGTCGCCGGCGGCGACATCTTTGGGTGCGATGTCGTCCAGCCGCGCCAGATCTTCCGCAGACAACTGTACATCAACAGCCGCCGCGTTCTCGCGCAGGTACTTGGTGCGCTTGGTGCCGGGGATCGGGACGAAATCCGGTCCCTGGGCCAGCACCCAGGCGAGGGCAAGCTGGCCCGGCGTGATGCCTTTGCTGTCGGCCATCTGCTTGACGGCTTGGACCAGCTTCAAGTTCTGCGTGAAGTTCTCGCCCTGGAAGCGCGGATTATTGCGCCGGAAATCGCCTTCGGGAATATCTTCCGGCGTTCGGAACTGGCCCGTCAGAAAGCCGCGCCCCAGCGGGCTGTATGGCACAAAGCCGATGCCGAGTTCTTGCAGGGTGTCTAAAATAGCGCCTTCCGGGTCGCGGGACCACAGCGAGTATTCGGATTGCAGGGCAGAAATCGGGTACACCGCATGGGCGCGGCGGATGGTCGCGGCAGACGCTTCCGACAGGCCCAAATATCTCACTTTGCCGGCTTCGACAAGCTCCGCCATCGCACCGACCGTGTCTTCAATCGGCACGGTTTTGTCTACCCGGTGCTGGTAATACAGGTCAATATGGTCTACGCCCAGGCGCTCCAAGCTTTCATCGCAGGACTTTCGGACATACTCCGGCGTCCCGCTGATCCCAAGAAACGCGCCCTCTGCACTGCGCCGGTTGCCGAACTTTGTGGCAAGCACCACTTGGTCTCGCCTGCCGGCAAGCGCTTTGCCGAGAAGTTTTTCATTCGTGAACGGCCCGTACATATCAGCGGTATCCCAGAACGTGACCCCAAGCTCCAGCGCCAGGTCAAGCGTTCGGAGCGACTCGGCTTCGTCGCCCGGTCCATAAAATTCGCTCATCCCCATACAGCCGAGTCCGATCTCGGAGACGATCAGCTTTCCTAAATTGCGTGTTTTCATAATGTCAGCATACCCAAAAACCTACTCCGCTTCTTGCCTCGCCGTGCTGAGGCACTCACTGCTTTTTGCCCAGGCGGGCAGGAACGGGATAAACCCTGCGGCAACGACCGTGAAGCCGAAGCCGAGCCAGAGCAAGGCGTTCCAGCCGTGCGTGATGCTGTGATGGCTTGCCGGGCCGAACGCATCGTAGAGAGTCCCGCCCAGTTTTTCGCCGAGAGTGCCGCCGAGCGCGATAGCGGAAAGGGCCATGCCGTAGACAACCCCTTCCACTCCCACCGGACAGGCGCGTCCCGCCAGCGTGTACAGGCACAGGCCGTAAATGGTCCCGCTGAGGTAGAGGAAAAATGAGGCGATCTCGGCAGTCGGGGCATTGTGAATGAGCATCAACACCGGATACGCCGCGCAGTCCATCAGCCACGCGCCCCAAACCAGCGACCGCACGGACATCCGGCGAGAAGCAGCGCCAAACACGAACAGCGCCGCCAGAACACCTGCCGAACTCCAGCGGCTTAAGTTGCCGATGAATTGCTTGGACAAATGGAGGGCATCGGTCTCAAAATAAACTTGCGCCGTGTTGGTTCCCGGCGTCGCAATCAGATAAAAGATGAACGCGACAATGGCCCACAGGCCGGGCGAGCCTGCCGCCGCCCGCAGGGTCACGAGGGTTTGCTGCCGCTCTGCCTGACGGGCGTCTTTGCGCCGCTGCGTTTCTTCCGGATCCGCAAGCGCCCGTCCGTGATCGTCCCGCCGCTTTTCCGGGATCAGGAACACCAGAGGAATAAGCAGCAGAGAAGTCACCGCCGCGGCCTTGAAAGTATGTGGGTAGCTCCAGCGCAGAGTCACATACCCGGTCAGATGGCCGGTGTAAAGCAGCACCCAGCCGTAAGTGATCAAATACAGCAGGGTTTGAAGCCGGGCAAATGTCCCGGTCGCGTTGCCGACTACGACCAGTACGGCATTCAAAGTCACGGTGGTCAGAATGGTCCCGGCCAGTGCAATGATGACCAGTGCGGCTACCGAGACAAATCCGTACTTCGGCTGTAGCGCCAGAACAAGGTAGCCTGCCGCGCCGATGATCCCGCCCAGCACAAAGTACGAGCGGCGATGGTAACCGGCCAGCGGGTTCAGGTCAGAAAACGCTCCCATCAGCGGCTGCAAATAAGCCGGGATGCCGACGAGGATCAGCATCGTTCCCACCCCGCCGGGCGACAGATGCAGCCTGTCTTTGTATAAAAACAGAAGTTTCTCGTTCGTGAACGCCAGAAGAAACGCGCCCAATGTGGCGGCAAGAACGGCGAGGGCGACAATGCGGTAAAGATCGGCTTTGTGATTGGCGGGCGAGGCGGTTTCGCCGGGTACGGTAACTGTGTTCAACGAATATAACTTTCTGTTCGTGTGAATTGACAGCGCCGTTGCCGTTTTGCCCATTGTACCTGATAAACGCGGAAAATAAAAAACCTCACCCGGAGGTTCGCCGCCGGGTGAGGTTTCTGATGGGGAGGTTTCTACGCAATCGGGTCGCCGCCGGTGATGCCGTAGACCATGCCGGTGATGTACGAGGCTTCCTGCGATGCCAGAAACGCATACAGCGGGGCAAGCTCGGCAGGCTGGGCGGGGCGCTTCAAAAGCGTGTCCGAGCCGAAGGTCTTCACCTGCTCCGGCGGCATCGTAGACGGGATGAGCGGGGTCCAGACCGGGCCGGGCGCGACGGCGTTCACCCGGATGCCGCTTTCGATGGCTTCCGATGCCAAGCCTTTGGTGAAGTTGACAATGGCGCCTTTGGTAGTCGCATAGGCCAGCAGCATGGCTTCGGGCTGGTAGGCTTCAATGGAAGCCGTGTTGATCATCGCGCCGCCGGGCCGCATGACCGGCAGAGCGGCCTTGCACAAATAAAACATCGCGAAAATGTTGGTACGGAAGGTATGCTCCCATTCTTCCGACGGGATCTCCGTAATTTTCTGGTGCGTCTTCTGGAACGCGGCGTTGTTGACCAGAATGTCCAAATGCCCGAATTCTGATTGGGCTTTCTCGACAATCATCTTGCAGTGGGCCTCGTCGGTGATGTCGCCGGGGACGAGAATGGCCCGGCGGCCTGCGCTATGCACCTAACGCAGCGTTTCCTGGGCGTCTTCGTCTTCGCTGAGGTACGAAATCAAAACATCCGCGCCTTCGCGGGCGAAGGCCAGCGCGACGGCCCGGCCGATGCCGCTGTCTGCGCCGGTAATAATCGCCGCCCGGCCTTCCAGCCGTCCGCTGCCGACATAGCTGGTTTCGCCGTAGTCGGGCGCATGGGCCATTTTCTTGTCCGAGCCGGGCGGCGTCTGCTCCGGCTCCGGCAGCGGCGGCTGGGGATACTGCTTGGTCGGGTCCTGCTGCTTGGGCATTGTCGGGGTCATAATTTTATTCCTTGCCTCACTTGAAGGGTCTCTGATTTCAGCAATGTGATCCCTGCGCCGCAACAAACAAAACCCGGCTTAGGCAAAGCAGTCTGGGCCGGGAAACCGAACTGTGTTCCCCGGCTTTCCGGTGCTGAGTCTGGCCGACGCTTAGTGGGACATGCTTTTTTTGGACATGCTGTGCTTCTTGCTGTGCGAAGCGCTTTTTTTCTTTGACGCGCCGGTTTTGCCGGATGTCGGGTTGGTCGCATTCCGGCTGGCGATGGTTCCAACGCCCCCAGGGCCGTTACCGGACATGCCGCTCGGAATTTCCATTCCGGTGTCTTTGCCGCTTCCGGTCACATGGGTCGTGGTTTTTGCGTGGGACGACGGAGCCTGGGCAAAGGCGCCGGCGCTGGTTCCGATCAGCAGCGTGGCGGCAGCCAGGGTCGAAAGTGCAAGGGATCTCTTCATTTTTCTGTTTCCTCTTCTGTGGGTGGGTCTCGCAGCCGCGTTCGGCCATAAAGCTGTATACCCAAGTCCCCTGCACTTCCACCCGGCGTACTTCCACCCGGCGCAGCCGTCAGCCGGTTACTTTCTCGGTGATCGCGGCGACCGCCTGCTTGATGACGCCGCCGACGCCGTTTGCCGGCGCTCCGTCGGCGTGGCCGACGCTCATCGGCTGGGGCAGGTCGTACAAACGCGCGTCGGGCGTCGGCAGCGACGGCTCCGGCCCCAGCGGCTTGGGATCGGCAAGATAGGTGAACTCGCCTTTGCCGTCCATGCTCGGACCGCTCGCCCACCGGCCTTCCTTGCTGTCCGTGCCTTCGGACAGGTTCCAGAACTGGTAGCGGGCATCCGCGTGCGGGCTGTCGGCGGTAAAGGCGACCGGCACGGGATAGTCGCACAGGCCTTCGGACTTCATATCTTCCAGCGCGGCCAGCCACTGGTTCTGGTGCATGGTATCGCGGGCGATCATGTACTGGAACGTGTCCCGAATGCCGGGGTCGTCGGTCATCTCATACAAGCGGCAGACCTGAATGCGGCCGTTGACCTCGGCGTTCAAGTTGGCCTGGAAATTGCCGAATAAATTGCCGCTGTTGGTGATATAGCCGCCGGTCCAGGGGTTGCCCATGCTGTCGGTCGGCCGCGCCCCGCCGCCGCCGACAATCGAATGCTGCGGGTTTGAGCCGCCCATGATCGCCGCCATCATCGGGTTGGACGCCACGGCGGCCTCCTGCTCGGACAGCGGTGCGTCTTCCAGCAAATAAGCGATCAGCGTGCAGAGCATCTCCACATGTCCGATTTCTTCGGTGCCGATGTCCAGCAGCATGTCTTTGTATTTCGCCGGTCCCATGCAGCTCCAGCCTTGAAACAGGTACTGGGTCATGACGGTCATTTCGCCGTACTGCCCGCCCAGCACTTCCTGGACTTTGTTGGCGAACAGGGCATTCGGCTTGTCCGGCTTGGCCTTGTATTGAAGCTTTTTTGTGTGAAAGAACATAATAATTTCCTTGCAATCTTTGTTGACTGCCGGGAGCAAGCGACGCTCCCGGCTTTTTCTGTGACTTTGTTCTGCGGCTTAACGACTTGTGCTGGACGCGGTATGCTTCTTGCTGTGCTGAGCGGTCTTTTTGCTCTTCGACGCACCGGATTTGCCTGTGCTGGACGAAGCCGCACCGGCAGAAGAAGTCCCGGCAGAAGAAGTCCCGGCAGAAGAAGATGTCGCGGGATTGGTCGCGGTCGGGCTGGCGGCAGTGCCGACTCCTCCTGGACCGTTGCCGGACATGCCGCTTGGAACCTGCATTCCCGTATCCTTGCCGCTGCCGGTCGTATCGCTCGGCGCTTTCGCCCCGGTGGGTCCGGCGCCGGCGGCGGACGGCGCAGTTTGCGCCAGTGATACGGCGCTGACACCGAAAACAATGCTTGCTGCCAACAGGGCAGCGCTGATTGACTTGGTCATCTCAAGTTCTCCTTGTTTGTGAGTAGATGTCCTCCAAATTAGGGCATCAACGACATTTTTGTTATGGCGAGCCTGCCCCGCCGCCCCCTGTGCCTGCTGTTCCGGCGGTGCCTGCCGTCCCAGCCGTTCCCGCTGTCCCGGCGGTGCCTGCCGTCCCAGTGCCGCTTGGGCCGCCTGGGCCCGCCGGGCCGCCTGCCGTTCCTGCGCCGCCGGGAGTGCCGGCTGTGCCGGTTCCGCTGGTGGAAGAGCCGGTGTCGGCTTGATCACCGGAATGACACCCGCCAAGAAAAGCCAGCGTGAGGCTGCCGGCGGCCAGCGCAATTCCAAGCTTCAACTTTGTCTGCATTATGTTTTCTCCTGATGACCTCGCGCTTGAGGCGTCTGCTCAGCCTTTTGTCATCAAGGGCGTGTTACCCGCTGACAAAAACAGGCTAAACCGAACAAGCATCAATAGCTAAATTTAATTATTTCTTAGCATACTTAACTGTCATTTATTGTGTATGATAAGACGTAAAAAAACGGCGGGGGCTTGATTGCCTCCGCCGCTTCCGAAGAAAATTACGCTTGCTTGACAAACTTCATCGCCACCGAGTTCATGCAGTAACGCAGGCCGGTCGGCTTCGGGCCGTCGTCAAACACATGGCCGAGATGACCGCCGCAGCGGGCGCAGGCGACTTCTGTCCGCTCCATATACAGGCTGCTGTCCGCCCGCGTGAAAACGCTGGTTTTCGTCAGCGGCTGGTAGAAGCTCGGCCAGCCCGTCCCAGAATCAAACTCTGTGGCGGCATTAAACAGCGGGTTCGCACAGGCCGCGCAGTTGTAGACGCCTTTGCCGTGGAACTCGTAGTCCCCAGAAAAAGGTAGTTCGGTTCCCGCCTCGCGTAGAACATGATACTGGGTGGGTGTCAGCAGCTTTTTCCACTCAGCATCGGTATGGGCAACGGCAAAATGGCGGGCGGGCGCATGATCGCCCGGCGCGGAAAAGCCGTACTTAGCCGCAAGCAGCGACGCTCCGGCAGCGGCGGCAGCGACAAAGCCGTTTCGCAAAAGCTCGCGTCGTGTCTGTTTCATGGGTTTTTACCTCTTATAATCAATAACCCCACCGAACAAAAAAAGGTTCATTAGAAGGATGGGTGACAAGACTGAGAAAGCGTTCTTCACTCCGGCACGCAGAACTTCGCTTTGTAGGCGCGGCAGAACTCCAGGTACTCGGCAGGCATGGCGACGGGTTTGCCGGTGGAGCGGCGCACGAAGCAGCCGCTCTGCTCGGCGCGGGCGTACTCGGTGTCCGTCTCCGGGTGAACAAAGCGGAGGGCGAGGGATAACGCAGAGCGGCCCACCGACAGCACCCAGACCCGCAGCAGGACGGTTTCCGAGAGCCGCACGGGGCGCTTATACCGGATGTCGGTCCGGGTCAGGACCGCCGTCATGTCCGCCGCGTACATCCGCTCGACGGGCCACGGGCCGGCCTGCTGAAACGCCATCCGGCCGTCTTCCAGCCAGCGCACATAAGTGGCGTTATGAACAATGCCCGACGGGTCAAAATCGTAATACTGCGGGCGGATGAGCAGCGAAAACACGTCGGTCACAAACAAACCTCTTCTAAGACAGCCCGCAAAAGCGCGGACAAATTCGGCACGGCGTTCCGGTGCATGATCTCGCAGCCATGCGAGTTTTCGGCGGCGAACGCCAGCGTGATCGGCCGGGCGACCAGGCCATAAGAGGCCGCGCAGGACGCATCGCTGCCGCCGCGTGAAAGCGCCTGAAAATGGGGAGTTTGGCCGATGGAGTGCGCCGCGCGGGCGACCAAATCAATGTCGGCGGCCTGCATGGCTGAGTACGAGTCGTTCACCCAGACCGTCGGCTGATCGTCCAGCAGAAATGGACTTTCCGGGACGCGCGGCCCGATTTCCAGTGCAATCCCGACCGTCGCCGGCCTTTGGCGAAGCAGCCAGAGCGCCCCATGCCCCCCGACTTCTTCCGCCGCCGTCGCCGCAAACAGCGCTCGTTCCGGGTCAAGGCCCTGTAGGCTCTCCAGCGTCAGCAGCATCGCCGCAAGATCGGCCCGGTCATCCAGAAACGGCGACGCCACAAAGTCGCCGATTTCAGTCCAGGTCCGGCGCGACGGGTGCAGCACGACGCGCGTTCCAGCCCGAACGCCGCTCTGCGCCAACGCTTCCGCCGACAGCCCGGTCGTAATGCGCGTATCCGCCCAGGTCAGAGCGCGTTCCCGCGCCGCCGACGCCGTGCTGCCGGGGTCGGTCGTGTGGATGGAGCCGAACGACAGAACGCCGTCCAGCGGCGTCGGCGATGCTAAAATCTGCACCGGCCCCTCGCCCCACTTCCACGGAAACACGCCGCCGAGGCTGGTGACAACCAGCGTGCCGCCGTCCTCGACTCGGACGACGAGCAGCGCGATTTCGTCCAAATGGGCCATGACAACGATGTCGGGCGCATCGGGCAGGCGGCCTGCGCCCGGAACCGACAGCAGCAGGTTCCCCCGCGCGTCGGTTTCGTAAACGCAGCCAAGACGCTCGGCATGAGCCGCGACGGCCTCCCGCACCAGCCCTTCCTGCCCCGGCGGTCCCGGCAGTTGTATCAGTTCGCGCACAAGTTCAAGGGCATTGGTCATAGCATATTTTCCATTGATGATGCGCTTGGAACGGCGTTGCTGCCTAGATCCGTTTGCCCATATTCCATGTCCTAAAGGACACGGCTATTGGGCGCAGACGCCGCAAACTACGCCTTCGGCGCACTCAGATTTGTATATCCTGTTCTTAGCCCCGCGAAGCGGGGGTTCCCGGCGTCTGCGCCCAATAGCCGTGTCCTTTAGGACATGGTTCTGAATGACGCAACAAAGCCGTGTTCTTTCTGTGGCCGCACTCTTCCAGCACTTTCTCACTCCGCGTTATCTTCCGTGTTCCCCGCCCAGAACGACAGGGCAATCTCTGTGAACTCGCGGGGACGGGTGAACTGCATCGCGTGGGCCGTTCCCGACAGACGCCGGAACTGGCCGTTCGGCAAGGCGGCAGCCAGGCGGCGGGCGACCGCGTCCGGGATGATGCCGTCGCGCTCCCCGCGCATGATAAGGCAGGGCGCTTGTATCTTCGATGTTTGTTCCAGCGGCTCGTCGGCCAGCATCGCCAGGGTCGTCTGCACATAGCGCACCACGCCCATTTGGGCGGACATCCATCCCAGCAGCGCCGTGTAATTCGGCGGCTCCTGAATGCCGTCCAGCACCAGGCCCGCAGCGTACCGGGCAAGCGAGATATACTGACTGCCGACAGTCGCGCCGTCCATGACCATCCGCCCTACCCGTTCCGGGTGACGCCGGGCAAATTCCAAAAGAACCTGACCGCCGAGGGAGTTCCCGGCAAAATTCGCTTTGGGAAGATGGAGCGCGTCCATCAGCCGCGCCAGCCAGTCCGCCAGATCCACAATAGACATCGCTTTTTTCGGGCCCTGCGAGTAGCCGAACCCCGGCATATCCGGCACGTAAACCGAACCGATCCCCCGTTCCGCCAGGCAGCCGAGGGTCGGACGCCACGCATCCGACGAGCAGCCGAGGCCATGCACCATAATAATCGGCAGCGCCAGGGAGGCAGGCTGAAAGGCAGGCCGGCTCAAAGCAGGCAGGACACGAACTGCCACGCTGCGGCCATCTACAGTAAGCGTCTGCCGCTGCGAAGGGTCATGGAACATATTCAGCTATTGTACCCGACTGACACGGGCCGTCAGTCCTGTGGTGATGGCGTGCGGCGTTGTGGTAACAAGCGCGGCGAGTTCGCCCGCTGTGATTGTTTCGTTCCCGTCCGTGCCGACCAGTGTGGCAATGTCGCCGGCCTGAACGTTTGGAATGGCGCTGACATCTACGACGACTTGGTCCATGCAGACCCGCCCGCAGATCGGAGCGCGTTTGCCGTGCAGGAGAACAAAGCCGCGATTAGAAAGTCCGCGCGGGTAGCCGTCGCCGTAGCCGACTGCAAGCGTCGCATAAGTGCCGCCGGAGGGAACGGTGTAAGTACGGCCATACGAAATCGTCGCGCCGGCGGGCAGGAAGCGGCACAGCGAAACGCGCGTTTTCAGCGACAGCACGGGACGGAGGGGCAGCACGGAGAAGGCAAACGCACCGGGCGCCGGCTCGATGCCGTACAGCAGCAGGCCGGGCCGGATCATCTGATGCCGGGCAGCCGGCGGCAGGATCAAAGAGGCAGGTGAATTGGAAGCATGGACAAGTAATTCGGGCTGTGCACCTAAACTTGTCAGGAAGTCCGCGAACTCTAACCACTGCCCATGGGCGTCCACTAAATCTTCGTCGGCACTGGCAAAGTGGGTGGAAAGGCCGGTGAGGCGGAGGTTCGGCAGCGCTTGAAGCGCGGCCAGCAAGGCGCGGGCGTCGGAAAGCTGCACCCCGGCGCGTCCGATGCCGGTGTCTAAATCCAGATGCGCCGCCGCCGTGACATTCTGCGTGTGGGCGGCTGACGACAGCGCTTGGCCCATTTCATAGGAAGACAGCAGCAGCGTCAGGCGGTGATGCACAATCGCGGGGGCTTCGGATGGGAGGGCAGGGCCGAGTAAATAGATCGCGGCATCCGGCGGCAGCAAAGAACGCAAAGCGACGCCCTCGGCGGGCGTCGCGACGCCGAAATCAGTCAATCCAGCCTCGGCGCAGAGCGGGGCGATTTGGGCGACGCCGTGGCCGTAAGCGTCGGCTTTGACCACGGCCATCACCTGGGCGGGGGCAAAGCGGCGTGTCAGCAGCATGATGTTGTGGGTTAAAGCCGGCGGATCAATCTCGGCCCAGACGCGCGGGGGCAGTTCAAGCTCGCTCACGGGCGAACCAAAGCCGCCGTTCGGAGGCCGGACGGCAGCAGGCGGCGGGACGCGGCATGATGGTACATCGGCGAGACAAGCTGGTCCAAAGCGTGTTCGTAGCGCTCGCGGCGGCCATAGACCACAATCATGTTGGTCAGCTTGCGGCCCGGCCTCGCGAGTGTCGCGCCGTTGTAGTAAAAGCCGGTGCTGGTGCCGGCATCCAAATTCATCGCATCACCCGCGCCCAAAGACTGCATGACGCGGGCCAGCCGACCGAGCGAGATCGGCTCGTGGGTCATCACGAAAAAGAGCGTGTTGCCGCGCGTGATCCCGACCGCGATCCGCGAGTTTGGAGCCAGCATGTGCCGGTCGTGGAACCGCTCGGCGCGGGCGTCGAGGACTACCCGGCCGCTGCGGAGAAGACGCGGGCCGCAGGCGACGACGAAGTCAAACGGACTCCAATCGTGGTGCCGTCCCCACTGGCACGTCACCATCGTCGCGCGGTTCGCGGGCGTGATGCACAGGGCCGTTCCCATGCCGCCGAAGTGGACCAGATTGCCGTCTACGACAATGTCCCCGACCGGCTGCAAATCGTCAAGCGAAAAGAACGTCCCGGTCACGGCGACATTCGGGTTCGCCCGGCTGATCATCTGCCGGAACGGCTCGGACGTGCCGTTGCCCCGCGCGGCCATGACCGCCGAAACTTTGACGTTCGGATCGTTCAAGTCTACCGAGATCACTTTGACGGGAACGCCCGCCGCGCCGGTCTGCCAGAAGCGAATACTTTTGCCCCCGCTGCCGTCACCGTGCAGGGCGGACCAGCGGACGCGGCTTGCGGCGGCGATTTTCTGCAAATGCAGCGCGTGAACGGTCTGCCGCCGCGCGGCCCATTCATGGGCGATCTGCGCCTGCCGCGCCACATTCTCCCGATGCTTCAGGCTTTCTGCTGCGCTTCTCTGCGCGATCTTCTGAACATTCGCCCGGTGCGCCGCTTGAAGCGCAGCCAGATGCCGGGTATGAGCCGGCGCTTTTTTTGATGCCAGCAGCTTCTTCGGCGCAATCGGTTTGTGAACGACAAGAACTTTGCGGTGCTTCGGCGCGGCGGCGACCAGCGAGGCGGCGTGGTGATGTCGGCGGGCAAGCTTTGCGTCCCGCAGGAGGGCGCGTTTCTGGTGCGCCGTGGCTTCCTGGACTGCCGCCACTTTCTCATTGTGCTTGCGCTGCCACTTTTTCTCGTGGTGCTTCTCGGCGACCCGCTCGGCACGCGGCAGGGAGCGCAGCTTGGCGAGATGCTCGCGCCAAGCTTTTTTCTCTTTGGCCGCGAGCCGAATGCGGTGCTGCGCCTGCACCTGCGCGTCACGGTCAGCGGCAGACGAACGATGATGGTGCGACGCGAAGGCCGGCGTGGCGGACGCGAGAACGGCAAGTGCGAGCAGGGCGGGGTAAAAGCGCATCGAGAAACAAGTCCTTGTCGGCGGCGGAGCAAAAAACGAACAGCGAAAAAAGTAGATGAGGTTACTATAACACAGAGGCAGGGCGAACGTCAAGGGAAGAAGCAGGCAGGGCGAACACGCGGAAAAGAGCAACCATTATTAGAAAGGGCGAACAGGATAAAGAAGGGCGAACACAAGGTTCGCCCCTACGGGGTCAGACTGGGACGAATGGTAGGGCGCGAACCTTGTGTCCGCCCTTCTTTATCCTGTTCGCCTTTCTATTCCCTAAATATAAATCTTGTAGGTCGGGACGCCGAGGATTGGGCCGACGATGGCCCACAGCGCTCCGATGGTGTAGTCGCCGAGGATGAGTCCCAAGAAGAACGGAATGGCCCGGCGGTGGAGGCCGATCCCGCCGTACCGAATGATCAAAAACTTCAAAGCCCAGGCGATAAAGATCGGCAGCCAGAAATACTCCATCGCATACGACAGCGCCAGTGCGTAGCCCGCCGGGTGGAACGGCCACCAGACAAAGTTCACGCGCATCAAAGACAAGGCGACCGTGACCAGCAAGCCCGCGGCAATGTAATACAAGCCGGTGGACGCCGGCGGGACCGGCTGGGTCAGCCAGCCCGCCAGACGGTTGTAGCTTTCCGCGCCGACAAAGCTCTTGAACCCGATATTTTTTCCTTCGCCGCCGTAAGCATACAGCACATGCAGGTTCGCCCAATCCGTCGAAATCAGGCTGACCACCGACGCAAATATCAGCACGCCGCACAGCCCCCCTACCCCGACCGACGGCTTGCCGTCCATCATCTTGAACGCTTCCAGCTGGTTCGGCATCGGATGGTTCCGGTAGCCCCGGTTGAACCAGTACAGCGTGGACAGCAGGGTCAAATCCTGCGCCCCCAGCGTCCGCGACCCGAACAGCGTGATCAAGACCTGAATCGGATTGACCCAGACAATCTCGTGCGGCGACCCCAGCTCCGCCCGCACCCGCGTGATCACAAAGCCCAGAAGAAAGACGATCAAAAAGAACAGCACCGCGACCCAGCCGGTCATGCCGAGCAGCTCGGAAAACAGCGCCAGCACCAGACTGCCGGCAACCAGCCCGCCGAGCGCCGCCCGGTAACGCCGGGCTTCGACCGGGTCGGAGGAGCGTGACCCCTGCCAGGCCGACTGGAACACCTCGCGCCAGTAGTTGCGTCCGGCGTACAAAAGCACGAACCCCAGGCCGAACCAGGCCCCGGTCGCCTGTTCGCCGAAGTACGGGAAGGTGCTGGTTTGGGACGAGTTCTGCACGGCGTCCCACCCGTAAATGTTGCCGACAATCCGAAACACGCGGGCGGCGATATAAAAGAACCAGCAGGAAAACGACAGGTCCAGCGGCATAAAGTAGCCGAGGCCGACCGCAAACGGGTAAAACGAAGTTTGGGTAGACCCCATCGCGCTCCACGGGCGGGTCGTGATGAGAGAAGAAATGTCAAACAGCTTGACATGGAATTCCGGCACAGTCGGGATCAGGGTGTGGAGGCCGTTCCCGAACGAGATCAAAAACGCCAGCCCAAATCCCGACCACATGACAGGGTTCTGAAAGAAGTTCTTCCCGGCTGTCTCCGAGGTCATCGCCAGCGGCAATTGAACAATCGGAAAGGTCAGCTTCTCGTTTTCAATCCAGGCCCGCCGTACCAGCACCGTAAGGCACAGGTACATCCCAACCAGTGTCAGGAAAAACAAGCCCCAGGACACCAGCGGCACGATCCAGGCCCGCAAATAAACCCGCCCTTGCGGGCTGTAAATGCTGACATTGCCGTGGTTCATCGCCGTCAGTGCATCTTTGTCGGTGATAAGCAGCCAGTTCGGCAGGTACTGGAAAAACAAAGACCGCCACTTGTTTTCGGGCGTCTCGTTCCAGTAGGCGTAGGTGATGGAGCCGAACATATTTTGCAGCGTATCATGCCCGGCGAACGTACACGAAACGACCAGCATGATATACAGCAGCAGCAGTTCTTCCTGCCGCATGGGGCTTGCCTTCGGAAAGAATTTGCGCCAGGCGAGATTGAGCAGCACCAGAATAAACAGCATGAAGACCGGCGTGATGAACAGCGGCAGCGAAGTCCCGTCGAGCGTGTACCACCGGATCTCAATGATGGTCGTCCAGAAGACGTTGACCGGGATCAGCAGCAGGCCGAGCCACAGCACCCGCCAGAGCTTCAGCGGCTTCACCGCCGCTTCCGGCCCGGCTTCGGGCAATACATTTGAGGAAGAAGTGTTTGCTTTCAATGCCATAAGTGTTTATTTCGGTACGCGCCGCCGCTTTTCCTTCTCGCTTCTTTTGCAAATTCGCGGGTATAACACTTTCAGCCTGCCTGTTATTTAGCCTGCCTGTTACTTGAGACCCGTTATCTTAGACTTGTGATTTTAGAAGGGAACTTCCTCCGTGTTTGAACATGAGCTTTTCACGCGCTCGTCGCTGAACCCTATTCTCAGCCCCAGCGATATGCCCTACCCCTGCGACTGTGTCTGCAACCCGGCTACCATCCTCGTCAACGGCGAGGTGCTGATGCTGATCCGGGTGATTGACCAGGAAGGCAGCTCGCACATCACCATTGCCCGCTCCAAAGACGGCCTGACGAACTGGCGCATTGAAGACCATCCGTTTCTCGCGCCGAACGGCCCCGGTGCCATCCGTCCCCTGGCCGCCTCGCCGTTCGACACGCCGTTTGAGGCTTACGGCTGCGAAGACCCGCGCGTGTCGTATCTCGCCGACCGGGGCGAGTATGTGATCGCCTACACCGGCTATTCCAATCTCGGCGCGGGCGTCTGCCTTGCCACCACCACCGATTTCAAGAGCGTTGACCGCTTCGGCCTTGTCTTAGCCCCCAACAACAAAGATGCGTCGGTCTTCCCGCGCAAAATCAACGACCGCTACTGGATGCTGCACCGGCCCGCGCTCGGCGACATGGAGCATATCTGGCTGGTGGAAAGCGAAGACCTCATTCACTGGGGCCGCCCGTGGTGCATTATCGAAGAGCGCGGCGGCCCGTGGTGGGACGGCGACAAAGTCGGCGGCGGGCCGCCGCCGATTGAGACGCCCGACGGCTGGCTGCTCATCTATCACGGCGTCAAATCTACGTCCCACGGTCCGATCTACCGCGTGGGCCTGGCGCTGCTGGACCTGGACAACCCGCGCCGGGTCATCCGCCGCCTGCCCCGCTGGGTCTTCGGCCCCAAAGAGCCGTATGAGTCCACCGGCTTCATCCCCGGCGTCGTCTTCCCGACAGGCACCATCATCCGGGGCGACGACCTGTACCTTTACTACGGCGCGGCAGACACCCGCATCGCCGTCGCCCAGACGAAAGTGCAGACGCTGCTGGACGCGCTCAAAGAGGAAGGGAAGTAGGACTCCCCCCAGCCCCCAATAATGGGGGAACCGAAATTAGACAGCGGCTACTCCATTTCATGCAGGATTCTTCTTGACAAACGGCGCATTGATCTTCAAGGAGAATCCTGTCATGCGCTTCCTAATTGGTGCTTTCTTGATGCTCGCTACGCTTCTGCTTCAGCCTGCCGCGCCCGCGCAGACACCCGCAAAGAACCCCTCCCGTAAAGTTTCTCTCCAGGTAACTTTCGTGGTCGTCAAAACCTCTGACCTGGACGCACTGGGAACAAACTTTGATTTCGTGGCGATCCCCGAAATGCCGAAACGGTTCCTCACGATCGCGACCGGCAGCGTCGCCATGCAGAACTATCTGCGCCTAACACAAACAGTCGGTATTAAAAGCCACGTCTTTATGCCCGCTCCCGCCGTCGTTTCCGATGGTGGGTCTGCAACCTTCACGGCTCATGCACAATTCGCAGACCCGGCGGATGAGACGCTGCCGGAGCAAGGCAAATCTTTTCCACTTTTAACAAACATAAGTCAGATTGATGGAAATGTTACACTTATTCCTTCGGTTGGTGTGGAAGATTTGGTCTGCCTAGACATAGACTCGCCGCTCGGCAAAGCTCAGAGGATAAAACTGGGGGCTATTCCAAGCGGACAACAGATGATAATCAACATGGCTGTCGTCAAAGCTCAAGAGGCAAGCGGGACATCGTCTAGCACACCTCTCATTCTCGGCATGAATCGCAACACAGTCTCAGAGGCAAAAGAGTTGCTGCTGTTCGTCGCGCCGACCATCCTGATCGGGACACCAGGAAGGGCGGTAATGACTGCCCCAGAAAAAGTAGTCACTCTGAATATGGAAAACGGGGATTTACAAACTGCCATCTTTCGAATGGAGCATCAATATGGCATCCAGTGCATCATTGAAAGCGGCATCGACGCGCACCGCACAATAGGCATCGGCATGACCGATACACCACTTATCCAAGCATTGCGGTTTCTTGCCTCTGCCGCAGACGCACAGGTCACGCGCGACTCAAACGGCGTTTATGTGTTCGCGCCACGCCCAGCAGGAGTCCCTCAAACCTCGCTTCTCCGCGACCGTTTCCAGTTTCCGGGCGGCTTTTAGGTTTCAGGACTGCTTGGACATGGCGCATTTGAGCACTGAACTAGACGTCATGCCAGCGGGTGCGGGATCGCGCCGAGATGCAGATGGACGCTGTAGCCAAGCCCGGCGAGAAGCGCAGCCAGGCCGAGATACGCCGCGCCGAACTTCCAGCGGTCGGCAGCAGTGGCCTGGTAATACGGGCTGTCTTCGGGCTTCGCTTTCCAGCCGGAAATGATGCGCGGCAGGCTCATCAAGGCCAGCACGATAATCAAGGGGTTATAGCGGGCCAAAAACAGCAGCAGGACCGCGCCGACGGCAAGCAGCTTCGGCGAAAAGAGCGGCGTGATCCAGCCGCCGTCGAGCGGGGCGGTCGGGGCCAGGTTGAACAAGTTCATAAAGAAGTTGACCTGAGCCAGCGCCAGCCAGAACGGCGAATGGCCGGGCGTGACCGCGTACAGCACGAGGCAGCCGAGACCGGCCAGTGTCCCGAAGACCGGACCCATGATGCCGATGAACGCATCTTCGACAATGGACTTTCCGTAGCGGCCTGTGGTCACAAACGCGCCCATCAGCGGGACAAAGACCATTATCCCTGTTGGGATGCCGCGCATTCGGGCGGCAATCGCATGGCCGCATTCGTGAATGAAGATCAGAAGGACGATGCCGACGCCGAACTTCCAGCCGTAGATCAGGCCCCAGACCCACATCGAAAGCAGCATGGAGCCGGAGCCGAGCAGCAGCTTCGCCCCGATCGCGAGGAACTTGAACTTGGCGAGCAGGCCCAGTACCGGCGCGGCGACTTTGGCGACAAGCAGCAGAAACGAGGCGATGCCGCCCAGCACCCCGCCTTTGGCTTTCCAGCGCTGAAGCAGCCCCGGCGGCGACGGAGTGTAGGCATACTCCGGCACGGCGGGCGTTTGGGCATAGTAGGGCGAGAACGCCGGATTAACCGGCGGCGCCTGTTCGGAGGCAGACGGCGTTTCGGGAGCAGATGGTGTTTCGGGACGCGAGCCGTCGGCGGTGCGGCCTGCGAGAAAGCGATTTTGGTCTTGTTCTGTTTCGTTCATGGGTTGATGCTTAACTTAGAATGCGCTGAAACGAACGAGGGAGTGAACTCACTCGTCACAGAATTGCTTTTGTTATATACGCTTATGGAAGACAAACCATTCCAAGAGCAGCAGTGCCAGGGCGACGGCGGCGAGGGTCGGCCAGAGGTCGTTTTTAGCGCGTTTGGACAGCGGCAGGTGAACGGAAGGCGTCTGGGGCGTGCCGGGATGCGTGAGAACAGGCGGCTTCTGGGCGGCCAGGCGGCTTTCGTCGGCGCTGTCCAGATTGACAGCGAACGGATAGTCTACACTGCCGATCTGGGCATGATAAACCCCGGCCAGCCGCGTGTCTTCCACCAGCGCAACCCCGCCGGCGGGCGGGGCGTTGACGGCGGTTTTCGTGCCGTCAGGCCGGGTAATGGAAATGGAAGTCTGGCCCGCCGGGACTCCCAAAGAGGCAACGCCGCCGGTAGGAGTTTCGGGCTGGGATGCGCCGAGGCCGCCCCCGGCGGTCAGCCAGCGGACGGCGTTGGTGAGAAAGATGGGAAACGAGACCCGCAGCGGCCAGTCGGAGTCACTCAAGCTGAACGAGACAAAGACGACCCGAAGGCCGCCATGATCCCCGGCGGCGATGAGCGGGCCGGAGTCGGCGTCGGCCAGACTCTGACCCCACGGCTGCGTTTGGGTATGCAGGGCGGTTCGCAGGCGCAGCCCTTCCAAATCCACAAAGCGCATGACCGGCTGGGTGCGGGTCTCGTCAATCAAGGTCGGACTGTCCGTGCTGCCGCTGCTCGTCACGGGCATTTGGGCACTGTCCGCACCGAACACCAAGTAATTGCCCGGCGGCAGAGGCTTCGCGGGCAGAGCGCCGTCAAAGACGACCATGCTGTAACCCGCGCCGCTTTTGCCGACGGTCGCAAACTCGTCCGGGGTGCATTCTTCCAGCACCACATCGGGGTCTAAATTCAGGCCGCGCTCCAAAAATATGTTGCCATCCGTCACCAATAAAACACGGCGCGGGCGCGGCGGGGCCAGCACGAGCGACGCCTGATTGTCTGCTCCAAGATCGTCTTTGACATCGTCCAGACGCGCCGTGATGACCCCGCCGTCTTTGAGCAGGGGGCTGTCAAACGTCTCGATCTGGGTGTTATCTGAGAAGTTCAGGGCGCGGGCGTCTACAAGCCGCCCGTCTTTCAGCAGCGACAGCGTGCCGGCGGAATGGGTTTTGCCGCCCAAGTTTTGCACTTCCGCAAAGACTTCATTGGTTCCGGTCTGCGGGTTGCGGCGGCCATCCAGCCGCGTAATCGCCAGATTGTCCGGCGTGGTCGTACCGATAGAATCCAGCGACACGTCGGTTCCGCCGAGCGGCACGACGGCCAGCTTTTTGAGATCGTCCGACGAATACGCCCCGTCGGAGAACACGCGGATCTCGGCTCCGGGCCGTGTCCCGACTAGAGACTGCGCCAGGGTCAGCGCGGCGGGCATATCGGCGACGGTATCGGTGGGAACCGCGCCGTCAATCGCCGACTGCAAGCGCCCGCCGTCGCCGGTGAACCCGGACACCAGAGACTGCGGCTTGTTTGACGCCGCAATGACAGTCGCGACATCGCCCCCCCGCAGTTGATGGGCGACAAAATCATCGGCAGCGCTCTTCGCGGCGGCCAGCCGGCTTGGGCTGACATCGGTGGCGTTCATGGACGCCGACGTGTCCAAGAGGATCACGACCGTGTGGCCGGACACGCCCGCCCCGTAGACGAACGGCCGAGCCAGCGCAAAGATCAGCAGCAGCGCGGCGAGCAGCTGCAAAAACAGCAGCAGCGACCGGCGCAGCTTTTGGATCGGCGCGTTCGCCTGCGTCTCTTGCAGCAGGGAGTTCCAAAGGTACAGCGATGAGACGGTCACTTCCTGCCGCTTCAATCGCAGCATCCAGAGCGCGACAATGCCGCCGAGCAGGGGAATGGCCCAGAGCAGGTTGAGGGGATTAAGCAGCATTGGGAACTATGATACCCGATAAGAACCCCTCCCGCTCATTCTTCGCTCCCTCCCCTGTTAGGGAAGGGCCAAGAGTTACGACTATAGCCCCTGCCTCCCGTAAAGGAGCAGGACTTTTATCCTGGGCTATTTCCGAAGCCCTTCCCTAACAGGGGAGGGAGCGAAGAATGAGCGGGAGGGGTTCCGGCACTCTACGCCAGACCCATCTCCTTCAAATTCCAAATGCTGACCGCTGCCGTCTCCAGCCCCGACAAATGCCGCAGCGTGTCCTGCTCCACGACCATCCACTCAATGCCGAGTTCCAAAGCCGTCTCCACAGACGCCTGCACCGGCACGACCCCCGTGCCGACCGCCGTGAAATGGTTGCGCTCGTCTAAACGAGACAGGTCTTTGACATGAATGGCCGGCACCCGCCCGGCATAGCGTTTTAAGACGCGCACCGGGTCTTCGCCGCCGAACGTGATCCACGCGATGTCCAGCTCAAACGACAGGGCCGCCGGGTCGGTGTGCATCGCGAGAACGTCCAACGCATAAACGCCGTCGAACGTCTTCAAGAACTCATATTCGTGGTTGTGGTAGCACAGCGTCACGCCCTCCGCCGCCAGCCTCGCCCCGGCGGCGTTGTACAGCTCGGCCCCCCGCAGGATCGCCTCTTTCGTATCGCTCGGCCCCCACCAGACCGAGACGCGCGGCGACTCCAGCGATTTGGCTTCGGCCAGAACGCCGTCTAAATTGTCCCGCAGCTTGTCCTGGTCCGCGCTCACCGTCAGCACCTGCAATCCTAAATCGTGGAAGCGCTTCAAGTTCTCGGCCACATCGCCGTCCCGCAGGCCGCCCGGCGCTTCAATGCCGGCGTAGCCGAGTTCGGCGACCCGCTGCATGGTCCCCCAGAATTCGGCTTTGGCTTCTGCGCCGACAATCCCGATCAAACCGATTTTTGCTTTGTTCATGGTTGTTCTCCAAAGGCAAGGAAAAACAAGAAAAACGAAGGGCCATGTGTTGAAACACACGGCTACACAGCGAAGACGCTACGAAGCGGTACTTCGTGGCGTCCGCGCCGTGTAGCCGTGCCATATATGGCATGGTTTTTGTTGCTTGGTTCTTGAGGCAGGAAATCCCTGCCCGTTCGCCGAAATAATTACCTTATCATACCATGAACATCACCACGCTCACACACCCGCTGGCCCGGCATTTTCTCACTCACCTGCGGGACAAAACTACCAAGCCGTCACTGTTTCGCCTCCTGACCAAGCGGCTGACCGTGCTGCTCGCGATTGAAGCGACCCAAAGCCTCGCGCTGCGGCCCCGTACCATCCAAACGCCGCTGGAAACGCTGGACAGCCCGGTGCTGGATGACCCGCTGGTCGCCGTTCCCATTCTGCGGGCGGGCCTCGGCATGCTGGACCCGATCGTCGAGTTCTTCCCCGACGTGTCCGTCGGCTACATCGGCCTCGCGCGGGACCATGAAACCGCCGTGGCGTCCGCTTACTACGCCAAGCTGCCGCCGGATATGCACGGGCGCACGACCCTCATCTTAGACCCCATGCTCGCCACCGGCGGCTCGGCGTCCCAGGCCATCGCCACGGTTAAAGCCGCCGGCGCGGGCCGAGTGTTGATGCTCTCGCTTGTCGCCGCCCCCGAAGGCGTCGCCCTGCTGAACGCCGCTCACCCCGACGTTCCCCTTTTCACCGCAGGACTAGACCGCGAGCTAGACTTCCGCAAGTACATCCTGCCGGGCCTCGGCGACTTCGGCGACCGGCTGTATGGCACGGAGTGAGCAAGGAACTCCCAGAAACGAGTTTCCTATTTGCTTTTATTGCGACACTTGACAGTTTTGTCCGGCCATGCTATGATGGCAAACTTTGTAGATTAAGGGGGACATTCGCAAGAATTGCTGTACAAACGCCTTAAAACGAGTGCGCTGTCTTTTTAGGTGTCAATGACGATGTTCAGTGCTGAATATGAGGAGACCTTAACATGATGCAATTTCACTTCAAGGGACGGGCCGGTGCCGCCCCACTTCTGGTTCTTGCCGCCGCCGCGCTGCTTGCAGGCGGGCTGCACAAGCCGGCCGCCGCCCAAGCCCCCGGCGGCATGGGGCGAGTCTGGGCCGATGAGTTCACCGGGGCCGCGACCGGCGCCACCCCTTCCGCCTCCTCATGGAGCTACCAGACGGGCGGCGGCGGCTGGGGCAACAATGAGCTGGAAGTTTACACAAACAACTCAGATAATGCCCACATGATCTGGGACGGCACCGGGACGGACGATCAGGCTCTGCAAATCAAAGCCACGAACTCCGGCGGGACCTGGTACTCAGCCCGGATCATCACCGCCGGTAAAGTGTCCTTCGGTCCTTACGGCTACTTCGAGGCCCGGTGCAAGTTTCCGAATGCCGGCCGGGGCTACTGGCCGGCGTTCTGGTTTCTCGGCAACAACATCGGCTCGGTGGGCTGGCCCACCTGCGGCGAGATTGATGTCGCGGAAGAATGCAACGGTTCCTGGGACAACCACCAGAGCCTGCACATGCCAGGCTGGGACCCGACACTCGTCACCACCCCCAACAACTCGACGGGAAGCTACCACAATTACGGCGTCAACTGGCAGCCCGGCTACTGCACGTTTTATGTGGACGGCAACCAGACCGGAACCTTCTCGCGCGGCGGAGGCGGGAACTGGGAATTCGACGGCCAGACCATGTATATGCTGCTGAACCTCGCGGTCGGCGGCAATTTCACCGGCGGCGGCACCGACGGCAGCACGCAGGGCAGCGGCTACTTCGATATTGACTACGTCCGCCAGTACGAGCAGGGCGCTCCCCCCGTGCCGAACGGCGTCTACGAGATCACCGCCTCGACGACCGGCAATGCGCTGGACTGCACCGGGTATGGGAACGGCAACGGAAACCCCATCCAGCTCTGGCCGTATGCCGGGACGAACAACCAGAAATGGATGATTACGAATCTGAACAACGGCTACTATTCCATTAAAACGATCAACCCCGACGGCAGTGTCGGGCGCAGCCTGGACGGCACCGGCGCGAGCGGGAACGACGGGACAATGATCGAGCTGTGGGATTACAACGGCGGGCCCTGGCAGCAGTGGCAGATCAACCAGACGTCGGGGGGACGCTACTTCATCTCCTGCGGCGCGACGAACAGCAGCGGCGGCCATGATGTTCTGGACGGCCAGCATGCGTCCGGCGCGAACAACGCGCTGATTGACCTTTGGCCCTGGCTGGGCGGCGGCAACCAGCAGACATGGGACTTGGTCCCGCGCTAGGGTTACGGCGGGTTTCTTGCGGGCGACTGAAGTCGCGGCAACAAGTGCACGAAACCTGCCTTCGCAGGTTAAGAATAAGAAGTTCTGAGTCTTAGTCCGCGAAGGCGGAGGCTTTATTGGGGTGACTTCGTGCACTTGTTGCCGCGACTTTAGTCGCCCGCAAGAACTTGTGACACATCACTGAGTGTCACAGATCGTTTCTTAGCGGTCGCCGCGCTTTGAGGCGCGGCGACCGCTTTTAGGATTGGAGGCGAAAAGTGTTTGTCACGCGAGCGGCCCGGACGGTTCCCGTGCTGGCCGCTGTTCTCTTTTTTGCCGCGAGCCGCCTGGTGCACGGGGCCGGCGAGTTCGCGACTGACCCCCAGGGCCGCTACTGTGCGTCCCACGGCCCGGCAGGCGTCGCCGCCGAAGTGGGCGACCACCCCATCCTGCTCCGCGATGTGACTTCTTTGTGCCTGCGCCGGGACCGGGCGGCGGTGATTGACCAGATGGTGCAGGAGTATGTTCTGGAACGCGCCTGCGCCCAGGCGGGCATCAAAGTCAGCAGCGCCGAGATTGACGCCGAAGAAACGGCGCTGCGCCAAAGAGTCGCCCCGCTGACCCTGGAAGCGGTTCTCGCCCAGCATCAAACCACGATGGCGATGCTGCGGGCCTCAGTCACACGCAAAATCCAGCGGCGGGAGCTTGTCGCGGGCCAGGTCGCCCCGGTGAAGATGGTCCACTGCCGGGCCATTTTTCTTCGGTATGCCCCGCCGGGCGCTCCCGCTGCGGTCGCGGGAACGACGCGCTCCGAAGCGGCTGCCGCTGCCCTGATGTCCGCCGTGCAGGCACGGCTTCGGGCGGGCAAAGACTTCGGGACAGTGGCCGACCAGTATTCGGAAGCGTCGCCGAAGACCCCCGGCGGCGACTTCGGCATCGTCTATCCGGGCATTCACGACACGGACCCGGCGGTGGTGCAGGCGGCGCTGGCGCTCGGCAAGAACGGGATCTCCTCCCCACTCAAATCCTACAACGGCTTTTGGCTGCTGCAAGCGGTCAGCACGGATGCGGACCGGACATCTGCCGAAGCGGGCGCTTACCAAGGCGCACGGAACACCTATGTGGATGAGCAGTCGCAGTTCCTCAGCCCGGCCTGCATTGTCGGCCTGATCAATCGCTCGCACTTGACCTTTGCCACCGACGCGGACTGCGCCCCGCCGCCGGGCCGCTCCCTGCCGGCAGCCGCCGCGACCGTGGACGGCCATGTCATCCCGATGCCGGAAGTCGCCGCACGATGCCTTGCGGCGGACGGGCCGCGCACGGTGGATATTCTGGTCCAAAACTATTTGGTGGACCAGGAATGCCGCCGCCGTCACCTGGCCGTCCCGGCGGCGGAGATAGACCGGCGCATCGCCGCCCTGTCTAAGCTCATCGCCCCGCACACGCTGGCGGAAGGCTTGAAGGCGCGGCACATGACGGAAGCCGAGCTGCGCTCTGATTTCCGGCAGGACCGGGAGCGTGTTCTTCTGGTGGAGGATCAGATTCCAGCGCCGAAGATGGCGCACTGCCGGACAGTTCCAGGCGGAGCAGACTTAGGCATCCTCTACCCCGGCATCCAGAATGTTGACACCGCCGTTTTAGACGCCGGCCTGGCGCTGAACGCCGGAGAGACAACAGCCCGCTCCCTCAAAACAGCAACCGGCAGTACGACCATTCAGTGTCTCAGCACGCTCGCCCGCCATCCAAAAGCAGAAGACGCCGCCTACGCGGCGGCGTTCAGCGCCTACAAAGACCAGCAGGCGCAGACGCTCACCCCGGCGATGGTGACCGCATTGATCAAGAAAAGCAAAGTCGTCTACTACGTCCACGCCTGACGGCGTCAACGCTTGAAGCACGAAAAAGCCCGGCCTCTGGGAGACCGGCTTCCCGCCAGTCCTCATCCCAATAAAGCCTTAATTCAGGGAGCGTCGAAAAAGCCCCCCCCGCCCCAATTCTGGGGAGCCATACAGAATTGGAAGCCTCTCTTGTTGGCCTTCTTCTCTTCTCCGGCTCCCCAGACTTGGGGCGGGGGGGCTTTTTCGGATTGTTTCTATCGGGAAACCCAAATCAAAAGCAGCCTCGTCTTGTCCTATTGCGCTTGGAATGACAGAAGTCAAGCAGGAAGACACGCTTGAACTGCCGAACTGTTGGCGATAGACCTATGAAAACAAACGTGCTTTATTTCGGTAACAATTTAGATGTCCTGCGGGAGAAGATCGCGGACGACAGTGTTGACCTATGCTACTGCGATCCGCCGTTCAATTCCAACCGCAACTTTTTCGTGTTGTTCAAGGACCGCACGGGCAAAAGCAGCGCGGCCCAGGAAAATGCGTTTGAGGATACCTGGGTCTGGAACGAGGAAAGCGAGATCCTTTACAAAGAGCTGGTCGTCGGCTGCCCGAATCAGGATTTAGCGACTACGATCCAGGCCCTGCGCCAGTTTTTGCGCGAAACCCCGATGATGGCGTATCTGGTCGCGATGGCTGTGCGCTTGTTTGAGATCCAAAAGAAGCTGAAGCCGACGGGGTCGTTTTACCTGCACTGCGACCCGGTGGCGAGCCATTATCTGAAAGTGATCTTGGACGTGATTTTCGGGCCGGAGCATTTCCGCAATGAGATCACCTGGAAGCGCACGTCGGCGCACTCGGACGCCAAACACAAGTGGGCGGATGTCTCCGACATTATTTTGTTCTACGTCAAGTCCAAAGCCGCCGTGTTTTACCCGCAGTACGAGGCGCACGGCGCGGCGTATGTGCAGGATTTTTACCGCCATGACGACCGCGACGGGCGCGGCCTGTACCGTTTGGATAATATGTCCGCTCCGGCAGGCGGCGGTATGGCTGCCATTAACAAGGCGACAGGCAAGCCGAACGGCTGGTACATTTGGAAAGACTATCTGCCTCCTGAGCGCGGCTGGCGCTACAAGCAAGACACGATGCAGAAACTTGACGAGGAAGGCCGAATATATTATCCGCGCCTAAAGAACGGAGAGCCGGACTTCACAAAGAGGCTTGCCCTCAAACGCTATTTAGACGAAAACAAAGGCGCGATTGTGGGGAGCGTTTGGACGGACATTTCGCCGGTGCAGTCTAAAGGGGAAAGCCTCGGCTACCCGACGCAGAAGCCGCTGGCGCTGCTGGAACGCATCATTCAAGCGTCAAGCCGGCCCGGCGATGTCGTCATGGACTGCTACTGCGGGTGCGGAACCACCGTCACCGCCGCGCACAAGCTGGGGCGGCAGTGGATCGGCATTGACGTGACCGCCGTGTCCATCGCCATTATCAAGAGCCGGCTGGAAAACAGCTTTGACGATTTGAAGGGCAAAGTGGAAGTGGACGGGTTCCCCCAGGACTTCGAGAGCGCCCGGCAGTTGTTTGAGCTTGACCCCTATCGGTTCCAAATCTGGGCCTGCACGCTGATTGATGCTTACCCCTTGCAGAAGAAGGGCGCGGACGGCGGCATTGACGGCTGGCTCAACTTTCTGGATTTAGACGACACGCCTCAGCGGGGCGTCGTGCAGGTGAAGGGCGGAAAAGTGCAGGTCAACTTAATCCGTGACTTCTGCCACGTCGTCACCCGCGAAAAGGCGGCCCTCGGCTTCTTCCTCTGCATGGGGGATGTCACTAAGCCGATGACGGACGAAGCCACAAAGCAGGGATTTTGGACGGATGCCGGGGGCCGCGACTTCCCCAAAGTGCAGATTCTAACCGTCGCCGATTTGCTGGCGCACCAAGTCAAAGCCCGGTATCCGGCGCAGGATAAAACAAGTTTATTAGGATATAAAGCGGGCAAACAGAAGAAAAGCGTGACAGGCCAGAGCGATCTGTTTGGGGCGGACTGAGAGAGCCGAGGAAGCCCCTGGTCTGAAGACCGGGTCTTCTCAAGTGCGATTGTCCGCCTGCGCGGACATCAGAGAAGAACAGCCAGGGCCGGTAAATCTTGTGTCTGCGAAGGCAGACAATCGCACTTGAGAAGACCCGGATTTCCAATCCGGGTTCCTTCTAAGCCGCGATCTTTAAGTTCTTGACGCTGTGTAGGGTTTCCGCGATAGTCCGGGGTGGACAGTGTACCTTTGAGGTTATTGATTTGCCCGGAACCGCTTGATATAGCAACGCCCGACTAACCAATGTGAGTAGTCGGGCATTCATACTGCGTAAGGATCGCGACAACTGATATGCTCCGAATTGTTTTCAGGGAACTGTAGTCTTTTGATCTTCATGTGTCCCTGCACTTACAACTGCGTTTGTTTGTTCTGCCGATTTATATTTTGTTAGTTCACTGGCAAGTGATTGAATTGTGGCGGCAAACTTTTCGGTGATTGTTGTGGTCAAAAATCTCTTCATATCCTCCTGCTCGCCTTTTAGAATGTATCTCAAAACGCAAGCGTTGGGTCAAGTTCGTGCCAGCGTCGGAACCACAGCAAGGCACACGCAAGTTTAACGGTCGCCAGATAGCGGTCTGCCCGCTTCTCGTACCGTACCAAGATCGCACGGCAGCGAGACAGCCAGGCAAAGGTGCGCTCTACCACCCAGCGGCGGGCGGGGTGGGTCTTCTCGCCCTGCACGTCGAGTTTCTCTTCGCCGATGCGCTTGATGTGGGGCACATAGCCCGCTTCTAAAACCACGGCTTCGGCAGGTGCATTAGCGTAGCCTTTGTCCAGGCACAAGTGCTGCGGTTTCTCGGTGGTCGGCATCGGACGCACCACGACCACCGCGTCAAGCGTCGCTTTCAGCAAACTGGTGTCGGGGACGTTTGCCCCGCTGATGCAAGCTGCAAGGGGCCTGCCGTGGCCCTCAACCAGCAGGCTTTTCTAATAGTTCCTCTTGACGCCAGATTTGCTGCGGTCGCAGGGACTGGGGCCGACGCACTGCTCTTGCGCCCCTTTTTACCGACCCCGCTTTGGGGGACGCCGCGTGCTTTGCCCAGGCAGCCATCGGCGGACTGCCAGTGCCACTCGACGCCTTGCAGGTCGTCGCACTTGGTCAAGAGGACGGCCCAGAGAATGTCGAAGATCGCCTTCTTCTCCCAGCGGGCGAAGGCGCGGTAGACGCTGCTGTCATCGCCAAACTCAGCAGGCAGGTGGTTCCACTGGCAGCCCGTCCGCATTCGGTAGATGATGCCATCGAAGGCCAGTCGTTCATTGCTTCGCTTGCGCCCTGTTTTGGCAGGCGGGTCGTAGACGGTCAGGACTTTCTCGATCAACTCCCAGAGCGGGTCGGGGACGTTCCAGATCGTCGGCAACGGCTTTTTATCAGCATTCTTCGGTTCAGGCTTTGCTTCAACACTCGGTTCATTAGGTGGCATCATGCCGCCATTATCGGTTTATCGCGGCCTGCTTTTTAGGGCCGTGTTTTGAGATACATTCTTAGAAGCATGACCTCAAAAGCACCACCCAGAAAGAAAAAACTGAGTAGCCCTAAAGTAAACCAAATGATTTGTACGGTATTTAGTATTATATTGTGGCTGTGTCCGGTAGTAATCAACAACAGGGTTAAGGTGAGAAGGCTTGGGACCAGACCTAGAACAATTAGCACGGCAGTTGCCCCAGCTATGAAGCGCCATCCTAGACTACCCGCGCGTAATGCACTGGAAACACACTTTACGATTAACTGCCCGAACAGAACCGACGCGGCAAATGACCATTCGGGCGAAGCGAAAAGCTCGACAGCGGATTGCCCCCTGAACAGAGCAATGAAGCTGAGAACGACTAAAGGTACGATGACAAATAATGCCTCACTAAGCACGACTGGGAAAACCTCGCCGTATCCATCCATGATTTCCTTCTGTTCTTTCTGTTCCTTTTCCTTCTTTTCAGGTGTTTGCCGCTTCGATTGGGCAGTTGTGATGACAGAACCAATCAGGAGCAAGAACACAACAAGGTTGAGAAAAATACTAGCAAACACAATATATGGGTGTAAAAGAAGCCAGTGTGCCATTGTCTAACCTCAAAGATTTGTTGAACCAATTATACACTTACATTGTGCTTCCGTGGGCAAATAGTATAAACTGTGCAGAGAGAATATAGGCATACTGTTGGCAAGGGGCAAAAACAATGTGATGGCTACCGACTCATCTTGAAAAGTTTTAGCATTGCTACACTTGATACAGCGCTGCATAAGCAGGAAAACAGACTTTCAGTGGCGAATGTGCGAATGTGTTAGTTGAACAAAATACTATTTGGCAACAGGAGGCAGTATAGTGGTCAAGCTAGTTAATGCGGTATTCGCGGCTGAGGTTCGACAGGGACCAAACGGCGACCCGCAACCCTTCAACGTCTTTTCGGAAGGTAACTGTGACAAGTTTCCGAGTGCTGGAAATAACGTGCCGATTGTGGTTACAGTGCAGATCAGTCACATAGGCGCGGACAATGTTTCGATCCTACGGGGGCGAATGCTTAACACCGAAGGAAAATCAATCGGGGGTGGCTTTGAGATGAAGCTGTCTTCGCCGGAAGCGGGGAACGCCGGTGTTATGGATATGGTATTCCCCGCTCATTTCCCGGATGTGAACTTTGCCGCCCCCGGACAATACTACGGAGAATTGTCTGTCAACGGCGAAGTGGTGAAAAAGATGCCACTTGGTATGACACTGACTGCTAAGGCATGACAGGACCAATTAGGAACTAACTCACTCTACGGTTGCTTTACCAACGACTAAGCTAAGAATAAATGCTTCTAAAGATGGGCGCAGCAACAGGAAGCAAAGTTCTATTAGACCAAGATACAAGCATAGAGGAAATCTAAAATGTCACAGCCCACGATGAGCGAGAACTATAAGGATCGCTTGATCCGAGCTATAATAGTTCACGCTTATTTTGTTAGTGGTGAAGCCTCAGCCCAATCCATTCAATCAGCAGGTGTCTCGATTGATGGAACCACACTGTCTCTTGACCAATGGGAACAAGCCAAGCTGCCAGAAGAAGAGTATTTCGCGGCTACGCAAGGCAACAATATCACTTCACAAGGCTTGGTCAACCTCGCCAAAAGATATATTGACTCACAAGGATAAAGAGTATCTACCGTAAACCCTTTTGCTCCTGATTAGCCTCCAACACAAATATCGGTTTGTGTTGGAGTTTTTTCTTGTTTTAGCCGTTCGCGCTCTTTAGTCGTTGGCGTTTCTCCCCAATAATAGCCATTGTATAATATCGCGCTCGACATTGGAGAAGACGTAAATGGATTTTCACGGATTGATTTGGCTCATCATTTTTGCACTCGCCTTCCGGTACGGCCTTCCCTGGCTTTTTGCCCAACATAGGAAGCAACGTCTCGCCGCTGCCGGGATCGCCGACATTGACACGATGGACGGCCTGGCATTCGAGCAGTATCTTGAAGTGCTGTTTGGCAAGCTCGGCTACAAGGTTCAGCGCACTCGTTACGTTGGAGATTATGGGGCCGATCTCATCATTCAGAAGGACGGCACAAGAACTGTGGTTCAGGCCAAGCGGTACACAAAGACGGTTGGGATTAAGGCCGTACAGGAAGCCGTAGCCGCGAAGGGAATGTACGGCTGCACCGAAGCAATGGTTGTGACGAACAGCACCTTCACGCGGGCCGCAGTGGAGTTAGCACGAGCAAACCATGTCATTCTATGGGGGCGAAACCGCTTAGTAGAAGTCGTTCTTCGGGTTAAACATGAAGCGGCAACGATGCCAATAGTACCGCAGCCGCTTATCACGGAACCTTCACGTCCTAACCCCCCGGTGGTTGCAAATGTTTTAGCTGTTGCAGACGCTTGTTGTGCAACTTGTGGGGTTCAGGTCTCGGAGAAGGTGCGGGGCTACTGCTCGGCACACCCGGAGCGATTTAGCGGTATAATCTACTGTTTTGAGCATCAGAAAGCAATCAAGCGCAACGCAGCCTAAACGCCGGCTCTACTAAAACATGACCTGTTGAAATAGGCTGTGACGCGAAAACAGCTTTTGGGGGACCTTTACCCAGCTTCTTGGGCCTGTCTTGATTTGGACCTAGATGGCGCTACAAAAGGCATGAATGGCAGTAGGAACACTAACACAGGGTAGCTTGTGCATTCAAGATTGCGCGAGCAGCTTGACGGTTCAAGAGGCAGGCGACGTTAGATAATGAAAAGTGCTGCGTAAAAAGCAGGTAAAGCAGTGGAACATAATCTGAAACGTAAAACTAAATCCCAGCGATCATGTGTATATTGCGGGACGAACCAAAACCTGACGCGCGAACACGTCGTAGCAAGATGCTTTTTTCCTGAACAGTTGCCGCCGAACACGCAGCTAGTTACAGTCCCTTCTTGTATGAGCTGCAACGGCGGCATCTCAATAGATGAAGAATATGTTAGGGCCACATTTTGTTCTATGCTTTGTTGTGGAAGTTCTCCTGCTGTCCAGCAAACAACATTACACCGAAATCTGATTAACAACCGTTCTTTGGTATCTATCTTAGTGGAAGCTACGGAGCTTGTGCCGATCTATGCACCTGATGGCAACTATGCTTTTCACTGGCCTTCGCTAACGCCGGATTGGAGCCGTGTTGAAAGAGTAGTCAGGAAAATAATTAGAGGATTATACTATCACGAGACCAGGCAGCCATTGCCAGATACAGATGGCATTTTTGTTTTCAATAACCTGTCTGTTGATCAGGTAAGGATAATTAGTGATCCTGAACGCACTCAGATAGGCAAGTCAAGGCGCTCAATACTTAAAGGGACTTTTGAGTATGCTTATGACCTTACTGATGCAGATGAAACATTCCGTGAGCGTGCGTTCTCTTACTGGATATTATCGTTTTACGACGGCTACAATCTTGTCGCCGTAACGCATCCCTCAGATTTTGACGCAAGAAATCGGTGGCCCCATGTTTACAATCTGTTTCACGGAGAAAAGAAACAAACATCGCCAAACTGAGTGCAACACAAGCCGTTACGGTTTCTGATGCGCTCGTATCCGTTGAAAGATCAATCGTCAACAGGTCGGCGGTAAGAGCCTCTACGCGCCTCAGAGAGACGCCCTAAATAGCAGCAGATAATCTTTGACCCGCAAGCGCAATAAAGCCCGGCACAGAGTCAATGAGGCCGCCTAGTGCGGTTGTTGACACGCCCCGGCTTGCTCTTGTATACTTGTTGTATGACCCACTTCGGCCACTACTTCAAGTCCATCTCCCAAGCCGTTGCCAAAGGCGACGCAACCGAACATACCCACCGCCCTGCCCTCAAAACCTTGCTGGAAAGTCTTGCCCCCGGCATCATCGCCACCAACGAACCTAAGCGGATCAAGTGCGGTGCGCCCGACTATATCCTCACGCGCGGGGAAACACCCCTCGGTTATGTAGAAGCTAAAGATGTCGGCGAGCCGTTGGACAAGATTGAGAAGTCCGACCAGATGAAGCGCTACTTGGGCAGCCTCGGCAACCTCATCCTCACCGACTACACCGAGTTCCGCTGGTACGTCAGCGGGCAGCACCGCATGACGGCACGGCTGGGGACCGGCGGTGGGAAGAAGCCTCTTGTGGCAGAGGCAGGGGGAGAAGCTGAGGTTGAGGCGCTGCTGGAAGCGTTCTTGAACGCCGAAATTCCCACCGTCAGCAGCCCCAAAGAACTGGCCGGGCGCATGGCAAACCTTGCCAAGCTCGTGCGCGAGACCATCAGCCGCGCTCTTGCCGATGAAGACAAGGGCGGAACACTTCACCAGCAGTTTGAGGGCTTCCGCAAGACGCTTCTGCACGACCTCACACCGGACGCCTTTGCCGATATGTACGCGCAGACCATTGCCTATGGCCTGTTTGCCGCCCGCTGCAATGTCTCGGCTTATGCCAAGCCCGGCCAAAGGTTCACCCGGTTCCTTGCTCCTCACCAGCTTCCCAAGACCAACCCGTTCCTCAGAAAGACGTTCGGCTACATCGCCGGCCCGGACCTGGATGAGCGCGTCGTTTGGGTGGTGGACGACCTCGCCGAACTGCTAGACCGGGCAGATATGGAAGCCATTCTCAAAGACTTCGGCCACCGGACGCGGCAGGAAGACCCCGTAGTTCACTTCTACGAGACGTTCCTGGGGGCGTATGATCCAAAGATGCGAGAAGCGCGGGGCGTCTACTACACGCCGGAGCCGGGCGTGTCCTACATTGTCCGCAGCGTAGACCACTTGCTGAGAACTGCCTTTAGCCTCACAGACGGTTTAGCGGATGCCGAGAAGATCACGATCAAAGCGCCTGACGGCAAGGGGACCGCCGAAGTTCACCGGGTTCAGATACTCGACCCGGCGACGGGAACCGGAACCTTCCTGCATGGCATCATTGACCATGTATCCGAGACGTTCACCGACAACAAGGGAATGTGGAGCAGTTACGTCTCAGAACATCTTCTGCCCCGCTTGTTCGGCTTCGAGCTTCTGATGGCTCCGTATGCCGTGGCACACTTGAAGCTCGGCTTGCAGCTTGCCGAAAGCGGCTATGACTTTGAGAGCGACGAGCGGTTAGGCGTGTTCCTGACCAACACGTTAGAAGAAGCGGCGCAGGTGTCCGGTAACTTGTTCGCGCAGTGGGTGGTGGACGAAGCTAACGCCGCCAATGAAGTCAAGCAGGGTGCGCCGGTCATGGTAGTTCTTGGCAACCCGCCGTATTCCGGCCATTCCGCAAACACGGGCAAGTGGATCAGCGGGCTTTTGCGGGGCGTGGACACGCAGACGGGGAAGAAGACGGGCAGCTACTTTGAGGTAGACGGGGAGCCGCTGGGGGAGCGTAACCCAAAGTGGCTCAACGACGACTATGTGAAGTTTATCCGGTTCGCGCAGTGGCGGATTGAGCAGACGGGGTATGGCATCCTGGCGTTCATCACGAACCACGGGTACTTAGACAACCCAACCTTCCGGGGGATGCGTCAAAGCCTGATGCAGACCTTTGACGACATCTACCTGCTGGACCTGCACGGCAACAGCAAGAAGAAGGAAGTTGCGCCGGATGGGGGCAAGGACGAGAACGTGTTTGACATTCAGCAGGGCGTAGCTATCGGCATCTTCGTTAAGCGGCCCGGCGGGGCTGAGGCAGGGGCAAAAGTCCATCATGCCGACTTGTACGGCTCCCGCGCCCACAAGTACCACGCGCTGCTGGAAACGGATGTAGCAACAACACATTGGACGGACTTCACGCCGGAAGCCCCAACATATCTGTTCGTGCCACAAAACGCAGATTTGTTGCCTGAGTATAACGAATGTTGGTCAGTCCCGAAAATCTTCCGCATCTTCGCAAGCACGGTCACAACCGCGCGGAATGATTTTACAATGGCGTATGATACTTCAACACTATTACGGCGAGTTAATGATTTACGCGATACTTCATTGACGGATCAGCTACTGCGAGACCGCTACGCCTTGAAAGATGTATCGTACTGGAACTTGCAAACCGCACGATTGGAACTTGCGAACATTCAAGAAGTTGCTTCTTTTGTCAAGCCGTATTGCTATCGCCCGTTTGACTTCCGCTACGTCTTTTACCATCCGGCGGTCTGCGAGCGTTTGCGCCTGGAAGTGATGAGCCAGATGAAGGGCGGGAACCTGGCCTTCCTTACGCACCGGCCCCAATCACCGGGCGACTTCACTTTTGCCTACTGTACCCGTATGATTGGCGATCAATGCGTTGCGGCTAACAAAAGCGCCGGGGGCGGAAACAGTTTTCAGTTTCCGCTTTATACATACCTCACGCAGAAAGATGGCCCTTCCGAAAATGCAGATTTGTTTGCCGAGATTAAAGTGGCAGATGTAACAGAAACCCGCAATGCGAACTTCACAGCGGACTTCGTAAAGGACTTTGGCACTAAGTTAGGCTTGACCTTTGTTCCTGACGGGCGGGGCGACCAGCAGGCTACGTTCGGCCCGGAAGATGTCTTTGATTATCTGTATGCCGTCTTCCACAGCCCGGCTTACCGCAACCGCTATGCCGAGTTTCTGAAAAGTGACTTCCCGCGTCTGCCGCTCACGTCTCAGCCCGGCTTGTTCCGCGCTCTATGCACCCTCGGCGGCGAGATTGTCCGCCTGCACCTGATGGAGAAGAAGGGACCGGCTACCGTGAATTATCCCGTTGGCTTGCCGAAGTCCGACAGCACAAAGGACGCGGTTGAGGCCGTGCGCTATACCGAGCCGACAGAGAGCGAACCGGGCCGGGTCTATATCAACAAGGCGCAATACTTTGAGGGCATACCGCCCGCTGTTTGGGCGTTTCAAGTCGGCGGTTATCAAGTTTGTCAGAAGTGGCTTAAAGACCGCAAGGGCCGGACACTGACCTTTGACGACATCAAGCACTACCAGGGCGTTGTGGCCGTGTTGGGCGAGACGATCCGGCTCATGGCAGCCATAGATGAGGCCGTAGACGACCACGGCGGCTGGCCGCTGTTATAAGGAAGCAAATGAAAGAACTGTTCCCCGGCTATTATCGCCCGTCTGAGGAAGATTTTGCCCAGCTTTGGAAGGAATGCACCTTTGCCTTCGATGCGAATGTGTTGCTCGATCTGTACCGCTACAAGACCGAAACCCGCGAAGAGCTTTTAACAGTTTTGGAAGGACTAGCGCCCCGCCTGTGGCTATCGTACCAGGCCGCATCCGAGTACCAAAAGAACCGCCTACTGGTTATCCGAGATCAGGCGAAGGCGTATGCTGATTTGCGAAAAACCCTCAAAGACTCGCTTAATAAACTGACGGCTGACTTGAACACATTCAGGAAGCATCCGTTTGTTGATATTGCTGAGATTAGCAGCCGCCTCGAAGCGGTACATCAACTCCTAGAGCAACAAATTGACCAAAACGAAAAGGAACATGACGCCAGGTTTCCGCCTCTTCGTTTAGATCAAGATGAAATACGAGAGCGCATAGATAACTTGTTCAGCGGCAATGTCGGTGCGCCTTGTAGCAGCGATAGACTAGCAGAAATCTCCCGTCTTGGCGAGACGCGGTACAAAAAGGAGATACCACCTGGTTTTGAGGACAGGAGCAAACCAGACGACAGCAAGTATGGCGACTTAATTCTATGGCTACAAACCGTAGAATATGTGAAGGGCCAGAAAAAGCCCATTATTTTTGTGACAAACGACAGCAAAAAAGACTGGTGGCTTACGCTGGACGGCAAGACCCTTAGCCCACGTCCTGAACTGGCCGAAGAAATGTTTCGAGAAACAGGACAGAAGAGCTACATCTACTCAGCCGATCAGTTCATGGAATATGCGAGCAGTTATCTGGAACAGAATGTAACTGAGGAGGCAATAGCGGAAGTAAAAGACTTGCAGCAACGAAAATGGCGCTTCCAGACAACGCAATCTTTAGTAGATGCCCAAAAGTCCGTAGCAGAAATAGTTACTGCTGACTGGTTGGGTTTGACGCAAGAAGCCACAAAACGAGTAGGTTATCCGTTCGCAGATGCTATGTCAGCGCAGACACTCTTGAATGGACAAATAAAGAGCGCAATGGCACAAAGCGGATTTCAAGAGGCTTTAGAAGCAATAAAGAATAGCCGAAGTAGACAACTTGAAGAGGCTATACAGGGGGTTCGCGAGGCACGAGCCGCGCAGTTAGCGAGCTTAATAAACAGTCTTCTAGTTCCTCCTGGTTATTCTTTGGTACAGGATGAGATAGATCAACCTGAAAGTTCAGACGAGGAAACAGCAGAGTGATAAAGTTCATAAAGAGCCTTTGGCGGTTCAGCAGTTGAAGTATACAATAAAGTTCCAAATCTTCTGCCAAGTAGCTTAGTTATCCGAAGAAGAGGGTTGCACTTCTTGATCCTCTACGGCTTGTTTCGCTGCTCTTTTGCATCGTAGTTCCTCCATGACTTCGCGAGAACGGGTGAACGCGAACTTCCAACCGGGATGCACTTCGGGATGAGCCACAAGCGCCGCCAGGCATTCTTCCTCGGTTAGCATCCTGCGCGAAGACAGCGGGAGTGGGGCGCTCGTTTCTTCTCCACTGAGGTACACCTGCTCTGGTTCCAGTTGTGGCCGGTCCTCGGTTGGCTGTTCGTCATGGCACACTGGCATATCACGCTTACGCATCAACCGCCCTCACTGCTGTTGCCACTTGTGCAGCTTCCTTTGCTTCACGGCGATCTATTTCCGCGTTCAGTTCCACAACTAAATCCCAGAACTTAATCCATGCCGGGGTGATCTTGCTCGCCCCTGCGGGGACTTCTTGCACTTTTCCCGCCCCCCCTGTACCCTGCTCTGCCTTCTCGTTCATATTCATCCACTCTTCTGCCTGCCGGATTTTCCGGCGGCTTGTCTTCGCCCTCTACTGTTGCGGCAACTCGCGCGGAACGCTCGCTTCCCACTCTTTGCGCTTGTCGCCCCGCATGACAGCGAGTTTCAGCCTACCGCCCGCGTTTGCCTTGATCGCCGCTTTGAGGTCCAGCAACGACTTCGGCACTTGGTCCCCAGCCGAAAGAAGCGTATCGCCCGTCCGCAGGCCCATCTTATCGGCGAGCGTGTCCTTCGTCACCCATGCCAGGTTAAGCGGGCTACGGACCCAGCAGGCCGCCCCAAGCCGGAAGCCCGTGGCATCTTCTGGCATTCCAAGCGCACTCGCCTTTGGAACAACGGCTTGAAACCCTGCCGACTGTACCAGCAACTTGACCCCCGCAGGATACGGTATAGTGAACTCCGGCAGACGGGCGACGGACTGCGCCACAAGGTCATCCGGCAGGCCATACCACCCGCCTTCCCCTTGCGCCACACGGACGGCTTGGATGAGCAAGCCTACGCTGTCCAGAGCCGCCCCAACGCGCCTTTCCACTTCCACACGCGCTTTTTCCCGTTCAGGGTCCGCAGAAGGCAAGGCCGATAAGTCTACCACTTCTGAGGTCAAGGCACGTTGCAGCGTGTAGAGGAACGGCGGGACGCCTGCTATGTACCCGGTTCCGCCGTCCCTGCGAAGCAAACCATCCATGACTTGCAGGGCCGTCAGTGTATCCGAGAGGGTGACAAAGCTGTCCCCAAGCCGCTTGTCAAGCGTTCTATTGTCCGCCGTAACCGCCTGCGCCGGCTTTTCCGCTGTCGCTGCTTCTTTCGGTGCTTCCGGCTTCATGCCTTCCCAGATTTGGGTCGGCAGGGCGCTATCCAGCGCCAGAGCATAGGCGGCAGGCATGGCGAAGTTGAGGTTCTGCCCGTCCTTCATCTGCCGCGAGACAACGCCGATCACTTCCCCGCTTGCATCTGCTAAAGGTCCGCCGCTGTTGCCGGGCGAGACCGGACAAGAGAACTGGTAGAGCGTTACCCCACCGTCCTTCTGGATTTGGCTAATGAGGCCGTCGCTCAGGGAGAACTCCAAGCCCTCCGGTGCGCCCACGGCATACGCCTTCGCTCCGACTTCCGGGGCAGAAGCCGCCAGTGGCAACAGAGGGCGTCCGAACTCCTTGACCCGGACAAGTGCCACATCCCGCTTCTCGTCTTTATCTACTAATCCCGTGACTTCGTACTCTTCCCCATCTGAGAACTTGGCCGTGACGTTCTTGGCATCGTGGACGACGTGCCAGGCGGTCACTGCCAGCCCTTCTTTGACGCTCAGGAAGCCCGTGCCTCGGACGGCGCTGCCGTCCTTGTTCTGCACGGTCAGGGTCATCACGGAGGGCAGGAGGCGCTTGTAAAGCTGCTCCGGCTTGAAGTCGTCCGCGTGGGCGGGTAGTCCCCCTCCCACGCAGAGCGCGGCGACGGCGAAAAGTGTCCATGTCTTCATCTTTGCTCTGTCCTGCTCGTCAGGAACGGTGTTGGCCGCCCTAAGACGCAGGCGCTTCCTTTACTTATAGGATGAAGACATTGTCGGTATTATATTATCTGACCTTTAGATAATTGTCAAGAGGGCGGCATACTTTTCTTGTGCAGAAGAGTATTTACACGCCTCAGCAGAGGCAGTTCTTAGAACTTCTGCGTCAAGTTCGCGTCGAGGCTGGTCTGACGCAGATTGAGCTTTCCGGGCGGTTGTCAGTCCCGCAGTCTCGGATTAGCGACTACGAGCGCGGCAACCGGCGGATGGACTTGCTGGAACTGCATCAATACTGCCAAGCGTTAGGTGTGTCGCTGACCGGCTTCGTCCGGCGCGTTGAGGAAGAGCTAGACAAGATCAAGTTGTCCTAAGTTCCACGTTTAGCTGTAAGATAGTCGCTGATTTTTGCTTCCCGCTGTCACCCTACATAGGTTCCATCGCAAAGCCTCTCCCCAAGAGCGGCTTACCCCCCCGCCTACCCCGCCCCCCGTCAAGAGTTGAGAAAGTTTTTCCTAAATGCCTGCACTCGCCGCGTCTGCTGTTGGTGTGCCGCAAGGGTGTAGTTATCATGTGATTGATCACTACACAAGCGATATGCCAGTTGATTGCTACAGTTCGAGCGCAGAAGCTCTAAGCGCCGCGTTGCCGGTGTTCTCGGTTTGGACGCGCTCAACGGGTTTCTCCATAATGCAGTTTAGGAGGCCCACAACAACCTGACTGTCTGGTGGATGCTCATACACGACTTCCCTACTGCTCTTGCCGACGACTTTAACGCCTGCCACAAAATCAGAGCGTTTCCCCAGCAGTTTCAGGTTTTTTTTGCAGATGAGCAGTTCCGCGTTGTGGATGTTCGCGACAGAAAACTTGGCCTTCTTGGGATGGTCAGCGCCGGGATGGAAGCCGCCACGCTTGGGTTTGGATGGGTCTGCGTTAGGCAAACCGCCCGCGTTTTGATTAGTTGGTTTTTCCATGCGTGTTTACTCTCATTCTGCTAGATTTTTCCAGGGTGGAAAACGACAGAGCTTCAATAGGAACAGACGGCAGAGAGCGGCAGGGCTTCTAATGGGCTGATACTCGTTTTTGAGGTGTTTCCACGATCTTTCTGTCTCTATCAGTGGATACAACAAGCAGAAATTGACTATCTCTTAGCGTAGCGGGAGAGAGATAGTCAATTTGTTCAGGCGGACAAGTAAAGACAAAGAGGGGAAGGGAAGATATTAGAGTTACCCGTGGAGGCCATGCGAACAATTGAGCGTATGCTATTCGCTAACGCCGCATACGCTTAATTCGCTGTTGTTTCATCCTCCTTGAAACCGCGGGGCTTGCCCCGACGGAGACCGGCACGGCTATTGGGCGCAGACGCCACGAAGCGTCCTGGAAAAGATACTGTGGATGTAGGCATTCCAGCCCACGCAGAGCCAAACGAACTCGCTCTTTGGCCTTGCGCGGCCCGGCAGGGTGTATAATCACAGCATGGCCTCTCCATCCCGCCCGCGCATCCAGCGGGCCGCGCACTGTATCTACGACATGCACTACCACTTTGTTTTCGTCGTCAAGTACCGCCGAGCGCTGTTGATGCCGGAAGTGGTCACGGAACTGACGCGCATCAGCCAGGCCATTGTTGAACGCTACGAGTTCCAGATCGAGATGCTGGGCGCGGACAAGAACCATGTGCATCTGCTGTGCGCCGCACATCCCAAGATGGCGGCGGGCGACATCGTGCGGATTTACAAAAGTATCAGCGCCCGCGAGTTGTTTAAGGCGCTGCCGATGCTCCGTAAAGATCTGTGGGGCGGCGCGTTCTGGACCAGTAGTTACTTTGCGGCTACGGTCGGTCGGTTCGGCGGCTACGAGAGCGTCAAGCGCTATGTCCAGGAGCAGGGGCAACAGCCCGAAGACCTGAACCTGTGGTTAGACTTGACGCCCCCAGACGAGAAGTGAAGCCCCGAGGCTTGCCTCGTCGGGTCATTCACTCTGCTACAGTGAGCATGACGGATAAAATACCAAGTTTTTTTTAATTTCGAGATACCAGGTTTTTGTCTGATAAAGTGGCCGGCAGTATAAACAAAGCAAAAAACGCCTATCTCTCAGCGTAGCGTGAGAGAGATAGGCGTTTTGTTTAGGAGAACGATTAAGCGGTCAGATAAAAACCTGAAAAAGAGGAAGACATTAGTATTTCCCGCTGTTGCCATGCGAATAATTAAGCAAGTGCTATTCGCTTGCGCTGCACTCGCTTAATTCACTGTTGTTTAAGTGTCATTATATGAAGCATGACGGAAAAAAGTTGGAGTTTTTTTAATTTCAACGGAACTATTTTTTGCCCTAAAGATCAGCCTAGCGGTTGCCGATCATGGTATTGCCGGCCTACATAGGTCTGCGATTACAATTAGAGCTGCGTACTGTTACAACAGTCGGCCTGGCGCACTCAGAAACCAAGAGGCGCAGGCGGACTGTTTTTTTGTGTTTTGGCTGTCGGCATAACGCCGCAGAAAAGCTATTACCAACTCCACGGAAGGATTAGAATGAACATATCCACAAAGGCGGATGGGGCCAATACCTATTCGCCTAATCCAATACTGGTCGGCTTTTTTCAAGAGATACGCCGACTTTCCGAAGAAGCAACCCGCCGCGAACAGGCTGCCGCAGTGCAGGCTTGTACGGACGCCGTAGTAGAGCGGTCAGAGAGCTATGACACTCGGATACCCACGCGGCGCTTCAAGCTCGCTATAAGCCCCCCAGCGGCCACAGGGAGCCTTTTCAGCGACTAACACGCGTCTATCCAGGGAGGTCAGGGGAGTTGCTGCCTAAGAGAGTGTCAACCGATCCCCTACCCTCTGATAATCGCGTTCCAACTTTGAGCGCGTCAAGCCAGCACCTACGCTTTGCCAAAAAGAGAAGATCACGCATAAACCTAGTATATGTGCCGTTGGATTGTGCAGGATGCTTTTGGTATCATACGCTATCAAACAAGCACACGGATAGGAGATTACATGGCTGATTTGACCGTGGAAGAAGTGGCAACAGAACTTGCCCTGCATTATGAAACGGTTCGCCGGTTCGTCCAGCACGGCAGGATACCAGGCTACAAAGCCGGTGTGCGTCAATGGCGCGTCACCCGCAAGGCACTTGACGCCTACAAAATCCACAGGGCCAATACCGCAATAGAGTTGGCAAAGAACAACTTAAGCAAGGAAGATCGTTATGGACAAAACAATCAGTAAGACGGCGGGCGCTGTGATTGTCACCCGCGTCAGCACCGGCAAGCAAATCCAGGGGACTTCTCTGGAAGAACAAGCGGAAGTCTGCCGCGCAAAGGCTCTATCCCTGAACTTATCCATCTTTGCGGAATATCAGGACGCAGGCGTATCCGGCGGCCTCTTGCTATCGCGTGAGGGGATGCAGAAGGCCATCGCGGACATCCAGGCGGGTCGGGCTGATACGCTCATCACGGCGACTATGAGCCGCTATTCCCGTGATACGGAGCATCAGCAGGCCATTAAGAAGGCGGTCAGAGCGGCAGGTGGTCGCGTTGTCTTCTGCGATATTAATTTTGATGATACTCCCGAAGGTGACTTAGCTTTTGGCATCATGGGCGGTTTCGCTGAATATGAGCGGCAGTCTATTCGGAAGCGCACAATGGCGGGGCGGCGACGACGTGCAGAGCAGGGGTTCCAGCCAGGGCGAACCTTCGCGCCTTATGGCTACCATGTCCCGACAAAGACCGACGTTTTACGCGGCGCTTACCCAGCGGATGAAGCCGGGCGGTATATCATTGTAGAGCCGCAAGCTACATTAGTGAGAAATATGTTCGCTTGGTATTCAGAGGGCCGTTTCTCGCTGGCAGCTATGGCAAGGCATCTTAATTCCGAGGGCATCCCGCCTCCACGCGGCGGTCAGTTTTGGCGGGAGAGTGCTATTGGTTGCATCCTAAAGAACGCTGTGTATCGGGGTGAGGCTGTTTACGGACGCCATCAAAAGCGGATAGATGAAACCCGTATCGGTCAGCCTCACGCGCTGACAGGCAAGCCGTTGACCAGTCCCGCGCGGTATCAACTATCGGACGACTATGTAGTCATCCCATGCCCGCCCCTGGTCTCTGATGAGCTTTGGGACATGGTGCAGGAACGCCTCAAAAGCAACCAAAATAGGCAATCCGGGAACCCGACGCGCCTCAAAATGCTGTCTGGGCTTATCTACTGTCCCGATTGTGATAGCTCAATGGTTTACAAGCCAGAACGTAACCGTAAGGGGCTGATGCTTCCGGCCCACTACACTTGTGGAAAGCATATCAAGAAGCAGCGGCTTGAAGGCGTACAATTTTGTAGCGCTAAGACTTACCGCCAATCAATCCAAGAAGATGCCGTAGTTACGGCAGTCTCGGACGCCGTTCAGCACCCAGAATGGATTGAGACAGCGCAAGAGACGTACCGCAAGGCCAAGCGGATGCCGCATGAGGTCGTGGATCACCGTAAGGAACTGCAAGCCATAGAACGCGCTCTGAAAGACATCGAGACGAAACAGGGGGCAGCGGTTAAAGCACAGATCGCGGGTATTATGGCTGGGGCAAGCCCGGATGCTTACGCGAGCGTCTTTGCTGAGATCGCCGAAGAACGGAAGAGTTTGGAAGACAGACAAAGCGCATTGAGCCGGGCGTCAAGGACACGGCAGCCGTCCCAAGTGGTCCAGCAGGAGCAGACGGGCCGGCAGGCTATCTTAGATGACGTGTATAGGGTTTTGACTTCCCAACACATCACAGATGCCGAAAAACGCGCCGTAGTGGGGCGCGTTATCGAGCGGGTGACTTGTCAGAAGGACGGGGCGGACGTGACGTTCGTGAGCGGCTTGTTCGGTGAAGTCTGTGACGCAACAATCCAAGTTGAGCATCCGACATTCCAGACCAAGCCGCAAACTCATCAAACTGATTTCAAGTTCTTCACGGCCTGCGCTTCGTACTTGGGCTTGTAGTCGGGACATTTGTAGCTTTTGGAGTATTCTTTGGGGTTCTCGGCCTCGGCGACGTAGACCTGGGCGGCGTTGACGCCGCATTTCTCGTGGGTGCGGTCGTAGTTGCCGCAGTCGTAGCAGCGGCGCAGGATGGTCCAGCAGACGGAGCAGCGCATGGAGCCGACCAGCTCGACGCGGCCGCAGAGGGGGCAGTGGATGTAGGTTTCCTGGAAGCCGTATTCTTTGGATTTCAGCGCCAGGCGCACTTTGCGGTTGAACTCGTCCAAACCCCGGTTCAGCTCGGCGCAGGTGGCAAGAAGCTGGTTCATCTGGACGGCGCTCAGATATTCGATGACGCGCTCATCCAGCAGGTCCGAGAGCTGCTGGCCGACCTTGTCAATCGCCTTCATGTGCTGCTCGGCAGTCTGCGGGCGGTACGGCTTGGCTTTTTCGGCGCGGGCCCCCAGCGTTTTCAATAGCTGCTCGGTGACGGCGAGCGAGACTCTTAAAAAGGCTTCCCGCTTTTCCGGGTATTTGACAATCGCGCCCATGACCCGCTCGGCGTCGCCGACGTTCAGCTTTTCGATCTTGATCTTGTCCACCATGCGCTTCTGCGAGGCGGGGTCATGGGCCAGCACGGCCAGGGCGCGGGCGTGGCCTTCGGTCAAGAGGATCTGGCCGGGCTGCGGCGCACGCAGGGTCAGCTCGATTTGGACGAACTGAGGCAGCTCCAGCAGCTCCAAAGAGCGGCGCAGGGTGGTCTCGGAGACGCCGAGCGTCTTGCCGCATTTCTCCCACGACATAAACGTCAGCAGACCTTGAATGGCGCGGGCTTTTTCAATGGAGTTCATGTCCTCGCGCTGGAAGTTTTCCAGCAGCGCGTCGGCATGGGCGTCCTCGTCGGACATTTCTTTGATCAGCGCAGGGATCGTCGCCATGCCTGCGATTTTCGACGCCCGGAAGCGGCGCTCGCCCATGACAATCTGAAACTTGCCTTCCAACGGGCGGACGACAATCGGCTCCAAGACGCCGCGCTCTTTGATGGACGCGGCCAGCTCGTCGAGCGTGTCCTGGTAAAACGACTTGCGGGGCTGGTTTTCGTTGGTGACGATCTGATCCAGCGGCACTTGATGGACCGTCTGCGCCTCGGCAGTCTTTGTTTGGGTGGGTGTAGGCATGGCTGGCTCCGTCTTTAAGAATTTTACTCGTTGGCCTGATTATCGGCGAACTATGGCATAATCCAGAGAGAGACTTAAAATACCTATGGAAGAAATTTATGCATTGACGGCGGCGGCCTGGGAGATGCGCTCGCAGGACCCGCCGCAGGCGCTGGCGATGAGCCGGGAAGCGGTCACTCTGGCACGAAGCGGCAATCATCGGGCCGGCCTGGCCCCGGCCCTCTGTATGCAGGGCATCTGCGCCGTACTGGTCTCCCGGCACGAAGACGCGCGGGAGGCGCTCGGCGAAAGCCTGGCCCTCAGCCGCCGGCTCGGCGATTTGGACACGGAGGGCCGGTGCCTGCATTATCTGGGCAACGTGCATTACTGCCTCGCGGAATATGCCGAGGCCGAAGAAAAAGTCATGGCATCGCTGGTAATTCGCGAAGACCGGCAGGACTGGGAAGGAGCCGGCGCAGGCTACAACGTGCTTGGCAATATCCGGTACAACCAGTGTGATTACGCGCAGGCATTGGACTGGTATGTGCGGGGTCTCGCCGCGCGGGAGCGGGCCGGGGATGCGCTCGGAATCATCGGCTCACTGTGCAACATCGGCAACGTGTACAGCGAGCGCGGGGAGCATCCCGAAGCCCTGCGGTATCATCAGCAGGCGCTGGACCAGGCGACTCGCAGTGAAAGCCCATCCTATGAGATGATCAGCCTCAGCGCGGTCGGCGGCGATTATGTGGATCTGGGCCGCTACGACGACGGCATTGCCGCCTGCCGCCGGGCGGTCGCGCTCGGCGAAACGCTGGAAAGCTGGCTACAGGTCGGGGCCGCGCTGACCAGCATGGGGTTTGCGTACAACAAAACAAAATGCCGAGCGGACGCTTTGGACTGCTACGCCCGCGCTTTGGAGATTGCGCGGTCGGTTGGGGACAGCAAAGTCGAGGCGCATTCGCTGTACTCGATTGGCGACATTCTGGCAGACGCCGGTGAACTCCCTGAAGCGCGGGCGAGGCTGGCCGAAGCCTCGGTCCTGGCCCAAACCATCGGTGCCAAGCGGACTGCGTTTCTGGCGTTCCAGATGCTGTCGGAAGTCTGCAAGCGGCTCGGCGACTACGCCGCCGCGCTGGACCACCATGAGGCGTTCCAGCGCTTGGAAAAAGAAGTGTTTACCGAGGAAGCCGCCGACCGGGCCAAAGCACTGGTACTCAAAATGGAAGTGGAACACCATAAGCGCGAAGCTGAAACGCTGAGTGAAATCAATGCCGCGCTGCAAGCCGCCAATGCCCGCCTGGAAGCGCTGGCCGTGACCGACCCGCTGACAGACCTGCCCAACCACCGGGCGCTGGTGGCGGCGCTGGACGCTGCCGCCGCCCGCGCCCGGCGCACCGGGGAGCCGTGCGCCGTGCTGTTTCTGGATATTGACCACTTCAAAGCCGTGAACGACACCTACGGCCACCCGGTCGGTGACGCCGTCCTGCGCGAGTTTGCCGTCTGCGTCCGCGCGTCGCTCCGCGAGGAAGACACGCTTGGACGCTGGGGGGGCGAGGAATTCTTGGCGCTGCTGCCCGGCACGGAGTTACCCGAAGCCCTGCAAGTCGCCGAGCGTATCCGGGCCGCTGTCACCGGCTGCCTCGCATCCGCCGGCCTGCCTCTGCACGCAAAAGACCTGCACATGACTTGTTCGGTCGGGGCGTCGGCCTGCCCGCCGGAAACCGCCGCGCGAGACGCGCTGGTCGAGGCCGCCGACCGGGCCTTGTACGCCGCGAAGCGTCTGGGCCGGAACCAGGTCCGGGGCATGGGCGACCCGGCGGTTCTTGCACTGGACGGCCCCCTGTTCCCGTCCCGGACGCGCCGCTCCGTTTGACACCCTTCCCAGCCCCGAAGTATAATAGCGGCAGCATGAGCGATGAGACTGACGAGTTGTCCGACGCCGCCGAGTTCAAGCGTTTTCTTCGCACCGATTCCGTGGCCGCTGCGTTTCTCGCCGAGCAGGCCGCCGGGCCGGCGACCCTGACCCGTGCGCCGGGGCGGCTGGACGTGATGGGCGGAGTCGCCGATTATTCCGGGTCGCTGGTCGCCGAGATGACCATTGCCGAAGCAGCCTTAGTGGCTTTGGCGCCTCGCACCGACCGTGTTCTACGTGTTTGGAGCCGGGGCATTGAAGCCGAAGGCTTCGCCCCGCAGGTCTCGGTCTCAATTGACGACTTTTACACCCGTGACGGCGCACTTCTTTCCTACGACGCCGTGCGCACCCGCCTGTGCTGCAATCCCCAAACCCGCTGGGCCGCGTACCTCTTGGGCTGCGTCTACGTCCTGCTGGCGGAGGGCATTGTCCCAGACTTCCCGCACGGCGCAAATCTCTTTCTGGACAGCCGGGTCCCGCTCGGCGCGGGCGTGTCGTCAAGCGCGGCGATTGAAGTAGCGGCGATGTCGGCCTTCAATGCTGCACTTCACCTGAACTTGGACGGCGTCACGCTTGCGCGTTTGTCCCAGACTGTCGAAAACAAAGTCGTCGGCGCTCCCTGCGGCATTATGGACCAGATGACCAGCGTTCTCGGCGTCCCAAACAGCCTGCTGCTGATTTTGTGCCAGCCGCACGCCATCCAGGGAACGCAGGCGCTGCCCGAAGGCGTCCGCGTCTACGGCATCAATTCAGGCGTCAAGCATTCGGTCGGCGGCACTGCCTACACCCGCGCCCGCGTCGCCGCGTTTATGGGCCGCAAGATGCTTGCGGTAGACGGTGGTAAAGTGGTGGACTATTTAGTACAACTTGGCGATTGGTATTACGAGGCTCCTAGACTGCCGGAAGAGTTTCTTGGCAATGAGTTTCTTCAGCGTTACGGTAAGACCGACGATGCCGTTACTCATGTTGACCCAGACATGGTTTATCCGGTGGAGGCATCAACTCGCCATGCAATCCAAGAAGACCTAATGGTGTGGAGCTTTGCAGGCATTCTTAAATCTTCCAACCCGATTGAAACCACGTTAAAGTTTGCCGGCAAGAATATGTATGCTTCTCACAAATCCTACACAAGCATCGGCCTCGGCTGCCAGGAAACGGATTTGCTGGTGGAACTTGGACGCGCTGCTGGGCCGAACGGCGGCATTTACGGGGCGAAAATCACCGGCGGCGGGTCGGGCGGCACGGTTGCGTTTTTGACCTATGGGGAACGGGCTGAACAGACCGTTCACGAGATCGCCGAGGCGTACCGGCAGAAAACGGGGCGGATGCCGCAGATTTTCTTGGGCGGGCAGTCGCCGGGCGCAGCGGCGTTCGGCAGTGAAATACTTTAGGGGAACACGGGGCTGAACCCCCGTGCTTTGAAAGGGCAATTCCCCGCCTGCGCGGGCATAAGATTTCAAGTCAGCTCTTGTTCCTCGCCCGCGCAGGCGGGAGTTTGCTTTTGAAGCACGGGGGTTCAGCCCCGTGACCACCTGACAACCGTTTTCAACCCAACGGCTGGAGTGAGACACTTAACTCATGGCACAAATCCGAAAAGGCGTGATTAGAAAAGGCGTGATTACGGCGGCGGGGCGCGGGACACGGCAGTATCCGGCGTCGAAGACCGTCCAAAAAGAATTGTTCCCGCTCGTAGACGTGGACGGCTATGCCAAGCCGACCGTGCAGATTTTAGCCGAAGAACTGTTTGCGTCGGGGCTGGAAGAAGTCTGCATCGTCGCCAATTCCGCCAACATTGATCCGATGCGCCGTCACTTCTTCGAGCCGCCGCCCGCGTCGGTCGTGGGAAAAGACTGGGCCGACGCCCTCAGCCAGTCGCTGGCCGACATGGCGGGCCGCTTGACGTTTGTGGTCCAGGAAACGCAGGACGGCTACGGCCATGCCGTGTATCAGGCCCGCGAGTTCGCCGCCGGGGAGCCGTTTTTGATCACCCTCGGCGACCACGCTTATTTGTCCGACACAAAGACGCGCTGCGCCCGGCAAGTCCTGGACGTATTCAGCCGCTACGACGCTTCCGTCTCCTCTGTCTCGTATGCCGCCGAAGCCGACTTGCACCGCTTCGGCACCCTGTCCGGCCCGCGCCTGCCCGGCACAACGCCGCCGGTCTACGAGATCAAAGCCCTGGTTGAAAAGCCGACCGTAGACTATGCCCGCGCCCACCTGCGAGCGCCCGGTGTTCCTGACGGCCAGTACCTCGTTCATTTCGGCATCCATGCCTTCACGCCTGCTATTTTCGACTGCTTAGAGTATCTCATCCAAAACGACCGGCGCGAGCGCGGCGAAATCCAGCTCACGTCCGCCCAAGTGCTGCTGATGGAGCGCGAACGCTACTTGGCCTGCGAAGTTGCCGGCATCCGCTGCGACATGGGCGTCCCCGAAGGCTTGATTGAAACTCAAATCGCCCTTGCTCTGCGCGGCCCGTTTGCGGCGCAGGCACGGGCTATTCTTGGCAGTTTATAAGGTACAATGGGCGTTGGATTGAGGCTTTGGAGGATTTCATGGTCATTCGCCGCGTATTTGTTTTAGCAGCCGCCTCAAGTGCAATCGCTTCGGCGTCTTTCTCCTGCCTTGCCGCGCCTGCTGGGGGCATCAATTTTACCCCGCCGCTTGCGAGCGCCAAAACAATTCAAGTCACGGAAACTGTTTGGGAGGGAGGGAACGGCTCTGCGCCCGGCCCGCTCCAAAAAGGCGGAGTGATGACGTTTCGCATCGTTCGTCCCGATAAGTTTCGGGTAGAAATGACAGCAGGCGATTCGGCCAAACTTTCTTCTTTTTGTGTTTCGGATGGGCAGACGCTGATAGGGTACGATGGCAGGCAGACCCGCTCCCAGCCGGCCCAACGCGCGGAATGGCCGTTTCCGGTCATGGGGCTTCTGAACAATGCACCAGGGCCGGTGTCTGCGGTTCCAGCGGTTCGCGACGGGCGGCGAGTCCTGCTCGCCCTCTCCCGGCAAGGTCCAAGCCGTCAAGAGCGCTGGTTCGACCCAAAGACGCATTTGCTGTTGCGGGACATGCTATTTATAACCTGGCAGGGCAAGACCAGCGAAGTGATGCGGACGGACTATCGGGGATGGATATTGAATCAGCCGCTTTCGCCTGCACTCTTTCGGGTGCCGCCGACGGGGATCAGTCACAGCAAAGTCGCCCAATAGAATGCAGGAAGATGTCAACAATTCTCTCGTGCAGTGGGCGCAAAGGCTCCAAGCGCTGTCGCAGACGGGTCTGACTTATGCTCAGGACCCGTATGACCGGGTGCGGTATGAGGAAATCCGGCAGATCGCCGCTGAGATCATGGCGCTCCCGCTGAACGCGGCGCCGGCGGAATTGGTGAAGCTGTTTCAGGCCGAAGACGGCTATGCGACCCCGAAGATTGATGTTCGCGGCGTGGTCATTGAGGGCGCAAAGGTGCTGCTGGTCCGGGAGCGCTCGGACGGGGGATGGACACTGCCCGGCGGCTGGTCGGATGTCGGCGACAGCCCCAGCGAGGCGATAGAGCGCGAAATCCGTGAAGAGTCCGGCTATGAAGCTAGGGCCGTCAAGCTGCTGGCGCTGTATGACCGCCGCAAGCACAACCATCCGCCGATCCCGTATCATGCTTACAGAGCGTTTTTCCGGTGCGAGATTGTCGGCGGCTCTCCTGCCCTGAGCAATGAAACGGACGGCGTAGATTTCTTTGCTTTGGATAGGCTGCCGCCGCTGTCGGTCGCCCGCGTCACAGCGACTCAAATCGCGCACTTCTTCGACCACGACCGCAACCCGGACTGGCCGACGGATTTTGATTAAACATTAACACTTCGCACACATTTTAGGAGAAATACAAACACTATGTCTACGGCAATTACGAATGTTCAGGCGCGGCAGATCCTCGACTCGCGCGGCAACCCCACAGTGGAAGTGGATGTTTATTTGGAAGACGGAACGCTCGGACGGGCTTCGGTTCCGTCGGGCGCGTCTACCGGCGCGAACGAGGCCGTCGAGCTGCGGGACGGCAACAAGAAAGTTTACGGCGGCAAAGGCGTCTTGAAGGCCGTCGAAAACGTCAACGAGCGGATTGCGCCGGAGCTGATTGACCTGGACGCCACCGAGCAGGTCGCGATTGACGAGCTGATGATCCATCTGGACGGCACGGACAACAAGGGCAATTTAGGTGCGAATGCCATTCTCGGCGTCTCGCTCGCCGTCGCCAAAGCCGCCGCCCGCTCGCTGGGCCTGCCCCTGTACCGCTACATCGGCGGCACGTCGGCGCGGCAGCTTCCGGTGCCGATGATGAACATTATGAACGGCGGCAAGCACGCGGACTCCAACGTAGACATGCAGGAGTTCATGGCGATGCCGGTCGGCGCAACCTCGTTTGCCGAGGCTTTGCAGTGGGGAACCGATGTTTACCACGCGCTCAAAGGGGTTTTGCAGGCACGCGGCCTCGCCACGTCAGTCGGCGATGAAGGCGGCTTTGCGCCGAACCTGCCGTCGAACGAGGAAGCGATCAAGGTCATCTTGGAAGCGATTGACAAGGCCGGCTACAAAGCAGGCGAGCAGATTATGATCGCCATGGACCCGGCAGCGTCCGAGTTCTACCAGGATAGTATGTATGTCCTAAAAGGCGAAGGCCGGACGCTTTCTGGGGACCAAATGGTAGACTACTACGCCGATCTGGTCGACAAGTACCCGATTATTTCCTTAGAAGATGGCCTGGCGGAAGACGACTGGGCCACCTGGCGGAAGCTGACCGAGCGGATCGGCCACAAAGTCCAGCTTGTCGGCGACGACTTGTTCGTCACGAATACCAAGTTCTTGCAGCGCGGCATTGACACGCAGACGGCGAACTCCATTCTGGTGAAAGTCAACCAAATCGGCACGCTGACCGAGACCCTGGCCGCGATTGAGCTGGCAAAAGAAGCCGGTTATACGGCGGTTGTCTCGCACCGTTCGGGCGAAACGGAAGATGCGACTATCGCAGACATCGTCGTAGCCACACATGCCGGGCAGATCAAGACCGGCGCTCCGGCCCGCACCGACCGGGTGGCAAAGTACAATCAGCTTCTGCGGATTGAAGAAGCGCTCGGCGACACGGCGACGTTTAACGGCCTCAAGTCGTTTTATAACCTGAAGAAGTAGCGTCCATTTGTAGGGGCGGGTCTTGCCCTCGCCCTTCTTTGTCCCGAAACGGAAAATCACGTTCCCGAAACGGAAAATCACGTTCCCGAAACGGAAAATCACGTTCCCGAAACGGAAAATCAAAAGGGCGGGGGCAAGCCCCGCCCCTACATTATGTTCACCCGCCCCAACATCGCCGGTTTTTTGCAGGGCCTGTTTGTCCTGCCCCTCTGCGCCCTCTTCGGCGGCCTTATTGCTCTTCTGTTTCGGTGGCACGGCATCGCAGCGTTTCTCAGCGCCGCTCTCTGCGCCCTGTTCCCAATGGCTGGCGCACTGAAGACGCGCCAATGGGCCTTGCTGTCCGGCCTGTGTATGGGAATAGTTGTGTCTCTCGGCGTATTCGCCGCGCTTGCGCCTGCTCACGCTCAAAATCCTTCCGGGCCATTGAAAGGCTTTGTGATCTGCGTTGACCCCGGCCACTCATCCGAGACCAGTCAGGGAACCCAAAGCCGCGACGGCAGGCTGACCGAGCTGCACGTCAACTGGATCGTCGCCCAGCGCTTGGACGCTCTGCTTCGGGCCGACGGCGCGACGGTCGTGACGACGAAAATGCGCGAAAGCCAGGTTGTCACGAACCGACGCCGCGCGGAGATCGCAAACGCCGCCGGGGCCAGGCTGTTCCTGCGCCTGCACTGCGATTCCGGTGAGCAGTCCGGCCTGGCGACGTATTACCCAGACCGTCCAGGGACCCGCTTCGCCGTTACCGGCCCCTCTTATGCTGTGATGGCCGGCAGCCGCCGCGCCGCCGAGATTTTCCAGCCGGTGGTCATCGCCGCCCTGCACGGGTCCTTGCGCGATGCCGGTATCAAAGGCGACTCCCAAACCGGCGTCGGCAGCAAGCAGGGCGCATTGACCGGCTCCATCTTCTCCCATGTCCCTGCATTGACCGTCGAGATGTGCGTCTTGACCAACGCCCACGATTATCGTTTTATCCGCACCGAGGCCGGGCAGTACGAAATGGCGCACGCGCTGCTGGCGGGCGTGGAAGCGTATGCAGCAAGGCAATAGAGCATCAGGCTTGGGAGCGGCGCGTGGGACTGAAGTCCTGCGCTATGGGGCGAAGCGCCTCATGTCCGCCTTCGCGGACAAGGAACAGGGTAAGAACATCTTGTACCCGCGAAGGCGGTTACTTGGCGTCATCGCCCCACAGCGCAGGACTTCAGTCCCACGCGCCGCTCCCAAGCCTGATTTGTTGTCTGCATGATAGCAGCGAGAGACACAATCCTATGACCCAAATTGAAGAAACCGAAGTCGCCTGGGACCTGGGCGACTTGTTCGCCGGGCCGGATGACCCGAAAATTGACGCGACTCTGCACACGGCGAAAGAACGGGCGGCGGTGTTTGCCGGAACCTACCAGGACAAAATCAACAGCCCGGACCTCACGGCGGCGCGGCTGCTGGCGGCGATCACAGAGTACGAAGCGCTGTGGCAGGAAGTGGGCAAGGCCGGAACCTATGCCCGCCTGCGGTTCTCGGCAGACACAAGCGACCCGGCACGCGGGGCGCTGATGGCGCGGGTGTCGGAGGAAACGACCCGCCTTTCTTTGCCTCTCGTCTTTTACCGGCTGGAACTCGCGCAGGTTCCCGATGCCCTCATCACGCCGCTGCTGGACGATCCCGCGCTGGCTCCGTATCGGTACTACATCCATCTTGTGCGCTCAGGCCGCCCGCATCAGTTGTCCGAGATTGAAGAAACGCTGCTGGCGCGGTTTAACAACACCGGCACAGCGGCGTTTGTGCGGCTGTCGGGTGAGATCCGGGCAGCGACAATCTTTAGGCCCGCTCTGCCGGACGGCACGACACCGGAGCTGAACTTGTCCCAGCTTGGGGCGCTGTATTCGTCTCCCGACCGCGCTGTCCGGCAGGCGGCGGCGGAAGCGTTTACGGCGGGGGCGAATTTTAATCTGAAAACACTGACGTTTATTCTGAACACGCTGCTTCAAGACAAGGCCGTGTCCGATGAGACACGCCATTACGAGACACCGGAAGCTACGGGATTTCGGCGCGACGAGATGCCGCGTGAGACGGTGGAGCTTGTCACGGGAACGACCGCCGATCATTACGGGCTGGCCGCTCGGTACTACCGCTTGAAGCGCGAGATTTTGGTGTTGGACACCCTGCGCGATTACGACCTGGCCGCGCCGCTGTTCCAGACCGCCGAGACCGTGCCTTTTGAAGAAGCGCAGGAGATTGTTTTAGACGCCTTCGGGCGGTTCTCGACTCAGATGCGCGATTTGGCCGCCGAGTATTTCGACAAGCAGTGGATTGATGCCGCGCCCCGGCCCGGCAAGCAGGCCGGGGCGTACTGCAACGGCGGGACGCCGGACGCGCACGGCTACGTTTTCCTCAATTACCTGGGCAAAATGGGCCATGTGATGACGCTGGCGCATGAGCTGGGCCATGGGGTTCATGGGTCGCTGGCGCGGGAGCAGACCTACTTCAATATGTTCGGCACCCTGCCGATGGCCGAAGTCGCGTCCACGTTCAGCGAGATGCTTGTCTTTGACAAGCTGCAAGCGGGCGCGTCACTGGAAACCCGGCTGTCCATGCTGGCAGACAAGATTGAAGGGGCCATCGGGACGATTATGACAACGACCGGGCGTTACCGCTTAGAAAAGACCATTCACCGGCAGCGGCGGACGGACGGGGAGATGACCTCGGAGCAGATTTCGGACCACTGGCAGGGAGAAATGGCGGCAATTTACGGCGACTCGGTGGAGATTACCGAGCGTTTGCGCCTGTCGTGGAGCTACATTCCCCACTTCGTCAATTCGCCGTTTTATTCGTATCCCTATGCGTTCGGCGAATTATTTGCGCTGTCGCTGTTCCAGAAATCCAAAGAGGACGGCCCGGTGTTCACCGAGCGTTACCTCTCGCTGCTGCGGGCGGGCGGAAGCGCCTCTCCGCATGAGCTGGCACACAGTGTCGGCGTAGATTTAGATGACCCCGCGTTCTGGTCCGGCGGCTTCCGAGTCGTCGAGCGGTTAATCGAGGATTTTGAGGCGCTCTGGGCAGAGTACAAGAAGAGCAGGTAAGAGATAAGGTAGGAGCGAGGGCGTAATGCACGAGGGCGTGAACGACCCTGGGGCAAGCCCCAAGGGCTTCTGCGTTGCCTCTTGACGCCGCCCTGGTGTGACGTCGGGCCTTGCAGGTCGTGGGCGGCTCCCCGGTTTCGCGGGCGTTCGCCTTCGAGAAAAGCATTTTCGGATGATCCTGAGCGTCTGCGCCCCCCAGCGAGGGCGCAAGTTCCTGACCGACGGGGCAAGCCCCGTGGCTTCAAGAGTGGTGAACGCCCTCGCTGGGGGGCGAAGCGCCAAGCCGCCACCTGCGTGGCGGAAGAGTCCGATTGTCTTGCTTGTTTCTTGTCCCTTACCCACGGGTCATTAGCGTCTGCGCTCCCCAGCGAAGGCGTTTACGCCCTCGTTCCAGCGTGGTATACTCTCTGCGAGAGACAACTCAAAGGAGAGAATTATGTCACAGAACATCACACAGAAATCGGTCGGCTTGCCGACTTTAGAGCAGCAGCACACACACCTCAAAGAAGTGCATGAGCATCTGCGCCATGCGTCCACCTCGGACGACGCGGACGAGATCCGCGAGCGTCTGCGCCGAGCCGAGCTTGCCTTGCAGCGGCACGAGCAGTCGGCAAAAAATTAGCCGAACAATCGGCAAAAAATTAGCCGAACAATCACAAGCCCCGCCCGGACACTGTTGTCCGGGCGGGGCTTTTTTGTTATTCTTTCGGCTTGGTTGCAAAGTAAAACAAGCGGTCGGAGCGCTTCTTGGGCGGATCGAGCGAGTAAGCGTCATAGATAGTCACGCCGATAAACCCGGCGTTTTGGAGCCATAAAGTCAGCTCGTCTTTGGAGTACGCTCGCTGGCGGTGGACTTCGCTGAACGGCGTTCGCTGGCCGGAGCCGTCATCGTAGGAAAAAGCCATGCGGATCGTGCAAAGGCGTGTTTCGGAGTCATAACGCGACCGCCAGCGGTAATGCAGCGCCTCGTCTTTGCGGGTGCAGCTTTGATTAAACATACCTTCGGCCAGCGCGTACTCGGTGTTGACATCGAAAAAGAACGAGCCGCCGGGAGTGAGATGCGCGTAGACGCGGGCGAAAGCGGACTGTACGCGCCCCGCGTCCAGAATATAGTTCAGGCTGTCAAAGAAGCAGATCGCGGCGTCGAATGCTTCTCCTAAGTCCAGCTCGGCGGCGTCCTGCTGAATGAAGGGAATAGAGAGGCCGGCTTCGGCGGCCCGGACGCGGGCCACTTCCAGCATCCCCGCCGACAGGTCCACGCCGGTCGGGACGCAGCCGCGCGAAACAAGCTGCCGCGAGACGGTTCCCGTGCCGCAGGCCAGATCCAGTACAGTGCGCGGCGCCTGTCCGTGTTTCTTCCAGACTTTTTGGAGGTAATCCATCCAGAAGCGGTACGGAACCCCGGCCATCAGCAGATCGTAAAAGGGCGTGACTGGGCCGAAAGAAACCTCGTCAAGCGCATTCTGTTCAGGCATGAACCGGCTCCGCGTGTGCCGCTTCAGGCTCCGGCGCAGCCGCGGCATCGGCGATGTCCTGGGCAGTGAAGCGGCCCAAAGTGAACCAGGCCAGCCCGCCGCAGAAGAGGTAGACGAACGCGACCCCGGCAAAAATCAGGCGCAGGGCATTCGGGCCGTGAAAATGCAGCGTCAGCCCCACCATCAGCAGGCTGCCGATGGACATCGCAATCTTGACCAGCAGGCTGACCGTCGCCGTGACCCGGCCTTGAAGCTCCGGCGGCGCAGCCGCCTGAAATAGTGTCATGTTGCCGATGTTTTCAATGGTATTGCCGATGCAGCAAACAAACAGCACCGCGCCGCCGATAAAGATCTCTTTGGATCCGGCGAAGACAAAGGTAGTCACGGCCATGGTGCTGAAGCCGATGAGCAGCAGACGCGCGGGCGGAGCCGAGCGCAGCGGGCCGGAGGCGGCGAGGCCGGTTAAAAGCGTCGCCGAAAAGCAAAGCGACACCAGCCCGCCATACTGGCCGGCGCCGCCGTGCCAGAGGTCACGCACGAACGGAAACTCCAGCGTGTTTGTGATTTGGGACGCCGTCACGGCGGTCAGCAGCATGACAAGGGCCGGGCGCAGAATCGGACTCTTTGCGACATAGGAAATTCCTTCGTGGGCGTCCAGCCAAACCCCTTTCGGTCCACGCGGAACTTTGCGCGGCGGCGGCACAAGAGACGCATCCAACGCGATCATCCCAATCAGGCAGGCCGACACGGCAAAAGTGGCGGCATCGAACACGAACACGCTTTTCGGGGTCGTCAGCGCCAGCAGCAGTCCACCGATTGCCGGACCAAGCAAGCCGCACGCTTGGACGCCGGTGAAGGTAAGGCTGTTCGCCTGCATCAGATCGGCCTTCGGCACGATCATCCGCATCAGACTTTGCCGGGCAGGAGCGAAGAAGCAGGAGAACGATGCCACGAGAAACGAAACGGTGTAGAAAAGTGCGAGGTCATGCGGCCCGAAGCGCTTCATGTTTGAGATGAGCAGAAGCAGCAGGATTGCACCGGCGCGGGCAATATCGGCGGCGATCATCGTCCGCTTCTGGGGCCAGCGGTCGGCCAGCACCCCGCCGAGGAGCGAGAAAAGCAGCGTCGGCAGGGTGCCGCAGATGAACGAGATACCGAGAGCGCTCTTGCTGTGTGTGGCGTTGTAGACGGTCACGGGAACGACAATCGCCAGCGCCCAGTCACCCAGGGTAGAGGTCATCTGAGCCAGCCAGAGCAGCCGGAAGCTGCGGTTCCCAAACAGCGCCAGCGCCGGGGAGGTTTTTAGTTTTTGTAAACTGTAATTTTGCAGCATAGGAAAAATCGCAGAGGAAGAATTGCAGAGGATCGCTCTCGTCTTGTAACTATTGCTACTATTATATCACGGTTTTTTGCAGATTACGAGACCAATTTCGCTTCCTGTTCTGGGGAGCCATACAGTAGAGCGGACTCCCTTGTCAAGACAATGGATCGGCATCTTTTAAGGTGAGACGCTTTCTTCTTTCTGTGCTTGTTTCGGGACTTGTCTTTCTCGCTGTGACGTTGAGGCGAGATAAACTTCGGCAGGCCATTCAGCAGTTCAGCGATTGTTGCAGGCGCTCCAAATACGAACGGGCTGTGAAATGGCTGCCCTGACCGCCTTGCTGCTGCCGTGCAGCCGGACGCTTCAAGGGGAATACGAAGTTCGTGGAACGCCTTGTCCCAAATCAAAGTTTGAGCAAAAACGTCGGTTGAAACGAACTGTGAGCCAGGGTAAACCAGGATGAAAGGGAGAAAAGCGGATGACAGCTGTGCCCATTTCACCTCTTTGTTATTAACGATCTGTCAATAGCGGCAAGGCAAACGGATTACAGATAAAGAGTGTGAGAAAGCCGACACGCGGATTCGAACCGCGGACCTGCTGTTTACGAAACAGCTGCTCTACCACTGAGCCATGTCGGCAGTGCCGCCTCCGAAGGGGCAGCAACGGCGTAAGTATACTCAAAACTTTGTGAGTCTGTCAAGAGGGATGGCAAACTTGAAGCTGGGCCGGGTATACTTTTGGGCAGATGAGTTTTGCGTATGGACTATGATGACGCGCTGGCGTACCTCGACGGGCGGCTGCGGCTGGGAGTGAAGCTGGGCAATGAGCGGTTTTCTGCCCTGCTGCACCGGCTGGGCGATCCGCAGGAGCATCTACGGGTGGTCCATATCGCAGGAACGAAGGGCAAAGGGTCTACCACAGCGATGGCGGCGCGTGTTCTGCAAGCCGCCGGATACCGCGTGGGCATGTACCTGTCGCCGTATGTGTATGATGTCCGCGAGCGCATCCAAATCGGCGGCGTGATGATCTCCCGTCCCGACTTTGCCCGCTGGGTGTCGGAGATCGCGCCGCATGTTGAAGACTTGGAGCAAACGGAGCATGGACCCACAACCGAGTTTGAGCTGAAAACGGCGGTCGGCCTGTGCTTTTTTGCCGAGCAGGCCGTGGATTACGCCGTGCTGGAAGTCGGCCTCGGCGGACGGCTGGATGCGACCAACGTTGTCCGAAAGCCATTGGTCACGGCTATTACAAACATTGGCCTGGACCACACGGAGCTTTTGGGGGATACACTGGGAGCGATCGCCGGGGAAAAGGCCGGCATCGTCAAGCCGGGCATCCCATGTGTTACCGGGGTTCCGGTTGGCGGCGAAGCATGGGACGTGATTGCGCGTGTCTGCCGCGAGAACGCTGCGCCGCTGCTGGCTGTTGCGCCTCCGAAGCTGAACGCAGAGGGGCTGACGCTGACGACGCCGCGCCGAACGCTGCCGGGTCTGCATCTGCGGCTGCAAGGAGCGTTTCAGGCGCTGAATGCAGCGGCGGCCTTGACGGCGCTGGATGCGATCACAGACTCCGGCGGGCCGGAGATTTCGGACGAGGCCGCGCGGCAGGGATTGGAAACGGCCTGGGTTCCGGGCCGATTGGAACAAGTTCGGGAGCGTCCGACTGTCGTGCTGGATGTGGCGCACAACGAGATTTCGGCGCTGGCGCTGGCTTCGGCTCTGCGGGAGCAGCATGGCGCGGACACCCGGCTTTTGACGCTGGTAGTTGGTTTGTCCCGGAACCATGCCCCGGAGCCGTTTCTACAGCCGCTCGCGGCGCTGCGCCCCGTCCGGCTGATCGCGACCCAGCCTGCGTTCCGTCCGCGTCCTGCGGTGGAAGTCGCCGAAGCGGCCAAAGCGCTGGGTTTCGCGGAGGTTGCCATTGTAGACAGCAGCGTTGCCGACGCCGTCGGCGTGGCGCTGGCGCAGTCCGGGCCGGGCGATTTAATCTGCGTCACCGGCTCATTTTATACCGTCGGCGACCTGCCGCCGGAGTTCTGGTCTTATCTCGCTTCTCTCCCATAAAGGAAACCATCATGCCGCATCAAGGATTTGTCTCTCTCATCATTTCCGTCCTGTCCATCTGCCTGACGCTGTGCGTCGTGTTTTATTCGCTCTGGCACGAAAAGCGGAATCAGGCGCAGAACTCGGATAAGCACTAACCTCAGTGAAGACAGGAAGGGCGAACACACGGTTCGCACCCTACGATATGGCCTCATTTCGGCCCGTAGGGCGCGAACCTTGTGTTCGCCCTGTTCTTGTCTGCCTATTGCCTAAAACTCGAACGCTTCGTCTAGACGCCGCAGGAAGTCGAGCAGATCGCCGATTTCGCCGGGCAGGGGGGCGTGGAACTGCAAGCGCTGGCCGGTGCGCGGATGGTCGAAGCTCAGGAAATGGGCATGAAGGGCCTGGCCGTGCAGATGACCGAGCAGGCCGTTCAAGGTTTGCAGGGGTGCGCCCCGAAACAAATCCGCGCTGACTTTTCGCAGGCCGCCATAAGTGCCGTCGCCGACGACCGGATACCCGGCAAACGCGGTGTGAACGCGGATTTGGTGCGTCCGGCCTGTCTGCAAAATGGCTTCGGTCCAGCTAAACTCGGCCAGATGCTCCAAAAGGCGCACTTCGGTCACGGCCTCCCGGACCCCCTGGGCGAGATCTTCCTGGCTCGATCCCCCCTGCTCCAAGACCGTCATGCGCTTTCGGTCGCCGGGATGGCGGCCAATCGGTGCGTCAATGACCGCGTGCTTGAACGGGACGCGCCCCCAGAGCAGCGCATGGTACTTGCGAACGGCCGTCCGGTCGTGGATCTGCTTCGCCAGCCGCTCATGCGCGAAGTCGTTCTTGGCGACCACCAATAACCCCGATGTGTCTTTGTCCAGGCGATGCACGATGCCGGGCCGGATCACCCCGCCGAGCGTGGAAAGATTGGAACCGGCGTGAGCCAGAAGTGCGTTGACAAGTGTTCCCGACTCCGCGCCGGGCGCGGGATGGACGACCAGACCTTTTTGCTTGTTGACGACCAGCACGTCGGCATCTTCATAGACAATATCTAAGGGGATGTCTTCGGCCTGCACGTCTTCCAATGGCCGGGCGGCCGGGACGGCCACGACGACTTCGTCGCCGAAGCGGGTCCGGTAGCCGGCCTTGCCGGCCTTGCCGTTGACCAGCACGGCCTGGGTCGCAATCAGGCGCTGGACATGAGCGCGGGAGAGGTGCGGCAGGCGCTCGGCGACAAACACGTCCAGGCGGATGTCGCTTTCGTCGTCTTTGATGTGCAGTGTTTCAGTCAATGGGCAACGGCCTCCACAGGCCGCGAGGGGGGCAAGCTGACAGGCGGGACCGGGTATTTGCGACGCAGGATCGCCATGCCGATCAGGCCGATGCTGAAGATGCCGAGGCACAGCCACTGCACGTCGGTCAGGAAGTGGATCGGGCCGACGCTGACCACATCGGAAGTTGTCCCGGCTCGCCAGATCTCCATAATGAACCGCTCGGTGGCCGTCCCCAGCAGGAACCAGCAGGCTACTTGACCGAGATAGCGCCGGTGACGCTCCACATAAACCAGCCCGATAAAGAACAGGGTCGCAAGCGCCGTCGCGTAGAGCTGTGTCGGATGGCTTGGCGGGGTCCAGCGGCCGTCGTCAAAAAAGCGCACGCCCCAGGGCATATTTGTCGGCGCTCCGTAGCAGCAGCCGTTGAGGAAGCAGCCGACGCGCCCGATGGCGTAGGCGATCATCACGGACGGCGCAAACAAATCGGCGACTTTGAGGATGGAGATGCGCTTGATCAAACAATAAGCGATCAGCGCGGCGATGCCGCCGAACAAGCCGCCATGGAACGACAGGCCGCCTTCCCAGACTTTGAAGAGGTTGCCGGGGAAGTCCGGGGCGCGGCTGTAGTCATGCCAGCCGATGACGACAAACATCAAACGTGCACCGAGAACGCCGATGACGATCATCCAAATACCGACATCCAGAATGCTGTCCGGCGGCAGCGTCGGGTCCGCCTGCCGCTTGGCGACGGTGTAAGCACGGCCCAGCGCAACCAGAAACGCCAGCATCAGCACGACGCCGTAGGTATGGACGACAAATGACCCGGCATGGAACAGAACAGGAAACATGGTTATTCTTTCACCGCGAGCGGCTTGACGGACGGCGACGGCTGGCGGCTGTAGTACAGCGCAAGCAGGCCGACCCCAATGCAGATGGCGCTGTCGGCGACGTTGAAAATCGGGAACTGCCAGCGCCGCTCCGGCCCGGCGTACACCGCGAGAAAGTCTACGACATGGTGCAGATGCACCCGGTCTACAAGATTGCCGACCGCCCCGCCCAGCGGCAGGGCCAGCGCGACGGCTAAGAGCTTCGGCAGGGGCATTTGCGCCCGGAGCGTATACGTCACAATCGCCACGGCGGCAATGGCCGCCGCCAGGGCCAGCAGCAGCGTCCCCTGCTGGAAAATGCCGAACGCACCGCCGGTGTTGACATTGTACGACAGCGAGAAAAAGCCGGGGATCAGCACCAGGTCGTCTTCCGGCCAGCGCAGGTACGTCCGCACGACCCAGGCTTTCGAGGCTTGATCGGCCAGCAGCACGAGAAGCGCGAGACTATAAACGGCCCAGCGGCTCAATACTCCACCCCCAGGGCCTGTAAACCTTTACTTTGATTCACTTTAAATCTTTACACTGCTTCCATCGTGTCTTCCGACTGTTCCACGGTGATGTTCGCATAGGGCAGCGCATCCAGCCGGGCTTCCGGGATAGGCGTGCCGTCAATATCCGAGAGGCCGTAGGTGCCTTCGTCTATCTTGGCGAGTGCCCGGTTGACTTTGACCAGCATCCGGTCCATGTTGCCGATCGCCGCCCGGTCGCGCTCCCGGTCGAACAGATTAGTCCCTTCGTCGGCGGGGTCGTTCGGGTCTACGGATGACAGATCACCGGCGGCGCCTTCCTCGGTGTCCTCACGGTCCGGGCCGGCGTATTCTTCGCGCACTGTTTCGAGGCGCGTCTTTTCGTCGAGAAGTATCTGCTTAAAGTGGGCGATTTTGTCTTCGGTCATGTGCGGCCTTTCCTAAATATGGAACCCACCCCGGCGCAAGCGCCGATACGCAGTAATGCGTAGCATACCCTCCCGAAACGGGAAGGTAAAGAGCAGGACACAAACGTCAATGTCTTCTTCTGAACTCCTCACCCTCCCGTTTCGGGAGGGTATGCTACGCATTACTGCGTATCGGCGCTTGCGCCGGGGTGGGTTCCTAAACCAATCTTCTTGACGCCACTTCGCCGTCGGTGGACACCAGCCAGCTTCGGGTGCAGCCGGCGGCGCAGAATGCGGCGGGATCGTCGCCGCCGTCCGAGACGGCGACCCAGCAGCGGGCGCAGCGGGTTCCGGGCGCGGGGCCGTTGCTTTCAATCTGTAGTCCCGGCACTTTTGACTTTCGCAGGGTGACGCGCGAAACCAAAAACAGCGCGGGCAGCTGGCTTAAATACGGGTGCAGGTCCGCATAAGTTTCCGCGTCCGCCGTGAGCGTGATGCCGATCTCCAGCCGCTTCTTGGTGCCTTCCAGCGCCTTGTTGACTTGTTCGCGGGCAATCAAAATCGGCTCCCAGCGCGTTTCAAGCTCGCGATTGCGTAAATCGACGCGGTAAGACGGCAGGGCAGCCAATAAGACTGAGACAGGCTTGTCGGGCATGGAGAGCTTCTGCCAGATTTCTTCCGCCGTGAACGACAGGATCGGAGCCAGAAGACGCGCCAGGCAGCTTGTGATCTCAAACAAGACGGTCTGGGCCGAGCGGCGCTCACGGGAGCCGGGCCGAAACGAATACAAACGGTCTTTCAGAACGTCTAAGTAGAACGCACTTAAATCCTGGGCGCAGAACGACAGCAGAGTTTGGGCGACGCGCGGGTACTCATAAACGTTATACGCTTGAACACACTTATTCACGACTTCGTTCAGGCGGTGCATGGCCCAGAGATCAATTTCTTCGAGTTTGTCCAATGGGACGGCGTGCAGGGCTGGATCAAAGTCGTACAAGTTACTGAGCGTAAAGCGCAGCGTGTTTCGGAGCGTCCGGTACGAGGTCGCGGTCTGTTCTAGGATGGCGTCCCCTACCCGCACGTCGGCGAAGTAGTCCGACGACGCGACCCACAGGCGCAGAACGTCCGCACCGTACTTGTCTACAACAACCTGCGGGGCGACTCCGTTCATCTTGGACTTGGACATTTTGCGGCCGGTCTCGTCCAAAGTCCAGCCGTTCGTGATGACCTGCCGGTACGGCGCTTCGCCTTTCGTGGCGACGCCGATCATCAGCGACGAGTTGAACCAGCCCCGGTGCTGGTCGCCGCCTTCTAAGTAGACATCAGCGGGATAAGACAGCTCCGGCCACTCTTCTAAGACAGTGCGGCAGGTGGAACCCGAATCAAACCAGACATCGAAGATGTCGGTTTCTTTGACAAACTCGGTTTCGCCGGTCTCCGGGTGCGCGTAGCCTTCCGGCAGGATTTGGTCTACGGGCTTTTCAAACCAGGCGTCGGTGCCTTCGTTCAGCACCAGGTCGCGGACATAGCCGATGGAGTCTTTGGTCAAAAGCGGCGTCCCCGACGGCTGGGCGTAGAAGACCGGAATGCCGATGCCCCAGGCCCGCTGGCGCGAGATGCACCAGTCGGGGCGGCCGCCGACCATCGCCTCAATCCGGTTCTTGGACTCTTCCGGGAACCAGCGGACGCCGTCAATGGCTTTCAGGCACTTCTCACGATGCCCCTTGTTGTCAATCGAGACGAACCACTGCACCGTGGCCCGGTAAACTAAGGGGTCGTTCGAGCGCCAGCCGTGCGGGTACGAGTGAAAGATCTCCTCACGCGCCAGCAATGCCCCGGCTTCGGCCAGCCGCTCCATGACTTTTTCCTGGCCGGGGCCGAGCTTCAGGCCCGTAAACTCCGGCCCGGCCTCGTCGTTGAAGTAGCCGTCCCCCGTGAGAACCTGCAAAGTCGGCAGGTGGTACTTTTGGCCCGTGAGAAAGTCGTCTTTGCCGTGGCCGGGCGCGGTATGCACCATCCCTGTGCCGTCGGTGGTCGTGACATAGTCCGCCAGCACGAGCGGCGAGCCGCGCTGGATCGTCGGCAGCGGGTGCTGGAAGATCAAGTTCGCCAGGTCGCGGCCCTTGACGGTCTTGACCACTTGCCAGCCGGTGAAGTTCGCGGCGGCCATTGTCGCGCCCAGACGGTCTTCGGCCACCAAGTAGCGGCTGCCGTTATGGGCGACAACGACATAGCTGATGGTCGGCCCGGCAGCGACGGCGACATTGGCCGGGATGGTCCAGGGCGTCGTGGTCCAGATCACCGTGCAGCAGTCGGCGGTTTTGGCATCGGTCCCGAACACGCCGTCGGGGTCGGAGCGCAGGGGGAAGCGGACATAGATGGACGGGTCGGTGCGGTCCGCGTACTCGATCTCGGCGTCGGCCAGCGCGGTTTCGTCTACCAGCGACCAGTAAACGGGCCGCAGGCCACGGTAGACATAGCCTTTGTCCACCATTTCGGCGAACACATCCAGCTCTTTCGCGGCCATCTGCTGCGACATCGTCAGATAAGGATGCGCCCAGTTGCCGCGAATGCCTAATCTTTGGAACTGCTCGGACTGCTTGCCGACCCATTCCGTCGCCACTTCCCGGCACCGGCGGCGGATTTCCATGCGGGTCGGAGTTTCCTTTTTCTCGCGGAACTCTTTGGCGACTAAGACTTCAATCGGCAGGCCGTTGTTGTCCCAGCCCGGCACAAAGGGCGCCGAGTAGCCTTCCATGGAGCGGAACTTGGTCGTCACGTCTTTTAAGATCTTGTTGAACGCATGGCCGATATGGATATTGCCATTGGAGAACGGCGGCCCGTCGTGCAGGATAAACGTGCCGAGGGCTGTGCGCGGCTTCAGGGACTTCTCGTAGACGCGCTGCGTCTTCCAGAACTCTAAAATTTGCGGCTCGCGCTTCGGCAGATTCGCCCGCTGCGGGATAGAGGCGGGGTTGGTATCCAGGCCGTCCGGGTTTTTGGTATCGGGCTTGGGGATATTCAGCGTCTGGCTGTAGTCGGGTTTCGGCTCGGTCTTAGTTTCGATGATCTTGGTTTCGATGGTGTCATATACTTCGGTCATGGGAGTCCTCTTCGTGAACAAAAATCGGCGCGAATTATGGGCGTATCCAGAGGCTCCCAATTACGCGGCGCAGACAGAAGAGTGTCTGCGCCGGTTCCACCATCGTCTCTAAAAGAAGCATATAAGTTCGTTTTGGCATTTTTCGTTTAACTATTTTGATGGCAACGGCTTCGAGTCGTACATCACGAGTTTCGACTTGCCGTTCACCGTGTCCACTTCCCAAAAACTGATCACGCCGCCAGAGACGACATAAGCCATCGTACCATTCGGGCCGAGGAATGTGATGGCGGGATTGTCAGCCGTGGCGGACCGAGACTGAGCCAAAGCGGGCGTCGCTTCTCCGCGTATTAACAGGGCGCACAAAGCCACTATAATCAGCGCCAGAAGCACCTTCGTCGTTCGGTCAATAGGCATAGCATTATCCTAAATCTTCCCGTGTTCCCGCGCCGAGATTAGAAACGCATCGAGAGCGTCTTCCCAGGGGCGCAGAGTGTCCCGGCCCATCAGCTCCAGTGCATAATGGCGCATGACGCTGTAGGCGGGGCGCTTGGTCGGCGAGCCGAACCGCTGGGCGTAGTCGTCCGACGTAATCGGCGTGACAGGAATGCTGTTCAAGTTCGTTTTGGCAAGAATGGCTTTCGCAAAGCCTTCCCAGTTAGTCTCCCCTGAATTGCTGACATGGTACACGCCGTACAGCCCGGCAGACAAAATCTCGATGATCGCGTTCACCAAATCCACCGTGTAAGTCGGCGTACCGTACTGGTCGGCGACAATCGGCAGCTCAGGCTTGGTCTTTGCCAAATTGATCACCGTGTACGGGAAGTTCTTGCCGTGGACCCCATACAGCCAGGACGTTCGGACCACATAGCAGCGGCGGCAGGCCGCGCGGGCCAGGTTCTCGCCGGCCAGCTTCGATGCCCCGTACTGGCTGATTGGGTTCGGCGCGTCGAACTCGGTATACGGCGTCTTCTTGGTCCCGTCAAAGACAAAATCCGTCGAGATGGCGACTAAAGCCGCGCCGACTTCTTCCGCCGCGCTTGCCACCGCCCACGTTCCCAGCGCGTTGACTTTGAATGCCAAATCCGGGTCCCGCTCGCAGCCATCCACATTCGTGTAAGCCGCGCCGTGAAACACCAATTCGGGCTGCAATTCGGCGAACAGCGTCCGCACGGCAGAAAGATCCGTGATGTCCAGCGGCACGATGCCGCCCGTCGCCGCCGGGCCGACATCGGTGGGAAAGACATGATGCCCCTGCTCCGTGAAGATCCGCCGGGCATCGGTTCCAAGCATTCCCGCCGCGCCTGTGATGAGTATTCGCATGGTGCCGTCTATTATACCTTAGAACGAAGCCGATGCGTCAATCCAAGAAACAAGGACACGGGAAGAACACGGGGCTGAACCCCCGTGCTTTGAAGGGCAATTCCCCGCCTTTGCACTGGCTACCCGGAGGGGCGCGGGCAGAAGATGTATTTGTCGGGTTTCTTCGCCCGCGAAGGCGGGAATTTGCTATTTGAAGCATGGGGGTTCAGCCCCGTGTTCTTTCCATCTGCTATTTGCTCGGCGGATACCCGACCACAATGCCGCGCTGACGCAGTGTTTCGACGGCGGCTGCCGCCCAGTGGTCCTTCGGCACGTCGGAAAACGGGCCGCCGATGACAGGGCGCAGTGCTGCTTTCGGCTTGGGCGTGGGCGTGTGCAGCGCCGTCCGGCGCGGACTGAAATGCAGACGAGCCGGAGTGTTCTTGGTTTGAGCCGCGCAGGGCGGCAGGCACACGAGCAACAGGCCCAGGCAAAAGATTGGTTTTTTCATAACGAACTCTTTCTTGATGATTTTTCCGTCACCGTTTTTGGACGCAGTACGATCCTGAAGAAGCGCAGCTCGCCCGGCTTCATATAAATGGGTTCTGACAAGTATGTCTCGTAATTTTCAGATCTAGTACGCAGGCGAAATGGGCCTGCACCCATCCCGCTAAATCCAAAGCTTGGCCCCGGATCACCCCAAACCCAGGTTCCGGTTCCCTCATAAACGACTTCACGCGGAAACTCAAAGCTGAACTCACCGATATGCCCACCATAGTCAGGATTGGCGGGAGCATCGGGAAGCAGCAGCGTTAAATCAATGTGGTTTGGATCTGACTGGTCTGCTCCTCGCCCGACCATCAAGGGCTGTCCCGCCATATTGGTAACAATCCCTCGTAGGGCGGCCGGCTGCACAGACTGAAGGTGGATATTGGGATAAGTCTGCCCAGGTTTAAGTATCAACACCGGGCTTTCAATAGGAACAGCGGGGGTTGTCTGCCAGCCGGAATCATTGCCGGTGATTCTGAAAGGTTGATTCGGCAATATCCGCGAGAAGCTAAATGTGCCGTCGGAATGGGAAACAATATGCGGCCCGAAAGAACTTGAACCTCTTGTGGAAAGAGATGGAGAAAGGTAAGAGATCGTCAAATACTTTGATGCCGGTAAGCCGTCAACGTCTCTTATTTGTCCTTTGACCGTTGCCGGATTCTCAAGCTTAATGGTTGTCGTTGTTTCCGGGTTGAGAGTGACCGAAACCGGCCCAAAGCTGCTGCCGGGAGCATTGATCATCAGAACACGGCGATAGCCGCTTTCTTTGATTGTGGTATCCTCAACCGTTTCTGTAAATGACGCCCGGCCATTCCTATCTGTCAAAGCTGCGCCAATGCCGAAAACGCCTAGACTGATCAGGGCGTGCTTGAGCGGCTGCCCCTTGCCGTCAATCAAGCGTAAAGGGTAAGTCGTTGTGATAACGATTCCAGGGCCGTGAATCTTGCCGTCACCTTGATCCGGCAGAGCAGGCGCTTCATTGAGCTGTTCCTGCTTTGTAAGATCAGCATCAAAATCATGGCTGAACTTCTCGAAACCAGCAATACCGTATTTGCTGTGTCCGTCTATGGTCAGGCGGTAGAAGGCACGATCCGTTGTCTGATAAAGCGGCAAAAGGGTACAGGTCTTCACATCGTTTTGTGAGGCCGCATAGCGGCTGGCAAGTTCTGTATCCGGATATCCCGGTATCGCGCTAAACGTACACCCGTTGAGCCTATAGGGACTATAAACCAGGAAATATCCATTAGCATCTGTACGAAGATTGGCGTTGTAAGAGCGAAAGCCGTAATCGCTGATCGTCAGACGGCAAAAAGGCAGAGGATGGCCTTGCGTGTCTTCCAGACGACCTCCCAGCGTATGCCATTGCTCACCCAAGTAAACGACGGCTTTGAGATCGGTGAGATACTTAGCGGCATTGAGAATAGCATACGGCTTTGCGGGGTTTTCTCGGAACCAAGACGGCACAACATCTGCTTTGACAGAAACGGGAGCAGCATGAGCCGAAGCCGCTAACAGGCAGCAAATACCGAAGAGCATCAGAGGTTTCATGATCGTCTTTCTATTTCACGCCCCGGTACTGCTCAAACGCGACGGCAAGGTATTCTAAGAAGTCAGCATAGTTGACGGAAATCACTCCTGCCGGGGGGACAATGCCGAGGCGCTGCATGAGCGGGACGGCGAGGCGCATGGCGGCGGTCTGCTGGATTTGCGGGGGAAGCTGCCAGCGGCGGTCAATATAATGGCGGACGGCCCGGTATTCCGGCACGGACATCTCGTAGACGTGGCGGCCGATGTCGGCCAGTGCGTAGGCGGCAAGATGCTCCGGCAGGACGCGCGGGGGCGGGGCCAGCGCTTCGAGGGTCGGGACGCGCGGCGCCCGCTGCTTGACCACCATGGTCCCCGCGACGAAGTCCCCGATGCGCTGGTAGCGACTGGACATCAACAGGCACAGCACGGGTAATAAGATGCACAGGCCGCCCAGCGCCGCCATTCCCGGCTGGTGGCCGAACACGCCGAGGGAGATTAAAACCAGCGCCACAATCGGCATTCCGTCCACAATACGAATCAAGTTGCGAATAATGGCGGCAAAGACATTGATCGGGTAGCCGCCATCCCGGATGACCCGCAGGCCGATCTGGCGCTTGCCCGGCGTCTGCCCGTTCCAGCGGGTCTCAAACCAGATAAAGTAGCCCCACAAAATGACAAACGCGGCGATGAGCGCCAGCGCGATCTCGGCCTCGGCGAAGAACGCCCCTAAACTTTTAGAAAACGCGCTGGCGCTCAGGCCGATGAGGGCCAGGAGAACCAGCGCGACGATCCAGAGCGCGAGATAAATGGCGCATTGAAAGAGGGAGTCGAGGATGTTGGCGAGAAAGCGGGAGCCAATCCCGGCCAGCTCGTATTCGATCTCGATATTTTCCGGCGTGACGACTAAAATTTCGCGTGACATAGGTAAGTCTCGACTGGTATAATTGGGTTATGGCAATAGACGAACGCGCATTTATTAATGGCAAGCGGGCGGGCTGGGAAAAGCTGTCCGTCATCGTTGAGCGGACCAAAAACGGCGGCCTCAAGCAGTTGTCGCGCGAGGAGCTGCCGGCTCTCGGCTCGCTGTACCGCCGGGCCGCCGCGGACCTCGCGTTTGCGCGGGCGCAGGGCGCGAACCCTAATCTGATATTGTACCTGAATGAGCTGGTCGGCAACGCGCATGGGGTCATTTACGCCGAAGAATCCGGCGGCTGGTCCCGGCTGGGGCGGTTTTTCGCTTATGGCCTGGCCGCGACTTTGCGGCGCCGGATGCCGTTCGTGCTGGCAGCAATCGCGCTGAACTTAATCGGGGCGCTGCTCGCCTATTTGATCGTCCATCGAGATCCCACCCAGTTAAGCCTGTATTTCCCGGACCAGCTCCGGGACGCGGTAGACTTCTGGAAAAGCGGCGGGGCGGACAAGGGCGACGTCCCGCTCGGCGAGGGTGTTCTGTTTTCGTCGTCGCTGATGACCCACAACACGCAGGTCGGGATCATGGCGTTCGCGACCGGCATCACGCTGATTTTGCCGATCATTTTTATGTTCCAGAACGGCACCATGATTGGGGCCTTGACCGCCGTGGTCCAGCCGACCGGCCATCTGCCTTCGATGTGGGCGGGCCTGCTGCCGCACGGGGTCTGCGAGCTGTCGGCGACCTTTATCTGCGGCGGGGCGGGGCTGTTGACCGGCTGGGCCTTGATCGCTCCCGGCCCGTACTCGCGCAAAGACGCGCTGATCGCGAATGGCCGGGACGCCTGCAAGATGATGGTCGGCACGGTTCCCTTGTGGATCATCGCCGGCATTTTGGAGGGGAACGTTTCGCACTCGTCGCTTCCTCACTGGGCCAAGTTCAGCCTCGCCGGCATCCAAGCCGCCGCCCTGGTGTTTTATATTTACGGCAGCCGCCCGCGCCCTTCCACCCCAAGCCCGGCAGTCCGAAAGGCAATCCAATGAGCCAAACCATCTTTCCTCCACTTTCGACGCCTCAGCAGGATAATCCTGCCTCTCAGCCGGCAGATGTGCAGGAAGCAGACACCGATTCTGAATGGCAGTATCAAGGCGTGGCCGCGAAAAGCAGCATTCGCGTTCAAGCGCGGATACGAACGATTAGGCCCGGCAAGCCGACACATTATGAAGATGTTTCCAGCGGGTAGGTGGCCTGTATGGCAATCCAAAATGGTTTCGCCAATTCATGGTGGCAGTTCGTAGACGGTCCCTTTTGAACCAAGGCGACTTGTTGGACGACTGTTATATTCCGATACTTCTCCCAAACTTCAATCCGCTTGAGGGTGAGCTTGTCACTTCCGCTTGAGGGTGAGGGTGTCACTTTAGATTTAGAAATCCGCAGCGTCATCGTTCTAACGCAAAGCTGTGATCTTGAAAATGGCAAAGCGCCTCTTGTCGCCGTTTGCCCTCTTTATCCGCTTGCCGCATGGGAAGAAGCAAATCCTGAGTTCCGGGCGAAAGGTCGCTGGGAGGCAGTGCGGCAAGGCCGGGTTGAAGGTCTGCATCTTCTGGCGGGGCTTGCCGGCCCTGAAGTGAACCAGGATTGCCTTGCGGTAGATTTCCGCCAGATTTACAGCCTCCCAGTCGGCTACTTAACGGCTCAAGCGGAACAGGCGGGACAACGAGCGCGGCTGCAATCACCCTATTGGGAGCATTTTGCACAGGCGTTTGCTCGCTTTTTTATGCGGGTTGGTCTGCCCTCCAACATCGCAAAATTCTGATCGCTGTGAGAGGGCGGTACCCTTCTGTTACTTCGGCGAGGGAGGGAAGTTTTTGAGTGCGGCGGCGACGGCATTGTTGACCGTCTTCTGGTCGGGGTTGTCCACCGGTCCGGAAACGTAGGCCCGCCAGACAAGCTGCTTGGTGTGCGGGTCAATCAAATCGAGAATCAGCGTTCCCTGCGTGTAGGTGGTGGTGTAGAACTGATTGTAGCCGGGTCCCCAGAACGCATCGCGGCGGAACCCGAACGGCCCGCCGAAATAGGGTGAGTTGTAGGGGTCCGGTCCCATGCTTTCAATGTCCTGTTTCGTTTTCGCCCCGGCGATATAGGTGGCGACCAAGTCGGGGTTCTGCGTGTTGAGCTGCAAGCCTTTGGCGGAAAGCTGGTTCACCACGGCGTCCCGGATGCGGTCGGCTACCAGCGTGTTATTTGGGTCGGGCGTTCCCAAGCGCGTCACAATGCGGCCCGGCTGGAAGGCAAACGTATGGTACTGGGCGAAGTTGACGTTTTTGTCGTAATCGGTCTTGACATTCGGCCCGCTGTCGCTGTTGCAGCCGGTAAACAGCAGAGCGGCGGCAGCGAGCGCGGCGAGGGAAGCCGCGCCGCGTGTGAGGCGGGGGCGGGAAGAGTTCTGAGTTTTCATGGACATTCGGCCTTTCTGAAGTAGTGAAAGTCCTGTATCATTCCCCGGCAGGCCATGTTCCAAGCGCGGCAGCCATACAGATTTCGGCATGCGTTTAAGAACCATGCGTTTAAGAACCATGCGTTTAGAATGTATCTCAAAACGCAAGCGTTGGGTCAAGTTCGTGCCAGCGTCGGAACCACAGCAAGGCACACGCAAGTTTAACGGTCGCCAGATAGCGGTCTGCCCGCTTCTCGTACCGTACCAAGATCGCACGGCAGCGAGACAGCCAGGCAAAGGTGCGCTCTACCACCCAGCGGCGGGCGGGGTGGGTCTTCTCGCCCTGCACGTCGAGTTTCTCTTCGCCGATGCGCCTGATGTGGGGCACATAGCCCGCTTCTAAAACCACGGCTTCGGCAGGTGCATTAGCGTAGCCTTTGTCCAGGCACAAGTGCTGCGGTTTCTCGGTGGTCGGCATCGGACGCACCACGACCACCGCGTCAAGCGTCGCTTTCAGCAAACTGGTGTCGGGGACGTTTGCCCCGCTGATGCAAGCTGCAAGGGGCCTGCCGTGGCCCTCAACCAGCAGGCTTTTCTAATAGTTCCTCTTGACGCCAGATTTGCTGCGGTCGCAGGGACTGGGGCCGACGCACTGCTCTTGCGCCCCTTTTTACCGACCCCGCTTTGGGGGACGCCGCGTGCTTTGCCCAGGCAGCCATCGGCGGACTGCCAGTGCCAGTCCACGCCTTGCAGGTCGTCGCACTTGGTCAAGAGGACGGCCCAGAGAATGTCGAAGATCGCCTTCTTCTCCCAGCGGGCGAAGGCGCGGTAGACGCTGCTGTCATCGCCAAACTCAGCAGGCAGGTGGTTCCACTGGCAGCCCGTCCGCATTCGGTAGATGATGCCATCGAAGGCCAGTCGTTCATTGCTTCGCTTGCGTCCTGTTTTGGCAGGCGGGTCGTAGACGGTCAGGACTTTCTCGATCAACTCCCAGAGCGGGTCGGGGACGTTCCAGATCGTCGGCAACGGCTTTTTATCAGCATTCTTCGGTTCAGGCTTTGCTTCAACACTCGGTTCATTAGGTGGCATCATGCCGCCATTATCGGTTTATCGCGGCCTGCTTTTTAGGGCCGTGTTTTGAGATACATTCTTAGGAACCATGCCATGAATGGCACGGCTACACGGCCTTCGGCCACAAAACACCCGCTTCGCGGGGTTCAGAATAAGATATTTCCCAGTGCCGCGAAGCGGTACTTCGTGGCGTCTGCGCCGTATAGCCGTGCAATTCATTGCATGGTTCTAACGGCTTGCCGCTTCTTCCAAGTAATCTGCCAATTTCGCAAATGGGTCGAAGCCGATGACGTTGGGAGCGTCGGCGACGAAGTTTGAGAGGGCGTTCACGTCGTAATACAACACGCTGCCGTCGCGGTCGTCTATCATGTATTCGATGCCGCCGACATCTATTCCGGCGGTCTGCATGATGCGCTCGACGTTTGCGATGACATCCGGCGGCGGCGTGTAGCCATCCACGCGCAGGCCGTTTCTGGGCGCGTCCGCCGCCGACGCCTCGCTTCGGGCCAGTTCTTTGCCGTCTGCGGTTTGGCAGATGTCGGCGGGGCAGAGGTTGAAGCTCTCGCCGGTCGTGTAGACATGGATGGCGTACAGGTATTTGCCGCCCAAAGTCTCAACGCGCGTGATGCGCCCGTCCCGCGCCGGCACGAACTCCTGCACTAAGGCCGTGCCGTCAATGCCGAGGTCTATTTGGCCCGTGTCTGCCGCAGACGCCAGTTCTTCCCGGCTGTCGTACCGAGCGACGCCCGCGCCGGAGCCGCCGATGTTGGCTTTGACGACAACGGGGAACCGCAGGCCATCGGACGCCGCCGGGGCCGCGTGGGGATCGCCGATGACCCGCGCTTTCGGGTAGCCCAGCCCCAGCGCCTCAAGCTGCGTAAGCTGCAAGGCTTTGGAAGTCTCGGCCTGGAACGCCTGCCTGCCGTTGAGGACGCGCGTTCCCAGCCGCTCCAGATGTGCCAAGTAGCCCAGTGTGTAGAAGATGCCGGGATGGTCGGAGCGCAGGTACGCCGACGGACTCATGCGGTTAAACAAAACGCTGTATTCTCGCTTTGTTTGGCTGGGGTCGTAGAAGTGCCGCCGGGCATCAATCTTGACGTACTCTGTTCCGCGCCGGTCGAGTTCGGCAAACAGGGGCCGGAACCAGTCGGGGTGTTCGTAATAGATGGCGATGGGTTGGGACATAGGTTGTTTCGGCTGGCTTTCTGACGCGAATTGTAAAGACGCCACGGAATAAATTCCGAGGCTCGGACGAAAAACAGCGGCGAGACGACGCAAGATTATGGAGCCGAGGTTACGGGGTCCCGTGTCGCCGCGACACTGTTCTATCTGAGCCACGGAATTTATTCCGTGGCTCTTACGGCCCAGCATCGGCAAACATCTCGCAGGAACCCGCCCTGGCGATGCCGAACTAAGTGCCATGACAGACACGAACTTTGACCAAAACGCCGTCGCGGCGGTTGTTGACCGCATTTTACCTGATATAGTCGAAACACGCCACCACCTGCACCGAAATCCGGAACTCAGCGGCAAAGAGGAGCAGACAAGCGCCTATGTCGCCGAGCGCCTGCGGGCCTTTGGTTTAGACGACGTGCAGACGGGGCTGGCCGGGCATGGCGTGACCGGCGTGCTTCGGGGCAAGACAGACGGGCCGATGCTGGCGCTTCGGGCCGACATGGACGCGCTGCCGATCCAGGAAACGAGCGGGCTCCCCTACGAGTCCTGCCGAGCCGGGGTGATGCACGCCTGCGGGCATGATGGGCATACGGCGACTTTGCTTGGTACGGCCCAGGTGCTTTCAGAAGTACGCCAGTACCTGCCCGGCCCGGTCAAGTTTATCTTTCAGCCGGCGGAAGAAACGGTCGGCGGGGCGGACGGCATGATCGCGGCGGGGGCTTTGGACGGCGTCGCGGCGATTGTGGCTTTGCACGGCTGGCCGAATTTAGAGATCGGGCAGATCGGCTACCGCGCCGGCCCGATGATGGCGAGCGCGGACACGTTTGACTTGACGATCAAAGGCGTCGGGGGCCATGCGGCCTACCCGCATACGACTGTAGACCCCATCGTCATCGGCAGCCAGATTATTGCGGCGTGGCAGACGCTGGCGTCGCGCGAAGTCTCGCCGCTCGACTCGGTGGTCGTCACCGTCACCCAGTTCCATGCCGGGACCGCCTACAATGTCATCCCCGGCGTCGCTGAACTCAAAGGCACGGTGCGGACACTCTCCAATGCCGTGCGGGACGAGATGCCGGCGAAGATGGAGCGGATCGCAGCGGGCATCTGTGCGGCCTTTCGCGCCGAGTACGAGTTTAAGACCAGCTTCGGCCCGCCGGTCGTGGAAAACGACCCGGCTCTGACGGCGCTTGTCGAAGCAGTCGGGGCAGACGTTCTCGCCCCCGGCGGCGTGGCTTATTTAGAAACGCCGACCATGGGCGCGGAAGACTTCGCGTACTACCTGCGCCAAGTCCCCGGCGTCATGTTTCGGCTCGGCGTCGGCACCGATGTCACCGCCCTGCACACGCCGACCTACAACTTTTCCGACGGCGCACTGCCCTACGGGATGACCATGCTGGCGAACCTCGCCCTGCGGTACGGCGCATGAAGGAGATTACACCACCAGAACCCACCCCGGCTCGTTCCTCGCCGACCCTCCCGAAGCGGGAGGGCAATGAGTTTCGGATTAGCTTATCATCGGCAGCCTCTTCACCTTCCCGTTTCGGGAGGGTCGGCGAGGAACGAGCCGGGGTGGGTTCCTTCGCCGGCCTGCTCTTCGATCTCGACGACACGCTGTACAGCCGCCGGACGGCGTTCGGCGGCTGGCTGGACGCTTACCTGCGGGACACGCTGCGGCTGACTAATCCTGCCGAAATCGCCGGCGTCCGGGAGACGGTTCATGCGCTGGACCAAAACGGCTATGGCTCCAAACAAGCTATCTTCGAGCATCTGCACGCCCAGTACCCCGCCCTGCCCGGCATCCCCGCTCGCTCGGTGGAAACGTTCTTTGCCGAGTTTCTGACCTATATCACGCCCGAAGCCGAGACGGAAGCGCTTTTGGACGCGCTGGCCCGCGCCCAAATTCCGTTCGGCATTATCACCAACGGGTCGGCGCGGCAGTGGCGCAAGATCGAAGCGTTAGGTTTGGACACGCGCACGGCCTGCCTGTTCGTGTCCGAAACCTTCGGCGTCAAAAAGCCCGACCCGGCCATCTTTCACGCCGCCGCCGCCTGCCTCGGCGTCCCGCCTGCGAACATTCTGTTTGTCGGCGACAACCCCGCCGCCGACATCGGCGGCGCACACGCCGCCGGAATGCCTGCCGCCTGGCTGCACCGGGACCAAGCCTGGCCTGACACACTGGACGTTAGACCCGATTTCGTCATCGGGTCGCTGGCCGAGCTGCCGCCGATACTTGGCATTGAGACTACCCACTAAACATTGAGGAAATCACCGTGAACACCCCCTATTACCACAGCGTCTATTTCTGGCTGCGCGAGAACGGCGAGCCGGACGACGCTCAGAAAAATGCCGACGGCTGCCGCAGCTATCTGTCAAACATCCCCGGCATTGTCACCATGAACATCGGCTTCCCCGCCGGCACACCCGATCCCGTCGTGGACAACAGCTACGGCATTGCGCTTTTGATGGAGTTCGAGACCAAAGAAGCCCGCGACCTCTACGAAATCCACCCCGACCACCAGCGCTTCATCGCCGACTTCCACCACCTCTGGAGCCGCGTCCAAGTCTACGACGCCGTTCCGGCGTAGGCGCAGTCAGGGCAGGGCGTACCAGGTGGCGCGGCCCTGCCCATGACGCGCGATCTGCCCGGCCTGCACCAGCGCGTTCAGCCGGGCCTTGATCGTGCTGCGCGGCTCGCCGGTCAGCGTCTCAATCTGCGCCGTCGAGATCCGACCATGTTCCCGCGCCAATCCTAAAATCTGCACGGACAGCGCGGGCAGGGCTGTTCCCCAGACCTGTTCACGGGCAACTTTTTCTTCCAGCCGCGCCTTCTGCCGCTGCAAGGCCCGCAGGAAAAACAGCGTCCAGGGTTCCCAGTCCGGCGCATTAGGGGCCAGCGTCCCCTGCGTCCGGCGCAGGGCCAGGTAGTAGCCTTCTTTGCTCGCCTCAATCACGCTTTCGAGCGAGCTGTAGGGAACATAGCCGTAGCCTGCCCGCAGGAGCAGCAGCGTCGTCAGCACCCGCGACAGCCGCCCGTTGCCGTCCTGGAACGGATGGATCGCCAGAAAGCAGACGGTGAAGACCGCGACAACCAGCAGCGGATGCCAGACGCCGCCGCTCAAAGCCTCGCGCGTCCATTCAATCAGCTCCTGCATCCGCCACGGGGTTTCGAGCGGTGAAGTCGTCGCGAAAACAACGCCGAGACTATGGCCGTCGGCGTCAAACGCTTCCACATGGTTCGGCAGCTTCTTGTAATCGCCCCGGTGCCGGACATCTTTGGAGCTATACTTAAGCACAATCTGATGAAGCTGCTTGACATGGTTCTCGGTCAGCGGGATCGCTTCCCAGCCCGCGAACACCGTTTCCATGACCTCGGCATATCCCGCGACTTCTTCTTCATCGCGTGACCGGAACGAGTGCGTGTCCAGCCCCGCCAGCAGGCGCTCCACTTCCCGGTCACTCAGCTTTGCGCCCTCAATGCGCGTAGACGAGCCGACGCTTTCAATCGTTGCGATGTGCCGCAGCGCCGCCAGCCGCTCCGGGGCTAATGCCCGCAGCGAGCGCCACGCGCCTTTGAACTCGTCCAGCTCCCCAATCAGCCGCAGCATCTCCGGCGTGATCGTCAGCGCCACGACCTGCTTTTCCATCTCCATGTCCGCAATCCTACCCGATTAGAGCCGATTATGTCCAATTCGAGCCGATTACCAGGCTGAGGCATCCAGCCGGGATTGCGCCTGTTGAGCAAGATCATCGTTTTCTTGACCGCCTAATCCTTTAGCGTTGAACTCATCCCGAATTGCCAGCACCCTCTGCCACCTCACCCGTGCTTCCTCGGTTCGACCAGCCTCGAAAAAAGCATCCCCAGCACTCAGATGAACTTCTATCATATCGGGAAAGTTCTCCACCAGAGAAGTTAAGATTTCGGATGCCTCGGAAACGCTTCCAGTTTCCAATAAGGCGTTTCCGAGGCAAATATGACCGTCTGGCGTTCTCTCCGTATAACCTGTGGCGGCCTCCCGATATGAACGGATTGCGTTCTGCATATCGCCCTTATGCTTGTAAGCATCTCCCATGTGAATGCAAATCGCGTAGTAATTTGGACTGAGCTTCAGGCCCTGCTTGAACTTATCAACCGCTTCGTCGTAACGCCCCGCTTTGTCCAGCGCCCGCCCAAGACCATCGAAGGCAGAAGCCCGATCTGGATCAAACTGAACCGCTGCTTCAAACGCCGCGATTGCTTCCTCAAACTTTCCTTGATTAAGCATGGACACACCCAGGCCAAAATATGCCTGGGGCGTATTTCGGCGGTTTGCAGCCTCCTGAAAAACCTGCGCGGCTTCCTCTTCGCGTCCTTGACCTCGCAGCCAGAGTGCATAAAACATGAAAGAACCAGAAGAATAAAACTCTGGCGGCATATCTTTAGGTTCTTGTGGTTGCTGCATCAGATTATGCCTTTGTTCAGCAGAAACTCCTGCTGCTTCTCTAAAAAGAAGTCCACGGCGGCGCGGCCTTCGGGGCCGATGTGTTCGGAAAAGGAATTGACGTAAAGCTGTATATGGGCGCGGACAACTTCCGGGTTCAAGTCTTGCGAATACTCGCGGCAGAGGGCGAATGCTTCGGCGTCGTGGGCGTAAGCCCAGCGCAGGCTGCTCTGAACAATAGTTTCTAGGTGCGCTTTGTCGAGAGTCCGGCGGGCGGCGATGGCGCCGAGGGGGATAGCAAAGTTTGTTTTGTGTTCCCAGTGGTCGCCGAGGTCTTGGATGAGGTGCAGGCCGTCGGCGGCGTAGGTGAAGCGCTTTTCGTGGATGACGACGCCCTGTGCGCCCGGCATAGTCAAGAGTTCGGCGTAGAGGGCGTCAAACGGCAGGAAGCGCTTTTGGAGGGGGCGTCCGGCGTAGAAGTCCAGCAGGAAGTTCGCGGTCGTGTATTCACCGGGGACTAAGACTTCGGCGTCGGGGTCCCATGCGCCGCCGTTGGACAGCAGCAAGGGGCCGACGCCGCGCCCCAATGCGCCGCCGCAGTCCAATAAGTCGTACTGCGACCGGCAGTGGATATAATTGGCGTAGCTGATTTTCACCATGTCTATCGCGCCGGACTGGGCGCGGTCGTTCAGCGTTTCTACGTCCTGAAAGTCCACGGTGAATGTCAGGCCATCGGTTGGGGTTTGGCCGAGCAGCAGGCCGCTGAAAATATAAACGTCGTTCGGGCAGGGCGAGATGCCGAGGGTGAGATTAGGCATAAGGTTACTTTCGGAGCGCGTCAAAATAAGCCGTCAGATTGGCAAGGGCAAGCCGAATGTTTTCGGGCCGCATATCCCGCACCGACGCGAAGTTGCTGATGGCGCGGATTTCGCAGACGGGGATACCGAGGGTTTGCCCGGCCTGCGCGACTGCCGCGCCTTCCATTGTCTCAAAACTGGCGTCAAAGAGAGTTTCCCGTAGACGCCCGACGGCTTCTGTTCCCGTACAGCTATTCACCGTGCAGCCGTTGCCCGCGTGAGCCGCCGGGAACTCGGCGAACTGTGCCAGCGGCAGCGGCGTCTGGTAGAATGCGCCCCACTCCGACTCGCCGATGTGGCGGAAGCCGGGCGTGTCGGACAGACCGAAGCCGACATCGCCGTAGATGTCCGATTGGCCGGTCACAATGTCGCCGAGAGATAGGCCGCTGTTCGGGTATGTCCCCGCGATGCCGATGTTCAAAATGCGTTTTGGTTGTAGCCGCCCCGCGATTGCCAGCGTCTGGGCCAGCGCGAGGGGGATACCGACGCCCGTGAGGAAGCTGTCCTGCGACTGCGTGAGGCGACCGAACGCGGCCAGTTCCATCGAAGTTGCGGCACACACGAGTAAGTCGAGTTCAGCCACGCAGTTCGCCTTCCAACAGGCTGTAGCCGTAGTGGTCGCGCCAGCCGCGCTCCGGGTGGCGGGTCATGTGGCGGACTAAGCCTTCCCGCTGGAAGCCGAGCCGCGCCAGAACCGCCTGGCTTTTGATATTCTCACAGTCGGCAAACGCCGTGATTCTGTGGAAGCGGCCTGCCGTGAACGCCTGAGACAGCAGGCTGTGCGCGGCTTCGGTCATCACGCCGTTCCCTTCGGTGTCGGTGCGGAGCATATAGCCAAGCTCGGCGCTTGCGTTTACCGTGTCAATCACCGTCAGACCGACCCGGCCGACGAGCTTTCCCGACCACAGCAAAACCACATAATGCCAGGCCGTGCCGAGCAGCATCGCATCTTCCGCCGACTGGATATATTCTTTGATCGTCGCCCGCGTGCTGCTGCCGGTCCAGCCGAACCAGCAGGAGAATTCCCGGCGCGAGTCGTGGATCATCTTCAGCACCGCGTCGGTGTCGCTGACCGCCAGCGGGCGGAGCGTCAAACGCGGCGTGTGCAGGGTCGGCAGGGACGGGCGAGTCATAGGGATATTCTACCCCGGCGCTTGCGGAATCACCACATAGCCGCCAGTCATATCCCCCAGCACTTCGGCACCTGCTGCGCCGTGCCGCCAGTACCACAGCACAACATAAGCGCAGGAAAGCGCATCCATGCCGTCTTCCAAGCTCTTGAGCTTCGCCCCGATAAGGCCGGAGACATCGGCAGGCGGCCAGTGGGCAGGCAGGTCGAGCGGCGGGTCGAACTGCGACAAACTGCGGAGCAGGCGGGCATATTCGTTCATCGCGGCCCACCGGGTCTCGTAGCTGCGCTTCGGCTTCGGCTTGTATTTGAGTGTCTTTGCCAGCCCGAACAGCCTAATATGCGCCGGGTGAGGAAACACTTCCATTGCCTGCCGGGTAGGCGTCTGGCGCGGCGCTTGGAGGTATGGGTCATGCGAAATGCCAATCTCCGACAGCCGTTCCACCAGCCGCTCCCCGCGCACATCGCCGCCGAAGATCGTCCGGTTGGCCGGATGCGCTCCGGCCTGAAACTTGGCGAACCGCTTCCCCAACTCCGTTTCGCACGGCCGCTTGCCGGTCTCGTTCGGCACCAAAAGCGGCGCGTCAATGCCGAGCAGCAGGCCGTCCTGACACGCTTCCTCGGTCTCGTTCCAGCGGCTAATCCAGGCCATAATTTCGTCGTCATCGCCGAGTGTTTCGGTGTATTCCAGAATGCTTGCCCGGCTGTCGGCGTCAGCCGCGCAGGAAACGACGCAGCCGCCGCTGGTATTCTTTTTGCCCCATGCCAAATCAAGTCCTAAGAAAAGCATGAAGTGAGAATACCCGGAAACGCCCCCCAATTCTGGGGAGCAATACGGAGAAGAACGCGGGCGGCTTGGCTCTTCTCCCATTCCGGCTCCCCAGAATTGGGGCGGGGGGGCTACCCCAGTTCCTCAATCTTGCCGAACGCGATCTTGTCTTCCGCCGTGTGACGGACCGGCACGACCGACGCCATGGACAGCGTCCCGCGCCCGAACTTCCGGTTGATGCCGTCTACCGCGCGGGACGCTTCCAGCCGCCGAGTGTCGCTCTCAAACAGCGGCAGCGTGACTTGCGACGACGGCAGCAGGTCGTACAGCACGACCCCGACCTGCTTCACAGAGGGGAACGGATGTTCCCACAAAGAGGTCAGCACGGAGAACAGCGTCCATGTGTCCCCGCAGGCCGTGATGCGCCGCTTGGCATCCCAAGAGCGTCCGTCTTCCGACCGGGCATGAACCGAGACGCCCCGCGCCTGATAGCCCAAGTGCCGCATCCGCTCCGCCGCCTTTTCCAGCAGGCGACCGACCACGGCTTCTGCGCCCGCCGGGGTCCGCAGCTCCGGCGCCAGCACATGCGAGTGGCCGACCGAGCGCCGAACCGCCGGCGGCAAAGCAACCTCATGGCCCCGGAGCTGATGCCACCAGCGCTCGCCGCCGACACCGCCCCAGACCCGGCGCATCTGCTCTATCGTCAGCGCGTACATTTGTTCGGTATTAAAAACTCCCGCCGCGTGCAGCCGCGCTTCCATGCCCTTACTGATGCCGGGAAAGTCGGTTAAAGTCATTCGGTACAGCTTGTGCGGCAGATCGTCTTCGCCGATGACCCCCAGACCGTTCGGTTTTTGAAGCTCGGCAGCCACTTTGGCGAGAAACGGGTTCAGGCCCAGCCCCACCGAGCAGTGCATACACTCGCCGACTTCGGCCTTGATCCGCGTCTTGATAAGTTCCGCTAATCGTATCGCGTCCCAGAGCTGCCGCTCATTTTCCCACAGCCGGCAGACCATTTCATCCACCGACCACACTTCGGTCACGGGCAGGCAATCTTCCACCACCGCCCGAATGCGCCGGCTATACTCCCGGTATGGGTCATGCTTCGCTTCAATGATATACAGATTGGGACACAGCCGCTTCGCTTCCGCGACATTTGTGCCGGTCTTGACCCCAAACGCCTTTGCCTCATACGACGCCGCGAGGCAGCAGGTAGCATCCGACAGCAGCGGCACCACCGCGACCGGCCTGCCGCGCAGGCAAGGGTGTTCCTGCTGCTCAACCGACGCATAAAACGAGTTCATGTCTAAAAATAGCCAGCCAAGCATCGCGGGCAGTAGACTCCCTTCTACTAACGGTTCCGCCCGATTGTAGCAGATGTCTACTACTGATGTCAAGAGCAGAAATACTTATTTGCACCATCGCCGCCGGGTATAATAGGCGCAGCAGCGAAATAAAAAGCAGGGAGGCATTTGATGATCACACGGAGCGACCTGCGGAAAACGGCGCGGGAATACTTGCAGTCGGCAGAACTGCTGCGGGATGATCGAAAATACGACATGGCGGTTTATTTGAGTGGCTATGTCATTGAAATCGCTTTGAAAGATCGCATCTGCCGAGCGCTCAAATGGCGTGGCTATCCGGCGACATCCGGCGAGTTCAGCAACTTCAGAAGTTTCCAAACCCACAATCTGGAAGTGCTGCTGAACCTTTCGGCAATCAAAGATAAAGTGGTCGCCGGTCTCGGCGGAGACTGGACAATCGCGGCTCAATGGAACCCCGAACAGCGCTACAGTCCTCGCGGGACATACACGCGGAACGACGCTGACACGATAATCAGCATCACAGCACGGGCATTGAAGGTGATATTATGAGCAACATGACCAGCCAAATCAGCACGGCAGACATGATCAGCATTTTTCGGAGGGCTGAGGAAGAAATCTCGACAGAACACGGCAGCTTTACGCTGTTCGGCCTTTTCGAGCGCCTTGACATCTATCAAGAGTACGATTTAGTGGTTTCCGCTCCCTGGCTCAAAGACGACCGCGCTTCCACGAACCTGATTTTCGATCTTGTCCGTGCGTCCATCGGTCATGACAAATGGTTTGGGAAAATCGGCCTGTTTATGATTGTGCCGGAGAACGGCCCTTTTGCGGCGGCGGTGCGCGAGGCTTTGCCAAGCGGCCCGATCCAGCACGGCATGAAGCGCCTCACCAACTTCTTCTACGACGGCGAGATTATCCGGGACGCGGTCATTATCACGTCCGTAGAACCCGAAGTGAAGGCGGAAAAGCCGAAGCGCAAAGCAAGAGCCGCCGAGACGGTCGCCGCCTGACAGGCAAAGAGACAATGCCGCTATATTACGACGAGTTTACTGACCTTGCCTTAGACTGGCCGATGGTTCTGGTCGGTTGGCGCGGCTTCGCCGGTCACAAGCTGTCTGCGGAGCAGGTCATCTCTCACGCGGCGGACCTGATCGGGCGCGGGACGCCGGAACAGGATGAAATCGCAGCCCTGCTGGCGAATACCGATTCAAGCGAATGGCAGACGATAGACCGTTACTTGGAGCAAATCTGCGAGAAGCCGTTTGACTGGCCGTTGGCTCTCCGCAAGTGGCGTCTCGCGAGATTGAAGTGCTTTTTGCGAACACTCCTACGGCCGGAACAAGCCGGGGCGCGTCCAGAAGAGGAAGCGTTCAGTGTGTTTGAAGAGATCCACGATTTCTGGCGCGACTACGACGATCTGCCGGGCAACGAGAAGGTACTGCCGAACTATGGAGACACGACCGCGCAGATGCTGGCGGAGCAGCAGGCGTGGGCTGAACGCGAGGAAGCCGCCTTACGCGCGGAAAGCAATTATGACTGATTTAACGCATATTGACGCGCAGGGCCACGCGCGGATGGTGGATGTGTCGGGGAAAGAAGTCACAAAGCGGGTGGCGATGGCGCAGGCGATTGTCACGATGCAGCCGGAGACGTTAGAGAAAATTCGCCAAAACGAACTGGCGAAGGGAGACGCTTTAGGCGTCGCGCGGGTGGCCGGAGTGCTGGCGGCGAAGCGGACGGATGAACTCGTTCCACTGTGCCATTCCCTGCCGCTGTCGGACGTGTCGGTGGATTTTGAGTTCGGCGACGGGCAGCTTGTGATTAGAACGTCGGCGACAACGCTGGCGCAAACGGGCGTGGAGATGGAAGCCTTGACCGCCGCGACAGTGGCAGCGCTCACGGTCTACGACATGGCGAAAGCTGTGGACAAGCGCATGACGATTGAAAGCGTGCATCTGGTCTCGAAGACCGGGGGAAAAAGCGGGGACTTTTTATGGGACAGTTAATTCGGGTGGGCGTGCTGACGATCAGCGACCGATGCAGCCGGGGCGAGCGGGAAGACTTGTCGGGACCGGCGATCAAAGCCGCCCTGCCGGGCGACACGTTAGTCGTCGCTTTGGAAGCCATCGTTCCCGACGACAAGCGGGTCATCGCCGAGACCCTGCGGCGGTGGTGCGACGAGTACGACTGCTCGGTCATCCTGACGACCGGCGGCACCGGCTTCAGCCCGCGCGACGTGACGCCGGAAGCGACGGGAAAAGTTTTAGACCGGCTCGCGCCGAACATCAGTCAGTTTCTGCTCTGGGAAGGCTTGAAGCAGACGCCGTTCGCGGCTCTGTCGCGCGGGGTCGCCGGAGTGCGCGGCGCGACCCTGATTGTGAACCTGCCCGGCAGCCCATCGGGCGCGTCCGACGGGACCCAAAGCCTGGTTCCTCTGCTGCCTCATGCGGTAGATGTAATGAAGGTTCAGGAAACGGGGCATCCGACGGGTGAGATGGCAGAATAAAAAGAGCCACGGAATAAATTCCGAGGCTTCCTTCACTTTCACTTCAATCCATTATGCTTACCTACGAAAACGCGCTTACCCAAATCCTTGCCCAAGCCGCGCCGCTGGCGCCGGTTCAAACCCCGCTGGCGGATGCGCTCGGCCTCATCTTGGCGGAAGAGCTGACGACGCCCCATGATCTGCCGCCGTTCGACAACAGCAGCATGGACGGGTTTGCGGTTCGGTTCGCCGATGTCCTCACTGTTCCGGCGACGCTGCCCGTCGCGGGAGAGATTGCCGCCGGGATGCTGGACATTCCGGCGCTGCCGCCGGGCCAAACCCTGCGGATTATGACCGGGGCGCCGGTTCCCGGCGGCGCGGACACGGTCGTTCCCGTGGAAGACACTCAGGCGCACGCAGGCGGCAGCGTGACGTTCCTGGAAGCGGCTGAGTTAGGGCAGCATATCCGGCGGGCGGGGGAAGAAACGCGGCGCGGGAGCGTGGTCGTACCAAACGGCTCGCGGCTGAGGCCGGCGGAAATCGGCATGGCGGCGACTGTGGGACGCGCCGCAGTCTTAGCGCATCCGAAGCCGCGCGTCGCGGTGATTTCTACCGGGGATGAGCTGGTCGAGCCGGGCCTGGCGCTGAGACGCGGACAGATTTACAACTCAAATGCTTATGCGATTGCGGCGCAGGTGGAAGACGCAGGCGGAATTGTGACCCGGCAGCTTCACGCGCGGGACACGCCGGCCTCGCTTCGGGCGGCATTTGACTCGTGCGCCGGGGCCGATGTGCTGATCACGAGCGGCGGCGTCTCGGTGGGCGATTTTGACTATGTCAAAGCCGTCTTTGCCGAGCGCGGCACTGTAGACTTCTGGAAAGTTGCAATCCGGCCCGGCAAGCCGCTGGCGTTCGGGCAGTGGGGCCAAACGCTCTTTTTCGGTCTGCCAGGCAACCCGGCCTCTTCCCTGGTGACGTTTGAGCTGTTTGTCCGCCCTGCGCTTCGCAAGCTGGCGGGGCATTTCCAGCTCACGCGGCCCGAAGTTCAAGCGGTGCTGACGGAAGACGCCGCACACACGCCGGGCCGGCAGTCCTATCAGCGGGCGGTTGTATCGGGGCAGCGCGGCGGTTACGCCCTCCGCACGACCGGGGCGCAGGGGTCGGGGATGCTCAGTCCGCTGGTGTCGGCAAACGCCCTGCTGGTGCTGCCGGCGGATACGGCATTCTTCCCCGCCGGCACCGAGGTCACCGTGCTTTTGCTGGATTAAGCGCTTCGCCCCTGCACAAACACCGTTAAATTGCCATCATCAAACCAGAGGCGTTTTGATGATGGCGACGACGACAAGTGTAGAAATGGGGGAGACCGCCCTGGAACAAGCCGCCGGGCTGCGCCTGCAAGCCTGCGGGCTGGGCGCGTGTGTCGGGCTGTGCTTGTACGAGCCGCTGTCGCAGGTGGCGATGCTGATCCATGTTGTCCTGCCGCAGACGCTTCCGGCTTCTCCGGGACGCGCGGCGGCGACTCGCCTGCCGGGCAAGTGCGCGGACACGGCGCTGGGGTACGCGCTGGCCGAGATTGACCGATGCGGGGGGAAAAGCCATCTGATTCGAGCCGCGCTGATCGGCGGTGCCCAGATTTTCAGTCCCTCCAATGCAGGCAGCGACCCAGCGGCGCTCTCACACCTTGAGATCGGGCCGCGCAATGTGGCGGCGCTCCGCGAGCAGCTTGCGCGAGTCGGGATCCCCGTCTGCGCCGAGGACACCGGCGGGCATGGCGGGCGCACAGTGACGCTGGAAGCCGGGACCGGCCATGTCTGGGTGCGCCCGGTCGGCCTCCCGGAGCGGCTGCTGACAACGCTCGGACGCCGTTCGGAACCGCTGGCTGGCCCGGCGTTTGCGGCACTGAATACTCACGGGCTGCGAGAAGGAGCGGCGTATGGGAACTGAACGGCTTGACGCGCTGGTGCGTCAGGTGCGCGACCTGCCTGCCCTGCCGGATACGGTCGTGCGGGTAATGCAGATTTCAGGTGATCCAAAAGCGGGCATTGCTGATATCGCGAAAGTGCTGGTCTCCGATCAGGCCCTGGCAGCACGGGTGCTGAAACTGGCGAACTCGGCCTTTTACGGAGCTTCCCGCCGCATTGCCACTGTCTCCGATGCGGTCATCATTCTCGGCTTGCGAACAACGCGCAACTTGGTGATGGCGAGCGGCTGCCAGGAGCTGTTAGAGTCGGAAGTCGCCGGGTACGGCCTGCCGCGCGGCGCTCTGCTGCGGCATTCGCTGGCCTGCGCGTCGGCGGCGCAGGCCCTGGCGAAACGCACGAAATACCGGGGCGTCGAAGAAGCCTTTGTCGCGGGCCTGCTCCACGACATCGGCAAAGTCGTGATGAACTTGTATCTGCGTGACCAATTCATTCAAGTATTGATCCAGGCGGCCTCCGGTGAAATGACTTATGCTGACGCCGAGCGGACGGTTTTCTCATTTGACCATGCCGAGGCAGGCGCGTATTTACTTGAGCGCTGGAACCTGCCTGCGGCATTGGTGTCCGCCGTGCGCTGGCACCATAGGCCGCTTGACGCCCCAACGGATTCTCCCCTGCCCTGCCTGGTGCATGTCGCTGACGCCATCTGCATGACCCTCGGCATCGGCCTGGGGCTGGACGGCCTCGCGTACACGCTTCAGCCTGAAGCCCTATCGCGTCTCGGTTTGACAGCAGAGGATTTCGAGGCGGTTGCCGGCCAGACCTGCGACACGCTCGCCGAAGCCGGGTCGCTGTTTTAGTCCCCGTTATAAACGCGCCAGGAAATCGAACACGGCATCCGCCGCGCCGGGCGGATCTTCATGGCCGAAATCGGGATAAATCAATACATCTTTCGGCGACGTAATTTTGTTATAGGCCGCGAACTGCGTGGAGGGTGGGCAGACCGCGTCCATCAACCCAGTAATCATCAGCACTTTCGCTTTGATGCGCGGGGCCAGAAATTGAACGTCGATAGTGCCGAGGTGTGTCCAAATCTCGTCTTCGCGCTCGTGGAGCGGGTCGAACGCCCGGAAATAGTCGCGCAGCTCGGTGTACGCCGCCACGTCCAAGTCCATCTCCCAGACGCGCTTGTAGTCGCACAAAAATGGAAACGACAGCGCGGCCAGCTTGATGCGCGGCTCCAAAGCCGCGCAGGCCAGTGTCAGCGCCCCGCCCTGCGAGCCGCCGGTCGCTCCCACCCGTCCCGCGTCCACTTCCGGCATTCCCATGACGATCCCCGCAAGCTGGGCGCAGTCCAGAAAGACCGACCGGAACAGCATCTTTTCAGGGCCGTCGTCAATTCCCCGGATGAAATGCCCGGTAGAAGTCCGGCCCGTCGTTCCTCCGACATCGTGCGAGTAACCCGCCTGCCCGCGCACATCGAGTGCCGCCACCGAGTACCCCTGCGCGACATATCCCAGCTTGTCCGCCCAGCTGCCGCTGCTCCCGCCGTAGCCGTGGAACATGACCAGCGCCGGATGCGGTGCCGGCGCGTTTTTGGGCCGTAGATATTTCGCGTGAACCCGCGCCCCTCCCATGCCGGTAAAGTAAAGGTCAAAGCACTCTGCGCCGAATGCTTGAAGCGGGGCAGGCCGCAGCTCGATTTCAGGGTCAATCGCCGCCATCTCGGCGACCGAGCGGTCCCAAAACTCGTCAAAGTCGGCAGGGCGCGGATTGCGGCCCGTGTAGGTCAGAAGTTGTTCCAGCGGCATATCTATTTGGGGCATTTATGACTCCTATGTGTAGGGATTGGACGAGGAGTTTTCAACTCCTCGTCATGCTGGCTGTATCTTACCCGCATCTTGTAACCCGCAGGCGATTGTGATATAATGCCGCTATGACAAACGCTGCCGTGCCGGAGGTCGTGCTGATCGTCAACCCGACCGCCGGACGCGGCAAGGCCGGGCTGCAGGTGCCGGAAATCAAGCGCCTGCTGGGCGATGCCGCGAAAGACTGGCAGTGGCAGTTTACCGAGAAAAGCGGCGACGCGGCGGCGCTGGCCCATCTTGCGGCGGCGTCTGGGGCGCGGCTGGTGGTCGCGGTCGGCGGCGACGGCACGCTGCATGAGGTGATGAACGGGGTTCTCGGCAGCGGCGCGACGGTCGGCCTGATCCCCTACGGCACCGGCAACGATTTTGCGCGGGCGCTGGGAATTTACGGCAGCCTGGAAGTGGCCTGCAAGACGCTGGTGTCGGGCGTCACAGAAATGGTGGATGTCGGCGTCATTGAAGGCGCGGGAACCGGCGGACCGCGCCATTTTCTGGTGCTGGCCGGAACCGGCTACGATGCCCGAACCGCCCAGACCGTAAACTCCGGCATCCGGTTTTTGTCCGGCCCGCTGGCTTATATCTGGGGCGCAGTGCTGACACTGGTGCGCTTCAAGCCGTTCACCCTGACATTGACGCTGGACGACGCCCCGCCGCGTGTTCTCCAATCTATGTTTGTGTCGTTTGCGAATGCCGAGACCACCGGCGGCGGCATGAAGCTCGCGCCCGGCGCAGTCGTAGACGACGGCTGTTTAGATGTCTGCTTAGTGGCCCAAGTATCCAAGCCGACGCTTTTGTATAATCTGACCCAGATCTTCTCCGGGAACCATCTGCGCTGCTCGGCGGTCTCCATGCACCGCGCCCGAAGTCTCACGGTAGATGCCGACCCGCCGCAGCCCTTGCTGATTGACGGCGAAGTTTTAGGCACGACGCCCGCGACAGTCCGTGTTCTGCCCGGCGCCCTGCCGTTTCTGGTTCCGGGAGGAGCGGGCGACTGAAGTCGCGGCAACAAGTGCGCGAAACCTGCCTTCGCAGGTTAATACAGATTGTGGAGTTTGTGTCCGCGAAGGCGGACTTTGTGCTTTTGTTGCCGCGACTTCAGCCGCCCATAAAATCTTGCCCTATGACCGACATCGTGATCCCGGCAGGCGGCGAGATTGACGCAAAGTTCGCGGAGCGCATCGGCAGCCCGTATCGGACGCTCGCGCCGCTGGGACCGAACAAAACACCGCTGCTGCAAGTGATTGTAAACACGCTGCGGGGCGCCGTGCCGGACGCAAAAATCATCTGCGTCGCGCCGGATGCTGTCCGGCAGGCCGTCACGGGGGTAGATGTCTGGCTGCCGGCAGGCGCGAGCGGCCCGGAGAATATGCGCCTCGGCCTCAGCCAAGCGCGGCGGGACCGGCCCGCGCTCGTGTGCGCGTCCGACCTGCCGCTGATCACCGCCGCAAGTGTGCAGAAGTTCGTCGCGGCCTGCCGGCGCGATGCTCAAGTCACAGTCGGCTTAGTCCGCGCGAGCGACTACGAGACCGCGTTCCCGAACGCGCCGCCGTCGGAGTTCACGGCGCTGCCGGAGACCGGCCTGATCACATTGGGCGGGCTGTTCCAGCTCCAGCCGGACTTGCTGACGCGCCAAAGCCAGTTATTCGACAAGCTGTTCCATGCCCGCAAGTCGCCATGGCAGGTCGCGGGCATTGCCGGACCGCGCCTGCTCTGGCAGCTTGCGACGAAAGCGCTGACACTTTCGGCGATCACGCATCGCGCCGAATACTTGCTGGGCGGCCCGGTCCAAACCGTCCCGAACACTGACCCGACGCTCGCTTACGACACCGACACACTCGATGATTACACCTACGCAGAGACCCGTTTTGGAACCTGACACGCCCCGGCGGCACTTCATGACCGAGCGCTCCATGCTGACCCGGATCGTCGTCGGCTTGATCGCGGCAGGCGCGTATATTACGGTCAACTTCACCGATGACGGCCTGCCGTTTGCCTTGACGGTCGCCCTGCTGTCGGTCGGCGGCACAGTCGAAATGTACCGGGCGGTCAAGAAGCAGGGCGGCGAGCCGAGCGAATTCTTAGGCATTCTCGCCTGCATCGCGTTCCAGATCATCGCCTGGACCCACAATGGCCGGCAGTTCGGCCCGTTCCTGCCCGCGCTGCTGCTGCTGCTCGTCATCACGACCCTGCTGACGGAGCTGTTCAAGCGCCGTCCTAAACCCATTGTCACGATTGGGACCACGCTGCTCGGCGCAGTGTATGTCGGCTGGCTGTTTTCGTACCTGACGCTTCTGCACGGAATGCAGCCGGGCATGATCCGGTTCAGCGGCGCGAACATTCCCCTGCTCATTCCGCCGATCGCCCACACCACCCCAGGCGAGTGGCTGGTCATTTTCGTTTCCGCCTGCACCTGGATGTCCGACACGGGGGCGCTGTTCACGGGCAAAGCGTTTGGGCGGCACAAATTGGCCCCAAACGTGTCCCCCGGCAAGACCTGGGAAGGTTCCATCGGCGGCGTTTTAACCTCGCTCGCCACCGGCGCGGCTTTGGGCTGGTGGCTGCACCTGCCGATGGTCCACGCGCTGGGCCTCGCGGCGATGTGCGCCATCGCCGGCCAAGTCGGCGATCTGTGCGAGTCGGTCTTGAAGCGCGATCTCGGCGTCAAAGACTTCGGGACGGTCATGCCCGGCCACGGCGGCATTTTAGACCGCATCGACTCCATGCTCTTCTCCGCCCCCCTCGCTTACTACTACGTCCTGTTCTTTCTGATGCGTGTGCATTGAAGCACGTTTGCTTTCTAAAACTTTCATGTGCGCGGTGAACTCCTCAACTTGTGATTTAGAAGCTGGGCCGTCTATCAATTTGTCATGCACATCCGGTCGGCTTGGAAGAAACTGGCTGATGACATACGGGCTGTAAACTAATTCAGTCTTGAAGTCTGTCAGCCATTCAGGACGGATTGCCATTCGCACAAGGTGATACGAACCGCGATGATGCCCGACAACATCCACGCGCGTCCACCCTGCATGGAAGGCAACACAATAAACTTTTGCACCCGCCTTGAAATGCTTTGTGCCGGACCGCATTTCTGCGCCGCCGGGGCCGCAGGGACGCTCCGCAACGATGTTGGCGCTCACGCACCAAACAGGTTCGGGCTGGGGTTTTTGTTCGTCGGTCATCGTATTGTTCCGACCATGTGTTGATACGAAGTAATGCCGTAGGCATAAACACACGGCTATTGGGCGCAGACGCCACGAAGTACCGCTTCGCGGCACTCAGAAGCAATACCACGGGGCTGAACCCCCGTGCTTCAAAGTGCAACTCCCCGCCTGCGCGGGCAGAAGAGTGTGCTTTGTATTCGCCCGCGAAGGCGGGAGCTTGCACTTCAAAGCATGGGGGTTCAGCCCCGTGTGGCCCTCCGATTACAAGCAGCTCACTCCCTACGCAGCCACAAACTCTCCCACCACCGGCAGATGGTCGGATGCCTGACTCTCAATCACCGAGACGCTTTGGCAGGTCAGCGACGGCGAGTAAAACAAGTAGTCAATGCGGCCTTCCAGAGCATTTGTCGGATAAGTCCAGCGGTCCTGCACCACGTCAGCGTCCAGCAAATCGGTCTGGGATAATAAACTGCGGACGGCGGGGGCGTCGGAGCGCTCGTTGAAGTCGCCGCAGACGACCACAGGATACGAAGCCGCTTGGACAAGCGCGGCGAGCCTCGCGGCCTGCTTGACCCGTTCTTCCCCATTCAGGCCAAAGTGGGTGCAGAAGACAGACAGCGGCCCGGTCGGTGTATCCAAACGGACTTCCAAAACGCCGCGCTGCTCGCGGACGCTCGGCAGCAGGTGGTTGTGGACCGTGCCGACGGGATACCGCGAGACAACCGCCAGGCCGTAGCCGCCGACGCCGAGCCGCAGGTTCGCCTGGAACGTCACCGGCAGGCCGAGATGCTTTTCGAATTGCTTCGGCTGGTCCTGAAACCCGCTCTGCGGCAGGCGCTGATGGACTTCCTGGAGGCAGACAATGTCAGGCTCCTGGGCCAGCACGACCTCAGCGATGCGCTCCGCCAAGCGCTGGCCGTCCATCCCCAGGCAGCCCCGAATGTTGTAGGTCATCACGCGCATGGATAGTTCTCGCTTTCCAGATTTCCCAGACTAACATCACATAAAACGGGCCGTATTCGGCGACCGAAACCCACCAGTAGGCTTGCATCGAGTAGTAAAACGTATACAGCAAAATGGAAGTCCCGGCCAGCAGCACAAACGCAAAGCGCGGCTTTCGGTCCACCAGCGGCACAAACGCCAGCGTCCACAGCAGATACCACGGGAACAGGGTTGGAATGACTAAGAGAGTCACGCCCAGCACGATCAACGACCGGCGCAGCAGCTCGGCATAGGTGTCAATGGGGCGGCGCACCGACCAGTAAGTCACGCCGAGAAGGGCGGCGTCGGACAGCTTTTCGGTCACGGCATAATGCCAGTGCTTCGTGATGAGGCTGAGACCGAGGTTGACCCAGCCGAACAGCCCGGAGTTCACATGGACATTCTCTAAATACTGGTGCATCCCGTGCAGGAACTCCGGCAGGTAGACCCAGAGCGGCATTCCAAGATACAGCAGGGCGCACGCCGCCCAGACCGCAAACGCCCGGCCATGCACCCGGACAAACAGCGGAATCAGCAGCAGCGAAAAGCCTTTGGTCATCACCGACGCCGCCAGCAGCAGCGCGACCCACGGGACGGTTTTGCCGCCCCGCATCGCCAGCGCAAACGCCCCCAGCAGAAAAAATACGCCGACAATATCCTGATGGCCCGCCAGCGACACTTCGGTAATCGGCAGCGGACACCACGCATACCAGATGATTTGGGTCAGGGGCCGGTTCAAACGCTTCAAGATGACCAGCAGCAGGCCGATGACGCCGAAATCAAACAGCATGTACAGGAACTTGTAGGCGACCGCGTTGCTGCCGAAGGCGGCATTGGCACACGCAAAGACGCCCTGCGAGACCGGCATATAAATGGATTGGTAGCTCTTGTACTCCATCCCGTTCCAGACATCGTCGCGCAGAAACCGCAGAGGCAGGGCATTCGGCGCCCAGTGGTAGGGATTGATGCCGTGGTTGATCAGCCGCCCGTCCCAGATATACAAGAGAATGTCGGTGGAAAGCCGGGGCGGGGCAAAGACGACCTCCAGGCGAAACAGCACGGCCCCGCCGAGAATCAGCAGCAGGGCAAGATTGGGACGCGGCACGGGCAGGGAGGAAACTAAACGCCCGGCGGCGTAGGCATAGAGGGCAAACGCGATCGTATACAGCAGAATGTAGACCCACGCCGGGTTCAGCGGATACAGCCGCTGGCCCAAGCAGCCGTAGGTCGCCAGCAGGTCTACCGCCGCAAGGCCCAGGCCGATCAGCGGCAGCCGCGCGTTAAGATTTTGGCGGGTAAGTTCGGTCATGCCGTCTTTTGGGAAGAGTTTTCTGCTGAAGATAAGGCTTTTGAAGATAAGGCTTTTGAAGATAAGGCTTGACGGCGGCGGCGAAGCTTGCGGCGGTCTGTTCCCCCGTCAGCGTCTTGACCTGACGCCCGTTGCGGTCGTAGATAATCGTGCGCGGCAGATCGCCCTGCCAGGCGGGATCAAACGCATTGATGAACTCTTCGGGGTCAGCACTCTTTTCTAAGTAGGCCGGAAAGCTCGCGCCGGACTTGGCAAGAAATGGCGCGACTTTCGCGTCTTTGTCTTTAAACTGGTCCGCCGAGACGCACAGCACGCGCAGGCCGGACGCTTTGTACCGGCGGCTGGTCCCAACCAGCGCGGGGAACTCGGCGACGCACGGCCCGCACCAGGTCGCCCAGAAGTTGACCAGCACGACATGGCCCTTTTGAGCCGCAATCGCCTTCTTAATCACCGGCGCATCGGCAGGCGTCACGACCGGCGCGGCGTGAGCGGGGGCGGCGAGCAGGGCAAGGATGAGGAACCCACCCCGGCTCGTCCCTCGCCGACCCTCCCGAAACGGGAGGGTGAAGAGGTTTGGAACAGCCGCTTGCCCCTCTTTCTGGAAACTCTTCGTCCTCCCGCTTCGGGAGGACCCCTGCGAAGCAAGGAGGTGGGTTATCGCTTGATGCTGCATCCGAACGCCTTTGTCTGTGCCTTTGCCACGGTTTTGCCCGCAAGCGTCTCGTCAATCGCGTTGGCGAGGTCGTGGGTGTGGACATTCGCCGGGTCCATGTCGTTGTCAATGCGCCCATGATACACTAAAACGCCCCGGCTGTTGATGACATACGTTTCCGGCGTCACATGGGCTGTGTACGCATCGGCGGCGACAGCGCCTTTGTCCACGAGCACCGGGAACGGGAAGCTTTTTGTTTTGGCATAGGCCGCGACTTGGGCCTTCGGCTCATTCTGGTCGGAGAAGATACCGGCAAACGAGACGTCCTTCGGCGCGTAGCGCTGGGCGAGGGCAATCATGCGGCTATTGTAGGCGTTGGAATACGGGCAGTTTACGGACAAGAACATGACCACAGTGGCCTTGCTGCCCTGCATAAGCGAAGTCAAAGACCGCGCCTGGTCTGTCTCGGCATTGGGCAGCGTGAAGTTTGGGGCAGGCTGACCGACTTTCGCCAAGTTTCCTTTGAGTAAGCTGACGAGTTGGTAGCCTCTGCTGGCATCACCGTCCCGCATAACCGAGGCTTCACCCACTATTTTGATGCGTGAGGCTGGATCATCGCTGACTGCCGGGTGCGCCTTGATCCACGCAATCCAGTCGTCGCCGCAGGTGTTCAAGTGGCCGTTGACGTTGCTGTCTACATAGGCGACTTTGCCGTCGGTGCCGATGATGTACGTCACGCGGTTCGCGATGTTTGCGCCGGGGATGAGAACGCCGTAATCGGCGGACATCTGGTGCTTGGTGTCGGCGAGCAGCGTGTATGGGATGCCTTCTTTGGTGCAGAACGCCTGGTGCGATTTGGGGTCTTGAACAGAAACGCCGTAGACTTGGACGCCGAGCGCCTTCAAATCTTTGTACGACGAAGACAGCGAGTGCGCTTCTAAGGTGCAGCCGCCGGTGAAGTCGGCGGGGTAGAAGGCGAGCAGCGTCACTTTGCCTTTGTTTTCGGCGCTCGTGCGAATGGCTCCGGTCTGGTCCGGCAGGGAGTAGGCAGGGGCGAGTGCGCCGACGACCGGCGCGGCGGCGTCCATCTTGGCTTTCGCCTGACCGAACGCGACGGCGGCGACGGCAGCCGTTCCCGCGAGGCCGAAGAGGGCGATTTGTTGGATGCGTTTCATGGGCGAGTGTGCTTTCTAGAAATCTGCAAAGTGGTCATGGCACGTAATAAGCCACGGCATGACTGCCGAGGCTATGAAAAACACCGTCGAGGCGACGGCAGATTTCGGAACATGTTCCTTGTGTCGCCGCGACACTGTTTTGTTTCAGCCTCGGCATTCATGCCGTGGCGCTCGCTTTCGCTTTTTACGCTCTGCTGCTTCTTATACCCCGTCCGCCGCCAAAGTGTTCTCCCAGTCGGCAATCGGCAGAACACGGACTTCCAGCGGCAGATCAAAGGTCTTCTCAAAGGCCGGCGCCTGCGCTTCCGCCGCCCATAGCTCAAGCTGAGCGTCGGCGGACGCATAAAGCGTTAAACGGACGCGGTCAGGGCGGGTCAGCTTTTCATTGGTGACTTCTTTGACCAGCATTAAATGGCTGCGGTCTAAAGCCTCGGCAAAGCGCAGGGCGCAGGACAAAACTTTGATGACCCGCTGAGTGCGGGCGTCCAGCCGGGCAAACCCGGCGTGCTTGCGGCGGGGAACCGACTTGCGGTGATACAGCGCCAAATTTGCCATGATCTCGATCTCGCCGTCGTTGAAGCCGAGAAGCTCTGAGTGCCGAATGAGATAGTACGAGTGCTGCTGATGGTCGGTGTGGGAGACGAAAAACCCGGAATCATGGAGCAGCCCGGCATATTCCAGCAGCTCACGCGCCCGGTCGTAATCATGCAGGCCCAGCGCTTTCCACTGGTCAAATAAAGCCAGCGCAAGATGGACAATATGCGCGGCATGAGTCTCGTCCACGCGGGTCGCGGCCATGAGCTGATAAATCGACCGCCGCCGGGCGCTGTCGTCGGTGAGAGCTTTTGGGGCCGGCACGCCGAGCGCGTCGCTCCGGCGCAGGCGGTCGACAATGATTCCTTCGCGCAGGCCCCGGTCGCTGATCCGAATGGAATTGGCCCCGACCGTTTCCATCACGGTCTGCAAGATCGCCGAGCCGCCGATGATGATGTCCGCGCGTTCCGGGTTGATGCCGGGGACCCGCCGCCGCTGCTCGACGCCGAGGCTGCACAGGCGCTTTGTTGCGGCCTGAATGTCCGGCAGGAACAGCTCATAGTTCCGCAGGGAAGTCGGCACAGGAACCGCCGCGCTTTGGGCAACAATCTCCGCCAGGTTTTGGGCCGTCCCCGACGACCCGTACATCACCGAAAAGCCGGCGTCCTGGATTGCCCGCACCGCCGGCACAAGCAGGGAGCGGACATGACGCTGCAAGCCTGCCCAGGCAGACGGGGAGATCGGCTTGGACGGGTCTACCACCCCTTCGGCGGTCAGGCGAATCGCGCCCATTTTGAGGCTGTCCAAAAACGAGTAGCCCGCGCTGTTGCCCACAATCAGCTCGGTCGAGCCGCCGCCGATGTCCATAAACAGGGCGCTCGTGTCCGGCGGCAGGTCCACGCCGCTGACGCAGCCGAGATAAATCAGCCGCGCTTCTTCCTGTCCGGAGATGATCCTGACATCCAAATCGGCCAGCTCGCGCACCCGCTGAACAAAAGCGTCGCCGTTGTCGGCTTCCCGGACGGCGGCGGTCGCGAGCGCGACGATCTCTTCCGCCCCAAACCCCCGCGCGACTTCAGCGAACCGGGCGCAGACCAAAGCGCCTCGCGCAATCGCCGCTTCGGTCAGCGAATGCCCGCTGTTCTCTTCGCCGTTTTTAGCAGGCGCGTCTTTAGCCGCCCGGTCGAACTCGCCTTCGCCGAGCCGGACCACCTGTTTCTGGGACGCCAGCGTGGTCCAGGTGCCGTTCGCCTGTGTTTCCACCACGGCGAGACGAACCGAGTTCGTGCCGATGTCCATTGCCGCAAAGATACGCATAGAACGCCAGCATACCCGATGCGCCGGGGCGCGGTCAAGAAAACCCTGTCAATGCAGGACTTCCGGCATGATGCGGCGAAACAAAGGCGATGCTGAAAGACACGCCCCCAGAAATTCCCGCGTCTGAAATCCCGCCGAAGCCTGCTGGGCGGCTGGAAGCCCTCGACATCTGCCGGGGCATTGCCATTCTCGCCGTGCTGTTTATCCATGTGTCCGGCCACTTCCTGCCCGCGCTGCACTCCCCGAAGTCCCACACGCCGCCCTCGGCCTCCTGGTACGCGCTGGCCCTGCCAAACCTGGACTCTCAGTGGGCCGTTCCCTGCTTTCTGATGTTAAGCGCGTTTGTGAACGCCCTCAGCCTCGCCCGTAACCCGGACCTTGCCGGCTATGGCCGCCGCCGCCTCAAAGCCGCCGTCCTGCCATACCTGCTGTGGAGCGGCGTGTACATTCTCGTCAACCGGTCGCTGGGGCTGGAGCCGCATCTCAGTTTAGGGCGCATCGGAAAGATGCTGCTGACGGGAACCGCCGAGTTCCATCTTTACTTCTTTGTGCTGGTCATCGAGCTGTATCTGGTGCTGCCCCTGCTGCTGCCGCTGTTCAAACGCCGTCCGCCGTTTTGGGCCGTCGCTCTCGGCGCGGTCGTGTTTCAGGCCGTTTTTTATGCCTTGAACCGCTTCGTGCTGCTTCACAAATTTCAGACAACCATTTTCTGGGACACGCTGCCGGTCGCGCTTGGTCTTTGGCTCTGGGGCCAGGCCGAGCGCTGGCCGGAGATCTTTCGGCGCGGACACCTGCCCGCGCTCGGCCTCACCGCCGCTGCGCTGGTGATCTACACGGATCTGGGGATAAAAACACTGCTGCCGCCGGTGCATATCAACACAGCGGTGTACCAGGGCGGGCAGTGGGCGTTCACGGCGGGCATGAGCTTTCTGATTCTCGCGCTGTCCGCCGCCCTCGGCAGAAGCCGCTTGACCGCCGTGCTAGCGTTTCTGGGCGCGGAATCGCTGGGGATTTATGTGATGCACCCGCTGGCGATTATTCTCTTAGACAGGCTGGGCGCAAAATCGCTCGGCGCGGGCTTCGGGATAATTGTCTACTACGCGGCGTGTCTGAGCCTGCCGCTCGCGGCAACACAGGTGTGGGGAATCGGCAAATCGGCCCTGGGTGGGTCAGGTGCGCCAAAATGACGTGTCGGGGCCGTCTGCCGAGGGCAGGGAGCGTGCGGCGGATGCCGTCAAAACGGGTTCACGCGGGACACGCGGTTCCCGAACCCCTGCCGCCGCCGCACCCGGCTCCTCGCCGTCTGCGCTGCCGCCGGCGGCAATCTTGTAGCCCTCAGCCACCAGGGTTGCGAGCTGTTCCAGCACAAAGGCAGAAATCGGCGACGGTGACTGCTCCGGCTCCGAGGCCCGGCGCAGATATTCGGCTTGCAGCATCCGAAACCGCCACTCTTCCAGCGGCTCAATCCCAGCGCTCCGGCACCCCAGCAAATAGCACTTGTAGTCGGTATGTTCCACTATCCGCCCTCCCGTCGCTCACTTGCAATGCAAGCGATTATGACAGGTTGGAGGCGGAAAGTCAATTTCGTTGACAAACTCATTGCCTGGCTGTATAATCCAGCATCTGTCATCGCGCAGCTTACTGGATGATGAGGAGGAGACGTTGATGAACATACGCCGCGCTGGATTTACCTTGATTGAACTGCTCGTCGTGATCGCTATTATCGCGATCCTCGCCGCCATTTTATTTCCCGTCTTTCAGAAAGTACGCGAGAATGCCCGCCGCGCCTCCTGCACGTCCAACCTCAAACAGCTCAGCCTCGCGACAGTCCAGTACCAGCAGGACGCCGACGAGATCATGCCGCTGGTCATCGGCGGCTCCGATTCAAACAGCCAGTCGGGTAATTGGATCGGTTACTCCGGGTACACGGCGGCCCATCTTACGCCGACCACGTTTGATCCGGCAAGCGGGTCCCTCTACACTTATGTCAAAAGCAAAGGCGTTTATGTCTGCCCGGACGACTCAACGACTCAAGGAAATTCCTATGCCATGAACAGCGCCCTCAGCGGGGTCAACCTCAGCCGGTTCACGGCTCCGTCGGCGACTATTCTTTTGGTGGAGGAAGGCGACGGCTACGAGGGCGGCACCGACGACGGCAACGATGCCGCTCCAAGCGCGGGACTCGGCGGAACCGATCCGCTGTCTGCCCGCCACAACGGCGGCTCGGTCTACGCGCTGTCTGACGGCCATGTAAAATACTACGGGAGCGGCAGGTTTGCAGTCCCGACGAGTCCGAGCGGCGATCCGCGCTTTCAGCTTTAATTGAGACCGCTAGGTCCGGTAACTGGCGGCGAGCGATCCGGCGATGGCGTGCCAGCCGTCGGCAAGAATAAAGACCAGGACTTTGGCGGGGAGTGAGATGACGGTCGGCGGCAGCATCATCATGCCCATGCTCATCAGGAGCGACGAGACGACGAGGTCTATGATGATGAACGGGATGTAAATGATGAAGCCGAAGATGAAGCCCGTTTTCAGCTCGGAAATCACAAATGCCGGGATAACCACCTGCATCGGCAGAACGTCGGCGGGATGGGCCGGATCGGTGATGGCCGGAACCGGCGTCTTGCTCATCTGCAAAAACAGCCTCAAGTCGGCTTTGTAGGTCTGCGCCACCATGAACCGGCGCAGAGGGATTTCCCCGCGCTCCACCGCCGTGTTGAAGTCCATCTTGGAGCTGAGATACGGCTGAATGGCGTCCGAGTTCATCTGGTTGAACGTCGGCGACATCACAAAGAACGTCAAAAAGAGGGACAGGCCGAGCATAACCTGGGTGGGCGGGATGCTCTGGGTGCCGAGCGCGGAGCGCAGAAACGACAGCACAATGACAATGCGCGTGAACGCCGTGGTCATAATCAGAAGCGCCGGGGCGAGGGTCAGCACGGTCAGCAGGAGTAAAATCTGAAGCGTGTTGGCGACCTGCTGCGGGCTTTTCGCCGGGGCGCTGCCGGGAATGGTCGGCAGGGCAAAGGTCGGAAGAGCGCTGTGCGCGGCGGGAAGCTGGGCGTGCGCGGCAGCCGCGCTCATTCCAAGCGCCAGCAGGCAGAGCAAAAAAGCGGAACAGCGGGAAATCAAGACGGTTCCTCCGGCTGCTTTTGGGCAAGCAGCGAGCGCAGGCGGGCATTGGCGGCGGCGAGGCCGGACACGGCGGGATTGAGATCGATAGGCGCGGGATCGGCGCGGGTCAAGTAGTCTCCAAAGTCGTCGGAAAGCGTCAGCGCTTCTGAGCTGGATGCGTCCCACTCGGTAATGCTTGTGACGCTCTGCGCCGTCGCGCCGAGCAGCAAAGCTCGCTCCCCCACCCGCACGACATGAAGCATCGCCCCGCCCGGCAGTGTCTGCGACGACACGACCGTAACAGCCGAGGCTGTATCGTTCGCCGCCCGCCCGAACACGGGGCCGGTGATCCGCGCCGTCCCGCCGGCGCCCAGCTTTACTAAATTGAACCGCTTCAGCACATAAACAGTCCCGGCGACGCCCGCCAGCACGACGACCAGAGCTTCCAGCGCACGCCCTGCCGACGCCGCCGGGTCCGGGGCGGCCTCGCCTGCGGCGGGCATGGCGCTGTCACGCCCGCCGTAATCCGGCACCGCCGCATTGACAGGCGGATGAGACGGCGGCGGCGCGGCCTGCGCCGTGCCTGCCGAGAGCAGGGCCAGTCCCAGACAAGCAGCAGAAAAGACTTTACGCGGCGCGGGCATGGGTGTCTTTCTCCGACGCTTCCCGGTCACGCGCCGTGATGATCTCGGTCACGCGGACGCCGAAATTGTCGTCAATCACGATCACTTCGCCGCGTGCGACCAGCAGGCCGTTCGCAAATAAATCCACAGGCTCACCGGCGATTTTGTCCAGCTCAATGATCGAGCCGGTGGACAAATCCATAATGTCGCGGATCAAAAGCCGGGTCCGGCCAAGCTCGACCGTCACTTCCAGCGGGATGTCCCGCACCCGGCCCATCCCGCTTCCGGTGTCGAACGACAGCGGAGCAGAGGGCGCAGCGGGCGCGAAGCTCGGCAGGTCTACAAGCCCTGCCCGGCCCGGTACTTCGTCCGCCGCCGCTTCCGGCTCGGCTTCGGAGCCGCCGTTAAAGAACTCCGGCCCCGCGTCTTCCACGCCCTGCCCGGACGCGGCAATGAGCGCGTCCAAATCCGCCTGGGACAGCATTCCGCCGTCCGCTCCGCTGTCCAACTCATCACTCATGTCTATCCTGCCTCCTCAAAGCTATGAAAATTAATCGCCGATGGGGCTTTGCTCGCGGTGCGCGATCAAGTCGGCGGCCGGCGCGACTACCCGTTCGATCTGCACGGCCAGCGTCTTGCCCCGCAGGCCGGTGCGCCCCCGGAACTTCACCTGGTCGCCGATCAGCAGATCGACCGTGCCGAGCCTGTCTTTCGGGGCATGCGGGTCGCCCGACGCCGGGCAGACTTCCATCGGCAGCACCTGCCCGACCGTCAGCGAAACCAGATCGGAGACTGTGACCGAAGCGCGTCCCAGCCGCGCGACACACGGAACCGCTGTCGTGTTCAGCCGGAGCGCCAGTTCCTGCGCGTGGGAGTGAGACGTTTTTTTGCGGTCGGACGCGAGCCAGCGCTGGGTACTCAGCTTAGCCAAAATGGGCTTGAGGAGCAGGTACGGGATGCACAGGCTCATCGCGCCTTGATATTCGCCCATGCGGATTTGGAACAGCACCTGCACAATCGTGTCGTTGCCGGGGACGATCTGGACAAACTGCGGGCTGGTTTCCATAGACGCCACGGCAAGGTCGAGCGGCAGCACCGTTTCCCACGCCGTTTGAAGATCGGTCAGGCCCATCTCGATAATGGAACCGGCCAGCATCTTCTCAATGTCGGTCAGGTCTCGAACGACTTTCCCCGCCGCTCCCTTGCCGCCAAGCAGCCGGTCCAGCATGGAAAACAAAATCCCGAAGTCCATCTCGAAGATCGCCTGCCCGGAAAGCGTTTCCACGTTCAGGATATTCAGCACCGACTCGGCTACGGTCTTGATGTACTCGTCGTAAGGCACCTGCTCCACCGACACCAGCTCCACTTCAATCTGAGTCCGCAGGTGGCCGGTCAGCGACGACATAAAAAAACCGGCAAAGTTTTCGTGGAGCATTTGCAGGGCGCGAAGGTGGTCTTTGGAGAGCTTGTCGGGCCGCCGGAAGTCGTAGACTTCATAAGCCGGAGGCGGAATGATCCGCCGCTGGGCGGCGAGCAGGGCCTGCCCGGCGGCCGCTCGGCGGCGCTTGTGCAGGGGCAGCAAGACGCGCCCTTCGGCAGGGCGGGTCTGGGGCGCGGCCGCTGACGATGCGCTGAGGCCCGCCCGGCGATGCTCGATGGCCTCGTTCACCGGGGCCGCCTCGCCGGTGCCCGACATGGCCGACAGGAGCGATTCGATTTCGGATTGGGATAAAACTTCGGCCATAAGATGAACTACAAGTAAAAATACTGGGTTCCGGAGCGAAAAAAGAACACCGGAGGCTTCACGCTTCCGGTGTTCTTATTCCACACTGCCCGCCGAATGTTCACACATTTCTATTGGGTGACAAAGTTGGTGAAATAAACACCCTGGACATCGCCTTCGCCGAGTGCTTCGTTGACGTTCTTCTTAATTTGGGCTTTGAGCTTTTCGCGGCCCTTGATCGGCGTCACTTCGTCGCGGGTCTGGGAAGACAGCGCGGTCAGGACGGCGTCGCGGATAGCTGGAGTTTCTTCTTTCAGCCCTTCGGCCGTTTTGCCTTTGGACTTGTCCAGCTCTAAACCGACGGTGACTTTGAGAAAATGGTCGGAGCCGGGATCGGACAAGTTGACGAGAAACTCGTCCAGCGTCATCACCGGGCCTTTCTCGACTTTCTTGACTGCCCCGGCGTCTTTCTGCTTGGCGCTGGCTTTCTGGACCATCATAAAGGCCGCGCCTAAAACCACGACGGCGAAGACCGCCATGATGATCATCATCGGCGGGCCTTTTTTCGCGCCTGCCGCTGCCGCCCCGTCTGTTTTTTCTGTTTTATCCGCCATGCCGCGTATTTCTCCGTCTTGGTGTTTGGGTAATCGGTGTGTCTTCAATTAGAGCGCCCGTCTGATGGGGGGCGCACTTCTATTATCGGCGGCGGCGCACCGGAACTTTACCGGGAAGTTGGAAAGCTTTCTCCCGGAGAAGAACCCCTCCCGCTTGCTCCCCTGTCTGTATGGCCCTTCCCTAACAGGGGAGAAAGCGAGGGACGAGCGGGAGGGGTTCTTTTACTGAGCCGTCGCCAGGCCGCTGCCGGGCGCGTAGCGGCGCAGCAGGACAATCTCGACCCGGCGGTTCCGGGCGCGGTCGGTTTCGGTGTCGTTCGGAGCCAGCGGGCGCTGGTCGGCGCAGCCGGATGCTTCCAGACGGCTCGGCGCGACGCCCTGCGACTCGAAGTAGCGCAGCACGGTCGTCGCCCGCGTCGTGGACAGCTCCCAGTTGGAGGGAAACCGCTCGGTGTGGATCGGCAGGCTGTCCGTGTGGCCTTCCACCCGGACCGGGTTCAGCGGCACGGTCTGCGTGATTTTCGCGACTGTGGCGAGCAGCCCCATTTCTTCGGGCCGCAGATCGGCCTGGCCCCGCGCAAACAGCATTTTGTCGGTCATCACGGTGACGACGACGCCCCGCTCATTGCGGGAGACCTGCATCATGCCCTGCAAACGGTTCTTCTCAATATAAGCTTTGACGGTCTGGTACGCTTTGTCCAGGCCGTTTGAGTCCTGCTGGGACTTGGCGTTTTTGATGAAGTCCTCGCTCGACGTCTGCCCCGGCTTGCTGGAGTTCATAATGGACGGCGTCGCGTTCAGCCCGCCGCCCCGGCTGAAAATGGTCGGGACGCCGTTCATCGAGCTTTCGCCGAAGCCGGACCGGACCGAGATCGCAAGCTGCTGGAACTTGGCCTGGTTCATCACGGACATCGAGTAGAGCATGATGAAGAACGCCACCAGCAGCGTGATCATGTCCGCGTAGGTGAGCAGCCACCGCTCGGCGTTTTCATGCTCGCCTTCGCCGCCTTTTTTCTTTTTGCCAGCCATGGCGTGTGCTTCTTTCCTTGTTTACGAATGACGATTTAGAACCGGCACGGGAAGTGCCGGTTCCAATTTGCCGGCTATTCTCCTACACCGCCGCCGCTTCCGCTTCAATCGTTTTGCGGATCTTCGGCGACAGGAACGCTTTGAGCTTTTCTTCCACGATGCGCGGGTTGTCGCCGGCTTGAATAGCGAGAATGCCTTCCATGATAATCTCGCGCACCAAAACTTCCTCGTGCGAGATGGCCTTCAGCTTGTTGCCGAGCGGCAGAAACAGCAGGTTCGCCGAACAGACTCCGTACAGGGTCGCAATGAACGCCGCCGCGATGCTCGGTCCCATGCTGCCGGGGTCGGACAGGTTGGCAAGCATGTGAACCAGGCCCGACACCGTGCCGATGACGCCCAAAGTCGGCGCAAAGCCGCCCATCGTGCCGAACAAGTTGGCACCCTCGTGGTGGCGCGTGCCGAGGAACTGGATGTCGGTTTCCATGATTTCGCGCACAAGCTCCGGGTCGGTGCCGTCAATCGCAAGCTGGATGCCCTTCTTGAGAAAAGGATCGTCCATCTTCTGCACTTCGTCTTCCAGCGCCAGCAGCCCTTCGCGGCGGGCTTTCTCGGCGTAGCCGACGAGAGTTTTGATCAGATGCCCGACATCTTCTTTTTTCGAAAGAAACGCATTCTTGACAATGCCGGGCAGGCTGGTGACGGTGGACAGCGGGAAGCAGATCATAGATGCGCCGAGCGTCCCGCCGAAGACCAAAAGGGCCGCGGACGGGTTCAGCAGGGCGGACAGGTCGCCGCCTTCAATGAGAATGGAGCCGAGAAACGCGCCCCAGGCGAGTACCAGGCCGATGAGTGTTGCTAAGTCCATTTATGCTTTCTCTTTATCCGCCTCTGCGGCTTTTTCTCCCGCCTGAATGCCGGCGAGCGGCGGGCGCGGGAAGATGCCGGCAAGCCGCCGGAACTCGACCACGCGGGCCACGACATCGGCGGTCGTCTGCTTGACCAGCATTTTTTTTCCGGTGACAAGCGTGATGTGCGTGTCCGGGAGCGCTTCGACAATCTCGATCAGGTCGGCGTTCAGGATAAAGTCGCTGCCGTCGAACCGGGTGACTGTAATCATAATATCTTTCTGCACCGGCAAGAGACGAGGGAGTTCACTCCCTCGCTGGAACTCCCTCGCTGGAAGGTGATGGGAATTACCGCGCGTCCAGGGGACGCAAGACGGCGACTCCAGACTCTTCTGTCCTCTGGACAGGTGGGCGAAGCCCTTCCAGCGAGGACGTTTACGCCCTCGTCTTCACGCCTGCCTTACTGCTTGAGCTGGATCACGTCGTTGAGGAGCTGGTCCACGGTCGTGATGATCTTGGTGTTGGCCTGGAAGCCGCGCTGGGTGACGATCATGCTCGTGAACTCATTGGACAAGTCCACGTTGGACTGCTCCAGGTAGCCGGTGCTGATCTTGCCGAGGCTGCCGGACTGGGCGGTGCCGATGGTCGGCAGGCCGGAGTTGATGCTTGTCGCGTAGGTGTTGTCGCCCTGGCGCTGCAAGCCGGCATCGTTCGGGAAGTCGGACAGCGCGATCTGGCCGAGAACGCGGGTCAGGCCGTTGTTGAAGACGCCGGAGATCGAGCCGTCATCACCCACCGAGAACGATTGCAGCGTCCCCGGCGCGTAGCCGTTCTGGGAAGTCGGCGCGGCGCTTGACGGCCCGGCGATCTGCGTGATCGTGGTGAAGTCGGGCGCGATCGGCTGGGAGGCCGTCGCGCCGTCGGTCGGCGAAAGCGTGATGGTTCCCGTAGACGCGGTCTGCTTGCCGGTGGCGTCAAACGTAATTGAGCCGGAGCCGGTCGCGCCGGCATCGCCGGAGGCGCTCCAATCCCACGTATTTGCCGCCGTATTGCGGGTAAACGACAGCGTGACATTCGCCGGCTCGCCGAGGCTGTCATACACTTTGACAGTCCGGGTATACGGGGCCGTGCCGGAGGCGGGAGTGGCGCCGGAGGCCGGCACATAGGGAGTGGCATCGGCGCTCAGATTGCCGCCGAAGGCCAAATTGGACGTCGGCTGAACGGCGGTCAGGCCGCCGACGGGGATGGACAGCTTGGAAGCCGACGAAACCTGCTGGGTCGAGTCGATTTTGCCGTTGGCATCGGCCTTCCAGCCCAGAACATACGCCCCGGAAGAGCCGTTCACGAGGTTGCCGTTGCTGTCCAAAGTGAACGAGCCGTCGCGGGTGTAAGAGACGCCGGCGCCGTTAGGGTTGCCGAGCATAAAGTAACCGTTGCCCTGGATCGCCATGTCGGTCGGTCGGGCGGTGCTTTGCAGTCCGCCCTGGGCCATCACCGTGTCAATGGAGGCGACGCGGACGCCGAGGCCGACCTGCTGCGGGTTCGTGCCGCCGACATTCGTCGCCGGCGAGCTGGCGCCCTGGATAGTCTGCGAAAGCTGGTCTTCAAACGTCACCCGGCCCGATTTGTAGGCGGTGGTGTTGACGTTGGCAATGTTGTTGCCGATGACGTCCATCGAGGTCTGCTGGGCTTCAATCGCGGAGATCCCGCTGTACATGGCCTGTAACATAGTTTAATCCTCCTGAGTGGCTTATGCCTGAGTGTGTCTGTTGCCGCCCGCGTTCATGCGGGCCGCTTGGGTGAGGCAGCGTCCTCAAAGAGGTCCGGCTGCATGGGAACGATAAGAGTGACGCGCTACAAGATCATGGCGCTGTCAATGTTCGTAAAGATGTTGTCTTTCAAGGCGTCCGACGCCACCGCCGTAATCACGGTGCGGTTGGGGACTGAAACGACAAATGCTGTCTTGTCCATCAGGACCAGCGAATCTTTGGCTCCTTTCGTCGCGGCTTTGGTCATGGCCTGGCCGAGCCGCGCCACATCGCTGTCCGACAGCGTAATCTGCCGCGATGCGAGGCGGGTCTGGGCATGGCCGGAGAACTTGATCCCGGCACGGGCGGCAGAGGCCGTGAGCGTGCTGCCGGACTGACTGTGCAGCACCTGGTCGAAGCTCGGCCCGGCGGTCTGGGCAGCGGCATCTGGACTGGGGCGGCCTGCGCCAATCGGCGGCGCGGTTCGTATTCGGTTTTCGAGATCTATGACTGTGGACATATCATCCCTGATCTTCTGGACGTGTTTGATTTTCGGTGCGTGTTATTGAATGCTGGTCACGGTGGACGCATCAATATTTTGTCCGCCGACTTGCAGGTAGTTCGTGCCGTTGAGCAGCGAAACGGAGGTCACAACCCCGGAGATGCCTGCACTGGTATCGGTGGCCGTGGAGACGGTTTTACCGATCAGCGTCGCGCTCTGGGCGACATTCGTAAAGCCCTGGTTGGCGGTCAAAGTTTGGTTCAGTGTCGTCGTTTCCTGAAGCTGCGAGAACTGGGCAAGCTGGGAGAGCGTCTGCGTCTGGTCTACCGGCTGTGTCGGGTCCTGGTTTTTCAGCTCGTTGACCAAAAGCAGCAGGAACTGATTTTGGTCCACGGACGCCGCATTAGAGCTTGTTTTGACGGTTCCATCGGCGTTCACGTTGGACGCCGTTCCGTTGGCGTTTGTCGGAATCCCTGCTGTGGCTGAATGTGCGAACATGGCATTTCTTTCTTATGCGTGCGTGTCAATGCGGCCTGCCGCGAGGCGAAGCAGGCTTGCCGTCGGTGCGTCGTCCGGCTCCGCGTCCGGCATTGCCGGCATAAACGCTTGCGGCTGTCCCTGGCGATGATTGGGCGAGCCGCCTGTTCCAAATCCGTTTGCTAATCCGTTTGCTAATCCGTTTGTTCCGCCGCCTGCGCCTGCGTTTGGCTGTCCGTAGCTTTGTTCTGATTTATCAGACTGTCCCTGCCCGGAAGAAAATCCCGCTGACCCACTCTGCGCGGCAGGCTTGACTTCGGGCGCCTTGCCTTCAGGAGCTTTGACGGAAACCGTCAGATGCTCCAAATGCAGACCCGACGCGCGAAGGGCCTGGTGCAGCGCTCCGGTCCCGCTTTGCAGCGCGGCTTTAACCTGCGGGGTTTCCGCGACAATGTGCGCCGTGACCGTCTTCGCCGCTCCGGCGTTCTGGCTGGGCGCGACTGAGACCGAAACTTGCAGGCTGCCCCAGTCTTTCGGGTGAAGCTGAACGCTCATCTGCTCCGACGTGCCGGGCTTTGCGGGCAGCGGCGCTTTCGTGACCGCTTCGGCGGCCTGCCGAACCACTTCGGCCCGGTCTTGGGCTGAAAGCGGGCCGGCGGCGGCTTTTCCCGTTTCAGCAGAGGCAATTTGAGGCAGCAGCGGTACGCTGTTCGTGCCGCTGCCGGCAGTTCCAGACGGCTTCTGCTCCTCCGCGTGCTTTTCCACTGCCGGCTCCGGCGCTGCCGCCGGAACGTCCGGCTTCGCGCCGACTGCCCGTTCCTGCCCTGCCGTCGCCCTGGTAGAAGTATCGGCATTTTGCCCGGCGGGCTTCAGGGCCGCCGGCAGCGATTTCCCGGTCGTTTTCGCGAGGCCACTCTTTGGCGTCGCCGAGGCCGGAAGCGCAGCGGCGAGCGGAGCCGCGGCGGTGACAGTCACTGCCGGTGACGGGATTGGCGTGTTCTGCGGAACGGCCTGAGCCATTGACGGCGGCAGGTCCGGCCTTGCCTCCTGCGGACCGCCTTGAGCTTGCGGCCCCGTTTGAACGGGAGCGAAGGAAACCGGGCTGGGAATGCGCGGCAGACCGCTTGCTGCTGTCTTGACTGCCGCCGGCCGGGCGCCCGTAATGCTGACCGCTTTCAGGCCCGCCCCCTGTTCTGCGCCTAGGGCCGACGCCGGCTGTCCGGGTTGCAGAGGCGCAGTCAGTGACCAGGTACGGGGCAGCGGCAGGCCGGTTTGGACAGGCGTGGTTTGGACAGGCGTGGCTTGGACAGGCACGGCTGCACGGAGCGGAATAAAAGCGGGCGTGTCCGGGCGGCCTTGCAAGACCGGCGCGGCTCGTTCCGGCACGGCTTGAGCCGGCACGGCTTGAGCCGGCGGCGCAGCGGCGGCCGGTACGACCAGCGCAGGCAGCGGCACGACCACCGGAGGCAGCGGCAATGCTGATGCGGCGAGCAGAAGCGGCGCTGTGCTTTGGCTGGTGAGCGCGGGGACGCGGCTGGGCGTGTCCAGCGTCGGCGTCCCACCTGCCGAAGCTTGATCCTCCGGGTTTTTTTGATGCTTTGCGGTTTGGAAAGGCAACTCACTTGCTTTCACTTTCGTCTTCGGCGTAAGCGAAAGCATCGGCAAAGTGTCCATTGTCTTTGATTTCAGCAGCGGCGGCTTTTCAAGCGGCATCTGCTTCGGGTCCGCAGGCGGCATTTGCGTGGCTGCGGCTTTCGGCGCGGCGGGCGTCACGCTCGGCGGACTGCTTTGGGCGAGAAACGCGGCGAACAGCGACGCGCCCAGCGGCTCCGGCAGAGGCATCCCGGCGCTGAAAGCTGCGCCCGGCGGGGCGGCGGCCAGGGCCGTCAATCCGGCAGAAATGTCCGGGGGCATAGCGGCCTCCTTTATAGATTTTCGGTGTCACTGGTATTGTTGGCAGGAGGAAGGAAAAACAAGAGAGGCAAAAAGAAAGCCGCCCGGCGCGGGGTGCGCGGGGCGGCTGGAACGGAAACCGACGAAAAGGCGGGCGATCAGACTTTGGCTTTTTCTTCAATAGACTGGCCGGAGTCCTGCTTGGACTTGCCATCCTTCATGGACTTCTCGTAGTCGTCGTTGAAGCGCTTGATGCCGATGTCGGTCAGCGGGTGCTTGAACAGCATTTCCATTGTCTTGAACGGGATGGTCGCGATGTGCGCTCCGGCTTTGATGCTTTCGGTGACTTGCAGCGGGCTTCGGATGGATGCTACTAGAATCTCCGGGTCCTTCGGGAAATCGTAAGTTTCCACCATGTTGACCGCTTCCACAATGTTCAGCGGGGCTTCGAGGCTGCCCATGTCGTCAATGCGTCCGACAAAGAACGAAATAAACGACCCGCCGGCCTTCGCCGCAATCAGCGCCTGCGGCAGCGAGAAGATCAGCGTGACATTGAAATTGATGCCCTTCGGCGACAGTTCTTTGACCACTTCCATCGAGTTCTCGTTCATCGGCACTTTGACAAAGATGTTCGGCGACCAGGACGCAATATCCTGAGCTTCCTTCATCAGCTTGTCCAGCTTGGTTTCAACGCACTCAGCGGACACCGGCAGCTCTGTGCCGACGATGTCAATAATCTCCATCACCCGCTGCTTGTGCGGGATGCCTTCTTTGGCAATCAGCGACGGGTTCGTCGTCACGCCGTCGAGAATACCCCAGGCCCGCGCCTGCTTGATTTCGTCTACATTCGCCGTATCAATAAAAATCTTCATAATCCGTGTGCCTCCTCAGCAGCTCGTCAGGGGCCGTCAATGGGAATAAGTGCCGGACGCCCCATACCTATATACCCGTCTTGGCGGAAAAGTTTTATGCGGGTGTAATAAAGCGAGGGTCGAACTGCTTTCGCTCGTGAAAGACGGCTTTACGAGCGGTATAAACAGCAGCGAGCTTGCTTGGGCTGTCGCCGACAAGCTCGGAAACGGCAGGATGGTTTGCCATCATTATCCCGATCTTCTCAAATTGTTTTAGCTGCTTCGCTTCTTGAATGATGCGGGCGACCGAAGAAACTTTTTGCCACTCGAATGCAACTTCTTTGTAGCCTTGACGTGCGGTTTCTTCCAGCAGCACTGTATAAAAGTCCGGCCAGAGCCACCAGATGAGACGAGATTTGCGCTGTTCAAGATCGTTTTCCACTTGCGTCAAAGAAGATTGCAGGCGGATCAATGGCGCTTCTAAGTAACCGCGAACTTCATCAAGCTTGTCGGAGAAAGTAGCCCCGTAACTGTGCAGTGCCGTTTTCATGCTTAAAACGGCAGCGTCTAGCGGCTTGCGTTTGTGCTGTTCTGCCAAAGAGCCACCTAGGAGGCCGCCGCCTATCGCACCTATAGCTGCTCCGACTGCAATCCCTAGCGGATTACCTAGAGTTAGTAGGCCGCCTACCGCTCCACCTGTTTTCAGTCCAACAACACCGCCTGTTCCACGACCAACGCTCTCCACGACAGTATGCTTTATAGCAACCGAGACATCTTTGCCCATTTGAACGGCTTGGTAGTTGCGGTAAGCAGACGCCGCGACTGTCAGCACCGGAAGGTGCATCCCAAGACCGTGCAATGCATGTTCCCCATGTGCGGCGGCAATGCCTTCGTGGAGGCTGGAATGTACCGCGTCATGGTGAAAACCAGCGACGTGCGCCATGTTTGACGCCAAATGACCATGCGCGTCGGATGGCACAATGTAGGTTACTCCATGATGCGCCAATGCCTCCGCCTTAATCGATGCAATATCCTGAACTGTCTTGACGTTGACCGGATGCCCGTCAACCAGCATATCCCAATCGGGCTGAGTCGCGGAAGCCGCCGCCAGCACCCTATGACCTTGATGCACAAGTAGGTCTGCGACTTTCTGCTCCCCAACATAACCCATCAGCCGATTGAAGAAGCCTTCTTGGGCAGCCGTGCCGAGAGCATCATAATGAGCATGAACATATTGCGCGAAATCATAACCGTTATGCACAGGAATGGAAGAACTAAAGTTTGTCGCTCGGATGACAGATGGATCAATTTTTGCCCAATTCCAAGCGAACTCGGCAGCAGTCAAAGCGCCATACGTTGCCAGTTCCGCTTGATTAAATGGTTTACCAGCAAACTCGCTCATCTGACGCCCCAATATCTGCACTTCCTGAGCGCCCCACGCCATCTTCTGCCGCGCTTGTTCTCGCAGGCCGTAAAGACGAACAGCCCGAACTATGGGCCAAGCTGCGATTGCAAGCGCAATAAAAATAAAAATGCTTCCAATGAGATCAGTAACCAATGCGCGTACCCTTCTACTTCCGCCTATTAATTCAGTAGCCGAAACGGCTACGCTCATAGCTGCGAATCGTTTGAAGATTCGCCCGCTCCATTGAAGTCAAATCAGTCTCCTGGAACGCTGGATTTGGGTGATACCAAGCCGCATGACTGAACAATTGTTGCAGGGATGCTTTCTTAAACACATATCCATGCGCGGCGTAGATTGCATTGTACGATATGCTCAATGCCGCTAAAGACTTATCAGTCAAATCCTGGCTTGTGATGACAGTATGTTGAAGCGTGTTTAAATCAAGAAGCGTGTCATCAAGACCGGAGCTAGGTAAGGCAGTTTCACGCAGCGGATCACGCTGCTCATACGGACGCCCTTGCTCGTCAAATGAGTTGCTTCCATAACCGAAATTTGCGCGTTCCGCCGCCCGAATCGTTTGCACATTTTTCTGCTCCATGCTGGTGAGCATGGAGGCAGAAAAGGCAGGGTCAGGATGATACCAAGCCTGCGCGGTAAAATAGGCTTGAATGACAGGCCGCGAAAAGATATAGCCATGGAGCGCATAGATTGAATTATGGGAAATACTGAGAGCGCGAAGGGACAACCTCTTTAGGTCATCAGATGTAACGAGCTCATTTTGCAATGTATTGGTGCTGAGGGGCACATCGCTCAACCCAGAACCTGGCGGGGCATAAGCGGCCATGGTGTCATCAGTGCTTGCGGTCGCGTGATTGCTGCTGCCGCTGACTTCTGGGGCCGGATCGGGAGAGGCAGAGGTTTGAGGCGATTGGGCCGATGACACATCGTTGCTTGAATCTCATCGGGTGTCATTCCCCGAAGCTTGCTTCGTTACCTGATTTGCGTCTTTATTCGGTATGATGTGTTGGCATGAGCGAACACACTATGAGCGAATACATCCACAAAAGCCACAATGTCTCGGTGCTGTTGTACCACGCGGTTTGCCCGACGAAGTACCGCCGCGCTGTCGTCACAGACGAAGTGGATGCCGTGCTGCGGCGGGTCTGCTTTGACATCAGCAATCGCTACGAGATCACGTTTCTTGAGATCGGTACTGACCAGGATCATGTGCATTTCCTGGTTCAGTCGGTGCCGATGTACAGCCCCAAGAAGATCGTTCAAACGATCAAGAGCATTACAGCCCGTGAGATACTGCGCCGTGTGCCGTCGGTGAAGGCGCAGCTTTGGGGCGGCGCGTTCTGGTCAAGCGGCTACTACATCAACACGGTCGGGCGCAACGGCACTGAGGAAACGATCCGCCATTACGTCGCCAGCCAGGGACGCGAAGCTGAATACCGCAAGTTTCCGGCAGAGGAGGGGCCGCCCGCCTCGCAGTTGGAGTTGTTTTAGACGCAGTGGCTTCCGCTACCTTCTTTTAGATACACCGTAGCTTGCTACGGCGAGTTTTCATTTGTCATCGTCTTGGACGGCTGGCGGTTCTGACGCGGACGGGGCATTCGCTGGAGCAACAGAAGCTGGAGTTACGGCATTCGCGGGTGTGCTTCCTAATGACGCGGTGCTTGTCAGGCTTTCGGCGTTGGACATGTTAGATTGAGGGTGTGCAGATCGTATCAGCCCAAAACCCAAAGCGAGAAATGCAGCGGCCAGTACAGAACCCGCTACTACGGTGTATGTTTTGCTCGCTGTGATCTCACTCAATACAGGTCGCTTTGAGAATGTTAAAGGCTGACTTTCGCCAATTGCTGGCGGATCTGCTACTGGCGATGAAGCAAAACTTTGGCTTACTACCGGACTCACATCTGGGACGCTAGGCAACCCGATCATGTCACGGCAAGCTAAAGCGACCAGCAACTTGTACATTGGAAACGTAATCAGCAGACCTAACCCGAAAGGCAGGCCACTCGCTAGCAAGAGTAGCCATGTAAGGATAACCACAACAATAGCGTTTAACCAGTCATGTTTCATAGCATTTACGCTTCGCCCCAAAGCCTCGGAAATTTTTGCGCCATCAGCAACCAGTGCGTATGCAGGAGAAGCTAAAGCAAGGACAAGAAGTCCGGGGACAACAAATACCCAAATGCCAAGATATGTCGCAATGATTATGAGAACACTCAACCAGAAAATAGACCAGACACTCGAACCGCCGCTCCAAATATCCGAAAAGCCTAATTTCATTCCGCGTGCTTGCTTGTTAGCCATTCTGTAAGTAGCAGTATCTAGTCGCCAATACATTATCAATGCAGGTATTGTAATAAAAATCCACCAGATCATGAGAATAAGAGGGCTGGTGGTATGTTCTTCCCCAAATGCTTCAGTAGTTGAAATATATCTTGTTCGCGCCACAGGATATGCAGACAATAACCAAAAAGCAAACTGGATCAAGGTGGCTCCAATCCAAACACCAGCATTAGATTTGAAGAGTTGAAAAGCTTCGCTGAACCAGCCATAGTTTACCTTCCGGCCGCTGGCATGGGAAAACAAGGGCATTTTCAATTGCACCGAGACAGGAACAGGCTGCGGCTGATGCAGGGTAACAGGAATAGGGTTTGGCTGGGATGTTTGCGGGCGAAAGCCTGGGGAGGGAGGCTGCGGTTCAGAGATAGGAACGGGCGTGTCAAAAGCCATGCCGCAGCCGGGGCAAAATCTGCTGCCTCCTGGCAAGACGGTGTCGCACTCCTCGCACACATAAGAACTCGGTTCCGGGGCAGGAGGGGCGAATTGAGAACCACATTGGGCGCAGAACAAAGCGGCGGAAGCGGCGGAAGTACCGCATTGAGAGCAATGCTTGGTTGGTATGTTCATGGTTCAGTTTACCACATTGCAAAAATCGTGCCAAGTATAAATGCCAGTGAAAAGAATTTATTCCTCCGGCAGCCTGTCATACACAGCCTTCTTCGCACCGACGCGCAAAGCCCAGCCGGAGTCGCCGTAGGACCAGTGCCACCATTCGCCGAGATAGTTGGTCAGCCCGGTCTTTGTGAGGGCATCAGAGAGCAGTTTTCGGTTTGCCTGCGCTTCTTCGGATAGGCTCTTCGTGTCGCTGGGGGCGCTGGTTTCGTCCATCTCAAATGGGGAGATCATGTCGAGCCACTCGCGGGACGGCATCCGCATCAGGGACAAATCTACCGCGCCGCCGGTCGTGTGAGGCGGCGGGCAGGGGTCGTCCGGCGGGGCGGACATGGTGTTGGTCATGCGGATGAGCGTGGCCTTGTTCCAGTCCGGGTGCTTTTCCGCAAACTCGCGCTTAATCTCCTCGTACATGAACTGCTGCTGGTGCATGGGCCGGAAGCCTTCGATGATCACGATGTCAATGCCGTCCGGCAGGCTGCCGGCGGCCTCAGCCAGCATCTCCGCGACCCGCTGGCGGACTTTAGGCGTCCGGGGCATGCCCTCGAACTTCGGGTGCTTTTCGGCAAAGTGGATGCGCTTTGAGAGCGAGCGCGGGTCTACCAAAGGCTCGCCGTTGTCTTGGATGGGAACGGCGCGGAGCTTTGTGAGGGGTTCGCCAAAGGATCGGGCCATAGGGTTTGCATACTTTCTAAAAGAGGCGGACGAGGAAGCGTGGGAATAAATTCCTACGCTGTGGGGCGCAGACGCCTAATCACCACCTGCGTGGAGAAGGAACCGAACAAGAGCAACATCCTAATCCCTGTCCATGAAGATGGACATTAGGCGTCTGCGCCCCACAGCGTAGGAATTTATTCCCACGTCCTATCCTATATTATCCGCTGCTTGTAATCTTCTTCGCGAACGCCAGCATCTTATCGTACCAGCCGATGACCTGCTCGCGGTCGCCGCTACCGTGGCCGGCGTCGAACCAGACGACTTCGATGTCTTTGCCCAGCTCACGCATTTTGGTTTCGTACACTTCCATCTGGCGCGGCGGGCAGCGGGTATCGTTGCGGCCTTGAATGATCAAGACCGGAGCGGTAACGGCCTCGGCGTAGGTCAGCGGGGACGAAGCGCGGTACAAGTCGGGCTTCTCGGATGGCGTGCCGCCGAAGGAAGCCGTGGTAATGCCTTGCAGCAGGCCCGACGAGTCTTCCCAGGTCAGCGTTTGATCGGCAATGGCGACCAAAGCCATGCCGCCGGCCCACAGATCAGGCCGCTTGCCGAGGCCGAGCAGGGTCAGATAGCCGCCGTAAGAGCCGCCGGTCAGCAGGATCTTGTCGGGGACACCGATCCCCTGCCCTACCAGATAGTCGCGGGCGGCGACCATGTCTTCCAGCTCCCAGTGGCCGGCGTCGCCCCAGATTTTTTGCAAAAAGTCGCGCCCGAACGTCGTCGAGCCGCGAAAGTTGACCGACAGCCAGGCAAAGCCGTTGTCCGCCCAGAGCGACCCCATGCCGAAGGTTTCTTTCACGAAATCATGCGGCCCGCCGTGCGTCTCTAAAATCGTCGGGAACGGCCCGTCGCCGTCCGGCAGGCAGAGCCAGCCCTGCACGGTGACGCCGTCGGACGACGGGAACTGCACCGACTGCACCGCCCGGCCCGGCGGCAGGTCGGCGGGCGGCAGTACGTCCCGCAGGTACACGCCCGTGGTTCCGTCGAACGCCGTCAAATGGGTCGGCGTCTGCGCGTTCCCCCACTGCGCCCACACTTCCTGCCCCTCCGGCCCGAAGCCCGCGCCGGAGGAGCCGAAAATCTGAAATGAGCCGTTCGGGTGTTCCAGCCGCGTCACGGCGTTCGTGTCCACGTCATAGAGATACAGCCTCTGCTCGGCCTGGTAGGTCTGGCACAGGAGAATGCGCCTGCCGTCGGGCGACCAGTTTGCAGGAATCACGTCGCCGTCCACGCCGGGCAGTTCCAGCGGGGTCACTTCACCCGTCGCGGCGTTCCACAAAAGCGGCCGCCGGACGCCGGTGCGGTCGGAGCTTGCCGCGACCCGCGTGTCACCCGCAATCGGGCTGAAGACAACGGGTTCTAAACTGCTGTCCGGGCCGTCTGCGAGTTCGTTCAGCCGCCGCCCACTCGCATCAAACGCAAACAAATGGTACTGCTGCTTGCCCGTGCGCTCACTGGAAGCGACGACGGAGATCTGCCCGTCCGCCGACAGCAGCGGCGCACGAAACAGGCTTTTGGACGTATAGAGCAGCTTTGGCTCGCCCAAAGCGCCATCAGGCGCAATATCCAGGCGGCACAAGTTGTAGCCACTGGCAGCGTTGAAGCGAAACAAAAACGCATTCCCTGATGCGCTAAAGGCAAGGCTCGGCTGCGGAAAGGCAATGGCCGACGCGCTGTATGGCGGCAGACCGGGCGTGACGGGTTCCGGCGCACCGCCGCCGCAGGGAACCCGAACATACGACCCAATCTCACTGCCTTTGGTGTCGTCCATGAAATACACATACGCGCCGTCCGGCGACAGCAGGCCAAACGAGACGCCGCCGGGCTTGTCGGTCAAGGGTCGGAACTCGCCCGCAGCGATGTCCCAGGCGTGGATTTGGGGCAGGCCGTTATGCGCCTTGACGGCAATGCCGCGCTCCGGGGCAAGCGCCGCGATCTGTCCGCCGCTGACGGACGCCGCCCGCAGCCGGCCTTTCCAGGTATCGGGGACGGAAGAGTCGGCGACGGGAGAAGTGGTGGGCTGGGACATGAAGGGTGTGCTTTCTGTAGGGAGTGGCGAGGGCGTTTGCACGAGGGCATGAATGCCCTCGCTGGGGGGCGAAGCGCCAAGCCGCCGCCTGCGCGGCGGAAGAGTCCGATTATCTTGTCCTAAGTCTTGTCCCGCGCAGGCGGGACCTTAGCGTCCGCGCTCCCCAGCGAGGGCATTCATGCCCTCGTGCAAATGCCCTCGTTTCTTACCGATCATTATATCTTACCCAATCGCGGAGATCGCCGCGAACTGGTCCTTCAGCGCCGGATACAGCGCCTGATAGACAGCGTAATATTCCCCATATTTCGCGTGTGCGGCAGGGACCGGCTTGGTCACAGAGGCGGTCTGAACCGTCGCCGCGCAGGCATCGGCGACTGTGGCATACGCGCCGGTTCCGACCGCCGCAATCAAAGCCGCGCCGAACGCCGGGCCTTCATCTACAGCCAGCGTCACATGGGCCTGCCCAGTGATGTCAGCTTGAATTTGACGCCACACAGACGATTTTGCCCCGCCGCCGCCCGCCCGCACCTGCGAGATGGGAATGCCCAGCTCCTTGAAGATCTGGAATGAGTCGTTCAGCGCGTAGGCGACGCCTTCCAAGGCCGCCCGCGTGAAATGCTCGCGCTTGTGCCGGAGCGTCATGCCGAAAAAGACGCCCCGCGCGTCGGCGTCTGGGTAGGGCGTTCGCTCGCCCGTCAGGTACGGCAGAAAGAGCAGCCCTTCCGACCCCGCCGGAACCTGCGCCGCCCCGTCCGCCATCAGCGCATAACGGTCGCCCCCGGTGGTCCGGGACACGACCCCTTCCGGCTGAAAGAACGTGTCCGCCAGCCAGCGCAGGGAGCCGCCCGCCGACAGCGAGACCCCCATCGTGTGCCACTTGCCGGGAACGGCGTGGCAGAACGTATGCACCCGCAGCTTCGGGTCGGTCGCGGGCGTGTCCGAGTAGGCGAACACGACCCCGGACGTGCCGACGGTGCTGGACACGAGGGCCGTCTCCACTACCCCGCTCCCGACCGCCCCCGCCGCATTGTCTCCGCCCCCGCCCGCCACCGGCGTCCCCGCTGCAAGCCCCGTCAGCGCCGCCGCTTCCGCGTGAACGTGTCCCGTAATCTCAACACTCTCCGCGCACTCCGGCATCAGCGAGTACGGAATTTGCGCCGCTTCCAAAACCTCCCGCGACCACCGCCGGTTCTTCACGTCGAAAAGCGCCGTCCCGCTCGCATCGGACACCTCGGTCGCATGCACCCCCGTCAGCTTGAACCGAATATAATCCTTCGGCAGCAGCACCTTGACCACCTGGTCGTACAGCTCCCGCTCATGGTTTCTGAGCCAGACAATCTTCGGCGCGGTAAACCCCGTCAGCACCGGGTTAGAGAGATACGCCACCAAGTTCTCCGGGCCGACTTGTTCGGTAATCCAGTCGCACTCCGCCTGCGTCCGCTGATCGCACCACAGCAGCGCCCGCCGCAGCACGTTATTATCTTTGTCTAAAAACACCGATCCGTGCATCTGTCCCGACAGCCCAATCCCCGCGATTTCCTCCCCGCGCACCCCCGCCTTCGCCAGCACATTCTGCGTGGCTTTTACCGTCCCCCGCCACCAGTCTTCCGGGTCCTGCTCCGCCCACTGCGGCTGCGGCGTATACAGCGGATACTCCTGCGTGTCCGACGCCACCGCCCGCCCCGCTTCCGTGATTAAGAGCGCCTTCACCCCGCTCGTCCCAATGTCCAATCCCAAATAATAAGTCATTATTCGCTTCCTACTCCGGTTGCCGCGAACTGCACTCAGCACGCATACCCGTAATGTCGTACAAGGCCCAAATATCCACGATGGCATGAGGCTCGTTCTCGCCCCATTCTTGCGGCAGAAGCTCCTGAGCAAGCTTGGCATCGCTCAAAGCCAGCAGTCCAAAATCATTAAGCCTTTCGGTGATTGGCAGTAATCTTCCTTCCCAAGAACCGCAGTTAAAAAGAGAAGAAGTTCCCATATTACCGACGTCATAGCCCAAAAAGACAACACTCTCCGGCAATTCCGGCACTCTCTCTTCTTCAACATCAACGGCTAGAAGATAATAACAGCGCGGAGAACTGTCAGTACCGGGCAAGGCACAAAGCCCGGTTAATACATCGTCGTCCGGCGGGTACAGAAAGATCGGTTCGCCGACATACGGGTTAAGACCGACGTCTCTACTCCGCACCCGGCTCAGATGCGACATATCACGCAAAGGAAGGTAGTCTTCCCAAGTTCTTTCACCACGATAAATGCATTCTCTGAGGCTGATTTCCATGTTGCAAAGCTACTCCTGCGGCAGCACGATCACGCCTGCGACCAGTTTGTAGCAGTGGTTGTTCCAGTCGGTCGGCTCGCTGAGGCTGATGGTGAACAATACGGCGTCGCTTGCGGTAATTCCTGCCGCTTCTCTGGGGTAGACGCCGTTCGGCAGGTGGGCCAGGCGCTGCGTCCAGACGGGGTCGGTGACGGACAGGCTGTAAGGGGTGCGGGTCAAATGGAAGTCGGCTTTGGTCTGGCGGTTTCCCCGCGAGCTAGGCTGGATGCGCCAGAGCAGGCTGTCCGGGGCGATCAGCGCGAGCGACGCCGTGACCGGCTTCAGATTGATCTGGCCGAAGTCGCGCTTGTCGCCGAAGTTGCCGAGCAGCAGCGGCCCTTTGACGAGGCTGGTTTGGAGCAGCGCCTGCACGAGCGGGGGCGCGGGACGGGCGGCGAGATGCCAGGGAGCGCGGGCAATCCGCACGTTTTCCGGCTGGTGGCATTCGGGCTTCGGCCTGGTGCAGGCGACGTGCAGCACGTCCAGCAGCTTCGGCTCGGAGCCGTCGGGCAGGCGGTACTCGGCGGGAAAGAGCATCCCGTCGCCGTTCGCGGCAACCAGCCGCACCCAGCCCAACCCATCGGTCCGAAGGCCCGCGAGGCAGCGGCCCTGCATCTTGCGCGAGTTGGCAAGGCAAATAATCTCGACTGTTTCTGTTGTCACCATCCCTGGCATATTAGGTTCCTCCGTGAGAAACGAGCGTGGGAATAAATTCCTACGCTGTCTGCCTGCGGCATTACTTCGTATGGGGCGCAGACTCCTTCACTCCACCTGCGTGGAGAAAGAACAAGATTTTGTATCCGGTCTGCTCCCTGTCGGCGAAGGCCGACATTAGGCGCTTCGCCCCACAGCGTCGGAATTTATTCCCACGCTTCCCTCCCCTGCTCACAAATTCACAATCGCAAGCCCGCCCCACTGCGCGGACGAGTATTCCAGCACTAAACGCCGGTGGCAATGCTCCGGGGTCGGCTCGCTGCACAGCAAAACCGTGGGCACGGCAAACAGCGTTCGGTCCAACTGCGTTTCGACTTGGCGCGTCGCCAGGAGGTCCAGAAAGCCGCGCTCGTAGTCGGCCCAGCTTCCGCCGTGCTTTCGGTAGGCATCCAGCAATTCCTGCGTCGGAGCCAGCAGCGGCTCGTGCGCGTAGTCAATGCCGCAGAGGGCTTGCAGGAAGTACGCCAGATCGTCCCGCTTGGCAAAACCCGCAAGCTGCGACGAATTGTTCAGCCGCACGTCGAGCAGACGCTTGATTTGAGCAGCCTTTAGTCGTCCGAAAAAATGGGCGGCGGTACTTTGGGTGAAGCCGATTGTATAGACTTGAGCGATTTCCAGGGGACGGCCTCCGTGCTTTCTGCATCGTCGAACAAGCCGCGCTGACGGCGATGTTCCAAATCCTCACGCCCGCGCAATTCGCGTTCGTCTTCCAAACGTCCGTCGCCGCGAATATGGCAGACGCTTTGGCCGGACTCGAACAGCACGCGGCTGATGAGCAGCCGCCGGTGGCAGACGGACGGGTTTTCTTCGCTGCACAGCAGCGCGGTGCGGCGCTTGGCGGCTCCGGCGACAAGACGCGCGAGGCCGGCTTGGAACAACTCAGAGGCGGCGATTTGGGCGTAGTCAGCCCGGCCTTCGGAGTCGTAGAAGGCTTGGTTTTCGGGTCGCCCGCCCAGCTCGCGTCCGTAAAAGCCGTATTTGATGCCTGCATCTTGGACGGCGGCTTTGAGAGGGTCACGGCTGAAGTGCGGCGAATAGCGGGAGAACGGCGACGAGCGGGTGTCTATCAGAACTTCGATGTCGTGGCAGTGCAGAAGCTCCAAAAATGTTTGGAGCAGGTGATTGGAGTGGCCGATGGTGTAGATGGTGGGTAGAACGTCCTGTTCAGCGCGGGCCATGTCTTTGTTATACTGCGCTTGCGGGGCTTTGTCAAGGCAGGCACAAAAATAGCCCGGCTGTCGAGGTCGGGTTATTTAGGCGGTCGTGTCTACGTCCTGGCCTAAGTTCGCGGGCATGGGAACGCCGGTTTTGAGCATAATAGAAGTCATAGCCTGCGCGGGAGCGACGCCCATGAGCGAGTCCACATAGCCGACATCGCGGGGCGACAAGACGGAGGCCGCATGATGGGCCGCCGGACGCGGCGTGTCTGTCGCTTTCTTTTCGGGGATTTTCACGTCGGCGGCTTTGGCCGATGGCGCGGCGGCAGGCGGCTTCACGACTGCCTTTGCAGGCGTCGGGGCAGGCGGGGCTGTGCGGGCCGGCAGTGCCGGAATAGTGCTGGACATGGCGTTTCTCTTTTGCTCACTTATGCAGTCGTATTGACGTTCTGGCCCAAATGCGGCTGAATGCTGGCGAGAAGCTGCTGCGTTTCCTGGGCCTGCCCACCGATTGCTCCAAGCAGGGCCGACGCGCTGGGGTCAGTGTTCTGGCTTGCCGACAAACCCGCTAAAATTGCACTGCCGACGCTCTGCCGGGCGACGGCCATGCCGACGCCGGGATTTGACGCGGCGACCGAGCCGATAGTATCTGATATAGACATAAAAGTCTCCTGTGTTTATCTTCGGCGTCTGCTGTTCTCCGGCTTCCTGTCAGAAATGCCGGAGTTTTGTTGACTTACGCTTTCGTTCCGTGCTAAAATGACACGCAAAACCCGTCCGCTGCCTGGCGGTACGGGCCTTTTTTATGACGTTTGAGTGTACGTTTAGACTGGGAGAACGGGATCATGCTGCTTGGCGGCCAGCGCATCAACGCGCAGGGACATTTGGAAATCGGCGGGTGCGACGCTTTAGATCTGGCACGGGAGTTCGGGACGCCGCTGTATGTGATGGACGAAGCAGTCATCCGGGACAACTGCCGCCGGTACAAAGCGGCCTTCGCGGCCCGCTACCCGAAGAACGACATTTCGTTTGCGTCCAAAGCGTATTTGAACATGGCGATCTGCAAGGTGATGGAGTCCGAGGGCCTGAGTCTCGACGTTGCTTCGGCGGGCGAGCTGTACACGGCAATTAAAGCCGGCTTCCCGATGGGCCGAACTCTGCTGCACGGCAGCAACAAGTCCGACGGTGAGCTGCTCATGGCATTGGAGCATGGGGTCGGCCATGTCGTTGTAGACAATCTTTCCGAGCTTCGCCGCCTGGCGGCATTCGCCAAAGAACATGGGCAGACGCAAAAGATACTCATTCGGGTGACGCCCGGCATTGACCCGCATACCCATCGGCGCATCCGCACCGGGCAGGAAGATACGAAGTTCGGCCTGTCCGCGGCGGGCGGGGGGGCAATGGAAGCGGTCACGGAAGCCCTCGGCGCGGCCCCGCATTTAGAAATTGTCGGCCTGCACTGCCATATCGGGTCGCAGCTTTTGGACACACAGACGCACGAGCAGGCCATTGACATCATGGTGGCGTTTCTCCGCAAAGTCGCCGATGCGACCGGCTGGATGCCGCAAGTCTTAGACATCGGCGGCGGCCTCGGCATCCGGTACACCGAAGAGCAGCGCCCGCCGACGTATGACGAGTTCGCAGAAACGATTGTCTCAGCCCTCAAAACCGCCCTGGCGAAATATGAGGTTCCCGAACCGGATCTGTGGCAGGAGCCGGGGCGCACCCTGGTCGGCGAGGCCGGAACGACCCTTTACACGGTCGGGGTCATCAAGAAAGTCGCCATTCCCGAAGCGCCCGGAACCCGCACCTACGCCGCGATTGACGGCGGCATGTCGGACAACCCGCGCCCCCAGCTTTACGATGCGGTATACGAAGTGCTGGCGGCGAATAAAGCGGGGGAGCCGAAATCTCAGACGGTCGCTGTCGCCGGCAAGCACTGCGAGACGGATATTCTCATTCAGGCCGCCCGGACGCAGCCGCTGGAAGCGGGCGACATTCTGGCCGTGCAGTCCACCGGCGCGTATAACTACGTCATGGCCTCCAATTACAACAAGTTCACCAAGCCCGCCTGCGTGTTTGTCCAAAACGGCCACGCCGATCTCGTTTCCCGCCGCGAAACGCTTGACGACGTGGTGCGCCTCGACATGGTCCCGAAGCGGCTGGCGTAACGCGAGATCTTTACCGCAAACGGTTTCGAGCGTCAATCCTATGTCTGCGAAGGCAGACAATCGCCCTTTAAAAGCCCTGCACTTCCAGTGCAGGGTATTTACGCAAGAGGGCTACTGTCGGAACAACAGAAAGAGGCTTTGAATGATGGATCGCAAGCGCTTAAAGTCCGGCAAGTTTCCCCTTCATATCTCTCTCCTGCACCTCGCCCCGCTGATGGCGACCGGCCTTGCGCTCGGCGCGGCCCACGCGGACACAAACCCGGTGGCCTCTAAGCTGCCCGTGCCGCTTCATCTGAAAGGCATTATCCTGACCCCGGCGGGGAAGCCCGCCGCCGACGCACAAATCGTCTACGCGCTGGTGGACTACCGCACGCAGACGGCAGCGCAGGAGCAGACGCTGCACCCGGCCGCCGACGGTACGTTCGACATTGTTTTGCCGCCGCCGAAACCGGACACGGCGCAGTTTCCACTGCTGTATATCACTGCGCCGGAAGGTGTCGCGCTGCCGACGCTCAATTACCACCCGAACGGCGATCAGCAGATGGTCGTGACGCTGACGCCGGCCACCCGCGTCCAGGTTCGCCTGCGCGACGAGGCCGGAAAGCCGCTGGCGGGGATGCGGGTCTTCCCGCTGGCAATAATCAAAGACCGCGACTACCGCCCCTGGGATGGAGAGGCCGTTACGGATCACCTCAGCGCCGAGACTGACGCCGACGGCGCGGCGACGCTTGCCGGGCTGCCGCAGGGGTGGACGCTGCGGCTGGCCGTCGCCGGCACGGGCTGGGTACAGCCGGACTGGAGCCAGAACATCACGCTTGCCAAAGCGGCGGAAACGCCGGATGCAGCCGTGCAGGTCGCCCGCGCCGGCTCGCTCTCCGGGACGGTTGCTTACGGCCCCGCCCATCCCGCCGCCCTTGTCGTCGTCACCGCCGTGCCGCTGGCAGGCGGCGGCATCCGGCAGGACGGGACCACGGATGCTTCCGGCCATTACCAGATCACTGGGATGCCGCGCGGCAGCTACACGGTCAGCATTGAAACCTACCGGGGAGCGCCGTCAGTGACATGGCCCTGGACGGCGGCGGCGCAGACCGCCGCCGTGGTTCCCGGCGGCGACACGTCAGGCATCAGCTTCACGCTTATTCACGGCGGCATTCTTTCCGGCGTCGTCACCGACTCCAAGACCGGCAAGCCGATCCCCAATGTCGGCATCTCCGTAGACGGTTCGGGCGGGGGCGGGTACGCCCGCACGGACGCCTCCGGGCGCTACTCGCTCCATGTGCCGCCGGGCGGCCAGCAGATCTTCTTGCAGGCAGACCCCGGCATGACCGCCGCCGGCCCGCAGCGCGTGGTCGTCGCCGACGGCGAGACCCAGACCGTCAACTTCTCGTCTACTCCCCCGCTGCGCCCGGCAGTCGTGCGCGGCGTTGTTGTCGGCCCGACCGGCAAGCCCGTCGGAGGCGCGAAAGTGACCGCCGCCGGACAAAGCCAGCAGGAGCAGGATACGCAGCAAGTCACCGACGCGCACGGTAGGTTTACGTTTGACGCGCCCGGCCTGATGCCCGACATGCGGCTGTACGCGGCATTGGGCGGTCTGTCCACGCCGGCCGGCGCTCTTGCGGCAGACGGTGCCGGCAAGCCGCTGACGCTTCGGCTGGCCGCGCACGCGGGCCTGATCGTGCGCGGGCGAGTTGTCACCGCCGACGGGCGGCCTGTCGCCGGGGCAGCCGCCACGTTATACCGCGAACACGCTTCCGGCCAGGACGGCGTTGGGGTCGCCACCGCAAAAACGAATGCCGCCGGGCAGTACCTGTTCACTCCGGCCATCCCCGACGCGACCTATCAGGTGGGCGTGCAGGCCGAGGGCTTCGGCTACCAGTTTACGAAGCAGTCCAAAGCCGCCGTCGGCAATCTGATGAGTTTTGCTCCCCTGCCCCTGCCCCGCACCGACAGCTTTGTCGGCGGCACCGTCGTAGACAAGGACGGCAGGCCGATCGCCGGGGCGGATGTCAGCCTGATGAGCGCAAGCGACACGCACACGCAGACCGACGCACAGGGCCGGTTCCACCTCGCGGGCGCGACGCGCGGCAAGGCCATCGTGGAAGTGCGGGCGGCGCAAAATCGGTTCGCATCTATTCAAGTCGCTTCGGGCCGCGACGACCTCCGGATTACCGCCATGTCTGTAGATGAGCAGACCGTGGAAGGCCAGCGCTTTTCAGCCGTGCTGGATGCCGATAAGACCAACCACGGCGACGGCACGGATGCCCATGTTCTTCTGCGCTCGGCCTTAGCCCAGGCGGCCAAAGACAACAAGAAAGTGCTTCTCGTTTTCCATGCCTCCTGGTGCGGCCCCTGCTTCCTGCTGCACCGCTTCCTGGAAGACCCGCAGGTGAGGCCGATCCTGGACGCGCACTTTGTCGTTCAAGACCTAGACATCTGGGAGAACAAACCAGAGAAAGCCTGGGAAAACCCCGGCGGCGACGCGCTGTACAAACAATACGGCGGCGTCCGCGCAAACGGCGACAAACAGGGCGTCCCGTTCTTTGCCGTGCTGACCCCTGCCGGGACATCGCTCGGCGATGCCCGGCTGAACGGCGACAATATCGGCTATCCGTCGGACCCGGCCGCCGCCGAGTTTTTCCTGAAGACGCTCAACTCCGCCGAGACACTGTCTCCTGAAGAGATGACGACACTGAAAGCGGGCCTTCAGCGCAGCGCCAAAATATAAGAAAGCTTTTATGATATATAACTTCCAATTCGGCGTCAGTGAGTTCACGACAAACCCCTGGCCGTTTGAGCGCGATGTCGAGACTTATGCCCGGCTCGGCGTTTCGGCGATTGAAGTCTGCGAAGCAAAGCTCGACTCTGCAAACATTGCCGCGCAGATGGACTCCATCAAAGCCGCCGGGCTGGAGATTACGTCGGTGCAGCCGAAGACACGGACGCTGTTTCCCAGCTTGTCCCAGCCGGAGCCGACCGACATCGGCGAGCGCATGGGCTTGTTTCGGCAGACCATCGAAACGCTGTCGCCGTGGACGCCGGGTGTGGCGTATGTGACCAACACCGGTATTCCGCCAAATGGCAATATGCAGGAAGTGATGGACCGGGCGGCGACCGAGTATCAAGCGCTGTCGGACTTCGCAGCGGACCACGGCGTCCGAGTGGCCTTAGAGCCGCTGAACGCTTCTATCGTCAACATTGAGTCGGCCATCTGGACTCTGCCGCAGGCGATGGAGATTGTCAACGCCGTGGACCGGGACAACTTCGGCATCTGTCTGGACTCGTGGAACATCTGGCAGAACGCGGACATTCACGCCGAGATTGAAGCCTGCGGTGCGAAGATTTTTGTCGTCCAGATCAGCGACTGGCGAACGCCACGCTCGTTTTTGGACCGGCTGGTTCCCGGTCAGGGCGCCATTCCCCTGCCCGCGTTCCTGAAATCGGTCCATGCCGCCGGGTTCCGAGGCGCGTACTCCGTCGAGATTTTCTCGCAAGGCGTCCCCAACGCGCTGTGGGACGGCGACTTGGAGCAGGTCATCACGGACAGCCGGGCCGGGCTGGACGCGGCGTGGAACGCGGCGGGAAGTGACGCCTAAGTTGGACCCGGCACTTTCAGTGCCGAGTTCTTGTTTGGTATTCTATGACTGCACTGCTTCGGTTCTTTCGCGGCCTCAACGCCCTGCTTGTTTTCATCCCTATCAGCGTCGCCCTGCATTACTCGCCGCACATGAACCCGCTGTGGATTTTCGTCTCGGCAGCGCTGGCGATTGTGCCGCTGGCCGGGCTGATGGGGCAGGCGACGGAAGAGCTGGCAAAGCATCTCGGCGCGTCCTGGGGCGGCCTGCTGAACGCGACCTTCGGGAACGCGACCGAGCTGATCATCGGCATCTTCGCCCTGCGCGAAGGCTTGATTGAGCTGGTGCGGGCCTCCATTGTCGGCTCGATTATCGGGAACCTGCTGCTGGTGCTGGGGGCAAGCATTCTCGCCGGCGGCATCAAGCACAAGATCCAGACGTTCAACCAGGACCAGGCCGAGTCCCATGCGATCAATTTGCTGGTTGCAACGCTCTCGCTGTCGGTTCCGGCCTTGTTCGCCTTCCACTACCATCAGCCGAACTCCCCGGCCAATCCCGATGTCGAGAACTTGTCGCTCTGGGTCTCCGGCATTCTCCTGGTGACTTATATCGCGTCGCTGTTCTTCTCGCTCAAGACGCATGAAGCGCTGTTCCGAAACTGCGAGGCGGAAGCCGAAGACGACCCGCCCCACTGGAACAAGCGGGCGGCGTTTCTGGTGCTGGCAGGGGCGACGGTGCTGGTGGCATTCGAATCGGAGTTTCTGGTCGGCAGCGTCAACGGCGCGGCGGGGAAATTAGGCTGGAATCCTATCTTTATCGGCATCATCATTGTGGCAATCATCGGCAACGCCGCCGAGCACTCCACTGCCGTTTGGATGGCGCTCAAAAACAAGATGGACATCACGATGAACATTGCCATCGGGTCGTCCACCCAGATCGCCATGTTTGTCGCCCCGGCGCTTGTCTTTGCCAGCCTCCTGACCGGCCATCCGCTCACCTATATCTTCTCGGTTCCCGAAATGACCGCGATTGCGTTCAGCGTCGTCATCACGGCCTTTATCGCAGGCGACGGCAAATGTCACTGGCTGGAAGGAGCGCAGCTTCTCGCGGCCTACGCGATTATCGCGCTGGCGTTCTTCTTCCTGCCGCCGGGTTAGCCCAGGCGCAGCTTCGGGTACATGAGGGCAGGAGATCACCGCCATGTCCCGCCTTCTTGCACCCGCTCTTGCCTTCAATTTGGTTTTTTCGGTCGCTGCCGTGTCCGCCCAGGCCCCGGCCCCCGTCCGGCCCGCAAAAGCTGCCGAGCGGATCGCCGCCATCACGGCCATTCAAGCCCAGCTTAAAGCGTTCGGGCGCGGCGATTACAAAGCCGCGATTGTGTACCAGAGCAGCGGCCTCCGAAAGAACTTCACGTCCCCACAGCAGTTCCAGGCCATGATCACGCAGGTTTATCCTGAGTTCGCCCACTCCAAACGCGCCGTTTTCGGCCCCGCCCAGGCGAACCCCACGGGCAGCCATCTTGTCATCCCCGCCGCCGTGACCGGCCTCGACGGCATCACGGTCCATGCCGTGTATCTCATGGTCCGCGAAGGCAAAAGCTACAAAGTGGAAGGCGTCGCCGGCGGCGCGACTCCCGCGCCCAGCAACCCCGGCAGCGATGTCCCCAGCCGGGACGTGTGATCACTGGGGCCGGAAGCCTTGACATTGAACAGCGCACTCTTTATAATAAAGCGAGACACGCAAAAGGAGATCCACTTATGCCCGACGAAAAATCTGTAGACTTTGACCAGCCGCTGACGGAAGAGCAAAAGAACGTGAAGCTCAGCCCCGACGACAAGGCGCTGCTGCACGAGATGGAAGATGACAAGCATGGTCCGGGGTACTACGACAAAGCGCCCGTCCACGGCAAAGAACGCTCTGCCGAAGTAAACACGCACGGCACCCACACGCCGTAGGGCTTAGGGGCCGAATGAGCAAGTGGCAGGACCCGGACGCTTGAGCCAAGCCGGGCACCGGCAACCCCTTCGACGGCGGCCCGATTGAGTGGAACCGCGTCACAGGACCGGTGTATGCCGCAGGCGAGTTCGCGGACTATGTGCAGCGCGTTCAAGCGGCCCTGACAAAAGCCACGGTATGAACTCCGAGGCAATTGTTACCGAAAGAGCCGTAAGGCCCCTGAATTTATTCATGTGGATATAAGGCTCCATGCCATTCCTATGGCATGATATTAAAACCTTTCGAGTATAATGTTGCTAATCGTTTCTGACCCCTGAAATCCATCGGCACCTAACGTGAAGTTTGCGTGTACCTGTTTGTGCTTTTTTGTTTTAGGTTTGTGCTTGTCTCGCCTTGCGAAACCTGCGAAGAACCCGAAGACTAAGACTGCCAAGAACAGGAGCGCAAGTGATGAACCCGAAAGTCTAAGCGGATAGTTAGCGGAAACAGGACTTGCAAACTAACCCTGTTGTTAGGGCAAGAAAAACCGCATTAGGGCAATAATGCGTTCGTAAAGTCGATAGAAGCCCCGCCCTTTAGGGCTGGGAAATTGTCACCTTGTACGTCTGCTTTACGACGCGGCAGCAAGACGCCCGGCCCTTTTGTCATGCAAAGGGGCCGGGCGCAGCAGTCTTTTTTCTTGACGCGAACTATGCATGAAGCTCGGCGGAAATCTGCTTGGTCAGAACCACATGCTCTTTGAACTGGTTAAGTGTGATCATTGCGATATGACGCCCGTGCATCTCTTCCATGCCCGGATGCCCGTTGGAGTTCGCCAAATAGGTCGTCGCCAGGTCGCGCAGGAACTCATGGGTTTGTACCTGAGCCGTGATATACGCTTTGTCAAAGGCCAGGCCGTCCGACGCCTTCAGCTTTGCAATAATGGCCTTGCCGACGGGACTCATCGGCGGCGTCGGGACGCCCATTTCGGTGAGGACCGTTGTAATGGCAATTGCTTCCCGCAGCTCAAAGTTAGCAAATTCCTTTGCTTGCGGATTGGTGGCCTTGTCCACCGCGATTTCGCTGGCGATCTTGGAAAGCGTGGCGGGGCCGATTACGCTCATATAAAACTGTTTGGCGGTCGCCGCGTGCGGCGGTGCCATCGGGTAGGTGTGGCCGGTGTCGGCGGCGGGCTGCAAGGGCTTGGTGGCAGCCTGCGCGGAAGCAGCCAGGCCCAGGGCGGCAGCCCCTAGTCCGGCGACGGCGACGCGGGATAAGAAAGTACGGCGCGAGTTTGCGCCTTCGGCTTCGTGGTTGAAATCAGTCATGTCCTACTCCTTGCGGTTTTATGCTGGAAAGAGTATAAACGAATGGGCAGCAGGAAGTCAACTCATTTCAGACATGAAAGCATGAAAATTATTTACCCAAAGCTTTATACTCAACAGAGGCCGGCAGGAGCGTCAGTCAGCATGAAATCCCGGTGGCGCTGACCGAAACCGAGCTTGGAGTCGCGCTTGGGGCGCGAGGCCGCCGAGGACTGTCACTGACCGGCGCGGGGTTCCGGTGGACCGAAGGCGGTTCGGAACGGCTTCCTCGGTTAAGTAACGTGCCCTAAGTTTTTGCAGATTAGGCGACTTCAGTCGCCCGCAATAACCTCGGAGTCATCACTTAGGTTTTCCCGTCTCCATAATAAGAGCGGGACAGTTCATCGCTTGATAATCAAGTCGTCGTTACCGGCAGTCACAAAGCCGCGAGCGAGCGGCTCATGGAGGAAGTGATAACTCCCCATCGGCTAAAGCCGAGGGGCTTCTTGGGCTTCTTTCATCCCACGCATTGTTATCCCAATGCGATTTGTAAGATAATGCGATTTGTAAGATATTGATGGCGGCGTTAGTGTCTCTATCCAGAGACGTACCACACATCGGACACAGATGCCAACGCTCTTTAAGTGTCTTGGGGGCGGTGTAACCACACCCAGAACACATTTGAGACGTATACGCAGGACGGACAGCTACAACCTCACGACAAGCATTTTCGGCTTTCGACGTGAGTATCATTCGGAACTGTGACCATCAAGTTGACGTGACTGTGCCTTTGTCGGGTAGATTCTATATTTGTAGACTTTGACACACTTGTAGACTTTGACACACTTGTAGACTTTGACACACTTTGCTTTCACACTTACATGATACCAAAACGGGCTAAAGCCTCTATTTCAGGGGCTTTTGGAAGCCCGCCTAACGCCCCGATACGAAGTAATCGCAAAGCGATATAAAGCAGGGGTGCTTGCGGCGGGCTTAATACGGTCATGGGCGCTCGGCACAGTGTCCAGAATAAAGTCAAAGGTATTGCCGACCGCCACCATTTGATCCGCGTCGGTAGACAGTATGACATGGTCCGCGCAGAGCAGTGGCCCGGCAGTTTCCGGCGAAGTCTGCATGAGCGCGTCGGGCCTGCACCATCATTTCAAGGCCATGGCCGCGTTGTCTCCCCTTCAATACCAGAAGCATCTGCGATTGCAGGAAGCCCGGCGATTGATGCTCTCGGACGCTTTAGACGCCGCCAGTGCCGGATACAAAGTCGGCTACCAAAGTCCGTCCCAGTCCAGCCGCGAATACAGCCGATGATTCGGAGCGCCCCCGCAGCGCGACATCGCCCGCCTGCGCGGCTAATTCAAGCCCCCTGCCCCAATTCTGGGGAGCCGGAAGGGGAGAAATACCCTTGCTTCCTAATTCTGTATGGCTCCTCAGAATTGGGGCGGGGGGCTTCCCTGTTACTAAGCGCGTGGGGAAACCCTGAAATACGGGCGCAATGCTAAACCGAGAACACCAAGCGAGATCACGCCCCATAGTACGGCCCACACGATCGGCGGCAGTGGGATCATCCGGGACATCAGCACAGCGTCGGAAACAGGACCGTTGACAAGGGTGGACAGGCCAACCAGCGTCCTTAAATCAGACAAAGAATTGAGGACGCACTGGACGCCGAGAAACATGGCGGCAAGCTCGGCAGCTTTGGCAGGCAGCCGCACGGAAGCAAACAGCAGCCCGGCGGCGATGGCGAGGCCCCACCCGAAGCCGAACCCGTTCCGCACTAAAAAGATGTCCAGCAGAGCCGTAATGACCCCGGACACGCCGAGAATAACGCGGGCCGTGCCGGGACGCCGGGCCAGCGCCAGCATGAGCGCTCCATAAGACGCTGCGCCGATGTAGCCCGCCATGACAATCATCGGCTCAAAGCCGCCGTAGGTGTAAGTCACCCCGGAAGCGTCGGGCTGAACGGCAATCTGCGAGACCTGCCCGCCCGTCAGGATCGCGGCCAGCGCGTGGCTGCCCTCGTGGATAAAGGTCACAAAAAGCCGCAGCGGGTACAGCACGGCGGACACAACCGGCACCAGCGAAATGACGACCGAAAGCGCCGACACCAGAAGCAGGCGGCCCAGCGCGGAGCGGGACGGAGGCGCTGAAGGGGCGCTTTTTGGAACAGCCGGCGGATTGGGTATCATGCTTTGAGTATACCCATGCCGCACTTTGTTCCTGCTGACAGTGTTCCGTCCGGCCTGCAAGTGATCCCGCCTCGTTTGGCCGGGGATGCCGACGTCGTGGGGGTCGGCGATGATCTGTCGCCGGACACGCTGCTTTGGGCGTATCGGCACGGCATCTTCCCGTGGCCGATGGACGGCTATCCCCTGCTCTGGTTCTGCCCGCCGCGCCGTGCCGTTTTAGACTTTAATGCCCTCCATGTCTCCGAACGACTGACACGCGCCCGCCGCCGCTCCGATTTCACTTACACACTGGACACGGCGTTTGACGCCGTTATTGCCCGCTGCCGCCATTCGCCGCGTCCCGGCCAGCCGGGAACCTGGATCACGGCCGCTGTTCAAAGCGCTTACCGTGTCCTGCACCGCTTGGGCCACGCGCACAGCGCCGAAGTTTGGGACGCAGGCGGCTCGCTGGTCGGCGGCCTGTACGGGGTCAGCGCGGGCGGCGTCTTTTGCGGGGAAAGCATGTTCCATTCAGCGTCCAATGCGTCCAAGTTCGCGCTGCTCTTTTTGTGCGAGCATTTGCAGAAGCGCGGCTCTTCCTGGATTGACATTCAGGTGATGACTCCGCACCTGGCTGCCCTCGGCGCGAGGGAAATCCCGCGCGGCGAGTTTTTGGACCGTCTGGAACAGGAGCAGGCCCGCCGCTTAGTTCTCTTTTAAGCGTGGTACGGGGTTGTTTTCTGAATGTGTTTGTTCTGAAAACCATGCCTTGAAAGGCACGGCTATTGGGCGCAGACGCCGCGAACCCCCACTTCGTGGGGCTAAGAACAAGCCTCTTTGTAGGGCGCAGGGTTTACCCCTGCCCTCCTGCTCCCAGTGCGCCGAAGGCGTAGTTTACGGCGTCTGCGCCCAATAGCCGTGCCTTTCAAGGCATGGTCTTGATTTATGTCGCAACGCGCGTGGTACTATAACCATAGCACGGTAAACAATAGTCCGATAGGTGAATAGGAGACAAGACGATGAACACTGAAGACGAGATGACGGGTGAACAGCTTGTGGAGAACATGACGCCGGCGGCGCGGGCGGAAGCCGAGGCAGAACTGGCGAATGTGGAGCCGGCGGGGTCGGAGCCGTTTCAGATCGGCGGCGAAAGCGTCCATACGGAGCTGAACGAAGACCCGATTATGGAAGGCGCGTCGTCTAGGACGAGCCGCGTATGACCCCGCTTAAGATCTACCAACTTAAGATCTACCAAATTGATGCGTTCGCAAGCGCCGTGTTCGGCGGCAACCCGGCAGCGGTCGTGCCGCTCGACGAATGGCTTCCCGACGCGCAGATGCAGGCCATCGCCGCCGAAAACAATCTCGCGGAAACCGCGTTTTTCGTGCCGGAACCCGGCGGCTACAAGCTGCGCTGGTTCACGCCCGCCTGCGAAGTGCCGCTCTGCGGCCATGCAACCCTCGCGTCGGCGTTTGTGCTGTTCACGGAGCTTGACCCGACTGCCAAAGCTGCCGAGTTCCACACGCAGAGCGGGACGCTGACGGTCACGCGCAGCAGGGGCGACCGGCTGCAAATGGACTTCCCGCGCCACGCGCTTACGGCTGTTGACGCGCCGCCTGCCCTTCTGAACGGCCTCGGAGTGCCGCCCTACGAAGTTTATTTCACCGACGCAAACCCAAACTTCTATGCTGTCTACGTGACCGAAGCCCAAGTCCGTGCGCTGGCTCCCGATTTCGCTGCGCTGCTGCCGCTCGGCGCACTCGGCATTTGCGCCACCGCGCCCGGCACGGACTGCGACTTTGTTTCGCGCTACTTCGCCCCCGGCTTCGGCATCCCGGAAGACCCGGTGACAGGCTCGACCCACTGCGCCCTCGCGCCCTATTGGGCCGGACGCCTCGGCAAAACGGACTTATTCGCCCGGCAGGTTTCGCCGCGCGGCGGCGAGCTGCTTTGCACGGTCGGCGAAACGCGCGTGGGGATTGCCGGGCAGGCCGTGAAGTATTTGAGTGGGGAAATTTTTATTTAGCAGAGATTGCTATTGAGCCGCAGGCCGCAGGCTGTCCAAAAGCTGCTCTGTCTGCGTCTCGGCATCGGCAAACAGCCAGGATGTCCAGCCGTTCGCAGTCGGCAAACCGAGGCAGGCAGCGGCGACTTTGTGGACCGAGCCGCGATGCCCGCCTGCCGAGACCGTGCCGTCGGCATGAACCACGGCGCTAACATGTGTGCCTTTCAGACGCAGCGCCGAGCCGATCGGCAGCCGCCCGCTTTCCACAAAGCTGACAAACGGCACACGCGGCTTCGGGCCGCCGAGCAGCACCCCGCCTTCGTCCCCGGACGTGAGCAACGCCTCGGAAATGTTCGCCAGCCGCGCCTCAGCCACTTCCACATACGCCGCTTCCCGGTCAATCGTAATATAATTCCGGCCCAAGCGCTTTGCCACAGCTGCCGTTGTCCCCGTTCCCGCAAAGGGATCTAAGATGATGTCGCCGGGGTTTGTCGTCGCGGCGATGATCCGGTGCATCAGGGCTTCCGGCTTCTGCGTGGTGTGCGCTTTTTTGCCGTTGCGGGTCTCGCGCTCGCCGCCGGAGCAGAGGGGGAGATACCAGTCCGAGCGCATCTGCTTGTCGTCGTTGCCCGCTTTCAGGGCGTGGTAGTGGAACGTGTACTTTTTCTGATCCACCGACTTCTTCGCCCACAGCAGCGTCTCGTGGGCGTTGCAGAACCGCGTCCCGCGCATATTCGGTGTCGGATTTAGCTTCACCCACACGACATCGTTCAGCACCCAGTAGCCGACATCCATAAGAACCGCGCCGACCCGGTAGATGTTATGGTAGGAGCCGATGACCCAGAGCGTTCCCGTGTCTTTCAGCACCCGCCGGGCGGCGGTGAGCCAGGCACGGGTGAACGCATCGTACTCGGCGAACGACTTGAACTTGTCCCACGGATCGGTGACGGCGTCCACTTTGGTCATATCAGGCCGCCAGAGATCGCCGCCAAGCTGCATGTTGTAGGGCGGGTCCGCGAAGACCAAATCCACCGATTTCGGCGGCAGGGCGTTCATCACTTCGACGCAGTCGCCCAAGATCACTTGGTTGACGGGCAGCGGGGCCACAGATTTTTTAGGGGAGCGAGTAGACATAGGCACGCTATTGTACCACGGCGGACTCCCAAAAACAAGAACGGACTCAGGAAAACAATGGCGAGGGACTCAACGTCAGAGCAAACACAGAAAAGAGGGCGAACACAAGGTTCGCGCCCTACGTCTTTTGTCCTAACCCCGTAGGGGCGAACCTTGTGTTCGCCCTTCTTTGTACGGTGCTTCATTCTCCGTTGTATTTGTCCAGCAGTTCCCGTTCCTGCTCCGAAGGCATCCCCACTTTCAGCGGCACGTCTGCCGGGCGCGTTTTGTCCCACGCCAGCGTGTCTTGAACAGTCTCGGCGAGAGGCCGGAATGTCAGCCCCTGCGCCACCGCTTTGCCGATATTCGCGGTCATCAGACCCGCCATGTCGGAACTTGACGAAACATAAAACGGCAGCAGGCGGGTCGAGTCGGCGTCGTTCTCTGTTAAAAACGCATCGGGAACCCAGCGCAGACGGGCGTTGCTGCCGCTGACTTCTCGGCAAGTTTCTAACACCGTGCCGAGCGTCAGCCCATAATCCGGCCCGGTCGCGTTATAAGCTCCCGTTTCTTTCCGCTCGACCATCTCAAGCGTCCATTCGGCCAGGTCACGCGCGTCAATGACCTGTATCGGCTGGCTTGGTGTTCCCGGAGCCAGCACCTCGCCCCCGGCGGCAATCCGGCGCGGCCAGTAAGTGAAGCGGTCGGTCGGATCATACGGCCCGACAATGAAGCCGGGCCGGATCATCAACGCCCGGCCCGGCAACGCTTCTTCGACAGCGCGTTCGCACTCCACTTTGAGCGGCCCGTAAGTCTCGCCCGTGACTTCTTCGGTATCCGGGTCTTTGAGCTTGCCCAGCGGGGCAGTCTCGTTTTGATGGGGCGTCTTGAAGTCGGCATAGACAGAAATCGTCGAGATGAACACATACCGAGCGACGCTGTCCGCCAGCAGTTCCGCCGACTGCCGGACAATGCGCGGGACATAGCCGCAGGTATCTACCACGGCATCCCACCTGCGCCCGCGCAGGACTTCCAGGCCCGCGCCGTCCCGGTCTCCCGTTAGATGCTCGGCTTCGGGAAACAGGTCCGCGCCGGTTTGGCCCCGATGAAACAGCGTCAGCTCATGGCCGCGTCGAAGCGCCGCGTCCGCCAAATGCCGCCCGACAAATTGTGTTCCGCCGATGATGAGTAGCTTCAAAGTGCGTTCTCCTGGTAAAATAGGGTTATGAGTGTTTTAGACGAAGTGCTGACGGCCAATGCCGGGTTCGCCGAGCATTACGACACCGCGCGGGCGACCGCGCCGATTACCCGCAAGCTGGCGCTGGTCGCCTGCATGGATTACCGCATCCCACTGAAAGAAGCCTTCGGACTTGGCCCCGGCGATGCGTATGTCATCCGCAATGCCGGCGGCGTCGTCACCGAAGACGTCATTCGCTCTCTCCTGGTGGCCCATTACCGATTAGGCGTGCAGGAATTTTTGATCGTCAATCACACCGCCTGCGGCATGCAGACGTTCCGGGATGAAGAGCTGCGCGAGGACATCCGCCGGCACTGCGGCACCGACGCGATTGCCCCCGAACAATTCCATGCATTTCGGGACTTAGCGGACCACGTCAAGCAGCAGATCCAGCGCATCAAGTCGCACCCCTGGATTCCCAGCCACATCCCCGTCAACGGCTGCATTTACGATGTTCACACCGGCAAACTCAGCGTCGTCAGTTTAGACAGCGCTTAAACCCACCCCCTGCCGACACAGGCTCAGGGCATAGGAACCGAATAAAGATTGCTTTGCATGGACAAACTGAGGTGCTTACCATCAGGGTTCCAGGAGAAGTCTCCCATATCTGAGCTGCTCCATGTTCCGAGATGAGTCGGCGCACTTCCATTCAGATGACACACCCAAACGTCTTTTGCATCCATTCCATAGGGAGCAGTGTGGCGCAGGAGACCCCTCACTCGGCTTAGAAGTGAGGGGGGCTTAAACGATAAACTGGACCAGAGCATCCGGTCACCTTGCGGCGACAAGTAGAACATGCTCCCGGAAGTCGGAGGAGAAGCCGGGAGTGGAACGGGAACCGTTCGCGCCGTTGCACGGAGGCCATTGATAAAGATTTCGCGTAGCGGCAGCACGGAAGCAGGTTGTCCAGTTCTGCCAGCCCTCTCCCCAAAAGAGTTCGTCAAGATTATTTTGCCCTGCGAAGTGACTCCCAAAATGTGTTCTGTTCCTGTATCGCCCGGTATGGCAAAAGATTGAGAACCAGGCTGGTCAACACTGTAAACCACAAGCCGCCTCCCAAGTACTCGGTGGCCGTGAACAACTTTTCCTATCGCAATATCCGCGATGTCAACCCAGCGGCGGCTGTTCGGCAGCCAAAAGCCGGCGTCTCCGCCCGGCTGGATATAACGCCAGCGGATTGTTTTTCCATCGCTTCGCCGCGTTGCCGCCATGACAATCGGCGGGTCATCAGACTGATGGGTGTCCCATAGCACCCACTTCCCATCAGGCGAAGCCGAAATGACATGGCCGGTCTGCACCCCCGAAAAAGCCGGCTCCGGCTGTTCGGTCTGCGTTTTTGTATCGTAGCTCACCGCAGAAAACCCGCGCTGTTGGTCTCCCTGAAAGTGCAGGATTTCATGGGTGTTCAGCCACAAATACGGCTCACCCCAAAACACGAATGGAGGAGGCGCCCAGCCCTTCACGCTTGTAATCCGGGTCGTCGAAGCCGCTGACACCTGATTGCCGCCGCCCCGGAGGCCGAGCCAGAGTGCGGCGGTGACTGCCGCGACTGTCAGCGCTAATCCAGCCGCACGTTTTCGAGTCATTGCCGCTGTCTCCTATTCCACCGCCAATATCAAACACTTCAGATACTCGGACTCTGGGGCGTCTAAAAGCACCGGATGGTCGGCGGGCTGGCCTCGGCCTTCAATGAGCTTCAGGGTCCGGCCTGCGTCGCGGGCCGCCGTCTGAATGATTTCGCGGAACTCCGGCGCGGACAGGTGATGCGAACACGAACACGTTACCAGAACGCCGCCGGGGCGCAGCAGGCGCAGGGCGACGCGGTTGATCTCGTTGTAGCCGCGCATCGCCCCGTCCCGGCTGCTCCGGTTCTTGGTGAACGCCGGCGGGTCCAGCACGATCATGTCCGTTTTGGTGGACTTGGCTTCCAAAGCCCGCAGGTAATCAAAGACGTTCTCGGTGACGACTTCGTGCGGGATCGTCAGCCCCGACTGCTCCCACTGACGCCGGTTCAGCGCGTTGAACTCCGGGCTGATTTCCACATCCACGATGCTTTTCGCTCCGGCGTGCGCCGCCCGCAGGCCGAACAGGCCCGTGTACGAGAAGCAGTTCAGTACGTCCCGCCCTCTCGCCTGCTTCGCCGCCGCTTTCTGGTTCTGGATTTGGTCCAGAAACAGCCCCGTTTTTGCTCCTGTCTTTAAATTCACGAGAATAGCCGCGCCGTCGTCGTTCAGCGTCAACTCATCCGGCGGCGGTTCCCCAAGCAGCGCCCCCACCCGCTCGCTCAAGCCTTCCAGCTTCCGCACGGCGCTGTCCGAGCGCTCATAAATACCGTCAGGCGTGAACAGCTCCCCAAGCGCGGCGACAATGACTTCCCGCCAGGCTTCCAGGCCGAGCGCGAGAAACTGAACCACCAAAAACGGGCCGTACTTGTCCACAATCAGCCCCGGCAAGCCGTCGGCCTCGCCGTGGACCAGCCGGTAAGCGTCCGGCAGTGCGCCGTTTTGAGCATAATGCGCCTGCCGGTACTGGTAAGCCCGGCTTAAGCGCGAGCGCCAGAAGACCGCGTCTACGGCTTCGCCCTGCCGCCGGGACAAATAGCGCACGGCGATCTTGCTTTTGTGATTGAGATAGCCTGCGCCGAGGGTCTTGCCGCGCGAGTCCAGCACCCGCACGACGCCTCCGTTTTCGAATTCACCGGGCGGGCCGACTGCGATCTCATTGTCGTAGACCCAGGGATGCCGCAAACGCTCCGGCCGCTGGGGTTTCAGTTTTACAGTGGGGTATGCCATGCCCCTATTGTACCTGAACGTGCTGCGCGGTATCATGTACGCATGGTATTGACAGGAATAGACGTGCTGGTACGGGACAAGTTTCGGACACTGGCGGGAAGCCGCGTCGGGTTGGTGACGAACCACACGGGATTAACCAATGCCGGGCCGCCGACCATTGACGCACTATTTCAGGCGCAAGGCATTGAGTTGGCCGCGCTGTTCGGGCCGGAACACGGCATTCGCGGCGACTTCGATCAGCCTTTAGTCACAGACACGGTGGACGCGCACACGGGCCTGCCGGTGTATTCCCTTTACGGCGCACGCACCCAGCCGACCGCAGAGCAATTAAAAGACGTAGACACACTTGTTTTTGACATCCAGGACATCGGCTGCCGCTTTTACACGTATCTTAGCACACTGCTGGGTGTCCTGGAAGCCGCCGACACGCACGGCAAGCGTGTGGTTGTCTTGGATCGGCCCAACCCAATCACGGGGGCACGCACCGAAGGCCCAATAGCCGATACCGACAAGCTGGCGTTTGTCGCCTGCCACCCGATCCCCATCCGGCACGGACTGACTCTCGGCGAGCTGGCCCGCCTGCTCCATGCCGAGAAACAGCTCACCTGCCGCCTGGAAGTGATTGCGTGTGAAGGCTGGAAACGGAGCGACTGGTACGACGCCACGGGCCTGCTTTGGACAAACCCGTCGCCGAATATGCGCCGCCTAAACGCCGCCGCGCTGTACCCCGGCGTCGGGATATTGGAGTTTACGAATGTCTCGGTCGGACGCGGCACGGGCACGCCGTTTGAGATCTTCGGCGCACCCTACCTTGACGCCCGCGCGTTTGCCGCCGCGCTGAACGCCGAAAATTTGCCCGGTGTCCGCTTTGTCCCAGTCGAGTTCATGCCCACCGCCAGCGTCTTTGCCGGCGAGAAGTGCGGCGGCGTCCAAATCGTAGTGACAGACCGGAACGCATTGGACGCGGTTCGTGTCGGTCTCACGCTGGCGCTGACCCTGCGCCGTGTCTACCAAACCGTCTGGCAGCCGGAAAAGCTGATGACGCTTCTGGTCAACCAAGCAGCCTATGATGATGTGATTGCCGTAAAGTCTTACGCAGACATTGCGGCAGGCTGGGCGGACGATTTGCGGTCGTTCGGCGAGCGGGCGGAGAAGTGGAAGCTTTATAAGTAGGAAAGCAACCTCACCCGTCGCTTTGCTACACAAACACCGGCTTGAGCAGCAGCGAGACTGTGTATAATACACCGAAAATGAGATGCGCCTGGGCGGTCAACGGGACATTGATGGTCTTGTAGGCTTTCACGAGAAGCGGCGCGGCCAGCAGAGACGCCAAACTCCAAACCGGCAGGAAGCGCACCAAAACACCCACCACGACAAACACCAGCGGGCCGAACACCAGCACTTGCAGCAGCGCCAAACCCCCACGCGGCGGCAGCAGAGTGGCAAGCGTCAGCACATGGGCCGCCCGGTCGTCCGGCGCATCCCGCAGGTTGTTGGCGTGCAGAATGCCGTCTACCAGCAGCGAAACCGGCACGGCATAGAGGCCGATGAGCAGCCACTGGCGCGTGGTCAGCGAGCCGATCTGCACCCCGTAAGCGCCGAGCGTCAGGCCGACGCCGAACGCGAGAATAATGAGAAAGTCGCCGAGGGCATAGCGTTTCAGAAACGCCGGGTACAGGGTCGCGCAGCCGAGGCCGACCAGCGCCAGCGGCACGACGACCGCCGCATGGTTTCGGAGCAGAAGCAGGCCGCAGACCGCCGCCCCGCCGGTGAGCGCCAGGCCGAAGCCGAGCGCCTGCCCTTTCGTCATCAAGCCCTGGGTGAGTACGCCGGAGCCATGTTCGGGCTTGGTGTCTACCCCGTTCACGAAGTCAAAGTAGTCGTTGAGGACATTCGCCCCAAAATGCGCCAGGATCGCTCCCAGAAGAACCAGCGCGAACGCAGGCCCGTCAAAGTGGCCGTGGCCGCCGTTCGCGTAGCCCCGCGTGGCAAGAGCTGTGCCGAGCAGGACGGGAACCACACTGGCGGGAGCGGAATAGGCGCGGGTGGCCTGAAAGAGTGCGGCAGAAGTCATACCACAAGATACCCCGAAACTGCCTCCCTTGACTAACACCCTCGGCGGCAGTATACTAAATACAGCAATACACGAATTAGGCACAGACACACCAATGGCGCTGGACGAGAAATACGACTTTCATCAAATTGAAGCAAAATGGCAGGCGAAATGGGCCGACGCGGGCCTTTACCATGCCGCGCTGGACCCCGACAAGCCGAAGTATTACGGCCTCGAAATGTTCCCCTATCCTTCCGGGTCGGGGCTGTCCGTCGGCCACTTCAAGAACTACGCGCCGACTGATGCGTTTCTGCGCCTGAAATCCATGCAGGGCTTCAATGTCCTGCACCCGATGGGCTGGGATGCGTTTGGCCTGCCCGCCGAAAACGAAGCCATCAAGCGCCGGCGCAATCCGGGGCCGATGGTGCAGGAGTTCGCGGCGAACTACAAGCGGCAGATTGACCTGATCGGTATGGCTTACGACTGGGACCGGGAAATCAATTCCAGCGACCCGGCCTACTACAAATGGACCCAGTGGATTTTCCTGCTGCTCTACAAGCAGGGCCTCGCTTATCGTCAGAATGCGCCGGTCAACTGGGACCCGGTGGACAAGACTGTGCTGGCAAACGAAGACGTGGTCAACGGGCGCGGGGTCCGTTCCGGCGCACTCGTCGAGAAGCGCTCGATCCCGCAGTGGTACTTGAAGATCACGGCGTATGCCGAGCGTCTGCTGGCCGGTCTTGACACGCTCGACTGGCCCGAAGGCATCAAGCAGCAGCAGCGCAACTGGATCGGACGCAGCGAAGGCGCGGAAGTGACGTTTGCAGTCCCAGGCGCAAAAGACGCGGCGATTACCGTCTTCACGACCCGGCCCGATACGCTGTGGGGCGCGACGTTCTTAGTGCTGGCCCCGGAGCATCCGTTAGTAAACACGCTGACGACGGACGAACAGCAGGACGCGGTAAGCGCCTATGCGGCGCGGGCGGGCCGGGAAACCGAGATGGACCGGCAGGCGGAAGGACGCGAGAAAACCGGCGTCTTCACCGGCGCGTATGCCGAAAACCCGGTCAACGGCGAGCTTGTCCCCATCTGGATCGCCGACTATGTGCTGATGGGCTACGGCACCGGCGCGATCATGGCGGTTCCCGCCCATGACCAGAGGGACTTTGACTTCGCCCGCAAGTTCAAGCTGCCGGTTGTGCCGGTGTACCAGGAGCCGGGCGCGGAGATCGTCGGCAGCGCCATGACGGCGGCGACTACGGACAAAGGGGTTCTCGTTCATTCGGGGCCGTTTGACGGCCTGGCCTACAGCAAAGAAACCGTGGCGAAGGTCGCGGCGTGGCTACAGGAGCGCGGGCAGGGCAAACCCGTCGTCACCTATCGCTTCCGGGACTGGCTGGTCTCGCGGCAGCGCTACTGGGGGGTTCCGATCCCGATTATCCACTGCCCCCATTGCGGCGAAGTCGCGGTTCCCGAAGATCAGCTGCCCGTGCTTCTGCCGGATGTGGACAACTACCAGCCGACCGGAACCGGCGAAGGGCCATTAGCCGCAATAGACGAATTTGTCAAAACGAACTGTCCCATTTGTAATGAGCCGGCACGGCGCGAGACCGACACGATGGCCGGCGCGGCCTGCTCGTCGTGGTACTTTCTGCGTTTCACCGACCCGCACGACGCCGATGCGCCGTTTTCCCGCGAAGCCGCCGATTACTGGCTGCCCGTAGACACCTATGTCGGCGGCGCGGAACACGCGGTCGGCCATCTGATGTATTCCCGCTTCTGGACCAAAGTGCTGTTTGACGCCGGAATGCTCGGCTTCGATGAGCCGTTCCAGCGCTACCGCAATCAGGGCATGATGCTGGCGTACACGCCGGGCCGCAAGACGGGCGGGGACGAGGACGCGGAGGAAGACGGTGACGAGAAGATTGACGCCGAAAAGATTGATGACTGGAAGGCGATCAAGCCCGAAGACCTGCCGAAATTTGATCCCAACGAAGTTGTTTACCGCTGGGCCAAAATGTCCAAGTCAGCAGGCAACGTCGTCACGCCCGACGAGGCCGCCGAGCGGTTCGGCGCAGACAGCCTGCGTGTCTACGAGATGTTTGTCGCCCCGTTTGATGAGACCGTCCAGTGGAGCGAGGAAGGCATTCGCGGCTCCGCCAAGTTCCTCGCCCGCGTCTACCGCTTGGTCGCTCAATGGAGCGACGGCTGGACGCCGGACTGGCGGCAGACGGTCGCGGACGCGGCAGGCAAAGACCGGGACCTGCGCCGAAAGACACACCAAACACTCACGCGCGTTTCCGACGACCTCGAAAACTTCCGCTTTAACACAGCAGTCGCGGGCCTGATGGAATGGACCAACGCCATGTACGAAGTCGCCAATACCCTGCCTTCCGGCACGCGCTCGGCGGCTTTGGATGAAGCGCTAGAGTATTTCGTGCTGGCGCTCGCCCCATTCGCGCCCCATCTCGCCGACGAGCTTTGGACCGTCGGCCTCGGCCAGTCCGGCTTTTTGTACCATCACCCGTGGCCGGAAGCCGACCCGGCAGCCGCCAAGAACGACGAGATCACGCTGGTCGTGCAGGTCAACGGCAAGGTGCGCGACAAGATCACCGCCCCTGCCGATTTAGACCAGGCCGCCTTGCAGACATTGGCTCTTGCCAGCCCAAAAGTCGTGGAAGCGCTGGGCGAGAACGCGCCCAAAAAGGTCATTGTCGTTCCCGGCAAGCTGGTCAATGTGGTGGTTTGACAGGAATAGGTGAGGGCGTGTTTGCGAGGGCGTTCACGCCCTCGTCTTTTTAGTCACGGAGGAACAATTTCATGCAGGACGCAAGAGTTCGCAGCGCACTTCTTTTTATATGTCTCGCGTGTTTGATCGGCAGCGGCTGGGTACTGCTGAAAGGCCGGCAGGCCGCCCCGCCGCCCATTGTCTTTTCGACCACACCAGCCGCCGATCCGGCCAAAGCGTCACAAGCTCCGGCGGTATCGGGAGCCGCCCCGCGTCCGGCGCGGCTGTTTGTGGATGTCGCCGGGGCAGTCCGCCGTCCGTCGCTGTATGTTCTGCCACGCGGCAGCCGGGTCATGCAGGCGCTGCTCGCGGCGGGCGGTCCGGCGGCGGACGCCGACCTGGATGCCGTCAATTTAGCCGAGCCGGTCACGGACGGCGAGAAAGTGTTTGTCCCGAAGCTAGGCCCGGCCCCGAAAGCGGCCGCGTTTTCGGACGCAGGCCCCGCGCCGCCGGCTGTCACAGCACATTCGGCGGGACCCTCCGGTTCCGGCGGCAAGACGAGCAAAGGCCGCAGTAAAAGTGGAAGCAGCCATAGCAGCAAAATCAGCCCGGACTCCGGCGAGCAGGTTGGACTGAACTCGGCCTCGCTGGAAGAATTGGAACGTCTGCCGGGCGTCGGGCCAAGCATGGCGGCGAAGATACTTGCCTACCGCCAGCAGTCCGGCGGCTTTGCGAAAATTGACGATTTGACACTCGTACCCGGCTTCGGTCCGAAGAAGCTTGCCAAGCTCACGCCGCTTGTTTCGCTCAATTAGTGTGTGGAGAATAATTATGTCCGTGACGGCGATTTCCCCAATTGACGGGCGCTATGAGGCGCAGACGGCGGCTTTGGCGGCTGAGTTTTCCGAAGCGGCTTTGATCAAGTACCGGGTGCGGGTCGAGATCGAGTGGCTTTTGTTTCTTTCGGAGCGGCCCGAAATCTCCGAAGTGCGGGCGTTCACCGACGGTGAAACGACCTACCTACGCTCACTCGTGACGGCGTTCGATGCGGCGGAAGCCGAGCAGGTGCGGCAGATTGAGCAGACGACGCGGCACGATGTCAAAGCCGTGGAATACTACTTACAGGAGAAGCTCAGGCCGACGACTCTGGCCGACGTGATCTCGTTTATCCACTTCTGCTGCACGTCGGAAGACATCAACAATCTGGCGTATGCCCAGATGCTGCAATCGGGCATCACAGAGAAGTGGCTGCCGCTGGCGAACAAGATGGTGAACCGCGTCGCCGGCATCGCCGGAGAAACGCGCAGCGTTGCGATTTTGGCCCGAACCCACGGCCAGCCCGCCTCCCCGACGACACTGGGCAAAGAGCTGGCCGTCTTCGTGCATCGCTGGCGGCGTCAGCTCCGGCAGATCGGAGCCGTGGAATATCTCGGCAAGTTCAGCGGCACGGTCGGCAACTACCACACCCACTCCATCGCTTACCCTGGTTTGGACTGGGAAGCGCTGGCTCAGGCGTTTGTCGAGCGGCTGGGGCTGACATGGAACCCGCTGACGACCCAAATAGAGTCGCACGATTATATCGCCGAGCTTGCTCATGCGCTTGTCCGGTTCAACACGATTCTGCTCGGCTTCGACCAGGACATCTGGACGTATATTTCTTTAGGCTACTTTAAGCAGCGGGCGGTCGCCGGAGAAGTCGGCTCATCTACTATGCCGCACAAAGTCAACCCGATTAACTTTGAGAACTCGGAAGCCAATCTCGGCGTCAGCAATGCTCTTTTAGTGCATCTCGCGGGAAAACTGCCGGTGTCGCGCTTGCAGCGGGACCTGACCGATTCGTCCGCCCTGCGGAACTTAGGAACCGCCGTCGCGCATTCGTTTCTCTCGCTGCACGCAACACTGCGCGGATTAAGCGTCTTAGATGTCAATTTGACCGCGATCAGCCGGGATTTGGACCCGGCGTGGGAAGTGCTGGCCGAGCCGATCCAGACTGTCATGCGCCGGGTGTCCATGCCGGGCGCGTATGAGCGGCTGAAGGAACTGACGCGCGGCGCGGGCATCACCCAGGAAGGCATTCAAGCGTTTATCGGCAGCTTAGACCTGCCCGATGCCGACAAGCAGCGGCTGCTAAAGCTGACGCCTGCGACTTATATCGGTCTGGCAGAGCAGCTTGTCGAGCATATTTTGCACCCATCAAATACTCATGGTATAATGAAGGCAGAGTGAGGATTTTATGGCGCTGGTAAAAGTTTATGTGACGCTGAAGCCGTCTCTCTTAGACGCACAGGGAAAAGTGGTGCAGGGGGCTTTAACGCAGCTCGGCTACGCGAATGTCGAGGACGTGCGGATCGGGAAGTATGTCGAGATGACGGTGGAAGGCGGCCCCGAACTTGATGCCCAGGTGCGCGAGATGTGCGGCAAGCTGCTGGCGAACCCGGTCATTGAAGACTACAAGTACGAGGTAGTCCAGTGAAGTTCGGCGTATTGAAATTTCCCGGATCGAACTGCGACCAGGACGCCTACCATACGCTGAAAGACGTTCTGTGCCAGCCGACCGAATATTTGTGGCATCAGGAGGCCGATCTCAAAGGCGTGGACTGCGTCGTCGTTCCCGGCGGCTTTTCCTATGGCGATTACCTGCGCTGCGGCGCGATTGCCCGCTTCTCGCCCGCAATGGAGGCCACTCAGGAGTTTGCCTCACGCGGCGGCCTGGTGCTTGGCATCTGCAACGGGTTTCAAGTGCTGTGCGAGTCCCACTTGCTGCCGGGCGCACTTTTGCGGAACCAGGACCAGAAGTTTGTCTGCAAGCAAATCCATCTGCGGGCGGAGAACACCGAGACGCCATTCACCAACACGCTGACACCGGGCCAGGTGCTGCAAGTTCCGATTGCCCACGGCGAAGGCAACTATGTCTGCGACCAAGACATGCTGAAGCAGCTTCAGAACTCGAACCGAGTTTTGTTTCGCTACTGCCATGCTGACGGGACACTCGCGGATGCCTCGAACCCGAACGGATCTGTAGACAACATTGCCGGCATCGCCAGCGCCGACTTCAATATCCTGGGCCTCATGCCCCATCCCGAACGCGCCTCGGACCCTGCCCTCGGCTCGGCGGACGGACGCACGATTTTTGAATCATTGCTGCGCTTCTGGAAATAGCCCACTTAAAATTACGCCTCATAGAACAGATTAGGAGAAAGTATGAAAACTGTTGATGTCCTGTTGTTTGACGGAGTTGATGAGCTGGATTTCTGCGGGCCGTATGAAGTTTTGGCTTCCTGCCGCCGTGTCATAGATGGCAAATGGAGCGACAAGCCTGCGTTCCATGTGCAGACCGTCGCCGACGGGCGCAAGACCGTCCAATGCGCTCACGGCTTGTGCGTCCTGCCCGAAAAGTCGCTTGCCCAGGCGTTTGAAGCGGATATCATCATTGTTCCCGGCGGCCCCGGCGCCCGCAAGGAAACGCTGCCCCTGCATATGCTGGAATTTTTGACCAATGCCTGTGACACCGCCGAGATCATCGCGTCGGTCTGCACCGGCGCATTCATCGTCGCCAAAACCGGCCTCGCTGATGGGAAGCAGGTCACGACTCATGCCGCGCAGATCGAGACGCTTGCCAAACAATACCCGAAGATCAAAGTCGTCAAAGGCCCGCGCGTGGTCAACGGCGGCGGCATTTTGATGTCGTCCGCCGGCATCTCCGCCGGGATTGATTTGGCGCTCGCGATTATCGCCCGCTACGAAGGCAAAGAAACGGCTCAGATGGCCGCGAAGCGCCTGGAATGGGCCGGCAACTGGACCGAAGCCAGCCTTCATGTCGCCGCCGCGCCCGCCGCAAAGCCCACCCCAGCCCGCGCGGTCATGCCCGCACGCCGCTGAGATTAATAATCAAAAAGAGCGGCAGGGCTTACGCCCTGCCGCTCTTTTTCTTTTTATTCGCCCTGCCGCAATCGGGATGACAGGATTCGAACCTGCGACCCCCGGGCCCCCAGCTCGGTGCGCTAACCAAACTGCGCTACATCCCGCCTCACCGCTACCGACGAATAACAGAGTATAGCAGATTGCCGCGCCTCCTGTCAAGGACATTGACACGCTTGCACTCTACGGCTATAATAGGAATAGCACTTGGACAGGTGCCGGAGTGGTCATAACGGAACTGTCTTGAAAACAGTCGGGGGGGCAACTCCCCCGTGGGTTCGAATCCCACCCTGTCCGCTCAGAGACCTACTGCCTTGCTTTGTAACAAGTTACTTCGCAGGGTCCTCCCTGAAGGGAAGATTAAGAACTTTGCACGAAGTCTTGCTCATCTTCTCCTCATCCTTCCTTTAGGAAGGACCACAGCGAAGCGGTGCGGTAGGTCAAAGACTTAATGAAACTCACCGTCATATTAGAAGAAGGCCCAAATAACCTGGTCGGAGAACGCTCTAAAAGAGGCGATGATGAACCGTTGAGAATTGATCAACTCAGCAGCCTTCGTTGAACGTGAGGTTTGCTATGACCCCTTTTTCGCTACAGCCGAACTTCACCACCCCGCATCCCCCGGTTCGCTTTACTGTCCGCTTTTGGATCGCTGCCGCCCTTGCCGGCATCGCCGCAGGGGTCGGTGCCGGGCTGCTGATGGCGCTGCTGCGCTTGACGCAGCATTTGGCCTGGTCCTACCGATCCGGGCCGTTCCTGGACGCTGCCCGGCACACCACCAGTGGGCACCGAGTTTTGATTTTGTTCCTCGCGGGCCTTGTGACTGCCGCAGGACTTTGGGCGTCCCGCCGCATCTGGGGCAAGCAGGAGACCGGCATCTCTTCCAGCATCTGGCTTCGTTCCGGCGCCCTGCCGCTGCTTCCAACACTCTACTCAGGCGCTCTTTCCATTATTATTGTGGGTCTCGGTGCGGCTCTGGGACGCGAATCCGCGCCCAAAGAAGTCGGCGCTGCGTTTGCTTCCCGGCTTTGCGAACTGTTCCGGCTTTCCTCTCCAGAGCGGCGCTTGCTGACCGCGTGCGGTGCCGGAGCCGGGATGGCGGCGGTATATAATGTGCCTGTCGGGGGAGCGCTGTTCACGCTTGAAATCCTTTTAGGATCGCTGGCGCTGCCGAATGTTCTGCCGGCCCTGCTTGTTTCCTTCGTTGCAACGTGGGTTTCCTGGCTGTTTTTGCCGCAAAATCCGACCTTTCAAGTTCCTGAATACACGGTGACGACAGGGATGCTGATCTGGAGCATCCTGTTCGGGTCCTTTGCGGGCCTGATCTCCGTGGTTTATGTTCGCCTGGTCGGAGCCGCGCAAATTAAGGTGCCGGCAGGCATTCTCCGGCTTCTCCTGCCGCTGCTGGTGCTGACTGGGCTGGGACTGGCTGCGATTCGGTTCCCGGAACTGCTGGGCAACGGCAAAGATGTCGTGCAGAATGCCATTGATAACAAAATGGGCGTTTTTCTGCTCACGAGTCTGCTGCTGCTGAGGCCGCTCGCAACAGCCGCCTGCCTGCGCTCCGGTGCGCCGGGCGGCTTGTTCACGCCGACACTGACCTTCGGCTCCCTGCTGGGCAGCCTCGCCGGACGCGGATGGGCTATGATTTGGCCGGGCGTCGCACCGGCCTCTTTGGGCGCCTACGCCATCATTGGCGCGGGCGCTCTTCTGGCTTCCACGACGCAGGCTCCGGTGTCCTCCATCGTACTGATGCTGGAACTCGGCACACATGACAACACGCTCATCATGCCTCTGCTGGTCGCCACCGTGATTGCCACGCTTGTTTCGCGCACGCTGGAAGTGCGCTCGATCTACGCAATTTCCGTGCCTGCTCCGACTTCCGGCGTAAAAGCGCCTGAACAGGGCGGCTGCTGAAAGGCGGATGCTGAATAATTCGTCAGTGAACAGAAAGCCACAGAAGTCAATGGTGACAATTCCCCAGCCCTAAAGGGCGGGGCTTCTTAGCAGTCTATGCTGCTACTCTGTACTGCCCTACAGAGAATGTTGATGGCGGCGTTGGTGTCTCTGTCAAGAGACAAACCGCACTGCTGGCAATTATGTTGCCGTTCGGAAAGGGACTTCTTGGCAATGTGTCCGCACCCGCTACAGGTCTGGCTTGTGTAGGCGGGATTGATTTCAGCGTACACCCTAGCGGCTCTTGCAGCCTTCTGGGAGAGTACGTTCCGAAACATTGACCAGGAAGCGTCAGAGATAGACTTGGCAAGGCAGTGGTTTTTGACCATGCCCTTGACGTTCAGTTTTTCGATGGCGATGACCCCGAAGCGGTTGACGATTTTACGAGCGGTCTGGTGAACAAAATCATGCCGACGATTACGAACCCGCTCATGGATACGGGACACGACCTTTTTGGCCTTGTGCCGTGCCTTCGAGCCCCGAACCTGCTTTGCCAACTTCCGCTGTGCTTTGGCAAGGGCCTTTTCATCACGGCGAAAGAAGCGCGGGTTGGCGACGTTCTCACCGTTGGACAAAGACGCAAAGGTTTTCAGGCCAACGTCAATACCGACCTGTTCTTCGGACGGCGGCAACAGTTCGGGGCCAACCTCGCACGAGAAGCAGGCATACCACTTGTGGCGGACACGGCGAATGGTGCAGGTCTTGATTGTGCCGTCAATGGGGCGGTGAAGCCGAAGGGCAACGTCGCCAATCTTGGACAAGCGGAGTTTGCCCTGCTGGAATCCGAAACCGCTCTGCGGGTAGGTGAACGAGTCGTACCCGTCGCCCCTGACGCGGGGAAAGCCTGGTGTCTCCCCTGCCTTCACGCGGCGGAAAAAAGCGTCAAAGGCCAGGTCAACGCGGACGGCGACATTCTGCAAAACCTGGCTGTGGATACCAGACAATTCCGCGTGTTCCGGTTTCCACTTGGGAAACGCGGCCTGCTGTTCGACTTTAGACGGCGACTTGCCCAGCACTTCGTAGTCGTGCTTGCGCCAGTTCAGGAGACTGTTGTAGACCTGACGGCAGGTTTCCAGCGTCTCTGACAGGGCCGTCTCCTGTGCTTTCGTCGGATAAATCTTGTAGACGTAAGCCAGACGATGTTCAGATGTGCTTTTGGTTTTCAATGTATTGCTTGATGACTGAAAGAGGCGCTCCCCCAACCGTAAGGACGGCGTAACTATTTGTCCAAAGGGAAGGCAAACGTGACTTTAGAACAGGGAACTCTTGACGCAGATACCGAGAGGAACGGCCCTTGACCAGTTTGACGAACTTGTGAACGCCGAACTGCGGGTCTACTTCGCAAAGTAGATGCACATAGTCGGGCATAACTTCCAGTTCAATGACTTCGCACCGCGTTTCGTCGGCAACTTCATGGACAATAGATTTCAGCCGCTCGGCAATGTCGCCATTCAGAACCTTCCTGCGGTACTTCGGGCAAAAAATGACATGATACTTGCAGGAGTAGGCGACATTGTTGTTTGAGCGCAGTTCCGTAACCATGCAATTAGTATTCCACAAGAGGCTATCTAATGTCAACACATCTAAAAAACGTAAGGCATCAATATCATGCCTTTCCGAAGGCATGGAGCCTTATATCCCCATGCCTAAAGGCAGGGGCCTTACGGCTCTTTCGGTAAAAAGAATGAGCTCGCGTGAACATACATAGGAAAAGCCCGGAGCATGATGCTCTGGGCTTTTCCTATGTATGTTCACCCTCTCATTTCGAAAGGATTGGAAAGAGAGGGTCGCAGCCTGCTATGGGTAAGGTTCCTACGCTACAGCCGGCTCGATGAACTCTTCTTCGGGAACCTGCGCTTCCGGGGAAGCGGGAACCACCGGGTTATGCTCGCCTTCCAGACCCAGCGGAGCGCCGAGACGGAAGACAATACCGCGCTCCTCGTCGTAGTCCACCACCACGGTGTCGTTGGCGTTGAACTTGCCGAGCAGGATCTCCTCGGAAAGCGGGTCTTCGACGAGGCGCTGGACGGCGCGGCGCAGCGGGCGGGCGCCATACTGCGGGTCGAAGCCTTCACGGGCTAAGAATTTCTTGGCGGCGTCCGTCACCTCAAAGTCCATGCCCTTCTGGGCAATCTGCTTGCTCACGCGGTCGAGCATCAGCGTCACGACTTCGTTGATCTCGTCGGCAGACAGCGGGTGGAAGATGATCGTCTCATCCACGCGGTTCAGGAACTCAGGCCGGAAGACGCGCTTCAGCTCGTCGGTGATCCGCCCTTTGATGCTGTCCATCTGCCGGCTAATCTCTTCCGCCGACTTCGGCCCGGTGTCCGTGCGCCCAAAGCCCATCTCACGCTCGCCTTGAATGGAGCGAGCGCCGATATTGGACGTCATAATCAAGATGACGTTCTTGAAGTCAATGACCCGGCCATGCGAGTCGGTCAGGCGGCCGTCTTCCATGACCTGCAAGAGAATGTTGTAGACTTCCGGGTGCGCCTTCTCGATTTCGTCAAGCAGCACGACCGAGTACGGGTTGCGCCGGACGGCTTCCGAGAGCTGCCCGCCTTCGTCGTACCCGACATATCCGGGAGGCGCACCGACCAGCCGCGAAACCGCGAAGCTTTCCATGTACTCGGACATGTCAATCCGAATCAGGTTGTCTTCCTTCTCAAACAGATACGATGCCAGAGCGCGGGCCAGCTCCGTCTTGCCGACGCCGGTAGGCCCTAAGAAAATAAACGAGCCGATGGGACGCTGAACGTCCCGCAGGCCGGAGCGGGAGCGGCGAACGGCTTTTGAGATTGCCACAATCGCCTCGTGCTGGCCGATAATCCGCTTGTGCAGCTCTTCTTCCATGCGGAACAGCTTCTGGGTCTCGGCTTCCACTAAACGCGCGACGGGAATGCCGGTCATGGAGAAGATAATGCTCGCGACTTCATCTTCGTCTACCGTCTGCTTGGCTTCTTTTTTCGTTTCCTGCCAGCCTTCTTCCAGCCCGGCGACTTTTTCTTCCAGTTCGCGCTTGCGGCCCTGCAAGTCGTAGGCTTTTTCGTACTGCCGGTTGTTCGGCAGGCCGTTCAGCTCCTTTTGGATCGCGTTCAGCTCGATTTTCGCATCGCGCAAATCTTGGGGCGGCATCGCACCGCGCAGTCTGACACGGGAGGCCGCTTCGTCAATCACGTCAATGGCTTTGTCGGGCAGGAACCGGTCCGAGATATAGCGGTCAGACAGCCGGGCGGCGGCGTCCAGCGCTTCGTTTGTGATCTCGACCTTGTGGTGCTGCTCGTAGCGCGGGCGCAGGCCCTTCAAAATCTCAATGGCGTCGTCTACGGACGGCTCACGGACCTGGATGGCCTGGAAGCGCCGCTGAAGCGCCGCATCCCGCTCCACATATTTGCGGTACTCATCCAGCGTCGTCGCGCCGATGCATTGCAGCTCACCGCGTGCCAGCGCCGGCTTCATAATGTTCGACGCATCAATCGCGCCCTCGGCTGCGCCCGCGCCGACCAGCGTGTGCAGCTCGTCAATGAACAAAATGATCTCTCCCTGCGCTTTTCGCATTTCTTCCATGACCCGCTTCATGCGCTCTTCAAACTCGCCCCGGTACTTGGTCCCGGCGACAAGCGCCGCCAAATCCAGCTGGATGACGCGCTTATCTTTCAGGAAGTCGGGAATGTCGCCCATGACGATCCGCTGAGCCAGCCCTTCGGCAATGGCTGTCTTGCCGACGCCCGGCTCACCCAAAAGGCACGGGTTGTTCTTCATGCGCCGAGAGATAATCTGGATGCAGCGCTCGATTTCGTTCGCGCGGCCAATCACCGGGTCCAGCTTTTCGTTGCGGGCCAGCTCAGTTAAGTCGCGCCCGAACTCGTCCAAAGTCGGCGTGCGGGTCTTCGGTGCCTGGCTGCGAGATCCGGTTCCCGTGCCGCCCTCGCCGCCGCCTTCCTGGAGGTGCATGACTTCGCGCCGGGTGCGGTCGAGGTCCACGCCAAGCTTTGACAGGACACGCCCGGCCAGCCCTTCGCCTTCGCGAATCAAGCCGAGCAATAGATGCTCCGTACCAATATAATTGTTGTTGAGCTGCCGCGCCTCATCGTAAGCCAGGTCAATCACCCGCTTTGCGCGGGGCGTGAGCTGCATATCCTGCCCTAAGCGCCCGTCGCCGCGTGCGACCTGCCGCTCAATCTCGGACCGAATGCGGCCCAAGCTGACGCCGATCCTGTCTAAAATGCGGGCCGCGACGCTGTCGTTCTCACGCACCAGACCCAGCAGCAAGTGCTCGGTTGAGACATAATTCTCGCCTAGCCGGCCCGCTTCTTCCTGTGCATAAAACACGACCTTGCGAGCGCGTTCTGTAAATCGCTGCCACATAGTTTTGTCTCTCCCGTAACTCTAAAGACTATTTCCTGAATTAACGCTTGTTTTCGCGTATTTTATTGCGTATCAGCGCCGGACGGCGCGTTTCCTCGTAAAATGTGTACTGAGCTTTTTCGCCGGAGACGAACTGTGCGCCCATGCGAAGTGACGACAGCAGCTCGTTAAAAATGCGGTTGGTAACGCCGGTCGTCATGCCAAGCTGTGCGCCTAATCTCAAAATTGAGAGAAGCGCCATCGAATCTCCTGCCGACAGCCGCTCTGCCGACTTCAGGGTTGCCTGAGCGCCTGCGACTTTGTCTTCTATTACTAAACGCTGATCGCGCCAAAGCAGTTCCCTGGCCGCCTGCTCATCGGTCAGCAGCAGAGTTGCCGTCGCCGCCAGCCGCGTCAGTAACTGCCGCTCGGATTTGCCGGTGCTGACGGCATTTGAGATCTGGTACACGTCCCCCGCCGACGCGCTGCCTTCGCCGTAGGGCCCGCGCACCGCGCCGCCGAGGGTCCGCGCCGCCTCCATCGCACTTTCCAGCTTGCCCGAAAGCGCCAGCCCCGGCAGATGGGCCATGACCGAGACACGCAGCCCTGTTCCGCAGTTTGACAGCGACGAGGTTAAGTACCCGTAATGTGGGTCAAACGCATAGTCTAACTGGCCGCCGAACTGGTCGTCCATCTGGTCGGCGATCCGCCAGGCCGCGTCTATTTGCAGCCCCGGCAGGATTGCCTGCAAGCGTAGATGGTCTTCCTCGTTGACCATGACGCTGACCGTGTGCTTGTCGTCCACCAGCGCCCAGCGGTTCGGCCCGGCCATCGCGTGTGCGACGGAGATCAAATGGCTGTCTACCAGCGCCGCTTTGTCCGCCTCGCCCAGCTTGCCGACTTCCACCGCCCGCAGGCCGACCTGCCCTTTATCCCGGCGCTTGGACGCCGCCAAGACCTGCTTCGCCAAGACCTTCAGCTCAGCGTCGCTCGCCCGCCCTGGAAACGCCGCGCCGCTCAGGTTCCGGGCCAGCCGCACGCGGGTCGACAGAATGACATCCGCTTCCCAGCCGGTTTCCCCCGCCCACGCCGGCGGCGTCGGCATTTCTGCACTCGGCACTGTCTCAGGCCGCGTTTTTGCCGACGTGGCGGGTCTCACCGTGGATCTCCTTCAGCGCCTGCTGCACTTCCGCCGCAAATGCCGCGTAGCACTTCGCGCACCCCATCTGCCCATTGGAATACAGCTCGCGCCGGGCCATGCCGCACCCCGGACACGCCTCTTCTTCCGGCTCGGCGACATTCGGATTGACTACTTGTTCAGACACTATTTTACCCGGAAACGGCCCGGCATTCACCATAATTGTCCTGAGCTAGAGTGCAGGCGTTCCGGTGGTCTGGGTAAGCTCGCGGAAGGCGACGATGAGCTGCTTGGTGATTGGGCCGGGCTTGCCGTCGCCGATGTCGCGGCCGTCGAAGTGGACGGCGGGGATGACTTCGGCGGCGGTTCCAGTGAGGAAAATCTCGTCGGCGTTGTACACGTCGTACTGGGTCATCAGCGGCTCAGTGACGATGTACCCGGCGTCTTGAGCCAGGCCGATGACCGTGTCGCGGGTGATGCCCTGCAAGATGCCGATGGAGGCGGGCGGGGTTGTGATTGCGCCGTTTCGGATCAGGAAGATGTTGTCGCCGGTGGCTTCGCCGACATAGCCTTCGCGGGTGAGCATCAGGCCCTCACCCGCGCCCTGGCGGTTCGCTTCGGCCTTTGCCATGATGTTGTTGATGTACTTGCCAGTGCATTTGACGCGCGGGTCAATCACGTCCGGCGACGGCAGGCGCGTGGAGACGGTAGCAACAATTAGGCCATTTTCGTACATCTCGGCAGGGTACAGCGCAAGCTGCTCACAGGAGATGTAGACGTTGGCACCGCCTTTGATGTGCTTAGGGTCCAGGCCGAGGCCCGTGCCGCGAGTGACCGTGACACGAACGTAGCCATTTGCGTGGCCGTTCGCTTTGACGGTCTCTAAAATAGACTCGCGGATAGCTTCAAGCGGCACCGGCATCATAATGTTGAGGGCTTTGGCCGAATAATACAGCCGGGCCACATGCTCGTCCAGCTTGAACACGCGCCCATTGTAGACACGAATGCCCTCAAACAGCCCGTCGCCGTAAAGCAGGCCGTGGTCATAGAACGGAATAACCGCTTCTTCTTTCGGTGTCAGCACACCGTTCATACACACAAATTGCGGCACAGGCGTCACTCGCTTCTTGGTAGGATTGGGTTTGATAGAATGGCTTTAGTATAGCACGGGGAGGAAGAAATATGGAACCCCTCCTGCCTTGCTTCGCAGGGTTCCTCCCCTGTTAGGGAAGGACTTCAGACTTTTCTTCGAGGCTCTGCGTCTTGGCACAAGGCTTACGGCGAAGACACCGTTTCTCTTATCCTTCCCTAACAGGGGAGGAACCCTGCGAAGCAAGGCAGGAGGGGTTTTGGGTACTACTCCTTCAGGAGAAACATCATGCCAGCAGAAGAAGAGAAAGCGAAAGAAGAAGTTTTGGAGATCAGCCGGCAAATGCTGGACGCGATGTATACGGCGAACCCGGAGGTTCACCAGAAGCACAGTGCGGAAGATATGTCGTCGTATGAATGGTACATTGCGCCCCAGCGCATTGACGGCTTAGACTTCCAGCTGGCGCTGATTGCGGGCGGCGGCAACGGAAACTCGTCGCGGCTGGACATGCTGACCCCGCGCGTCCAGGTCTACGGCGACACGGCGATTGTCAATTACACGCTGCTGAAGACGACGCTTGGCGCGGACACACCGCCGCATTTTTCAACGATGAACGAGACGCGGGTGTTTGTGAAGCTGGACGGCCTGTGGAAAATGGTGCATCTGCACAAGTCGCCGACGTAGAAGTCCCCCCAGCCCCCAATAATGGGGGAGCATAACAAGACGTAGGGGCGCTGCTTGCTGCGCCCTCTGCTCCTAAATCTTGCTCCCCCATTATTGGGGGCTGGGGGGACTTCCTAGCGGACACTCGCCTGCTCTACCGGCGCCGGCGCATGAGCGACGTTGGTAACACTGGCTGGGGCTTGAAGCGAGCGCGATCCCACCACAGACGCTTTATAAAGGCCCGACGGCAGTACGCCGAAAAACAAGGTTGCAATCGCTGAGATCACCAGGGCAACGCTGACACCGGGCGAAAAGCGCCAGATATTCGCAGGATACTGGCGCGTCGCGGGCTGAAAATACATAGTGTACACAATTCGCAGGTAGTACGCCGCGCCGACGACGCTGGCAACCAAACCGATTACGGCCAGGCTATACTGCTGGGCATGAACGGCTGCGATAAAGACGTAGAACTTGCCGAAGAAACCGGCGGCCGGCGGGACACCGGCGAGGGAGAACATGAACAAAGCCATCAGCGCCGCCGCCCAGGGCTGAGACTGGGCAAGGCCCTGCAAATCTTCAATATTGTTCACCTCGTTCCCGCGCCGGGCCAGCAGGATCAGGACGCCGAACGCGCCGAGGTTCATAAACGTGTAAGCCAATATGTAGAAGAGAATGCCCGCATAGGCTTCCGTGCGGATGGAAGGGTTCAGCGACGCGGCAGCCGAGCTTCCCGCCAGCAGGCCGACCAGGATATAGCCCGCGTGGGCGATAGAAGAATACGCCAGCATCCGCTTGATGTTGGTCTGGACAATCGCCACGAAGTTGCCGACCACCATGGTCAAAATCGCCAGCACCCACAGCACGTCATGGAAGATGGACGACAGCGGGAGCAGCACAATCGCGACCCGGACCAGGGCAGCGAACGCGCCGCATTTGGCCCCGGCGGACATAAACGCCGTCACCGAAGTCGGAGCGCCTTCGTACACATCCGGGGTCCACGAGTGGAACGGCACAATCGCCGCCTTGAAGCATAACCCAATCAGCAGCAGCGCGAAGCCGGCGACGGCGTAGGACGAGGTCAACGCCGCCATCGGCACGGTTGTCAGCGTGTCCAGCCGCGTTGTTCCCGTGCCGCCGTAGACCAGCGCGATGCCGTACAAAAAGAACGCCGACGAGAACGAGCCGAGGAGAAAGTATTTCATCGCCGACTCTTCCGAGCGGGCTTCGGTGCGGGCAAACCCGGACAGAATATACAAGGCAATAGAAAGCACTTCCAAGCCGATAAAGATGGTGATCAGCTCCCGTGAGGTCGCCATCAGCATTGCGCCCGATGTCGAGAACAGCAGCAGGGCGTAATACTCGCCGTGGTTAATCCCCTTCTGCTCGATATACTTGACGGAGAGCATCACGGACAAAGCTGCGACAATAATCAAAATCGCCTGAAACGCCAGCGCGAAATCGTCGGCGACCACGGTTCCGTTGAAGGCAGTCGGAAACGAATAGCCGCTTTTATCCCAGAGTGAGTAGCAAGAGAAGGCGGCGACGGCGAGACCGGCAAGCGAGACAATAACGCACCAGCTTTTGCGGTCGCGCGGCAAGGCGAGATCCACCATAAGGACAGCCATGGCCGTGATAATGACAATCAGCATCGGCGCGACGGCGGCCAGATCGGCGGAGGTAACGGGCAGGGCAGGAGTCATTAGGGATGAATGCCTTTCGGCTGCGTCGAGGCAGCTAAGGGACTAGGAACAGCGGCGAGACGCGGCGCGGCTGCGGCAGCCGTGTGGGAAGCATCCGCCGGAGCGAATGGGTCAAGATATTCCGGCTGTGCCGATTTCATCACGGTCGCCACGGACGGGCTGACTTTTTGGAGCGTCGTCGGGGTCGGATAAATACCCAGCAGGAAGATCAGCCCGACCAGCGGGAACAGCGCCCACTTCTCGCCGCGCGTCATATCCGGCAGCCGCTCATTCTCCACATGGGTGATCCGGCCGTACATCACGCGCTGGAACATCCAGAGCATATACACGACCGACCAGATTGCGGCGGTGGTCGCAAACCCGGTCGCCCACGGGTGGGTCTGGAACGACCCCATGAGAAGCAAAAGCTCCCCGGTGAAGCCGCTTGTCAGCGGCAAAGCGACAGACGACAGCGTGGCGATGAGAAAGACCACCGTGAACATCGGCATCACGGCAGTCAGGCCGCCGAAGTCGCCGATCTGATAGGACTGACGCCGGGCATACAGGGCGGCGACTAAGATAAACAAGGCCCCGGTCGTGATCGTGTGGCTGACCATCTGCACGACCGCGCCGGACAAACCGATGCTTGTCAGCGCAAAGATGCCGAGCATAATCACGCCGATGTGCGAAATGGACGAGTACGCGAGCAGGCGCTTCAAATCCGTCTGCATCGCGGCGACAAGCGCGGCATAGATGACGCCGATCACGGCCAGCGTGATAATCACCGGCGCACAGGCTTTCACGGCAAACGGAAACAGCGGCAGGCAGAACCGAATGAAGCCGTACAAGCCCATTTTCAGCGCGACCAGGACGATCGTGCCGCCGGTCGGGGCCTCGGCATACGCATCGGGAACCCACGAGTGGAACGGGAACACCGGCGCTTTAATGCCGAACGCCAGAAAGAAGCCGACAAACAGCAGAATGTCCGTGACTTGACGGCCCGAAAACAGGCCGGTGACGGGGCTGACGTGCTGCTGCAAAGCCGGCAGGTCAAACGTCGTCGAGCCGCCTAAGAAGTACAGAGCCATGATGGAAACCAGCATGACCATCGAGCCGGCCATCGTATACAAGAAGAACTTGACCGTTGCATACACGCGCCGCTGCCCGCCCCAGATACCAATGATGAAATACATCGGGATCAGCATCCCTTCCCAGAACAAATAGTACAAGACTAAGTTCAGGGACAGGAAGACGCCCAGCACAGCCGTTTCCATGACCAGCATCCAGGCGTAGAACTCGCGGCTGCGAGTGTTGATCTCTTTAAACGAGACGCCGACCGCGAAGGGGAAAATCACGGTCGTCATCAGCACCATCAAAAGCGAGATGCCGTCCATGCCCAGAAAGTAGTTGATATGGAGCGACGGTATCCACGAAGCCATGTCTACGAGCTGAAACTGCGGCCCATGCGGCGCGTACTGAACATACGCGAATAGGGAGACCACCAGCGCGGCAAGCGTTCCCGTCAGCGCGACCGCCTTGATCGCCTGCACGTTGTCCTTTGGGATCAGCCCGACCACAAGCGCAAACAGCGCCGGCAGGAACACCAGCAGGGTCAGCAGCCCTCCAAAACCTGTCATTGTTTCTGTCATTTAATCATTTATCTCTTAATGCACATATCCTGACGCGCGAACGGCGACAAACACGAGAATAATCAAGATGCCGACGACCATGGAGAAGGCATAGGAACGAACAAAGCCGTTCTGCGTTTTGCGGATACGCTGCCCCGACCAAGCCGTGACGGCCCCCACCCCGTTGACGATGCCGTCAATCCCGCGCACGTCGAAGGTCAGCCACAGCCAGTCCGCGAGCTTCTTGCCGAGCTTGACAAACCAGAAGTTGTAGGCTTCGTCCACAAAATACTTGTTCAAAATCGCCCAGTTGTACCAGCCGGGGCTGAACAAACGATGGTTGGCCCGTACTTGGGGCCGCATGAGCTCCCCGTTCTTGGAAGCGCGATAACGCAGGAAGCACCCTGCCATCACGACAATGATCAGGCCCAGGGTGACAAGGCCCAAAGTCGTTTCCATTGTGCCGGTCGAAATCGGGCTGAGATAGCCCGGCGTCGTCACCGAGGGCGCGAGGAATTCGGAGAACTTTTCGTAGTTCAGCGGCAGGATCGGCCAGCCTGCCACCAGCGACAGGAAGGCTAAAATACCGATGGGGATGAGCATGGCCGGGCTTGAGTCGTGCGCGTCTTTCGCGGCTTCCGTGCGCGGCGCCCCGAAGAACGTCTTCATCACAAGCCGCGTCATGTAGAACGCGGTCAGCAGTGCTGTCAAGACGCCGATACCCCAGAACAGCCAGTTGCCGCCGATCTGGGTCAGCCAGGTCTCCCACAGGATTTGATCTTTGCTGTAGTAACCGGCAAAGGGCCAGATGCCGCAGATTGCCAGCGTGGCGATGATCATAGACCACCCCGTCACCGGAATGCGGCCGAGCAGGCCGCCCATATTCCGCATATCCTGCGGATCGTTCGGGTCCGGCCCGGCGGTGCCGCCGGTAATCTCGTCCGCACTGTCTCCATGCTCGGCATGGGCGGCGTCCGTGTGGCCTGCTTCCTCGTGCCGGGCGTGCATCGCGTGTTCGACGGCATGGATGACCGAGCCGGCACCGAGGAAGAGACACGCTTTGAAAAAGGCATGGGTCATCACGTGGAACATGCCCGCCGCAAACGCGCCGGCGCCGCAGGCGGCAAACATATAGCCAAGCTGGGAAATAGTCGAGTAGGCCAGCACCCGCTTGATGTCGTTCTGCATGAGGCCGATCGTCGCCGCAAAGAACGCCGTCGAAATGCCGATCACCGCCATTGTCACCATGGCAATGTCGGACAGCTCAAACAGCGCGTGGGTACGGGAAACTAAGTAAACGCCGGCAGTCACCATGGTGGCGGCATGGATCAGGGCAGACACCGGAGTCGGCCCTTCCATCGCGTCCGGCAGCCAGGTATACAGCGGGATCTGAGCGGACTTGCCCGTACAGCCTAAAAAGAACATCAACAGCAGCGTCGCAATGACCGCGCCTGACGCCGCCTGCGCCAGCATCGGCGCGGCCTGCGTGATGCCGGTCACGGCGCTGTGTCCCGTGACAAAGTCCAGTGTTCCGAAGTAATGGAACACAAAGAACATGCCGATCAAAACGCCCACGTCGCCGATGCGGTTCATAATGAACGCTTTTTTCGCCGCATCCCCTGCCGCTTTCCGCTCGTAGAAGAAGCCGATCAAGAGATACGAACAAAGGCCGACACCCTCCCAGCCGATAAAAAGGCCGAGGATGTTGTTGCTCATCACAAGCAGCAGCATGAAGAAGATGAACAGGTTCAGGTAAGTAAAGAACCGCTGATACCCTTTGTCTTCCGCCATGTATGCAGTCGAATAGAGGTGGATGAGGCCGCCGACGCCTGTGATGATCAGCATCATCAGCACAGACAGCGGATCAATTAAAAGCTCGTAATTGACGTTAAAAAAGTGAATGCCCTGCGCGTCGGTCGGGATATTCATCCAGGGCGCAAGATACACCGTCGCCTGCTTGTGTCCTTCCGGCGCCCCCGTGACGTGTATAAACAGCATACACGCGACGACAAACGATGCGAACACGGCGACCGTGCCGATCACGCCCGCCACGATTTTCGGCAGTGGTTTCCCGGTCAGCGGCCCCAGAACGCCGTTAATCAAAAAGCCGATCAGCGGGAACAAGGGGATGAGCCAGGCGTAAAACAAAGAAGAATCAGAATGCGTCATAACCGAAATCGCCTAACCCTTCATCAAATCAATTTCGTCCACGCTGATAGACGCCCGGTTTCGGAAGATGGAGACCAGAATGCCGAGGCCGACCGCCACTTCCGCCGCCGCGACCGCCATCACGAAGATGACCATCATCTGCCCGCCGAGATCGGTCTTGTAGCGCGAAAACGCCACAAAAGTTAAATTGACGGCGTTCAGCATCAGCTCGACGCACATGAAAATCACTATCGGGTTGCGCTTAATCAAAACGCCGACGACGCCGATCGTGAACAGCAAAGCGCTCAAAATCAGATAATAGTCCAGAGGAATAGATTCAATCATAGTGGAGACCTAAATCCTTTTCTTCGCCAGCATGACGGCACCGACGGCGGCGACCAGCAGCAGGATCGAAACAATCTCAAACGGGAACAGCCAGTCGGCGGTAAACAGCTTCATGCCGATTTCCGTCGGTCCGACAATCGTTTCCGGCAGCATCTGCGGCTTCACGGGGACCGACGCAATAATCGTCGCCAGTACAGCGATCACACCAATGGCCGCCAGCACCGAGAGCGGCTGCTGCGGCCTCAAGCGGTCTACGACCCGCTCCGGCGTGCCTAAATTGAGGAGCATGATCACGAATATAAACAAGACCATAATGGCCCCGGCATAGACGATAATCTGCACCGCCGCAATGAAGACCGCGTGGAGCGACAGAAACAGCAGGGCGACCGAGAACAGGACCAGTACCAGAAACAAGGCGCTGCGAACCGGGTTATCGGCCAGCACCATGCAGATGCCGCAGACGACGGCGATGGCGGCCAGAATGCCGAAGAGGACGAGTTGAGCTGTCATAAAGGATGGGTCTCAGGGAACGGCAAGATAGGCCACAGGGACAACACCCACAGGAAGGGCGAACACAAGGTTCGCCCCTACGGGGTTCGGAACAGGATTAAGGACAAATTGCAGGGCGCGAACCTTGTGTTCGCCCTTCTTGTGGGTGTTCGCCCTTTTGATTTCTTGTGATCGGCGGCGATTATGCCGCCGTCGGATCAGGCACCAGCATCATGGCTTTGGTGTAAATCGTGTCTTTGCGGTTGTCTTCCGCCAGCTCGCAGATGTCTTTAAGCTGAACCGCCTGCGTCGGGCAGGCTTCCTCGCAGTAGCCGCAGAAGATGCACCGGAGCATATTGATCTCATACTGGGCGGCGAATCGCTCGCCCGGCGAAACCCGGTTATCTTCCGTGTTCTCTGCCGCGACAACCAGAATGGCGTTGGCCGGGCAGGCACCCGCACAGAGCGAGCAGCCGATGCACTTTTCCATGCCGTTCTCGTAGCGGTTCAGGACATGGCGCCAGCGGGCGCGGCGCGGCATGGGCCGGCGTACTTCCGGGTACTGGATCGTGACCCGCTCCTGCTTGGAGTAGCCGCGCGTAATTCCCATCCCGGTCAACGGAGCTTTCACTTCGCTGCCGAGCGATTTAATATCATCCCAAAGGCTCATGGGTTATTCTTTCTAAAGTGCGTGGGAATAAATTCCTACGCTGTATGCCTGCGGCATTACTTCGTATGGGGCGAAGCGCCTAATGTCCGCCTTCGCGGACAGAGAATAAGAAGCACGTCCCAATCGGTTCCTTGTCCGCGAAGGCGGACATTAGGCGTCTGCGCCACACAGCGTAGGAGATTATTCCCACGCTTTTACTCTGTTACTTCGTAAGCGCGGCGTCAATCACATCTGCCTCGCGTTCTGTACTTGCATCGGGAAAGCCGCCGATCTTTGCATCGGGCGGCAGGGTCTGTGCGCCGTAGCCCGGATGCTCCGCCACAACGCGGTACGGCTCGGCCCCGGACGACAGCCGGATTGTTTCGGCTCGGCGGGAGTTTGTCGTGAACAATTTGGACGGCTTAGATCCGGCGAACAGTACCAAAATGATGCCGCTGACGACGACCCAAGCAATGAGCGCGACCCAGTAGGAAACGGCCAGCGCAACCGCCAGCAGCAGAATGTTCACCAGCGCAATCGGCAGAATGCCCTGCCAGCCGAACTTCATCAGCATATCGTAGCGCAGGCGCGGCAGGGTGGCCCGGATCCAAATGAAGAAGTACAGGCCCGCCAAGATTTTAACCGTAAACCAGACCACGGGGATCAGCGAGTTCACGATGTCGGTCAGCCACGGGATACCCCAATGCCATCCATCCCGCACGCCAATCGCATTGAAGCTGTAAAGATTGACAATCCACTGCGGCAGTTGATTCAGCCACGGGATCGGCGCTTTGTAGCCGCCGAAAAAGAGCGTCGCGGCAATCGCGCTGACCACAATCATGTTTGCGTACTCGCCCAGGAAGAAGGTCGCGAACTTCATGGACGTGTATTCGGTATGATACCCCGCAACCAGCTCCGTTTCCGCTTCCGGCAGGTCAAACGGCGCTCGGTTCGTTTCCGCGAGCATGGACACAATGTAAATCAAAGCCGCGACGAAGCCGAGCGGGAAGAACTTGAGGACGTTCCACTCAGGAAGTGCAATGCCATAATGGGTGAGCATCGGCGAAATCTGAAAATAGCCCTGATGCTCGACAATATCGTGCATGGTCAGGCTGCCGGTCAAGAGGACGACGGAAACAATCGCGAGGCCCATGCCGATCTCATACGAGATCATCTGCGCCGAAGAGCGCAGGCCGCCCAGCAGCGAATACTTGTTGTTGGACGACCAGCCCGCCAGCACAACGCCGTAGACGCCCAGCGACGAGCAGGCGAGAATGTAGAGTATGCCGATAGAGACATTCGGCGCGACCGCCCCCCAGGTCCGGCTCGGCCCCCACGGAATGACACCCGCCGTGATCAATGCCGGGATCAAAAAGATCATCGGTGCGATGATAAACAGCGTTTTGTCCACGTTGGTCGGGTTCATGTCTTCTTTGAACAAGAGCTTGAGGCCGTCGGCGATGGTCTGCAAAAGGCCGAACGGACCGACACGGTTGGGTCCCTGCCGCTGCTGCATCCAGCCGAGCAGACGCCGCTCCCACCAAACCAGCGGCGGGACGGCCAGCAGGATGCCGAAGACACCCATCAGCACGCGGGCGACGACCCGGACGGCTTCAATCCAGGCGTACTGGGTCGGGATGTTCGGCGTGTAAAAGAAGTAATGGGCGAAAAGCGCGAGTGTCATTTATGCAGTTGCCTTTGCGATTTCACGCGCCACATCACGCGGCGAGAAGTACGAGACCGGCTTGCCGAGACGAGCCATCAGCTCGGCGACGATCTGCCAGTCCGGCTTGGACTGGCCGCGCGGCTCGACCGCTTTCTTGAACTTCTGGACTCGGCCCTCAATGTTGGTGAACGAGCCGTCTTTTTCAATAAACGAACAGGCAGGAAGGAAGACATCGGCCTGCCTGCCGATCTCGGTCATAAACAAGTCCTGGACGATCAGGAACGGCACCTTTGCCAGCGCCGCTCGAACCAGATCTTGGTCAGGAAACGCCAGCAGGGTTTCCGATCCCATCACATAAAGTGTCTTAATGGTCCCCGCGACGCAGCCTTCCAAAATGCCGCGTGTGCTGAGGCCCGGCGCGGCGGGCAGCGGACCACCCCACAGTGCTTCCAGCCGAGGCGTCGCGCCGTTGCCGACCGCCTTCATCGCGGGCAGGCGGTCCGGCAGGACACCCATCTGGATCGCGCCCCAGCTGTTGTTGTCCGGCAAAAGTACGTTCAGCTTCGCGCCTGATGCCGCGCATGATGCCTTCAGGAACTCGATGTCGGCAGCCGGCAGCGCATACCAGGCCAGCACAATCGTGTCCGGCCCGGCGGCAATCGCTTTGGCGACTTCCGGCGAGCGGGCATTGTCATTCCTAAAGTACTCCGCGCCGCCTTTAGAGATTGCTCGGTAGATGCGAAGCCACAGCACCGGCAGATCGTCATCAACCTGAGTGCCGATGGCGACAATCTTTTTAGCTTCCCCCACTTCCGCGATAGAAGTCTGCATCGGCAGGATTGGGAACGGAAACGCCCGGTGGTCCAAATTGTTCGTGCCGAGCGCCGAGCGGAACAGCCGCTGGAACAAATACAAATCTTCGTTGGATGCCCGCGTTGACCCGATGCCTGCCACGGAGTTCGGGTCAGCCGCCGCCGCGTCTTGGAGCGCCTTTGCCGCCGCGCCAAGCGCATCATCCCAGGTTGATTTCCGAAGCTGGGACGCATACCGCTGCTGCGGCTCTTTGATCCGGTCGCTTGAGTTGACCCAGTACTGCTCAAATTTGCCCTTGTCGCAGGTCCATTCCTCGTTCACGTCCTCGTTCAGCCGGGAATTCACCCGCATCAGCTCACCGTTGCGCGTTTGGACCGCAACGTTGCAGCCGACCCCGCACATGGAGCAGATCGAGTCCGCCGACTGAAATTCCCAGGGCCGGGCCGCGAAGCGGTAAGTCCGCGACGTCAAAGCCCCGACCGGGCAAAGCTCAATCGTGTTGCCGCTGAACTTCGACTTAAAGCCTTCGGGGGAGAACGGCGAGATAATCGCCGAGTTGCCCCGGTTCTCAATCGCCAGTTCCCCGTCGCCGGAGATTTCTTCGGTGAAGCGTGTGCAGCGGGCGCACTGAATGCAGCGTTCCCGGTCCAAAACCACATACTCCGAAATCGGCACGGCCTTTGGGAAGTGCCTTTTCTCGTCAATAAAGCGCGTCACTCCCGGCCCGTACTGGTAGACCATGTTCTGCAACGGGCATTCGCCGCCCCGGTCGCAGACCGGGCAGTCGAGCGGGTGGTTGATCAGCAAAAACTCCAGAATGCCGTTTTGGGCCTGCTTGACTTCGGGCGAGATCGTGTCCACGACCATGCCTTCCGCCACAGGGACGGTGCAGGCGGTCTGGATTTTGTTCATCTTTTCGATCTTGACCAGGCACATCCGGCACGCGCCCGCCGGCTTCAGCCGGGGATGGTGGCAGAAGTACGGAACATCCGCCCCCGCCTGGAACGCCGCCGTAATGACCAGCGTCCCTTTCGGAACCGAAACGGGCTTGTTGTCAATCGTCAGATTGACCATCTCCACCGGCGGCTTCTCCGCCGTCGTTCCCTGCGTTGTTTTAATTGTCGTTTCCGCCATGCGTCTTTATCTCTTAGTCTAGTTCTAATGCGATTAATTGCTGTAAAAGTCGCCGCGCGATCCTATACGGACTACTGTTACAGTCTGAATCTTGTCGTCGATTCGGTAGCCAACTCTGTACTCGCCGATCCGCAGACGCCAAACCCCTGGCTCGGATTTCACCTTGAGGCAGCCGAATGGCCGAGGCTCGTCCGCAAGAGCCAAGATAATCTCAGTAATGCGGGTTTTCACCTGTCTGTCGAGACGCCGAAGGTCTTTCTCAGCAGACGTTGTGATGATGATATTATACATCTAGTTCATACGCCGCCTGCATTTCGGCAACAACATCGGCAAAGGGACGTGTCGGCTCATCAAGGGTTCTTCGGGCCGCCTCAGCCACATCCATGTCATCAAGCCAGTCTTGGAACGCTTTATACTGATCTATAGGAATAACAAAAGCCGTTTTATGCCCTTCGGTATCCGTAAGAAACTGTATGTCTTTCACCATTGGCAGACTCCTATTCATGCCCTGCGGCAGCAAGCTCGCGGTCGCTGATCTCGATCTGCGGCTTGCCGTCGCGGTCTACCCAGACGCCGCAGGGGCCACCGTCGGCAGAAGCCTGGATCGTGAACGGCGTCCCATCCATCCGCAGCACGGGCTGGTCGAACTCGGCAACACTCTCCGCCCGGCTCTCGATATAGTGGCCGATGAGCGATCGCCGGAAGCGAGTTGCCGATGTGTTCGGGTAGGAACCATGCACCAGTGAGCCGTTGAAGAACAGCACATCGCCGGCGTCCATCAGCACCGGGACTGCGTCCATGTGTTCCGGGATCGGCACCGTCACGTTGGTAAAACTGGCCGCCGTGTCGGCTTCTACGGGACAGAGTATAGGCCACACATGGCTGCCGGGAACCACCCGCATACAGCCGTTCTCCTCGTCGCATGGGTCTAACGCCAGCCAGGCCGCCATGCAGGTCCCCGGCGCGGCTCTTAAGTAGAAATTATCCTGGTGCAGCGCCTGCCCTCTTGCCCCGGCTGGCTTGAAGTACAGCATGGTCTGAACAGCCAGCGGTGCATTGCCGAGAAAGGCCGTCAAGCACTCGCCGAGACGCTCGTTTAAAACAAAGTCCAGGCTTGGCTTGTCCCAGCGGTGCATATGGATCATGCGCGGAAAGGCTTTGAGCGGGTCACCGGCCTTCTGCGTGTCTGCCACCATATCGCCCGGCTTGCCGCCTTCCGCCCGAAGTGTCATGTAATGCTCACGATAAGCAGCGACTTCGTCGGCAGAAAACAAGTCTTTGACGACCACATAGCCGTTGGCCTGGTAGAACGCGATGTCGGACCCGCTGACCATACTCTTCTCCTACTAATTAAGCCTAGACAGCCGCCATTTGCAGCGGCGCGAAGGCTCGCTTTTTGCCGCCCGCGCCGTTCCGTACCAGCTCTTCGTACTCATGCCGGAAGTACCTCAGCGCTCCGCCCGCGCCGACCGGCCCGACCAGCGGCCACGCGGCGGCGTCGCCGAGCGGGCAGAACGACCGGCCCATGATATTGTTGCAGATGTCGCTCAGAATGTCAATGTCTTCGTAACGCCCGCCGCCCGCCATGATCCGGTCGTGAATTTTGACCAGCCAGGATGTTCCCTCGCGGCAGGGCGTACACTTGCCGCAGGATTCGTGGGCGTAGAAGTGCATCAAACGGGTCATCATCGCCGGAACGCTGACGGTCTGATTGAACACCATCAAGGCCCCGGAGCCGAGGGCCGAGCCGACTTTCGCCAGCGATTCATAATCATACGGCGTGTCTAACGCATCTTCCACCAGCAATGGAACCGACGAGCCGCCGGGGATCATAAACTTGAACGGGATGCCGTCTTTCATGCCGCCGCAGATGTCGTAAATAATCTCCCGAATTGGCGTTCCCAGCACGATTTCAATGTTGCCCGGCTTGTTGACATGGCCGCTCACCGTGACCAGCTTGGTGCCGCGCGACGCCGGCCCCTGCCCCGGTGTCCCCGTGCCGTACTTGCCGTACTCCGCGCCGCCGACATTGATAATCGGCACGGCGGTCGCAATCGTCTCCACGTTGTTCACAATCGTCGGCGACTTCCAGACGCCGCTGACGACCGGCAAAGGCGCAGCCGGCGGCTTATGCCGGGGCATGCCGCGCTCGCCCATGAGAGACGACATCAAGGCCGTTTCTTCGCCGCACTCATACGAGCCTGCGCCCATGTGGACATAAATGTCCAAATCAAAGCCGCTGCCGAAGATGTTCTTGCCTAAGAAGCCTCGCGCATAGGCGTCCGCAATCGCCTTCTCCACCTGCTTGGCCGGGTGCATATACTCGCCGCGCACGTAAATATAGCAGACATTGGAGCGGATCGCATGCGCCGCAATGATGCAGCCTTCGACCAGCATATGCGGCATATAGTCCATCAGGTCGCGGTCTTTCGCCGTTCCCGGCTCGCCTTCGTCGGCGTTGACCACCAGATAATGCGGCGCGTCCCAGTTCTTCGGAATGCCGTTCCACTTGATAAACGTGGGGAAGCCCGCCCCGCCCCGCCCGCGCAGGCCGGAGAGCTTGATTTCATTGATAATCGCGTCCGGCTCCATCGTCAGAGCCTTCCGCGCGGCATTATAGCCTTCATGCGCCAGATAGACATCCATCGTGTCATAGCCCGGCACATCGCGGTACTTGGTCAAAAACTTAACTTGTTCGGTTGCCATTGTGTTGTTGGCTTTCTAATTCATCGAGCAGGCGAAGGAGTGTCAGCACGTTCACTCTCATCTCTTCATGCAGAACAAAATCTCGAAATAGCTCAGGTGTATTCGTATCCGTGATCCACCGGCGCATCGGCAGATACTTGTAGTACCTTTGGAAGAAGTCTTTGCTCAAGTATTCTGACCACTCTTGCCGCTCATTAGCAGGCAACTCTAACAGCCTCGTCGCGCCGCTACAGCAGCTTGCAATATCTGAGGTGTAGGTCACAAGATCACCCTTGAAAAATTTCTCGATTAACCTTCGAGTCAGCTTCTTGCGGCTTGTGACTGTTCTTCCGATATGTACGATGTCGGCGGAAGGAAAAGGATAGCAATCAGCCTCGTCTAGTTCCGTCAAAGTTCGCAAAACCTCCTCAAGCGTATTTCCAGTGCTTGAGAAGGCCAGGGAGAAAAACTCCATTTACATCTGCCGTGACCGGCTCACGGCGAACCATTAAGCTACTTTTGCCGCCAGCTCATCCAAAATCTTGTCGGTCTTCTCGAAGTCTAGGTCTTCGTAGTAGGTCGCGCCGACCATCATGCAGGGGGCGTTGGCGCAGGCACCCAGACACTCCGCGCCGTTGAGCGTGAAGACGCGGTCCGGTGTCGTCATGCCCTTTTCAATGCCGAGCTTTTCGCCGATGTGGTCAATCAAAGCGTCCGCGCCGACAGCCATGCAGACGATGTTGTGGCAGACTTCTAAATGGTACTTGCCGATGGGGGCTTTGTTGTACATCGTGTAGAAGGTCGCGACGCCTTCCACGTCGGCGGGCGTGAGTTCCAGAAGGCCGGCGACTTCGCGCATGGCTTCGCGCGGAATCCAGCCGTCGTTTTCTTCCTGGGCCAGCCAGAGCGCCGGCAGGAGGGCGGCTTTCTTGGTCGGGTACTTTGTAAGGATTGCGTCGAGTTTTTTGAGTGCTTCTTCGGTAAACATATTAGCGGTCAATGTCCCCCAAAACAATGTCAATGGAGCCGATGATCGCGACAACATCCGCGATCATGCGGCCTTCGGCCATCTTCGGCAGGGCCTGCAAGTTGTTAAACGACGGGCCTTTGATCTTGACGCGGGCCGGCTTGTTGGAGCCGTCGCTGTAGATGTAGTAGCCTTTTTCGCCGCGTGCGCTCTCGACGCAGGCATACGACTCGCCGATCGGCGGATGGTAGCCTTCGGTAAACAGCTTGAAGTGGTGAATCAAGGATTCCATAGACGTGTCAAGCTCGGCGCGGGGCGGCGGGGCGATCTTGCGGTCTGAAGTCATCACGGGTCCGCCGGGAACGTCTTTTAGCGCCTGGACTAAAATTCGCTGGGACTGGTTTAATTCTTCCATGCGGCAGAGGAAGCGGTCGTAGACATCGCCTTTGGTGCCGGTCGGCACATCAAACTCAAACTCGTCGTAGCCGGTGTACGGGTTCGCCTTGCGGATGTCCCAGGCCACGCCGGAGCCGCGCAGACTTGGGCCGCTCAGGCCCCAGGCCACGGCGTCTTCGGCGGAGATGATGCCGACGCCGCTGAGGCGCTCGATAAAGATCGGATTCTTGGCGATGAGCCGGTTGTACTCGCCGAGGCGGCGCGGGAAGTCGGCGACAAAGCGGTTGACCTTGTGGAACCAGCCTTCCGGCATATCGCCGCGCAGGCCGCCGGGGCAGATCCACGACGTCATCATGCGGACGCCGGACATCATTTCTTTCATGTCCAGGATCTGGTCACGCTCGCGCCATGTGTAGAAGAACAATGTCATCGCGCCGATGTCGAGCGCGTGCGTCCCCAGCCACAGCAGATGCGACGCAATCCGCTCCAGTTCATTCAAGATCAGCCGCAGGCGCTGGGCGCGGGGCGGGATTTCGCAGTCAATCAGCTTCTCGACCGCCATGGAGTACGCCAGGTTGTTCATCAGGTTGGACAGGTAATCTTCCCGGTCCGTGATGGTCAGCGCCTTGTAATAGGTCATGTTCTCCATGGTCTTTTCCAGACCCGTATGGAGGTAGCCGATGTGGGGCGTCGCCTTCATGACATTTTCGCCGTTCAGCTCGACGACGAGGCGCAGGACGCCATGCGTGGACGGGTGCTGCGGCCCCATGTTGACGATCATCAAATCGCCGTCTTCGGTCTGCACCCGCTCGGCGTCAATCCCCGCGCCCATGCGCTGGAGCAGCGGGCCCGACTCCGGCGTCAGCAATACATCGCGCTCAATCAGTGCCATAGTCTTAAATCTTTCTACTGGCTTTCATTCTACTGGCCCCGGACATTGTGGGTAAACTCAATTTCTTCGCCGCCGAGCGGGAAGTCTTTCCGCAGGGGATGGCCCACCCAGTCGTCCGGCATCAAAATGCGCCGCAGGTCGGAGTGGTTGTTGAATACGATGCCGAACATATCGTACACTTCGCGCTCGTTCCAGTTCGCGTTCGGCCAGACCCCTTCGACGGTATCAATGTTCGCTTCATCTTCGCTGACCCGCGCTTTGAGCCGCAGCCGCTCAAATGTTCCCATCGAATACATATTGTAGATGACCTCAAAACGCATCTCGTTTTCGTCATCTTCGTCCATCATGTCCAGCCGGTCCAGGCAGGTCAAATCCGACAGGTAGTTATAGTTCGTCGCCTGCTCGTCGCGGAGCAGCTTGCAGATGCCGACGACATTCTCTTTGTGGATAATAATCGTTTTCTCGCCGCGAAACAGCCGGGTCTGCGCGACCGAGCCGGGATACTGCTCCTGAATGAGCCGCAGCTCCACGCAGTCGTCCGGGTTCAGGTCTACCCACTCATCCGGGCGTATGACTTGTATCTCGCGAAGCTGCAAATCCGCCGGCGTCAGGCCAAGGCGCACATCATAGTCCATAATTCACCTGGTTCCTAGCGGCGATCGCTGAAATGCTCGCGGTCAATCTTTTTTTGGAGCTGATTGATCCCGTAAATCAGCGCGTCCGGGTTCGGCGGGCAGCCGGGAACATAAATGTCCACCGGGACAATCTGGTCCACGCCCTGCAAGATGGCGTAGTTGTTGAACACGCCGCCGCAGGAAGCGCAGTCGCCCATCGCAATCACCCACTTCGGCTCCGGCATCTGGTCGTAAATCTGCCGCAGCACCGGCGCCATCTTCTTCGAGACGCGGCCCGCCACAATCATCAAGTCGGCCTGTCGCGGGGACGCGCGGAACGCCTCCGAGCCGAACCGGGCCAGGTCATAGCGCGAGTTCGTGCTGCCCATCATTTCAATCGCGCAGCAGGCCAGGCCAAAGGTCGCCGGCCAAACCGAGTTACGACGCGCCCAGTTGACCACTTTATTCAACGGGACCGTGAGGACGCCAAGATTTTGTTCTACTCCCATTCAAACGCCCCTTTTTTCCAAACATAAATGTACCCGACAAACAGGATCACGATAAAAGTCACCATCTCAAAGAGGCTGAACACTTGCAGCGCCGAGTGGTAGCCCCATTTCGTGAACGTCACTGCCCAGGGGTACAAAAAGACCGTCTCAATATCAAACACGATGAACAGCATCGCGATCAGATAAAACTTGACCGGAAACCGCTCTCGCGCCGAGCCGACGGGTGTAACCCCGCATTCATACGGCGCCAGCTTCGCCGCCGACGGCTTTTTCGGGCCGAGTATCCAGGACAGCCCAACCAAAGCGCCTGCCAATGCAATAGCGACAAACAGCAGAACAATCAGCGGCAGGTAATCGGAAATATGCGGAGTCGGTGCGGGCGCGATAGGAAGCATAGCGTTCCCCTTCTAAGAAAGCAGACACAAAGCAAAAACAAAGGACAGGCGAGGCAGGTTCCCCTGCCAGCGTTACTTGTGAATTATGTCACAAGCCCCTCTGTTTGTCAATGGGCGCGTCAACAAAGTGATGCAACATACTAGCAAAGATTAAATCATTGGAAACTTCGCAATTTCCCCGGTTACAGCGTCAACCATAACGATGATAATATTAGGCTCCATGAAGAAGCCGTCTTCGTACACCTTGTCGAAAAACACTTTCCACTCACCGTGGGCTTTGCCGTCGGGTGTCCCCCACATTCCGGTGGGCATTTCCACATATTTCGCGCCGATCAGCTTCAAGCCGCCTTGATAAGCAGAGTTCAAGATGGACTGCCGAGCAATCTCGCAGGCTTCTTCTTGTTTGAGTTTCATATTGACCTCTAAAACCATGTCCTAAAGGACACGGCTATTAGGCAGAGACGCCGGGAACCCACCGCTTCACGGGGCTAAGAAAAAGCTTTTGTGTAGGGGCTGGGCTTGCCCCTGCCCTTCCTCATCCCTTACTCGGTTCATAATATGGAGGGTAGGGGCAAGCCCTACGCCCTACAGTTCTGTTTCCAGTGCCGCGAAGCGTTACTTCGTGGCGTATTCGCCGGGTAGCCGTGCGTTTTAACGCATGGTTCCTTGCGTTCTACCACTGTCAATCACAAACCACTCATGGAACACAATAGCAAGGAAAAAGTCCTCGCCCGGCACACGGTCGCAAACCGCCATGCGTCCTGTCCAAAACAGTTCGTCTTCCGGGTCGGGATAATGCGTCGTGTCTTTCAGAAATACCGTCAGGCTATCGCCGTCACGGCTGACGATGCTCCGCAGAATAGTGATGTTTGGGTTACGTTCTCGCCCTACCGGCAGCAAAATAGGGAATCCAGCGGCTGACAAAAGTTCAGGGTTGTAGGTAGTCAGAGTGGAGTTCCAATCTTCTGGCCCTTCGTGCTTTTCAATAATGCCATCCCATTGATAAGCACGGATTTTGCTGATGGCCTCAAAGGAGAGATCGGCAAGGGTGAGCATGATGAGCCTTTCACATAAACTGCTACGTCAGCAGAACCCGGATTGAAATCCGGGTCTTCTGAAAAGCGATTGTCTGCCTTCGCAGACACAGGAAACGACACGGTCGGCTCTCTTATGTCTGCGAAGGCAGACAATCGCACTTCAAAAGCCCTGCACTTCCAGTGAAGTGTCGTCTCATTCCGGGTCGTAGTTCAGGACGGGCGCAAGCCAGCGCTCGGCTTCCGACAACTCCATCTGCTTGCGCTTGGCGTAATCTTCCACCTGGTCGCGCTCGATTTTGCCGACGGAGAAATACTTGGCGTCGGGGTGCGAGAAGTAAAAGCCGGAGACGGACGCCGCCGGGGTCATCGCCATGCTTTCGGTCAGGTGGATGCCGGCATTGCGTTCAGCGGCGAGCAGATCGAAAAGGGTGCGCTTTTCGGTGTGGTCGGGGCAGGCGGGGTAGCCGGGCGCGGGGCGGATGCCCCGGTAGCGCTCTTTAATGAGGTCTTCGGCGGTCAAGTTCTCGCCGCAGCCGTAGCCGCTGTCTTCGCGGGCGCGTTTGTGCAGGTATTCGGCGAAGGCTTCGGCCAGGCGGTCGGCCAGGGCGCTGACCATGATGGCATTGTAGTCGTCCAGCTCGTCTTTGTATTTTTGCGAGAGTTCTTCGACGCCGAGGCCCGCCGTGACCGCGAAGCCGCCTAAGTAGTCGGCGAGGCCGGTTTCCTTGGGCGCGATGAAGTCCGATAAGGCTTTGTTGGCATTGTCGCCGGACTTCTCGCCCTGCTGGCGGAGCGTATGGATGACAGCCAAGACTTCGGTGCGTGTATCGTCGGTGTAGAGCTGGATGTCGTCGCCGACGGAGTTTGCCGGGAAGAAGCCGTAGACGCCGCTGGCGCGAATGGATTTGTCGGTGACAAGCTGAGACAGCAGCGCTTGGGCTTCTTCGTAGAGCTTGCGGGCGCTTTCGCCGACAACCGCGTCGTCGAAGATCTCCGGGTAACGGCCATGCACCTCCCAGGCCCGGAAGAACGGCGACCAGTCAATGAACGGCACGAGTTCAGACAGCGGCAAGTTGGTAACGGCCCGGACGCCGGTGAAGCTCGGCGTCGCGATGTCTTCGGCCCGCCAGAGGATCGGCGTCGCATTGGCGCGGGCGGCGGCGAGCGTCAGCGTCTTTTTGTCGCTGCGCTTGCCCGCGTGCTGGTCCCGCGCGGCCTGCTGCTCACGGGTGACTTCCCGAACGTAATCAGATTTCAGCTCGTCGGAGATCAAATTGGAGACGACGCCGACGGCGCGTGAGGCGTCTAGGACGTGAATGACGGGCTGGCGGTAGAACGGCGCGATCTTGACGGCCGTGTGAACGCGGCTTGTCGTCGCGCCGCCAATCAGCAGCGGCACGGTGAAGCCCTGGCGCTCCATTTCGCGGGCCACATGGGTCATCTCGTCGAGCGACGGCGTGATCAGGCCGCTGAGGCCGATCACGTCTACGTTTTCTTCGCGGGCTTTGGTGAGGATTTTCTCGGCGGAGACCATAACCCCCATGTCAATAATCTCGTAGTTGTTGCAGCCCAGCACCACGCCGACAATGTTCTTGCCGATGTCATGCACATCGCCTTTGACGGTTGCCATCAGCACTTTGCCCTGCGCCCGCGTGTCGCCGGACAGTTTCTTTTCTTCTTCCATATAGGGCAGCAGGACGGCCACGGCCCGCTTCATCACGCGGGCGCTTTTGACGACTTGGGGCAGGAACATTTTGCCTGCGCCGAACAAATCGCCGACGACGTTCATGCCGGTCATCAGCGGGCCTTCAATGACTTCCAGCGGCTTCGGATACTTTTGACGCGCTTCCTCGGTGTCGGCTTCAATATAATCCGTGATGCCTTTGATGAGCGCGTGCGAAAGCCGCTCTTCGACGCTGCCTGTGCGCCAGGCTTCCTCGGTTTTTTCGCTGACGACTGCACCTTTGACGGTGTCGGCGTAGGCCAGCAGACGGTCGGTGGCGTCGGGGCGCTTATTGAACAGCGTGTCTTCGACGAGTTCCAGCAGGTCCGGCGGGATTTCAGCGTAGACGCCAAGCTGCCCGGCGTTGACGATGCCCATGTCAAGCCCCGCCTGAATGGCATGGTACAGGAACGCCGTGTGCATGGCTTCCCGGACGACATTGTTGCCCCGGAACGAAAACGACAGATTGCTGACGCCGCCGGAGACGTGGCAGCCCGGCAGAGTTGCCTTGATGGTGCGCGTCGCTTCAATGAAGTCCACGGCAAAGTTAGAATGCTCTTCAATCCCCGTCGCGATAGTTAAAATATTCGGGTCGAAGATAATGTCTTCCGGCGGGAAGCCGACTTCCTGGGTCAGTATATTGTACGCGCGGGTGCAGATCTCGACTTTGCGCTCCTTCGAGTCCGCCTGACCGTGTTCGTCAAACGCCATCACGACCGCCGCCGCGCCATAGCGCCGGATCAGTCGCGCCCGATGCTTGAACGCTTCTTCGCCTTCTTTCAGTGAGATGGAGTTGACAATGCCTTTGCCCGGCAGGCACTTCAGGCCCGCTTCAATGACCGACCATTTGGAGCTGTCCACCATGATCGGCACGGGGTTGATGTTCGGCTCACCCTGGACCAAGTTGAGGAAGCGGGTCATGGCCGCTTCGCCGTCCAGCATGGCCTCGTCCATGTTGACGTCAACGACTTGTGCGCCCTGATCCACCTGCTGCTGGGCAATCGTCAGCGCAGCCTCGTAATTGCCTTCCAAAATCAGCTTCTTGAACTTCGGCGAGCCAGTGACGTTGGACCGCTCGCCGACGTTCACGAAATTGACTTCGGGCCGCCAGGTGAACATCTGCGTTCCGTTGAGGCGCGTGACTTCGGAAACAGCCGGCGGGACGCGCGGCGGCAGCCCGGCGACGGCCTCGGCGTAGGCGGCGATAAACTCCGGAGTCGTGCCGCAGCAGCCGCCGATAATGTTCAGCCAGCCGTTTTCGGCCCACTCCCGGATAGACGGCACCATCTGGTCCACGGTGAAGCTGAAGCCGGTTTCAGACATGGGATCGGGCAGCCCGGCGTTCGGGTAGGCGCTCAGGAAGACCGGCGCGATCTGGGACAATTCTTCCATAAAGGGCCGCATGAGGTCCGGCCCAAACGCGCAGTTCAGGCCGACCGACAGCAGCGGCACATGGGAAATGGAGTTCCACATCGCGGCGACGTTCTGCCCCGATAGGTTCCCGCCCGCAAGGTCGGTCAGCGTCAGCGACGCCATGATCGGGACGCTTTTGCCGGTGTCGTCAAACAACTGCTGGATCGCAAACAGCGCGGCTTTCAGGTTCAGCGTGTCAAACGTCGTTTCGCACAGCAGCAGGTCCACGCCGCCCTCTAAAAGCGCTTTTGCCTGCTCATAGTAAGCATCACGGAGCTGGTCAAAATCGACGCTGCGCTTTTCCGGGTGGTTTGAGTCTACCATGACTGTCGCCGAGCGTGTCTGCGGCCCAAGCGCCCCCGCCACAAAGCGCGGCTTGTCCGGCGTTGAATACGCATCGGCGGCGCTCCGGGCCAGACGTGCCGCCGTGTGGTTCATCTCAACCACTAACTCTTCCATGCCGAAGTCGGCCATCGAAATTGAGCAGGCGTTAAACGTATTGGTTTCAATGATGTCCGCCCCGGCAGCCAGATATGCCCGGTGGATGTCTTCAATGACATCGGGCCGCACCAGCATCAGGGCTTCATTGTTGTTTTTGAGATCCAGCGGGTGATTTTGGAACCGCTCGCCCCGGTAATCCGGCTCCTCAAACTTATGGCGCTGGATCATCGTCCCCATCGCCCCGTCGAGAATAAAAATACGTTCTTTCAGCAGTTGTTCAATATCAGCCATAATAAGTGTTTCTAAAGGTGCGTGGAACTAAAGTTCTACGCATGGTGTAATCAGGATGCCGGATATTCATCTACCGAACGCCGGTAATCCCGAATTGCCTGCTGCCATTCTTCGAAGATTTGGTCGTTCTGAAAGATACCGATTGCCGGCAGCCACGGATGGTTTTCATCCTTTGCTTTTGCCAGCAGTTGTTCCAGCGTCATGCCTTGTAAAGCGGTAAAGTTCCCGGTCGTTTGTTCGTTCATAACCTTGTGTCCAGAGTTCGCTTCTAGTCCGCCCAGTTCTCGCAGGCAAGTTCCGGCACTCGCTCGAAATCGCGCAGGTTGCGCGTGATCACCGTCGCGCCCGCTTCCAGCGCAATCGCCGCGATCCGCAGATCCATCTTGCCAACATTCAGCTTCAGCGCCAAAAGTGCGTTATAGCGGGCAATGGCAGGCTCGGAAAATGTCAGGATGTGGAATCCTGACAAAGAACGAACTGAGTCCGTCAGACGCTGATAAACAAATGCCAGATGAGCATCGCCTTTTGACTGGCGGAGCAGTGCCTGCCATCCAGTCAACTGCTCTTCCACAGTGATGACGGTCGTGACAATCAGATGCTGCGGCTCTGCTGTGATCCGAGCGACGAGCGGACGCCGTGCTTGACGGTACAGAGTGAGAGTGTCAGAATCTAGAATAAACGTCATTAGTAATTAGGGTCTTCCTCGACTTGACGCCGGTACTCCCGCATCGCTGCCATCCACTCATGTGTCAGCTCATCGTCGGGAAGCGTACCGGCATACTGGGCCAGCGGATGCCCGCTGGCTTTGGCTTCCGCAACGGCCTTTGCGGAGGACACCCGTTCTTCTTCAGTCATCGGCGGCATGGGGGCCGGGTACAGAATTTCGACTTTTGTTTCCATACTGCTGATTATAGCACAAATGCGCTTTCAGTAATCTTTGGGACAATCTTGACATCATGCCGGGCGTTCGCTATACTAACGCTATAGATTTGGCAATGGGAGAAGCAATTTGGAGCAAACTGACAGGCCGTATGTGGTGGGCGTGGACCTCGGCGGGACGAATGTCCGGGCGGCGGTGATTGACCGGGAAACCGAGAAGATTGTGGCACGCGGGGAAAACATCCCGTCGCTGGCGATGGAGGGCGTGGCGCAGACTGCCGGGCAGATCGTGCTGGCGATTGAGACCGCAATCAAGGCAGCGGGGGCGACGAAGGAGCAGGTGCTGGGGGTCGGGATCGCCGTGCCGGGCCATGTCAAGGCCGATGAAGGCTTGGTCATGTGGGCACCGAACTTCAAAGACCAGTGGAAGCACGTCCCTATCGCACATCTTGTCGAGACGCTGCTGAGTCTGCCGGTTCGCATCGGCAATGACGCGAATCTGGCCGCGCTCGGCGAGTTCCGCTTCGGCGCGGGCCGGTCAGTGCGTCACATGATTATGATCACGCTCGGCACCGGGGTCGGCGCGGGGATCATTGTGGACGGCAAGCTGCTGGACGGCGCAGACGGCGGCGCGGGCGAAGTCGGCCACATGATCATCAACCCCGGCGGGCGCGGCGGCAACACGGCGTTCGGCACGGTCGAAGGCGAGGCCCAGCGAGACGGCATTATTGAGCGGGCCGCCCGTAAAATCCAGTCGGGCCGCCCGACGACTTTGGGAGCGCGGGTAGACTACGACCGCTTCGCCCTGACTCCCGCGATCATCGCCGAAGAAGCCTTGAAGGGCGACGCCGTTGCCCTGGAAGTCTACGAAGAGACGGGCTACTATTTAGGCATCTGCGTCGCCAATCTGATTAACTTGTTCAACACGCAGATGATCGTGGTTGGCGGCGGCATCGCCCAGGCCGGCGAGATTATTTTAGACCCCATCCGCCGGACCGCGACCGCCTGCGCGGTCCGCTCGATGTCCCGCACCTGCCAGATCGTCCCCGCTGCGCTCGGCGACAACGCCGGAGTGCTGGGCGGCGCGGCTATCATCTTGCAGGAGATCGCCGGCGAAGTTTAGGCGAGCCTGAGACCGGGCAAAACTCCACAGCACGACTTTTGGAGGCAACCCGAATGGACGACAAGACAACGGAAACGCACGACATCCCCGGCGGCACGGAGACCAAATCTACCAGCCACAGCGAAACCCCGGACGGCGAGAAGATGGAAATCAGCGAGAACGTCACCGAAGACACGGTAAAGGGCGAAGAGGCTAACGAGATTTAGACAAAGTCAATCATAGCCCCGGCCAAATGGCCGGGGCTATTCAAGTGTATAAATCCAGCCAAGCTCGAACTCGTATCGCTTCCACTGCTTGATACCAGGCGCAAACGGCACGTCCAAGTAATGGTAGGTGCTGTCTGTGCCGGTGTCCGCGCCGACCATCAAGCGTAAGCCGTCATCTTCCATTTGGAACACTCCTGAGCGCTCCGGCTCTCCGTCAATCACCTGCTGAACAGCAGCGGGGAGATCGTCTACAATGCACTGCACCTGCACGACCCCCACCGCACCGGTGGGCAGTACAAATATCCTGCCTGCCCATTCACTATCTTCCAGCACCAGCATATCGCGGTCATAGCGGCGAATCCTATAGTCCCCGCCGAAAAACGCGGCGTCTGAGTCCGTCTCAAAGCCGACTTCGTTCGCCGGGTACAAATGCGCGTCCTGCGCGTCTACTTCGATGACATTTTCCCCTGCACCGCTGAAGTCGTCTTCGGTGCCCATTGCGCCCTGCCACTGCGCGGCAGCGCTTGCTTGCAGGAGAACCAGCGGCCCGCCGTCGCCGCCGACCCAATGCTTCGAAGCATCGTCTACAGTTGAAGCCGCCATTTTGCCGATAAAGTACGGGCTGTTTTCAGGCATTGAGATGTTCATAAGTAAGTAGGGCTTACTGTCGCTGACTGCGTCTTGGAAGCTGATACCTTTCAGCGGCGGGCTATTTGCTGAGTTTCTAGTCCTTGAACGGCGCGGGCAGCGTCCCGTTCGCGCACTCGATCTCCCCCGCTTCTTCCGGCGTCAGCCACTTCACATGACCGTCTACATATGAGTAATTAGCCGCACTTGAATGGAGAGTTCTGCCGATAAAAGTTCGTCCGCAGGATGTGGACACCGTTCGAAGATAATGGTCACCGTCGGCATCACTCCATCCTGCGTCTACATTGAACCAAATAGTCGCCGGAGTAGCCAGGGACGCTTCTTGCGCTCCACGAATAGTTTTCGTAGGGAATGGCGGCTCGAAGAGAGCGAACCGCTGCATATTATAGGTGTAATCCACAGGTGCAGTTTCGCCCAGGGACACACTGGTTTTTGATAAGACCATAGGCGGATTGAGGCTGAACTGATTTATAATCTCGTTCGGTGCATGGTCCGGGCAGCGGAAGACCTCAACATTTTTCAGATAGGAATACGGCGCATACCCCCAGTCAATCGGGCTTGCCGGATAGGTTCCTCCATTATCCTGGACATACTGCTGCATGGCAGTCGCGATCTGCTTCAAGTTGCTCTGACAGACTGTTCGCCGCCCCCGCTCCCGCACCGTGGCGAACACCGGAAACAAGATCGCCGCGATGACCGCGACAATGGCAATCGCAACCAGCAGTTCAATCAGCGTAAACCCATTCCGCGCCCTGTTCTTGATGTTCATGCCGCACCCCCTAAGCTGTGATGCTGTTCTTTAACGCAGATACAGGCGATTTGGGTTCGGCAAGCGACTACAAATTGACGCCGTTGATTTTGAGGTGGAACTTGCAGCCGAGGAAGTCGGCGGCGCGGCGGCAGAGGACCATTCGGAGGACGAAAATCTCGAAGTATTCGGTGACGCTGGCGTGGGTGGTGTCAATTTCCAGCTCTAGTGTGATGGATTTAGCTTCGGCGTTGACGTGTAAATAAGACTTCTGGACGGCGGAGTTCACGCGGTCGTGGATGTCCCATTTGACGGGGTCTTTCTCCTGGACGCGCGAGAAATGGACATCGGACTTGTCGGCGATGATGACGGCGGCGGAAACAGGGGAGATCGGCAGGCCGTTCGGCTCCTCGTGGTTGCCGACCGCGCCGATGACGGTCGCGATCTCGCCGGGAACCATCTTCATGTCGGTCAGGATGGTGAAGGACATCAACGCCCCGCCTTCGACATGGCCGATGCGGTTGATGACACAGCCAATGTCGTGCAGGTAGCCGGCAATCGCGGCAAGCTCGCCTTCGCGCTCCGAATGCCCAAGCTGGGTCAGAATGGTGCGGGCGATGGTCGAGACGATGCCGGCGTGCCGGTGTCCATGCTCGGTGAAGCCGATGGTCTGCATCTGCTCGTTGGCGCGGGTGATGTAGGTGCGGACGCGGGGATCGTGCCGAACGTCTTTGAGGGTCTGGAGCGCAGTTTCGGAGGGTTTCGGCGCTGCGGCCGGTTCAATAATAAGTTCTGGTGTCATAATCGTGTTAAAGTTTGGGGCGTCAGCGCCCCGGATGTAATCCTAACGGAGCCGCCGGTGTCGGCGGCCCAGGTAATACCGGCAGTCGCCGCGCCGTCGCGGTCGGTCTGCACAAGTGTTTGGTCGGCTGTGCCGAGCGTTACTTCAAGACGGACAGAGGCAGACGCCAGAGGCTTGCCGTTCCCGTCAGTGATCCGAATAATAAGCTGGCTGCGGTTTGGCCGGCCGGCGGGGTCCGGCGCAAGGCGGCATTGCAGCGTGTCAACCGAAGCCGGGGCGGCCTTGCCGACAACGGCCACTTGAGCCGTCAGCAGGCGGTTTTTGTAAAGAGCCGTAATCGTGCCGGTTCCGGGCGCCGACGCTATAAGATACCCTTTTTGGTTCACAAACCCGATGCCGCCGGTCGCCGGTCCCTGCCAGAGAATGCCGGGGGCGCTGCCGGACAACACACGCGGGCCGTCCTGAACTCGCAGCGGAACCGCCGTGCCGACGCGCACCGGCGTCTGAGGCAGGACAATCTGCGGCGCGGGCGCGTCGTCCTGCCCGGCTTCGGATTCACTTGTCACGAGCGGCAGCGCGGGAGCGGCCTGCTGGAACACACGGTCGCTGTAGACGAGCAGCATGTCTGCGACAGGCCGCTCGGAGCCGTCGCCGCCAGGGGAGCTGACGGTCAGCCCGTCGGCGGCCAGCGTGGTCGAGCCGCCGCCGTCCAAATTGATCGCGTTCCACGCCCCGTAGCGCTTGAGAATTGCCGCCATGCCCGGCAGCGTGACGCCTTTTGAAAACGCCTGCCGCCCGTCCACCGTCACTAGAAACAGACGGCGGCCGTCGCGGCTGATCCCAGCCGCCGTGCGCGGGTTCAGGCTGCCGGCAAACCCGGCGTCAAAGCCTTCCGCCGCCCAGTCTACCGCGGCCTGGCCGTCTACGAGAAGCCGAGGCCCGCCGCCCACGGCCGATTGAACGCCCGCCCAGACATACGCCAAACGGCTGACGCCTTCGCCGGACCGCGACGGCAGATCGCCGCGTGTGCGCGGCAGGGACGCCACTTGCAGCGCTCCCCCCGTCTGCCCGACCGGGGCAACCGCCAGCACAAAGCTTATGGGGTCGCCGGGGTGCAGGTGCCGGGCCAGAAAGTCAGCCCCGCGGCCCGGCCCTCCCGACAGCACGAGGCCGTCTGCGGGGATCGTTTCGGTCGTGCTGCCCTGCACCCGTTCCACCCGCGCCACGCGCCCTGACATCAGCTTGTTGGCTTTCACGGGCAGATTGACCTGATCAATCACGGCCTCCACGCCGCTGGGCTTGTTGGAGGTCGTCTGCCCATACACGGGGCTGTAGACCACGATCTCATTGGGCGCGGTCGAGCGGTCAATCCCGCTGACATAGCTCCGTGCGCCGTCGGACGCCTGCAAGTCGCCGAGAAAGCCGAGCGTGTCGAACCGGACCGTGCCGTCTGCCGCCACTCCCAGCGTCACGCGCGGCCCGCTGCCGTGGATGCCGGGAAACGGCTCCGAGAACAGCTCGCCGTCCCGAATGCCGATGCCAAGTGGATCGCCCGTGTAGGGGAAAAAGTCGGCGTTCACCGCCGCGACTGCGCCCCAGCGCCGGGCCAGTCGCGAGACATCTTCGCGTCCGTTCGTCGCATCCGGCGCGTTCACTTTGTCCTGTCCGATCCCCACCCCGATCCGTACCCCCGGCGCATCCAAGTCCACCGAGACAACAGTGATAATCAGCGGCGTCGCCCGGTCAATCTCCTGCGTCAGCGTCACCCCCGGCGCGAGGCGCTTGACGGTCGTGTCGGCATGAGCCGCACCCATTAGGCTCACCAGGGCAAAGACGGAAAACAGAGTTCGTTTTGACAAAAATGGCATAGATCGTTTCAAAAGAACCATGTCGTGAAGGACACGGCTATTAGGCGAAGACGCCGCGAACCCAGCGCTTCGCGGGGCTAAGATCAGAACATACAAATCCCAGTGCGCCGAAGGCGTAGTTTACGGCGTCTTCGCCCAATAGCCGTGTCCTTTAGGACATGGGTCTCGATTGATTACAGCCTCGCCCCAATGCTCACCAGCAGTGACCGCGTTTCATCGCGAACGACTTTTGTTTCGGCTTTCAGCCGCTCAATCTCAACACGATCCTTTGCCATCAGCTCATTCAGCCAGGCCGCTTCCTACATCAGCTGCTCAAATTCGGCTTCATATTCTGCGGTTGTCTGAGGCGCGGTCTGCGCCGAAAGCGTGTTTGCCATAAGTTTTTCTCTATCCGTCAAAATATCTAAAGTGGTGAATCTACCGAACAAACCGCATCCCAATAATGAAGAGCGGCAATGAGAACGCTATGTAAGAGATCAAGACTGTTGACCAGAGGCTAAGTAATGAGTCATAAGTTCTTGCGGGCGGTTAAAACCGCAGCAACAATGGCACAAAACCTGCCTTCGCAGGTTAAGAGCAAACGTCCGCTTCCGAGTGCGCGAAGGCGCACTTTGTGCCTGTGTTGCTGCGGTTTTAACCGCCCAGTCTGCAAAGACTTAGGACACGTTACTTAGGAACATGACGCTGTTTCTGCTCAAGCGCACGAAACACATCACGAAAGGTCAGGCGCATACAAAAGGAAGCGATTAGATTAAGAGACACGCCATAGGCTACTGCATAGAGTACCAAATGGATACCATGATTGTCCATAGCATCATACCCTTTTCAGGAAGACTTAATTAAACACATCGTGCCGCGTTTCGCTTACTCTTCCGGCAGGAGGTCTTCGGTCGCGCCGGTGTCGCTCCAAATCAGCTTGGCATCTACCAGTCCCGGTGCGGCGGCGAGGCGCAGGGACTGCACCCCGGTCAGCTCGCTGCTCGTGCCGTCGGCGCGGAGGCCGAGGCCGAGCCAGAGGCCGTCGAAGGAGCCGTCCTGCTCGCAGGTGACGACGATGCGGCGGCCCCGCGTAATCAGCTCGACGGTGCCGGGGAACAGCGACGTGGCCTGCTGGTCGCGGCTGCCGGTGAGGCTGGTTTTGTAGCGGGACAGGACGGCGGCGACGGAGCCGTTCTGCCCGTTTTGACCCGGCGCAATGATCTCGACGCTGAGGCTTTCGACTTCGCCGGTGGGGACAGGCTGGCCGTTGAGAAAGACAAACAAATCGGCGGACGAGGGGCCGCTAACGATGATCTGGGTCAGGCTGCTTCCGAGCCGGGCGACTTCCGAGGCCGCTGGCAGGTTAGACGGGGCAGCGGGTGTGTTGTTAGAATGGCCGAACATGGTTATTCTCCTAAAACGAGGCGACCGCTCGGCAGCACCCAGTCTGAAGACTGGGTCTTTTGAAGTGCGATTGTCTGCCTTCGCAGACAGAGAATTAGCCACGAAGACGGATCTTATGTCCACGCAGGTGGACAATCGCACTTCAAAAGACCCGGATTTCTCATCCGGGAACGCCGTCAAGACGCTATGCCACAATTGTATAAGTGATGACTTCGTCGGTCGCGATGAAATGCGGCTTGTAAAGCGAGACGAACGCTTTGACGACATCGTCGAGCGCGTTCACGTCCACATAGACGTCTACGACGCGGTTAGTCACGTCCTGCCCATTGTACCAGACGCGCGTGGCTTCGGGGGCCACCATCGGATGGTAGTTTTCCAGGACGATTTCGTGGCCGGGGAACGTCAATGTCAGCTTGCCGGGCAGGATGTCCAAAGCGTCGTCGGGAGTGTCCTGGGGCCGAACCACAGCGGTCAAGTCAGTGCCGTCGTAGACGCCGCCCTGCATAGGGTTGTCGTATTCGCCGCGGCCTGCGCGAAGCTCGACAAAAAGCTGGGCGGCGGGAACTTCGACGCCGTTGTTGTAAAGCGTGGTGCTGTTCCAATCCCCGCCGGTCTGAAAGGTCATGTCGTTCATGGTTTGTCTCCTGTTACGCTGATTAACGACGGCGGCCACCGAAGCCGCCACCGAACGAGCGACCGCCGCCGAATGATCTGCCGCCCCCGAAACTACCGCCGCCGCCGAAGGAACCACCGCCGAAGGACGGGCGCGGGGCGCTGACGCCCCCGCCGCCAAAGCCGCCGGGCGACGGCGCGGAAACGGGGAATGAGCGTCGGCCCGCGCCGAATGAGCCGCCGTAGCCGGACGCGCTGCGACCAAACGACCCACCGGTGCCGAAGGCCGGGCGCGGCGTGCTGCTGCCGAAAGAATGATTGCCGCTGCCGAACGATCCCACAGAACGATTGCTTCCAAATGATGATCCGGCGCTGCCGAAGGTCCGCTGACCGCCGAAGCCGCCGGAGTTGAACGAGTTACGCGACGCCTGATTGTAGACCGTCCGGTTGACCACGCGCATCGGGGCGTAGCCGTAGGGATGGCTGTTGTAATACGAGTGGTACGAGTTCCAGCCGTAGTACGGCGAGCCGCCGATCAAAAAGTGGAGGCCGATCATCGGGCCGAGAATGGAATAGGGGCTGGAGCCGTAATAGCCGCCGTAGTAAGACATGCCGGGATACCAGCCCATGCCGCTGAACGCTCCCCAGCTCGGCGCGAGGCCGACATACACCGGCTGGCTGTAGGAGTAGTTCTGGGGGAACGGATACCAGTGCGCTCCCGGCTGGGCGGCGTTGTCTAAATACGCGCCCGGCGGGATAAACAGCGTCGGGAACTGACCGGAGTTGACAAAGTACATCCCGCCGTTTTGGGACTGCCCGAACTTCATCACATACATATTTTGATTGGCGAACGGGACGACGATTGTCCCCTGCGGCGAATACAACTGGTAGCCGCCCTGGTCGAAGACCGCCCGCGTGATCTGGACCTGCTGCCCCACGGGAACGTCGGTCCAGTTGTAGGGGGTGCTTTGGCCTGCATACTGACCGTTTTGGTCCATCGGCTGCGAGATCGTGACGGAATTGGCCGGCGGGGCCATCATCACCGACGGGGAGTTATGCGAGCAGCCGGACAGCAGGGCGGCGGCAGCAAGACCGGCGGAGTAAGACGAAAGCAGAGCAAGTTTCACAGGGTTTCTCCTAAAGATAGCGTCGGCACATTCTCCTATGACACGGGGCGGCAAAAAAAGTTGCATTTTGGGCAGAGCTTTATACCCAAACCAGGCAATTTTTTGGGTATAAAACGCTTAAATAAGAAAACAGACGGAACCCCCCCCTGATCTGGTATGGAAGTCCATCAGCAGATCATAGAACTGAAGAAAGATTTGAAGGAAGCCAAAAAAATTGAGCCGCTGGCCGGCGAAGTCTGCCCGCAGTTTATTCGGTGCGGCAAGCCCGGCTGCCGCTGCCAGAATGGTCACCCGCACGGCCCGTACCATTACCGCATTTGGCGGGAAGGAACGAAAGTCCGCAAAGTGTATGTGAAGGCGACCGAAGTGGAAGAAGTCAAGGCTGCCTGTGTCCTGCACCGGGCCATGACTCGCAGCCTGCAAGATGTCAAGCAGACCAAGCTGCAGCTGGCCCAAAGTATGCACAAAGAGTGGCGGCGCACCCAGCGCCTTATAAACGGCCTGTAACAGCGGCGACAGCAAATAGGCGGGAGCAGTGAAACTGCTCCCGCCTATTTGCTGTCTGTTGTATTTTGCTGTCTGTTGTATTTTGCCGTCGTGTTCGACAGACGTTACCAGCCGACGCGGATGATCAGCGCCTTCGGGCCGCCGACGGAGATATACGCGGCCTGCTGGTTGACATCGTCGTAGCAGAAGCCATAGGCGAGCTGGTTGATGGCGTGGCCGTGCCAGAACTGCGCGTAGAAGTTGGCCGGTGCGGCGTTGTAGTAGGACAGCACGTTGCCCCAGGTAGACTGCGGCTGCGTGTAGACATGGCGGTTGGTGGCCGCGCAGGTCGACGGATCGGCCGCGCCGCCGGTTCCCAGCAGGATGTCCTGCGTGGAGATATTGGAATAGCCGGCAAAGTAATTGGCATTCGGCTGGCCGGCGGCAAATGAGCCGTGGATCGGCGCGACAATGCGGTACGGCGCCTGGACAGTGCCGAGGCTCTGGAACGGATTGTTTTCTTCGTTCTGGTACTCGGAGAAGATGCCGGCCCGCGACTCTGATTCGCGCTCGCCCACGGTCTGGTCGAAGCTGCCGTCGAGCGTGACGACCCGGTGCTGGATCGGAAAGCCGAACATATCCACGCGGGTCGTGTTGCCGTGGTAGCCGCTGCCATCGAGCGTGAACTCGATGAAGTCGAACGTGACGTTCGCGTTGGGGTCCGCCGGGTTGTTGATGTCCGGCCCGGCGAAGCCGGTGTCATAGGTGGTGATGAAGCAGGGGCTGCCGACGCTCAGGTACATACGGGCGGCGGAAAGCTTCGGCAGGTTAATCCACTGCTTTTGGCTGACGGTGGAATAGATGTTGGCGTAATTGACGCCGTTTTTGGTGAGATGCCCTGCCGCGTTGTTGAGGGCGGCCGAGATCGGCTGAAGATTACCGTTGATGTCTAAATATGACCACCGGTTACCGTTGGCCGGGTCCTGTCCGAGAATGCCCCAGTAGACCTGGGAGTCGGGGAACGCACCGCCGGTGCCGTTGAGAACACGCAGGGAGATCGCGCCGGACCCTGACGGCGTCGGGATGGTGTCCGCAGGGACGGTTTCAATCGGGTTGGACAGGCCGCCGGCGGCATTGTCGCGCTCCAGGGTGAATTCCTGCCAGGCGTTGCCGTTGTCCGGGTACTGCTGGAGCGGCGTGTTGTCGCCGATCGCGCCGCCGGGAATGTCCCAGCTCATGTTATCGTGCGCGAAGTAGAGCTTGACGGTGCCATCGAGCTTCGGCACGACCCGCACTTTCTGGTCGCCGATGTTGTTCGGGTTGTAATCAAACAGGTGGCAGTTGGCGGCGGCGGTTGTGGACGCATTGTTGACGCACAGCACCCGCGTGGGGGCGTTCACGCTGAACAAGCCGCAGTAGCCGCCTCCCTCATTGGTGAAGGTCCAGTCAAACCACGGGTTGTTCTCCCAGTCGTACAGGATGATTGGAGCGTCGTTCTGGTTGGAGCGGTTCTGAACGCAGACATAGCGCCCGCCGGCAGCGCGGAGGAAGTAATTGCCCCAGGGCTTGAGAGACCAAAGCTGGGCATCGTTGCTGTTGTCCGACCACTGCTGAGCTTTGGTGTTGTTGGCCGTGCCGTAGTTGGTATCGTCCAGAAATAAACCGCTGTGGACGTTTCGGATCTTGAAGTAGCCGTTCCCCTGATCGAGCAGGTCGAACTGCTGGGCGGGGTTGTTGCCGGTGTAAACGAAGTTATGAAACTGTGCGCCGTTCGCCGTGGAATCCATGTCAATGCAGGCGCAGCCGCCGCTGACCCAGGAGATCAGCTTGAAGTGGTCGGCATGCTCGGTCGGGACAATGGCCCAGCGCTGGTTTGGGCCGTTGGGGTCGAAGGCCCAGAGGTTGATGACGGCGCCGTTCGCGGTGTTGCCGCCAATCAGGTCCAGCGCCAGACCGGTAGCCTTGTTGATGATCTGATAGTAGGGCTGGCTGGCGGCCAGCGGCGCTTGCGAACGAGCCTGCGGCGGCCCCAGAACAAGTGCGGCGAACAGCAGCAAAGCTGTGGCGGCGAATCCGAAACGTTTCATGTCATGCCCTTTCATCCTGCAAAAAGTAGCCGGATCGGCTGATAACTGCTGAGGAGAGCGAGCCTCGGCAGCCCAATCATGCTTTGTATAGCAATAATTGCGATGGTACTAACCCAAACGGAAAAGAAAATCGCCATGCTGAAAAATAGACCATCTGCATTATACAGCATTATTAGGTTTTGCGCAATCGAATACGCAAAGTTTTTTTGCGGGTGGAATTTGGGAGAAAAGGCCGGCTCGGCCTCTGCCTGCCTGGGAATTTGTTTTTCACAGATTGCAGGCAGGCGGTTCGTTTTGACCCGGCTTAAAGCAGTACGCGGGAAAAACCCAATCAGCTTGTTTCGATGATCTCAATTCATGCGACTATTCAGTCGGTTTGGGTTGAGGCTGCCGTTCCCCCTTACCACAGCGTCTGAAAACAGGCCGGATTCCTGTCAAAACCTGGCTGGGAACCGGCTCACACCAACATTCAACCCTCCACTCAACCTACCCTCTACTACCTTCGACGGTCTCTGGCTCATGGGGCTGCCGGACGCCCTGTGCCGCATCCCGGCGGCATTCTTCCGAAGCTATCCCGAAGATGCGGAGATCGCGCTGCGGATGCTGCGCGATCCAGGTCCCTTGCTTCGCATCCTTCTGACGGGCAGCAACGTCGTGGTCGCGGGGCGGCTTGCCGGGGCCTATGCCTTTCTTGGGGAGCCGATCATTGCCGAACGGATCAGAAAGACGATGGAAACCGCAGGTCAATCAATTCAAACAGTGAATCCCTTCGAGCGAGAAGAGCCGCTGCTGGGCCGGCACCCCCGCGTGACGTCGCCGCACGCCGCACGCCGGACGGCGGACGGCGGACGGCGGACGGCGGACGGCGGACGGCTCTCTTGCCCAGGTGGAGGAGCGGTACGCGGCGGTTGCCTACAACTCGCTCTCCATTGGAGGATACCGGGTCACTCCCGATCTGATCCGCCGGGTGCACGAAGGCGGCTGGCAGCCGGACGTCTCTCCTTCCGACAGCCGCGAGGGTGATGCGCTTGCGGCGCGGGGATATTACCAGGCGTTTCAGGCAGTCAAAAAAAGCCTGCGTTTCATTCTCGGCGGCGCGTCCGCCGCCGACGTAGCCGAGCGTGAATTTCAGGAGTGGCACCGGGAAAGTTCGCGCCGGCCGTGCTGGCCGGTTTCCTGGACGCGGTCCAGATCGCGGGCTGCCGCAACCACCCGGTGTACCTGCGTGGATCGCGTTATGTGCCGCCGCCTGCCGAGGCTGTGCTGGATGTCCTGGACGCGCTCTTCGACCTGTTGAGAGCGGAGAATAATCCCGCCGTGCATGCCGTGCTGGGTCACTTCGTGTTCGTTTACATCCACCCGTATCCCGATGGCAATGGCCGCGTAGGACGGTTTCTGAGGAATACCATGTTCTGCTCAGGAGGCTACCCGTGGACCGTGATCCGGAACTCCCGGCGGACGGAGTACCTCGCGGCTCTGGAAACGGCTTCGATGCAGCACGACATCGGCCCGTTCACGACTTTCATCTCGGAAGAGATGCACGCACCACGAGACGCCTCATAACGTGGATGGCTGGTAATAGACCTTTTGCGTAAGTGGGGCATCCTAAATGTATGTTTTACGAGGAGTTAAAGGCTGAGGTAACGCTGGGTTTCCCAGGCGGTCACGCTTCGGGAAGTCATCTCATGGTACTCTTCCCATTCCGCACGCTTCGCCTCCAAGTACGCCGCCGTGTACTCACTGCCCAGGGCGCCGCACAGCACCTCGTCGCGCTCCATCTCCACGAGCGCCTCGCCGAGAGTGGCGGGCAGCAGCTCTATATTCTGCTCCTTCGCCTGTGCTGAGGTCAGCAGGAACAAATTGCCGTCACGCCCTGCATCCACTTTCAGGCCGCGCTCGATGCCGTCCATGCCTGCCGCAAGCAGCCCGGCGGCCGCCAGATATGGGTTTGAGGAATTATCCGCCGTCCGGTACTCCAGACGGCCCGGCGCCGGCACCCGCACCATGGTAGTCCGGTTGTTGCCGCCGTGGGCAATCAACGCCGGCGCCCAGGTTGCCCCGGAGCGGGGGGAACGTGCCCCGAAGCGCTTGTAGGAGTTGACCGACGGCGCGGTGAGGGCGCACAGCCCTTTGGCGTGGGCCAGCAGACCGCCGAGAAACGAGAGCGCGAGCGACGACAGCCCGCGCGGGTCGCTCTTGTCCAGAAAGAGGTTGTCTTTTTCTTCTAAATCCCACAGCGAAAGATGGTGATGCGCTCCGCTGCCGGTCAGGTTCGCAAAAGGCTTCGGCATGAACGTCGCGCACAAGCCCCGCTCCTCCGCCAGCGCCTTGACCATGAACTTGAAGAACGAGACTTGGTCAGCGGTTTTCAAGGCACCCGCGAAACGCCAGTTGATCTCAAACTGCCCGTTCGCGTCCTCGTGATCGTTCTGGTATGCGCCGTAGCCGAGGTCGTTGCAGTAGGAAATCAGCGTCATCAAAAAGTCGGCGTTCCGCAGCAGGGACAACTGCCCGTAGCAGGGCTTCGCCAGCGTGTCCTGGGCGTCGGCGACGCACAGTGATCCGTCCGGCTTCTTTTCGACCAAAAAGAACTCAGGCTCCACGCCCATTTTCAGCGCGAAGCCCTGCGCCCGTGCGTCTTCCAAAGTGCGCGTGAGGATCGCACGCGGGCAATAGTCCCAGTTCTTGCCGTCCATCTGAAGATTGCCGGCGATCCAGGCCATTCCCGGCTTCCAGGGCAGCGGGAAGACGGTCGAATCGCCCTGCGGAACGCAGCTCAGGTCCGGGTCGTGCGGCCCCTGCCCCAGCCCGTCCACGGCAAACCCGGCAAACCCTGCCGCCCCGCCCAGCACGTCTTCCAGATGGGCTGCCGGAACCAGCTTGGCGCGGGGCGTGCCGTGCATATCCGCAAACGACATCAAAAAGAACTGGATGTTTTTTTCCTGAAAAAGCGATTGAATTTCCGTCATGTTCATAGAATATGCCTCCTCACTAAATTCTGTTTAGCGCAAAAACTTCGCCCGCTGATAAGGATATAGAGAGCGGATCGGGCGGTCTTCCGCAAAACGCGACTGGGTAAAAAGCGAAATATCGAACGGGTCCGGCAGGCTCAAAGCGCGGGCGGCCATGGCCTCCCCGACCACCGGGGCGAGCTTGAAGCCGTGCCCGGAAAAGCCGACGGCGGCGTGAAGCGTCCCGCCAAACGAGTCGATGATAGGCTGCCAGTCAGGCGTCGTTTCGTACAGACCGGAGAAAGCCCGCTGCACCCCGCCTTTGTCGCTGCCTTCCGCCATGCCGTCAAACCGGAGCGCGGCTTTTCGGCGGGCATCGCTGATCGCCTTTGCGCCGACACCTTCGTCGTAACCGTCCGGGGCGGGCAGGTAGTCCTGCAAGTCGGCGTTGTCCGACGAGCCGACCCACATTCCGTTCTCGCCGTCCGCCCGGAAGTAGGCCAGGTTGATTAAGTCGGAAACCACCGGAAAGACGCCTTCAAACGGCGCGGGCCGCTCCAAAACCACGATCTGCGCCCGTGCCGGCGTCACCGGCAGATCCAACCCGAAAAGCGCCCCGACAGGCCGCGACCAGTTGCCCGTACACAGCACGACTTGCCCGGCGGACACTGTTTCGCCGGTGGAGAGGGACACGCGCCAACCGCAGCCTTCCGGCTCGGCGGCTTGAACCGAAACGCCGCAGCGCATCTCTGCCCCAAGCTCCTGAGCGCGGGCCGCATACGCCGCAACTGTCAGCGGCGGGGAAGCAAAGCCGCCATCCGGCTCGTAGGCGGCCAGCGCGGCATCCCCGGTTTTTACGGCAGGCACGATTTCTTTCAGCTCGTCCGGCGTGAGAAGCCACGCATGGACGCCTAAGCTCTGGTGCATCGCCGTGATGTCCCGCAGGTTCTGGGCGTCGCTCTCGTCCACCAGCACGCAGTAGCCCGCGCGGACGAAGCCGCAGGGGCGGCCCACTTCGTCGTCAAATTGTGAATAACGGCGATTCGCTTCCAGTGCCAGCTTGACCAGCGCCGGAACGCCGTAATGCGCCCGAATGATCGCGCCGGACCGGGCCGTCGTTTCCGTTCCAGGCAAAGATTGACGCTCAATCAGAGTCGTTTTCGCGCCGGCTTGGGCTAAATAATAGGCCGTCGCGCAGCCCATCAGGCCGCCGCCGACCACCAGAACATCGGCTGTCGCTTGAGGCATGGCTACGCCCCTCCTTCGCCCCACAGATTCAGCGGGATGGGCCGCCGCGTTCCCGCCAGCGGCAGGCCGGTGATCAGCGCCGATTCGAGCGTCAGCGCCCGCAAATCGTCGCGGTCCAGGTTGCCGACCCGGGACTTGCCGCAGGCGCGGGCCATGATCTGCATTTCAAGCGTCATGGCGTGCAGGAAGTTCTCAACCCGTTCGGCGGCTTCTTCCACCGGCAGCCGCTGCGTCAGCTCCGGGTCCTGAGTCGCGACCCCCACCGGGCAGCGGCCCGTGTGGCAGTGATGACACGCGCCGGGCTTCGTTCCCATGGCTTCATAATCTTCGATCCAGAGCGGCGCGTTGCAGTTCAGCGCAATAATTGCCGCCGTGCCGATGGCGACTGCATCTGCCCCCAATGCCAGTGCCTTTGCGGCGTCCACGCCGGTCTTGATGCCGCCGCAGACAATGAGCTGCACGACACCCAGCAGCTTTAAGTCTTCCAAAGCGCGGACCGCTTCGCAGATGGCCCCAAGCGTCGGAATGCCCGTGTGATCTAAGAGAACATCCGGCGATGCGGCGGTCCCGCCTTCCATGCCGTCCACGACCACGCAGTCCGCACCGGCTTTAGCGGCCAGCTTGACGTCTTCGTAGACGCGGGCCGCGCCGAGCTTGACGTAGATCGGCTTCTGCCAGTCGGTCGCCTCGCGCAGCTCTTCAATCTTGATCGCAAGGTCTTCCGGCCCCATCCAGTCCGGGTGGCGACAGGGGGAGCGCTGGTCCACGCCGTTCGGCAGGTCCCGCATCCCGGCGATCTCCGCGCTGACTTTCTGGCCGAGCAGCAGGCCGCCCGTGCCGGGCTTTGCGCCCTGGCCGACGACGATTTCGATGGCATCGGCTCGCTGCACGTCTTTCGGGTTGAAGCCGTAGCGCGACGGCAGGCACTGGTAGACCAGCATCTTCGAGTATTCGCGGTCAGACGGGTGCATCCCGCCGTCCCCGGTGCAGGTGGAGGTGCCGACGCGGGTCGCGCCGATCCCAAGCGCTTCTTTGGCATTACGCGAAAGCGCCCCGTAGGACATGCCGGCAATAGTGATCGGCGTCTTAAGCTGGAGCGGCTTCTTGGCAAAGCGCGTTCCCAGCGTGACACTCGTGTCGCAGGTTTCTCGGTAGCCTTCGAGCGGAACACGGGTCAGCCCGGCGGGCAGAAACGTCAGGTCCTCCAGCGTCGGAAGCTGCCGGGCGGTTGAGAACGCCCGGATTCGATACCGGCCCAGCCGGGCCTTTTCCTGAATATCATGGATCGAGGCCGGGTCCCAGATACGGGATGGCTCTGCTTCATTGATCGGCATACGGGTAACTCCTTACGAATCTTTTCTTGAAAGGACAGGTTCAGGCAGCACGGCAGATCTCCACTTCCACGGAATGAACGGCGGAGCTTTCTCCCATGTCGCTTTTGCGGCCTGGGTTTAGAATATTGACATTGGCCTGGCTGGGGTCAAGCTTCGGCCAGCGGCCTTTATGTACCAGGGCGACCCCGCACGGCACGTCCTCCGAGATCACGACTTGCAGCGGCAGCCGGCCTGCCTCGCTCCAAACGATGACCGGCATTCCGTCGGTCAAGCCGCGTTCGGCGGCTTCGTGCGGACTAATTTGCACTTCTGCCGTCGACGCTTTGAGGCGAAGTTTGTCAACATTGTCGTAACTTGAGTTCATCCGCCAGGGCGAAGCCGGGGACAGCAGGCGGAGCTTGCCGCCTGTCGGCCGGGCATCCGCCCAGGGCTGCGGCGCCCGCGGCAGGGCCGCCGCCTCAAACGTGTCGGACGCGATCTCGATTTTGCCGCTCGGCGTCGCGAACTTCCTGTCGGCAAAGGGAATCACCGGGTCCGGCGCACTGTAAACCGTGCCGGCCTGTGCCAGCGCCGCGAAGTCCAGGCCCGTGCCGCTCTGCCGCAGAAGTTCAGAAATAACGCAGTCATCGGTCTCAAACAGTTCCGGCTCGGTGTAACCCATTGCGCCGGCCAGCCGCCGGAAGATCTCGGAGTTCGGCAGGGAATCGCCCATCGGTTCCGCCGCCTTCACCTGGGCGGACAGTGTGTAATTGAAGTATGAGACGACCAGATCGTTGAACTCCAGAAAGCTTGCGGCGGGCAGAACAAAATCGGCATAGTCCGTCGTGTCGGTCGCGAACAAGTCAATCGCCACGGTGAACAGGTCTTCGCGCGTCAGCGCCGCCCGCAGGCGGGCTTGGTTCGGGCAGGAAGCGACAATGTTGTTGTTCCAGCAGAACAGCGCCCGGCTTGTCTTCGGGTTTTCAAGTCGCTCCGCCAGGTCCATGTGGCTGATCGGCGCGGGCATCGCCGGGTTCAGCTTTGTTCCCCAGATGTAGTCGTCGTTTATGCCCCGGCTTGCCGTTCCGTTCAAATACAGGAAGCCCGCGCCCGCTTTTCCGAGGTTGCCGGTCGCCGTCGCCAGCAGGCTGCACGCCCGCAGGATGTTGCCGCCGGTGGCCTGTCGCTGCAATCCCTGCCCCAGCCACAGCAGCGATGGACCGCGCCCGTAAACCCGCGCCGCTTCTTCAATCAAGGCCGCCGGGACCCCGGTCACGCTTTCGCCCCATTCGGGGGTACACACAGGCAGCATCGGGACAATTTCCTGCCAGCCGACTGTCCATGTGTCAAGAAATGCGTGGTCCAGCAGGCCGTCCCGATGGATGACATGCAGCAGAGCAAACGCCAGCGCGGCGTCGGTTCCGGGAAACGGCTGCAAATGCAGATCGGCCTGCGCCGCCGTCGGATGGCGAATCGGGTCCACGATGATGACTTTTCCGGGCGCTTCCCGCAGCCAGTAACGATGGGCGTGAGGTGCGGAGGCCGACGGGTTCGCGCCCCACACCAGAATGCAGGCGGCATCACCGGCGGAGCGCGGGTCGAAACCGTCCAGCGACGAGCCGAAGGTCATGCCCAGCGCCACATGTCCGGCCTTGTTGCAGACCGTGTCCGGGTCTACTTCAGTTGCCCCGATCCGGTGAAAGAAGCGCAGCGGGAAGCCGTATCCGATCTGCGAGAACGTGCCGGTATAGTGAGTCTGCACGACGCTTGCACCGCCCGAATCCGCAATGGTGCTTGTCAGCCGCCCTGCGATTGTCGTCAGCGCTTCCTCCCAAGAGACAGCCTCGAACTGCCCGCTGCCTTTGGGCCCCGTGCGCTTCAGCGGGTGCAGCAGGCGGGCGTCGGGGTCGCGCCACGCGCCGTTGTAAGCGAGAGTGCATTTCCCGCACAGCGTTCCTCGGTTGTGAGGATGCGTCGGATCGCCCATGACGCGCAGGATGACGCCGCCGCGCTTGACGACGTGGATGCCGCAGGCGTCGTAGCAGTCGCGCGGGCAGGTCGTCTTGACACTCTCCTCCTCTGAGTTAAGCATCATGGCTCGACTCGGATCAGGTCCCCCTGACGGACCCAGCCGCCTTGAAGGACTTCGGCATAGACGCCGACATTGGCTCCGTTTTGCTGCACGGCAGTCCGCAGAATGCCGGGGTCGCGCGGCAGGTCGGACTGGGCAAGCGTGGTCATCACGCAGCGCGGGCAGGGACCCGTCACCGCCAGCCGGACTTCGTCGCCGATGGCAATCGTTTTCCCGATCCAGGCATTTTCGGCAAACGCTTCAGTTCCGGCGTCCACGAGAATGTTGGGCCGGAACCGCCGGGCTTCAAACCGGCCCGCCGGGTAAGCCGCCCTTAAAGCGTCAATCGTCGAAGTCGAGAGGATATGCAGAAACGCGAGATCAAAAAACGTGTTTTCCAGCGTGTTCTCATCGGTCACGGTATCCGAGTGGGCGAGGCCGTCCACGTCGTCCGGCCAGTATTCGTCCAAATGCGGCTTTTCCGGCGGCTTGTCGGCAAAAACGACCGCCCGGCCAAGAGACGCCGAAAGCGCTGCATTGAGACCCGGCCGGCTGCTGGAAAGCACGTCCCCGTCCGGGGTCATAATCCGCACGGGCGGCACTGCGTCCGCAGCGCCGGCAGGGGTCTCAAACGCGGCCCGGAACTTAAACATCTGCGGCCACTTCTTCGGGTTTTTCGCCGTGACGGTCTTGCCGTCCTCGGCGTCCATAAGCGCATAAGCCCGGTCGCCGAACAGGCCGCGCTCCGTCACAAGCGACGCATTGATTTCCTCGCCCTGCATGGACTTGACCGGGTAGCGCCACAGCGAAAGCACAGAATTGTCAGGCATAATCATCTCCAATGTTCCGTTCCTGCACCGGCAGTTTTCTGGAACTGCCGGTGCAGAAGCCGTTTACCCTTCGCGATGGACAACCTCGCGGCGTCCGCCCAGGTCATCATCCCCTTCCTGCATTTCCGGCAGCCTCGGCCCCGAAGAAAATACGATTTCAGGATGACGGTCCTGCACCATGCGCCGATACCAGTAAAACGGCGCGACGGCCAGCATAATAATGATGCCTGTCCACATGACGGTCGCCCCAAGCTGCGGCCCGCCCACCAGCGAGATGGCGATGTTGAATAGCGCGACTGCCGCCGCTACCGGTACAAAGAAGTTCGGCAGCTTGAAGGGCCGCTCGGCGTTCGGCTGCCCACGTCGCAGAAGAATGTAGGCAATCGGCAGCAAAATCCAAACCACCATGTAGCCGACATTGGAGGACGCGATTAAGTTGACGATGTTGTCCTTGAAGATCAGCAGCAGGCCGATGGTGACGGCGCAGTCCAGGTACATTGAGCCGACCGGAACGCCGTACTTGTTGATTTGCCCGAACTGCTTGATGATCAGCCCGTCCCGGCTCATTTCATACACGCAGCGGGTCGAGCCGATGATGGTTGTCTGCACGCCGAGCAGCAGGGCCGCGATCAGCATCAAGGCGACAATGTTTGCGCCTACGGGGCCGAAGATCGCCTGGGCCGCCGGCAGAAACGCCACAATCGGGTCTTTGGTGATCGCATCCGTCCCGACAATCGCCATCAGCATGAAGGGGACGAGGGCGAAGGAGAACAGCCCGACGGCGGATGCGGCCTTGATGGCTTTGGGCGCATCCGATCTGGGGTTTCTCAGCTCGGCAATGATGGTGGTGCCGGACTCAAACGCATAGCCCGACCAGGCGGCGACGAACATCCACTTGATCATGGTCATCCAGGACGCGCCGGAGTGCCAGGAGCCGTTCAGCGGCACAATCGGGAACACGTAATGCGGGTGGAAAAGGCCCGGCTTGAAGATCGGCGAAAAGGCGATGATGCACAGCGGAACCAGGGAGCAGACCGCCATGACAGCGGAGGACCAGACGCCCGGCTTCAGCCCAAAGTAGTTGATAACGTACAGGAGCAGCGTCAAGCCGATGGCGATTTCCAAGGTGCTGCCGTGCGGCAGGAACGTGGCTTTCATGTAGCCTGCGACCAAAATCATGTTGACCGGGATGACGGGAATCCACGCCAGCCAGTAGCCCCAGTTGGAGGCGACGCCGAACAAGGGAGAAGTCTTTTTAAAGGCTTCATGGGCGTAGGTGGCCGTGCCGCCGCTTTTGTTTGGGAACATGCCCGCCATCTCAGCAATCATCAGGCACTGCAAGACGCCCACAATCGCAATCAGCGACCAGACAAAAACGGACGCCGGGCCAAGCTCGGCGGCCATCGGGCCGAGAGTCGTGGCGACCAGCAGCGATCCACCGAGCGAGACAACAAAGGAAGATTTCCAGGTGACGGAGCGCGTCAGGGTTTTCGGAGGAGCCGCCGGGCCAGCCTCAACAATGGTACTCATGGTGTTTCTCCTGTGCGCCATAAAGGGCGCGGACGAAGCAAAAGGGCCGTCGCCGCGCCGGTGCGGAGAGGAGGGAAACAGAAAGAGCCGTCATTGGCAGAGGGATGCGAATTTAACCGTCTTCGGATTTAATCGTCTTCGTAAGGCGAGAGCCAGGCGATCACTGCCGGGCCGGTGTGCGTGAGACCTTTGTACTCGGTGATCTCGGCGGGCAGCGACCCCAGCACCCGCCGCAGGCGTCTGGCCCAGTCGGGGTTGGCCGCCAGCTCGTCCAGCCGAATCAAATAGGTACGGATGCTGAACAAGACGCCGTGCGAGCGCGGCAGGCGGGCCAGCACCTGCACTTCGACGCGCAGATGCACCGTCTCGCCTGCATTCTCCGCCGTGACTTTCGGCTTGTCCCGGCCCCAAATGTGGTAAATCTCCGGCGCGGTATCGAGGCGCGGCCCGACCGTGAAGGTCCAGTTGAGCCGCTGCCAGGGGCGGTCCGCTTCCAGGCTCATCAAAAACTTCTTGGCCCGCGTAAAGACCCCCGCCGGATGCGCGAGCGGCACCGGCCCGTGCCACTCTTCAAAGGTCATGCCGAGGTCAAACGCCAGGGACCAGTCGGCGGGGAACGTCACCAGCCCGGCATCTAAATACAGATCACCTTCGCGCTGATCCAGCAGACAGAAATCGCCCTGCATCTGCCGCCCCAGCCATTCCAGCGGTTCCAGCGGCAGGGTGGACAGGTCGCCGAACGTGAACGCCTGCTTCCTGTCCAGCAGCCGGTTCTCCCAGTGCCAGGCGGTCCCGTGCCGCTTCAGCGTGAAATGCTCCGGGTAGTCGTCCGCCAAATGCGTCATGCCGAGTTCCAGAAAATCCCACTGCGCGTCCTGCATATGTGGCAGCGTCAAATAGCGCCGCGTGTGGTCTTCCGCCAGTATCCGGTCCCGCTCTTCGACTTCCGTGTGATAATGCTCGTCAATGTCAAACACGTGTGCGTCAAACGCGCCCGCCCGGCCCTGCCCCGCCGGGACCAGGTTCACGGAGTAGCCGTAGCTGTCCGTGCTGAAGGGAAACGGAAAGCGGCGAATGCCCTCCGGGGAGTTTTTCAGCGCAGGCAGCGGCCTTGATTCAAGCAGAACGGTCATTTGTTGATCCTGAATAATGGGAATGGGCGACTGAAGTCGCGGCAACGAGTGCGCGAAACCTGCCTCCGCAGGTTAATACAGATGTTCCGTATGAGTCCGCGAAGGCGGACTTTGTGCTTTTGTTGCTGCGGTTTTAACCGCCCATCTTTTACTGCTATCCCGGCAATTCCAGTGTCAGACGCTCGCCCCGGCAGCGGGACACGCAGGCGATGATTTTGCCGTCCGCCGTTTCATCTTCCGACAGGCAGCGGTCGCGGTGGTCGGGATCGCCCGCCAGAATCCGCATCTCGCAGGTGCCGCACTGGCCGACCCGGCAAGAGGACGCCACCCGGACGCCGGCCCGCTCCAGCGCTTCCAGCAGCGTTTCCCGGACGCCGACGCTGATGTCCAGCGCCAGCGCAGGCAGGCTGACCGCGAACGGGGCCGCCTCGCTTAGCGGCGGCGGAGCGAACGCCTCAAAGTGGACATGGCTCTCCGGCCAGCCCCGTTCCGTCGCCGCGTTGCGGACGGCATCTGTCAGCGACTGCGGGCCGCAGACGTACACATGCGTGCCGAGCGGCTGCCGTGCTAAAATGGCGGACGGCGCAAGCCGCGTCCCTTCCGCCGAGACATACAGCTGAACGTGCGGCCCGTGTTCCTGGCAAAGAGGCTCCCGAAATGCGCCTTCGCCGCGCTCCCGAAACGCATAATGCAGCTCGTAGGCCATTCCCGCCGGCTTTAGAGCGGCCAGAAACGCCAAAAACGGCGTGATCCCGATGCCGCCGGCAATCAGCACATGCTTGCGGGCATGACGCGCCGGCCCAAAGCAGTTTCGGGGCGTCCCGATTTCCAGCGTGTCGCCGGGCTTGATCTGCTCGTGCAGGTACACCGAGCCGCCTTTGGATCTGGCCTTGTCTTCTTTGCGGACGGCAATCCGGTAAAACGCCGTTTCGCCGGGCGTCCCGATCAGCGAGTAGGAGTTGCGCCAGCCGCGCTTTCCGTCGGTCAGCGTCACCGGGACATGGCTGCCGGCGGACCAGGCGGGAAGCGGCCGGCCCGAAGCGCATTCCAGCGTGAACTGCTTGATTTCCGGCGTCAGCGGATCAATGCCGGCAACCCGCACGATCCGCGACTTTTCTCCGGTGATGTTCCCTGCCATGTCTCCGATCATGCTTCCGGCCTCTCGGCGTCTGCGATCACGCCCATGTAGGCCGACAAGGGCCGTGAGAAGTGGTCGCGCACCGTCAAGATCAAGCCGCAGGCGGCGCAGCAGTGCAGACTTGTCGTGACCGGCTCGCTGATCGTCCGGCAGTGGACGCAGTAGACCCGGCGGGCGGCGCTTCCGGCCAGCTCCTGCCGGATGCGCCGGGTCTCGACCCCGGCCTGCCGCAGACGGTTCGCGGCCTGCCATAAGAACACTTCCGGCCCGGCAAGGTAAAACGCCGTATCCATGCCGGCCTCCGTGATGGCAGCGCTGAGATCCGCGTCTGCCGGGTTATTCAGCGCCGCCGCCGTGCCGGGCGGCGAAGCGGCAAGGGCATGGCAGGCGGCACGATGCCCGTCCGGTCCCTGTGTCAGAAACAGATGCCGCCGCGCCGTGAGGTCTAATTCCAGCGCGGCATACACCGGCTTGCTTTTCACCCGGTTACTCCCGGAGTGATGACAGTGCCCTCGAAGCCGGGCAGGAACGACGGCTCCGGGGGACGATGGCCGACGTAGACCGCCGTGCCGTCACACTCCGCAAGAAACGTGACGAGGTGCGGCGGCGTGAACACAAACACGTCGCCGGGAAACGCCTCAAAGCGTGTGCCGGCTTCGTCCTGGACGACGATGGTGCCGGACACAATCGTCTTGACTTCCAGATACTCATAAAAGAACGGGAAGTCTACCGATGGGCGCATCTCAAACCGACCGACGGTCAGCGCGTCCTTCGCGCCCGTAATCGGGATGTCAATGATCGTGCTTTTGAGGCCCGGCTGCTGGTACGGCCCGGCGAGGTCAACCATTTCCGGCGTCCCGGCTTTGACAAGCTGAATGCCCGGCTTCTGCGAAAAATACGGCGGGATCGTCTGCGGTTTCGGTTCCAAAGTCAGGGTCATCTTGGCTCTCCTAGGACGTTGTCTTCTAAAGCACGGTTTTCTAAAGCGCGGTCTTCCAGATTTCTTTTTCGTTCTTATCAAAGTTGTAGAGCTTTTTGCCGGAAACGATCTTTTTGAACTCGGCCGGCGCCATGTCCATGCCGGCATCCCGCAGGGCGGCGGACAGCAGCAGGATGTCGTCTTCCGTCAGGTCCGCCTGCACGGCATCGCTGCCCAGCGCGTCCGCCTTGCCGCGCAGGTAGATCCGGCCTTCATAGAGCGAATCGCCGAGCGCTTCTCCGGCGTCGCCGCCGATAATTAGAACGCCTTTCTGCATCATAAAGCCGGTCATGTAGCCCACGTCGCCCCCGACAATCAGCGTGCCGCCCTTCATTGCGACCCCGCAGCGTGCCCCGGCGTCGCCGCCGACAATCACCGTGCCGCCGCGCATCGTCGCGCCCGCCGCCGAGCCTGCCGACCCGGACAGCCGGACGCGCCCGCTCATCAGGTTTTCGCCGAGGCCCCAGCCCGCGCCGCCCTCGATGCGGACGTTGACGCCCTCGCACAGCCCGGCGCAGTAATAGCCGACCGGCCCTTGAATACGGATTCCGAGGGGCGAAGTCAGTCCGACGGCCAAATTGTGGCGGCTGTCCGGGTTCACCAAAACCACTTCGGCGTCCGGGCTTCGCCCCGCCGTGTCCCGCAGAAACGTGTTGATCTCGCGGGTCGTGAGACCTTCGCAGTCCAGCGTTCTCAGGCTGTCTCCCATGTTAAATCTCCCATACACGCACTTGCCGTGGCCGAATTTCTTGAATCTCGGTGTCCGGGCCGAACTGGCGGTACAGCGCCTGCGGCTCGGAAGCCAGGGCGACCCGCTCCTCCGTCTCGACATACAGCAGCGGCTTGGTCGCGAACGGGTCGCGCACCACGCCCAGCTCGCGCTTTGTGGCCGCAATGAACGAATACGAGCCGTCCAGCTCTTTGCCCGCCGCCGAGAGCGCTTCGTGGAGCGAGAGTCCCGATGCCATCTTGCGGCCTAAATAGATGCCGATAATCTCCGAGTCGTTATGGCTTGCGAACCCGAACCCGTCCGCCTCAAATCGCTGGCGCAGCTTATGATAGTTCGTGATGTGGCCGTTGTGGGTGACGGCGATGTCGGGGAAGGGCCGGCCCCAGAACGGCTGGGCGTGGGCCGGATCAATCTTCGACTCCGTCGCCAGCCGCAGGTGGGCAATGCCGTGCGTACCGGTCAGCGCTCCGACGGCCCCGTCCAGCCCGTCCGCCAGGCCGACGGCTTTTTCCACTGTCAGCGCCGCGCCCAGCCCCGACACCGTCGCGCCCGGCAGGCCGGCTTCAATGGCGCGGACAAGCTGAAGGTCCGCCGCGACCGCATCGCCGGGCGCCGGCTTGACGCAGGCGGAGAAGCCCATCGGTTCCGGCAGAAGACTGCTGAGGCGTCCGCCGCCGAGCGCCAGCAGCGCCTGCGGCTCCGGCAGCGCCATGCCCTCCGGCAGCATCACTTGCAGGCGCAGCTCGCCGCCTTGCCCGCCGAACACCGCCATTCCAGCCGAATCCCGCCCCCGGTGCTGCAAGCAGGACGCCATCGCCAGCAGCGTCTTTCCAATCGGCGCGGGCAGGCCCTCGGCGTGTTTGTATAAAATCCCGGCAATCCCGCACATAGCCCATTCTCCTGAAACACCAAAAAACAGAAATCCCAAAAACAAAAATCCCAAAAACAGAAAAACGCCTTTTCGGTTTGCAGAGCGCGTGAATCATACGCTCTTATGCAAAAAGAAAAGACGTCATTGCCTTTATTGCCGGTTTCCCGTGCAGGCCGCCGCTGGCCTGATGTACTATATCACGATTTTTGCCGGGAGTCAAGCAGATAGCAAAAATAAGCCGATTTTTATTTTCTATTTGTTAAGTGAGACGGGAGTATTGATTGCTAAGTGTTAGAACTTCGCCGTTCAAAGCAAAAAAACGCCCTTCCAGTCTCGCTGCCGGCGAGCAAGCGTAAAGAAAGAAACGTCTTTGTCATTTGAGTATAACATGCTCCTGCGGCAATGTCAAGAAAATTCAAATGTCCTTGCAGGTACAATGCCTTTATGCCATACGGAGAACTTGATGAAACAGACCGGATTTTGCTGCGTGCTTTGACCGAAGACAGCCGGATCGCCGCCGCCGCCCTGGCCCCTCTGGTCGGCTTGACCCGGCAGGCCGTCACTGAGCGGATGGAGCGGCTGCGTCAGGAAGGAGTGCTGAAGCGCTGCACGATCAGCGTTTCGCCGGAAAAGCAGGGGCTGACCGTGCGGGCGTTTATCGCCATCACGCTGATGCCGGCCTGCTCGGAGAAGCAGGAGGGCCATGTTCTTCACCTGCTGCAAGGCTGTTCCTGGGTGCAGGAATGCTACCGAGTCACCGGCGACGACTACTTTCAGGTCCGCGTGGTCGCGCCCGACATCCCCGCCATCCGCCAGCTTGTGGTAGACCTGCGTGCGACCGGCGTCGTCCAAAGCACTCGCACGATGCTGGCGCTGGAAACGCTGTTTGAAAAGAGCGCGTTGGGCTATTTGGAACCTGCGCCGGACATATAATTTACCCCTGCATCACCATTGCCGCCCAGCGCCCGAAGACTTCCCCAGCGAGTGTCTGCATGGGTGCCAGATGCTCAGAAATGCCCGCCAGTATTGGAGCGGCGTCTAAATCTTCGCGGGTCAGCTCCCCGGCGAACTCGGCGATCCAGTCGCGAATGATGGCGTCTGTCACTTCCAGATGAAACTGAAACCCATACGCGAAGGAGCCGAAGCGGAACGCCTGGCAGGGAGTCAGCACGGAAGACGCGAGAGAAACAGCCCCCGGCGGCACCTCAAAAATATCCCCGTGCCAGTGAAATCCTGTCCATGTTTGCGGCACTCCGCGCCACAACGGATCTTCGGCGGCCTCCGCCGTCAGGAAGACGGGGTGCCACCCGATTTCCTGCTTGGCGTTTTGCCTGACACCGGCTCCGAGCGCGGACGCCAGAAGCTGCGCCCCAAGACAAACACCCAAGATCGGCACTTTCTGGGTGACGGCCTGTTTGATGAGGTCCAGTTCTTTCCCAAGAAAGGGATATTGCTGCTGATCCTGAACCCCCATCGAGCCGCCCAGAACAACAAGGCCGGCGGCAGCGCCGATTTCCTGCGGCACGAGATCACCATCTTGGGCATAGAAGCAGTGCAAGCTCAGGCCGCTTCGGGTTAAAGCGCTTTCAATCATCCCTAACGGCTCACACGCCGCATGTTGCAGCACAAATACAGTCGGCATTTATGTTCCTGTGACTGATGAGCTAAAAGCGGACATTCGCCGCATCAAGATATTCCGTATCTTGGCCGAGCGCTGCCGCAACCGGCGCAAGCGCTTTGGCCTGGGGAGAGGGGTCCTGATCACGCTCAAATCTTCCGTGAGCGGGCCGGGCGGCGAGAAACTTGCTCAAATAGTTTCAATGATTTCGACGTTCGCGCGGGGGACGGTGACGACTGAGCCGTCGGCAAGCGTCGCTTCGAGAACGCGGACCGACGCGCCGGAGCCGATTACGGTGAGCTGCGGCGGCAGGCCCGCGACCGATGCGAGCTTGCCGAAGTAGGGCTCCCGGATGATTCGAATCGATGTCCCGATGACGAGGTTGCCTTCATCTTCACTGTTTGCCGGCACGGCGGCGGTTGAAGCGCCGAGCGGGACGATGACTTCGGGGCGGATGACGCCCGCCCGGATTTGGGTCGCGCCGTTGATGGACGCCGATTTCCCTGCGAGTGACTTCAAAAGCTCAAACGTCCGGCGGGCCATGGCGATTGTGCCGAAGCCTTCGGTGATCACGAGCGTCAAGCTGATATTCTCGTGGCCGGTGATGGCGACCCCGATGTCGTAGCCTAAAAACTCAATCAAGTCTTTGTCAATGATGCCGCCGACGACAATGCCTGTCACTCCCATTTCGGAGGCTTTGCGGAGAGCCGCGCCGGAGATGTTCGCCCCGCCGACAATGATTTTCCCGGCCTGCGCGTCCGTGATCTCGGCTTCGGTCAGGTCGCTTTCCGGCGACTCCGACACCATCAAAATCTCCCCCACCCGCTCGCCGCCGATGCCGAAGATGCCTTGAATGAGAGCGCCTTCGGTCTGGACAATGACCCCTTCGCCGGGCATGGTCTCAGCGATTGTCCCCGATAAATAGGCCGTCAGATTGATCGGCAGCGGGGCCTGGCGGACGCCGACATTGCCGGACACACCGCTGATGGTTTCTACCGTGCCGCCGACCGGAGATTTGGCTTCAGACTTGAACATGCCGAAAAAGGCTTTGGTGGCGCCGAGGACCTGCCCTTTTTCTACTGTATCGCCTTCTTTGACGCTGAGAATGCCCGGCATCTCGTCGGCATCAATCCCCAGCAGGGCGGCGACTTTCACCGACTGCATCAGGCCCGGCAGAGACGCGCGGGCGACAATCGTGTCCGGCGTCACCGTCTGGCCGGTCTCGACCAAAACGTCGCCCTTCAGGGGCAGGCGGCGCGTGCGCTGGATAATCGTGTGCGGGCTGACTTTCAGCCCCGGCGTGTAAGCGGTTCCCAAATAAGCTCCTTAGTGCTTTTCTCCCGGCGCGAGCCGGAACTTTTCAATGACGGCATGGGCCGTGCCGACATCCTGCCAGCCCAGCACGGTGGTTTCCTTGTCTTCCAAATCTTTGTAAATATCGAAAAAGTGGACAATTTCTTTGAGGATGTGCGCGGGCAGGTCCGACAGATGCTCGATGCCTTCAAAGCGGGGGTCGGCGGCGGCGACCGACAAGATCTTCTCGTCCGGGCCTTTTTCGTCGCGCATCATTAAAACGCCGAGCGGGCGGGCGGCGATCAGGCAGCCGGGGAAGGTCGGCTGGGTCGTGATGACGAGAATGTCCAAAGGGTCGCCGTCTTCGGCCAGCGTGTCGCAGATCCAGCCGTAGTCAAACGGATAAAAGAGCGGCGAGTAGAGGGTGCGGTCTAATTTGAAGACGCCCAGCTCATGGTCGAATTCGTATTTGTTGGACGACCCCTGCGGGATCTCGACAATCATGTTGACGATGACCGGGGCCTGGTCGCCGAGCGGCAGATCGAGATAAGTCATAGGGTTTCCCGTAGGCGAAGGACACGAACCGACACAGATGGGAACCGGCACTGGATGTGCCGGTTCCAAGAGTTTGCCACTATTCACCATCCGCCCGCTGTATTCCTGCCTACTTCAGCGCGGCTGCCAATGCGGCTCGCGCCCCCTCGGCGTAAAGCCGCGTCAAATCGCTTTGGAGCAGAGAAACGAACCCGGCATATTGCCCCAAATCGCCGAACAAATCTGTCAGCGCCAGCAGCGGGCGCGGGTCGGCGCCGCCCTGCCGCGCCAGCGCCGTCAGTTCGGCGGCGCGGGGATCATCAATCACATATGATTGCCCCTGCTCGTCTACCCCAGTCAGGTAGCGCAGCCAGCCGGCAAGAGCCAGGGTCATCAAGCGATGCGGGCGTCCCGTCGAAACGGCTTTTTCCAGTGACGGGCGCAGGTACTGCGGAAACTTCGGCGATCCGTCCAGGCACAAGCGCGTGATCTGGTCTTTAATCGCCGGGTTGTCGAAGCGGCGGATGAGGGTCGCCTTGTAGACGGAAAGATCAATGCCCGGCACGGCAGGCAGCAGGGGCGAGACTTCGTCGTCCATGAGCCGCTGAATGAGGAGGCGGAAGTTGGGGTCGGCCATGAGGGCCGGAACAGTCGTGAACCCGGCGAGGAAGCCGAGATAGGCCATGGCAAAGTGGCTGCCGTTCAAGAGACCCAGCTTCATCGCTTCATACGGCGCGACATCCGGGACGAATTGCACCCCGGCATTTTCCCACGGCGGCCTGCCATCCGAGAACTTATCTTCGATGATCCACTGCTTGAACGGCTCGCAGACCACCGGCCAGGCGTCTTGGATGCCGAACTCGTCCCGGACTAATGCCCGGTCGGCGTCGGTCGTCTGCGGCGTGATCCGGTCCACCATCGAGTTCGGGAACGCGGCGTTCTGCTCGATCCACTTTGCCAAGTCCGGGTCAGACACGGCCGCCAGCAGGGCGCGTTTTGCGGCATTGCCGTTGTGCGGCAAGTTATCGCAGGACAGCACGGTGAACGCGGGGATGCCTGCCGAGCGCCGCTGCCGGAGCGCGTCGGCGAGCAGCCGAAAGACGCTGCCCGGCAGCGCGGCGGCTTCCAGCCCGTAGCCGCCTTCGGTGATGGTCAGGGAAACGATGCGGGTCTGCGGCGACGCCAGGATGTTACGCACGGCCTGCTCTTCGTCCGGCGCGAACAGATATTGTACCAAAGAGCCGACGACCCGCGCTTCGTCGCCGTCTGCGCTCCGGGTCATCACTGTATACAATCCATTTTGGGGAATAAGCGCATCCCGCATTGCGCGGTCTTCAGGACGCAGGCCGACCCCGCAGATGCCCCATTCGTCTGCCCCGCCCTCTGCCAGCAGGGCGTCGGTGTAGACGGCTTCGTGCGCCCGGTGGAACCCGCCGACCCCGATATGGACAATGCCGGGCGTGACGCTTGTTCGGTCATAGGCCGGCACGGCGACTGCGGGCGAGAGCGTCGGCAGCGTTTCCTGGTTTAATCGCGTCATGATAGCGCTGTTATACCCGAACCGCCGCCGATTATCCTTGTCTGCTTGCCCTTGTCTGCTTGCCCTTGTCTGCTTGCCCCTGTCTGCTTGGGCGCTGAACCGGGTACAATGACGTTATGCGTCCCCTCATCAGCGAAACCCGCTTTAACCGCCTGCTGACCCGCGCCGCCGTGCTGCCGCTGCTGCTCATGGCGGCCCTGTCGGGCCTGCTGATCTGGCAGGTCGACCATCTGCTGACCATTTTCAAGTGGGTCGGCCATACGGACACGGTGATTTCCCAGGCAAACACCTCGCAGAAGCTGCTTTTGGACATGGAGACGGGCAAGCGCGGCTTTCTGCTTTCCGGAGATCCGAATTTTTTGCAGCCGTATACCCTCGCCGCGCCCCGCATCACGCCGGCCCTGAACACCCTCGCCGGGATGGTCAGCGACAACCCCATGCAGATCAAGCGTCTGGCAGCCCTGGAGGCCGAGCGGGCGCAGTGGGAGGCAAACGCCGGACACCAGATTGAGCAGGTGCGGGTCTCCGGCACGCGGGCGGGCGAGCGGGATGAGGTGGGCAAGGACCTCATGGATGCCATGCGCGTCCAGTTCGTGGACTTTATTGGAACAGAAGAGCAGCTTCGGGCGGAGCGAGTTGAAGCCGCCCAGCGAGCCGCCCAGCGCACGATTCTCGGCGCTTTATTCGCCGCCATTGTCGGAGGCGGGGCGCTGGGGTGGCTGTCGCGCCAGCAGCTTCTGCGGCTGACGGCGGATTATGCCGAAGCGGCGGCGACCACGCGGCGGCAGGCGCAGGCGATCCAGGAGAGCGCGGAGCGGCTCCGTTTGACGATCAATACAGCCCTGGACGCCGTCATCGGCGCAGACTCGCAGGGCGTCATTACGGACTGGAACGCCCAGGCCGAAACGATGTTCGGGCGCACCCGCACGGAAGCAGTCGGGCTGGCGCTGGACCAAACGATCATCCCCGCACAATACCGGCAGGCCCACCGGCAGGGCCTCGCCCACTATTTGCAGACCGGCGAGGGGCCGGTGCTGAACCAGCGCATCGAGATCGCGGCCTTGCGCCGGGACGGCACGGAGTTTCCGATTGAGCTTGCCATTGTTCCCATTCAATCCCAGGACGGGGTCGCATTCAGTGCGTTTGCCCGCGACTTGACCGAGACGAAAGAAGCGGAAGCGGAACGCGAGCGCCTCGCCCGTTACAACCAGCTTCTGCTGGATTCAACCGGCGAAGGGATGTACGGGCTGGACACCGACGGGAATTGCACCTTCCTGAACTGCATGGGCGCCCGGATGCTGGGCCGGACGGCGGACGAGGTCCTGGGGCAGAACATGCACCGGCTGACTCATCATCGTCACGCGGACGGCTCGGAGTATGCTGCCGCCGACTGCCCGATTTACCAGGCGCTTCAAACCGGGCAAAGCTGCCGGATCGAGGACGATGTGTTCTGGCGGGCCGACGGCACGGCTTTCCCTGTCGAATACACGTCATCGCCGATCCAGAGCGAAGGGCAGTTGCAGGGAGCCGTCGTGGCCTTTGCCGACATCACCGAGCGCAAACACGCGGAAAAAGAGCTGCTGGCGGCCAAGGACGCCGCTGAAGCGTCTTCCCGGACGAAGTCGCAGTTCCTTGCCAACATGAGCCATGAGCTTCGGACGCCGATGAACGCGATTTTGGGCTATTCGGAGATGCTGCAAGAAGAAGCCGAAGATGAGGGGCTGGATAACTTCACGCCCGATCTGCAAAAAATCCAAAGCGCGGGAAAGCACCTGCTGGCCCTGATCAACGACATTTTGGACCTGTCCAAAATCGAAGCCGGCAAGATGGAGCTGTATCTGGAAGACTTTTCCGTTCCTGAAATGCTGGCCGATGTCACAGCAACGGTGCAGACGCTGGTCGCGAAGAAGAACAACACGCTGACGCTCGACTGCGCCCCGGACGTCGGCGCGATGCACGGCGACCTGACCAAAGTGCGCCAGTCTTTGTTTAACCTGCTGTCCAACGCCGCCAAGTTCACTGAAAACGGCACGGTCACGCTTCGAGTACGCCGGGACAGCGCGTTTTATGTGTTCGACGTGCAGGACACCGGCATCGGCATGACCGCCGAGCAGATGGCGGGTCTGTTTGAGGCATTTTCCCAGGCCGATGCGTCCACAACGCGCAAGTACGGCGGGACCGGACTGGGGCTTGCCATCACGCGCCGCTTTTGCCGGATGATGGGCGGCGATACTTTGGTGGAAAGCGAGACGGGCATTGGATCGGTCTTCACCATGCGTCTGCCGGTGCAGGTGCTGCCGGCGGAAGCCGCTGAAAGCCAAACAGCGGCCAGTGCGCCTGCGGTGCGGGAGAACCATGCAGGCGACGTGGTGCTGGTCATTGACGACGATCCGGCGGCACGCGACCTGATGCGCCGTTTTTTGACCCGCGAGGGCTTTTCTCCTGAAACTGCCGCAAATGGGGAAGACGGCCTGCGGCTGGCGCGGGAACTGAAGCCTGCCGCGATCACGCTGGACGTGATGATGCCGGGGCTGGACGGCTGGACGGTCTTGCAGCGGCTCAAAGCCGACCCGGAAACGCAGGACATCCCGGTCGTCATGCTGACGATGGTGGACGATAAAAACATCGGGTTCGCGCTCGGCGCGTCGGACTACATGACGAAGCCGATTGACCGCGCCCGCCTGAGCGCCATTCTCAGCCGCTACCGGTGCGCCGACAGCGAAGCCGGCTGCCGGGTGCTGCTGGTGGAAGACGACACGCCGACCCGCGAAATGATGCGGGCGCTGCTGGAGCGCGAAGACTGGCATGTAGAAGAAGCCGCGAATGGCCGGATCGCATTGGAATGCGTGCAGACCGCCGCCCCCGACCTCGTTTTGCTGGACTTGATGATGCCGGAGATGGACGGCTTTGAGTTTGCCCACCGCCTGCGCGGGAAACCGGAATGGCGCCGCATCCCGATCGTGGTTTTGACTGCACGGGACATCACGGCGGAGGACCGGCAGCGATTAAACGGCGACGTGGAGAAGATCGTCCAAAAAGGCGCCTGGGACCAGGCCGCTTTGCTGCATGAGCTGCGCCATCTGGCTGACGCCGCGAAGTCCGAGAAAGATGGGACGACGGGCGGCTGAAGTCGCGGCAACAAAAGCACGAAGTCCACCTTCGTGGACTTAGAGTGTTAGAATATCCTAAATTTTAACCTGCGAAGGCAGGTTTTGTGCACTTGCTGCCGTGACTTCAGCCGCCCGTTTGAATGCAGATGGATAAAGATTGGGAAGCACTGAATGCCGCAAATTCTGCTGGTCGAAGACAACGAAGACAACCGGGATATGCTTTCACGGCGTCTCATCCGCAAAGGCTACGAAGTTGCCCTGGCCGTGGACGGCGGCGCGGGGGTCGCGCAGGCCGCCGCGCTCTGCCCGGACCTGATCTTGATGGACATGAGCCTGCCCGTTTTGGACGGCTGGGAAGCGACTCGGCAGATCAAAGCGGCCCCGGAGACAAGCAGGATTCCCATTATCGCTCTGACGGCCCATGCCATGTCCGGGGACCGGGAAAAAGCGATTGCCGCCGGGTGCGACGATTACGACACCAAGCCGGTCGAGTTGCCGCGCCTGCTCGCTAAAATCGAGGCGCTGCTGGCACAGAAAGAATAAGCTTTTGGACGAGAAGGCCCTGGCGGATTTACGGCACGACTTGCGAACCCCGATTGGACTGGTGCTGGGCTACGGCGAGATGGTGGCCGACGAGCTGGCGGACGCGGGCCGCGCCGATCTGCTGGCGGATGTCGAGAAAATCCGCGCGGCAGGCCATCGCCTGCTCGCGCTGGTAGACGAGCGCCTGCAAGCCGACGCGCTGAACGTTCCATCTCCGGTCCAGACAGCTTTCACCCCGCGCCCGGCAGACGCCGAGGTCGCCGACGAACTCCAGAAAGAGGATGAGTCTCTCAGCAAAGACGGCGGCCTGCTGCTGATCGTGGACGACAACGAAGACAACCGGGATGTGCTGGCCCGGCGTCTCCAAAAGCAGGGCCACTGGGCGGTCACGGCGGCAAGCGGCGCGGAGGCACTGAGCGTTCTGGCGGAGCAGCCGTTTGATCTGGTCCTGCTGGACGTGATGATGCCGGAGATGGACGGCTACGAAGTGCTGTTTCGGATCAAGTCCGACCCGCAGACGAGGCATCTGCCGGTGATTATGATCTCGGCCTTAGACGAGCTGGAAAGTGTCGTGCGCTGCATTGATATGGGCGCGGCGGATTACCTGCCGAAGCCATTCAATCCAACCCTGCTCCGGGCCAGGGTCGGGGCCAGCCTGCGGGAAAAACGCGCCCATGACCGCGAGCAGCGCTACACCGCCGAGCTGGCCGAAAGCTACCGGCGGCTGCGGGAATTGGAGCGTCTGCGGGACGACCTGACTTACATGATCGTCCACGACCTCAGAACGCCGCTGACGTCGCTGCTGTCCGGCCTTCAAACCGTGCCGCTGGTCGGCGACCTCAACCCAACACAGTCCGAGATGCTCCAAATCGCCACCGACGGCGGCGAGACTCTGCTCGGCATGATCAACGATCTCTTGGACGTCGAAAAGATGGAGCAGGAATCTGTGCCGCTTTCGCTTGCGCCGCTTTCCGCCGCTGCGCTCATCGCGCAGGCATGTTCGCAGGTCACGCTGCTGGCGGACGCCGAGAGCTTGACGCTGACTCCGGAAATCGCCCCAGATCTGCCGGAGCTTCAGGGGGATGAAGACAAGCTGAGACGCACCCTGGTCAATTTAATGGGCAATGCTATTAAGTTTACCCCGCGCGGCGGGACCGTCACGGTCGGCGTCTCCTGCGGCAGCGAAAACGAGCTTTTGTTCTTTGTCCGCGACACCGGCGAAGGCATTCCGGCCGATGCTTTAGAGCGCATCTTTGAAAAGTTCGGGCAGGTGGAGAACCGCCAGGCCGGGCGCAAGATGTCGACCGGCTTGGGGCTGACGTTCTGCAAGCTGGCGGTGGAAGCGCACGGCGGGCGCATCTGGGCCGAAAGCGCCCCCGGTGTCGGCAGCGTCTTTTTCTTCACCCTGCCGCTGGCTTAGTTGTGCCGCTGTCCCTCAGGCCGGCGCATTTCTTCCCGCCGCATCGGCATCCGGTCAATCTGCGCCGTGAGTTTATTCAGGCTGAGAGGAGCCGAGCTGCCGGACGCGACATGGCCGTCTTTGCCGATCAGCAGCGCCCGGAACTGGCCCGGCCTCACGCCGTAGCGCAATCTCAATGCCGCGCCTTCTTTCCCGCCGTGTTCCAGATAATCAAAGCGCAGCAAGTCGCGCTCGTGGAAGTCGGAGGCGCTTCCGGCCAGCAGCGTGTTCTGCGTCTGCCAGCGCGGATCGGCCTTGCTCGGCGCGAACACCAGCAGCAATCGGCTTTTGTTTCGGTACTGCGACAGGTCGCTTTGGGCCAGCGTGAGCGCAGGAGCCAAGACAGCGCCGAGCGACAATATCAGCAGCGTGAATTTGTTCATGGCGGCGTTTATGAGAACCCAAGCACGGGGTGCGGAATATACGGCTCTTCCAGTGACGCGACTTCTTCCGGCGACAGTGTCACCGACAGCGCCTGCACGGCGTCTTCCAGATGGTGCGGCTTGGTCGCGCCGATGATGGGGGCGGTGATGACGGGCTTTTGCAGCAGCCAGGCCAGCGCAATCTGGGCGCGGGGAATGCCGCGTGCCTCGGCCAGCGCGGCGACCGCCTCAACAACTTTCTTGTCGGCGTCTTCGGTGGTCTTATAGAGCGTTTTACCGAACTGGTCGGTTTCGGTCCGGGCCGTGCTTTCATCCCAGGGCCGGGTCAGCTTGCCGCGTGCCAGCGGACTCCACGGGATGACCCCGATGCCCTGGTCGGCGCAAAAAGGCAACATTTCGCGCTCTTCTTCCCGGTACAGCAGGTTGTAATGGTCCTGCATGGAGACAAACCGGGTCCAGCCGTGCAAATCGGCGAGATAGAGCGCCTGGGCGAACTGCCAGGAATACATGGACGACGCCCCGATGTAGCGTGCCTTGCCGCTTTTGACGACATCATTCAGGGCTTCCAGCGTTTCTTCAATCGGCGTGTCGTAGTCCCAGCGGTGGGTCTGATACAAGTCTACATAATCGGTGCCGAGGCGGGTCAAACTGGCATCGATCTCGCGGAAAATCGCTTTGCGGGACAGGCCCGCGCCGTTGACGTCCGGGTGCATCCGGCCATGCACTTTCGTCGCGATGACCACCTCGTCGCGCTTGGCAAAGTCTTTGAGCGCTCGGCCCGTGATCTCTTCCGAAGTGCCGTCGGAGTAGACATTGGCCGTGTCAAAGAAGTTGATGCCAAGCTCCAAAGCCCGCTGAATGAACGGACGGCTTTGCGCTTCGTCGAGGGACCACGGGTGCGCCCCACGCTCCGGGACACCGTAGCTCATGCAGCCGAGGCAGATGCGGGAAACTTTGAGGCCGGTCTTGCCGAGTTTTTTGTATTCCATTCTGTTTTTACTTTTCGCCCGAACCCGGCTCGGACATCTTGCGGTGGACTTCGGCGGAAATCGTCGGCGGCGTCAGCTCGGTCGCCAGGCCCATCGCTTTTGTTTTCAGCGACCCGGCGATCACCTTGTCTTTACCGGCCATCAGTGCATTGAAGCCATCCCGCGCGACATCGGCAGGATCGTCTTTTTTGCTCGCGCCCGCTGCCGTGTTGTCCATGTCGGCCCGGTGGAAAAAGTCGGTTTCGGTGACGCCCGGCAGCAGCGCGGTGACGGAAACGCCGGTGTCTTTCAGCTCGTTTCGGAGCGCTTCGGCGAACGAAAACACGAATGCTTTGGTCGCGCCGTAGACTGCCTCAAACGGCGCGGGCATCAGGCTCGCGATGCTGGCGGTAAACAGCATCCGTCCGCTGCCGCGTGCGCTCATGTCCTGCGCCATGTGCTTTGCAAGATGCACAGTCGAGACACAGTTCAAGTTGATCATCTTGGTTTCAGTCTCAAAGTCTGTTTCCCGGAAGTCCCCGCCCAGTCCAAAGCCGGCATTGATCGCGACGGCGTCTACGGGCCGGCCGCCGGCCTTGATGGCCTCGTAAAGCGTGTCTACACCGTCCGGCGTTGCTAGGTCCGTGGCAACCGTGGAAACAGCCGCGCCCAGCGCCTGCACTTCCGCGGCGGCGGGTTCCAGCCGCCCGTCCGGCTCGGCGGCCAGCAGAACGTCGAAGCCGTTGCGGGAAAATTCTTTTGCCAGTTCCAGGCCGATCCCGTTTGATCCGCCTGTCACGACGGCGAAGGGTTTAGTGCTCTCCATTTGTCTTACCTCGGTTTATAAACTCTGGCGGCGCTTCAAGGCCGTCAACAGGTTATTTCCCGATGCGCTGCAAACTAAGCATATCTCTTAGGATACGTTTTGCCTCCGTACCCGTCACTTCAACGTCATTTCAAGCCGCTTTCCCGCGTTTTCTCCAAAAACCAGCAAAAATCATTGTTGACATTGAACCATTAGGCGTGTATTATAATAGACCATTGTAATTTGTTTTTTCGAGGAGTATCCCATGACCCGAACTGTTTCCGCGCTGCCCCTGGTCGTCTGCCTGGTCCTTGCCGCAGGAGCGGCCCACGCGCAGTCTACCGCCTTTTTGTATGTCGGGGCGGACGCCAACCAGCAGAACCGAGCGTTCGGCACAGCCACCGTCAGCGCTTTCGGGACAACCGCGTCGGGCCTCTTCACCCCGATTAACGCCGGCTCCGCCACGACCGACTACAAGGGCCTGTCCGTGTTTGGCGACGGCCAGAACAACAGCCAGATCACGGTCACGGGCGGCACGTTTCAGCAGCTTCTCGCGGACGGTCAGGGCACCAGTATCAACTTGGTCGGCAGCAACTTGACTGAGAGCAAAAACTTTTATTTCGACAGTTCCGGCATTTCCTGGTACACCGTCAGCGGGATATTAGCGCAGGACCAGACCCCGTTCACCGCCCAGTGGTATCGGCCCAGCACCGGCACGCTGGAGTTCAACGGCGCTGCCGCCATCCCCGGCGGCGCCCCAGTTCCCGAAGCCTCCACCGTCGTTTCGCTGGGCCTGCTCCTGACAGGCGCGGCTTTGCTGGCCTTCAAGCGCCGCAAAGTCGCGGCTTAGTTTGTTCTCTTTGAGCGCAAAACGCCCGGCTTCTCAACAGAAAAGCCGGGCGTTTGCCGTTTACCATGAACCAATCATACTGCTGTGCGTTCAGGCTGCTTTTCAATGGAAAAGCGAATGCCGTTTGCCTGAAGAATGGCACGAATGGAGCGCAGTTCGGGATTGCCTTTTTCGGACAGCATTCGGTACAAAGCCTCGCGGGTGACCTGCGCTTTTTCCGCGCATTGGGCCATGCCGCCATTTGCCTAAACAAACTTGCGGAGGGCGACTAAAAACTCCTCCGTACTGTCTTCCCAAGCGTCCTGCAAATAAAGCGCCGCAGACTCAGGATCGCGCAGTTCCTCAAAAAGAACCTCGTCAAAGCTCTTCAATTTGTATTCTGAAGTCGTCCTATTTCCTCATTCCAAGCACAGCAAAATCTTCACTTAACTACCACTTGAAGCGGCGGTAGCGGCTGAAGTGGCGGGAAATCAGGTAAATGCAAAAGACGCTTACTACCACGGCAATCGCAACGAGCAGGTGTAGTGCCATCTCTGCGTTGTTATGCCAGAGGAGCAACTGAGCGCGGGGCATATGTCTAAACTTCGCACGCAAGTACAAAGGCATAGTGGCAACTGCAATGACACAGGAACAATAGCCTAGAATACAGACAAGTCCAATCCATCCGCTTTGCTTTGTCTGTGCAGCAATCTGTGGGCAAGCACAGTCTACATAGTCCTGCACCACGGGAAGGCATTCTCGAAATTCTAGTCCTGCACGTTTGTTAAGCCCTTTGACAAGCTGGATTTTCGTGACTGGTAGACCAGCCGTCAAGAGTTCTTGAACTAATCCTGTGAGAAGAGCATCATGCTCAGCCAGTGGCTGAACCAACTTTGGTGCGGGAGGCCATGTTTGGTCATTATCGCTGGAATTGTCCATCAAATGCCTCAATTTTGGTTCCAGCAGTCGGGCGAGGTCAGTAAGTCCAGTGTCGCGGACTGGACATCGGACGTCTGGGCGGTGGTCGTGTAGAAGATGGACTCGCGCAGGAGGCGCTGGGCGGGCGACGACAGCAGGTGCGCTCCGCCGCCGGTGGCGGTGACGACGGCGTGGGCAGCGCGGGTGGCAAGGGTGATGGCTTCGGCGCGGGCATGGAGGGCGCGGTCTTTGTAGTCCGGCAGCTCGGCGCAGTGTCCGCTCCACTGCAAAGCGTCCGCCCGGCAGGCGTTTATTTCGCGCTCAAACTCGGCGGCGACCTCGGCGAATTCCTGCTTATGCCGCAGACCGGCCAGGGCGTTGAGGGCAAAGACGCTGCCCCGCGTACAGCCGAGCGGCAGAAAGACGTGGCCGGTGATGCCGCAAAAGTCGCCGCGCTTGAGGGCTTCGGCAGGACGCTCATAAAGAACGTACTCGTCGGGCAGGAACAGCGCATTAAATGTAATCTCGACCGTGTCGGAAGCATTCATTACGACCAGCGGGATCGCCGGGCCGGGCTGAAGCATGGCTTCGTTGCCGGACTTCGGCACATAAAAGTAGATGTGGTCGTTTTCGGGCAGACGCACCGCCCCCAAAATGAACGAGTCCAAAATCCCCCAGCCCGTCACCCAGGGCGCTTTGCCGGAAACGACGTAGCCCCCGTCCACGCGCTCCGCCGTGACCATCGGCGGGCCGGAGCGGCGCAGGTGGGAAAACGCGACCCCGCACAGCTCTTCCCCCGATGCAAAGCGCGGCAGCTTTTCGGCTTTGAGCGCCTGGCTGCGTCCGCCGCCGACAAAGCCGCCCCCGGCGTGAAGCTGCTGCTGAACAAACGCCGTGACACCGCAGGCGGACGCCATCAGCTCGGTGTATTCGCGGCGTGTAGTTTCATCCGCGCCGAGGCCGCCGTAGTCCGGGCTGATGCCGAGGCCGAAATAGCCATTTCTCCCCAAAAGCCGCACGTTGGCCGCCACCTGTCCATGGAGATTGCCCTGGTCGGCAATCTGCGCGTTGGGCCGGAAAACGTCGTCGGCCAGTCGCCGCGCTTCAAGTAAAATCTCGTCGTTCATGGCAAAAGTATACCCAAGTTGGCGCACGAGTTAGAGGCAGGCCCGGATTAAGACCCGGCATTTCCAATGCCGGGTTCTTTGTCTTACCCTTGTGTCTTGACCCAATGTGGTACACTCACATTTCATGGCGAAGATACTGATCCACACGCTCGGCTCGTCCGGCGACCTCAACCCGTTTCTCGCGCTGGCGCTGGAACTTAAACAGCGCGGCCACGAAATCCAGTTCGCGCTGTCCCCGAAGTTTGCTGAAAAAGCGCGGGCGCTCGGCTTTCAAGCAGCAGTCGCCGGGGAAGACCCCGACTGGGACTCGGAGTTGATGCGCCGAATGCTGGCGATGCACCGAACCGAGCCAATCAAGATCTTGTTTGCCGAAGGCATGATTCCCGCCATCGGGCCGGCGACGGCGGCTTTGGAGCCGCTGGTCCGTGAGGCCGACTTGTTTTTGTCGCATGTCATTCAGCTTGCCGCGCCGGCAGTCGCCCAGCGGACGGGGACGCCCTGGGTCAGCGCGTCACCCGCCACGCTGATTTACGAGACGGCGGCGTACCCGCCGCCAAGCGTCGCCTGGAAAGGCATTCCGGCCTGGCTTTCGCGTCTCGGCTGGCAGATCGGGACACGTCTGTTCGGCGATTTGGATGCGCTGGCTGCTGCCGAGTACGCCAAGCTCGGCGTCGGGCCGCGCCCGAACATCATTTCCGGCGGGGCCTATTCCCGGCGTCTGACGCTTGGCCTCTGGTCGCCGTCGTTCTTCCCCCGCCCGCCCGACTGGCCTTCCTGGTTCCAGGTCGGCGGCTACGCCCGCTGGGATGGAGGAACCCACCCCGGCTCGTCCCTCGCCGACCCTCCCGAAACGGGAAGGCGAAGAGTTTCGGACAGTCCTGCGGCTCCTGCCTCTTCCCCTCTCCGCTTCGGGGAGGGTGCCGAGGAACGAGGCGGGAGGGGTTCCTCTCCTACTATCTTATTCACTCCTACTATCTTATTCACGCTCGGCTCGTCGGTCGTCAACCATCCCGGCGAGTTCTGGCGGACGGCGCTGGCGGCGCTGGCGCAGACCGACTGGCAGGGCATTTTGCTTGGCGCACCTGCCGATTTCCCGGTTCCCGATGCCCTTCAGAGCCGCGTTCAGATCATTTCCTACGCGCCGTATGCCGATGTGTTTCCCGCAGTAGACGCCGTAGTCCATCAGGGCGGAGTTGGGACAACGCAGGCGGCGTGTTATTACGGCCTCCCGGCGGTGGTTGTGCCGCGCGGGTTTGATCAGTTCGAAAATGCCGCCCATGTCCAGCGCGAAGGCTGGGGCCTGCGGCTGATGCCGGAGCAGGCGACGGCGTCCGGCCTGCGATTTCGCCTGGAGCGTTTGCTGGCGTCACAAGAAATCAAGGCGCGAGTTCAGGCGCTGGCTGTGCAGATGCAGGCCGAGCCGGGCGTCAAACGAAGTGCGGATCTGGTGGAAGCGGCCTTGCCCGTGTCCCGGAAACCTTGACAGCCGGGAGCGCGTACCGTATAATAAGAAGTCATTTTAGAGCGAAATTTAGGAGCGTGGGAATAAATTCCTCCGCTGTGGGGCGCAGACGCCCAATGTCCGAGGGTAAGGACAGGGAGCAGAGTAAACAACATCTTGTATCCGCGAAGGCGGTTACTTGGCGCTTCGCCCCATAGCGTAGGATTTTAATCTCACCCCTTGCATTGAGGAAGAATTGAAGCAGGAGAATTATCTGTGAAGCAGGAGAATTATTTGAGGCTGGCGATTGTCGTCCTCATCGCACTGGCAGGCTGGGTCATGCTCGGCACGCACCGGGACCCGCTGACCCACACAAGAGTCGCGAACTTCCCGACGCATTACGGCCTGGACATCAAAGGCGGCGTCCGGGCCATCTTGCAGGCGCACCCCGAAGAAGCGCCGGGCGTCCCTTATGACCAGGCGACGATCCAGCATATTTTAGAGCAGCGCATCAACTCCGCCGGAGTCAGCGAGGCGGTGGTCCAGCCGCGCCCGCAGCAGAAGCAGTTTATTATCGAGCTGCCGGATGTCAAGAACAAAGACGCTATCATGGCCCAGCTTGGGACCACGGCGCAAATGACGTTCTACTACTTTGCCGATGTCCAGTCCCAGCGCAATCAAAATGCGCCTTTGCGGATCGACACCACCGCCGGGCCGGGCGGGCAGGAGCTGAACTCGTTTCTGGTCACTCAGCCCTGGAACGGCTTCACGCCGGGGCAGTCGTTCCGGGACGGCGCCCAGATCAAAGCTGCCTGGAACGCGCTGCTGGCCGCCGCGAAAGCAAACCCGGCGGGCGCAGCGACGACTCCCTATGCGCCTCCCCCGGTCAACCAGCTTCAGCAGTCGGTGCTGACCACGAGCTACGACCAGCTCACCGCCGAAGGCGGGGCGAGCTTCACTGCGGCCCAGCAGCAGCAGGCCGCCGCGCTGAACAAAGAGCTGACCGGCTGGAATGCCCTGCTAGCCGACTCGCTGAACGCTTACGGCGGCAAGCCGATCCTGACCGGGGCGGACTTGGAGCCAAGCTCCAGCGCTCACTTGGGCCAGGACGGCGCTCCGACCGTCTCCCAAGTCTTTAACTCAAAAGGCACGGCGGCGTTTGCGGATTTCACGACCCAGCACACCGGCGAGATCATGGGCATTGTGCTGGACGACGCCGTGCTGTCCGCGCCGGTTATCAAGCAGCCGATTTTGGACGGCCAGGGCGAGATCAGCGGCGGCTTCGGGACGCTGGGGGCGGCGCAGAGCTTGTCCAGCCTGCTGAATGCCGGAGCGCTGCCGATCCCACTGGAACAAGTGCAGACGCAGAGCATTGAAGCGAGCCTGGGCGTTGGGGCAGTCACGAAAAGCCTGATTGCCGGCGGTGTCGGGCTGGCGCTGGTGTTGATCTTCATGGTGGCGTACTACCGCCTGCCGGGCGTTCTGGCGGACATCGCGCTTCTCATTTACGCGCTGTTCACGCTGGCGATCTTCAAGGGCGGCCTCAACTGGCTGTTTCCCGGTTTAGTGGTCACGCTGACTTTGCCGGGCATCGCGGGCTTTATTTTATCCATCGGCATGGCGGTCGACGCCAACATTCTGATCTTCGAGCGTCTCAAAGAAGAGCTGCGCGACGGCAAGGCGCTTCGGCCTGCCATTGATTCGGCGTTTAAGCGGGCGTTTACGGCCATTCGAGACTCCAATATCTGTACCTGCATCACTTGTATCGTGCTGCTGTCGCTCGGCACGGCCAGCGTCAAGGGGTTCGCGCTGACGCTTCTCATCGGCGTTTTGGTTTCGCTATTTTCGGCGATCACAGTCACGCGGACTCTGCTGTACCTGCTGGTGGAGCTGTTCCCCGGCCTTGCCAAGAACCCGGCGCTGTTCGGCCTCGGCGTCAACTCGCTCATCGGGCGGACGACCGGCAGCGCAACCCGCGCGGGCATGAACATCATCGGCCGCCGCAAGCTGTTCTATAGAATCAGCCTGGCGGTCATCGTGCCGGGCCTGATCTTCCTTGCGCTGGGCGGCCTCAAGCCGAGCATTGAATTCACAGGCGGCACGCAGATCCAAACTCGGTACGCGAAAGCCGTGACCCAGCCGGAAGTTGAAAAAGCCATCCAGGCGCAAGGGTTCAAGGACAACACGGTCCAGATGGCGGAAGGCGGGACGACCGCGATTGTCAGCGTGTCCGAGCAGTCCAAGACGGCGAGCAAGCTGGACAGCCCGGTGTATCAGCGCTTGACCACGGCGCTGAACACGCTGGGGCCGAACACGGAGCAGGAGTTCGGCAATGTCGGCAGCGTGATCTCCAAAGAAGTCACGTCAAACGCCATTCAGGCCGTCATCATCGCGTCGGGCCTGATTGTCCTGTATCTCGCGCTCGTCTTCGGCATCGGCGGCTTTGTCGCGGGGCTTCGGCTCGGCACATCGGCGGTCTTTGCGCTGCTGCATGACATTTTGGTGCTGCTCGGCGCGTTCGCGATCTTCGGCTACTTCTTAGGCTGGGAGATTGACAGCCTGTTTATCACGGCGATGCTGACCGTGATCGGCTTCTCGGTGCATGACACGGTGGTCATCTTCGACCGCGTCCGGGAAAACCTGCGGCACAAGTCGCGCGGCGAGAGCTTCGAGTCGCTGGTCAACCGCTCTATCGGGCAGACGCTGGCGCGTTCCATCAACACGTCACTGACGGTTGTGATGACGCTTGTTGCTTTGGTTGTCTTAGGCGGCCAAACGACGCGCCTCTTGAACGTCGCGCTTTTGATCGGCATTCTGAGCGGAACCTACTCGTCCATCTTCAACGCCGCGTCTATTCTGGTAGACTGGGAAAACTGGCTGGCGAAGCGCCGTGCCAATGCCCCTGCTCCGGTGCTGGTCGCCGAGACGCCAAGCGTCGGCGGCGCGGCTGTCTATCCGTCGAACGGCGGCAGCGCTAACGGCGGCAGTTCTCGCCCGTCCGCCCCGCGTCCAGCCTCGCCGCCGACCGCCCCGCGCCCTGCCGCGCCCGGCGATATCCAGATTTCAGCGATCAAGGCCAAGAAAAAGGGGCCGGTGAAGCGGTTTTAGGACTCCCCCCAGCCCCCAATAATGGGGGAGCATGATTAGGCCGAGAGGGCGCAGCAAGCAGCGCCCCTACGGGTTCTTTTCCGGCTCCCCCATTATTGGGGGCTGAGGGTGTATTTCCGCTTTCCCCTATCCTGCCAGAGTTACATGGACATTATGCCAACAAAAACACCCCAAGCCCAAGCGCAGTGGACAGAGCCGGAGCGCGATCTAGCCGCCGAGCAGAGGCTTGTCCGCGAGCTGTATCTCCATCCTTTGACAGCCCGGCTGCTGTGCAACCGGGGCTTGACCGATCCCGGTGAAGCGAACCGCTTTCTGGTGCCAGCCCTCACGCATCTGCTGGACCCGTTCGGCCTGCCGGATATGGACAAGGCCGCGCACCGCATCAAAGACGCTTTAGGCAGCCAGGAAACGATCTTTATCTACGGCGACTATGACGTGGACGGCGTTTCTTCCACGGCGGTTTATGTGCGGGCTTTGACGGCATTAGGAGCGAAATTAGAATATAAAGTGCCGCACCGGAAACGCGACGGGTACGATTTGAAGCTGAGCGCGATTGAGTACGCCCATGAAAAAGGCGCAACGCTTGTGATTACAAGCGACTGCGGTATTCAGGCGCGGGAGGCAGTCGAGTACGCGAACAGTTTGGGCATGACTGTGATTGTGACGGACCACCATGAGCCGGGCGAGACGCTGCCGCCCGCGTATGCCATCGTTAATCCCCACCGGCACGACTCGACGTACAAATTTCCCAATCTGGCGGGCGTCGGAGTCGCGTTTAAAACGATGCAGGCAGTGGTGCGGCTGGTGCATCCCACCCACGAAGCGGCGTTTATTCAGAAATTTCTGGACTTGGTCGCCTGCGGGACCGTCGCCGATGTTATGCCGCTGCTCGGCGAGAACCGCGTGTTTGCGTCGTTCGGCTTGAAGCAGCTCGCCGTGACGCGCAAAGTGGGGCTGCGGGCCTTGCTGGACGGCGCGGGCATCAACACGGACAAGCCGCTGTCGGCGGAAACGGTGGGCTTTGGGATCGGGCCGCGCATCAATGCGGTGGGGCGGCTGGACGACGCGGCAACGGCCTTAGATTTGCTGCTTACAGGCGACCCGGAAGAAGCGCGGGCATTAGTTGAAAAAATGAATGCGTTCAATGTGGAACGCCAAGTCGCGCAGAAGCGTATTTTAGAAGAAGCGCGGCGCATCGTCGAGAGCCGAGACTTGGACAAAATCAAAGTTTTGGTAGTCGCATCGCCGGGCTGGAACGCGGGCGTGGTCGGCATTGTCGCTGGGAAGCTGGTCGAAGCCTATGGCCGGCCTGCGATTGTGATTGGGGTCAACGACGAGGAGACGCACGGCAAAGGTTCGGCGCGGTCGGTGAAAGGCTTTGATATGTTTGCCGGCATCCAGCTTTGCCGGGCGCTGCTCCAAAGCTGCGGCGGGCATGAAATGGCGGCGGGGCTGTCGCTGACGATGGAGAACTTGGACAAGTTTGAGCAGACGATCAACGCCCACGCGGCGGCGACCATGACTGACGAAGACTTCGTTCCCAAACTTGCCCATGACGGCCTGATTGACCCCTCGGCGCTGTCGCTCAACTTGTTGGAAGAATGGGAGCAGCTGGCCCCGTTCGGCCATGCGAACCCGGAGCCGAGATTTGCGTCGAGTGACCTGCTGATCTGCGAGGCAAAGCGCATCGGCAAAGACGCCAGCCACCTCAAGATGAAGGTGCGGGCCGAAGCGATGGACCCGACCGACTGCATTGCCTGGGGCCAGGGCGACTGGGCGGACACGTCCAAGCCCGGCGATTACCTCCAGGCGGTCTTCACGCCGCAGATCAACGAATGGAACGGACGCCGCCTGCTTCAGTTCAACATCAGGGATTTAAGAAGCGGCTAGGACACTTTAGAAAGAAAACGGCCTCCGATGCCAACTTTCCACTGGCAGCGACTGTTCCCGGTCGCCTTGATTTTCATGGGCGCGGCTTCCGTGCAGGCCCATTCGACAAATGGGCTGCGCTGGGAGCGCATTCACACCTACAACGCCGCGCCGTCGGTCGTCTTTGCCAAGCTGGGGCTGACCCACAGCACGAAAAACGGCTACACGCGCGACGGCAAGCAGGGCGTCCCGGACCCGACATTTCCGCCGGGTCTGACGGACGTTGTGCCGTATGATGCCGATAAGCTGCTTTTGGTACGCGGTACGCCCGGCGGGGTTCAGTTGTTTCGAACGCGAGTGTCCGCCGCCGACCGGCTTAACCCGCCGGTGCATCTGCACGCGGAACTCAGTTATTTGGGAGCCGAGGGAACGCTGATCGGGACGCAGGACGCAGGCGGGGTCGGCGACGGCATCCGCACCGAGATCAGCCTCGGCGACGGCGACAGGGTGCGGGTGTACCAGATTACCGAACGCGCCAATCTTGACGGCACGGTTTGGATCGCGTTACGGGTCAGCCTGCCGCTGCCGGATCAGTCCAATCGTTCGCCGACCGGCCCGGTGTTCATCCCGGAGCGCATCTGGACCGACCCGATGAGCCGCAAGGTGCGTCTCGGCGAGACTGTGCAGTTTGACGATCTGGCGTCGGTTCGTCAGGCCGCCGCCCGCAGACTTGGCTCAGCCGGCGCTGACGCCGCCGAAGATTATGTCCTGCGCGTGACGCTGACCGCAGAGTAAGAACCTTATGCTCTCATCTTTGCTGCCTCTCCTAGCTTCTCCTGAAACGGGCAGTTCACTCACCCTCGCCGTGCGTCAGCGAGACGGCGAAGAGATTACCGACGGCAGTTTGACCGACGACGCCGGCAACGTGTATCCTATTCAGGACGGCATTCCCCGATTGCTGCCGCTGGCTCTGCTGGATGCTCAGAAGTCCGAGATCGCCGCGCGGGATGCCCAGGTCGGCGACTACGACGCCATGACGTTCCTGAACCACTTCGGCAAAGTGGAAATCCCGCTCACGCTTCGCACCCTGCGCCCGCTTCCGACCGACCTCCTGCTGGAAGCCGGCTGCGGCACGGGCCGCATGACGCGCGTTTTGTCCCGGACCGTCCGCGAACTGGTCGCGATTGACTTCTCGTTTGAGTCTTTGCGCGTCAACCGCCGCAAGCTCCTCGCCGCCGGGGTCACCAACGTCCATCTCGTCCAGGCTGACTTGTGCCGCCTACCGTTCGCCGAGTGCGCGTTTGACCGCATCGTCTCCTGCCAGGTCTTAGAGCACGTCCCCGGCCCCGCCGCCCGCGCCGCCGCTGTCGCCAGCCTCCATTCCGTACTCAAGCCCGGCGGCACGTTAGCCTTGTCCGCCTACAAGCATTCACTCCTCACCCGCGCGTTCAGCCAAAAAGAAGGCAGCCACGACGGCGGCATTCCCTTCTTTCGGTTCACCCGCTCCGAGATGCGCGACACGCTCGGCAGGAAGTTTCAGGTCCACTCCATCACCGGCGCGTTAGTCTATTTGTACTTGGCGAAGTGCAGCAAGCAGAAATAAGAATCTTTATGGGCAAGAATGTCATCGCCGTGAATTCAGCCTGCATTATGCTGGTGATCTCAGGAAGCGCAGTATCAGCGGCCCCAAACTGCGGCACAATTGAAGGCCATGTCCTTGACTTCGCAGGCAAACCGCTGGCGAATGCTCAAGTTCTCTTACCCGGAACCGGCTACTGTGCAAGGACAGACAGCGCAGGCTCATACAACTTCTCTGGGGTGGATACCGGGTTTCGTACCATCAAAGTGTCGGCCTTCAATTATCGGCCTGCTTCTTCTTTAGTCGCTGTCAAATCTGATACCGTTTCCATGCTGAACTTCAGATTGGAAAAGATTATAAAGATTATGAGGCCCGGCACAATTATAAGAACAAGCGTCCCTCACCCGGAAGTGTTCTATCTCCGCTCGATACCGCAAAACCTACAGCCGCCTCGTCAGAACCGAAACCGCTAAACCGGCGGTGCAATCGGGGTGACTTCCATGTCCCGGAGGCCGCCGGGGCGGAAGGCCAGGACGAGCGTGGTCACGAGGGAGATGGCGGCGCACAGAACGATGGTTTTGGGAGCGCCGATGTATTTTGCCAGCCAGCCCGCAAAGAGCGAGCCGAACGGGATGGTGCCGATGAACATGAGCGTGTAAATGCTGATCACCCGCCCGCGCAGGAGGTTCGGGACATGGAGCTGAATGAGCGTGTTGGAGGTCGCAAAGCACAGGACGAAGCCATAGGACACGATGGTCATGGCCGCATATGCCAGCCAGAGCGTGCGCGAGAGGCCGAAGACGATCAGCACGACGGTTGCCATGAGGCTGCCGATGAGCAGCATTGATCGCTGGCGCTTCGGATTGCCGAGCAGCGCCACAGTTAAAGCCCCTCCCAATGCTCCCACCCCGCGCACCGTCTCCATGAAGCCGAAGGACGCCACCTGCACTTTGTCCGACGCATTCGGCAGCAGCGTGTAGCGGACGAAAACGGGAATTAAAACGTTGAACGAGAACGCGAAGGTCCCGAAGGAGCCGACCAGGATGACCAGATTGCGAACGGTCGGGTTCTGGCGGACATACTGAAAGCCTTCGCGGGTCGAGTTCCAGACCCCGCGCAGGGTGTTGTCGGCCTTTACGCCGTCGGCGGGTGCGGTTTTCGGCGGCAGACGGACGAGCAGCAGGCTGGCAATCACGGCAAGCGACAGAAACCCATTCGCCAGAAACGCCGTGCCGATTTTGACCCGCGCGGCCAGCAGCAGACCCGCAATGGCAGGGCCGAGCGCACGGGCGGCGTTGAAGATGCTGGAATTGAGCGCGACCGCGCTGGCAAGGTCATCTTTAGGGACGATCTCCGCCACAAATGCCTGCCGGGTCGGCATATCAAACGCGGCGAAGAGGCCCGACAGGCCCGCAAAAAACAAGACGTGCCAGATCTGGACCTTGCCTTCGGACGCCAGAATGCCGAGGCCGAACGCGCACAAAATCAGGCCGCCCTGCGTCACCAAAAGCATCCTGCGCTTGTCCACACGGTCGGCGACGACGCCCGCCAGCAGTGTAAACAAAAAGATCGGCAGGCCGCCGGCGAAGTTCACCCAGCCGGAGTAGAAGTTCGCGGCGGCTTCAATCTCTGCCGACGGATGACTCGGCCCGGAGCCGGCTGCCGTGCCGGTCGTGTGCAGCAGATGCGCCGAGACCGGGTCCACGAGCAGTACGATCAGCCAGCCCTGGGCAAGATTCTGCGCCCAGGTGCCGATCAGCGAAATGAGCTGCCCCATCCAGAAAATGCGAAAGTTTCGGTTTTTGAGCGCCCGGAACGCACCGGGTTTCTGGGGAGTCTGGATCGGAAGGCCGGGTGAGGGCGGCTCCTGCCGCTCGGAATTCGTTTGTGTACTTGCCATAAGAGTTGAAGCGTTTCGTTCAGGAAGATGATACCCAATTCGGCAGCGGGGCGGCGTCCAGGCCCCGCGCGGCGAGAGCGCAAAGCAGCGGCGGCAGCGCTGCCGCCGTCGCGGCATTGTCAGGGCCGTCGTGCAGTAAGACAATGGTCCCGGCTTTTGCGTCTTTTAAAACTCGCGCCGTGATCTGTGCCGGGTCAAGCTTTTGATAGTCGCGGCTGTTGAGGCTCCAGGCCGCGAGGCCGTAACCGGCCCGGTGCAATGTCCTGAGCAGCGTCAGCGACTTGAAGCCGTGCGGCGGGCGCACCCAGGCAATCAGTTCGGCATCCGGGCAGGCACGGCGCATGGCCGCTTCCGTTCGCCGAACTTCCTCAAAGACCGCCCGCCGATTTTGCAGCACAAGCGGCTGATGGGTATACGCATGGATGCCGACGGTGTGGCCTTCGGCGACGATCCGGCGCAGGAGGTCGGGGTGACGGTCTACGGCTTCGCCCAGCACAAAGAAGGTCGCGCGGGCGTTATTGGAGCGCAGAGCGTCTAAGATCCGTGGCGTCGTCTCGGCGGACGGCCCATCGTCAAAAGTCAGGGCGACGGCATTCTCGGCATCCGGCAGGCGCGTCAAGATCGGCAGCCCCCATGTCCATGTTCCGGCAAAGACGAACACGAAGTAGACGCAAAGCGCAGGCGTCAGAAAAAAGCCCAGCGCGTGCGGCCCGGTGAACGGCCAGCGCAGCCCGAAGTGGGCGAGAACGCCGAGCGCCGACATCTGTGCCGTCCGCACGGCAATGATCTTATAGACGGGGTTCAACGCTCCACGATCCGCGCTTTAATGGCCGACGCGACCAGCCGCCGGGAAAGCGGGCGCGGGCGCAGGTATTCGCCGATCCCGTGGCCGGTTTCGGTCTGACCGCTCTGCGTTACTTCGGCGCCGCAGAGGGCGCGGATATAAAACGGCGAGCTGTCGAGGCGCCTGCCGAACCGGAAGACGACGCTCAAGCTGTCACCGCGGACGGTCAGCCGCGACTGATAGCGCGTCCCGAAACCGTTCCAGACGGGCTTGTCTCGCTGGACGCTTGCCCGCGCGTCGTAATACGCGAGGCGCCCGGCCTCAAACAGCAGCAGGTGGCTGACCGGCAGGCCGCGATGAGGCCGGACATGGTACAAAATCACGCTGCGCTGTCCGGGCAGCGCCGCTCTCGCCCAGGTCCAGTTGCGGATCGCGGCATCAAACGGCAGCCGCCCCCAGTTGTGATCATGGTAGCCGGTTCCCGTAAACGAAATTTTTTCACTGCCGGGATTCTGCGTCTCGCGCAGCGTGATCTGCCCGAACACGCGGCAGAACGGCGCAATCGGCAGCCAGGAATGGTCCCCGTCCAGGGGCATATCTTCGCCCGTGCTGGCGGAAAGCGGCGGCCCGGTAAATGTCAGCGACGCCGCAAGCATACGCCCATTGCCGTTCTCGTCGGCCAGCGTGAGACGCCATTCCCCAGGACTGGGCATCGAGACAGTGTTCGGGCCGAACACCAGGCACAGCGGGAGGGTCTCGGCGGCAGACACTTGAGACACGGGAAAGCGCGTGAAATGGTAGGCGTGCAGATGACCGTGCCGGTACAGCGCAAAGAAAAGCGCATTATTTGCGTAGGGGTCCGCCGAAACGCCCCGCGCCGCTTGGCGATAGTAGGGCGAGAACGGGTTGCCGAGGAACCAGATGCAGGAAAGCGCCCACTCGCCGCCGTCCGAGACCGCATCAAAGTACCACCACTCGTAAGCCCCCGGCATCCCGCGCAGCCATGTTCCGTGCGCGGCTTCTTCGGCAGGGTCTAAAACAAGGCGCATACAAAGAGTATACCCGGCCCTGTCTTCCGGTTTGCTTCTTCTGGTATACTAATGCCGCAATGCGGCTTTTTGTGTCTTTAGCTTTGTCGCCGATTTTCCTGTACCAGCTCGCCGTGGCGCTGACGGCGCTGGGGCTGATGGGAACGGCGCTGCTGAACTTCTGCTTTTTCCGCAAGCCGCGAGCCTACGCCGCCGAGGCCAATCAAAACGCGCTGCCGCTGATTTCCGTGCTGGTGCCGGCCCGCGATGAAGCCGAAAACATTGAAGCGTGTGTTCGGTCGCTGTTGGCGCTGAACTACCCGAACTTTGAAGTGGTTGTCTTAGACGACCATTCGGGCGACGATACTTACGCGATTTTGTGCCGCCTGCGGGACCGGGACCACCGCCTGCGAGTGCTGATCGGGGCGGACTTGCCGCCCGACTGGTACGGCAAGCCGTTTGCCTGCTGGCAGCTCGCAAAGGCGGCACGAGGCGAGCTTCTCCTGATGACCGACGCCGACTGCGTGTTCGCCCCGGACGCCCTGCTGCTGGCCCTGGGCGCACGGCAGGAGCATCAGGCGGATGTGGTTTCGCTGGTCCCCGATCTGCGCTGCGAGGGTTTTTGGGAGCGGCTTCTCATTCCAATCCAATACTTTGTGATTTTCGCGTTTCTGCCGACTCCGCTCATCCGCGCGACCCCCTACCCCTGGTTTGCGGCGGCGAACGGCGCGTTTTTGTTTTTGTCCCGCGAAACTTACTTTGCCGTGGACGGCCACCGGGCGGTGCGGCAGCAGCTCGCGGAAGACGTCAAGTTCGCCCAGCATGTCAAGCGGCAGGGCAGGTCGCTGTGGTACGGGGATGGCTCGCGCACTTATTTCGTGCGGATGTATCATGGCTTTCAGGAGCTATGGGCGGGCTTTGCCAAGAACTTGTTCCCGGCGTTTTCGCACAACCTGCCGCTGCTGCTCTGGGTCGTCTTTTTAATTGTGAACGTCTTTGTCCTGCCGCCGCTCTGGGCGATGTGGGGTTGGGCGACCGGCGCGGCGTGGACTTTTCTGCCCTTAGTCGCTTATGTGGGGCTTGCCGCCGTGCGCGGGGGGCTGACCCTGCGGTTCGGGCGGGACTCCGGCGGCTACGCTCTGCTGAACCCGCTGGCCTGGGCGGTCGTGGTCGGGATCGCGCTGTCATCGGCGTATCGCAGCGTATCGGGCCGGGGCAACGCCTGGAAAGGGCGTGTCTACCGCCAGTCGCAAGATTAAAGAAGGCGGAGAGCGGGTAAAAACCGGCAGAACCGCACAAGCGGCATTTTATTCAGGAGAACTCCCAACATGGCCGAAGACACAAAAGCGCAGCTTTTGCGCTACTTGAACGATTCCTACGCCGCTGAAGTCGGCGGGCTGGCATCCCTGCGCGACTTAGCAGCGGAGGCCACCGACGCCGAGCTGAAGCAGGTGGTGGAAGCCCATATCGCTGTCACCCAGTCTCAGGCGGACCGGGTTTCCGCCCGTATTTTGGCCCTCGGCGGCGACAAGTCCGAGCCGAAAGGCATCGTGAACTCGCTTCTGGCCAAAGCCAGCGGCGCGGCGAACATCTTCCACTCCAAAGAAGACAAGCAGACCCAGGATACGATCAAGGCGTATGCATTCGAGCATTTCGAGATCGGCGCGTATACGTCGCTCAACGCCTTCGCCAGCGCCATCGGCGATACCGAAACGGCCCAGCTCGCCCAGACCATTATCGGCGAAGAGAAATTGGCCGCCGACAAACTGCTGCCCCTGATTCCGCAGCTTGCGGTCGCTGCGATCGGCGTCTAATCGGCCGTCGAAGACTGCGGGAGCGCGGGAACCAAACCCGCGCTCTCGGCGTCTCATAAGCAGCTCTTTTATGCCCCGGAAGGACATGACCCTGGTGACAGTTTTGACTCGCGCCGTTTTGATTCCTCTTGCCGTTTTTGCCCTCGCAGGCACGGCTGCTTTTCAGGCTCCTGCACCTGCATCGGCCCAGGCACCCTCAAGTCAGTCCACCCCGGTTGGGCTTGATCTGAACCCTGCCCAGCGGGCGAAGGCCGATGCGCGGCAGGCCCAATTCCAAAAAGACGTTCAAGCGCTCCGAGACGACCCCAAAATGTCCCTCGCGCAGAAGCAGGCGAAATACTCGGCGCTGCTGCAAGTGATGGACCGGGACATGCTGACGATTTTGACCCCGGCCCAGCGGACTCAGGTGCTGAAACAGCGGCAGATCAACGCCCAGTTTAAGACCGATGTTCTTGCACTTCAGTCCGACCGCAAGATGACCGACGCCCAGAAGAAAGCGCGGTACTTGCAGCTTGTTCAGAATGCCCGAACCGCGTCGCTGGCGCTGATGTCCCCAGCCCAGCGGGCGGACGCCTTGAAGCGCAGCGCCGCCGCCGAGAAATTCCAGCAGGAACAGGCTCCGAAGATCGCCGAAGCGCGGCGTTTATCCCAGCAGCTTCAAAAGTCGGAAACCCCGGCCCAGTCAGAGAAGCTGCGGACAATCGCGTTGTCTACGGGAACGACAATCCAGTCAGTCATTGCCAACAAAACGCTGTCCCCTCAAGCCCAGACCGCCAGGATCGTCGCGCTGCGTCAGGACGCCTTGAAGCGGGATTTGGCGCTTCTGACCCCGGCCCAGCGCACACTCTACAGCCGCATCCAGGCCCTGGTCACACTTCCTGCACACTGAAACAAAGAAAGTGCGGACGCTGGCGTCCGCACTTTCTTCGTCTACTTTGCCAAAGCCTGCTGAATGGCCGCGTCAAGCGCCGGGCCTCGCACGTCCAGCGCCGCAATTCTGCCGTCGCGCCCGACCAGCAGGCCGAACGGGATCGCCATGACGCCGTATTCGCGCGGAACGGCGCTGCTCCAGCCCTTGCCGTCGAAGACCTGACGCCAGGGCATTTTGTTTTCCGCGATGAAGCTTGTCAAGGCCGGGCGGCTCTGATCAAGCGACACGCCGACAATATCAAACCCCTGCGCGTGGTACTTCTTGTACGCGGCAATGACATTCGGCATTTCCCCGACACACGGCCCGCACCAAGTCGCCCAGAAGTCCATCAGCACCACTTTTCCATGATACTGCGCGAGCGACAGCGGCTTTCCGCTGAGGTCTTTCGCGGCGACCGGAAACGGCCTTGCGCCCGGCACCAGGCGCGGGTCATGCATCGGCGGGTTTTCGCTTGCTTTCGGGGCGGCAATCTTGACAGTTCGGGGCGGAGCCGTGAAGACAAAGTCGGCGGCGGTGAGTGTTGGTGTGGTCGAAAGCGCAGTTACGGTCTCGGTCAGCATAATTGCCTGCGGCTTGCCCTGCGCTGGGATCACTGCATTTTGCGTCACCTGCCGCAGCAGATAGTCAGTGCTGCCGATGTTAAACGTAAATGTCGCCTTGTTGCCGCCCGGCGCGGGAAGCGTGGCGGTGACGACATACGCAGAATCATTAGAATATGAAGGCGTCGGTTTGACGGTCGCAGTCACGCCGGGCTGGGTCAGCAGGGAATTCAATGCCTCCGGGTGGGCGATCAGGAGCGGCAGAAGCGCACTGGACTGGGTCAGCACAACAGGGATTGTATCGGTGCCTGCCGGAACCGGCTGAACTTGATAGGTCCTGCTGCCGGCATGGTAAGTGGTGATTGATTTTCCGTCGGAAAACACCTGCATGATGACGCTTGGATCGCCGGCAACCGTGACTTTCGCCCGGCCCGGCTTCAAGTAGGCCAGCGTGACCGTGCGCGAGCGTGTCTTGCCGTTCTGCACGGCGATGACATGGATTGTCGCCGTCAGGGCTTGAAGTGCTTTGTGGGCGGCAATAGTCTTCTGGAACAGCGCCGTCACCTGCGGGTCCACGGCGGGCGCGGCAGCCGTCGGCGGCTGTGTCATCGACGCAGGCGGCGGCGGTGGAGGGGGCGGCGGAGCCACCGGGGGCGGGGTCTGCGCGGCGGCAGGTCCGGCGAGCAGCAGCAGGCCGGCCAGAAGAGCGCGGCGTGGGTGAGATGGGAATGGCATGAGGATTTCCTTTAATGGAAAACCGGCGCTGGAAGCGCCGGCTTCAAGATTACTTATGTCCGGTGCGCGGGAAGCGGACCTGACCGGCATGGCCGGAGGTCGGCTTAGTCGGCCCCCGTCCGCCGGGAGCGCTGGAGTTCGGCCCGGCGATCCCCCCGGTCTTTTTGCCTTTGGCCTGCGCCCGGCGGTCGGCCCGGTTCAGGGCAGGAGTTTCGGTTCCATTGGCGGGCGCGGCTTCAGTCTGCGACTGCACTTCTTCCGTGATGCTCGGCTCTCCGGTGCCGCTGCCGCCTGTGAGCTGCTGTTCCATATCAGTGTGTTCCTTTCACGCCTTGAGAATTAAAGATTTGCTTCCAGTATACCCCGCTTGAGCTTGCAGGCGCGGGACGGCGTAGCGCAGCAGCGTTTCCATGTTGATGACATCTTCTTTGTTGTACGCCAGCAGAAGGCGCTTGGCGTCTTCGGCCCCGCGCCCGCCCCGGCGGAACGCCCGCCACAGCCGCACCGCATCCATGCCGCTCAGGCCGTCGGCTTCCGGGACACGCGCGATATGAAGCTGCTGCTCGATCTTTTTGAGGCCGCCGGTGTGTCCAAGCCGTTTGAGGAGCGGGCAGAGGTCTACATGGAAGCGGTCGGCGAAGACCGACTCCAGCACAGGAAAACGGCGCTTCAGAAACGGCAGGTCAAAGCCGGTCCCGAAGAACGTCACAAACCCGTCATAGTCCTGGCTTTCGTAAGCAAACTGGGCCAAGTTCTCGCTCTTGACATATTGATGCATCTCAAAGCCGTCGTACAGCCCGATCAGCGTGATCGAGTCCGGACTCATGCCGCCGTTCGTTTCAATATCTAAGTAGCCGATCTTTGGAAACTGGGACACCGCCCGCCAGTGTTCCCGCTTCGGCAGGTTGTGGGCAAAAAAGTCCGTGCGCCCCTCTTCCAGCGCCAGCACACTGTCGTCAATCGTCCGGGCCAGCGCGATCTTATGACGAGGCGGCAGCTTCAGCGACGACGCCCGTTCCAAGTAGTCCTCCCACGACCCCACCCCCTGCGCCCAAAGCCCCTGCTCCGTCGCCGGCCCCACCCCCGGCGCATGAATAAAAGTCGCAGTCAGCATAGGTAGAAGTATACCCGATGAACTTGTTCGGCGAAGTCGCGAAAATGAGCAATATCGGTCAAGCGGCAGGCGCGAAGGTTCGGTACAATAACGGCGTATGAACGCAAAGCAAGCCGGGCAGTACTTAGAACGGCGTCAGCGAGAGATGCTGTCGGCGGTGGAAAGTACGCTGCAAGAGAGCGGCAGCTCGATGGCGGAGAATGCTTCTTTGAGCCGATACCACTTCGGGCGCGTGTTTGAGCGGACGGTCGGCGAGTCTCCCGGCGCGTTGCGGCGACGGCTGCTGCTGGAGCGTGCCGCGTATGAGCTTCGCACGACCGAAACTACGGTTATGCTCATCGCCTTCGACGCAGACTACCAGACGCCGGAAGGGTTTTCCCGCGCCTTCAAGAAAGCGTTCGGGCTGCCGCCGCAAGCCTACCGGAAGGCGGCCCAGCAAATCCGCCTGCTGCCCAGCCCAAGCGGGGTTCATTACCAGCACGAAACCGAGTCACTAATAACGACATTGCCCGGAGGAAAACGAAACATGGATTTGACAGATCGCCTGCTGGAAAAAGATTACGGTGTCAAGCGCCGCATCTTAGAATGTGCGCGGCTTCTCAGCGACGGGCAGCTAGACGCCCCGCTTGCCTTCCGAAATGCCGTGGTCCGCTTTGCCGAGCCGCCCCGGACTCTGCGCGAAACCCTCGTCTGTCTTCTGGGACATCGCTCTGAAATCAGCACGGATAGCGGCGGCTGGGTCGGAGCCATGTACGAGGCGATCGGGTGGCAGCCGAAAGACTTGCCTCTCCGCACCTTGACCGGCAGCTCCCCGGCGGCGATGCTGGAAGGATTAGAAGTCTCCGCCAAGATGTTCCGTGACTTCGTGCATCATGTCCGCGCGGAAAACTTGTGGGACCAGGAATGGGTAGACGGGTTCTGCGAGCCGCCGGAGACGTTCGCGGTAGGCCGTGTCATTGAAGAAGTGCTGTCGTCAGGCATTGCCCAGCGCCGGGTACTGGAGATTATGATGGAGCAGATGGGCTTTGAGCTGTAGGCGAGGGGGTCCAGAGTCAAAGCGATGACTGTTCCGCCGCCGACTCCGGCAATCTTGGCGGCTGCCCCCCTGTACAAAACCGCGCAGAGGCCGTACAAAACCACGCAGAGTGGGAATATCTCTTTGTCCGCAGGGGCAGTCAGCCTAAAACTCGCGCCGATGGAGAACACTTAATAATGAACGCCGCCATCGTCCACAGCTTTGAGGCGCCGCCGCAGTTCGGGACGTTTACCGATCCGGTTCCGGAGGCGGGAACGCAGCTTGTCACGGTCACTGCCGCCGCACTGAGCCCGCTGGTGAGGGCGCAGGCTTCGGGCAAACATTACAGCAGCAAGACGCGGTTTCCGTTTGTACCCGGCATGGACGGGATTGGGCGACTGGAGGACGGGAGCCGGGTGTATTTCGCATTCCCCCAAGCGCCAAACGGGGCGATGGCGGAGCGGACGGTGGTTCGGGATCAACTTATTGTCCCGGTGCCGAAGGATTTGGACGATGTCACAGCGGCGGCGCTTGCTAATCCGGGCATGTCGTCGTGGGCTGCGCTGACGGCGCGGGCGAAACTTGTGCCGGGCGAAACGGTGCTGGTGAACGGGGCGACGGGCAGCGCCGGGCGGCTGGCGGTGCAGATCGCAAAGCACTTAGGGGCGGGGAAAGTGGTCGCGACCGGGCGCAACTCGGCGCGTCTGGACGCGCTCCGGGCGCTGGGCGCGGATGTGACGATCTCGCTGGAACAGTCCGACGAAGCGCTGCGGCGGCGGTTTCAGGAGGAAGTCGGCGCAGGCGTTGACGTTGTGCTGGATTACTTATGGGGCCACTCGGCGGAAGTTTTCTTTTCGGCCCTGGCCGGCAGCGGCTCCGGCGAGGCTGCGCCGCGTCTTCGGTATGTGCAGATTGGCGGAGCCGGCGGCCCGGTTATTTCTTTCCCGGCCTCGGTCCTTCGAAGCTCCGGGTTGGAGCTGCTGGGCAGCGGACTTGGAAGTGTTTCCCACGCGGGGCTTGTCGGGGCCATTGGCGTGATGCTGCAAGCGGCTGTGCCGGCAGGACTGACGATTGACACGGAGGCGATGCCGCTGGCGGAGGTGGAAGATGCCTGGACACGCGATACCGGCGAAAAGCGCCTGGTGCTGACCGTCGGCTAGGCGGTTATCTCGACCGTTAATCCCGGTGTCGGCGCAGGGTGCAGAATGGCCTCGGCTCCGGCGGCTTGAAGGGCGGCGACGGTGCGCTCCGGGTCAAGCGTCAGGGCAACTATCGTTCCGCCGCCGCCGGCTCCGGCGAGCTTGGCGGCGGACGCACCGCCGTTCAGCGCGGCGGCGATGAGAAGCTCATTGGCGTCGCCGCTGCCGCCTAAATCGCGGACAAGAACGTGGTTTCGGGTCATCAAACCAGCGAGGGTGCCGCAGTCGCCGGACAGCAGGGCGCGTTTGGCGATGGGGGCAAGCGCGGCGATCTCGGCGTAGCCATTCACGGCGGCAGGGTCGCCGGCCAGCCAGCGCTCGCGGGGGGTCGCGTGGACGGAGCCGGAATGGTGCCGGACGCCGGTGTGGGCCAGGACGAACGGAATGTCTCTGACATAAGCCGCCAGCGGCTCGACGGTGCCAAAGGGCGTGTCCTGCTCAAACGCTTCCGTGCTGCTGCGGCCGGTGAAGTCTAAAAAGTTCAGGCCGCCGAAGACGGTCATGTAGGCGTCCTGAAAGCCGCAGACGATGCCAAGAACGTCGTACTCGATCTTGCGGACAAGCTCGGCGGTCTCGTAGGGACTGAGGCGCAGGCCGAGATGGGCGAGCAGCGCCCCGGTGAGGCAGGCCAGAATGGCGGTCGAGCCGGCCAGCCCTGCCTGCATTGGGATTTCCGTCGCCGCCGACAGATGGAACGGCGCGGCAGTGGCCGGGTTGATTTCCAAAGCCGACAGCGCGGCGCGGGCGACGTTTAAATAATCGCCGGGCCGCAGCATGAGGTCTTCCGTGCTGTGCAAAATCTGTGTCTGGCCCGACACCGTGATCTGCATCTCGGCGGCTTCAACGAGCGTGCTGGAGGCACGCTCGCGGGTAGACAAGGACAGCACCGAGCCGCCATACATATCGGTCGGGTTGCCGACAATCCCGCAGCGTCCGGGCGCAGTAGCTTTGATCATGCGTTCTGCTCCAAGACCCAGTCTGCCAGCGCCGTGAGATCAGTAAATACTAAATCGGGTGCAGGGGAGAAGTCGCCGGGCGTATAGGCGTGCAGGCCGCCCGACAGCAAAAGCGCAGTCCGCCCCACCCCGGCCGCGTGTCCGGCGGCAATGTCCGTCGGCGAGTCGCCGGCAAAGACAGTATGCGCGAGTGTCAGCCCGTAGTCATGCGCCGCTTCCAGCAGCATCCCCGGCCCCGGCTTGCGGCGCGGCGAGTTTTCAGAAGCAAGCTCCGTGCTGTAGTAACAGCGGTCGAGATGCGCCCCGGCTTCCTGCATCAAAATTTCGGCCATGCGCTGCTGAATGGCGGTAAGATCGCTCATCGTCATCAGCCCTTTGCCGACGCCTTGTTGATTGGAGATCACAATGACTTTCAGCCCGGCATCGTTGAGCCGCCGGACGGCGTGCGCGACGCCCGGCAGGAGCGTCACATCACCCGCCGACAGCAGGTAACCGCCGGGAATGTGCGGGTTCAGCACCCCGTCCCGGTCCAAAAAGACGGCTTCGATAGTCATAGTGATTAAGAGAGGCGTGGGATTGAAATCCTACGCTGTATGCCTGCGGCATTACTTCGTATGGGGCGAAGCGCCTAATGTCCGAGGGTAAGGACAAGGAGCAGAGTAAGAGGACATCTTAATCTTTGTCCGCGAAGGCGGACATTAGGCGTCCGCGCCCCATACGAAGTAATGCCGCAGGCATACAGCGTCGCAATTTATTGCCGCGTTCTTTTGTCGCCGTGTTCCTGTCTTGCCGAGACTTCCTACCCCGATGAGTCGCCGAGCAGGGCGGCGGCATTCCCGCCCGTCCAGTCAAGTGCAACATTCTTCTCGATGCGCCGGACGGCTTCTTCCAGCTTTTCGCCGTTTTGGTCGCCGCTGACGGTCAGGGACATGCGGACGTAGCCGTCGCCGTGGGGGCCGTAGCCGAGGCCGGGGATGGCGAGAACGTCGGCTTTTTCGAGCAGCTCACGCGAGAACGTCGCGGACGTGTAACCGGGCGGGACGGGCGCCCAGACATAGAACGTCGCTTTCGGCTTCTCTAAGCTCCATCCCAGGCGGTTCAGGCCGTCTACCAGCACGTCCCGGCGGCGCTGGAGCAGTGCCAGCGCTTCGTCGTTTTTGGCATGGTTCAGCGCCCAGCCTGCCGTCAGCGCGACGGCGGCGAACTGTTTGCTATCCACATTGCCTTTGATCGTGTTCAGCGCCCGCAGCGCGTCCGGGCTGCCGACCGCGAAGCCGATGCGCCAGCCGGTCATGTTGAAGGTTTTTGAGAGCGAATGGGTCTCAATCGCGACTTCTTTCGCCCCGTCAATCTGCATGATGCTGGGCGCTTGGTAGCCGTCGAAGCCCGCTTCCGAGTACGCGCAGTCATGGAGAATGAGCGTGTCGGTCTCGCGGGCGAAGTTTACGGCGTCCTGAAAGAACTCTTTGGTCGCCACGGCCCCGGTGGGGTTGTTCGGGTAGTTCAGATAAATCAGCTTGGCCTTCTTGACCACATCGCCCGGAATGGCTGAAAAGTCCGGCAGGAAGCCATTTTCGGCCAGCAGCGGGAACTCATAGGGGGTGCCGCCTGCAAGAAGCGTGTTGACTTTGACGACCGTATACGCGGGGTCAGGGACAAGCGCGACATCGCCGGGATCAATAAATGCCCAGGCAGCGTGGGCCAGCCCCTCTTTGCTGCCGATTAGCTCTAAGATTTCATTCGATGGGTCAAGCTCCACGCCGAAGCGTCCCTGGAACCACGCCGCCACGTCTTCCAGAAACTCGGCCCGGCCCATGTTCGACTCATCGTAGCGGTGGGTCGTCGGGTCCTGCGCGAAGGCCGCGAGATGGTCAATAATCTCCGGCGGGGTCGGCTGGTCGGGGTCGCCGATGCCGAGGTCAATGAGGTCGCGCCCTTCGGCAATGGCCTGGGCTTTCAGTTTTGCGATCTCGCCGAACAAATACGGCGGGATGAGGGATAATCGTTTGGCTCGCTGCACTTACTACTCCTAGCATGGAAGAAATATGAATGTTCGTGCCTAAAGTTCAACGCGCAGCGGTAGTTTCCCTGCGTGGATTTCAGCATCAACTATGCTGAAGACGAGGAGTTGAAAACTCCTCGTTAATATCCCCGTTCAATATCCACCGCATTTTCCAGCGGCTCTCCCCGCGAGAAGCGGCCTAAGTTAGACAAAAACAGCGCCTTCTGGCGCTCCCGCAAACCCGCCGTCCAGCCCGGCGAGTTGTGCGGGGCGATGTAGACATTGGGCATTTCCCAAAGCGGGTTATCGGCAGGCAGCGGCTCCTGGGCGAACACGTCCAGGCACCCCCCGGCGATTTTGCCGTCCCGTAGTGCATCAATCAAAGCCGGCTCATCAATTAGGCTCCCCCGCGCGATATTGATCAGCCAGGCCGACGGCTTCATCAAGGCAAGCTGGGCAGGGCCGAGCAGCGCTTTTGTTTCCCCCGTGAGCGCGGCGGCGATGACGACGTAATCACTTTCCGACAGCAGACGCGCGAGGCCGTCCGGCCCGGTCAAAACTTCGTCCACGTTTTCCGCAGGCAGAGTACGGCGGCGCAGGCCGAGCGTCTTCATGCCGAAGGCTTTGGCGCGGGCGGCGACCCCCAGGCCGATGGGGCCGAGGCCGATGATGCCGACCGTCTGCCCGTACAATTCCTGCTGCGTCAGCGACTCCCACCGATGCTCACGCTGAAACGCCATCAGCTCCGGCAGGCGGCGGGCAACGAGCAGCATCCAGGCCAGGACGAACTCCGAAATGGCGATCTCAAACGCCGGGCCGGAGTCGCTGACGACAATACCGGGCCTCGCTTTGACGGCAGGAGTCAGCACATGGTCCACGCCCGCGCTTGCCGTGTGCAGCCAGCGGACGTTCGGGCAGTCGCGGACAAGATCGGAGAACCGCTTGCCCGCCACCCAGCGCAGGACGCCTTCCGCCGACTGCCAGGCATCTTCGGGCGGCCCGTCTTCGGGGTACGGCAGGAGCGTGACGCTCGGCGCGGCCTCCTGCGCGGCGTCTTTAAGTTCATCGTAAAGGTGTTCCGGGACTAAAACGTTCATAAGCTTCTATTATACTGACAGACACGAAAAAATCATGTGATAGGCTTGTGTATGTATGGCAATATATATTTACTATACAATAGCAATAGGGGAATACAATGGAATTAGATGCTTTGACGAAATTGCCGGCACGGGTCGCTCTTGACCAGGAACTTGCACAGCGGCTGGAACAGCGCGAGCCGTTCGCCGTGGCGCTGCTGGATGTGGATGGCTTCAAGGAAATCAACGACTTCTTTGGGATTCCTGAAGGCGACCGGATACTTCAGCAGATTGCCGGGCTGCTGACGGAGGCAAATGCGGGAACAGCGTACCGCATCTCCGGCGACGAGTTCGCGCTGGTCATGCCGCAGGTGACACTGGAGCAGGCGTTTCTGGCGGCGGAAAAGCTGCGGGCGTTGGTTTTGGAAAATGACTTTGCGCTGGCCGACGGCAGCCAGGTGAAGATCACGGCAGGAGTCGCCCATTCGCCGCGCGATGCCAAAGAAGCGCAGGCGCTGCTGAACGCCGCCGACGCCGCGCTGCTGTCGGCGAAGGAAAGCGGCGGCAACCAGGTCGCCCTGCCGCCGAACGAGGAAATGGTGCTGAAATCGTGCTACTATCCGTCCGCCGGTCTCAAAAAGCTGAAAGCATTAGCAGAGCGTTTGAGCCAGCGCGAGTCGTACCTGCTGCGCGAGGCCCTGACCGACTTCCTGCGAAAGCACGAGGCTTTGCGGCCTTCCTGAGCTACCGGGTGTTGAACGTCGCCGCAAGTGTGGGATCGGAGCAGCCGGTCTCGGCGGCAGGACTGGCACTTGGATTGCTGAGGGGATAACCGCCGCAGTCCGTCCCGCTTGCGGCCTCATTAACATAACCGTAAGAAATTGAGGACGGTCTGAGCCACTTGACATGTCCGTCGGCGAAGGCATAGTTTGCTCCCTCTGTATGCCGTCCTGGGCTGGATCCAAAGTAGGCAATGTATTGCAGGTCGCTGACACCGGACACACGTCCAGTTTGCAGGTAACCGTTACCCCAGACCGGACCATTCAAGTCGGCAGGAGAAGAAATATCCAGAGAACCTAAATCCGGCCGGCCATGATTTTGGCTTACCTCGATCAGCAGCACCGTGCGTGTCGGTGACGCAAGCGCAGCTTGAGAAACCGCAGCTCCGACGAAACAGGTAGGAGGCACAAACCGCAGAGACACAAAGGCACCGTTGTAGGCATAAGAAACGCGCGGAAGAGCTGTTGCATCATCAGGGCAGGCAAACACATCCACTGAGCGCAGGAACGGGTATACTGAGCCGGCCCAGCCCGCGCCTTGCCCGTTCGTCGTGCAGGCAGGAAGGAGTGTTCCTGAGCCGACGGGAAATAACTCCTCGTTGTCTTGTGTGTACTGAACCATGGCAAGACTGATCTGCTTTTCGTTAGACTGGCAGGACGCACGGCGTGCATTTTCGCGGACTTTCTGGAATACAGGAAACAGAACCGCAGCAAGAACCGCAATTATTGCGATCACAACAAGCAGCTCAATCAAAGTAAACGCCTGCGCGAACTCCAATCGGCCGGTTCTTGCAGTTCCGCTTCTGGCTGCGGCAGTCTTAATCTTGTTGGGCATGAAGTCATCCTTTACAAGCAGTATCGTTCTGGAACAACAATACTCCGCAGCATCAGGGTTCTCCTGCATGACTTGGGCTTCCTCCGGCAGCCACGGATTGACAAGCCGCCGCGTATCGGCTATAATGCCTCAGCATCATGGCCCATTTGACTGTCTATTCCAAGCCCGGCTGCCACCTCTGCGAAGAGGCTGTTCGGGCGCTGACCCATCTTCAAGCGCAGATGCCGTTCACGCTGGAAGAAATCAACATTCAGGACGACCCGGCCTTGTTCGCCGAATACGGCGAGCAGATCCCGGTGGTTCTCTTGAACGGCGAGTTTTTGTTTGAATACACAGTCGAGGAAAACGTTTTGCGCGAAAAGTTAAGGGAGGTGAATTAACCCATGCGTGTCCGTGCCAAAGAACTGCGCCGTACCCGGAAGCGAACCGAAGAGCGCCATAAAGCCCGTCATAAAGTGGAAGTCGAAGCCGCTCCTAAAAAGAAATAACAACACTGCGTCGGCCTGACTTCTGAACTACTTCTTCTGGAGTTTACTTCTATGGAAATCTCAGAGCTGGAAAAACTGCGGGGAACGACGCGCCCGGACGAGCGCCTTTCCCCGCGCGAAGTTGAACTCATCAAATTCCGCGACAACCGCACCCCGCTCGCCGTCACGCTGATGAGCGGCGAGACGCTGGAAGGCGCGATCCGCTGGTGCGACCATGTGGCAATGCGCCTCGTCCAATCCGACCGCAGCGAAGTCACCATCCACCTGCACGCCATCGCCTACTACCGCCCGTCAGTCTAGTTTTTGACATAAAAAGGCCGCCCGCTCTTTCTGCGACGAAAGTGCCGAGCGGTTTTATTCTGCGTCGTCCTCATCCCTAAATTGCTGCCGATAAAAAAGCCGCCCGTTCTTTGTTAGGAACGGGCGGCTTTTGACAGCTTCGGCAAAATGGAGGCGCCGAGCAGAATCGAACTGCTGCATAAAGGTTTTGCAGACCTCTCCCTTACCACTTGGGCACGGCGCCGTGATGAAACGAAATGAAGAAAATGGAGCGGGAGACGAGGATCGAACTCGCGACCTCAACTTTGGGAAAGTTGCATTCTGCCACTGAACTACTCCCGCACAGCCATTATTTGAGTTCGTAATTAGCAGCCCACCGAATGTTTTTGGACTGGTTGTTCGCGGTCGGATCAACCCGCAACGCACAAGCGGATTTTGCCAAACCGACGTTAGGGACTAGATAGCTCTTGTCATTGTCTGGACAATATACTCCGTAAAAATCCACTCGGTCGCCATAGCAACGGCGAATATGCTCCCTGGACCCCTGCGCCATTGTGTAAAGATTAAAGTAAATTGATCCTTGCCTCAAGCGTCCCGTTTTACATTGAATACGGGAAAAGCAGCCATTGTCTTCCGTAACAAGGTCGTAATCTTGCTGGGCGCCAAATGGAATAAGAACAGTTTTGCCCATCTTCAGGAGGGCAGCAAGAATAACACCTTCTGTGATGATGCCGATCTGAGTTGTGTTACGCATTGTCCTTCCTTTGACAAGTGCTCTACCACTGAACTACTTCCGCGTTATCTTCTTGGCTTATTATAGCCGGGCCGCCGGGCTTTGTCAAGAGTTTGCGTGATTTGGCGAAGAAGCCCCCTGCCCCAATCCTGGGGAGCCGGAGCAGGCGATTATCTTGTCCGGTTCCCCCATTATTGGGGGCTAGGGGGCTTCTTCGGCGCTTTTCATGCAGCCTCTACCCCGTCGTTTCATCCCGCAAGCGGCTGACGAATTCTTCCACGCTGAGTGCGCCTAAATCCGTGCCGCCGCGCTGGCGGACGGAAACCGTGCCGGCGGCCATGTCCCGGTCGCCGGCGACCAGCATGTACGGGACTTTCTGCGTCTCGGCCTCGGCGATCTTCTTGCCGACTTTCTCATTGCGCGTGTCCACGTCCACCCGGAAACCTGCGTCGGCGAGCGTCTTTCGCACGGTTTCGGCGTAGTCTTGATGCCGGTCGGCAATCGGCAGGACGACGGCCTGGACCGGAGCCAGCCACGTCGGGAACGCGCCCGCGTACTGCTCAATCAGAATGCCCAAAAAGCGTTCGGTGGAACCTGTGACGGCCCGGTGCAGGACGACCGGCGTGTGGGGCTGGCTGTCTTCGCCGATGTAGGAGCAGCCGAGACGCGCGGGCTGGATGAAGTCTACCTGAATGGTCGAAATCTGCCACTCGCGCCCCAGCACGTCCCGCGTCAGAAAGTCGGCTTTGGGGCCGTAAAACGCCGCTTCGCCGCGTGCTTCCACATACTCCACGCTGTTCGCGTCCAGCGCCGAGCGCAGGGCGTCTTCCGCGCTGTTCCAGCGGTCGTCGTCCTGGACATACTTGCTTTCCGGGTCGAAGTCGCGGAGTGAAAGCCGGACATAATAGTCGGTGAACCCGTACCGCTCCAAAGTTTCCCGAATGAGCTTGAGGGCCAGCGTGAATTCGCTTTCAATCTGCGCCGGGGTGCAGAAAATATGGCAGTCGTCCTGCGTTAAAGACCGAACACGGGTCAGGCCGTTCAGCTCGCCGCTTTTCTCGTAGCGGTACAGCGTCGCAAACTCGGCGTAGCGCAGGGGCAGGTCGCGGTAGGAGTGCATCTGCGTGTTGAACAGGGTCATGTGCGACGGGCAGTTCATCGGCTTCAGGCGCATCCGCTCGCCGCTCGGCTCGATGATCGGCGGGAACATGCCGCCGGCCACTTTGTCGCCGTAGTTGTCCAAATGGCCGGATTTGCGGTACAGCTCTTCCTTGACTAAATGCCCGGTCCAAACATGCTGGTAGCCGTACTTGGTCTGCAAGTCCCGCACATAGGTTTCCATCGTGTGCCGGATGATCTCGCCTTTCGGCAGAAACAGCGGAATGCCCGGCCCGATGTCCTCAGAAAACGCAAACAAGCCGAGCTGCTTGCCGAGAACTCGGTGGTCGCGCTTTTTGGCTTCTTCCAGACGCACATAATAAGCGTCCAGTTCTTCCTGCGTGTCGAACAAAACCCCGTACACGCGCTGAAGCTGCGGGCGCTTTTCGTCGCCGCGCCAGTAGGCTCCTGCGATCCGGTCAATCTTGAAGACGCCGATCTGCCCGGTGCTGTCCACATGCGGCCCCCGGCACAGGTCCGTAAAATCGTGCTGGGTATAAAATGAGATCGTCTCGCCTTCCGGCAGGTCCTCAATCAGCTCGGTCTTGTACGGCTGCCCGCGCTCCGCTTCAAACGCCAGCGCTTCCTCGCGCGGCTTCTCGCTTCGCGTGAGGGGATAATCCAGCTTGCGGATCTTCTTCATCCGCGACTCGATCTCCGCCATGTCGGCGGGGGTGAGCGAGCGGGGAAGCTCGAAATCGTAATAAAAGCCGTCGTCAATCGGCGGCCCGATGGCGAGCCGCGCGTCCGGGAACATCTGCAACACCGCCTGCGCCAGCACATGCGCCGCCGTATGCCGCTTCTTCCAAATCTCGCTGCCCGCCGAAGTGTCTTCTAAATTTGCCACAGTGCATTGCCTCCATACCAAAGAGTGAGGAGAGTATACCGGGCAGGCGGCAGAATGTCAAACTGACATTTTCAGTTTCAGGCCAAGTCTCAGCGCCGACTGTCAGTACCACGGAGTAACTGTGCGTCGAACAGCGTTTTTACCGTCGGACGCAGCAAAACAACGAAAGTGAACGCGCCTAAGAGGGTGCCAAGCGGCATCACAAACGCACAGCTGCACCCGGCAATGATCAGAATGAAAATGTAATGCTTGCGGTCTTTGAGGCAGCGCCCCGCGTAGGCCGTCAGCCCGCCCAGGGTCCAGCCGCTGATGACGGCGATAATTCCCATTGTCAGAAATAGATAGCCCATCATCGGCGGGAAGCCGAGAGCAGTGGGTATAGGCGGAGAAGAGAGCGTCGGCGGCGCAGGCGTGAATGCGCTCGGATTGTGGATCATCATTGCGCCCATGACGATATGGAAGATAAACATACAAGAAAACAAAGCGATGAGACCACCCATAATGAAATGGCAAAGCGTCAGCGTTTGCAGATTATCAGCATCCACTCTTTCCTGATTATAGGGGTTCGTCAGGGGCTGAGGGTCATTGCCCGTGGTATTCATTGTTGCTCCTATTGCAGTTTACAGTCACGGATTGCAGTTTACAGTCGCGAAGAAGGTTCAACTTGCCGCAGACGATTCTTTTCTTGTACCGATAAAAACAGACTGGCTTAATAAAATACTTCAAAGGTGAACATAAAAACATTGTAGCACATCGTTTGACTGCGTTATCGCAAGCCAAAGGTACAATCATGTAAAGGAGAACATCATGGCACTTTTGGAAAGCTACGTCGCACAGCCGCCGCCGCTGCGGGAACTGGAAAATGGAGCGGTTCGCATTGAAGGGACACGGGTTTCGCTGGATAGCGTGATTCACCACTTTAACCAGGGCCGCACCCCTGAAGACATCGTGCGGTCGTTCACGACGCTGAAGCTGCGCGATGTTTACGCCGTCATTGCTTACTATTTGGATCATCGGGAAGTCGTGGATGCCTATATCCAGCGCCAGGAGGTCAAGGCCGAAGAGATACGACGAGAAATCGAAGCAAATCAGCCTTCTAATGCCGAGTTCCGAGCGCGTTTGGAAGCGCGTCGCCGAGAAAAAGAGGCTGAACATGATGCGCTTTCTCACCGATGAAGATTTTGACTACGATATTGTGCGTGGCGTTCTGCGCTTTGTGCCTGATCTGGATGTAGAAACAGTTCAGGAACTTAGCTTGAGGAATGTTGACGATACGATAGTATTGGCCTGGGCGTTGCAAGATAATCGCGTGATCCTCACGCATGATGTGAACACGATGAACGGCTTTGCACTAGACCGGGTTCGCGCGGGCCTGCCGATGCCGGGCGTGATTGTGGTACGAAAGCTTGCGCCAATCGGTCTCTCAATCAGCGATCTTGTCTATGTGGTGCAGGCAGGTAACGAAGGCGACTTCCGGGATCAAGTCAGGTACATTCCACTTTAAGAGCCGCTCAGGAGTCGCGCTTTCGGGTGTATAATAGACTCCCATGTACGCTTCCGAGTCTTCCCATTTCCCATACGCCGATGTTGTCGTTCAAATAGACGTGGCGGGGCTGCCGCAGCCGCTGACATATGCGGTTCCTCCTAATCTGCCGCTTGCGGTCGGCGATGCGGTGCTGGTTCCGTTCGGAGCGCAGACGGCGGCGGGGTATGTTATTGGTCTCAAAGACGACTGCCCGGCGGAGATGGCGGCGAAGATCAAGCCGGTGACGGCAAAAATCGAGAACGCGCCGACATTTGGCGAAGATTTGCGGGATTTAGCCGCGTGGGTAACGGAGCAGACGCTGTGCGACTGGCGGGATGCCTTGCGGCTGATCGTGCCGGATGTGATGTCGTCGCAGATCAAGACGACACTGACGCTTTCGGACGACTGGGACGAGAAGCTGGCGGGGTCGCGGGCGGCGGCGCAAAAAGATTTGGCGGCGGCATTGGCGGCCCTGGGCGGGTCGGCGGAGCCGGGGAAACTGGCGAAGGCGCTGGGGCTGGCAAAGCCCGGCCCGGCGCTGGCCGAGCTGCGAAAAAAAGGCATCGTCACGGAGGAGCGGGCGGTGAAGCTGCCGCCGGCGCGGCGCAAGATGGTGCGTTTACTGCGGCTGGCGATCTCGCGGGACATTGCCGGGGAAGAAGCGTCGCGGCTGGAACGAGGGGGCGCGGCCCGGCAGGCACGGCTTCTCAAAGCGCTGATCGCAGCGGAAGCCGATGGCAGCGCGAAGATGCCGATGGCGGGGCTTGCGGTCGGGGCGAGTGCGGGCGCGGCGGCGAAGGCGCTGGCGGACAAAGGGCTGGCAAGCTACACGGAAGTGCCGGGCCGCCGGGACCCGTTCCAGTTCTTCGGCTTTGTGGCGGGCGACGCTCCTCCCCTGACCGATGCTCAGGCTCACGCGGCGGCGGAGATCGGGACGCACTTGCAGGCCCGCGACGGGCGGACGCTGCTGCTATTTGGGGTCACGGGATCGGGCAAAACGGAAGTGTATCTGGATGCCGTGGGCCAGACGCTCAATGGAGGCCGGACCGCGCTGATTTTGCTGCCCGAAATTGGCCTGACGGCCCAAGTGTTAGACTTGTTCAAGGCCCGCTTCGGGGCGGATGAAGTGGCCGTGCTTCACTCGGCGCTGTCACTCGGCGAGCGCCATGACGAATGGCGGCGCATCCAGAGCGGCGAAGCGCGGGTGGTCGTCGGCGCCCGCTCGGCGGTCTTTGCACCCGTTCCCGATCTCGGTCTGATCATTTTAGACGAAGAACACGACGGGTCGTATAAGCAGGACTCGTCGCCGCGCTACCATGCCCGCGACGCCGCGCAGTTCCGAGCCGCCCAGACCGGAGCCGTGGTTGTGCTGGGGAGCGCAACGCCGTCGGTCGAGAGCTACTACAAGGCGCAGACCGGCGCGTATGGGTTGATTGAGATGCCGGAGCGGATCAGTTCGCGTCCCCTGCCCCCGGTGTCTGTCGTAGACCTGCGCGACGAGATGAAGCCGCCGCCAACCGCTATTCCTAAAAAAGGCGAAACCAAGCCGGAGCCGCCGCCCCGCTCGGTCTTTGGGGCCGAGCTTGCGGCGTCGCTCGCCTGCTGCCTGGACCGGCGCGAGCAGGCCATTCTCTTTCTCAACCGGCGTGGCTTTGCGTCGTTTCTATTGTGCCGGGACTGCGGGTTCACGTTCCATTGCCCGAACTGCGACGTTTCGCTGACGTACCACCACGCCGGGCGGTACTTGCAGTGCCACCACTGCGACTTCAAGCGGCGCAGCCCCGATGCCTGCCCCAAATGCGAGGGGCTACGCCTGCGTCCGTTTGGATTGGGGACGGAGAAAGTGGAAGATGCCGTGCGTTTGCAGTTTCCGTCGGCCCGGACACTGCGAATGGACCGGGATACAATGTCCCGCAAAGGCGCTCACGCCGAAACCCTGCGGGCGTTCCGGCGCGGCGAGGCGGACATTCTGATCGGGACGCAGATGGTCGCCAAAGGCCTCGACTTCCCAAACGTCACGCTTGTCGGCGTGGTCAGCGCGGACATGGCCCTGAACATCCCCGACTTCCGTGCGCCGGAGCGGACGTTCCAGTTATTGACCCAGGTAGCAGGCCGGGCGGGACGCGGCAAAGTCCCCGGCACGGTCGTCGTACAGACGTTCTCGCCGGAACACGAAAGCATTCAGTTTGCGTCGCGCCACGATTATCTCGGCTTCTACGAATCGGCGATTGCTCAGCGCGAAGAACTCAGCTACCCGCCCTACTCGCACATGGCGAACGTCGTGTTCACCGATGAGTCGGAAGAAGAAACGCAGAAGCGCTCGCAGCGCCTCGCGGAGATTTTGCGGGCCGAAATCGGCGCTGAGGGCGCCGTGCAGTTACTTGGTCCGGTCGCCTGCCCCCTGTCGCGTCTGCGGAACCGTTACCGCTGGCACCTCGCGCTCCGTGCGCCGACCAAGCCAGAACTGCTGGCGCTGCTGAAGTCCGCGACTGCCCAGCTTACCGCAACGGATCGCTCCGGCATGATTTTGGATATTGATCCACTGAGTATGCTGTGAACCCACTCCTGCTCGTTCCTCGCTTCCCCTCCCGAAGCGGGAAGGGTAAGAGGTGAAAACGAAAGGCTCGGTCAAAAACCCTCTTTTCTGAAACTCCAACCCTTCCCGCTTCGGGAGGGGAAGCGAGGAACGAGCAGGGGTGGGTTCCTCTCCATTTTATGCTATACTGTTTGGCAATGAATGACGGGGGAGAAAACGCAATGGCGAAAGCCGGGGGCAGGCTGGCTGATATGATTCGGCGCGACGATCCGATTGTCAAATACGACGAGACCGCAGGCGTCAACACACTGCGTCAGAAGTCTAAGCCCGTGCTGATGATCACCGAAGACGTGGCGGAGCTGGTCGCACATATGGAAAAAATCATGCGGGCGGCCAACGGGGTCGGCCTGGCCGCCCCGCAGCTCGGCATTTTGCAGCGAATCTTCGTCTACGATGCCGGCGACGGCTTTCAGGCCATCGTCAACCCGAAGATTTTAGGCCGCAAGGGAGAGCAGGTCGGGGTGGAAGGCTGCCTGTCCATTCCGGGCCTTCAGGGCGATGTGGCGCGGGCGCAGGAAGTGGTGGTCAAAGGCATGGACCAGTTCGGCAAGCCGGTGCGGATACGCGGCGAGGGGCTGACCGCGCGGGTGATCCAGCACGAGAATGACCACCTGGACGGCATTCTGTTCATTGACCACGCCGATCCGGCCTCCCTGCATTGGGTGACGGAAGATGAGCTGGAAGACGAGGAAGCAGCCGGGGTCAGGCCGCAGACGCGGGAGTGATGAGCATAATCGGGAGTGATGAGTATAATTGATGAGTATAATAAGGATAAAGCGGGCGTTTGAGGGCGATGGCGTAAACGCCGTCGCTGGGGAGCGTAGTCGCTAAGGTCCCGCCTTCGCGGGACAGGAAAATAACTCGGACTCTTCCGCCACCCCCTCCGGGTCTGGCAGTGCAGCAGGTGGCGGCTTAGCGCTTCGCCCCCCAGCGAAGGCGTTCACCACTCTTGAAGCCACGGGGCTTGCCCCGTCGGTCAGGAACTTGCGCCCTCGCTGGGGGGCGCAGACGCTCAGGATCATCCGAAAATGCTTTTCTCGAAGGCGAACGCCCGCGAAACCGGGGAGCCGCCCACGACCTGCAAGGCCCGACGTCACACCAGGGCGGCGTCAAGAGGCAACGCAGAAGCCCTTGGGGCTTGCCCCAGGGTCGTTCACGCCATCGCCTTCCGCCAAGTCCCACTTCAAAGTTATCATGCGCCTACTTTTCATCGGAACATCGCCGTTCGCCGTCCCATCCCTCCATCGGCTTCAAGCTTCGCCCGACTACGACATACTCGCCGTCGTCACCCAGCCCGACAAGCCGCAGGGGCGGGGCGGGAAGCTGTCGGTCTCGCCGGTGAAAGCCGCCGCGCTAGCGCTTAATCTGCCGCTGTTCCAGCCGGAGAAAGTGCGGGCGAAAGAGTTTGTTCAAGTCGTGCGTGATCTTGCGCCGGACATAATAGTCGTCGCCGCGTTCGGCCAGATTATTCCCCAGCGAATGCTTGATATCCCCCCGCTTGGCTGCATCAATGTCCACGGCTCACTGCTCCCCCGGTGGCGCGGCGCGGCTCCGATGCAGTACGCGCTGATGGCAGGCGATCAAGAAACGGGCGTCACGACGATGAGGATGGATGCGGGCCTCGATACCGGCGACATCTTGCAGCAGGCGTCATTGGATTTGGATAAAATCGCCGATTTAGGGGAACTAGAAACTAAGCTGTCCGAAGTCGGGGCGGAACTGCTGATGCAGACGCTCGCCGCGATTGCCGCCGGCGACTGCCTGCGTGTGCCGCAGGACGAGGCGCTTGTGACGCTGGCACCGTCGCTGCCGCCGGACATCGGCGAACTGGATTGGTCGCGTCCGGCTGAAGAGCTGCACAATCTGGTGCGCGGAGTGACGCCGAAGCCCGGCGCGTATGTGCTGGTGCAGGGGAAGCGCCTGAAAATCTGGCGCACGGAAGTCACTGAAAGTGGTCTTGGTGCTGTTGGTACGATTGAAACACTCGGCGGCGGTGGTATAACTATTACGACAAGCAGGGGGGCGCTGCGTCTGCGCGAAGTCCAGCCGGAATCCAAAGGACGCATGGCCGCCGATGCCTGGGCCAGAGGCGCACGCCTTGCGCCGGGCCAAATCTTGGAATAACCAGGCACAGCATAGGAAGTAACAAGTAATGGGAACGCAGGAGGAGCGGCTGGAACGCGGGATCGCCCACAAGCTCGAAGGCTGTTACGAAGAAGCGAAAGCGGAGTTCCAGGCGCTGCTGGATGAGAACCCGGACGACCCGGAAGCCAATCATCAAATGGGTCTGGTGCTGGGGTTCATCGGCCAGTTTGAGGAGTCGCTGGTTGCGCTGGAACGGGCCGCCCTGCTTGCGCCCGGCAGTGTGCTGGCCCGGAACGATCTCGCCCTGACGTATACCATGCTGGGCCGGTACGAGGAAGCGAAAGCGGAGTTTGCCCGCGTTCTCGAACAAGACCACGGCAACGATGTCGCCCGCCGCAACCTCACTTACTTGCAGTAGCCGCCTATGCAGCGATTTCTCCCGTCTTTCTCCCGGATTCTGCCCTTTCTCTTTCTCGCGCTCACGCCCTGTCTTCTGCTGGCTCCGGTCGTCTTCGGCGGCGACGTGTTCCTGCCGGCCGATCTCCTCAAAGACATCGCGCCGTGGCGCACGGCAGACCCCAGCTCCCAGGTCCCGTGGAACCCGCTGATGTGGGACGGCATGGCAGAGTTTTATCCGTGGCGCTTGTTCGCGGCGCAGACGCTGAAATCGGGCTATCTGCCGCTCTGGAACCCGCATCAGTTCTGCGGGACGCCGTTTGTGGCAAACTCCCAGTCGGCGGTCTTTTATCCCTTCAATCTGCTGTTCTGCATTTTGCCCGTCGCCCGCGCGTTCGGCGTCAGCGTTCTTTTGCACCTCTTTCTGACCGGCATCTTTATGTACGGCTTCCTGCGCTCACGCGCAATAGGGGTGGGCCGGCCTGCCGCGCTGCTGGGCGCGGTCGCCTGGCAGCTCTGCCACTGGCAGGTGGCGTGGCTGGAGCTGCCGACATTTCTGTGCGTCTCGTGCTGGCTTCCGCTGGCCTTACTTCTCGCAGACCGCGCCGCCGCGCGTCCGACCGCGCTGCGGGCGGTTTGGCTTGGCCTGTGTCTTGGTTTGATGCTGCTGGCGGGCCATCTTCAAATCGCGTTTTACTGCCTCGCACTGATCGTCGCCTACGCGCTGTTTCGTGTTCTGCCGCTGCTCAAATCACAGTGGAAGCCGCTAACCGGTGCCGCGCTTCTGGCTGTCGTGCTGATGCTGGGTTTGGCCGCGCCGCAGCTTCTGCCGGCGATTGAGCTGTCGCGGATGTCGCACCGGGCAGGAGGCGCCGTCAGCTTGGCGGCCTATTCCGGGTATGTGCGGCTCGCCGTGCCGCCGGTGAACTTGGTGACGCTGCTTGCGCCGGGCTTCTTCGGCAGTCCTACGCGCGGTTCTTATTGGGGTATCGGCACGAACGGCGGCCCCGGCGCGTACCTGGAAAATGCCTGCTATGTTGGGGTACTGACGCTCCTGCTGGCGATTGCCGGGCTTGTGATGACCTGGCGAGTATCAGCAGTCACCCGCTTCTTTGCTCTCTCGGCGCTGCTGTCTTTGCTGCTGGCGCTAGGGACGCCGCTGAACGCCGTGCTGTTCTTCGGCCTTCCCGGCTGGGCGCAGACCGGCTCGCCGGGGCGTATTCTCGTGCTGTGGTCGTTCTGCCTGCCCGTTTTGGCGGCGGTCGGTCTGGACAGTTTGCTGCGCCGTTTTGACGTGAAAGCGCTCGGCAAATCAGCCGCAGTGTTCGGCATTCTGGCAGTCTGCCTGTTCGCGTTCACCGCGGCTTGGATTAACACGAAGTATCCGGCAGGGACACTCGCGGCAAACCTCGCGCCTGAAAGTGACTTGTGGCGTCTGCCGGTCGGGATATTGCTGGGGGCTGCCGCTGCTGTTTGGCTGTGTCGTCGCGGCACTTTAACGGCCTCGCGGCTCGGCGGCGCGTTAGTCATCCTGACGGCGATTGACCTGCTGGCGTCCGGCTACGGCTTTAATCGCACCGCCCCGCCGTCGGCAGTGTATCCCGTAACGCCGCTGATTGCGTTCCTGCAAGCCCACAAAGCCGAGGGGCGCATCATGCCGATTAACAAGCATTGGCCGCTGTATGAGCCGCCGCCGGCCATTCTGCCGCCGAACTCGGCGATGGTCTACGGCCTCGACGATACGCAGGGTTACGACTCGCTCTTGACAGGGCAGTATTTCGAGTTTGCCGGCGCGATGGATGGCGGCTCCCCCGCCCCACCGGAGAACGGCAACTTGGTCTTCACCAACGGCTTCCTATCGCCGGAAGCACGGCAGGCCGGAGCGCGTTTCGCTGTCACGCAAACGCCATTACCGGGCCTGAAGCCGGTATTTCAGGACGCAGGGAATTATGTGTACGAGGACAAAGCCGCGCTGCCGCGTGTGCGCGTGATCGGAGAAAAGCGTGACGATGAAGGCAAAATCTTAGAAACAACGGCTTCGGAGGGACCAACACGGGTAAAGCTTTATACGGAAGAGCTTTGGCCTCGGCAGTTAGTAATCGCCGACCAGTGGTATCCTGGCTGGCACGCCTATTTTTACGACGAGACGGTAGCACTCACCGAAGGGCCGGACATCTTCCGTACACTGACGTTGACAGCAAGGCAGCAAAGCCTCAGTGCGGTGAATAATCCGATGGAGATGCGCTATGAGCCGACGGCATTTCGGGTGGGATTGTACGGGCTGTGCCTGGCACTGGGAACATCGGCGGGGATTGTTTCTGCCGCAGGCATCAAGAGGAGAAAACGAAGAGCGGGCGACTAAAGTCACGGCAACAAAAGCACGAAACCTGCCTTCGCAGGTTAATACGGAGTTCCGAGTGCGCGAAGGCGGACTTTGTGCTTTTGTTGCCGTGACTTTAGTCGCCCGGCACAAAACTAAGCCGCAACCGGCGCGGCTGAGGCGATTTCGGCAGGGGAGGCTTTTGCAGCGGCGAGGGCTTCGGCTTCGGTGGCATAGACGCCGAAGATCGTGTTCAGACGGGTAATTTGGAGCATCCGCTGAATGGCTTCGTTGCAGCCCGACAGATATAAGGCCCCGTCGAGCGGGCGCAGGCGCTTGGTGGCCGAGAGAAGCGTCCCGAAGCCGCTGCTGTCCATGTAAGTGACGTTCGCCATGTTGATGACAATCGCGGGCTTGTTCTGGTCAATCGCCGCCGAGACGGCTTCCTTAAACTGAGGCGTCGTGTAAATATCAATCTCGCCGGTGACATCCAGCACGGGGATGTCCTCCTCGCGCCGCAGGCTGGTTTCGATCCGCAATGTCTCCATAAGCGATGTGTCTCCTAAGAAAAAGTGCTGAAATTAAATATCCGAAATAGGGGTCAGGATGTTCTTACCCAAAATGATGAAAAATAAACGGAGCCAGCAAAATTACGTCCAGCGTCAGGGAAATCGCCCAGTGGGCGAGGAAGCCGTAGAGAAACGAGCGGGTGCGAAGCGCGAGAATGCCGAGAATGACCCCGCCGGGAATGGCGCTCAGGACTTCCACCGGCGGCTTGGACGCGCTTTGAACATACGACCAGTGCAGAAGCGCAAACAGCAAAGCTTGAACAATCACCGCCCCCCAGGTGCGTAAAAAGCTTTTTTGCAGGCCGAACAGGAGAAAGCCGCGAAAAAAGAACTCCCAGCAGAACATATAAAACCCCATTGCAAGCTCGTAATATACGAGCGCTTTCAGGTTGACGTGCTGCATGAAAAAGACAGGCCCGACCCCCGACAGCGGCTCCGACAGACGCCCATACAGGTACTGAGACTGGAACTGCGCTCGAAGCGACGGAATGGAAGCGACAACGGCCAAAATCAATGTCATGCCGACCCAGGCGATGAGAGTCCACTTCAATCCAAGACGGCGGTCGCCGCGCGTCATCCCGAACTGGCTCGGCTCCTGCTTCAAAAACAGCAGAATAATGACCAGCGGCACCCAGAGACACAGGGCCGTGTTGATGTACCAGTACGCTTCCGGCGACTTGGGATCGGGGTTGGTCCAAAACAAATAAGCCGCGATGAGCAGGCCCGCGAAGAACGTCACTGCCCCAGTCGCGCCGTCCCCGCCCCGCCCGCCGGTTTTCCCTAGGTGCTTCTCGCCTTCTGTCCCCGCCCGCTCCGCTTTCGTTTTTGCTGCCATAGGCGGGTAGAGTTCGACAAACACCGGCTCTTCCCCTCCCTGAGTGAAATCGTATCCCTGCCTCTTGACATAAACGCGGAAAATCGGTTATAACGTCTTCGCGGCGGCCTCAAGCACTTCCTCGCCGTGCTGCCCCCGACTCCTGCTGTACCGAGTCGTTTTTCATCGCTCACACTGTATGACTTCGTAAAGGATTATCGACCATGCACCCCACATGCAAAGCCGCTTTCACGCTGGCGCTTTTCACTGGCGGCAGCCTTGCAGCCGCGCTTCCTGCCGCCGCGCAGCACGTTTACGATGCTTCGGCGGATTTTTCCACGACCGCGAACGCCAGCCCGCTCGACGGCGGCGTTTTCAGCTACGGGACGGAGGCTTCGCTCGGCAGCCCATTCTCGCTGAATACCCAGACGTATACGTTCACCGGCAATGTCAGCGGCGCAGTCCAGGGCTGGGCCGGCCCCGACAATGGCTTTCCTTACATCACGAAAGATGTCTCAAATACTAACTTCGTCAATGTCAACGGCAACACGTCCATCACAGTCGTGCCGGGTCAGCTTGACCTCCACCCCGGCCCCAACGGAGAATACAGTGTTCTGCGGTTCACCGCGCCGACGACTTCAACCTATTCTTTTTCCAGCAGCTTCAGCGGCGTTGACTCCAATCCCACGACAACCGATGTCCACGTTTTGCTGGACGGTACGGCGCTCGCAAACGGCGGCATCAACGTCAACGGCGGCGGCAACACCGCTTCTTTGGCCTCCTCTTCACTGGCCCTGACCAAAGGTGACACGCTGGACTTTGTGGTCGGCTACGGCAACGGCGCCTATTTCAATGACTCGACGGGCCTGTATGCCACCGTCACCAATTCAAGCAGCCCGGTTCCCGAAGCCTCAACCGCGGTTTCCCTCGGCCTGCTGGCGGCCCTGGGCGCAGGCGCTCTTACCCTGGCGCAGCGGCGGAAGATGTCGGCGCAGGCAGTTTAGCGCGAGCCGTCCGCGCGTTCTCGAAGATCGCGGACTTGTCGAGCGTCGGCCAGCCGCCGCTGTCATAGATGACATTGCCATTGCAAAGGGTGAAGAGAACGTCGGAAGCGCGGGCGGAATAAACCAAAGCGGCGTAGGGATCGGTCGCAGGAACCAGGTGCGGCTGAGTGAGACTGACGGCAATCAGATCGGCGCGTTTGCCGGGGGTCAGCGAGCCGATGCGAGCCGATAATCCCATCGCTTCCGCCCCGCTCAGGGTCGCAAGCCGCAGGACATCCCGCGCGGTGACGGCTTCGGCGTCTTCCAGATGCGCCCGCTGCACAAGCAGGGCAAAGCGCATTTCTTCCCACAAATCCAGCGCATTGTTGGACACGGCGCTGTCCGTGCCGAGGCCGACCCGCAGGCCGGGAGTTCTCAGCCAGCGCGAAAGCGGAGCAATGCCCGCGCCCAGTTTGGCATTGGATTTGGGGCAGTGGATGATTGCCGCCCCTGTCTCGGCAAGAAGCGCGATGTCGTTAGCGGTTTGGTGAACGCAGTGGACAGCCAGCGCACTTGGGCCGAGCGCTCCCAGTGAGGCCGCATACTCGGTCGGAGTTTGGCGGGGCATATTCCAGATGATGCCGCGCCGGGCGTACATCTCGGCGAATGGGCCTTCCCCGCGCTCAGTTAAAGCGCTCTCGGCGGGCGACTCGGCGATGTGGATAGAAGCCGGCAAATGTTCGGCGGCAACAAAGGCATTGATTTCCGCGAACAGCGCCGGGCGGATGGTATACAGCGCGTGCGGGGAAACGCCGACGCCGACCCGGTCTGAGGCGTATCTTTTGTGTGCCGCAATCTTGGCTTGGAGCGCTTCCATGATCGGGCCGACCGGCTCGCGGTCGTCAATCCCGAACAGCTCCTGGTAGACGATGCCGCGCTGGCCGGACTCGGACAAGACGCGCATCGTGACCCCGGCATCCGTATTGTCGCCAAGCGTCGTGATCCCGGACGCCGCGCATTCGAGAGCGCCCAGGCGGGCGGACCAGAGCCAGTCGTCGGCAGTGAAAGACGCCTTCGCGGCTGTCAGGGCGCGGACCCAGGGGAAAAACGGCACGTCTTCTAGAAAGCCCCGCAGAGCGGTGTATTCGAGGTGGGAGTGCGCGTTGACCAAACCCGGCAGCAGCACGGCGTCGCCGAAGTCCCGGCACTCCGCCGCCGGAGTCTGCCGGGTGCGGACCGCAGCGATCAGGCCGTCTTCGACCACGACTTCGCCGTGTTCCATCGGCGGCGCATCCATCGGCAGCACCCAGCGGGCGGCGTAAATTTGGGACATAATAAAACACGTCGCATGGGGGCTGCCCCCTATGCTTTATAAAGCAAATGCCCGCCTTCGCGGGCGCCGACTTCGCGGGTTCTTAATACCCGCCCCCTCCGGGCAGGCTATTCTTTGCTTTCACCAGCACAGCCTGCACAAAATCCGCTTTGCCGTTCGTGTACGCCGCGCGGCTGTCCCGAAACTTCTCGGCGAGGGCGCGTTTGAGTTCTTCGTACCGCCGCGCGTCGCCTGGATGAGACCGAAGGTAATCCCGAAACAGCAGCATGGAAGTCCACTGCTCATGCCCGGCTTCGACAAGATGCAGATGATGTGTCCGCTTGAACTCTACCAGCCCTTTGCGAAAGAACAAGCGTCCGGGGATGCCGTTCTCACCCCGGCAGTTATAGCCGAGCGCTTCCAGCGCCGGAACCGCCCTCGCCCGTGCTTCCGGCAGCGAGCGCACCGCCACCAGCAGGTCAATAATCGGCTTTGCAGACAAGCCCGAAACCGCCGTGCTGCCGATATGCTCAACGCCGACCAGCACGTCTCCAAGCGCCTGCCGGATGGCCTTCGCTTCGCCGGCAAATATCTCCGGCCAGGATAGGTCATAGGCGGCAAGGACGACTTCATCCATGCATCTGCTCCCGCGCCTTTGCGACGACCGCTTCTATGTAGCCTGTCTTCGCAATGTTATAGCCCAAGCGGTCAGCTCGAAAGCGGACCGCAAGCTCGCGCTTCAAGGCTTCATAGTGCCGTGCTTCTTCTTCGTGCGTCCGCAGGTAATCGCGAAACAGCAGGTGTGCGGCGGCGACGGGATGGCTCGCCTCGTAGACGTGTAACTGGTGGGTACGGACGCTGCCTGCGCCGTATTTCTTGAAGTACAGACGGCGCATCGCGTCGGGCGCGAAAACCCCCTGCGTCCAGCCAAGTCCGATCACGCGCGGCGTCACGGCGTTCATCTCAGAAAGCAAGCGCACGACGGCCTGAATGTCTACCACAGGCTTCGCGGCAAGGCCGGGGACGGACGTGCTGCCGATATGCTCCATCGCGACTAATGCCGTGCCAAACGCCGGACGCAGTTCTTCGGCTTCCGCCGCGAAGAGTTCCGGCCAGCGCGAGTCATAATCAGCAATTTCGACTTCGTCCATTTATGCTTCCGCGTTCGCTTTTTCCAGTATGCCCTTAACAAAGTCTGCCTTGCCGTTCACATAGCCGTCAATGTTGTTATCGTGGCGGGCCGCAAGCGCACACTTGAGTTCGGCATAGCGCCGGGCGTCGTCCGGGTGCGTCCGCAGGTAATCACGGAACGCCAAATGGCGGCGCAGTTCTGGGCTGTCTTCGGCGCAGACGTACAGGTTGTGACGCAGCGTGCCTTCGGGCTGTCCGAACGACGCGCGGCTTGTAATTCCCAAATCGCCCTGATGCTCATAGCCGAGGGCTGCCAGCCGCCGGATGGCTTCCGGCAGGTCAGCGCGGCTTGGTATCACGACATCTATGTCTATAATGGGCTTCGCGGACAGGCCCGGCACCGATGTGCTGCCGATGTGTTCAATGCGGGTCAGCGGGCCATCTTCAAACGCGGCCTGGACACGAGCCGCAATTTCGGCAAACAGCACGGGCCATGCCGGGTCAGCGTCTACCACTTCAATCGGCTTGCTCCACATAGTCAGCCTCGCGCTTTCTCGTCTTCTAAGCGCTGCGCGATCTGGCCTCGGCAGAAGATTTCCAGCTCCACGACTTGCCAGAAGAGCCAGCCGATGGGCCGGTTGGTCTCATAGCGGTTGGTCGCCGGGTCGCCGGGAACGGTTCGCACAGCGCGGAGGCCGTCAGGGCCGAGCGGGGCCAGCACCTGCGCGGAAACGGCCCGCGTCGCTTTGAGAGCTTCGGCCAGCGCCGGGCCGTCGGGAAAGTCAGTGGCCTGCGGACGGTATTCAGGGTAACCGGAAACCAGATGCCCCACCCAGTAGCGCTCGGCCCGCAGAAAACCGAGCAGGATTTCGTGCAAAGACCGCCCGCCCGGACCCGGCACGGTTTCAAGCTGCCATTCTTTCAGCCCGGCGACCGTTTCGACAAACTCCTGATGCGAGTCGTCCCAGTATGGATAAAGCTCATCCAGTGTCATTTGGTTGCTTCTGTGCTATCGGGGCGTGTGAACCAGCAGGCCCAGGCGATCAAGACGCCCTGAAACGGCAGGCGTCCCCACAGTATCCACGGATTATCGGTGTAGATCTTATGCACGGCCATGTTGACGTTCGCCGGGAACACGGCGGCGAACAGCGCGGCCAGCCCCCACGCCGCGAGGGTTCGGGTTTGTTTCAGAAACAGGCCGAGGCCGCCCGCGATCTCAAAAAAACCACTGACATAAACGAGCGCACGCGGGGCGGGCAGCCAGTCCGGCACGATTTTCGTGAACTTGTCCGGGGCGACAAAGTGCATGATGCCCGCAGCGACAACAGTGATCGACAGCAGAGACCGAAGGCTGGTTTTGAGCATAGTGGCCTATTTTACCCGGTAGACGTCGACGACATAGCGGCGCGAGCCGCCGAGCGTGAAGGTCGCGATGCGGTGCGACGGCTGCACAATCTGCGGATAGCGCGACTGCCACCAGTGTTCCCAAAACGGCGTGCGGGTGACGACAGCCGCCGCCGCGTTCAGGCGCTCGACGGGCCGGTCGTCGTTTGATAAACCCGGCTGCACCGGCGCAGACGCAAATTTCGTGTCTAAACAGAGCGCAGGGGCAAACTCGCCGACAACCGTGCTTCCCGGCGGCAGAAGCCGGGTCAGCATCCGGCCTGCATCCGCTCGTGCGTCGCTTCGATCAGCCCAAGCCGGGCCGAACCAAACGCCGCTCGTGAACAGGAACAAAGCGACAGCAGCGATCCGAGCCGTTCGCGGCCAGTTCGTGACACTCCGCGCGGCGAGACCGGCCAGCGGCGGCAGGAACAGGACATAGTACCGGCTCGGCGCATACGACGACAGCAGGCAGAACAGCAGGCCGCCGCCCAGCCAGAGCGCGAGATACTTGTCGGCCTGCGTCCACTGCCGCCACTGTTCCAACGCTCGTGCGGCCAGCAGGCACGGTACGGGCAGCAAAGCCAGCAGGTACGGGAATACCCCGCGCTCGCCGCCGATCAGGCCGCGTTTGATGCTCAGCCCCAGACTGACCAGCGAATGCGGCTGCATCTGATGCAGTCTATAGAACGCCGCCATGCGCGATAGCTCGGCGTGATGCGGGCTGTACCAGAGCGCAAAGTAGAGGAGCAGAAGCCCCCCCGCCCCAATTCTGGGGAGCCAGAGTAAGCAGGAGCTTCCTATACTTTTCTTGCTGTTCTCCGTATGGCTCCCCAGAATTCGGGCGGGGGGGCCAAGCAGCAGCACCGGCAGCGCGATTATTGCGAGACCCTTGAACACGCACGCCAGCGCGAGTGAAACGCCGCTCAAAAACTGTCCAAGACGACCCGGCTGCGTCCACAGCCAGAACGCCAGGACAAGCCAGAAGACCGTCGGCGTTTCCTGAAGCGCAAGCCGGTTATACAGCGCGAACGGCGGCGCGAGGCCGAGAAATAACGCCCCGAAGTCGGCAGTGCGTAGGTCGTAAGCCCGGCGCAGGGCCAGCCAAAAGACCCAAATCGTCAAAAGGCCGAAGGCCACGGACAGCAGCCGCGCTTGCAGCAGCCCCACCCCGAAGACGGCGAACACGCCCTGCTGCATCATACTGAGAAGCGGCGACAGCAGCCGGTCGTGGAAGTTGCCGGGCGCGGGCGTTCCAAACAAGGCTTCATGCCGGGCATCAAGCGTGTAGTAGCCCTCGTCGGTGTACAGCCCCGTACTCCATGACAGCCAGGGCGGCGGGTCGGCGTTGAGCGCAACCAAGCGAACGGCGACGCACAAGAAGACAAGTCCCAGACGCCAGCGGATCGCGTTAGGCACGATGCTCGTCAATCATCTGCAAGAACCGGGCGAAATAGCCCCGGCTGTCAGCGGGGCCGGGGGACGCTTCCGGGTGGTACTGGATCGTGAAAATCGGCAGTGTCTTGTGCCGCAGGCCCTCCACCGTGCCGTCGTTGAGGTTGATCTGCCAGACTTCAATCTCGGCGTCATTGAAGCCGTCGGCGGCCAGCGCGTAGCCGTGGTTCTGGGACGTAATAATGACCCGGCCCGACTCCAAATCTTTGACGGGATGGTTCGCGCCCCGGTGCCCGAACGGCAATTTAAACGTATGTCCGCCGAACGCACAGCCGATAAGCTGGTTCCCCAAACAAATCCCCATCGTCGGCTTGGCGTGGGCCAGGGTCCGCACGGTGTTTACAATGTCGCCGAGCAGGGCCGGGTCGCCGGGGCCGGGCGACAAAAAGATGCCGTCCGGGTTGGTCGCGAGTATGACTTCGGCAGGCGTAGACGCGGGAAATACAGTCGTTTCCACGCCGAGCGACGCCAGCGAGCGCAGGATATTGAACTTGACTCCGCAGTCCAAAAGCGCGATCTTGTACTTAGTTGTCTCTAATGCCGACGGCCAAAGGTACGGCGCGTCGGTCGTCACCTGGGCCATGAAGTTGACATCGGCGTAGCCTGCCGACTCGGCTAGCCGCTCGATGAGTTCCGCAGGCGTCGCTTCCGACGAGATCGCACCCATCATCACGCCGACCGACCGCAGCTTTTGGGTCAACGCCCGCGTGTCGAGGCCCGCAATGCCGACGACATTGTGGGTTTGAAGGAAGCTGTCCAGTGTCCCCGTCGAGCGCCAGTTGGACGGCGCATCGGCCAGTTCTTTCACGATAAAGCCCGACACCTGAACCCGCCGGGACTCGAAATCGTCCGGGTTGACCCCGTAATTGCCGATGATGGGATAGGTCAGCGCGACGAGCTGCCCGGCGTAGGAAGGGTCGGTCAGGATCTCCTGGTAGCCCGTCATGCCCGTATTAAACACGACTTCGCCCACGGTCGTCCCAGACGCGCCGAACGCCGTTCCTGTATAAGTTGTGCCGTCCGCAAGGACGAGATGTGCGTGTGTCATAGTCAATTACTTGCGATACTTATGGCGCTTTAGAAGTTGAGCGACCTCGGCGTAGCCGCCGTTGAGAGCTGTTTCTTCCGGCGTCTGGCCCCACTCATTTCGTACTCTTGGGTCAGCACCCAGCGCGAGCAGTTTCTTAGCCACTTTGATACGTCCGGTTCCTGCTGCATTGTGCAAAGGAGTAAATCCCATGTCCCCAGGGGCGTTTACCCTTGCGCCTGATTGGACAAGCAAATCCAGTTCGTCGGGGCTGCCTACCCTCGCAACCAAATGGATGAGCAAGTCAGCGTCAGGATGAGGCTGCTGGTTAATGTCGGTTAAATCGCGTTCCTAAAACTCAGCATGATAGCGATATTTGGCGATCAAGGCTTGTAACTCAGGCGATTGTGCCATGTTGTTTTCCCAGGAACAGGAGCCTCGGAATTCATTCCGAGGCTATGAAAACCACCGTCGTGGCGACGGAAGATAGTTTCGCGCGGTCTTGTTCTTGTGTCGCTTCGACACTGTTCTATCCGAGCCTCGGAATTCATTCCGTGGTCATCCGCCGCCCGCCAACAAAGGTCATCATCGGCTTGCCGGTCAGCGTGACGCCGTTCAAGACCGAGTTGCGGGACTTGGACTTGAACTTTGATACGTCCACGGTCCATTCGGCGTCCGGGTCGAAGACGGTGATGTCGGCGGGTGCGCCGACGGTTAAGCTGCCGCCGGGGACACCCATAATCTTCGCAGGCGCGACGGACATCTTTTCGACCATCTGGGGCAGCGTGAGATGGCCCGGCTTGACCAAATGTGTCACGACGAGACCGAGCGAGGTTTCCAGACCGAGCATTCCGAATGGGGCCAGGGCGAACTCCTGCTCCTTTTCGTGCGGCGCATGGGGCGCGTGGTCGGTCGCGATGGCATCAAGTGTGCCATCTTGGAGGCCCTCGATGACCGCAAGCTGGTCGGCAGAAGTACGCAAAGACGGCGACATTTTGGCGTTGGTGTTGTAGCCATAACACGCCTCGTCGGTCAGGGCGACATACTGCGGGCAGGTTTCGGCGGTGATGGGTGCGCCGAGACTTTTGGCGTGGCGGATAATCTCAACGCTTTCTTTGGTGCTGACGTGCAGGATGTGCAGGCGGCAGCCGGTCGCCTGGGCCATCATAATATTCCGCGATGTGCCGATGTTTTCCGCCCCGCGCGGAATGCCTTTCAGGCCCAGCACAGTGGAAACATAGCCTTCGTTCATCACGCCGTCGGCGGTCAGGTCTTTGTCTTCGCAGTGGGCGACATACGGCAAGTCCAGCATGGCGCAGTACTGCATGGCCCGGCGCAGGAACAGGGCGTTCTGGACGGGGTAAGCGTCGTCGCCGATGCCGACAATGCCGGCGTCTTTCAAATCCGCCATCTCGGTCAGCTCGGTGTTCTTCAAACTTTTGGAAACTGCCGCGACAACGTAAACCCGCGCGGACGCGCCGACGGCCTGCCGGTGGATGTCCTGCACGACGCTTGCGTTGTCAATCGGCGGGGACGTGTTTGGCTGACAGGCAACCGCCGTGAAGCCGCCGTTTGCTGCCGCCGCCGTTCCCGATTGGACATCTTCCTTGTACTCCTGACCGGGAACGCGCAGGTGGACGTGCATATCTATCAGACCGGGCGTGACGACAAGGCCCGTGCAGTCTATGACAGTAACGCCGTCGGCTACGCTGAGATCGGGGCCGACTTCGGCGATCAGACCGTCCGCGCCGATGAGAACATCAGCAATCTCGTCGCGGCTGTTGGCCGGGTCCACGACGCGGCCATTTTTGAGAAGTGTGGTCATAATGTTAGGAACCTACCCTGGCACTTGTGCCGGGTTGGGTTCAAATATTCTCTTTCGCCCCGAACCGCTCCAACACCAGCATCATCAAGAGATAACCGAGGACTAAATCCAGCACCAGGAACAGTATCCAGCCGCTGAGAATGTTTGAGCCGGGGCCGCAGCCGCGCCCGATTTCGTCAATGCCGTTGATGTCCGGGTAGGTTTTATCGTACCGGATACGGACAAGCTGGCCCGGCTGGATGCCGCTGTGGTTCGGATGGTCCGCATCGCCCCAGACGGTTTCATCCACACGGATTTGCCCGCTATGGAGCTGCTTGGGACCGGGCTTTGTTTCGCCGCGTGTCAGCGGATCGGGCGCTAAAAACTGGTAGTCCACCAGATAAATATGGTCCCCGACTTTGAACGGGTTGCCGGTCGGCTGGACTTCCTTTTTCGTGACGCGCCCCGGCGCAAGCCCGTCTGCCTTCGCATACGCGAGGTTCGGCGGCAGGAACTTCGACGGCGGGATGCCGACAAGCGGCAAAAGAATAAACAAAAGAACACTGGCAAGAAAAAGGCCGGCGAGATAGCGCAGGACGCGGGCGAGACTCATGTTGAACTCCTACGGTTTTTCACTCTTACGGTCTTTTACTCTTACGGCGCGGGCGCACCCATCAGCCAGAATAAAACCGCCATGCGAACGGCGACGCCGTTTGTCACCTGGTCGGTGATGACGGCGATTTCCGGGTCGTCGGCCAGCGCCGAGGCGATCTCGACCCCCCGGTTCATCGGGCCGGGGTGCAGGACCGTGACGTCCGGCGCGGCGTGTGCAAGCTTTGCGCGGCTGACTCCGAACAGCCGGGCATACTCGCGGACCGACGGGAAGAACGCCGAGTCCTGGCGCTCCAGCTGGATACGCAGGATGTTGACGACATCAGCGCCTTCCAGTCCTGCTTCCAGATTGGTGTAGACGGTGACCGGCAATTGATCGGCGTCGGCAGGCAGCAGGGTCGGCGGGGCGATGAGCCGGACATTCGCCCCCATCGCGGCCAGCCCCCAGATGTTGGAGCGGGCAACCCGCGAGTGCAGGATGTCGCCGACAATCGCGACGGTCAGGCCCTCGATTCGGCCCTTGACTTGCCGTATGGTCAATAAATCCAAAAGGCCCTGGGTCGGATGCTCATGCGTCCCGTCGCCGGCATTGATGACCGGCTTGTTCGGGACATACTCCGCTGCGAGCTTGGCTGCCCCGCTATACGAGTGCCGAATGACGAACGCATCAATGCCCATGGCGTCCAGCGTCAGCATTGTGTCTTTCAGAGACTCGCCTTTGACCGCGCTGCTGGTCGTCCCCGTCAGGCTGTAGGTATCGGCGGACATGATCTTCGCTGCCGCCTCAAACGAGGTCCGTGTGCGGGTGCTTGGCTCGAAAAAGAGGGTCGCGACCGATTTCCCGCGCAGGGTCGGCACTTTCTTGACAGGCCGCGTCACAATCTCTTTGAACGACTGCGCCGTGTCGAGAAGATAAGTGATCTCGTCCGCGCTGAGGCTCTGTAAATCCAGCAGGTCTTTTCGCCTCATGCAGAAACCCCCGTGAGAGCAAGAAGCGCGGCAACAACAGCCGAGGGCGTGTGCGATGCCGTAAACGGCGTCGCTGGGGGGCGCGGACGCCAATGACCCGCCTGCGCGGGGCAGGAACAAGATTGTACAAACTCTTCCGCCACGCAGGTGGCGGCTTGGCGCTTCGCCCCCCAGCGAGGGCGTTTACGCCCTCGCACCCGGCCGCGGTTCGTCTTCATATCCCCGCCTCTTTGTGAATAACAACTTTGTCTTCGCCGTCCAGCTCTTGCAGAAAGACTTTCACAAACTCACGCTTGCCCGTGGGAAGGTTCTTGCCGACGTAGTCGGGCCGGATCGGCAGCTCGCGGTGGCCCCGGTCTACCAAAACGGCAAGCTGAGTGACGGCGGGGCGGCCTAAGTCTACCAGGGCACCCAAAGCCGCGCGGACGGTGCGGCCGGTGAAGGCGACATCGTCCACCAGAACAAGCCGCCTGCCTTCAATGTCAAAGGGGATCTGAGTCGTGCCGACATGGGGCTGGTAAGTGCGAAAGTCATCGCGGTACAAAGAAATGTCGAGGACGCCGCAGGGAACAGGTGTGCCTTCAATGCGCTCGATAGTATCGGCGAGGCGGCGGGCCAAAGGGCCGCCTTTGCGGAGGATGCCGACAATGACCAAATCCTGCACGCCCCGGTTCTTTTCCAGAACTTCGTGCGCGATGCGTGTCCACGCCCGGCGCATCTCGTCGGCGTCCATAATCACGGCGGTGTTCGGGTCGGTCGGTGCGGGCATAAGTGCGCCTCGGTACACAAGACGTCGGGCGGGAGGGGAAGGCGAGCAGGCAGTCGGCAAAGACTGTTCTGATGGGACGCTTGCCTTCCCCGCCTCGCAGGACGGAATTAAAGGTCACGGTCGAAAAGTAGTGCTGGAAGAGTATAGCAGAGAGTGCAGGTTTTGTCAAGCCAACGGGCAGCAAGTTTAGCGGAGCCAGTTGAGCAGCACAGAGGCCAAGCTGAGAAAAATCGAGATGCCGATCACATCCTGAAAAGCCGTCTCAAACGGCCCGGCGGTCATGGCGGGGTCGTAGCCGGCCCGCTTGGACAGCAGCGGGATACAGGTTCCGACGACGCCTGCGATGTTGACGGCGATGAACATGCCTAAGAATACGACCAGGCCGAAAACCCAGTGCCGGTCCCAGACCCCGGCGATGACGCCGAGCGACAGCGCACAGACGCTGCCGAGAATCAGCGTCGTGGCGGCCTGCCGGGCGAGCGCGTGACGCCAGCCGCCGAGCGTCACCTGCCCCGACCCCAGCCCGCGAATGATGATCGCCGCCGACTGGAGGCCAGTGTTGCCGCTGATGGCGGAGATAATCGGCATGAAGCTTGCCAGCAAAATAAACTTGGTCAGCGTTCTGTCAAAAGCATGAATGACGACGCCGGCGAGAAGCTCAATCGCCAGCGTCGTCAGGATCCACGGCAGACGCATACGCGCGATCTGCACCGGCGACTTTTTCTCCAGCTCTTCGGCGTCCGAGCCGACCGCCCGCAGATATTCTTCGTTGAACTCTTCCACGAGAACGTCAATGATGTCGTCAATCGTGACGATGCCGAGCATCTTCCCCGCGCCGTCCGTGATCGGCAGGGTCAGCAAGTCGTAGCGAGAGATCAGCGCCGCCGCGTCCTTTTGGTCGGTTTCCGGGGACACGGAAATCGGCTCCCGGATCATAAATTCCCCGACCTGCCGCTCCGGGGCAGCGGTCAAGGCGGCTTGGAGGGGAAACACACCGAGGAGAAAGCCGTCCGGCTGAACGACATAAATCTCATTGATGGTTTCCAGAGTTTCAGCCGTCCGCCGCAGGTAATCCAGCGCCTCGGCGGCGGTCTGCTCCGGCGACGTCCGCGCAAACTTGTCGGTCATCAGGCGTCCGGCGGTACCGTCCGGGTACGCCAGCAGGGCGCGGACTTCGGCGGCATCGAGCGGGGCACGGGCTTCGAGATCGGCCAGAAGGGACCTGGCGATGCGTGGGTCGGCCTCCGAGACCACTTCGGCGGCGTCGTCCATCGGCAGGTGGTCCAGGAGATCGGTGATTCGTCCGAGCGGGGCGTTGTCGGTCAAAAAGCGGACGGTGTCCGGCGGCAGCTCGTCCAAGACTTCGGCGGCACGAGCGTTGTCCAGCCAGTTAAACACCGCCAGGGTCTCGGCGCGGGTCAGGTGGGTCATAGCTTCGACAATCTCCGCCGGGTGGCGCCCGGTCAGCGCCGCCGTCAGCCGCAGATCGCCGCCGTCGCCGAGCGGCTTTTGGAGCGCGTTTCTGAGCGTTTCGGTGAGTTTTTGAGACGCATCATGTTCCATCGGCACGGTCAGGCCACCGCCGCGAAGCTTGAAAACTCGCCGGTCGGCTCATCCCACGCGGTCGCCACTTCGGTGACTTCGGCGGCGTGCGGGCCATGCCGCAGGGCTTTGAGAAACTCGTGCAGGGACTCTTCTTCGGCCTCCGCGACCGCCATCACCCCGCCGCCTTCGGTGTTCCGCACCGTGCCGACAATGCCGAGCTGCCCGGCGACATGGGCGGCGAAGTAGCGGTAGCCGACGCCCTGCACCCGGCCCGAAACCTGGGCCTGCACACGCTTTGTCATGGTATGATCTCCTAATGCTTGCTTATTTAACGAGCGTGACTTTGGTCATCTTGTCGCCGACTTTGAGCTGTCCGGCCACATCCAGTCCCTTGATAACCTGGCCGAAGACGGCATAATTGCCGTCCAAAAAATGGACCGGGTTGACGCAGATATAAAACTGCGACCCCGCCGAGTCCGGCTCGCCGGTGCGGGCCATCGCGACCGCGCCCGCGATATGAGTCAGCGGGTTCGGGACGCCGTTTGACTTGAACTCGCCTTTGATCGTGTAGCCCGGCCCGCCGGAGCCGTTACCTTTCGGGTCGCCGCCCTGGACGATCTTTGAGGTGCCGGGTGCGCCGAGATCGGTAATCCGGTGGAACGTCAGGCCGTTATAGAAGCCTTTCTTGACAAGCTTCTCGAAGTTCGCGCAGGAAATCGGGGCGTCTTTCGGGTACAGCTTGATCAAAATCACCCCGCGGGTCGTCACCATGCGGACAACAGGGGCGGCAGAGGGAGCGGCGGCTGCCGACAGTGGCAAAGCGGCGAGGCCGGCGGCAAGGGCAAGTGGGGCGAAACAAATCTTCATACAGTCTCCTCGAAAAGCGAATTGATATTGGGAACCGGCACTGGACGTGCCGGCTTGGGTGCATTTCCCATTGTAGCACTTAGACGGGCAGGCGTCAATGACTTGGGCCGGCAGGCTGCGCTTTACCCCCCGTCACCCCCGCCGCCATCCCCTCCCCCGCCGCCATCGCCGCCGAAGCCGCCATCGCCGCCTCCCCCGAAGTCACCTCCGCCGAAGCCGCCGCTGTCAAATCCTCCGCTGTCAAATCCTCTGCTGCTGCTGCCGTCCGTGAAGAAGTCACCGGACCCCGATGCACCAGGGTCGAAGCCCGACGTATCGTAGCCGCTGCCCTGGGCCGCAAAATCACCGCTCCCTTGCGCTCCGAAATCACCGCCGTAGCCGGCGCCATACCCGCCGTCGGAGTAGCTCTGCTGGTAAGAAGGCATATCGGTCGCATACGCATAGGGCGCGTAGCCCATGCCGTAAGACGGCATCATCATGTCGCCGAGCAGATCCGCCGTGAGGTAGCCCGCCAGAAAGCCGTCCATGCTGCCCCAGCCGCTGTTCTGGTAGCGCCAGTAGTCCCGGTACGGGTCGTAGCCCTGGTACGCATACCACGGCACGGACTGGCCGCCACTTTGAAACGACCGCACTTGCGGCATTTCGCCCCGGCGCAGGGCATCGGCCTCATCAGGCGTGACCAGCACCTGGCGGCTCTGGCCTCCCAAAGTCAGCGTCACCGGCACAAGCGACGACACCGGCGCGGGCCGGCCCGAAAAGAACGACACGCCGCGCTGCCTGGCGGGAATGGCGTCCACCTGCGGCTGGCTGTCCGGCAGCGGCGGCGGGCGCAGGGCGGCGTCGCCGGGGATATTGGCCGTGTTGCCGAGCGCCCGGTCCTGGGCCGTCCGGGCCGACTGGACATCGGCCTGCGCCCCGTTCAGCAGGGCCTGGGCGCGGGATAAGTCAGTGGTTTCAGTGGCCCGGTCGAGGATCTTCCCAGCCTGCTCGTACTTGGCTGAGGCCGCCTGCCGGTACGCCCGCGTCTGATCCGAGTCCGGGTTGTTCGGCGGCAGGACGGAGCCGTAGTTGTCTAAATACTCGATACCCTGCAAAACATTCTCGCGCAGGGCATCAATGGGCGGGCGCAGCAGCGCCATGTTCTGCCGCTTTTTGCGTCCGGCGCTGACGATCAGGGCGGCGATGCCGACGACCACGACGAGAAAGACAATCCAGAGCATCATGGCAGGTCCTTTGTATTCCTTTTGATTGATTTCGGCAGCGGTCGCCTGGGCAAGCTGGGCGGTCCCATCCTGTGGGTTTACAGCAATGGCCGGCGCGTATTTTTGTTCCAAAGCATTGCGGGCAGACGCATCTAAAGCCGTTGTCCAGACTGTGACGCCGGGGTTTGGACCTTGCAGCGCGACCAACACTACTGGCTCTTTGTCTAAATTGAGGGCTTTATGGAGTTGAAACGTGTAAAACGCCCGCACATGGCCGCCGACTTTTGCCGCAAGCTGCGGATCTGTGGCTTCCGCTTGTTTCAAGCCGGCGACATAGGCGGGCGGGATCGAGCGCAGAATAGCGATTTTGACCTGGGTGTGCGGGTTATCCTGGCTTTGGGACGCCGCCTGCTGCAAGACCTGCGTGTCAATGCCGTTGATGCCCGGCTCGACATACACGTCGCTTGTGGTCAGCGCCTGGTAGGCTTGATCGTACTGGGTGTTGACGGGAGCCGGATCGGCGCTTTGAGCGTAGGCAAGTGGGCTGAAAGCAAGCAGGCAGAGTGAAATAGCAAGCGGAACAATGAGGACGCGGCGGGGCAGTGTTCGGTTCATAACTATCTCCGGGTGGGTAACGGGAGCAAATCAGTGTCTTGCTGTCGTATCATACCCGAAACGACGGCGCAGGGGAGGTTTGGATGAAAATCAGTGAGGTGTTGGAAAATCTGCGGCGGCTTGCCCCGGAAGAAAGCGCATTGGACAGCGACCCCGTGGGGCTGCTGGTGGACCGGGACGGGGCAGAAGTGCGAAAAATCGGCGTCTGCCTGGATGCGACTCCGGCAGCGGTGAAACGAGCCGTTTCGGCCCAGGTTCAACTGATCGCCGTGCATCATCCTTTGATTTACCACCCGCTAAAGCGGCTCGGCGGCGACCCGGTCTCGCAGAGCGTCAAGATGCTGGTCAAGCACGACATCGCGCTGTACGTAATGCACACGAACTGGGATGCCGCGCCCGGCGGCATCAACGATACACTGGCTGAGTGCCTGGAACTCAAAGACGTGACGCCGCTGGGGACAGAGGGGTTACACCGCCTGCCGCGCCTCGGTACGCTCGCATCGCCGCGTCCGCTCGCCGACTTCGCCCGTTTTGTCGAAACCGCGCTCGGCTGCGCGGAAACCAGCGCCCTGCGGTGCGGCGGCTGCGATCCCCGGCGGATGATCTCGCGGGTCGCCGTCTGCGGCGGCGCGGGCGCGGAGCTAGCCAAAGCCGTGCAGGCGGCAGGGGCGGAAGCGTATGTCACCAGCGATGTTCGGCACCATGAGTTTTTGGAAGCCGAAGCGCGGGGGCTGGCGCTGCTGGATGCGGGCCACGGCGCGACCGAGACGCCGGGGATGCGAATCTTGGTCCGCGCCCTGCCGCCGCTGCTGCCGGGCGTTGAAGTGGTCTGGGTTGGGGAATAATGACCCCAAAGGCGAAAAAGGAGACACACTGATGACACTCAAAATTGATCCGAATGATGCAATGGTCCTGCTGATTGATCTGGAAGCGGGGATCGCTGATAAACCGCTGACTGTTCCATACAAAGAGCTGCGGAAGGGCGTCGGGGCGCTGTGCAAAATTGCCACCCTGTTTGCGATTCCGGTCGTCATTTCCGGTCTGAAAAACCCCAATGGCAGCGACGCCCAGTTTCTGCCGGAAATCGGCGAAGCATTGGGAAAGTACGCCGTTCACTACCGCACGTCGGCGGACTCACTCCAGAACGCGGACATCAAGGCGGCCCTCGAATCCACCGGGCGTAAGACGCTTTTGATCGGCGGCACGGTCACGGAGATCGCCGTGCAGATGGCGGCGCTGTCTGCGATTGAGCTTGGCTACCGCGTTTACATTGTGGTGGATGCCGCTGCCGGCGTCAGCCCACGCACGGAAAAAGCGGCGTTTCAACGGCTCTTGCAGGCAGGCGCGACGACCACTTCGGCGATCGCACTGAGCCTGGAAATCGCCGGGGACTTCGATCAGCCGAAGGGCGAGCAGGCGTATAAGATTCTCGGCACCCTGATGGGCTGAAAGTCTGCAAAGAAAGCGTTGAGGAAGCCCCCCGCCCCAATTCTGGGGAGCCGGAGTAGGAGAAGGCCGACAAGGCTGGCTTCCTATTCTGTATTGCTCCCCAGAATTGGGGCAGGGGGGCTTCTTACGCCCCGACTTTTTCCGCAATCAGCGCGATCAGGTCGCGGGCGAGCGTGTCTATCTCGGCCTGGTCGGGGCCTTCGGCCATGACGCGCACGAGCTTTTCCGTGCCGGATGCGCGGACATTGATCCGGCCCCGGCCTGCCAGGCGCTGCTCGGCGTCCGCAATGGCCTGTTGGATGTCCGGGTCGAAGGCCCAGGTCTGACGGTCGCGGACTTTGACGCCGAGAAGCACCTGGGGGTACTCGGTCATCTGGTTGGCAAGCTCCGACAGCGGCTTTCCCGTTTCGCGCATCACTTTCAGGACTTGCAGGGCGGTCAAAAGTCCGTCGCCGGTGGTGGTCAAATGGCCGAAGATGAGGTGACCGGATTTTTCGCCGCCCAGCACATACCCGCCGCCGCGCATCGCTTCCGACACATAGCGGTCGCCGACGGCAGTTCTTAGGAGCTTCAAATCAGACTGCTTAAGTGCGGCTTCGAGACCCATGTTGCTCATAATGGTCCCGACCACCGTGCCGTGCGCGAGTTTCCCCGATGCGGCGAGGTGGCGGCCTATCAGAAGCATCACCCGGTCGCCGTCCACCAGCCTGCCTTTTTCGTCGGACAGTATGACCCGGTCGGCGTCGCCGTCGAACGCCAGGCCGATGTCCGCGCCTTCGGCGACAGTGCGGCGCTGCATTTCCTGGGGATGCAGCGACCCGCAGCCCGCATTGATATTGAGGCCGTCGGGGGTGCAGGAAAGCGTGACCACGTCCGCCCCCAAATCTGTGACGACCCGCGGCCCCAGCGCCGAGTTTGCGCCGTTTGCGCCGTCCAGCACGATTTTGACGTTTTGGAGCGTCACGCCGTCCATGGTGTCTTCCAGATGTCCGGCATACAGATCGCACAGGTGGGTATCGTGAGTCAGCCGGCCGACACCCGCGCCGGACGGCTTCGGCCAGGCGTCTACCTCGGCCACATGACTTTCAATCTCGGCTTCTAAAACATCGTCGAGCTTGTAGCCGTCGCCGCCGAAGAACTTGATGCCGTTGTCGCCGAACGGGTTGTGCGACGCGGAGATGACCACGCCAGCATCGAAGTTCTGAATGCGGGCAATGCCGGCGACGGCGGGGGTCGGGACAACGCCTGCGGTGACGACTTGGGCGCCCATGGAGCAGAGGCCCGCCGCCAGCGCGGATTCCAGCAGTGTCCCGGAAATGCGGGTATCGCGGCCCACGACAAAACGCGGCGTATGGCCGCGCCCTAAAGCGCGGGCGGCGGCGGCCCCCAGCCGCATCGCGAGCAGGGGGGTCAGTTCGGTGTTCGCGACTCCGCGCACACCGTCGGTTCCAAATAACTTCTCGGCCATAAAACTACAAATCTCTCCTCAGCTTCTTTTCTTGAATCTCTTAGCGGGGTGTCAGCGGCGCAAGCGTCGGCGGCGAAACGGCTGTGGGGATTGACGGCGTCACCGGCGGGGCGATGACATGAACCGTGACGGTGATCGGGCCGGACGGCGAAAGCGTGACGCCCGCCGGGACAAGGGGCAGGACGCGCCGGACGACATCTTGGGTCGCCCCGGATACGTCAATCGGGCGCGTCGTGAGCGTCCCGATTGCGGCAAGCTGGTCAGGCCGGCCTTCGGCAGTCACGGTCGCCGGGGAAACTTCAATGTTGCCGAACCGATAAGGAGCCGTCAGCGTGCCGACGACGTTTGCGCTGACAATGAGCGTTTTCCGGGACAGCGAGCGCACCAAATCCAGACGCACATGGGCCGTCGGCGGTGTCACCGAGACATCGCCGACCGGGCTGCCGGAGGCGTCCAGGGCGGCGATCGTAAAATCTTCGTCTACAGCGCCCGGCGACTGGTCCGGGTCGGCCTGCGCGGCCAGGCGCACGACCGAGCCGACCGCGGTGCGCGTTCCGGTGACGACTGCCTCGCGCGGCGTGATGGCCGGAGCAGAGAATGAGTAACCGGCGGGCGCGGTGCCGATGTCATCCACGCCAATCGGCATTTGGCGGCGGCGGCGCGGTTCCAGTGACAGCGAGATCGGCGGCGGCTCGTTTTCCACCGACACGCTCGGCGGCAGTCCGGCGATATGCACCGGCAGCGGCGACGTTGGGCCGGATTTGGCATGGGATAAGTCCACCCAGGCTGTGACAGTGGTATCGGAAAGCCGGTTGATCTCGTCTGAAGAACCGTCCAACGTCAGCGACACCGAGGGCAGGTCCGCCCCGCCGAGAATCAGGCTCGGCGGCAGGTTCCGCACCGACAGCGGCAGGATGAGGATGTGGGGCGCGTGGGCGCTGTTCAGCCCGGCGACGTAGAAGTGCAGTACGACGGCAAAGAACAGGGCCAGCAGCTTGTAGCCGAAGTTATGGCGCAGGGCAGGAAGCATAATAAGTTAGGGGCGCGGGCAGGCGCGATTGTACAGGGCGCGTGGGACTGAAGTCCCACGCAAATTGTTTTGGCGAAACCCCTTTGTCCAAAATTACGAGCGCGGCTCGGCGGCAGTTTCCGGCGCAGCTTCCGCCGCGAGAACAGGCTCCGTCAGCGGAACCGTCTCCGGCAGGCGAACCGGGGCAGGGACAACAGGGGCAGGGACAACAGGGGCAGGGACAACAGGGGCAGGGACAACAGGGGCAGGCGGGTTAGCTTTGGCCCTGCGAGGCCGGATAAAGCTGCGGCGGCGGCGCAGACTCGGCTTTTCGCGGCCGGTGTATTCCCGGATCAGCAGGTCCCGCAGGCGGCCGTCGTCGCGCAGCCCGCGCACCATTTTTCCGCCGAACGCCAGCGAGATGATGCCGGTTTCTTCGGACACCACCACAACTAAAGCGTCGCTCTGCTCGGTAATGCCCAGGGCCGCTTTGTGGCGGGTATGCACCTGCATTCCCTGAACGCTTCGGCTTTCCGACAGCGGCAGGGTGCAGCCCGCCGCGACAATGCGGTCGCGGCGGATGACCGCCGCGCCGTCATGCAGCGGCGAGCCGGGGTAAAAGAGCGTACACAGCAGATCGGCGTTGACCTCACTGTTGATCAGCGTTCCCGTCTCGACAATGTCGCTGAGGCCGGTTTCCCGCTCCAGCACTAAAAGAGCGCCGATTTTCTTGTCCGACAAGCTCTCGGCGGCCTGCACGATCTCGCCGACCAGCGACGACAAATCTTCCCGGTCCAGTCCCGTGAAGCCCTTGCCCCAGAAGCCCAGCCGCCCGACTTCTTCCAGCGCGTGCCGCAGCTCCGGGAAGAACAAAATGACGATGGCGACCGGGCCGAGCGGCAAAATCTGCTGCAAAATCCAGCTCAGGGCCGAAAGCCGCGCCCAGGTCGAAAACAGCAGCATGGCAACAAACACGACCAGCCCGGTAATGATCTGCCACGCCCGCGTCCCCTTCGCCAGCATCATCAGGCGGTAGACGAGGTAGGCGACAATGAGAATGTCCGCCCCGGTCCGCACCAGGCTCCACGCATCCCCGTCCGTCAGCCACCGGGTCCCATCGTGCCAGAATTGTAGAAGCAAAGCGTGCATCAGTAGAAAATCTTGAACTCTTCCCGGCGAAAATGGTCTGCCGAATTATGGCACAAGTGCGGGCCGTTTCGCAAGGCGGCTGACACAAGTAGATTTGAAAGGCAAAAAGCCGCCTCGGCCAGACTGACCGAAGCGGCTTGTAAATTGTTCCCAAGATTTCAGGCAGCGACGGCATGGTCACGGCTGCGGGCTGCATACGGCACGAAATCCACTGACACAGACCCTGCTTCAATGCCGGACGGCTCGGAAACCGCGTCCCCGTCTTCTTCCTGCCCGCGCAGATGCAGGGCCAGCGCCTCCGCCATCAGCCGCTCGGTGTCCTGGCGCGTCCGCCCTGCGGCCACGCACCCCGGCACATCCGGGCAGAACGCCGACCAGTTGTTTTCGCCCGGCTCATAAATGACAAGAAAGTTTTTCATCGGTTTATCATAATGCGCGTAAGACCCCTTGATTTATCTATGCGGGATATAAGCGCGGAAACGTTCCGAAGTTTCCATATTCGGGCGTTATTTTTTCGGGCGTTATTTTTATAGCGAGGCGCGGTATAATACATGTTTGAATACGTTATGCTATAAGTATCGCTTGCATCCAAGGAAGGCACAAGAGACTGCGTTAAATGAAACGCTGGCTGTCTGCCGCCTTGTCTACAACAGCATGGTACATGAGCGAACCGTACTCCATGAGCGCGGTGAAAAGTCACCCACGTTCTACACACAAGTTCCCGCATTGGCCCGGTGGAAAAAAGACCATGCCGAACTCAAAACCGTTCACAGTCAGGTCTTGCAGAATGTCGGGCGTCGCGTTGAACTCGCATTCCAAGCCTTCTTTCGCCGCGTGAAGGCGGGAGAAGCGCCAGGCTATCCTCGCTTGAAGGGCAAAGGCCAGTACGATAGCATCACCTATGCCCAGAGCGGCTTCAAGGTCAGCGAGTCTTCCATCTGGCTGTCTCTGCAAGGCAAGCAAACGCAGGTTAAAGCAAAGATACACCGTGCGATTATTGGCACGGTCAAAACGTGTACCGTTCGGCGATACGGCTCTAAGTGGTTTGTGTGCTTCTCTGTGGAGCAAGAAGATGACCTCCTACCGCCCTGCGCGGACGCTATTGGCCTTGACGCTGGCTTGAACTCATTCATGGCATTGTCCAATGGCGAGTTCATAGACAACCCGCGCTTCTTTCGTCGTGATGAAAAAGCTTTGGCAAAGGCTGGACGCAAGCAAGCCAAGACCGCGAAAGGCTCCAAGCCGCGCAAGAAAGCCAATAAGGTTTTGCGGCGGGTACACGAGCGCATTCGTAACCGCCGCCATGATTTCGTTCACCAGACCGCCCGTAGGCTGGTCAATCGCTTTGGCGTTATCGCCGTTGAAAAACTGAACGTCAAGAATATGCTTGGCAATCACTGCCTTGCTAAGTCAATCAGTGACGCAAGCTGGTCTATGTTCCGTTCCGTGCTAACCGACAAGGCTGAAAGTGCCGGTCGGGAAGTCGTCGCAGCAGACCCGCGTTACACTTCGCAGGACTGTCACGCCTGCGGATACCGCGCCAAGAAGAAGTTAAGTGAGCGTTGGCATTTCTGCCCGATGTGCAGTGCGTCTTTGGACAGAGATACCAACGCCGCAATTAACATTCTGAACTTGGCACTTAACCAAAATCTCACACTTAACCAAAATCTCAATGGGATTACATTGAGTCAGGTCACACCTGTAGAAGCCCCGCCGTTTACGGCTGGGGAGTAATCACTATGTCATCTGCTAAGTATATCACGATTATGGCAACAGGTGCCATCAAACAGCTTGCGGCAATCTCTTTTGCTCGCTGAGATTTTGCGAAAAGAGCGACAGGTAGACCAATCAGGAAGATCGGAACGGACAGCATAAAGAAGCTTACACAAGTTCCAGCGAACGCAAGGGCAAAGCAAGCGAGATTAAGAACAATGCCGAAAGCCTTTGACGCGATGAACTTGTGCATCTCATGCCGCCTGCTGCGAGACAGCCAGATAAACGGCAATTTGCGCCGGGCTTTTGTCGATTCTTTCAAGTAAGCGCGGCTCATGCTTTCGTATTCCTGCGGGGAATGAGACGCACGAAGGCCGAGCCAAATCTGCTGAAGGCGGTCGGTGTAGTCTTTGGTTTTTGGTAGTCTTCTATTGAGGAAATCGTGGCTTTCTTTCTCATGGGGCTGAACCCCATGCTTCAAAGGTGCAGCTCCCCGCCTTCGCGGGCAAAGACAAGGGCACGGTTACTCCGGCGTCGGTGTCGGCAGGTCATCACCGGCGGGGTCGTCTTTGGTTTTCTTCTGGATGATGTGCCCTTTTTTGTCGCGCTCCACCGGCGGCGGGAGAAGCTCGATGGACGGGATTTCGGCCCCGTTCGGGTGGAACGGGACGCGGCTCAGGCAGAGGGCATCTACGGACAGAACATAGCGGCGGTCGGCGGGGCGGGGGCCGGTGACATTGAGCGTCAGCGTGTGGCGGCCACGGGCAAGACTCACCGTGCCGAGCTGGCTCCAGAGGAACTTGCCGGCGTACAAGCCGCCTTCGGCGCGGGCGTCTTCGGATGAGTTCGCCCCGCCATCGTCCAGGGTGTAGGTGAACGGGGACGACTCCGAAAGCGGGCTGGTGGCGGCCCAAAGGTCGTAAGAGCCGGGAGTGCCGACGGTGAACTGGTACACGGCTTGGTAGCCGCTGCCGCCGTCGCCGGTAGAAGCCGGCGGGGGACGGTCGGTGTCCAGCGATAAATAAGAGCCGCCGGACGCTTCGGAGTCGGAAACGAGCGAGTCGAATGTGTACGATGACGCGCTTTCGCCTTCCAGCCAGAGAAACGGCTGCAAAATCTGGGAAAGATGTCCGATGAAGCGGGCATAGGCGTTATAGCGCAGGTCGGAATCCTGCGCCGTGGTCGGGATCGTGTTGCGGATTTGAAAAAGCTGCTGCTCGTAAATATCGGTGGAAAGGCCCTGTAGCTTTGCCAGCTTCAACAGGCGCGTCGCTTCGGCATCGGCGGAGTCGGCGGCCCCGGTGGGCAGCGGGACGCTTTGCAGGTGCGTGAAGATGATTGGGTTCGGGCCGACCGGGACAGTCCACTCGCCCTTCTTTCTGCCGACTTGGAGCGGAACCCCGGCGGCGTCGGTAATCTGTACCGGGGAATCTTTGGGGAATGGAAAGCCGGCCTGGGTCAATTCGCCGTGCGGGGACCAGACCACAAACCGAGTCCCGCCGCCATCGGGATCGTCCACTTTGTAGCCGCGCAGCTCCGGGCCGAGCGTGAACGCGTCGCCGTTTTGGAACAGCGCACCTGCGCGGTAGGACGGCAGCCACCAGACGTCGCCGGGCAGGTGTTTGACGCCGGCTCCGATCCCCGCAATCCCGGCGGGGTACGGCAGGATGCGCGGGCGGTCCGTGAGGTCGCGGGCCTGGAACGACAGCGCCGCATCATAGTCGGCGAGCCGCCGGGCGCTTTGGGCCGTGGGCGCAGCGGCAAAGAAGCCGCGTGCGCCGATGTCTTTGAGTAAGTCCCAGTCCGAGTTCAAGTTTGGGGCGGCCGCATCGGCCCCGCCGGCGATGAGCCAGGTCGTCCGGGGCGTGTCTTCGGCCTGGGCAAACGCATAGACGCCGCTCGCCGCGCCCTTCATGCTGAGGCCGTCAAAGCCGCCGCGTGGGTTGGTGTTCGTAAACAGGGCGGAGCTGCCGCCCCAGGCATACAGCACCGGGACATCGGCAACGCCGCGTTTCAGCACGTCGGCCATGGAGTTCATGTAGCCGCGCACTGATTCCAGGCGGAACTGGGCGAGATCGCTCCACAAATGCCCGCCGAGGCCGTTTTCGTTCAGCACCGCATAAGACACTTTCTTAACCGGGTCGTAGACCGCCGCCACTCCGCGCGAGCCGGCCCACAGCGGCAGGCAGCGGGCGGCGGTCTCAAAGTCCGGCAGGTCGTGATCCTTGATCCCCCACCCCCGGTTCAGATCGTCTACGTTGTGGTTGTATTTCTTGTTCAGCCATGCCTGGAATTCTAAGCGGTAGCCGCTTGATGTCGGGATGACGCTTTCCACTTCCCCGCCGAAGCCGATGCTGGCCGTCAGGGGATCTAAAAAGAAGCGAAAGCCCGGCCCCAGCTTGATCTGCCGAAAGAAGCCCAGCACCCGGTCCCGGTACCCGTCGTACCCCTGCCACAAGTCCGGCAGGCGGCCTTCCGGCGTTCCCGGCGCGTAGGCCCGCTCCGGGTACAGCAGCAAGACATCGCCGGTTCCCTGCGCTTTCGGTGAAACTTCCGCCGTGTCCCCGCCGACCACCCGCGCCGCGCCGGTCTCGTCAATTTCTTTGTCATGGGTGGACACCAGCAAATAAAGCGCCCCGGTCAGCCCCGGAATATGACTAAAGCGGGTCGGGCCATTCGTGGGCGGCGACGGATTGCGGTAAACGGCGGGCTTGACCACCGTTCCCACGAGCGGATTGTCCGGCGTGTCGGCGATGCGTATTCCGTACTGGAAGTGGTTCGCTTCCAGCCAGTCCAGCACCCGCTGGACGGCGGCGGGCGACGCATGGGTCAGCCCCACTGTCCCCGCCGACAGCAGGACATCCCGGACACCTGCCTTCTTTAGCCCTTCTAAGGCCGCTTTGTCTTTCGCCCAGTTGCCGTCCGTCGGCAGCTCCGTCCAAGTAACCGGGACAAAATCCGCCCCGACCGGCAGATAGGGCGTCCCGTCCCAGGTCAGCCCATGCGCCTGCCCGACAGTCCACGCATGGCTCACGCCTGCCGCGTCCTGGTACACGCCGGTCGCCTGCGGCTTCAGCAGCATCAGCGGTGCGAGTGCCGGCAGCGGGAGTGTTTTTTTGCTCGCGGCCTGTGCCAGCGTCGGCAGAAGCGCGAGGCTCAGAAGCAGTGTGGGGAGATGTTTCATAAGAGGTTGGGAAGCAAGATAGAGAACAAAATAGGAACCATGTGTTAAAACACACGGCTACACGGCGCAGACGCCACAAAACACCCGCTTCGCGGGGTTAAGAGCAGAAAAAGATTGTCCATTTTCCAGTACCGCGAAGCGGTACTTCGTGGCCGAAGGCCGTGTAGCCGTGTGTTTCAACACATGGTTCTTCATCGCCCCTCAAACAGTCTCTGAATTTCATCAGGCAACGGGTCGTCAAAATCGTCAGGCACAACAAATTGCCCTTCCGCAAGCCCGGAAGGGCGGCGCGTTAGCAGCAAATCATCAGGCTCGGATGATTTGATCGGGTTGATCTCAGCGACCGGCCGCCCTGCCTGAGTAACCAGCAAAGTTTCGCCCGCTTGTACGCGGGTTATATAACCCGCCAGGTCGTACTGGATTTCGTCAACGCTAATCGTTGTCATTCTATAGATACCTTCCAAGTTCTCGGCGTCCGGTGCAGCACAGTGTTAGGCTGGAACTGGTAAGGGTATCGCCGCAAGCGGGTTAATGCCCAAGTGCCGGCAAATGTCCTGCAATCCATCAAAGTTTAAGTGGGACAAATACTCTGCTGGATTATCTATCAATCCCTGCACATCCCAGCCGACTTCATCGCTAAATTGCTCTACAGTCCATGTCCGACGGTGACAGTCCTCTAAAACAAAACCTCGTAATTCAGCAGGTTTAACATAACGCTCCGGGGGCAACTGCTCCAATAGCTCATACGGTGTCAGATACAAAACTTGGCACAAGCGGTTCAGCTCAGCTAGGGAAAGAGACCAGCCTAATTCATGTTCGTAAGCCTCTAAATCCCAAGCCGAAGCGTGGGAAATCCCGATAGCTTCACCCAACTCTTGAGGAGTTAGGCCAAGGCGCTCCCGTGCTTGCGTAATGATTTGGTTCGGCCCCATCCAAGCCTACCTTTGCAGCCTAACAAGTAATATGTCGCCGCTTTAAGTATAGCGGGTTCAATTTCAGGAATTGACCGTACTTGAAATAGTTTCTCTACATCCGTTCAGGCGCGGACAATCCCAGCAGGGAAAGCGTGTTTCGTAGGACAATCTGCGTGGCGTGAACCAGAACCAGTCGGGCTTTGAGTGTTTCAGGGTCATCGCAGACGACGCGGAGGGCGGGGCTGCGGTTGCCGGCGTCGTAGAACGAGTGGAAGACGGCGGCGAGGTCGCGGGCGTACTGGACTAATCGCTGCGGGGCGTATTCGGACGCCGAGAGCGCGATCTCTTGGGGCAGTTCGCCCAGCTTTTTGATCAGTTCGGTTTCGGTGTCTTCGGTCAAGAGCGACAAGTCGGCGTCGGCGGCGCTGGGGACGGAGACGCCTTTTTCCGTGAAGGCGCGGTCTATCGCCTGGACGATCCGGGCGTGGGCGTACTGCACATAATAAACCGGGTTGTCTTTCTCGGTCTTGCGGGCCAGGTTGATGTCAATGTCGAGGGCCGAATGCGGGGAGCGCATCAGAAAAAAGAACCGGGCGGCGTCTTTGCCGATTTCGTCAATCAGGTCGGCTTTCAGCTCTAAGATGTTGCCTTTGCGCTTGGACGACTTGACCAGCTCGCCGTTTTTGACGATGGAAACGAGCTGGTACAGCAGAACATAAAGCCGGTTGGGATCGTACCCCAGAGCGGCGATGCTGGCTTTGGTCCGGGCGACATAGCCTGCGTGGTCTGCGCCCCAAACGTTAATAGCCCGGTCGAAGCCTCGGTCGAACTTGTTCTTGTGGTAAGCCACATCGCCGGCAATGTAAGTTGCGGTGCCGTCGGCCCGCATCAGCACCCGGTCTTTGTCGTCGCCGAACTCGGTAGATTTGAGCCAGAGAGCGCCGTCTTTTTCGTAGGTGTAGCCCCGCTCGGTCAGCGTCTTGATCGCCTCGGAAACCCGGCCGTCGGCGTGGAGCGTCGCTTCGCTGAACCAGGTGTCGAACGTCACGCCGAACGCGGCGAGGTCGGCCTTCTGCTGGGCGATCATGCCGTCCTGGGATAAGTCGCGAAACGTCTGCACGGTCTGCGGGTCGCTCCGGTCGGCGTTCTCAAATTCGGAACCGTGCGAGTCTAAAATACGCTTGGCGACATCGGTGATGTAGTCGCCCCGGTACATTTCTTCCCACTCCTCGTCTTTGTGGCCTAACAGCTCCCGGTAGCGAAAGAAGACGGACAGGCCGAAGTTGTTCATCTGAACCGAATTGAGCGCGTCGTTAATATAATACTCGCGGGAGACTTTGCAGCCTGTTGCGGCAAGCAGGGACGCCAGCGTGTCGCCGAGGGCGGCATTGCGCCCGCCGGCGACCGTGATGGGGCCGTTCGGGTTGGTGGAAACGAACTCGACCACGACGCTTTTCCCGCTGTTCGTCTCGGTCTTGCCGTAGTCTGCGCCCGCCGCTTCGATGCGTGTCAGAATGTCCGCAAGCCAGTCGGGGCGCAGCGTCAGGTTGATAAAGCCTGGCCCGGCGATCTCGGCGGCGGCGACAATCGAGTCGCCGCCGATGGGCAGACGTCCGACAATTTTCCCGGCAACATCGCGCGGGTTCATGCCTAAAGTGCGGGCAAGGCCGAGCGCGACCGAAGTCGCCCAATCGCCGTGCGACTTTTGCTTGGGCATTTCAAGCGTGACGGGGGGCATGGCGTCCAGCGCAAGCTCTCCATTGGCTTTCGCCTCTTCCAGCGCCTGCGTGACCAGTTCTGCGAGTTGTTCCTTAATCATGGGTGTCCTAAAAGAGTGAAGGTTATTCCAGCCAGCGTGTCAGTTCGGGCCAAACATACTCGGCGGCAGTCAGCAGACCGATCACCACGGCGTAGCCGAGCAAAATCTGCGCGATGCCTGCCGTCCAAATCCGGCGCAGGGGAGCAAAGCGCGGACGCCGGCCACCCTGCCGCGCATGGCGCGACAAGACCTGCTCGGCGGCGAAAATGGCCCCGGCAATCTGGCCGTCGGTGGCCGGACGGGTCGCGAACCACTGCTGCACCCAGCCGCCGACCCGCCGCCAGTAAATGAGTGTCAGCGGACCGGAGACCACAGCGGCCAGCGTGACGGAGTCTAAAAGCTGCCAGCGGGCAGCTTCGGTGAGGCAGAAGACCGCAAGAAACGACAGCAGAAACAGCGTGTAGCCGGCAAAAAAATTGGTGCCGCAGCGCGGATGGACGCGCGGCATGGTCTGCACGGCGCTGAGAGTCAGCGGCTCGCGGCGCTCGACGCAGTGGACGACTTGATGCTCGGCAGCGTGGATGCCGGACAGCGGGATCAGGCGCAGAAGCAGAAAGACGAACGGCAGCGGAAGCCACGGCGAAATCGCCGAAAGCCAGAGCGAGACGCCCGGCGGCAAATGATCCTCCCAAAGACCAGCCATCGAAAAATGCGCGGCGGCTAAGCGGCTGACGCCGTGCGCGGCAAGCTGGGCCGTCAGGGCCAGAACGCTCATCGTCATTCCGGTCAGCACGAGGCCCCAAAAGCCCGCCCCGCCGCCGACGACGCCGTCGTGCAGGTAGACGCCCAGCGGGGTCGCCATGCCGCCGAGGCGCGGCGGGGCAGCCGGAGGAAGAACAGCGGCGGGGCGGGTCAGCATGGCGACCAGCCGGCCTTCGCGGTCATGCAGCGGCAGTGCAGGCCGGTCGGACCGTTCCAGGGCCGCCAGCGCGTCGTGCAGGCTTGTCTCCGCCAGGCTGACTTGGGCTGGGATTTCGACTTCCATCACCCTATGATACCAGAAAACAAGGTCAAAAAAGTTTCTGTTCCTGCCCTAAAGAACTCGGCGCGGCGTCCCATAATAGAAGTGTACGCAGTTTCGGAAGCAAAAAGTCGGCGCGGGCTGAAAGTGACCGCAGACCCTGCGGCCCTTAGTTCGCCTCCATGGTCTTCGCCGGAGCAAGGCTCTTCGAACACCGCGCACACCCACCGTGGCAGGATGCCACACGTCTTCGATTTACCGTTCTCGGTTCAGACAGCCGGGGACATCAGGGAGGAAATTCATGTCTACACGTATTAACACCAACACAACCGCTTTTGACGCTTCGGTCAACCTGACCAAGAACTCCGCCGCTCAGGCCCAGGACATCGCCCGGCTGTCGTCGGGCCTGCGGATCAATTCCGCCGCCGATGACCCGTCCGGCTACGTTCTGTCCCAGAGCCTGCAAGCGCAGTCGGGTTCTTTGACCCAGGCGACGAACAACACCAACGACGCCATCAATGTCGTCAAGACCGCCGAAGGCGCGTTGACCCAGGTGCAGGCGCTCCTCGTCAACATCCGCCAAACGATTGTTCAGGCCGCGAACGTCGGAACAAACAACTCGACGGCTTTGACCGCCGATGCTCAGGCCGTCTCCGACTCGGTCAATTCGATTGACCGCATCGCGTCCACCACCCAGTTCAACGGCAAGAACCTGCTCGACGGCTCGGCAAGCGCCGCCGGCGCAGCCTTCACCGCCGGCTCCGGCTCGGCTGCCGCCGCAACCGGCAAGTCTCTGTCGGTCGCCTCACAGGGCGTCGCTTACGGATCGGCTGGCATCGCCAGCGGCAACGCCGTTCTGGTCAGTGGCTACAAAGACGCCGAGAAAGCGTCTTTCACCGCTGGCACCGCAGCGGACACTTTCGGCGGCTCGTTCACCATTGAAGGCAAATCGGTCTCGCTCAGCGGCAACGCCAACACGATCACCGACATCCAGACCGCAATCGCCCAGCAGACCGGCTTGAGCTATGCCGTCACCGGCGATGCTTCCAGTGCAAATGGACTGACATTCACGAGCGCCAAATCCGGCGTGGTTTCCGCTGCCGCCAGCTTCACGAACCTGAGCTCCTTCACGGCCGGCGCCGCTGCCAGCACGGCGACGGCATCGTCCGTCACCACGGCGGGTACAGACACTCATCTGACCGTCAACGGCCAGTCGAGCGATACGGTGAGCGCCGACGGCACGACGTACAGCTTCACCAAAGGCCAGCTCAAGGGCCTCTCGCTGACAACCAGCACGCCCGCCGGCGCCGCCGGAACATCCACAACTCTGGGGACATTCTCTGCGACCGCCGATAAAGCCGTCGCCGGGAACAACCTGCAATTCCAAATCGGGTCCAACCAGAACCAGACGATCCAGCTTTCCATCGGCAGCACCAAGTCGAACAATGTCGGCGCTTACACCGACACGGCCAGCGGCAACTCCTTCAAATTGCAGGACCTGCTGAAAGGCGGCGCACTGGACTTGACGGACGTGACCGGCAAATCGCAGCAGACGGCGCTCGGCGTCATTGACCAGGCCATCCAGGACATCTCGGCGGCGTCGGAGAAACTCGGCTCGACCCAGACAAACGTCCTTCAGTCGAACATCGCAAGCCTGGCCGTGTCCCAGTCGAACAACGACAGCTCGCTGTCCACGGTGCGCGATACGGACCTTGCGGCGACGGTCGTAGACTATACCAAAAACCAGATTCTGGTTCAGGCCGGTACATCGGCCCTGTCGTATGCCAACCAGGCCCCGCAGGCGATCCTGAAGCTTCTTCAGTAATTTGCTTCCGTGACCGACAAGTCAGCATTGTTCCCCCAGAGGGCCGCTTCGGCGGCCCTCTTTTTTTGCGTTCTGCACGAACCATGCCTGCCGTCGGGTATACTAGCGGCATGAATACTCATTTGTCGAAGGCACGGGCGGCGCAGGAATCCGGCCTGGTCAGCTTGGACACTCTCGCCACGGCGCTTTCGGCCTGCTGGACCATCGGCGCGTTCGGGCGTCAGCGCCTGTATATCCTGTCCGGCAAGTTCGGCCCGGAGCAGCGCTTCTGTTCCCGCTACGTCGTGTACCCCGACAGCGGTCCCGATCTGCCCCAGGCCACCGGGTGGCGCTTCTGTCTGCTGCACGGCCAGCAGGACTACACCAAAGGCCGCCTGGACATTTTGCAGGACCGGATCGCCGAGATGCCCAGCGCCGCCGGGCCGATGGAGCACTCGCTTCTCCTCGGCGTGATGCCCTCCGCCCGCGAAGCCCAGCAGGAATGCGTTTCCCATGCCGTCTCCGCCGGCAATGGCAGGGTGGAAGTGTCTGCCCCCGTCTCTGTACTGCCGGAAGCGGAAGTGATCGAGCAGGAGATCGAAGCGGCGCTGGTTTAAAACCCCTCCCGGCTCGTGAGGAACGAATGAACTGGGTTCTTATCGCCGCTCCAGGACCATTTTCATGCCGCCTTTCGGGCGCAGGGTGATGATCGGCTGGGTCGCGACAATTTGGCCCGGCGCGAGGCGCATCTTCCACGACTGCCCCAGCGCCGCCAGCAGCAGGATAGCCTCCATCCACGCGAACTGCTCCCCGATACACACCCGTGATCCGCCGCCAAATGGAAAATACGCGAATTTTGGACGCGCCGCCTCAGCGTCCGGCGTCCAGCGGTCCGGGTCGAACGTCTCCGGGCGGTCCCAAAAACGCGGATCGGCGTGCATGACGGCCTGGGCCATCAGCACGATCCCGCCGCGCTTGATTTCATAGTCCCCGATCTTGTAATCCGACAACGCCCGGCGTCCGACAACCCAGGCCGGCGAATACAGGCGCAGAGACTCGGCGATAACCCGGCGCGTGTACGGCAGATGCGGAAGATCATCCAGCGTCGGCGTTCGGCCCGACAGCACGGAGTCCAGCTCGGCATGGAAGCGGCATTCGGCGTCGGGATTTTGCGACAGCAGATACCAGGTCCAGGTAAGGGCATTGGCCGTGGTCTCATGCCCGGCCAGAAATATCGTCAGCGCCTCGTCCCGCACCTGTTCATCGGTCATCCGGCCGCCGTCGTCCTCGTCGCGGGCCAGCAGCAGCATGGACAGCAGATCTCCGTGATCTTCGCCGGACGTGCGGCGCTCGTCAATCAAGCGGTAGATAGTGGCGTCAAGACGCGCACGGGCGCGGGCGAACCTTCTGACGCTGGGGATCGGCAGCTTTTCCAGCAAGTCGGCCAGCGGCAGCATGAGCGTGTGGAACAGCGCGAAAACTTCCGTGAGCGCATCCCCGATTTCGGCGGCTTCCCCTTCCATTTCGGCGTTGAAGAGCGTTTTACCGACAATCGCGAGCGCGAGATGCAGCATTTCTTCAGCCATGTCCCGCGTTTCGCCGCCCTTCCACCCCGCGCTTGTTTTGGCGGCGTACCCCGTCATCTGCTCGGCATACGCGGCGATGCGCTGGCGGTGGAACGCGGGCTGGATAAGTCTGCGCTGGCGGAGGTGATACGGGTCTTCGCTGGTCAAGAGGCCGTCGCCAAGCAGCTTTTTCGCCCGCTCCAGTCCCCGGCCCTTCTTGAACTGCTTTTGGTGGGTGACAAAAACATCTTTGATTAAATCGGGATGATTGACCAAAAATATCGGCGGCCGGGTAATCGGCAGCCGGACTACGTCTCCGTACCGGGATGCCGCCCGGAGATAAGCAATCGGGTCGCGCCGGAACGCAAAAAGCGCCTGACCGGGAAACTTTTGAGGCATAAGCGGAGCGTGCAGGGTCATTGCGTGATTGTACCCGACGCGCTGCCGTCAAGAAAGAGGCGCTGCCGTCAAGAAAGAGGCGCTGCCGTCAAGAAAGAGGCGCTGAGAAAGAGAAGCGTTTATCGGACGCGCAATCGGGTACACTTTCTGCACGCACTTTTGCTGGGACACACTTTTGGGCAGCGCCGCCCCCGACCCCTCATGCTACTTTCAGGAACTTTTCATGCTTCTTCGCATCGGTTACGACATTGAATTTGAATTCGCTGCGCCTACTCCCATGGTGCTGCTGCTGAACACCCGCCCGGAAGAAGCGCCCCGTCTTTTGGGGCCGGACTTCCCGCACACCGAGCCGTTTGTGCCAGCCACCGAATTTATCGACAACTTCGGCAACCGCTGTCACCGGCTGGTCGCCCCGGCGGGCCGCCTGCGCTTGTTCAGCGAAACGCTGGTGACGGATACCGGCCTGCCGGACGTGATGGTGACGGACGCCCCGCAGCACCGAATTGAAGACCTGCCCGACGACTGCCTGCAATTCCTGCTCGGCAGCCGCTACTGCGAAGTGGCCGAGCTGCTCCCGATTGCATGGGACTTGTTCGGCAAGACGCCGCCGAACGCCGAGCGGGTGCAGGCGATCTGCGACTGGGTCTTTTCGAATGTCGAGTTCGGCTACAAGTTTGCCCGGCCCACCAAGACAGCCCTGGACGTGTTCCACGAGCGGCGCGGGGTCTGCCGGGACTTTACCCATTTGGCCGTGACATTGTGCCGCTGCATGAACATTCCCACCCGCTACTGCAACGGCTACATGGGCGATATTGGAGTCCCGCCGGATGTGAACCCGATGGACTTCAATGCCTGGATGGAAGTGTATCTCGGCGGCCAGTGGCGTATGTACGACCCGCGCCACAACACGCCGCGCATCGGCCGGGTGGTTCTGGCGTGTGGCCGGGACGCCGTGGATGTCGCGATGACCACGGCGTTCGGCTCGAACACATTGAAAAAGTTCGTGGTGATTACGGAGGAGGCGGAGTAGAACCCCTCCCCCACGGCGGATTGTTCGCCAGCGCCTGCACGCCGGGATACTGGGGGGAGCCGTCGGGATTTTTTGTGCCGATTGTGCCGACATACACCGTGACCGTCTTTGCCTTGTTGTCGCGCAGCAGAATTGTCGGGGTTTCCTGAACATTGAGCGAATCGGCGAAGGCGGACGCGGCTTTGACTTCTGCCTGGCCCTGACCGGCGGCGAACGCCGCCTGGAACTTGGCTTTATCCAGCCCGATCTGCTGGGCATAAGTGCTGTAATAGCCCGGTTCTAAGTTGTCTTGGTTGGTATAAAGCGTGTCGTACATCGGCCAGAACTTGCCGGACGCGGCGGCGATCTCCGACGCCTGCCCGGCGGGGAGCGCCCACTGGTGCAGGGCTGGGAACGGGCGATGCAGGAAGATCAAATTGACCTGGCTTGGATACTTTTTGAGAAGGGACTCCAGCACGGGGTACACTTTGCCGCACTGTGGGCATTGGAAGTCGCCGAACTCGGCGATGGTGTAACGCGCGTTGGGATTGCCGCGCGGCGGCGCGGCGGCGTTCTGAACAATCTGCGGCCACTTGGCTTCCAGCAGGGCCGTGTCCAGCGCCGGCGCGGGAGTCGACTTCGGCGGTGCGCCGGGGATGATCGCGCCGCCATTGCTGCCGACCGAGTTTATCCAAAAGCCGAGAACGCCGAGCAGGGCAAGCATGATCACCAGCGTTGCGATTTGTTTCTGTGGCCCACGTTTTTTCCGCTTGACGTCTTCCGTGACCGGCTCTGAGTTATTGACCATGTATTTCCTGTCTTCTTTGACCGGGCCTGCGCCCCGCCAGCCATTCCACTGCCGAGGTGCCGAACAGCATGGTCATCACAAGGGCCGACGACCGGCACCAGATGCAGAACGCGCCGATTTCGGCGTGGGCGACCCACTGCAAGTACCACGAATACAAGACGCCGCCGCCACTAATCAAACCGATCAATGCGTGCAGGCGGCTGTCTAAACGCAGATTGTCTGTGCTGAACCGGAGCATGGCAAGCGCCAGCAGCAGAACGTACCCGGCAAGGCCCAAAATCGCGACCGGGACATGATGCAGAAAGATTAAATCTATATGGGACCAGCGGCTGGAACTCACAATCCCGCATCCGCCGTCCGCCGTGCAGGGCAGATCCTGATGGTTACGGTCCGCCTGCCAAATAGTGCCGGCAATGCCGGCACCGATGAACGACAGCGCCGCTTCGGCAGAAACAAAAAACGTGCGGGTTCGGACAGCGCGGGTCATCACTTATTATAACCTGCCGCACGGCGAAACGCAAGAGCAGTTCCGCACCCTTCTAAGTAATGAGTCATAAGTTCTTGCGGGCGGTTAAAACCGCAGCAACACTGGCACAAAACCTGCCTTCGCAGGTTAAGAGCAAACGTCCGCTTCCGAGTGCGCGAAGGCGCACTTTGTGCCTGTGTTGCTGCGGTTTTAACCGCCCAGTCTGCAAAGACTTAGGACACGTTACTTAGATAAGAAGATATGCCTAAGAGGGGCGAACCTTGTGTTCGCCCTTCTCTTATGTGTTCACCCTTCTCTTATGTGTTCACCCTTCTCTTATGTGTTCGCCCTTCCTCAAGCGCTGGCTCCGTTCATTCGTGCGTCCGCTGCGTGTCCCGGAGCGCCGTGAACAGCGTCAGCAGCAGCAGCAGCGGGAACTGAAACAGCGTGGAGATCTGCTCATAGCCGTGGTGCATTCGGTCAAAGCCTGCCATGTCGCCCCGTGCCTGAGCGGCATCCAGCGCGGGCGTCAACACCAGCGTCAGATACAATGCGGACAGCAGCAGCAAAAGCGTGATGCCCAGACATGCGCCGGTCCAGCGGCGGTCGGCTGCAGTCAGCAAGACGAAGTTTGCAGTCAGCAGCACGGCGGCGGAAACCAGGCAAAGAATGTTGAACAAGCGCAGGCTGCCGCCGACAACTGCCCCGGCGAGCGCGTTCTGCTCCGGCAGATTGCCCGCAAGCGCCGTGGCGGTGCGTGTCGCGTGGAACGCGGTCGGGGCGACTAACGCGCCGATGGCAACAAGGCCGCCCAGCCAGAGGGCCAGAGCCAAGAGATGCAGGGCGCGGGCAGAAACCAGAAAAAACAAGGGCATGGCTTAGAATACCCGAAAGACGCAGCAGTGCGGTGAAGTTGGGTATACTTCCGGTGTCGCCTTTTTGCTGGAGAGTTTCATGCCTTTGACCGCCTCAACTTTGACTGCCGATCCGAGTGTCCAGGACGTGCTGGAAACAATTCGGGAGCAGTATCCCGGCGTGCCGTTTCTCGCGCTCGGCCAGACCGTCTTTTGGGACGAGCCGGCGAAAGCCGTCTGGAGGCGGCTTTTGGACGCTTTTCTGCCGGGCGCGGCCTTGATTGCCGGGGTGCATGATACGGATTACTTTGCGAAAACGTCCGCCCATGTCGCCGACGACCAGAAGTATGTCGCGCTTCCTCACGACGACGGCCAGACGCGCGATTTGTGGAGCGCGGCAGGCGAGCTGTCGGCCCTGTTCGGCAGCGAAAGTGTTCCCACGCGGGCGATGTTTCTGAAGGCAGGCGTCCCGTTCGACTGGCTGGGCAAAAGTTACCCCGGCGGCAAAGCGGCGCTGTATGCCGACAAAACCGCCGCCTGGGGCTGGCGCGGGATTGTCTACACGGCTTCCGGCAGCGTCATTGCCCACGACATTCCGATACTCGACATCAAAAACGCGCTTTTGGAGCAGATTGACTGGGGCTTTGCCGAGAGCTTGGCGTGTCTGGAAAGCGCGGATGCCCGCGCCCATGCCGCAGACATCGCCGCCGCTGTGCGCGGCTGGGTCTTGGAGTTTTTAGAAACGTGCGATGAGTCATGTCGGCTGTCCGACCTGTACCAGACCCTGCTTCCCCGCTTCTACTCGCTGCTTCTCGGCAGTCCGCCCGCCGATTTTTCCGTCACCGCCTCCACTGCGCTCTTCAAGTTCAACCGCGAGACTTATATGCTGCGCCGGTTCCAATTCATTGAATTGTTCTTGAAGCGCGAGACGCGGCAAACGGCGCGGGCGGCGTACAATAAATCGGTAGCGGGCCTCGGCATGTACCCGCTGGATGAGTTTGGTCCCGGCGCGATTCCGTTTGATTTGATTATCCCCGGTGTCGGGCGCGGCACGATCCGGGTTGCCCCGGCCGCGCTGATTATCGAGACCGCGCCGCTTGAAATGTTTATCCCAACGCCGCAGCGCATTGAGACGCTGGCCCAGCTTGCGGAAGTCACGGAAAAAGCATTCGGCCCGAATGTTGCGCTGGTCGGCAAAGCGATTACGCTGGCAAACATGATCGCCGCCGAGTATTTGGTCGTCTTCCACGAAACGGCGTCGGCCTATACCAGCGCCACGGAAGTGATGAACAAGGCTTTAGCCGCGCACGGCCTGCCGCAGATGCTGTGCCCGATTGTACGACTGGAGTACCCGACATGGGACGCGCTGGCGTCTGTCCCGGCATCCGTCGTTTTTCGCCTGCCGCCGCATCTTGCCGCGACGTTTGGAACCGAGACGATTACCGCGCCGGAGTTTGCCGCCCGCTGGCATGAAGTTTCCGAGACCTGCCGGCAGACCCTGCGCGACAGCCGGGAACTCACCAGCCCGCGCCGCCTTCTTACCTATTTGGAAGACCACGACGGCCGCTGCTGGTGCGATCTGCGCTCGGAGTACGATCAAAACTTGGACCTCCTGAAGCGGATCGCCGGGCAGAGTGACATCCTGCGAGACCGCATCGCCGAGCATCAGCAGGAGATCCAAGTGTGGCAGACGGAGCGGCAGGACTTGGAGCGGCGCAAAGGCGCAGACTTCAAGCAGTCGGTTCAGCCGCTCCGCGCGGGTCTGCCGGACACGCAGGCCCGGCTCGATCGGCAAGTCGCCATCCGCGTCCGAGCATTCGATGAACCGATTGAGACAATCCGGGAGCGCATCAGCGCTGCAAAGGCGCTGCTGGCAGAATTCAGGCGTCAGCGCCGCAAGCTTGAGCGCGGCCCGGAAGCAGTCCTGGCCCGAAACCGCATAACCGAGATTGTGCGGGACGCCCAAATGGCCCGCTTAGAACTGGTTCGGGCGGCGTTTTTGACTTTAGAAGGCTTGGAGCATACCCAGCTTCGCCCGTCGGCGTGGTGGCTGCCGCTGGTGGACCCGACCGGCGCATGGCTGGACGCGATGGCGTCCGGCACAAAAGCGCGTTTGGAGCCGCTGGCGTAAAGGAGTCATGTCTTGATGCTTTTGCTTCGCTGGCTTCTCAGCGCCGCCGCGCTGTATCTCGTGGTGGTGGCGGCAAATCTCTTAGATGTTCGCTACCCACTGCTGCACCTGCGGTTCTTTGTCGCGCCGGGGCTTGCGGGCGTGGAAGGGCTGCTGGTAACGGTGCTGGCTTTGGGCATCGCGAACGCCGTGCTGCGGCCTATTCTCAAGGCGCTGACTTTGCCGCTGACATGTCTCACGTTCGGCCTGTTCGCGTTTGTAGTAAACGCCCTGCTGTTCTGGCTGTCAGGGCAGGTAATGCCGGACAAGTTTCATGTGGCGGGCTGGCAGGGACCTCTGTTCGGGTCAATCGTGATGGGGCTTGTCGGGGGCATTTTGAACAACGTATTGGTATCGAAACGGGAAAATAAACGCTGATGCAGTTAGTGGTTATTACTGGTATGTCAGGGGCGGGCAAAGCCTCGGCAGCGAAGGTGTTCGAGGACATGGCCTACACGGTCGTGGACAACCTGCCGCCGATTTTATTGCCGGAGCTGGTAGAAAAATGCGTGTCTGCGGGCGAGCAGCCGCCGGGCCAGCGGCTGGCGGTCGTGATTGACGCTCGCTCCGGCACGTTTTTGATGGGGTTAGAACCCGCCCTGGCGCTGGTGCAGGAAGCGGGGGTCAAGCCCACTGTGCTGTTTCTGGATGCCTCCGACGGCGTTTTAGTCCAGCGCTTCAAGGAAACGCGCCGCCGTCACCCGCTGTTTGAGGACCACGGCGGCATCCTCGGCAGCGTGGTCGCCGAGCGGGCGCTGTTGGAAAATATCAAAGAAGACGCAGACAAGATTGTTGACACCAGCGACATGAGCGCGTCCGAGCTGCGTAATTTATTGCTGACCGAGTTTTCGCCGGCTCCCGACAAAAACCAGGGCCTGATTGTGACTGTCAACTCGTTCGGCTTCAAATACGGCCTGCCGCTCGACGCCGATTTAGTCTTCGACGTGCGCTTTCTGGTCAACCCGCACTATGTAGACGATCTGCGGCCTTATGACGGGCGCAACCAGATTATTGAAGAGTTTGTGATGCGCGACCCGGACAGTGGCCTCTTTTTGGACAAGCTGTACGATCTCCTGGATTGGAGTATTCCGCGCTACGTTGCCGAGGGCAAAGCGTACCTCACGGTTGCCATCGGCTGCACGGGCGGGCGGCATCGGTCGGTGGTCGTGTCGGAGAAGCTGGGCGAGCATCTCAGCCGCCGAGGCTACCGCGTCCTGGTGCAGCACCGGGACGTGAATAAATAATCTTCCATGAAACGCTTTTTGTCACTGCTGAAATGGCTGTATCCGGGGATGCGCGTCAAGCGGTGGATGCTCCTGACGCTCCTCGGCCTGCTGCTGCTGGTCGCGGGCCTCGCGCTTGCGGTCAATATCGGCTGGAGCGACTACCTAGAGCATCTGGACGACTTGATGAGCTGGACGTTCGCGAAGACCGGCCTGGACACAAGCGATGCCAAAGTCTATCTGCCGATGGGCTTTGCGCTGATCTCGCTCGGCCTCCTGCTCGTCTTTGTGTCCTACTTCCAGTTCAACCGCTCGGTTCTCACGACCGTCGCCCCGGAGGCGCGGGAAGACCTCGCTGACCGCATTTTCCAGCGGCGCTCGCTCGCGCAGGGCCACCGGATCGTCGTCATCGGCGGCGGAACAGGGCTGTCTACAATGCTGCGCGGCCTCAAAGAGCGCACGTCCAATATCGTCGCCATTGTCACCGTCACCGACAATGGCGGCTCATCGGGAAGATTGTCTCAGCAAATGGGCGTCCTGCCGCCGGGTGATCTGCGGAACTGCCTGGTCGCGCTTTCCGACTCAGAGCCGACGCTGGCGTCTTTGTTCCAGTTCCGCTTTGACGAAGACCATGAGGGCCTAGCCGGCCACTCGTTCGGCAACTTATTTATTGCCGCCATGACCGAGATTTACAAAGGCAACTACGAGCAGGCCATCGCCGCGACCTCGAAAGTTCTGGCAATTCGCGGCAAAGTTTATCCGTCTACGACTCAAAACGTCATGCTTTTGGGCGAGATGGAAGACGGCAGCATTGTGGAGGGCGAGACCCAAATCGCACACCATCCGCTGCCGATCAAGCGGATGTACCTGCGGCCCGAAAACACGCGCCCGCTGACGGAAGCTTTGGAAGCGATCCGGCTGGCCGACGCGATTATCATGGGGCCGGGCAGCGTGTTCACATCCATTGTCCCGAATTTTCTGGTAGACGGCATTGCGGACGCCGTAGACAAAAGCAAAGCCGTCAAGATTTATGTCTGCAATGTGATGACTCAGCCCGGCGAGACCGACAACTTCACCGCCTCCGACCATATCCGCGCGTTAGCCCTTCATGCTCCCGGCAAGAAGCTGTTTGAGTACGCGCTGATTAACAAAGAGCAGCCCGGCGCGGAAGTCTTGGAGCGCTACGAGAAGTACGGCCAGCGCTTTGTCGTCCCTGATGTGGAGAACATCCGGACGATGGGCTACACGCCGGTCGCCGTTAATCTTATTTCCGAGACCGACATCGTCCGCCACGATCCCGCCCGACTGACCGAAGAAATCTACCGGATTATCTTGTAGGTAAGCCGGGTATCATCTCAGCATGGCAAGTAATCACAAGCTCACAAGTCTCCTTCAAGGCCGGACCATCGCCGGCACGTCCAACTCCAACAACGCGCTGACTGTTGCATTCACCGACGGCTCCAAGATGACCGTGCAGACCGCAGGCTCCTCCAATTCCGCCTCCACCGGCGGCACGATCAAAGCCGTGCGCCAGCAGGGAACGACGCTGCACCTGGACATGGAAAACGGCGGCACGCTGGAAATCCCGCTGGCGGCAGAAACCAGCAGCGTCATGGTCCGCGACGCCAGCGGCACGATGGAATACGCGGATTAAGAGACCTACCGCACCGCTTCGCTGTGGTCCTTCCTAAAGGAAGGATTAGGAATTACGAATCGAGCCTACCTTGATAGTCGGTATCCTTCCTTTAGGAAGGACCCTGCGAAGCAAGGCGGTAGGTCTCCTCATCCTTCAGATAAAGCCTTTGGCTTCCGCGTCATCAATTAGCTCTTCTGCATAGTCCCACAGCACCGGCGAGCCGGCAGCGATGGCCCGGTTCCGTGCTTTGACCCGCTCGGCGCTGACCTCTGCTTCCCGCCAGCAGCCGCCGTCGTGGCGGCAGTTCGGCACTACCCCGCCGCCCAGATGGTCCATCGCCCCGGCAAATTTGGCTTCCGGCGTTGCCTGCGCCTCAAACTCTTCCCACAACCCCTGCATTTCCGCCGCCATGTCTGCGGGCAGCAGGCCGAACACCCGCGCCGCCGCGCGTTCTTCCCGCTGCCGCTGCGTCTTCAATGCATCCGGGTCGAACGCAAATGTATCCCCGGCATCAATTTCCACTAAATCATGCACCAGCAGCATTTTGACGACGTGCAGCGGGTCTACTGCCGGGTCGGCATGTTCCGACAGCACCACGGCCATCAGCGCAAGCTGCCAGGAATGCTCCGCGTCGTTTTCGTGCCGGTCGCCGTTGAGAATGCGGTTGCGCCGGAAGATGGACTTGATCTTGTCGGCTTCGGTGAGGAACTGCATTTGCTGTTGTAAACGTGAGTCACTCATCCTTATCTTTCGCCCGGCGCTTGGCTTCCAGCAGGCGGTTCGTGTAGCCGTCGCCGTCGGCAGAGGCAGCGGGCTTGTCGGCTCTGGGGCGCGGCGGCAGGGAAGCAACCTGCGGGAACGGGTTGTCGGGGTCGTCGGCAGGTCGGGCGGCGCGGCGGTTCAGAAGCTGGGTCATGGTGTCGGCGTCGTCGGCAGCCGCCGTGCGCGTCGTGGTCTTGCGCTCCAACAGCTTGCTCATCTGCGGGGTGGACGGTGGGGCGTTTTGACGCACGGCATTCTCGCGGTAGGCGGCGGCGCGGGCGGCGACGGTTCCTGCGCCTGCCGTGACACTTTCGCGGACTTTGGCAGGGCGGATCAGGAGGCGGCGAACGGCGATGTCAAGCAGGAACAGCAGCGCGGCCCAGAGCAGCAAGGGCGGGCCGATGTCTTTGATGCCGACGACCCAGGACGGCGCATCCCGGTAGATCTGCGAGGCATCGTTTTGGATCTTGCCGCCAGTTCCTTCTGCCAGGCGTGTCAGAAGCGGTAGGTTCGGGCCGAGCGTCCGAAACTCCGGCGAGTACGGCACGACGAGGCTCACGGTCTGCGACGGCGGCGCGGGACCATTCGGTGCAGCTTCGCCCCGGTGGACGTTGACGAGGTACGGGCCGGTCTGGTCGGCGTCAAAGTTTCCCTCGTAGCGGCCCGGCCCGGTCTGGGAAAGCGTCACGGGTTTCAGCGACAAATCGGGCGCGACGACATTGGCTGTGATCTTGGCGGCATTGACGAAGCCGCCGTTTGCGGCGAACGCATCGACAACCAGATGTCCCTTGCCGTTCTGGTTGTCCAGCGTGCTTTGGAAATCGGCGTCGGTGTTCTGGCGCAGGGACCAGCGCAGGGTCTGCGCCCAGAAGCGCGGGTAGCCCTGCCAGGGCAGCCAGTGGATCGCCCAGTGCGGGCGGTCGTCACTGGTGAACGCAAACGTGCGTCCGAGGCCGTAGCGCCAGTAGGCAAAGACGGGATCGCGGTGATCGGGGGCGGTCAGCGCGACGGTCGAGCCAGGCTTGGCGGACGACACATTGTATCCGAGAAGCGGCGGCTCGGAACCCCAGTTGATTCCTGAGATCACCTCGTCGTCGGGGATAGGCTTGGCGACAAACGGCTCTTCAATAATCCGAAGCTTGGAGACCGACTGCTGATCTTTTCGCAGCAGCTTCGGCAGGTCGTCGGGCTGTTCGGCGACATACGCCGTCCCGCCGCCGACCTGGGCCATAGACGCGAGAAACTGCGCTCCCTGGGCGTCCGCACCCGTGGCGACCGTCGAGAGCGTGATGCCGTGGGCTTTAAGCGCCGACAAGTTCGCCGTGTTTTGGCCCGATTCGTTGATCGCGTCCCCGTCGCCGAGAAACATAATGTGCTTGACCTGGGCGGGCGTGTTGTTCAGCACCCGGCCCGCTTCCAGCAGGTACGGGTCATAGACCGGCGGGTCGTTCATGTCGGTCAGCCCAGCCATTTGCGCTTTGAGGCCGGCTCGGTCGGTGACATGCTGCATGGGGATACGCCAGACGCCGTTGCAGTCTTCGACCCCGATCTGGTCCTGCGGGTCAAGCAAGTCTACGACGGATTTCGCGGCCTCAATGGACATATTGACATTGCCCGGCTCTTCTAAATCTTCAATGACCAATGCCACGGCGATTGTCGGAAAGCGCTTTTTGTCCTTGATGTCCATCTTGACCGGCAGCGCGTCTTCAATCGGCGTCCCCGTGTAGCCGCCCGCCGCGAACGAGTTGACGCCGCCGACCATGCCGAGGCCGACCCCGAACTCTTTGGTCGCGGCTTCGAGTGCGCTCATCTGGGCCGGACCCAGCTCATCGGCGGGGACATCGGACAGCACGACGGCATCATACGACGCCAGCGCGGCAACGCTCGCCGGAATGCCGCCGGGCGTCTGGACGTCCAAATCAATCTGCTGGGCGTTCAGCGCGTTCTTGATAGACGCCAGCGAGGAGTTCAGCGTATCGGTGACATACAAGACACGCGGCCTGCCGGACACGGCGACAAAGCCAAAGCCTTGATTATTCTCGGCAATCGTATCCGACGGCGCAGTCAGCACGGCCCCGTACTTGTGGAAGCCCGCCGCGTGAACGGTTTCGGGGAACGTAAACGCATTCTTGCCGGCCTTCAGCTCCACTGGCGTCTGCCCCAGCGGCTGCCCGTCACGGGTCAGGGTCAGCTTGCCGGACTGCGCGATCGTGCTTGAGACGACGACACGGACATTGAACGGCTGGTCCTGCCGGGCGCGGGTCGGCAGGGAAACATCGTCCACCATCGCCTCGCCGCCCGCGTGGTCGCCGCTCGCCTGCCCCAGCGCGGTCGGCGCAATGTCTACCCGGACCCCTTTCGCCCGCAGATCGTCAATCTCGGCCTCGGCGTCCCCGATGTTCTCGTTGCCGTCGGAAAGCACGACGATCTTATGCCCGACGCCTTCCGGCAGCGAGGACGACGCCAGCCGCAAGGCGCTGGACAAATCGGTCGCATCCCCGGCGACCGTCGGCGAACCCGGCTCGAAACTTTGAAACGTCTCTGACGGCGCTTCGTCTACGTTGGATGTTCGTCCGAACTCGATCACCCCACCCTGGTCCCCGCCGCGTTTCCCGCCCAATGCCTTGTTGATATACTCCCGCCCGGCGGCCTGATCCCCGCGCGACACGGATTTAGACACGTCGAGCAGAAAGATCGTCGCCAGCTTGTCCGACCGCTGCACGGTATGGATGCCGGCCAGCGCACAGACCAGCAGCGCCGCCGCCAATCCGCGCACGATCAAAGCAAGCTGCGCCGTCGCCGAAGGCAGCCCCGCATACGACCGCCGCCCAATGGCCCACAGGGCGAGAAGGACAGCGGGCAGCAGAAGAAGAAGCCAGGGATGGTCAAATGTGATGGGACTTTGCATAAGTTCAGTTAAGAATTAAGAACCATACAATAAATTGTACGGCTAGACGGCGCGGACGCCACAAAACACCCGCTTCGCGGGGTTAGGATTTGGCTGTGAATTGTTCCCAGTCGGCGGCACGTTCCAGTTTTGGAGACAGTTTGCCGAGAGCATGGCGTTCTTTTTGGCGGTCAACATAGCGAATAACACGGGGCAGGTCGTCCTGCGTCAGTGTTAGCCAGCCGTAGCCTTCCTGCCAGTAGAGACAGCCTTTCGCTTGCGGCAAGTGGTTGATCAGATGCGCTGACGCCCCTTTGATGTCGTGTATCAGTACCGACGGCGCGAGTGCCGCCGGCAGCGTGACCACCAGATGCACATGGTCAGGCATCCCGTTCAGCGCATGGATTTGAACGTGCGCCTCTTGGCAAAGATGCCGAAAACACCGATATATCTCCCGCTCGATTTCGGGGGTGATGAAATGCTCGCGCTTGCGGGTCGCCCAAACAAAATGGTGAAATGCTTCCGTGTAAATGCTCAATGGCCTGCCCTCCTGTGGCGGGTGAAAATGTTCAGACCATACAATAAATTGTACGGCTACACAGCGAAGACGCTACGAAGTAGCGCTTCGCGGCACTAGGAAATATCTGACTCTGAACCCCGCGAAGCGGGTGTTTCGTGGCGTCCGCGCCGTCTAGCCGTACAATTTATTGTATGGTCCAAATTGTTTAGCCAACTCTTGGCACTTTCAAGCTCACTCGGAAGGCGATCCATATCTTCTGAGCGGGTTATAAGTGCCCATTGGTCCGCGCCATCACTGTTCTGATTGATGGTCGTTAACGATTGTTACGCCAAATGCTTGCCAATCGTTTCCTCAGTATACCATAGGCGCATGAGGTACACTGAGGGGATTAGAAAACAAAAAACTTATGAGTGACAAGAACGAGAAGTACGATGCGATTGTGATTGGGGCGGGGCATAACGGGCTGGTGTGCGCCTGTTATTTAGCAAAAGCAGGCCATAAAGTGTTGGTCTTAGAGCGGCGGGGCGTGGTCGGCGGGGCGGTCTGCACAGAGGAGATTTGGCCGGGCTACAAGATAGATATTGGGTCGTCGGTGCATCTGATGATCCACCGGACGCCGATTGTGGCGGACTTGGAGCTTGAAAAGTACGGGCTGGAGTATATTGAGATGGACCCGTGGGCGGCGTTTCCCCTGGCCGATGGGCGGGCGATCTGTTTCCATCGGGATTTGGGCAAGACATGTCAGAGTATTGCGCAGGTGTCGCCGCGTGATGCGGCGGCGTATGAGGACTTTATCAAGCGGTGGTCGCCGGTGACGCGGGGGGTGTTTGAGGCGTTCCAGAAGCCGCCGACGATGGCGAACTTCGGGCGGCATGTCATTTTTGCCAAGTCGCCGGGGCGCTCGACCGCCGATGCCCTGCGGATGATCGTGTCGGGCTACGGGCGGCTGATCAAAGAGACATTTGAAAGTACCGAGATGCGGGCGGCGATGGGCTGGCTGGCGGCGCAGTCGGGGCCGGCGCCGACCGAGCCGGGGACAGGGCCGTTTGCGTCGTGGTATACCGCTGTCCACGAGACCGGCGCAAAGCGGGCCAAAGGCGGATCGGGAATGCTGACCGTGGCGCTTCGGGCGGCGTTTGAGGCGCTGGGCGGGACTGTCTTGACCGATGCGCCCGCCGAGCGGATTATCATGGAGCGCGGGAAGGCGACGGGCGTGATTGTGAACGGGCAGTCTTTTCAAGCCCACGCAGTGGTTGCGGCGTGTCATGTGCTGACGACGTTTCGGACGCTGCTGTCGCCGGAAGACGTGCCGGGGGACTTGGGGCGTCGGCTGGACGCGCTGAATGTCGGCAACGGGTTCGGCATGACGGTCCGGTGCGCGGCGTCGGAGCTGCCCGACTACGGCGGCGGGCAGCCGAACATCGTCCATCAGGGAATGCAGCTTTTGTGTCCGACGCCGGAGTATTTGACCGACGCCTACGCCGATTACGTCGGCGGGTATCCGTCGAAGAAGCCTGCCGTGCTGGCGATGACGTTTACCGCTTTAGACGGCTCCCTCGCTCCGCCCGGCAAGCATATCGTGCAGCTCTGGTCCCAGTATTTCCCCTACACGCGCCGGGACGGGCGCTCGTGGGACGACACGCGGGAAGAAGTCGCCGACTCCATCTGCGAGGTGCTGTACGAGTATGCGCCGAATATGCGGGGCGCAATTGAACAGCGGTTTATCCAGACGCCGCTGGATTTAGAGCGGACTTTGGGCCTGATCAACGGCAACGTCATGCACCTGGAAATGTCACTGGACCAGATGTTCGCGTTTCGGCCCCTGCCGGAGCTGGCGGAATACAAAACGCCCATCCCCGGCTTGTTCCTGACGGCGGCCAGTACCCACCCCGGCGGCGGCGTCTTTGGGGCATCGGGCCTCAGCGCGGCGAAAGTGGTTGGGGCGGCGCTGGCGAAGCGGAAGTGAGGGAAGGGGCGGCAAGTGCGAATTCCGCCGCTTGTTCCCAGTTCATTTTCCGGCCGGCTTGGAATGCCTCCTGGAAACCGCTCTTCCCCAGGCTCAGGCGGGCAGAAGACAGAGTTATCCTATGGCGCTCGCACTCGTTCACAGGCATGGCGGCGGAAAGCTCATCGCGCAGGGCCGCCGCCGTGCCGGAAAGAAATGCGGATCGGTCCGCCTGACCTGCCGCGACAAAAAGCGCAGCGACGGCTTCCAGTGCCTGAGCAACGCCGAGCCGATTGCCGATGTCGTGCTGAAGGGAAAGACTTTCCGCGAGATGCCGCTGCGCGGCGGCTAAGTCGCCCTGCTGCTGTTTGATTGTCGCCAGCACCTTGAGAAGGTATGCGATATTGTACTTGCTGCCCCCTTTCCGGTGCAGAGCCAGACCTTCTTCCAGCAGAAGAACAGCTTCTTCCAGATTCCCTTCCTCAAACGCCAGCTCTCCGAGGTTTGCCAGCGGGCTGGCGGCGAGTGTGTCGGAGCCGGTTTTGCGTGCCGTCGTCACGGCTTCCTGCCACAAAGCGCGAGCGGCAGCACTGTCGCCCTGATCATAAACGGCGATGGCAAGGTTATTCAGGCTGGCACAAAGCCGCACCCAGTCTTGAAGCGCCCGCCGGATTGCCAGGGCTTCCTCGTGCAATGCTCGTGCCACGGAAAGATCACCCTGATCCGTTGCCAGAACGGCGACGCTGTGGAGGGCTTCGGCACGCGCCTCAGTCGGCGCCTGACATTCCGGGCGAGCCAGCATCGCTTGTGCAGAAGCACATCCTTCCTTGAAATGCCCGTGCAGCTGCCAGTATAGCCCCAACGCTCCGCAGAGCCGCAGGCCCAAATTCGCGGACTCTGCCGGGGCCGCATGGGTGTCCTGAGCCGCCCAGTCAAGCGCAGCCCGGAGGTTATCGTGATCGGCTTCCAGCCGCTTCAGCCATGTCCCCTGCTCCGGGCTCTTCATCTGCGCGTCTGCCGCCAGCGCCAGCGCGAAGCACCATTCAAGATGGGCCTTGCGGGCCGCCGCGACGAACTCTTCTGCCGAAGTTTTCGCTCCCGCGGCTTCTTCTGCCAGCCGCTCCCGCGCGTAATGGCGCACGGTCTCCAGCAGGCCATAGCGTGTCTGCCCGGCTTGGTCTTCAGCGACACGCACTAAAGACGCTTCCAGCAGGCTCGACAGCAGATTCAGCGCGTCCGGCTCCCCGCAGACCGCCTCGGCGGCCTCTAAAGTCCAGCCGCCCCGGAAGACCGAGACGCGGGCCAGCAGGCGCTGCTCGGCGGGCTTTAAAAGGCGCCAGCTCCAGTCAAGGGCGGCCCGAAGGCTGTGATGGCGGGCAGGCGCATCGGAGCGGCGGGTTTCGAGACTTGTGATGCCGGACTGCCGTGACAAACGCTCCCACATCGCACGAGGCGGCAGGAGGCGCACCCAGGAGGCGGCAAGCTCTAACGCGAGCGGACTTCCATCCAGAAGGCGACAGACGGCAGCGGCCGCCGGACTGTTCTCCGGCGTCAGGTGAAAGTCAGGGCGCACGGCCCGCGCCCGGTCCACATAAAGCTGGACGCCGGCATAGGCTTCCAGTTCCAAATCAGCAGGGCCTTCCGCCGGCAGGGGCAAAGAGTCGAGCGGAAGCAGGCGCTCTCCGCGCAGACCCAGGGCAAGGCGGGACGTGCAAAGGCAGGACAGCTTGGGAGCCGCGAGCAGCAGGGAGTAGACTGTTTGAGCAGCCGCGTCGTCCGCAGAAACAAGCTGCTCCAAATTGTCCAAAATCAGCAGCGAGTGCGGGTGCGACTGGAAGAACGCAGCAAGCTGCGACAGCGGCTCCGGGTTCGGCGGCAGGGCCAGGGCGCGAACAATCGCCGGGAGAATTTGGGCGGCGTCTTCCGTTTCCACCAGAGACACAAAATGGCTGGTGATGCGTCCCCTGCCCCGTGCGGCGAAGTCCAGCGCCAGGCGGGTCTTTCCCATGCCGCCGGGGCCGACTACGGTTGCCAGGCGGGCGCTGCCGCTTGAAAGCCAGTCCGCCAGCCAGGCCAACTCGCGCTCACGTCCGAAAAACAGGTCCAGCGGCACCGGCAGCGGCGGACAAATCGGACCCGCAGCAGCCCTCGGCATTTCCTCCGCCAGCAGAGCGGCAATTTCCGACTGCACGGCGGGCGAAAGCGCAGACCCAAACTCTTCGCGCCACAGCGCTTCCAGCGTCTTTGCAGCGGCACGGGCTTCCCCGCTTTGCCCGGTCTGCATATGCAGCGCGATCACGCGCAGATGCGCGTCCTCGCAGTAGGGGTCGGCAGCGGCCCAGCGGGCGGCAGTGCGCTGGGCCTCCTCCATATCCCCAAGCTGCTCCAATGCAAGTGTCAGACCGCGCAGCGCCTCGGTGTAGATGCAGCGCAGGCGTCCGGATTCCCGCAAGGCCCAGTCGTCGTACATCCCTGCGCAGGGGTCGCTCCGGTAGAGAAGGAGAGCCTGTGCCAGTGTTTCCGCCTGCGTCGGAAGATCTACGGCCCGCTGCGCCTTCCCGGCAAGCTGCTCAAACTCGGCGGCATCGGTCGTGACGGCTTCTGCATTTAAGCTGACAGTCTGGTGGGTCGTGACCAGAACCTGCGGCGTTCCCAGCAGGCGGCGCAGGGCGGTCAGGGTGGTGGAAAGGCTGTCACGTCCGGCGGGCAGGTCGAGATCGGGCCAAAACAAGTCCACCAGATGCTCGCGCAGGTGCGCCGTCGGGTGCAGCGCAAGGAAGGTCAAAAGCCGGGCCGCTTTTTGGCGCGGGAAATGCGTCAGTGTTTCGCCGCCCAAGACGACGCGCAGTGTTCCCAGCAGCTCAATCCGGCACCGAGCGTCCCTAAAAGTGTTTATGTGGGCGGCCATACGTCATTTTATCATACTTCGCCTGAAATAAAGTTTTTGAAAGTGCAAAAATTGATTTTCTGTCGGGATTTTGTCGGAGTCGCCGTCTATGATGTTTGTGCGAGCGGTGCTGTTCGCCGCCATTATCCGCTACGACTTCAGGCAAAGGAACCTTGTCATGGGATCACAGAAAAATCAGTCTTTCTCTTATCATGTCTCTTTTTCACACGCAGCGCTGGTCAATGCCGCCCTCGCCGCGCTCCTGCTCTCATCCGCCGCCTCGGCACAGACGCCGAAAGCGGCAGCGGCGCAGACGACGGTAAGCCAGACGGTCACGTTCTCGGCCAGCAATCTCAATTACTGGCCCGGCGCGGCGGGCAGCTTGCAGCCGGTGCAGCTCTTTCCGACCCAGCCGGACGGCACGAACACGATCACGTTTACGCCGCCGCTCCCATTCAGCGAAGTTGATTTAAATCTGCCGCAGCCGGGGGACACGGTGGACTTTTCCGGCAGCGTCAAAAATCTGAATGTCGGCCTGACGCTGAACGCCTATGCGACGCCCGGCGGCGTGGACATCGCCTACCCCGGCACTCTGGCATTGAAGCTTGATCCGCAGATAACGCCCAACACGGCCTTCAACTTTTCGACCAGCTTCACGCGCGACCAGAACAATTCCAGCCTCACCATCACGCCGCCGAATTTGACGCGACGCTGGGCGGGAAACTCGCCGGCGACTTTGAATTCGACGGCATTGTGCGAACGCCGGGCCACCTGCCGAACCTTCCTTTCAATATCCTCAGCAAGAATGTCGACACGACCTTTGACATCTTCGATGTCCAGAAAGATCTGGTCGCCCCCCTGGAAGCCTACGGCGGCCTGGGATCATCGCATGATCTGCACGATTATGTTAAAGAAATTCCGGCAGGCGTTCTCTCGTTTGAGATAGATGACCCGCGCATTTTCAGCTTCAACAATGCAAGCGTCGCCGGCTCGCCGACCCTTTCGTACAACGGCTACCAGACCATGCTGGATTTGAACGGCGACATCAGCAATCTAGTCGGCTACCTCGGTTATGCGTATTTCACCGGCGGCAAGAGCCTGGATCATGGGCTGTTCAATGCCACCTACGATTACGGCGGCGACTACTACGGTTTCGGCGGGGATGTGACTCTGAGCTACCAGATTGCCGATTTGTACGGCGATGTGCCGTTCGGCTTCGAGCAGAACTTCACGTTTCAGGCGACCCCGAAAACCACGCTCACGCTGCTCGGCCCCGGCGGCAAGCAGATCGGCCAGCCGATGACGGTGACGGCCGGCTCCAGCAGCAGCATCCAGGTTTCCGATTTTTACACGGACGGCACTCCCGTGCTTCCTTACGGGGTCACGTCGGTTCCGATCACGATTCAATCCAGCCTCGATTTCACCAGCAACACGCTGCACAACGATACGAATTTTCAGTGCAAGCCCGGCCTGTATTTCCAGCCATATTATTTTTATGGCAGCGCAGACTTGACGCTTGCAGGTGAGAACGTCTTCAGCGTCAGCGACAGCTTCAGCTACGGCAATCCGATCACACTGGCCTCGAATACCTTCTCGGTCAATGCGTTCAGCAATGACAAGACCATTGATCCGAGCAATTACTCGGTCAGCCCGGCAATGCTGACTTCAACGCTTAACTTTGTCGGCACGTCTATTGACCAGCCGCACCCGGCGCTCTCCTGCATGAGCCAGACCAGCGCCGCACCCGGCACAAATCCCGGCCCGCTGATGCTGACCGGCACGGGGTTCACGAAAAAGTCGCAGGCGGCTGTCAGCGTCAGCGGCGTCACCGGCTCGGTGCAGCAGACCCTTGCCGCCAAGTATCTATCGCCGACCAGCCTTCAAGTCACACTGCCGCCGAGCGACCTGAAGACCCCGGCGACGCTGTCCCTGAGCGTGTTTAATCCCGGCCTTCCCTCCCCGGCCACCTACAACTCCAACGCCCTGCCGTTCCTGGTCGCCCTGCCGGGGTGCTACCTCAATGCCTCGGCAGCGTTCCAGCCCATTCCGTTGTCAGCTCCAGTCAGTTTGAGCGTTGTCCTTGCCAACAACAGCACGGTGGATGCCACCGATGTCCGCCTGACGTCGGCCACCCTGGACGGCGTGAAGACACAACTTGGGGTGACGGTGGGAATCGGAACCATCAAGTCCGGCGCTTCCGCCAAGCCGATTCTGTACAAATTCCCGGCCAGCGCCCTGCCGGCCGGCGGGCCCGCCCGGCTTGTTCTTTCGGGAACGATCAGCGGCAAGCCATTCACGCTGACGGTTCCTGTCCCCGTGCTGGCAAACCTCACGGCGGTTGTGACGGAGGCCGGGCAGGGGCTGGAAACAAACCTTCCGACTGCCCTCAGCCTCGTGCTGAAGAATGCAAGCCAGTTCAGCGCGAATGCCGTCGTCATCAAAACCGTTCAAGTCAACGGCCACGACCAGCTTTTTCCTGACAACACTATCCCCAGTCTCGGCACGGTTCTGCCGCTGACGATTGGAACACTGACCGCCGGGGCGTCGTCGCCCGCCAGCGGCTATGTCTTCCAGCTTGCTGCCTCCACCGCGAATTCAAAGACCGCCCAGCTCGTCGTGACCGGCACCCAAAACGGCGCGGCATTCACGACCACGACGACTATTCCGATCAACACGTCTGCGCCGGTCTTCAGCCCATAGCTTTTCGGCACCGACATTCGCACTTGACCGGCTTTTACACGATTTCAGGAGAACTTCAATGAAACTCACAGTCACACCCGCCGCCCTGCCGCTTACGCTGCTGCCGCTGCTTGCGCTTCCGAATGCGGCTCAGGCCCAGGTCAAAGCGACCTTCCAGCAGCCCGCATCGGTCTTTACCAGCAGCCTGCCGCAGACCGTCGCGGTTTCGGCCACGCTGACCAACAATTACGCTGTCCCGATTTATTTGAACAGCGACTTCAGCACGGCGGACACGCCCGTCACCCTTGACGACAGCCCGTTCCAGAACACGTTTGTTTTTGCCGCCGACCCGGTCGTCCTGGCTGCGACAGGCGGCACGTTTAAGGGAACCGTGTTTGATTTCGTCATCCCCGGCGGCACGGCGGCAGGCATTTACAATGCCCAGTTTGTCCTGCAAGGCGGCGCCGATGCTTTCGCCGCGACGGACCTAGCCGAAACGCCGTCAACTTTCCACCTCACAGTGCTGGATGCTCCCGCCGCCGTCCCGGAAGCTTCTACGACCGTTTCGCTCGGCCTGCTGCTGGTTTTGGGAAGTGCGGCATTCCTCGCGCGGCGCAGAAAAACGCCGGCCTGAACTTCAAAAGAACACATCGGCCCGGACGCGCATGAGGCGCGTCCGGGCCAAAGCTCGCCGTTTTACTTGGCATGATTTATGCACGAGGAACAGTACGGCTTCCCGCTCTACCTCTGCCGCAGGCAATCGTGCCTTTATTTTCCCGGCTGCTCCGCCCTTCCCAAAGTCACAGTCTTAGAAAGATCCAGTTTTAGAAAGACCCAGTCTTAGAAAGCCACAGTTATCCATGCAAAACTCGCGCAGATTTATCCCTCTTTTCGGTCTGGCCGCCTTCGCCGGCCTGACGCTCGCGCCGCGCCCCGCCGCCGCGCAGACCCCCGCTGTCGGCTTCACGCCCAACGCTTACGGCGTCACCGACAACGCTTCCAACACCGGCGCAGCGTCCTACTCGCTCGGCTTCGAGTTCACGGCGAACGCCCCGGAGTTCGTCACGTCGCTCGGTTTCTTCAACGACCCCAGCTTTGACCCGAATAACCCCTTCGGCACTGTTTCCCTCAGCCCGGAGCCATCCGGCACTTATTCTTATGTCGGCAGTCATCAAGTGGGCTTGTACCAGGTCATTCCCGCCACGGCCCTGACACCCGAAACTGGCCTGCTGCTGGCGCAAACGACCGTGACCCAGAGCAGCACGGCAAGCGGCGACTTTCTGTACTCGCCGCTGACCACCGCTGTGCCGCTGATTACCGGCGACGCTTATGTGCTGGCGGGCGTCACCGGCGGCACCGACCCATTCGTGTTCGACATTGAAGACGACAGCCAGCCGAACGCGGTCGGGCTGACAACGAATGGAATTACCTACGTCCAGGACGTTTCCACCGTTTCTTCCACGCTGACATTCCCCGGCACAACGGACGCGGGTTCGTCGCCGGGCTTCTTCGGCCCGAACATGATTCTCAGCCCGAACGCCCCGGTTCCCGAAGCGTCAACTACCGTCTCCCTCGGCCTGCTGCTCGCGCTCGGCCTCGGCGGCCTGGGCCTGTCCGCCCGCCGCCGCTCCCACTCGCTGTAGACACGCAAAACACCCAATGGAGATCACGATGCAAACTTTCCACTCCCTGCGCCGCACGGCCCGCTCGCTCGGCCTTGTCACTGTCGGCGTCCTGTCTACGCTCGGCGCACTGTCCTTGTCCCATGTCGGCCCGGCGCAGGCGCAAAGCCCCGGCGTGAATTTAGCCCAGCTTGTCGCCCAGGTCAACACGCTCAAAGCGCAAGTCGCAGTCCTGCAAGCCAAAACCGCGCCTCTGTCGCTGTCCAATGACCCGAACGCGGGCGGCACGAACACGCTGCTGACCATCAAAGGCGTCAACGTCCAAATCGTCAGCGGCAGCGGCTACACCGACGACGGAACACAGGGCGAAGTTAAAGGCGCGAAACTGACCGGCCTGGGCAACTTGATCCTCGGCTATAACGCGGCGGGCAATGACCAGGGCAAAGGCGACGTTCGTACCGGCAGCCATAACCTGATCCTGGGCGACCAGAGCAACTATTCCAGCTTCGGCGGCCTGGTTGCGGGCGACGATAACACCATTAGCGGCCCCTACGCCTCCGTCAGCGGCGGTCAGCTGAACACGGCCAGCAGCCCGTTCGCCTCGGTCAACGGCGGCTACGGCAACACGGCCAGCAATTACTACGCCTCGGTCAGCGGCGGCTACCGTATCACCCAGAGGAGCGAAAACGGCTGGTCCGGCGGCTCTTACCACACGCCGTAACGACGCCGTGGCATTTCGGCCCGGACGCGCTTCGTGCGCGTCCGAGCTTCTTCCCGTACCATAGGAGACCATTATGTCCAGAATTATCATGTCCAAGATCATGCCCAAATTCAAGCCCTTCTTTTTTGCCCTCGTCGGCTTCTTCGCCGCCGTCGGCCTTTTGTCATTCTCGCACATCGGCCCGGCGTCGGCCCAAAGCCCCGGCGTCAACCTCGCACAGCTTGTCGCCCAGGTCAACAGCCTGCAAAGCAAGCTCACCGCCGACGAGCAGACGATCACCAACCAGGGAAATACCATCACCGGCCTCAAAAGCCAGCAGACTGCCGATGAGAAGACCCTCAGCAGCTTGAAAGCGCAGGAACAAAGCGACATCCAGAACACACAGAGCCGGGAGCAGAGTGACATTCAGGATGTCCAGAGCCAGGAAAAGAAAGACATCCAAAACACCCAGAAGCAGGAACAGACTGACTTCACGCGGCTCAACGGCTCTGTCGTTAAACTGCAAACCCTAACTTCACCGCTGTCGCTGTCCAGTGATCCCAACGTCGGCGGCACGAACACGCTCCTAACCATCACCGGCGTCAACGTCCAGATTGTGGACGGCAAAGGCAGCACGGACAGCACATCGGGGCTAGGCAACCTCATCATCGGCTACAACAGGGCGGGCAATGATCAGGGCAGCGGTGATGTCCGCACCGGCAGCCATAACCTCATTCTGGGCGATCAGAACAACTACGGGAGCTTCGGCAGCCTAGTTGCGGGCAATGATAATACCGTCAGCGGCGCTTATGCCTCCGTCAGCGGCGGCCAGAATAACACGGCCAGCGGCTACGCGGCCTCGGTCAGCGGCGGTGTAGACAACACAGCCAGCTACTACTACGCCTCCGTCACCGGCGGTGAGAGCAACGTAGCCAGCAGCTTTGCCGCCTCCGTCAGCGGCGGCGGCAGTGTCATCCAAAACAACAGCACCGGCTGGTCGGGCGGCACCTACCACTCGCCGTAACCAGGCATCAGCACTTCGGCCCGGACGCGCACAAAGCGTGTCCGGGCTTTTTGCTGTTTGGTCTTATTCTTCCGTCGCGTTGTCGTCACAGAAGTTTTCCACGTCAAGCGCCTGCCATTCCTGAATCTCTGGGTCGGTCCGGTAGTAGTCGGCAAGCGTGTCCGCTGCCGCCTTCATCACCTTCTGACGTTCTTCTTGTGTGTATGCCTGCATTTGCCGTGCAAGCGAGACTGATTGTGGTTCCATAGGGTCAGTTTCCCAATTTTTGCCTTTGTCGTCAAGCCGATGCTACAGGCCAACGCTCTTTCTGCCGACAATGAGCAGGACATTAGAAGTTTTCTCGGTGAAAGTGCAGGAGGTGTTCCGTGGCGACGTTTACTTATGATGCGGTGGACCCGACGGGCCGGATGGTCAAGGGGAAAGTCGAGGCCGATAACGAGCAGGTGGTGCTGGCGAAGCTGCATGACCAGCAGTTCCATGTGGTCTCGCTCGGCGAGGCTAAAGCCGGCTTCAAGATGCAGCTCGCGGGCGGGAAAGCCGCGAAGATCAAGCTGCAAACGCTGGTCATCTTTTCGCGGCAGTTTGCGACCATGATTGACGCCGGCATTCCGATCATCAAGTGTCTGGATATTCTGGAAGGTCAGACCAAAGAAGATGCCATGAAAATGGTCATCAATGCGACCCGCAAAGATGTCAAAAGCGGCCTCTCGCTGACCGACGCGATTGCCAAGCATCCGAACGCCTTTTCCAAGCTGTACATCAATATGATCCGCGCCGCCGAAATCGGCGGTATTTTAGATGTCATTTTGGACCGTTTAGCAGGATTCTTGGAAAAGGAAATGGAAATAAAGGGCAAGATCAAATCGGCGATGATGTATCCGATTATTGTCCTGAACTTTGCCGGAGTCATGGTCATCGCTTTGTTCATGTTTGTCCTGCCCCGGTTCAAAGAGATTTTCTTGTCCATGAACGTCGAGATGCCGCCGGTGACGCTGGCCCTGTTTGCGGTCGGGGACTGGCTGCAAAAGTTCTGGTGGATGGTTATTATTATTGGCGTCGGCGCGTATGTCGGCTTCAAGCAGTACGACAAGACGGCGAAGGGCCACTACCAGATTGACAAGTACAAGCTGAAGCTGCCGATCTTCGGCGATTTATCGCTGAAACTGAGCATTTCGCGCTTCTGCCGGACATTCGGCACGCTGATCGCGTCGGGCGTCCCGATGATGCGCTCTTTGGAGATCATCGGCGAAACGTCGGGCAATGCGGTTCTCGCGGAGGCGATTGCCAATGCCCGGACTTCCATCCGGGAAGGCGCCAAGATCAGCCAGCCGCTGGCGTCGTCGGGCCTGTTCCCATCCATGGTCACGCATATGGTAGACGTGGGCGAGGAAACGGGCCGCTTGTCCGAGATGCTCTGCAAAGTCGCCGACTTTTACGACGATGAGGTGGACGCGATGGTCAAGGGCCTCACGTCGCTGATCGAGCCGCTGCTGATTGTCTCGATGGGCGTTTTGGTCGGCTTTATCGCGATCTCGGTCATGTCGCCGATCTTCAAACTGGTCAGCTCAATTCACTAGAAGGCCCCGCCCTGCCCTTTCAACAGGAGCGGCGGGGCAAGGGACTTTGCGGAATGTCAGAGAATGTAAGCATTTGGAACGGAGCCGACCGGCGCGGGCCGAGCCGGCAGGACGACGAAACGCGGGCGCGAAAGCTGCTGATGGAAGTCCGCGCCGGCGGTTCCGGCGCGGCGGCGGCCCGCGACGCGCTGGTGCTTCAATTCCGCCCTCTGGTCCAGAAGCAGGCCCGGCAGTTCTTTAACCAGAACGTCCCGCTCGAAGACCTGGTTCAAGAGGGGTTTCTCGGCCTGATGCACGGCATTGACCAGTACGACCCAACGCGCGGGGTCAAGCTGATCACCTATGCGACCCACCATATAGACGGCCACCTGCGGCATTTCCTGCGGGACCGGACCCAGATCATCAAAGAGCCGGCGTGGCTCCAGGAAATGGCTCAAAAGGTCCGGCGCGAGACCGAGACCCTGACACAAGACTTGGGCCGGGAGCCGAGCGACGCTGAAGTTGCGGCGTCGCTTGGCCTCGGCGAGCCGGAAGTCGCCCGTATCCGCTCTACCCGCTCGATCTTCGCCGTGCAGTCTTTGGACGAAGCTCAGGAAAGCGGATCGTCGCGGGTGCAGGTGGCGGAAAGCAACACCCAGGCCGCCCGGACCGAGCTGCCGATTGAAGACAAAGTCGTCTTAGAACACGCGCTGACCCGGCTCAAAGAGATCGAGCAGAAAGTACTGTATTCGTTCTACTACGAAGACCATTCTCAGACCGACATCGCCCGCGCCCTCGGCGTCTCGAACAACTACGTTTCTCACATCCTCAAGAACTCCGCCCGCAAATTGCAGCAGATGTTCCGCAGCGACGCCGTCCGCGAGGCCGCCTTGCAGCACGAGCAGCGCCGCCGCCGGGTGGCCGCGCACGGCCCCGACGCGCTGCGGGAAGAGGCCGAGACCGCCGCACCGACGGTGGTGGACCCCGTCACCAGCCTTTACACCCGCTCCTACTTCGACGACCGCTTGAATGAAGAGTTGTCCCGCGCCAGCCGCCACCAGCTAGAGCTGACGGTGATCCGCCTGGGCGTGGACGGCGACCTGCCCGAAGCCGCCCTGTTTGTCCGTATCGCCCAGGTCGCCAAAGAGTGTATGCGCCGCTCCGACCTCGTCGCCCGCTACGGCGACCGCGAGCTGATTGCCCTGCTGCCCCACACCGGCGCGACCCGCGAAACCGTGATCAGCCGCCTGCATGCCCAGCTCGGCGCCTTGCTTCCCACCTTCCCCCACCCCTGCGTCCTTCAACTGGGACGCGCGTCCTACCCCGCCCAGCGAACAGGTCTTGAGCTGCTGGCGGCGGCTGTCCCGAACGAGCTGATCTAGGCGCATCTCGCCGTTTATCTTGACGCCGGTTCGGGAACAATTATCAGCAAGCCCGCAGTCATCACCCAAGACCCCAAAGGAGATCACGCCCATGAGTACCCCCCCGCCCGTCTGGCCGCCCCAGCAGGGTTCCCCTTCCCCTTACGGAGCGCCGCAGTCCAGCAGCAACGGCACGCTGATTCTGGTGCTGGGCATCCTCAGCATTTTCTTCTTGCAGATCATTCTTGGTCCTATCGCCTGGATCCTCGGCAACAATGCTCTGAAGTCCGGCGCTCTGGACCAGGCCCAGCTCGGCCAGGTCACGACCGGACGTATCTGCGGCATTATCGGCACCATTCTAGGCGTGCTTGGGATCATTCTCTACATCGTCGTGATTGCCGGTATCGTGGGAACGCATCACGCCGTTCCCACCTCGTTCCCGGCTCCCGGACAGTAGTAAGAGTTACCCAAAGAAAAAGCCCGTCGCTCAGTGCTTGAGCGGCGGGCTTTTTTGTGCCATCGCAAGATGGTTACGAGGGCATGAACGGTTACGAGGGCATGAATGCCCTCGCTGGGGGGCGTAGACGCCAATGACCCGCCTGCGCGGGGCAGGAACCGAACAAGAACACTCTGAACTTCTTCCGCCACGCAGGTGGCGGCTTGGCGCTTCGCCCCTCAGCGACGCCGTTCACGGCATCGCGTTCACGGCATCGCGTTCACGCACCTTATCCCATGATCCGCCGCTTCGGCCATGTCAGCTTGAAATCCTCCCATGTCGGCTTGTACCAACCGCGCTTCGTGACACTGGCGAGGTAGGCAACAGCCACTTTAGCCGCTAACCAGAGAGGGAGCCAGCGCAAAGTCCAGAGCAGAGCGTGGCCGATAGATGCTGATAAGGGCGGCTGAGGATGAAATTGCCCGAAAGCGAGCATTCCCGCAAACCAAGTCAAGTTGCACACTGTAAATAGCAGATCGCCATAGAAGGCACCTTTGACTGCTTGAAAGGGATATTTACGTCCAAGAGTCGCATAAAGAACTGCGGTGCCTCCAAAGGACAGCAAATAACCAAGCTCGGATAGAGTGCCAGCGAAAGGTTGGTTATGATGTCCATATAGCCAGGTCCAGGCATTTATTGAAACCGTCCAGGCTATGATTAGTAACGTCTGATAACTTAGCACAAATCCAATCGCTGCTGCATCCGCGCGAAAACCCATTTTGCCCTGACTCCACTCCTGAGCCATTCGCTTCCCGAACTTGCCGGGATCGCCGAACTGCATCAAAGCCAGTTCTGCGGCTTCGTGCGGCGAACTGCCAAGTTCTTCGTTAGCAGTCGCCAGCGCTTCCAAATGCTGACGCACTTCCTGGTGGATTTGCGTGCGCTCGTCGGCGGGCAGACGTTTCAAAGGGCCATTAAGGCGCTGGAACCAGTGTTCTACTTGGGGGTCGTTAAGCGGGCTGAACATGATTATCTCCTTAACGGCTGATCTGCCAGCGCTTCGGCGGCGTCAGCTTGAAGTCAGCAAGCGTTGGCTTGTACCAGCCGCGCCTGGTGACACTGGCGAGGTAGGCCGAGCCGTAGGTCAGTAGAAACGAGCCCGCAAGCAGACCGGCAGCATATCCTATCACTGTTCCCCACCCTGCTAACGCTCCCGCGAGGTTCTGCACCGGCAGGGCAAGCGCGGCAGTAAAGAAGGGCAGGAATGATGTGAAGGAAACGGTATAAAGGGTGCCTGTGAGCGCATGATACGGGTACTTCCGTCCAATAGCCACGCCCATAGCGATAGGGACGCCTAGTAATTCATAGGTGAGTGTCGAAGTGGACGCACTGATGTCAATTCCCGTCAGGCTGTGATACAAGTTTGGTATCAGCCAACAGGCAGCCCGAATCCCGACCACTGAAACCGCGTACATACCAACGATGTAAAGAGCGAAAGTGCCTTCTTCGCTGACCCAACCCCGCTGGCGCTGCCATTCCTGAGTCATTCGACGCCCGAACTTGGCAGGGTTGCCAAACTGTGTCAAAGCCAGCTTTGCCGCTTCTTGAGGTGAGCTTCCCGCCTCGATATTCGCTGCCGCCAACGCTTCCAAATGCTGCCGCACTTCCAATTCCATTTTCGCTTGTTCTTCGGCAGGCAGGAACTTCAGGGCTGAAGTAAGCTGCTGGAACCATTGTTCCACTTGCGGGTCGTTAAGCGGGCTGAACATGAGGGGTTCCTCCGGGGGCGGTGTCGCCCAAAACAGCATTGACGGCGTTTGAGAAGCGCTGCCAGGATTTAAGGGACGCGGCGAGCTTGGCGTGGCCGCCGTCGGTGAGGGTGTAGATGCGGCGGGCCGGACCGCTCGGCTGGGTTTCCCAGGCGCTCTCGACCATGCCTTCGCGCTCCAACGCCCGCAGGGCGGGGTACAAGGCCCCTTCGCCGACTTTCAGGGCGTCGGCGCACCGGCGCTCGATTTCGCGGGCGATGGCGTAGCCGTGGCGCGGGCTGTCTTCCAGCACGGCGAGGATGAGTAGGGACGTGCTGCCTTTTTTGAGTTCTCCGTCATCGTGGGTCATGGGCGGCTCCGTTGGTTAGGATAACAGCATTATACATTAGGTTTTGAGGTATGTCAAGTGGCGTTAAGAACCCCTCCCGCTCGTTCCTATGCCTTCGGCATTACTTCGTATCTGCTCCTTCCCCTGTTAGGGAAGGGCTTCAGATAAGTTAGGACAGGCTTGATGGATGCCGCGCCTCCTGCTCTTGTTCTTCTGTATTGCCCTTCCCTAACAGGGGAGGGAGCAGATACGAAGTAATGCCGAAGGCATAGGAACGAGCGGGAGGGGTTCTTAACGCTTCTCTAGCCACCGCACCGCCCGTGCCAGGCCGATGATCGAAACGCCGTCGGTGATGCGGCCGTCCATCGCCATTGCGTAGGCTTCGGTGAGCGGCAGGCGGCGGACTTGCAGCACTTCGTCGCCTTCGGGCCGGGCATCGCCGAATGTCAGTTCTTGGGCGAGGAAGACCTGGCCGGTTTCGTTTGTGACGGAATTTGACAGGTGGAAGGAACCGAGGTCTGTCCAGAGGGCCGCTGTGAGACCGGTTTCTTCGGCCAGCTCACGACGGGCGCTATCAAGCAGGGGGACCGCAAGCGAGCCGCCGCCTTCGGGGATCTCCCAGGAGTACAAGTCCAGCGGGTAGCGCCACTGGCCGACCAGGAATGTGTCGCCATCGCCGGTGATGGGGACGATGCCGAGTGCATAATTTTGGAACTCAACGACGCCGTAGATGCCGTCCTGGCCGTCGGCGCGGACGACATGGTCTTCGCGAACGCGAATCCAGGGGTTGACATAGATTTCCCGGCTGCCGCGCGTCTGCCAGGGGTTTTTGAGGTTTAGGTTGGACATAGGGACATGATACGGGATTTTCACCAGCAACGCTACCTTGTGATTTTTTTCACGGACTTTTTGGGTACACTGTAAGCGCATTTAGTTTTAGAGGGAACAGGCGGAAATTATGGCACAAGCACGAGTAGTTATTGTCGGGGGCGGCTTCGGCGGGCTGAAAGTAGCCCAAACACTGGAAAAGCTGATGCGCCTCGGCGACTCGGTGGAGGTGACCCTGATCAGCCGGGACAATTTTTTGTTGTTCACGCCGTTCCTGACCGAAGCGATGGGCGGAATGCTGGACGAGGCAGACGTGATCTCGCCGATCCGGTCGTTTCTTAAAAAAGCGCGGTTCGTCATGGGCGAAGTGACGTCTATCGACATGCGGGCAAAGACGGTCACTTATCGGCGGCCGCTGACCAATGAGACGGAGACGATGCAGGCTGATCATCTGGTTCTGAGCCTCGGCAGCACCACGTCGTTTTACGGACAGGAAGACGTAGAAAAGCAGGCATTCACGCTGAAGTCGTTGAGCGACGCGACCCTGCTGCGGAATCATTTGATGGCTGCGCTGGAACAGGCAAATGAAGAAAGCGACGGAGTAGCCCGGCGGTCGTTTCTAACAATCATGGTGGTTGGTGCCGGGTATACAGGGGTGGAAGCCGCCGGGGCGATCCGGGACATGATGAAGGAAGCGGCCCGCGCTTATGACAATATCCGGCCCGACGAAATCCGCGTTCTGCTGGCAGACATGGCGGAAGAAATCCTGCCGACGATTGACCCGTCGCTCGCGAAGTACGCCATTCGGCAGCTTCAAAAGCGGGGCATTGAGATGCGGCTCGGCCAAAAAATTAAATCTATTGATGACCGCTCCGTAACACTGTCCAAAGGGGAGTTTGTGCCCACCCGCACCGTGCTATGGGCGGCGGGCGTGACGCCGTCGCCGCTGACGCACACACTCGACTGCGAGAAGAACAAAAAAGGCGCGATTATGACCGAGCCGACGATGCAGGTCAAGGGGATGGATGGCGTCTGGGCGCTGGGCGACTGCGCCCACATCCCGAACCTCCTGGAAGACGGCCGCCCCTACACCGGGACAGCGCAGAACGCCGAGCGCGAAGCGAAAAAGCTGGCGCAGAACCTCATGGCGACCCTGCACGGCAAGCAGCCGGAGCCGTTTCTGTTCCGCACCCTGGGCGAGTTCGTCAATTTAGGCCACCAGACAGCGGTCGCACAAATCAAGTTCATGAAGTTTTCCGGGGTACTCGCCTGGCTGATGTGGCGCACGACGTATCTCGTGAAAATTCCCCACTGGAGCCGCAAGTTCCGGGTCGTCACCGGCTGGACCTCCGACTTCCTTTTCGGACGCACAGCGGTCGAGACCGAGACCCCGCGCCTTCTGCGCCATGCCACTGAGTTCCAGCGGCAGCGGGACGAAAAGCCGCTGCCCGTCGCGAAGTAAAGCACATAGCCAAGAAAGCCCGCAGGCGAAATGCCTGCGGGCTTTTGTTTTGCCTGCGTTAAGCCGCGACCGGCTCAATGCTTACCGTCTCTGCCGGAGTGAACGTGATTGTCCGGGCGTCTTGGCGCTTGCGGAAATGGATCATCTCCCACTGGTGAATGTAGTCCAGCACGACCAGCGCCATTTTGCGGGCCTCGAACTCCGGCATTTGCAGTGTCAGGCTGTCGGTGGCTTTCACCATCTTCACCTGCCCCTGGCCGTAGACTTCGCCCTGGCCGTTGTCAATGCGAAGCACAAACGGCTGCCGGTACTTGGCTTCCTTCTTAAAAGACAGCACCCGCGCCTCGGTGTAATCGTCGTGAGCGCTGCCCTTCTGGTCCTCAAAGCTCGTGAATGTCCCCGCCAGCAGGTCGTGGCAGACCAGCTTCATGTCGTCGGCGTCCACATAATGCCGCACCCGTGACGCGGCCTTGTTGCTTTCGTCCAGCTCCACCAGCGTGAACGCCACCTTGCTGCGCTTCGGGTCGAATGCCAGCAGGTCGGTGATGTCAAGCAGCTTGTCTTTAGCGACAAGCCGGTAAATCTGAATCTTTGTTACTTCGTTTGTCATGTCAGTTCTCCTTAAACCAAGTCAGTCGTCAAATGGGCTGTTACAAAATCTTGCGGTAGCCGCAAGCCGGGTTGTCGCCGAGGCTGCTCCAGCATTCGTGTGTTACCAAATATCCGCGACCACCAACATAATAAGCGTTCGCAACAAGCTGGTCGCCGCATTGCGGGCAGACGCCGCGCACCCATTCAGGGCGGGGGCGGTCGGAAGTTCCATCGTATGCTTGCCGGACGCTTTCGACGGCGGCGTTTGTTTCTAAAATCGTGTCCATTACTGTATTCCTCTCACTAAACCGTATCTAATCTCGGCGCTCTTGTTCGCGCTTATTCCTATCGTATCGCACTCTTATATTATAGCGTAAGTGGCAGTGACTATCAGCAGAATGCGAGGAGTAGGAAAATCGATCTGCGAAAATTCTCATGTCGTGAGAATTTTCGCGCCAAAAATACGGTGAGGGGAACAGCGGGAACCGCCGATAATACATGTAAAGGGGAGTGCCGCCATGTTTTTCTGGATTGCTGCCGGCTATATGTTCACCGCCGCCGCATTTTATTCGTATATTGTCGCTACCGCGCAGGAAGACCCATATCAGAGCGCCGCGACGTTCAGCGAGACGAACGAATGGGAATGGACCCGCGAACAAAGCAATCGCAAAGCCGCTTGAGCGTTATTGGCGAAGACGCAAAAAGAGCCTGCCGGAATAACCGGCAGGCTCTTTTAGGAAGCTATGGACGTTACGAGGAGTTGCGGAAGGCGATCCCGACAAGAATGGAAATGACAAACCAGGCGATGCCGAGCTGGCGGGTATAGCCCTGCATCCGCTCTTCGTAGCCGGGCTTGCCCTTGAAGTTTGCACCGGTGGCATTGTTGCCGATGGTTCCGGTCAAGCCTTCATTCTTTGTCGGCTGAGACATGACCAAAAGCACCAAAGCAATAGAAATCAGTGCTTGGAAGACCAGTAAAATGATCTGAAAGGCGTTCATAGATCGCTGCTATTCCTTCGTCCAGCCTCGATAATAACTGGCGGTTCCTGCGTAATCACAGGTGTGTTCGGAGTAGCGGCAGGCTTCTCTTCATCATGTGTCGCATTCTTAAACTCTCTGATGCCCTGGCCCAGTCCTTTGCCGAGACCAGCCAGCTTGGAGCCGCCAAAAAGAAGTGCAATCAGAGCCACGATCATGCCGACTTCTACCGGATTGCCGAAATAGGCTAATGGAAGCATATCAATGTCCTTTCTTGTCTAAAGCGTCTGAACGCTCCGCAGTGTAAGAGAGATCAGAAGCGGCCTCCGGCGACAAGCCGGTTTGAGTATCGGATTTCACCACCGGATGCACAATCGGAACCATTAAATCTTCCGGGTCCTGATCGTAGGACTTGCGGGCGGCGGCTTTTTCCACCGTTGCGCTGCTGGTGCCGGAATAGGGGTTGCCGTACTCATACGGCGGCGACATGACGGGCTTGTAGACCGACTCCACTTCCGAATGGACCGAGTGCATCGCGCCCGTCATCTCATCCGTCACTTTACGCAGCTCGCGCATGGCCTGACCAAGCTGCTTGCCGATTTCCGGCAGCTTCTTCGGCCCGAAGATAATCAGCGCCAGCACCAGAATAATCGCAATATCCTGCGGGCTGGCCCCGAATGCCAGGGGAAACATAGTCTTACCTCAGCTTTATACAAAAAGCTACTACTTGTCTTACGACGCAAGACCCCACCTAAAGTTCCCCATTTAGAAACTTTAGCGCTTGGAAAACTGGAAGCCGCGCCGTGCCCGCTTCCGGCCCGCTTTTTTGCGCTCTTTGACGCGCGGATCGCGAGTCAGGTAACCCAGCTTCCGCAGCGCGGGCCGCAGGTCAGGGTCGGACTCGACCAGCGCTTTTGCAATGCCGTGACGCACTGCGCCGGCCTGACCGGAAATGCCGCCGCCGAGGGCGCGGATGAAGACATCGAAGCGGCCGACGGTTTCGGTGACCTCAAACGGCTGCATAATCAGCGCTTCCAAAGAAGCGCGTCCGAAGTACTGGCCGGTGGTCCGGTTGTTGACCGTAATGTTGCCGGGTCCCGACGACAGCCAGACTTTGGCGGTGGCGTTTTTGCGGTGTCCCGTCCCGTAGTAGCGTGTTGTTTCTGCCATGTTTATTCCCTAAATGTGTCCGAAGTTAAGCGATGTCCTGCGGCTTCTGGGCCTGATGCGGATGCTCTGCGCCCGCATAGACGCGCAGCTTTTTCAGTGTCTGCGCTCCCAGCGTGTTATGCGGCAGCATTCCCTTGACGACGCGCATCATGGCGACGACCGGGTCTTTTTCGATCTCGCGACCGCGCGTCACGCTCCGAATGCCGCCGGGATACAGCGTATGGCGGTAGATCGGCTCATCTTTTTTGTTGTTGCCGGTCAAAATAACTTTGGCGGCATTGATGATGATCACATGGTCGCCGCAGTCCACATGCGGTGTGAACTCAGGCTTGTTCTTGCCGCGCAAGATCTTGGCGGCTTCCACGGCGAGCCGGCCCATAGATTGATTGGTGGCGTCCAGAACAATCCACTTGCGGTTTTGTTCCATTTCCAGCGGCTTGGCGCTATAAGTAGACATTTCGTTTCTCCAATAGTAGTCAGTAGTCAACGCGCCGCAAAAACAGCCCTTGCGGCGCGGCAGGCGCAATCGGATTTTTGACCCGGTCGCGCGTCGCGAGTATTTCTTCCAATGTTTCCATCGGCACTTTGCCGTAACCGACGGCGATCAAACCGCCGACTAAGTTCCGAACCATTGTCCGTAAAAAGCCATTCGCAGCCGCTGTCACCAGAAGGCCATTAGTGACCCGGCGTACCGAAAGCCGCCGCAGATCGCGCACGGTTGTCCGGCCCGGATTGCCGCCGTAGCGGGCGTAGGCAGCGAAATCGTGAATACCGACCAAGCTTTGCGCGGCCCCGCGCATCAAGTCAACGTCTAGCTCGCCCCGGTAGTGCAGGCTGTAGCGCCCCCAAAGTGCGGAGCGAGTCCGGCGCGTCCAGATGAAGTACCCATAGGTGCGCTGCTTGGCAGAGAACCGGGCATGGAAGCCTTCTTCGGCTTCTTCGGCCCGCGCGATTGCCACATCCGGCGGCAGCAGACTATTCAAGGCAATCGCCCAGCGCTCCAGCGGCAGACGGTTTTCAGTTGTGAACGAGACGACTTGCCCCAGCGCGTGAACGCCGATGTCGGTGCGGCCCGCCCCGTGCAGCGTGATCTCTTCGCGCGGAGATAACTGTGTCAATGCCGCTTCCAGCACCGACTGAACCGTCCGCACACCCTGCCCCTGCCGCTGAAAGCCGCTGAACTCCGTGCCGTCGTATTCTACCGTCAGCTTCAGAGTTCGCACGGCAGCCTAGCGGACCCGGTTCGGCTGGCCGGTCTTCTCCGGCGTCACCGGCATTCCGAACTCCCGCTCAGTGACAAGCGACAACTGCACGATTGTCGCCGCATCGCCGCGTCGCTGGCCGATTTTGACGGCGCGGGTGTAACCCGATCCGGTCTTGAACTCCGGCGCGATTTGGGTGAACAAATGATGCACCAGAGTCTCGTCGCTCAAATAGGCGCGGGCCAGGCGGCGGGCATGAATGGTGTCCACACGCGCCCCGGTGATCAGCTTCTCGGCGATGGAGCGGACATCTTTCGCGCGGGTCTCAGTGGTCTGGATGGTCTGGTAAATAAACAGCGCCCGGACTAGGCTCTTCAAAAGCGCCCGTCGCTGGTCGCTGGGCAGGCCGAACTTGCGGCCGCCGATACGGTGATTCATAACGGTATTCCTCTAGATTTCTCTATTACTCTTCGTCGGCATCCGCCGCCGCATCGTCTTCATCGTCAGCGTCGTCTTCATCGGTATAAGCCGCGTCATCGTCGGTAGCGCCCGGTATCGTTAAGCCGAGAGACGACAGCTTTTCTTTGACTTCTGTGAGCGATTTCTTGCCGAAGTTTCGGATCTGCATCAGCTCGCTTTCGGGGATTTTTACTAAATCGCCGATGGTCAGCACCGCCGCTTTTTTCAGGCAGTTGTAGGTACGGACCGAGAAGTCCAGCTCTTCAATCCGGGCATCCGGCGCTCCCGGCACGCCGCCAGCGAACGCGCTACCGTTCATGCCGCCGAGCCGCCCGGCGAAGCCTTGCGGGAACTCGACAAACCGGTGGAAAAAGGTTTCCAGCAGGTATGCCGCCTGGGAAAGCGCATCGCCCGGCGCCAGCGTGCCGTTCGAGAAGATCTCCAGCGTCAGCCGCTCAAAATCCGTCTTGAAGCCGACGCGGGTGGACTCGACGTTGAACGAGACTTTGCGAACCGGCGTAAACGACGCGCCAATAGGGATCACGCCGATGACCTGCTTGCTCTTGTCCTGCTTTTCCGGCAGCACATAGCCCTTGCCTTCGCTGACGGTCAGTTCCATAGACAGATGCGTCTTGTCGTCGGCGAGCGTCGCAATATGCACTTCCGGGTTGACGATCTCAATGTCGCTAGGACACTGAATATCGGCACCGGTCACATGGCCCGGCCCTGTGACATCAATCTTCACCGTGCGCGGCTCCGGCACCGTGCCGTTCGACGTGGCCCCGCCCCGGTTATGCACCTTCACATACAGGTCTTTGAGGTTAAGTATCAGCTCCGTCGTGTCTTCTTTGACACCGGCGATCGTGGAAAACTCGTGCAGAACGCCGTCAATCTTGATGGATGTCACCGCTGCGCCCGGAATGGACGACAGCAGGACACGGCGCAGGGAATTTCCAAGCGTCACGCCGTAGCCGCGCTCCAGCGGCTCCACCACGAATTTTCCGTATGTCTCGGTCTGCTCCAGCGTTTCGATTCGCGGGGCAGCCGGATCCATTGTCTCTGGCATCGTCTCTCCTTCAGGCCGCCGGGCAGGCGCAAAGCAACAGGCGAAAACCCGCCGGGTCAAGGCGGGTTTTCGTCCCGGCGACAGCGCCGCACACGCGGCGTGGCCCGGTCGTTATCGCGAGTAGTACTCGACGATGAGCTGTTCGGTTACGTCGGTATCAATCATGTCGCGGGTCGGTACGGCGACCACTTTGCCGACCAGGGAGTTCGCGTCGAACGTCAGCCATTCCGGGATGCGGCGGCCCATGCCGCGCAGAGACTCCAGCATCGGCTGTAGTTTGCGGCTGTTCTCACTGACGGTGATGACATCGCCGACACGCACCTGATACGAAGGAATGTCAACGCGCTTGCCGTTCACGAGGAAGTGGCCGTGCGAAACGAATTGCCGGGCCTGCGCCCGTGACGCGCCCAGGTTGAGGCGGTAGATCACGTTGTCCAAGCGCGTTTCCAGCAGAGACAAAATGTTCTCGCCGGTGACGCCTTTACGACGCAGGGCTTCCTCCACATAATTGCGGAACGGCCGCTCCAGCACACGGTACGTCCGCTTCATCTTCTGCTTTTCGCGGAGCTGATGCGCGTATTCGGTAGTCTTCTTCTGCATCCCCTGACCGTGCATCCCCGGCGGGTAGTTACGGCGCTCAATGGCGCACTTCTTAGAATAGCAGCGAGTGCCTTTGAGGTAAAGCTTCATGCCTTCGCGGCGGCACTGCCGGCAGCGGGCATCGCCCGACTTTGAGACGGGTCCTTTTTTAACAGCGGTCATCGGTTCTTTTCTTCTCCAAAATTCAAATCAAAAGCTAGACGCGGCGGCGCTTCGGGGGACGGCAGCCATTGTGCGGGATCGGGGTCACATCTTTGATGATGCTGACTTCGATACCCACGGCTTGCAGGGCGCGAATGGCCGTTTCGCGGCCCGATCCGGGTCCTTTGACATGGACGTCTACCCGGCGCATTCCGTTATCCTGCGCGATGCGCCCGGCTTTTTCGGCGGCGAGCTGTGCGCCGAACGGAGTGCCTTTGCGGGAGCCTTTGAAGCCGACCGAGCCGGCGCTGGCCCAGGATATAAGATCGCCTTTGACGTCGGTGATGGAAACGATAGTATTGTTGAACGTGCTTTGAATATGCACAATCCCCTGTGCGATATTCTTGCGCTCTTTCGGCTTCTGCCGCTGCGTTGTTTTCTTCTGTGCCATTCGGTCTGAGATGTCTCCTATCATCCCGTCCCAGCAATCGGCCTACTTCAAATGGTTAAAATAGCCGTGAGGGGCGGTACAGGACCCGCATAAGTGCGGGTTCAGTGTTTACTTCTTGATCTTCTTCTTGCCGGCGACGGCACGGCGCGGGCCGCGACGGGTACGGGCGTTGCTTTTTGTCTTCTGGCCGCGCACAGGCAGCCCGCGCCGGTGCCGGATGCCCCGGTAGCAGCCGATTTCCTGCAAGCGCCGAATGTTGATCGTAATCTGGCGCTTCAAGTCGCCTTCAACCCGAAACTCGCGCTCAATAGTCTCGCGAAGCGAGTTGACTTCCGACTCGGTCAGGTCGCGGACACGGGTGTCCACGCTGACGCCGTTTTTTGCCAGGATGTCCCGGCTGCTGGTCAGCCCGATCCCGAAAATGGAAAGGAGCGCGTACTCCACCCGCTTGTCGCGGGGGAGATCGACGCCTGCAATACGTGCCAAAAGATGCCTCCTAAATAGTCAATATGGCTGGATTAGCCCTGGCGCTGCTTGTGCTTTTTAATGACGCAGATCACGCGCACGACGCCGTCGCGCTTGATCACTTTGCACTTGTCACAAATCTTCTTGACGGACGGCCGTACTTTCATCTTAGTCTCCTGTTCAATAGGACTCGGCCTACTTATAACGGTACAAGATGCGCCCGCGAGTCGGATCATACGGAGACAGCTCCACTTTGACCCGGTCGCCCGGCAGAATCTTGATAAAGTTCATGCGGATCTTGCCGCTGACCTGAGCCAGCACCTGCGGTCCGTTTTCAATGTTGACACGGAACATGGCATTGGGCAAAGTCTCAGCGATGGCGCCTTCGACTTCAATTGCCTTTTCTTTGGCGTAAGTTTCCGATTCTTCAGCGCGTCGCTCATCGCGAGCGGCATGCTGTTTTCGTGGTCTTCGGGCCATAAACTCTGTTATTTCTCCTGATTACTTCTCATCTGAGGGCGGCAGGGTCAAAATGTCCGGGCCTTCCTCGGTAATCGCGACGGTATGCTCAAAGTGGGCGGATAGGGAGCCGTCCGACGTAAATATCGTCCAGACATCGCCTTTTTTGTGGGCGACATCATGCTTTCCGATGTTGACCATCGGCTCGATGCAGATAGTCATGCCGGCCCGCAGACGCTCCCCGCGTCCCGGCTTGCCGTAGTTTGCGACCTGCGGGTCTTCATGCGGCGTCTGCCCGATGCCATGTCCTACTAAGTCCCGCACAACATTGTAGCGGCTTCGCTCAGCGTGCCGCTGGATCGCCGCGCTGATGTCTCCGACCGTGTTCCCCACCCGCGCCTGTGATATGCCCTTAAAGAGCGCTTCGCGCGAGACCGTCAGCAGGTTCTTGGCGGGTATAGACACGGTTCCCACCGGCACCGTCAGGGCAGCGTCGGCGCACCAGCCATCAATAGATGCATCCAGGTCTAAGCTGACAATATCACCTTCGACCAAGACGCGCTTTCCGCTCGGCACCCCATGGACAACTTCATTGTTGACCGAGATGCAGGTGTTGTGCTTGTACGGAACCCGGCTGAACGACGGCTTGTACCCCAGAAGTGCAGGCTTTGCCCCACGCCGCTTCAGCACGTCCGCCGCCACTTCGTCGAGATCCAGGGTCGTCGTCACGCCCGGCACAATGGCATCCCGCATAGCTGCCAGCGCTTCCGCAACAGCCCGCCCCGCCCGGCGCATCATTTCTATCTCTTCTGCGCTCTTGAGGCGAACCATCCGCGTAGTATACCCCTGTAAACCTTAAATTGCAAGTGCGCGTTGGATGCGCTCCGTGATCGCAGACGGCTCGCCGAGTGCGTCAATACACTTTAGCAGGCCGCGCTGTGCATAATAAGCCCGCAAAGGCGCGGTTCGCTCTTTGTAGACTTCCAGACGGTGCCGCACCGCATCCGGCTCATCGTCAGGGCGGCGCACCATCTTTGCAGTTTTGTCGTCGTAAATAAGGCGCTTGGAAAGCCGCTCAACCAGAGCCTCTTCCGCAATCTCTAAATCTACCGCGGCAGTCAAAGTCTGTGTGAACGCTTCCGCCTGAGCAACATCGCGCGGGAAACCGTCCAAAATATAGCCGCACTGAGCATCAGGCTCCGCCAATCGAACACCAACCCAATACAAAATATCAGCGTCGGACGCGAAGTTCCCGGCGGCAATCGCCGCCTCAACCCTGCGCCCGAACTCCGTGTGCCGCGCAACATGGTCCCGGACAATGTCGCCGGTGGACACATGCGGCACTCCGTAAATCCGGGCGAGCGCCATCCCTTGTGTGCCTTTGCCGGCCCCTGGCGGCCCCAGCAGAACTAAACGCATCAGCGGATAAAGCCTTCGTAGTTCCGCATCAGAAGCTGCGCCTCAATCGCCTGCATCGTATCCAGAGCCACGCTGACAACGATCAAGAGTGACGTGCCGCCAATCAGCGTAAACGTGTTCGCTGTGCCGGTCAGTTCAGGAATCCAGAAGTTCAAGAGCGCGATCAGCGCCAGGAACAACGCGCCCGCCAGTGTAATGCGGGTCATCACTTTGTCGAGATATTCCATCGTCGGCTTGCCGGGACGAATGCCGGGAATGAACGAGCCGTACTTCTTCAAATCATCCGCCATCTGCTCGACGTTCATTGTGACCGCCGTATAGAAGTAGGTGAAGAAGACAATAATCACCGCATAGATGAGGCCCGAAATCGGGTTCTTGCCCGGAGACAGCCAGTTGGTCGCATTGTGCAGGAACTGGCCCAGCGGCGTCGTCGCCGGCACGAATGTTGCGAACGTCCCCGGCAGAAGCTGAATGGACAGTGCAAAGATGATTGGAATGACGCCCGCCTGGGCAATCCGAAACGGCAGGTAGGAAGTCCCGCCCTGCGACATCTTGTTACCGACAATCTTGCGAACGTGCTGGATCGGGATTTTCCGCTGGCCGAGTGTGACAAAAACGATCCCAACAACGGTGGCAAAGAACGACACGACCAAAATCAGCGCCTGCCAGGGCTTCACCGTGCCGGCGATAATCTCCGCACCCGTCGCCAGGAGCTGATGAGGCAGCCGGACCATGATCCCGGCGAAAATAATCAGAGAGATGCCGTTCCCAATGCCCTTCTCGGTGATCTGCTCACCGAGCCACATCAAAAACGCCGTGCCTGCGATCATGGTCAATGCAACTTCGATGTCTAAAGCAATGTTCGGCGAAACCGCCCCGCCCCGCCGCAGCAGAATGATAAACCCGATGGACTGAGCCAGCGCCAGCCCCATCGTCAGGTAGCGCGTGTACTGAGCGATCCGCTTACGTCCTGATTCGCCCTCTTTTGCCATTTCCTGCCACTGCGGAATCGCAAACGTCAAAAGCTGCATAATGATTGAAGCATTGATGTACGGCACGATCCCCATCGCAAAGACCGTGAACTTGGACAACGCGCCGCCGGAAAACACGTCCACTAAGCTCAGAATGCCGGAAGTCTTGAACAAGTTTTTCAGGGCGTCGGGATTGATGCCCGGCAGCGGAATATGCAGACCGACAACATAGACGCCAAACGCGGCAAAGATGAACAGCAGCCGACGCCGCAGCTCCGGAATTGCCCAAGCGGCGATCATCGCTTCCAGAAACGGCGTATTGGAGCCGCTGCGGGTAATGCCGCCCCCGCGTCCGCCGCCGGCCGGAGAACGTCCCCCGAAAGGAGACGCCGGCGGGATGTTTGCACTTGGTCTTTTGACTGCCATGGGTTTGCCTTAAAGAACTTCAGCCGTGCCGCCGGCCGCCGCGATCTTCTCCATCGCGCTCTTGGAGAAGTGGCTGGCACGAACCAGGAGCTTTTTGCTGAGTTCGCCGTCACCTAAAATCTTCACCGTGTCTTTGATGTTGCCGACGAGGCCCGCCGAAAACAGTGTTTCAGGCGTGACGACAGCACCATCTTCAAAGCGCTCCAATGCGCTCAGGTTCACGACCGCAAACGGGGTCTTCGGCGGGGCGTTGAAGCCGCCCTTGCCCGCAATACCACGGTTCTGCGGCAGGCGGCGGTGGAGCGGCGTCTGGCCGCCTTCAAAGCCGGGCTTGGTGTTGCCGCGTGCTTTGTCGCCCTTGTGTCCGCCGCCGGATGTCTTGCCCGTACCGGAGCCGGGGCCGCGCCCGATGCGCTTGCGCTCTTTGCGTGCGCCTTCGTTTGGTTTCAGTTCAGAGAGATTCATTGTCCTACCCCAAGTCCTTCATGCGGACCATAATGTTTCTTACGGCCAATTTTGGCGGCGGGTTCCGACACCTTTTGGCCGTCCGCCGTCTCCACGGTGAGAACGTGCGTGATTTTCTTGATCATGCCCCGGATCGGAGCGCAGTCGGGCTGCATGACGGACGAGCCGATCTTGCCGAGGCCGAGCGCCCGTGCAGTCAGGCGCTGGCTTTTTTCGTAGCCGATCAGCGAGCGTGTCAGCGTAATTTTGAGTTCAGCCACAGGTTATGCTCCCCCTTCGGTAGATGGCGCACTGGTCGCAGGAGCGCTCGCCTGCATGACATCCGCCGCATCCACTGTGCCGACGGCATTTGCAGACACTTCGGTTTCCGGTGTCGCGGCTGCCGGAGCAGCCGTCATTGTTTCGCCGTCGGTCGTGGAGAGAACCGTCGGCTCATCCGTGACGACTGAGGCGATGCCTGCCGCCGAGTCCACCTGCTCCGCTTCGCGGGCCGCGTCGGCGACGGCTTTGGAAACTAAATCATTGACGTTGAGGCCGCGCAGACGGGCCACGTCAGTCGCCCGCTTGAGCTGCTTCAAGGCCGCAATCGTCGCCCACGCCGTGTTGACTTTGTTTGAAGACCCCAGCGACTTTGCCAGAACATCGCGGACGCCCGCCGCTTCCAAAATGGCGCGGACGGAGCCGCCGGCGACAACGCCGGTTCCGGGTCCGGCAGGCTTCAGCATGACTTCCGCTCCGCCCTGCCGCAGCAGGACATCATGCGGGATCGTCGAGCCGACCATCGGGACGTGAACCAGACTCTTGCGGGCCGCTTCCACGCCTTTGCGGATGGCATCGGGGATCGCACGGGCCTTGCCGATGCCGGCTCCGACATAGCCGTTGCCGTCGCCCACGACCACCAGAATGCTCCAGGACATGGTCCGGCCGCCTTTGTGGGTCTTCTGGACTTTGTTTGTTTGGATGACACGCTCTTCTAAGTTCAGCGTGTCCGGGTTAATGAGTGCCATTTAGAAATCCAGTCCATTCTCGCGTGCCGCATCGGCCAAAGCCTGCACACGCCCATGATAAAGGTAGCCGCCGCGATCAAAGACCACTTTGGAGACGCCTGCCGTCTTCGCCCGCTCGGCGACGAGTGCGCCGACCGACTTCGCCGCTTCGATGTTGCCGCCCGCGCTCTTTGAAGGCGCATCGCCCTTGAGCGACGCATCCAGCGAAGAGGCGGCGGCCAGAGTCCGGCCTGCCAGATCATCAATGATCTGGGCGTAGATGTTGTTCGACGAACGGTAAACGTTCAGCCGGGGCCGGTCGGGCGTTCCTAAAACGCGCTTCCGCACACGGATATGCCGCTTCTGCCGCGACTCGTTTTTGTTGATTTGTGCCATAATTTCGAGTTTCCTCTTAGCCCACCGTGTCACGAACGTATCGGCGTCCGCGTTATGAGCTTCGATTTCTGTCCTAATGTAAGCGTCTCGAAGAGACTACTTCTTGCCGCCCTTGCCGCCGCCTTTACCGCCTGCCTTGCCGCTCTTGCCGGCCTTGCGGCGGACAATCTCGCCCTGGTAGCGGATGCCTTTGCCCTTGTAGGGTTCCGGCGGCTTCAGCTTGCGGATGACGGCGGCCTGCTGGCCGACCGACTCTTTATCAATGCCGCTGATCGTGATAAACGGGCGGCGGGTGTTCGTATCCTGCCCCACTTCAAAGCTCACGCCTTCCAGCGGCTCTACGGGAACCTGATGGGAGAACCCTAAGCTCAGAACCAGCTTCGCGCCGTCTTTCGCCGCACGGTAGCCGACGCCTTCGATTTCCAGAATGCGCTTGTAGCCGTCGGACACGCCGACGACCATGTTGTTGACCAGCGAGCGGGTCAGGCCATGCAGGGCGCGGTCGTCCTGCTGATCGGTCGGGCGCTTGACGAGCAGGTTGCCTTCTTCGATCTCGACGCTCATGCGCGGATGGATCTGGCGGGACAGCGTTCCTTTGGGGCCTTTGACCGTCAAAGTGCCGTCGGCAGCTGCTTTGACTTCCACGCCCTGCGGCAGCGGAATAGGCCGCTTTCCAATACGAGACATGGGAGGCTCCTTTAAGAGATAAACGCCAGGACTTCGCCGCCGATACCCAGCTTACGGGCCTTCTTGGCAGTCATCACGCCCTGAGAGGTGCTGACGATAGCGATGCCGAGTCCGCGCAGAACTGTCGGCAGCTTATCGTGCGAGCGGTAAACGCGCAGACCGGGCTTGGAAACACGCTTCAGGTTCGTAATGACCTTTTCGCGGTTCCGAGCGCCGTATTTGAGGGTAACTTTGATGTTGTCCTGCACGGGCAGCTTGATAATCTCGTAAGATTTGATGTAGCCTTCTTCGTGCAGAATGCGGACAACTTCGATTTTGAGCTTGGACGAATCCACTTCAAGGGATTCGTGATTGGCGCTGTTGGCATTGCGAATGCGTGTCAACAGGTCGCCGACGGGGTCAGAGACCGGCATAATTTTCTCCCATCAGACGGGCTGCTTTGCAGCAGTCCCGATATGGCTGATATGTATTTGTTGATATGTGTTTGTAAGGATTACCAGGACGACTTGGTGACACCGGGGATCAGCCCCTGATGCGCCAGTTCCCGGAAGCAGATGCGGCAGATCGAGAACTTACGCATATAACCATGCGCTCGGCCGCAGAGCTGGCAGCGATTGTAGCCGCGAACGGAAAACTTCGGGGTCTTTTTCGCTTTTTGGATCAGGCATTCTTTTGCCAAAACTTTTGTCCTTCTTGATTACGCTGAGACGCGCTTGGAGCGCGGAAACAGGCAATAGTATACCTGAAATCCGCGCAAAATCTCGCACCGGCGGCTTTATTGCAGCCGCTCGCCCTGCTTTTCGCCACGGAATGGAACACCCATCAGCTTCAAGAGCGACCGGGCCTCGGCATCCGACGGCGCAGTCGTTACGATGATGATGTCCATGCCGCGCACTTTGTCCACTTTATCGTAGACGATTTCCGGGAACGTGAGCTGCTCTTTGAGGCCCATCGCAAAATTGCCGCGCCCGTCAAATGAGTTCGGGTTGATGCCGCCGAAGTCACGGACACGGGGAAGCGCGACGTTCAGCAGGCGGTCCAGAAACTCGTACATCCGGGCGCCGCGCAAAGTGACTTTCGCGCCGATCCGTGCGCCCTGCCGCAAGCGGAAGTTCGCAATAGACTTCTTCGCCCGCGTGACCGCCGGCTTCTGGCCGGTGATCGTCGCGAGGTCGCTGACCGCGCCGTCAAGCTGCTTGGCATCGCCGCCGGTCTGGCCGGCCTGGCCGACCCCCATGTTCAGCACGATCTTCTCCAGGCGCGGAACCTGCATGACATTCTTGTAGCCGAACTCTTTTTGCAGGTTCGGAACAATTTCGTCCTGGTACTTCTGCTTCAGGGTCGGCTGGGTTTTGGTTGTGGTTGTTTCATCAGCCATTGGTGATCACTCCTCCCGACTTCTTGGCGAAGCGCACACGCTCGCCGCTTTCGTTGACACGAATACCGACACGGGTAGCAGTCTTCCCGTCGGCCGGGTCAATGAGCTGCACTTTGGACGCAAGGAACGGCATGGACTGCTCGATGCGTCCGCCTTCCCCTGCCGCACCGGGAGCGCCGGCGGAGCGCGGCTTCTGGTGCTTGATTACAATGTTCAGCCCTTCGACAACCACTTTGCCTTCGGTCCGCAGAACTTTCGTGATCTTGCCTTCTTTGCCCTTGTCCTTGCCGGTCAGTACCCGGACGGTATCACCGAGAAGCAAACGCATCTTGCCCGTATACTGAGGAATGTTGCGGCGCGGGCCGCTCTTTTTCGGCGGTGTATACACTCTTAAAGCACCTCCGGCGCAAGCGAGATGATCTTCATCGCGCCTTCAAATTTGGAGTCGCGCAGCTCGCGGGCAACGGGTCCGAAGACGCGGGTGCCGCGCGGCGCGAGGTTGTTAGTAAGGACGACAGCGGCGTTCTCATCGAACCGCATCACTGAGCCGTCCTGCCGACGAATGGCCTGGCGGGTGCGAACGACGACCGCTTTGACAACGTCGCCCTTCTTGACCGCCGCGCCGGGAGTCGCCGATTTGACTGCCGCCACGATAATATCGCCGATATGGGCGTACTTCGCATTGGAGCCTTTCAGCACGCGAATCGTGAGAAGCTCACGCGCCCCGCTGTTGTCCGCCGCCCGAAGGCGGCTATAATCTTGAATCATTCTTGTCTTCCTTTGCGCTGCCGGCCCAGTTTCGCCCACTTCCAGTAGAAGCAAGCGGCTTTGTGGCCGACCCTAGCAGTTGCTTATCCAGCACTTACTTCACTATGTACGGCTTGCCATCCAACAAGTGATAAAACTTGTAGCCGTTTGGCTGATAGCTCCGGCTTGTACCGAAGCTTCGTTCCGATCCTATTTCATGACCTAGTGCATCAAGAACATCAATCTTGTGCTCTGGCGTTCCTTCAGCTTTACAGATTACAGCAAAGCTTGTCAGACACTCATCCTGATACGACGATAGAAGTTCAGTAAACTGCTTGTTGACTTTTGCTGTATCCTGGGAAAGCACAGCAAAAAAAAGCGTGTTCCACCCAAGACGACAGCCAACGGCTTGCGGGAATTCTTTATGTGCAGCTTTCCAGAAACGGCGAACCCAACCACCCTTTTCTGCCAAGTTGCCGGTCATCACCCCGCGCGTCCAAACTGCAACAGCACAGAAAATGATAGGTTTTTCGCCAAACGGCTCAAGCAGACACAGCGGGTTCATCTCCGCATCGGTGGAAAGATATTCCGGTATTAGAGGCTTCACTTTTTTTGGAAGTTCCGCATTCAGTATGACCTGCATCATTATCTCCCTCCCGGCTTGATCTCGATGAACGGCGGACGCGAACCGCCTGACAATCGCGAGCCTACAGATACGCCAGGAACGAGGTTGTAAAGCGTGTCGCTTAAGGTGCCGCCTGAGTCTATTTCCCGTTGTCCGTCAATTCGCACGTCGATATCGCTTCGGCTTCCAACACCCTTGCCAAAACGCAAGTCAGTATCAATGTTTCTGCCTTTGCCTGCGCCCCGGCTACCGACAACATCAATGGTGATCTGGAACAAGTCAGCAATCTTTTGGAGTGCTGCCCGCTCCGCCTCCGTCAACGCTCCATCGTTCAACAGAAACCGCCGATGCTTTGCTGCTTACTTGGCCCGTTCGACGACGCGGATGACGCGCCAGCATTTGTCTTTGCTTAAGGGGCGGGTTTCCATGATCTCGACCGTGTCGCCGGTGTGGGCGTCGTTGGTCTCATCATGCGCTTTGAGCTTTTTGTCCCGCTTCAAGATACGTCCGTACATCGGGTGACGCACCAGGTTGTTGATGGTGACAACGACAGTTTTGTTCATCTTGTCGCTGGACACGACGCCGGTGCGAAGCTTGCGCCGGTTGCGTGTTTCTTCTGTCTGTTCTGTGGTTTCTTCTGCCATCGCTTATCCTTTATGCTCAATGCCAAGCTGCTTTTCACGCTTGATCGTCAGAATACGCGCGATTTCTTTGCGGGCGTTCTTGACGACTTTGACGTTTTCCACAGGCTTGCTCAGGCGGTCCTTGCGGAACCCGTAAATGCTTTTATGGGCATCCGCAATGCTCGTGTTGAGGTCGGTATCGCTCATGCCGCGCAGGGCCGCGCGGCGGCTTTTTGTCTTTTCAGCCATCTTATTCCTCCGTCTCGACTTCGTAGAAGTCTGCTTCGGCGTACTCGCCTTCCGGCTCGTCTGCCGCCGTCAGCGTGTGCGCCAGAAGCTGGGCCGGCGATTCGTGCCGCGTTACGAATTTGGTTGCGATCGGCAGCTTGTGCTGGGCGAGCCGCATGGCTTCTTTCGCCAGCTCTTCAGGAACGCCGGACATTTCAAATAAGACCCGGCCCGGCTTGACCACTGCCACCCAGCCTTCAGGAGCGCCTTTGCCTTTGCCCATACGAGTTTCAGCCGGCTTCTTTGTGAACGGCTTGTCTGGGAAGACCCGAATCCAGATCTTTCCGCCGCGCTTGATTTTGCGGGTCATGGCAATACGCGCCGCTTCAATCTGCCGGTTCGTCATCCAGCAGGCTTCCAGCGCTTGCAGCGCATAGTCGCCGAAGTCTACTTTGTTGCCGCCCGACGCCGGGCCGGTGCGACGGCCTCGGTGTACCCGGCGGAACTTGACTTTCTTTGGCATTAACATAGTTTAAGTTTCCCTTTAACGGCCACCGCCGCCACCGCCGCCGGGGCGTCCACCGCCACCGCCGAAGCCACCGCCGCCGCCAGGACGACCGCCGCCACCGCTAAATCCACCCCCGCCGCCAGGGCCGCGTCCGCCGCCAGGGCCGCCGCGTCCACCGCCACCGAAGCCGCCGCCGCCGCCGCGACCACCACCCGCACCGCCGCGACCACCGCTGTTGCCGCCGCGACCACCACCCGCACCGCCGCGCCCGCCGCGTCCGCCAGTCGGGCCACGGTCGCCAAAGCCTTCATCAGCGTTTAAGCGCCGCTGCTGCTGCTGCTGCAATGCAATGTCAGCCGTCGTTAATCGCTTTTGACCCGGCAGGATGTCACCCTTGTAAATCCAGACTTTGACTCCGATGTTGCCATAGGTGGTCGGCGCTTCCGAGAAACCGTAGTCAATGTCTGCCCGCAGCGTGTGCAGCGGGATTTTGCCCAAACGGTCGCCTTCTTTGCGGGCCATCTCTGAGCCGTTTAAGCGGCCTGAGCTAAGAATACGGATGCCTTTGGCACCGAGCTTCATGGCGCGGGTCACAGCCTGGCGCATGGCACGCTTGTACGAGACGCGCTTGGTGATCTGCTGGGCAATGCTTTCCGAAACAAGCTGAGCATCAAGCTCCGGGTGCCGGATCTCGCTGACGTTGGCTTGGAACGACTTCTTGAACTGCCCTTCCAAAATTGCCCGCAGGTCATCCACGCCTTTGCCGCCGCGCCCGATAATGATACCGGGCTTGGCTGTATGCAGAGTCACTTTAACCCGGTTCGCCGCCCGCTCGATTTCAACGCGGGCAATGGAAGCGTTGACCAGCTCTTTGCGAGTCTTGATAAAGTCGCGGATATGGAAGTCTTCCACCAGCGCTTTCGCGTAGCCTTTGTCCAGATACCATTTGCTTTCCCAGTCCCGGTTCACGCCGACGCGGAACCCGACGGGATGGATTTTCTGTCCCATAAATTATTCTCCCTCTTCGCGTTTCTGGTCTGCGCCTTCGTCTGGGTCCGGCGCACGGTCACTGGTATCTTCTTCCGGGGCATCCGAAGCGCTGACGGGTTTAGCTTCCATCGGCTCGGCAGACGCCGCCGGGGCCGCGCTCTGGCCGGAACCCGGTGTGTTCGCCGAGTCGCCCGTTCCGCCTTCGCCCTGCTCCGCGCCCGGAACCTGACGGTTCTCTTCGGCGGGCGGCGCAATCGGCGCGTCTAAGGCGACTTCTTCTTTTGCCTGCTCGGTGACGGTCTGCGCTTTTGCCGCGACATGGCCCGGCGCCGCCTTCGCTTTGGCCGGAGCCTGAACCGCAGTCCGGCGCGGCTTGGCAACCACCGGTGGAGCCGTCGTGAGGATAACGGTCACATGACTGGTCCGCTTCAGGATCCGGTAAGCCCGGCCCTGAGCGCGGGCGCGAACCCGCTTGAGGCTTGGTCCGCCGTCGGCCAGAATGTTCTGGACTTTCAGCTCATCCAAGCCGGCACCCCAGCCGTCATTTGCATTCGCGGCGGCAGAGATGACCACTTTCATGATATGCTCGGCGGCCTGGTTCGGGATAAAGCGCAGCAGCGCAAGCGCTTCCGTAACACGCTTGCCCTTCACGGCGTCAATCACCAGACGCGCCTTGCGCGGCGACATCCGAATATACTTGGCGACGGCGCGGGCCTCGGCGACCACTTCGACTGAGACTTCGCGGCTTGCGCCGATCTGCTCTTTGAGGGCATCCGTCAGCTCTTTGATCTCCATCCGCACCGTGTTCGGGCGGCTGGAATGAAGCACGACTTTGAGGCTGCCGTCTTTTTCTTTCGTGAGTTTCAGCTTGGAAACCGGCGTCCGACCCAGCACGTCTTTGACGGTGGGCAGCAGGGCACGGTCTCTCGCGGCGGTATTCATACTTTTCTCCTTGCGAGTGCGGGCCTAGCGGCGCGTCGTGCGCGTGTCTTTGGAGCCGGCGTGGCCTTTGAACGTGCGGGTCAGCGCAAACTCGCCAAGCTTATGGCCGACCATGTTTTCCGTGACAAACACGGGAATGTGCTTGCGTCCGTCATGCACGGCCAGCGTGTGGCCGATCATCTGCGGGAAGATGGTCGAGCGGCGCGACCACGTTTTGATGATGCGCTTTTCGTTGCGTGCATTCATGTCGTCAATGCGCTTCAAGAGCTTCGCGTCCGCAAACGGACCTTTTTTGAGTGAACGTCCCATATGTTGATTTTCCTACCTCACCCGGTCGCTCCGCGCCCACCCTCTCCTTCGAAAGGAGAGGGTCGCTGAGGAACGAGGCGGGGTGGGGTTCTTTATTTGCTGCCGCGACGGCGAACGATGAACTTCTGCGTGGACTTGTTCCGGCGGGTGCGGAAGCCGTGGGCGCGAACGCCGGTGGCCGAGACCGGACCTTTTTTGCGTCCGACCGGAGACTTCGCTTCGCCGCCGCCGTGCGGGTGATCGCGGGGCGACATGACGACGCCACGGTTGTGCATATAAACGCCGAGCCACCGCTTCTTGCCGGCCTTGCCGTGCTTGATGTTCTCGTGGTCAATGTTGCCGACCTGGCCGACCGTCGCGCGGCACTCCGCCAAAATCATCCGCATTTCGCCGGACGAGATGCGAAGCGTGACGTACTTGCCTTCTTTGCCCATAAGCTGCGCCGAGCCGCCTGCGGTCCGAATCATCTGTCCGCCGTGGCCCGGCTTCATCTCGATATTATGAACGAGAGTACCGACGGGAATTGCCCGAAGCGGAAGCGCATTGCCCGGCTTGATGTCCGCCGTCTCGCTGGAGATGATCGGATCACCAACCTTGAGATTGACCGGCCACAGAATATAGCGCTTTTCGCCGTCGGCGTAATGCACCAGGCAGATACGCGCCGAGCGGTTTGGATCATATTCAATCGTCGCCACTTTGCCGGGAACGCCTTCTTTGTCGCGCTTGAAGTCAATGATCCGGTACTGGGTCTTGTTGCCGCCCGCGACATTGACCGCCGTGCGGCGGCCCTTGTTGTTGCGGCCGCCGCTGTGCTTGTTCGGGCGCAGCAGAGACTTTTCGGGCTTCGACGCCGTCAGCTCCGAGTAGTCAGACGCTGTGCGGAACCGCTGAGACGGGGTTGTCGGTTTGTAACGCTTAATTCCCATAGTAGTTAAACTCCCTCCACCAGCTCAATAGACTGGCCCGGCTTCAGGGTCACGATTGCTTTTTTCCAGTCGGAAGTGCGGCCCTTGTTGGAGCGCTTGCCGAAGCGCCCGGTGCGGGTTTTGCCTTTGACAACCATCGTGTTGACCGATACGACGTTGACGGTGTTCTTCCCGTCGGCCTGAATACGCTCAATCGCTTCCGCGATCTCGTACTTGTTGGCTGCGCGTGCGACCACGAATGTATACTGGCCGTCCGCGCCGCCCGCCACGCTTTTTTCGGTGACGACGGGGCGAACAATAATTTGATAGGGGCTTTTTGTGAGTGCGCTCATGCGGTTTCTACGGCCTCCGTCGGCGCTTCTGCTTTGCCGTAAACGGCATCCAGCTTGTCTAACGCGCCCTGGGTCATAACAATCTGATTGGCATCCAGCACGTCCCGGACCGAAAAGGCCGGTGCGACCCGGACAGTGATGCCCGGAATATTGCGGAACGACTTGTAGATCGTAAGATTAGTTTCCGGCAGTACCACCAGCGCTTTGCCGGTGACGCCGAGCGACTTCAAGAGCAGCGCGGCAGTCTTGGTGGAATGCGACTCCATCGAAATCGCATCCAGCACAATGATCACGCCGTCGTCTGCTTTCGTCGTCAATGCAGACATCAGCGCCGCGCGGCGAGCCTTCTTCGGCAGCTTGGCCGATAAGTCGCGTGGGTGCGGGCCGAACACAATACCGCCGTGGCGGTAGTGCGGGGCTGAGATCGTTCCCTGACGCGCCCGGCCTGTGCCTTTCTGGCGGTACGGCTTGCGGCCGCCGCCCGCGACTTCCGCGCGGGTTTTCGTATCACGGGTATCCTGACGGCTGTTCGTCGCTTCGTTGACGACCGCCTGGTGCATCAGCCCAGGGTTAATTTTTGCCGCAAAAAGCGTGTCGCTGAGGGAAACATTTCCCCCGCTCGTGCCATCTGCTTTTTTAAGAATGGTTTCCGGCATGGGTAGGGTTCCTCCTTAGCGTTTGAATTTCTTGATCATGACCAGCCCGCCGTTTGCGCCGGGAATGGCCCCTTTGACCAGCAGGATGTTCTTTTCGGTATCCACGCGGACAACCCGAAGACCCTGCTGCGTCACCTGCACGTCGCCCATATGGCCCGGCTTGCCGGAGCCTTTGAACGTGCGGGCGGCATCGGTACCGCCGCCGGATGCCGGCTTGCGGTGCGACGTCGACGCGCCGTGCGTGGCCTTGTTGCCGCGCCAGCCGTAGCGCTTCATAACGCCCGCAAAGCCCTTGCCTTTGGAGATGCCCGTGACCGCGACTTTATCGCCCTCGGCAAAGATGTCGGCTGCAAACTCATGGCCTTCGGCCACGGTTTCGCCTTCATCTAAGGGAATTTCGCGCAGGGTGCGCTTTGCTTTGACATCATGTGCCGCAAAATGGCCCTTTTCAGGCATGGTCAGACGCTGTTCTTTGACATCGCCAAACCCAATCTGCGCGGCGGAATACCCGTCTTTGACGAGTGTTTTCAGTTGTACGACAATACAGGGACCGGCTGCGATCACAGTGACCGGAGTCACGCGACCGCCTTCTTCGAAGATCTGGGTCATCCCCAGCTTCTTTCCCAAGATGGAACTTGGCATTGGTTTCCTCCACGGCGCACCTGGCGAGTGTGGTACAACTCGTTACGTGACGCGGTTTCTGTTTTGACTCTTCGACGTTTCTTCGACTATGAACTCTTCAACACTTTATATCCAGCTTTTATAAACTAAGCGGCCACCGGCTCCATTGCATTTGCCTCTGCATGGGAGGCCAGCAACAGGAAACCTGTCGCTAACCTTTGCTCCTCGGACAACTTGGGACGAAGTAAATCCCATACGTTGTGTTGGCGCTCCAAAAATGGCTTATCCTCAAAGCCATCCCAGATAACAACAGGATGAAGTTTTCCATAACCCGGATAGGGATCAAAGTCAACTTCAGCACCTGGCAGGGCATCCATGAGCACTTTAGTAATCACTCGCTTCAGTTCGTCTGTTTGCTCGTCCATCGCAGTTTGCCTTCAGTAACAACTTCAAATGCAGCTTCAACAAGGCGACGAGTTAATTCCTTCGCAATGTTTCCCTTGATGCCTCTGTCAAAGTGGTTCTTGTGGAAGTGCACTCTTAGAAAGCCTTCCGAATAATATCGCTGCGTACTGTTCCACTGAAAAGCAACAGTATTATATGCTGCCGCAACGCTTTCTGAACGGGATTGGTCTATAACTTCATCGAACCGCGCCAGCGCGAACCATTTATTTAGATCATGTCTTCCATCAAAAGCGGCGCCGTTGCGAACAGCGTAAGCACGGAACATACATTCTACCGCCAGCCCCGCAGTATAATGGGAGAAAGCATATCTGCGCTCATTGAGCAAGAGCCGTGCTTCTTCAGCGTGGTCCTGGCTTGCTTGAAAATACTCATCCGCAGTGAGCTTCATTTGGTAGCCGGTTTACAGCTTGATTTCGATGTCCACGCCTGAAGGCAGGTCAAGCCGCATCAAAGCGTCAATGGTTTTGGGACCGGGATCGAGAATGTCAATCAGGCGCTTGTGCGTCCGCATCTCGAAATGCTCGAATGACTCTTTGTCCACAAACGTCGAGCGCTGCATCGGCAGAATGTTCTTTTCCGTCGGCAGCAGGACCGGACCGGAGATCCGGGCACCTGTCCGCTTGACAGTATCGACAATCTTTTCAGCAGATTGGTCCAAAACGCGATGGTCGAACGCCCGAAGGCGGATACGGACTTTATCACGACGCATAGTAAATAATTGCTCCCAAGCACAAGTAGAGGCGGAAGAAACTCTTCCGCCTCTGTTAAAAGACTAGACGAGGACTTTGGTGACGACGCCGGCGCCGACGGTGTGGCCGCCCTCACGAATGGCAAACCGAAGACCCTCTTCCATCGCAATCGGCGCGATCAGCTCCCCCACGATCGTCACGTTGTCGCCCGGCATCACCATCTCTACGCCCTCCGGCAAGTCCAGGTTCCCCGTCACGTCCGTCGTGCGGAAGTAGAACTGAGGACGATACCCCTTGAAGAAAGGCGTGTGACGACCACCCTCTTCCTTGCTCAAGATATACACCTCGCCCTCGAACTTCGTGTGAGGCTTGATGCTCCCCGGCTTTGCCAGTACCTGGCCCCGCTCGATGTCCTTGCGCTCAATCCCCCGCAGCAGGATCCCCGCGTTGTCGCCTGCCTGAACCACGTCCAGCGTCTTCTTGAACATCTCCATCGAGGTCGCAACCGTCGTCTTCGTCGCTTCCCGGATCCCGATGATCTCGATCTGCTCCCCGGCCTTCAGTACGCCCCGCTCCACCCGGCCCGTGGCTACTGTTCCCCGCCCGGTGATCGTCATCGTGTCTTCCACCGGCATCAGGAACGGCTTGTCCACGTCCCGCTCCGGCGTCGGGATAAAGCTGTCCACCGCTGCCATCAGCTTCAGGATCGCCGGCTCCCCAATCTCCGACTGGTCGCCCTCTAAGGCTTTGACCGCGCTGCCCACAATGATCGGGCAGTCGTCGCCGGGGAACTCGTACTTGGAGAGAAGCTCACGCACCTCAAGCTCCACCAGCTCGACAAGCTCCGGGTCATCCACCATGTCCGCTTTGTTCAAAAAGACGACGATGGACGGAACCCCCACCTGACGCGCCAAGAGGATATGCTCGCGGGTCTGGGGCATCGGGCCATCGGCGGCAGAAACGACCAGGATCGCGCCGTCCATCTGGGCGGCGCCGGTGATCATGTTCTTGATGTAGTCGGCGTGTCCGGGGCAGTCCACATGGGCGTAGTGGCGGGCTTCGGTCTGGTACTCGACGTGGGCGGTGTTGATGGTGATGCCCCGCTCTCGCTCTTCGGGCGCGGCGTCAATGGAGGCATAGGAGCGGGCGGTGGCGCCGCCGGCTTTCGCCAGCACGTTTGTGATGGCTGCCGTCAAGGACGTTTTGCCGTGGTCTACATGCCCGATGGTGCCGATGTTCACATGCGGCTTCGAACGATCAAACTTTGCTTTTGCCATAATAGTTTCTCTCTGATAATTGCGTCTAAAGGAGGGCGGGGGCAAGCCCCGCCCCTACAAGTATTTGTTAGCCCTGCTGACGAACCAGCGTTTTGCCTGCTGATTTCACCATGAGTTCTTCGGAGACGTTGCGCGGCACTTCGGCGTAATGCGACGGCTCCATCGTGGAAGACGCACGGCCCTGGGACATCGAGCGCAGGCTCGTGACATAGCCAAACATTTCCGCCAGCGGCACTTTGGCCTTGATCACCATGGTGGCACCGTGGCTCTGCTCCTGGCCTTCGATCATGCCGCGCCGGGAGTTCAGGTCGCCGACAACGCTGCCCAAGAACTGGTCCGGGGTGACGACTTCAACCGCCATGATCGGCTCTTTGATGATCGGGGTCGCCTTGCGGGCGGCCTCTTTGAAGGTCATCGAAGCAGCGATCTTAAACGCCATTTCCGACGAGTCCACTTCATGGTACGAGCCGTCGGTGACGCTGACCCGGAGGTCTACCATCGGGTAGCCTGCCGAAACGCCGGTTTCCATCGCTTCTTTGACGCCGGCCTGGATCGGGCTGATGAACTCTTTCGGGATCGAGCCGCCGACAGTCTTGTTGACGAACTCAAAACCGAGGCCCGCTTCCAGCGGCTCCACAATCAGCTCGCAGTCGCCGTACTGGCCCTTGCCGCCCGACTGCCGCTTGTACGGCACGCGAGCGGTCGCTTCCTTCTTGACCGTCTCTTTGTAAGCGACCTGCGGACGGCCCTGGTTCGCTTCGACCTTGAACTCGCGGCGCATCCGGTCAATGATGATGTCCAGATGCAGCTCGCCCATGCCGGACAGAATAACCTGGCCGGTCTCTTCGTCGGTACGAATCCGCAGGGTCGGGTCTTCGGCAGACAAGCGCTGAAGCGCCATGCCCATCTTTTCCTGGTCGGGCTTCGTCTTCGGCTCAATCGAGACCGAGATGACCGGCTCCGGGAACGTAATGGTTTCCAGCAGGACCGGCTTCTTTTCATCGGCCAGCGTGTCGCCGGTCGTCGAAAGCTGAAGGCCGACAGCGGCGGCAATATCTCCCGCAAAGACTTCGTCTACTTCTTCGCGCTTGTTGGCGTGCATTCGCAGAATACGCGAAATCCGCTCCCGCTTGCCCTTGTTCACGTTGTAAACATACGAGCCTTTGGTCAGAGTTCCCGAATACACCCGGAAGAACGTCAGGTTGCCGACATGCTGGTCGTTCATCAATTTAAACGCCAGCGCAGAGAACGGCTCCGAGTCGGACGGCTCACGCGGCTCTTCTTCTTCGGTATCCGGGTTAATCGCAGTGACCGCGCCCTTGTCGAGCGGCGACGGCAGATAATTGATAACTGCGTCGAGCAGCGGCTGAACGCCTTTATTCTTGTAGGCCGAGCCGCACAGAATAGGAACGATGTCCAGGCTAATGGTCGCTTTTCGGATCGCTGCCTTCAGCTCGTCCGCCGTGATCGGCTCTTCCATCAGGAACTTCTCGGTGAGCTGATCGTCAGTCTCGGCGACCTTTTCAATCATCATGGCCCGGTACTTTGCGGCCTGTTCCTGTAGATTGGCCGGAATGTCAACGACCTCGAAGACTTTGCCGTCGTCGCCCTTGTAAACAATCGCTTTGTTTTCGACCAGGTCAATAACGCCCGTGAAGTCGCCTTCAGCCCCAATCGGGATTTGCAGCATAACGGCGTTCGCGCCGAGGCGGTCTACAATCGTGCCGACGGCAAAGAAGTAGTCGGCCCCGGTGCGGTCCATCTTGTTGACGAAGCACATGCGCGGAACGCGGTACTTAGTCGCCTGACGCCAGACAGTCTCGGACTGCGGCTGAACACCGGCCACGGCGTCAAACAGCGCGACAACGCCGTCCAAAACGCGCAGGGAGCGCTCGACTTCCACAGTGAAGTCAACGTGTCCCGGCGTGTCAATGATGTTGATGCGGTGGGTCGGAATTCGCAGGCCGGTCTTGACATCGGCGGTCTCCAGGCCCCAGAAACAAGTGGTCGCAGCCGACGTAATCGTAATGCCGCGCTCCTGCTCCTGCTCCATCCAGTCCATCGTCGCCGCGCCTTCATGCACTTCGCCGATCTTGTAGGAGCGGCCCGTGTAGTACAAAATGCGTTCAGTGCAGGTGGTTTTGCCGGCGTCAATATGGGCTGCGATGCCGATATTGCGCGTTTTTTCTAAGCTATATTCTCGTGCCATAATTGTTTGCTTCCAAATTGCCCCCAGATCTCACTAACAGGGGAACAGGGGATTTCCTCGTCCGGCTCCCTCAGAATGAGGAGATGGGGGCCGAGCTTAGAACCGGTAATGTGCAAATGCTTTGTTCGCATCCGCCATCTTGTGCTTTTCTTCGCGCTGCCGCACGGCCGAGCCGGTGTTGTTCGAAGCATCGGTCAGCTCGGCGGTCAGCCGGTCAATCATTGTTTTGCCGTTGCGGCGGCGAGCGGCGGACACCAGCCAGCGAAGCGCCAGCGAGGTCTTGCGGTCAGCCCGGATTTCCATCGGCACCTGGTAGGTCGCACCGCCGACACGGCGGGGCTTGACTTCTACCTGGGGCATGACATTCCGAACGGCCTGCTCGAAAATTTCAATCCCCTTGCGGCCTGTCTTGGCTTCAATCGCATCGAGCGACCGATAGAAAATTGTCTCCGACAGGCTCTTTTTGCCGTCCAGCATCATTCGGTTGACAAAGCGTGTCACTAAACGGTTATGGTAAACGGGATCGGGCAGAATTACGCGCTTTTTCGCGGGTCCTTTACGCGGCATATCTTAATCTCCAGAGTGTGTGATAAAAAAACTAACGCTTCTTTGCGCCGGTGGCGGGTGCGCCGGGCTTTGGCCGCTTGGTGCCGTACTTCGAGCGGCTGGATTTGCGGTCCTTCGTGCCTTGCGTGTCCAGCGTGCCGCGCACAATATGGTAGCGAACGCCCGGCAGGTCCTTGACACGGCCGCCGCGAATGAGAACCACGCTATGCTCCTGCAAGTTGTGGCCGATGCCGGGAATGTACGCCGTCACTTCGGTGCCGGGGTTGTTGCGCCCCGATGACGTCAGGCGGATACGCGCAATCTTCCGCAGGGCCGAGTTCGGCTTCTTCGGCGAGACGGTGCGGACGACAAGGCAGACGCCGCGCTTCTGCGGGTTGCCCTTCATGGCCGGAGCCTTGCTCTTTTTGACAACGCGCTTGCGGCCTTTGCGTACTAACTGGCTGATCGTCGGCATGGCGACTTAGGTCCTTTCGGGTTCGATACTGCGATAAAACAGAGAGTGAAATCGGGTGGCAGCGGCACAAAAACACCCCGTTCGCCTCAGCATCCGCGCAAAATGCGGACACGGCGGCACGGGGCAGAACGTCCAAGAAAGACGATGTTGCGTTTTAGTTCCAGCTCAAGACCCAGACGGGAGAAGAAAAAAGCTGGCCGATGCCCCCTCAACAGAAAAAATGGTTCGCCTATCCCAGCCGCGCTGAGAGACAGCGAATTCCTCTGAAAACAACCTCCCTATTATACTGCCCGTTCCGCCCAATGTCAAGGGGTTGGCTGTTGAACCCAAAAAATGTGTGGCTACAGAGATTTGGAAGCAGGGAGGGTATGATTAGGATTGAACGAACTTGCGTCCAGTAGCTGTCATGCAAGTCGGCGCTATCATTGCTCAAATCTTAACAAAGTTCCGCCGCCGACATTCCTGTCCCGCTCCTAAGTAACGTGTCCTAAGTCTTTGCAGACTGGGCGGTTAAAACCGCAGCAACACAGGCACAAAGTGCGCCTTCGCGCACTCGGAAGCGGACGTTTGCTCTTAACCTGCGAAGGCAGGTTTTGTGCCATTGTTGCTGCGGTTTTAACCGCCCAGTCTGCAAAGACTTAGGACACGTTACTTAGTGTAGCACTGCACCAAGCCTTAGAATGTATCTCAAAACACGGCCCTAAAAAGCAGGCCGCGATAAACCGATAATGGCGGCATGATGCCACCTAATGAACCGAGTGTTGAAGCAAAGCCTGAACCGAAGAATGCTGATAAAAAGCCGTTGCCGACGATCTGGAACGTCCCCGACCCGCTCTGGGAGTTGATCGAGAAAGTCCTGACCGTCTACGACCCGCCTGCCAAAACAGGACGCAAGCGAAGCAATGAACGACTGGCCTTCGATGGCATCATCTACCGAATGCGGACGGGCTGCCAGTGGAACCACCTGCCTGCTGAGTTTGGCGATGACAGCAGCGTCTACCGCGCCTTCGCCCGCTGGGAGAAGAAGGCGATCTTCGACATTCTCTGGGCCGTCCTCTTGACCAAGTGCGACGACCTGCAAGGCGTGGACTGGCACTGGCAGTCCGCCGATGGCTGCCTGGGCAAAGCACGCGGCGTCCCCCAAAGCGGGGTCGGTAAAAAGGGGCGCAAGAGCAGTGCGTCGGCCCCAGTCCCTGCGACCGCAGCAAATCTGGCGTCAAGAGGAACTATTAGAAAAGCCTGCTGGTTGAGGGCCACGGCAGGCCCCTTGCAGCTTGCATCAGCGGGGCAAACGTCCCCGACACCAGTTTGCTGAAAGCGACGCTTGACGCGGTGGTCGTGGTGCGTCCGATGCCGACCACCGAGAAACCGCAGCACTTGTGCCTGGACAAAGGCTATGCCAATGCGCCTGCCGAAGCCGTGGTTTTAGAAGCGGGCTATGTGCCCCACATCAAGCGCATCGGCGAAGAGAAACTCGACGTGCAGGGCGAGAAGACCCACCCCGCCCGCCGCTGGGTGGTAGAGCGCACCTTTGCCTGGCTGTCTCGCTGCCGTGCGATCTTGGTACGGTACGAGAAGCGGGCAGACCGCTATCTGGCGACCGTTAAACTTGCGTGTGCCTTGCTGTGGTTCCGACGCTGGCACGAACTTGACCCAACGCTTGCGTTTTGAGATACATTCTTACATCGTTATGTTTATAGAAACCACGGAAGTTGTTTAATTTATGGCTGGAATTATTAAGATTAAGGATGCTGAAAATAGATGCCTCGCTTTTGATCTGTATGATCTGGTATCCCTGGTTTCTGCTGAAGGCCCGCATTTCATGTGGGGTGTCTTTGACTTAAAGGAAGTGACGTTCAAAGATTGCTCCGGCCTGTCCAGAGAGAGTGGCCTTGAAAGAACTACTACCGGCCTGAGTTTGACAGAAGCCCAGCTTTACCGGCGGGTAGAAGAAAATCCCGGCGGGTGGATTATTTCTTGGTCTGAGCTTTTAGTTCTGGCCGATCTTGTCCTGCAAACGATAGAAGGGACATACGTTGGCTGCGTAGATGCAGGCGTTCTTCTATCTATGGATCATGATTACTTGGATGATGCAGGCGAGGCTTTCTACTCGGCTATCGAGATAGCATTCCAGGCTGTGGATAGTTCTTATTGGCTAGTTTATAGCAAAAGCGATGCTATTCTGACACGCATCAGCAACCATTTCGCGGATGTAACGCCCATAAAGTTCTGGTAGTTGGTCGGACGTGCTGCCAGCACATATGGCACCCCATCGGCCTCGAACAGTTGTCCCGATATAAACCGCCACTTTTATAAACCGCCACTTTTGTTCGATTGAACGGACCTCCTACCGTTTTCTATTGGTAAGGACGAACCTTGTGTTCGCCCACATGGAATTTCGTCGTCTCCTCTCAGGGACAAATCCCGCGTGTCCGGGTGGCTTCGGCGGCACAGCAGATTTTGTTCTTTTGTGGTATGATGTGACACGAGGTGGTCCTATGTCAACCGCAACAAGAGAACCGGAACTGCTGACCGTGAAGCAGGCCGCCGCTTTGCTTCATTTGGATGAACGCACAATCCGCAACCATATCAACCGCAGCCGCCTTCGCGCAAGCAAGCTGCCCGGCGGGAAAGGCTGGCTTATCCGGCGCGAAGATTTGTTCACTGCCCTTGAGCCTCTGCCCCCTCAAATACCTGCACGGCCCGGCGTTGTCCCGGCGGGGACTGATCCTCTGAGCATTGAAACCAGCGGCATTATTCGGCGCACCAATACCCCCGAAGGGCGGGCGCGGGCGATTGCTGTCCTTGACCAACTGCGAGAGGGGGATGCTGAAGAGCAGTATCAGACACTAGAGCATTTGTCACAAGCCGATGCTCCAATCCAGTTCCGGCGCTGGAATGTCGAAACCTGGGACCCCCTGGAAGAAGACACAAATTAATGCCTATACTCCGTGCCATTGTGCTTGACGCCGGCCCACTTGGTCTTCTTGCTAACTCGAAACCCTCGCCGGATAGTCTGGCTTGCCATCAATGGGTACGCGCTCACATTGACGCTGGGGTTGAAGTCTTTATCCCAGAGATCACGGATTATGAGGTGCGGCGTGAGCTGATCCAAGCGCGGCTCGTCAAAAGCATAACCGCCCTGGATGCACTACAAGACGTGCTGGATTATCTCACTTTAACTACGTCCGTCATGCGCCGCGCCGCTGAACTTTGGGCCGCTGTCCGTCAGGCCGGTCAGCCGACGACGGACCGCCATGCGCTCGATGGCGACGTTATTCTTGCCGCGCAGACGCTCGCTCTTGGCTACAATGCAGAAGAGGTCGTTGTTGCGACGACAAACGCCGGGCATATTTCCCGATTTGTGACGGCAAAGCGCTGGCAGGAGATTATTCAGGGATAAATCCCGCGTGTCCGGGTGGCTTCCGCGACGCGGGCGACGCCGACGATATAAGCGGCCATCCGTAAGTCTACTTTGTGTGTCTCAGAAGCGTTCCAAACTTCGGCGAAGGCCCGGCGCATAATCCGGGCGAGGCGGGCGTTGACCTGGGATTCGCTCCAAAAGAACGACTGAATATCCTGCACCCACTCGAAATAAGAGACCGTGACGCCGCCGGCGTTGGCAAGAATGTCCGGGATGAGCAGGATGCCGCGCTCTTTAAGAATGGCATCGCCGCCGGGCGTGGTTGGCCCGTTTGCACCTTCAACCACCATGCCCGCCTGGACCCGGTGCGCGTTGGCTTCCGTAATCTGGCCCTGCAAGGCCGCCGGGACAAGCACATCACAGGGGATTTCTAAGATTTCTTCGTTGGAAAGCGGCTCGGCGTCCGCAAAGCCGACCACTGAACCTGTTTGGGCGACATAAGCGGTCAGCGTCGGGATGTCGAGGCCGCGCGGGTCGGCGATGCCGCCCTGGACATCGGACACGGCGACAATCTTTGCGCCGCGCTTGTGGAATATCCGGGCCGCCGCACTGCCGACATTGCCGAAGCCCTGCACGGCAACAGTCGCGCCGGCCAGTCCCCTGCCCTGCTTCTTGAACGCTTCTTCGGTAATGAGAACGACGCCCAGACCCGTCGCATCTAAACGGCCCTCGGAGCCGCCGATGGAAAGCGGCTTTCCCGTCACCACCGCCGGGACAGTATGGCCGACGCGCATGGAATAGGTGTCCATGATCCAGGCCATGATCTGCCCGTTGGTGCCGACATCCGGCGCGGGAATATCGCTCTCCGGCCCGATAATAATGCTGATTTCGGTCGTGTAGCGCCGGGTTAAATCTTCAAGCTCGGCTTTTGTCAGCGCCTTCGGGTCGCAGACGACGCCGCCTTTCGCGCCGCCGAACGGGATATTGACGACCGCGCATTTCCAGGTCATCCACATCGCGAGGGCGCGGACTTCGTCAATGTCGGTTTCCGGGTGGAAGCGGAGGCCGCCTTTGGCCGGGCCACGACTTGTGTTGTGCTGCACCCGGTAGCCGGTGAACATACATATTCCGCCGCCTTCCATGCTCACCGGGAAATTGACGGTCAGCTCGCGCTTCGGCTTTTGCAGGATTGCGAGGATGTCGTCGTCCAAGTCTAAGATTCTCGCGACATGGGCAAGCTGCGACAGTGCAATCGCATACGGGTTCATCTCTTCAGTTGTCTTCTCTGACATTGAGTGTGTCTTCTTTCCGGCGCTCGGCCTCTACGGTTTGTGGGGTACTATGACAGCACCATGAACAGCTCAAGCTTTATGACGCGCATTCTGTGGCTCGGTGCAATCGGCGTGACACTGATTTCCAGCTTCTATATTGTGCTGCTGGCTGCCGACATTCCGGACGCCGTGCGCCATTGGCAAGACTGGGCGCATTTTGAGAACATCAGTCAGTGGCTTCGTATTCCAGAAGCCATTTTCATGATATTTTTGCTTCTGGCGCTGAACGCTGCTGTTTGGCTTCGCCTGTTCCGCCGCTCTACGGCACCCCGCAGCTTCGGTGACAGCAGCCTCAACCCTTTTCTTCCCCGAAGCAAGTATGCCGTGTGGAGCCGCGTCGCACGTCCCGCTAGGCTTCCCGCAGTCAATGTACGACGGACACGGAAGCGGCTCCGGTCCGCGTTTCCACATCCCGCACCGTCCCGCGCAGTTCCAAGCGCAGACCGTCCCGGCTTCCGCCCGGCCAGTACAGCCAGACCGATTTTGAGAAGGAACCCGTCAGTAGCCGGCGCGGAGACAGACGCACCGCAACCGGCACAACTGCACCCGGCGGAACAGTAACGGGCAGCCGCGCCCTGCCGCCGATTTCCGCTGTGATGCACTCACACGACGCCGCGACACGCACAATCGTCAGCGGCTTTTTCGTGCCGTTGCGAAGCAGAAACGTATGGGTCAGCGGTGTGTTGTCCGAAAGAGGCGCGGCACGAAAGACAAAGACAGCCCCGGCGCGGGTCTCAAACGGCACCGGCGGCTCCGTACCGGCAGACAGGCAGCAACCGAGTGGCAGGAGAAGCAGCAGAGCCAAAGTGAGCCAAAGCGGCTTTTGGTGAAGACGGGCCATGACGCTATTATAACACGTTCGCGGGAAAGCATTGACAAACACTTTGCGCCGGGTATAATAAGTGAGTGTTCCAGGGTCGTTCAATGGCAGGACAGCAGTTTTTGGAGCTGCTTATCGGGGTTCGAGTCCCTGCCCCGGAATGTTTTTGCTGTATTTCCCCACTTGACTTTTTGCGCCCGGCTGGACTAGGTAACAATTATGGACACAGAGTACTTCCGTACCGATGACCTTATCACGCTGACCCAGGGCGAATGGCAGGAACTGGTCTCCTCCATCCAGAACCTCGTTCAAGCGAACAGCGCCCTGCTGCAAACCGTCTCCGAGCTGATGGCCCAGCGAAACCAGGCGATTTCCCAGCACCCATCCCCCCCCGCGCATTCCGCCCCGCCCGCCGATCCTTACGACCTCCGCACCCTGAACCATCTTCTTTCCGATAACCTTTAGACTTCTGCTTTTTAGACTTTTGCTTTAGCCCGCTTCAATAATGGCTTTCAAGTTCCGGTTGCGCGTGACCAGAAATCGCAGCATGAGGCGCTTCAAGAACAGTGCGTCGGCAATCTTTCCCAACACGCCAAGCGGCGAAGTCCATTGAAGACGGTCGCGCATGAGGGTTCCGCCCGGAACAGCGGTAAACTCGTGTCGGTGGAAAAGACTTTGGAACGCGCCGGACAGCGCAGCATCGGTAAACAGCGTCGGCGGCACGACTTCGGTGATCTGCGACGACAGCCGCTGCCGAATGCCAAAGTGTACGGCCTCAAAGACCAGCACGTCCCCAAGCTCCGCCAGCCCCTCTTTTTTGTCCCCAACCAGCCGCTCCTGCGTGTACGCCACAGTGCATGTATGCGTTTCCAAGTCCCGGCACAAGTCAAAGCACCGCTCAATCGGGGCATGGATCTCGGTCACTAAGTTGATGACGGGCATGAAGTCACGTTTCTAAGACAATGGAACAGGGCCGGTGAGCGTCGCAAGCGCGTCTTGCAGCACCAGCCGGAACCGGACATCGAGCGCGTCGGCGTCGGAGACTTCGGCCTTGCTCTGCGTGAAGCGCTGCGAGTCGCCCATTTCCAAAATCGCCTGGATCGGGGGAACGGCCTCGGCCAGCCCTAAGTCGGCAGCAGTCTTCGCCCCGACCACCTGAAGCCAGCGGTCATTTGCGGTCAGTAAGCGCAGGACGGCACGGCGCAGGGTCGCGTTTTGCTCCGGGCCGAGCGTTTGAGACAGCGCGGCAATCTGTGCATTCAGCCCCCAAAACTCCTCAGCCCACGCCTGACGGTTGAGATGGGCAAACGTATCCCGCAGCTCCGCCAGCAGGTCGGCATCATCGCCGTCTTTGGGTCGGGGATGGAAGACGGCTTCCAAGATCGCGGCATCTACCAGCGGGGTCTGCATTGCGAGGCTTTGCTTTTTAGCTCCCCGATAGCGTCCAACCGTGCGGGCGAGAAAGTACAAGGAAAGAACAAGGCCGCTGCGTTCCAGCCAGAGCGCGTTCATAGGCTCACGATTCTTTCTCGTCGGTTCCGTACTCGGCGTCGAACTCCGCCAGGCGAAGCTTCTGCAAAAACGGGATCTGCGTGCGGAACTGGAACGGACTGGAATAGTTATACTTGAGAATCAGGTCGTTTGTTTCTTTCAAATGCCGTGCATACGCTTCCCGCGCTTTGGCCCGGAGCGCCGCATACTGCGGCGTATCGCGCAGGCTGGCTTCCGACGCTTCCCAGCGGGCGAGAACGCCCAGCGCCAGCGCCCGGCCCGCTTCGATTTCCCGCTCGATCAGCAGCCAGGGCGGCAGCACCCGGTTGTGCTTCAAGAGGCGGTTGATCGCGCCCATGCCGGGCGGCTCAAATGGATTGACCGATAAGTCCAGCGGCTGCCCCCGGCCCGGCAGGTTGTCAAATAGTCCGTCGTCAATCGCATCCTGGATCTTGCGCTCCGCAATCCCCGCCATCCAGTCCGGGTTGTCGCTCAAATCCTCCGCCGACGCCATCACAGACTTCCTCCACAACCGTTCGCTGAAGTCATTGTACCCAGTGACTTGGGTATACTTTCACCGATGCAAATTTTAGTCGTGGAAGATGAACACAAAGTAGCGGCGTTTCTGCGCCAAGCGCTTTCCGAAGCAGGTTACGCCGTGTCGGTGGCGCAGGACGGCGCGGCGGGCCTGCATCTGGCCCAGGTCTCCGACTTTGACTTGATAGTCCTCGACCGGCTGCTGCCGCAGGTGAACGGCCTTGAGTTCTGCCGCACCCTGCGCGGCCTCAAAAGCGAAACCCCTATTTTGATGGTCACGGCTCGCGATTCTTTAGAAGACAAAGTGCTGGGCCTCGACTCCGGGGCCGACGACTATCTGACCAAGCCGTTCTCTTTGGATGAGCTGCTGGCCCGTGTCCGCGCCCTGCTCCGGCGGCGCGGCGGCCCGCAGGCATCGCTCGTGCTGACGATTGAAGATTTAACCCTGGACACACAAACGCGGCTCGCCCGGCGCGGGGATAAACAGTTTGAATTAAGCTCGCGTGAATATGCTCTGCTGGAGTATTTAATGCGAAACCCGCAGCGGCCGGTTTCGCGGGCGATGATCGCCGAGCATGTCTGGGGCTTCGATTTCGACAGCGGCTCAAACGTCATTGATGTCTATGTTTCCTACCTGCGGCGCAAGATCGACGCCGGCCAGGAGCGTAAGCTGATTCGGACACTGCGGCATGTCGGCTACCGGATTGGTTAGGGCATCATGCTGAAGCGGACAAAATCGCTGCGTTTTCAGCTTTCGGTCTGGTCGCTGGCGACGACCGCCGTGATTCTGATGGCGGCGTCCGTGCTGTGCTTTTCTTTGGTACGCTTCGCGCTTCTGCGCGAAACCGACCGGGCTTTGCAGGAGACCGCCGCGTCTGTGCTGAGGCGGATGACGCCGGACGAGCCTGCCGAGCCGGGAGACCCGCCTGCGCCCGGCCCGGCGGCGATCGTCCGCGCCGCGCCCTTTGCTTCCGCCGTCCTACCCGGCGTCGGTTCCGATGCCCTCTGCCTCCGGCTTGCTCGCACCGATACTGGACAGACCACGGCCCTGTCTCCGGTGCTTGCCGGAAACGCCGCGATTTTGGCGGTTCTCGCCGCATTGCCGGCACACCCGTCCGCTCCGCAATATGCCGGAACGCAGGACGATGCCGAGGTACGCTGCCTCACCGTTGCCGTTCCCCACTCCGCTTATGTTCTGCAAGTCGCCGCTCCGTGGGACTCGGCAGACGATCTCCTGACCGAGCTTCGGTTCGGCCTGCTGCTCGCCTCCCTGTTGGTTCTGCTGCTGTCGGGGATTGGAAGCGGCCTGCTGGTAGGCCGCGCCCTGCGTCCGATTGACCGCATCGTCACCGAAGCCGAGCAGCTCGCGCCGAGCGATCTAGGCACCGTTCTTCTCAGCCCTCATGCGCTGTCGGACACCGAGATCGGGCATCTCGTCGCCGCACTGAACCGAATGCTGACTCGCGCTGCGGGCGCCGCCGCCGCGCAAAGACAATTCACCGCCGATGCCTCCCATGAGCTGCGAACGCCGCTGACCATTCTGCGCGGCCAGTTCGAGCTGACGCTGTCCCGCCCCCGCACCGCCGCCGAGTACCAAAGCGCCGTCGAAAGCGGCCTGGAAGAAACACTTCGCATGTCCCGCATCGTAGACAGCCTCGCGTACCTGGCACGCGGCGAAGCCACGTCGCCTCCTGCCCATTCCGCACGGGTCTCGCTGGCCGCACTGGCCGCCGAAGCCGCAAAAGTTCAGTCGGCCCCTGCCGCTGAAAAAGGCGTTCGGCTGACAGTTTCCGGGGAGGCCGAAGCGGCTGTTCGGGGCGACGGCGACGCTCTGCGCCGACTTGTTCAGAACTTAGTCGAAAACGCACTTACCTACACGCCGCCGGGCGGCAGCGTGACACTCTCCACTTCCGAAAACGTGCGACACTGCCGCCTGCGGGTCGCCGATACCGGCAGCGGGATCGCGCCGGAAGATTTGCCTTTTGTCTTCGACCGCTTCTTTCGCGCCGATCCCGCCCGCGTCCATACCGGCGGCAGCGGCCTCGGCCTGTCCATTGTTCGGAGCATTGCCGCAGCCCACGGGGGTATGGTCACTGCGGAAAGCGAACCCGGACACGACAGCGCGTTTACCGTGACACTGCCCGCTGACATTTGATAAGAATTTATTAGATGAGAAAACTCTCATTCAGTTCTCATGCGCCGTTAATGTACCGGGTGTATGATAACCGTGTCGAAGCAAATTATAGAGGAGTAAGCCCCCATGAAGACGAATAAGACACTGACCCTCGGACTTGTTCTCGCCGCCGGGCTGACATTCACCGGCACGGCCTTTGCCGCCGCACGAATTACGCCCGCGCAGGCGGAAGCCGCTGCCGTCAAGAAGATCCCCGGCTCGGCCCAGTCCGCCAAGTATGAATTCGAAGACGGCCACTGGCAGTATGCCGTTGTCGTCGCAGACAAGGCCAAGCAGCTTTACGAGGTTGAAGTGAACGCGGCGTCGGGTAAAGTCACGGCGACGGAAAAGACCAGCGCCGCCGAAGAAGCCTCGGAAGCCGTGGCCGATAAAAAGGCGTCGGACAAGAAAGCCGCTGCGAAAAAAGCGGCTCATTAGACCTATCACGCATGAGAAAAAACGCCCCTCTGCTGCTTGTGATCGTCTGCCCGCTGCTTGGGCCATGCCGGACTATGGCCCAAGCGCTGGGTCAACCCGGACAAAACGCGCCGCTGACGCTGGCTCAAATTACGCAAATGGCGGCGGACGCCAGCCCGGCGCTGTCTGCCGCCCGGCAGTCGGTCGCTCAGGCCCAGGCCCGTGTCGGGCAAGCTCAGGCCGGGCGGCGGTTCCAAATCACGTTTAACAGCACGGCCTCGCTTTCCGCCGCCAAAGTTTACCAGCCGCCGCCCAGCCGGGAAACCTTCGGCACATTCCAAAACACGCTGACGGTTCCGCTGCCGCTTGGCCGTCGGCCCGGCTTTGCAATTACCCAGGCTCAGGAGCAGCAGAGTGCGGCCCTCGCCCAGCTTGACTCGGCGCGGCTCGCGCTTGCGGGGCAGGCGGCGGCGGCGTATTATGATGTTCTGCGAAAGCAGGCCCTGCTGGCCGTCGCCCAGCAGACACTCGCCGAAAATCAGCGGGCATTCAGCGACGTTCAGAAGCGCAGCGCCGCCGGGGACGCCGCCCAGCTTGATGTGCTGCAAGCGCAGGTTCCCGTGGCGTCGGCACAGGCCGCGCTGGACGGGGCCGAAAACGATCTCGCCGTCGCCGATGAAACCTTGAACAGCCTGCTTGGACGGCCTCTTGACGATCCCTTGCTGCTGGCAGACATCCCGGCCAGCGCATTTGCTCTGCCCTATACGCTGGCTCAAGCCGAACAGTTTGCCCTCAGCCGCAGCCCTGACCTACGGGCCGCCGAAGCGACGGTCCGTGCCGACCAGGCGGCAGTAAGCGCCGCCCGCCTGTACCGCGAGCCGGCCTTCTCTTTGCAGGCGATTGATATCCGCTCCAAAGACGTGACAAGTTTTCAAAGCGAAGATACCGTGCAGGCCGCCGTCACCCTGCCCCTGTCCGACGGCGGCCTCGGCAGCGCCCAGGTCCAGGAAGCCCAGGCCGCGCTGGCCGGCGCGTCGGCGCAGGCCGAAGCCGTCCGCCGGACGGTTCTCGCCGGCGTCAGCGCAACGTATCTGACGGCCCAAAGCCGCCGCCGCCAGATCGAGTCGGCCCGCACGGCGCGGGACATCGCCCAGATTACTTATGACAAAACGACGCTCGGCTACCGAAACGGCCTGTTTCCCTTGCTGCAAGTGCTGACCGCACGCGCGGCACTGACCCAGGCCCAAATTGCCTATACGCAGGCCGTTTACGATGCCGCCGCCGCGTCCACCACGCTGTCTACGGCGTTCGCCGGAGCCGTGCCGGCTTTGATACCCACTGCTCCCCTCGCTGCCCCGCTGAGCGGCGCAAACGGAACCAGTCCGGCTGGGGGCGCATCCACGCCGGGGACTACGCCGGCAGGCAACAGCACCACGGGAACCGGCGCGGGCGGGGCAGGCTCCGGGGGACGAGGTGCGCCTTGACAGGAAATAAGCAGAAGCCACGAAGTAAATTCCGAGGCTGAGATAAACCAGTGTCGAAGCGACACAAGAGGCGGACGTCCGAAATCTTCGCGGGAGTCCGAAGTCTTCCGTCGCCTCGACGGTGTTTTTCCGAGCCTCGGAATTTATTCCGTGGCTCTTTTCTGAAAGAACACATGACAAGACCAACCCACCAGTATCTCCTGCTGACGGATCTCCTGCTGACGGCAGCGGCGCTGCTCTCCGCCGGATGCGGACACGGCGGCGCAAAGCCTGCCGAGGACACCAGAGGCGCCAAGCCCCTGCCGTCGGTGCAGGTCGCCGCCGTCACGCGCGGGACGATCGAAAAGACACTTCCTGCGACGGGGGTTCTGCAAACCCTGCCGGGCCGGGAAGCAGCCGTCTCGCCGCCCGTTGCAGGCGTTCTTTCCAGCCTGCTTGTCCGCAGCGGGCAGACCGTCTCGCGCGGTCAGGTCATCGCGCAGTTATCGACACAGTCCTTAGTCGGTCCGCTTCAGCAGGCGCAGGCCACGGTCGGCCAGAACCAGGTGCAGGTGCAGCAGGCGCAGGCGAATGCGTTCCAGCAGGCCGCCCAGACCAAAACTTCCATTTTGCAGGCGCAGGCGACACTCAACAATGCCGAGGCGGCTTTGGCCGGGGCGCAGGCGACGCTGACCGGGGCGGATGCCGCCGTGCGAAACGCGCAGGAAAACCTGGCCCGCGAACGGACCCTGTTCGGGGAAGGCTTGGTGCCGCAGAAAGATGTCGAAGCGACTCAGCTCGCTTTGCGGACCGCGGCGGCCCAGCAGTCGGCCCAGCGGCAGGCGGTCGCAGGGCAGCGGCAGACCGTCGCCGGGCAGCAGGCCGCCGTGGAGGCCGCCCGCGCGGCAGGCTTGCAGGATGTAGTCAAGCGCCAGGATGTTTTGATCGCCCGCCAGCAGCTCCGAAACTCTGAAGGGGCGCTGACGACCGCCCGTTCTCAGCAGGCGCTGTATACGCTCCATGCGCCGCTGTCGGGCCAAGTCAGCTCTGTTGGCGCGACGGCGGGCGAGACAATAGATACGGCTACGAAAGTCGCCGTGATCGCCAACTTGGACCAGCTTCAGCTCCTCGTCAGCCTGCCGGGAAGCGCCGTGGCCGCCGTCAAGCTGGGCCAGCCGCTGACGTTTCGGGTCCGAAGCGTGCCGGGCCGGATTTTTCGCTCCACCGTCAGCACGATTGCCCCGCGCGTAGATGCCGCCACCGGCACGGTGCCGACACTTGCGGTCGTCGCGAACCCAAACCATCTGCTGCGGGACGACACGACAGCCCGCGTCGCCATTGTCACCGAACGGCACGCAAACGTCTTCATTGTTCCAAAGTCGGCTGTTCTCTCTGACCCCGACACCGGCAAGCCGAGCGTGGTCACGGTGGGCACGGACGGCATCGCGCACGTTGTTCCCGTCACGCTTGGATTATCAGCCGGCGACCGGGTGGAAATCCGAAGCGGCGTCAAGATCGGGGATAAAGTAGCCGTCACAAACCAGTACGGCCTGCCTGACGGTGCGAAAGTGCAGGTCGTGCATGGCAATTAAGTATCAGAAGCCCGTGAAGCCCGAACCGTCCCCCCAGTCTCTCGCGGTGTCCCCCCCTGAAACTGCGGCAAGCGCCGGTCTGAGCGACTGGGTGCAGCGCTACCGCAAGGCCATTTTGCTGCTGGTCGTCGTGCTATGTCTCGGCGGCTTTGCAGCATCTCAGTCGCTTCCCGTGGCGATCTTCCCGGACCTTGCCGCGCCGCGCATCATTGTGACGGCGGATGCCGGGAACACGCCGATCCCGACCGTGCTGGCGAACATCACGCGGCCTTTGGAGAACGCCGTGGCGGGGGTGCCGAATGTCACGCGGGTCGGGTCGCTGACCCAGCGCGGCGGGGATGAGCTGGACGTGAACTTTAGCTGGGGGACCGATATGCCCTCGACGCTTCAGCAGGTGCAGGCCAAGCTCGCCCAGCTTCAAGCGTCGCTGCCCGCCGGCACGGTCGTCACGGCGGAGCGGCTGAACCCGTCGGTCTTTCCCGTCATGGGTTACAGCCTGTACTCGCCGACGGTCAGCCCGCAGCAGCTTCGGAGCCTCGCGCTTTACACGCTCCGGCCACGCCTGCTGCGTGTCCCCGGTGTCCGCGAGATCGCCGTGCAGGGGGGCGACACGCCGGACTTTCTGGTTCAATTAAGCCCGACGGCCCTGCTCACGCGGGGCATCAGCGCCCAGGATGTTGAAACGGCGCTCTCGAAGAACAACCAGATCAATGCGGTCGGCGCTTACGACCAGTCGTTTCTGCGCTATCAGGTGCTGGTTTCCGGCCTCTTCAAAGACACCAAAGACATCGCGAATGTCACAGTCGCGGTTAAGAACCGGGTTCCCGTCACGCTCGGCGAAGTCGGCACGGTGACGCGCGGGACGGAGCCGCACACGGTCGAGACCAGCGGCGACGGGCACGCCGCCGTGCTGCTGTCGGTCATCAAGCAGCCGGCGGGCAACACAGTTCAAGTCGCGGACGGCATCAAGAAGGCGCTGGCCGACGCCCAATCTCTGCTGCCGGCAGATGTCACGATTACAAACTACTACGACCAGTCGGAGATCGTGCGGGAGTCGCAGAACTCCGTGGTTGAATCACTGATTATCGGCGGCGTCTTGGCCCTGATCGTATTAACGCTCTTCCTCGGCAACCTGCGGACCGCCGCCATTGTGCTGATCATTCTGCCGCTGACCATTGTGATTTCGTTTGCCCTGATGAAGCTGCTGGGCCAGACGCTGAACATTATGACCCTCGGCGCCCTTGCAGTCGCGCTGGGGCTGGTCATTGACGACGGCATTGTCGTGGTCGAGAATATGTGGACGGAGCTGGAAAGCGGCAAGAAACGCTCCGATGCCATCGCGGCGGGCCTGAAGGCAATCACGCCCGCGATGGTCGGGTCGTCTCTCACGACCATGGCCGCCTTCCTGCCGCTGACGTTCCTAAACGATTTGACGGGTCAGTTCTTCGGCCCATTGGCGCTGGTGATGATCGCCACGCTGACTGTCTCGCTGGCACTGGCCCTGCTGCTGACGCCGATCCTCGCCGGCTGGCTGCTGCCGCTGAAGGCCGACGCGCATACGAATAAAAAGCCAAGCGTCCTCGCCCGCGTTTTAGGCTTTTTCCCCCGGCAGTTCGACCGAATCGTGCGGGTCTACGCCCGCGTCCTAAGGTTCTGCCTGCGCCGCAAAGCTATCGTTCTCCTTCTTTTAATTCCTATTGCGCTCGGCACGTTTTTCCTCTACCGAAACATTCCAACGGGCTTCTTCCCGGAGTTTGACGAAGGCGGGTTTATTTTGGACTATCAGCTCCCCGCCGGAACATCGCTGACGGAAGCAAGTCATGTCGCCGGGCAGATCGAGACCGTGCTGGGCGCAACGCCGGAAATCGCCGCCTGGTCCCGGCAGACCGGGGCGCAAAGCGGCTTCGACATCACGACCCAAAACGTCGGCGACATGACCGTGCGCTTGAAGTCCAGGCGGACGCGGGACATCAGCGCCGTGATGCAAAGCGTGCGCGAACAAGTGGAAGCGAAGTACCCCGCCGCCTCAATAGACTTTCATCAAACTTTGCAGGACAACATTGGCGACATTGCGGGCAGCCCCAGCCCGGTCCAAATCAAAATCTTCGGCCCCGATCAGTCTACCCTGGAAATCCTCGCCAAGCAGGTAGACAGCACACTGACCAAGCAGTCCTACATCGTGGACGACAACCCCGGCATTGTCCATTCCAGCCCGGAGTCTATTCTGGAAGTCAACACCGAAGCCGCCCAGCGCTACGGCTTGACCACCGACGACATCACCCAGGCCGTCGAGGCCGCTTTGCAGGGGGTTGAGCCGACCCAGGTGCAGCAGGGCGAGCAGGCGGTCGGAGTCCGGGTCGTACTTGCCCACCCCGGCGAAGCCCTGACCCCGGAGCTTTTGCCGAACATTGAGATCGCGTCGCCCGTCACCGGCGGCACGGTTCCCGTCTCCGAAGTCGCCGCCGTCGTCCCCGCGCCCGGCGCAGCCCAGGTGACCCGCGAAAACCAGCGGCAGATGATCGCGGTCACGGCCAGTCTCCAAAACAAAGACCTCGGCAGTGCGACGGCGGCAATCCAAAGCGCTGTGAGCAAAGATGTCAAGCTGCCGCCCGGCTACACGATTGAGTACGGCGGCCTGTACGCCAGCCAGCAGCAGTCGTTCGCCGAGCTGGGCCAAACGTTGTTGATTACCATGATGCTGGTTTTCACGCTCTTAGTCTTCCAGTTCCGCTCCATCCGCCAGGCCATCGCCCTGCTTGTCGCCGCCGTGCTGTCCCTGTTCGGCGTCCTTCTCGCCCTGACACTGACCCACACGCCCCTCAACATTTCCAGCTTCACGGGCGCGATTATGATCATCGGCATCATCACCGAGAACGGCATTGTCTTGTTCGCCTTCTTCAACCACCTGCGCTCCGAAGACCCGCACGGCGACTTGACTGCCCAGGTGCAAAAAGCCGGCGAGGAGCGTCTGCGGCCCATTTTGATGACCACCATCGGCGCCATTCTCGCTTTGATGCCCCTTGCCCTCGGCCTCGGTGCCGGCGCGGCCCTGCAAAAGCCGCTCGCCATTGCCGTCATCGGCGGCCTGTCCGTTTCCACCTTCTTCACCCTGCTCGTTGCCCCGGTGCTGTTTGTGGCTTTGGAAGGGGTGACGAAGAAACCCACCCCGGCGCAAGCGCCGCCCCTCCCGAAACGGGAAGATAAGGAGGTAACAGCAAACGCTAAAGCTTGAAATTCTCTTCTTGAAACTCTTCACCTTCCCGTTTCGGGAGGGGCGGCGCTTGCGCCGGGGTGGGTTCCGCGTCATAATAGCCTTATGACTTTTTCTCTTGGTACTTTCCAGCCTGCTCTTGCCGCCGCGCTGTCGGCTCGCGCCGCGCTTTTCGACCCGCGCCATGAGACAGCGTTTCGGCTCTTTAACGGCTTTTATGAAGGCTGGCCGGCGCTGACCGCCGACCTGTACGGCAAAACGCTGGTGCTGCACAATTACGCCGACCCGCCCGCTGAGTCCACGACTCTGGTAGACAGCGCCGCCGAATTTTACTTAGGCAAGATGCCCTGGCTTCAGGCCGTGCTGGTGAAGTCGCGGCATGGCGAGACCGACGACGCCAGGCGGGGCGTACTGCTGTCCGGGGAAACTTTGGATCGCTTTGTGCTGGAGAACGGCGTCTGGTATCGGATTGATCTGCGGCTGAACCAGGACAGCAGCTTGTATTTGGACACACGGCATCTGCGCGAATGGCTCAAAGCCAATTCAGCAGGCAAGACGGTCTTGAACACGTTTGCGTATACCGGAAGTTTGGGGGTTGCCGCGCGGGCAGGCGGGGCGACGCGCGTCGTGCAGAGCGACCTCAGCCGCCAATTCCTCAATCTCGGCAAAGACTCGTATGTCCGCAACGGCTTCCCGGTGCAGACGAAAGACTTTGTGGCGTCGGACTTCTGGCCCGAAGTCAGCCACTTAAAGCGCGAGAACGCCCGCTTTGACTGCGTCATCTTAGACCCGCCGCTGTTTTCCCGCACCCGCCACGGCATTGTAGATTTGGCCGAAGCCAACGCCCGGCTCATCAACAAAGTCAGGCCGCTTGTCGCCGACGGCGGCACTCTGGTGACCATTAACAACGCGCTGTATGTCAGCGGCAAGGCGTACTTTCAGATGCTCGAAACTCTCTGCGCCGACGGCTATCTGTCCCTTGAAACGCTGATCCCCGTGCCGCAGGATTTCCTCGGCGACGCCGGGATTTCCCCTGCGCTGCCGATGGACCCGGCACCCTTCAACCACCCGACGAAGATCGCCGTGCTGCGCGTCCGCCGGAAAGAAGCGGGTTCCCCTAACACACCCCTTTAAACGGCTTAAGGCTGGCGGCAGCAAGTTCATTGCCCTCATTATCTTCCAGCCGCAGCAGAGGAATGGCTTTTTGTTTGGCCCTCACTTTGACGGCCTCCAAGCCGCCGCGTGTTTCAATGGAAGACAGCTTGCGCTGGCTTATGGCATTGGTCCCGTCCGCAACTTTGTCCGTAAACTCGCTCCGATAGGTCATGCTGGCCTACGAATTCTGAGCAGAGGCCAACGCCTTGTGCTTTAGGACAGGGTCTTCTGAACAAGCACAGTATAATGGACCAGCATCATCTACATAAATGAGCATTTCCGAACTCCAATTTAAACCCATTGATTTGGATCGCCATATAGACGTGTTTCTCGATTTCATCCGCGACACGCACCTGTGCAGTTTCGGCTCGATGGAAGGCTTTCGGGACGAGAACGGTCAGGGGGAAGAACGCTTTACCCAGCGTGTCCGCACCCGGCTTGCCGAGGAGCCGGAAAGCTGCCTTCATGTGTGGCGGAACGGGGAAATCATCGGCCAGCTTCATTTAGGCCGCTTTGTTGACCCGGCCATCGGGTACATCAATATGTTCTATGTGAGTCCAAAATGGAGAGGCACAAGCGTCGCGTCCGCGATGGAAGACTATGCGTGCGCGTATCTTCAGGCACAGGGCTTCCAGTCGGCGTATTTAAGTGTAGCGGCGCAAAACCATCGCGCCATCCGCTTTTACGAAAAACAGGGCTGGACAGACTTAGGCCCGAGGCAGGACAAACCCGGCACACACAATATGAAGAAGCTGTTTCGACAACAGCATCTCAACGAACCCGATTTTGCTGTGGGACTTCTTGCAGGCTGAGAAGAAGCGATAGTCAGTTGCGGTATACTCTACGGGAGACAGTGCTGTTAGGGCCGGTCAACAGAAAGACAGCATAATGAACTGGGGCGGACTTGTGTTTGTTGCGATTGGCCTGCTCTCGATTATCGGATCGAGCAGAGTTGCTGCTTATAATCGTGTTGTTCGGAAATCTGCCGCCGGTGCCGAACAATTTGACCGCTGCTGCATTGTTGCAGTCGGAGTGGCTGCCATCGGTATTGGTGTGTTTGCCCTGTTTCATCCTCGTGGGTGGCAATAAGGGTAGTAACAAGGGGTGAAGCAGACTGACGTTACTAGAGCATGATGGTAGCCGATACCATAGGACAAAACTATGAGCATGACGATTAGTTTGACCCCAGAACTGGAAATGCAGTTACGGGATGAGGCGGCAAAAGAGGGAATAGCCCCGGATCGGTTTATTCTCAGCACAGTGGAAGAACGCCTGCGCCAAAGACGGGCGGAGCGGACTGTGCCGCATTTGTCAAAATCCGAGTCGGAGCTGATGCGAAAGATCAACGCAGGATTGTCTGTGGAAACGTGGCAGCAGTATCGCGAACTCAGGGCAAAGTGCCAGGCCGAGACGCTTACACCGGAGGAACATCAAACTTTGATCATGCTGTCTGATCAAGTAGAAATGGATTATGTTCAAAGGCTTGGCTCCGTCTTGGAACTGTCGCGCTTGCATGGAGTTTCATTGGAAGAACAAATGAAAGCACTTGGAATTCCGCAATACTCGTATGAGTGAGCAGAAGCCGACGCCTGGACAAAAGCAGAGGACGTTTGACCGAGCGGACGGCTGCTGCGAATACTGCCTCAGCCGGGCCGATTTCTCGCCAAGCCCGTTTGCGGTAGAGCATATTTTACCGCGTCATTCCGGCGGCACAAATGCGCTGGATAATCTGGCGCTTTCCTGTCAAGCATGCAACAATCACAAGTTCACCAGTACCGAAGCGCTGGACCCTGGAAGCGGCCTTATTGCCCCACTTTTTCATCCGCGCCGAGACAAGTGGAATGACCACTTCGGCTGGAGTGAGGATTTTCTTCTCATCGAAGGCAGAACGCCGACTGGGCGAGCAACCGTAAATAAGCTTCAGATCAACCGTACAAGCGTCATAAATTTGCGCCGTGTCCTAAAAATGGAGGGCAAGCATCCGCCCAAAGCTTTGCTGGGAGAGGCGGACGACAAGTAGCGCGGATTGTTTGCGCTTGCCAATGCAGGGGCGATATGCTATAATTGCGCGTGGCTGTGTATTCAGAGGCGGAGCGAGGGCGGCTGAGGGCGAAGCTGCGGCAGGTGGAAGAAAAACTGGACAGCGCCTACGGGGTGCGGGCCTGGTCGGCGGGGCATTATACGAATGACTTAGTCGGAGCGCTGGTGGCGACGGTGCTGTCGCAGAATACGAGCGATCTGAACTCCGGGCGGGCGTTTGCGTCGCTCAAAAAGGCGTTCCCCGGCGGGTGGGACGCCGTGCGGACCGCGTCGGTGACAGATGTGGCGGATGCCATCCGGTCGGGCGGCATGGCGAACATGAAGGCGCCGCGCATTCAGGCGATCTTGCAGGACATCTATGACGGCGGCGGGCAGACCGATCTTTCGCACCTGCGGGACTGGGACGATGCCCGAATTAATGCGTATCTGAAGAGTTTTCACGGGGTCGGGGCGAAGACGGCCGCGTGTATCTTGATGTTTAACTTGGGCCGTCCGGTGCTGGCCGTGGATACCCATGTGCATCGGGTATCACGCCGTTTAGGACTGATTGGAGCGAAGGCGTCGGCGGATCAGGCGCATGACCTGCTGCCGGAGCTTTTAGACGGCCATGAAGCTTACTCGCTGCATGTGCATTTTATTGAACACGGGCGCCGGGTGTGCCACTCGCAGAAGCCCGCCTGCGGCGTTTGTTCCCTGCAAAGCGAGTGCGATTATTACCAAAGCAAGCAGTTTGAACAGCAGCCTTCTTGAAAATGACCAGTATTGCTTCGGGTGCGGGCGGCTGAACCCAGTTGGCCTTAAGCTGACGTTTGAATGGAACGGCGACAGGTATTCGGCGCTCTGGACCCCGCAGCGGGAGCATCAAGGCTGGGCAAGTCGGGTGCATGGCGGCCTGCTGGCATTGGTTCTGGACGAGGCGCTGTCCCGCGCGGCTTTGGAAAAGCATGGGCTGACTTGGGTGACGGCGGAGCTTTCGACCCGCCTCAAGCTGCCGGCGATGGTTGGGGAGCCGCTGCGGGTGACAGCGTGGGTGACATCGGTGCGGCCTCGGCTGATCACCTGCGCGGGCGAAGTGCGAACAACGACGGACAATCGCTTGATTGCCGGCGGACTGGCAAAGATGATGCAGGCAAAGTAGTTATCAAGGAGAAACAGCACGCATGGAACCGGCACAGACGCAGACTGCGTATCTAAATGAAGGCGAAGGAGAAACGCCCCTGGAAACGGCCGCAAGGCTGGAAGCACAGGCGGGCCGAAGCGGGGGACAGGCGCGGCAGGAAGAACACGAGGCGGATGTTCTCGTCGCCGACATTGACCAGTATGTCGCGGAGACCGACCCCGCTTCCCTGCCGGAAGCCGAGCGGGAGCTGAACGCCTGGCAGATCCCGATTGATCCGCTGGAAGGCGTTCCCGACAATATCACCTTCGAGCCGAATGTCGAAGGCGAGCCGCTGGTCGCGATCTTCTCGGCACAGACCGAATCCGAAGCCAATATCGTGCGCGGCGTGGTGGAAGCGTCCGGCATCCCGGCGACCATCAACACGCTGTCAAGCCCGGCCCTCGGCGGCATTTTTCAGCCCGACGAAACCCGCTGGGGCGACATTCTCGTCTCGGCGTCCGAGGCCGAAGCCGCCCAGGCGGCGATTGCCGAGGCGACTGCAAGCGGCTCCGAAGCCGACGACGATTTCTAAGCCGACCCCATTTTCAAGAGGCACACTATGCGTTATTCCCTGTCCGCGCTGCTTTGTTTGCTGACACTCAGCGGCACGGCGGCTCTGGCCCAGACAGACCCGATCCCAGCCGATGCGCCCGCAGCGGCCGCTCCGCCTGCCGCCGTCGCGCCCGCCGGAGCCATCCAGATCGCTTCGCCGTACAACAAGGCTGTTGTCCGCGAATCGGTCCCGGTCAAGCTGCGCGATTTCCCGTCGACCGGCTATGTCGCCATCTCGATTGACGGCCGGTTCATCACAGCCCAGGCGCTTCCCAAAAGCCGGGCGCTGCCGGTGTATATCTGGGACACGAAAGCCGCTTATACCGACCCGGACAGCCCGGACACGCCGAAAACCTACAATGACGGCATGCACGCCGTCACCATCGCCGTTTACAACTCCCAGAACAAGCTGGTCGGCCAAGACTCAGTCTCGGTCCAGATCGCCAACAAAATCAATCTGCCGGCGTCGGAAGGCATCCGTCTGGCATATCCCTGGAAGACCGGCCTTTCGCTGCGCTACCAGCGCCGCACGACTCTCACCGCCGCCGCAGCCGATACCCCCACGTCCGCCGCACCGCAGACCTTGCAGCAGTCCCTGCTCCGCTTCGGGCGCACGGTGGAAAACGTCAGCGCCGGCACGGCGCTCATCCGGGACCAGATTATCTCGGTCGACAAATCGGCCCGGCCGAAGGCGTTTGTCTCTTATGTCGCCACGCACGGATTGCCGCAGGCGCTCGGCGAGGACATCCATGCCGAGTACCGGAACGTGGACGATCGCGGGCGGGTTCTGTCTCAGCTTACGTCGCAGAACACGGCCAGCTCGGTCGGATTCTCTATTCCTGTGCTGCCGCCGCGCCGGGTTTCGGTCGGCGCTCACTGGGAAACTCCGGTCGAGATCTCGCTGGACTGGACTTCGCCCTATCCGGCCAAAGTGACGGCGACCAGCACCCTGGAAGACTTTGAGTGGCAGGACCGCTATCCCACCGCCAAGATCCGCGAGACCTACGAAGGCCCGGCGACTTTCTACCCTGGTCCCGGCTCGGCCCTGCCCGCGATTGCAAGCCGCGAAATCAAGTTTGAGCGCGTTTTTTACTTCGCTTATAACGCCGGTCGGGTTGTGCGGACACAAACGACGATTTCCCTGACCTCCGCCGAGCCGGGCCTGCTGAACGCTTCGCCGGCTTCCGGGCCGGGAGGCTTCGGTGGAAGCGGCAGATTTGGCCGCCCCAACGGGTATCCGGGCGGTCCCGGCGGGCCCATTCAATTTGGCCGCCCCAGCGGGTATCCGGGCGGACCCGGCGGTCCCGGAGAATATCCCGGCGCCGGCTATCCCGGCGAGTCCGGCACCGACAGTACGCCCGGCTACCCCGGCGGGGGCGGAGGCTACCCTGGGACGCCCGGAAGTATGCCCGGAGCGCAGGGAGGCTACCCCGGCGGGCCGGGCGGCTCTCCCGGATCACCAGGCGGGTATCCCGGAGCGCAGGGACAGGCCGGCAGTGCAGTCAAGCTGACTTATACGGAAACCTCGGTTCTGCTGACTTAGAACAGCGTCCCCTTAAGAACATATGGCACTGAAACTTACAGGGATAACCCCGGCCGATGACGCGCGGCGTGATGAAGAGCGCAAGGCCGAGCTGACCGAGCATCTGGCCGAGCTGCGGACACGACTGATCCGCGCCTCAGTATATGTGCTGGTGAGCATGGGTCTGGTCTACTGCTTCGGGGCGCACATCCAGACCTTTTTGATGACGCCGATCCAGCACGTCATTGATGTGCGTGCCCGGACTGCCGGGCACGGGCAGATCCCGGCCGGGATGTTCAGCTACCGCAATTTTACCGACGGCTTTTTTCTGCGCCTGCAAATCGCGACTTTCGGCGGCCTTGTTGTTTCTCTGCCGCTGATCTTGCTTGAGCTTTGGGGCTTTATCGCGCCGGCGCTGACCTCGCAGGAGAAGAAAGGCGTTCACTTTGTCGCCCCTCTTTCTGTTCTTCTTTTCTGTATGGGTTTGGGGTGCGCGTATTTCATCCTGCCGATGGCGGTCGGCTGGTTCCTCAGCTACATCCCGCCGGGCGCGGTGCTGATGCAGGACCCGCTCACCTATATTGTGTTCGTCGTCAAGCTGCTGCTGATCTTTGGGGCGCTGTTTGAGCTTCCGGTTGTGCTGATGTTCTTCGGCAAGATCGGCATCATCAACTCCGCGCTGATGATTAAATACTGGCGGCAGATCGCCGTCGGCCTGTTTACGATGGCGATGGTCGTGGCGCCGTCAAATGATCCCGGAACGATGCTGGCGCTTGCCATTCCCCTGACGCTGCTGTTCTTCGGGTCTATCAGTCTTGTGAAGATGGTTGAGCCGAAGCTGCCGAAAAACTAGCCCCATAAGAGCTGTCCTCACCCGCAAAAATACCGTAATAAAGACAATTTCAGAAAAACCCGGCAATGATGCAGGGGAAGTTCCGGCAAGTTGGCCCGGTTTGTGGATACTATGAGTCAAAGGAGTTTTTCTAATGACCATGAGCCGCGCGTGGCTGGCCTGGGACAGCCTGCTCTTATTTTTCATTTGTACGCTTGACATGAGCTCGACCCTGTACTGGGTCCATGCCGGAGCCGCAAGCGAGGCGAACCCGTGGATGGAGCTCTGCTTGCAGCACGGCGACGCGGCGTTCTGCGCGGCGAAGATGCTCAGCTTCCTGCCGCTGCTGGCGTTTGCCGCTTACTACCGCGCCCGCCGCCCGCGCCTGATTGCCGTGTCCCTGCGCGGCACGTCGGTCTTGTATGTCGGCGTTTATGTGTGCGCCGTCGGCAGCCAGTGGCTGCATTAACCAGGCCGGAACTAGGCCGATAAGGCGGGAGATAGGCCATGACTGTGTTTGACGAGCGCCCTGCTTCTTCCCCGACCCGCCGCCGACTGCCGCTGCTGGGGCTGCCGGTCCTCGCCCTGCTGATCTGGATCGCCGCCGCCCATTCGCCGCATGGTCTTCGGCAGGCGCTCCGCGAGTTTCGCGGCGACTCTTCTGCCGACCCCGGCCCGAACCGTGCGATGGCTGACGCGCTTCTCCTCCGCCGGGACCTGCTGATGCACCCCGGCAGGAAGTTCAGCCCGGCTCAGAGCCGCCGGCTGATCGCCATTGCCGCCGGCCCGATAAACGACCAATCCCAAAGCGAAGCGCTGGACGTGCTCAGTCTGGCTCAGCGGGCGCATGCGCTTTCGCCGCCCCAGGAATACCAGGCCGAAGGGGCGGCTTTGCAGGCGCTGCGCGTCGCCCCCGGCCCGATGGTGCGTCTGGAGAGCGCCCGTCTTCTCGGCCATCTCGGCCACCCCGCCGGTGCCCCGGCCTTGTCGGCCTTGCAGGGAGACAGCGACCCGAAAGTCCGGGAAGCGGCAGGCGAAGCGCTGGTCCGGATCACCGCTCACCCCCATTAAGATTTATCCAACAGAGAGCTTCATCCGAATTTGGCTTTGTGTTCCTGCACCATGCGCTGATACTCCGGGTCGGCTTTGGCGGCTTCCCAAGCGGCGCGGAAGATCGCAGCGGCTTCGGCTTTCACAGGATCGCTCGTGTACGGCAGCGTTTCGCGGCCATGCGCCCCGCTTTGCCCTTTTTTATCGTCAGGGACCGGGCCGGCGTACTTTTTGCCGCCTTTATGGTTGGCGTAGCGGCGGGCGCGGGTCATCCCCATCTGCAAGAACTTCCGGGCCATATCCATGCCGACAAAATCTCCGCTTGCTTTGTACTGATAAAACAGGACGGTAATCGCCGAAGACGATTCGCGGGCGGCGTCCGGCGTCGCAAACCGCCAGTGCGGCAGGATTTCGCTTTTGTACGGCTCGACCAGCAAAACGCCCTGCTCGCCGACGCCGACCGAGTACAGCTCCGGGTGCGCCCGCAGGTCAAGGTGTTTGTAGTCGCGGGAATAGTCGAATTTCATGGATGGCAAGAACAGCGTCGAACTAAGGGCGTGAATGAACGAGGGCGTGAACGCCCTCGCTGGGAGGCGAAGCGCCAAGCCGCCACCTGCGTGGCGGAAGAGTCAGAGTAAAATGTCTTAATCTTGTCCCGCGCAGGCGGGACCTTAGCGTCCGCGCTCCCCAGCGAGGGCGTTCACGCCCTCGTACACTTTAGCTTCACTTTTCAGGGAGAATGCGGTCGGACCAGCCGACGAACATGGAGCGCATCGTGTCCCAGCCGTCCGCGATGACCAAGAGGACATGTGGAACGACGAACAGGGTGAAGACGGCAATCAGCCAGAAATGCCACACGCGGGCGTAATCGTAGCCGCCGAACAAGGCTTGCAGCCAGCCGAGCTGCTGCGGCTTGTGGATCGCCCAGCCGGTCAAAACCGAAATCGCGCCGAAGACCGGCATGGAGAAGTACGCCAGCCGCTGCAAGGCGTTATATTTGGTCGTAATGACCGGGTGCTGCCACGGGCGGCGCGTGAGCCTGGCAAGCGGCAGGCCGGCATAATAAATCTGCATTCGCACGGCTTCTTGGAGATCCGTGCGCCGGGGCAGCAGCGACTTGTAACCGCCGCCGAGGCCGAGGCCGACAATGTAAAGCAGGCCGTTCAGCATGAACAAGTAGGCAAACAGCCAGTGCAGGTTCAGTGCGGTGGACAGCATTCCCGTGCCGAGGCTGAAATGGTCGTAGAACCACGAGTTGGCGTAATGCGTCCCCGGCACCCAGTTATCGGACGTACCGTAGGAATGCCGCCAGGGTTCATGCCGGGCGACCCACAGCCCGATGTCGTTCAGGTAATCTTCGCTGCCGCCGGGGTCTGGCGCGTGGGTGTAGACCGGCGCGGCCCAGTAGATAGACACGCCGCTGAGGATCAGGCCGGTCAAAAGCGGAATGTTTGCCCAATGGGTGACGCGCACCAGCCAGTGATGCTTGCGGACAACAACAGTTGTTTCGGGAGCGGGGACTGCACCCGCAGTGGTCGTTGCTATGACGGAATCCATTCTGCGAAGAGTGTTTTCGGACTGGCAGGTCGCGGCTGTTCAGCATGGCAGCGACCGAGAGAATGTGCAAATTGGTGACGCATTGTCCGGGCGGAAGCTCCGGTGACGGAGCCGGCGGCGAGCGCAATGGTACCGGCGTTGCCCGGCAACCCCGGCGTTCGTGATGAACGCTTTAGTGTACCACGAACTTCCCTGAATGTGGCTGAAAGGCGAAGATTGGAAAGGAGGAGAGGGATGTGGGCCGGCTGGGTCTCGAACCCAGGACCCTCTCATTAAAAGTAAGATGCTCTACCGCTGAGCTACCGACCCGCACGGAGATAATACCCAAAGCGGCGGCGAAAGTCAACCGTAAAGCGAGGGAAAACAGCAGCGAGGAATAAACAGCAGCAGCAGGAAATATCGCCGGCAGAAAAAGCGCAAAACCCGGTGCCGTCTGGGCCGGGTTCTGCGCGTGTGCCGGGTTCCAATTCCCTCCGGCGTTGTGTCTATTGTCCGCCGAACCGCCCCTGGCTTTGTGCCTGCTGCCGCATCACTTTGAGCTTGGTGCGCTGGGCCGGGGTCAAAATCGCCATCATTTGAGCGTTTATGGTCTTCCGCATGCTCTGCATCTTTGCCATGCGGGCTGCCGGAGGCAGAGTCGCGTTGGCGCGAAGGGCCATCATCTGCTGCCGAGCGCTCATCAAAATCGGCTGCATTTTTGCTTTTTGAGCGTTGGTGAGGCCGAGTTCGTCCCCCATCATCTTCATGCGCCCGCCGCCGTGCATGCCGCCCATCGGCCCGTGCATGGGTCCGCCCATCATGGGGCCGTGCATCGGGGGCGCCTGCGCGAATGTCGGGGCAAGAGGCGCGGCCAGCGCCAGAGAACAAGCGGCGAGAACGGTGAAATTGAATGTCTTCATGTTAGTCTCCTGCTAAGACTATACGCAGAAGGCAGAGGGAAAGTTCACGCCCTAGCTCCCTGCGAAGCGAAGAATGAGCGAAGCAAGGAGGGAGGTCAAAACTCCTTCAGCACTAAACCGCCGCGTGAGCGCAGCACCTGCGGGTCGCGGCTGGGCGAAGCCGAGCGGTCCGGCTCGGAGCGCTCGCCGGAGGCCCGAAACGACAACAAAGAAGTTTTGGCGGGCGCAGGGGCTTCCGGCACGGCGATGTTCAGTGTTTCATGCAGGGCGGCGACGAGGAGCGCGTCGTGGGACGCTCCGGCACGGCCCCACGCGCCTTCCCCGGCCCCGCTGTCCGGCGACGGCGCGACTTCGCGGACGCCGACCCCGGAGCCGGCAAGCTGCCGTACCCAGCCGGCAGCGAGCGCCGCGAGCGCATGGGCGGCGGCGGTATACACCGCTTCCGAGGCCACAAACTCGGCGGTCTCCTGCGGGGTCGGGTTGTAGATCACAATGCCGCCGCTGCCCTGCCGGCGCAGGACCGGGGCGACTGCCTGCACGCCGTGCAGGGCGCTTTTGACGTTGACCTGCATGGTGAGGTCAAACTCACGGTCGCTGACATCTAAAGCCGGCAGCTTCAACGCCCGGTTGACGGCGTGAATGAAGCCGTCGATGCGCCCGAACTTGTCTTCAATCTGGCGCACGGCGGCTTCGGCCTGCGTCCGGTCGGCCATGTCGGTTGTCAGCGGGAACACGCGCTCTTCCCCGCTCTGCTCCTGCACCTGGGCGGCCAGCGCTTCAATCCGAAACACCCGCCGCCGGGCAACTGCGACCACCCGCGCTCCCTCGGCCTGCGCGAGCCGCCGCGCTGCCCCGTAGCCGATGCCGCTCGACGCCCCTGTGATAATAATTAACCGTCCGGCCAAAGAGCCGTCTTTGCTGCTGCTTCCTAACTTCATGCCGTCATTGTCGGCAGACCGCTTATTCGTCTTAAGGGGACAAGTTTCAAGGTATAATCGGTGTATGGAAGCTGCCGTTCCTCAAACACGCCTTCCCCGGTATCCGGGGCCGATTAGCCGGGACATGATCGCGGAAATGCAGCGGTATGTGATTTATCATCCGTGGCCGTTTGTGGTTGACCTGGCGAATTGCGACGGAATGTTTTTGGCGACCGCCGACGGGCAGAAAGTGTTCGACTGGGCCGGCTACTACGGCTCCAAGCTCATCGGCCACAACCACCCCGGACTGTCCGAGCCTGCTTACCTGCGGGCGCTGACACTGGCGGCGAACAACAAAGTCGCGAACCCGGATTTTCTGACCGCCGAGTGCTTGGAGTATTACCGCCTGCTGCACCGATTGTCGCCCCAAAGCATGAAGGCGTCCGAGTCGCGCGAAGTCTACGCCGTCAATTCCGGCGCGGAAGCCGTGGAAAATATGCTGAAGTACCTGCTGTCCCGGCACAATGCCAAACGGCAGAAGCGCGGCGGACACGCCGGTTCGGGCAGCCGCCGTTTTCTCTATTTTGACCAGGCGTTTCATGGGCGCACCGTGTACGCCCTGCAAGTGACCCAGACTTTAGACCCGGTCGCGACTCAGGACTTTCACGGCCTCGCGGCGTCGGGCAACATCAAAGTCCCGTTCCCGGCGGTGGACAATGATGCGCCCCAATCCGACAACGACGCCCGCACCCGCCAAAGCTTGGACTTAATTGAAAGCATTTTGTCTCAGATGGGCGAGGAGATTGTCGGCATCATTGTCGAGCCGATCCAGGGCGCGGGCGGCCAGCGCGTCGCCCAGCCGTCGTGGTTCCGGGGCTTGTCCGAACTGGCCCATAAATACGATGTCGGCCTGGGCGTGGACGAAGTGCAGACTTCGGCGGGACCGACGGGGACACTGTTTGCGATTGACCAGTTTGATCTGCCCTATGCGCCGGACGCGGTTGCGGTCGGCAAGAAATTCGCGGTCGGGGCGCTGTTCATGCGCGAGCCGCTGGGCGATGTCGGCGTTTTAGACAGCACCTGGGGCGGGAGCCTGGCCGACATGGTCCGCTTCTGCCGGGAGTGGCGCATCGTTGAAGACGAACAGTTAGTCCAGGCGGCGGCGACCGGCGGCGAACAATTAGCGTCGGGCCTGCGCGAGCTGCAATCGCGCTTTCCCAGCCTCATCCGCAACGTGCGCGGTATGGGACTCTATCAAGGCTTTACACTGGCGTCCCCGGAAGCACGCGGGCGGCTCTCCGAAATTGCCTTGCAGCAGCATGACCTGCTGCTGCTCGGCGCGGGCGCAGACAGCATTCGGACCCGGCCCAACTTAAGCGTGACGCCTGCCGAGATTGACCAGTTTTTGGAGATTTTAGGCGTCTGTTTAGGGGAGATGTAGAAAGACCATGTGTTAAAACACACGGCTATTGGGCGCGGACGCCACAAAGCACCGCTTCGCGGGGCTAAGAGTTAAGACTGTTCCCAGTGCCGCGAAGCGGTACTTTGTGGCCGAAGGCCCAATAGCCGTGCCATTCATGGCATGGTTCCAATAACGGTATGTCTCAAACAAACTTATGAACGAAACCCAAACAAACCCGCAAGCCAATCTCTCCGCCCAAGTCGCCATCTTGAACAGCAACGGCCTCGTCACGGCAGGCAGCGCCGCCTGGCGCGAGTTTTTGACGGACGGCCCTTCGGCGGAAGCGGTCGCCGTCGGCATCCGATCGGTGCTGGCGGGCGAAATGCCGCTGTTTCTCTTAGAATACTGCATGCCCGGTCCCAGCGAGCGCTGGTTCAATTTGCGGATCACCCGCTTTCCCGGCGACGGCCCGGCGCAGGCGGTCGCAATTTCGGAAGAAGTCACGGCCCGAAGAAACGCTGAAGAGTCCCTGCGCCGGCGCAACGCCGAGCTGGACCAGTTTGCGTATGTCACGTCGCACGATCTTAAAGCGCCGCTCCGGGGCATCGCCAACCTCTCGCGCTGGATTGAAGAAGATTTGGAAGGCGCGATCACGCCGGAAGTGGCCGGGCAGTTTGACCTGCTGCGGGGCCGGGTCAACCGCATGGAAGCCATGATCGAGGCGATCTTGCAGTACTCGCGGGTGGACCGCACCGAGACGCCGTCGGAGACCGTGGATGTCCGGGGGCTGCTGACCGAAGTGATTGACCTGCTTGCGCCGCCGACCCGGATTGCCGTCTCCATAGACGACGAAATGCCGACTCTGCACACGCCGCGCCTGCGCCTGTTTCAAGTATTCCAGAACTTGCTGTCCAACGCCATCAAGCACCACGACAAACCCAGCGGAACTATTCATGTCGGGGCGCGGGTTACTGGGGAGTGGGTCGAGTTCTCCGTCAAAGACGACGGGCCGGGGATCGCGCCCAAGTTTCAGGAGCGCATCTGGGTCATCTTTCAGACACTGGAAGCGCGGGACAAAGTGGAAAGCACCGGAGTCGGGCTGGCTCTGGTCAAAAAGATTGTCGAAGGCCAGGGCGGCACGGTCTCGGTGGAGTCGGAAGCCGGGCAGGGCGCGACGTTCAAGTTTACCTGGCCGAATGAGTAGATCTACCACCTTGCTTCGCAGGGTCCTTCCTAAAGGAAGGACCACAGCGGAGCGGTAGGTCTCTAAAGGAGAAAAAATGGCGGGAAGAATGCTCAATGTTTTGCTGATAGAAGACGATGACCTGGACGTGATGAATGTCCAGCGGGCGTTCAAAAAGAACAACATCACGAACCCGGTGTACGTCGCCGGCAATGGGCTGGACGCTTTGGATATGCTGCGAGGCGTGGACGGCGGCCCGCCGGACGTGCCGGAAGAGCGGCGATTGATTCTGCTGGACCTGAATATGCCGAAGATGAACGGAATTGAGTTCCTGCGCGAGCTGCGGGCCGACCCCGTGCTGAGTCTCATTCCCGTCATTGTGCTGACGACATCCGGCGAAGACCGGGACAAAGTCGAAGCCTATCAAATGAATGTGGCCGGTTACATCCTTAAACCCGTGACGCTGGCGCACTTTATCGAAACAATGGCGACACTCAACAAATATTGGACACTCAGCGAAGTCCCGCTGTAACTGCCTCATGCCACTTATGCGTGTATTAATTGTAGACGATGACAGGCTCGACCGGCAGGCGGCCCGGCGGGTATTGGCGGCGACCGGCCTGGCCGGAGAGATCGCCGAAGCGGAACGCGGCGACGAAGCATTGACGCGGCTTGCCTCAGAGCCGTTCGACGCCGTGCTGCTGGACTTCCAGCTTCCCGACGCCGACGGCCTTTCGGTTCTTCAAGAAGCGCAGTCGCGCGGCATCCGAGTCCCGATCATCGCCTTGACCGGCTACGGCGACGAACGGGTCGCGGTCGCGCTGATGAAGGCCGGGGCCGCCGATTACCTGTCCAAAGCGCGTCTGTCCCCCGATCTGCTGGGGCAGAGCCTGCGCCATATTGAGCGAATTCGTACCGTGCAGGCCGAAGCCGAACAGACCGAAGCCGAGCGCGAAGAGCTTCTGCTGACGCTGTCGGCGGAGCAGGGACGCACCGAAGCGGTCCTATCGAGCATGACCGACGGGCTTGTCGTCAGCGACCTGGGCGGCAACATTCTGACGATGAACCCGGCGGCGCTGACGATGCACGGCTACGAGAGCATCGACCAGGCGCGGCTGCCGCTGGCCGCTTATCAAAGAACGTTTGAGCTGCTGTCGCTGGAGGGCGTCGTCCTCGCCCCCGAACACTGGCCGCTGGCCCGGTCCCTGCGCGGCGAAAAGTTTTCGCACTATGAAGTGCTGGTGCGCGACCAAAACACCGGCCACACCTGGATCGGCAGCTACAGCGGCGCTCCGGTCCGCCGCGCGACCGGCGAAGTCATTTTAGCCATCGTCACCATTCGGGACATCACGCAGGCCAAGCAGGCGGAAGCGCGGGCGGCCCTGCTCGCCGAAGCCGGGTCCCGACTGTCGGCGTCGCTGGATGCTCAAACCACCCTGGAAACAGTGGCCGAGTTTATCGTGCCGGACCTTGCCGACTGGTGCGCGGTGCATGCGCTGGACCCGGACGGAATAGTCCGGCCTCTCCTGATCGCTGAGAATGTGCCGGGCGAAGGCGTGCAAAGGCCGCCGCTGCCGCCGCCCGCGCCGCTCGCTCCGGACTCGGCATACGGTCACGGCTATGTGCTGCGGACCGGGCAGCCGCAGCTCATCTCGAAGATCACGGACGATGTCCGGGCGGCAGGAGTGCAGAACGGCGCGATCCGTACCCGTCTGCTGGCGCTCGGCGCGAACTCGTATTTAAGCGTGCCGCTGATTGTGCGCGGCCAGGTGGTTGGATCGCTGTCGCTGGGCGCGACCGGCAGCCGCCGGGTCTACGACGAGCAGTACCTGGCGCTGGCGGTGGAGCTGGGGCGGCGGGTTGCAGCAGGTCTCGAAAATGCGCGATTGTTCGACGAGATCCGGGCGCGGGCCGAGCGCGAGGCGATGCTGAACAAGATCAGCAGCGCTCTGCGCGTTTCTTTGGACAGCGGTCAGATTTTAACAACCGTCACCGAGCAGGTCGGCCTCGCGCTGGGCATCAGCCGGTGCTATTTTCTGCGTCTCGGCCCCGCCCAGGACATGCTGGAAGCCGCACCGGAGCAGTACGCGGCGGTGGGGGTCGCCCCGGCGTCCGGCAGCTCGGCGCTGGCCGACTGGCCGCCCGACGTCGTCGCAGGCTGGAGCGACGGCAATTCGGCGGTCGTTTCCGGGAGCGACCCGGCTTGGACCGGCTCGCCGGTCTTCGGGCGCGGCCAGCTCGGCGGCGTGCTGCTGGCGGAGCAGCTCGGAGCTGGGCGGATTTGGAGCCGGGACGAAGTGGCGTTCGTATCGGCAGTCGCCGACATTCTGGCACTTGCGCTGGAGAACGCCCGCCTATACGCGCGGGAGCATCGAGTCGCCGATATGCTGTCGTCGGCGTTTCTGACCGACATTCCCGATGAGCTGCCGGGGCTTTCTCTTGCGGCAAACTACCGGGCAGGTTTAGAAGAAGCGCAGGTCGGCGGCGACTATTACGATGCGTTCGCCCTGCCCGACGGCCGGGTCGCTTTAGTCATCGCCGATGTTTCCGGCAAGGGCCTGAGCGCGGCGGTGCAGACCGCGACGGTCAAGTATTCCCTGCGAGCGTTCGCAACCGAAGCCGGTGCGCCGGGCCTTGTCGTCACACGCCTCAACCGAATGCTGTGCAGCGATCTGGCTGGCCTCGGCGACCACTTCGTAACGCTGTTTTACGCCGTGTTCAATCCGAAAACGGGGAACTTGTCCTGGGCGAGCGCCGGGCATGAGTCCATGCTGATCAAGCGTCACGCCGGCGGCAGCCGGCTGTTAGACGCCAACGGCCCGATTCTCGGTCTGGCGGAACACGCCTACGCGCAGGAAACGGATGTGCTTGCGCCGGGCGACTCGCTGGTGCTGTATACCGACGGCCTGACGGAAGCGCGGGACCCGGAGACGCGAGGGCTGCTGGACATTGACGGGGTGCAGAAGCTGGTCGAATCCGCGCCTGCCGAAGCCGGGCCGGGAGCGCTGGCCGCGTTCTTGCAGCAGGCCGCGATGCGCTGGACGGCAGGCCGTCCGCAGGACGACATGGCGCTCCTGGTCGTCCGGCGAGTCTCTCAAATGCCGGCGGACGCCGCAGACGCAGCCCCGCTGCCGGCGCTGGCCTGGGAAAACGGGGAGGACGACTTGTTCCAGTTTCAGTTCCCCAGCCGGGCCGATTATGTCGGAGAAGTGCGGCAGGCGCTCGGCCACTGGATGGCGACGCTGGGGTTTACTCGCGCCGACACCGAAGATTTCCAGACCGCCGTGACCGAAGCCGTCACAAACGCCGTTCGGCACGGCTCGCCGGACGGTCCCGACGGCCAGTTTCACGTCCTGGGCCGGCGCACGTCCGCCGGGGCTTTGCATGTGGAAGTCACCGACAGCGGCCTCGGCCTGCCGCCCGGCGAGCCGATGCCGCCGATGCCGGAGCCGGAAGCGACCGGCGGGCGCGGCCTGCCTTTGATGCAGGAGCTGGCCGATACCGTCGAGTTCCGCCCCGTCCCGCGCGGCCTCTGCGTCGTGCTGGTCAAGTATCGCCCCAGCCCTTCTTAACCTACAATCCGCCTAGACCACAAAAACCGTCGCTTCCTGCTCTTCGGGCGCCGCACCGCCGCTCCACTGCGCCAGCAGCGCATCCACCACGGCAGGCGGCCCCAGCAGCAACGCCAGCGTCGAAGCCTCGCCCGCCGACACGACATCGCACAAAACGCCCGGCGGCACCTGCGCTTTCAGCGCATCGGCAGGAAGCGGAACCCGTGCCAGGGTGGACTTCCGGGCATGGGCCGCGTCATCGTAGCGGTATTCCGCCACTTCCAGTACCGACGCCAGCCGCCCCAGCAGCCGGGCCAGATGCGCTTTGCGGGACTCCGACGCCGCAAACGTCAGCACCGCCGTCCCCGGCAGCCCCGACGACACGCTGCCGCCATGCGCCGACAGGCTTTCAATAGAAACCCCTCGGTCCGCAAACAAAGCCGTCAGCGAAGACAGCACCCCCGCACTGTTCCGCAGCTTCAGCGAAAAAATCCATTTGTCCAAGTAAGGCCGCACAATCTTTAGGAGAATGAGTGAGTAAACTCGCTCGCTGAAAGGCACTCAGAAGCGCCGCCTGTCCAGGGAACAGAAAAAATCAATGAGCCAGAAGGTACCTTTACGGCGTGCGGTCAGAACTATTCGATTGGTCCGGCCGCATTGTAAAACAAGCCGCCTTCGATGACGAAAAGACCAGGGCGGTTATCCAAAAGCCAGCGGAACAGCGGCTCATTTTCTGCCGACGCCGCTTGCAGCACATGAACAGTGACTAGCCCAGTCGCCTGCTCAAGAAGCGAGCGCAATCTGTCGTAGTCTTGTTTTTGTTCCGCGAACTCATCCAGCAGGGCTAAATCGTCTTCGAACAGGCCGTCACCCGGCTCATTGATTTCAATCTGACCGATTTCCTCTCCGTTCAGAAGTATCAAATCTCCGTCCAGCTCATAGCTTGTGTCAGTTTGCTGCAATGCTGCGTCAAGCTCCGGCAAGGACACTTCCGCTCCGTTAGTGAGAATATAGCGTAGATAGAAAGTCATTGTTCTACAGCGGCAGAGGGCCGTTACCTCTGCCGCTTCCTTCTCTGCCGGTTAGCCCGTGGTTTCGACGCCGTGCTGCTTCTCGTTTTTCGGCTCCTGCTTTTCGTCGGCCCACTGGGAGTGGAACGCGCCAGGCCGATCGGTGCGCTCGTAGGTGTGCGCTCCGAACAGGTCGCGCTGGGCCTGGATCAAGTTCGCCGGCAGGCGCTCGCGGCGGTAGCCGTCGTAGTAGGCCAGGGCGGACGAGAACGCAGGAATGGGGATGCCGAGAGTCGCGGCCTGGCCCACGGTGCGGCGCCAGCCGTCCTGGGCATTTTTGATGGCGTCGGTGAAGTAGGGCGCGAGCAGGAGGTTTGGGAGGTCGGGCTGCTGGTCGTAGGCATCTTTGATGCGGTCCAGGAACCGGGCGCGGATAATGCAGCCGCCGCGCCAAATAGTCGCGATTTCGCCGGGGTGCAGAGTCCAGTTGAACTCTTTGGCCGCCGCCAGCATCTGCTCGAATCCCTGTGCGTAGGCGACGACTTTGGAGGCATACAGGGCATCGCGGATGTCATTGATAAAGGCTTGTTTATCGCTGTCTATCTTGCCTGATGGGCCGGGGAGGACTTTAGATGCGGCGACGCGCTGGTCTTTAAACGCAGACAGCGACCGGGCGTAGACGGCCTCGGTAATGGCGGTGACGGGGATGCCCATGTCAAGCGCGTTCTGGGCCGTCCATTTGCCGGTGCCTTTTTGGGCGGCTTTGTCCAGCACCATGTCTACGAGATAGTTGTCGGTGTCCAGATCATCTTTTTTGGCGAAGATTTGGGCGGTGATCTCAATCAAGAACGAGTCTAAGTCGCCTTCGTTCCACTGGGTAAAAACGTCGTGCAGCTCGGCGTTGGTCAGGCCCGCGCCGTTTTTCAGCAGGTCGTAGGACTCGGCGATAAGCTGCATGTCGGCGTACTCGATGCCGTTGTGGACCATCTTGACGTAGTGGCCCGCGCCGCCGTCGCCGATGTAGGTGCAGCAGGGAGTGCCGTCTACCTGGGCGGCGATCTTGGTAAAGATCGGCTCGACAATCTTGTACGCTTCTTCGCTGCCGCCGGGCATGATGCTGGGGCCGTTCAGCGCCCCTTCCTCGCCGCCGGAAACGCCGGTTCCCAAAAAGAGAAAGCCTTCGGCGTTCAGTTCTTTAACCCGCCGCTCGGTGTCGGTGAACAGGGAATTACCGCCGTCAATGAGTAAATCGCCTTTGGCGAGCAGCGGCTTCAGCTCGGCAATCACGTCATCTACCGGCTGTCCGGCCTTGACCATGATCATAATGGCGCGAGGCGTCTGCAAAGCGCTGACAAAATCTTTGGTGCTTTTTGAGCCGACAATCGCTCCCTCGCCGCCGTGTTCTTCCATGAACTTGTCTGTTTTTTCCGTGGTGCGGTTATGCACGGCAATGGGAAAGCCCTTGTGCGCGACATTCCGCGCGAGATTTTGCCCCATGACCGCCAGGCCCGTCAGTCCGAAGTTCGGTTTATCCGCCATGTTGCGTGTGTCTCCAATAACTTGCGTGGTGTTTGCTTTTTCGCTTTTACCCGCGCCATCTCCTTCTGGAACGCGCTCGCCGGGAACTCTTTGGCCCGGCAGCAGATTGACAGCAGTAGGCAAGCGTGCCGAAAAGGAACCCTCCTATGAATATTATCGAAGTCAAGCAGTTCGGCGGCCCGGAGACACTTCAAGTGATTGAAGAACCGACGCCTGCGCCCAAAGAAGGGCAGATCGTGGTGGAAGTCAAAGCATCCGGCGTCAATTTCGCCGATATTATGGCCCGCGAGGGCCGTTATCCAGGTGTGCCGGACGCCCCGTTCCGACCCGGCTTTGAAGTCGCCGGCACCGTCTCGCAGCGCGGCCCCGGCGTCCAGGGCCATCAGATCGGCGAGCGGGTCTTCGGCATGGTGCAGGGCGGCGGCTACGCCGACCATGCAATCTTGGACGCCGCCACTGCCTATGTGCTGCCCGACAGCCTCGCCTTCGGGCCGGCGACCGCGCTGCTGATTCAGGGCCTCACCGCGTATTTTCTGCTGGAAACAGGGAACTTGCAGGCGGGGCAGACCGTGCTGATCCCCGGCGCGGCGGGCGGGGTCGGGTCGCTGGCGGTGCAGATCGCGAAGCTCAAAGGCGCGGGCAAAGTCATTGGCCTCGCGTCGCCCTCCAAGCATGATCTGGTCAAGTCGCTCGGCGCGGACGCCGTGTTCGATTACACACAGCCGGGCTGGTCCAAGGCGGTCATGGCCGAAGCGGGCGACGCGGGCGTCAGCGTGTTTCTGGACTCGCAGGGCGATCTCGGCAGCGAGGCGTTCGACACGCTCGGCCAGGGCGCGTACTGGCTGGTCTACGGCGGCCAGTCCGGCAGCGGCAGCCCGCTTGCCGCAGACCGGCTCTGGCCGATGGTGTTTAGGAACATCACCCTGCGCGGCTACACCCTCTACGCCAGCGTCGCCGACTGGGGACGCGGCATGGAAGAGCTGCTGGGCTGGGTCGCCGAAGGCAAGCTGAAGATCAGCACGCAGTCATTCCCGCTCTCAGACGCGGCCAAAGCGCACGAGGCGATCTCAGCGCGGCAGACGACCGGCAAAGTCGTTCTGGTTCCGTAAGAACCCCTCCCGCTATGCCTTCGGCATTACTTCGTATCTGTTCCTCGCTCCCTCCCCTGTTAGGGAAGGGCCAGAGATACGTCAGGAAGGATTACGAGGAATGCCCCCGCCTCTTGCTCTGGTTCTTGATGGCCCTTCCCTAACAGGGGAGGGAGCGAGGAACAGATACGAAGTAATGCCGAAGGCATAGCGGGAGGGGTTCTTAGTGGTTTTCTATCTTTTCCCGCCACTCTTCCGGCGTGTTGGCATTGGCAAGCTGCGCCGCGACCCAGCCCGGCGCATCGGCGAACGCAAACGCGCCTGCTTCAATCACGCCATGCAGCGAGCGGCGATGGGCGGCAAGACGAACCTCAATCAGCGGCAGGCTTTCCAGGTGATACACTGAAAACAGCGGTTCTTTCTGTCCGCCGTTGACCGTCACCAGCCCTGACGCTCCAGACTGCACTTTTGCCTGGGCAATCAGCCAGTGCAAAGCGTCTTCGGTCAGCAGGGGCAGGTCGCAGGCCAGCGCCAGCACGGATGTTTGCACACGGCTGAGGACAGTCGCTAGGCCGCCCGCCGGTCCCAGCCCCGGCGCGGCGTCTTTGATGAAGGTTACTTGCGGCAAAGGCCAGCCGTCAGGACAGGCGCGGCCCGCCACAAGTACGGGAAGATTGACCGCGAGTGCTAAACGTGCGGTGCGTTCTAAAAGCGAGACGCCGCCGATTTCGAGCGCGGCTTTGTCTGTTCCCATGCGGCGGCTCTGCCCCCCGGCAAGAATGGCGATGGTTAATGTCAATGGTGAGTTCCTCAGAGAATGCGTGGGATTAAAATCCTACGCTGTATGCCTGCGGCATTACTTCGTATGGGGCGCAGACGCCTAATGTTCGAGGGTAAGGACAAAGAGTAAGATTGTTCTTATCTGCTTCCCTGTCCGCGAAGGCGGACATTGGGCGCTTCGCCACACAGCGTCGCAATTTATTGCCGCGTTCTTACTCGCGGCGCTTTTCTCACACACAAAACTTTTATATAATTTTATATAATAAAGTCATCCTGAAACATTGCCGAAACATGGGCGTGTTATCATAAAAGCACAAAGCCACTTCCGCACTGCTGCGGCGGCTTTCCCCTCACGCTACTACTTCTGACAGTATTACTTTACCACACTGCTCTGTGGCTCCTGACCGGCGATGCTGCCTTGTTTCATGTTTTGACAAGAAAGCGCCCTGCCATGAGTCTTTTATTGGGCCAGCTCCGCCTGGCCGACGACACCGCTGAAACATTCGAGACCGCTGAAACCCTGACCACCGAGACGCGCCAGCAGCGGCTGACACGGCTCGGCGCGGCGATCCCGCGCTTTTTGCAGGGCGTGTACCCCTTTGCCGGGCGCGGCTTCTTTGAAGTCGGGCCGCTGAATGATGCGCTGTGCTACGTTGTTCCCGTTGGGGCAAAAGCAGAAGTGATTTATGTGCGAGCGGGTAATCTCTCAGACGACTTGATTTACCTGGCGCTGTGCGTCAACTCCCGGCCCGTGCGCTACTTCCCCGTCGGTCCCAAAGCCGATTTTCATGTGCCGCTTTCCATTACGGAGTCTTACCCCGCCGGCGCACGCATCGAAGTCGGCTTCGCGGCCCCGCGTGGTCTCAACGGCTCGGTGGTCATAGATGTCGGACTTTTGGAGGAAGGCAGCACGCATGAATAGCGCTCTTCCAAATACCCCGACGGCCACGCACTGCCCGTACTGCGCCCTGCAATGCGGCATGAACCTGGTTCCTAATACTCAAGGGCTGCTGTCGGTCCAGCCGCGCAAAGACTTCCCGACCAACAAAGGCGGCCTGTGCCAGAAGGGCTGGACGGCGACCGATTTATTGACGTATCGCGACAGGCTGACGACGCCGCTGGTGCGCGGCACGAAAGACGGCATCCTGCGGCCTGCGACCTGGGATGAGGCTTTGGACCGAGTCACGGCAGGAATTCAGGCGTCGCAGCGCATTTACGGGCGCGACTCGGTCGGCGTCTTCGGCGGCGGCGGGCTGACCAACGAAAAAGCGTACTGGCTCGGCAAGTTCGCCCGCGTCGCCCTTCGTACCCCGCACATTGACTACAATGGCCGCTTCTGCATGGCCTCCGAAGCGGTCGCCAGCATCAAAGCGTTCGGCATGGACCGGGGCCTGCCGTTTCCGCTGGAAGACATTCCCGGCGCGGATGCGATCCTGCTCATCGGCGGCAACCCCGCCGAGACCATGCCGCCGATCATGCAGTATTTCGAGCGTCAGCGCGAAAACGGCGGGGCGCTGATCGTCGCCGACCCGCGCCGGACCGCGACCGCCGACCAAGCGACGCTGCACCTGCCGCTGACGCCGGGGACCGACCTGGCGCTGGCGAACGGATTACTGCACGTCGCCGCCGCTGACGGGCTTTTAGACCATGAGTTCATTGCGTCTCGCACGACCGGCTGGGAAAGCGTTCGGCGGGTCATCACGTCGTTCTGGCCGGATAGAGTAGAGCGCATCACCGGGGTTCCCGCGAAAGACATTATTAAAGCCGCACACCTCATGGGAGAAGCAGGGACGGCGATGGCTTTGACGGCGCGAGGGGCGGGGCAGCAGTCCAAAGGCGTAGACAACACGCTGGCGTTCATCAATTTGATGCTGGCGCTCGGCAAAGCGGGCAAGCCGCACTGCGGCTACGGCTGCATGACCGGCCAGGGCAACGGGCAGGGCGGGCGCGAGCATGGACAAAAGGCCGATCAATTACCGGGCTACCGCAAGATTGACAACCCGGAACACCGCGCTTATGTGGCAGGCGTCTGGGGCGTTGACCCGGAAACCCTGCCGGGACCGGGCCGGTCGGCCTATGAGCTGATTAACTCGCTGGGCCAGGACGGCGGCGTTCGGGCGCTGCTGGTCATGGCTTCTAATCTTGCCGTTTCCGCGCCTCGCGCCCTGCATGTTCAGGAGCGTCTGCGTGCTTTGGACTTTTTGTGCGTCTCGGACATCTTCTTATCGGAAACCGCGCTCATGGCAGACGTTGTTTTGCCCATCGCCCAGTGGGCGGAAGAAAGCGGCACGATGACAAACTTAGAGGGCCGCGTTATTCACCGCAAGCAGGCCGCGCCGCGCCCTGAAGGGGTCTCGACCGACGCCGCGATTGTCTCGGCTCTGGCCCAGCGCCTCGGCGCGGGCCGCTGCTTCCCAACCGATGACCCCGCTGCGATCTTTGAGGAGCTTCGGAAGGCCAGCGCGGGCGGGTTTGCTGATTATTCCGGCATTACCTACGAGCGTATTGATCAAGAAAACGGTGTCTTCTGGCCCTGTCCGTCGGAAGACCATCCCGGAACGCCGCGACTGTTTGGAGACCGTTTCGCCCACCCGGACGGTCGCGCCAAGTTCCACGCCGTCCATCACCGGAGTGCCGCCGAAGAGCCGGACGACGAGTATCCGCTGTATCTCACGACAGGCCGCGTCATGGCCCAGTACCAATCGGGGACCCAGACCCGGCGCGTCGCCGCGCTGAACACCATCACCCCGGAGGCGTTCGCGGAGATGCACCCCAGCCTCGCCAAGCGCTTCGGCCTTGCGGACGGCGACGATGCCCTGCTGACCACCCGGCGCGGGTCAATCACGGTCAAAGCGCGTTTGACGCCGGGCATTCGCCAGGACACGATCTTTGTGCCGTTCCACTGGGGCGGCGACTCGTGCGCCAACACGCTGACAAATCCCGCGCTCGACCCGGTTTCCAAGATGCCGGAATTTAAAGTCTGTGCGGTCCGGGTGGGAAGAACCCACCCCGTCACAAGTGACGACCCTCCCGAAGCGGGAAGGTGAAGAGTTTTAGCACCGCCCACTGCCACCGTTCTCTGCTTTTCTCTTCGTCCTCCCGCTTCGGGAGGACCCCTGCGGAGCAAGGAGGTGGGTTCCAAACGCACTGCCGCGTCTCCCCTTCATGTTACAAGAACTGTTCGTTTTATTTTAAGAGGAGACATTATGAAAATCAGTGACCTGAAAAACAGCGGTCACGCGCCCTCCCTGTTCAGCGCGTTTCTGCACTTCGACATTTCGTTTATGGTCTGGGTCATTCTCGGCGCTCTTGCGCCGTTTATCACCACCGACGCCCTGCTGACCGGGGCGAACCTGCGGGTGACGCCGTCTGCACTCATCACGAAGACGACGCCGTACACGCTGGTCGTCAAAGGCCCGCAGACAATGAAGCAGAACCCGAAGCTCAAAGCGGACCAGCCGAAAAGCGTCTACAATCTGCTGATCAAAGCGGGGACGCCGACCACCATCCGGCCCAGCGACAAGCCATTAGAAAAATATGTCGTCAGCAACGCCGACCCGGCGACGATTGCCGCCGTGAACGCCAAATCCAAGTTTATTCAGATTGCCGCCGCGCCCGGCGCGGTCGGCAACCCGAATGACAACGTGATCGGCCTGAAGCCGATGGCCGCACTGGCGAAAGACGGCAAGACGTTCCAGCCGGTCGCGAACGGCTACCCTGCCGGTTTGGCGCTCAGGCTTCTGGCGATCCCGCTGCTGGCGGCAGGCTTCTGGCGCATTCTGCTTGGTGTTTTGTCTGATAGATTTGGCTCCAAGCGTGTCGGTATGGCGTCTATGGCCTTTACGCTGCTGCCGCTGGTCGTCGGCTGGCAGCTTGCGAATACCTACAACTCCCTGCTTTTCGTCGGCTTCTTTTTAGGGCTGGCCGGAGCGTCGTTTGCGGTCGCCCTGCCTCTCGCCTCGCGCTGGTATCCCCCTCACCTTCAGGGCCTCGCAATGGGCATTGCCGGGGCCGGCAACTCCGGGACCGTGCTGGCGACGATCTTTGCCCCGCTGCTGGCAAAAGCCTACGGCTGGCACACCGTCATGGGCCTCTTGATGATCCCGGTCGCGATTGTCTTCATCGTCTTTACGCTGATGGCAAAAGACCCGCCGACAAAAGCAAAACCTTCGACGCTGGCCGACTTCGGCGCAGTGCTGGCCCAGACCGACGCCTGGCGCTTCTGCCTGCTGTACTTCGTGACGTTCGGCGGCTTTGTCGGCCTGTCGTACTTTATGAACAAGTTCTTTGTTGACCAGTATGACTTCCCGAAAGCGACGGTCGGCATCTCAACCGCGCTGTTCATTGTGGCCGGCTCCCTGCTGCGTCCGGTCGGCGGCGCGTTGTCCGACAAGCTCGGCGGCATTCGGATGCTGACGGTGTTGTATACGACAGCCTGCGTCATGGCGCTCGGCATCGGCTTTTTGATCACGAATATGTGGGTGACTTTCGCCATGCTGTTTCTGCTGATGGGCTGCCTCGGCATGGGCAACGGCTCGGTTTTCCAGATGGTCCCGCAGCGCTTCAAGAAAGAAATTGGCGTGATGACGGGCCTGGTCGGGGCGGCGGGCGGTGTCGGCGGCTACTACCTGAACGCCAACATGGGAAGCCTGCATGACCTGTTCGGCACGTACAGCGCAGGCTTCTTCGTGGTCGCCGCGATTGCCGCCGTCGGCCTTGTCGTTCTGCGCCAGGCCGCGCCCGGCTGGGAGCGGACCTGGCTGGGTGCAGGCGGCGTCGCTAAAGCGCACGAGCCGTCCCGCGAGCGCGTTCTGGTCGGCCCGGACGGCGCGGATTTAGAGATGGCCTAAAACAATTCTGATCGGAGCAGGTGCCACGGAATGAATTCCGAGGCTTGGACAAAACAGCGTCGAGGCGACGCGGGATTACGGCACAATCCGTTTCTTGTGTCGCTTCGACACTGGTTGGTTCTAGCCTCGGAATTCATTCCGTGGCTCCGGCGGCTCACGCATACTTTTTAGGAAACCAATTATGTACTCGAAACCAAAATTGTTGCAGGGCGTGTTTGCCTTTGAAGGCCACGGCCTGACCAACCCACACCCACTTGCGGGCGGGCTGGCTTACACGGTCCCCGTCGGCAAGCGCACCCAGTTTGTGTATTTCCGGGCCGGCAACTCGGCAGCGGAAATGGTCTATGTCGTGCTGATGCGCGACGGTGAACCCATGCGTTACTTCCCCATCGGCGCACGCGGCGATGTCCATGTCGCGCTGGCGGTCGTTGAAGATATGATGTCGGGAACAAAGCTGGAAGCGTTTCTCGCCGCGCCGGAAGGCGTTTCGGGAACAGTTGTTTTAGACATTGGCTTGGTGGAGGTTTGACATGACTGACAAACAGAAATTAGTCGTGATCGGCAACGGCATGGCGGGCGCACGGACTGTGGAAGAAATACTTGCACGGGGCGGCGGCGAGCAGTTTGAGATCACCATGTTCGGCGACGAGCCGTATGGCAATTACAATCGTATTCTGCTGTCCAATGTCCTGAACGGGACACAGGACGCCGCCGACATCTTTTTGAACCCATTAGACTGGTACACAGAGAACGATGTCAAGCTCCACGCGCCGGCAAAAGTCCAGCACATTGACCGCGCCCGCAAGGAAGTCCACTCGGACGATGGGCAAATCACGCCTTACGACAAGCTGCTGATTGCGACCGGCTCCCGGCCCTTTGTGCCGCCGATGGAAGGCTTGGAAACGCCGGACGGCGAGACCAAGCACGGCGTCTTTGTGTTCCGTACACTCGATGACTGCCACAAGATCGCTGGCTATGCGACCAAGTGCCGCCGCGCCGCCGTGATTGGCGGCGGCCTTTTGGGGCTGGAAGCCGCGCGGGGACTGATCAATTACGGCGTCGAAGTCCATGTCATCCATCTCTCCAGCCATTTGATGAACCAGCAGCTTGACCCGGCGGCGGGCGGCATTCTGCGGGGAATCATGGAAAAAATGGGCATTCATGTCCATACTGAAAAAGCCACGACGCGGGTTTTAGGCGAAGACAGCGTCACGGGACTAGAGTTTAAAGACGGCACGACGCTGGACTGCGACATGGTGGTCATCTCCACCGGCATCAAGCCGAACAGCGAGATCGGCGCGGACTGCGGGCTGACGGTCGAGCGGGCGATTGTGACCGACAACCAGATGCGCTCGGTAGACGACCCCGATGTGTATGTGGTCGGCGAATGCGCCCAGCACCGGGGGAAAGTGTACGGATTAGTGGCCCCGCTGTGGGAAATGGGAACGGTGCTGGCGGACCATATCACGGGGCGCAACGAGAACGCTGCTTATCATGGCTCGAAAATCGCGACCAAGCTCAAAGTGATGGGCGTCGAGCTGGCGTCTATGGGCGTCACTGAGCCGTTGGACGACCGCGACGAAGTGGTGACGTTCTCCGAGCCGAAGCGCGGGACGTACAAGAAGCTGATTATTCGGGACGGTATCTTAATTGGCGCGATGATGCTGGGCGACTTGAACAAAGTGGCGTATCTGATGCAGGCATTCGACCGGGGAACGCCTCTGCCCGAAGAGCGGCTGTCGCTGCTGTTTGATATGGGCGCACCGTCTACGCAGGCCACGATGCTGGAAATGCCCGACTCGGCCCAAATCTGCAACTGCAACGGCGTCTCGAAAGGCCAGATCCGAAAATGCGTCGAAAGCGGCAAGCGGTCGCTGAAGATGGTCATGGAAGCCACCCGCGCCGGCGCGGGCTGCGGCTCGTGCAAGAAGCTGGTGGAGGAAGTGGTCGAGTGGGCCGCCGAAGGCCAGGTGGAAGAAGATCCCAGCATCCATTACTATGTGCCGGGCGTCCCGTATTCCAAAACGGACCTGGTCGAGCAGATCAGGACCCGGCAATTAAAGTCGGTGTCGTCGGTGTTTGACGCCCTGGCGGGGGGCGTGGAAGAAGTCACAGCGAAAATGGGCCTGGCATCGCTCCTCAAGTCGCTTTGGGGCGCGGAGTATGAAGACGAGCGGGATGCGCGTTATATCAACGACCGCGTTCACGCGAACATTCAGAAGGACAAGACGTTCTCGGTCATCCCGCGCATCTACGGCGGGGTCACCACCGCCGACGACTTGATCCGCATCGGCGAAGTCGCCAAAAAGTACGACGTGCCGATGGTCAAGTTCACCGGCGGCCAGCGCATAGACTTACTCGGCATCACCAAAGAAAACTTACCCAAAGTTTGGAAAGATTTGGGAATGCCGTCGGGCCATGCTTACGGCAAATCGTTCCGCACCTGCAAAACCTGCGTCGGCACCGATTTCTGCCGCTACGGGGTCGGGGACAGTACGGGCCTCGGCATCAAGATCGAGAAGCGCTTCCAGGGCATTGAAAGCCCCGGCAAGATGAAGCTCGCGACGGCAGGCTGCCCCCGAAACTGCTCGGAAGCGCTGGTCAAAGATGTCGGCGCGGTTGCGATTGAAGGCGGCCGCTGGGAAATCTACATCGGCGGCGCGGCAGGCGCTCACATCCGCAAAGGCGACATCCTCTGCGTGGTTGACTCGCACGAAGAAGTTATCCAAATCATGGGCCGCTTCATGCAGTACTATATCGAGAACGCCAAGTACTTAGAGCGCACCTACAGCTTCGTCCCGCGCGTCGGCTTGGACAAGATCAAAGCGATTGTCGTGGACGACAGCGAGGGCATCGCCGCGCGGCTGGATGCCGCCATGCAGGCGACGGTGGACGCTTATGTGGACCCGTGGCTCGAAGCGGACCGGCCCGCAACGCCCAACCAGTTCGTCTCGACACTGCCTGTTTTGGCTTAGGAGGAACTTATGCTGACACTCGAAAAGATCGAAACCAAGATCAAAGAAATGGTCGGGGGCGGACACGGCGCGGCCGAGGGCGAAACCGCCCTCGGCTCCGTGGACCAGATCCCGCACGGCGAAGGCCGCGTTTTCCCCGTGGGCGGCGTAGACATCGCCGTCTTTCGTACCCGCGCCGGGCAGGTCTACGCGGTGCAGGCGGAATGCCCGCACCGGCAGGGGCCGCTCGCCGACGGCCTGCTCGGCGGCACAATTTTGATGTGCCCGTTCCATTCCCGTAAGTTTGACCTGACGACGGGGATCGGCTTGCAGGGCGACTGCAATGTGCAGACGTACCCGGTGCGGATGGACGACGGCGGCGGGCTGTGGGTGACGGTGTAAACCGAGCCAGGATTGCCATTTGGAAGGGCGAACACAAGGTTCGCGCCCTACGTTATTCACGCATACATTCCGTTCGATCCTGACCCCGCAGGGGCGAACCTTGTGTTCGCCCTTTCTTCTCCCATCGCCCTTTCTTCTCCCATCGCCCTTTCTTCTCCCATCGCCCTTTCTTCTCCCATCACCCTTGACTCACGCCCCCCTTTTATGCCACACTCTCTTTAATCTACTTCCTTGACGACACTTCCCCCGCAGCGACGCGGCCTTCTCATTCAGGCTACCTAGTTCCGTGTCGCTATGCTCACCATCCTTGTTCTCGCGCCGTCTGAAAAATCTTCGCCTTTGCCGCCGCTGACCGCTGCGCTGAAACAGGCCGGGTATCCTGCCGTTTGTACAGATTTAAACGGCGGGCCGGATACACTGGAAACGCTTTGCACGGCCTTTGACGGCAGGCCGCCGGATGTCCTGCTGGCGGACCTATCGGCGTCGGCGGACTGCCTGCCGCTTCGCCATGCCGCGCGGCTGCTCCAGGCCGCCTGGGGCGACGATATGCCGCCCCCGGCGCGTCTCGCGCTGCTGGCTCCGCGCCACCTCTTTCAGCCGGATTGGCCGGCCTATACCGACGATTTTCTGCTGCCGCCCTATGCCCCCGCCGAGATGCTGGCCCGGCTGGCCCTGCTGGGGTTCCGCAAGCGCCAGATTCAGTCCGGCGACACCCTACGGCTGCCGGACTTGGTCATTGAACTTTCTTCGGGGTGCGCCCGCGCTTTGGGCGGCGCGATGCTGCCGCTGACCCCGCGCGAGTACGAGCTGCTGCGGTTTCTGACCCTGCACCGGGGCAAATTCTTCGCACGGGATCGCCTGCTGGATTTGGTCTGGGGCGTAAACTTTGAGGGCGGTGAGCGCACCGTAGACATTCATATCCGGCGGCTGCGGGCCAAGCTGCCGCCGCTGTCCGCCGATCTGCTGGAAACTCGGCGCGGCACCGGCTACGGCCTGCGGTCGGCGTAGCATGTTTTCAACTCTCCCATTCCGGCAATACTGGCGTCATGGAAGACAAACAAGAACACGCCATCCCACTTGACCCGGAAGGACGCGCCGGGCATTCGGAAGACGACGGCACTGAAGAAGTTCGGCCTGATCTGGCGTTTAAGCGCCTCGCGATTGTGAATATGCTCTTTTTCGGCCTGCCGAACGCGGGCGACCGGAACTGGGTTCTGATAGACGCGGGCATACCCGGCACGGCAGGCGTGATCAAACGCGCGGCGGCAAAGCGTTTCGGCTCCGGCGCCCGTCCGGCGGCGATCATCCAGACGCACGGCCACTTCGACCATGTCGGCGCATTGGAAGAGCTGGCCGCCGAATGGGATGCGCCGGTCTACGCCCACCCGCTGGAACTTCCCTATCTCAGCGGGCAGGCCGCCTACCCGCCGCCCGACCCGACCGTCGGCGGCGGGCTGATGGCGGCGATGTCCGGGATTTACCCGCGCGGGCCGGTCAGCCTGGGTGCGCGGCTGTTTCCCCTGCCGGAAGACCATTCGGTCCCGTTCATGCCCGGCTGGAACTGGCTCCTTGTGCCGGGCCACACGCCGGGCCAGGTCGCGCTTTGGCGCGGCTCCGACCAGACCCTCATCGCCGCCGATGCGTTTGTCACGACCACGCAGGAGTCGGCTTACGCGGTCGCCGTGCAGAAGCCCGAAATGCACGGCCCGCCGATGTATTTCACGCCTGACTGGGTCTCGGCCCGCACTTCGGTAGAAGTTTTAGCGGCCCTGGAGCCGGACCTCGTCGTCACCGGCCACGGCCCAGCGATGCGCGGCGCGGGGATGCGGGCGGCGCTGCACACGCTGGCCCGCGACTTTGACCGCATTGCGGTTCCCGAACACGGGAAGTATGTACTGCACCCGGCGGCTGCCGAGGGCGGCACGGCTTAGGCGGCCCCGAAACTCTAATCTTCATCGCCCTTTTTGCCGACAACGGTAACAAGGGCTGTTTTATGAAACCAATTTTCGGCATCGGAGCGCTGGCTTTTTTGTCGCTGCTGCTGTTCGGCGGCGGCATCTTTCTGCATGGGGTTACGCCGCCCGCGCCGGCTGCTGTGCAGGCCAGGAAGACGGCGGCTCATGCCCACGGCCGGAGCAAGAATGCGGTTAAGGCGGCGGCGCTTCCTGCCCCAAATGCCGAGAACCCGCTGGCGTTCCCGCTGACAGTCGGGGGCGGCTTCGGGCTGCTGGTGTCGGCGCTGGCTGCCCTTGCTCTCAGCCATTCCCTGCGGGTCCCGACTCCTGAAGCCGCCCGCCGGATGCGGGAAACCGACCGCCTGACGCGGCAAAAGCAGCAGGAGGAATACGAGGCCCGGCAGGAAGCCCTGCAAACGCAGCTTCTTGAAGCCAAGCAGCGCCGAGCGGAGACGGAAGCCCTGCGGGAGCAAGTGTCCCGGCAGTTTCAAGAGTTCTTCCGCACTCTGCCCGTTCCCTGCTTCTGCTTCGCCGCCTCCGGCAGAATCATCCGGTGGAACGCCGCCTGCGAAACGCTGTACGGCATCCCGGCAGCGGCAGCGCTGGAAAGCACGCTTTGGGACACGGTTGTGCCGGCGAGCGAGCGCGAGGACGCCGAAGCGAAGATCAGCCGTGTCTTATCCGGCGAATCGCTGCTGGGGGAAGAGCGATGGGACACCGTGGCGGGCGGCGGACAGTCGCCGCTGCGGTGCAGCATGGTCCCGCTGCGCGATGCCGAAGGCCAGATTATCGGCGGCCTCAGCGCGGGCGTGGACGTGACCGAGTTTGCGGCCTTGCAGCAGCAGATCGCCGCGCTGACGCTGGAGCTGGAAGCCGCCCAGACTGCTGTTCCGGTGCAGACAGCCTCGGCTGTCAGCGCCCTGCCGGAGCGCATCACCGCAAACATTGTGGTCGAACACAGCCCGGAGCTGTCGGGACACCCGGCGTTCCGCGCCAGGCTGTCGGAAGAGATAGACCGCGCCTCCCGCTACCATGCCCCGCTGTCGTTGATTTTGCTGGACCTCGACAACTTCGCGGCCCGTAACCGCTCGTTCGGCTTTGAAGCCGGGGACCGGGCGCTGGAAGCCGCGGTGGCCGCCATCAAGTCCAAAATCCGCACGGTGGACTTGATGGCGCGGCTGGGTCCCGACGAATACGCGATCATTCTGCCGGAAACCGGCGAAGCGGGCGCACGGGTCGCCGCCGACCGGCTGCGGGCAGGCATTTTTGCCGTCACTCCTGCCGGGCAGCCGCCTTTGTCCGCCTGCCTCGGAGCCGCGCTGCTGACGCCGGACATAGCCGGAGCCGCCGCGCTGGTCGCCCGCGCTCAGGACACGCTGGCCGCCGCCCGCTCGTTCGGTCCCGGCAGCGTGGCCCACTCACAGGACTTTCCCTCTTCCCTGCCGGAGCCGTCTCGGTCGCGGCGATCATCGGCCAAGACGGCAGGCGTGTAGGAAAACCGCCGACATATGCTTCCCGGCAGCGGAAACTTCCCGCAGCGCCGCCGCCGGACGCTGTTCCCGGACACAGGCTTTTGCGGCCTGCAAGCGGTGTGAAACCGCGCATCGGTGCCGGTAAGCCAGCCCCTGCCGGGCCATTCGCAGGTGAACCGGGTCGTCTTTGACGGTATCAAGCAGCTTGCGGCGGACCTGCCATTCCCCGGACTCCAGCAGGTCTATTTGCCCGGAAACATTGGCGTCGTGCCGCCGGTAGCCCAGGACCAGCGTGTCGGTGAACACTAACCCGCCGGCACGCGACAGCCGAAGCCAGAAGTCCCAATCTTCCCACATCCGCAGATCCGCGTCAAAGGAGCCGGCCTGTACGAACGCTTCGCGCCGCATCAGCGCCGTGCCGCAGGTCATCACACGCTCCATGACGGCTTCCACGGCAAAAGACGTGGGACGGTCCTGCGGCCAGACAATGACTCGCCCGCGTTCCAGACCCAGCCGGAACCGCTGATGCCCCTCGCAGACCCCCGGATCAATCGGCTCGCCGTGCCTGCCGATGTACCGGGCCAGGCCATAAACCGCCGGGGCTTCCGGGTGAGCGTCCAGTGTCCGCCGAAGCGCCCGGAGCGCGTCGCGTTCCCAGACATCGTCGGCGTCTAAAAAGATCAGCAATGGCGCCTGGGTTTGGGCCGCGCCGAGGTTTCGGGCGGCGGACACGCCGGCGTTCGGCTGGGAAATCCAGCAGATGCGCGGGTCCTGACGCGCATACTGTTCGGCGATCTCCTCGGTGCGGTCGGTTGAGCCGTCGCTGACAAGGCACAGCTCCCAATCGGTGAGGGTCTGCGCCAGAACACTGTCCAGGGTTTGTCCTAAATAAGCTTCGGCGTTAAACGCCGGAATAACGATGCTGATGCTAGGCGGTATGGAAATCATGGAAATGCTGAATGAAAATGCTGAATGTCTACGGCTGCGCTTTCGGAGGCGAGCGACACGGCATGATCGGGCAGAAAAGAAAGCCGGCGGACAAAGATCCCGGCAGGCGCGTCTGCCTGAGCGCTGTCCTCGGCAGCATAACAGTCACTGCCCGCCATCGGCGACAGCGTAAGCTGCGTGAGGGGAAACGACAGGCCCGTGCCAAGCGCTTTGACATACGCTTCTTTGGCCGTCCATAGCGACAAAAACGCGGCGCGGCGCTCCCCCGGCGGAACCGCGCAGAGCGCTTCCTGCTCACGCGGCGAGAACACTTGAACGGCTAATTCTTCCGGCACAAAGTCATCGCGCAGACGCTCGGCATCTATTCCCACTTCTTGATCCCAGGCAAAGGCCAGCAGAAGCACGGGGCCGGAGTGCGAAGCGTTAAAGCGCAGACGGCAGTGAAGCAGAAAGGGCTTGCCGAACGGCCCCGTCTGCAATTCCAGCGCCGCCGGGTCAGCATGAAGGTACGCGCCGAGCGTCCGGCGCAGCAGGCTCCGGCCTGTCCGCCAGCGGCGGGCGTCGCGCTCAAAATGAAAGCGGGCCGCGCGGTCGTGTTCGTCTGCGGCTAAAAAGCCAGGTGGTGCTTCTGCGTCTAAATCAAACTGCCAAACATGAACCGCGCCCGGCACCGGCGGCGGGATCATCGGGATGCCTTCGCAAGACACAAAGCCAGCGCGAGAGCCAGCGCCGACACCTGCGGCTCGTTCATCAGGGTCAGATGAGCGCCGGGAACATCGTGGAGGTCCAGGCCGCCCTGAAAATGGTCGCCCCACCAGAGGGCCGGATCGCGCTCCTCAAAGACGCTGACTTCGGCGGCGCGGAACAGCGTCGCCCGCACCGGGTACTGCGGCGTCTCATAGCGGAAGAAGGCCGCTTCGTTGGCGAGGATGACCGCCTGCAAGGCCGCAAGCCGCTCCGGGGCGAGTGTTCCGGCCAGCTCGGCGGCGGCCTTTTGCCAGTCCGCTTTTTTCCCCTGCACGGCCTCCCGCGCTTTTTCGCCCAGCGACAGCAGCGCGTCCTTCGGCGTACTGTTCTTCATCAGCTGGAAATGCCCGGCCATGCGTTTCAAGCGAGGCTTATCAATCAGGTTTTGCTGGTAGGCGACCGGCGCATAAGCGTCAAACAGCGCCAGCAGGCCGACCTGCTCGCCGCTCGCATGAAGCTGCCGGGCCATTTCGGCGGCCACCACACCGCCGAGCGAGTAACCGCCCAAATGGTAAGGACCGTCGGGCTGAAATTTCTTGATGTCGCGCAGGTAACGGGCCGCCATCTCTTCGAGTGAGGTCAGGGGGGCTTCCTCGGTGTCTACCCCGACCGACTGCAAGCCGTAGACGGGCTGGTCCGGCGGCAGGCGGCCCGCAAGCGCCTGATAAAACAGCACCAAGCCGTGATCGGGATGAACACAGTAGAGCGGCGGCTTCAATGTGCCGGTCCCGGCAGGAGTCTTCAGCGGGACAAGCGTGGACAGCGGCTCGTCCGACAACACTTTCGGCGCGGAGTTTTGCGTGATGATCTCGGCCAGCGCTTCCAGCGTCGGCGCCTGGAACAGCGTCGGCAGGGGCAGGCGCACACCGAATTCCTGTTCAATGCGCCCGTACAGGCGCAAAGCGAGGAGCGAATAGCCGCCCTGCTCAAAGAAGCTGTCGGTGACGCGGAGTTCCGAGATGCCCAGGACTTCCCCCCACAACAGCGCCAGCCGGGCCTCGGTCTCGGTCAGAGCTTCGGCAGCAGGAAGGGCAGAGAGCATCAGACCGGTCGCCATGTCTGCCGCCGGGGCGGACGGAAGCAGCCGTTCGGCCTGGCGCAGCGGCGCGGTCAGCGCCCCGACACAGGCGCCGGGATCCGCTGTTGCTGCCGACAGCAGGCCCTCAAACTCTTCCAAGCGACGCTCGATGGTCGCGGCATCGAACAAGTCCGTGTTGTAATCGCATTCCACTTCCAAAGCGCCCGCATCTTCGATGACGTTCAGGCCCAAATCAAACTGAAAAAAGCGGCGCGGCGTATGGGTCAGCTTTGACGCAAGGCCCGCAAAACCGAGCGGCGCAAACTGGTCAATGTTGAACGTAGTGATGATCGGGACGGGCCGGTCCAGCGCCGACATGACGGCGTCCAGGCTGTACAATTGATGGTCCATCGCAGAAAGCAAAGCCGCGCGGGTCGCGCGGAGGTAGTCGGTGAACGCCGTTTCCGGTGCGGATGCGACGCGCAGCGGCAGGAGCGAAACGCACTGGCCGATAAGCTCCACGTTTTCTTCGAGCGCCTGCCCTGCCGACGGCACCCAGACCACGGCGTCGCTCGCGCCGGACAGCCCGTGCAGGAGCAGCGTGTACGCCGACAACAGCGCGGCGGACAGCGTCGTCCCGGAAACGGCGCACAGACGCCGCAGGGCGGAGGTCAGCGCCGGCGGAACCCGGCGGCTTCCGCGTGCGCCCCGGTAAGACGCGAGTGCAGGCCGCATTCGGTCTGCCGGCAGGTGCAGCGGGGCGGGCGGCGAGGAAAGCCGGCGCATCCAGTAGGCGTTGTTTTCAGCGTCCGCGTGTTCCCTCCCGGCATATCTGCGAAACGAGGCCGCCGACTGCACCCAGATTTTGCCCTGCGACAAAGCTGTGTAAGCATCGGCCAGATCGGACAGCAGGACGCCGAACGACCAGCCGTCGCAGACGATATGGTGGGCGGTAATGACGAGCCGATGCTCTTCCTGACCCCGCCGGATCAGCCGAAAGCGGATGAGCGGCGCTTGGGCGAGATCAAACGGCTGCCCGGCTTCCGCCGACAAAGCTTCCTCTTCCCGCGCCTCACGCACCGCCCCGTCCAGCGCCGACAAGTCGCTGACCGGCACGGCGACAGTCACCGACGGCAGAGTTCTTTGGGCTTCGCCGTCCGGCAAAATCGCCGTCCGCAGGGCGTCGTGGCGGTTGACGACGGACTCCACAGCGCGGATCAGTGCGGCTTCATTCAGCGGCCCGCCCAAATCCAAGATTACGGATTCGTTGAACACGCAGGACGCATCCGCGCCCATCTGCGTCGTCAGCCAGACCCCGCGCTGCCCTTCCGTCAGCGGGAATATGGCAGTAGGAGAAGCGGGCGGCGTCGGCGGGACAGGCAGGAAGCCCCCCGCCTGCATTTCGGCGATGCTGCCTTGAAACGCCTGACGTATCTGTGCAATGTCCGCATCGGTGTGCGCCGTGGACAAAAAGCAGGGGCGGCCTTCCCAAATATGGACGCCGTGGAAGCGCAGCCTAAAGAACAGCAAACTGGCCCATTTGACTTCCGGCGCAAACTGGAAGTAAAACAGCGAGCCGAAATTGGCTAATTGGATTGGAACCCCGGCGGCGGCGAAATCGGCATTGACGGCCTGGGCAAACGCCGTCGTCCGGGCGTTGAGCTTTTCCTGCAAGCCCGGCCCGGAGGCTTTCAAATGCTCCAGCGTCGCTTTCGCGGCGGCTAAAGCGAGCGGGTGCCGGACGAACGTGCCGGCAAAAAACGTCACGCCCGCTTCCGGCCAGCTGCCGTCGCCGAACTGCCACTGGCCGCCGTCGAACGCATCCATGTACTCGGACTTGCCGGTGACAATTCCAATGGGCATTCCCCCGCCCACAATCTTGCCGTAAGTCGCGAGATCGGCCTTGATGCCGAAATGCGCCTGAGCGCCGCCCGGATGAATACGAAACCCCGTAATGACTTCATCGAAAATCAGCGCTGCGCCCGCGTCTTCCGTGATGCGGCGGACTTCGCGCAAAAACTCGGCGGGCTGCAAGGCCGGGCGGCGGCTCTGCACCGGCTCGACCAGGACAGCGGCGAGTGTCGGGGCCAGCGCCCGCAGGATTTCCAAAGTTTCCGGCGTGCCGTAGTCGAGAATGACGATCTCGTCGGTCATGCAGTCAGGAATGCCCGGCGCGATCGGCATGGCCCGCCGCGCGTCCCCCGTGCCGTTCGCGCGGGCCAGCACTTCATCAAATGTCCCGTGGTAGTCGCCGGAAAAGTAGACGATTTTCGTCCGGCCCGTCACCGTCCGCGCGGCCCGCATCGCCGCCATGACCGCTTCCGAGCCGGTGTTGCAGAACGTCGCCCGGTCCGCCCCGGTCATCTCGCAGACCATCTGCGCGACTTCGCCCGCCAGCGGCGACTGCGGCCCGATCTCGATGCCGATTTCCATTTGCTTTTGGAGCGCGTCGGTGATAAACGCCGGCCCATGCCCGAACAAGTTTGTCCCGAACCCCATGGTCACGTCCACATAGTCGTTGCCGTCCGTGTCCCACAGATGCGCCCCGGCAGTGCGCTCGCTGGCGATGGGATAGACCATCTCTTTCCAGTAATTCTTGAACCCGGCCACCGCGCGGGGGTCGGCGAGGTGCGCCCGGTGCGTCTGGGTCAGCCGCTTCGAGTTCGGCGTCTTCTGGGTGTACTTGTCAATAAACGCGGTGAGATGCGTCTGCTGCTGCTGTGTCAGGCCGCTGCTGTGGGCGGCGTCAATGGGCTTAAACGGCCCAAACGCCGCCGGGGCGACTTTTGTCTCTAAGACGATGGGCGCGGCAGCGGGCAGGAGAACGGCTGGTGCTGGAACCACTGCCGCACCGCCGCGCAGAAGCGCAAGCTGCTCGGCCATAAGCTGAAGCTGGCGGCTGATGATCTGTTCCAACTCGCCCGCCGGAGCCGCACTTTCGGGTGCAGGCATAGCAGCAGGCAGCACAGGAGCAAGCGAGGCAGTAGGAGTCGGAGGTGCGGCGTCGGGCGGCAGCTTTTGGTCCAGCAGGGCCGCGAGAGACGCCGGGGTCGGCGCGTCTTCCAAAAGCGTTCGGAACGTGATTTTGACGCCGAATCTTCGCCCGATGGCCGTTCCGGCCTGGGTCAAAAAGAGCGAGTCGAAGCCGAGGTCTAAAAAAGTGACATCGGGCGCGATATTGTCGGACGGCACCCCGGACTGGTCGGACAGCAGCGCGGTCAGCTCGCGCAGAATCCGGTCAGTCCGGCGGGGCGGAGCGGCAGGGATTTCGGCAAGCGTCCGCATGGGTGATACTTCTTGTAATACTTCTTGTGACACTTCGGGCAATGCCTCAGCGGGGTGCATGGGTTCGACCCAGTGGCGCGTGCGCTCAAACGGGTAGGTTGGCAGGGACACGCGGCGTCCGCCGCTGTTCCATTTTAGGGACACGCCGGATAGCCAGAGGCGGCCCGCGCACTGGAGAAACGCCGCGTGTTCCGGCAGCTTTTGTTTGCCGGGATCGAGCGATGCCAGGACATCGTGCGTCTGCACTTTTGCCGGATGCTGGCGGGCGAACGGCGACAGCGTGACGCCAGGCCCGGCTTCCAGCAGCAGGCGGTTCGGGTCCGCCAGCAGGGTTCCAATACCGTCGGTGAAGCGCACCGTCCCGCGCAGATGCGCGGCCCAGTAGTGCGGGTCGGTCGCTTCGGCGTCGGTGATCCATGTTCCCGACACATTGGACACGAACGGGATGGTCGGGGCCGAGCGCGGAACGCTTGCGACAAGCTGCGTGAACTCGGCTAAGATGGGGTCCATCATCGCCGAGTGGAACGCATGAGAAGACGGCAGACGGCGGCAGGCGACGCCATTATGGGTCAGCCGCGCTTCCAGCGCGTCCACGGCGCCCACGGGGCCGGAAACGACCGACAGCGAAGGGCTGTTGTCCGCCGCCAGCGACAGCGACGCGCCCAGCATCTTTTGAATATCACCTGCGGGCAGGCGAACCGCCAGCATCGCGCCCGGCGGCAGCGTCTGCATCAGCCGCGCCCGGCCCGCCAGCACTGTAAGCGCGTCCGGCAGCGTCCAGACGCCTGCGACGCACGCCGCGACCAGCTCCCCGACACTGTGACCGAGCATTGCCGTGGGCGTGACGCCATAACTTCCCCAAAGCCGGGCCAGCGCATAGCCGAACACAAACAGGGCGGGCTGGGCCAGCGCCGTTTGGTTTAGCCGTAATTGGGCCGCGCCTTCCTCGTCGCTCTGCGGGTACAGCGTGTCCCGGAGGTCTAAACCCAGCAGCGGAGCTAAAAGTTCCGCGCATTCATTCACGCAGTCTCGGAAGACCGGCTCGGCATCGTATAGCTCGCGGCCCATGCCGACAAGCTGAGACCCCTGGCCGGGAAACAAAAATGCAGCCGAAGGCGGCTGCCCCGTCAGCGTCTTGGCCGCGAGCGACTGATCGCGCGTTTGCAGGGCATGAACGGCCTCTTCGGCAGTGCGGCAGACCAGAGTGCGCCGGTGGGCGAACGCGCGTCGGCCTTCGTGCAGCGTCCCCGCCGCGTCGGCAAGATTGATGTCCGGGTTCGCTTTGAGGTGCTTTGCCAGATTATCCGTCGCGGCCTCTAAAGCCGCCTCGGTTCGTGCGGACAGTGTCAATAGCTGCCACTCACGGGGCGCTTCTTGGACTTCGGCAATTAAGGGCGCTTCTTCCAGCACCACATGGGCGTTTGTGCCGCCGACGCCGAACGAGCTGACCCCGGCCCGGCGCGGCGTCTCGCCCTCCGGCCAGTCTTGCAGCTCTGTATTGACGACAAACGGGCTATTCGAAAAGTCTATGCGCGGATTAGGCGCTTGGAAGTGGATCGACGGCGGCAGCAGCTTGTGTTTAAGAGCGAGCGCGGTCTTGATCAGCCCTGTCACGCCGGATGCGGCTTCCAGGTGGCCCACGTTCGGCTTGACGGAACCCAGAGCGCAGAAGCCGACTTTGTCAGTCGTCCGGCGAAATGCTTCCGTCAGCCCGGCCACTTCAATCGGATCGCCGAGCGGGGTCGCCGTGCCGTGGGCTTCCACATAGGAGATCGTTTCCGCGCTGACACCTGCCATCGCGTGCGCCGCCGCAATCGCCTGGGCCTGGCCGCTTGCACTGGGGGCCGTGTAGCTGGCCTTCTGCGCCCCGTCGTTAGACAGCCCGTGGCCTTTGATGACGGCGTAAATCGCGTCATTGTCGGCAACAGCGTCTGAAAGACGCTTCAAGGCGACGACCCCCACCCCGCCGCCGAAGACCGTCCCCTGGGCATCCGCGCTGAACGCCCGGCACTTGCCGTCGGGCGAGACCATGCCGCCTTCCTGGTAGGCGTAGCCGCGCGTCTGCGGAAACGCCACCGACACCCCGCCCGCAAGCGCCATGTCACAGGCATGGGATTGTAAACTTTGGCACGCCTGGGCGACGGCGACCAGCGAAGTCGAGCAGCCGGTCCCCACCGACAGACTGGGGCCGGTCAAATTGAGCTTGAACGAAACGCGGGTTGCGAGAAAGTCTTTGTCGTTGCCGGCCAGCGTCGGATACTCGCCGACCTGATACGAGCGCGTCAGCTTTTCAATCTCCGCCCGCGTCCCGCATAAATTGGCGAGCAGGTAAGTGTTCAGGCTGCTGCCCGCCCAGACGCCGATTGTCCCGGCGTAAGTGTCGGGAACACATCCGGCGTCTTCCAGGGCTTCCGACGCGCATTCTAGAAACAGCCGGTGCTGCGGGTCTAAAACATCGGCTTCTTTCGGCGGGATGCCGAAGAACGCCGCATCAAACAAGTCCGTGTCTTGGAGAACCCCTCGCGCCTTGACATAGTCCGGGTCGGCCAGCGTTTCCGGCGTAATTCCGGCGTCAAGCAGCGCAGCGTCAGTAAAGTGCGTGAGGGAATCCGTGCCGCTTTTCAAGTTGCCCCAAAACTCGGCGATATTGGCCGCGCCGGGGAACCGCCCGGCCAGGCCGACAATGGCAATGGCCTCAGTTGGCCCGCTCTCGCAGCTTTGGGCAATGCGCGTCGGCTTCTGCTCCCTGCTCGTCAAGCAGCTCGCGAGCTGCCGGACCGTCGGATACTGGAACAAAGTCGTAACTTCGGCGTCCGGCACGGCGCCTTCCCGCAGCTTTTGATGCACCTGCACCATTTGCAAAGAACGTCCGCCGAGATCGAAAAAACTGTCGTCCGCGCCGATAGGTGCGATGCCCAGTACGCCCTGCCACACCCGTGCGATTTCCGCTTCCAAGCCCGGCGACGGCGGGGCGTAGGCCGTGCTTAACTGCGGGCGTTCGGCGGACGGCGGCGGCAGGGCCAGGTAATCCACTTTGCCGCTCGGCGTCAGCGGCAGGGTTTCCAGCGACTCAAAGCGCGATGGGACAAGATACTCCGGCAGCCTTGCCCCCAGAAACTCGCGCACGCTGTCGGAAGAAACCGGCCCGGACGCCGCCAGATACGCGATGAGCCGCGTGTCGCCCGGCCCACTCTCCCACGCCCGAACGGCGGCCTGACGAACACCGGGAAACTCCAGCAGTGCGGTCTCCACTTCGCCCGGCTCGACCCGGAAGCCGCGAATTTTAAGCTGGCCGTCGGCTCGGCCCAGAAACTCCAGCTCGCCTTCGGGGTTGACGCGGGCACGGTCGCCGGTCTTGTACCAGCGTGTGCCGGAGGCCGTGCCGGACAGGGAAACAAACCGCTCGGCGGTCAAGTCTGGCCGGTTTGCGTAGCCGTCCGCGAGCTGCGCCCCGCCGAGGTACAATTCGCCGCCGCGTACCAATGCGGACATTCCGGGAACGGGACGACCGACGGGCGGCAGTGCAGGCCATTCGGCAGGCGGTCCCGAAAGCGTGTACGCGGTTGCGACATGGGTTTCCGACGGCCCGTAGTGGTTCGACAGAGTGCAGCTTGGCAGCCGCGAAAACAGCGCCCGGATCGCAGGCGTGATCTTGAGCTGTTCCCCGGCGGTGATCACTTCCCGCAGGGCCGAGAGCGTGTTCGGCAGCGCCTGCGCCGCTGCCGCCACCTGCTGCAAGGCCACAAACGGCAGAAACAGCCGCTCGACTTGATGGTGGTCTAGAAATTGAATGAGGCCGGCGGGGTCGGAGCGCAGCGCTTCGGAGACCAGCACGAGGGTCCCGCCGCCGCAGAGCGTCGCAAAGATTTCCTGGGCGGACACATCAAAGCCGAGCGCTGCAAATTGGGCGGTTTTGAGGTCGGGCCGGACGCTCGCCTCGCATTGCCAGGCGACAAGATTGGCGATGGCCTCCCGCCCCATTCGGACGCCTTTGGGCGTTCCCGTAGACCCGGACGTGTAGATCACATAAAAGACGCCGTCATCACCGGCAGGCAAGCCATGCGGCGCGGCTTCGCCGTAAGCCGGCCATTCGGTATCCAGGCATAGCGCCTCAATACCGCTGGGGATTTGCGCCGCCAGTGAGTTCTGGGTCAGCACCAAACGCAGCCCGGCGTCGGCGCACATGAAGTCGCGGCGGCTTTGCGGATAGGCCGGGTCCAGCGGGACATAGCCCGCCCCAGCCTTCAAGATGCCGAGCAGGACGGGCGGCATGAGCAGCGACCGCTCTAAACAAACCCCGACAAGCATGCCGACACCGACCCCGCGCTCCCCTAAAGCCGCCGCCAGCGCGTCCGCCTGCCGCTGAAGCGCGGCGTAGGAAAGTGTGCCGGTTTCTGAAACAACGGCAGAAACCGCAGGAAGACGCCGGGCCTGCGCGTCAAACAGTTGCAGAACAGACAAGGTATTCGGGGTCATCAGCCTTCTCTTACGGAACACTTAAGTGCAAAATTCATGCCAGGTTGTCATCCCATGTGCCGGGCGGGCCATAACGGCGGCCTGAGCTAGTTGTTTATCGGCATTTGCCGGAAGCAACACAAGAGGAGACAGAGAGACAAGAGTTAAAAAGAGTTCTTTTTGCGGAAAGCGGCGGATGCAGCTGATCACGTGCATTAAGACAGATGAAAAGCGTGCAGGATGAACATCACGCCCGGCAGGGACACACAACAGCAGGGGATAAGTATGGCAGGGGATAAGTATGGCAGAAAAGCAGCTCACTCCGCTCGTTTCTATGCCTTCGGCATTACTTCGTATCTGCGACCCTTTCCTCTCCGGCAGGAGAGGATTGCGAGGGGTGAGGTGCGAGGGGTCGGCTTCGGATCAGCCCCGCCCCGTAGACCGCCGCCGCCGCCAGGAGGCCGGGATACATCGGCTGCCAGCCCAGCGGGAAGCGTGGATTGTCGAAGCCGCCGTGGGTCCAGCCCCAGAGGAGGCATGACAGGGCGACCGATGCGCCCAGCAGCATGGAGCAAAACGCATAGTTCGCGGGGGCCTTCCAGCGGGGTGAGGGCGCATACGCGCCGAGCAGCGGCAGCAGCAGGCCCGGCACCAGCAGGCTGCCGAAGGCATACCACTGTTTGACGACCGACGGAATGGCGAGGGAAATCAAGATGGCGGCGACGGACGTAAGGGCAAGGCCGATGCGCGTATAGGCGGGCAGGTTCCGGTCGTTGGCGTCCCCGCGCAGACGCCATAAAAAGTCCCGCCCGACGGTCATGGCGGCAATGAACGTGTAAGACACAATGCTTGCCATGATCGGGGCCAGCATTCCAACATAAAACAAGCCTTTGATGCCCGGCGGCAGAACGCGCTCGGCCAGCGCCGGATAAGCCATGACCGAGTCGGTCAGCCCCGGCACGAGCGCCCGCGCAAACAGGCCGGTGGTGGTGGACAGAGCATCAAACACCATCCAGCACACGACCGCGAGGCCGATGCCGAAGGCGGCGACGCGGGGGGTCTTTGCCGCGTAGCACCGCTGATGGAAGCCCGGATCGGTCAGCGTCACCAGCGCGATAAAGAACCAGACGGCGGCATAGGCCATGTCGTAATCACCGAGCAGGGTCAGGTGATGGGGCGGCAATCGGCCCGGCGCGGTCAAAAGCCCGATGCCGCCGAGCTTCGTGAGACACAAGAACGCAACCGTGCCGAAGCCGGCGAACATCAGCAGAAATTGCAGGACGTTGACGCGCACGTCCGACAAAAAGCCGCCGCGAAAGACGTAGACGACCGAGAAGACAATCGCCGCCGGCATCGCCCACAGCAGCGGCCAGCCGAACAGGATATGCAGCAGCGTCCCCGCCATCAGCACATACGCCGCCGGAGCGGCATACACAAACGCCAAAATCGCGCCGAGCAGGGCCGTTTTTTTGTCGTATGCGGCGGCTAATTTGTCGGGGATCGTGTACAGATGGGCCGCGCCGCGCCGGACGCGCTTAGCGAGAAAGACGGCGAACAGCAGCGCGAACACATAATACGGCAGGCCGTTGGTGGTCCACGCGACGACCCCGCTGTCGTAAACGAACTCGCCCTGCCCTAGAATGCCGCCGTACCAGGTCGCGACAAGCGTTGCGATAAAGACCGGCAGGCCGAGGCTGCGGCCTCCAATCGCGTATTCTTCCGCATTGCTTTTGCGCTTCCAAAAGCCGACGACAACCAGAAACACAAAATAAAGCGCGAGAATGGCCCAATCTATCGGGTGGAACGCCGCGCGGAGGTCCGGGGTCATCCGTGGCTCCTGAGTGCGGCCTTCAGATGACAAAGAAGGATGATGCCGCCGTAGGCTTTCACGGAGATGCGCGTCCCCGTCGCTTCGTTCAGCAGGCCGCCGACACCTACCGCCAGGGGATGATTTTGGAGCGGCCAGCGGACGCCGGCTAAGCTGACCTGCGCTCTGCCGTCAAACGACAGCAGGGAAAGAGCATCGCCCGGCTCAGTTTCCAGGACAATTTCGCCGATGACCGCCTGCGTCTTCGAGCCGTCGGCGACGAATACGACCGGCAGCTTGGGATACTCGGCTCGCCAGCGCAGGAGCAGGCTGACATTGCCGAGCGTGTGGTCCAGCCGTCGCCCCGCCGCGCCTGCGACCGTGACGGAATCCGCGCCGCGCATCAGCGCGATCCCAAACGCTTTTTCTAGATCCGTTCGGTTCTGGTCGGGCGTCGGGATGAACTCGGCATCCGGCAGCGAAGCCCGTGCGGCGTCCAAGTCCAGCGAGTCGAAGTCGCCGCTCACGATGTCCGGGCAGACGCCGAGACGCGCCGCCGTCAGCGCCGCGCCGTCGGCCGCGAGGAACAGGTCATGGTCAGCCGCCAGCCCCGCCAGCAGCTTCTGAGACGGCGGCTCGCCGTTTGCGAGGATGAGTACGCGCATTAATCGCACAGGCCGTAATCGGTCGGGTAATTGTTGCCGTCGGTCGCGGCATTCGGGTCAAGGTCGCCGCTGCGTCGCCCGTCCGGACAGACCACTTCGCTGTCAAAGTCACTGCTTCGGGTAATAAATTTCGCATGACCGTCAACGAAGATGATTGTCCCTCCGGCGGGATGCCACGCGCGGTAATAATTTGTCGTTCCGGCGTAGCCGTACTTCGCCCCGCCGGCGTCCTGCTGAGGAGAAAACCAGGGATATTCTTCGTCCCGCATGATCCGCGTATCGGAAGGGAATTGGAACTGCGCGTTCGTCACGGGAACCACCGGATCACCGGCGCTGCCTATCACGCTATCGTTCTCAGTTGAGCCGCCGGGACCGGGGACGACCGTGTAGCTGCCGCGATCAAAGCGATAAGAAGAGCCGAACGTTTCCCAGTAAGAAGCGCCGCCAAACATCTGCTGCGTGGTCGGGTCACTGGCGTCATCGGGACACTTGAACAGGTTCGTCGCTTTGGTGTAAGGTGCCAGCTCATCTTCGATACCTTTGTGTCCCGGCGTCCTCGGCGCACCGCCGGAGGCCGCCGTGTTGTACGCCTGGAAGATCGGCATGGTCTCGTCGTAATCCTGAATGTATTGGGTGACGGCAAGGCCGATCTGCTTGCCGTTGGAAATGCAGGCCGTCCGGCGGGCATTCTCGCGGACGCCTTGAAAGACGGGAAATAAGATCGCCGCGAGAATTGAGATAATGGCGATGACGACGAGCAGCTCAATCAGCGTGAACGCACGAGTTTTGACGAAATGGGCAGAACGGTTCAATGTGTGTTTCCTTTGTTGTGAGCGCCGATAACAGACGCAAAAAGGCCGCCGCCTCGGAAAGAATCGGGGGCGGCGGCCTGTCAACAAAGGTGCGAAAGGGCCTGCTTCCCGCTTCCCTACGCCGGCATGACCCGGATCAGGTTCGTGGAGTTGGCATTCGCCTCTCAGCCGGCGTCATCAGTGGTTTAGGCTGAAAACGCGGCACCCCCAGCGGTCTGGAATATGCGTGTATTGTAGCCGCAAAGAAGCGGTGCTGTCAAGGCCCCCCAGCCCCAATAATGGGGGCTGGGGGGGCGATCTTGTGTAGCTTCTAAGCGGGCAGCGCGAGGCTGCGGCGGAACAACTGGTCAATCACGACGCCGTACTCGAACTCGGCTTGGAACAAGGCCCGGTCGCCCCAGCCGTAGCCGACCTGCAAAGCGTCGCCGGTGCGGTACAGCGAGATCGGGAATGCGACTCGCTTGGTATCAAACAGCTCGCCCCGGCCATGATATTCGGTCGGCACGTCGTCGGGCGTGATCGCCCGGACACACGCTTTGATGCTCGGCACACCGTTCTCGTCCAAAGTCAGCCAGACGACCCAGCCTTCGTACTGCTCTTCAATGCCCGGATGCGCGGCGTCCAGCGTTTCGGGATACGCCGGGTTGTTCTTTTCCAGCACCACATGGATCAGGCCGATATAGCCGCCGAGTTCCCGGCACTCGACAAAGTTGCTTCCCAAACCGACTCGGTGGACCCGGTTCCAGACCTGCGAACCCAGGGCGCGGTGCAGGCCGTCAATCACGCCGCCGAGCCGGAAGCCGCTGAGGCCGTCTTTGGCCTGGCTCTCAAAGTAGGCGATCTGCTTGGTCTCGCTCATGGACCGTGCGCCGATGAGTGTCCGCTGCGCGTCGGTGCTCGGCAGCTTGACCGAGTTCTTGTACGACTCCACATGGGGGCAGCCGGCGACGCCCTCGGCGATGCCGCGCACCCAGACCCCGTCGCCAAGTTCCGTCAGCAGACGGTCATCGGCGATGGCGCTGAACTCGATGCCGCCGAACAGGTGCTGCAATTCAAGCTGCTTCGGGCGTTCTGCCGGGTTCAGGTAGCCGCCGTAGACCCCGACATCGTGGATAAACTTGCCGTCGGGCAGCATCACCTTGCCCCGGTAGCCCTGCCCCGTGACAAAGAAACCTGCGCCGCCTTCCGGCAGCGTCACCGGGGAAAGGCGCACGTCTTCCATGATCACGCCTTCGGGGTTCGCATCGTACCAGAGTCGCCCGGCACGGGCCGGACAGATGGGAACAGGCGTGCGCGGGCCGCGAATGCGCGTGAATGGAAACTGGTGCGCCATCTCATACACATTGTGGATGCCGTGCATCTCAGACTCGGCAAAGTAAAACAATAAGTTCGTGGAGAATAATTCGCGCGTCACAGGGTCTTTCATCCGAGACAAGCGGACAGTCACCCCGTAGGTCGTCTGCTCGGTTTCGGCGTCTACCCAGGACTGAATCGGGCCGTTAAAGGCCGCTTCCCAGGCGCGGCCTTCTTTGCGGGCCTCGACCCCGAACTCACGGACAGTGTGCGGCAGGATTGCCATAGAGTCGGCATCATATTCCAGTGTATCTAAACAAGAAACAGTATTATTCATCGGAGTCTTACCTCGGAGCGCATCAGTTGTGATTGACAGAGTGTACGATGTTCTGGTTTCCACTTTGTTTCGTGTATTTTCCAACGGTTTCGCTCACTGCTGCTGTTCTGACTATTCTCGGCAAAAAAGAGTTCCCGGCTCAGTGGAATTTGAGCCGGAAACTCTTTGGATTTCGCCTGCGAATACAACACCAGCAGAAGTGCCAGGGTTCCTGCCGCTCTTCTCGCCTGTTTCTCACGGGCGTGGCCGGACAGCAGCTCGCCGGCAAGAGCGTCATGCCGTGGATCTGCTGAAGCTGCGCTGTCGGCGGGCCGTCGTGATTTTGGGTGCTGCTGCAATTTGGGAAAAGCCGGGAAAAAGTTTATCGGGCGTAGTGTTCGAGGGGCGAGGGTCCCTGGTCTGAAGACCAGGGCTTTTGACGGGCGATTGTCACCCCAATAAAGCCTCTGCCTGTGCGGACAGAGGAACGAGCCGAATGCACATCGTGACTCTTATGTCTGCGAAGGCAGAGGCTTTATTGGGGTGACAATCGCCCTTGAGAAGACCCGGATTTCCAATCCGGGTGCTTCCAATCCGGGTGCTTCACGCAGGAGTGACTACTTCCCCAGCGCACTCAGCGATTCGAATTCTTCATCGGTCAGCGTCAGGGACGATGCCGCGACGTTCTCTTCCAGATGCGCCACCGACGACGTGCCGGGAATCGGCAGCATGACGGGTGAGCGCTTCAAGAGCCACGCCAGGGCAAGCTGGGCCACGGTCGCGCCGTGCGCCTTCGCGGCTTGATCCAGCACCCCGCCGGGTTTGACCAGATCGCCGCCCGCCACCGGGAACCAGGGGATGAAGCCGATGGACTTTTCAGTACAGTAATCCAGCAGCTTTTCGGATTTGCGCTCGCTTAAGTTGTATAAGTTCTGCACGGAAACGATGTCCACAATCGTTTGGGCGTGTTCCAGCTCCTCAATCGACACTTCCGACAGGCCGATGTGCTTGATCTTGCCCTGCGTCTGCAATTCTTTCAGCGCCCCCAGCGATTCTTCCGCCGGCACTTTCGGGTCAATTCGGTGAAGCTGGTACAGGTCAATCGTGTCGAGCTTGAGACGCCGCAGGCTCATTTCGACGCACTGGCACAGGTACTCAGGACGCCCCACAGGAAGCCACTGGTCGGGGCCCTGCCGGGTCAAGCCGCCTTTGGTAGCGATGACCAGGCCGGCGGGGTACGGGAACAGGGCCTCGGCGATTAAGTCCTCTGAGACATACGGGCCATACGAGTCCGCCGTGTCAATAAAGTTGACGCCCAGCTCCAGCGCTTTTTTGAGAACGCGCTTGGCTTCGGCGGGGTCTTTCGGTTCGCCCCAGATGCCTTTGCCGGTGATCCGCATCGCGCCGAAGCCCATGCGGTTGACGGTGAGATCACCGCCGAGAGTAAACGTGCCGGACGCCGCCGCGTCGGGTTTCAATTCTGCCATTTTCTTGCTCCTTCGGGACTGGAAAATAATCTGTACGGTTAGGATCCACGGAATGAATTCCGAGGCTGGAACAAAACAGTGTCGAAGCGACACAAGAATAGCACATCCAACGGAGTTGGTCTTCCGTCGCTTCTAATCTTCCGTCGCCTCGGCGGTGTTTTCTCCAAGCCTCGGAATTTATTCCGTGGCTGCCTTCGCTTTCAGCTTCACCGCTTATTCCCCGGCACATCGCCCGGCAAACCGGCGTTCCACAGAGTTCCCCGCCGTAGGGTATACTAACGGTGTAGATGTGTGAGGGAACGAAGTGCTGGAAGATGTCGTCAAAGCAATGGAAGGGGTCGAAGCACGGCTTGAGTCGCTGAGCCGTCCCCTGAACTTGGAAAGTCAGCTCGGAGAAATCAACGCGCTGGAAGCGGAAGCGGGTCAATCGGCGTTCTGGGATGACCCTGCCGCCGCGCAGGCGCAGATGCAGCGATTGAACACGCTCAAAGAGGGTCTCGCCCCGTGGCACGCCGTCCGCAAGCGCCTCGACGACGCCCGGACCCTGGCGGAGCTGGCCGCAATGGAAGACAGCCCGGAGACGTATGTCCCGGAAATTGAAGGCGAGCTGACAGCAATCACGGCCGCTTTAGACAAGCTGGAAGTCGAAACGCTGCTGTCGGGGCCGCACGACGCCGCACCCGCCATTTTAGAAATCAACGCCGGGGCCGGCGGCGCGGACGCTAACGACTGGACTTCCATTTTGCAGCGGATGTACCTGCGCTGGTCTGACCGCCACGGCTTCAAGGCCGATCTCTTGGACGAAGTGGAAGGCGACGTGGCGGGGCTGAAAAGCACGACGCTTCGGATCGAAGGCAAGAACGCTTACGGCTTATTGCAGGGCGAGCAGGGCATTCACCGCTTGGTGCGTATCTCGCCGTTCAACAAGACCCGCGAAACGTCATTTGCCGGGGTGAATGTCGTGCCGGAAGTGGCGGAAGTGGAAGACGTGGACATACCCGAAAAAGACCTCAAAACCGACTATTTTCGGGCCTCCGGCGCGGGCGGCCAGCATGTCAACAAGACCAGCAGCGCGGTTCGGATCACCCACCTGCCGACCGGCATTGTCGTGTCGTGCCAGAATGAGCGCTCGCAGGGCCAAAATCGAGCGTTTGCGATGAATGTCTTGAAGTCGAAGCTGCTGGCGCTGGCCCAGGCTGAAAACAAAGCCGGGATTGACGAGCTGCGCGGCGACCGCAAAGACATCGCCTTCGGCCACCAGACCCGGAACTATGTGTTCCAGCCCTATACGCTGGTCAAAGACACACGCACGGCGCACGAGACGGGTGATATTCAGCGCGTGATGAATGGCGAATTCGACGACTTTATTGACGACTACTTGCGCTGGCAGCAGGCGCAGAAAACGCAGGACGCACTATGAAACATCAATTATTGACGGCAGGACTGGTATCTTTGGCGCTCTGTGCGCCGCTTTATGCCGCGCCGCAGACGGTCTCGAAAGACGCTAAAGATACTGTGGAAGTGCAGACGACGCTGTCCGGCCTGGGGTCATCCCGCGCCGAAACTAATCTCGGCGATCTCGTGGCGGACGCCGTGCGGCAAACGGGCAATGCGCAGGTCGCGCTCATCCCCTCGGACGAGATTGACGGCAGCGCGAGCATCCCCGCCGGGAAGACCGAGATCAGCAAGATTGTTTCCGCCCTTCACTACGCCGGCGACCCCAGCGACACGGTCGTCGTGCTGACACTCACCGGAGCGCAGCTCTTGAAAGTCGCCGAGCGGTCGGTTTCCCGTGCGCCGGAGCCGTTTGACGGCTTTTTGCAGGTGTCGGGCCTCCAAATCCGCTACAACGCCGCCCAGCCCGAAGGCAAGCGCGTCTCGCTCGTCGGGGCAGGCAGCAGCGAAGTAGACGCCGGCTCGGCATACCGGGTTGCCATGACCCGCTCTTTGGCCGGCGGCAGCCTGGGCTACTACCAGATCTGGTCTGCCAAAGACATCAGCGACGACACCGGCGTCCCGCTGTCCAAAAGCCTGAGCAATTATCTCGCCGCTCACCCCGTTATCAACAGCGTCGTCGAGGACCGAATTTCATCGCATTGACTGCCCGTCCATACGCCCATGCACCCCAAACACGCTTTACTCGCCGCCGCCCTGCCTTTGCTTCTGCTGTCCGGCTGCCGTACTCAGTCCCAGACCCCGGCTCAAACTCCGGCTGCGCCGCCCGCCGTGCGTTCCAGCTTCAGCGGCACCCACGCCTTTGCGGATCTTAACGCTCAGTGCGCGTTCGGTGTCCGCCCGCCCGGCTCGGCAGCGCATGAGAAGTGCAAAGCGTATATTTTGGCGCAGCTTACGCCGAACGTGGATAAAGTCAGCACCCAGACGTTCAACTACCACGACTCCGACCGCAAAGTGACCCTGCACCTGACCAACATTATCGGCGTTATCAATCCAAACGCCAAAAAGAAGATCTGCCTGTTTACCCACTGGGACACCCGCCCGACCGCCGACCAGGACTTGGACCACAAAGACCGTCCCATCCTGGGCGCGGACGACGGCGCATCGGGAACAGCCGTGCTGCTGGAACTGGCACAGGTCTTCCATGCCAAACGCCCCGATGTCGGCGTCGTGCTGCTGTTCGTGGACGGCGAGGACTGGGGACCCGGCGAAAACAAGATGTATCTCGGCTCGATTTACTTTGCCCAAAACCCCGGCATCTACAAGCCGGACTACGCCATTCTGCTCGACATGATCGGCCAGAAGAACTTAGTCGTCAAGCGCGAACTTTACTCGCAGGACACGCACCCGGAACTCAACGACAAAGTGTGGAGGGCCGCGCAGGCGCTGAATGACACGCAGGTATTTCCGGCAGACCCGAACGCCGTGCAGGGCGAGATTCTCGACGACCATCAGCCGTTCAACGCCGCCGGCATCCCCGCGATTGACTTGATTGACTTCGACTACCCCTACTGGCACACGCTCCAGGACACGCCCGACAAATGCGACCCGCAAAGCCTCAAAGTCGTCGGCGACGTACTGGCAAAAGTTATCTACGACGAGAAGCCGAACTAACTCAAAGCGGCAGGTCAAAAGAGCGCCGTGCGGCTGCTCGCACTTCCCGACAGTAGCCGAGAGCATTCTGCGCGTCCGCTTTGTCCGCCTTCTTGCCGGGATATACAATGCTGACCCCGAACGCCTTCAGCCCCAGCAGGCTAGGCTCCAGAATATCCCAACTTGGTTCAAGAGGCAATACAAGCGTGAGCAGATGCGGCAGATTGTGCGTCTTTGGGAACGCGACATCGGCCTCGACAAGCCGCGCCTTCAGATACTTCTCGGTACATTCGTGCGAATGGAAGCAGACGTGGTCGTAGACAAGCTTTTCGTGTGAAAGCCAAGCCCGCCCCGCAACATCCCAATCGCCTTCCGCCTTGTCAATCCACTGCTGCGTTATCGGCGTCATTATTGTATGCTTCACTTTCTTCCCGCTGCTCTAAGCGGTAGACTTGATACTTTGCTCGTTCCAAAATAGCCAAGAGGGAAGGCGAAAAAGCTTTGACACTTTTCACTGTCAGTAGGACATCCCCCGGCTCATATTCTTCCACAAGCCCTGTAACGATCAGAGTCGGTCCCGTCCAGAATGTATATCGTTTTTCGCTGACCATGTCTATTGCACTGTCGAAGAAAATCTTCTCAGCAGCCTCAACTGAAAACTCGACATCAAGCGCACATTCCAAGCCGAACAAAACGAAGCGCAGTTGATTATTTATTGTGACAAGCAGAGTTTCGCTTACCATGTACAAAGCTTCTATCTCAGGTTGCGGTAAAAGCGGCATTGTTTTCCGGCTGCCGCCCATAACGCGGCGTGGGAAGTTGATGTCCTGACTCGCGGACAAGCCGCACCCACTCTTCTTTCGCTTCATGCAGACGCTCTAACGCAATTTCGGGGGTCGGGCCGTCTACCGCGCAGCCGGTGAACTCGACGATCTGCGCGACGTAGCACTCATTATTCGGGCTGTAGTGAACTTTGACCTCGTAGCCATCCATCTTTGTTTTTCCATATCCCAGCCAGCGCTGGAGGCTGACTAAAGCGGCAGGCCGAAGGAGCGCCGCGCGGCCTCCCGCACCTGACGACACAGCAGTAATGCGTCTTGGGCATCGGCGGCAACAGCGTCTCTTCCGGGATAGCGAAACTCGACGCTGTAGTCGTCGAGCTTTGTCAACGCGACTCTCAGCACGTTCCACGAAGCCTCCACAGGCAGAACCAGAGCCAGCAAAGCCGGGAGATTATGTGTCTTGGGAAACACCAGGTTGGCTTCCTGCAACCTCGCTTTAAGATACTTTTCGGCGCACTGCTGGGCTAGATAGCAGACTAAATCATGGTTCGCCCCAGCCTGCACTTGTCCTTCACGATTTGCGCTGCCCCAATCCCCTTCCGCTTTGTCTATCCACTTTTGCGTTATTACCTGCATAAAGCACTTCTCCCTTCTTGGTGATTTCCTGCAAGAAATAATCGTTCATCTCGATACGCTGTGCGATGTATTCCGGGTCGCAAACGACCAGATCAAGCGGAAAGGTAACATCTAAATGCAGGCGGATGTCGGAGGCCCGACCGCGCCCTTTATTCGGCAGCGGCATGACGACCAAAAGGTCTACATCGGAGTCTTCGGTCGGCGTACCGTAGGCATAAGAGCCGAACAGGATAATGCGCTCCGGCTGGAACTGCTCGGCGATTTTGTCGGCGACGCTGAGGATTTGAGAAGTCTCAATCATGCTGTTATTGTACCACGCAAACAAACACGCAAAAGAAAAAGAGCGGCAGCAAACGCTGCCGCTCTTTCGCGTTAGGCCAGGGCGGGTTCCGCCGGGCGGCTGGGGTCTTTCAGCGAGGTGAGGATCTTCTCGCCGTCGCTGTCTACCACAATCGTGTCGCCGTCGGTGAACTGGCGGCGCAGGATGCCGCTGGAAATCGGGTTCTCGACCATGCGCTGAATGGTCCGGCGCAGGGGACGCGCCCCGTACAAGGGGTCGAAGCCGGACTCGGCGATGAGCGTCTTGGCCGCGTCGGTGACTTCCAGATGCAGCTTGCGGGCGGACAACTGCCGCTCGGTGCCTTTCAGCAAGAGGTCCACGATCTCGGTGATCTGAGCCTGATTGAGTGCATGGAAGATGATGGTCTCGTCAATGCGGTTCAAAAGCTCCGGCCGGAAGTATTTGCGCAGCTCCTGCGTCACTTTTTCTTTCATTTTGTCATAAAGCATCTCCTGCTCCTGGGTGGTCGCATCAATCGGCATGGCTTCGATATACTGGCTGCCAATATTACTGGTCATAATGACGACCGTGTTCTTGAAGTCTACGGTGCGGCCTGTGCTGTCGGTCAGGCGTCCGGCATCCAGTAGCTGCAAAAGGATATTGAACACGTCCGGGTGCGCTTTTTCGATCTCGTCCAGCAGCACGACCCGGTACGGGCGGCGGCGGACAGCCTCGGTGAGCTGGCCGCCTTCGTCGTAGCCGACGTAGCCGGGGGGCGCACCGATGAGCCGGGCGACCGCGTGCTTTTCCATGTATTCGGACATGTCAATGCGGATCATCGCATCGGGGTCGTCGAACAGAAACTGGGCCAATGCCCGCGCAAGCTCTGTTTTGCCGACGCCCGTGGGGCCGAGGAACAAGAAGGAGCCGATGGGCCGGTTCGGGTCTTTCAGGCCCGCGCGTCCGCGCCGGACGGCTTCCGAGACGGCTTCAATCGCGGCTTCCTGGCCGATGACCCGCTCATGCAGCTTCAGTTCCATATTCAGCAGCTTTTCGGCTTCTTCCTCAAACATACGAGACACAGGAATGCCGGTGGTTTTTGAGATCAGCTCCGCGATGTCATGCTCGCTCACGACGCTGCCGACGCCCGACTCGCGCATCCAGGCGTCGCGCTGTTCGGCGAACTCTTGACGCAGGGCGACTTCTTCGTCCCGCAGACGGGCGGCTTTTTCGTAGTCGCGGCTGTCCGCCGCCGCCCGCCCTTCCGCCTGCGTCTTGGTCAATCGCGCTTCCAGTTCTTTGATGTCGGCGGGCATGGACGACTTTTCAATCCGTATCTTGGACGCCGCTTCGTCAATCAAGTCAATGGCTTTATCGGGCAGAAACCGATCCGTGACGTAACGGGCGCTGAGTTCCGCCGCTGCGACAAGCGCACTGTCGTCAATCTTGACGGTATGATGCGCCTCGTACTTGTCCCGCAGGCCCTTCAGGATCTCAATCGTATCGGCGATCGTCGGCTCGCCCACCACAATCGGCTGAAAGCGGCGCTCCAAAGCCGCGTCTTTTTCAATGTTCTTGCGGTACTCATCCAGAGTGGTCGCGCCGATGCACTGCAATTCGCCCCGCGCAAGCGCGGGCTTCAGCATATTGGATGCATCCATCGCGCCTTCCGCCGCGCCCGCGCCGACAACCGTGTGCAGCTCGTCTATGAACAAAATCACTTGGCCGGCGGCTTTGCGGACTTCGTCCATGACGCCTTTCAGCCGCTCCTCGAACTCGCCCCGGAACTTGGAGCCGGCCACCATCGCGCCCATGTCAAGCGCCAGCAGCCGCCGCCCGCGCAGGTTTTCGGGAACATCGCCTGACGCGATCTTCCGGGCCAGTCCTTCAGCGATGGCCGTCTTGCCGACGCCCGGATCACCAATCAAAACCGGGTTGTTCTTCGTGCGCCGGGACAAAATCTGGATGGTCCGCTTGACTTCTTCGTCGCGCCCGATCACCGGGTCAATCTTGTCTTCGCGGGCGAGCTGGGTCAAATCGCGCGAGAAGCGCTCCAGCATCCGGTACTTCTCTTCCGGGTTCTCGTCGGTGACCCGCGACGAGCCGCGCACCTGCTGCAAGGCTTTGTAGACTTTTTCTTCGTCCACGTTCTGCTGCTTCAAGAGGCGGGCCGCGCCGCCGTCGCCTTCGGTAATCAGCCCCAGCAGCAGATGCTCGACGCCGATATAGCTGTCATGGAGCCGCTGGGCTTCTTCTTTGGCAAGATCAAAAACCCGCTTGATGCGCGGCGTGATATAAACCTGTGCGCCCTGGTCGGCGTACTGCACTTTCGGCGCCCGCGCCAGCGCTTCTTCCGCCGCCTGGGAAAGCGCCCGCGTGTCCACGTTCAGGGCTTGCAGCACCTGCACGGCCAGGCCGTCGTTTTGTTCCAGCATCGCCAAAAGCAGATGCTCGGTGTCAAGCTGAGTATGTTTATAGCGCACGAGAATGTCCTGGGCTGTCTGCACCAGCTCCCGCGCTCGTTCGGTAAATTTTTCAAACATTTGTTTTTACCTCTAGGTGTTAATTAGGTTATAGGTCGTCTTCCTGACCCGCCGCTTCGCGGACATGCTCTTCGGCGCGGCGCAGCATCGCTTCCATGCGCTCCAGTGTCGTCTCGTCCGCCTGCCTCTGATCGAGCTGGATCTGGTCCAGCAGCGCGAAGATATACGCGACGCCCGCCAGATTGATGCCGATGTCCTGCGTGAAATGCTGGATCTGCTGCAAGCGCTCAATGTCGCGGTCGGAATAAAACCGGTTTTTGCCGACTTTGCGCGGCTTCACCAGCCCCAGCTTGTCGTACATCCGAAGCGTCTGGGCATGGATCGGTTTCGCGGCGTCTTCCGCGCTCGCCGCCGGGCGTGACTGCGGGCGGACAAGCTTCGCGGCAATGGAGATCGTGTAAATCGGCTCGTCTCTGTCTTTTACGAATGCCATGGTGTCACACTTTCACTTTTCAGACTTTGACTTCTCAGACTTTCACTTTTCAGACTTTGACTTCTCAGACTTTGACTTTTCAGACTTTGACTTCTCAGACTTTGACTTCTTTGACTTTTTTGACTTCTCAGACTTTGACTTCTCAGACTTTGACTTCTCAGACTTTGACTTCTCAGACTTTGACTTCATCTGACCGCAGCTTCGCCAGTTCGGTCAGCAGGTCGCGCTCGCGCGGCGATAAGTCTTTCGGCACGGTGATTTTCGCCGTCGCCTTCAAGCTGCCGCGCCCGCCGCCTTTCAAAATCGGCATCCCCTGCCCTTTCAGCCGAAACGACTGGCCGCTCTGGGTTCCCGCCGGAATTGTCAAAGTGCGCGGGCCGTCGAATGTTTCCACCGACGCTTCCCCGCCGAGCGCGGCGACGGTGTACGGAACGGCAAATTCTGTTTTCAAATCGTCGCCGATCCGCTCAAATTTCGAGTTTGGCTTGATCCTGATCTTCAGAAACAAATCGCCGCCCGCCGCGCCCTGCCCGGCCAGCCGGATGCGCTGGCCGTCGGTAACGCCCGGCGGGATTTTGACATCCGAGATGCGCCGCTGCCGGGTTACGGAGCCTTCGCCGTGGCACTCCGGGCAGGTCTCGGTCGCCTGGCCCGTGCCGCCGCACTGGGGGCAGGCGGATTGGCCGAACAGGCCGCTCCGGCCTTTCACTTTGCCGCTGCCCTGGCACATCGGGCAGGGCCGGCCTTTGCCGACCGAGACCGCCCCGGCCCCGCCGCACTGGCCGCAGGTCTCCGGAATGGAAACCGTGAACGATCGGGTCGTCCCCCGAAATGCTTCTTCGAGTGTAATGTCTACCGGGTACTCGACATCCTGCTCCACCTGCTGGGAAGTTCGGCCGCCGGGCCGCCCGCCGCCAAAGCCGCCGCCAAAGCCGCTCGGCCCTGTGCTGAAGCCGCCCCCGCCCCCTGCGCCGCCGAACAGCGAAGATAAGAAGTCGTCAATGTTCGCGGAATTGCCGCCTGCCCCGCCGAAATCAAAGTCCGGCTGGCGTCCGCCGCCGCCCGGACCGCCTGCGTTCGGCGCGGGGCCACCCCCCTGGCTGTAGGACTTCCACTGGTCGCCGAACTGGTCGTACTTCGAGCGCTTATCGGTATCCGACAGCACATCGTAGGCTTCGCCGACATCTTTGAACTTGTCTTCCGCCGTTTTGTCGCCGGGATTGACGTCCGGATGGAACTTGCGGGCGAGGCTGCGGTAGGCGGCTTTGATTTCTTTTTCCGTCGCCGTCTTCGGCACGCCTAAAATCTTGTAATAATCTTTGTAATCGACTGCCATGATGTCTCCTTGACAAACGAACTTATCTTGCGGGTATTATTGCATATGAGCGTACTACTGTCAAGTTATTTGACAGAAACTACACAAAACCAGTTCCCGTTTATGGTTGCCGTTCTGCGGGTAAAAGCCCGTAACACAAAAGTCCGTAACATAAAGAAAACTTGCAGGAGAAATAAAGACAATGGCCGATACAGAGCAGATTACCGGACAAATCAAAGAGCAGACCCAGTCGGCGGTCCAGCAGGGGCAGCAGTACGCCGGGCAAGCCGTAGATTTGGTCGGGTCGCGGGTTAAGACCGCCCTCACCCAACAGAAGGATGCGCTGGCGACGGGCATCCTTGACACCGCCCAGATGTTAAAGCAGAACGGCGACTCGTTCCGCTCTCAGGGTATCGGCGCCTTTGCCGCGCCGTACATTGATCAGGCGGCGGATAAGCTGACCGAGGTCGGAACAACGATCAAGAGCAAAGACGCGGACGAAGTCATTCGGGACACCGAGAATTTCGGGCGCAGCCAGCCCGCGTATTTCCTCGGCGTCGCCGCCCTGCTCGGCTTCGCCGCCGCCCGGTTCCTGAAAAGCACCAGCACTCAGGCCGCGTCTTAACCCTTTCGTTTGAGGAGAACTGATTATGAGCAGAAAAAATAGACCCCAATACCATGAGCCTGCCAGCTCGGTGCCGGAAACGGAGATCGTCAGCGAAGAAGTGCCGGTGGAAGATACATTGGAAGTCGGCGCGATCATGCTGGTGGAAGAAGACTTTGCCGACGGCACAGTCAGCATCGGCACCGTATTTCTCGCAGATGGCCCGGAAGACGCGGTCCCGGTTTCCGTCAGTGAGATTATTGAACCGGCCGATGCCATTGAGTTCGGCGTCGTGGCCGAATATGACATCCCCGCTGAGCCTGACCCGTCCCCGTATACTTCCGGCGGCTACCTGGAAACCCCCGACGTTTCCGGCAGCACGCCTAGTACCCCCGGCGATCTTTCGGACAAAGTGCAGGAAGTCGCCGGCAAGGTTCAGGACAAAGCAAACGATCTTCAAAGTAAGGCACAGGACATCAAAGACAGCGCACCGGCCGTCATAGACGCCGCGCAGGATAAGGCTCAGGACATGGCACAAAACGTTTCTTCGACCGCCCAGGACATCGCAGGTAAGGCTCAGGACGCCGTCGGCGGTATTGCTGATAAGGCTCAGGATGCGGCAAGCGGAATTGCAGACAAGGCCCAGGATGCGGCCGGCAATCTCGCCGACAAGGCAAAAGAAGCGGCCGGCGCAATCGCCGACAAAGCCGCAGCAGCAAAGACGGCTGCCGCCGATAAAGCCGCAGCGGCCAAAACGGCTGCTGCCGACGCCGGCACAAAGTCCAAAGGCGCTGTCGCAGGAGCGGCCGGCGCCGCCGGCATGGGGCTTTGGAGCATTGTTCAGCGCTCGCCGCTGCAAGCGATCTTCTTCCTTTCCAGCCTTGTCTGGCTGCTCCGCAACAACAGCGCCACGGCGGCCCAGACCCCAGTGAGCGTTTCTGATGCAGCCGAGAAAGTCGGTACAATTTCGGGCCAGGTGCAGGTTGCCGCAGGCAACCTCGGCGGCCAGGTTAAGACGACAGCCCAGCAGGGCGCGGGCTGGTTCAGCACGACTTTGCAGGAGAACCCGCTGGTCATCGGCGCGATGGCCCTCGTCGCCGGCCTCGGCCTCGGCCTCGCCGTCCCGGAGACTTCCTACGAGAACAAAGCCCTCGGCAAGACCCGCGACCAGCTTCTGGACAAAGCGACGGAAGCCGCGTCGGACCTGACCCAGAAAGTCACGACTGTGGCGCATACCGCCGTGCATGATGCCGTCGAAGGCGCCAAGACCGAAGCCAAGATTCAGGGTCTCACCCCACAGGATGAAGCTCCGGCAGAAGCGGCTCCCCAGGATCAAAGCCAGCAGCAGTAGATAACGGCACAAGCGAAGCGGCCCCGGACAGTGTCCGGGGCCGCTTTCTGCTGCCCGCGTTCCGTGTATACTCTTGAGAAGCGAGAGGAAGCAAGAATTATGTCGGCACAAACATTAGAAGCTTTAGAAGAGCGGGTTGCCGCCGTGGAAACAAGGCTGGAACAGCTAGAAAAAGCGGAGGAAGCAAACAAACCCGATAAGGCAAACGAAGCGGACAAATCCGATGAGGTGATTCCGTGATGGAAAAAAATCGTCGGTATTCATGCAGATACTCCTGGCTTTGACGAGGCTTTACGATTGGGGAGAGAATGGCGGGAATCACAAGACTCGTTTGACACTGACGGTTCCGCTTAATGCAAATACTAGACACGGATCATATGACGCTTTTAGAGCGCGGCGGCATTTCCGCAGTTTCCCTAGAAATACGTTTAGCCCAAGTTCCGGCGAATGAAATTGCAACGACGATCATTAGTTATGAGGAGCAGATGCGCGGCTGGCTGTCATTTGCTTCTCAGGCGAAAACGCCTCACCCGGTAATTGAGGCTTACGCTGCGTTACAGGGGCATATTGCCTCTTATTGTGGCACGTCTATCTTGGATTACGACAGTGCGGCTTCGGAGCAGTTTGAGCGGCTTCGTCAGGCAAAAATCCGCATTGGGACGAAAGACTTAAGGATCGCGGCGATCTGCCTCGCTAACAATGCAGCCTTGCTGACGCGCAACTTGAGACACTTCCAACAAGTTCCCGGCCTCATCGCCGAGGATTGGTCGGTGTAAGTGTCTTTACTGCTTTGCAATGCCGGTCAAGATGCCGTTTTTCAGCGTTAGCGTGTAGCTGGACGCATACGCCCACTGCTCCGTTTGATCCCCGTTTGCCCGGCGGATCGCCTTAGGAGCGCCCCAGCTCATTTGAACCTGCGGGGCCGTCATCCCGTCAAACACTTCTTTGTTTTCAATCGCCGTCCATACTTTTGCAGGCCAGGGATAGGCGGCTCGCGGATCAGCCGCCAGAAACACGTCTCGGAAGCGGCTGACAGCTTGCAGTTCTTTGGGGACATTGGTGTCGCTCATGTGGACATCCACATAACCCGATGCTTTATAGCCCGACGCTGTGGCCGACTCGCCCTGCACAATAAAGCGCACGGGAGCGCTGGCATACCATCCCGGCACAACGTCTAGGACGCGCACCGGCGAATACTGCTTGATTTTGATCTTTTGAAATGCTTCGTGCAGCGCTAAGGCCGCAGGCGAATCGGAGACATCTTTCGCCGGGTCGTAGGTGCTGAGATGATCACTCGCCAGCCACAAAACTCGCCCCCGATACAGCGTCCGGGCCGTCTCCAAATCGGACAGCGGCGCGGCATCATCCATGCAGCCGCCGTCAATGTCGCCATGGATTGTCTTTTTGTCGTCTTCTAATTGCAGGTCCGCTTCATCCAGCGTTTCCCCGTTCGGGCCGTGTCCCTGCTCAATTCCGACAACTCTCACAACCCGCCCAGCAAACTCGTCATAGGGCAGCGGGACAAATTCTTTGTCGGTGTCCCGGTACATCTCTTGGTAGCCGTAATGCTGCACGGCCCGTGACTGCGGCAGAAGAATGAAGCGCACGCCGGTCCAATTTGCTTCGGCAATGGTCGGAAACGGATCGGCAGACGGATCGGCCCCCACTCCGCCCAGCACAGCGGCGCTGAGAACTGTGCAGGCAAGCGATTTCCAAGACAAATTCCAAGACAAATTCCAAGACAGCATTGTCATTGCCCTCCTTGGGGAGTGGCTGGAACGGCGGCAGGCTGCGCCCCATGATGGACATACAGCGCGACCAGTACAGCGGCCAGGCACAGCGCCGCCAGCAGTCCCAGCACCAGGGCGAGCGGAACAACCCGGCGGCTTTTTTCCGAAATAGTTTTGTCGCCGCCGGTGAGCTGTAAATACTCTAATTCTTCCAGATCCTTCAAGCTGACAATCTGCGTTTCATCGGGATTACCGGCAATCTGGGCTAGTCGGTCTTCTTTATCCATATTCTTTTCCATTGCTATGCGTCTTCGTTAGGGACCGGGAACATCGCCGCTTTGGGACCAGCCGCGCTTGCGGAGCCGGGCTGCCGCTTCCGGGTCGTAGCCGCCGCTTCCAGAGTCGGGCAGTGTGGCCGCCTGCGGCGCAGCCTGCGCGGGGGCTGGCGGCGGCGCGGCTTGATACTGAGGCTGAGAAGGAGCTTGGTACGGGATGGAAGCCTGAACGGAAATTTGCGTCTGCGGCGGCGCGTCGCTGCGCTGCGTCTCGGAAGCCGCGCTCTGCGAACTATTGCCGGAGTTTGACTGGGATCCGCTTTCCGCTGAAGAGTCAGCAGAACGGCGAGAGCGCGGCGGGACCGAGCTTCCGTTAAACTGGCCGGCATCGGATGAGCTGCCTTCCGCCCCGGCTTGCGTGGGAGACGCATGAGCAGGCAAAGCGGCGTTTTGCGTATCTGGAGCTTGACGGGGAACATCTGCACTCGGCACAGCAGCCAAGGGCGTCTTATCTGCCTTCACCCAGTACGGCCCGGCAGCCTGCGGGGCGGAGCGTGGCGCAGGCGCGAGAATAATGGGGACCGGCAGGGCAGCGGCAGGCACAGCACTCGCGGCAGGAAGCGGCAACGCCGGAGCGGCCACCTGCCTCGGCGCAATCGCCCGCGCGGGATGCCGCTCGTAGGCCGCCGCCGAAAATGCCCCGGCAAAAAGAAGCAGCAGGGCCGCGCCCTGCGCCCACCGAGGCACCGAAGGCAGGCGAGATGGCGTCGGCTTCGACCCGGCAGGCACCTGAGTCTGCTTCGGCAGGACAGACTTCGGCAGGACAGACTTCGGCAGGACAGACTTCGGCAGGACAGACTTCACGGCCAGAACAAACGCGGCGGCGGTCGGGTAGCGCCGGGCGGGATCTTTGTCCAGAGCGCGGCGCAGCACCTTTCCCAAAGATTTCGGCAGGAATGGGGCCGGGGCAGGCGGCCGGCTGGTGACTTGAAACAGGACATTCGCGACAATCGGGCCGCCGAAGGGCGGGTGTCCGGCAAACATCTCATACGCCAGCACGCCCAGCGCCCACAAGTCCGTGCCGACTGAGGCCGGCTCGCCGCGCACCTGCTCCGGCGCCATGTAGGCCGGTGTACCGATGACCGCATTGGCATTCGTGATCGCGGCTTCTTCGGGCGAGCGGGCAATCCCGAAGTCGAGAAGCTTTGCTGTCCCCCCCGGCAGCAGCATGACGTTGGCGGCCTTAATGTCCCGGTGGACGATGCCTGCCGCGTGAACGGCATCCATAGCTCCGGCGACCTGGGTCAAGATCGCAAATGCCTCGCCCAGCGCCGGCTTGCTTTGCTTCAGCCGCTCCCGCAGCGTCTGCCCGCGCAGGTATTCCATCGCGAGGAAATGCTGCCCGTCCGCCGCGCCGACTTCGTAGACGGAAATAATGTTGGGATGAGACAGCCGGGCCATCGTCCGGGCTTCCCGCTCAAACCGGGCCACCAGCCCGTCGGCTTCCGCGCCGGTGAAGGTCGGCGGGACGCTCAGCAGCTTCAGCGCGACTTCGCCGTCCGTGCGCGTGTCCCGCGCCTCGTAGACCACGGACATTCCGCCCCGGCCTAGCTCGCGCCGCAGGGCGTAAGGGCCGACAAAGCGGGGGGCCGTGCCGTTTCTGCTTTTTAGTTCTTCCACCGGACTGGTATCAATCATGGGAGCGTTCTTTCGGCCCGTGCGTGGCTCTGCGTCAGGCAATCCCTATCCATTTAGTCTCTATTTTATCCAAAAATGTTCCCTTTCAACTGCCCCCGGCTGTCCGGGTATACTGACATGACTGAATGACTGAGAGGAGAATAGTTTGATGTCCGCACAAACGATTGAAGAGCGATTGACCGCCGTGGAAACTGAATTGCAAACGCTTAAGCAGGAAAAAGAGCAGAATAAGCAGCAAGACAAAGCTATCCCCTGGTGGGAACAGATTCGTGGGGGGTTTAAGGATGACCCTATGTACGACGAAGCTATGAGACTGGGGCATGAATGGCGCCAATCAAGCAATGCTGACGAAGTGATTACTCCCCATTGCTAAAGCAAGGGGCTTCTACAGGTGTTCCCTGACTCGATGTAATCCCATCGAGACTCTTACCTCTTGCGAGGTTCAAGATGTTTATAGCCGCGTTCGTATCGCGGTCTAAAGAGGCCGTACACATCGGGCAGTTATGCCAGCGGTCAGACAGTTTCTTTTTCGTGCGGCCTTCCAGCCCATCGGGACGGTAGCCGCAAACCGAACAGTCTTGACTTGTGTACGCAGGATTAACGGCAATGACCTCACGCCCGGCACTTTCAGCCTTATGCGTGAGGACAGTTCGGAACATAGACCAAGAAGCATCACTGATACTCTTGGCAAGGCAATGGTTCTTGACCATGCCTTTGACGTTGAGTTTTTCAACCGCAATCACGCCACACCGGTTGACTAGCCGCCGTGCTGTTTGATGCACAAAATCATGGCGACGGTTACGAATGCGCTCATGGATGCGAGACAGAACCTTGTTGGCTTTGCGCCGCTCTTTGGAACGCTTTTTCGTTTTGGCTTGCTTGCGTCCAGCCTTTGCCAAAGCTTTTTCATCACGACGAAAGAAGCGCGGGTTGTCTATGAACTCGCCATTGGACAGGGCCATGAATGAGTTCAAGCCAGCGTCAAGGCCAATAGCGTCCGCGCAGGGCGGTAGGAGGTCATCTTCTTGCTCCACAGAGAAGCACACAAACCACTTAGAGCCGTATCGCCGAACGGTACACGTTTTGACCGTGCCAATAATCGCACGGTGTATCTTTGCTTTAACCTGCGTTTGTTTGCCTTGCAGAGACAGCCAGACAGAGGACGCACCAATCTTGAACCCACTCTGCGGAAAGGTGAAACTATCGTATTGTCCTTTCCCCTTAATACGGGGAAAGCCGGGTGTTTCCCCTGCTTTCACGCGGCGAAAGAACGCCTTAAATGCTAGGTCTACACGAACGGCGACATTCTGCAAAACCTGACTGTAGACGGCTTTAACTTCGGAGTGTGCTTTACTCCACTGTGGTACCATTTTCTGCTGGCTAAAGCAACTTGGTGAAGCCTTTGCCGTTTCGTACTGGAACATGCGGTCATTGAGCAGAGAGTTATACACGAAGCGGCAAGTATCCAGCGTTGTTTCAAGCGTGGTTGCTTGCGCTTTCGTAGGGTACACTCTGATTTTTACGCTAACTGTCTGCATACCTGTATTACACCACAGATTTGCGTATAATAATCACAAAATATCACGCCTTCGGAAAGGCATAGAGCCTTATATCCCCAGCCTTGAAAGGCGGGGCCTTACGGCTCTTTCGGTAAAGGAAAGTGAATACCAATGCAAACCTTAGAAGACCGGATTGCACTTATAGAGGCTGAACTCGAAACGCTCAAACGGAAACTTGAAAACAAGGAAGAATCAAAACCGCGCGGATGGAGAAGCGTTGTCGGCGTTTTTGCCAATGATCCTGAGTTTGAAGAAGCAATGCGTTTGGGCCGCGAATATCGCGAGTCGCTGCGTCCTAAAGACGATGAGGATACCTCGTGGTAATTTTGGACACAGATATGCTTTCACTGCTGGAACAGGCAAACTCTTCCGCGCTTGCGCTGCAAATGCGGTTAGACCAAATTGACGATGCCGAAATTGTCACTTCCGTGATTACCTATGAGGAGCAGATGCGCGGATGGCTGGCGTACAGTGCCCAAGCAAACACAATAGACCTCTTGCGTAATTGGTGTATACTAACGGCATGTTCTATGCCGACCTGAAAACCAAGCCTGACGGCGTCTTCAAGCGCTTGACAGGTGTGCGGCCCGCAACCTTCCGAGACATGTGCGAGGCTCTCCAAACGCATCTGCCCGTGCGCGGGCGCAGGCCCAAGCACTTGGTGGAAGACCGCCTGCTCCTGACGCTGATGTATTGGCGCGAGTATCGCACCTTTGTTCACATTGGGCAAACCTACGGCCTCAGCGAGTCTGCCGTCTGCCGCACGGTGCACGCCATCGAAACCGCGCTTTTGCGTTCCGGTCAGTTTACGTTGCCAGGCAAGAAGGCATTGACGAAAAGCGACCTCTCGTTTGCGGTCATCGTGATCGATGCCACGGAATGCCCCGTCGAGCGCCCGAAAAAAAACAGCGGCACTGGTACAGCGGCAAGAAGAAGCGCCATACCCAAAAAGCGCAGGTTGTCGCCGACCCGAAGACAAAGCGCATCTTAGTCACCAGCTTCAGCGAAGGCAAGAAGCAGGACTTCAAGCTGTTCCAGGAGAGCCGCCTGCCGCTTTTGCCCAAGACGCAGTGCCTGGCAGATAGCGGCTATCTGGGGCTGGCGAACCTGCACTCCAACAGCCGCCTGCCGAGGAAAAAGAGCAAGCATCATCCGCTCACGCCGGAGCAGAAGGCGAGTAATCGTCAGCTTTCGCGGGAGCGGTTCGTGATTGAGCACATCATTCGGAGCCTGAAAATCTTTCGCATCTTGGCGGAGCGTTACCGCAACCGGCGCAAGCGCTTTGGCCTGCGCTTCAACTTGATTGCCGCACTTTACAACTATGAACTTGCCGCCTAACAATTACGCAAGAGGTCTATTAGCCGTTACCGGAAATATCTTCACAATTAGAGCAGCAAATCTAACAGAAGAAATCTACCTGCTGGGACTTATTAATTCTCTGCTCACTCGGTTTTTTTGGCAAACTATGTTTGCTGACTTTAAAAGCTCGTTTCCGCAAGTAACTATATTCAGTTTGGCGCAGCTTCCTATTCGTATTATTGACTTCTCCAACCCCGCCGACAAAGCCAAGCATGACAAGATGGTGAACTGGGTGGAGCAGATGCTGGCGGCGAAGAAGGAACGGGCGAACGCGCTCACCGACCGCGACACCGACTATTGGCAGCGCAAATGCGATACGCTGGACCGGCAAATTGACGAGTTGGTGTATGAACTCTACGGGCTGACCGAAGCAGAGATTGCGCTTGTCGAAGGCGCGGACGCGGCAAGAGAAAAAACCGCTTGACTTTTTCGGCGTCCTATGTTAAAGTAGCTTACAGCCGATTTCCGCGCATCTTCTGCCCGCTGCCGACGCGCACTGCCACACAACAAGACGCCCTATCACACCATCTGCCTGGAGGCTTTGATGAACTCGACACCCACATCCCGCTCGCTTCGGGGCCTGACCGGCGCTGCCGCCGTGCTGGCCGCCGCTCTCGGCCTGAGCCTGGTCGGCCCGCATCGGGCGTATGCCGCGCCGCATCAGCTTGCCGCGCCCGGCGCAAGCGACCTCGGCATCACCATCCTCAGCCCGGACCCCCATGTGGCTTTGTCGGGGGTCAAGCCGGTGGAAATCTCGGCGTTTTACCAGGGCAGCCCCGCAAACCAGATCATTGCGATTGAACTGTTCATTGACGGCGCGAAAGCCGCGACGAAAACTTTAGACGCGCCGGAAACGCGCGGCGTCGTGTCGTTTCTCGTCGATGCCGGGCAGATCTCCGCCGGAACCCATCAGATTGTCATCCGCGTGACCGGCACGGACCAGGAAGTGTCGTCAGCCAAAAGCCGGTTTACGTTCAACGGCATGGACCCCGGCGCGACTCCGCTGGACGCGCCTCATCTGGGCGGTCTGGGCGTGACGCCTGCTGATCCGGGGCTGTCGTCGGGCCTGCCGCCGACCCTGCGGCTCGTCAGCCCGTCCCCCGACGGCCGCGTCCAGGGCGTCGTAACCCTGCGCGTCGAAGCCTCCGACCCCAGCGGCAAAGCGCCGTATGTCTCGCTGTTTATTGACAAGACGTTCAAGACCCTCCGCAACTACGCCCCGTATGAGTTCGAGTGGGACACGACGGCCACGACGAACGGCTACCACACGATTGAAGCCTACGGCTACAACGACACGCCGAACGCTGTGGGCCACGCCAAGACCCTGCGCCTGTATGTGAACAACCCCGGCGGCGAGACCGGCATCCGCCGCGATCTGCTGGATGCGCCGAAGCCCGTCCAATCCATCCGGCCCATGCCCGTCCAAGCCGTCCGGCCTGTTCTCGCCGCCCCGAAGAAGCGGCTTGCGCCCGCGCAGATGGCGTCGCTTACTCCACGCTTGACCTCGCCGGAAGCGATTGTCCGTCAGCTTGCCGCCGGCGCAAGCGGCCTGCACTTCGGCAATTTGGATTTCGCGACTGAGCTGTCCACCCCATTCGCCGCGCCGAAGCCGGCCCCTGCGTCCCAATCAGCTCTTCGGACGGCGCATGTCCGCCCCTTCAAGCCGCTTTATTCGGCGGATAAGACAATTGTCGCTCGCCCGGCTTCCGCCCTGGAAGCGCAGGCGCTGCTGGCGGCGACGCCGGCCCGGTCGTTTGTCAAGAAGACTCGCCTGCCCCAGATGGCTTCCATTCGTCTGCCCGGCAATGACCTGACCTCGCCGTTTGTCGCCCTGCCCCATGTGCTGCCGCTGGCCGCGAAGCCCACTCATCTCAAAGCTGCCGTGCGCCCAATGGTGGAAGCCGCGCCGAAGATGCACACCCTGCGGGTTCACCTGCCGGCAGGCATGATGAGCGATCTGCTGCGAAGCGCAGGGCAGAAAACAATTTTGTTCGACCACGCCACTGTCCAAATGGACCGGCCGTTGGTCGCCCAGAACAAAGTGCTGTTCGGCCCCCTGCGCCAGATCTTCGAGCAGAGCGGCGGGACGCTCACCTGGCAGTCCCGCACCGGCACGGTCCGGGCGAAAAGCGCGACCCGAAACATTGTGCTGACCCTCGGCGACAACCACGCCCAGGTGAATGCCAAGCAGGTCACGCTGGACGGCAAGCCGTACCTGCTGATGGGCCGGACGATGGTTCCTGTTTCGTTCTTCGCGGCTGCGCTGGATGCGAATGTCCAGTTCGACGCCGCCACGGGCCATCTGCTGGTAACAAGCCGCAAGTAGCGCCGCTCATGCGTTCTGAGAAACAGCCCCGCGCCGTATGGCGCGGGGCTGTTTTGTTGCGAGGAACCGTGCGTTTTGACGCAGGGTCCTAAAACGCACGGTCTTCATTCCGGGTAAAACAATCCCATGTCAAACAAAGTCGCTTTGCTCTACAATCCCGCCGTGCTGGAACACACACCGCCGGAAGGACATCCCGAACGGCCCGCGCGGGTGCGCGAGGTCATCGCCCTGCTGGAACAAACGGGAATGCTCGAACGCCTGACCCGCCTGCCGGTCTCGCCTGCTTCGCGCGAGCAGCTTGAGCGGGTGCATACGCCGGCGTATCTGGACTTTGTGGAAGAAGTCGCCGCGGGCGGCGGGCGCTACTTAGATGCCGGAGATACGATCGCGTCGCCGGGGTCGTGGCGAGCCGCGACGGCCGCTGCCGGAGCCGCCATCGGCGCGGTAGACGCCGTCATGACGGGCGGCATGGACGCAAGCTTTGCCGTCGTTCGTCCGCCGGGCCACCACGCGCCGCCGAACCGGGCCATGGGCTTCTGCATCATCAACAACGCTGCCGTCGCCGCCGCCCATGCGATTGCCGCGCATGGCCTGTCACGGGTGCTGCTGGTAGACTTTGACGTGCATCACGGCAACGGCATTCAGGACTGCTTTTACGGCTCGCCGGAAGTGCTGTACTTCTCCACGCACCAATCGCCTGCGTACCCGTTCACGGGAGCTGTGGAGGAAATAGGAACCGGGGCCGGGACCGGGTACAACGTCAATGTCCCGCTGCCGCCGGATGTCGGGGAAGCGGGGTTCCTGCAAGCCTTTGAGACGGTTCTGCGCCCGCTGGCCCGCCGCTATCGCCCGGAGTTAGTCATCGTGTCGGCAGGCTATGACGCCCACTGGCGCAACTCCCGCTACGTCCAGGGCATCCGGGAGCGCTTGACCGTGCGCGGCCTCGCGGCCCTCTCGCGCAGCTTGCAGGAGATCGCCGATGCCCATTGCCCCGGCCATTTGGTCGGCATTCTGGAAGGCGGCTACGACTTGGAAGCGCTCGCTTACGGGGTTCTCGGCACACTGGGGGTCTGGCTCGGCGACACCGAAACCCTCGACCCACTCGGCCCGCCGCCGACGGCGGCCCAAGAGCCGGACATTTCGGCGCTTTTGGACCGGGTGAAGCGGGTGCATGGATTAGGAACCCCTCCCGCCTCGTTCCTCGGCTCCCTCCCCTGTTAGGGAAGGGCTGAAGATTATCCGCCCAGCCTCTGCGTCTTGGCGCAGGCTCAGGGCCATTGCATTCTGGCCCTTCCCTAACAGGGGAGGGAGCCGAGGAACGAGGCGGGAGGGGTTCCTATCTGCTCGCCACCAGCACCGAGCGCGGCAGGGCCGGAGCAGTAGTCGCAGGCTTGCCGAACAGCACGAGGGCATGAGGGACCGGGCGGCTGGGGATGCCGGGGGATGTATGGCCGGTCACAAGAATTTTCTTGCCGTAAACTAATGACGTGCTGAAGCCGGAGTCAAGCAGCACCGCTTCGTGAACGCCCATTGCCTGCAAAGCCAAAGCCAGATTGGCGGACGGCGTCACATAAGTGGTCGCGCCGAGCGCCGGGCGGCCATCGGGCAGCAGGCAAAAGAACGCCCGGCGGCGCGGGTCTTCGGCATCGTGAACTTTGAATTGGCTGATCTGAGCGCGGTCGGCGGCGACCCCATTGTGGACCAGCCAGACACCGCCGAGAAACGCATCGGTCAGGCCGGGCAGCCATGACTCCAGATCGGGCTGAGTTCCCATCAGGCTTGGCTGGTACGGAACCAGCCGGGTCTGCGTTTTGGACAGCAGCACCAGCGGACGCCCGACAAGAAGCGCGGTATGGTCTTCCGGGTTGAAAACGGCTTTTGTCTCGTTGCCGCACAGGGACGGCCCAATCAGCACATTGTCGGTTCCAGCGACCGAAGCGTCGACAAAGAACGTGCCGTTGAGACCCGCCTGCGCCCCTGCGTCCTGAACCATCCGGCCTACCCCGCACCGGAACGCCGAGCGGCGGGTCTGCGGAACGCCGCCTTCAATCAGAATAAAGGGAACACCCGACTTTCGCTCTTGTATGACAAGAAGCGGCGCATTCGGGTTGACTAAGTCGGTTCCAATCTGAGCGTCACGCAGAGCAGTGACAGGCGGCAAGGAAACGGAGACAGGAACGGCAGGGGCAGGCAAAATCGGCGAAGGCAGGAGATAAACGGCAGCGGAGCCGAAGACGGCGAGGACAAAGGCACTGCTCCAGGCACGCAAAGCGGTCCAGACGCGAGCGCGGAAGGCGGGACAAGATTGGGAGGACATCAAGGGAATTATATCTTATACTACACGCGGTTGTCAAGAAAAACAATTGCAGAAGAGCGAGACACTAGAACGTCAGCCCTTTGACTTGCAGGCCGAGGCCGAGGCTGCGGGTGCGGAAGTTGTAGAAAAAGACCGGAATGAAGCCGCGCAGGGCGGGGCCAATCGCCACCTGATAGTCAATGACGCCGCCTCTCGCCAGGTCGTACCGGACACGCCCTGCTGCAACCAGACGCGCGGTGCCGGACTGGAACCGCAAGTCCAGCTCCCGCGATGTATCCAGCACGTCAAAATTGAACGGCGAGTCGCCGCTCGTGCTGCTGGCGAGGAACTGCACCCCAACCGCCGTGAGCGGCGAAAAGTAGTGGTTGACGGCAATGTTGATCTGGTCGTAGCGATACGCGGTCTTGTCCCCGCTGTAGCTGTTTGTGGTGATGGAGATGCTCGGCAGCAGAACCGTGTTCGGCCCGATGAGGAGCGGGCGCGTCGCCAGGCCGGCCTGATGGCTGATGCGCCGAGCGTAAATATCAGAGGAGGCCGACGACGAATGTTCCTGGTAGTAGCCGAACGTTTCCCGTGCCTGGGCATAGAGGACAAGGTGCTTCAAGTTTGCCCGAAACGACTGCGGATCGCCGTATACCGGCGCTTTCGGCACGGGCGTCAGTGGAAGGTCGCCGCTGAGATTGATTTCCGGCAGGCGGCTGACATACAGGTCGTCGCGGAGCCGCCCACTGGAAGCAATGTGAGTAGACAAATCTTCGCCGAGATACAGGCCGCCGTGTGAGGGCGTGTTAAAAAGCTGGATCGGGTTCGGGTCCGGCAGGAAGCCCACAAACCGCAGGGGATCGCCTTCCGGCAGCGGGCCGGGAGGGGCAGTGGCCGCCGCGCGGATGCGGCCCAGCAGCGTCGGCGGCCCCGTGTACGGCGCGGGGGGCGCGGAATGCACGCGCGGCGTATAGAGCGTTTGGGAGCTGGTGACGGCGGCTTGGACCGACTGGCGGGTCGGCAGGAGCAGGCGGTATTGAAACGGCAGGCGCATAATGCGCGTATTGCTGCCGAAGGCGATAAAAGTCCCGTAGCGCGACGAGAACCCGATGGTCGGAATGGCAATCGCCCGCCGGCTCCCGCCGCCGGGTCCGCCGAGGCCGAATGTCAGGCGCGGGATCGTGACGAGCCGTGCGCCTAACAGGTACAGTGTGGCGTTTCGCAGTGTCCCCCGATGCTTCGCCGAGTCCAGCGTGATTGTCTGGGAGCGCAGGTAAAAGTCGGCAGGGCCGCCGTTCGGCACGGTCGTAAAGTCGCCGCCGTAGGCCGTGATAAGTTCCGGCGTCCCGGCGATGCGCGGCGCACGGATAGTGAAGTAGGAGCGGTCAATCTCGGCATCAGCGGCGACGCCGCTGGACGCCCGCCCATTGAACGTCACTTCCTGCGCCTTCAGCGTCGTGTCGGTTTCATGGATGCGGACATGGCCGCGCAGGTCATAATTTCCGGCGGCGCGGCGGGTGCCGGCCTTGCCGGAAGTGAAGTCAGCATCGGCCTGATCGGCGCTGAGAGTCAGCTCGCCGCCGTAGGTGAGATGCACGGCTACCAAATGCGGATGATTGGCAAAGCTGGACGAGGGGCCAAAATCAATGTCTACTGATGGCAGCGGCTTGGACGGGGCGGTTTGAGGGCCGGAAGCGCTCGGCACGTCAGCATCGGGCGCTGAGACCGGCGGCTGCCCTGAATCCGGCCCAGCGGCGGTCCCATTAGGAAGCTGGGCCAGGGCGGGGGCGGCCAAGAGCAGGAGTCCCTGGATTAAAATCCAGGGCTTCTGCAAAGCGATTGTCCGCCTGCGCGGACAGAAGACAAGCCCGCGTCGTAATCCTATGTCTGCGAAGGCAGACAATCGCTTTACCGAAGACCCGGATTTCCAATCCGGGCTGTGTCTGCAATCCGGGCTGTGTCTGCAATCCGGGCTGTGTCTGCAATCCGGGCTGTGTCTGCAATCCGGGCTGTGTCTGCAATCCGGGCTGTGCCGTCCGCGTGTCTTATTTCCAGTCACTGAGGTCCAATCTCGCAGGCGCGGCGGACTTGGCCGTGTTCATACTGGCTTTGAACGCCGCGTCGTCATAGGTGCGCGAGTGGATGACGACCGGCATGGGGACGGCGTGGCCCATCAAAAGCGCCTGCTGCTTGGAATCGAGAGAAGCGAGAACGCTTCTGAGCGACGCTGCGCCGGAAATGCCGGTCAGCACGGCGTCAATGTCCCGCTCGTCGTTCAGCAAACAGGTAATGCGCGTGCCGAGCTGGGACAAGACTTCGGAATCAATGCCCGAAGGCCGCTGGTCTACGACTAAAAGCGTGACATTATATTTTCGTAATTCACGCGCAATCGTCCCAAACGTGGTTTGATGAGCCAAATGCGGCGACAAAAACTTATGCGCTTCTTCAATCGTGATCACCAGCGGCGTCGGCTTCTTCGCTTTATCGCCGAGGGCGGCTTCCGACAGCTTGATATACTCGCCGTGGATTTTGCGGGTGAGTATGTTTGCCACCAGCATATATTGCAGCGGCTTATGATAATTGCCGAACTCCAAGACGACATTGATGTCTTTGAGTAAACACCCCATGATCTGCTTCACGGCGTCGTCGGCATCGTCGGCTTCTTCGCTCAGAAAGCCCTTGCACTCGTCTACCATACGGCCGAGTTTACGCTTGAGCGCACTCAGCGACATGGCGTTTGCACCGCTGGCCTCGGCAAATTCTTTAAGCTGCTCGCTGTCCATCTTGAGAAGCGTCGCCAGCCAGCGGCGCTTGTAATGCTGCTCCAAGAGAAACGTCGTCTCGGCGGCGCTTTGGTTCAAATTCAGCTCGTCGGCCAGCAGCAGAATATCTTCCACGCTGATCTGGCTGTAGGGGATGCGAACGTCATTCTCAATCGGCACTTTGCGCCGCGCCGACGACTCTCGGTCGAGCGTAAAGACGCTGACCCGGTTGCCGAAATACTTTTTCAGGCCGTCCACGCCTGCCCGGCCCGGCTCCTCGCTTGTCCCCTGCCAGCCGTACTCGCCGTGCATGTCAAAGACCAGATTGACGGATTTTTTGTGCTTGATCATGCCGCACAGGCAGATGCGGGTGAGAAACGTCTTGCCGGTGCCGGACTTGCCGAAGATGCCGTTTGACCGCTCCACCAGCTTTTCGAGATCCAAACAGACTTGGATTTCTTCCATGTCCAGGGGCGCTCCGACATGGAAATGCTTGCCGCCGTCGGTTTCCGCACCGAAAATGTCCGCGATGTCGTCTTCGGTCGCTTCCCCCACCCCGCTGAAATGGGTCGGTACCGTCTTTACGGGTTCAAATTCGCCCCCCAGGCCCTTCACGCGCATAAGCAGGGGTTTCAGCGTCACGGTTCCGTAGGCCGAAGTGCCCGCCAGCACTTGCCGCAGGAATGCGTTTTCGGGTTCGGCGCCGCTTGGCGGGTTCGCGAGGACGCCGGGCGCGACGCAGTCCAGCGATACATCGGTAATCATCGCGAAGAACTCGTGCTTCGCGCCGTCTACGACCACAAATTTGCCGGCGCGGATTTCTTCCACCGAGCCGGAGAGCTTCATCTGCATTCCGGCCTGCAAAGAGCCGCGCACAATGCTTCCCATCATCACGCGCGGGCGCGGGGCCGTCTCAAGTGGCGGCAGGGCATAATGCAGACTGCCGTGTCCGCTGCCCCCGTTTCCATTCCCGTTGCTGCCGTTACCAAGTGCCATATTTCGCGCCCTGCTCCGCTTGATCGTCAAGATGTAGTGCATTATAACACAGGAGGCAGTACGCCGTCAACAAAAATGCCCCGACGTCCGGGAGGCGTCGGGGCAGATAGGCAGGGAACCGTGTCAGAGCGCCATGTCGGGCGGCAGGCGCGTCTTTTCAAAGACCGCAGGCGTACATTCCTGGGCAATGATATTGTAGTTTGCGATTGTCTTTGCCTGCCGCGCCGGCCCGTCATGCTCGCGGCTATACGCCACATTCTTTGCTTCCTGCTTCAAAAATACCGTCATGCTTTTGTCGAGGCGCGGGCTGGGCGAGACGAGATATGTTGTTTCCGACCCTCTGCTCGCCATGTCCAGGTTCACCTGCGGGTGCCAGAGGCAGACCAGCAGCCCGGCCAGCCCTAACACGGGAACCCCATAAACCGAAAACGGCGTCGTTTTCGCTTGCATTTTCTCTTCACTTCTTTCTATGCGGCGATTGTAGCAAATAGGTACGAAAAGCCCCCTGCCCCAATTCTGGGGAGCCAGAATTGGGGCAGGGGGGCTAACTTAGCTGTGGCTGCGGCCTGCTTCCACATTCCCGCGCAGGGCTTCCGCGCTCATGGGAGCCATCGAGCAGAGGTACGCCCGGTCCCATTCCGCCTGCGGCCCTTCGTTCATGTGGCTCCAGAACGCCCTAAGGCCCGCCACGATCTTCGACAGCCGCGTATTCATTTCAACAGTCATTGATGTCGTCATGGTCTTGCTTCTTTCTCATGCTCGTTCCGGGTGACCCGGATCAACGCCAAAATCTGCTTTCGGAGCAATGCTTGTTTTTCCGCCGGCACTTCCGCCAGCTCCCGGACAATCTGCTGGACCAAATGCTGCTCCGGCGGGATGTCCTGGGCTTTGTCACTGCTGATGTTCTTGGCGAAATCGTGCTTGCCTGCATAGCGCAGCCAATCGGTGGGAGCCTCGCCCAGCGCCCCGGCAAACTTAATCAATGTCTTCTCGCCCGGCGACTTCCCTTTCGCCATGTCCGCGATCTGGTTGTAGCCGATGGAAAGCTTTTCTCCGGCGGCCCGCGCCGACAGCGGCTTTTCCGGCGTCCCCAATTCCGTTAAAACACGCAGGGTCTGCTTTTGCAGTTCATCATTTTTCGGCATTGATGATATTATACAACATCAATGTCATTGTTGTCAACACTATACCAAAATTCTTTTGACATTTAAACATCGGCAGCTTCCGGGAAAATCATGAGTCCCGACCTTCTGCGTCGGACGATGCGTTTCCTTTGACCGGCGGACGGGTAAAGATGCCGGGTGTCTATGAAGCTGTATTCGGCAAGCAGAAGGGTTCTTTTATGTCTCAATCATCCCAGCATCATGTTGTCATTGTCGGCGGCGGCTTTGCCGGACTTTACGCCGCCCGCGCCCTCGGTGCCGCCCCTGTCAAAGTCACTTTGATAGACAAAAACAACTTCCATCTGTTCCAGCCGATGCTGTACCAGGTGGCGACCGGCGAGCTGCCTGCCGACGACATCGCCGCGCCCCTGCGGGCGGTCCTCGCAAAGCAAAAGAACACGGAAGTTTTGATGGCGGAAGTCACCGGGGTAGATGTCGCGGCCAAGCAGATCACAATGGGCAAGCGCTCCTTGTCTTATGATACGCTGATCCTTGCAACCGGCAGCCATTACAATTACTTCGGCCACCCGGAATGGCAGCAGATCGCTCCCAGCCTGAAAACCGCCGAAGATGCAGTCGCCATCCGCAGCAAAATTCTTCAAGCGTTTGAAGCCGCCGAGCAGGAGCCTGACCCGGACCGGGTGAAAGCACTTCTGACATTTGTGCTGGTCGGGGCCGGGCCGACCGGGGTGGAACTGGCCGGCTCCATCCGCGAGCTGATCACTCAGACGCTGGCAGGCGAGTTCCGGCACATCAAGCCGGACTCGGCGCAGGTCATCATTGTCGAAGCGGGAAGCCGTATTCTCTCGGCATTCCCCGAAGACATCGCCGCCAAGACAAAGCGCCATTTGGAAGACATGACAATTGAACTTCGCCTGAACACGAAAGTCGAGGCGATTGACGCCGACGGCGTCACGGCGAGCGGGCAGCGCATCCCGGCGCGGACCGTGCTGTGGACGGCAGGCACCATCGGCTCCGATGCCGCCAAGTGGGTCGGTGCGGAGACAGACAAAGACGGACGCGCCAAAGTCGGCCCGGACCTGAGCCTGCCGGGCCATCCCGAAATTTTCGTTCTCGGCGATACCGCCGCCGTGACCGCCCCCGTGCGGGACCTGCTGGGCCGCAAAAAGCCCCACCCGGAGCCGATGCCCGGTCTGGCCCCAGCCGCCATGCAGGAAGGCAGCCATGTCGCCAAAGTGATCCGCAGCCGTGTTGCGGGCCGCGCCGCGCCGTCTCCGTTTGAATACTGGGACAAGGGCAATCTGGCGCAGGTCTCGCGCGGCTATGCCATTATTGATTTGGGATTTGTCAAGTTTGTCGGCATCTTAGCCTGGCTGATCTGGCTCGGCGTTCATATCTTCTACTTGATCGGCTTTGCTAACCGCCTGCTGGTCCTGTTTCAGTGGGGCGTCACCGTGCTGGTGTCTAAACGCGGCGACTGCGTGCTGCCTGAACAGTTCGCGCCCGACGTGCCGAAGCCCGCCGCGACTTAAAAAACTTCGGGACAGCCGGCAATGTGCTATACTTTCTGTGACTTACTTTCACTAGAGGAAACACAATGCCTGCTGTCCACGACACTCTTCATTCCAGAAAAGACCTCAGACAAGCATTTACACTGATTGAGCTGCTTGTCGTCATCGCCATTATCGCGATTATCGCCGCGCTTTTGTTTCCCGTCTTTCAGAAAGTGCGCGAGAACGCCCGCCGCGCGTCCTGCCAGTCCAATATGAAGCAGCTTGGTCTGGCGCTGGTCCAGTACACGCAGGACAGCGACGAGCGGATGCCCGCCGACCACCGGGGCGTCCACTACCCGACCGGCACCGGCTGGGGATCGGAAGTGTATCCGTATGTCAGCAGCACGGGCATCTTTAAATGCCCGGACGACCCGACGCCCCCCGCCAAGAACCTCAATGGCCTCGGCGAAACAGATTACCCCGTTTCCTACGGCATGAACACAAACCTCGACGGCGGCCAGCCCGGCGGCTCGCTGTCCGGCCAGAATACCCCCTCCTCCACCGTTCTTCTCGTCGAAGTCCAGGGCGCTCAGGCCGATCTGCTGAACGTCGCCGACGACAGCACCACCGCCGGCAGCGCGTCGCCCGGCGTGGACGGCGGCGACACTTCCAACGGCTACATTGACTACAACTGCTCCGGCGCGTATGCCACCGGCCCCAGCACCAGCGTCGGCATGGGAAACCCGCCGCGCACTGGCCCGACCTACCAGCGCCTGGGGCCAGCCCGGCACACCGACGGTTCCAATTTCGCCCTCGCCGACGGCCATGTCAAGTGGCTGCATCCCGCCCAGATTTCCCCCGGCTACGCCAATACCAGCCCGCAGAACGACCAGGACCACGGCGTCAACCAGTTCGGCCTGCCCGACGGCATCGCCGCCGGCACCGGCTTTATGGGCCAGGCCCCCAAAAACTTCGTGGCAACATTCAGCGCTCTTTAAGCGGAATTTATCAGGCACGAAGGGGAATAAAATGGTATTGAATGTGAGAGTGGAAAAAACTTCTGACGGCTGGGGTGCCTATGCCCCTGATTTAGATACCGCAATTATCGCCCTCGGCGACACACGCGAGGAAGCGATCCAAGACTTCCGTAATGCCCTTCTGGATGTTTTTGATCTCCGCCGGGAAGAAGGCCGGGCCGTGCCTAATATCACAGCTCTGGAAATCCGCGAGACCCGCGCGGTTGAGACGCTGGAAACGCTGGTGGCGGCGTAGCATGATGACCAAGCGACAAAGAGCCATCATGGTCTCAGGTGCCTGCGGCATCACAGTCGGCGGCATAGCATTTACTTTTTGCCACTTCTTTTTCTTCGGCCTTCCGGCGGTTGTTCACGACACGGTTTCGGTATCGCCTGACGGGACTTACACAGCAACGCTGCATGACGTGGACACAGGGGCTGCCGGCAGCTATTGTCAAGCTCGTCTTCGCAAAACATCAGACAAGGATAACGAAACAGTTTTAGTGGATGGCGGATACAAGTTTGTGGATAAAGTAGAATGGAGCAGCAGTCATACATTGACTGTAACCACTGATCTGGAAGGACCACCTGAACCATCTTGGCCGAAGTCTTGGCAGGAAGTTAAGATCAAGTATAAGTGGTAGACGGCTTTGCGGCAGGTATGAGAGCGACAGAATGAATGAGTTGATCCGGCGGAACCGGAAGCGGCTTCAAGCGCTTCCCCCGCGTCAAATCTGCGTTGAGGCAAAGGTGAATGCCATTGTGGTGGGCATGGTGAGCTTCTGCTTCTCACGCTCACTCCGGCATACATTTGGAACAGCGGCATTTTCTCTTGTTCTTAATCTGCTTTGGGATTATTGGCTTCGGCAGTCCCAGGACCTTGAGCTAAAACGCGCGGCGAGGCGACGCAGAAGCCGGGAGGCCCACGCCTCGCAGGATAATGGCAAGGAGATACGATGAAGCCATTTATGTTGCCGATAACATCAGTCATGCTTATTGAGGCAGGAAGCGCACTGGTCTTGCTTAACGCTTCACCGCATACGCCGCTCGGCTTCCGGCTCTGGTTCGGCAGCATTGCGGTTATCAGCCCCTTTGTCGGCTACTGGCTGTACCGGCGCATGACTGCACCAAAGGCGTGAAATGCAGAAGTACCTCGTCTGGGATTTCGACGGCACACTGGGATACCGCGAGGGCGGATGGACGGGCGCAATGGTGGAAGTCCTGCGCCGACACGCGCCGGAGTGTGACGCCACTGCCGACCATGTCCGCCCACATATTCAGACCGGCTTCCCGTGGCACGCCCCGCACCAGTCGTATTCTGTTAGGCACGCCGATCAGTGGTGGGACGACCTCAGCCCCATCTTTGAGAGGGCTTTCGCGGCTGTCGGCATTGAAGCCGCCCAGGCAAAATACATGGCACAGGAAGTGCGGTTCGCTTACATAGGCTCAAAGCAGTGGCGCTTGTACGACGACACCGCTCCTGCGCTCACTCAGCTTTCTGAAGCAGGCTGGACACATCTGCTGCTCTCAAACCACGTCCCGGAACTGTCTGTGCTGCTGCGGCATCTCCAAATAAATCAATTCTTTGCTCAAGCGTTCAATTCTGCCGAAACAGGGTACGAGAAGCCGCACCCGCAGGCATATCGCGCTGTTCTTGACTCTGTTGGAAACGCCGAAAGCCTCTGGATGATCGGTGACAGCATGGTCGCCGACATCGCGGGGGCAGCGGCGGCAGGCATACCGGGCATCCTCGTCCGCAAGCATCATGCCGACGCTCTTTATCAGTGCGACGACCTTTCGCAAGTGCCGGCAATTTTGCAGTCGGAGCTGTCGCCGAAAGTAGCGAGCGTCGTTATTGGTTAGCAGACCGACTGGCACTAAAAAATATGTACGAGGGGAAGGTGTGATGGAACCAGACGAATTTGTACGCAGATGGAATGAACATACGACTCGCACCGGCAATACAGAAAATATGCGCCTTGTGTCGCCTTCTTCTTTGGACGCAACCATTTCTACTTCAACGCGCCGATTTCTTACTGAGGCGGGTCTGCCGGACGGAGGGTCTTGGGGTTTTGAATTTGATCTGTCAAAGAATTTGGATCGTGTCAGCAATGTTTTCGGTTGCTACGGGAAAGGCGGCGATTGGGAACCTGATGTTTACGAACGCCTCAACAGGTATATCTACTTAGGATCCGATGGCGGAGGTAACCCCATCTGCCTAGACAGCCAGGACCACGAAAAAGTGGTTTTTGTTGATCACGAAAGTTTTATGAACCCAGCTTTATCAGGCAGTTTCATTAACTCCGGCATTGCACATCTCGCGGAGTGCATCTTGATCTTTCAAGAGATGTTGGAACGCTACTGGCAGGAAGAAGGGGAAGACGCGGAACTTTATGAAGGCGCGGTGCCTGCGAGGTTGATAGAGAAGGCACTTTCAAGCATCTATGAGGCAGACCCGGCGGTGTTGACAGAGGGCGGATACTGGCCGCAACTGCTTAAGGATATATAAAAGGGTACTGCTAAAAATCTTTCGTCCAAAACGCCCATGGATTACAGTGGCAGTTTCAGTTGAGCGCGGTCCATCTCTTCTAAGTCAGCCAGACGGTTTGCTTCTGCAATATCGGCTTCACGGTTCTCTTTCAAGATGTCCATGAACTCCTGCCAAAGCGGATGGTTACCCATGCCCGGCTGGAACTGATGTATCGGCGGGTCCGTCTCAGTGGGTTCTTCGCTCATATTAGCCTCCCTCCTACAGAAAAAGCCTCCGCTCATTCAGAACGGAGGCTTTTTTGCTAGGCCCGGATGTCGACGGGGCCCATGCGGCGGAGCTTCTTTAACGCGCGAAGCTCGATCTGGCGGACGCGCTCGCGGGTGACGGCGAAGCGCTGGCCGACTTCTTCGAGCGTGTGCGCGTAGCCGTCGTCGAGGCCGAAGCGCATGCGGACGACGTCGCGCTCGCGCGGGGTCAGCTTGTCCAGCACGGTGTCAAGCTGCTCGCGGCGGATGAGGTTCACGGCAGCGTCCGACGGCGACTGGTTGGCGTTACTCTGGATGAAGTCCGCAAGCTGTGCCGAGTCCTTCTCGCCGACCGGCGTTTCCAGCGACAGCGGCTCGGACGCGATCCGCTTGATCTCGTTCACCCGCTCGACCGGCACTTCCATTTCGGCGGCCAGCTCGTCCTGAGTCGGCTCCCGCGAAAGCTGCTGGCGCAGCAGGCCCTCAGTGCGGACCAGCTTATGGATCGTCTCGGCGACATAGACCGGAATACGGATGGTCCGGCCCTGGTTGATGACCGCGCGGGCGATGGCCCGGCGGATCCACCAGGTGGCGTAGGTGCTGAACCGGTAGCCCTTCGTGTAGTCGAACTTCTCGACGGCGCGGATCAAGCCGATGTTGCCTTCTTGGATAAGGTCCGCCAGGCTGATGCCCGGAACCGAGTAGCGCCGCGCGATGGAAACGACCAGGCGCAGGTTCGCCTCGGTCAAAATGTCCTTCGCCCGCTGGTCGCCGTCGGCGACTTTCCGCGCCAGGTCAATTTCCTCAGCCGCGCTCAAAAGCTTCGTGCTTTTGGTCTTCCGCATCCACATCTGAAGCGACTCGTCGCGCGGGTTCTCTTCCACCGGCGCGTAGACCGTTTCCTGCGGCTCGTCTTCCGCCAGTTCTTCCGCCTCATCGTCGCCCGCAGCGGCGTCCATCATCGGGCTGTTCATGTCGTCGTCCCCACCGGCGGCCAGCGCAAGGAAACGGATCGCATCGGGGTCATCTAAAGCCCCGCCCGCCGCCAGCGGCGACTCGTCGTAATCCGAACCCTGGCGGCGGTCGCTGGACGCGGAAAGGCCGTGCGGCGACGCTGCCGCTTCTAAATTGTCTCGTAATGCCGTATTGCTCGCCATTGATGTCCCCTTTGTCCCAGTCACACAGTCAACACATAAAGTCAACGCATAAAAAATAAGTTACTGATAATTAAACACACTCAGCGCAGCCTGAGTTCCAACAAACACTTGACTTTGTTCTTCTTTTACGGAACCAAGCCCTTAATTGTCACAAATATTTCGTGTATTTTCAGTAATATAACTTACGTTTATATAAAATTATTTGGACTGCATGGCTGCTTGAATTGGGTTAGTACCCAGAATAGCTGATTTTCAAGCACCGCGGTAAATGACGGAGGAGATTATTTTGCGGCGGGGACGGGGCGGGGGCAGGAGGCCCAGGCGACAAACAGCGATACCAAACGAGCATCCCATTGACGGCCTGCGCCGGCCAGCAGTGTCAGACGCGCTTTGTCCGGCGTCAGGGCCGCCCGGTAGGGGCGAGGAGAAAGCATGGCGTTATACGCATCGGCGATGGCGATGATCCGTGCGCCGAGCGGAATTTGGTCGCCGGCCAGGCCGTCCGGGTAGCCTTTGCCGTCCCAGCGCTCGTGGTGGTGACGGATAATCGGCAGCAGGGCGGCGGTCGAGCGCAGCGGGGCCATGATCTGCTCGCCCAGCGCGGCGTGTGCCTGCATGGTCTGCCGCTCGCCGGCGTCCAGCGTCCCCGGCTTTTGCAGCAGCCGGTCCGGCAGGCCGATCTTGCCGATGTCGCGCAGCATCGCGGCCTGCCCCAGCAGGCGCAGGGCTTCATCGGGCAGCTCCAGCGCCCGGCCCAGCGCCTGGGCATACGCCGTCACCCGCTCCGTGCTGCCATTATCCCCTTCGCCTTCGCGTGCTTCCAGCGCCCGGCTGAGGGAGTACAAAACATCTTCCGCTTCGTCTAATTGGTCGTTCAGCGCTTTAATCCGCAGGAGCGACCGGACACGGGCCAAAAGCTCGACTCGGTTAAACGGCTTGGTGATGAAATCGTCGGCCCCCGCTTCGTACCCCTGCACGCGGTCCTGCGCCGTGGTCTGCGGCATGATCAGGAGAATGGGAATGCGGCGCGTGCGTTTTTCCGCCCGCAAAGCCCGGCAGACGGCGAGGCCGTCGAAGTCGCCGGGAAGCAGCGGGGACAGCAGGACCAGGTCAGGCCGGGCCGTTCGCGCCGTTTCCAATGCCTGCCGCCCTTCGCAGGCGGTCAGCACCTCGTAGCGTCCTTCCGTTCGCAGAACCGCGTCCAGCAGGGTCCGGCCCATCGGCTCGTGGTCCACGATTAACACGCGCGGTTTGGCGAAAAGCAGCTCGTTCATACTCTTCCATTATAGGAGAGCCAACAAAGCGCCGTTACCCGGTAATGCCGCGTGGATTGCCGAGCAGACACTTGATAAGCGGCGTGTTGGCGGCGGGAAACGGGTAATCCGCGAGCTGGGCGGGTGCGGCCCAGAGGACGCGCTTGCTTTCCCTGGGCTGGGCATCGGCAGTCTCAGCCCGGCACAAAAACGGGTGCAGCGTGACAGTGCGGTCCGAGTAAGTGTGCGTAATTTGAGGCCAGGCTTCCAGAACAGCCACTTCCAGGCCCGTTTCTTCGCGCGTTTCCCGCACGGCGCAGTCCGCCGGCGCTTCACCGGGAAGGCACTTGCCGCCGGGAAACTCCCACAGGTTCTCCTGGTGAACGCCGTCTTTGCGCTGTGCGATCAGAATCATGCCATTATCAGGGTGCAGAATAAGGGCAATGGCAATGGTCATCAGAGTTCCAGCCGCCCCTGAGCGTCCTGCTGCCACAACAGTTCGATCAGCTTCACTTGCGGCGTCGCCAGCGCGAACGCGGTTCGGCTTTCCGCCGAAACCCAGGCATGACGCGCATCGCCCGAAACCGTCCCATTAAACTCAGCCTCAAACCCATGCAGCGTCACCCGGCGATTGGCGACGACGTGCTTCACAACCCCAAACGGTCTCAGCCCATGCACGCTCACGCCGAGGCTTTCGCAGACCGCCCGCGCGGCGCAAGCCTCCAAGCTCTCGCCGTTCTGACGTGTCCCGCGCGGCAGCTCCCATAGCCCGCCCCACAGCGGCAGGTCAGGAGACCGCTGGACGATCAGCGTCTCGCCGGGGAGCGTCGGGTCACGCAGGGCGACCGAGACATCTTCCACATCCGTCCACTTCTTGACTCCCGAAAACTGCGGAAACTCGGTCGGCTCACCCATCTCCCGCGCCCGGCACTCCGCGCGGACCGGGCAGGTGCCGCACTTCGGCGCTCCCGCCTCGCAGACCAGCGCCCCCAGCTCCATCAGAGCCTGGTTGAAGTCCCCTGCCCGCCCGCTCGGAATGGCCGCTTCCGCCAGCCGCCACAGCTCCGTTTGCGTTTGAGTAGACGTTTTCGGATCACCCGTCACGGCATGAACACGGGCCATCACCCGAATAACATTGGCGTCTAGAATCGGCGCGTCCAGATTGAACGCAATAGACAAAATCGCCCCGGCGGTATACCGCCCGATCCCCGGCAGCGACAGCAGCGTCGCCGGATCGGACGGCACGGTCCCGCCAAATTCTGCAACTACTCGCTGCGCCCCTTTATGCAGGTTCCGGGCGCGGGCATAGTAGCCCAATCCTGCCCAGAGTTTCAGCACGTCGTCCAGCGGCGCGTCGGCCAATGCCTGCACCGTCGGGAACCGTGCCATCCACTTGTTGTAGAACGGGATCACCGCCGCCACTGTGGTCTGCTGCAACATGATCTCTGACACCCAGACAGCATATGGGTCATGCCCCAGCCGCCGCCAGGGCAAATCCCGCTTGCACCCATCGTACCACGCAAGTAAATCCCGCGAAAATTGGGCTTGTGATTGGTCTTGCTGGTCTGTCATGGTTCCGGTTCGGATGATTTCGGGGCAGGCCCCGGCACTTCCAGTGCCAGTTTCAAGCTTTCGCCTCACTCGCGCGGACTTTGCTTTTGTCGTCGCTGTCGGCACCGGCGTCGAGCGAGATGTCTAAGTTAGGGGATGCGCCGTGCATGACGACTTCATAGGCGGCCCGCATCTGGCGGGCGGCGCGGAGGGGCGGCATGAAGCCGTTGTCGGTGCCGAGGCCGGGGACAAGCAGGGTCTGAATGGGGTCGCCGTGCAGTTCGTTGAAGGCCAGAACGGAGCGCAGGGCGGCGCGGAAGGCTAAATAGGAATTGACGGTGCGGCTGATATTCTGCGGGACGCGCATGGTCGGGGCGACGACGAGAAACGGAAACTGGGTGGCGTTCGTGATGACGACCTCGGCATGGCCGACGACCAGCTCGCCGTCGTGCCGGTCTCGGATCATCTGCTGGACTTCAATTTCCACGTCTTCGCCGAGAAACTCAATAATTTGGGCGTCCAGGCCGCCGTCCATGCGTCCGAACGAATTGGCGGGGGACACAAGGGCGTCGGCTTCCAGCGTGAAGATGCTGTCGCAGGTGATGGAGACGTTGGGCAGGCCGGGGAAATAGACCTGCCAGGCTTCCACCAGCGGCAGGTAGGTATCGCAGAGGATGATTTGCAGGCCGGGCATGGGTTATTATAGCACGGAAAGCAACAGAACCCACCCCGCCTCGTTCCTCGGCCTCCCCTCCCGAAGCGGGAAGGGCAAGAGGCTAGGAACAACAAGAGGCTAGAAACAACAAGCTCGCTTAAAACTCTTTGTCCTCCCGCTTCGGGAGGACCCCTGCGAAGCAAGGAGGTGGGTTCTTCACCCAAACCGGCCCGAAACATAGGCTTCGGTGTCTTTGTCTTTCGGATTGGTAAAGATCTGGTCCGTGTCGCCGAACTCTTTCAATTCGCCGCGCAGAAAGAAGCCGGTGCGCTGGGAGACACGCGCGGCCTGCTGCATATTATGCGTGACAATGATGATCGTGTAGTCTTTCTTTAGGTCTTCCATGAGCTGTTCAATACGGAACGTCGAGTTCGGGTCTAAAGCAGAGCATGGCTCATCCATCAAAATGACTTCGGGTTCGACGGCCAAAGTTCGGGCGATACAGAGCCGCTGCTGCTGGCCGCCGGAGAGGGCGAAGGCCGAGGCTTTCAGCTTGTCTTTGACTTCGTCCCACAGGGCCGCGCCGCGCAGGGTGCGCTCGACAATCTCCCCCAGCTTCTTGCGGCTGGTCGTGCCGTGGATACGCGGGCCGTAGGCGATGTTGTCGTAAATGGACATCGGGAACGGGTTCGGCTTTTGGAAGACCATGCCGACCCGCTTCCGCAGATCCACGACATCTACGCCCTTGTCATAGATGTTGTCCTGGTCCACGGTGATAGTGCCGGTCAGGCGCGTGCCGTCAATGAGATCGTTCATGCGGTTCAGGGTCCGCAGAAACGTAGACTTGCCGCAGCCGGACGGGCCGATCAGCGCGGTGATCTGCCGGTCGGGAACGACCAAGTTGATATTTTTCAGCGCCTGAAAATCGCCGTAGTAAAAGTCCACGTTGTCCGCCACTACCTTCGGCGTCGTAGACACCGGGTTCTGAGCGCGGGCCAGGTCGGCGACGCTGCCGGACGGGGTTCCGACCCGGTTGGGTTCCAGGGAAAGCGGCTCGTTGGAATAGCCTTCGGCCATGAGAATTCTCCTATTTTTCTTCCATGACGTTGCCGCGCGTCGCAAACCGGGCGGCAACGCTGAGAATAAGAATGAGCGTAATCAAAACCACGGCGGCAGCCCATGCCTGGGCGTTGTGGTTCGGGTCAACATCCTGCGAGTAGTTGTAGATGCGAAGCGGCAGGGCGTCAATCGGGGCATTCAAGGTCGGCACATGAAGCTTGCCGCCGAGGATCGTGTGTGTGGCGAAGAACTCGGAACCCAAAATTGTAAACAGCAGCGGCGCGGTCTCGCCGGCGATCCGGGCCAGCGCCAGCATGATGCCTGTGATGATGCCGCCTTTGGCTGCCGGCAGGACGACGCTCCACATGGTCCGCCAGCGGGTCGCGCCGAGCGCGAGCGAGCCTTCGCGCAGCGAAATCGGCACCAGGCGCAGGATTTCTTCCGTCGTCCGCATGATGGTCGGGACCATGAGAATGCCGAGGGCAAAGCCGCCGGCATACGCCGAAAACCCGGAGCCGCCGTCGCCGGACTTTAACGCCCGCTGGGCGGCGGGATAGACCACGGCGGCATACGCAAAAATGCCGATGACGATGGACGGGATGCCGTTCAGCACGTCGGTGAAGAAGCGGACCATGAACGCGAACTTGCCGTGCGCTTCAAGCTGATAAATGCCGCCCAAAATGCCGAGCGGCAGGCCAATCACCGACGCGATCCCCAGCAGCACCAGCGTCCCAAAAATAGACTGAGACATGCCGCCTTTGGCAGTGTCAATGTTGTTCGGAAGCTGGGTAAACAGCCGCAGATGCAGCGAGCTGAAGCCTTTGGACAGCAGAAAAAACAGCACCAGGCCCAGAATGCCGACGGCAAGAGAAGCCGCTAAGATGCATAAAACCAGCATCAGGCGGTTGACGAACTTCCGCCCAGCGACATTGCCGGAACGCGGGGTCATCATGCGCCCGTTTTCAGGAGTGACAACGCTCATTATTTCCGCCCCTGTACGTCTTTGGCTGTGTAAAAGACCAAAAGACGCGCACCGATATTGACTAAAATCGTAACCCCGAACAGTACCAAAGCGATCTCAAACAACGCGGATTGGTTCAGGCCCGGCGTCGCCTCGTTGAACTTGTTCGCCAGAACACTCGACATCGTGTAGCCCGATGACAGCAGGGACAACGAGATCCCCGACGCCGTATTTGGCGACTGGTTGCCGATTACCATCGTGACCGCCATTGTTTCGCCAAGCGCCCGGCCCAGCCCAAGCACGACCGCGCCGATGATGCCTGATTTCGCGTAGGGAATGACGACTTTTGAGATCGTTTCCCACTGGGTCGCGCCAAGTGCATACGAGCCTTCGCGCTGGGCACGCGGGATCGCCCGCAGGATGTCCCGTGTCACCGCTGTAATAAACGGAATGACCATAATGGCGAGCAAAACGCCCGCCGCCAGCATGGAGTACCCCGCCGACTGTCCTTCAAACAAGCCGCCGATAAACCGCTTGTGTGCAAGGTCTGCTTTCTCAACCGGGGCGACAACAGCGATTTTCAGAAAGGGGATCAGGATAAAAATGCCCCAAAGCCCGTAAATGACGCTGGGGATGGCGGCTAAAAGCTCAATCAGGAACGTCGCCGGGGTGCGAATCCAGCGCGGGGCCAGCTCCGACAAAAAGACGGCTGCGCCGACCGAAACCGGGACGGCCAACACCAGCGCGATCAAGGAAGAATACAGGGTGCCGAAGATGAACGGCAGCGCGTGAAAGCTGTTCGTTTCTTCGTTCCAGTCCGAGCCGGAAACGAAGCTCCAGCCGAAATGATGAATGGAAAGCCGGGAAGCGGAATAAAGCTGCCACAGCAGCCACAGGATAATGACAAAAATGGAAAGTGACGCGAGAAACGTCACGCCGGAATAAAGCGCGTCGCCGATCCGGGCAGCCGCCGACACCGGACGGACCCGGTTGGGCCGAACCTGAGCGGACGCCTTCGCGGTGGGCGGCGTACTGCTGAGAGGAATGCCGGGAGCGCGGTCAGCCATAAGTCTTGCTTCTCCAAAAACAGTCTCTCCCCTGCGCTTGCCGGCAAGCGCAGGGGAAAGTAAATCAGCTTGAAACGACAGTGATTTCTACTGAATGCTGGCAACGGCGGCCAGGGCGCGGGTGCGGACATTCGCCGGCAGGGGCGCGTACTGGCTCGGCGCGGCGTCTTTCTGCCCGGTCGTCAAGGCCCACTCCAAGAACTTTTTCATCGCAGGTTTGGTTCCGTTCTTGTAAACCAGCAGAAACGTGAAGCCGGTGATCGGGTAGCCGCCCGGCGCTTCGGTATTGACAATCACTTTGCGGAAGTCCGCCGGCAGCGAAACGCCCGACGCGGCCAGGGTCGTGCTTTCGACGCTGGGGTAGATAAACTTGCCCTTCGCGTTGCGGACCAGGGCATACGGGATATGGTTTGTCACGGCATAAGCCAGCTCAATATACCCGAAGCCGCCCTCATTCTGCTGAATATACTGGGCGACGCCCTGGTTTCCCTTGCCGCCGAGGCCGACCGGCCAGTGAACGGATTTGCCCGCGCCGACGTTAGCCTTCCACGACGGGCTGACATCACTCAAATAGGTGGTCAGAATGTTCGTCGTGCCGGAGCCGTCCGAGCGGTGCGCTGTTGCGATTGCGATATTGGGAAACTTGACGCCGGGATTGAGGCTGGAAATGCGCGGATCGTTCCATCGCGTAATTTTGCCCTCAAAGATGTCGGCAATGACGTCTCCGGTAAAGCGCAGGCCGGCTTGGATGCCGCCGACGTTGTAGGCGATGCAGACCGGACCGGCAACGGTCGGGATGTGCAGGATGCCGGGCGCTCCGCGCAGCTCGTCGGCGTTCATGGGCGCGTCCGACGCGCCGAAGTCCACGACATGGCCGGTGATGTTTTTGATGCCGCCGCCGGAGCCGATGGCCTGGTAGTTGATCTGGACGCCGGTTTGCTCCTTGTATTCCTGGAACCATTTCAGGTACAGAGGGGCCGGGAAAGTCGCCCCCGCGCCGTTAAGCTGAGCGTGGGCGGAGCCGCCGCCCAGAAGGGCGAGGCCGAGTGCGGCAAGCGTCGCCGCTTTCAGTGTTCTTGTAAATGATTTCATCATCGGGTAGTTATTTCTCCTTCGGCAGTGATCGATCACTTGTGCGGGAACTTGGCGCGGCAAATGATGCGGCCTGTTCCTGACGCGGCGATTTTACCTGCCTTATGTTAAGAGAATGTTAAGACTTGGGAGAATAAAGCATTAATTTGCGCGGGTTTGTGCGGAAGCGTCTGCTCGCGGCATGGGAGAAGCGGCGGCGGACGGCACCGGGGCGGGCTGAATGTAGATCGGATTGCTGAAAATCCACGGCTTCGCGCCGAAGCACATGCGGCCGATGCGCTGCCGGTAGAGATAGACTTCAATCCGGTAAACGCCGGACGTTGTGACCGAATAATCCAGGCGTCCGCCGCGTGATGCCGCGACCTGCCGCCCATCTTTATAAAGCCGGACCAGCGACCGGGTGCGCGGGGTCTGTGCGGTCAGCACAAAGGCAGAATTACCGGGTGCCGTTTCTGCGGGAAATGTCAGCGCGTCGCCCATCAGCGCCGCCGGCGCTTTGCTTTCCTCTGCAAGCGGCTTTGCCTCAAACGTAAAGCCGGTCGAGTCGGCGTAATTGTCGTAGGCCATGTAGCAGTGGCCGAGCGCGAGCGCCGAGTGAACCAGCGCATTGTCTTTTTCCAGCGCTTTGCGCTTTGAACCGGGCGCTTCGCCGCACGACAGCGGCTCGGTCATCAAAAGATGAGTGCGAAGCGTTCGAAACGTCTCTTCATACGTCGGGAACGGGTAGGAGCGGCCGCCGAACTTCATCACGGCATGGGCGTCGAGCGACGCGATGCCGACGACGCGCCGGGCGGGCAGGCCGGGCTGCGGCGGAGCCGTCAGCGTGTCCCAAAGCTTCAGCTCCGGGGCGGGACGCGCGGCGACGAGATTAAAGGCTTTTTGGGGGCTGCGGCTGTTGTAGCGCCGCCAGACTTCCGCCAGTGTCGGCAGGTTGATCTTGGTCCGGGCGATGGCGCTGAGATTAAATACTTCCAGGCCGATGCCGTCCGTCATCCGCCGAAAGTCTTTCCAATGGTCCTTCAAATCGCACGGCAGCGCGACAAACCCCAGGCCGCCGCTGCTTTGGATGGCGGCCTGGGCCAGCTCGGCGTCGTGGGGCGCGGGCAGGAAGCTTTCGGGGACATCCAGGGCCAGCAGGTGTCCGGCATCGGTCGTAATTTCAGTCCCGATGGACACGAGTGTCCGCCCGCGCCAGCCGTCCTTGCCGTCGGTGTGCGCCTGCAAGCTGGAATGGTCACACAGCACCAAGAAATCCAGCCCGGCCCGGTTCGCCGCCGCCGCGATCTCTTCCACAGTTCCTGCGCCGTCGCTGTACGTCGAGTGGACGTGCATCGCGCCCGCGTAGTCATAGAACCGGGGCATGGCAAGCGTCTGCCCGCCCCGCTCCTCTTTTTTGGGTGCAGGCGGCAGGGGCGGCGCAAATTGGACCCGCTCGCGCAGGGTGGCGAACAGTCCTTCGCAGCTCAGGATCGAGAGGTACAGCCGCACACGCGACCAGCGTAACACAGGGGCAGTCTCCAGGCTTTTATTTCTGCTATTGTAGCATGGATTTGGGGGAATTTCGCCCCCGCCCCAATTCTGGGAAGCAATACGGAGAAGAGCTAGTCTTTCCCGGCTCTTCTCTTACTCTGGCTCCCCAGAATTGGGGCGGGGGGCTTCTACTTCGGCCCCACCGTGATCTCTGCCGTCCGCGCGTGCGGCAGCAGGGCCGACACCACCACATCCACCGTGCCGGGCTGCACGCCGGGCGACTGCGAGACGATGGACGCGGCGCCGGGCCGATTCTTCTTTTTGTAGGCCAGCACCGACGACACGCCGAGGGTCTGCCCGGCGGGCGGGGCGGCGACATGGAAGACAATGCGATCAGCTGTGACGGGGCTGAAGTTCGTGTTGGTCGCCCAGACCCGCTGGGTGGGGCCGATTTTCCCCTCGCCGTCCGGGTACGCCACTTCCAGATGCTCCGGCTGAAGAACGGTGGGGGTGATCTTTGCGCCGTCTACCTGGATTGTCACATAATGCAGGTAGCCGCCGTGTTCCGGGTCGGCGTCCAGCGGAGCGCCGCCGCCGCCGGAAATGTAATAATTGACGCCGTCCTGGACGGTGTGGTAGTAAATGTGGTTGTGGCCGCAAAAGACGGCCCGGACTTTATACTTAACCATCAGCGCATGGAGCCGGTCCCGCGCGGCAATGTCTACAAAGCCGCTGGACACCGTGGGCGTATCCGGGTCGGGCGGGCCGAACATATAATGATGCAGGAACACAAACGTGTTGACCGCCCCTTTATTCGCTTCCAGGTCCGCTTGAAGCCAGGCAAACTGGGCATCGTCCATCGAGCCGCCTTTGACCGTGCCGTCCGCGCCGACCGGGTTGGAGTTAAGGGCGATGAAGTGGCTGTGGCCGTAGTCGAACGAGCCGTAGAGCTTGCCGATGCGCTGTTCGTAGACGGGGAGCAGGGCCGGGTCCAGGCTGAACTCGTGGTTGCCGGGAGCGCAGTAAACAGGAACGCCGCACAGCGATACGTCCTGCAAAAAGACATCGTACTCCCCGTTCGCCTCGGCAGGCGTGTCCCCGTAGCCTTCGATGGCGTCGCCGGTGGTCAGGACAAACGCCGGGTGGATAGTCCCGATCTCGCGGCAGATGGTGGCCCAGACCGGCGGCATCGGGTAGCCGTGTCCCGTCGAGCGGTTGTCGCCGCCGACGACAAACAAAAAGTGGTCCGGGTCGGCGGGAGCGGATACGGCGGCAGACGCCGTCGGCGCAGGCGCAAGCAGCGCAGTGGTGGAAGCCAGCGATGGGGCGGCAGCAAGTGCGCCGAGCGAGACTGTCAGCAGAAGCGAGTTGATGTTCATAAAGGGTTTCATGGGTGTGGAAAAGCCCCGCTTTACGCCCAAAAGCTGGGAGAAAGGCGGGGCGGGATTGATAAGGAACTACGGAGAAAGACGAACCATGCCGGCGCTGTTGCAGGCTTCCGTGCTGCCCGCATAAGGAGCGCCGGTCGGGCCGTCGCAGAAGCGGTTGATCTCGTTGATCGTCGTCGCGTTCGCCTGCTTGGCCCCAGTCTTGTCCGTGGAAACGATAAACTTGACATGGCCGTCCATGAAGCCCCAGTTGCCGCCGCCGCTGTGCCACACGCTCTGGCCGTTCGGAGTTGCGACGCCGCCGACTTTGGTGGTGAACGGCGCGTCCCACGGATTGTTCTGGTCTTTCATGATCTTGGACATGGCGGGATTAGAAAAGTAGCTCAGCATCATGACGCTCGGCGGCAGGGTCGGATTTGCCGTGGAGATTGTGAACTGAGGATTACCGAGCGCATCGGTCCCCGACCGCGGGCCGAGCGCGACCAGCAGATCGTTTTTATTCGTGAGCTGAACCCCGCCGCTGCAATTCGTTGTCGCCCCGTTCGCCACGCAGTTCTGCATGGAGTAGTTTTCTTTGGTGAACTTGTACGAGTGGCCGTAAGCGTCGGCAAAAGTCGCGCCCTGCATATTGGTCAGGCTTCCATGCAGATCGCTCGCGCCGGTCGAATCCTGCCCCGGCAGGTTCTGGGACAAGCTGCCGATGCCGCTGTCATCAGGGCAGGCGTACATCCCGGTGGACGCGCCGTAGCCGGCGAGGAAGATATGCGGCCCGCGCCCCTGCGTTCCGCTGATGGTCGGCTTGCCGACCAGGCTGGGGTTCATGGCGACTGTTTTGGGACCGATGCACCAGGAGTCCACGGTCGCGGGCATGAGGCCCTCGTCATTGTCGCCGGCGTACATCAAAATCGACAGCGCGAACTGCTTCATGTTGGACGTACAGGTCGTCCGACGTGCGTTTTCGCGAACTTTCTGGAACACGGGAAAAAGAATAGCGGCGAGGATCGCGATAATGGCGATGACGACGAGCAGTTCAATCAGGGTGAAGCCTGACGCAGTGCGTTTGTGGGAACGAAACATATAATCTCCTTAAATCAACAGGGAAGCGCTTGAAGACACAGTTTTCTCAAAGCAGTCTTATCTTACATGATTTTGCTGGAAAGTTATGTTAAGGGAATGTTAAGCTTTTGGGGAAGATTGGGAAAAGAGGGGGAACACGGGGCTGAACCCCCGTGTTTCCCTCTTTTCCCAATCTTCCCTACGGCACAATCTTGATGCCGTCAGGACTTGTCACCGCAAGCTGAGTCTGCTCGCCATGAGCGGCAAACTTCCCCGAAACCAGGACGTGCTTGCCGACAAGCTGGGTCAAGTCAGGGAACTTCGCATAATCGGCGGGCGCGACATCGGCGGTCAGAGCATCATGGTAGTTCGGCGCAAAATCCAGCGCGGCAAAGCTGTGGTTCCGAGGCGAGTAGACTTTCGAGACGGTTCCCTGGAACGATCCCGCCTGGCCGACCCGCTTCTTCGCGTCCGCCAGCGCTTTGGCATCCAGCGCCGCCGCGACGGATTTGTCCGACGCCGCGACTGTGCCGAACGGTCCCTTCGCCGCGACGCTGGCCTGGGCCGGGTACGTTTTGTCTTCGTCACCGCCCATCGGTTTTGCCGGCGTGGTGGTGGGTGCAGCAGGCTTGGCCGAAGGCGTATCGGCATGGGCAGTCACCGTTGCTAGTGCGGCAAGGCAAAGGCTGATTGAAATGAAACGATGCATATTATGGTGTTCTTTTGGAGATTGTTGTCTGAAAAAGGCCCACAGGCGGGGGTACCTGTGGGCCGGATAATCAAGCGTATTTAGCCGGGCGTTGTCGGGAGCGGAGTTCCGTCGCGGCCATCATGGGCCAGCCAAATGTTGTCTTGGAGGTGCTTGGTGATGTCATAGCCTTCCGGCTCCGGCTGACGGGCCTTGACGTGGCCGTCGCAGAACAAGTAGTTGTTCAGGCCGGCTCCGCCGTGGCGGGCTATACCGGGAGTGACGGCAGAATACCAGTGCAGCTTCTCGTCGGCCACGCCGTTTGGCCCATTGAAATGTCCTTGTGCGACGGTCCAGTCGCCGTCGGTGGGAGGCACTCCCTGGTAGTTGGTGCCGCCGCTGGCATCTTGATAAAGTCCCTCAAAGAGCATATCTGTCTGCGCCGGCGAAACGATAGCACTTGCCCCAATCGGCGTGTCATCGTAGTAAACAGGAGTCGGGGTGCAGGCTCCGCCTTTGCCGAAACATTTGGCGGTGTCATCCGAGGGGCGCGAATAGTATGAGTCGGGATCACCGATGTTCGGGTTTTGGCTGAAGTATTTGCCGCATTGTGCAGACACGTTCCCGTTCGTGTGAGGAAGGCCGCAGTCGGCAGGCCCGGCACCGACGAGGTAGAGGTTCAGGACATAAGAGCGGTCCAGAATAGGCGCTTTACCTGCCAATGGAATCGGAAAAAGCGATTGATCCGGGCAAGTCCAGATAGAAGCAGTCGCGGCTCCTGCGGAAGAAGAGTTCTTGATGTAAGCATCCAGCACAAAATCTTTGGTGTTGGGGTCAATCTGCTGCATAACATACGGCGACGGTAAATGCTCGTCGTAGTCCTGCGTGTACATCAGCAGGCCGAGGCCGATCTGCTTCATATTGGACGCGCAGGCGGCCTGCCGGGCATTTTCGCGCACTTTTTGGAAGACCGGGAAAAGAATGGCGGCGAGAATCGCGATGATGGCGATGACGACGAGCAGCTCAATTAAAGTAAAGCCGGACGTGGGGCCGGGCTTGCGGGATCGGGGCATGGATGGCTCCTTCTTTCTTGGGTAACACATTTTTATATAAAAGACGTTTTATTTTACACCATATTCTGCCGTTTTTATGTTAAGCGAAGATTAAATTTTTTGCGGGTTCGAATAGCAGGAGGGGAAGGCGGGAATAAGAGACCTACCGCCGTGCTGGTTCCAGCCCAGCAAGCTGAGATGCCGCAGGGCGGGGCAAATCTGGACTCAGAGGCAGCGGATTTGGGAGCGTGTACGGGGTTTAGGAGGGGAATGGAAACGGGCATAATTGAAAAAAGGGCGTAGTAAAAGCGGCAATGCTGCCCTTCCCGCGTCTGCCCTTCCCGCGTCTGCCCTTCCCGCGTCTGCCCTTCCCGCGTCTGCCCTTCCCGCGTCTGCCCTTCCCGCGTCTGCCCTTCCCGCGTCTGCCCTTCCCGCGTCTGCCCTTCCCGCGTGGAGTGCTTCGGCTTCCTTGACACCGGAGACAAAAAGATTGTAAAATAAGCGGACACAAACACCAGTTCGACGGGTCGGTGATTTCAAAGTTATGTCTTTAGAACCAACAAATTTTAGTGAAATGCCCCAGAGGCACGATATTGTTGCCGTCGGCGCGTCCGCCGGCGGCGTGGAAGCGCTGTCTGAACTTGTCCAGCTTCTCCCGGCGGACCTGTCCGCCGCCGTGCTGGTTGTCCTGCACATTCCCGCCTACGGCCATTCTGTCCTGCCCGATATTCTGAGCCGGCGTGGGCCGCTCCCCGCAACGCACGCCGTAGACGGCGAGCCGCTTCTGACCGGCCGAATTTATATCGCGCCGCCCGACCATCACCTTCTGGTGCGCGGCGGCAGGATTCGGCTGACGCGCGGCCCGGCGGAGAACAACCACCGTCCGGCGGTTGATACGCTGTTCCGGTCCGTCGCCCGCTGCTGCGGCCCGCGTGCGGTTGGGATTGTGCTGACGGGAACGCTCGACGACGGCACCTCCGGCTTGCAGGCGATTAAATCGCGCGGCGGCATTGCACTGGTGCAGGACCCGAAAGAAGCCCTGTTCACCGGAATGCCGGCAAGCGCGATTGAAAATGTCGCCGTGGACCGGGTGGAGACGATTGCCGGGCTGGCGCAGACCATGGCGCGGCTGGCAGGCGAAGGCCCGGCTGGCAGGCAGATAAAGGATGAGCAGGCGGCTCAAAAGGGGATACCTGTGACATCGAATTTGGAAGAGGATGTTGAAGTCGCGGAGTCGGACATGAGCAGGCTCGACAACCGCACGGAAGGCCAGCCGTCGGGCTTTAGCTGCCCGGACTGCCACGGCGTTTTGTGGGAAATCACCGAAGGCGAGCTGACCCGGTATCGCTGCCGGGTCGGTCATGCTTACTCGCCGCAGAGCCTGCTCGCGTCGCAGTCGGAAAATTTAGAAGAAGCGCTTTGGACAGCGCTGCGGGCTTTAGAAGAAAGCGCGGCGATGGCCGAGCGCCTGCAATCCCGCGCCGCCGAGCGCGGCCACACGCTTTCGGCGACTCAGTTCGGCAATCAGGCACAGGATGCCCGAAACCGCGCCCGAATTGTCCATGATGTGCTGCAAGGCGGCCAGATCATTGCCCAGTCCGGCGCCGACAACGGAGCAGACCCTGATGGCCGATGAAAACCTAGTGGCCGAGGAAGATAAAGAAGAGGCTTTTTTGGACGGCGAGGCTTCGGACGATGCCGCCCCGCCCGCCGACACGCCGTATGGAACCGAGGCCGACTTCGAGAGCCTGCTGGAATACATCAAGCGCAGCCGGGACTTTGACTTCACCGGCTACAAGCGGGCCAGCCTGCGGCGGCGGATGGACAAGCGCGTCGGCGAAGCCGGCTGCGGCAGCTATACGGCCTATACCGAGTTTCAGGAAGTCCACCCGGAAGAGTTTCTTCGGCTGTTTGACACCGTTCTGATCAATGTCACGACCTTCTTCCGGGACACTGCCGCGTGGGAGTATCTGGCGGAAGAAATTATTCCACGAACTTTGGCCGGCAAAACCGATGATGCTCCGATCCGCGTGTGGAGCGCCGGGTGCGCGTCCGGCCAGGAGCCGTATTCGCTGGCAATGCTGCTGGCGGAGGCAATGGGCTGGGAGGCGTTCAAAGCACGGGTCAAGATTTACGCCACCGATATTGACGAGGACGCGCTGGCGCAGGCCCGGTCGGCGTCGTATTCCGCCCGGCAGGTGGAAAGTGTGCCGCCGGCCCTGTTGGAAAAATACTTTGACCGGGAAGGCGACCGGTTTGTTTTCTCCAAAGACCTGCGCCGCTCTTTGATCTTCGGACGGCATGATCTCTTGCAGGATGCGCCGATCTCGCGGATTGATCTGCTGGCCTGCCGCAACACGGTGATGTACTTCAACGCCGAAGTGCAGGCCGGCATTCTGGCCCGGTTCCATTTCGCGATTCGCGAAGGCGGCTTTTTGCTTCTCGGCAAGGCGGAAATGCTGTTCGCCCACTCCAATTTTTTTCTGCCGCTGGATCTGCGGCGGCGCCTATTCGTCAAAGTCACCCAATCCGGCCTGCGCGACCAGCTTCTCTTGATGGCCCAGTCGGGCTTGGACGCGGCGGCGCTGCCGCCGGACGACCCGCTGCGGCTGTGGGAAGCGGCGTTCCAAACCACGCCGACCGCTCAGATCGTGCTGGACATCAGCGGGCGTCTGGCGATGGTCAACGAGCGGGCGCGGGCCTTGTTCCACCTCAGCGCCCGCGACATCGGGCGGCCCTTGCGGGACTTGGAGATTTCGTACCGGCCGGTGGAGCTGCGGTCGCGGATTGAAACGGCGCAGACCGAGCGGCGAACCGTCAGTGTCCAAGACGTTCCCTGGATCAGCGGCGGCACGAAATCAGTTTATCTGGAAGCTTTAATTGTTCCCTTGTCCGAAAACGGCGTTCCGCTCGGCGTCTCCGTTTTGTTCACCGATGTGACCCGCTCCCGGCAGTTGTCGGAAGAATTGCAGGCGGCGAACCACGAGATGGAAACCGCTTATGCGGAGCTTCAGTCGGCCAATGAAGAGCTGGAAACGACCAACGAAGAACTCCAATCCACCGTGGAAGAGCTGGAAACGACCAACGAAGAATTGCAGTCCATCAACGAAGAGCTGGAAACGACCTCGGAAGAAGCCCAGTCCATCAATGAAGAACTGCAAACCGTCAACCTGGAGCTGAACCAGCGCTCGGACGAGCTGAACCAAGTCAACGCTTTTATGGAAAGCATTCTTGCCAGTCTGCGCGGCGGGGTCATTGTGCTGGATGCCGACCTGCGGGTGCAGATCTGGAACGCCCAGTCGTCGGAGCTGTGGGGCCTGCGCCCTAATGAAGTCCAGGGCGCGGAGTTCGCCGGCCTGGACTTCGGTCTGCCCGTGCCGGCGCTGCTGCCGCTGATTCAAGCCTGCCTTTCCGGCGCTTCGGCGCACCGGGACTTAACCCTGGAAAGCCGCAACCGGCGCGGCCAGTCGTTCACCTGCCGCGTTACGATTTCGCCTCTGCTTGGCATGGAGCGAGTTATTGAGGGCGTCATTCTGCTGATGGAACAGCAGCCTTAAACTTTTTAGTCGTTTATAGTCTGGACATCTGTTATGCCGTTTCTGCCCGACACCCCCGAAAACGGAACCCCGCCCGCCGAAAAGCCGCCGCGCACGCGCGGCCTGCTGCCGCAGGCATTGGAAGAGCTGCAATCTTCCATGGAAGAGCTGCGAGTCGCCGACGAAGAAATGCGGGTGCAGAACGATGAGCTGGCGCATGGACGCCTGCGCCTGGAGGCCGAGCGCCAGCGCTATCAAGACTTGTTCGATTTCGCGCCCGACGGCTATTTGGTGACGGATCTAGACGGCGTCATTCTGGAAGCCAATCGGGCCGCGTCCCGCCTGCTGAATATCTCGCTGCGCTTTCTCCGAAAGCGCAGCCTCGGCACGCTGGTCGTCCTGCCGGACTTGACTAAATTCCAGACTCGCTTGCAGGAACTGGCGAAGCCCAGCGCCGAGACCGCCGCCGAGCTGACAGTCCGGCTGCGCCGCCGCCCGTCGGGCCAGTTTCCCGCCGCCGCCACTGCCGCCCTCTACCACGGTCTGCCGGGAGAAGCCCCGACCCTGCGCTGGCTCATCCGGGATATCACCGAGCGCATTGCCGCCGAAGACGCGCGGGCTGCCCTGGCGCGAGCCGAAGCGCAGCGGGCCGAGGCAGAGGAAGTGCAGCAGCGGACAAAAGAGATTTTGGACAGCATGACCGATATGCAGGTCACGCTTGACCGCAGCTGGCGAATCGTCTCGATGAACGCAAGCGCCGTGAAGTTCCTTCAGTCCGCCGGACACGATCCCGCGGAGGTTGTCGGGCAGGTGCTTTGGGAAGCTTACCCGCTCATGCTGGACCGCAAGTTCGAGGCGGAAATCATGCAGGCCGTCGGCGCCGGACAGCGTTTCGATTTTGAGGCGTACTTGACGGATTTCAACCGCTGGATTGCGGTGCGCGTGTTCCCGCAGCAAAACGGCGTCGCGCTGTATTCCACCGACATCACCGAGCGCAAAGAAGCGGAAGCCGCCTTGCAGGCAGGCTACGCGCGGGAGCGGCGCATCGCCGAGACCTTGCAGGAAATTTTGCTGCACACGCCGCTCACCGAAGCGTCCCCCGCCCTCGTGATTGAATCGTTCTACGAAGCCGCATCGAACGAGGCCGCCGTCGGCGGCGATTTTTCGGACGTGTTCACCTACGACGGCGGCAAAATCGCGCTGGTGGTCGGGGACATTTCCGGGAAAGGCTTACAGGCGGCGACACTCATCGCCGAAATCAAATTCGCGCTGCGGACCATTCTTCGGGAATATCCCTGGCCGCAAGAAGCGATGGCCCGCTTGAATGCGTTTATCTGCGAGGCCCAGCGCCAGGGCGACTTCAGGGGCGACTATCAGGTTGTGCTGTCGCTGGCGGTTTTCAATCCCGACACCGGCCGCGTGTCGTATGTGACGGCGGGGGGTGAGCCGCTGCTGATCGTCCGGGTGGACGGCGCGGCGGAAGTCGTCGGCACGAACGGCCTGCTGCTGGGGGTCATGCCGGACATCGGCTACCAGGCAACGGAAGCGGTCTGCGACGGCGGCGACACGCTGCTGCTGGCGACCGACGGCCTGACCGAAGCTCGCCGGTCAGGGGCAATGTTAGGGTTCGAGGGCTTGCAGGCACACGCGGCGGCGTCCCTGCCGGGCCGGCCGCTGCGGGACGCCGGGCAGGCGCTGATCGAGTCCGTGCGCGGCTGGGCCGGCGGCGCGTTCTCGGATGATGTGTGCGTTCTCCTGGCCCGGCGGTCTTAGGAACCCCTCCCGCTCATTCTTCGCTCCCTCCCCTGTTAGGGAAGGGCAAGAAGGACAATCTTTGCCGGAAACCTTCCGCTGAGACGCAGAGCCGCAAAGAGAAGTCTGAGGCCCTTCCCTAACAGGGGAGGGAGCGAAGAATGAGCGGGAGGGGTTCCTAATTCCCAGGAATTCAGGAGCTTATTTTCGGCTTGTTTATGCTATAATAGGCCGATTGTTGAACGGGAATTGTTTTCTGTTCCTCTCTGCCCGTCCCGGTGGCGAGCCGGCGCGGGCCAAAAATCCAAGACCACAGAGAGGAGGCATTCTATGCCATCCATCGCCATCACGCAGCCTTACGAGGCCGTTTTTATCATGGACCCCGATCTTGGGGACGAGCGCATTTCTGCGATCACCGCAAAGTACCGGGGGATCGTCGAAACCGGCGGCGGACAGCTTGAAAAGCTCGATATTTGGGAACGCCGTCGCCTGGCCTACGAAATCAAGGGCCGTACCGAAGGCATTTATGCCGTCATGCAGTTCCGGGCCAAGCCGCCGGTAGAAGCCGAGCTGCGGCGCATCTTCCAGATCAGCGAAGACCAGATCCGCTTTCTGATTATCCGGCGCGATGACGACGAAGCCCTGCTTCCGGTCGCCGCCCCGGCCCAAGCCGCGCCTGCACCGACTCCGGCCGTAGAAGCGCCGCCCGCGCCGGAAGCGGCGGAAACGCCCCAGGCGGAAGCCGAAGTTCCTGCCCCGGCGGCCGATGCCGTAGAATTCGATGCGGTTGTCGCCGCTCCGGCGACCGATACGACCCAGACCGAAGAAACACCGAACCCGGTTGTTTAAAACGCACCGAAGAAAGCGAGGGAGTTCACTCCCTCGTCTTTCGCCTGATCCGCTACAGTACTACCTGCTCAATGACAACTGCATTGGTTTACGAGAACAGCTAAAGGAGCTTAGACAATGGACCTGAACCGCGTGATTTTGATTGGCCGCCTCGCCAACGACCCCGAACTCAAGTACACTCCCAGCGGCATTGCCGTGACGTCGTTCCGCCTGGCGGTCAACCGCCCGATGTCGGCGGAAGCCCGGACCAACGGCCAGGAAAAGCAAGCCGACTTCTTCAGCATCGTCGCCTGGCGCCAGTCGGCGGAATACGCTGCGAACTATCTCGGCAAGGGCCGCCTGGTCGCCGTCGAAGGCCGCCTGCAAGTGCGTGAGTATGTTACCCAGGACGGCCAGAAGCGCCGCGATACCGAAGTGGTCGTGGATAACCTGAAGTCGCTGGATCGCCCGAAAGAAGGCGAAGAAGGCGGCGGGGGCGGAAACGGCTACAGCGCGGGTGCCGGCTACAATAACGGCGGCGGCGGACGCGGGCGCGACAACTACGCCGATGCCGATCCCGGCGGCGACACCGGCTATGGGGATGAGGCTCCGGCTTCCCCGCCGCCGGCCCGCGCCCCGGCCCGTCCTGCCGCCGCGCCCGCACCGCGTCCCGCGCCCGCAAACAACGCGGCTCCGCGCCCGGCGGCAGGCGGCTCCCGCTACCAGCCCGCGACAGACGACGATCTGGACGACCCCTTCGCGGATAACTAGGCAGATGCAAAACCGCCCCGCAGTCACTGACTGCGGGGCGGTTTGTTATCAACAAAGATGCCGGGCTACTCCTCACGCAGCAGCACAAACAGCTTTTCGCGCACGGCTTGGGAAAGGCACAGCGCAGAAACTTTCTGGCGCAGTGTGACAACGAGGCTCTGCTCAAACGAGAAGCGGGCGAGGCAGGGGCGGCAGATTTCCAGGTGCTTCAGCACGATGACACGCTCTTCAGCCGTCATCTCGTGGTCTAAATACTCGTTCAGCCGCTTCACGGCTTCCTCGCACGAGTAAAAATCGGCGGCCACGCAGTCGGCCAGGTGCTTCATCTCGGCGTCTTTGTCTTTCAATTCCTGTTCCACATGCGTGCCTTATCCTACTGCTTCCGCGACGCGGATTTCCTCGCCGCTGAGATACTCCCACAACGCCCGCTGCAACAATTTTCGGCCCCGCGACAGGCGCGACCGAACCGTGCCGACCGGGATTTCCAGGGTGTCGGCGATCTCCTGATACGATAATTCTTCGACCGTCGCCAGCGCGACGGTGTCCCGGAACTCCGGCGGCAGGGCCTGGATGGCCTGCTGGATAATCTCGATGTCCAGCTTCTCCAGCACCGCCTTTTCAGGGTTCTCGGTTTCCGGGTGATCCCCGCCGAGGCCGTCTTCGGTCAGACGGTTGTAAAGATAGAAATCTTCCAGCCCATCATACGAAACGGTCTCACCCTGCCGGGACTTCTTGCGGTAGTCGTTCAAGAAAACCGTGTTCATGATTCGGAACAGCCACGCTTTGGCGTTGGTTCCCGGCTGGTACTGATAAAAAAAGCGGTACGCGCGGAGGTAGGTATCTTGCAGCAGATCTTCGGCGTCGTTGGCATTGCCGGTCAGACGCAGGGCGTTGCGATACAGGGCGTCGAGGTGCGGGTTCATTTCCGCCTCAAACAGCGCCGGGTCGGTCGGCGGGGGTGCCGCCGCCAAAGCTTGTTCAGGCGGTGATTGTTCAAGTACCATCGGTTGTGTTTCCAGTTCGGCCATGCGGCTTCCTATTCAGTTCTGCGGCAGCAACTTTAAGCTCCGGCAGGAGCCAATAATTGCACGAAGCGGCTGCGGCCCACTTTGATGACCTGCCCGGTCTGCACCAGCATTGTCGCGGCGGCATCGGTGATCTTGTCGCCGTCTATGCTGACCCCGCCGCCTGAAATCAGCCGTTTCGCTTCGCCCGACGACGGCGCAAGCTTGGCAGCGACTAACAGCGCCGTGATACGCGCGTGGCCGTCCGCATCGCAGATCTCAGCGGGAACGGCAAACTCCGGGAGGTCGTCCGGCACCTGATGCTCTTTGTGGACCCGTTCAAACTCGTCGTCCGCCGCCTGCGCGGCGTCCGCACCGTGGTACAGCGTGATGATCTCGCGGGCAAGCCGCTTTTTCGCCTCGCGCGGATGAGTCTGCGCCGGATTCGTTAGGACAGCCACGTCGTCCATCGGGACATCCGTGCAAAGCTCGTAATACATCGGCATCATCTCGTCCGACAGCGACATCAGCTTGCCGAACATCTCGGCGGGCGGCTCGGAGATGCCGACATAGTTGCCGAGCGACTTGCTCATCTTTTTGACGCCGTCGAGGCCGACCAGGAGCGGCATGAGCAGCACGACCTGCGGCTCCTGCCCCATTTCTTTTTGCAGCATCCGGCCTGCCAGATTGTTGAACGTCTGGTCCTGCCCGCCCATTTCAATGTCGGCACGGATCGCGACGCTGTCATACGCCTGAGCTAATGGATAAAGCAGCTCGTGCAGGCTGATCGGCAGGCCCGCATCAAAGCGGTTCTTGAAGTCTTCGCGCTGCATCACCTGCGCGACGGTCATCTTGGACGCAAGTCCCACAAGGTCTGCAAAAGAAAGTTTCCCCAGCCATTCACTATTGAAACGGATGACGGTCTTTTCGCGGTCAAGCACTTTCGCGAGCTGTTCCACATAAGTCCGGCCATTCGCTTCAATCTCTTCCGAGGACAGCATAGGCCGGGTGGTCGAGCGGCCCGACGGGTCCCCGATCAGCGCCGTGTAGTCGCCGATAATAATGACGACTTCATGGCCTAAATCCTGAAACTGCCGCAGCTTCCGCAGGACAACCGCAAAGCCTAGATGAATGTCCGGCGCGGTCGGGTCAAGCCCCAGCTTGACTTGAAGCGGCCGACCGTCTTTGGCCGACTTCAGAAGCTTTGCTTTTAGCTCCGGCAGCGGCACGATGTCGGCAGTCCCACGCGACAGCAGCGCAATCTGCTCGTCTAGAGAAAGGGCGGCGAGGGGCGGCGAGGAAGAATTCAGTGATGGCATAACAGGCAAAGTGTAGCACACGCAGGTCGGCAAAGTCAATTCGGCGGACGCGCCGAGTCGGGGCGAGCCTGAAGATAGGCGAACACAAAGTTCACCCCTACGGGGTTTGGATTAGAATGTAGGGCGCGAACCTTGTGTTCGCCCTAGCTCTCCCGTGTTCGCTCTCCCGTGTTCGGGCCTTGCATTATGCCTCATTCTTAACCGAAACTTAACCATTGCTTAATACTTTCTTAACAAAGACGCACTATAATAAGCGCATGGCCGAGGTTGAGAGACCTCCCATTGCTCATCCCCTAATACTTTGAGCCGCTGCGGGTTCGCAGCGGCTTCTTTTTGTGTGGGGTACACTCCGGGTATGACCGACGAATTGACTCACTTAGAAGGCTTCATCTCTGTGCAGGCCGCCCTGCAAGGCGGACACCGGGCGATTTACGGCATTCAGCTTCGCAGCGGCAAAGAAGACGGCCAGACGCGGCACCTGACTCAGACGGCCCAGAAGCGCGGCATTCCCCTGACGCGCGTGTCTGCCGGCGAGATTGAACAGCTCGCGGGCGGCAAGACCCACGGCGGCGTTCTCGCCCAGGTCGGGCCGTACCAGTTCGCGCCTTTGGACAGCCTGGCGGCAGGCAAAGAAACGCCGCCGTTCGTCGCCATGATTGACGGCGTCGAAGACCCGTTCAACTTCGGCTCCTCAGTCCGTGCCTTGTACGCCGCCGGGGCCGACGGCCTGGTCGTGCGCCCCCGCAACTGGCTGTCGGCGGCGGGCATCGTCGCGCGGGCGTCGGCGGGAACGTCAGAGATGATCCCGACGGCCCTTGCCGAAACGGCGTCCGAAGCCGCCGACTTTTTCCGGGCGTCCGGCCTGTCCATCGCCTGCGCGACCGACGAACCCGGCAGCGTCTCGGTTTACGACGCCGATCTCACCCGTCCGCTGTTCCTGCTCATCGGCGGCGAGAAGCGCGGCATCACCCGCTCGTTTCTCGATCAGGCCGACCTCAAGATCCGCATTCCCTATGGCCGTCCCCTGCCCCACTCCCTCGGAACCGCCTCGGCGGCGGCGATCTTGGCCTTTGAGATCATGCGGCAAAGAACGCCCCCCCGCCCCAATTCTGGGGAGCCGGATTGAGGGAAGCCTGCTGCCGAAGGCTCCTCTTCTTTCCGTATTGCTCCCCAGAATTGGGGCGGGGGGCGCTCTATGCGGCTTCCAGCGCCGTCAGCAGAAACGCATAATCCAGCGCGGTTTCGCGCAGAGCGTCGTAGCGGCCCGACGATCCGCCGTGGCCCGCGCCCATGTTGATTTTCAGCAGCAGGGTGTTCGTGTCGGTTTTGAGTGAGCGCAGCTTCGCCGTGTATTTCGCCGCTTCCCAGTACATGACCTGGCTGTCGTTGAGCGATGTTTTGACCAGCATCGCGGGATAGTCTTTGGCTTCCAGATTGGTATAAGGGCAGTACGTCCGCATGTACTCGTAGTCGGCGTCAATGTTCGGGTTGCCCCACTCCAAATACTCGCCGACCGTCAGCGGCAGCGTGTCGTCGAGCATTGTATTGAGAACGTCTACAAACGGCACCTGGGACAGCACGGCATGAAACAAGTCAGGCCGCAGATTGATGGTCGCGCCCATCAGAAGCCCGCCCGCACTGCCGCCCTGAATGGCGAGATGCTGCGGCGACGTGTACTTTTCGGCGATCAAAAACTCGGCGCAGGCGATGAAGTCCGTGAACGTATTCATTTTGAGCTTCAGCTTGCCCGCATCCCGCCATTCTTCCCCCATCTCGCCGCCGCCCCGGATGTGGGCGACGGCAAAGGCGACGCCCCGGTCGAGCAGGCTGAGGCGGTTCGACGAAAACCCCGCCGGGATCGAGATGCCGTAAGAGCCGTAACCGTACAGCAGCAGCGGCGCCTGCCCATTCTTTACAAAGCCCTTCTTGTAGACCAGCGAGATCGGAACCCGCGTGCCGTCGGACGCCGTCGCGTACAGCCGTTCCACGGCGTAATCGGTCGGGTCGTACCCGCCCAGCACCGGCGTCTGCTTCAGCAGCGTCCGCTCCTGCGTGTCCATGTCGTAGTCATAGACCGACGACGGCGTGACCGGCGACTGGTAGCGATACCGGACCGTTTTGGTGTCGTATTCCCGGTTCGTGTCTAAAGACACCGTGTAGGCCGGCTCCGGGAACCTGATGAGATGATCGGCGCGGCTCTCCATATCAACAACCCGAAGCTGCTCCAGGCCGTCCTGCCGCTCCGAAATGACGGCGTGGGCGGCAAAGAAATCCATGTCCTCGCGCGTAATCTGCGGATCGTGCGGGATAAACTCGGTCCAGTCATTGCGGGCATCAAGCGGCGCAGAGACAATCCGAAAGTTCTTCGCATCTTTATCAGTCCGCACAAAGAACTGATCGCCGTGGTGATCGGCATAGTACCGATGCTTGTCCGCGCGGGGCCGATACAGGGTGAGATCACTTTCCGGCTGATCGCTCGCCAGATACCGCACTTCGGTCGTGTCGGAGCTTTCCGAAGTCACGAACAAAAACGCTTTGGAGCGGGAGCGCGACGCTTCCAAGTTGAACTGCGCGTCCGTTTCTTCATATAGCAGCACGTCGTCTGCCGCGCCCAGCGTGTGCTTATACAGGCGGTAAGGCCGCTTGGCGTCGTCTTCCACCGTATAAAAGAGGATTTTGCCGTCGGCAGCCCACTCCACCGAGTTTGTCTTTTCGACTTTGTCGGGCAAAAGCTCACCCGTCCGCAGGTCTTTGACTTGGAGCGTGTACTGCCGGAAGCCGGTGACATCGGTGGAGAACGCCAGCAGATTGCCGTCATCGCTCACTTCATACGCGCCCAGCCCCAAATAGGAATGCCCTTCTGCCAGGGCGTTCAAATCCAGCGTCACTTCTTCCGGCGCATCCAAAGAGCCGCGCTTGCGGCAGGCGATGGAGTACTGCTTGCCTTCCTCGGTCCGGGAATAGTAGAAGTAGTCCCCGTATCTGTGCGGGACGCTCAGGTCGGTTTCCTGAATGCGCCCTTTCATCTCGGCATACAGCGTTTCCTGAAGTTCGTTCGTCGGCGCAAGCACGGTGTCCGTGTAGGCGTTCTCCGCATCCAAATACGCAATGACTTCAGGATTGCTTTTCTCGCGCATCCAGAAGTAGGGGTCGGTGCGAGTATCGCCGTGCAGCGCATCAATTTTCGGAAGAACTTTTGCCGTCGGGGGTGTGAGAGTTGTCATGCAGCGAGTATACCCGGCGCGTTAGAAAAGAAAGCGGCGCAGGAAGCGGTCGCCGGCGAACAGGAAAGCGCCGAACAGCAGACACCAAGCCGTCATCAGCGTTGCCGTCAGTGCATCGGCGCTCAGGCGGGCGTGATCCGTGAGGAGGGACAGCAGGCGGTTTGACGGCCCGAAGAGGGTGTACTGCACACCAAAAAATAGCAGGCCGACAACAACTACCATTGTGAAAGTAACAAGAAAGTGACGGGGGCGCAGGGCGCGGAGGTCAAAGCGGTTCATGTTTGTTTTCCTTTGAGGACCACGGGGCTGAACCCCCGTGCTTCAAAAGTGCAAGCTCCCGCCTTCGCGGGCGAAGATTGAGACTCTTGTTTATTGGCATTTTGCCCGCGAAGGCGGGGGCTTGCACTTTTGAAGCACGGGGGTTCAGGGCAGGGTACAACATAAAAACGCAGGACGCGCCCAAACGTTTCGCGCTGTGGCTAATTTCCCTATAGCGGCTTGCCATTCACCGTCGCCGTGACCGAGATCGCCTGTTCGCGGGTCAAGCGCCACGCCCCGGAGCGCCGCGCCCAGACATCTTGATACTCGCCGTTCAGGACCACCGTGCGGGGCGTGTGGGTCTGCGCGTCAGTAATCGTCAGCGTCCCGCGCCGGTGCAGGGTGACGTCCGCCTCGGCCCCGGCCTTTGCCAGCGTCAGCTTTTCAATGGTAGACTGCGTGACGCCCGGCTGGGCGGGCAGGGCGAACGTGTTGAGGAAATCTACCCGCTCTTCCGGCAGCCCGTGGGTCTTGCCGGTGCGGCTGACCCCGACAAAATCCGGCGCATATTCGGCCAGTGTGGCATTGATGTCCCGCCGGGCGACGGCTTTATCCCGGCTGTCGTAATCCGCTTGCAGCGTCTTCTGAACCGAGGCCGCCGTGTCTGCCGCCATCGCCGGTATCCCCAGTGCCAGCAGGGCGGCGAGTGTTAAGAGTGTTTGCATTGTTTGTTTCCTTTCCCAAACATCGGAAGGCTGATGTTGGTAGGATTCGTGATGGAAGCAGAATGTTCCTGCCGAATCGTTCTCGAAATTGCCACGGAGCAGCGCCACGGAATAAATTCCGAGGCTCGGACAAAACAGTGTCGCGGCGACACAGGAACAATACAGCCAACGAAGCTGGTCTTCCGTCGCCTCGACGGTGGTTTTCATAGCCTCGGAATTTATTCCGTGGCGCTGGTCCATTAAGCAGGGAGAAAGCGCTGCCTTCGCGAACTTACTTCAAAGGAACACTTATGGACATCAACGAGGAAACGATTACCCAGTTTAAGGGCGAGTTTGCGCGGGTGCGGGCCGAGTGCGGCAAAGTCATTGTCGGCAACACGGATATTGTGGATGGGGTGCTGATTTGTTTACTGTCCGGCGGCCATGCGCTGCTGGAAGGGGTGCCGGGACTCGGCAAGACGCTATTAGTGCGGACGCTGTCGCGGGTGCTGGACTTGTCGTTTAATAGAGTCCAGTTCACGCCGGATCTCATGCCTGCCGACATCACCGGGACAAACATTCTCATGGAAGACGACAGCGGGCGAAAGATCTTCCAGTTCCAGCCGGGTCCCATCTTTGCTAATATCGTGCTGGCGGACGAAATCAACCGGGCGACGCCGAAAACCCAGTCGGCGATGCTGGAAGCGATGCAGGAGCATTCGGTGACGGTCTCCGGCAAGATGTATCAGTTGCAGGAGCCGTTTTTCGTGCTTGCCACTCAGAACCCGATTGAAATGGAAGGCACCTATCCCCTGCCGGAAGCCCAGCTTGACCGCTTTTTATTCAAGCTGATCGTGCCGTCGCCGACCCTGGCCGAGCTGTCTACGATTGTGGAGCGGACGACCGGGGCGGAGACGCCGCAGATCAACAAAGTCTTGGACGGGAGCCAAATACTCGCGATGCGGCAGGTGGCACGGGAAGTCCCGATTGCGTCCCATGTCCGCGACTTCGCCGTCCGGGTCATTTTGGCGACGCACCCGCGCTCAGAAGTGGCGACGCCGATGGTCAATCAATTTGTGCGCTTCGGGGCGTCCCCGCGCGGCGCACAGGCGCTGGTGCTGGCGGCGAAAATCCGGGCGCTTTTAGATGGCCGCTACAATGTCGCCTACGACGACATTTCAGCAGTCGCCCCGGCAGCCTTGCGGCACCGGCTGATTTTGAACTTTGAGGGAGAAGCGGAAGGCATCGGCGCGGATGCGGTCGTGCGCGATGTTCTGACGCGGCTGTCGCAGTCGGCGGCGGGGGTGAAGGTGGGAGTGTAGGAACCCCTCCCGCTCGTCCCTCGCTCCCTCCCCTGTTAGGGAAGGGCAAGAGTGCAAATAACCCTGAGCCTTACGCTAAGACGCAGAGGCTCGAAGTTTCTTGGAAGCCCTTCCCTAACAGGGGAGGGAGCGAGGGACGAGCGGGAGGGGTTCCTACGCCGCCACCGCCTCACGCGAAGAATGCGGCAGCTCGTAATCGTCGTGCCAGAGCATTCGGAGCTTGTTGGAGCCGTTCAGCGCGGCCACTTTGTAGCACTCGGCCAGGGTCGGGTAGTTGAAGACGTTGTTGATGAAGTAGTCTACCGTGCCGCCGAACGTCATCACGGCCTGACCGATATGAATCAGCTCCGTCGCGCCGGTGCCGATGGCGTGGACGCCTAAAATCTGGCGCGTTTCTTCGTGGATCAACAGCTTCAGCATTCCGACTTCGTCGCCGAGAAGCTGGCCCCGCGCGATTTCCCGGTACTGGGCCACACCCGCTTCATAGGGGATGCCGTCGGCGGTGAGCTGGGCTTCCGTCTTGCCGACCATGCTGATTTCGGGGATGGCATAGATGCCGAGCGGAAACAGCTCCGGGATAGACGTGGTCGGCTCGCCGTACATATGGCACGACGCCCGGCGGCCCTGCTCCATCGAAGTCGAAGCCAGCGCCGGGAAGCCGACCACATCGCCGACCGCGTAGATATGCGGCACGTCCGTCTGGTAGTTTTCGTTGACTTTCAGCCGGCCCCGGTTGTCCGGGACAATGCCGACTTTCTCCAAGCCAAGCGTCTCGGTCGTTCCCTGACGCCCGATGCAGTAGAGCAGCGTGTCCGCCCGCAGGTGCTTGCCCGACTGGAGCGTCGCCTGCACCAAGCCGTCGGGCTGGACCTGAATATCGTCCACGCGCTCGCCGAGACGCAGCGTCACACCCATCGCCCGCATTCGGTATTGCAGCGCTTCGCTGATCTCCGAGTCCACAAAATCTAAAAGCGATGGCCGGGCTTCCGTGAGGATAACGCGGACGCCGAGTGTCGCCATCATGCAGGCGTATTCGGTGCCGATAACCCCGCCGCCGACAATGATCATGCTTTTGGGCAGTTGGGAAAGTTCCAGCAGATTGTCGCTGTCCAGCACATGGTCGCAGTCAAACGGGACACTCGGCGGACGCGCCGGGACTGTTCCCGTGGCGATCACCACATGGTCGAATTCCAGCATCTCGGTGGCGTTCTGCCGGGTGATGGAGAGAATGTGCGGGTCTTCAAATTTGGCTTCGCCGCAGATGATCTCCACTTCGTTGCGGACCATGTGTTCCCGGATGACTTCCATCTCGGTCCGAATGACCTGCTGACCCCGCGCGATCAAATCTTCAATCGTGATCTCCGGCTTGCCGCGCCCGCCGCCGTCCCGGTCGCCGTAGAACCCGCGCTGCTGGATGCCCGACAGATGCAGCACGGCTTCTCTTAATGCTTTCGAGGGGATCGTCCCCGTATGGGTACACGCGCCGCCGAGGATGCGATTGCGCTCGATCAGCGTGACGGATTTGCCGAGTTTAGCGGCCTGAATGGCAGCCTTCTGCCCCGCCGGCCCGCTGCCGATGACGACGAGGTCCACGTGTTTCATGCTGGCTCCTGAACTATAAGTTGAACCCTGTGGTATACGAGGGTCTTGTGCCGTATCAACTAAACGAAGAGTCATAGTGACTCTATCCTCGGCAAATTACCGGGAAAACCTAAGAGCGAAAAAGCGCGAGACACAAAAAAGCCTCTTTCAAGCTCTCTTGTGCCACTGAGAGAAAGAAAGAGACGCCATTGCCTCCGCCTTTTGCCGACGTTCTATCATATCTTATAAATTGGCGGCTTGTCAAGAAAAGTCCATGCAATGATTGACAAGCCGCTTGCAGCTTGGGTACAATCGGCTATCGCTGACATCAGGCAGGCTTCATGGAAGAAACATCGGCACCGAACGGAATGGCCTGCACGAAATGCGGCGAGTACCGCCTGCTATCTGTATTTCGCGTTCGCGGCGGAAAACTAAAGCAGCCCTGCAAGAAATGCTACTTGGAGTACGGTCGGCGTCACTACCAGAACAACAAGCAGTATTATCTCGACAAAGCCAAGCGTTACAATGACGCTCTTTGGGAAAAGACGCGGATGCTGGTCTGGGATTATCTTCGGCAGCACCCGTGTGTGGATTGCGGAATGGCAGACCCGCGTGTGCTTGACTTTGACCACGTTCGTGGGGTAAAAAAGCACAACGTCAGCGACTTGAAAAGTATGCATTTCTGCTGGGAAACGATCCAGACAGAGATCGAAAAATGCGATGTGCGCTGCTCAAACTGCCACCGCATCAAGAATTACACCCATCTTTCGTGGCGAACATACGACGGGGCTTCGTAGCTCAGTGGATTAGAGCGTCTCCCTCCGAAGGAGAAGGCCATGGGTCCGAATCCCATCGAGGCCTGTCATTAAATGTCAATAGCTATCGAAAAACAGCCCACCGCGCCTTGCGGCGGGCTTTCTTTTTGTCTTGGAATTCGAAGGGAATAGAGGGAAAATTATGTCTGATACGCCTGTGTTGATTGTCGGCTCGATGGCTCTGGATTCGGTGAAGACGCCGACGGGGGAAGTCAAAGACACGCTCGGCGGGGCGGCGGATTATTCCGGCGTTGCCGCGTCGTTCTTTGCGCCCGTGCAGCTTGTCGGCGTGGTCGGCGACGACTTCCCGCAGGCACATCTTGACTTCCTCAAATCGCGCGGCATCAACCTCGACGGTGTGCAGATCGTGCCGGGCGGCAAGACCTTCCGCTGGGCGGGTTACTACGACTTCGACCTCAATATCGCCCACACGCTCGACACGCAGCTTAATGTCTTCGCCGACTTCCAGCCGTCCCTGCCCGACAGCTACAAGAAGGCCAAGTACGTCTTCCTCGCCAACATTGACCCCACGCTTCAGCTTGAAGTCTTGCTGCAAATCGAGAACCCAGCACTCACCGTCTGCGATACAATGAACTTCTGGATTGAAGGCAAGCGGGACGCGCTGCTGGAAGTCCTGAAGCGCGTGGACATCGCGTTTATGAACGACGCCGAAGCGCGTCAGCTTACGGGCGAGCTGTCGGTCATTAAAGCCGCCAAAGCGCTGATGGCGCTCGGACCCAAGACCGTCATCATCAAAAAAGGCGAGCATGGCGCCCTGCTGTTCAGCGGCGACCGCCACTTCGCCGCCCCCTCCTACCCGTTAGAAGAGATCGCCGATCCCACCGGCGCGGGCGACTCGTTTGCCGGCGGCTTCATCGGCTACGTCGCCTCCCAGAATGATACGTCATTTGCCACGCTCCGCCGCGCCGTCATCTACGGCAGCGTCATGGCCTCCTACAATGTCGAAGACTTCTCCCTGAACCGCCTCCGCACCCTCACCGCCGCCGACATCGCCGCCCGCTACCGCGCCTTCCAGGAAATCGCCTACTTCGAGGCATTGGACGACGCAAAGGCATAGCATCGCTAATGCTGCACGAAGGCTATCTGCATTCGCTGTTGACGAACCGCTGTTTAGTGGATGTGCGCCGCGACACGGCCCGCAAATCGAACTGGTAAATCGTCAAGTATGTCGTGAACCGGCGACCTCATCCCGCCTACGCAAAGTCCCAGCACCGGACCGAGATGAAGCGCTATCCGCTGACTAGGCGGGTCAAGCACACGCTCAGTCTACGCAGGCCAGGACGAGTGCCGCCATAGAACGGATAAAGGCGCGAGACACCCAGACTGGGAAAAGGCGAACACAAGGTTCGCCCTTACAGGGTTCATTCGGATGCTGTAAGGGCGAACCTTGTGTTCGCCCTTCTTGTTTGTGTTTGCTCTTTCCCTTCTCGCTCTTTTTCCGCCGCTTGGCTTATTGAGGTACAATAAGCGAAAGACGCCCCGGAGGTACGCGATGACACTGACTCTTACTCCTGACACAGAAGCGCTATTGAACTCGGTCGCCGCCCAGCGTGGCCTGCCGCTCGAAAAGACCATTGAAATGGTGCTGGCGGAAGCGCAGGCGGCGGCAGAATATGACCACCTGGACGACGACAAAATACTTGCAGAACTGCAAGCCAGCGTGGACGACCATGCCGCAGGGCGCAGCATGACGATTGACGAGTACCGCGCGAAAGCACTGGCCCGGCGTCAGGTACGCGACCGTGGCTGAAGCTGACCTGACCGTCTATGTCGTCCGCCCATCGGACCGCGTTGCCGACCGAATCGAAGCGGAACACAAACGCTTAGAAAAACAGCGTGGTTCGGCAGCGGCAGATGCCTGGGAAGATGCGTTGGAAGAGGCCATTGCGTCACTGGCGACTTTGGGCAAACGATGCCATGATGCGCCGGAAGATACGTTGTTTCAGCGGGTCTCTCCCGGCGCTGTTCTGCGGCAGCATATTTTTCAGCCGACGCGAAATAGTGCCGCATGGCGGATTTTGTTTACCGTACATGAAGCCGACGCGAACGATCCGCCAACGGTGCGTATTCAGATGCTGCGACACGGCGCACAAGCGCCGCTGACATATTGGCCGGAAGATGACGAATGAGCGAATTTAGGACACACTATGATTGACCCGACGATTTACCGCGAGATGGGGCTGAACGATTCGGAATATGCACTGATTTTAGAGGCGCTGGGGCGGGAGCCGAGCATCACGGAGCTTGGCATGTACGCCGTCATGTGGTCGGAGCATTGCGGCTACAAGTATTCCCGGCCCGTTTTGCGCTTGTTTAAGAAGTACAAAGAAGCGATGGATACCGGGGCGGTGGAGAACGCCGGGGTCGTTGACATCGGCGGCAATATCGGGGTCGTGATGAAGATGGAGTCCCATAACCACCCGTCGGCGGTCGAGCCGTTTCAGGGCGCGGCCACGGGGGTCGGGGGCATTCTGCGGGACATCTTTACAATGGGGGCGCGGCCTATCGCCATTCTGAACTCCCTGCGCTTTGGGCCGATTGAAGGGGCGGAGAACGCGCACACGCGCTACTTATTTGAGCATGTGGTCGGCGGCATCAGCCATTACGGGAACTGCGTCGGGGTCCCCACGGTGGGCGGGGAGATTTATTTTCACCCGTCGTATGCCGGCAATCCGCTTGTCAATGCGATGGCGGTGGGCGTGGTGCCTATGGACCAAATCGCGTCGGCGGAGTCGAAGGGGATCGGGAACCCGGTGCTGTATGTGGGGTCGGCGACGGGGAAAGACGGCATTCATGGGGCGACGTTTGCGTCGGTGGAGCTGGGGCCGGACTCGGAAAGCAAGCGGCCTAATGTCCAGATGGGCGACCCGTTTGCTGAAAAGCTGCTGATTGAGGCAACGCTGGAAGCCTTAGCGACAGGCTATGTGGTCGGCATTCAGGACATGGGCGCGGCGGGCCTCACCTGCTCCACCTGCGAGATGTCCGCCAAAGGCTCGGTCGGCATGGACGTGGACGTGCGAAAGGTCCCGCAGCGCGAGGCGGGCATGACCCCGTATGAGATCATGCTGTCCGAGTCGCAGGAGCGGATGCTGGCGGTGATTGCCAAAGGCCATGAAGCCGAAGTCGCGGCGGTGTTCCATAAATGGGGCCTGAATGCAGTGGTCATCGGCACGGTGACGGACACCGGGCGCGTCGTGCTGTCAGATAACGGTGTGGTCGTCGCCGATGTCCCGGCGAAGTCGCTGACCGACGACTGCCCGACGTATTCTCTGGCGGCGTCAGAACCGGCTTATATCAAAGAAGTGCAGTCTGCCGATCTTTCAAACCTGCCGGAGCCGGACGACTACAGCGCCGTGCTGCTGAAACTGCTGGCGTCGCCGTCCATTGCCTCCAAGCGCTGGGTGTACGACCAGTATGACTCGATGGTGCAGACCCAGACCACCGTGCTGCCGGGCGCCGCCGACGCCGCCGTTCTGCGCCTGCGGGACTCCGGCAACAAGGCGCTGGCGCTGACGACCGACTGCAACCCGCGCTTCTGCTACCTAGACCCGTACCTCGGCGCACAGATCGCCGTCGCCGAAGCCGCCCGCAATCTAAGCTGCGTCGGGGCGACCCCGCTGGCCGTCACCGACTGCCTGAACTTTGCGTCCCCCGAAAAGCCCGAAGGCTTCTGGCAGTTCGAGCGGGCCGTTGCGGGCCTCGCCGACTCCTGCGAGGCATTCGGCACTCCGGTCATCTCCGGCAACGTCTCCTTCTACAACGAAACGCCCGAACAGGCCATTTATCCCACGCCAACCGTCGGCATGGTCGGCTTATTGCCCGATGCCGACAAGCGCGTGACGATGGGCTTCAAGAACGAGGGCGATTTTGTGTATTTGGTCGGCGGCGGCAAGCCGTCGCTCGGCGGCAGCGAATACCTGTCGGTTATTCACGGATTGGAAGTCGGGACGCCGCCTACACTCGACATTGACGCCGAAAAGAAGCTGCAAGCGTTTCTGCGTGATGCTATCAGTCAGGGCTTGCTGCAATCCGCCCACGATGTTTCCGACGGAGGTTTGGCTGTCGCGCTCGCCGAATGCTGCATTGCCGGCAGCCTTGGAGTTTACGTTCCGCTGGAACCGTTCTCTGCTCTTGACCTTTACGGAGAGCGCATGGCAACAGCGATCGTCAGCATTTCGCCTGAACGAGACATAGAATTAGAAAGCCTGCTGGAAAAACACACAGTTGCCTTTTCTCATTTTGGCGAAGTTGTGCCGGATAATCTGACAATCTTCCCGGAGTTGACCGAAGTGGAGATCAACCTGCCCGTTTCTGAGCTGCGGGCGGCGTATGAAGGGGCTATCCCGGCGGCGATGGGACAGGCCGAAGATCAAAATGCAGGGAGCAACCAATGAGCGGCATGGACATTCGGATTGGTGATTTGACAGCCTTTGTTCACACAGCGGAAGAAGGCGGCTACTGGGCGGAAGTCCCCGCGCTTCCCGGCTGCTTGACGCAGGGCGAAACGCTGGATGAAGTCGTCGAAAATTTAAACGATGCCATTGAGGGCTGGCTCAGTGTGCAGACAGAAGAGTCACTCCGGGCAAAGGGCGTCCAATTTACTGTCGTTCCGCAGGAAGCCAAAAACTCTCGCTCTTTGCCCCGCGTTCGGACACTTGAACTGGCGGCATGAGGAAAGAATTTGAAGACAGTTTCAGCGAAGAGATTTGCAAAAGTTCTGCGTGATCATGGCTGGATACTCCTTGCGCTGCTGAAACAAACCGGCTTAACCCAAGCCGATCTTTAGGATTGTTTCCTATCTCACCGATAAATGCAGTTTTGTATTTTTAGCCACTTCTCAATCGTATTACTGCCTGCTTTCATAAAAATAAATGGATCAATTGGCCTGTTTGCCCGTTTTTGGCATGAAATGTGCAGGGTGATTAAGTAATTGAGACGCAAGCCCGGCCTCATTCTTATCCTACAGAATTCAACCAGTGACAGAGCAGGGAGGCTAATCATGCCGCATTTACAGAGTCGGGACGCCGCGCTTTTTGTGTACTTGGCCTGGGACACGCGGGGCGGCCTGCCGGTTCTCGACTCGGAGGAGCTGCGGCAGGCAGCGTACCTTGCGATCACGACCCGGACCCGCAGCCGGTTCTGCCATGTCCTTGCCATCGGCGGGACTGCCGGACGCATTCAGCTTATCGCTCAAATTCCCCCCTCCCTCTCCGTGTCCGACGTGGCCCGCATGGCCCAGGAAGCGTCCGGCCTCGCCATCGCCCACCAATCCGAGACGTTTCACGGCCGGCTCATTTCGCGGGACCACCTCTGGGGCCGCGACTTCCTCACCCACACGCTCCCTAAAACCGATGCCGCCGAAGCGGAGACCTACTTGAAGCGGCAGCTTGTCTCCAAAAGTGGCCAGCTCGCGCTGAACTTTATTGAAAGCGCTTAGGCAGGCATGGTTTCGCAGGCATTGCGCGGCGCAATCAGGTATACTACTGCCTGTATGTTCGATGAAGAAACACAACCTAACCCCGTGTCTTGGGATACCGAAGACGACGCGCCGCGCGAAGAGTGCGGGGTCTTCGGCATTTTTGCGCCGGGGGAGCCTGTCGCAAAGCTGACCTTCTACGGCCTGTTTGCCTTGCAGCACCGGGGCCAGGAGTCGGCGGGGATCATGGTCTCCGATGGGACGCAGATCAAGTGGTACAAAGAAATGGGCCTCGTGACCCAGATCTTTGACGAGCAGACTCTGTCTCAGCTTCAGGGCTACATCGCCATCGGTCACACCCGCTATTCCACCACCGGCTCCAGTGTTCTGCGAAACGCCCAGCCGCTTCACTGCGCCTGGGGCGACGGCACGGTTGCGGTCGCGCACAACGGCAATCTGATAAACACGGAAGAACTGCGGGCCGAAATGGAAGCGGAGGGCGTCCCATTCGGCACGACCAATGACAGTGAGGTCATCGCCCGGATGATCGCGACCCAGCAGGACAAATCGCTGGAAGACGCGGTCGCCCACACGATGACCCGCCTGCGCGGAGCCTATTCGGTCGCAATTTTGACCGAAGACGCCCTGATCGGCATCCGGGACCCTTACGGCGTCCGCCCGCTGTGCTTAGGGCTTTTAGACAACAAGCATTATGTGCTGGCGTCCGAGACGTGCGCTCTCGAAACCATCGGCGCGGTGTATGTGCGCGAAATCGAGCCGGGCGAGATGGTCGTGATTGATAAAAACGGCCTGCGCGAGCGCCAAGCCGTGCCGCTGGAACGCCACGCCACCTGCCTCTTTGAGTTTATCTACTTTGCCCGCCCGGACAGCGCCATGTACGGGCGCGGCCTCCACGACTGCCGCCGCCGGATGGGCCAGGAGCTGGCGCGGGAGCATCCCGCCCCCGGCTGCCACCTGGTCATGCCGATCCCCGATGCCGCCACGCCTGCCGCCATCGGCTACGCGGAGGCGTCCGGCATCCCTTACGGCGAAGGCGTGGTCAAGAACCGCTACATTCAGCGGACGTTTATTCAGCCCGACCAGCGAATGCGCGAGGCGGGCGTCCGCATGAAGCTGATGCCGATCAAGGAAGCCCTGGCCGGCAAGCGCGTCGTCATGGTAGACGACAGCATCGTGCGCGGCACGACCACCGGCCAGGTCGTCAAGCGCCTGTTCGACGCCGGGGCCGCCGAAGTCCATGTCCGCATCACCGCCCCGCCGGTCCAGTTCCCCTGCTTCTACGGCATTGACATGGCAAACCAGGAAGACCTCGTTGCCGCCAAACACTCGGTAGAAGAAATCCGGCAGATGATCGGCGCGACTTCTCTCGGCTACCTGAGCCTCAACGGCGTCGCCAAAGCCATCGGTATCCACAAAGACAAGTTCTGCCGCGCCTGCTTCGACGGCCACTATCCCATCGAAATCCCCCCGCACGTCCGCGTCTCCAAGTTCGCCTTAGAGATGCCCGTCAACGCCAAATAAAAAGCCGCCTGGCGAAATACCTTCACACGTCCCGCCCTGCCTGCCGAGTCGCAGGACTGGTGGGACACTGCCTGCCCGCGCGTCCGGCGCTTCGGCTAGGAGACGGTCTATAACTAACGTTCCTTTCCCGCCTCTGACTTTGCCTGTCCACGCGGATTCGCTGAAAGCCGGGTTTTTGCTGAATTCTGCTGTATAATGAAGCGCACGGACATAATTTATTCTATCACTTATCTAAAGAAGCTCCTATGACACTTTCGCATTCACTGCTGCTTTTGCTGCTGGCTTATTTATTTGGCTCCCTGCCCATCGGCCTTCTGGTGGGCCGGATGGTCAAGGGTATTGATGTCCGGGACTACGGCAGCGGCAATATCGGGGCGTCGAACGTCTGGCGGACGATGGGGCCGCTTTGGGGAACCGCCGTTTTTTTGTTTGACTTCTGCAAAGGCTACTTCCCGACCGTGCTGACGACGCGCCTGCACGTGCAGCAGCCGGAAGTTTCTGCCTGGCTGCCGGTCGCCGTGGGCCTGGCGGCGATCCTCGGCCACAACTTCAGCCCGTTTCTGCGCTTCAAGGGCGGCAAAGGGGTGGCGACTTCGCTCGGCGTCGTCTTCGGCCTGTGCCCCGTCGCGGCGGCAGTCGGCTTTGCCGTCTGGGGCGTCAGCCTGCTGGTGACCCGCTACATCTCCGTGTCGTCCATGATCGCCGCCGTGGTGACATCCGGCGTGCTGATTGCGCTTTTCCCCGACCTGCCGCACGTCGCGTTTGCCGCGCTGGTTGCGCTATTTGTTATTATCAAGCATCGCCCCAACATCGCCCGGCTGCGGGCGGGGACGGAGCCGAAGGTGAAGCGGGGCCTCAAGCCGGGCGCGGGGGCCAGCGCGTAATGCCCCGCCTTGTTCTTGCGTCTACGTCCCCCCGCCGCCGGGAGCTTTTGGGCTTGCTCGGCCTGCCGTTCGAGGTCATCGGGAGCGGGTATGACGAGGCGCAGATTGACCCGTCCGCGCTCGCCCCGCCGGACTATGTGACGAAGCTGGCGTCCGGCAAAGCGGCGGAAGTCGCGAGGCGTTTAGACGCCGACGCTTTGGTGATCGGCGCGGACACGACGGTGGTTCTGGACGGCGCGTATCTCAACAAGCCCGAAGACGCCGCCGACGCCCGGCGGATGCTGCGCTCTCTCAGCGGCCGCATCCACGAAGTTTATACCGGCCTGTGCCTGATCCACGGCCCGAACGTGCGGACGGATTTCGCCGTCACCGAAGTCACGTTCGACACGCTCACGGACAGCGTCATAGAGGCTTACGCTGCCGGCGGCGAGCCGCTGGACAAAGCCGGCGCTTACGGCATCCAGGGTCAGGCGCTGTCGTTTATTCCCAGCATTCAGGGCGACTACTTCAATGTCGTCGGCCTGCCGCTGGCGTGCTTACGCCGCCTGCTCCTGCCGTACTTCCCCGGCATCGCCCCCGCCCCGACGCAGCCGATTTTCCCCGATCCTCGGTACTACGCCGTCACGCGCCCTTCTTAAAGCCTCGCGTCATCCCGGTATATTTATCAGGCTTGTGACGCGCCGAAAATCTGCCAAAATTAACAGTATCTTTTCTCCTTCTAGGGAGCAAAGGGCATTTTGATTTACCCCAGCGTGCTGGGAAAGAAAGCCGACCGCATGGAAGCCACTTTACCGGGCAACGAACAAGAGCGCCTCGCCGCGCTGCACGATCACAGTATTTTAGACACAGCTCCTGAGCGGGAATTCGATGACCTTGTCCGTCTCGCGGCCTCCCTTTGCGGCGTTCCTATCGCCGCCGTTTCCCTGATCGACGAGCATCGGCAGTGGTTCAAGGCCATTCTCGGCCTTCCGATCTCAGAAACGCCGCGTGCGGATGCCTTCTGCGCCCATACCATTCTTCAGTCCGACATTCTTGTCGTACCAGACGCACAGGCCGATCCCCGCTTTGCAGACAATCCCCTCGTGACGGGCGATCCCAACATTCGCTTCTACGCTGGCGTCCCGCTTATTACGGAAGAAGGGCTTGCCCTCGGCTCCCTGTGCATCATTGACAGGAACCCCCGGCAGTTCACGCCCGAACAGGAAGAGCTGCTGCGCCTCCTGGCCCGCCAGGTTGCCGGCCATCTCAAGTCCGCCCGGCGGCTCGCCGAGCGGGAACTGCTTCTCGCCGAGCGGGAGGAGCTGCTGGCCGAGAAAGAGCGGATGGCCGCCGAGCGGGAGCGTGTGGAAGCGGATCGTCTGAGGCTCGCGTCTATTGTCGAGACCTGTGATGATGCCGTCTACGGCAGGACGCTGGACGGCATCATCACAAGCTGGAACGCCGGGGCCCAGGGGCTCTACGGCTACAGCGCCGCCGAAATGCTCGGCCACGAAGTCTCTCTTCTCGTGCCGCCCGACCGCCTGGACGAACTGGATCACATCGCCGCCGGCATCCGCCGAGGCGAGCGGGTCCTGCCTCTGGAGACGGTGCGCCTCACAAAAGCGGGCGGGCGCGTGGATGTCTCTCTGCACGTCTCACTGATTACTGATTCGGGCGGGCGCGTCACCGGCGCGTCCATGATCGCCCGCGACATCACCGAGCGCAAGCAAAGCGAAGCGGCGCTGGAAGCCGAGCGCGAGTTCACGCACGCCCTCCTGGAAAGCCTGGAAGAAGGCATTGTCGCCTGCGATGCCGGCGGCACCCTGACCCTCTTCAACCGCGCTTCCCGCGAGTTCCACGGCCTGCCGGAGCAGCCGCTGCCGCCGGAAGCCTGGGCGGGCCACTTCAGCCTGTTTGAGCCGGACGGCCTGACGCCCCTGCGAATGCGGGACATCCCCCTGTTCCGCGCCTTCGGGGGGGAAGTCGTGCGCGACGCCGAGATGGTCATCGCGCCTGCTCTGGGGCGCACTCGCACCCTGCTCGCCAGCGGGCGTCCCATTCTTGGTGCTCACGGCCAGAAGCTGGGCGCGGTCGTCGCCATGCACGACGTCACCAAGCGGCGGCAGGTGGAGCGGGAGCTGGCACGGCTGGCGGCTATTGTCGACTCCTCCGAGGAAGCGATTCTGGCCGCGACGCTTGATGGCACGATCCTCTCGTGGAACCGGGGCGCCGAGAAGCTCTACGGCTACGCCGCCGCCGAAATGATCGGGCGGCATGTTTCTTTCCTCACTCCGCCGGGCCAGGTCAGTCCCCTTTGCGCCGTCGTGACGCGCCTGGTGCGAAGCGAGGCCGTCGAGCCGATGGAACTGAGCCGCGTCCGCAGAGACGGCACAGAGTTCCACGCTTCGCTCTCGTTCTCTCCAATCCGCGACGCCGAGGGGAACATCGTCGGGCTTTCCTGCATTGCGCGGGATATCACGTCTCGGAAGCTCGCCGAGGCGGCTCTCGCCGGGAGCCGCGCCGAGCTTCAGGAAAGCGAGGAGCGGCTGAAGTGCCTGACCGACGCCGCCTTTGAGGGGATCGCCATCAGCCGCGATGGGGTGCTGGCAGACGTCAACCCGGCGTTCGCCGAGATGTTCGGATGTGAACAGCCGGCGGAGATGGTGGGAACGGGCGCGGCTCATCTTTGCGCCCTGGAGTCGCGTGCTTTCGTGCTTGAAAGAATTAGCAGCGGCGACGAGCGCCCTTACGAGGCCGTTTTGCAGCGGCGAGACGGCACGACATTCCAGGCCGAGCTGCGGGCGCGGATGATCCAGCGCAATGGTCTTCCGGCACGGGTCACCGCAGTCCGCGACATCAGCGAGCGCAAGGAAATGGAAAGAGCGCTGGGCGAGAGCCAGGCGTTCACCCAGGCCGTCGCCGACAACTCGGCCAGCCTGATTTACGTGTTCGACCTGGACACGGGAGCCAACATCTACGCCAATCGCGGCCTGGCCGAGTTCTGGGGTTACACGCCCGGCGAGATCCGCGCCCTGGGAAGCGAGCTGGTGCCGCGCATTATCCATCCCGACGACATGCTGTTCCTGCTGGCCCACGGCGGCGACTTCGCCGTTCTGCCGGACGGAGAGGTAATGGAGTTCGAGACCCGCTGCCGTCACGCCGATGGCGGCTGGCGCTGGCTGTGGCACCGCGAGGTAGTTTTCAAGCGCCACCCCGACGGCAGGCCCTGGCAGGTTCTGGGAAACGCGCAGGATATCACCGAGCGCAAACACGCCGAAGAGCAGATCAAAGATCATGCGGTCATTCTGGAATTCCAGAAGATGGAGCTGGAAAAAGCAAATGACGAGCTGGAAGCGCTGGCGACGACCGATGGACTGACGGGCCTGAAAAACCATCGCGCTTTCCAGGAGCGATTGGCCGAGGAAGTCAGCCGTGCTTCCCGCTACGGCCTTCCCCTGTCTTTGATTCTTCTGGACGTAGACAGCTTCAAGCGCTACAACGACACGCACGGCCATCCGGCCGGGGATGTGGTGCTGAAGGCAGTCGCGCAGGTTCTTCAGGACTGCGCCCGCGATACGGATTTAGTCGCCCGTTACGGGGGCGAAGAGTTTGTGATCGTGCTTCCCCAGACAGAGGCGGACGGCGCGGTGGCTTTTGCGGAGCGTCTGCGAACAGCCGTCGAGAGCTACCCCTGGCTCCTGCAAAGCGTAACGGCTTCTTTCGGAGCTGCATCCCTGCATTTAGGCGAAGAAGCCAGCGCAGACTTGATTGCCCGCGCAGACAGGGCGCTGTACCGCTCCAAAGCAGAAGGGCGTAACTGTGTCACCCACGGCACGGGGGGAGCTTGTCTGCCGGGTATGCTCACGGCATGAGCGGCCCGCCGGCCTGCCGCCGAGAGTGCGTCCGGGCGCATCAACTTTATGAAACTCGAAATAGACAGCAAGCTGGTGATGATCGGGGATTCGATCACCGACGCCGGGCGGGCGCAGCCGGTCGGCGAAGGGCTGTTTGATGCCCTGGGCCGGGGCTATGTCAGCCTCGTGGATGCCCTGCTCGGCACGGTCTACCCCGAACTCGGCATCCGTGTCGTAAACATGGGAACCGGCGGCCATACCGTGCGCGACTTGGACCGCCGCTGGCAGACGGACGTTCTGGATTTGAAGCCGAACTGGCTTTCGGTGATGATCGGCACAAACGATGTTTGGCGGCAGTTCGATTCGCCGCGCCAGCCCGAAACCCATGTCCTGCCCGGCGAGTATGAACAAACGCTGGACGCACTCCTCACCCGCACTCTGCCGTCTGTCCCGAACATCGTCTTAATGACGCCGTTCTACTTGGAGCCGAACCCCGCCGACCCCATGCGCCGCCGGATGGACGAGTACGGCGGGATTGTGCGCGAACTCGCGGCACAGCACGGCACACTTTGCGTAGACACACAGGCTGCGTTCGACAAAGTGCTGACGGCCTACTACCCGGCAGCGATTGCCTGGGACCGAGTGCACCCCAGCCAGACCGGCCACATGATCATTGCCCGCGCGTTTTTGGACACGGTTGGGTTTCAATGGTCGAACTGACTTAGAGTAGTGTAATTTGAAAAGCAACAGGGGAAATCTTCATCGCGAGACAGAGCGCATAGATGTCCTTCAAAAACATATCCGCAGACCGATCAGCATCCATATAGATTATTCTGCCAAGAACAGAGATTTCTTTGAACTTTTTACGTTGATCTGAACGCTTATGCTCGCGCTCAGAGTTTAAGAACCAGCGTGCGTGATTACTGGCCTCAAAAGGAAGAGGGAAGGAGCTTGACTGCTGTAGCAGCCAGCTTACTGCCTGCACAGCGAGTTGAACCCAGGAATTTACTTGTCTATAAGTTCCGTCCGGCGCTTGGAACCCGACAGGTCTGCTTTTCTTGCCATCTACTGATTTAGTCTGAAGATCTGTCAAAGTGAAGGTTTGCTGATGCTCTCGTGGAGCAGGCGAGGAAGCCGCCGTCATAGTTTCAGGCGGATTGTCTTGTTCTTCCTGAACCATCAACGATAAATTCAGCCTTTGGTTAAACCATCCCGACAGGCTTTCGGCCGAAACCTCGCTCCATTGTTTTTCATGGGTCAGATAATCCGTCATCAAAATAACAAGATCGTCGGTTGAGCTGGTTAAGAGATCAGTTAATTCCGCATCAAGAACTTTTTTGATTTTCACTTGACGTTGATTTAACTTCTGCAATTCCGATTCCTGTTGCTGCCGTTCCTGCTGTTCACGCACTTCCTGTGCTTTCCGCAAACTTGTTGCCTCTGCCATTCGTTCTAAACTGCCATTAAGAACTTCTGCCTTAGAAATTATAGTCAGAAAATCCTTAATCTGCTGGGTATCCTGCAAAGTAGCTTGAGAAATAAGTTTCTCTGCCAATAGCCCTTGAACAGCATTATCATAAATTCGCCAATGCTGTCCGTTAGCAAGAATGACGAAGCGCTTGCCATTGTGATTGGTGTAATTTAATGCTTGCTTTACATATTTGTCTTCCAGGGTCACCTTCCAAGCTTTGGCTTCCAAGTAAAAGGTGAATCGATGGTTCGGCAAGATTGTGTAATCTGGAAAATCTCCGGTGCTGTCTGCTATCCGCGACTCGATGTCACGCCGTGCATAACCGGCAGCGAGAAGGAGAGGCAGAATAACCCAATCACAGGTATTTGACTCGTTTTTCGGCGGCTCAGAAGCACAATTTTGTGCTTCCGTAATTTCATCTTCTAGTGTCATATGATTTTGGCTTCGACAATTTTGCCACAGTTACGGCAGAGTGCCGACTAGGCATAAAATAAATTGGTACTTAGCGCCAGACAATCCCCGCCAAGCCCGCCAGGCCGATGATGCCGATGAGCGGGATACGCCTCGTCAGCGCCAGCGCAATCGCTCCAGCCGCCAGAAGGCCGGTGCGGGGGCTGAAGCCGACGCTGCGGAGAATGCCGAGCAGCGCAACCCCGAATACGCCCGCTACTGCAAGGCTGAGACCCGACACGAAGCCGTCGGCGGCAGGATGATGTTCGACACGCCGGTAGCCGCGCTCAATCACGAGAATCAAGAGCGGCGGCAGAAGGATTGCAAGCAGCGCCAGCAGGCTGCCGAGCAGACCGCCGGACAAAAAGCCCAAGCTGACAACCCACAGGCCGTTCGGACCGGGGGACAGCTGCCCGATGGTCAGGGCTTCGGCAAATTGCCGCTCCGACGCCCAGTGCCGTGCAATGAGGTCGGCATGGAGACTCGGCAGGCTGCCGTAGCCGCCGGTAGAAAACAACGACGCTTTCAAGTAAAGCCAGAAGAACAGCAGCCAGGCGTATCCCGATAAATGTGTCAAGGCCGCCGCCGATAACCCGCAATCGCGCCGGCAAAGCCGCCTGCCAGCAAAATCGCCAGCACCGGGACTGCGCCGAGCCAGGCGGCAAGCGCACTGCCCGCAAAGACAAAAAAGCGCACCGGGCGAATGAGCAGCGGACGCGCGATCTGCCAGGCGGTCAAGAAGCCCAGGCCCGCGACCGCCGGCACAATCCCGCGCAGGGCCGCCTGCACCAGCGCGGAATGCTGGACATGAACGTACACCGCCGTCAGCAGGATCGTGAGCGACGCGCTCGGCAGGAGCAGGCCCGTCAGCGCCAGCGCGATCCCGCGCCCGCCTGCCGTTCGGCGTCCGAGCAGCACCGTCAGCGCAAGCAGGTTGATTCCCGGCGCAAGCTGGACCAGACCCCAGAAGCGCCCGAACTCTTCCCCCGAAACCCACTGCTGCTCGTCCACTGCCGCGCGGCGGATGAGCGCGAGAGTCGCGGTCCCGCCGCCGAACGACTGCACGCTCAGGGTCAGCCAAACGCGCAGGAGATGCCGCGATGACGGAGCCACTAAATTGCCGCGACTTGGGCGGTGCAGAACGCGCAGCGGGTGGCTTTCAGGGGAATGCTGCTCAGGCACTCCGGGCATTCGCGCGTCGTCGCATCCACCTCAGGCTCGGTTTTGCGGAGCGACATTAAATGGTTGACAGGCTTGACGACAAAGAAAAAGACGACGGCCGCAATCAGCAGAAAGGCGACGACGGAGTTAAGAAAGTCACCGATCAAGAACTGGCTGCCGTGAATGGTGAAGTGGAGCTGGTCAAAGCTCACCGGCTTTTTGGGATTGGCAAAGAAGATGCCGATAAGCGGTGTAATCAGGTCGGCAATCAGCGCCTTGACGATGGTTCCAAAGGCGCCGCCGATGACGACTCCAACCGCAAGGTCCACCACATTGCCGCGCAGAATGAAGTCGCGGAACTCGGTTAAAGTACTCATAACGCGATTATAACACGAGAAAGCCAAAAAAAGCGGCCCGGCAGTGATGCCGGGCCGCTTTTTTTGATAAACTTACTTGGTCGCGTTGTGGATGGCTTCTTTGGCCTTGCCAAACACTTCCTGCGCCTTGCCTTCAGCCTGCTTGGCCGTGCCGTCTACGTTGTCGTTCGTGTTTCCCGTGATGTTACCGGCGGTGTCCTGCGCCTTGCCTTCAGCCTGCTTCACCTTGCCTGCAATCTCATCTTCGTTTGCCATTTGTTTTGTCCTTTCGGGTGTATGCTAAGAACGGTTTACCCCAATCAAAGCCAGCCGGAAACATCCGTGTCGCCGGACGGCTCGGCATCTTGTTCCAGCACGACGATGGTTCCGGTCGGCCCGGTCAACAGCCGCAGGCAGCCCGCCGTCTGCAAAATCATCTTCATGCCGTGTCCCAGCGTTGATTTCGTGCTGTAGCCGCGCCTGAGCGTTGCCTGGGGCAAGTTCTCAACGGCGATGCCCTCGCCCTGGTCTTCCACCCGCACCTGGACACACTGCCGCTCTTTGTCCCAAAAAACCTGGCCGGTTCCCGACCCGGCATGAACCACGGCGTTCATGCCCGCTTCGCCGACCGCAAGCGCCAGATCGTACCCGCGCTCTTCCGAAAGCCCGACGGCTGCCGCCGCCGCCAGCGCGTCGTGCCGGAGCCGGCGCAGCCCTTCGGTCGCCGTCAGAGCGACCGACTCCGCACAGAACGGCAGCGGGCGCGGCAGGTCGGCAGGCGTGTCGCAGAGCTGCAAGCGGCCATCGGTGACGCTGGCAAGAACGTCCCGCAGAAACGCCCGCTGGCGCAGGACATTGGCTTCGGCTTCCGCCAGCAGACGCGCGTTTTCCGCTTCCACTTTCGCCCGCTCGGCCAGCTCCCGGCTCATCTTTTGGAACAAAAACGCATTGCGGGTCGCCGCCGCCACTTGAATGAGCAGGGCTTCCAAAAGCCGCAGATGGTCCGGCGTGTAAGCGTCCCGCGTGTGGCTCATCACCTGGGCCGTGCCTAAGATCTTGCCTTCAAGCTGGATCGGAACGATCATCAAGGACTGGACACGCGGCTTGCTGGGGTCCGGCGCGGTCGTCAGCGTGCCGTCGCTCTGGGCGTAAAACCGGCTGGTCTGCGTCTCCTCGGCAGTGACCACATCGCCGATGATCAGCGGCAGGCCGGAGCGGATGACCCGGCTCTGCATCCCGCGTCCTTCGGCTTCCAGCGGCAGGGGCGGGAACTTCTCGGCATCCACCGCTGCGCCGTCTACCGAGGCATAGACGCACCGGATCAGCCGGTCTTCGGGCGTATAAATAGACACCAGCAGGCTGGCGCAGTCCATCACGCGGACGGTCATCGCTTGAAGCGTGCGGTAAATGACGGCCGGGTCCAGGGTGCGCCCCAGCAGCCCGGCGGCTTCCTGAAGCAAAGCCAGTTCTTCGGTGCGTGATTCGGACAGCTTAAAATCAGACATCGTGCAGATGCCTTTCGCGACCGCTTTGGTGTTTTCCTGCTTTGCAGCGCTTAACGGGTTAAACTATTTTGCGGGTATAACATCATAGAAACCACTTTTATTCATGGTCAGGAGCAGTGATATGGCACAGGAGCTGGAAAATCGGCTGGAAGCCGCGAGCGGACGGCGGCGGTTTTTGCGGAACGCGGCGCTGGCGGGCTTGTCCGCTGCGGCGATGCCGCTTCTTCTGCCCCCGGCGGCGCAGGCGGGCGGCCTCTTTGCAGCGGCCAGTCCCGACGACCAGAAAAAAGTCGGCGACCAAGCCGCCGCGCAGGTGTTGCAGCAGTACCACGAGGTCTTTGACGGACGCGCAAGGCACTTCAGCGCCATCGGGCAGCGGCTGGTCCGCGCCCTGCCGGACTCCGACCGACGCACCTGGGACTACAAGTTCCATGTGCTGGACAGCCCGACCGTGAACGCTTTCGCCCTGCCCGGCGGCAACATGTTCATGTTCACGGGCCTCTACAAGATCCTGCCGACCGATGACGCGCTGGCCGGGGTCACGGGCCACGAGATGACCCATGTGCGCTTGCAGCACTGGGCGAAAGCCAACGCGAAGGCGCAGGAGCGTCAGGCCGGCCTCGGCCTTCTGCTCGGCCTCTTCCACGCCGGGCAGGCCGCACAGACCCTCGCCGGGCTGGCCGACAGCGCCATCGGCAGCAAGTTCTCGCGGACCGAGGAAGACCAGGCGGACGGGGGCGGCCTGCAAAACATGGTCGCGGCGGGCTACAACCCGCAGGGCATGATTCAGCTGTTCCAGGCTTTGGAGAAAGTCAGCGGCGGCGGCGGCAGCATCGGCGGCGATTTTCTTTCCGATCACCCGCTGACCTCCGACCGCATCAAGCACACGCAGGAGCGGATTGCCGCCCTGCAAGGCTCGCGGACGTTTCCGCCGCTGACCCCGCTGCACTACAGCCAGCTCTAACGCAAAAATGACAACACAAAAAAGCGTCCCGGCCTCAACTGGCCGGGGCGCTTTGCAGTAATAAGTGCACAAAAAATAAAAGCCGGAACAGCAAACCCGGCCCGTCATTGACCAAATACTAGGCGGCGGGTGCCGGCTCCGCCATGACGACCTTTGTGGCATGGTCGCCTTTGGGACCATTTTCCAGCTCGAAATCCACTTCCTGGCCTTCGCGCAGAGAGCGGTAGCCATCCGCCTCAATCACCGAATAATGGACAAAAACATCTTTGCCCTGTGCCAGCTCAATAAACCCGTAGCCTTTGGTGTCATTGAACCATTTGACTTTTCCGCTGATCATCGTGCCTGTCTCCTCTTCGACCTCAATCCCTATTGACACTGATTGCATAAATCATGCCAAGTATTCCATGCAGGCGGATGATGCCGAAATATATTTTTCGCGCTTAACGCCGTCTAAGCGTCCCGCGTCTTGTATTCACCGCGCTTTGTCGGGTATACTGACGCGCATTCGTCACACGCCAAGTGTCAATTTCGAGGAGCCAGTTACGTCATGCCCAATATCAAATCCGTCATTAAAGATGTCAAGCGCTCGCGCCAGCGGCAGCTTCGGAACCAAGCCACCAAGTCTCAGATCAAAACTTATGTGAAGAAGAGCCGGATCCTGATCGCCGCCGGCACCGCCCAGCCGGAAGAAGTCGCCGCAAGCGTCTCCAAGACCGTGTCTGTCATTGACAAAGCGTGGAAGCGCGGCATCATCCACAAGAACGCCGCCGCCCGCCGCAAGTCCCGCCTGATGAAGCGTGCCGCCGCAGCGTAATTCCTGCTCGTGGGCAGCCTTTCCTGCCTTCTGCCGCTCCAGCGTCTCGTTTCTTCCACAAAAAAGCCCCCGCCCCAATTCTGGGGAGCCGGAGTGGGAAGGTAGGGGCGCTGCTTGCTGCGCCCTCTTACCTTGCTGCGCCCTCTTACCTTGCTGCGCCCTCTTACCTTGCTGCGCCCTCTTACCTTGCTGCACCCTCTTACCTTGCTGCGCCCTTCTTGCTGCACCCTCTTACCTTGTATGGCTCCCCAGAATTAGGGCGGGGGCTGCCTACTTCTGGCCCGCCCACGCATCAATCATCCGGCGCGATAGGCTCACCGGCGGCGGCAGGTCCGGCAGCGTGTCGCGCATAAACCAGGCCGCCCGCTCCAATTCCACGCCGTCCGGGTTCAGCTCGCCGCCTGCGTACTCCGCCGTGAAGCCGACCATGAGCTGATGCGGGAACGGCCACGGCTGGGAGCCGGCATACGCCACGGCTCCAAGTTTGACGCCGACTTCTTCTTCCACTTCCCGCCGCACGCAGTCTTCCAGCGACTCGCCCGGCTCGACAAACCCCGCCAGAATGCTCCACCGCGTTCCCCACCCCGGCTTTTGCGCGAGCAGCAGGCGCGGACCGTCGTGGACCAAAATCAGCGTTGCGGGCGAAACGTGCGGGTAGCCGACATGGCCGCACTTCGGGCATTTCCGGCCCCAATCGCCTTCTTTGGCTTCGGTGCAATGCCCGCAGACGGGGCAAAACGCACTCGTGCGCCGCCAGTAAAGCACCTGTGATGCATACCCGGCCACGTTGTACTGGCCTTCGGACAGCCTGCCGAACAAGCCGCGCAGATTGGTCGCCGTCCAGCCATTGGGTCCTTCGTCGTCCGGGTCGGCCTCGGCAGTGAGGCACGGCGTGCCGTCAAGTGTTCCCAGATACAGCGGCGCGTTCAGGCCAAGCGCGTCGAGGCTGCCCTGCGTGCCGCGATACAGGCTGAGAGTGCCGTCTTCGCGCGTTGGTGTCAGCAGCTCGCCTTTAGAAAAAGGCAGCCAGAAAGCCGGGCCGGGCTGAGGCTGAGCCGGCGGATACGCACGGATAAAATTGAAGGTCACAGCGAGTATCCAGTCAAAGGTCGTAAATCAGCGTAATTGGGGCGTCAATGTCCGGGTGCAGGCTGGCATGGACCGGGCAGGCATGGGCGATGCGCTCCAGGTGAGGCCGGACTTCTTCGGCGACCGACGCGGGCAGATGCACGGTCAGCGGCAGATGCCCGATGCGGCGCGGCGACGCCGTCATTCCCTTGCCGATCTGCGCGGTCATGCCGCCGAGATTAAGCTCGTGCCGCTCGGCGTACATGGCGACGGTCGTGAGAACGCACGCGGCCAGTCCTGCCGCGACGAGATCGGTCGGACTGAACGCCGAAGCGTCGCCGCCGATGTCCTTCGGGGCGTCGGTCTGAAGCGTCGCGCCTTCAGGGTGGGTCAGCGTGCATTTTTTGCCGCCGTCATAAGCGGCTTCGATTTCGACCATGATCTTCTCCTTATGCTGGGCTATTGGACCGCTTCAAGAGGGAACGAAACATCGGCGGCGGGCTTGCCGGGACGCTCGATGTGCAGGCTGAGGTCATACCGAGTCGCGATGCCGAGCCGCACCGGGATCAAGTAGACGCCGTTTCCCTGGGACCGCCCGGTTGTCTTTGTGCCGGTTCCATTCTGCGAGAGCATCTGCGGGTCTGCTGTGATATTGGCGTTGCCCACCGGCGCCTGCCCGTCGGCTACCGTGACCCGGAAATTATTGTCCCCGACATGCGGCGCAGGGTCGGCGGTGAATGAGACGGCCAAATCGCCGACGGTCTTGTGCGCCGCCACCGCCGACGCAGGATGGGAACAGCCGGCGGCAAGAAGCAAAGCAAGCCCTGTACAATAAAACGCCACGGAACGAATTCCGAGGCTGCAAGAACAGCGTCGAGGCGACGCAGGAAAATCGGCTGTCATCTTGTGCCGCTTCGACACTGTTTCCTCCGAGCCTCGGAATTCATTCCGTGGCGTCTTCTTTATCCCGCGTAGCCTCGGAGCAGCCCGATCACTTTGCCGATAATCGCCGCGTTGTCGGACTTCCGCAGGGGAATCGGCGCATAGTTCGGGTTCTGGGCTTGAAGCTCGATCCGGTTGCCGTGCCGGGCGAACTTCTTCACCGTTGCTTCCTCGCCGAGACGCACCGCCACGATGTCGCCGTTTTCCGCCGTCGCCTGCGGCTGGATCAGCACGAGGTCTCCGGGCAGAATATGAGCGCCGGTCATGCTGTCGCCCTGCACCCGCAGGAGAAAGCAGTCCGGGGCAGTGGTTCGCAGAAGCTGGTTCGGGACCGCGACAATGTCTTCAATGTTCTGGTTCGCCAGCAGCGGCGTCCCCGCCGCAATCGTGCCGATGAGCGGCAAACGGCGCAGGCCGGATTCTTCGTCTTTCGCCCGCGATTCCAGACGCGCCAAAATGCGAATGCCGCGCGACGTGCGCGGACCTTCTTTGGCCGAAAGCCGGTCAATGTAGCCTTTTTTTTGCAGGGCGTCCAGGTGGATCGTCACGCCGCGCAGAGAGCCGATGCTGAGGCCGAGCTGCATTTCGCGGATGGTCGGCGGGTAGCCCTTTTCCTCTAAATAGGCGACAATGAAGTTAAAGACTTCCTGCTGCCGGTCGGTCACGCCTTTTGCCATCAGCGCCTCCCTGCGTTTTTCTTCGCGGCGTTCTGTTCGTTTTCTTCTTCCGCCATCAGCCGCGCCAGCGCCTGATACGGGTCCTGCGGGTGACGCGCCATTTCCTCCCGCACGTCGCGGATGCGCTTTGCGACGGCGCGAGAACGCCGCCAGGCAGCCGCGCCGAGCCAGGCGATCATCGGCAGACCGATCAGCAGAGTCCAGCGGGCGTCAAAATTGTTCGGGTCGAGCATGGCTTTGGGTCCGGGGGAACGTCTTGTCGGACATAAGTATACCCAAATGTGCTAACAAAACAGCCGAAACCGGCATGGCGCGACAAGAACGAGGAGTTGAAAACTCCTCGCTAGGAGAGGCACTCTTCGAGTGGAAGAAGTCAGCAGTTGCCGTTCCCGCTTCCGTCCGAAGGACGTTTGACCTAGTGAGGAGTTTTCAACTCCTCGTCGACAGTGCGCTTCAGGCCAGCGTCCGGCCCAGCATCTCCAAAATCAGCGTCCAGGCCAGCCGCGCCAGGGCCGGGTCGTAGCGCGGGCCTTCGTCGCGCAGGAACGCATGGGCGCCGTTGAACTCATGCCACTGCAAGCTGACGCCGGCGTCGTTCATGGCGTCATAGATCAGGCGGCGGCCTTCGCGCGGGACATGCGGGTCCTGACGGCCCCAGGCCATCAGCATTTCGGCCTTGAGTTCGGGGATGCGGTCGAGCGTGTTGTCACTCTGGCCGAGGCCGAGCGTCCGCGTGTGGATGTCGGTGGCGTAAAAACAGACGCCTGCCGAAACGTCCGGGTTCATCGCCGCCCGGAACGCCAGATGCCCGCCGAGGCAGACCCCCATCGTGCCGAGCTTCCCCGTACAATCGGCGTGCGCGGCTAAGTAGCCCAGTACAGCCTGGGCATCGCTGTCGTAGCTCGCCAGTTCTTTGGTCGTCTTGTCGGCGTTGCCTTTATCGGCCCCGGCGGTGTCGTAGGCCAGCACTGTTCCGGCAGGCTCCAGCTCGTGATAAACTTCGGGAACGGCCACCAAGTACCCGTTTCCCGCAAGCGATGCCGCCATGCGGCGAATGGGCGCGGTGATCTGGAAGATTTCAGAGAACAGCACGACGCCGGGATACTGCCCGCCGGCGGCAGGCCGGAACAGGCTGGTCCGCATCAGCCCGGTCGGCGTCGGGATGTCCACGGATTCTTCGTCGCGTAATGTCATGGTAATTGGCTCCCAGTCAGCAAAAAACCTCACCCCGGAACTCCGCTCCTCTCCTTAAGAAAGGAGAGAGTGGCAGCTTGCTGCCGGGTGAGGTCTTCTAAAAGTTCAGTACGCCCCGTGTCCGGTCAGCACCGCCGGGATCGTCCGCAGGATCAGCACCACGTTCAGCGCCAGCGACTGACGACGCACATACTCCAAATCCAGCTCCACCGAACGCTCAAAGCTCAAACTCGCACGCCCCGACACCTGCCACAACCCCGTCAGGCCCGGCGTCACCGACAAACGACCCGCCTGCTGCGGCGTGTACAAGGCCACCTCGCGCGGCAAAGCCGGACGCGGACCCACCAGGCTCATCTCCCCGCGCAGGACATTGAAAAGCTGCGGCACTTCGTCCAGCGAGCATCTCCGCAGAGGACGCCCGATGCGGGTGACGCGCGGGTCGTGCTTCATCTTGAAGACGGGGCCGGTGCGCTCGTTTTCGGCCAGCACGGTGTCGAGGCGTTCTTCGGCGTCGGTGTGCATGGAGCGGAACTTGAAGACGGGGAAGGTGCGTCCATGTTTGCCGACGCGGGTCTGGACAAAGAGGATGGGTCCGGGGCTGTCGAGTCGGATGAGGAGGGCGAGGACAAGCAGCAGAGGGAACAGCAGGAGCAGAGCGGCAGCGGCGACAGTCACGTCCAGAGCGCGGCGCAGGACGGCATCGGCGGGAGATGTGCGGACACGGGCTATGGGTTCTGCCGAAAAATCGGCTTGGTTTGCAGTCGGGTTCGAGACGCTCATGGTGTGTTCCTCAGCGCAGGCAGATCAATCACAAGAAAAACTTCCCGTAGTCCTACTGTGCAGAAACCATGCCAAGCCGGGGGATTTGGGGGCTTCAGCCCGGAAATTCATGGGAGTTCTTTGCGATATTCGCGCTCTTGTCTTCTGCCTTACCTTCGATTTGCGTCCAAGCCTTCCAATCCTGCTCCGTCGCTTCGGTCATCGCATCAACAGCCTGCGGCAGCCAGTTCTTTGATTGCTTGTCCAGGTGACGCCGGACCGCTTTAATCGCCGCCGGGGTGCCGAGATGGATATTGGCCGTTTCCCAGCCCATGGCTCGCAGCAGGCGCAGCTCGTCTTTGGCATCCGGCAGGGCCGTCAAAGAAATGCGCGAGCAGTCCGGGGCGAGGCGCCGCAAAATCCACTCGCCGCGCAGCTCCACATACGGGTCGCGGCAGCGAACGGCCTGACTGAGCAGGGCTTGGTACAAAATCTCCAGCGGCCCCGACTTCTTTTCGGCCCACAGCCAGGCCGACGGCACAAGGGCTTTGGCTTCGCGGGCGACCTGCCCGCCGTTCCATTCGGCCAGCCCGGCAAACCGCTGATGCCCCAAGCTGCCAAGCCCCGCCCGGCGGCTGACCGCGCGGTAGGGCGGCTGCGGGCGCGGCAGAGTGTGTGCAATCCCTTCGCGGGCGGACAGCGGGACTTCTTCGGCGGGCGGCAGTGCGTTCATCTTCTTCCAGAAGTCAACGGGATCGGCCAGGTTCTTCTCGGCAAAACCGCGCAGCCAGACATGGTTCTCGGCCAGCACAAACGGCTTCCCGCCCGCTTTTAGGCTTGCCTTGTAACCGTCTAAAATCGCCTCACAGACCGCGCCGCTTTTGTGCGCCAAGCTGCCCGTCAAAGTCGCGCTCGTCGCCAGCCGGACTAGGTCAATCGTGTAGGGCATTTGATGCGCTTCATCAAAGTCATTGACGCCCCAGATAAGACGCCCTTCCGTGTCGCGCCAGGTGCCGAAGTTCTCCACATGCAGGTCGCCGACCGCCAGCAGCGTCGGCGCCTGAGCAAGCGCCGGGCAGTGGGCGGGAAACCGCTGCGCCCAGCGGTAGAACGTCGAGCGCAGAAACGGAAACACGCCGCTCGCCATCTGCCGGTGCTTGAAGTCGAGATCGGCCTCCACAAGCGTCGTCCGCTCCCCCAGCCAATCTTCATAATTCTGCGTCGCAGTTTGGATGTCCATTAGCAGATATTTCGCAACACAAGTTGCCGTTGCCTGTCATATCTCTGTATCATGCGGCCAGCGAGCATACCAAGATTTTTTAGGCAATACAGAGAGCCGCGCCCGGACTACGGCGATCATGCGGTCAAGTGCGGCTTCCGCCGCCGGGTAGCCGCAAAGCTTCGCCAATGCGTCTAGCTCGTCGGCGGACTGAAGCGCCTCAACGACCGCATCATCAACGTCCGCAAGCGCCTCCCAAAATACCGGACGCGCCAGTGTCCAAATGCCGGACTCTAGGGGCCAAGCCCCACCGCGCATCGCTTCCAAAGTACCCAGCGTCAAGCACAGAACGAACGCTTCCCTGTCACTGACTTCTAAGAGATATGTCTTATTGTCCATCATCGCCGCCTTATCGTGGGAGCCGCTGGAAAGGGCCGGAAGCAACAAAAAGATCAGCGCAGGAGATTGGCGTAGATGCCCGGTACGCTGTTTGGGATGACGGTCGCGCTGACGGACTTCTGGTAGAACCCGACCGGGCCGGCGGCTCCGATTATGGCGTAGGCGTAGCCGAGGTCGTGCAGGCCCCAGAGGGACTCAATCAAGAGCGCCTTGCCGATGCCGCGCCCCCGATAGGCGGGGTCAACGCCGGTCGGGCCGAAGAAGGCTTTGCGGGTGGAGTCATACGCGGCAAACCCGACAATCGTTTTGCCGGAGAGCGCGATCAGACTTGTTACCGGCTGACGGGCAAGTGTCACGATGGTTTCGTCGGCCCAGCTTGCCGAAAAATGGGTCTGGATGAACTCGCGCACGGGTGTCAGCTCGAACGGATGGGGGCGGCGCAGGAGAATTCCCGCACCGAGAACGCTGGCTGCGCCTTCTTCGCGGGGCGGCAGGGAATAGAGAGGAACTAATAAGTCAGGCATAAGCGCCTGTTCGGCACTTGTGCTGCCGATTCCTGCCGCGCCGATTCCTGCCGCCCTAGCTGCACACAAAACCTCTTGCGTAAGTCGCCTGCACTGGAAGTGCAGGGCTTTTGAAGTGCGATTGTCTGCCTTCGCAGACATAAGACAAGAACAGCCTTCTGCCTCACTTCTTATGTCTGCGAAGGCAGACAATCGCTTCACAGAAGACCCGGATTTCCAATCCGGGTACTTCCAATCCGGGTCTCACGCTGCGATTTATGCAAGAGGTCTATTGATAACTTATTCCGCCAGCGCGTTCAGCGTTTTCAGAAGTTCCGTCGCCAGCGCGTAGGCCGCCGCGTCCTGGGCGAACAAGTCCGGGTGCAGGGCGCGGGCCAGCACACGCCGGGCGCGGCGGCGCTCTTCCGATCCGAGACGGGCCGCGACCGCTTCCAAGGCCCCGCCGGTTCCGCCGCGCATCTGCGACGCTTGCAGCTCGATCCGGCGCTCGGCGGTCGCGAGCTTTGCTTCGGCGGTCTTAGCCCGCTCCCGCATCTCGTCCCAGCTTGCTTCCAGTTCCGAAAGCTGACGCCGCAGATCGCGCACTTTGGCCTTTTGGGTGTCATGCCGGGCGCAGATCTTCTCATGGAGGGCAGCATCTACGGTGCGCGGGCCGTCGCCCTTCGCGCCGATCAAATCACGCAGGTCCTGCGAGCGGTAGATGGTCGCCCGCGAAACCCCCGCCCGCTCGGCGACATCGGCGACGGAGAAAGCCGCGCCGATTTTTTCCAGTTCCCGCACCGCTGTCTTGACCCGCAGACGCCGCGCTTCCGGGTCCTGCGGCTTCGCCCCCCGCGCCCGCACTTCTTTCAATTTACTCACGGACTTATTTTGGCATATTCGCCTGCTGAATTCTACTCTTGCTCAGTTGCCGCCGCCGAGCGCCGTCATCAGGCGGATCAGACTGGGACCGAGCAGGACGACGAAGACCGCCGGGAAGACGAAAAAGACAAGCGGAAAGAGCAGCGTCACCGGCAGACGCGCGGCCTGCTCCCGGACCGCCTGCACTTTGGCCGCGCGGGCCATGACGCTCTGCGCCCGCAAAACGCGCACGATGGAAGTCCCAAAGCTTTCCGCCTGCGCGACTGCCGCCACAAACGTCTTGATTTCGCGCATTTCCAGCCGTGCCGCCATATCTTTCAATGCCTGCGCCCGCGTCTTGCCGACCTGCGTTTCTTCTCTAGCCCGCGCCATCTCCTCCGCCAGCGGCCCGGTCATCTTTTCGGTGACTTTCGCCATCGCCCCGTCAAGGCTCAGGCCCGCTTCGACACTGACTACCAGCAAATCAATCACTTCGGGCAGCGCTCGGCGTATCTGCGTTTCCCGCCGCCGGACGGCCTGCTGAAGCAGCGTGTCCGGCACGGTCAGCCCGGCGGTCATACCCAGCAGCAGCACGAAGAAGCGCAGGGCCAGCGACAGAGACGGCAGCAGAACGCACAGCGCCAGTGCCATACCTATTCCCAGCGCCCCAGACAGCACGCGCAGGCCGGCAAACTCGCCGACTCCCACCTTGGGGTTACCCGCCCGCAGGAGCAGGCTGCGGAGCCGGGCCGACGCCCCGGCGGGCGTCAGGCGCAAACCCCACGCCGCCAGGCGCGTTCGGAACGGCAGCCAGAACCGCTCCTGCCAGCCTCCTTCCAGCCCTTCTTCCGCCAGCGACCGCCGGGCGTCTTCCTGCCGCCGGGGGAGCGCCGCCAGCCGCGCCATCAGCGTCCGCCGCTCGGTATTCAGCAGCTTAATAACCGCGAGCGCCATGAGCGTCCCGGCAAGAAAAGCAAAGAGGAGGATGAGAATAAGCATGGACGTTTATCCAGAACCGGCACTTCCAGGGCCGGTTCCCAAAATTTACACTTCCAGCGTCACCATGCTGCGGATGAGGAGAGCGCCCACAATCTGACCGGCTATCGCGCCGCCGATCAGCAGGTGGCCGAACGGACTTTGCAGCAGCGGCTGGAAGTAATCGGGGCTGTGCAGGGACAGCAGCAGGGCCAAAGCGGGGGCGAGGACAATTAAAATGCCTGCCGACAAGCGCCCTTCAGCGGTCAGCGTCTGCACTTCGCCGGTAATCCGCACCCGCTCGCGGATTGTCTCGGCGATAGCGTCCAAGACTTCCGCCAAGTTGCCGCCGAGCGGAAGCTGGATCAAAATTGCGGTCACGATTAAATCTAAATCCGGCGACTGCGTCCGTGCCAGCACCCGGCCCAGGGCGACACCTAGCGGGACTCCCAGCTTGACCTCGCCCGTCGCCCAGGCGAACTCAGCGGCAAGCGGAGGCGGCAATTCTTCAGCGACGGTCTGCATCGCCAGCGAAAACGAGTACCCGGCCCGAAGCGCCGAGGTCAGCAGCATGAGGGCGTCGGGGAGCTGCAAGTCAAACCGGCGTCGGCGAGCCTGCCGGCGGGACGACAAGACTATCTGCGGCACGGCAGCGCCCAGCGCTCCCAAAAGAAGTGCGGCTCCCAGCCCATGAGTCATCGTCAGGCCCAGCAGAAAACAAGCGACTGCCGCGCCGGCGCACAGCGCAACCCATTCGGCGGGCCGCAGGCGCAGGTCGGCTTGCAGCATCCGCAGCCGCAAACGCGGCTCCCATTCCTGCTGCGACAGCCAGCGCGTCACCGTCGGCAGCACGTCGGGCCGCAGGCTGCTGTCGGACTGCACAGCGGCAGGCGGCGGGGCAAACGTCCACTGCCCCGTAATGCGTTCTAAACGCGCCTGCATGGCCGAACGCTGCTGGGAGTGTGTCAGTGCAAAGACAAGCCCGGACGCCGCAATGAAGCTCAGAATAGCAATGAGCAATGGGTTCATGCCGGCGCCAGATCCTCTAAACCGGTGTCCCAGCGGAACCTATCCGTGACGGCAATGCTGCCGTTCTCGGCGATCCCGTCGATTTCCGATACGCAAGTGACGCGGCGGCGGCCATCGGAAAGCCGCTGCTGCTGGACCACAAGCTGCACCGACGACGCGACCTGCTCGCGGACTGCCCGCAGCGGCAGGTCGGCCCCGGCCATCAGCGTCAAAGTCTCCAAACGCGACAGGGCATCGCGCGGGCTGTTCGCATGAATAGTCGAGAGCGAGCCGTCATGCCCGGTATTCAGCGCTTGCAGCAAGTCCAAAGCCTCGCCGCCCCGGACTTCGCCGAGCAGGAGGCGGTCGGGACGCATCCGCAGGGCGTTTCGGACAAGCTGCCGAATGGTGATCTCGCCGCGTCCCTCTAAATTGGGCGGGCGGCTTTCGAGCGTCACGACATGGGCCTGCTGTAATTGCAATTCAGCGGCGTCTTCAATGGTCACAATGCGCTCCATCCCGCCGATAAACGACGACAGCGCGTTCAGCGTCGTCGTTTTGCCGCTGCCGGTTCCGCCGGAAACGAGGATATTCAGCCGCTTCTCAATGCACCCGCGCAGAAAATCGGCGGCTTGCTCGGTCAGCGTACCGAGCCGGATCAAGTCGGACACCAAAAGCGGTGTCTTGGCGAACTTGCGAATCGTGAGTATCGGTCCGCGCACGGACAGCGGCGGGAGGATGATGTTTACTCGGCTGCCGTCGGCGAGCCTTGCATCGGCCATTGGCGACGATTCATCGGCGCGGCGGCCCAGCGGCGCAAGAATGCGCTCAATAATCCGGCGCAGGTGCGCCTCGTCGTCAAAGCAGATTTCCGTCCGCGTCAGGCGCCCAAGACGCTCAACATACACCTGCGCCGGGCCGTTGACCATGATCTCGGAAACGCTTTCATCTTCTAAAAGCGGCTCCAGCGGCCCCAGGCCGACCAGCTCATGCAGGACGGCCTGCACCACGCTTTCCCGCTGACGCCCGGTCAGCGCCGCGTTTTCGCCGTCCAGCAGCCGCAATGCCGCAAGCGCGACCTGCTCGGACAGGGCCGGGCGGGGCAGGCGGCTGAGGCGCGAAGCGTCCCCTTCGGACAGCAGCCGGGCATGGACCTGGCGCTTCCATTCCAGCAAATCAGCGGGCAGGGCCATGCAGACTCCTTGCCAGCGCGTAGACGCTGCACGCGGCCTTGCTGCCGGGATGTGACAGCGTGAACGGGACGCCGCTGTTCACCGACGCGGGGACTAATTTGCCGTCATTCGGGAGGCAAAAGTCAATGGTTCGGCCCAGCGTCCGCGCAATGTCCGGCATCTGAAGCTTGTTAGAGGACGAGACCCGGTTCAGGACAATCTGTACGGTGTCCAGCGGCACGGCTTCCAGCCAGAGCCGCGTGTCCGCCAGCGTCGTCAGGTCAAACAAATTGGCGACCAGCAGCACCCGGTCGGCCTCCGTCAGCGCCAGCCGGGTCGTCTCGGTCAGCACCGGCGGCACGTCCAGGACAACGTAAGCATACTCGCAGCGCAGCAGCCGAAGCAGATGTTCCAAGAAGTCGGGTGCGAGAGCGTCCACTGGCAGCGGGGCGGACGCTCCGGCCAGCAATTTGAGGCCGCAGGGGTGCCGCTCCAAATGGTCTTCGACGAGCGCGGCATCTAAATCTGCACCTTCCACTTGAACCAAGTCCGCCAATGTCCGGCGCGGAAATAGGTTGAGCAGCAGCGCGGCGTCGCCGAACTGCGTGTACAAATCCACCAATACGGCCCGCTCGCCGGTCTCGGCGGCCAGCGCGGCGGCGAGATTGACGGCCAGGGTTGTCTTGCCGATGCCGCCTTTGGCGCCGCTGACCGCGACGACTTTTCCCAGCGCCGGGCTTTCGGCAGGCGACGCGCTGCGCCGCCGCAGGTGTTCGGCATGGACCGCCTGCACCGCCGCCCGCAGCTCAGCAGGCCCGGCAGTCCGGCAGACGACCTCCCTTGCCCCAGCCCGCATCGCCCGGCGCAGATCGCGATCAGAGTTCTCAGCGCAGATCAAAATCGCTTCCAGCGGCAAACCCGACGCCGCCAGCTCTTCCGCCGCCGCAAACCCATCCGTCGGCGGCAGATCTTCAGCGATGAGAACGATGTCGGGACGCAGGGCATGAGCTAGGCGCATGGCTTCCACCCCGTCCCGCGCTGTCCCGGCGGCTTCAATGCTGCCGTCATTCATCAGCGCGGCCCGCATCTGTTCCCGGCGCTCTTTGTCATGTTCGGCGATCAATACGCGAATGGTCATGGTTTTTGCTAGTCTGCAAGGAGCGCGTGGGATTGAAATCCTACGCTGTATGCCTGCGGCATTACTTCGTATGGGGCGCAGACGCCAAGTAACCGCCTTCGCGGGTACGGAACAAGACTAGGTCGAGAGGCTCCTTGTCCACGAAGGTGGACATTAGGCGCTTCGCCCCATACGAAGTAATGCCGCAGGCATACAGCGTCGCAATTTATTGCCGCGTTCTTCCTTCCTACGGCCTCTGTGCGGGCAGATTGACCGGCGGGCCGGGCTTTTCTTTGTCCCCGCCGCCGTGCTGCAAATCCGGGAAATCTTTGTCAAAGTCCGTGCGGCTCACGTCGGGGCGCGGGATCGGCGGGTTTTCCAAAGAGCCGGGCAGCGGGGGGTACGCCCCAGCGGTCGCGGGCGTGACGATCTCCGGCTGGATCAAAATGAGAAGCTCGCTTTCTTCCTTGCGCGTCGTCGTGTTTTTGAAGAACTCGCCCAAGACCGGAATTTGACTGAGCAGCGGGATTTTGTTCACCTGGCGCGACTCGGTGCTGCGGTACAGCCCGCCGATGACCAGCGTTTCACCATCCGCCATTTGCAGCGTGGACGTGGCCCGCCGGACCGTGAGGGCCGGGACCGAGAAGCCGGAAAGCTGGAGGCCCGCGCCGTAGTCCAGCTCGCTGACTTCCGGGGTCACGGTCATTTGGATTGTCTTGTCGCCGACCAGCGCCGCGCCGACCAGCAGGCGCACCCCATACGGCTTGTATTCAATCGCGACCGACGCGCTCAGGCCGCTCGTGCCGCTGCTGGACTGGGCCACCGGGATCGGGATTTCGCCGCCGACGAGAATGCTGCCCTCGCAGCCGTCAAGGACAATCAGACTCGGCTCGGACAGCACCCGCGCTTTGTTCTCGGAGATCAGCGCCGAAAGCTGAGCAGCCAGCGGCGAGATGCGGCTGAGGCTTCCGCCGCCGAGCAGACTGGAGTCGGGGGTATTGACGGCGGCCGTCTGGCCGAACAAGATCGGCTGCGGCTGGAAGATGTACGAGCTGCCGCCGCGTACCCCCGAATAGCCGCCGGTTCCCCAGTCTACGCCGAGACTCTTGGACGCAATTCTATCAATGTCAATAATTTTCGCTTTCACGAGGATCTGACGCGCCGGGCCGGAGCCGAGGTTGAGCAGGTTGATGATTTTCAGGTCCGGCGGCAGCGAGCGGACGAGCTGGTCCAGCGGGTCCGATGCCACGGCCTCCGAGGCCGTCTTTTTGCCTCCTGCTTTCCCCGCCGCTTTGCCGGCGGTGTCGTCCGCCGGCCCGATTTCGGGGTCGGGCGCGTCGTCGCCGGCATCGCCTGCGGCTTTAGACTTGCCGGCGCTTTTGCGGCGCCCCTGCGGCGCGGGCCATTCGGACGTGCCTTCGGACGCGACGGACACGGCCCGGCTGTAGCGGCCCGACAGCGCGAGGGTTTTGTCGCCGACGACCTGGACGGCGATGCCGAGCGGGGCCAGCGACGGCGTCAAAAGCGCGGCATACGTCTGAGCCAGCGAAACCGTCGAACTGGTCTCAGGCGCGACCGTGAGCAGGTTCTTGACTTTGGGCGCGTAGACACCGGCAATCGCGGCGGCCCGCTGCCAGGCGACAGCGCTTGAGACGCTGCCTTCCAAGAACACGGTGTCGCCGAGGGCGCGGGCCGACACTCCCGGCAGGCCGATCGCCGACTGCAAGGCCGCCGCGGCAGGCCGCAAGTCAAACGGCATCGGGACAACCGACAAGTGCAGGCGATGCGTCCCGGCATGGTCGCAGACAAACAGCGTGGTCTGGCCCAAGCTTTTCGCATTGACCAGCAGCCGCCGCGATGACAGCGGCACGATGTCGGCGATCAGCGGACTGCCGACCGCCGCCGTCGTCATCCGGTCGAAGACGTACACGTCGGACTGCCCGACCCGCAGCGTCTTCTGTATTTCCTGGGCATCAACTGAAGGCGCTGCCAGCACGGCCAAAAACGCGCACAGCAGGAGAAGTGTTTTCATGGCGCTACCGTCACAGTCTGGCTGACGGTGCCTTTGATAATAACAATCGAGACAGGCGCGGGCGGCGCGGCAGCCGGGCGCGGCAGAACAACGACGGGCAGCGGCAGGGGCATGATCTTCGGCACACGCTCTGGAGCAGGTGCCGGACGTGGGGGCGGCGGCTCCCGAAAGATGGGTGCGGGCAGGGCCGGGATCGGCGTCTCGCTGCCGTCGCCGATAGCCCGCAGCGACAGATGCAGGTGTCCCCGCGCGGCGGCCAGTACCAGCATCTGCGCCTGCGCGGGCGTGACGGCGACAGTGACATGGGCCGCGCCGCCGGACGCGGGCGAAGAGGCCGGCGACGCCGGAGGATCGGGCGACGTGTTCCCGCCGACCGCCAGCAGCCGGACGTTTTGCAGCACGGTCCGCGCCGAGGCCGGGCCGCTGCCCGGCTCATCGGTCGCCAGAATGTCTACATGGTCTTCAGGCCGCACGAACAAGTCCGCGCCGCCGTCGGCAGGATCAATCGCGATTGTGACGGCCCGCAGCGTCGGCGGCAGGGAAAACGCCATGCCGAGCGCGGCGCTCGGCGCGACCACGCCGCTGCCGGTGACGGCGCTCCCAGCGGCAATCGGCTCCGTCGTAATCTTCCCCGTGAACACGGCGAGCGTTTTTGACGCGCCTTCGGGAATATCATTCACCGGCATCGAACGCAGGGTCAACAGCGCCGGGGTCAGCCGGGTCCGGGCCGGAAGGTCGCGAACGGCGACCACGACTGCGATAGCGGGCGATGCGGGAGCGTCCGCCGGTGTGCGGCCCCGCACCAGCAGAAATGCCAGCGTCGCCGCCGCCAGCCCGGCGGCGAGGGCGGGCAGAAACGTCCCCCACTGCGGCTTCTGCCGTAATGTCTGCATTTTAGGCCCGGTTCGGAGCGGCGCGATTTGCATGGTACGTCCTTGTTACTACGTGATCTGTCACTGCGTGATCTGTCACTGCGTGAGTCTTGGCGGCGTGAGTGTTCCAGCGCTGGCACAGACGCCTGCCGACGCGCCCGGCACGGAAAGGCCCAGAAAACGCCCGTACACCACGGCATTCGTGCCGTCGGTCGCGGGCTGGCTGATGAAGAACGTCGCGAACGCAAGGATCGAGACATTCCCCGGCTTGTTTTTCACCGCCTGGCTGATGACTGGAACCAGCATCAAATGCGCGTCGGTCTGCTCTTGATGCCCGTTGAACCAGGCATCGTAAGTCGCCGATAGGTGCGTGAACTGCGTGTTGCTGGGCGCAAGCCGTGCTGAGATTCCGGCCCGCGTCAGCGCCGTATTGTCATAAGCAAGCGCAGTGGTCGCAAGAGTTTGCGCGGCTGACAGCGACTGATCCGACAAATGCAGGATCGTACTCTGATAGCCTGCTCCTGTCCCGCTGAGCATCAGCGGGTCAAAGCTGCCCGCAACCGTCAGCTTTCCGGTCGTATCCCATAAATTGAGCCGCAGCATGACCTGCGTGGCTGCCGCCTGATACGCGCCCGGCGCCAGGGTTTTCGTGCCGGCCAGCAGCGCCGAGACCTGCGCGACCGCCGGGTCCGTGTTGGCCGGATCGTCTCCGATGAGGCCGAACGGCGCGACCGGCATCCCCGGCGGCAGGCCGCACGCACCCAGCATCGCCGCTGTGGCGGACGCCGAGACCGTGACGGTATTGGCCGAGCCGTCGCTCCCGCGCGGCGCGTATCCGACCGCCGGGGCGAATGACAGCGGGGCATTGACGGTCCCCGACACGGAAACCGCCCCGCTGGAACTCGCCGTGACCGCAGTGCCGGTAAATGCAGAACCGGCCCCGTTATTCGCAGCAATGACGCTTCCTGCCGCGAGCCCCGGCGCACTCGGAGTCGCGGCCCCGGCCAGCGCAGCGGCGTCGGCGACGGCCTGCGCCCGCTGCTTCGCCAGCCCCATCAATCGCAGGTCAATCGCGAGCGACGCCGCACCTAACAGGCCGGTCAGCAGAAAAATGACCAGCGGCAGGGTCGCGCCGCGCCGGCAAACAGAAATGCGTAAACCGGCATCGGTCGGTTCCTTGCCCGCGAAGGCGGTCAATCGGCGTCCGCGCCCCACAGCGTCGCAGTTCATTGCCGCCATCCTCATTGCCGCCTTCCTCATCGCCGCGTTCTCCGTTATATTTCGCTTACTCCCGCTGCATGACCAGCTTCGCGGTCAACAGCTTGGCGCTGCCGGAAAAAATCAGCGTCGTCACCAGCGGATGATTGTAAGTCACCGTTGCCCGGACCAAATTGCCGGAAAGGGCATCGTTCGTGCCGAGGGCCGTGTCGCCGAGGGCGATCCAAGTCGTGCCGTTGTCCAGGCTTTTTTCTAAGGACACGCTGGCCGCAGTGAGGTGGATGCCGGAACCGGCATTGACGCCGCTGGTTTCGGCGCTTTCAATCGTAGAACCGACCGACGCCGACCGGACGGCTTCCCGCGCGGCGGCCCCGACCTGGGCCTGATCGCCGAGCAGCAGGCCCACTTCAATGATCCCGAACAAAATCAAAAACAGCAGGGTGCTGATCAGCGCAAACTCGACCAGTGCCGCCCCGCGCTGCGCTGTTTGCCGTCTCATTTTCATAGCAGTAGATGCAGATGCGCGAACGCAAAAACCGCGCCGAGGGCGACTGCCGGAGCAAACGGCATTCGGTTTGCATTTGCCGGTGTCGGCAGCGTGAACCGGCCTCGGCGCAGAACGAACACAAGGGCCGGCAGGCCGGCGGCGCAGACCGCGCCGAGCAGGGTCCAGAGCAGAAAGCCCGGACCCATGAGTGCGCCGACCGCCATCAAGAGCTTGACGTCGCCGGCCCCAAACGTGCGGGCGGCGTACAGCAGCAGCAAAGGCAGCGCGGCGGCGATGCCTTCCAGCGACCAAAGAACGCCCGGCAGGCCGCTCAAATAAGCGTGGCCCGCAAGACCCGCCAGCGCTCCGGCGGTGGTAAGGCCGTTCGGAATGCGGCGGGTCTTGAGGTCGCAGGCGGCGGCGGAGAGCAGAAAGAGCGCCAGCAGCGCTTCGGTGAAGCTCACGTTCGCCCTTCCTCCGTTAATGCAGAGTCGTCGCCGCCGCGTTCAGCTTCGTGTTGGTGTTGGTGCCGAGCAAAGTCACGGCCCCGACGCAGACAGCGCCGATCAAAGCAACCAGCAGGACATACTCGACCAGGGTTGCCCCTTCGTCGTCGGCCCAGAAGCGGCGGACAGCGGAAGAAAAAGCGGAAGAAAATGCAGTGGTCATGGATGGTCCCCTCCCTGGGGATAAGAGCGAATAGGTCTTACCGAGAACGATATGAGAGAAGGTGAGTGGAGGTTACTGAAGCGTCGCCGCCGCCGCGTTCAGCTTGGTGTTTGTGCTGGTTCCGAGCAAGGCTACGGCCCCCGCGCAGACGACGCCGAGGAGCGCCACGAGCAGGACATATTCGACAAGGGTTGCGCCGCCGTCATCACGCAAAAAGCGGGCGATGAAGGAGCAGGGCGCAGTGCGGAGCAGGGGGTGTGCTGAAAACAGCATGGCGAATTCCTTCCGTGGTTCGTGGTCACTCGGTCCGTGAGATTTTATTTGACTGACGACGCTATTATACAGCAGAAACGAGTCTGAGTCTCGTATTTCAACGGGTATTCGCTAAAATAAATTTTATTTTTTCGTCAGCATGATCGCGGTCAGGGTGAGCAGACTGAGGATCGCCATGAGGCCGCCCGGCATGAACGCACGAGTTTTCATAAATCGCAGGCTGAAAAAGACCAGCAGAAAGAGCGTCAGGGCGAGCGCCAGCGGCAAGCCCCAGGACAGACCGATTTTTATGGCGTGAGCGGCGGCGAGCAGAACAAAAAAGCTGAGACTGCCCATGATGAGCGACGGCAGGCTTTTTGCCGCGCGATAGCCGGCAAGCCCGCCGCAGCCGACCAGCACGGCGTAAACACTGACGATATAAGCGGCAGTCTGCATATCACCGAGCATTCCCTACTGTGCGAACGTGCGAAACTTACTTCTCGCTGCCAGCCTCGCGCCGCTGACGCAGTTGCGCCATCATTGTCTCAAGCGTCATTCCTGAAGCAAGGAGGCCATCACGCAAGATGTCGGCAGGCGCGTTCACATCGCCGTCGCTTCTTGTCAGCGCCTCTTCACCCATCCACATCGCGGCTTTTTCAACGGGAACATCCATACCCTCAAAAACAATTCACTTGCCTTCGGTCGTGATAAATGTCAGCGTGTGGGAAGCGCTTGCCTCAGCCTCAGAGGCCGCGTTCGGAACGTGCTGCACTGTTTCTTCCAATGATGGACCTCTTGTACGGCTCGACGGATTGGATGACCCGGATTGGAAATCCGGGTCTTTTGAAGTGCGATTGTCCACCTGCGTGGACACAGGAACCGACGCAGAAGTTGTTCTTCTCTTATGCCTGTCTCTTATGTCTGCGAAGGCAGACAATCGCACTTCAAAAGACCTAGTCTGAAGACTAGGAGGCTAGCATAATCGCAGCGCGTTTGAAGCAGAATAAGAAAAACGACTTTCACGCCGCCAGCAGGGGAAGCAGGTCACCGCCGCCGTCGGGTTTCGGCTGGATTTCGGCCATGCCGCTGGTCATCATATCCAAAAAGACGGCGACGACGTAGGGGTCGAAGTGGGTCCCGGCAAGGGAGCGGATATGGTCCAGGACTTTGGCTTGGGGCCAGGCCGCGCGGTACGGGCGGTCGGAGCGCAGGGCATCCCACACGTCCACCACCGCGAACAGGCGGGCGGCAAGCGGGATCTCCTCGCCGCGCAGGCCGCGCGGGTAGCCGGTCCCGTCCCACTTCTCGTGGTGGCAGAGGGGAATGTCGAGCGCCGGGCGCAGGAACGCAATCGGCGAAAGCATATCGCAGGCATCCTGCGGGTGACGGCGCATGACCCGCCACTCGGTCGGGGTCAGATTTTCGGTCTTGAGCAGAATGCGGTCAGGGACAGCCATCTTGCCGATGTCATGCAGCAGCGCCCCGCGTCTGACATGGACCAGCTCGGCTCCCCTTAATCCCAGCGCCAGCGCCAGGCGCTCGGACAGGTCGGTCACGCGGCGGGAATGGCCTTCCGTCTCCTGGTCGCGCATATCTAAGGCTCGGCTCCAGCCTTCAATGGTCGCGTCATACGCTTCCATCAGCTCTTCGTGCGAGCGCTGGATGTCCTGGAACATGACCGCGCTGTCAATCGCAATGGCGGCCTGACCGGCGAGAATGTCCAGCCGCTCCCGCCAGCCGGCATCGGGCAGCAGCAGCGAACGGTGAAAGACTTCCAGTACCCCTTTGAGCGCCCCTTTGGCGACCAGCGGCACGGCCCAGTAGGCGGCGAAGTGTTCCGATGCCAGCAGGGGAACATCGGCGAAGACTTCCGGGGTCCAGGTCAGATTGGACAGCTCAATCGTTTCCTGCTGCCGCGCTGCCCGACCCGCCGGCCCGAACCCGACCGCCTGGGCGGGGAGCGACGAGACGGATTGATGCAGACCGGACCCGGCGGCGTAAAACAAGTCTTCGGTTTCCGGGTCGCAGGTCAAAACAGCAGCGGCATCTACTCCAAGCTGCGCCCGTACCTGCCCTAAAACGAGTTCCAGCGTTTTGCCGATGTCGGGGCTGGACATGATCGCAAGATCTATCTGATGCAGGGCGGCGATATACTCCACGCGCTGTTCCAAATGACGATTTAAAGCCAAAATGTTCTGCTGGGCCTGCCGGCTCTGCGTGATGTCCTCGATCACGGCAATCGCAAACAGCGGGCGGCCTGCGCCGTCCCGCACCAGAGACATGGTGAGATTGGCCCACAGCGGGCTGCCGTCGGCACAGGTATAGCGCTTTTCCACCTGGTAGCCGTCGCGCAGCCCTTCCTGCAAGTCCCACTGAAGCTGAAGATTGGCCGGGGCGTCGTCCGGGTGAGTCAGCCGGGCGAACGCTGTTCCATGCAGCTCTTCGCCGGTGCAGCCGAGCATATTTTGGAAGGCCGAATTGGTCCGGGTCAGCCGCCCGTTCATTTCCACGCGGGCGATGCCGACGGCGGCGGCGTCGAAGATCATGCGAAGCTGTTCTTCGCTTTCCCGCAGGGCATCTTCGGTGCGGCGGCGGGCGGAAATGTCCTGCACTGTGCCTTCATAGTGCAGCAGCACGCCGCTGGGGTCGCGGACGGCCTGCGCGTTCTCCGAGACCCAAAGGAGCGTGCCGTCGCGGCGGCGCACCTGGGCCTCAAAGTCGGTGACGGTTTCGCCCGCATTTAAAAGACGCTGAAACTCGGCGCGGCGGCTGGGGTCGACATACAAATCACGCGCGGCATCCACATGCTGGACCACCAGCGCTTCCGGGGTCGGATAGCCGTAGATGTGCGCCAGCGCCGCGTTCGCCCGCAGGAACCGGCCATCGGGAGACGACTGAAAAATCCCGACCAGCGCCCGATCGAACACGGCGCGGTGGGCTTCTTCCGACCGCCGCAGTTTTTCTTGTTCCGGGTGGAACCGGCTTTGCACAAGCAGCACGCCGTTCCAAAGGGACTCTGTGCCGAACGTCACACGGGAAAGCGCTAAATCTATGGGAACGCGGGAGCCGTCGCGCGGGCAGGCATCAAGGCGCAGAAAGTGTCCGGCGGTTTCCGGCCCATAAGCCTCCGAAAGCAAGCTGCGCGGGAAAAGCGGCAGGAGCGACCAGATATTTTCGCCGACCACATCCCCGGCCCGGCAGTGGAACAGCCGCTCGGCTTCGGCGTCAAACGACAAAATCCGGCCGGCGCCGCTAAATGTCAGCGCGGCAGCCGGGGCAAGAGCGGCAAGGGTTGGGGATTGGGCGGGCATGGTCTTTACATTCTTTCAGATGGTTTCTTATCGGCACATCCGGCCCCGGTCTTCACTCGGACGCGGCTCAAGCCGTATGCCAAGAACACGCGATGTCCAAACAGCGCGAAATCTGGGTAAAATAGCGGTTAATGAGCGCTACCGACAGAAGAATGCCGAAGACAGCCGCGAGGAACGACAATGGATGATGCGGCGATGCGCCAACCCCGGCCGAAGGCAACCGTCTCCGCCGAAGAACGGGCGCTGATCGAGCGCTGCAAGCGCGGGGATCTCGGCGCGTTCAACGACCTGGTCCGTAAGTACGAGAAACAGGTCTATAACTTCGCGTACCGCCTGACCGGCAACTACGATGATGCCAACGATGTCGCCCAGGATGCGTTCCTGCGCGTCTTCAACGCCATCGGCACGTTCCGGGGCGACTCTTCGTTTTCCACCTGGCTGTTTCGGATTACCACCAATGTCTTTTTGGACGAGCGCAAAAAGGCCAAGTCCCACCCGCAAACATCGTTAGACGAGTATTTGGAGCTGGGCGAGTCCAGCGTCGCCCGCCAGATTGAAGACCCCTCTCCTACCCCCGAAGCTGTGCTGGAAGAGTCCGAGCGGGCGCAGATCCTTCAAAAAGCCGTCGGCGACCTGCCGGAATACCAGCGGGCCATGGTGACGCTCTACCACACCCAGCAAAAGTCGTATGAAGAGATCGCCGAGATCATGGATTTGCCCATCGGCACGGTGAAAAGCCGCCTGAACCGGGCGCGTCTGGCCCTGAAAGAAAAACTTTCCGGCATTCGGGAACTTTTCAACTCGTAGCGCCGTCGTAGACGCAGACAGGCTTACGCCTGCTGTTAAATCCAAAATTCACAATTTTTTCAGATTGTGATTTCCGATAGTCATTGCCGGGGGGTGATGAGGACGACTGTTATGAAAATGGAACGCGCACAGGAACTTTATTCGGACTACGCTGAAGGGACTTTGACGCCTGCATTGCGGCAGGCGCTGGAACAGCATTTTGACGCCGACCCGGCGGCCCGGTCAGACTATGCCGAGTTTTCGGCGGTATATTCGCTCTTGGAACAGCCGGCAGGCGAAGAAGTGGAAGCGCCGTCGGGCTTCCGGGCAAAAATTATGGAGCGGGCCGCTTCGCAGCAGGAGCAGCGCGTCGCGGCGACAAGCCGTTCCAGCTGGCTCGGCTGGTTTGTGCCGCCCGCTCGCCAGCGGGCCACCGGCGGCGCCCTCGCGGCCCTGGCGATCGTCGTTGTCGGCGGCGTTCTGCTGACCCATCCCGGTAACCCTAGCGTGGGGTTGCCCGGTAGCATTCTTCCTGGTGCAGAGGCTCCGGCAGTCACGGGCCTGGTGCAGAGCGTGGACATGAAGCCAGGCACCAGCTTCCATGAGTTCAATCTGCACCTGCCGTCAGCAGTCGCAAGCGGGACCGTGAATGCCTATGTCATCACCGCCACCGAGCAGATCACCGACCCGTCGCATCTTGCCGACGCGACCCCGGCGGTTTCCGGGCAGCACCTGACCAACCACCAGGGCCTGCAAATCCCGATTGCGCCGGTGGACGCGCCGCCTGCCGGCAGCACCCTGAACCTGCTGGCCGAGTACAAGCCTGACGCGGCCAATCAGGCCGCCGGGGCGGAAGCAGTCTTCACGCCCTTCGGCGCTGCCGACCCTGCCGTCGCGGCCCCGGTCAACACGAGCTTTTTAGACGGAATGCAGGCAGTCGCCGCCCATTACGGCGCGACGGTGATTGTGGACGTTTCAGCGACCCCGACCCAGCCGGTCACAGCGGATTTCTCCGGCTCCGATCCCGCCGCGCCGTTGAGCGCGATGGCGACTACCGCCAATGACACGGTGCGGAAGACCGGCGATAACACTTATTATGTGGGACGTGCGTAAGAAGCCCCCAGCCCCCATTATTGGGAGCTGGGGGCTTCTTATTTTCCTGAAACTTTCCTTCTTCCCCGCACTCTAATCCCAGCGGAGGCCCGTCTTAATGCGCGTTCCCGCTGCACTTTCTTTTACCCACCTCTTTCTTTCCGTTCTTTTCCTTTGCATCGTTTGTGTCTGCCAGGCGGACACGCCGCCGGTACAAGATATTTTCGTCGGCAGCGGCACGGCCGGCCCATTTGCCCTGCGCTGGAACAGCGTAGAAGCCAATACCGAAGCCGTTTCAGTCAACGGACAGACCCAGCTTCGCGGCATAGATTACACGCTGGACAGCGGAGCAGGAACTATCACGTTTACCCGTCCAGTTCCCGCGAACTCCGCCGTGTCGGTCACTTATGATCTGGTTCCCGGACAGTCGCAGCACAGCGGCGGCGGGCAGACTATTCCCCTTTCCGTAGACTTGCTCCGAAATGAAAACGGCTACTTTTCGCTGGATGCCCTCGGAAAAGCGGCGGCCGATGCGCCGGGCAGCCTCACGCTCGGCGCGGGCTTCGGCTGGAACGGTGGCCAGAGCAGCCGTTTTTCTTCGCGCTTCGTCTACACGCCGCAAATGGCGGGAGCAGACAGCCACGCCGACCGGACCGGGCTTTCGCTCGGCGGCTCGACAGCGGCAGGGCGCTGGGGGCAGTTTTCGCTCGGCTTGTCCCGCGCCGGGGCCGGGCTGGACGCAAGCGCGGGCAGCAGTCTTCAAGCAGGCCGGCAGGTGCTGACGCTCGGCAGCACGCTCACGCCGGCGAAGATGGTGCAGGCCCAGCTCTCGTTCATCCGCTCGGACCCGATGACGCAGACGGGAACGGCGGCGGACGACAGCCAGACCCAATCGTCGCTGGCGCTGACGCTCACGCCGAATGGTAAAACAAAAGTCTCGGCGAACGTATCTGAAGCCGAGACCGAAAAAAGCGGCACAACACAAAACGTCGCGCTTTCGGTCAATTCTCAGGCGACGAAGACGCTGGATGTCAGCGCCGGGTACAGCAGCCAGGACCAGCCGGGAACAGCAAACGACAGGGAGGCGATCAGCCTGAAAACTGTCCTGACGCCGAGCAAAACGTACTCGGTGCAGGCCGCCGCCGACCAGTCCAAGCTCGGCACGGCGACGACAAATCAGCAGTCGGTGACGCTTGCGCTCACGCCCCGGTCAGAGGTTCAGCTTAACGCTGGGTTCTCCCTGCGCCAAAAATCAGCAGACGGCTCGCCGGATACGCTCGGCACGTCCGAAGCGACCGTCGGCGGCACTCTCCGCCCGGTATCAATGCTGGAGCTGTCGGGGACTTACAAAAGCCGCATGGCTCCCAGCACGGACACAAACAACGCGGACCTGCTGGACACCAGCACGGCACGAGTGGCGTTTGCCCCGATTAAAACCATCAAGCTGACAGGAACTTATGCCCAGAACCCCGACGACGGCGGCGACACGCTCCAGCGCATCGCTCGGCGCGGCCTGGGACTAGAAACAAACTTCGGCGCTCTCGGCCTGTCCGGCGGCTGCGACTGGTCCCGCACTTATGGCACGCCCGATGTCGAGCAGACGATCCATGCCAACCTGGGACTGCGCTTTTCCGCCGCCACCCAGCTCTCGGTCGGCTTTCAAACCCAGCAGAACTGCCTCGACCCGGCCATTCCCCTCGCGACCGCCTACACCGTCGGCTTCACCCACACCCTCGGCGACCGCTTCTCGCTGAGCCTCAGCGGCAAGCGCCAGCAGGCCGCAACCGCCGACGCTACGCCCGATTACAAGGCGACGGCGAGCCTGGGAATGAAGTTCTGACCGTATTTAGCCCGCCGCAAGCGCCCCTGCTTTAGCGGGGCGTTAGGCGGGCTTCCCAAAGGCCCCTGAAACAGAGCCTTTAGGCCGAGCGAAGCGAGTTCGTTTTTCGTGAGACGAAAATAGGTGTTGACAAAAGTGTTGGCCTGCGGTATACTATCAACATGGCAAGCGTGAGTTATCAACACGACGAATACCGAGTCCACCTGGTTATGTACCACCTGATTTTCTGTCCCAAGCGGCGCAAGAAAGTTTTGGTCGGGGACGTTGGCCGAGACCTGGACACACTTATCCGCGAGAAGTGCGCCGAACAGAAATGGGTCGTTCACGAACTGACGATTATGCCCGACCACGTTCATCTGTTCGTGCAGGTGAACCCCGACGACTCGGCTTCGGAAACTACGCGCCAAATCAAGGGCTATACGTCTCGCGTTCTTCGCCTGCGGTATCCCGAACTGCTGAAACTGCCGTCTTTGTGGACACGCTCGTTTTTCGCCGCAAGCGCGGGGAACGTGTCTAAAGAAACTATTCAGCGGTACATCGCCGCGCAGAAGGGAATGTAGCCGATGCTTTGCTATCGCTATCGGCTGTACCCGACCAAGACTCAGGCCAAAGACCTGCAAGCCACGCTGGACGTGTGCCGCACATTCTACAACGCTTTGTTGGACGAGCGCAAAATCGGATACGAGAACGGCCACACAGTCACGAAGACTGAGCAACTTCGCCGTGTCAAGGAACTCAAAGCCGCACGGCCCGAAGCGGCGGGCATACACAGTCACGTTTTGCAGGTCGTCGCCGCCGACCTGGACAAAGCGTTTCAGAACTTCTTCCGCCGCGTCAAGAGCGGGGAGACGCCTGGCTATCCGAGGTACAAAGGACAAGACCAGTTCGACTCGTTTGGCCTGAAAGAGTATACGAACGGCTTTAAGATAGACGGACGGCGGCTCAAAATCAGCAGCATTGGGCGTGTCGCGGTGCGCTGGCATCGTGCTATCGCTGGCACAATCAAAACCGTTCGCATCACCCGCAAGGCGGGAAAGTGGTATGCCTGCCTTGCCTGCGAATGTAAAGCCGAAGTCCTGCCGCAGACGGGTGAAGTCGTCGGTATAGACGTTGGCATCTCTCACCTGCTGGCAACCAGCGACGGGGAGTTTGTGGAAAACCCGCGCTGGTATCGGGCGGGGCAGAAAGACCTTCGCCGCATTCAGCGTTCCGTTGCCCGCAAAAAGAAGGGCGGTAGGAACAGGCGCAAAACCGTTCTGCACCTGCAACGGCATCACGAGCGGGTCAAGAACCGCCGTCAAGATTTTCTGAATAAAGTCGCGCATCGGCTGATTTCTCGGTACGACGCTCTGGCCTTGGAAGACCTTCGCATCAAAAACATGGTGCGGAACCATCACCTGAGCAAGAGCATCATGGACGCGGGCTGGAACTACCTTTTGCAAAGATTACACAGCAAGGCTGAAAGTGCTGGCCGTGTAGTGCAACTGGTCAACCCCACGTATACCTCAAAGTCTTGCTCCGCTTGCGGGGCAGTCTTTGAGAACCTCACACTGTCGGACAGGTGGGTTTCCTGCGCTTGCGGCCTGTCCCTGGACAGAGACCACAACGCGGCGAAGAACATCTTGTGCCGCAGTCCGTTCGGACAGAACGGTTGGGCGATAACGCAAGGCACTGGCCTAAGCGTAGCCCAAGAAGCCGTCGGGCTTTAGCCCGTGCGGAGTGTCACCTACTTCCTCTTCCGCCGCACCGCCATTACAGCGACATCGTCCCCGAAACGGCCACGGCAGAAGGCGGCGACCTGGCGCAGGAGACGGAGGACGAGGCGGCGGGGCGGCAGCGCGGCAAACTCCACGAGAAACGCTTTAATGCGGGGCAGACCGAGCCATTCTAAACGAGACTGAGGCGGGCGGGCATCGGAAACGCCGTCGGTGTACAGCAGAAGCGTCCCGCCCGGCGGGATCGTTGCCTGGTACTGCTCAAAACGGGTCATGGAAGGCGGAAACGCGCCGACCGGCGGGCCGGTGCCTTCGAGTTCCTGCACGGCGTCCGGGCCGTCGGCGTCGGCGGGCGTGATCAGCGCGGGTTCGTGGCCCCCGCTGGCGTAGACTAATTTCCCCGTGTCGGCTTCGAGAGTCCCGACAAAAACCGTGCCGAAGCCCTCGAAGTTCGGGTCCGGCTCAATCATCGCATTGACGGCGGAAAGTGTTTGGGCAGGGGTGAGGCCGACCGATAGGCAGTCGGACAGCAGCTCGCGCATATGCTCGGCCTGCAAGGCTTGTTCGGGGCCGTGGCCGGCGACATCGCCGATGACCACGGCGACAGGACTCTTCTCCCCGGCATCGGCATCCAGCACAAACGCACCATGGAAGTCGCCGCCCGACGGCGGCGTGGCCGGGATGTCGGCATACCCGGCAATGTACTCGGAGGTCAGCGTCTGCTGTCCCTGCCGCAGCTTTGCCGCGCTTGTTGTGTCATCCTGCGTATCCATGCTTACCGATTATAACACAGATGCGGGGATTGCGCCAGGGGCAAGCACCCGCGCCATCTCTGACCGGGAGCCGATCTCGGCCTGAGCGCCTTCCAAATAGCGGACGTTGTAGATGACGCTGAGGGCAGCGAACGCCGCCCCCGCCCGGTGCAGGCGGTAGGCGCACTTTGCCGACGGCAGCAGCAGCGCCCGCAGGGGGCCACTCAAAATCGGCGCCGCAAGAACGGCGCGGGCAAGAATTTGGGTCGCTTTATTCCGGGCGTGGTAGCCGTGCCGAACCGTGTCCCAGGACGTGTCGCCGCGCCGCACCCGGACCACGTCCAGGCTGCCGTAGGCAAACGGCACGGCCAGCCAGGACGCAAAGCGCCGCTGAGGCCGGTGCGTCCCCCGCGCCTCCGGCGCATAGACAAATTGAACGCCGCGCTGTTTTTGGAGGCGCACGGCAAGCTCCACATCTTCCTGACGCGGGAACTGCTCGTCAAAGCCCCCGACCGCGGCTAAATGCTCCCGGCGCACCGACGCATTCCCCGAATAAAAGTGGTGCGGCCCGCAATGGTCCCATTCCCCGGTGCGCCAGGCCGTATATTGTTTTTCCAGCATGGCGTGCTCCCACGCGATCCACACCGGCTCGCGCCACAGAAGCGCCGGGTCCGGCAGCATCGGCCCGATCACGACCGTGCCGCTTTGGCCGGCATGACGGGCGGCATGGACGGCGAGAAAGTCCGGCGCGGGTTCCACGTCGTCGTCCAGAAAAACAACCACTTCGCCCCGCGCGTGTTCAATCCCGTTGTTCCGGGCGCGGGCCGGGCCGCCGTTCGGCTGCGCGATGACTTGAAGCGCAAACGGCGCGGTTTCGGCATATGACTGTAGAAATGCGTCGGTGCCGTCCATGCTGCCGTCGGAGACGACGACCGCTTCAAACTGTTCTGCCGGGCAGGTTTGACGTGCCAGACCGTCCAGCGTTTTTTGCAGGCTGGCTTTGCGGTTAAACGTCGGGATGACGACGGACAGGAAAATTTGAGAATTTTGGCTCATGGCTTGTCCAGCTCCCGGATTAACTTGGCGGGAACACCGCCGACCAGGGTATGCGGCGAGACATCTTTTGTGACCACGGCCCCTGCCGCCACCACCGCGCCCGCACCGACCGTCACACCCGGCAGCAGCGTCACCCCGGCGGCGATCCACGCCCCGTCTTCCACCCGCACCGGCAATGCCTGCACGTCCCCTGCCCGGAACAGCGGCGACCCGACCGCGTGGCTTGCGGTCACAATGACCACATGATGCCCGATGGAAACCCGGTCGCCGAGCGTCACCGCGCCTGCCGCATCTATGAACAAAGGGCTGTTCAGAAAGCAGCGCTCGCCGACGGTGAGATTTCGGCGCGGGTCGCCCGACATGCCGAACTGCACCGGCCCGGCAATCATCGTTCCCGGCCCAATCGTCAATCCTGCCAGCCGGTACAAGCGCGTTCGCAGCCGCCCGCCCGCGCCCAGCGGCAGCACGGCCAGCAGCCGGTCCGCCAGCCAAAGCCGAAAAGGCAGAACGCCCAGCTCGGAGCGCAGCACCGACACGAGTTTCGCCAGGGGCAGTCGGCTCATGGAGTGGGAACCGCTCTACGCGCCGCCTGGACAGTCTCGGCGGGTTCCAGTGCCGTGAGTATCCGGCGGTTCGCGGCTTCCAGCGTGTACCGATCTTCCATCAGCCGCCGCGCGTTCCGGCCCATTTCCGCCGCAAGCGCGGGGTTTTCCAAAAGCTGACAAATGCGGGAGCGCAGGGCGTCCGCGTCGCCGGGCGGCACATAAAACCCTGTTTCGCCGTCTTGAATGTAATCCGAATGCCCGGCGATTTGGGTCGTGATGACCGGCTTGCCCATTGCCATCGCTTCGGCAATCACGGCGTAGCCGCAGGCATGGACGGCAGGATACAGCGGCACCACGACGCAGGCGGCCTCGGCGTAGAGGCGGCGCAGGCCAACATAATTGCCGTAGGACTTGGCCTCGACATTCGGCGGCAGAACCTGCCCGGCAATGTCCAGGTCACTGCGAAACCACGCGCTGTCCGCCGCGATCTTCGCCTCGGCGTTGAGGCCCGTCAGGGCCGCCGCCAGCGTCTTATAGTCCCGGTTCGCCATGCCCGCGCTGGCGACAAGATTGGGCGTGGTCGCGATGCTGGGGTCAGGCTGAAAAAAGCCCGTGTCCACCCCGTAGCCGGTGTTATGAACGCGGCTTTTCGGAATTTGGTGGACAGTAATGAGCCGCTGTGCCAGTGTTTCCGACAAACATAGAAAATGGACATTCGGCGCATGGCGCAGCAGTTTCAGCGCCATCGCCCCTTTGCGCGAGCCGAGATACGAGCCGTGCGTGATCATGAACACCGGCAGCGAGCCGCCGGTCACGCGCTGCACCAAAGCCAGCGGCAGGCCGACATCTTCGCCGGTCGTCAGGGCGCAGCTTAATCCGCGCTGCTGACGTGCCAGCACGGCAAGTCCCCAATAGCTGCCCGCCCGACGGGCCAGCGCAGCCAAAGGCGCGTTTGACGCCGACACATCGCCAAACGACAGCAGGCGCATCGGCGTATCCCGCAAAAGCTCTAAAAACTCGACGCGCGGATGCTCCCCCCGCGCGATGCGTTCCGCCAAAGACGGGTCGAACTCGCCGCCGAAGAAAAAGCCGATTTCAGCTTTCATGGCGTCTCCCGTACCACATCCAGCAGCGCCTGGCCGTAGGCTAAATCGGGGCTGCGCCTTGCAAACGCCAGCTCCAAGCGGCGGCGCATTTTTGCCGGCAGACGGTGCGCCGCCGACGGCAGCCAGACGACGCCGCTTTCCTGAACAATCCGAAACCCCTCCTGCTTGACCAGCTTACGGGCAGTTTCGGGCGTAAAGAAATGCACATGGGTCCGGTCGAGCGGCCCCGTCTCGGTGTACTCAAAACGGCCGCGCAGGATTTTCCAGCGCAGGGACCAGTGAATAATGCTCGGCACGCAGATCAAAACATGGCCGCCGGGGGCCAGCAGCGGCGCGACATTCCGCAGCGCCTGCTCCGGGGAGATGAGATGCTCCAGAACGTCCCCGAACAGCACGAAATCGAAGCTGCCGCGCTCTAAACACGCGACAGTCGCGGGATCCATAATATCTCCGACCAGCACGGCCTCGTAGCAGCCTCGCGCCCGTGACTTTGCCGCCGGTTCCGGCATATACTCAATGCCGGTGACCCGGCAATGCTGCTGATTGACGAGATATTCGCCGACATAGCCGGTCGCGCAGCCGACTTCCAGCACACGCTTGTTGTCGCCGATGATCTCTCCGAACCAGGCGTTCTTGTTGCCGGGATCGTCGAACCCAGCGGGGTAATCATACTCAGGCAACTTTGTTCCCTCTTACAGAAGCCCAAGATGGGCGACTAAAGTCGCTGCAACAAGATCACAAAGTCCGCCTTCGCGGACTGAGATTTAATCCTAACCTGCGAAGGTAGGTTTCGTGCTTTTGTTGCTGCGGTTTCAACCGCCCAATCCGGGCTTCTTCCTATTTTCTCAAGCTCGCTTGGCTAAAATCTGCCGAACCATCGCGATGTCCTGCGAACTGATGCAGCGCAAAATGAGACACATCACGGCGTAAATGGCGACGCACGGCCCCAAAATCCAGACGCCGGCGCGGCTGCGGGACATCAGCTCTAAAAACGCCGCCATCGGCAGGGCGGCGGCGGCGCAGCGGCCTAAGAAAATCAAGTTCTCGCCGATCAAAGTCTGAGCGGGCAGCATCCGCAGGTAGCTGAACACCAAAAACGCTTCCACGGCGGCGTCGCTTGCAATCGCCCCGGTCGCGCCGTTCTTCCAGAAGATCGCGCCGAGGTACGCCCCGGCGAAGCACGCCGGGATGCTGACAAGCGTAGCGATCAGGGACGCCCGCATCATTTTGTTCTGGCCGTCGGACGCCACCACCGCCGTTCCCAGCACCATCGCCGCGTAGTACAGCAGCACTGCGAGGCCGCCGATCCGCAGCACCGGAACCGAGTGCTGGAAGCTTGGCGGGTAATGCAGCACGGCGATGAGCCGGTCCGGCACCAGCATGAGGACCAGCGCGACGGGGATACCGCACAGCATCACAATCCCCAGCATCCGCCGGGCAAGCTGACGGAAAGCCGCCGGGTCCGTGCCGTGCAGCCGGGACAAGGCCGGAAGCAGGGCCGTCGTGATCGCCGCCGGCAGGAACAGGGACGTCCCGACGAGCCGCGACGCCGCCGCGTACCAGCCGACCGTCACTGCATTGGTCACCACGCGCAGGATGATCGGGTCGGTCCGGCTGTAGAGCGTTTGGAACACGATCCAGCCCATGAACGGCAGCCCGGCGATCACCAGCGCTCGGATGTCGCGAACGGACGGCAGGCGCAGGGCCGGGAGCAAAGACCGGAACGCGGATGCATTGACGGCCAGCGAGACTGTTCCCGTAAGAAGCGTCACCGACGCCAGCGCCCACAGCGGCGCATGGCCGAAGATCAGCAAAATCGTCAGGCCCGCGAACAGAAACTTGTTGATCAGCGTCGCCGCACTCTGCCGGGCCATGTTCTCCTGCCCTTGCAGCGCGGATGCTAAAGCGTCGTTGAGCATGGCGACCACCATGCCGGCGGCGGCGAGGGTCACGAGAAGCTGCACCAGGGCCGAATAATGCAGCAGCACGGTCAGCCCCACTGCGAGGCCCCCCATCAGCAGGCCGAGCGGAAGGCGCAGCAGCAAGGTCGCCGCCAGCAGGCTGCCGGCACGGCTGGGGTCCCGTGCGATTTCCCGTACCAGCACGGTAGACGTGCCGAGCGGCACGACGACGCCGAAGACGACGACCAGAGAATCGGCAAGCGCGAGGTTGCCGAGGCCGTCCGCCCCGACATAGCGCGGCAGAAACAGCGTGACGGCAAAGGTCAAAGCCCAGGAAACAAGCTGGGTCGCCAGCGTCACCAGCACATTACGCCCTACCCGCGTCCTTTGAAGCTCGCGACTCATGCTTTGCGCTCCTGCGTAAGCAGCGCGGGCAGGGCAGCGATGATGCCGGCCCAGAGGCCCGCAAACAGCATATCCCGGAAATTTGAAAGCTGCAGGTCCAAAAGACCGAAGATCATCAGCGATCCGATAATCAGCATCCCGCCCATCGCCAGAGACCTGACTTCCATGCTCACGCTTTCATTCCGCACCGTTCGGGCGGCGTTGATCAAGATCCCTGAGATCATCATCCAGAAGGCCAGAAACCCAAATGTCCCCACCCGCATCCAGACCCACAGAACCTGGTTGTGGGTCATAATATCCCACCACTCGTATTCCGCGCTGATGTCGGCAATCGGCACGGCATGAAGCATCTTTTTCCCGTAGCCGTAGCCGAGCGGGGCGGAGCGGATCGTCGCCATCAGATCGGCGTTCTCGGCGTCCCGGTAAGCGTTGGACGACGCATCGCGCGGGTCCGGCGAGAACTGCGAGCTGATCGCGCGGGCCGGCTGGGCCAGGATCGAGTTGGAGTTTCGGAACGCCGCGTAGTAGCCCGCGAACGCTAATAAACCCGCCGCCGACAGCAGGGCAATCAAGCGCCGCCGCCTCGGCAATGCTTGATAGGCAGCCAAAATCAGCACCGGCAGGATAACAACGAACGCCGCCGTCGCCGCCCGCCGGTTGCACGCCAGGCTCCCCAGCACGACAAACGGCAGCAGACACAGCATCACGTTTCGCAGCTTCGGGAACGTCCCGCAGACCGAGAACGCCAGCAGCAGGGCGATAAATACGTCGAAAAAGAACGCTTCTTCGTGGCTGCCGACGCCTTGATCCGGCAGCGGCAGGCCGTGGAGCGTCACATAGCGCCGGAGCGTATACAAGATGCCTTTGAGGCCGATGCACAGCACGATGACCCACAGGGCCGCGTCCATCTGCTTCCGGTCACGGATCATGTTAAAGGCCACTAAATAAGCCAGCCCAAAGTAAAGCTGCGAGCGGATTTCCTGAAGCGAGATCTTAAAGTCGCCGCCCGTCGCCATGCCGTTGACCCAGGCCGCCAGCACGAATGCCGTGTAAATCCCGATCGGCCACAGGAGCGGGCCAGGCCGGAAGTCGGCGGTCTGGGTGTACGCCGACCGGACCAGCGCACATGCCCCGGCCAGCAGCAGCAGCACTTCCAGCAGATTCAGGGGAACGCCCTTGAAATCCATGTGGCCGTAAATCTGCAAGATCGTGTTGATGTTCCAGAACACGGGAATGCGGTCGGTCAGGGAGTCGGCATAAACGCTGCCGCCCGGCCCGCTCATCTGCGCCAGCTCAAACAAGCAGACCGAGGCAAGAACAAAGTAGAAAACAATGCGCGGAAACCGCCACAGCAGGATCGGCAGCACGAATGCCGCCAAGACCACCAGCGGCAAAAAGATATTGCCCAGTCCGGCAAAGACCGCCGCCACCACCGCCGCCAGCAGGGCCGCGCCCGCGAGGAACTTCCCGTTCCGGCGCCGCACGGCGCGGGCATAGTCGTCCGCCGTCGGCAGCCGCGAGCCGATTGGGCTGGCCTCCGCCGTGTCCGGCGGCTGGTTTTGAAGAAGTGAGTTCATTCAGGTTGGCAGCGAAGAACCGGCACTGGAAGTGCCGGTTCCTGTAGGGTTACTTCCCAATCCGCACCAGCGTCACCGACTGCGGCGGCAGGGCAACCGAATGTTTCTGCGGGGACGGCGGGAACGCGGCAATCGTATTTGGGTTATCGGCGGATAGGCGCCACATCTTCATCATTCTTGTCTTCACCGGGCCGGATGGCACCGCGCCTGAAAACGTCAGCGGGACAGTCACGGTCGCTTTCGGCATTTTGTTGACTAAAATCAGCGTCAGATCACCGGAGGTGCTGTCGGTCGCGGCATAGCACGCGAGCTTGTTGAAGTCAGCGCTTGACGCCCCGCACGAAACGTCGCCGAAGCCGTGGCCCTGCCCGTCGGCGTTTCGGAACAGCTTAAAGGCTAAATAGGCCGGGGCGTTCTTCGCAGGAAACGCCCAGTAGTTCGCGAGATAGATGTTTTCGCGGCCAAAGACGCCGAGCGCGTCGGCAGTCGCGATGCCGCCGCTGATGTCCTTGTCGGCCCCGAAGCACCATTCGGTGATGCCGATGCGCGTGCCGGGATAGCCTGCCGCGATCCAGTTTTTGAGCCGGGGAATCAGCGCAATCGGCTGGGCGATCCAGCTTTCATCGGTGTAGGTGGGGTCCCACAGTGAGCGAGTCGAGCGCTCCCGCAAAGCGTTCGTAGATTTGTCCGCTTGCGGGCCGTAGACGTTTGCTTCCTGCGGGTAAAAGTGGACATCAAGAATATCTAATGTCCGTGTTTTCGCCTGAGCGTCGTGCGCGTGAACCTGCTTCAGGAACCAGAGCAGAAACGGGTCGCCGCCGTGCGCCGTGCGGTCGGCATGGGTGTGAAAATTGTCGTCGCCTCGGTCTAAAGCCGAGTAATTGTAGCCGGTCCAGCCCCACGACACCGGCCCGGTGACATAGGCCGCCGGGTCCACGGCCTTCGTCGCCGACGCATACTCTAAAAAGTTATGCAGCACGTCGTCGTAGCCCATGCGGGCCGGGTGGATGTCCGTGTGGGTTGAATCCCACAAGTCCGGCTCGTTGTCCATCGCGTAGAACTGGACGCCGCCGCTTGTCGCCGGGCCGAACGTCTTTTTGAGATGCGCGATCCACTCGTCTTGGTACACCATGCCGCCGGCTAGCGTCGGCGCGTCTGCGAACGGCGCGTTCCTGCGGGCGACCGATTTGATGCTGGTGCGATTTCGATTGTCCGCCGGGTCGTACCCGGCAGTCTTGTCCGGGGCCGGCACATTCACCGACTGGTGGCTGTTGTCCGCGTCTTTGGCAACCCAGCCGATAGTCGGCACGGTCAGCAGCGTCGCCGCTTCACGCGCCTTGTTCCCCGCCACAAACTTATCGGCGGCGGACGACGGCCCCGGCGGGACGGAAGCGTCGGACGCAAAGCGGTTCCGAAATTCCCAGTCCCGCGCCGCGTTGTCGGCGTTGCCCTGCACCCAGTTGTAGCGCGACTTGTCGTTCCCGCCCCAGCGGTTGACGCCAAGCTTCAGATCGGCCAAATAATCATCGGGCGCAAATGCCATGCCGTAAATATAGGGAGAAATCGGATGACGCCCGGCGTTCATGTTCACCGTCACAGCCACAATCGCCGCCGTCGGCGCGGCGGGAAGCGACAAATCCGGCAGCAGCGCCACCTCGTCTAGTGCTAACAGCTGCCCGGCGCCCGCATCCGGCTGAAACACAATCCCCGTAATGGTCTCGCCCCCAGCGGGCGCTCCCAGCGTCTCTAATGGAACCCGCAGCCGGTGCCAGCCCGCCAGCCCCGCCGGGTCCGGCGACAGATACCGGCTCAGCGGCACTTTCGCGCCCCAATTCCCGCCGCTGTCTACCAGGCACACGCTCGCCGTCATGTCGCCGTAGACAAACGCCGACAGCGTCCCATACCCGCCGGTGCTGGCCGGGTCATGGTGCAGGTACACCCCCCGGTTGCCGGGCGGCGAAAGCAGAAGCGCGAACTTCCCCGAATGCACCGGGCTTGTCGCCTGAAGAGTGCGCGTCCCCCACGACCAATCCTGCCAGCCGTCGCCGAGCGCATCTGTGTAGATAATCAATGGCCCGTCCGCGCGTTCGGCAGGCAGCGCCGCCGCCTGCACCGGCTGCCCCTTGACGGCATGGTACAGACTCGACGCGATCTTATGCCAGCGCCCATGCCCCTGCACCGCCCGGTGGCTGATCTCCGCCCCGCCTCCCAGCACGAGCAAAGTCAGCGCCAGCCCGCCTACCACAAATGTTCGCCTCGAAGCCATACGGCTATTCTACCATGACTCAAAGAAGAAGTCATCTTGACTTAATCTCGCAAATCAGTTATCATCTTATTTACTGATTATTTGCTGAGAAAGAAGTAGAAACTATGCTGGACACACGCCAAATCCACCCGATGAGCGACTTCGTGCGGAACCCCAAGCAGCACGTCGCCCGGATCAAAGAAACCCGCACCCCCGAAGTGCTGACCGTCAACGGCCGCGCCGAAGTCGTGCTGCTGGACACCGAGACCTACGAAGCGCTTGTGGAGCGGCTGCGGACATTGGAAGAAATCTCGACCGTGCGAGCCATCATTCGGAAAGCGGAAGATGCCGGGCCGCGCGAGGAAGTAACTGAGGAAGAAATCGAGCGCAGTCAGGCGATTGTCCGCGAGATCATGGCTGAAACGGAGCGGATGGGCCTTTACAAACTAGAAGCAGAACGGCATAGTCTTAGTTTATGACTTCTGTTGCTGTCCTTGATGCTTGTGTTCTCTACCCACCTTCACTGCGCGACCTGCTCATGTGGCTGGCTTCCAGCCGCGTTTATGCGCCTCGCTTTACGGAGGAAATTCATGCAGAGTGGACGCGCAATGTGCTGGCGGACAGCCGCGAGGCAAAGCCGGCACAAATTGACCGAACGCGCCGCTTAATGAACCAAGTTGTCCCAAAATGCTTGGTGTCCGGGTATGAAAGCCACATTCCCGGTCTTAGCTTGCCGGACGCCGATGACCGTCATGTGCTTGCCGCCGCCATAGAAGCAAACGCATCTTTGATCGTGACTTACAATCTCGCGGATTTTTCGACGCCCGCGCTTGCGGTGTTTGGTGTGCAGGCGGTCCACCCGGATGCTTTTCTGGGCAGCCTGCTTGATGCCAAGCCGGCACTGTTTCTAAGTGCGGTACAGAATCATCGGGCGTCACTGCACAATCCGCCGAAAGACGTGGCGGGCTATCTTCAAACGCTCAAAGCAAACCGACTGACTGAGTTTGCGCGGAGGCTGGCTGAATTCGAAGACGAGCTTTAAATAGCAAGTTCATCAGGCGGGAGCATCTTTATATCACTGCAACAAGTCTGTGCGCCGATGGCTGTAATGCCGTCTGTAGTTGAAGATGTAATTTTTAAGTGATGCAGAATTTGCTAAAACAGATAAGTCACCGTCCAGGATGTTTGTGCCGTCAAAACCGATTTGCTGTAAATTGGGTAAATTTTTGATCGGATGGAGTGACGATATTTCGCCGCAGCTTACCACATTCAAGAATTTCAAGCCTGTCAGCGGCGCAATATCTTCCAAGCTTGTTAATTTCGTGCAGGTTTGTATATCCAGGACTTCGAGTTCAGTCAGCGTACTAATGTCAGCAAGTGACGTGAGATGCCTCAGCCAGTAAAGCCCCAGCGTTCTAAGTGACTTCAACGATTCAAGACCTGCTAGGTTTCTCACCTGGGGGCCGAAAGTGATTTCAAGTGAGTTAAGATTGGTCAGTTGCACAAAATCTTCAGTTGTCTTGTCGGCAAGCTTATCAATGTTCAGCCACTTCAGAGTGTTGCACCGGAACAATGACTCGCTCCCCTTTCGCCAATTTATGCCGCATTTTTCCAAGTGAGGAAACTGGTCAAAATCGAGGGGAGTTTTGTCACGACAGCCGTTGATAAATGACCGCAGATTGTGCAGGCTTTGGACAGCGGAAGTATTGGGGATATGATAAACGAGCAGCAACAGTCCTTCCAAAAACGGCAGTTGTTTTAGGAAGTCCAAGCTTGTGCCAGTGAAACCTCGCGCGTAGTTGACATTGAGCTCTTTGATGCCATGCGTGAGCATGAAGTCCAAGCAGTCAACATTCCAATCGCCTTGAAGAACTAAACGAGGACCATAATCCCCATCTTCAATTTCGTAATTGCTACTCATTTACTCACCAGAAACTGCCGCGCCCTCGCTTTTGCCAGGCGCATCAAGTGTTCAAGCTGAAGAGAGTGGTCGAGTTCGGATTTTTCCTCAGCAGTTAAGCCGTTTGCTTTTTCCCGTGTCAGCAAATCGCTGACACGCGCATGAGCGGCTTCGGAAGGGCGAAATGCCACAACGGCTTCGGGAGTATTCCCCCCTGCGATAAAATCTATCACTTCTTCATAAGCATTGGGCGCGGCCATTATGCTGCCTCCATCGGAGCGACTACTAAACCGTGACAAGTTCTTTCAGAATATGGTTCTGGTTGTCGGTGATGGTGACTTTGTTGCCTTGCCCGGCCTCGCGGCTGATGACGACATAAGTGGCGACGGCGCGGCGGATGATCTCCGCTTTGGACAGGGATTTATCTTTAGCGACTTGATTGAGCTGCTGCTCGAACTGGGTGCCGAGGTCTATTGTGTATTTTGCCATGATGGCCTATTGTACACCGTTTTGCCGTCGCTTAGACGTATTTATTTGCTGCCCAGCAGAAACTCCTGAACAAACTGGACGGTGGCGCAGAACTGGAACTCGATGTTTTTCTTTTTGGCGAACCCGTGGCCTTCGTCGTCGGCCATGAGAAACCAGACCGGGATGCCGTTTTGACGCACGGTGTCGCGCATTTGAATGGCTTCCGAGGCCGGAACGCGCGGGTCGTTTTTGCCCTGAATGATGAACAGCGGCTTTTTGATCTTTTCGGCGTTGTTGAGGGGCGCGATGCGCTCTAAAAACTCGCGCATGGCGGGGTCGCGCTCGTCGCCGTATTCCACGCGCCGCAGATCGCGCCGGTAGCCTTCCGTGTTCTCTAAAAACGTCACCAGGTTGGACATGCCGACGATGTCGACCGCGCAGGCGATCTGGCCGCTGTAGAGCGTGGCGACGGCGAGGGTCATGTGGCCGCCGTAGGAGCCGCCGCTGACCATGATGCGGCCGGCGTCCAAATCGGGCTGGTCGGCGATCCAGTCCAAGAGCGCCCCAATGTCTTTGTAAGTATCTTCGCGCTGGAAGCCGTTGTCCAGATCCAAGAACGTTTTGCCGTAGCCGACGGAGCCGCGCACGTTGGGGAAGATGAGGGCAATCCCAAGTTCATTGACGTAGTAATTGCTTTGGCCCAAGTAGCCGGGCCGTGCCTGGCTTTCAGGACCGCCGTGGATGACGATGATGACAGGGCGCTTGCCGGGGAACTTGGCGGCGTCGGGCCGGGTCAGAAAGCCGGAAATCTTGCGCCCGTCGAAGCTCTGCCAGCGGACTAGCTCCGGCTGTTGAAACGCCTCCGCATTGAGGCCGCCGGTCTCGCTTTTCGTCCAGCGGCTGACGGCATGAGTGGCGAGGCTGAACGAATAGACATCCGACGGAGAGCGGGCAGACGTGACACTGAAGGCCAAATCTTCGCCGCTGGCGTGCCATTTTAGGCCGCCGAGGTCGCCGGCGGGGATATTCTCCGGCACCGTGACGGCCGACGTTTTCGTGTCGAACAGCCGCAGAACGCTCACGCCATCTTCATTGGTGACGAACGCGATCTGCAAGCCATCCGGCGAAAGGGCGAACTCTTCGACGCCCCACTCTAAATCCGGCATCAGCGGCGACAGCGTTTGTGTTTCAATGTCCAGCGTCATCAGCCGGGCGAATTCGCTGTCTTTATCGGTCTGCACGAACAGCGTCCGGCCATCCGGCGCGAACTTGGCATTGGAGTACGAGACTTTCGGCCCGCCTTTTGGCGTCAGCAGCGTCTTTTCGTCAGATCTCACGCCGATCAGCCACAGATAGCTTTCGTTAATGGAGACGTACTCGGCGACCAAAATCTGCTTGTCATCGGGGGACCAATCCAGCGGGAACCAGCCGCCGCCAGTCAGCTCGGCAATCAGGATGTCGCTTGACGGAATACGCGGATAAACCTCATACAAGTCCACGTCTTTGCCTGTGCGCCGCGTGGACGTGTAGACCATCTTGTCGCCGCGCTTGGACCAAACACCGAGGCTGTTCTTGGAAGCGCCATCGGTCAGCCGCGTGATCTGCCCGTCGGCCAAATCCAAACGGTAATTCTGGGCGAACTCGTTGCCGCCGGTGTCTTTCGAGAAGACAAAAAACGCGCCGTCTGCGGGGTCATACGATGCCGCGCCGACGGTGTCGGCGAAGAAGGTCTTCTGCTGCCGGTCGCCGCCGGGAAACGCCACGGAATGCACCTGGGCGGTGTCGGCGAAGCGGGTGCGAATGAGCATCTCGCGGCGTTTTGGGTGCCAGTCGGCAAACAGCGCCGCACGGGATTCGGTGTACCGGCGCAGTGTTTCGGCAAGTGTGCTGGGGATCGGCGGGACGCCTTCCACGACTAAATTCGGGCCGGGAATGAGGGCGGAAGAAGCAGGTTCAGGCATGGGGAAACTTTCCGGGGGAAATACTCGTAAGGCTACAGTAGAGAAGTGCGGCACAGATGCCGATAATCAGCGTATCAGAATGATTTCTGTCATCGTGTTCTCTCCTGTGTTCCTTTGCCCCGCCGGAAACGGCGGGGCTTTTTTTAGAACCCCTCCCGCTCGTTCCTCGCTCCCTCCCCTGTTAGGGAAGGGCTTTGGAGAAGAAAGGAACGGCGCGTCGGGGCATTGGCTCTTGTTTCTTTATTGCCCTTCCCTAACAGGGGAGGGAGCGAGGAACGAGCGGGAGGGGTTCTATGCCGTCAGCGCATACGCCCGCAGCGCTTCGGCGACGCTCCACGCCTGCGCGGGGCAGCCATTGGGATTGTAGGGCGCTTCGGCGTCGTAGACTTCCGCCAGGGTGCCGATCCCGTAGTCGGTGAAGCCGGTCGTCAGCAGCGTGTCCAGCAAAGCGCGGGTCTTTGCTTTGTCGCCGTAAGTTTTCAGGTGCGCCTCGCAGAACGCGCCCAAAAGCCAGGGCCAGACCGTGCCTTGATGGTACGCGCCGTCACGGGCCGACGGGTCGCCGGGCGCGTAATGCGCATGGAAGTCCGGCGAGCCGGGCGCAAGCGTCCGCAGGCCGAACGGGGTTAGCAGATGCGCGGCGACGACATCTACCACCGATTTTGCCTGGTCGCCTTCAATGACGGGGAACGGCAGACTGACAGCGAAGATTTGGTTCGGGCGCAGGGACGCATCCGGGCTGCCGTCGGGGTTCAGGACATCGTACAGCGAGCCGCTCTCCGGGTTCCAAAACTTGGCGGCAAATGACGCTTTGGCATGTTCGGCGCGTTTGCGGCAGTCGGCGGCAAAGTCTGTTTGGCCGGCTCGGTCCGCGATCTCGGCGGCGATGCACAGGGCATTGTGCCAGAGGGCGTTGATCTCCACCGGCTTGCCGGTGCGGGGGGTCACCACCCAGTCGCCGACTTTGGCATCCATCCAGGTAAGCTGCACGCCCGACTCGCCGGCATGAAGCAGGCCGTCGGCAGGGTCAACGCCGATATGGTAATCGGTCCCGTCAATATGAGCTTTGAGAATGCCTTGCAGCACGGGCAGCATTTCGGCGGTCGCAAAGTCCCAGTCGCCGGACGCTTCGGCGTAAGCGTAAATCGCCTGGAAGAACCACAAGCTGGCGTCTACCGTGTTGTATTCCGCCCCCGCGCCGCTGTCCGAAAAGCGGTTCGGCAGCAGGCCGTCTTTGACCGCGCCCGCGAATGACGTGAGTATTTCTTTGGCGACATCAAACCGTTTTGTGGTCAGGCAGAGTCCGGGCAGGGAGATCATCGTGTCCCGGCCCCAGTCGGTGAACCACGGGTAGCCTGCCATGATGGTCGCGCGGGCGACTTTGTCGGAATTCTCGATGACGAACTGGTCGGCGGCCAGTACCAGCGTCTCGCGGGCCGCGTCGCCCGGCTTTACTTCTGCTGTCTCTAAAAGCGCCTTTTGGCGGGCGGTTTCCTGCGCCAGTGCGATCTCCGGCTCGTCGGGCGTTTCGGTCTCGACCGTTGCGACCAGGGTGATCGTCTGGCCGGGCGACAGAATGCCGCTGAAGCGTCCGGGGCAGTACAGGTCTTCGCTGAAATCGAGGCCGCGCTCCTGCTCGCGCGGATGCTCAAAATTGAAGAACCAGCCGGAATGGTCGGTAAACCCGAACGGCGGCTTCATCGTGAGATACAGAGGATGAGCGGTCGGGTAGGCGACAAATTTGAACCGGCCTCCCCCTTCATCCGTCATTTCAGCGGTGAAGCCGTCCCAGCGGTGCTGCTCGGTGTGGTAGTCTTTGTACGCCAGCAGCGGCACCAGGGCCAGCTTCACGGGTTCGGGCGCTTTCACCAGCGTATACTGGATATAGACCGTGTTCAGGCCGTGCGGCATCCAGATGCGCTTTTCCAGCACGACCGTTTCTTCATGAAAGATATAAGTGAACGTCGGGACAGGCCGGGTGCCGAAGTACGTCAAGTGCCGAAATCCCTGCGGCTGAACGACGCTGGGGTACTTGTTGGACGACAACTGATAGAGCTGGTCTTCGACCCGGACTTCTTCTTCCGCTTTCGACAAAAGCACGGCCCGGCCCAGCGGCGGCGAGAACGCCGGCACGAGCAGGCCGTGGTAGCGGCGCGTGTTCGCCCCGGCGAGGCTCGACGACGCATACCCGCCGATGCCGTTGGTGACAAGCCATTCGCGGGCCGAAGCGCTGTCCCAATTTTGCAGTGTGTCGCCTTGAATCTGTGTCATTGCCTGCTCCTCACTGCGCTTTATAATGCTTTATAATACTGTTACGAGACTTCAGCGGTGCCTCGGCTCTTGCTGAACGCTTCCAAGCGGCGCACGGTGTCTACCGCGCTTCGTCGGCGCTCGACTGCCTGCGCGACTTTGAGGCACAGAAGCTCGAAGACATCTACGTTCGGCATATTCTTTTCGACATAATCAAACGCCCCGCGCTTCATACACTCGACGGCGTTTGCGACATTGCCGTAGGCCGTCAGGACAATCACTTCGGTGAACACGTCGCGGGCGACCGCGTTTTCCAAAATCCGTATGCCGGACCCGGAATCTTCCATGCTCATGTCGGTGATCACAATGTCGTAGGCACGGGGGGCAGTCTGCATCTTTTCAATGCCGCTGTCTTCCCCCGGCGCCGTTTCCACCGTGTAGCCCTCGCGCGACAAGCGCCGCCCGACTGCCTCACGCACTTCTTCTTCGTCGTCCACCACTAAAATTCGGCACATAATGAGGCCATTATACCTAAAAGTCCACGATATTATCGGGCAGGGTCGTACTCCGCTGCCAGTTCACGCAGCGCCCGGAGTTCCAGCACATGATCTTTGTCTTTAGGGCGTCCGGCTGCCGTCTTCATGGCAATCAAATCGTCCACTGAGGCGACACGCACGGGCGATCCGTCAAGCTCGACAACAACCGCGCGATTCCAGAGTTCCTCAAACGGCCCCGCACCGGGCGCTTCGCCTAAGAGATCAAGGCTTCCAGCGTCAGTCGTCAGTGTCATGTTCCGCATTTTCTTGAACGTGCGGACATCAAAAATCAATGGTAAGCCTTCGGGTGCGCCCCGCAGGCGGGGATGCTGCGGCTTGAGTACCGCAACTAATGCCGCGCCAGTCCGCCAATCAAAACAAAGCGCACTCCGCCGGCTTCAAGCGTCCGAAGGAGGGCGAAAAAGTCCGGCTCTCGCTCCTGCATTGCGTACCTCCTTGACTAATTTCAATGCTCGCTGATGCTTTTCCAGCCGCTCCGTGGGCGTCAGCCGCAAGTTAGCCCGCAGGCATGACAGGTCAATGCCGTTGGCATCCTGTTCGCCATAGCCGTGCGTGTACGCCTGCCACTGCGCCCACTGGGCATCAGTCATGCCGAGCCTGTCTTCGGCTGTTTCGGCTTGTGCTTCCGTCTGGGTCATGCTCTTAATATACCCGGAAATCCTGAACGGACGGCGGCGGGTTGGGAACGTGCGATGCGGTTTTCGCCTGCTGCCAGTCGGCGTCGGAGAGACGCTTGACATGACCGTCAAGAAACAAGACTGCACGCAGGCCATCGGCTTCGGGGGCGGCTTCGTAGTAAACGACCATCGAGGTGAGGTTATCAAAGCTAGCGAGGCTGCGCCCGGACAGCGACGTGTTCGGCTGGAACAATGTGTGCGTCTGAGGCTGCTCAAAAACGCTGTCTGACTTGACATACGGAAACAGCGCTTTCTTCGCGACTGCGGGTGTCTTCATCGGCGGCAGCTTCTCGTCGTAATCCTGCATATACTGCATCACCGCTAGGCCGATCTGCTTGAGATCGGACACCGTGGCTTCTTTCGGATCGGGCGCGGGCGGCACGGGTGGGTTCAGCGCGGCTTGCAGCGAGAACGCCTGGATGTCGTTCAGGCTGCCGGCAAGGCGCAGGTTCAAAAGTGACAGCGACAGCACCGTGTCGGGAATAAGCTGCGGGGCTTGCGGCAAATCGGAACCGCCATTTTTCAACAGCGTCGTATAGTCTATCGTGTTCTTCTGATGGTAGGTCACCAAATATACTTCGCCGCCGAGCGCGACAGTTTCCCCTTTCGTATAGTAGGTGTTCTGGCCACCGCCCGTCAGCAAAGTGTAATACACACCGAGCTGGCCGGCAGCGTCGCCAAACCCGCTGAGGCTGAACGTGCGCCAGCTTCCGTCCAGGTCTTTGAGCTTCAGCGACAGCGGATACTGACTGCCCGACAGAAACGGCGTCAGACCGCCGAGCGGCGCCACAGAAGCTTGGCTGAAGGCCGGGAACCCGGACAGCAGAAGCGACAGGACGAGAAGCGGAGCGAAAAGGCGGATGGAACGCAGCATAAAGGACTCCTTGAAACCCGTATTAGAGGCAGAACAGATGGCGGACAAAACAGGCGATTAAAATCGCGGCAACAAAAGCACAAAGTCACCCCAATAAAGCCTCCGCCTTCGCGGACTCCGAATTGGTTTGTCTGTATTAACCTGCGAAGGCAGGTTTCGCGCCCTTGTTGCCGCGATTTTAATCGCCCATCTCGTGCCAAAAGTCGAAATACCTGCTTGCCCGCTTTATACCCGCATTGCGACATTCACACGCGCCTGCCCGAATGGGCAGAGATCCAGCACGACGCACCGGGGGCAGTCGGGGCTTTGGTGGAAGCAGCAGCGCTGGCCGTGGAGCATCAGCACTTCGTGGTTGTCGTAGACCTGCTGGGCGGACCACTCGGCGGGAAGCTGGGCCTCTAAAATGGCATGGGACGGGCCGACGGAGACCGACGCCGGGAGGAGGCCGAGCCGGACTGCGACCCGGTGATGATGGCTGTCTACCGGCAGAGCGCGGCGATGGAGGCGGCTGAACGACAAGACGGCGGCGCTGGTCTTCGGCCCGACCCCCGGCAGTTGTTCCAGCCACGCGCGGGCGTCCGGCACGGGCAGGTCTTCGAGAAAGTCCAAAGACAATTCGCCGCGCTCGTCCGTGACGCGCCGCAAAATTTCCTGCACACGCGGCGCTTTCTGCTCCGGCCAGGTGCAGGGCGCAAGCGCGTCTTGGACTTCGGCCAGGGGCGCATCGCGCACGTGCGCCCAGCCGCCGGGAAACTGCGCTTGGAGGTTTTGAAACGCGCGGTGCGAGTCGGCGTTCTTGGTCCGGTGCGAGAGGAGCGATGAGATCAGCTCACTCAGAGGGTCCAGTTCGCCGAAGTAGGCGATAGGGCAGCCGTACTCCGCGCACAGGCGGTCGTGAACGAGCAAGACTTTTTGAAAGAAGCTTTCGGGCGGCATAGGGAAGCTTTCCCGGAACCGAGCGGTTCGGAAACGCCCCCCAATAATGGGTGGGTGTGATTAGGACAGGAGCGGGCAGCGTTCCATATTGCTCCCCCATTATTGGGATTGCTCCCCCATTATTGGGGGCTGGGGGGAGTCTTCAGGCAGGAAAGCGGGCGGCGTCTCGCGAATAGAATCCGCATGACACACCCCATGCTTACCCGCCGGACGGCCCTGCTCGGCGCTTTGGCCCTGGCCTGCGCCGGCCCGCTCGCCGCCAAGCCGCTGCCGCAGAACTCCGCCGCAGCGGCGGTCGCCCCGAACAAGCTGCCGGCCGCCGCCGCCTTGAAGCTGGTCCAGTCCGAGCGGGACAAATACTGGCTCAATGCCAAAAACGAAGTCTACAAAAGCACGCTGGAACTCATCGCCCAGCATCAGGCCGAGCTGCTGCGCGGGGTCCGCACCGAAACGATCCTGCGCGGCAATCCCGATCGCCGCGAGATCGCGCTGACTATTGACGACGGCCCCCACCCGACTTACACGCCGAAGCTGCTGCAAATCTTAAATTTGGCCGGGGTCCCGGCGACGTTCTTTGTGGTCGGGGAACGCGCCGAGCAGTACCCGGAGCTGATCCGGGCGGAAGTCGCGGGCGGCCACGAGGTCGGCAACCACACCTACGACCATGTCAGCCTCATTAAAATCCCGCCGGAGTACATTGACACCGAGATCAAAGCCTGCGGCGATGTTTTAACGCAGATCACGGGCCATCCGCCGCATCTGTTCCGTCCGCCCGGCGGGGAGTACAATCTGGCGGTCTCCGAAGCTGCCGAAGCGCTCGGCTACAAGATCATTCTCTACAGCGACGACCCCGGCGACTACGCCGACCCCGGTACGCAGGTGATTGAAACGCGCACACTGGACACCATCTCAAACGGCGGGATTATTCTGCTGCACGACGGCAGCGCCCAGACGCTGGTGATTTTGCCGCAGATCATCCAGCGCCTCAAAGCGCGGGGCTTCCGCTTTGTCACCGTAGACCAGCTTCTGCGTCCCGGCGGGTAGAAGTTCGTATTTCCACGCACCGAGAACAATCCAGCCAGTTCTCCTGCGGGATTTCGCGAAGCGCGTCCGGGGCATTGCCGCGCTGGAAAACTGGGTGGTACAAAATTTCCCCTTCCGGGTAGACCGCGCCGCACGAGTGACAACTTTCTTGATGATCCAGTAAAGCAGGCGCGTAGCCTGCAATCACCCATCCTGCATGGCCCAAATGGGTCGCCAGCGACTCCAGCGCGGCCCGCACCGTGAGCGATTTATTGCCGAAATAGTAGCGCTCGGAGATTTGGTCGAGCAAATCGGACGTCTCGGCATCAAACGTAAAATTCAAACGCTTCATATTCTCTTTCAGCTCATACTCTCGGTCAGCTCATACTCTCGGTCAGCCGTTCGCCAGCTGGATTGCGCCGTAAATGACCGCCATGCCCAGCGCCATCATCAGCGTCGTCAGCAGGGCGGGATGCCGGTGCTGGCTTTCCGGGACAAGATCACTGGCCCCGATATACAGGAAAAAACCGCAGAACACGGCAAGCGTCAGCCCCAGCGCCGTGCGGGGGAGCGAGAAAAAGAACGTAGAGGAAACGCCGACAACCGGCGCGGCGGCGTCCAGCCACAGCCAGCGCATCGCCTGTTTTTGCGTCCCGCCGTTCTTCAGGATCAAGCTCACGGTGTTGATGCCGTCCGAAAAGTCGTGCGCCAGCACGCCCAGGGCGACCACTAATCCGACCCCGGCAGACACATGAAACGCCAGACCCATGCCGATGCCGTCCATCAGGCTGTGCAGGGATAAACTCCCGGCCCCCAGCCGGCCCCGCCGGGTGACGCGCCCTTCTGGGCCGCTTTCCTGCCGCAAAAGCGTCAGCCAGTTGCTGACAAACGCATAGGCGGCAAACCCGACGGCAACCAGAGCCGTGACTTCCTGGTCGGTGTCATGCGGCCTGCCCAGTCTCAGCGCCTCCGGCAGCAGGTCAAAGAAAGCGACGCCGACCACTGCCCCCGCACTGAAGCCGAGAATGAGGTGAAACTTGTTTTGAAACCGCAGCGCGACGCCGCCGCCGAGCAGGGTCGCCAGGGCGGTTCCGAATGCGGTCAAGAAGACGATCATAACAAGAAGACGATCATAAATGGCAGCCCGCGAACATAAAGGGCAGCCCGCGAAAATACACCTGCTTTAATTTCCTGATGAAGCAGTGCGTATCTGTGCGTATCATACCGTCATTCAGCAGCAATGTCAAGAAAAGGAAGACAACTCGGCCGGGGTGTTTGGCGGTTGTTGTTCGGCTCGCAGGGAAAGAAATCAGTAAGCGGAGGCAAAGGCATTGGGCATTCACACCCACACGGCCTCCCCCGGCAGACCGGCCGAAACACTTCACTGCCCGGTTTCAGACGGTGGAAGTCAACAGCACGTTTTAAGATCTTTGTTTACTTCAACAATGATGGGGAGGGCCATGCGGGGCGGAACGCCGACACGCTCAGGTGGATCTTAGGTTCCAGTGGAGCTTAGGTTGATGCTTCTCTTGTCGTATGGCGGATCGCCATCACCGAAATATCGTCCTCGAATTGCCCCCGGCAGAACGCGGAAACGCACTGAAGCAGCGCAGGCACAAGACGAAATGGGGGCAATGTGGAAAACCCCGCGAAGATCTTTTTCAAGCCGTCTGTTCCAAGCCAGTTCTTCCGATCGCCGGGAGGCCGCGCCTCAGAAACGCCGTCCGTATAAAGCAGAAGCGTCCCGCCGGCGGGCAGGACAGCTGTCTCCTGCTCAAACTGTGCCAGGTCCGGCGGAAGCGCTCCGACCGGTGGCCCTGTTCCCTCTAGCTGCTCTACCTGTCCCGACGTGCTTGCATCCGGCGCAGCAATCAGGCCCGGCTCATGTCCCCCGCTCGCATAGGTGAGGCTGCCTGTCCCTGCTTCCAGCACTCCGACAAACACTGTCCCAAAAGCGTCAAATTTTGGATCCGCCTCCATCACGACGTTGACTGCGTCCAGCGTTTTTGCCGGTTCCAGCCCCGCTGAGAGGCAGTCGGAGAGCATCTCGCGCATATGTTCCGCTTGGCCTGTTTGTTCAGGACTGTGTCCCGCCACGTCGCCCATGACGACGGCGACGTCGCCCGATCCGTCCTGAAGAGGAAAGACGTTTTGGAAATCGCCGCCGGAGGGGAGCTGCATAGGAGTTTCCGCATGGGCCGCCGTGAAGTCGCGCGTCAGCTTCACTTCCGGCGGAAAGGAGTTCAACAGTGTTTGGCTGTGCATGAGGGGTGGGTTGTGCATTTTATTGAGCCGCTGTTCCGATCACAAGAACCGGACCGGCTGAGGATCAAGTTTCGTTTTACGAAGAGATAGTCTCATTATCGGCGCAGGAGCAAGGCAGAATTACCGAGTAAAATACGAGGCTTTGTCAGCTTCAGGGATTATTCCGTTCAGCCAGCGCAAGCGCGGGAGTACGATTTTTGGAGTGCCATTTCTCTTCTTGAAAGAAATTCTGATCTGGAAAGTGTGCTGATACGAGGATGCGGTTGAAAGAATTGAGTGGGAACCGAAACGGCAGGGGAAAGCTGTCGCCGTTTGTGTCCGTCGTGCCTTGCTGTCATTGAGGGTGCGCCAACAACAGCAAGACGAACAAATGACTGATATAAAGAGGTGAATAAGCCGAAGACAGGATTCGAACCCGTGACCCGCTGTTTACAAAACAGCCGCTCTGGCCAACTGAGCTACTTCGGCAAAGATGTAAGGGGCGCGAGGAAAAGTATAGACTATTCGAGCGGGGCTTGTCAAGACCCGCGCTGTTCTTTTGCCTGGTAAACCCGAATGTAGTCCAGGCATAGTGGCTGCGGGAAAGTCGTCGTTTCATCGGGCAGGCCGGAGAAGTGGCCGCCGACGGCGAGGTTGACAAGAAAAAAGAAGGGGTGGTTAAAGGCCCATGTCTTGCCGGGAATGCCTGCCGCCGTCTGGGTGACATACGGAATGCCGTCTACAAACGAGGTAATCGAGTCCGGTTCCCATAGCACGCCGAACGTGTGATAGTCTTGGTTGAATTCCTGCCCGTCGGGTAGGTCGTACTGCCCTGTCAGCGGGGTGTCGCCGGAGTAGCCGGGGCCGTGCAGGCTGGACGCATTCCAGCCCGGCTTGTCGCCCCGGTTTTCCATGATGTCAATCTCGCCGCACGCCGGCCAGCCGGTCTCCCCGATGTCTGCGCCGAGCATCCAGAACGCGGGCCAAATGCCCTGACCGAACGGCAGGCGCAGCCTCGCTTCAACGTAGCCGTACTGCACCTCGACTTTGCCCTGGGTCAGAAGCCGGGCCGACTGGAAATTGCCGTGGGACAAGCCCTGCCCGTTGTAGGTGAGTGTGATTTGGAGCGCCTTGCCGTTTGCTGCCGCCGGGTCTGCAACAATCTGCGCGTGTTCCAGATCGCTGACGTAGTTTTGCAGCTCCGCATTGCCCCAGCCGTGGGCGCCTAAATCATAAGACCAGTGCGCGGGATTTGGCGGCGTGCCGGCAGGCTGGTCGAACTCTTCGCGCCAGGTAAGATCATAGCCGGAAGGCACGGCAGAAGTCAGGTTTTGTTCGGAAGTCATGGCATAATTTTACCCACTCAGCCGTGTCCCATAACCGCGGCTTGGGTACACTGCTGTTATGTCACACACAAGCATTCCCTGGCGCGAATGGGGCCAAGACGCTTTTGCCGAAGCCAAAGCACAAGACAAGCCCGTTCTGCTCGACATCGGCGCGGTCTGGTGCCACTGGTGCCATGTCATGGACACCGGCATCCCCGGCGACCCCGTCCACACCGGCACTTACAGCGACCCCGCCGTGCAGGAGCGTATCCTTGCCAATTTCATCCCCATTAAAGTAGATAACGACCGTCGCCCGGACATCAACGCCCGCTACAACATGGGCGGCTGGCCGACCACGGCGTTTCTGACCCCCGACGGCGACACGCTCTACGGCGAAACCTATGTGGACCCCGTCCGCATGACCGGCCTGCTGGACTACATGGCGGATGTCTACAAAAATCACAAAGACGAGATCGCGTCCCAGACCGCCGACATGCGCGAGCAGCGGGCCAAATCCGAAGCGCTCACGGCATCGGAGTTCGACCCAAACACGACCGCGAACGTCTTGAAGTCTATTGCCGGCCAGTTCGACCCGGTCTACGGCGGCTTCGGCACCCAGCCCAAGTTCCCCCACCCCGACGCCCTGCGTCTGGTGCTGGAAGAATATGCCCGCACCCAGGACCCCAAGCTCCGCGAGATCGCCGACCTAACCCTGCACGGCATGGCGGACGGCGGTATGTATGACCAGTTTGCCGGCGGCTTCTTCCGCTACAGCACCACGCGCGATTGGAGTGTCCCGCACTTTGAAAAGATGCTGGAAGACAACGCCAAGCTTACGTCGGTTTATGCGCTGGCGTCCCAAGTCCTGAACGACCCCTACTACTTGGAAGTCGTCAAGACCGCCCATCACTGGCTGTTGACCGACCTGCGCGACCCCGACACCGGCGCGTTCGCGGGCAGTCAGGATGCCGACGCCGAAGAAGCCTACTACGGCCAGCCGCTTGACGTTCGCGCCACTCTCCCCACGCCGTTCATTGACCGCACCGTCTACACAGGCTGGAACGCGCTAATGGTTTCTGCGCTGGTGGACAGATATAAAATCACGGGTGAGGCGAAGATTTTAGAGGCGGCTGTCACGGGATTTTTGTCACTCGACGAGATGACTGCACAGCTTGACGATACAGATTTAGAAGATTACACGACGCTTTATCACTTTTTCGATGGCGAGGCCGGTGGCACATTAGGCTTGCTAAGTGACCAAACGGCGTTTGCAGAGGCGGCCCTTGATCTTTATGAGATTGAAGGCAAGGCAGACATTTATCTAGACAGCGCAAAAACTGCCATTGACTACATTCTGGACTTCTTGGAAGACAAATCCGAAGGCGGCTTCTATGACCTCATGACGAACCCCAATGCCATTGGCGACTTGGCACGGCCTAAAAAGGACATCGGCGACAATGCCGATGCGGCGTTGGCGCTGATCCGCTTGTCCGGGTTCACGGACGACGCGAAGTACAAACAGGCGGCAGAGCGGGCCTTGAAGCTGTTCGCGGGCAAGTACGCGGACTACGGCTACTTCTCGTCAGGGTATGCGCGGGCGGTGGAAGCGGCGACTGCGCCGGGACTGCACGTTACGATTGTCGGCGACCGGGAGAGCGCGGAGACGCGGGAGTTACAGCGGGCGGCGTGGAAGTTTGTCGCGCCCGCGAAGACGGTGGAGACGCTGACGCCGGAGGATGCCGGGAAGCGCGGGCTGCCCGCCGATAAAGACGGGCGGCCGTATGCGACGGTGTGCGTCGGGACGGTCTGCTTTGCGCCGGTGTCGGACGCGGGGGAGATCAGAACCCACCTCCTTGCTTCGCAGGGGTCCTCCCCAAAGGGGAGGACGCAGAGCGAGTGACGATAGCCTTTTCCAAAACTCTTCACCCTCCCGTTTCGGGAGGGTCGCAACTTGTTGCGGGGTGGGTTCTCCTCCTCCTGCTCCTCCCATTCCCTCTTCACGCCCAAACCGTCCCCCACTTCCGCACCGCCGCCGAGGCCCGCGCGTGGGGCGAGGCGCGGGAACGGGCGCACCAGTACGAGGCGGCGGCGCAGGCGTATGAGGTGGAAGCGGCGATCCGGCTGCGCACCGGAGACCCGCAGGCGGCGGAAATCCAGCGGCGGCGGGCGGAGCGCCTGCGAACAACACTGACGCTGGCCGTGACGGGGCCGGTTCCCGTGCATATGCAGAGACTGGCGAAATTGGAGCCGGTCGCAGGGTGCTATCTCGGCGCTTTGGACGACTACGCCGACCGCGACGGCGCGGATCGTTTCGGGCGGCGCATCGGCAGGCCACTTGCGGTCTGCTTCGACTACAGCCCCTACGGCGCTCCGTTTCCCGCCGAATGGGCGCGGCGGCAGGCGGACGCGGGACGGGCCATCCAGATCGCCTGGGAGCCGCACAATATCTACGCGGTGCAGGATGACGAGTATCTGAACCAGTGGGCCAGGGACGCGGCAGCGTGCGGCTGTCCGGTCTTTCTGCGGTTCGGCGGGGAGATGAACGGCGCGTGGACGCCCTGGAGCCGGGACCCGGCGGCCTACCGGCGGGCGTTTCGTCTGGTGCATACGGTGGTGAACCGCTATGCGTCCAATATCGCGCTGGTCTGGGCGCCGGGCGCGGTCCCGACCTACAACCTGGACAAGTATTATCCGGGCGACGACGCGGTCGACTGGGTCGGCATCAGCCTGTATCTGGTGCGCTATTACGACGACAACCTCAGCCGCCCGGCGTTTGGTGACGGCCCGGCGTCGTTTATCGCCCCGTTCTATGCCAAGTACGCCGCCCGCAAGCCGCTGTGCTTGACCGAGTGCGGCGTATCCCGCCAGAGCCGCGCCGAAGGCCGCCCCGCCGACGACTACGCCTCCGCCCGCATTTTCGATCTGCTGGACGCGATTAAAATCCGGTTCCCGCGCCTGAAAATGTTCTGCTGGTTTACCCGCAACAACTTACAGACGGCCCGCGCGGGCCGTCAGCTTAACGATTACTCCCTGCCCGACGGCAGTCCTGCGCTAGCCGCGTTTCGGACAGCGATCAGCGACCCGTACTTTTTGTCGCATTTCGGGGACGTGCCGCCGTACACCTACCGGAGCGTCCAAAACCGTCTGCCCCAGGGGTACGTCGGCAGCCTTAACGCAGCGATTTCGACGTATACCTTCGCGCCGACGTTTGAGATTTCCGGCAGAGGCCGGACCGAGCGCACCGGCCACCCGTTCAGCCTGTTCGTCTCCCCTGCCCTCGGCCCGCTGACGGTGCGGGTGCGGGATGCTCAGGGAAAAGTGGCGAAGAGCGTGGAGGTGAGATAAGAACCCCTCCCGTTCGTTCCTCACTCCCTCCCCTGTTAGGGAAGGGCAAGAGCAATCCAGGACGGGTTTGACGAAGACATCAGCCTCTTGTTCTGTATTGCCCTTCCCTAACAGGGGAGGGAGTGAGGAACGAACGGGAGGGGTTCCTACTTTCTTGCCGTCCGCACCGCCGCCTCCGGCCCGCAGGCGACGGCGCGGAAGCCGGTGCGGTCGATCTCGACGTTGGCGAAGCGGGTCTGGCCCATGACGTATAAAGTTTCGCCGGGAACGGGGTGCGTCAGCGACACGGCGGACAGCGGCAGGGCGGCTTCAATCAGGCTGCCGCGCCAGGCATAGGTTCCGCCGGGGATGCCCGGCAGGGAAACGGGATGGCCGGCGGGTCCGGGAAGCAGCGACAGGATTTGAGCAGGCGGCTCGGCAGTATTCGGCACAATCGGGCGCAGGGTGAAGGTGTACGCAACTTGCGGCGATAAAGCCCGGTCCATGTCCATACGGACATATAAGAAACGGCTGTCCCGGCAGGCGAACACGCGGACAATGTCGGCGGAAGCCTGGAAGGCCCGCATGACGCTGTCGCCGGACGGGTCCAGCGCAATCGGCGTCTGTCCGGTCCAATCGTTCGGGCTGCCGTCTATATGCATTGTGCCGTCGGGGACAGAAATGAGGCCGGACGCCTGATTGTCCGCGCCGAGCGTGCCGAAAATTTCGTTGCGGCGGGCGAACGAATACAGGAAGCGGCTGGACGCGGCCACCTGACTTTCGTAGCGCTTGATCGCCGTGTACTTTTTTTGCGTGTCGCGCTTCGACAGCGGCAGGGCGGTCCAGTGGGTGTCCAGGGTCGCCATCGGACCGGGCGGCAGCAGGGCGGCGTCTTCATGCAGCCCTTGTGGGGTCGGCCAGTCGCCCCGATGCACGAGGTAGTAATGCAGGTGCGCGGTCTGCGCCCAGAGGACGCCCGATGCTTTGAGCTGCTGCAAGGCCGTGCGGACGAACACGGACGCGGCGGCGTGGTCCGGGTGGTCATCGTTCGGGTGGGTGACATAAATATCGGTCGGCTGCTCGGACAGCATCTGCCGCTTGATATCGCTTAAAAGCGATGCGCCGCAGTAGGGCGCATTTGGGGTCGCGGCATCGGCATACGGCGAATGGTCGGCCAGCGTGTACGCCGACGCGGTGGGAGTGTTCGTGGCCCAATGGTTGATCCACATCGGCATCAGGCCCCGGTCCGGGTAGCCGAGGAAATGGACATGGTCGGGCGGAATGCCGAGAACGCCGAGCGCGGTCCGCGCTTCGGTCTGCCGAAGATACCCGTAGCGGACAAAGTCCTTCGGCGGAACGGTCAGCTCGCCGAACTCCTGCGCGGCGCTGATCCGAAACCCATCGCCGTTCGTGATAATAACCACCCGGACATCATCGCCCCGAAGCCGCGCCTCACGCATCAGGCCCGCCGCGCCGAGCGTTTCATCGTCCGGGTGCGGCGCGAACACCAGCAGCCGCTGGCCCGGCACGGGGGCGGGGGCCGTTTCCAGCGTCTTTTCGGCCTGGTTGGACGCATAGATCTTGTAGGCGGTCAAAAAGCAGAACAGCCCGGCAGCGCCGAGCGGCAGGGAGAGTGTCAGCAGGGCCGCCCGCAGCCAGCGAAGGCGGCGCAGCGGCAAGGAAGGCGAAGAAAAAAGCAGTTTCGGCATGGACGGTTCATTTCCCGCGCGGGAGATTATTTTCCGCGCAGATAAGGCCGGACTTCGGCGTAGGCGGCGGCGATGCGCGGCTCCCAGTGCAGCACCCAGGAGATGGGGTCGCGCTTCAGCCGCGCGGCCAGCGTCTCCAAAGTGGGCCATTCGGTCAAGGCACGGGCGGCGGCGGACAGGCCCTCGGCTTCCAAGATCAGCGCGGCCCGCTCAATGTCGGTCGGGCGCTCCCGGCGCAGCAGCCAGCACACATCCAGCGTCGCGTACTTGAAGCTTTTCAAGTTCCACCACACCTGACGCGCCCAGTCGTCGCCGATGGCCCAGTCCCGGCGCTTGAACTGCTGCCGGATGGTCCGCAGGGTGTCGGTGTAGCCATGCGTGATGGAATCAACCGCATCCTCACGGGTCGGCATGGGCAGGCTGAGATCTCCGGCGAGCGATTGGGCAAACGCGAATTGAAAGCGGTAGAAGCCCGGCAAGGCATCGTACTCGGCGGCGGACAGCACAAAAAACTGCACTTGGGGGAACACATCGCGGCAGTCGCGGGTGGCGACGGTGACGCAGTTCTCGACCGCGTCTACGACCAGAAAAAAGTCCAGATCATGGGCTTCCAGGGGCCGGTCCGCCGCCGAGCCGTAGAGGGCCAGCAGGCGCAGATTGCCGCCTAAGCGCTTGGCCGCGATGGACGACAACTGGTTAATGACAGCGGGGGTGGGCATGGCGGCGTTTTGCTCCCAAAAACGGCAAAGGCACAAGGGCCTAACTTGAGAAAACAGCGGAACGGGTGGGATTCGAACCCACGAATGGAGGGGGCCCCATTACACGATTTCCAATCGTGCTCCTTCGACCAACTCGGACACCGTTCCCCTCTCGCCGCCACGGCTTCATTGTATCACTTCGGCGCGGGCAATGTCAAGGGACACTGTGACGTGGCTTGACAAAAGAAAGCGCTTTTGCTATGCTAACGCTATGACGAATGAGACGATGACGAATGATACTATTAACACGCGCTTTGCGGACGCGGCGCGGCGCTACCCAAACAGGGCTGCGCTGTCGCATAAGCCGGGCGGCTCCAAAGAATGGGTGACGCTGACTTACGGGGAAGCCGCGGACCAGGTCAAACAAGTCGCGCTCGGACTGCGGGCGCTGGGCATCGAGCGCGGCGACCGGGTGGCGTTGCTGTCGGAAAACCGGCCTGAATGGGTGATCTTTGATCTGGCGACGCAGGCCGCCGGGGCCGTGACGGTTCCAGTCTATCCGACCCTGCCGGCGTCGCAGGTGGCTCATATTCTGGCAGACAGCGGCGCGAAAGCCGTGGTCACGTCGGACGGCAAGCAAATGGCGAAAGTGCTGGCGTCGCGCGGAGATTTGCCCGGCTTATCGGTGTTCGTGACGCTCGACGCAGGCGACGCGAAAGACGGCGTTTTGTCGCTGGCATCGGTCATCGCAGCGGGCGCGTCGGCAAGCTTCGACGAAAGCTACGAAGCGCGGCGGGACTCGGTGCGGCACGACGACTTGATGAGCCTTGTCTACACATCGGGAACCACCGGCAGCCCGAAAGGGGCGATGCTGTCTCACGGCAACATGGCAGCGGCTCTGGACGGCGCGAACGCCAAGTTCCCGGAGTTCACGCCCCCGAACGATGTCTTTTTGTCCTTTCTGCCTCTATCTCATGTCTTCGAGCGCGTTACCTACTACCTGGCGCTGACACAGGGCGCACAGACAGTCTACAACGACAGCATCTTCAAGCTTCTCGACAACATGGCCGAGCTGCACCCGACCATCATGCAGTGCGTCCCGCGCGTCTTCGAGAGCATTCAAGAGCGCGTCTTCGACGGCATCGCCAAGCTGCCGGAGCGGCGCAGGAAGCTGACCGAACGCGCTTTAGAGCTGGGCGGTATTGTCGCCAAGCGCCAGAACGCGGGCAAGCCCGTCGGCCCGCTGCTGTACGGCCTGTTTTTGTTCTACGACAAACTGATCTTATCGAAAATCCGCGCCCGGTTCGGCGGGAAAGTCAAGTTTCTGGTCAGCGGCGGCGCTCCGCTCAGCCCGGCCACGGCGACGTTTTTTCTTGCCATCGGCATTCCGATTTTGGAAGGCTGGGGCCTGACCGAGACCACGGCGGCGGCGGCGGCGAACCCGCGCGGGCGGGTCAAAATCGGCACGGTCGGGACACATCTCGCGGGCGTAGAGGTGAAGATCGCCGAAGACGGCGAGATTCTGGTCAAAGGCCCGACCGTCATGCGCGGCTACTGGAACCAGCCGGACGCCACCGCCGAAGTCATTGACGCCGCCGGCTGGTTCCACACCGGCGACATCGGCGAGCTTGATGCCGAAGGCTATTTAAAAATCACCGACCGCAAAAAAGATATTCTGGTGCTGGCAAGCGGCAAAAAAGTCGCCCCCCAGCCCATCGAAACTCTGCTCAAGCGCTCCCCGCTGCTCACCGAAGTGGTCCTGCTCGGCGACAATTCCGGCGCGGTCGGCGCTTTGGTCGTCCCCAATTACGATCTGCTGAAAGCCTGGTCCAAAGAGCAGCAGCGCGATTTGAAGAAGCCCGAAGACCTGGCCGCCGACCCGGACACCCGCAAGTACGTCAAGCGCGAGATTGATAAGCTCTCCAAAGACCTGGCCGACTTCGAGAAAATCAAGCGCATCGCCCTCCTGCCCCACCCCTTCACCCAAGACAGCGGCGAGTTGACCCCCACTCTTAAAGTCAAGCGCCGCGTCGTCGCCGAAAAATACGGTAAGCTTTTGGACAAAGGCGAATGACCGAAAACTCCCCTGCCGAGCCGCTTTCACGTTCGGGCGTCTTCTGGTACAGTCTGGCGAACCTGGGGTACGGGGCGTTCTATGCGTTCAATAACTTTGTGCTGACCCTGTGGATACAAGGCTACACCCACAACGCCATACTGCAAGGGCTGGTCGGCGGGTCGCACTCGTTTGAAGGCGCATTCATACAGCCGGTCGTCGGCTCCATTTCCGACCGGCTGGCGGGGCCTGGCGGGCGGCGGCGGCCGTTCATGCGGCTATTTATTTTGGTGTCGGCGGCGTTTCTGCTGCTGGCGCCCGCCGCCGCGCTTCTGCCGCCCCCCTTGCGGGTTGCCGGGATCATCGCCTGCATCTTTTTGTTCACGATGACGTTCAATGTCGCCGTAGACCCCTATCAGGCTTTGCTGGCGGACATCACAACCCCGGAGCAGCGCGGGCGCGTCACCGGCTTTTGGTTCTTCGTCGGAGCGCTGGGCCAGGTCCTCATTTTAATTTTACTGGCGCTTCTGCTGCTGATGCCGCGCCTGCACATTCCGCTCGGCGTCGGTTTCCCCATCGTCAGCCTGTTGATGCTGGCGACGACCTTTCTGACCTGCGCCAAGACAACCGAGCCGCGTGTTTTGCCGCCGGCGGAGGCCCCGCGCGGCCCCCTCGGCGACATTTCTATTGCGCTCGGTGGCCTGCGGACATTGACACAGGCACGGCTTTACATGGGAATGTTTTTCTTGTTCGGTGCGGGGGTCGGCGCGGTGACCCCGTATCTTACGACATTTATCAAGCAGGTGACGGGCTGCGGCGACTCCGTTTCCCTCGGATTGTCCGCGTTTCTGCTGGTGATGACCGGCGCGGGCAGCCTGGTCTTCGGGCCGCTGGCGGACCGGATCGGGTTCAAGCGGCTCTTGATGCTGAGTATGGGATTAGTCGCCGTGGCCGCCGTCAACGCGCTGTGGGTGTCGTCGCTTATCTCGGTGGCGGTTGTCCTCGCAGTGGCGGGCCTCGGCATCGGGGCGCAGAATGCGTCGGCGTACCCCCTCTTGACCCGGCTGGTCCCGGCGGAAGAAATCGGCTTTTATGTCGGCCTGCAAACAGCGGCGGGGTCGCTGGCCGGGCCGGGCGCGGTACTTTTGACCGGCGCGTTGATCAACCATCATTCCGGGTCCGGGCAGGGCGGCTACCGGGTGATTTTCGCTGTCTGCGCCATCTGCCTTTTGCTCGCGCTCGTGACAATCTCGTTTCTGCGCGAGGGGGTCGCCGCCGGGGAAATTGCGGCGCGGGAGCAAGAAATATGACCTACTTCCTGCTTTACCCGTTTGTCTTCACCCTGCTGCGTTTGCTGATGCGCGTCTTGGGACGCATTCGGTCATCCGGCGAGGCCAGCGTCCCCCCGTCGGGCGGCGTGCTTTTTTGCCCGAACCACATCAGTGACGCCGACCCGCCGGCGGTGTTTGTGACGACCCCGCGCCGGGCGTGGTTTGTCGGCAAAAGCGAGCTGTTCGCGATCCCCGTGCTGGGCTGGTTCTTCGCCCATTTTCAGGGTTTTCCCATCAAGCGCGACTCGGCGGACCGGGCGGCCCTGCGCCGGATTGAAGCACTGCTGAAAGCCGGAGAACCCGTGGTCTTGTTCCCCGAAGGCCGCTTGTCTGAGAACGGACTCTTGCAGCGGGTGCAGCCCGGCGCGGCCCTGCTGGCCCTTCGTACCGGCGTCCCGATCGTGCCGGTCGGCATTCGGAACACAAATGGCGTCGTTCCCTACGGCGATTTGTGGCCCCGGTTCTCGCCGCGCCCCGTCCAAGTGACTTATGGCGCTCCAATTCATCCCCAGGATTACGCGGGGCTGCCGCGCCCCAAAGCGATTGCCGCGCTGACGGAAGCTCTCGCCGCCGCCCTGGCGGGCTTAACACAAACTTAATCAAAGCTTAATCTTCTCTTAACCAAAATCTCCCGGCGGATGCTGTAAACTCTGTGTGTCGGAAAGTGTGCCTGCAAGCGTGCAGGCGCACACGCTTTTCTTTCATCCGTATGGCTTGCCATAATTTCTCAGCACAGGAGACCGCTTTTATGCCGCACCCCATTCCGCAAGCCGCGCCGACAAAGCGCTCCGGCTTCACGCTCATTGAGCTGCTCGTCGTCATCGCCATTATCGCGATTCTCGCTGCTATTCTGTTCCCGGTCTTCCAGAAAGTCCGCGAAAATGCCCGCCGAACCGCCTGCCTGTCCAACCTCAAGCAGCTCGGCCTGGCTTCGGCACAGTATACGCAGGACTCCGATGAACTGTACTACCCCCACCGCATTAACAACACGCCGAACCCGCTGATGCAGCAGAACGGCGGTTCTTTCCCGAACAGCCAGATCACTGGCAACGCGCAGACCCGGATCTTCTGGATCAGTATCCTTCAGCCCTATGTGAAAAGCTACGATGTTTTCAAGTGTCCCGACACCCCGAACGGCTGGGTCGGCTCGGATCCAAGCGGAAACTCCTGCGGCTCCGGCGGCTCCCAAACCTCGACCGGATGCAACGGCGTCAGCTACGGCGGCGAAAACAGCTACGGCCATAACGACATCTGGCTTAGCCCGGCAAGCGGCAACCCGGTTTCGCTGGCTCAGGTGACCCGCCCGGCGTCTACCATCCAGATCACCGACGCGACCTACTACGGCGTCGCTCCCGATCTGTCCACCAACAACGAGAGCGGCGTCCAAGTCACTTCCCACTTCTCCAACGGAACAGACCCCACCGTCGAGCGCGTTTTGGCGAACAGCCAGGGCGTTCAGTATGTCCATTACTGGGAGAACATCGGCAACTCCTTGTGGTGCTACAACCCCGCGAACTCCGGAGGGACCACCGATGTTCCTACGGCGATTGCGGGAATCAAGGCGCGGCATACAGAACTGATTAACTGCCAGTTCGCCGACGGCCACGCCAAAGCCCTTCGCTGGGAAAAAGTCGTCGGCGATGTCTGCAACTGGACCACCGATGCTGACGGCCCGCACCCGCAGTGCAATTAGTTCTGCCGCCGCCTTTCCACAGAAGTCGCCTACGACCATGCTTGGTTGCAGGCGGCTTTCTTTTTGCCGATGCTGATGTGTGCTATAATAGCGCCATGACCACTTCTCAAACAACCGATGGCGGGGCGTATGCGCGGGCGGGCGTGGATATTGATGCGGCGACGGACGCCGTAGACCGCATGAAAGCCCACATCAAGGCGACGCTGACGCCTGGGGCATTGTCGGAAACGGGGTCGTTCGGCGGGATGTTTGCCCTGTCGGCGCTGGGGCCGCTCCGAGATCCGGTGCTGGTGTCGTCCATTGACGGGGTCGGAACCAAGCTGAAGATCGCGTTTGCGACCGGGCGGCACGGCACCATCGGCAAAGATTTGGTCTCGCACTGCGTCAATGATATTCTCGTGCAGGGCGCTCGGCCCTTGTTCTTTCTGGACTACTTCGGCACCGGGCGTTTAGACCCCCATGTCGCCGCTGAAGTCGTGAGGGGGCTGGCGGACGGCTGCCGAGCTGCCGGGTGTACGCTCATCGGCGGCGAGACGGCGGAAATGCCGGGTCTCTACGCGCCCGGCGAGTATGATCTGGCAGGCTGCATTGTCGGGCTGGTCGAGCGGGAGAAGATTGTTGACGGCAAGAGCGTCAGGCCCGGTGATGTGGTCCTCGGCCTGGCCTCCGACGGCCTGCACACGAACGGCTATTCTTTGGCCCGGCAGGCGCTGCTGGAAGACGCTGGGATGGCATTAAATGCAGAAGTCCCGGCGCTGGGCGGCACGACACTGGCCGATGCGCTGCTCTGGCCGCACCGCTGCTACGCCCCGGCGATCCTGCCCCTGCTGGCGCTGTTGCCAACGCCGATCAAAGCGATGGCGCATATTACGGGCGGCGGGTTTGTGGACAACATTCCCCGCGTGCTGCCGGATGGGGTCGGTGTCCGCATTGACTTAAACGCCTGGGAAGTGCCGCCGCTGTTTCGGCTCATCCAGCGTGCAGGCGGCGTGTCCGACGCCGAGATGTTCCGCGTCTTCAATATGGGCATCGGGTTTGTGGTAATCGCCGCACCGGAGCAGGCGGAAGGCGTACTCGCCAGTCTGCGGGCGTCCGGCGAGACGGCCTATCGTTTGGGCGAAGCAGTGGAAGGCGCGGGAGTGGAGTTTTAGAACCCCTGCCGCCCTTTAGGAACCCCTCCCGCTCGTTCCTCGCTCCCTCCCCTGTTAGGGAAGGGCAAGAGACTCTTTGCCGGACACCATCCGCCGAAACGCAGAGCCTCCAGGAGCAGTTTGAAGCCCTTCCCTAACAGGGGAGGGAGCGAGGAACGAGCGGGAGGGGTTCTTACTCTTTGTTCGCCCGCGACAGCGCGTGTCCGCCGGCCAGAAGCGCGACCAAAACAGCGGCCTGCACCGGGAACAAGTCGGGGGCGGGCGGCGGCAGGGAAACAATGCCGCCGGCGTCGGTCACGGCAGGGTTGCCGACGTAGCGGCCATGCGCCGGCGGCGTGAACTTCGCCGAGAAGTCGCGCAGGTCGGCGGGCAGGCTGGGGCTGCTGAGGGGCCTGCCGTGGCCGCAGCCGACAGCCTGCGGGCCGAGTTCCGCCAGCAGGGCGACCGACTTGCGGGCCTCGCCCCAGTCGCAGGTGAAGGGCGGCGGCGGCACGGAGATCTGCGGGCGCTTGGTCGCAATGTCTCTAAACGAGTCGAGATTGACGGTCGTAAACGCATCCCCGGCCAGCAGGACCGACCTGCTGGGGCAGAAGAACGAGACATGACCCGGCGAATGGCCGGGCGTAAAGAGCCACTGCCATTCCGGCAGGCCCGGCACGACCCCGCCGTCCGGCAGGGGCTGGATCAGGCCGCTGAGATCAACGACGTTCATCGGGAACACCCGCGAAACAAATGCCATCGCACCGCCGACGGTCGGGTCTTTCGGCGGATACGGCGAGTGGCCGGTGATATACGGCAGCTCCAGCGCGTGCGAGTAAATGGGGACGTTCCACGCTTCCGCCAGCGCCGCCGCCGACCCGGCATGGTCGGTGTGGCCGTGGGTCAAAATAATTGCTTCCGGGCGGGCCTTCGCGCCGTAGCGCTCCGCAGCGGCAGCCCGAATGTGCGGGGCCATGCCGGGCGTTCCGGTGTCTACTAAAACCCAGGAGCTGCCTGGACTTCCGACGAAATAGACGTTCTCAATCGTCAGCGGCAGCACTGCCACTCCGGGAACCAGTTCAAGCATTGTCGTACATTAACTCTTTTCACTGCCGCTGATTTCGGCGTTTTGGATGCGGCTGAGATACTCGGAAACGACCTGAACCAAGTGATCCGGCGTGAAGGGCTTGGTGACATACTCGTCTACCCCGACTTCGACGCCGCGCCGGATGTCCTCGTCCTGCGCTTTGGCCGACAGCATGATAATCGGCAGCCCGGCCGTCTGCGGGTCAGCCCGCACCCTTTGCGCGACTTCATAGCCGTCAATGCGCGGCATCATAATATCCAGCAGCACTAAATCCGGCTGATGGGTTTTGATTTTTTGAAGCGCTTCTTCGCCGTTGACTGCGACAATCATCTCGTGGCCCTGCCGGGCGAGAATAAATTCCATCAGCCGCACAATAGTCGGCTCATCGTCCACGACAAGTATTTTATACGCCATGAATGGAGGTTCCTAAACGCGGAATGGCTTCCTAAACGCGGAATGGCCTACCCCGAATGCACATGCACCCAGATCTGCTGGGCAAAATAATACAGCGCGAGACCGCCCGCGATCACCGTTGTCGCCCAGCCGACCACGTTGTCCCAGAGCGAGTTGCGATACTTGCCCATCACCCGGCGGCGGTTGATGAGAATCAGCATCAAAATCAGCTCCAGCGGCAGCAGGGCGCAGTTGACGACCTGGGCCTGAATGATGATCTGGATGAGGCCCTGGCGGGAAAATGTCACGACGAGGCCGCCCAGCACGATCATCGCGCCGTAAGTGCCGTAAAACAGCGGCAGCTCACGGATGCGCCGTCCCAGGCCCGACTCCCAGCCCAGCGACTCCGTGACAGCGTAGGCCGTAGACAGCGGCACGATCACCGCCGCCATCAGCGAGGCGTTCAGGAGGCCGAACGCAAACAGGCCGTAGGCGACGAACTTCCCCGCCAGCGGCGCCAGAGCCAGAGCCGCGTCTTTGGCATCGGCGATGTTTCGGATATTGTGGACATACAGCGTCCCGTAGCACGTAATAATAATGAACGCGGCGACGACATTGGAAAGTATGCAGCCGATAATCGTGTCCCAGCGGGTCAGGGCATAATCGCGCATCTGGATTCCCTTGTCCCGCACTGCCGACTGCTGGTAGAACTGCATATACGGCGCGATGGTCGTTCCGATCAGCGAGACGACCATGAGGATCAGGCCGCTGTCTTTCCAGTTCAGCTTTCCCAGGGCCGGGGCAAACGTATTGTGTCCCACTTCCGCCCACGGCACGCCGATCTTCAGGGCTGTGATGATGTAGGTGACGAAGACCAGGGACGCGACCAGAAGAATGCGCTCGACTTTCTGGTACGAGCCGCGCGAGACCAGCAGCCAGACCAGCACAATGGCAACGGGAATGGAACAATAACGCGGGACATGGAACAGCTCGCCGACCGCCGCGATGCCCGCAAACTCAGAAACAGTGGTGGCGAAATTGGCGATGAGAAGCACCAGCATCGCAAACGCCGTGATTTTAACTCCGAAGTTCTCGCGGATCAGCGCGGCCAGCCCTTTGCCGGTGACCGCCCCCATCCGGGCGCACATCTCCTGGACGACAATGAGTCCGACCGTGACAACCGCAATACTCCACAAAAGCGAAAGGCCGTACTGAGCGCCGGCCTGGGAATAAGTGGCGATGCCGCCGGCATCGTTACCCGCCGCCGCTGCGATGACGCCGGGACCGAGGACCGACAGCAGGACAAGCCAAAGGGGCCGCCGCCGTCCGGCCAAAAGCGGCTCGGTCGGCGGCGCCGGTGGGGGCGACGCCAGGGGCAGGGTCGTCCCGGCGCTGGACTTGAGGCGCGGCGGAGACTGGCTCATGCGTTAAGTGATTCGGATAAAAAGCGTGACTATGACTGTCCATTGGATTTCGGCGCTTTGTCTTGGGAAAAACGAGAAAAGCGAGTACGTTTTATTATAGCGGTCAAAGACGCCGTTTGTCAACCGGACATTGCAGGGGGGCAGCCGGTACAGGGGGAGGAGGGCAGGTTTGCCGGCCTGGCTTCTTAGGTATACTGCTTGTGACGCTGGCATCTTAATCCGTGCCAAAGCGTACTAGAAACGGGGCATTTCGAAACATGAACAAAGACGTACAAGGACTGATCTACGGCGCGAGCATCGTGTCCATCATCACGGCGATCTATATGTACGCGACCGGGAAGAAAGACACCGGCATTTTCATCGGCCTGTGGGCGCCGACATTTTTGTCGCTGGGGACCTTCTTCAACACCGAGTACCGGGTCGCCAAAGACGACAGCGCTTCTTAACAATTGAAGTCAAAAGCACGGCAGAGGCGGCCTTCGGGCCGCCTTTTTGTGTAACAAGCCTCCCGCCCCAATTCTGGGAAGTTATACCCCTGCCTGCACGGCGACCATCTCCCAGCGCAGGAAGTTTAGGTACAGCTCTCCCATGCGGCACTGCGGGCAGTCGGCGGCATAGGCTTCCGCCCATTCCAATTCCCGCGCTACCAGCAGCAGGTTTTCCTCGGCAATCGTCCATTCCAGCTCCGGCGTTTCTTCTTCCGCATTCATCATGGCCCCCAACAACGAGATTTTCTCAGCAGGATTTCATTAAAACTTCACTTTTCTTCGCCATTATATCCTTACAGAAGCTGCGACTCAACAGTAGAAATACGGGGTTTTCCGTTTCCAGTGGAACAGATTTGCGCTCGCACTTGTTGAAGCGCTAAAGAAGACGGCAAAAATAAAGAAAACAGCAGAAAATACCGGTTTCATGGTTTAATAAACTGCAACGGGAACCTCCGGGGCGCAGCCGGCGTAGAAGGGGAAAGGACGCACTCATGGCAGAATTGGCAGCACAACTGACGGACGCCGCTTTGGGGCAGACTGCTTTCGGGCAGCAGACGACCGCGCAGGAACAAACCACCCGGCGGGCTGAGTTTGACCGCTTGGTCGAGCGCTACCACAAGCAGGCATACAATATCGCGTACCGCATGACCGGCAACCATGCCGACGCCGAAGATTTGGCCCAGGAAGCGTTTGTCCGGGCGTTCCGCTTCTTCGGCAACTACCGCCGGGACTGGCCGTTCGACAACTGGCTGTATAAGATCATGTCCAACTTGTTTGTGGACGATCTGCGCCGCCGTCCGAAAGCCCATTTGCAGTCGCTGGACCAGCCGCTCGACCTCGGCAGCGGCGACATGTATTTGGAGATCCCCGATGCGGGCGCGAACCCGGAGCGGATGGTCATGTCGCATGAGCTGGACGAGCATATCCAAAAAGCCCTGAACGCCCTGCCGAACGATTTCCGCATGACGGTGATCTTGGCGGACATTGAAGGCTTGTCGTATGAGGAAATCAGCGTCGCCATGAAATGCTCGCTCGGAACCGTGCGCTCCCGCCTGCACCGGGGCCGAAAACTGCTGCGAACGAAAATTGCCGCGTTTGAAGCCGCCTTTGAGCCGGACGGCCTGCCGGCAGCCGTCCGAGCCTAGATTTCATTTCACTTTGAGGAGGCCGCTGCGACTTGAACTGCCATCGTGCCAGACAACTCATTTCCCCGTACCTGGATCACCAGTTGTCCGGGCGCGAGCAGGCAGCGCTTCAGGACCACCTTGCCGTCTGCGCCTCCTGCGACCGGGAGCGGCAGTCTCTGCGGCAGGTCAAGCTGCTGCTGCGGGGACTGGCCGCGCCGCGCCCGCTGGGAAACAGCGGGCCGCACGAGTTTTCGGAGCGCTTTTCCGCGACCCTCGCCCTGCGCCTGGAACAGCCGGACAATGGAAATCCCGGCTGGCGGGTCATACTCCTGCCTCCGCCGAGGCCGCAGCGCGGGCGGCGGCTGGCGACGGCGCTGGCGCTTTCCTGCCTGACCGTCGTGTCGTTCGCCCTGCCGTTTGCGCCCGAAGCGCGGCTGTCGGAACAAGCGGGGTTCGGCGGCCCGGTCTTCCCGGTGCCGGCATCCACTGATGCTCTGCTGTCCGGCCAGCCGCCGGAGCGGGTCCTGCTGGTATCTCCGGGTTCGGCTCCCGCAGGCTTCAGCATGGCGCACAGCGATACCCTGACGCTGGCGGATACGGCGGCGTCAGGGTTCGGCTTCCGCCCCCAGGACGGCTCGCTGGGCGGCAGCCAGTTCGCCGTGTTCCGCCCCCGCTGATCTCCCTGAGTAGTCTTATGCCACTTTTTCGCTCTTCCATTCTGCCGGCTTCTATTCTGCCGGCTTCCATTCTGCCGGCTTCAATCGCGCTGGCCGGTCTCGCGCTGACGGCGGCGGGCGTGAGGGCCGAGCCGGCGACACCGGGGAACCTGCCGCCGCCGACCACGCCGCAGCAAAAGTCCGTGCTGGTGCAGGTGCAGGATGCGTTCACAAACATCGCGCAGACCGTCGAGCCGACCGTGGTGAACATTAAATCCGAGCGGATCCGCGCGGCAGGCGACGGCGGCGGCGACGGACCGAAGTCCGGCGGAACCGGGCGCCGCCTGGAAGCCACCGGATCAGGCGTAATCGTCCGCGCCGACGGCTACATCCTGACCAACGACCATGTGGTGGAAGGCGCAAAAGACGGGAGTGTCACGGTGACGCTCGCCGACGGGCGCGAGTTTCCCGGCAAAGTCTATCCTGATTTCCCAAGCGATCTGGCGGTCGTCAAAATCAATCCCGGCCCAACGCCGCTGCCGGTCGCCGGGTTTGCCGACGACAGCGCAGTGCGGCCCGGCCAGTGGGCGGTCGCCATCGGCAGTCCGTTCGACCTCCAAAATACCATGACCGTCGGAGTCATCAGCGCCATCGGGCGGCACCAGAGCATCGGCGGGGAGACCGACAGTGGAACGTCAGGCCGCTACTACCCGGACTTGCTGCAAACTGACGCTGCAATCAACCCCGGCAACTCCGGTGGGCCGCTGTTTAACATTGACGGCAAAGTCGTCGGCATCAACGTCGCGATTGAGTCGCCGGTCGAGGGCAGCGCGGGGGTCGGGTTCGCCATTCCTTCTTCCATTGCACAGACGGTGATGAACGCACTGATTCGCTCCGGCAAAGTGACGCGCGGCTATTTAGGCATTGCCCCGGAAGACCTGACGCCTGCGCTGCAAGCCCTGTACGGCCAGAAGGACGGAGCGCTCGTGCGGGATGTCAGCGAAGACAGCCCGGCAGGGAAGGCCGGGCTTGAGGCGGGAGATATTGTCACCGCGTATGACAGCCATCCCATTCAGGGCGAAGTCAGCCTGCGTGAAGCGATCAGCGGGACCGCGCCCGGCCGGACCGTGGATCTGCGGTATGTCCGCGACGGCCGGCCCGGCGCCGTCTTGGTGACGCTCGGCCCGGCCCCGCCCCAGCCGTCCGATTTAAACAGTGCCCCTACTGCGCCGTCCGCCCCGCCCCGGCTTTTAGGCTTTACCGTCCGCACCCTGATCGCCGCCGACCGCGTCCGAATCCCGCTGCCGGCGACCGTGCGCGGCGTCCTCGTCACCGCTGTCGTCCCCGGCAGCCCGGCTGAGATCGCTGGTTTTTCCGCCGGCCTGCTGACACTGGAACAAGTGGTCATCCAGAAAATCGGGCGGCAGACAATCACGTCCAAGTCCGACTACGACCAGGCGGTCGCCGCCCAGCCGCGCGGTGCCGTGCCGGTCGTGCTTCTGTCTCTCTCCGAAGGCGCCGGCCACCAGCGTGAAGTCCATCAAACGCTGCTGACGCTTCAGCTTTAAAATCAGCCTATTCCCCTTGACAAACCAAAAAGCGCCGGGTATACTTCTTTTTGTAACGACGCGGGGTGGAGCAGTCCGGTAGCTCGTCGGGCTCAATCCGCGGAGTCAACGTGAATACAAAACTGACGGGAGATATTGCAGAGCAGGCCGCATCACTTTATGCTATGAAGTGCGGCTGGGGTGTGCTGAGACCGATAGGAGATCGCTTACCATACGATCTTGTTTTTGATGTCGGTGGCGCTCTTGTTAAAGTTCAGGTTAAGTCGGCTTGGCGGCATGAGCGGTCCGGTAACTATGTTGCCGACAACCGCCGTACTAAAACCAATCGAAGGGTTATGCTTCGGCAGGCTTACAGCGACGTAGACTTTGATTTTGCTTTGGTTTATCTTCCTGAAATCGAGATATTTTATATCTTGCCGGTTCATGTATTCATCGGTTACGGCAGTGAAATTCACTTTGTCGAAGCCGACAAGCGTCAGCGAAGACCACAATCCGCCGACTTTCGCGATGCTTGGGTGTTGATTTCGCAATGGGCAGCGTGCGAGGTAACTTGCATGTGTAAACCTGTCAAATTCGGGGAAGCCCCTGGCGGGGTAATCCCGAGCCAAGCCGTCGCAGTGGAAACACTCCGAACGGAAGGTGTAGAGACTTAATGGCAGGCTCCTTATTTTCTAAATAAGGATGAAGAGAAAGTCCAGACCACAAACTGGTTTTTCAGGCAGCGAAAGCTGTAGTGGTATGCATAACCCGAAGGTCGTGGGTTCAAGTCCCACCCTTTTTCTGTCATTACAACCCGTTCCACAAGAAGTGGCATGAGCTTAGTTCGTTCTTCGTCTGTCGCTTTTTCCCAAAGCTGTAAGAACCTTCCCCACAAGGCTTGAACCTGCCCGGCGTCGGGGCGATCAAGCCGCGTTTCCGCCTTCTCAGCTTCAAGCCGCCGCTGTTCTTCCAAAAGCCGCGCCCGATCTTCTTCCAACTCCTGCAAGCGGCTGATCAGGCTTCGTACCCCTGCCCCGCCCGCTTCCATGACGCTCATAAGGTTCTTGATCTTCTTATCTGTGTCACGCAGGCGGCGGGCAATGGCGGTAAGCTGGTCGTCTGACTTCTCAGCCGTCGGAACCTGCTTGACGGCTTCGCGGATCAGTTCGGCGGTTCGCGTCGGGTGATCCGCGCCGCGCCGTATTTCTTCCAGCACGACTTGATGCAGGCTATCCGCGTTCACGCGCTTGACAGAGCAGGGTTTCAGGCGGCGCGTGTTAGATAGGCACTCGTAATACTTGACGAATGACTTTGATCCATGATGCCCGGCAGGTGTCAGCCGCCCGCCGCAACAGCCGCAATGCACAAGGCCGCGAAGGTAGAAGGCGACGGTTTCTTTTTCCCGATCTTTGCGCGGGGCGCGGGGCCGCGAAGCAATTAGCAATTGAACGGCTTCCCAAGTCTGCCGATCCACGACAGGCGGGAACGCTTGTTCATTGCGCCATTGCCCGAACAGCAGGACGCCGGTATAAGTCTCGCGTTGAAGCAGTGAGATCGTTGTATTCAATCCCCACTGCCGTTCTGTGACAGCGTTAAGATAGTCCTGTACGCGGGTGAAAGAACTTGTTGAGAGAAACAGCGCGTATGCCTTCGCAACTAGGGGCGCGTTCACTGGATCGGCGATCAGGCGCTTAGGCGGGTTCTTGCCTTCGCCCCGAAACCGTAAGCCGTCTTCGGCGATCACAGAGACATAGCCGAATGGTACGACGCCGCCGGTATGATAGCCTTTGCGTACCATTTCTTCTTGTTTGGCTTTTGTCGCTTGGCTAATGAACTGCGGGTACAGCCCTTCGGTGAATATCTTGACGCCCTTCGCCATCTGCCCGTTGAAGTCGTCGGCGAACGTCTCTTTGACAGTCAGCACTTGAACGCGAACCTGTTGCAACTCGTATTCGGCAATGGTAAAGGCTTTGCCGCGCCCTAGCCTGCTCATAAATGTAATCGCAACGGCGTCAAAACGCTTCTCTTGGGCGTCGGCAAGCATACGCTTGAAGCCGGGCCGCTTTAGGCTTGTGCCGGTTCGCGCTTCGTCGGAATAGAACCCGGCGAAGATGTACCCGTTCTGGTCTAGGAAGCGGCGGCAGGCGGCTTCTTGGGCTTCGGTACTGCCAAACTCTGCGTCGGCTTGTTCGTCGCTGGAAACGCGCCCATAGACGGCAACGCGAAGCGGGCCGCTGATCTTCTTGATGTTCGCCATTAGTTTTCCCCTTCTGTCTTGCGTGGGCGTCCTTGTCGCTTGACGCCGCCGGATTGCTTGAAGTCGTCAAGCTGTTGCCGTGTCACGCGCCATGATTTGAGATTAGCGCGATAGCCGGGCATTTCGCCTGCATTGAGCAAGCGGCGAACTGTATTGACAGCAAGCCCAAGTTCTGCGGCGACTTCCGCAACTGTCATATCAGGTTTATTCATAATGTACTATTCGCCGCCTTTAACTTCTTTTCCTGCTTTATTCTCAATGTTTTTTAGCAACCTTTTCGCGTCGTTTTGCGGCAACAGCGACTTACGGCGGCGGTAAACGAAAAACGGCCCTCGTTTTTGCCCGCTGACAGAGGCAAAAGGCCGCTCTGCCTCATTGCCCGCGCCGACGCCCGGCGCGGCTGTACGCAAGCCCTAGCGTTGTCTACGGGGCGCTGGAATAAATAACCTGCGGTAAGTTCGGATCGTCGTCTTCGTCTGGAACATACTCCGTGATCCGCCCGCCCAAGCTATTGACGACAAACTTAGCGACAGTCAGTTCCGGCGCTGGATCGGAACCCCGTAATGTCTGTATACCTTCTTCGGTTGCGGCTTCCAGCTTTTCAAGCAGGCCGGGGGAAGCGCCTTGCCATTCGGCTTGATCCATTGTCAACAGTTCGCCGCGTATGATTGCTTTTATCATGGCTGACACCTTTACGGCTTGTAGAAAAGACGGTTGACATCTGAATACATATCAAAGATTTTATCGGCAAGGTCTAAACATTCGTCGTCAGACATAGTATTGACAGTTGCTCTTATTGTGCCTTCGTCGCCTTTTGCCGGTACGCGAGTAATCTGCTGGTGTATGGCAGTAAGTTCCTCCTGCAAGTCAGCCGGTAAGTCGTCTTTTCCAATTAACGAAAGGCTGGAACTGTAAGCGTCGGCAAGACGATTTTGTATATCGTCTGTACTTACCGCCAGTGTGCGTACCGCAACGTGCAACTTTTCTTTAGCATAGCTGAGTGACATTCTATTTCTCCTTATTATTATTGTAACACAGAACCGATCAGAAGCGGCTCAATAATCGCAACTGCCCGCCGCCCGCCGCGCCGCTTCTGCAAACGGATCGTCAAGCACGGCAAGCCCAAGCGCCGTTACTAAGTCGTCATGCGTTCCTACCTTGAACGCGCCGTATTGATCGTTTGCGTTCGTGTCAACTCTGATCTCATAATCCATGAGTTCACGCGCAAGGGCTTCGCTTTCAGGCAGTACGGGCAGTTTCAAGCGGCCTGTCTGCAAGAGGGCTTGCAGGCGGCTGACAAGGTGCGCTTTGCCGACGCTTGCCGTCTCGCCTTTAGCTGTCCGGTTCCGCGTGTATTTGTCGCCGTGCGTGAACGTGCAGGGAACTAAGGTACACGGCCTGCCGCGAAGGGCTTCACGCAGGAGATCAACAACCGGCAAGCCGACGCCCGTAGCGTCAACGAGAAGGCGCGGCTTCCATATCTTGCGTTCCTGCAAAGCCAGCACAAGCCCGGCGATCTTCCGAGCGACTTCCGGGTAAGGCGTTCCGAGCGGCAGGCGCTTTAGATCACGAGCGACATACACGATCTCACTTTTGCCCGGCGTAAAGCGTATATCTCTGCCGTCGCTGACACGTTCGCCCTTCGGCAGTACCCAGCCGCCCGGTTCGCGTATCGCCTTCTGTGCTTCTATCACGACAATAGCAGTCGGATCGGCCTTCTGCCCTATATCACAGCCGATAATTACAGCAGTTTCCAAGTGTCAATCTCCTTATCAAAAGCATTGTCTATATCTTCGCGCCGGAAGGCCGCGCTTTGAGCGTCTAGGAACTCACAGCCGTATTCCTGCCTAAACCACCATTCGCCCATGTTCTGCTGTTCCTCAGCTAAGAACTCGGCTGAGATACGCGGGCAGAGCGTCGCCGGAACTTCGTACCGATCCCAAGCGCCGCTTGATCGCCAGGCGTCGTACCACCAGCCCCGCGTACCGAAGGGCGTTGACAGCGCCGCTAGACGCCCGCCCGAGACGGCAAGCATAGGACGCAGAGACATATACAGTTCGTCGGGAACCCGGCTTGCTTCGTCAATGATAATCAGCCGCGCCCCGCTGTAACCGCGAACGGTTCCTTCTTTTCCCGGCAGGCTTACGATCCGGCTCCCATTGTCAAGCGTGAGGAACAGGGCGCTTTCCTGATCGGCGGCAACGATCCGCCCGGCGTCGCGGTATATCGCAACGCACTTCTTGAACAATTCTTGCGATTGACGCAGAGATGGCGACAGCAGAAGCACAAGGGAACGGGGTTCATAGACGGCGGTATGTACCGCAAGCGTCGCTGAAACCGTTGACTTGCCGCTCTGCCGCGAACAGTTCAAGAGTATGCGCCGGGCGTCCGATCTAAGTACCTTCGCCTGCCATTCGTCGGGGATCAGGCCCGCACGTTCGGCAAGGCGAACCGGATCAAGCGCCGTCGCTAAGTCAAAAGACAGTGTACCGGGCAGGATCAGCGCGGGTGGCATGGAAGCAATCATAATGCCGTTTCCCTTCCTGTTTCCAGTTCCAGCAGGCGCGAAGCGACAGCCGCCCGCGCTTCTGGAAAAGGCCCAAGCGCGGCGATTAGGACGGCCCGAACCGTGATCCATTCCGGCATGAGTAAGACATTGATTTGCGGCCTGTCGTCAATATCGCCTAGCAGTTTAGCTTGCAGTTCTATTTGCCTTTGGATACGATCAATCGCCTTTAGTGCTAGTTCGCCGTCTTTGGCTTTGCGGGCGTCGGTGAGGATCGCCCGCGTCGTCTCATTGATCGCCCGAAGTTGGTCTAAGACGTTGAGCGCGTTCTTGACTTCTTCCGCGCCTGCCGCCTGCACAAGAGACGCGGGCAGGTGTTCGGCCTTATGGCGCATAAGCGCGTCTTTGCCGACTTCGTTTTGTATCGCTATGTCGCGCAATGGCGTTCCAGCGACAAGGGCCGTATCTATTTCGGCCCGGTTCTCATGGGTGCAGACGGTACAGACGCGGGGCATTGCTCAACCTCTCTAATCAGCCAAACATAGGATTTTGCAACGGCATACGCAGGGCGCGGTCAACTTCCTGCCCTTGCATCTGTCGAAGAAGCTGAGAACGCTGACCAGCGATCTGAGAAGCATCTTGCCGGCATTGCCGCGCCATAGATTGCAGGTTGCTGAGTTCGCCCATAATCCGGTTTGCTTCCTTGTTTGCCGCCCGCGCCCGCTCTGCCGCCGCTTCTGCGTAATAAGCGAGTTCAACGGCTTCTGCTTCTGCGTCGGTGCTTCGCTTCTGGTATGCCTCTACTTGAAGCTGATAGACGCGAAGGGTTTGCGTCGGGATCAAGTCTTTGAGTTCGGCGGATCGCTGACGCAGGCAGATAATCTCGCGTGTGTCGCCGTCTTCCACGGCCTGATTAAGTGCAGCGGGAATGTTTGCGCGTTCGGCTTGCAGAGTGCTTAGTTCATACTCTGCTTGTTCCAGCGCGTTCGGTTCCGGCGTTTGATTGTCTTCGGGCGTTTGATTGTTTGCTTGCTTTGCCATGTTATTCTTTATCCTCTGCGGTGTTTCCGCCTTCTTCAGTGCCTTTGAGAGTGGCGCGGATCATGTCGTTCATGGTCGCGCCTTCTTTGCTTTCGGCCTGCTTCCTATTCAGCTTCCCGCGAAGTAGCTTGTTCATCTCCACGTTTTGCGCGGAACGCTTACCGTCGTCTGCTTGCTTATCTGCCATTGCTTGCGCCTTCCTATGTGAGTGATCGCGCCGGTTCGTTGCCGGGCGCTTCTCGCGGCTTGATTGCGGCGATAATGGACGGTATCAAGTATCAGTATCAGCCGTATACAGGGGCTTGATACCGTGATACTTGATACTAGAGTTCTTTTCAGCCTGAGTATCAGCGTCGGTATCATGGTATCAAGTGATACTAACGCGGTGATACTTAGTCGGCGAACGGGTCAACTAGGGTATATCCGGCGTCTGTTTTGGCTATGTCTTCCTGCGCTTGCAAGTCGCTGATAACTCGCTTCGCTGTTGCCTCTGCATGGCCTTTATTCTTCATAGCTGTAACGATCTCGCCGTACCGCGTCGGGCCGTCCTGCCGGGCTTCCAGAAGCGCCAGCACGTCGGCGGCACAACGGGCGCTTGCTGTCGGGGTAGGTTCGGCTTGCGGGATTGTCGCCGCGTCAACAGCGCGGAATTGATCTTCGCCGATCCGTTCCAGTATCAGAGGATCGGGGAAGCCAAGTAGCTTATGCTTGCGAACCGACAGCGAAACAAGCGCGTCTTTGTCGCTGATCTTCCCTCTGTGCAGTTCCAGCGACAGGGTAACGTCAACATTGCCCTCGTTAGCAGACGCGCCCCTTGCGCCGGTTCCCGACTTGCTGGTATGTCCGATCACGAAAGACGCGATCCCGGCGCTCTTGATTGCGTCAAGGATGGGCGTAATTGTTCGCCCGACTTCGCTATTATCGTTTTCGTTTTCCAGCCGGAAGGTTCGCGCCGCCGTGTCAAATACCACAAGGTCAACAGCTTGGGCTTGGCAGAACCGAACAAGATCAGCGATTTCTTCCGGCAGGCGAATATCTTTGAGAAACAGCAAGCCGCCGCGAACTCGCGGCGATCCCTGATAAAGACGTTCCAGCTTCGCCGCTAGAACATAGTCGCCGCTTTCAAGGTCAACGTAAAGCGTCTTGACCGGCTGATTGACAGGAAAGCCCCACAAGGCTTGACCTTCTGCAAGAGCGGTTACGACATTGTAAGCAACAGTTGATTTACCTAAGCCGGGCGGCGCTGAAAGCCAATGGATCATGCCGCGCGTCAGAACCCACCATAAGAGCGGCAAGTCAGACGGCGGCGGGCCAATATCCGCCATATCCGTAATGCGATCCGCAAGGGGAACGGGCTTTTTTACTGCGGCGGTAACGGCGTCGCCTGCCCGCTTTGTGATCCGATCAAGGCCGCGTTGCGCTTGTTCCAGCAACTTGTTTAGATCGGCGTCGGGGCTTTGGGCGTCGCCGGTAAGCCGCTGGAACAGTTCCCATAACCGGCGCTGAGTTGCCTTCTCTTTAACGATCTTCGCATAATAGCCGACGCTTGCCGCTGTTGGTACTTTGTCAAACAGCGACATGAGATATTCAACGCCGACTTCCAGCCCGCCGCCCACTTTGAGTTCTGCCGGAACCGTGATTAAGTCTGCCGGTTCGCCGCGCTCATGCAGGGCTTTGATAGCGTTGAACAGCGCAATATGGTCGGGCCGCGTGAAGTCGCTTGCTGAAAGAAGCGCGGCGGCTGTTTCTATGGCTTGCGGTTCAATCAGCATAGAACCGAGCGTACTTTGTTCTGCGTCTATGTTCTCAGGCGGCGCGGGATTAGCTTTCTTCTGCGTGTTTGGACGCATTACAAGCCCTCCTGCTGATCGCCTGCAAGGGCGCGGAAGCCTAAGACAGCTAACAGCGCGGCGCGAAGGCCAGGCCGCAAGAAGCGCCATTTAAGAGCAGTGGCGATATACCACGGCGGCAGGCTATCAATCCGCCGACCATAGAACCGGCCCTTGATAATCCAGAACGTAGGTAACGGTGAAACAATTTGACAAGCGCGGAAAGGGTTGTTATACTGATATTGCAAAGTTCTACTCCTAGTCCCTGCCGCGTCAACGGCTTAGGGGCTTTTTTTTGTCATGCCTCCCGAAGTCGTATTAGCCGTTCGCGCCCCTTCCTGCACGTCGGCTTCTTCGGCTTGGGCTTGGTCTGCCGCGTCAACGCGGGCCGCGATCTTCTGCAAGATCAGCGTTGCTTCCAGAAATCGGGAAGCGGCTTGCTGAGAACACAGATCGGCAGGCGCGGGCGTTAAGATGACGGCGCGGCGTCTCATTATTCAGCGTTCCCGCCTGCGATGATTGTGAGCGCCTGCCGCCGCCCGCTGTCCATTGCGCTTGACACTGGATCAGGCGACGCCGCGCCGACAGACGAACGCTTGTCTTTGAGCAGGACGGCGGCGACTTGTTTAACGAGATCGGGGTCAGAAGAAGCGGCAACGATCTTTGCTGAGGAAATCGTATCGCCCGCGTAAATAGCAACGAAAGTATGTGCTTGGGACATGAGTTCGGCCTTTCCGAGTGTTCTGCGGTGTATGCAGTCGGAAAGGCCGAAGTGTGAACAAATTGGAAATTGTTCAGGAGTTTTTTGAGGCGCTAACTACTGGCGGCGATCTTCAAGCGGCGCTTGATCTGCCGAACATGAGCGGGGTTCCAGCCAAGCATTCGGGCAATTTCCACGTTGCCGCCGTATCCTGCTAAGTCGGGGTGCTTGCATAGGATCAAGGCAAGTTCGCGGTTCTGCCCTCTGAGTTTGCCCGTGTCTAACAGCGCCTTGAACTCTGATAGTTCTGCTTCCCGGTTGACGAACGCCTGCACGTCGTCTTTAGGATCGGCTATAAGTGTCTCAACAGCGTTCATGTCGCTGTCTGGAAGGTTCAGGCGCTTCTCGTTCGTGTATACACGCAAGCAACGCCGGGCCTGCCGTGCAATCGGTTTCTGAACAGCTTTAGGCAGGTTTTCTAGTTCCTCAGTGCTATTCACGCCGTCAATCTGTATTGCAACTTCGCGCCGGATTTCCAGCAAGAACCCTTGCTTATGATTGACGCCTTCCAGATCAAGCGCCTTGTATTGGATTTCCAGCCCGGCGCGAACGCTTGTATACAGGCGCGTTCGGCGTCGGCAGAAGGCCGTCAAGAAGGTTAGGCTTGTTTCGCGTATCTTTGCGGCGCGTGATCGCTTGCTGTCGTCGTAATGCTTATAGATCAGCCAGCGTAACAAGCCTTCCATTTCGGTATCTGAATTGCTTCTTGCTTGGAAGCGCGTTGCAACCTGCTCAATGGCGGCGGGGCTTGTCGGGTCTTGCTTGTGTCTGTTCGGCCTGTTCCCGGCGTACTCAGAAGGCAACAACAAGAGCGGGTACGTTGTACCGTCTGCGTCCTGCACGACGCGGCGCGGGCGGGCCGTGCCGTCAACGTCGGCGATCAGGGTACTCTCAGCTTCTTCCGGCGCTGATTTCGTTTCGTGTTCCATAGCTTCTGCTTCCTAATCCTACCTGCCTATTATGGCAGGTAGGAAAGCTGTTGTCACGCCGCCGCTTTCAGCTTCGTTTGACGCTCAGGGCGCGGCGTCTTGATCCGGCACTTGCCGCCGGTCGGCACAAAGACAGGAACGCCATAGCTTCGCGGGTTCAATGTGTAGGTATTTCCTGTTCCCGCTCCCATCTGCGAGTTTATCGCAAATAACTGACCGTGGACACTTGCGATTGGCGAAAGCCGCAAGTGAACACGGTCTTTTTGTGTCACGACGATTTCCTGCACCAGCCCTCCCAAAACTTCCTGCCGCTCTTCTTCGGTCAGCACTTCCCAAAGGTCAACGATTCGTCCCCACGCCATGCAGACCTGCTCTGCCGTCGGGCGCTTCACCGTCGCTTTGGCAATTTCTTTATCCATGTGTTCCAGTTCCTCGGTGATTTTGCGGCGCTCGGCCTGAAGGCTCTCCAGTCGGTTGAAGATCAGTTCAGTGGCCCGGCCTACGCCGAGGGCATCGGTCATGTTGTTGATCTGGACGTTCACAAATTGCAACTTCTTGGCGAGTTGCCCCCGCGTGGCCCGCTGGATGTCCGTTGCGCTCCCCCACCCGCCTGACTCTGCGATGATCTTGTGCATGAACGTGTGATGCTTGGCCGCCCGTTCAATGAGGCTTAGAACGGTGTGATGCAGGGCGTCTGCATTGATCCGCTTCACCGGGCAGTCCGTCTTGTGCTTATTGGAATCAAGACAACCGTAGTAATGGCTCCGGGTATTGCCATTCACAGAGAACTGTGTGTAGGCGCAGTTGCAGTGTGGGCACCGGAGCCGCTCGCGCAAGTAATACACGAAGTCGTCCTGGTGCTTGGGTTGCCGGCCACGGGGAACAGCCACAATTTCCTGCACCGCATCCCATAGCGCACGGTCTACGATGGCTTCATGGGCATTTTCTTTCCTCCAATCGCCAAACAGTTGCAGGCCCGTATACGTCTCGTTCTGAAGCAGGTATTTGACGGTGGTCGTCGTCCACGGGCGGGAAGAAACACTTTTCAAATATTGCCGAATGGCGGCATAAGTGCTCATGTTCAGGGCCATCTCGTAAGCCCGGAGAACCGCAGGGGCTTCATCCGGGTTGATGACAAGGATTTTTGGTGGCTCTTTTTCAGCGCTCAGGAATCCATCAGTTCCCGTCGCGAAAACAGTCGAGTATCCAAAGGGATGGACGCCGCACCAGTAACCCTTTTCTACCATTGCTGCCATTTTGGTCTTTGTGTGGTCGCTGATCTGTTTGCAAAAGACGCCATCGGCGAAAATCGTGATGTCTTTTTGCATCTGGCCGCCGAGGTCATCGGCGAACTTCTCTTTGACCATGACGATCTGCACACCGGCTTCTTTCAGTAAATGTTCGGCCACATGGAAAGCGTTACCCCGCGCCAAGCGGCTCATGTAGGTAATGCAAACAGCATCGAACTTTTTGGCTTCTGCGTCAGCCAGCAGCCGCTTCCAGCCGGCCCGCTTCAGGTTCGTTCCCGTCCGGCCCTCATCGGCATAAGAATCGATATACTCACCGCCCTGTTCATCGATACGCTGTTGGATGAGGCGACGATTGATTTCTCGCTGATTGTCGTTAGTGGTGAAGTCCCCGTACTTTTGGTCATCCGAGGAACACCGCTCGTAATCCACCCACCGTAGCGGGGCGATGGCCTTGTTCTTGTTCCTGCGCTTGTTTTCGTTTGGCATGATTGTATTCTTTCTGAAGAGGCAATTGTGAGATAAAATCTGGCGTTATAGCACCCACGACTCCGGATGGATACACCCTCCGGTACCAACCCGGATATATTACCCAACGATGGGTAATGTTGTCAAGCCCCATCGCTCTAGACCAGATGTTTGGGTCAAAGATTTGGCGGCTACGGCTTTGGTCGAAGCCCAAAGGTAGTTTTGAAAACGCCGTTTAACAGCACGAAAAACTATTGGAAAACCCAACGATAGGTTTGAATACTCTTCGTGTTATAATGCTTTGGAACAACGACGATGGAGGTGAGAGATGCTAGAAAAACAGCCGGCAGGAGCCGACTTGCAAGGCGGGGATGCCGACGCCCGCCGGGAAGCGGCCCGGCTGATGGGTCAGGCCAGCACCGAGGCGAAGGTTCTGGCGGCACGGGAGAATGGCAAGCGGGGCGGCAGGCCGAAGGGAATGGTCGTCAGCGCGGAGACGCGAAGGAAAATCAGCGAGACAAAGCGAAGCCGGAACATGGCGCTCGCATCAGAGTCTTCCTTGGAAAGCGCGGTCGAGGAGCGACGGGAGCAAAGCCTCTAGTCCGAGATCACTCTGTGTCATCAATGGTCTGAGGCCATTGAGATGTGCAAGTATTTGCAGCGCTTTCTCTTGTTGTGCGACTGTAGGCATCGGGATTTCGATCTTGAGGAATTGTTCCGGGCGGGTCCGTTCACGCCGTCCGCCCATGCCATGAGTTGCGTCCTTCAAGCGGCTCCAAAACCAGGGCAACGAGACGATTGAAGACAAATAATTCGGGATCGCTTGGCCGGGTAAACACCGAAACGTGCGGTATTCCGGCGAGACGAACCAGCCCGCCAAATGCGGTGGACAAACAGCAATGGCCCCTTCCCATCCTTTGACTTGGCTCAACACCACGGCTCCATCGTAAAGACGGTTGTAGGACCGGTACGTCGTTTGTGAGCCTTCAACCGCAGACTTGGAAAACAAGCCCTGGCCGAAGCCCCGCACTCCCACTTGCGGGTACGATTGGTCGTTGTAAATCGGTGTGTGCTCTTCATGCAGTTCCAGCACTTCATCCAGCCGAACGGTGCGTTCGCCGGCAAGGAAAAGATGCTGACTTACTTTGAGAGCCGAGAGTTCATAATCGCCTTTTAGGCGTAATGCGCGAACCTGATTGATTTTGCCCGACACAGCATCAAGACGAGATACCAATTCACGCTGCTCCGTGAGAGGTGGAAGAAGAACTTTTTTTGAGAGGAACTGCTGCTCTTTAAGCCGCACTCGGTTTGTTGTTCCCTCACTAGCAGCCTTACACGCTTGGACGAAGCCGTGCGTTTTGCTCATCCAATCTAGGAACGAAGGAATTGCAAGGTCTTCGTTGATGATGTAAGCAGGAAAGTCATTGCTGACCACTGCTCCATCAAGTTCTTCAGGAACAAGTCCGAATGCGCCATGTCGTGCATCAATACGGGACATGATGAACTGGTTTCGTCTTACTACGAACCGAGTATCTCCACCAATTTCTCGCCCGCTCACAGTATTGCGCTTGGTAATCCCCTGGCCCCAAAGACGAACGGTGACTTGAGAGTAAATCTTCTCCGCTAAAATCGGCACAACTTCATCTGAGCGACAAAGTAACTTTCCGAGGGGCACCTCAATTCTGTGTTCAGACATGGGATGCTTCCAATAAAAGACCCGCGATTTCATTCATCAGCAAGGTAATCCGATATTCATTATCCAAAATGGCGTGCATGATCTGATCTGGTGACAAATGCTCCAATGCTCCGGGCTGAGACGGGTTTTTCTTGTCCAAATTGTAAATCGGCCAATAAATCGCATCTCCAGAGGCTTGAAGTTCTTTCGCCAGTTCGCGCTGTCGTCGTTCCGCCCCTTGGGCTTCCTCCCGCCGCAGGATCAAGCCCTCCCCCTCCTGCTGTGCCTGCAAGCGCTCGGTCTCTGCGTACAAACCGCCTTGCAGCGACCGTTGCAACACCTGCATCTGACCGGCCAAATCCTTGACCTCCGTAGCGTAGCGCCGGGCTTCGGTCTCGGCTTGCCGTGCCGCTTCCCAATGCGGCGTCGCTTCAGCCCAAGCCTGCTCGTAAATCTCTGTCCAGTTCACTTTCCACGCCCGCTCGTTCTCCTCACGGACATCCCACCATGCTAACAAAGGCGCGAACTCGTCGTACTGGAGGGGCTGCGTCTTAGTGTACTTCTTTCGTCCTTCCGGCAGCGGCTGCTCGTAGTACCAGATTTCCTTCGTCGGCCCCGCGTGGTCAAAGAAGACCAGATTTGTAGGAATATCCGTGTATGGGGCGAATGTCCCTTCCGGCAAGCGGACGATGGTGTGGACGTTAAACTCTTTCAAGAGGTCTTCTTTGATCTTAGCGGCGACCCCTTCGCCGAACAAAGTTCCGGCAGGGACAACCAGCCCAGCGCGGCCCGGATGATCCGGTCCGTGCTTCAACTTCTTCATAATGAGTTGCAGGAACAGGAGCGCCGTCTCAGACGTGCGCTTGTCCGCCGGGAAGTTGTTTTGGATGCTTGACTCTTCTTCGCCGCCGAACGGCGGGTTGGTCAGGATCACCGAGACCCGGTCCTTCGCCCCGATCTCGCCCAGCCGAACTTTCAGGCTGTTGTCCAGAGTGATGTTCGGCGAGTCCAGCCCGTGCAGCAGCAGGTTCATTTGACCCAAAAGATATGACAGCGGCTTTGCTTCGCCGCCGATGATGCTTCGGTGCTGCAAGATGTCGTGGTCTTCCACCGTCCGGGCCTGCGCTTCCAGATGCTTGTAGGCTTCTACCAAGAACCCGCCGGTTCCGGTCGCGGGATCGTACACTGTTTCGCCAAGCCGGGGATTGACCACCTCGACCATGAGCCGCACCACGGGTCGAGGCGTGTAGAACTCTCCGGCATCGCCGGCGGCATCGCGCATTTCCCGGAGCATCGACTCGTACAAATGTCCGAGCGTGTGGATCTCGTCGCTGCTGTCAAAGTGAATGCCGTCTACAAGGTCGACGACGTTCCGCAGCAGGTAGCCATCGGCCATACGGTTTTGCATCCCGCGAAAGATATTCCCGACGACCGCCCGTCGGGGATTCTCGTTCCCCAGGAAGCCGCGCAGATACGGAAACAAGCCAAGCCCCTTTGTCCCGTCAGGCCGGCGGGCTTCCTGGCTACTGATGAACTCCATCAGGTCGTCGCCGGTCGGGCCAGACTTTGCGGAGGTCCAGTCGCGCCACCGGTACGGAGCATCAATGACAGCACGAAATGTTTCGCCGGTCAGCAAGGCTTCATCTTCCCGCCCCCGTTCGTTGTCGTCCAGGAATTTGAGGAACATGATCCATGTCAGCATCGGCAATCGGTCGGCGTCACCGGAAAGCCCCTTATCTTTCCGCATTTTATCACGGGCTGATTTGATCAAACTTCCGAGCCGCTGCCCCGTCGTAACAGGCTTTTCCGTACGAGGGCTTCGAGCCGGCTTGACCGCCAGCGGTAGATCGTCCATATCGAGGGTTGTATCTTGAGGAGTGGGTTTCGTTCGGGGCATATCGTTCTTTACTGGTTGTCTTTCCAAATTTGTTGAGGTGTTTCTGACTGAGGTGCGCTCAAGCCGCAGCCTCGGCGTACAGAAGAGATTGAAGACTTCGGAGCGCTTCCCGAAGGTTCTCCGGGCCACCGAACTCGCGCATGATTTCCGGCACCGTTCCGTGACCGGACAGCGGCGGCACCCGCAGCACGTCAGGCATCTTGAACTGGTCGGCCCCGTAGTCCGCATACTTGTCCAGCAACTCGTCCAGAATGGCGCGGGCCGTCGGGCCGTACTGGTCGAAGAAATCCGGCTTGCTCCGTTTGAGCCGGTCCGCACGCTGACGCCGCGTCAGCAACGGCGCACCGAACGCAACGTGACAAAGAATGTCCAGCCCGTCGGCTTCCCCCGCCCCAAGCGCTTCGGAAAGTTCACTAAGGAGTATTCCGCGTTCCGACAGCCGCTCTTCAATCTCCTGCCGCTGGGCAGGATTGCTCCACAGGTGGCCTACTTCTTCCGGCGACGTGTAGAGGGTGCGAACTTTGTCCGCCGCGTAGTCGGTCAGTTGCCGCACCCGAAGAACGCGGCCCTCGGCGTCAAGTTCCTGAACGACCTCAGACGCGATCTGCACGAAGCCACCGTCAACGTAGTATTTCCGGTCGCCGCCTCCGCCGGTTCCTCCCAATCCGCCTGTGCCCGTCTCTTCGTCAGCATCGGGGTCGTAAGGATTGCCGGCTTCCACGATCCGCTTCTGTGTGGCTTGCCCATGGGCATCAATCTCGATTTCAGTCAGCAGGGCCGGCTCCCCGTCAAACTCCGGATCGGCGAACCGGGCGCTGGCCGAGCCGGCGTAGTCCAAGATGTTGAAGAACAGTTTGCCTTCGTCCTCACGGACACGGGTGCCGCGCCCAATGATCTGCTTGAACTCGACAATGCTTTCGATCGGCCTCACCAGAGCCACGTTTTTGCACGTCGGCGCGTTGACGCCGGTGGTCAAAAGGCGCGAAGTCGTGAGAATGACCGGCGTCCGGGAGTCAACTTCCTGAAAGTCGCTCAGGTGGGCTTTGCCGACCTCGCCCTCGTCACTTGTCACACGGCAGACATAGTCCGGGAACTCTCGCACCAAATCCCGGTTCTCGTTGACGAGGGCCTGACGCATAGCGAGCGCATGTTCCTGATCCGCACAGAACACCATTGTCTTGGAAAACCGGTCGGTGCTTTTCAAGAAATCCGAGAGGTGTTTGGCGATGGCCTCGGTCCGAGCCTGAAGGGAGATAACCGTCTCAAAATCCTTCGTGGTGTACAAGCCGTCCGGGATTTCCCGACCGGCGCGGTCTCTCATTCCCCTATCCGGTCGGAAGCCGACAGCATCATAAACCGTTTGGATGCGGTAGACGCGGTACGGCGCAAGAAAGCCGTCCTGAATGCCTTGTTTGAGGCTGTAAGTGTAAACCGGGTTGCCGAAGTACGTGTAGGTGTCGACGTTGTCATCGCGGCGGGGTGTTGCCGTCATTCCTAACTGAACCGCCGGCGCGAAATGATGCAAAATCGCACGCCAATCGGAATCTTCGCGGGCGCTTCCCCGGTGCGCCTCATCCACAATCACTAAGTCAAAGAAGTCAGACGGAAACTCGCGGAACAAGCCCGGTCTCCCGGCCCCACCCGCAAGCGCCTGATAAGTGGAAAAGTAGATTTCCCGGCTCATGTCGGCCTGGCCCTCGATCTTGCACCGGGCTGCACCGAGCGGGGAAAACATCTTATCCATCGGGTCTTCCACGAGGACCGTCCGGTCAGCGAGATAGAGAATGCGGGGACGACGATCGGCTCCGGCTTTGTTCCAACGTGCGCTCCACAACTTCCACGCGATCTGGAAGGCAATAAAACTTTTGCCCGTACCGGTCGCCAGCGTCAGAAGAACAAGGGGATTGCCGGAAAGAACTGCTTGCAGCGCTCGGTTGATGGCGATTTCCTGGTAGTACCGGGGCGACCCTTCGGCGGCTTGATGGTACGACGGCGTCAGAAGCGTACTGACAGCGGCGTCGGACATCGGCCTTACGGCTTGCAGGCGGTCCCATAACTGCACCGGTGTTGGGTAGACTGGGATGGTCTTTTCGGTTCCGGCCAGAAAGTCGAACTCGACGATCTCATGGCCGTTCGTGGCGTAGGCGAAAGACAGCCCCAAAATGACGGCGTATTCTTTAGCCTGCTCTATGCCTTCAGCAGCCGGTCGGCCTTCGGCTTTGGCTTCCACGACAGCCAGTGGGAAGTCGCGAGTATACCGCAGCAGAAAATCGGCTCGCTTGCCCTCCCGGCGCTTTCCTTTGTTGCCTCGGATGACAATCATTCCGTCGGTGAAGGTGTACTGCTCCACAAGAGAGTGCGGATCAGCCTCCCATCCGGCGACTCGGAGGGCAGGAACAACGTATGTTCGACACGTATCGGCTTCGTTCAGTTGTTCCACAGGTTCGTTCATATTCGTTCCCACCAAACTGCTTCCGTCAATGACATTTCTACCAGTTGTCAACTTCGAAATCTCTCTAACATGGTAGCATAGAAATCAGCAGAATGGAACACTTCTAGGGTGGCAAAAGCGGCTCATCGCCGAGAGAAAGACAGGGATTTTCCGGAGGCCAAAGAACATCGCTGCCAGGAAAAGCCCATAACGATCTACAGGAAGCAAATCCATTTCGCGACCATCAGATTTCAGTCCCCAGTTTTCCTGACCCCCGGGGGTACTTGAGTTTTCGAGATATGGTATCCTAATTTGGTATATATCCCATTGGGACTCCGGTTTAGGCTTTTGAAGCCGCAATGGAGTCGGCACAGATTTTCTTGTAATCCTACGCGCAAGATTTTAATGGTTCTGGCTCAGAATCAGTAACAACGCCCAGCAACTAAGCATCAAGCCGGCAACGGCAGGAAGTTTCCCAGTCGGTCCAGGCTGTCCCTGTCTTCCAACTCTCGGAATTTATGCGTTTTCTACGAGTTCGAGGAAGGTGGAGCATCTCTCACAGGAAGGTGTGCGATTTGCGGTCTGAAGCAACTCCCAGTGAACCCGGCAAAGATCCTTAGTTTTCTCCGAGTTGAACCCGACAGGATTGTCGTGTTCCTGACTTGGGTCGCTTCACGTTCCAAGTCAGCACAGAAGAAGGTCAACCGAAGAAATCAGAGGTCTAGTAGTGAGGGAGGCTATCGCTGCGCGATAACGCCCTCCCTCACAGTGGTGTCCTGTTCTCCTGCCGGACGCTTCGCTGGCAGGAGAACAGACCACCAGTAAAGGATGCTTTATCTCAGCCACTTTGTTTTGGACCTTCGTTCTCACCCAACAAGCCGATGCCTCAGCAGGTTTCACGCCAGCAACTCAGTACCTTGGTTGGTTAAGAAGATGTCGGTGTTGCCGTGTGTTGTCTGCTACCCCGAGGTCAGCGGTGGGAATGTGCCAGCGAAGCGGTGTCGCCTTCGGCGACAGGCACAGTCACGCCGACGGGTTTGGTGCAGGTGGGCGAAGCCCAGCCGCACAAACCCGCTTTCGACAGCCATTCGGTTAGCCTTCCAGTCCTGTATCCTTCACATGATTGTCCCCTCTGTGTCTTAATGGTAGATCCTGGCCCCTACGGGGCTATTACCATTAAGAAGATAAAGAACGGCCCTTGAGATGCCAGATCGCCTCCCTTGGGCTCCTTCTTAATATCAGGGCGTCACTAGGGGCTGGGAATTACCATGAAGGACAAACTGGGTGCAGAGGGCCATCATCAGCCAAGTCAAAGGGACCATCTTTGAACGAGGAGGCTGGGGTTCCGGTTTCCGGAACCCCAGCCAGCAACAAAGAGAGCAGGGACAACTAAGCCAGGGGATCAGCATCCAGTTCCAGTTCTGGTTCGTCACCAAGTTCCGTGAACTCCGAATCACTCGTGTCTTCCGAAGCCGAAGTCCCAAGTTCACGCTGCTGATCAGCCCATTCTTTCAGTGCGTAAGCCAGGGCTTTGCCTCCCGGAACTTTATTAGCCGAAAGCACCCCGTCCATGTGGAGTTGCTTAAGGGACACATCAGCGCTCGTCGTCCCAATGTCCTGCTCCTTGAGGGCAGCGATGATGTCTGCACGGGCGATCCAGCCTCCCTCTTCGAGCAGGTCTGTGATTGCTTCGGCGGCCATGTCCCCTTTGCTTTTCCGGTCAGCCGAAGCGGCTCCTTTTCCGGCTCCTGCCCTCCATGCTTCCACACTGGACAACTCGAACCGGTCGTTTCCTGCCATTCGGAGATAGAGGCTCCCTCGTCGGCTAAAACGATTCTTTGTGATTTCCAGACGACATACATCCTTCCGTTCGGCACCGCCGGTTTCGGAGTTCCAGGTGTCGTCAGTGTCCTCGGCACTTCCCTTACTTCGCCAGGTGAGGCCAACATCAGCACCCCCCAGACGGGCTGCCGCACCCCGGCCATAGGCCCCCATGGAAGATTCGGCTTTCCCTGTGTGATGGACCAGCATGATCGCTGCCCCGGTCACCCGAGCCGCGTGCTGGAGCCAGGTCATTTGAGCCGTGGCCTCGGCGTTGTCGTTCTCATTGACGATCCGAAAGAGAGCGGCCTGGGGGTCCAGGACCACCACGTCAAACTTGTCATCCAAGATGCGCTGGATGAAACTCGTCCGGTAACGTGGATCGCTGAGATTGACCTCCTCTGCGGGATCAATGACCAGGTCCTCCGGCAGTCCCAGACCGATCCGGTCCATCTTGGCTCGGGCCAGAAGTTTGCCGTTCTCTGCGTCTAGGTACCAGATGCGGAGTGGTCGCCCGATTCCGAAGCCAACGCCCCACAAGTCGATGTTCTGAGCGGCATGAACGAGGAGGTTGTAGATGAATGTACTCTTCCCCGCCGCCGTCTCTCCAGCCAAATACGTCACAGCAGCCGCGTAAAGCCCCATCCAAAGCATACGCGGACCGCAGGTGTCGCTCGGCAGTTTGTTTGCTGGCGTTCCCGTATTACAAAGCGGATGGTCTGCGTCAGGCAAATTTCCAAGGGTGAACTCATCAAGAGTCTTCTGGAGAAGTTCCGGCTGGCGTCTCTCAACTCCTTTTGATACGACCCGCCAAATAGTAGGAAGGCTGCTGCTGCCGAACTCCGCTTCTAAACCAGTCATCATCCCCCGCACACGCTCAATGAGCAGGGCTTGCTTTTCATCTTCTGTCATATTTTGTTTCCTAACGGGAGGCTCCGGTCCTTTCGGGCTGGGGCCACGCTGTTCTAAGCAGCAGACGCTATGCACAGTTTTCCGACATTGAGTAAGCCTCGTCGACTGCTTGCCGGTGTTCGGCATCGGCATCCATGAGAACTTGGCCGTACGCGGCATGCAAAGCCTGTGCAAGAGCAAGATTTAATACCGCCGCTTCAATCTCGTCCTTATTTCCAGCACGGCGGGCCCAAATTTCCTCACGTGTCATTGCCGACAACGTTTCGTCCACGAACCGGGAGCGTGCCTCGACGATGTCAAGGCGTGCTTGTGCGCTCGCAATACGTTGCAGTTTCTCTGGTGTCATATTTCATCTCCTTGTTGGTCGCTGTGTTCGGGGCATTTCGTGCCGTTGCCCTGGTCTGTTTCCGCAGTACGCTCTAAAGCGAGCAATAAAATTTCGGTGGCTCGTACCCAGGCTCCGGCCCCTACTGGCGGCGCAGCCAACTGTGTTGGGTCAAGGGCGGGGAGCATTTCTACTTGCAATGTTCGTCGTGGTCGTGCCAACCGATTTTTCCTCACGCTGTTCTTTTAGGCCGGCCGAAACAGCAGAATAGAAAATCCCCGGCCACACAATAATTATGTAGCAGGGGATGCATGTCTATAAATTTTGCAAAAAGCGGTTGATTGAACAAAATTCGTATATTTTATGGTTCAGCACGTTGGGACCGCAGGCGCGGCTGATACCCTTCTTTTGCAAGAACCTTATGAAACACGATGTCCCCCCACCTTTTTCCAACACGCTGACGGCGAGACTCTGTGCTAAAGTGCTTACGCACAATACCTTTGTGCGCTTTGCGTATGCGTCGGAGTTCTCGCCACGTCACGCCGCACCGCTGCAGCATGAAAACGTACCAAAGCCCTACTGACAGTAGCGCGTCGTGCCCGGAAAGTAACGCAGCCGGACGTTCATCCTCAAGGGACTGAAAGAAGTCCAACACAGTTCGCAGTTCCTCTGGTTTGATGAGGCCAGGAAGATTGTCTTTTGTAACCCGAGTTGTTCTTTGTTTCCGTCGCTTTACTTTTTCCGCCCGCTTCGCTTCAAGCCAGGTTTCGAGCCAGTGTACGCGAAGCGTCATTAGACGAATTTGGTTCTGGAACCTAGTGTCTTCCTGCTCGCGCAGTTGTTTTTTTTCGGCATCCTGCTCCAACAGCATCTCACCACACCAGGTAATCCCATTTTGCTCCATCCGCAAAACGCACTCAAGTTGATCTTTTGCCTCTGATAGTGCGCGATCAAGTAACTGTTCCGTCCGCTCGAAGATGGCGTGTTGCTCGGCGCGACGTAGGATAGTTGTCTCCAATAACAGCAGCACAACCTCATCATCTTGCTCCGCAAAGTTGGACAGTAAAGATCGCCGGACAAGATTGCCCCGAGCCGCAATTCCCGCGATGACGTCCAAATGTTCGGGCTTGTACCAGCGGGGAAGGTACGTCCAGCCATCCATGAATGGGAGCAGGCGTTGAAGATGTTTCGGCAAGTCAGCCTCAGCCCGGCTTCGATTTGCGGCCCAAGTTTTAGCCGCAGGTTCAATCCACGAATCTGACGCTGCCAGATAGGCTGGCTCAAGCAGTTGAAAAAGATCGTCTGCGAGAAAAGAATTTGTTACACGATCTGTCAATGAACCGGTTCGCGTAGTCGTTGCTAAACGCCCGCCGCCTTGCGTTGCAAATGAAATCTGTCCGGGCATTTTTATGATTGCCTTTCAGGGTGCTCACAGATGGAAGCCCAAAAATTTTGCTTCGCGAGACATCCCTACTTATATCATCGTGTGATTTGCCACAGGATTCGCGAATTTTCTACACGGGGGTTTGGGGAGAGTGCGGCTTGAAGATTGCGAATGGAAGAACTAGGGAAATGGACATGTATTCTATCCCCAGAAAGATAGAGCCAGGCCGCAACGTATTTTCGGCCTGGCTCTAAAGGCGGAAGAAATCCATTTGGAAATAGCCAAGACACGACGGCAATCATCGTGGGCGGCGCGACGAATTTTTGAAGGCCACGTCTTATTTTTCCAATAGTATCAGCGCAAGATGATGGTCAACGAGTTCGGAATTGAAGCGGAGGAGGCTGCCGACGGGGATTTTGGGGCTACAGGCGTAAACTGCTATTTAGATTTCTGCTGGTTCATCGGGGTCAGACTACTGTATTGAATGGCGTTGTTGATGACGGTCCATCCGGCTCCATTTGTTTTATGGGCTTGGACAGCCGGCTGCACGATGTTCGTGATGTGCTGATCTTGTTGAGTTTGCTGCAAAGCCATCATCTGTTGATTGATCAACCCGTCAACGTAGTCCTGCACCGCGTTCTGGCGGCCGTGAGTCGCATCTGCGGCGGCTCCGGGCGGCCCCGTTCCTTTTGGACATTGATCGGCTATGGCACCTTGGCTGAAGTCGTGAGTGGCTTGGAGTATGTTCTTGATGCTAAAGTTCCAAGTAGATGGATCCGACTTGTCTTCATAGGACAATTGAGTGTAAATGACAATGAGGTAAAGACTCAACATGAATGACAACAAATTGGAGACCGGAAACGGAAAGACAAGGCCCCTGTTCACACTGGGATGTGCCATCTACTTGAAAAACGACGCGGCAGTGCCGGGGCCGAGAATTGTTGGCGAGGGCAATCTGGAACAAGGCCATTTATTTCCGGAAGGTGAGTTCGACGAAGGGACGGCAGATGGAATTATCGGGTTTGTCATGCAGCAATTACGCGCTGGGGAGCGGAAGTTCCGGGTTGAAACTTCCGGCGAATGCGCTTCCGCAACTGGCGTTGCTTTCGGCTTGTCTTTGTTGTTTGACACCGGCGAACATTTTGAGCCTGGCCCTATTGGTGGCATGGTTCACAATTATCTTCAGTGTGCCTATGATCGCTGGCGAGGTCGGAATTGGCGGACCAAGCGGGAGGTGCTTGGCCCGGCAGGCCCAGGAATAGGTTGAGGATTAAGGCAGGGTCGAAAGCGCGGCTGTAACATTTTCCCGGCAAAAAGGGTGCAAAGAGCGCCGGGCTTCCAGCGCGATGACGGCGGCGACTGCTACGTCATCATACGAACCGAAACAGTGCGTATGACCCTGAACCACGATCTTGACCTGCCATCTTTTTACCTGCGCTTGCCAATGTACATTGCGCTGCCCACTTTTCCCGGTCGGTTTGCTGATGGTGTTTTGCAGGTTCTCCGATTGGGAGCCGAGCCGCAACGCGGCTGTCCGGCAATCGAGCCTCTGTCCGAAGATGTGGTCGACCACCCGACCAGCGGGTGCATCTAATACAAACCGGTGCAGCAAGATGCGGCGCTTGCCGGTGAACCGGTTCGGTGTGGAGATCGCGTAGCCGGCAGGATGCAGATGCCAACGGGAATTGGCGAGGACACGCTCCAAGTTCTCACAATCGACAATGGCCTCAGCCACTTTATCCACTTTCCGGTCCGTTAGTATGATATACGCAACGTCGCCGGCAACACGGAACTCATTGGTGGCATGGCGTGGGGCTTTCTGGGCAGGGGGAATATTAGGCATAGGAAACTCCTCGAATTTTGTCCCCATTTTTTTGCGTTTGTCAAAGACCCACCTTGCCGGGAACAAGGCGGACCGAAACTACTCTCACCTGACAGGCCACCGCAATTGCCCGGTCAAGTCTTGGTCTCTGGTGTCACGGTGGCTTGGCCCTGAGCCGCTTGTTCGGCCTCAATGATAAGCCGGTCGTATTTAGCCGGAGTTATCACGATGGAGATCGGTTTGCCAGAACGTAGAACGACAATGGGGCCATCGGCCGCGAGTTCTCCCAGGCGGTGCATCTGCCGCACTAATAGAGTCCATGAGATCTCCTTTCTTTAGTTTCGCTCATAGGATGCTGTTCAGGGTCCGCGCGAAATCCTCACGTTGCTGATCGGCGAGTAGCACTTGCATCTGACCAGCGGCAATGTTACGCCGGCTTCGGCTTAGAAACTGACACTGCATCAGAAGAAGCGTTTCCAGTTCGGCCTCAGACAGCCGGGTCACCGTCAGCGGGTCAGCCGGGTGAACTTCTATTCCTTCGTCCACGTAAACAACATCGCGGTTGCAGAAGTATATGGGTTCGACGGTCAAGGCCCGAGCGATTCGAACTAGACGCCCGGCGTCCGGGACAATCTCCCCCAGTTCATACTGCGTGACCTCAGTCGCCGTCATACCGCTGGCATGAGCCAGTTCTCCCAATGTCACGCCCTGTTTCTGCCGCCGCTCTTGGATCAGCAGACCCAGCAGGTGTCCTTGTTTCTCCATCTTCAGTTCCTTTCCGTTTCTATGTAATTTATTTTGCGTCGGCAGGCAGTGCCGCCATGAACCGATCCCAGGGGGTGCGGGTGACGCCCGACCGAGGAAAGCCTTCCGGCAAATCGTTCACCTTGACAACGAGGGGGAACCCGCCCGTTGCGCTGCCGACAATCAAAGCATGGTGGCGCTTGAGCCGGGTCACAAGCGCCTGTACCGAGTCGGTGTCCAGAAACGAATTTTGTGATACGGCTCGGATGTCGTCGGCGTGGCTCATGGGCAAAAGTACCATCGTGTCCAACGTCCGGAACACGGATTCGGGCAGTTTCTTCGGCGTGTTGGAAATGAACACGCTCCCAACACCGACGTGCCTCACGCGGGTCAGCAGGTTCTCCACGGCCCGGTCGTCCAAGTACATGTGGGCTTCATCCAGGAACAAAAACGGGTAGCGGGTTGTCCCCTTCTGCTTTTCCTTCTCGGCAATCCGAGTAACAACTTTCAAGATGGCTTTCACTACCGCATCGCGCTCTGCGCCCGGCATGTCGGACAGATCGAACACGACCGGCTGACCGTCGCAGGCGGCGGCAAAGACAGCCGCGAGCGTTGGGCATTCATCCATCTCAGTCACCTCGACTTCCTCGGCGATCAAGTCAAGATCGACTACTTTGGTCAGACGGTCTCGGATCGCGTCGCTGACGAAAGAATTGTCGCCCCAATTCGCAGCCAACAGAAATGGTAGATCAATCGTGAACCGCTCCCGGCACCGGCGACATTCCTCGCGCCGTTCACGGAACAAACGTGGAAGGCGTACTTGAAAGGTTCCTTCGGAGTTTGACCCCGTTTGGAGCGGGAACAGCGTCTCGACGAGCGTCAGCAGCGGCTGGTACCCTGTTTCCGACAGCCGCAGCCGCCAGCCACCACCAGGTCGCAGAGCCTGTGCGCCCGGCAGGCAGGTGTACTCCTCATTGACGTCAAAGGCGAAAACGGGAATACCCCGCTGAACCATGCCGTTCATCAGGATTTTCGCCGCATGGCTTTTACCGCCGCCTTTGTTGCCGGCGATGGCCGCAATCAGTCCCAGGTTGTAGCCGTCCAACGCCACGGAGGTTTCGCCAAAACGGGCGAAATCGAGCGGGAAGTCACCGGCTGGCAGAACATGGGAGATCAGTTCCTCTGCGTCGACAGACTCGAATGCAGCCGCGCGGGAGGGGATCCAGCCGTCCCAAGCCGTCCAAGTGTCTCCGCAGAGCCGCTTCCGTATTTTACCTTTTGCCATTTTCATGGTCTGAATCGCGTTCAAGCCGCGCTCGTGACTGAGCGCAGTTTCGGTTCGGGCGAGTTGGCCTTCCAAAATGGACTGAATTTGCCCCTGGAGCAGCCCCTCAAAATCGAGGCTCTGCTGCTCGGTGATCTGCACCAACACGCCTTCGCGTCGGTCAGGCAGTTCTCGGATGGCGAAGTGGGTTCCTACCTCCGCTGCCGTGGACGCGGGATGGTATAACAGATACACCACGTCACCCTTTACGCTTGCTAATTCCATCATCTGGTTCCCCCTATTTCCACGCACCCTGGAACGGTGCAAACGCTGCTGTCAGGGCCGCCATCGGTTCGCGATCCAAGCCGTATTCCGCGCACGCCTGGGCCTGCAATGCCATCACATCCGCGCGGCTGAAGTAGCAGTAAGCATGGGCACGGGCCAAGATCTCGGGGTAGCCGGCAACCATCAGCGAACTGGCGAAAAGTTGGGCGATGGCTGAGGCATCTGTCCGGCCTGGGGAGGCTTTCACGTCCATGCGAAGCGTCGCGCCCATTGGCGTGAAGCGCGTCGCATACACGTTGCCGAAGATGCGTGCGGCCCGGTTGTCATGCCGCGTTTTGTTTCCGACTACTTCCCGCGCTTCGGACGCCAAGACGGGCGAAAGATGCCGATAGCCAGTAGCGTTTTTGCAGTCGTCCAGCCAGAACCGAACGGATTTACCGCCGATTAGGATGCGGCTTTGCTTGCTGATCCCAATCAAACTGCTGGACCTCCGGGCGGCGGCAGCAGCCAGAGTATGAAGAAAAGCGTCCGGCGTATCCCTGTTCCTCAAGATGAGTGCCTCATCGAGAAGCAGGGTACCGCCTGAAATCATAGTGACGGCTTCGGCCTGAGCCAGCCGTTCCCACCAGACCCGGAAGCGGTCGGCAAGGTACTTTGCCGAGTTTGCCAGACCGCCTTTTACGCGCTTGATGCAAGGATGGGAGGGATCGGTGTCGTCCAGTTCAACAAAGCAATCAGGCTGGCCTAAGTCTGTGCCTATTCTCAGCAAAAGTTCTGCCTGTGCCGTAATCGGGAGAAGGAGCGGACCAGTACGGAACATCCGCACAGCAGGCATCTCTTCCCCAGCGTCCACTACAATTGCGGCTCGGAGCGCAATAACAGGACCGGCGACCGTCTCTCCCAGATGAATTAGACCACAATCGACGGCGGCAATCGGGCCGGGCGCAGCGGGCCGGAACGCCTCCATCGCCGGCATAGAGGAGGGCGAAAGGAACCGGCGGCTGTCGGGATCGTCTTCCCAATCTTCCTCCCAGCCGTCATCGTCCTGTTCGATCGCAGAGTCATAGGCGGGATGAAGCACGAAAGGATCAAGGGGAGCCGTAGCACGCGGCACCGCGCCTTGCAACACTTCCGACATCTTCCCAAAGGCCCCAATGACGCGCCCTGTATTGCCCTCGTTTTGCTTTGCGCTCAACTCCATGCTTCTCTCCTGTAGTACGCCTGTTCGTACAACAGAAGCATCATACCCTCAAGTTCATTAAAATCAGACTGTGTCCGAAATTTATTTTAGTAGCCAAGTGACAACTATTTCGGGAATATTCTCGACTTGAGTCTAAGAGGATCAAGTTCATGCCGAGAAGCACTGAAAGGTATGTGGAGTCGTGCTCAACGGACCGCACGCAGCAATGCCCGGCCAAGTTGGCCGGGCATTGTTCACAATTACAGTGCCGCTTTCATGCGGCGCTTATACAGGCGGCGCAATGACCCGTCTTCTGTTGCCGCCGTCCAAATGGGGCTGTTATGGCGGCTAAAGCACTCACCTGATCCTGCTGGTCGGGGTGATGCGCTGGCCGCTGATGATCCAGGCTCGCGTCAGCCTGATTGCGGGGCGGTGGAGGTCGAGATCGTAGCCCCGATCGGCCCAGAACCAATAGGTGCGAAGCCCACCGCAACCCAGACAGAAAGCGAAGCGGCTTGACTTGGCACGCTCCACAAGGTATCGAACGGCTTCGACCTCGGACAGTCCCGTCGGTAACGGCTGGCGGCGGTAGACACCAGGGATCAAGCGCTCGGTGAACCACGTTACGGGCGGAGACACGGAACTGACCACATCATAGGCCCGCACGTCGGCCTCCGCCACCCGATCAAGCATGCCGTAAATTCCGCTGACTGCTGCAAACCACGGACGCGGGATGGGGCGCGTCAGCCCGACCCACGCGGCCTCGAACCGTGGGAACTTGGCAGCGCCGATACCTACAGCGGCGGCACGCTCTGTAGAAGACAGTGGACTGGCTTCAACGAGTACGCTCAGGTAGGACGTCAGATGCGCCCCAAACCGGTAATTTTCTGCTGATGTCGGGGTGTGCGGAACGAAGCCGCTGACAATCTCCGTTACGCTCCTGGTCGTTCTCACCGATCCTTTCACCTCCTGTTCCACTTAGCGCTTTATCTCTCTGCTCACCGTTCACCCACCGATCCGTCCCCCGATACTCTCTGGGAGGTTCGCCCGGATTACAACATCGCTACACTCTGCGACGGCACTTTTCAGTTCCTCACCACGAATGCCCCGCGCCTTCTCCAGTACGCACCGCAGGGAGGCCATGCTCCTGCCGTACCCCAGCAGGGTCTCCCCATCGTAGAGTTCCGCCACGAACGTCTGCTGGAATGTCAAGGCATGATAGTCTTCCATTGCCCGAAGTTGGGCGAGCGTCGGCGGATGCGTGAGATCCACGGACATTCCGATGCCGTCCGGGTAGAACTGACCGCGCATGATGCCGCCGGATAGCCGGGTGAGATTCCGAAAGTCTATCTTAGAGTTCGGCAGAGTCTTGGAGTTCGCCTCGTAGCCAGCCGGCAGGTTGTCCCGGATGGCGGTGTAGGCGGCGATCGTGTGACCGTGCGGATTCAGCAGATGAACCGTGCCGGCTCTGTCGACATAAACGGACGACAGTCCGAGCCTCTGAGCCTTGTATGGATTGTTCTTAATAAAGTGAGCAACGTCTAGGGCGGAGCCGCTGCACAGGGCTTGGCGAACCAGCGAACAAACATAGTCGTCATGCGTGGCTGTCATCAGAACCGGCTCAGTGCTCGGTTCACCGCCTTGATGAGAAACGTACAGGGTGATGGAGTTGTCTAAAACTTGCCGCGTCCCCAGATTTGCTTGGACATCTGATGCTTCTCGCTTGTTATAGGAGCCTGTCATAAATTACCATCGGCAACATTCGTGTCGCTGATTTCCGGCTCAAGCAACAGACGCACGGCGTCCAAACGACTGTTTTTGGCTTCATTTTCTGCTTTACGTTCCCGCTCCATTCCCCAACCGCCCTCGTCGTCCACCCAGGCATGGTAAGCATTCTCGACATACTGGCAAGCGTTCCGGCCATCCTTATCCATGATATTTTTGTCTGCACCTTGAGCCAGTAGAAAATTCACGACTTCCGGGAATCCGTTTTCGCAGGTCATCATCAGAGCAGTCACACCTTGATGATCGGAAGTGTCTATGTCCGCCCCTTTGTGAAGCAATAAACGCACGACTTCCAGATGACCTTTCGCTGCTGCCAGCATTAAGGCCGTCCGTCCATGATTATCAGCGGCATTTACATCTTCCCCTTCTCTCACAAGCATTCGCATGGCCTCCAGATGCCCCCCTTCGGCTGCTGTTATCAGTGGTTGCCAAGCACCTCGGCTGCATGGGTCTACCACGCCCCTCGCTTTTAACATCAAATAAATAGTTTCTGTATCACCGCCCTCTGCTGCAAAAATCAGTGCTGTTTTCCCTTCCTCATCGGCGGCCTCAACATCTGCGTGTGCTGCTAAAAGCAGATGGGCAGACCGCGCATTGCCGCTACGGCACTTCCGCATCAGGGCAGTCTCACCATTTCTGTTTGTCGTATTGCAATCCGCTCCAGCCTTCAACAAAAAATCAACAATTGTTGCCTGACTCGGCCCACCGGCTAACATGAGTGCGGTGCATCCTTCGTAGTCGCCCAGATCAACGCTGGCACCCGCTTTAAGCAGGGTTTCCACAATATCAACCGATCCCCCCCACGCCGCTGTCATTAGTGCCGTGTATCCATTATGGTCAGTGGCATCTACATTCGCACCTGCCTTCAGCAACCGCCGCGCGATTTCTAAGTGACCGTTATCGCAAGCCTCTATTAACGCTGTCCTGCGTTGATCGTGGAAATCAATCTTTTCTAATCTAGCGCCAGCCTTGAGAAAAAGGCTCACTAGTTCCGCATAACCATGTTCTGCCGCTACATTAAGCACCGGTGGATCAGCGTCGTTCACATCCGCATCGGCTTCCAATAAAAGACGTGCGATTTCCACATTATTGTTAGAGGCCGCAATCTCAAGTGGGGTTTCTCCCGACTCGAAATCGGCCGCTTGAACGTCTGCCCCTGCGTTAAGCAGAAGTTCAACAATGTCCGTATGCTTTCCCCGGCAAGCATAAATCAAACTGTTGCACCCATAGTAGCCGGGTGCGTTTACCTCGGCATGATTGTCAAGCAGCACGCTGACGGTTTCCGTATGACCACCCTCGCAAGCCAAATTCAAGGGTGTTATCCTGTCGTCATACTCGTCATCCTCTGATTCATCATCTGCTATTATATTGACATCGGCTTGATATTTCACGAGAAGACGTACAACCCGCGCATAACCACTGGTCGCAGCGAACCGCAGTGCTGTCCGGCCATAATTGTCAACTCGGTTGACCTCCGCTCCGGCTTTCAGCAGCAAGCGAACGGCTTCTACGTTGCCGTTCCGGGCTGCCAACATTATCCCCGAGAAACCGGTGGGCGTTGTTGCCTGAGCATTCGCGCCGTTTTCCAGTAGTAGTCCGACGCCGAGCGTGTGGCTGTAGTCGCAGGCCCGCAGCAGCGCTGTCCAGCCGTCTCCGTCAACACCATTGACCTCCGCTCCCCCGGCTAGTACGGCTTCAATTATCCGCCGCGATGGGAACTTCCGATCAGGCGAATTGCTGCCGCCGGTCCACAAGGCCAAGAAGGCGGCATTGAGTGCGGCTCGCAGTGCCTCCACTATTAGCGCCGTCGACTCTCCCGAGACGTGCTGTTCCGGGTTTTCCGCATGCCAAAGCGCGTTATGGCCGTTCACATCCATGCTGACGACGTTTACTCCGGCCTCGACGAGCCTCTGAACTCCCGCCGCGTTTCCGTTCGTCGCGGCCAACATCAGCACAGTTCTGCCGTCGTCATCTACAGCCTCTTGATCCGCCCCAGCCTTCAGCAGTAAGTCGAAAACTTCTGGACTTGCATATCTGGCTATATCCAGCAGAAGTGGTTCACCACTCTCTTTCGGCGCGTCCGGATCGGCTCCTGCGCCCAGCAGCAGACGCGTGGCTTCAACTTCGTTGTTTATAGCAGCCCAAGACAGTGCAGTCCACCCAAACCGCCCCGCGTCGGGGTCCGCTCCCGCTTCTAACAGCAGGGAGATAATCTCAATGTTTCCTTGTGTAGCCGCGTACTTTAGCGCTGTATATCCATTTTCAATGACATTTGGATCCGCCCCCGCATCCAGCAGGATGCTTAGAACGTCGCTCCGACCAGCCCGAGCCGCCACTGTCAATGCAGTGGAGCCGTCCTTGTCCTGCGCCTCCACAGCGGCCCCAGCCTTTAAGGCGGCCTTGACCGCGCCCACTGTCATTGTTAGTGCTTTTTCGGAGTCTAATTTGCCGTCCGGGCCTGTCCATAAAGACACCAATTCAGCATTGATTGCTGCCCACAGAACGGCAACGGTGGCGGCCTTGTTCTCCTCCGGCACTGATTCGTCCGGGTTTTCAGCCTCATGGACGGCCGTCTTACCGTCACTGTCCGCGATTGTCCAATCAGCCCCCGCTTCCAGCAACAGGCGTGTGATTTCGGCCTCGCCGCCGTAGGTCGCTTCCATAAGCGCAGTTCTTCCGGACGCATCGGCAGCGTTCACGTCTGCTTCCGTCGTCAGCAACAACCGGACTGTCTCCATGTGACCAGCCCATGCGGATGCCATAAGCGCGGTAGTGCCATCTTTGTCGCCTGCATTGAGGTTTGCCCCGCCGACCAAAGCGGCACGGATTGCCTCAGCCGTCATTGCCATGGCTATTGCAGTGTCCCAATTTCCTTCCAGGTCCGTCCACAAGGAGACCAGCGTCTCGTTCGCATCGTGAGGTCCTTCAAGAGCCGGACCGGGAACGGCTGCGTCAGCCGCCTCTGCCGGCGTGGATTCTTCTTTAATGCCACTGTCCAAATCCTCGGGTGATGTTAAAGCCATCAGATCTTCGTCCCCGGTCTGTGCCTGTCTTTGAAGCGCCGCAAGAGCAGAGGAGCGGACGGACTCGTTTCCGTCATCGAGTGCCTGCACAAGTGGGGTCAGGAGAATGCGCCGGGCCTCGTCATCTGAGACCTCGCGCAACGAGGACATATGGGCAACCGCTGCCGCTATATGCGCTTCTGTGAGATATTCGATAGCGGAACGCCGAACGTCTGGCTCAGGATCTTTTATTCCTTGCAACAGGAGTTCAGCCACCGCAACCAACTGCTCCTGTGTGAGCGGAAGACTTCCAAGGGCGGCCAGTGCGTACGCCCGCACTTCCGGGTCAGGATCGCAAGCCCGGATTGCAATGGGCGTCACGCACTCCGCGTCTCCGAGAACGCGGAGTAACTGCAGTTCTCGGAGTGGTTTCGGTGCGTTCCGAACAGGCACGACTAGCCCGGAGGCTATCGCCTTGATCATCTCTCGGGCGGGTTCACCAATCCCGGCAAGTGCGGAAGCCGCATACCGGCTCAGGCTGACATCCGGGTGGTAAAGAAACTCAGCCAACGGTACGGCCGCACACGGATCATCAAAGCAGCCAAGCGCACGGGCGGTTTGACGACACAGCCGTAAGTCCGCCGCCCCCATCGCAGGCCATTGCTGCGGCGGATACTCGGCGAGAGCCTCCAGAAGTCGCGGAACCGCCAGAGGACTGCCGGATTCGCCCAGAACTTTCGCTGCTTCCTCTCCGCCCTTTCCGCCGCGCTGCAAAAATCCGGCAATCGTGTCCACCAGCACGGCATCTGCCTCCGTCTCGCTCGTCCAGACCAGGATACGAAGTGCATCGGACATTTCATAGTTCGCCCACAGATGCTCGCCGGCCATTGCCGCCACGAACCGTTCGGTTCCAGGTCGTGCGATCCGTTCAAGCAAACTCAGCGCGGCATCCCGCGCCTCTGTCTCGCCGCTGATGTCGAAGCAGTAAGAAGCAAACATGAGAGCCGGTGCCACCGGAGCGCCGATGCGGAGAAGTTCTTCTTTGGCTTCTTTCCACTCAAGTGTTTGCAATTGCTCTATCAAGTCACTTGCCGTCATGTCGTTCCCGCTTTCAATTCCTAGCCTGCCCCCGTAGCCTTTGATGATTTCCTTCAGCCCTCTTCAAGTTCATCAAGCCGGATTTCCGGGAATGGTCGGCCGAAAACGCTTGGGTAAGCCGCCACTGCGGTGAGGTATGTTTGCAGGCTTGGCTCGATGTCAGCCTCCACCGGGAACTCGCCGCCCAAGAACGCATGGGAGATGGCAAGCGCGAGAGCCGGGCTTCTCATCGCCCCCGCCGAGCAGTGCAGTAGGATAGTCTCTAGGCCCGTCAGGTTGTCTTTGATAAACTCCCAAAACCGAACAGCCTGCGTCTCCGTCATTCCTTTGTCTCGGACATCGACGAAAAAGTCCAGCCTGAGAATGGGAAACGCTTTCAGGTTCTCCAGGTTCGCAAGATCATTGCGCCGGTCCGTATTCGTGATGGAAATCACGATGCAGCGCTCTCTCGGCGTTTTGACCGCTTCGATCTCGTCCTGCGGGAAAACGCGCACAGTCAATGTCGGGCTGCTGGTTTGTAACTCGATCATCTTTTCAACTCCTATGTTCAACTGTTTGCCGATACACTCGGCAGGACGGTTCCAAACCGGAAACTCGTCTGACATCCTGATCATTGTCTTCCGACAACATAAGCAGCGCTTCGCAACCGGACCCGGTAGATACGGCCGTACCGCAGCATTTCTATCCATGTCCAGGAACCCGCTGGGGACGCTTCGACTGCCTGAGTGACGTTGTCCTGAGTGGCGACCCAGTACCACTCGCCGTGGACGTAGACCTTAGTGATTTCATCCCCCGGAACAACATTTGCCGCTGCCGCACCGCCTCCCGGCACGACATAAGTCACATATTGACCGATACCGGCCCGTAGGCCGACGGCCGAGTCCTCCTCCGGCGTAAGAGACCGCATAGCAATTCCAACGCGGGGCCGGACGATGTTCACAGTTTTTGGGACTGTCGGCGTGGCTGGGGGAGAAACATTTGGCTGAACCAGCGATGAACTGCTGGTGCTCGTGACAGGCGGCGCATAGTACGGTTTGGGTTCTGTGGAGAGAGGATTTTGGCCCGGCGGCGGGGCGTCCCAGGCTCCGTGGGCATGCCTCATGTCGGTGCTCGGCGTGGTGAACAGAAGGACGCCAATGAACAGGACGAGGCACCCCAATAGAACGGCTGCCCCGCCTAAAACGATGGAGACAAACCCTTGCGCGACCGACCGGCCCCAGATTGCCGCGATGAGTGTGCCTATGACTAAAACTAAAACGATGAAGCCCATCTGTGTTCCTCCCATCCCCTTAGCAAGAGAGGAAGAGCAGTTTTGAAAACCCTTCAACCGCAGGGGCGGCTTCCCGCTCCATGCAAAGCACTCACACAGTCGCCGCGTCAAGCAGGATGAAGAAACTAAAGACATGGCGATCGGGTTTACGCCTGTTTGCCAGTCATTGATTCTACTCCAAAAACCGAAAAAGTGCAATATCGTTATTTCCGGTCAGAACAACGTGCGCGGCACAATAGGAGGTGAGAAAAAGCGTGCATACCCCGGATCAGAAGCGGCTTCAGGCCCTCCTGCGTCGGCTTCGGGAGGACGCGGGCTTTACTCAGCGCGAATTGGCGGTAGTCCTTGAGGTTCATCAAAGCCGTGTGTCTGACATTGAGCGCGGTGCTTCGTTGCCGGACATCCTGGTTTTGCGCCAGTACCTTCAGCCTCTGGGCGTGTCACTGGCTGACTTCGTCCAGATGCTGGAGGTGGCGATTGCCGAAAATGCTTCTGCACGAAGAGAACAGCGATGACACCGGCTTGATCAAAATAGGCGCTGACCACTCCCGGCAGCCAAGAACGTCCCCTCGCCATGCTTTGTCACAACTCCGTAAACCGAAAGCGCCAACGTCGTGTAAATCGCAGATCCGAGGCGTTCGTAAGCATTCGGGAAAACTGTCACTTGTGCTAGGCCAGTTTCATCTTCCAGCGTGAAGAACACCGTCCCGCCTGCCGCCGGTGGTCGGTGCGGCCGAATCACCAGCCCGGCAAGCGTCACTCGTGTACCCGGCTTCGCGTCTTGAAGCGCGGTGCAAGGCAAAATGCCCTGCGCGGTCAGCCCTTCTCGGTGGGGTGTCAGCGGATGTCCCTGCGGGGAAAAGCCCAGCGCTGCCCACTCGCGGGCGTAACACTCTCCTGCTGTGAAGTCCGGCAGCCCCACGGCCAGCGCCTCCGGCTCAGGCAAGCCCAGTGCTTCCTGTCCTGTGGCCTCAGCACGGCTGGCTCTGCGCTTTTGCCCGCCCCGGTCTTGATGCAGGACCGGCAGGCACCACAGCGCCGCCCGGCGGTTTGAGACCAGCCTATCCAGCGCCCCAGCCAGCACCAGCCATTCAAGTTGTTCGCGGGTGAGAAACGAGCAGCGCCGACAAAGATCAGCAAGCGAAACAAACGGCCCGCGCTCGGTTCTCTCTTCTACTAGAGCCTCTGCCGCTCCATGCAGAGAACGTACATAGGCTAGAGAACAGCGAATTACGCCTACTCCGTTTTCTTCCGCACCTACTTCATCGGCCACGGTCCACCGCTGCCACTCGGAACGATTGACGCATGGCCCGTGAACTTCTACGCCCCGCCGCTGGGCTTCCGCCACGACGGTAGACACCGGCCAAAATCCGCACGGCTCGACGGACATCACTGCTCCCAGAAAATCTGCCGGGTGATGCCGCAGGAGCCACGCCGTCCCTTGCGCGTGGTCCGCAAACGCCACAGCATGGCCGTGGCAGAACCCGTAATTGGAAAAGCCTTCAATCTGCTTCCACAGCCGCGCGAACGCTTTCTTTGTCATGCCCCGTTCTTTGACCCGCTCCCAGAGCAGCAGGCCCATCTTTGCCATCTCTTCCCGGCTCCGGGCATGAGTGATCGCTTTCTGGAACCGGTCGGCTTCGTCCGGCTCGAAGTTGCCGACGACGCGCACCACGTCTAGGGCCTGATCCTGGAACAAGATACGCCCGTAGGTCTCCCGCAAGACGGGTTCAAGTTCCGGTAGCGGATACGTCACTGGCGCGAGGCCGTGCCGGCGGGCGATGTAGGGCGCGACCGTTTTCCCCAGCAGCGGCCCAGGACGTATCAGCGCGACCGAAGCGACAAGGTCGTCAAACTTGTCAGCCTTGAGCCGCCACTGCAAGGACATCTGGGCTGGGCTTTCCAGTTGAAAGCAGGTGACCGTCTGCGCCGCCCGGATCATTGCCAGAGTTTCGGAGTCCTCCCGGTCGCGCCCGTCGTAGTCAAAGTCCGGCTCGCGCAGGGTGATGGTTTCAATGGCATGGTCTATGGCTGTCAGCGACCGCAGGCTGAGTTGGTCGATCTTGAGCAGCCCTATGCCGGGGGCCTCGACATCGTCTTTGTCTAGGCAAACCACTGTGACACCTTTGGCCGCCCATTGCAGCGGCGACACGCCGGACAGCGGTACATCGGAGACCACAATGCCGCTGCTGTGGGTGCCGAGATGCCGGGGCAAACCGGCGAGGCTGGCGCAGAGGGCAAAAAGATCGCCGTAGCGCTCCGGCTCGATCCCCAGCGCCCGAAGTTCTGGCGTCCGGGCGATCTGCTCCGCAAGATCATCGCCCCGGCTGTGACCGAGTAGTTCCCGCAGCCGGTCAGTGTCTCCCGTGTCCATCCCAAGCGCTTTGCCCAGATCCCGCAAAAGGGATCGTGCCCGGTAGGTGACGTAGTTACTGACGTTCGCGACCCGATCGTCGCCGTAGGTGTCCCGGACGTAGCGCATCATGTCGTCGCGCAGATCATGCCGGAAGTCAATATCGATGTCCGGCGGCTTAGCCCTCGCCAAAGACAGGAAGCGATCGAAAGAGATGCGGCGGGCGATTGGGTCATGCTCTGACATCCCCAAGCAGTACACGGCGGCGCTACCGACGGCGCTGCCCCGAAGCGCATGACGGACACCACGCCGCTTTGCTTCCCGGCAGATGTCCCAGCAGACGAGAAAATAATCACAGTACCCGAGTTCTCGGATCGTTTCCAGTTCTTTGACAAGCCGTTCCCGCACTTCCGCGCTTGGCCGGTCACCATACCGCTCTTGTGCCCCGCACCATGTCAGTTCCGAGAGCATAGAGAATGGACTTTCCCCCAGCGGCACCTGCGGATAACGCGGCAGGTGCCGCACAGTGGGATCCAGAGGAGGCGCGAGGCGTTCGGCAAGCAACACCCCGTTCTGGATGGCGTCCAGCCGGTCAGCGAACAGCCGGATCATGGCCGCGCCGTCCTTCAGGTAGCCTTCGCCGTTAAGCGGGAGTTCGGCGTGCTGCTCGTGTGGGGCCAGTCCCAACCGGACACGGCACAACGCTTCATAAGCCGCGTAGCCGGATTTGGCCGCATGGTAAACAGGATTGGTTGCGACGGGCGGTAGGCATAGGTGATCGGCCAGTTCCAAGAGCCGGTGCGAGACAGCCCATTCGCCGTCGCCCCATGTCCGAGTGACTTCCACGAAGATGTTGCCTGCGCCGAACAGACCTCGTAGGTGTTGCGCCCACTGCTTGGCTTCATCATACCGGCCCAGCCGCAGGAGAACGGGAAGGTGGCCGTGCATGGCCCCGCCGGTCAGGCAGACCAGCCCATCGTGATGGGCTTCGAGATCTTCCCAATCCACCGTCGGCGTCTGGTGCTTGAGAACGGCTTCACGCTTCACATCGCGCAGTGCGGCAAGCGTCAGAAGAGTCGAAAGGGAAGCCCAGCCGGCCGGGCCGTCTGCCAGCAGTGTCAGCCGCCCCTTGCCGGAAATACAGACCTCGCAGCCACCGATGGGCCTTAGCCCGGCCTGCTGACATCGCCGGACGAGCGTTGGCAGCCCTGTGATACTGCCTGTGTCCGTCAGGGCCAGTGCGGGCTGACCCAGTTCAGCAGCCCGCAGAACAAGCGCTTCCACAGAGGCCGAGGAGTTCAAAAACGAGAATGCGCTCTGGCAATGAAGGTGAACAAATGATGGCGGGGTGGCTATAACGATCCTCCAGTGGCAAGTTTCATGCTTGGTTTTCCCAGCAGCCTAATCTTCCCAGCGGCAAAGCAGCCACTCGGCGCAAGGAACATCCTCTTCCCCCGGCGGCTCGGAAGACGGGAAGGGACGCAGGCCGTGAACTTCGCATATGCCGCCATCCGTGTCCACAATCCAAACCTCCCGCTCTGGTTCTCCGTCAATCACATCGAACCATTCGCGCCAGCGATCTACTATCCCGCCGACCAAGAGACGGGTTCGGCCGGTGACGATCATTCTGGGAATGCCCTCCGGGGTGCAGATCACCTGAACGGCCTTGGCAGCGAGGCGGCTCATCGGCCGGCCTGCTGCCGTGCCTGCCAGTATTCGCCGAGACTGGACCGGCGCTCGTCACGGGCAGTTCGGGGCATGCAGGATAGAAGCCGGACGCTGCCAGTACCGAACCGGGCTTCCAAAGCCCGCCGGACGGCAGCGAGAGAAGCCGGATCATCCCCCGGCCCACGCGCAAATAAATCCGGTGTCCGGGCCACGGGCGTCTCCAGATCATCCACCAACAGCCGTAGACCGATTACGGGCGCAGGAAGCCGCATCTGGCCCAGAAGTCGCCGAGCCGACCGGCTTACGTCCTCCGCGCTCTGGATTGGAGCCGGAAGTAACCATTCGCTGCGCCGGTCCCCAACTTCCGTTTCCACCCGCAGCACAATACGCCGCCCATGTTTTCCTAGGAGAGATAGTTGTACGGCGGCTTCCGTAGTGATCATTCCAAGGGCAGTTTCCAGCATGGAACGGTCGCTGAGTGGAAAATCATCAAAAGATAAATGGGCATCGGCGCGGGGCGGTGGGTAGAGAGGGCGAACAGGAGTCAGGTCATCGCCGTGCGCTCGGCGATGGAGGAGCGGCGCAATCCGTCCGAAGTGCAAGCGCAGTGCTTCTTCCGGTAGCACCGCGACTTCCGCGAACGTGTCTAGGCCAAGTCGCTTGAGCCGGGCGATCACGGTTTCGTCCTCCGGCCAGAGCCAGGCGACATCGGCATTATCCAAGCATCCCGGCGGCAGGCTGCACTCGGCACAGGCGCGGGCAGCAAGGCGGCAGGAGCCAAAACCTATGATTGGCCGAAGCATGAAGTCTCGCTGGATTGATGCTGTCAGCGCACACTCGATAGCCCCCGCATCCAGTCCAGTGACATCTACATAAGCCGCATCCGGTCCGTCCGGCTCCACAATGGGCGAGAGGTCCGCGAGCATATCCAGAAGCCAGTTTGTCTCCCGCCGGGAATCCACGGCTTCCAGCGGCACAGCCAGCAGTAGCGGACAAAGGCGGCGAGCCTGCACAACGCGAGCCCCGACTTTCACTCCGGCCGCGAGAGCGAGGGAGCAGGCATCGCGAACGATCCTCCCTTCAGCAACCACTAGCGGTCCCCGAACTGTGATTTCGTGTTTCCCTCGGGCGGCTTGAGCCAGCAAGCCGGGAAGACGACAGTATATCACGGTTGTCGTTTTGTTTTTGTTTGGCTTCCCGGCGATGCTTCTCGGCTTGTCCTGTTGTTGATGTTTCACTTCATCCATGTTTTGATTTGTTACCATTTCGCGATTAAAACAAACGTATGTTCGTCTTTTGTCTACTATGACATACTGGGAGCGCACTTGTCAAGATGATCACTCGATCCATGCCAGCCCCCCCGGGGTACTTCGAATTTGGAAAAGGGGAACCCGCGTTGGGTGAATTCCCCCATGACACCCCGCTTGTTCTGTTTTGTTGACTTGTCGACTTTTTCAGCCAGTTTCTTACGGCGAATGTCTTGTTTTTGCTATACGTCCTAGGAGCGGCATTATCAAGACAATCTTTTTATTGACTTCCATCCGCTAGATGCCTTTGCTTCGGGCGTGTATTCGCGCCGCTCAACTGGCACACGCAAAATCAGTAACCGACCATCAAGTCAGGACGGCAGCACTTTCGAGGGAGGAAATTTCTGGCAATGTTGCCGGTAAATAAGGTGCAGTCCGCACCACCCCTTTCCAACAGCATTTCAACTGTCCTCGTGACAGAAGGATTCTTTGTCACTGACAGGGAACAACCGAGCAGGCGCGGAACCCAGCGGTCTTACGGTCTTTTGAGGTGCTGGTCCCAGAATTCGTTAGAAGCAAGCCACAGCCAGAAGTTGAGAGGATTTTAGAAGTGACGCGGATTTTCCCCGAAGAACTCACCAGTCGGGTCACTCGTGATCCTAAACGGTCTGCGGAAGTAAGCCTGTTCAATCAACTTCGGCTCCAATTGGGAGAAGGTTGGGTCGTGTTCTACAGCGTTGCCTGGATTGGGCGCTTTCGGTCTGACAACGCTCTTCATGACGGCGAGACCGATTTCATTGTCGCTCATCCTCGGCATGGCGTTTTGCTGATCGAAGTCAAAGGCGGCCGCATTAGTTACAACGGAGTTCAAGGTCAATGGAACACAACCGACCGGGACGGCGACGTTCACCCCATCGATCCATTCAACCAAGTCCGCAAGAACAAGTACGATCTCCTAAACAAGATCAAATCGCTTCCCGGATGGGCAAGCGTCCGGATACATCTGGGCCATGCTGTCGCTTTTCCCCAAGCCGTTGTGCGCGGCGACACGATGCTACCGATGGATGCTCCGAAAGACGTCATTATTGATGCCCAAGACATGGACCGGCTACCGGAGCGCTTGAAGCAGATCATGGGCTACTGGCGTTCGCAGGAAACACCTTCCGTCGCCAGTGATGGACAGAACCTAGTTGATGTCTTAATCAACTTACTCGCCCCAACGACTGTTCTTCCGAACCCTCTTTCCGTCCAGATTGCTGACGAAGAACGGGAGATCTTTCATCTCACGGCGGAGCAGTACCGCTTATTGGATCTTCTAAACAGGGTCCGTCGGGCGGCCATTTCCGGCGCGGCAGGGAGTGGCAAGACAATGATGGCTGTGGAGAAAGCGAAGCGCTTGGCGCGTGAGGGGTTTCGGGTTCTTCTGACGTGCTATAACACGTCCCTCGGACAACATCTGGTCGACGCCAGTGCCGGCGTGAGAAGCCAAGTCGGAGCAAATCAGTTCTTCGTAGGAACATTCCATGGGTGGTGCGCCCACGTTGCTCGGGAAGCCGGTTTGCCCCTCCCGGTCAGCAATGGCTCCCCGGCTTGGGAGGCGTATCCGGACTTGCTCATGCAGGGACTGGAAACACGACCCGATCTCAAGGTGGATGCAGTGCTCGTGGACGAAGGCCAGGACATGGAAGAGTTGTGGTGGATCGCCTTGACCGCATCTCTTGAAGACCGGGCAGCGTCCGTGTTTTATGTCTTTTATGATGACAACCAAATAGTGAAACCCGGTGAAAGCCTAGATGATCCAATGGAGCCTCAGCAGTCAATCCCTGACGACTTAGGGTTGGTGCCGTTTCACCTCCGGGAAAACGTCCGCAACACGCACGCTATTCACAAACTTGCGTCCGGTTTCTACCGAGGCGGTCCCTCTGAGCCGCATGGCCCCAGCGGCCGGACGGTTGAAGCCTTTGAATACATAGATGAGGCCGGGCTAAAAAAGCAACTGCGTCGTTTGCTTCACCGGCTCTTAGTCGTGGAAGGTTTATCCCCAGACCAGATCGCACTCCTGACTCCACGCCCACTCCATTACTCCGCGCTTCCGGATCTCCTGGAAACCATCGGGTCGCAGCAGGAACGGCTTCATGCCTTGTCCATCCGCACCTTCAAGGGTTTGGAACGTCCTGTAGTAATTCTGGCTGAACTTGATGGCGAGTTCGCTGCCTTGCCGGATCGTGAGCGGGACGCGCTCAGTTATGTCGGCATCTCCCGACCACGCAACCATCTGGCGCTCCTCGGCCATGCTTCCGTACTTACTGCCTTAAAAGAGAGAGCGATTAGATAAAGGCCAGGCCGAACACGCGCCGAAGCAGGAGTGGCCTTCCACCTGTTTCCGAGACATTCGAGTGAAAGAACAATCAGATGGTTTTTGGACAATGGACACAAACGGATGGCTCGGAAGCATTGACACACGCGGTAGACGCCGTCATCGGCGAAGCCCAAGCAAAATTTCTGGCGCAGTCCCCATGGTCACTGGCGGAACTAGAGCCGGATGATGAGGACTATGACTGGCTCTGCCAGTGGGCAGACAGCCTCGACTATAACACCGTTCGCGCGTGGATGCGATCGCTGACGCCGTACAAAGTGAACGAATGGTCCGTAACGAGGCAAGCGGCTTTCGGGCTGATCTTTCTGTTTTTTGCCTCCGAGGTCGCTCGGCGGGACGCGACGGAGGGCCACCTGTGGAAGTTTATTTGCAAAGTTTCTGGAGAAACGCCTCGGTTTGACGAAGATGTTGAGGCGCTGCTGTTCGTTCAAGGACAGCCGACGGATGCGCTCAAGCAGGCCATTGAGCAGGCCGCCCGCGCTTTCAACCTGCGGAACGTCTTCGGCATCAGCGGCCTTATGAACTGGTTCGACAGTGTATTCCTCCAGTTCGGCTTCACACGCAAAGGATTTTTAGAGAGGCTTCCCTTTTGGCTCGCAGGACAGGCGACGACTCAGGCAATCACGTGGCTTCTCTCCGGCGAACGTCACAGCCCCACCTTTGCCGCGTTGTGGCACAGCCTGCTGGAACTCAGGCGCAAGAACATTCGCCCCGAGCAGTTCTTGCTGAAGGCCAGGAACTCTCCCTGGCTGCTGCCCGAACTGCACGACGAAGCGCTCAAGCAGGCCATGCGCCGACCTGATCTGGGTACGTCCGGCACTCCCACTGCACGCGCCTCCGCCAGCCTGGAAAAGTTTTTTCTTGCGGCGCCGACTCTGCTCTGGCGCAACACGCCGGCACCGATTTTCGTGACACACTTCCAGAACCTTGCTGATCAACCTCTGGATGAACCGCATTATATTCTGTCCATTGCTGGACGTGAGTGCGCGACGCTGCTCCGGCAGGAAGACGGCACCTACCATTCCATGCCGGGGGAGGACATCATTTTGCCTATCGTGGCACCCACAGTGGTTGCCAGCCTGGTCCGGCCCGACGGAGGGACAGTCCAGACCCAGCCGCTCACGCTGTACGACCTGTCGGATGAGGTCACCGCCTATCGCCCGGATGGAGTCCGGATGCCTAACGCGTGGACAACGCCGCTCAATCCCACCAACGACCTGATCCTTCTCCTCTCGCCTGATCTCACGCTTACCCCCAGCCCCTTTCGCTCTGCCCTTCTCCCTGGTGGAACCGGCCGCTTCTGCCATTTCCTACCGGGGTGGACACAGGAAGTGTGTATCCAACTTGGGGACGAGAATTTCTGGGAGCCGGTTATGGCTCGAAGCCAAATCACGGCCGAGCCGCAGTGGACAAGAAGTGTCGGCGTTCAGTGGAGGCGCTCCGCGCCAGAGGCGGCCAGCGGTTTGACAGTCGCTGGTCCGACGGCGTGGCTTACGGTGAATCATCCAAACGACTTACAGGTAGACTGGGTGCGGATGGACGGCGTTCAACTGACCCGCTTTATCAACCCAACTTCCGGCCGCGTGGCCTATGGTCCCGCTCACTTATATGACGGCCACATCGAGCGCAAGGTCTGGCTTCGGCTCGTGCCCGAGGCTGGCGATAACTCGCCCACCATCGTCTGCCGCACCCTGGATACGCGCCAAGCCGGGGGCGAGGGAGCAATGCGCCAAACCCCGCAAGGGTGGGCACCAATGGGGCATGGAACGCGGTTGTCGGTTTGGGAGGCCCGGACAGCGCCTGTCCGTCTGGTTACGCCGTTTGCCTGGGGTGGATTTGGTCCGCGCTGCGAATTCGGCATGATTGAAGGCAAAGCATGGGTCGGGAACGCAGCCAACTCCGTCCGCCCCTTGGGACGGCTCGGCGGCTGGGGTTCTCCCCTAGAACTACGGTCACGCCCCTACAACAGCATCGGGGAGAAGATTTTGCTGGCCTCAGAAGTGTACGACACCGGCGACATGGCGGCTGCACTTGTCTCACGAAACGCGGCAGACTTTTCGGTACTGCAAATTTGTTTGCACGAGTTCAAGGAACCGGACAACGACTTCCTGGTCTTGTGGTGGGATACGAATGGAAAACTCTTCACCGTTCCCGGCGGCGACCTTGCCACTGCGAATGATGGCTCCTGGGTTTGTGACGTTCCGGCAGGGGCAACCGAGCCGCTGGTAATCGCGCTTTCGTATGCAGGTATCCGGCGCGGCGCCTGGTGGCGCGGCGACTGGAGTGAGCACACTGATCGTCTAGCAGAGGCCGATCCTACCCAGTGCGCCTCTTTTCTTCGATACTTCAAACTCCCTTTGTGCGCCCCGAACCACTTGCCGCGTGTCCAGGCTCTGCTCCAGACAGCCCCCGGCGAAACGCTTGCGGCGTGGCTCGGCGACGAGGGTCTGCCTGAAGGATTACGTCATCGGGCGGACCTCGACTGGAACCCGACCCTCCGAACATTGATTGGGGCCTGGTCACCTGACCTGACCACGGCTAAAGGGCTGGTCCGGCTGCTGGGAAGTGAGGGAGCGAGTCTGGAGGACCGCCTGCTCCTGACGGTGGATCGCCTGACGGGTATCTGCCCACTTCTGGCGGCGCGGCTCGTGCGCGTGTATCGGGACGAGTTATTGGCTCGCCAGGTGCGGGCCGGCCAGAGAACCCAGCCAGAAGTCCGGCGCATCCTGCGGTATGTGTGCTGCCGGCTCCTCGATCTGCCGCCGGTGGCTGGCGATCCCGAACTCATCCGCCGCAAGAATGCGCTTGTAGACACCACAGCCGAGGTGCTTGGACTAGGAATCGTAAATGCGGTAGACCCTGCATTCGTCTCATCTCAGGCTGGCGGCTTGGTACAAAAAGCCGTTGATGTATTCGACGGCAAGCCGATCTTCGGACCCCATCAAGACAATCTTGATGCTGCCTTCGCGACCGTGGACCCGCTTCGCCGCCTTGTCGCTGCCACGTTGGTGCAGCGTCTCATCTCCTAAGAGGATCTTACAATGACCGACCACGCCGCGCAACTTGATGCCCTGGCTCTGACCGAAACGGTTCGTCAGCGCCTCGTTGATTTTACCCTCGACAGCAACTATGTACGCGACCCGACCCTGACCACGGTGTGTCAGTCCGTCTGGGGCGGCCCTCCAGACTTAGGGGGTCTAGTCGCAGAGCCTTGGATTGAAGGGGCCTTTCCTGCAGAGATCACTCAGGAGCGGCCCCGAACGCTAGACGAACTCGTAGCGGCTGGGTTGTTCGACGCGGCTTTGTGCGCTCACCTGGACAAACCGGAGCGCGTTCCACGGCACCGTCCTCTTTACACCCATCAGCGCGAGGCAATTCGGCTCGCACAGCAACCCACGAGGGATGGCACTAGGCCAGCCCTTGTCGTCACAGCCGGGACCGGGGCGGGCAAAACGGAAAGTTTTCTTCTACCGCTCTTGAACGATCTGGCACGAGCACGGGACGCGGCCGGGCCGGACTGGAAGAAGGGCGGGGTCAAGTGCCTGATCCTGTACCCGATGAATGCGCTTGTGAATGATCAAGTAGATCGGCTTTATGCTTGGCTCCGTGCACAAAAGACAAAGGGGAAAGACCCTTTGACCTTGTTTCATTTCACGGGAGAAACGCCGGAAAACGCATATAAAGCCGGCAAGGAAAACATCAAGCCATGGGACCCATGCCGGATGCGGACAAGGCAGGAAGCGCGGGGACTTGAGACACATGACGGCAGGGAGATCGGCGTGGAGGATCGCGGCCCGCAGCCGGACATCCTGATCACCAATTATTCCATGCTGGAGTACATGCTCTGCCGTCCCCAGGATGCAGTGCTGTTCGGCCCAGCCTTGAGAACCATCATTTTAGACGAAGCACATCTCTACGCGGGAACGCTGGCGGCCGAGATAACGCTGTTGTTTCGCCGCCTTCTTGACCGCTGCGGGTGTCGTTCGGAGCAAATACTGCACATCGCGACATCCGCTACGTTGGGCAGCGGGGCGAAGGATGAACTTTCGGAGTTTGCCGCCACCTTGTTCACAAAAGAAGAGGCGAATGTCTGTGTCATCCAGGGTGAGCGGCAAAGGGCGGTGCTAACCCAGGCTGTACCGCCATTCCTGGTCACAGCGGTTAATGATCTTACCAGGCGGACTTTTCTTACCGGGCCGACAATGCTGCAAGATGGCGACCACCCGGTCTTAAGGAAAGACGCGGACATGGTGAATGACCTAGCCTCAGCCGTTGGTTGCCTGGTCGGCCAGACCGCCATTGAAGCCGCGCAGGCCGCCTGCCCGGACATACCAGCGGCTTTTCTTCGCGCCGCTCTCGGCGCATCCCCGCTCGTGCACCAATTGGAAGACATTCTATGGGCCAACCGCAAGACGGGCCTATCACTTCATTCTCTGGCTCTCAAACTCTGGGGCGATGTCCCGGACGCTGACAAAGCAACAGTCACTCTTCTCCAATTAGGGGCTGTGGCGCGTTCAGAAGCCGGAGACTATCCCCTACTTCCCCACCGCGTCCACGTGCTCGCACGTCCTTCCGATGGAATGGCGGTTTGCCTCAGTGACTGGTGTACGGGTCCAGTAGAAAGAAAACTGCCAGGATTTGGGTGTGTTTCAGCCGGGTCACCCGACCGCTGCCCCTACTGTACCAAGTCCACCCTCTCCCTGTATCGGTGCAGTAATTGTGGCGACTGGGGCTTCGCGGGCGAGCAAAACCCGGATAGGTCTACTCTAATGTCGGCAAGTATGTTTGCTCGCCTGCAAAGCCTCACTTTCCTGACTCCTCACCCTTCGGCGACAGGAACAACCCTAGTAATTGACCCGGACACGGGAAAGAAGACAGGTTCTGGTGGAAGCGGCGTTACCCTGCGAGTCTTCACGACTTGCCCGCATTGCGGGGACGGCCAGGAGGAGGAAAGCACAGCGGATCAAGGGCAGGTTCCCGGATATGTCCCCTTTGTTGCCCCGTCGGCGTTGACACTGTCTATCCTTGCTGAAACAATTCTGTCCGAAGTTCCCCCCTTCCCGGCTTCCGACAACCTGTGGCTGCCGGCGAGAGGACGGCGCCTCCTGGCTTTCAGTGACAGCCGCCGCGAGGCAGCAAGACTTGGCCCCCGCCTGACAAGGCAGCACGAAATTCAACTCGTCCGTGCCGCCCTCGCGCGGTGCATCCAGGACACCCCGCTCGCAAAGCCTGCGCTGCTCAACATGCTGGAAAGCCGTCTGTCTGAATTGTCCGATCTGATGGCTGGGGAGTCGGACCCGGACATCAGGCGGGATTACAAGGATGAACGTGACAAGAAGCACCAACAAGTAGTCGGTCTTCGTGCCGGCGGATCGCTTTCGGACTGGGAACGGCGGCTGATGGGGCGTGAAGAGATGGACGAAGTTGAAGATCCTGACTTCGCCCAAAGTTACACGTCTACGGATTGGTCCCAGCGGGCTTGGGAACGTAACGGTCAGATCATCCGAGAACACATGATTCAATATATGGGGCGAGAACTTGCGAGTCCAGCGCGGCGTCAGACATCCCTAGAGACGCTCGGCCTTGTCGAAATTGTCTACCCTGGTTTGCTGGAAACATTCGGCGCACCGCCGCCGGACGCACTCGCCGGTCTTCCCACGGTGGCTTCGCGGGATGCCATCCGGAGTTGCTGGCCTGACTTGATGGCGTCTTTATGCGATACGCTCCGCATGGACGCGATTGTCACTCTCGGCTCGGACGACAACGACTCGGAGTACCAGATGGGAGGCCGCCGGATCGGGAGTTGGTGTTCCGAGAGGCGCGTTCGCGGCGGTGGAAGAAGCGGCTTGGCTCGGTTCGTCGGCAGTACGCCCCGCCAGCGGCGGCGCAGATTCGTGGCTTCCGTCCTGACGGCGTGCGGTCTGCCTCCCGGCGACGCCGACCACCATGCCGAGGAAGTTCTCCGTGCCGCTTTCACACAACTTCATGGCGAGGCCGAGAAGAGAACTCTCCCATGGCTGGAAGCCAATGTGCGCCAGTCCGACGACGGCCCCGTCCCGGCGCTCCGCCTTCGCTTCAGCGCCCTCGCCCTCCGACGCCCCGCCGTTCTTTATCGGAGCGAAAAGACGGGACATCTCTGGCCGCGATCTGTGTTCGGATGCGCCCCTGAAATGGGCTGCAATGATCTCGCTCCTGTAGATACGGCTTCATTGGATCAAGACGCTCGCTATGGAAGGCTCCGCCGAGAATATGTTGGGTCTCCGGTCTTCTCTACCGGACTCTGGGCTGAGGAACATAGCGCCCAACTCTCAGCCTCGGAGAACCGGCGGCTTCAGGACCTTTTCAAGAGCGGTATTCGTAATGTCCTCAGCAGCACCACAACGCTGGAACTCGGCATCGACATCGGCGGCCTGAACGCGGTGCTGATGGGCAATGTGCCGCCAGGCAAAGCAAATTATCTCCAGCGTGCCGGACGCGCCGGTCGCCGCGCCGACGGCTCGTCGGTGGTTGTTACGTTTGCCCGGCCACGTCCTTACGATAGGGAGGTCTTCCACAGGCTTGGCGATTACCTTGCTCGTGACCTGCGCCGCCCTCGCGTCCACCTTGATCGGGAACGCCTCGCCCGCCGGCACAGCCATGCCCTGCTGCTTGGCGACCTATTCCGCATTGTATACCCAACAAGGCATGTCGGGGCAATGCACGCCTTTGGGCGCATGGGCGAGTTCTGCGGGGTTTCCCTTCCGGGGCGTTGGGATGGGAACCAGAGACCCAGCATCCCGAAGCCGCCTGTTAACGCCATCCCAGTCCCAGATGCGGCCTGGTGGAAACAGGGCAGGCAGGTTCCAGGGTTGGAGTCGAGGTTCATCGATTACCTCTACTGGACGCGTGACTGGAACACAGACGTCGACGGGTTATCCCTCCGGCTCAGGAATCTAAATGCGGGAACCCCTGTATTTGGTCTTCTTGACGACTGGGAAGCGTTTTTCGATCGCGTCATCAGTGAGTTCGCTGATGCGATCCAGGACTGGCGGGAGGATTACGATAACTTGCGCCTCGCATGGGATGCCGTGGATGACAACGACAGCAACGCGCCGCGCACCGCAAACGCGATCCGCTACCAGATGAGCGCCCTGTTTAACACCACAGTCATCGAGTCAATGGCAGACCGGCAGTTTCTGCCGCGCTACGGTTTCCCCATCGGCCTGCAGAAGTTGAGAGTGATTGTTCCAGCCTACGCTGGTAATAGCCAAGTAAACAGCAGCCAGCGGAGCGGTGTCCGCGAGGAAGACCAGTTTCGGCTCGAACGAAGCGGCCTTCAGGCGATCCGTGAGTACGTCCCCGGATCACAACTCATGGTCGGCGGGAAACTCATTACCTCGCGCGGCCTGCTGAAGTCATGGACCGGAGCGACCGGCTCCGAAAGCGCTTTCGGCTTGAGCGGCCAGTTTGCCACATGCGTCAACGGCCATGAATACTACACGATATCGACCGAACTTGGAGTGTGCAAGATCTGCGGTCAAGGACCGGCGGGAAATCCCCGGCAGATGCTTCTGCCGAAAGACGGGTACACAAGCGCCGCATGGGATTGCCCACGCCGGAGTACAGAGGTCGAAGGGGTAGGAACTGTGAAGACGGCGACAGTGACATTTCAAGGCAGCGATGATGTGGTCAAGGAGTTGTCTTTCGGCGAAGTCTCCGGCCTCACCGCCCTGTACCGGGAAGACGGCGAACTGCTGATGTACAACCAGGGCGACAAGGGGTTTGGCTTCGCAATTTGCCTGAAGTGCGGCTATGCGGACAGCGAAGTTGCCTTTGGGGATCAAGCCCTGAAACTCCCGTCCGGTTTTGCCAAGCATGCTCCAATATCATCAAGGTCAGAAAATGCACGTTGCTGGCGTGCAAATGAAGGTGCTCCCGTCTGGCGCAACCGGGCACTTGCGGCCCGCGAGGCGACTGACGTTCTCATGCTCGACCTCACGGCGTGTTTAGGGCAGTCAAGCCAAAATCAACAGATTGCACAGACGCTGGGACAAGCACTGCAAATCGCCGGGGCAAAGACGCTCGAACTCGATAGCCGGGAACTTGGCGTGATGACGGCCCCAGCAGGTCCAAACGGGTCGTCATGGGGAGCGGTCGTATATGATAATGTTCCCGGAGGCGCAGGTCATGTCCGGGAACTACTGCGTCTCGGCCAGAGATGGCTGGAAGAGGCCCGAAAAACGCTGTACGTGAGCGACGAGCACGACGCCCGGTGCGACGTCGCTTGCCTGGACTGCATACTTACCTACGGCGCTCAGGAGGCGATGAACAACGGTCTTCTCAACCGTCGCCTGACGCTCTCAGAACTAGATAGATTGCTCGGCAATGCCCCGCCGCCAGACATTGATTCTATACCCGGCTTGTCCTTGATTCCAGGCGCACTGGATATGAACGTAATTAGCCCCGACTCGGAGCCGGTTACTCCGTTTTTGTCACACGAACAAAGGCTGAGCAAGGCACGTGGTAAACAAGGACGGTAACCAGGCGTCCAAGGACGCACGGCCAGAGGACACCCAGCCGCCAACTCTTCTGACATCATCTTTAGGAGTTACGCAGTTGGCGTAATCGGTTGATTTTCTGTTATTTTTGAGTTGCTTTTGCTGTGTCTTGGCGTTCATACTCTGAGGAATGAACGCGCCAAAAGTCACCGACCTGGACTATATCCAGTTTCTGATTGCCGCTCAGGGCGTCTACACCTGCACCGAAGCGGCCCGTTGCGCCGTGAACGCCTCGCACGACGCTTATACGCGCCTTTTGACGAGACTGCCGCCAGACACGGCGGCGTTGTGGCAGGAAGTCGCGCCGCTGGTGCAGGAAACGCACGGCCTGCTGGTTGTAGACGATACCACTTTAGACAAGCCGTATGCCCAAAAGATGGGCCTGGTCAGCCGCCACTGGAGCGGCAAGCACCATGCGGTGGTCGAAGGCATCAGCCTCACGACCCTCTTGTGGACCGACGGCCTGAGCAGTCTGCCCTGCGATTGCCGCTTGTACGAACCTGCGGCAGAAGGCCAACCGCAAGTGACCAAGAATGATCACTTCCTTTCGATGCTGCAAACGGCGAAAGAGCGCGGGTTCCGCCCCAAGTACGTTTGCTTCGATAGTTGGTACAGCAGCCTCGCCAACCTCAAAGCGGTGCGCGGGCATGGCTGGCACTTCTTAACCAGGCTGAAAAGCAACCGCCAAGTAGACCCTGATGACACAGGCAACAAAGCCGTCGCGGACGTAGACATCGCCGTCGCCGAGCGTTTTGAGCAAGGGCGCAGGGTTCACCTCAAAGGCTTCGGGTTTATCCAAGTGTTTCGGACGGTTGCTCCAAACGGCGACGTGGAACACTGGGCGACGGATGACCTGACGATGCAAGAGATCGACCGCCGTGACCTTTCACGCCAGGTGTTCGCCATCGAGAACTACCACCGCCAGTTGAAGCAGTGCTGTGGCGTCGAGCGGGCGCAGGTGCGAAGCGCAACGGCCCAAAAGTGCCACATCGTGCTGTCCTTGCGGGCATTCGTGCGCCTCGAAGCGCATCGCTTGCAGACAGGCATCAGCGGCTACGCCGCCAAAGCGGGCCTTATTCGGGAAGCGATCCGACGCTATTTACAGAAGCCGACCATTGTTTTACAACCAACTGCGTAACTCCTAATCTTAATACTTTGCGGCTGCTAGGGGGGAGGGGCATTACCAAGGTGTTCCGAGCATTTAAAGGATACTGCGACGAGCGTTGGCCGCCTCCTCCACGAAGCATTAGTGTCAGCCTTGGTTCCGTTACTGGGACGTTTGTCAGGCAGCCCATGCGGTCGGCTAAGAGGAGGCTGTTTGCCCATGTGCCTGCACATTGTAAGGAAGAGACGACTATTTTAGGTGACCCTGACGCGAGCCAACGTGAAGAAAAATGCGGGTGTGAGGAATAACAAATAGAAGGGTGAACCAAACGGGCGTTTGACATGAGGCGATCTTTATGATAAACTTCATCAGTAGTGCTCCGCCAACTAAGTCCATCTGCGAGAAATTGCCTTATGTCTCAAATTGTCCGTCTCGTTCACATCTCCGACCTGCACGCGAGGGTCTCCCAAAAGGAGCAGATCACTCTAAGAGTTAATGCGTTTCTGAACGACCTCGCCAACCTGAACCAGCCAATAGATGCCATCCTATTCACGGGCGACTTGGCTTTTTCGGGAAAACCTGAAGAATATGAGTTGGCCGAACGGCTGTTACTCACTCCGCTAAGACGGCGTTTCAAGATACCAAAGGAGAAGATGTTTTTCATCCCTGGTAATCACGATGTTGACAGGGACAGCATCGATCCTTTCACTGAAGATGGGATCACGAGGCGGCTCAACACCGTTGAGGATGCGGAAGCCGTCTTGGAACACCCGCAGCACAGTCTCAAACGTCTGGAAAACTACTCGAACTTTATCCAGACATTTTTAAAAGAAGATCCCGCGATCTTCCGGGTTCAGAAGTTGAATGCCGCCGGCCTGACGTTCGGGTTCGCCTGCCTGAACTCGGCATGGCGATGTTCGGGGTCGTCAGACAGAGGACACCTGTTTCTCACCGCCAAGCAGGTTTTGCCTGCCCTTGAGGCGTTGAAAGATTGCCATCTTAAGGTTGGCCTAATTCATCATCCTTTTGACTGGCTCCACCCCGCAGAACTGGGCGAAAGCGTCGCTGATCTGAAGAATGGATTAGACCTCATTTTGACAGGACATCTTCATGTCCCGCTTTCGCAGCGTGAGGTGACACCGCAGAGCGACTCGTTGATGTTATCCGCGCCCGCTATGAGTGAAAACCGAGCGGATGTCGTTGGCTACAACATTTACGAGGTATCTTATCGCGAGAAGACAATCACGGCACACTACCGCAAGTTCGTCCGAATCGGAACTCGTTTTGATAAAGATACTCTTCACGCTCCTGACGGCAAGCACACGTTTCAGATCGCGTCAAACAACCTGACGCTCTTCGCACAGGGGGCGCTCTGCCAGCGCATCACTGAGGTGGGGACTGCTATTGACTCGGTGTTCAAGAAAAACCTTCGTGAGTTCCAGGAGACGGACGACCCGATCTATGTGACTCCAGCGGTGCAGCGGGTTGAGTGGAAAGGCGCAATGCCTGTCCATACTCCTCTACCAGACATCATGCCCATTCTGGATACCAATGCCCTTATTCATGGACCGCGCGAGGTGGGGAAGACGATCCTTCTTCAAGCGCTTGCATCATCAACTAACGCCGCCGCCAGCACTAACGGAGGAAGCCGCGTCGCCGTCTATGTGAACTTTGATCGTGCTCGGAAAATCGACGTCAAGAAAAAAATCAGGGCGGCACTTACAGAAACACTAGCGGGCCTTCAGGACATTCCGCCCCCAGCCGAGATCATCTTCTGCGTAGACCACCTCGCGGATGGGGACGCTCCCCTTGAGGAGTTCACGATGCTGGCTACAGACAACCCAGGATGGCGGTTCATAGTCTGCACGGACAATCACCTACAACTGGACGCGGCGGCAGCACGTCAGGATCTAGCCGATTGGTCGTTCTATCGGATTGCTCATTGGGGGCCAGGTCGTATCCGCGAGTTTGTAAAGACATTCTTTAGCAAGGAGGACTGTGAAATTGACGTAGCCTACGAGTTCATCCGGAACAGTCTACGCGATACTGATCTACCCGCGACGCCCATGGTGGTTATTCTGTATCTTTCCGTCTTTCAACTGGTCGGGGAGGAAAGGACAAGTCTCTCCTTTCTTCACCTTTTGCAAACCGTCGAAAGCCATCGCCTCAGCCACAGCGACAATTCCTCGACTGACGCTCTTTACAACAAGAAGCGTATCTTAGCAATTCTCGCCGCCGAATGCGCGGCGCAGGGGGTGACGGCCTTGCCGACATCCCGCGTCGAAAAGATCGTCACAGACTTCTTTGGGAAGTTATTGCTTGAGGTGAGGGCCGACAAGTTCATACAGGGGCTGGTCGCGGCGGGCATCCTGAAATACGTCGATGACGAGATTGCCTTTACCCGTTACATCTTCCTGGAATACTACCTTGCGACCGCCTTTGACAAAGGCATCGCCGAAGTCGCCCAGCATACGGACACACTCTTCGAGGCCATAGAGGTTTCTAATGCCCTCGCTCTGTACGGCGGCCTCGTCCGCGACAATGGTGCGTTGCCCCACCGCTTGATGGACTTGATCGGCCAGTACAGTAGTCCCAAGTCAGCCTTCACGCTCAGTGACCTTGACGCATACATTCAGGACGTTCTATTACCGCATGATCTCAGCGAGGTCGCCGAGAAGGTCGCCACTGCTGACATCCAGACCCGAGTGGACTATCACGATCAGGACGATGACTTCGCTCGGGATAAGGAACAGTACGAACGGAACCGCAGGGACATTTCGCGCATGAAAGCCCCGACCACCGACGCGGAACGGTTGGGTTTGGTCATCTATGGGCTGAAGGCGTTCTATAACGTCTTTCGCAACATGGAGAATTTGGCTGGGGATGATAAAGTTCTGTTGCTGGACCGCATTCTGGACTTCCACATCCAACTCAATTTGGAGGCGATCCACTTTTACTGCACACTGATCGAAGACGGAGACTTCCAGACAGTTTTCGCCTACCTGTTCACATTGGGTGGGCAGCACTTCTTGTCCAGCAACATCGGAAGTCAAAGCCTCAAGAGAACCATTGAAGAGGCGCTCCACTTGTGTGAGGGGAACGACTTTAAGGAACTCCTGCTCCGCGTTCTCTACGCCGATCTCCGACTACCTGAACACGAAAAGAAGTTAGCGGCTTTCGCAGAGAAGACGAAGTCACGCGCTGCCGTCGAGATCATCTACCTGAAGTTGCGGGAACTTATGATCAAGCACGAGAAGGACACAATCCCTGTGGAGTTGGTCAGCGCCTTCCGGACGGTGTACGCAAAGCGGCTGATTGTCAACGATCAGAAGACACACAGAGACCAACCAAGAGAAAGCCACGCCGTAATCGGTACGAGGGTGGAAGCCCAAGTACAACAAATTAGACAACAACACTTAATGGAACTCGCTGCACTCGGGCAGGACAATCTTAAACTGTTGAACAGAGGGCGCAAGGCATAGCGGCTGTCCCCATCCTAATTAGCACCCTCTATACGTTGACGAGCCACAGGGTCTCCACAGGGTCAAGCATCATAATAACGCGCTACGGCGTGATGGGCCTGAGTTTGATGTCGTAATCCAAAATTTCCTTCCCTGCGAAGGAACGAATATAGAGCATGCAAGAATGGAGGATTGGGCTATGGCCTCGCAAGCGAAATTGATCGTCCCGACGATATTCATCTTGACGATGCTTGGATCGGTTTATCAGGCACTCGCGGATACTACGGTATTAGGAGAAGCGGGCATCTCATCTCGACCTTCGACAGTCACATGTGACTTTACGGTAACAAGCATCCGAGCAACTATAGATGAGCATCCTGCTACCGTAGTCGAGAACCCAGCAACACTTGGTTTCGTGTCGCCTGCCTTTAAGTGCAATGCTACAGTTCGCTGTACTATTCCTGCCGGCGTATCTTTTACTGTTGGCTTCATTCAGCAGGTTGACTCTCAAGATGAGCGCTTCGATTATAAGCGGGCATTCACTAACTTTGAATTGCCATCTTACCCCATTTCCGATTCTGATGGTACAGATCCTCCATGGGCAAACAATGATCATCAAAGAGTGACAGGGATCAGTGGAGTCATTGATCGCGATATTGAGGTGTCGTGTGACGATATTCCAAGCGGCAACGTCGGCTGGCGCGAACCTCTACCGCCAGATGGAAAAAAAGAAGGTCCTAAGTTGGAACTACAACATCTAAAGCGGGCGCAAAAGTTAACCACATGGCTCGCAGCAAAAGATGAACACTCTGGTCAGATTACAATATTAAGGAAGATTTCTTGGAGTTTACGGTTGGACATTTCGGTAAATCCTGAGTTTCCGCTGGGCTGGCGGGTTACTAATAATTCCGCGACGATAGAGCAGCCTATTATAACAATGCCATCTCAATCAGACCAGTCGACGTTTTTCATTCCGCCTCAATGCCTCGCCGCTCCCTACTCGAACAACGCCGAGCAGTTATGGTGGAATCCCAAGAAAGACGGCATTGGAACAAGAACGCGGCTACAGTGAAGATGCCCATTTAAGAACAGCATCCTGAACAGGCATTTTCAATACATTGCGCGGCACTTCTCCGAAAGTACGGAACTATAACTGATAGGTGTACAATCGAGTCATGTGGGAGTTCTAAGGGTAGTACTTCCAGGAACGGCACCACCTCCAGGAATATAAAACTGCACCTGCTGACCCGCCCTGCTACCCCATCGTGCCGTGAGTGACCATCACGCCCCGCCGACGCATGGTGCGCCTCGACCTGACAATGTCGTAGTCGAGTTCAATCGGTGGGAAAGTGTGGGTGGTTAGAAAAAGGAAGTTATTTGCGATAACCTCATCGGAGGCTCTTTTTGGCCCCTCTTTAGGAGTTATCGCTAATAACGAAGGCCGCTGAGAATGATCGCAGCGGCCTTCGTTGCGTTACTGACCGTTCTTGGGGCAGGAGACCATTCTTCATATCTGTATCGCGAGTGTCAACAGAGGCATTTCCCTCTTGAAACTGGCACTGCCCTACCGGGCCTGTGTACCATGCAAGAACTGCCACATCTCGTCTCACCAATGCTCGCCGGTCTGCCTTCCGTCGATGTCCGTCAGGCCGTACTCGGAAACAAGGTCCCGCATCTTGACCGATTGGCCTGTCTTCTGGAGCGCGGCGGGGTCCGACGCGAGCGCAACGACGGCGCGGCCGATCAGGCGCGGCGTGTGACACTTGCCGACATCCGGGTCCCGCTCCACGGCCGCCTGCAACGCTTCTTTTGTCATGATGTTGAAGCACTGAAAGAACGCGCCCGGATGAAGCGAGATTACCGCAACCCCTTTCGGCGAGAGTTCGCCCGCGACACTGAGCGCCAGCCGGTTGATCAGGGCTTTCTCCATCCCGTAGAACGGAGGGTCCCATTCGTGATCGTTGATGCTGATGATCAGACCATGCCCGGCTTCCGCCATTTTGCGGGCGGCAATGTGCGTCGCGATAATGTGCGAGTGCCCACCCTGGACGATCTGCTGAAGACCGGCTTCTAAAGGCGTCTCTAAGAACGAGGTTCCGGCACCGCCCCCGCCGGAAATATTGTTGACCAGCAGGTCAATTTTTCCCTGCTCCTTCAGGATGCAGTCGAACAACGCCTCAACTTCACTGGAAACGGTGTGGTCAACCTGGACCCAGATCCCTTTTCCGCCGGCGGCATCGACCATCTCGGCTGTTTCTTCAATGGTCTCCGGCCCGTTCAGCGGAGACGGGTTCCCTCGGACGCTGCGTCCGGTGCAGTACACGGTGGCCCCGGCCATGCCGAGTTCTATGGCAATGCCCCGCCCCGCATGGCGAGTGGCTCCCGTGACGACAGCGATCTTGCCTTGCAGCGGCTTGTTCTCCAGTGTTGTCATAACAGTTCTCCTTGCGTGAAGTCTTTCTTGCCGCCTCAGCATATGCGCCGATTTCTGACACTGATCAGGCAAAATGAGAGTTAGACAAAAAAGTGGGCCGCCTGGAACGGCAGCCTGCGGCTCTACTGCCGAGCAATCAGATACAGCAATCAGTGCCGGGGAGCATTGTCCCCCAGCCAGGGAAGGAACCGGAAGGCGAGCCGGCCCTATGCTTATCCTCCTCAGTCCATCACAAGCCAAACCGAGGCTGCTGCCCGTTCAGATCGGTGAAGCCGTACTCGTCCACCAGGCTCCCGGTGAAAAGTGCCTGTCCCGCTTTCGCAGCGATGTTCGAGTCTGCGGCCAGCGCGACCACTGCTCGCCCGATGTAACGCGGGGACTCGGTTCCTGCGTACTGGAAGCCTTCAGCCTTGACGCCTTCCTGCCACTGCTCTTCCGTCATGCCCCAGTGGTCCAACATCCACTCCGAGCGTAGATAGCCCGGCGTCAGCGCTAGGGCCGTAATGCCGGACAGCCCCCTCTCATGGAGGTCCGTCGCCATTGCCTTGGCGGCATGAATAACGCAGACTTTTACCAAACTGTAGAACAACGAACCGCGATAGTCATAAGTCGTGCCGTCCCCTACCTCGATGATCAACCCCGAAGCGCGGCTGACCATCAACGGCACCCCCCAGCGATTTGTGAGAAGATGCGTATGAACCGCCTGTTCCAGCAGTCGCAGGCCCTGCGCCGTGTCCATCTCCCAGAACGGCGTATCCCATTCGGTCATGTCCTCGCCCCCCCAAATATCGTTGACCAGGATGTCCAGCCGCCCGTCCTGCTCCCGTGCAACGCGGTCAAACAAGGCTTTAACCTGCTCCTCAACGGTGTGGTCGGATTGGACTGCAATGCCGACGCCGCCCTGTGCCGTCACCATCTCAGCCGTCTCATCAATTGTCTCGGGTCGGTTGCTTGGAGATGCCTGCCCCCGGACGCTGCGTCCCGTGCAGTAGACGGTCGCTCCCGCCGCCCCCAGTTCAACAGCAATGCCTCTGCCCGCGCCCCGCGTCGCCCCTGCCACCACGGCGATCTTGCCTTGCAGCGGCTTGTTCTCTTCTAGCGGCTTGTTCTCCAGTGTTGTCATCGCAGTTCCCCTTTGTGAAATTTTCCCCGACGACTTCAGTATACGCGCCCATTCCTGACACCTCCTGTCGTGTATGCCTGGTACAATGAAGAATATCTTCGGACATCTTTTTATGAAGAAAACCAATCATGGAGCGAAAACTCATGCGTGCTGACCGGCTTCTCTCGATCTTGCTGCTGCTCCAGGTGAACACACGGCTGACGGCGCGACAATTGGCAGAAAGGCTGGAAGTGTCCGAGCGGACTGTGCTCCGGGACATGGAGGCCCTCAGCGCGGCAGGCGTCCCCGTGACGGCAGAGCGGGGAGCCGGAGGCGGCTGGCATCTGCTTCAGGAGTATCGCACCGACCTGACGGGGCTAAACGTGGCGGAAGCCCGAACCCTTTTTCTTATCCGTTCCTCCCGTCTTCTCACCGATCTGGGGATGGGCCAGGTTGCCGATGCCGCCCTCATCAAACTGATGGCATCTTTACCGGCCGCATCGCAGCAAGACATGAAGTACACACGCGAGCGCCTGCATGTGGACGGTGCAGGCTGGTACAAGTCGGATGAAGCATTTCCCTGGCTGCCCGTGCTTCAGGATGCGGTCTGGCGGGAGCGTCGGGTACAAATGGATTATCAACGGGCGGATGGGACGGCGGTGAGTCGCCGGGCCGATGCGCTGGGGCTGGTCGCGAAGGGCAGCATTTGGTATCTTGTGGGGGCGGTCGAGGGCGAGATGCGCTCGTACCGGGTGTCGCGGGTCCAGCAGGCACAAGTCACGGAGGAGCCGTGTGTGCGTCCCGAGGGCTTCAGCCTCGCCACCTTCTGGGAGCAATCGGTGGCCGAACTAAAGGCGAGTGTTCCGTGTTATCCGGCCCGCGTGCGCGTCGCCCCGGAACTGCTGACGCGGCTGCGTCGGTCTCAAAGCCCTCGCATCGAGCGGGAAGAAGAGGTGGGCGAAAACGGCTGGACCCTACTGTCCGTGATGTTCGAGACCGAAGGCGAGGCGTGTGACTTCATCTTGCAACTGGGGGGCCGGATAGAGGTTGTGGAACCGCCTGCTCTCCGCGCACGGGTGAGGCAGACAGCAGAAAGCATCGTCACCCTGTACACCCCTCTGAACTTCGCGGCTAGAGCAAAAGATTTGGCCGGTGAGGCAGAAGACCGGGCCGTTGATCCGCTTTGCTCTCCCACTGAGAATAAACAAGGCACGACCAAGCAGGGAATTAAAGGATGAGATAGCAGCACCGGGGCGAAGGATTTTCGCCCCGGTGCTGCCATTCCTTTCAGTCGCCACACGTTAGGGTGCCCACGCCACATCTCGCACGTACCCGTCCGTCAGCCAAACTTCATTTCCTGCAAAATCCACCACGCCGTACTTGTGAGAAAAGTGCCAGTGTTGCTGTTCCATGTGTCGGCGGCGCATGGATTCGCGCTGTGCTTCCGGGAGCGCCAGGAACTGCTCGGACGCCAGGAACCTGTCCAGCGACGCTGAATCGCGCGGTTTCCGCAGGCAGTGCGTCTTTGTCAGCCGAAACCACAAGAGTCTGCCATCCGGCGACCATACCGGCTTCGTCGCGTAACTGCCGCCACGCCGGCTGTTCGGGAAGTTGCGCCCCGCCATCCACGCGATCTTCGAGAAGGCACCACTTTCCAGTTCCGTCAGCCAAAGTTCATTGTCGTCGCTCATGAACGCGATCTGGTTGCCGTCTGGTGACCAGGCGGGTGAATTGCCGGTCGAAGACAGGAGGCGGTGGCTGCCGCCTGGCACAGAGATCAAGTGCAACCCCGGACAGCCGGAGAAAACAATTTGGGTTCCGTCCGGCGACAGCACAGGTTCCGGAACCGTCGTGGGTGATTCGCGTAGCAATTGCGGGCTGCCGCCGTCAAGGCTGGTCATCCAGAAATCTGCACCGCCCTTCCGTGTGACAGAATAGATAACCTGGCGGCTCGGCCAGTTGACAGCGGCAAACCAGAGGTGCGCGTCTTCAGGGTCCTCCTGAACCACCTGAAAGCCGGTGCCGTCGGTCCCGATGGTGCAGAAGCGCGACCGGGCGCGGTTGTTCTCAGGATTGGGCAACGATTGCCGAAAAAAGAGGGTGCGCTCATCCGGCGAAAGGCTGAGGTTCCAATAGACGCTGAAGTGCTGCTCTTGGGGGAAGTCAGTGACGGCTCGCACCTCACCGGTGGCAACATCGATGGCGACAATCTGTTCCTGGACGTCGAAGAGCGTCTTACCGTCCCGGCTCCAGACAAGTGGACAGGCCATGGATGTCTTCGATTCGCTGAACACGGGGCGACGCTCCCGGCCATCTGCGCGAGAAACAAAAACATGCTGATCGTCTTTGTAGGCCAGCCAGTGGTTGGTGTCCAAGCGATCGGTGAGGATGAAGCCTTCGGCAAGATTGACGGTGGAGGGCAAGGTTTTAGGCATGGGCTTGATCTTGCTTCGCGCTTCTCACGCGCGAAGCAGGCCGACTTCTCATCGCGTCTCGGTACGAGTTTGTCTTCTCGCTTTCGCACTGAACGTCACGGGTACACACGATTCTGCCATACGAACTATCTGCGTCCGGGAGCCGCCAAGCCAAATCAACGTGTACCGCGTCTTCCCCACATCCCAGGAAATCCCTGCCGTGGAAGCCGAATTCTTTGGATCCGCCGCCCGATACCCGGCTCGTACCGGCACTCTCGGCAGACGGCGATCCCCTGGACCAAAACTCGGCATCAAGAGGGTAACCGGCATTCCATCCAGAGCACCGCTGTATTGGTCAAGTCGGTCCGCCTCAAAATATGCCATGTCAGCCTCATCTACATCGGCCCGCGATGAGAACGCTACTGTGTAGGTGTTTGGTTCCGCGATGACATCCATGACCGGCTTTATATCGTACCGACCCCAAAGGAAGCCTTCCAGCGGGGGAAGGTAGGTAGGAAGCAGAACGGGCCTGACCCCGGTGGCGCGAAGTTGCGGAAGCGCCCGTCGAAGCAGCGGTGGTAGTCCGCCGCCGACGACGACCATTGAGTTTGCCATGCGAACGACATCTTCCTTCGAGCCATTATACTCACTCACCGTGTACTGGACGCCCTTCTGAGTCCATGTCACTGTTGCAGAGGACGGACGGGCTGCCCACTCGGATGCTTGGTAGTAACCGGTCCTCCCCCCGGAAAGAGCAATAGGTACGCCTTCCACCGGCGGCGTCTTTGGGCCGACGCGCTGGGCCTCCACCGTGTGCCAGTCATGCGGGGCGTTTCCGAGGTGTTCTGACTTGTTTGGGAGCCACACGTCGTAGAAGTCGGCTTCGGCGGCACTGTTCGCCCACCGACCTGTGGCTTCGGCCGGCAGCCAGGACGGCAGGAGAATCGGAATGGTCGTGTGGCCGATCAAGGTAGACAGAACGGGCCGGAACGCTGGGTCTGGTGCCCTGGATGATCCAGGTGTGGATGCAATGCCTGGCGTCACGATTATTGCAGTGGTAATGGCAGCGAGAAAGTATTTGTGCCAGAGTGTGTTCAATATCCCAATCCTTCTGTACTCATTCTTGATCCCGGCGGGAATATTCTCTGCCACGTTTCGCTAAACAGTCCTGGCTTCTGGCAATGCGAAGTATTCGGCGGAAGTCTGCTGGAACCGCTTCAGCACCCCAAAGACAACCGAAAAACCAGCAATGAGTCCTACGACGTATTGCAAGAAGCAATCACTCGCTCAATCAAAAACCGGTCAGCGCAATCATTGGCCTTCACAAACGCCAGTGACGCAAGCGCTTCCTGGGCTTTCTCAGTGGCCTCTTCCGGCCTGCCCTCGGCCAGAAGCGCTGCCGCCTCAGCCCGTAGCGTCATAGACAGGAGAGCCGCCCGGCTTTCTTCGTCCTCGGCCTTGGCTTCGGACGCTTCCGTCAGCAGCCGACGGGCCGCAGCCGCATCGCGCTGGAACAGTGCTACATAATACGCACCGTCCAGCGCGACCATCGCCCGAAACACATCCGATAAGGTCGTCCGAAGCGCAAGCGCCCGATCAAGGTACTGCCCGCTCTGCACCCAGTCAGACCGGTCCGCCGCCCAGTAAAACCCGTAATGCGCCGCCAGTGCTTCATTGGTCTTCCCATCGCGAAGCGCCGTCATCCGCTTCACAAAGCCCTCGTCCCAGTCACGCGGTCGCTGGCCTTTTTGGAGCGCTTTCACTAACGTCATCAGCGCCGTATCACGGGCCACCCGATCTCTGCTTTTCCACAGTTCAATGAGCCGGGTTGCATCACTCTTGAAGCCGTTGCGGCTATGCGGAATAGCGCTGCTAAGAACAAATAAGCCGGATAGCCCAATTGTTGTCAACAAAATGACTGCTTTGTCTTGCTGCTCTTCAGGCAGGTGCAGGTAATATGCCAGCAGTCCTACGCCAAGCAAGAGCGTGGCAAGCGGGCCACCCAAAATAAAGATAGCCCGGTGCTTCAGCGTGTCGCTTTCGTGGGGAAAGACGAGGGCGCGTCCGCTGAAGAGCGTCTTCGAGAGACTAAAACGCATCCGTTCGCCAACAGTCTCGCGTGACATCTGGAACGGCCCGACGATCCAGCCTTTCCAGCGGTAGCCGACCAGGGCACCGGCGAGATGATGTCCTGCCTCATGAACCGCAATCAGCACGAGCCACAGCCCATAAAGTTCAATGTATTGCCAGGGGGTCATCGAGTTCAACCTATCCAATGAACTTTAAGTCTCTCCGCACTTTTTTCATCATGACTTACTTTGAAGAAATATCACTCGAAATCCCGAAGCCTATCGGTGCGCTCCAAATCCTGGTCACGTTGTTCACGACGGGATTTCAATTTTACAGCAATATAATCCCATTCAAGTCTTGTAAGATGGACCGCCGCTCGCTCAAGCCAGCCAGGGGCGGGACGCTGTGACTCCCCAGGATCCCCTGTCTCAAGAGCCGCATCCAGCAGAACCCACCGTTTTGCTTTGTCATCCTCAACTAGAAATGCTTTGACGAGTTCTTCTACATGACGAGCCGTATCGAGTTTGTGCCATGCCTCGCATGCCGCTCGGAAGACGGTGATATTTTCATCAGTGAGCGCAACACTCACTGTCGTCATTACATCCTCGCTTGGGTGCATAAAGCCTAGTATATAGCAAGCGTCAGAACGCTCACGGGACGAGGCCGCCGAAGCGCGGTTCAAAACTACTTTACAAATATCTGGATTACTTGATGTTTTTCCTGCCAGTGCTTGAGCAATGGAGTGGCGGATACTTTGCGACGGCTTCCCCAGAGCCATGAATTTCAGAAGATCAGAAACTGCTTTATTCTGATCTAAATCCAGCAGCAGCCAAGGAGCATCCCTATGCCTGTTCTGAGCGGCTTCGTTCTGTAATATTTTCAGACCAGCGGCATAAGCATCGCCAGGATGAAATGCAGCAAGACCAAGCACAACTTGAGTCCCGTCAAAGATGCCAGGGCGAAAGGCCGCCAGCAAGAGGTAGTCACGAACTTGCTGACAATCCAGCACCTCGCGCACAGAGTCATATTCTCTCGCAAAGGGAGCAAGTTCCATCACGATTCGTTGGGACGCAGAGTCAAGTTCTTGTCCTTCACAAAAACGTGTTTTACATAACACAACGGCTTCGGCCTGATGCTCAAGATTTTTTAACAGATACTCCGCTACCTCGGCAAGAGTGTTCACATTGGCAACTGAATAAGGGCCTGTCCGAAACATCATCAGCCCGGTACGCAGGTACTCTACAAGAACTTGCAAAGCCGATCCTGACGGATTGTTCATCAATGGAGGTAGAAGAAGCCACCCGCTATGCGTGTGCGGAAGCCGAAGAGCGAGCGCCTCTACTGCTTCTGCCGGCAGATTAGGCATGACCGCTAACGCATAATGACAAGCATTAGTTATGTCATTGTCTACTTCTACTCTTTCCGCATTCAGAACACTCACAATGAAAGGAACATAATCCGTCCGTCTCCCTACGCCGAGAGCAAAGATTGCACCTGGGTTCTTTGGGTTGTCGTTGATTGCCTGGATTGCTGGAGCCATATCGTCGTCTGAAAACCTTATATTGCCACCGGTTTCATTGAGCACGTCGAGTCCAGTTTTATTTGCTCTCAACACCACGGACGCGATCAAAGGTTTGTATGCCTTAATCGCAGCCAAGGCTGTTTGGGAAAGATAAGCGTAAATGTCGAGAGAGTCTTTTTGACCCGACTCGCTTTGCGTTCCAGCAGTTTGCCTCATATCAACTCGCTGATTGTCGTAAAGGGCTAATCCTTCCAATAGCCGAACTGTCTTCTCGTCTGGTCTCAAAAGTGCCTGTTTGATGCCTTCAACTCGTGTGAAGTAAGCGTCGGATGCGATGTGATAGTTGATAATTCGAGTGAAGCCGGAACCAGCCATCTTGAAAAGAGCACGACTTAACCTCTCCAAATATGGATTGTGTGTGGTGTCAGCATTGACACACTGATCAACAAGGCGCTCCTCCACTTCTCCACCGGCATTTCGCCATAGGATTTGAAGAGAAAGGAGATCATTTGTGTCGGCTAAACGATCGACAAATTGCCACTTGAAATCAATCTTAGTATCCGTTTCTCCAGAAGGCTCTTCATCATCCAAAAGCCAATCTCGTGTAACTGTTGACAACAGTTCCGGCCATTGATCAAACAGAACCAGATAACTCGATCTATGATCCCTGTCAATTTTTAACAGTTCTGTTAGTCTTTCCCGTGTCGCCTCCAAATCTTGTGCAAGAAGATAATTCAATCCCCAACTGGCGCTAGACCGTACCTGGTCCAATGGGAGATCGGACAAGGCTTCCAACGCCTCGCCAGGAGCAATTCTGGCGAGAACGCGTATGCAGCATGCACCCAAACGATCTGTGTCAGTTTTCGCGCGGTTGCGAAGCCAGGCAACTTCACTGGTGTCCTTCCAGTCGAAGACAGCCTCAACAAATTCCCTCGCACAGTGGGAATGTCGGTGGTCATCGTTCGCAACCCACGGTCGCAAACTCTCCTTGCAATCCCGCCAAATCGCCCCGCCATCTTCAGTATGGCGCGTGAGGCTGATCAAAACATCTACATATGCACCTTCCTGGCTTGTTACCTGTGCAATCTGTGGAACGCGATCTATTTCTTTCTTGAGCCAAATGACATCAAGTGCGACGGAAGCCCGAAGTGCGCGGCGTAGAAGTGTCATTTCCCACTCATCATCTCTCTGAAATGATGATTCAGGCTGTTCTTCCAAACTATTTTTATCCGAAGCGGCATTTTGGTGAGTGTACTGGTGCATCCTTTTTTGGTAAGAATTCCATAGGGGAGGTAAAGAAATACCTGCTGGATGGCACGTTAATATCTCGATGGCGCTGTGACGAATCCCTCGATCCTCGTGAGTCAACAGACTAATCGCAGTAGGAACTAGGGCTTTCGTTTCCAACTGGATCAGGCAAGCCGTTATCCATTTTCGTCGTAGCCAGTCGTTGTGGTCTCGGCTGGAGTTGAGCAGGCGCAAGAAAAGGGCCGGAGCAATGTCAGATCCGATAGTCGGCAGCAAATTTGTGTAAAGCGTTTCAGCAATCGGGAAGTCGCCGGATTTATCCTCCACTGTAGCAAGAACAGTGTCAACAATCGATGGAAGCGCTGAATTATCTTTTTGCCGCTGTGACAGTTGCCAGCACAGATCCATCGGCACATAAGCCATTAGCCGGTGAGCATCAAACTTTTGTACGCCAAATCCTAAACCATGAGAGATAATGACCGCCAGTGCTTCACCCACATCTACCGCTTGACGCTCCCCATTTTCTAGATCTTCCGCTAGTGCATGAGCGACAAGCCACTCCTTAAGCCGGTCGTGCCAGATCGAGAAGCGATTGCGAATGTCTTTGCGAAGCCAGCCACGCTGCAACAGATCGCTTAATAGAGCCTCAGAAAAACCGAAGGTTTGGATAAGTTTTTTGGAAGTCCAAGGATATTGGCATCCATCCCATATGGCGAGGCCAGCCCGCATCAGGAACAACTCAGCCCCAGGAAAACCTGCATGATAAAGTTCCTGAATTAAATGGCGGCGGAAGTAAGTGTCATAAAGAGCGTATTCGTTCTTGCCATCGAAACCACCAGACAGTGATAAATCGCGGTAGATGCGGGCGAGAAGCGGACGGCGGATGATCTGCTGGAGATCGAATGGAATTTCATGCCAGCGGATGGGATCGTTATTAACAACGTAACGTCGAACTTCTTCCTCGGTGAAGTCCACCACAGGAAGAACCACAACACTTTTCAGTTCGGGCTTCTGTGCAACATAATCCGCAACTTCAGGCGACGTAGTGAAGACCAGCCTCACCCCATCAATTGAAGCAAACTCCTGGCACAGTTCGGTTGCTTCGCCACTTGTCACTACACCATCCACTACAATGTACAGCCAATCCCCGGAGGGAACCGTACCCGTTTCGCGTAAGCGCCGAGCAATTTGATCCAGGCGTGGGTGATCATTACGGTTACACAAGTTGAACCAAAACTCATGAGCGGCGTCGGTAGAAATCTGCCTGGCGTTCCGCCCCCCTTGAAAAGCGACCACCGGAGCCGTTGCGCTCAGAGCGCATGACAGGCCACATAGACGCCATGTCTTGCCCTGACCACTCTCGCCACTTAATGCGAGGCATGATGCTGAACCGCGTCGCCATGCAGACACATTGGAGTCATCCATGAGGTTTATGTCGTCAGAGCGCACATCTTGTGAACTACTGTAGTCAAACAAGGCCGTCAACCGCTCGTTTAGCATGACTGTGGCCGCGTCAATGAGACGCGGCCACTGTCGCCTGACTAACGGCGCTCCACTCAGCCCATGCTCGTGGAAGAATTCTTTGGCCTCTATTGGCGCATTGCCACGGGTTGCCCGTTCTTGCAACGCGGTTATCAAGGAGCGTAAAGTCTCTTCCGCAGTGTCGGGAATATCTATGATGAGCCGCAAGTGCTGAAGGATACGAACACGTAGAGCGCTCTGTGTCTCATCCCAGCGAAACTCCAAATGGGTCAACAGTTTCAAGAGACGATGTTGCGTTACGTCTTTCGGCTCCTTCGCGAACTCCTTGTTCTTGCGAAGTATAAGTACAATCTGTTCGAAGAAATCGCGCTCGCTCAGAGTTGAGTTTCGCGGCTTTGGGTTATTATTGCTGAGTTCGGGAGGGACGAGTGAACCTCCAAAGCGGATTCTCTGCATGGGATCTAAAACATCTGACACTTGTTGCCCTGCTTCAAGTGCGGGCAAACTTTTAAGCCGGCTGAAAAACTCCTGCGCTTCCTGCCATTTACCCTGGTGTCCCTCCGTGAAAAAAACGAACTTTTGGTTCCGCTCTAGATTGACGGCCCGGTACAGGTCAGGAAGAACATCATGCACAAGATCGTGCAATGACCATGCGGAACCGTCTGAACGTGCCTTCAACTGAACGACAGATTCATTTTCTGATCGAATAAGAGCAGCATCCCCGCCACTTGATGGTTCTAATACGAGAGTTGCCTGAACTAAGCCTTCCCCTTCACCGCCCTGGCTGGACTGGCGCACGTGCATACGCGATGTTTCCAGCAAACACCACAGCATCTGATAAATAACGCCGTTAATCATGGCGGAGCCGCCCGGTGGTACACTCATAGATTATTATAGCATTTTGGAAGATAAGGCAGTTTGACCGCTGGTGCTGGCACAAGGGCGAGATGAAACCAAGTGCAGTAGTTCGGTCTATTTTGATGTGTTTCATTGGTCTCCAAAAGTCAAGGCTTATTAAATAAATCTACAATGTTCATGCTTTGAATTCTATTAGCCCGAAAGTTCGTCCATCAGGAGTTGGACCCTGCTCTTAGTGGCTTCCCGAATGCCTTCATCCAGAACAAAATCTGGCATCTGTTCGCGGCCCTCTTCAACAGCAGCAAAGAACGAAGAAACGGTGTAAGGAAAAGGGACGCCTGTCTTCAGCCAGTCTCCTTCCTTTGTTCCAGCGGGGAGAGCCGTCAGCAGCACGGGATAATCTTGTCCCTCTTCTGCGTCTTCGGTCAGGACCGCCCAGTCGCCCTCGATTTGATCGACAAGTAGGTGTGCCTCAGCCATGTTGTTCCTTATTTTCGGGATGAACTGACATTGATGGATCTGCCATCGGTCTGCGCTGTGATGGTGCCCTGGCAATCAGTACGCCATACCTGAATGCCGGCCTGACGGAGCGCGTCAAGTGTTGCCTGGTTTGGATGGTCAAACTGATTTCCAAGGCCGCTGGAGATGACGGCAACTTCAGGATGCACACGCGCAAGAAAAGCGGCGTCCGTACCGTTTTGGGAGCCGTGATGAGAGACCTTGAGAACCGTCGCTTCCACGTTCTGCCCACTGGCAAGGAGCGAAGCGCGTTCGTCTTCTTCGGCATCTCCCATGAGCAAGATGCTTTCGCGCCCCAAGGCGACTTTCAGAATAATGCTGTTGTTGTTGGCTGTCGGGGAGTATGCCAGCGGTGCCAGGTATTGAAGCGTCACCCCGTCGCCTAGGTCCTGACGGGTGCCGGCAAGTTGCTTTTGCATAACATTGACGAACGGAATGCCTTGGCGTTTGACTTCCGCCAGCAGATCATACTGCGTCAGGCTTCCCTTGACGAACCCGCTGTCCACCACAGTCGCTGTTGGGATGCATTGCAGCACGGCAAGAGTATTTCCATAATGATCTCGGTCAGGATGGGTGGTGATCAGCATATCCAGCCGTTTTACGCCGCGTTCCTGAAGTTCAGCGAACAGCATGGATTTGGCGGACGGAGGACCAGTATCAATGAGAATGTTCTTGCCGGAGGGCGTTTGCAGAAGCGTACTGTCTCCCTGCCCCACGTCCAGGAAGGAAACCAGCAGTGACTGCGGGTAAGGCGCAACTGCACTACGCTTTTGATGAAGATGAAGGCCATACCCAGTGATGCAGGCCGCAAGAAACAGCCAGAGAAGAGGTGGTAACCAGCGGCGGCGGGAAGGATTGACCAACTTTTCGGGCGGAGGAAGACCCAGGCGCTTTCGTGCCAGACGGTCGAAGTCGTCCAATGACTTTGTTGCATCTTGAAGATTATGGCGCTTTCCTGGAGGCGGTTTTTTAGCCATATGTCACTGTACCGCATTCAGGCGTGCTGGAAGGCAGAAGTGGCCGATCTAGCACACTTCGGGTTTCTATAAGTCTTCGATTTACAAATCTTCAAAGCGCGGGCTGTAAACCAACGTTGCTTTGCCAACGATGTCCGCCCGTGGCAGAAACCCCCAGACATGCGAGTCGTTGCTGTCGTTGCGGTTGTCCCCCAGAACAAAATACTGCCCCGCCGGAATCCGAATCCACCAGACGCCGTCGTGCTTGATCAGCGAAGAACGCCGCTTCTCGAACCAGTCGTCCTGGCTATCTGCACTCTCCGGCTGAGGCAGATCACTCATGTAACCCATCGCGATGTATGGTTCCCAAAGAGTACCCTTTCCGTAAATCATTACTTTACCGCCTGCCACCCGCAGATCTTCGCCCGGCAGGCCGATAATGCGCTTTACGTAGTCGTCACCCGAAGACAGGTACGAAGCGGCGCTTGCCGGCGCATGAAACGCCACGATGTCCCGGCGCTGAGGGAGATGAAAATGGTAGACGACTTTGTTCACCAGAAAGTGCGTGTCTTTTGGCAGTGTCGGGGCCATCGAGGGACTCGGAGCATAAAACGACTGCATCAAGAACGGGCGGACTAGGCCGAACACAAGAACAAAGGGAATGGCGGAGCCAAGGACAGCGCTGGCTGCGAGGGCAGAATAGCGCGGATGAGTAGCGGCGATCACCCGCGTTCTAGTTGCCAGATCATGGAACGCCTGTTTCTCCGGCGTAACGAAGATGGCGACATAATCTGCCAGCCCAACCAAATAGTGCGTCAACCCGTAGAACACCCAGTTCAGCATGCTTCTGCCAAGGCTGCGGCCAAATCCAATAGGAGCATTGGCTGAACTGGCAAGCACCACGCGCAAGCCCGCCAAGCGGTAGCCGAGTGTCTGCCGCCCCCCACTCGTTCCTATCGCGAGATACAGAATGCTGAACAGGAGGAACACGCCAAGGAGCCACAAAGCAAGTTTCGTGCCGGGAACGCCTGCGGCTTGAAGCACAGCAAACCCGATGAGGAGTACGCCACAGAAAGCGTCTACCACGAGAAGATCCACCAGTTTCGCCAGAAACCTCCGCCCAATCGGGGCCGGGCTTGGGCTAAAGGATGTGGTTTCGGGGGGTTGTTCAACCATAGTGGATGCCTGGCTGTTCGGCATTTGCCGAACAGACTCCTGCTTATCGTCGCCGTGCTTCTTCTCTGGTATAATTGCCACGCCGCTGGGGGGCGGCGCTATGCTTTTCAAGCCACTCGACAAAGACGCCTTCGCTGAGGCTGTTCTCCAGATTGCCCGGAAATCGGGCCTCGGCTCTGCGGTATACGATCCAGAGACATTCTCGCTCAAAGCCTCTGACAGAGAAATCGTTATTCACCTCGGCAACGTATTCGCGGAGTACCTTGCCGCAAAGCCCTGGCAGCGCAACCGAGTTCTTGAAGGCTTCACACGGCATTTTCCTGGATTGACAGAGAAAGCGGAACCGAATGCCGAGCAGGCCAAAGCCGCGCTACGCCCGCGCGTTCGTGAGCGCACTTACTTTGAGGTGCAGTGCCTGCGCGACGAGATCGCAGGAACCCAAAGGCCCGAAATCCTCTTCCGCGAACTCGGCGGCGGGCATCTGACTCTGGAAGTCGCGTTCGATCAACCCGACAGCATCCGAAGCGTGTCCGCCGATGACCTGACAGAATGGGACCTCACTTTCGAGGATGCCGTTCTGATCGCAAACGACAATCTGCTCGCTCTTGGGCGGGGCCGCTTCCAGTCGCCGAGGCCAGGGCTGTTCGTGTCAGGCTGGCATGACGTTTATGATGCGTCCCGTCTGCATCTTGCCGAGATCGTGAGCGGCCTTGCGGTGCAGGGGCGTCCTGTGGCGATGGTGCCGAACAGGAACACCCTGATGATCACCGGGGCAGACGACGCTGAAGGGCTGCTGGCGATGGCGCGTCTCACGGAAGAAGCGCTGAAACAGCCACGGCCCATGACAGGCTATGCGTTCCGGCTGGACAGCGGCTGGGTGCCGTTCCTGCCGCCGGCGGGTCATCCCGCCTTTATCCCGTTGCACCGCTTATTCGTGCAGACTTTGGCGGGTGATTACGCAGAGCAGAAGGGGCTGCTGGATGCACTGCACAAAAAGACGGGCGTAGACACTTTTGTTGCCAGCGTCATGGTGATGGAAGACCGGAGCAACAAGGACTTATCCTCGGTCGCGACCTGGGCTGAAGGGGTGGATGCGCTTTTGCCACGTGTGGACAGAATTGCATTCATTGGGGGTAGCAGTGGAAACGAGCCTAACATCCTGGGCATGGCGGACTGGACGCGGGTGGAAATGGTTTTAGGGGATGTTATGGAAGCGCAGCAACTGTATCCGGCGCTTTACAGAGTGCGAGAATTCCCGACCCCGGAGCAGTTACACCGGCTGGAACTGGTGTGAGTAGGGCCACCTGGCTGAATCTCGCACCACTTAACCTGCACCCCGTGTGAGGTCAGATCGAAATCATGCCGCCGGGGGTGCCCGGTGACACTGACATCGTGACCATACACTTGACGAATGTTCCGCTTGACCAAGCCCTAGGCACCGTGCTGGCTGCCTCCGAGACACTGCTGCTGTACACCATTCAGCACGGCGGTGTTTTCAGGGTCACACTAAAGCGCCAATGTGGGTTCACCCTATGAAAATGGAAAACGAACCAGACAAGAGACGACAGTAGACCTATTCAAATCGCTGTCAATTTCGCGGAGAACGGATTACGTTCGCTCTGAATATCCTCCGCGCCTGCCGGAAGGCCATTGACTTCGATACGGAAACGTCTTATAATGTTCCTGCCCGATGATGAACTCGTTTCGAAGGGGGAAGTATCATGCGAAGTTTTAGTACGCTTTATTATCCGTACATTGAGTTCCATACGCCTGAACTATTGACGAATGGCCTCCTCTTCTGGGATCGTATTGGGCGTATCAAGCCGAAGGGGTACCAACCAAAAGACTCTGACATCGTCAAGAAACTTCAGGATCAACTTAACTTCGTCACCGATCTTATCCCATCCGAAGCACAGTTAGAAATCGTAGGGAGGCCGTTCAGTGACCTGATAGCGAATCACTCGGAACTGCTGCGTGTGCGTTACAGCCTGGAACAGATTTCAAGCGAGACGACCTATTATCTAGGCAATGAGAAGGTGTCCGACGAACTCTCCTACCAGTTGGGGCATAGCGGGTTGGCGCGAACAAGCAATCATAATAACGGCACATTCATGGAAGCCCATCCAAAGATCATCCATGTCTACATGACCGCTCTTGCTGAGAAGATGGCAAGCGACGCCCAGCATACGACGCTCGCCGATTCGGACATGGAATATCTAGCAATCAATGGGGGTTCCATTGAACAGATTGCCAGTTTGCTGCTTGACGAGCCGAATTTGTCCGTTGCAAAAAGAACTGCTGAACAAATCGAGATTGAACTGGCCTTCTTCGCACTCGAAACCGTATTGCCGAGGGACGGCATCATTTCGGTGGACAAACTCATCAAGTTCCGCAAGAACCACCATAGTGAGTTCGTAGCCTATCAGGAGGGCATCCGCTCTCTGGTAGGCAAAAACGTTTGGATTGGCGAGACTGCCACCCGTGAACAGATGCAAGCACATCTGGCGGACCTTTATGGGAAGCACATCGAGCCAGGACAAAAAGAACTGAAGAAGGCCCTGAAGTCCGTGGGGGTAGAAACGGTTAAAGGCATCGCGCAGGTGAAAATGGAGGCTCCCGCGCTCCTCGCGGGTATGGCTGCGCTAGGTGGCACGACTTTGGGCGGAGCGACTCTGGCATCCCTGGTTTCGCTTTCCAACCCCGTGACCGTCGCGGCTCTGGCGGGAGGGGTGGCGCTGGGTTTCAGTTCCGCCCTGTCGGGAGCCGCCAAACAGATCAAGGACGTGCGGAAGGGTTCAACCGCTGCATATCTTCAAGATGTGGAAGAGGCGTTTTCGCCCGCATTGTCGCTGACAAAGGCCGCCTCAACACTCCGCAAGTTTACTCACGGAGTTTGAGGGCGCGACGGCGGCATGCCTTCGCCTGGTCAAAATCCGCCGCTGAAGGCTACACATGCGTCTGTAGCAGGTTAGCGTATAACCTACGATTACATATGCGAGGACGGAGTAGTGATGGACACGAATTCCCTACACCAGCGTGCGGTGGCTGATGAGGCGGGCCATGTTGTCATAGCCCATATCCAAAATATGGAAATCATTTCCATTACCGTCGAAGAAAACGGGCTTCCTCTTCACGAGCAGGGGGGCATCTACGGCGGCAGGACCGAAGTTCGTTTGATGGGAACGACAGGAGACAGTCAACTGAGATACAGGGTTGCTGGTGTGGCTGGAATGCAGGTCATGGGATACGGCTTGCCGAGCGACCCCACCAGCCAGCAGGATTTCAATGAGGCCGTTGAGTACGTCAGAAATCGCTTCAGTTCCGATGTCTCCGCGACCAGTGCTTACGAGAATGCTAGGCAAATCGTTGACGAGCGCTTGGGCGAAGCGATCGAAATTTTGTCTGTGCCTGCAAACAAAGCCGCACTTGTCCGCTGTTTTAATTATTTGGAGATGCATCCCACGTTAAGCGGGGACAACATACCGCACATAGTTGCCTCATTTTTCGACAGTGATGCGGCGGCAGAAGCAGACATGTCTTAGAGTAGTTGAAGCACACAGCAACGCATCTGCTTATTTCTCAGTGAACTCAGGAACAGCCCTGCATGATGACATGAACACTCTCCTGGACTCAGTGACGCTTTATAACCCTCTTCCGCCTGATGATGTCGTAATCCAGTTGGATGGGCGGGAACGTGTGCGTTGTCAGCAGGGGTGGGTTATTTGCGATAAGTTCACCAGCGGCTCTTTCTAGTCCCATCAAGGACTTTGTTGCGAACTGTAAAAGCCGACAACCATAATAAATGGTTGTCGGCTTTTGTTTTGTCTGCCGTAAAAAGCGGCGACTTAGATGAAAAGGGATTAGTTCTGGTCTTGACAGCTTATACAAAAGCAGTTATAATGCGAACTAATTAAAGAAACCGCTGGGGGTGCCGGAAACGCGAACTGTTTCCGGCTGAGAAGTGCATTGCACTAACCCCAAGAACCTGATCCGGGTCATACCGGCGTAGGAAAGCGGAGGATGAGCTTGTTTTGCCTGCACTTTTTGTGTCTGTCAAGGCCGCTGTCCCCACTTTCCGGGGCAGCGGCCTTTTTGCGTTTTATGGCAACAGAAGGAGCATCACATGGCATCTACCGACTCGATTTCTTCTCCCAATTCAGTTTCCGGCGGCTACCGCTTCCCGGCGTCGCGCAAGGTCTACACGCCGGGCCGTCTTTATCCGGGCTTGCGTGTCCCGCACCGCGAAATCACGCTGTCCCCCACTCATATTCACAACAGTGACCGGGTGGAAGAAAATGCACCCCTGTGCGTTTATGACACCAGCGGCCCGTACACTGATCCTGATGTCACTATTGATATACGCTCCGGCCTTAGAATGTATCTCAAAACACGGCCCTAAAAAGCAGGCCGCGATAAACCGATAATGGCGGCATGATGCCACCTAATGAACCGAGTGTTGAAGCAAAGCCTGAACCGAAGAATGCTGATAAAAAGCCGTTGCCGACGATCTGGAACGTCCCCGACCCGCTCTGGGAGTTGATCGAGAAAGTCCTGACCGTCTACGACCCGCCTGCCAAAACAGGACGCAAGCGAAGCAATGAACGACTGGCCTTCGATGGCATCATCTACCGAATGCGGACGGGCTGCCAGTGGAACCACCTGCCTGCTGAGTTTGGCGATGACAGCAGCGTCTACCGCGCCTTCGCCCGCTGGGAGAAGAAGGCGATCTTCGACATTCTCTGGGCCGTCCTCTTGACCAAGTGCGACGACCTGCAAGGCGTGGACTGGCACTGGCAGTCCGCCGATGGCTGCCTGGGCAAAGCACGCGGCGTCCCCCAAAGCGGGGTCGGTAAAAAGGGGCGCAAGAGCAGTGCGTCGGCCCCAGTCCCTGCGACCGCAGCAAATCTGGCGTCAAGAGGAACTATTAGAAAAGCCTGCTGGTTGAGGGCCACGGCAGGCCCCTTGCAGCTTGCATCAGCGGGGCAAACGTCCCCGACACCAGTTTGCTGAAAGCGACGCTTGACGCGGTGGTCGTGGTGCGTCCGATGCCGACCACCGAGAAACCGCAGCACTTGTGCCTGGACAAAGGCTACGCTAATGCACCTGCCGAAGCCGTGGTTTTAGAAGCGGGCTATGTGCCCCACATCAGGCGCATCGGCGAGGAAAAACTCGACGTGCAGGGCGAGAAGACCCACCCCGCCCGCCGCTGGGTGGTAGAGCGCACCTTTGCCTGGCTGTCTCGCTGCCGTGCGATCTTGGTACGGTACGAGAAGCGGGCAGACCGCTATCTGGCGACCGTTAAACTTGCGTGTGCCTTGCTGTGGTTCCGACGCTGGCACGAACTTGACCCAACGCTTGCGTTTTGAGATACATTCTTAGTCCTCTGCGTCAACAGTGGATTGAGTGCCGGCAGGGTGCAGCTTACGGCGCGTCGTCGCCGAGCTACCGGCCTGTCCCCGGTCACTCGGACCCCACCCTCCCGATGCCGCCGCGCCGCCTGGCACTGCGCGGAAGCGGACAGGTCACGCAGTTTCAGCAGGCACGGGCGGGCATTATCACGCCGGAGATGGAATACATCGCCCTCCGCGAAAGCCAGGGACGAGGCCGCGCGGCGGCCGTTGGTCAGCACCCCGGCCACTCCTTCAACGCCGCCATCCCAGAGGTGGTCACGCCGGAGTTCGTGCGCGAGGAAGTGGCACGAGGGCGGGCAATCATCCCCGTCAACATCAACCACCCGGAGTGCGAGCCGATGATTATCGGCCGCAACTTCCTGGTCAAGATCAACGCCAACATCGGCAGCTCCGCCGTCACCTCTTCCATCGAAGAGGAAGTCGAGAAGATGACCTGGGCGACGCTCTGGGGCGCGGATACCGTCATGGACCTCTCGACGGGCAAGAACATTCACGAAACCCGCGAATGGATACTGCGGAACTCCCCGGTTCCTATCGGCACGGTGCCGCTTTACCAAGCACTCGAAAAGGTCAGCGGCAAGGCGGAAGAGCTGACGTGGGAGATTTACCGCGACACGCTGATCGAGCAGGCCGAGCAGGGCGTGGACTACTTCACCGTTCATGCGGGCGTTCTTTTGCGCTATGTCCCGATGACGGCAAAGCGGATGACCGGGATTGTCTCGCGGGGCGGCTCGATCATGGCGAAGTGGTGCTTGTCTCATCACACAGAAAGCTTTCTTTACACGCACTTCCACGAGATTTGCGAGATCATGCAGGCATACGATGTCTCGTTCAGCCTGGGAGACGGTCTGCGGCCCGGCTCTCTGGCCGATGCCAATGACGAAGCCCAGTTTGCCGAACTCAAGACCCAGGGCGAGCTAAACCATATCGCCTGGGAACACGGCGTCCAGGTGATGAACGAAGGCCCCGGCCATATCCCGATGCACATGATCAAGGAAAACATGGACAAGCAGCTTGAGTGGTGCAAAGAAGCCCCATTCTACACGCTGGGGCCATTGACTACGGACATCGCCCCCGGCTACGACCACATCACCAGCGCTATCGGCGCGGCCATGATCGGCTGGTACGGCTGCGCCATGCTCTGCTATGTGACACCTAAAGAGCATCTGGGGCTGCCGAACAAAAAAGACGTGAAAGACGGCGTGATCGCCTACAAGATCGCCGCCCACGCCGCCGACCTCGCCAAAGGGCATCCCGGCGCACAAGCCTGGGATGACGCCATCTCCAAGTCCCGCTTCGAGTTCCGGTGGGAAGACCAGTTCAATCTCGCTCTGGACCCGCAGACGGCGCGGGAGTTCCATGACGAGACGCTGCCGCAGGAAAACGCAAAAGTCGCGCACTTCTGCTCGATGTGCGGCCCGCACTTCTGCTCCATGAAGATCAGCCAGGATGTGCGAAACTACGCCGCCAGCCTAACAGTCATCAAGGAAGAGGAAGTCGAAGCCGGCTTAGAAGAAAAAGCCCGCGAGTTCCGCGAACAAGGCAGCGAAATCTACCAGTAAGGGAAGAAGCAATGGCAGTAAGGGAAGAAGCAATGGCAGTTATGGAAGTGCTTGCGGCAGTCCCGCAAGCCGGTTACAATGACTTGCTGACCATCGGCGGCAAGAGTTTTCGGTCCCGGCTGATGCTTGGCACGGGCAAGTACCGAAACGGTGAAGAAATGAATGCAGCCCTGGAAGCCTCCGGCTGCGAGATCGTCACCGTCGCCCTGCGGCGTATTGATTTAGATGCCCCCCGGCGCTCTATTTTGGACGAGATTGACTGGCAGAAATACCACATTCTGCCGAACACCGCAGGAGCGCGGACTGCCGAGGAAGCCGTGCGGACGGCCCGGCTGGCACGGGCAATGGGGCTGTCGGACTGGATCAAGGTCGAGGTCATCCCGGACCCCAAGTACCTGCTGCCCGATCCCATCGGCACGTTCGAGGCGTGCCGCGTTCTCGTGGATGAGGGGTTCATCGTCCTGCCCTACATCAACGCAGACCCGGCCCTTGCATGGCGCTTGCAGGAGATCGGAACGCATACCGTCATGCCGCTGGCTTCCCCGATCGGCAGCGGCCAGGGCCTCAAAACGCGGGAGCAGATCAAGATCATTATTGAGCAGGCCACGGTGCCGGTGGTCGTGGATGCCGGGATCGGCGTTCCCTCCGAGGCAGCGGCAGCGATGGAGCTAGGGGCGGACTGCTGCCTGATCAACACGGCCATCGCCCGCGCCGCCGACCCGGCGGCGATGGGCGAGGCCATGCGCCTGGGCGTTGAAGCGGGCCGCGAAGCCTACCAAGCAGGCCGGATGCCGGTTCTGGCCTATGCCAGCGCCAGCAGCCCGACCGACGGCGTAGTACGGTAAGAGAGTAGTGCAATGAAGCCAGTTCTCCCTGTACCCTGCCTGATGCTGGTGACGGAGCCGTGGACGATTTTGCCGCAGATCGTTCGGCAGGCCGTTCTTGGCGGGGTGGATGTCGTGCAGTGGCGTGACAAAGACACGCCTAAAGCAGCATTGCGGGGGCAGGCGGAAGTGATGCGCTCTGCGATACCGGCTCCGAAGTTACTGATGACTAACCACGCCGCCAAAATGCAAAAGGCTGAGAATTGGAACTTGATGCGGGCTGATGGCTTGCATCTGCCGGAGTTCGGCCAATCGGTTTCCGAAGTTCGGCAGCTTGTCGGGCCGGGCCTCTTGATTGGCTGCTCGGTGCATTCTGTGGAGGGCGCTAAAAAGGCGGCAGATGCAGGCGCAGATTACTTGCTTGCCGGAACGATCTTTGCGTCGCAGAGCCACCCCGAAGTTGTTCCGAGAGGCTGGGTTCTGCTGGCCGAGATTGCCGCTGTGGTTGACTTGCCGCTCATCGCTATCGGTGGGATCACGCCGCAAAATCTTGGGCTGTGCCTGGATGCCGGCGCGTCAGGCGTCGCGGTGCTGTCGCCGATCATGCAGGCGTCTGACCCGCAAGCGGCAGCCCAAGCCTATCGGGCGGCTCTTGATGCCGCAGGGAGTAAAAGACAATGATATTAACGATTAACGGAGAACCTCGTGCAACAGAGGCCAGGACAATCTCTGACTTTCTCGCCTCAATCAGTCTCCCCTCGCAGATGGTGGTGGTGGAGCATAACGGCGAGATTGTACCGCGAGAGCGTTACGGCAAGCAGCCTTTGCGCGACGGCGACATGCTGGAAGTGGTGCAGATGATGGCTGGGGGATAACGGGGTGGCGCCGGATTTCGTCATTGTAGGAGGCGGCGTGATCGGCTTGTCCGTGGCCTTCGCCCTAGCCTCCGAGCAGGCATCGGTCACAGTGCTGGATGCGGGTATGCCGGGACAGGCTTCCGCCGCTGCCGCCGGAATGCTCGCGCCGCTGGCCGAAGCGGGGCGCAGCAGCCCGTTCGTGTCACTTGCCGTGGAAAGCCTGCACCTCTGGCCGTCTTTCGTGGACAGTCTCCGGGAGGAAGTGGAGACTGCGCTTTGCATTGCCGGGCCGGGGATGCTGCGAGTCGCCTGCACGGAGGCGGAAGACGCGGCTCTTTGCGGAGCGCTCGGCTGGCAGCAGGGTTTGGGTCTGCCTCTGCATCGCCTCGGTGCCGCCGAAGCTCACGCCTTAGAGCCGGCGATCAGTCCCGGCGTGTGCGGCGGTGTTCTTTCACCCCAGGAGCGTCACGTCGAGCCGCGCCTTCTCCTCCAAGCACTGACGGGAGCTTGTTCGCGGCGCGGCGTCGTCATCCAATCGGAGGCAACAGTGATAGAAATGGACACGCGCAAAAGCCGCGTGGTCGCCCTCCGAACAAAAGACGCCGTAGTTTCGGCGGGTGCCTATATCATCACCGGCGGCGCTTGGAGTAAAAACTTAGGGCTGACGCTCGGCGTCCGCGTTCCGGTTCACCCGCTGCGTGGGCAGATGGCAGCGCTCGGTCCGCTCCATCCACTCCCATTTCAGCACACGCTCTACGCCCGCAGTGGTTATCTTGTTCCCCGCGCCGATGGCCGCGTCATCGCGGGGGCGACTGAGGAGCTTGCCGGATTCGACGCGCAAACAACGACTGCCGGTATCAGCTCAATGATCGCAATGGCAACTGCTCTTGTTCCCGCCCTCGCAGCGGCTCCCCAGCACAGCGCTTGGGCAGGACTGCGCCCCGTGAGCGCCGACGGTCTGCCCTTGATGGGCGGTGTTCCGGGGTGGGATAACGTACACGTCGCCACAGGACATGGCCGCAACGGTATCCTGCTGACGCCGCTGACAGGACGCCTTATGGCCGCGCATCTCCTGCACAAAGCTGAACTTCCCCCGGCAGTCGCCCCAGCACGATTTGGAAACGAATGAGAACTCGGAAATCACTCAAGACTCGGAGACAGCGCATGACCCGGACAGCATTGACCATTGCCGGCTCTGACCCAAGCGGCGGCGCAGGCATTCAGAGTGACCTGCGGACATTCTCGGCCTTTGGCGTCGCCGGGCTTTCGGTCATCACCGCCCTCACCGTGCAGAGCAGCTTGGGCGTGCAGGCGGTGCATCCCGTGAGTGCAGAGGTCCTTGCCGCGCAGCTTTCCGCCGTGCTGGAAGATACCCAGCCGGGTGCTATCAAAATCGGAATGCTTGGCGGAGCCGGTCAAGTCCAGGCGGTTGTGGACGCCCTTTATCGCTTCCGGCCTCCAAACATTGTCCTTGATCCGGTCTTTGCTTCTTCCGGGGGTGTTCCTCTCCTGGACGCGGCAGGGCGGCAGCTTTTACTCGCGGAACTCATGCCGCTGTGCGACCTCGTGACGCCTAACCTCGCGGAAGCGGCGCTGCTTGCCGGGTTTCCGGTTCACGACCCGGAAACCATGCGGGCCGCTGCAAAGCGACTGCTCGAACTAGGAGCGCGGGCCGTTCTCGTGAAAGGCGGACACCTGCCGAGCGCCCCTCAAGATTTGCTGCTGCACGGGAATGGAAAGGTCGCGGAGTATCTGGGGCAGCGCGTCCCGACGAAGCACTCTCACGGTACAGGCTGCCTGCTGTCCTCCGCCATTGCTGCGGGTTTGGCCTGCGGCGAGGAACTCAGCCGGGCGGTTCACGGCGCAAAAACGGCAGTCACCGAAGCTCTGGCTCATCCTGTGATTTTAGGAAAAGGACGCGGCTACCCGGATGTCGCCGAGGCAATGCATGTCGCCGAGGCAATGCGCGTTGCCGTCTCAGGCCGCTCGCACCCGGAGCGGACAGCTCTCTTTCACGGGCTGTATGTGCTGACGGACCCAGACCTGCGCCCGGACCGCAGTGCGGAACAAGTTGTGACGGCAGCTTTGGCAGGGGGCGCACGGATTATTCAGCTTCGCGACAAGGGGCTGCCTACGCCGGAGCTTGTTGCCCTGGCTCGCTTGCTGCGGCAGCGAGTGCAAGCGGCAGGCGGTCTTTTCATCGTCAACGACCGCGTGGACGTAGCTCTGGCTTCTGAGGCCGATGGTGTTCATCTCGGCCCGGACGATCTGTCTCCTGCGGATACGCGGCGGCTGCTCGGCCCGGACAAGCTGGTTGGCGTTTCCACCGGCACATTGGAAGAGGCAGAAGCGGCGGCTCCTTTTGCCTCGTACTTTGGTGTCGGCGCTGTTTTCGGCACTCGGACTAAGAGTGACGCAGGCGCTCCCATTGGGGTCGAGCGTGTCCGCGAGATCAAGGCGGCATTTCCGTCTATGCCGATTGTCGCCATTGGCGGGATCACGGCGAATAATATCGCAGAAGTTTCGGAGGCAGGAGCAGAAGCGGCTGCGGTTGTCTCTGCGGTTGTTGGTGCTTCAGATATGGAGGCAGCCACCAAGAACCTCATAGCCCTCTACAAGACTTGAACGCTCTGCTTGTGTGAATACAGGGGACGGCGTTTTTGATCGGCACTGTGTTCGCAAGAAACGGCTGGGACAAGTAAGCAAAGGCATCAAGTTCAAGGCGAGGCGTATCAGTCTCTTGCCTCAGCCTGTCTGGGTCTGCCGCTCAGGACCAGGTCTCTTTATGACGAGGTATCTTTGTCCGACACTGTCCACCTTAAGTGCCTTAAACCGAAAGCTGACGGTCTCAAAAGCAAGCGGATCCGGCGGATAAATGGAACTTGGACGATGACCCGCTCCCATTTGAGACTTTGTTACGAACTTCTGACCGTAGCCGGTTGGGATTGCCTGCAATTCCATTGAGGCGCGGTCTTTTTCTTTGACTTCCACCCGCGTCACGAACGCCGCCAGAATTTCCTGACGCTCCTCCTCGGTTACGTCCTTCCACACTTCTAATGCCTCAGTCCATACTTTCTGTATTTGGGCTGCTGTGGGGCGCTTGATTTCACGGATGACTGAGCTATGCAAAGCATTAGCGCTGATTCGCTGCACCGGGCATTGGGTCCGGTGTTTGACGTAATGCAAGTATTCGTAATATCGTACAAGGCCGCTTTTGCAGCGCTATTGGTGAATACGCAGCCGCAGTGGGCAGCCGCTTCCAGGGCGATGCCGGCAGTTGGCGGGCGCGAAGACAGCGCAAGGTGACGATTACCCGGACTCTTCAGAAGGCAAACTCAGGCCCGGCGCCGCGCTTTTCCGTTAAAACAGATACGCCGGGCGATGGGTGAGAAACGCCCAAAGCTGCTCGGCAAAGACCGCGCCCCAAAAAAGCGTGACCCAGGGCGGCTTTGCCCAGCACCGCCATTCCTGAACGCCTTTGAGTGACGCCAGAACATAAAACATGGTCGCCAGGCCGGACAAGATCAGCAGCGCGTGCTGCTGAAACAACAGCACCAGAAACGCCGCTTTGCAGAACGTGAACGCCCAGCTTTCGTACTTTCGCCCCTGTGCCTGCCGGTCGTATTCGCTCATTTTCGGTTATCTTTTCATTTCTATCCCAGCATCTTCAGCGGCACCATCGCCTCACGGGTCTTGCGGCCCCGGTGAAAGACGTTGAACTCGCAGAACGAGACCGCGTTTCCGTTGTCGTCCAGGATCTTCGTGCAGCACTGCGCGGTGCGCTTGCGGTCAAACGTGTGCGCGTCCATAAACGGCTTGACGACGACCCGGAAGACCCGCCGCCCGAAAGCGTCGGGATCGCGCATCAGCGGCACCACGTCCCGCAGGCCGCCCCGCGCAAACAGCACGCCGAGATCCCGCAGCGTCTGCCGCCCGCGCAAATGGGCCACGTCCGACCAGACCCGCCGGGCCGCCCCGCCCATCAGCCCCGAAAAGCTGATCCGGTCGGTGAACAAGTCCAAATAGCGGGACACATCCAGATGCCGGGGCAGCGGCGTGATCCGTGTGCGCCCGGCGTCGAGAAAGCCGTAAGTCAGAGCGCAGCAGTCCGGGTGGGAGCAGGGCAGGCCGACAAAATCCGACCGCACCAGCTCGCCGCCCGTCTGCTGCTCCAAAGCCGCGATCACGTCCGTCAGCGTCATGCGGTCGGCGGCAGAATATCCATGCTGATACCGCCCCGTATCCATGACCGGCTGAAACGTCAGCCCGTTCACCGTCTCCAGCGACAAGGCAAACCGAAAAAGATCGCCGATTTCGTCGTCGTTGACCCCGCGCTCCACCGCCGGCACCAGCGTGATAAACAGCCCCGCCGCGCAGGCTTTCTCCAGCGCGTCCGTCTTTTCCCGCCGCAGATCCCGCCCGTAAAAGTGTTCATGGCCGGACACCCGAAAGCTTGAAAACGAGAAGAAATTTCCACTCTGTCTTTATGCGCCGCCAGGGTTTCCACCAGGGCCGCGCTCTGGCCCAGCCGCAGGCCGTTGGTATTGACCAGAACGCGCCCTACCGGATACGACAGCGCGGCCTCTAAAATCGCGGCAAACTGCGGGTGGATAGTCGGCTCGCCGCCCGACAGCATCAAAACATCCAGCCGGGCCTGGCTCTGAAAGAACATATCCAGCCGCCGCCGCGCTTCGCCCACCGTCATAAAATCGTGGCCCTGCGCGTCCGCATAGCACGTCGGGCAGCGCAGGTTACACGCCTGCGTGATTTCGAGAAGCAGAACGCAGACCGGCGGCCCGCTTTGTCCGCCGGGGCCGCAGACTTCGTCCGGCCCGCAGCAGCAGTTCGCGCCGCTCCGGTCGGGGACATATTGCCGCAGCCGCAGATACTCCGCGCTGTCCGACGCCAGCAGCGCCTGATGCTGTCCGTGCCGCGAGCACGTCTGCCGTATCCAAATCCTCCCGCCCTCTTCCCGCAATGTCGCCGGCACGTCCCGCAGGCAGACCGGGCAAAGCCCGCGCGTTTCTTCCGTCCAAGATTGTGTGGTGATTTCCATAAAAATTTCTTAAAACCATGGATGGAAATCCTGGGTTTCAATAGGTAAGCGGGCGGCAGGTGAAAAATGCACCCAGTAAAACCGCCAGAAGCGCCAAAGTCGCATAACCCGACCCCCGCGCGACGATCGGGTACGTGCGGCGCAGACCGTAATACAGCAAAGCGCCAAATAAGAGCGCCCAGAACATCTCGTAGACAACAAAGCTGCCCGGCACGGTTGCTTGTGCGACCCAGTCCCGCGAGGTCGAGGTCATCGGCACAGAAGCGACCAGCACCCGCGCCGTCGCAAGATGCGTCAAGTACTGCACACTGGCGCCGAGCAGAAAATCAGTCCAGGCCCGGCCTGTCAGTGTCCGAGGACGAGCAGGCGAACGCGGCTCCCCCAGAGTCGGCGCAGGCGGCCATACGCCGCCTGAAGCAGTCCCGCAGTTTGGACAGTAGCTTTGCGGCCTGGTGACAAGCCTCCCGCAGTGCGGGCAGGAAATCGGGGCTTCAAGAGGCAGAGGGTCGGACGGCGGGACAGACATCAGTTACCTCGCTGGAACAGCGTCGCCGCTGGAAGGGACGGAGATCGGGGCAGACAAGCGCAGAAGCCGCCGAAGCCGCGCGGCGAAGAACAGAAACCCGGCGATGCAGGCCCACTGAGCCAGCGTCAAGCCCCACACCGGCGGCGGGCCGGCCCGGAAGAACTCAATCGTAAACCGCGCGAGGCAGTAGAGAACACCCTGCAAATAAAACAAAGCGTTCTCCGGCGGGTGGGTCTTGTCAAAGCGCCACAGCGCCAGCAAAATCAGAGCGTTTGCGCCGGACAAATAAAGCTGGGTTGGATGCCGCAGCTCGCCGTGCTGCTGCACCGCCCAAGGAACTTGGCTGGCTTTACCGTAGCAGCAGCCGCCAAAAAAGCAGCCCCAGCGTCCGACCGCCTCACCCGCGCTGATGGCGACCGCGAACAAGTCCCCGGTCGGGCGCGTGATGCCGAGATGCCGCTTATACAAAACAACGCACAGGTAGCCGCCGGCAATGCCGCCGAGGACAGTCTTCCCCGCAATCCCGCCGCCAAAAATAGGAGAGGCGGTCCACTGGGCGAGGTTTGCCCCGACCAGGCCGCCGAGCAGGCCCGCTCCCATAATCGCCATCATCCCGCCGGTCGCGAGGTGCCGCCGCCGGGCCATCAGGGCGAACGCGGCGAGGCCGGTGAGGTAGCCGAGCGCATAGCAGCCCGCCGAGAGTGTCATGCCGGTATTATACGATGGTTTTTGTGGAGACGCAAGGCATTGGCAGGCAAAACAAAGGGGCGAACACAAAGAAAGGGGCGAACACAAGGTTCGCCCCTTCCCTATCTGCTCTTCCTGCCCGCTTACTTTCTACTTCACCGCTTTCATGCGCTTGCGAAGGAAGAGGCCGCCGAGGCCGAGCAGGCTCAGGCCCATGCTGATCGCGGTGGACGCTTCGGGAACCGGGGCGAATGAGACGCCGCGCAGGACTTCGCCGTAATTGGCGGAGTCAAGGGTCGTGAACGACTCGCTGGCGGCTTGAGACGCCGTCATAAATGTCAGCGAGTCGCTGATGGCGACCAGCTTGTTCGGGTCCGCACCCTGGTCGCCGGAGCCGCTGATGGTGGAAGTCACCGCATAAAGCGAGACGGTGCCGTCGGCGTTCACTTTGCCGGTCAAGTTCCGCAGGCCGTCGGTGGCCGGGTCGAGAGTCGCCGGCAGACCGTTGACTGCGTACTGCTGGTCGAGGTTCAGACCGTTCACCAGCGTGTAATCCAGGTTCCATTGATTGCCGTTAAAGCTCCACTTTTCCAGTCCGGCATTAAGATTGTTCGCCGCCGTGTCGGTCAAGCTCTGGTTGCCCTCGTCGGCGACATACAACGTCGTGCTGTTCGCAAAGAACAAGCCAAACGGGTGGAAGACGTTGCCTGTTTTGCTGTTTGCCAGCGTCGTCGAGAAACCCGGCAGGATGGAAATCGGATTGTTCGTGCCGGTCGGCAGAGTGCCGCTGGCTCCCACTTGATAAACAGTGTTGATGCCGTTGCCGCCGCTGCCTTTGGTGACATAGAGCGTGTTGTTAAAAATCGTCTCGCCCCGGAAGTTGTTGTCTTTGGTCTGCTTGTCGGCCGGGTAGCCGTTCTGGGTAATATTATAGCTGCCGACCGGGGTGGTTCCGGCAGTCGCCGGGTTCTGGCCGGGCCGGATGCTCTGGACACCGTTGTCCACGGGAATGGTGCCGTCCCCTTTGCCGTTTCCGGCGTTTCCGACGGTCAAATACTGGTTGTTTGTGGTATCTAAAATCGCGTTGCGGCCATTGTTGCCGGAGTACGCCTGGGTTGAGGTCACTGACGAAGAGCCGTCGGCATTGAGCTGGTATACGGCCCGGTAGGTAGGGGTCGCGGTGACGTAATTGCCGGTTTCGCTGCTGCCCGGCGTCAGGGAGTTGGAAATATCCAGCGCACCGACCGCCGCTTGATAGCCCATAAAGGTCAGCGCCGTGCCGTCGGTGGAGAGGCTGAGGCCAAGCTCGGACTTCGACGGGAAGCTGGTGACAAGCTGGCTGGTGGGAATGGCATAGGAGTTGACATAGCTGCCGCTCGCCGAGAACTGGTCCAAGTAGATGGGGGCGGTGACTCCAAACGAGCCGTCAACTTTGTCGTTGCTGAAGACGTTCGGATACGACCCGTCCGCAACCGCTTTGTAGGGCGTGATGCCGTCCGCCGAGTCCGGCAGGGTCGAGCCGGGCTGGAGCTGGGCGACCGCGCCGACATCCTGGTAGACGCTGCGGCTGACAACCAAGTTACCGGGCGTAAAGGTCTGGGCCGAGGCCGCGCCGGCCAGGCCCAAAAGCGCGGCTGCCGCCGCGCCGAGTGCGTGGATGTGTTTCATGGGTGATCTCCTTCAATGCCGAAAAATAACTGCAACGCCCCATTATTGCAGAGCAATGTTAAGGGAACATTAAGTTTTTAGCACATGGTTTTGCTGGGTACTGAGCGAAAAGGCGGGAGAAAATAATGGCAGAAACAGCAGAACAGGAACAAACCCCAGAACAAAAACGGCGGCAGAAGTTTCTGGAGGAGTGTGACACAGCGTATGCCGCGCTTCAGCAGGACCCGGAGGCATGGAAGGAGTACCAGGACGAGCTGAAATTGTGGGAGGTAACGCTCACGGACGGTCTTGACCCCAACGAAGATTGGTCACATTTGAGCGAGGCCCACCCGTCGGTATTAGGAACGGAAGCAGCCCCGGAATGAATTCCGAGGCTTGGAGAAAACACCGTCCAGGGGACGGAAGAATAAGAACGCTCGCGCGTTTCTCTTGTTCTGAGTCTTGTGTCGCTGCGACACTGGTTTATCTCAGCCTCGGAATTCATTCCGGGGCGTCTTCCCCGCCTTTTTGTCTAACGCCGGCGGCTGTCAGTCACTTTTGTCAGCACCCCGTTTTCGGCGGTCAGGGTCAGCGTGTACGAGTCGTGCGGGCCGGTCTCGGTATAGGTTTGCGTACTGTGCTGGGTGCGCTTGATCGGCTTGCCGGACGCATCGAAGAGGCGGGCGCTGACCGGGTGAACCAGATCGGAAACGCGCTGGAACGAAACCACATGCCCGTTGCGGCTGGTCTGGTGCCAGGCTGAAACGCCCTGCTCGACCGAAATAGTCTGCGTCGCCGTGCCGTCCGCGTTGGTCCGGCGGCGCGTCGTGAACGCCAGCGGATAAGAAAACTTGTCCTGCCGGACGATCACGGACTTGGGCGTCTGGGTCTGGATAGTCGAAGTCAGCGTGGAGATTTGGCGAACATCTGGAAGGTCCCGCTGCGAGCTGCCGCCCAGCCGCTGGTCGCTGGAAAAGTCAGCGGACTGAGTCAGAGTCGTGATTACTTTGCCGGCCGATGTCACCACATACCCGGCAATCGTAAAATGGCGGCGCGAAGTCACCGTAATTGTTCCGCGCACCTGTCCATCTTTGCCGCTCAGCGCGTTTTGGACCACGGGAGACGGATCGGCGGTCAGCGTATTTCGGAGCAGCCCGCCGCGCACTTTTTGCAGCACAGGATCACGGTAGATCAAGAGCGCCCCGGCGACTTGAAAGAAGTTTGCATTGTTGAACACGCGGACCCCGACCGTGTGCGGCCTGCCGCTGGACAGCAGCCCGGCGAACGGGGTCAAGTCCACCCGGTACGGGACTAAACTCAGCGTCTGCACGGCAGGGATAGGACGCCACCAGCCGGGGTCAATACCGCCGGTGTAGATCCACGGAAAGACCGGCGCAACCCCTGCCGGAACCCCGTCTATCGTGACTTCCGCTTCCCGAAACGCCGTCCCGCCGCTGGATTGCAGCTTCGGCGTCAGCGTGTTCGGCACGCTCAGATACCAAAACTCGTCGCTGCCCTGGCTTTGGGTAATCAAATCCAAGTAGACGCGGGTGATATTGGTCGGCAGCGTGTACGTTTCGGCAAGCGTCTCGGTCGGGCTGCTGATCCCCTTCCCGCCGGTCCCCTCTGCCGGCAGCGGAAGCACCAGATCAGGCGTAATCGGCGCGGCCTGATGCTTGCCGAGCGGGTAAAACAGCAGAGTCGCGCTGCCGTGGATAACACCCGTATACGTTGCGTTGACGGTGTTCCCGATCTGCGTCTGCCCCGGCTGCGGCTTCTCAAAAAGCGCGGCGTAATCGGTGACATCCCGCTCGATATGCCACGCCGGGCCGACACCGTCCGACGGCTCGGCGGTCGTGCCGAAAAAGATGTTGGTGTGGCCGACCGAAATCTCTCCGGTCCGGTCATACTGCCGCCCGGCGGTGACGTAAAAGTCACCGACCAGAACAATCTTCGCCCAGCGCCGCGCCCCGCCCGGCGGCGGGACATACTGGAACGGGTGCGACGAGTAATCCGTAAACGTAACGTCTCGGAACAGCGGCACGGCAAGGGGCGCAGTGGCCGGACGCGGCACCGGCGGCTCGGCGGCTGCCGCGTCCGGCGAGCCGACTTGCAGGCGGCTTTGCGCCGAAGCCTGCGGGGAGCAAAGCGCAGAAAACAGGAACAGCAGCAGAGCGCAGGCGGCGCGGCGGGGAAAAGCAGTCATAAGGCTAATCATACCCGGCATATTGACAAACCGCGCCGCGCCGTGCTATAACAGCATCTATAACTCTCTTGCATAGCACGACGATCTTATCAAGAGTGGTGGAGGGACCGGCCCGATGAAACCACAACAACCACCTCAATCTGAACTTATTCGGATGGAGGCAGGTGCTAAATCCGGCACAGTATTTGCGAAAATAGCTGTGCAAGATAAGAAGCCGCAGCGAACCTCACACGCCGCTCCTGCTTTTTCTCGCCCCCCTTGATAACCCCCGCCGCCTGCTATCCTGTCACTCAAAAGGAAGCAACACCCATGCCCGATGTCAAATTGTTCACGTCCGAATCCGTCTCCGAAGGCCATCCCGACAAGCTCGCCGACCAGATCAGCGACGCCATCTTAGACGAGCTGCTGCGCCAGGATGTCAAAAGCCGGGTCGCCGTCGAAACCCTGCTGACGCGCGGCCTCGCCGTGATTGCCGGCGAAGTCACCACCCAGGGCTACGCCGAAATTCCCGACGTCGTCCGCAAGACCATCAATGAGGTCGGGTATACCAAGACCGACTACGGCTTCGACGGCGACACCACCGGCGTTCTCGTCGCCCTGCAAAAGCAGTCCCCGGACATTGCCGTCGGCGTGGATGCCGGCGCGAAAGGCGACAAAGCGCAGGGCGCGGGCGACCAGGGCATGATGTTCGGCTTCGCCGTCAACGAGACGCCTGAGCTGATGCCTCTGCCCGTCACCATCGCTCATGAGCTGATGGCCCGCTACACCGCCGTCCGCAAAGCCAGCAGCTTGGGCCTGCGCCCCGACGCGAAATCTCAAGTGACCATCGCTTACGACCCCGCCACCGACAAGCCGCTTTCGATTGACACGATTGTTTTGTCCGCCCAGCACGACCCCGAACTCAAACAGCCCGATGTTCAGGCGCTGATTCAAGAACACGTCATCAAGCCCGTCCTGGCGAATTATGACCAATATGTCACCCATGACATCACCTACCATGTCAACCCCACCGGCATCTTCATCATCGGCGGCCCGCAGGCCGATACGGGCGTCACGGGCCGCAAGATCATCGTAGACACCTACGGCGGCTACGCCCGCCACGGCGGCGGCGCGTTTTCCGGCAAAGACCCGTCCAAAGTAGACCGCTCCGCCGCCTACGCCGCCCGCTTCATCGCCAAAAACATCGTCGCGGCGGGTTTGGCAACCAAAGTCGAGATCCAGCTCGCCTACGCTATCGGCGTCGCCGAGCCGGTCTCGGTCTTTGTAGACACGTTCGGCACCAATACCATCCCCGAAGACGAGATCAGCCGCCGCGTCCGCGCAAACTTTGACCTGACCCCGCGCGGCATCATCCAGCTCTTAGATTTGACTCGCCCTATCTACTCCCAGACCGCCAAAAACGGCCACTTCGGCCACCCGGAGTTCGGCTGGGAAAAGACCGATCAGGCCGCCAAACTGGCCTCCTAAACATCCTCAACAAAGCCGCCGGACACCGTCCGGCGGCTTTGTTTCGTCTTCGGGTACAATACGCGCAGGAGAAACCTTATGGCGTCCGCCCTCAAGCAGCACAATTTTGAATCGCCTGTACTGACGACAAGCAGCATTGAAGAAATTCAAACAGACCCCCTCAAACCATCGGGGCTGGGCAATCTGCTTGACCAGATTGATCAGCTTGTGAAGGCTAAGGACGACGATTTCCAAGCTCCCACAGAAAGCTCCGTCGCCAGAATGCGCGGCTTCTTAAAGAATGCTGCCGGCCTTCTGAAAATCGCTGTTCCTATGGGAACAGTTTATGCCGATGGGGACGGCGGGCTTCGCCTGGAATGGATACGACCTGACCGAGAACTGCGCCTGATCGTTTCGGCCTCTTTACAGGGACGAACCTTCATCTACCACGAGCAGGGGGATGACTATGGGGCAGACTACGCGCCAAATGCCGATGGGTTGAGCCGGTGGCTGACCTGGCTGGACTCTGCGGCGAAGGTGTCCTAAGTAATGAGTCATAAGTTCTTGCGGGCGGTTAAAACCGCAGCAACAATGGCACAAAACCTGCCTTCGCAGGTTAAGAGCAAACGTCCGCTTCCGAGTGCGCGAAGGCGCACTTTGTGCCTGTGTTGCTGCGGTTTTAACCGCTCAGTCTGCAAAGACTTAGGACACGTTACTTAGCTTGCCTCTCACCAGACCACCTCTGAAAGATGACGCCGAAGTTCTCCGCGTCGGCACGAATGCACCTTCGCTTGATAAAGTATCCGGGCAGATACTGCGCGGCGCTTTTCTTCGGCGGGAGCCTGACGAAACAGGCAAGAAGCGCGATACTCACGGCCTTTCCGTCAATCTCCGGGAAAAACGCACGGAAAAGCAGATACTCGCAGACTGGCCGAATTGCCGCATGATTGCCGTTCTTTCAGTCGGTTCCGTTCGAGCGGCTTCCTCCGACTTAGATGTTGTTCAAACGAGCGCGGATCGTGATTACCACGCGAACATTACAGGTCTGCCGGAGCGTGGGCCGCATGTCCCTGATGAAAAGTATACGGAAGCAGAACGGCTTGCGACTTTGCTGGCAAAAGCGTCATGGGCTGTTTACATTAAAGGACAAGGATTTTTGGAATAAACCGCCAAAAACGGCCACTTCAGCCACCCGGCGTTCGGCTGGGAAAAGACCGATCAGGCCGCAAAGCTCGCTTCCTAACTACTTGCACTCAAGCCGCCGGACGGGGTCCGGCGGCTTTTCACGTTTGGTGGTACAATAGGCTCAGGAGAACGCTCATGGCACTCGCAGAACACGAAGTCACTCAGCAGGAAGCCGTTCAAGTCACGGTTCGCTTGACCGAAGCGCAGGCTGCAAAGCTGCGTCAGGCAGCGGCGGCAAAAGGGCAGAGCGTGGAAGAGTTTATCACCTCTACCTCAGTTCGTGCCGCAGATGCGCCGCACGTGGGTTTGGTCCTCCCTGTCGGGCGTGATCCCCTTGACAGCCTCTTTAGGCTGCTCGAATTTGAACCTGAACTTGACGCGCTCATGGAGCGTATTCACGCGGAACGCCGTCTCCAAGAGGAAGCGGCAAGGCAGACGGCAGAAGAGACTGACCGCCCTGTTCTGTTTACGTCCTATGACGGCACAACCCGTGAAGTCGGCGCTTTGCCTGCTAACCTCGGTCGGGCGACGGCTCTTGCGAATGAAAAAGCAGCGGAGAAGATTTGGGGAACTGCAGAGGAGGAAGCCGCTTGCCGCGCTATGCAAAAGGGGATATAGTTTGGGTCCCGGTCCCGTTCTCAGCAGACGAAGACTACAAGCTGCGGCCTGCCGCTGTTCTCGCTTCCTGGCCCTGCAAAGGTACAACGGATTATTATCTGTGCATGATCTCAACACAGCGGGAGACAGACCCGTACTTGATGGAACTCGGCAATGCGGACTTGATTGACGGCCATATCAGCCGGACTTGCTATCTCCGGCCAACCTACAACTTTTCTGCGGACGAGAACTTCATCGAAAGCCGCTTCGGCAAATTAAAGCCGGACAAACTCAAAGCCGTTTTGTACACTCTGTTTACAGTTTTGACCAAAGAAGACGAATAAGCTCGCGCTTGGATTTCAAGCCGCCGGACAGTGTCCGGCGGCTTTTTACTGCCGCTTGACATACCTCTCAAATCTGTGTATAATAGTCCCATAGAAATCGGAGGTAACTTATGCGGCGTGAACTTGCCAGCGGCGATCTGCCCGCGCTGATCTTAGCCGTGCTGAGTCAAACTCCCCGGCACGGCTACGCCATCGCCCGCGAAGTCGAGCGCCTGAGCGAAGGCGCTTTGCACATGAAGGAAGGCACGCTGTATCCCGCCCTGCGCGTCTTAGAACAAGACGGCCTGATTGTCGGCGCGTGGGAAGCCCAGCCGAAAGGCGCAGATCGCAAAGTCTACACGCTCACCGAGACCGGCCACGCCGAGAAAGCCAAGCGCACTCAAGATCTGCACGACTACGCGACGCTCATCCACACGATTTTAGGGAGAACCGGCCATGCACAGCCCGCTTGAAAACTATCTGAACACCGTCAATTCCTGCCTCTGGGCGCTGCCGAAAACCCAGCGGGCCGAAGAACTGCGTGAGCTGCGCCAGCATCTCGCCGCCCTCATGGCTCCTGACGCGGATGCTCAGGCCGCACTAGACCACTTCGGACCGCCGCAGATCGTAGGGCGGCAAATCGCCCGTACCTGGTGGCGTGGCCGCCTGCTAAACTTTGGTGCAAGCGCTGCCGGGATGACCTTGCTGGCCGGACTTCTTATCCAACTCCCTGGCACTGTGATCCGCTTGCTTGTTCCAGACCACGTTGTTTCGCCTGGCATGATTATCATTCACACCTGCCCTCTGCCGCTGAATATCCTCTGGCAACTGTTAATTGGCTTTTACGTCGGGCGGCGTCTACAGCGGTCCCCGGCGGCCGTTGTCTCGGTTCTTTTGATGGCCTCGGTTCTGTCCGTACTGCTGCTTTCCGTTCAGGGCTTCTTAAATAGCCTTTTGGCAACGGGCACGTTTCCCGCTTACTCCTGGGTCGCCACGCAAAACTACGCCCAAGCTGCGCTGTACAACCTGCCATTCGCTGCCCTCTTTCTGATTCCCACGGCATTTGTAGGCCGCGCCTGGTCGAAACGATCTTCCGCTTAACCTCAAAATACGACGAAGAGGCTTTCCATGCATAGTCCACTTGAAGCATATTTAGACCAAGTCGCTGTCCATCTGTCCGCGTTACCGGCCAAGCGACGCACCGAAGAACTGCGCGAAATGCGCCAGCATCTGCTCAACGCCATCACCGTGAACCGCGAGCTAGGCCAGTCGAAAGAAGACGCGGCGGCAAACGCCGTAATGCAATTCGGAACACCAGAAGACTTAGGCGATAACCTTGTTTGGGCATGGCGGCGGGAGGAGAAGCTGAACAAGCGCAGTTTTTGGGGTGCGGCAGCGCTTGCGCTTGCCTTGACATTTTGGCCGGGTTTGCCTACCCGAATTGCTTCCCTTGCGATGCCTCTTTTTACGCGGCAGCCATACCCCTGGCAGGCAGAGGTTCGGGTTGTATTGCTATTAATGCCCTCCTATTTCCTCTGCGGCCTTGTGTGCAATACTGTTTTCCCCGCCGAGGTATGGCAGGAACGGCAGTCGCAGAGAGTGGCCTGATGCTGCTCTTTTTTAGCTTCAACTACTTTATCACACTTTTGCGCGAGTTCCCTAGCAATCCAGTGTTTACTTCTTTGCTGACGCTTGAGTGGCTTTGCCCGACGATGGCAATTTTGGGCGCTTGGGCAGGCAGACAATGGCAGACGCGGCGAACGGCACGAAAACGGCTGGCACGGGACTGACTGTTGCCATTTCGGAACCATGTGTTAAAACACACGGCTACACGGCGCAGACGCCACAAAACACCCGCTTCGCGGGGTTAAGAATAAAGCCAAACAAAGATCGTTCCCAGTGCCGCGAAGCGGTACTTCGTAGCGTCTTCGCTGTGTAGCCGTGACATTCATGTCATGGTCTTTACACGTTCTGATGGTCGGCCAGCGCGTCATCGAACCACGCGCTGAAGCCGGGGTAGCGGCGCTCGGCGGCAAGCTCCGGCGCGTCTAGTCCTTCCAGCACTAAGACCGCTTTCCCGGTGCCGTCCATCCCTTTGTCGAAGCAGGCGACGGCGTCCGTGTCTAGCCGCCGCGCGAACGCCACCAGGGTCCGGCCTTGAAGCCGGGCCGCCACGCGGGCGGTCTGCGCGGCGATTTCCGCTTCTTCCAGCATTTCCCACGGCGCAAGGCTATCCGGCGCATCGTCTACGGTCAGTTCTGTCTGCTTTTTCTTGAACATAGGCGGTTGTTCGCGGTGCGCGGGCGGGTTTCCTGCTTAAAAAGCGTCACGAGGCCACGGGGCTGAACCCCCGTGCTTTGAAGTGCAATTCCCCGCCTTCGCGGGCAAAAAGTTAGGAGAATGTTCTTAATCCTCGCCCGCGAAGGCGGGAGATTGCCCTTTAAAGCACGGGGGTTCAGCCCCGTGGACTTCCACTCCCCCTCCTTCTATTTGGCTTCCCCGGTTTGACTTCTTTTCCCGCCGTGTGCTATACTTGACGCTGAGGATGCCCTGGTGGTGGAATGGCAGACACAGCGGACTTAGTAATGGGTCGCGGCAGGGGAAACCCCGCCGTAGCAGCTCCCTAATTCGGGGAACTCTAACCCCTCGCTTCGGCGGGGGTATGACAATCCCGAACCAAGCCGAGGCTGTCACACGTCTCGGAAGTGTGTAGAGACTGTACAGGAGCCGCCTAACCCGCTTTGCGCGAACGCAAATTTGCCAAAACGAACTGCTTTTGCGTAAGCGGCACGGCGAAGAGACAGTCCAGACCACGAACGGCTTTGACGACACGCAAGGCAGGCCGCGAAAGCGGTAGTGGTAAGTAAAATCCTCCGGGGGCAACCCCGTGCGGGTTCGAATCCCGCCCAGGGCATCACCAAATAGACTGCACGGAAATCTTCAAAATCCGTGCCCGCGAAGGCGGGGAATTGCACTTTTAAAGCACGGGGGTTCAGCCCCGTGTTTCCCGAACGCATCGAAGGAAACAAACCATGCCGGGTATCTTTATTGGGGCGCTGATCTTCGTCTTTGGCCTCTCCGCACTGCACCCGGTTGTCCTACAAAGAGGCACGGTTGTTCCTGACGGTGGGTTCTCGGTCCTCGCCTGGATTGTGTGTGCCGCTGGTTTGACAATCGCTTTAACGGCAACTGCCCGCTACGCTGTAGAACTCATGGCGAATTTCGTTGCCGTGAAGCCCTCGGCGAAGGGGACCATTTACGACGACATGGGCTACGAGCTGCCGGCAAAAGAACGCTAAACAGGCACTAACTCACCCCGTTTCGTGTTCTAAAAGCATGGCAAGACACACGGAGAAACCGTCTCGCGCAGAGTTTCACTGCCCCCTGTGCGAGCGCGAGGGAGACTTCCTCAGCCCCAGCAAGCACCATCTCGTGCCGAAGTCGCGGGACGGGGAACAGACTGTCGAAATCTGCTCGGATTGTCACCGGCAGATCCACGCGCTGTTTACGTTGGTGGAACTGGAGCGCGAGTACAGCACGGTGGACGCGCTGAAAACAAGCGGCGCAATGCAGAAGTGGATCAAGTGGGCGGGCAAGCAGGGCGGCGGGCGAGTGGCCGTCAGAACGTCCCACGCGAAACGAAACAGTTACCAGAAAGATAAGAGTTATGGCGCAGTCTAGTGGATATGATGTTGATTTGATCGTAATCGGCGGCGGGCCGGGCGGCTATCCGGCGGCCATTCATGCCGCGAAAATGGGCGCGAAAGTCGTCTGTATTGACTTTGATAACGCGGGCGGGACGTGCCTCAACTGGGGCTGCATTCCGACCAAGACCATGATTGGGTCGGTCGCAGCTTTGGAGCAGGCGCGGCACTTCGCCGACTTCGGCCTGACCATCGGCGGCGAGATCGGCTTTGACATGAACGCGCTCATGGCCCGCAAAGACAAAGTGGTTAAGACTCTGGTCGGCGGCGTCGAGTTCTTGTTCAAGAAGAACAATGTGCGCTTTATCAAAGGCAAAGGCAAGCTGGTAGACCCGCACACGGTTGAGGTCGCCACCGAAGACGGCAAAACTGAGCGCATTACGGCGGCCTCGATTATTCTGGCAACCGGCAGCGTTGTCGCCAAGCTCCACCCCTCTATTCAGATGATCGGCGCGGACACCGCCGATGCCGACGTGTTTATAGACAACCGGGAAGTCAAGAGCCGCAAGGCGGCGGGGACGCTGGGCAAGACGACCCTGTGGACTTCTAATGAAGCGGTCTCGGCGCTGGAAGTCCCGAAGAAGCTGGTCGTGCTTGGCTCCGGCGCGGTCGGCACGGAGTTTGCCTACACCTATCGCGGCCTCGGCGCAGACGTGACTTTGATCGAGCTGATGCCGAACATCGTCCCCGCCGCCGATCCTGACTTGACCGCCGAGCTGGCGAAGCTCTTGACCAAAGCGGGCGTGAAAATTATGACTTCGACCAAAGTCGTGGCGATTGACGTTCCCGGCAGGAAGCTCAAATACGTCACCGAAAAAGGCGACGGCGAGATCGAGTTCGACAAGCTCCTGATCGGCGTCGGACGCCGCGCCTACACCGACGGCCTCGGTTTAGAAGCGGCAGGCGTCGCCTTCGACCGCAAGATCATGGTAGACGAGTATATGCGGACCAACGTGCCGAACATCTACGCCATCGGCGACGCCGCCGGCGGCGGCCTGGCCCATGTGGCGACCCGCGAAGGCGAAGTCGCCGCCGAGAACGCGCTGGGCCACACGGTTAAGATGGACTACACCGCCGTCCCCTACTGCGTCTACACCGAGCCGGAAATGGCCTGGACGGGGCTCAGCGAAGCACAGGCCAAAGAAGCCGGCTACGACGTCAAAGTCGGCAAGTTCACGTTTAAGTCCCTCGGCAAAGCCATGGCGATCAACGAGAACGTCGGCCTGGTCAAGATCGTCACCGACGCCAAACACGGCGAGATTTTAGGCGTCCACATCGTCGGCCCCCACGCGACCGATTTGATCCATGAAGCCTGCGTCTCGATCAAATTAGAGTCGACCATTGACGAGCTGATGCACACCATCCACGCCCACCCCACCCTCTCCGAAGCCATTATGGAAGCCGCTCAGGACGTCAAAGGCGAAAGCGTCCACAAGTAAGTTAAGCCAAGCAAAAGCCCGCGCCAACGGCGCGGGCTTTTTTGCTGCTTGTTTTGTGATATAATTGTGGTATCTAGAGCTACACACCGCGATTATATCACCAATGGCACTCACAAATTATCAAGCAATTATAAAGCTGGCCCGCGAGCAAGGAATGATCCGGCCACAGGACATTGCGGCGCTTGGCATTCATCCCATGTATCTGCAACGCCTCTATGAGCGTGGGGAACTGGTGCGTTTGAACCGAGGCGTTTACGTTCTCGCAGATGCGGATTACTCGCAGAACCTTTCGACGGCGCAGGCTTGCAAGCGAGTGCCACATGGCGTTGTTTGTCTTTTGTCTTCGCTTCAGTTCCACACTTTAGGAACGCAAAACCCGCATCAAGTCTGGATGGCAATTCACCCTAAAAAGAGCATTCCAAGAATGGATTACCCTCCACTCCGTATTGTTCGCTTTTCTGGGCCGGTTCTGTCGGAGGGTGTGGAGGAACACAAAACAAGTGATGGGCTGGTCCGTGTCTATAGCGTTGCCAAGACGGTCGTGGACTGTTTTCGATACCGAAATAAGATTGGTTTGGAGGTGGCTTTGGAAGCTCTACGCGAATGCCGCCGAGAACGACGGGCGACGCTGGATGAGTTGTGGCATTTTGCCGCCGTAGACAAAGTTTCTACCGTAATGCGTCCCTATCTGGAGGCAGTCACATGAACCGGAAGCCGCCACGCAGCTTGGAAGCTTCCGTTAAGAGCCGCCTGCTGACACTTGTGCGGGGGCGGAATGAACTGTTTGAGAATGTTCTGACGCGCTATGCGGGCGAACGGTTTTTGTACCGTCTCAGCGTTTCTCCCTACCGCGAAAGCTTTGTTGTGAAAGGCGCCAGCTTGTTCGCCCTCTGGCTTGGGTCGCCCCATCGTCCAACCCGTGATTTAGATCTGCTAGGCTTCGGCAGTCAGGAGCCAGCATCAATCGTTGAAGTCTTTCAGGCGCTTTGCCGACAACCTGTGGAGGCTGATGGGCTGACTTTTGATGCCGAAAGTGTTTCGGTTTCGACGGCCCGCGAAGATGAAAAATACGCGGGGCTGCGTGTTGTCTTTCAAGCGAGACTCGGCACCGCCAAAATCTCGATGCAGGTAGATATTGGCTTCGGCGACACGGTTACGCCTTTAGCTATGGAGGCCGAGATGCCGTCTTTACTTGATGCTCCCACTGCACGTCTGCTGGTCTATCCGCGCGAGACGGTCGTGGCGGAAAAATGTGAGGCGTTGATAGACCTGGGATTGAGCAACAGCAGGCTGAAAGACTTTTACGACCTGCGGTATCTTGCACTGCACTTTGATTTTGAGGGCGCTTTGCTTTGCCGCGCCGTTCAAGTGTGGTGGTTAAGGCCCGGCAAAGCAAAGCGCCCTCCGGGAAGCTTGGTTCATCTTCCGAAGCGTTAGTGTCTCTGGAAGATTGCATCCGCGATCTGCTTATATTTTTGATGCCGCCTTTGCCGGCGATACGAGATCAAGCTGCATTTAATGCGCTTTGGCAGTTTACACAGAGGCAGTGGGTTGAGAATTAAGATACGCCAGCGCTTTGTCGACTTCTAACTGCCAGACGCAGCGGGAAAGGTAGGGGGTGAAGCCGAGGGCGTGGTTGATGCCGAGCATGGCGGCGTTTGAGTCGGCGTTGCCGGTGCGGACGAACCTGGCTTCGGGGCGGTCCGTGAGTATCCGGGCCAGCATGGCGGCTTTGAGCCATCTTCCGAGGCCGAGGCCCCGGAACTCCGGGAAGACGCCGGTCCCCCCCTGCGAGACAATCTCCGGGCGGTTCGGGTTCCAGGAGATCTCCGTGAACCCGGCAAACCGGCCTGTCCCGGCTTCGGCGGCGTAGACAGTCCAGTGCTGCGTCCCCATCGCCGCCATCATCTTTTCCTGCTGGCGGATCTGGTCCGGGGTAAAGTGCATATCTTCCATGTCTAAATTCTCGCGCGGGGCCGTGTTCATCACGTCGGTGAGCTTCGCAATGGCGTCAAGCTGGTCGTCCGGGTACGCGCCGTCCCAAAAGCCGAGCGTGAAGCCCGCCGCCCGCTCTGCGCCCTCGGCCTGCCACTGATCAAGCAGTGCCGTGTCCAGATCGGCAAGCACAAGCTGGTTCGTGTGCATTTGGAGGCCGCGCTCGGCCCCCAGACGCTGCATGAAGGCGTCCCCAGCAGGGACGCGCTCGTTGGTGTCGGTGATCAGCAGCCGCCGGTTTTCGGCCTGCACCGCCGTCACTGCCTGACGAAGCAGCGCACGGCCCAGACCCTGACGCCGGTACTCCGGGTCGACGCTGAGATCGAACTGGGCCAAATGCTGGTTTTCTTCCATTCTTAAAATCGACACGACGCCGGTGGCGATCATTTCAGTTCGCTCCGCGTTCCAGCCGGCCCAGGCGTAAATCCCGACAAACGGCGGGACATTTTTCATCTGCGCGACCGTTTCTTCCAGCGGCGTCGGCGGGTCATCGGGCAGAGTCTCAGATTTCGCCCGGTTGAAGTGCCGGTTCAGGGCTTCATATTCGGCGTCGGCCGCATCGGCGAAATCAAATGGTGTGATCTCAATGGCAGAGGGTGTCATGGCGGCGGCAGGCTCCTTTTCGGCATCTGCCTGCTTGTTCGCGTTCGCCGCTTCGATTTCCTGCGTTTAAATTCCTTGGCAAACGGGCATAGTCAGACACACGCCCACAAGGCAACTGTTCTGAGGAGGAACATCAAATGCACGTTTTCCGAAGAGTTTCGCTGGCGCAGGCGCTGGCATTGTCTGCGACCATCGGCCTCGGCATCATCGGAACCGCCGGATGCGGCCCGAAAGATGACACCAGCACGCCGCCCGTGGTGGTGACGCCCGCGCCGCGCAACACGACCGTGGTGGTGCCGGGCGGACCCGGCGGCCCTGGCCCCGCCGGAGCGCCCGGCGCCCCTGGTCCTGCCGGAGCGCCCGGTGCCGCCGGCGCTCCGGGTGCACCCGGCGCTCCTGGAGCATCCGGCGCCTCTGGGGCATCCGGCGCGGCGGGAACGGCCGGCGGCGGTACGACCGGCCAGTAGTTTTCGGGATCGGTAATCGCGCCCGGCTTTCACTTGCGGAAGCCGGGCGCTTTTGTGTTCTCTGCGCTGACTTTTGAGACAAATGAAAAACGCACGTTGTTTGGCTTTGCCCGTCTCGGCGACGTGGCACGTGAAATATGAGGTGGTTTATCGCAGCAGTCAGCCCCGAATGCTGTAATTTTAATCGTCTGCTGTGCCTTCCTCCTGTTGACTTTGCCCCCGAACTCTGTCATACTGTATTCACGCCCGCAAACATTGGAGCGTAAATGAAGTGGCAGCCGCAACGGCTGGCGCTTTTTTTGTTGCCGAAATTATTCTGTGTCACACCGAACCTTTCCGCTCCCCCGCTGCGTCTTTCTCTGTAATGGTACACGCAATGACCGGCCACTGGGAAAGCAGCCTTCTCCACTGCTCGCGAGACGAGCGCGAGGAAACGCTCTGGATTGACCGGGCTAGGACCGGCGACGAAGCCGCTTACCGCTGGCTTTTGAGCCAGTACCGCGCCCGCGTGATCCGCCTGGCGGCCCATGTCCTGCGCTCCGATAGCGATGCCGAGGACGCCGCCCAGGAAGCGTTCGTGCGGGCATTCCAGCGCCTGCCGAGCTTTCGGGGAACAACTTCCGGGGGACAGGGCCGCTTTTCGGCGTGGCTGTTCACCCTCACCGTCCGCCTCTGTTTGGATCGCCGCCGCTCGTCCCGTTTCACCCGCGAAGTTTCCGCCGACGCCGCACCGGACGCCGTTTCTGCCGACGCTTCCCCCGACACGCGCCTCTTGATCGACGCGCTTTTGGACCAGCTCTCCCCGCCGATGCGGGCGGCTTTGGTCCTGCGCGAGATCGAAGGCTTCGAGTACGACGAGATTTCGGAGATGCTCCAAATCCCGGTCGGCACAGTCCGTTCCCGCCTCCACGCCGCCCGCGCCCGCTTCCGCTCTCTCTGGACCGCCGCCCAAACGGAGGCCGACTCCCATGTTTAACACCCAGCCACCGACACTCGCCGACGCCCTGCTCTCCCTGCCGGTCCCGCCGCCGTCCGCCGGCTTCGACGCCCGCGTCCTCGCCGCGCTCCGCGTTCCCGCCCCGTGGTGGCGGCGCTGGTGGCAGCCTGCCCAGCCCCTGCTGCTCGGCGCATCCGGCTCGCTTGCTTTGACGCTCTTGCTGCTCCACTTCACCCTCACCGGCCCGCAGACAGCTCCGTCGCCCATGCCAATCTCTGTGCGAAACCTCGCCGCCGCACCGTCTTCGGGTTCTCTGCCGTCGGTTGATGCCCTGCTCGACCGCCCCGGCCTCTGCGCCGGATCGCTCACCGCCGCCTGGCCTAGCCCTCCTCTATCCGAACCCGCCACCGAACAAGCGCCCCGCAAGCCGGAGCCGCGCCGCCGGGCGGAAGTAATTCGGCAGACGACGCTGACGGCGTAAACCTGGTCCCCCCAGGCCCCAATAATGGGGGAGCCGGAATAGGAACGTAGGGGCGCTGCTTGCCGCGCCCTCTTGCTTCTTCTCCATATTGCTCCCCCATTATTAGGGATGGGGGCATTTCCGAAAGAACACCCATGAACACCCCAAAACTCCGCCTCACCCTCCTCGGCATCGCCTTCGGCATTCTGCTGGCCTTGCTGCTCGCGCCCCAGACCCGCTGGCTCGTGCGCCTGCAAACGCTGATGCTCCTGCACCAGTACCACCCGCTGGGCTGCGCTTCCTATAGCGCCTCCCCGGCGGGCGATACTCGCGCTTACGACGCCATCGCCGCACGGCATCCCGACGATTTTGCGATCCAGTACGCACGGGCCACACAAAACGATAATGCACAGGCTTTACTAAGTTTGCGGGCCTTGACCCGGCGCTTTCCCCATGACCCGACTCTCTACGCCAATATCCTGCGCTATGAGCGCCTGAGCATCCACCTCAAGCGCTTCGAAGGCTACAAGCTGATGGAAGAACAAATGCCAAATTATGTTTCTCAAGCTCCGGCCTCTTCCCCCCAGGCAATCGCAGACTACAACCGGGAAGCGGCAGTGGGCGAGCGTGTTGACCCGGACAATGCTTACTTCCCGTTCATGCGCTCTTTCGGCCTCTTTGCCGCGCACCGAGACGCTGAAGCGCTGGCGGCAGTCGAAAGAGCAAGCACTAAGCCGATTTGGAACGAGTATTTAACGGAGAATGTCGCTGCCCAGTGGCGTCTGCACACGGAAGCCTTTGGCGATCCGGGTGCAATACCACAGGCGGCGATTTCGGGGGCGGTGCTTCTGCCGGAATATCAGCGCCTGCGCGAAGCCGCCCGCATCACGGTCTACCAAGCCGTCTTAGAGGAGCAAGCAGGTCATTTGGAAGACGGCTTCGCTCTGCGCGAGAGCCTGCGCCGCTGCGGCGATCTCATGCGTGTCCAGTCTACGACTTTAATTGGATCTCTTGTCGGGGCCGCCATTTCTGCGATTGCCAGAACACGGCCCGGCGGCGTTGCCACGCTGAAAAACACGTCGGGGCAGTCCCCAGAGAAGATGGCGCAACAGCGTCTTGATGCCTACTGTGCGTATGTCACCAAGATTGGGCATCCCGAAGCCGCGCGTCGAGCGCGGGCCGAAGAAGACGCCCGCCGTGAGGTGCAGGCACTGGCAGATCCCAATCTTCCCGCATTGATCAAGCCGATCCTGCATCTGACTTTTTGGTGGATGGCGGGTCTTGCGCTGCTGCTCAATGCCGCCTGGCTGCTGGCGCTGGGTCTTCTGGCCGCCGTGCGGACGCGGGTGTCGCGTGCGCCTAAGCCGCCGATTGGGTGGCAGGCCGTCCTGCTACAGTTGGTGCTTGCGGTCGGCCTCTGGGTGTTCTTGGCGCTTCTGTTTATTTGTGTCGGCGACGCTTGGGTAACCCTGGTCTATCATGCCCCGATTGACTGGCAGATGAGCTTCGGCGTCGCTGGGGTATTCGGCCTTGTGGCCTGGCTGGTAATAAGAGCCTTACGCCGAATATCTCCTCAGCAGCGCAAAGGCGTTCTGCGGATGGCAGCCCTACTGCCGGTTCTCGCAGGCATAAGCTACGGCCTCTACTGGCTGGTGCAGTGGGTCGCCTGGCCGCTTGCCGAGCTTCCGCAAGGTCTGCGAGCGCTGACTGGCTTTCCAAATGGGGTCAACGACTCAGACACAGAGCAGGCGCTCCAAACTCAAACGCTCTGGATTTGCGCTGCCGTGATGCTGGCCGTGCCGGCACTGCTGACGCTTGTTCTCAGCATGATTGCACTGGTCAAACACGCTCCTCTGCTCAGGACGCTGACGGCAAGTTTTCAGAAGCTTGCCGTTCCCGTGGCCTGCCTGCTTATGATTGCCTACGGCGGGGTGCTGATCGGAACGGTGCGCCAGGAGCGCCGTGTCGCTGAGTTCAACCGGCAGATAGTTTCGGACGAGGGACGGTATCTTGCGGCTCAGGCCGGCAAACCGTGGCCGGGGCCGGTACAGTAAGCAGGATTTCGACGCACTTCTGCCGAACGTCTTTTCTATGCTTGAGACGACCACGCCCGAAACGACTGCCGACATTTCGCGCTTTTTTACGAACACGGACAAAAGCGTGTTTGCGCTCCAAAACCTGCCGGAAGAAGTGGTGGCCTATCTGTTTGCCCGCTACTCGCGCTCCCGCTTGTCCCTGCGCGACGACCTGCGATCTATGATTGAGGCGGAAGATTTAGGGGCGCTGATCGGAAGCGGCAGCACGGATAATTCCAGCGGCACGGCGGGCTTGCAGGAAAAGGCGCGGGCCTTTGCCGAGAAGTATGTGCTGGGCTATGGGCATTCGTCCGTGGCCGAGCATGGCATGGTGCATCTCGCTTTGGAGGACATCAGCATTCTGGCGTCGAAGCTCGTGGAAGATGCCCGGCTGGCGTCGTTCACGGAGAAAAGCACGCGCTATGTGGCGTTCGACCCCAGCAAAGTGTATTACCCGCCGACGGTGATGGCGGACGCGCGATTGGCGGCGGAATACCGAAAGACCGTGCGCGGGCTGCTGGACGCTTACACGGGCTGGACGGAAGACTTCGTGGCACAGATCAAGGCGCGGACACCGCGCGGGGACAAGCAGACCGAGCGCGGCTATGAGGCAGCGTCGCGGGCGACGGCGTTTGACCTGCTGCGCTATTTATTGCCGGCGGCGACGCACACCAATGTCGGGCTGACGCTGAATGCCCGGACATTGGAGCATTTGATCACCAAGCTGCTGTCGCAGCCGCTGGAAGAAGGGCGGGCGCTGGGCCTGCGAATGAAAGAAGAAGCGCAGCACGTTGTTCCGACGCTCTTGAAGTATGCGGACTTCAATGCCTACCGGGCGGAGACGAGCGCGGCGATAGACGCTTTGGCGCGTGAATTGCTGGACAGTCCCCCAGCCCCCAATTCTGGAGGAGCCGGAAGCGGCGTGTCCCTCGTCTTTTCCGACCCGGATGCCGACGATAGACTTGTCGCCGCGATTTTGTACGGCGCGGCATCGCTGCCGATGGACGCGCTTTTGGCGCGGGTCAGAGCGCTGCCGCAGAGCGATAAAGAGCGGGTCGTGGACGAATATCTGAAGCGCCGGGGCAGGCATGATGCTCCGGGGCGGGCTTTAGAGCGGCTATCTTGTACGGTCGAAATGACCCTGGATTACGGGGCGTACCGGGACGTGCAGCGGCACCGGATGGCGACTCAAACAACGCAGGCGCTTTCGCCTGCCCTCGGCTTTGCAAAACCGCGTGAGATCGCCGAGTTCGGCTGCGGTGCACGGTACGACGCGCTCATGGCGCAGTCAGCAGCCACTTTTGCGCGGCTGACTGACGCCGGGCTGGCCCATGAAGCCGCGTATGTTTTGCCGCTGGCGACCCGCATCCGCGTGCTGTTCACCTGGAACCTGCGCGAAGTCGCCCACTTTGTCGAGCTGCGCTCCGCCCGGCAGGGGCATCCCTCGTACCGCAAAATCGCCCAGGATGTGTATTACGCCGTCGCTAAGAACTACCCGCTGATTGCCCGCTTTCTGCGGCCTAACTTAAACACTTATGCGCTCACCCGTGAATAAACCGAATCCGACGAAGCCGGAGATCGCCGACGACGCGCTCATCGGAAAACCCGGCCCGCGCCTCTTCAAAGGCAATCGCCGCGTGTGGCTGTCTGTGGTGTGCGCCGCCGTCGCCGTTCCGCTTGGGCTGACTCTCATCGGCGCGGCAACGTCGCCGCCCCATATCGCCGGTGTCCCGAACGGCCAGCTCGTCTACATGGAGGCCGATGCGCCGTCAGAAAAGACGACGACCCTGCGCGGGCTGTTTATCGCTGGAACAGACGGTGCGACACGGCTGCTCCTGCACGAGACCGAGCCGCAGGACATTGACGCCGGGGCACGCGACTGGATCACTCAGCCCATGCTGTCGCCGGACGGGACGCAGGTGGCGTTCGAAAAGCAACTTATCACGATTGGAGAAGACAAGCAAAGCGTAGACAACCAGATCTGGGTCATGCCGACCGCGCCCGGAACCCGTAATCCGCCCCATTTAGTGATAGATTTGACAGCGCAGAAGCTCAAGCAAGTCGTTGGCCTGGCCTGGGACTCGGACTCATCGCTGCTGTTTTTGGAAGACGGCACGGCGTACAGCGTCCCAACCGACACGGACGACCCGCCGCTCAAAACCTCGCTCGACCTGCACGGCCTGAAACTGGCGTCCGACCCGAACGTGTCCGCTACCCGCGCCCCCGCGCTGGCCGACGCCGGGACATTCGCTTACGGCGTCCAGACTGCCGGCGGCCCGCAGGTGCTGACGCAAAGCAAAGAACAGACGACGCCCGGCCCCGCCGCGTCGCTTTTCGCGCTCTCGCCCGACGGCACGAAAATCGCGTTCGTGCCAGGCGGCACGTCCCGCGTCATTCGGCTCTACGACATCGCTTCCCATACGTCCGGCCCGGACATCCCCATCCGCTGGGGATGGTCGGTCTTCGGCAGGCGCGAGATCACATCGCTGCGCTGGTCTCCCGACGGATCTCAAATTGCTTACACCGTTGCCAAGCCGCCCATTCCCGATGGCGAGCTGTTCGCCGTTTCCCCCGCCACCGGCAAAATCGTCCAGCTTCCCTACCGCACGGGCCGGGCAGCGTGGGACTGGGGACACTAGGCCGGGTTTTGGAAGGCTTTTGCGGGCGGCTGAAGCCGCGGCAACAAAGGCACAAAGTCCGCCTGCGCGGACTCAGACTTCATCCTAACCTGCGAAGGCAGGTTTCGTGCTTTTGTTGCCGCGGCTTCAGCCGCCCGCAAAAACTGAGAATAGGCCAAATTTTCGGGTAAACTGCTCGTATGGGCGGTTATTACATCGGCATTCACTTCCAAACAACCGACGCGGCGCAGGTCAAAGACGCCGTCATCAACACGTTTGCCGACGCCGGGTTTCGCCTTCTGAGCGATGAGCCGGGGGCGGCGGTCGTGGACGACGAAGACCGTCTGCCGGACGGCGACCACTGGTACGGCGTGATGGTCAGCGGCCACACCAAGCGCGGCTGGGTTTCGGTCTACCTCGACGACTGGGCCGACAGCGGCCTGCTCGCAAAGTCGGTGTCGGCGGCGCTCGGCGTCCCCGCGCTGGAAGTCTGGGTCGCCGACGACGTTCACTGGGGCTACACCTACTACGAGAACGGCACCGTCAAAGACCGCTTTGCCGATGCCCCTCGCGAAGTTGCCGAAACGCCCGCCGAAGCCGCGCTTTACGCCGGCAATCCCGACGCGCTGGCCGCTGTTCTGCAAGTCCCAATAAACCAGTTCTCCAAGACGCTGGCCGACGCCCGCGCCGAAGCCGGACAGTTCAGCGGCGGCCCACTCGACGCCGTCGCCGAAGCCGTCGGCCTGCCGTTCGAGCATCTCTTCACCGGCTATGACTACTTCTTCAGCGACGACCCGGAAGACTACAGCGGTGATTTAGAAAACTGGCCCGCATTCCGGCATTTGGCGTTCCAGATGCCGAAAGGCCGGGAAACTCTGGCGGAGTAAAAGTATGAAAGACGCCCGGAGGAACCACGGAATGAATTCCCAGGCTGAAAAAAACACCGTCCAGGGGACGGAAGAGCAGAGGCGTTGGCGGTATTGTTCTTGTGTCGCCGCGACACTGTTTTGTCCGAGCCTCGGAATTTATCATCTCCTGGACGCGGGGAAACCCCGGCCTTCAGGCCGGAGAGGAAGCGGCCTGCCCGGAACGAGCGCTCCCAAGCCGAGGCTCGGCACAGTGTCGAGGCGACCTTTTTCTGTTGTGCTATAATGGGGCTATGGTCAAACCTCGCGCCTCCCGAACACGAACACAAGCTTCTGCCAAGTCCGAGGCCAGCGGCTACTGGGCGGCCTCGCATACCCTGCACCGGCTCCGCTTTCACCTGGTCTGGACGCCCAAGTATCGCCGCCGGGTGCTGGAAGGGGCGGTTGCGGCTCGCTTGACCGAGCTTTTGCAACAAGCCTGCGAGATCAAGGAGTGGGGCCTGCACGAGATCAATGTGCAGCCTGACCATGTGCATCTGCTCTTGCAAGTTTCGCCGACTGACAGCATCTTTAACGTCATGCAGGTCCTCAAAGGTGGTACGTCCCGCCGCTTGCGTCAAGAGTTTCCGGCGCTCGAAGAGTTTTTGTGGGGCGATCACTTCTGGGGCGAAGGGTACTTCGCCGGAAGCGTCGGCCAAAACGAAGAAGCCGTCTTGCGGGCTTACATCAAAAACCAGGGTCAAAAGGGTTCCGGCAAAGGTCAGGAACCAAAAAACCGACCGTAAAACTAACAAAGCGCTTCGGGAACTTTGTCTGTATAGACATTGTTAAGGCCCCGGCCTTAAGGCCGGGGTTCTTTACTCCGTGGCTCTTCGTTCCGTGGCGCTTTGCCTTCCATGAGCCAGACCAAAACCCTGCGGGACAAAAAGCGGCAGCTCGGCCAATTCCTGACGCCCCGCCCTCTCGCAGAACGCCTGACCGCCGGCCTCACGCTCACCCGCGACAGCATTATCTTGGAGCCGAGCTTCGGCGACGGCGCGTTCCTGCTGCCGCTCATAGATACCCTTTTGCCGCTGTACGACGGCCCAATCCCAGACCGTCTCGCTCAAATCCTGACGCGCAACCTTTATGGAGCAGAAATTGACCCGGCGCTTTACGCCTGCGGTTTAGAAAATATCGCTCGACGTTACGGCTCCTGCCCCGCCACACACAACTTAGTTTGCGCCGACTTCTTCCAAACTGCTTTCCCTAACTCCTTTGACTGCATCGTCGGCAATCCGCCGTTTGGGGGGACGATTGCGCCGGAGCTTCAGGACAAGCTCGACAAAGAGCTGGGGCGGCGGGGCGGGCTGAAGATCAAAAAAGAGACTTATTCATTCTTCATCGTCAAGTGCCTGGATCTGCTGAAGCCGGGCGGCTGTCTGCGCTTCATTTGCAGCGATACGTTCCTGACCATCAACACCATGCAGGGCCTGCGGCGGCTGCTTCTAGACACGGGAGCGCCCGAAGTCACGCGGCTGGGGGAGTTCTCGGATGAAACGCAGTACGCGATGGTCGTCTTAGATTTCGCCAAGTCCGGCCCCGCATCCGCGCTCATTTTGGACGGCAACCCAGTCCCGCGTGAGCAGATCGCGCTGACGGGCAACCACTCCTGGCAGATGACGGACGGTTACGCCCCGTACTTTGCCGGACCGAAGCTCGGCGATTTTGTCGTTGCGACCAGCGGCATGACCATCGGCGATAACAGCCTGTTCGTGCGGCCCATTACCGACGGCAGGATTTCAGAGCCGTTCGAGTTCAGCTTCGCCGATGTTCCCCTCACCCTGGAATCCGAGGTCAAACACGCGCGTCTCGGCTTCCTGTCGCCGATGCTGCGGGCGCAGATCGCCGCGAAAGTCTGCCGGGGCGAGACTCGGCGCACGGTAGTGGCGTCGCCGCGCTTGACGCCCCTCGAATTTCCCCTGCCCCACCCCGACTACAAGCCCTACAACAAAGCGGGCAGCGCGTTAGTGTATGCGCCCCCGACACACGCCGTCTACTGGAAAGACGACGGCGACGCGGTGCTGACGTACAAAAAGAGCGGTCCGTGGTATCTGCACGGGGTCGGCGGGCAAAAGCATTTCGGGCGCGAAGGCATTACCTGGCAGCTCATCTCCTCGACGCTCAATGCCCGGTATCTTCCCTCCGGCTGCATTCTAGACAGCGGCGCTCCCTGCGCGTTTCTGCGGGACGGCGTTGACCCCGATGAGCTGTATTTCATCCTCGGCTGGACGTTCTCGCCTCTCTGCCTGTCGCTCTTGAAGAACGTCATCAACCACACGAAAAACATTCAGGGCAAGGACTTCGAGCGCCTGCCCTACCCGTTCTGGGTCCCGGCGGACGTGAAAATAGAGGCGATTGCGCGGGTGAAAATGCTGGTGTCGGAGGCGCAGGCCGGGCGCGGTTTTCGGTGGGGCGATGCGGAGATTACGGCGGTGGGCGAGGTATATGGGAAGAAGACACAGGGCTGAACCCCCGTGCTTTAAAAGAGCAATTCCCCGCCTTCGCGGGCAGCGGAGAACCGCGCATGTCAATCTTGTGTCGCCGCGACACTGGTTTATGTCAGCCTCGGAATTCATTTCGTGGCGTCTTGTGTCCCTACAGCTTCCGGCGCATGAGGAAATGCGGAATGCCGGCGTCGTCGAACTCGTCGCCTTCCGCCATGAAGCCTAAACGCTGGTAGAACGGAATGGCGTAGGTCTGGGAGTCTAAGACCGCTTCGGTGAAACCGTGCCGCCGGGCTTCTTCTAAGACAAGCTGCATCAGTTTCAGCCCTAAGCCGAGGCCGCGAGCGTCTTTCAGGACGGCGACCCGGCCAATTTTGGCGAGGCCGTGCTTATCTAAAAGCCGCGCGGTGGCAAGCGGCGACCCGTCCGCACCGCGCATTAAGAAGTGGATGGCGACATCGTCGTATTCGTCCATTTCGAGTTCCAGTGGGACGGCCTGTTCTTCGACAAAGACAGCTTTGCGGATGTCGTAGCATTGTTCCCGGTCGGCATCGGTTTTGGTGATGATAATTGTGTTTGGCATAAAAAACCCCTCCCGCCCTGCTTCGCGGGGTCCCTCCCCTGTTAGGGAAGGGCTTTTAGAGCAGTGATTAAGACATGGGCGCTTGCACTTCTTGCTCGGCGCTCTTTATTGCCCTTCCCTAACAGGGGAGGGACCCCGCGAAGCAGGGCGGGAGGGGTCATCCCACCACCCGGAATTTCAGCAAGGCCCACGCGGCGTCGAACGCATCGCGCCAGCCGATTTTCTTGCCTTCAGCCGCCGTCCGGGCAGCGTAACGGACCGGCGTCTCGTAGATTTTGTACCCGCGCTTGATAATCTTGGCCGTGACTTCCGGGCAGAAATCGAAGCGCTCGCACGTCAGAGGAACGGAGTTTAGGACGGAGCGGCGGAACATCTTATAGCAGGTCGCCTCGTCGGTCAAGGCCGTGCCGAACAAGAGATTGGTCAAAAACGGCAGCAGGCGGCGGGCATAGTAAAACTTGTCGCGGACTTCGTGGTTGAGCTTCGCGGCTGCGGGCGAGAGGCGCGAGCCGTAGACCACCGCCGCGCCGCGATTGATAATCTCCAGCATCGGCAGGAAGTCCTGCGGGTCGTATTCGCAGTCGGCGTCCTGAATGACTACGACTTCGCCGGTCGCGTGCGACAAAGCCGCCCGGATGGCGGCCCCTTTGCCGGCGTTCTGCGGGGCGTAAACGATTTTGAGCTTTTGGTTGTGTTCGGCCTCTAACGCATGAAGACGGGCGCGGGTGCGGTCGGTTGAGCCGTCGTCCACGACAATCAGCTCTAAATCGAGCGGCACGGCCAGAACCGCGTGGACAATCTCGATCACCGTGTCTTCTTCGTTGTAGACCGGCATCAGCACAGAAAGCGCTGGGTTTTGGGGTGGAAACGGAGTCATGGCACTAGCGCGTATTATACCCGAACTCGTCATGTCGGCGGGCGCTTGCTTGACAAAGGCGGCGCAGTTGCCTATAATGACAATAGAGGCAGTATGGCAGCAACTTCCAGCAACAAACCCAGCGCAAAACAGCCGCCGCCGCGTCCCGTCCCGGCCGGCAGCAAGAAACGGCCTGCGCCGAAGCGCAGGCGAAACCCCGTGTGGGCGAAGATCAAGACGTTCTTCACGGCGGTTTCCCTGCTCGTGATGATCGCCCTCGTGACCCTCATCGGCAGCGTCTTTTGGCGGCTGTACCAGGCCCCGCGCACGATTGATCTGGCCGACAACCCCCTCGGCATTACCTATTTATATTCGTCGGACGGCACCCCGCTGGCGGAGTTTTTTACCGAGCGGCGCAAGGTTATCACGATTGACGCGATGCCGAAGGATTTGCAGAACGCGACCATTGCATTTGAAGACCGGCGTTTCTATCAAAACTCCGGCATTGACATCAAGGGCATCGGGCGCTCGCTGTGGTCGAACTTGACCCACGGCGACCTGCACGGCGAAGGCGGCAGCACGATCACCCAGCAGCTTGCCCGGAACATGGGGGTCGGCGGCCTGACCCGCCAGAAATCGTTCGGACGCAAGTTTAACGAGCTGATTATTGCGAGCCAGATCAACAACAGCTACACCAAGCAGCAGATTTTGGAGATGTACTTAAATCAGGTCAACTACGGCAGCGGAGCTTACGGCGTGGAAGCCGCCGCCGAAGTCTACTTCAACAAGCACGCCAAGCAGCTTGACCTGGCCCAGTGCGCCTTGCTCGCGGGCCTGCCGAACCGGCCCGCCGAGTTTAATCCATACCGGAGCAAGGAAGCCGCGCAGGGCCAGCGGAAACGGGTGCTGGACCAGATGCTGGACCAAAACTATATCACGCCCACGCAGTATAGCCAGGCGGTCGCCGAGCCGATCAAGCTCGCGGGCGCGAAAGCCCCGCCGCAGGGCAGCCAGGTTTTCCATGCCCCCTACTTCGTGAGCTATGTCGTGGACCAGCTGCGCCGTAAGTACGGCGCGGACCGGCTTTACGAAGGCAACCTGAAAGTCTACACGACCCTGAACTGGCCGATGCAGCAGATCGCCGAGCAGGAACTGAGGCAGGGCATCGAAAATGCCCATGAATACGGCGCAGACCAGGGCGCTTTGGTGTGTTTGGACTCGCAGACCGGCGAAATCAAAGCCATGGTCGGCGGCACGGATTACAAAAAGTCTCAGGTGAACTACGCCGTGCATGGCCGCCAGCCCGGCTCGTCGTTTAAGGCGATTGTGTACTCAGCGGCGATCAACGACGGCTCGGTCAAAGAAAGCACGGAAGTTCTGGATGCCCGGACGACGTTCGGCACCGGCCACGGTGCGTACACGCCGAAGGACGATACGGGGTACTCCGACCGGCGCATGAGCCTGCGCGAAGCGATGGCGTATTCAGTGAACGTTGTCGCGGTCAAAGTGCTGCATCTGATCGGGCCGCAGGCTGCCATTCGCTATGCCCGCATGATGGGCGTTCATGCTCATTTGGACCCGGTGCTGTCGCTCGCGCTCGGCTCTTCCCCCGTCTCGCCGCTGGAAATGGCAAGCGCCTACTCGACCATCGCCGACGGCGGGAACCACCCGGAGCCGTCGGCGTGGACGCGGCTGGACGATGCCCAGGACAACGTCATTGAAGACGTTCCGCCGGACATCGAGACCCATATTCTCCAGCCCGACACCGTCCACCAGCTCGACGACATGCTCCGCGCGGTCGTCACCGACCCGCGCGGAACCGGCAAAATGGTCGAGGCGCTTGTCCCCGACGCACGGGGCAAAACTGGAACCACGCAGGAACACAAAGATGTCTGGTTTGTCGGCTACACCCCGCAGCTTGTCTGCGCGGTCTGGGCGGGCCACCCGACTGCCGCCGCCAACAACCACGGCGCGGGCTACGGCGATGCAATGGAGTCTAATGCCTTCGGCGGCACGGTCTGCGCCCCGATCTGGGCCAAGTTTATGAGCCGCAGCCTGCCGATCTTCCACCAGGCCCGTGTTAAAGAACTGGCGCTCGAAAAGTCCAAGCAGGCTCCGGTCGCAAAGCCCGTGACAGCGGCGGACACGGCGACCGCGATTTCCAGCTCGCCCGTTGACAGCGATACCGCCCCGGACTCGTCGCCTGCGGACTCGTCCGACACGCCCAGCCGCTCCCGCCATCATAAACAGGCGCAGGACAACGGCGACGGCACGGTAACGGTCAACGTAGACGACGCGAGCGGCCTGCTGGCCCCCGACGGCTCCCCAGCCTCCCACCCGGAAACGTTCACGTCCGGCAGCGAGCCAACCACGCTGTCGCCCCAGTATTCGTCCGGCGCCGGCCCCTCCGCCCCCAGCGCCCCTGCCGACGCGCCGAGCGACCATGCCGGCGCCGACGCTCCAAGCACCGACAGCCCCAGCCCTGTCACCGACATCTCCGCGCCGACCGCCGACCCCGTGCCGACGCCGCGCCATCGCCACCGTCACGGCGACAGCGCAGACAGCGGCAGCAGCGCGAGCAACGACACCGTGACCGTCATGGTCAACCCCGAAGACGGGCTTTTGGCGACTAAATGGTGTCCCCAGCAGGTCGCCCGAACGTTCCCGCGCGGCCAGGAGCCGCACCGCCACAGCCGCATGTACCCCCCGCCGCCGGGCGAGCAGTAGAGAGACACCGGCACTGGAAGTGCCGGTGCTTGGAACTTGCAGGAACGCACAAAATACAAAATAATGACTTCAACTCGCACAGAAACAGAATTATCTTTGAGAGGGTCGCTGACCGACGAACAAGTCGCTGAACTCATGGCGGACGACATACCGCCGGAGTACGATGTTGATTACGCTAAAACCAAGCCGAACCGTTTTGTCAAGCGTGAAGGGGCCGTTTCGCCGCAGACCGTCGCTTCTGAACCCAGCCGTTTATGATCACAAGCCCAAAACCATCAATTAGGCCCCCCGACCGGCGCGATGCACCGCCTTCGTCGCGGCAGACGCAGCGGGCGGCGGCACAGCGGGCCTGGTCGTTCGGGACTGTGATCTTTCTGCTGTTCGGGGTGCTGGCCGCCCGGCTCTGGTACTTGCAGGTAGCACGCGGCGACGACTTCAAAGACGCGGCGGCGGCGAACCAGGCCCGGCGCATTCGCACTCCCGCCCCACGCGGCGTGATCACAGACCGGCATGGCGTTATCCTGGCGGCGAACCGGCCCCGGCTGGCGATCTATGCCGTGCCGGGCGTCGCCAAAGACCCAGTGGTATTAGCGAAGCTGGCGGTTCTGCTGAAGGAGAGTCCGGAAGATATTCAGCAGACGATTGAAACAAACAAGCTGAACCCGTATGACCCCCTGCGGATCGCACTGGACGTGCCGATGGCGACGGTGACGCAGATTGAGGAAAATAAGCCCTACCTGCCCGGCGTCTCCACCGAGCCGGATCCCGTCCGCTGGTATCCGCACGGATCGCTCGCCGCGCACCTGCTCGGCACGATGGGCCGGGTCAACGAAAAAGAATGGAACACGCTCAGCGACCGCAAGTACAACGACGGCACGCTGGTCTACTCTAAAGACGACTTTTTAGGGAAAACCGGGGTCGAATCGGCCTACGAAAGCTTTCTGCATGGGAAGCCGGGCGGGACGGATGTCCAAATTGACGCGCACGGGCGGACGGTCCGGGCGCTCGACGCCGAGGACGCCGCGCCGGGCGGGACGGTTCAGCTTACGATAGATGCCCCGACCCAAGCTGCTGCCGAGCGGGTACTGCGGGAAAACCACTGGGTCGGCGCGGCCGTCGCGATTGACCCGCGCACCGGCGCGGTGCTGGCGCTGGCGTCCGCCCCGACCTTCGACCCCGGCCAGTTCGCGACCGGGATCACGGCGGCGAACTGGAAGCCGCTCCACCAGAACCCCGCTCACCCGCTGATTGACCGGGCCATCGGCGCGATGTACCCGCCCGGCTCGACGTTCAAGCCCGTGGTCGCCGCCGCCGGCTGGCAGACGGGAGTCATCACGCCGAGCAGCAGCGTCTACTGCTCCGGGTCGTATCATTTGGGCCGGGCGCGGTTCGGCTGCTGGGAAACGCACGACGAAACCGATTTCACCAAAGCGATTGCCGAGTCGTGCGACGTGTTCTTTTACGTCTACGGCCAGAAAGTCGGCCCGGACCGATTATCTTTTTACTCCAAGCAGTTTGGGTTAGCCGAGAAAACGGGCATTGATTTAGGAGGCGAGGACATCGGCTCGATCCCTTCTCCGGCTTGGAAACTCAAGCATTTCCACCGCTTGGGCGACGCTTTCGATCAGTGGTACGGCGGGGACACGCTGCACATGTCCATCGGCCAGGGAGACGTGCTGACGACGCCGCTGCAAATGGCGCGTGTGGCGGCGACGCTGGCAAACGGCGGGAACGTCTTGAAGCCCTATGTGGTTTCCAAAGTACTGGATGCCGACTCGCATTCCGCCGTGTACCAGGCCAAACCGACAATCGTGCGCCATGTGCCGGTCTCGGCGGCGAACATGGAACGGGTGCGGATGGCGATGCGGGCGACGGTCACGCAGGGAACCGGCAAAATCGTGAAATTTCCGGGCGTCTCGGTCGCCGCCAAGACCGGCTCGGCGCAGACCTACGGCAGCTCGATGACTCACGGCTTGTTTATTTGCTTCGCGCCGTACAACCACCCGACCATTGCCATTGCCGCGATTGTCGAGCATGGCGGACATGGCGGCGGGACCGCCGGTAAAGTCAGCCGGGCCATGCTGGAAGCGTATTTTCATCTGAAAGACACCGGCGCCGCGTCGGCCCGAAGTGATTAGGAACCCACCCCGGTTCGTCCCTCACCGACCCTCCCGAAGCGGGAAGGTCAAGAGTTTAGAATGCAGCGTAGGGGCGCTGCTTGCTGCGCCCGCTGCGTCTTTGTCTTGCTCCTCACCTTCCCGCTTCGGGAGGGTCGGTGAGGAACGAACCGGGGTGGGTTCCTGTAGTCTACTACTCTTTAAGGCAAGTCAACCATGCTCTACGAACTCCGCCACTACGACATCCGCAGCAGCCGGGGATTGGAACAAGTCACCCAGCGGTTCGCCGACCATATTCTGCGGATCTGGAAGCGGATCGGCATCGAGCCGGCGGGCTTCTGGTCGGTCATTGTCGGCACCCCCATCCCGCGCCTGACCTACCTTTTGGCTTGGGACAACTTAGCCCAGCGCGAGATGCTGTGGGACACGTTTGAGGCGGACCCTGAATGGCAGCAAGTGCGCCGCGAGACCAACGCCGAGTGGGGCGGCAGCCCGATTCACACGTTCACGTCGTCTATCTTGAAGCCGACTGAGTATTCACGCCTCCCGCGCCAGGACAACCAGCCCCCCCGCCTGGCCGGCGGCGTCTTCGAGCTGCGGACCTACCACTTTGACGACATGGCGGCTTTGGCCCAGGCCGTAGACCGCTTTGGCGAAGACATCACCCCGGCCTTCGACACCCACGGCCTGTTTGCGATGGGATTTTGGACCACCTATATCGGCGTCGCCCCTCGCCTGAATTATATGCTCGTCTTTGAGAACCTGGCCCACCGGGAACGGGCCTGGGCGAGCTTCTACACCGACCCCGCCTGGCCCGCCCGCCAGGACAAGCTCTACCCCGACGGCAAGCCCTTGTTCACCCGCTTTGAAAGCTGCCTGATGAAAGGCACCGACTTTTCCGGCTGGAAGTAGGTCTACTTCGCCCCAGACTGCCTCAAAAGCTGCACCAGCGCTGGGCTTGTATGCCGGCTTGTTTGCGCCGTTTGCAGCGCTGTTTTACCGCTGGCGCCGCGCAGGGCAAGGCTCGCGCCGTGGTCCAGCAGCAGTCGGGCCATCGCCGTCTTTCCAAAGCGGCAGGCGCTGATGAGCGGCGTGTCTCCCAAAATGTTCCGCCTGTTGACATCCGCGCCATGTGCAATCAGCAGACGTGCCAGCGGTAGGTCCCCGCGATAAATTGCATATGCCAGCGCATTGGGACTGTGTGCGTCTGCTCCACGTCTCAGAAAGTCTATGACTAAATCGAGACGGTTATACATGGCGGCTTGGACTAGCACGGTCTGCCCAGCATAGTCCTTTGAGTTGACATTAGCACCCCGCTTCAAGAGCGGCTGAATAATCGGGTCGTTCAGGTCGTGACGGAAAGGCGGGTCTTCCCCACCGCCAAAATCCACTGCGGCAGTCAGAACCGGTTCCCAGTGCAGACGCCCCGAATACTGCTGCTCGGCGGCGGCAGGATCTTGAATCCAATCCCAAAGCGACGGCGGTGGGCAGTAATAGTCCCGCGCATTCGGGTTCGCTCCTGCATTCAGCGCGTCTATTGCTGCATTTGTATCGTGAGAATGCACAGCGGCGACGAGTTTTGCATCCAGCCGCGCCTGACGGACTGAAGGCTGCTGGTAGCTTGCCAGCCCAACGAGAAGAAGCAGGAGGAGCAGAAACGGCCCCCAATTCCGAAGCTCGCGTTTACTGTTCATGCGGGATTAAACGCAGAAGCAAGCGAAAACGGTTCGGGAAAACTTGCAGACGGCCATTCGCGGAGAGATGGGTTTAGAAGAGCGACAAGAAGGGAAAAAAATGCCGGTTGGCATGGTTGCTGTAAGAAAGCGTGTGAACTGAAAGCGCGAGTAGAAAGCTAACCGATGGCATCTTTGTTAGGCTCCCCACTCCACCCCCCGACCGTCATCAGGATCACTTCTCTGCGCCGCGTCTTTATTTCCGGCGTGTGCGTACTGCTTGCCTGCCTTGCCGCTCTCAGTTTTCTTTTTTATACGCTGCCCCCCCATTATGACTCGTTTTTCTTCGGTCTCAACATCCCCGGCATGCACCAGTTTCAGGCGCATCTTGGGCTGACCGGCATCCGCCCGATCAACTTCCGCTACTTTTCGCGGGCGTTCCGTGTTCTGATTGTTCTGCTGTGGACAAGCTATACCGTGATCGTCGCCGCCTGCCTGCGGGGAGCCGGCATTCCAGCGCGGCTTTTGATTGCGCTGATTGCGGCGGTCGCGGTCGCGGTGGCCGTGGGTTCTCCGCCCTTTTTGTCTACCGACGCTTACGCCAATGTCTCGCATGGCCGGCTGTTTGTGCTGTACGGCCAGAACCCCTATCTGTTCGGCCCGGAAGCGCTGGCACACAGAAACGACCCGGTCGCGCGGTTCCTGACCTGGGACGCGCCGACGATTTACGGGCCGCTCTGGACATGGCTTGAAATTGGGACAACGGCGCTGCTGCGGCAGGGCAGCGTGTGGACGCAGGTAATCGCCATCAAGCTGCTGGAAGCGGGGGCGCTCATCGTGACGGCGCTGGCCGGGCGGAGCCTGACGGCCCGGTGGAGGCCGGGCTGGGAGAACGTGACGCTGGCCGCCATCGGGCTGAACCCGATGCTGCTGCTGGAAGGCCCCGGCAGCGGTCACAACGATCTGGTCTGCCTGGCGTTTGTGCTGCTGGGAGGCGTCTTCTTTTTTGATAAGAAGTACGCCGCCGCTGCCCTCTGCCTCGGCCTTTCCGTCGCCGTCAAGCCGGTGACGCTGGTTTTGCTGCCCTGGATGCTGCTGGAATATGGGCGCGGGCGCTCCTGGCGGCAGGTGCTTCCGGCGCTAGCCCTTGCTCCGATTATTGTTCTGCTGCCGCTGGTTTTACTGTTTGCCCCCCTGTGGGCGGGGCCGGCGACCCTGGCGTCCGCGCAGGCACGGACTCTGTACGCGCAAAGCCCTGCCTTTTTAGCTCGCGCGGCATCCGTGCATGGCTGGCTGACGACGCACGGCGCGGGACCGGGATTGTCTTCGCTGCTGACATCCCTCACCGTAAACTGGCCCCTGGTCCTGCTGTATGCCGCCCTGACCGTCTGGCTTTGGAAAGCGCCCCGAACCGGAAGATGGCTTTCTGCGTGGGCCGTGTTTTCTTTCGGCATTATGTTTTTATTTCTGAAGCCGGCGTTCCCCTGGTACATCACCTGGTTCTGGCCGATCTGCCTGCTGCGCTGGGACCGGCTGCACCTGTGTTTGTCAGCGGGCTGCTTTGGATTGTCGCTGCTGATGACGTTCGGGTACGGCGATCTCAGCGACATCGGCCGCCGGCCCAGCCAGTACTGGATCAAGATCGCTCCGAACCCGCACGGCGGCAACCCTGTTTCGTTCACCTCCAAGATTTAAGCTTAAAGGCGTAGTACTTCCAGCAGCTCGCCGACTGTCCGATGCGCGTCGCTGGGGTGCCGCAGACGGGCTTCGGAATTGACGGTGTAGGTGTTGCGGCGGCCTTCACGGGTGCGGGTGATGACCCCGGCGTCTTCCAAATCCGTGACGATGCGCTGGACGGCCCGCTCGGTGATGCCGATGCGCTCCGCGGCTTCGCGCAGGCGCAGATCGGGTTCATCCGCCAAACAGAGCAGGACGCGGGCGTGGTTGGTCAGGAATGTCCAGGAGGGGCCGGCCATAGTTAAAGGGTCTGTATCAGCTCGACACGGCTGCCGAACGGGTCGCGGAACTCAAAGCGGGCATAACCGGGAATGGGGATGCCTTCCAGCACCGTCAGTCCCTCCGCTTCCAATGCCTGCCGCCAGCGGGCGAGATCACTGACCTGGTACGCGAGATGCGCTTTGGTCGCGGCGCGGTCCACGCCCGCTTCCGTGCCGATATGCACCTGCTGATGTCCGACTTGCAGCCAGAAGCCGCCGCGTCCGGCCAGCGCCTCCGGTTTCGGCGCTTCGGCCAGCCCCAGAACGCCGCAGTAGAAGGCCCGCGCGTCGTCTTCCCGGCCTTCGGGAACTGTGATCTGAACGTGGTGAATACCGAGGATCAAGCGTTTTTCCCCTTGAGCCATGCTGCCGCCGCACTCGCTTCTCCTTGCGTCAGCGCGTGTCCGCCCGGCTGCCAGGCCAGCGTCACTTCTGCCCCAGCTTCTCGCAGAAGTGCGGCCAGCCGCTCAGTTTCCGCCACTGAACAAATCGGATCTCGGTGACCCGCCCCGATAAACACTCTTGTTCCTGCGAGCTTCGGCAGAGTCTCCGGGACCAGCGGAACCATCGGGTGCAGCAGAACGGCGGCATGAAGAACGCCGGGGTGCAGGAGAAGCAGAGCCGCTGCGATGTTCGCACCATTGGAGAACCCGGCGGCGGTGACACGCGCGGGGTCGAAGCCGTAGACTTCTGCGGCCTCGGAAACGAACTCTGACAATGCCTGCGTTTGCGTGATCAAGTCGGGGACATCAAAGACACCTTCGGACAGACGCCGGAAGAAGCGCGGCATTCCGTTTTCCAGCACTGTCCCGCGCGGACTAAGCAGATTGGCGTTCGGGTCAAGCATTTTGCCCAGCGGTAGCAGATCGTGTTCGTCGCCTCCTGTTCCATGCAGCAGAAGCAGGGTGTCGGCACTTGCGGGGTTCGGCGCGGGAATGTAATTGTGAATGAATGTAAGTGGCATGATAACTCGAAACCGGCACTGTAAGTGCCGGTTCTTAAACGATGTGCCGGGTTCCCCTGCTTCTCAGCGATCCGCCTTCGGCAGACGGAGCGGCGGCAGGCTGGCTTCAAGCTGCGCCCGCATCGGCTCGTACTGCGCGGGAAGCTGCAAACGCTGGCCCAGCGTTTCGGGCGACTCGTCAACCAGAAAGCCCGGCGGGTCGGTGGCGATCTCGAATAAAATGCCGCCTGGCTCGCGGAAATAGATAGAATGGAAGTAGTCCCGGTCCATCACCGGGCTGACCCCATACCGCAGAGCCGCCAGCTCCCGGAGCCAGTAGCCCTGCTCGGCGTCATCGGGAGTGCGCCAGGCGACATGGTGGACGTTCCCGACGGCGATCTGGCCGGACACGGAGTTCGGCGCGAACACGATATCGGCAAAAGTCGCAGGGTCTGCGCCCGACGCATAGCGCGTGACGGTTCCCTCCGAAGCCATCGCCTTGAAGTCAAAAGTCTCGGTCAGCAGCAAGGCCGTCGCCCCGACGCTCTGCTCCGGCAAAGTAACACTGCGGATGCCTTTAATGGCGTGCTCGGCGGGAATATGCCCTTCAAGCCAGCCGGGGCGGGGGTCGGACGCCGCCGGGACAAGCTCAATTCGCATTCCGTCCGGGTCTTCAAACGCCAGCACGGTCTCGCCGAACCGGGTTTCGGTGATGCTCTGGATGCCGTGGGCTTGCAGGCGCTCCTGCCAGAACGGCAGCGAGTCCGGCCCGACCGCAAGCGCTGTCCCCGTGACCTGCCCCAGCCCCGGCCGGCCGCGCCGCCCGTTCGGCCAGGCGAAGAACGTCAGCAGCGTGCCGGGGTTTCCTAATCCGTCGCCGTAGTAAAGATGGTATGACTGCGGATCATCGAAATTGACGGTCTGTTTGACAAGGCGCAGGCCAAGCAGCCCGGCGTAAAAGTCAACGTTCTTTTGCGCATCCCCGGCAATCGCCGTGACATGATGTATCCCGTTCAAACTTGGCATCTGAAGCCTGCTTTCTGCAAAGGCTACTGCGTCTGCGTGAGGCCGGCGGCTTTCAAGGCTTTGGCGACCTGCGCCACCCGCCTGCCCTGGAACCGGGCGACTTCCAGGTCATTGGCGGTCGGCGGAGCGTTGTTTTGGCCCGTCACCGTAGAGGCGCCGTAAGGAGTGCCGGCCTTGAACAGCACGGGGTCGGCGTAGCCGAGCGGGACAATGATCATGCCGAGATGCACCATCGGATTATACAGCGACAGAATGGTCGACTCGTTACCGCCATGCACGGACTGGGTCGAAGAAAACGCGCTGCCCGCCTTGCCGTTCAGCTTGCCCTGAAACCACAGCCCGCCGAGCGAGTCAATATAGGCTTTCAGCTCCGACGAAATTGTGCCGAAGCGGGTCGGCGTCCCGAAAATAATCGCGTCCGCGCTGCCCGCGTCGGCGGGCGTCGGCGCTTCGTACTCAGCGTTCATCCGGTCAGCGCTTTCAATCCAGCCTTCCGCGTGGGCCATTACGTCGCGGGAGACCACCTCGCGGGCGCGGCGCAGGACTACTTCCGCTCCTTCCGCCCGTGCGCCCTCGGCAATGGCTTTCGCCAGCGCTTCGGTCGAGCCGCCGCGCGAATAAAATGCAATCAGAACTTTTAAATCCGCCATTGGGTGTTTCTTTCTAAGCGTGAACAGTGCTGCCTGGGACAGCAGCGACGGCATTTCGGCGCCCGAACAGCAGCGCGTCGAGCGACAGCCGCCCCGGCCCGGTCAGGATCATCAGCAGGGCGAACGCGAGGTAGCCGAGCGGCGACTCAAACGATTCGCCGTGCTGGCTGACAAACGGGTCGCCGTGCTTGAAATGGACTGTGATCAGCGCGGTCAGCATGGTCGCCGCAATCCCCAGCGCGGCAATCGGCGTCAGCAGGCCGACGATCATCGCCAGGCCGCCGAAGAACTCCGAGAACGCCGCCAGAAACTGCAAAAAGCCCGGCACAGGTGCGCCCGGCCCCATCCAGCTTGTCGCGTGCTGGATTTTCGGGAACCCATGAAACATCAAGGCCAGTCCAAAGACAAGCCGCAGGAGCAGAAGCCCGACCGCCCCGCGCCCTTCCACAAACGGTGCATACAAACGCCGCATTTTTCTTCCTCATTTTCAGGTACAATTTTTTCTGGTACAATTTGTAAAGCGCATTGCTTTCCAATGCACTGCACACGCAATAGAATAACGTGTTGAAAAGAAGAGTTCCCGCCGGCGGCACATTTCTTGCCCCAGTCGTGTTATTACTGACAGGAAAACAATAATGGAAACAGAAGAACGCAAGCTTAATGAACACAGCTCGGAGATATTCTGCCCGATTAGCGCCGCACTTAACCTTCTCAGCGAGCGCTGGACCCTGCACATTGTCCGCGTCCTGCTCGGCGGCACCCGGCGGTTCAACGAAATCGCCCGTGCTTTGGGGCTGAACCCGGCGACCCTGCGCGAGCGTCTGCGGGCGTTAGAGGAAGAAGAAGTCGTCACCCGCACCGTCCTCAGCGCCATGCCCCCCCACGTCGAGTACGCCCTGACCCCCAAAGGCCAGGCCCTGAACAGCATTTTCGAGTCCCTCGCTGACTGGAGCATCCAGTGGATGAAGCCCAAGGGCGCGGCACTGATAGACGCCCCCGAAGATGACGCCGCCGATTTAGTTACTCCGGCAGCTCGCTGAGATAGGAACAAGAAACTTGGGTGAGGGATGAACCATGTCAGCTTCTCATGTCAGTGTTGAAGATTTACGTTCGATGCTTCTCCCGGCACGGTTAATTTTGGAGGCAGACATACCCCAAGATTTGCCAAGCCCACGATTGCTGTTTGAAGCAGTCAACCGCTATGAGGCGATACCATTTGACCGAGTGCTTCTGGGCGCCGGGCAGGACACAAAAAGAGTCTGGCTGAACGGCTGCCTTGAACACGTTGACTTCAAAAACAAGTGCTTCTTATTTGTGATCCAGTACGGCTGGCGCTGGTATGAAATCGAAGCAGCAAATCCTGAAGAATGGATCTTAAACCTGCTCTTGAAAAGCAATGTTGACGATTTTATGATCCTTTCGCAGGACGTCACCGGTTTCTTGGGGTTCATCGAAGACGAGGCGAAGTATCTAGCCTTTTTGTCAAAGCACATTCGATGACCACAGCTTTTCGCTCAGGTACACTGAGAAAGCAAGGAAATCAGTTTGTTTTGGCTTCAATCGTGACGCTGCCGCCGTCCACGACCTCCATAATGACGCGGTAGCCGTAGAGCAGAGACATTCCAATGAGCGGGCCGCCTTCGGAGGCCAGTACCAGCACGGACTTTTCTGCGCCATCCCAAATCACGGTCGCGGTGTAAGTCTCGAAAGCTACGACATTGCCGTCCGCCAAAACAAACTCGGTCAACTCCCAAAACGTCAAGCGCAACGAAGTGATCAACGCGGGCGGCAGCGTCAGGTAGTCAGTAAACCCCGTGTCAATGACGGTTTTGATCTCATTCCCGCGCCCGGCAGCATCGTGAACTATGAGCCGAAGCTCCGCCTCCCGGTCAGCGTTGATTTCTCCGATTATCATAATGCTTTTACCGGCGAGCGCGATCCAAGCCGTCCCAGGGCGGGTGCGCCGATCCGCATTGCGTAGCGGGGTGCGCCGGGAAACTTGGCGGCGGCGCGAGTGGAGGCCGTTAAATGGTCTGCATCCATTTCATACTCACCTGTCTCTACATTGATGACCAGCACTTTGCCTCGGTTGCCTTCTTCTACTTCCGCCCGTATCTGCTGCTCATACAGCGCTTTGCCGCGCCGCACAATCTCTGTTGGGTCAGTGTTCATGGCTTTATCCTCCTATCGGCTGTTTTTCGCGATCACATTGTAGCACCCGGAACACGGGGCGTCAAGGCGGCGTCTCCTTTTGAGGTATACTAGGGGGAACAAGCAGCGCGATGTCGCGAGGGGAACGTGTTTATGTGCGGGATTACGGGATATGTCGGCGGACGGACAAACAGTGTGCGGCTGACGCTGGACAGCTTGAAGCGGCTGGAATACCGGGGCTACGATTCGGCGGGCGTGGCGGTGGTCAAGCCCGGTGATAGCGCGGTGACGGTGCTGAAAAAGAAGGGCAAGCTGGGCAACCTGGAAGCCGCGCTGGACGGGCTGGACCGTTCGGGCGGGACCGTCATCGCCCACACGCGCTGGGCGACCCACGGGCGTCCGAACGATGTCAATGCCCACCCGCATTTTGACTGCACGGGGCGGATCGCACTGATCCATAACGGCATTATCGAGAACTATATCAGCCTCAAGCAGAGGCTCACTGAAGCCGGGCATATCTTTACGAGCGACACGGATACCGAAGTGCTGGTGCATCTGATCGAGTCGCATCTGGCATCGGCAGGGTGTTTAGAAAACGCCGTGCGGGCGGCGCTGGCCGAAGTCACCGGGGCGTATGCGATCTGCGTGGTGTCGAGCGAGGAGCCGAACACGATTTATGCCGCGAAAACGGCGTCGCCGCTGATTATTGGGCTGGGCGACGGCGAAAACTTTTTAGCGTCGGACATCCCCGCCGTCATGGGCTATACGCGGGACGTTCTGGTGCTGGAAGACGGTGACTTTGCGCGGATCACGCCGAAAGGAGTCACACTGACCACACTTGAGGGCGAAACCCTGAACCGGGAAGTGTTCCATGTCACCTGGGACGTGTCCACGGCGCAAAAGGGCGGCTACCCGCACTTTATGATTAAAGAGATTTATGATCAGCCCCAGGCCATTCGGGATACCCTGCGCGGACGCATCACCGAGGACCACGGGGTCGCGTTCCCCGAACTCAAGCTGCCGACGAACAAACTCGTGGACTTCAACCGGATCGTCATTGTCGCCTGCGGGACCGCGTACAACGCCGGGCTTGTCGGCAAGAACTTTTATGAGCATCTGCTGCGCCGGCCCGTGGAAGTGCAGGTCGCGAGCGAGTTCCGCTACAACGACCCGATTGTCGACTCGCAGACACTCGCCATTATTATTTCCCAGTCCGGCGAGACCGCCGACACGCTGGCGGCGTTAAGAGAAGCCAAAATCAAAGGCGCGGCGACGCTGGCCCTCGTGAACGTCGTCGGGTCGTCCATCGCCCGCGAGGCCGACGAAGTTTTGTACACGTATGCCGGGCCGGAAATCAGTGTGGCGTCTACAAAAGCTTATGTGACCCAGCTTATCGGCCTGTACCTGCTGGGCTTGTTTATCGCCCAGGAAGAAAACAAGCTGGGGCCGGGCGTGGTCGCGGCGTATGTGGAGCAGCTTCAAAATCTGCCGGAACAAGTGGCCGAGATTTTGGCCGACACAAGCGCGGTTCAGGCCGCCGCCAAGCTCCTTGCCCACTCGTCGTCGTTCTTCTTTTTAGGACGCGGCTTTGACTACGCCGTGGCCCAGGAAGGGGCGCTGAAGCTCAAAGAAGTCTCCTATATCCACGCTGAAGCGTATCCCGCCGGGGAGCTGAAGCATGGCCCGCTCGCCCTGGTCGAACCCGGCGTCTCGGTCGTCTGTTTAGCAACGCAGTCCGCGCTGTACGATAAAATCCAGTCCAGCGTCAAAGAAGTCAAGGCCCGCGACGGGTTTGCCCTCGGCATCGTCAAGACCGGCGACGAGGGCTTGGACGAGAACTTCGTGGATGCCGTTCTGCGCGTTCCCGCCACCCATGACACGTTCATGCCCGTGCTTTCAATTGTCCCAATGCAGCTACTCGCGTACTACATCGCGTCCGAGCTGGGCCGCGAGATAGACCAGCCGCGCAATTTAGCAAAATCCGTCACAGTGGAGTAGATAAATGCAATATACCATTGAAGTCGCACGCGAAGAGGACGGCCGCTGGATTACCGAAATCCCGGAACTGCCGGGAGTTTTGGCCTACGGAGCAAGCCGTGAAGAAGCCGTTGTCCGCGCCCAGGCGCTGGCCCTGCGCGTGCTGGCGGACCGAATTGAGCACGGCGAAAGCTTGCCGGAAGTGGCGCAAGTCTTTGCGGTGGCGGCTTGAGCCGCTGGTCGTCTGCCAAAGCCAAGCGGGTGCTGGCCGCACTTCTCCGTATCGGCTGGAGCATCAAACGCGATACAGGCGGCTCCCACCGGGTTCTCGAACGGCAAGGCTGGCTCGATTATGTCTGGGCGTTCCATGACGGCGTTGAGATTGGCCCCATCATGCTGGCGCGTATCGCAAAAAGCACCGGGCTGAAGCCAAGCGATCTGTGAAGGTGGAATCATACTTGAAGAAGCGCCAGAATCGAACAAGTGAACAAATTGTCGTGGATTGGCGTTCTCAGGCACAGGAAGTCCTGCCGGAACTTGGGGAGGAAATCGCGGAGGCGACTAATTCAATTCAGTTCTGGATTGAGATCGGCTTCGCTTTTGACGCGGCTTACAATGAACCGCGCAATGAGGATTTAATACGCCGTATCTATCGCTTTGCAAGTTGGTGTATTGAGCAGCCGCGAAGCAAACACGCGCAGGACGACCTATTTACCTGCGTTGTTATCTGCTTCTACCAAGACATTCCAGCGAACAAGACTGCACGGGCAGATATGCCGCGCTGGTTCACAGCAGAAGACGTCAAACAAAACAAAGAAGTTTTCAGCTACCATATCTCGGTAGCAGAATATGAAGAACTTTTAGCTTCCTTTGCCGCAATGAAGACAGAGAAGCACAAGAAAAGCCATAATAAGAATTAGTGTCATCTTGGATTGTGATGAAGATAGTTTATGAAGAAAATCGGATTGATGGGCTGTGGGATGATTGCGGAGTATGGGCATCTCCCGGCGATACTGGCGACGCAGGGGCTGGAAGCGTGGGCGGTGTATGACCCGGACCCGGAACACGCTTACGGCTTGCAGCACAAGTTCGGCATCCCGCATGGGTACACGGTCAGCTCCATGTTCTTTGAGTCGGGCATTGACGCCGTTGTCGTGGCGTCCGCCGCGCCCGCGCACTTGCAGAATGTCCAGGAAGCGGCGAAGTACGGCTTCCCCGTGCTGTGCGAAAAGCCGCTGGCGATGACCGACGAGGACGCCGCCGTGATGATTAAGACGATGGACGACGCCGGGCTGATGCTGGCGTCGGGATTTTGCTACCGCTACAGCGGGGTGGCCCAGAATATCAAGAAGCTGGTGGAGACCGACGCGATCGGCGACGTGCGGACCCTGCGGCTGGTCTACATCTGGAACCTGCACGGACGGGACCGGGTGACGTCCGCCGGGGACATCATCACGAACCCCTACTTTCATGGCCGCATGATTGAAGGCGGGCCGATGGTGGACTGCGGGGTGCATCAGATAGACCTCGCCCGCTGGTGGCTGAACTCCGAAGTCAAGGACTATCAAGCGATGGGATCCTGGGTGGAAGACTACGCCGCGCCCGACCATATGTGGCTGCACATGGACCATGAAAACCGGGCGCACACGATGGTGGAAATGAGCTTCACTTACGGGCATACGGCCCGCGACCCGCGCTCGCACTTTTCCTACCATTTGATCGGCACGGACGGAGTCATTCGGTACGACCGCGACGGCTGGGTGTTTGAGGTGCGGACGAAGCACGGGACGCACCGGCTGCCGGGGTCGAGCGAGAAGAACTTTGAGGGCCTCTACGCGGCCTGGGCGCGGGCCTTAGAGACAGGAGACCGCGCCGATCTGCCGACCGGATGGGACGGACTGCGGGCGACCCAGATCGCGCGGGAAGCGACGGAAGACGTGATCGCCCGGCACCGCAAGTAGACAGAAACGAAGAAAGCGCCCCGGCGGAATATCCGCCGGGGCGCTTTTGCGTTTCGCAGATGCGAAAAACTACATGGTGGATTTGCCCATGGGCTTCATGGTGCTTTTCATCATAGCTTTTTTGATCATCTTGTGGTTGTTCTTGATCATCATCCGGTTGTTCTTGATCATCTTGTGGTTGTGCATCGCCATTGCGCTCGCCATGGGCTTTTTCATCATGGGCTTGCTCATGGTGGAAGTCTGCGCGAGGGCAGGAACGACAAGGGTGGCGACGGCGGCGGCGGCGAGGATCTGGCTGACTAACTTCATGGGATGAAGCCTCCTGTGGGTGTATTTCAGAAACAACAGCGTTGAAAGCGAAACAAAAGTTCCAGTGTTTCGCTTTATTATTTTTTATTTTTCGGGAACCTAGGAAAAGCGCAGTTCGTCACAACAAAACGCTTTCAGAAGCGAAACACTCTTGAAAAGGAACAATCCCCATGAAATTACTAGGAAAACAGTTGTTCGGTCGCGGCTTCCTCTTCTTTTTGCCGGCCCTGGCCGTTTGCCTGCTTGCTGTGCTGCTGCTGGCCGGGTGCAACGAACATACCGACAAGCTCGGCGATATTGCGTCGAACCCGTCGGCCTATGTCAACAAAGATGTCACCGTCGCGGGCGAAGTCACGAAAGTCTATGAGCTGCCCCTCGGCATCGCCAATGTCGCTGCTTATCGAATCAACGACGGCACCGGCCAAACCTGGGTCCTCAGCCGGGCCGGTGCGCCCCGCGAAGGCGACAAAGTGGGCCTCAAAGGAACCGTTCGTCCGGAAGGCCGGATTGGCAATGAAGTTTTGACTAACATCATTGAAGAAAAGCAGCGGCGCATGGAATAAAGAACGAGAAGAACAGAACAGGAAGAACAGAACGCGAAGACCAGCCCCGGAACTTTTGGGAGCCTGCCGCCGTCCATGAGGCAGGGAAACTTTCCCAGACCAAACAGCCTTACCAGGAAACACAACAAGGAGAAGACAATCGTGATCAATCCAATGATGAAGGGCCTTGCCCTCTGCGGCATGGCCGTTTTGCTGGCCGGCGCCGCGTCCGCGCAAGGCAATGACCACTTCGGAGGAATGCACCCAGGGATGCACCCGGCACGCCATGCCATCATGCGTCAGAAAGCGGCCTATGCCCGCGCAGTCGCACATGGAAACTACGCCCAGGCGGAGCGTGACCACCTGCGGGCGAAAGCGATCCGCCAGCATGTCCGCGCCCGGCGCGAGATGCACCAGGACATGCACCGCGAGATGCACCAGGATATGCATCGGGACCACGGCTACTAAGCAAGCGTGCCGTTTCGCCGCGTCCGAGGACTTATCGGTCCCCGGACGCGGCTGATTTTGCTATTCTTTCCCCAGCATCTTTTCCATTGCAGGCCGGGTCATGCGGTACAGGAACCACTCTTTCATCCGCCGCGCCCCCAGCCGGTCGTAGAGGGCCTGGGCGCTTGTGTTCCAGTCCAGGCAGGTCCACTCCATCCGTCCGCAGCCGCGCTCGTGCGCCGTTTGGACGCAGTGCCGAAGAAGCGCCGTCCCGATGCCCTGCTTGCGATATTCCGGCAGCACAAACACGTCTTCCAGATACAGCGACGGCTGGGCGAGAAACGTCGAATACGTTTGCAGCAGCAGCGCATAGCCGACCGGCCCCGGCGCCCCCTCCACTTCCGCCAGCATCACCTCAAACTGCGGCGTGTCCCCGAAGCCGTGTTCAATCAGCCGCGCCTGCGCCGCCGCGTCCGGCGGCGGCAGGTTTTCAAACTCCGCCAGCGCGATAATCAGCCCGATGACGGCATCCGCATCCGCCCGCTCCGCCCGCCGCAGTGTAATGTTTGTCATATAATTCGCTTTCCCGATAGCATGACCGGACTATTTATGTATTTACAGAGAAATGTTTGAGGTCATAAAGTGTCTTACGTCATGTGAGTTTAGGCCATACCAGCATCCAGCAATATTCGCGTAACATCGTCTGAGGGAGAGGAAGCGTACTCCATGAATTTCGCCAGATCCCAGCCTAAAGGTTGCACGGAAATATCTGCACCACGTTTCAGCAATAATCGGACAGACTTTGTTCGGCCACTTGTCGCTGCCATAGTCAGAGCAGACTCCTTCGACACTTTGGTCAAAGCATTTATATCAGCCCCACGATCCAGCAACAGGGTAACTATCTTCAAGTTCCCTTTAAAGGCTGCTGCCATCAGCAGTGACCAGCCGTTCCGATTGCGGAGGCTTGGATCACCCCCCGCGTCCAAGTAACTTTCAATACCAAAGAAGTCATTCTTCTTAATCTTACTGTAAAGGCTATCGTAAAGCTCGTCTTGCATAGTGGTTACGGTAAGCACTTTCTTATGACACGTCAGCAGAAGTCCCCGTTGGGGCCTTAGTCAGTCGCACCAGCCGAATGTCCATATTAGTAACAGCTCTGATTGCGTCTCTGAGAAGGTGTGCATAAAACCATTCGCCCTGTACCGCCGACTCGTAAAGGTAACGTCTCTTGTCGAATGTATTTTTCGCAGCGGCAAGAGAGCGGTCGAAGTCCGTGACTTTAGCCGCTTCCGGGTTGATAATGCTAAGATTTGAAAGTACGAGGTCGGAACTTACGATGCGCTCAAATGCTTCGCGAATGGCGACCTTAGTGTAAGACTCTAAGGCATCAAACAGATTTTTCCAATCATGATCTTGGAGCGGTGCAGTGTTCGTGTCCAGCACGAAAAGGCATTTGAGATAAAGCTCAACCGCAAATGAGTCAACGAGCAGTTGGGGCGCAGAGCATCCCCATTGTTCGCCCTTTGCCTGCTCGGATAACAAGCGTGATGCTTCCGAATAGTTCTCGGCGAGATGCTACATCTTCTGGTAGTCAGGCGTCGGATGTTTAACCTTTGGCATTAAATAGGCACTCCGGCAAGGGATTAACTCGGCTCTACATCAGAAGGACGCATAATAGGCCAAAAACTGTCACCACAGAGTTCATTCTGCGGCTGATACATCGCCATTAAACAGCGTCCGCCTCATTTTCCCCAATCTGCCGGGAAATTTCTTCGGGACGGGCGCGGACATAGCTCCAAGCGTTCGCCAAATCCTGGGCATGCAGGGTTGGATACGCTTGCAGCAATTCCGCCTCGCTTGTCCCCAGGCACCGCGCTTGTTCCAGCAGCCAAACAGGAACGCGGGTGCGGACAATGCACGGCTCGCCGCCGCAAACGTTTGGAATACTTTCGACGCCGGGAAAGGCGTCGCCGAGGTCGCGGGCGACCCATTGCAAAAGCTGGGCTTTTTCCCCGCGCGTGAGGCGCGGCAGCAGAGTTTCGGCTTCCTGAAGAACGCTCATCATATTCTCCTATTCGCGTTTATGCGCCGATTTCCTGCGTCTTATTTCCGGCCCAGCGCGAAATCAATTCTTTCTTGCAGCGGAGGATGGGTGAAGAGCCAGAACTTGATCAGCGGAGGCGGGCTGGGGTCGCTGAGGTTTTGTTCGGAGAGGGTGACGAACGCGCGGGCCATCGCGGGGCCATTCCCGGTGATTTGGAGGCCGTAGGCGTCGGCCTGATGCTCGACTTCGCGCGAGACGCCGTTGGTGACGGGGGCCAGGAGAAACGAGAACAGTGAGACGGTCAAGAGCAGCACGGGGACGGCGGCGTAGTCGGTGGGGCCGTCAATCCGCCAGCGCGGGCCGAAGCGGCGCAGAAGCCATTCGGCGAACTTCTGGGCGGCGGGCAGGGCAAAAAGTAAGCCGAAAATGGTCAGTAAGAAGCCCCAGTAGAGGTGCTTTAGGACGTAATGCCCCATCTCATGTGCGACAATCGCCCGAAGCTGGTCGGGGGGCATGCGCGGCGGCAGAATGGTATCCCACAGAACGATCCGGGCTGAGGAGCCGATCCCCGTCACATAGGCGTTCGTTTCGTGGGTCTGCTTGCTTTTGTCTACCACATAAATCGGCGCGTTCGGAATGCCCGCTTTGGCCGCCAGTGTTTCAATCTGTGTTCGCAGCGGCCCCGCCGGCAATGGCGTGAACTTATTAAACAGGGGGTCTACGATAAGCGGCGCGGCAAAGATGCCGAACGCGATGATCGGGACCAGCGCGGCCCAGAACCACAAAGCCCAGCGGCGCGGCGAGCGCCCGATGAGCCAGAACAAGAGCCATAAGATCGGCACCGTGGTAACAATGTCTACGCCGACGCTTTTACCGACATCGCCGAGCCAGCCGCCGAAGCTCTGCGACGACAGCCCGTACTGATGCGGCAGAACGTAGCCCCGGTACACGGTCAGCGGGGCATGAATGACAAGCAGCACACCCGTCAGCAGCGTGTAATAGCCGAGCAGGCGCAGGAGGGAGTAGCGCAGCGGCTGCACCCGTCTGCGAAGACGCGCCGACAGGCCCGTTGCCAGCACAGCCCACAGCGCGAGCAGGCCATACGCCGTGCCGGCAAAATACAGCGCATAGCCGATCTCCGAATACCGCTTCATTTCCGGCGTGACCACCGGCGGGCGCACATCGGCGCTCGGCAGAGGCGCGGCGTGAGCAGCCACGGGAATAAAAACGAGGGCGAGGCAGAGTGTGAGAAAAAGGCGCATGAGAAAGATGAACGGGAAAGAGCAACCCGGATTTCAATCCGGGTTGTGTTAATCCGGGTTCTTGTACCGTGTCCCCTACTCTTAATTCAGGTACAATCAGCGTATGGACGCCAAAAAATTAGTTTTTGCGCCGCTTGGCGCAGATATGTTCGGCGATGACATTCTGCTGTTTGAGCACGGCCTTCTGCTGGCGCTGGAAACCGCCGCCGAAGCCGCCGGCTTTGCCCTCGCCGATGTCCACGAGGCCCTCGGCGGGGCGGACAAGCGCGAGCGGCCCGTGCCGCCGCTGACGGAACACGAGATATATGCGCTGGCAGACAAGGCCAAATGTGATGCGCTGGTAGACGGCCTGCTGGCCTGCGAGCGCGACGGCGAGACAGGAGCATTAGCCCAAATCACGGTCTCGCTGCGAGTCTTTTTCCCCGGCACAGGCGAGTTCGCTGCGCCGGAAAGCCTGACGCTGACGGCGTTCAATGCCGGCGCCATTCCCGAAGTGCTGACGCTGGACTATGACCTATGGATCGCCTTGCAGTACCGTTTGTGCGCCGCATTGCTGGAAGCGCTGGGCGTCAATGTGCCGTGGAGCTTCACGACCGACAGCCTGCAAGCCACTTCTTCGTGGCCTGCTTATGTGGCGTTTCTGAAAGGCAAACGGCTGGCCCGGACCCCGGAGACCAAGCTCGGCTACTACGAACAGGCCATCAAGCACGACCCCGGCTTCTTTCTTGCGCTTTACAACAGCGCCATGCTGTATAAAACGCAGACCGATTACAACATGGCCCGGAAGCGGCTGTCGCGGGCGGCGGCAGTCACCGAGAATCCGGCAGATTTAGGAGACGTTTATTTTGAGCTGGGCCTGGCGTCTATTTATCTCGGCGATCCCAAAACGGCCCGGAACTTCTGGCAAAAATCGGAAGAATACACCCCGGATAACCCCGCGCTGCTGGTCAACATGGCGGGGACCTACGAGCAGGAAGAAAACTGGGCAGACGCCGTGCGCCTGAACGAAATGGCGCTTGAAAAAGACCCGGACTACCACAAGGCGATTGTCAGTTTGGGCCGCCTCCATGCCATGTTCGGGCGGCTGGGCCAGGCTATTCCGCTATATGAACGGGCTTTAGAGCTTACGCCGAATGATGCCCTGCGCCGCTCGGTGCTGGGCGGATGCTACCTGGCCGCCGAGCGCCCCGAAGACGCCCGCGCCCAGTTCGCGCTGGCCGTGGCGCTTGATCCCGAAAGCGACCCCGGCCGCTATGCCGCCCAGGAGCTGCTAAAGCTGGGGCCGCCAGTGTCCGAGGAGGAAGACGAAGACAGGCCGAAGAAGAAGCGATGGGGGCTGTTTTAACCCACCCCGGTTCGTCCCTCACCGACCCTCCCGAAACGGGAGGGTGAAGAGTTTCAGATTTGGCGTAGGGGCGCTGCTTGCTGCGCCCTTTTTTCCTTGCTCCCCACCTTCTCGTTTCGGGAGGGTCGGTGAGGGACGAACCGGGGTGGGTTCTACCGCCTCCCCGACTTTCCTTCTTTCCCTTCCTGCTGTCCTTCTTTCTGCCCATTTCGGCGGACGCGCTGCGCCCGGTCGCGCTGCTTGGAGCGGGCCAGCGGCGAGCCGGAATTGGTGGAAGCATCGGCGGCGGGGGTAGACAGCGCGGCCCGGCGCATCCGGGTCATGTCTTTGCGCTCCACTTCGCTGGCGTAGACCGCCGAGACTTCCGCACCGAGCAGCAGGATCATCATGGAATAATAAATCCACAGCACGAACGCAATCAAGTTGCCGAGGTCGCCGTACAATGACACCCTCGGCTTGAGCAGCAGAACGGACAGCCCCTTTTTGGCGATCTCAAAGGCGATCGCGGCTACTGCCCCGCCGACGAGAGCGGACTTCCAGGAAACATGCGCGGCGGGCGACGGCAGGAACTTGTAGATGACGGCGTACATAAGGCCGCTGACCACCACCGCGCCCAGCTCGACCGCGCCGGCTTCAATCGCGCCCTCAAAGGGAATGAGATGCGCAAAGGCGCTGGCGGAAATCGCGGTGGACAGGGCCGTCACCACAAGAGACAGCGCCAGCAAAAGGCCCGCCCCGATGAGAAGCCCCAGCGCGACCCCGCGCAGCACAAACCAGTTTCGTTTTTCTTTGGCTTCCCACGCGGCGTTCATCGCGGTCGAGCCGTTGACGAAAATTTGCATGGCGGCCCACACGACGCCGAGAAAGCCGACCAAGCCGGCGATCCCGTGCCCGTTGATGATGTTCAGCAGCGTCGGCCCCGCATGGCCGTGTCCATCGGAAATGTTCGCCTGCTGCATGAATCTCACGACTTCCGTGTTGGCGGCGCCGGGCAGAACGCGGGTCGCGAGCAGAGACTGAATCTGCACCACGGCTTCATCGGGCTTATGCGCGTAGACCAGGCCGAGGCCCCACAGGCCGACCAGCAGCAGCGGGATCAGCGCCAGCACGAGAAAGAAGGCCAGGCCGGCCGCCAGCAGGTAGCCGTTGTTCAGGGCAAAGCGAGCGAAGACGTCCAGGGTGAATCTGAGGACAAAGACGCGCTTCACGGCAGCAAGAAGTGAGGCGGCTAAATTTTGCAGTCGGGCAAGCAGTGTTTTCATAGAGTAGCCAAGCGCGGAAAAAGCCAGGTGCGGGGACTAGCCGGGACGAACCGTGATGGTCGCCGGGTCGGAGGCCGGATTGCCGGACGCATCAAGCTGAACGGCGGAGATGGTGAAGACCGTATCCCGGTTGGCGGTGAACAGCGACTTTGTTTGGATCGAAATTCCCCCAGCCTCCCACTCGCCGTCCTTGTCGACGAGAACATCTTTGGTGCCGTTCTGGCCGCTGATCGGCAGAATGCCGCCGAGCGCTTTCGAGGTGTACGAGACCGTAACCCGGACCGTGCTGTTCGGCAGGCCCCGGCCCCGGACCGTCAGCGGCGCATTGCCGTCCACATAGTCGCTGTTCCTAGGGTCAATGATGCGCGGCGCGGGCGGCGGCCCGGCGGCGAGCGTCAGCGTGGCGGCGAGGTTCTTTGTGACCGTCGTGCCGTCGGGGGTGGTGAAACGCGCTGAAACCGGCGCGTTCTGCACGGTGTCGCCGGGTCTCACGGTGTATTCCCCGACATAAACGCCGGGATCGGTTTCTTTCAGTGCAATCTTTGCCAGGCTGCCGATGGTCGCCGACGCCTTGCCGCCCGGCGCGGCGGTGAGCGTGAAGACGACGGTCGAGCCGGTGCCGACGGCCTGGCCGGACGGCTCATTGGTCGTGAACGACTGGACAAGATTCGTGGTCACGACGGTGAAGCTCCATCTTGACGAGGCCGTGTTGCCGGCCCGGTCAGTGACCGAGACGCCGACCGTGTGCGGCCCGGCGGCCAGGGGCGACGAGGGCTTGTAGGTGAACAAAGAGCCGGTCGTTTCGGCCTCGGCCGTCACGTCCTGATTGTCCACGCGGATGCGGGTCGCCGCCGGGCTGACTCCGGTTCCGGCGCCGTCGGAGAACGTCGCATAAATCAAGGGCCGTGCGCTTTCGACGGCAGCGTTCTGGGCCGGGCCGAAGTCCGTGATTTTTGGCGGCTGGCTGTCAATGGACAGCAGGCCGGAGGCTTGAATCAGCGGGCTTTGAACGCCGCCCGCGACCAGCTTGCCGAACACAGCGGCGTCCCGCGCCGCCGCGCCCCGGACAACGGTGTAGGAGCCGACATACACGCCGGGCGAAGTCTCGAACATCGGCACGTTCTCCGCGATGCCGGGGATCGTAAACGCCGCCTTGCCGCCGGGCGTCCCGCTCAGAGTGGCTTTCAGCACGTCGCCCGCCCGCAGCGGCCGGCGAGCATCATCGGTAAACGAAGTGACTTCCACCGACGACACGTTGCCGTTTAAGATGGCCGTATTGGGGTCGCCGGGCGGAACCGCAGGCGCGAATACAGGTGCGTTGCCGGGCGGCGTCGGATTGGGATTGATCGCCGTAGACACGGCCACGCCGTACCCCAAATTGTTCGCCGGGTTCGTCCGAATCACGACCGTCTCATACGGCTTGATGTCGCTGAGAGCGACGCTCCTGCCGGCAAACGTAATCGGGGCGTCGGCGGCCAGCTCAATCGTCCGCCCGCTGTCGAGGGTCAGCGTCGCCGCGCCGCCTGCGAGATGTCCGATCGACACAATCGTGCCTTTGACCTGCCCGAACGTCGCCGTGACCACGGAGGCCGTGCCGTTGTCCCCGCGCTGGACCGAAACCTGGTCGCCCGGCGTGATTGCCGACAGCGGCACTTCCGTCGCGGGCTGCCCGGTTTCCGAGCGCAGAAGAATGGTGGACGCGCCGAGCGGCACGGTCGTGTTGTTTCCGCCGAACCGCACCGTAAGCTGGGTCGGCGTCGTGTTCGTGTAGATGCCCGTCACCACGCCGCTGATTGTCGTGTTCCCGGCCACCGTCGGCAGGGCCGCAAGATGCGGGTCTACGGTCTGGATCGTCACCGTGCTGCTGGCCGGGTGCCATCCGACCGACGCGCCGAGCGACTGCGAAATGAACCGCAGCGGCACAAGCGTCGTGCCGTTGATGAGCTGCGCGGCCTCCGGCAGCGATTGGGGCTGGCCGTTGACCGTCGCCGTCAGCGCCCCCAGCGGCAGAATGATCGCGGTCGCGCCTTTCTGCCCGTAGACGGTCTGCGTGGCTTTGTCGAACCGCACGGTCGCGCCGAGGGCCTCAAAAATGCCGCGCATCGGCACCAGCGTCGAGCCTTTGATCTGCCGGGCCTGGGTCCCGGTAAAGACCAGCGGCGTGCCGTTTAGCACGACATGAATGGGCGCTTGGGCATGACCGGCAAGCGGCACGGCCAGAAGTGCGGCGAGCGCAAGTTGTGTTTTCGTTCGTGTGTGCATAACTTTTGGTGTCATCAATTCCGAGCTGTAAGCTCTGGTGTACGGCCGCAAGTGGACGAAGTCGTCCCACGAAAGCTTCCGCCTGTTCCGCAAAACTCCATGATACCTTACCCATTGTCAAGTTTGGGTACAATAATCATCTATGTATGACCTAATTATTGTCGGAGCCGGGCCGATCGGCCTGGCGGCGGCCTGCGCGGCCCAGGACAGGGGCCTGAACTTCCTGATTTTAGACAAGGCCGGGCCGTGCCAGAGCATTGTGGAATATGCACCCCGGCAGAGCTTTTACTCTCCGGCCTCGGAGCTTGAAGTCGGCGGCGTCCCGTTTCCAATGGCTGCCGACGAGAAGCCGCGCCGGGAAGACGCGCTGGCCTACTACCGCGCCGTCATCACCAGCCGCCGCCTGCCGCTGCAAACCTGGGAGCGGGTGCAGTCCGTGACCAAAGAAGGCGATGTTTTCACGGTCACCACTGTCCAGCAGCCCGACGACGCCTGGACAAAGACCTACACGGCCAAGTTTGTGATGATCGTCAGCGGCGTTTGGGACCAGCCGCGCACGCTGTCCATTCCCGGCGCGGACCTGCACAAAGTCACGACCCATTATTTAGATCCGACCCCGTTTCTGAACAAAGACTGCCTGACCATCGGCGGCGGCAACTCCGCCGCCGAAGTCGCCATGTCGCTGTCCCGCGCCGGGGCCAAATCGCGCCTTGCGCTGATCGAGCCGTCGTTCGATGTCTGTAATCTGCGCCCGTTCGTCCTGCGCGAGCTTTTAATCCTCGTCGAAGAGCAGAAGATCGAAGTCTTCTTTGAAACTGAAGTGACGGAAATCACGCCGACCGAAGTGTGTCTGAAGTCTCTCGCCGACGGCCACCGTCAAAGCATCCCCAACGACTTTGTTTTCATTCTCATCGGCCAGAACCCGGACCTCCCCTTTTTAGAAGCCGCCGGGGTCGAGATCAACCCCGAAGACCAGCGCCCCGTCTACAACGACGACACGTTCGAGACTAACGTCCCCGGCCTGTACGTCGCCGGCTCCATCGCCCGCAACCAGCACATCGTCAACGGCCGCCCGAACGCCGTCAAGATTGTGGAGGAGATTGCAGGGCGGTTGCAGAACACGTGAAAACGCAATGGAAATGGGCCATCGGCATTTTTCTCTTCTGCCTTCTGGCACCGATTATCGCGACCGTTATTTCGCTTGGTGTACGCTTTCATGCCATTGACGAGGGAAGTGTGGTTGCATCTGGGTTTCTAAACGCACTGAGAAACCACGACTATACGACGGCTCATACGCTGATGGCACCTTCTGAGCAGGCTGCGATTTCGGTCACTGCAATCCAGAGAGCGCAGGAGCAAATCGAGAAGAAGCACGGCTCTTGGCTCTCGCCAGCGATGAAGCTGGAACATCATCCAAACGAGGCGCTTGATCATATTACCTACTTTTACGAAGTAGAGGCTAGGGACGGAAGCGGAATGCCGATTATGGTTCGGGTCATCCGTACTGACAGCGGCTGGCGCGTTCTGGAATATCAGTATGATGATAGCCCGGCGTGAGGGACGTGGGCGTAATCAAGACGAGGGCGTGAACGCCCTCGCTGGGGAGCGCGGACGCTAAGGTCCCGCCTGCGCGGGACAGAAATAAGAGCATGATGTCTGTGATCTTCCGCCGCGTAGGCGGCGGCTTGGCGCTTCGCCCGTCAGCGAGGGCGTTTACGCCCTCGTGCATTATGCCTTCATAAGAGTACAAGTAAATCTAATCATGCTTTCAATCCAATGGCCCACAATTTTGGCGGCGTTTCTCGCGTCGATGGTCGAGTTTGTCGAGGCGCTGACCATCGTGCTGGCGGTCGGGGCCGTGCGCGGGTGGCGTCCCGCGCTGGCTGGGGCAGGCGCGGCGGCGGCCCTGCTGGCGGTCCTGGTGGCGGCGTTTGGGCCGCATCTCGCCTCGCTGAACGAGCATGTCTTTCAGCTTGTCGTCGGAATTCTGCTGCTGCTGTTCGGCCTGCGCTGGCTGCTGAAAGCTATTCTTCGCGCCGGAGGCGTGATCGCGCTGCGTGATGAAGCGGAGGAATACGCCGAAACGGAAGCGGCGATGCAGGACGGCGGCGGGCGGGCAGGGTTCGATACCGGTGCGGCGCTGGCATCGTTCAACGGCGTCTTTATCGAAGGCATTGAAGTGATCTTTATCGTTCTGACGCTCGGCACGGTCGGCCATGCCCTCGTCCCGGCGTCGCTCGGCGCGGTTGCGGCGGCGGTGCTGGTCATCGGCCTGGGCTTGGTGGCCCGGAAGCCGCTGCTGCTGATCCCCGAAAACGCGCTGAAGCTGGTGGTCGGGGCGCTGGTTTCGGCGTTCGGCACGCTTTGGACCGGCGAAGGTCTGGGCCTGACCTGGCCGGGAGGGGTTTGGACCCCGCTGTTTCTGTCTCTAGGTTACTTTGCGGTGGCGGCAGTGGGAACGGGCCTGGCAAAAGCAGGAAAGCGGGAGGGGCGGATATGAAGGTGCTGCGGACTATCCTGGAAGAGTTTGTCGGCTTGTTCGTAGACGACTGGGCATTCGCGGGCCTGATCCTGCTGTGGGTGGGCTTGTTTGCTTTGGTGCTGCGCCCGGCGCTGGGAGTGTGGGCAGGACCGGCGCTTTTTGCCGGGCTTGCGGGAATTGTGCTTGGTTTCGTGGCTCGGAAGGCGCGGCGCTGATGGCGAGGAACAAAAGCGAAACCATTTCTGTCTGCCGGGAATGATTCCCGGCAAATTTAAGGTATCCTAAAAGATAACTCGACTTGTGACAACTGCCGCCCTGCCTTTACCAGTATTTCTACTGCCGCCCGTATTTCAAGGACATTCTCCCGTATGCAAATTCGCACGATCCAGCACGCCGTTCCCACCAAAAAAGTCACCAATGACGATATTTTACAGACGTTTCGCACCGAAAGCGAGGGACGCCTGCCCAAGTCCGAGATTGACCGGCTGGAAAAGCAGGTACGCGAAACCCTCGCCACCGCCGGGACCCAGGTGCGCTACAAGCTGAACACCGGCGAAAAGGCCATTGACTTCGTGCTGGCCGCCGGACGGCAGGCGCTCGCTGATGCCAAGATCGCGCCGGGCGACGTAGATTTTCTGATCTACACCGGGGTCGGGCGAGGCTGGCTGGAGCCGGCCATGGCGAACGTCGTCCAGAGCGAGCTGGGAATGCCGAACGCGACGTGTTTTGATATGCTGGATGCCTGCGCGAGCTGGCTGCGCGGAATGCAGATCGCCCACAGCCTGATCCAGAACAAGACCTACAAATGCGGCATGATCGTCAACTGCGAAAGCAGCCTGGTCCGCTCGTTCTGGTCCAATGAAATCAACGACTCGAACGACCTCAAGCACCGAGTCGCCCAGTTCACCATTGGGGAAGCATCTACCGCAACCATTGTCACCGACGAGAACCCGAACGACGACTTCCGGTTCCTGTTCAAGAACTTCGGCGAGCATTATAAATTGTGCATGATCCCGCTGTCCAACATGGCCGACTTCATGCCGTCGGACCCCGACAGCCGCTATGCGTCCTTCCAGTTCTTCTCGCTCTCCCGCGATCTGGTCGTCACTACGGTCAAGAAGATCGCCGAGACCTATTCCAACGACCCCCATTTCCGCTCCGGCTGTTATGATATTGCGTTCGGCCACGAAGCCAGCCAGAAAGCCAGCGAAGTGCTGGTCAAGCACATCGGCCTGCCGCCCGGCGTCTACTATTCCGTCCACCCCCGCTACGGCAACTGCGTCTCCGCGTCCGTCCCGCTCGGCATGAGCCTGGCCGAGAAAGAAGGCCGCCTGCGCCGGGGGGATAAAACACTCATCGTCATCGGCAGCGCGGGCGTGTCTGTGGGATTAGCCTCATTCACCTACTAACCGCCCGCCCTTGCCTTCCCGCGTCGCCTCGACGCTGTTTCTTTTGAGCCTCGGAATTTATTCCCTGGCTCTTTGCTGACTGGCGACCTCTATGCGGATTGCGACAGAAAAGCAGCTAAAGCGGCACCAGCGGCGTTTGGAGTCCCTGATAAGAAATCGCTGGGCATGGACCGCGCTGTATGTGTTCATGATGATGCAGTCTATCGTGCGGATTTTTGACAAACGGGCGCAGTGGCCGCATTTGTTCGCGTACCCTCCCTCCTATGGCGTCCCACTTTGGCATTCCGTTTGGGAAAATATCCTCACCATAGCGCTGTTCTTGTTCGCGCTCATCGGGTTGTGGTGGCGTGTCCACAACTACCGGCGCGAGCAGCTTGCGGCGAAGCAGGAGGCATTGCGGAAGGCCGCGCTACCGACGGATGGGATTTGGCCCCCGCCGCCACAATCGCCGGGATGAGTGGCGGGTATTCGGACCATGTGTTGAAACACACGGCTATACGGCGCGGACGCCACGAAGTACCGCTTCGCGGCACTGGGAATGAAAATGTGTTGTCCTAACCCCGCGAAGCGGGTGTTTTGTGGCGTCCTCGCCGTGTAGCCGTGCAATTCATTGCATGGTCTTCAACATGGTTCTTTCCCTATCTTCTCCTTGACAATCCCCCACCCCTGCTATATACTTGTCCTAACGCTCTTATAGTTATATTACAGCAAAAGGACATTCCCCGATGAAAGAAGTGGTTTTAGTGGCAAGCGGCGACCTGCGCCTCGCGGCGAACCAAACGTGCGAGGCCGCACAGGCGGCGATGGAAGCGCAGCTCGGCGCGGCCCTCGCCAAAGAAGGCTGGACGGTGAAGCGAGGCCATGCGTATGATCCCGTCAAGCAGCACGGCTTTATTGACGGGCAGAAGTACGGCATGGAGGTGTTTTTGGGGATTGACCCGAACGCCCCGCTGATTGTCGCCGAAGCGGTCTGGCAGTATTCCAATCATGTGCTGGCGGGGCTGATGACGCATCGGGGGCCGATCTTAACAATCGCGAACTGGAGCGGGCAGTGGCCGGGGCTGGTCGGAATGCTCAATCTGAACGGGTGCCTGACCAAAGCAGGGGTCAAGTATTCCACGCTCTGGAGCGAGGACTTCACCGACTCGTTTTTCGCGAACGGCCTGCGGGCCTGGCTGCGAGACGGGACGGTGCGGCACAACAAAAGCCATGTCTGCCCCTATGACGAATCGGAAGCGCCGGAAGAGAGCGTGACGGTCGGCCATGAGTTTGCAGGGGCATTGCGGCACCGAAAAGCCATTTTAGGCATCTTCGACGAGGGCTGCATGGGCATGTCCAACGCGATCATCCCGGACGAGCTGCTGCACGAAGTCGGGGTTTACAAAGAGCGCTTGAGCCAGTCGGGGCTGTACGCCAAGATGCAGACGGTCTCGGACGATGAGGCGCAGGGCGTTTACCAGTGGCTGCTGAAGCACGGCATGACGTTTCGGCTCGGCCCTGACGAAGCCGTTGATCTGACCGAAGCGCAGGTGCTGGGACAATGCCGGATGTATGTCGCGGCGATGCGGCTGGCCGACGAGTTCGGCTGCGCGGCGGTCGGCATCCAGTACCAGCAGGGCTTGAAAGATTTGGCCCCGGCGTCGGACCTAGTGGAGGGCCTGCTGAACAACGTCCAGCGGCCTCCCGTGCTGCACGAGACGACCGGCGAAGAATTGTATCCGGGCCGGGCGCTGCCCTGCTTTAACGAAGTGGACGAATGTGCGGGCCTCGACGCCCTAGTCACGAACCGCCTGTGGCGCAAGCTCGGCTGGCCGCCGGAAACGACCCTGCACGACCTGCGCTGGGGCCGGCAGTATACCGAGGGCGGCATGGACGAATACATCTGGGTCTTTGAAATTTCCGGCGCCGTCCCGCCCGCCCATTTTGCGAACGGCTACAAGGACGCCGTAAGCGAGCGCCAGCCGCCGATGTATTTTCGGATGGGCGGCGGCACGATTAAAGGCGTCTCCAAGCCTGGCTGGGTCGTCTGGAGCCGCGTTTTTGTCGCCGAAGGCCGGCTGAAAGTGGACCTCGGCCTCGCCGAGTCGGTCGCCCTGCCCGACGCCGAAACCGAAGACCGATGGGCGCAGACCACCCCGCAGTGGCCGATCATGCACGCGGTTCTCAAAGGCATCTCGCGCGACCAGATGATGGCCCGCCACAAGGCCAACCACATCCAGGTCGTCTACGCTCCCGGCGCAGACGAAGCCCGGCGCGGCCTCTACGCCAAAGCCGCCGCCTTTCAAGCGCTCGGCCTGGAAGTCGCGCTCTGCGGCGAGATTTAGAACAAGAAGGGCGAACACAAGAAGGGCGAACACAAGGTTCGCCCTTCTTGTGTTCGCCCTTCTATCTCCACAGCACGCGGACATCTACGACGCGCATTCCGGCGGCATGGGCGGCGACAATGCCGGGGTCGCCGTCCTCGTAGACGATGCAGTCGGCGGGGGAGACGCCGAGCAGTTCGGCGGCTTTGAGAAAAATGTCGGGGGCGGGCTTGCCGCGCGAAACATCATCGGCGGTCACGACCGCGTCAAACAGCGAGCGCAGGCCAACGGTATCGAGCGTCGCATGGACCACGTCCCGCAGGCCGCCGGACGCCACGGCCATCGGCACTTTGCCGTGGTACGCGCGGGCGATGTCCGCCACCGCCGTGATTTCTTTGATGTCGCGCAGCGCGTCCACATACATCTGCTCTTTGCGCTCTACTGTCTCGGAAATGTCCAGCGCGTAGCCCTGTTCACGGTTCAGCAGAGCAATAATTTCTGCCGAAGTGACCCCCGCGAGGCTGTAAAACCGCTCTTCCGTGATGTCCCCGCCGCCCGCCCGGAGCGCGGCCACCCAGGCGGTAAAATGACCCGGCATCGTATCCGCGAGTGTGCCGTCGCAGTCGAAGATCAGGGCCGCGAACGGCTCCGGCGGGGCGATTTTAGTGATGTCCATAGTCGTCATAAATCCAGTCCTGTTTGTTTGATTGCTGCCGGGGCGTCGGCGACGGCCTGCGACGGGGCGGCATACGAGGGCAGCTCAAAGTTGAGGCCGTCTAAAAGGTCGCCCACCGTCCGAAGCTGTAACCTTTGGATCTTCTTGCCCGTCAGCGGCAGCGTGTAAAACCCGGCGTGTCCCGCTTCGTCGTGCATTTTGGAAGTCGCCGCTTCCAGCGACAGGAACAGCCCCAAAGTCGCGCCGAACTTTTCCATCGCCCCGCGAAGCTGCTGCACTTGGGGCGCTCCGACATGGCCGCCTTTGACCTGGACCACGGCCCGGATCGGCTTTTTCTCGCCGACAAAGTAGTCCTTGATGCCGTCAATCCCGCCGTCCGCACCCTTTTTGTCCTGGGGCGTGACGGGAATCAAACTCACGGCCCACATCTCAAAGTCCTTCGGGTTGTCTAAGAAGAGCTTCTGCGCCCCCGGCAGATCGGTCGGCAGCCCTTCGACTTGGAACGCACGGGCAAAGTCGGCATCGCCGGCTTTCACGGTCCGTAGGTCCCGGCAGTGCATCCGTGCCAGCCGGTCTACAATGAGGCTGGTCGCAATCGGCGTCACGTCAATCCCGATCCACGCCCGCCCAAGCTGCTGCGCCGCGACAATCGCCGTTCCGCACCCGCAGAATGGGTCCATCACGACATCGCCGGGGTTGGAGCTTGCCGCGATGATTCGCTCTAACAAAGCAACGGGTTTTTGTGTCGGGTAGCCGAGGCGTTCAGCGGCTTGCGAGTTGATTGGGTTAATGTCCGACCATATGTTGCCATGAAGCGTTCCCGGCATCTCGTCAAGATAGCGTTTTAAGCGCGGGCGCCTCGCTTTATCTTCAGGATACCAGATACGGCCTTCAGCGTCCAGTTTCGCCATCGTTTCTTTTGAGTATCGCCATCCATTAGGCGGATAGGCATGACCATTCCATTCGTACATTAGGTTAGGACGCGGATTGGGACTTGTCATATTGTCCAAAGTGTACCGCCGCCCGCTTTCATCCTCGGCTTGGTACTTATCCTCAAGGTGTTTATCCGAATGTGGCTGGTATAGAGGGTTCCAAGTGAATGCTTCCGACTTTGAGTAGAAGAAAATCGTGTCGCTGACACGGCTCCATGTCTTGCTATCGCTGTGAACACTCGTGCGCTTCCAGATAATCTCATTGCGGAAGTTCTTCGGCCCAAAGATGCTGTCCAGCAGGATTTTGAGGTACGCCGCTGCTGTCGGGTCGCAGTGCAGGTACAGGCTGCCGGTGGGCTTTAAGACGCGGTGGAGTTGGTAGAGGCGCGGGGCCATCATCACCAGGTACGCCGACACATCGTTATGGCCCAGCATCTTGAGGAAGCCTTCCATCAGGTCCTGCACGCGCGGGTTCGGACACAGCTCCGGGAAGTTGTCCCAGTCGAGGGCTGCATTGGCCCAGCGCCAGGTATCGCCGAACGCTTTAATCTGCGCCGGACTTTCCGCCCCGGACTGCTCCTTGAACAAAACATTGTAGTCGCGATTAGAATTGAAGGGGGGATCGAGGTAAACTAAATCAACGGACGCATCCGCAATGTGGCTTCGTAGAACATTTAGGTTGTCGCCATAAAAAAGCGTGTTCACTTGGATTTCTCCTTTCTTGTTAGAATATCTTTTAGAATAGACACAGCAGGAGATAGATGTTACCCCATTGCATCGCCGGTCTCGCCGAAAATTGCATTGAGGATGGGGCGGCAGCCGTAGACGCGCTTGCTTTTCATGCCGGTAATCTCGTAGACAATGTGCTGCTGCTGCAATGTTTCAAGTGCATTCTGCACGGAGTTGAACGCCATGTTGGCACGCTGGGTGATCTGCGGAACAGACAAGACCGGGTACTGAAAAAAGGCGTTCAGCACGCCTTGAATGGACGCACGCCGACTGACATTGGAAACCTCCACATGAATCTGGTCTTTGAGCGCTTGGATCGTTTGAACAAAGGCGATTGTTTCCCGGCACTGCTCGACCATTCCCTGCACGAAAAAATCAATCCACTCGATCCAGGCTCCTTGATCACGCACGTTTTGCAGGTGACGATAATAGTGCTGCCGGTTGCGCTCAAAATAGGCGCTGGGGTAGATCAAAGGAGCGCTGAGAAGTCCCAAGTGGATAAGATGCAGGATAATGAGCAGCCGCCCCACCCGGCCATTGCCGTCGGCGAAGGGGTGGATCGTTTCAAACTGGTAATGCGCCAACGCGCACTGCACGACTTTTGTTTCTGCGGTCTGTCCGTTCCAGTAGCGCTCCAGGCCGGCAATGAGTTCCGGGGTCCGCTCCGGCGGAGCCGGCACAAAAACTGCATCTTCTAAGCGGTCATCAGGCCGAGAGCCGATCCCGTTCTGATAGACTTTAAAGCGTCCGGCATTGGACTGTCCACGCACCCCATCCATCAGCCGCTCATGCAGACCCAGCACAACACGGCTCGTCAGCGGAAACTCCGGGATCTCCTGACAGCCCCAATCCAGAGCGACGGCATAATTTGCGACTTCGCGGGCGGCTTGCCGCTCGGCCTGCTGCGAAACTTGAAACCGCACCAGTTCTTGCGGAGAGGCGATTGTTCCTTCGATCGTGTTGCTGGCGAGCGCTTCACGCTGGAGAGAACTATAGCGCAGAAGCTCCACACTCCGCAGCAGCGTTCCCGTCATTTCCACTTGTCCGAGCAAGTGTGTGGCGTCTTCGACACGGCGCGAAACAGAAGCAGGAAGAATAATTTGCGGCGGAAGGGAATCGGGAACAAAGGCTTTGTAACCATTCAATGATGTTTCATAACGACCGGGAATTACGTTTTTCCTACTCAATTTCAAGAAACCCCTATTTCTGAAATTATCATACCATGTATTTCACAAAATGCAATTCATGGTGCAATATTGTTCTCCTGTTGACGAAATGCAAGCGATCTGCTATAGTTGAGAGTGCAGGGAGCGCGGGGAACCTTTGGTCGTCTTTCACGGGCGGCAGCCGAGACATCGGTGGGATCCAACGGCCCGGACCTGCATTTTTCCAACCTCTCGCTCCCTACTCCCGCAGCGTTTAAACCTCACGTATTTTGCACCCCTAACATTTGCACCCCTAACATTTGCACCCCTGATATCAGCCACAACTACTACACCATCTCGCGGAACCAAGTTGCCCGAACGCGGCGTAGTCTTGTCGTGAGTAAATCTTTTCGGGCCTTCCGGTGGCCGCTGGGGAGCGGCGGCGTCCTGGCGGCGTCTCTCGTGCATCCGCCGTGGACAGTTCGAGCAATGCAGCTTACCGGGGACTTTTGCAGCCACACGCTGTATCAGTCATTGATCGGGCTGTCTTTGATCCTGCTGCTGTGGCGCGGGGCGCGTGAAAACAGGCGATTCTTTTGGTGGGTCGGCCTGGTGAGTCTGCTGACGCCGCTGTGCATCGAGGGATTGAAGCGCCTGACACGGCTGCCGCGCCCGGATGGCGACCCGACGGGCTTTCCGAGCGGCCATACGACCGTCTCGTTCGCCTTAGCCTGGCTGCTGATGCAGGCTTATCCGCGCGGGACGCCGCTCTGGTTCGCCGTCGCAGTCGCCATCGGCTGGTCGCGGGTGGAAGGCCACGCGCATTTCCCCTATCAGGTGCTGTGCGGGGCGTGTTTGGGAACACTGGTCGGCTGGGGGATCAGTCACAAAATCGCGAGGCCGCCGTCGGGTGCAATATTAGCGCCGGTGACAAAACCGGCCAGCGGGGAAGCGTAGAAGAGAACAACAGCGGCGGCGTCTTCGGGAGTCGCGAGGCGGCGCAGGGGGGTCTGGGCGGCGACGCGGGCTTTGAGGTCTTCGGGCAGGCTCTGGGAATAGTCGGTCAGGGTCATGCCGGGGGAGACTAGGTTGACAGTGATGCCGTGCGGGCCGAGGTCACGGGCCAGCGTCCGGGTCAGGCCGACGAGCGCACTTTTGGCGGTCGTATGGACCACATACTCCGGCGCGGGCCGCTGCACTAGTGTCGCGGCAAAGTTGATGATGCGCCCGGAATGCTGCGCTTTCATCACCGGCACGACGGCTTTGGTGGGGTTGACGGTCGCGCCGACCACGCCGTCGAACTCGGCCCGGAAGTCGTCCCAAGTGGCGGAAGCAAAGTCTTTATCTGCCGCAAACGACGAAGCGTTATTGACGAGTATGTCAATGCGCCCGAAGTGTGAGAGCGCGTCGGCCACCACCGCCTCGGTCGCCAGCGGGTCGGTCAAATCGCAGCCGAGCGCAAGGCCGCCGATTTCCGACGCCAGCGCTTCGGCAGGCTCCCGGCGAGTATGGTAGTGGACGACGACTTTTGCACCCTCAGCGGCCAGCCGCCGGGCAATGGCCGATCCGATCCCCCGGCCCGCGCCGGTGACAAGTGCAATCTGGTTCTCTAAAAGCATGGCGCTACTTCCCCGCTGCGTGTGCCATGCGGAGCAGCTTCATTTCGCGGGGCGGCGTGAACACCATGTCTTCTTCCCGTACTTTCACCGACTCCACCTCAGAAACGCCGCGCTCCCGCAGCTCGTCCAAGACGCCCTGCACCCGGTCTTCCGGGGCGGATGCGCCGCTTGTCACCCCAATCGTTTCCGCGCCTGAAAGCATGGTATCGGTGATGTCGCCGCGCCCGCCGATCAGATACGCCCGTGCGCCCAGCATTTCGGCGACCTGCCGAAGCGACTTGGTGTTGGAGGAGGTCTGCGAGCCGATGACCAACACAACGTCGCTCTGCGGGGCGATGACTTTGATCGCGTCCTGCCGGTTCTGGGTCGCGTAGCAGATGTCGCCGGTCGGCGGGTCTTCCAGCCGGGGGAACCGCGCCCGGAGCGCTTCCACAATGTCCCGCGTCTCGTCAATGGACAGCGTCGTCTGGGTCAGATAAATCAGCTTGTCTTCCGGCGGCTCCGAAACCAGCGCGACATCCGAAAGATCACAAATCAAGTGCAGGCGGCCCGGCGCCTCGCCGAGCGTCCCTTCCGTCTCGACATGGCCTTTGTGGCCGATGTAGAAGATGCCGTAGCCGCGTTTTAAAAATTTGTGCACTTCCAAATGGATCTTCGTCACCAGCGGGCAGGTGGCGTCAATGACTTTTAAGCTTCGGGCGATGGCCTCAGTGCGGACCGCAGGCGCGACCCCGTGTGCCGAGAAGATCAAAACGCTGCCGTCGGGGACATCGGCCAGATCGTCGGTGAAGACCGCCCCGCGACGCCGCAGGCGCTCCACCACATATTCGTTATGCACGATTTCATGGCGGACATACACCGGAGCGCCGAAGATTTCCAGCGCTTCTTCCACCACGTCAATCGCCCGGTCCACGCCCGCGCAGAAGCCGCGCGGGGACGCCAGCAGCGCTTTCATTGGGTATCATCCCTCTGGTCTTTCATGGCTTTCATTATACCTGAAACGCAGTCCGCAAGAAGTTTGTTCCGTTAGCCGCCGTCCGGCCCCTCCCGATGCCAGGGAAAACCGTCGAGGGGATGACCTAACGTGCGGCCGGTGCGGCGGCGACAAACCCGACTTTGCCGTCCCGCGTGAAGCCGAGTTCTTCGTAAAATCGGTGCGCGTCCTCGCGCCAGGCGCCGCTGAGGAGCATGACTTTATAACAGCCCGCGTCCCAGGCCGTTTGGAGCGCCCGGCGCATCAGCCGCCGTCCGATCCCCTGCCGCCGGTACTCTGAGTGCGTCACCACGTTCTCAACGACCCCGAAGGACCGTGCACCGCGCGTCAAGTTCGGCACGACCGCAAGCAGACACGAACCTGTCAGCAGGCCGTTTGTTTCGGCGACAAAGCAGTAGACATTCGGGTCGCTCAAAATCCGCTCCCAGGCCGGCAGCAAAAGCGCGTCCTCCGGCACGTCTGCATTGTCCGGGTTCAGATGCACATACAATTCCAGCAGCGCAGTTAGATCATCCCGGCGCACGGTGCGGATAGCACCCACTTCCGGGCCAGTGTCATTCCTCCCCATAATTCTTTTCCTCCTTTGCAGTCGCAAGGCGTGTGCTGATCAACAAGCCGTCTGCTGATCAACAAGCCGTCTGCTGATCAACAAGCCGTCTGCTGATCAACAAGCCGTCTGCTGATCAACAAGCCGTCTGATAACGCAGCAGGTGCATTGTCAACTTTGGGTTACAAGGAAGTTCGCTTCCACAGCGGATTTTGAGAGGGTGATATGCACATCAAACGCGGCGAGGTGAGCCAGGGAATAAGAAAAGGAAAGCTCTCCCTCGCGCTCCAACTGCCAAATCTGGTCGCCGGTCAAGATGGCGTAGGTGATTTGCTGGATGTCCAGCGGGCTAAACGCTTCATACGGCAGAAAGCCGTTCTCGGCAGTGCCGTGACAGAAGCGCGTCTGAGGGGACTGACCGGCGCGAAGATGCAGCTCACGGCAGCCGGCACGGACCGTCTTGCCGAGCAGCTCATCAACATGGACTTCGCCGATTGGGAAGAGTTTCAATGTCGTATCCTTCCGTTCTTCAGTTTCCCAGTGCTGCCATTGTACCACCTGTTTTGTTACGGGTCGGGATAAAGTGTCGCCAGCGAGTGGATGAGGACCTGATACTCTTTCAAGCGTTCTTCCGAGTTTCGCCAGCCGTAGCGGAACACGACGGCGATGCCGGCGACGGTGTAGCTGTGCTGCTGAAGAACCGTAATGGCTTCGGCGGCGGAGTGGCCGCTGGATAACACGTCGTCAACTAAAAAGACGGGACGGTCGGGGGTGAGGGAGCCTTCAATAAGTCGGCGGAAGCCGTGCGGCTTATGGGCGTCCCGGAGAATGCCGGCGCGGAAGTCCGGGGAGGCGGCGAGGATGCCGCCCAGCAGAAAGGCGCTGCCGTAGCCGCTGCCGGCGATTTGGCTAACCCCGGCGGCGCGGATGACCCGGCCCAGCTTGTGCGCGATGGGGTGAAGCAGAGAATGCTGAGACAGGCCGCGCCGCAGGTCGAGCGCCCAGGCGTCGGGGGTTCCGTCGGGGCGGTAGTGGGGCTGCGCCGTACCGGGGACGAAGCTTGCGTCATACAGTGCGGTCAGAAGGAAGCGGAGTTCCGGGTGGCTCGGCACGATCCGGTGCATCATGCGCTTACTGTACCCACTTTGCTTTCGCGGCGGCGATGCGTGTCAGCGACTGGTCAAGGCGGCTCTCGGTCAAGCGGCCGATTTGGACAGCAGTGAGCAGGGCAGACTGAATGGCAAGCTGCGTGTCCCACTCATGGCAGCAGAGCAGAATGTCCGCGCCCGCGAGGACGGCGAGAACGGCGGCTTCGGGAGCGCCCCATTTCTCGGCGACGCCGCGCATCTCCAAATCGTCGGTGATGATCAACCCGCCAAAGCCGAGTTCTTGACGCAGAAGGCCGGTCAAAATAGTCGGGGAAAGCGTGGCAGGCAGGTGGGGGTCCAGCGCAGGGAACAAAATGTGCGCAGTCATGATCGCCGCCAGCCCGGCGTCAATGGCGGCACGGAAGGGGACAAGCTCGACGGCGTCCAGCGCGGCGCGGGTGCGGCGAATAGTCGGCAGGGCGAAGTGAGAGTCGGTCTCGGTATCGCCGTGGCCGGGAAAGTGCTTGCCGCAGGCGAGTATTCCGGCATCGTCTTGGAAGCCTAAGATGGCGGCGGCTCCGAGGGCGGCGACGGCGCTGGGATTTGGGCTGTAGGAGCGGTCGCCGATGACTGGGTTCTGGGGATTGCTGTCTACGTCCAGCACCGGCGCGAAGTCCCAGTTGAAGCCAAGTGTCTTGAGTTCACTTCCGATGTCCCGCGCCGTCTGCCGAGCAGCGCTGAGAGGGTCAAGCGACGCGCCGATGTCGCGCTGAGACGGACGGGCGGCGTAGCGAGGCGGGCCGAGCCTTTGAACGCGCCCGCCTTCCTGGTCCACGGCAACAAAGAGCGGCGGCAGGCCATGGAGATGCGCGAGCATCTGCAAACGGGCAATGTCTGACGCCGTTTCGGCGGGCGTCCCGATGTTCCGGCCCATCAAAATGACGCCCCCGGCAGCGAGCTCGGCGACAAGGGCGCCGGCCTGAGCGTCGTTCATCCAGCCGAGCAGCAGCATCTGGCCGATTTTCTGGTGGAGAGTCATCGGGAAATTATGCCGAAGCCGGGACTTTCGCGGCTTCAATTTTGTCCGCGATCTCATGCTCGGCAGCCAGGGCGCGAACTTCTTCTTCGGAGATTTTGCACTCCAAATGGCGCATAAGCTGGATCAACAAATCGGTGTTGTGTTCCAGGTTGTGCAGGATGACCATGACTTCTTTCTCTGCCTTTTGGTTGATCTCGAAGTCAAGCTGCGCCCGGATTTCGGTGTGCCGGCCCTGGACATTCTGGCCGACCATGATCAGCGGCATGAGTAGAATTTGGATGACGTTGCTGATCAAGAGATAAGCGACGAAGGCGGGGAAGGGGTCAAACGATTTCCAGTGCAGGCTTGCGACCTCGGAAGCGAGGATGTTGTAAGTGGTCCAGAGAATGGTCCAGACCAGAATGGCGAGAAAAAAGCCCATCGAGCCGACCCGGTCCGTGATCTGGACCGCCAGCTTATCAAGCGGACTGAGGCTGCTTTTATACACGTCGTTGGCATTGGCGACCGGCGGATGGTCATGTTCATGGCGGGGCAGGCGCAGCTTTGCCCAGAGCGCTTCGCGCTCAGGGGACAGGATCCCGTGTGGAAGCGGCGTGGAACCATTCGGCAGGGCAGCGCTGGTGTCAGGCATAGTGATTGCCTCCTTGTTGTCTTTTAGTATAACACGGATCGGCAGAATTATGGGAGCGGCTCTGCTACGGCTTCGGCGGCGTATCGGCTTGGCCCTGAGACTTCGGCAGAGCCGCCGGAGCAGGCGGCTGGGCGGGACGCGGGGCGAACGTGTCAATGTTCCAGGTCAAGACGGCGTAGCCCCAGAGCTTGTGGCCGGAGGCGTTGGAGACGTACAGCGCGGGATTAAGCTGAAGCTGCGGCGTGATACTGTAGGTGAACCCGGCGGTCGCCGAGTTGGCCGAGCCGCTCTGGTAGTCAAGCTGAAGCAAAACGCGCGGGTTGATCCGGTAGCCGTAGCCCAAAATCGCCTGGTACTGGTGACTGTTTTGAACATACCCCGCGACGTCCTGCTGCTGGGCGATGACGCGGGCCAGGCCGAGCATGACCTGGGTATTGCCTTTGTAATAGCCGCCTTCCAAGTAGGGCTGCGGCGCAGAGCCTTTGGTCGTCCAGTTGAAGAAGCCGACCGACAGCAGGTACGGGTTCTTCTGGAAGATGCCGTATTCGGCATTGAAGACTTGTTCCGGTGGTGACGCGCCTTGAAACACAGCCACTTCAAAGCGGCGGGTGATCCCAAGCTCCGCCTGCACTTCGTAGCGGTTGGCGATATTCGGATCCTGCTGCTGGAACGACACCGACAAAATGCCGAACGGCTGCACGTCCGGCGTCACAATCTGGTTCAGCCCTTTAGTTGTCGCCAGCGCGGGCAGGGCGCAAGCGCTGAGGCCGAGCAGGGCCGGGGCAAGATACGAAAAGCGCATAAATGGTCTCCTAAGTAACGTCTTACCGAAAGAACCGTAAGGCCCCTAGATTTATCTATGGGGATATAAGGTTCCATGCCTTTCCGAAGGCATGATATTGTCTTAATCTTCTTGCCTTTATCGTTCCGATTTGTTCCAATCGGGTATAATGTTTATAATGGTCTTTGCACTGCATTCGTCATGCACCTAACGTGACCAGGCGTGTACCTGTTTGTGCTTTTTTGTTTTGCTTCGGCTAAGACCAAGACTGCGAAGAACAGGAGCGACCTGCATGAACCCTAAAGTCTGAACGGATAAGTTCTCAGAGACAGGACTTGCACACTAGCCTTGCTGCTACGGGCAAGAAAAACCACTGTAGGGCAATACAGTGTTCGTAAAGCCGATAGAAGCCCCTGCCTTTAGGCATGGGGAATTGTCACTCCGAGATGCTTATTCTTAACCTGCGAAGGCAGGTTTCGTGCCTTTGCTGCCGCGACTTGAGTCGCCCGCAAGAACTTAGGAAGCATGACCTGGTTGATGCCGGGCCTCAGCGCTACCGCGCGACCCGATGCGCGTTATCTACCCAAATTTTCGTGTGGGTTGGCGTGGACAAAGGCTGGTTGTTGATGTCCTGCGCTTCGGCTTCTATCACATATTCGCCGTCGGGAACCGTGCGCGTGTCCCAGCGGAACGTGTACGGGACGCTGTTGGTAACACTTACGAACTGGCCGTCGAGGTAGAACGAGATAAACGCCGTGCGCCGGTCCGGCGCGGCGACCGTGAAGCTGATTACGCCGCGCTCCACGAGAGATTTTCCGGCGCGAGCGGCAGCCAGCGCGGTGTGGAAGTAATCGGACTCGGCGGCCCGGATTTGCCCGTCCCGCCAGGCTATGTCCCCAGGGACATTCCGAGCAAGGCGCAGGGCCGTGACATCGGCCAGGGCCAGGGTTTTACTGCCAACCAAGACCGGCATCGGCTGCCAGCCGCCGTGATTTTTCTGAACTTCCGTGCGCCACGAATGCTGCGGCTCGCTGAGGCTCCACGCCAGATCAAAGTAGCCGTAAAAGAGCGGCGGGCGGCCTTCCATTTCCGGCGCGGCAGGGCGCTTGCGGGAGCCGATGACCAGCACGGACGGGGCGCCCGCGCCGTCGCCCTGGGCATTATGGAACGCGGGCTGAATTTGGAACCCCCCGCGCCGCTCCGGTCCGATGCCTTCAAACAAGGGCGACGTGCTGACCGGGGCCGTGGAAATCGTGATCACGCCGTCATGGTTCGTGTTGATCGCCCCGACGCCTGTGTACGAGCAGCCGTCATAGCGGCCTACGCCGACGACGGGCTTGACCACATGCGTCAAAACAGTGGTCGTGCCGTCGGCGTAAGTGACCCGCACGTCGCCCCCGGCATGGTTGTCAAAGTCCACTTCTTTAAGGGGATTGGTCGGAGCCAAAACGACGATTTCCAAAACGTCGCCGTCTTTGGGGACATAGTTCACCGGCAGGGGCTGCAAATCGCCGCCCATGTCATGCTCTAAGAAGACCGGGTTCCCCACCAGCGGCGACAGGCCGCGAAAGATGCTGGTGCCGACGGGGATGGTCGTATAAACCCCTGACAGGCCCGACACATGGCCGCCGAACAGCTTGGGAGTCTGGGCAAACTCGCGCGGCAGAATATTGATGAGCAGCGGGTCCGGCGTTCCGTTGTCGCCGACCCGTATTCGCAGCCCATGCACCGCCGTCGCCGCCACCGTCGCGGGCCTCGCATAGCCCGCCGCCGAGTAGCCCATCAGGCTTTCCGTCGCCGGAGCCGTGACACGCCCGATCAAATGCCAGTTCTTCCCCGCATCGTCCGAGACTTGAATGGCCCCGTCCACGCTGTTGACGACCCGTATGCGGTGCGTCTCGACCTGCGGAAACGCCGGAAAACTCGGCGGCGTCTCATCGGCAGCGACAGGAACTCGGAGAGAAAGTAGGAAGCAGAAAAACAGTGCCGGGACGCGCATAAGCTATTATAGCACACCGGCGGTGAGTTGTACGGGAACAAAGCCGGCACAAGGCCCGGCACTTTCAGTGCCGGGCCTTTATCTTCACCCCGAAACCAGGGGGTTCACCTGAGCCGTGACATACAGCATCTTCGTATGCAAGATTTCCAGCCCTTCCGGGTCTACCAGCGCTTCCGAGAACGTCGCCACACCCAGAATGCGAACACCGAGCGCGGCGGCAATCTTGTCCGCTTTTTAGTTCACGCGAGTGATGCAGGCCAAAAGCCAGTTGTCATGCTCGGCGTCAGTGTCAGGATAGCCCCAGTCAATTGAGGTCAGCGCCGTGTTCTTCTGGCCGATGATAATCCCGACCAAATCCGCCAGCCTGGACAAGTCCGCGCAATGCACCCGCAGGCGGTACTTGGCGCGGGAGTCCTTTGTCAGCGTTCCACTGTGAACGCCGTCAAATCCGAAACAAGCTGAGCGACTTCCCGCGCCTTTTTCAAGGCTTCCGCGCCGGACAACAGCGACGCGCCTTCCACGGTCACGAACAGGTCGGCGCGGTCTGCCGCGACTTCGTGCGTCTGCGTTTCCTGGACCGTGATGGCGAGCTTTGTGTTTTCGCTCATAAATTAAGAACCCCTCCCGCTCATTCTTCGCTCCCTCCCCTGTTAGGGAAGGGCCATACAGAGCAGCAATCGCGGATGGCGGCGTCTGCCTTTATCCTTCCTGACCTGTCTCTTACCCTTCCCTAACAGGGGAGGGAGCGAAGAATGAGCGGGAGGGGTTCTTAAGCAGAAGCTTTTACTTGTCGTCGCGCAGGTCGGCGAACAGAACGGTGGACAAGTACCGCTCGCCGTTTGATGGAATGACGATGACGATGGTCTTGCCGGCGTTTTCGGGGCGGTGGGCGACCTGCATTCCGGCGCAGAGGGCCGATCCCGACGACAGGCCGACGAGTATTCCTTCTTCGACCCCGCAGCGACGCGCCCATTTGATCGAGTCTTCGGTGGAGACCTGTATCACTTCGTCAATGATTGCCATGTCCAGGTTGTCCGGGATGAAGCCCGCGCCGATCCCCTGCAATTTGTGCGGGCCAGGCTTGACGGCCTGCCCTTCGCGGGTTTGCGTGATGACCGGCGACTCGACCGGCTCGACCGCGATGGCTTTGAAGCTCGGCTTGCGCTCTTTCCAGACTTCGGCAATGCCGCTGAGCGTGCCGCCGGTGCCGACCCCGCCGACTAGAATATCTATGCGGCCGTCCGTATCCTGCCAAAGCTCTTCGGCAGTGGTTCGGCGATGGACTGCCGGGTTGGCGGGGTTCTTGAACTGCTGCGGGATGAACGCATTCGGGGTGTGGGCGGCGATCCGCTCGGCTTCGGCAATCGCCCCGCGCATCCCTTCGGGGCCGGGGGTCAGGACAAGCTCTGCGCCGTAGCCGCGCAGGAGCAGCCGGCGCTCGACCGACATGGTTTCCGGCATGGTCAAGATGCAGCGGTAGCCTTTGGCGGCGCAGACAAATGCGAGGCCGATGCCGGTGTTGCCGGAAGTCGGCTCGACAATGACCGAGTCAGGGTGCAGAATACCCCGCGCCTCGGCGTCTTCGATCATCGCCAGCGCGATGCGGTCTTTGACCGACGACGCCGGGTTAAAGAATTCCAGTTTCAGCAGCACCGAGGCATCCGCGCCGTCGGTGATTTTGTTCAGCTTGACCAGCGGCGTGTTGCCGACAAGCTCGGTGATATTGTTGTAGATAGGCATGGAAAACAGCTCCTAGATTTACTTCTGATATACCCAGTTGGGCGTAAAAATTACCCCCGCCCCAATTCCGTAGAAGCCCCCCCGCCCCAATTCTGGGGAGCCATTCAAGCTGGATAGGAAGAAGGGCGCACATAGGGGTTCTTCTCCATATTGCTCCCCAGAATTGGGGCGGGGGGGCTTCTCGCTCTTGACAATCCATTTGAAAAGTGCTACCCTCACGCTATGGCAGACACACCCATCAATATCATCGCAGACGATGCCGCCCCCGAAGCAAAACGCCCGCGCGTGGTCGTGGTCGGCAGCGCGAACACCGACATGGTGGTGCGCGTCCCGCAGCTTCCTTGTCCCGGCGAGACCCTGCTCGGCAGCGCGTTTGCACTCATGCCCGGCGGCAAAGGGGCCAATCAAGCCGTCGCGGCGGCGCGTCTCGGCGCGGTCGTGACGTTTGTCGGCTGCGTCGGGGCCGACGGCTTCGGGGACATGCTTGTCTTGAACCTTGAAAACGAAGGCATCAATACGCAGTTCGTCATCCGCGACCCCGACGCCCAAACCGGCGTCGCGCTGATCACGGTGGATGAGAACTTCGGCGAGAACACCATTGTCGTCGCGCCGGGCGCGAACGCCCGCCTCAGCCCGGCTTTGGTAGATATGGCGGCCGCCGCCCTGCGGGATGCCGATGTCATGCTGTGCCAGCTTGAAATCCCGACCGAAACGGTGCTGTCCGCGCTCCAAATCGCCCGTGCGGCGGGCGTCACGACCATTCTGAATCCTGCGCCTGCCCAAACACTTTCTGCCGAGATGCTGTCCTTTGTTTCTGTCCTCACCCCGAACCAGACCGAAGCCGCTCAGATTTTGGGCGGCGACTACGACCCATCGGCCTCCGCGCTGATGCTGAAGCGCCGGGGCGTCGAAAACGTCGTCGTTACCCTCGGCGCGGACGGTGCCCGCTTGGTCACGGCCAAGAAAAACACGAGCATCCCCGCGTTCCCCGCCGAAAACATCGTAGACACCACCGCCGCCGGTGACTGCTTCAACGGGGCGCTCGCCGTCGCCCTCGGCGAAGGCCAAACGCTGGAAGAGGCCGTGAAGTTCGCCAACGCCGCCGCGTCGCTGAGTGTCGAGTCCGAAGGCGCCCAGCCGTCCCTGCCGAACCGCCTGGCCGTCAACAAGCGGCTGATGGGATAAGAACCTCTCCCGCTCGTTCCTATGCCTTCGGCATTACTTCGTATCTGCTCCCTCCCCTGTTAGGGAAGGGCTTCATATGAGTTAGGAATGACTCGGCGGGCGAATTGCCTCTTGTCCTTTATAACCCTTCCCTAACAGGGGAGGGAGCAGATACGAAGTAATGCCGAAGGCATAGGAACGAGCGGGAGGGGTTCTTATCCTGAAAAATCTGGTATTATTCTCATATGCCAACTGTTTCCGAAACCCGCCCAAGTGCTGGGATAAATGTTCGCGTTCGCTTCGCCCCCTCCCCCACCGGCGCTCTGCACATCGGCGGTATCCGCACCGCACTGTGGGACTGGCTGTATGCCCGGCACACCGGCGGGACGTTCATTCTGCGGATTGAAGACACCGACAAGAACCGCGAAACCGAAGACGGGGTTCAGGTCATCTTGGACTCGCTCCAGGAATACGGGCTGGACTACGACGAAGGACCGGAAAAAGGCGGGCCGTTCGCGCCTTATATTCAGTCCCAGCGCTTAGACATCTACGGCAAATATGTGGAGCAGCTCATCGCCGAGGGCAAAGCCTATAGAGCCTACGACACGCCCGAAGAGCTGGCCCGGATGCGCGAAAACCAGCAAAAGCGCGGCCTGCCGCCCGGCTACGACCGGCGGCACCGCTATATCACCGACGCCGAGCGGGCGGAGTACGAGACAACGCGCGGGCAGTACGCGACTGTCCGGTTCGCTGTGCCGCTGGAAGGCGAGACCACGTTTACCGATGCGGTCTACGGCGAGATTACGGTCCAGAACCGTATTCTCGAAGACGCGATTCTGCTCAAATCTGACGGCTACCCGACTTATCATCTGGCCGCCCAGGTGGACGATCACTTGATGGAAATCTCGCACGTCCTGCGCGGCGAGGAATGGCTGCCATCCGCCCCGCTGCACATTCTGATCCACCGCGCTTTGGGCTGGGAGCCGCCGATCTACGCCCACCTGCCGGTGATGATGGGACCGGATAAGAAGAAGTTCGGCAAGCGCAACGGGGCGCTCGGCGCGTTGGAGTACCCGAAGCAGGGTTATTTACAGGACGCGACATTGAACTTTCTCGCCATGCAGGGCTGGTCGCCCAAAGAAGAGCGGGACTTGTTCACCGTGCCGGAACTGGTCGAGAAGTTCGACATTTCGGGCATTCTGAACCGCTCGCCCATCTCAGACCCCGAAAAACTGCTCTGGTTCAACGGTCAGTATATTCGCCAGCTTTCGCTTTCCGAACTTGCCGCGCAGACCTTGCCGTTTTTGCAGGATGCCGGACTGGTCGGCGACACTCCCGACGCCGAAGCTTTGGACTACATTGGCCGCGTCCTCGCGCTCGAACAGGAGCGCATGAAGACGCTGGCCGAAGCGCCCCTGCTCGCCGACTTCTTCCTGCTCGGCGACGACGAGTACCTCTTTGACGACAAAGCCGCTCAAAAATGGCTGAACCACCCCGGCGTCGGTGATCGTTTGCGCCGCGTCCGCGACGGCTTTCAATCTTTAGAAGTTTTCGACCACGCTTCCACCGAAGAAGTCGTCCGGGCCACCGTGGAAGAGTTCGGCGTCAAAGGCGGCGACGTGATCCACCCCGTTCGTGTCGCCATCTCAGGCCGCACCAACGGGCCGGGCTTGTTCGATGCTATCGTAGTGCTGGGGCGCGAGCGGTGCATTCGGCGGCTCGACCGGGCGCTGGGGATGGTACAGGAGTAGAACAGCAAGAAGCCCGGCAGCCTGAGAAGGGCGAACACAAGGTTCGCGCCCTACGGGTCAGGTCCGGTTGATGTAGGGGCGAACCTTGTGTTCGCCCTTCTGGGACTTCTCCGATTCGAGTACTTCTCCGATTCGAGTACAACCAATGGAAATTACCGATGTCAATACGCTGTTTGGAAGAAAAATTGCATGAACAATCCTATAGCTTCGGCACTGGGCCGGGAAAAAAGCACGCTGGCGCTTGAATTGGAAACATTTTTAGCGCATCAGCCGGGCTGGCTGGTCACTGATCGAGGCCGATATGCGTTGATTAAAGGCCAAGACGTGATCGGCCTGTATGACGGGCAGGATGAGGCGTTCGCCGAGGGCTACCGACGCTTTCGGCGCGAGGCGTTTATGGTGCAGCGTATCCAAGAGAGTTTTGACACCTATTACTTCGGCGGGTCCGGGCTGGGTCTGGGGCGGGAGAAGAAGTAGCGTGCCTTCTCTCAAAACCGTGATGGAAGACATGCTCCGTGAGGGGCCGGTCCTGACAATTCGCGCCGAGCCGGTGCTGGCGGTGCAGGAGCTGTTGCGCGAAAGCGGCGAAGAAGTACCCTCGGTCACGCTGACCGCTCTCGTGGATACCGGGGCATCTGGGACGCTGGTACAGTCCGCCGCGTTTTCACAGGTCGGGATTGAGCCGTTTTCGTTCGCCTACCTGCGGACGCCTTCTACAAACGAGCCGATACTATGCGGACGGTATCGTGTCCGCATCGTTCTTTCCGAGGCGCTGGCTTTTGAATTGGATGCCGTCAACGGGGCGCTGACAGGCCAAAACTTGCAGTGTCTCATCGGGCGCGATATTTTGCAGTTCGTTAAACTCGCTTATGACGGCCCGCGCAGCCGGTTCACGATTACTCAGCCGTAACACTTGTCGGTCAAGGCAGAAACACCAATGGAAATTACCGATGTCAATACGCTGTTTGGGGCCTACCCCGCGCAGCACGCGGACAGCAGCCCGGAAACGCTGGTGGATGCCATGCGGGCCAATGGAATAGACTGGGGGCTGACGCTCTCGACCTATGGTCTGTTTTATCAGGCCGAGGCGGGGAACGGCGAGACGATGCGGGCCTGCCGGGCGCATGACCACTTAATCCCCGTGGCGACGCTGAACCCGGTGCATTATTGGGGCCAAGAAGAGCTGCTGGAAAGCATTGCGGAGAATGCTTTCGAAATGGTCCGCTTCTTTCCCCATTTGCAGGAGTGGCCGCTGGAGTTCGCTCCGTTTCTGCGGATTTTGTCGGTGCTGGGGCGGCTTCCGAAGATGCCGATCATGGTCAGCGTAGACCGGCGCGGGGACGCGACACAGCTCGCACGTCTTCTCGACGATTTTTCCCATCCAGTCGTGCTGGACGGGGTTTCGCCGGACACGCTTTCCGAAGCCGTGATGCTGATGCGGGTGCATGAGAACCTGTATTTGGAAACGCACGCTCTGTCTGCGCCGTATGCCCTGCCGCTGCTGCGGGATACGATCGGCATCTCGCGCGTTCTGTTCGGCTCGGATGCGCCGGGCCGCTCGCCTGCCGCCGCTTTGCGGTATGTGCGGGCGTCGGGACTGTCTGCCGCCGACCAGGAAGCCGTGCTGTCTGGGAACGCGCAGGCCATCTGGCAGTCGGGAAGCGAGGAATAACCCATGCCGACTTTTGATACCCATGCGTATTTTGGCGCGTCGCTGTTTTCGGCTGACTTAGCTTCCCGCGAGGCGGTTTTGGAAACGATGCGCCGCCGGGAAATTTCAGGCATGGCGCTGATCTCCGCGCTGGGGGCGCAGTGCGATTTTGTGGCCGGCAATCGCCAGATGCGCGACGTGGTCGCCCCGGAAGACGGCCTGTTCGGGTGGGTGACGCTGAACGCTGGCTACTCGGCGGAGTCGCAGGAAGAGCAGCGGCGGCACCAGAACCGGCGCGGGATGATTGGCGCGGCTCTGTTCGCCGCGCCGGGCCGGCCCGTGACGCTGGAAGACGCCCGCGAGATCTTAAACGCCCAGCGGCGGTACTCAAAGCCCGTCGCGCTGCCGACGCCCGATGCCGAGGCGGTCCATCAGGCCCGTTTGATCGCCGCCGAGTTTTCCGCCATGAAGTTCGTTTTCTTAGGCATGGGCGGCGAAGACTGGCGGGTGGCGATGGCGGCGGCGAAGAAGCACCTGAACATCTATTTGGAGATTTCGGGCAGCCTGGACACGGACAAGATCGCCCAGGCATCGGCCGTGGTCACGCCCCGGAAGCTTTTGTACGGGAGCGGCCTCCCCGCCGGCAGCCCGGAGCTGACGCTGGCGCTCGTCGAAAGCGCTCCGACGCTGACCCGGCCCGACCGAAACCGCATTCTGTCCGAGAATGCCGCCGCGCTGCTGCGAACCCAGGTGGAAGAAGAGGCGGCCGAGGAAGACGACGCCGATGGCGAGTAGCGTCCACGCCGAAGCGCCGCCGGCAGACGGAAAGAGGCCGGCGGCGGGCGAACAGCGCTTTGTCGCCGCCCTCATCGCCTTTACTCTCTTTGTCACCTGCCTGCCGTATGCCCTGGGTTACTTTCTCGCGCCGGTGATGGGCGGTTACTTTCTCGCGCCGGTGATGGGCGAAGGCGGGAAGCCGTCGTTCTTCATCGGGACGGCATACAACATTGACGACTACTGCAATTACCTGTCCTGGCTGCGGCAGATGGGCGACGGCCATTTCTTTCTGCACAACCTCTTCACGACCGACCCGCAAAAAGACTTGGAGTTCAATGTCTTTTTCTGGCTGCTGGGGCGCGTCCTGGCCGTCACCCACTGCTCACCGCAGGCCGCGCTTCAATTCGCGCGGGTCGGCGGCGGGATCGGCCTGCTGTGGCTGATTTACCGCTTTTATCGCCACTGCCTCCCCGACAATATCAACGCGCGATTGACGGCGTTCGGCTTTGCCTGCCTCAGCAGCGGGTTCGGCTGGACCGTCTGGCGGCACTGGCAGGACAAGAACTTTCCCGGCAGTCCGGTGGATGCCTGGCAGCCGGAAGCCTATACGTTCCTGAGTATTTACACGTCGGCGCTGATGACGGTCAGCACGATTTTGATCTTAGGAGCGCTGTACGCCCTGCTTTTAGGGGAGCAGACGGGCCGCTGGCGCTATCCCGTGATCGCAGGCGTCTGCGGCGGCATTCTCGGCAACATGCACTCCTACGACGTTCTCCACTTGTCGGCGGCCTGGGGCGTCTTTTTAGTGGTGCTGACGGTGCTGCGCCGGGGCAAAGGCATGGCGCAAAGCTGGCTCCGCGCGATTGTCGCCCTGGCTTTGACTTTGCCGACGACGCTGTATATGTACTACGTCTTCAATGCCGAAGCCGTGTTTCACAAACGCGCGAATGTCCCGACGCTGTCGCCCGCGTTCTGGCATTATATGCTCGGCTACGGGTTGGTCTTCCTACTGGCGGTTCTGGCAGGTGTGCTACTGGTGCGGAAATCGGCAGGGACGGAGGCGCAGGGTGTGGAGAGGGAAGAAGGCGCGGCAAGCAGCGCCCCTACGGGATTTTCCCTGCCGCTGCTGTTTGCCCTCTGCTGGGCGGTCGGCGGATTTCTGGTCTGCTACCTGCCGTTTGCGTTTCAGCGCAAGATGCTGATGGGCGAGGATATTCCGCTGTGCCTGCTGGCCGGAGTCGGGGCGGCGTGGCTGGCAGATAAGCTCAAGCCCCAAATACGGCCTCTTGCGCTGACGGCATTGGTATTGGTATCGCTGCCGTCGAATGTCTTTTTTCTCCGGCGCGACTGCCAGCATTTAGAAACCAATCACAGCGAGACCCATTTAGCGCCCTTCCTCAGCACGTCGCTGATCGACGTGTACCACTGGCTCCACGCAAACACGCCCGCCGATGCTGCCGTGGTCGGTTTTCCGGGGCTGTGTACCGCCCTGCCGGGGGAAGCGGGCCGGGCGGTCTGGGCGGGCCACTGGGCCGAAACGCCGTCCTACGGCAAAAAAGACGCCGAGTTCGCCGATGCGTTTGACCGCCTCACGCCCGATGCGGACCGCTATGCGTTTTTAGAAAGCACCCACACGCAGTATTTGTTTTATCCAAACGATGTTTCGCAGGCGACATTTAAGCGCCACGGCGAAATCCATACGTTTGTGGAACTGACAGCCGCCCCGCCGCCGTACTTAACCGAGGTCTATAAAAACGACGATTTCACGGTGTATCGGATACAGTAAACCCCTCCCGCCTTGCTTCGCAGGGTCCCTCCCCTGTTAGGGAAGGGCTTTTGGAATATGATTTCGGCGGCCGGCTTGCGTTCTCCGTTCTTGGTACTCTTTGCCCTTCCCTAACAGGGGAGGGATCCTGCGAAGCAAGGCGGGAGGGGTCTGCCCTTGCATTTCCGCCCAACTTGCGGCATAATAAATAGATGACACTTGTAAGCGATTTTGCCCCCATAGAACTTCTTGACCCGGAACCCATCGCCAAGCAGTATGAGACCAAGCCATACGAAACAAAGCGCGGCGGGTACTCGGTGCTGACGTGGGGCTGCCAGATGAACGAGGACGACTCGCAGCAGATGGCGGCGATGCTGGAAAATCAGGGTTATACCAAAGCAGAACGGGTCGAAGACGCCTCGGTGATTTTGCTGAATACCTGCTCGGTACGGGCCAAGCCCGAACGCAAAGTTTACAGCAAGCTCGGCGAGCTGCGGGAGCTGAAGCTCTCGAACCCGGAGCTTGTCATCGGGGTCTGCGGCTGCATGGCCCAGAAAGAAGCCCCCGAAATCCGCCGCCGTGCGCCGTATGTGGACTTGGTGGTCGGCACCGGCCAGATTGACCGCGTTCCCGCGTTAGTCGAACGAGTGCGCTCCGAGCGAACGGCAATTCTCCGGGACCGGGTCACCCTGATTGAGACCGATCTGCCGTCGCGCAAAGACCGGCATGATAAAGGCACGCCGGAACGGGTCGTCAGCGGCCTCATGCCCAAGCTCAAGTCGTTCGTGTCCATCTCCTACGGCTGCGACAAGTTCTGCGCGTTCTGCATTGTTCCCATCACGCGCGGCAAAGAGCGATCCCGGCCCGCGAACGACATTGTGCTGGAAGTGGAGCGGCTGGCGTCGCTCGGCACCAAAGAAGTAACGCTCTTGGGCCAGACCGTGAACTCCTACGGGAAGTTTTTGGACGAGCCGTGTTCGTTCGCGCAGCTTCTCACGCGGCTGAACGCGATTGAGGGCATCGAGCGGATACGGTACACGTCGCCGTACCCGAAGGACTTCCATCAGGACGTGATTGACGCCATCGCGCATCTGCCGAAAGTCTGCGAGCAGGTGCATATGCCCGTTCAAGTGGGCGACGACAATCTACTCAGGCGCATGGGCCGAGGCTATACTTTGGACCAGTACAAAGACATTGTCGCCCGCCTGCGCTCGGCGGTTCCGGGTGTCGGCCTGACCACGGATCTGATGCTCGGCTTCCCCGGCGAGACCGACGAAGAATACGAGAACACCATGCGCTTTGTTGCGGAGACCCGTTATGACTCGGCGTTTATGTTCGCGTATTCGCCGCGCGAGGGGACAAAAGCCGCCGTGCTGGAAAATCAAGTCCCCGAAGCCGTGAAGATGGAGCGCTTAAATGCGCTCATTGCCCTGCAAAACGAGATTACTTTGGAGCGCAATAAGAGCCAGGTCGGCAGCGTTTATGAAGTCTTGGTGGAGCGGCGCTCGCCGAAAGACCCCTTGAAGTGGACGGGCTTGAACCGGCAGGGCAAGACAATCAACTTCCCGTCGCCGCGTGACCTGCAAGGGCAGTTAGTCCGAGTCAAAGCCGTCAAGTCGCATTTGTGGGGCTTCACCGGCGAAATGCTGCCCGCCCGCTCGGAGCGCGGGCTGGAACTGCTGATGGCGGAGTAGTTCCGTAGGAACGAGCAGGCGAGTCCTTGAATGAGGCGAGTTCTTGAATGAGGCGAGTTCTTGAATGGGCGTTGTTGCATAAATCCATTTGCCTACAATCCATTTGCTTACAATCCATTTGCTTACAATCCATGTCCTGAAGGACACGGCTACTGGGCGCAGACGCCGGGAACTACGCCTTCGGCGCACTCAGATTTGACCATCTTATTCTTAGCCCCACGAAGTGGGGGTTCGCGGCGTCTGCGCCCAATAGCCGTGTCCTTCAGGACATGGTGCTGAATTGTGCAACAAAGCCTCTTGAAAGCATACTTACATGAGCAAAGGCAAAAAAATCGCGCTGTGGTCGGTTCTCTCCGCGCTGTTCGTCCTCGCCGCCGGGCTGGGCTGGGTGGCGCACACCTATGGCCGCATCGCTCATACCGGCGGGAGCGGCTGGCCTGGAATAAGAGAAACGATATTTTCGCCCAAAGACGGCTTTTCCGAAGACAAGCTGACCATCGTGTGCATGGGGATTGACGATAGCTGGACAAACAGCGATGTCGTCTATACGTCCCAGTCCCGCACCGATACGCTGTTTGTGATGACGCTGGACCTCACCAACAAAACAGCGACCATGCTGTCTATTCCGCGCGATACCTATGCCCATATTGCCGGAACCCACACCACGACCAAGATCAATGCCGCCTACTCCACAGGCGGGCCGGAGCGAACCGTCGCTACCGTCAACGAATTCTTAGACACGAGCGCGACCCACTATTTAGTCCTGAACATTGACGCGACGAAGAAAATGGTGGATGCGCTCGGCGGCGTGGATGTGGACGTGGAGCATCCGATGCACTACCATGACAAGTGGGGGCATCTGTCTATTGATCTCCAGCCCGGCGAGCAGCATCTCGACGGCAACAACGCCGTCGGCTTTGCCCGCTACCGTCACCCAGACGCCGGGAAGCGTCCGACCCCCGAAGACGGCGACGAGCGCCGGATGTACCGCCAGCACGTTTTGATGCGGGCGATGGTGGACAAAGCCAAGTCGTTCGCCAATGTCGCCCAGGCGCCGCAATTAATAGATGTCGCCATGTCCACGATCCGCACCGACTTCACCCGCCAGCAGCTCTTCGACATCGCCGCCATCTTCAAGGGTATCCAGCAGAAAGACATCCAGACCGCGTCCCTGCCCGGCACCGATTTCCGGGGACCGGGCGGCGCGTGGGACTATGCGATCAAGCCCCAAGTCGCTCACGCCTACGCCGACTGGCTGATCAAAGGCCACGAAACTGCGGCCCGCTCTCTGGTTCCCGTCGTCATCAAAAACGGCACGTCCGTTCCGGGACTGGCCCAGTTTGCGGTTGACCAGCTTAAAGCCCAGGGATACACCAACATCCGCAACGGCGGCAACGCCGTCCCTGCGCATATTCACCTCGCGTCGGCTACCACCGCCGCAAAGCCCGGAGATGCCCGGACCGTTATGCTGGACACCGGGGTCGCAAATCCCGACGCCCCCCAGGACGTTTCCGTCCTGCTCGGCGTCGAGTCTCCAAAAGACATTCGCCGCCCGGTCAAGCCCAACAAACTCGGCTGGACCCCCGACCCGGTCTTGACTATCACGCTCGGCGCAGACTACGCCGCCGCCGCCAAAGCCACCGGCCGTCTGAACGGTACAATGGCCTCTGCGGGCGACAGTGCGGCGAACTAGGAACCCCTCCCGCTCATTCTTCGCTCCCTCCCCTGTTAGGGAAGGGCTGGAGAAAATAGGACAGACCACGAAAGGCCATGCCTCCTTCGCCTCATTCTGCATGGCCCTTCCCTAACAGGGGAGGGAGCGAAGAATGAGCGGGAGGGGTTCTTCTCCCATACAGAAAGCCTCACTCCTTGCCCAACCGCCTGTTTTCCATTTCCCGCATCGGCCTTGCCGCACTGCTGCTTCTCACCGCTGGCCCCCTTGCCGCCCAGCAAGCCGCGCCCGTTTTCCTTCCTGCTGCACCTGCGCTGCCTGACCCCTTCCCGCTTGAGCCGAAAGACGACGGCAGCTACTTGGCGCCGCTGCTGTACCTGCGCCCGCTTCGGGCCTCGTATTCTGCCTCGCCGCTTTGGCGGGACGACTACTTCGAAGAGCTTGCGACAAAGGAGTCGTTCATCGAAAACTATGCCGAAGCCATTGCCGACTTTGACACCGCCCGCCCGCCGCAAACCGCTGCCGATTTCAAAGCGGTCGCCAGGGCGGAAGTGCAGCTTAAAGCGTATTCAGCGGTAGACGCGCGGCAGGCGATTTTGGAACTGGCCGCTCCCCGGCAAGCCGTGTTCATCAACGAAGCGCATCACGTGCCGATGGACCGGGCGTTCACGCTGTCCCTGCTGCGCGGCCTGTACGCCAAAGGCTTCCGCTACTTTGCCGCCGAGACGCTTGACGAGAAAGACACCGGGCTTCAGCAGCGCGGCTACCCGTCCATTCATTCCGGCTATTATGCACAGGAGCCTGTGTTCGGCGATCTCATCCGTACCGCCATCAAGCTCGGCTACAAAATTATTCCCTACGAATACACCGGCCCGAAGTCGCCCGATCCGATTGTCGCCCAGAACCAGCGGGAGCGGGGCGAAGCCCAAAACATCTATGACCGCATTTTCAAGCACGACCCAGGCGCAAAAGTGCTGGTTCATGCGGGATACGGTCATGTCGCCAAGAAGTCCTTTACCGTGAGCTTTGTTCCTGGGCCGTTCACGCCCCGAACCGCTTCCGGCACGGCGACCATGATGGCGCTCTGGTTTGAGCGAATTTCCAAGATCGTGCCGCTGTGCATTGATCAAGCCATCATGTACGAGCACAGCGCTCCGGCTTATGACAGCATCTACTACCAAGCGGCTCTGGCCGATAATCTGCTGCCGAATGTGCCGGTGGTTTTGAAGAACAAGCGCGGCCACTATTTTGCCGATCCTGACGACCCGGCGGCGTATGACCTGGTTGTCTTCCATCCGCGCACCCTATACGAGTTCGGGCGTCCGACGTGGCTGAGTGAGGACGGGCAGCGGCAGGCGTATATCCTGCCGGGCGATCTCGGCATTCCCGCCAACACGCCCGCGCTGGTGCAGGCGTTCTACGCCAATGAAGACGCCGCCGTCGCCGTGCCGATAGACCAGATTGAAGTGATGCCCGGCCTCAATCCCCTGCCCGCGCTGATGCTCCCGGCAGGGCGTTTTCGGCTGCGGGTCGTGGACGGTGCGGGGAAAGTCCTGCGTGAGTGGACGGTGGACCGGAACGGGGCGACGCCGTAGGCAAGCTCGAACCGTGCCATTCATGGCATGGTCCTTCCAGCGTGTTTTCCCCCATTTTCTGCTATAATTAAGGGATAAACTTACGAACAGGTGTACGATGGCTGACTCTTACAAAAACCTGACCCCCATGCTGCGCCAGTATTTCGACATCAAGGCCGAGCGCCCTGATGTCGTTTTGCTGATGCGGGTCGGAGACTTCTACGAGGCTTACGGCGAAGATGCTGAGACCATCGCGCGGGAGCTGGAAATCACGCTGACGGGGCGCGAGCTGACCGACGCACGGGTGCCGATGGCGGGCGTCCCCCATCACGCCTTAGAGCGCTACGTCGCCCGGCTCATCGGCAAGGGCTATAAAGTTGCGGTCTGCGATCAGGTGGAAGACCCGAAGCTTGCGAAGGGCCTGGTCAAGCGCAAAGTGACGCGGGTGCTGACCCCCGGCACGATTATCGAAGACGCCATGCTCGACGCCAAGACCAACAATTATTTGGTCGCGGCCGTTACGGGAGCCAAAGTGCCGAGCGGGGTCGGGGTCGTGGACGTGTCTACGGGCGAGTTCTTAGCCACCGAGATGCCGTGCGACGCCGGGCCGGATAAAGTCGTGGAAGAAATCATGCGGCTTCAGCCCGCCGAATGCCTGCTGCTGCCGGGCATGGAAGAGCTGGGTGACGCCATCAAAGCTGTTTCTAAAACAGTCGTGACGTTCCACCTGCCCGCCGAGACGCGCCGCTCGTCGCGCCAGACGCTGCTGGACCATTTCGGGACGCCGTCATTGCGGGGCTACGGCGCGGAGCAGATGACATCGGGCCTCGACGCCGCCGCGCTGGTCTTAGATTACGTCAAGCAGACCCACGGCAGCGCCGCCGGGCATATTCGGGGCCTCGCGACCTACTCCACCGAAAACTACATGGTGCTGGACGCCGCCGCCCGGCGCAACTTGGAGCTAACCCATTCGCTGGCCGACGGCGCGAAAAGCAAAAGTTTGGTGTCTATTTTAGACCGCACCGTGACGCCGCTCGGTGGGCGCTTGCTGCGAAAATGGTTCGACCAGCCGCTGCTGGCGTTGGATAAAATCCATAATCGGCAAAGCGCCGTGGCCGAAGCCGCAAGTGACGCCCTCCTGCGCGGCGATCTGCGCGATGCTCTGCGGCGTATCGCAGACCTAGAGCGTCTGACCGCCCGCATCTGTTCCGGCGCGGCGAACGCCCGCGATTTAGTTGCGCTCAAGCAGTCCTTGCAGGCGCTGCCCGCTGTCGCCGACGCACTTGGGCGTGCCCCGGCAGCGGGCGCTTTGATGCCCATGCGGGCGGTTGTCGCCGACCCGCCCCAAGACTTGACAGACCTGCTCGAAACAGCCATTCAGCCGGAGCCGCCGATGCTGCTGCGGGAAGGCGGACTCATCCGCGACGGCTACAATTCGGAGCTTGACGCCCTGCGCGAGCTGCGCTCCGGCGGCAAGTCATTTATCGCCGGGATTGAAGACGCCGAGCGGGAGCGCACGGGCCTGAAATCGCTCAAAGTCGGCTTCAACAATGTCTTTGGCTATTACATAGAAATCACGAAGTCTGGGGCGGGCGTCGCCGTGCCGCCGGAATACACCCGCAAGCAGACGACCGCGAACGCCGAGCGGTATATCACGCCCGCGCTCAAAGAATACGAAGCGCAGGTGCTGGGCGCGGAAGAAAAGATTGTCGAGTTGGAATATCAGCTCTTCGGTCAGGTCCGCGACGAGATCGCCGACAAGTACACGGGCCAAATCTTAAAGCTCGCCAAAGTGCTGGCGCGATTGGACGTGTTCGGCGGGCTGGCGGAAGCGGCTCTCGCGGGCCGCTTTGTCCGCCCCGATGTCCATGACGGCGACACGCTGGAAATCAAAGCCGGCCGCCACCCGGTCGTGGAAAGCCTGCAAAGCGGGACGCTGTTCGTGCCGAACGACACTTATTTGGACGCCGAAGGGACGCGCCTGCATATCATCACCGGGCCGAACTCGGCGGGCAAAAGCACCTATCTGCGCCAAGTCGCGCTGATTGTCCTGCTCGCCCAGATCGGCTCGTTCGTCCCTGCCGACTCCGCTTCTCTCGGCCTCGTAGACCGCATCTTTACCCGCGTCGGGGCGCACGACGACCTGGCAAGCGGCCAGTCTACGTTCATGGTCGAGATGAACGAGACGGCCAACATCTTAAACAACGCGACCCCACGCTCGCTGGTCATCTTAGACGAAGTCGGGCGCGGCACTTCCACTTATGACGGCCTCGCGCTGGCCTGGGCCATCACCGAATATCTCCATGCCGTCGGGGTCAAGACACTGTTTGCGACCCATTACCACCACCTGAACGAGCTGGAAAAGACATCGGCGGGGGTCAAAAACTTCCGCGTGGCCGTGAAAGAGCAGGGCGACCACATTGTCTGGCTGCGGAAGATCATGCCCGGCGGCACCGACAAAAGCTACGGCATCCAGGTCGCAAAGCTCGCGGGCGTCCCCGAACCCGTCCTGAAACGCGCCCGCGAAGTCCTGCAAACTTTGGAAAGCATGGGCAAAGGCGACGGCCCCGCCGCGCTGCTCGCCGCCCGCACCCAGCGCCTCCAAACCACGCTGTTTGAAGCCGAGCGCCACCCTGTCTTAGACGAGCTGGAAGCTTTGGACCTCGGCACGCTGTCCCCGATTGAAGCCTTGACCAAGCTCTACGACTTACAGCGCAAGCTCGCTCCCTAATGGTATAATTAGCTGAGAGGTAAAACTATGGAACAAGTCACGCTGGAACGCGCCGTCGAAGTCGTCCGAGCGCTCACACCGAACGAGCAGCGACAGCTCCGTCAACTGATGGACTCATGGCAGCCGTCACAGCCGGTAGAAGCTACGGCGGAACAGCAGCGGCATTTGGCGGAACGCCTGCTGGCAAAGGGTCTGCTGACACACATTCCGCAGGATGCCTATACAGAAGCCGCGCGAGATTGGCATGAGCCGATCCAAGTCTCAGGGCGTCCTGTTTCAGAGACATTGCTGGAAGACAGGGGATAAATGGCTGTTTATTTTTTCGACAGCAGCAGCCTTGTCAAGCGTTACATCGCCGAAGCCGGAACAATCTGGATACGCGGCCTGGCTGATCCCGCAACTGGGAACGGAATCTACACCTCCACACTTGCGGGAGTGGAGACAGTTTCGGCGGTCGTGCGCCGTCTTCGGCGCAGCGAAACATCGGTGGCCGACGCCGCAATCGCGATTGCCGATTTTCGGCGTCATTATGCCAGTGTTTATTTTCTTCTGCAAGCCACGCCCGAAATCATTGCTCAAGCGATGGACCTAGTTGAAGCTCATGGTCTCCGTGCTTATGATGCCGTTCAGCTCGCAACCGCTCTGCAAGTCCAGTCGCAAAGCCGCGCTGAAAGCCGCGCTGACGGCACATCGGAACCCATTTTTGTTTCTGCCGACACCAACCTCAACGCCGCCGCGATCGCTGAGGGGCTTGCCGTAGACAATCCGAACGCGCATCCCTAAGTTACACTGCTCTAAGTCACGCTCTTAAACCGCCATCACACGCCGGAAAGGCTTGCCCATGCGCCGCACCGTTCTTTTTCTTCTGCTTGCCTGCTTCTGTGCTCTGCCGCCCAGTTCGGCAGTCAGGGCCGGTGATCCGCCGCATCGGGCGGTCGCCGGTCCGTTTCAAGTAAGTCAGGGCGGCAGTGCACCCTCCGGTGCGCCGCTGGTTGAAGTCATGTTCAGCAATGGGAAGACCGGACTGTTTGTGGTTGATACGGGAGCCTTCGAGTGCGTCATCACGCAGAGCAGCGCAAAGCGTCTGGGATACAAGCTGGATCGTAATCCTCTAGATCCGATTAACCCCTTCACTGCCCATATCACCGATATGCGAATCGGGCGGCTGCAAGTTTCGGACATCACTTTCCTCGCCATGCCGGGAACGATCGGCACCGAAAACGACCGGACGATTGACGGCCTCCTCGGCGGCACTCTGCTGTCTCGTTTTGCGGTGCTTTTAGATTATCCGCATCGCACCATCTCCTGGATTTATCCCGGCAATTTAGACGACTCCACAGCCGCCGTGCTGGGCTTTGACTCGAAAAGCGTGATCGGCATGACGCAGGAAGAGCATGTCGGCTTGGGGTTCAAAGTCAATAACTACGGCGCTCGTGTTCAGCTCCAATCCGGCCGGAAGCAGTGGGGCGAAACGCTGTTCTTCGACACCGGCGCGTCAGACACTTCAATTTCAGCCGAGTCGGCGCAGCGCCTGGGGCTAGTCTCTACCGAAAATCAGCCGTATGCCTACGTCTTCAAGTCTCCTGACATTGCTGACAAATCCGTAGTGCCTCAGTTCCACATTGGGCAATGCTCTTTTGCGGACGTATCGGTGATCTATCCAAGCCACGGCAATAGCTATATGGTTTCTTTGATCGGGGCAAATGTGCTGGGAGGCTGCCGGGTTTTGTTCGACTTCGGGCCGCACCGGTGCTACCTTCAGCCCGTGCTGCCGGGCGTCGCTTCCGGCCCGCTTGCCCCGCTGGATACCGGTCGAATTGACTGGGAGCGGCTGAGGAACGCGCCGGAGCCGCTTAGCTTCGAGGAGATGATGCTGGCTGTCGAGGTTCCCGAATGGCTGGAGTCTCTGCCGGCGGAAGTCAGCCGCCTCACGGCGAGTTCTGCCGGCACGGTAGATGCCGAGCGCTGCGGCCGAATAGGTGAACTGCTGCACCAAATGGGCCACGACCCGGAAGCAAAGGTCGCCTTCGAGGGGGCCGTCAGTCTGAGCCGGGCGGACGCCGCCGCGTACCCGGATGACCCGGAACGGGCGGCACGGTATACAGAGGCGCTCATCCGCGACGCGAAAACCGAAACGGCGCTTGCCGAGGCGCAAAAAGACACCATCCGATGGCCGAATTCGCCCGCCGCTTGGTGGGCGCTCGGAACCGCTCAGGAAACCCATGCGGCGTCTCTGCTGATTGATGAGCCGATTAAATCTGCTGCGGATGACGAAGCGCTTGATTCCTCCCCAGACGACACCGAGGCGCCGACGAGCAGCGGCACAAACTCTTCCGCCTCCGAGAAAAAGCTCGTCAAGCCGGATCCGGCTCATGCTGGTCAGATTGCGGCGCTCCGCCTGTCGGCACGCGAAAGCTTCGACAAGGCAGTCGCGCTCGCGCCCCAGTCCCCGGACTGCTACCGACGCCGCGCTTGGTACTGGCGGATTGATCGCTTCCTGCTGTCGCTGTTAAACAGTCTGGGCGTCAAAGGCCAATCCCCCTCCACGGAAACCGCGCTGGCAGCAGAATATGCGGACTATCGAAGAGAAGCTGATTTAAGTCCCGACGACGCTGTGGCTGTGACACGAGTTTTTCTTATTGACAGCAATGGCTCTGAGTATCGGGACGATAAATGGTATCAAAAACAACTGCGCGGAACCAGTCAAGCGGCTGAACTCAAACCCGGCACTCTGATGACGGAAAAGTCGGCCCTGGCACATCTGACTTCCCTGTCGGAAAGCGCCGACGCGAAAGTCGCAGCCCCGGCATTAGAAGCCCTCGGCGCAATACAAACAAGCCGGGGCGACCCATTGGCCGAGGCCACACTGCGGCGGGCGCTGGTGCGGGACCCCTCCCGGCGCGGTGCAGTAAAGACACTGGCGGCTCTCTTGCTTGCGGACAACCGGCCCGGTGTGCTGGCGGATGTTCTGCTGAAATGCTTCGACAGCAAGGCTGATTTGCAGTCTGATTCCCCCGCGCTCTGTTTGCTTCTCTCGGTGGCGCTCTCAGCGGCTGGGCAGACGGCCACGGCGGAAGAGCAGGCACGAGCGGCCTTGAAAACGCTTCCCGACAGCCCGGAAGCGAACATGGCGCTGGCCCGGCTGCTGCTGGCCCGCAGCGGCGATGACCCAAGCGTCCTGCCGGAAGCCGGGGCGTGCCTGACGAAAGCCGAAACCGGCCTGGGCGCGTTTGCTTCGCCTGCGCAAAAAGCTGCCCTGCAAACGCTGCAAGCGGTCCGGCTCGCGCTTGCCGGCGATCCGGGGGCTGCCCGCACGCAGCTTCTGCAAATCCTGCATGACCGCCCCACCTGCACCCAGGCCCGCGAAGCCCTTTACGCGCTGTCGGTCCCGCCGTCCGCGCCGTGACGGGATGCCCGCCGAAAGGGGTACAATTTATCAGGAACATAGCCATGATCACGAAAACCCGTGCGACGATTGAAGATTTGTATGCCGTGCCGGACAACGGCAAAGCCGAGCTTGTGAACGGTGAGTTAATCCTATTGAGTCCGACAGGCGACAAACCCGGCTGGGCCGGCGACGAAATCTTTGCCAGCCTGCGCTCGTATGTCCGCATGACGAGCTTTGGGCGGGCGGTCAGCGACAACAAAGGGTTTCTCACGAACCTGCCGAACCGCAAATCGTTCAGCCCGGATGCGGCGTTCTACTTGGGGCCACCGGCAAGTATGAAATTTTTCCCTGACGTGCCAGTTTTTGCCGCGGAAGTCCGCAGCGAGAATGATTACGGGCCGAGAGCGGAGCAGGAGATGGCGGACAAGCGGGCGGATTACTTCGCCGCCGGCTGCCGGGTGGTCTGGGATGTAGACTTACTGAGCGCCGACGTGGTGCGGGTCTACCGCACCGATAGCTCTCAGCAGCCGAAAATTTACCGGCGCGGCGAAACAGCCGACGCCGAGCCGGCCGTGCCGGGCTGGCAAATGCCCGTAGACGATCTGTTTGAGTGAGAGGACAAGGAGAACACAGACAATGGCGGAGATCACAAAAGCGCCCTGGCAGGTGAAAGATGAGCTGATTGAGCAGCCGAGCTGGGGCGGGCGCTATATTGTAGACTTGAAGGGGCTGTCGGACGACGCCGAGTGGGCCAGCAAGAAGGTCGGGCAGTCGTATGAGATGGCGAAGGCGTCCACACTCATTGACCCGGACGGCGGCAAGGAAGTCACGCTCCATGAGTTGATCCAAAGTGACCCGGCGGGCGTCTTGGGACGAAAAGTGCTGGATAAGTTCGGGCCGGACTTGTCGCTTTTGATCAAGCTGACCCAGGCCAAAGGCAACTCGTTCCAGGTGCATCTGCCGGAAGGCCAGACTTTGGGCCACTGGGTTCCCAAACCCGAAGCCTGGTTTTACCTCGCGCCCGGCCTGTACACGTTCGGCCTGAAAGCCGGCACGGACTTTGAGGCGTATTCGCGGGTGCTGCACACGATTGACGACGAAATGGACCGCCTGAGCCGCGAAGTCAAGTCGGGCCGCTTCACGGTAGACGAAGCGCGGGCGCAGGCGTCGGAGCGGATCAAGACTTTGGACCCGTATGCGTATGTCAATTTGATTGAAGCGCAGACCGACGACGTGATAGACCTCACCGCAGGCGGCATCCATCACTCGTGGGAAGACGACAGCGTCCGCTTCCCCGACGGCAATTTAGTCTACGAAGTGCAGGTGGATGTCCCCGACGACAAATGCTCCATGCGCGGCTTCGACAAAGGCAAAATCTTAGACGACGGCAGTTTGCGCCCGACCCATGTTAAAGATTACCTGGAAACCATCAATCAAGACGCCGCGCATAACGAGATTTCCCGGCATCGCCGCAAGCCGGAAGTGGTCAGCGAGGGGAACGGCGCGAAGACCGAGTCGCTGTTCCGCACGGCCCATTTCAACACCGACCGGGTGACGCTCACCGCCGGCTCCTCGCTGGCCCAGTCGTTGGCCGACGGTTTCCATCATGTGTTCGTCCACGCGGGAACAGCGACCGTCGGCGGCTTGACGCTGGCGCAGGGCCGCTCGTACCTTTTCCCGGCGGTCATGGGCGAGTACACGCTGACGGCAGGCGACAAAGACGCCGTGCTGCTGAAGACGTATCTGCCGGTGTGACGCTACGAAGACACACAGAACCGGCACTTCCAGTGCCGGTTCCTAATTCGGCTCGCTTCCATTATGCCATCCACACAAACCCTGCTTGATCCGCAATTTCTCAAAAAGCTTGAAGCCCTCAGCGTCCTCTCGAAGCGCGTCTTTGCCGGCCAGTCCAAAGGCGAGCGGCGTTCGCTGAAGCGCGGCTCGTCGGTGGAGTTCGCCGACTTCCGCGAGTACGCCCACGGCGACGACCTGCGGTATGTGGACTGGAAAGCCTACGGGCGGCTTGAAAAGCTGTTCCTGAAGCTGTTCGTGGAAGAAGAAGACCTGAGTATTCACCTCTTAGTAGACACCAGCGAAAGCATGAACTACGGCAGCCCGCTCACCAAAGCCGACTACGCCCGGCGCATCGCGGCGGCTTTGGGCTACGTCGCGCTGTCCGAGTACGACCGGGTTCTCTTAACTTCGTTCAGCTCCAAAATGGGCGAGCGGATGCCGCCGCTCCGGGGCAAGCCGGGCGTCTTTCCCTTCTTTCAGTTTCTGGAAACCAAGCTGCCGGTCGGCGGCGAAACCAAGTTCGGCGCGGCGCTCTCGCAGTACGCCGCCCAGGCCAAGAATGTCGGCATTGCCGTAATACTTTCGGACTTCTTTGACGAAACCCATGTGCAGGGCATTCGCGCCCTTTTGTCCCGGCGCTTCCAAGTCGTTCTCGTGCATATCTTGGACGAGGAAGAGCTGCATCCGACTTTGACCGGCGACCTGCGTTTAGTGGATGCTGAGACCGGAACGGCGCGGGAAGTCAGCATTTCGCCCCAGCTCCTTGCCGAGTACGAAACGCAGGTCAAGACCTTCTGCGACGGCTTGCAGGGCATGGCTGCGAAGTTCAATTTGGATTATGTGCTGGCCTCCACCGCCGTTCCGTTTGAAGATGTCGTGCTGAAGTCCCTGCGCGGGCGCGGGCTGGTGCGTTAGCGCGGCTGGGGTATACTGGTGCTATGAGCATTACAGAAATCAAAACAATGATCTTGCAGCTTCCGCCGCCGGATTGAGCAGGATGCGCTTTCCGGGCGGTTCGACGCGATTTTCAAGCGCGTGGACGAGCAAGCCGAGGCCGGTCAGTGTCGGCCTTTATAGATCAAACTTTTTGCGTTCCCTGGAATAGAATTCCAGGGCTTTTGAAGGGCGATTGTCTGCCTTCGCAGACATAGGAATTGCAAGTTAGGCCCTTCCTATCTTATGTCCGCGCAGGCGGACAACCGCACTTTAGAAGACCCGGATTTCCAATCCGGGTTCCTGTTCCAATCCGGGCGACGCGCCGCGTCTGACGCAAGAGGTTTATCACTTTATCAAGCGGAAGTACTGGTTCTGGATTGGGCCGCAGGGCGTCTACGATGGTTATCTGCCATAGCGGCTAATCGTGCTATAATGAGCGTATGACCGCGAAAGTCTGCCCGCGCTGCGGCTGCCAATACGAAAACTTCAAGTCCACGACCTGCCCGCAGTGCTTCGCTATCTTGGTCGCCGTAGACGAAGCGACTGCGAAAGAACTGTCGGCGGCGCGGGCGGAAGTGGAGCGGTCGGAAGAGTTTCAGGAAACAAAAAACGCCGACGACGAGCGGTTCCGCCAGCAGTCGTTCGGCGCGTGCCTCGCGATTGCCGCACTGACCCTGGTAACGCTGATTGTCGCGGTTGTTCTCTTAGTCTCGGCGGCGCATCACCGGACGGCACGCACAGCCAGTGCGGCGGCTGTGACTCAGGCAGCCGTCGCCAAAGAAGAGCCGCTGACGACGCTGCCGGTCGCGGCGGCGACGCTCCAAGAAGTCCTGCCGCCGGACATCGCGCCGTTCTCGCGGCAGACAGTAGACGCAGACACGGCGCTGACGGGAACCTTGACGCCGCTGTTCCACGGGGTCTACCGCACACCCGCGCAGAAGATGGTGGATGTTTATGCCCTGCCCGCCGGGCGTCCGACCTCCGAGCAAAACGAGTTTCGTTTAGGCATGACCGTCGCCAGCCAGGCCGGCGGCGCAAGCCGCCCGCTCCTCTTTTTTGCCACCGAATACTGGCACTTCGCCGTTCTCGCCGCCCCCGGCGACACTGAAATCCCCGCGCAGTTCCGGGATGCACTCGCCGCGCATTTTGGGTATACTGGCGTCAGCACGTCGAAAGATAACCTTCCATGAATAAAAATCTGAAAACTCTGCTGTGGACCGGGGCGGGCGCGGCGGCTGTCGCGGCGGCAAATAATGCCGTGTTTGCCGGGGCGGACGCTCTCGGCAATACGCTCGGCGGCGACGCCCGGTTCTGGCCCGGTCCTTACGGCGATGTTTTCTACACGAAGCAGGGCAAGGGGCGTCCCGTGGTCCTGCTGCACGGGATTTATGCGGGCGCGTCGGGCTACGAATGGCGCAAGAACTTCGATGCGCTGTCCGAGCATGAGAGAGTGTATGCCCCGGACTGGCTCGGCTTCGGGTTGTCAGACAAGCCGCGCATCAAATATACGGCGGCGCAGTATGTGGAGCAGCTGACGCAGTTTCTCGCCGAAGTGGTCAAAGAGCCGTCTACGGTGATCGCGTCGTCGCTGGCGACGGCGTATGCCGTGCAGGTCGCCGCCGACAAGCCGGAGCTGATAGACAAGCTGGTTTTGGTCTGCCCGACGGGCTTCCGGCATCTGGCGAAAGCGCCGGATGCGGGGACGGAAGCGATATACCGGCTGACCCACGCGCCGCTGCTGGGAACGACCCTGCACAACAGCGTCACTTCGATGGCGAGTCTGCGTTATTATCTCATGAACCAGACCTACTTTGACCCGTCGTATGTGGATGACGCGCTGGTGCAGCACTACTTCACAGCGTCACACCAGTACGGAGCGCAGAACGCCCCGCCATCGTTCTACAGCGGCTACCTAAACCACAGCGTCGCCGAGGTCTTTCCAAAATTGACCCGAAAGACAATTCAGATTGTTTGGGGCCGAGAAGCGCGGATGACCCCGCTGTCCGACGCCGAGGCATTTTTGGCGGCCAATTCCCGCGCGGAACTGACCGTGTTCGACAAAAGCGGCCTGCTGCCGCACGACGAGCAGGCGCAGGCGTTCAACCGCCTGGTGATCGCGGCCTTGTCCGAACGACTTATCCCAGCCACACTTGAAGGAGCCGACTATGGCACAGAATAACGGAAACGCACAGAAGAACCCAGCCCCGCAGCGCAAGCCTCCGGTCCCGCTGACCCTGGTAGATCAAAGCGATGAGTTTGACGAAGACGAAGAAACATACATTGTGGTCGGCGAGGCCGGCGAAGATGTCGCATTTGAAGTGTGCGAGGATTTAGAAATCGCGCTTGGCGTCCGCGACGCCATGCTGGAAGACGGCTTCGCGGTCAAGCTGTATCAGGCTGTTGAAATCGAAGTGGTCAACGACGACGAAGCGCCGGTTCCGCCCAGCGGCGCGGCATAGCTTTTGGGTTACTCACGCGGCGCAGGCGCGGCGGCAGGCTCGTCCGGCGGGGCGATGCGGCCCAGCGTGATCGGCGTCGGGGACACCAAGAGCGGCCAACAGGGCGCAGGCGTCGGCTCTTTGTCCGGCGTCAGCGTCAGATGGTCGCTGTCATAGTTCACGGTGTAAGATGCCGCCGCATGATACCAGGGCTGATGCGAGAACGTGTCGAGCGGCAGGGGACGGCCATTGATGCTGAGGCTGCCGGTGGAGACAGTGACTCGGCTGCCCTGCCGCGTATAGGTTCCCTTGCCGCCGATCGCTCCCGTCGGAAACGTGATGACAATGCCGCAGACGTTATGCGGCAGGAAAAACAGCGCAGTTTTGAATTTCTGCCGGTAAGGCCGCCCGGACGCATCGTTCCAAACGACCGTGCCGACCCATTTGCCGTCCAGTGCTGGCGGCGGTTCGGGCTTAGGTGCGGTGCGGACAAAGAACAGCAGGCCAATGAGAAGCAGGCCGACACAGGCGCCCAGCGCCGGATATTTGTAGCGGATGAGTGTCACAGATGAGGATTTACGAGAGACCCATGCCATGAATGGCACGGCTATTGGGCGCAGACGCCGAAAGCCCTCACTTCGTGAGGCTAAGATGGGATATTCTGTTCTTAGTGCCGCGCCTTCCAGGTCTGCCCTCCGGGTAGCCAGCGCTCCGGGTAGCCAGCGCTGCCAGTGCAGAAGCGGTAGTTGACGGCGTCTGCGCCCAATAGCCGTACCATTCATGGCATGGGTCTTTCCTGCCTTTCGCCTCCCCGCCCCGACCAGTCGCCGGCATACAGCACTTCTTCTTCCAAAGCAACCCCGAAGCGGTCGTAGACAATGGCTTTGACTTTCTCCGCCAGCGCCCGCAGATCCGACGCCGTCGCGCCGCCCGCGTTGATCAGGAAGTTCGCGTGCTTTTCCGAGACTTCCGCGCCGCCCACTCGCAGCCCCTTCAGGCCGCAGGCTTCGGATAAAAACCCTGCCGGAACGACCCCCGCCGCCTTCATGCCCGCCGGCAGCGTGTCTAAACTTTCCGCCAGCGCCCTGCTCTGGACGTTCTTAAAGAACGATCCCGCTGACGGCGCGTAAGGCTGTTTGGCCCGGCGCTGAGACTGATATTCTTTGGCCTGGGCTAAAATTGTGTCGGGATCGCCGCGCTCGGTCAAGCGCAGCGCACAGGATAAAACCACAGTGCTGCCGACGCCCGCCCGGCGCAGGCGGCTGTCACGATACGAAAACTCCATCCATTCCGGGCCGACTGTCCGGTCGCAGCCGTCCGCGAAGACCCGCACCGACGACACCAGCGGCCCGATATTGCCCCGGTAGGCCCCGGCATTGCTCACCAAAGCCCCGCCGACCGTGCCGGGAATCCCGATGGCCCATTCTAGGCCCCCGTAGCCTGCCCGTGCCGTCTGCAAAAACAGTGACCCGAACGAAACTCCGCTTTCGGCCTGGGTTTCGTCGCCGACGACGCACCCTTTGCAGCGGTTCTGGATCACTAAACCGTCGTAGCCGGCGTCGCTCATCAGCAGGTTAGAGCCGTGGCCGATGAAGAGGTACGGAACGCTGTTCTCCGCGCAGAAACGCAGGGTCCCGGCCAGCTCTTCGACCTCTGAGGCCGCCCAGAACCAGCGGGCCGGGCCGCCGACTTTCAGGGTCGTATGCCGCGCCATCGGCTCTTCGTGCTTCAGGGCAGCCCCTAATTTCTCTTCCAGCCGTGCGTCTAAGTTCATAAACGTCCTTAGTGTAACACAACAAAGCCTTGCTTGGCAAGGTTTGACAATAAAGGCATAGACCTCTTGCGTAAATCGCCGCGCGTCGCCCGGATTGGAACAGGAACCCGGATTGGAAATCCGGGTCTTTTGAAGTGCGATTGTCTGCCTTCGCAGACATAAGATTGATGCGGCGGGCTTTTCCGTTCCTATGTCCACGCAGGTGGACAATCGCACTTCAAAAGACCTGCACTTCTAGTGCAGGGCTACTTACGCAAGAGGTCTATTAGATAACCGCCTGGAAGATAGGGGCAGGTCCCCGTGCCTGCCCCTATGGGGTTCGGAAAGACGTAGGGGCGAACCTTGTGTTCGCCCTTCCTAAAGGGTGGTCGTCCTTCTTCTCCCGTGCCGCACTCAATGCGTTTGAAGTGCTGGTTCCGGGGCAGGCCGCCCCGTGAGGGCCTGAGCTTGGAACCAGGCCACAGTGGCCGGGATGGCCTCAGCCGCCGGGGTGGCGGACCAGCCGAATGTCTCCTCAAAGCGACGCGAGTCTATAATCTGCGGCTCCGTATACTGGTAGAACATTTCGACCATCTCGCGCATCTGCGGATTGAACAGACCGGCTGCCTGGAGGACGATCTTCGGCAGAGCGATAAACCGGACCGGATGCCCCAGCGCCTGGCCGATGAGGCGGATCATCTCGCGGGTGGAGACCGCCGGCGCTGTCGGCAGCAGCCATTCCCGGCCCAGCGCGTCCGGGCGCTCGCCGAGCGTCGCCAGCCCCCGCGCGACATCACGGATGTAGCTGTAGGCGTGCGGCAGGCGGGGATTGCCCAGCACCTGGGCCGTCTTCCCCGCGACTGCCGCCGGGAAGACGAAGCTGCCAAGCGACGAGTTCAAGACGCGCGGGCCGTAGAAGTCCGCCGCCCGCCCCAGCGCCACTTGAAGCCGGCCTTCCCGGTGCGCCTGAAAGTACATCTCGGCGACCGCTGCCCGCATCCGGCCTTTGCGGCTGACGGCGGCATGAGGCGTGTCTTCCGTGATTGGCGCTCCCTGGGTCTCTCCGTAGGGATACACTGTGTCCGTCACGATCAGCGTCGCGCCCGTCGCAGAAGCGACTTGAATGAATGCGTCTGCCAAGCGGGGAACAATCGCCACCTGCTCGGCATAAGACGGCGCGTTTGTGCAGTTGTAAATCACCGCTGCGCCCCGGCACAAGTCGGTTGCCTTGTCGGTATCAAAAACGTCGGCGGCAGCGTGTTCTGCGCCGCTTGGAACCACGGCTTTGCCGCTGCGGCTGATCACGCGGACTTCTTTCCCCTGCGCGAGCAGGACATCGGCCAGCGTGAGACCAACAGGGCCGGTTCCGAAGATGACATGCAGTTCTGGTTGAGTATTCATAGGTTTTCTCCTGGTGCGGTTGTGTGAGATGCTGAGACAGAAAGGACCGGCAGTTCCCGGACTCCAAGCTGCTGCAAAAACAGCAGGGTATCGCTGTTGACCCAGTATTCGGCCAGCAGGCCTCTTGCGACGCGCAGGATGTCGGTGCCGGTAAAGACAATCTTCCTGCCGACCGCTTCCGGCGCGGCGCCGGGAAAGCCCCCGCCGTAAGTTCCCTGCGCTTCCCAGCGCACGGCAAAATAATCGCCGCCCGCAATCGGGCCGACTTGAACGGTAAAGCGGAGGGGAGCCAGAACCGCCTGGGTGCCGGCGATCCAGGCCGTCAGCGCGTCCCGCCCATGCAGCGTATCGGGGCCTGTCCCCGTGAAAGGCGCGGCGTGCGCGACGAAATCCTCGGCAATGATTTGAGCGGCCAGGTCAAGCCTGCCGTTCCACAAGTCCTTCCAGAGAGCGGCAAGCGTGTGAGTATTTGTCTCCATCCTGTCTCCTGTTTCTATCGTCCAAATAAAATCTAACAGTGTTATAAGAGAGCCAAATGAAAAGCGCTTTACTGCTGCGCCCCCCGCTCCCAGGCAAACAGCAGGTCTTGGACTGCCTGCACGGCAAGTTCTTCGCCGCGCTCCGGGCCGCTGCCGAGGCGCTCCATCCGGCCAACCGTGACCAGGCCGAGCAGGACCGCCCAGATGGTTTCCACCATGCCCTGCGGGTCTGCCAGGGTGACATTCTTTTCTTGTGCCCAGGCGTCCAAAGCCTCGTACACCACGGCCGCCGCTTTTCGTGCGCCGGCCAGCGTGTCTTCCGGCGGCAGGGACACGCTTTCCCAGCCGTGCATCAGTTGATCCAGCGCTGGGAAGCGCCGGGCGAACTTCCAGTACGCCCGCGCCATCTCGGCAACATCCTTGTTTTCCGAGCGGGCCTGAGTGAGCGTGTCGGCGAGCTGCTCAAAGCCGATCTGCTGCAATGCGCCTAAAACAGCGTCTTTGCTTGCAAAATGCTCATAGATGACCGGCGCACTGTATTCAATCGCATCGGCAATCCGGCGAATGGTGACTGCCCCCCAGCCCTCCGCGCGGGCGATCTCATGCGCCGCCGCCAGAATGCTGTCCCGCGTCGCCGTTTTCTGCCGCTCCCGCCGTTCTTTGATGCTCAACTTCTAACGCCTCTATGTTATCTAACAGTGTTAGATTTATATTAGCATAACGCTGCAAGCGTTGTCAAGGGTTCCCAGGTATAATTTTCTCGTGACTGAACTTGAAGTATTACATGACGCCATTCGGGCCTGCCGCCGCTGTGAACACGACGGCTTCCCCGTGGTCCCGCCGCCGCTTGCCTGGGGAGAAGCGCCCGCGCCGTTTTTGCTGATTGGACAAGCACCGGGGCTGACCGACTTTCGCGAAGGCCGGATGTACCTGGGCCCGGCAGCCCGCAAGCTGATCGGCTGGCTCTGTGAGGCCGGATTTTCGGAGACCGACATCGGCACAGTCGTCTACATGACCGCGCTGACCAAGTGCTTTCCGGGCCGCCTGCCCGGAAAAAGCACCGACCGGGCGCCGTCGCCCAAAGAACGCGCGAACTGCCGCCCGTGGCTCGATAGGCAGTGGAAATTGGTGCAGCCGCGCGTCGTGCTGCTGTTCGGCAAGATGTCCATTGACACGTTCCTGCCAAAGATGAGCTTGGAAAGCTGTATCGGGCAGACGTTCGACATCGGCGGCATCCACTTCATTCCCCTGCCCCATTCGTCCGGCGCTTCCACCTGGCTCAATGACGCCGGCCACCGGGCGTTATTAGCAGAAGCGATTGCACGAGTGCGCGAGGCACGGATAATCTACTTAGACCCGGCACTGGAAGTGCCGGTGTTTTGATGCAACTTTTTCGCGTCCCCCGTGTCATAGAAAATAGGGGCATCTACGAAAGCGAGCATTTTATGATTTACACGACGCTTCTGCTGGTCGGCTTGATTGGATTGTTCGCCCAGGCCGTGCTGGGAATGTCGCACGGCAGCCATGCCGGACACACAGGCGGACACGGCGGCAACGCGCACGGGCATGGGGCGCATCATGGCTCCCACGGCGAACGCGGCCCGTCGCCGCTCTGGACTTTGCTGTCGCCGCTGGCGATCTTCAGCGTCTGCCTCGGTGCAGGCGCGGCGGGCCTGCTGCTCCGGCCCGCGCACCTGGCGGCGATCCTGACCGCCCTGCTGGCCGTCACCGGCGGCTTGGTTTTCTTCGGCCTGGGGGTGCGCCCGCTGTGGAACCTGCTGTTTCGGTTTGCGTCCACACCGAGCGCGGCTCTGGAAGGCATGGTCGCCCGGCAGGCGGAAGCCGTCACCGGGTTTGATGGGCGCGGGCGAGGCTTGGTTGGCCTGACGCTGGACGGCCAATGGGTGCGGGTGCTGGCGACGCTGGAAGCCGACGACGCGGCGGACGCGGCGGCAGTCAGGCCAGGCGAGAAGCTGACCGTGATCAGCGTAGACGGACGCCGCAACACCTGCCGCGTCGCACGGCTTTAGAACATTGTAAAGGGAGAAATTGTTATGGAAAGCACACTCATTATCGTCGGCGCTATTGTGGCCGCGCTTATCTTCATTCCGCTGATTATCAGCCGGTTTTTGACCCAGGTGGAAGCCGGCACCATTCGCCTGGTGTCGTCGCTCAACGGGCGCACGGCAATCTACAAAGGGCCGGGCAAGGCCATTGAAGTGCCATTGATGACTACGGGAACGACCATCCCGTCGAAAGCGATCAACATTGATCTCGACATCGCCGACCAGACCGCCGATGTGGACGGCATGGGACAGCCGAAGCCGATCAAAGTGCGCGTTTTGGCCTCGGCCATTGTGTCCGTCGGCGACTCGTCCGAGATGATCACGACCGCCGCGAACAAGTTCTTTTCCAAGCCGCCCGCCGAGCAGACCGCGACTCTCAGTGATCTCTTGACTTCGACGGGCCGCCGGGCTGTGAACCTCTTGAACCATGACGAATTGTTTTCGGCCAAAGCCCAGCGCAATGTCGCCTCGCTCGCGCCGGGGACCGACATGGCGAAGACATTTGCTGCCGTTCCCGTGGAAGAAGACGACCGGCTGGCGCTGATCATCAAAGGCGCGTGTTCCCGCGAATTGCAGGACTTAGGACTTGTCTTTAACTCGCTCAACATCAAGGAAGTGCAGAGCGAAGTCGCCGAAGCCCGCCGCCGTCAATCGGCAGTGGAAGCCAAAGCCAATGCTGACATTGTCGCCGCCGACCAGGAGCGCCGCGCCCGCGAGGCCCAATTAGGGGCCGAGCAGGCCATCAACGACAAGCAGCGGGATTTGGAGCAGCGCCGGGCGGAAAACGCCGCGACAGTCGCGACCGCCGAAGCCAAAAAGCAGACGGCGCTTGCCATCCAGCGCGAAGCCGAGCTGAAAGCCACCCAGATCGCCCAGGCCAATGCCGATGCCGCCCGCGTCCGGGTCCAGGCCGAAGCCGCCGCCGACGCCGAAGCGGTCAAAGTCCGCACGTTAGGCTTGGCCCAGGCCGACGCCATCCGCGCCGTCAACGAGGCGATCCGCCAGGGCGGCGATGCGTATTTGGCTCTGCGGCAGCTTGAAATCCTGCCCCAGATTGTCCCCGCCATCGCCGAAGCTCTTGCCAATGCCAAGCTCATCAACATCAGCGGCGCAGGCGACGGGCGCGGGGCGGCAGGCGGCGCCACCGACCAGATCACCGGCGTCATCCAAACGCTTCTCGCCACCCAATTAGTCAGCGGTCAATTACGCTTGGATGCCCCCGACCCGGCGCTCGCCATTCCAAAGACGAACGGCACCGAGCCTGTCCCGGCTTTGGCGGATACCAGCATGAGCATCAAACGACGCTAACTGTTCGTGATGTCGCGAAGGGGGCAGGGCTTGCCCTGCCCCTACCGAATTGTTGCCGAGAAAAAGACGATGCTTGCCCTGGATTGGAAATCCAGGGCTTTTAAAGTGCGATTGTCCGCCTTCGCGGACATAGGAAATCAATCTCACGCTAACTTTTATGTCCGCCAAGGCGGACAATCGCTTTGAAGAAGACCCGGAATTCATTCCGGGTTACACAGTGCATAATATCAGTTAAGCAGCAAAGAGGGTAAAGATGCGGCTGTCGGAGTTTGCGAAGGCGAAGATGGAATACCGTAAGCGGACGGCCTTCGCGCTTCTGCTGGCGCTGGTCCTGATCGGCCTTTACTGCGTTCTGCTTGCCGCTTATCTCGGTGAAGCAACAGCCTATATCCTCCACCGCTTCTCGCCCCCGGTTGCCGGCTTCGTACAAGGTTCTCTGATGTTCCCCATCATTTTCATTCTGTTGTTTACGATATGGCTGTTCGACCGCAAGGCAAGCAGCGATGTTCGGCTCAGGTGTCCGCACTGCGGCAGGCGGGTAGATGACAAAAGCGACATTGTGATTGCGACAAAGAACTGTCCTTACTGCGGCAAGGTTGTGTTGGTCCAGGATACTTAAACGGGACATTATGACCGGCGGCAGTGGAGACAAAGGCTATGAAGCGCATTGCGATTATCGGTCCCGGCGGGGCGGGGAAGTCTACGCTGGCGCGGGAGATGGGCGAAAAGACGGGCCTGCCGGTGGTGCATCTGGACGCGGCTTACTGGCATGAGGGCTGGGTCGAAACGCCGAAAGACGCTTGGGCAGAGGCAGTGCGCGAGATGGCATCGGCAGCCTCGTGGATCATGGACGGCAACTTCGGCGGCACGATGGAGCTGCGGCTGGCGGCGGCAGATACGATTGTCTTTTTGGACCTTCCCCCGCCGCTGTGCGCCCTGCGCGTGCTGCGGCGCTTCTGGCGGCACCGGGGGAAGTCCCGCCCGGACATGGCGCCCGGCTGCCCGGAAAAGCTCGACTGGGTCTTTTTGAAGTGGATTTGGCACTATCGCCGTGACCGGCGGCCCGGCATCCTGGCCCGGATGCAGGCATACGCGGGCGGTCGGCGGCTGGTCCATTTGCAGTCGCCGGGGCAGGTGCGCCGCTTTTTGGCCGGGTTGACTGCTGCCGATTGTGGGTAAAAAACGTCAAACCAATAAGGGATGCGAGTGGCTGCCTGTCAGCGCTTGCGGAAGGATAATGATGATACAAACGCTTCAAACGCGCCGCGCCCCGCGTGTTCTGTCGCTCATGCTGACGCTTCTGCTTTGCAGCCCGGCTCTGGTGACGCTGGCGGGCTGCGGCAACAAAGGCGGGGACACCGGGCAGGCGGCGAGTACGCAAGCCAACACCACGGACCCGAATGCATCCACCATGCCCGCCAATACGGCTCTTCCGGCGAAGCAGGGGATGAGTACGGGCAAAAAAGCGGTGATCGTTCTGGCCGGTGCAGCGCTTCTGTACTATCTCTATAAGAAGCATCAAGCCGCCCAGCAGCAGGCCGGAGCGCAGGGAAACGGGGTGACGCCCCAGCTGTACCGCTCCAGCAACGGCGGAGTCTACTACCGCGATCCGCAGAACCCGCAGAAGGTGACGTGGCTGACGGCTCCCAGCCAGCCGATGTCGGTTCCGGCGAGCCAGGTGCAGCAGTACGCCCCGGATTACCAGCAGTACCAGGGCCAGGCCGCCCCGGCGGTTCCGGCCGGCCAGTCGTCGCAGTCGTTCTCGCAGTATGACCCCAGCACGGCAAGTCAGTAGAACTCTTCAGGAAAGGAAACACAATATAATGGCATTGAACTTTTTGATGGGACAGGTCCAAAACGCGATCTCAAACCACGCCGGGCAGCAGCAGCAAACCGGCTTCGACCCCAGCGGCCTGCTCGGAGAAGTGGAAGGCTTGTTTAATCAGCACGCCGCAAACACCGGCCAGAGCATTCTGCCGGCCTCCCAGGATCCTTACGGTGATCCGGGCCAGAACATTCTGCCCGCGTCCCAGGACCCCTATGGCGACCCCGGACAGCGCTAACTTGATGAGTGGAAAGCCCCGGCGCAGTCTGCGCCGGGGCTTTTCTAGAATAAGAACCGGCACTGGAAGTGCCGGTTCCTCATGGCTTCATTACGCTTTTCCTCTTGACACTCTCCGGTTGCCGGGGCTATAGTAAGCCTATGCTCCGACGCCTCTTTTTCGCGGTCTGCTTCTTGCTCTGCTTCGCGCCGTTCGCCCACGCCGCGACGCCGACGCGCATTGTCTCGCTGTCGCCGGGGACGACGGAGATGCTGTTTGCGCTCGGCCTCGGCAAGTTTGTGGTCGGCGACACGGTTTACTGCGATTATCCGCCGGCCGCCAAAACAATCGCCAAAGTCGGGGACGTGAACACGAGCTACGAGAAGGTGCTGGCCCTGCGGCCCGATCTGATCGTCGCAGACAGTGTCGCGAATGGCCGCGCCGTCACCCGGCTGACGGCATTGCATCAGCCGGTGCTGGCCGTCGCGCCGACCTCACTGGCAGCAGTAGAAACCAGCCTGCGGCAGATCGGAGCGCGGACGGGAACGTCCAAGCAAGCGGAGCTTGTCGTCGGACAGATGGAGCATAAGGCGCGGCTTGCGGCGAAGATCGCGGCGGCGGACAAACGCCCGCGCCCGCGCGTACTGGTCGTGATCCAGGTCAGCCCGCTGTGGACCGCGGGAAACGGCTCGTTCATGGATGATCTGATCACCCGCGCGGGCGGGATCAACATCGGACGTGCCGTGGTTGGCTACGGGCCGTTCTCGAAAGAACAAGTCCTGGCGAACGCACCCGACGTAATTTTTGGGGACCCGGCAGTGACGGCGGCGTTTCGGACCGACCCGCTGCTCCGGCGTCTGCCTGCCGTCACGCGCGGGAGGGTCTATTCCCTGCCGCCGGATCTCACGTCTCGGCCCGGCCCGCGCCTCGCCGACGGGCTGGTTTTAGTGGCGCAGGCGCTGCATGGAAGATGACCCACCCCGGCTCGTCCCTCGCCGACCCTCCCGAAGCGGGAGGGTGAGGAGTTCAAGACAGGCCCCTGTCGACACCTCTTCGTCCTCCCGCTTCGGGAGGACCCCTGCGAAGCAAGGAGGTGGGTTACTCCTCGTCCTCCTCCTTTCCGTCCTGCTGGCCGCAGGCATTGGACAGGTGCATCTATCGCCGAGCGCAGTCTGGGCAGCACTCCGGCACGGGGCGGGCGACCATCTCGGCAATCCGGGCATCGTGTGGGATTTCCGTCTGCCGCGCATTCTGCTGGCGGCGCTTGTCGGCGCATCCCTGGCGGCGGCGGGCGTCGCGTTTCAAGCCCTGCTGCGAAACGATCTGGCCGACCCCTACTTGGTCGGCGTCTCGGCGGGGGCGTCGGTCGGCGCAGAAACGACGCTGCTGGCGCACGCGGACACGGCGCTCGGCGGATTAGCCCTGCCGCTGGCGTCGTTCGGGTCGGCGGCGGGGGCGATGACCGTTGTCTATACGCTGGCCCGGCGCGGGGGCCGGGTGCAGGTGACATCGCTGCTGCTCGCGGGCGTGGTCGTTTCCGCGTTCCTCGGCGGCGTTTCGCTGCTTCTGCTTCAGTTCAGCCACCCGAACGATGCTCAGTATCTCCAATACCGGCTAAACGGCTCGCTGTCTGATGCGACCTTCGGGCAGTGCGGCGTCACACTCGGATTTCTTATCGTCGGCCTGCTGATCCTCTCCGTGCAGGCGCGGGCGATGAACATCTTTGCACTCGGCGAAGAGTCAGCCATGCAGCTTGGGGTGGAGACTGAGCGGTTCAAGACAATTTTAATTGTGACCGGGTCACTGCTCACGGCGGCGACGGTCGCGTTTGCCGGCATTATCGGTTTTGTCGGCTTGATGAGCCCCCATATTGCCCGGCGCCTGACCCGGACCCCTGACCACCGGCTCGTCCTGCCGCTGGCGGCGCTGTGCGGCGCGATTTTGATGGTCTGGGCGGACACACTGGCCCGAAGCGTCCTGCCGGATGGCCGTGAGCTGCCGGCAGGCATCGTGACGGCGTTTTTGGGCACCCCGTTCTTCTGTTATTTACTGAGGAGGCAGGGGCGAGGGCGTTAGTCCGAGGGCGTAAACGCCCTCGTTATATCTCTTGACACTCTTCCCTTTCGCCCGGTATAATTACTGTTCCCCGCAATGACGCGCGTTCTCTCAGGCTGAAAGTCAGGAGTCTGCCGTTTTATGTCCCTCTTTGACCACTATACCCTTGATGGCTTCTATGACGAAATGTTCCAAAGCGCCGGGGTTCCGCGCCGCCATTACCAAAGCCTCTACGCAACTCTGGAGTCGCTGACGGCCGGCGACTTCAAGCAGCGGGCGCTGATGGCGGAAAACAGCATGCTCAATCAGGGCGTCACGTTCACGGTCTACGGCGACAATCAGGGCTTGGAAAAGACCATGCCCGTGGATTTGGTCCCGCGCATTATGACCCATGCCGAATGGGCGCAGATTGAGCGCGGTTTGATCCAGCGGCTCCGCACTCTTAACTTGTTCCTGCATGATGTGTACCATGACCAAAAGATATTAAAAGATGGGATCGTGCCGCGTGAGCTGGTGGTCAACGCGAAACATTTCCGGCGCGAGCTGATCGGGGCGCCCGTGCCGAAGGACATCTATGTCCATATCTGCGGCACGGATTTAGTGCGCGACGACAGCGGCAATTACTTTGTGCTGGAAGACAACCTGCGGTCGCCGTCGGGCGTCTCGTATGTGCTGCAAAACCGGATGCTGATGACCCGCATCTTTCCGGGTCTGTTTCGGGAAAACCGCGTTTTGGCCGTGGACCATTACTGCTCCCAGCTTCTGGCGAACCTGCGGTATATCTCCCCGCGCAAGAGCGATGACCCGACCGTTGTCTTGTTGACCCCCGGTGAGTTCAACTCCGCCTATTTTGAACATGCGTTTTTGGCCCAGCAGATGGGGATTGATCTGGTGCAGGGCCGTGATCTCTACGTCGAAAACAACTGCGTCTGGATGAAGACGACGCGCGGGCCGCAGCGGGTGGACGTGATTTACCGGCGCATTGATGACGACTTTTTAGACCCGCTGACGTTCCGGCCCGACTCGTCGCTTGGCGTCCCCGGCCTGTTCAACGCCTACCGGGCGGGCAATGTCGCCCTCGCCAATGCGGTCGGCACGGGCATTGCCGACGACAAAGTCATCTACGCTTATGTCCCGGCCATGATCAAGTACTACCTCGGCGAAGATGCGCTGCTGCCGAACGTTCCGACGTATCTCTCCGCCGACGATGCCCAGCGCGACTACATTCTCAAAAACCTGGACAAGCTGGTCGTCAAAAGCGCAAACGAGGCCGGCGGCTACGGGATGCTGATGGGGCCGCAGTCGACAAAAACCGAGCAGGACGAGTTCGCAGCGATGATTGAAGCCGACCCGCGCAACTTCGTCGCCCAGCCGCTTGTTCAAATCTCCCGCGCCCCGGCGTTCGTCCCGGACTTGGACGGCTTTGAAGGCCGGCACATTGACCTGCGGCCCTACATTCTCATGGGCGAGGATATTTCCATCATCCCCGGCGGCCTCACCCGCGTCGCCCTTCGCAAAGGCTCCTATGTCGTCAATTCGTCCCAGGGCGGCGGTTCCAAAGACACCTGGGTGCTGGCGCGTCCGGCGGGAATGTCTCAGTCCCAGACAATGGGCGGCATGAGTCAGCGGCAGGGCTTCGGCGAGGAAGAAACGCGGCCCGTGGAGGGAGCTAAGGGGACAGGCGACTGAAGTCGCGGCAACACGGGCACGAAACCTGCCTTCGCAGGTTATGATTGAAAAGGAACACGGAAGAAGAGGAGAAGCAAAGGAAATGCACGAGCCGTACACGCAGTTACATCTGCATCTGGTGTGGTCCACTTGGGATCGTCATCCGATCATTTTGCCGGAGTGGAGACCAGCGATCAGCGCCTGCATTCAGGCGGAGTGCCGGGAGCTTAAAATCACGGTCATTGCTCAATACGCGATGCCGGAGCATGTGCATCTGCTGGTTCGTATTCCAACGACAGTCACCGTGGCGACGATAGCCAAGCAGGTCAAAGGCCCCTCGTCCCATCTTATCACTCATCAGATTGCCCCCGGCGCGTGGTTTAAGTGGCAGGGCGGCTACGGCGCATTTGCCGTTTCTCGAAACGATGTGCCGCGCGTTCAAGCTTACATCTGCGGTCAGGAACAGCATCACCGCCATCAAACATTCGGCCAGGAAATCGAAGAATTGGAGTGAATGGGCGACTGAAGTCGCGGCAACAAAAGCACGAAACCTGCCTTCGCAGGTTCATACAGAAGTTCGGATTCCGAGTCCGCGAAGGCGGACTTTGTGCACTTGTTGCCGCGACTTCAGTCGCCCGCTCCTCATCTATTACAGGGAACCTTAACTTATGCTTGCTCGTGAAGCCGATGCCATGTTCTGGATCGGGCGCTATGTCGAACGTGCGGAAGCGACCGCGCGGATGGTGGACGTACAGTACCACTCGGAGCTGGAAGGGGCGTTCCCGCTGGCGCAAAGCGGCGACGGCGACCCGTCGGCCCTGTGGGGTCCCATTCTGGCGATCTCCGGCGATGCGGATCTGTTCGCGGCGCTCTACAACGACACTCAGGTTGAGCGCAATGTCCTGGACTTCTTCGCGTTCTGCCGCGAAAACGGCAATTCCATTAACTCCTGCGTCGCCCGCGCCCGCGAGAACGCGCGGGGGGTCCGCGAGATGATTCCCTCGGAGATGTACGAGAGCCTGAACATCTTCTTTTTAGAGGTCACGCGCTGGAACGTGGACAAGATTTTGGAAACGTCCCCGCACTCGTTCTTCGCCCAGGTCAAGAACAACTCCCATTTGTTCCGGGGCATCACCGAGCGGACCATGCCGACCGACGAAGCGCGGGCGTTCCTGGAATGCGGCATGATGCTGGAGCGGGCCGACAAGACCGCGCGTATCTTGGACGTCAAGTATCACATACTTTTGGGCGAAGCGGAGATCGGGGGGACATTGGACCAGCACCAATGGATCGCGGTGCTGAAAAGCGTCGGCGCGTTTGAAGCCTTTCGGAAGGCAAATCGGCTCGGCATCACACCCGGCAAAGTGGTCTCGTTTCTCGTCCGCAACCCTGACTTCCCGGCCTCGGTGAGCTACGCGATTACCCGCATGGACCGCGCCCTGCGCCAGATCGGCGGCACCAAAGGCGTTCCGGCGTCGAACCGCGCCGAGCGCCTGGTCGGCCGCCTGCGAGCCGACTTATCGTTTATGACGACCGATGAGATCTTAAAGCAGGGCCTGCATCAGTTCTTGGATCAGGTGCAGATCCGGTGCATCGAGATCGGCAGCGCAATTTCCGAAGCGTATTTGAAGTATTAACACACTGAAAAGTATTAGCCCACTGAAAATGTTGAGCAGCCGGCGCCCTGATTCCGGGCTGACGCAGCCCCACAGAAAGTGGGAACTGCCGGGGCGAAATTTAGGTAGACTCTTCTGCCGCCCAATGAGGGAGCGGCGGGAGAAAGTACGATCTTGCAGTATCTATTGATTGCGCTCCTGGCGCTGTCCGGCGTCGGTTTGCCGGTGCAGGATGCGCTGAACGCCCAGCTTCGTACTGCCGTGAAGTCCCCGATGCTGGGCGCTCTGCTGTCCCTGACAGTCGGGGCGGTCGTGCTGGGAGCGCTGACGGCGTTCGGCGTTCTGGGCCACGGGAAAGTGTCGGAGCTGACGAAAACGCACTGGTGGGTGGTGGTGGGCGGCGGGCTGCTCGGCGCGTTCGCCGTGACCATCGGGCTGATCGGCATTCCGAAAGTCAGCGCAGGGATTGTCATCGCGGTGACCGTCTTCGGCCAGCTTTTGTCGGCGGTCGTGATTGACCATTTTGGCTGGTTCGGCGTCCCGCGCGTTCCGCTAAACCCGTGGCGCGTCGCCGGGGCATTAGGCTTGTTCGCCTGCGTTTTGATGATGCAGAAAAAGTAGCTGGCAGCCAAGCGGCGGCAGGATGCCTGTCACAAGTGCCCCGGCGACATCTACGGGCCGGTGAAAATGCCCCGCGACCAGCGCCCAAGCCTGAAACGCAGCCAGCGGCAGGACGAAAGCAAGCCAGCGGGGGCGGCGCAGAACCACGCAGGTTCCGGCGGCAAGCGCCAGCGTTTCATGCCCGCTGGGGAACGTCGGACGTCCCGGCCAGACCACAAAATGCTTGCCGCTTTCGGCGAGCATCACCGCGATCCCAATCCCTACCCCGGAGCGCAGCCAGAACGCCGTCGCGCTTTCGTCTTTGCCCTGCCCCTCGCCTGCGGGCAGCAGGGGCGCGGCAGCGACAAGCAGGAGCAGCAGGGCATTGACGGCGTTGGTGAGAAAGACGAACATGGGCGTTTGTTCGGCAGAAGGCAGCGGGAGTCCTGCGTAGGAACCATGTGCTGAAGACCATGTGCTGAAGACCATGCGTTGAAGACCATGCGTTGAAACGCACGGCTATTGGGCGCGGACGCCGGGAACTACGCCTTCGGCGCACTCAGAACACATTGATACAAAATGATTTTGTCTTAGCCCCGCGAAGCGGTGGGTTTGCGGCGTCCGCGCCCAATAGCCGTGTGCTTCAGCACATGGTCTTCAGCACATGGTCTTCAGCACATGGTCTTCAGCACATGGTCTTCAGCACATGGTCTTCAGCACATGGTCTTCATGGCATGGTTCCTGACGCACCGGGTTCCCATGCAGGAATACGCTCCCCAAACCCCGAACTTACTCCCAACTTCATTGCCGAACCCACTTCTGAGGACCTTTGCCCATGCCGGATGCCGCTTCTTTTCATCTGCCGCCCCCCTCTCCTGCCGAAGACGGCACAAGCCCCGCAGTGCCGGAGCTTGTCCTGCCGCCGACGCTCAATGACCCTGCGCTGTACCTGAACCGCGAGCTGTCCTGGCTGGCGTTCAACGGGCGCGTTCTGGGCGAAGCGGCGGACCCGTCGCAGCCTCTTTTAGAACGGGTCAAGTTTGTCGCGATTACCTACTCCAACCTCGACGAATACTACATGGTGCGCGTGTCCGGCTTGCAGCAGCAGGTTGCGGCGGGCATGACCGACGTGTCGCCCGACGGCATGACCTCGGCGGAGCAGCTCACGGTCCTGCGGGCGTGGGTCGGTCCCATGCTGTCCGACGCCGCCGAAGTGTTCCAAAGTGAGCTGCGGCCTGCGCTGAAGTCTGCCGGGATTGAAATTGCGGACTACGGGCAGCTCTCGAAAGCCCAGCAAAAGGCGCTGAAGGGCTATTTTGAGCGCGATGTGTTCCCGGTGCTGACGCCGCTTGCGCTGGGGCCGGGGCATCCGTTCCCGCATATTTCCAATCTCAGCCTCAATCTCGCGGTCGTCGTGCGCGACCCGGAGCTTGGGGAGCGGTTCGCTCGCATGAAGATCCCCGGCGTCCTGCCGCGCTTTGTGTCCTGCCCCGGCGACGGCGCCGCGTCCGCGCCGTGCTTTGTCTGGCTGGAACAGGTCATTGCCGCCAACTTGGAGTCGCTGTTTCCCGGCCTGCAAGTCACCGAAAGCTATCCATTCCGGGTGACGCGCGACGCCGATTTAGAGATCCAAGAGGACGACGCCGCCGACCTTCTGCAAACGGTCGAGCAGGGCCTGCGGCGGCGTCAGTTCGGTGATGTCGCCCGCTTAGAAATCACCCGCGCCATGCCGGCCCGCGTGCGCGAGCTGCTGATCGAGAACCTCTTAGTAGACCCCGCCGATGTCTACGCCCTGCCCGGCCCGCTCGGCTTGTCCGACCTCATGCAGATCTGGAAGCTGGACCGGCCCGACCTGAAAGATCCGCCGCTCCTTCCCGCCGTCCCGGCAGCGCTGGCCGATCCCGGCCAATCGATCTTAGATGTCATCGGCGAACATGATCTGCTGCTGCACCACCCGTATGACTCGTTCGGCCCGATTTTGGACTTCATCAAAACCTCCGTGAACGACCCCGACGTCCTGGCCGTCAAGCAGACCCTGTACCGGGTCGGCAGCAACTCGCCGATTGTGAAGTCTCTGGCGGCGGCCCGCGACGACGACACGCAGGTCGCCGTTTTAGTAGAACTCAAGGCGCGGTTTGATGAAGAAAACAACATTGAATGGGCCAAAGCGCTGGAAGATTCAGGAGTCCATGTCGTCTACGGCCTGGTCGGCCTCAAGACCCACTGCAAAGTCGCGCTGGTCGTCCGCCGCGAGCAGGGGGGAGCGCTGCGCCGGTATGTCCATCTCGGCACCGGAAATTACAACCCGATTACGGCCCGCATTTATACGGATCTGTCGCTGTTCACCGCTCGGCCCGACATCGCTGCCGATGTCTCCGACTTGTTCAACCACCTGACCGGCTATTCACGCCAGCGCCGCTACCGTAAGCTTTTAGTGGCTCCCGTCAATATGCGCGAGCGCCTGGTGCAGATGATCGCCCGCGAGGCCGAATGGGCGCGTCGCGGCAAGCCCGCCCGGCTCATTTTCAAGACCAACACGCTGTCCGACATCCCGATCATCAAAGCGCTCTACGCCGCCGCCCAGGCCGGGGTGCAGATAGACTGCATCGTGCGCGGCGCCTGCTGCCTGCGTCCGGGCGTCCCCGGCGTCTCCGAGAATATCCGCGTCGTCTCGATAGTGGGCCGCTTCTTAGAACACTCACGCATTTACTATTTCCATAACGGCGGCCGCTATCAGATCTACTGCGGCTCCGCCGATTTGATGCGCCGCAACTTAGACCGCCGCGTCGAAGTCCTGTTCCCCCTCGAAGACACGCCCCTCAAAAAGCACGTCCGGGATGACCTCTTAGAGCCATACCTCAAAGACACCGTCGGCGCCTACTTATTGCAGTCCGACGGCACCTACCTCCGCCTGCACCCCGAAGGCGGCGAAGCCCCCTTCAGCGTCCAAGACTGGTTTCTGCGGCATCACTAAAAGTAAGCATGCTGTTGCGCTACCTCTCAATATAACTTTTTTGACTAGGCAACAAGCAGAACAACAAAGTTCTTCTTGGGAGGTTACCATGAAATTCGCAGTTCCATCGCGTCTTGTTTTTCTTGCTATGGCAGTTTTGCTGGCGACTAATATCATTACGGGATTAGTGACTACTCGGTATGTGCAGTCTCGCGATTTCTCCGAGATAAACATGAACTGCCTGCTTAATTGGGGAAGCATCGGCGCTCAGTTTGAGGACGCTAAAGGGCGGAAGCTTCCAGGCGGCTTTCCTCAAGACGAAGCACAAGTTTACAGAATGCACGAAGACAATGCTCGATTTTTGGTGCACTACCCAAAGTTCAACCGGCGCTTAGGATATGACCAAAACCGTGCTATAGTCCTGTTCTGCTGGGCGGTCGCGGCGGATAAATACCACTATGACAATGTAGATATTCCAGTTGACCCGCAAGTGTGGCAAGCCTTTCTGACAGACGGCCCCAAGAATTTGCCGCTCTACTGGCGATTGCGGGAGAGCCTCACTGATGCCGGCGCAGGGCAGGGCCTGATTCGGGGCAGCGCAACAGAAATTCCCCCCGGCCCTAAACCGCCGCCTTATAAAATGGGGCCTTTGTTTACGCCTTATCATCCGCTTCCTGGTGAGGCTGTGCCATCGTAGTAAATGAAATGACGTAATCACATCAAGAGGCGAGGTGTTCCAATGGCCTATGCGGTTTCCCTCTTTTTCGACGAGCCGACCCACGCCGCCGTGCGGCATATCTGAGCAAGACATAGACGTCATTGAGACACCGGAGGAGAACGAGATTTATGTTCTGCCATTTCGCAGCAGGGGACGCACCACGGCCAAAAGCGTGAAGGGCAAAGGGGAACCCGCATCAGCGCCCGGTCTCAGCCATGAGGCCGGGCTTTTTTGTGTTTCAGCGTCTTGGAGCCTGTAGAGAAAGCACCGATGAAGCCCTTCCGCCCCAAGTTTGGGGAACCGGACAAGACACTGTTCCTTATCTGGTTCCCCAAACTTGGGGCGGAGGGGCAATCCACTACAGCGTCTTAGGCAACAGCAGGCGCGGCAATAAAAATAACTGTGTAACTACTGGGGAGAACATGGAACAATGGCTTGAGGACTTTGGAAAGATGGTTGTGAGCGTGTTTTTATGACCCCTGTGGCAGCGCGAAAAGGCGGCAGAACGAAGGACAAAGAAGCCGTGCAGACTGTGCCGGCCCGTGTGCGAGCCGTCCGGCAGCCCTCGCTGCTGCGCCCGCTGCATCAAGGGCTGGGCATCGCGGCCTGTGTCGGGCTTTTCGCCGTCGTGTGCCTGTTCTACTTCCGGGTAGATCCGCGCGGCCTGCCCCTCTTTTTGTTTGTTTCGGCGCTGACGCTGCTGGCCGTGCTGCTGCCGGTCGCCGGGCCGGGCGGCCTGCGCGTCGGTCTGCTGCCGGCGGTGGGCCTGGCCGGGCTGCTGCTGCTGCCGCCGGGATTGGCGATCCTGCCGATCCTGCTGGCGAACACGGCGTTTGCCCTGTCGCGTCCCCTGCCGCTGTCCCGCCGCATGGCGCATGAGCGGGGCGCAAGCCTGCTGCTGGCGCTTCTCGGTGGCGGTCTGGCGGCGTTTTATGCGGAAACCGGCGGCGATCTGCCGGCGGCGGCGGTGTATGCTTTTATTTTTCTTGGAAGCCGCCGGTTTTTTGCCGAGCGGCATTTGCCGGCGGCGCGGGCCGGGCGAAGCAGCCCCCTGCAAGGCTGGCGCGTGGAGGCGGCGACGCTGGCGGCAGCGGCGCCGACCGCTTTCTTGATGGCCGCAGTGTTCCCCCGTTTCGGCCTGCTGGGCCTCTCCGGCCTGGCGGCGCTGCTGGCGCTGCTGGGCGTGGTCGCTCATCTCGGCTTTGAAACGGCGGCGCTGCGGGACCAGGTGCGGGCGATGGAGACGCTGAGCGCTATGACGGTGTCTCAAACCAGCCCACTGCGTGTCACGTCCCAGCTCCTGCACCTGAGCCGGAGGCTGGTCTCCTGCGACCGTGCGGTCTTGTGGCTGACCGACGAGTCCGAAATGCGGCTGAAACGGACGACCGGCAGCGATCAAGACGCGGAAGACGCGGGCCAAGCCGCCCAGGGCGTTCGGTTTGGGGAAGGACTGACGGGCCGGGCCGCCGAGCGCCGGAAGCCGCTGTTTATCCGCGACGGTGCGTGCGACCCGCGTGCGGCGGCGGAAGAGCAGGCGGAGTGGCCGGAGTCCGGCGGTCGGTGGGGCCGGGAACCGTCTTTTGCGCTTCTGCTGGTGCCGCTGGTGGCGGGCAACCAGACGCTGGGGGTGATCCAGTTTGAGCGCGATGCGCCGGGGACGTTTACCCGCCGGGACCTTTCGCGCATTCAGGCGCTGGCGAGCCAGGCGGCGGCGACCCTCGCCAACGTCCGCGCCCACCGGGACATTTACAGCCAGGCCGTGACCGACGCCCTGACCGGCCTGCACAACCGCCGCCATATGCAGACGGTGCTGGCCGGCGAGTGCCGCCGCGCCCAGCGCTACGGCCATCCGCTGTCGGTGATCATGCTGGACGTGGACGGGTTCAAATCGTACAACGACACTTACGGCCATGTCCAGGGCGACGCGCTGCTGCGGATGCTGGCGGGCATTCTGCAAGCGGGTGTCCGGGGAGTGGACAGTGTCGGGCGCTTCGGCGGGGAAGAGTTTGTGGTTGTGCTGCCGGAAACGCCGGCGGACGAAGCGTACCAGGCCGCCGAGCGCCTGCGCCTTGCGGTCGCCCGCGCGTCCTTCCCCGGCCATGCCGGCGTCCCGGACGCGGCGGTATGCAAGACGATCAGTCTCGGCCTGGCGACGTTCCCCGACATCACCCAAGATGTGCAGGCGCTGGTCGCCCTGGCCGACAGCGCCTTGTACCGCGCCAAACGCGGGGGCCGCAATCAGACGGTTCAAGCCACCGAAGCGGTCCTTCAGGAACACGCTTAAAGCGCGGCCCGCTCCGCATGCCAGCGCCGGATATTGGCTTCGACTTCTTCTTGTTCGCGCCTGCGCTCGGCTTCGGCGCTTTCGGCTTCGGCGCTTTCGGCTTCGGCGCTTTCGGCTTCGGCGCTTTCGGCGGCGCTTTCGGCTTCGGCGCGGCGGGGCGGCAAAGAATAGGACGCTGAAACTTGGGCGATCAGCGCGTGCAGAACTGCTTCAATCGTCGTTTCGGCGGATCGGGCGATTTCTTGCAGCACACGGGCCTCATCCGCCTTTAGGTCCAAAGTGACCGTCATAAAACACTTCTTTCTTCAAGCCGAACAATCGGCGGCTTGCAATTTCCGCGCCGATGTGCTAGAATAGTGATGTCGCCCACGCAGAGCGTGTGCGGCACAACCGCTTGCGGCGAGCGTAGTTCAGTTGGTTAGAACGCCAGTTTGTGGCACTGGAGGCCGTGGGTTCAAGTCCCATCGTTCGCCCTTTCTTTTTCTTTTCGTGTATGAAATCAACCTGGTTGCTAACAACAGCAGCCAGGTTGATTTTTTGCGTCAGAGACGATAATGCCGTCCCTGAATAAGAACATACACTGAGAACAAAACTAAAGTGACTGTTTTCTGATGGGTGAGACTGTCAGCATTATACCCGAAGCCGGCTTCGCGCCGTTCAAGAACAGCGCCGGGAACAACCTCACGGAACTGAGAACAACTGCTTACTCGGATAATTACTAGGATAAACACATGACTTATCATCGCGTGGCGTTGATTGGGGCCGGGAACATGGGCTGTGTCCACGCCCGCTGCTGGGACCGGCTGCCGGGGGCCGAGATTGTGGGGGTTCTGGACCCGCGCGAAGACGCCGCCCGCGCCCTGGGCCTGCCGTTCACTGACTGGGACACGCTGCTGTCCGAAACTCAGCCGGACATTGTGGATGTCTGCACCCCTACCCCTCTGCACCGAGAGGGTGTGGAGCGGGCGGCGGCGGCGGGAAAAGCGGTGTTTGTCGAAAAGCCGCTGGCCCGGACCCTGGCCGACTGCGACGCGATGATCGCCGCGGTCGAACGCGCGGGGGTTCCGGCTATGTCCGGCCATGTCGTGCGCTTCTTTCCGGAATTTGCCGCCGCGAAGCGGCTGGTAGACGCCGGCGCAGTCGGCACGCCCGCCGCTGTCCGCACGGCCCGGACCGGCGGGTTTCCGGCGTGGAGCGACTGGTACGCCGACCCCGCGCAGAGCGGCGGCATGGTGCTGGATTTGATCCTGCATGATTTCGACTGGCTGCGCTGGACGTTCGGGCCGGTGTCGCGCGTGTATGCGAAAGGGCTGTACGGGCAAAAAGAATACGAAGGACGGCTGGATTATGCGCTCGTCACCCTGCGGTTCGCAAGCGGCGCGGTCGCCCATGTGACCGGCTCCTGGGCGCACCCGACCGGCTTCCGCACGACCTTTGAGATTGCGGGCGACGGGGGGCTGATTGAACACGACTCCCTGCGAAGCGCCCCGCTGACTGTGTCCCTGCGCGGCTCCGGCTGCTCCGTGTCGGAAAGCCCGCTGATGCCCGGCGAAGACCCGTATTACTCGGAGATCGCGGCGTTTGTGTCCGCGCTTGACGACAACAGGCCGCCGCCGGTGACGCTGCTCGACGGCCGCGAGGCGACCCGGATCGGTTTGGCGGCATTGGAGTCCATTGAGACCGGGAAGGTGATCCATTTATGAGACGCATCGGCATTTTCTCGTTTGCCCATATGCACGCGGCGTCTTACGCCGAGGCGCTGGCGGCTCATCCCGATGCAGATCTTGTCGGAATCGCCGACCCGGACCCGGCACGCGGGCAGGCGATGGCCGCGCAGTTCGGCACGACGTATTTCCCGGCCGCAGCCGCGCTGCTGGATCAAGCCCTGGACGGCGCTGTCGTGACAAGCGAAAATGTCTACCATAGGCCGCTCGTAGAGGCGGCAGCAGGCGCAGGAGTGAAAGCCATTTTGTGTGAAAAGCCGCTGGCGACGACGACGGCAGACGCCCGCGCGATGGTGTCGGCCTGCGCGGCGGCCGGGGTCAGCCTTGCGACTGCGTTTCCCTGCCGCTATTCCCCGGCGTTCAAGCGGCTGCGCGAGCAGGTGTCGGCGGGGGTCATCGGGGACGTGCTGGCCCTGCGCGGCACGAACCACGGCAAGATGCCCGGCGGCTGGTTTGTGGATAAATCTCTGTCCGGCGGCGGGGCGGTGATAGATCACACCGTTCATGTCGCAGATTTGAACCGCCTGCTGCTGGGACGGGAAGCGGCCGAAGTCTATGCCGAGATCGGCCACGGGTTCTATCACCAAGATTGGGAAGACACCGGGTTTTTGTCCATCGGCTATCAGGGCGGCGTGTTCGCGACTTTAGATACAAGCTGGTCGCGCCCGGCGGCGTTCCCGACGTGGGGCGATGTGACTTTGCAAGTGGTCGGCACGGAGGGTGTGCTGGATTTGGATCTGTTCGCCCAGAATTTGGTTCACTACGGCAGCTCGGCAGGCGCAGTCTGGGACCACTGGGGCAGCGGGACGGATGCGGGCTTGGTTGCGGATTTTCTGCGGCTTGCGGCGGGGCAGCCCGCGCCGGACCTTGCGACCGGCGAAGACGGGCTGCGGGCGCTGGCCGTCGCCGAAGCCGCTTATCAATCCGCTTTATCGGGGGAACCTGTGACCGTAAAGCAGGGTTAAAGTTTATATAATTTTTTGGACCGTTTGAGGTACAATTTGTCTGAAAAAGTACCTGGAACGATCAAGAACTGAAAGAAAGCTGGCCGACGTGTCCGACCGCCTCCGCATCCTCATTGTTGACGACGATCCGCTGGACCGCGAAGCTCTGCGCCGCGCCCTGAACCGGGACGCGCTGAAGTTTGAGACCATCGCCGCCGACCTCGTGGAAGTGGAAACGCTGGCACAGGCGCGGGACGCATTGGGCCGCGAAGAGTTCTCCTGCATCTTTTTAGATTACACGCTCCCCGACGGCAGCGGGCTGGAGCTTCTCATCGAGGCGCGTGACCGGGACATCCATACTCCCATCATTGTCCTGACCGGGCAGCGCGACGATGCAACCATGATGGCGATGATTAACGCCGGCGCCGTAGACTACATGCCGAAGTCGGCTTTGACCCCGGAGCTTGCCGCCCGCTCGGTCCGCGCCGCGATCCGCTTTCAGCAGGTCCAGCGCGAAAAACAAGCGGCCCTGGCCGCGCTGCATGTGCGCGACGACGCGATTGCGGCGGCGTCCAACGGCATTGTCATCTCCGATGCGTCCCTGCCCGATTACCCGATCATCTACGCGAACCCGGCGTTCCTGGCGATGACCGGCTACGCCGAAGCGGAAGTCCTGGGCCGCAACTGCCGCTTCCTGCAAGGCCCCGGAACCGACCCCGCCGCCGTCCGCGAGCTGCGCGAAGCCATCGGGGACGTGCGGCAGTGCCAGACATTGATCTTAAACTATCGCAAAGACGGCACGGAGTTCTGGAACGAGATCACAGTCTCGCCGGTGTGCGGCCCGTCAAACGCCGTCACCCACTATGTCGGCATCCAGACCGATGTGTCCGCGCGGCAGTACAACGACAAGGCGCGAAAAGTCACCGAAGAAGAGCTTCAGGAGACGGTCGCCCTGCTCGATACCCTGCTGGACTCGGCCCCGGTCGGCTTTGCGTTCTTCGACCGCAGTCTGTGCTTCCGCCGGGTCAATGACATGCTGACCCGGATCAACGGCATCCCCGCCGAGGCCATGCTGGGACGCACCCTCACGGAAGTGCTGCCGGAGATGGCCTCGGTGGAGACGCTGTATTTGCGGCCTGTGCTGGAAACCGGCGAAGCGCAGATCGGCGTGGAAGTCAAAGGCCGCACCCCGGCAGCCCCGGACACGGAGCGTTTCTGGGTGTCTTCGTATTACCCGGTAGACGACGCGAATGGTCACCGCCTGGGCGTCGGCGTCCTGGCGACCGAGATCACCGAGCGCAAGGCGGCGGAAGAAGCCCTGCGGCAGTTTCAGTTTATCAGCGAAAAAGCAAACGATGCGTTCTTTCTCATGGACGCCGCCGGGCGCTTTGTTTATGTGAACGACGCGGCGCGGCAGCTCTTAGGATACGCCCCGGAGCAGATGCGGAACCTGCGGGTGCCGGATGTGGACACGCAGGTTCAGGAATCGGAATACCAGGCGCTGTTTCGGCAGGCGCAGACTGAAATTGTTCCTCCTTTTGAGTCGGAGCAGCGCCGGGCCGACGGTACGACGTTTCCGATTGAAGCCAGTGTCAGCTCTCTGACCGTCAGCGGGCGCCCGCTGCTGTTCGCGTCGGTCCGGGACATCACCGAGCGCAAGCGTCAGCAGGAAGAAATGGCTGCGCTGTACGAGCGCGAGCATAAAATCGCGGAGTCGCTTCAGCGGTCACTGCTGAACAAGCCGCCGGCTTCCATTCTGACCGGGATAGACGTGGAAACGATTTACCGGCCGGCGCGGGACGAAGCGCTGGTCGGCGGCGACTACTTTGATGTGTTCGCGCTGGACGGCGGGCGCCTCGCGCTGGTGGTCGGCGATGTGTCCGGCAAGGGCCTCGAAGCAGCCAGCCGGACGGCGGAGATCAAATACACGCTGCGGGCCTACCTGCGCGAGCATTCCGATGCCGCGTCTGCCCTCAGCCGCCTGAATGCGTTTTTGTGCGAGTCGCAGGCAATGGACGCAGGCGAGGGCGAATACTTTGTGGTGATGACGCTGGCAGTCGTGGACGCGGCCACGGGCATCGCCCGCCTCGCCGCTGCCGGGGCCGAGCCGCCGATTGTGCTGCACCCCGACGGCACGTTTGCCGAAGTCGCCGTCAGCGGCATCCCGCTGGGGATCGCCGCCAAAGCCAGCTACCAGGCCGCCGATCTGTATTTAGACACCGGCGACTTGCTGCTGATCGCCACCGACGGCGTGACGGAAGCGCGGCAGGGGCGCGAGTTCCTCGGCAACGACGGCATGGCGCGTCTCGCCGCCGCCGCGCTGCCGCAGGGGACGCTTGCCGGCATCGGCCAGGCCGTGCTGGACGGCGCGAAAACGTTCGCCGAAAACCGCCTGCACGACGATGTCTGCCTCCTGCTGGCCCGCCGCAAGTAGCCTCTCCCAGACGCAGAAATGCCCCTTTTTAAGCCGGGGCATTTCTGCGTTTGTTCTTTTGATGGGCCGGACAAAGTGTAGGCTTGCGGGATTTTACAGACCGCCTCCTTTAACCACTCGGACACCGACCCACGGCTTGCCGAACAGAGGGAATAATACCCTCTGACGCCGTGCCTGTCAAGTGCTGCAAGGCAAAAGTGAATTTCAGAAATGTGGTATTTCTCGGAAGTGACGTAACCTAAGTTGCGTTTCTATATTTTCCGGTGGTTGATGTTTAGGTGCCTGGCCGGTTTCCGTAAAGTGTAAGTACCACCTTCCACTTGTTTCGAACTTGTGTAGGCTTGCGCCGACGATTTTACAGACCGCCTCCTTTAACCACTCGGACACCGACCCACGGCTTGCCGAACAGAGCCAGCAGTACGCCGTGGACAGTATGCCCGCGGTGGTTTGTGATAACTACCTGCCGCAGCCGCTTGTATCCGACCAAGAAGCACGGTCAAGCGTTCCGAGGCTACATCGACGCCGTGCCTGTCAAGTGCTGCAAGGCAAAAGTGAAGTTCAGGAAGTGCGAGGAAATGTGGTATTTCTTGGAAGTGACTCTTTAACAGTATGATAACTGACATTTAACAGTATGATAACGCATCAGGTAGAATAGCGTCATGTTTCGCCCTCGCTTTGAGATTACAGCAGCAATGACTCAGGCGCTCATGAGCATTGAGGGGAACGTCAGGCAATCCTCGCTCTGCCGATTGATGTCGAAATGCTTCGCTCTTTGCGCGAGACGGCAAAACTGACGGCGACGCATTATTCTACTCAGATCGAGGGGAACCGGCTGACCCAGATGCAGGTGCAGGAAACGCTGGCCGGGGTCCGCCTTCCCGGTCGTGAGCGGGATGTCGCGGAGGTACGAAACTAGTACCACGCACTTGAAGAAGTTGCACGACGGCAATGGGCGAACGGCGAGGCTGCTGACGACGCTGCTCCTGCACCGGGCCGGCTATGGTCTGAAGGGCATCTACAGCTTGGAAGAGTATTACGCCGAAAACCTCGCCGGGTACTATGCCGCCCTGGCTGTCGGTCCGTCTCACAGCTACTTTGGACGGGCCGAGGCGGACGTGACCGGCTTTATCAAGAAATTCTGTCAGGGTATGGCGGTGTCGTTTGCCGCCGTTCGGGCACAGACGGCGGAGGCTGCCCGGCGAGGGGCGGCCGATTATAGTCCACTGCTGCGTCAGCTCGACCCCCGGCAGCGCCGCTTGCTGGTTTTGTTTCAAGACCGGCAAATCGTGACGACCGGGGAAATCGCCGCGCATCTCGGTCTCAGCCCGCGTACAGTAGTCGCCCTATGCCGCACCTGGCTTGCATCCGGCTTCCTGGTTTTGCATGATCCATCGCGTAAAAATCGGTCTTATCAGCTCGCCCCGGAGTTTGAACGACCGGCTGCCGCGACACCACTGAGAGCAGCGACAGAGGCAAAGCCGACGGCGCTTTTAGGCGGCCTGCGCGAGCGCCCACCCTTCGTCGGGAACGGCCAGCTCGTCGCGGTGCATCGACTGAATTAATTCCCGCAGGACTTCTTCGGCGTCCTCGTGCGGCACCTGGCAGGTTCCCGCCGCCTCGTGCCCCCCGCCGCCGAAGCCGCGCATCAGCGCCCCGATGTGGGTGCGGGACGTTTTGTTCAAAATGCTGTGGCCGCAGGCGAAGACGCAGTTTTTGCCCTGGAAGCCGCTGACGATCCAAACCGACGTGTTGGCTTCCGGGGACAGCGCGTAGACCAAAAAGCGGTTGCCGCAGGGAATCAGCGAGACCTCGCGCAGATCGGAGACGACGACATTGCCTTCCGTCCACGAGTGGTCGGCCAGCGCTTTGCGGAACAGAACGTCCTGCTCGAAGTAGCGTATGACGCGCTCCTGGACATCGGGCATCTCTAAAATTTCGCCAATCGATTTCGTCATGCAGGCATCAATGAGATCGTACATGAGCTGGTAATTCGAGATGCGGTAATCCCGAAATCTTCCGAGGCCCGTTCGGGCGTCCATCAGAAACGACAGCAGCACCCAGCCTTCGGGGTGCAGGATGTCTTCGGGCGTAAACAGCGCCGAGTCGGCCTTGTCCACTTCCCGCATCATTTCTTCAATGCCCGGAAAACGCGCCGCGCCGCCGTAATAATCGTAGACGACGCGGGCCGCGCTCGGCGCGAGCCAGCAGTCGCCCTGGAACGGAACACGCCCGACAATGCGCTCAATCTCGGTCGCGTGGTGGTCGAACCATAGGCCGCAGCCGGGGACATAGGGCACGTTCGTCAGCACATCGTCCGCCGTGACCTCAAACTTGCCGTCCTGCAAGTCTTTCGGATGGACAAATTGAATGGAATCAATAGTTTCGACCTGTTTCAGCAGGACCGCGCAGATCAATCCGTCAAAATCGGACCGCGTGACTAGGCGCATCGGGGGTTCCTCCGTCGTGATGACAATATGAGTTCTGCGCTTATTGTCGGCGAAGCGGGACGAAATTTGCAGGGCGTTTAACTTGAAAGCAGAGAGGGAAAACTTAGGGCAGATAAAACCCTCTTAGAAAGAGCAAAAGAGACGATTATGTTTACCAAAAAGATGATGATCGGCGCGGCCGTGTCTGGGCTGATGCTGGCAGCCGGCGCGGCGCTGGCAAATGCGGATGCAACGGACATGAAGTTTGCGAAGATGGCCGCGCAGGGCGGCATCTTTGAAGTCAAGTCCAGCGAGATCGCGCTGCAAAAGACTCACAATATGCAGGTAATGAATGTCGCCAAGCGCATGGTCAAGGAGCATTCGGCAGCAAATGCCGAGCTGATGACGGTTGCCCAAGATAACAAGATGACCCTGCCGACCGAGACCGACCCGATGCACAAAGCGATTATCGCCAAGCTGTCCCGCCTGTCCGGCACGGCGTTCGATAAAGCGTACATGGCTTCCCAGGAAACCGCGCATACGCAGACTGTCGAGCTGTTCGAAAAGGAAATTTCGATGGGCAAGAACGGCGGCCTGACCGCGTTCGCCACCAAAAACCTGCCGGAAATTGAAGACCACACCCGGATGATCTATCAAGTCGGCACGAATATGGATGTCCATGCCGACAAGATGCCCGTTCTGAAGCCTGCCATGATGCCGAGCGACATGAGCGGCAAAAACGGTGCAATGTAAGTTTTTTGCTTAGAAAGCAGCGTCCGATGGCTGATCTTAAAAAAGGCGACCATGTCGAGTGGGAAACGCCGCAGGGCAAAACCGAAGGCACCGTGGAAAAGAAGCTGACTTCGCCGACGGACATCAAAAGCCACCATGTCGCGGCGTCGAAAGACAACCCTGAGTATCTGGTCGAGACGGACAAGTCTCACAAGGAAGCCGCGCACAAGCCGGAAGAGCTGAAAAAGACAAGCTGAAAAAGACAAAGCGAATTAGAAATGCGAGAAGGCGATGGCGGAGCATCACGACGACGCACAGACGCTCAAAGAGTTCAAGGAAGCGGTCAACATGACCGCCTCCGAGATCGAGCGCTGGCTGGAAACTGGCCCTTCCAAAGAAGTCGGCCAAAAGCAGGACGGCGAAGGGGAGTCTACCGGCCATCAATCGGGCCGGCATATCGTGGAGCTGCTGCACCATAAGCAGTCCGATTATTCAGTCGGGGATTACGCGCAGATGCGGCGCGTGGTCAGCTATGTGCATCGCCACCTCGCGCAAAGGCCGTCCGGGGACATCACCGAGACGCACTGGCGCTACTCGCTGATGAACTGGGGCCATGACCCCGCTAAAAATTAGGAAGTAAGACGCATGGAGAGCCGCTCCAAAGTATTCGGGCATCCGGCCCACACCATTCTCATCACGTTCCCGCTGGGCTTGCTGTCCACGGCGGTCATCTTTGACTCGCTTTCACTGCTTCTTAAAAAGCCGAAAATGGCGGAGCAGGGACTGGCAATGACCGGCGCGGGCATTCTCGGCGGCCTCGTCGCCGCGCCGTTCGGAGCGTGGGACTGGCTGTTCATTCCGAAAGGCACACGGGCCAAGACCATTGGTGCGGTTCACGGCCTCGGCAATGTCGCCGTTTTGGGCCTGTTCGGCGCAAGCTGGGCTTTGCGCCGCAGCGACCCCGAAAAGCTGAATGTCTTGCCGTTCGCGTTGTCTCTGCTGGGGTTTAGCCTCGCGGGACTAACGGGCTGGCTTGGCGGCGAGCTAGTGGAACGATTAGGCGTCGGCGTAGACGACGGCGCAAATTTGGACGCCCCTTCTTCGCTGTCGGGACTGCCGGCGACGGAAACAAATCACGAGTAACTCGAACTTACTAAGGAGCAAATTATGGCCGAATATACTCATACGGCGGCAGTGACGATCAACGCGCCGACCAACCAAGTTTTCCAATTGTTCTCGCACTTCAACGACTTCCCGAAGTTCATGTCGTACATCAAAGAAGTGACCTACAAAGACAGCCAGACTTCCCACTGGGTCGCGGATGTCGTCGGAACCCATGAGTGGGACGCGGTAAACGAGAACTGGATTGACGGCAAGCAGATCGGCTGGCGCTCGATTGACGGCCTCCAGAACCACGGCGTCGTGACCTTTGAGCCGGTCGGCGACAGCCAGACCAAAGTGCAGGTGACGCTCTCCTACGATCCGCCGGCGGGGGCGCTCGGCGACGCGGGCGAGAAGCTTGGCGCGGGCAAGCACTTCGAGCAGAAGCTCCAGCAGGATCTGGATCAATTCGCTCAGCTTGTCGCTCAGACCCCATCCGGGGCGCTGGACCCTGAATCGTCGAACTACCTGTTCCACGCCGACAGCGCGGCTGTTAAGGGAAAAACGACCGCCGCGCAGGATGCGACTTTGACCGATAAGACCTAAGCGTAAAAACAGAAAAACGCCCTGCCAAGAGAGTCTTGGCAGGGCGTTTTTGGCTTTTGGGACACCGGCACTTCCAGTGCCGGTGTTCCGTTACTCGTTCAGCCGCTCCGCCGCTAACCGGCCAAGCGTCGTCGCGGCATCAAACGCCGGGTGCAGCGGGACATCCGGCTCGGCATCTTTACCGGGGCTATTTACATCACTGCCGGGCGCATCCGACGGCGGCGGCAGAATGGCATTGTTGATGAGCGTCAGCAGATGAGCCGTCGTGCTGGGCGCAAGTCCGTTGAGCCGGGACAGCAGGCTAGCCGGGACCGACAGAATGCGCTCGGCGGAGCCGCGCCGGGTCGCCGCCACTATCTCGCGGGCGGCGCGTTCAGCGCTGATGGAGCCGCCGGGCAGGGTGTCGCCTAAAGAAAACCAAACAAACTCGCCGGTTTTGTTTCCCTTAAACAGCGCATTGAAATAAGAGCCGGTGCGGAGCAGGCCCGGCACAATCGTTGTGACCGTGATGCCGTCCCGCTGAAGCTCCGAATGCAGTCCTTCTGAGAGGCCCGTCGCGGCAAATTTCGCGGCGGCATACGGCAGCAGGTGCGGGAACGCCACTTTGCCGCCGATAGACGTGATGTTGACGATCCGGCCCGACTTGCGGGCCTGCATCTGCGGCAGGACAGCTAAGATAGTATCTAAGACGCCCCAGAAGTCTACGTTCATGGCATCTTCAAAGTCGCGGCGCTGCATATTCTGCACCGGCCCGACTTCGATGATCCCGGCGTTGTTGACGAGAATATCTATCTGCCCATAATGCGCCGTCACTTCGGCAATCAGACGACTGATTTGCCCTGTGTCCGTCAAGTCGCAGACCGACGTGTACACTTCAAAGCCCTTTGCCGCTAATTCTTCTCGCGCCCGCGCCAGCTCATCGGCGTCGCGGGCGCAGAGCGCCAGCCGGCATCCGTGCTTGCCGAACTCGTGGACCAGCGCGAGACCTAGCCCGCGCGAGCCGCCGGTGATCAGCACTACAGAGCCGCCTAAGTCCGTGAGGCGCTTCTGCTGAACGAAGGCGCGAGCCGCCAGGAGGGAGGCAGTCAAGAGAAGCAGGCTGCGGGTGGTTTTAGTCATGAGTTTCTCGGAACCCACCCCGCTCGTTCCTCGCCTCCCCTCCCGCCCTCCGGGTAGCCAGTGCTGAAGCGGGAAGGGTAAGAGATAGACAAGCATGCGTTCAGCGCACTTCTCCGAAACTCCGGCCCTTCCCGCTTCGGGAGGGGAGGCGAGGAACGAGCGGGGTGGGTTCTACGGCGTCAGCACCACTTTGATGCAGTCGTCCTTTTTCTCTTTGAAGATCTTGTAGCCTTCCGGGGCGTCTGCCAGCTTCATGCGGTGCGTGATCACGAACGTTGGGTCAATTTTCCCCTGCACAATCGTTTCCAGCAGCGGGCGCAGGTAACGCTGGGTGTGGGTCTGGCCCATCTTGAACGTGAGGCCCTTCGCGAAGGCCGCGCCGAATGGGATCTTGTCGAGAAAGCCGCCGTAGACACCGGGAATGGAAACCGTGCCGCCTTTGCCGCAGCACTGGATCGCCTGACGCAGCACATTCGGGCGGTCTGAGGCAAGCCGGGCCAGCTCTTTGGTCTTGTCGTAGATGTTGCCGAGGCCGGTGCCGTGCGCTTCCAGGCCGACCGCGTCAATGCAGTGGTCCGGGCCGCGCCCGCCGGTCATCTCTTTCAGCGTTTCAAACAGGTTGTCCTGCTCTTCATAGTTGACAATATCGGCCTTGCTTTTGTCCCGCGCCATCGCCAGGCGCTCCGGGATGTGGTCTATGGAAATGACCCGCTCCGCGCCGAGCATATACGCGCTCTGGATCGCAAACTGGCCGACCGGACCGGCGCCCCAGATGGCTACCGTGTCGCCGGGCTTGATGCCGCAGTTCTCAGCGGCCTGATAGCCGGTCGGGAAGATGTCGGTCAGGAACAGCACCTGCTCGTCGGTCAGGCTTTCAGGCACGACAACCGGCCCGACATCGGCGAACGGGACGCGGACATACTCAGCCTGCCCGCCGGCATAGCCGCCGTAGAGGTGGGAGTAGCCATAGAGGGCCGCCGGGGAATAGCCGTACAGCTCTTCGGCCATCAGCGCATTTGGGTTCGAGTTGTCGCACAGCGAGAACTGGGACGTCTGGCAGTAGCGGCAGCTCCCGCAGGCGATGTCGAACGGAACGACCACCCGGTCGCCGATCTTCAAATTCTTGACTTCGGAGCCAAGCTCCACCACTTCGCCCATAAACTCATGGCCGAGAATGTCGCCTTTTTCCATGGTCGGAATAAAACCGTCGTACAAATGCAGGTCCGAGCCGCAGATGGCCGTAGACGTGACTTTGATAATGGCGTCGCGCGGGTTCAGGATCGCCGGGTCCGGGACCGTCGAGACTTGAACGTCATTTTTGCCGTACCAGCAGAGTGCTTTCATAATTTGTGCCTTTCAATGAGGAACCCCTCCCGCTCGTTCCTCGCTCCCTCCCCTGTTAGGGAAGGGCTTAGGATTATCTCTGAGCCTTTGCGTTTTGGCATAAGGCTGGGGGATATTGCTCTCTTGCCCTTCCCTAACAGGGGAGGGAGCGAGGAACGAGCGGGAGGGGTTCTAAACTACTTCACCTGGTCTTTGTCCGGGCCGCGCCCTGACGGCTGGCCTTCGGTGGTCGGGCGCTCGCCGGTTTCCATCAGGTTCTTGAAGTGGCGCAGGTCGTCGTCGAGCTGCTTGGTCGGCTCCTCGCCCAAGAGCTTTGCGATGACCGCGCCGGGCTTGCCGGCGGGCGGGGCATACGAGAGCGAAACGCGGACTTCGGTGCCGCGCCCCGGCAGGCCGGGCTTGAACGTCACCGCGCCGGCATTGTCTACATCCGCGCCGGGCAGCGAGCGCCAGGCAATCACTTCATTCGGCACATCATTGATGATCTCGGCGTCCCAGGAGACCGTGCTGCCGAGCGGGGCTTTGGCGACCCAGTGCGAGTTGATGTCGCCCGACACCGTGACCGACTCCAAATGGTCCATGATGCGCGGCAGGTTGGTAAAATCTCGCCAGTACCGGTACAGCTCGGCGGCGGGCTTCATAATAGTCACGGCATGAGTGACTTTGATGCCGCTGTCGCCGAGGCGCTTCCGAACATCGTCCTGCGTGTCGTTTCCAGCCTTGTTGACCCCGGCAGCGGAGTAAGCCGGGCAGTGGCCGGTCGCGCCGCGCACGACCAGGTATGTTCCGACTGCCGCCAGCGCGAGCGAAAGCGGGGAGCGCCGGATGAGGCCGTAAGCTGCAAGCGTCCCGCCGGCAATCGCCGTCGCCCACCGCTCGCTGCTGCCGATATTGACGTTGGTTTCTTCAATATGGTTATCTATGGTGGCCGCTTCACTGCCGCTGTCGTGACTCAGGTGCGTTGGGCTGACGTCTACCGAATTCACGGTATCTTCTTCTACCATTACTTGTTCTCCTATTCCTATGCTTGCGCTATTTGAGCAGTACCGGCTGCTTGTTTGTCTTGATCCGGTACAGCGTGTACGGCTTCACCCGCAAATCTTTGCCGTAGTGATATGACGGCAGCAGCGGCAGCTCGTTGCCGGTGTAATACACATACCCATTTGTCGCGACCGAAAGCGTGTCAATCCAGTAAATCTTGGGCGCTTGGGCTAAAACTCGGTACGGGCCGCCCGGTTTGCCGTATTTCAGCTGCGACTTTTCTTCATCGCCGAAGTAGACGCCGCCGGACGAGTCCGACTCTAAGCCGTCAGATATCCCCTTGATGCCCAAGTCTTTGATGGTCGCCGCAACCTCGCTTTCGGACTTGCTCCGGTCTATCAGCGCGTCCACCGAGACGCTGTACAGGTGGCGGCTGGAAACGGGGCAGTAGAACAGCCGCTTGCCGTCCGCGCTGATCGCGAGGCCGTCCGAGCCGAACTTCGGCACCTGCGGCGAGACACCGTGCTTGCGCTCCAAAAGCGGGACGCCGTTGATGATGCCGACGACGTTTTTATCCGGCACGACCGTCGGGTTGTTCGCCAGCCGCCGGAAGCTTTTGCCGGTTGCCAAATCTACGATGATGATGCCGTAGAGCGGCTTCAGGCCGGTCGTGTCTGTCCCGGAGTCGGTGATAAACGCCGTTCCTGCCTTGCCGCGCCGCAGATCAAACCGGACATCGTTGAGATAGGTGGACGCCGGAACAACGGAGCGCGGGAAGAAAATCTTGCGCGTGATCGTGTTGGTTTTCAAATCCATGCAGATCAGCTTCGGCCCGCCGGGGACATTCGGCCCCAGCTTGAGGCTGCCGGTGTCCAGCGCCCACAAGCGGTCTTTCGGGTCTACCACGACGCTCTGCACCGAATAGATGCAGTCGGCGGGATGGGCTTTGTTGATCTTGTTCACTTGCGCGTTCGGATACGCCACGGCTTTGCCGCTCACGATCTCGGCGACCGTGAACTTCACGGAGTCGCCCCAATGTGGGAAGTTGACGAAAATGCGGCCTGTGTGCGAGACGGTCACGCCGGTCGGCATCGGCCCGTAAAAGCGGGCGACGGCCTCCGGCTGCTGGGCGGCTGCGGGAAGTGCGGACAAGCAGGAAAGAAGGGCAACGGTTCGTTTAAGCATAGGTTTTGAGACTGAGTATCTTCTTGTTAAAACGCCACGGAGTTCATTCCGTGGCGTCTTGTGTCCTCATTACGCCGCCTGCGCCAGCGGCTCAAGCTCCACTTTGATCCAGCCGGGCTTGCGCTCGTCGAAGGCTTTATACGCATCAATCGCCGACGACATCGGCTCCTGCTCGGTCAGCACCATTGTCGGATCAATCGCGCCGGCCCGCACCAGATCTACGAGCATGGGGACATACTTGCGGTGGTTGCAGTTGCCCATGCGAAGGGTCAGGTTCTTGTTCATGGCCGCGCCGATCGGGAACGAGTTCATGGTCAGCGGATAAACGCCGATAATAGACACCGTGCCGGCCTTTGCGATCGCTTCAATTTCCCATTGCAGGGCCTGCGACGGCGCATCACCGGGGACCCAGTTGCCCTGGCTCGGCTTGTAGCCCGCCGGGTTGTTCTGCTCCATCTCCTGCTTAAACTGCGCTTCCTCGGCCTTCGCGGTGACCGCCGCCGGGCCTTGATGGGCATGGTAAGCGTCTACGCCGACCACGTCAATGCAGATGTCCACCCCAACGCCGCCGGTCAAGCGCATCAGGGCTTCCACGGGATGTTCTTCATTGAAGTTAATGACTTCTGCGCCCTGCTTCTTTGCCATTTCTAAGCGCGACGGCACGGCATCTACCGCGAAGACGCGCCCCGCGCCGAGCAGCATGGCGCTGGCGATGGTAAACTGGCCGACCGGACCGCAGCCGAACACAGCCACGGTGTTGCCGGGCTTGATGCCGGCAATGTCCGCGCCGAAATACCCCGTCGGGAAGATGTCGGAGATCAAAATGGCCTGGGCGTCGCTGACTTCATCGGGCAGCTTCACCAGCGTGGTGTGGGCGAACGGCACACGGGCATACTCGGCCTGCAAGCCGTCGAACGGCCCGGTCGGGGCGGGGCCGCCGAAGAATGCCGTGCCTGCCGACGGTCCGTTGGGATTTGCCTTGTCGCACTGGGAATAGTAGCCGTCGCGGCAGAACGGGCAGACGCCGCAGCCGATGGTGGAGCAGATGACTACCCTGTCACCGACGTTCAAATTGCGGACATCTTTGCCGACTTCTTCGACGACGCCGACGCCTTCATGGCCGAGAATCGTGCCGGGCTTCATCCCGGCAAAAGTCCCGCGCACAAAATGCAGGTCGGTCCCGCAGATGGCGCTTGCCGTCAGACGCACAATCGCATCTTCCGGGTCTTTGAGCTTGGGCTTCGGCACATCATCCAGGCGAATGTCGCCGATGCCGTGCCACACTACTGCTTTCATGCTTTTGTCTTTCTATTCGCTCCGCTGTTACTCGCTTTTTTCGCTGTCGCCGTCGCCGTCGGAAGTGCCGACCTGGGCCGCTTCGGGGCTATGGTCGGTGGTGTTTGTGTCTTCCTGAGCGGTTTCGTCTTTTGTTTCGTCTGCCATTGGAATTGTGCCTCTTTAGAAAATCATGTTTGGGGAAGTATTACGGGTTTGTGATACCGTTTCCGTGGGAGTTCTAAACATCAATAGACGCACTTAAGTGCGCAATAGTTGAATTAGTTGTTGAAGAATATGTATGACAAGATAAGGCGCCGGGAAAAAAGCCGGGCGATTGGAAATCGCCCGGCATTCAGTTTCGGATTCCTAACGCACCGTAGACGCCCAGGCGGCAATCGCCTGATTGCAGACTTCCGGCTTCTCGATAATCGCCGCGTGGGCCGCACCCGGAACCACGACTAAACGCGAGCCGGGCGTGTCCTGGTGCATCTTTTGATCCATTTCGACCGGGTAAATCGGATCATCCGCGCCGACCACGAATAGCACCGGCACTGTGACATGGGCCAGCGTCGGGCGCGAATCGGGCCGGCTGGCGAGCGTCTCTCCGCCGGCGACTGCCGCGTTGACGGAACCTTTTTTGATGATGCCGCCGAGGAACTTGACCAGCGGCGGGTTTGCCATCCGGGTCGGTCCGGTCAGCACATTCGGCATCAGGACGGGGATCATGGAAGCCACCCCCTTGTCGCGGGCCTGAGTGCCGAAGCCGGGCCACTCGCCTTTCTCGACATCGTTTGCCGGCGAAGAAGTCGAGTCAATCAGGATCAGGCCCCGGAACCGCTGCGGCGCTTCCCGGTACATTTCCAAAACGACCGGCCCGCCCATGCTCATGCCGCCGATAATTGCCTTCCGAACGTGCAGGTGGTCCATCACGGCCAGCATGTCTTTGGCGTAAAGCTGAACGCCGCCTTTAGAGTCCGGCGTGGTCGAGCTGCCGAAGCCGCGCAGGTCCGGCGTCACGACTGTATAGCGCCGGGCCAGCGCCGCCCGGTTCCTGGCAAACAATTCCCCCGACAGCGGGTAACCGTGGACCAGCATCATCGCCGGGCCGTGGCCCTGCACCCGGTAGGCAATCGTCGCGCTGCCGACCTGCACGGAGCCGGACTGGGCCTGCGCCGAGGCCGTCCCGGCGGACAGGCCAAGCAGCGCGAGGCCCGCAAGAGCAGGCGCGGCGGAAAGAAACGAGTGGAGTTTCATAGGGTTCCTTTATGAGAGAAGAATTCTGCGTCAGTTTTACCACTCAGGCGAACATTCTAAACTTCAACAAATGTATTTAACTGCTTACAACCTAATTTAACAAGCAAATGTGTAGGATAAGAAGTCTCGACATCGTGAACCCGTTAATCGCCGATCCGCTCGCTGTCCCCTGTCGGGGCGACTAAGCCGTGCGCTAAACTAGCCGCCGAAGCAAGAGCCGCGAAGTTTTCCGCGCGGCTCCTGCTTCGTGCCGGCTCTGCTTTCCGGCACGCTCCGATTCTACAGTAGACCTCTTGCGTAAGTACCCTGCACTGGAAGTGCAGGGCTTTTGAAGGGCGATTGTCTGCCTTCGCAGACAGAAGATTTACACTGAGGGCTGTTCTTCTGTCTGCGCCTCCTACTCACTGCGTTCGGCCTTCCAGGTCTGCCAGTGCAGCAGCGGAGTGAACGGCAGACAATCGCTTTGCAGAAGACCCGGATTTTCAATCCGGGCAGCAGAAGTCGAATTACGCAAGAGGTCTAGTGAAAGCCGGGTTTTACCGAAAGAGCCGTAAGGCCCCTGGATTTATTCATGTGGATATAAGGCTCCATGCCATTCCTATGGCATGATATTAAAACCTTTCGAGTATAATGTTGCTAATCGTTTCTGACCCCTGAAATCCATCGGCACCTAACGTGAAGTTTGCGTGTACCTGTTTGTGCTTTTTTGTTTTAGGTTTGTGCTTGTCTCGCCTTGCGAAACCTGCGAAGAACCCGAAGACTAAGACTGCCAAGAACAGGAGCGCAAGTGATGAACCCGAAAGTCTAAGCGGATAGTTAGCGGAAACAGGACTTGCAAACTAACCCTGTTGTTAGGGCAAGAAAAACCGCATTAGGGCAATAATGCGTTCGTAAAGTCGATAGAAGCCCCGCCCTTTAGGGCTGGGGAATTGTCACTAAGGCAGGAGCAGGTTACTCATCCCGCCCATGCACCTGCGCGGGCGGCGAAGTCGCTTCCACTGCCGTGAACGGTTCTGTGATCTTGTAAGTATGTTCCGCGCCTGCCGGCACGACCCACGAATTTCCCGGCTCCAAGATCACCATTTGCCCCTGCTCCAAATGCAGCTCGGCCCGGCCTGAAATGACGTAGCCGACGGTCTCGTAGTCCCGTGCCGTCGGCGGCTTCGGGTCGCTTGCCGGCGTTTCTTCCCAAAGCCGCATAGCGACGGTTTTGCCCGACGCCAGATACTTTTGGCCCATTTCGCCGTGCGGCGAATGGGCCGAGTCGATTTTCGTCACTGTGGTATCGCTCATGTGTTTTCCTTGTGTTCTCCAGAGATGCGAACTTTTTCCCCAGTCCTCACCACTGCCTAAACAGAGGCCGCTGCACCGAAACGCGGAAACCCCGCACATCCTACAGATTTCACGCCGACACTCCGATAAACGAGTGAGCCACTACTCAGTCTATGAATAACTCTTTCCCAACCAGCCTCCGGCGATTGTGTCCTCCAGGCCGCCTTTTCCTCGCGGCAGGCTTCATCCTGCCGCTGCTCGGCTTCCTTCTGCTGCGGGCCGCGCCCAGCCTGCGTCCGCTCGTCATGCCGGCGCTGGCGGCAAGCCTGGCCGGGCTGGGATGGCTGGCCGCGCGGCAGATCGAGCGCCGGACTTCGGAAACCGAGTCCGCCCGGCAGAAGCTGAATTGGCAGCAGCGGGAGATGGCCCTCAGCGCCCAAAACATGGATGCGGCGAATGGCCTGCTCGCGCAGGCGTCGAGCCGGTTCCAGGAGCTGTTTCAAGGACTGCCCGCCGCCTGTGTCTGCTTCGACAAGAACGGCCGGATCATGGAATGGAACCGGGCGTTTGAGACGCTGTACGAGCTGCCGGAGCTGTGGGGCCGCACGGTTTGGGAGACGGTTTACGAGGGCGGAGACGCGGAAATCGTAAGCGCGGTCGCGGCGGTCTTCGACGGCGAGCGGCAGGAAGGAATTGAGCGCACTTACCGGCGGCCCGACGGTTCAACACTGCACTTGTATTGCAGCATTTTTCCCCTGCGCGGGACCGGCGGCGAGATCACCGGAGCGATCAGCGCGGACATTGACATCAGCGCCCAGCATGAAGCGGAAGACGCCCTGCGGCGGAGCGAAGAGCGCCTGCACACGCTGTACAACGTCACTTCCCGGCAGGAATTGTCCTTTGATGAAAAGATTAGGGAGCTGCTTTCGCTCGGCGCCGAGCAGTTTGAGCTGCCGATCGGCGCACTGGCGCGAGTTCAAGACGACTGCTACCGCATTGTCCATTCGGTGTCCCCCGGCAATGTTATCCCCGCTGGCGCAGAATTTGCGACCTGCGACACCTACTGCGCGGAAGCGCTGAAGCTGCTGGACACGGTCAGCTTTGAAGAAGCCGGGGCGACCGAGCGGCGCGACACCCCTGCCTACCGGGATTTCGGACTGGAAGCCTACCTCGGAACGCCGCTGCGGGTCAACGGCACTGTATGGGGGACGCTCTGCTTTGCCGGACGCCAAGCCCGCCCGCGCCTTTTTACGTCGGGCGACCGCGAGCTGCTTCGCTTGATGGCCCAGTGGATCGGCAGCGAGATCGCGCGGCGCGGGGCCGAAGAAGCCATCAAAGAAAGTGAAGAGCGGTTCCGAACGGCCATCGCGTCCATCTCCGAGGGCCTCATCGTGATGGACAGCGCCGGCGTCGTGACTTTGTGGAACAGCAGCGCGGAACAGATTTTGGAGATGACCCAGACCGAGATGCACGGCCTGCGGCCGGTGAACCCGGAGTTTGAGGCGGTGCGCGAGGACGGCACCAAGTTCCCGCAGGGGTCCTACCCGCTGATGGCGTCGCTCCGCCGGGGCGAGGCGCAGCACGAGGTGGTCATGGGCCTGCCGCGCCGGCGCCATCCCTCTCAAATCGGGCAAAGCGGGATGCTCTGGGTCTCGGTCAATGCCAAGCCGCTGCTGTTGTCTGGGTCAGCGGAGCCGTATGCCGTCGTCGCGACTTTTACGGACATTACCGAGCGGCGGCGCTCCGCCGACCAGATCACCCGGCAGATGACCCAGATTACGGATTATGCCGCCGTGCTGGAAGAGCAAAAGTCGCAGCTCGAAGAAGCCAACCGACAGCTCGAAGAACTGGCGCTGCATGACAGCCTGACCAGCCTCGGCAACCGCCGGGCGTTCGAGCATCGCTTAGGGCAGGAGATGAACCAGGCCAAGCGCTACGGCACGCCGCTTTCGGTGCTGCTGCTGGACGTGGACTCGTTTAAAGCCTACAATGACAGCTTTGGGCATCCGGCGGGCGATGAAATCCTGCGCCGCTTGTCGCAGATCCTGCGCGGCCAGGGCCGGGATACCGACTTTTTCGCCCGGTACGGCGGCGAAGAGTTCATTGTCATCCTGCCGCTGACGGATGCCGCCGGGGCGATGGTCCTGGCAGAGCGGCTCCGCACCACCGTTGAACAGGCATCGTGGCCGGAGCGTTCGGTCACGGTCAGCCTCGGCGCGGCGACCCTGCTTCCGACCATGCCCGACGGCGACGCGCTGGTGGCGGCGGCGGACCGGGCGCTGTATGCGGCGAAGACGGCAGGCCGCAACTGCGTTTTTCATGCGCTGAGCCTGCCGGGGACGCTTGCACTGGAGACGATTGCCGCCGAAGCCGAGATGCTTTTGGCGGCGTAAGTAACAACCCTTCCCGCTCATTCTTCCTGACCTGTCTCTTGCCCTTCCCTCACAGGGGAGGGAGCGAAGAATGGGCGGGAGGGATTCTTTCCGTCTCTCAAAAAAATCCCCAAATATTTCTCCTTTGTTTCCGGCGCACTCACAAACGCGGGTTGACAAACGCCCCAGCTTGGGTGTATACTCTGCGCTATCGCCTGTTCCCGGCGTGACGCTTCAGCGCCGATGTCGTCCTGGCACTCTCTGTCCGGCGGGAACTTGCTTCGGCCCACTTTCGTAACAACAGGAAGTGATAGCGCTTAACACTCACTCAAAGGCTCCCACGTTTCCCGGACAATGCTGTCCCGGCTCGCTTGGGAGCTTTTTGCTATTCCGTTTTCTCGGCTCTCTCAGCAATTTTCACTATCTCAAGGAGTAAGTCTACGATTATGGAATTCAATCCATTCAAGCTGCTGCACGACGGCGGCCCGGTCATGTATCCGCTGTTCATCTGCGCTATTCTGTCGGTCGCGGTGATGATCGAGCGCTTTATCTCTATCGGCAAGGCGTCGGCGGACAACGAAGTGCTGTCCGAGCAGGTGCGCGAGCATCTGCTCGCCGGGCGGGTCAACGACGCGCTGGCGGTCTGCGACCAGCATCCCGGTCCCGTGGCCGGACTGCTCGCCAACGGCATCCGCAACCGCAACCTCGACGCGGACTCGATTGAGCGGGCGATGGAAGAACTGGCGATGCGCGAGACTCCTCTGCTCTACCGCCGCCTCGGCGTTCTGGACACGATCATCACCATCGCGCCCCTGCTCGGACTTCTCGGCACGGTCACAGGCATGATTAAGTCGTTCAACGTCGTCGGCTCTTCCCAGGGCCTGAACAACCCGAATGCGATCACCGGCGGCGTTGCGGAAGCGCTGCTTGCGACCGCGACGGGCCTCGCGATTGCGATTGTGACGCTCATCGGCTACAACTACTTGACCGAAAAAGTCAAAGAGATCATCGCCGAAATGGAGATCCGGGCGACCCAGCTGATGAACATTCTGGCCGGCCTGCGCGGCCCGGTGGAGGGAATTCGCAGTGAAGTTACAGCGAACCGAGCTTAAAAAGGCGCGGATCGAAATCATCCCGATGATCGACACGATCTTCTTCCTGCTGGTCTTCTTTATGATCACGAGCATTTCGCAGGTGCAGATGTCGGCCAAAAAAGTCGCGCTGCCGGTCTCGACGACCGCCCTGGCGAAGCCGCTGTCTAAAGTGGTCTTAACGGTGGACGACAAAGGCAACTACTATGTGGACCGGGGCCAGGTTCCTTACGACCAAATCCTGCCGCTCTTGCAGGAGCGTGTCGCCGACAACCCGGAAGTCGTCATTGTGATCAACTGCGACAAGACGCAGAATGTGGAGCAGTTCCAGTACGCATTGGACATCGCTCAGCGGGCGAACCCCGCTTCGCTGATGATTGCCACAACGCCGAAGACGGCGCAAAATTGATGGAAACCGGCACTTCCAGTGCCGGTTTCTAACGAACTAATCTACTATGAAAAATCGGATCAACATTCAACGGCAGCCGATGAAGAAAGCGCGGATCGAGATCATCCCGATGATCGACACGATCTTCTTCCTGCTGGTCTTCTTCATGTTCACCTCGCTTTCGATGGTGAAGATGAAAGGCATGGACATCAGCCTGCCGAAAGACAGCACGGCGACCAGCCAGAAGCCGCCGCCGCAGGTCGTCATCACGATTGACCCCGCCGGCAACTACTTTCTGAACACCGACAAGATTGACGGCGCCCAGCTCCAGACCGAGCTGCAAAACCGGATCAACGCCAAGCCCGACACTGTGTTCATCGTGAATGTCAATAAGTCGCGCCAGACCCAGGACATTATTACCGTGATGGACGCCGTCAACCAGGTGACGATCCCCGGCCACCCGACCGACCCCGTCGGCGTCATGATCGCGACAACGCCGGTCAACCCGAACGGCACGGCGGCAGCCCCGTAGGCCGATGCCCTGGATTGCTCCCGCCCCACCCAACGAAACCTTAAGTTTGGGGAACCAGAGCAATATGACACTTCCGCGACTGTCCCTTCCGGCTCCCCAGAATTGGGGCGGGGGGGCTTCTTAAGCCTCGTAAGAACCTTATGTAAGAACCCTATGAACGAAACACCTGTCGAAGACAACCTGATTGATGAGGCCAGCTTTCAGTCCCGCAACAAGATTGAAAAGTCGCTGTCCGACCGCATTTTAGGCTATGCGTTCCTGGCGTCGGTCGTCGTCAACATCGGCTGGGTCGCGCTTGTGTCCCACTCCAACTTGTTCAGCAGCGGCAAGTCGCCCCTGGCGCTGCACGAGAAACCGATTAAGGTCTTCAAGCCGATCCCCGTCAAGCCCAAGCCGAAGCCGGTCAAGCCCCCGCCGCCGCCGCCCAAGCCGCCCAAAGTGCAGCCGAAAATCACGCCGATCCATCCGCACCCGACGCCGCCGCAGCCCCAGCGCCATCAAGTGCAGGTTCACACGACGACGAACACGCACACGACCAGTACGCTGGCTTCGCCGCCGGTCCCGCCCGCGCCGCCTGGCCCGTTTGTGCCGTCGCCGACTCCCGTGCCTCCGGCCCCGCCCGCGCCGCTGTCGCCGCCGACGCCGCCCGCGCCGCCCGCCGCTGCGCCTCCGGCCCCGCCCGCGCCAAAGGCTCCGCCGCCTGCGCCGCCGCCGCCACCCCCGCCGCCACCGCCGCATCACCCGGCGAACTACAACGTCAATATTGACCAGCAGGATGCTGTTCCGCCCAGCCCGGATGATCTCGGTGTCAGCCTGGACGGCATTGACGGCGCGGCGATAACGAACAGCAAAATCGTTATCAGCTTCACGATTGATGAGACCGGACGGGTTCGAAATGCTCGTGTGACGGAAAGCAGCGGCAGCTCTGAGCTGGATAACCGCTACCGGGATGCTATCGCGCGGGCGCATTGCACACCGGCGATCCAGGACCATATTCCGCGCGACTCGCGCCAGACCATCACCATTCCGGTCAATACCTAAGCGGAAAGCACTGAACGAGGGAGTTCCACTCCCTCGTTCGGCTCCTCCCGGCTCTTTCTATCGCCTGCCGCCCCCGCCTCCTCGGCAGGGCGGCGGACCAGCCATGAAAAAATTGTGAAAAATAATTTTTTCTTTCCCCGCAAAATCACCGAATTTCATGTTACACTGTTGTATTGACTGATCAGCATGTTCGTTCGGCTTGACGAGAAGCCCCATGCAAATCCCCGGCAACGACGCCTGACGCTCCCTTCGGAACCGCTGCCCGCGCACGGTTCCTGAGCCAATTTTCACTGCATCTTGTCCTCCAATCCTTTGTTTCGGCAGCCGCGTCTCGCAGGCGCTCGCCGAACAAAAGACACCGGCCCGCAGTGATCTTCCAAGTTTTCTTGGTGTGGCGCAAAGCAGCATCAGTCTCGGCGTCTCGCAGCGCATGTCACGCAGTCAATCTTTTTCCGTGGCATCATTCTTTCGCCATTTCTTAGCATTCGGTAATTTCAGAAGGGGAATTGTTCATGCATAAAGCAGCTTCTAAAAAGCTTGCGTTCAAGCTTCTCGCCGCCACGGCGTCACTCGGCGTCACCGGCGCGTTTCTCGCGGCGGGTGCGCCTGCCGTTCACGCGGCCCAGGTCGGCGGCGTCCAGGGAACCGTCAAAGACACCGCCGGCCGGGCGCTGCAAGGCGCTCAGGTCGTCCTGACTCCCATCGGCGGCGGCGCGGGCCTGACCACCCGTACCGACAGCAGCGGTCAGTATAACTTCGCGGGCATCGAGCCTGGCAACTACACCCTGCAAGTCAACGTCGTCACGTACACGTCCGTCCTCCAGAACATCAGTGTCACCCAGGACCTCAACGCCACGGTGGATGTCACGCTGACTAAAAAGACCGTCAACACGACCGGACGCGGCATTGTCGTCCCGCTGATCAAAAGCCCGACCGACACGCAGACCGATCAGGTTGTCACCGCAACCGACGAAAAGCGCGAAAAGTCCCAGCCGAACAACCTGTACCAGTCCACGGGCCTTTTGAACTACAAGACGGGCGTCACCACCGACGCCGGCCAGTACCCCCATGTGCGCGGCTCGGACGGCAACCAGGTCGACTGGTCCATTGACGGCATTGACCTGCGCGACCCGATCACCAACCAGTTCGCGACCAACCTCGTGACGGTCGGCATCCGGTCGGCGAACGTCATCACCGGCGGCGCAGACCCCTCCTACGGCGGCTCCGGCGGCGCGTACCTGAACCAGATTTCCACGAATGGCCGCGACCTGGTCCGCCCCGGCAAGACCTTCGGCGGCTACATCGAGAACACCAACGGCCCGGCCTCCATCTGGGGCTACGAGGGCGGCGCAACCAACCTCGGCGGCATCCTGCTCGGCAACAAGCTGGACTACGCGCTCTCGTCCATCGTCTTCAAGACGAAGTACGGCCTGAACACCCAGCTCGGCGCCCTGAACTCCTCGCACGACGAAGCCGGCAAGTTCAACTACTACGCCGACCCGAACGACACGTTCACCACCTACTTCGCCCACGGCGCAGAGAACTATGACGCTTATGAGCCGGTCGGGCAGACCAACTTCTACGACCCGGACAGGATATTGACCGCCGCCGATGGCACGAAGTATACGTCCACCCGGACCCTGGGCAGCAATTTCACCGACCACAATGTCCAGACGTATAACTTGGACCACTTCACCTACAAGCACAATTTCAGTCCCGCGTCATTTATCCAGTACCGCATCTTCCAGCTCCATCAGGCCATTCCGCTGCACTTTGAGGGGACAGCCGGCGTGTGGGAGTTCTCAGAGACGAACGAGACCGGCAACCAAGTTGACTTCTACAATCAGCTCAACAAGACCAATGTGCTGAAGGCTGGCCTGTCTTACGAAAATGCGAAGGGCTCCTACGAGCGTCAAGTCTTTGTCAGTGGGCCGCTGGACCCCACCAGCACAAAGACATCAGCACGCTACCTGGACCGCACCTTCGGCGCAACCCCGGCGGATTTCGCCCTGTACCTGGCGGATCAGCTTCAGCTGGCGCAGAACAAAGTGGTTGTGAACTACGGCCTGCGCTTCCAAAGCACGACGTTCAGCCTCAAGAAGTCGTCGGCCGTTTCGGTTCCCGGCGGCTACACGACCAAATCCACAGACCCGCGTCTCGGCGTGTCCTACACGCCGGTCCAGGATCTGTCGTTCCACTCGTCGCTCACCTACGACTCGCAGCGGCCCGACATGCGGCGTCTTCAGCGGCTTGGGCCGCTTGACGTCGGCGACCTGCCGACTGCCTCAAATGCGGCTGCGGCCGCCGCCGAGAATGCCGCTGCGGCAAACTATGGAGTCAACAGCTTTAACCGCCTGAAGCTGTCCAGAACCAATATGTTTGATTTGGGCTTTGATAAAGGACTGCGAGCGCCGTCCGGTATCTTCAAGGGTGCTTACGACATTTCATTGACGGGCTACAACAAATGGGTCAGCAACCTGGCCTTCCAGACAGCGCCGAACTATTCCAGCTTTCCGGCCGTTCATACCGCTTACGACAACGAAGGCAAGCAGAAAGCGTCTGGCTTTGAGTTCTCCTTCCGCAAGCTTCAGCGCCGCCCTTCTGACTGGAACGGCTATGTAAACTACACCAACCAGGTCGTCCGTACCAATTCCAGCTTGTACGGCACGAACTATCCCTACACGCCTTACGGCGTTCAGTTTCTGGCCCCGTCCGGGGCCTTCACCGAAGGTCAGCTTCAGGGCCTGGCCCGCCAGGAGTTCGCGACAGCCTGGGATCAGCGCCACACTGTCGCGGTCGTCGCCACTAAGCGCATCGCCAAGCTGCTGGAATCTACGTTCATCCTGGATGCAGGAAGCGGCCTGCCGTTCTTTTCCGGCGCGACCTCGACGAACGGCGGCTTCTTCGGTACCGCCGGTGCCGGTTTTGCCGAAATCAACAGCGGGACAACCGGCAACGGTGCCAGCTTTACCAATGTCCCGGTTGTCGTCAACAACAGCGGAACATTTTCCGCGCTGAACCCGATTGCGGGACACACGGGGTGGCATTACAAGATCTCGATCAATTCGGACTTCAACATCACACCGGACTTCAGCTTGTTCCTGAACGTGGACAACGTCTTCGACAAGCTGACGCCGCTGTCACTCGCGACTTCAACTTTCTCCGGGATCCCGTTCTACAATGCCCCGACGGCAGCATTCCCGCAGGGCACGGAAAGCTACAAACCGCAGAGCGTCATCACCCCGACGTTCCTGACGTTCGGCTTCCGCGAGCGTTTCTAAATCGGTTTCTGCGGACGGAAACAGGGTGCTTCCGTCCGCACCTCCTTCTTGCTTATACTCTTCTCATAGGACTTCTTCATGCATAATAAAAAGACATTGACACTCACGGGGATCGGCATGCTCGGCGCGGCAGTGCTGCTGGCCGGATGCGGCGGCAGCTCCCTTTCTACACAGAACCTCGCGAGCCGTCCCAACACGCTTCCGTATATCTACGGCCTGGAGCCGATTGCTTACCAATCCTCAGCAAACGCGAACGGCCGTCAGGAGGCCATCGAAGGCAGCGGCTTCCAGGCGGCCTCTGGCGGTCAGGCGTTCATCACCGGCGACACGGCATTTACCCCAACCACGGCGATGGGCGCGACCCTTCCCGGCCCAGCCGATCCGAACGGAACCGGCCAGCTTCCGACTGTTTTCTCCATCGGCGGGCTGTATGTAGACGCAAATCCGAACAACACGGCAACGGTTACTCCGGTCACGGCAATGCCAGCCGGAACCTCTGTTGTCTTCCGCGCCGCGATTGCAAATGGGCAGACGTCCACTGGAGCCACCGGCATCAGCGGCGCGACCCTGACCTCGGCCGATGCCCAGCTTGCGTCCGTTGCAGGCCTCACCGCCGGCCTGCCGATGACGCTGAACCCCGTCGGCGGCGCGTTCTCAAACGCCACCTACGTCACCGGAACCGGCGGCACGGCGACCCCGTTCACCATCCCGGCCTCCACCACCGCCGGTCTGCACACCGTCGCCGCCACCGTCACCGACAGCGCCGGGCGCGTGACCTCGACCACATTCATCTTCCCGGTCGTCACCCCGTCCACCGTCTGCCTGTTCGCCCAGAACATCACGGCAGACGGCCAGACGGGAACCCCAGCGGCGACCGCAATTGCCGCCGGAGACACTGTGACCATTGATGGCGCGGCCGGCACCGGCACCTACCCGTCCGGCTACACGCCGACCATCGCCGACCCGCAGGGGACCGTCGTCTTCTTTGTCGCCCCCGGCACCCACACGCTGGTAGACACACACCAAGTCGCGGCGACCTCCAAAACGGCTGCGACGACGACGACCACGACGCAGACCATCGTTATCGATCCGAAGTTCGCCAACGGCACGGTCATCCAGTAAAAGCCGACCTTCGGCTTATAACACAGAGAACAGCCCCCGGCGAGTGCCGGGGGCTGTTTTTCTGAAAAAGGGCGAACAGAGAAGAAGGGCGAATAGAAGACGGGCGAACACAAGGTTCGCCCCTACGTTTTGTCACCGTAGTTCGTTGACGCCCTGCGGGTTTTCTTCGTCTTGTTCCCATCGACAGGGATTATCAGCGATGTACCGACGGATGTTGTTCAAAGCAGTTTCGTTACGAACAATATGATCATGGTAGTCACGCTGCCAAATCTTGCCGTCAAATGCGGCCCAGCCGCATTGTTTGACGCCGACGATGTATTCATGGGTCGTCAGCGATTTGAACGCCTGCACAACCCTACCAAGCGAACCTTCTTCTGTTCCTTTCGGGTGGGTGTACCCTTCAGGCGAACCCTGTAGGGGCGAACCTTGTGTTCGCCCGTCTCTCTCCGGCCTTCCGTCTCTCTCCGGCCTCATCCAAAGCAAACCGTGCAAGTGGTTCGGCATGACGACAAAATCGTCAAGCTTAATACAAGGGAAACGTGCAGGCAACGCTTCCCAAACGTTTTTGACCATCACCCCTGCTGGGCTTTCTTGCGTTATCCCTTCGCGGGCTGTGCCAAAGAGGCTCTGGCGCTGATGGGTGCAGAGCGTGACAAAATAAAGACCAGCCTGAGTATAGTCATGGTCGTTAAGACGTAGACTTCTCCGCTGGTTCGGTTCCCAATTTGGTGACATAATGACGCTCCTTGTCTTTGTGCGCTCCGTGCGGTGTTGTGAATGTAGATGAGAACAGGGAGGGCGAACACAAGGTTCGCGCCCTACATTCCGCTCCGAAATCCGAACCCGTAGGGGCGAACCTTGTGTTCGTTCGCCCTTCTCTTCCTCGCCTTCTCTTCCTCGCCTTCTCTTCCTCGCCTTCTCTTCCTCGCCTTCTCTTCGTTCTATACAGAAGGCCAAACGCCCTCGGGAAGGCCAAACGCCATCGGGAAGGCCAAACGCCATCGGGAAGGGCGAATAGAAGACGGGCGAACACAAGGTTCGCCCCTACAAGACAACCTATTTTGGCGATTTGGACGCGCGGCGGCGCAGGTTGGCGTCCAGCTCGCGCTTTCGCATACGGATGTTTTTGGGCGTGACTTCCACCAGCTCGTCCGGGCCGATGTATTCAATGGCGCGGTCGAGTGACATCACCATCGGCGGGGCGAGGCGCATGAACGTTTCTTTGTTCGACTCGCGCATGGACGTCAAATGCTTTTTGCGGCAGACATTGACTTCCAGATCGGTATCGCGGGCGTTCTTACCGATAATCATGCCTTCGTAGACTTCAATGTTGTGCGGGACAAACAGGATGCCCCGGTCTTCCGCCGCCGCCAGGCCGAACGTCGTCGTGATGCCCGACTCGCTTGCCAGAAGGCTGCCGTTCCGCTCAATCGTCATCTCGCCCGTGTAGGGGATGTAGCCGCCGAACAGGGAGTTCAAGACCCCCGTGCCGCGCGTCTCGGTCAAAAACTGGTTGCGGAAGCCGAGCAGGCCGCGCGTCGGCACCTTGAAGCGCATGTAGACGTGGCCGTCGCCGGGCGTGGACATATCCAGCATCTCGCCTTTGCGCCGGCCAAGCTGCTCGATCACGACGCCGGAATACTCTTCCGCGACATCAATCTCGACTTCTTCCAGCGGCTCCATGCGCTGGCCGTTTTCCTCGTGGAAGATGACTTCCGGCTGGGACACTTGCAGCTCGTAGCCTTCCCGGCGCATGGTCTCGATCAAAACAGCTAAGTGCAATTCGCCCCGGCCTGAGACCGAGAACTGGTCGGCAGAGTCGGTGTCTTCCACCCGCAGCGCGACATTCGTTTGAAGCTCTTTCATCAAGCGCTCGCGCAGCTTGCGGGACGTGGACCACTGGCCCTCGCGGCCCGTCAGCGGGGATGTGTTCACGCCGAAGGTCATGCGAAGCGTCGGTTCGTCCACCTGCATGATCGGCAGCGCGACGGGGTTCTCGCGGGATGCAATCGTTTCGCCGATGTTGACATCCGGCAGGCCCGAAATCGCGACAATCTCGCCCGCCTCCGCCTGCTCCACTTCGGTTCTGTTCAGGCCCTGGTAGATAAAGACTTGCGCGATCTTGCCGGGGACGTTCACGCCCTCGCGGTTGACGACAATGATGTTCTGCCCGGTCTTGACCACGCCGGCGTTGACGCGCCCAATGGCGATGCGGCCTTTGTAGTCGTCATAGTCCAGCGTCGTCGCCCGAAGCTGAAGCGGCGCTTCCGGGTCCCCCGTCGGTGCGTCCAGATGGTCCACAATGGTCTGGAACAGAATGCCGAGGTCGGTTCCCGGCACATTTGGGTCGGTGGTCGCCGTGCCTTGCAGGGCAATCGCGTAGACTACGGGGAAATCAAGCTGGGCTTCGGTGGCTCCCAGGGCCGCGAACAGGTCAAACGTCTGGTCCACCACATAATCCAGCCGCGAGTTGGGCCGGTCAATCTTGTTGACGACCACCACGACTTTATGCCCGGCTTGGAGGGCTTTGGACAGCACAAAGCGGGTCTGCGGCATGGGGCCTTCGACGGCGTCAATCAGCAGCAGCACGCCGTCTACCAGCGTCATCACCCGCTCGACTTCGCCGCCGAAGTCGGCGTGTCCGGGGGTGTCCACGATGTTGATCTTGGTGTCGCCGTAGGTGATGGCCGTGTGCTTGGAGACAATGGTGATGCCGCGCTCGCGCTCCAGGTCCATCTTGTCCATGACGCGCTCGGCGACGACTTGGTTGGTCCGAAAAACGCCGCCCTGTTTGAGCATTCCGTCCACCAGCGTCGTCTTGCCGTGGTCAACGTGCGCGATGATCGCGATATTTCGCAGGTGATCCTGTGTGATAGTTTGAGACATAGGCTACTATTATACCTGAAAAACGAATAAAACCTCACCCCAGCCCTCTCCTTGCGAAAGGAGAGGGTCGGAACGCAGTTCCGGGGTGAGGTTCTGCGGCCCACTGAACATCGGCATCACTCCCCGTCACGTCAAACGCTTTTGGCAGTGATCTGTGTTATGCTATATTGTGGCAGCACGTTGCTTGCTGTCATGATTAAGGAGCTGTGCCAAGTGAAAACGGGTATAATTGGCGTGTATAAGCTGGCCCGGTGGGCCTAATTGGAGACTGACAATGTTCGGAATGTCTAAGATAAACACTACGACAGATGCTTTCACTGGTGATACATATCATCTTATGAGCGGTAACAAAGTGAAGGGCAAAGCATATACGGCCTTGATTGAGGTCAACGCGCAAAAATATATTCCGAAGGGCGAAGATGCTTCTTACCAGTTGTTTATCTACTACAACTGGACTGACTGGATTTTTATTGATCCCGGCTTGTCACTGATGTTTTTGGTTGATGGTGAACGAATGGATTTACACGGTGATGGTAGCCATGATGAACGCCACTCGGTCAAAAACGGAGTTACTGAGACGGCTTTTTATATGGTTTCTGAGAGTGAGCTTCGCTCATTGGCGAACGCAAAATCTGTTCGTATGCGGTTGATGGGAAGTGAATATGATATAGATCGCGACTTTGAGGCTATTAACATTCTCAACCTCAAAGACTTCGTAACAAAGTACGTTGACGAATAGATCTGACGTAGCTGCGCCCTTGCGTTGCTCCATCTTCGCCGTTGACACGCTCCCGCCTGTATGTTACAATGCAAGGGCTTATGAAACTTTCCCCCCGTCTTGCTTTCTCCCTTGCTGCCGTCACCATTGCCCTGTGCGGCGCTGCCTGCCGCCCGGCGCTTTCCGCCGCGACCGACATTGTGCCGGAGGGTAGCACCCTGCGGGACTCATTTGCCGCACTCGCCCAGGTTCAAGCGTTTGGGGCGGACGAGACGCCGGAAGATTTTCTCGGCGACACGCTGTATACGCGCGGACAGCTCGCGCGTCTTTTGACCCATCTCGTGCAGGATGACCCTGCGCACCTGGCAGCCGTGCAGAAGAATGGAGCGGCAGCGGCAGCCCTGCATGCGGCAATCGAAAGCTTGCAGCCGGAACTTCAAAGCGCAGGCGTGGATCTCAGCGACGCCGAGCCGGAGCCGCCGTCTCATGTCGCCTCAGTCAGCGGCTACGTGCAGCCGGAACTGCGGCTCAAAACAGGCGGCGACCATCAGCCGAATACGGGCGTCCTCGGCGTGTACCGGGTGACGGCGCTCGGCAATCTCAAGTCCAATCTGCGCTACGCGCTGTCGGTCTCAAACTGGCCGGAAGACAGCCGGCGCGTGTTCGACAACGACAAAGGGCCGCATGACTTTTCGGCGATCAATGAAGCCTATTTCACGCTCGACGGCGGGCGGGGCCTGGAAGTCAATCTCGGACGCCTGTACAACCGCTGGGGGCCGGGGACACGCGGCGCGACGATGGTCTCGGACAACGCGCCCGCGTTGGACCAGATCCAGATCGCGTTCCCGTTTAGCCTCGGCACACGGCTTGGGCATGACTACCACTTTACGCAGTTTTTGTCCACGTTCCGGCAGAACTCCGTGCAGACATACTTCGTGGGGCGGCGCATTGAGTATGCGTTTAACTCTAAGTTTACGGTAGACTTTCAGGAAGCGTACATTTCCAGCTCGTCGCAGTCGCTGTATGTGTCGCTGCTGCCGGACTTTTATACGGGGCAGAGTGCCAACCTCAAAATCGGCGGCCTGCGGATTCAAGGGCTGGACCAGACCTACAACGGCTTCCTCAACTTGGGCGCGTCGTATGAGGCATCCCCCAGTCTCCGGGTCTACGGCCAGCTCGGCATTGACGACTTGCAGACGCCGGGGTCCCATACTTACCGGACGCCGCGCAAAATCGCCCAGCTTGCCGGGGCCGCATTTCAGCCTGCGCCGGGAACGGGGATTGTCGCCGAATACACGTTTGCCGATCCGACCACCTACAGCTCGCGCAATACCGAGACGCAGTGGCAGGAAGGGCGGTACGACGAGCTTGGCCTGCCGACCGGCCCGAACTCGCGCGAGTTTTTCGTCCGGTTAAGCCGGCGTCTGCGCCCCGGCATCACCGTCTCTTTGCAGGGCCGGGACCGGAAGCGGGTGGACGAAACTTTTCCCGCACCGAACTCCCGCGATTATACCGCGTCGGTGGAGTTTACACCCAGCCGCAAGAGCAGTATCGCTCTGACATACCATGATTACCGCCAGCAGGCGTTCCCAATTCCGCCCAGTGTCCTCAGTCCCGGCGACGGGTTTACTCCCGCCAATGCCGAGGGTAATTACGGGCAGAACGAGCGCATCAAGCAGCTCGACTTAGACTACCGTTTTTTCTTTTGAGGACAGTGGGTGAGGTTCCCCACAGGTCTTTATTACCATGCGCCTTACCGACAGACTTTTTGGACAGTCGCTCGCGTCTTCGGAAGAAGGCGAGCAGAAAATCGGCGTCTTTGCCGGTGTCCCGTCCCTCGGCCTCGACGGCCTCTCGTCGGCGGCTTACGGCCCGGAAGCCGCGCTGACTATTCTGCTGCCGCTCGGCGTTCTCGGCCTCAATTATATCGGCCCGATCACGCTGGTCATTCTCGCGCTCCTGACCATCCTCTACTTTTCCTACAAGCAGACCATCACGGCTTACCCGAACGGCGGCGGGTCGTACACGGTCGCCAAAGAAAATTTGGGGATTAAGTGGGGCCTGCTGGCCGCCGCCGCGCTCATGCTGGACTACACGCTGACCGTCGCCGTCGGCATCTCAGCGGGCGTCGAGGCGCTGATCTCGGCGTTTCCCAATCTGCACAAGTACACCCTGCATCTGTGCATCGGCTTTCTGGCGCTGATTACGGTCGTCAACCTGCGCGGGGCGCGGGAAGCCGGAGCGATTTTTGCGCTGCCGACGTATTTGTTCGTGCTGAGTCTCGGCGGCGTTCTTCTGTACGGCATTTATCAGGCGATCACCCACGGCGGGCATCCGCACCCGTTCATTGCCCCCCCGGCCATTCCCAAAGCCGTCGCAGGGGTCAGCCTGTGGCTGCTGCTGCGGGCGTTTGCGAGCGGCTGTACGGCAATGACCGGCGTGGAGGCGGTTTCAAACGGCGTCACGATCTTCGCCAAGCCGGTCGTCAATAATGCCCAGAAGACGCTGACGGCGATTGTCGTGATCCTGCTGGCTTTGCTGGCCGGCATTGCGTATCTCTGTAAAGCTTATGGGATCGCGGCAATGGACGAAAGCGATCCCAATTATCAGAGCGTCATATCGCAGATGCTGAACGCGATTGTCGGCCACGGCGGCCTCTACTTTATCACCCTGGCGAGCGTCCTGGCCGTGCTGATTTTGTCGGCGAACACGTCTTATGCCGGGTTCCCGCGCTTGTGCCGGCTGGTCGCGCTTGACGGCTATCTGCCGCACGTCTTCGCGCTTCTCGGACGGCGACTGGTCTACACCGTCGGCATTCTCTTTCTGACGGGCCTCTGCGCCCTTCTCTTGATCGGCTTCAAGGGCATCACCGACGCCCTCATTCCCCTGTACGCTGTCGGCGCGTTTCTCGCGTTCACGCTGTCCCAGTCGGGCATGGTCATGCACTGGCGGCGGCTGGCAAAAGAGGGAGGCAGCAAGCAGAAAGCGGGCGCGGGCGGGGCATTGTTCATCAATGCCCTCGGCGCGGTCTGCACCGCGCTTGCTTTAGGCGTGATTTTGGTCGCCAAGTTCACGGCGGGCGCCTGGATCACAGTCATCCTGCTGCCCGGCCTGATGGCGCTGTTCTTCGGAGTCCGGCGGCAGTACGACGCCGTTTCGGCCCAGATCGGCAAGTCAATCCCGCTGAACCTGAGTCACAACGAGCCGCCGGTGGCGGTCGTGCCGATCGGAGACTGGAACATTGTCTCGGAACGGGCGCTCCGCTTCGGAATGCGCCTCTCGCCGGACGTGTTCGGCGTTTACGTCAAGCTGCCCGACGCGACCGGCAGCGATGAAGACGGCGACCGGCGGGCGGAAGAAATGCAGCAGTGCTGGGCCGAGGAGGTGGAAAAACCCGCCACAGACGCGGGCCTGCCCCTGCCCCATCTGGAGATCCTCTCGTCGCCCTACCGCAAAGTCACCCGGCCCCTGACAACGTATCTGAACCAGCTGAAAGCCCAGTACCCCGACCGCCTCATCGCCGTCATCATCCCGGAGATCGTCGAAATGCGCTGGTGGGCGTGGCTGCTGCACAACCACCGGGCGACCGCCCTCAAAGCCAATCTTCTGCTCCTGCGCGACCCCCGCATCGTCGTCATCAACGTCCCCTGGTACGTCCAGCACGGCGACCCGAAACCCACGGCAGATACCAACACGGAAAAGGTGCCGGCGTAGGGGCAGGCTTGCCCCGGCCCTCTTATGCTCGTTCGTCAGAAGCCTTTGCAGGACTTTCCGCAGCACAACCGGAACAATGACCTTATGCTGACAATTACAGGGGAGATTGTGACGCCGGGCGGCGTTGTGTCGGGCGGCGCACTGAGCATTGACGACGTGGGCCTGATTGCCGAAGTCGCGGGGTCGCGCACGTCTGCGCGGCAAAGCGCGGATATTGACGCGGCGGGCTTCTTGGTGCTGCCGGGATTTGTCGATGTCCATGTTCACGGCGGGGGCGCGGCGGACTTCATGCACGGCACGGCTGACGCCGCGCGTCAAACCGCCCGCACCCATGCCCGGTTCGGCACGACAAGCCTGCTGGCGACGACGCTCACGGCGTCGGGCGATGCCACCGATCGCGCCATTTCCGCCGCGCGAACGGTCATCGAGGCAGGGCCGGGAGACGGCGAAGCGCGGATCTTGGGCATTCACCTGGAAGGCCCCTACATCTGCGCGGCGCGGCGTGGGGCGCAGCCCGCCGAGTTCGTCCGCCCACCGGACACAGAGGAGCTTGCTCACTGGATTATGCTGTCGGGGAACAGCATTCGGAAAATCACGCTGGCACCCGAAATCGCCGGGGCGGAAGAAGTTACCCGGCTTGCCGTGTCCAGCAACATCACGGCGTCGCTCGGCCACACCAATGCGACTGCCGCCGAGGTAGAAACAGCGATTGGGTGGGGCGTGACTTCGGCCACCCATGTCTTTAACGCCATGACCGGCCTGCACCACCGGGCGCCGGGCGCAGTCGGCGCATCTTTGGCCCGGCCCGAAATCGTTTGCGAAGTGATCGCCGACGGCGTTCATCTTGCCCCGCTTGTCGTGCGTTTAACCGTCGCCGCCAAAGGCCCGTCGGGAGTGGTTTTAATTACGGATGCGATGGAAGGCACGGCCATGCCCGACGGCGAGTACACGCTGGGCGGCTTTCCGGTCTTTGTGCAAAACGGCACGGCGGCGTTTGCCGACGGTACGCTTGCGGGCAGCGTTCTGACTATGAATCGGGCATTCACCAATCTCCGCCGCTTCGTCCCCACCGTCTCGCTTCCCGACGCCGCCCGGATGTCCAGCGGCAACGCGCTCCGGCAGATGGGCCTGGACCGTGAGCGCGGCGCGATTGCGCCCGGCATGGCCGCCGATTTAGTGATCCTGGACCCGGAAACTGGTGAAGTGGAGGCAACACTTGTCGGCGGACAGGTGGCTTACAGAAGATAGGGAACCCTCATCCGCCCCTTTGTGTTCCCCCACCAGAGACTTTATCCCTCTCCCAACTCAGTTAGCCAATGGAGACACCTATGACACACATTCTGCACGTCAATTCCAGCCCGCGCAGCGACGCTTCCCAGTCCCGCACCCTCTCAGCGGAAGTGGTCGAGGCCCTGAAGACCGCCCACCCGGACGCCACCGTGACCGACCGCGACCTCGGCCATGAAGTTATTCCATTCATGACGGAGCCGTTTATCACCGCCATGTACACGCCGGAAGCAGCCCGCACCCCGGAGCAGAAGGAGCTGCTGAAACTCTCGGATGCGCTGGTGGACGAGCTGTTCGCCGCCGATGTCTATGTGTTCGGCATTCCCATGTATAACTTCGGCGTCCCTGCCGTCTTCAAAGCCTATATTGACTACATTGCCCGTGCCCACCGCACGTTTAACCCCGCGACCTACGAGGGCCTGCTGAAAAACAAAAAAGCCATTGTCGTGTCTGCCCACGGCGGCGCGGGTTACGGCCCCGGCCAGGAGCGCGAGTCCTACAATCAGCTTGTCCCCACCCTGCGCGATGTTCTGGGCTTTCTGGGAGTCACTGATGTCGAGTTCATCAGCGTCGAAGGCACGTCGGCCCCCGAAGAAGTCAAAGCGCCGATCCTCGCCGCCGCCCGTGCAAAGATCGCCAAACTGGCGAAAGGGTAAGAAATAAACAAACCATTATGGCTACAAACAAAGTCGCACTTATCACCGGCGCCAACAAAGGCATCGGTCTGGAAATCGCCCGGCAGCTCGGTACGCAGGGCATCACTGTCGTGCTTGGCTCGCGCGACCCGCTAAAGGGCCAGGCCGCTGCCGACCTGCTGAAAAGCGAAGGCATTGACGCCCACACGGTCAAGCTGGAAGTCACCGACGCCGCCGACCGCGACGCCGCGCGGGCGTTTCTGCAAAACCAGTTCGGACGTCTGGACATTCTTGTCAACAACGCCGGCATTCTCAAAGATGCCGACGGCGTCACGCCGGACCTGCTGGCCCGGACATTCGACGCCAACGCCATCGGGCCGTATTTCCTCACTGAGACCCTGCTGCCCCTGCTGAAAGCCGCGCCGGCAGGCCGGGTCGTGCATCAGTCCAGCATTCTCGGCTCGCTGGCGGCCACGGCGGCGGGAACCTTCTCGCCGAATTACCTGCTGCCCGCGTATGCGTCATCAAAGGCCGCGCTGAATATGCTCGGCGTCATTCAGGCCGAAGCGCTTAAAGATACCAAAATCAAAGTGAACATCGCCCACCCCGGCTCGGTTAAAACCGACATGAACCCCGGCGGCGATTTAACCTTGGAAGAAGGCGCAAAAACCGCCGTCACGCTGGCCCTGCTTCCCGATGACGGTCCCACCGGCGGCTACTTTCACCTCGGCGAGACTTTGCCGTGGTAGGTCTCGGAAGACATTTTATAAAGCGTACCAAACCGGAGGCGGGAGCAGACGCGGTCTGCCCTCGCCCTTTCCTTGTGTCGACTTCTTTCCATTCCCGGCGCATTTTCGGCGCGAACCGAGTAAAATAGAAGCATGGCAAAAGACAGCGGCGTGATCCTTGTCGTGGACGACGAGCCGGAGATCCGTAAAACGGTCGCGGCCAGCTTGGAAGCGCAGGGCTACACGGTCCACACGGCGGCAAACGGCGAGGACGCCTTGCGCCAGGCGTCGCTGACTTTGCCCGACTTCGTCATTTTAGACCTGATGATGCCGGTCATGGACGGCCTGGAAACCTGCCGCCGTTTGCGAAGCTGGACGGAAGTCCCGATTTTAGTTCTGTCCGCCCGCTCGGAAGAAGTCCAAAAGGTACGGGCGCTGGACCTTGGCGCCGACGATTACTTGACCAAGCCGTTCGGCATGGACGAGCTGACCGCCCGCATCCGGGCCTCGCTGCGCCGCCGGGCCAGCCGTCCTGCCGACGCCCCGGTCTTCACGGCGGGGGACCTCACGGTGGATTACAGCAAGCGGCTCGCGTTCAAGGGGGGGCAGGAACTGCGGCTGACGCCGCACGAGTACGAGATTCTGCACTTTATGACCCGGAACGCCGAGCGTGTCCTGACCCACCGCCAGGTGCTGGCGGCGGTCTGGGGGCCCGAAGACGTCGAAGAAACCCAGTACCTGCGGGTGCATGTCAGCCACCTGCGCCAGAAAATTGAAGACAACCCGGCCCGCCCCCGCTTCATCGTCACCGAGCCGGGCGTCGGCTATCGATTCCGGGCGGTCGGTCAATCTTAACAAAAACTTTACATTGTCGCCGGAGCATCTTTACATTTTCTTGACGCGATTTTCGCTACAATACCAGCATGAGAAAGCCGCAAATCAGTGTTTCCAGCCCCGACGTCCTAGACAATCCCGCACCGGGACAATCGGCCATTGATGTCTGGTACAAGAGCGCCGAAGCCGATTATGCCCTCTGCCGCCGCTTCGCCGACGAGTTCGACGCCCAGCTGCCGCGCTCGCTGCGGGCGCAGCGGGTTGGGTGGGAGCGCGAAGGCAAGCCCGTTTATGGTATTCTAATCCCCGACCCGCTGCTGCCGTCGGCCGGCACTCAAAGCGAGTGGTACTTGTACTATGTCTGGGGCGAAACGCTGTTCCGGCGCACCGAAAAAGAGCGGGCCGAGCGCAAAATGCTGGTGCTGCCGGATGCCGCCGAGGACTGGGCGGAGCTTTTGCGGCAGGCGCACGCGGCGGAAGTCTTTGACGTGCGGTTCGCCGTCGCGCCGCATCATGTCAACGCATTGGGCGATTACGAACACGCGCCTACCGGCTATGAGTTCACGCTTTCGGCGCATGGCCCGCAGGCGGCGGTGACATCCACGCTCTCGATTTCCGGCACCGGCCCGACCCCGGAAGCCGCCGCCCGTGACGCCGCCCGCCGCTGGCTGGAACGCAAAGAAAAGAAATAAAAGTCCATGGCCTCCGACAACTCCGCCCTGCGGCGACCGACGCCCGAAGAAATGCTGGCCCGCATTCAAAAAGAAGAACGCGCGGCGGGCCGAGGCCGCTTGAAACTGTTCCTCGGCTTTGCGGCAGGCGTCGGCAAGACATATGAAATGCTGTCGGAAGCGAACCGGCGGCGGCTCGGCGGCCAGGACATCGTCATCGGCTATGTCGAGACCCACAAGCGCAAAGAAACCGAAGGTCAAATTGGCGCGTTAGAAGTCGTTCCGCGCAAAGAAGTGGAATACAAAGGCGCAATCTTTGAGGAGATGGACACCGATGCGATCATTGCCCGGCATCCGAAATGGGTGCTGGTGGATGAGCTGGCGCACACGAATGTCCCCGGCTCCAAAAACGAGAAGCGTTATCAGGATGTCATTGAGCTACTCAACGCCGGGATCAATGTGGAAAGCACGCTCAACGTCCAGCATCTGGAAAGCCTGAACGACACGGTGTATCAAATCACCGGCGTCAAAGTCCGCGAGACTGTTCCCGACTGGGTGCTGGGCGAGGCCGACGAAATCGTTACCGTAGACATCACGCCCCGCGCCCTCATCAACCGTTTGCAGCGCGGCGACGTTTACCCGGTCGAAAAAGTCCCGCAGGCCCTGCAAAACTTCTTTTCCGAAGGTAATCTGTCGGCCCTGCGCGAGATCGCCCTCCGCGAAGTGGCCTCCGAAGTGGACCGCTCGGTGCAGTCGTACCGGGAAGAACACGATGTTTCCAAGCCCTGGCAGACGCAGGAGCGGGTCATGGTGTGTATTTCCCCCGACAAGCCTTCCGACCGGCTGCTCCGCCGGGGCTGGCGCATTTCCCGCCGCCTGCACGCCGACATTGTGGCCGTCTATGTGCCGCTCGGCAAGCCGACCCTGGAGCAGCAGAAGATTTTGGAAAGCGACTTCGCCCTCGCGGGCCGCCTCGGCATTCGGATTGAGCGCACGGTGGGGACCAAAGTCGCGGCGGCATTGGCGGAATACGCCAAAACCAATCAAGTCAGCCAAATTGTCATCGGCCACTCCAAGCGCACCCGTGTCCAGGAGTTCGTCCAGGGGTCACTCATCAACGATCTGATTCATTTGGCACGCGGCATTGACATTCTGCTCGTCGCCGAAACGGCGGGGGAAGAGTAAGCGCTGCTTACTTTTTCGACGCCAGCTCGCGCCGGAGCGTGTCCACGCTGAGGCCGGATTGAAACAGCACGGAGGCCGCCGGGCCGGTCCCGACCAGCAGCAGGCCAAGCAGCAGATGCTCCGTGCCGACAAAGGTTTTGCCGAACCGCCGCGCTTCAATCTCCGCCATCGCCAGCACCTGCCCGGCACGCGGGGTCAGCCCCGGCACAGCTTCTTCGCCCTGCTCTCCCCTAGCTTGTTCTTGCGTAGTTTGTTCTTGCGTAGTTTGTTCTTGCGTAGTTTGTTCTTCCGCTTCCAATGCCGCCGCCGTAACCCCCTGCCGTTCCAGCAGGCGGGACGCCGTGGTCTGCGGTGTTTGGAGCAGGCCGCGCAGCAGGTGGTCGGTGTCTACCCGCACTTTTCCCGCGTGCAGGGCTTCCTCCTGGGCCGCGCACAGCGCTTCCCTGGCCCGCGAGTTCAGGACCGAATACAAAGCCCGGTAGTGCGGCGGCAGGGTCAGCCCAAACTCCGGCCCGTCGTCCTTCTCCTGAGCCGCCGCCTGCGCCGCGCGGGTGTTCCCGCGCCGGGACAAGACGCTCTGCACGACCAGCACACAGACCAAGCACACCAGGCACAAACTAAAAGCGGCTTCCGCAAGGAACATACGCTCATCGTAGCCGATTGGCCGTTAAGAACCTGTAAAGAAACACAAGATGGCTGTTAAGAAAATGTAGAGATTTAAAGCAAGGGCGCGATTTTAAGACCATGTGTTAAAACACACGGCTACACGGCGCGGACGCCACGAAACTCCCGCTTCGCGGGGTTAGGAAAAAAAGTGCTGATCTTAGTGCCGCGCCTTTCAGGTCTGCCCTCCGGGTAGCCGGTGCTGCCGTTGCAGGGCGGTACTTCGCAGCGTCTTCGCTGTCCAGCCATGCCATTTATGGCAAGCTTCTTCTATTGAGCCGACACAAAAAAGGCCGCCCCGGATATTTCCGAAGCGGCCTTTGTGCTACTCGTTCGCGTGTTACTTCTTCGCCGGGGCGGGCGGCATCGGCGCGGCTTTGTCCAGCGCCAAGTTCAGTGTTAGGACATTGACGGCAGGCTCGCCTAAAAAGCCTAATCCCCGGCCCTGCGTGTTGTCTTTGATCAGGCCCGCAACGACATCCGCGCTGACGCCCCGCGCTTTCGCGACACGGGCCGCCTGCAAGGCAGCGTTTTGGGGACTGATCTGCGGGTCCAGGCCGGACGCCGACCGGGTGACGGCATCTACCGGAACGAGGGCATCGGCGGCCAGGCCGTTCTCTTTGCGGTAGGCGGCGGCCAGATCTTTGACGCCGTCGAAGTCGGACGGGTCCGGTTTGCCCGGAGCCAGGTCTTTCTTGTGGATGCCGTTGATCAGCTTGTCGGACGTCGGTCCTAAGTTGGTGCCGCTGCTCTGGGTCGCATCATAGCCGCTGCCCGCCGCCGACTGGCGTGGGTGGAAGTATTCGGGCTTGGTGAAGCCCTGCGCGAGAAGCGACGAGCCGACGGTCTGCCCGGCGGCATTTGTAATCAAGCTGCCGTCGGCCTGATGCTTGAACGCGGCCTGCGAAATGCCCCAGACCACGAGGGGGTACAGGCCGCAGACGATCAGCAGCAGAATGATGGTCACCCGTATCGAAATCAGCAGTTGTTTTGCCATTGTTAGTTTTCTCTGTGTAGGGGCGGGGCTTGCCCCCGCCCTCCAAAATCCGTTCCTTGGTCATCAATTGCCGGGGAAGAACAGGGCGGGGGCAAGCCCCGCCCCTACCCAATCATTTCCTAACTCCCCGGCGCACAGTGCAGCAGGACCACAATCTGGTCCAAAAGCCAGATACACGGGAAGGGCAGAAGTATTCCGCCGAGGCCCCAGACCGCCAGGTTCCGCCGCAAGAGGGCCGCCGCGCCCATCGGGCGGTACGGGACACCCCGAAGCGCGACCGGGATCAGCGCAATGATGATCAAAGCGTTGAAGATAATCGCCGCCAGAGTCGCCGAATACGGCGAATGCAGGTGCATGATGTTCAAAGCCCAGAGCGGGCCGTGGGAGGCGCCCGCGACGAGATAAAGCGTCGAGAACATCGCCGGGATGATCGCAAAGTACTTCGCGACATCGTTGGCTATCGAAAAAGTCGTCAAAGCGCCGCGCGTCATCAGGAGCTGCTTGCCGATCTCGACAATCTCAATCAGCTTGGTGGGGTTCGAGTCCAAATCCACCATATTGCCCGCTTCTTTGGCGGCCTGGGTGCCGGAGTTCATCGCGACACCGACATCGGCCTGGGCCAGCGCGGGCGCGTCGTTTGTGCCGTCGCCGGTCATGGCGACCAGCCGGCCCTCGGCCTGCTCTTTCTTGATCAGCGCCATCTTGTCTTCGGGCTTGGCCTGGGCTAAGAAGTCGTCCACACCCGCTTCCTGGGCGATCGCGGCGGCGGTCAGCGGGTTATCGCCTGTGATCATCACTGTCTTGATGCCCATGGCCCGCAGGTGGTCGAACCGCTCCCGCATGCCGCCTTTGACGATGTCTTTGAGATAAATCACGCCGAGGGGCTTGCCGTTTAAGACAACCGCCAGCGGCGTGCCGCCTTTGTTCGAGATCTCGTCGGCGATGGATTGCAGCTCGGCGGGAACTGTGCCGCCTTCGGCTTTGACGTAATCAATGACCGCCTGGACCGCGCCTTTTCGGACCCGCGTGCCGCTCATGTTGATCCCGGACATCCGGGTCTGCGCCGTGAACGGGATAAACTCGGCTTCTTTTTCGGACATCTCGCGCCCGCGCAGGCCATATTTGTCTTTCGCCAGCACGACAATAGACCGGCCTTCCGGGGTCTCGTCGGCCAGCGAAGACAACTGAGCCGCGTCGGCAAGCTCCGAAATGTCTACGCCCGGCAGGGGCAGGAACTCGGCAGCCTGCCGGTTCCCCAGCGTGATCGTGCCGGTTTTGTCCAGCAGCAGAACGTCTACGTCGCCCGCCGCTTCGACCGCTTTGCCGGACATCGCCAGGACGTTATACTGCATCACCCGGTCCATGCCCGCAATCCCGATGGCGGACAGCAGGCCGCCGATGGTGGTCGGGATCAAACACACCAGCAGAGCAATCAAAATGGTGATGCTCGGCGCAACCCCCGACATTCCCGCTCCCTGCGCCTGCCCGACGTTATACTGGGCAAACGGCAAGAGCGTCACGGTTGCCAGCAGAAAGATAATCGTCAGGCCCGCAATCAAGATGTTTAAAGCAATCTCGTTCGGCGTCTTCTGCCGGGACGCGCCTTCGACCAGGCTGATCATGCGGTCAATAAAGGTCTCGCCGGGGTTCGCCGTGATCTCAATCTTGATGCCGTCGGAGATGACTTTCGTGCCGCCGGTGACGGCAGAGCGGTCGCCGCCCGCTTCCCGGATGACCGGGGCGCTTTCGCCGGTGATCGCGGATTCGTCAACGCTTGCGATGCCTTCAATAATCGTACCGTCGCTGGGGATCACGTCGCCGACATCGCAGACGACAATGTCGCCTTTGCGGAGGTCCGGCGCGGCGACCATCTCCACCTGCCCGTTTTTGCCGAGCCGCTTGGCTTTCGTCGTGGTGCGGGTCTTGCGAAGCTCATCCGCCTGCGCCTTGCCCCGGCCTTCGGCAATCGCCTCGGCGAAGTTTGCGAACAGCACGGTAAACCAGAGCCAGAGCGCAATCTGCCCGGTGAACGCCCGCTCCCAGCCTCCCATGTGGATGCCAAGCGAGGGAACGAAGCTGGCTAAGAAGATAATCGTCGTGACGACGCTGCCGACCCAGACCACGAACATGACGGGGTTTTTTGCCATCAGCACGGGGTTGAGCTTGGCAAACGCATCACCGATTGCGCGTTTGACGATGGGCGGGTCAAACAGCGGACGCGCCCGCTTGCCCGCCGGCGGCACCGACGGGGACCCGCCCAGAGGCTCCATGCCTTGTTTTGTTGTGTTAAGTGTAGTTGCCATAATGTTTTCCCGAACCCACCTCCTTGCTTCGCAGGGGTCCTGCCGAAGCGGGAGGACGAAGAGTTTGGAGGAGCAACGTAAGGCTTATCCTAAACTCTTCACCTTCCCGCTTCGGGAGGGTCGCCGCTTGCGGCGGGGTGGGTTAAAATGTCTTTCCCCCGCGCATCAAGAAGTGTTCTACGACCGGTCCCAGCGAGACGCCGGGGAAGTACGTGAGCGCACCGACAATGATCACGACGCCGACCAGCAGCCCCGCAAAAAGCGGCGTGTCCGTCGGGAAGGTTCCCGCGCTGGCCGTCACCCGCTTCTTTTTGACCATGCTGCCCGCAATCGCCAGCAGCGGAATGATCATTAAAAAGCGCCCAATCAGCATAGACAGCCCAAGCGTCGTGTTCCAATACGGCGTGTTCGCCGACAGACCCGCAAACGCGCTGCCGTTGTTGCCGGTCGCCGAATCATAAGCGTAGAGCATTTCTGAGAAGCCGTGCGGCCCGCTGTTGTTGGTATTCGCCGACGCCAGCGTGTTGACACTCGTGCCGACCGTGTTCCAGTAAGTAGACGGGTGCGGCACATGGGCGACGCTCGAAACCGCCGTAAACAGCAGCACGTCGGCGGCCAGCAGCAGAGCCGCCAGCATCGCCATTTTGATCTCGAACGCTTCCACTTTCTTGCCCAAATATTCGGGCGTCCGTCCGACCATCAGCCCCGCGATGAAGACGGCGAGAATGGCGTACATCAGCATCCCGTACAGCCCCGCGCCGACCCCGCCGAAGATGACTTCGCCGGTCATAATGTTCGCCATCGGCACCAGCCCGCCGAGCGGCGTGTACGAATCGTGCATGGAGTTGACCGCGCCGCACGACGCATCGGTCGTGACTGTCGCGAACAGCGCCGAGCGGGCGATCCCAAAGCGCGTTTCTTTGCCTTCCATGTTGCCGCCGGAGTCGCCCAGCACCGAAGCCCGCGTTTCGACGCCCTGCGCCGCAGTCAGCGGGTTGCCCCGTGCTTCCTGCGTGTAGGCCACGGTGACGCCGATTAAAAACATAAAACCCATCGCGCCCCAGAGCGCCCAGCCCTGCTTGACGTTGCCGACATACAGGCCGAACGTGTAGACGATGCCGCCGCCGATCAAAAAGATGGACAGAACCTGCAAAAAGTCCGTCAGCGCCGTCGGGTTCTCAAACGGGTGGGCGGAGTTCACATTGAATGGCCCGCCGCCGTTCGTCCCCAGCATCTTGATGGCTTCCTGGGACGCATACGGCCCGCCGGGAATAATCTGCGTGCCGCCTTCCACCGTAGTCACGGGCTTGTAAGCGTGGAAGTTTTCAATCACGCCCTGCTGGCACAGCACGAGCGCGTAGACAATGCACAGCGGCAGCAGAACATACACCGTGGCGCGAGTGAGGTCTACCCAGAAGTTGCCGATGCTCGCCGCCGAGCGCCGTCCTAAACCCCGGACCAGCGCAATCGCAATCGCGATGCCGGTGGCCGCCGAAAAGAAGTTGTGCGAGACCAGCCCGACCATCTGCGAGAAGTACGACATCGTGTTCTCGCCCGAATACGACTGCCAGTTCGTGTTGGTCGTAAACGAGATCGCCGTGTTGAACGCCAGATCCGGCGTCATCGCCGTGGCATAGGACGGCTGATTTTTGAGGTCCCCAAAGTGCATCGGGTTCAGCGGCAGGAACGCCTGCCAGCGCAGGACGGCGTAAGTGACAAACAGCGTCACGACGCTGAACAGCAGCATCGCCAGCGTGTACGTCGTCCACGGCATTTCCTCGTCTTCGCGCACCCCGCCGACTTTATAAATCAGTGTTTCGAGGGGGCGGAACACGGGCGAGATCAGCGTCTTTTTGCCTTCAAAGACGTTAAACATAAACGTCCCGAACGGCTTGGTGAGCGCGAGGATCAGCCCGATGAAGAGGATGATCTGGAACCATCCGATAAGTGTCATAGTGAAAATCTCCTAAGAGACCTACCGCCTTGCTTCGCAGGGGGGGTAGGTCTCAGAACTGCTCCGGGCGAAGCAATGCAAACATTAAATAGACCGTCAGGCCCAGGGCGGAAATGCCCGCCAGCCAAATTTCCATCGCACGCTCCTTATAAACGCTTCATAAACATAAACGCTTCATAAACGGTCGCACCCGTAGGTGTAGCCGACCGCGATTGCGAAAAACACCAGCACGGTTCCGAGGAACAAGAAGTCCTGCATGAGTGCCTCCCTTGCCAAATTTTGTACCTTCCTATGATAGCCCATAGTCTATAAAGAACGTGTAAAGAAGCGGGCGGGCCATATAAAGATTTCGTAAAGATTTGGTGTGGCAAACGCGGCACACAAAAAAGCCCCTTCGCCGGAAAGCGAACGGGACTTTTCTGAAAACTCTGGGCAGGATTTACAAGTGTGTGGCTTTGCGGCTGGCCTTCACGGCGAATGCGCCCACTCCGAGGATCAGCAGCAGGCCGAAAGAGATTGTGGTAGACGCTTCTGGAACGGCAGCAGGCGTGAGCAGGAACGAGGCCTCAAGAGCGGATGTCGCGGAGCCGTTAAAGGCAGTTGCCTGTACAGGCTGAGGGGTGACAGCAACTTGGCCCATCGCCCCCAGATTAAAGACCATAGTGGGTCCCGTCGAGAACTGCAACACATCCGTGGTGCTGCTCAGTACGGAGTACGGGAAAGTGAGAGTCTGTGTAACCCCGTCAAACGTGAAGCTCTCCGAGCCGGTGTAAGAAATAGGCCCGTAAACATTGGTGGAGCTTGGACCCGAAGTGAATGTTATCCCGTTGATGGCGGCGAGGGTCGGAGTTCCCGCCACGAGAAACACGTTGCTGGAGACTGAAGACAGGCTCAAGGTATCGAAGGTAGTGCCTCTTGTGCCATCGTTCGCCAAGCCACTGGCGGAGTAGGTCCCGGAGGTAAACGGGAAAACCTGAGCATGGGCTGGCGCGGCGGCAAGACCGAAGAGCGTCAGTGTCGCGAGACCCATCAGCGGAGTGACCTTACATGAGAAGGAAGAAGTTTGTAATAGACGCATGATCATACCTTTCCACAGAAAAAGTGAGATGACAAAGAGCCAAACAGCGACCGTCCCTGCGTACAGAACGGGCATGACAGAAAGAACACCGATTTCCCCAGCAGCCTTCCTTGACTTACAGTTTTGTGTAATGCAAAAAACATGCCAAGACGGTAAATTTGCCAGGTTAACAGCAACTTTTTTCGTGGCCGATACGGCCTGCCATGATTTTTCACAAAACTGCCAGCCCCTGCACGGCTGACAGCGCCCGTCACAGCTCTGCGTTCCTCCTCAGAGGGAGCAGAAGTTCTTGGAGTAGAAGTCTCGAAAGAAGTCTCGAAATTTTCGGAGTGGCGCTACGGAGCGGCGCTTGATACCGGCGACGAGGCCGACGCAGCGACGGTCCGGGCGGAAGCGGGATTTGGCCTGCCGGTTCGTACACCCGTCCCCGGCGTCTTCCGGGACAGCCTTGCCCCTCTGGAAACGGCAGAACGAGTGAAGCGCATCACAGTAGACGGCAGCGAAGTCCTGCCCGGCATCCGCTTTTTGCCGGCGGCCGGCCATAGCATTGACCATGCCGTGATTGCGCTTGAGTCGCAGGGCCAGCACGCGCTCTTCGGCGGCGACCTGGTGCATCATCCGTTTGAGCTGCGCGACATGAACTTAACTTCGATCTTCTGCGAGTTTCCAAACGCCGCCCGCGCTTCGCGTCAAAAAATCGTTCAGCACGTTTTAGACACCGACGCCGTTTACTTCAGCGGTCATTTTCCCGCTGCCTCCGCCGGCAAAATCACGCCGTCCGGCGAGAGCTTTGGGTGGGAGTTTCTTGAGCCGCAAAGCGAGAATGTGCTTATCCCGTGAGATTCATCTTCCGCACGACGCTCATGGGGAGATACAGGCGGCTTCTATCATCCAAGAGAGGCTGGAAGCCACGCTTCACATAATAATCGCGCCGTTTCTGCTGCTGCGCTTCTGCTTCTTCCGGTTCGCGAAGCAAGTCCAGCGCGACGCCGATCAGTCCAAAATCTTCGGCGGCGAGACGCGCTTTGGAAAGTGCGAAATAAAGTAAGCGAGTCCCGATCCCTTGTCCCTGCCAGGCTTTATCCGTGGCGAGTTGTCCGATCAGCGCGACGCCGTACTCCCCACGCGGCAAGCCTTTGGCGGGCAGCGACTCGCGGCTGACGGTCTTGATCGTGAGAGTCACAAAGCCTAAAACACGGGGCGAATCTTCGCTTTCTACGACTACATGCGTCACGCCGATGTCGCGGCCGGCATATTGCCGCGCCGTCTTTTGCAGGAAATCGTTGAGCGTGACATTGCCGCAGTCAAAAGAGGCACGGGTGTGCCGGCGCGAAAGCGGCTCAATTAGCATTTGACAAGTCGCCTTTACCAGTGGTAACGAGAGCCGTCCATCTTGCCCTGATTGAACTCGGCGGCTTCCCGCAGCGCGGTTTCAGTCGGAGCGGCCTCTGCTGTCATCATCTTTACGAACCGCTCGAAGTCACGGTCTGACAACAGAATGCGTTCCTGGCGCTCTAAGACTTCTTCCGCCCGCTGCACGACAGCCGCTTCCGCGAACTCCGTCAGCGATTGATTGGCAGCGCGGGCCGCCCGTTCCACTTTCATTTTGTTTTCGACCGCCATGCGGATATTAAACTGGGTACTTTGCTGCGCCATCGTTACACCTCTCCGTTATCATACCCTGGATTTTTAGCATTTTGCTATACATATTTTCCATCGTGCGACCCAGCTTGACAGCGCGATAGTAGATACACTCTGTCTATCCGGTCGCGCGTGTCCTGCCCGGCCGAGCGTCGGCTACTCAACAGTCGGCTACTCAACAGCGGGAAGCTGACGCAGGAACTGCAAGGTTTCCTGCACAGAATTTTCTTGTTTTCGTTCCACCAGCCACCCCAGCACGGAAACTTTGTGCGCCCAGAAAAGCGCTGTGGTCTCCGCTTGAAAGGTTTCAATCGAAACTTGCTCACCGCCAAGCCGGGCATACTCCGTCAAATAGTGCCGTGTCAGCGCTTCCCGGCGTGTGTAGGTTCCACGCTCCGAATGCTCCAAGAACGACTTGCGCCCGGACCAATCCGGCACCCCCAAATAGGGCGCGGCGTCGGCGAACCGGGGACCAACGCTGTTCTTGTGCAGGTCGAACACGACCATCTCTTCCCGCGCTCCGCGCCAGCCGAAGTTGTCCGAAAGAAAGTCCTGATGGAGCAGCCCGACCGGCTGCGCCTCCACCTCGGCAAACACCAGGCGAGCCGCCTGCGTCAGCTTCGGCAGCTCACTTTCGCCCGCTCCGCAGGCCCGCAGCCCGGCTCCAACTTCCTCGTCGCTTGGGCGTGCGTTCAAGCCGGTGACCCAAAAGTTTGGATCAATCTGGCCGACCTGCTCGTAGGGGTGCAGGTGCAGCGCGTACTCCGGCGTGACCCGGCAAGCGTTGAAGCGGGCGAGCAGGGACAGCATTTCGCGCCACTCGGTTTCGTCTTGTTCCTGAAAGCCGGTGGAAGTCACTGGCTCCACAAAGACGACCTCTACACCAGCGCCATTCTGAACGGCTCCATACAACCGAGGCATCGGAACACCTTCTGCCGCTAAGTAACGGTAATGGACGGCCTCGGATTTGCTTTTCCAGACACATTTCTTCACAAACACCGTCTTTTCAACCGTTCCCCCGTTCGGCAGGAGACAGCGGAAGTTGGTTAGGTGCTTGTCATCGCCGTGCGTGTTCTCGGCGGCAGAGGGAAGCACTTCGAAGCCGACAAGCCGGCTGCCGGCCAGGCTTTCAAGAAGCGGAAGTACCTGAGCCTCCCTCAAATCGAACTGTGTCAAAAAAGCTTTCACGGCTTCGGCTCGCCTTCCAAATCAGACCCCGGCAATCTCAGCACACTGCCGAAAAACTTGAGCGTGTCCTGAATGTGCCTGTCCCAGTAGTCCCAACACTGGAACCTGGTGTTTTTTACAGGATTTGAACGGAATATTTGTCGTCTCGGACACTCCCGTTGAAAGGCCCATCGAGCCGAAAAAACATGACAGGAGAAGAAACCTTTATACCACCCGGCAAGATATGAGAAATTTGGATGGTGTAATTACCAGCCACTGTTAGATCCGCAAGCCGGGAAAGAAAGAACCGGTACTGACGCTGCTGACCGGGCGAAAGCACAAGTTCGGTGTTGCCTTTGCCGGGCGCATTAAACAGATCATGACCAGCAGAGAGGAGCGGCACTGCTCCTGCCACGGGGTCGCCGCCACTGCGTAATTCACCCGGCGACTCCCGTTGCGGGCCGGCTACTGCCAACCGAAACGAGGTCATGTCGGCACCTGTTGTTCCCAAACGAATTGGGGTATGGGTAACATTCTTCAGGATGAATGTCAGCACTACCGGCTTATCCGTAGGCAGAACGCTCCCCGGCAGATAAGCCGATGCCTCCAGGCCACCCGTGATCGGCCCCAATTTTGCGGGCGTAGGGGCTTCCCCTACGGCAAGGTTTGACGAAAATGGGATCTCGGTTGCGGGCAGATCCACTCCGGCTGGAATCAGACCCTTGCCTGAATCAACTCGAAACGCTTGTAGCAAAGGCGGGTACTGGAACAAAATATACAGAAAAGGGCTGCCAGGCACTGAAAAGAACTTTGCTGGCTCACCGACATGCGGTGTGACCGGAATGGCTGTGAGCGCACCCTCCGGCCCGATCCGGTACGGCAGGATGGCACCCAGTAATGGGGTAACCACGAACAAGACCTGACCGGACTGATCCACAGCGAGATCTGTACAATAATAAGGCGTGCCTGCGGCGTCGCGCGGCGTGACCGCTCCGGGCAGGAGGTTCAGGTCGCCGCTGGGGCTGACACGCATCGGCAGAACCACTTCTTCGGTCTTCTCGTAAATCTTGTCCGGCGGTCCGACATAGTTGCCGGCCAGAACAAATGCCAAATGACCCGACGGCGTGAGCACCACGGCATTGTTCTGCTTACCCAGTGTCAGCCCCTCGCGGGTTTTCTGCGGCTCCCTTTCCTCTACTTTTAAAGGGGCTATGACACGTCCCAAAGTGTCCAGGCGGTAGCCTGAGATGCCATTATTACAGCCATAGAGATGGGTTCCACTAGGATCAATGGCGAAGCGGCCGGGCGGCATGATATTCTCTGGCTGGTTTATTGCCTGATCCTGGGCGGGAATCTTAGGCGTAATTATAAGACGTCCGTCACGCCCTACCGCATACAGAGTATTTCCGAAGCCGCTCAGGGCATACAGAAAACGGCCTTTCGGGTCCATCAGCAGCGGCTGGGGAGGCCCTTCTGCCGGCACCGCTGGCGGGGAAAGCGGCACCAGCACGCCGTCTGCGCCCGCGCGAAACTGAAACACGCTCTTTCCGCTGCCGACGTACAGGAACTTGCCGTCAGGAGTGGCCGCAATAGCACTGATGGCCTGCTCCGTGAGCCGTGGGGGATTCAGCGTGGGCGACACACTCCCATCCGGCCAGACCTGGAATGTGAGAACCGCCGACCCGGAGCCGACAGGTTTGTCGCCCCTTAATTCACGCGAGTAGTCTCCATCGGCAATATAGAGAAAGGAACGTTGCCTGCCGAAAAAGTGTTGGCTGTCAGGCCACTATAGGCGGCTGCGGCTTCAACAAGATGCACTTTTAAGGACGTTGCGGTGAGCGTAGTTTGATCGTTCAGCACCCGACGCACGCTGACCGTGTAGGTGCCAGCGCGAGAAAGATCAAAGAGATGGGCCAAGTTGAAGCGATAGGGAAGAGTCTGCCCCGGAGCCAGGCTCTCCAGTTCGTTGTGCTCGACGCTCATCGGCAATGTCAGCACCCGCTCCCCGAGTGCGGTGCGCGGCACGGATCGTCCTGCTTCGTCAGTCACGGTAATCTGGAACGCCGATTCTTCGAAGGCGCTGAAGTAACGGAATGGTTGCGACCCATTGTTGTGCAGCGCCAAGTCCAGCACCACCGACTCCCCTTCCCTGCACACCGGCAATTCCAAGTTGGCAGTCAGACTGACTGACGGTCCGGGGATCCCGAATGCAGTCAGCGGCAGCAATGTGAGCATGACCAGGAGCGCAAAACGGATTCCAAGCATGATAATTGTTTCCTTTTGGTGCCGGGATGGGACGCAGCCAACAACATTCGGCAAAGACCTACTTTGTCAATTCGCTTGGAGAAAGATGATCCTCGGGCCGGAATTCGTATCCTAGCACCTGGCCGAAGAACTTCAGCGTATCAAGTATATGAAAGTTCCAATACACCCAGTCGTGGCCGCCGGGATGCTCTTTGTACTCGTGCGGGATGCCGAGGGTTGTCAGATGCGCGTCTAACGCCCGGTTCTCTTCGATGAGAAAGTCGTCCACGCCGCAGTCAATCCGCAGGGCCGGTAGGTCCGCCGGGGGAAGGGTCTCCACCAGCGCGAAGATGTCGTTCGGGCCGCCCTGCGCGTTTTCGCCCATGATGGCGGCCCATTCGCTGCCGGCGTCAAAGACGCGGCGTCCGAAGCCGACCGCGCCGGAGTGGGAAACGGCGGCGCAGAACAAGTCGGGGTGCTTTAGTGCGAGCTTGACCGCGCCGTACCCGCCCATTGAAAGCCCCGCCAGAACGCGGCCTTCGCGGGCCGGGATCGTGCGGAACGTCCGGTCTACGAAGCCGACTAAATCGCGGGTGAGAAACGTCTCAAACGCTGCCTTCGGGTTGCTTTGGGAGTCGGTATAAAAAGAACGCTCGCCGTTCGGCATGACCACGATCAGCGGCAGGCCGCCGACATACCGCTCGACATTGCTGCGCCGGGTCCACGCCGTGTGGTCGTCGGACAGACCGTGCAGGAGGTATAGCACCGGGAACGGGCCGGGTTTGTCGTCCGGCACAATCGCCACAAAAGATGTCATCTTTTCCAGCACGTTGTTCTGGTTCAGGTGGAACTCGCAGATCGCCATCGGTTATTCTCCTAACAGTGTCAAAGTCAGCTCGCGGCGGCGGGCATAGCGCTCGTCCGAGATCGCCGGACCTGCGCCGGCAGTGGAAATCGGCTGGTCCAGCTCAATCCAGGACCGGCAGCCGCCGTAAGCGCGGGAAACAGGGGTAATCAGGGGCGACGCCAGCGCATACGCCCGCAGCAGAAGCACAAAGACCGGCTTGTACGGCTCCCAGTCGTAGCGCCCGTCAATGAACTGCGGGCTCCAGATGTGCTGCGGGGCCAGATTGAGCAGCTTTGCCCGGTCGTCCACCCGCACCACGTCGGAGACTTCCGCCGCCGCTTCAATCCGTATCTCCCCAGGCGTCAGCTTCCGCGCTTCTTCCTCTTTCAGCCACTGCCCAAAGCACGGCTGCAAGTCCCCCGCCCGCTCCGTCTCATGTTCATAGGTCGGGTAAATCAAAAACTGCCGCGCTTTGAGGTCAAAGTCGCCGGTGTCTTCCACCAGCCCGCCCTTGCGAAGCAGGATGATTTGATGCCCTTCCAGCAGCGACCGCTGAGTCACCGCCCATTCTTTCAGCGCCGTCGTGAGTGTCTCTTGAAGCATGGTTTACTTTCCTAAGCCTGCTGCTTCCAGCAATGTGTTGTAGATGTAATCGTTCGGCGCATAGTGTGCGAAGAAGAAATGGTCCTCACCTTGTACGACGCGAGATAGCGCCGCCGCGATTGCCGCCGAGCGGCTGATGCCAGCCTCGCACTGGCAGACGATCAGCTTTACTTCCTGCCTATGTGCCTGCACGAAGTCTAGGATGGTCTGTGCCTCTGCGGGCGTCATTGCAACTTTGCCTTCGGCAAGCGGGCGGCGAATGCCTTTGTCATGGAACCGCAGGCGCAAAACGGCGCGTCGGTTCGGCGACTCCGCGAGGGCCGCTTCTTCGCGCTCCGGGTCGGTAATGGAGATGACGAGGTAAGGCTTATCTGGGGTTGCCGTCGCTACTTCATACCGGTTCAGGACCAAGAAGTTTATATACGATCCCTGATAGATACGCTCTTGAAACGGTTTATGGGACAACAAAGCTGATAATCTCCCGTGCCGTTTCTTCCGGCGTTTGATGTGCGTTGTCAATGATGATGCCGAACGCCGGACTGGGAATGCCTTCGGCGTAAAGCTGCGGAATACGCTGCAACTCCCACTCGGTCAACTCCCGCGCTCCGCGCTTGGTCAGCGCGACGGCCATGCTGGGGTTAAGCGTGACACAATGGATCGGAACACCGAGCGGCTGAAGCTCGCGCAGGAGATAGTCGTAATCCTCTTGTCGCAACGGGCAACTGATCACTACGTTCAGTCCAAAGGTGACGAAATTGCGCGTGACGGCAGCGGCATTTTTCAGGCAGAGCGGAATAGCTTCCAGGAGCGGCATCCATTCTATAAAGTCATGCAGGTCGTCTACCTCCACATGCGCGGTGCGCGGCAGAAGCTGGACAATCTGCTTGGAGACCGTTGTCTTCCCGGCGTTGATGGAGCCGTTCAGCAGGAGGATCATTCCTGCATTATACCCGGCCTGTTCGCGGGGTATAATGGCAATGTCAGAATCAGGAGGAACCCCAAATGGCGATTGCAGAAGCCGAAGTTCAAGAACGCACAATTTATCCTGGAATGCCGATCACGGAAGACGAGTTGATGCGCCTGCCGCGCGACGGGCGCAAGTGGGAAATGGAAGATGGGAGGCTCACGGAAGTGCCGACAAGTATCAAACATGAAGAAATAGGCCTGAATCTTATCCTGCGTCTGGGGCCATTAGCGCGTGGGCGCGGCATCGTTACTACGGGTCAAGGCGGCTTCCGCATGAAAGACGGCAATGTCCGCGCCCCGGATGTGTCTTATACGCGCAAAGAGCGGTTTCCCAGCGGCCATGCGCCGGACACATTCGGTGATCTGGCTCCCGATCTTTGCGTGGAGATTATCTCGCCGTCCGAGCGCAAAGCCGGCATCATGCGAAAAGTGCAGGAGTATTTCGACGGCGGCGCGATCCAGGTGTGGCACGTCTTCCCGGAGCGGCAGGAAGTGGTTGTCTTCACGTCGCCGGCCGACACGCAGACGCTCGGCGCAGACGGAGTCCTGGATGCCGGAGGCATTCTGCCCGGCTTTTCCTGCCGCGTCGCCTATTTATTTGAGACGGATTAGAAGTGGCGGAGTGATTATGCTGTATCGTAATTTTGGAACAACAGACTTGAAAGCGTCGGTCGTCGGTTTCGGCGTCTGGACTGTGAGTACGCGCATGTGGGGCGTCACCGATGAAGCCGTCCGCCTGCGCCTGCTGCGCCGGGCGTTTGAGCTGGGCGTGACCTTCTATGACACCGCCGATGTCTACGGCGACGGCCTCGGCGAGACCATTCTGGCTGAAGCATTAGGCAGCCGTCGCTCGGAAATGACCATTGCCACCAAGTTCGGCTACGACTGGTACACGGCCCCCGGCGAGCAGCCCGGCCAGCGCGAGCGCCCCCACGACTGGTCCCCGGCGTTCGTCAAGCGGGCCTGCGAGGAAAGCTTGAAGCGCCTCAACACCGACTATATTGACTTGTACCAGCTTCATAACTGCCGCGAAGACGCCCTCCGAAGCGACGACCTCTTCGAGGCTCTTGAAGACCTCAAAGCCGAGGGTAAAATCCGGCACTACGGCGCGGCGCTCGGCCCGGCCATTGACATCCGGCAGGCCGAAGAAGGCGCAACCGCGTTCCGCACCCGCCAGATGACCTCCGTGCAGATTATCTTTAACTTACTCGAACAGATGCTGGGCGCAGATGTCTTTGCGGCGGCCCGCGAGACCGGCGGCGGGGTCATGTGCCGCGTCCCCCATGCGTCAGGATTACTCGAAGGCTCCTACACTGCCGACACCGAGTTTGCGCCCGGCGATCACCGCAATTTCCGCGTCTCCACCAATGAAAAGCGCAAAGCGTGGCTTGACGACGGCCTCAAAAAGATCGAGCAGCTTGACTTTCTCGTGCGCGGGACAGGCCGCACGCTCGGCCAGGCGGCTTTGCAGTGGCTCTGGTCCGAGCCGCTGCTTGCGACCGCCCTGCCGAATATCTATGATGAGCGCCAATTAGAAGAACTCTGCGCCGCCCCCGACACGCCTGCACTCACAGGTGAGGAAGCGGCAAAAGTCAAAGCATTGTACGCGCATAATTTTGGGCTTTGATTTGTTCGGTTTTCCAAGTCAATCGCTGGTTTTAGGAAGTTCCTGGAATAAAGTTCCAGGGCTTTTGAAGTGCGATTGTCTGCGAAGGCAGACAATCGCTGTGCAGAAGACCCGGATTTCCAATCCGGGTTCCTATTCCAAATCTGGGCGGTGCACTCCGACTTATGCAAAAGGTTGGTTGCCTTCTACTTTTTGCCGCGCCATCGCTATTTTGCTTTCTGTTCTTTGTCTTCTTTCTTCTCTTCATCCGTCTTGTCCGCCGCCGGGACATCGAGCGTGACAGGGGGGAAGCCGAGCGCGGTGAACTGGTAGGTTCCGCCGGTGGCGGGCAGGCGGAACGTCAGAGCAAAGGGGGCGGACAGGGCGCGGTCGTCTTTGCCGGGAATGTAAGGGACAGTCCAATTTCGGGTTTCGGCGAGCGCCCGCTGGCCCAGAACGGTCACGGGCAGGCCGAGGGGACGGGCGGGGCGTCCGGGCGGGACGGTGCGGGTGAGGGAAAAGTCGGCGGGTTTCAGGGTCAAAGAACGGCGGGTTTCGGTGAGGTCGCGCAGGACAAAGGCGATCTCGACGCAGCGCGGGCCTTCTTCGGAGCGTCCGGCATAAGCCTCTAAAGTCGCCGAAGTCACCGTCAGCTCCCAGCCCTCTTGAACGAGCTTGTCGCCGGTGCGGTGGACGGTGTTTGCGCCGGCCTTGAGGTACTTGTCGAACCAGGACAAGCAGCGGCGCAGCTCGTCCAAGCGGTGCTGCGGCTCGCCCAATCCATGCCCCTCGCGGGGGTAATGGACAAACTCGGCGGTCTTTCCCAAAAGGTGCAGGGCCTGGTACATTTCCTGGGAATTGGCGATGAACGTGTTCGGGTCGAGGTCGCCGTGCATGATCAGCACAGGGGTTTCGATGTCCTGAACATAAGTCGCGGGGGAACGCTCGGCGTAGAGCGCAGGGATGTCCCACGGGGAGCCGCCGAGATACTCGGTTTCCCAGCGCGGGGCCTGGGAATTGGAGAAATCGGTGGCAAGCGAGAAGATGCCGAACTGGGAGACGGCGGCCCGGAAGCGCTTTGTTTTGGCGATGAGCCAGTTGACAAGGTAGCCGCCGTAGGAGGAGCCGATGACACCGAGGCGGTCCGGGTCGGCGATGTTTTCGGCAATGGCCTGGTCAATCCCGGCCAGAATGTCCGCCGCGTCGCCGCCGCCGAGGTCATGGCGGTTCGCCGTGCTGAACGCATTCCCGTAGCCTTCGCTGCCCCGGTAGTTCGGCGACAAGACCGCGTAGCCTTCGGCGGCCCACGTCTGCCAGGCCGTGTAGGGGGACAGCGCCTGCACGGTCCGCCCGTGCGGCCCGCCGTGCAGGCTGACAATCAAAGGCAGCTTTTCGCCGTCTTTTGCGCCGACCGGCAGGGTGAGCAGACCTTCGATTTCCAGCCCGTCCGGAGACTTCCAGGAAACAAGCTGTGTCGGGGCCAGCGCGTAGCTGTCCGCCCAGTCCTGGTTGAGGTCGGTCAGCGTTTCCGGGCGCTTCTTGCCGGGGGCCAGCCAGCACAGCTCCGGCACATCCATCGCCGAGCTGGACACATACACCAGGCCGCCATTGGGGGCGACAGCGTAATCGTGCAGATGCTCGTCGTTCTCAGCGACACTCTGCCAGGCCGCGCCGTCATAACGAAAAATGGCGGTGGTCGTGCCGACGGCGGCCAGCGCGTAAATCCGGCCCTCGGCGTCCAGATGAACGCCGTGCCAGCCGGTCAGGTCGTGGGGGAAATCAGCCGTCAGATTGACCGGATCGGTTTTCTTTCCCGCCGAGACGGCGTACAAATTGGGCTGCGAGTAGGACAGATCCGGGTCGAGCGACGCCACATACAGCACCTGGGAGCCGTCACGGGTCCAGACAGGGTGGAACTTGCCGCCGGGACCATCGCTGAGCGGCTTTGCATCCGCGCCGTCCATCGCCACGGTCCAAACATCGCACTTATGATAATCGTTGACTTCGCCGGTGTAGTTGGTCGTGAAGGCGACGGTTTTGCCATCGGGAGCAACCGCGATCTCGCCCAGCCCGAAGTCGCCGGGGTGGACCAGCTTCGGCTTTTTGCCTTCGCGGTCAATGCGCCAGATCTGCTGCCGAAACTTTTCAACTCGCTCCACCACCGCGTCGTCCTTGCGCTCCTGTTTGTCTTCCCGGTATTCTTCCAGCGGCTTCGGGCGCGGCTCCAACGCGACATAGACCACGCCCGCCGAGTCCGGCAGCCATTCATACGCGCCGACGCCTTTGGGCGCATCGGTCAGCTTTTCCGCCTCCCCGCCCATGCCGTCGGTCGGCAGCAGCCAGACCTGCGAGGTCGGCTCGTCTTCGTCGCTGCCGCCTTCGTCTTCGCGGTCTGAGAGAAATGCCAGCCAGTTCCCGTCGGGCGACCAGCGCGGCTCGGTTTCGTTGCCCCGCCCGCGCGTGATCTGCCTCGGCTCCGCGTCCGACCCGATTTTGAGCAGAAACAAATGCTGGGTGACGGCGTTGTCGTCCCAGTTGGTTTCGCTGACTCCGTACACAATCCGCACACTGTCCGGCGCGACCTGCACTTCCCCCGGCATCTTCAGTTCCAGCAGGGCGCGGGGGGTAATCTTCTGCTTCCGTCTTCTTGCCATAGACGCAGATTGTACCCGCTTGGCCGTTGCATTAAGAACCCCTCCCGCCCTGCTTCGCGGGGTCCCTCCCCTGTTAGGGAAGGGCAACAAAGCCGTCTTTTGCTAAAAGGCTCTGCCTCTCGCCAAGACGCATAGCCTCAGAGTATCATCTGAAGCCCTTCCCTAACAGGGGAGGGACCCCGCGAAGCAGGGCGGGAGGGGTTCTTAATGCCCTCATCGTGAGCGCGTCTTCCGGTCAATCAAAATGATCGAGCAGGGCGGGATGTTCGAGTAAATCCGTGGCACGAGAATTTGGGGCGGCTGCCCCTGTCCGCCAAAGCCCTGCCCGCCAAAGCCTTGAATACCCGGACTTTGGAACGGCGCAATTTGGAACGGCGCACTGTTGTATTTCGGAGCTTTGTCGAACGGGCTGATGACCCCAAACGGCGACGACGCGCGAACCTGCGCTTTCAGCCGCTTGACCTGCGCCTGAAGTGCACTCACCTGGGCTTGCAGGCGCTCGATTTTTGCCTGCCGGCTCTGGTCAAGAGACGGCGGCGGCGGCGGCGGCGCGGCGGGTGACTGGGCCTGGGAAAGCGCCGGGGCAAAGAAAACGCCTGCGGCGAGCGCCGCCGAAAGAACGATGCGTGTGTTCATGGGTTTCTCCTGATGGGTTTCTCCTGATGGGTTTCTCCTGATGGGTTTCTCCTGAGCGTCATGTCTCTATTCTACGAGCAGCAGCGGTATTTGTCAAGCGCACGGAAAAACGCGAAAGAATAGCATCCGGCCTCGCATTCGCAGCAAACCAGTTCCGCCGGTACGGCGTCACGAGTTGATTTATTATAAAAATGATATTGACATTGGACGCGAACTGTGTTATGCTGATAGTGTTCCTCAGCTTGCTCGGCGTTTAACCGCGTCAAGTGCAGGAACACGCTAACGTTTACAGGAGAGTTTTATTATGCCTTCGATCTCACGCACAACCACGCGACGCGGCTTCACGCTGATCGAGCTGCTCGTCGTCATCGCCATTATCGCGATTCTTGCCGCCATTTTGTTCCCAGTCTTCCAGAAAGTGCGCGAAAACGCACGGCGGGCCTCCTGCCAGTCCAACGAAAAGCAGCTTGGCCTCGCGTTCATCCAGTATTCTCAGGACGGCGACGAAAAGCTCCCCAACGGCGTCTGGAGCCGCTTCGGCAACCCGCCTCAGTATGAAGGCGTCGGCTGGGCCAGCCAGCTTTATCCCTACACCAAGTCCACCGGCGTTTACGTCTGCCCGGATGACTCTACCGGCGTCGTCGCGGCAACAGGCACAGTTCCAGCGAGCTACCCGATCTCCTACAGCTACAACGGTCTGAATATCTGCCGATCAAATGCAATTGGCAACAATGACATCGCTCAGGGCGCCGGGAGTGCACTGGCGGCGTTTACTTCACCCGCCAAAACGGTGCTGCTGTTTGAGAACAGCGGCGACACGGAAGCGGTCACTACTCCCAATGCAAACTGTGTTTATCCCTGCAACGGCGGCGCTGCGGCGGCGAGCGGGGGCGGTTCCCCAATGATGTCGGGGATCGGAAACGGGCCGGAATACTACACGGACGGCAATGTTGGTGCGTACCGCTATGCAACTGCCTATACTCCGGTCGGTTACACCCCTGTGCCGCCCGGACGCCACACAGACGGAACAAACTACCTCTTTGCAGACGGTCATGTCAAATGGCTGCGCCTGAGCGGTGTCTCCTATGGTTACAGTGCCGTCAATACCACTGACGCACAGGGAGCAAACAGTCAGCCCACAGAAGCAGAAGGCACCGGCGGCTCCGTTTACGCGGGGACGTTCAGCGTAAAGTAATCCCATCCGCCGATCATTCAAGCAAGTCCCCTGGGAACCGAGTTTCCAGGGGACTTTTACGTTACGCGCTCGAAATGCCCCTCCGCCCCAAGTTTGGGGAACCAGAGCAAAGAAAGCCGAGCACCGCCGGCTTCGCTTCTTCTCCGTCTGGCTCCTTTCTGTATTGCTCCCCAGAATTGGGGCGGGGGGGCTTCCTCAGCATCAGAGTTTTCATAAAATTCTCACGCTCCGGCGGGACCGCCGACAGGTCAGACAATGCTGATTTTATCACCCGTTCCCTCTTGACAATCGCGCTCTAATGTGTTATCCTAACCTTGTCGCTTAACAGACACTAAGCGCTTATGCACCAAGGAGAACTCAAAGATGTCTTCCACTCAACAGTCGCCGCGTCGCGGCTTCACGCTCATCGAACTGCTCGTCGTCATCGCCATTATTGCCATCCTGGCAGCCATTCTATTCCCTGTGTTCCAAAAAGTGCGCGAGAACGCACGACGGGCTTCCTGCCAATCGAACGAAAAGCAGATCGGCCTGGCATTTACCCAGTATTGCCAGGATGCCGACGAGAAGTTCCCCGGCGGGACCTACACTTACAACCACGGCGCGGGATGGGCACCGAGCATTTATGCGTTTGCCAAAAGCAAAGGCATTTTCGCCTGCCCGGATGACCCGTCCACGACCGGCACCCCCGGCTTTGTCGTGGACTCCTACGGCATCAACGCCAACATCCACGATGCCGCGCAGAATGCCCTCGCTGCGATTAACTCCCCCGCGAATACCGTCATGTGCTTTGAGGACATCTACAAGACGATTGACATTGACCTGTCCGTCAGCAACAACAACGGCAACCCCCAGGACTCCGGTCCGTCCGGCATCGGCTACTGGGGCGACGGTGACGGCAAGTTCGCGAACAACGTCTGGCAGTATGCCACCGGCTACCTGGGAGGCTTGACGCCGCCGAATAACGGGGCCGACTTCAACCATAGCCCCGGCGGACGGCACACCGACGGCTCCAACTGGCTGTTCTGCGACGGCCATGTCAAGTGGCTGCGCGGCTCCGCCGTCTCGCCCGGTCCGAGCGCTTTGCAGGCCGCCGACGCTCAGGCCGCGAACTCGGTTGTTTTCGGCAACAACAGCAAAAGCCAGCCGACAGCAGCAGGCACAGGCAACAGCACCTACGCCGCGACGTTCAGCACGATCTAGCGCGGCCTTGTTACAGAGCACAAGCAGGAAGCCCCCGGAACTTAGGTTCCAGGGGCTTTTTTGTGTCTCGTCTCAAACCGAATGAACAAAAGCAGCGGCCTTCCCGTCTAACAAGATGTCCACTTATTGACAAACAAATTTTTGTTATGTCATGCTTAATACAACAGCATCCCCAAATTGCTGTTTGCAAGGAGAACACTTATGAACACACAGAAGCGCAGCGGCTTCACGCTGATCGAGCTGCTCGTTGTTATCGCGATTATCGCGATCCTGGCAGCCATTTTGTTCCCGGTCTTCCAGAAGGTGCGCGAAAACGCACGGCGGGCCTCCTGCCAGTCGAATGAAAAGCAGCTTGGGCTGGCGTTCACCCAGTACACGCAGGACTCGGACGAGCAGATGCCCGGCGTCGGCCTCGATAACCAGGGCAACAACAATGGTCAGGGGTGGGCCGGAGAGATTTACCCTTACTCCAAATCCGCAGGCGTCTACAAATGCCCGGATGATCCCACGGCCACGACCACTGCGACGGTCAACGGCGCGACCGTCACCCTATATCCCGTTTCTTATGGCATGAACGTCAACCTGACGCCGCGCATCGGCAAACAGGCGCTGTCTTCCGAAGCCGCGCCCGCGCAAACCGTCCTGCTGTTCGAGTATGTCGGCGACCAGACCGACGTGACCAACCCGAACGAAGGCACTGACCCGGACGGCTGGGGCATGGACAGCGGCGGCGACGGCTTCCGCCACGACAGCATTACGTCCAACGGAAACACTTCCATCACCGCGGGCTACGCAACCGGCGACATGGGGCAGCCCGCGAATACAACTGGTCCCAGCGCCGGCAACGCCGGCAACGGCGATGCCGGACAGCACACGGGCCGCCATACGGACGGCTCGAACTTTCTGTTCTGCGACGGCCACGTCAAGTGGCTCCGCCCGGTTGCCGTTTCTCCCGGCTCCCCGGCAGACAATGCGACCGTCGGCCAAGCACAAGGGCAGTACAGCAGCGGCGCCGCCGGAACCGGCGTCTCGACCTTCGCCGGGACGTTCAGCCCCACTTAGGATAAACCCGGCAATTATTGGGGTAATCCGCCCCGTGTTTTTGCCGATAATCTTGAATGTCTGACACGCCAATCGCTGCTCGACAAAGGCAAACCTGGGGAAACGCAGGGACGCAAAGCAAAGGGCCTTCGCACACAACAATCACCGTGCATGGCAGCCTCGCCTCCGAAAGTGCGACAGCATCCATATATTCGCAGAAAGTCCGGCCCATTCTAGAACGGGGCCGGACTTTTTGCGTGTCGGATCCCCTACAGCGCGTCTCCACTCGCGCCAATAATAACCCTATGAAAGTGCTTCGTGTATGAAAGTCATCCGGCACCCGCGCCATGCCGACCATGTCATGCGGATTGAAGGAAGTCTTGCCGTCGGCGGGGTCGGCGGCGGGCTGCTGCTCTGGACCCAGGCCGCCCATTTCGGCGGCTACGCCTTTGCCGCCGCCGCGTTCCTCAGCCTCGGCGGGGTCCAGGCGGGCATCCGCGCCCTCCGAAACTACAACCGCTGGCACCGGGGCGCAGAGGGCGAGGAGGCCGTACTGCATACCCTGCGCGGCCTGCCCGATCCCTACACGGCCATCGTAAACTTTGTTCCGCCGGGAACCCGGCAGGGCGACATGGACCTGCTGGTGCTTGGCCCGGCCGGCGTACTGGTGATCGAAATCAAATCGTACACGGGCCGCTTCGCCTGCTCCGGCGACCAGTGGTTTTCGGTCGGGCCGGACGGCACGCGCCGTCCCCTCAAAGGCAGCGTGTCGCGCCAGCTCAAACGCGCCGGCAAGTCCGTCGCCCACTACTTTGTCGACTGCGACGTTCAAGCTCCCATTCATACCACCGCCGTCTTCCGCGCCGGGGCCGAACTTGAGCTGACCCGGCCTACCGTCTCCATTGTCCGCGAAGACGCCCTGCGCGACTACGTCCTCGGCCTGCCGCCTGCTCCCCGACCCTTGACCGCCGCAGACCTCACGCCGCTGTTCGCCCCCGCCGCACCTGCCCGCCGCTTAAGATTCGGACGGCAGACCGACCCGGCTTAAGGAGCGATCGGAAACAGTCAGGGCGAGAAACAAAACAGCCACACTCAGCAGGAACAGGCCGAGATGGTGCAGGCCGCGCGTGTCGGCGGCGTGACGGAAAACAATCCCGTCGGCGGCGGAAGCAATAATCGCGCCCAGGTAGCCGAAGGTCCGCAGCAGCCCGGCAGCGGCCCCGATGCGCTCCGGGTCTGCCTGAAAATACAGGGCATTCTGGTTGGCGAGGCTGTTCAGACCCTGGGGAATGCCAATCACCACCACAATCAGCACCAGCAGCCAGAGCGGGCTGGCGGTTCCGGCCAGCAGCAGCAGGCCGCAGGCGGCGATTTGGGCAGTGCCGCCGGCCAGCAGCTTGAACCGGACTTCTTTGCGCGGTCCCGTCAGCACGGAAACCACAATTCCGACAGCAAACAGCGGCAGCAGAAGCAGCCCCGCCGCTGCCGGCGTCAAGCCGCGCCCTTCTTCCAGCCACTGGGTAAAACCGTACAAGAAAGCGTAAGAAACAATCAAAGTCAGCAAAGTGCGGGCATAGGTTCCCAACAAAGGCAGGTTGCCGCCGAGCAGCCGCAGGTCCAGAAACGGGTCCGCGACCCGCCCTTCCCAGGCGATCAGGCCCGCGCCCGCTCCGGCAGACAGCCCCAGCAGCGGCCAGCCGGAAGCCGACGGGTGCATCAAAAACAGCAGCAGCGATGTCAGCAGCGCGGCGAACAAGAAAATGCCGCCGAAGTCCAGGCGCAGCCCCGCCTCCCCGTTTTGCTCGCCAGCGGCGGTCTGCTTCGGCAGGCGCAGACTGCCGACGACCAGGCAGGCCAGCGCAAGAGGAACATTGACCGCAAAAGTCATCCGCCAGCCGCCGAGACCGACCAGCAGGCCGCCCAAAGTCGGACCGATCACCGCGACCGTTTGCGTAGCCACCGAAAGCGCTGTCAGAATACCCGCCGGGCTGTCCCTGCCCGTGCGCTTTGCCTCGCTGCGGATCAGAAACATGGCGGCCGGATAGCCCGCGCAGGTGCCGAAGCCAAGCAGCGCCCGCGCGGAGATCAGGACGCCGAGCGTCGGGGCGAACATGCCGAGAAGTCCGGCCAGACCCACCAGCGCCGTGCCGATCAGGTACACGCGGCGGGGGCCATACGCATCCACCAAGCGCCCGGCGACCGGCTGGCCGATGGCCGTCGCCAGGTACAGCGCCGACACCAGCCAGAGCGTTTCCGCCGGCAGCGCCCCGAACGCCCGGCCGATCGGCACCAGCGAAACCGCAATGATAGAAGAATTGACCGGGTTCAGCACTGAGCCTAAGATCATCGGCGCGATCAGCCGGCGGTTGAAGCCGGCGGGCGGGCTGGACACACTCATCCGCCTGCGCCCAGCAGCGCAAGGATTTCGGCCGTCGTCCCAGTCTCGCCCAGCCTCGGAAAAATGCGCGACAGGCTGTGCAGGTGCGCGTCCAGGTCAAGATCGGTCATGGCATCGGCGGCCAGCGTGACATTGAAGCCCAGCTCGTGCGCCTGCCGGGCAGTGGACTCGACCCCAGCGCTGGTGGAAACCCCGGCAATGACCACCTGCGTGACGCCCTCGGTTTTTAGATACTCTTCCAAATCCGTATGCGTGAACGCCCCTCGGCTGTATTTTGTGACCGTGTGGTCAGCCGGCTGCCGGTTCAATTCCGGGATCAGCACGGTCCAGCCTTCGGGAAAATCCCGCAGAGGACCGGCCTGCTCGGTCCGGCCCGGCGGCACCCCGGCGGCATTGACCAGCACGACCGGCAGGCCGCGCCGCCGAAAGGCTTGCACAAGCGTCACGGCCTGCGCCACAACAGCGGCGATCGGATGAGCCGTCGGGTAAGCGACGATTCCCTGCTGCAAATCAACAACAATTAAAGCGGTTTTCGGGTCAAGCGTGGTCGCGGGCATGGCGTTCTCCCGACAGTGAGATACCCCGCCCCGGCGGCAGTGTCAAGAGGTTGCGGGTACAATTTCTTCATGCCGATTACAACCTACGCTGATTTGACGCCGGACGCGCTGGCGGGGCTGGGGCTGGACGACGCAGAACAGGCGTGCCGGGTCTTGCAGGGCATGGCGGGGAATGATGTGCCGGACACGGCGTTTGAGGCGCTGCTGCAAGTCCTCGTGCCGGTGCTGGCAGGAAGCGCGGACCCGGACCGAGCCGTCGCGAACCTCGGACGCTGGGCGGACGCGGTCGGCAGCCGGACGGCGGCTTACGGCACCCTGACGGCGTATCCGGCAGCGGCGGCCATGCTGCTGACGCTGTTCGCAGCGTCTCAGTTCTTTGCGGAGCTGCTGATCGCGAACCCAGAATATCTGGAAGTCTTGACCAATCCGGCCATTCGCGACCGGCATCGGGACACAGACGCTCTCTGGGCGGACCTGTCGCGGCGGGTCGGGATCGCGAAGACTCCGAACGCGCGGCGCGACGCCCTGCGCCGGTTCAAGCCGCCGGAAGTCCTGCGGATCGGGGCGCGGGATCTGCTCGGCTATGCCGATGTGCCGGAAACCATCCGAGCCATCAGCGATTTCGCCGATGTCTGCATCCGCATGGCCCTCCAAATCAGCGCGGAAGAACGGAAGCTCACAGAGGCACCGTTTGCCGTCTTCGCCCTGGGCAAGCTCGGCGGGCGCGAGCTGAACTATGCGTCGGACATTGATCTGATCTTTGTCCACGGCGACGCTATGCCCGCGTCTGACGCGGTGAAGCTCGGCGAAACCGTGCGGGACGCTCTCGCCAAGCCGACCGACGCCGGGTTTGTGTTCCGGGTGGATTTGCGCCTGCGCCCCGAAGGCCGGTTCGGGCCGGTCTCGCGATCTCTTGAATCGTGCCGCGCGTATTATGAGTCCTGGGCGGAGCCCTGGGAGCGGCAGGCGATCCTAAAGGCCCGCTTCGTCGCGGGCAATCCCGAAGTCGGGGCGGCGTTTATGGAAATGGCCGCCAATTTTGTTTACCGAACGCGCGTCGAAGAGTCGTTTATCGAAAGCATTCAAGCCAACAAGCGGCGCTTGGAGCAGAAAGTCGCACGTTCCGGCGATGCCGACATCAACGTCAAAGAAGGCATCGGCGGCATCCGGGATATCGAGTTCGCGGTGCAGCTCATGCAGCTTGTCGCGGGCGGAGCGAACCCGGCACTGCGCGGCGGCTCCACGCTGTACGCGCTTTCGGCATTGACGGACGCCGGGCTGCTGACTCCCAGTGAGAGTGCAGCATTCCGGGAGTCCTACCTGTTTCTGCGGAACGTCGAGCATCGCTTGCAGATCCGCGACGAGCTGCCGGTGCGCGTTCTGCCGCGCGATCCCGCCGAGCTGGACCGCTTTGGGCGGCGACTGGGCTACGCGGACGGCACAGAGTTTTTAGCCGACTACAAACAGCACACGAGCCGCACCCACGCGCTCTTTACGCGGCTCTTTTACGGCTCCGCGCCGGCCGTTTTTGCATCCCCGCTTGCCGACTGGGTACTCGCACCCGAAGACGACGGAGCCGCTTCGGCCTCCCTGCGTCATGCGCTGGAAGATAATGGCTTTTCGGACTCGGATGCCGCGCTTCAAACACTCCGGCGCAGCGTTTCGGGGTCGCAGTACGGCGGCATTTCCCCGGAAGATCGCACCGCATTTGCGGCGCTGGTTCCGGCACTTTTAGACGCCGCCGGGCAGACAACCGCCCCCGACACGGCCCTGCACGGCCTGGACCTGCTTGCCGACGCCGTGCCATCCCGCGCCGCTCTCTACCGGACGCTGGCCGACAGCAGGACGCTCCTGCCGCGCCTCGCCGTCTTAGCATCGGACAGTCCCTACTTGTGGCAGACGCTGCTCGGCCATCTGGAGCTGCTGGATTTACTGGCCGACGACGAAATAATGGACGGGCCGCCGCATTTTCGCCGCGTGTCTACAGTCCCGGAAATCGCGGCCCAGACCCGCCGCGCCCGCCTCCAGACCGGCGCCCGCGATCTCTGGGGTTTAGCCGACACCGCGCAAGTGCTGGCCGAAACGACGCAGGCCGCCGAAGCCGCCCTGTTCTCGGCGCTGACGCTGGCCCGCCGGGAACTCGGCTTTGCAGGGCAGTTTGCCGTCATCGGCCTCGGCAAGCTCGGCGGCGGGGAAATGGGCTACGGCTCCGACTTAGACGTGATGTATGTCGCCGACGCCGACCATCTGCAAGACGCCGCGCGGCTGGCCGAGCGCACCCAGCGCCTCTTGAAAGACGATCTCAGCCGCTTCGGCGTCCGCTCTGAGATGGACGCCCGCCTGCGCCCCGAAGGCCGCGCAGGCCAGCTCGTCTTAGACCTAGACACCTACGCCGCCTACTACACGCACTCTGCCGCGACCTGGGAGCGGCAGATGCTCCTCAAAGCGCGTTTTGTCGCCGGAAACGCCGAATTAGGCCGGGCGTTCACGGCCCTGGCGGAAACCGTCGTCTACGGGACCCCGTGGACACTCGGCCAGCAAAACGAAGTGCAGGCAATGAAGCGGCGCATCGAGACCGAGCGCGTCCATGACCCGCACGATTTGAAGCTCGGCCCCGGCGGCCTATCGGACATCGAATGGACGGCCCAAATGCTTCAGCTTCGCTTTGGCCCCAAGCACCCCCGTCTGCGGACCCCGAACACATTAGACGCTCTCCGCCGCCTCCGCGACGACGCGCTTTTAACCCAGGCCGATTGGGAAACGCTCTCCGAAACATATTTGGCCCTCGCGCGTCTGCGAAACCGCCTGTTCCTGCGCTCCGGCCTCGCGTCCACCATTTCCCCTGCCCTGCCGGACACGCTGACAGCGCAGATGGCCGCCGCGCGGGAAGTCTGCCGGCGGGTCTTCTACGGCGGCTGACGCTTCCAGTAAAGATGAGCGTACCAAATCATCGCCGTGTACCCGCAAATGCCTGCGCAGCCGAAAATCCGCATCCAGGGCGTAAGCAGAAAGTCATGGGTAACCGTGGGGTGCTGCAAACCGACCGCGACGCTGAAGATATTCAGCAGACACGCGGCAAGCATCCACCACCGCCAGCGGGTCAGGCGAAAAACGGCTTTAGGCGTGTTATTCATCGTGTCACTCCGGCTGGGGCGCGAGCAGGGCGGCGATTTTCCCGTCTGAATTGATCGCCATTCGGACAATGGTGGGCGTTGTGCCGTAAACCACCCGGTAACGGTAAACCTTCAATCCGTCCTGCTCTGACTGCGCCAGCAGCGTCAGCGTTCCCAGCGGGCCGAGCGCAGATAAGTTCTGATGAACCTGCCGAAGCGTTTGCGGCGTCATCAGCGCGGCAAGCGGCGGGGTCAGAGTATTGGCAGGAACTTTGCCTGCCGCAATTTCCAGCAGGGTACGGCGCAGAAGCTGTGTCGCCTGCGGGTCAGCGTCGGGGATGGCAGCTTCTTCCGGTACAGGGGGAAGATACTGCTTTGCGACTTCCAGCGCCAGCGTCTGGGTCATCCCTAGATCAGTCTTATCCCACAAATTGCACAGGACAACCACGGAAAGCCGGCTGTCCACAAAATAAGCGATGGTGCTGGAATAGCCGGGCGTCGCGCCGCTATGGGTCGCCAAAGTCTGGCCTTTGTAGGGGACGACAATCAGGCCGAGGCCGTAGGAGCTTGCCGAGCCGTTTGTCGGCGTCCCCGGCGTGATCATCTGCTTCAGCGTGGCTTCGCTGACAAGCTGGCCGCTGGACAGGGCGACGGTCCATTTTGCCACGTCGCCCGCTGTCGAGACTAATCCATCGTCGCCATAGTCCAGAGCGCGGGGCAGGAAGATCGTGTTCGGACTGCGTTTTTTGTCGTCCCCGTTGTAGCCCGCTGCCTGGCCGGGCAGCAGCGCGGGCAGAGCCGCCAAATGAGTCGCGGTCATGCCGGCGGCCTGGAACTCATGCGATGCCAGATAATCTTCGTAGGTCTGCCCGGAGACTTTTTCAATGATCTGGGCCAGCAGGTGATAATTCGAGTTGCTGTATTCAAATTTCGTGCCGGGCGCAAAATCGAGCGGCTTGTCCGCGAGCAGCGCGACGACACTGCCGGGCTGATTGTATTTTGGGCCGGACAGCTTGGCAAGGTTCAGAAACTTACGGTAGTTCGGCAGGCCCGATGTGTGGGAAAGCAGCTCGCGCACGGTGATCGCGCTCCACGCCGCCGGCAGACCGTCCAAGTAGCGGGCAATCGGCGCGTCCAAATCCACCTTGCCCGCTTCCTTAAGCTGAAGCACGGCGACGGCGGTAAATGGCTTCGTGCAGGAGCCGAGGATGTACCGTGTATCGGGAGTCGCCGGCGTCTTCGCTTTGACATCGCTCAGACCATACGCTGCCGTCTTGACGACCTTGCCGTCCTGCACGACCGCGACCGACAGGCCGGGGATGTGCCGCGCGGCCATCTGCGCTTTTAAGTAATCATCTACCCCGTCGGCGTGGGCCAGCCTCGCCGGTCCGGTCAGCAGCATCGCTGCGAGAAGTACCATTTGCCGCAAGTGCATGGTCGTGTTCCTTTTCTTTTTACTTTTTGTCGCGATCGAATGAATGCAGAAGAACGGTCAGGGCCGCCGGCTCGGCGCTCGGCGCGTTTGAAGCCGAATCCCGGAACTCGGCGGCCAGCGCTTGCAGCCGCGCTGTAAACTCCCGGCGGCGTTCGGGTTCCAGCGGCAGGACAAGATGATAGCCAAGCTCTGTGTGACCAATCAGGCCGCCGGTTTCTTCCCAGGCGCTCCGGTACAGCGCCAGCCCGGACAAAAGCGTGGCTTCCAGCGGCGGCGCGGCGCCGCCCTTCACCGGCGTCGGCAGGGTGAACTGCCGGGCGACGGCTTTGTAGAGCTTTTCGGTAATCGGGCCTTTCTGCCGGGTCCGTTCCAGGACGATCAGCCCGGCATCCAGCAGTTTTTTGGTGTGGAAATACAGCTTGCCGCTTTGCTCGCCCAGCAGGGTCGCCAGTTCTTCATTGGTTCGCGCTTCTTCCGCGAGAAGCTGTAAAATCCGCAGACGCAGGGGGTGCGAAAACGCTTTCCACTGGTCGGGCGTCTGCATCTCAAAGGGTTGTTCCGGGTTCGCCATAATTTTACCTTCCGCCATAGTATACTATGGCACAGAGCAAATGTCAAGGGGTTGATGGGGATTGCTTTTTACGCCGATTCTTCACCGCCTCCCCCGCTTTGCTTGAACAGCAGGTACGAGTAAGCAACAGGAATAATGATCAGCGGCAGCAGGACGGCAGGCAGCAGAATGATCTCCGGGAGGCCGAGCCATAGCAGAATAAGGCCGAGGAATGACACGCCGACCCAAAGGCGTCCGGCCATGCGGTGTGTCGCGATCCAGTTTGAGTCCGACGCTAAAGTCCACGGCGTTTTGATGCCGGTCCACGGGTTGCGGCGCGTTTGGCCCAGGACATTGCCGGTCAGAATAAACATCAGCAGCATTCCGGTGAGTATCAGCTTCGAGACCGACAGCCCCGGATGCAGCACGATTTGGAGGGTGACGACATTGACGTAGAACAGGAAAATCGCGGTCGCCGCAGAAATATAGTTTCCGATGGCGCTGGACGGGTTCATCCCCGCCGGCACACGCAGACGCGGCAGGAGATTGATGACCAGGGCAATAATGAGCAGAGGGAGCAGGCTGAGAAAATACACGGTTCCTTTCGGGCTGAAGCCATCCGCCTGCCCGTAGATGTTCCAGTGCCGAGGAATGACGGCGGGCAAGTGCGGGTTAAGTACACAATCATACACAAGCGTCGCCAAAATCAGCGCGAGAAGGGTCAGGTTTGCGTGCCGGGTTTCCATACGGGTTCCTCTTCTGGATTTGCTGACGGCAATAGCTCCATGACGGCAGCGATGACTTCCTGAAAGACGGTCGTGTTCAGCGAGTAATAAATCTGCTGGCCGCCGCGCCGGGCCGCAACGAGATCGGCCTGCTTCAAGACGCTGAAATGGTGCGACATGGACGGGGCCGAGATGTCGAACTGCTCCGCCAAGTCGCCTGCCGTCATTTCCCGGCCTTCCAAAAGCTGCAAGATGCGCCGCCGGGTCGGGTCCGCCAGCGCCTTGAAGACGCTGTCACTCTTCATTGGGAGACGCCCATTTTCCAGGTGGTGTGCAGCCAGCCGCACAGCGCAGACAGCGCTTCCGGTGCGACCGGCCCCGCCATTCCCGGATCGCTTTCATTCGTGACGAGCTTCAAGTTATGGCTTGCGTTTGGAATAAGCGATACTTGATATGTGCCATGCGTCCGGCGGCTCAGTGCCGCCTTCAGCGCCGGCAGATCGCGCTCCGCAGACACTTGGACATCTTTTTGGCCTTGAATGACAAGCACCGGGCCGGAGAACTGTGCAGCAAGCTTTGCTGGGTCTGCCAACTGAACACTGCGGTAGAACTTGCCGATGTAGGGAGGGTAGAGCGCGGCAAGCCCAGCAGGCACATCATCCGGCACGACCCCGGTACGCTCGATGGCGGCAGCGATCTCGCGGTTCTTGGAGAGAAAATAGTCCGCCTGCGCCGGAGTCGCCCCTTGAAGCTTTAGAAGACGGACAAGCTGCTCGTTGACGACAACGTCGTAAGTTCGGCCTGCGGTAGATACCAGTACCAGAAGGCTCGGCGGCTGAGTCATGCTTGTCTGCTGCGCGGCCTGCAAGGCAATGAGACTGCCCTCACTGTGGCCGAGAAATCCGGTGCGCCGGGCATCTATACCGGGCTGCTGCTGCAAGTCGTGCAGGGCGGCGGCAGCATCACCGACAAAGTTCTCCCAAGCGGCGTAGTCCGTCAAGTTTGCCTGATCAGCCGGGGACATGACGCTGCCGCCGACCCCGCGCTTATCGTAGCGCAGGCTGGCAATGCCTTCGGACGCCAGCCGCTGTGCAATTTGTTTCAGCAGATCTGTCTGCACCGGCCCGGAATTGCCGTCCCGGTCGGTCGGCCCGCTTCCAGCAATCAAGACTAGCCCCGGCACGGCAGATTGACTGGAATGGACCGGCAGGGTGAGCGTTCCCGCCAGCACGGCGCCGCCCGCGCCGATGAAAGTCACCGGCTTTTCCATATAGGACGACTGGTTTATCTGTGAACAGCCCGGCAAAGAAGTCAGCAGCAGTAACAGCGGGGCGCTCAGGAGGGTAAGCCACTTCATTTTCGTTCTCCTATGTTTTGTATAATTAGCCAATTATCTAATTATAATAGGTTGAATTGCGTTTGTCAAGCACACAACAAAAAAACCGGCACTGGAAGTGCCGGTTTCGCTCTGCCTGCTATGTCCAATATAAAATGCGCCCCTGCGGGAAGCGGCGGGCGATCTCGGCCTCGAAGAAGCGGCGCAGGGTCTTCATCAGGTCTTTCTTGTAGACGTACTTCACCCCGCCGAACTTGTTGCGCTTCTCGTCGCGCGTCTCCTCAATCATGTCTAAAGAAGTCTTCGGATACCACGACTGCAAGACTTCTTTCGAGCCGGGGGTGAAGCGGTGCGTGATCAGCTCAAACGTGATGTCCGGGGCGAAGCCGACCGCTGCCTGGGCGTCGTCCAAAAGCTGCGTGTACTGCGCTTCCCAGTCGTCTACGGGAATGATTGGGGCAATGACCAGGCCGATAGGGTAACCGCCCCCACCCTCGGCGCGGGGCAATGCCAGACGCCGCGAAGCGTTCAGCCGCGCGGACACGGGCGCGACGCCGCCTTCCAAGCGCCGGGCGACGCTGTCGGCATTGACCGATGCACGCGGGCGTGTGTGGCCGTTATGCGGCAGGTCTAAAAGCGGCTCGACCGCATCAAACTTCGTCGTGTAGCGCAGGTAGGCATTCTCGCGGGTGCCGAACCAGCGGATCGTCTCGGCCAGGCTGCCGGTCAGATGCTCCAATGAAAGCGGGTCGGTGTAGCAGGACGCTTCAAACGTCGTCCCCAAGTCTTCGTTGCGGCCCGCTCCGGGCTTCTCGTAGTGCGCGAGATTATCCAGAATGCCCGGCAGGTTCGCGAACGCCCGGATGACCGGCGGCCCGGCCAGACTCCCCGCCAGATAGCAGTACTGGCAATGGGCGGGGCAGCCTTCAGCGAGGTGGAACTGCCAGTCCGCGCTCGGCGGGATCGGCTGAAGCTTCGCCGCGCCCGGCGCGGCATTGACCACGGCCAGGGTCCGCTTGGCCTTGTTATAGGTCGCCCGCTCGTCTTCCCCGCGCAGGCCCGTCAGGCGGTTCTGCTTCAAAACTTCCACCGGAACGCCGAGCGCTTCCACCCGGTCCCGGATCTGCCGGCCCCACGGCTGTTCCAGCGCGGCGGGCGTAAACTGGGCGGTTTGCGGCATCCACAAACGGGGCTTGGCGAGGGATTGAGCGGGCGCAAAAACGGGCATCGAAATCGGGGAAACAAGCGGAAGTTCTTGTGTGCTGTTCATAGTATTTGAACACGTCCGCGCTGCCGTGTGTTCCTAATCTATGAAAAAACTTCATGTTTGCAACAGGCAGGCATTGGACATGATAGGGTATCAACGGCGGAGAAAGACACAAACGAGAGGAAACACAAAATGATCGGCTCAATTATCATGTGGCTGGTGGTGGGATTTCTGGCGGGGCTGCTGGCAAAGGCCATCGTCCCCGGCGGGGCGGCGAAGCCGAGCGGCTTTTGGGGAACGGCGATTCTGGGCATTGTCGGGGCGGTGGTCGGCGGGGGGATTTATTTTCTCGTGTCCGGCGGCAACCGGGGCTTCCGCACCCACTTTGACTTGCCGAGCATTCTGTGGGCGGCGCTCGGCGCGATCATCGTAGTCGCGATTGAGCGGGCGCTGGCCGGGCGGCGGCAGGTTTAACCCTATGTTAAGAACCCCTCCCGCTCGTCCCTCGCTCCCTCCCCTGTTAGGGAAGGGCTTAGAATTATCTCTGAGCCTTTGCGTCTTGGCATAAGGCTGGGAGACATTGCTTTCTTGCCCTTCCCTAACAGGGGAGGGAGCGAGGGACGAGCGGGAGGGGTTCTTAATTCCTACTCCATCCGCCACAAAAAGTAGGAGCCGAGGCAGACGAAGACCAGTGCGGGAGACCAGGCGGCCAGCATCGCCGGCATTCGGCCTGCGACCCCTAAAATCTGGGTCAGCAGCAGGGTGTTCCAGGCCACCCAGACCATGATGATAGACAAGAAGATGCCCATGTACGCCCCTGCGCGGGCAAACCGCAAAGCAAGCGGCGGGGCGCAGAGGGCGAAACCGAGGCACAGAAACGGCAGGCCGAGTTTGGAGTAGTAGTTGTAGGACACGACCGTCGTGTCCTGCCCGGTGCGCTCCAAAGCGGCCATCTGGCTGCCCAATTCGGCCATTGAATACTGGTTTGGCGTGTCCACCCCGGTGCCGGTCAAGCTTTCGACCGGCACTTCCAGCGGAAGCCGCACGGTCGGGGACCCATACTCCAGAGAAACATAGCCGTCGGCACCGAACACGATGGTGTGCGCGTTATGCAGGGTCCAGTTGTTGTGGTCGAAGTCTGCGCTCTGGGCCGTGATCAGCGTCGCCAGACTGGCTGGGCCGATGGGGTTCTGGTAAATGATCACGCCGAACAGCTTCAGCTTGTCGGCCTTGCCGCTGGGGTCTTTGCGAATTTCGCGGATATGGAACGAGTAGTCCTGGAACGTAAAGACTTTGTTCTCGGCGACAGTCGGGGACGCCTGCAAGGCATACGCAAATAACTGGCCCTGCGTCTTCTGGAACTCGCGCCACGCCGAGGGAACAACCCGGTCACCGACCCAAAACGCCGTGATGCTGGCAAGAATGCCGACGCAGATAATCGGCAAAAACAAGCGTCTGAGTGAGACGCCCGCCATGCGGATCGCCGTGATCTCCGAGTCTCGCGCCATCCGGTTGACTGCCCATGCCGAAGAAAGCGCGACTCCCGGCGGCAGCGTCAATGGAATGAGAATAGGCAGGTTGAAGACAATGAGACGCGCGACAATCAGCGGCGGGATGCCGTTCTTGACGATGTCCTCAATCAGCGGAAACAGTGTATTCCCCACCAGCATGACGACAATCAGCAGAATGCCGCCGACAAACGGCAGCACCATCTCCCCCAGCAAGTAGCGATCCAGGCGTTTCATTGCTTAACTTTGCGCTTTAATTATGGGCGTCGGGTATAATTGTATTACGACCCCGCCGTGAGCTGAATGCTCCAGCCGGTGATGTCCAGGTCGCTTGTCGTCACACCGTCCGGCGTTGTGCCCGTGACGACGACCGGAACGCCGTTGACATACTGGGCCACGTCGCCGCTGCTTTCGTTCACTCCGAGGCTGACATTGTTGAACGTGTTTGCAAGCACTACTTGGCTGACGTCCCGAATAGGCAGGGTGACGTAGCTGTTGCCGGCCTGCTGAGGCGGATACAGGGCGTCAAAGTATTTCGGCGTACTGAGACTCTGGCCGCTTTGCGGAACGACATTGGTGGCGATGAAGTTTACTTCCAGACTGTTGATGTCGGTGGCCGAGACGCTGGAAGTCGCGAGATCCGCCAGCGGAAGCTGGAACGTCAGCGTGTTCCCCTGGGCCAGCGGCCGGATCAGGTAGCCCGTGCCGAGCGTCTTTGAGACGAACAGGGTCGAGTCCACGGCGTAAAAGTTGAAGTTCGTGCCGCCCGGCTGACCGCCGTTGTATTCCACATAGTTCGTGAATGCGCCTGCCGCATAGCCGTTGCCGGTGTTGTCGGCGCTGGTGACGACCGGAACCGGCCCGGTCACAGCAGTATTGCCGGGCCCCGGCGTGTTGTTGACATTGAACAAAACGTAGTAGTAATAGTTCGGGTTGATATTCCCCGCGACTGTCATCGTCACGATCAGCTGCGGCCCCGACACCGGGCTGGAGCTGCCGGTGCCGGGCGATTTCGCGCAGCCGGCGGGCAGAAGCAGCCCTGCGGCCAGCAGCGGCCAGAAAAAAAGCCGCCCAAGTAGTGTGCGCCGAGCGTGTTTCATACATACAGTATAGCAGGATTGACGGCCTCTTGACAAGCAAAGTGCAGACGGACAGCCCCCCCGCCCCAATTCTGGGGAGCCGGAAGAAGAACCGAGCAAGCGCAGGGCTAGGCTTGCCTTCTGTATGGCTCCCCAGAATTGGGGCGGGGGGGCTTCTCCTCACGGCCTTCTCCGGCCTGCTTCTCGCGGGGGCTTTGCCGCATCTCGATTGGGGCTGGCTGGCCTGGGTCGGCCTGGTCCCGTTCCTCGCACTGTTCCCGTTCCGAAACAAGCGCACGGCGTTCTGGCACGGCATCACGCTCGGCGTCTTCTACTTAGGCGTCATGGCCTACTGGGTCGGCGTCTTTGCCGGGCATATCATCGGCCCGGCCCTGAGCATTCTCGGCTGGGCCTTAGTGACGGCGTATCAGGCATTTTATCTGGGCGTCTTTGCCGTAGGAGCGCAGTGGCTGGCGCGGCGCGGACGCTGGGCCTTTCGCCTGGGCGTCCCCGCGCTCTGGGCGGTTGTCGAGTGGTGGCGGCAGTTGGGGACACTGGGCCTCGGCTGGGGCGATCTCGCGTACACGCAGCATCTCGCCCTGCCGATTTTGCAGGTGACAAAGCTGACCGGCATTTGGGGCCTGGCGTTCTTGATCGTGCTGGTCAACGTCGCGCTGGCTGAGGTGGCATTGCTTTGTTCTTCTGCCCGCGCAGGCGGGGAATTGCCCTTCAAAGCACGGGGGTTCAGCCCCGTGTCCCTCCCCGTGTTTGGCGGCGGCGTCGCCGCCCTGCTTCTGGCCGCACTCATTTACGGCGAAGTGACGCTGCACACGGAGCATCTCGCGCCGACTTTCACGGCAGCGGCGTTGCAGGGCAATATCAATCAAAACGTCCACCAGAACGCGGCTTATAATGCGCGGGTCGTGCGGACGTTTAATGCTCAAAGCCGGGACGCGGCGGCGCGGGGGGCAAGCCTCGTGGTCTGGCCGGAAACGGCGTATCCGGGCTACCTGCAAACCGCCGACGTCAGCCGGATGCAGGTGGCGGCGCAGCTCGCGCAGACCCGGCAGACCGCGCTTATCGGCGGCATTGAGTACGACTGGGCGCAGCGCAAGAACGCCAATTCTCTGCTGCTGATGACCCCGGCAGGTGCGGTCACGGGCAGCTACCAGAAGCGGCAGTTGGTCCCGTTCGGGGAGTTCGTGCCGGGTCGGCGCTGGATGCCGTTTTTAGAAAGCCTGCACGTCACCTCGTTTGACATGAAGCCCGGCGCGGACACGCAGGCGCTGCTTGACGGCGGGCCGGGCATCGGGAAAATCGGCGCGACCATTTGCTTTGAGTCGTCGTATCCACGCTTTCTGCGCGAGCAGGTACGCCGGGGTGCGGGACTGCTGGTGATCTCGACCGACGACGCCTGGTTCGGGCGCACCGCCGCCGCCCGTCAGCACTCGGCGATTGCGGCGGTTCGGGCGGCAGAAACCGACCGCTACGTAGTCCGCAGCGCAGCCACGGGGATTTCGCAGATCATTGCGCCGACCGGGCAGGTGCTGGCCGAAGCGGGCCTTTTTCAGCCTGCCGTTGTCGCCGCCCCGGTGCAGTCTCGTTCCACGCTGACCCCATACGTCCGCTGGGGCGACTGGTTTATCGGCTTTTGTCTGCTGGTGCTGGCGGGGGCTAGTGTTCGTGTTCGCCGCGCAGGAACCGCTCGTAGTTCGGGCCGCTGACTCCGCAGTCGTACCGCGAGGCGCCCCGGTAAACTTCGAGGCCCGTGCGGAGGCCGCCGGGCGGGAAGAACGACACGAACCGGAACAGGCCCGAACGGCCCGGCAGGAGCGTTCCTGACGACACCAGATAAGTCGGCGACTCGGCTTCGTCGAGCGCGACCTGCCAGCGCAGGCGGGACCAGCCGGGCGGAACGGACTTGTGCATCCAGAACCCCGGCTCCGGGCCGCCGCGCGTCAAACCCAAAAAAGACAGAGTGGAAAAAAGCGGCTTCGGCTGGTGTTCCGGCTGAAAATAATACGGGCCGAGCCGGATCTGGGTGATGGCGGGACGGCCTTCGTCGGCCCGCAGCAGCAGCTCGTATAAAAAGCCGTCGTTGCTGGCCGTGCAGGTCAGCATCGGCGCGGCTTCGGGAATGATCATAGGGTCCTCCAGGGCAAAATTTGCTTGAATTTGACAAAATCGGCTTTTGTTATTATAACATAGAATGCAAGACAGTACGCAGTGCGGCAAAGCCCGGTGCTGCAAAGGAGGAAGCAATGGAACCAAGTCAAATTTGGGCAAGTGTCGCAAACCGTGTCCGGCAGGAGGTCCCCGATCCGACCGTCTGGCTCGCCCTGCGGGCCGCCCAGCCGCTCCTCATTGACGGCAGCTTCTTTGTGGCCGGCCTGCCGCCGTCGGATGAGTATCTCGCCGCGCACCTCTTGAACCATCAGGCGACGACGGCGATTGAAGAAGCGCTGCGCGATGCGGCGGGGCGTATTTTTGCGTTCCGCCTCATCATCGGCACGTCCGCTGCCGACTGGGCCGCCGAGAAAGCACGGGAATCAGGCGGCTTCGCTCCCTCTTCCCCGGAACATCAAGCCGCCGAGCCGCCGCCCGCGTTCTTCCGGTCCGAGGCCACTCCGCCGCCCGCCGAGATGACCGTGCCTTCTGCCCCGCAGCCGGCGCGGGCAGTCGCCCAAACGTGGGAAAAGCTGTCCGAGCGCCTGAATTCCGGCTACAAAGCCGCGCCGTTCGTCAAGTACCCGCACGGCCAGGCCCAGTTCGTTTTAACCGCCGTGAAGCTGATCTCGGACACGATGGACGCGCAAATGCCCCCGCCGGGGGCAGCCCGCGACGACACTCAGGAGCGGCTGCTGGCGAAATCTATCGAGCGCCTCAGCGGCATCATCAATCTGGACCCGCTGTTTATCGCGCTGGAGCTGCTGCGCTACCGGGAGCTTCAAGGCAAAAACGCCGACATCCCCCTGTAGCGGCCCTTGACATCGCCGCCGGGCCTGTGCTAGAATATCCTTGTGCGCGGGGCTATGGCTCAGTTGGTAGAGCGGTTCGTTCGCATCGAACAGGTCAGCGGTTCGAATCCGCTTAGCTCCACTATCAATTAAGAACGAGGGCAGAGACCCATCTCTGCCCTCGTTCTTTGTGTTCGGCCTATGGCCGAATGTCCGGCACAATGACCCGTCCCAGCGCCATCGCCTGTACGGTTTCCGCCCCGGCGTCCAGCAGCAGCTCCCGGCAGGCGACCAGACTTGCCCCGCTTTTGGCAATGTCATCCAGCAGCAGCACGCGCTTCCCCTCCACCAGCTCTTTGTGTTCCACTTGGATCGTCTGCATGTGCAGAGCGCGGGTGGACGGGCCGCCGTAAATGATTCGCCGGATCGTCGTGTGCCGGATGAGGCACGAAGTCGCGTCTATTCGCCCGTTTTCGGCTAATTTTTGCGCCAAATTCCGCAGCGGCCAGAACGCCTGAAACGCCCGGTGCGGCGGGACCACGGCCAGCGCGACACCCGGCGCGAGCAGCGGGTCTAAAACCGCGTACAGACGCTTCAAGGGCCACTGCCGCTCTGCGTTCAGAGCGTTGATGAGCCGTGTCCAGGCGGCGTTTTCATTCACCTTCCCCGCATTGTAATCCGCACGGGCTTCCCGAACGGCGTTCAGCGCGGCGGCGCTTTTGCCCGCCGAGTAGTAATGGCCGAGCGTGACAATCTTCGCCGGTCGATTGTACTGTTCGCCGCTTGGGGTAAAAATGGGGTCTTGCATGACTGGCAGTGCCGTTTTACCCGCAAATCTGCAAAAATAGTTCACGGCAAGGCTTGACAAACTCTGAAAGCCTGTGCTAGACTGTTCGCCGTACCATGATGAACTTCGCTCACAACTTCATTGCCGCCGCTGACGGTCGCCGGATACAAATCCTGCGGTCGCCCGTTGCCGCGTCTGCGGCTTATCAGAGCGTCCAAACGGCGTATTACGCCGCGCCGCCGATTGCGTCTTCTGTTTGTTTGAGGTGTCTGCTCCCCTAAAGCAGCATTAAGAATACAAGAAACCAATCGGCTCCAAGCATTGCGCTTGGGGCCTTTTTGTTTGCCGGTTGGACGTCAGTGGTGATGCATGAGACCATGTGGTGAAGCACATGGTCTTGAAGACAAACAAGGAAAGCTGTTCACGGGTTGGAGGCACATATGGTTCGGTGCGTCGGTCTGTAAAACCGATCCTCGTCAGAGGGTGTGGGTTCAAATCCCACCTAACCCATTTTGTTTATCCTATGAGGAGGAAAATCATGTCTCAGTTTGTTCACTACTACCATCAATGCTGGCTTGTTCGAGGCCATGCCCGGCAGATGGCCTGGATACCGGCGAAGTTCGCCGTCGCGGGCCGCTACCTGAAGCTGACTCAGAACGGCGAGGCGGAAGACGGCTGGCAGGTCGCCGGGGTCGGCGCACGGATGGCCGAAGAGGTCGTCCGGGAGCGCAGCCAGGACTACAAGCACACCCGCCAAGCGTCCGATATTTGACGCGGATATTTTCATGGGAACGCAGGCAAGCAGCCTGCGTTCCCACTTCTTAAGAACAGCATCGGCGGTCAGCTTTGTCGGCGTAAAGCATTCTCCTTATAAGAGAAAGTCCATGAGTTCAAATCTCATACCGCCTATCGGTGAGGAACCGGCACTGGAAGTGCCGGTTCCCTAGCTACCGCGTAAACTTCGCAACAGCCTCGGTAGCATCCACTCGGTTCTTCGCAAGGCGGCGAAATATAAAAATTAAATTGATGCTGGTCGCTACTACAATGATGCTTAGGAACATGAAGTCCAGGTTGATTCTTTCTGCTGTAATCGTCACTCTCTCCAAGTGAGTAGCCGCCGCGTCGTGACGCCGCTGTAAGACGAGCCAGGTAATGTTCATGGCGGCAAGCGTTGCCAAAGTGACAAATGGCAGCAGGCATCCTGTCCAATTCCATAGGCCGCCCGAAGGCATCAAAATTGAGTGCCGGTCGCAAAAATCGTTGACGACTGCAAGGCAAGAACGCAAATCTTGGCTGGTTTCTCCACGCAAATCTCGGACGAGGCGCAGGCGAGAAAGCGGCGGCTTCGGCGTTGAGTTACGCACACACGCAGACAGGAACTCGTCATGCGCGGCAAGCGGATTGGGCGTCTCCGGCGGAGGAGGCCACGATGGCGGCTCGGTCATGGCTCGCTCCGGCAGAGTTCCACCACCAGCAGGCGCAGGTTGGACGCGGGATCGTCGGCGGGGGCGACGGCGGCAAGCGTGGGGCCGGATTGGATACTTTTCATCGCCATGTCGGACGCCAGCACGCGGCGCAGGCCGGATTGCAGCGCGGGATAACTCCATTCCCGCGCCTGCTCCTGCAAGCTCTTTAACAGAAACGACTGACGCTGGGTGATGCCGAGCATTTCCCCGGACAGCAGCGGCTGGACATCCGGCGGCAGGCCGCCTTTGATGTTGAAGCCGTTCAAACGCTTGTCGGCCAGATACTTCGCCCCCCAGATCTGGCGCAGGTGCCGGGCCAGCATCACAAACGTCCGGGCCGCGACCCCGTCCGGCTTGTCCCCCACCTCCAGCAGAGCGTCGGCTTCGGCCAGCGCCCGCTTGGCGTCGCGGCGGCCGATGGCGTCCATCAGCGCAAAGATGTTGTCCTGCACGGTTTCGCGCCCGACAGCGGCGGCATCGGCGCGGGTGATCGTCGTCCGGTCCCCGGCGTAGGCCATCGCTTTTTCCAGCTCGCTCACCAGCACGTTCACATCGCCGGTCTTGCCGCCCCCGCCCCGCTCCGCCGCCGTCGCTTTCGCCCGGTCTAAGATCAACGCCAGCGCAGCCGGCTCAATCGTCTTGCCCTGGGTTTTGGCAATCGCGTTCGCCCGCGCTGCCAGGCTGCTTTCGCCGGGGGCGTCGCACAGCACGGTCGCGCCGCTCTTGCCGATGGCCGTCAGGAGCTTCGCCCCCAGCGCCTTGCCTTTGGCCTTCCCGGCGTCGTACTCGGTGGCGGCGGCAATCAGCACGAGGCACGTCAAATCGCCGAGCTTCGGCAGCCCCGCTGCCAGCACGTCTTGGTCCTCTTTTCCCAGTCGCTGCACATTCGTGACCACAATAACGCGCCGCTCGGACGCCATCGGCACGCCGCCCGCCGATGCGAGGATCTTCCGCCCCGCCTCGCCCGGCTCCCCCGCCCCGGTCGGCGGAATGTCCAGCTCTTCCCGGTCAAAGTCGGCAAACGAAGCGTCCAAAAGCGGCTCCGTCAGCTTCGTCAGGGCTTCGCGTTTCAGCGCGTCGTCACTGCCGGTAAGCAGATACACTTTTTCAATCGGCTTCGGAAAGCCCTTCGCAAGTTTTGAGTAATCCAGTTCCATAATTAGTCCAACTCAGGAAAACCGTCCGAGAAAATGCAAATCGCGGCGAGAACGATTGAAACGCAAACCGCAGTAATGGCACAGGAAAGAACAAAAACTTTGTTTTTCGGCAGCATAGCGCTCCCCAGGCCGATTTCGATGGGGACTGCAAGAAAATACAGATAGCCATGCGAAGCGAAATAAGGATAATGCCACCCAAGTGTACACTTTACCAACCAAACCACGACCGAGATTACAACGCCACTCAGCATCCCTGCCGCGACGCCGAGAGTAACACTGGCAAGCGCTTTAGAAACCGAGTGGCTTTTATCTGAGCGTCTTTGATGTGGCGGCGACCAAATGTCCATACTATTATCGCTCCTCACCTTCTCGCTTCGGGAGGGTATGCTACGCATTACTGCGTATCTGCCGCTTGCGGCGGGGTAGTTCCCAGACCAGGCGTTGAAACGCACGGCTACACGGCGCGGACGCCGCGAAACACCCGCTTCGCGGGGTTAAGACATCTGTTATGTAGGGCGTAGGGCTTGCCCCTACCCTCTTTTACGTTCTTGTTTTGCTCGGTTTTAGAGAGCGTATAGGAGGGTAGGGGCAAGCCCTACGCCCTACACAGAAGCACATCATGGCAATCCGTTCCCAGTCCCGCGAAGCGGTACTTCGTGGCGTCTTCGCCGGGTAGCCGTGCCATTTATGGCATGGCCCTTCAACGCACGGTCTTAATCGCCTTTTTATCCTGCCGCAGCACCCGCTGCCAGAAACGCCCGCGCACGACGCGCCGGGCGGCGGCTTCAAACTCAGACACGCGCGTTTGCCAGGGCTGAACGGGAGGCGGCGGGCCGGACGGGTCGGCGTAGAGGGCTTCGGTAAACGCGAGTGTCAGCGACGAAACAAGAGCGGACGAAAGCAAGACGTTCCATTCGCGCTCTAGCGGCGGCAGTTCCGGCAGGACGCGGGCGGCGTACTCGGCGGGCGTTTCCGACGGGCGGCGGGGCAGGCCGAGGCGGGACAGCGCGGCGCACAAACGGCGGTACGGCGCGGCGGTCTGCGGGCTGACGGCGGGCCGGGCGGCGCTTGGCGCGGCTTGGGCGGCGCGGCGGCGCTCCCGCCACGGGTCGAGCAGCTCGGTCTTGGCGACATACGCAGCGATGGCGAGAATGATCCCGACGAGCGGGTAGATCAGCACCATGTCGCTGCCGAGGTTAAGATGCAGGCGGCTCAGCCAGGACGTTTTCGGGCCGGGCGCGTTCGGAACCGTGCCGTCGGTGGTCGTGCCTGCCGTCGCATCGAACTCGGTCCAGCCCGTGCCGGGGAAATACACTTCTGTCCAGGCGTGCTTGTCTTCCGCCCGCAGGTTGAAGCTGGAGCCGTCCGGGTCGCCCGGCGCGAAGCCGGTCGCAAGGCGGGCCGGGATGCCGGCGGTGCGGCATAAAACAGCAAGCGAGGAGGCGAACAGATCGCAGTAGCCGCGGCGGGTGTCGCCGAGAAACGCATGGACATGGTCGGCGTCGTCCGGCAGCGGCGGCGGGGTCAGGGTGTAGACACAGCGCTTGGAGACCCAGCTTCGAAGAGCCTCCGTTTCGTCGTAGGGATCACGCTGAGCGGCAGGCAGTGCTTGAAAAGCATCGGCAACGCACTGGCGGTAGAAGTCTAAATCTTCCGGCAGAGCCGCGCGGCTCTGGCTCAGATACAAGCGGCGGACTTCGGCGGGATAGTCCGTACCTGCCGAGCGCAGGCGGTCGACGACGCCCGGCTGGGACGGGTCCGGCGGCAGCGCCGAGACAATCCGGTACGGGAACCGGACCGCGCCGCCGTCGGTGAGACCTAAACGCCCGTCCCGCCAGGCCAGCACTCCCGATACGTCTCCCGCCGTGCGGGCGTCAAACAAGACTTTGCGCGGCGTGTCGGCGTAATAGAACTGGGGGGTCCGCCCGCGCACTTCAAACGTCGCCGCCAGCGGAACCCGGCCCGGCGGGTTCGCCGGATCGCCGACGGTCAGAGGCGAGGGCAGCGTGTAGACAAGCCGGTCTTCTCCGGGACCGCCTGCCTCAGCCCCGATTTTCTGCTGATTGTCTTCCAGCGAGCTTTGCCAGCCGTCGCCGGTATATTCGTCGTAAGTGCGCCCGCGCCAGTAGTGCGGCTGACCGTCGCTCGGCGTCACGCGCATGACGACATCCGCGCTGGCCGACCACGCATCGCCGGTTCCGATGGAAAGGTTGTCGTCGTCGGAAAAGCTTTGCACACTGCCGGGGCCGGCGGGGTCCGTGCGGATCGCGGCCAGATGGCGGATGGCCTGGGCCAGCGACAGATGGGAAAAAGCGACCTGGGCCGGGACAATCACCAGCAGCCCGGCCAGCAGCACGGCCACTCCGCACAGGCCCGCCTGCACAAGCTGGGCCAGCAGCAGGCGCTTCGACGGAGCGCGGTCCGCCCCGGCGGCCCGCCCTTTGTTTTGCAGAAAGTTCTGGTGGATCAAGAGAAAGATGACCGTGAGAATAAACACGACGAAGCAGACCAGCACCGGCGTGTTGACATCAATCTCTGCCGCCATGCCGAGCGCCGCCATGGTCGGCACGGTTGTTCCCGCCACCCGGTTGTCGCTCCGCAAAGCCCAGGTCCAGAGCGTGCCGCTCCACACCAGCGTCGCCAGCAGACGCAGGTTCGGCTGGTCCGCGCCGAGCGGCAGAAGCTGCACCAGAGAAAGCTGATGAGTCGCAATGCCCGCCAGAATCAGCAGCGCCAGCCCGGCAAATCCATAGTCCAGCAGGCCGGCGCTGATGCCCAGACGCCGGACGCCGTAAGAAAACAGAAAGCCGAGGGCCGACAGCATCAGCGTCGATGTCATCCAGGTGTAATCGGGACTGGTCAGCGCGGCGTTCGCCGCCAGAATGCCGCAAAGCGTGATCACAAACCCGGCCGCATACAGCGGCAGGCTCGGCGCGTCTTCTTTCCGCGTGTCGAGGGCATTCGTGCCGAGGGCATTATCCGGGACGGCCATTGCTGTTTCCTTCTAAAAGCGCGGCCAAACTGTCGCCGCGCCGGACCAGCAGGACGGACGGATCGGCGAGCGAATCCGGCAGGCCCGGCCCGCCGGCCCGGAACGAAGCGGCGTCCAGCGCAAACACAAACGCGCGGCCGCCCCGCGCATCGCCGTTTTGCAGGACTTCTGCAAGGCGCGGCGCGGGCCAGTCCGGCGTGATCGCCAGAAGCGTCGCGGGCAGGCCGCCGCTGCGGTCTTCGGCCAGAACCTCCGCCAGCGTTTGCAGCGAAGTCGCCTGCACCCGTGCCAGCGTTTCTAAAAACTCCGGCAGAGATTCGGCGCCGCGCCGCGCCGCCGTGTCCCGCCCGCCGGCCGTGAGCAGCCGCACGGAATGGCCGTGGCGCAGCAGGTCGCCGAGCAGCGTCGCCGTCAGCGTCACGGCGGTTTCCAGCGCACTGTTTTCGTCGCTGCCCGTGCCTTTGTAGGCATCCAGCGATAAGTCCAGCGCGACCGTGACATCCAGCGTCACCCCCTGCGCGTATTCGGCGACGGACAGTGTCCCGGTCCGGGCGGACGTTCGCCAGTGGACCCGGCGCAGCTCGTCGCCCGGCGCGTACTCGCGCACCCCGTAGAAATCATCGCCGTCCCCGCGCACCAGGGCGTTCGCCCCGCCGCGCCAGCCCGACGCCGCCGCGCCCCGCAGCCAGGAGTCTCGGAGAGGCAGTACGGCGGGATACACGACAAGCTCGGAGACTTCGGGCAGCTTGCGGGAGAACGTTTGCAGGCCGAGCGGGTCCGTGGAGAACACCGACGCCGGACCAAGCGCGAACACGCCGCGCATTCGGGCGTCCAGCAGGCAGGCAGTTTCCCGCGTCTCACCCGGCCACAACGCCATCACCAGCGGCGTCGGCCCGGCGAGGAGCGCAATCCCGCGCGGCAGCGTGTCCCGCACGAGCAGATAGAATTTAGGCAGCCATCCGGTATTTTGGAGCGTGTACGTCAGCGGCACGGCTTCCCCGGCGGTCGCCGACAGCGGCAGAAAGCGCGAGCAGCCCAGGCCGCCGAGCATGAGCCAGCCCATGAGAAACGACACAAAGGGAATGAGCCACAAAATCGCCGCCATCAGGTACAGCGAGGTCAGGTTGAACAGGACCGCGACCACCGCCACAAACAGGCCCGCCACATTCAGCACAAAGCGTTTCATGGATAGGAGTATTGTACCCGATAGGGCAGAAGGAACCGGCGCTCAAGCACCGGCTGCTTCTTGAATGCCCGGCGGTTACTCTGAAACATTTTTCGTAATGCACATTATGGTACAATGCGCGGAATAGCGCGAGCCAGTCGGACCAATTTGATGTTAGGCCACTGATCTAGGTAGAGTTGATGCGTAAAATCTTAAAATCAGAGAACCAAGCCTTCAAGCAAAAGAAGGCTGGCCGTCAACATCAACAGTCGCATAATAAGCAATTTCAGAGCGATGTTTATTATGCGACTGTTCACGGTCAACAATGTGTGATCCCGTTGAACAAGGCACCGGGCAAACAAATCCGAAACTCTCGCCAACAGCATCTAAACAAGATTGCTCTGCAAAGAAACAAGGTAGTTCAGTTAGGACAATTAGGAATTGAAGCAATGGGTTGGGTTTGTGTCATCATTATCCTGGCTTTAGTTGTTGATGATGTATGCCATTTTCAGGGCTTCTTTTTAGTATCTGTTTTTGTGCTTGTTTGCATTCCGGTTCTTATCCTGACTGCTTACTGGATCAGGAAGCGTCTTCGGTAGCCAAGCCTGAGTGTGGCTCAATACAGCGTTCCGCCAAACTTTCTATCATGGCATTCATGCGACGGGCCGCGTCTGGTTGAAGCAGAGCAAGAAACAAGCGTGGCTCTACATCAGATCCAACAACAACGAGCGCGTTTATCGGCGCAAAGAAGTAATATATCTGTCGGCAGAGGATTGGTAGGTTGTCCGTGATCCAGAATCGTACTCATAAATATTTGCCGTGGGTGGCTGCGATTGTGCTGCTGGGAATGAGTATTGCTCTTTTGCTCGCTTACAGAAATAAGGAGAGGGTTGAGCATGAAGAGGCTCTTTTCCAGGCTATTGAGCAGGGGAATCATGCTCAGATCACAGCCTTGCTTCAATCTGGAGTAAGGGTGGATGCACGCCGCCGCTCTAACCCGCCGTCTCTATGGGAGCCAGTGCAGAACATCAGAACGCGATGGAAATACCCTGGTTATCCCTTCCAGCTAGGCTACACGCCGCTGATGATTGCTGGCATTCACGGCGATGTGTGGACCTCAACGCGGCTGTTGGACCGAGGCGCGAATCCAAATGGCGCTCCGGGATCGTATGGTCCATTATTGTGTGCGTGGCAAGAGCATGACCTAGCCATGATGAAATTGTTGCTCCGACGGGGATCGAAGCCGTTGCCGGCCTCCCTCAAGAAGCCGGTATTTCGAGTAGACTGATGCTCCGAATCGGAACAGGCATTCGCAGCTTTTACTTGGGGTATGACATTGCACAAAGGGCAATAAAATGCCAGTTCCTGAAGGGCTACAGCGCTGTCGGCACGGGAACGCGGCTGAGAATGTCTTCAATCAGCGAGGGGCCGGTGACGTGCTTGACGCGGGTTTCGGGGCGCAGGATGAGGCGGTGGGCGAGAACGGGGACGGCGAGGCGCTTGATGTCGTCGGGCTGAACGTAGGTGCGCCCGGAGACGGCGGCGAACGCCTGGGACGCATGAAGGAGGCCGAGGGAGCCGCGCGGGCTGGCGCCGAGCGCGGTCATCGGGTGGGTGCGGGTCGCGCCGACAATCGCCACAATGTAATCGCGCAGGGCCGGGGCGACAAAGACCGAGCGGGTTTCTTCCTGAAGGCGCAGGATTTCTTCGCGGCTGGTGACAGGCTCCAAAGCGTCCAGCGGCTTCAGGCGGGTCTGCTGGTCTAAAATGCGGCTTTCCTCGGCGGCGTCCGGGTAGCCTAAAGACAAACGCAGAAGGAAGCGGTCGAGCTGGGCTTCGGGCAGGGGATACGTGCCGTGCGACTCGACATCGTTCTCGGTGGCGACCACAAAGAACGGGTGCGGCAGGACATAAGTGATCCCGTCGGTCGTCACCTGCTGCTCTTCCATGCACTCTAAGAGGCTGGATTGCGTTTTCGGCGTCGCCCGGTTGATCTCGTCGGCCAGCACAATGTTAGCGAAGACCGGACCTTCGCGGAACTCGAACTGGGCGGTTTTCTGGTTGAAAATGGTCGTGCCGGTGATGTCGGCGGGCAGAAGGTCGGGCGTAAACTGGACGCGCTTGAAGACCAATCCTAAAGCGCGGGCGAGGGCTTTGGCAAGGGTGGTCTTGCCGACGCCGGGAATGTCTTCAATCAGCACATGGCCGCCCGCGAGAAACGCCGTCAGGGCCATCTCGACTGCGGGCCGCTTGCCGACAATCACAGTTTCAATGCCGTCCGCCACCCGGCGCATGGTTTCCGCGACAGACAGCAAAGAGGAAGAGTTGTCAAGTGACGGCGGCGGGGCCGAGGACGGCAGCGGGGATTGAGTTGTTTCCACGCTTCCAGTATACCCGGCGTGTCAACTGAAATCTTGCTTAGACCAGAGACAGGATTTCATACTTGTCCACGCCGGCGGGGGTCTGCACTTCCACCGTTTCGCCGACCTTGTGGCCGAGCAGGGCTTTGCCGAGGGGCGACGTGTTCGAGATGCGGTTCTGCGTGGTGTCGGCTTCCATGACCCCGACGATTTTGTATTCCAGCTCTTCGTCGTATTCTTTGTCGTGGATTTTGACCGTCGAGCCGTAGACGACCACGTCGCCGCCCGCCACATGCTCGGCGACTTTGGCCCGTTCCAGCATCTGCTTGATGTTGTCAATTCGGCCTTCCAAGAACCCCTGCTGCCGCTTGGCGTCGTGGTAATCGAAGTTCTCGGAGAGGTCGCCCATCGCGCGGGCGTCCTTGATCCGCTCGGCGATTTCCCGCCGCCCGGTGGTGGTCAGGTGTTCGAGTTCGTGTTCCAGCTCTTTGAATTTGGCCGGGGACAGGATAATTTCGTCATCTTGCATGGTCGTCTGCGCTTTCTTCCCTTACGGCTTATCATACCACAGCCCGGCCCGGCTGTCAATTCGCCGAAGCCGTCAGACTTGGCATGAATTATGCACAGTAGAAACAACAGTGGTAAAAAGTCAGGAACAGCAAGGGGATCGCGCGTTGAGGAACACATTGAGGAACGCCTACATTAAGTTTTGTTCGGCAGAGGACCGGGCGCAGGGCTGCGCCGAGCTTCTGCCCCATTCGCCGGTGACCCGGCTCTCCAACGACGTTTACTGCATCCCGTGGAAAAATCTAGCCCTGCTCGACGCCTGCCAGGTGGAATACACCTTTGCCAGTCAGGACGACCTTTCCAATGCCCGCCCGCTGTGGAACTTCGCCGCCGCCCGCTAAAGCTTATTTTTCGTACACCGTCTCGCCCGGCGGGTAGCAGATCAGCTCGATTTGGTTGCCGTCCGGGTCCGACACATAAATCCCTTTGGTGCCGTCCCGGTGCGTGTCAATAGATTTCCCCGCTTCCGCTGCCGCTTTGACCAGCGCTTCTTCATCAATCCGAACCGCCGTATGCGGAGGATGCTGCGCCGGCGTCACCAGCGCCAGCTTCCCCTGCCCCAGCTTCAGGAACGCCCACGTTCCGTCCTGATACAGCACCGTCGCCCCCAGCGTCTCCACATACCACCGCACCGACCCCGCAATATCTGCCGACGGCACCGCCACATGATCCAGCTCCATATGATCCAGTTCCATATGATCCAGTTCCATTCCGTGTTATCTTTCTAATCTAAGCGACTGCGAACTCTGACGGCGCACGCAAAGAAAGTGGGCGGAACGCCAGCACAATCCGGTCTTTCGGAACACCCGCCGCCACCAGCTCGCCCGCCACGCCGTCTTCCGTCCCGTCCTGCTGAATCCACAACTTGCCGCCGCAGATGTCAATGTGCAGCAGCGGACCATAAATGCGGTAGCCATTCTCCCAGCCGACTTCCACCAAAAGATAGCGGTCGTTCATCCGGTCAAAGACCGTCTCGCAGGCAGTATCTGCATCGGTCGTCAAAAACTTGGCATAATCAGTCAGCACACGCTCCACGACTGCACGATAAGTCTTTAAATCTCCTAAGACATCCATTGAACGATCCTCTCCTGGTCGGGGTCAAAAGAAAAAAGACGCACAACGCCGTCTTCCAGCATGACCTGTCCGGCTTCTTCCTCAAACACGTTCCGCCGCGCAAGCTCCGGCACCGCCAGATACAAAACACGGCCTGGATCAGAGCGCATCAACAAGTGCGCGTACAGCACAAACTGGCCGACCGCATCCTCCAAATCCTTCATATCCGACGCTCGCGCGAAGCTTTTAATCTCCACCGCAATCTTTTCCGCTCCACGCTCCGCCGCCAGCAGCCGCTCCGCCCCCAGGTCTACAAATAGGCTTTTGCCGCGTCGCAGACGCAGCCGAAGCGGATCATGCGTAATCGTCCAGCCGTCTTTTATCAGCGCATTCTTAACGGCCTCATGGTACAAGTCTTTGGCAGGCATGACACCGTTATTCTAGCACATCGCGCAACAAAAAACCGTGCAAAGAAAAAGCTCCGCCGCAAGGCAGGGCTTCTCGGAAGGTCGAAGTTAGGCAACCGCAAATTCGCTGTACTGTCGGCGGCCTGGGTGCTGAAAGGCGAGTACAATCCGTTCTTTCGGAATACCGGCATTCATCAAATCCAAAGCAATTCCGTCTTCCGTGCCGTCCTTCTGTATCCAGAACTTGCCGTCCCGCAGCTCCACATGCAGCCAAACCCGGTGAATGTGCTTGAAGCCGTCCCAGCCCTCATCCATCAGCAGAAACTGCCCGTTCTGCCGGTCAAATATCGTAAGCGTCCGAAACCGATCTGGAAACGCATAAAACTTGGCGCACTCGCACAAAATGCTTTCCAGCAGCGTCTCATCTGAGACCGTCCTTACGTTGAAAGACTCATTCAGATTTTGGTCAGCTACGGCAGCCATGTCTTAATCTCCTCGCTTTCGTTATCAACGCCGAACACTTTTCCCCGTTCATCTTCCAGAAACCCCTGCCCCGGCACGCGCTGAAATAAGTCTTCCAGCACGTCTTGCGGGACAGCCAGATAAAGCACCCGGTCAGGTTCGGTGCGCTTCAAGAAGATACGGTACAAAACATACTGCCCGATTGCCCGTTCCATATCCGTCATCGGCGACGGGCCGCCGAAAGTTTTAATCTCGACGGCGATCTTTCGTGTGCCTTTTTCCGCAGCAATGACCCGTTCCGCGCCTAAGTCAATAAAGAGCCGGTCTCCTTCAATTTCGACCGCGAGCGGGTCATGCGTGATCGTCCAGCCATCTTTAATCAGGGCGTTTCTGACGGCATTATGGTACAAATCTTTGGCAGGCATAATGGAGTTATTCTAGCACATCGCGCAAAGAAAAAGCCCTGCCTTACAGCAGGGCTTTCGCAGCATCGTAATCATTATAAATATCCATCTCCGGGCGCTCCCACTCGCCGGCAAACGTCGCGAAACTCGCCCGCAGTTCGGCAGCCTGCGCGGGGCTGATTCCGTGGTCCGAAAGGCTGACGCCCTGCTCGTAAGTCGTCGTTCGCCTCATCTCTTCTATGACATCAATTTCTTCTTTGGAGAACCCAGCGTAAACATGACCGTCAAAGCCTAAACTCTCGTCCGGCGTGAGCGTAGGTGTAGCAAACAGCTTCTGCAAGCTCTCGGAAACAAGCTGCCCCGGCGTCATCCCCCGCCGCCGCGCCTGCTCCGCAATCACGGTCTCAACTTCCGGCATGAGTGTAATTGTCATAAATCATTTCCCTTCACCAACTGTGTCCGGTCGCCCTTGCTTCGGCGGCATACTTTAAGGACTTCTACAGTTCAATCCCTTGCTCTTGCAGAAATGTGGCAATGCCAGCGTCGAGTGCCTCAAATGCGGCATCCATTGTTGAATACTCTGTTTCGCCTTCCCAAATCATTCCACCTTCATCAAGAGCGCGTATCACTGACTGGACATTGTAGTCTTTGCCCAGTTCTACCAGTCCGCCGCTTTGCACCCATGCAGAAATGTTTGGATATGTTCCTGAAAAGGCGTCCGTGATTTGCTTTGCCCCTGTTTGCTGCCCCATAGGTACAGCATCTTCGTAGACATTTTTGATTTGGGAGTAGTTTAGTTCGTGCGGCTCATTCTTGGCAAGACTTTGGTATTTCGAGGTTGCGGTTTCTGTCATAGGAATACCGTTTTTGCCGTTCAAGTCAGCAAGCAGACCAAAGTAGGCGTTGAATACAGTTTCCTCAACAGCGATTGCAATCCAAGCCGCTTTTGCCTGCTTTGCATCTTCGGCCAGCGCAGCAAGTTCATAATGATTTCCCTTACTTGAAAGATTGTACGAACCATTCAACGTACCGCTTGCCTGGAGCTTATTTCTGGTCTTGACGCTGACGACATACCGCTGTCCGTCTTTTTCAGCGTAAATGTCTGCGTAGCGATGGTTTGTCAGTTCATCATTTAGGTTTTGTATGTTCGTAAAACCATTTCGACTGAGCATAGCCTCTGCCCATTGTTCACCAATTCGACCGAGGTTATGGCTTCGTTTGGCAGTCGCTTTATTTAGCACACGAATATAGTTTCTCTTGCTCATTTCGATCACTCATTAACAGGGTTTATCCTTCTACAATCGGCTTCCCAGAAGCGATAGTCACCTTCAAGCCTTTATTCTCCTGAACCTGGTCCTCAATCTCGGCAAGGGCTTCGTAGTACGGAAACAATGGGTTGGGCCAGCGGGAGGGGCGAATGGGGATGTTCCAGTAGCCATTGCGGAGGTGGATACGGGCGGCGTCTATTTCCAACGCAATATCGCCGATGCGGCGCGTGGTGATATAGGGGCGCACACGGAAGGCGACTTCCTGAGCAGAAATAGACTCGACGCTTTTCATTCTCCTGGTGTACCTGAGTCGGGAGGCGGCAGGGTGCGTTCAACTCGGAACCGCTGATTTTCGAGGCGCAGAATGAGGTTCTCGCGCTCCCGCGCCGCGTCTTTGTCCCGGCGCTCATTGTCCTCGCGCAGATGCCGGAGTTCGTCCTGCGAACGCTGATTTTCGTAGTACGCTCGCTGCAAGGCAAACGCGAGATCATTCGTTTTTTGGTTCAGTGACTGCACTTCTTTACTGAGGCCGTCCACTTTTTCACTGAGGCGCTTGATGTCGGCTTTGTTAGCCTGCATCTCCTGCGTCAAAGTGAACACTTTCACAATCGCTGCGGAAACTTCCTTCCATGGAATCATAATCTATTTCACTTTCAGGGTTGCCAAAATCGCATCGGTCTGCTCGGAGAGAGCATGGATTTCGGCGAGAGTTTTTGCGGTGCTGACCGCTAAACGATCAATCTCCACTTGGTCACGCGCCATCAGCTCGAAGTTACGATCCATTTCCGCGAGACCTTGCTGAAGAAATATGCGGAACGATTCCGCATTGTCTACTGACGGCTCGAATGTCAGGCTGTTTTCCATTGTCGTTGTCTCCTGCTTGTAGTATACCATGAAACGGGGAGCCGAAAGAAAAAGCCCTGCCGCAAGGCAGGGCTTTTGATTGTTAAGCTCTAGCGGTCGCGGTTGCTTCCGCCGTCTTTGAGGTTTGCCTGGGCTGCGGCGAGACGCGCGATGGGGACGCGGTACGGGGAGCAGGAAACGTAGTTCAGGCCGATCTCGTGGCAGAAGGCAACGCTGGCCGGCTCGCCGCCGTGCTCGCCGCAGATGCCGAGCTTGATGTTCGGGCGGACTTTCTTCGCCAAATCCACGCTGATCTTCATCAACTGGCCGACGCCGGCCTGGTCAATGGACTCGAACGGGTCGCCCGGCAGGATCTTCTGGGCCACATAGGGCTTCAGGAACTTGTCGGAGTCGTCGCGCGAGAAGCCGAACGTCATCTGGGTCAGGTCGTTGGTGCCGAACGAGAAGAACTCGGCTTCTTCGGCGATCTGGTCCGACGTCAGCGCGGCGCGGGGGATCTCGATCATCGTGCCGAACATATAGTCAATGGTCTCGCCCGATGCGTCGGTGACTTGCTTGGCGACGCGCTCTAAGTTCGTGCGGACGGCCTTCAGCTCGTTGACATGGCCGACGAGCGGGATCATGATCTCCGGGTGCGGCTCCGCGCCGTTCTTTTTGGCGGCAATCGCGCCTTCGAGAATAGCCCGCGTCTGCATCTCGACGATGCCGGGGAAGACAATGGACAGGCGGACGCCGCGCAGGCCCATCATCGGGTTGATCTCGTGCATGGACTCGACCTGGTGCAAGAGCTTAGACTTTTCAGCCAGCTCCGGGCTGTCCGGGTGGGTCGCTTTCAGGGTCGCGACTTCGGCGATGAGCGTGTCCATCGAAGGCAGGAACTCGTGCAGCGGCGGGTCAATCAGGCGAATGGTCGCCGGACGAGAACCCAGCGCCTCGAAAATGCCCTGGAAGTCGGCCCGCTGGAACGGCAGCAGCAGGTCAAGCTGCTTTTTGCGCTCGTCTTCGTCGGGAGCGAGAATCATGGCCTGGACGATGGGGCGGCGGTCTTCAGCAAAGAACATATGCTCCGTGCGGCACAGGCCGACGCCTTCCGCGCCGAGCTTAATAGCAAGCGCGACATCTTCCGGCGTGTCAGCGTTGGTGCGAACGCCGAGCCGCTTGAACTCATCGGCCCAGCCGAGAAGCGTCCCGAACTCGCCGGTCATTTCCGGGTCCACCACTTCGACCGTGCCGTCAATGACTTCGCCCAGCGTCCCGTTCAGGGAGATCGGATCGCCTTCGTTGATGGTCTTGCCGTTCACGGTAAAGCTATTGGCGCCGACCGAGATGTCGGAGCAGCCGGCGACCGTCGGGATGCCGAAGCCGCGAGCGACCAGGGCCGCATGAGAAGTCATGCCGCCGCGCTCAGTGAGAACGCCTTCGGCGGCGAGCATCCCCTTCAAATCATCCGGGGACGTGTCGGCACGGACCAGAATCACGCGCTGGCCCAGCCCGCCTTTGCCCATTTCAGCGGCGCGGGTGGCGTCGAAGACGGCGATGCCGGTGGCCGCGCCGGGGCCGGCGGGCAGGCCGCGAGCGAGCAGGTCATACTTCGCGCCGGGCTTGATAATCGGGTGCAGGCACTGGTCCAGAAGCTCCGGGTTGATCCGGGCCAGCGCGGTTTCTTTGGAAATCACGCCTTCGTTGACCAGGTCCACCGCGATCTTGACGGCGGCGGGGCCGGTGCGCTTGCCGGAGCGGCATTGCAGGATATACAGCTTGTTGTGTTCAATCGTGAACTCAATATCCTGCATGTCTTTGTAATGCTCTTCCAGCCGCGTGCAGATCTCGTCGAACTGCCGGTACATTTCCGGGTTCTGGACCTTCAGCTCAGAGATCGGCATCGGTGTCCGAACCCCGGCCACGACATCCTCGCCCTGAGCGTTCATTAAATACTCGCCGAACACTTCATCGGTGCCGTCGGAAGCGTTGCGGGTGAACGCGACGCCCGTACCGCAGTCTTCGCCCTGGTTGCCGAAGACCATCGCCTGGATGTTGACGGCGGTGCCGAGATCATCCGAGATCTTCTCGCGCTGCCGGTACAAAATGGCCCGGTCATTGTTCCACGACTTCCACACGGCGGCGACGGAGTCTTGAAGCTGGACCAGCGGGTCCTGCGGGAACTCGCGCCCGGCGTTTGCCTTGATATGGGCTTTGTAGGTCTCGCAAAGCTGTTTAAGCTGCTCGCCGTTGACCTGCAAGTCGTCGGTAACGCCGAGATCCTTCTTCATCGCATAAAAGATATGCTCGAAGTCATGCTTCGCTAGGTGGTTCGTGCCGTCGGAGTAGGCCACGTCCGAAAGCATCATCAAAAACCGGCGGTACGAGTCATACACAAACCGATCATTGCCCGTGAGCTTAACCAGGCCCTCGACAGTCGCGTCGTTCAGGCCGAGGTTCAGCACCGTGTCCATCATGCCGGGCATGGAGAACTTCGCGCCGGAGCGCACCGAGACCAGCAGCGGATTGTCGGCATTGCCAAGCTTCTTGCCGGTCTTGGTTTCGACCACGGCCAGGGCGGCTTTGATTTCGTCCATCAGGCCGGCGGGGAAATTGCCGTCGCCTTTGTTGTACGCGACGCAGGTGTCGGTCGTAATCGTAAACCCTGGGGGGACGGGCAGGCCGATATTGCTCATTTCGGCAAGATTGGCCCCTTTGCCGCCCAGTTCGTCCCGCATCGTAGCGTTGCCCTCTTCAAAGAGCCACACGCGCTTTGTGTCTGCCATTCCATTCTCCTCTATTATCGTGTTTCTAGTATTTTACTTTGGTCTTTGGGTCCCGTGCGGACGGTGAAATAATTTGCGTTATGTCGTCTTGGACAATGTTCGCGGCCCCATTTTTGGGAACTGCCGCTGTCTCTACGTCTGGCACTCGCTTGAAACCGCTCAAATAGGTGACACACCTATCTTCGTACCACTCATTCACAATGGTCACTTGAACACGATCGCCTTGATGCAATTCCGACACTGCGCGGTGCGCGAGATTGGCATCCTGCACGGGAACCTGCTGTACAAAATCTCGTCTCGTGTCCCTAGTATCTCTGCCGGAGTAGACACAAGTAACCGTCGGTGGTTTAGCCGTGACTCCCGCAACAGTCACTTCTGCCTCAGAGGTTTCAATCTCAATTAAATTGTTCATAAGTCCCTCCCACGGTGCAGCTTCGGTAACCTCTCAGAGACAGGCGGAGCGTCTTCCGGCAGTTCGCCGGTTCCGCCGAGCGCAATATACGCCTTTTCTTCTAAATCATAAATACCGATTTGGTTGTAGCGCCTGCCCTGACGAACCGCTGCCGTGTAGTCTGCTTTGTCAAGAAAAAGGAGCGCGGCGGTGATTTCCAGATAAGTTCGGTCACCTTCTTTATCATACCAGACACCGATGCTGCTGCGCGGATCGGTTAGCAGTTCGTTGTTAGAGGCAATAAATGTCCGCAACTTGAACGGACTAAGACTGTTGCCGTTCCACCATTTAGAATGTTTGGCTTCCGCATCTTGATAGACAGACACTGCGATATAGGGCAAAGCAGTCATGCTGCCGAAGTACGGACTATACGTCGCTCCCCCTGACGACAGGAAGAGATTTCGGATACTCTTGATTGCCTCCTCGACGGGCGGCTTCCAAAAAGGAGGCAAGATGGCAACTTCGTCGCTGACGTAATCCACAAGACTTGTTGCTTCGCGTGTAGCATTGCTTGACGTCAATTCGTGAGCATCTTCAGTCACAGGCCGATATTGCTCATTTCGGCAAGATTGGCCCCTTTGCCGCCCAGTTCGTCCCGCATCGGAGCGTTGCCCTCTTCAAAGAGCCGCACACGCTTTGTGTCTGCCATTCCATTCCCCTCTATCGTATCAAGTAAGTGTTAATTGTTCTGGAAACCGCCGTCTATTATACCAGAAAACGGCGCGTCTGCCGAAGCGGTTCACTGCCAGTTCGTTTTAGCAAATTTACACGTTTGCGGCTGCAAGCTCTCGTGCCTGCTTTGGGACACTCTCGCCGCGCTTCATATTTTCGTCGAAACTTGCGACGAGGCCGTTAAGGCCCCAGTCGGCGCCGCGCGAGCCATAATCTTCAATGATTATTTTCAGCGAACGCAAACAGCTTAATGAAATGGAATTAATTTCGTTTGATCCCTCGACTTGAGCTAAGAGAGTTTGCTGCCCGCAGAGCCAAGCCGCTTTCGCACGACGTACCCCATCTTGAATTTCATAGGTTTGTTCGTCCATCCTAGACACTTCCCCGCCCTGGCCCTTTTTCCGCGACAGCGCAGACTACAAGGCAGTATACCCGAAACGAAGAAAGGCAGGCAAACTGAGGCGCGTCATTCGGCCCATAGGCGGGAGTCGACATGGACAGGAAAAGTTTGGACGCTGTCGGTTGCGTCTCAAGACGAGGCAGAAGGACGGAAGGCGGCAGCGGGCGCAGGACTGAGAGCGTCTCGGCCCAAGTGCGTCGCGGCCCAAGTGCGTCGCGGCCCAAGAGCCGTGTGCTTGACGGTACTCGTGCTGGGCATCACACACGTCCATCAAATACACGTCCATCAGTAGGTTGCAGGAGTGTTTAGCAGGGCAATCGCCGGTTTCGTGATATAATGATACCGAAATGCCCTCTGGCAAGGGGCGGAAAGGCATTCACAAAAATCAGCCCTCGGCTTTTTGTGTCATATCGGCATGAACGGCTCAACAGATATGAAGCATAGATTTGGAGAATTCAATGATCAGCCCTGATCCGTTTCGCTGTCTTTCTTCCCCTTGTGACCGGTCACGCCGGCAGTTTTTGTTTTTTCTCGCTCTGCTTCTGCTTTGCAGCGCTTCCCTGCGCTTGGCCGCTCAAGATTTATCGGCCTCCGCGCCGCGATTTGCTTACGGCGGTCTGCTGAATTGCAGAATTGACAAGTCAACGATATTCAGCCCCGTCGGCGCTGCTGTGGAGAGCCAGGGTTACATTTATGTTGTCGCCCAGGGGATTGCAATCCGTGCCTATGATTCGCAGTTCAACTACTCCGGCACGATCGGCCATCCCGATTTGTCCGATGCGACTATTCTCGAATCGCGCGACGGCGACATCGGCCCGACGGATATGTTCGGGTCTCCGGTGATAGATGAAAACGACATTGTTTTAGTTCGTTCGGGAACCAGCCCGCCGATCGTCGTCATGTCGGGCAGGTATGCGTTTGATCCACGCGCACATCTTTTCATCCCTTCCGCCATCGCGGTTGACAAACAACAGCATCTTTTTGTCGTGGACTCGATGACTTCCACGGTGCAGATCTTTTCTTACTTAGACGGACATTTCGTCGGCTGGTTTTTTATCCCGACTTTGCCCGACAGCCCCGCCGCCCCGGTGCAGTCGTCCCTGATTGCCGTCTACGACAAAACCCAGTTTTATGTCGGCAACACCGCCAGGAACCTTGTCGAAGAGGTGGATGGGATGTCCCATCTCCTTCATGTCATTGGTGCGGGTCCTGCCAAGGATGGCGGCATCTCAAAGCTGGCAGGGATTGCCGTGGGGCCGGATCGCAATCTTTATGTTTCCGACTCCGGAACTGCCTCGATCAAAACTTATGATCAAAAAGGCGTGTTCCTGCGGGAGATTGTGAGCAAGAGCGCCAACGATCAAGGACTAGCAGCGCCCGGCAATTTGGCGATTGATAGCTGGGGGCGAGTTTATGTGGTAGACGGGACAGCGATCAAGGTCTACAGCGCCGGCGGCAAATTCCTGACGAAGCTTACGTCGTATTCCACCGGCAAAGCCGACGCGGCGCCGACCCCAATCATCAGCGGAGGGCCGCCGCCGCTTCTCACCATTGATCCCCACGGAAACCTGTATGTCGGCGAATTCACCGGCATTTTGAAACTGAGCAGCCTCCCGGCCGCCGCGCCTTAAGGGGCGGCCTGGCAGAGACTGCGGAAAAAGCTACTTGATCACGACGGTAGTTTTCGCCGAGACTTGGGCGGCGGGGGCGACCTGGCGAATGGTGCCGGCCTCGGCGGGGGTGCGGGTGGCCGTCCCCATGTTGGTCGGGTCGGGGTCGGTGTTGACGATCACGCCGCCGGTGATGGCCGGGCGGTTATCGGATGTCAGATGCGCCGACAGCGTATAAGCGCCGGGCGGCACGGGGCGGCCCGATGAGTCGCGGCCGTTCCAAACGGCGCGGTAGATCAAAGACTTGCCGGGCGGCAGGGACAGCGAGGCAAGATTTTGCGAGAAGCGCTTAGGCGCGGCCCAGTCCCAGACTGCCGTTCCCGCTGCATTTGCCGCCGTGACATCAAAGCGCTGCCCGGTGGAAAAATTGTAGGTGACGGGGTGGCCGGACGTGTTGACTACGGTGAACGTCATACGCACGGGCCGGCCGGACTTGACCTGAGACTTGCTGACTGTCAGCGTGCCGGGCTGCGCCGGAGGCGTCACTTTGAGGGCATCAGGAAGCAATCCAGTGTTGTTCGGGTTCATCGGCGGCGTCCCGGCGCCGGATTGAGCCAGAGCGGGCAGCGCACTGAGCGCGAGCAGTACGGCAGTGGTGAGTATAGTAGGGCGTTTCATGCGCCTATTCTTCCCGTTTCGCCGCCTGCCAAACCGACTCCATTTCCTCAAGCGTCAGGGCCGACACGGCGCGGTTCGTGTCCGCCGCAAAGCGCTCGATATGGTGGAAGCGACGGGAAAAGCGCCCCGTCATTTGCCGCAGGGCGTCTTCCGGGTCTATTTGGAGCTGCCGGGCGACGTTGACCAGCGTGAACAGCAGGTCGCCCAGCTCGTCGCCCATCCGTCCCGTATTTCCCAAAGCAATCTCGGCCCGCAGCTCGGCGAGTTCTTCTTCCACTTTGTCCAGCACCTCGCCGACGCCGGGCCACTCAAAGCCGACTTTGACGACGCGCTTGGAAACCTCCAAAGCCCGCATCAGCGCGGGCAGGGCGGGCGGGATGCCGTCGAGAACGCCGACGCGGTCCTCATATCCCGGCTCGGCCCGCTTGATCTGCTCCCAGTTCGTCAGCACCTGGTCGCTGCCCGTGACGGTGACGCTGCCGAAGACGTGCGGGTGACGGCGAATGAGCTTTTCAACGATGGACTGCGTGACTTCGGGCAGGGCAAACGCGCCTGTCTCCGAGGCAAGCTGGGCATGGAAGACGACCTGCAACAATAAATCGCCCAGCTCTTCCGACAATTTGGACGCGGAGCCGGCATCAATCGCTTCCACCACTTCGTAGGCTTCTTCAATCACATACTTGCGGAGCGTTTGCGGCGTCTGCTCCCGGTCCCACGGGCAGCCGGTGAGCGGGTCCCGCAGGCGGGCCATGACCAGGCGCAGGGCCTCAAAGTCGGCAGGCGCGTCGGACGGCAAGGGCGCGGGGTGGAAGACACGCAGGGGGATAGCTTCGCGGCGCACGGCGTCTAAAAGCGGAATGCAGGAAGGATCGCCGAACAGGGGATGACCGGGGACGGCATAGCAAACGTCTCCGGCACGGGCTGCGTCCAGCACGGTTTGGGCCGCGTCGCCGTCGCTCAGGGCATCTAAAGGGGAGTCGAAGCGAATGCCGCCTGCGTCCAGCCGGGCCAAAGCGGCGTGCGTCCCGGCGCGGGCAAACCTGGGGCCGAACGCATTTTGGAGCGCGTCCAGTGCGCCGAAGCTGAGGCCGGCGGAGGTTTCCGCCGGGCCGAGGCCGATGAGTGTCAGCATAAGTTTCTTAAAGAACCCCCCGCCCCAATTTCCGGCTCCCCAGAATTGGGGCGGGGGGCTTCCTACGGATGCGCCGGGGCGAACGGTGAAGTGCCGCCGGGAGCAGGGCCGCCGGCGGGGGGGGCAAACGCTGCGGGCGCGGGCGGGGCCGGATGGGTCAGCGCCTGCACGACCGACGCATACTGCGGGGCGGCGGTGATCTTGACGGCGCTCTCAAAATCCCGCACTTCGGTCTGGAAAGTCTGCTGGGCCTGCGGGTCGGACTGCGCTTTCTGCTGAAGAAGCTGGGCGCGGATCAGGTCTTTCACCTGGTCAAGCGGCAGCACTTCTTTTTTGTCCACCCGGTCCACGACTTTGACCAGCCAGTATGTTTTCTGGCCGTTCGGCCCGGCGACAGTGATGGGCGGCGTGACCGAGCCGACGGCGGCGGTCTTGATCGGGCCGATCAGAGCGCCGAGGCTCGGCGGGGCAGGATCGAGCGGGATCCACTGCGGGACATCGCCGTCGGGGGACGATTTATCGAGCGACTGGGCGACCTGGCTGCCGAAGGTCTGGCCGCCGGCAATGGCTTTGGCGATCTGCTGGGCCTGCGGCAGCGACGCGCAGACGATGCGCTGAATATGGACGCGGGCGGGCTTGGTGAAAGCTTTGTCTTTGTTGGCAGTGTAGAACGCCTGAATGTCGGCGTCGGAAACAGTCGCGCCTTTGGTCAAAAGCTTCAGCTCGGCGAGCTGCGGCTTGACTTGCAGGTCTTTGAAGACATCGGGGGTCAGCCCGGCATCGGTCAAAGCCTGGTCAAACGGCTTGGTCGAGCGGGCTTCCTGGATCATCTTGATGTTGGCGTACTGCTGGTCCACTTCGGCTGAGGTCGGCGCGACCCCCTGGTCTTCGGCCAGGCCCTCAAAGATCAAATTTTGCAGCATCTGCTGGATGACGAGCCGCCCGGCGGGCTGCCCGACCGGGGCGAACGACTGCGGGCTGCCGTTCGGGACAAAGCCCTGGAGCTGGTCGTAGAACTCGGACTGGCTCAAAGTCAGCGTGCTGCCCTTCGGCGTGGTCAGGGTCGCCACCGGCCCGGCCTCGCCGCCGGTCGTAGAGATCGCATTCCCGCCGGTGTCGGAAGCGCCGGAATGATTGCAGCCGGTGAGGGCGAGCGGGACGGCGGCCAGGGAAGACAAGACGGCGAGCGAAGCCAGCCGCGCCGCCCGTCGTCCGGGGAAAGTCTTGGAAGTTAATGGCATGGTAAGATAAGCGCTCCTTTGAAGTAGCAGACAATGAAGTAGCAGACTGGTCCACCCGGCACTGGAAGTGCCGGGTTCTAAACTTTACAACGCGCGGCGGTCGCGCAGGCTGAGAATGAGATTCACTTCCCCGCGCCCCAGCCCCGTGCGCCGGGCAATCTCGACGGGATCGGCCACACCCGACGCCAGCAGGGCATACACGGGTTCATAACGCGGGTCCGGCAGCGGCTCGGCAGACACCGCTTCGGCAGGCAGCGGATCCCAGCGCTCCGCCCGATTGGGTTCTGCCCCCCCAGAATTGGGGGCTGGGGGCCGGCTCTCGGAAGCTCGCTCAACAGCATCTAAACGCCGGGCAAGGCTTGTCACCAGGGCTTCCAGCGTCGCGCAAAGCTGTTCCAGCTCCGCCGTATCCGCCTGCGGGGCAAGTGCCGGCGGCGGCACACGGGCCGCGAGGTCGCGCCGGGCCACCCACCATAAAAACCCCGTGAATACCAAGACCAACACTTGTACCAGCAGCACTTCGATAGCCAGCTTCCCCTGCCCTGCTTATAGTTTCGCTTGTTTACAGCGCTGCTTGCAGCATCTTTCCCGTCGCCGTCTGCCGCCCCACCAGCAGCGTAATGCGATGTGACCCTGATCGGCTCCGCAGCACGTCCGGCTTAAGCCAAAGTTTCAATCGCCGGCCTTCGTCTTCCACGACGATGCGCTCCACGGCCAAAATCGGAACGTCCGGGTAGACTCCCAGCAGCGTGATGTCTTCCGCGCCGAGCTGCACGGTTTCCGCCAGACGCCGCCGCTCCGCCTGCCCGCCGCCCAGCGGCCTGCTGTGCCGGGTCAGCGGCATTCGGCGCAAAACATTGTCGCCGCCCCAGCGGACGCGCGGCTCTCCAAAGCGCGGCAGGCGCAGCACGCTCACCGGCGGCAGCGAAATTGCCCAGCCATGCAGCGGCATCGTCTTTGGGCCGCTGAGAAGCATCCCGGTTTGAAGCCGTACCGGCGCACTCGGCAGGCGGACAAACTCCGGCGGCAGGGCGACAACTTCGGCGGCCCAGTCCACGCCGACAGATTGGATGACGGCGGACGCCGACCCACTCGGCAGCGCGGCAATCACCGGCGGCTTCAGGGCGTAATCCCCCTGCGCGAGCGCCACGCGCGGCAGCAAATCACTTTCGCGCAGGCCGGCCCCTGCGCACGGAACCGGCGCAAGCACCGGCACTGCCGACGGCTTCCAGGCATCCCCGCGCGAGATTTGAGGCGGCGGCGAGGCCAGAGCGCCGGGCTTCACCGGAACCGTCAACACCCGTTCAGCCTCTTCAACCGCTCGTACCCCTACCCGTCTAAATAGGCGGCCCAGGGTATGCCGAACGGCCTGCCACGCTTTTGACTCTTTCGAGTCGTCTAAGCCGCTGCCGGGGTCTGCTCGTCGCTCCATAACATTTTAATCGCCGCCTCAATTCGGGCGCTGGGTTCAGTCGGGTCCATTGTCCGCCCAATTTCCGAGAGCAGACGGGCCGCCTCGGCCCGCAGAGCGGCATCGGGACCGCGTCCGGCCAGGCGCACCCGCACCGGCGAGCCGCTGTCCGTCACTTGCAGGAAAAACTCGGTGTCGGACACGTCCTGCACCGCCCCGAACTCTTTAAGGGGCGGCACGCGGGAGGCGGACAAAAGCACGGCCTTCCGGCCTGACGCCTGCACGGCGTCCAGAACCGCCGGGTCGGACACGAGAAACAGTTCCGGCTTCTGCTCCAAGCGGCTGATCAAATTGCCTGCGATCACGTCGCCGTGAATATATTTTTCCAGGACGTCGCCGTACAAGATGCGCTGCAATTTCGTCGCCCGCACCGGCTCCGTGTAGCGAAACTCCAGCGGCAGGCCGTAAGCATCCGTGACCATCGCGCCGCCCATGAAGATATCATCGGCGACCGCCAGCGACAGCACATACCCCAAAGTCAGCTTCCCCGCCGCCATTTTACTTCTTTGCCGCCATCTTTGTTCTTACTTCCTGACCGCCCCATTGCGTTCCCGTGAGTGTAACCGATTTCCGCCGCAGTGTCAAGGTTTTGCGCCGAAACGCACAAAAGCCCGGCCTCTTCTAAGGCCGGGCAGGTTTATAAAGAAGAACGCGAGTGTTTTGTATACGAGGGCGTGATTGAAACGAGGGCGTGAACGCCCTCGCTGGGGGACGAAGCGCCAAGCCGCCGCCTGCGCGGTGGAAGAAGCCGATAATTCTGTCATATAAAGTGGCCTGATGATCATCGAGGTTTGCCAGATGCATGCAGCCAAACTGCTGCACAACTCAGGAAAGCTCCGGTGAAACCACCCAGAGACATGAGAAAGATCAAAAAGTCCCCGCCGACTAGGTGATCGAAACGGGAAAGAGATGCTTCCACCTCATGCCCACGCTCCAAAGAGAGTACAATAAGCAGCGGAAGGACGAAACAGGAAGTCGAACTAATTGCAACAATGCTGAGATAAACCACAGCCCTTTTGATGGATAGTTTCATCTCGGTCAATCTCTATTTTGCACCGATAAACACCACGTTATGAAATACTATGCGGTTTCGGCAGTTGCGACTGGCGTTGAAGTTCTTGCTTCTGTTGCCAGCGTAAGCTTGTATACCCAATGGCCGCGCAGGCAACCACGCGCGGCAGGTCTAACAAATCATCAACAAGCGTGTTTCGGGGCAGATGGTGACGAAGGAGACCAATTTCATAGGCAAGAACATGAACGAGGAGCGAGAAGGCTACCCACCAGACGGCCCAGATGCAAACCCACCCCAATAACGACTTTGGCTGTATCATAGTTCGGCTCCGATAAAACACCACATTAAGTCTTGTCCCACGCAGGTGGGACCTCAGCGTCCGCGCTCCCCAGCGAGGGCGTTTACGCCCTCGTCTTATTCACGCCCTCGTCCAACCAATTCTAAACAAACCCCAACTGCGCGAAGGAACCACCCAAAAGCTGTGTTGCTATGCAGTGTAACCCATTCCCGCCGGGCTGTCAAGGCTTCGCCGAAGTCGGCGGTTTCACGGCGAGTATCACCGGGTAGAAGCAAGCCTATTATGACGCCTCTTCAAGAAAAACCGCAGGAAGACGATCCAGAAAAGCCGCAGGAAGACGATTATGCGCTTCTGCTCCTGGCTGCCCAAACACTGCACGCGAACGGCGACGAAACCAGCGGCAGCCTGACGGCCTCGGCGCGTCTTGCCCAGCATCTTGGCATACAAGCGACCCCGACGTTCACCTGGAACGAGATATTTTTGCAGATAAAAGGCGACCATCTGCGCGTGGGCGAGGCGACCGCTTCCGCCGTCAACATGAACCGGGTGTTCGCGACTTTGAAGACGGTGGATGCGTTTTGCGCCGGCCGCATGGACCGGGCCGAGGCGAAAGCGGCGTTTGAGGCCGCCAGCCGGGCGCCGTCCTCCGGCCTGGCCTTGTTCGCGTTCTCCTGCGCCGCCGGGGCCGGGGCGCTGACCTTAATCAACGGCGCGTACCACTTCGCCGTGATCGCCATCGTTATGTTCAGCGCGGGGCTGGGCGGGCTGCTGCGGCGGGGCCTGGGCGGGCTGTCTGCCGGCTCGTTTTTGCAGATGTTCGCCGCGACCCTGCTGGCAGGGGGCGTCGGCGCGTTTGCGCTCCACGAACACCTGTCTTCGCCGCTGCGGCTGGTGGCTCTGGGTCCGCTGCTGGTCCTTGTGCCGGGGCCGGCCCTGCTCGGCGGCGTCTTCGACATCGCCGCTTACCGGCTGACGCTCGGCTTTGCCCGGCTCGGCTTCGGCCTGCTGACGATCCTAACTCTGAGCGCGGGCGTGCTGGCCGGCCTTGCGTTGGGAGGAGCGTCCATGCCCGCCGCCCTGCCGTCCCGGATGCTGCCGCTCTGGGAAGACGTTGTCTGCGCGGGCATTGCCGCCGCTTCTTACGGCGTCTTTTTCTCTATGCCCCTGCGAACAATCCTGTATCCGGTCGGGATGGGCATGCTCGCGCACGCCGTCCACTGGGCCGCGATGGCCGACCTGGGGATGAGCAATGCGGTGGCGACAGGCGCGGCCTGCCTGCTTGTCGGGATCGTCATGGTGCCGATGGCCCGGCGTCTGCGGCTGCCGTTTGCCGCGCTCGGATTTGCGTCCGTGGTTTCGATGGTGCCGGGATCAATTCTTGTTCACATGGCCGGCGGCCTGGTGCAGATCCAAAAAGAAGGAGCGGCGGCCTCGGCTCCCCTCATCGGCGGCACCCTGGCCGACGGCATGACAGCCCTGTCAGTCCTGCTGGCGATGACCTTCGGCCTGCTGATGCCGATGCGCGTGTACCGCTACGCCCGTGAAATAAAAAGCAAAAAAGCAAAAAAGTGAGTGCGGAAGTAAAGCAAGAAACGCCTCTAAATCGCAAGTATTGACAAGACGCGAGCGTCTGCCCATGCTATAATACCGGCCATGGAACGAGGCAGCCGAGGCGCGTTTCCCATTGCATTCGTGAAAGCAGAGAAAACAATGAGTACGAAGACACCGACTATGGACTCTCATGTCGGCAGGTATGCCGGCAGCGGGCTGAATGATAAAGAGCGGGGCGCGGAGTGGCCGTACCTGCCCATCGCGCTTGGCTTTCTGACCGGCATGATTGATATTATGGGTGCTCTGGTGCTAGGGGGGTACATTGCCGAAGTTGTGACTTCGGATATGATCGGGTCCGCTTCCGGCCTCGCGCCCGGCAATCACGACCATCTTCTGCGCCTCCAGCTCATCGCTATTCCCTGCTTTTTTGCCGACATCGTGGCCGTTTACTTTCTCGTGCGGCGCTTCGGCAGCGACAGCGTGACGACGATCCGAACCGTGCTGCTGACCCAGTTTCTCCTGCTGGCGGCTGTGACGCTTTACAGCTGGACTCTCCCGCACGCCCCGGTCCTGAACACCACGCCCGCCATTATCATGGGCGTGGCTATCATGCTTGTCATTGCTTCTTCCAACATGAGCATGCACATGCTCGACGATCAATCGGCGACCACCTGGGCTTTAACGGCGAACAGCGTCCGGGCGACAATCGCTGTGCTGAATATCGCTACCAAAGTCGGCACGGAACAGGACCGCAAAAATGACTGGCAGCTCTTCCGCGCGATTTGGCCGGTCGTGACCTGCTTTCTTATCGGCGTTTTTATCGGAACGCTTTCCGTTCACTTTTGGCACTACAAGGCTTGGTTTGTCCCGGCCACTGTTTCTTTACTCACCCTGCTTTTTATGAACTTCTTACGCAAGAAGACCCCAACACAACCGACACAGACAAGCACACCCGACACAGAAATGAGGACACACCGATGAATGCAACCGAAGTCGCCATGAGCAGCACGCTTCCCCAAGCGGCCCTGCCCGCACTGGCGCTGTTCCCCGGTTTCGAGCAAAAGATGACCCAGACGTCCGGGGCCATGATCAACACGTTCGTCGGCGGCAGCGGGCCGCCTCTGCTGCTGATCCATGGTCACCCAGAAACCCATATGGACTGGTGGAAGACCGCCCCAAAGCTGGCCGAGAAGTTCACGGTGGTGCTGACCGACCTGCGCGGCTACGGCGACTCCAGCAAGCCGGACGGCGGCGCAAACCATGTCAACTACTCCAAGCGGGCGATGGGACAAGATCAGGTGGAAGTGATGCAGTCGCTCGGCTTTGACACGTTCCAGGCCGTCGGCCATGACCGGGGCGGCCGGGTGCTGCACCGAATGCTTTTGGATAACCCGAAGACGATCACTCGTGCCGCCGTGCTGGACATCGCCCCGACGGACCTGATGTACGCGGGAACCAACGAAGCATTTGCGACCAAGTACTTCTGGTGGTTCTTCCATATCCAAAAAGCGCCCCTGCCGGAGACGCTGATCAACTCCAATACGGGGGTCTACCTTTCTGCGCATTTGGACGCCCAGAACAAGACACCGGGCGCGGTCTCGCCCGAAGCCTACGCCGAGTACCTGCGCTGCTACAACGAGCCGGCCTGCGTCCACGCCGTCTGCGAGGATTACCGGGCCTCGGTCACGATTGACCGGGAGCATACGGAAGCCGACCGGGCCGCAGGCCGCAAAGTCATTCAGCCGCTGCACGCCATTTGGGGTGCCAAAGGCACGGTCGGGCAGATGTTCGACGTGCTGGGCCTCTGGCGGCAGGAAGCGGAGATTGTCACCGGCCAGTCCCTCCCCTGCGGTCATCTTATTCCCGAAGAAGACCCGGACGGCCTGCTGCAAGCGCTGGACGGTTTCTTGAAAGCGTAAGGTTCACTCAAATGCCGATCATGTCACAGCCGCCTGAAGAAGCCGAAGGAAAAGGCGAAGAAGAGAAAAGTGAAGAAGAAAGAAGCGAGGAGGCGGCGCGGACGGAGGCAGACGCGCAGCGAGAAGAGCAGACGGAACTGCAAGCCTCCCCCGCAATGGGAGACCTGGGCGATCTGCCGGAGTAAGAGACGAGCAGAAAGTCAAACAAAACCCAAGTGCGCGAACGAGCCGCCGAGAACTGGCTGGGACGGGGACAAGAGCCACTTGTCCAGCAGCGTCGCGTAGATCTGGCGGAAGTCGGTGTGGAAGCGCAGGTCGCCGCTGTCGAGATCGCTGAGGCTGGGGTAGTCGCCGTAGATGCCGCCTTTGAGGCCGCCGCCAGCCAGGAACATCACGCTTGCCGCGCCGTGGTCGGTCCCCGCCGAGCCGTTTTCATGGACGCGCCGCCCGAACTCAGAGAACGTCATGGTAATCACGTCGTTTGCCCGGCCCTGGGCTTCTAAATCCGCATAGAACGCCGTCATGCCATCGGCCAGCTCGCCCAGCAGGTTTGCATGCTGGCGCGGCTGGTTCGCGTGCGTGTCGAAGCCGCCCAAATTGAGATAGTACACGCGCGTCCCCACCCCGCCGGTGATGAGCTTGGAAATCGTCTGCAAGCCCGACGCCAAGCCGCTTTGCGGGTACTTTGCCGCGTGGGCCGCCGACGTATCATAATCTTTGAACGCCTTCTTCAGCTCCATTGAGCTGGAATACGCCTCGCTGCCGACGTTGCGGACAAACTCGGCGTTGCTCCCGGCGACCGTCCCTTGAGCATACAAGGCCCGCAGGGTGTCCATCTGACGGTCTTTGTCCCCGGCGTTACTCACAAACCCAAAGTCCGAGCCGCCGCCGATGACTGACGCCGGCGCGTCGTCGGAAAACAAGGAGAGCGGCAGGGCCGAGCCGAGCGTGATTCCCGACAGCGGGTTCCCCTTAAAGTGACCGTCGCTATCAAAGTAGCGGGCGAGCCAGCCGGTGCGCTCCCGGACATCAATCTGCGGGTTCCCCGTTTGCCAGATGTCCATGCTCTGAAAATGGCTGCGGTTCGGGTCCGGGTAGCCGACCCCGGTAATCACGGCAAGCTGGCCTTTGTCGTAAAGCGGCTTAAATGCCGCCATGTTCGGGTGCAGCCCAATCGTGTCCGAGATCTTAACGACATCTTTGGCGGCAATGCCGATGACGGGTCGGGCTTTGGCGTAGCCGCCGTCGGTGTACGGGATGACCGTGTTCAGGCCGTCGTTGCCGCCGGACATTTCAATCACGACTAAAATCTTGCCGCCGGGGATCGGCGGCAGGTCCAGGCCGAACGGCGACATCGCGGGTCTATTCGCCTGCGCCTGCGCCGCCTGCATGAGAAACGTCGGCATCGCAAGGCCGAGGCCGACAAACGTGAGACCGTTTTGGAGAAATTGACGGCGGGATATTGAGTTGAAGTTGGGCATGGTGAAGACCTTCCGCAAAGGAACCGGGGTGGGAAGCACCCGGCTTGAAGTCACCCGGATTGGAAATCCGGGTCTTCTGGAATTGATTGTCCACCTGCGTGGACATAAGAATTAGCACGCGGGCTATTCTTCTCTTATGTCTGCGAAGGCAGACAATCGCACTTTAAAAGACCCGGATTTCCAATCCGGGTGACTTCAAGCCGGGCACTTCCCTCTGCAGCTTTCTACGCCAGTTGATATTCCGGCGCGGACAAAATCAGCGCGAGCAGCCCCGGCGCTTTGGCGTCAAAGTTCACCGAGGACGAATTGCCGTCGGAGACATACCCGACCAATGCCGAACGGGTCGCGGTCCCCGGCGTCTGGCCCGGCAGCAGCAGGCCCCAGACCGCGTCTACCATCTGCTCCGGCGTCCCAACGCCGCCGGGCGCGGTTCCGTAGGCCGCGATGCCGTGGTGCAGGCGCGGCGAAAGCTGCCCGCGCTGGCTCATTTGACCCGTCAGCGTGTTGGCAAAATTGGCCCGCGTGATCAGCGTCATCGTGTTCATCCACGTTTTGCCGCCGTTCCAGCCTTTGACATTCGGCGGGTTGAACAGCTCCTGGCCCATTGTCCGGCCCGCTCCCAATAAATTGTTGTTGGTCGCCGAGAACGGCGCGTCTAATGTTCGCAAGGCCGTCACGATATACTCAGTCGGGCTTTTGATCTTGGAATGCAGTGCGGCGTCGGAGTAGAACGCAGGCGACGTGAAAATCGCCGCCAGCACGGCCCGAATGTCATAGCCGCTGGAAAAATACGCCGCCGTCAGCAGCTTGATGTCCGCAGGGGACGGCGTTTCATGCACATAGAAACGGAACAGCTTCGTACACAGGAAGCTGGCGGTAGACGGGTGCTTGACGACAAGGTCAACAATATCGTCGCCGTTGAACGCGCCGGTCTGGCCGAGAAACGTCTTGATCCCGTCGTCGTGCTGGTCCGGGTTAAACTTAAACGTGTTGGCGTCCCGGTCAAACTGCCAGCCGGTGAACGCCCGCGCGGCTTCTTTGACATCGTTTTCGGTATACCCGCCGCCGACACCCAGCGTGAACAATTCCAGCAGCTCACGCCCGTAATTCTCGTTCGGCTTGCCACGGCGGTTGTCCGCGCCGTCGAGCCAGACCAGCATCGCCGGGTCCCGCGAGACGCTTTGCAGCAGCGTCCGAAAATTGCCCAGCGCATGAGCGCGAAGTGTTTCGTTCTGAGTCCACATCCGGCGCGGGTTATCCACCTTGTAATTCGCCGTCGCGAAATGCCCATGCCAGAACAGCGTCATCTTTTCTTCGAGTGGCCGGGGCGTGTGGGACATCCGGTACAGCCACCACTTCTTGATGCTGTCGAGCGAGTCGAAGTCCACATAATCGCCCTGCACTTCCGACAAAAGCGCGGGAAACGGGTCCGCCACCGCCTCCGGGTGCAAAAGGAGCTGCGTCGTCCCGCTGACGCCCAGCTTCGAGTACGCCGTCCATTCGGACGGCCTTGCCCCAAAGCCTGCCCGCCGCAAGAGATGCGCCAGATTTCGCGTGTCCGTAGAAGAGTGTATCACTGCCCAAGCCCCCTGCTCTCGGCCCATGCCGCCCTGCGCTTCTGACGAGTGATTATACCAAAGAGTTCAACAAAAGCTCAACAAATCGTTTTCGATATGCGGGGCGGTTAGGCCCCCGCTCGGTGCGCCTCGGCGTAAAGGCGCAGCGCCGCCTGCATTCGCTGCGGGTAGTTCTGCCCCTGCGCCTGAAACCACTCAAGAACGTCTTCCTCAATCACCACTTCCACAGTCACAGCGCGGACCTTGCCGAGTGATACCGACGCCGGAAAGCGCCACCGCATCCGCGCCAGGTCTTCTTCGGTCAGAGGCGGAATGTCCGATGTGTCAACCTCGTCTTCCGACAGCGCATCTACCCTTGCCCAATCGGTACGGGTCGGCCCGGACAGCTCCGCCGCCGATTTGCTGACCCAAACCTCGTCAGTGACCGAGGAGTTGCCTGATGTATCGTTCATAATGCTTTTGCTCCTGCGGCTGCGCCCGCCGAATTGAAATAATTCGAATTGTTTCTTCGTCCGGCTCCGTAAACGCAACTGCTACGACCCGGCTGCCGAGCATTCCCAGCCCTACCCAGCGATCTTCCCCGTAATCCTGCCGTGTGTCTAAGGCAGTCTGCATCGGGGCTGAAAAGAGGCGCGGAGCCTCCGCAAAGTCAATGCCGTGCTTGGCGATGTTGCTTTCGTTTTTCCGCGCATCCCATTGAAACCGCATACACGGATTGTAGCAGAAAACATCAGGAAACGAGTTTTTACAGGACCCGCTCCCCCATCAGCGGCAGGCCGCGCTCGGCTCGGACCTCTAAGCACAGCCGAATGGCGTCTTCAATGTTGGCATAGGCTTCTTCCCGCGTCTCTCCCTGACTGACACACCCAGGGATCGCCGGACATTCCACCACCCTAACCCCATCTTCGTCCCGATCCAGTGTCACAGCAAACTTCAGGCTCATCGCTCACCTCATCTTTGCTTACGGCGTTGACACCGCTGCACTAAACCGCTTCCTGCGGCTGCATCAACCGGCGCAGAGCGTCATTGACCGCTTCCGCTGTCGGGTAGGCTTTCGCGACATCGGCGTCCAGCAAAACAAGATTAGTGCCGGAACGATATTCAGCGAGATGCTTACCGCGCACCCCGTTTTTGAGAACGCTTCGGTCGTACTCAGGGCGCAGCTCATCATCCAGATCATCGCCCGGTTCCGCTGTTTGTGAATGCATATTTTGTGTTTTGATGTCAGTCTGTGTTTTCATAAAGGTTCCTCTCCTGCCGTGTGACTTGACGCGCACTGATCAGGCGCGTTCTGCCCATACGCTGAGTATATGAAACGATCAGCAGTCGGGCTTGATTAGAAAACCCGTAGATGACAAAGCGTTCCTCCTGCTCCGAATGGTCCGGGTCTTCGTAGGTGACAGCAAGCGGATCGTCAAAAACCGTTCCCGCCTCTATAAACGATACCCCATGCTTACGCAGATTGTGCGCCGCTTTGTCCGGGTTCCAGGTAAACTCCATAAAATGACAATTACCTTAAGAGCGCACCCAGCGCATTCGTCAACTTTATTAGCCGGCTAGTGCACATGGATGCCGTCGTAGGGCGTGACCGAGGTTGTTTTCATCAAAGAGACTTGAAAACGCCCTAGCTGTAGCGCGTATCCATGCTTCTCTGTCATACAATCTGACGAGCCGATGATGCTGACATAAGACCCGGCATAGATTTGGGAGAAACTGGATTTGACGGGCAACATTTCCATCTGCAACTTGTAAGGGGTAATGGACAGGAACCGTGCGCCGACGCAGACGACTAAAAGCGCGGCAAGCGCGAAAACCAGCTTTTGATTGTGAGAGACGCGGCGCGGCATCATTCCGTTACCTGATCAATCCTCTGCCACTGCCCGTCGCGTAATTGATAATGATAATTGGGAGAGCCGTCTTCCGGCGTAACGGCGAGCAGACTCAGCCCCGGCTTGCCCACTCGCACCGGAATAAACTCGGAACCGATGCGGATATGGCCTGTGTAATCCGGCCCTGTGTACCCGTCAATCAGGCCGTCGCCGTTGAAGTCGGAGGAAACATATCCGCCCACCTGAATGTTGAAGCCGATGATTTTGCCGCTTTCGTCCCGTTGAACGCTCAGACTGCCGCCGTTAAAGTTAACGATGAAACCGGGCCGCTCGTCCACTTCCGTCACATGCAAGTGTTCGTGCTTCAGTTGCAGGTCATAATTGTCACAATTCCCGACGGCATAGCGCATCACCGGCGTCTGGATCGTCCACTCTTTCTTGTCCACAGAATTGTCCTTTCTGCCGGGTGCCGAAAAACACCGTCCATCTCGCCTGCCTTTTTACCCTCTCCTTCTGAAAGGAGAGGGTCGGCGCTTGCGCCGGGGTGAGGTCACTCTTCCGCTTCTTCGCGCTCCGCTGCGCCGTGGTCGTCGGCTATGTCGGTGAGGGCGGCGTCGGAAAAGCCTAACGCGGCGGTGTCAGTGAGGGCCGTCTCAGCCGCGCTTGTCTCAGACAGGCCGAAGGCTTCGTCGTCGGCGATGTCGGCGGCGAGGATGTCGGCGACGCGGGCCGGGGCGGAAGGGACCGAGGGCGGCGGGGGTGTGCGGCGCGGGGGCAGGCCGGGCATCAGTGTGGCGATGTCTACCGGCGGGGCGGGCGAGGCATCGCCATCGGGAGATTCGGCGAGCTTTGCGGCCCGCTCGGCGTCGCGGCGGGCGCGGGTGGCGGCACGGCGGCGCTGCCAGCGGGAGCGGCGGGATGGGGCTTCGGGGTCGTCGCCCTCGGCCTGGGGGTCAGAAGCGTCGTCGGCGTCCGTGTCGTCGGCAGGCAGGGTCGTCTCGGTGAGGGTGACTTCCAGGGTTTCTAAAGCCGTGACGGTCTCGATGACGGTTTCGGGTTCGAGGCCGGGAATGATGCCGGCGGAGCGCGGCTCGCGCGGGGTCAGCGGCGGCGGGGTCGACACGGTCGGCGGCGCGGACGGCGCGGCCTCGACTTCGGCGGTGGGGGCGGGCAGGTCGAGGCCGGTGGCGCGTGCCAGGGCGCTGCCGTCGCCCCATAAATAGAGGCGAGTGGTGCGGGCGCGGACGAAGGCGCGGAACGAGCGGGCGTTATTGGCGATGATTTTGCCGTCGAACACGTCGTAGACCGACGCTTTCCGGGGCAGGTTCACGGTTCGCTGGCCGGTGAACGAGCCGTGAACAGTCAAGGAGCCGTCGGCGCCGGCGAACACCGTGTCGTCCTGGGCGTCGTAGACGGGGATGCCTGCGTAGGCGTACAGGCCGCGCAGCAGCTCGGTGGTCAGCTGAGGGTCGCCGAAGAAGACGGATTTCCAGCCTGCTTTATGCTCGCGGACGGCCAGCGACGCCGCGCCGGTGGCGGCGTATTCGGCGATCACAATGGCCTGCGGGTCGGTCACGGCGAACAGCGGGTTTAAGATTTCGTCGGTTCCGAGCTTTTTAACGCCGCGTATTTTGTCGGTGATCGGGTGCTTGATCTCGGTCAGGACGCTGCCGCCGCGCGAGTTCCAGGGCTGCTGCCGGAGGGCCATGCCGACGACTTCCCCGGCTTCGTCGGGCGCCGGGCCGTTTTCGTCAAACACGCCCGGCGCGTACAGCCAGGCCAGCGTCTTGCCCGGCTTTTGCAGCTTTTCCCGAATGGCAGAGCGCTCCTCGGTCGTCAGACGCAAAGCGTTTAGGAATAGGTACAGCTTGGAGTCGGGGAAATTGGGCAGCAGCACATCGCTCTGCAAGTAAAAGCCGACCGAGCCGCCGGCTTTGAGCAGCAGATCGCGGGTGCGGCTGACGAGGCTCGCGCCGAGGCCGCTGCTGTCAGTCTTGAGGTACGCCAGCGAAGCTTCATCTACAAATACGGCGACATCGGGACTTGGCGGCGGATTGGGGACAAGCTGCTCCCAGCGGGCCGACTCGCGGACCAGGGCGCCCAGCTCGCGCCAGATGTCGGGGCTTTGCAGCCAGCCCTGGCCCCACAAATCCATCCAGGAGACGCCTGCCCGGTGGGACAGTGCCGCGCCGAAGTGGCGCTGATGGATCGCCTGCGTGTCTGCGCCCGACGCGATCTTCGGGTTGTACGTGTCGTCGGTCTCGGCATCCGCCAAAAACGTCTTGGTGTCGTCTTCCACCAGCCATAATTTGCCGCGCAGGGCGACCGAGTCGAGCGGCGCTCCGAACGCCGCCGGGCTGCCGACGGCCCGGCCTGCATACGAGTTCGGCCCGGCGACAATGTCGAGGGAGGGGGAGGAAAGCAGCTTGCCGAGGGCCAAATGCCCAGAGTCGTTGCGGCCCGCAAACTCTAAAACGTAACCGTAGGAGGCCGCGACAATCAACCGGTTCTGGGACAGCGTCTTGATCGCTTCCCCCAGGCCCGTGATAATCTCGGCCACAATGTCCGACGCAAACAGGGCGTAATCAGGCCAGCGGCCTTCGCGCCGGGTGCTATACAGCGGCGTATCGGTCTTCTTCAAGACTGCCGCGACGCCGGGCCAGGCAGGAATTTGGGCGTTTTCAAAGGTCACGTCGGCGTCATGCCACGCGGCCCGGAGCGCATATAAATTTTGATACTTCGCATGGAGCCAGTTCTGGAATGCGATTTGGTTCGGCTGAGACACATCGTAGCCCGATGTCAAATCATAGAACCATTCGCCCCGGTCCAAATGGAACCCGATCACCCGGTCGCCGCCGGGCGTTGACGGGTCATTGAAGTGGGCGATCAGCGCGTCCAGCGCGTCCACGCAGTCCGCCCAGAACTCGGTGGAGGCCAGGGAAACATCGCCTTCCTCGCCGTTGGTGTAACGCGCAAGCTGATCAGGATGGGTCCGCGCCCAGTAATTCGTCGGCACGAATTGGAGGCGCGGCATCAAATAGCCGTCGGGGTCGGCGGCCAGCACCTGCGAGACCAGCGCGTCAATCGCGCCGAACGACCGCTCCCCGTAGGCATTGCGAAGGGGCAGGTACATGACGCCAGAAAACAAATGAATGCCGTTTGCCGCCGCGTCCCGAATTTCGGCGTCTACCGTCTCGCCGTCCCGCGCCGTTTCGGTGTTGACAAAGAAGAAATACGGGGCATGGTCTGTGCCGTTGACCCGGATCTTGGACAGCCCGCGCGTCTGCACGGCCAGCGAAGCCGAGACGCGCGGTGCGCTTACTTCCTCGGCGGGCGGCAGAGCGCGGGCGACCAGCAGCGGCGCGGTGTAGGTCGGCGCGGCGGGCGGCGGGTAGACCACCAGCGCATCGTCATCGTCTTCCACCGCCTCAGTCTCAGCGACTTCTTCCAGCAGCAGGCTCGACCCGGCCGCTTCCAGCATTTCGGTGGTGACTTCTTCCAGGCCGCCCCGGCGGCGGCGTCCGCGCCGCGCCCGCTTGCCGGTTTTTTCCGTGCCGTCAGGCGCGTCGTCTTCCGCAGCATCTGTTTCCGCGATGCCCGCGTCTTCGGCGTCTGCCGCCTCCGCCTCAATCACGGGCGCGGCATCGGGCAGCTCCGGCCCGCGCCGCCGTCCGCGACGCCGTCGTGATCCTGTTCCGGCGCCTGGCGCAGCAGGCGCGGCTTCAAGCGCTTCTGTGTCGGCAGCCGCCTCAAGCTCCGACTCCGGCGATTGCTCCGGGACAGGCTCCGGCGCGGGCGTCTGCCGGGCGCGGCCCCGGCGGCGCGAGGGAGCGGCTGCCGTCTCGACAATCGGCACTTCACTCTCAAAGCCTTCGGCGACCGGAGCCGCCGAGACTTTTTTTGCCGAGACTTCTTCCGCCGTGACTTCTTCTGCCGTGACTTCTTCTGCCGCGGCGTCCGTTACTCCCGGCGCAGGCTCGGCGGCCGCCGTGCGGCGTCCCCGGCGGCGCGGCGCAGGCGTGGGTGTTTCCGCCGCAGGGGTTTCGACCGGAACGGGCGCGTCTGCCGACGCGGCGGTGCGGCGACGGCGCGGGGCGGGCTTCGGGGTTTCGCCGGTCGGCGCTTCGGACGCCGGGGCGTCGGGCTTCGGCACACGCGGGGCGCGTCGCCGGGGCGTCTTCGCCGGTTCGGCGGCGGCAGTCTCGGCGGCAGACGTGTCGGCAGTGGAAGACGTGTCGGAAGTCACCGGCGGGGTTTCGACTTCCACCGCATCGGTGGCGGGGGTGTCGGACGCCGGGGTGCGTCGTGTCCTGGGCATGATTTAAGTAATACTCCGTGTAAAATGGTGAGCCGATATAAGACTTATAAAGGCACTGACACCATTATACTGGATTCCGGGCTTTGTGTCAAAGATTAGGAGACCTACCGCCTCTGGTTGCTAAGTAATGAGTCCTAAGTTTTTGCAGATTGGGCGGTTAAAACCGCAGCAACAAAAGCACAAAGTCTGCCTTCGCAGACTGAGATTTCAGAATATCTTCTTCTTAATCTCTTACTCTTAACCTGCGAAGGCAGGTTTCGGGCCCTTGTTGCCGCGACTTCAGTCGCCCGCAAGAACTTAGGAATCATTGCTTGGTCCTCATCCTTCCTTTAGGAAGGACCCTGCGAAGCGAAGAATGAGCGAAGCAAGGCGGCAGGTCTCTTTTCGGGTAAAGTAGCTGTATGGAAAACACACCCGATACCGAGATCACACTTAATCACGGCGACTGGCAGCTCACCGTCTCCCCTTACGGCGCGTCCCTGCGCGGCCTGTCCCATGCCGGCGCCCCCGTCATCACTGCCTACACCGGCGCAAAAAATAAAGTCGGCGCTCAGGGAGACGTGCTGATCCCCTTCCCCGGACGAGTCACCGCCGGAAAATACACGTTCGCCGGGACATCTTATCAAATGGTGGAAAACGACACGGAGGCCGCCAGCGCCATTCACGGCTTTCTGCGCCAAACGCTTTGGGAGATTGCGGCGCAGACCGCCGTTGCCGTCACGTTCACGACGACGATTGCCGCCGACGCCCACCCCGGCTACCCCTTTGCGCTGGCCGTTTCGGTGACGTATGCGCTGAACGGGGCGGGCCTGGAAACACGGTTTGAGATTGAAAACAGCGGCGACAAGCCCGCGCCGGTCGCGGCGGGCTTCCATCCCTATTTTACCGCCGGCTCGGCACTGATCAACACGGATACGCTGCATGTGCCGTTCGCAAGCTATTTGGAGTTCAAAGACCTGCTCCCGACGGGGAAGGTCCTGCCGGTGGTCGGCACGGAGTTTGACTTCCGGCAGCCGCGCCCAATCGGCGAAACGGTGCTGAACATCTGCTACCTGCACCCCACGCGCGATGCCGATGGGCGGCTGCGGATCCGTTTGGCGGGCAGCACGGCGCAGAAGGCAGTGACGGTCTGGATGGACAAGGCGTTTGATTATGTGGTGCTGTATTCCGGCGATCCGCTGCCGGAAGACCACCGGCGCAAGTCACTGGCGATGGAGCCGATGACGTGCGGGGCGGATGCGTTCAACCACCCCGATTGGGGCCTGGTGACACTGGTTCCCGGCGAAACTCTAGCAGGAAGCTGGGGGGTTGGGGTGGATTAAGGGCGTGGATTGGCAGACCCGGATTTCCAATCCGGGTTTCTTCATCCGGGTTCCTCATGTAAACTGCTACGGCAGCACCTGCGCTTCTTTGGCATCGGCGCGGGCCGTGTCCTGTTCCCGCTGAAGCGCGGGCGCATCGGCGTCTTTCCGCACAGGCGGCGCCGTCGCCTCCGTGTCTTTGGCAATGGTCTTCTGCACAACGTTTGCCGCCCGGCGGACCGCCACCACGTCGGTCTTGAACTGCGGGAACAGGCGGATCAAAATCACTTGAAGCGCGGCGGCAATCGGCACGGCCAGCAGCGTCCCGCCGATCCCGAACAAGGTTCCGCCGGCCATCAGCGCGATCAATGTGAGCAGGGGATGCAGGTTGACACTGCCGCCGATGATGCGCGGGGCCAAAATGTTGTCAAAGACGACCTGGTGAATGAAGATCATAATCAAGACGACAATGATCGCCAGGGTCAAGCCATGCGTCGCCAGCGCGACCAATCCAATCAAAACCGTAGACACCAGAGCGCCGAAGTACGGAATTGTATACAGCAGGCCCGCCGTGATCGCCAGCGTCAGCGCATAATCCCGCAGACCCGCAAACCAGAGAACAGCGAAAATGACGCCGATGTCCAGTGCCATGACCGTCATCACGCCCCGGACATAGCTGCCGAAGACCGCGATAATGTCGGTGACGGTCGCGAGTATCCCCTCCCGCTTGTCTTTCGGCGCGAGAAGAAGCGATTTGCCGAGAATCTTGTTGAAGTCCAGCAGGATAAAGAACGTGATGATCGGGACAATGACCACCCAGACGAGGTTGCCCGCCAGGCCCGGCAGGTTGTCCCCAAACCACTTGAGGCCGTTTCCGAGAAGCTCCGGCACATGACGCGCTTGATTGAGGATCGGAGGCCGGATGGCAGTCGGAACCGCGTGTGCCTGCATCCAGCCGGCGGCGAACACGGCGACATCATGCGGCGAGCCGTACAACTGCTTCGGGACATACAAGTTAATCAGATCGGTCATCTGCCCGCTGACCAGCGTGAGGCCCTTGACGATGAGAAAACAGATGCCGATAAAGAGCGCGTAAATGACCCCAATAGCAAGGCCGCGCGGGAAGCGTTTCCCGAACATCCCCTGCCGCTCCAGCCGGTCCACTTCGGGCGTCAGCGTCATCGCAATCATGCCGGCGACGAGAAACGGCGGGATGAGGTCGCGCAGGGCATAGCACAAAAAGAGGCCAAGCAGCGCCAGCCCGAAATAAGCCAGCACGACAAACAGCGAAACCACTTTTTTCTGCTCAAATACGGGAACCACAGAGGTTGTCTTTCAGAAAAGGGACCTACCGCACCGCTTCGCTGTGGTCCTTCCTAAAGGAAGGATTAGGACAATCAAGCAGGCCCTCTGCCACTGCTCCGTATCCTTCCTTTAGGAAGGACCCTGCGAAGCAAGGTGGTAGGTCTCTCAGGCCGGCATGGCGTTACACACTCATCGGCAGGCCGATAAAGGTGCGCGGCTCCGGCGGCACGTCGTCATCATCGTCTACTTCAATATAATTGTCCAGAATGTCGAACAGCTCAAATAGATCTTTGTTGGTGTTCAGGAACACGTCGTAATTGTCCGCGACATCGGCCAGGTACGCCGGCTCGCGGGAGGTCGGCCCGGCGGCGGCGAGCCAGCCGGCAAAGACGGCGGCAGCCTGCGGGGTCGGCGTCCCCGACGGGTCCCGGTCGGCGATCGTTTTCAGGGTTTTCCCCAGCGCCATCGTCTGCGCCTGCAACGACGGCGCTTTTTCGCCGTCAGTATCAGTATCGGACATTAAGCGTCCATTCTTTCTAAAAAATCTTCCACGCGCGTAAGAATCTTTGTCCGCAGCCCTTCAATCGCCGTATCGCGGGAGCCGAAGTAATTGATTGTCGCGTAGCCGCCGAAGTTGGTAAAGTTCTCGTAGGTGGAGAACTTGGACGCATTGGCCGGCACCGAGACCAGGGCATTCGTTTCACGGTCGGTCACGTCGAGGCTGCGGATAAAGGCCGTGCTTGGATCGGCGTCTTGGATGCGTTCATTGTAGGATAAACGGATCAGAAACTGCCGCCCGTCCTGCGTCGTGTAGCGTTCGGTAATGTCCATAGGTGTTGTCTCGTGAAGGAGCGTAGGAAGAAGAGAGTGGAACTGAAGTTCTACGCTGTATGCCTGCGGCATTACTTCGTATGGGCCGCAGACGCCTCATGTCCGCCTACGCGGACAGGGAGCCGAATAAGAGCATCTGACTCTTTGTCCTTACCCTCGGACATTAGGCGTCTGCGGCCCATACGAAGTAATGCCGCAGGCATACAGCGTCGCAATTTATTGCCGCGTTCTTGTTGCCTTGTTGCCGCGCATCCTCTCGTCAAAAATCGGCTTCAAAACCGGCGGCGCGGCTTAGTCTTCGGCGGCGAAGGCCGTTTCTCCGGCCCGCTCGCCGGCGCGTCGTACACTTTAGCGTTTGCCGAGGCTTTGGCGCTTGAGCGCGAGATGCCCGGCCCTTTGCCCGATGGAAGCTTGTCCGCCCACGGGCTGCCGGTCTTGCGGCGCACGAACGCCCGCGCTTTTTCCGCCCGGATCTTGTCGCCCGTGCCGGCATACGCTTGTCCCAGCAGATAATGCGCCTCACCGGACGCATCTAAAAAGCGCTGGGTTGGCGCGGAAAACGGTTCCAGCGCGGCGACGGCTTCGGTCCAGGCCCGCGCCTGCACCCGTTCACGCCCGATTTCAAGCCGCGCTTGAAAGAGCTTGTAAATGCCGAAGTAGAACGGTACCAGCACGACCAGGAGACTGAGGCCGTTTAAGATCGCTTTCGGCACGGTCGGCAGATTGTACCTATAATCGGCATACGGCACGGCAAACGTCGTCAGCATCAGCAGGGCAAACACAATCGCCCCGTAGGACAGCGCGATCCGGGCCAGACGCCGGTCGGCGTCAGGGTTGATGACAGAGGTGCGCGGGGCGGCTATCTTCTGAGGCAAGGGCATAACAAATACTTACCGAAAGCGCTGGGACTTCAAACAGACAAAGCCCCGAACAGGCCGATCCGTACAGGGGTCGACACAGGCCAGGGCGTCATCAAAAGAAAACTGCTTAACAAAACTGCTTAACAAAACTGCTTAGGCCGGCACAGGTTCGGCAGCATTCTCGGCAGACGCCGCCAGAGAAACGACCTGCGCGGCCTGCGGGCCTTTGTCGCCGTCTTCAATTTCAAACGCGACGTCTTCACCTTCCGCCAGGCTCTTGTAGCCTTCTTTCTGGATCGCCGAAAAATGGACAAACAGGTCTTTGCGTCCCGCGACCTCAATGAACCCGTAGCCTTTGGAGTCGCTGAACCATTTGACTTTCCCGTTTAACATGTCGTGCTTCTTGCCTCCTCGAAAGTTTCGATCTGCGAGAGTCTTCTGTCTGCGCGATCATGTCTGCGGAAGTGCTTCAGACAAGCCGGGGCTGATTTCCCTTGCGTCCCCGATTATATCACGGCTTGGCGAAAGTTGTCAAGATTAAGTAGCCTAAGATTGGCGGATCTCGGCCTTCTTTTGTGCGCCTGTTCTCGTTAAACTTCCCAGTCTTCCAAAAGCAGGCCGGGAACACGGCTAAACCTGTGCGTGTCGTGCGTCACCGCTATTCATGCTCGTCCTGCGGACCGCGCTCTCCGGTCGTTCGCAGGTCCGTTTTTGCCGCCACAGGATGAATGACGACCACGACTTCAACATCCCGCAGAGTCGCCGGCACCGTAATAGCCAGCATTCCATCGGTTCCGATATAGCGATATAGGTGGTTGTCTTGACACTTATCATACTTGATACTTATCATAGCCGCAGTGTGCCATAGTTAAGCCGTCTTGTCGTCGCGGTCTTCATACAGCAGGCAGCGGACCGTGCGGCCGTGGTCTAAGTGCGTGTTCGCGGGAACCACGGTCGGACACGGGGCAAAACGCTTCGGGCAGCGCGGGGAAAACGGGCAGCCGGGCGGGATCGCGGTCAAAGGCGGCGGCTGGCCGGGGAGCGACGGCAGCGGCTCTCCCGTGGACGCCCGCCGCCAGTCGGGAAGTGACGCCAGGAGGGACTGGGTATACGGATGCTTCGGGTCGTTGAACAGCGCGGACGCCGGAGCATACTCCACAATCTGGCCCGCATACATGACTGCCACGTCGTCGCACCGCTCCCGGACAACGCCCAAATCATGCGTAATCAGCACAATCGCCGTGCCAAGCTCGGCTTTCAGTTCATCCATCAAATCTAAAATTTGGGCCTGCACCGTCACGTCCAGCGCCGTCGTCGGCTCATCGGCCAGCAGCAGCGCGGGGCGGCAGGAAAACGCAATCGCGATCATCACGCGCTGGCGCATCCCCCCGGACAGCTCATACGGGTACTGCTTCATCCGGCGCTCCGGCAGGGACACGCGCACCCGCGTCAGCCAGTCTAAAGCGAGCGCCCGCGCCTCGGAGCGCGACACTTTCTGATGGGCTAAAATCGTCTCGCTGATCTGGTCCCCCACCGTCAGCGTTGGGTTCAGCGCCGTCATCGGGTCCTGAAACACCATCGCGATCTTCGCCCCGCGCACCATCCGCATCTGCCGCTCCGGGAGCAAAAGCAAATCCTCGCCGTCAAACACAATACGCCCGCCCGTGATTCGCCCCGGCGACGCGATCAGCCGCAGAATAGACAGCGCCGTCACGCTCTTACCCGATCCCGACTCCCCCACAATCCCCAGCGTTTCCCCGCGCCGAACTCCAAACGACACCCCGCGCACCGCCCGCGCGACCGGCCCGCGCCCTTCGCGTCCAAACGCCGTTTCCAGCCCCTCAATTTCCAGCAAATTCTCAGTCATAGATGTCATACTCAGAGGCCACGGATTGAAATCCGAGGCTTAGAAAATCAGTGTCGCGGCGACACAAGAAGCGAACGCGCTCCGAAATCTTCCGTCGCTTCGACGGTGTTTTGTCCGAGCCTCGGATTTCAATCCGTGGCTCTCATACCGCGTCTCCTACTCCGCTACCCCGCCCGCGCCAGCAGCGTTTTCGGGTTTTCGTAGAGCGCTGTGTCGGCCTCGGCTGCCGTCAGCCCCGCGCCGAGGGCGACGGTGCGGGCGAAGGCTTCGGTATGCAGGTCGCCCGGCGAATGCGTGTCGGAGTTGACTAACAGCTTTGCGCCCGCCGCCCGGCCCAGCACGACCGTGTTGCCGTTTCCTAAACAATGGCCCCGGCGGGAGGTGATCTCTAAAAAGACGCCGTTCGCGGCGGCCAGCGCCGCTTCGGCTTCGGTCAAGAGGCCGGGATGGCCCAGCACGTCTACATCGGGGCATTCTACGCTCGCCCGGTTCGTTCCCGGCGGCACCGGCTCCACCAGCGTTTCGCCGTGGATGACCACGATCTTCGCCCCGGCCCGCTTGGCCCGCGCCGCCAAAGACGCAATGGAGCGCGGCGGGCAGTGGGTCAGTTCCACGCCCGGCAGCACCCGAAAGCCCCATTCTTCCCAGGCCAAATCACAGTCTCGCGTGACTTTCTCCACGAGTTCTTCAATGTTCGACGCCGACGCATGATCGGTAATCGCCATCGCCGAATAGCCGCTGACATGGGCGCGGCGGATCAGCTCCATCGGCAGCAGCGCCCCGTCGGAGAAGAACGAATGGGTATGGAAGTCGTACAAAGGCATTGTCAAATTCCTTGTCGTGCGCCTTGTGTCACAGTGTCACACATTATGTCACATCTTGTGTGACACAGGCAGCGGGTGATCACATTGGGCTTCCATGCCAAGTTCGCGAAGGCGGTGTAAAATTACCGGATCGGTGCCGCCGTAACGTAAACCATCGATGCAGCTTACGGCCATCGCCATAAAAGCATGTTCTAATTCTTCCCGTGTTTCCGGCTGTCTCTTGAAAAAGCAGCCGAACTTGGGATTGTCTAAATCTTCCTCAAAGCCCAAAAGCTCCGGCGCTTCCGCTTCCGGTAGACAACAAGCAAGGCAGACATTCGCTTCTGTGTAGAACGAGCCGGGCGCATTCAGCGGGTTGCGCTGGCGTGGCACATATCGCCGAGAATTGTCATCCTTTACAGCCATCGGCAGATCAGTCATGGCTCGTCTCTCTCGACAACATGCGCCTTAACCCATTCGGTGAACTCTTCACGCTCCATTTTGCTGCTTGCAACTGCAAAGATAACACGCTCCTGCTCGTCAAGTTCGTCAACAAAGTCATAGCCGTTCAAGTCCAAAAACAATTCCATCGCGGCATGACCCGTGCGTTTGTTGCCGTCGTTGAACGGATGGTTCTGAATGAGCGAAAACGCGAGTGCGGCACCTTTTTCGGCAACTGTCGGATAGAAATCTTCGGCACCAAAAGTCATCTGCGGCTGGGCAAGAGCAGAGTCAAGCATTTTGTCATCCTTGACGCCATACTTTCCACCGATTGTGCGGATCATTTCTTCATGCAGGGCCAGCACTTCCTGGAGTGTCAGGAACTCAGTCTCCATTGCTTCAGTCATGCCAGCCGCCGATAAAGTTCTTCGTTCTTTTCAATAATGCGCCTGATTGCCTGGGACACATACTTCTTGCGTTCCGACAATCGCTCTTCCACGCTTTTTGTGACAAGCTCTTCTACTGTCATGTTGAACTGGCGGGCGGTTTCCGCAAGCTGCTGGGCCTGTTCGTCGGGAAGTTCTAAAGTAATGGTAGTCATAGTTTGCTCTTTCTAGTCAAACAAGCTGGAAACGCTCATGTCCTGGTTGACGCGGTGGATGGCCTCGCCGAATAGGGAGGCGACGGAAAGCTGAGTGATCTTGGGGCGCATCCGGTCGGCGGACAAGGGGACGCTGTCGGTGACGACGACTTCGGCAATCGCGGGGTGGTCGTTCAAGCGGTCTACGGCGTTCAAAGTCAAAACCCCGTGGGTCGCAGCGACATAGATTTCAGGCTTGCAGCCGTGGTCTACCAGCGTGTTGACACATTCAATAATGGAGCCGCCGGTGGTGATCATGTCTTCTAAAATGATCGGCGTCTTGCCCCGGACATCGCCCGCGAGATCGGTAATTTCCGTATGGCCGTGGTCCTCGTGGAACTTGTAGCCGACGGCCAGCGGGGCGTTGAGCTGACGCACCAGCTTACGCGCCTGCTTGACCCGGCCTTCGTCGGGCGAGACAATGACGACATTTTCTAAATTCTTGTGCTGGAAGTAGTCGGCGAACATCCCGCGTGCGGTCAGGTGGTCCAGCGGGATATTGAAGAAGCCTTGAATGGCGTCGGCGTGCAGGTCCATCGTGATAATTCTATCAGCCCCGGCGGCTGTGAGAACATCCGCAATCAGCTTGGCCGTAATCGCCTCGCGGGGACGGTCTTTTTTCTCCTGCCGGGCATAGCCGAAGTACGGCAGCACCGCCGTGATCCGGTCCGCGCTCGCCCGGCGCATGGCATCAATGAGAATTAACAGCTCCACCAAGTTCGTGTCCACGGGCGGGCAGGTGGGCTGGATAATAAACGCATCCGCGCCCCGGACGCTTTCTTCGTACTGCACATACGTTTCGCCGTCCGAGAAGCGGGTAATCCGCACGTCGCCGAGCGGCAGTTTCAGCCAGTCGGCGATTTCCTGTCCGAGCTTCGGGTTGCCGGTCCCCGCAAACAGCTTAATTTCGGTTTTCTCTCTCATGCGCCCTGATCCCCTTGTTTTCCCCGCCGTGGCCCGGCAGTGTCCGCTTGCTGTTAGTAGTCCGCTTGCCCGCTGAGTTTCCCGTCCATTATTGCGCCCTGATTATACCGGGGCGAAGGGCGGGTTGGCAAGTAGGAAAAGAACCCCTCCCGCTCGTTCCTCGCTCCCTCCCCTGTTAGGGAAGGGCAAGAGTTAAGTTAGGAATGGCTTGGCGGGTACAGTGCGCCTCTTGCTCCTCATTCTGTATAGCCCTTCCCTAACAGGGGAGGGAGCAGATACGAAGTAATGCGCATAGGAACGAGCGGGAGGGGTTCTTCGGGTATAATCCCCCCATCATGCGCCAATTCGACACCGCGACCGACCCGCCCGAAGCCATCCGCGCCGCACTGACCGCCCGCGACCATGCCAAAAACGCCCAAATCGAAGCCGTCGTCCGGGGCATCTTAGACGACGTCAAAGCACGCGGCGACGCCGCCGTCCTCGACTACACCCGCCGCTTCGACTGGCCGGACGCGACCACCGAGGCGCTCTCGACAGACGCCTCTCCTGATGCCTTTGAGCAGCAATGGGAAGCACTGCCGGGCGGATTGCGTGAGAGCATCCGGTCGGCAGACGCCAACATCTATGATTTTCACCGTGCGGAAAAAGGGCATCTTCAATCATGGATGAACTTCTCCGGGCCTGAGTTTGCATCGGGGCCGCAGGGAACGCGAGCTTTGGGCCAGATGTTGCAGCCTGTAGAGCGTGTCGGCATCTACGTCCCTGGTGGTAAAGCTGTTTATCCCAGCACGATCTTAATGGCGCTTCAGCCTGCTGGCATTGCCGGAGTAACGCAGTTTGTCATTTGTACGCCTTGTAACGATCAGGGAGAGCTTTCGCCGCTAATAGAGGCAGTTATCTTTTTCTTGAGGGGCGAAAGTATCGGAGATTGCCGTGTGTTCAAGATCGGCGGGGCGCAGGCGATTGCGGCAATGGCTTACGGCACTGAAACCGTGCCGCCTTGCGACGTGATTGTCGGGCCGGGCAACCAGTATGTCAATATCGCGAAGAAACTGGTCTACGGCGAATGCGCGATTGACATGCTGGCGGGACCATCGGAGGTGGCGATTGTGGCGGATGAACACGCAAACCCGGTCTTTGCCGCCGCCGACATTCTCGCCCAGACCGAACACGGACACGACAACAAAGGCGTCTTCTTCTGCCATTCTTCTGAAGTTCTGGAACACTGTAAAAATGAACTGTCACGGCAGCGAGCGGCGCTGTCCCGGAAAGAAATCTTAGATGCGACCGCGCTTAACTTGATTTTTGTCAAAACGAACTCGTTAGAAGAGTCGGTCGCGCTCTCCAACATCATGGCCCCTGAGCATTTGGAACTCATGGTGCGCGAGCCGCTGGCCGCCCTGCCCTTAGTCAAGAACGCCGGGGCGGTGCTGCTCGGCGAGCAGACTTCGGCGTCGGTCGGCGACTACTGGGCGGGGCCGTCCCACACCCTGCCGACCGCCGGAGCCGCCCGGTTCTCGTCGCCGCTGTCGGTGAACACATTTATGAAGCGAACCAGCGTTGTGTATTACTCGCAGAAAGCCGCCGCCGAAGCCGCCGAAGATGTCGCCCGGTTCGCCGAAGCGGAAGGCTTTGACGGCCATGCGGCAGCGGCGCGATTAAGAGGAAAGACGGAAACTAAATGACACCGGCACTTCCTGTGCCGGTTCTTCTAAAACATTATGATCTACGCCACACCCACCGCCGAGGCCAAGCGCCCGGAAATCGACGCCGTTATCTTTGACATGGACGGCGTCCTGCTCGACATCTCGAAAAGCATCCGGGTCGTCAACTGCCTCGCCGTTCCCTATTTCCTGCGAACCGTTCTCGGCTGGCCTGCCCCCGATGACCTGCTCACGTCTGCCGATATTGAGCTGTTCAAGAACGCCGGCGGCTTCAACGATGACTTGGATTTGTCCTACGCCCTCGTGCTGTTTTATGTCGCCAAAGGCCGGGAAAACCCCAGTGCGTCCCCGGAAACTTTGAACGTCTTGCAGCCCAATCTGAACCGCTTCGCCGCCCGCATCAAAGAGCGCGGCGGGGGCGTGAAAGCCGCTGAAGATATTCTCATGGAGCATTTGACCCGCGAGGACAAGCTGGCGGTGGAGACCGACTACCGCAAGTATCTCATCAAGCAGGTCTTCTTGGAGATGTTCGCCGGGGAGCATTCCGAGCGCATCTACGGCTTCACGCCGACCCTCTACACCGGCCCCGGCTATATCAATTACGACGTGCCGCTTTTGGATTTAGCCAAGCTGCCCGCCGACAAGACGCTCGGCGTCTACACAGGCCGAAGCTTTGAAGAAGCCCGGTTCGGCCTGGAACTGTGCGGCCTCGCAGACCGCATTCCCGAAGAGAACATCATCACCCAGCGCGACGGCTTCAAGAAGCCTCATCCCGGCGGACTTCTTGCCCTCACGCAGCGGCTTGGCTTCACGAACGCTGTCTATCTCGGCGACACCTGGGACGATCTGCGAACTGTCCAGCGCTTCAACAATGCGCCGGTCGGAGACACGCGCTTTCTGTCCATTCAAGTCCTGACCGGCCCGGCAGGCGCAGCCAACGAGCGCCTGTTTCGGACCTCCGGCGCAGACGTCATCACGTCCAATGTCAACGAGGCATTGGACTGGGTGAACGGGAGATGAGAACAGCACGGGGCTGAACCCCCGTGCTTCAAAAGCAACTCCCCGCCTTCGCGGGCATTAAGGTCCAACAAAGTTGGTGCCCGCGAAGGCGGGAAATTGCCCTTCAAAGCCCTGCCGTTCAGGGCAGGGTCATCCACTCCAACCCTTGCTCGGCCCAGCCGTGCAAAGCGCCCCAGTATGTGCCGCCCTCAGCGGGACGTTCCAGCGGCAGATCACGGGCAATCATTTGCAGAGCCGTCAGCACGAGCCGTGGCGCGAACTCTCGCTTGGTGACGCCGCGCCTCCATAAAAACTGCTCGACGAAGCCCGTATGCACGAACGGGTAGCAATCGTAGACCCAAACCATTGCCAGGCCCAGCAGCGGGTCGCCATAGTGACCGAAGGGCTGCACGAACTCGACCAGCGGGTTCTTCTGATAGGCAGGGTCTCCCGGTGCGCCAAACGGTTCCTTGAAAGCGTCGCCGGCCGCGATCCGGTAGGACAGCGGAAAGAAGTGGCCGTAGGCCGTGTAAACGAGCGGGGCCTCAATGGCCTGGATCGCCGCCTTGACTTTCAGAAGCGCGGCGGCGAACCACGGGTCTTGGAGCCACAAAGTTCGGGCCTGGCCTTCTGCGGCCAGCCAGGGATCGGCGTTCCACCGGGCATCAGTAGTAAGAATGGCGACTTCATCCGCGAGTGTCCGCCGCTCTAAAGCCGCGCCGACGGGATCGGCTTGCAGCCGGGGCGTGATGCCTTGCAGCCGGTCAATCGCCTCGAACGCCCGCTCCGTCGCCAGACGTATCCGGTGCGGCGTCCCGCCGAGCGCCCACAGCAGCAGGTTCTCCCCGCGCGGCGGCTCGCAGAGGGTGAGGGAGTCAGCGCCGTTCCAGTTCTCGACATCGCGCTGGCCTGCGGGGCGTGGAACCGGACCGGCCAGAAGGCGCGGGCCGGGGATACCGAGTCGTTCCAGCACCGGCAGCAGGGCCGCGCGGGCCGGGTCAAGGTCGCCGCGAAAGTCGGCAGCGGCTTCGGTGCCGTCCGGCAGCGCCAAATGCACGCGCGGACCAAACGGCATCCAGGGTTCGATGTCGGCTTGAACCGAGACAATAGCGGCATTCGGGAACGCGGCGTTGATGAGCGAAATCTGAAGCTCGGACAAGCCGAGCGCTGGGGTAGGCATAAGGTTTCCTTTGGCGAGCGCCGGTTCCGGGAAGAAGCCCGGCAGTTCGGCGCGAAGAGTGCGCTTTGCCGCCGAAAGGCGGCTGCGGACAGTGTTGAGGGGAATGCCGAGAATCGCCGCGACTTCCTCGCGCGACCAGCCGCCGACATAATGCAGCAGAAACGTGGTTTGATATGCCGGGGACAGACCGCCGACGGCCCGACGCAGCGTGCAGCGTTCGGCGTAATCCACTTCTTCGGCGGCTTCGGTGAGGGCGCTCAGCGGCTCTCCCAGGCGGCGGGTGCCGCGCCGGCGGCGGTAGTCGGCGCAGAGGGAAAGCGTGATGTGCCGCAGCCAGCCGGTGAACTTATCTGCGTCTCGCAGCTCCGGCAGCCGCTGCAACGCATAGACAAGCGCCTCCTGCGCCACGTCCTGCGCGTCGTCGGCATTGCCGAGGGTGCGGAGCGCCAGCGCAAGAACACGCTGCCGATGCCGCTCCGTCAGCCGCCCCGCCGCCAGCCGGTCTCCCGCTACTGCGCGGCGCACAAGCTCTTGGTCTGTGATCTCTGTCTGCTGCATAATAGATAGGCGCGGCGAGATTTGAAAAGGGACCACTTGTTTGGTACAATACAGCTAACTATGACACAAGAACGCACAGCCGCGAGGACACGGCAGACGTCGGAAACAGAAATCGCGCTGTCGGTCGCGTTAGACGGCGACGGCGGCAGCGAGATTGTCACCGGCGTCGGCTTCTTCGACCACATGCTGACCCATATCGCAAAGCATGGCCTGCTGCATCTCTCGGTTCACGCGACCGGCGACCTGCACATTGACGACCACCACACGGTGGAAGACATCGGGATTGCGCTTGGCGAAGCCCTGCGGGAAGCCGCCGGGGATAAAGCCGGCCTGACGCGCTACGGCTTTTCGCTGCTGCCGATGGACGAAGCGTTAGTCTCCTGCGCCCTCGATTGGAGCGGGCGCGGGCTTTTAGTCCAGGACTTTTCGTTCCCATCGCCGAAGATCGGCACGTTCGACACCGAGCTTGTCCCGGAATTCTTCCGGGCCGTCGCCGCGAATGCCGGCCTGACGCTCCACTTCGAGCAGAAGCGCGGCACAAACTCGCACCACATCGCCGAAGCCGCGTTCAAGGCGTTCGGGCGGGCGCTGGACATGGCAAAGCGCCTGGACAGCCGGGTCAGCGGCATTCCCAGCACCAAAGGGGTCTTATGAGAGGAACTTTATGACGACGAAAGTTATTACGTTCCCGCATTCGTTCGCCGCCGACATTTCGTACCGGATGGGCGCGATTTTGTTTGCGATGGTCGGCGTCATCGGCCTCGGCTTCGCCATTCCCCACCATCAAAATCAGGCCATTCTGGCGATGGCTTTGCCATTCTTACTCTTCTTCAGCGCGGGACTTTTGTGCTGGACGTTCACGCTGGCCGTAGACGAGGACGGCCTGCATCAGCGGTCTATTTTGGGCCGCAAAGACGTGAGCTGGGCCGACGTGCAGCGTCTCGACCAGAGCCGGGCCTATTCCATCCACGGCGCGACCGACCACGAGCTGGTCTGGATGTCTTTAGTGTCCACCGCCGCCCAGGAAGCCATCGCGGAAGAAGCCATTCGCCGGGCTGATCTGCGGCTCTCGAAAGCAAAAGCCGTGTACCCGCTGAAGCGGCAATGGGTCAGATGAACAGTTCAGCACCGGTACTGGAAGTGCCGGTGCTTAGGGAAAACATGAAAGTCGCCATTATTGATTTCGGCATGGGGAACCTGCGGAGCGTCGAAAAAGCCTTCCACAAGGCCGGCATGGACGGCGCGTTCGTCACCGACGACCCCGCCGCCGTCGCCGCTGCCGACAAGGCGGTCCTGCCCGGCGACGGCACGTTTGATCAGACCATGCACTCGCTCCGGCGCTCCGGCACAGACCAGATTGTTTCAAATTTTGTGAAGTCAGGACGCCCCTTCTTAGGCATCTGCGTCGGAATGCAGGTACTGCTCACGACCAGCGAGGAAGGCGAACAAGGCGTCTTGGGCCTCAATCTCGTGCCGGGCCGGGTCAAGCGCTTCCCGGCGGGCGGCAGCATGAAAGTTCCGCAGATTGGCTGGAACACGCTGGACTTTGCGCCGAACTCGCCGCTCGGCGCGGACTTGCCCGGCGCGTCGCCGATGGCCTACTTTCTGAACTCCTACTACTGCACACCGGACAGCCCTGCCGACACCGCCGCGACCACCGAGTACGGCCTGCCGTTCTGCTCGGCCCTGCACCGGGGCAACATTTGGGCGACCCAGTTCCACCCGGAAAAGTCCGGCCCCGTCGGCCTGGCAATTTTGCGAAACTTCGCGAAGCTGTAGGCAAAAACCAGCCGATGCGGAAAGGCAAAAGAGTGGGACAGATGGTTTTCGACATTATCGTGCTTGTCTTGATGATCCCCCTCAGCGCGATTGTGCTGGGCATCGGCAGCGGCATTGTGCAGAGCATTCTCAAGTCGCAGGAGCGGCGGCTGGAGCTACGCCTGAAATTGCAGAAGGGTCAAGGCGGTGATGTCGCCAGGCAGATAGAGGCATTGCGGGCCGAAATTGCCGCCCTGCGCGATACAACGACCCAGTACGACATGACCAACGACCAGATTGTCCAGCGTTTGGAAGAGCGCCTCAGCCGGATTGAGATCAAGATGGTAAGCCAGACCGCGCGGCCTGCTTCGGAAGAGCCATTACAGCGGACAAGAATAGGTTAGGAAAACACAAATGGGCCATGAATTATTCACCGTCATTGACGATATTGTAACCCCTCTTTCCATCTTCGGTGGGATTGCTTTAGTCATCTGGGCCTCGGCGAAAGCCAAGCTGCAACACCGCAAGCTGGATATGCAGCGCGGGCAGCCGCTCGAAACACGCGCCCCTGCCGCGAACGAAGACAAAGTTTTGACCGAGATGAAGGCCATGCGCCAGCAGATGGAGCAAATGCAAAGCACCGGCCATCAGTTCGACCTCTCATTTGACGAAGCCTTGAACCGGCTGGAAGGGCGCATCAATCGCCTGGAAACGAAATCGGCTGTCACCGGCACGGTCGCCCAAACAGACACGCCGAACACGCTGCGAAACGGACAGTCGTAAGCCGATGCCTGGTGAAGAGTATCTCTACGGACGCGGCGACCATTCCGCCTTCCACACCAGCGAATATGTCTTTCACCAGCTTATTCCTTACATCGGCAACAAGCGTAAACTGTTAGGCTTGATTAATCAAGCCATCGCCAAAACCGGCGTTTCGCCAAGCGGTACGTTCTTAGACTTGTTCGCCGGGAGCGGCGTTGTTTCGCGCTCGGCGAAAAAGCAGGGGTTTCGGGTCATTTCCAACGACTGGGAACCCTATGCGAAACAGATTAACCAGTGCTACATCGCCTGCAACTCGGCCCCGGCATTCGCGCACTTCGGCGGCTACGCCCAAGCGATTTCCAAGCTCAATTTCGTTGTGCCGGTCGAAGATTGGATTACCCGCCACCTCTGCCCTGCCAACGACGACGATTACGACATCCACAAAGAGCGCCTGTTTTATACGCATTCCAACGGCATGCTGATAGACGCCATGCGCCTTCAGATCGAACAGTGGCAGGCGGACGGCCTCTTGTCTGATCTTGAGCGATCCTGCCTGCTCGCGCCGATGCTGTACCAGGCGTGCTACACCAGCAACACCAGCGGCGTCTTCAAGGGCTTCCATAATGGCTGGGGCGGCCAGACCAAAACTGCGCTTTACCGGATACTGTCCCAGTTCCAGCCCAAGCCTGCCATCTTTCACGACAACGGCCAGGCAAACGCGGTTCACCAAATGGACGCCGCACAGCTAGTCAAACAGTTATGGGAAGATGGCGAGACGATTGACATCGCCTATCTTGACCCGCCGTACAACCAGCACCCTTACGGCAGCAACTACCATGTGCTGAATACGCTCACGCTCTGGGACAGACCGCCGCTTTCGCCGCAAATCGAAGGCCGCAACAAAGCCGCCATCCGCGAAGACTGGCGTACCGAACGCCGCAGCCCGTACAACCATCGCGACGCTGCCGCCGATGCTTACGAAGCACTGCTGCAATCACTCGACGCGAGATTTATCCTCACCAGCTACAGCACTGATGGCACCATCCCACTCCTCGCCCTCGTCGAAGCCTGCATCAAGCGCGGGCAGACCGTCTTCGTGACCCAGCAATACAAGCGTTACCGGGTCAGCGCCCAGCGCTTCTCGCCCAAGCCTTTGAACGTGGAACTGGTACTGGTTGTTGACACCGGGAAAAGTCATGCAGGAGCAAGCGCGGTGGCGATCTGCGACAACATTTTGTGTCAGGAACAAGCCGCGCTCAACGGTCATATTGAAAGTGCCTCAGCATGAATAAAGACCCTGCTGAAGTCATCGCTTTTCTTGCCGGCAAAATTGGAGAGGATATTGTTGGTGCAAACTACTCCGAAATCATTGCAAAAGTTAGTCAGCTTGATAGTAGAGGACAAGAAGACATTCTTGCCACCTGCATCGCCGCTTTAGGCAGCGAAAGGGGGAAGCAAAACAAAATAACCCGTATTGCTGCGGTTCGGGCCATTGTCGCACTTTTACCCTTGTCACTTGAGCCAATCGCCGCCTTTTTGTGTAGGCACACGAGCAAGCACGATTACGAAGTCCATTTCACACTGTTTTGCTATTTAGATTGGGCGCAGGAGATGCCTGATGCACCAATTTTGACAAAAGAAGTTTTACAGCTTGTGGAAAATTACGTCATGACAGTTTCGCGCCCGACTGCTCGTGCTGCCTGGATGGCGGCGGATATGCTGGGAAGTCACTGGCATGAACAAGAGGCGGCATTGCTGCTGATTAAAACGGCAAAGAAAGCCAGCTTTGTGGTCGGGAGACGACTTAGCATTCTGGGCCTCGAAAAGCTGTTAGAGCGGGCTTCTTCGAGCAGCGGTACACACAAGGCTGTACTGGAAGCATTATACAAAATGTCTTCATTCGACCGCAGCAAGTATGTGAAAGAAGATGCCAAAGCGGCCTTAATCTGTGGGCAAAAAAACGAGCAACGACCTAAACCATGAAAAGCCCCCAAGCATAACGTATGCTTGGGGGCTTTCTACCCGTCGTCAGCGGCGGCGCAGGAAGGCGGGGATGTCCACGTCGTTGTCGGCGGCCTGACGCTGGGGAGTCGGCTGCTCCGGGGCGGGCTGGGCCTGGATCGCACGGCCCGCTTCGGCAGGCGCGGACACGCCGGCAGCGGTGGCGACGGCGGCAGTCCGGGCAGGCACGGGAACATGGGGACGCTGGTCGAAGCCGGTGGCGAGGACCGTGATGCGCACTTCATCCTTCATGTTCGGGTCCTGGACAATGCCGAAGATAATGTTGGCGTCCTCAGCGTCGGTCGCCTGCTGGATCAGCTCGGTGGCTTCGTGGACTTCGGCCAGGGTCATGTCCGGGCCGCCGGTGATGTTGATCAGCGCGGCGCGAGCGCCTTCAATGCTGGTTTCGAGAAGCGGCGACGCAATCGCGGCCTGAGCGGCGTCCACGGCCCGGTGATCGCCCGACGCGACCCCGATGCCCATCAGCGCAGTCCCGGCGTTCAGCATGATCGCCCGGACATCGGCAAAGTCTACGTTGATAATACCGGGGATCGTAATAATGTCCGAAATGCCCTGAACACCCTGGCGCAGCACGTCGTCGGCTTCTTTGAATGCTTCGACAAGCGTGGCCCGCTTTTCAACGACGCCGAGCAGGCGATCGTTCGGGATAATAATGACCGTGTCCACTTTGTCTTTGAGGTTGTCCACGCCTTCGTCGGCTAGGCGCGAGCGGCGCGGGCCTTCGAATTTGAACGGCTTCGTGACCACGGCGACCGTCAGAATGCCTAAATCTTTGGCGATCTCGGCGATCACCGGCGCGGAGCCGGTTCCCGTGCCGCCGCCCATGCCGGCGGTGATAAAGACCATGTCCGCGCCTTCCAGCGACTTTTTGATGTCGCTTTTCGACTCTTCGGCCGCATTGCGCCCGACTTCCGGGTTGCCGCCCGCGCCGAGGCCGCGCGTCAGGTTCTCGCCAAGCTGCAATTTGTAGTCAGCGGCGGAAATGTCCAGCACCTGGCTGTCCGTGTTCATCGCAATGAACTCGACCCCGGTGAGGCCGGCATCAATCATGCGGTTGACGGCGTTCGTCCCGCCGCCGCCGCAGCCGATGACTTTGATTTTGGCGAACGGTGTAAGTTCCTCGCGGTATGCGACTGCCATATTGAAATTCGTCTCCCTTGAAAGCGTGAATAAAAAGCGTTTGTTTATAAGTGCAATCGTTTATGATACCGCAAATTGAAAAGAAGTGCAAATTTTACATCGCAGATTTTTGCGGATCAAGCGCCGCGTTCTCGGCTTCGGCCTGCACTTCTTCCGCCCGTGCCGCCCGCAGCTCCGCCAGCGCCCGCCGCTCCTCGGCCTCGTCTGCCGCATCGGCCACGGCATCAGCGGCTTTGTCTTTACGCATCCGAGCATCCCACAGCCGCTGCCATATCCGGTTCTGTTCCGGGCTTTTCTCGGAGATCAAGTTGATCGGCGGACTTCGACGCGGCTCTTGATCATTCCAGGCGTCTTCAAACTTTTGCAGCTTGACCGCGTAATCAAACGCATCTTTTCCATCGGGCAGGTAGGTAGGGATATAAAAGTAAGCGCCATCCAGGTGCGCTTTTTCGGGATATAAAACAATCTTGATACCCAAAATGGCAGACTGTTCTCGTAGCCACTCGTAGATTTCTTCCGGCGTACAAGAAACGGTTTTTTCTTTTTCCAGCACTGATGCGATAGCCATGTTATTCTCCCGGCAGGATGCTGTTCATGATTTTGATTACAAAGACCGCGCTGCGGACGGCAGCTTGGATTTCCCCTAGAGTGAACTCTGCTGTCGTCCGGTAATCAGCGCTTAGACGCAGTTCATAAAGAGTTTTTACCCGCGCAGTCAGCCCCTGCTGAATTTCGGTACTCGCTGCCCCGCATACAGCAGCAGCGCTGTGGCAGATTGGTAAGCTGCATAATAGGCGCGGCTGGCGCTTGACCTGAACTCACCTTGTGCTGCCAAAATTTGCGCTCCTGCCGACGATCCTTGTGCCATTTGCTGCCATCGTTTCCAAGCGTCCATGCGTTTCTCCTACTATACCCTTCTATCGTAATTTATGTGCCGGCTACGCGGGACATGATGCGGGCGAAGAAGCGGTGGAACTTGCCGAGGAGGGTGTTTTCGTGCTGCAACTGCCGGTGCTGGGAGTGGCGGGCGCCGTATTGAACGAGGCCGATGGCGGTGGCATAAATGGGGGAGCGGAGGTCGTCGGAGATGCCGCCGATGTCGCGCGGGGAGCCGAGGCGGGTGGGCATTCCCGTGACTTCCTGGCACAGCTCAGCGGAGCCGAGAAGCTGGGAGCCGCCGCCGGACAGGACAATCCCGGCGGGCAGCATATTGTAATAGCCTGACTTTAAGATTTCCTGCCGAACCATCAGAAACAGCTCGTGCATCCGAGGCTCGACAATCTCGGCGAGTATCCGGCGAGGCAAAAGGCGCGGCTCATCGCTGCCGAGGCTGAGGACTTCAAACAGGGCGTCCGGGTCGGCGATGTCGGCGGTCGCGGCAGCCTGCTCGCGCTTGACCCGCTCGGATTCGTCAAACGACGCGCGGAGGCCGACGGAGATGTCGTGGGTGACGTGGTTGCCGCCGACAGGGATGGCTGACGAGTAGGCGATGTCGCCGTCCACGAAGATCGCAATATCGGTCGTCCCGCCGCCGATGTCGGCGATGCAGACGCCTAAGTTCTTTTCGTCAGGCAAAAGCACGGACTCGGCGGTCGCAATCGGCTCCAGCACGGTCGCTTCAATAGTCAGGCCCGCTTTATGAACGCATTTGGCGACGTTTTGGAGGAATGTTACCGCGCCGGTGACAATATGGGTCTCGACTTCCAGCCGCGTCCCGGACATGCCGACCGGGTAGCGAATGCCGTTCTGACCGTCAATGGAGTAAGAGCGGGGAATGGCGTGGATGATCTCCCGGTCGGGCGGCAGCACAATGACCCGGCTCTGGTCCTGCACCCGCTCGACATCGTCGGTCGTGATCTCGCGGTTCGCGTGAGTGATCGCGATGACCCCGCGCGAGTTCAGGGACGCCACATGCTCGCCGGTGACGCCGACGATGACCCGGTGGATCTCGTAGCCGGACATGGCGCGGGCTTTTTCAACACTGTCCACAATCGCCTGGGCCGCGCTGTCAATGTCAATCACGATCCCTTTGCGGATGCCGTTCGAGAGCGAATTGCCGACCCCCACAATGCTGATGCGGCCCGGCTCTTCGATTTCCGCGACAACGGTACACACCTTTGTCGTCCCAATGTCTAATCCGACGACGCAGTCCCTCGCCACCTCCTCTACTCCCCTCATCCCGCCGTTTGCTATGGTTGTCTTTGGAGCGGGCGGTTGAAACCGCAGCAACAAAAGCACGAAACCTGCCTTCGCAGGTTCATACAGACATTCTAATTCGGAGTCCGCGAAGGCGGACTTTGTGATCGTGTTGCCGCGACTTCAGTCGCCCGCGCTTCTGCTTACGGCTGCCGTGCCGGCACGTCTCGCTTTTGTGTGTCTTCTCTTCTGTGTGTGCCTTCGCGGCCTTCCATCCAGTGCCGCCGGATAATGGAGAGATTGACGAAAATGCGCCCGCCGAGCGCAACTACCGCTGCGAGGTTCAGCGGCTGGCCCATCACGTCGCCCAAATAGGCCAGAAACGCGGCCAAAAGCGTGTTTGCAACAAACCCCGATACAAATACGTCGCTCTTGAACTTGCCCTCGGTCCCCGCTCGGATCCCGCCGATGAGCGAGTCCAAACCCGCCAGGGCAGCCAGCGACAGATACTGCGCGTACTTTGCCGGGAACTCCGCACCCGACAAATACACCAGCCCGAAGCCGAGGGCGCCCGCCAGCAGTGCAAACCAGCCCATAGATTTACGTTACGCCCCCGCGCCTTTGCCGGAAGACGCCGTTTTTTCGAGCGCCGCCGGCAGCGCGTATTTCGGCTGAATCACTCCGCTGTAAGCGGGAACAGCCAGGCGCTTCATCGGCTGGACGCTGAACATCGCTTTGTCAAAGGCTTTCATCTGGTCAGCCTCGCCGCCGGGAATGTTCAGAGCCGCTTCCAAGGTTTTGGGATCGCCGATAGCCTTGATCACAAACGGCGTCGCCGACTGCGTGTTGTTGACATACACCGTCGGCCCGGCGCAGCGCACGGCGCTGGTCGCCACAAGCCGCTGATCGTTGACCGAAATCGCTTCCGCGCCGGCCTGCTTCAGCTCATTCACAGTCTGGTTGATGTCAATGTCATGGATGATGTTCGGCGGCCCGGCTCCCGGCGGCAATGCGGCCAGGGGGACGTCAAACGGCTTCTTGCTGTCGTTCAATGTTACTTCCACGCCCGGCCCCTGCACGGCGGTCAGGCCGGCCATGAACTTTGCTGTCTTCAGGTCTGAACTCACCGCCCGCACTTCCGCCGAATTGGACGAGGCCCCGGCTTCGTACTTGGTGATCTGGCTTTGCTGGGCTTTGACCGTGCGCTGCAAGTCGTCCACTTGCCGGAGCAGAATGTCCGACGCTGTGACGGCGGCGACATGAGTGACGGCCTGCTGGGTGCGGACCGACAGAGCCAGCATCGCGCCAAGAATGGCGCACAGCAGAAACAAAGTCATCCACCAGGTCCGGCGGTCCTGTTTCGGCGCGGCTTCCAGCGGGTCGGGTTTTGCATCCATTTGTCGGCCTCAATTACTTCTGTCAACTGTCGTATCCACGGCGTCGCGGGGCCGCCAGACGGGCTGCTGCGGGCAGCTCACGTCAATGTACGCGGCCCGCTGCGAAAGCGCTCCGCCGTAGGCGGACAGGGCGGCATCGGCCAGCGCCATCTTCCACGGCAGCGAGTCGGCCTGCCCCAGACGAACCTGCGGTCTGCCCCTGTTATTTAAGCACAAATTCAGGTTTTGGTCAACTGCTATTTTTGCGCCGGCCCAGTCCGGGTCGCTGCGGGTCAGCGCGAGCAGCCGGTAAGCGTCCGGCAGCCAGACTGCCGGAAGCGGCTTGCCCAGTGCGAAGGCGGCAGGAAGGGCCGCCGGGTCGGCGCTGATGGTCGGCAGGCCGGGCATCGGCGCGTCGAGCTGACGGTACGGGACGCCTTTACGGTCCAGCAGCCAGCACTGGGCGTTCGCCGTGAGGACCGCGTAAGGCCGGCGCTCCGTGACCGTGAGTATCAGCGTGTCCGGCAGGCGCACCGTGCGCTCGGCATGGTCAATCACCGGGTCTGCCGCCAGGCGACGGGTCAGCGGCTGCCGCAGCATCCACAATACGTTAGTAGTGTTCGGAACGTCTGCTTCGGCGAATACCTGCTGCGGGGTCAAAGTCTGCGTCCCCAGCACGCGCACTTTCGTGACATGGAGGCCCGGCGCAAGCGCCAGCGCGGCGAGGTCGCCGAGGGCGAGAAAGACGGCGCAGATTTGGAGCATCCGGTTCCAGTCTCGCCGCCGGTTGGTTTTGCGCCGGGCCGTGCGCCCGTGCCGCTTCGCCTGGATGGGAACGCCGCGGCTGTCGGTTAATCTGAGATGTGTCCGCTTGTGCATGGGCATTATTCCTGCCTGAGTATTATTCCAGCGCGAGAGCAATCAGCTTATCTAAAAGCTGCGGGAAGCTGTAATTGGCGGCTTCCGCCGAGCGCGGCAGCAGGCTGGTCGGGGTCATGCCGGGAATGGTGTTGATTTCCAGGGTGTAAATCTCATTTTGGGCCGTCACGATCATGTCCGTGCGGGACATCCCCCGGCAGCCGAGCGTTTGATGGCACACTTTCGCGATCCGCCGGGCTTTCTGGGCGACGGCTTCGGAGACACGCGCCGGGACAATCTCATCGGTCTCGCCCGCCGTGTATTTGGCTTTGTAGTCGTAAAAGCCGCCGTTCGGCACGATCTCGACAATCGGCAGGATTTCTAAGTGCTCGTTGCCGAGAATGGGAACCGTGATCTCGGTTCCCGTGATGAACTGCTCGATCAAGACCGTGTCGTCGTACTCAAACGCTAGCGCAGTCGCGGCGTCCAGCTCGTTTTCTTCGCGCACAATCGCCATTCCAATTGTAGACCCCTGCGCGTTCGGCTTGACAATCAGCGGCAGCGGCATCGCGCCGGGCTGCATCCGGCTCCCGCGCCGAAGCGTCATACTCTCCGGCATTCGCACCCCGGCGGCAGACAAAACGCGCTTGGACATGGCTTTGTCCATTGCGAGAGCGCTTGCCAGAACTCCGCTGCCGGTGTAGCGCAGGCCCAGCACTTCCAGCATTCCCTGCACCGTGCCATCCTCGCCGCCTTTGCCGTGCAGCGCAATAAACACGACATCGGGCTTCTCCGAGGCCGACGCCAGCGGGAGCTGCGGCAGGGAAGTGATCTCCGTCGTGCCGTCGGACGCACGCAGCAGGCCCAGCGGCTGCGTGACGCCGGACGGCAGAAACTTCTGCCCCGAAGCCGTGTCCAGCGCGTAGACCGTGTACTTCTCCGGGTCCAGCGCGTTCAATATCTGGCGGCCCGTAGACAGCGAGACTTCGCGCTCGGCGCTCGTACCGCCCATCAGCACGGCGACTTTCAGTCGGGTCATAATGTTCCCCCAGTCCTAAGAACCCACCCCGCAACAAGTTGCGACCCTCCCGAAACGCGAAGGTGAAGAGTTTGAGGCAGACCTTTGATTGACAACCTCTTCGTCCTCCCGCTTCGGGAGGACCCCTGCGAAGCAAGGAGGTGGGTTCTCCTCATAACGCCAGCAGTCCTTCCCCCGCCGCGCGGATGTCGCCCGCGCCGAGCGTCAGCACTAAATCGCCGGGACGAACGATCTCAGCCAGTCGGCCCGGCAGGGCGAGCTTGTCGGCGACATAGGTGACGCGGTCCGCGCCCCGGCGGTCGGCGGTCAGGGCGGCCAGTCCTGCGCCGGTGACGCCCGCAATCGGCTGTTCGCGGGCCAGAAAGATGTCGGTCAGGACCACATGGTCGGCCGCGGCGAAGCTTTCGGCAAACTCGGTCTTGAAATCGCGGGTACGCGACGGCAGATGCGGCTGAAAGACCGCCACAATCCGGCGGCCTGCGTAAGCGCGGCGGGCGGCGGCAAGAGTTACTTTGATTTCCGTCGGATGATGCGCGTAGTCGTCTACAATCAGCACATCCGACGCGGTTGTGCCGATGCGCTCAAAGCGCCGCCCGGTTCCGGTGAAGCCTGCTAATCCCGACGCGATTTTGTCAAACGCGACGCCGAGGGTCAGACCAACGGCGACGGCAGCGAGGGAATTGGAAACGGTATGCAGGCCCGGCACTTGAAGCTGCACCCGGCCCAGTGGCGTCCCCCACCAGACCGCCGTGTAGGAGGGGGCCGCGCTGTCAATGTCAATCTGCGTAGCGATCAAGTCAGCGTCGGCGTCTACGCCATAGGTGACAATCGCCGGCACCGGCTGAGTCCCGCGCAGCTCGGCCAGCAGCGCAGGAATGTTCGGATCGGTGACGCAGACAATCGCCGTGCCGGAAACCTGGGACAGAAACTTGCGGAACGAGCGCAGGACATTGGCGAAGTCGCCGTAATAGTCCAGATGGTCGGCCTCGATGTTGAGGACGACGGCGATCTTCGGCTTTAAGTCTAGGAACGAATCGTAGGCTTCGCAGGCTTCCGCGAGAAACACATCCGAGCCGCCGAGCCGGGCGTTGCCGCCGTAAGCGGGCAGGTCGCCGCCGATGAGTACTGTCGGGTCCAGGCCGCCCGCTTCCAAAACTAGCGCGGTCATTCCGGTCGTCGTCGTCTTGCCATGCGTTCCCGTAATCGCCACCGAATCGGCGTATCGGGCCATCAGCCGCCCCAGCATTTCAGCCCGCGAGATCACGGGAATGCCCTTTTCCCAGGCCGCCGCCATCTCCGGGTTGTCTTTCTTCACCGCCGCCGAGGCCACCACCAGGGTCGCGCCGTTCAAGTGAGCCGCCGCGTGTCCCGCATGGGCGTTGATCCCCGACTCTTGCCGCAGAGCCGCCAGCGTCGGCGACTCCCGCAGGTCCGACCCGGTGACTTGGATGCCCTGCCGGGCCAGCACCCGCGCCAGGCCGCTCATGCCCGCGCCCCCAATTCCGACAAAATGAATACACTCGCTCACGACATCCACACTCCCCAAGTTTTTTGTACGCCATCGTACAGACAGTTATTGTACCCTATGTGTGTCCCGCCAGCGCGAGAAGCGCGTCGGCCAAGTCAAACGCCGCATTCGGCGTCGCCAGCGGCAGGGCCGCCTGCCCCATCGCCGTCAATCGCGCCGGGTCCGCCAGCAGCGCCGTGATTTCAGACAGCAGGCGCGGGCCGCTTAACTCGCGGCTCGGCAAAAGAACTGCCGCCCCGGCGTCCGCCGAGCGCTTCGCGTTCCGGGTCTGCTCATCGCCGCCGGTCGGCACCAGCGGGATCAGCAGCGCGGGTTTTCCTACCGCCGCCGCTTCGGTCACGGTTCCTGCTCCGCTGCGCCCGACAATCAGAACACACAGTGCGAAGATGTCCGCGATTTCGTCCCCGACAAACGGCACAACACAATAGCGCGTCTGGAAGTGCGTCGGCAAATCGGTTCTGACTGCCGCCAGATGCTCGCCGTCCGTGCGCCCGCATTGATGGACCACCCGGCACTGTTCCAGCAGCTCCGGCAGGACAGCTTCCACGGCGGCATTGATGCTTTTCGCTCCTAATGCCCCGCCGGTCACATACACCGTCGGCAGGGAGTTCTCAGACGGGTCAAAGCCAAAGCGTTCCACCGCCCGCGCTTTGTCGCCGCCGAAGATCGCCTGCCGCACCGGGTTCCCCGTCACCAATGTTTTCGAGCGCAGGCCCGGCGGCAATTCGGATGCCGCGCCTTCAAACGTCAGCGCAATGCGCGACGCAAACCGGGCCGCGATCTTGTTGGCAAGCCCGATCTGCACGGTCTGTTCGTGGATGAGTACGGGCCGACCTAACAGACCCGCCGCGATCACCGTCGGCACGGACACATAGCCGCCGGTCGCCAGCACCGCGTCCGGCTGAAAACGCTTCACTTGGCGGATCGCCTGCGCGATCCCTACGGGGACACGCAGCGCGTCCGCGAAGTTCTTCCCCGTCAGCAGGCCGCGCATCGACGACGCCCGGCGCAGCTTGCCGCTTTCGACGCCGACAAACGGAATGCCGGCGGCCTCCACTAAGCCTTGCTCGACTCCGTGCTTGCTTCCGACATACTGAAATACCGGGGTCCAATCTGCGCCAACGGCCCGCGCCTGCACGGCCTGAATGGCTGCGAGCGCCGGGGAAACATGGCCGCCGGTCCCGCCGCCGGTGATGAGGAGCTTGACGTTCATAGCCCCCCCGCCCACCCCAAGAAAGCCTCAATTCTGGGGAGCCGGAGTAGGAACGGGAGCCGGAGTAGGAACGGGAGCCGGAGTAGGAACGGGAGCCGGAGTAGAAACGTAGGGGCGCTGCTTGCTGCGCCCTCTTTTCTGCCCTCTGTATGGCTCCCCAAAATTGGGGCAGGGGGGTTCACTTCTTGAACGCCCCTTTATCCTGCCTGCTCCGGTCCAGGCGGCGCACCGACGACGGGCGTGCCACAATCGCCGGCGGTGTGGCCTGACGGTCCCAGCGTCGGTTCCAGTCGTCCTCGTTGGGGGCGATTGTGTCAGGCTGCGAGCCTTCCGGGCCGTCGGGGTGGCTCGAAATGTTCAGGAGGATGCCGATGCCGAGCAGCATCAGAACCAGCGACGAGCCGCCGGACGAGATAAACGGCAGCGGGACTCCGGTGTCGGGAATGGACGCCGTCGCGACCGCCATGTTGATCAGCGCCTGGACACTGATCAGCGCCGTGATTCCTGCCGCCAGCAAAGCCCCGAAGGGGTCGCGGGTTCCGTAAGCAATCGCAAAGCCGCGAGCCGCCACAAAGACAAACAGAGCGACCAGTCCAAGCGTCCCGATCAGGCCCCATTCCTCGGCAATCACGGGAAAGATAAAGTCCGTGCGCGGCTCCGGGATAAACAGCTTTTCCCGCCCTTCGCCGAGGCCCATGCCGGTCACCCCGCCCGACCCCAGCGCAATCAGCGCGTGCCACACCTGGTAGCCCGTGTGGTACTTGTCGGCTTCGGGGTTCCAGAACGCCGTAATCCGCCGCGCCCGGTACGGCTCCAAGGCGACAAACCCGGCCACCAGCACCGCCGCCGACGCCAGCAGGGCGCCGAGATGGGCGGGCCGCGCCCCCGCCAGAAACAGCATGATCAGCCCGGTGGTCGCCAGGACAAGCGCCGTTCCCAAATCGGGTTCTTTGGCGATCAGCGCCGCCAGCAGGCCGATCATCATCAGCGGCGGCAGCAGGCCCTCTTTGGGCCGCGTTTTAATTTTCAAACTCCCCGCCAGTACCCGCGCGAGATACAGCACCAGCGCAAGCTTGGCGATCTCCGACGGCTGAAAACGCAGCGCCCCATGCCCCAGCCAGCGCCGAGCGCCGTTGACCGCAATGCCGACATGGGGAACCAGCACGGCCAGCAGCAGGAACACGGACAGCGAGACGCCGATCACCGCGAACTTCTTCCAGTGCCAGTACGGCATCCGGCTCGCGCCCCACAGCGCAAACAGCCCGCCGATGGCCCAGCCGACCTGCGTTTTGACAAAGTGGAACGAGTCCCCATGCAGCTTTTCAATGGCGAGGGCATAGGACGCATCGTAGACCGAGACAATGCCGATGCCGAGCAGCAGAAAGGTCATCCACAGCAGCAGCCGGTCCATCGGCTGCCGCTGGGAAATGACCAGCGCCGCCTGCGCTTTGGCGGACGACGATTTGGAGGTGTAAGAAAATGGTGGGTTGGTGGCGCTCATAATGGGTTGTTGGTCTCGGAACCCACCTCCTTGCTTCGCAGGGGTCCTCCCGAAACGGGAGGACACGGAGTAAAGCAACGGAGGGTGGCAGTTGGCTTTCCTAAAAACTCTTCACCCTCCCGTTTCGGGAGGGTCGGTGAGGGACGAACCGGGGTGGGTTCTCACCGCCCGCTTGAACTGCTCGCCCCGGTCCTCAAAATCGGCGAACATATCAAACGACGCACACGCCGGGGCCAGCAGCACCGTATCGCCCGGCACGGCCAGACCCGCCGCCGTCGTCACGGCCTCGGTCAGCGTCCCGGCCCGGTGAACACTCTCGTACCCCGCCGCCCGCGCCGCCGCTTCAATCTGCGGAGCCGAGCGCCCGATCAGCACCAGCGCCTTGACGTTGTTCTTGACCACGGCGTCCGCGAGCGTCGCCACGTCGCCGCCTTTAAAGACGCCGCCTGCGATGACCACCTTCGGCTCCGGCAAGGCTTGCAGCGACTTTTCAAACGCATCGGCATTTGTACACATGGAGTTATTGACGTACTTTACGCCGTCAATCGTGTCCACATACTCCAGCCGATGCACTACGCCCGTAAACGTCGTCGCCACTTGGCGAATGGGTTCAATCCCAACCCCAAACGCCGTCGCCATCGCCGCCGCCGCCATGATGTTCTCTAAGTTATGTGCGCCCGGCAGTTTGACTTCCGAAGTCTTGCAGACATAAGCATAGTCCACTTCGTCCGACAGGTTGAAGTCAATGCGAATTGCTACGCCGTCGGTTGTCACCCGTTGCTCCTGAAAGCAGGGATAGCCAAAGCCCCACTGCACCGCGCACAGCGAATTCTCCTGCGGGATTGACGCTAGGCTCGCGCCTATTACCGCAAAGTCGTCCCGCGTCTGGTTCTCAAAGAGGCGCCACTTGGCGGCGACGTATTCTTCCCAGGTCTGACGGTCGCCGTGGTCGGGCGAGAGGTTCAGCAAGGCGGCCACTTTCGGGCGGAAGGTGGAAATCCACTCTAGCTGGAACGACGAAATCTCGGCGACAATGGCGGCTTCCGGCGGGGCGGCATACGCGGCCTCAATCAGCGGAAGCGCGATGTCGCCCGCCGCGATGTTGCCGGCGACATAAGTGTTGATCCCGGCGGCTTTCAGCATTTCGCCGAGAAGCAAAGTCGTCGTCGTCTTGCCGTTGGTCCCCGTAATCGCCAGAATGGGCGCACGGGCGATGCGGTACGCCGCTTCAATCTCGCCCAGCACGGGAACGCCCGCCCCGACGGCGTCTTGCAGGACAGCGGCGTCTTTCCGAACGCCGGGGCTGGTGACGACGTAGTCTAATATGCTGTAGTCCAGCGGTGCGCCGCCGACTACCGGGGTCAGGCCCAGCGCGGCGACTTCGGCCAAAGCGTCGGTCAGTACCTCGGCGGGCTTGCCGTCATAGGGAATGACGGTCGCGCCGAGTTGGGTCAGCACCCGGCAGCAGGCCAGGCCGCTCCGGGCGAGGCCGACGACCGCGATGGTTTTGTTTTTGAATTCGGTGTCCATAGCGAATGTTAGGCTACAGGAACCGGCACTGGAAGTGCCGGTTCCTGTTCTCGATCACAGCCACACATACATCAGCGGGGCCAGCACAAGCCCCAGCACGAGCGCAACAATGCCGACAATCCAGAAGCGGGCGACGACCTGGGTTTCCTTCCACCCGGACAGCTCGAAATGGTGATGGATCGGGGTCATCTTGAACACCCGCCGCCCGTTCGGCTTGCCGCCCGTGGCCTTAAAGACGCTCACCTGAATCATCACGCTGACGGTTTCCATCAAAAAGACAATCGCAAACAGCAGGAGCAGCACTTCTTGTTTGCCGATAAGCGCCAGCGCGGCGAAGCTTGCACCGAGCGCGAGCGACCCGGTATCCCCCATGAAGACTTTTGCCGGGTGGGCGTTGTACCACAAGAAACCGAGACACGCGCCTGCCAGCGTCCATGCAAAAACGGGCAGCTGGCCGAAATTCGGATGCGTCGTCAGCGCAAGGCCAATCAGCGTGAAGATAGACAGACCGCCGGCAAGGCCGTCCAAGCCGTCCGTCAAGTTCGCAGCGTTGGACATGCCGATCAAGAGAAAGAACGCCAGCACATAATACGCATAGCCGAGATCCAGGTGCTGGGTGCGCCAGAACCAGATTTGCGTCGTGAAGTCCGGCTGGGCGGTTAAATACAGCCAGCCGACGAACAAAAGCGCAATGATGACCTGGCCCGCCAGCTTCTGCCGCGCCAGCAGCCCCAGCGATTTGCCGCGCCGGGCTTTCAAGAAATCATCTAAAAAGCCGAGGCCCGCGTGGGCGAGAAAGACCAGCAGCACAGCGACTAGCTGCGGGCTGACCGGGCGCAGGGACGGCACGAAGGCGACGCCGAGACCCAGCGCCAGGAGCAGGCTGAGGGCAATGAGCAGGCCACCCATTGTCGGCGTCCCCTGCTTGGCTTGATGCCCCGGCACATGCTCATTGATGTTCTGGCCGAACTTCAAGACGCGCAGAAAGTCAATCGTGCGCGGGCCGAGCAGGACGGCAATGGCGAACGCCGCCAGGAACCCGCCGAGCGCATACGGATCAAGATGAGTCATGGGCGCGGCTCTTCCATAGCCGCCGCAATCCGCTCCATCGCCATCGCCCGCGAGCCTTTCACCAGCACCACATCGCCCGCCGTCAGGGCGAGTTCTTCCCGCGCGAACCGGGCGGCTTCCGCGCTGTCCGCGAACCTCTGAGCGGCGTTCGGGATGAGCGCGGCAAGCTCGCCGACCGTATACAGCGCGTCTATGCCGCCCAGACTGTCAATCACTGAGCCGAGTTCCCGGTGGGCATCTTCGGCCCGCGTCCCCAGCTCGCGCATGTCGCCGAGAAAGGCGATTTTGCGGCTGCCCGGCGTAGACGCAAGCGTTTGAAGCGCAGTCGCAACCGACGCCGGGCCGGCATTGTAAGCATCATTCAGCAGCGTGCCGCCCCAGACTGTCTTGATGACCTGCATCCGCATCGGCGGCGGGGCGTAGGATTTCAGCGCGGCGGCGGCATCCGGCAGCGAAACGCCAAGCGCTTCAGCGACGGTCAGCGCGGCGCAGGCGTTAGCGATGTCGTGCTTGGACAAACTGGCGATCTCGACGGGAACGCCGCGCAGGGTGAACTGCCAGCCGCTCTCCGTCTGCACCGCGTCTTCATCAGTGCGGTAGGTCAGCACCCGCGCCGAAGTCTTTGCCCGAAGGCGCGGCAGGTACGGGTCGGCGGCGTTCAAGACGGCGACGCCGTCCGGCGGCAGGCTTTCCAAAAGCTCACCTTTCGCGTCGGCAATGGCGTCGCGAGACCCCAGCAGCTCTAAATGGTTGTCGGCGATCACCGTCAGGACGCCGACCGTCGGGCGGGCGATGCCGCAGAGGTACGCGATCTGGCCGGAGCCGCGCATTCCCATCTCGACGACTGCCGCTTTGTGGTCCGGCGTGAGCTGCAAAAGCGCTCTGGGAACACCGGTCTCGTTGTTCTGGCTGGCGGCGGTCTTCAGTACCGGGCCGAGCGGCGACAGCGCCGAAGCCAGCATTTCTTTCAGCGTGGTTTTGCCGACGCTGCCCGTCACGCCGACGACCGGGATGTCGAAGCGATCACGCCAGAACCGGGCAAGCAAACCATAGGCGACTTCGGTGTCGGGGACGCGCAGGACCGGCAGGCTCGGCGAGGCGACGACGGGCTGCGAGACGATCAGGCCCGCCGCACCTGCCCGCAGGGCCGCCGCGATATGCTGGTGGCCGTCGGTCTGCGGCCCCATGAGGGCGACAAACAAATTTCCCGGCGCAAGAGTCCGCGTGTCGGTGGAAACGCCGGAAAAGACAACGCCGTCGCCGCCGTTGAGGACGCCGTAATCCAAAGCCGCGTAGACATCGCGCAGGGTCAGGCAGACGGAGGACTCGTTCATGCGCGGTTTCCTCGGCTCAGGCGCGGGCGATTGAAATCGCGGCAACGAGGGCACAAAACCTGCCTTCGCAGGTTAATATAGAGTTCCATATGAGTCCGCGCAGGCGGACTTTGTGCCCTCGTTGCCGCGATTTCAATCGCCCAATCTGCCCGCCTCTTTAACTGCATTCGGCCAGCGCCTCCCGCGCAACCTGGCGGTCATCAAACGGGATGGTTTTACCCGCCGCCGTTTGCCCTGTCTCGTGGCCCTTGCCGGCGATGACGATCAAATCTCCGGGCTGGGCCAGCTCGCACAGCGCAGCCTGAATGGCGGCGTGCCGGTCCACTTCGGTAATGACGCTTGGATTGGTGCTGCTGTCAATGCCCGCCAAAATATCGGCAATGATCGCAGCCGGGTTCTCCGAGCGCGGGTTGTCGCTGGTGAGTATCGTCACGTCGGCCAGCTCCGCCGAGAGGCGGCCCATCAGCGGGCGCTTCAAGGGGTCCCGGTCGCCGCCGCAGCCGAAGACGCAGACCAGCCGCTTCGGGCTGAGGGCGCGGGCGGACTTCAGGACATTCTCTAAACCGTCCGGGCTGTGCGCGTAGTCTACCACGACCGTGAAGTCTTTGCCGGGCGACGGCACGAGTTCAAACCGGCCCGGCACACCCGGCAGGGCCTCTAACCCATTGACAATCGCAGTCGGCGGGACACGGCGCAGGAGCGCGACGCCGATGGCGGCAAGCGCGTTTGCCACCTGGAACAGCCCGCCCATTTGAAGCTCGACCGTGAACGAGATCGCGCTGCCCTGCGGCGGCTGGTACGTCACCGTAAAGCGCGTGCCGTCCGGCCGGGCCTCATCAATGGTCGCCCGCAGCGGCGCATCGGGGTTACGCAGGGCATAACGCAGGACGTTTTTGCCTGACGCTTCCAGCGCGTCAATAATTCGCAGTCCATACGGGTCATCGGCGTTGACCACGGCGCTGAACGTCTTCTGCGGGAACGCCGCCGGGTACTCGGTGAACAATTTGAGCTTTTCGGCAAAGTACGCTTCCATTGTTCCGTGGGCGTCCAAATGGTCCTGGGTCAAGTTGGTAAAAACGCCGGTGTCAAACGCGCACTCGGCGGTTCGCTCCATCAAAATGCCCTGCGACGAGACTTCCATGACGCACCGGCGCACTCCGGCCTGAGCCATCTCCCGGAACAAATGCTGCAAGTCCGGCGCTTCCGGGGTCGTGCGCTCCAAAGCGACCGATTTGCCGTTGATCATCGCGCCGATGGTGCCGATCAGCCCGGTGCGCTCGCCGAGCGTCCGAAAGATGCTTTCGATCATAAACGCCGTCGTCGTCTTGCCGTTCGTGCCGGTAACGCCGATGAGATCAAGCTGCGCCGACGGGCGGCCATAGAACTCTGCCGAGAGAAACGGCAGAACGGCGCGGGTGTTCGGGACAATAATCGTCGGCAGGCCGTGAGCGCCGTACCAGCCAGCCCGGTCGGCATGGATCATCAGGGCTGCCGCGCCCTTGTTCAGCGCCTGCGCGATAAAGTCGTGGCCGTCGGAGTGCGCCCCGCGCAGGGCAATGAACAGTGCGCCGGGCGTAACCGACCGCGAGTCATAGACAATCTCCGTGACTTCTACGTCGCCGCCCTGCCGCTGTGCATCGGGCAGGAGCTGAACTATTTCGCTGAGTTTCATAAATTGTTGTCGCACGGTATCAAACGGGTGTGCAGGGCGTCGGTATACGAACGCCCTCACATCCTCGCTCCGATTACTGCCCTGCTTGCTGCGAGAAATCCGCCGGGCCGCGTGAGAAGTCCGCCGGGCCGCGCGGCCCTGTCCGCCGCGTGTTCCGCGCCGATGCCATACTGAGGTGATCGTCCCAGTCGGGCCGCCCCGGCGCATCGGGGACGATCTGCATCTGAAGCATTGCGGCGCGGGCGATATTATGCACCACGGGAGCGGCCACCGCCGCGCCCCAGTGGATGCCCTGCGGCTCGAAAACCGCGCACAAAATCACCAAACGCGGATGCGAGAGCGGGTACAGGCCGCAGAACGACGCCACAAAATGGCCGCTCTCGTAGCCGTGCGGCCCGGCAACCTGCGCCGAGCCGGTCTTGCCGCCGACCGTATAATCCGCAATCTGGGCCGACTTCCCGGTGCCGTCGGCCACGACGGTTCCCAGCATGGAGCGGACGGCGGCGGCGACTTCCGGGCTGACCACGCGGCGCACCGTCTCCGGGGCGGCGAGGGTCTGGACGCCGTCTTTGCGAACGGCTCTCACGATATGCGGGCGCATCAAGACGCCGTCGTTTGCGATTGCGCCGTAGGCCGAAGCAAGCTGAAGCGGCGTCAGCGAAATGCCCTGGCCGAACGCGATATTGGCGAGCTGGATCTGCGACCAGCCGATCCCGCCGGTGAACCGATTGGGGGCATCGGGCGCGAGCAGGTGCGACTTTTGCTCGCCGGGCAGGCCGGAGTCGGGGAAGTCCAGGAAGCCGAACTTCTGCTCATATTTGTAGAGACGCGGGGCGCCGAGACGCAGGCCGAACTGGGCCATGCCGACGTTCGACGACACCCGCAGAATGCCGCGCAGGTCCTGCGAGCCTAAGTTGTTCGTGAGGGCATCGGCGGCTTCATGGATTTTGTGTTTGCCGATCTGGAGGGTCGGGCTGCAATAAACATACACGCTCTGCATGTCCAGCCCCTGCTCCTGCAAGACCGCCGACGCCGTAATGGTTTTCAGGGTTGATCCCGGCTCGTACAAATCGGACACGGCCCCGTCGCGCCACCGGGACTGGTACGCCAGCGCGTCCGCCTTGGAAAGCTTTCCGGCAGGGCGCGGCTGGTTCGGGTTGTACGACGGCGCTTCGGAAAGCGCGAGTATTTCGCCGGTCTTCGGGTCCAAAACAATCGCCACCCCATGCTCGGCATGATGAGCGGCGACGCCCTTCGCAAGCTCGGTGTCCGTCACCTGCTGAAGCCGCTGGTCAAGGGTCGTGACCACGTCCGCGCCGTTTTCGGCTTCGACGAGATGCCGGGTCGTGCCGGGAAGGAAGCGGCCGTCATTGTCCACTTCGGCGACAATTTTCCCGTCATGCCCGCGCAAAACCGCTTCCTGGCTATGCTCCAAGCCCTCGGCCCCCGCCCCGTCCGGATTGGTAAAGCCCAGCACGGTCGCGGCCAGCGAGTTGTCGGGATACGAACGGCAGGTATCGGGGACCACATAAATCCCCGCCAGCCCGGTCTTTTTGACGGCCGCCGTCAGCACCGTCACCGGCGGCGTCAGCGTGCCCGGCACGGCAAAATGACGCTTCAAGAGAACATAATGAACATGAGCCGAGCGCGGGGTGAGAAGTTTTTGCAGGCGGGCGGGGTCGTCACCGAGAATCGGCGCAAGCTGAGCGGCGGCGGCAGACGGGTCGGCGACTTCCTGCGGGTCGGCATACACCGCCGCCGCAGGGATATTCGCCGCCAGTGTCATGCCGTCGCGGTCCAAAATCAGGCCGCGCTGGGCGGGCAGCAGGCTTTTGGAGACCCGGTACGCATCGGCCTGGCCCTGAAAATACGAGTGCCGGGCCGCCTGGAGATACACCAGGCGCCCGGCCAGCAGGCCATACAATCCAGCGACAAGAACAAACAGCAGAGTCGCGCGGGATTTAATGACCGAAAGGTGCTGCTGACCGGCTGTCTTCTGTTGTGCCACCCGTGGTGTTCCCCAGTGCGTTTTCTTGTGCGCCGTTTTTCTGTGCGCCGTTTTCTTGTGCGCCGTTTTCCTGTGGGCCGGTTTCTGCCTGCCGCACGGAAATATAATCAATCGGTGTGCTGCCGCGCGGCGCCATGCCTTCCGCCGCCGCCGCCGCTTCGATCCGCTGGGGGCTTTCCAGAGAATTGCGCTCGGCTTCGAGAAGCTGGCGGCGCATCTGGTTGTGGTACAGCTCCTTCCGGGCCTGGGCCTGGGCAATGCCGAGCTGCGTCACCTGAGCATACGCCGCGAGGTAGAGCAGAAGCAGGGCGCAGACAACCGCAGTGCAGGCGGTCGCGATCCCCATCAGCCGCATTTCCGACTGGCTGAGGCGGCTGGACCGGGTTGACGGCAGCGGCCGCCGTCCGGTCTCGCCGGGACGCGCCCGCGCCGGGGCGGCTTGCGCCTGGCTTCGGCTGCCGGACGGGCTTCGCGCAGGCAGGCGTTCAGGCCGCGCCGAAGAGTAGGATCGGCGCGGGCGGGCAGAAGTTGACGGCGTTCTCGTGTCCAGCATCGCGTTTCCTTTTGTGTGGCTTGAAACCCACTGGGGGCAGGTTATTTCTTCCGCACCGCCCGCAGACGCGCTGACCGCGCCCGTGGGTTCGCGGCAGCCTCGGCGGCGGCCGGCTCGACCGGCTTGCGGGTTAATAATTCGGTGACTGCCGGCGGCGGCGTCCCGTAAATCCCTTCACCGGGGCCGCGCCCGGACAGCCGCGCGAACAGCTGCTTGACGATCCGGTCTTCAAGCGAATGGTACGACAGCACGGCCGCGACTCCGTTCGGGGCCAGGCGGCTGACCGCGCTTTCCAGCGCGTCCTCTAAAATACCAAGCTCGTCGTTGACCGCGATGCGAAGCGCCTGAAACGTCCGGGTCGCGGCGTGCTTGTCATCGGGCCGCGCCTTCACGGGAATGGCGGCATGAACGGTTTCAATGAGCTGGCCGACGGTCCGAAAGGGGTCTTTAACACGCCGCTCCACAGCAATCCGGGCGATGCGGGCCGCCCAATGCTCGTCGGAGTTCTCCCGAATGAGTGTGGACAGCTCCCGCTCGCCGAGCGTGTTGAGCAGGTCCGACGCCGTCGGGCCGCCGCTGTCCGGGTTCATCCGCATATCAAGCAGGGCGTCCGGCTCTTTAAACGAAAACCCGCGCTTCGGCGTATCGAGCTGGTGCGACGAGACGCCGAGATCAAATAAAGCGCCGCTGACTTCGGCAATGCCGAGCGTGTCTAAAACCGCGCCGAGTTCGTCAAACCGCGCCTGCGCCGGGAGAAACGCCGCGCCGAACCGAGCGAGCCTCGCTCCGGCGGCCTCCAGCGCCTCCGGGTCCTGGTCAATTCCTACCAGCCGCCCGCCCGGCGCAATCTTTTCTAAAATCGCCTCGGCATGACCTCCGCCGCCGAGTGTGCAGTCGAGAAACACTCCGCCGGGCTTCGGGGCGAGAAAGGCCAGCGTCTCCGCCGGCATCACCGGAACATGATAGGCCCCCCCGCCCTTCAGTCCGCTCTGCTCTTGCGAGGACCAATTCTGGGGAGCCGGAACGGAACTCATAGTGTCACTGCCGGGGGGCTTCTTCACGCAATCCCCAGCTCGCGGGCCGACTCGGTGATCATCTCGGCAGTCAGATTTTCATTGTAGACCATCCAGGACTTGCTGCTCCAAATCTCGATCCGGCTGCCGGTGCCGACAATCACGACTTCCTCTAAAAGCCCGATTTTGGCGTATTCCCGCAGCTTGGCGGGGATTGCGACCCGCCCCTGGGCGTCGGCGCTCAGTTCCGACGACGTAAAGAATCTTTGCAGGCGCATGGAATGCTCGTCTAATTGCCGCTGCCGCGAAAGCGTTTCGCTGAGGTCTTTGTAATCCGCCTCCGTGTAGACAAACAGACAGCCGCCGAGTCCTTTGGTCATGTAAAAGCGCTCGCCGAGCGACGAGCGGAATTTCGTAGGAATGATCACCCGGCCTTTGTCATCCACGCTATGATCAAATTCGCCCTGAAAAATCAATTTTCCCCACCAAGCCACCACTTGCCGCCACTTGGATACAACTATACGGCATGATGCCGTGCTTTGTCAAGTGCCGCCGGTGGATTTCAGGGCAATTCTTTTCCAGTATTTTTGCCGGCCTCCACGCTACATCTAGCGGGCGGGGGTACGTTCAGGCTATATTTGGGGATTAACGGGAGTTTGGAGGGAAAAGGGGCGAGGATCAGTGCAATGCAGGCTGCTGGGAACAGCCTCCACTTCAGCAATGGTAAAGGGGTAGGCGAACACAATCCAGAAGGGCGAGCCGAGAGAAAAGAAGGGCGAACACGAAGAAGAAGGGCGAACACGAAGAAGAAGGGCGAACACGAAGAAGAAGGGCGAACACGAAGAAGAAGGGCGAACACGAAGAAGAAGGGCGAACACGAAGAAGAAGGGCGAACACGAAGGTTCGCCCCTACGGGGTTCAGAATTGGGAGGTAGGGCGCGAACCTTGTGTTCGCCCTTCTTCTTCGTGTTCGCCCTTCTTTTCTCTCGGCTCGCCCTTCTTCCTAAGCGTCTGCTTAATGACTCCCGATCCCTGCCGTCTGTGAGCGCTCGATCTGGCGTCGGCGCTGACGCTGGATCTGGAGCGGCTGCAAGTCCACGCACATCACCGTCGTCGGCAGGCCCACTTCCTCGATAATTTTGCGAAGGCGCGGGATCAGCGTGTGTTCCACAAAATCCGCGTACACTTCGTTGTAATTGTATGTTTCCACGGCCACCGTCCACTTCACCCCCTGCTTGCGCTCGCCCGCGGGGTAGTAAAAAATGTTCGGCCCCAAACCGGTACTCCATTCCATGACCACTTTCGACGCCCCATGCGCCCTCCACGCTTCGCACTTCTCGCGCAGCGTGTCCAAATCAAAATCCGGTTCCTCGTACAGCTTTCGCTCCATGCCATTCTCCTTCAGCGTAAAATGTTCTTAGCATCATTGTAGCACACCGGCACGATTAACTATTCGGCGGGTTTCGCAGCAAGCATGGCGGCGTAGACGTCGCGCCGAGAGACTTTCAAATCCGTGCTGACCTGCCGCACGGCGTCGCGCTCGGACAGGCCCGATGCCAGGGCGGCGGCCAGCGCTTCGGGGACGGACAGCGGCTCGGCGGGAACGGCTTCCGGGGGAATGTCATCATCGCTGTCACCGCCGAGGCCCTGCACCACGACCGTGATCTCGCCCCGCGCGGCGTGGGCGGCAAAGTGGGCCGTCACTTCGGCCAGCGAGCCGCGCACGAACTCCTCAAACTTCTTGGTCAGCTCCCGCCCGACCGCCGCCGGACGGTCCGGGCCGAACGCCGCCGCCATTTCTGAGAGCGTCTCGGCAATTCTTTGAGGCGACTCATAGAAAATCAGCGTGCGTGTTTCGGTCCGGGCCAGCGCGGCCAGCTTCGCCCGGCGCGGCCCCTTCGTGCGCGGCAGGAAGCCCTCAAATGCAAACCGGGCGGGCGGCAGGCCGCTGCCGACGAGGGCACACAGGACGGCGCTTGCGCCGGGGATGGGAACCACGGGAACGCTCGCCGCGAGGGCCGCCCGGACAAGCTCGACGCCGGGGTCGGAGACGCCGGGCGTTCCCGCATCGGTGACAAGCGCGATGGTCTTGCCGTCTTCGGCCATCTGCCGCACCAAGCTCTCGGTCCGGCCCGCTTCGGAGTGCTGATGGTAAGCGACCAGGGGCGTGCCGATGTCAAAATGGGACAGCAGCATCCGCGTGTGCCGGGTGTCTTCCGCCGCGACGAGGTCCGCTTCTTTGAGCAGCCGCAGGGCGCGGAGCGTGATGTCTTCCAAATTGCCGATAGGAGTAGCGACGATGTAGAGGGTTCCGGGCATGGCACACTGTAGGAGCAGGGCTTGCCCCTGCCCTCCTAATTCCCCAACCGAGACGAAAACAAAAGCTAGACGAAAACAAAAGCTAAGTAATGAGTCATAAGTTCTTGCGGGCGGTTAAAACCGCAGCAACACTGGCACAAAACCTGCCTTCGCAGGTTAAGAGCAAACGTCCGCTTCCGAGTGCGCGAAGGCGCACTTTGTGCCATTGTTGCTGCGGTTTTAACCGCCCAGTCTGCAAAGACTTAGGACACGTTACTTAGACGAAAATAAAAAAGGCGGGGGCAAGCCCCGCCCCTACAATGAGGATGATTTGCGGCTACTGCGCCGGCTTGCGGGCCGGCGGGGCGGCGACATGGATCTCGCCGGCGGGCTGCGGCACTGCGCCGGACGGCATCGCGCCGCCGGGCATCCCCGGCAGGCCGCCGCCCGCACCGGCGGGATGGGCTTTGGCGTACTGCTTCAGCCAGTCGCCTTCTTTGGCGGCGAGGTCCGGGCGACCGGCCTGCTGGAACATCTGCAAAAGCTGGATGTGCGTGCTTTGGTCGTTCCACGCAAGCTGGGACGCTTTCTGGAAGTGGGCGACGGCCTGAGCGTTCTGCTTATCCTGCAAGCAGAGCTGGCCGGTCGTCAGTTCCAGCGCCGGGTCCGGGCGCAGGGCCAGCGCGGCTTCATCCGCCGCGATGGCTTGCGGGAACTGGTGCAGGGCCTGGTAGATCTGCCCGATTGAAGCGTTCAGCGACGCTTTTTGGAGCGCGGGCGGGTTGGCCTTCAGGGCCTGCTGGTAGTCGGCCAGCGCGGCCTGCAATTTCGGCTGGCCGAGGGCCGGACCGGCCTGCTGCGCTTCGACGAATGCCCGGTCTCCGGCCAGGGCCGGGTCTTTGACATCAATCTTCGCCGCCGTTCTGAGGCTCGCCATCAGGGCCTGGTACTTGTCCTGGGCCTTCTGCTGGCGAATGGCGTTGATGTACATGGCTTTGTTTTTGGCGAAATCGGCAGGCGGGCTGCTTTTGACATCGTCCAGCTTGATGATAAAATAGCCGTACTGGGGCGATGCCACCGGGTCGGGGGTGACTTCGCCCGGTTTGAGGCTGAACGCGGCCTGCTTAAACTCTGGGACATCCGGCTTATAGGGGGTAGCCTGGTCAATAAACCCGTCGTCGCCGCCTTTGCCTTTTGTGCCGGGGTCGTCGGAGTACTGCTTGGCGAGAGCGGCAAAGTCTGCGCCAGGCGCTTTGGCTTTGGCGATGATTTCCGCTGCCTGCGCTTTGGCCTGGGCATCCGAACGGGTCTTGTTGCCGATCAGAATATGCTGCGTGTGGTACTTGGTGTAAAACTGCTGGGCGTCGGCATCAGACACAACGGTTCCGTTCAGCAGCGACGTTTGCAGCTTGCCGGGCAGCCCGCTCTGCGGGTCGCCGATGAGAATGAGCTGCCGCAGGGTATCGTCGGGCAGACGCTCTTCCACTGTTTGGCTCCCGGCTTTGGTCAGGGCCGCGTCAATGTCGGCAAGCGACGCGGTCGGCGGCAGGCTGAGGCTCTGGCGCAGGCCGCTCTGGTCCACAATCTGGGCGCGTTTCGCCTTGATCTCGTCGTCGCTGACCGTGACGTTGTTTTGCTTCGCCTGCTGTAATTGCAGCTTCGCTCCGATGAGCTGATCCAGCACGGCATTGTTCAAAAGCGGCTGTTCGGCGGCGGACACGGTGCGGCCCGTCTGCTCAAGCTGATTTTGCAGAGCGCCCTGCGCCTGCGTGAAATCGTCGCGCGTGATAGGGTCGCCGTTGACCGTCGCGATCACATCCTGCCCGGCCTGGGCGGAGGCCGACGGGCCGCCCAGGCTGCCGAGGTTGGTTCCGGTGCCGACGCCGGACAGCACAAGGCTGGACACGAGCAGAGCGCCGACGGCGAACAGTATCCATTTCCCGGCGGGGTTTGAGGTAACATTGCCGAGGCCGGTGCGAAAAGAGTTCAGTGACATGAGAGTGAGTGGTTCCTAAAGTGAACAGTATAAAAATGCGTTCGCCCGCCGGAACCATGCGTTGAAACGCACGGCTAGACGGCGAGGACGCCACAAAACACCCGCTTCGCGGGGTTAGAAAGATGATTATTCAGAGTCTGTTCCGAGTCCCGCGAAGCGGTACTTCGTGGCCGAAGGCCGTATAGCCGTGCGTTTCAACGCATGGTCTCTCGGCTACGGCAAGCCCGCCAGCAGCCGCTGCAAGCCTTCCAGACACGCCCGCGACGATGCTTCTTTGGCGGTCATATTGGGGGCCGAATGTCCGCCGTAATGGGTTTCCAGCGACAGCCAGCCGTCGTACCCGCTGGACTTCAGCGCGGCAAGCTGCCCTGCCCAGTCAATCGCGCCCTGGCCGACAGCAGCCCATTCCGGGGCAGAAGCGCCGGGCCGCATGACGGCGTCTTTGACATGAACGTGAACGATAAAATCTTTGATCGCCGCGTAGCCGTCCGGGTACGGCTGCTCGCCTGCCATGAACGCATTGCCGGGGTCCCAAATGGCCCGAACCGCAGGCGACCCGATTTCTTCCAATACGCGGGCCGTCTGGGCGCCGGTTCCCAGGCAGCAGGCGTGTTCGTTTTCAATGCCTAAGACGACCCCCGCCCGCTCGGCCATCGCCGCCGGCTCGGCGTAAGCGTCTACGATCTGCTCTTCCAGCTCCGGCGTCAAAGAGCCGTGCTTCCAGAACGAAAATGTGCGGACAAGCGGCGTTCCGAAGAACTGCGCGGCTTCAATGCAGCGCTCTAAGAGATCAATCTGGTCGCCCAGACCCCGCGCCGACGCGCTATGCAGCGGCCCGGCGGGACCGTCCGGCTCTGCGCCCGGCAGGGAGCATTTGTAAAACGGCGACGCGATCCCAATGACCGTCATGCCCCGCGCGTCCAGCTCGCGCTTGGCCCGTTCCCAGTATTCTTGGGGTGCCTCCGAGATGTTTTTGTCCCACACCTGGCGCAGCTCGGCGCCGGAAACGCCGTATTCCAGCATGACATCTAAAGCGTGGCCGAGGTCGGCGTCAATCTCGTCGGTGATGACCGCAAGCTTCATACACGCATTCTAGCCGAAACCGCCGGGTTTGTCAACAAACGCCCGCCGGGTAAACTCGCCGTAACATTGCGAAAGCAGGATTAAGAATTATGGCAGACGACATCTTAGAACCCGCCCTAGAGGAGCAGCTCACCAAGCACGACAAAATCCATCACGAATTATTTGATGAAGACACGAGCCAAATCGGGAGCCTGGGCGACATTGTGGAAAAGCACGCCGGGGACGCCGTGTTTTTGACGCCCCCCGAAAAGTCGCCGAACGGCGCGGACGGCGGCGAGTCGGATTTTGAGGCGGAAATGCTGGAAGCCGACCCCGCTCCCAACGACGGCATGGACGACGCAGACTTTTATTCGGCGGCAGACGAGGACGGCATTCTGGGGACAGACCAATCAGGAACAGTCGCGGGAATTGCGCGGGGCTTCGGAACCCATCTCCCGCAGGACTTCGGCGCAGGCGGCTTCCAGGTGGAGGCCATTCCCGACCGCGCTTTGAGATTGCAGGGCCGCCCGCTCGCCGACGGGGAAGAACTCGATGATTACGACGACGACACGGACGGGGGCAAAGACGACGCGCGGGGCAAGCTCGCTGCCGCCTCCGAACCGTTCGCCCACGCGGTTTCCACTGACCCGGACGCCGACACCGAGCCGACCCCCGACCGTATCCCGGTCCACGACCGCGCCGCCGCCAGCACAGATGACGAGCTGGACGCGACCCGAAAGATGAAGTAACCCCAGCACAACCGAAGAGTAGGGGCAGGGTTTACTCCTGCCCTCACAGCCTTGCCCTTATTCTTGCGCTGATTACTTCAGCCGCCCCTTGTTCAGCGACTCAAACCGGGCCACTTCCGGTGCGACCGTCTCCGCGCAGTAGGGCTGGTCCGGGTTCAGCGCAAAGTAATTCTGGTGGTAGGCTTCCGCTTCGTGGAACCCCGTGTAGGGAACCACCTGAGTCACAATCGGATCCGGCCAGAAGTGGGACGCATTTGTCTCGGCAATCGCCCCAAGCGCCTCGGCCTTCTGCTGCTTTGAGTGGTAAAAAATCGCCGACCGATACGAATTGCCGACATCCTGGTGCTGACGGTTGAGCGTCGTCGGGTCGTGCGCCTTCAGGAAAATCAGCATAAGCTGCCGGTACGACACGACATTCGGGTCATACACCACCTGCACGGCTTCGGCGTAGCCGGTCGTGTCCGTGCAGACCGCCTCGTAAGTCGGATTTGCCCCGTGACCGCCTGCGTAGCCCGCGTCAATCTTCTCCACGCCCTTCAGCCGCCCGAACTCCGCCTGCATCGCCCAAAAGCAGCCCCCGGCGAATGTCGCCACGTCCCGCCCCGCCGGCACCGTCATCGGCAGGATCGCCTCCGTCGGCTTCGTCTCATTCGCCGCCGACAGTGCCGCCTGCGGCCCTGCCAGCATTGTAAACACGCCGTAAATCCCCAGCACGAGCGCCGCTAACAAGAGAGGCCGCCAGAAGCCCGGAACCCGGCTCCCACGTTTATAGTTTTGTGTGTCGTTATTAAAGTTGTTCATATCTTTAAAGACAAATAATTGGGCCGAAAAGTTCCTTTTAACCTTTTATGTTTGCAGGAGGAGTAAGCCTTGACGGCGAATTAAGCAAAACGAAGTCGGCAGAGCCAGCAGTTTTGTAAGAAGCCTGCGCTTCCAGTTCCAGCGTAGGTTGTGCCACAAGTACTTTCTCTGTTTGCAGCACCAGAGACTTTGGCGGAGCGTAGTTGGTAATCAAAACTTCGCGGTTGACAGTCCGCGTAGGACCAGTTTTTGCTGCATTCATTCCCGAAGAAGATTGGACCGCTAAAATGAAGTAGTCAGAGAACAAAGTATGCATCTCTGGGATGTCATAAGAGGACAAAATCCAGCGACATTTCGCATTCTTCAGGCGGTCGGCCAGCAGATGGTGCTCAGGCCATCCACGCATATTGTGTGCGTAGTTGCACTTATTTCCAGGGTATGGCGGGTCAACATACATGGCTGTGCCAGGCCGGTCATAACGCTCAAAACAGCTTTGCCAGTCTAAGTTTTCAATGATCACCGTTTTCAGCCGCTCATGCACTGGTTCCAGGCGCTGGCGCAGTGTCGTCAGCGCCCCGATAAGACGGTTGCCATGCCCGCCGTCCGTAATACTCGTTTGAAAACGCGGATAATTCAGCTCTCCGCCCCAGCCTGCCATGATCAAGTAATAAAACCGGTGCGCTCTTTGAACATCGGTCAATTCAGCAGGAGCAAGTGCAGCAAGACGCGCAAACTCGGCACGGGAGACAAGCTCCCATTCAAACGAAGCGATGAGTTCTTCGGGCTTCTCACGAACGACACGAAAAAAGGTCACCAGATCTTGATCCAAATCGTTGATGATTTCGACATCACTGAGCGGCTTGCCAAACAGAACCCAGGCGGCACCCGCGAACAGTTCTAAATAGCAGGTATGTTCGGGCAAAAGCTCAATTACATACTTTCGCAGGCGAGACTTACCACCAACCCATTTGAGAGGGCTGTTGAGCGACTTACACTTGTTATCGGGGGAATGCAGGGGCATAGGTTTTCCAATTACTAAATGTCTCTAGTGAAGACATTATATCACAACAACTTTGAGTATGTCAAGCACCACACCGGCCATAATTAAAAGATTCGGACAGAAACTTCGGGCACTGCGGTGCAGTCGTCATTTGACACTCAAACAACTTGCCGCCGCTCTGGGGTACGCCGCACATGGTTACCTAAGTGAACTTGAAGCAGGTAAAAAAACCCCTACAGTAGAGTTTACCGTAAATGCCTCACGATTTTTTGGCGTTACGACTGATCAATTGCTAAAAGATGAGATTGAGCTTCCGGCGAGCTTTGAATAGGAAGAAGCAAATTGAGTTCAGTCTTTGCAGATAGAGACCCATCTTTACAAGAAATAGAGAAACTGCGATTAATCCTGAGTTCTTATCAAGATGGAACAGGAATGCTTTCCGTCAGTGGAGGCAGAACGCTTCCCGGATGGCGGGACTTTGAACGCGCTGTCGCACTCACGTTCGGCGGCATCGGTCCAGAAAACAAAGCGGTATTTGATGTGCTAATGACGGAGCCTGAGCAGCCGAGCGTCAGGTACGGGCTTTCCTGCAAAATGCGGAAAGAACTAAATCGCATTAGTCGGGACGGCCGTGTCACAGTGGAATTATCGAACTCTTCCGGTCAGTTCTGGGACCAGCTAGCCTTACGAAACATCTCCGTCGCAAACTACAAGGAGAAGCCAGAAGAAGTTGGAAAAACGCTGATTAGTTTGCTTCGGCAATGGCATCAGGCAGCCGCTTTGGATCAGCCAAAGATTCTTGACTTATCACGCAGTTTTTATCTTGTACTTTCTTGGAACACGCAGGAACAATACCAACTGCATCAGTTTTCCTTGACGCTTCCAAATCCAGAGGATTTGACTTGGTATTTTCCCACGAACAAAACAAGAGAGGGAGAAACGGCAGCAAGACACATTAACGGCGATGATGCCGAGGGCAGAGTATTCGAGTGGTACGGCGAGTCTGGCGGTCAACTGAAATACTACCCGAAGGCGACCTCCGCGCTTTGGCAGTCTGAAGTCTTCACGCTGGAACCTTTGCCGGACATTGAACACGGTGTTCTTGCCAAAACGGCCTCTTACTTCCCGACCCTCTGGCAGTCAGTAAAGTAACACTACTTCTTGCTCCTCTCCGCTAAAAAGTCCTGCACTTGCCAGCGGGGATTGCGGCCATGCGACCCTAAATAGTCCAGCATGGCTTCTTCGGCGAACTCGGCGTCGGCCAGCGCTTCGGCCCCGAAATCTTCGAGAAGCGCGGCCCAAACGGCCTGCAAGTCGGCGAGCGCAAAGAGGCGGTGGGCGTCGCGGACCACGGCGGGCTTGACTTTGAGAAAGAGCTGGTCCGAGTCCTCAAAGCGGCCCTTGACAACGTAGCCTTCAATGCCGTCGCGGGTCGCGAGATGCTCCAAAGACCGCAGCCGCTTGTAGATGTCCCCGGCTTCGGAGCCGCCGGTCAACCGCCCGTGCAGATCCACCAATTTGAGGCGGTAATCTTCGGCGATGCGCTCTTTTTCCAGACGGTCTACAAAGACGTAATCAGGGTCAATCACATCTATTAAAATCATGTCGGGCTGGTCGGCGGGGATCACCGTGTCAATCTCCGGCAGGGTCATCTCAAAGCAAAGTGTAAAGCCGAGCGCGGCCAGCTTGTACGCCGACGGGTACAGCTTGTCCACCAGCTTCTTCGCAGAGGAGCCGTAGTCAATGCCGAGGCCCCGGACGTTCTCAATGCCTGCCGAAACCAGCGGGTTGCTGCCGTCGTACACGTCGCGGGTGGCGAACCCGAACGGGCTGTTCTTCTTGTCCCCGTGCTGGTACAGCCGGATATTGACCCCGTCTTCTTTCTTCTCGACAACAACTTCGCCGTCGCGCAGGGTCTTGAACAGCGTGCGTTCCTGGGTCGCCGCGAACCGCTCGGCGGTGTAGTCCGAAACCGGCAGGATACGCGGGTAGCCCCGGACAATCGTGCGCGTGTCGGTGAAAAAGACGGTTCCTTTCAGCACATAAGAAACCGCCGCGTGGCTCCCGGCCTGGTGGTAAGTGATAGCGGAGCCGTCCTGCGAGAACGCGCCGACCTCGACATGAAAGAACTGCGCGAGCGTTTCCCGTGTCCATTCCGGCAGATGGCGGCACTCCCGTAGCTTTTCCGCGATTTCTAGGTACATGAGGTAAGTGTTTCCAGGCAGAAGCCGGGCTTGTGGAAAACCCGGCGCGGCATCATGCCTCCCGGCTTGCCGGCATCTGCTCCCGGAAAAACGTCAGCAGGGCGGCGGCGACCGGATCGGGCCGCTCCTCGGCCAGCCAGTGTCCGCCGCGCGGGATGGTCTGCACCCGCAGGCAATCGGTTTCGGCAGGCAGGCAGGAGAAGTCTAAGCGCGGGTCGCTTTCGCCGATGAGCAGCAGGGTCGGCACGTCGGCAGTCACGGCCGCAGGCGGGGGCGGAACGCGGAACGGGGCGAGGCTTGCCCGCAGGGCGCCGGGCCGCGCCAGGGCGCCGACATAGATCGCCAGGTCGTGTTCGGAGAGCATACCAGGGTCGTGCGACCAGGCCCGGAAGAAGTGGCGTAAGTAAGCGTCGAGATGCGGCGCGATCAAAAGCTCCGGCAGGTCGGGCGTCTGATGAAACTCCCCCACCCAGTCCCCGGCGGGCCGGGGCAGCAGGCCCGGCGCAGCGGACAGCAGGGCCAGCCCGGCGACTTTCTGCGGGTGCGACGCCGCAAACGCCAGCGCTGTTTCCGCCCCGGCGTCGCCATGGCCGACCACAAAAACGGGGTCTTCGGCCAGTCCCAGCGCCGACACCAGCTCCCGCACATCTTCCATGCGCGTCTGGGCATCATAACCAGTCGACGGCTTGTCCGAGTCGCCGCAGCCGCGCAGGTCGGGTGCGACGGCGACATAGCCGGATGCGGCCAGGGTGGGCAGAATTCGCCGCCAAGCGTGGCTTGTTTCCGGCCAGCCGTGCAGCAGCAGCACAGTCGGCCCTTCGTCGCCCGCACACACGTAGCGCAGGCGCAGGCCGCTTTGCAGGCGGACAAAGCCGCTGTCGGCAGTGGACATAAGAGAAGCTCCTGAATTGGAACCATGTGCTGAAGCACACGGCTATTAGGCGCGGACGCCGGGAACCCACCGCTTCGCGGGGCTAGGAAAAGAGCCTTACCCTGTTCTGAGAGCGCCGAAGGCGTAGTCTACGGCGTCTTCGCCCAATAGCCGTGTGCTTCAGCACATGGCCGGATGCGGCATCATCACAAAAACATCCAAACCAAAAAAGCGCACGGGCAGACTGGGTAGCCCGCCTGTGCGCTCTTAGGTTTCGCTTATTTCTTCGACAAATCGGCGTTGATCTGGATAAAGCTGCGCCACTGGTCCGGCACTTCGTCTTCCATGAAGATCGCATCCACCGGGCATTCCGGCTCGCACAGGCCGCAGTCAATGCACTCGTTCGGGTCAATATAAAGCTGGTCCCCGGCTTCGTGGATGCAGTCCACGGGGCAAACGGCGACGCACGATTTATCTTTGACCCCGATGCAGGGTTCAGCGATCACATAAGGCACGGTCAAATCCTCCACAGTCTTCTAAAACTTTCAGTGGCCCTATTATACACAACCCCGAAGCGAAATAGCAAGCCTCAGCGCAGACGTGTCAGCGAGGGAACGTGTCCCAGGCGAACCGCAAAATAATTGCGCTCAGGACGACCAAAAACAGCACGCGGACAAAGCGGCTGCCTTTGGCGACTGCCAGGCGCGTTCCGACCACTGAGCCGCCGATGTTGCAGGCCGCCATCGGCAGGGCCAGCGCGTACAGCAGATGCCCGGTCCACCCGAACAGCAGCACGGCGGCCAGATTGGTCGCGGCGTTGACTACTTTCGACGACGCTGAGGCGGTCAGAAAGTTCAAGCCAAATATCCCGATAAACGCGAAGATCAAAAAAGAGCCGGTGCCGGGGCCGAAGAAGCCGTCGTAGAAGCCCAGCACGCTGCCCGTGCCGACGCCCGCCCACCGGCGCACACTGGGAGACAGCTTCGGCGCATGGAGCGCCCCAAAGTCTTTTTGCCGGAAGACGTACACGGCGACCGCGACCAGCAGCACCAAAATCGCCGGTCGCAGCAGGCTCGTATGCACGAGAATAACGGCCCGTGCGCCGAGGCCCGAACACACAAACGCCGCTCCCGCCGTGGGCAAAAGCGTCGGCCAGTCCAGCCGCACATGACGCGCGTACTGCCGCGCCGCCACGGAAGTCCCGGCAATGGAAACCAGCTTGTTCGTCCCCAGCACCGTCGGCACCGCAACCCCCGGCAGCAGGATCAGCAGCGCCGGAAGCTGGATTAAGCCCCCGCCCCCGACCATCGAGTCCATAAACCCGGCGAAAAACGCAAAGCCGCACAGCGGCAGGAGAACGTGGAACAGAGAAGCATGAAGCATTCAGGCGACCGCGTAGCCGGTGAAGGGACGGACGCCTTCGGAGTGAAACGCCAGCACGATGTCGGATTTGGGAATGCCCGCTTCTTCCAGGTCGTAAGCGATCCCGTCTTCCGTGCCGTCGCGCTGTATCCAGATTTTCCCGTCTTGAATGTCCATATGCACCAGGCAGAAATGCAGCCGGTACGTCGGCTCTTTCCAGCCGATGGACATCACCAGGTAGCGGTCGTTGACGGTTTCAAAAATCGCCTCGTGAACAATCGCGGGAGTGTAGTAAGGGATGTCGGCAATCACCGTCAGAATGTTTTGGACCGTATGCCGATAAAAATCTAATTTTTCCATTCGACAATAGCCTCCTGTTCAAGTCCGGAAAATATATAAAGTCGCGAAGTCTGGAAGTTCCGCCAAATCATCGCTATCTACAAAGGAAGCCGCCTCAACCCAGGAGGTTATGGGGTGAGCATCTTCAAAGCTAAGGTGTCCTTCGTTGACATTTTGCGCGGGGTCTTGTTCATCATCAAGAAAATTACGCGCAACTTCACCACTGGTGACAACGACCAGTACTCCATAAGGCACAGCGTCATTGTAGCCAGCATACACTAAAGGTGTGTCTGCCGCCAGTCGTAGCCAATCTTCAGCGGATTTAGTTCCTAAGTGGCCGGTTTCATCTTCAAATATTGTCCAGCCATTATTTTCGTAAACGCAGAAAGCGGCACCCCGCCATGCGCCGCCTTCCGTCGCAGCCTCAACAATTTCATTCCACCGGACGAAGGCAGGAGGTTCCAGTTCAGGCAGATCTATCCACGACGAGAAGCGCGGTACAGCAACCTCTTGAGCAAGTTGAAGCCGCACATAAGAGGGGTTCATGTTAAATTTGCGCTCCCTGCGCGTTCAATCGCCGTCGAAGCTCCTCCGTGTCCACCTGCCGGGGCGTTGTGTTCGTTTCCAAGCACAGCGCGGCGGCGAGGCCCGCCGCCTCCCCCAAAGCGCGGCAGTTCTGCTGGATACGCACGGCGGCCTGGGCGGCGAACGTGGCGGACAAACAGCGGCCTGCCACCAGCAAGTTTTCGATGCCGACGGGCAGCAGGCACCGATACGGGATCTCGTGGTAATGGCCCGGCGGCAGGTGCTTCATTACCAGGCCGCCTTTGGCTTTCGTGCTGTGGATGTCAATCGGGTACGAGTTCCGGGCGACGGCATCCGGGAACCGCGCTTCGGTCAAGTAGTCTTCTTCCGTCAGCGTGTAATCGCCGGCGATGCGCCGGGACTCGCGGATGCCGACCATCGGTGCAATCGTGCCGATGTACGAATTCTCAAAACCGCGCACATACGTCTTAAAGAACTTGGCAATGCGCCGTATCTTCTGCCGCCCGACCGTCTGCGCCCGTGACAAATCCCACGGGTCAGTGGCCGACAAGCCCGCCAAGCGCGGGCAGTTGAACGCCAGCTCGCCGGGACGCCCCAGCATCGAAAAGAACTGCAAGTAGCCGAGATCGTCTTCGGCCAAGACGCCTGCGCTGATGGCATCACAGATGAGCGGCCCCAGCGGCGTGTTTTTGGCTTCCCCCGTGCCGATCTCAAACAGCGGCGGGCGGGCGTAACAGTTCATGCCCAGCTCATCCGCCATAAAAATTGCCGCCTGCTCCTGGTCCACGCCCGCCAGCGCAAACCGCAGCGACATCGGCTGGTTCTGGCCGTCGTCGGGGTCGCCGCTGACGCACGGGACGCCCGCCCGGAACGCAACATCGGCATCCCCCGTGCAGTCAATCGTCACCTGGGCGTGAATAGCCTGCCGCCCGGCTTTGTTTTCAATCACGATCCCCATCAGCCGCCCGCCTTCGACAAGCGCGTCGCTAATATAAGTATGATACAAAACCCGCGCCCCCGCTTCGGCCAGCAGGTCATCCAGCACCAGCGCGAGCGTCACAGGATTGAACCACAGCAGGTCGCCCGACTGGTCCGTCGGCGGCGGGTCATACAACGCCGCCCGTTGCAGAATGGCATCGTTAATGCCGTGGGTCAGCGACTCGGTGAGTATCTTGTTCGGCATCATCGGCGTCACCCACCCCGCCGCCTGCGTCCCGCCGAGCTGGCCTAAGCTTTCTACCACCAGCACATCCGCCCCGGCCTGCGCCGCCGCAATCGCCGCGATGACGCCCGCCGTGCCGCCGCCGCAGACAAGAACACCGCAGACAAGAACGCCGCAAGTGGCGGCGAGCGGTAAGTTTCCGTAATCGTTTGTCATGGTAATATCTTCGTCAAATCAGGGTATAATCACAGCGTCAATGGCCTGTGAGCGAACTGTCGCCTCCCCGTCGAAACGGGGCCAGTATGGATGCGTGCATGGCACACCTGCGGAAACGTTGCTTTGCCTAGCGAGCAGGCCGAAATTTTCAATTACCCCGGCAAGACTTGCACCAAGATTTCTCTCGGTGCTTTATTATTTTCTGAGACATTCATTATTCGGTGGCTTTCAGTAGGCGAATTTTGGCTTGCTCAAACTCCGCGTCCGTCAAACCGCCACTCTTTTGCAAAGCAGCAAGACGCTCTAACTGTGCCACGAAATTTTCAATAGATAACTGCTCCGGTTTGAGGCCACCCGTCGCCCTATCAACGCCTACCGTCATTACATTAGGCGTTATCGTACTTGTCTGCGGTTGAGGAGTGTCTTGTTGCTCTTTGACAGCTCGATAGCGTTGCTTTGCAGACCAAGATTTACCTTTGCGTTCTAAGGCTAGACGACACGCCGATATTTTGGATGTCAAGAAGATCTGCGCTCTATATTGACCATTTCTTAGATCTCTTTTTCCCTGGAGCGGTGGATCATCACCATAGTATTCGTTAGAGCCTTTACAAATGACCTCAATACTGGCATCTAATGGCCGTAGCAGAATCTCGATGCGTGTGGGTCCAATGAAGGTAACAGGATTATAAGGTTCCTTACCTGAGAGCAACTTTTCTTCAACAAGCACCCGCCCAGACTCTCGGCTAAGAACATTCCAAAGGACATGGTTAAAATGTTCTTCTATAGCATCATCAACTGCTTCTTTCGGAGCGTTGACAACAAATTGTTCTTGATGATTAGGCATATTCTTCTAAGTACCAAACAAATTTCCGCGAGTTAAGCCAGGTTTTGGTTCGCGCGTATCACGTTCCATTCATGCATAGAAACAAAAATCGATGCACGGTGAATGCCATCAGGCCATCTCCACCAGCCACCTGCGGCAATGCTCTTTTCCTTGATTTGCTCAACGGTTTCAACAGGTAACCAAGTATCCTCAGCCGTAAGTTGCTCCCATAGAATGAACTCGAAACCAATGTCCTCTGACCATCCATAAGTCTCTGCCGTTACTATTAACTGCTCCCTCAACGCATCCGAGGCGGACTTGTTAGAACTGATACTCATAGCGTATCTTCTCCTTGCTAAACGATCAACCTTAATTTTGCGTTGCTGGGTCCTGCCGGTAGTAATCGCGCAGGACGGCGTACAATTCCGGGTGCGTGGCTTGCAGCTCCCGCGCACTCTCAAAGAAGCTTTCGGTGGCGACGGCGAAGAACTCGGCGGCGTTGGTGGCGCCGTAAGGGTTCAGCACGTCCCGCTGCCCAGCCTGTGTCCGCTCGACCAAGCTTTGATACTCCGCGCTCATCACGCGCGACCATGCTTCAATCTGGGCGTCGGTTTCCAGGTACGGCGCACCGTCCGCCGTGCCGTCGCGCATATCCAGCTTGTGGGCGAACTCGTGCAGGACGACGTTCTGGCCGTCGCGGGCGGCGAGGTTTTCTTGAACATAGCTCCAGGAAATAATGACCGGCCCCGACAAAGCGGCCATCCCGGAGGCCGAAACAGGCTCTTCTTCGGCCAGAGGGCCGCGTGTATCCACCGGCCGAGGCGGCACGACGAAGCCCTGGGGGTAGACAATCACGGTCTCGACATTCGGGTAGTAGTCTTCGTCGAAGCCCAGCACCAGCCAGGCGGCATGACCGGCAATCGTCACTTTGATTTCATCGGTCAGCGCCTGCCCCTGCACCCCTTCCCATTCCTTTTCGGCCACGAGAATGCGGGTGGTGTCCCGCAAAGTTCGCTGCTGAGTTTGGGGCAGGCGGGAGTAGACGGGGACGTTGGCGATAAGATACGCCTGCCATGCGGCGGGAAACGGCTCGGCCAGCAGCTCGTGCCGGTGATGTGATTTTGTCCAGGGGAAGTCCATGCCGTTATGATACCAGAAGCGTGCTACAATGGAACCAGAAGGAGCCTCTTGATGAACATTCTTTGCCGGCGGGTTGGCTTGCTGCTGACGTTTGCCGCGCTGCCGTCTTTGACGCTCGCCGACCCGCCGGTTCCGGCGGCGTCAGTGACAGTGCCGATCCTGACGCCGAAGTCCCTGAACGGCCACAGCTTCATTGTTGTGCCGACGAAAATCAACAACGCCGGGCCGTTCCTGCTGATACTGGACTCCGGCGCGGAACGAAATGTGGCTGACCCTTCTCTGCCACGGGAGGCGAACCTGAAAATCCAGGGCGGCGGTCATATCAAGGGCATCGGTCCTCAGACAGAGGGCAGTTTGCAGACGGAAGAAACGACGCTTCAGCTTGGCGCGGCGACTGTTTCCCGGCAGAAGTTTATGACCTTCACTATGGATGCCGTTCGAAAAGCAAGCGGCATCGGCGTCTCAGGCTTTCTCGGCGAGAACATCTTCAAAGCGTTCGTAGTTCGGATTGACTACGCACACTCACTTTTGACTTTGACGCCGCCGGACCAGTTTCACGCCTCTGAAACGGGAGTGAGAGTCATCATGCCTCTCAGCTTTGACAAGGCGCATCGCCCGCAGATAGACGCCCAGGTCGAGGGCATCCCCGGCAAGTTTATGATAGATACCGGCTCGGACGCAACGGTGATCTTGAACTCGCCTTTCGCGAAGAAAAATGGCCTTCAAGCTCGGTATGCTTCTCAAGGTCATACCATTACAACCGTGGGGGCCGGAGGCGAAGCAAAAGTTCAGGTCGTGCCGTCGCTGCGTCTCCAAATCGGCAGTATCACAATAACCGGCATTCCGGTAGGCCTGTCGCAGGCACAAAGCGGCCTTGAAACTGAAACGGACACAGCCGGTGCATTCGGCGGCGCTTTGCTCCGCCACTTTATTTTGACTTTCGACTACAGCCGCAAACAGCTTATCTTTGAGCCGCCGGCTGACCTAGCCCAGGCCGCGCCGACTCAAGGCAGCACTGCAAAGCCCTAAAAATCCCCTCGTAATATGGTATGCTAAGGCATGACTGAACGAATGAAACGATTTTGGATACGGGAGCCGTTTTGCGGCTTCTCGCATGGAATAGGCGCGGCGCTGTCCGTTGTCGCCCTGGTGGTTCTGCTGATTTTGGCACACGGCAAAGTGTGGCAGACGGTGACGTTTGCCGTGTTCGGCGTGAGCCTCATCGTGCTGTATACGGCTTCCACGCTGTACCACTCGCTGTGGGTCAAGCCGCAGCAGATCCTCAAACTCATGCGCTTTGACCATGTGGCGATCTTTCTCTTAATCGCCGGGACTTACGCGCCGGTGTGCCTGGTGGGCCTGCGGGGCGCGTGGGGATGGAGCTTGTTCGGGGTGGAATATGGCCTGGCGCTGATTGGGATCGTGTGCAGCCTCGTTTGGAAGAACTTCCCGGACTGGGCGCGGATCGGCATCTATGTTGTCATGGGCTGGCTGATTATGATCGCGATTGTGCCGGCGGTGCATCTGCTGGGACCGGCAGGAATTGCGTGGCTGTTCGGCGGCGGCGCGGCCTATTCGATCGGCACGGTGGTCTTTGCGACCGACAAGCCGCACCTGTGGCCCGGCAAGTTCAGCGCCCACGACCTGTGGCACATCTTCGTGCTGGCCGGCAGCGCCTGCCATTTTGTCCTCATGGCCGTCGTTCTCGCGCCGATGCTGTAACCCCTCCCGCCTTGCTTCGCAGGGTCCCTCCCCTGTTAGGGAAGGGCAATAAGGAACAGGCGGCAGGCAGCGTGACTAACAAGCCCCTCCTAATTTCTCTTGGCCCTTCCCTAACAGGGGAGGGACCCTGCGAAGCAAGGCGGGAGGGGTTCTTTACTGCTGGCTGGGGGGCGTCTGTGCAGTTTGATTATCTGCCGTTGGAGCTTGATCCGCCGGCAGGTTGATGATCGCGCCGCTCGGCACACCGACGATCTCAATGTCCTTGATGTGCCGGAACTTGACCAAACGCGGGGTCAGCGACGCGGCGCGAATTTGGGCAGCCTGCGCCTGGGCCTCGGCGGCGAGGATGGCCCGCTGGTTCGTGATCGTGTTGAGCTGCATGTTCAGCGTGGACAGCCGCAGGTTCTGCTGGGCTTCCAGCCGGGTTCGCAGGGCGGCGACCGTCGCCTCGTCCGGGTAGATGGCTCTAATCCGCACTTCGTCAATGACTATCGCGTCCGGGTTGAAGCGGGTGTTAAGCTGCTTCAGGGCATACGCCGCCGCTTCCTTTTTGCCTTTCCCCGTCATCACCTCCGCCGTGTTTTGGAGGCCGAATGCATCCACAATGGCCTGCCGGAAGGCCGGGCGAAGCTGTTTTTCCTCAAAGTCGCCAAAGTCCGTAAACTGGGTCCGGTACTTATTGTACAGGCTGACAATCTGCTCCGGGTGCTGAGGATCGTAGTTGATGTGGTACGAAATCGAGCAATCCACATGCAGGGTATTGGAGCTGAGGGTGTTGACCATGACGCTGTCATCGCCCTGATGCGACCCTTCGACATCGTCTTTGACCATGGTGTAGGTCCGCATGTGGGTCGGAATTTCAATCATCTGGTTGCCTGAAAACGGCGGCTGCGGGTTGAACCCGGCGTGCCGGACATGCGGGTCCACCGCGCCGGAATAGTGGTTGATAATGAGCGCGACATTGCCGGGCTTGACCACCACCCCGCTGCCGCCCCGTCCGCAGCCGGTGAGGGTGAGCAGGGCCGCGCCAAGCGCGGCGGCTGTGAGTAGAAGCGTGTGTGTTTTCATTGAGTGTCCTACCTCCGCGCCACGGAATAAATTCCGAGGCTGAACAAAACAGTGTCGAAGCGACACAAGAGAAACGCGCGGGCGCTCTTATTCTTCCGTCGCTTCGACGGTGTTTTCTCTGAGCCTCGGAATTTATTCCGTGGCTCTTTCTCGTGAACTGGTCGCTACTTATTCAGCAGGTTCATCAAGTCTTTCGACGGCAAATAAAGCCGCTTTACCTGGCCGAGTTCCTGGTCCTGGAGATACAGATCCGTCAGCGTGCTGTTTTGCAGGCGGTTTACTTTCGCATCGGCCCGCGCCTGCTGCAAGAGCGTTTCGTTGTCAATTTTTTGCTGCTGCAAGGCAAGCTGGGCGTTGGAGATCTCCTGCTGCTTGGCAAGCGTGGACGACAGCAGCTTTTTAGTTTCCTCGTCCTGCTCAACACCGCGCACCATGAAGTTTGAGAACACGATCCCCTGCGGCTCCCACTCGTCGTTTAAGAGCTTCAAAGCCTGCTGCTCGGTTTCCTGTTTGCCGGCAGTTGTCAGCGCCTTCATCGTGTCCATATCGCCCATCGAATAGTTGACGGCTTCTTTGACTGCCGGCTCAAGCTGAACCGCTTCAAACTCGTCGGTGTTCTCAAACTGCTCGTGGAACTTGCGCCACAGATCGTCGGCCTTGTCCGGGTCAATATGGTACTGACAGCTCACGTCCACGGTCAGGATATTGGTCGGCGTGTTGACCTGAATGGCCCGCGCCGTGATGCTGCCGCTTGCGTCTTTGTCGTTGTTGGTTAGCGAGATCGTGCGCTGCATGGTCGGCACTTCGATGACGGTCTCCCACGGGCCGTTATAGTGGGTGCCTGCGCTCATGTAGTGAGGTTCGAGGTCGCCGGAGTAGGTATCCAGTACCAGTCCGATATTGCCCGGCTCGATATGGGTCGGCCCGGCGGCATGACCGCCTACCGACAGCGAGAAAATCAGGTACAGCACGACGGCCCCAAGAACAAGGCCAATGGCTCCAATCGCTTTTGTGCGCTTTGACATAAGTGTCTTCTCTTTCTTTGTACCTGCCGTTACAAGTTCGGCTCGCTTGAACGCTCTTCCGCGACGACCACCAGCGACAGCAGGTGGCACTGAGGGCAGCCGGCATCGGAAAGCGGGCCGGGAAAGCGGGTTTCGCAGCCGAGGCAGATCAGCCGCACTCCGGGCTGGTACTTGCGGGCTTCTTCCCGTGCTGCCGCCATCTCCTGCTGAAGCTGCGCGGCTTTTTTCTCGGCGGCTTCCCGGTCTTTCTTTGCGCTTTTGACGAACAAGGCCAGCAGGCCGCCGCCGGCCAGCAGAAACGCGAGTACGAGATCACCGACCATCGGCAGCCCTTTCTGTTATCACTTTTTTGCTTCTATTGTTTGAGACACGGGAGATGCAAATAAGTTGCACCAGCTCGAAAGACCGTGAAGAACCATGTGTTGATACGAAGTAATGCCGTAGGCATAAACACACGGCTATACGGCGTGGACGCCACCAAACACCCGCTTCGCGGGGTTAGGAAATATCAGACCGTTCCCAGTGCCGCGCCTTCCAGGTCTGCCATTGCAGAAGCGGTACTTCGTGGCGTCCGCGCCGTGTAGCCGTGCCATTCATGGCATGGCCCGAAAACGCATGGCCCTCATTTATCTCCGTGGCACCAAAAAGCCCGCTGCCCTGACAATCCAGAGCAGCGGGCTTTCTAAGTTGAAGTTAGCCGGGGCTTTCGGCCTTCAAATCCAAATAGGCGACTTCGCCGGGCGTCAGCGTCACTTCCACTGCGGCGGTGTTCGCGGCAAATTGGTCGCGGGTCAGGCTGGACACGAGCGGGAACAGGTTCATCGGCTGGCTGAACGTGAACGCCAGCGCGATCTGGGCGACGGTTAAGTGTTTGGCTGATGCCAGCTCCCGCGCCCGGTCCAGACGCTGGAAGTTTGTCTCGCCGCAGTAGCATTTAATGCAGATTTGGGCGAAGGAGTTGTCCTGGCCGAACGTGTCCAAGTTGTCCCGGTGATACAAATCGGAAAAGAAGCCGCCGGCCATGCTCGACCAGGGCATGACGGCAATGCCCGTCTTGGCGTAGTAGTCCCGTGCCGCCTGCCCCTGCGGGCCGCTGATACTCAGGCAGTCATCCCACGGCGGGGCGTACATCTTGGCCAGGCTGTAGTTCGGGCTGGTGACGGCAAACGGGGTAAGGTTGTTTGCGGCGGCGTAGTCGTTCGCTTCTTTGATGCGCGTATACGTCCAGTTCGAGCCGCCGAACGCGCCGATTTGGCCGGCGTCTTTGTGCTTGTTCAAGGCTTCCACCAGCGGGCCGACGGGAACGGCGGGATCGTCGCGGTGCAGAATATACAGATCGAAATAGTCCGATTTCTGGCGGCGCAGGGACTCGGTCAAATCCGCTTCAATGTCTTCCGGCGTCACCCGGCTGTGGCCGCCATAGGGGTGTGCGCCTTTGGCGAGAATGACTACCCGGTCGCGGACGCCGCGCCCCTTGACCCAGTTGCCGAGCATGGTTTCATTGCCCTCGCCGTAGACATGGGCGGTGTCAAACGTATTGATGCCGTATTCCAGCGCCATGTCAAGCAGGGCAAATGCCTGGTCGGGCTTGCTCGCGTCGAAGCCCGTGTTCGCGGTCCCCTGGACAAGACGCGAGACCGGCTTGGTGACGCCGGGAATAGTGCCATAACGCATAGGCGAGATCTCCTAAAGGGTGATTGCGCTTTGCCGAGCAGCTTGAGGGGCATCGAGCTTACGCACAAAGCGGCTGATTTTATGCAGCGCTTCTTCAATCTTTGAGAGGCTGGTGGCATACGAGCAGCGGATATGGCCCTCGCCGCCGAGGCCGAACGCCGTGCCGGGGACGACCGCGACATGCTCCTCAAACAGCAGACGCTCGGCGAATTCTTCCGATGTGAGGCCCGTGCGGCGGATGCTGGGGAACGCATAAAATGCGCCCTGCGGCAGATGGCAGTCCAGCCCCGCGTGGTTCAGGCCGTCTACGATGAGGCGCCGCCGCTGGTTGTACTGGCCGACCATGTCCCGGACCGCCGGCTCGCCGCTTTTGAGCGCTTCAATCGCCGCCTTTTGGCCCACCGTCGGAGCGCACATGATCGTGTAGGTATGGATCTTCAAAAGCGCGGCCAGAATGGGCGCAGGGGCGCAGACATAGCCAAGCCGCCAGCCGGTCATGGCGTAGGCTTTGGAGAAGCCGTTGAGCAAAATCGTCCGGTCCCATGCGCCCGGCAGCGACGCGACGCTTGTATGAACGCCGTCATAGGTGAGCCTGTCGTAAATCTCGTCGCTGATTAAGTAGAGATTGTGCAGGGCGGCAAAGTCTACGATGGGCTGCAAACACTCGCGCGGCATGATCGCGCCGGTCGGGTTCGACGGGTAGCCCAGCACAATCGCCCGCGTGCGCGGGGTCAGCGCAGCCTCTAATTGGTCTACGGTGACGCGGAACTCGTTCTCCATCGTCGTCAGGATGCCGACGGGAACGCCGCCCGCAAGACTCACGCACGGCTTGTAGGAAACATAGCACGGCTCCGGGACTAAGACTTCATCGCCGGGGTCTAAAATCGCCCGCATGGCGAGATCCATGCCTTCCGAGACGCCGACCGTGACCAGCACTTCGTCTTTGGGATTGTAGCGCAGGCCGTACAGTGTGTGAAGCTGCTTGGCAATCAGCTCGCGCAGCTCTAAGATGCCCAGATTAGACGTGTACGTCGTCTGCCCGCGCTCCAGTGAGTAGATGGCGGCTTCCCGAATGGCCCAGGGCGTCAGAAAGTCCGGCTCGCCGATAGACAGCGAGATGACATCTTCCATCTGCGCCGCGATGTCAAAGAACCGCCGGATACCCGACTGCGGCAGCTCGCGCACGAGGCGCGACAAGGGAAGTTCGGGATGGGTGTGGTTTGATGTGGCTTCGTTGCTCATAAATGTCGATGCTGCTTTATCTTAAAGCCTGACATTCCGGTAAAACCGAATGGAAATCAGGACCATGCGTTGAAACGCACGGCTATTGGGCGAAGACGCCGCAAAGCACCGCTTCGCGGGGCTAAGAGGCCGTTCCCAGTGCCGCGAAGCGGTAGTTCTCAGCGTCCGCGCTCGCTAGCCGTGTCCTTCAGGACATGGTTCCGGCGCTGGAGCCGATGACATTCCTCTGCCTCCGGCAAGAAGTCCCGGTACACGGTGTAATCCGAACGGCTTTGAGTCGCATAGGCATCGGCTAACTGACTTCGGAGCGCATGGGTTGGGGCCGGATAAACCTTTGAGTTTTCTAAATCCCACCCATCCGGCATAGGGATTTCGCCGCGCCGGACCTTGTCCATCTCTTCCGGGGTGACAACGGCAATTCTCATGTGGTAGGGCGCTTCTTCCGTGCCGCCAAACGTAAAGGTCATCACCGTTCCCGATGCAGGCGTGTCCGGGCTGACTTCTAAGAACTTGATCGGCTCTTTCGGATCGTTTTCATTCTCAGAAAGCAGGCGTATCACTTCCGTCATGTTCGGGTCTATCTCATAATGCCATTCGACGAGTTCAATGACGGCTTCTTCTTTAGTGATGGGCATAACTTTTTCCTACGGCGAGACGATCAGCCGCTGGTCGCCTTCGGTTTCGACGAATAAATCCTGGTCTTCTTTGTAGCGGCGCAGGAGGAAATGGGTATCGGTGGCCGTGACGCCTTCTAAAATGGACAGCTTTTCGGCGACGAAGCGGCCCACTTCGCGCATGTGGTTTCCCTCGACGACGATCCGCAGGTCGCTGCCGCCGGAAACGAGCCAGACGGAATGGACTTCGGGGTAGCGGTACAGCCGCTCGGCAACAGCGTCAAAGCCGACTTCGCGGGCGGGCAGGACTTTGACGTCAATAAACGCAAAGACTTTTTCGACGCCCGCTTTTTCCCAGTCAATGATTGTCTTGTAGTGCTTGATAATCCCCCGGCGCTCGTAGTCAGCAATCGCCGTGCGGACTTCGGACACATCCCGCCCGGTCAGGGTCGCAATGGTCTCCGGGGACGTGCGGGCATCGCGGGCGAGAATGGTCAAGATTTCGTCCGGCTGGGGGCGTGTGTCCGGCTGGTTCATAGTAAGAGAAGTATGGCACGGCAGGGCAAAGAAGTCAAGGCAGACCAAGCGTAGGGCGTAGGGCTTGCCCCTACCCTCTTACTTTTGCTACCCTCTTACTTTTGCAGAAAAGCGAGAAGGATTGGGAGGGCAGGGGCAAGCCCTGCCCCTACGGGTTATTGGCCTGTGAGCTTAAACGACAGCTTCGCGCCGTCTTTAACCCACTTGACATGGCCGTCGGCTTGTGCATAATCCGTGCCGCCAAGATGCCGCCCTGGAACCGGAACCGACTGGCCGGTGTCGGAAGCGTTCTTGACGCCTGCCGTGCTTTCAAACAGCATGATAGTCTGCGCTGGGGAATCAAGCGCAGCGAGCGGCTGATGGGACAAAGTGCGGTTGTACGCATAGCTCCACTTCTCGCCCGCCGGGGCTGACGGGTCATGGAAGATGGCTTCCGTCTTAACGTAGGGCATGATTTCGTCTACCCAAGTTGCGGCATCCGGCATCCGCTCGTCATGGTCCTGCGTGTATTGGATCACGCCGAGCGCAAGCTGCTTTAGGTTGGACTGCGAAGAATCCCGTTGGGCTCTTACGCGGGCCCGCACGAACTCTTCGGGGGCAGTGCGCTCCAGCGATCCGAGCAAATCCAGGCGCGGCATGAGCGTTGCCGGCTCGGTCACGGTGAGCAGACGCAGCGTGAGCGCAGGCGTTTTAGGCTGTACGGCCTGTACCAGCACGACTTTTGGGTCGGACGGGTCAGGGCTAATCACCGTGAACGTGTACCCGCGCCGATTGTGCGTGTCTGCGAACAGGTTTCCAATTCCCAGAAAGGCAGCCGGCAGCGACGGGTCTGCTCCCAGAGGCGACGAATCGCCGGCGATGAACTCCTTGAACGGCAGAACTTGCTTGGCGTTCGCTGACAGCAGCGCATACGCGGCGTCATATTTGCCCGCCGCGCGGTCGGCCAGAAACTCCCGGACCACGGCCACAGCAGGCGTGTCGGCCTGCGGGGTGACTGCCGGTGGCGGAGCGGCAAATGCAGGCGTGATCAGCGAAAGAGCGGCCAGTGTGCCGATCAAGAAAACGGAGCGCAGGTTCATTCAGTACCTCCAGATGTTGTTATATCACTATAACGCGAACAGGCACATTTTCGGTTCGGTATGCCTAAAAAAGATACTTTTCTGGGAACCGTTCCCATCTATTTATTGTTCTTGATAGTAGCAGATAAGAAAAGTAACAGAAAGCAACGGAGAAGAATATGCGAATACAGTCATCTATGCTGGTGCATTTGGGGTTTGGGAAGTATGTGCGGTCGGATCAGGTCACCGCCGTGCTGCCGATTGAGCAGGACCGGGGGCCGGGGCGGCGGACGTTTGTCCATATCCAGGGGCAGACCGACCCGGTGGTGGCGTCGCGCTCGGAAGAGTCGCTGGTGCGGGACCTCGTGCAGGAGCCGAAGGAGATCACGCAGTCGCGGCAGCAGCAGGAAATCCTGCGCGACTTATTGCAGGACTTGGGCAGCGTCAATGCCACCGTCCGGCGTATTTCGCGCGACGAAGGCGGCCTGGACTTGGATATTTTGGAGCGGCGCATTCGGGAAGTCGTGGAAGACTAGGAACAGCCTCGAAGAAGCCCGGCGCACACTGCGCCGGGCTTTTTTGTGCTTAAAAGTGGTACGCCAAGCCCACCGACACAACCGGGTAGTATTGGAACTTGTTGAGGTCGGACTGGGTCTGGTCGCGCTGGGCGTTGATGGCGGCGTTGATCTGGGCGCTGAGGGTCGGATCGGTGATGCTGATGCCGCCGCTGCGGGCGAGCGACAGGTGCGGCTTGCCTTGAAAGACGACGCCGATGTCAAACAAGAACTCCACCGGGGAAGAGCCGGCGGGCTTGCCGAAGCCGATCCCTAAATACGGGGCGGTGTGGGAGAACGAGGCCCGGTCGTCCAGAGTGCCGACATCGGCGGCGCTGAAGGTCATGCCGTTCAGCGTGTAGGTCTGCGCCCCGCCCATCACGTTCGGCTTGCCGTGGGCGGTGATCGTGTTGGAGTTGAAGACCAGGCCGGCGGTGACGTGGAACGTGCCCGACTTCGACGGATAAACATCGGCCAGGGCTGAAACACTGCTGAGTTTCAGCTTGCCGTCGTACATGACGTCTTTGGAGGTCTGCGTATGGCTGTACGAGTAGCCGCTGTAGCCGAGCCGCAGGGCGACATTGGGCGCGGCGAGAATACTGCCCTCGACGCCGACGCCGAGCGTGCTGACCCGGACGGCGACTGAAGCATTCACAGCGGGTTTTTGAGCGGCGGCCTGGGAAAGAATAGGAGCATGAGCAATCATCACGGGCGTTTTCCTCTAAAATACTGATAGTTATACTGGTATTCTCGGCAGGGGCGGCGGAAAAAGACAGGGCGGCTGGGCAAAAATCTGGTACTATCACGGAGGGATTTTGCCGCTTGACTGCTGAACCATTGCAAAACGTCGAACAATGCAGGAGAACGCCGCATGAACACACCGTGGGAGTTTCAGTTTCTCGGACGCCTCAGCGCCCGCCGGGACGGCCAGGTCATCACCCGCTTCGCGTCGTCGCGTGTGGCATCGCTTCTCGCCTGCCTGGCCCTGTTCCCCCAGCGGGACCATCCCCGCGAGGAGCTGATTGACCTGCTCTGGCCCGACAGCGACCTGGCCGCCGGGCGGCTGAACCTGCGGGTCGCGCTGGCCTCCCTGCGCCGGCAGATGGAGCCGCCGGATGTTCCGCCCGGCAGCGTGGTGGCCGCGGACCGCGCCACGATCCGCCTGCGCCCGGCGGCGTTCCGCTGCGACGTGCCGGCGTTTGAGGCCGCCGTCAGGGAGGCCGCCCGCGCCCTGTCCCCCGCCGAGAAGCGAGCGGCTCTGGACCGGGCCGTCGCCCTGTTTTCCGGCGAGCTGCTGCCGGGCTTTTACGACGAATGGGTGCTGGAAGAGCGCGAGCGGCTGAACGCGCTTTACGAAGACGCCTGCCGGCAGCAGGCAGCCCTGCCGGAATTCGGCCAAACGGCCGCCGCGCCGCTGCCTGCCGTTCCTTTGTCCCCTCCTCTCCCGCTCAATTTCCCCTTGCAATGGACGCGGTTCTTCGGGCGCGAGGCCGAAATCGCCGGGATTGTCCGGCGGCTGGCGGACCCGCAGACCCGGCTGGTCACGCTGTCCGGGCCGGGCGGCAGCGGCAAGACCCGGCTGGCGATTGAAGCGGCCCGGCAGGCCGCAGCGGGCTTTGCCGGCCCGGTCTGCTTTGCGGCGCTGGCCGACCTGTCCGACGCTGCCGCCATGCCGGACACCATCGCGCAGGCGCTGTCGCTGGCCCGGTCGGCCTCGGAGCCGGCGCTGGACCAGATTGCGGCGCATCTTCTGGCCCGGCCGCCCGGCCTGCTGGTCTTGGACAACTTCGAGCATCTCGTCGAGCGCGGGGCGCCGGCGCTGTTTTCCTTGATGCGGCGCGTGCCGTCTTTGACGTGCCTTGCGACTTCCCGGCGGCGGCTGGCCCTGCCCGGCGAGTGGGAATGCCCTGTGCCGCCCCTGCCCCTGCCGCCGGAAGGCGAGACCGCCGACCGGGCGGTCCACAATCCGAGCGTTCAGCTTTTCACCGACCGGGCGCAGGCCGGACGTCCCGATTTCCAGATCACCGAGCGCAATGCCGGAGCTGTCGCGGCGCTGTGCCGGACTCTGGAAGGCATCCCATTGGCGCTGGAGCTGGCGGCGGCGCGGGTTTCGGCCCTGACGCCGATGCAGATCAACGACCGCCTGTTGAAGCGCTTTGAGCTGCTGACCAGCCGGCGCGGGGACAAAAGCGGGCGGCACCGCTCCCTGTGGGCCGCGCTGGCCTGGAGCTTCGATCTGCTGCCCCTCCCGTTGCAGCAGTTTTTCGGGCGCGTGTCGGTCTTTCGAGGCGGATGGACCGCCGAAGCCGCCGAAGCGGTCTGCGAGGAGCCGCAGGCGTTAGAGTACCTGACTCAGCTTCGGGAGCGCTCCCTGGTCATTATTGACGAAGCGCCCGGCGAAATGCGGTTCCGGCTTTTGGAGACCCTGCGCGAGTTCGGCTCGGAGCAGCTTGGGCCGGAAGAGTCCGCCGCGCTGGCTCGCCGTCATGCCGACTGGTACGGCGCCCTGGCGCGGGAAGCGGAGCAGCAGCTCACCCGGCCCGACCAGGCGCTGTGGCTGGACCGGACGGAGGCCGATCACGACAACCTGCGCCTCGCTTTGGAGTTCCGGCTGACGGCGGCGGGCGAGTCGGAGGAAGACACCGACGGGGCGTACACGCTGTGCGCCGGATTGTGGCGGTTCTGGTCGGTCCGGGGCTACCACCAGGCGGCCGGGGAGTGGATGCGGCGGGCGCTGGCCCGCTCCGGCGGCAGCCCTGAGTTCCGTGCCCGCGCCGCGAACGGGGCAGGCAATCTCGCTTACGTTCAAGGCGACTACCCGGCCGCGGAAGCGTTTTATGCCGAAGCGCTTGCCATCATGCGCGGCCTGGACTGGAAGACGGCCATTGCGGCGTGCCTGTGCAATTTAGGCATGGTGGCGACGGCCCGCGAAGACTACGCCCAGGCGCAGGCGCTGCAAGCGGAAGCGCTGGTCCGCTGGCGCGAGACGGACAGCCTGCGCGGCCCGGCCTTTACCCTGCAATGCCAGGGGGTCACGGCCCAGCACTTGAAGGATTACGGCCTGGCCCGCCGCCTGCACGAAGAAAGTCACGCGCTTTGGGTCCAGATTGATGATGACGGCGGCCGGCTTTGGACCCTCGCTAACCTGGCTTCCATCGCGAAAGAAGAAGGCGACCCCGACCGGTCCGCCGCCTTGACCGCGCAGGCGCTGACTTTGTGCGTCAAGCTGGGAGACCGCCATGCCCTGCACGCGCTGCTCGCTCATGCCGCCTGCCTGCACGCGGACCGGGGGAATGGGGTGCGTGCCGCCCGGCTGCACGGCGCGTCGGAAGCCGTCCGGCGGCGCATCGGCGCGGGCCTGTCCCCCCGCGATGCCGCCGACAGGAACGGGCAGCGGGCCGAAGTCCGCGCCCAGATGACGGAAGCGGATTACGCGGCCCACTGGGCAGACGGGGAAGCGCTGACCACGGAGCAGGCGGTCGCGGAGGCGCTGGCGTAGGACCGGCAAAAAGACGGCCCGGCGCAAACGCGCCGGGCCGATTTTTTTCTGCTTCTTTTTTGCTGCTTTTCAGAGTTCTTAGGACACCGAAACAGTGCGGCGCTTCACCGCGAGGACCAACCCGCCCAGTGCCAGCAGCAGGCCGAGGCTCAGTGTGGTGGACGCTTCGGGAACCGGGCTGGATTGGGTCACGACACTGAAGCTGAAGGGAACAAGCGCCGCCGGGTCGAACGAGCCGGTGGAACTCGGCGTTGTGCCGCCCAGCAGCTCGAACGTGCCGCTGTACTGACCGAGCGTCGCCGAGGAGCCGACCAGGATGTCGAAGAAATGGAACGAGCTGCTTGCGCCGCCGGAAAGCGACGCCGGGTTTGCCGGGTCGCTCAAGAAGGGGCTGTCGTCAAGGCCGACATAAGTTTGGTCGGTCAAAGCGCCGGGCGCCGCTGTCGGCGCTTCCGTTGCCGCCCCTGCCGGCGCAAGCGTAAAGGCCGGCGTGTCCCCGCTGAAGTAGACGGCGCCGGTACTTGTGTCGGCGACCGTGTAGGTGAACTGGTAGGTTTGGCCCTGCTGAAGGGCGACCGGCGTGGAAAGCGGCGTGACCGTGACCTGAGCCTGCACGGCGGGAAGGACGAGAAATGAAGCAAGAAGTGAAGCGACGGCCGCAAACGGGATAACGAGAGACTGGGTTTTCATTCAGAACCTTTCTTGAGTCAGTGAGAGAATCAGTGAGACCGGCGCGAAAGAGCGTCCGGCTGCCGGATGAGCGGCAGCCGGATCGGGGCGCAGTTACGGCACGGGCAGCCGGACGGTGGTGCCGACCGAGCCGCCGTCATATGCCAAAGAAGCCTTCAAGACGGCCAGGCTTCCGGCGGCTCCGGTGAAGGAGCCGAAGGTCACCGTCGTCGTCTTGGAAGCCCCGGCCGGGACCAGGCCGAGCGGCAGGCCGGTCGGCGTCCCCGCCGAGCCGCCCAGCGACGCGCTGAGGACGTGAGCGTTCGCCACATCAATCGCGCCGGTGTTCTTCAGCGTGACCGCAGCCACCACCTGGTTGGCGGAGTTGCGGCTAAGGCTGACAGTGACCGTGCAGTGCGGCGTGCCGACGGTGAACGTTCGGGTCGCGGAGCCGCCGCCGGGCGCGGGGTTGTACAAGCGGATCGTGCCGCTGCCCGCCGCCGTGAGCAGGTACGCGGGAAGAGTGGCCGTCGCCGAGGTCGGCGAAGACACGTTCAGCGCCAGCCGTGTGTCGGCTGTTCCCTGCTGGATGTCCAGAGCGGAGACGCCCGCGACAAATCCGGTGCCGGAAAGGACCAGGGCCACATCCGGGCTGTTGACCGGGGCGGAGTTCTGGCTGAGGGTGAAGGCCGGCACGGGGTTGTTCACGGTGAACGAGGCGCTGGCCTGCTGGTTTCCCAAATTCGTCACCGTCACCGCGTCCGTTCCTGCCGCCGTCAGCAGCGCGGCGGGAATGGTCGCGGTCAGGGTCGTGCCGCCGCTTCCAGGGGTCGCCGGGGTCAGCGTCGTGCCGTTGAACGTCACCGACGAGCCGCTGTAGAAGCCGGTTCCGGTGATGGTCAAGGCCGTATCGCCGTCGCCGACAGTTGCCGACGCCGGGCTGAGGCTTGTAATGACCGGCGCGGGCGGCGTGACGGTGAACGTCAGAGCGCTTGTCGTACCGCCTGCGGGGGTCGGGTTGAAGACCGTCACCGACACATCGCCGGGAGCGGCGAGGTCGGCGGCGGGGAGGGTGATTTGCAGATGCTGCTGGGTCTGCGAGGCCGAGTCGACGCTCAGCGTGTCGCGGGTGCCGAATTTGACCTGCGAGGTGGAAACGAAGCCCGTCCCCTGCAACATCAGCACCAGGTCGCCGCTGCCCGCCGGGGCGGAGTAAGCGCTCAGCGAGCTGAGTGTCGGCACGGGGTTGCCGACGGTGAAGGTGATCGCCGGAGTGTTCGTGGACTCGCCGCCGCCCGGCACGGGGTTTGTGACCGTGACGGTGTAAAGCGCCCCGGTCGCAAGCTCGGACGTGTTGATGCGCGTCTGGAGATCGCCGGCGCTGTTGAACTGGGTTGTCCGGGCGACGTGGTTGAAGTTGATGGTCGCGCCCGGCACGAAGCCGCTCCCGTAGACATGCAGGTAGAAGCCGAGGCTGCCGGCGGTCACGGCGGCGCTGCTCAGGCTGGTGACGGTCGGCACCGGGTTCGGCGCGTCCTGAATGGTGAACGGCAGAGAGGCCGACTGATGCGCCGCGTCATTGGGATAGTTGCGGACATAAACCGTTGCCGGCCCGCTTGTCGGGAGGTAGCCGCCGGGAATGCTGACGGTCAGGCTCGTGCCGTCCGCCGAGATCGTCGCCGGGGTGAAGCCGTAGCCGTTGAAGATCACTTCCGTGTCGTAGATCGTGCCGAAGCCGGTTCCAGTCAGGGTGAGGGTCTGGTCCGTGTTCTTGACGGCGGCATCCGGCGAAACCGCCGTGAGGGTCGGCACGGGGCCGACCGCCTGGAGATAAGCGTTTGAAGTCGGGCTGCTCTGGGACGACGCCGCGTTTCCGACAGGCGGGTTGACGACGATGACGTAGTCCGAGAACGCCTGGGCGATAAGCGACGCGGGGACCAGGACTTTGATCTGGGTCCCGTCGGCGCTGATGTCGGCAGCTTTAGGAGTGAGAACGGTCCCGGAGTAGTAGAACTGGACCGTCGCGCCCGGCGCGAAGCCGGTGCCGGTAATCGTCAGCGTAAAGGCGCCGCTGCCGATCAAAGCCGTGCTGGGATTAATGGCGGTCACTGTCGGAATCGCATACCCGACATTGAGCGTGGAATGCGGCGGATTGGGCGCAGAATCGCCGCCGCCGGGCGACGGATTGCTGGCTTCAATCGTCAGCACGCCGGGCGCGGACAGGTCGCCGGCGGGAACGGTGACATACAGCTGCGTGGATGAAGCGATAGCGTAGGGTGTCAGCGTGTCAACGAGAGTGCTGCTGCTGTCCAGCAGCTTGAGGGTCGTCCCGGTGACGAAGCCCGTGCCGGTCACGGCCAGATTGACGGCTTGATTGGCGGGGACCGAGTGCTGGTTCAGCTCCGTCACGGTCGGCACGGGGTTATCCGCGCCGACAACCGGCAGGTCTTTCTCAGCGCTGCCGCCGTCGGGGTATTTGCCGTCGGTCGCCGGCAGGACGGGCGTATTGGTGACGGTGATCTGCACCACGCCCGCCGCGACGATGTCGGCCGGCAGGATTTCCACCTGCATCTGGGTCGGCGAAATGAACGAATACGGCGTGTTCGGCGTGGCGGGATTGTAGTACTGGTTGGTCCGGTCACTGCCGTTGACGAGGATGCGCGACGAGCCGTTGTAGCCGGTCCCGGTGACAGTCAGGAAGAACGAATCCGAGCTTGCCGCCGTGGCATGGTCCGGGCTGAAGCCGGTAATGGCCGGCGCGGCCCCGGTGACATAAAACGACAGGTAATTGGAATACTGGTCGCTGTAGCCGGCGTTCCGGCCCGGCGCCGGGTTGCGGACGTACAGGGTCTGCTGCCGTGCCGCCGTCAGAGCGGACGCCGGGATCACCGCCGTCAGGGTCGTGCCGTCGGCGGAAACCGAGGTCGGCGTGATCTCGCCGTAGTAATTGTCTTCCAGCTTGACGTCGCTGTCGAATCCGGTTCCGGTAACCGTGACCGTGGTATCGCCGCTGCCGGCCAGGGTCCGGTCGGGCGTGACCGCGGTGACGGTCGGCACGGACGCGGGCGTGTAGATCGTGAAAATGGCGGCGCCGGTGACCGAGCCGTTGGGGTTCTGTACCGTGACATTCACCGTACCGGGGGCGGCGACAAGGGACGCCGGGACGTCGGCATACAGCAGGTCTTCGGACTGCGGGTGCGTGGTCAATGCGGTCGCGCCGAAGTAGACTACCGAGCCGGGCGTGAAGCCGGTTCCGTTGACGGCGAGGGTGAACGGGTCGGAAGTCTTGCCGACTTCGGCGCTGGCGGGGGCCAGCGAATAGTTCGCGCTGAGCGCGGGCGTCGGGGCAGTCGCGGATGCGGCGGCCGGGGTGAGAAGATAAGCGTGCGTATAACCGTCGGGGTTTGTGCCGTATCCGGTGATCTGCCCGCTGTTGTTGATGCCGTAGGCGTACTGAAGCTGCCAGCCTGTGCTGCCCGGCCCGGTCAGCAGGGTGTCCAGTTCGTACATAAAGCCGTTGACCGAGACAAAAGCCCGCTGGCCGAAGCTGGGGTTGTAGGAGAAGCCGACGACCTGGCCGCTGGAATTGACGGCATACGCCTGGCTGTTCTGACTCGTCCCCGATCCGTAGATGCCGTAGCTGTAAGCGCCGAGGGCGCCCAAATCATGGATCGCCGTATCGTAGATAAAAGCCCGCTGCACGTCGCCGGTGGCATTGATGTCGTCGGCATACGAGTAGCCGCAGACTTTGCCGTCCGTGCTGATGCCGGTGGCGTAGCTCTGCGGGTAGCGGGTATCCAGTGCGCCCAAGTCATGCATGGTGCCGTCATACAAAAAAGCGTGCGTGTAGCCGCTGTCGAGGGACGCGGTTCCGAAGACCTGCCCGGCGTCGTTGAGGCCGTAGGCATAGGAATAGCCGTATCCGGTGCCGGTCGTCGTCAATGTCCCCAGGTCGTGCATGGATGTGTCATAAAGGAAGGCATGGGTGTAGCCGCTGTCCGTGTAGGCAGCGCCGACGATCTGCCCGGACTGGTTGATGCCGTAGGCTTGGGAAGAGCCGTAGTAGGTCGGGGTCGCTTGCAGCGTGCCGAGATCGGTCATCGTGCCGTAGGAGCCGTCGGCGTTCAGAACGATATGCCCCGTGCCGTCCAAAGTCGGCTGCCACAGAAAGGCCCGCGGATAGCTTTGGGCGTTGTACGAGTACCCGGCGACGTTGCCGGCGCTGTTGACGGCGGCGGCCTCGCTCTGGTTACCGCCCAGGGTTCCGAGGTTCAGGGAGCCGTTGGCGGTGTCAAAGCGGAAGGCACGGGAAATGTAGCCGAGGGAAGTATTATAGCCTGTGGCGGTGCCGACCACCATGCTGTCAATGCCGTTCGTGCCGAGGTCGTTGATCGCCGGGTCGGCGCTGAGGCCCCGGCTGATCAGAAACTGGCCGGCCTGGCTGTAATTGTAATTTTCATAGCCGGTGGTGCTCAAGGCCAGATTGCCCAGGTCCAGCATGCCGTTCAGCGGGTCCCACCGGAACCCGTCGTAGTTGATGCGAGTGTTGGAATAACCGATAGTGATGCCGTCGGGGTTCAGGCCGGAGCCGTAGCTGTAGCCCTCATAAGAGCCGGTGGTATAGATGGCCCCTAAATCTTTAATGGTGTACTGGGGAATTGCGGCAGGTGCGGCGGTGACCTTTGCCGAGGCGGGCGCGGCGGCATGAGGCGGATGAAGCGCCAAAGCCCCGACCGGCAGCAGAAGAACCGGGGCAAGCAGCGCCCCGGCCAGCGCTTGCAGACAGCGCTTTTGAGCGAAAAGTTTCATTGTGTCTCCTTGTGAGATGTGGTTTGAACGTGCTGGAACAACAAAAGTACGACAGGTCAAACGAGCCCGAAACAGGCGGCAGGAAGTACAAGGAAGCCGAAAGTGCGAAAACAGCAGCAATTTACAGCAGCAATTTGATGGGTCTACCGGGAGTCTTGCTGGGTGCGGGATCAGTACGAAATCGCTGCTACTTTGGACAGTGCATAAATCATGCCAAGTCGGGCAAAACGCAGAAATCACGAGTGGATCGTCAAAAAGACGGCCCGGCCCCAAAGCGCCGGGCCGTGAAAAGTGGAAACACCAGTGAAATCCAGCGGTAAACTAAATCCAGCCATAAACTAAATCCAGCCATGCACAAGCGCACGCACGAACAGTTGATGCGGGGACAACACCCCGTGACGGCGCAGCAGGCCCGCCAGCATGGCCTCAATCTCGGCGGGCGTCAGGTGCAGCGCCGTGGCGGCTTCCGTAGGAGTCCGCCCCGGCGCCAGCATCTGTAGCAGTCGCCGCTCCGGTGCCGTCGGAACGATGTAAGTTGAGGCGGGCATGGCAGAGAGTCTTTCTGCACCGAATCTCACTGTCAGGCAGCAGACGACGCTGTCCGGCGGCGCTTGACGAGGACAAGTCCACTGCCGAAGAGCAGCAGCAGGCCCATGGAAACGGTCGTGGACGCTTCGGGAACGGCGGGGGTCGGAGCGCCGTTTTGGAGAACCTCAAGCTGCAAGCCGCCGGTGCCGTCCGCGTTGGCGTTGTTCAGCAGCTCGTAGACGAAGCCGTTGGAGCCGTCAATGATGCCTTCGCCGTTTTGGAACGTCTCGTTCGAGAAGTACTGGGTCTGCCCTGGGGTGGCGCCGGTGATGGACGAAGTCAAGGAGCCGTAGTCCAGGAACGTGAACGGCCCGGAGCCGGTGTAGGGACCTGCGCCGAGGTAGCTGACATTCAGCGCCCCGCCGGTGAGAACCGCGCCGGTAACTGCCAGCAGGCTGTTCTGGGTACTGCTGAACACGGCATCGAGGGCGCCGGAGGTCTGGCTGAATGGACCGCTGACCGCGAGCGTTCCGAACGGATTGCTGGAATTGCCGGCGGAAACCGTGCCGCCGTTATTGGCGACATTTCCGTTCACTGTTCCCGTGCCGGCCAGCGTCCCGCCGGTGAGGGTCAGCGGCGAGTTCAGCGTCCCGTTCACCTGCGTCAGCCCGCCCGTCTGGGTCAGCCCTTGCGTGAACGTCGCCGTGCCGCCGGTTTGGACCAGAATGTTCCCGCTGTCCGTGTTCGCGCTGGTCACGTTCAGCGCCGCGCCGTTCTGCACCTGCACCGTACCCGTGTTGGCGAAGTTTGACGTGTTGATGTTCAGCGCCTGCCCAGAGACATTCGCATTGACGGTGCCGTTGTTGATGAGCGCGGTGCTGCTGTACTGTGAGACGTTGCCGAAGCCTGTCAGGCTGCCCGCCGAGCCGAGTGTCAGGTTCGCATCACTGTAAACCAGCCGAAGGCCGTTTGACGTGGTGCCGAGGTTGATGTTGCCGTTTTCCGTCACCGCGCCGTACACGTCCAAGTAGGCATCGGCGTGAGTCGCCAGGTCCAGGTTGCCGTTGATGGTCGCACCGTTGATGTTGTTGGACGAGCTGTCGTTGAGAACAAGCGCCGTGTTTGCGTCCGTGTTGATTGTCCCCAGCAGCGTTGCGCCGTTGATCTGAATTTGACCCCCATTTGACGCCGTCATCAAGTTACTGCCGGCCCCGGTGAGAGTGCCGGTAATGGCAACCACACTGCCGGGGCCAGCGGCGTTCAGCGCCGCATTGTTGTTTGTGTTGGTGTTGTTGAGGCTGAGTGTTGCGCCATTCGTTGCCTCGGCAGTCCCGTTGTTGTTGAACGTGGACACGGCCAGCGTCAGCGGCGTGGTCGCCGAGTTCGCGTTGACAAGACCATTGTTGGTGAGCTGGGTGCTGCTGTACTGTGAGACGTTGCCGAAGCCTGTCAGGCTGCCCGCCGAGCCGAGTGTCAGGTTCGCATCGCTGTAAACTAGGCGCAGGCCGTTTGACGTGGTGCCGAGGTTGATGTTCCCATTTTCTGCCACCGCGCCATACATGTCCAGGTAGGCATCGGCATGAGTCGCCATGTCCAGATTGCCGTTGATGGTCGCGCCGCTGCCGCCGGCGTTGATTTGGTTGTTGCCGCTGCTGTTGAACACAAGCGCGGTGCTTGCGTCCGTGTTGATCATCCCCAGCAGATCAGCCCCGTTCACCTGGAGCTGGCCGCCGTTCGACGTAGTGAACAGGCTGTTGCCCGTACCGGTGTAGGTGCCGGTGAGGGACACGACGCTGCCCGCGCCGTTTGCCACGATGGCGCTTCCAGCGCTGCCGTTGGTATTGGTGTTGTTGAGGCTGAGTGTCGCCCCGTTTGTCGCCTCCGTCGTCCCGTTGTTGTTGAACGTGGAGACGGCCAGCGTCAGCGGAGACGCCGCAGAGTTTGCGTTGATGAGACCGTTGTTGTTAAGCTGAGTACTGCTGTACTGGTAGACGCTGCCGAAGCCCGTCAAGCTGCCCGCCGAACCCAGCGTCAGATCCGCGTCGCTGTAAACCAGCCGAAGGCCGTTTCCAGACGTCCCCAAATTGATGTTGCCGTTCTCGGTCACGGAGCCGTACATGTCCAAATAAGCGGCGGTGTTGGTCGCCATGTCCAAGTTGGTGTTGATTGTCGCGCCGCTGCCGCCGGCGTTGATCTGGTTGCTGCCGCTGTTGTTGAACACCAGACTGGTGCCGGCGGTGCCGGTGATTGTCCCGATGAGGTCTGCGCCGTTGACATTGAACGTCCCGCCCGCACCGTCCAGGAGGCTGCCGATGCTGTTAGTCACAGTGCCGCCGTTCAGGTTGACGATCCCGCCGCTTTTCGCGGTGAGCGTCCCATTGTTGACGGTGCTGGTGTTGTTGAGGTTGAGCGTCGCGCCGTTCGTCGCCTCGGCAGTAGCGTTGTTTGTGAACGTAGACACGGCCAGGTTCAGGGCCTGCCCGTTCACGTTGGCATTGACGGTGCCGTTGTTGTTGATCTGGGTGCTGCTGTACTGGGAGACAGAGCCGAAGCCCGTCAAGCTGCCTGCTGAACCCAGCGTCAGGTTCGCATCGCTGTAAACCAGGCGCAGGCCGTTGGAAGTCGTCCCCAGGTTGATGTTCCCATTCTCCGTCACGCCGCCGAACAAGTCCAGCGCGGCGTCGGTATGAGTCGCCATGTCCAGATTGCCGTTGATGGTCGCGCCGCTGCCGCCGTTGTTGATCTGGTTGTTGCCGCTGTTGCTGAACACAAGCGCGGTGTTCGCGCTCGTGTTGATTGTTCCCAGAAGGTTCGCCCCGTTCACCTGGATCTGGCCGCCGTTCGATGTAGTGAACAGGCTGTTCGCGCCGCTGGTGATCGTGCCGGTGAGGGAGGCGATGCTACCCGACCCGGCCGCGCTGATTGTCCCATTGTTGTTTGTGTTGGTGTTGTTGAGGTTGAGCGTCGCGCCATTCGTTGCCTCGGCAGTCCCGTTGTTGTTGAACGTGGACACGGCCAGCGTCAGCGGCGTCGCGGGAGAATTGGCATTGACAAGGCCGTTGTTGTTAAGCTGGGTGCTGCTGTATTGGTACACGTTGCCGAAGCCCGTGAGGCTGCCCGCCGAGCCGAGTGTCAGGTTCGCATCACTGTAGACCAGGCGCAGGCCGTTGGAAGTCGTCCCCAGGTTGATGTTGCCGTTTTCCGTCACCGCGCCGTACATATCCAAGTAGGCGTTCGAGTTCGTCGCCAGGTCCAGGTTGGCGTTAATGATGCTGTTGCTAATGGAGTTGCCGCCGCTGCCGGTGAACACGACGGAGCCGCCGGTTCCCTGGTTGACGGTGAAGTTGTTGATCTGGCCGCCGTCGACGGTGAAGACGTTGTTGACCTGGAGTGTGCTGCCGGCGTTCGCTTGATTGCCGGAGAACGTGCCGCCTTGCAGGGTGAACGCGCCGTTGCTGAAGAACGAGTTGATGGTGGTGCTTTGGCCGAGCGTCATGGCCGCCGTGGACATATTGACGGCGTCATCGGTCGCGCCGGGGTACGCGCCGTTGTCCCAGTGCGAGGGGCTAGAAAACCAGTCGCCGGGCGTGTTGTCCCAGTTGACGGTTCCGGCGTGGGCGACGGTTCCGGCGGACAGACTCAGCAGGGACAGCAGGCCGAGGCCGAGACAGGCGGCGCTGCGGAGAGAACGAGGAGTGCGGTGGGCCGTGCGAAAATGAGGCGTGTGAGAATGAGTTTTGGTAGCGTGATTCATGGCTGGATTTCCTATCTTCGTGCGGAATTATCCGTCGGAACTACCGGATACGCTTTCATTCTACAAGGCTACCGTTAAAAGAACGTTAAATTTTTGCGTTAAATTCAGCCATTTAGCAGGGAAACGCATAAAATCCGTAGAAATAGTAGAAATAACAGAAGAGTTTTCTCAATTGCTTGCCGCCTCCCGTGCAGGCACGTCTTGAAGTCCGCTATAACTTGAAGTCCGCTATAAAGTGCGCTGGCAGAAGTGGAACACGCAGCAATGGACGCTCCCTGGCATATTCGCCTTCTCGGCACCTTGGAAGCCAAGCAGGGCGATCTGGTTCTCACCCGGTTTGCGACCTCGCGGGTCGCCGCTCTCCTGGCACGCCTGGCCTTGTTCCCGGAGCGCACCCACTCGCGCGAGGAGCTGGCGGGGCTGCTCTGGCCGGAAGCGGGCGGGGACGCGGGCCGGCTGAACCTGCGGGTCGCGCTGGCGTCACTGCGCCGCCAGATGGAGCCGCCTGCAAGCCATGCCGGCTCCATCTTTATCGCCGACCGGAACTCGGTGCGCCTGTATCCCGATTCGGTCGTCTCCGATGCGTCCCAGTTCGAGAGCCTGCTGCGGGAAGCCGCCCGCACCCACGACCCGGCCCGGAAGCGGGACGCGCTGGCGCAGGCGGTGGCGCTGCATTCCGGCGAGCTGCTGCCCGGCTTTTACGATGAGTGGGCGCTGGAAGAGCGCGAGCGCCTGCTGGCGCTGTGCGAAGAAGCCGAGCGTCAGTGCCGGACGCTTTCGCCGGCTTCTTCGCCGGCTTCCGCCCCGGTGGAAGCCCTGCCGCCGTCAGTTCCTCTTCCAAGCCCAGCCGCCGCGCCTGCCCTGCTTGGCTTTCCGAGCCGGTTCACCCGCTTCTTCGGTCGCACGCAGGAGCAGGCTCGGCTGGCCGTGCTGCTGGCCGACCCGGAAATCCGCCTGATCACGCTGCTGGGAACGGGGGGCGCGGGCAAGAGTCGGCTGGCGGCGGAAGCGGCTCGGTCGGCGGCGGCGGGCTTTGACGGCCCGGTCTGCTTTGTCGCGCTGGCGGATACCGGCGACAGCGCCCTCCTGCCCGCCGCCGCCGCCGCCGCCCTGCGCCTGCCGCTTTCTGGGGAGCGTTCGGCGCGGGAGCAGGTCGCCGCGCATCTCGGCGCCATCCGCTCCCTGCTGGTGCTGGACAACTTGGAGCATCTCGGCACAGGCGGCGCGGCGGAAATCCGTGCCCTGCTGGACGCCGTCCCCCGCCTGGTCTGCCTGGTCACATCCCGGCAGACACTCAATTTAGAAGGCGAGCAGGAGCTGCTGCTTTCTCCGATGCCCGTTCCTGCTCCCGACTTCCCAGAGCCGCCCGCGCATCTGTCCACCTATTCCAGTGTGCAGCTTTTCACTGACCGGGCGCAGGCGGTCCGGCCCGACTTTCAGATCACCGCCCACAACGCCAAAGCCGTCGCCGCCGTCTGCCGCTCTTTGGAGGGCCTGCCGCTGGCTTTAGAACTGGCGGCGGCGCGAATCCAGGCGCTGACGCCGGGCCAGATGCAGATCCAACTGGAAGCGCGTCTCGACTTTCTCACATCCCGCCGCCGCGACCTGCCGCCCCGCCACCGCTCGCTGCGGGCGGCTTTAGAATGGAGCGCTCATCTGCTGACTGCCGAGCAGGCCCGCTTTTTCTCGTGCCTATCGGTCTACCGGGGCGGCTGGACTGCCGAAGCCGCTGCTGCTGCCGGCGAAGTCTCCGACCCGCTTAATCTTCTGGAAGAGCTGTGCGAGCGGTCTTTGATTTCCGCCGAAGAAACCCCGCTTGGGATGCGCTTTCGGATTTTAGAGTCCCTGCGCGAGTTCGGCGAAGAACAGTTGACGGGGGAAGAAAAGACGGCGCTGGGCCGCCGCCATGCCGCATATTTTCAAGAACTCGCCGCCGAGATGGAGGCGCTGTGGGTCGGGCCAAAGCAGAAGCAGGCGGCGGAGGTCCTGGATGCTGAGGTGGACAACCTGCGGGCCGCGCTGACCTTCTGCCGCACTGACCTGCAAAGCAGTGAAACGGGTCTGCGTCTCGCGGGCAGCCTCAACACCTACTGGATTCTGCGGGGCTTGCTGCGCGAGGGATTGGGCTGGATGCAGGGGGTATTGGCCGGGGCCGGCTCGGACCGGGCGCGAGGCAAAGTGCTGATGCAAACCGGCTGGCTCCTGGCGATCCTGGGCGACATGGCCGGGGCGCTCCCGGTTCAAAACGAGGCTGTGGCGCTGAACCGGCAGTGCGGCAGCGGCCAGTGGCTGTCGTCCTCTCTGCGGTCGCGCGGCGTCGTGGCGATCTGGCAGGGAAACAATGCGGCGGCGATGCAGGACATGGAGGAATCGCTGGCGATCAGCCGCAGCATCGCGGACGAGTACGGCATCGCCATGACCCTCAACAACCTGGCCGGGTTCGCCACTGAGCGCGAAGGCGACAAGCGGCGGGCGCTGGCGCTGTACGAAGAAGCGCTGGCGCTGTTCCTCAAGATCGGCGTTCAGGAACGTGCGTCGGTCTGCCTGTACAACCTCGGCAGCATCACGCACGATCTTGGGAACTGCGACCGGGCCGCCGCCCTGCTGGGGCAAAGTATGGAAATTGCAGCGAGCCAGGGAAATCTTTTGCAGCGAGCCTACTGCCTGCAAAGTCTCGGCAATGTGCTTCGGGACCAGAACGACCTTTCCGGCGCGGTTCAGGCGCTGGAAGAAGCCATCGCGCTGTGCCGCCGGGTTGAGGACCGCATTGTCGAAGGCGGAGCGCTTGTGGCCCTGGCGAGGGTCCGGCGGCTTCAGCAGGATTTTGCCCAGGCAGCGGCGCTGGCCCGCACGGCCCTGATGCTGTACCAAAATCTGGGACACCCGCTCGGCCGGGCCGAAAGCTGGATGAGCCTCGCCGAGACCGCTGCCGCTCAGGAAAACTGGAAGGATGCCGCTGCTTTTTTCTCCGCCGCCGACTCCTGCGGCGGATTAGCCCCGGAAGGCCCGGACTGCGAGCGCTGCGAGACCCTGCGCCGCCTTCTCCCGCTCCATCTCGCCCCCGCCGCCCTCGACGCCGCCTCCGAGCGTGGTCGCGCCCTCACCTGCGACGAGTACGGCCTGCGCTGAGGTACACTCTTGCCAGAGGAGAAGCATCACAATGGCGCTTGCCGAGACATACCTGCCTTACGCCGAGAAAACCATTTACACCGAAGCCGAATACTTTGAATTCGAGCGCCGAAACTTCGGCCGCTGGGAGTACGTCAACGGCGAAATCCGCGCGATGAGCGGCGGCCCAGCCGACCACAGCACCATTGCCGGCAACATTATCCGCACTCTCGGTAACGCTTTGGTCCCGAAAGGCTGCCGCGTCTTCGGCTCAGATATGAGAGTCCGCACCGGCAACGGCGTCAACACCTTCCCCAACGTGTCCGCCGTCTGCGGCCCGCTGCGGCTTCATCGGGGCCGGACGGACACCCTCGCGAACCCACTTCTGATTGTCGAAGTCCTGTCCGCCTCCACCGAACCCTACGACCGGGCGAGAAGTTTCAGCACTATCGGACTGTCCCAACGTTCACCGACTAACTTCTCGTCTCGCAGCACGAAGCCCGCGCCGAGCTTTATACTCGCCGGGGCGGCCACTGGGAATACCGCGAAGTCACCGGCCTTAACGCCGCGCTTACCCTGCCTTCGGCCGAAGTGACGCTGGCCTTGAGCGATGTTTATGCGCTGGTTGAGTGGGATGAAGAGGTATCAAGATCGGGACAAACTAACACTTGACTGAAAGTAGCTTTATGTCGAAACCACAAATTGCAACAGTACCGCCTCATGATGCCTACGAGCGGGACTACGCGCGGAACATAAAGGTATTCTCCGTCTCCTACATGAGTAATGCCAAGTGGTACAAGGTGTTTCAAGCCATTGCCAACGCACAACTCGGCATCACAAAAGCAACATGGAAGTTTATCGGCTCGGAACACCTTTCCAACGACGGTGTTCCCGCCTTGCATGACCTTCTGCCAAGCAGTTTAGCCGATGGCCGCTTTCAGCCGGTGGAATACAAGCAGATTGAGTGGATACTATTTCCTCGCGTGTGGCGTCCACGAGCGGATGTCGGATATGAAGTTTCGCAGGACATTGAAGGCTTGAACAGGGTGCTGGAAGCAGTTGGACAGTTCCAGGCCATAGAGGATGATAAAGGGCTGACTATATTTGGCTACGGCAAGTCAGCGTAGCAGAGAAGGCCCGGCGCATCTGCACGGGGCCTTCGTCACGCAACGAGAATACCTTGAGGAACCGGGATTTCGCGGCCCAGACAACGCGCTCGGTTGATCCACTCCTGGGCGATTATTTTAATGTTGAGACGCGCTTCCGCTTCGGTCGCACCATCGGACATACAGCCCGGCAGCTCAGGCATCTCGGCGAGAAATGCCCTATCGTCTTCGCTCCAATACGTCACCACCTGGTACTGATCAATTGTCTGGGTATCCATTGGGGCCTCAATCTTCGGGTTCTGTCAGCCTATATTTTTCAATGATGCGCCGCACTTGCTTGACTTGATAGGGCTTTGCGAGACTGCCGGCCGGCTGCAAATTGATAATTTCCGTCACGCCTTCCTAGTCATAAACTTTGTGGCTGCCGCCGCTGCCGTCAGGCCGCTCCGCGAAGCCCAGCCGCTCGACGTAGCGACATAAATCAGAGAAGCCGATATTCTGATCTGATTGACCGCTGAGCAACTTACGCCTGAACTTGTCCCATTGCGTCATTATCGGTATTGTACCACGAAAGCCCCGGTGCAGATGCACCGGGGCTTTTCTTATCAACCGCTTATGGTACGACTTCTTCGGCGGGGAGCTTGCCGTCGATCATGCGCTCGACGGAGGCGACGCGGTCGTCTTCGGCGACGTTGATGGCGCGGACGCCCTGGGTGTTGCGGCTGAGCGACCGGATGTCGTCTACCCGCAGGTGGATCGTGATGCCTTCGCGGGTCATAATCAGGAGCCGGTCTTCGGGGCTGACGATCTTGGCGTCTACGATGTCGCCGGTTTTCTCTGAAAGCGACATGGTGAGAATGCCCTTGCCGCCGCGCGACTGCAAACGGTACTCTTTCAGCGGGGTCCGCTTGGAAATGCCGCGCTCGCCGATGACAAGTAAATCCAAGTCGGGCTGGACAATGCCCATGCCGACGATGACGTCGTCGTTGTCGTCGGAGAGCGTAATGCCGCGCACGCCGCCCGCCGTCCGGGAGCGGGGCGTAATGTCAGTCTCCGAGAACCGGATAGACATGCCCTTCTTGGTCACGAGGAAGATCTCGTCGGTCCCCGATGTGTGCGCGACCCATTTCAGCGCGTCGTTTTCTTCGATGTCAAAGACAATCAGGCCGTTGTTGCGGAGATTGGTAAACTCCACCAGCGGGGTGCGCTTGACTTCGCCGCACTCGGTCGCCATCAAGAGATACCCGGACACGTCCTTGAACTGCTTCATCGGGACAGTCGCCGTGATCCGCTCGCCCGGCTGGATGTTCAGCAGGTTGATGATCGCCGTGCCCATCGCGGTCCGCGACGTTTGCGGCACTTCGTAGGCTTTGAGGCGGTAGACCCGGCCCCGGTCGGTGAAGAAGAAGATGTAGTGGTGGGTGGTCGCCACAAACAAATGCTCAATCGTGTCTTCTTCTTTGGTGGCCGCCCCGATCCGCCCCTTACCGCCCCGGTTCTGGGTCGGGTACGTTTCTTTCGGCACCCGCTTGATGTAGCCGTCGCGGGTGATCGAGACGATCATTTCTTCTTCGGGGATCAAATCCTCGTCGCCGATTTCTTCCGCTTCCATGGGGACAATGCGGGACCGGCGCTCGTCGCCGTACTTGTCCCGCATCGCTTTCATTTCTTGTTTGATGATGGCGACAACCCGCGCGGGGCTTGCCAAAATATCCTCAAAGAACGCAATCTGCTTCAGAAGCTCTTTGTATTCGCCCTCTAAGCGCTCCCGCTCCAGGCCCGTCAATGCCCGAAGCTGCATGACGAGAATGGCGTCGGCCTGAAGCTGGGACAGCGTAAACCGGGACATCATTTCGTTGCGGGCAAGCTCCGGTGTGCGCGACGCCCGGATCAGCGAGATAATCTCGTCCAGCACGTCTAAAGCGATCTGGAGGCCCTCTAAGATATGAGCGCGGGCTTTAGCTTTGTTCAGCTCATACAGTGTCCGGCGGGTGATCACTTCCCGGCGATGGTCTAAGAAGAAGCCAAGCGCGTCTTTCAGCGTTAAAATACGCGGCTGGCCGTCTACCAGCGCCAGCATATTCACGCCGAACGTCGTCCGCAGGGGCGTGTGCTTCAGAAGGAAGTTCAGCACCTTCTTCGGGTACGCCTCGCGCTTGAGCGTGATGACGATCTTCATGCCCGTGCGGTCCGAGTAGTCGTTCAGGTCGGCGATGCCTTCGATCTTCTTCTGCTTGACCAGATCGGCGATCTGCTCAATCAGCCGCGACTTGATGACCTGGTACGGCAGCTCGGTCACGACTATTTGATTACGGCCATTCTCAATCGGCTCGATTGTCGTGCGGGCCTGCATCACGACGGACCCGCGCCCGGTGGAATACGCCAGCCGAATGCCTTTTGTGCCGAGAATGAGGCCGGCGGTCGGGAAGTCCGGGCCTTTAATGAACGTCATCAGATCGTCCACATCGGCGTCCGGGTTATCCAGCAGATGGATCGCGCCGTCGCAGATTTCCCGCAGGTTTTGGGGCGGGATATTGGTCGCCATGCCGACCGCGATCCCGGAGCCGCCGTTACACAGGAAGTTCGGGAACTTCGACGGCAGCACCACGGGTTCCCGCCGGGTCTGGTCGTAGTTCTCAGTCCAGTCCACGGTGTCCCGGTCCAAGTCTTGCAGCATCTCCATCGCAAACGGCGCCATTCGGGCCTCCGTGTAGCGCTGGGCAGCCGGCGGATCGGCATCAATCGAGTTATGGACAAAAACGCCGCTTGTCAATAAAAAGTTATGATGCTCGTCTACCGTGATGTCGTAAACATCAGCCTTCTCTGAAGTCGCCTGCACGGTCATAACACGGTAGCTGCAATGCTCAGGCCCGGCAGGAACACTTGTCTCGCCTTTGTGCAGCGACAGCGCATCGAAGTACCCCGGCATGAGGCTGTCTTGCGGCGTTAGGAACTGGGCCTCTTTGTAGGAGCCGTTGTGCAGCAAGAACCGATGGTCCGGCGTACAGCGGATACGCTCACCGTTATCCAAAGTCACTTGAACCAGTCCGGCACCCTGGCGGGTGATACGCGCATGGCGACCCTCGCCGACGACAATCCGGCCCTCGGAGTTCACCGAGTAAACATGGAAAAGTTCGTCATCGGGAAGCTCTGCGAGTTCCGCAAACGACTTGTCCGTCCCATCCAGCAGCTTGATTTTGGTATCGCCGGTAAAGCAGCCGAAGTTTCCCTGCCCGTCCACGAGCAGATACCGCATATTGAAGTCCTGCGCCATGCGAACCATCGTCGCGTACAAGGCGGCGTCGCCGTGCGGGTGATAGTTCCCCATACAGTTGTGGACTAACACGCCGTTCGCAATAAACTCATGGTCGGTCTCGACCTGAATGTCATAGGTGACATCTTCGGCGATTGCATGAATAGCGCTGACCTGCGTGAAGGAGATGCCGTCGCGAGCAAAGCCGCGTACCAGTTCGGCATGAGGCGAGGCGAGAGCGTCCAGTGCCGCAAGGCTGGGCAGGTACGGAACAGCAGGCAATTTGTCCATGTCTGTCGCGGCAGAGTTCGTTTTGACAAATTCCCGTGCAACAACATACTCGCCGGGAATTAGCTCCTCTGCTGTTTTCCAGACTGACGTTAGGTTCTCTGTCCAGACTTTGAACTGCTGGCCGGGTGTAGAGCGCAGGGTCGCGCCGCTCTCAAACCGGACTTCCCGCAGCGGCTGAGGCGGCATGATATACGTTTGTGTGACGGGCCGAATGCCGGTCTGCGTGTAGACTTCGTCGCCGATAGACAGCGCCTCAATCGGGGTCAAGCCGCGCGGGGTGGAAACCAGGGTTCCCGCGACAAAGCATTCACCGACAATTTTGGCGGATTTACGGTGCTGGCCGGCGGGGGTCAAATTCAGGTCACTCATTGCCATCAGGATGCGGCGGTGGACGGGCTTGAGGCCGTCGCGGACATCGGGAAGGGCGCGGGCGATGATGGTGGACATGGCGTAGTCGAGGTACGACTGACGCATTTCGTCTTCAATGGAAACATTGTAAACTTCGCGGCCGATGTTCTGGGACGGAGCCAGGGTCAGGGTGTTTGAAGCGTCATCGGGCATGCCTGCGGCGTCTGCCGGGTCGTCGCCGAGGGTTAAATCAGGGGTGGGGAGTTCTTCGTCAGCCATTGCTTATCCTTTACATTGTCACAGTGTCACTACACGGGGAAACCATTCGCAAAACGCGCGAATTTGATGTGTATATTATACTGTAATTGGCAGCAAATGTCAAGGAAGGGCGCAGGATAAGGGCAGGCGAGAAGTGAGCCACGGATTGAAATCCGTGGCTCTTGTGCTGCCTACGCCGTGTCAAACTCGCTGTCGCCGAGGCCGACCTTATGCCGAAGTTCGGCCAGAACATCAGCGGGAACTTGGCGCATAAAGAATGAAGAGGCGAACAAGACGATGCCGAGGTCGTCGAGCGCCCCGATGACCGGGATGTATTGCGGAATGTTCAGCGGGCTGACGGCAAAAACAAGCGCCCCGACCAAGACGGCTTTCGCGGTGACGGGGACACGCGGGTCCGTCACCAGCAGACGGTACAGCGCGATCTGCTTGGGCGCGTTCTGCGCGAGCTGCCGCGCCGCTTTCCAGCCGCCGACGCGGCGGGTCATCTGCACGATCCGCCACAGTTGTTTCCAAAGGTTCATGCCCCCAGTATGCCCATTTTGGAGGGACCCTAAGCGGCGCGGGCATGCAGGTCTTCGTAGGCGCACACAGCGTCGCGCCCGGCTTCTTTGGCGGCATACAGCGCAATATCCGCTTTTTTGACCAAGTCGCGAGCCGTGCCGGAGTCGGCGGGGAACGTCGCGCAGCCGAGGCTGACCGTCACCCGCGCCGTGTCATTACTTTTTGCCGGCTCGCTTTGAGGCGCGGCCCCGTCGCTGTTCTGGTTGGGCAGAGCAAACGCCGTCTCAGCGACCGCACGGCGGATACGCTCGGCGATCAGACGCGCTTCGGGGGCTTCGGTTTCCGGGCAGATGATCACGAACTCCTCGCCGCCGTACCGGGCGGGCCGGTCCACGCTCCGCAGGGCGTTGCGGAGGACCACGCCGATCTGGCCGAGAAGCGCATCGCCGGCTTGATGGCCGCGCGTGTCGTTGAACGATTTGAAGTGGTCAATGTCGAGCAATATAACCGACAGCGGCCGCTGATAACGCTCGGCGCGGGCCAGCTCGTCGGCCAGCGTTTCTTCGAATTGCCGGAAATTGTCCAGACCGGTCATGGCGTCGGAGTAGGCCAGCGACCGGAAATCCTGCTGGAAGAGAACGCGCTGCAACGGGAAGATCGCCCGCGTCGCGAGCTGTTCCAGGCGATGCACCCCGCTTTCGGTCAAAGCGTCAAGCCGCCGGTAGCCGAGGTACAGCATGCCGAGCAGCCCTTCCACATTGGCGAGCGGCAGGCAGGCAAACGAGTGTGCTTCCGGGTCAATCAGAGACAGGCGCGTGCTGGGCTGGGGGGCATTCGGGACGTAAAAGGCCCGCAGATTGACCCCGTCCTGCACCGGCTCGGCCACGGACCAGGCATCGCCCCGCGCCTCGTCCACCGCAAGCGCCGGGAGGAGCGCGGCGGCACGGGGCGGGGTCGAAGCCGCGCGAAGCTCCAGCGTCCGCCCGTCGGCAGTCTTGAGGTAGACCGCGCAGGAATCGCACTTGGTATGTTCCTGGACATTCAGCAGGATCAGATTGAGAGTCATGTCCAGATCATAGGCGGAGTCCATCTGCTGAGACATGTCCAAAAGCTCCGACAAGTCTTCTTTTTCGCTGTGCAGCGTGGACAGCCGGTTTTCCATCTGCGCTCGCAGCGCCCCGCCGAAGACAGCGACGACCGGAAAAGAAAGGCCGATGGCAATGGCCCGCAGCGGCACCCCGGCGGCCGGCGGGTGCCCGCCGGTGGCGAGGAACGCGGCGACCGAAATCATTACCAGACTCACGGCAAGGCCGAGCCGCAGGCTGTAGCAGAGCGCGGCCAGCAGCACCGGCAGGTACAGCGCACAGGGAGTCGGCGACGACGCGCCGCCGGTCAAAAAGACAAACGCCGAGACCAGCACGGTGAAGACCGCCGTGACTCCGTAGTCGCGCCACACATGGTTCGCCGCGCCCCGCAGCAGCCAGCCCCGCCGCTCCGCCAGCAGGTACAGCCCGCCAAACAGCAGGCCCAGGCCGGCCATCGGCAGGACCGCGCCGCCGCCTAAAACCCCGACTGTCGCCGCCAGCAGGCCGAACGCAGGGGCATACGCCCGTTTCCGGCCGTTCTGCCTCTTTTTCAGTGTTTGTTCTTTGGTGAGATGTTCTTTAGTCAAAAGCTTTCTTATCTAGGACTTCTCGTGCCTGTTTAAGCTGTTCTTCCACAGCCTCGCGTCCGGTCCCGCCGAAGGCCGACCGGGCATCGGCGCTGCCGCGCGGGCTGACCAGCGAGGCGGGGTCTGCGCCCGCAAACAGCGCCGATGCCGCAATCAAATCGTCTTCGGTCAGATCTTCCAAAACCCGCCCGGTGCGGACACACTCGCCGACGATCTTCCCGACCAAGGCGTGCGCCTGCCGAAAAGGCAGCTCTTGGCGCACCAGATAGTCCGCCAGATCGGTCGCCGTCGAAAAGTCGCCGCGCCCTGACGCCGCCATTTTTTCCGTTTGGAACTCCGTGTTTTGCAGCAGCGTGTTCATCACCGATAAACAGACCTGCGCCGTGTCCAGAGCGTCAAAGACGCTTTCCTTGTCTTCCTGCATATCCTTGTTGTAGGCCAGCGGCAGGCCCTTCATCAAAGTCAAAAGTGCGGCTAAATCGCCGAAGACCCGCCCGGCCTTGCCGCGCACCAGCTCGGCCACATCCGGGTTCTTCTTTTGGGGCATGATGGACGACCCCGTGGTGACATTGTCGCCCATCTCCACCCAGTCATATTCCAGCGAGTTCCACAAGATCAGCTCTTCCGAGAGCCGCGATAAATGCATCATTACTAAAGCCAGCGCCGAGACCGTTTCAATCGCAAAGTCTCTGTCGGACACGGCATCCAGACTGTTCGGGATCACCCCATCAAAGTTTAAAAGCTCCGCCACCCGCGTTCGGTTAATGGGAAACGTCGTTCCCGCCAGAGCGCCCGCGCCGAGCGGCAGCACGTTCACCCGCGCCCGCGCCTGTTTTAAGCGTTCGCTGTCCCGGTCCAGCATCCAGAAGTAGGCTAAGAGATGGTGCGCCAGACGTACCGGCTGGGCGTGCTGCAAATGGGTCATCCCCGGCAGCAGCGTGTCCAAATGCGTCTCGGCCAGTTTAATCAGCGTTTCCTGCACCGCCGCGATCTGCTTTCTCAAACTGTCTATCGCGTCCCGCACATACAGCCGCAAATCGGTCGCCACTTGATCATTGCGGGACCGCGCCGTATGCAGCTTCCCCGCGACCGGCCCCAGCCGCGCCGTCAGCAGCGACTCGACCGCCATGTGAACATCTTCCGCGTCCGGGTTAAGCTCCGCCGCGCCTGATTGGAGATCCCGCGCCAGCGTTTCCAGCCCCTCGGCAATCAATTCTGCTTCGGCTTGGGGTATTATTCCGCACTCTCCCAGCATTTTCACATGGGAAATACTGCCCAGAATATCATACGGCCACAAACGCCTGTCAAACGATAAACTGGCATTGAACTGATGCACCAGGGCATCAGTTTCTTGTGAGAACCGCCCGGCCCAAAGTTTCGGCGCAGAAGCAGACATAGAAAAACTCCTTGAAATCATAACAGACCCAGGGCTGAACCCCTGGGCTTTAAAAGGGCAAGCTCCCGCCTTCGCGGGCGAAGATTACAGCTTATTCCGTCGCCCCCGCCGCCCGCAACATTTCCACCACTTGTGCGCTTCGTTCTGCTGCCTGTCTTAGAACATCTTCCGGGGCATGTCGCCCGATTTTACCTTGATGCTCCGCACCGTCGGTCATTGATAGCGCCTCGCCGAGAGCGGTCCGGCCTGTCTCGCTGCGGGCGTTGACATCCGCCCCTGCCTCCAACAAGAGCTTTACAGTGTCAGTTACACGATTCGGTTGTTCGTAGCTGCGACCGGCGGCAACCATCAGTGCCGTCACGCCGCGTTCCCAGCGTCCTCGCCCATCTGTCTTAGCATTAACATCCGCTCCCGCCTTTAGCAGAATAGCGACCTGTTCAGGAAAACAACTTTGCGCCCACTGGAACAGAATTGTTTGCCCCACATGGTCGCGGGCGTTGGGATTAGCTCCTTTTTGGAGCCATTCCTGCATCTTCTCAGGATGACGCATTAGTTCGACGCCATACATAATCTTTTTGTCTTTGTACTCTTGCGACAAGTTCTCGTTGCCCACAAGCCGAAAATGCCAGTCTGCAAATTTACCGTTTGCTTCGGCAATATCCCGGTATCGGTGTGCTTCCAAGTCTTCGGCGATCCCTAAAAGTTTTGCCAAATCACTAGCTTGTTCATCGGCGAACTGATACCTTCTACGCGCTAACTGCTTAAACTGCTGGCGCATTGCGTCAGGCGTGGTTTTCAGTGCTTCCGAAAACATCAATAAGTGCTTTTCAGGAATGTCGGGAGACGGCGGCAGCTCTTCATCAGGCACTGTAGAGAGCGGCGGATGCAGAACCTCTTGAATCTGAGACTGACTGATACCAGAAAGACAGTACTGCTCTAGTACTTCAGGCTGACCACTCACTCGTTCTCGTTCCGCAGCATCTGGTGGCAGAGCATATTCATCGTCCAAGTCTGTTCCCCAATCTGGATCGGAGTTGAACGTGTCGCACAGCTTTCCATTCTCGTATAGCGTGTAGATAAACACATCACTGTCATACACGTTCCAGCTAAACACGCCGCAGGAGAGGCTTGCGGAAAGTTGTTTGGCAAGCTCCTCCGGGTCTGTTGTTCCGCCTTCCGGGTAGACACCGACCCAGCCGCCGACAGACGGCGAGATGTAAGCAGGTTCTTTCAGAAGTTTGGTGAGCGCATCTGCAACGGCGTCTTGTGAGTCGGACCGAACCTGGCAGTTGGAGTACGTTGTTCCCATGCAGTGCCTCCCGTCAAGAGAATAAAGAACCGAAAGAAAAGGAGGGCGGGGGCAAGCCCCGCCCCTACATTGTGGTTTGCAGTGAGCGCTTCGGGCGGACGACGATTTCGATTTCTTGGCCGAGCGCGTCCAGGCAGCGGAACAGGCGGTCGAGTGTGAAGCCGTCGAGGCGGCCCCGCAGGAGGTCGGAGACGTTAGGCTGGGTCAGGCCCATCAGTTTCGCAGCCTGCTTTTGGGTCAGACGCCGCTCTTTGATGAGCTTTTCGATCTTGATAGACAACTTCGCTTTTGCCAGCAGCAGTTCCGGGTCAGGCAAATCTAGGTCCGCGAAGATATTGCCGCAGCTTGGCGTGATTTCGATTTCTTCCTCAGCATCAGTCAGCGTTTCGGTTGGCATAAAGTTCCTCGGCTTTCTTGAGACGTGTCTCAATCAACTGCAAGTCGCGCGAGGCGGTTGCAATCCCCATCTTGCTTTTCTTTTGAAAGACGTGCAGGACGTAAATGACTTCCGCAAAGCGCACTGTGTAGACTGCACGGTAAGTGTCAGCATCGTGATCCTCGACAATCTCCAGTACGCCCGCGCCGCGAAAACCTTTTAGCGGCTTGGCCCGATCCGGCTTGCCGCCAAGCTGGGCGCGAAGCAGCGCCCTACCGAACACCTGCCTGACGGTGTCCGGCAGAGCTTTGAGGTCTTTGCGGGCAGAGCCGACGAATTCCAGCGGCTTGACGATGTCATCATCCATGAGAGTATACCAGATTTAGGATAATCCTAATGTCCCATCTTTTCTTTGAGCGCCCAGTACATCCGGGACTGCATGCCATGGGTTTGGACGTTGCCGACGGACAACCGCTGGTCGAAGGTCTTGGAGTCGAACGACGCCAGATCTTCGTTGTATAAGGCCCAATCGGAGGACCGGCCGATGACGGTCAGGCTGCTCTTATAGAGCCGCAGCGTCACGGTGCCGGTGACGCGCTCTTGAATCTTGTTGATGAACGCTTCCAAATCGTCTTTCAATGGGTCGAACCAGAGGCCGTAATACGCCAGCTCGCTCCACTGCTGGTCTACCATCGCCTTGAACTTGCGTTCTGCCGCCGTGGCGACAAGCGACTCCAGCGCGGCATGAGCTTTAATCAGCACGGTGGATGCCGGGCATTCGTAGTTTTCGCGGACTTTGAGGCCGAGCAGCCGGTCTTCCATGATGTCCACCCGTCCCACCCCGTTGTCCCCGGCGATTTTGTTTAAGCGGGTCACGAGAGTGAGGCCGTCCAGCCGCTCGCCGTCCAAAGAGACGGGGACGCCATTCTCGAAGCCGATGGTCAGGGTTTGCGGCTCGGCATTGGCGGTTTCGATGCCTTTGGTCCACTGGAAGATTTCTTCCGGCGGGGCATAATTCGGCTCTTCCAAGAAGCCGCCTTCAATGGACCGGCCCCACAAGTTCTCGTCAATGGACCAGATCTTGTCGGCGCTGACCGAAATCGGGATGTTTTTGAGCTTGGCATATTCAATTTCTTCGGTCCGCGTGTAGTTATGCTCGCGCATCGGGGCGATAATCGGCGTGTCGGGCAGCAAGGCCCGCATGACATATTCAATGCGGAACTGGTCGTTGCCTTTGCCGGTGCAGCCGTGGCAGAACGCATCCGCGCCTAACTGCTGGGCGATCTCGACCGCTTTCAGCGCAATGAGGGGCCGGGCGATGGCGGTAGAGAGCGGGTAGCCCTGGTAGTCGCCGTTCGCTTTGACGGCCGGCCAGCAGTAATGGTCGACGAACTCGGCTTTGACATCGGCGGTGTAATGCTCGCAGCCGAGCGCTTTGGCCCGCTCTTCCGCCGACCGGACATCTTCGGCGGGCTGGCCGACATCCACGGTGACGGTGACAATGCGGTCGAAGCCATAGTCTTCGCGCATCATGGGAATGGCGACGGAGGTGTCGAGGCCGCCGGAATAAACGAGAACGACTGTTTTGGGCATGGGTGGGTTTCCTTAAGTGAGAAAATTTTGGATTGGAAGCACCCGGATTGGAAATCCGGGCCTTTTGAAGTGCGATTGTCCGCCTGCGCGGACATAGGAGAAGAACAGCCCACGTCATAAATCCTATGTCTGCGAAGGCAGACAATCGCACTTCAAAAGACCTGCACTTCTAGTGCAGGGTACTCACGCAAGAGGGTGAGTACAGAAAATAGCGGCACTAGTCGGTTTCAATTTGTTCGCAGAGCGGCCACAGATCGCCGTCGGCATGATGCTGTTTTTGGTTTTCGATATAGCCTGTAATGAGCTTCCTATGAACCGGGCTGACTGTCGTGACGCCGTAGCGGCCCTGCCACTTGAAGCTCCACGCTGCGCGGCCATAACACTGGTTGAGCGTGCGGGACGAGACTCCTTTGACATTCTTGACAAACTCCGGCAGGTCCGAAGTGACCGGCAAGCCGACCAGCAGATGCACATGGTTTTCGATGCCGCCGAGGGCAAAGACTTTGGCTTCCTGTGCTGCACTCTGAGCGCGGATGACCGCATACGCCTTTTCTTCAACTTCGCCGACCAGCAGCGGCGTCCGGTCCCAGGTCGCCCAGACAAAATGGTAAAACAGCCGTGTGTAGTTGTGCGACATTGTTCCCTCCGTGGATCGTGTGTTCGTTAATCTATGTGAGTCGGCAGCGATGAGCCAGATTGGAAATTTGGGTACTTCCAACCGTGTTTTCCTCCTTTCCTCTCTATTTCCTCTCTATCTTCCTCACAGCACCAAAGCCAAAATCGCCTTCTGCGCGTGCAGCCGATTCTCCGCCTGGTCAAACACGACCGAGTTCGGGCCGTCCAGCACGTCCGCCGTGATTTCCTCGCCCCGGTGGGCGGGCAGGCAGTGCATGACCAGCGCGTCCGGCTTGGCGCAGGCCATCAGCGCGGCGTTGACCTGGAACGGGGCGAAAACTTCGGCCCGCGCGGTGGCTTCGTCTTCCTGCCCCATCGAAGCCCAGACATCGGTGTAGACGGCGTCGGCGTCGGCGACTCCCTCGGCGGGGTCATGCGTGAGCGTCAAAACCGCGCCGGTTTCCGACGCAAAGCCGAGCGCGGTCTGCCAGAGTGCGGCGTCCGGTTCGTAGCCTTCCGGGCAGGCCAAACGGAAGTGGGTGCCGACTTTGGCGGCCAGCAGCATCAGCGAGTGCGCGACATTGTTGCCGTCGCCGACATAGGCCAGCGTCAGCCCGGCGAGGTCCCCTTTGCGCTCGGCGAGCGTTTGAAAGTCGGCGAACGCCTGGCAGGGATGCTCTCGGTCTGATAACCCATTGATGACGGGGATTTGGGCGTACTCGGCCAGTTCCAGCACGGCCTGATGGTCGAACGTCCGGGCCATGATGCCGTCAATCCAGCGCTCCAAATTGCGGGCGACATCGGGGACCGTTTCGCGGACGCCGAGCTTGCCTTCCAGGTAAATTGCATGGCCGCCGAGCTGGGTCATGCCCGCTTCAAACGTGACGCGGGTGCGAAGCGACGGCTTTTCAAAGAGCATCGCCAGCGTCTGGCCTTTGGCGAACAGCGTCTGCGTCTCGTCGAACTTGTGCGTTTTCAGCCGCGCGGCCACGTCCAGCACGAGAGTGATCTCGGCGGCGGTCAACGGCTCGATGCCGAGGATGTCCCGCCCGCACAGGCGCGTCTCGCCGAGAACGTCGCCTAAGTCCGACCGGCCCTTTGCCGGCGGGGCCATGCGCTGTGAGTAGTTTGAAAAGTTGTTCATAGATTTTGCTCTGACGACGATTTTTGTCTGCCGAAAATGCGGCTCCATACATTGGACTTTTGCGGCGCAGGCAGCACGGGTTCGTCCCCTTCCAACCGTGCAACGGCTTCCCGTACACTTTGCATGGTGATCTCTGTTCCAGCAAACAGGCGGATCGCCATCGGCTCATCCAGACGGATTTGATCCTGCCATATCAGGGCCAGCAGAAGCGAGATGGTGCTGATTTCTTCTTCATGTCGCCGCCCTGCTTCCAGCCGCACAAGACCAATCAAATGCATCGAGTAAGCATCCAGTGCGAACTGACGCAATGTTTCCGTGTTGATGGGAATACTTGGCGGTGCGGGAATGCTTTCCGCGTAACCCTCTGCCTTCGGACGCGGCGGCCAGGTTTGATGGCCGCTGCGGATGCGTTCTATCTGCTCCTCCACGCTGACGTGCAGCGCTTCGGTATCAACGCCGAGCCGCTTCAACAATGCTAAAGCGGGATCATCGCCGCCTTCACGCAGCAGAGCGAGCAGAAAATGCTCCGGGCTGATCGCGTAAACACCAGCATGTCCAGCCGCGCATGTTGCGTGGTGTATCCACGCTTTTGCTTCTTTTGTATATGGCAGCGGCATAAGGAGTCTCCGAGCTGACCAATGGAAGCACCTGGATTTCCAATCCGGGTTATCTTGTTCGTATTTGTTCTATACCACCGCCGCCAAAATCGCCAGCGCCGCGTCAATCTCGCTCCGCGTGACGTTCAGCGGCGGGACTAACCGCAGAGTATGGTCGCCGATGGCGCTCAGGAGGAGGCCGCGCTCTAAGCACTCCATGAGAACGCGCTTGGCATCGGGGGCCTTCAGCTCGACCCCGATCATCAGGCCCATCGCGCGGATTTCGGCGATTTTGTCCCGAAACGGCGGCTCGCTCAAACGCTGCACGAAGTACGCGCCCATCGCGGCGGCGTTTGCCAGCAGATGCTCTTCTTCGATGGTGTTCAGCACGGCCAGCGCGGTCGCGCAGGCCAGCGGATTGCCGCCGTAGGTCGAGCCGTGGTCGCCGGGAACCAGCGTCAGCGCGGCTTCGCCCCGCGCCAGGCACGCGCCGATGGGGAAGCCGCCGCCGAGGGCTTTGGCAGAGGTGAGAATGTCAGGCACGACGCCGTAATGCTCGTAGGCGAACCATTTCCCGGTGCGTCCAATGCCGGTCTGCACTTCGTCGAAAATGAGCAGCGCCTGGTGCTTATCGCAAAGTTTGCGGGCGGCTTCGAGGTACGCCTTGTGAGCAGGATAAACGCCGCCTTCGCCCTGGATCGGCTCTAAGATCACGGCGCAGGTGTCGTCGGTGACGGCGGCGGTCAGAGCGTCAATGTTGTTGAACGGAACGTGGGTAAAGCCCTGCACCATCGGGGCGAACGGCTCCTGATACTTCGGCTGGCCGGTCGCAGTCACGGCAGCCATCGTGCGCCCGTGAAACGACTTTTGGGCGGCGACAATGCCGTACTTGTTCATGCCGCCGTGGGACTTGCCCCACTTGCGGCTGATTTTAATCGCGCACTCCACCGCTTCCGCGCCGGAGTTGCCGAAGAAGACGCGGTCCATACCGCTGATCTGCGTCAGCTTCTCGGCGAGCTTCGCGACGGGAGCCGTGAAGTAATAGCCGGCGGTATGGATCAGTGTCGCCGCCTGCTCCTGAATGGCCGCCACCATCTTCGGGTGGCAGTGGCCGAGGGCATTGGTCGCGATGCCCGCGAGAAAGTCTAGGTATTCTTTGCCGTTCGCGTCCCAGACTTTGACGCCCTGCCCGCGTACCAGCGTCACCGGGAGGCGGGCATAGACCGGCAGTAAATAGTCGGCGTCCAGCCGCTTGATTTCGGCGTCGTCAATCGCCGGGGAGATGTGGCCGGTGTGCGTGTCTAATGTATAGGCCGTTTCAGGCGCATAGGTGGTTGTCATAGTGTTTGCTTTCCCGTTACTTAATCATCGTCCCAATGCCTTCGTGGGTAAACAATTCCATCAACAGCGAGTGCGGCTGGCGGCCGTCAATGATCGTCGCCCGGCCCACCCCGCCGTTGATCGCGAGAATGCAGGCGTCCACTTTCGGGATCATGCCTTTGTCCACATGACCGTCAGTGATCAGCTGGCGGGCGTCCTTTGCGGTCATCTCTTTGATCAAGCTGTCCTTGTCGGCGAAGTCCTGATAAATGCCTTCCACATCGGTCATCATCACCAGACGGACCGCGCCGAGGGCGGCGGCCAGCTCGCCTGCGACCGTGTCGGCGTTGACATTGTAGCTTTCGCCGCCCGTGCCGATGGCGACCGTGGAAATGACCGGGATATAGCCTGCCGACGCCAGCGTGTGCAGGAGTGCGGGGTTGATCTGGGTGACGCGCCCGACAAAGCCGATGTCGCCTTTGGTGGTCTCCCGCTCGGCGACAATCAGATTGCCGTCTTTCCCGGACAAGCCCACCGCCATCGCGCCCTGCTGGTTCAGGTGCGCGACAATGCCTTTGTTGGTCTTGCCCGCCAGCACCATCTCGACAATCTCCATTGTTTCGGCGTCGGTGACTCGGAGGCCGCCGACAAACTGCGGCTCTTTGCCCATTTTGTGCATGGCGTCGCTGATCTCCGGCCCGCCGCCGTGGACCACAATCGGGTTGATGCCGACATAGCGCATCAGCACAATGTCCTGCATGACAGCGGCTTTGAGGGTCTCGTCGAGCATCGCCGCGCCGCCGTACTTGACGACAATGGTTTTGCCCGCGTACTGCTTGATATACGGCAGGGCCTGAATTAAGACTTCGGCTTGTGTCATGGGTGTTATTCCTCCAAATTGACAGGTTCAAAGTGTTCCACAATGGGCAATGGATCGTAAAAGTGATGCAGCAGACGCCGCCACTCCTGAAACTCCGGCGACTGCCGAAAGCCGACCGTGTGGTCTTCAAGCGTTTGCCAGCGCACAAGAAGAAGATACTTCCCGGCCACTTCCAGGCAGCGCTGAAGCTCATGCGAGACATAGCCGGGCCGAGACGCAATCAGCGGCGAGGCGTCCCGAAACGCCGCCTCGAACTCCGCACTTCGGCCCGGCTTGACATTCAGCAGTACCGCTTCTAAAATCACGATTTTTCTCCCACTTTCGGTTTTATAATTGTGCCGGCAGACAGTGCGCGTACATCGCCCGGCAGTCCGTATGCGCCGCCAGAGTCGCCGCGATTTTCGGATGCGGCAGGGCATAGTTGACCCCGTAATCACATTCGCCCATTTCAGGCCGCACGGCGAACGCCAGCCGCTCGGTCTCCATCGAAAACTGAGCATTCACGCCCGGCTTGTTGCCCCGCGCATCCAGCCGTATCCAGCGGCCCAGGCTCGGTAGAAAGACCGTGTTCAGGGCATGAACACAGTACCCGGTCTCCGGCGTGTCTCCCAGCGTCAGCCGCTGGTAGCAGATGCCCGCCGGGAGAGATTGACGCCGCAGCAGCGCGGCCAGCAGGTGCGATTTGGCGTAGCAGATGCCCTCGCCATGTTCCAGCACCTCGGACGCCTTCGCCGTTACCCTCTGGCTCTGAATATCCCATGAGTGCGCGACGCCGTCCCGGACAAACTCAAACGCCTCCCGTGCGACTTCTCTGTCGGACCGGCCAGCGATTTCATGCGCCGCAGCCCAATCGGTTATCGCCGGGTGCGGGTGGTCTATCAATGGAGACGCTTCTAAGTACGCGCCTAGCTTCTCATGTGTCATCGTCTGCGCGGGCAGTTGGGCTGCTTGTTTTTCAAGAACAGTCGCCATTTGCATCTCCTGTCAGTTCCGCGTGCAGTAAGCGCTTCGTCATCAGCATCCCCGGCACATCGACAGCGTCTTTGCCGTATCTTTGAACGGTCGGCTCTTTCTGCCGGTATCCCATCCGCTCATAAAACGCAACGGCGTTCAGGGACGCATCCAGCGTCAAATGAGTCAAACCGCGCTGTGCCGCCAAATCTTCCAGCGTTTGCAGCAGGCGGCGTCCGACACCGCGCCGCCCGCAGTCCGGCGCAACGAAAATGGCTTCGATCTCGCCTGATTCTAAATGCAGCTCGCCGAAGCCGACGACGCAGCCCTCCACCTCAGCCGCAAAGAAGACGTCGGGGTTAGGCGCGTAGCCTTCTGGCGTCAGTCGCCCTGCCCAGGCTTCAATTTGTGCGGCGTCATAGTGGCTCTTGGCAGTTTGACGGATTGCCTGTATATGCACCTGCCACAGCGCCTGTCGGTCTTCGGCTGTCGCCGGTCGGATGTTGATGTTCATGGTGGAACCCAGCATTAGAAATGCCGGTCTTTTGAAGTGCGATTGTCTGCCTTCGCAGACATTAGAGTTATACAGAAGCCTGTTCGTTTCCTATGTCCACGCAGGTGGACAATCAATTCCAGAAGACCCGGATTTCCAATCCGGGTGAACCACGGTGACTGTCATCTAAAAACGGCTCGCCGTCCAGGGCGGTAAACGCGGTCAGCTCGCGCTCGGCGACCGGGCGGGCCAGATCAGCTTCATACTCTGGGGCGGCGGCGTCGGCAGCCAGTGCTAAAATCCGGTTCCGCTCGGCGCGAGGCAGTGTCAGCAGCGTGGCGGCGTCGTAGTGTGTCGCAGTCATTGTCATGGCTCTTCTCCTTTAGGTATGGTACTCGGCGTTGATTTTGACGTAGTCGTAGGAAAAGTCGCAGGTCCAGACGGTGGCGGTTTCGCCGTTCGGCTGGTGGAAGTCTACCAAGATCTGGACTTCTTTGGCCTTCATGGCTTCGGAGACGACGTAGCCGTTGAAGTCGGTGGGCATTCCCTGGCGGTACACCGTCGTGCCGGCGAGGGCGATCTCAACGCGCTCCGGGTCGAAGGGGACGCCGGCCCGGCCTGTCGCGGCGAGGATGCGGCCCCAGTTGGGGTCGTTGCCGAACAGGGCGGTCTTGACTAAGGGCGAGTTCGCGATGGTCTTGGCGACCGACCGGGGAAAGGCCGCCCGCTGCTCCGGGGTCAGCTCCATGCCGTTCGCGGCATAGGTCTGGGCCAGGCGTTCGGGGACGGCGACGCCCTGGACAGTCACTTCGACCAGCTTGGTCGCCCCTTCGCCGTCGCGGGCGATTTCTTTGGCGAGATACAGGCAGACCGAGTACAGGGCTTTTTCAAATTCGCGGGCGGCGGCGCTTTCCAGGCTGTCAATCGGGGTGTTGCCGGCCAGCCCATTTGCCAGCGCCAGCACCATATCGTTTGTGGACGTGTCGCCGTCGACCGTGATGGAGTTGAACGTGTACCAGCAGACGCGCCGCAGCATCTCCTGCAAAACCGGCTGCTCGATGGCGGCATCGGTGGTCAAAAAGCCCAGCATGGTTGCCATGTTCGGGGCGATCATGCCGGAGCCTTTGGCAATCGCGCCGAGCCGGACTGTCTTGCCGGACAGCGTGAACTCCAGCGCCACTTGCTTCAAGAACGTGTCGGTGGTCATAATTGCCTGGGCGGTGTCATCGCAGTCGTCCCCATGCAGCTTCGGGACGGCCCGCTCGATGCCCGCGATGATTTTCTCAATGGGCAGCTTGGTGCCGATGACGCCGGTGGAGGCGGACAGGACCCGGCGGACAGGCAGGCCGAGGGCGCGGGCGGCGTGGCTGACCATCTGGGCGGCGTCGGTAAAGCCCTGTTCACCGTTGCAGGCATTGGCATTGCCGGAGTTCACGACGACCGCCCGCGCGAGGCCGTCTTGAAGGTGCGCCTGATTGGACGCGACGCAGGGGGCCTGGACGATGTTGGTGGTGAAGACGCCCGCCGCGACCGCGTCTACGTCGGAAACAATCAGCGCCAGATCGTTGCGCTTGCGCTTGATGCCGCAGTAGACGCCGGCGGTTCGAAAGCCTTGCGGGGCGGCGATGCCGCCGCCGATAATGGTCATGCCGCTTGGAATGCTGCTGTTCATAAATGGTGTTCTCAGGAAACACGGGGCTGAACCCCCGTGCTTCAAAGGGCAATTCCCCGCCTTCGCGGGCAGAGGAAGCGCTTACAGTAACAAATCTTCGCCCGCGAAGGCGGGAGCTTGCACTTCAAAGCATGGGGGTTCAGCCCCGTGTCTCTTTTCTGCTTTCTGTGACTTCTACGGCCAGACCGCGCTCATCGTCAGCCCGGCGGTCTCGGCAAAGCCGCACATCAGGTTCATGTTCTGGACGGCCTGCCCCGCCGCACCTTTCACGAGATTATCAATCGCCGAGACGACGACAACGCGGCCCGTGCGCCCGTCTAAAGCAAGTCCGAGATGGCAGAAGTTCGTGCCGAAAACAGGCTTCGTGGCCGGAAAAAGCCCAGCATCAAACAGCCTCACAAACGGCGCGTCGGCATAGAATTCTTCAAACGCCGAGCGCAGATCGTCTTCGGTTTCTTCCGTAGACGCATAAACCGTGGACAGAATGCCGCGCGTGACCGGGACCAAATGCGGCGTGAACGTGACCGTGACGGGCGCTTCGGCGACAAAGCTCAGGGTCTGCTCAATTTCCGGGATATGCCGGTGGACGCCCCCGACCCCATACGGCTTCATGCTTTCGTTGATCTCGGCGAAGTGGTAATCCAGCCCAAACTTCGACCGGCCCGCCCCGGAGACGCCGCTGAGGCTGTCAATAATAATCGTCTCCGGCGCAATCATGCCTGCGCCCAGAATCGGCGCGAGGGCCAAGACAGCCGCCGTCACATGGCAGCCGGGGTTGGCGACTAACCGCGCGGTTTCAATCGCGATTTTGTTCAGCTCCGGCAGGCCGTAAATCGCTTCGTCGAGCAGGTGCGGCGTCATGTGCTTCACTTTGTACCAGGACTCATAAATGTCCGGGTCTTCCAGGCGAAAATCTGCGCTGAGATCCACAATCTTGACGCCCGCTTCCAGCAGCACAGGCACGGCCCGCATGGCGAGGCCCGCTTCCCCTGCCAGGAACACGAAGTCGCACTGTGCGGCGCAGGCTTCGGGATGGAAGCTCTCGCAGGTCAAGTGAGCGCTCGGCGCGATGCCCGGCAGGGCCGCTTGCAGAGATTTTCCCGCGTAAGTTTCTGAAGTCACATACGCCAGTTCGATATTCGGGTGCGCCAGGAGCAGTCGCGCCAGCTCGCCGCCGCCGTAGCCCGATACCCCGACAATGCCGATTTTCAGTTGTTCCGTCATCATTCTTTACTTTCATCCATCACTTCAACAAAAAACGCCGCCTGCTTTCCTGAGCTTCAGGAGGGCGGGCGGCATCAAAAACACAAAAAGCCGTGCGCCGCCAGTCCCAAAGCCCCAGGTCGGGGAGGGAAGCGGCCCACGGCTCGTTTTGGTAAACAAGCGTCACGCAGCGCGTGTCGCGGGCGCACTTCCCAAAGCACGCACACGGCGACGCAGCGACAAGGTTGTCACGGCAGAAATCATAATAGCGGCAGTATACCGGGCAAAAGCAAAGTTTGTCAACCCTTCGCGCGGCCCGGCGTCACAAGGCAGCTTATCCATTCCCGCCGTCTCTCCCATCTCTAGTCGTTCAAGGGAGGTATCACGGGCGGGGGCAAGCCCCGCCCCTACGTTGTTAAGCGATAAGACGAGTTAGAACTGGCTGGATTCGGCGTCGGCGCTGGGGGCGTAACCTGACGAGGCGGTCTGGGAGTCCGGGCCGGGGGCGGGCATGTCGCCGAGCAGCTCGCGGGAGCGGCGGACGCAGACGAGGTGCTCGGCGTAGAACGCGGTGTCTACCCGGTCAATCGCGACCTGCTGGCCGTGGCCCATGGACGAGTGGATGAAGCGGCCGTCGCCGATGTACATGCCGGTGTGGTCAATCCGGTCGTGGTGGCAGGCGAAGTACATCCGGTCGCCGGGGACCCAGCGGGACCAGTCGGCTTTCGGGACATCGTAGCCGACGGTGGCCTGGTCGCCGGAAACGCGCGGCAGGCCGATCCCGTGGGCGGCGTAGACGGCCCGGACAAAGCCGGAGCAGTCAATCCCGGCGGCGGTGGTGCCGCCCCAAACGTAGTGGACGCCAAGATACCCGAACGCGGTCTGGACCAGCGCCTGGCCGAGCGGTCCGCCTTCGGGGGAAGGAGCCGCGCTGCCGCTGTCGGGAGTGAGGCTGGCGACCTGGTAGTTGAGGAGCGTGACATCGGACTTCCGGACAAAGCCGACCGAGTGGTCCACCATCAGCACGGCATACTGGGTCGGGGTCTGGCCGCTGAGGGCCAGGTACTGACCTTGCGGGCAGACCGACAGCACCCGGCCGCCCGCTTCGCGCCCGGCGACAATCACGGCCTGGGCGCTCGTCACTTGGGCCAGCTGTCCGACCACGCTCTGGGCCGACTCGGACGGCGACACAATGCCGCGCGACGGAAGGGTGCGGGCGCGGGACGAATGCCGGGAATGGCGGTGGTAAAAGCGCGGGGCGGAAGCGCTGGAATTATCCGGCGCGGCCTGGGACGCTTCGCTGTCCGTGGCGGAAGCCACAGAAGAAGTGGGAGCAGCGGCACAGAACGAAGCTTGAATAAAAGCAGTGCAGGTAAACGCACAGGCGGCCAAGAAAATAAGAGGGCGGCGGGAAGAAAGAGCGGGTCGAATCAAAACACGGTTCTCCTCACAGGTACGGCAGTTGCGTGAAAACTTGGGTTCTAGGGAAAGTATCGGCGGAAGTCGCTCAAATCTTGAGTGTTTTCTGTCTTGATGCCCGGCAGCGCTGCCGGGCCGGCGCGTGGATGCCGGGTGCCTAAACCTAGTATAAGGCACAGGTGGAAGTTTGTCAAGCACAAACAATAGTTTGTTTAGCACTTTTTTGCGGGGCGCTCACCCGCCTGCCGTCTTGAACCGCGCTGCATCCGTCGCCGTGTCAATGTCCGTTTCGCCGCCGGGGAATGGGATTTTGGCGACGGGGCCGGCATACGCCCGGATGACACGGCGGGCGCCCTCGTCCCCGGTCAAGGCTTGCAGGTCTGCAAAGAAAGAGTGGGCGAACAAGGCGGGAACGCCGAGCGTCCCGCCGTACTCACAGGCAGCGATTTGGCAGCCCGTCTCGGCAGAAGCAGCAAGGAGGGAATGGAGAAGCGCGGGCGTGACGCGCGGCTGGTCGCAGAGCATGACCACGACGGCATCCAGCGGGCCATGTTCCAAAAGCGCGTCAAGGCCGGCGCGAAGCGACGAAGCCAGCCCCGTCTGCCAGTCAGAGTTAATCGTGATCGTCAGCGGCAGCTCGGCAAGCTCGGCGGCCGCGGCCTCGGCGTCTGCGCCCAGAACAACTGCGACCGGGCGGCAGGCGGACGCCAGCGCAGTTTCCGCCGCCCGCCGGACGAGGCTTTGGCCGCCGGCATCCCGCAGGAGCTGCTTAGGCGAACCCAAACGCCGTGAGCCGCCCGCCGCCAGCAGGATGAGGCCGAGCCGGCTCACAGCGCACATGCGGCGTGTTCTTTCAGCGTGTCTGTCACGGCAAGCGTCGCCGGGTGTGGGTGCAGCGAGTCGCGCCGGTCGCGCAGCAGACCGCCGGCGCGATGGGCCGACACGGCTTGTATCTCGGCAATAATTGCCAGCGCGATCTGCTCCGGCGTGTCCGCGCCAAGATCGAGGCCGACCGGGCCATGCAGGCGTTTTCGGTCATCTTCGGTAATCGGGAACCCGTCGTCGCTGATCTCAGCCAGCAGCCGCTCGGTGCGGGCTTTGGGTCCAAGCTGGCCGATGTAGGACACGGGCGATGCCAGAAGCGCCCGCAGCACACGCTTGTCGTCGGGGTAATTGTGGGTCATCACGACAGCCATTGTTCGAGCCGTCAAGCCGATTTCGGCGATTACGGACGCGGGCGGGCCGGCAAGAACTTGGTCGGCTTCCGGGAACCGCTCCGGGCGGGCCGACGCCGCGCGAATGTCGGCGACGGTGACATGCCAGCCCAGTTCTTTGGCGAAGCGCACCAGCGGCAGGGTGTCATGGCCTGCGCCGAGGATCACCAGCGGCAGGGGCGGCAGAACGGCTTCCAGAAAGACAACAGCCTGCGTGCCGTCGGCGAGCGCGTAAGTACACGTGTCCGACTTCTGGGCCGCCCGCACATTTTCAGCGTCGGCGCTCACTTGCGCCGCAAGTGCGGCATCGGCAAGAGTGCTTTCACGGCTGCCGTCGGGCATTACTGAAAGCCGCTCACCGAGACTTCCCGCGTCCGCACTGATGACGGTCGCGATGACGCCGGGCTTTCGCTCCCGCAGGACTGCTTGCAGCAGGCGCAGCGGGCCGGATATGTCTGGCGAGACGCGCTCCAGCAGCACCTGCACGACACCGTTGCAGCCGAGGCCGAAGCCCCAGACTACGTCGTCGGCGTCGGTGGAGTCATAGGTGACTAAAGCGGGGCCGTTTCGGGTCTGCCACCGGGCTTTCTTGACCAGGTCGCCTTCCAGACAGCCGCCGCTGACGGAACCCGCGAGGCGTCCTTCAGGGGTCAGCAGCATCCGTGCGCCGGGCCGCCGGTAGGTCGAGCCGCTGACGCCGACCACGGTTGCCAGCACGGCGTCCTGCCCCTCGGCGCAGAGGCGTTCCCAGGCGTTCACAATGTCTACAAGTTCTTTCATAACGCAGTTCCGAACCCACCCCGCTCGTTCCTCGCGACCCTCCCGAAGCGGGAAGGTGAGGAGCAAAGAAAGACGCATATGATTGGCATCTTCCAAAACTCTTGACCTTCCCGCTTCGGGAGGGTCGCGAGGAACGAGCGGGGTGGGTTCCTACATCACTTTATCCAGGGTAATCGGCAGGTCGCGGACACGCTTTCCCGTCGCATGGTACACTGCGCTTGCAATCGCGGCGACGGTGCCGGTGATGCCGATCTCGCCGATGCCCTTCACGCCGAGCGGATTGACATACGGGTCGGTTTCGGGAACGAACGTGATGTCGATTTCGGGAACGTCGGCGTTCACCGGGATATGGTACTCGGCCAGGTCCGCGTTCATCACCCGGCCCAGCCGCGTGTCGGTCATGGTTTCTTCCAGCAGGGCCATGCCGATGCCGAAGACGACGCCGCCGAGGAGCTGGGAGCGGGCGGTCTTGGCGTTCAGAATATTGCCGACGCCGTAGACGCCGACAATCCGTTTGATACGGACTTCGCCGAAATCCGGGTCTACAACGACTTCGGCGAAGACGGCGCCGAACGAGTGCATGGCATATTCGTCTTTTTCCGCGCCCGGCCCGGAGTCGGTCTTGGCTTCAATAAACGGCAGCTTTTGGCGGGCGATCAAGTCAGCGTAGGTTTCGCTTTTCGCCGCGTCAATCTTAGAGGACATCCGGCTCTCGGCTACATCTACGGCGTCGGCGGGCAGGCCGAACAAGGGCGAGGCGGGGTCAGCGACAGCCAGGGCGACGGCCTGCGCCCGCGCCGCTTTTCCCGCTGCCTGCACGGCGGAGCCGGTGGAGGCCGCTGTCTGCGAGCCGCCGGACACTGGGGTTTCGGGCATATCGGTATCGCCCAGCTCAAAGCGCACCCGCTCCGGCGGCAGGCCCAGCGCATCGGCGGCTGTCTGGGTCATCACGGTATAGGTCCCCGTGCCGAGGTCCTGGGTCCCTGCCTGCACATACGCCGTGCCGTCCGGCAGGAGGCGGGCCATCGCCGACGATTTAGAGCGCCGGACCGGGTACGTCGCGGTCGCCATGCCCCAGCCGATGAGTTTGCCGTCGGCGGTTCTCATGGAACCGACAGCGGGAGTGCGCTTTTCCCAGCCGAACTGCGCCGCGCCGACCCGGTAGCACTCGCGCAGGGACTTGGACGACCACGGCTTGCCTTCTTCGGGATCTTTCTCCGCGTAGTTCTTCAAACGCAGCGCAATCGGGTCCATCGGCAGGGCATACGCCAGCTCATCCATCGCGGACTCCAGCGCGAATGTCCCTGTAGACTCGCCCGGCGCCCGCATGAACGTCGGCGTTCCGGCGTCCAGGCGCACCAGGCGGTGCGACGTTTCCTCGTTCGGCGTCGCGTACAGCATCCGCGTGACCCCGGCGGACGACTCGACAAACTCATCAAACGTCGAAGTCTGCGTGTACACGTCATGCCGGGCGCCGGTCAGCGTGCCGCCGGACATCGCGCCGAGCTGAAGATTCTGCTCCGTGCGGGGGCGGTAGCCGACCGGGCCGAACATCTGCCGCCGCTCTAAAACCAGTTTGACCGGCCTGCCGACCTGCTTTGCCGCCAGCGCGGAAATGACCACATGGGACCAGGCGGAGCCTTTGCAGCCGAAGCCGCCGCCGAGGAAGTGAGACACGACCCGGACATTATCGATCGGCATCCCAAACGTTTTGGACAGCACTTTGCGGACACCAAAAATCCCCTGGGTCGCATCGTACACCGTAAGCTGATCGCCGTTCCAGACCGACAGGGTCGCATGCGGCTCCATCGGATTGTGATTCTCTACGGGCGTCACATACGTCTGCTCGACTTTCGCCGACGCCTGGCTCATGCCCGCGCCGAGGTCGCCGCGCTTGGAGTCGGTCGGGTCCTGGTTGGCTTTTTCGGGCTTATAGGCGTTCTTTTTCTCTTTGTCCAGCACCGTGCGCGGCGTTTGGGCGTCGTACTGGAACGTGACCAGGGACGCGGCATACGCGGCCCGTTCCAGCGTATCGGCGACAACCACGCCGACGGGCTGGTTCTGGTACAGGACTTTCGGGTCTTGCAGCATTTGCAGAATGCGCTCCTGCGGCCGGGCCGCTTTGCCGCCCGGCGAGGCAGGCTGCTGGGGCAGCCGCAGGGCGTTCGCGGGCGTGATGACTTGGATGACGCCAGGCTGGGCTTCCGCTTCGCGGGTGTCGATTCCGGTAATCGTGCCGCGAGCAATCGTACTCATCACCAGCACGGCGTAGACGACATCGGCGACCGGCATATCGGCGGAGTATTTGGCCCCGCCGGTGACTTTCAAGCGCCCGTCCACGCGGTCCAGCGGCTGGCCGACGGATTTGCCGGGCTGATCGTTCGGCGCGGGCTGTAGCCCGGCGGGTATTTGTGTGGTATCCATAGTTTTGTGTGTCCTTGTCCGAACCCACCCCGGTTCGTTCCTCACCGACCCTCCCGAAGCGGGAAGGTCAAGAGTTTCGAATGCAGCGTAGGGGCGCTGCTTGCTGCGCCCTTCTGCTTTGTATCTTGCTCCTCACCTTCCCGCTTCGGGAGGGTCGGTGAGGAACGAACCGGGGTGGGTTCCTAAAGCAGCTTATCCGGCGTAATCGGCAAATCCCGAACGCGCTTCCCGGTCGCATGATACACGGCGTTGGCAATGGCCGCCGCCGCGCCGACAGTCCCGATCTCGCCGATGCCTTTGACGCCGAGCGGGTTGACGAGGGCGTCTTCTTCGTCTATGAAGAACAAGTCTATGTCGGGACTGCCGGGAATGTCGGCGTTCACCGGGATATGGTACTCGGCAAGATCGTGGTTCATGGGGCGGCCTAAATGCGTGTCCAAATAGGTTTCTTCGTGCAGGGCCATGCCGATGCCCCAGACGACCCCGCCGAGAAGCTGAGAATGGGCCGTTTTCGGGTTCAAGATGCGCCCCGCGCCGAACGCGCCGACGTACCGGGTGACGCGGACTTCGCCAAAATCGGGGTCCACCGACACTTCGGCAAAGTGAGCGCCAAACGAATACGCCGAAAACGGCTTGGCGTCTGCTGGTTCCGGGCTGACTTCCGACGCCGCTTCTAAACCAAACGGCGCGTGGCGGCGAAGTATGTCCGTGTAAGTCTCGCTGCGTGCCGGGTCGGCGCGGGAGAAGACGCGGCCTTCGCCCGCGTCAGCGGCGTCTTCGGACAGGCCGTGCAGGGGCGAGGCCGGGTCGGCAAACGCAAACGCCAGCAGGCGCCGGCGCAGAGACAGCGCGGCGGCCTGCACCGCCGAGCCGACGCTGGCCGAAGTCTGTGACCCGGCGGCAATCGGCGCTTTCGGCAGGCGCGAGTCGCCCAGCTCCAGGCGCACCAATTCTGCCGAAATGCCCAGCGCCGAGGCGGCGATCTGCGGCATGATCGTGTACAGGCCGGTACCGGGGTCGGCGGTCGCGGTTCGGATAACCACTGCGCCGTCCGGCAGCATTTGGGCGGACGCGGACGCCGGCACGAACTTGGCGTCGTACATCATGGTTGCCATGCCCCACCCCGTTAATCTGCCGTCGGGCGCGGTCATGGAACGAGGCTTCGGCGTCCGCTTCTCCCAGCCGAAGCGGGCCGCGCCCTCGGCATAGCACCGGCGCAGGGACTTGGACGACCAGGGTTTGCCGTCTTCGGGGTTTTTCTCGGCGTAGTTTTTCAAACGCAGGTCAATCGGGTCCATGTCCAGCGCGGAGGCAAGCTCGTCCATCGCGCATTCCAGCGCAAACGATCCCGGCGTCTCGCCCGGCCCGCGCATGGTGAACGGGCCGCTCAGATTGAGGTGCGTCATCTCGTAGGTGATCGCCGTGTTCGGACACGCATACACTTTCGGGCTGGTCTTCGTCACCGGCGCAATGACGCGGTTGTCAAACGGAGCCGTGTGCGTCTCCGCATCATGCCGCAGCATCGTCAGAGTGCCGTCCCTGTCCGCGCCGAGGGCGACGGCATGGCAGATACGAGGGCGATAGCCGTTGGACCAGAAGGTCTGGGGCCGGGTCAGAACCAGCTTGACCGGACGCTTGACGTTCTTTGCGGCAGCCACGGCGAGCGCGACATGGGGCCAGGCGGGACCTTTGGAGCCGAACGAGCCGCCGACAAACTGCTGCCGAACGCGGATGTTCTTTTCAGGCATTCCGAACCACATCGCGACTGTTTTTTGGATGCCCTGCACCCAGGTCGTCGCTTCATACAGCGTGAGAGTGTCGCCGTCCCAATCTGCCACCGACGCATGAGGCTCCATCGCGACATGGTGCTGCAAGGCCGTGTGGTACACTTCATCTACCCGCACTGCCGCCTCCGCCATGCCTAAAGCAGCATCGCCGCGCGTCGCTTGCACCGGCTCCGGCCAGCCGGAAACGGGCGTGAACGTGTGCTGCCGCGCCGTCTCAAAGTCCGCCGCCGGGGTCTCGCGCTCATACCGGGCCGTCACAAGCGCCGCCGCTTCCCGTGCCGCGTCCGGCGTTTCCGCGATCACCAAAGCAATCGGCTGGCCGCTGTAATGGATAACATCGCTTTGCATCGGCAGAAACGTCTGGCCGGCCGCCGCCGACGCGCCGCCCAGCCCGGACTGGTTGATCAGCGCCGCCGCTTCCGTCAGCTGGGGCATGCTGCCGGCGGTTAGGACAGCCAGAACGCCGGCGGCAGCCTCCGCCGCCGCTGTGTCCACGCTCAGCACACGGCCTTTGGCGATCTCGCTGCCGGCAATCGCGGCGTAGGCCATATTGTCCAGGCGCACGTCGGCGGTGTAATCCGCCCCGCCGGTCACTTTCTGCCGCCCGTCTTTACGGTCGAGCGGCTTGCCGATGTTTTCTGTGGTCTTGCTCATTGGCATTAGACTAGGAGCGTGGGACTGAAGTCCTACGCTGTTTGGCGAGGACGCCTAATGTCCATCTTCATGGACAAGAAGCAGAGTGTCACGCTAGTGTTATTCTTTGTCCGCGAAGGCGGACAGTAGGCGTCCTCGCCCCATACGAAGTAATGCCGCAGGCATACAGCGCAGGAATTTATTCCCACGCTTCCCGCTATCCCACTTTGCTCACGTTCATCGCGCACCGCACCAGCGTCCGCTTGACCAGCTCAATCTTAAATGCATTGTCTCTGTAGCCGTGCGCGGGCTTCAGCTCGGCCTCCGCTGCGGCTCGGAAGTTTTCCGGCGTCGGCGCTTTGCCGGCCAGCATCTTCTCGGCTTCAAATGCCCGCCAGGGCTTCGCGCCGACGCCGCCGAGGGCGATCCGCGCTTCTTTGATCGTGCCGCTTTCGATGTCCAAAGCCACAGCCGCGGACGACAGGGCGAATGCATAGGAAGCCCGGTCGCGCACTTTGAGGTACTGGGAAGTCGCCGCAAACGGCAGGGGCGGCAGCTCGACCGCCGTGATGATCTCGCCCGGCTCTAAGACGTTTTCACGCTCCGGGTGGTCGCCCGGCAGAAGGTGAAAATCGGTGAACGCGATGCGCCGGACACCGGCGGGGCCGCTGGTGACAATGACCGCGCCGAGGGCGGCCAGGGGAACGCACATATCTGACGGGTTGGACGCAATGCAGGCTTTGCTGGTGCCAAGCACGGCGTTGACCCGGTTGAGGCCGTCAATGGAAGGGCAACCTGACCCCGGCACGCGCTTGTTGCAGGGGGTCGCCGTGTCCCGGAAGTAGTAGCAGCGGGTGCGCTGCAAGATGTTCCCGCCGGTGGTCGCCATGTTCCGAAGCTGGGCCGATGCCCCCAGTAAAATCGCCTGGGACAGCATCGGGTAGGCGTGGGCGACTTGGGGGTCGTGGGCGAGGTCGGTGTTCGTGACCAGCGCTCCAATAGACAGGCCGCCGCCGGGCATCGGCGTGATCTGGGTCAGCGGCAGAACCGAGACATCCACCACGCGCGAAGGCGTCTCGACGTTGAGCTTGATCAGGTCAATCAGATTGGTGCCGCCGGCCAGAAACCGGGCCGGGTTCTGAAGGGCATCCGGCGCACCGCCTGCGACCGCCCGGCTGGCGGCGGCTGTTTTCTCGTCGGGGGCCGACAGGTACTCAAACGGGTGCATTATTTTCGCCTTTTCGAACGTCTTGCCCACGGACTTCTTGAATGGCCGCGACAATGTTGGTGTACGCGCCGCAGCGGCACAAATTGCCGCTCATGCTTTCGCGCACGTCGGCATCGGTCGGCCCTGTCGGTTCTTTCAAAAGCGCGGTCGCGCTCATGATCTGCCCGGACGTGCAGAAGCCGCACTGGAAGCCGTCATGCCGGATAAACGCGGCCTGGACCGGATGCAGCACGTCGCCGTTTGCAAGACCTTCAATGGTCGTGATCGGCTTGTTCTGGTACGCTGCGGCGAGCGCCAGGCACGAGTTGATGCGCCTGCCGCCCGCGTGGACCGTGCAGGCGCCGCACTGGCCGTGGTCGCAGCCTTTTTTCGAGCCGGTCAAGCCGATGCGCTCCCGCAGAGCATCTAAAAGCGTGACGCGCGGCTCAATCTGAAGCGCATAGGAGGCGCCGTTGACATGGAGCGTCACGGGAACGGTGCCGACCGAAGACGGCGGCATAAGCGCAGGCGAGGTTGTCATCGGGGCGGCCTGCGCCTGGGCCTTGCCCAGCGGCACGGACAGCACCAGCGCGACGCCGAGGGCGGCGGCCAGAAACTCACGGCGGGAAAGGCCGCGCGGGTTTGGGAACGACGCGGGGGCGGGCGGCGCGGGGGCCAGCGACGACAGCGCGGCCAGCAGGTCTTCCGCGCGAGGGGCAGCGCCGGGTGAAGCCGCAAACTGCCAGCGGACAGTCCCCTGGGCGTCCAGCACGAACAGCGCCTGCCGGCCCGGCACGCCGTAAAGCGCGGCGGCCTCCCCGGACAGCGGCGCGGTCAGCACCGGCAGGGCTTCGTCTTCGCCGCTGAACACAGCTTCTGTTCCCTCGGACGTCTGCGACAGACCGAGCAGCTCGCCGGAAAATCCGGACTGGGCAAAGATGCGGTTGATCTGCGCCAAGCCTTCGGCGCGGGCCGGGTCCCAGCCGGGCGGGGAGAAGGCCAGCAGGACAGGCCGGCCGCGCAGGTCGGACAAGCGGCCTGCCGGCCTGCCGGGCGTGGGTGGAAGCGGGAAGTCGGGAGCGGGGCTGCCCAACGGAGGGATGTTCATGGCGGGGAACCTCTTGGGGAAAAGCAAAAAGACCAGACACTTTTCGGTTAGTTTGATGATACCCACTTTCAGCGCTTTCACACAGCGGCTTTGGAACTGCGGGCCGCACCGGAAGCCAAGACCTCCGGCGCGGGCGGCTGCAATTTGTAAAATTGGGTTGACAAACGAAGCTGTGGCACGGTATAATGGCTGACGTCATCCCTAAATAAAGGGAGACCGCTTCCGCCGAAGTGGTGAAATGGTATACACGCTACGTTCAGGTCGTAGTGCTCGCAAGGGCGTGCGAGTTCGAGTCTCGCCTTCGGCATCCTGTATGACAACTCAATGAGCGCTTTGGCGCTTCTCGGAAAAAGCTGACTGTTCAAATTGAACAGTCAGCTTTTTTCATGCCGGCTGACACAGGTTTAGGGGCGAAATCTGAAGCACAAGAGATCGCTTCCGGGCTTCCGGCAAAGAATTATTACAAAAAGGTTACAAATGACGCGGAAGTGGTACGTTTGGGGACAAGTGTTGGTAAGGGTAACAGCAAACTTCCCATAAAGCGATTATACATAAAAGTAAACGCGCTGCCGGATCAATCAGTTTTCGCCGTCAAAACGGACTATTTTTAACCCAAGCCGCCGGCCGCTTCATTTCTGAGTGCTTCGCTCGGATCCCGTCTACCCGGCATTTTCATTCGTTTTTACGGCTCTCGGCTTGATCCGGCAGCGCCGAAGTCAACGACAAACGCCTGTTGGCACAAAACTTGCATTCATGGATTGACACCCGGAATTAATGATGAAAACAGCACTAGACCTCTTGCGTAATTGTTAGGCGGCAAGTTCATAGTTGTAAAGTGCGGCAATCAAGTTGAAGCGCAGGCCAAAGCGCTTGCGCCGGTTGCGGTAACGCTCCGCCAAGATGCGAAAGATTTTCAGGCTCCGAATGATGTGCTCAATCACGAACCGCTCCCGCGAAAGCTGACGATTACTCGCCTTCTGCTCCGGCGTGAGCGGATGATGCTTGCTCTTTTTCCTCGGCAGGCGGCTGTTGGAGTGCAGGTTCGCCAGCCCCAGATAGCCGCTATCTGCCAGGCACTGCGTCTTGGGCAAAAGCGGCAGGCGGCTCTCCTGGAACAGCTTGAAGTCCTGCTTCTTGCCTTCGCTGAAGCTGGTGACTAAGATGCGCTTTGTCTTCGGGTCGGCGACAACCTGCGCTTTTTGGGTATGGCGCTTCTTCTTGCCGCTGTACCAGTGCCGCTGTTTTTTTTCGGGCGCTCGACGGGGCATTCCGTGGCATCGATCACGATGACCGCAAACGAGAGGTCGCTTTTCGTCAATGCCTTCTTGCCTGGCAACGTAAACTGACCGGAACGCAAAAGCGCGGTTTCGATGGCGTGCACCGTGCGGCAGACGGCAGACTCGCTGAGGCCGTAGGTTTGCCCAATGTGAACAAAGGTGCGATACTCGCGCCAATACATCAGCGTCAGGAGCAGGCGGTCTTCCACCAAGTGCTTGGGCCTGCGCCCGCGCACGGGCAGATGCGTTTGGAGAGCCTCGCACATGTCTCGGAAGGTTGCGGGCCGCACACCTGTCAAGCGCTTGAAGACGCCGTCAGGCTTGGTTTTCAGGTCGGCATAGAACATGCCGTTAGTATACACCAATTACGCAAGAGGTCTAATGGTTCATGATTACCTTGCCCAGGCAGGCGGCGCCGAGCGCGTGGCCGCCGCCTTTCACACTTTATTTCCCGAAGCGCCCTTGTATACTTCCGTGTACGACCCGGCCGCGACACTTTCGACATTTGCGGCCATGGACATCCGAACGTCGTTTTTGCAGCGCTGGCCGTTTTCGTCGCGGCGGTTCCACAAGCTGGCCCTGCCGTACTACCCGGCGGCGTTTGAGCGGTTCAATTTCGCCGGTTATGACCTGGTCCTCAGCTCCTCCAGCTCGTTTGCGAAGGGAGTCATCACGCTGCCGGAAACGTGTCACATCTGCTACTGCCATACGCCGTCGCGCTTTGTCTGGCGGCAGCAGGAATATCTGGCGCAAAGCCGCTCCGGCCGGGCGGCGGCTTCTTTGATCAGCGCGGTCGTCAACAATATGCGTGCCTGGGACGTGGAAAGCGCCCAGCGAGTGGATTATTTTGTCGCGAATTCGTACAATGTCGCCCGCCGCATCCGAAAATTCTACCGGCGGGATGTGGCGGCAGTGATCTACCCGCCCGTCGAGACCGCCAAGTTCCACCCGGTGGGCGCGTCGGAAGTCGGCGCTCATTTTCTGGTGGTCTCCCGGCTGATCCGCTACAAGCGCATTGACCTGGCGGTTGAAGCCTGCACCCGCCTGAACCTGCCGCTGCGCGTGGTCGGGATCGGCCCTGATCTGCCGCATTTAAAGCGTATGGCAGGGCCGACCGTTCAGTTTTTAGGGCGCTTGTCGGACGAAGAGGTCGCACAGGAGATGGCCCGCTGCAAGGCGCTCATCTTTCCGGGCGAAGAAGACTTCGGCATCACCCCGGTGGAGTGCATGGCGAGCGGCCGCCCTGTCGTGGCTTACGGCGCGGGCGGGGCGCTGGAAACGGTGCTGGACGGTGAGACAGGGTTGTTCTTCGGGGAGCAGTCGGTGAATTCGCTGGCGGCGGCTCTAGAAAAGATTTCCCGCTGTGCTTTTTCCCCGGAAGCGCTTCAAACGCAGGCCGCCCGCTTTGACACGTCCGTTTTTGACCGACAAATCCAAGCGCTGATTGCAGATGCGATGGAGGAACATTGCAGCAACAACAGCGTCACTTATATCAACCGCAAGAGTTTGGGACAGGGGAAGCTGGGACAGGAGCTGGGAAGGGGAAGCTGCGGAGAAGCTGCATTCGTTTTTGCCCCTGCCGCTCTCCGAAAGCTTTAAGACGGAAAGCCTTGTCGCCCTGCATCAAAATGCCGAAAAGTAGACTGCCGAAGAATCAATCTCAGCCGAACCCGTACCAATGAACGAAATCCAGCCCAGCTCCTCTTTTTATTCCGTCCCGCGCGGCGTCCCGGCGGAACCGGCCATGACCGCGCATGACCTTGCACTGATCGCCTGGCGCCGCCTGTGGCTGATTGTGCTGATCGTGGCAGCGTCAACTCTCACCGCCGCGATTATTTCGGCACGCAGCCCGAAGGAGTGGCAGGCGACCGCGCAGGTTCTCCTGGTTCAGCGGGAGCCGATGACAATCGCCACGACGCAGGCGGCGGCAAGCGCTCCGATGGTGGAATCCATCGACACCCAGATCACTTTGCTGCAAAGCCGCGAGCTGGCCCAGGAAGCGTCCGCAAAGCTCGGCATCAGCCCGGAAACGCTTCAAAACGCCGCCACGATCACAGCCCGCAAAGACGGCGACAATGTGATCGATCTGGCGGTGGTCGCCGACAGCCGGCAGCACGCGATCCACTGGGCCAATACGCTCTGCCGGGCTTTTGTCGCTTACAAAACCGCTTTGGCGCAGAAAAACAGCAAGGAAAATCTGGCACAGCTTGAGATCCAAACCGCGCAGGCCCAAAAGCAGGCCGCCGCCGCGGATGCCAAGCTTCTGGCGTTTGAGCAGTCGCACCGCTTGGGAGGCGTCGGCGTTCTGGACCCCCAAACCCAAAAGACCGCCGCGCTGAATGCCCTGGCCGCCCAGAACGCCGTGGTCGCCGGCCTGCAAAACGACAATGTCGCCGCGCAGGCCACGGCAGCCGCCGACCTCGCGCAGCTTAATCAGGGCAAAGCCGCCATCACCAAGACGCATACCGTCCGGGATGACAGCCAGGTAATAAAGCTTCAAGAGTCTCTCGGCGATTTGGAGCGGAAGCGCTTTGAAACCGCCCAGCGCTACAAGGCAAAAGTCGGCGGCCCCGGCGAGCGCTTGCTTTCGGATCTGGACGGCCAGATTGCATCAACGCAGGCCAATCTCAACCAGGCGCTCCAGACTTTGGAAACCCAGCCTTCGCTTCAATCTCAAGGAGCGCTCCAGGAAGCCAGCGACAACGCGCAAAGCGCCGCCCGCTCTGCCCAGGTGAAGCTGGCCGGGGCCATCGCCCAGCGCGACCTGCTCCAGCGGCAGACCCTGGACCTGCCCCGGCTGAGCCAGGACGCCCAGAACCTGATTGACAGCCAGACCCAGGCCCACAACCTTTATGATGCCGCCAGCGCCGCCGTTCAGGCCGCCCAGATCAACAAAAACGTGGCGAGCGGCAATGTCCAGATTGTCCAGCCGGCGTTTGCGCCGGCCGCGCCCTTTCGGCCCAACCCCAAACATGATCTGCTGGTCGGCTTCGGGATCGGCCTGGTCCTGGCGCTGCTGGCCGTGCTGCTTTTAGAACAAACCGACAGCTCCGTGCGGACCGCCGCCGATGTCCGCCGCCTCGTGGACGGCCCGGTCGTGGCGGTCCTGCCGCAGATGACCCGCGCGGAGAAAAATCAGTTTGCCGGCGGCCGCCGGCCGCCGCATCTCCTGGAAACGTACAACGCCGCCCGCGCAAACCTCGGCCTTGCCATGCGCCAGCGTGCCGGCGTCAACTTGGACGATCACCAGGTCATTCTGGTGACCAGCGCTCTGCCCGGCGAAGGCAAGTCGCTCACGGCTTCCGAGCTGGCCCATTCGTTCGCACGGGCCGGACGGCGCGTGGTGCTGGTCAACGCCGATATGCGCCGGCCGTCTGCGCTGATGCAGACGGGGAAAACCTCAGCGCCGGGTTTGGCAGAGATCCTTTCCGGCGAGCTGCGCGTGGAAGACGCGCTGGTGCCGACGGAAACCGCTCATCTCTCCATTCTGCCGGGGGGCAATGCCGTGCAGAACCCGATGGATTTGATTTCTCAGCCGCACATGGCGGAAACGATGCAGGCGCTGCGGGAAGCCGCCGATGTGGTGATCGTGGATTCGCCGCCTGCCGCCGTCGTGGCCGATGCGCTTCTTCTTGCGCCGCATGTAGACTGCATTTTGTACGTCATCGGCGTCGGCATGGTAGGCAGCGATACCATGCGGAACACGGCGGGCGCACTGGCGGCGGCCGCGCCGAAAATGCTGGCGTACTTTGTCAACCGGGTGCCGCACCTGATCGGCGAGCCGGCCAATTATTCGTATGCCGGTTACGGGCGCACGACTTTCGCCCCGCCCCCACCCGCGCCGGAGAAGACTTCGCGCGTGTATTCGTCCACGCGCACCATTGTGATGAAGCGCTACTCCGATCCGGGCATGGCCGAAAAGGCCGACGCGCTGGAACCCGATCCCGGTTCCGGTCTTTCTGTCAGCAAAGACGGCGTGAGCAGCACGCGGTCTTCCCTGCGCGTCCTGCCCCGCGTCGGCTCGTCCCTGATCACCCTGGAAGGCCCCTACACCGGACAAAGCTTTGCGCTCTCACCCGCGAAGTCTCTTTCGCTCGGCTCGCGCCCGGACAGCGACATCGTGCTGGCGCGGGATGCGACGATTTCGCAGGCTCACGCCCGGATCGCTCCCGAAAACGAGGGCTTTGTCGTGTATGATGTTTCGTCTACCAACGGCACGTTTGTCAACGACATTGCCGTTTCGCGGCACGCTTTGGAAGTCGGCGATGTCCTTCATCTGGGCGCCAGCAAGTTCCGCTATGAATGAGACCCCTATGAACACTCAGCACTCTTTCTTTTTGCCCGGCTTTGTCTTGCCCGTTCTGATGGCGGCGGCCTTCAGCCTGGCGTGTCCGGCGGAAACGCGGGCGCAGCCGCCGCAGAATTTGACACCGCCGCAAAAGCCCAGAACGGCGCCCGCGCCTTATCTGCTGGGGACCGACGATGTCCTCAGCATTCAGGTCCTCAATTTCCCGGAGCTGAGTGTCCCGCAGGCCACCGTCCCCTCCGACGGCAGCATCACGGTTCCTGTGCTTGGCTCGCTGCCGGTGGCCGGCTTGACGACGGCGCAGGTAGCGCGGACGCTCACCAAGAAGTGGTCGGAGTATGTCGTCAGCCCACTGGTCACGGTGACGCTGACCCAGCGGCGGCATCAAAGCGTGCAGATTTACGGCTCCGTTACCCACGCCCAGGCCGTCGAATACCGGCCTGACCTGCATCTCATGGAAGCGCTGGCGGAGGCCGGCGGCGCGTCGGAAACCGGAGATCTCAGCCAGGTGTCCGTGACCCATAAAGACGGCGGGACGCAGACCGCCGACCTCAGCGATCCGCAGGCCGCCGGCGGCACAGCCCAGGACGTTGTCCTTGCGCCCGACGACGTAATCTTCGTGCCGCAGCGCCACATGCAGGTCAGTGTCCTCGGCGAAGTCGCAAAGCCCGGCTCCTACGCCTACAAAGACAAAATGACAGTGCTGGATGCCCTGACCGATGCCGATAATATCAATCAGGCGACCGCCGATCTGGCCCATGCAACGCTGATCCACGACGGCGCGGAGCGTCCTCTGGACTTGAATGCCCTGCTGGTGCAGGGCCAGGTTGCAAACAATGTGGCGCTGGCGCCCGGCGACCGCATTTATATCCCGGAGCTGCATAACCGCATTTATGTGGACGGCGCGGTCGGCCACGCCGGCTACTACGCTTTCAAGCCCGGCGACCGGCTGGTGAACGCGATCAGCGGCAGCGGCGGCACCCTCGCGGGCGTCTCGGATTTAAAGAAAGTCACCGTAGTCCATCAAGGCACGCAGGCAGGCACTGTGGTCGCAGAAACCGTGGATTTCGGGAAGTTTTTGCAGCACGGCGATATGTCGGTCAATCTGCCGCTCCAGCCGAACGACGCGATTTATATTCCGGTCAAGGGACAGACTACCAACCCAATCGCGCTCCTGGGCGGCATCTTCGGCATCGGAACCAGCGCGAGGGTATTGACGGGGCGGTAAGAACCCCTCCCGCTCGTTCCTATGCCTTCGGCATTACTTCGTATCTGCTCCCTCCCCTGTTAGGGAAGGGCAATACAGAGTGAGGAGCCAAAGGCGCAGGCTTCCGTCATCTGTCCTATTTTCTCTTGCCCTTCCCTAACAGGGGAGGGAGCAGATACGAAGTAATGCCGAAGGCATAGGAACGAGCGGGAGGGGTCTTGAACTCCTTCGGCTGCGCGAAAGTTTTATATAAAGTAAGTAACAAGCATGATTTCTTCCGGGACAACGCAAAACACGCCTGTACGGCCCCTGCGGACACTGAAACATAAACCGGGCTGGCAGGCGCTCAATGTGCGGGAACTCTGGCAGTTCCGTGACCTGCTTCTGACGCTGGCCCAGCGGGATGTCAAGCTGCGCTACCGGCAGACCGCCGTCGGCGCCCTGTGGGTCGTTTTGCAGCCGCTGCTGGCGGCGGGCATTTTTTCGCTGGTATTCGGCAAGCTGGCAAGCTTTCCCTCCGACGGCGTCCCGTATTTCGTCTTCTCGTATGCGGGGCTGCTCGGATGGAATGTCTTCAGCGGAACCGTGGTGAAAGTCAGCGCGTCGCTGGTGCAGAACTCGAACTTGATCTCCAAAGTCTATTTTCCGCGCCTGATCCTGCCGCTGTCCATGATGTTCTCGACGCTGATTGACTTCGCCGTCGCGTTTACGCTGCTGCCGATTTTGATGATCCTCGGCCATGTCGCGCCGAGCGTCGCCCTGCTGACCCTGCCGCTCTGGTTTGCATTGCTGCTGCTGCTGGCGCTGGGCATCGGGATGTACACGGCGGCCCTCGCGGTGACTTACCGGGACGTGCAGTATGTCATTCCCGTGCTGATGCAGTTTCTGCTGTATGCGTCCCCGGTGGCGTACCCGCTGACCTTTGCGCTTGCCAAGCTGCCGCCGGCCTTTCGGTCCTTTTACTTTCTGAACCCGCTGGCGGGCCTCTTGCAAGGCTTTCGCTGGTCGCTGCTGGGACACGGCAGCCTGCCGCTCGCTCCGGTCCTGTATTCCGCCGCCGTCAGCCTGCTCGTTTTCCTGGGCGGCGCGTTTGCGTTCAAAAAAATGGAAAGGAAGTTCGCCGATGTCATCTAGCTCCGAAATCGCCATCGCGGCACGCGGCGTTTCCAAGTCGTACACGATCTCGCACAACGCGGAAGTGCATACCACGGCGTCTGAGGCGCTGATGGCCCGGTTTAAACCGCGAAAGAAAAGCACGAGCGAGACGTTCTGGGCGCTCTCCGACCTGTCGTTTGAAATCAAGCGCGGCGACGTGGTCGGCGTGGTCGGGCGCAACGGCGCGGGCAAAAGCACGCTGCTGAAAGTCCTCAGCGAGATCACCGAGCCGACGCGCGGCGAGATTGACCTGTATGGCCGTGTCGGGAGCCTGCTGGAAGTCGGCACAGGGTTCCACCATGAGCTGACGGGCCGGGAAAACATTTATCTCAACGGCTCTATCTTGGGCATGAGCCGGCGCGAGATTTCCCGGCAGTTTGACGCCATTGTGGATTTTTCGGGCGTAGACCAGTTTCTGGACACGCCCGTCAAGCGCTACTCGTCGGGGATGTACGTGCGGCTCGCGTTTGCGGTCGCCGCCCACCTCAGCTCGGAAATTTTGATCGTGGACGAAGTGCTGGCCGTCGGCGACGCCGAGTTCCAGCGGCGGTGCCTCGGCAAGATGCAGGACGTGGCCCAGAGCGGGCGCACGGTGCTGTTCGTTTCCCACCATATGCAGAGCGTCGCGGCTCTTTGCACCAGCGGCATGTACCTGACCAAAGGCCGCATGACCTACTACGGCGGCGTTCAGGAAGCCATCCGGCATTATCTGGACAGCTTCAACGCTTCTGAAGCGCAGACCGAGAGCGACGCCAAGCGCCGCCCCGGCTCCGGCGAGCTGCGGATCGCCGAGGCGGCCCCTTCCAAAGCCTATTATGAAGCGGCGGAAGAAAAGCGCGTCCGGTTTCGGATCGCCCAGCACAAGCCGATGCGGGGCAAGTATTTTATCTCGTGCCACCTGTTCAATGAAGCCGGGGTCGGCCTCGTCACCTGTGATTCCCGTCTGCTGGGCCGCTGGCTGGAAGCGTCGGAGACCTACGAAGGCGAGTTCGTGATCCGAACTCCGTGGCTCAAGCCGGGCCGCTACCGTTTAGAGATGTTTCTGTGCGGGGCGAACATCATTGACCGCTGGGAAGAAGCCTGCTTCTTTGACGTCATCCCGATCCTGCCCTACCCGGACCCAAGCCATCCGCACGCGATCACCGACGGCCTGATGTTCGCCGACTTCGACTGGCGGGACGCTCCCCCCGGCGTTCATCATTCCAGCGAGCTACGGGGAAGCGAACTCGTGAATGAGCTGGTGGATGTCCGATGAGCGTCGTTTTCATCAACCATCCGCTGGAAACCTGGACGCCGACCAGCAGCGGCGCCCTGGCGACGATCATCTGGCAGTGCTGCCGCGTCGCCGAAGGGCAAGCGTCCGGGGCAGAATTGCCCTGGGTGATCACGCGCTCCAGCGAGGCCGCGCGGTTTCCCTGGGCGCAGACCCTTGTTTTAGAGCCGCCGCCGCTCCCGAAAAACCCGCTGCTGACCAAAGCCCTGCGGGCCGACCGCAAGCTGACCGGCTGGCGGCATCTGCGCCACCGCGCGTATGCGTTCAAGGTCATGTCGGCGCTGCGCCGAAACCATATGGCGGACCGCCCCCTGGTGCTGATCAACGACCCGGAGATGACGGTTTACCTGCGCCGGCATTTCCCGAAGGCGATTATCCTGCACTGGTTCCAGAACCAGCTCGAAGCGTCCCCGCGCTTCCGGCGGCTTTATCCGTCGGCGGCGAATGTCACGGTCGGCGTCAGTGATTTCACGAGCCGCTGGGTTGGGGAGTATTACGGGCTGGACGCCGTGCCGACGCTCTATAACGGCGTAGATGCAGCGCAGTTTTCCCCCGCGCCCAGTCCCGTCAGCGGCCCGCCCGCCATCAGCTTTGTCGGGCGGACCGGCCTGGAAAAAGCCCCGGACCTGCTGCTGCGTGCCGCGCTGACGCTCGCGAAAACGACCACGGACTTCCGCGTTTTGATGATCGGCTCGAACCACTGGGACCGCCTGGAAATGGACGATTACCAGCGGGAGCTGTCGAGGCTGGCGCGGGCGCTGGAAGCCTGCGGCGTTGCCGTCGAGCGCCCCGGCCATGTCGGCCGCGCCGCGCTGCCGGAAGCGCTGCGCCGGGCGCAGATCCATGTCGTGCCGTCCCGCTGGGACGAGCCGTTCGGCCTGACCACGGTAGAAGGCATGGCGACGGGCCTTGCGATGGTCGTGTCCCGAACCGGCGGCACGCCGGAGATCGTCGGTGACGCCGGCCTGCTGTTTGAGCGCGACAATGCCGAGGAGCTGGCGGCGCACTTGGAGCGGCTGGTCTGCGATGCGCCGCTGCGGGCCGACTACAGGCGGCAGGCCAGGCAGCGAGCGGAAGAGTTTCCGTGGGAGCGGACTTGGGGAACGCTGCAAGCGCTTTTGGGCTAAGATGTGGAAATATTAGCGGGCGACTAAAGTCGCAGCAACAAAAGCACAAAGTCCGCCTTCGCGGACTCAGAATCCAAGCCTTTGTCTTAACCTGCGAAGGCAGGTTTCGTGCATTTGTTGCAGCGGTTTCAACCGCCCACTTAGGTTCTACACAGTCTCCTGACACGATATTATGAGCTTTGTTTTTATCAACTGCACAGCGGAGACATTCACGCCGACCCGGAGCGGCGGCATCTGCTCCTGGGTCTGGGAGCTGTGCCGCAGCGCCCAAAAAGACGGGGTTGAACCCTGGGTCATCACCAAGACAAGCCCGGCGGAGCCGTACCCGTGGCCCAAAACGATCTTGCTTTCTTATCCGCACATTCCCGAAAACCGCGTTTTGAGCAAGCTGTTCTATGTCCAGCGTGATCTTACCGGCTGGGGCCATGTGCGCCAGAAAGCGTACAATCTGCGGATTGCGGCAGCGATCCAAAAGAACAATCTTCAGCACCTGCCGCTGCTGCTGAACAACGACATTGAGCTGGCCGTTTTCCTGCGCCGGAAGTTTCCCAAAGCGGTCATCTTTCACCAGGCCCATAACCGCAACCCGTGCCGCCCGAAGTTTCGGCAGCAGTTCAGACACGCCGTAGACGCGGCGACTGCCGTGAGCGACGACTGCGGGCGATGGAACAAAGAGTATTTTGGACTGGAAACGGTCAGCACTTGTTACCCTGGGGTGGATACGGAGCAGTATCATCCGGCGGCGCAGACGCCTGACGGCCCGCCGCTGATCAATTTTGTCGGGCGGACGGACCACTCTAAAGGAACCGATCTGCTGCTGCTGGCGGCCACGCTGCTGGCAAAGCAGACAAAGAACTTCCGGCTGCAAGTTCTCGGCTCCAGCCATTACGGGTACACGGTTTGGGACGACTTCCAGCAGCAGCTTCAGGATCTGTCGGAAGCGCTGGAAGCGGCCGGCATTTCCGTGCATCGGCCCGGCTTCGTGGACCGCTACGCTCTGCCGGGCGAGCTTCGCAGGGCGCACATCCATGTCGTGCCGTCCCGGTGGGATGAGCCGTTCGGACTGGTCACGCCGGAAGGCATGGCGACGGGACTTGCCACGGTGGCCTCACGAACCGGCGGGACGCCGGAGATCATCGGCGACGCCGGGTTGTTGTTTGAGCGCGGCGACGCGGGCGAGCTTGCGGGCCATTTGGAGCGGCTGGTCTGCGACGCGCCGCTGCGCCGGGAGTATGGAGAGCGGGCAAGGCGGCGGGCCGAAGAGTTTACCTGGGCCCGCTCCTGGAAACGCCTGCGCCCGTTTATTGGAATTTAATTGTGAACATTTGTTTTTTGAATATGCCGATTGAGTATTACTCGCCGGTTTCCGGCGGGGCGATCTCGACCATCATCATGCAGACTGCGACCGAGCTGCTGGCGCGGGGGCATGGGGTCACTGTTTTGACACCGACCAATGCCGATCCGATCTATGCGGTCGGAGAAGTCGTGCCGATTGCCGCGAAGCAGCGAGATCAGTTGTCTCTGCCGCAGCGGGCGCTGTCCCGCGTCCGCAGCAAAGTGACAGCCTGGGACTATGCGTACTACGAGTATTACCTGGCTTCGTTCCGGCAGGCGCTCAAGCGTCTCACGCCGAAGCCGGACGCCGTGATCTGCTTTAACGATCTGGTGTCCCCGCCTTACATCAAACAGATTTTGCCGAAGGCCAAGATTTTAGTGGATTTGCAGAATGAGCAGGGAACCCGTCAGGCCGATTTGGCCGAGACCATTGCGGCAACCGATACGTTTGTCGCGTGCAGCAAGCATATCCGCACCTGGACGCAGAAGAAATACGGCGTCCCCGACAGCAAAATGGCGGTTATCAACAACGGCATTGATTTGGAAGCGTTTACTCCGCGTTCCGACTTCTTGGAGCCGCGTTCCTACCTCCAAGTGCTGTTTATCGGGCGCATTGACCGCAACAAAGGCCCGGACATCGCCGCCGACGCCGTGGCCGTTTTGCGGCGCGAGGGGCTGCCGGTACATCTCACCGTGGCGGGCGGATTGTGGTTTTACGGCCACGGCCAGGAGATGACCGACCCGTTCTTTCGAACTCTTAAAGAGAAAATGGAGGCCGTCGGGGCGGATTACAAAGGCCATGTGACGCGCCCGGATGTGCCGGCGCTGGTCCGAAGCTGCGACGTCTCGTGCGTGCTGTCGCGCACCCATGACCCGAACCCGCTCGTTTGCTTGGAAAGCATGGCGTCGGGATGTGCCGTCATCGGGGCCGACCGGGGCGGCATCCCGGATGCCTTCGGCGAAGCCGGGATGCTGGTGGATCCGGAGGATTTTGACGCCGTCGTCGGCCACCTGCGCCGCCTGGCGACCGACCCGGAAGCGCTTCGGCAGCAGAAACAAGCTTCCGTGGCCCGCGCGTCTCGCGCGACCTGGGCCGCGAATGTGGATCAATGGGAACAAGTGTTTTAAGCGTTTTGCTTAAGGTGCAAATGTTGAGGAATGGAAAGTAGAGTTCCGATGCGCGTATTACTGATCTCGCATACCTGTCAATCGAGACGCGAAGGACAGCCGAAGGCCGCTTTTCTGAGCCGCCTGCCCGGCGTCGAGCTGCGCGTGCTGGTGCCGGATCGCTGGCGGGAATACAATGCATGGCGCCGGGCCGAGGCACCGCTCGGAGACGGCTATGTGTACCAAGTCGGGAAAGTCCGGTGGCCCTGGTCCGGTCCCGCACAGTGGTATCTGCACTGGTATCCTGAGCTGGCCCAAACCCTGCGGGAGTTCCAGCCGGACATCATTGACCTTTGGGAAGAGCCGTGGGGACTGGTCAGCGCTCAAGCCGCCTGGCTCCGCCGCCGCCTTGCGCCCCAGGCCAAGATCATCTCCGAGACCGAGCAGAATATCGCCAAGACACTCCCGCCGCCGTTTGAAACGTTCCGGTCGTACACGCTCAGTCAGGCCGATTTCGTGGTGGGACGCAGTACGGAAGCCATCGAGAACGTCCGCGCCAAAGGTTACGCCGGACAGGCGGCGGTTGTTCCGAACGCGGTTGACACCCGTTTGTTTCAGCCGCTGGACCGCGCCGAATGCCGACGCGCTCTGGGACTGACGGGATGGACGGCCGGTTATGTCGGGCGATTGGTGGAAGAAAAAGGGCTGGCGGACATGGTGGCGGCTCTGCCTGCCTGCCCGCCGGATGTCAATCTGCTGTTTGTCGGCTCCGGTCCCTTTCAGGCTACGCTGGAACAGCAGGCGGCGGAACTGAGGCTGACGGAACGGGTCCGGTTTCTGCCGCCCCGGCCGCAGGACGAGCTGCCGCAGGTAATGAATGCATTAGACACACTGGTTCTGCCGTCCCGAACGACGCCGCGCTGGAAAGAGCAGTTTGGACGGGTGATTATCGAAGCGCAGGCGTGCGAAACTCCGGTCATCGGTTCGAATTCCGGGGCGATCCCCGATGTGGTCGGGGACGGAGGAATGATTTTCCCGGAAGGCGACTCCCAAACGCTTGCCAAGGCTATTCTCACTCTGTATTCGGCCCCGGAAGAAGCGCGGGAGCGGGGCAAAGCCGGACGCCGCCAGGCGGAAGAGTGTTATACCTGGGAGCATGTGGCGGAGCGGATGTGGGAAATTTACAAACAAACGCTGGCATCCGGGGCGGCCCAGCCGCTGCGTCAAATGGCAGGCGGTCAGCAAGAAGCCGCAGGAGAGCGCCGGGCAGGCTGAGAGATGTTGAAGCCCCCCGCCCCAATTCTGGGGAGCAGTACGGAGAAGAAGCCGAGTAGGGCATGTCCCTTCCTATTCCGGCTCCCCAGAATTGGGGCGGGGGGGCTTCATCGCCCGCTGATCTCGGCATAAACAGCCAGAGTGGCCTGTGCCATCCGCGCGGCGGTGAAATGCTGCTGGAACCGCACACGCCCGTTTTCGCCCAGCCGCCGACCGGCGGCAGGGCCGGCGATCAGACGCTCCATGGCATTCGCCAGCGCTTCCGGCGACGATGGCGGGACCAGAAAGCCCGTCTCTCCGTCCACGACAATCTCCAGCGGACCGCCGGCCTGGGTCGCGACCACCGGCCTGCCCAGCGCCATCGCTTCCAAGAGAACCAGGCCAAACGGCTCCGCCAGGCTTGGCAGCACAAAGACATCGGCGGCTGCCATGAGAGCCGTCGCATCGGCGCGGAAGCCGAGCAGCGTCACCCTCTCCGACAGATTTAACCGCTCAATCTGCTCTTCCAAAGCTGCCTTTTCCGAGCCGGCCCCGGCCACCAGGCAGCGGACTTCCGGGACCGTCTTTTGGACAATCCCCATCGCGCTGACCAGCGAAGCGATGTCTTTTTCCCGTTCCAGCCGCGCCGCGCAGACCACAAGCGGCGTGTTCGCGGCAATGCCCAGCCTCCGGCGCGTCTCGGCAGGGCCTGCGGGGTCCGGCGCGGAGATGCCGTTCGGGACAACCGTAATTTTACGGGACGGCGCTTCCCCCCGGTCCAACATGGCCTGCCGGACCGCCTCAGAAATGGCGAGGATGCGGCTCATTTGCCCGACGACCCAGTGATGCGCCGCCCCGGACACGGCGGCTTTCGGCCCGCGCTGGGTGGCGTGGTTCGGCTCTAGAAAGTGCTGAGTCATCACGCACCGCCCCCGGCCCGCCAGCCGCACGGCCAGCGCCGCCGCCAGCGCCGTGCGCCCGTTGTGGGCATGGACAATGTTGGTTTGGCCTGATTTCAGCCGCCGTGCCAGGAGGCGGGCGGCCCGCCAGTCTACGAGGCCGCGCTTGGGGATTATCAGGGTCGGCAGACCTTCCCGCCGCGCCGCGTCTTCCAGCGCCGCCGGGGACGGGCAGGCGACGGAAACGGCGACGCCGAGCGCGGACAGGCCGCGTGCCAGGTCCAGCATATGGCGCTCCGTCCCGGCAAAAACGTCGGCATCGGTGAGCAGGACCACGCGCAGGGGGGGAAGGTGGGAGGACATCATGATCAGGCTTTCGTTTAAGTGTACAAAGAGCTGGGCGGTTAAAACCGCCGCAACCAGTGCACAAAGTCCGCCTGCGCGGACTCAGATTATCTTCTCCTGACCTGCGAAGGCAGGTTTCGTGCTTTTGTTGCGGCGGTTTTAACCGCCCAACTCTTTGTACACCTTTCAATCCTTCGTCGGCGCAGCGGACTGCTTCTCCTGCAAATGCTGTTCGTAGCGGCGCAGAATGTTCGGCCAGGAATACTGCGCCACCGACTGTGCAATCGCTTCAGCGGAAACAGGCGGGCCGTCCAGCAGCGGGCGGAGTTTTGCGGCGATCTCGGCGGGGTCGTTCGGATTATCCAGCAGGCTGCCGGTGACGCCTTCCTGCACCGCGATGGCCGCCCCCGCCAGCCGGCTTGTGACCACCGGCAGGCCGCAGGCCAGGGCTTCGACGATGACCAGCCCCCAGGCTTCGTACTGCGTCGGCAGGGCGAACACGTCGGCGGCGGCGTAAAAGAGCGCGACATCACCCGACGGGCCGGTAAACTGCACCCGGCCTGCTAACCCCAGGCGCCGAATTTCGTCGGCGTAAGTTTTGGCATTCAGCCGGCCCACGGCAAGCAAAGCCACGTCCGGGTCTTGCAGCGAAGCGACGGCCCGGAGGAGCGGCCCGAAGCCTTTGCGCTCCAGCTCGTTGGCGACGAAAATCACGACTTTGTCCTGCGGGCCATATCCCAGCTTTTCGCGCATGGCCGCCCGGTGTTCCGTCACCCGCTGCGTGTTGAACTCGGTGGCCGAATAGCCGTTCGGCAGCACGGCAATGGCTTCAGAAGGCACGGCGTAAAAGCGCATCAAGTCGGCTTTGACTTGGTCCGTCAGCGCAATCAGCTTGGGAGGCAGCGGTCCGCGAAAATACTCCCGTTCCAGCTTCAGCAGCGCCGGGTGGTTCAAGTTCAGCTTCTGCTTCAATCGCCCGCGCCAGTTTCGCTGGGTTTTGCTTGTTTCCAGCCAGGCTTTGTGGACACTGGGAACCCATAGCACGCCGCCCGGCGGCGACTGGACGCCGAACGCGGCATGGACAGTTCCGGGCGGCAGGTCGGCCATTGCCTTTCGGCTCCGCCGGGCAAAGGCAAGCAGGCGCAGCACCGAGCCACGCGGGGGCAGGGCAACGGCATGGACATGAACACTTGAACTGAGGGCGTCCCGGTCCCAGTCCGACGTGTACAAATGGACGTCATGCCCCTGCGACGACAGAAAGTTGACGGCTTCTAAAACGCAGCGCTCAATGCCGCCGCGCCGGTGACAGCCGGGAAACGAAACCGCGATTTTCATGCGTTGGTTTTCATATCGTTAGGGCGCTTTTTTCATAATCCGATTAAAAATTTATCAGTGTTTGCGGGCGACTGAAGTCGCGGCAACAAGTACGCGAAACCTGCCTTCGCAGGTTAATACAGAGGCTTGGATTCTGCGTCCGCGAAGGCGGACTTTGTGCTTTTGTTGCCGCGACTTCAGTCGCCCGCAAACACTAATGGCATACTACTTAGGCCCGGCGACTAAAGCTCCCCACCCCTGAGCGTCCTGCTCCGCCGAGGCAGTCCGGGCGCGGCTCAGGGCGACATAGTAAGCCCGCGTCGCCATGCCGGCTCCGGCCCAGGCCGCCATGACCGCGCCCCGGCTCCAATACTGGTCTACCATGCCATGAACAAGCTTGTTCAGTACCAGCGCCCCGCCGATGCACAGCAGGGAAAATAAGGCTTCCGAGCGGACGATCTGCTTCTGCGCCCGCCAGATCATCCCGAAAAACGCGGCGTGGATCAAGAGAAACGCGGCGGCACCGAGGACGCCGGTTTCCGCCAGCGTCATCAAGAGAACATTCGTGGCGTCGTAATTCTTCCGCAGGCCGACGCCCATGCCGTACACCGGACTCTCGTGGAAGTAACTCTGGGCAAGATCAATCGAGTCATAACGCAGCTTGATATTATAGTGGTTCTGGCCGAACCCCAGAGTATAATCGCGGGAAGCAGGAGACAGCGTCAGCCAGAAAATCGCAATCAAAGGCAGCAGGCACACGCAGATACGCAGCAGCAGCTTCAGTTGTCCGCGCAGGGCGAAGATCAAGAAAACGCCGCAAAATGTTCCCAGCCAGGCCCCGCGCGAAAGCGAAAACAGCAGGCCGAGCGCAATCACTCCCAGCGCCGCCAGCAGCCAGCGCCGCCGCCGGATTGTCTCCGCCGACAGGACCAATTCCACCGCGACCAGAAAACAGCAGGCCAGAGATGCCGCGATCCCGTTTTTGTTCAGGCCGATGAACCAGTAGTCGGTCGCCATGCCGGCAATCGCCAAAAAGACGCCGACGCCGATCAGCACATGGAAGGCGATCCAGTACTGCCGCACGTCCGGGACAAAGACGCAGAAAACGGCCACGACGACGACAAAATACAGAAACATCTGGATCAGCGAGATCAGCGCCGTTTGGCCGAGCCAGTGCAGCGATGACGAATACAGGCAGACGGTAAAATACAGCAGAACCGGAACCAAAATTGGACCGACATGCAGCCGCAGCTTCTGGGTGAGGCCGCGCAGGTACAAGACCGGCAGCGTCAGCATCAGGTTGATCTCCGCGATGGAGAACCTCGCGCCTTCCCCGCCCGACAAGTCATTCTGGAACGGGGCCGAAGCGAAGATCAGCATCAAGGCGATGCCCGGATAGTGCCAGGCGACCAGCGAAAAGCCGACGACATACAAAATGGCCGCCGGGATCAGCAGGCTGACAAAGGCCAGCTTGGTCAAAACGACCGCCGCGCCCAGGCAGACCAGAACTCCCAGCGCACGCCGCCACGCCGGGACGCCCATTTTGCCTGCATTCGGCGTCAGTGTTTTCATGCCTTTGCTCCTTTCCCGGCCCCGCGCCACCGGGTCGCCTGCCGCACGCAGAGCCAGGCTTGGAGACGTGTCTTCGCTCCTGCTGCGGCGCGGCGGCGGGGAAGCGCCGCCGCGATCCCGCCCCACACAAGCGTCCGCGCCGCCGCGCCGACAATCATGGCAAGGCGCAGCGAGACCAGCCCGGCCAGGCCGTGATGCTTGCGGATGTAGTAATCCAAACTGTCAAAAAAGTGCCGGTTGATCCGGGCCTGTTCCGACGCCCCGCTGGCCCCGCCCAGATGGGTCACCACAGCGGACGGCGTAAAAACGATGTCCCAGCCGCCATCCCGAATGCGCCGCTGCCAGTCGGTTTCTTCCTGGTACATGAAAAACGCCTCATCAAACCCGCCCGCCTGCTGGTAGGCTTCCCGGCGCACCAGCAGGCACGCGCCGCCGGCCCATTCCACCGACCGCTCGCTGTCGTGCGCCCAGCGCGAGTAATCCCCAAAAACCGGATGCCGGGCCGGCAGCCCGGACAGGCCGAGGTTTTCCAGCCAGGCCCGGCCCGGCGACGGGAAACGGTAACACGACCGCTGCAACGAGCCGTCCCGGTTGAGCAGGCGCGGGGCGGCAATGCCTGCCTTCGGGTGCGTCTCCAAGCAGCGCCTCAAAGCGGCGACAGCGCCCGGCTGGACAAACGCATCACTGTTAAGCAGCAGCAGAAATTCGCCGGCGGCGCGTTGGAGCGCGAGATTGTTCGCCGCCCCGAAGCCGGCATTGTCGGGGTTCTCGATCAAATGCACCTGCGGAAACGCGGCCCGAACCGCGTCCGCGCTGCCGTCCTCGGAAGCATTGTCCACGATCCAAACGTCGGCGGCAGTGCTGCTGAGATCGGCAAAGAGTGCGCTGAGGCAGTCTAAAGTCATCTGGCGCGTGTTGTAGCTGACGATGATCGCGGACACGAGAGGCGGCTCAGGAGACATGGCGGGCCTCTTCTCTTCGTGGCACGGGTCCGCACGACAGCAGAACGTCTGCCACTTGGTCCAAACGCGCCTCCCAGGAATGGCGTCGGGCTTCGGCGCGACGGGCTTCTCCGACCGTATCTTTTTCGCTCAACGCTTCTTCTATAGTCTGCCCGAAACCGTCCGCATCGGACGCCAGGCGGACAAACTGTGGGTAATCCCGGAAACCGGCGACATCGGTGGCGACAATCGGCTTGCCGGCGGCGAGATACTCCCACAGCTTGATCGGGTTCAGGCTTTCCGTGAACGCCGTCATTCGGTGCGGGGTGATGCAGACATCAAACGCCCGCATGATTTCCGGGATTTTGTCGTAGGGAACCGGTCCGGTGAGAACGACGTTCCCGCAGGCGAGGAGCCTCTGCCGGTCTTCCCCGGTCAGCAGGTTCGGCCCGACCAGCGCGACCGTTCCCGATGCAAAGCGCCGAGCAAGCGACTCCACGAGAGACACGTCTACCCGGTCCGGGTGAACCGTGCCGGTGTAGCCCAGCACGGGCTTTGCCCATCCGTCCGCCGGGGACGGCAGCGGTCCCGTCCCATCCAGAACAGTGGTGTAGTGGTCGGCATCCACGCCGTTTGGGATGAGATGCAGATGCTTCGCCAAACCGCGCTTCATCGCGTATAGCCGCTCGGAGCAGACGATCACCGCGTCGGCCCGGCGGCACAGCGCAGCGTCCTGGTCGGCCGTGCGCTTTGCCAGCGTGGGCGACTGAGTCAGCGTCGTCCAGTCATCAGTAATGTCGTAGATAATCGCCGCTTCGCCCATATTCCCGGCCATGTGGACGGCAGAGTGCGGGTTCAGCCACAGTGCCGGCGACTGCATTCCAAGACGCCGAGCGGCGCGGGCGACGCCTGCCCGGAAGAGCGCCTCGTTGAGCCGCCGCCCCCACCCCAGCGTGTCCGGCAGCAGCTTCAGCGGGCGCGTCAGGGTGATGCCGGGCAGGCCCGGCACGGCCTTTTCAGACTCATTCCAAGACGGCATTCGTCCGTGCCGCAGATCGTTGGTGACATTGCGGGGCAGGCCGACGAACAGAATTTTGATTTGGGGAAAGCGGCGGGCGAGTCCGGCGCACAAAAATTGGTTGCGCCGCCAGACTTCGTCCCAGTTTTCCATAGACACAAAAATAAGGTCTTGCATAAAGTTACGTTTTGCGTCAGTCGCCGTGCGTCACCCGAAATTGGATCAGGAACCCAGATTAGAAATCCGGGTCTTCTCAAGTGCGATTGTTCGCCTTCGCGGACATAAGAATAGCCCCGGTGTCGGTTCCTCTGTCTGCGAAGGCAGACAATCGCACTTCAAAAGCCCTGGTCTTCAGACCAGGAACCGCATGAAGCTACGCTTTGGCCGAAACGTGCCGGTAAATCTTGAAATACTGGTCGGCGATGCGGGGCCAGGTGAAATTCGCCTCCGCCCGCGCCCGTCCGGCCCGGCCCATCACGGCGGCGCGGTCGGGGTCTGCCAGCATTTTCTCCAGCGTGTCCGCCAGGGCCACGGCGTCGCCGCCGCGAAAAAGCAGGCCCGTTTCGCCGTCCAGCACAATCTCCGGGACGCCGCCGACGCGGGCGGCGACAATCGGCTTGGCACAGGCCATCGCTTCGAGGCTCACGATCCCCTGCGGCTCCTGGCGCGACGGCAGCACAAATAACTCGCACCCGTGGAACAGCGAGACGGCTTGAGTGCGGTCCGCCCGGCCAATCAGGTGAACGCGCCCCGACAGCCCCAGCGCCTCCGCCTGCGCTTCCAGCCGCTCCCTCTCCGGCCCGTCTCCGGCGATGACCAGATCCGGCGCACCGGGCAGGCGGTAGACCAGCCGGGCGTAGGCGTCAATGAGAATGTCGAAGCCCTTCTGCGGGACAACGCGCCCGATCCCAAGTATGTACGGACGCGGGTGGGCATAGGGCGTCGTGTCGGCGTCAAACTCACCCAAATCAATGCCGTTGTAGACGGGGCGGCTTTTGGCGTCTATCGAAAAGCCCGCAAACGCTTTGGCGTCGTCCAATGTCTGCTGCGAGCAGGCAGTGACATAATCGGCCCGGCGCAGGAGCCGCTTCAGCGTCCAGTTCGCTGCCAGGCTTTTTTGGTAGAGCTGCCCGGCGTCCATCGTCCGCTCCCCCTGCGTCGTCACCACCAGCGGCAGGTGGGTGTCCTGCGCCGCCCAAAGGGCATAAAAGCCGTTCGGGCCGACGCACTGCACATGGACAATGTTGATGCCGAGCGAGCGGAGCAGGTCCGCGACGGCGCGGCGCTCGGCGGGAAACGCCCCGGCGAACCGGGCGAGGCCGGCGGGCCGCGCACGCGGCATCTCAAACGGGAAGCGCCAGACTTCCACCCCCTGCGTCGTCTCGTGCGCCGGCAGATCGGCGGGGTGGCGCGTGGTGATGACATGGGCCTGATGCCCGCGCCGCCCGTATTCCAGCGCCAAATGGCGGCAGGCTTCTTCGACGCCGCCGAAATGCGGATAAAACGCGCTGGCAAAAATGGCAATGTTCATACGGCGATGTTCATGAGAGCCTTAGAGACTGCATACAAAGAGTGGTGGGCGGTTGAAACCGCTGCAACAAGTGCACAAAGTCCGCCTTCGCGGACTCAGATTCCGAATATCCTAATCCTAACCTGCGAAGGCAGGTTTCGTGCTTTTGTTGCAGCGGTTTTAACCGCCCGCTTCGGGTTTCCACATCGTTTCTCAGGACGCCGCCAGCGGCGAGGCCGACGCAGACGGCGAGGCGTAGACCGCTTCGTATTGGGCGCAGACGCGGTCCCAGCCGAAGTCTTGGGCGCGAAGGAGGCCCGCCGAGCGCAGCCGGTCGCGCTCCGACGCCTCCGAAAGCACCCGGACCAGAACGGAGCCTAACTCTTCGTCGCGGGCCAGCAGGCCGGAGCGGCCTTCTTCGGTCACTTCCCGCGCCCCGACATTCGGCGAGGCGATCACCGGCACGCCCGACGCCATCGCTTCAATATAGGGAACCCCAAAGCCTTCATAGGTAGACGGCAGGCAGAAGGCCCACGCGCGGCGGTACAAGTCGGTCAAAGTCTCGGCGGGAACGCGCCCGAACCAGCGCACGCCCGGTCCTTCCACCGGGTTCTCGCAGACCGCCCAGAACTCGGCATTCGGCACCTGTGGGCGTATTTCGCGCTGGAACAGGTCCAGCAGCATCGCGCCGCGCTTGCGCCCGTGCATGGTTCCGACAAACAGCAGCGACGGCATGGCGGATTTTTCGCCGCCGGGCGAGAACGCTTCCAAGTCCACGCCGCAGGGGATAACTTTTTTGACAAACGGCAGATAATGCTGCGTGTTGGCGGACACCGTGACCAGCTCATCGGCCAGCGCCGCCGCGCTGTATTCGCACAGGGCCAGCGCGGCCATGCGCGTTTTGGTGGTCAGTCCCCGCGCGTGCAGGGTCTCGGCCAGGCAGGAGCCGTGGAACGTATGCACATGGCGCGGGCGCTTCCGGCCCCACAAAAACCAGTCGTCGCCGTGGGCGTTCAGCACATCAAAGCGGGAAAAGTCGAACCGGCGCAAATCCCACGCAAAGCCGAAGGTCTTCAGACGCGCCCCCGGCGGCACGACGACGACCTCGTAGCGCGTGTCCGGCGACGCGCCTGTCTGGCTGAACACCGTGACTGCGTGGCCCCGGCGCACCAGCGCGTTCGCCAGCGCATGAACCTGATAGCCGACTCCGATCTTGCTGCCGCTCGGCAGATACAGCGATGTAATGGCGATGTTCATGTAACGATGCTCAGAGGCGCTGGAAGACATACGCGGGCGTTGTGCCGACCGGGCCGTTTGTCGGCAGGACGAGCGGGGAACGCCGCTTGTACCCACTTAAAGCCGCGCTTGCCGGGACATCATCGAAAGAAATAACCACTTCCGGCTTGCGCCGCTCCAAAATGGCAAACAGCGGGTCTCCCGGCTGATACCAATTTTTATCCGCAATGCCCGTGCTGTACTTGTATTTTGCCGGCAGGTGGGCGATCTGCCGGTCGGTCAGCCCCCGGATGTCCAGCAAAGGCTTGTCTAAATTGGAATACCCCGCATAGCCCATCTCGGAATACGCGACCGCCGTGCCGGGCGGGAGCTGCTGGATGTAGTCTCCGCCTTTGACCCACAGCGGCCCATACCCTTCGCTGACCTGGAGGAGCCGGCTGCCCTCTGTAGAATAGTGGGCGCTTTTCCACGAATAATGGTTTGTTTTCACGCAGCTCACGAGCCACAAGCCTATTATCAGTGTACCGCAAAGAGACGCGATCTGTCGCACCGGCATCTTCTGCGTTCGCCGGGAAATCCGCAGGATGAGCGCCCGCACCGCCTGCGCCTGGCTGACGGCCAGAAGCGGCAGAATGGGAGCGAAGAAACGCCAGCCGTACATCCAGTCGCCGCCGGCTTTCAGAACAAACACCAGCACGGCGGCGGTGACTGCCAGGATCATGCTTCCCAGAATGCGGCGGCGCATCCGCCACAGGCCCCAAGCAACCAGCGCCCAGAACAGCAGCGGCATGAGCAGGTTGAAGAAGTCGGAGCGGATATTCTTTTGCTCCAAGCTGCGGAACGCCAGCAGATTGCCCGAATGCAGCAGCGACAGGTGATGAAGAAACGTCGGGATCACGGTCGGCGTCGGCGACATCGCCCGCAGCGGATATTCCGCGCCGCCGGACAGGCTCTGCATCAGCGGCTGCGCTTTGGCAAAATAGGTATTCGGCAGGAGCTGCCCGTAAAAGCTCCAGCGGCCGATCTCCAGAAACGCCAGGGGAACCAAAAACAGCAGCAGCCAGCCGGCGGCGAACCGCAGCGGAAGCCGCTCCCGGCGCATCCAGAGCAGGCGGACGATGAAAAGGGCCGCCGCGACCAGAGCCGCTTCCGGCCTCGCCAGCGTCGCCGCGAACAGCAGCAGTCCCGACAAAAGGCCCCGCCCGCGCCGGATCTCACCATGAAAGACAAGCAGGCCGCCGAGCAGGACACAGCCGTACAGCGTTGTTTCCAGGGCATTGACGCTCGCCAGCGCAAAATTGATGTTCAGCGCCACGAATGTCTGCGCGAGCAGCGCTCCCCAGCCCCCAAGCCCGCTGCGCCGGGCGAGCATCCCGGTCTGCGCCAGCATGACGCCGGCAAACAGCAGGGAGGCGCATTTTGCTTTAAACAAAATGTCTACCGAGGGCGCGATCCAAAGCAGCATCACCGACAGCAGCAGATGCAGCGGGCTGGTGTAGCCTTCCACGCGCTCTCCGATGTTGAACACCGGGCCGTGTCCGGCCAGCAGATTGGCGGCGTAGCGGAAGGTGATGTAGGGATCGTCTACGGTTTCCGCAAAGACGGAATAGGCCGCTCCCAGCAGAAGCACATACGGGATCACCCGGCACCAGGCCGGCACGCGCGGGCGGTCATCTTGGCGGTTCAAGGCTGCGCCTGCACTTCCAGCGGAGCCGTCGTCACAGCTTGTGCGTCTTCCTCTGTGCGCCGCAGCCCGCGCAGCGCCAGCAGACCCAGACCCCAGAGCGCCACGGTGCCGAAGAATTTCATGGATACCAACAGCGACAGCGGGCCGTGCTGATAGGCCGGCGCAAACGGCGTGTAAAACGGCCAGGCCCGGCTGAAGATTAAGTAAACGAGCGCTCCGCCCCCCAGCATCAGCCGCGCCGGCGACAGGCGGCCCGGCGCCGAGCGCCAGTCCGCATCCGGCGACGCCAGCAGTGTCCACAGCAGGGGAAAGCAGTAAACGAAGTAGCCGTTTTCATAGGTCGGCAGCAGCAGCAGAATGGACGCCAGGGTCAGGCCGAACGCCAGACGCGCCTCCAGGGGCGAAGGGCGGCGCAGAACGTGCCAGAGAAACCAAAAGCCGCCGAAGACCGCCGCCGTGCCGAGCGCGATAAACGCCAGATACACTCCCTGGCTGCTGACGAGCGGCGTGACAAAGGGGTTGGAATGCAGCGACACGTTGGCGAAGCCGACAATGGAGCTTTGCACTTCCTGCCCTTCCTGCGAGGCTTTGGACTGCTGAAGGACGCGGACAAACGCAGGCAGCTCGTTCCAGCCGACCAGAATAAACGAAAGCGCCAGGGCCGCTCCGAAACCGACTGCGCTCCCCAAAAAAGGCTTCCACTGCCGGCGCAGCAGCAGGTAGAGCAGAAGCCCGATCAGCCACAGCTTAAACAGCGCGGCCACGACAATCAACGCTCCCATCAGCCCCCAGCGGCCCCGGCTGTCCGCCCAGAGCATCCCGCCGATCAAGCCCAGCAGGAGGTCGTTGGACTGCCCCAGCCCGAAGTTCAAGGTGTTGTCCCAGAACCGGAAGCTGACCAGCAGCAGAATTCCTAAAAGCCAGGCATTCCGCCGGCCCAGCCGGGCGGCGGACCCGTATAATCCGATGGCCGCGAGGAGGCCGAAGGCATTGACGAAAAACCACACCTTCAGGGCTTTTTCAAATGACAGCCGCCCCAGCGGGCGCAGCAGCTCCGCCGGCAGGGGCGTGTAGCAGTACAAGGCGTGCTGAAGGCTGAGAGGAAGGTTCGGCTGATACAGCGGCTGCCCCTGGTTCAGCCGCACCGCCGCCGGATAAAACACTTTGAAGTCCATGCCGGTGATGCCGCTCGTCGGGCTGACCGCCGCGCTGTAAGTGACCGCCAGCAGCAGCCAGGTCAGCAGCGCCAGCAGGGCGATGCTGTACAGCGCCGACGCGCCGGGGTCCAGAACTCGCCGGGCGTCTTCGGGTTCTTGTCCGCCGGCAGGCGTAGGGCCGTGGCGGCGCGGCTCCGTCAGGGGAGGTTTCGGCATGGGTCGTCTTTCTCAATCAGAGGCGGCGCTTCCGGCCGTGCTTCCTCTCCTGAGAATACTGAATGCAAATTCCGTGCCAAACCCGGCAATTTGCCGAGCGGGAAATCAATTTCTTAGGAGACATATTAGACCCTTGCGTGATTTACTGCGCGTCACCCGGTCTGAAGACCAGGTCTTTTGAAGTGCGATTGTCCACCTGCGTGGACATAGGAACAAGACATCAGGCGTCTCACGTCTGATGTCTGCGAAGGCAGACAATCGCACTTCAAAAGACCTGGTCTTCAGACCGGGGAGACTGTGCAAGATGCTCCGCGCCGGGGCGCATTTTGAGGAACCGGGCCGGGACGCCGCCCCAGATTTCATACGCGCCGATGTCCCGCGTCACGACCGAGTTCGCCCCGATGATTGCCTTTTTGCCGATGGTGACGCCGCGCGTGATCGTCACTTTCGTGCCGATCCAGACATCTTCGCCGATCACAAGCGGGGTCGGCGGCAGGTTCCCTTGAAGGCGCATCGGTGTTTCTAAATCGTCGGTGCAGTGGCCGCTGTCGGTGATGAAGGCGTAGGACCCGATCATAGTGTCTGCGCCGATGACAGCGTCGCCGTGGCAGTGGATGACAGAATGGTTGTTGATGCCGACATCCGCGCCGAGCTTCAGCGTCCCGGAGCAGACCAGATGGCAGTGTTCATTGAGGCTCACCCGGTCCCCCAGCTCCAGGCAGCCCGCGCCTTCCACCATGAGGGTAGAATGGTCGCCGAGCCAGATGCCGTCTCCCAGATGCAGGGACGCTTCGGGGGCCGTTCTGACACGCGCCGAGCGGCCCGTCCAAAGACCCAGCCCGCCGCGCACATTCTGCGCCCGCCGGACGTTTCGGGTCCGCAAAGAAGCCAGGAGCCGTGCGCCCTGATGCCGCGACTGCCTGGCGGCATCAGTGAGCTTCTGTAACGGCGTGAACATGAGCGTCTAAATCCCCGTATGTCCTGTTTTGGGTATATGCTGTTTTGGCATGAATCCTGCAAAGAAGTAACGCTATGTCACTCGGCCACTCGGTCTCACCACCCGAAATCTCTGTACCCAACTTACCTGCCCCGCCCCGTCTTCGCCTGGATTATTTAGACGGCCTGCGCGGGCTGGCCGCGCTGTATGTCGTCCTGCACCATGCGTATTACGGCTTAACGGCGGAAGCATCACTGCCGCCGCTTGCGGCGCATCTCACCTACTGGCTGTATTTGGGACGCAGCGCCGTGGATATTTTCATCGTGCTTTCGGGCTACTGCCTGATGCTGCCGGTGGTTCGCGCAGGCCGGCTGCGGGGAAGTTTCACAGACTTCATGCGTCGGCGGGCCCGGCGCATCCTGCCGCCGTATTATGCGGCCCTGTTTCTGATCCTGCTTGCCGTTGCCCTGCTGCCCCCGCTCCATGACTCGTACCCGAATGCACTCTGGAATGAAGCACTTCCGGCGTTTCCTCCCGGCGTGATCGCCTCGCACCTGCTGCTGATCCACAACTTCGCTTCGGCCTGGCACTCCAAAATAGATTATCCGATGTGGAGCGTGGCAACTGAGTGGCAGATTTACTTTTTGTTTCCGCTCGTGCTTCTGCCGCTCTGGCAGCGCCTGGGGTCGGCGGCGGCGGTGGCGGCGGCGTTTATCCTCGGCCTCGTTCCCCTGTTTTTATTTTATGGCCGCTTCAGCGGCGTCAGTCCGCAGTTTTTGGGATTGTTTGCGCTCGGCATGGCGGCGGCGGACGTGAACTTCTCGACACGTCCTGCACTCGCCCGGTGGCGGGAGCGGCTGCCCTGGGGAAGCCTGTCGGCGGCGCTGCTGACGGTGCTGGTGTGGGTCAGCTTCCAGCACTCGTCCTGGCCGGAAGCGGTTGCGGGCAAAGACATCCTGGTCGGCGGGGCCACCGCCTGCCTGCTGGTGGCCTGCACCCGGTATTTGACCCGCCGCCATGAGACGGCCACCGATCAATCCCCGCAGACTCGCCGCCGCTCTCCGCTGGCGCTGCGGCTGATGGAGTCGCGCCCGGCGGTCAAGCTGGGGACCTTTTCCTACAGCCTGTATCTTGTCCATGCGCCGGTTCTGGCGCTGTGCCAGTGGGCCATCCGGCCGCTGCACCTGCCGGCGACCCTGGGCCTCGGCGTGATGCTGATTGTCGGCGTCCCGCTGGCGCTGGCGGTCTCATATCTATTTCACCTCGCTTTTGAACAGCCGTTTCTCAGCCCCGCACTGGTGCAGGCGGAGAAAAAGCTGGCGCAGTAAAACCCCCACCCAATTCTGAGGAGCAATACAGGCGGAATTAGAACAGAAGGCGCGGCAAGCAGCGCCCCTACGGTTTCTACTTTGTATTGCTCCCCAGAATTGGGTGGGGGTTTTACTGCGCCAGCTTCCCCATACCCAATCCGGCGCTCATGGTATAATACTGCCATGTCCTGCACGATTGCTGCGTTTTACCGCTTTACGCCCCTCGCCGATGTCCCTGCTCTGCGCCTCGCCCTGAAACAGGACCTCGCGGCTTTGGGACTGTGCGGCACGCTGCTTCTCGCCCCGGAAGGCATCAACGGTACGCTGGCAGGCACCGAAGGCGCGATTGAGGCGCTCCTGGAGCTGCTGAACCGCCGGTTCGGGCTGCCGCGCGAGGAAGTCAAGTTTTCGCAGTCTGCCGAGAAGCCGTTTGCCCGCCTGAAAGTCCGCGTCAAGCGCGAGATCATCACGTTCCGCCAGGCCCATGCCGACCCGTCCGTGCAGGCCGGAACCTACGTCGCGCCCGAAGACTGGAACGCGCTTCTCGCCGACCCCGACGTGCTGCTGCTGGACACCCGCAACCGCTACGAGACCCGGCTCGGCACGTTTCAAGACGCGCTCCTGCCCCCTTTGGAACACTTCAGCGAGTTCGCCGACTACGCCCGGCAGCATCTCGACCCGGCTCGCGACCGCAAAATCGCCATGTTCTGCACCGGCGGCATTCGCTGCGAGAAAGCCTCGGCGTTTCTTCTTTCGGAAGGCTTCGCCGAAGTGTATCATCTCCAAGGCGGCATTCTCAAATATCTGGAAGAGATCCCCGCTCAAAACAGCCGCTGGCAGGGCGAGTGCTACGTTTTCGATCAGCGCATGGCCGTCGGCCCCGGCCTCACCACTGGCCGCTACGCCATGTGCTTCTCCTGCGGCGAAGCCGTCAGCGACGCCGACCGCGCCCACGCGGGCTACGAAGAAGGCGTCTCCTGCCCCCGGTGCTTTGCGGACACCTCCGATGCCGACAAAGCCCGCTTCCGCACCCGCCACGCCCAGATGACTCGCGAAGATTAAAGTGATGCGTGTTTTTATTCGTCGCAATGCCGAGAATGAGTACCACTCCGTCAACTTCGCGGTTGCCGCGCAAGGCTTTCGGGAAATGGGCTGGGAAACCGTTGGTTATCCGCAGATCGAAGCTATCCTGCCCCAGCTTACCCGTGAAGATGTTGTCGTTGACTTCGGGGACGAGGCGCGGCAGGCGCTGACTCACCTCGGCGTTGACCTTCCAGACGTGCCGACCTACCCGGAAGCGCTTCACCGATTTTTAGGCCGTAAGATTTGGACTTCGACCATTGACCGCATCGCGTCCCAGCCGGAACAATGGCCGGTGTTCGTCAAGCCGCTGGGGGACTCGAAGAAGTTCACCGGCGTTCTCGTTCGGGGGCCGGCAGATTTGATGGGCTGCGGCGACATGGCTGCCGACACGCCGGTTTGGTGTTCGGAACCCATTCGCCTGCTTCGGGAATGGCGCTGCTTCGTCCGCTACGGGAAAATCTTGGACGTCCGGCCCTACACAGGCAACTGGCGCAGCCATTTTGACTTTCGCGTCATTGAAGATGCCATTCAAATCTGGCGGGACAAGCCGCGCGGCTGTGCGCTGGACTTTGGGGTAGACGCCGAGGGCCGGACCGTGCTGGTGGAAGTCAACGAAGGCTTCGCTCTCGGCGCCTACGGCCTGCCGCCGCTCCTGTACGCGCGGCTGCTGTCGGCCCGATGGACAGAGCTGACCGGTACAAAAGACTTCTGCGACTTCTAGCCGTTTTTACCCCGCTGCGATGCCGAAATAAGTCTCTGGCGAAGACTGCCGGCGTGTTACGACGCGCTTGCTTTCTTCCCCGTTCTGCTGTTCGGCCAGACGCAGCTCATACAGCTTTTGCAGGTTCATCCAGAAGTCAGGAGACGTGCCGAGCCACTGGCTCAGGCGCAGAGCCGTGTCGGCGGTCAGGGCGCGTTTGCCGCTGAGGATCTGATAAATCCGGTTCGGCGGAACGTGCAGGATCTGCGCCAGAGTCGCTGCGCTCATGCCAAGCTCGGCAAGCTCATCGGCAAGAAACTTGCCGGGATGGATCGGATCGCGTGCCATTGCTGCTGCCTCCTTAATGATGAGCCGTCCTGTCGGTTGCTCCGAATGCTGAACTGCCCCCGCCGATTGCCGCCGAGCGGCTCAAAACGGTGGCCCGCCTGATGCTTGAGAGTAGCAGAAAAAACGCATTACGTCAAGCATTCCAGGTCAAAACTTGGGCTAATGAACGCGCCGAACACAGCCGATACTCGTATTATCGCTAGGTTTGAATTGCCGCAGAAGGCGTCCGTACCTGCACGAACGCTGCCGGACGGCCTCGGAACAAAATCGACAAATCCGTATTTTTGACAACACATAAAATGTATGTTAAGATATCGCAAGTCACCGTAAAAGTTTGTTATTCTAAACAACCCGGTACTCGACAGCCTCGCACGACACAAACTTCCGTTTTTCCAGAAAGAATGTAGTACTATGCCCCGTTCCCGCGCCGCTGCACGTCTGTTCCAAAGCTTGTTTTTTCTGTTTCTTGCCCTTGCGGCGCTTGGCGCGGGCGGACGCGCCGCGCACGCCGGCTGGCTGTTTTCCAACCCGCCCAACCAGGTTTCGCTGGACTCCGGCCACCGCAACCATGTGTTTACTGTCGGCGACGGTGTTAAGTTCAGCCTGACGATTACGAATTACGGTACCTATACGCTGACCGCCCAAACCACGGTGCGCTATGAAGTGCGCGATTACTTCGGCAATGTCGTCGCGTCGGGAACCACGCCTGCGCCGACGCCGAACGTCCCGACTACCCTTTCGCTTCCGGGCGTGACCCAGCCGGGCTGGTACAAGCTGTATCTGCATCAGCCGGCAAGCATCGCCCCCTGGGGCGACAGCATCGGCGGCACGATGTTTGTCATTTTTCGCCCGACGCCGGGCTTCCCCGCGATGCCGAGCGAGACGCTGCCGGGCAACTCCGGCGGCTCCGACGGCGGCGATGAAGTGGCACGGGGCGTCCTCGGCATGGGGCCGGAGCGGCACCCAGTCAGCGACGCTTCCCAGCCGGCCCAGGCGTTCGCCTCGCTCGACCCGGCCATCGCCCAGGACAAGCAGTTTTACACCCCGTTCGACCCGCAGCGCCCGCGCCCGCTTTTGATCGCGTTCCCGAACGGCGTCGCTTCGAGCGACCCGGTTCAGCAGAGCAAGAACCTGGCGGGCCTTGCGCAGATCGTGGCGCATTACCACAGCGATGTCAAATACTGGGAGCCGCGCAACGAGCCAAATTATGCCTATAGCGGCGCGGATTATGTCAACAAAGAATTGAAGCCGTTTTATCAAACTGTCAAAAGCGTGGACCCGACCTGCAAAGTGCTGGGGCCGGCGGTTGTCACCATCGGGCCTTACGGCCTCGGCTGGATCGAAGATTTTCTGAAAGCCGGCGGCGGCAATTACATTGATGCGTTTTCGTTCCATGCCTACAACAATGTCAACGGCGATCTGACGCTGACCCGGCAGTCGCTGGATGCTCTCAATGCCCTGCTGACTAAGTACGGCATCGGCAGTATCGAGAAATGGCAGACGGAGCAGGGCTATTTCGCCGCCGTTTACGGTGCGTACCAGCCGCGCCTGCAAGGGCGCTGGACGATGCTCCAAATGATGGTCTACGAGCAGTACGGCATCCCGAAAGAGCATAACCATTTGTGGTACGACAAAAGCCACGGCTTTTGGGACACGCCGGCGTTCTGGGAAAACGAAGATGGATTATACTCCTACGGCTCTTTTGACCCGGCGGCTCCGCTGATGCGTGTCTGGAGCGAGGAGCTGTACGGCACCAATTTTGCATCGGCGTATAATCTCGGCCCGCTCGGCAACAAGCTGTATGTCGGGAGCCTGTTCCAGGGACCGGGAAAATCCGTCGCGGCGTTCCAAAGCGCCGGGCGCACCGACGGCTCGGTCACGCTCAGCGTTTCGGGTGGCGCGTCCCTTCATGTCGTATCCGCCCTCGGCGTCGCCTCCGACCTGCCGGTGACGGCGGGCAAAGTTGTCCTGCCGGTTCCCGAACTGCCGGTGTATGTGGAGCCTACTGCGAGCCAGACAATTCAGGTGACTCCGATCGACTACGGCCCGGACCTGGCACTGGCCCCCGGCACGGTCGCGACGTCGTCGGGCAGCGGCCTGTCGCCGCTGGACCCGTCGCTGCCGAACGACATCAGCAAAGTCATCAACGGCGTTTTGGAAAACTGGTACTGGGGTCAGGGGCCGGGCGACCATCCCTGGATGGGCAGCGATGCGTCCTTCCCCGGCTGGGTGCAGGTTACGCTGCCGCAGCCCACAGCGATCTCGCACGTCGTCGTTTACGCCGGGGTTCCCTGGCAGAGCGACGGCTCCCTGCTGGATTACGAGCTGCAATACGACCAAAACGGCCAATGGGTGACTTTGAGCCATCCCGTGGAACCCGCCAATGTCGTAGACTTCTTCACGCCGTCCGTGTTCTGCACGGCGGACAGCTTCTACAGCGACCGCGACGTGTTCGTGCATGACTTTCCGGCTGTCACGACCACGAAAATTCGCCTGCTGGTGCATGACGTCACCTGGGGCGGCGGCCCGACGGCGGACATTGCCCAGGCGGGCGGCCAGACCGGCCCGCACCAGATGACCCTGCGCGAGATCGAGCTGTACGGCCCTTCCGGCCAGCAGGCCCCGCCTGCCGGCACCGGCACGGGCCTGACCGCCCAGTATTTCAGCGGCGTGGACCTGACCTCTCTGGTCCAGACCCAGGTTGATCCGACCGTCAACTTCAACTGGACCCCCAATGCCCCGGTTTCCGGCCTGACGCCGAACCTATTTTCCGTGCGCTGGACAGGCCAGGTGCAGCCTCGGTATTCTGAAACGTACACCTTCTCGACGGTGTCCGATGACGGCGTTCGCCTCTGGGTCAACGGCCAGGAGATCATCAACGACTGGACGGACCACCCGCCGACGACCGACAGCGGGACGATCACGCTGTCGGCGGGGCAGTCTTACTCGATCAAGATGGAGTATTACCAGCGCTACGGCGGCGCGACCGCCCTCCTGTCCTGGTCCAGTCCCAGCCAGCCGGCGCAGATTGTCCCGCAAAGTCAGCTTTACCCGGCGGCCGCACCAGCGCCTGCTCCCGCTTTGGGAACGATCCGCTTCTGCCCGCGCCCCGGCTGGGGCAGCCGGATGCAGGGCGGTAAATTTCAAGGCAGCGCAGACGGCGTCACCTACACAGACCTATACACGATCAGCAGCCTGCCTGCCGACGGCCAGTGGACGTCGGCGACATTGACCGTCGATCCGAAGACTTACCGCTTTCTGCGCTACCTCAGCCCGAACGGCAGCTACGGCAACATCACGGAGCTGGAATGGTACTCCGGCACGGGGTCGGGGGCGGTGAAGCTGACGGGGACGCCGTTCGGGACGCCCGGCTCGTGGCACGGCCAGGGCAGCGACTTCACGAAGGTCTTTGACGGCAATTTCGGCACATACTTTGACGCTCCCGATCCCGGCAATGGGGACTTCGTCGGCATGGACCAGGGCGGGCAGGCTCCGCCCCTTGCTCCCGCATCGGGGACGGTCCACTTTTATCCGCGCGTCGGCTCGGCCAACCGGATGCAGGGCGGCAAGTTCCAGGGCAGCACGGACGGCGTCACCTACACGGACCTCTACACGATCAGCGGCGTCCCCGCCGACGGCCAGTGGACGACGGCGGCTCTGTCCGCCGATCCGAAACCGTTCCGCTTTCTGCGCTATCTCAGCCCCAACGGCGGCTGGGGCAATGTCTCGGAAGTGGAATTTTATTCGGGAACGACGAAGCTGACGGGAACGCCGTTCGGGTCGCCCGGCTCGTATGCCAACAGCGGCAGCGACTTCACCAAAGTCTTTGACGGCAGCACAAGCACGTTCTTCGACGGCCCCGGCCCCAGCGGCAACTTTGCCGGCATTGATCAAGGGAAGTGAGCTGAGTCCCCGCCCTTAAGCCCTCGCAGGAGCGGAGCGGGCTTAAGGGCGGGGGGCTAAGTAATGAGTCATAAGTCTTTGCAGACTGGGCGGTTAAAACCGCAGCAACACTGGCACAAAACCTGCCTTCGCAGGTTAAGAGCAAACGTCCGCTTCCGAGTGCGCGAAGGCGCACTTTGTGCCTGTGTTGCTGCGGTTTTAACCGCCCAGCCTGCAAAGACTTAGGACACGTTACTTAGGACACGTTACTTAGGACGCGGGTGTCGTGCGGTCTTGTTCCAGCACTACTATTGTTCCCGCCGGCTCGGTCAGGAGCCAGACGCGGTCCGACACGGAAATCATCATTTTCATTCCATGCCCGAATGTCCCTGCCGTGGAATAGCCTTTTTCCAGCAGCGCACGCGGCAGGCGCTCGACTTCAATGCCGCTTCCTTTGTCTTCCACCCGCACCTGAACCATAGCTTGGCCGTCGGTACTCACGCGGACCGTGCCGCCGCCGGCATGAACGACCGCGTTCATGCCGGCTTCCGACGCCGCCGTGACAAGGTCGCCCCAGCGCTCTTCCGGGAAGCCGAGATTCAGCGCTTCCTGCCGGATCAGGCGGCGCAGCTCCCCCAGCCCGCCGGCTGGTGTCAAGGTAATAGGCTCGCAGGGAAGCGCAAGCCTGGGCGGCAGGTCGGCCGCAGTCTCGCAGAGCCGAAGCGTGCCGTCGGTGACGGTGAGCAGCACGTCCCGAAACAGGCCATGCACCAGCCGCTCCGCCGCTTTTTTCTTTGCTTCGGCCCGGCGTGCCTGCTCTTCCGGCGAGGCGGTCCGTGCCGAGGCTCGATCAGCCTGTCGTCGGAGGCCGCGTGTCCGGGCGGTGAGAGCGTCCGCCTGGCGGGTGAGGTTGCGGGCTTCTTCCTGGAGTGCGGCGACGTGTTTTTTGATGCGGGCCGCTTCTTCGGCCAGCCGCTCTTTTTGGAGCGTTTCGCTGCTGCCGGTTTCTTCGCGTGTGATTTCTGAGGGCATGGTTTTTTCAGTTCTTGCGTTTCAGCGTAGTTCGGCGGCACTGAGAGACTGTCGAGAAATCCGTTGGCGTGTCAAGGTGATCAGTGTCTGGGGAATTTCCGTCAGCGGAAGCACAAAATCGACGCAGCCCGTCTGCGCCGCACTTTGCGGCATTGCGGCGAACTGGCTGCTTGGCGCGTCCTGCGCGAGGGTCGTTCCCCCGGACGCTTTCACCGCCCGGACGCCGCGTGAGCCGTCCCTGCCGAGGCCGGTCAAGACCACGGCAATGCTCCTTTCACCCGCGCAGTCGGCGAGCGAGCGGAACAAGCGGTCGGCGGAAGGACGGCCCAGGCCGACGTGCGGGGCGGCGAACAGCGAAAGCGTCTCGTCCGGGCAGACTTCGAGATGTGTCCCGCACGGCGCAACATAAACGCGCCCGGCGCGGAGGCGGTCCCCCTGCCGCGCGTCCTGAACACGCAGCGCCGAAGATCGTCCTAAAATCGCGGCCAGATGGTTGGGACGGCCCGGAGAAAGATGCTGCGCGATAAGAAGGGGAGCGGGAAAGTCGGCAGGGAGCGCCGACAGAAGCGTACCGAGCGCCTGTATTCCGCCTGCGGACGCAGCCAGTGCGATGATCGGCACGGCGGCGAGGCCGGAAAAAGGAGAAAATACGAGCGAAGCGAGCGAAGCGAGCGAAGCGAGCGAAGTATTAACGTCTGAACCGCCGGAGCGGTTGGACCGGGATTTGAGTGGTATAAGTGACCGAAACCTTCTGAATCGAAGATAAAAAAGGTCTCGGTAATGCACAAGATCTTTGACCAAAAAACTTTGGTGCATTTTTTCTTACCCATATGCCGCCGGGAACGAAACCTAGCCCTACGAAGCAAGAAGGGCGAACACGAGGTTCGCCCCTACGGCTTCCCTATCCGGCTCCCCAGAATTGGGGCGGGGGCTTCCTAAGACTTCCTAAGAATTGGGGCGGGGGGCTTCTTCCATTTTCCGCCGAAACCAGCTATAATAAAAGCCCATGACGACTGAACCCGTGACCGATGACCTGGCCGAAGAAACCCTCGCCGAAACGCTGAGTGTCCTGAAAGGCCGCCTGACCGCCGGCGTCAACGTCACGCCGGTGTGCCTGGCGGTCATCGGGTGGCTGTGCGAGACTCCGACCGACCCGGCGGTCGCCGAGATCAAGCGCACCGACGAAGGGCGGGTCTGGCTGCGCTTGTCCGACGAAACACGCATGGAGCCGCTTTGCTCGTTTCTGGATTTTCTCTCGCAGGTACGGATTATCGGCCACTCGCTGAAGCTTTCTGAAGCCCAGACCCAGCATCTGATCGCCTGGACCCGGCAAAGATTGGGATAAGAACCCACCCCGCCTCGTTCCTCGGCGACCCTCCCGAAACGGGAGGGTGAAGAGTTTTGGATAGGACGTAGGGGCGCTGCTTGCTGCGCCCTCTGACTTTTGGTCTTGCTCTTCACCCTCCCGTTTCGGGAGGGTCGCCGAGGAACGAGGCGGGGTGGGTTCTGAGCCAGTCGGCATAATTGGGGCGCGGCAGATCAAACAAATCAGTCGTGCGGACGTACCAGCCGCCGCCGTGCATCCGCCCGATCAGTTCGAGCTTTTCCGCGTGAACCCGCAATTTTTCCTCGTCCACAAACTCGTCCCCAATGTGCAGGTAAACCACTTCGCCCAGCACGATCCGGTTGTCCCCGATCTCCACAATGGAATGCAGGCGGCACTCTAAGCTGACCCGTGATTCCGCCAAACGCGGCGCGGCGACCCGCACTGAGGGCGCTGCCGTCAGGCCGGCGGCATCCAGCTCGCTGACCCCCGCCGGGAAGTCAATCGCGCAGGCGTTCATGGCGTCGGCCAGCCCGGCGTGAACCAGATTGACCACAAACTCTCCGGAACGGGCGATATTCGCCCGGCTGTCTTTCGGCGTGTTCGCGTCTTTGTTCGTAATCCCGATCGCGACCACCGGCGGACTGCTCCCCAGCAGATTAAAGAACGAAAACGGCGCGGCGTTCACCGTGCCGTTCTCGTCGGAAGTGGACACCAGGGCAATCGGACGCGGCAGGACGACGCTCGCCAGCAGCTTATAAGACTGCCCCGTGTCCATCGTATCAATCGGGAACTGCATCGTGTTACTTCCCAGGTGCGCGGTGGCGCAGGCGGTCCAAAGCCACGGCGGCGATGATGACGATGCCGATGATGATCTGCTGGACATACGCGGGCCAGCCCATCTGCTGGGAACCGTTGCGGAGAAGCGCCATGATGAGAGCGCCGAGCAGGGAGCCTAACACGGACCCTTCGCCGCCCGACAAGGAGCCGCCGCCGATGACGACGGCGGCAATCACATCCAGTTCGGCCCCGATGTCTACGGTTGGGTCGCCTTGAGACAGACGCCCGAATTGCAGCGCCCCGGCTAACCCGAAAAAGAGGCCCGCGATGGCGTAAATGGCGACTTTGAGGCGGTCTACCCGCAAACCCGACAGGCGGGAGGTGGTCTCGTTGGAGCCGATAGCGACGATGTAGCGGCCCAGCACGGTCTGGCGCAGAATAATCGCCGTGACGAAGCCCAGCGCGATTGTAATCCAGACCCCCGGCGTGACGAGAAGCCAGGCCGGAGTGGGGAACGTCGCCGCAAGGCCCGTGATCCAGTAGCCCGGCGCGTTCACGGCCTGCTCGTTTGCCAGCCAGCTTGCGATGCCGCGCAGAATGCCGAGCATTCCCAGGGTCACGATAAACGGGGTGACGCGCAGCTTCGTGATCAAAGTCCCGTTGATCGTGCCGGTGATGCCGCCGACGACAATCGCCGCCAGCACGGCAAGGCTGGGGGGGACGTGCTTGTTGATGAGAATTGCTACGACCACGCTGGTCAGCGCGAACACCGATCCGACCGACAGGTCAATGCCGCCGCTGATAATAATCAGCGTCATGCCGAGGGCGCCGAGACCGACAATGACGGTCTGGGTGGCGACGCCCCGGAAGTTGTCTAAACTCAGAAATGTTCCGCGAATGGCCGGCGACAGTGAAAACAGGCCAATGACCAGGGCCAGTCCGATAAACGGGCCGAGGACGGCGATGAGCTGCTGCCAGGAGCGCGGGGCGGCGGCATTTTCAGAATCGGTGGAAGGCGCGGCAGGCGTACTCACACTCATGGGTGGTTCTTTCTTGGGATGGGTTAGCTGAATAGATGAGAAAGCGTGGGACTGAAGTCCTACGCTGTATGCCTGCGGCATTACTTCGTATGGGGCGCGGACGCCTAATGTCCGAGGGTAAGGACAGGGAGCCGAATAAGAACATCTTACTCTTTGTCCTTACCTTCGGACATTAGGCGTCCGCGCCCCATACGAAGTAATGCCGCAGGCATACAGCGTCGCAATTTATTGCCGCGTTCTTTCTGCCTTTTATCGTCTCGCTCTTACTTCAGATACTGGGAAATCGGCGGGTTGAGGTACTCCTGCATCGCGGGCTGGTTCATGTTGTCCGTCGTCACCAGCGCGACCCCCGTGTCAATGCTCTTCGGGACGGTCTTGCCTTGAATGACGCTGACCAGCGTTTTCACCCCGATTTCGCCCATCTTGAACGGGTTCTGGACGACAATGCCCTGGATCTCGCCGGCCTTCAGCGCGGCGACCAGGTCCGGGGCGGCGTCAAAGCCGACAAACTTGACTTTGTTCAGCAGGCGGGCGTCTTTCAAGGCGGCGTACATGCCGCGCGTGTTGGACTCATTGGACGCAAATACGCCGTCGGTCTGGGTGCCGTAGCGGGCCAGCAGGTTCTGGGACGTTTTATTCGCGGTGTCGGAGGTCGGGCCGCCATACTGGTTGGACGACAAAACCGTGATGCCGGGGAACTTCTTGATGGCAGTCAAAAAGCCCGACTCTCGCGCTTCGGTGCTGGCCGATCCCTGGGCGTAGGCCAGGACAATGACCCGGCCTTTGCCGTTCAAGAGCTTGCCCATCTCGGCACCGGCCAGCTCGCCGCCTTTTTCGTTGTCGGTGGCGCAGAAGGACGAGTACGCAGTGGTGTTGAGCGACGAGTCAATGATGACCACGGGGATCTTGTGAGAAACGGCGTCTTCCACGGGAGTCACCAGAGCGTGGCTGTCGAGCGGGGCCAGCACCATGCCGGAGACATGCTGGGTGATGAACGTCTCAATGATGGTCACCTGACCGTTCCGGTCGCCCTCGTTTTCAGTGCCTTTCCAAAGGATGTTGATCGGCGTCCCTGATTTTCCCAAGTCTTCCTGGGCCTTCAACGCGCCCGCATGGATCGACTTCCAGTATTCGTGGGACGTGCCTTTGGGGATGACCGCGATTTGCAGCGCCCCGCTTCCGCCGCCCGCCGCCCCGCCGGACGAGTTCGAGTCGCTGTGCTGGCCGCAGCCCGCTAAAAGCGCGATCAGCCCGGCAGCGGCCAGGCCGAAGCCGAGTTTACTTCTCTGTGATGTGCTTCTCTGTGATGTGCTTCTCTGTGATGTGCTTCTCTGTGATGTGCTTCTCTGTGATGTGCTTCTCTGTGATGTGCTTCTCTGTGATGTGCTTCTCTGTGATGTGCTTCTCTGTGATGTGCTTCTCTGCAATGTGTTTCTCCTTGTGCGTGTGTTCTTAAGAAATACCGGCACTGGAAGTGCCGGTTCCGAGCTACCCCGCCAGCGCAAGCTGGCCGACTTTCTCCTGCGTGGCTTCCGAGCGCGGCAGCGACCCGGCAATGCGACCGTCGCGGACGACGATGATCCGGTCGGCCATGCCGAGGACTTCCGGCAGCTCCGACGAGATCATCAAAATCGCGACGCCGTCCCGCGCGAGATCGTTCATAATGCCGTAAATCTCGCGCTTCGCTCCGACATCAATCCCGCGCGTCGGCTCGTCTAAAATGAGAAGCTTCAAAGGGGTTTCCAGCCATTTGCCGAGGACCACTTTCTGCTGGTTGCCGCCGGAGAGATTGCCGACCCGCTGCTCCACCGACGGCGTCCGCACCCGCAGGCGCTTGACACTGGCCTGCGCTTCCGCCCGCTCCGTGCCGCGACGGACAAAGCCAAGCTGCGAGACTTTTTCGAGCGACGCCAGCGAGATATTCTCGCGCACCGGCAGGCTCAGGACGATGCCCTGTTCTTTGCGGTCTTCGGTGACAAAGCCGATCCCGGCGGCAATCGCGTCGCTCGGCGAGCGGGGATGGAACGGCTTGCCGTCCAAAGTCACGTCGCCCGAAGTCCACGGGTCCGCGCCGAACAGGCAGCGGGCGATCTCCGTCCGGCCCGACCCGACCAGTCCGGCCAGCGCGACGACTTCCCCGGCATGGACCGAAAAGCTGATGTTGTCCAAGACGCCCCGGCGGCTTAAGTTCTTGACTTCCAGCACAGGCCGGCCGGCATTTATGATCTCTTTGGGATACGTCTCGTCGAGGTCGCGCCCGACCATCAAGCGGATCACATCATCGCGCCCGATTTCGCCGACCGGAGCGTGGCCGACAATTTTGCCGTCGCGCAGAATAGTCACGGCATCGGCGATTTGGAACACTTCGTCCATCCGGTGCGAGATATACACAATCGCGATGCCCTGCGCCTGCAAGCGCCGGATCAAGCGCCAAAGGTTTTCGAGTTCGTGGGCCGTGAGCGTCGCCGACGGCTCATCCATCGCCAGCACCCGCGCCTTGCGGCTGGTGGCTTTGGCGATCTCGACCATCTGCCGCTGGGCAACCGACAGCGTCCCGACCAGCGTGCGGACATCCAGCGGCATCCCCAAATCGCCCATGATCGCCGCCGCGTCCCGCCGCATCTTTCGCCCGTCAATCCAGCCCGGCGCGAGGCGCGGCTCGCGTCCCAGGTAAATGTTCTCGGCAATAGAAAGATGCGGGGCCAGATTAAGCTCCTGGTAGATGATCCCGATGCCCAGCGCCATCGCCTGCTGGGGCGTGTCAATTTTGACTTCTTGACCGTCCAGCAGGATCGTCCCGGCGTCGGCTTCCAGCGCCCCGGCCAAAATCTTCATCAGCGTAGACTTGCCCGCGCCGTTTTCGCCCATCAGGGCCAGGACTTGACCCGGCAGCACCGACAGCGAAACGTCGTCCAGCACCCGGACACCGGGGAACGATTTACGGATGCCGCGCATTTCCAGCGTCGGCACCAGGGAAGAAGCAGAGGGCGTCAGTGACATAACAGAGCAATTATACCCTTGACACTGCTTTTCCTGCTTTTGTCGTGCTAATCTTTAGAAGAAGCCCCCCGCCCCAATTCTGGGGAGCCATACGGACGCAGAGCATTCGGCCTCTTAACTCCGGCACCCAGAATTGGGGCGGGGGGGCTTCTCCTACCCCCGCCGGCGCACCGAAGGCCGGGCGATGCGGGTGGCGGGCCGAACCGTGCCGGGCAGGGCTTCACTGGAATGGTCTTCGGAGGCGGCGAACAGCGATTGATGCGCGGCGACACCCGCGTATTCCAGCGCCGCGCCGGACAGCTTCGGGCCGGACAAACGTAAATCTCGGCCCAGGCCGACTGCCGGATGGACACGCGCGTCCGCCCGCGCTGCGCTCGCAAGCCACGCCGCCACGACCAGGGCCGGCGGCGGGGCGTCGGTGCTTGTTTCTTCCAAAGCGTCCAGCGCATACGACGCGGCCAGCTTCGGCAGCAGCCCGGCCAGTGTTCGGGGCCGGTCGAATACATCTGCGCCGACTATCTCCCGGCCCAGCGCAAAGACCGCCCCGATCTGCCCCGGCACGGCCTCCGAAAGCGCGTCGGCATACGCGCCTAAGTCGGCCCCGTACCGCTCCGTGATGTCGTGCAGGGCTGCCGTCGGCGACGGCACCGCAAGCCGCGCGAGCTTGCCGCTGATGTCGCTCCAAACCCGGCTTTGATCGCTGAGAGGCCGGCCCGACCGGGCAAGGGACGCCGACACTTCGGCGACTTTCCGCTGCCGCCCGCGAGCGTTGTAATGGCTGCCGCCGGACGAAAACTGGGCTGTGTCCTGCCGCCACCGGCCCGCTTCCACGCACGTCACCGGCAGCGCTAAGGTGCAGTGCGGCCCCGCCAGAACGCTGGTGTTGACGATCCTATTTTGCTTTGCGCCCAGCAGCTCCTCGCCGTCGAGCAGAAAGACGCACTCTCCGCCCGTGTTGGTCAGTGTCAGCGTCGGCACGCTGCCGCCGATGCTTTCTTCTTTAATCGTGACTGTGCCTGCCGCCAGCGCTTCTTCCAGCAGCGTGTACGCGGTGCGTCCGAGATCCGCGCCGAGCAGCGGGTAGACGCACAAGCCGCCGTGCTTCTTCGGCTTGCCGATTTCTAGGTTTCCCAGCCGCGCCTGCCACGGCGCGGCGTCTTGTTCTGTTTCTTCTGTGATAGTGTCTGTTGTCATGGGTTGCGTTCCTTCCGGCGCCTGTGTTATGATGTGTTAGCGTTGTTACTCCGGCGGGTTTTGGGAAAAGCGGAAGTAAGAACGAAAACCAGAGGAGAAACCTATGTTCACCCCATCCTTGCGGAGCCGCTGCGCTTCGTGTCCCGTTTTTGCCCTTGCCGCCCTGCTGCTGCCGTCTGCTTTGTCGGCCCAGCCGACCGCGACGGAGAAACCGCGTCAGTGGGTTTCCGTGACAATAGATTATGTCGAAGTGCCGCTGACGAAGCTGATGCAGGCATCCCAGTGGATCGCGGCAGGGCCGCAGCACGACGCCCAGCTTTTGGCGGCCCTGGTCAAGAGCGGCGCGGCGGACACGAAAGGCTTGCCCGTCTTTTGCACCGACGGCGGCACGATGGATCGGGGCGGGCCGATTTCCCCGTCGCGCGGCGCGATCCGCCGGATGCCGTTTCAGTATCTGGACAGCCAGTCTCTTGAAAGCAAAACGAAAGCCGGGTCTCATTTTAATGCCGACGGCACGGTGACTGTTGCGCTGGCCGCTTCGGTGGCGTCGCCTTTCCCCGGCGCATCGCCGCTCTTCAGCGCGGAAGCGAGTTCGACTTTCCGAAACGGCCAAACTTTAGAAGTCTCGCGCAGCCTCGCTTCGTCTGCCGATCAGCGGCTGGCTTATCTTGTTTTTGCGCGAACAGTGGTCGGCAGCGGCCCTGTGCCGTCCCTTTCCCCCGGCTCGCTTCATCCCGCTGCTCCCGTACCGTATTCGGTTGATCCCGGCATGGTCGGCACTCCGCCGGCCACCGGCGATGAGGGCATGGCGGGCGGGCGCGGGATGGATCCGCGCAGCATTGACCGGATGGACGCCTACATTCTGCTTAGGCCGGTCACACCCAATCCGCCTGCGCCCAAGCGGAAATGAGACTTTTTCGGCCTTCCGGTTCTCGCAATTTATGATGAGTCTTATTCCAGACGACAGCCACATGCCGGACTTTTTGTTTCCCCTGCGTGGCAAGCACAGCCGGACCGCTGCGGTCACGGCGCAGCTCGCGGAACTCAGTGGCCTGAGCCGGGCGGCGACCCTGCGGCGGGCGGCGGAAACCGAGAAAGACCGCCGGCTGGAACGGGAAACTTTGGTCGCTCTGGTGCGCGGCTTTCTGCGGGCGGGGGATCAAGACGATGCCGACACGGTTCTGCTGCTGCTGATCAAACGGGTCAGCGGGGCGATTGCGGCGAAAACGGCGGCTTGGGCGGGACTGACGGCGGAAGACAAGACCGATGCCCGGCAGCAGATGGCCGTGCTGCTGTGCGAAAAAGTCTGCGACCTGCGCCCCGTCGCGGAGTTTTGGGAATGCAACTTGACCGAGTGCGTTAATCGGCGTTTGATCACACTTTGGCATTCGCTGACCGACCATGCTCTGCCGGCCGTCTCTAATACAATCGAAATGAGCGGCGGCGAGACGCTGGACCGCGTGGAGCAGTACGCCGACCCGTCCGAGACGTTCCATGCGATAGAGATGCAAAGCCTGGTGGAGATGGTCAGCGGCGGCAGCGCCAAACGAAGCGAAGCGCTCTTCTTGAAGCTCAGCGGCTTCTCCGACGAAGACATCGCCAGGCGATTGACAGTGACGACCCGCACCCTGCGGAACTGGACCGCCGAAGCGTGCGCCGCTTGGCTGCGGCAGGCAAAGTAAGATTATGCGTGAAGAAACTTGGAACGAAGCCGAAGACAGCGATGACGTGCTGCTGGCATTTACGGACGCCCGCGAGGCCGCGCCGGGCGATAAAACCCTGCTGCGGGAATGGGCCGCGCAGTATCCATCTCTCGCAAACGAAATCATCACGTTAGACTACGCCCGGTTCGCAGCGAGCATGACGCTGACGGACGCACTGGAAGACGGCCCGGAAGACCCGGCGGTCGTTGAATTAGGCGCGGAATTGATCGCGGCCCGGCGGCAGGCGCGGGCCGAAAGGCCGCCCCTGACCAGCCTGCTGGCGGAAGCGCGGGCGCGGGGGATGGACGGGCCGGAGCTTGCCCAAGTTCTTCGCCTGGACCGGATGATTGTGGCGCGTCTAGAGCAGCGGGCGCTGGACGCCGCGACGCTTCCCCTCGCGCTGGTGCGGCAGATCGGCGCTCTACTGGATCGCTCCGCCGCCGACGTGGCGCTGTTCCTGCGCGGCGGCCCGCGCCTGGCCGCATCGGCGCATTACCGCAGCCGCAAAGCGCCTTCTGTTAAGGCTGCCCCGGCGTCTTCCGCGCCGTTGTCTACCCCGGCCCCGCCGACGAGTTTTCAGCAGGCCGTGGCGGGCAGCCGGAACTTGAGTGCGGACGACAAAGGATACTGGCTGGCGGAAGCGGAGGCGGGGGTGCTGGGAGAATAAGACCATGTGTTAAAACACATGGTCTTGATTTTAACTTATGACCGAAATACGCAAAAAAGCGCGGCAGCGGCGGCGCGAAATGGGACTGGCGCTCGATAGCCCCGTCACGGCGGAATCAGTTGTCGAGGCGTGCCTGGCGGCGCTGGGACTAGAGCGTGAGTTCGCCGAGCCGGACGACACGCTGCTGGCCGGGGCGGTTGCTGTTCTCAATATGCCAATGGGCCTGATTGTGCAGGACGGCACACGCCCTTTGGCCGAGCAGAACTTTGACGCGGCCCATGAGATCGCCCACGTCTGGCTGCACCGGGACTCGGCGCACGGGCCGCAGACGTGTCAGCCCGCCGATGTCAGCCCCGGCGGGACCGGCGAAGTCCCCGGCTCGGCGCTGTCGAAAGTGGACGGCTATTCGCCCCGGCAGCGGCGGGAGCGCGAGGCCAACGAGTTCGCCGCCGAGCTGCTCCTGCCCGGCCCGCTGGCGCACGCGCTGTTTTTCGGGGAGAAGCGGAAGGCGGAGGCGATTGCGGAGCAGCTTGGCCTGCCGCCGGGGCTGGTGCAGACTCAGCTTGCCGACGCCCTGCTTTTGCCGGCGCTTTCAGAAATCACGGAAGACGCGGACGCGCCGGAGCCGGCCCCGGCGCTCGACACGTTCCAGCAAGCGGCGGCGGAAGCGATGTGCGGGCCGCTGCTGGTCGGGGCGGGGCCGGGAACGGGAAAAACGAAAACCCTGGTCGGGCGATGTCAGTTTCTGACCCAAACGTGCGGTGTTCCCGCTGAAAAGATACTGGCGCTGACGTTTTCCCGCAAAGCCGCGTCGGAAATGAAGCAGCGATTGGTCGCGGCGGGGGTCGGCACGGAAACCGTCGGCCCGTGGGTCGGGACATTCCATGCGTTCGGCTTAGAGGTGCTGCGCCGGTTCGGCGACCGGGTGGGCCTGCCGAGCGAAATCAAGCTGCTGGACCAGATGGATGCCGTGACGCTGCTGGAAAACCATCTGGCCGAGCTGAACTTAGACGCGCTGGACAATCTGTACAACCCGGCCGTTCATCTGGGCGGCATTCTGCGGCAGATCGGGCGAGCCAAAGACGAGCGCTGCCTGCCGGAGCGTTACGGCGCAGTGTGCCGGGCCATGCAGGCGGCGGCGGAGGCCGAAGCGGCGGCGCTTGCGGCGAAGCCCGGCAGGATCTTGGTGCGCGAGCAGGACGCCGTGGATAAAGCCCTGGAAGGCGCTAAAAAAGCCGGGGAAGTCGCCCGCTGCTACGCGGTTTATGAGCGGCTTCTGCGCGACCGGGGCTTTTTAGACTTCGGCGATTTGATCTGCCGCACGGCAGCGCTTTTGGAAGGGCACCCGGACGTTCTCGCGGTTTTGCGGGCCGAATATCCGCAGGTGCTGGCTGATGAATACCAAGATGTCAATCGGGCCTGCGCTTCTCTGGTTCGCCTGCTGGCGGGGGATGCGTCGGGATTGTGGGCGGTGGGCGACCACCGGCAGAGCATTTACCAATTTCAGGGGGCGTCGCCCGCAAATGTCGCCGCGTTTGAGCGGGATTACCCGGCGGGGAAACGGCTGGAACTCGGCGTGAATTATCGGTCGCGGACGCCGATTGTCGAGACGTTCAGCCGCGCGGCGGCAAGCGCCGAACCGGATTTCACGCCGTGGCAGGCGCACCGGGGCTGCGCGGACACCCCCGCGTTCCCGGCGGTGACGCTGGCCGTGTCGCCCGATGACGCCGGGCAGGCGGCGGGCATCGCCGAAGCGATGAAAAGTTTACGCGCGGCAGGCTGGGCGTATCGGCAGCAGGCGATTTTATGCCGGACGCACTCGCAGGCCGCCCTGCTGGCGGCGCAGCTCACCGAGCGCGATGTCCCCGTGCTGTATTTGGGGGCGCTGCTGGAACGGCCGGAAATCAAAGACCTGCTGTGCCTGCTGTCGCTTCTGTCGGACCCGTCCGGGTCGGCGCTCCTGCGGGTCGCGGCCTGGCCCGAATACGCAGTCCCGCAGGCCGACTCTTTGACGCTTTTGACCCAGATTCGGCGCGAAGAGACGCCGCTGCTGGACGCTCTGCGAGGCCCGTCCCTGCACCCCGGATTGGCTCTTCTAGGCCGGCATTTGGCCGAGATGGAGACGATGGACGACGACCCGGCGGCTTTGCTGCGGCACTACTTGTTCGGCCTGTCCGAGTACCTGCACCGGCTGGGCGAGCGCGAGCCGAAGCTGTTCCGTCAGGTCGCGCAGAAGCTGGCGATCCATCAATTACTGGGGCTGGCGTCGGGCTTTGACCAGCGTTTGGTTGTCCCGAAGTGCGAGGGCGGGCCGCCGGGAGAAATCCGTGCGTTTCTCAGCCACCTGCGGCGCGTCTCGGCGGCGGGGGCAGGCCCGCGTGGGACCCTGCCGCCGGAAGCCGAGGCGCTGGACGCCGTCCGGCTGCTCACGGCTCATGCCGCGAAGGGGCTGGAGTTCCCCGTCGTCTTTGTCCCCAATCTCGGCGCAGGCCAGTTTCCGGCGCGGGGGCGGCACGACGGCATCCCGGAGCCGCCGGGCCTCGCTGAGCCGTGCGGGGAGGCTTTAGACGAAGAAGCGTGCTTGTTCTTTGTCGCGCTGTCCCGCGCCCGCGAGCATCTCATTGTGTCGCGTGCCGAAACACGCGGCGACAGCGAGAAGCCGATTGCCCCGTCGCCCCTGCTGGCGTGTCTCGGCCCGCTCCCCGAAACCCGGTGGCCCGCCGGTCATCCCGCTGTCATGGAACAAACGGAGGCGCTCGTCCCGCCCCCGGTTCCCTTGCCCGAATACGCGCAGTCGGCTCTGGAAAGTTACGGGCGCTGCCCGCGTCAGTACTACTACGCCCATGTTATGAATCTGCCCGGCGCAGCTCACCATCTACTGGGCGGCTACCCGCAGTTTTTAAGCTGCGTCCGTCAAACGCTGAACTGGCAGGAAGACCAGAAAGCCAAAGGGGAATGCGTCCCCGAAGACGCGCTGTGGGAGAAGTTAGAGACCGTGTGGGCCGGGTCGGGGCCGGTCGGCCACCTGCACGAAGACAAATATCTCGCGGCTGCTCGGCAGATGCTCGGAAACGCCGGGCTGCTCGCCTCGGACACGGAGCAGAAAGCTGAGACGCGCACCCTGAAGGCGACCCTGTCAAACTGCCGCGTTTCGGTCCGGCCCGACGTGCTGCGCTTCGATGCCGCCGACGGCTCCGTGGTCGTCGCCCGCCGCCTGACGGGGAAGCCCGGCAAAGAGGACCACACGGACAAACGCCTCGCCCTGTACCGCCGGGCCGCGCAGGAAACGCACCCGGACAAGCCCGTCCGCGTGGCCCTGCATTACCTCGCCGGCGGCACGGCCGTCCCTGTAGACCCGCCGCAGACCAAGCAGCAGATCAAATGGGAAGAAGGCCGGGTCGCCAAGTACGAACAGGCCGCGTCCGGCATTCACTTAGGGCTGTTCGGGGCGCAGCCCGGCGACGAATGCGCCAAATGTTCCTACAGCCTGCTTTGCCCGGAGTAGGAGAGGACGAACGCCAAACAGCGGGAGACAGGCAGTGCCTGTCTCCCGCTGTTTGTTTCAATCCCGTTAGCCGCCCCAGAAGATGCGGCGGCGCGGGCGCAAGGGAACGTGCGGGCGGGGCCGAACTTCGGCCCAGCGTTTTGTCTGCGGCATGAAGATGCTCCTTTCTTCGCCGCGGACTTACTCGCCGCTCAGCGCGGTGGAAGTCAGGTCGACTTCGGCGCAGGAGCTGCCCCATTGAGCGCGGTCGCCCCAGACGGAGCTGCCCCACATGGCCCGGCTGGCCGACGGGGCGCTGCTGCCCCACATCGCCCGGCTCGCCGTGAACGTCGTGTTGCTGCCCCACATCGCGCGGGTCATATCCACGCCGGAGGAACCCCACATGGCACGGCTGCCCCACATCGCGCGGAGGTCAACAATGCCGGTTCCCCACAGGCTGGAACCCCACATCGCCCGGCTCAGGTCTACGGAGACGCTGCCGTTGGCGTTGACGTCAAGCGCGGGGCTTGCCGCAGGCCCTTGAGCGACCACCGCACTCGCAAGTGCGGCGGGGATGTTGAGGTAGCCCGCGCCGTAGGTGAGCGGATCCTGCGTGCCGTCGGGCGCGGCCCATTTGTCGGCGGAGAGCATCAAGCGGGCCTTGATCGTGTCCGGCGAGAGGTTCGGGTTCGCTTGCAGCATCAATGCGGCGGCCCCGGCGACCACCGGCGACGCCATGGAAGTCCCCGACAACTGGAAGTAGTCGGCGGACGAGCCGCTGAGGCCAAAGACCTTCATCGCCCACGGCTGCACATAGTAAGTGTAGGGAATGTCGTTCGTCCCGCCGGCATAATTATCTAACGTGCTGCCGCTGGCGTCCAGCGAGATCACTTTGTTGCCGGGAGCGATGATGTCCGGCTTCATGATCAAATCCAGGCGGCTCGGTCCCCGGCTGGAATAAGTCGCGACACGGTCGTCGGCCCGAATGCCGTCCATAGATTTCGCCGCGCCGACCGTGATCACATAGGGGTCGTTGGCGGGGCTTTGGATGCTCCCGTAGGCCGTCCCCCACCCTTCGTTGTCCAGCCCCGGCGTGTTGACATCGCCGTTGACCCGGCCTTCGTTGCCGGCGGCGCAGACCACCACAATGCCGGCCTGGTAGACGGCTTCGACCGCCTGGCAGATCGGGTCGGTCGTCCAGCTTTCGCTGACCGGATGGCCGAGCGACAGGTTGACGACCTCAATCGGTGACTTTTTGCTGTCGTACTGATGCTGCACCACCCATTGCAGTCCGGCGATGACCGTGGAGACGGTGGAGCCGCCGTTTGCATCCAGCACCCGGACACTGACCAGATTGGCCTGCGGGGCGATGCCGAGGAACGTATGGGTGCAGGAGAGGGGCTGGGAGCGGGAGCCGTTGCCGGCGATAATCCCGGCGACATGGGTTCCGTGGCCGCACGGGTCGTAGAGATTGCTGCTGCTGACGCCGAGCGGCAGGCCGCTGACGGCTTTGCCTTTTTTCCCGGCGGTGTAAGACAGCGGAGTCGAGAAGTTGACACTGCCGATGAGGCGCGACGGCGCTTGATTCAACGGGTCGTTCGCCAGGCTGCGGAGGTCGGCGACCGGCGTGATGCCGCTGTCTAAGACAGCAACAGTGACACCGGCTCCGGTCATCTGAGCGGTCTGTGGATTTCTGCCGTGTTTGTCGTAAGTGGTGACAAACGCCTGGCCGGCTTCGCTGGAAGCGACCGTGAACTCGTCGGTTTTTTGGACCGCGCCGTCAAGCGACAGGCGGGCGGCGAACGGCAGGGCGGCCAGCTTCGCGAGGCTGCGCTGCGGCACCCGCACGGCGACCGAGTGGATAATGGGCAGGCGGCGGACGATGTCGGCGCCGAGCGCGGTCATCTGCGACTCCTGGGCCGCGGTTAAGGGTGCGGGGGTACGAACGATGACCCCGATCCAGCCTGTTTTGGCCGGGGCGGCCAGCGCCTGGGAAAGCGCGGCATCGGTCTTCGGTGCGGCGGGGGCGGCCTGAGCAAAGCCCGCAAGTGAAACTCCGGCGCAGGAAACTCCGGCGCAGGAAACTCCGGCGAGGAACAGCCCGGTGAGGGCCGCCGGCGCCCGCAAGGCGCGGCCTGCGCGGTGCGCGGTGCGTGTCTTGTCTTGCGTGATCTTTTTGCTGTCGTGTTTGTTGTTGTCTTGCATGATGTTAATTCCTTCGTGATCGCCGCAGTTCGGCGGCTCGGCTGCCATCACTGCCCGGAAGGCAAGTGGAAGGCCCGCAGCTTTGCGTCCCCGGCTTTCGCCGGGTTTGCGTTTGTCGGATGCGAAGGATGCTGATGTGGTTCAAAACCTGCCCGAAAAATCGCCCTGCGGCGGCCCGGTTCTCTGTGCGGCGGGAGATTTGCACAGACCCGTCGGCGTTGCGCCCCGGCGTTGCCGCCGTGCCTTGATCGGGGGCGGCATGAACCCTCTTTCTCATTGTGCCGTTTGAGGAAGCGCGGCTCACTGCGAGGAATACGAGAAAAGGATACAAGAAACTTTGCGCCCGGCGCGTTTGGGAGGAGTTACCGGCGGGTATCAGCGGCTTAACAACAGCACACTGGAAGGAGACTGCTATGAGCGACGAAATTGCAAAGCGAAGCGATGTCAGCCCGGAACACGGCGAACACGAATACGGCAATGTGGAGTTTGCCGACCCAACGAACAAAAAGTACCCGATCGACACCCCGGAGCATATCCGGTCCGCGTGGAGCTACATCCACCACAAAAACGACGCCGACAAATACAGCCCGGAAGACGTGAAGAAGATCGAAAGCCGCATTGAAGCCGCCGCCAAAAAGCACGGCGTCACCCTGCATGAACAATAAGAACCCACCCCGCCTCGTTCCTATGCCGCGCGGGGCAAGGTCGTGAACTCGCTGCCGAGCGTGTGCAGGTCCGGGGAATGCAAAGCGGAGGCAGTCCGGCCTTCCCCCGCAAGGCTGCCGAGCTTGCGCTCGGTCTTTTGGCGGTACATATGCGCGTCGGCGTCGCCGATCAGCGATGCGAAATCGGTGCCGTCGACGGGGAAGCAGCCGTAGCCGATGGAGACGCCGAGGTGCAGGGCGCCGAGACGCGGGTGAATGAGGCCCGGATCGTAATTTTCCACGGCGGCTTGCAGGCGCTCGGCCAAAATCTCGGCGTCCTCGGCGGCGGCTCCCTCGACATAGATCAGGAACTCGTCGCCGCCGTAGCGGGCGGCGATGTCGCCGGGGCGCAGCGCGGACAAAAACAGCGCGGACAGATCGCGCAGGACCTGGTCGCCCTTCTGGTGGCCGAAATTATCGTTGATGGGCTTGAAGGAGTCGAGATCCAAACACAGCAGGGCAAACGGCCTTTCTTCCCGGCAGCAGTCTTCCACATGCTGGGTGATGTGCCGAATGTTGTATAGGCCGGTCAGCGGGTCGGTAAACGCATGGGAGCGGGTCCGGTCAAACAAGAGGCCGTTATACAGCGCGGTCGCCGCCCGGTCGGCGATCGTCTCTAAAAGCTGCCTGTCGTGGGCGCTGAAGGCGCCGGCGCTCGGATGGTACAGGTTGATCGTTCCCAGCACTTCGCCTTGATGGGAGATCGGCACGATCAGCGCGGTTTGCAGCGGGGTCCACTGGGTGGTCTGCGACGAGATCAGCAGCAAATCGTCGGCATCATACTCGCCGAGGAAGGTCTTCCGGGTGCGGGCGACCGACGCCGAAGTGAGGCCGAGTGTCCGGGCGCCGGCAAAGAACTCGCGGTTGATGCCGACCGCCGACCGGACGATCATTTCTTCGGTCTTGAGCGCCTCGCTGTCGGTCGGGCGCAGCAAAAACAGCGCGGTCGTGCCGGGCAGCAGGGCTTCCAGCTTGCGGCCTAAAATCTCCAGCGTTTCTTCCAGGCCGACGCTTGACGACAGGGTCTGCACGACTTCGTACAAGGCCCACAGCTCCGACGACGCCTGATGAATGGCCCGTGCAGCCTGGTCCGACAAGCTGGACACGGCTGCGGCGGCCGGCTCGGCGGCAAACAGCGGGCCGTCGCCTTCCCGCGCCATTTCTTCCACGACGCCGGTAATCACTTCTAAAAACGCATCGGCAATAACCGGGTCGAAGTGCGTCCCGCGGTCTTTTTTGATCACTTCGCAGGCCCGCTCGTGGGTCCACGCATTGCGGTAAGAGCGCGAGGAAGTCAGGGCGTCATAGACATCGGCGACCGCGAGAATTCGCGCCGTCCGGGGGATGTCTTCGCCGGCGAGGCCGTCCGGATAACCGGTGCCGTCCCACTTTTCGTGGTGCGAGCGGACCACCGGCAGGACCGGCCAGGGGAACTCGACCGGGTCCAGAATCGCCGCGCCGATTTCCGGGTGCTGCTTGATTTTGGCGAACTCTTCGTCGGTCAGTCGTCCGGGCTTCAGCAGGACATATTCGGGAACGCCCAGCTTGCCGATGTCGTGCAGGAGAGCGCCCGTATTGATCGCTTCCAGCTCGCTGCCGGTCAATCCTAAATGCTTTGCGGCGGCGACCGAGTAGCGCTGCACCCGCAGAATATGCTGGTGCGTGTACTGGTCTTTCGCGTCAATCGCCAGCGCGAGGCTTTTGATGGTCGCGAGATACAGGTCGGCCAGATGTTCCTTGCCGAGCTGCAATTCTTCGATATGCTGCTGTTTTTCTTCCGTTCGGGCGGTCGTGGTGGCATAATTCTGGTACAGCACCCAGCCGAGCGGCGACAGCAGGATTAAAATGTACGCCGAGTGGGTGCTGAACAGCAGCAGGGCCAGGGTGGAGACGCACGCGCCGGCGAAGAACGACGGCGCGGTCCACAGAAACGTCGTGCGCCAGACCCGGAACGCCGGCTGCCCGGAGCAGAGGCCGATGACGGCGGCGACCCCGCCGGTGTTGATCAGAAAAAACGTGAGGCTGGCGGCGGCGACCGCCGGGTAGCTGCCGGGGTTCCGCAAAGTCTGCGAGCCGTTGTTGAGGCCCAGAAATACAAAGCTTGCGGCCAGGGTCTCCACCATCGTCAGCGCAACATTGAACAAAAGCTGATACAGCGCCTGCCGCTTCGGATACAGGCAGCTCGACAGGCTGCCGACCGCGCCGACCAGCAGGGCGGCGGAGGGTCCAAACCGCAGCATCGCCGTAAAAGTCAGCACATACGCCAGCGACATGGTGACGCTGTCTTCTTCAGAATTGTCTTCTTCAGAGCTGTCTTTCTCGGACTGATCTTTTTCGGAGCGGCGCTGCATCAGGCGGATTTTCGACCGGGCAACCAGCGCGGCCAGCACCAGGTAGCTCAGCAGCTCCCACGGCCCGGCATCCGCTTTCTGGGCCGGCATGAGGCCGGCAAAAATGGCGGCAGCCCCCCCCAGCAGGCCAATCAGGGTTAAATATATCTGTGCGCTCTTCGGAAGGTTTTTCATTGTGTCTTGCAAAAGCAAAGAAGAACAGAGCAAAAACAGCAGAGGCGTCTTCTCATCCCGGTTCCCTCGTTTCTGCTTCTATCTTTGGCATTTACACGGGGAAACTAAAGAGGAGCAAGGCATTCAGCTCCTGGCCCTCCAGTGTCTTGGCATACAAGTTTCTTGCTCTCCGAACCGATGGGGATTTGACCTTCACTGAATCGGACAAAGTAGGGTAAGATACAGGTTCATCTGATGAAACCCGGCTTGTGCCCTGAAACCCGGCTTGTGCCCTGAGAGACGGCCGCTGCCGCCGCGCAGAAAGACGAAAAAGAAAAACGAAACGCAGGAAAGACTTAGGATGCAGGAAAAGAACGCTGTACCGCCATCGCATTCCTCCCCTCCTCGCGCAAAACAGCTTGCCGAAGAAGGCAGCTTTTCTCCGCTGAGCGAAGACGCACGGCTGGACGCGCTTCGGAGCTGCGCCGTTCTCGACACGCCGCCGGAAGCCGCCTTTGACCGGCTCACGGCCCTTGCCGCGCGTCTGTTTGACGTATCGGTGAGCGCGGTCAGCCTGGTGGACCGGGACCGGCTGTGGTTCAAGTCGGTCGGCGGGCCGGGCTGCGACGCCCTGCCTCCCGAAGTGGACCGCAGCAGCACCCCCTGTCCCCAGGTTGTCGAACTGCGGCAGGCGCTGACCGTCCAAGACACACTGCTCGATCCCCGTTTTTGCTGCCTGCCGCGCGTCTTAGGGCCGGCGCCCCTGCGCTTTTACGCCGGCACGCCGCTGCTGGCGCCCGGCGGGGCCGTGCTTGGCACGCTCTGCCTGCTGGATACCCGGCCGCGCGAGTTTTGCCAAAGCGAGCAGGACACGCTGCGGGACCTCGCCGCGTCGGTCGTCTCCGAGCTTGAGCTGCGCCGCGCGTTGTTTGCCGCCCAAGAGACCGAGACGCTGCACCGGCAGATGTTTTCCGAAAATCCCTACCCCATGTGGGTCTTTGACCTTCAAACCCTGCAATTTCTGGATGTCAACGAAGCGGCGCTGGCGCTGTATGGGTACACGCGCTTTGAGTTTCTGGCGCTTTCGCTTTCCGACCTCTGGCCTGAAGAAGGGCGACTGCGCCTTGCCGCGAAGGTCCGCACTTTGTTCGCTTCCAGCGCGTTCGGCGGCAAGCGCGGCATTCGGCGGCATCAAGCCAAAGACGGCACGCTGATCTGGGCGGAAGTCTCGTCGCATCCGGTGCAGTTCGGCGGGCGGAACGCGCTGATGGCAATCGCGCAGAATGTCACGGAGCGGGTCCGCACGGAGGACGCGCTTCGGCGCTCCGAGCAGCAGTTCGCTTTTCATGTCCAGCAGATGCCGCTGGCTGCGCTTGAGATCGCCCCGGACATGACGATCACCCGCTGGAACCCCGCCGCCGAGCGGATTTTCGGCTATTCGGCGGCAGAAGCGGTCGGGCAGAGCATTGTTGATTTAATTGTTCCCGAACAAGAGCAGATCCGTCTGGAACAGGTCCGGCTCGGCCTTCTTTCCGGCACCGGCGGGACACGCTCCACCAACTTCAACCGCACCAAGTCCGGCACGCTGATTTTGTGCGACTGGTACAACACGCCGCTGACCGACGAAGAGGGGAAGAGCATCGGCTGCGCGTCCCTCGCCCGCGATATCACCGACGAAGTCGATGCCCACGAGAAGCTGCGCCGGAGCGAAGCCCACAAAGCCGCTATCTTGAACTCTGCTTTGGACTGCATCATCTCGGTTGACGCCGCCGGCCGGGTCACCGACTGGAACCACGCCGCCGAAGCCGCGTTCGGGTGGACGGAGGCGGAAGCCAAAGGAGCGCCGATCGCCGACCTGATCCTGCCGCCGCCGCTTCGGGACTCTTACCAGGACGGCCTCCAGTATCACCTGAAATCCGGCGGCTGGCCGGCGCTGCACCGGCGCGTCGAGATGCCCGTGCAGCGCCGCGACGGCACGGACTTCCAGGCCGAGCTGACCGCGACCGCGCTGGAGACGGAGGGAGAGCCGCTTTACACCCTTTACCTGCGCGACATCACCGAGCGCACGGCGATGGAGCAGGAGCGTGAAGCGCTGCTGGTTCAAACCGAAGCGCTGCTGGCGGACGCGCTGGCGCGGGCGGACCATGACCCGCTCACGGGCCTTTTGAACCATCGGGCGTTTCACAATCGCCTCAAAGAAGCGGTGGATGACGCGGGGACGAGCCGCAGGCAGGGAGCGGTGCTGCTGGTGGACTTGGACAACTTCAAGTTCTTCAACGATGCTTACGGACATCCGGCGGGCGACGATGTTTTGCGCCGGATTTCACGCATCTTCGAGGCGGTCTGCCGGCCCGGCGATGTGCTGTCCCGGTTCGGCGGCGATGAGTTCGCCCTGCTGCTGCCCGGCGCATCCTGTGAAAAGGCTCAGGCGCTGGCGGGCCGGCTGCGCGACGCCGCCGCGCAGGCGGAATACCGCCCGCCGGGCTACGAGACGGCCATTCCATTCACGCTCTCGGTCGGCCTGGCGTGTTTCCCGGATGACGGCGTCACCCAGACCGCGCTTCTGGAAGCCGCCGACGCCCGGCTGCGGGTCGCAAAGTCCGGCGGCGACACCGACAGCCATGCGCTCTCGGTGCGCCGCTCGCTCGCCGAATCCGTCGGCGGCTTCACGATGCTGGACGCGCTGGTGACGGCGGTGGACAACAAAGACCGTTACACCCGCCGCCACTCCGAAGATGTCATGCACCTGTGCCGGCAGATCGCCGCGTCGCTGGGCCTGGACGCCCAGGCCCAGCGGACTCTTGAAGTCGCCGCACTGCTCCACGATGTCGGCAAGATCGGGGTTCCCGACGCCATTTTGCGGAAGCCCGGACGCCTCACCGACGACGACTACGAAGCGATCAAGCAGCACCCGCTGATGGGATCGGTGATTGTCGGCGCGGTTCCCGGCTTTGAGGAGGTCTTGGACGCCGTGCGCCACCACCACGAGCGCTGGGACGGCGGCGGCTACCCGTTCGGGCTGACGGCGGAAGAAACGCCGCTTTCGGCGCGGATCATGGCTGTCGCCGATGCTTACTCCGCCATGACCGCCGACCGGCCCTACCGCAAAGGCATGGAGCCGGGCCGTGCGCTTGCCATTTTAGAAGACGGCGCGGGTTCGCAGTGGGACCCGGCGTGCGTCCGTGCGTTTCTCCAGGCCCGCCGTTCAGGTACACCCCGTTCGGGAGACTAAGCATGGATACCGAACACGACGACCAATTTGACGCAAAGACGGATGCCGAGATGGACAGCCAGCCCGACGGCGACCGGCAGCTTGTCACGGAGAGCGACGCGATAGACGAAGGCCAAAACAACGACAGCGACCTCGGCGCGGAGGTCGCCGGCGACATCGGCCCGAAGCACAAGTAGCTGAACCCGGCACGTTTTGTGCCGGGCTTTTTTGTTTGCCGCCCTTCCCTAAAAGAAAAAGTCTGGAAAGCCGTACCCCGGAAATCGAAGGCGGCCTCTTCGCCGCCGAAAGCCGGGCATTGTTCGTGCGCTGGCTTTCGACGGCAAGAAAGGCACTGAGCAGGCATAATTCGCCGAGCAGCTTCTGGCGCTGACGAATTAAGACGGCAACGCATAGTTGCGCCTGAAGGGGATATAAAGGGGATATAAGAACATCACAAATTCATAAGTGCAACATCATCTATTGACAGCACATAATACTTATTGTGCTTGAACTCAATCCACTCCGCTTCCTGCGACTCCAGACGCAGAGAAGTCAACAAAGAAAGCAACTCTGTTTCTGTCATAAGTTTTCCCAAATTAGAACGCGAACGGCAGGATGTAGCCGAAGAAGCCGCCGATGAGGGCGAGGACTCCCGCCGCGCCGGCGGCAAGGCTAAACATCCAGACCCGGCGGCTGCGGGTGAGGGCGGCGATGGCGGACAGGGCGATGGCGATCTGGCAGAGCGAGACCGAGAACGCAAAGATATGGTGGCGGTCCATATCATGTTCGGAGGCTTTGTCTCTGACATCGGCGGCGTGTTCCAGATCTTCGGCTTTGGCCTGGATGGCGCTCTGCTCGCGGCCATAGCGGGCGGCTTCGGCCTGACTTTTCGCCACCTGCGGCGAGCCGGGCGGCAGAAGCTGGGCAGTCGTCAGATAGACCACGCCTTTGATGCTTTTGGACTGGTAGTAGTTCCACTGGTCGGTGGCCTGGGTCCGCAGGCTGATTTCGTCGTTTTTCGCAAGCAAAGCTTCGTTGACCAGCAGACCCGCCCGGAGCGAGCCGACGGCGGCGACGACGGCCAGAATCGCGGTTGCGACGGCGATGGACCGGGTCCAGTCCGCGTGTTCTTTTTTGCCGCCGTCTTTCTGCGCTTCGCCGTGCGCTTCGCCGTGCGCTTTGCTGTGCGCTTCTTCGTGGGCATCGGCGATCTGCTCGTGCAGGTGTTCCAGCGGCACTTCGATTTCTTCCGGCATAAGTGTCCTAACTGAGCGTGTTGATGGCGCGGGCGGCGAGAACGGCGATGACTGTCAGCGAAATAGTGGCCTGGATCATCATCAGCAGCTTGGCCCAGCGGGACAAAACGGCGGTGTCGGCGGGCGACAGGGCCGTGCTGGAATTGAACGCCAAAAAGAGGTAGTCCATGAAGCCGGGCGACCAGTCGGTCATCCCGGCCTCAGCCAGCTTCTTGTCGCTCATGGTCATCTGCGGAAACAGGAACGCATCCGGCGCATAGCGGGCCTGATTGTCGCGCTGGTGCGGCCCGCCGGCATCTAAATGCCAGTACCAGAGGGCAAACACCAGCACGTTCGTAAACCAGAGCGCCCCGGCGGACAGCAGCAGCCGGACCGGCGGCAGGGTATGCGCCCCGACATGCGGCTCCAGCAGGCTGTCCACGAGCTTGATCAAAGACGCGATCAAAAAGAATGTTTCCACCCCAGCCACCGTCAGCCCTAAAATACGGTTCACCCGGTGGTGTCCCCGCTGGTGCGCGATGAACGTCGGCACTACCAGCACGCTGACAATGACTGCCGGCAGCCAGCGCGGCCCGAACGACAAATACTGCGGCAGGACAGCAAACAAGCCGGTCGCCGCCAGCAGGCCGATGGCCGCCGGCCAGCGCGGCTCCGTATCGTCCTGGCTGGGTTTCGTGTTCAAGTCATTGCTCGGCGGTGTTTCTGTTTGCTGTGTTTCTGTTTGCTGTGTTTCCGGTTTCGGCGGCATATTTCTCCTCGAATTTCAGGTCTAGTGGGGATGAAGCTGGCCGTACAGGGTCCAGGCGCCGAACGCCAGCCCGATCCCGATGACCAGACGCCGGACATTGGCCTGGCCCGCCCGCTGCGCCAGGCCCGCCCCGGCGTAGCCGCCGGTGATCGCCAGCGCCATCATCAAGAGCGCCAGCGTCCAGTCTACCCGCCGGTAGAAAATAAATGTCAGCGCCCCGACCCCATTGATGCAGACCGCCGCGAAGTTTTTAAGGCCGTTCATCCGGTGGATGTTCGTCTGCCCTAAAAAGCCCAGCGCGGCCAGCATGAGTATTCCGATCCCCGCGCCGAAAAAGCCGCCGTAGATCGCGACGAAGAACTGAAACACCATGCCGCCGACGCCGAGCGGGCGCGGCGGAGCGTTTGCATCGTCCGCCGTTCCCCGTCCAATCCACTTGCGGACCGGGTCCTGGATCAAAAACAGAAACGTCGCGCCGAAGATCAGCCAGGGGACCAGGCGGCTGAACAGGGCCGACGAGACGTGCGTTGCTAAGTACGCGCCGACCGCGCCGCCCAGCAGGCTCGGCACAGCCATCTCGACCAAGCTGCGCTTTTGGCCTGCGACTTCGGAGCGGTAGCCCCAAAACGCGCTCATGGACCCCGGCACCAGCGCGACCGTGCTGGTCCCGTTCGCGATGACGGAGCCGTTCGGCACCCCGCCCAGCACCGACAGCAGCACCGGGAACGTCAGCAGTGTCCCGCCTCCGGCGACCGAGTTAATGGCTCCGGCGGCAAACGCGGCCAGCAGGAGCAGGACAAGATGCAGGGGCGACACAGAAAGATGGAAAGGCATAGCGATTTTGGAACCCACCCCGCTTCGTTCCTCAGCGACCCTCCCGAAGCGGGAAGGTCAAGAGTTTAGGATGCAGCGTAGGGGCGCTGCTTGCTGCGCCCTTCTGCTCTCTGTCTTGCTCCTTACCTTCCCGCTTCGGGAGGGTCGCTGAGGAACGAAGCGGGGTGGGTTACTCCCCTTCCGACCCGCTTGTGCCTTCGGCGTCGTAGGGCGTCCCGCCTTCTTTCGGGCCAGGCCGGTCGTCGTTCTCGACGCTGTGGAGGGTGCTGGGATCACGCGAGCCGGGGAGCTGGCCGGGGTCGCCCGACAAATCTTCACTGCGCCACTTTGCGAGATCCGGGTCCGGCGGCGGGTCGCCGAACATTCCGGGGTCGCTTTGGGCGCTTTCCGTCGGGCTGGTATCCGGGAACGCCGTATCAAGGGCGCCCGGCGGCGGGGCGTAGCCTTCTTCGTGCATTTTAAGCGGTTCCTGTTCGCCGGTAATTTCGGCATCGGCAGAGTCATCGCCGACTGTATTGGGGGCCATCGGGTCAGTGCGGCTTTCCATCGGTCAGTATCCTTGCTGTTGAAGTGTCTGCCATAGGTTTACCCGATTTTCGGCGGTTTGGCAATCGCTTCGGGTTTGGCGAGGAAGAAAAGCGCGGTATTGTGACTGAAGCGAGGACCCCATCATGCAAGACGACGAGAAGATTCATATTCCCGGACTGGGTGAAACGGAGATTTTGCCCGGCGGCGCGATCAGCGAAGGCAACGCCGTGCCGGAAATGCCGCCGGGCAGCAACGGCGAAGATTTGGGCCGGGGAACCATGGGCAATGCCGCCGCCAGCGAAACCGGGGACTACAGAACCGGCGGCGACCTGGACGCAACCGATCTGGGCCAGCCGTCGTCCACCGCCGACACCACCGGCGACCGCGCGACCGGTCTGACGGGGATGCGCGGCGGATAACGCGGCGGCTCCTGAGCGCAGCACTCTTCCCTAACGCAGCGTAATCCACTGACCGGACGCGGAGTTCGGAAAGCGCAGCAGGAGCGTGTTTGTCTCGGCATCCCACGCCTGGGCAACGGGCGGGAGCGGAGTGTCGCCGACGGTGACGGACTGCGGCACGGTGTCCAGGCGCAGGCGGACGGCGGCTTCCGTCCCGGCGGGGCCGGCGGCGTGGAACCGGAAACCGCCGCCGGGAAGAGTTTCGGTGCCGAGCGTCTTACCCCCCGCCGCCAGTATGACCGGGCTTTCGGCCTGCACCCGGTCGAGATCGAGAAGAAAAGCCCGGCGGCCGGGAGTCAGGGCAACCGAGGAAAGAAGCGGCAGGTCGGCTTCAAATAGATCCACAAAGCGGCCTTCCAGCGTCAGCGGCGCATCGGACAGCGATTCGTCCAGACCCGCGGCAACCACATATGGGCCACGGCGCAGGGCAAGATAATTGGTTTCTTTGTAGGCGAGCTGCGCGGCGGAGCAGGCGCTTTGGACCAGTTGGCGGACATGATCGGCTCCGTCGGGGCGGTATGTCAGCGCGGCGGGGCTGACCGTGTCATAAATCAGGGTGCCTTGCCCGACGGCGTGTGTTCCGGCGGCGGTGTCCGCCGCGAGGCCCAGATGGTCAAACAAGGCGGCGCGAGGGTTCGGGTACGAGTGCGGGTCCGTGTTCCACCAGGCGCGGACCGTGTTGAACGGGTCTTTGTCGTCGTCGATAAATACCAGAACGCCGCCGGACTTGACCCATTCGGCCAGCGCCGCGCTGTCCTCGGCTCTGGCTGGTTTCATGCCTTCATAGGTCAAAAGCAGGACGGTGTACGGCGTCAGTGCGCCCGGCAGGGCGGCATTTTCCATCTGCACCGGCTCCACCGGCAGGCCGCGCTTCAGAAGCGGCATCGCCAGCCCGTAGAAGGACCCTAAATTGGGGTCCGACGGCGACGGGCCGCCGCGCTGAAACATCAGGGTGTCGGCCACCACCACGCCCACGCCCTGGGTCCCGCACTGCCACTCGGTCTGCGGCTGGTTCATGTCGTTCAGCGCGTTGATGACCGTCATCAGCTCCGTGCCGTAGGCCGCCGGCAGCGGTTCTTTTTCCACCGGCTTGCCGGGCGTGCGCTCGGCCTTGTCTTGTTTGGGATACTTGCCCCGGAAGATGCGCTCCGGCCAGGGCATGACCTCAAAGCGCCACACCTGCGGCCACAGCAGGGAGGCGGTCAGGGTGCTTTCCCAGTTGAAACGGTAGTTGCGCCAGGAGTAGTCCGGGTTGTCTTCAATGGGGTCGTTCAGGAACCAGACTGTCTTGCCGCCGGCCCGGACGACATTCATCATCGCGCCGTATTCCAAAAATGCTGTTTCAAATGTTCGCTCTTTTTTGACCCCTTCGTAGACATTCGGCTCGCGGGCCGTGCCGGTCCAGACCTGCGCGATAAAGCCGTCCGCCCCGACTTCAAGCAGGCTCGACTCCGGGCTGACAATCCCCCAGTGGGCGTAGTTGATGAGGCTGTGGGTCGGGACATAGCACTTGGCGTCGGTGCCATGCTCGGCGTTGTAGGCTTTCACGAAGTCAAAGATTTGGGTCAGCGCCCGCCGGTACAAATAGTATTTCAGCTGCGACGCCCGGTACTGGGCGTCGGGCGAGGTATCCGGCGCGGTCCATGGTTCGCCGTAATACGCCTGCCATTCGCGCTTGAAGCCTTCGCTCCAGCCGCCCCGCACCCAGAACTCCGGCTCTTCCAGATGAATGCCTTCCGCCCCGGCGTCCAGCGCCCGCTGGACCCCCTGCGACAGAAACCGGCCGAAGCTCTCGCCGGGCGACATATAATACACGTCGCCGCCGTGCGAGATTTTCCGTCCGCTGCGCTCGGTCTGCGCTTCGTCTTCATGGTTGACCCCGTCAAAGCGTCCATATAAGTAATCCTGATATTCCCCCCACGAAACCCCGGTCATCACATGAACCCGGTATCCCTGCGCCTTCCACCCGGCGATGCGCTCCGCCAGCGTCGGGTCAATCCCATAGCACATCGCGACATCGGACCCAAGCTGAAGCTCCGGCGCCCACGCCGCGCTGGTCTGAAAGCTAGTGCGCTCCTCAACTTGGTTCGGGTCAGCGAGAGCTTGATTGTTCGGCATGATTTCTATTCCTCTTATCTCAATTCGCGCCGTATGTCTGGGGCGAACATTGCCAAGTCTACCCGTAGACAGCGGCAGTAAACCCAATGAAAACTCGCCGTAGCAAGCTACGGTGTATCTAAAAGAAGGTAGCGGAAGCCACTGCGTCTAAAACAACTCCAACTGCGAGGCGGGCGGCCCCTCCTCTGCCGGAAACTTGCGGTATTCAGCTTCGCGTCCCTGGCTGGCGACGTAATGGCGGATCGTTTCCTCAGTGCCGTTGCGCCCGACCGTGTTGATGTAGTAGCCGCTTGACCAGAACGCGCCGCCCCAAAGCTGCGCCTTCACCGACGGCACACGGCGCAGTATCTCACGGGCTGTAATGCTCTTGATCGTTTGAACGATCTTCTTGGGGCTGTACATCGGCACCGACTGAACCAGGAAATGCACATGATCCTGGTCAGTACCGATCTCAAGAAACGTGATCTCGTAGCGATTGCTGATGTCAAAGCAGACCCGCCGCAGCACGGCATCCACTTCGTCTGTGACGACAGCGCGGCGGTACTTCGTCGGGCAAACCGCGTGGTACAACAGCACCGAGACATTGTGGCTTTTGTGGATGTATTCGCTCATAGTGTGTTCGCTCATGCCAACACATCATACCGAATAAAGACGCAAATCAGGTAACGAAGCAAGCTTCGGGGAATGACACCCGATGAGATTCAATCGAACAGCGGGGGCTGGTTTTCATCGGCAGGGGTAGTAGCCAAATGTCATGTTACCGTATTGCGATGGGTTCCGTTGCCTGAATGGGGTTTCGCCAAAATCCAGCCCGCCAGACAGCCGCTCACTCCTCCGGCCACTAAGAAAGCAGCCATGGCTAAGGGTGAAATGCCGCAGCCCCAGTTGATCAAGCCGGTGTAGGGATCACAACCGGAATCATTTCCCCCCGTCAGAGCGTTGTAGATCGTCCACTGCACTGGCGCGAGGACACATCCCCAAATGGTCGATGTCAATATTAGCGCATTCCTATTTTGCAGCCCTCGTAGGCGTCGAAACAGCACGACCATCGGCAGATGCAGGCAGAGTAAAACAGCCATTTGAGGAACAAATAGCTGCCAATCGAACAACATAAACAGGCCGTAAGCGTCGTGGAGAAGATATTCCACTGCTTCAAACATTGAGGTCCATAGGAGGGTGTAACAAAGCACGAGTCGGATAGAGTTTTTTGTACTAATGCTACTTTCCTCCTGCATAATATGGCTGTATCTCTCTACTCACTATGATGACCTAGACAACTCCGATACACCCTAGCTATTTGTCTCATCCGAAGGGTTCAGTCCGTTTTGTGTTTCTCATGATTAGTTCTGAGTTGCCAAAATAGCACAAGACTAACAAGGACGGTTAAGCTAGCCCAGCCAAATAGTGGATAAACATTGAAGGCTAGGCTTCTATGTATCGCGAAAAAAGCAAGCGTGTAACAACCGAAGCTTATCAGGTCAAAACATATGATGATGGCAGCACTGGTCTGCCATCTTCGTATTGTTGGACCATTTCTACGGCTCTGCAAAAAAAAACAGTACACATAGCAAACTTGTGGTGACAATACTTACTGCGATAAAGCGCTGCGCTAAATGGTAGTAATGGACATAATCATGGAAGATTAGCAAGCCGCCGGGCAAATTATCCATCTTGGCCTCGTAGTTCAAACCGTATTACACGCGATAGTTGATCAAGCCCAAAAAACTGGGCTACTGATCGGGTCTTAGACAGTGTTTTCAAAGTCATATCTGGCTCAAGATGTGCCCCTCCACAGAACGAAGCCATGCCTGATTTGATTCGCTTAGCAGGCAATCCAGGAAGACTATATTAGGAGTTACGCAGTTGAACGCAAAATGCGAGTAGTTTGAATGTCCCGTTCGCGCTGATTTATTCTCCAACTGCGTAACTCCTATATATGAAGGGTATTGAGTTTGAGAACAACTTCTTATATTTTAGAAGAAACACGTTGCCGCCAACGAACCAGAGCAGCTAACCCCACTTTCTCAGCTTGGTTCGGGTCGGCGGGAGCGTTGGTATTCGGCATAATTTGTGTTCCTCTTATTTTGATTCACGGCGTTTGTCTAGGGCGAACATTGCAGAGTCTACCCGTAGACAGCAACACAAAATCCACCCAATCACAGCCTATTCCTCGTTGACAACCTTGTAAGCAGCAACAAGAGATGCTAATACAGTTGCGACCAAAATACAGGCCACAATGATAAGTATCCACAGCACCACGCGCCTGATTTTTTTACGCTTCATGCCTATTTCGTTCTTATGAATAAGCCGGTAGACACCCGTTTAGGGCCGATTATCGGGTCAAAAGTTGGGAAGACCAAACGCCTACAGCGCAGAATACATCACAACTTTGAATACTTCTTTCGTGAACGCCGACGTATCCGCCAACCCACAATTGTCCAGCCGATAAACCAACCCCCGAAGCCGCAGACAAATCCGCCAATCGCTCCGCCCGCTACCGCCGAACCCAATCCGAACCCAATGCTGAAGATCGTTTCATCTCCGTTTGCAAAGTCCATACGCATCAACAAAATAAGAGGAAACAAAAATGCGCCAGTAGCCGCTCCCAAAATGCCTAGCAGCGTCGGCCAAAGACAGCCCAGCATCCAGGGCGATTGAGTCACTCGGTTATCAACTAATGGCATGAGTGTTTTCGATTTCTGCGTAAAAGGGCAAGTCCTATTCAAACTGTTACCGATAAATACCACAGTATGTACTTTGCTTTGAAGTAAGTGCTTAACCGGGTGTGATCCGGGCTGCGTACACAGTATTGCCACTCGGAGAGGCGACGAGATAAATTGCCACTCGGAGAGGCGACGAGATAAATTGCCACTCGGAGAGGCGACGAGATAATGAAATATTAAATCGTCTTTGTCTTCAGTTCGCTCGTCTTCTTCAAAGACAACGTAGCGATTTGGCTTGTATGCTGGTGTCCACCAAGGCGGAGGATGGTTATTCCCTAAACCTACAATGCAGTTGTGACGTTTCGCTATTTCCTTCGGAGTGGGATAGAACCCCCCGACACCGACGAGGCCGTAGTTCGGATGAAAGTGACCTGCTGCCAGTATTTTTGTCCGTTCCTCTTTGGGTACGGTCAGAGATAGCCAATCCGTAGGATTGTCGGGAAAGTCAGTAGAACTTGCTTTCCTGATGAAAATCCCTGTAGGCATCGGGACACCAACGACGCGCTGAAAGAGATCACCTGAGCGTGGAACAAGAACTCCCGTTTCGTTGAGGTAGTTTTAGTGATTTGTGTATATCGTGGCAAATATGATTATGAGAACGAGCGCAACACTGACATATAATTTAGGAGAAACACGTTGTCGCCGGTGAACCAGAGCAGCTAACCCTAACCCAATAAGACAGCCGATGAAAGCGGCCACAGCACACGCGGGGATAACCAGCAGCATTAGAAAGAAAACAGTGAGCGGACCGACTTCGTCGTTTCCGCTCGAAAAGTACAGCCAGGCAATACCACCAATGCAGAGAAGAACTGCTAACAGACCGCCGATCAAGCCGTATTTTTTAGACATATCATAAAGATCCCTGCGCCTGATTTGGTTCCAACAAACACCCTAATATACATTATGCAGTGCAGCCGGTCGCATAATACCTATTATGGAAAGAGAGCGTATCTAGTAGTATCGTTTTGTAGGTATTCAAGCTCTCCCTCCTGTCACGACATTTTTCCATTGATTTATTGCTGTTTCTAGGGTGTCTTCATCTCCATATAGTACGATAGTTTCTTGGTGGCGCTCATGGATATGATGTAACAAAGCCAGAACAGCTTCTTTTTGCTCCTGTGTAAATAAAGAAAAGTGTTGCACAGGCTGGTTTGGGCTGGACAGATGAAACAGCAGTTGTGGAATATACGAGTCTTCTTGCTCCGTTACTGGTGTTGTTAGTGCCAGCCGTACAAGTGCCGGAAAATAATATTGAAACCCTTCTGAATTGATGAAGCAAATTGGGTCCCATCCGCTATGAATCATCGGCTCTAAGGGCAGTGTCCCCACCGTGTAAGCTTGAAGCGTTTCATCATGCTCAAGGCACTCCGAGCAATGCGTGAAGTTTGTAAAATGCTCCGGTCGGGCTACTTTTACAAACAAACCGCTGATAAAATTAATGAATTGTTCGTCTGTCATTTAAAGGAGCAATCCGGCGCACAGGTGATTGTACCATAATGCCTATTATGGAAAGCGTTTCAGAGTAACGGCCAAGCATTGATTAAGCAGAACCAGCCAACCTGGACGTGGTCACCGCACCTCATCATTCGGCAATATCTGGACCGACACCGAGGCCCACGAGATACCGGCGAGGACAGGGCACACCGGCAGGCTTAATGGCTGCCGGAGGCGTTTGGAGTGATACTTAAACTCAGCCCAAGCGAGTCCAGCACCCGCGCGAGCGGCTTGATGCCGGGGTCGCCTTTCTCAGACAGCGAGCGGTACAGCGACTCACGCGGCAGATCGCTCTTTTCAGCAATCTGGCTCATGCCGTGTACCCGTGCGACTTTTTGGAGTGCATACAGAAAGCCTTCCACGCCGTTATCTTCCAGTGCAATGTTCAAGTACCCTGCGGCGTAGACGGGATCGCGCAGGTCAGCGGCGAAGAGTTCGTTAGTCTCTTTGAGTGTCATAATCTGCCTTTATCTACTGACACTCTATTGACAAAATCTATTCGTCATGTCGCATAGATGTCGTATAGATGTCGCATAGAGTTATTGGATTGGGACAATATACCTAGCCCAACGATGAGTCCCAACCTGTACCAGCCGCTTCTGTCGCTTCAAGCGCAGCAAGAGATTAGAAGCAATTTGCGGATCGCACTTCAGTAAGTTTACGACATCCTGACGGCTTATCCCTGTTTGCTCGGAGGCAGCAAGTGCGATGACGCGATTTTCCTGGTCATGAGCAGAGGTCTGACGAGGAGCTTGATCACGCCCCTTGCGAAGAGTCACAACAAACTCGTTCGGACGCGCTTCAAATTCCGGGTCCGGTGCCCCCTCCGCACGGCAGGCGTTTCGCATTCGGATCGTGCCGGTTCCCCATTTCTCAATAAGCTGAGTGTAGTAGATTGTCTGCGCGATTGCCGGATTTCGCGGGAACGAGTTGTGTTCCTTGAACAAATCGCTGACCGTAAGCGCTTCCGGCAAACTGCCAGGATTGCTGATGACAAGCCGGTCGTTATAGACGCGAATTTGGATGCGCCCAACACTGGTGTAGTCCCGGTGTACCAGTGCATTTAAAACGGCTTCGCGCACGGCATCATAAGGAAATTCCCAGACTTCATGCCGCTGCAAATCTTCCAAAGGCGAACGACCCGCCGCCATCTTTGGAATGTCATAACGGACAAAGACGTACCCGCGTATTGCCTGCATCGTTTGTTCCAGTTGAACGAAAAGATTGCTGCTCGTTGTTTTCTCATCCAGGATCGTCGCTTCATCTCCAAACCGGCCAATCTGCACATAAGCGGTTCGGACGAGCCGCTGCGGGTTCTGACCGAAGAGCAGCAGGCCGGCACGGTTCAGGCGGTTTTCAGAAAGCGTCAGTTGGAGTTTCGACAAAACTAATGCAGTCGTATCCGAAGGCGACAAGTCCGGCAGACGTTCACGGGCCAAAATGCGGAAGTCAGCGACGGTCCTTTCCGAAACGGCATCCAACCCAAAGTCTGTCGGAAGCTCATCCCAGTTTTGGCCGGTTCGCTCCAAAAGAAATCGGGGCAGCTCGCCATCCGGGATTTCGCGGGTAGAATTGCCGACGCGGCGGTAGTAACGCCCGCGCACAGCAATAGGAGAAGCGGCACGGGACATTCGGATAACCAGGACCGGAAGATCGTCACGGGTCTGAACCGTCATCGCGATGGGCAGGCATTGCAGCGTGTTGGAAATCTGGTTGGAGATCGTTTCCTGGTCATGTCCATCCCCCTGCCAGCCGACCGTTTTGCCCGCATCGGTAATGCCGATCCAAAGCGTCCCGCCGCGTGTGTTGGCGAAAGCCGCCAAAGCCTTCAGTCCATCTTCATTCCAAGACTGCTTGCGCTCCGCCGTTTCCGACTCCGGCTCCAAATCGCCTGCGGCGAACAAAGAAAGGTTTTCGCTAATCTCCACAGCTGCTATTCTACCTGAGTTCCGAACAAAGCAACGCCCGGCCTTGGGGAAGGCCGGGCGCTTTGGGGAAGTCGGAACGGTTATTCTACTGCGGGGTCGCGCCTGCGATGACCAAAACGCCGGTGCCGGGGTGGAGGTACTTTTTGGCGGCGGCGTTGACCTGGTCGACGGTGACGGCGTTGTAGAGGGCGTTGCGGCGCTGCGGGAAGTCGAGGCCGAGGCCGTAGTCTTCAGCGAGGTTCAGGACGCCGGCGACGCCGGCGTTGGTTTCCAGGCGCAGGGGGTAGGAGCCGGTGATGTAGAGCTTGGCCTGGCGCACTTCGTCGGGCGTGACGCCGTACTGCTGCTCCTGGGTGATGATCTGGCGCATGAACGTGATCGCGCGGGCGGCGTTCTTCGGGTTCGCGCCGATGAAGACCTGGAACGGACCCGCGCCGTGCTGGGCCGAGAAGCTGGAGTCGACTGAATACGCCAGGCCGTTTTCGTCGCGGATGGTCTTGCCGAGACGGGAGCCGAACGTATCCCCGCCGAGCGTGTAGTTTAAGATCTGGGCGGCGTAGTAGTCCGGGCTGGTCTGGGTCAGGCCGCCGCTGTAGCCGAACAGAATGGAGGTCTGCGGAGCGTCGGCCAGCGGGATCACAATCGGCGCAGGGGCTTTGGCCGGCAGCGGGACATCGGGGATGACGAGCTTCGGGGCGGGCGTGCTTGGCTTAGGCCAGCCTCCGAACGCCGCCGTGACCTGGCGGATTACGTCGGGCGTGTTCACGTCGCCGACCACCACTAAGGCCGTCGCGTCGGGCCGGTAGTAAGTGCTGTAAAACGACAGCAGATCGGTGCGCGTGAGCGACTTGATTGCCGCCGCGCTCTGGTCCAGGGTCGGCTCCCAGTACGGACTGCTTTTCGGGTAGATGGCCTGCCGGAAGGCGATCTCGGCCTGCGTTCCCGCGCCGCCGGTGCCGCCGGTGTCCTGCTTCGCGTCTTCAATGCCCGACAAAATCTGCGCCCGCAGACGCGCAATCTGGTCCGGCGGAAATGACGGGTGCTGCAATTCATCGGCCAGGGTGTTCAGCGTGAGGCCGAAGTCTTGCGACAGGCTCGCGCCGCCGATGCTCGCCGTTTCATCGCCTGCGCCGATGCCGACGCTTGCGCCGACCGACTCTAAGGACAGGGCAAGCTGCAAGGCGGTCTCGGTAGTCGTGCCGCGCCCCAGCATGGCGGCGGTCATCTCGGCGTCGCCGTACTTGCCGGCGGGGTCGAAGGCCGAGCCGGCCCGGACAAAGCCGCTCAGAGCGACGGTCTTGTTGGCGTGGTTTTCCTGCACAATCAAGACCATGCCGTTCGGCAGGACGACGCGGGTGGGCTTCGGCGCGGACGCGGGCTTCGCGGCGGCGGTGCTGACGGAGTTAAACTCTTTGTCCAGAGCGGCCAAAGTCGCTTTCTGGCGCGGGTCGGTGACAGGCTTCGCGGAGCCGAAGTTGTCGGTGACGGGCGGCGGAGGGGGCGTGGCTCCCGGCGGCAGCGGCTGCGGGTCGAAATAGGCGACGGTCCGGTTATCGGCAGTCAAATAAGCCTTGGCGACACGCTGGATGTCGGCGGGCGTGACGGCTCGAATCTTGTCTAAATAGGTGTCCCGGTAGTGCGGCAGGTTGATCGCGGCGTAGGAGCCGAGGTCGTTGGCCTGCCCGGAAACGCTGTCGTTCTGGTAGATAAAGCCCGCTTCAGTCTGCTTGATCGCCCGTGCCAGCTCATCCGCCGTGACCGGGGTGGCTTGCAGCTTCGCGACTTCCGCTTCCAAGCCGTTCTCGACGGCGGCGTTGGTGACGCCTGCGCTCGGCGTCCCGTCAAAGGTCATCAGATACGGGTCGCGGTTGTCTTCGTCGCCTGCCGAGGCCGACTGGGCGACGCCTTTTTCCACGAGGTCCTGATACAGCCGGGCGGAGCGTCCGCCGGACAGAATTCCCGACAGCACATCCAGCACATAATGGTCGGGCTGGCCGGTTTCGGGGACATGATAGCCGATCAGCACTTGGCCGGTCGTGCCGGGCCGCTTCAGGGTGACGCGCTTTTCGCCGCGCTGGGGCGGCTCCGGGGTGATGTGGTGCTGCTCCAGCTGCCCCGCAGGATAAACGCCGAAGTATTTCTGGACAATGCCGACGGCTTTTTTGGTGTCGAAGTCGCCGACCATGACGACAACGGCATTGTTCGGCATATAATGCCTGCGGTAGTAGTCGTAGATGACATCGCGGCGGCCTGAAACAGCCTCGACATCCGAGCGCCAGCCGATGACCGGCCAGTGGTACGGGTGGGCTTCAAACGCCTGCGGCAGAAACGTGTTGGTATACAAGTCGTAGCCGGGGGAATTGTTATCCCCTTCCAGCTCGGAGCGCACGACGGTCATTTCGTGGGACAGCTCGGTCGGGTCGAACTTGGAGTTTTCCATGCGGTCGGCTTCAATCCGCGCGGCAAGCTCCAGCCGATCCGATGCAATTAATTCATGGTATTCGGTCCGGTCTTCGGCAGTAGACGCATTGATCTCGCCGCCGTTTGTCAGAAACAGGTGGTCAATCGCGCCGGGCGGCAGGTCGGTCGTGCCTTTGAACATCATATGCTCTAGGATGTGCGACAGTCCGGTCTGGCCGCTGATTTCGTTGCGCGAGCCGACTTTGTACCAGACGGAGAAGTAGACGACCGGCGCGGCGTGGGCTTCTTTGGACAAAATCGTCAGGCCGTTCGCCAGATGCGTCTCAGTCACGCCCTGGGCCTTGTCGAAGCTCTGCGAAACAACCGCGCCGTAATTAGGGGCAATGGGTGCGGCCTGCACCGCAGTCGGGAGCAGAACGGCAGCCGCCGCCGCCAAACAGTTGAAATAACGTGTCACTCTGGGTAGGTTCTCTTTTCTGAAACTCTTTGCGAATAATATACACCATTACGCCTGAAATCCGCCGTCCGGTTCCTGGCGCGGTGTGACTTCTTTCACAGTCCGGGTGTGACCGGCGTCTCTGTGCGGTCTGCGGCGCCGGGATACAATACAAACATCAAACCGAGCGACACGCTCCCTGGAGACACCCGATGAACAGCCCTTTTTTGACGATCCACACACTTGACGCCGATGTCCTGAACACGGCCCCGCGCACGACCCCGGCACAGTCTCGCCGCACTTCGGCCGGCCAGTGGGACTTGCTGGCGGTGATCGGCCTGATGGTATGCAGCGCCGCCTACAGCATTTGCGCGATCCTGCAAACGACCGGGCTTTGAGGCCGGGCGCCTCTGCGGACGAGCATGAATAAGAGGGGCAGCCGCCAGGTTCGCCCCTCTGATTTATGTTTGTCCTGCACAAAGTAATCCTGTCCCTTGCATTTCGGCGGCTCGCTTGGTACACTAGCCGTATATGAGTACGGAACTGCCCGGAACACCCCGCGCCGGAAAATACTGCCCGCGCTGCCATGCCATGACCCAGCGGGAGGAGGCGGTCTGCCGCCAGTGCGGACATCGGTTCCGTACCGGAACGGAGGCGCCGGATCCGATGAACCGGACCATGCAGTTTGTCCTGCCGCCGCTGCCGCCCCGCTCGGCAGCCCCGGCCCCGCCGCGCCTCAGCTCTTCTTCCCGCGTTGTGCCGGCGGCTGCCGCGCCTCTGCTGCTGCTTGTCTGCCTGGCGGGCCTCTGGCTCTGGCATTCCCGCCGCATGACGGGATTGTCCGAGACTTCGCCGGTGGGGACCTGGCAAACCAGCCTGCACGGGAAAGCGTCCGCGAATGCCCTGCTGGAGTTTGAGTTTGACGCGGGCGGAACGGGACACTTTTCCTGGCGCGAGTCCGGGCCTCATGCGCCCGCCGGGCAGACGCCGCTGCGCTGGGCTAAAAACGCCGACGGCACTTTGGCGCTGGCGCTGACCCCGCCCGCCGGCGGCGACCCGGTTTCGCAGACCCTCACCGGCATTTTCAGCCGTCCGGCCTGGCCCTGGCGCGTGGACAGGACGCAGCGCCGCCTAGTCCTCGGCACGCTTGAATTCACGGAGAAGCCATGAAGACCCCCGCCGCCCACCCCAATACAGCCCCAATTCTGGGGAGCCATACAGAGTGGAACCAGAGGCAGCCGCGCTTCTTTTCTTTTCCGGCTCCCCAGAATTGGGGCTTTATTGGGGTGGGCGGGGGGGCTTTGCTTGCCCTGGCGCTTCTCGCGCCGGTGTACGCTGACGATGCTTCGGCGAAGACCCCTGCCGCCGCGCCGGCGGGGGCGGACAATGCGGTGACGCCCGACCGGCCCGGCTTCACGAACGGCAGCGATGTGGTTCCAAAGGGTCGTCTTCAAGTGGAAGGTGGGGTCACGCGGAACGCCTACCCGGCGAGCAGCGGGCAGGGCCATGTCACCGATGCGCCCGAAATCCTGCTCCGCACCGGATTAAATGACAAGACCGAGCTGCGGCTCACGCTGCCCGACTATTTCTGGCCGTCCGGCCCCAGCCGAAGCGGCTTCGGCGACGGCGCGGTCGGCCTGCGCTATAAGTTTTACCAAAGCAAAGACGGGAATACAAAGTTTGCGTTCACGCCGACTCTGTCGGTGCCGCTCAAAACCGCCGTGACGACAAGCGGCCATGTGGACCCGACGTTTCTTCTCAGCGGCCAGACGACTTCGGGCGCCCGCTGGGGCATCTCGTCCAATCTTATTCTTTCCTATCCGACACTGAACGGCGGGCGTTTGGCGAACTACACGGCGACAGCCCAAGTCACTTACGCCCTGAGCGGGCCGCTGGCCGTCTTCGGCGACGTGTACGACAACGCCGTCTCCGGCAGCCTGCCGACCCCGATCGCCGACGCCGGGTTTACCTACAAAATCGCGACTAATGCCCAGCTCGACCTTGAAACCGGGCGCGGCCTCGGCGGCACGGCCCCGACCCAGTTCTACGGCGGCGGCGTCGCCGTCCGTTTTTAGGAGAGCGCCCTATGAAAACTCGTCTTCTGGCTGCCGTGTTTGTTCTCTGCTGCCTGCTGCTGTGCGGGCTGATCCTGCGGCGGCAGATCGCCGCTCATCCCCTGCCGCCGGAGACTGCCGAGCGCTTTGGGGCGGGACAGGGACGCTTCTGGATGGGAATGCCCGGCTGGCAGCCGGCCTCGCCGGCGGAGAGCGCACTTGCCCATCAGACGGTGGCGGGCCAGATCGCCGCGCTGAAGGCGGGCGACGGTCCGAAAGCCTGGCAGTACCAGAGCCGCCTGCTGCGCCGGCACTACGCCGACCCGGCCCAGTTCATGCAAGACATAGCCGCCCACTACCCGGAGTTTGCCCATCCGCTCCGGGTGAATTATGGGCCGGTCTTCACGGACAAATCCGGGCAGCAGGTTCGGGCGGGCATTCTTCTGGAAGGCCAAAACGGGAACCAGGTGCAAGCCGACTACCTGCTGGTGCAGGAAGGCAGGCAGCTCAAGGTCAACGGGGTGCAGATACTTTCTCACCCGGAGGGGCGGCGCTGAGGGTCGATGCTTTGACCGAGACAAACGCCCGGACACACTGCGGGTCCCACTGGAGCCCCGCGCCGTTTTCTAAGATGGCAAGAGCGCGATCCGGCTCAAGTCCCTTGCGGTAAGGCCGGTCGGTTGTCATGGCCGAGAAGGCGTCGGCGACGGCCATGATCCGCGCCGAAAGCGGGATGTCTGCTCCCGCCAGCCCGTCGGGATAGCCGCCCCCATCCCACCGCTCATGGTGATGACGCACCGCGTCCAGCATCCCTTCCAGTCCCGGCACGGCGGACACGAACACCGCGCCGAGGCCGGCATGGAGCTGCACCGCCGCCCGCTCCTCGGCGGTGAGTCTGCCGGGCTTGCGGAGGATGGCGTCGGGAATGCCGATCTTGCCCGCGTCGTGCAGCAGCGCGGCGGCTTCAATGGTCCGCCGGGCGGCGGCGTTCAGGCCGAGCGCGGCGGCAATCTGCCCGCTGTAATGCAAAACGTCCTCGGAGTGGCGGCGGGTGTAGCGGTCTTTGTTGTCTACCGCCGTCACCAGCGCGTCCAGCATCGTGAAGCCGGCGATCTCGTTTTGCAGCGCCTGGCGCAGATCGTGCGCTTTCCCGCCGGCGCCTGCGCCGCTTTTGGCCTGGCGCAGGCGCTCATCGGCGAGCCGCATGGCTTCCTGCCGGCTTTGGGCGCCGCCGGAGAAGAAGGCGTCGCCGGAGAAAAAGGCGACGCCGAGTGAGAGTGTAATCGGGACTGCCGCCTCATAGCCGGCAGGGGTGTAGCTGATGCCGCCGAACGCGGCTTCCAGCCGGGCGGCAGTGGCGCTTTCTTCGCCATTCTCCTCCGGCGTGACCGGCAGCAGCAGGGCGAACTCGTCGCCGCCGAACCGGGCCGGCACGTCGCCGGGGCGGCAGACGCCGCGCATCTGCGCGGCGACCTGGCGCAGCACTTCGTCGCCCACCCCATGGCCGTAAGCGTCGTTGAAGAACTTGAAGTTGTCCAAATCCAGCAGGACCACCGCCAGGGTGCGGTTTTCCGTCACTGTCCGCTCGGCCAGAGCGTCAAACTGCTTGTGAAACCCGCGATGGTTGAACAGCCCCGTCAGCGGGTCACGGTCCGCTTCCTCCCAGGCTTCTTCCAGACAGCGCCGCGCTTCAGTGGTGTCCTGGAACGCCGACAAAGCGGCCTGCTCGCCTTTGTAAGTCATGCGCTTGCTGGAACCGGACAGCCAGAACTCCGTCCCATCCAGCCTCCGGTATCTGCCTTCCCAGCAGTAAACACCGTTTTGGCCTGCCACCGCCTCCAAAAGCAGAGTGCGCTCCGGCGGGTCCACAAGAAACTCGGAAGCAAAATGCGTCAGCGCTTCGTCTTCCGTCATGCCCCCCATCAAGTCGCGCAGATGCTGATTGGTATACAAAAACGCGCCGTCGTCCCAGCGCGTCAGCACCAATGCACAGGGGCTGGCCGCCGCCAGCGTCCGAATCCACTGCTCGCTTTCCCCCGGCAGCTCCGCCGGGCTTCGCAGGTAAATGGAAAGGCCGGCGGCGGACGGATAAGCCCGCGCGGCGATGTGCGGCCCAAAAGAGGGCGCCGGCGCTTCCGGCAGCGCCGCTTCTCCGGTGTCAAGCGCCCGGCGGCAGGCACGTCCGAAGTCGCTTTCTTCCAGCCCGGCAAACTCCGCCCAGAGCGGTTTCCCGACAAGGTCGGTGCGCTGCAAGGCATCTGCCGCCTGCGTGTTCACATAGACGATGCCCCCGTCGGCGTCTACTTGAAGAAAGGCGTCGCTGATCTGCTCCAAAATCGTGGCGGCGTCCGGCACTGGTTCGCTTCCAGACATCATGGGTTACTCTCACTTCTCAGGCTGCGGCACAAGAGCATCCCGATTTCTTATTCTAGCACGGTTTTAGTTTCTGTCAAACGTTTCGCAAGAAATAGAACAAATGTTCGCTATTTGTGGTATTGTGACAGCGGGGGGGGCGGAAAGCAGGCGAGGGAATGTGGCGGACAAAACAAGAGCGCCGGGCAAGCGCGGCGGCGCGGCTAGAGCTTGCGAAACAATGGTGGCAATGGCAGCCGCATGAAGCCCAGCGGCGGCTTTTCTGCGCGGCGGCGTCGGTGCGGATCGCCGCCTGCGGGCGGCGCTGGGGCAAGACCGAGAGTTTAAGCGTGGATATTGCGTCTTTGGCGCTGGCAGAGCGCGGCTCGCATCAGCTTGTCGTGGCCCCGACCGAGGCGCAGGCGCGGCTTCTCGGCGAGGCGGTTTGGGAGCGCTTGGAAAAGGCGTTCGCGTCCGGCGACGAAAGTTTAGCAGACCGAAAATTCGTGGTTCGGTCACGCCCGCATTTGACGCTGACGGTGGTTCCCACCCAGCCCGGCCTGGAGCCGTCGCTCGTTTTGTGCCGGACGGCGGGGCGGGACGGGCGCAACTTACGCGGGCTGTGGGCGCACCGGATCATCGTGGATGAGGCCGCGCATGTCCCCGAACGGGTGCTGCGCGAAGTGCTGCCGCCGATGCTGGCGGACAAAGGCGGCGAGTACCTGCTGGCGTCATCGCCCAATGGCCGCCGGTCGGCGTTCTACACGCTGTTTGCGCGAGGCTTGGTACTGAAACAGTCGCCGAGCGGGGTGACGTATCAAGCGTTCCAGTGTCCGACGACCGACAACAGGGCGCATCTCGACTCGGCGTGGCTGGCGTCGCAGCGCGAAGACATGGGAGAAGCGCTGTACGCGCAGGAGTTTGAAGCCCAGTTTTTGGACGACTTCGGCATGGTCTTTCGGGAAGATGAGATTTCGGCAGCGATAGCCGAGATTGACGGCGTTCGGATCGAGCGCACCGAAGTTCTGTCTGAGCCTGTGCCGGGCCGGTATTACGTCGCGGGCATTGACTGGGGCCGCAAGTGGGACTACACGGTCGTGACGGTTCTGGACGCCGACCAGTCGCCCGCCAAACTGGTCCATCTGAGCCGGTGGCGCGGCACAAGCTGGGACCAGCAGGCGGCGGACACGGCGGCGATTTTGGCCCGGTTTCTGCCCCGGCGGGTGCTGGCCGACGGCAACTCCATCGGCGACCCGATTGCCGAGATGCTGGATGCCCAGCTTCGGAGGCTCATTCCCCGCGCCGCCTACCGCCCGCAGGTGGAGCGGTTCACGTTCAGCGCCGAAAGCAAGCAGCAGCTCATTGACCGCTTGAATGTCGGCCTGGCCGCCCGCGCGGTGCAGTTCCCGCCGCACAAAGCGCTGTTAAACGAGCTGCGCTGCTTCGAGTACGCGCCGGGCGGGCCGGGCCGCCTGAAAATGGCCGCCCAGTCCGGCGGCCACGACGACTGCGTCATTTCGCTGGCGCTGGCGTTCTACGCCGCGCCTGACCCAAGCGCGGTGCATCGCGGCGGGCATGGCATTTTGCTGGGGTCGTCAAGCGGGCTGGCCGGGCGGGAGTGAGGCAGGTCAGAGAGGAGTGAGAGGGGCCGGGATGTAAAGAAACCCGGATTGGAAATCCGGGTCTTTTGTGATTGATTGTCCACCTGCGTGGACATAGGAGCCGACGCAGAGGCTATTTTTCTCTTGTGTCTGCGAAGGCAGACAATCGCACTTCAAAAGACCCGGATTTTAATCCGGGTGCGCCAATGCCGTGACTTTCTAACCCGCCGCACCGGCTTTTTTCTTGCGGGCTGCGATGACCACGCTGCCCAGGCCGAGCGTCAAAAGCAGGCCGAGCGAGGCGGTCGTGGAGGCTTCCGGGACAGCCGCAGCAGGCGGAGTGCCGACGTTGAACTCGATGGTGGCGAAGTTAGCGAAGCTCGTGGCGTTCAGCGCCTGGCCGTCGAGCAGCGTCCCATCGAGGGTGCCGGCAATGCTGCCGCTGGGCAGGTCGCCGCTGGCGATTTGGGTGGTCATGCCATTCACCGTGTAGCTGAAGCCCGTCCCGAACAGGTCAATCACCCCGATGCCGTCGACGAACAGCCCGTCACCGCCCTGCCCGCCGGTGAAGGTGCCGCCGGTGATGTCCACGGGGCCGCTGCCTCTGGCGAACAGCCCGTAGCCGAACTTCCCGCTGGCGGTGAAGGTGCCGCCGCTGATGTCCACGGGGCCGCTGCCGGCGGCATACAGCCCGACGCCCCCAAACCCGCTGGCGGTGATGGCGCCGCCGCTGATGGTGACGGGGCTGCTGCCGCCGTCGATGTCCAGCCCGGTGCCGTTCTGCCCGCTGGCGGTGAGGGCGCCGCCCGCCGCGAGGGTGAAGGCGGCGGTGCCGCTGGTCTCGACGGCGTAGAAGGTGCTCGTGGCGGTGATGGTCGTCATGGCGTTGGGCGGGGTGTAGACGGTCGTGCCGATCTTCCCGGCGGTTCCCAGGCCGCTGACGGTGATGAAGTCGCCGCTGTTGAGCGTGAGCGACTGGGCGCGGGCGGCCTGCGGGAGCAGGAGCGGCGCGACGACAAGGCCGAGCAGGAGCGCGGCGCTGCCGAAGAACTTGGGCGTGTGTGCGGAGGGCATGATAAAAGTGGAGGGCATGATGAAAAACGTACCTTTCTGCGACGGAAAATAACCAGGTAGGCGATCAGCAAGCACGTTCCTTGCCCTGAAGTAAGTATGTTGCAAGATTCATGCCAACCGCCGTAGTTCTGCGAGGGCGCGGGAAATCTTTAGAAGACGCAGGAATGCCGGTGGGGGATCGCGAACACAGCAGACCATGAGCAGCAGCGGGGTGAGCCGGGTCTATTTTATTGAGATACGCATGACGACGGCGTGGATGGTAGACGGGGAACTCTGGCGCTTCCGTGACGGCACGGAGATCGCGGTCGGGGACGCGAACGATCTGGAAGCGCGAGAGCCGATGGTGACGGCGGCGGTGGCTTTGGGCCTGATCAATGCCGGCAAAGCGGAAGCGATGGCGGTTGCCGAACTCGACACGGGCGACGATTTTGACTAAGGTTTTCGCGGCGGAAGCCGAAAATTATGAATAATTCCTGAAATCTTTGCTTTTTTTGCCGTTTATTTTGTCATTCCCAGGATTTTTCAGTGTATAATGGCGGCAGTATGCTTGCCGAGCCTGGCTTGACGAGCAGCTTTTGAGATGAGCAAGATTTCGGATGAGCATGACAATCAGGAGCATTCGCACGGGAGAAACCCCGTAGCGAGGCCGCGCAAAACAAACCGGCAGGATAAGGAAACCCCATCGCATGAAATCATCGCGCCGCATCAAAATCATCGGCTCTGCCGCCGCGCTTTTTCTGGCCGGCGGCCTGACCGCAGGACTGTCTTCCCCGGCTTCGGCCCAGGCAGCCCCGTTTCTGGACACGCCTACCAACCACTGGGCGTATGAAGCCGTCCAGGACCTCGCCAAAAAAGGCATCGTCATCGGCTACCCCGACGGCACTTACGGCGGCAAGCGCCCCATGACCCGCTACGAGTTCGCCGTCGCCATTGACCGGCTGCTGCGGACGCTGGGCGACATGAACAGCGCAAACCCGCCTCCCGGCACGCCCCCGGTGTCTGCGCTCACCCAGGATGAGCTGAACCAGATCCAAGCCCTGATTGACAAGTTCCGCCCGGAGCTTGACACCATCCAGGCTAATCTGCGAACTGCCCAGGACAACATTGACGCCCTCCGCGCCGACGTTCTCGACGCCAAAGCCCTGGCGAACAAAGCCCAGGACACGGCCAACAATTCCTACGGCGTCGGGGCCGATCGCCGCTTCCAGATTTCCGGCTACATCCAGGCCCGCTACCAGGGGGCGTCTGCCGGCCAGGGCGCCCTGAACCGCTTTCCGCAGGGGGTTCCCGGCGGGGCCGGCGCCTACAACGGCAACTACCTGTCGGGCAATGACCAGAACACGTTTGACGTGCGACGCGCCCGCCTCAAGTTCACCGGCGGCGTGACGAACAACACCAAGTACGGCTTGCAGATTGACGCGAGCGGGGCGGTGACATCGGGAACCAACGCCAATCAGCAGGTGACGGTCCGGGAAGCGTATGTCGCCTACACCGGCGGCAACGGCAGCGCGGCCAAGAACCTGACAACGACGGCGGGGCTGTTCGCGACGCCGTTCGGGTATGACCTGCCGGCCTCGCAGGCAAACCTCCTCAGCCCGGAGCGCCCGCTGGCGTTCTCGGAAAGCGGGGCGGGGATCTTTAATTCCCAGGACTACGACAAGGGCATTCAGTTTTCGTACAACACCGGGCAGCAGCTTTTGTTTCTGCCGGCGGGCCTGAAGCTGACGGCGGCGCTGATCAACGGCACGGGCCGGACTTCGGACGACACGGACAAGTTCAAGGACCAGGTGTACCGCATCGCCTACCAGTCGCCGAACAAAGTACTGGGAATCGGCGGGAGCTACTACTACGGCCAGATCAACACGCCGGCGACGGTGGGGTTCCCGGCAGCGGGAACCGGCTCGACCTATACGGGCCGCAAAAAGGAGCTGTACGGGGCGGACGTACAGATTGCGCTGCCGTCGGGGCCGTTCCTGAACGCCGAGTATGTCGGCGGCCTGTACGAGCAGCGGTCGTTCTTCAACAACAACAGCGCAACGCCGTTTGCCCTGAACACGGCGTATGCTAAAGACAACCACATTGACGGCTACTACGCCAATGCCGGGTTCACGTTCGGGCAAACGGGGTCGCACCCGCTGACGTTCGCGTACCAGTACGACGTGCTGCGCCGGGGCGAAGGTCCGGGGGGCAGCGGGGCATACACGGACGAGAACAACGGGTACGGAGCTTTGTACAACTTGGACAAAGCGACACGCCTGCGGTTCTGGTTTGAGAAGGCGGACCGGGTCGCGCACCAGCCGGGGACGCCGACGCCGCCGCGCTACGGCCTTTTCACCGGGGAAATCCAGGTCAAGTTCTAAATCAACCCACCCCGCTCGTTCCTCGCGACCCTCCCGAAGCGGGAAGGTAAGGAGCAAGAGACAGCAAGAAAAAGAGGGCGCGGCAAGCAGCGCCCTTACGCCTCCTCCGAAACTCCTCACCTTCCCGCTTCGGGAGGGTCGCGAGGAACGAGCGGGGTGGGTTCCTGCCCCCGCCCTCCCCGGCGGGGGCTTTTTCGTGCGCGGGGGCTTTTTGCTGTTTCGGGGTATATCACCTTCAGACAATCCTTTGGAGGACGTACCATGAGCGAGATGACCACGGAAGATTACAAAGACAAGATCCTGCATGAGCTGACGGATGCGCCGCAGGGCTTCAACGACAGCGAGATGCCGATGCCGGGCAACCCGAACCCGACCGGCGAAACCGGCCCTTCCCCCGGCCCGAATTCCATCCCCGAAAGCTTTGATGCCCTGGACGGCGATTTTACGGTGAATGAAACCGGCGAAGAAGAAAAGCCTACTCGACCGACCTGACCGATGCCCAGGGCAACTCCTTGAACCACTCGTGCCTGCCGCCAAAGCGGGCGGACGCCCCGCCCGCTAAGCGGCGCGACCAACGGCTCTTTTACGTCATCAAGAACCTGCCGGCGCAATCTGACGACCTGCCGCCCTGGTCGCTGGTCCACTACTACTTCTGGCGAAGCAGGACGGCACCTGGCAAAGCCTGCATGATGCCGAGCTGCGACGGGCGTGATTCTTGGACGCCAATCCGTGACGACGGAAAAAGGGGGCCACGCGGCTGACGGCAACCGTTGGCGAAGCGTCATTTACTCGTAGACACCGAAGGCTTCATGCTCGGCTGCCATGTAACGCCTGCCAATGTAGGCGGTGAGGGGGCCAAAGCCCTGCTGCGCCGTGTCTGGCTGACACTGCCGCGCCTGTCTCGCGGACGGCAACTATGACGGCCCGCTGGTGGAAAGACGTGCTGAACCTGGATCTTGAGATCGTGGTCAAGCCTGCCGCCTTTTCGGCCGGCCGCTGGGTGGTAGAGCGCACGCGCGTGGCTGGGCAAGCAGCGGCGTCTGTCCAAAGGGCGCCCTGCCTCAAGCCTGGCCTTCCAAGTCGCGATGACTTGATGGTGCGAAGATTAGCGAAATGACGTCTGCTTGGCGATGGCGCTGTGGCCGCGACCGGCGGCAGCCGCCCTTCGGAAACCGAGGCCAGTGCCGCCGGCGGCACAGCCACCGGCGGGGGCCAAGCGGTTCCCTCTGCCGAGACGCTGATGGGCGGCGACAGCGCCCTCGGCGACGCGGGCAGCCTGGATGATACTGCCGGCAACAGCGGCGACACGGTCGCCGACGAAGCTAAAGCGTCAGCGGCGCCGAAGATGTCGCCGAGCGGGCCGGACACGCAAAAAGACGCCGACGCGCCGACCGGCGGATTAGGCGGCGTCAGCAGCGTAGGCCGGTCGTGAATGAGGCATCTGGAACCGGCACTTCCAGTGCCGGTTTCCCTGCTGTCTCCTCGGCTGACAACTTCTCATGCCATAGTGTATAATAGCTGTCATGCCAGCCGCTTTCCCTTCCCTCCCCGCTTCCGCTCTTCCTGCCGCCAAGCTCACCGAAGAACAGCAGGCGATTGTCGCCCATGATGCAGGCCCGGCGCTCGTGTTTGCGGTCGCCGGAGCCGGCAAAACCACAGCGATGACCCACCGGATTGAGCGGCTTGTCCGGGAGCAGATTTTCCCGGCCGGCGCCATTCTCGCGACCTCGTTTTCCAAAGCCTCCGTCAAAGACATCAAGACTGCGCTGGGCCGGTGGCCGCACTGCGGCTCGGTGCAGGTGCAGACCCTCCACGCCGTCGGCCTCGGCATCCTGCGCCTCGCCCAGCGGCGGGGCCTGGGACGCGAATTTGCATTGGGATCCGAGGACGAAGGCAGCGACTCGCGTCTGCTCGGCATGACACTGGGGCAGGCGTGGCGCGAAAAAGTCTCTTATGCCGCCGAGCTGGATGCTTTGGATCGGCCCGACTTCCTGAACTATGTCGGCGTGATGAAGGCCAATCTGTGGTATCCCGATGTGTCCCGATTAAAGCTGCCGGCGGCGGCTTTGGCGATGACGGCGCAGGCCCCCGCCCCGGCGGGGTTCGGGTGGTATCCGGCCCTGTACGGCCTGTACGAAAAAGTGCGGGTGCAGGAGGGAATACTGACGTTTGATGATATGCTGCTGTCGGCGTGGGAATGCCTGCATCGTTACCCGGAAGTCCTCGCCGACGCCCGGCGGCGGTTCGCGTGCGTGCTGGTAGACGAGTTCCAGGACGTCAACAAAGTCCAGTCGGAGATTTTGGACCTCTTGACATTCCCGCACCGAAATTACATGGCGATCGGGGACGACGACCAGACCATTTACGAGTGGCGCGGGGCCGATCCGGGTTTTATCCTGAATTTTGCCCGGCGCTACGGCGCGGCGAAATACTTTATCCACGACAATTTCCGGTCTCATGCCGCCCCGCTGGCATTGGCGAACGCCATGATCGCGAAAAACCGGCGGCGGGAGCCGAAGCGGCTGTCCCTGACGCGCGGCTTCGGCGGCAGCTTAGAAGTCCATGAAGAAACATCCCCGGAGAGTCAGGGGCAAAATCTCGCGCGATTGGTGAAGTCGGCGCTGGACAGCGGGCGGCAGCCGGGCGAAATCGCCGTTCTGGTGCGCCTGTATGCCCAGACGCCGCCTATCGAACAGGGGCTTTTAGAGGCGAATATCCCCTACAAAGTCGTCGGCTCGTCGCCGTTCTATGCCCGGCCTGAAGTCAAGACCCTGCTGGATTATGTGCGGCTGGCACGGAGAGAAGACGGCTGGGAGACGCGCTGGGCGCAAATCGCCAACAAGCCCGCCCGGTACTTGTCCAAAGTCTTTAACGACGAAATTGCGCGGGCCGTCAGGCGCGGCGCTTCGCTGCCGAACGCGCTCATGGCGGCGGCCAAAGACGCGCCTTCGCATCAGGCCGCGCGTCTCGGCGATCTGGCCGACACGCTGCACTGGCTCGCAAACGCTTCGGACACGCTGCCCGCCGGGGCGGCGCTCACACTTCTCGACAAGAAGATCGGCTATGTCGACTTTTTGCGGAAGTCGAGCGGCTTCCCGGAAACCGGGCAGGCGCGGGCCGCGAATGTCGAAGCGTTCCTGCGCTACGCCCAAAGCCTGCCGACGCTGACGGCGCTCCTCGCGCACTTGAATACACTGGAAGCGGCAGGTGTCGGGAACAGCAGCACAAACGGCGTCGCGCTCCTGACGGTCTTCCGGGCCAAAGGCTTGCAGTGGCCGACGGTGTTTGTCCCGGACTGCAACCAGGGCATTTTCCCCTATGGCGGCCCGGACGAACTCGAAGAAGAGCGCCGCCTCTTTTACGTCGCCCTCACCCGCACCCAGTCCGACCTGCATCTGCACCTGGTCAAGACCGAGCTGCCGTCGCAGTTCTTGATTGAAGCCGACTACAAAAACACGCTGGCGGGCGTCCAGTCTCTCGGCGCGGCCCTGTCCCGCCCGCCCGCCGAGTGGCGGACTTCCGACGTGCTGGCCGTTCTGCGCCTGGCGTCTCAGCTTGAGATGACGCGCTACTTAAGCGCCTGGCATCCGGCATTGCAAAGCGCGGCTGCCGCCGCGCGGGTGCAGTCGCTGTTTGCCGCCGCCCAGTCGCAAAACTTAGCCGGCCCACTGGGCCTGACTCCCGCGCATCTGTCGCCGTGGTCCCAGTTCGCATCTGTTTCTCCCAATGCAGACGATTTCGCCGACCTCTCCCAGTACGCCCCGACTGCCCCCGAAGCCGCCACGCCGCAGCCGCTCAACATCAAAACACTCAAAATCGGCGGGCGTGTCCAGCATTCCCAGCACGGCCTCGGCACCATCCTCGCCATTCGCGGCGACCGTCTTTCCCCGCGTCTTGAAATCCAGTTCGCGCGAGGCAAGCCCGTCGTCCTGCCCGCCAAGTTCGTCGAGCTGTCGGCATACTGACCCCTTGACATCCACCTCTTTATGTGTTATATTGTTACATAGTCATTTAAATAACTATTAACCAAAGGAGAAAGCCGATGACACAGACAGAGATGGAGGCGGAGCCGAAAGTCGCCGTGGAGCGGGTGCAGCTTGGGGTCCGCATGGAGAAGCGGATGGTACAGGTCTTGAAAGGACTAGCCGAGTTCAAGGACATGACGCTGGGGCAGTTATTGGAAGAGATTGTCCTGCACTCGTTTGAAGCCGCGCCGGGCCATGAAGGGCAGATGTGCGCCAGCCCGCACGGCAAGAAGTCGCTCGCGGCGGTTGTAGACTTGAAGCGCATCTACGGCATGGATTACGACGCCCATGCCAGTTACGGGTTCCGGGAGAAGGCCGACGCATAGACGAGAAGGAACTTGACCCCGCTTGACCCCGTCGGCGCTTGCCTTCCGGGCAGCCGGTGCAGAGACTGGGTGAGGTTCTTCGGCATGACTATTTTTGTGAGGGTCTTTTATGCCGACACCACGGGAAGAAATTGAAGAACTTCTTGTTGATACCTACGACGAATACGAGCAGATGGCTTCCTGGGAAGTCGCCTTTGAGGATGCAGTACCCACCCCCTTCCCAGCCGCGCTGCTTGAAATGCCGGTTGAAGTTCTCGGCTTTCGGATCAGCAGCACCGACGTGCTGCAATGCTTGGTCATCCGTCAGGAAAAGCAGCGCTGGATAGGGGTTGAAGATTTAGATGACGCGGGCCTGCCCGACGAAATGCAACGTCTTCTGAGTCTCTACCGGGCCTGGCAAACCGGAGACTATTAATTCCAATGGCACAACGAAAACAGGACCCGGCTCTCACGGCACGGCTTGCAGAACGAATGCAGACGGATGATAAAACAGCGGCGGCCTGGCTGGGCGGCGTCACAGAAACGCTTTACGAGGCAATCCAGTCCGGCGAGCGTGTTACCCTGACTGGTTCCGGCTGCTTTTATGTCAAACCAACACAGGCCACCTGTGTTTTTGGTTCAATTCAGCCCAGCGTCTGCGAGCGGCGCTCGGCTGGTCATCCACTTATAAAGGCTCGCACTGAACCGCTGGGAACGCCAGATAAAGCCCCACGCGCACTGGCTTCCCAGATAGCACCGTCCACCTCTCGAAGCGGCAAGCTAACTTGACCGGCTGCCGCTTCCAAAAGTTGTAAAGCTTGCGCATCGCTCACTCTACGACCGGCTATCTGCGAGACAAAGCGGATAACATGGACATCCGGCTTGGTCGTCTGCGCCCCAAATAGCATTCGCATATATTGAAAACCAGACAGCCCAAAACCAGGAACGCCTACAGAGAGATAGTCACCCGGCTTGACCAGGCTCGCCCATGCATGCAAGCGATCCCATTCGTCGGTTCCTGGGCGCTTGGCCTGAACAGACATCAAGTGCCGGAGAACCCCACGCAGTGTTTGTTCACGCTGGACATGGTTGTAGTTAAACTCTCGCAAACAAAACTCGCCAAGCACAGGGTAGCTGTCTAACATTTCCGCTAGATGCGCTAACTCTGTAACCTCAGGGTGTTGTCGAGCGAATGCTTCCACGCGCGGCAAGACAAACCCATCATACCTGCGGTTCAGCGATAAGACGCAATCGATGACAGAAAGTGCAGAGTTACGAGGCCAGCCATAATCCTCACGAATGGCGACATGATTAAAACGCGAACGAAGAACATTTGCCAGCAAGTCAACGTCGTTCATATTCAGCCTCTCCTTAAACACCCTGCCTTTCAGAGCAGGGGGGTTCTACTTGGTATAGACTTGCCTCGTCGACAATCCCAGCGTAGTGAGCAAGCCCGGCGGGGAGATGTGTCGGCCGTAACTCTTCACAAGCAAAAAAGCGGCAGCCGGGTGGCTGCCGCTTTCTTTTATATTATTTGCTGCCCTTGTTTCGGCAGCGTAAATATAGTATTGCATACCCAGGACGCAAAGTCAACAGCCAGCATCGGCAGTTAAGGCGCGTCAATGGGGTAGTTGCGCGGCGGCGGCGTGTACGGGATGCGAAATGTAGCAGGACAAGCAGAACGATCTAACATAAACCGCGCTGTCAGGCGTTTCGGAATTGTCGCAAAATATCTAGGGCCAGCGCGGCACTTGACGGCGGCAGGGGAAGTTTGCTATGATGGGGTTAAGCCCCCCGCCCCACTTCTGGGGAGCCATACGGAGTAGGAAGTGTTGGGGAGCTGCTTGCCGCGCCCTCCTATCTTAATCCGGCTCCCCAGAAGTGGGGCGGGGGCATCTTTTTTGAGGGAACCTGTGACTGTTTACCAAAACCCGGTCTGGCCCGGCTACTTTGCCGATCCGTTTGTCTTGAAAGTCGGCGAGGAATACTTCGCTTACGGCACCGGGCCGGGAACGGCGGATGGGCGTGTTTTTCCCGTGCTGCACTCCCGCGACCTGGTGCAGTGGGAGGCAAGGGGCGGGGCGCTGACGCCTCCTGCCGGGACGGCGCGGACGGCGTACTGGGCGCCGGAAGCGGCGGAGCGGGACGGCAAGTTTTACTTGTATTATTCGGCAGCGGACGGCGGCGATGAGACCCACCGGCTGTACGCGGCGGTCAGCGATCATCCCGCCGGGCCGTTTACCGAAGCCGGGCCGCTGCTGCCGGGCCGCGATCACTTTGCCATTGACCCCCATCCCTTCCAAGACCCCGTAGACGGCCGGTGGTATCTGCTGTTTGCGACGGATTTCTTCGACGCCCGCCCCGGCACGGCGCTGGCGGGGATACTTCTGGCCGACGACATGGTTTCGGCGGCGGGTCCGGTGACAACGCTTTTGCGGGCATCGGACGACTGGCAGATCTATGAGCGGCAGCGGCCGCTCTACGGCAAAATCTGGGAAGCCTGGCATACGCTGGAAGGGCCGACCCTGCTCAAGCACGGCGGCCGCTATGTGCTGCTGTACAGCGGCGGCAACTGGAACGGCGGCGCCTATGGGGTCGGCTATGCGGTCGCTGACTCGGTCCTGGGCCCCTACGCCGAGCCGGAAGCCGGGCCGGTCGTGCTGTCGGGCGTGGAAGGGAAGGTCGTCGGGCCGGGCCACTGCTCGGTGACAACGGCCCCGGATGGAACGGAGTTTATGGTGTACCATGCGTGGGATACCGCGCTTACGGCTCGGCGGATGTGCCTTGACCCGCTGGCCTGGCCGGACGGACGCCCGCGCTGCCTCGGCCCGACTGACACGGAGCAGACGCTGCCGTGAGGCTCTCTGGGGCTTCCGTCTCAACACTTTGCCGTCTGGGTACAAGAGAGCATCTCATCTTTGGAGGCTCCCCATGCCCGACAGCAGGCTCCTGAAACAAGACCCGCGCGAACAATACCCGAAGCCGCCGTTTGAAAAACAGCCGCAGCCCGCGCCCGGCCTCGGCGGCAAGATGACCCCGGTTCCCGACTGCGGCGAAACCAGCTATGTCGGCTCCGGCAAGCTCGCCGGGCGCAAGGCGCTGATCACCGGCGGCGACTCCGGCATCGGACGCGCCGCTGCGATTGCTTATGCCCGCGAAGGCGCGGATGTCGCCATCGGCTTTCTGCCGGCGGAAGAAGAAGACGCCCGCGAGGTGATCCGCCTTGTTGAAGCCTCCGGGCGCAAAGGCGTGGCGATCCCCGGCGATATTACGAGCGAGGCGTTCTGCACGACTTTAGTTGAAACCGCCGTCAAAGAACTCGGTGGGCTGGACATTTTAGTCAACAACGCGGGGGCGCAGACGACCGAGCCGAACATTTTAGACATCACAACGGAAGCGTTTGACCGGACGCTGAAGACCAACCTGTACGCGCTGTTCTGGATCACCAAAGCCGCCGTGCCGCACCTCCTGCCGGGGGCGGCGATTATCAACACAGCATCGGTGCAGGCGTATCATCCGTCGGAAGGGCTGATGGACTACGCGATGACCAAAGCGGCCATTGTGGACTTCACAAAGACTCTCTCCAAGCAGATGATCAAACAGGGAGTGCGGGCCAACGCTGTCGCGCCGGGGCCGTTCTGGACGCCGCTTCAGCCGAGCGGCGGCACAACGCAGGAAAAGCTAAAGACGTTCGGCAGCACAGTTCCACTGGGGCGTCCGGGCCAGCCGGTCGAGATCGCCCCGGTGTATGTCCTGCTGGCATCCCAGGAAGGCAGCTACATCACCGGCGAGGTCTTCGGCGTCACCGGCGGTGTCGGGATTGCATAGGGACAGAAGAAGCAGCCTGCGCCGGGCTTCCGTCCTTCCCGAAGAAGCACGCGCCGAAAAACCGGCAGGAATCCGTGCGAAAAGTGGAACAATAAAAGCATGACCGCTCCGATCCCTGAAAACGAAGCGCAGCGCCTTCAATGGCTGCGCCAGTGCGCGATTTTGGATACCCTGCCGGAGGTCGTCTTCGACGAAGCCGTTCAGCTCGCCGCCGAGCTGTGCCGGGTTCCGACGGCCGCCATCAATCTCGTGGACGCCGACCGGCAGTGGTCCAAAGCCGCCGTCGGCCAGGACAAAACGCAGGACCCCCGTGCGATCTCGTTCTGCGCCCACACGATTTTGCAGCCGGATCTGATGGTCGTGCCGGACGCCCGCAGCGACACGCGGTTTGCCCGAAACCCGCTGGTCACCGGCGAGCCGTTTATCCGGTTTTATGCCGGGGCGCCGCTGGTGACTTCGGAAGGCTTTGGGCTAGGCTCGCTGTGCATCATAGACCGCGTCCCGCGCCGCTTGACCGACGCCCAGGCGGCCGTTCTGCGGCTGCTGGCCCGGCAGATCACCGGGCGCATCGAGCTGATGCGCCATGTGACTTTGCAGGGCGAGCTGATCACCGACCGGGAGCGCCTGCTGCGGGAGTCGCAGCAGACCGTCCGGCAGCAGCAGGGGTTCCTGCGGGATGTGCTGTCGAGCGTGACCGAAGGGCGGCTGACCCTGTGCCTGTCGGGGGACGACCTGCCGCCGCCGCTGGCCCCCTTTGCCGGGCCGATTACGCTGGGCGGCGGCGGTATCCGCGATCTGCGCCGCCAGACCGTCAGCGCCTGCCGGGCGGCGGGGATCACCGGGACCCGCGGGGACGATCTGGAAACGGCGGTCGGGGAAGCCGGCATGAATGCAGTCGTGCATTCGGAGGACGGCTGCGGCTTTGTGTCTTTGGACGAGCACGGGACGGTGCAGGTGCGTGTGGAGGACGTCGGCGGCGGCATTCCCCTGGCGGAGCTGCCGAAAGCGACCCTGCGGCGCGGCTACAGCACGGCGGGGACGATGGGCCACGGCTTCAAGATGATTTTGACGACTGCCGACCGCGTTTTCCTGCTGACCGGCCCTGCCGGCACGACGATCGTGCTGGAACAAGATCGGATCGCGCCACTGGACGGCTGGCCGGTATTTTAATCTGCCCGGCAGGCATTTTCATGCTGAGAGTTTGGCCGATGCATGGTATAATAAAACGACCGAAAAGGACGCTAGGCCGAGACTTTGACTGACCTCCCGCCCCAAACTCAACCCCTCTCCCAGCCGGCAGCGCTGCTGCCCGGCAGCGCCGCCGTCGGTATTCTGGAAAGCATCACCGATGCGTTCTTTGCCCTCGGCACCGACTGGCGCTTTACCTATGTGAACGCCCAGGCCGAGCGCCTGCTGTCCCGGACGCGCGGCGACCTGCTGGGATGCACTGTCTGGGAAGAATTCCCGGATGCCGTCGGCTCGGTTTTTGAGCGCGAGTACCGCCGTGCCGTCGCCGAGCAGACGGCTGCGTCGTTTGAAGCTCACTTTCCGCCGCTCGGCATCTGGTTTGAGGTGCGGGCATTTCCGACGATTGACGGCTTATCAGTCTTCTTCCATGATGTCACCGAGCAGGTAGAGCGGCGGCGGCGCGAGAAGTTTCTCACAGACCTGGCCGACCGAGCGCGGCGACTGTCTAACCCCGATGATGTCATAGCCGATGCCCTGCGCTCGGTGGGCGAGTTTTTCGGGGTCGCCCGCTGCGTCTTTGTGGACATTGACATCGAGGCCGACACCTGCACGACCCAGCCGGATTACCGGGCCGACGACTCGGTGGTCAGCATGGCGGGCGTCTTTCCGATTTCTGCGTTCGGCGACGCTGTCGGGGCGGCCTATGTGGCGGGGAAATCCGTGGTCGTAGACGACGTTCACGCCGATCCCGCCCAGGTTCCGCCGGACAGCATTCCTACCTATGACGCCCTCGGCATTCGCGCTCATATCGGCGTCCCGGTCGTCCATTCCGACCGGCTGGTCTCCTGCCTCGGCGTTCACAGCAGCGTTCTCCGGCGCTGGACGCCGGAAGAAGTCGCTTTGCTGCAAACGGTCGTCGAGCGCACCTGGCTGACGGTGGAAGTGACGCGGCAGGCCCGCGCCCTGACCCGCGAGGCCGAGGCGACCAGCCGGATTTTGGAAAGCATCGGGGATGCCTTTATGGCGTTCGACCGCGACTGGCGCTTCACCTATGTCAACGACCAGTCCGAAAAAGTAATGAACCGGACGCGCGAGGAGCTGCTGGGCCGAATTTTTTGGGATGAGTTTCCGGCGACGCTCGGCACTCGGTTTGAAACGGCCTACCGCCGGGCCGCCCACGAACAGGTGCAGGTGACGTTTGAGGAGTTTTATCGGCCGCTCAATTTGTGGGTCGAGGTGCGGGCGTACCCATCGGCGGACGGCGGCGTGTCGGTGTTCTACCAGGACATCACCGAGCGCAAGGCGCTGGAAGACGAGCGCGACCGGATCGCCGCGCGGGAGCGCAACATCGCCGCCCAGCTCCAGGACGCGCTTCAGCCGCCCCTGCCGGCGTCCGTGCCGGGCCTGGAAGTCGGGTCATTCACCCGGCCTGCTTTGCAGGAAGCGCAGGTCGGCGGCGACTTTTTCGACATCTTCCCGCTGGACAAAGAACTGCACGCGATTGTCCTCGGCGACGTGTCCGGCAAGGGACTGGCGGCGGCGGCCCAGCTTGCGCTGATTCGCAACTCCCTCCGCACAACCCTGTATCTGTCCCAGCGCCCCGCCCAGGCCGCCGCCAGCCTCAATGCCATTGTCACGGCCCACGACCTGCTGGTCGGCTTCGTCACGGCGTTTGTCGGCGTCTACGACGCTGCAACGGGGCAGATTACTTACGCTTCCTGCGGCCACGAGCCGGGCCTCCTCCGCCGCGCCGGGGGGAGCGCCATTGAAGAACTCCAAACCACCGGCCCGCCGCTCGGCGTGGACCAGAATGCCCTCTACAGCGACCAGTCTCTGACGCTCGCCCTCGGCGACACCCTGCTTCTCTACACCGACGGCCTTTCCGAAGCCGGCCCCACCCGCCGCGACCTGCTCGGCACCCAGGGCCTCACCCGCCACTTCGCCGCCCTGCCCCAAGCCGCCTCCGCCCAGTCCCAAGCCGAAACCCTCGTCCGGTTAGCCGGCGACTACGCCAACGGCCGCTTCCACGACGACATCGCCGTCTTGACCCTCCGGCGAAACTAAGGCAGACGCGCCAGGAACTTGCTCAGAATGCTCCGGGCATCACCAAAAGCAATCGCGGCGCGAGTCGTGCCGTCGGGGTGAACCACAGAGTTGCGGTACTCACGCGCCCGCTGCACATCGTCTCGAATGCCGTTCGGAACGCCCCAAACGGAAGCCGCGCGATTGATCACAGAATACATAGCACGCGGGACAGTGCGCCCACGCGGATCGTTCGTGCTGAGGTACAGGCGCAGGACGCCCTCAAACTCGACAAACAGCCGTGCGATGTACGCCGTCTCCAGGCCGCTCTCCGCCCGGTTCAGCATGGCATAGCCGGGAAGGCAGGTATTCTGAAGCGACCGGGAAACGGCCTGACGCACCGCCGAATAGTCTTCCGCGATTACGACCAGACGCTGCACATGGAGATGACTCACTAGGCGTTCAGCAAACCTTCCGCCAGCGTCAAAAACGTCTCGCGGCTCCACGCCTGCGGCCAGTCCAGCCCGGAGTCGGTTCGCACGATCCACTCCAAGCCCCGCCCCTGACCGAGAGGCTTATGAAGCAGCATGACCCGGAACAAGCTCGGCCAGGCAGACAAATCCACCCGCCCCTGTGACCCAACAGTCCCCCGCGCAACCGGCTCCAAAACCAACTTCCCCTGCGGTGCATGAATTGTGATGACCGGCACACGATACGCCCCGCCGACCACTTCCTCAGCCAGTTCTTTCTGCTCCCGCTCCACGCGCCAGTTCCGCGCTGCCGCCTCTTGAGCCGCCCAACTTTGAACATCATCTGCCAGCAGACCCGTGTTATGCTCCCATTTCTCCCGGCTCTGAGTTGTTCGCACCTGCAAGCTATCCGCCTGCGCTTGTGTAAGTTCCAGTGTTGTGATTACTGTCATAAATTCATGTTACCCCAGACCCACCGATTTTGTTTCCGGCTTGAATCTGCCCTTTGAACCGCTTGGCGGCTTGTTCCAGCAATTCATAAATGCGCGGGCCATCTCCGTGCTTGCGCTCTTGTGCTCTATCTAATGGTGTTCGGCGCATCCAGCCTTCAATTGTCGGGTCGGCTCCGGCTTCCAGCAGCAGTTCCACCATTTCGAGCGTCCCGTTCGCCGCTGCGCGGTGCAGCGCCGTATCGCCGATCTGCGGCTCATTGTGTGCGTTGACATCGGCTCCCGCTTCGATCAAGCGCCGCGCGATGGGAATATCCTCCATTTCCACCGCGATTGTCAGCGGCGTTCGATCAGTAACATCAAACCAATTTAGTGCAGCCGCGCCGTCATAGTCCAGCAGCAGATTGACCATCGGCAGGTTCGCATCTTCGACAGCGGCATGAAGCGAAGACTCCTCTGAATGTTTTTCTGCTGCGACCTTTGCACCTGCCTCCAGCAAAAGGCGAGTAATTTCTATGTTTCCCCGCCGACTGCCCAAAACAACTCTGTTGTGCCGACAAAAGAACTGAACGAGTCGCCCGGCGCTTCGGGAGAGTTTGAGTCAGCCCCTTGCGCCAGCGCCTGCCGCACCAGCTCAGCGTCTTTTTCGGCGACTGCTTCGTGCAGAAACTCATTCCAGTCCATTTTCGCCTTTGCCTGTCGTTTCCATACCCAGCACTTCTACCAGGAACGCCCAGCGGTCGGCGGCTTCTTCGATGACTTTGGCGGTGGGCTTGCCGGCGCCGTGGCCGGCGCGGGTTTCGATGCGGATGAGGGTCGGGGCGGGGCCGCTCTGGGCGGCCTGAAGCGCGGCGGCGAACTTGAATGAGTGGGCGGGGACGACGCGGTCGTCGTGGTCGCCGGTGGTAATCAGAGTCGCGGGGTAGGACGTGCCGGGTTTCAGCGTGTGCAGGGGCGAGTAGGCATAGAGGTACGGAAAGTCGCCGGGATTGTCGGCGGAGCCGTAGTCCGAAGTCCAGGCCCAGCCGATGGTGAACTTTTGGAAGCGCAGCATGTCGAGAACCCCGACGGCGGGAAGGCACGCGCCGAAGAGGTCCGGGCGCTGGGTCAGGCACGCGCCGACCAAGAGGCCGCCGTTTGAGCCGCCGCCGATGGCAAGCTTCGGCGTGGACGTATAGCGATTGGAGATGAGCCATTCGGCGGCGGCAATAAAGTCGTCGAAGACGTTTTGCTTGTTTTCTTTGATGCCCGCTTCGTGCCACTCTGCGCCGTACTCGCCGCCGCCGCGCAGGTTCGGGACCGCGAGAATGCCGCCGCGCTCCATCCAGACAATCTGCGCCGGGCTGAACGACGGGGTCAGGGAGATATCGAAGCCGCCGTAGCCGTAGAGGTAGGTCGGGTTTTGGCCGTCCCGTGCCAAGCCCTTGCGATAGGTGATAAACATCGGGATCTGGGTGCCGTCTTTGGAGGCGTAGAAGATTTGGGCCGTCTCGTAGTCTTCGGGATTGAACGCGACTTCCGGCTGACGGTACAGCGTACTTTCGCCCGTCGGGACATCGTAGCGGTAGATGGATGTGGGGGTCGTGAAGGACGTGAAGCTGTAGAACGTCTCGGTCTGCGCCCGCTTGCCGCCGAAGCCGCCCGCCGATCCGATGCCGGGCAGCTCGACCTCGCGCTCAAGGGTGCCATTCAGCGCGAACACTTTGACCTGCGTGGCGGCATCGTGGAGGTACTCAGCAATGAACTTTTCGCCGACCAGACTGACGCCTTCCAGCAGGTTGGCGGCTTCGGGGATGACTTCGACCCAATTCTCTTTGCCGGGATTGCGCGTGTCCAGGGCAATGACACGGTTCTTGGGCGCGTTGAGATTAGTCCGCAGCCAGAAAATCGGGCCGTCATTGCCGAGATAGCGGTACTGCGCTTCTAAATCGGGGATCAGCTCGACCACGGCGGCGTCCGGGTCGGCGAGCGGCTTATAAAACAAGCGATTTTTGGGGTCGGTCCCCTGCCGGACGCCGATGATCAGAAACGCGCCGTCTTCCGAGACGTGTCCGTTGAAGCCCCATTCCTTCTCGTCGGGCCGCTCGTACACCAGCACGTCTTCGTCTTGGCTTGTGCCGAGCGTGTGAAAGTATAACTTTTGGAAGTAGTTCGCCTGCTGAAGCTCTTCGCCTTCAGGCGGCGCATCATAGCGGCTGTAGTAAAAGCCGGAGCCGTCTTTCGCCCACGACGCCCCCGAAAACTTCACCCAGCGAATATGATCGTCGGTGTCTTCCCCCGTGTCGACGCGGCGAACGTGCCACTCGGTCCAGTCCGACCCCGCCGCCGACAGGCCATACGCCAGAAACTTGCCGTCGTCGCTGGTCGCCGTGCCGGACAGCGCGACCGTGCCGTCGGCGGACAGCGTGTTCGGGTCCAGCAGCACGCGCGGCGCGGCGTCTAGGCTGTCGGCGACATACAGGACGCTCTGGTTTTGCAGCCCGTCGTTTTTGCCGTAAAAATACCGCCCGCCCTGCAAGTACGGCATCCCATAGCGCTCATAGTTCCACAGCGTCGTCAATCGCTCTTCTATCGCTTGACGCGCCGGGATCTTCTCCAAAAAGTCAAATGTCAGCGCGTTTTCGGCCTCAATCCAGGCCCGCGACTCCGCAGAATCCGGGTCTTCCAGCCAGCGGTACGGGTCGGCGACTTCCGTGCCGTGGTAATTGTCGGTTTGATCGGACTTGCGGGCGTCGGGATATATAAAAGCGTGGTTCATGCCGCACAGTTCGGCACAGGGACGCAAGTTTCCTGCCCTCTTGCACGTCGCGCGGTACGGCAGGGTGTGGTACAATCAGCCTATGAAAAGACTGACAACGATGATAACGCTGGCTTGTCTCGGAGTGCTTGCCGCCGGGCTGCACCGTGCTTCGGCGCAGACGCCCATCACGGCCCAGGTCGTCTGCCACGGCGACAGCCTGACCTTTGGCTCCAATGCCTCGTCGGGTCTCGGAACGGCCACGGGAGCCACTTATCCCGGCGTGCTGGCGCGGGCGCTCGGCCCGGCCTGGCGAGTCACGAGCCTCGGCATCCCCGGCTGGCCGCTGGGCGCGATGACCGGCGATGCCCCGACCAAAGTGGACCCGCTGTTTGACCCGCGCCTCAAGCAGAACGTGCTGATCGTCTTCGGCGGCACCAACGACCTCGGCGGCGGCCACAAAAGCGCGGAGGCCGCTTATCGCGATCTTCTCGCCTACTGCCGCGCCCGCCGCGCCGCCCACCCCTGGCGCATTCTGGTCGTCACGCCCCCGGTCGCCGCTTATCCGGGCGTTTACCCTGCCGATTTCGACGCCCAGATGGTCCAGTACGTCGCGCTCATCCGCCGCCACTGGCGCGATTTCGCCGACGGGATCATAGACGCCGGGGCCGATCCCCGCCTCGGTGCGCCGGGCGCCGAATACAACCCCGCCTACTTCAGCGCCAAAGACTTCACCCACCTCACCGACGCCGGCTATGCCCTCATCGGCCAAGACGCCGCGCGTGCCGTGCTGGCTCCGCCCGCAAAAGCGGGCCGTTTCCCGCCCGCGTCAAACGGGTAAATCTCGCCATCATGCCCACTTCAACGCCCGTCTGCCTCTTCGACCTCAACGGAACTTTGCTTGACCTCAGCGTCCTGGACCCGCACTTCGCCCGCGTCTTCGGCGACCCCGGCGTCCGCACCCTCTGGTTCCGGCAGACGCTGGAGCTGACCCTGACCCAGACCGCCCTCGCCTCTTACATTTCGTTCGACCGCCTCGCCGACGCCGCCTTAGAGATGACCGCCGCCCGGCGCGGCGTCGCGCTGTCCGCCGCCGACAAAGCGCCCATCCTTGCCGGCCTGAGCGCCCTGCCCGCCTACCCGGATGTCCCCGAAGCCCTCAGCCTCCTGCGCGGCGCGGGCGTCCGCCTGGCCGCCCTCACAAACTCCGTCCTGCCCATCGCCCAGGCTCAGGTGTCCCACGCCAAGCTCGCCCCCTACTTCGAGCAGGTCCTGTCCGCCGACACCGTGCAGCAGCTCAAGCCCGGCCCCCGCCCCTACATCCACGCCGCCGAGAGTTTAGGCGTCCCGCCCGGCGACATCCGCCTCATCGCCGCCCATTCCTGGGACATCGCCGGAGCCTTATCGGCGGGCCTGCAAGCCGCCTTCGTCCAGCGCCCCGACCAAGCCCTCAGCCCCCTCGGCCCCCAGCCGGAGATTGTCGGAGTGGATTTATTGGACGTAGCCCGGCAGATTTTGGAAGCATAAGCCGCTTTGTAGAGGCTGGCTGCCTTGCACCTTTTTTCTTCTATTGGTGGTACAACAATGTAGTTACGTTTTTGGAGCTACATTGAAAATCACATGGGACGAAGATAAGAACACACAGAACAAAAGGAAGCACGACATCAGCTTTGAAGCAGCACGCTTTGTCTTTGATGACCCACTTCACATCTCACGTCAGGACCGCATTGTAGACGGTGAAGAACGCTGGCAGGCAATCGGTTCCATTCGAGGCGCGACACTGCTACTGGTGGCACATACTTGGAGTGATGATGCCGGTGAAGAGCATATCCGCATTATTTCCACCCGCCTCGCTCTCAAAAGTGAAAGAGAAGACTATGAAAGCAATTCCAGAATCAGTGCGAGAAGAACTCGCCGCTTTAGCAGGAAAGACCGACGAGGATATTGATTTGTCCGACATCCCGGCCACGACGCATGAAGATTGGGCCGGTGCCGTGCGCGGCAAGTTCTACCGCCCGGTGAAGCGGCAACTTACGGTACGCATAGACGCCGACGTTCTAGCCTGGCTGAAACAAGGCGGTGATAAAGGCTACCAAAAGCGCCTTAACACAATTTTGCGCGACGCTATGCTGAGTGCAGGCAGGGGTAGCTCTTAGGACACAGGCCCGCCTGTCGCGCTTCCCGTTGCATTTACGCTTGTTCTTCGGCGACTTCAATTTCTAAAAGACTATGTAAAAGCCTTTGGACTGCCCCCTCACCCCCAATTCTGGGGGAACCGGAAAGGATAAAGCGTCTTTTTCGGCTCCCCAGAATTGGGGCGGGGGGGTCTTCGGCGGCGACTTCGATTTCTAAGATTGCCATGTCGTTATTGTAGCACAAAACGGTGGTCTCCGCCGGGCTGCGAGGCCCGGCGGAGGCGGGAGGCGGCGCTAGTTTGAAACGGCTTTGACGATGTCGCGGGGCTGGAAGGTGGTGCCTTCGAGGATGTCGGCGTAAGAAGCATTGCGGTCCACACGGACGATTTTGATGCGCCCGATCTTGACTTCGTCGCCTTCGGAGATTTTCTCACCGGTGTCAGGGTCCAAGACGGGATTACCGGCGTGGTAGACGGTGAAGACCTGGCCGACCTGGACGCCGCTTTGGTTGCCGGCGTTGATGATGACCCGGTTGGTGGCTTTGTCCTGGGCGGCGACAAGCGCGGTCCAGGGTTCTTTAGAGAGGCGGGCGACGATCTTGGCGACGGCGTCATCGAGGGCGCGGTCTACGGCCTGGCCGGCGGGGCTGCTTTGGAACTGCTCGCTGCTGATGTCCGCGCCCTGGAAGTTCAGGCCGATGCCGTTTGACTTCGCTTCGGCTTTGCCGGTCGCCGTCTGCGTGTCAATGATTTCGCTGGTCTGGGCGTCGGAAATGCGGATGCTCAGGGTGACGGTGCTTTCGGCTTTCTTGCCGCCGAGATGGAGGCCGCCGAAGCTGACCCCGCTGTTGCCGCCGCCGGTCGGGACAAAGCCGACGACCGATGGCGTGATGATGAAGTTGCCAACGGTCCGCTGCTGCCGGGGAGCGGCGATGGCGCCGGGGGCGAGGGTCGCTCTTTTCGTCGCGTCAATCTGATCTTCCTGGGACGCCTGATCTTGGGCGGTGGCTTCGCGCTCCATCACGATAAAGTAGCCGGACTTTTCTAATTTGTCCACAAGCTGGGCCTGGATGCCTGCGCCCACTTCCGGCGGGAGATACCACTGGGAGGTGCGGATTTCGTTCCACTTGCCCTGGTCCACGACAATCCGGTAACGCAGGCGCGGGCCGTCCGGGAGCGCGGACGCGGCGGTGTCCGCCGGCTTCTTGTCCCCGGCCAGCGCGGGGCGGGTGCTGGCGGCGCAGACACAAAGCAGGAGGCAGGCTTGGGCAGCAAGAAGAGCGGGGAGTGCATGGCGTGAATTCATTTGACGATCCTTTCACGGGAACCACTGAGAGAATGTGCTGAGGGACTCGTACTGCCGTCCGTAAGATGGCTTGCTGTTCGGTGTCTGTCTGCTAAAATCCTTCTCCCTCCCAACATTTATTTTTATCGAAAATTGCAGGGGGCGCAGGAGGTATAATCGCGGCATGGAAACTGGGCATGAGACGGTGGTGGTGATTACGGCGGTGGGGCAAGACGGGCCGGGGATTGTGGCGGCGCTGGCGAAAGCCGTGTTTGCTCTCGGCGGCAATCTGGATGACGCAACCATGACGCGGCTGCATGGGGCATTTGCGGCGATGGTGGCGGCGCGGCTGCCGGCGGGGAAGTCGGCGGACGATGCGCGGGAAGCATTGCGGCCGTTAGCCGAGGAGGAAGGGCTGACGGTGACGGTGCAGACGGTTTTGGACGCGCATTCGGAGACGCCGCCTGATACGCTGCTGACGGTGTACGGGGCGGATAGGCCGGGGATTGTGTACCAGGTCGCATCGGCGCTGGCGGAGCGCGGGGTCAACATCACGGACATGGACACGCGGCTGGCGGGGACACCGGACGCGCCGGTCTATGTCATGCTGCTGGAACTCGCGGCGGGCGAGGCTGACCTCACGGGCGAGCTGGCGGGCCTCAAAGCGAGCCTGGGCGTGGATATTTCCGTGCAGGCGCTTGACCCGGAGGCGCTGTAGGTATGGCTGTTCGTCCTGTCGTGCTGTACCCCGACCCGCGCCTGAAAGTCGTGATCGCGCCGTCTTTGGAAGTCAATGACGCGGTGCGTGCCGCCGCTCAAGATTTACTCGACACGATGGATGCCTGCCCGCCGCGCACGGTCGGGATCGCCGCGCCGCAGATCGGAGAGATGGTCCGAATTGCGATTGTGGACACGTCGCGCAACCCGAAGTATCCCGGCGGGCACGGCCTCTTGGTGCTGGTCAACCCGCGAGTGGTCGCGTATGACAGCGAGCAGCTCTTTCGGGAAGGCTGCCTGAGCCTGCCGGATTACACGGCGAATATCAAGCGGCGGCAAAGCGTCACAGTCAAGGCGCTCAACTTAGAGGGCGAAGAAGTGACGGTAGACGCCGAGGGCTTTGAGGCGGTGGTCTTGCAGCACGAGATTGACCATTTGGACGGCGTGCTGTTTTTGGACCGGGTCGCGAATGTCAAGACGGATTTGTTTCGGCGGAAGTAAACCCACCTCCTTGCTTCGCAGGGGTCCTCCCCAAAGGGGAGGACGAAGAGGTGAAAGCAATCGCGGTGCCGCTGGGCTTATCCTAAACTCCTTGTCCTCCCGCTTCGGGAGGACCCCTGCGAAGCAAGGAGGTGGGTTCCTACACATACGTTGCCAAGAACTCCAAAGTCAGCGCCCATGCCTGCCGGGCGGCGTCGGGGTTGTACGAGGCCCGCACGTCGCAGAAGAAGCCGTGGTCGGCCTGGGAAAAGACGACCTGGGTGTAATTTTTGCCGGCGGCTTTCAGCGCGGCGTCCACGGCCTGCACCTGCGCCGTGCCGATGTGTTCGTCCAGCCCGCCCCAGAACAGCAGAATGGGCGCGTGGAGGTCGGCGGCCCGGTCCAGCAGGCTGGGGAACGGGCTGCCCTCGCTTGGCGCAATCCCGCCGCCGTAGTAGGAAACCGAGGCTTTCAGAGGCAGCAGGGTGTCGGCGAGAAACGAAGTCCGCCCGCCCATGCAGTAGCCGGTAGACGCGACTGCCGACGCGCCGCCGTCAGTGGTCAGCCACTGATACGCGGCCTGGATGTCGGCAGTCTGGCCGGCATCGGTAAGCGCCTTGAGGTGCGCCATCGCGGGTCCGAAGTCTGTGTAGAGGCCCTTGAAGTTCGGGTCGGTCCGGTGGTACAGCGCGGGCGCAATCGCTGTGTAGCCGGCGCGGGCGAACCGCTCGGTCAGGTCGTGAATGTGGGCGTTCACGCCGAACGCTTCCTGAAAGACGAGAATGCCCGGATGGGGGCCATTCGACGTGGGCCGGGCGACATAGGCAGGCATAGTGCTTCCGTCGGACACGCTGAGAGTGACGGTCTCGGTCTTGATTTCTTGGGACATGGTTTATTCTTTCTAGGTGCTTCTTAGGTGCTTCTACTGACGCAAATCGCTTGCGCTTTCTTCCGGGGACGGCGGCTCGGCCCGGCCTCCGAGGTAGCGGGCCAAAAAGGCTTCGGCGGCGGCGATGAACTTGCGGTTGTTTTCGGGCCGGGCGAAGCCGTGGCCTTCGTCGGGGAAGACAAGGTACTCGACGGGCAGGCCGCGCTCGCGCATCGCCGCCACAATCTGGTCGCTTTCCGCCTGCTTGACGCGCGGGTCGTTCGCGCCCTGGGCGATCAAAAGCGGCTTGGTAATTTGCCCAGCCGAGAACAGCGGCGAGCGCTCTTGGAGGAACTCGACTTCGTCTAATCTCCCCATGCGCTTGTAGAAGGTCGCGACTAAGGTAGACCAGTACGGCGGGATGGTTTGCAGCAGCGTCAGCAGATTGGACGGGCCGACGATGTCCACGCCGCAGACAAATTCGTCCGGTGTGAACGCCAGCCCGGCCAGCGTCGCATAGCCGCCGTAAGAGCCGCCCATGATCGCCACTTGGTCGGGGTCGGCGTAGCCTTCGGCAATGGCCCACTGCTTGCCGTCGAGCAGGTCCGTGTGCATCTTCGCGCCCCATTCCCTGTCCCCGGCGTTTAAATGGGCTTTGCCGTAGCCCGACGAGCCGCGAAAGTTGATTTGCAGCACGGCGTAGCCCCGGTTCGCCAGCATCTGCACCGTTGCGCTGTAGCCCCACACGTCCCGCGCCCACGGGCCGCCATGCACCAGCAGCACCAGCGGCAGCTGCGCTGGCTCCATGCCGACGGGAAGCGTCAAATAGCCGGAGAGCGAGAGGCCGTCACGGGCCGGGAACGTCACCGGGGTCATCGGCGCGAGCGTGTAATTCTCTAATGCCGGCTGGCTGCTGAACAGGAATTCGGCGGTTTTTGTCGTGCGGTTGTAAAGATAAAAGCGCGTCGGGCCGCTGTCCCGGACATACGCGACGACCCAGTGCGTGTCGGCCAGATCGCGGCTTGTGATGCTCCAATCGCCGTCCGTCACCACGCTGAGTATCTCAAAATCGGCTTGCAGGGCCGGGTCTACCGCCGTCCATTCCTGCCGGGCGCGGGTAAACTGCACGGCTTCTAAAGCGCGTGTCTTCGGGTGGCGCAGAATGCCGCTGACATCAAAGTCCGGGTCTTCGGCGACCACGGCGCTTTCAGCAGTCGCGAGGTCTACTTCCAGCAGACGCGCGGCGTTCGCGCCGACGCTGTTGATCACCCACATCTTGGAATTATCGGGCGAAAAACCCGACACGCCGCCGCCGGTCTCGTCCGCGCCCCAGGTCAAAAAGACACGCCAGCCGCCCGCGCCGTCCGGCACCCGAATTTCGGTAGACCCGTCGGAAAGCTGCACCTGCGCGGCGCGAACTTCTAAAGCATTGTCTGCCGCAAAGCTTGCGACATCGCCGGAATTTTCCGTGGTCAGCGTCAATTCCCGCGTCGTCAAATCCAAATTGTAAACATCGAAGACGCGCGGGTCGCGCCGGTTCAGCGAGACCAGCATCCGGCCCGGAATGTTCGGGTTCAGCGCCAGCGGCACGGCACGGACACCCGCAAACGGAGTCAAATCTTCCGTCCGCTCGGTCGCGATCTCCGTCTGGTACAGATGAAAGTTTTCGTCGCCGCCGGTGTCCTGCAAATACAGCAGATGGGCGCTGTCCCCCTGCCAGAAGAACGCCCGGATGCCGCGCAGCGTGTCCTGGGTCACGGCCCGGTCGTTGGAGTGCCCGACGCTCCGCACCCAGACATTCAGCACCCCGTCCGACGGCGCAAGGTACGCCAGCGTTGTGCCGTCGGGCGAGATCTGCGGCCCGGTTTTTTCCGGGTTTCCGAACAGGACTTCGCGCGGGATCAGGGGCGGAAGTGCCTTCTCAGTTTTTTCCATGCGGCCCTCTTCGGCAAAGGGCGCGGGAAATCCTGCCTCGTAGGTATAATTACCGAAAATGCTTGGGAGATTTCGACTTGACACAAACACCACTGGCTCAAACCCTCTGGCCGGGCCGCGCCGACACGAAAGCCGCTGACTGGACACGCGACGCGCTGCTCGTGCTTGTCTTCAGCCTCGTCACCGCGTTGTCCGCCCAGATTGCCGTTCCCCTGCCCTTCTCGCCGGTGCCGCTGACCGGGCAGACCTTCGGCGTCCTTTTGACCGGCGCCCTGCTCGGCCCGCGCCTCGGCGCTCTCGCCCTGCTCCTGTACCTGACGGAAGGCGCGTGCGGCCTGCCGTTCTTTGCCGGCGGCGCGTCCGGCCTCGCGCGTTTCGCCGGTCCGACCGGCGGCTACCTGGCCGCCTACCCGCTTGCGGCGGCGCTTGTCGGCTCCCTTGCGACACGCGGCTGGGACCGGCGGCCTTTGACCATGCTCGCCGCCATGCTCACCGGCTCGGTCGTCATCTTCGCCCTCGGCGCGTCCTGGCTGGCCCACTTTGTCGGCGGCGCGTCTCATGCGCTCCTGCTCGGCGTCCTGCCGTTCCTGCCCGGCGACGCCGTCAAAGCGCTTCTCGCGGCGGGCCTGCTGCCCCTCGGCTGGAAGTGGATGGGGCGGAAAAGATGAAGAACCCCTCCCGCTCGTTCCTCGCTCCCTCCCCTGTTAGGGAAGGGCTTCGGATTGTTTTCCGAGGCTTTGCGTCTCGGCGAGAGGCAGAGCGTCTTGTCGGCAGATTGTTTCTCTTGCCCTTCCCTAACAGGGGAGGGAGCGAGGAACGAGCGGGAGGGGTTCTTTGCCTAAATTAATCCTCGGCACACGCGGCTCCAAGCTCGCCCTCGCTCAGTCGCACGGGGTCGCGAACGCACTTCGCGCCGCCCATCCCAGTTTAGACGTTGACATCCAAGTCATCCAAACGCGCGGCGATGCGACCCAGGCGGCGAACGTCCCGCTGGCATCATTCGGCGAGAAGGGCATCTTCGCCAAAGAATTAGAGTCCGCGCTGCTCGCCAGCGAGATTGACCTCGCCGTTCACTCCATGAAAGACTTGGAGCATACGCTGCCCGACGGCCTGGTCATCGCCGCCGTCCCGGAGCGCGAAGACCCGCGCGATGCGCTCATCGGCTCCACGCTAGACGACCTGCCGCCCGGCGCACGGGTCGGCACGGGTTCCGTCCGCCGCCGCGCCCTGCTGCTGTCCCGCCGCCCCGATTTGCAGCTGTTGGAGATACGCGGCAACATTGACACGCGCCTGCGTAAGTTCCGTGAAGGTCAATACGATGCGATCTGCCTGGCCGTCGCCGGCCTGAACCGTCTGGGCTTGCAGGAGAATATCGCCGAGATTTTGGACCCGGACTGGTTTACGCCCGACCCCGGCCAGGGCGCTTTGGCGATTGAGATACGCGACGGCGACCAGCGCCTACGGGACCTGACAATTCAACTCAATCACGGCCCGACCTGGTACGCCGTTCTGGCGGAGCGTTCGTTTTTGCGTCATATCGGCGGAAGCTGCAAAACGCCGGTCGGCGCATTCGCGGCACTGGAAAGCTTCTTGGAGCCGAAGTGGCTGGCGCTCATCGGCATGGTCGCATCGCCGGACGGCACGGCAATCTTGCGTCACTCGGCCCGAAATTTTTACGGCGGCAGCGAGTGGCTGGGCCATGAGGTCGCCGATGAGTTGCGGGCGCAGGGGGCGGCGGGGCTGCTGACGGGGAAAGCCACGGATTTAAATCCGAGGCTGAATAGAACAGTGTCGAAGCGACACGAAGTTTGACACAATCTGGTTCTTGTGTCGCCGCGACACCGTTTTGTCCGAGCCTCGGAATTCATTCCGTGGCGCTTCATTGGGAGAACACACATGGACGAGATTATCAACACCGGCTACTCTGATCTGCTCGGCGAAATCAAAGGCCGCATCCGCACCGCGCAGTACGACGCCCTCCGCGCCGTCAACAAGGAGCTAATCAGCCTCTATTGGAACATCGGCGAGCTGATTGTTCAGCGTCAGCAGGGCGAGACATGGGGGCATTCGGTCGTCGAGAGATTGGCGGCAGATGTTCGTAGCGAGTTTCCCGGACTGCAAGGCTTCTCCGCTGCAAATATGTGGCGGATGAAGCTTTTCTATGAGAATTACAGCAGTAGTCAAAAACTCGCACCAATGGTGCGAGAAATTGGATGGAGCCACAACGTCGCGATTTTCGAGAAGTGCAAAGACGATTTGGAGCGTGAGTTCTACATCCGCATGACCAAAGCGCACGGGTGGACGAAGAATGTTTTGATCCACCAAATCGAGAACCAGACGTACCAAAAGACGCTGACGAGCCAGACGAACTTTGACAAAACTTTGCCCGCACCGATGCAATCGCAGCTTGCACTCGCGATCAAAGACGAGTATTTGTTTGACTTCCTGGAGCTGGGCGACGAGTACAGCGAGCGGCAGCTTGAAACGGCGATCCTCGCGCGGGTCGAGCCGTTCTTGCAGCAGATGGGCGGCGTGTTCGCGTTTCTCGGCAGCCAGTACCGGCTGCAAGTGAGCGATCAAGAATACTTCCTAGACATTCTGCTGTACCACCGGAAGCTGAAGTGCTTGGTCGCCGTTGAGCTGAAGATCGGCGAATTCATCCCGGAATATGTCGGCAAGATGCAGTTTTATCTCGCCGTGCTGGACGATAAAGTGAAGTTGCCCGACGAAAACCCGTCTCTTGGCATACTTTTGTGCAAGTCCAAAGACCGAACGATTGTCGAATATGCCCTGCGCGAGTCGAACAAGCCTATCGGCGTATCGTCTTACCAGATGGTCTCGTCACTGCCCGCCGAATATGCCGGACAGCTCCCGACCCCGGAGCAGATTTCGCTGTTGCTGGAGATGCCGAATTAGAAATGATGTGTTTTCGGACCATGTGTTAAAACACACGGCTATTGGGCGCAGACGCCACAAAACACCCGCTTCGCGGGGTTAAGATGAAGACGGTCCTATTTCCAGTGCCGCGAAGCGGTACTTTGTGGCGTCTGCGCCCAATAGCCGTGTGTTTTAACACATGGTTTTTCGCAGGGAACAAGACTTCGGAATAGCGGGTTTCAAGGATAAGTATGGCGCAATTTAGAAACGAAAACGCAGCGATGCAGACGTTTGATTACCTAGTATTGGGCAGCGGCAGTGCGGGGCTGTCGTTTGCGCTGGAAGTGTCCCAACTCGGACGGGTCGCGCTGGTCACGAAGAAGGACCGGACGGACAGCAACACGAACTGGGCGCAGGGCGGGATCGCCGGGGTCATGGGCGCGGACGATGACCCCGAATTACACGTTCAGGACACGCTGATCGCCGGGGCCGGGCTGTGCCACGAGGACGCGGTGCGGGTGCTGGTCGCCGAAGGGCCGGATCGGATACGCGAACTGATGGCGTTCGGCGCGAACTTCAACCGCGAAAAGAACGGTGAATTGTCGCTGGGGCGCGAAGGCGGGCATTCGCGGCGGCGGATCATTCACACGGCGGATCTGACGGGCAAAGAAGTCGAGCGGACACTGGTGGAAGCCGCGCGGTCGCACCCGAATATCACGGTTTTAGAGCATCACTTTGTCATTGACTTAATTGTCCAGGAGGGCCGCTGCTGCGGGGCGTATGTGCTGGACGAAGCCAGCAGCAGCGTGGAGGCATTTGTCGCCCCGGCGACGCTGCTTGCCACCGGCGGCGCGGGGCAGGTGTACCAGTTCACGACCAACCCGCCGATTGCGACCGGCGATGGGGTGGCGATGGCCTGGCGGGCGGGGGCGGAGATCGCCGACATGGAGTTTATCCAGTTCCACCCGACTTCGCTGTTTCACCCGGACGCGAAAAGCTTTTTGATCTCGGAAGCCGTCCGAGGCGAAGGCGGGATCCTCCGGCGCAAGGACGGCACGGCGTTCATGGCCGAGTACGACCCGGAGCGCAAAGATCTCGCGCCCCGCGATATTGTCGCCCGCGCGATTGACAGCGAGATCAAAAAGACCGGCGACGAGTGTGTTTATTTAGACATCACGCATCTGCCCGCCGGCGAGATTAAGTCTCATTTCCCGACCATTTACGCCCGGTGCCTGTCGTTTGGTATTGACATCACCACTGATCAAATCCCCGTCGTTCCCGCCGCCCACTACTCCTGCGGCGGCGTCGTGACCGACCTTCAAGGCCGGACCTCGATTGACGGCCTGTATGCCTGCGGCGAAGTGGCGTCTACAGGCGTTCACGGCGCGAACCGGCTCGCGTCCAACTCCCTGCTGGAAGCCCTGGTTTTCGGCAAGCGGGCTGCGCTGGACGCTCAAAAGCGCACGGACCTGCCCGCCGCCTGCGAGAGCGCTCCGCCCCTGCCCGGCGAAGCCCGGCGCGTCGGCGCACTCGACCATGCCCAGGTGGAAGCCCTGCGGAACCGCTTGCAGCGCACGATGCAGCGCTACGTCGGTATTGTCCGCTCCGATAGCCGCCTCGCCAAAGCCGCCGCCGCCGTGGACGCGCTCGATGCCGAAGCCCGCCCGCTGTTTGACGGCAGCATTCTTTCCGACGATATTTTGGAGCTTCGCAACATGATCTGCGTCGCCCAGCTTATCATTCGGTGCGCCCAGGCCCGCAAAGAATCGCGCGGCCTGCATTACACCACCGACTACCCGCAGACACTCGAAAGCGAGCGCCATGACACGGTGCTGCAAAACAGAGCCGCCGCGTAGGGGCAGGGCTTGCCCCTGCCTCTCCTTTTACTGCTGTTCTGCGTCAGTGCGCGGCAGGTCAAACCAGCGGCGCGGCCAGGCCAAGCTGACTTCCGGCATCTGCTGCTCGACCAGGGCAAATGTCTCCCGGATGAGCGCACCGACTTCTTCTGCCGCGTCTTTGGGCGCGGCTTGAAAGACTGCCGTGAGCCGCGCCGCGAGGTTGTCCGGCGCAAGGGTGAGTTGTGCGGCGAGCAGGCCGGTCCGCTTGAAGTCGCCGGGCAGGTACACCGAGTTCAGGCCGCACAAGACGCCGAGAATGGCTTTTTCGGCGTCTACCAGTGTTTGATACAAAAACAGCAGGTCGCCGCGCCCCGCGCCCATCTCTGTCAGCACCCAGAACGGCGGGAAGTTGAGGTTTGTCTCCACCATCTTTCGCCGTAGTTCGGCAGGATACCGGGCAGTTCTGTTCTGGAATTCACGGACAAGGCTGTCGCCGAACAGCGGCAGGCAGTGTTGGACCCCTGCGACCCGCGACTGAACGTGCGCGTCTGTGCTGTAGGCTTCCAAAACAAGCGCTAAATCGTCTTCTAATGCCGCAAGTGTCAGGTGGCTGAGATCGCACCGAACGCCGTCTACGAAATAGCCTTCTTTGAGCCGCGCTGTATCCTGCGCCGACGAAGAATAAAGCCGCTCCGAGCCGTTCACCTGAACGCGGACCGCGCTGAGAACCGGCAGGGCAGGGAGCGCCGTATGTAGAACAATCAGATCAATATCGGAACTTTCATCGGCGGTCCCAAGTGCGGCTGACCCGGTGAGGGCAGCCGCTTGAACTGTTGACACCCCTGCCAGAGCATCGGCCAAATGACGCGCGATAACGAGCAGACGATTGGTGAGTGTGTTTATCTTCTTTTCCTTTGCTTGTTTGTCGTATTGTGACACAATCACAAAAGGAAGTTTCCAAAAATGGCGATTGAGTACCGGGTGAACGCGCAATTGACGCCGGAAGAATTGGCGGGGGTGTTCGAGAAGTCGGGCATCGCGCGGCCCGTTCACGACACGGAGCGGCTGCGGAAGATGATCGCACACGCCAATTTGACCGTGACGGCGTGGGATGGCGAAACGCTGGTGGGCGTCGCGCGGGCGTTGACGGACTTCTGCTGGTGCTGCTACTTATCGGACTTGGCGGTAGACAAAGCGTATCAGCATCAGGGCATCGGGCGGGCGCTGATTGCGCGGGTGCGAGCGGAGGCGGGGGAGGACGCAAACTTTTTGCTGCTGTCTGCGCCGGAGGCAATGGCGTATTACCCGAAGATCGGCCTCGAAGCCGTCTCGAACGGCTGGATGTGGAAGCGACGGCCTTTTAAGTGAAAAGCAGCCTCCCGGCACTCTGCCGGGAGGCTGCTTCGCTACTTGCTCAGGTTGGCCGGATCGGTCTTGCCGAACAGGTTCTTGGTCCAGACGTTGATGGTCGTGCCGCCGTCGCCGACGGAGGTGTTGTAGCCGGGGTAGGTCAGCGTGTCGGAGGCGGAAGCGTCGTCGCGGGCATCAAACGCCGTGTTGTGCAGGGCGAGGTTTCCGGTGACGTGGTTCGGCGCGTTGCCGGCACTTTGACCGTCGGTGGTCGCCGTGTAGTCGGACAAGTGGATACCGACTTCGGCGTTGCCGGAAACAGCGTTAAATGAGACCGTGCTACTGACGACCGAGGCCAGAAAGACGCCGTCGCCGGCGTTGTTTGAGATGTTGTTGCCGGTGATGGTTAAGAAGCCGCCGGGGGTGTCGGCGGGGTACGAGAAGCCGCTGTCGGCGTAAATGCCAGTGCCATCGTCGGAGGGCCCGAAGAACTGGGCAAGCGTCGTGCCGGTGATGGAGTTGCCCGTGACGGTCGAGTAGTCGGCAAAGAAGAGCGACAGGCCGTAATCGCCGTTGTGGGTGAGCGCATTGGCGGAGATGGTCTGGGTGCCGGTAGCCGAAATGCCGAAGCGCAGGTTGTCGTGGACTGAATTGCCGATGGCCGTGCTGGGAGCGGGGTTTGGGTTCTTTGGATCATGGGCGGCCGGGTTGTAGATCGGCGCGTTCAGGGCCATTCCGTAGTTGACGTTGGCCGACGAGTCATTGCCGGTGACGGTGATGCCGGAGCCGGACGTATCCAGGCCGTCGCCGCCGTTGTTCGTGAACTGGCAGCCTGTGATGAGGGCGCCGGACGTATTGATAATGCCGGCCCCGGAGTTCATGCTGCCGGTAACAACATCGCCGAGCAGCTTGTAATTCTTGAGAAATTTAGGCGAGCCTCCGGCGTTCGCATCGGTCCCGGACAGACCGGAAATCGTGATGCCGGAGACCGAAGAACGGACAGTGGTTCCGCTGATCTCAACATCGCTGTAGCTGACATCGGTTTGGCCGTCGGGAGTGACATAGCCGACGTTGATGGCGCTGGGGCTAGAGCTGTAGCTTGTCAAATCGCCGGTGTTCTGGACCACAAAGCCGCGCACGGCGACATGACCGGCCCGGATTTCAATGCCGTTCGGGTAGATAAAAGGCTGGAACGGGCTCAAGAATGACGGTACGCCGAGGCCGGTGCCGTCCAGGATAGGGTCGCCGACCCCTTGCAAGACAACGTGCGGGGTCGTGATCGTCAGCGACTCATTGTAGACGCCTTTCAGTTTAGCCGAGACCAGAACCGTATCGTAAGGCTTGGCGGCGTTCAATGCCGCCTGGATGGTCGGAAACTGCTGGGGGACAAGCAGTGTCCCGGCAAAAACCGGCAGGGCCGAGGCAGCGAGGCCAAGCGCGGCCAGAGCGAGAAGGGTGGAAGAAGACGAAAGAGAACGCATAAAAACTCCTTGTAGCACGAAAGCGGGAACAAAGGACTGTACCAGGAACCGCCGTAAAAGTCACATGAATAGTTTAACACGAGACTTTGCGTTTCCCCATTGTAGTTGTACGGGTTTTGCCCCGGCTTTCCGCAGAAGTATAATAATCCGCAGAGGTATAATAAGAGGCATGAAGATTTTTCTCCATGTGGTCGCCGACCTCGCTGTCCCCGATGCGACGCCGACGACGCTGCAAATCGAGGCGACGCCCCTCGGCGAAGCGCAGAGGGTCGAAAATGCCCAGCTTACGATCACGCCGTTTGCCGCCGCCGAGCCGTTTTTGGACTTTTACGGCAACCCCTGCCGGCGGCTCTTGATGCCGGCGGGCGACGTTCGCATTGAATATACGGCGACGGTGACTCAGCCGGACACGCGCTTTCCCCGGCTGATGCCGTATGAGGCCGACGCCCTGCACCTGCCGACCGAGACGCTTTTGTACACGCTGCCGTCGCGTTACTGCCAGTCCGACCGGCTGGTCGCGATGGCCGTGGACATGTTCGGCGAAGCCCTGCCCGGCTTCGCCCGTGTCCAGACCATCTGCACCTGGATCAACGCGCATATTACCTACCAGTACGGCACGTCGGATGCCGGGACCTCGGCGTATGACACGGCGACTCAGCGGATCGGGGTTTGCCGGGACTTCGCTCATTTAGGCATTGCGTTCTGCCGCGCCCTGAACATCCCCGCCCGCTACGTTTCCGGCTACTGCCTCGGCCTCACGCCGCCGGACTTCCACGCCTACTTCCAGGCGTTCTTAGATGGCCGCTGGGTCTCCTTCGACGCCACCGAGCGCCAGCCCCGGCCCGCGCTGGTGCAGATCGCCGTAGGCCGTGACGCCGCCGACTGCGCCTGGTCCACCTTCTACGGATCGGGCGAAACCAAATGGCTGTCGGTGGAAGTCACTGAGGAAACTGAATGAGCCTCGAAGCGGACATCCTCCGAAACGTTCCTTTGTTCGCGGGCCTGCCTGAAGACGCGCTGGCCGCGCTGGCCGCGCGTCTGCGGCGGCGGCGGATGCCGGCGGGAACCCCGGTCGTCTACAAAGGCGACCCGTCGGGGGCGCTGTATGTGCTGGAGTCGGGCCGGGTCAAAGTCCACCAGGCGACCGCGAGCGGCAGTGAAGTCATCCTGAACATCCTCGGCCCCGGCGACTTCTTCGGCGAGATGAGCCTGCTGGACGGACAGCCGCGCTCCGCCGACATTTCCACCCTGGAGCCGTCGGCGCTGCTGCTGCTGGAAGGGGACGCCCTGCGGGGCCTGCTCCTGGACCAGCCCGCCGTCGCCTGGACCCTGCTGCAAATCCTGTCCCTGCGGGTGCGGGACGCCAATACCCAGGCGGAAATGATGATGACCCGCGATGTCCCCGGCCGAGTCGCCGCGTGCCTCCTGCGCCTCGCGGGGGCGCAGGGGACGCCCCTCCCCGGCGGCAGCCTCCGGGTGGACGTCAGCCTGACCCAGAGCGACATCGCCGCCCTCATCGGCGCGACCCGCGAGTGCGTCTCCCGCGCCCTGTCCGCCTTCCGCGAGTCCGGGGCCATTCTCTGGGACAAAGACGCCGCCCGCTGGATCATCTGTAAACCCGCCGCCCTCGCCAAACGCGCCGAAATGTGAGAAACTTTCGGAAAGCCCTGCCTTGCCCCCTAGTCCCTTCCTCTCAAGCCTGAATTTTGGGGAACCGGATGAGAGGGCATCTTTTCAGGTTCCCCAGAATTCATGAAATCCCGCTCAGGAGACGCAACTTATGAAACCAAACACCGTTTGCTTATCTCTGGTCTTCCTGATCTCAGCCTTGTCAGCCGCCGCGCAAGCAACCTCTGGGGCCGGCGCTGCGGCTTCCCGCCCTCCCTTGTCCGCTGCGGAGATCGCAAAGAGGTTGAGCGGCATACGCCGAGGAAGCGGAGGCTTCACCATCACCCCGCAAGAGCAGGACCGTGTAAACGCAGGAACGGCAAAGATAAATGAGCTAAACCGTGCAGGGCAGGAAGCCCTGCACAACAAAAACTTTGTTCTCGCCGAAGCCGATTACCGGGAGCTTGTTCAGATGCAGTCGGATATTCCGAACTACTACTACGGACTGGGCGAGGCCCTCGCCGGTCAGGGCAAAACAACAGAAGCCCTTTCGGTCTACAAAACGGTGGTCTACTGGCCGCTGAACACAGGGCCGGAAGGAGCCGCGTTCAGCCGATCAATCGGCAATCCCTCCAACCTGCGCGGCTGCTGCGGACCGACGGATGCCGTTGCGTGGATGAAATACGCCCTGCTGCTCAGTCAGACAGGGCAGAACAGCAAAGCGTTCTCCGTGTACTCAGAGGCCGTGCGCCACGCGCCGGACACCGCCCATCCTGAAATCAGCCGCTCTTTCGAGGGCAGACTGCCCTCGCCCGTCGAGATGCAGGCCGCCGCGCATATCGCACTCGGCTTGCTGGTCAACGACACCGGCAATGACCGTGAGCTGGCGATGAGCGAGTTTGAGCAGGCACGAAAACTTGCGCCGGACGCGGCGGTGACGAACTTCTACTACGCCTACGGCTGGAAGCAGCTGGACCTGCAAAGCAAAACCCGGCTGGCAGATGCCCCGCAGGCCAAAGCCGCCTTGCAGAAGGCCGCGCTGGCAGACGACGAGGATGTCGAAAAAGCAGCCGGTGAAGAACTGCGCGGCTTGCGGTAGACAGCAGGAAACGCCCGGTCTCGGTGATGAGGCCGGGCGTTTTTTTGTTTGGCGTCTTTCGCTGAGACCCAGGCACTTACACCCAGGAGTGGAGGAGGGCGAGGGTGAGGAGGCGGGGCAGGCCGTCGGCTCCGGCGCGGGCTTGGAGCGCTTGGAGGGCGGTCTGGGCGACGGGCAGGGAAAGGCCGACGGCGCGGGCGGCGTCTTCGGTGTTCCAGCCGGTGAGGAGGCGGCGGAGCAGGGCGCGTTCGAGCGGGGTCAGCGTGAATGTTTGGGGGCATGCGTGTGTCATGGCCGGAGTGTAGCCGAACGGCGGGGCGGGCGCGGGGCGGGAAGTCACAGGGCGGGTGTGATAGAAGTCACACCTGGGGAGTGTCTAGTTTGGCGCAGGAATTGCCGATACTGTTAGCATGACTACACTTTCTCCTGTCTCTTCCTGCCCTGCCTGCGCCGCTACCACCCGCCAAACCCGTGCCGGCTTCAACCGCTGCGGCACCCAGCGCCTCCACTGCCAGCACTGCCGACGCTTCTACACCCCCCAGCCCAAAAAGAAAGGCTATTCGCCCCAAGTGCGTCGGGCCGCTCTGCGGATGTATGTGGACGGCATCAACTTCCGGCGCACCGCCCGACTCATCGGCGTGTCCCCGCAAACCGTCGTCAACTGGGTCAAGGACGCCTGCGACGCGCTGCCCACGCGCCCGACGCCCGCCCAGGCCCAAACCGTCGAGATGGACGAGCTATACACGTTCCTCACGCAGAAAAAAACTTCGCGTATGTCTGCACAGCGGTAGATCGGGACACCCGCTGCGTTCTGGCCTGGACCGTCAGCCTCACGCGCGACCAGGACACACTTCAGCCACTGGTAGACCAGACGGCTCCTTTGCAGCCAGAGCGCTACTTCAGCGACGGTTACGAGGCGTACAAGTCCCTGCTCTACCCGCACGGCCAGCACGCGGTCGCGCCGGGCAAGAGCGAGACGTACAGCGTGGAGGGAGACAATGCGGATCTGCGTCATTACCTGGCGCGTCTTGGCCGCAAGAGCCGGTGTTTCTCGCGTCGCCTGGACGCTTTAGCGCGTCAGGTCAAGCTGTTCGTTTTTTGTTACAACGCGCGGCAGATATTTGTACGGCAATACCCGAAACTCAAAGCTCACTTGGTTGACTTTTTACCTGCGCTAAATTAGACACTCCCCACACCTGCCAATTCTTGACAAACGTGCGCTTAACTGTCAGAATGACGGCACGGCAGCAACTTTAGACGGAGACAAATTATGGCAGACTTTCTCATCCTGCATGGCTGGGGCGGCAGCAAGCCCGCGCACTGGCAGGAGTGGCTGGCGGGCAAGCTGACGGCGGCGGGCCACACGGTCCTCGCGCCGAAGATGGCCGACCCGACAAACCCGGACCCGGACGCCTGGATGGCGCTCATTCACAAAGCGCTGGGCACGGTCCCTAAAGACGCCGATTTGACGGTGCTGACGCACTCGATGGGGGCAGTCAACTGGATGCGCCATGCGGCAATGTCCCAGGACGCGGGCTTTCAGCGGCCCGGCCCGGTCGCGGCGCGGGTGCTGCTGGTCGCGCCGCCGTATGTCGTGCCGGAAATCCTGCCGCTGGATTTAGTGGGAACGGCGGCGTTCTTTCCGCCGGTTTTGTCCCCGGCAGGTCTTAAAGCCGTTGGGCGCGAAACGGTTTTGATCGCGTCGGATACCGACGATTACGCGACGTTTGACCAGTCGGCGGCGTATGCGGCCGGGCTGGGATTAGACCTCCAAAAGCTGCCGAACAGCGGGCATATCTCCCCCTACTACGGCTACGGCGAATGGCCCTGGGTCTTAGACTGGTGCCTGGGCCGGGCGGGCCTGCCGCCCCTGCCGAATAAATGAAACCGAACAAGTCACCCATGCCGGACGCTGAGACAACTGCGACGCTGACATTTTTGTTTTCCGACATCGAAGGCAGTACGCCGTTGTGGGAAGCGCAGCCCGATGCCATGTCGGGGGCGCTGGCACGGCATGACGCGCTCGTGCGGCAGGCGATTGAAGACGCCGGGGGCGAAATCTTTAAAACAGTCGGGGATGCGTTCCACGCCGCGTTTCATTCTCCCGGTGATGCCTTCCAAGCCGCGGTTTCCGCCCAAACCGCGCTGGCGGCGGCCTCCTGGGGACTGGACAACAGCGGGGCGCTCCGAGTGCGGCTGGCCCTGCACACCGGGCCGGCGGAGCGGCGGGACGGCGACTATTTCGGCGCGGCTCTGAGCCGGACCGCCCGGCTGCTGGCGGCGGCGCACGGCGGCCAGACCCTGCTGTCGGACACGGCGGCGAAACTGGCGCCGGACGCGCTGCCGCCCGGCGTTTCCCTGCGATTTTTAGGACAGCACGCGCTTAAAGGCTTCACGCAGGCGTCGGAGATTTGGGAATTGTCTGCGCCCGGCCTGCCCGCCGGGTTCCCCCCGCTGCGCCTGCCCGACCTGTTCCCGCACAACCTGCCCGCCGCGCTGACTTCCTTTATCGGGCGGGACGCCGAGCGGGCGGCGGCGCGGGAAAAGCTGGCGGCGGCGCGGCTGGTGACGCTTGTGGGGACGGGCGGAACGGGCAAGACCCGGCTGGCATTGCAGCTTGCCGCCGACGTGCGGGAGGACTATCCCGGCGGAACCTGGCTGGTGGAGATGGCCGCGCTGTCCGACCCGGAGCTTATTGAGCAGGAAATCGCAGGCGTCCTCGGCCTGCGGGAAGATGCCGGGCGGCTGCGCCAAACGCTGCTGGAGGCCCTGCGCCCGCAGCCGCTGCTTTTAATTTTAGACAACTGCGAGCATCTGATTGACGCCGTGGCCCGTTTGACCGAAGCGCTTCTGAAGTCCTGTCCCAAGCTGTCCGTACTGGCGACCAGCCGGGAAGCTTTAGGCATCGGCGGCGAGGCGGTCCTGCCCCTGCCGCCGCTCGGCCTGCCGCCGCCCGGCGATGCCCGGACGCTCGAAGCGCTGGGCGGCTGCGACTCGGTGCGCCTGTTTGTCGAGCGGGCGACCGCCGCCCTTCCCCAGTTCCGGCTGAGCAGCGGCAACGCCGCCGCCGTGGCGTCGGTCTGCACCCGGCTCGACGGCATCCCGCTGGCGTTAGAGCTTGCGGCGGCGCGGGTCAAAGTCTTGACCCCGGAGCAGATTGACGGGCGCCTCAACGACCGCTTCCGGCTCCTGACCGGCGGCTCACGGACGGCGCTGCCGCGTCAGCAGACATTAAGAGCGCTGGTAGACTGGTCGTATGAGCTGCTGTCGCCCGCCGAGCAGTGTTTGCTGCGGCGCTTGTCGGTGTTCCATGGCGACTGGTCATTAGGCGCTGCCGAAGCGGTCTGCGCGGGGGGGGAAGTCGAAGACTGGGAAGTTTTGGAAGGGCTGTCCCACCTCGCGGCAAAGTCGCTGATCGTGGTCGAGACGCCGGACGGCGGCCCGGTACGCTACCGCCTGCTCCAAAGCATCCATTCGTATACCGCCGGCAAGCTGGCGGAATCGCCGGACGAGCGGGACGGCCTGCGCCGAAAGCACCGCGACTTCTTTGTAAGCCTCGCCGAAGAAGCCGAGCCCAATTTGCTGGGGGCAAGCCAGGTGCTGTGGCTGAACACGCTGGAATGCGACATGGAAAACCTGCGGGCCGCGCTGGCGTTTGCTCAGGAGATACGCGACGGCACCCTGCCGCGCCTCGCCGGGGCATTGTCCCGCTTCTGGTACGGGCGCTCTTACCTGTCCGAAGGCCGAAGCCGGCTGGAAGCGGCCCTTGCGGAGATCAGCAGCGAAGACGCGGTTCTGGGGAAGGTTCTTAGCGGGGCAGGCATGCTGGCCTGGTGCTGCGGAGACTACGATACAGCCCGTGCGTACCACCTGCGGGATTTGGCGCTTCAGCAGCGCTGCGAAAATCCGCACGGCATCGCCCGCGCCCTCGGCAACCTGTGCATCGTTGCCGAGGGGCAAAAGCAGTATGCCGAGGCCGAGCGATATGGGCAGGAAAGCCTCGGCCAGTACCGGGGGCTGGGGGACCGCGCCAACAGCGCCCGGATGCTCAACAGCATGGGAGTTCTGGCGCTGGGGCAGGGCGACTACGCCGGGGCGGAAGACCTGTACCGCCGGGCGCTGGCAGAATACCGGGAGTTGTACGACGCCGCCGGGAGCGCGGCGACGCTGCACAATTTAGGCGATCTGCTCTTCCAGCAGGGGCAGTACGCACAGGCCAAGCCCTATTTCCGGGACAGCCTGGAAGCGCAGCGGACGCTTCGCAGCAAGCAGCAGACTGCTACTACGCTGACGCAGCTTGCGGAAATCGCCGGGGTGGAAGGCAGACACGCTGAAGTCTGCATCCTTCAAGCCGCTTCCGAGGCGGCGCGGGAAGGAGAAATGGTCACGCTCGGCCTCGGTTTCGACCCCTGGGCAACGCTCGCCCAAAGCCGTGCGGCGCTCGGCGAGGAGCAGTTCGCCCTGTTTTGGGCGCAGGGGGCTCGGATAGACGCCTCGCAAAGCATTCAATATGTTCTGGACAATTATGACGGGCTAACGTAGAGAAAAGGAGAACCGCATGAAACTGTTCCGCATGACCTTCTTACCAAAGCTAGCGTGCTGGCTGGCGCTGCTGTTTGCGCTCGCCGTCCTTCCCCTCCCGCCGGCATCCGCCGCGCCGATGCACCGTGCCGCCAGACACTCCGCCAAGCACCGTTTTCGCCACAATGCCGACTACCGCGCCGGTTATCGGACTGGTTATCGCGTCGGTTATCGGGCCGGACGCTCCCGGCGTTACCGCCTGACGGCAATTCACACCCCGCCCGGCGGCGGTGGATAAAGGAGAACTTTTATGACGGTAAAGCCCCTGCTGCCGAAGCTGACGCTTCACTTTTCGGCGCTCATGCTGGCGCTGACCGCGTTTCAAGCCCTGCCGGCGTCCGCTGCCCCAACGCGGCATCATCACTCCCGGCATCATGGGCGGCGTTCCCACGGACGCCGCTTCAATACCATCGAGACGGTCAAAAAAGTGAAGTCGCCGCCGCGCGTCACCGTGCCGTTTCACGTCCCGCCCGGCGGCCCGCAATGAAAGGAGCTACACATGACAACCTCTTCGGAAGACTCGGAAAAAGTGCCGGAGCCGGAAAAAGATAAAGATGAAGAAAACCCACCGGAGCCACCGGCGCCGCCCCCCGCTCCGCCGCTGGATGTGCCATTCCATGTCCCGCCCGGCGGCACGAACTGAGCGCCGGCTTACGGGTCTACCGTGAACAGGCCCGCCCGCGCCCAGCGCTCTTTGCCGGAAACAAAAGCTAACGGAGCGTCCGTGTCTACAAGTCCTGTCCGCAGGTCGCGCAGGAGCGGGCGCTTGCTGTTTTTCCAGACCGACACGGCATCGACGGTCGGCGGGGCGATGACAAGCAGGAGAAGCTGGTCGGTGGCGCGGCAGACCAGCGGCAGCCAGTCCACGCGGGCATCCGCGCCGCCCGCTGCTTGCAGGCGCAGAAACGGCGCGGCGGCGGGGTCGGGGGTGAAGACGCGCCAGTCCAGCGTCACGCTCGGCGCGTCGAAGCTGATTTTCGAGTCCGGCAGCAGCGCGGCCAGGGACAAAAGCGCAGACTGATGGGCGGCGATTGTCCGCCAGGACGCCGCGCGGGACGTGTCCGGCACGGCGCTTAACGCCGCGAACGCATAGCGTAAATAGGCCGGGTTTTGCAGCAGGGCAAAGAGGCGGAAGCCGATCTGAGCGCACTCAAATAAGCCGGAATGCAGGCCGTCGGCATTCATGGACGGCAGGGCGGCAGGCAGCGGGTGGGTGAGAAGCCAAGCGCCCCACTCGGCAATCGCCGCCCGCAGGCGAGGGTTCGGCGCTTCGGCGTCCAGCGCCATCAGTGAAGCGAGGACGCCTGCGATGGCCGTGGGCGATTGCGCGTCGAAGTCGCGCAGGCGGCGCTGAATGAGAAAATCCGCGATGCGCCAGGCGGCCTTGATCCAGACTTCGTTGCCCGTCACGCCGTAGGCCGCTGTAAATGCCCGAATGGCCTCCGCGCCGTCTAAAGCGCACGGCGACGGCAAAGCACGCCCATCGGTTTCTAAGCCCCGCGTCGCGTGGACCCGTGCGCCGTCGTAGAAGCCGCGCTCGTTCTGCTTCAAGAGCAGCCAGTGGCTGATATTGATCGCCGACTGCCGCAGCAGCGGCTCGCCGGACACCTCAAACAAGCGAAACAGCGACCGGGCCAGCCGGGCATTGGCGGCCAAGCCGAAGGTCTGCCCGCCCGCGAAATCCGTGCCTTCTCCCTGGGCCAGACAGTCCCAGAACGCGCCTTTGTTCGGCTCCGGCTCGCCCGCCCGGCCCATGACCTGAAAGTCGGCGCACAGGCCGTGAGCGCCGAACCGGACCAGGCGCGGGATGCCCGGCGCGGCGTGCAGCCGGTTCCAGTCCCACAACGCGGCCAGCGCTCCGGCAGGCTCCAATGGCCCGGCCCCGCAGAACGTATTTTCAGTCGGCGTTTTCAGATACAGCCGCTCCATGCCGACAGCGTGATGCGATTCCGGCGCGGACAGCGTCGCGACAGCTTCAGCCGGGTCAAGCGCGGAAATGTTTTCCAGCGGGTGCAGCATGGCTTCGGCAAACGCCGCGTACTGCGTGACCAGCGACGCCCGCGCGTCGCCGCTTGTTTTGGCCGCCCCAAAGCACAGGCCGAACGTCACCAGCTTGCCGCCGCCGAGCGAGAACGACGGCAGCTCCAGGGTCCAGCCGCCGCTGTCCGCCCATTCGGCGTCCCCGGCCAGGGCGACCAGGCCGGACCCATAGTTGTGATACGGGGAGAAGGCGCACAGCGCCGCGTGGCCGGACATCCGCGCCGCCTCCAGCCGCCACACTTCGGGCTGATGCAGGGCCGACGGCAGATCAATCTTCAGCGACCCCGCGCTGCGCGGGTTCGTCCGCAGGCGCATCTCTACGGTGAACGCGCTGTCCATTTTCGGCGCCGGCAGCCAGCGCATCTCCCATTCCAAGTCCGCCCCGCCCTGGCCTAATTTTCGTGTCCCGCCCAGACACAGCCGCCCGCCGCGTCCCAGCGCGTGCCAGTCAATGGTCAGCGGGTACGCTTCCCCTTTGACCCGCACCGTCGCGAGAGGCCGCAGCACCGACGTTTCCAGCAGCGGGGCCAGAACTTTGGTGCCGCCCCGGTTTCGCGCAGACACCGCAAGCTGCCAGGTCGGACGCAGGCCGTCCTGCACCGGAAGAAACGCGGCCCACAGGCCGGAGCGTCCGAGTTTGTAATGAATGGGTTCGGTCATGGTAACAAATGTAGGGGCGCTGCTTGCTGCGCCCTTCTTCGGCTGCTTGCTGCGCCCTTCTTGGCTTGCTGCGCCCCTACCTAAAACCAGGCACAGCGCAATTACGCCGCCGACATCGCGTAAGCTTCGATTTCCAGGCGCTTGAAGATCAGCGCGTCTTCCATATCTGCGAGAGCAGACTCGTTCAGATCGTAGTATTCCAGCACAACCGGGTCCATTTCGCGCGGCAGGCCGTCGCCGCCGCAGCCGATGCCGGAGCGGTGGGCTAAGATGTTGGCAAGGTAGACGATGCCTGCCAGATCGAACCCGTTCTGCGCCCGCGTCGGGTGGTGGTGGAACTCGACGGCTTCCACGACCGGCGCAGGCAGGCCCCAGCGGCCCAGCACCCACGCGCCGAGGGCCGGATGCGACAGTCCCAAGATCTTCTTCTCGGCATCGTACATCGCCAGATGCTCTTTTTCAATCACGGCGACAATCTCGGCCAGGCCCTGCGGGATAAAGCGGGCCAGAATGATCTTCCCGACATCGTGCATCAGCGCGGCGGTGAACGCCGTTTCCGATTGCGGATACTTGGTCCGCTTCGCCAGCAGCTTCGCGGCGGTCGCGGTCGTGACCGAATGGGTCCACAGCGCAGGCAGATCGAAGCCGGTTCCGGCGACCCGGAACAAATCAAAGACGGCGGCGGCCAGCAGCGTGTTTTTCAGCGTCGCAAAGCCGAGCAGGGTGACGGCCTGCGGGATGTTGGCGATCTTCTGCCGGAAGCCGTAATAGGAGGAGTTCGCCAGCTTCAGGACTTTGGCCGCCATGGCCGGGTCGGCCTGAATGACTTTCGCGAGGTCCGACGACGAGCAGAACGGGTCTTCGATCATCTGCATGACCCGCAGGACACTCGCCGGCAGGGTCGGAATATCGTTGATGCGGGAAAGCAGACTTTCCAAATACGGGTTTTTCATAGGGGCGCCTTCTTTCGGCATACTAATCTTTGGCAGGGTCTCAGCAAGAACAGATAAACCGATTATCGGCGGCACGCGGGGGAAAGCACACGGGAGAAATACGGGGGTCTTGCGCGGCGGCAGGGAGTGTCAAGCCGAGCGGCGTCGCGCTGTAATGGTTGTCACAGCCGGCGTGTGATTTCAGTCCTATCCTGTTGTTACCTACTTCGGTACACTGCTTCTCAGAAGAAGCATTCGGGCTTTTTCGGTGTGAGGCCAACTTTCCTGGGGTTGGCATGGTTTATGCACTGGTAAAAGTGCGGTGTTCCACTTCACCCCCGCCGCAGGGAGTCACACTCTTTTTCACGCAAAAAAGGACTCTTTTCCATGAAGCACATTCTTTCTCATGCCGCGCTCAGCGCAGCCGTCCTCGCGCTTGCGGCGGCTCCGGCGATGGCCCAAACCCCTCCTCCCTCCCCATTCCAAGTGGTCATGTCCGGGCTGGATAACCCCTACGGCCTCGCGTTCGGCCCCGACGGCAGCCTGTATGTCGCCGAAGCCGGCACCGGAAACAGCGGCGCGGCGACCGGCGCAAACTTTGTGAACGGCGCGGGCGACCAGGTCTACTTCGGCGATACCGGCGCGGTCAGCCGCCTTTCAGACGGCGTTCAAACACGGGTCGTCAGCGGCCTGCCTTCGCTCGATACCGCCGGCGGCGGGGGCGGCGCGACCGGCCTTTCGGGCATCGCCTTCAGCGGCGGCCAGCTCTACGGCGTCTTCGGCCTCGGCGGCACGGAAGCGCAGCGGACGCAGCTTGTTTCGGATGTGCTTGGTCCGTCCGGCGCGGGCAGCACCAACGCCGGGGATTTGGGGCAGGTGGTTCGGCTCAATGCCGCGCTGAACACGCTGACGCCGCAGTCCGATCTGGTTCCTTACGAGACCCAGAACTATGCAGCGAACAACCCCGGCGGGACAACGCCGGAAGCCAACCCCTACGGCCTGTCAGCCCTGCGCGGCGGCGGCTTTGCCGTTTCCGACGGCGGCGGGAACGTCGTGCTGCAAACTCCCGCAGGCGGCGGCGCTCCGTCTCTGCTGAGTGCGCTCCCGGCCACCAAGAACACGGCTCCCGGCCCGCCGTTCTACCAGAGCGTTCCCACGGCGCTGGCCCAGGACTCGCAGGGCAAACTGTACGCCGGCGAGTTCACCGGCTACCCATTCCCGGTCGGCGGCGCAAGCATCCTGAGCCTGGACCCAAAGACCAACACATCGTCGGTCTTTGCAAAAGGCTTCACGACCATCACCGGCATGACCTTCGGGGCGAACGGCGACCTGTATGTGCTGGACCTGACCACAAACGGCCTCGGCCCGAACCCCGGCCCCGCCGACCTGTTCCAGTTCGACCCCGCGACCGGACAAGACACGCTGCTGGCGACGCTTGCGCCCGGCTCCAATTACACCAATCTGATCGCCGGTTCCGACAACGCGCTGTATCTGTCCAGCCAGGGCAACGGCGCGGGCGACGGGGAAGTCCTGCGCTTCGCCCTGCCCGCCGCCGTTCCCGAAGCCTCTACCACGGTGAGCCTCGGCCTGCTGCTGGCGCTTGGCCTGGGTGGCGTTGTCCTGGCCCGTAAGAAGTCGCCTACGTCGCCAGTCTAGCCGGTCATTGAAAGCCGGTCATTGAAAGCCGATCATTGCGCCCATTTCTCGTACCAATCGTGCAGGAGATGGGCGCTTTGCGTCGGGGCGGGGGCGGGGTAGGAACGCTGCCAGTCGGCTTCAAACTGCGTCGAGAGTTCCGTGATGACACGACCGCCGTGCAGCTCGATGTCGGTCTCGCCGACCCACTCAAAGCCGCCGCGTGTCCAGTTGGTGGACCCGGCGACGGCGCTTTCCTCGTCGAAGATCGCCATTTTCAGATGCAGGCGCACGAAGTCCGGGCCGAGACGGTAAAGCCGCACGGCAATCCCGGCGTCCAGCAGGTCTTGAGTCGCCCCGGCGTTCAAGAGGCCGGACGGGCCGAAACGCGCCATGATCTGCGGGTCGAGCAAAACGCGCACGGAGACGCCGCGTTTGCGGCAGGCGATCAGGTCGGCAAGAAGCGCGGTCCGGCCCATCTCGCAAAGTGCAACGCAGACAGACGTTTTCGCCCGGCGCAGGTTCTGGGTCAAGGCCGTTTGCGTCGTGCGCCGGCCCGCCCGTGTTCCGACAACCCGCGCCGACCCCAATAGGCTGCCCATAAATGGGACAAGCATGTCGAATCCCGCTGCCGGCGGTGGAAGCGGTGCGCCCCCGGCATACTCCCAGTCGGCATCAAACTGACGGGCCAGATCGGCGGCAATCAGGCCATTCAGAGACAGCATCAGGTCATGGTAGCGCCGAAACACTGTTCCGACATTCATGCCGCCCACCAACGCTTCTTTGTCATCTATGACAATGTACTTGTGATGCGAAAGCGTCGTTCTGCCCGGCGACTCCGGCAGCGGGCGCGGGCCGCTGAGGCGCACGGGGACGCCGAGCCGCCGCAGCTTGGCGTAAGTGCGGCGGCATTCCCAGAGCACTCGCGGCAGGGTCGGCCCGAAGCCAAGCGACTGGTCCAGCAGCACACGGACCTCCACGCCGGCCGCCGCTTTTGCGGCCATACTATTCGCCATGCGGCCCGCATCCGGGCCGCCGAATAAATAAAACGTCAGGCGAATTGATGTCCCTGCCGATGCAATCAGCGTTTCCATCGCCGCGTAAGCGTCGCTGTCGAACAGCGCCGCTGCTTCCGTCCTGTGGAACCCCGAAAGCGTCATCGTCTTACTTTCTCCCCTAATGAACCCCGCCGCCCTGCCGACAATCAGCGTGTTACCGTGATCGGATCACTCGTCTTCAGTGAAAGGGATTTCCATGAACGCACTTAACGCTGTTTCCAGCAGCACGCCGTACACCACGTCGGTTTCTCCGGCAGCGCCTGCCGCGCCCTCCGCGACGCCCGCCCCGGCGGTCTCATTTTCGCTTTCCGCTCAGGCTCAAAAATTACTCGCGTCCGTCCCGCCTCAGCCAAGAAACATCATTTGGGGTTCCTGACCCAGCCATTGGGAAGCCCTCGCCCCATTTCTGGGGAGCCACAAAAGAAGCAGATAAGGCCGTGATCTATATCCTTCGTATTGCTCCCCAAAATTGGGGCGGGGGGCTTCTTCCATCTACTTGAGAAAAGGCCGGGCGGTGACGGTCCTGCCGTCGCTGACGAACGTGATGGCGCCCTGGCGGTCGGTGCGGAAGATCTGGACGCCGTGCGCGTCCAGCCGGGCCAGCGTTGCCGGGGCGGGATGGCCGAAGTGGTTGTGGCGACCGCAGGAAATGACGGCATGGCGCGGCATGAGACGCGAAAGCCAATCATCGCCGGTGGCGTTCTTGGAGCCGTGATGGCCTGCTTTTAATACGTCGCAGCGCAGATCGCCGTGGGCGGCCAGCATGGCGGCTTCGGCGTCGTTTTCGGCGTCGCCGGTAAGGATGAAGCGGGTCGCGCCGTAGTCAATTTGGAGCGCGGCGGAGTAATTGTTGATGGTCGCGTCGTCGCTGTTTGTCCCGTAAGCCGCCGATAGGCCATAAGCATTATCGGGCGGCGGGTTCAGAACCAAGACGCGCACACCGTCGCCCATGTCGAAGCTTTGCCCCCGCACGGCCCGCGCACAGGCGATTTTGCTGCGCCCCACAAGGCTGCGGAATTCGGTGTAGGCGGGCGAGGGGTACGGCAGCGTCGTACCGTCCAGCACAAAGCCGATCTGGGGGCCGCGCAGGACGGCGGACAGCCCGCCGACATGGTCCCCATGCGGGTGCGTTGCGACCAGCACATCTATTTTGTTGATGCCGAGGTATTCCAAGAACGGCACGACGATCTTGGCCCCGACATCCGTATCGCCTGCCGCCGCTTCGTCGCTTGTCCCGCCGCCGTCTATCAAGAGCGTCCGCCCGCCCGGCGTGAGAACTAAGGTGCAGTCCCCCTGCCCGACATCCACGGCGATGACCTTGAGCTTCCCGGCATCAGGGTCAGGACGGCGGGACCATCCCCACCATGCCGCCGGTCCCAGCACCAGCGGCGCCAGCAGCAGACGCCGGCGCGTGATCTTGTTTTCCCAGCAATCTTTGAGCAGCATAGTCTGTCCCTCCATAGACAAGCGCATAAAATCCTAAAACCAGCGGCAGCGGGGGCGGCGGCAACGCGCAATACGCCCACGGCAGCTCGCCGAGCGTCGTCACGACCCGTGCGATGACGCGCACTCCCCAGCCTGCCGCCGCCAAGACCAGCGCACCGAGCGTGTGCGAGAGCGCCCAAAGCCCGATGCCCGCGAAGCCGAGCGGGATCAGCAGAAACAGCAGCGGGACGACTAAAGCATTGGCGGCCCACCCTGTCAGCGAGACTTCGGAATACGCCGACGCCATGATCGGCAGTGCGCCGAGCTGCGCGAGAAGCGACAGGCCGAAGCCGTCCACCATCCATTCGGCAGGTTTCGCCAGCCAGCCCGGCTTGATTTGAGAAAGTCGCGGATGCCAGAAGCCGTTCCAGACCGGCATCGTCACGGCAAGCGTCGCGATGGTCAAAAACGAGAGCTGAAAGCCCGGCTCCAGCAACGCCGTCGGCTGGATCGCCAGAATAATCAGCGCCGCCGCGCCGACTGCCGTGGGGCCGTCGGGTTCGCGCTCAAATAGGGCCGCGCCGAAATACAGCGCGGCCATGAGAACGGCGCGGACCACCGCCGGACGCCCCCCGCAGACCAGCGCGTACAGCAGCAGACTTGCGATCAGCAGCACGGCCTGCGCTTTGCGCGGCAGGGTCAGCTTTTGCAGCAGCCGTTCCAGCCAGAACGCCAGAATTCCGACATGCAGGCCCGCCGACGCCAGAATATGCACGGTTCCGGTATGCACGAAGTCCGCCAGCAGGCCCGGCGGCAGATCCACGCGGTGTCCGATCAAAACTCCCGACAGCACGGCGGCTTCACTGGGCGGCAAGCTGGAGTCAATGGCCCGGAGCGCGGCCTTCCGCACCTGCCAGGCCAGGCGGAGAAACGGGTTCGGGCTGCCGCCGCCTAAGATGGTCGCCGCGCCGGGCCGCTTAACCCGCAGCTCGCAGTAGACCGCCCGGCGGGCCAGGTAATCGCGCCAGGAGAACGCACCGGGATTGGTGGCGTCTTCGGGCGTCGTAAGCTGCCCCGTCAGCCGCACCGCGTCGCCGTAATCCAGCGAGACGTTTCGCGCGGCCTCCGGGCCCAGCGTGGCCGAGACTTCGCCTGTCACCGCCGCTGTCCCGCCGCGCTCCTGCGCCGACGCAGCTTTTAGAAAAAACGTCACCCGCCCGCCGGGCCGCGCTTCCGGGTCGCTTCCGATGGTCCCCGTCAGCGTCACCGGCCTCAGCCGATCCGCGAGATGAGACACATCCGACGGCGCGACGGTCTCAAACGCCGCCATGCGGACCGCCCCGGCGCTCATTCCCAGCAACAGCAGCCCGAATGGAAACAGCGCAGGCCATTGTTTGACACACAGCGCCGCCAGGCCGAGCGCCGCGAGACAGAGGGCGGTCAGCGGCGGCAGCCGGCCCAGGGCAGCCAGTCCAATTCCGGCGGCAAACGCCGCCGCCCAAACCATCAGCGGCCTTCCCTGCATCTTCCCGCGCCCTCCCTGGCCTTGCCTGTGTATCTTGGCAGCCTATTCCTTGCCGGGCAGCAAAAGTCCTGCAAGCCCCCCGCCCCAATTCTGGGGAGCCATCCAGAGAAGAGGCTGCAGGGGCGCTGCTTGCTGCGCCCTCTTTCCTGTCCTCCGTTTTGCTCCCCACAATTGGGGCGTGGTGTTCTTCTTAACCGCCGCAAAAACTTAATCTTCTCTTAACATAATATTATTGTCGTCTAGGGTACAGTCTCGGCGGCACATTCGTGTGCTGTAAAACAGACATCAGTTAGGAGTCAAGTATGTCTTTCCGTTCCTCGAACGCTTCCCGTAAAGCGTTTACTTTGATTGAACTACTCGTCGTCATCGCCATTATCGCGATTCTCGCCGCCATTTTGTTCCCGGTCTTCCAGAAAGTCCGCGAGAACGCTCGCCGCGCTACCTGCGAAAGCAATCTGAAGCAAATCGGCCTGGCCTACACTATGTACAACCAGGACTATGATGAGTTCACACCAACCGTCTCGAAGGCTCTTCAGCCGGGCGGCATTGACAACACGGCTTACACGCCTGACTACTTCACGACTTTGCAGCCTTATCTGAAAAATGTCAACGTATTCCTCTGCCCGGACCGCACTGACGCGCTCGCAACGACCAGTGATGGGACCGGCAGCTCGAACCCCCTGAAGCGGCCCGGCCCCGCCGGCAAGCTGGATGTCGGCGGCTGCTGGGACAATTACAATGCGACCGGCGAGTGTATCGGCTATGGCTACGATGACGGCATTATTAGCGACGGCGGTTACGGTCTCATCGGGGCGCAGACAAAAGACGCCAACGGCAAAACTCTGCGGCCGGGCCGCAGCATCGCGGCGCTGGCTGACCCAGCCACGACCGTCGCGTTCGGCGACACCTGGGACAATCTTTCAGTCGCCGATGACAACGCTTCCGGCCGCTACAAAAGCACAGCAGCGCTGCGACACGGCGGCTTGGAGAACATGGGCTTCGTGGACGGTCATGTCAAGCCGATCCGAATGCGGATGGCGAACTACACTGGCGGCAACGCTTCCGGCGCAACGATTGTCATTCCCGTTGACCCCACCCAGGCGACCGATTGGTGCTACGACCCCAGCGCGGTCGGCAGCTACGGCGGCACAAACGGCCCCGGCTTAAGCGGCTATCCAGTGGACAGCGACGGCGAAACCTGCCAGAATGTCGCGAACGGCCTGTACGCCAACTCGACGCCACTTCCCTAACGCAAAGATGCCTCGGATTGAACTACTGCGGCTCAGTCCGAGGCTCCTTCGCTTTCACAATTTAGGAACGACCATGAACTTGCTGACACGTCTTGTCGCCCTCGTCTTGATTTCCAGCCTCCTCCTGCCGCTTCTGGCGGGGTGCGGAAAAAGCGAAAAAGCGATGGAAACCCCCGGCGGTGTCTCTGCGCGAGACAAGCGCGACCAAGCCAAAGGTCTGCCTCCCGGCACCTAATTCTTATTCGTCAAAGAAAGCCTCTTTATGCGATTCAAACACTTTGCTGCCTGCGCGGCTCTTTCGGCTCTAGCTGCGTCCCACTCCGCCTTCGCCGCCGATACGTCGCTGCTGTCGCCCCAGACGCCGATTGCGGTTCCTGGCGGGGCGGGCGGCTTTGATTATATGCAGATTGATTCGGCCAAGCACCGGCTGTACGCCTCGCATCCCGGCAAAAGTACGCTGGTGGTCTTGGATTTGAAGACAAATGCGGTGCAGCAGCTCCCGACGGGGGCGAAGATCAACGGCATTGCGGTAGATGACGCCGACAACAAGCTGTTTACGGCGGGCGGGGGCGGCAAGCTGGTCGTCTTTGACAACACGACGCTGGCGAAGACTGCCGAAATCACGCTGTCCGGTCCCGGCGATGATATTGTGCTGGACCCGAAGAACGACACGCTGTATGTCTGCCACGACGACGCGACCGAAGACTGGGTGTTTGACGCCAAAACCAACGCGCTCCTCGGCGCGGTCCCGGTGGCCGGAGCGCCGGAGTATGTCATGTACGATCCCGGCACGGACCGGCTGTACCAGAACATCAAGCCTGCGAATGTCCTGCAAGTCATCAATCCGGCGACGCTGAAAGTCGAGGCCGTCTGGCCGACCGCGCCGATGACCTCGCCGCATGGCATGGCGATTGATTTCAAGACGCACCACGTCTTCAGCGCCGGTCACGGCACGGCAGTCATGCTGGACGAAAACACCGGCAAAGTCCTGTCATCGGTCGCCATCGCCCCCGGCTATGTGGACCAGATCGCGTTTGATCAGGATACGCAGCGGCTTTACTGCGCCTGCGGGGACGCAGGGGTGATTTCGGTGGTGCAGGAGAACGGCCAGAACATCACGCTGGCGGGCAATGTCACGACGCACCCGAAGTCGCACACGCTGCAAGTGGACCCGGAGACGCACGCGGTCTGGATTTCCTACTCCGACCCGACCGGCGCGTACTTGCAGGAGTTCACAGCGGGGAAGTGACCCGCAACAGTTTCGCGCCTAGATTTGCGGGTTTGCGCCCTTAACTACTCATAAAGAAACGAGAAAATCCCGTGTTCCAGCTTTCCCGCCGCGACTTTTTGCGCTCTGCCGGCGGCGTCACGTTCCTCGCGCTTGTTCCCGCCGGGCGCGGCCTCTTCGCCGCGCCGGGGACGACGCTCCCCAAATTTTCCGCCCTGCCGTATGTTCAGCCCGGCCCCGCGAGCCGGCTGACGGAAGGGCAGGAGACCACAGTAGTTGCCTGGCAGACGGAACTTGTCCCGGCCGGGTTTACGCTGGATTACGGCCTGACCAAAGCCTACGGCAAGACAGCGCCGATCAGCCGGGCCGAGCGCCGGCAGGGCGACACGGACAAGCGGTTTAATTACGCCGCCGGCTTGACGGGGCTGGGTCTGAGCAAGACGTATTACTATCGCCTGCGGGGCGGCGGCAAGACCATCGCCGAGGGGTACTTTTCCACCCGCAAGAAGCGCGGAGAAGCGACGCGGTTTGTGGCCTTCGGGGACAACTCCTACGGTGATCCCGGCCAGCGGGCGGTTGCCTATCATGCGTACCAGGCTCACCCGGACATCATCGTCAACACCGGCGACAATGTCTATGAAGGCGGGCGGGACAGCGAGTACGCCCAGTACTTTTATCCGATCTACAATGCCGACACGCCGGACCCGAAGGTCGGGGCGCCTCTTCTGCGCTCGGTGCCGTTTTATACCGTCATGGCAAACCACGATGTCCACCACAAAGATGCCCAAAAGCGCCCCGTCGCCGACTTCGACCAGGACAAAGATGCGCTGGCCTACTATACGGCGATGCACCTGCCGATGAACGGCCCCATCCCGCCGCCGTCCCCCACTCCGGCACTTGGTGAGGCGGGTTTGATCGCCGACTTCCAAAAAGCAGCCGGGGCGCGGTTCCCGCAGATGGCGAACTATTCGTTCGACCACGGCGACGCTCACTTTTTATGCCTGGACTCGAATGACTATATTGACCCGACCAGCCCCGCGCTGCAAGCGTTCATTGCTGCTGACCTTCAGGCGACCGATGCTCGGTGGAAGTTTGTCGTGTACCATCATCCGGCGTTCAATGCCGGCGCGGAGCATTACAAAGAGCAGCAGATGCGGGCGCTGTCTCCTCTTTTGGAGGCGCACGGGGTTGACTTTGTTTTAAACGGACATGAGCATGTTTACCAGCGCACCCTGCCCCTGCGGTTCGCGCCGGGCGATTTGACAAAAGCGCCGCCCGGCCCGCACATCAGCGACCGGCGTATCCCCGGCACGTTCACTTTGGATGCAAATTTCGACGGCAAAACTGTGACCAAGCCCAGCGGAATCATTTATATCACGACCGGCGCGGGCGGCAAAGAGTTATACGACCCCGGCTTCGACGACCACCCGGAGCTGTGGCGTCACGCGGACGACGGCAATGTTGCGTGTGTCTCTCGCTTCGTGTCGAGCGTTCACTCGTTCACCCTGTTTGATGTCCACGGCGCGTCGCTCACGATGACCCAGATCGGGGAAGACGGCAAAGAGCTGGACCGCATTAGAGTGACAAAAGCCTAGCGGTTTACCCGCAAACACCGCGCAATCAGCGGCGCAAACCGTGTGCGGCGGCGCAAAAATACCCATTCGTGCGGTTTGCGCCCTGTTTGGTGCTGCGGGTAAGCGAAGACTAGCTGCCACTGCGGGTCGGAGGCGAAGGCGCCTGCTTCGGGCTTGTTCTCGGTCAGCACACAGTCGAAGTCGTACAGATTGACCAGGGCTTCCCACTGCGGCGTCCCGGCGTTACGGCTTAACACAAGCATATCGTCGAACGTCCGGCCCGTGTAAACGTCCAAACGCCCGTCCACAAAGACCGGCTCCGACGGCAGGGTCCACAGCAGGTAGCCGCCGGTCTCGAAATCGTTCAAGAGGCGCAGGTGCGGCGGGAACTGCTCGGCCTCCATAAAGCCGACGGCCTTTGACGGGAATCGCGGCACCCGCGCCGCCGCCTCGCCGATCCCTTCCAGACTCCATCCGCGCGGTCCAATCGCCCGTGCCAAGCTGACCAGGCTGACCAGCGCGGTCGTCAGGACAATCAGCCCGGCGAAGATGCCGAGCAGCGGCTTCAAGAAGGGCGACCGGCCTGTAAAGCCGACGGCCAAACGCAGACGCTCAATCGCAGACGGCAGATGCACCGAGGCAATCATCAAGCCGCCGACGGCAAACAGCGCAATGTTCCGAGCATGAAGACAGGCATTGAGGAACAGCGCGGCGGCAGCCAGAATGTCGGGAAGACTGCGGCGGCGGCTAAAGAATAACGGCCCGAAGATGCAGACGCCGACCGCGAGAAACGGCTGAAGCTGACGCAGAGGCAGCACCGTCACCGGGTTCCACTCGGTCACATTTGCCATGAGCGCGTGGTCCCGGAGCGTGACCAGCACGTTCCAGTACAGCCATGCGCCGTAAGGGTTCAGCAGCACCGCCGCCGCGCAGGCCAGTGCCATGCCCAGCATCACCCCCACGCGGCGCGGCAAGCTCTGATGCCCCCACAAGGCCGTCAGCGCGTCTCCCAGGCCGTAGACGGCTAATAAACCGACCAGGACAAGGACCCCTTGATGCAGGCTCGCCCAGAGGACGCACAGCGGCAACAGCCGGAGCAGACGACGCAGGCGAGCCTGCCGGGCGTCGGTGACGATCTTCAATCCCAGCGCCAGCAGAGGGTACGAGAATGCATAAGGCCGCTCCTGCAAACAGTCGCTCATCGCCAGCAGCATGATCGTCGTCAGGCCGAACGCCCACGCGAGGCCGACTTTCGGAAACAGCGTCCCGTAGACGATCCACGCTGCCCCCACCGCAAGCACGGCCATCAGCAGCCATGTCCCGAAGAAGCCGCCAAGTCGGTACGCCAGCGCGTACAGGGTCATCGCTCCCCATTCGGGTACGTCCCAGCGGCGTCCGTACTCGGTCCAGGAGTAAGTGTCCATGCGCGGCAGGTGATGCGTCTGAAGAATGTCCGTGCCGATGCGCAGCTCAAAAAACAGATCATTTTCGGGCTTCGGCAGGAGGCACAAAAGAAGCGCGACAACGGCGACGAGCAGCGCACCCCAGGAGAAGGCCGTTTTCAAGTGCGTTCCAGCCCGAAGACAACCGCCCGGCAGACCGTGCAGCAGCAGGCTGCGTCCGGGTCCGGCGACGGCTCGGCCAGCGCCTTGCAGCGTTTACAAACCTGCCAGCCCGCCCGCCGCTTCCATTCTTCAGTCCTGGCCGCCCGCAGCATGATCTGCCGGATACGCCCGCGCAGAGCTTCATCTTGGATTTCCGAGAGCGCGGCGTCTATCTTCGCGGACGCCGCTTTCGTGAGCGTCGTCCGCGCCAGCTCCGCGTCGGTCGGTCCTGCCGGGCGCACGACTTCCGGCTTCTTTTTGGACTTTGCCAGGCCGCTGGCTTTGAAGTGGATGTCGGTCAGGATCCGCCCGCCGAGCTTTGCGTTCAAGCGCCGCAGTATGTCGTCTTTGAGCAGAGTCAGCTCGTTCGCCCAGACGCTGTTCTTGACCCGGACATACAGCACGCCGTCACGCACCGCTTCCACCTGGGTGACGCCCGCTACCTGCGGGCCGACGACCGGGACCCAGTGGGCTTTGGCAAGATGAGGCCGCAGGGCCGATGCCAGCTCTTGGTCCCGGAAAAAGCTGTCTACCGCGCCGAAGGCCGGCGCCATGCCGCGTGTTTTTCTCATAAACCCACCTCCTTGCTTCGCTCATTCTTCGCTGCGCAGGGGTCCTCCCGAAGCGGGAGGACAGAGAGTTTCGGGCAGGCTTGCTGAGGGCAGCTTGCCTTCCAGCCTCTTCACCCTCCCGCTTCGGGAGGGTCGCCGCTTGCGGCGGGGTGGGTCCTCACCACTTTCCCCGCCGTGACCGCATACACCGTCGCCTGCTCCAAAACGCCCGGCGAGAACGCGCGGAGATTCGTGCAGCTCAGAAACGTCTGCGAGCCGGCTTCAGCGGTCAGATTAAATAAGAGGCTGCGGCGGGCGTCGTCGAGGTCGGACAGAACATCGTCCAACAGCAGCAGCGGCGGCTCGCCGACCAGCTCTTCGATGAGGCGCCGCTCGGCCAGCTTCAGCGACAGGGCGACGGTCCGCTGCTGCCCCTGCGAGCCGAACAAGCGGCAGTCCTGGCCGTTGACCAGAAACGCGATGTCGTCGCGCTGCGGCCCGCGCACGGTTGTTCCCCGCGCGGCTTCTTCGCCGGCCACTTGGCTGAGTTCTTCCAAAAAGCGGGCCTGAATGGCATCGGCTTCCGTCAAGTCACCAAGCGAGAATGACGGCAGGTAAGCGACTTCCAGCGTATCGCGCCCGTCGCTCAAAATTGCGTGCGTTTCCGACGCAAGCTGGGCCAGACGGTCTAAAAAGAGGCGGCGGCGCTCCATCAGCCTGGCTCCGTGCTGAGACAAGCTCTCGTTCCACGCCGGCAGGCTCTGCCGGGCCGATGCGGGCGCGTGGCCGTCGCGCAGGTCCCGCAGCAGGCGGTTCCGCTGCTCCAAAGTCTTGCGGTACGCGCCCAGGGCCAGCACATAGCGCGGCGACGTTTGCGAGATTTCCAAATCCAAAAAGCGGCGGCGGACGGACGGCTCGCCGCGAATGATCTCTAAATCCCCGCTGTCGAACAAGACGGCGTTGAGCTGCCCGATCACTTCGGCGAGCCGCGTGTGCTTGATGCCGTTGATCCGGGCGGCTTTCTTTTCGGTCAGCGACAGGGTCAGCTCAATCTCGATGTCGCTGTTCTTGGCCCGAACGACATCAGCGGACACGCAGGTCTGGGCCGCACCGAACTGGATCAGCTCCGTGTCTTTGCCTGCCCTGGACGACTTGCTGGTCGCGAGCAGGTACAGGCTTTCGAGCAGGTTGCTTTTGCCCTGGGCATTCAGCCCGACAAAGATGTTCAGGCCCGGTCCCGGCTCAATCGCAAGAGTCTCGTAATTCCGAAAATGGTCCAGCTTAAGCGAGGTGACTTGCATAACTTACTTTGAATGAAGATTTGGCCTGCATTTCGGCTTCCTTCCGGAGTCTTTTAATTCTACATAAGAGTAAATTCTTAAGTAATAATAGTAGTATAGATGTGACTCTCGTGTGACTCAGTGTGACTCAAAAATCTGTTTCGCCGACGTTTCGCGGCCCGAATCGGTGTGCGCCCGAACGTGTTACGGCTGTGCGGGGACGCCGATTTTTCGTGCGCCCGGCAGTGCGGACTCATTGCGCGGGGCGTGCGGATTGACAAAATCGGTGTGCGGACTCCGTGCGGCGGCTGTGCGCGTGAGTCCCCAAACAGAGGCCGCAACCCGCAAAAACAGGGAATTGTGACAGTGCGCTGTGACACTGATTGTGACACTGTGACATAAGCCGAGTTATGTCACAGCGCGTTTCGGCTTGTGTCACAATTTCCCAAGTTATGTCACATTGAGTCACAGTGTCACATCGCTTATGTCACATAGGGAACCTACCACATTGCTTCGCAAAGTCTTCTCTAAAGGGAAGATTAGACTGCGTTTCCAGTGCCTTCCTGAGCTGGTAAATGCGATACATTGCACTTGATGCCGTTGGAGAAAGGTAAGCCGGGAGATGATAAAGAATTTTATCTACTCCCCTTGGATTGACCTTGACCGCCTCTTCCAATATATGCAGCACACGCTTCATGCCTAAAGGAGCAACCGTACATTTCAGCCAGAATTGGATGCTATGAGCATCAGCAACTTCAATCCCTTCGAGTAAAATCGCCTTGAAATACTTGGGACGAGAGGCACTTTCGGGCAAAAAGAAGGCCCAGAAGATGGCTGATTTGCAGGCAATCCTGGATGATTTTGTACCGATCTTCTTCCGGTTCCTGGCGCAGTAGATGAGCAAGTTCCTTTTCCCGAACGGTCTCGCGTCTACCTGAAGCGTAAAGCTTGACTTGAAAGGCAAGGTCTTCGTTCATTACACCTCCTCATCCTTCCTTTAGGAAGGACCCTGCGAAGTAACTTGTTACGAAGCAAGGCAATAGGTCTCTTAACTCCCCCGCTCAAGTTCCTGCTTTATCTTGCTGATCAAGGACAAAATCTGCGGGTCGGAGTCAAGCTCTTTTTGCAGGCGTCCGTGGGCATGAACCACCGCCGTGTGGCTCTTGAGGCCGAACGTTGCCGCAAGCGTCGTCAGCGGCACGCCGCCCATCTCTTTCAAGAGGTACATGGCGACCTGCGGGCGAAATTGGCATCGCCGTGCAGCCGGGTCGCCCGGTTGCTGCGCCCGCCGCCGGCGACAATCATCTCGCGCGTGACTCCCATTTGCCGGGCAACGGCTTCGATCACGCCGTCTACGCCCGGCCCGCCTGCGCTGGAGGCCGGGAGCGACTGGGTGGAACGCGCGGCGGCTTCGGGGGACTGGAACGCGAATTCATGGTCTTCCGGGTGGGCCGATGCCGCCTCGCGCGGGGCCATCCGCTCGACATAATAGCCGCTGAGAACATCGCTGGCGAGCTGCTTGGTGACGGGGCTGTGGATCAGCGACGCATACGCCATCAGCTTGATCAGCGCCCCTTCTAATGCCCGAATGTTGCTTTGGATCAAGTTCGCCATGAACGCGATGACTTCTTCGGGAATGGCAAGGTCGTCCAGCAAAGCCTTCTTTTGGAGAATGGCCTGACGCATTTCCAGCTCCGGCGCGGTGATGTCGGCGACCAGGCCGCACTCAAAGCGGGAGCGCAGCCGGTCGTCCATCGCCCGCAGCTCGCGCGGGGGGCGGTCCGACGTCAAGACAATCTGCTTGTTCATCTGGTGCAGGGCATTGAACGTGTGAAAGAACTCTTCTTTGGTCTGCTCTTTGGACGCCAGCATCTGAATGTCGTCAACAAGCCACACGTCCACGTTCCGGTACGCCCGCCGAAAATCTTCCGTCCGCTTGTCCCGGATCGCCGCCACATAATGGTTCGTAAACATTTCTCCGCTGACATACGCCACCCGCGCCGACGGCAGCGCGAGGCGTATCTGATGCCCGATGGCATGCACCAAATGCGTGTTGTGTTCCCAGAACATAGACAAGAACGTGTGGTAATCCGGCACTTCAATCGCGATCGTCGCTTCAATGCCCGCCGGCATGACAGCCTTGACTTTTTCCCAGCGCATCCCCAGCGGCGCGTTCCGGTGCCGCCATTCCCCTCGGTTTGGCCGCACGGCAAGGGCGCGTTCGGCGACCTGACGGACTCGCGCTACGGCATCTTCTTTGCCGAAGATACCGACTTGGTCGGAAAACTTGATGATCTCCGAGGCGACATGGAGGGCTAAAGTCCAGGCATGGACGTTTGCCTTCGCGGAAAGACGCGAGACAATGCCGAGCTTCAGCAGCAGCTCTTGAATGTCGCGCACCAGTCCTTCCGACGCCGAGCAGAAACCGATCTCCGTGCGGGGCAGCCGGTTTCCCGGACGCTCCGGGCCGCAGGACGCCCAGCCATCGGTCGCGAACAGCCGCGACAGGAACAAACAAAGCTGCTCGCGCGGAAGCTGGAAGATCGCCGGAGGGATACGCTTGTCGCGTGAGTGCGTCCGCATCAGGCCATGCCGACGGAGCAGGTTCATGACGTCATTGTTGCTGTCCTGTCCGGCGGCAACACGTCCGCGCTTGCCGACAATTCTCCAGTCGTACTTGTTGTGCTGAATCATACGGCACCGTGTCCGCGCGACGCACTCTTTGAATTCGGCAAGCTGCACATTGTCCTGCTGGCTGAAGCGGACCGCAGGCTGGGTGAAGCTGCCGTCACCGATGAGATAAGCCAGCAGCTTGATCTCGTCTTCCGGCAGCGGCACGGGCGAACCGAAGGCCGGCAGGCTTTCAGGAACGGCGACCAGATCGCCCGCCGCGATGTTTTCCAGCGGTGTCCAGCCGCGCACTTGAACGGTATCGTAGTTTTTGCCCCAGCGCATCACTCCGTTTGCCGCCCACAGTGGGTGCTGACTGTTACGGACAATCCTACGCCCGCTTTCAGTTGTAATGGCAAAGACCGGCTCGACGGCATTAAATTCCGCGCGGGCGGGAACGGCCCGAATTTCTTCTTTGGCGACAGTCAGCAGCGTGAAGTCAGTTCCGATGAGTTCCCCTGCTCGAATCCGCCGACCATCGGCAAGGTGCAAATACTCAGACGCCGCGACGCATTTGCCGAGTCCGGGCGGGCCGTACAAAAACAGGGGATTGTAGGTGGTGCCGGGGGACTGGGCGACGTTGATCGCGCCGGCATGGGCGAGGCGGTTGGACTTGCCGACGACGAAGTTGTCGAACGTGTAGCGGGGAACAAGGGGGGACGCCGAGAGTTCCAGCGCAAACGGGTTGCGGCTGGTTTTTGCGCCCCCGCCGCTGCTCCCGCCATCGAACACAGCCTCCGCCGAGGCGGTGACCAGCGCAAGCTGTGCGCCCGGCGAAGAAGTCCCGCTTTCGCCGCTGAGGACGGTCGAAGAAAGCGCGGCGGCCTGCATGAGCGGCAGCGGCTGCTCGCCGAGAAGGGGCTGGACATCGGGAGTGGCGATCACGAACCGGACTTGAATATCCGGCGCGTCGAGATGCTGGCCGAGAAGCAAAGTCAGCGTCTGCGCGTACTTCTTTTCGGCGAACTCGCGGGCAAACGACGACGGCGCTCCCAGCACGGCGACGGAGCCGCCGGGCGACTGCGAGTAGGACAGGGGGCGCAGGGGGCGGAGCCAGTTGTCAATGGTCTGCTTGTTCAGTGTCCCGGCTAAAGACCGCAGGGTGCGTTCCCAGGCCCGGCGCAGGCTCGTGAGTCCTTCCGCTTCGCCGAGTTCGAGCTGCTGGTCTTGAAACGGCGCTTCTGGAAACTCCGGTTCCGGGAGCGGCGCGTCGGGCGATTGATCTGAGTTTAGATGGCTGCTCACGGGTTTCCTGGGGCCTGGCCGCCAAAAACGGGCGGGGCCATAAACAAGGGAAGGAGGCGGCATTTCGAGTCCGAAGTGCCGCCTCACTGCCTCACATTATACCGGCATTCCGGCGAACCCGCAAGGGGAATTTTGGAAGCGCGACTCAGGTGGGACTCTCCGAACGCGCCTTGACAGGCCGAGAAGAGTCCGCTACAATGAGTGAGTTCTGCTGCTGCCTGCGCCCGGAGTGTCCTATGAGCGCCTATCTCAAAATTGTTTCATTCGCCGCGCTGCTGTTTCTCGTGCCGCAGTTTGCCGCCCACGCAGCCCCCGCAAAAGCTGCTGTTCCGTACCGTCTTGTGCTGTCTCTAGGCAAGTATTGGAACACCAGCTACACGGGTTTTCCTAAAGTGACAGTGACTTTTGTAAATCCAGGGCCGTACACGCTGACATTCGTTCTGCCTTCGCCTTATCCTGGCTTTACAATCGAATATAAAGCGGCGACAGCAGACCCGGCATCCAACACCGGCTGGCAAAAGCTTGAGTCGGGCTTGGAGCCGCCACCTCCTGTCCGAAAGCACGGCAAAGTGGTAGAAACCGAAAATCACGTTATTATCGCTAAAGTCGAGCCTCAAAAAAAGGATGGTCCCCCTGCCATCGGCAATGAGTATGATTTAGTGGGACACCCTATGGCAGCCGAAGGTTTTTATCGCATCACAGCAGTGACGAAAATTCTGAGTGCAGACGAGTTGGTTGGCCCGGCGGACGCCCAGACAGAAGTTCGCCGGTTTGACCTGACCCTGCACTCAAACTCCATTGTTGTTCGGCGCACGGCCAGCGGCTTTACAGCCGTTTCTCCTGTATAATAAACGCATGGAGATTTTAACACTGCACCCGGAGACGGTGTACGGGCTGCGGCTCGGCTCGCGGCTGATTATTTCCGAAGGCGCGGCGGGGGTTGTCGCCAAAGACGGCAGGACGCTGGATGTGCTGCCGCCGGGGGAGTATTTTCTGGAAGCGCCGCTGTTTCCCTTGACGCTGCAAGCGCTGAAAGTGAGGCCCGGCACGGTTCCCGAAAGCCCGCTGCCGGCGGCGCTGTTTCTGGTAGGAACGGGGACGCCGTGGACCGTGCCGTGGCAGTGTCAGGCGATTCTGTCGAAGAACCCCGCCTACGGCCTGACCTACACGACCCTCACCGGGCGGGCGGCAGTGCAGGTGTCCGACCCGGCCCGGTTCTGCGGGGCGATTTTGGCCGCAGGCGGGGCGGCATTAGGAACTGGGGAAGCGACGACGGCGCAGGTGACGCAGCAGTTCTTGGAAAGCAATCTGAAGCTGCTGGCGGCTTCGTCGGTGCAAAGCCTGAACATCCCGCCGGAGCAGGCGGCGACGGCGACCGAAGCTATCCGCACAGCGGCGGGCCACGCGGGAGCAGGCTGGCTCGCATCAGTGGGACTGCACTGCACCGCGTTTGATCTCGACAGCGTCGCTCCGCCCCGCCGGACCCCTTGCGTCGTCTGCAATTCACTCACCGCGCCGACCGGCTACGCGCTGTTCCAGCGGAACATCAGCCTGCTGTATCTGCGCTATACGGCCCGCAAAGAAGGCAACTTTTGCGTTCCGTGCGCCTGGAAAACCTCGGCGGCGTTTAACGGCGTCATGCTCGTCGCGGGCTGGTGGGGCTTGATTGGTCTCGTTCTCACGCCCGTCTATTTCTTCAGCAACCTGTATTACCTGTCGCGCGTGCTGGGCAGTACAAAAGCGGCGTCAAGCGCCGACCAAATCGCGGGCGGCGGCTAAGACTTCGGCGTAATCGGGTTCGCTGGCGACTTCGGGAACGGTCTGGATGTAACGGATAACGCCTCCCTTGTCAACCAGGTAGATCGCGCGGGCAAGCAGGCCCATTTCTTTCATTTGGACGCCGAACGCGGGGCCGAAGACGCGGTCTTTGTGGTCGGAGAGCATCTCGATATTCGTGATTTTTTCTTCTTTGGCCCACCGGGTCTGGGCAAACGGCGTGTCGGCGCTGACGGCGACGGTCTTGATCTTATCGGTCGGCAGGCCCGCGACATGGCGGTTGAACTTGCCGGTCTCCAGCGAGCAGACGCTTGTGTCAATGCTGGGGACTAAAATCATCAAAACGGCCTTCGTGCCGCCGTCGCTGAGCGTGTTCCAGTCCACAGTCTCCCGCGTGCCTGCGGTCTGGACATGAAAATCGGGAACCTTGTCGCCGACTTTGAGTTCACGTCCCACCAGAGTCATCGGCGTGCCTTTGAACGTCACCCCGCCGGGCCGCTCACTCTGTATTGTCGTTTCTGCTGTCATGTGTCTTGTCTCCTTGTACCCGCTGGGATTATACCCGCTTGCCGGGAAATCCGGCGGAAGGCAGGAGATCGGCCTGCGTCTGTCGTAAAGAGCGCTTATGGCAACCCAGTTTATCTTTTTCGACATCGGCGACGTGATTTTTGACGAAAACGGCCAGCACCAGTGGCTGTTTCACCAGCTGCTGCTGACGCTGCGGGCGCATGGCAAAGACGTTTTGTGGGATGACTTCAACGCCACCCGCAAGCGCCTCGCCGCCGAGGGTCCAAACCCGGAAGCGGCGATTAAGGGCAGTTTGGCGTTCTACTGCGCCAACGACTCCGAGACCGAAACGCTGTGGCACGAAGCGCGCGACTTGTACCAGCAGATGCGGAAGCCGCGCCCGTTCGGCCAGCTTTTGGACTGCATCACGCCTGCGCTGGTGGAGTTGAAGCAGGACTTCAAGCTCGGCATCATCGCAAACCAGCATCCGCCGGTCGCCCAGGCCCTCGCCGACTACGGCATTGAAGGACTGTTCGACGTGATCGTCATCTCCGAGATCGTCCATTTATTCAAGCCCGACCCGGCGATCTTCCAATACGGCCTCAACGAAGCCCAGATCACGCCCGAAGAAGCGCTCTTTGTCGGCGACCGCCCGGACAACGATGTCGGCCCGGCCAAAGCCGTCGGCATGAAAACGGTGCGGTTTAAGCGCGGAATCCAGTATAGTCTCTATAACCCCACCGACCCGGCGCTCATCGCCAACGAAACGGTGGAAACGGTGGAAGAACTCCCGGCGGCCATCCGGCGGGTGGCGAACAATGCCTAGCCTGCAATTCCTGACATTTACCGAAGCAGGCAACAATCACGTCAATGAAGATGTGGTGCAGGTACGCCCGCACCCAGACCCAGTGGATTTTGCATTGTGTTCGCTTGCCGACGGTCAAGGCGGACGGTCTGGGGGAGCTAGGGCCGCACAAGTCGCCGTTCAGGAAAGCCTTACCGCCGCCTTGTCCTTCTCGGCGGACGAACTGGGGCGAGCCGTCCAATGGCATCCGATTGTCAGCGCGGCGGACGACGCAGTATGTGAAGACGACGATGCCGGCTTCTGCACTTTGATTAGCCTCGGTGTTTCAATCCAAAATGTTTGCGGCGCGTCCTGCGGGGACAGCGGGGCATTACTTCTCAGCGGCGGTCACGAGATTTTGCTGACCGAAAACCAGCGCAAAAACCCGCCGGTCGGCTCCGGGGCCGCGCGTCCGACCGCATTTGAGGCACGTCTGAAACCGGGCTGGAAGCTGCTGGTCGTCTCCGACGGTGTCTGGAACTACATCGGCTGGGAACAGATGGGTGTAATCGCCGCCCAGAAGCAAGGCGATAAACTAATTTTGGCTTTGCGTCAAGCGGCATTAGACGCAAACGCTGGGAAGTTGCTGGACGACTTTAGTATTGCGCTTTTCTATGATGAATAGAAGCGACGTAGAATAGGTTACAAAGTGATTATTGAAGCGCGGGAAGATGTGGTGCAGCTTGAAGGCGAGCTGGACAAGAACTTGTGGCCGACCATTCAGGCGGCGGCGAATCTGCTGCTCCGGCATCATGCCGAGGGCATTATTGTGGACGGCAGCGCTCTGACCGGCTGCTCGGCGGAGGGGGCAAAGACGTTTCGGGATGCGATGGATTACATCGCCCGCTACCGGGCGCGGATTGTGGTCTGCGCGTTGCCGGAGAACGTTTTGGAGTCCATCCGGGCCGTGCCGGGTGTCCGCTCCCGGCTGCCGGTGACGGCGACGCTGGAAGAAGCGCGGGCGTCGCTGAAGCTCTGCGGGGCGAACGGAACCCGCGCAAACGGGGGCGCAAACACCCCGCAAAACATTCTTGTGCCGCTTTTGCGCCCGGATCACACCGAAGCGGCCAGCGCACTGGCCTGCCGCCTGGCGAAAGCGGCGTCGGGGGTCAGGACACAGAAGTCGCGGCTGCACCTGGCGTATATTTTGGAAGTCCCGCGTCACCTGCCCCTGACCGCCCCGCTGCCGGAAGAAGAAGCGCGGGCGTCCCAGGCGCTGGCAGCGGCGACCGACGCGGCCCGGTGCGAAGGGGTCACGGCAAACCCGATTGTGACCCGGACGCGCGATGCCGGCGAAGAGATCGTCGCGCAGGCTGCCGCATTGGAAGCGTCGCTGATCGTGCTGGCGTATCAGAACTCCGACGACCCTGCGGACACGCTGATGCAGCGTGTCAGCCGGACAGTGATTGACCGCGCCCCGTGCGAGGTGATTTTGAACAAGCAGGCGGCATCAGTGTGAAAAGCCTCCAAATCCAGGGCGGGAGGGGTCCTTTCATGGCTTAATGACCTGCACTTGGTCGGCGACATCCTTGACGCCCGGCACGGCGCGTGCGATCTGCACGGCGCGGGCTTTTTGGACCGCCGTCGCGACACTCCCGGCCAGAATGACCACGCCGTTTTTGGCGCGGGCCGACAGATATTGGGTCGGGACTTTGCCGTCGGCGTCCAGCGCGTTCAGGACCGCCACGGCGGCGGGGTCATCCGGCTCAAAGCCGCGCTGGGACGCGATAGGCGTGAGTTTTGCGGGCTTGCCGCTGTAGACGCGCTGCTGCGGGTTGACGGGCTGGGACAATTCCCACGAATCCACTGACGACCGATTGGTCGGCGTCCCGGCATGGTACACCGGCGTCTGCGTGACGGGATCGCGGGCCGAGCAGCCCGTCAGGAGCGCCAAAAGCGAGATTATCGGGAGCCTTCGGACAAACACGCGCTCACCACCCGTCCAATCCGTGCATAATCGGCAGTCACCGTGACATCGGCATAGCCGAGTGTTCGGGCCAGCTCGGCAACACTCCCCGCCTGCCCCTGCCCCACTTCCAGCAGCACCCGCCCGCCGGGTTTCAGAAACGCGGGCGCTTCGGCCAGAATGCGCCGGTGCAGGTCGGTTCCGTCAAGCCCCGCCGCGTCGCCGAGGCCGGACAGGGCTAACTTCGGCTCGTAATCGCGCACTTCCGGCTGCAAGTCCGGCAGCTCGGCTTCCGTGACATACGGCGGGTTCGAGACGATTACATCCAGGCGCAGACCCTCCGGCAGCGGCCCCAGCAAATCACCGTGCAGAAGTGTTACGCGGTCGGTCAGCCCATAGCGGACGACATTCTTGCGGGCTTCTTTCAGCGCGTCGGCGGACAAATCCGTCGCCCAGACAGTCGCATCAGGCCGCTCGGCAGCAAGCGTCACCGCAAGGCACCCGCTGCCCGTTCCCAGATCCGCCATCTTCGTCTCTTCAATATCACGGCAGACCGCCAGCGCCAGTTCCACTAAAAGCTCCGTTTCCGGGCGCGGGATCAGCACGGCCCGGTTGATCTTAAACGCCCGCCCGTAGAACCACGCTTCCCCGGTGATATACGGCAGCGGGCGGCGCAAAACGCGCAGGCTGACCGCTTTGACAAAGATAATCCGCTCCCGCTCCGAAAGCCGCCGCTCCGGTTCACGCGCTAACTCTTCCCGCCGCGCTTTCAGTGTCCAAGCCAGCAAAAGCTGCGCGTCAAAGCGCGGCGTTTCGATACCCGCCGCCGTCAGTTCCTCGGACGCATAAGTCAGCGCTTCGGCGATGGTCATGTTAAAACAGCAGGCTCGCGACTGCAATAATGCTGTCCGGCGCACCGAGCGGCGTCAGCGTGTCGGCAACGGTCAGGCGAACAATGCTGCGGTAGTGGTATCCCAGCGGCTGGTCGGCCATTGGCGCGGGCTGGCGGTGAACTTCTAAGACATTGTCGGGCAGGTTGACGATCCAATACTCCTCGATGCCGGCACGGGCGTACACGCCGGCTTTTACCGTGCGGTCTTGAAGCAGGGTCGAGTCAGAGACTTCCACGACTAAAACTGCTGTGGTCGGATGCTTTCGCTTGTAATCGTCGAATGAGCCTAATACGACAGCGACATCCGGCTCCGGCTTGTTGCGAATGCCAAAGACAAGGGGGAGCTGGCTTCGGACATCATGCCCGGAGGCAAAGGCACGGCGGAGTGCGTTTTCCATTGCCCGGATCGCCCAGCTATGGGGTTCATTTTGGGTCATCTTCCTGATGATTTCTCCTTCAATTAGCTCCAAGCGGGTATCGAAGCCGAACACGCCCAGATCGTAAGCCCGCTGAAATTCCTTGACCGTCCAAAGCCAGCGGTGAGACAATGGCAGGCTCTCATTGCCGACTGCCGATTTAGTTTTTTGCCGTTCAGCGTATACCGTCATTTCAGGCTCCTACGTAATCTTTACCGTCTAGCTCTTCCACGGTCGTGCCAAATAATGTGCCCAAGCATCTACAATTTTTGCCCATTCGTTCAAATCATTGTCACGCTCAAATAAACCTGCCTCGGAAAGTTTGAGCAGAATTCGCGTTCGGTCTAAGTCGCCGAAAAAGAGTTTTTTGTCTGCTGAGGCGCGTGCCTCATCTTCCAAAATTGCCTGCGCCTGTTCCAGCGTTAGACTTCGCTGAAGTCCCCAATCTATAATCTTACGAACATCACGAACAGAACCATCGAACTGACTGCCATGCTTTAGAACTGCATCTATTCTAAGCGTCATGGCATGAAGCAAGCAATCGTTTGCCCATTGCACTTCTACAATCGCTGTATACTCATAAGCAAGAGCGCCTATCTCTGCCCAGATCAGTTTGTTACTAGCATCCACATATATGTTTGACCGCGAGACTTCGCCTATGAGCAGCCAGTTGACGTTCCACGGCTGAGTAGTCGGGTCTGCCACCCACTGCTTTACCGCACTCAAGATGAGGTCAGGCTGCTGCCCTAAGAAATCGGCTTCGGGAAACCGAATTTCTGAGAGCCACTTCTCAAACTTTTCGCGTGGCGTTATGTTGTTCACTCGTTGTCACGCTTCGACTTCCTGCTTGAGCTTTTCGGCCTGGTCGGCGCTGACGAGCGTATCAATAATGTGCTGGATCTCGCCGCTGAGGATGGTCGGCAGGTTGTGAACCGTGAGGCCGATGCGGTGGTCGGTGAGGCGGTCCTGCGGGAAGTTGTAAGTGCGGATCTTGGACTCGCGCCCGCCCGTGCCGATCAGCGACCGGCGTGTGCCGCCGGCGCTGTCGTTCTGCTTCTGCATTTCAATGTCGTACAGACGCGCTTTTAAGACCCGAATGGCCTTTTCGTAGTTCTGAAGCTGGGAGCGCTGGTCCTGGCAGGCCACGACAATGCCGGTCGGCTTGTGAATGAGCCGCACGGCAGTCATGTTCTTTTGGACGTTCTGGCCGCCCGCGCCCTGGGACAGCGTGTACTGCTTTTCAATATCTTTTTCTTCGTTAATCTCAATCTCGACGTCTTCCGCTTCCGGCATGACAATCACGGTCGCGCTGCTCGTGTGCAGCCGCCCGGACGCTTCGGTGGCAGGGACGCGCTGGACCCGGTGGACGCCGGACTCGAATTTGAGGGCCGAGTACGCGCCTTCGCCGTGGATTTCCACGACCGCTTCTTTGTAGCCGCCGTTGCCGGTCTCTGACGAGTTGATGAGGTCCACTTTCCAGCCGCGCTTTTCGGCGTAGCGCAGGTACATGCGCAGGAGTTCTCCGGCGAACAGGGCCGCTTCGTCGCCGCCTTCCGCGCCGCGCACTTCTAAAATGACATCTTTTTCGTCGTTCGGGTCTTTCGGCAGCAGCATAACTTTCAGGTCCTGCTCCAAATTCGCCCGCTGGGTTTTCAGGTCGTCAAACTCTAGCTGGGCCAGGTCGCGCAGATCGTCGTCCAGCGTCCCGCGCAGCATTTCCTCGGTTTCGGCAAGCTGTTTCAGCACTTCTTTGTGCTGCCGGTAGGCCGCGATGATCTCGGACAGGTCGCTGTACTGCTTATGCACCCGTCGGTACTCGTCCATGTCCCCGACCAGATCGGGGTCGGCCATGCGGCGTTCCAGTTCTTCGTATAATTCTTCAACTTCGGCTAATTTCTCAAACATAGTTCGTTTCTTTCGGAATGCGCTAAACGCTCTCTTGTTCTTTTTTCAGTCTCGCTAATTGTTCATTGTAACGACGGCGATAATCAAACCAAGTGCCATTGCTAAAATCACTGAACTTCCTGAAAATAATATCGTATCCACGCCAGAACCACTCGGCATCAAAGCCGCGAAAGTCCTGAGCCGCGTACATCGCTACGTTGTGCAGGCAGTCGGCAATTCTACCCGCGATAAAACTGCTCCGGTACTGCCTCTGCCAATCCAATGGGTTCCAGGAGAGTCGCGGCTGGCAGAGCATTCGGATGTCAAGCATGGCCTGATATAACAAATAACGGTAGGCGGCTTTTTCGTGTTCCGTCAGCGGCGTTTCTTCGTGCGGGTAGGCTGCCATGGTTTTGGACCTAATGGAATGCGTTTTCGGACCATACAATAAATTGTACGGCTACACAGCGCAGACGCTACGAAGTACCGCTTCGCGGCACTCGGATTAAGATTGACTTTCTTAACCCCGCGAAGCGGTGGGTTCGCGGCGTCCGCGCCCAATAGCCGTGCGTTTCAACGCATGGTATCCTCCGGCATGAACGGTTTTGCAATCCGCCAAGCCTTTTTGATCTTGTCTGCCGACGCTGTAAGTTCTGCTGCGCTGTCCTGCAAAGCTGATGCCAACTGCGCCCGGCCACGCCCTGCATCTTTTTCGGCGTCCTGCGCCACTTTGGCTGACAGAAGCTGTAGAAACTCGGCCAGCGCGTCATAGCGTAGGTTGCCGACATCTTCGGCAAGTTCTGCTAGGGAGCCGGTATAGTTTTGTCGGCGTCGTAGTGAATCATGTTACGCAATCACCGGCTCCGGCTCTTCGCCGAGCTTTTGGGCGACCAGGCCCGTGCCGTCGTGTTCTTTGGCCCAAACGGCATCCAGCGACGCGATAGCGACTTCAAGCTGAGAGTCGTCGGGAACGCGGGTCGTTAAATACTGAGTCCAGAGGCCGGGGGCGATGAGGGCCTGCGCCCAGGCTTTGTCCCGGTTTCCACCGGCCCATTTCAGGATTTCGTAGGCGACGCCCGCGACAATCGGCAGGAGCAGCAGGCGGAACAACACAGTCTCTAAGACAGGCCCGATGCCTTCGGAGAACGGATGGCGCGGGACTATCGAAAAGACGGCAATGGACGTGATGAGGACAATAAAAATAAAGTTCGTGCCGCAGCGCGGGTGAATGCGGCTGGATTCGCGGGCATTTTCAACCGTCATCGGAGCGCCGCGCTCTAAAGTATTGATGGCTTTGTGTTCCGCACCGTGGTACTGGAAAACGCGCTGGATATGGGCCATCTGGGAAATGGCGGCGATATAAAGAAAAAAGATGGCAAGGCGAATGCCGCCTTCGGCGAGGTTGGACAGCAGGCGTCCGTGGTGCGGCAGGAACTTGTCGGTCGCCAGCGCGGGCAGCACCCAGAACAAGCCGAACCCCAGGAGCAGCGAGAACACTGTCGTTGCACCGATGGCGATGCCGTTGATGGTGCCGTCGGAGGAGGCTTTCTTTTCGGCCACTCCTTCGCCCATGGCTAAGTTCACAGCGGCGGCGGCCGGCGTCTCGGTTTTGGCGTATTCGTCGGTGGCCTGGACATTGGCGGCGTAAGTGAGCGCTTTAATGCCGAGGGCCATGGCATCGACCAAAGCAAGCGAGCCGCGCAGGAACGGCTTGTTCAGCCACTGGAAGCCTTTAATGTGCTTTTCGACGGGTTCCAGTTGAATGACAATCTCGCCGTCGGACAGGCGGCGGCAGGCAACGGCGAAGAAGCGCGGGGAGCGCATCATCACGCCTTCGACGACCGCCTGGCCGCCGTACTGAGTGCGCTCGTCCACGGGCGCGTGTGCTGCGGGCATAAACAAGGACCTCCGGCACAAAAACAGTCCCCTTTCTGCACGGGTCAAAGAAGACGTGCGGAAAGGGGACTGTGGGACTGCTATTTCTTCATGCCGTACTTGGACAGGAACTTGTCCACGCGGCCTGCGCTGTCGAGCATTTTCTGCTTGCCGGTGTAGAACGGGTGGCAGTTGCCGCAGATTTCCGTGGTCAGCTTGTCATTGCCGGTCGACTTGGTCTGGTAGACATGACCGCAGGAGCCGCAGGTGATGGTGGCGTCGTGGTAGTTCGGATGGATGCCGGATTTCATAATGGTTTTCTTTCTGTGCCGTGGGAACACCCAGCGGCGGGCCGTTCAGCAGGCCAGGCGTCAGCGAAAGTTCGCCGTGTAACTTTGCAGTATACTTGATAAACACGGGTTTGTGCAAGGGCGTTCCGCTGAATAGGTTTAAGCGCAAGCCAGAGCGGGCGATTGAAATCGCGGCAACACGTGCACAAAGTCCGCCTGCGCGGACTCATACGGAACAATCGGTATTAACCTGCGAAGGCAGGTTTCGCGCATGTGTTGCCGCGATTTCAATCGCCCGGCAATATCTGCCACGACAAAATCGGGTATATTACTCCCCATGAACGCTGTTGACAAGGCACGGCAGACCGTGCAGCAGGCAAACCAAACTCAGCCTGCGCCGCAGATTATTCTGCGCCATGTTGTCGTCGGGATCGCCTTGAGTATTTTGTTCACGGTCCTCTTTGCCCGGCTGTTTGACTTTGTGCAGGACCACGGCAAGACAATCACCCCGTTTGACCGCAGCATTCTCTATTTTATGTACCACCACCGGACGCATTCTCTGACGGTGGCGGCGACAATTCTGGCGTACATGGGGTCGCCGCCGGTGATTGCGGGACTGGCCCTGGGGTCGGCAATTCTGGGCATTTTCTGGCATAAGGTGCGCGGGGCGGCCTGGACCCTGCCGATTGCCGTTATTGGGGCGGGGCTGATTATTCAGGGGGTCAAGCTGGTCATCAAGCGGCCCCGGCCAAGCTTTTTCACGCCGCTGCTGCACGAGACTGGCTATTCGTTTCCGTCGGGTCATTCGCTGATTGCGATGGTGGTGTACGGGCTGCTCGGCTACTTCGCCCTGCATTTGTGCAAAACCGCCGGGGCGCGGCTGGCGGTTCGCCTCATCACAGTGCTTTTAGTGGTCGCTATCGGCGTGTCGCGAGTGTATGTCGGGGTGCATTACCCGACCGATGTTTTGGCAGGCTGGGTGGCGGGCGTTCCCTGGCTGATTGCGTGCCTCGGCCTGCATGAAGTGCTGGCCCGGCGGTGGCCGTCGTCGGGCCAGCCGGTCTTGACGCCGCAGGCGGACGCAGCGGGCCAAACGCATTCGGCAGCGGGCGCGGCAAAGACGGTGCTGCGAGGGTAACTGGGGATAAACTTCGTCTATGAGCATTCCAGATATGACGGCTGCTGTCGGAAACGCGGTGGATCAGGCCAATCGGACACAGCCGGTGCCGCAGGTGATCGGCCGCCATATGGCGGCCGGCATCGCGTGCAGCGTGGTGGCTACGGTCGTTTTTGCCGAGCTGTTCGACTTCGTCAAAGACACCGGCAAGAATGTGACGCCGTTCGACCGGAGCATTCTCTACTGGATGCGCCGCCACCGGACGCGGCGGCGCACGCAGGCCGCGAAAGTATTGGCGCGTCTCGGCTCGCCGCCGCTGATTGTGGGGATCGGTCTCGGCTCGGCGCTGGTGGGGCTGTTCTGGCGCAAGTGGCGCGGGGCGGCCTGGACCATGCCGATTGCAATTATGGGCGCGGGCGTGATCATTCAAGGGGTCAAGCTGATCATCAAGCGGCCTCGGCCAAGCTTTTTCACGCCGCTGCTGCACGAGACTGGCTATTCGTTCCCGTCGGGTCATTCGCTGATTGCGATGGTCGTTTATGGATTATTCGGCTATTTTGCGCTGGGTGAGACTCACAACAAGTGGATACGTCTGACCATCCGCATCGGGACCGCGTCGCTCGTTATTGCCATCGGGGTTTCGCGGGTGTACGTTGAGGTGCATTATCCGACAGACGTTCTGGCAGGCTGGACCGCCGGGGTTCCGTGGCTGATTGCCTGTATCGGGCTGCATGAAGTGCTGACCCGGCGCTGGCCGGCATTGGGCGAGCCGGTCCTGACGCCGCAGGCGGACGCAGCGGGCCAAACGCATTCGGCGGCGGCGGCGCTAAAGACGCTTCTGATGGGATAAGCCTACCCCTAGACATCCGGCCTGACTTTTGTTATAATAATGACATCTTATGGCTGATTCTGATAAAACGCGAATACTGAGTGATGTAAGCGGCGGTGCGGCGGAGGCTGATCCGAACCGGACACGGATGACCGAGACTGCTGATCCGAACCGGACACGGATGAGCGCGGCCCCGGCGGGCCTCACGCCGGGCGCGTCGCCGAGGGCGCTTTCGCTTTCGGTGGTTCCCGGCAATGCTTATGCCCCGGTGTCCGATTTGGTCCGCGAGCATTTCCTGTACGACATTCGGGCCGGCCTCGGCGGACGGGGCGGGGTGCGCTCGCCGCTGAACATTTCATTGGTGCTGGACCGTTCGGGGTCCATGGAAGGCGAGCCGCTGGAGTATGCCAAGCGGGCCTGCGCGTATGTGGTGGATTTATTGGAACCCGACGACATTCTCAGCGTTGTGACATTTGAAGAAAACGCCGATGTGATCATGCCGGCCCGGCGGGTCGCGAACAAAGCTTTAGTCAAAGACTACATCAACCGGATTTACACGGGAAACACGACCAACATTTACGAGGGCCTGATGACAGCCTGCCAGCAGGTGGCGTCGGTCAAAACCGCAAACACGCTCAATAGAGTGCTGCTCCTGACCGACGGCGAGCCGACCGCCGGACCCCGCGACTTCTCGTCCATTGTCGGCCAAGTCGCCGAGCAGAAAGGGCGCGGGATTACCGTGACCGCGCTTGGCTTCGGTCCCGACTATAACGAAGAGCTGATGGCGGGAATTGCCCGGCGCTCCGGCGGCAACTACTACTACATCGCCCGGCCTGAGCTGATCCCCGAAGTGTTCCGGCGCGAGCTGGACACGCTGATGCGAATCACCGCTCGCAACCTGCGCCTGCGCCTGCTGCTGTCGCGCGGTGTTTCCGTGCGCCAGGTCTACGGCCAGCAGCCAGTTTTGGGCAGCCGCAGCGCAGAAGTGACGCTGATTGATGTCGAGGCCGAGACGGGCCTGTCGTCGCTGTGGGAGCTGGAAATGACGCCTCGGCCCGCCGGAACTTACCGCGTGGCGACTGCCGAGCTGCTGTATGACGACGCGCTGACGGGCCGCCAGGAAAAGCTGACGGCGGACACCGTGGTCGAGTTCACGGCGGACGCGCGGAAAATCGGGGCGGGCGTCAGCCCGCGCGTGCAGTCCGAGATTGAAGTCGCCCGTGCGGCCCGTTCTCTGGATAAGACCGTCATGGGCATGAAGACGCAGCAGCTTGACCGCACCCAGGTGATGCAGGATTTAAACCGCACCAAGACGCTGATGCTCGACCAGGGCAAGCTCGCCCAAGCCCAGCAGATCACCCAGGCGATGCAGGACATTCAAGGCGGCGGGTCGGTCGAAAAAACGCTGATGGGAACGATTTACACGCTGGATCAGGGCAAAACGCGCTGATAAAATTTCCTCACAAAACACGGCAGATCGTGGAATAATCAAACGCTTGAAAAACTATTACGCGATTTTAGAAGTGCCGGTTGGGTGCAGCCTGGAAGAGATTCGGCAGGCGTATCACCGGCTGGCGCAGGCCAATTTAGACAACGAAGCCGTCTTCGGCGAGCTGAAGGAAGCCTACGAAGTGCTTTCCACGCCGTCGCGGCGGGCTGAGTACGACCAAGCGGCGTGGGGCGATACCTTTGACCCGGCGGCGGAAGCGACGATCCTGCCGATGCAGGGAGGCATGGGGCGATGCCCGATGGGGCCGGACGCGCAGTGTCCGGTGGTGCAGGGCCGTTCCCTGCCTGCCGACCTGTTCTGCCCGGACTGCGGCTACGCGCTTTCGGGCCTGACCCCTGAAACGGCGTTTGACGCGGCCTCCCTGCCGGACCCGGCGCGGCAGGCCCGGCTGGAAGATGCCGCCGGGCAGACCTACCCGCTGAAGCCCGGCTCCAGCACGGTCGGCCGGGAAGGGACGGACGTGCTGGTCCAGGACAAAACAGTCTCCCGGACTCATGCCCGGCTGGAAGCGTCCGAGGACGGCGCGGTCTCGGTGGAAGATTTCAGCAGCACCAACGGCACGCGGGTCAACGGGGAGCGGCTGCTGCCGCACGCGCTGCGCTCTTTAGCGGACGGCGACCGGGTCGAGTTCGGCAGCGTGTCGTTTATCCTGCACCTGCCGGAAGCCTCCGCGCCGCCGGCAAACGCCGCCAGGCCACTGTCCCAGGCCCGCGCCCAGGTAGTGGAAACACAGGGCGACAGCCCCCGTGCTTATTTGCTGACGCCGGGCCTGATGACGTTTGGCCGCCGCCCGGAAAACATGGTCGTGATTTCCGGGGATTTGTATGTTTCGGGCAGTCACGCGCAGATCAGCGCCGAAGGCGACGTGTTCATTTTGACCGACATCGGCAGCACCAACGGGACGCTTTTGAATGGGGCGCGGCTGGCAATCAACACGCCGGTGACTTTGGACAATGGCGACATGATTGTCATCGGCGCGACGGCGCTGCGCTTTGAGCGTCTGACGCCGGACGGGGAAGTGATTGAAGCGCCGGACGTCGAAGCGCCGGAAGAAACGACGGCGGAAGAAACGACGGCGGAAGAAACGACGGCGGAAGAAACGACGGCGGAAGAACCGGAACCGGCTGAAGCACAAACTGCCTCACAAAATGCGGAAGGATAAGAAATCGCCATGCAAGAGGCCATGATAAGCGCCGGGCAGGAAAAAACGGCCCGCCTGGACCGGGACTCGCTATCGGAAGGCTGGGCGGAAGTCGCCCGAATGCCGCGCGTGATCGCGTCGGTCAAGCTGGGTGCCAAGACCGATCTCGGCCGGGTCCGCGACAACAACGAAGACAAGTTCGACTTTTTCGAGCCGGAAGACCCGGCGACGCTCGCTGCCAAAGGTTCGTTCTACGCCGTGGCCGACGGCATGGGCGGCCATTCCGCCGGGCAGGTCGCGTGCGAGCTGGCTTTAAAGACCGTGCTTTCGGTCTACTACGCCGACCCGTCGCCGGACAAAGACGCCTGCCTGCGCCGGGCCGTCATCGAAGCCAATAGTTTAATTTACGATACGGCCCAGGCCATCCCCGACCGGCAGGGCATGGGAACGACTCTGACGGCGGCGGTGCTGTGTGAGGACCGCCTGCTGATCGCGCAGGTCGGCGACAGCCGGGCGTACCTGCTGCGCGGCGGCCAGATCACGCAGATGACCGAAGACCATTCGTGGGTCGCCGAGCAGGTTCGCCTCGGCGCGATGACGCTGGCGGAAGCGCAGGTTTCGCCGTTCCGCAACATTATCACCCGGTCGGTCGGCACGGCGGCTCAAGTCGAGCCGGACATTTTTACCCACGAAGTCCAGCCCGGCGATATGTTTGTTCTCTGCTCCGACGGCCTGACCGGCCATGTCGAGCCGGCGGAGATCCAGATGCTCACCGAATCCCAAAGCCCCTCCGCCGCCGCGATGGCGCTGGTGGAGACGGCGAACGAGCGCGGGGGCCGGGACAACATCACGGCGCTGGTGCTGTCTATTCGGGCGCTGGTTCCGTATGAAGGCGGCCCGGCGGGGGCTGAGATGGCAGCGACCGACGCCTCGCCGAAGGAAGAAAAGGCGTCCCGCTGGGGACGGCGGAAGTAGCTTCCGCAGGAGAAACCCGTCGTGGCCGTCTCGTCCAACACCGTTCTCGCCAAATACCGCATTGTTCGGGAGATCGCCCGCTCCAACGACATCGTCTACGAAGCGATTGATCCCAGCATGGCCCGGCGCGTCGCCGTCAAAGAATTGCAGCTTCCGCCGCACCTCGCGGGGGCGCAGAAGCGGGAGCGGATCGAGCGGTTTTACCGGGAAGCGAAGGCTGCCGGAACGCTTTCCCATAGAAATATTGTCACGATTTACGATGTCGGGCAGGAGAACGACCGGCATTTTCTGGTGATGGAGTATCTGGAAGGCCAGAGCCTGCGCGACATTCTGCAAATGCAGGGGACGCTGCCGCTGAAAGAAACGCTGGAGATCGCGCTTCAGCTTTGCGATGCCCTCGGCTACGCCCACTCGCGGGGCGTCGTCCACCGGGACATCAAGCCCGACAATGTCCATATCCTGCCCGGCGGCATTGTGAAGCTGACCGACTTCGGCATCGCGCGGATTACCGCCGAGCCGAGCATTACGTCGCAGGGCCAGGTCTTCGGCACGCCGTCGTATATGTCTCCGGAGCAGGTGGCGTCCCACACGGTGGACCACCGGACGGACTTGTTTTCGCTCGGCATCACCCTTTATGAGATGCTGGCGGGCCGGAAGCCGTTTACCGGCGACAGCGTCATCACCATCACTTACAACATCATGAACATGCAGCCGGCGATGCCGGCCGGCCTTCCCAGCCCCTTGCAGCAGATCTTGCAGCGGGCTTTGTCCAAAGACCCCAATCTTCGCTACCAGAACGCCGCCGCGCTGGCCGCCGATCTGCGGGCGGAAAAATTTTCGCTGCCTTCCCCGTCCTCCCCCGGCGCGTCTTCGGGCAATTCCGTCACCGGGTCGCCGCTGTCGTTCCAGACCGGGCCGTCCCTCACTTTGGACACCGGCACGGTCCCGCCGGAGATTTCCGGGATGCCGGCGGCGGTCCCGCCGGGGGCGCGGTCGCAGCCGGCGCGGACAGAAGCGCTGGGGACTTTAACCCCGGCCTCCGCGCCGGGCCGTCCGGCCTCGGACACCGCCGTGCGGGCGCTGCGCTTTGCCCTGCCGGCGCTGGCGCTGCTGGCCCTGCTGGCCCTCATCGGCTGGGGCCTGTATACCGTGACGGCCTCCCTGCAAACCCACAACCAGCGGGTGGAAGCGACCCAGCTCACACACCAGGGAGCCGATGCCCTGCATCAAGGCAACTATTCCGATGCCGCGCGGGCTTACGGGCAGGCGGCGGTCGCCGCGCCGCCCGGCTCGCGCGAAGCCCAGTCCGCGCTGTCGGGTCAGTCGGCGGCGTACAGCGGCCAGGGCGCGGCGGCGCTTCATGCCGATAACCTGTCGGCGGCGGCGGATGCCTACCAGAACGCCGTTTCTTTGGACAGCAAAAATGCCGAAGCCGCCAACAATCTCGGCAATGTCCGCTGGCAGCTCGGCGACGCCGCCGGCGCCCTCGACGCCTGGGGCAAGGCCGCGTCGGCGGACCCGACCGGCCCGGCGGGAGCGCAGGCGCGGCAAACCGCCGTCCAGCACGCAATGGACTTGGCCCAGGCGGCGTCAAACGCCGGCAATTCCACGCTGGCCCGGACGTACTGGCAGAAAGTGACCGAGATTGACCCCGGCAGCGATGAAGCGTTCCGCGCCGAGCAGAACATCAGCCGCACGGACAGTGCGGGGCGGTAGGAACCCGCCACTTCCAGTGCCGGTTGAACTCGGCGGCGTTTCTCCATCCTTTCTGCCGGGTAAATCCCGGCTATGACTGTTTTGACTTCTTTCCTTCCCCTTTCCCTCGGCCTCATCGGCCCGCGCGGGTTCGGCGCGTTCTGTACCGGCGCATACCAGGAAGCCGGCGTCGCCCGCGTCGCCGCGTTTGCCGGGCGTGACCCGGCGGCGCTGGCGATTGCCGCCGCACAGTACGAGGTTCCGCACACGTATCTGGACTGGCGCGAGATGCTCCAAGACCCCGGCGTGGAAGCTGTTCATATCGTGACGCCGCCGGACAAGCACGCGGAAATGGCAATCGCTTCCCTCCGGGCCGGCAAGCACGTCTTCGTCGAAAAGCCGCTGGCGACGACGAATACCGACGCCGCCGCGATCTTGGCCGCCGCGAACAACGCCGGCAAAGTCGCGGGCGTCAATTTCGTCATGCGCTACGATCCCCTGTATCAAACAGTTCAAGCAATCGCCCGAAGCGGGTGGCTGGGGGCGCTCACCCATGTCGGCTTTGAAAATTATGCGTCGGATGAAGGTCTCGGCGGCGATCACTGGTTCTGGGACCCGGTCGCGTCCGGCGGCATTTTTGTGGAACACGGCGTCCACTTCTTCGACATCATCGGCGCGATTGCCGGTGCGCCTGCACAAAGCGTCTTAGGCCGCACCTGGATACGGCCCGACGGCACAAACAAAGAAGACAGAGTGCAGGCGCTGGTCACGTATGAGAACGGCGTCGAAGCCTCGTTCTACCATGCGTTCAACCGGCCCGGCGCTTTAGAAAAGCAGACCGCGCATTTCGCGTTTGAGCGCGGCCACATCACGCTCCACGGCTGGATCCCGACAAGTTTAGAGCTGACGGCGATTGTGGACGAGGGCGGCTTTGCCGGTCTGCAAACACTGCTGCCGCTTGAAATTGTTGAAGACCGCGACTTCCCCAAGACGGTGCGCGGGAACGGCAGGAACCTAGAGGTCACGCGCCGCGTCTGCGCCCATCGGAGCCTCGGCGGCCCGACCCCGGTGTACCTCAAAGCCGTGCAGGACGCGATGGCGGACTTCGCGGCGGCGGTGCATGATCCGTCGCACAAGATGCGGGTGACGGCGGAAGACGGCGCGGCCAGCGTTCGCGTCGCGGCGGCGGCGCGGGAGTCGGCGGAGATCGGCGAAAGCGTGGAGGTGTAGGGACCGGTCTCCAACTCATGCAGGACTTTCGCCGCCTGACGGCGAAACTACTCTTATCTTGCCGTTAGGGTGGTTTTGTGGCCCAAGTCAGTCTGCATAATTTGTACAAGCGCTTCGGCCCGGTCAATGCCGTCAACAACCTCAATTTAGAGATCAAAGACCGTGAGTTCATGGTGCTGGTCGGGCCGTCCGGCTGCGGCAAAACCACGGCGCTGCGGATGATCGCCGGGCTGGAAGAGATCAGCGACGGCGACATCAAAATCGGCGACAAAGTGGTCAACGGCGTGTCTCCGAAAGATCGTGATATTGCGATGGTGTTCCAGAATTACGCGCTGTACCCGCACATGACCGTGTTTGACAACATGGCGTTCGGCTTGAAGCTGCGCCGGGTCGCCAAAGACCAGATCAAAAAGCGGGTGGACGATGCCGCCGGACTGCTCGGTATCGAAGCCCTGCTCGCGCGTCGTCCGGGCCAATTATCGGGAGGCCAGCGGCAGCGGGTGGCTTTAGGCCGGGCGATTGTCCGGGAGCCGCAGGTCTTTTTGATGGACGAGCCGCTGTCCAACTTGGACGCGAAATTGCGGGTGCAGACCCGCGCGGAGCTGATCAAGCTGCACCGGCGTCTTGGGATTACGACGGTCTATGTGACCCATGACCAGGTGGAAGCGATGACGATGGGCGACCGGATCGCCGTAATGAAAGACGGCGTCTTGCAGCAGTGCGCCCCGCCGATGGAGATTTACGCCCACCCCGCGAACGTTTTTGTGGCAGGCTTCATCGGGACGCCTTCCATGAACTTCGCCCCGGCGATTTTGCAGAAGTCCGGCACGGGGTACACAGTAGACTGCGGGGCGTTTCAAGTGTCCGCGCCGCCCCTTCAAGACGGCAGGCTGGATGCTTATTCGGGGAAAAGAGTGATCTTCGGCGTCCGCCCCGCCGACATCTTCGACAAGAATTTGACTAATCCCGTGGCGTCCGTGCCGGGCAACACGGTTCGCACGACCGTAGATGTCTCGGAACCAATGGGCGATATTATCACACTGTACCTGACGGCGGGAACGCATTCGCTGGTCGCCGCGATTGACGCCGAAACGCAGGCGAAAGACGGCCAAGTTTTAGATGTTGTTTTGGACCTCGCAAAGACCCATTTGTTCGACCCTGAAACCGAGCAGGCGATTTACTGAGAATCATACATGAGTGAATACGCAAGAACATTGAGCGAACTGAAAAAGAACGCGGTTTTGTATTGGCCGCATGACGTTCTGGAAAAAGAGGCTGCCGTCAGCGTCCTGCCGCTGTTGCTGAAAACGCAAGACAAGTTTATTAGCCTGCTCAACTTGTCCGACGCCGGCCCGGAGTCTTGGATAACCCTCGTCAACCTTTCGGCAGAGATGACGGGAAACATTTTTCTGAAACATCTTATGGTTCTGACAGATCTCGCAGGCGAAGCCCTCAACAAGCTGACTCCATTCGGCAAGTTTTTTGATAATGGCATAATGAACTATGTCTGGCATGAGACGAACTACTCATATCAATTCGTCGAGACTGTTGGGAGAACAACGCTCACGAATACTGCGTTGCGGGTAGACGCAAAAAGTTTGCTGAAAGGCTATGCTCTTTCCCCGAAAATGCAAGATGTCGCCATGCTTCTGCTGCATGGGGCTTCGGCCTATGGTGATACCTTTCCAGAAGATGCGAAAGAGAAGTGCATGGTTGGGTCGCTCATCGGGGAGCCAATTTTGCTCGACTCTTTCGTCAAGCAGAGCTACATTCGCGTCAGCACACAAATGAGGGGCGCTTCTGCTAACGCAATGGGACAGATAGCACAAAGATACATTTTTGAGGGGTGAGTAGTAGGCGAGCTACTAAATCAGTCTTCCAGACTTCAGACAAGCTAGGGTGATTGAATTGCCGGATTTTATTAGCGGAATGGCTAAGGAGGGCAAAGGCATCCGTTTAGTCAGGAGTTTGGAAGAGTCGCGCGGTTGTAAGTTAGAAGTTGCTGGGAGACGGTCTGGCTTCAACGGTCTTTCCGTTTGTCAGGGAGAAGTCGTCAGGAAGATCGAGCTGAAAACCGTCGAAAACTTGGATGATTGGTTTGCGATTAATGGCTTGTATGGAATTGAAAGCCTGTTTTTCGACACACGTTATTATTTATACTTCGCATTGATTCGAGAACAAAAAATACTTGTTGCGCCAGGGATTGCTTTTCTTCAATCACAGATACCCGGTTATAAATCTGATGTCGGGAACGACATGAGAGAGTGGATTGGCCTTACTAAAGAAATTGGGGCCAAGTCCGGCCTTAATATTATCCCACGAGTGAACTTCAAGCTAAAGCTTGGTATTTACTCTCTTGTGAAAGTATTGGAAAATGAACACCAAGACAGTCAATGGAGTTCAGCAGTTGACAGTATTTGGCATTTAACAGACGCTGGCACTTGGCAAAGAACCTACCCGCTTTAGAAACTAGGGATGAACATGCCACAAGCAGAACCGTTGTCTGAAGCTGCACTTGAACTTTTACAATCGTTGAAATATATTTTGCTTGATCTGCAAGGTGCATTGGAACTACTTGATCTAAACATTCACAGTGCCACGGGTCTTGCTCCCAACGCTGAACCTACGTTGGCACTCATAAAACGGTATGATCCTGAGTGGGAAGATCCAGCGGCTTACTATCTTGATACCGATGATGATCTCGATGCCAAGTGATGGCTGCTAATGTGTGGACATGATCTGGTCGCGTGTGGAGAAGACCCCTTCGGGAAAGTTGACGCCGTGCCATCTGCGAAAAACAGCCGGGTTCAGCGAGTCACCAAGCAAAAATATAGCATCAGCAAAAAGGAGTTGCAGCTTGACGTGCGGCGGATCTCTAAAAGCTTAGGCCGTCTGCCGTCGCGTCAGGAAGTGACCGAACTGAGCGAATACCCCATTGAGTTCTTTGACAACTACTTTTCAACTTGGGCGGAAGTCTGCGCTGCCGCCCGAACGACCGGAATGTCGGAACTTCCAAAATTAACGCTCGATCCAGTGCCGCAACTAACACTCTTTTCCGAATGACTACCTTATCGAACAACTAAGTTCCCAACTGCAATTATTTTCAAGGAGCCACAACCCTATGACCACGCGATCTCTGAATATGACGCAACTGCTGGCGGGCGGCGCTTTGGCGCTCCTGCTGGCCCTGCCCGCCGCCGCGCAGACGACTTCCACCGCGCCGGTGGATGCGAACCCGACGCCCTCTACGGCCCCGGCGTCGTCCGTGCCGGTAGACGCGGCTCCGACGCCTGCCGCGCCGCAGCCGGAAGCCAAACACAGCAATCGGTTTCGGATCGGGCCGGAAGTCGGCGTCTACTTTTTGACGTCCGGCAAGGCCCGCAGCCAGTTCGGCAACTCGGCGGTGTCGCTCGGCATCGGCCTCGGCTCCATCTCGCAGGCGCCCACGCAGGGACGGCTGGCGCTGGACTTGCAGATCCAGTACCAGAGCCGCAGCGGCAACCATCTGTTCCTCGCCCCCCTGGGAATCGCGTACCGCAAGGCGCTCAATTCGGGTGGCCCGAACGTTGCCTATGTCGGCGTCACGGCGGATCTGGACTTTGTGGACATCCGCTCCGGCGACTACAATGTTCATTCGGGAGTTCGGACGGCTTTTGGAGCGAGTCCTATCCTCGGCGTCTCGTTCGGCGATAGCGGTTTTCTGGAAGCCCGTTACTTGTACGTCTCCCGCGTCAAAGGCTTCGACCTCGGCGGCCTGAACCTCTCGGCAGGGTTTCGGTTCTAGCCTTTAATTCGATTTCTGCCCGGCATCTTTGGTGCCGGGTTTTTCTTTGGCTTGACTTTTGTCTCAGACCTGCACAACAGGTTCGCCGCTGGAATATGCTAAAATATCCGAAACGATGGCTCCCGTCGCGCTGACAACCATCGGCGACTGGGTTGTCGTGCAGAGCCGCTAGGAGAATTCTTATCATGCCGATTGTGTATGCCTGCATCGCGCCGCATGGCGGAAACTTGCTGCGCGGCCTCCACGCGCCGGGGCCGGTGCCGAACGGACGCCGGGCGATGGCCCGGATGCAGGAGTCGCTGCGGGCGTCCGGCGCGGACAGCGTCGCGATTCTGACCCCGCACGGCATCCATCAGGCGGGCGTCATCACGCTTGGCGTGACCCCTACGGGCTTCGGCGAGACGGACGGGGTACAGGTCGGCGTTGAAACCGACTTGGATTTGGCCGCCGCGTGGGCGTATAAGGCCGCCGAAAAGGACATCCCGGTCCTGCCGCTGTCCGGCGAGAATGAAGCCGATGCCCTGCCGCTGGACTGGGGCGTCACGATCCCCCTGGCTCTGCTGACCCCGCCGCCGGATACCCTGCCGACGGTCGTGGCGTGTCCCGCCCGCGACCTGCCCCGGCAGAAGCTGGTGGACTGGGGCGAAGCGCTGGCGGAAGCGGCGGACGAGACCGGCAGGCGGGTCGCACTGATCGCCAGCGCCGATCAGGGCCACGGCCACGCTGCTGACGGCCCTTACGGCTACACGCCCGCGTCGGCGGACTACGATGCCGCGATGCAGGCCGCTGTGGAAGCAAACGACCTGCCGCGCCTCTTAACCTGGCCTGCCGATTACGCGAAAACCGCCCTGGCCGACTCGTACTGGCAGACGCTGGCGATCATCGGCGCTCAAAAGTGCGTCCCGATGACGGCTCACTTTCTTTCTTACGAAGTAGACCACTACTTCGGCCTTCTGTGCGCCGAGTTCCTGCCGACCGGCTAATCTCAGAAAGAAGAACCCCGTGCTGCCTCGCCTCCTTTATGCCTTCCTCTCCGTCCTAGCGGTGGCCCTTACCGTCAAGGTTTCTGCTGCACCCGCTTTCGCTCAGGGATCACCAGTGTCCAAGCCGGCGGATGGCCTTTCGTACACGCTGCCCGCAGGCTGGCAGGCGCTTGACCTCAAAAATGCGCTGAAGACCCTCCGCGCCCTGGCAAGCCCCGCCGGGAATGCCGCCGCGACGCTCACTGTGCAGGACATCTCTTCCGCGCTGTCCCCGGAGCCTTATGTCCGAAGGCTGCTGGCGGGGCTGAAAGCTTCCGCGCCGCAGACCTATGTTCTCAGCCGAGGACCGTTCACGACCCGCTCCGGCCTGCATGGATACCGCGCCGTGTTTGATGAAACCGCGCCGGGCGGCAGCGTCCATTTCGTCGTCTGCGTCTTCCCCGCCCCCGGACGCCGCAGGCTTCTGGTCGCCGCCCTCTGGCCCCTTTCAGACACGACGAAATACGAAGCGCCGGTTGACCAGGCTTTGAAGACGTTTACGCTCAAGGGAGAAAAGAAGGGCAGGAGAAAAGAAGGGCAGGGGTAAACCCTGCCCCTACTTCTGTTTGGCAGGCGTGGAAGAAGTCAGGGCCTCGCGCAGCTTTTGGCCGTCAGGGCTGCCGAGGCCGGTGCAGGGGTCCCAGCCGGGAGCGGCTTGGTAATCGCCGTTGCTGCCGCTGGTGATGTCGTGGAACGCGCCGGTGCTGGGGGCAAGCGCGTAAAGCTGCGGGTGGATCCAGCCGAGCTTTGCGCCTAAGCTTTGCGCGAGCAGGGCGACTAATCCGGCCCAGAGCGGGGCCACGGCGGAGGTGCCGCCGATGCCGGGAAGCTGCTTTGCCGCATCGGGGAACTCCTGGCCGTCGCAGAGGACGCGGTAGCCGCTTTCGGACGCCGCATTGCCGGCGACATCGGGAACGCCGCGCATGACCGGGCCGGCGGGATTAGTCGCCGGGGGAACGTTCGCATTGGCCTGGTAGGGCGGCAGAGGGAAAAAGCGGGACACCCCGCCGCCGGAGCCGATGTTCTGCCCGGAATGCCAGACGACTTCACTGGTGATCACCCCGCCTGCTGCCGTAATGCGTGTGCCGCCGCAGCCCAGCGCGTAGGGGCTGGAGGCCGGGAAGTCTACGTGTGCGCCGCTGTCTGAGCTGGTGCCACTCGCGGCGGAGTCCGCCGAGCCGGAGTCGCCGGACGCGACGCAGACGGTGATGCCGAGATGCGCCGCCGACTGCAATGCCTGGTCGAAGTTGTCTTGGAACTGGGCAGTTGTGCCGCTGTCCGTTCCCGTGGCGGTCTTTCCCGCTTCCGGGCCGCCCCAGCTCACCGAGATTGCGGTCAATGCATTCTGCGGGTCGTGGATGGCCGCTGTCATGGCATCCAAAAAGCCCTGGTCGGAAGCGTCTTTGGCGAAATACAGCACGATCTCCGCGCCGGGCGCGACGCTGCCCGCGACTTCAATGTCCAGCAGGACTTCAATGTCCGGGTTGGCGGGATCCAGCGGGTCCGTGCCGGGCGAGTTGGCCCCGCCCCCGGCAAACGAGGAGACCGTGACGGTCGGCGGGTTCGAAACGCCCGCCTGTGCAAAATAGGTGTCTAAATCGGACTGCCGGAAGCCGCCGCCGAGTTCTACAATCCCGATCTTCTGCCCCTGCCCGGTCACGTCGGCCGGGAAGTCGTACAATTTGGCGATCTCGGCAGGATAAAATGCCGTGATTGCTGCCGGCGGCTTCGGGTGCCGCTTCAAGTAGAAATGGGTTTTGGCAAAAGGCCGGTTGTCCAGGCCGAAGACGCCGACAACGATGCCGTCCAGCTCTTTCGGCACAAAAATGGCCCCGCTGCGCCCGCGCACATCGCCGCCCGGCAGGGCGTAACGGTTCAGCGTCACCGAGAATGCCTTCTCAAACTGCGCGGTCGTGCCGGACAGCAGCACACTTCGCCGGGCAGCGTCGGAATTCTCCACTGTCAGCCCGAACTGCCCGGCAAACGCGGCGACTTTGGCGAGATCGTCTGCCGACGCCCCGTGCTGGTCGGCAAGCTCCACCTGGCTCATGTATGTGCGCTCGGTCGGCCCATGCGCCGCGTGTGCATCCAGCGTCGGCAGGGCGGCCTGCCGACGGACACGGACCGTGACTTGAAACCGCTCGTCCGGCGGCAGCGGGCCGACAAGGCTTGCGTCCGGCAGGGCGGCTTTGTCGCTGCCCGGCACTTCGACCATTCCAACGTTATCTGGCATAGAAGGCTCCTTTGGAACCCCTCCCGCTCATTCTTCGCTCCCTCCCCTGTTAGGGAAGGGCCAAGAGAAGCTCGGAAGGACAACTGCGAACGCTTTTGTCTGCTGCTCTTTCCCTATTGCCCTTCCCTAACAGGGGAGGGAGCGAAGAATGAGCGGGAGGGGTTCTTTGCCTTACTGTACCCAAAATCTTCCTAAGTCGTGAAACCGGGTAGAATAACCGTATGAGTGCAATTATGGATGACCCTGCGTATAAAGCGGGCCTGGAGTTTCGCGGGCGCGGCGAGTTTCCCGGTGCGATTGCGGCGTTTGAAGCGGCGTCGGGGCGGTTCCCGGAAGACGCCGAGGGACCGTACCAATTGGGGCTGACCTATCAGCAGCGGGCCGAAACGATCATGCCAACCGCGCTGCGCGAGTCGGAAAAGCGAATCGGCAGCGGGACGGGCTTCAGCGACCTGGCCTCGTCGGCGCTGGGCCTCGGCGTGCTGGCGGCGTCCAAAGCCCTGGGAAATACCGACTGGATCGTGCAGTACCGGGAAGCGTTTCGGCTGTCGGCTGCGGCGTTTGAACGGGCGGCGGCGCTTGACGCGAACGACGCGCGTTTTCCCCACGCGCGGGCCTTGTCTCTTCGCTACTTGGGCCAGACCGAAGCGGCGGCGGACGCGGCCCGGACGGCATCGGCGCTGTCGCCCGGCGAGCCGGTCTACCGGGAACGGGCGGCGGCGTTCGACCAGGCCGCAAACCGCGAGTCGCGGGGCGGCCAGGCCGTGCCGGGCGGCGTCACCTGGAGCGATGTGATTTTACCGGCCCGCACCAAGCGCGAGCTGCGCCAGATGCAGCTTCTTTTGGAGAACCCCAGCCTGTCCAAAGACCTCGGCATCGAGCCGCCGACCGGCCTGCTCTTGTACGGCCCGCCGGGAACGGGCAAGACAACCATCGCCCGTGTTTTGGCCCATGAATCGCACTGCCATTTTGTCGCGACTTCGCCCGCCGAGATCAACTCCATGTGGCTCGGCGAAAGCGAAAAGTCAGTCAAGAAGCTGTTTGACGAAGCGCGGGCCAAAGCCCCGGCGATTATCTTTTTAGATGAGATAGACGCGCTCCTGCCGTCGCGCTCCGGCGGGGTCAACCAGTACAGCGACAAAGTGGTCAACCAGTTCCTGCACGAGATGGACGGCCTGACGAAAAACCGGCGGATTTTCGTGATCGGCGCGACGAACCGCCGGGATATGCTGGACCCGGCGCTTTTGCGCGGCGGCCGCTTGTCCCGCGAGATCGAGATCCCGCTGCCCGATGAGCCGGCCCGGCGCCTGCTGTTTGCCCTCTCGGCGTCCGGCGCAAAGATGGCCGACGATGTGGATTTGGACGAAATGGCCCGGCGCACCGAAGGCTATTCCGGCGCGAACATCAAGGCAGTCGTCAATGAAGCAGGCTTGCAGGCATTGATCCGCTTGTCCGAAGCCGGCCCCGAAGTCAAGCGTGTGCTGACCCGTGAGGACTTTGAGGAGTCGCTGGCGAACTTTGCGCCTGCGCCTGCCGAGGAAGCGCCGAACCCGTGGCAGATGTTTGGGCGGTAAGAAGAAACCCGGAAACACGGGGCTGAACCCCCGTGCTTTAAAAGGCAAGCCCGCGCCTTCGCGGGCGAGGAAACCGAACTGATCGGATGCCCGCGAAGGCGGGGAATTGACCTTCAAAGCCCTGCCGTTCAGGGCAGGGTACAAGAAAGCCCTAATGCCCCTCCTCACCCGCCGCCTGCTCTTCCTTGCTCTTCTCATCGCCGACGTTCTCTACGCCGCATTTGTCGCCCCGAAAGGCGATCCGCCGGGTAATCTGTTTTTGGAACTGGCGCTCGGACAAGGCCCCGCGCGAAACCCGGCGGTATGGGGCGTCTTTCAGCTTCTCGGCATTGTCCCCCTCATGTACTGGGCGCTGCTGGTCCCCGACGGGCGCGGGCAGAAGGTCTGGGCCTGGCCGTTTGCGCTTGGAATGATGGCATTCGGTGCGTTTGCGCTGCTCCCCTATTTGATCCTGCGCCGCCCTTACCCGGATGCTGTGCCGGGCGCACGGAATGGGCCTGTGCGCTGGTTTGCGGGGAGGCCGTTTGCGGTTTTTGCCGCTCTGGCGCTGGCGGCGCTGCTGGTCTGCATTATGCTGTTCGGCAATCTTGCAAATTACGTTTACTGGTTCCGCGTGAGTAATTTCGTTCATGTCATGACGATTGATCTGCTGGCGCTGACCCTGCTGTTCCCGGCGCTCCTGCGTGACGACATGGCCCGGCGGGGCGTGTCCGAGGAAAGCGCATTGGGCCGGGCTGCGCTGGGCTTGCCCCTGCTCGGCCCGGCCTGGTATCTGGTGATGCGGCCGGGGGAGCGGGAGTAGAAGCCCTTGCCCTCTCCTGCTGAAATCCTTCGGAGGGAATGGGGGCTAATTTTTTTACGATTACTTCCGATTCTGCCCGATTACTCTTGACAAGCAGACGGGGCTGTGTTAAGGTAGAAGCGTCTTTATTCCATTAAACCCACCACGCTTCAAGGGAAACACAGTGAAGAACCCATTTGCGCCGCTTGCCGCTCTTTTTTTATTCTGCCCCGCGCTGCTTTCGACGGCGCCCGTGCAGGCCGCTCCCGCTGCTTCGGCCGGGCCGTCGGTGCGGCTGCCGGGGCATTTAGTGCCGGATGCACTGCGGGGCGCGGCGATTGTCGGGCGCAAAAACCCGGCGGACGCGATGGACTTAGCGCTGACCCTGCCGCTGCGGGACCCCGCCGGGCTGAATCATCTGCTGGCCCGGCAGTATGCGCCCGGCGATCCGCTGTTTCACCACTTCCTCACGCCCGCCGAGTTTGCCGCCCGCTTCAGCCCGACCCAGCAGTCGTATGACGCCGTGGCAAGCTTTGCGCGGGCGCACGGTCTGCGGGTGACGGGGACGCATCCCAGCCGCCTGCTGCTGGACGTGGCGGGTCCGGCCTCGGCGGTCGAGGCGGCGTTCGGCGTGCAGCTTCACAATTACGCGGCGGCGGACGGACGCCTCTTTCATGCCCCGGACCGGGACCCGGCGGTCCCGGTGTCGCTGGCGGGGAAGATCAGCGGCGTGGTCGGCCTGCAAAATGCGTCGGTGCGGCATTCCAACCTCCGGCAGCCGTCGGTGCTGGCGCATGAAGTCGGCTCCGGCCCCTACAACGGTCTGACGCCGAACGACATCAAAACGGCGTACAGTTTAAACGCGACTTCGATGACCGGCAAGGGGCGCACACTGGCCTTGTATGAGCTGGACGGCTACACGGCCAGCGACATTGCCTCCTACGAGACTTACTATAGCCTGCCGCAGATCCCGCTGAAGACGATCCTGGTGGACGGGTTTGACGGCGTCCCCGGCGGCGGCGCGGGCGAAGTGACCCTGGATATCGAGCTGATGGCCGCGATCGCGCCGGGTGTCAGCTCCATTCTGGTCTACGAAGCGCCGAACGGCGGGCCGGGCGTCGTGGACTGCTACCAGAAGATCGCCGACGACAATCTGTCCAAAGAAATCAGCTCCTCCTGGGGCATCGCCGAGGACGAGACGGACACGGCGGAGGTGAACGCCGAAAGCGCGGCGTTCCAGCAGATGGCGTCGCAGGGCCAGTCCATCTACGCGGCGGCGGGCGACACCGGGGCGTATGACGACGGCAAGACGCTCAGCGTGGATGACCCGGCTTCCCAGCCGTTCATGGTCGGGGTCGGCGGCACGGCGCTGAACGTCCAGTCCCCCGGCGGTGCGTATGTCGCTGAGTCCGCCTGGGACGAGCCGAACCGGACCCCGCCCGCAGGCGGCGGCGGCGGCATCAGCGCGATCTGGCCCCTGCCGGGCTTCCAAAGCGCCGTGACGACGCTCGGCTCGATGACTCAGCGCAATGTCCCTGACGTGTCGCTGGATGCCGACCCGGACGCAAGCGGCTACTCGATCTATTTCGGGGGCGGGTTCACGATTGAAGGCGGCACGAGCTGCGCGGCCCCCCTATGGGCGGCATTCACGGCCCTGGTCAACCAGCAGCGGGCGGCAAACAGCCAGCCTAATCTCGGCTTTGCGAACCCGGAAATCTACCAGATTGCCGGGAGCAGCAAGTACCTCACCGCTTTTCACGATGTTTATACCGCCACGAACTTGTATTACCCGGCAACGCACGGCTATGACAACGCCACCGGCTGGGGCAGCTTCAACGGCGACAACCTGCTGAACCTGCTCGCCCCGCCGGTCGTCACCGGCAACCCGGTCGCAAGCCTCACACTCACGCCGTCCACAGTCGTCGGCGGCCTGGCGGCGACGGGGACGGTGACGCTTTCCAACCCCGCCCCTAACGGCGGCGCGACCGTCACGCTGTCCGCCGCCTCCGGCCCGGCGACGGTCCCGGCGGCGGTGACGCTGGCCGCCGGGGCGACGAGCGCCGACTTCCCGATCACCACCACAGCCGTGACGGCAAGCGTGACGGACGCCATTATGGCCTCCTACTCCGGCGGCAGCCAGAATGCGACCCTGACCGTGACGCCGCCGCCGGCCGTGATCACGCCCATTTCGCTGACGGTCAGCCCGGCCAGCGTCGGCGGCGGGGCGCCGTCGGTCGGCACGGTCACGCTGTCCGGCCCGGCCCCGGCGGGCGGCCTGTCGGTCACGCTGACCAGCAGCGCTCCGGCCGCCGCGACCGTGCCGACGACGGCCCCGATCCCGCAGGGCGCTGTCTCGGCGACGTTCCCGATTAAAACCGTCGCCGTCACCACGACTGTTCCCGTCACCCTCAGCGCGGCCTTGAACGGCGGGATGCAGACGGCAGTTCTCACGGTAGAAGCGCCGACGCTGCAGCGGATCACGCTCACGCCTACGACGGTCCTCGGCGGCGCCGGCGCGTCCCTTGCGCTGACACTGACCTACCCGGCCCCGGCGGGCGGCGCGACGATCACGCTGACTTCGGACAATCCGGCGGCCGCTTTGCCGGCTATGGTACTGATCCCGGAGGGGCAGATGGCGGCGACCGTCGCCATCACGACAAGCGCGGTTGCGGTGACAACCGATGTGAACCTCACGGCTTCCTACAACTCGGTCACGAAAAAATCCATCCTCACTGTCCAGGCAGCACTGCTGGAAGGTCTGAGCCTGGCCCCGGCCACAGTCATCGGCGGAGGAACGACGGTTGGAACGCTGACGCTCGGCTCCGCCGCGCCCGCTTCCGGGCTGACCGCGACCATCGCCAGCTCCGACCCTTCGGCGTCCCCGCAGGCGTCCCTGTTTGTTGCGCCCGGCGCTCTGTCCGCGTCGTTTCTGATCCCGACTTCGCGGGTTCAGGCCGCAGCGACGGCCAAAATTACTGTGACCCTCAGCGGGACGCCGCAGTCCGCCTCCTTGACAGTCCAGCCGATCCAGATCACCACCCTGGCCTTGACCCCGGCGACCGTGCTGGCCGGGACGCCTTCAGCGGGCCGGATCACGCTGAATGCTCCCGCTCCGGCGGGCGGCCTTTCCGTCACGCTTACGAGCAGCACGGCGGCGGCGACTGTTCCCGCCGCGCTGACGATCCGGGCGGGGTCCGCCACGGCGACGTTCCCGATCCCGACCCCGCACGCAGGCAGTACGACCATTTCCGCGACTTTAAGCGGGACGCCGATGACGGCAAAGCTGACCGTCACGGGTGCGCCGGGAACCTCTTACCCGGCAGGGCTGAACATGCTGTCTGCACCCTATGACTACACGGGCATCGGGCTTGACGGCTTGTTCGGCTACACCGGCGTCGTCCTCGGCACCTGGCAGCCCGCCGTCGGCGGGTATGCGCTCACGCCCACAGCCCCGGCGGAGGCCCTGCATCTCGGCCACGGCTACTGGGCCAATCTGCCGATGGCTGTGACTCTCAGCTCCACCGGCACCCCGGCGGACCCGACCCACGACTACGCGATCGCCCTGTCGGCGGGCTGGAACCAGATCGGCCAGCCCTGGACCACCGGCGAGACGCTGGACAGCCTGACGGTGAGCGCAGGGGGAACAGCGGTGCCGTTTGTCCAGGCGTCCACGGCTGCGCCGCTCCTTGTCAGCGGCCTGGTGTATCGCTACCAGCCGGGGACGGGGACGACGGGGGGCAGCTACGTTTATGTGCGCAGCGGCGACACGCTCCAGCCGGGCCTCGGCTACTGGGTGTACGCCTACCAGGCTGTGACGCTGACAGTCCCGCGCCACTAGAACGCACAAGAAAGCCGCCGGTTCTCACTGAGAACCGGCGGCTTTCTTGTGCCGTCATTTGCTGCCGAAGGGGGGACTCGAACCCCCACGAGGTTGCCCCCAAAGGTTTTTGAGACCTCCGCGTCTGCCATTCCGCCACTTCGGCTTGGGGTGCGGCGTTATTATACCCGGCGGCGCGGCGGGTTTGTCAATGGGAGAACTTGAAGGGAAAGCGTGGAACGAAGCGAGCGCGTCAACGAAGCGGACGATCCGCCTGCGCCGGCCCACATCTGCGCGGGCCGTGAAGTGTCAGGCGGAAATGCGGCGGGCCGGTCTGCGCCCGCCGGGGCCGCTTCATAAGGTGCAGAAAGCGGCGAAGCCGTCTTCTGCGAAGGACTGCCGTCCGGCTGCAGCATTGGAGCCGGGCGGCGTCGCACACTTATTAAACGCCGGCCGAACCTCTTTTGTTCCCCAAACATCTGTTTTCTTTTGGGTTATTTTCGTCAGCCTTTTCGCTTCAATTTCTCGTAGACCTCGTCATCATTACGCTTGCCAATAGGATAACATAAACATTTTCAGCATCAAATCGATAGACAATACGGTACTCACCGCTGTCCATGCGGTAATACGGGAACCCCTTCAGTTGGCGATAATCCGCAGGAGTAGCGTTGCCCATGAGCGACAGCATTTTGCACGCAGCTTGTTTGTATTGCTTGGCATCTAAATCCTGAAGGAATTTGGCCGCATCTCGGTCATTATCGAATCTTCGCACAGGATTTCACTCCGAGTGGCGTGTCAGCAATTTCATTGCTTCTTCCGTGCCAATAAATCCGCTCTTCTCTGCTTCGGCAGCAGCTATTCCCCAATGCTGGTCTTCAATCGCCTGCAAACGCTCGTACTCCTCATGGCTCACCAGGACGACATATTTTCGTCCTGTCTTCTCCACTGTCACCGGCTGATGCCGGGCTTTTTCAAGATACTCTCCAAAGCGATTTTTCACTTCTGTTGCGGTTGCCATTTTCTACCTCCACTGTCTATATTGTCTATTACTGTCTATATTGTCTGTTATAGGCGATTTAGGCGGAATAGTCAACGGCTGCAATTCAAGCCAACTGCGTTTCACCGGCGGGAACGGCAGGAACGCCGGAGTCTTCCATCGGCGGCAGGGGCGACTTGGGCTTGAGCCGCAGGAAGGGACGCTCAATGAAGCGCCAGGAAAGCGCGGCCATGCCGCAGGCCAGTATCCAGGCCAGCAGAAACAGGGTCTGCGGCGAAAGATGGAAGCCGCGCGATTGTCCGGCAATCAGGAGGCGTTGTAGCGGATAAGCGTAGAGGTAAATGCCGTAAGAAAGATCACCGTGTTTGGCCCAATCGTAGAGGGTCCCCACCGGCAGGAACGCTAAATAAAACAGAATGTAAAAGCCGAACGTCGGGAAAATGACAAAGAACGCACCGGCTAGAGGCAGATGTCCCAGCGTCAGCCCCACCAGCAGCACGGAGACGGCCAGCAGCGGGAGGGAATGCGGAATACGGTTCCGAAACAGGAAAAAGACCATGCCGGAAAGAAAGAAGACCGCGAACTGGGGCAGGGGGTAGAGCCAGCCGATGTAGGGCAGCGGATGTGTGCCGAACGGCGGCCAGTACATGGGGAGCCAGCGCAGGGCCGGCCAGTTCAGCGCCGCCAGCATCAAAGCGGCCCCGGCGGCGAGAAGCAGAGGGCGGCGGAACGCGCCGGTCAGACCCACAAGCGCGACCAGGCAGTAGCAGAGGATCTCAAAAGGGATCGTCCAGATGGAGCCGTTGACCATTCCCACCCCCGGCAGCGTATGCAGGATGCCCGTGTTGCGGAGGATGAGCTGGGCCAGAAAGCCGTAAGTGCCGATATCATGCAGGGCCAGTCCATGACCGGGACGAAGCACAGGAGCGACAAGAAAGACGCAAAACAGCAGGGCGGCGGTCCAGCCGGGATAAATGCGGAGGACGCGCTTCTTGAAAAAATCGCCAAGCTGCGGCTGCCGCTGCCAGCTTTGGGTGATCAGAAATCCGCTGATCGCGAAAAAGCACGCCACGGACAGCGTCCCAAAGTTCATTCTGGCCTGTGTCAGCCGCCAAAGCGGCTCGGCGCGATCGCCGAACGCCGGGAGCAGCAGAAAAGAGTGGGAAAAAATCACAAGGGACGCAAAGAAGAACCGCAGAAAGTCGAAGTTGTTCCGGCGCGTGTCACTGAGCTGTCCAAACGTAGGGCGGGTCATCCATCACTCCTGAAAGGTCCTATCCAGTGCAGTATACAGCACGCAAAGCAAAAACGCAAACAAGCCTGTCTCTTTGAAGAGACAGGCTTGTTCGTGTCAGCGTCGCAGAGCGAAACTAGGGCAGAGCGAAACTAGGGCAGAGCGAAACTAGGGCAGAGCGAAACTAGGGCAAAGCGAAACTAGGGCAAAGCGAAACTAGGCGGGCTTGACTTCGACCGTCGCGCCTTCGGCTTCGATCTTGGCTTTGAGAGCGGCGGCGTCCTCGGCGTTCAAGCCTTCCTTGACGGCCTTCGGGGCGCTGTCCACCAGGTCTTTGGCTTCTTTCAGGCCAAGCGCGGTGATCTCGCGGACGACTTTGATGACGTTGATCTTCTTGTCGCCGGCGGCGGTCAGGATGACATTGAACGAGGTCGGGGCTTCGGGCGCGGCGGGCGCGGCGCCGTCACCGCCGCCGGTTGAGGCTGTGGCGGCGGGCGCGGCGGCGGACACGCCGAATTCTTCCTGAAGCTGCTTGACGAAATCGCTGAGTTCGAGAACGGTCATGCCTTTGATGGTTTCCATCATTGCGGCTGTATCGGCCATGGTGTTATTTCTCCTAAAGTGTAGTTTTGTGCGAAAAATTAAGCGGCAGGGGCGGCTTCGGTGCCGGAGTCCTGCTTGTCTGCAATCGCTTGCAGCGTGAAGACGAAATTCGAAATGATGCCGCCCAGTGTGCCGACAAAGCCGGCGATGGGCGACTGCAAGGAGCCGAGCATCTGGGACAGCAGGACTTCGCGCGGCGGGGTCTTGGACAGCGCCTCGACCTGAGCAGTGGAAAGCACGCGGCCATCCATGACGCCGGCCTTGACCGACATCGCTTTATGGCCCTGAGCATATTCCAGCAGGATCTTGGCGACGGCGACCGGGTCGCCCTTCGCGAAGCCGATGGCAGTCGGCCCGGTCAGGAACTCGCTCATGTCGGAAACCGGCATGGAGTCCCCGGCGGCCAGCTTGAACAGGGTGTTCTTGACGACCCGGTACTCGCCGTCCACGTCCCGCAGCTTCTTGCGAAGCTCGGTCAGCTCGGCGACGGACAGGCCCCGGTAATCGGTCAAAATGGCGGCTTTGGTCTGCCCGACCAGCTCGCGCAGCTCGGCGACGACTTCGACTTTCGCGCCGGCAGGTTCTGTGACATAGTCAGTTGCGATGATATTCACCTCCTTTTAAGTGATGTCTGGGTTAAGTGATGTCTGGGTTAAAACAAAAGACGCCCTGCGACTGCCGCAGACGGGAGGCAGGTCGCAGGGCGCATCGGTCGCGGCACAGCGCTTTTCAGCGTGTATCGCGGGCGTTCCTGTTACCTCGGCTGGCGGATGTGTGTCCATTAACCCTGCCCTGTATGTTGGGCGGGACCGGCTGTCTGCGGTCTAAACTTATTTGGTTGTCTGCGAATTAGCCTTTGCCGGCGGCAATGGCGACGGCGCGGATCGGGTCAATGCGAACACTCGGTCCCATGGTGGACGAGATCGCGATCTTCTTGAAGTAGCGGCCTTTGGAGGCGGTCGGCTTCGCTTTTTGCAGGGCATCCATCAGGGCGTTGAAGTTCTCCAACAACTGCTCATCGGTGAACGACGCTTTGCCGAGCGGGGCATGGACAATGCCCGCCTTTTCGACGCGGTACTCAACGCGCGTCGCCTTCTTGATGTCGTTGACGGCCTGGCCGATGTTCGGCGAAACAGTCCCGGCCTTCGGGTTCGGCATCTTCTGCTTGAAGGTCGCGCCGAGACGCCCGACCTGGCCCATCATGTCCGGGGTCGCGAGAATCAGATCGTAAGATTTCCAGTCAAGCGTGCCTTTTTGGACCTGCTCGATCAAATCTTCCGCGCCGACAAGATCGGCACCGGCGGCTTCGGCATCGGCGGCTTTCGGGCCTTTAGCGAAGACCAGCACTTTGCGGCTCTTGCCGGTGCCGTGCGGCAGGGTGGTCACGCCGCGCACCATCTGGTCGCCGTGGCGGGGGTCAACGCCGAGATTGAATGCAACGCCGACGGTTTCATCGAACTTGGCATTGGCGAGGCTCTTGACCAGCTCCAGCGCGGGGGCCGGGTCCAATAAATTGTCAACATCGGTCTTCTTCGCGATTTCTTGGTAGCGCTTGCCGATGGTCTTCACACGGTCTTGCTTTCGCATTTTACTCTCCTTGTGGTGCTGACGGGTTTTCGAGGCCCTCCCACAGTCATTCCATGACGGGTTAATGTCACGAAGTGACTTAGCCGATGTCAATGCCCATCGAGCGGGCGGTGCCGGCGATGATCTTCATGGCCGCAGCGGTGTCGTTCGCGTTCAAGTCCGGGGCCTTCATTTCGGCGATGGAGCGAAGCTGCTCTTCGCTGATCTTGGCGACTTTGGTCTTGTTGGGCGTTCCCGATCCGCTCGGAATGCCGGCGGCCTTTTTCAAAAGGTCGGCGGCGGGCGGAGTCTTGGTCACGAACGTGAACGAGCGGTCCTCGTAGATGGTGATCTCGACGGGGACAATGGAGCCGATCTGCGAGGCAGTCCGCTCATTGTAGCCCTTGATGAACTCCATCATGTTGATGCCGTAGCCGCCGAGCGCGGGGCCGACGGGCGGGGCGGGAGTCGCTTTGCCCGCGTTGATTTGGAGCTTGACGACTCCGGTGATTTTCTTTGCCATGTGTCTCTCTGTGTATCCTATGAACCGCCCCCCAACCCCCAATAATGGGGGAGCATGAGGGAAGCTCTCTTCTTGAACCTGTCTTCATCCGGTTCCCCCATTATTGGGGGCTAGGGGGTGTTACGAAATCTTTTCGACCTGGCCGAATTCCAGCTCGACCGGCGTATCGCGGCCAAAAATGGAAATTAAAACTTTGACCTTGTCTTTCGGCGCGTTGATTTCCTGGATGGTTCCCGTGAAGTCCGCGAACGGCCCGGCGGTGACGCGGACGGACTGGCCGACTTCCCAGCGCGGGCGGATGATCGGCTTGTTTTCCGACTCTTCCAGCGCCTTTTTGATGTCCCGGACTTCGGCGTCTTTCACGACGGTCGGCTTGGCGTCGCCGACAAAGCCGATCACGCCGGTCGTGCTTTTGACCAAGTACCAGGTGTTGTCGTCCAGCACCATTTCAATGAAAACGTAGCCGGGGAAAACTTTGCGGTCAATCTCGCTTTTCTTGCCCTGCCGAACCCGCGACTCTTTTTCGGTGGGGACCAGAATATCAAAAACTTTGTTCTTGAGGCCCATCGTGTCCGCGCGGCGCTCGATGTTCGTTTTGACTTTTTTCTCGTGGCCCGAATAAGTGTGGACCGCGTACCAGTGCTTTAGCATAATCGCTTTTCTTTCCCAGGCTTAACGGCCGAGGAACACCTTCGCGGTGATGATGTCTAAGATGTAATTCAGGCCCCCGACCCAGATGGCGACCGTCGCCACCAGCGCCAGGACCACCGACGTAGACTTCGTCAGGACGTCCCGGTTCGGCCAAGTCGTTTTCTTCAGCTCGACCCAGGCTTCCTGGAAAAACTGGGTAGGCGAAACCGACGGCTTGTTCGCCATCTGCTGGGCGCGGCGCTGAACGTCCGACAGCCGGGCTTGGCCGGGCGCGGCGGGTTTTGCCGGGGCCGTTTTCTTCGGGCCGGGGCTGGGTGTCTCAGTATTGTTGTCGTAGCTTTTCGCCATTTGAAGAATGCCTCTGCCGGTGAGAATAGGCAAAAAAATGAACAGGGGTCGCGCCCCTGTCCGGTGTCTTGGAGGTTAATATAGCACATCGCGCAAAAAATGTCAAGCGGAACGCCTCCAGCGGCAGGAATCGGGTATATTAACAGAACAGGAACGCCGACATTACAGTAACACTTGAGAAAGCACGCTTCATGGTCCCGGAAGAAAATCCATATGCCTGCCTCGGCCTCCTGCCGGGCAGTCCGGCTCCTGAAATCAAGCGCCGCTACCGGCAGCTTGCCAAGCAGTACCACCCGGACGCAAACCATGAGGCATCGTCGGGAGACATGCTGCGGACGCTGAATGCCGCGTATGCATTTTTGTCCGACCCGCGCCGAAAGGCGGCTTATGACGCCGCGTTTGAAGCCGGGGCCGCTGCGTTCAACCCCGCGCGAGCGCCGCATCCGGTTCAAGCCACCCGCCGGGGGCCGTCGGTTCAAGCATTCCTCGGTTTCACCCTTCTTTTTCTGCTTTCCACGGGAGCCGGATTTTTGTTCCGCACGGAAAATGCCGGGCTGGCGCTGTCTGGTCTGTATTCGCGCCTTTCCAGCGCTGCCGCCGGGCCGGACAGGCCACCACCGCCCTACAGGTTTCTGCCGTCCCACGGCGCGTTTGATGATGCTTCCGGGACAGCGCCCAGTCCAAGCGCTCCCGGCTCGGATACTCCCAATCAAGCCAGTCTGCCTTGATTCCTATTCTGCCCTGCTGCCTATTCTGCCCGGCTGATTTCCTGCTGCTGAGCTATTTCCTGCTGCTGATGCCTGGCTTCATCCTCATCCGGCTCAATGTGAATAATCGGGTGCAGGTTCGGCAGGACTGCCCGGAGACGGTCTTCCAGTTCCTCAGTCAGCCGGTGCGCCTCAACGAACGTGTGCGTGTCGGCGATTTGGACATGGACATCAATATGCCGATGCGACCCGGACTTTCTCGTTCGCAGCTTGTGAAAACCGCGCACTTCCGGGTGATCGGTCAGAATGGCGGTCAGCGCCGCTTCCTCGTCCGGCGGCAGCGCGGCGTCCGAAAGAGTCGACACCGCTTCCCGCGCCAGCCCGAAGCCGACCCGCAGAATGAGCAGCGAGACAGCGAGCGCCGCCACCGAATCCCACCACAGCTTTCCCGTGAGATAAACTAATGTCAGCCCGGCGAGGACGCCGAGCGAAGTCAAAACATCCGTCTGCAAATGATGGCCGTCGGCGGCAAGCGCCGGCGAGTCCGTTTCGCCTCCGACTCGGAGCAGCCGCCGGGACACAACCAAGTTGACGACGGCTGATGCACCCATGACTCCCATGCCCCACCCTACCCCCGGCAGAGGTTCCGGGTGCAGCAGATGCCGCACGGCTTCTCCGATGGCAAAAACGCCGCCGACCAAGATGAGCGCCGCCGTTACCGCACCCGACAAGTTTTCAATCTTGCCGTGGCCGTAAGCGTGCGACTCGTCGGGCGGCTCGTCGGACGCTCGCACGGACAGCATTGCCAGCGACGAGCCGACCAGGTCCGCCGCCGAGTTGACCGCTTCGGCGAGAATGCCCGCGCTGCCGGTGACGGCCCCGACAATGACTTTCAGGCCGAGCAGGGTGGCGGAGGCCGCGACGGACCAGCGGGCGGCCTCGCGCTTGCGGCAGGCATTTCGGTCAAGAAACTGAGTCAAGAAGCAGGCCCCCACCCCGGCAGTTCCTGCCGGCTCCTACCCCGCGCCCCGCGCCGCCGCTTTCGCATACCCGGCCGGAACCGTGAATGTTGACGCCGGCAGTGCCGCTTTTGAGACTGACACCACCGAAGTCTGCACGGTTGTATTGCCGAGCGGGCTGCCGGTGACGGTCAGCGACGATTTCAGCGGATAGCCCTTGATCTTCTGGAACTGGCTTTGCAGCGCGGCGAACGGTCCCATCCCTGACGACAGCGCGGCAGGCTGAGGAATGTCGGGGGCCGCCCAGATGTCACCCTGGATCAGCGTGCCGGGCTGGGACGCGAGTGTCGCCGTCGTGAAGTAGTGCCGGCACAAATGGCCGGCAATCACTTTGGTCTGCTTTGTGTCCTTCACTGTCACCATGTTTTGCCCCGGCGACGCCACCCGGTACGGCTGAATGCTGTAGGTATGCGTCCGCCGGTTGACGACTTCAGTGGTACGAGCCGTGCTGTTCAATAAATAAGTCAGCGTCCCGATGTCAAAGCGTGCATGGCTGCCCTGCGTGTACAGAGTCGTGATCTGGGGGCCGCTTTGGAACAGCGGATTGCCGGAGTGCGCCATCTGCGCCTTTTGCTGCGGGGTCATCGTTTCTTCGTAGGCTTTTAATTGCGGGTTGTCAATCTGGGTCGTCTGCACGACTTTGAAGTCCGCATGGGCCGCGCCGCACACGCTGAAAAGCGCGGCGGCCATTAAAATCTTCTGCATGAAATTCAAATTCTCCTGGCTAAATTTACGACTTATTATTCCCGGACGTTCCCGACCCGAACCCCCCCCGGCGGCTTCATTTCGTACAGCTTGTCTAAGAGCGCCGGCGGCAGCAGGCCAATCGCCGTGGTCGTCAGCGCCGCCATGCGGGGAAACCGAATGACGCTCTTTTCCGCCCGCAGGCCGTCCAAAATGGCCTGCGCGGCGTCTTCCGGCTCCATCAAAAACGGTGTCCAGGACTGGCTTGTCGTCATCGGAGTCCGAATAAAGCCCGGCTCCACCGTCGTTAAGCGAATGTTCTGGGCCGCCCAGGGCGCTCGCAGGCCGTCGCACAAATGCGACAGGGCGGCCTTGCTGGCCGAGTAGCCCGCGCTTGCACCGGGGTACGCCCGGTCGGCGGCAAGGCTTGACAGCACCGCCACCGTCGCCCCGCCCGGCTGGACTTTGAGGAGCGGCTGCAACGCTTCCAGCCAGTTTGCCGCGCCCAATACGTTGACTTCCAGCAAAGCCTGCAAAGTCTCGGTCGTAAACTCTTCCGCGTTCGTCGTCAGCCCGACCCCCGACGACACAATCGCCAGCTCAATCCGCAGGTTTCTTAAGACGATCTGCGCCAGCACGGCTTGAATGGACACCGGCTCGCGCACGTCCGAGATCGCCACCAGCGGCTCCCCGCCGAACATCACGACTTCGTCCGCCACCCGTTTTAGCCGCTCCTCATGCCGCCCCACAAGCGTCACATGCCGCCGCTCCCGCGCCAGCGCCAGCGCCAGCGACCGCCCAATCCCGCTGGACGCGCCGACGACAATATGTGTAGAAAGTGACTGTGTCATGCGGGGTTCATGCTCTGAAGTATTGCCTCAATCTCCTGCTTGAATGCCGGCAGGTCATCAGCTATGATCTGCCAAACCTGCTTCAAGTTGATGCTCTGATAATCATGGACAAGTCTGTGACGAAAGTCTGTTACGAAATGCGGCGATGTCTTGCCAATCAACCTCTGGCCGGCTTGCTTTCAGACTAGCGCTCAAACGCTGAGTGGATTCGCCCATAATCTGCAAATTCCGCAGGACTGCATCTTGCGTCATAGGGTCGCTTTGGAACTTCTCCCAGCCGCCCGTTGTGTAGTCGGTGACACGTTCAAGACACTCCCGAATATGAAGAAGATACAGTCCGTCTCGGTTGTGTTTCATGGATAATTATCATGGATCATTATCATGGGCGTGCTTCACTCAGCACTTGATCGCGGATAAACCAGTGCAGCGTCTCCGGCTCGGCAATATCTACTCGCCTTCCCAATAAATTCTCTAAATCAACAATAAGGCCACCGGGAAACCAGGACGAATGCACGGGCCCAACATCTATGAGAAAATCTATGTCGGTGTCCGGCCCGGCCTCACCCCGCGCGACCGAGCCGAAGACGCGCACGTTGGATGCGCCGTGCTTTTCCGCGATCCGCAGAATATCCTCACGCTTCTCTTGAAGCAGACGCGCCAAATCTACCGGCTCTGCGACAACCGCCATTAGTTTTGCCCTCTGCCTTCCATTGTACCCCTACGGCAGCGAAGAACCGTCCCAAAGATGCTCTGGGTCCGGGTAGAAGAACGCGGCAATAGACTCGCCTTTGCCCGTGCGGATAAACCAGCCGCCCGGCACTTTTGCCCGAATGACATACGGGGCGGGCAGGCTTAAGAAACCTTTGACGGCCCACTCCGACTTGATTTCTTCCCAAACCAACATGGCTTACTCCTTGTCCGCGAACGCCGCGTAAATGGCCTGAATGGCCTTCTCGTACTGCTCGGTGGGGACGCCGACGATGATGTTCAGCTCGCTCGAACCCTGGTTGATCATGCGGATGTTGACGCCTGCATCAAAGGCCGGGCAGTGACAAGACGCCGGTTCTCAAAGGCTCTGTCACTGCCTCTTTCGGCAAGTCTTGGGGAACCCGCATAAGGCGAGGGTCAACGGAGTCAAGTTCGGTGTCCGGCTGTTCTAAACGCTCGGCGCTCATCGAAATATACTCCGGGTTTATCTCAATGCCGATCCACCTGCGGTTCAGCAGCTTCGCAACCCGGCAAGTGGTTCCGCTGCCGACAAACGGATCAAGGACAACATCGTGTACGTTGCTTGAGGCAAGAATAATCCGCTCCAAAAGTGCTTCCGGCTTCTGGGTTGGATGCGCCTGCCGCTCAGGATTACAATAATGAACGTGGGAGAACTGCCAGACATCTCCTGGGTTTGCACCGCTCATGTTGTTGCGCTTGCGAAAATACTTTTGTGGTATCCGCACGTCATCGACATTGAAAACGTAGTTTGTGCTTTTTGTAAAGTAGAGGATGTCTTCGTGTCTTGGTGAAAACCCAAGTTTTCGGCCCATTCCCTGCGTGTAATGCCAGGTAATCCAGCCGTTAAAAAGGAGTTGATGTTTATCTTCCATCATTGAGAAGAGGCTGGAAATAAAGCGCACACCCATGAAAACATAGAACGATCCGGTCGGTTTCAGCACGCGCACGGCCTCAGTCAGCCATTGGTCTGTAAAATCCTCATACTCATGCCGTGCTTTCCGGTCCGTGTTGTTGCCGTAGTCTTTGCCTAGATTATAGGGCGGGTCTGCAACAATGAGGTCTACACTGCTGCCTGGCAATGTTCTCATCACAGCCGCCGCGTCGCCGCAAATCAATCGTTCTGTTTCCACGACTTTACTCCTCCTTGACCCATCCGTACTTTTTTGCCATGATTACCCATCCGGCTTCTCCGCGTGCGCGGGAACGCATAAACTTTGCATCAAGCATCCGGCAAAATTCCCAGGTTGTCCGGGAAACAAGCGTGACATAATGAATGTCGCGGATTTGAATTTGTCCTGTCCCCAGTGCAGGATTGTAGCTGATGTCTGCGTCCGCAATGAACTTGAGATCATAAACGGAGCAAGACCTAACTTCCATGATGCCGTTTGTCATCCCGCTTTCCGGCTGCTTTTCGCTGAAAACACGGTGCTTAAGAGAAAGAACTATGAAGATATAGTCAGGATCATTGACATACTCCGAGCGGATACGCGCATACGAAGTGATGTTCGGGCTTTTTCCTGAACTGATAATGTCTTCGGAAGTGGCTTTGACATCCACATTGGCAGAAGTATATTCTGTCTGCTTTTCCACACGGCGAAATTGCAAAATAATGTCGTGCGGGTCTAGCCGTTTTCCCGCTTCGGCATGAATAAGCTGATATTTGTTGCCGGGGGCATCTGCAATGTTCTCGAACTGTTCCATCGCCCATGCTTCCACAAATGGTCCGGCAATCTTGTTGATATTTTCAAGCGGCAGCCCGCGCTTGAGGTTGGTATGAATGAAAATCTTGTTGCTGCCGGTGTTAATCGAGTCCGCTATGATTGCAGAAACTTGGCCGATGACAAAATCCGAATGTACTTTATAATCAGGAGCCTCAATAGGAATTTTCGCAGTATAAGTCATCGTGAACTAACTTTTGTCCGCAAATGCTTCGTAGATGGCCTGAATGGCCTTCTCGTACTGCTCGGTGGGGACGCCGACGATGATGTTCAGCTCGCTCGATCCCTGGTTGATCATGCGGATGTTGACGCCCGCGCTTGCCAATGCCCCGAAGACCTGGGCGGCGATGCCGACCCGGTGGACCATGCCCTGGCCGACCACGGCCAGCATTGCCATGTCGCGCTGGACTTCAATGCGATCGGGCTGGACAATGCGCCGGATGTCGGCGACGACTTCGGCCTCCCGGCCGTCAAGCTCTTCGTCGGTCAAGATCACTGAAAGCGTGTCAATGCTGGTGGGAGAATGCTCATACGAGATGCCGTGCGATTCTAAGATCTCCAAAACTTTGCGGCCGTAGCCGCGTTCCTGGTTCATCATCGCTTTTTCGGTAAAGAGTGTCGCAAACCCCTTGCGTCCGGCAATTCCGACCACGGTAGTCGCGTGCGAATCCCGCTCGGTAACGATGTGCGTGCCGGGATCGTCGGGAGCGTTGGTGTTCTTAATATGGATTGGAATGCCGGCCTCACGCACGGGAAAGACCGCTTCATCGTGCAGCACCGTCGCGCCCATGTAGGACAGCTCGCGCTGCTCCCGATAAGTAATTTCTTCTATCGGGCAGGGGTTCTGGACGAGGCGCGGGTCGGCCATCAGCAGCCCCGACACATCGGTCCAGTTTTCGTAAATCGCGGCGTGGACCGCGCGGGCGACAATCGCGCCGGTGACATCCGAGCCGCCCCGCGAAAAGCACTTGATCTTGCCGTGCGTGTCCTGTCCGTAAAAGCCGGGAATGACTGCGATTGTGTTTTCTGGAACGGCCTGAAGACGCGCCCCCAGCCGCCCGTAAGTCTCGCCGGGATGGAAGCGGCCGTCGCTCCCAAAGCGAATGCCGCTGTCGGCGGCGTCCAGGAACTCCGCCCCCAAAAAACCGGCGATGATCCGGGCGCTGAGGTACTCGCCGCGCGATGCCACCCAGTCCTTCGCCGCACCCGCCGCGATCTGCTGCCCGATGTCCCGCAGCCATTCCCACGCGCCCGGCACGCCCAGCTCCGACGCGATGCCGAGGTAGCGCTCTTTGATGATCGCAAACGGCGCGGATGCATCCAGTCCCTGCTCGCCGAGCGAGTGGCACAGATAAAGCAGATCCGTGATCTTCTTGTCTTTGTCCGTCCGCTTGCCCGGCGCAGACACGACCACAAACCGGCGGCGCTTATCCGCCGCCACAATCGCCGCGATTTTGCGGATCTGGTCGGCATCCGCGACCGACGACCCGCCGAACTTCGCCACAACCGGACGGACAAGACGTGAGGGAGTTTCTGTCATAAGTAAAACTATTATAGACGCTATTTCGTCAAAAATCGCCGTTCAGCCTTGTCGCCGGGCGATTGCCGAGGAAGAGCCAGCACGGGGTTCGACTTTTGCGGGTTTGCCGGTTTTGAAGTTATCCCGCGACAATGCCTTGACAGAACGGCCTTTGTTTGATAGAATGCATCAATATCAACCAACCTCCTTCGCTGAGCGTGCTTCGCTGCACGTGGGGCAAGGTGGTTCGGCTCGCCACCCGTTCGGCGAAAAGGAATCCCCATGCATCCCTGCCTTTTTTGCTTTTCTCCGCTTCGTTTCCTGTTCCGGCCTGCGCTGGCCGGCGCGGCTCTTCTGGCCCTGTTTGCCGTCCCCGCAGCGGCACAGGTCAATGTGCTGACCCAGCATAATGATAACAACCGCACCGGGGCGAACCTCGCTGAAACTGTGCTGACACCTGCCAAAGTCAATGCCGCCACCTTCGGAAAGCTGTTCTCCGTCAAGGTGGACGGCGAAATTTATGCCCAGCCGCTGTACCTTTCCAATGTCGCCGTCCCCAGCCAGGGCACGCACAATGTCGTTTATGTCGCAACCATGAACAACACCCTGTATGCCCTGGACGCCGACAATGGCACGACACTGTGGACCGCAAACTTCGGCGCTCCCGTGCGGGCTTCCGATGTTCAGTGCTGCTGCCCCGACATTTCTTCCACCGTCGGCATCCTCGGCACTCCGGTCATTGACCCGGCGACAAACACCATTTACTTTGTGTCCCGCAATGAAATCCATCCCGGCACCGCTGCCGCGTCCTACCAGCAGTATTTGAACGCGCTGGATGTCACGACCGGAGCGGTCAAGCTCAGCCCCGTTTTGATCACGGCTACAGCCGGCGGCGTCACTTTTGACCCGAAGCTTGAAAACCAGCGCCCCGCGCTGACACTGGCCAACGGCGATATTTACATTGCGTGGGCCTCCCACAACGACTGCGGCCCGTACCACGGCTGGGTCATGGCTTACAGCGCCTCGACCCTAGCCCAGACCGCCGCTTATGTGAACACGCCGGGCGGCAGTTTAGGCGGCATCTGGATGTCCGGCCAGGGCCTGACCGTGGATGCCGCCGGCAACGTCCTGCTTTCCAGCGGCAACGGCTCTTACACCGCCGACGGCTCCCAGACCGGCAACTCTTTTGTCCGGCTTTCGCCTTCGCTCGCGCTGCAAGACTGGTTCACGCCGTACAACACCGACAGCCTGAACGCCGGCGATCAGGACCTCGGCTCCGGCGGCCTGCTCGGCATTCCCGGAACCACTTATGTGATCGGCGGGGGCAAGCAGGGCGTTCTGTACCTGGTCAACGAAAACGCCATGAGCCACTTTCACGCCGGCGGTGATCAGGTCACTCAAGAATTCCAGGCCATCTTCGGCAACGGCTCCAGTCATATTCATGGTGCGCCGATTTATTACAATAGCCCGGAAAATGGCCCGACCGTGTATATTTGGGGCGAGAATGACGTGCTCCGAGCGTATGCGTTCAACCCGGCGACCGGCCTGCTCAATACCAGCGCCATTGCGAAAAGCACGATGACCGCGCCGGTCACGAATGCAAACGGCGCGATGCCCGGCGGCTTTTTGTCCGTTTCGGCCAGCGGCACACAAAGCGGCACGGGCATTGTCTGGGCCACCACTCCCTACAACGCCGATGCCAACAACGGCGTCGTGCAGGGCATCTTCCATGCCTTCGATGCTTCTACGCTCCAAGAACTCTGGAACGACAAGCAGAATGACGCCCGCGACGAGCTGGGCCGCTTTGCGAAATTCGTGCCGCCGATGATCGCCGGCGGCAAAGTCTTTGTCGCCACATTCGGCCCCAACGGCGCCGCGAACGGCTCAGGGGCGCTGAACGTCTACGGCCTGCTGCCCGCGCCGCCGGTTATTCCCGTAGGCATCGCCATTGACTGCGGCGGTGCGGCCGCCGGATCGTTCCTCGCCGACACCGATTTTACGGGCGGCAAAGCAGACCATTTGGTGAGAATTGTGACCACGTCAGGTGTCGCCAATCCCGCGCCCCAGGCTGTTTACCGGTCCGAGCGGGTCGGCAGCCCGACGGCCGGGTTTACTTACACGATCCCCGGTCTTTCCGCAGGCGCTTTGTATACCGTGCGGCTGCACTTCGTGGAAAGCTCCGCAACGGCGTCCGGCCGCCGGATCTTCAGTGTCGCCATTAACGGCAGCACCGTTCTGGCTCAGTACGATATCTTTCAGGACGCCGGCAGGCAGTACAAAGCCGTCTGCAAGCAATTCACGATGAACGCGGATTCCCAGGGCCGGATGGTCATCGCCTACCTGCCCAGCGGGACCGGCAGCCCGCAGGCAAGCGGCATTGAGGTCAGCCCCATCACAAAGATCAACTACAGCGGCGGGTTTACAGCCGCCGGGCTAACCCTGAACGGCAGCGCGAAGCTGTCCGGGTCCGCGCTGTCGTTGACCGACGGGGGAGCAGCCGAAGCCGGCAGCGCTTTTGCGACAGCGCCGGTCAATGTCCAGGCGTTTCATACGGCGTTTTCTATGCAGCTCACCAAAGCCAGCGCGGACGGGCTAACGTTCACAATTCAGGGCGTCGGTCCCACCGCGCTCGGCACCGGCGGCGGCGGCCTCGGCTACGGCCCGGACCCCAACAACGCCGGAGGACCGGCCATCGGCAAGAGCGCGGCGGTGAAGTTCGATCTTTACCAGAACGTCACTGAAGGCACCGACTCCACCGGCTTGTTCACGAACGGCGCAGCTCCGGCCGTGCCGGCGATTGACCTTTCCGGCACCGGCATTGACCTGCACTCCGGCCACGTTTTCAATGTCGCACTGGCTTACAACGGCACGACGCTGAATGTTACGGAGACCGACACGACCACAGGAGCCTCCCAGTCCCAGGCGTATCCGGTGAATATCCCCAGCCTTGTCGGAGGCTCCGCGGCCTATGTCGGCTTCACCGCCGGCACCGGCGGCCTGACTGCCACCCAGAACATTCTGAACTGGACGTATGGGCCTTAATCGGCATTTCACGTTCTGCTCAAGCACGGAACCTCGTTTCCGTGCTTCTTTTCTTGTGCCTCGCCTCATTTTCTTGTGCCTCGCCCCAAAGGATGCCGCCGTGACGGACTTTCGATTTCGCCAAATTTCTTTGTGCTGCCTGCTGCTCACTGCGGCGCTGACCGGCAGCGCTGCGCTGGTCGCCCGTGCTGCGCCCGCCGCGCCGCCTGCTTACACCATCACCGACCTGGGCCTCTTGCCGACCTGCTCCGATGATATTGCGCCGGGGCTGGACAGCGCGGGAAATATCTCCGGGTGGACTGCCGCCGGCGACCGCCCGGCGCAGGCCACGGTGCGCCGAGCCGGCGGCCCGCCGACAATTCTCGGTGTTCTGCCGGGCTACCCGGTGATGTACGCCACCGCTGTCTCCGGCGGGCTGGTCAGCGGGGTGGCCCGCACGACCGCCGACCTGCGGCCCTGCCGGGCGTTTGTCTGGCGAGCCGGGCATCTGCGGGACCTCGGCACGCTCGGCGGAAAATATGCTTCGGCGCATGCTCTGAACACGCGCGGGCAGGTGGCCGGGTACGCCCAGACCCCGCTTGGAGAGACCCGTGCCGCGCTTTGGCCGGCCGGCGCAGGGGCCGCGATCAGCCTCGGCACGCTGGGCGGCGACTACAGCATTGCGAACGGGATAAATAATTTCGGCGAGGTCGTCGGCGCTTCCAACATTCTGCCGAACGGCAAAGTCCACGGCTTTTTGTGGCATGCAGGCCGCATGCGGGATTTGGGAACGCTGCCGTTTGGCCCGCTTTCCAGTGCGCGGGCTGTCAATGCGTCGGGAGAAATCGTCGGCTGGGGGGAGCTGCCCGGCGGCGAGATGCATGCCGTCCTGTGGCGCGGGAGCCGCTGCGCGGATTTAGGGACGCTCGGCGACGACCCCAGCGCGGCCTGGGACATCAGCGACCGGGGGCAGATCGTCGGCACCTCGGCGATTAAAGAAGGCAAAATGCGTGCCTTTTTGTGGCAGAAGGGAACTATGCGCGATTTGAACACGCTGATCCCTGCCGGAACCGGCTGGGTCCTGCTCGCAGCGTACCGGATCAATGAGCGCGGCTGGATTGTCGGGCGCGGCTTTCTGCGCGGCGAGTCCCGCGGCTTTTTGCTGACGCCCCTGAACTCCGGGAAGAAAATCCAAAAGCCATGAAGCTGCCCCGAAAGCGCCTCCGTCTCCCCAAGCGGCTGCCCGCCGTCCTGTTCATCCTCGCCGCCCTGGGGCTTGCGGCTGCGGCCGCGGCCGGGCCGGAAGCCGGCTTTTCCGTGGTGACCGGGCCGGGAACGACCAGCCCCGCCCCAGACACCGCCCGCTGCGAGTTTGGGCGACTGAGTGCCAAGCACGCGGCCATGCATACGTTCCGGCTGCGAAACGACAGCGGAGTACCCCTGACCCTTTACAATCTGCGCTCCTCGTGCGGCTGCACCAGCGCCGTGGTCGGCGGGGCGAAAGCGCTGCCGGTGACCGTGCCGCCGGGCCGCAGCCTCACCCTGCGCGTGACTTTGGACACGTCGGCGCTGTCGCCGGGCTTCGTGGACAAAACCGTCTGGGTCGAGGCTTACGCGCCCTCCGGCCCGGTTCCGGCAGTGCAGCTTGAAATCACCGGCACCGCGGGCCCAGCCACTGTCGCCTCCTCCCGACCCGGCCCGCCTGCCTTTGCCGGAGCCGCGCCCCTGGAAGCGCAAGCCGCTCCGGTCTTCGCGCTGACCGACACCGCCGGACATCGGCGCTCGCTTGCCGAGTTTCGCGGCCATCCCGTCGCCCTGTTCTTCTTCTGCGGCTGCCCCTGGTGCGCGGACTGTGCGCGGCAGTGGGCAGGCGTGCGAGCGGGGGCCGTTCCTGCCGGAACACAGGCGCTGGTCGTCTTTTCGGGGAATGCCGCGTCAGCCCGCCGGTTCGCCGCAGAAACCGGCCTCGACAAACAGCAAACGATCGTGCTGGCGGACCCGGCGCTTGCCGTGACGGAGCGCCGCTACCGGCTCAATACCTGCCCCCGCGTCTTCGCCCTCGATGCTGCCGGCATCATTCGCTACACCAACACGCATTCCGACGACGCCGCCCGCGTCGCGCCTGCCGCCGCCATCATCTCGCGGACAACTGCCGCGCTGGCCGGGCAGTTTTAAAGTAACTTTTCAGCCTGCACGACTTCTCGGCAATGGTCACCCCATGCAAACTGCGCCCACAAAAACACGTCTGGAGCTTCTGTCAGCCCATCAGCGTAATCGGTAAGTGTAATCGGCGCGTCCTATAATCTGCTGCTGATAGTCACAACCCAAGCACTGAGCATCAAAAATAGAAGCCATGATTTTTGCCTGGTTTCACTGGTTGTCGCTGTCCCGTTCTTGGAGCGTCGGCAGTAGGACGTCAAGCCTCAGCAATGCGGTCTGGAAGTGCTCTGATCTACGCGCCGAGCGGCTCAGGGACACGCAGAATGCGGCAGACCTGCCGTGCAACCACCGTTTTCACCCATCTTAGCGGCGTGGAGGCCCCGTGATTTATCTCTGGGGAGGAAACGCCGCCTCGTCCTTCCGAGGACGAGATATTGAAGGTTTCGTGTTGCATAAAGCCTCTCATTAGCGTATAATAACCTTGAATGAAACAGGTCATCGTCATCAAGTTGGAGCCGTCTCAGGAGCAACATCAAGCCCTGCTAAAAACAGTGGAGGCGTTTAATCGTGGCTGTCAGTACGCCGCCGATGTCGCCTACGAAAAGCGGCTTGCCAACAAGATTGCGCTCCAACCGTTTGTTTATAGCACTCTGCGTTCTGAGTCCGGGCTTTCGTCCCAGATGGCGATACGCGCCATTGCAAAAGCCGTCGAAGCCTACAAGCGCGACAGGCGCATTCATGTCAGGTTTGACGTTCATGGGGCGATGGTCTACGACCCGCGCATCATGTCCTTCAAGGGCTTGACGCAGGTTTCGCTCATGTGCCTGAGCGGACGCATCCTCGTTCCCATGCGCTACGGCGCGTATCAGGCAGCGCGGCTTGACCGGGCCAAAGGGCAGGCCGACCTCATTCTCAGGGACGGCACGTTTTATCTTTACGTTACAGTAGATATGCCTTCGGCTCCGCCCGTAGAAGATATGCCTTCGGCTCCGCCCGTAGACGCGCAGGACGTTCTGGGCGTTGACCTCGGCATCGCCCAACTCGCCGTAGACAGTGACGGGGAGGCGTTTACAGGCGAAGGCGTTAAGCAGTGTCGCCGCAAGTTCTCTCGCCTTCGGGCGGGCTTGCAACAGGCAGGAACAAAATCTGCCAAAAAGCACCTGCGGCGCAACCGTCGCCGCGAGTCTCGGTATCAGCGTGATGTGAACCATCGCATCAGTAAGCATCTTGTTCAGAAGGCTCTCGTTGGTCAAAGGGCAATCGCAATCGAAGACCTTGCGGGTATTCGTGATCGAGTCTCGGTGAGAAAGAACCAGCGTTACGAGCGGCTCTCTTGGGCGTTTCATCAACTACGGGTGTTTATCGCCTACAAGTGCGAGGCGGCGGGTATCCCGCTGTTTATCGTTGACCCGCGCAACACAAGTCGGACTTGTCTTGCCTGCGGTCATTGCGCCAAAGAGAACCGACGTAACCAAAGCGAGTTTCTTTGTGTTGAATGTGGCTTCCAGGCTAATGCGGACTTCGTAGGTTCCCAGAACATACGCCGCAAAGGATTGGAAGCACGGGCGGCTGTCATTCCGCCTATGGTCTCAGACAACGTTTTCGCTTAATGCGTAGGCGGCTGTGCTAGGGACAAGCCCCTGCCTTCAGGCATGGGGTATATGACTTCTTGGTGACGCGGGATCGGGGCGGTTCTCTGTTCCGCGCGATTAACATACAGTGTATGGTTGCCACCTTCGCGAAGCAGCTCACAGCCATGTGACTCAAGATGCCGGATAAGGTCGCGTCGTTTCATAGCGCCTGCAAAAGAAGCGGCTCACGGATTGCTTCCTGACCTAAAAGCGCCTCCTCGGCGAGAATACGATTGCCTTCCAGTACAAGTGCAATCGCCTCCTGCAAGTTTTCGCGCGTCTCTTCCAAAGTTTCGCCTTGCGTAATTGCCCCTGGCAGCTCCTCGACAAACCCGATGTAGCCGCCTTCATCCGCTTTTTGGTAAACCGCCGTAAATGCGTAAGTCATAAATTTATCCCTTCAAGTTGTCGGACTTCCCTTTAGCCCAAAGCGTCTGCTGTAGAAAAAGTCTTTTGTCTGGATGTTCCCGCCATACTTTTGCAAGCGTCTCAACTCCGCCGCCAAGGATAGAGTGATCTATTTCCTGAAGGTAAATGCTTATCAGTCGCTTAGGGTTTCTGCTATCCTTTGGAGCGTCGGTAAAAGTGAGTACGATGTCAAATCTAAGTGCAGCGGCGTCAGCGAGATTTTGCCGTCGGCGACGGCGCGGACATCGGAGCCGGCTTCGGCCCCACGCGCTTCTTCGGCGAGTGAGCCGCCGAGCCAGTAATAGGGGCGTCCGATGGGGTCCAGGCGCTTCTCCAAACGGTCCACATACTGCCGCCGGCCCTGGGTCGTGACGGCGACACCGACAATCTGTGGCTGCGGCAAATTGGGGGCATTGATGTTGAGAACCGTGTGCGCCGGCAAAGGCTGAGTGAGGAGGCGCTTCGCGACTTGGGCGGCAAAGTGGGCGGCAGGCTCCCAGTGAACGTCTTTGTCCCAGGTCGCCACCGAGACCGCGACCGATGGGTAGCCGATCATGGCGGCTTCAATCGCCGCTGAGACCGTGCCGGAATAATGCACGTCCCAGCCGAGGTTGGGGCCGTGGTTGATGCCGGAGACGACTAAGTCGACGTCCCCGCCCAGGACTTCCAGAATGCCCAGCGCCGCGCAGTCCGAGGGCGTGCCGTTTGAGGCAAACGCGGGCGAGCCGTCGCGCAGGCTGACTTCCGACAGCCGCAGCGGCTTGTGCAGGGTGATCGCATGGCCGGTCGCGCTTTGCTGGCGCTCCGGGGCCACCACAGTCACGTCACCGACTTCCCGCAGGGCCAGCACAAGTGCAAATAAGCCGTCGGATTGGAAGCCGTCGTCATTGGTCACTAAAATACGCATCGGGTAAATCATAGCCCGAAACGCGCCGGGAAGTCAAGGCAGACAAAGAACCACAGATACCCGTTCCGGGTATACTGAGGCTATTCTGTTTCCAGGAGGCCGTCATGCCGGATCACTCGTACACGCTCGCCGAAGCCGCCGCCGCACTCGGCCTGCGGGAAGAATCTTTGACTCCACTGCTGCCGGGCCTCGGCGTGGACCTGACCTCGCGCTCGACTCTGACCGACGCCGAGTTTCAGCAGATTGCCGACGAGCAGCGGCGCATTGCGATCCTGCGGACTCACGAAGGCGGTGAATTTCGCCGAAGCGGCGTGGGTGACGACACGCTGGCTCCCGGCGATGTGGAATGAGACGCTTTTCGGATCAACGCCTTTTCTGGCTTCTGCAAGATTTAGAAAGAACCATCTCCTATGCGCCATTTCTTGTGCGCTTTGTTACTTCTCTCGCTCGGCACTCGGACACTGGCCGCACCTGCCGCTCCGACGGCCCCTGCCGGAACCTTCGGCGTCGCGGCTCACAGCGATGTCAACATTGAATGGTGGTATGTCAACGCCCATGTGACCACGGAAAAGGATCGGCATCTCGCGCTGATCGGCTCGTTCTTCCGGTTCGGCTCCGGCGTGAACCCTTTGGACGGCTCGCCGATGCCCCGCGCCCATTATCTCATTTATGCCGTCACCGACTTAGACGCCAAAACCCAGCGGCCTTATTCGCTGGCAGACGGCACGATGATTTCATTGCTGCGTCAGTTCGGCCCGCTGCTGGCGGCCCAGAACCCCGGTGACAAGAATATGCGGGCGTTTTTGACGGATCTCAACAAAGGCAAGCTGCCGCCGCCGAGCCGCAAGATCGCCGGGGCGTCCACCGTCGTCAATTCTCCGTTTCGTCTGGCCTACGGCACGGACAACACGCTGGCGGCGACCAACACCGCGAACACAGCGTTTGACCTCAATTTGAACGCGGGCGGGCCGGACAAAATCCATCTGACGCTGTCGGCGCAGAAGCCGGCGATGGCGGTGGGCGGCAAGGGCGAGACGGGCCTTAGGACCGCGACCGATATGTACTACTTCTCGCTGACCCGCTGCGCGGTCGGCGGGACCATTGACACGGGCAGCGGCCCGGAAGCGATCACCGGCGGGCAGGGCTGGTTTGACCATCAATGGGGCAACTCGTGGGTGGCGTCCAACGACGGCTGGGACTGGTGGGGCGTCCAGCTCGACGACGGCACGGACATTTTGTTTTTCCGGCAGCGCGATTTAAAGACAGGCCGCATTTTCTACCCGCTGGCGACGTTTATGGATAAAGACGGGCATCAAAGCGTGACCAAGAACATTGTATTTACGCCTGATCCGAAGTCGCTGTGGAAAAGTCCGGCCAGCGGCGTGACCTACCCGCTGGGGTGGACAGTGACGTTCCCCGATAAAGGCTTGAACCTGCACATTACGGCAGAGGTCCAAAATCAGGAAATGCCGATCTTAGGGCCGGGGGCGGGAATTTGGGAAGGCTTGTGCAAAGTGGATGGCTTTCGAGGCCCTGTACATCCGCCGGGTAACCAAGTAGCCTACGACGATGTCCTTCAAAGCGCCTCCGGCGTGGCGTATATGGAGCTGGTGGGGTACGGCAGCCCGGCGGTGAAGGCGCAGATGGTTAAGGCGAGGAAGCCGTGAGAACCATGTGTTGAAGAACCATGTGTTGAAACACACGGCTACACGGCGCGGACGCCACGAAGCGGTGTTTTGTGGCGTCTGCGCCGTCTAGCCGTGCAATTTATTGCATGGTGCTTAACGTTTTTGCGGGCGACTCAAGTCGCGGCAACAAGTGCACGAAACCTGCCTTCGCAGGTTAATACAGAAGTCCGGAATCTGAGTCCGCGAAGGCGGACTTTGTGCTTTTGTTGCTGCGGTTTTAACCGCCCAATCTGCAAAAACTTAGGACACGTTACTTAACACATGGTTCCTAGCTTTCTACAGCGTTGCTGCAAAGAACTTCTGCATGGCAGGGTAGACCACTTCGGGCGGCGGGACATGACCGTACTGGGGATACCAGATAATCTGCTTGGGCTGACGGGCGGCGTCAAACAATTCCGCCTGGGCCTGCGGGACGATGGTCGTGTCCTGCCGCCCGCCGAGCATGAGGATCGGACGCGGGGCGATGTGCGGGGCGAAGGTCAGCGGGTCTTCGGGCGCGAGCAGGACGTTCAGCGCGGCGAAGTCAATTTTCTTAAAGGCCGATGTGTCCCGGCCACCGACCACGGCATGGCGCGACGACAGCGTCTTGAGAATCAATCCCCAGTCCCCGCCGCCGGAGATCAGCACCGCCGCTTTAACACGCGGCTCAACCCCCGCTGTCACTGTCCCGATAATCGCGCCGAGCGAGACGCCCGCAAGGCCGATGCGCTTTGCGTTGATGTCGGGCCGGGTTTCCAGATAGTCGATCCCCCGCCGGACATCGACGGCGGTCTGCCGGACCGTCAAGGCGAGCGCCTCGGCCTGCTGGCCGGGCGGGGTCTTCAGCGGCCCGCGCTCCCCCTGCCCGTATTCATCAATCACCAGCGACGCATATCCGAACTTCGCCGCCGCCAGCGCATAGCCTGCCATGATTTCTTTGGAGCCGCCGAGGCCGTGCAGGATGATCAGGCACGGGACGGGATGGGCTGCCGACGCGCCCTGCGGCGTGAACAGCAGGGCGGGAACCCGCTGGGAATTGGTGCTGCCATACGAAAACCGCAGGAACTTGACCGCGCCGATCTTCTGGGTCGCGCCCATCTTCACGGCCAGCGGCTTGGCGGTGTCGTAGTGGTAGATCGGCAGGGCTTTTTGGTAAACAGCCTCGCGGTCAATCTGCGGGGCCTGGGCATGGAGTGGGGAAAGGCAAAGAAGCATCAGCAAAAGAGCGTGGCAATAAAGAACGGTGCAATAAAGAACGCGGCAATAAATTGCGACGCTGTGCGGCGAAGCGCCTAATGTCCGCCTTCGCGGACAAAGAATTAGAACCGCGCAACACTCTGCTCCCTGTCCGCGAAGGCGGACATTGGGCGTCCGCGCCCCACAGCGTAGGATTTTAATCCCACGCTTCTTCGGCATTGCTGTCATATCACATTCCTTAAATAACGTTCTTCAAAATCGCCTGCAAGCGCTCATAATCGGTCGCCAGCAGTGTCGCCAAAGTCCGGCCTGCTTTCAAAAGAAACGCCTGGTCGTCCGGGTGCGACTCCCGCGCCATTCGCAGGCAGGCCGCCGCCAGCTCGTCCGACGGCACGCCCGAAAGCGCTCCGCCTGACGGCAGCAGCAGCCCGCGCAAAAATGACAGGTCTTCGGTCAGCAGCCGGGTTTCTTCGGGCGTACACGGATAGACCCGGCTGTGGATGCGCGGCGGCAGAGGCGGCAGGTGACGCCGCAGAGGCTTGTCGCCGCCTTCCGAGTAGGCAATCAGCAGGCCCGAAAACTCGGTCCGCAACAGCTCAAAGATCTGCGGCTGCTGGAGCCGCATTTCGTCCTCGTCGGCAAATCCCAGCGCCGACGGCCTCCGGTTCGGCTCCAGCGACGCCGTATTCGCGCCGTAGACCAGCGCATACACGGCAGGCGGCAGGCCCGCGCCTGTGCTGATTTGGCTCGGCGGCGGGTCAAACGCCAGCGCAAACGGGTCGTCTTCTTCGGCATCGCTGTCAATGCCGAGCGGCGGCGGGATTTCGGCAGGAGTCCCCGGCGACGGCTTGCCGATTTTGACGAACGAGCCGAACGGCGGCGGGTCATAAAGGCGCGGCACGATCTCGCGCGGCACTTCCAAACACTGCGCGACAAACGCCGTCGTCCCCGCTTCAATAATTTCACCGATAGGTTTGTGGTTCAAGTGAGTGGTTCCAAATTACGGCACCGGATGCACGAGGGTCGTCAGCAGCAAAGCGATTGCGATGACAACTGAGATTGCGACAAACCCCGGCAGGAAGCCAAGCACAAACGGACTTGGCCCGGTCGGCTGACGGACTGCCTGGGAAAGCGCGGCCCACTGCTCTAAAAGCTGCTGCCGCTCCGCTTCGGCTTGTTGCCGTTGCAGTTCGGCTCGCTTCCGCTCGATTTCGGCAAGCTGCCGGTTGCCTTCGGCCAGGCGGATTTCAGACAGCACCTGCTCGGCAGTGAAAGCGCGTTCTTCTTCCAGCCGCCGCGCCCGGACTTCCGACAGCAGGCGCTGGACATCTTCGACGGTGATGTCTAAGCCCTCGGCGACATCGGGGACGGCGGGGCGGTCGGTGAGGCCGGTCTGCTCGACCCGCTCCTGCTGCCACAAGTCAATGACGGCACGGGACTCCGCCGTCGTCATCCGCGGGGTGCGGGGCGAAGCCGTGCCGCCGACAGGCTGTTCATACTCCTGCGCCATGCATCTATTTTAGCACATCTGAGGCGATTGGAAGCGGCACGGGCGGGTAGCGGAACACAGATTCGCCGGGCGGTATTTTGTCGCCGGCCCTGCCGCCGTCGTAAGCACCATTCGGGCCGGCACTGTAGACAATAAATCCGTCCGCGGCGTCGCGGCGATAGAGCAGCGGCTTGTCCGTGAACGGGTCGGTAAACCCATTGGACAAGGTCGCTGGAAACGTGCCAGTCTGGGCTTTTGCAGCCAGCAGGGAAGCAGCGGCTTGGGTGAGAATTGTCCGAGTCTGGCAGCGAGTTTCATTCTCATCTATGCGCCCGAAAACCGGCAGGAGGATCAAAGAAACAAGATGCATCGGATTGGTATCCTGCTGCTGTTCCTGATCCAATCTCCTGCTGGCGGCGGCAAAGGCCGCGCGGCGTGCAGCCGGCGGCAAATCTCCGGCCAGCACAAAAGGGCGTATGTGGTCTAAGTAATCCGCTTGCCAGGCATCAATCAGATCATGCAGGTTTTGCTTTTCTGCGGCAGTGGTCATTGCTTGATGTGCATCGCCCGGCCCAAAGCCGCCTGCGGTCAGCGCTGCCGAAACGCCCTGCCCTTCCGCTTGATGCATTCGGAGCAGGCAAGTGAAGCCAAAGCCTGTTTCGCCTGCCATTGCCCGGCGCAGGGATAAACGGGCATGGTCTGCGGCGACCACGCGCTGAACTTCTGCGTCTGCCGTTCGGTTCGGTCCGGCGATGGCTAAGAGGCTTTGCATTCCTGATAGCGTGACAGAATCACAGGCCGCGCCGACAAGAAAGGCCACTAGGATCGGATCGGAAGCTGCCTGCTCGGCGACGCGAAAACCACGCTGCTGATTGCTGATCGCCTGCTGGTACTTACCGTCCCGCGCCAGCAGATAGCTTTCGGTTTTTAAGAGTCGGGCTGCTTCCCGAATAGGCTGGTACTCCGGGAACGTCACATTGTAGGGATCATCCCAGCGGCGAACAAACACACAGCGCGGCTTGCCGGCAGCTTCATGCACAAGCATCATCACGTCCTGCCGGGCGGCAAGGGTGCGGCGCACAGCGGCAATCTGCGCGGGCGTATACGAATGAAAGGCATCCATACCCTCGGCATATTTGGGCAGGCCAAGCGGCTTATCGTGGAGCAAAAGGGACAGCTTGGAGTAGAGCGGCGCGGCGTTCTGACTGGCTGGCGGCAACGGAAGCTGTATCTGCTCCGGCCCCAGCGCCATGCCTGCCTGCCGGGCAAGTGCTTCTTCCCGCGCCAGATTTGCCGGGCCAGCGGCAGTGAATTGACGCATCACCGTGACCTGCCGCTGCTGACGGACGATGAGGAAAAGGCCGGCAAGGCACAAGCACAAGACGATTGCTGCGGTAAGCACGAGGAAGAAGCGGTTCATAATTTTCAGTATGGCAGGGAGGCGGGAGGCTGTCAAGAAGGCGGATTTGACTTGGGCCGGGCGGGTAGGTTATAATGACCGCAGACCTGAATATTCGGACCATGCCATAAATGGCACGGCTACACGGCGCGGACGCCACGAAACACCCGCTTCGCGGGGTTAAGATTAAGACGACCTCTTCCGAGTGCCGCGAAGCGGTACTTCGTGGCCGAAGGCCGTGTAGCCGTGCCATTTATGGCATGGTCTTTGCCACCCAATTTTCACCGAGAACCTTCCCTTTTGACCACAACCAAACGAAACACTTTTCCGATTAACTTTCTGCTTGCGGTTTTGATTGCCCTCGGCCTGCTCGGCGGGCTGGTGTCGGCAGCGCATCGGTGGCAGGCGGAGGCGCGGAACCGGCGGGTGGAGCTTGTCGTAGACTACGGCGACGCGCAGGCGCTGGCGAACACGACGGCCCGGCAGATAGATGATGTGCTGACGCAGCTTCGGGGCGCGGGCATTACGACGGTAGCGGTGACCGAGGACACCCCGGCATCGCTGAACGCGAACGGGATTGTTTCGTACACGCGGAGGGGGAACACGACATATCTGCAATTTGCACCGGGCTTTCCGGGGCAGCGGGCGCGGGTCGTGCAGATGCTGGCGCATAAAGCGCCGGGTTTGGTCGCGACGCCGGACGGGCCGGGCGGACTGACCGTTGGGGCGCCGTGGCCGCAGTTTTCGACGGTCCCGATCGGGCTGGACGGGGACACGGTGAAGATTATTAAGCGCAACAAACTGCTTGTTGCGCCCCGGCTGGTCAACTTTACGGGAGTCACGGCGCAGAACATTTCGTGGGAGCTGGCGCAGACCAAGCAGCAGTGCGCCGGGCCGCTGGGGATCGGGCCGATCATTTTCGCGGGAACGTCGGTGCTGGGTAACCGGGCGTTGATCGGGGCGACGGCGGATGCGCTTGAAGGAAACGGTCTGGCTTACGGCTCGGTGGAGCTGGGCAAGATGTTCGGCGACGAGGATCTGTCGCGGCTGGCGGAAGCCGAGACGATCCGGGTGCATTCCATCGGCACGGACGAAATGGGAACAATGGACGAGCCGACGGCGACCGAGCGGTTTGTCCGGGCCGCAAAAGAGCGCAACATCCGCGTGTGCTATGTGCGCCTGTTTTTGTCGGGCCTGACCCATGACCCGGACGTGCTGGCGGCAAATACAGGGTTCATCGGCAAGATTGTCAAGGGCATGCGGGAAGCGCGATTGACCGTTGGGGACGGACCGGCGCACCCTTACGCCGGCGACCCAAAGCCGGGACTCCTTTTGCGGGCCTTGATGGCGCTCGGCGTCGCGGGCGGGACGCTGTTGCTGCTGCGGGTCTTCACGGGCATTTCGGGCCGGGCGTTTGTGATTGCTTCGGTCGTCGGCTTAGTTCTCGCGCTGGGCCTGGCCGTACCGGGAACGACGCCGAAGGGGCGGGAAGTGCTGGCTTTGGTGTCCGCCTGCGTCTTCCCAACGCTGGGGCTGTGCGCGGTCGCCCTGCCCCGCTTCCAGCCGAATGCGGCCAATGGACAGGTTCTGAGAAAGGCGTTCACGGCGTATGTGCAGATGACGCTGGTGACGGTCATCGGCATTATTTTAACCGTCGGACTGCTGTCCGGGCGGCTGTTTTTGATCAAAGTGGATGCGTTTCTCGGCGTCAAGCTCGTGCTGATCACGCCGGTCGCGCTGGTCGCGGTGTATTACGGCCTCGGTTTGGCCGCGCTGCCCCGCCGGGCCGGGTGGGCGGAGCGGCGGGACACGGTCTGGGGCAGCATCAAAGCGCTGGCGGACCGGCCGCTGCTGGCGGGGCAGCTTGTGATCGGGCTGGTCGGGCTGGCGGCGCTGGCGTTTTTTGTGGCCCGGAGCGGCAACGACCCCGGCGTGGGCGTTTCGGCGACGGAGCTGAAAACGCGGGCGCTTTTGGATAAGTACTTGTATGTCCGGCCGCGAACTAAAGAGTTTCTGCTCGGCCACCCCGCGCTGTTTCTGGGCCTTGCGGCGGCGGCGTCCAAACGCTTCCCGGCGTGGGTGCTGCCGCTTTTGGTGGTCGGGGCCATTGGGCAGTCGTCGCTGATGGACACGTTCTGCCACCTGCACACGCCGCTGCTGGTGTCTGCCCTGCGCGGCCTCATCGGCTGGGCGCTCGGCGGGATCATCGGGGCGTTGGTGTGGACGGCGATTTCCCGCCCGGCGCACTCGCCGCTGGAACGGTCCGAATGAAGCGGCTGCTGCTGTCGGGCTACTACGGCTACGGCAATGCCGGGGACGAGGCGGTTCTGGCGGGCCTTGTCACGGGCTTCCGGTCTCTGCCCGCTGAGTTGGACTTGACCGCGCTGTCGGGCAATCCTCCGGCAACGCGCACGGCGCACGGGATCAATGCCGTGGACCGCTCCCTGCCTGCCGCGCTTTTGCCGGCGATTGCCCGGTGCGATTTGTTTTTGTCCGGCGGCGGCAGTCTGCTTCAAGACGTGACTTCGGCGCAGAGCATTTTCTACTACTTAGGCGTCGTGCGGCTGGCGCAGATGCTCGGTAAGAAGACGATGTTCATCGCGCAGGGCATCGGGCCGCTGAAGCGCGGGCGCTCTCGTAAGCTGGTCGCGGCTGTCGCGAACAAGCTGGATGCAATTACAGTCCGCGATGCCGCCTCGGCCCGGCTTTTGGCGGAGATCGGCGTTTCGCGGCCTCCCATAGAAGTCACTGCCGACCCGGCGCTCCTGCTTTTTCGCCCCCCTGCTCCCAATTCTGGGGGAGACGAAGGGGGGTTCGGGGTTGCGCTGCGGCCCTGGCATGGGCAGGAACAGCTTGGGACGCAGACTGCCGCCGCGTGCTTCCCGACGCTGGCCGGGCAGACGCCGCGCCTGCTGCCGATGCAGCCGGGCAGCGATGCGGCGGTCGCCGCGCAGTTTGCGGGCGAATGGGCGCGGCTTCAGGGAGCGTCAGGCCCCGTATCAGCCTCTTCTATCCCCGATGACCTCAACGCGCTCTTGTCAATCATCGCCGGGTGTGATATGATGGTAGGGATGCGGCTTCACGCGCTGATACTCGCCGCCGCCGCCGGAGTGCCGTCGGCTGCGCTGGCGTATGACCCGAAAGTGGCGGCGTTTATGCAGGCATCGGGGCAGGGAGACGCGGTCTACGATTTATCTGCGCCGAATGCCGACGCGCTTGCGGCTTTGATCGGGCAGGTTTGGCGCGAGCGGGACGAACGGGCGGCGGCGCTTCGGGCGGCCCTGCCGGAACTGCGGGCGAAGGCGCGGCGGAACTGCGGCGCGGCGCTGGCGCTTTAGGACGACCTTCCACACGAAAGAAACATTCACATGAACAAAACTTTGGTCAAAATAAACACCTCGCGGAGCGCAATGCGGCTGCTCACGGCGGGCGGTGCGGCGCTGCTGTCCGCGTCTTTGCTGGCCGGCTGCGGCGGGGGAGGCGGCAACGGCAATTCCGGCGGCGGCACGACTACAACCGGCACGTCCAGCACCGGGACAAGCACGACGGGGACTTCGACCGGGACGAATTACACGGCGCAGATCGCCGGCAAAGTGACGGATACCAACGGGCGCGGCATTCCCGGCGTCTCCATCGCGGTCGATGTCGGCGGGCAGATCACGACCACGATCAGCACCGGCGGCTACCGCTTGACCAACCTGAGCGGAAACATGGCCCACCGGGTCACGGCGACGGTGACGCAGAACGGCGTCCAGTATTCGGGCAGCACGGAAGTGTTCACGTCCACCGGCAATTTAGTGTCCAACGGGAACATCCTGCTGTCGCCGACCAGCCAGCAGGCGACGGTGGAAGGGTATGTGCGGGACACAAGCGGCAAGCCGGTCGCCGGGGCGAGCGTGTACCTGGCCGTGCCGAACATCCCCACGCAGAACACGAGCGGGAATTACTCGTCTTTGGCCGCGTTCACGGACAGCACCGGCTTTTACCAGATCCCCCATGTCCCCGCCGCCCTGCCGGCCGGCAGCCTGCTGATGACGGCGGCGTCGCTGACGACGGCCAATGCAAACGCGACGATTTCTCAGAGCAGCCTCACGGCGGGGAGCATGGTCACGCAGAACTTCACGCTGACGGCGTCCACCAGCGCCCCGGCGGACGTGCCGACGATTGGCGCGGCGATGGCGTTCACCCAGCCCATCGACGGCCTGACGACCAGCGCGTTGCAGGCGCGTCTGGCGTCCGGCCCCCTGTCGTCGGGAACGGTTTATGAGACCCTGCGCCGGACCCTCTCGCCGTCGTATGCCGCTTTGTCGGCCCGCCGCCGCGCCCTCAGCCCGCATCTGGCGGCCCGCGCCGCAGCAGGCAGCTACGCGGTGGAGACCGACCTCGCGTTCAGCCCGCCCGCGTCCACCGACACCAGCCTGCTGGGTTATTATGTGTACCAAACGACCGGCGCCGGCGTCGGCGCCGTTCCCGTCACGGAAAGCGGGACCAACCGCATTGACACTCTTTTAGACCCGCTGGCGAACTATTACACCTATGTCTCGGCCAGTGTCGACCCGTCGCCGTATGCCGCAGGTACGGCGTATAACTTTGCGATCAGCGCTCTGTACCCGGTGACAGCGACCACCGGAACGACGGAAAGCGAGACCGCGCCGTCCGGCACGGTCACGATTACGCCGCTTGCCCCGCTGAACTTGACCGCGCCGGTGGCGGGCGCGACGGTGATCAGCCCCGTTACGATCTCCTGGAACCCCGTCAGCGGCGCCACCAAGTACTATGTGTACCTCTACGACCAGTACCCCGGCATTGCCACGTCGCCGCTGAACTCGACGCAGACGCCGCTTCCGGCGGGAACTTCGGGCGTGACACTCACCCCAGGCGGCCCCGGCACTTACTACGTCGTCGTCGTCGCGACCGCCGACCAGACGGAGACCGTCGGCGCGACTGCGCCCGTGACAAACGCCGTCCAGAGCTACAGCGAGATTACCAAGTTCACGGTGCAGTAGGAACCTCACCCCGCCGAGGACGGCGACCCTCTCCTTAAGCAAGGAGAGGGTGACGAACACTTCGGTGGGTAGGGGCGCTGCTTGCTGCGCCTTCTTCTTGCCCTATTTCTTCTGCTGAATGAGCAGGACGCCTGCCATCAGCAGGATCGCCCCGGCGATGCGCCAGACGTTCAGGGGCGTTCGGGGGACGCCGAGCCAGCCGAAGGAGTCTAAGACCAGGGCGGCGGCGATCTGGCCGAAGACGGCGCAGGCGACCACGACGGCGCTGCCGACTTTCGGGACTCCGACGACGGCCAGCACGACGTAGAACGCGCCGAACAAGCCGCCGATCCACATCCACCACGGGTTTCCGCTCACCAGAGACGGCGACAGACGCCCCCGCCCCAGCACGCCGAACGCCGCCAGCAGGCCCAGCGCGGTCAGCCCGACCGCGAACGAGATGACGGCGCTCAGTACCGGCGCTCCGACCGCCTCGCGCAGCCGGGCGTTGACGGCGGACTGCACGGTCAGGCCGATGCCGCCTAAAATCAGCAGCAAAACAATTCCAACTTGCATAGGCGCATTGTACCCGGAGCGGCGCGGACCAGGTGTCTAAGAGAGGCTGAAGTAATTGATGTTGAAGCCAGGGGTGTCTTCTACCACTTTTAAGACCTGGACACCGGCAGGCAGGGTGATGCTGACGCTGACGGTCTGCCAGGTCTGGTAACCGCCGGTGACGGGACACGCGATGGACCCCGTGAGGTTTGTCCCGGAGTTGTTTTCCAGGTGCAGGAAAGCATTGGCGTTCGGAGAGGCCAGCCGGAAGCTGACGGTATGAGAGCCTGCCGAGGAAACCGTGACCGTGTATTTCTGCCAGTTGCCGGCGGCGACATAGCCGACATTGTAGCCGCCGCCGGTGTCTGTGCACGTTTCGATGCCAACGCCGTCACTGCGGTACTGCCCGCCGAGGTTGCTGGTGTTTGCAGAATGATACGCCACACCCTCCCCGCCGTTATCATAGTTTTCCGCCTGCACCGTGCCGGGAAGGGCCACCGGTGCGCCTCCATAGGGGAAGGAAGTGACAGGGTCTACCGCAAATGATCCTGATACGCCCGACTCGCTGTCGGTGGCGGTGATGACCGCGCTTCCGGGAGCGACGCCGGTGACCACGCCGCTTGTGCCGACCGTGGCGACGGCAGTGGCTGCGGACGCCCATCCGATACTGCTGCCGGTCAGGACAACGCTTCCGGCACTGTTAAAGGCCGTGGCAACCAATGTGAGCGTCCCGCCTACCGCAAGGCTTTGGGCCATACTGGTGACAACCATCGAAGCCACGGTGTCGGCAAGGGTCAGTGTCAGCGGCGTTGTGCTTCCGGCAGTGATGGTCAGCGAGGTAGTCGCGGACGCCTGCACGACTCCGGTCCCGGCGGCTGTCGGGTACGCCGCTGCCGCCACGGTGAGCGTTCCCACCGGCAGGGCGCTGAGGGTCACGCTGGCTGTGGGCCGCACGATGAGCCGGCTGGTCACGGGCTGCCCGCTTCTTGTCACGGTCACGAGGATACTATTGCAGGCGGCGGGAATGACATGGCTGCGGAGATGACCTGTGCTGAGGGAACCGGGCCATTGGACGGCAAACGAAGCGGCCCCGTCGGCATGGCTTCCCTGGCTGAACGCCGGAGGCGCGGCTTGAGGCAGGCCGCCGCCGCCGCAGCCTGAAAGCAGGGCCGCGCAGAGGAAAGCAAGCAGCAGCAGAATTGGCGGAAAAGGGTAGGACATGGCAGTGGTCCCTGGAGGCCGCCCCGCGTCACGGGGCGGCCTGGGGCAATTCTACTGGACTGTGACAGTCCCATTGCCCGACTGCACGGTGACGGAGGCGCTGATCTGGCGCTTCGGGTCGAAGTGGCTGATGCCGTTGATGGTGTAAGTTCCGGCAGTCGCGGGGGCCGTATAAGTGCCGTCCGGCGCAATGGAGCCGCTGGTCGCGGTGCCGGCGACGCTCCATTCGACGGCTGTATCAGCGGGGCCGGCGACGGCGCCTGTGATCAGCTGATGGTCGCCGACCGACATGGTCGCTGTCGCCGGAGTCACGGTGAACGTCATGCCGAGGACAGGGATGACCAGATTTTTGGTCGACTCGGTATCGGTGACGGTGATGTTGGCCGCACCCGCGCCGGCTTCAGCGATCACGCCGGTGGAAGAAACGGTGACTTTGGACGCGGCGGAGCTGACCCAGGTCAGCTGGCCCGGCGTCAGCGGGATGAGGTCGCCGTTGATGTCGTATCCGGCCAGTCCAATGGTGACGTTCCCGTCGGAGGCCATGATGTCCGGGGCGCTGTAGGTCGTGGTCAGGTGGTCGACCACAGAGCCGAGCGAAATTGTCAAGGTGGCGGTCGTTCCGGAGACCACCGTCAAGGTGCCGCTGGCGGAGGCGAGAACCACGCCGGTTCCGGTTGTGTTGGCGTAGGCGGTTACATTGACGGTCAGCGCCCGCACGGGCAGGTTGTTAAAGGTTGCGGAGGCGGTGGGCCGGGCCAGCACCTGGGCATTGATCGGCCCCAGCGGGTTGGACGGGTCCACGATGGCGATCTTGATGCTGTTGGACGCGGTCGGGATGAGGCGAGGGGTCAGCAGGTGTGATGCGACGGCCTGCGGGGCCGGCAGGGCGGGCCAGAGGATAATGACCCGGGCCTGGCCGGAGAGCATCGGCGCGAGGCTGGTCGGGATCAGGCTGGCGGTGCCGGATCCGGCACCGCCGCATCCCGCCAGCAGGACACACAAGAAACAGGACAGGGAAAGGAGAAAAATCGCCTTGTACATAGGAACCTCATTCTTAAGAAGCGCGAAAGTAGATTAGAAAGCGCGAAAACGAGCATGAGCCGATAATTTTACGGTGCAGTAATTCGTTGTCGGCTGTCTGCTTGCGTTTCTTTAGGGGGAGATTTAATTCCATGTATCCGCTTCTGCGCCGGGCAGGGCTTGCCTTAACCCTGCTTCTCCTTTCCTTTTTCCCGATGCGGTGCGTGTTCGTCTTCAGGCTTTCCCGGCTTGCGGCTGTGGCACGGATGTTTTCAAGGCGTGTCTTCTGCGTGTGCCGTCGGCGGCAGATAACGGCTGTTTTCCGGCATCGGCATCGGCAAGCTCGACGCGCGACATGCCCGCCGCCAGCAAGGCGCGGATCATCAGATCCAGCAAGATATGCGGGTCACCGGCCTCCATTTTGGCGATCCGTGACTGGCTGGACCCAATCCTCTCCGCCAATTCCGCTTGCGAGAGTCCACCTACTGTCCGCTGCCTTTTCAGGGCATCCGTGAACGCCAGTTTGATCTCGATCAAGTCGCTTTGGCTTGCGTCAGCCCCAGAAACTCGGCCACCGTGACGCTGACAAAGCCTGCCGCCGCAAGCCTCTTCCGTTTTTCTTCATCCATAATAATTGTGCATTCTGTTGAAGAACCGTTCATTTCAGACCATGTGTTAAAACACACGGCTACACGGCCTTCGGCCACGAAGTACCGCTTCTGCACTGGCGGACCCGGAGGGCGCGGCACTGGGAATGGTCTTGTTCGGTTCTACTCCTAACCCCGCGAAGCGGGTGTTTCGAGGCGTCCGCGCCGTATAGCCGTGCCATTCATGGCATGGTACTCATGGTCTGGTTCTTCTGCGCTCCTTTTCCTCCCTCAGCCGCCTAACTCATTTAGCCGCGCCTGCGCCCGCTGGGCATTCAGGCTCTCAATGCCGGGCGCGACCGCCTGCCGGAAGAAGTCGTGGGCCGCGTCGGTCTCGCCGAGGCGCAGGTGGGCAAGGCTTGGAAGTATTCTTCGCAAGCTTCGTTGTATTGATGCTTGCGCGTGAGCAGATCGCCCTGCGCCTGCAATGCCATGGCGTCTTTGGGGTTCCGTGCCGCGGATGCTTCCGCGCGTTCCCGCTCCTGAGCGGCTTCTTCTGTTCTGCCGAGAACGTCCAGTGTATCGGCGAGGCGGCGGCGCGTATCGGCATCTATGCCGCCCGGCGGACGCCGGCTTAGGACAGTCTGGAACGCGGCTGCGGCTTCTTCGTAGCGTTTTGCCTGGAAGTGTTTTACGCCCTGACTCTGGGGCAGGAAAAACCAAAGCAGGTAGTAAAGGAAATAAACGCTGAAGATAACGGCAAAGAGGATCAAGCCGGACACAGGCCAGTGCAGCAGTGGGAGGATAACCATGCAGGCACAATACGCCGGGAACTATTGTTTCTCCTTCTGCGTTCCTTCTATTGAGCGTACCGAACTCAAGTAACTTCCGAGAAATTGTTACTAGAAATTGTTGATAAGCAGGCATAGAGGAGACGCAGCAGCATGGCGTATAACGATTACCGCGACATCATCCGGCAGATGGAGCGTGAAATGCAGCAGGTGTCGGATGAGATGTTTCGCGGGTTCTTTGCGATCCCGGCAGGCGGGGCGGGGCGCTTCTGGCAGCCGCCGATTGACATTCACGAGACGGAAGATGCCGTATTGGTAAAGGTGGAGATGGCGGGGGTCAAGGCCGATGATTTGCAGGTGTCGCTGTCGCCCGACGACCGGCTGCTGAATATCAGCGGGTCGCGCGGGGAAAGCGCACGGGACCGGGACGGGCGGACGCGCTGCCATCAGATGGAGATTTATTTCGGGCCGTTTGAGCGGGCGGTCGCCCTGCCGAGCGGCATTCGATTAGACAGAGACGCGATCAAAGCGACGTACAAAGAAGGCTTTTTGCGGGTGACGCTGCCGAAGAAGCGCAGCGCGGAGACGGCAGGACCGCAGATTATTCCGGTGAGTACGGAAGACAACAGAGAGAACGAGGACAACAGTTAATTATGTCCGAGAGCAATAACACAAACGAAGAATTGAACGCGCATGTGGACGCGATTGCCGAAGATATGCCGATTGAAGGGGAAGTCGCCGAGCAGATTGTCTCGCAGATCAACTCCGAAGGCGACGGCCATCCGCCGATCCCCGAAGAATTGTCCCTGCTGCCCCTGCGCGATACGGTCATTTTCCCGGTGCTTGTCGCCCCGATTGCCGTGGGCCGCGAGAACTCTATCAAGCTGGTGGACGAAGCCGTCTCCGGCGGGGACCGGATCATTGGCGTGGTCGCGCTCAAAGACTCATCGGTTGAGAACCCGACAGCTGCCGACATTTACCCGATGGGCGTTGCCGTGATTGTCCGCATGATGGCAAAGGTGCCGGACGGCATTCGGATGATTGTTCAGGGCGTCGCTCGCATCCAGATCCAGCAGATCACGAGCGAAGAGCCGTATCTGAAGGCGCGGGTGAAGGTCATTGACGCCAAGACTGAGATCGCGGCAGAAGACAAAGTCGAGATCGAGGCGCTGAAGCGCTCCATCGGCGAGCTGTTCCGCAAGACCGTCGCGCTGTCTCAGAATATGCCCGATGAGCTGGCAGGGCTGTCGTCGTCTATTGACGACCCGGCGGTGATGACGGATTTGATCGCCGCGCATTCGCCGATTAGCGCCGAGGACAAGCAGCGCATTTTGGAGACCGTCAATCTCAAGGAGCGGATGAACCTGCTTTTGACCCTGATGACCGCCGAAGTGCAGGTTTTGGAGCTTGGCTCGAAATTGCAGTCCCAGGTATCGTCGGAGATCAACAAGACGCAGCGCGATTACTACCTGCGCGAGCAGCTCAAGGCTATTCAGAAAGAACTGGGCGAGGGCGACGAGCGCGGCGAGGAGATGGACGAGCTGCGGGCGAAAATCGAAGAAGCGCACATGCCGGAAGATGCCTTGAAAGAGGCAAACCGTGAGCTGGACCGCTTGCAGCGGATGTCGCCGGGAGCGCCCGACTACACGACGACCCGGACCTATTTGGACTGGCTTGTCGCGATGCCGTGGGACAAGTCCACGCCGGACAATTTGGACATTCCGAGTGTCAAGCAAAAGCTGGACGAGGACCACTTCGGCTTAGAGAAGATCAAAGATCGCATACTAGAGTATCTTTCGGTCCGCAAGTTCCGGCCCGAAGGCGACATTCGGCAGCCGATTTTGTGCCTGACCGGACCTCCCGGCGTTGGGAAGACGAGCCTGGCGAAGTCTATTGCCTCGGCGATGGGCAAGAAGTTCGTTCGGATTAGCTTAGGCGGGACGCATGACGAATCGGAGATTCGCGGGCATCGGCGCACCTATATCGGGGCATTGCCGGGCCAGATCATTCAGGGCATCAAGCGGGCGGAAAGCAATAATCCGCTGTTTGTGCTGGACGAGATTGACAAAGTGGGGGCTGACTACCGGGGCGATCCGTCGTCGGCGCTGCTGGAAGCCTTAGACCCGGAGCAGAACGGGACGTTCCGCGACAACTACCTGGATGTCAATTTTGACTTATCCAAAGTGCTGTTCGTGACCACGGCCAATCAGCTTGACACCATTCAGCCGGCATTAAGAGACCGGATGGAGATCATCGAGCTGTCGGGCTACACGGAAGAAGAAAAGGTTCAGATTGCCGTGCGCCATCTTGTGCCGAAGCAGTTAAGCGAGCATGGCCTGACGGCGGTGAAGTTCACCGAAGACGGCGTCAAGGCTCTTGTTCGGGGCTACACCCGCGAGGCGGGCGTCCGGTCTTTAGAGCGCCAGATCGCGGCGGTCTGCCGCAAGGCGACGCGCGAATACGCCGACGGGCGCAAGTCGCCGATGACCATTAACGCAAAGCAGGTAGAGAAGTATCTCGGCTCGCCGCGCTTTGAGTACGAGGAAGTGGCCGAGCGCACGGAGCAGCCGGGCGTCGTGACGGGCCTGGTTTGGACCCCGGTGGGCGGCGACGTGGTGTTTATCGAGGCGTCCCAGATGACCGGCGGCAAGGGATTGCAGCTTACGGGCCAGCTTGGCGACGTGATGAAAGAGTCCGCGCAGACGGCGCTGTCGTATGTCCGCGCCCACGCCGGAGCCTTGAATATCGCGCCCGACTTCTACGAGAAGTCCGACCTGCACATTCATGTGCCGGCGGGCGCGGTGCCGAAGGACGGGCCAAGCGCGGGCGTCACGATGACCTCTGCCATCGCATCGCTCTTGTCGGGCCGCCCGATTAAGCCCGCGCTGGCGATGACCGGCGAAGTCACGCTTTCGGGGAAAGTGCTTCCCGTCGGCGGCATCAAAGAGAAGGTGCTGGCGGCAAAGCGGGCGGGGATCAAGACGATCATCCTGCCGGAGCGGAACCGCAAGGACCTGATGGAAGACATTCCCGCCGAGCTTCGCAAAGGCATGTCGTTCATCTTCGCCAAGAACGTCGCCGACGTTCTGGACGCGGCACTTCAGCCGATGGACGCGCCGAAAGCGGAGAAGCCGAAAAGCAGCGCTCGCTTGAAGACAATGGAAGCGGCTCCGCCGCCGATGGACATCACGGCCAGCGTGCCGAGCATCGCTTGATGCACACAGAAGAAGCCCCGGTTCCACCCATCAACAATGGGCGAGACCGGGGCTTTTTTGTTCGGACGCTTTCAGATTATAATAAATCTGGTATAATTTACTCCTCATGGTCACAAAGCTATCGCTGAACATTCTCCCAAAGAAGCCCAAGCCGACGGTATGGCTTGGTTCTTCACTTAGAGACATTCAGAAGATGCCGGAAGATGTGCAGGATGGGATAGGAAAAGCCTTGATGGGCGCTGAATATGGTGACAAAGACCCAAGCGCAGAAGCGTTTGGAGGCGGCATTTTCGAGATCAAGTTCAACCATGATGACGGTAATACCTATCGTCTTGTGTATACTGTCGAGAAGCCGCTCCTGGTTTATGTCCTGCACACCTGGACTAAGAAAAGCCATCACAAGAAAGAAATGGATAAAAGTGACCGCGCTCTCATCGCTAGCCGAAGAAGTACGATTCAAAGTCGCTATATTGCAGATGTCGAGGAGAAATACGGCGTCAAAATCGAGGCCAGATCTAACCATGCTAACCAGCTTTGATTGAAACTACACAGAAAGGAAACAAGATGCCGACTTTGGAAGAAATCACGCCTGATATGGCGCTGCCTCATAACTTATTTGCGGACATGGGCCTGCCCAATTCAGACATACGCCTTGCGAAAGCACAGATGTCTATCCTGATCGAGCAAAGGATTGAAGAACTTGGCCTAAACCAAACGGAAGCCGCACAGCGTATGGAGATGCATCAGCCGGAGGTATCCAAGATAGTTCGCGGCATCAACAGTGGCTTCAGCTTGGAGCGCATGGTGGAGGCTTTGCGGGCATTGGGAGATGATATTGCCATTGTCGTTCATCAGGGGGCAAAGGATAAGCCGCGCGGCAAGATGCAGGTTGTTTCTGCGGGGGCTTATCAGGAACTTCAATGGGTCAATCTTCGGCAACAAAAGAAACCGGCCAAGCCGCGCTCACGCAGATTCCCTGACGCTTTAACGCCGGTTATGGTGCCGAAGAATGCAGCAGAAACGTAATACCGATGCGGAGCAGTTTTAGAAAGCACTCCGGCATCAAAGAGAAGGTGCTGGCGGCGAAGCGGGCGGGGATCAAGACGATCATCCTGCCGGAGCGGAACCGCAAGGACCTGATGGAAGACATTCCCGCCGAGCTTCGCAAAGGCATGTCGTTCATCTTCGCCAAGAACGTCGCCGACGTTCAGGAACGGAGCGGACTGAAACCGGAGACTGCGGTGCGTCTGATTGAGACTCGCAGCGGTATTCTGCTGGTGCCACTTACTGACACGCCGATGAGCACGGACCTAATTGCAGAATTGCAGGATTGGCAGAGTTTGGGGCAGGAAGCATGGGAGCTGTTTTCCTACGATGAGGACGAAGTATGAGGCCCGATGACATCTACTGGGTCGAGTTCCCGGCACGCGGCGGTCATGCTCAGGCAGGCCGCCGGCCTGCGATTGTTTTTCTGCCGCTGACGATGCAAATGGACGCTCTGCGCTTTCCCGGCATGGCTTTAGTAGAGACGACGCCTGAAAACGGTTTAAAGCGTCCGTCAGTCGCGCTGGCATTTCAACTTACCGTGATTGACAAGCAGTTCATTGGAGCTTATCTTGGGACACTTTCAGAAGCGGCTTTCGCTGCTGTCCGGCAGGCACTGGGCGACATTACTCAGCACCCATGAACCGCATTGTGATTGTCGGCTCCGGCGGTTCCGGGAAATCTACGCTTGCCGCGCAAATCGGCCTTACTTTGGGCCTGGAAGTGACACCTTTGGATAGTCTGTTTTGGAAGCCGGGCTGGGTTCGGATTTCGACGACGGAGCAGGAAGCAATTGCCAGCGAGATTGTCAGCCGCGCGAGTTGGATCATAGACGGGGATCACTTGCGGACACAGGCAATTCGGTTTGCGGCGGCGGATACGATCCTCTTTTTGGACTTCCCGCGCGGGATTTGTTTGCGGCGCACAGTCAAGCGGGTTGTACAGAATCGAGGCCGGAGCCGTGTCGGGATGGCGGCGGGCTGTTCGGAGCGCTTGACCCTGACACTGCTGAGGTGGGTTTGGCGGTATCCAAGCGAGAATCGCGCACAAGTTTTGGAAAACATCGAGCGGTACGCGAAAGACTGCCGCGTGGTGACGCTTCACAGCCCGAAAGAAGTACGGCGGTTTCTTGATGCTTTGTCGTCCGGGAAGAACTGAGGCTTTTTCGCGGGGGGCGTGGTACAATCGCGTTTGGATGCCGGCTTATTTAGTTTCAATTTTACGGCTGCGGCGGATCGGGCGCTGGGCACGACGAACGCGGTGGCTGCTGGGGCAAATGTGGGCGGATTTTGGGCTGGGCGGGCCGATCAAGCCCGTGTGGCTGCGGGATAATCCGTTTCTGCTGAAAGCCGGCCGGGCGGAAGTGCGGAGGACAGGGCTGAGCCTGCGGCTTGCAGTCACGATTGCCGTGCTGGGCGGCCTGCTGCTGGGCGGATTATCGCTGGAAGGGCAGCACAGCTTCGGGCTGCGGTTTCTTCTGAGCTTTTTGTTCGGGACTTCGCTGCCGGGCGCGGTCTTTGCGCTGCTGGCGTTTGTGCATGTGCTGCTGATCGCGAATGCACGGACGGCGGGAGCAGTGGTTGTGGCGGACGAGGCGCGGCAGGCGACTTTGCCGGACCTGTTGATGACCCCGCTGCGGCGGGCGGAGATGCTGCTGGCGATGGGGGTGGGTCCGGCCCGGTCGGCGTTTCTGGTGGCGCTGGCGGGTCTGCCGGTGTATGGGCTGCTGTATCAGCTCGGCGGGCTGACGCTTCCTGAAATGCTGTGTTTGTATCTGTTGTTTGCCCTGCTGTGTTATCAGCCGCCGAGTTATGCGATCGCGGCGCTGTCGGGAATGGGGCAGACACCGGACGCTGCGCCGGGGCTGGGTCGCCGGAGCGTGCGGCGGACGGGCGTGTTCGGGGCTGGGTTCCCGATCGCGCTGGGTTTCCTGTTTCTGGCGCAGGCGCTCGGCGCGATCGGGGGCGGGTGGCTGGCGCATTTGTTTTCGGCGCTGCATCTGCCGATTTCGACGGGTTTCTCGTTTCTGCTGTTTTTGACCTGGCCGTTTTATGCCGTTCGGCTTTTGTCGGAGCGGCTGCCGTTTTTCGGGGCGAATGTTTCCCCGCTGTGGTATGTCCTGCCGGTAATCGTGATGCAGTGGGCGGGGTCGGCGCTGTCGTCGGCGTCCGCGCTGTCGTCGGGAAGCTTGGAGGAAATGCGGCGGTCCGCGCTTTGGACGCGGGCGCAGACGCTTTTGCGGTGGACGGCGCGGGTGACGGCATTCTGCGCCCTGGCTGTGGTCTGGCGGGCGTGGGTAGAGTCGGGAGATACGGCGGGGCTGGCCGGAGTGTTTGCGTCCGGGCAGGGCTGGGACGCGGCGGGGCTTTTGACGCTGCTCGGCGGCCTGTCGCTGCCGAACGTCTACCACCGGGCGCTGGCCGTAGACCCGCGTACAAAGGCGCAGGGGTTTCGGTCGCCGGGGCTGGTGCTGCGCCGGGCTTGGAAGCGGTCGGTGCGTCCGCTCGGTGTCGCGATTTTGATGTTTTTGTTGGTCTGCGCCTGCGGCGGCCTGTCGCCGTTTGCCGCGCCGGTGTATGAAGTCGCCGAGAAGGTCGCGCTGGCCGGGGTAAGCGCGGTGTTTTGGGCAGTGGGCGTGCGCCGGGCCGTGCCGAAAATTGGGGTGTGGGGGTCGGCGGCGCTGCTGTACGGCCTGCCGTTTGCCGCCCTGTCGGTGCCGGGCGGGAGTGTCTTTGCCGCGCTGTCCCCGGCGTCGGCCTGGGTGCGGTTGTTTGCGGGCGGGCCGGGGCTGATCAGCCGGTTTCCGTGGTGGCATCTCGGCACCCTGCCGCCGTTTTGGGTCTGCGCCGCCGGACCTGTCATTGTCGGCACGGTTTTGATGCTGACGTTTGGCCGGCAGACGCGGCGGGTTGATACGATCGCCGTTTCGGTCCCGGCACGAGCGTCGGCCCGGAACGAGGCGCAGACGGCGGCGCTGATGGCCTGGGTGACGGCGCGGACGGACAACCCGCTTTTTACCTACGAGATGCGGACGCGGACACGGTCGGGCCGGTGGTTTGACTGGCTCGCGGCGGCCCCGGTCGTCTTTGCCGGGCTGGTCGTCGTCGCGCTGTCTTACCCGGTGTTCATGAGCGGCTTTTCAGACATCTCGCCGTTTACGTTTTTCCCGCAAAGCCTCAATTTGGGGACCGGGACGGGGGTTCGGACAGGGGTGCTGCTGGCATTGGCTTCCATTCTGCTGTCCGTGCAGTGTTTGCTGCTGGGTCTGCGCGGGCAGACTATTGGGGAGCGGCTGATTGCCAAAGACGGGGAGCAGGGAACGTGGGGATTTCTCTTGATCTCGCCGCTGTCTATCAGCCAGATTTTTTGGGGCAAAGTGTGGGGGCAGACGGCGGCGGTCGGCGCGGCCTGGACTGGCGCGAGTTTGGCGTGCTTTGTGCTGTACGCGGTATCGTCGCCGCTGACGGGCATCGGCCCGGCGCTGGTGGCGTGGGCGTCCGGGCAATTTTTCGTTGCCGCGCTGTTTGTGCTGGGAGTCGCGCTCGGCGCGTCCCTCGCCTCGTTCCCGATTATGCAGAAGACGCTCAAAGGCGGCTCAACGCTGCTGTTTGTGCTGATACTGGGCGCAAGTGCTTATGTTGAAGGCAAGTATGTGTGGGACGGGCTGCCCGATGCCTGGGCGGGAATGGCGGAGCTTTTGGGCGGCAACAGTCTGTACGCTCTGGCGCTGGCGGCGGGGCTGTTCTGGCTGGCGGAGCGTCGGCTGGTGAGTTTGCGCGGACGGGACGTGGCGGCGGGGGATGGGGTAGTTTAGGAGACGCACGGCAGAGAGCAACCGGCACGGCAGAGAGGAACCGGCACGGCAGAGAGGAACCGGCACTTCCAGTGCCGGTTCTTTTTGTGTTTAATGCCCCAAGAGCGACGGGGCCGCGCCTTCGGGAGCGATGACGAAGGGCTTAGGGACTCCGTAGTGGGTGCAGAGATCGGACAGGGCGGTATCGGCCTGGGCGCCGTCGGTGTTGACCTGGGCCTGCACCGAGGCGACCGCGCTGAGGTCGGGCAGGCCGGACGAGTCGTGGTTCAGAAGCGCAACCTGCATCTTGGTAATCACAGTGGTGTAGTCGCTCAGAAACGTATAATAGCGGTTGGCAAGCGGCGTACAGGACGGCGGCGGAGGCGTGGCGCGGAATTCGCGGAGCAGCGCCTGCCATTTGACGGCGTAGTCGCTGTAGCCTTGAGACAGTTTTTGCGTACTTTCTTTGGCGGCATCCTGCTGTTTGTTTCCGTCTTCCGCCTCGCTGGGGTCGCCGGTCGGCATTCCCCCCTGCCCCTGCATCCCCTGGGCAACTCCCATCATGGCGGTCGCGCCGGAAACGTCGCTGTTCATCGCGATCCGCTTTTGTTCAATTCCCTGTAAAAAGTTTAAATAGGCAGCGACATCGGGCGGCAGGGTGGCGGCGGGCTTGTCGGGGGCATTGGTGACGGCGGGGCCGGTGATCGGGGCCTGCGCCGGGGCATTAGTCAGCGGCGGTGCGGTGAGCGGAGCCTGGGCTGGGGCATTGGTCATGGCGGGGGCCATGAGGACGGCAGGCGGCGGGCTGACCAGCAGCGATGCCTGGCGGCGGGAATTGGCAAGCACGGCGAGGGCAACGGCCAGCACAACAACGGCGGCAATCGCAGCGGGCAGGAGCAGGGAGCGCGATTTTTGGGTCGCGGCGTCGAGCGGATGGGTCGTGACGCTGGGGGCGGTCCCGATAGCCGTGAGGGGAGCGGCGCAGTTCGGGCAGAACTTGGCGGTGGACGAGACTTCCCGGCCGCATTGCGAGCAAAATTTGGCTGCCATGTGTGCGTGTTCCCTCCGCGTTTACTCTGCTATGATACCGCGAATTTGGGTCAGTGTCAAGCGGCAAAATGGGAACAAAACGTAGACGAAAAGCGTCCTATTTGGGTATAATAGGACATCTGTTCGGTAGTCAAAAAGTAACAATATCAACACCCAATGAATAAATAAAGAAACACAATTACAAATAAATGAATACACAATTAACAAATAAAGAAATGGCGCAGACGCTGTGGAAGATCGCCACGCTGCTGCGTGATAAGCAGGATAATCCCTACCGAGTGCGGGCGTATGAGAACGGCGCACGGGCCTTGATGGGCCGGCGCGAAGACGCGGTTGCCGTGCTGCGGGACGGCACGCAAAGCCTGCGGCGGCGCAAGGGCGTTCTCGGCGACCGCTTGCAGCGGAAGCTCTCGGAGCTGGCGCGGACGGGCCGCATGGAGTATTTCCACGACTTGTGCGCGGATCTGCCGCCGCATATCGGGGCGCTGATGACTGCGCCAGGGGTCGGGCCGCGTTTGGCCCAGCGCTTGCATGACGCGCTGGGCGTGGAGACGGCGGAAGAGCTGGCGGACGCTGTGCGGTCGGGCCGGGCGGCAGGCGTCTACGGGGTCGGCCCGAAGCGGCTGGCCGACTGGGGGCAGCTGTCGCTGTTTGAGTAAGCCGCCGATGTAGGGCGTAGGAACATTAAGAAGCGTGGAACTAAAGTTCTACGCTGTGGGGCGAAGACGCCTACTCTCCACCTTCGTGGAGAAAGAACAGGACAGGATTGGGCTTTGGCCGGTTCCTTGTCCGCGAAGGTGGACATTAGGCGCTTCGCCCCACAGCGTAGAACTTTAGTTCCACGCTTTTTACATAGGAAACAATGGGACTTATGCCGGAACTGACTGAAATTGAACTGGACCTGTTCGCTGCCGATTTAGAGCAGGAAGAGGGCGAAGAAGCGGAAACGGCGTGGCTGGAAGCGGCGTCGGAAGAATACGCGCTGCCGTTTGCCCTGCCGGAGATCGCGCTGACGCCCCGGCCCTACCAGAAAGAGGCGCTGGCGGCGTGGGGGCAGGCGCACGGCCGGGGCGTGGTCGTGCTGCCGACGGGGGCGGGTAAAACCGTGGTCGCGCTGATGGTGCTGGAAGCGATGAAAGTGGCGACGCTGGTGGTCGTGCCGACGATTGATCTGATGCACCAATGGCATGACGGGATCTGCGCGAAGTTCGGGCTGACCGATGCTGAAGTCGGTATGATCGGCGGTGGCTTCAAGAGCGAGAAGCCGATTACCGTGATCACATATGACTCGGCGGCGATGCCGAAGCGGGATCTTTCTCAGTTCGGGCTGCTGGTGTTTGATGAGGCGCATCACCTGCCGTCGGCCTCTTATAGAACGATTGCGACGCGGGCGGATGCGCCGTTTCGGCTGGGATTGTCGGCGACGCTGGAGCGGTCGGACGGGCGGCATGATGATATCGCAAATCTCATCGGGCCGACGGTGTTTGAGCGTCAGCCGGCAACTTTGGCGCGGGACAAGCACATCGCCGATTATAAAGTGGAACGGGTTTCGGTAGATTTGACCGACGACGAGCAGGCCCGCTACGACCGCCTGACCGCCGAGTTTTCGTGGTACATGGCGGCCAACCGCACGAAGCTGATGCTGACCGGGGCGGCGAACTTGTTTGAGGCGCTGATTCGGAGCGCGGGGCATGACCCGGCGGCGCGGCTGGCGCTGCGCTCGCACCGGGAAGCGCGGATGCTGGCGATGAACGCCGAGCGCAAAGTCAAGGCCGTGGAAGAACTGCTGGGTCAGCACAAAGACGACAAAGTGATTGTGTTTTCCGAGTGGAATGTGCTGGTGAACGACCTGTCTCGGCGGCTGTGTCTGCCGGCGATCACTTACCGGACCCATGCCGACGAGCGCCGGGACATTCTGGACAAGTTCCGGCAGCAAAAATACTCCAAGCTGGTCACGGGGCGGGTCTTAAACGAAGGCGTGGATGTTCCCGATGCCAATGTCGCGATTGTGGTTTCGGGGTCGTCCACGACACGCGAGTATATCCAGCGCTTAGGCCGGGTGCTGCGTCCGAAGCCGGGCCATGCGTTTCTGTACGAGATTGTGTCGCGCGGGACAAGCGAAGTGAAGACGGCGCGGCGTCGCAAGCCGGTGGAAAAGGCGGAAGGGTAGAGCATGGGATTTCGTCAGGAAGATTTCAAGAAAACATCCCGCAAGGGCAGCGCACCGGGAATGCCGGCGGCGGTGTACCCGCATCAGCTTAAAGACAAGAAAGCGATCGCGCGGCTGGAAATTGCCATTCGGACCTTTGACGCGGCGGCGGGCAAGCGGCGGCGGGACATGGACGCGCAGGCGATGACCGACTTCTTCGGCGATCCGCGTCTGGCGCGGGGCATTATCGCGTGTCTGGGGCAGTTTTATAAGTACGAGACGCCGGACTTTGGGCAGCTTGTCGGACGGGACGGCGCGGGGCGGCTGAAACAAGCCGAACTGACCAGGCCGGTCCATGTGCGGGCGTTTACTTATGCATCTGTCAATGAGCGTCACGATGGGTTTCTGACCGAAGCCGGGCGGGCGGAGTGCTACGCAGCACTGGCGTCGGAGTTCTGCTTGACCGCGCAGCAGTGGGACATGCTGCTGCATTCGGACTCGGAAGACAACCAGGTGCTGACGCGGCTCGGTGCGGTGCCGACTCCTGCCGATATTGTTGCGCTGTATAACTTCCATTCGCTGGACACGGTGCTGAAGCGAGCGTCGCAGATCGTGCTTCTGGGCCTGTCGCTGACGCCGGCCGATGCGTCTGAAGTGCGGGCTTTGGCGAAGGCGCTGGGCGTCAAGGCTGTGGTGAGCGCCGACGCCGGAACTGTCACGCTTTTAGACACGGACACGGTCTCGATTCTGCCGCGCCGGGCGGGGCGTCTTGGCCGCTGCCTGCTGCATTTGATTTCTGCCTACGGCACCCGCAACACCGGCGGCTATGCCGAAGCGCGTCTTGGTGCGAAGCCGTTCCGCCTGGCGCTGTCAACCGATCTTCTGCGCGTCTTGGGCCTGCCGGGAAAAGCGGCGGCAGAGGCCGAGCGCCCGGCGTTCAAAAAACGGTTTGAGGCGGGTCTGATCCTGCACAAAGACCTGCTGCGCGAGACGGCGAAGCGGCGGGCGGCGGGTGAAAGCGGCGGCTGGCGTGTGCGTCGCCTGCCGGAGCCGGAAGTTTCGGCAGTAGGAATTCGTCTGCCCGATTTTGTGCTGCGCCGGGGAGAAAGCCAGGTTGCGCTGATGCTGGGCGACGCCATGAAGAAGACTGATGAAATGACATTGATGCTGCCGCTGGGCCGCAAGCCGCTGGTGGCGACAGAGGTACTGGCGCGGGCGGACGCGGCGGCGACGAATTTGTTTGCCCTGCCGGAGGCTGCTCCGCCGCCGGTGCCGCACGATGTCCTGGCACTCTGCGACCGGGCGGCGAGTGAGGGCATGGTCAAGACGGCGGACATCCGCCGGACGCTGCACCTGCTGGACGAGTCGCCGCTGATTGAATGGGTCCGTCTGGCGGCGGACCCGCGTGTGCGCTATATTCCCGGCGTCGGTTTGCTTTCGGAGGCGATGGTGACAACGATACGCGGGGAGTAGGGTGCAGGGCTTGCCCCTGCCCTCCTTTCCATCCCGCCCTTCTTCATGTAACGAGTAATATGGAGGGTAGGGGCAAGCCCTACGCCCTACACAGAAGCGAGTTTTGTCTCCGCCTTACGAAGTAGGGGGTGTGCTTTGGCACATGGTCTGTGAGACAATTAAAATACGAAGCTTGGTGGAAATGAGAGACCAGGCGGATTGCTTTCGGGGAAATCCGGACGAGAGCGATGGGGACAGCCCATCTTGGACTTGTCCCTATTGATGAAGCGCGAAATTTGTGTTCTTGACATTTGGCCCGCGCTCTGATATACTGTATTCACGTTTGCAATTCCGAAAGGTATTGAGACGGACGCGAAAGCCTTATTCGGCTTTCGTTTTTTTGTTTTGAAGTGTGCTTCTCAGGCCGTTGTTTGGGAACCTCCCCGGCCTATCCTCCGTTTAAATCCATATGAAAGCATTTCTTGTTGTCCCAGCCGCCGCAGTTCTCGCCTCGGCGGGATTAGTTTTCCATCCTCACGCGCCGGAGGCGCAGGTTCGGGCAAGCGCCACGCCGCCGGCGGTAGGTACTCTTCTGACCGGAAAGGCGGCGCTTGGGGACTGGGCTACAGATGCGCCGGGGACGCGGCGGAAGCTGACGGTGGAGATGCTGCCGCCGCCCCATGACACGCCTTCGGTAGACAACGGCGCCCACATGGTCCCCCGGCCCGACGGCGCGATGCCGAAAGCGCCGGCGGGGTTTGAGGTCTCGCTGTTCGCGGACAATCTGAGCAACCCGCGCAAGATCGTCACCGCACCGAACGGGGATATTTTTGTGGCGGAAAGCGGCGCGAATAGGATTACGGTTTTGCGGGCGGCGGACGGCGCGGCGCACCCGCGGGCAGTCTCGGTGTTCGCCGGCGATCTCAGGCAGCCGTTCGGGATTGCGTTTTATCCGAGCGGGCCGAACCCGAAGTATGTGTATATCGCCAACACCGATTCAGTGGTGCGTTTCCCGTATACGAATGGCGATTTGAAAGCATCGGGCGCGGCGCAGATGATCGTGCCGGACATTCCGGGCGGCGGGCGGCTGCGCGGCGGCGGCCACTGGACGCGGGACATTGCGTTTTCGCCCGACGACACAAAGATGTTTGTGTCAGTCGGCTCCCATTCCAACCACGACGATGCGGACACCCACCCGGAGGAATACCACCGGGCGGACATTCTGGCGTTTAATCCCGATGGAACAAGGGGACAAGTTTATGCGTCAGGAATTCGCAACCCGGTCGGGATCGCGTTCCAGCCCGGCACCGGGACATTGTGGACGTCGGTAAACGAACGGGATACTTTAGGAGATTTTCTGGTTCCCGACTACATCACCCATGTTCAGCCCGGCGGTTTTTACGGCTGGCCCTGGTACTACATGGGCAGGCATCAGGACCCGGATCTGCCGGACGCGCATCCCGATTTGAAGGCGCGGGTGATCACGCCGGACGTGCTTTTGCAGCCGCACATGGCGTCGCTGGCGCTGACATTTTATGAAGGGGCGCAGTTTCCGGCGAAATACAAAGGGATGATCTTTGCCGCCGAGCATGGCTCGTGGAATAAATCGCACCGGACAGGCTACAAAGTGATTTGTGTGCCGGTGGGGAAGACCGGGCAGGCGACGGGCGAGTTCGACGACTTCTTGACGGGTTTTTTGACCCCGGACGGGGATGTCTGGGGCCGGCCTGTCGGTGTGACGGTCGCGCATGACGGTTCTCTGCTCGTTTCGGACGACGGCTCGAACTCCATTTGGCGTGTGCGCTATGTCGGAAAAATAGTCGCTGGAAAATAGCCAGTGTGTGATATACTAAGATGATGAAGACAGCGGTGAGCGCAAAGCGATGCCCTGAGTGCGGAAAAGCAGCGATGCTGGAAGCGCTTGCCTGTCCTGCCTGCGGCCATCGGTATCGGACCCGGTTTGCCGCGCCGCCGGTGGAACGGACCCAAGCCTTTGACATCATGCTGGTGCCGCCGGTCCTGGCGCGTCCGCCGCGTGTGTCGCCGGCGCTGCGTACTTTTGCGCTGTCGTTTGCAAGCTCCTTCGGGCTGGTCGCCCTGGTCGGCGGTCTGCTGTGGCTGGGCTGGGGACTGCGAGCTTCTCCGGTCAAGCCGCGCCCGGCGGCGGTCCAGACGCGGACGAAGGCGGAGCGGCTTTACGGCGCGATTGGAACGGCGATGTCGCTGTACGATGTGGAGCAGGCGGCGGGGGGCGCGGGCCGGGTCATTCACAGCAGCGATCCGTATCTGCTGCGCTTGTGGTACGATTTCTCCTACCAGAGTGTTCTGGTTTCTTTCAGTCGATCCGATGTGTCCAGCGGCGATTATCGTGTCCGGTCTGTCGCGCTGTATCAGGGGAAAACGCTTCTTCGGCATCGCGCCGAACAGGAGTAGAGCCTCACGCCGCCTGCACTTCCTTCTCCCGCACTTCCTTTTCCCGTATTTCTTCCCGCTTAACCGACAGGAAAGCCGCCGGCAGCAGGCTTTCCAGGCGCTCCGGCGAGACCGGCGGGCTGTACAAAAATCCCTGCATCGAGTCGCAGCCCAGGCGCTGAAGCGTTTCCCGCTGGGTGTCGGCTTCCACCCCTTCCGCCACCACTTCCAGATTTAAAGCATGGGCCATGCTGATGATGGCACGCACAACGGCCTGGTCCTGCCGGGCATGGCTGTCGGCCCCGCCGAGGCCCACCACGAACGAGCGGTCAATTTTGAGCGTGTCCAGGGGGAAGCGGCGCAGGTAGGCGAGCGACGAATAGCCGGTTCCGAAGTCGTCAATGGAGATCCTTACGCCGAGCGCCCGCAGGGCGGCCAGGCGGGCGACGGCGGCTTCGCCCTGAGCGACCAAAGCGCTTTCCGTCAGCTCTAAATCCAGCAGGCGCGGGTCCAGCCCGGTTTCTTCCAGGGCCGCCCGCACCTGCACGACTAAGTTTTCTTCTCCCAGCTGCCGCGCCGATAGATTCACCGAGAGGCGCAGGTGTTTTCCTTCGCCTTCCCAGGCTGCTGCCTGGCGGCAGGCGGTCCGCAGCACCCACTCGCCGAGCGGCACGATGAGGCCCGTTTCTTCCGCCAGCGGGATGAACCGGGCCGGCGAGATCAGCCCCAGCTCTTTGTGCTGCCAGCGTACCAGCGCTTCCGCGCCGGTAATTTCTCCCGTGCTCAAAGAAACCTGCGGCTGGTAAAGCAGGATCAATTCGTCGCGCTCAATCGCTTTCCGCAGGCTGTTTTCCAGCATCAATCGCTCGCGGGCGGCCTCGGTCAGAGCGGGACTGAAAGACTGCCACTGCCCGCGTCCGCGTTCTTTGGCCTGGTACATGGCGAGGTCGGCGCATTGGAGGAGGGTCTCGGCATCGCCGCCGTCGTCGGGAAAGCGGCTGAGGCCGAGGGAAGAAGCCGTGTAAAGCTCCTGGCCTTCAATCAGCACCGGCAGGGCCAGCGCCTTCAGCAGCGCGGTGGCCTTGTTTTCCGCAGCGTTTTGCTCGGCGGCACTGCCACCCGGCAGAAGCAGCGTAAACTCGTCGCCGCCCATGCGGGCCAGGACGTCTCCAGGGGCAAGGCAGCGCTCAAAGCGGGAGGCGACTTCCTGCAAGAGATAATCCCCGGCGGCATGACCGAGGCTGTCGTTGACGTGCTTGAACTGATCCAGATCCGCAAACACAACGGTGAACGGTCGTCCGAGCGCAATGGCGTCTTCCAGCGCCTGCTGGAAGAAGGCGCGGTTCGGCAGCCGGGTCAGCGGGTCATTGTGCGCCTGCCAGCGGATCAGCGCCTGAGTCCGCTTCTGCTCGGCGATGGAGCGGGAAATGGTGGACGCGCCGATGATCTCGCCGCCGGCATTTTTGATCGGTGACGAAGAAACCCAGACTTCCAGCAGGCGCCCGCTTTTGTGCCGGCAGAGCGTGTCCGGCAGCTCAATCGGCAGACCGGCTTCCAGGCGCTCGCAGATCTTCTCCGACTCCCCGGAGTAATCTTCCGGCATCAGCTCGGCGATGGATCGCCCCAGCATCTCGGCTTCGGTCCAGCCGTAGAGCTTTTCCGCACCGGGGTTCCAGCTTGTGATGGTTTTTTCCCGATCCCATCCGACAATCGCGTCGTGCGATGAGCTGACAATGGCCGCGAGGCGATAAAGAGCGGCTTCGGCTTCGCGCTTCTCGGTGACATCCTGCACAATCGCCATGCAGGTCGCGCGTCCGTCCCAGGCCAGCGGATGCAGGATGACGCTGACCCAGAAAAGGCTGCCGTCTTTGCGCTTGTGGCGCCGCTCGCCGGGATTGACCGTGTTATTCAGGAGCGCTCCTTTCGGCAGGCGGAAGGCGGGCGGCTCTTCGGCGGCTCGCAGCGCCCCGTATTTCAGCGCGAGAAACTCCTGGCGCGTGTACCCGTAGCTCCGCAGGGCGGCGTCATTGACCGCGAGAAATTCCAAAGTGACTTGATCGAAGACCCAGAGGGGATGCGGGTTATCTTCAAACAAGATCCGGTAGCGTGCCTCGCTCTCTCGCAGGGTATCCTGGGCGTGCAGGACAGTGCGGACACCGGCGGAGGCCGCGCGGGTGAAGTTGATGGCAATCAGCAGGGACAGCAGGAGGAGGATGCCCTGGACAGCCTCACCGATCAGCAGGGTTCGGCGGCCGGTGCGGTGTTCAGTGGTCTGCGCCTGGAGGCGGTAAGCCATCAGCCCGCGCGGGGCGGCATCCGGGTTCTGGGTGGTATTGATCCCGATCAAGTTTTCCAGCAGAAGTTCCAACTTGTCGCGACCCGCAGTTCCGGCGGTTTGGAGCAAAGCTCTTGCTTCTGCGTGATGTCCATGCCGGGTCAGCGTCATTTCCTCGGCTTCCTGCGGCTCACAGACAACCCGGTTTTGAGTTTCAGCGGCGGCGCATTCTTCCCGCATTTCGCGGCTGTCAGGGAGTGTTTGAAGCGCGGCCTTCAGTTCGGCGAAGTCGGCATCGGCTTTGTAGGCGGCTTCCCCTTTCTGGTCACGATCTCCGCTGTTGCCGGAGTACACATAGGACTGGGCATAAAACGCGGTCTCCTGGGAGGAAAGCATGACATCTTTGGCGTCCGAGATGCACTGGTCCATGCGCGACTCGATCTGATGGCTGCGGCGGGCGGACGCCTGCATGTTTCGGACAGTCTGAAAGTAGCCGAGCAGTCCCAGCAGGATGACGAGAAAAAAGCCGGCGGCAAGCGTGTTCTCCAAGCGCCAGGGGAGCATTCGGTCTTCAGGAGTCGTCATGGATCGAGTCTTGCCTTGCTGCGGACTAAGTGCAGGAGTAAACGGCTGAAAAAGTTTGGGTGGCGTGATGAGCGGCATCTTATCCTACCACGGATGGCGGAAATTCTGCAATAACTTTCTCCCTCTTTGCTTTTGTCATTGTCGGCAGAAACTTTTTCCCAGTAAAGCCGTAAAATATCAAGCGGAAATAAGTAGACAAAAATCTACAACATGCTTGACAATCTTGTGAAACAAATGTATACTAACTTTGCTCCTGACCGGCAGTAGTCTCCCAGCTCTCCCAAGCTGCCGGCCAGGGCGCACGAACCGCTGAAAGTTGGGATGAGCGCTGCGGGAAGCGAAAGGAAACGGAACAATGACGGCTTTGTCGAATTCGTATGATGCCCGGCGCAAGGACGGGGCTTTGGTCCTGTACCCGCTGGGCGCGGGAGTGCATATCCGCAAAGGCGGCCTGCTGGCGGTGGCGTCGGCCACGGGGCTGGTCCAGCCGGCGGCGGACAGCGCGGGGCTGGTGTTTGTCGGGGTCGCGTATGAAGGAAGCGACAACACGGGCGGGGCGGCGGGCGCGAAATCGGTGCGCGTGCTGAAGACCGGGATCTACACTTATGCCAAGACTGCCGCCGTACCTTCCGACACCGGCAAGACGGCGTTTGTGGTGGACGACGGCACGGTGTCTACCGCGCCGACCGCCGACAGCGTCATGTGCGGGGTTGTGGTCGGTGTCCCCGATGCTCTGTCGGTGCAGATTCGCATTGACGGAAAGGTGAACTAGCCATGCTTGACATAAGTGAAAAAGAAGCGAGTGAAGAAGTCGTTTTTGACGCCCCGCCGCTGGTCAGCGACGAAGAAATGCTGAGTGAGCGTCCGGTCCGGCTTCTGGAAACCGGAGAATATGCGGACAAATCGCTGACCGTCACGGAAGACGACCTGGATGCGATTGTCGCCCGGTTCACGTCTGGCCTGCCGGTGAAAGTGGAGCATCTGGACTCGCCGCTTGACCCGCTGGGCCGGGTGGTGCGGGTCTGGCGCGAGGGAAACGCGCTGCTGGGAACGCTGGCCTTCCCGGACGACTTAGCGGGCTTTCTGCGGCGGCGCGGGGCAGCGAAATTGTCAGTGGGGCTGACGCGGGAGCCGCTGGCTTTAAAAGAAGTCTCGCTGGTGCTGAAGCCCCGCGTCGCCTCGGCGGCATTTCTGAGCGAGAGTCACTTGAACGCCGAAATCGTCCGGCTTCGGGCGGCGCTCTCGGCGCGGGAGGTGGACGCGCAGATCACGGCGCTGAAGGCGCAGGGGCGGCTTGTGCCGGCATCGGAAGCGGCGGCGCGGGCTTTGCTGGGGTCGGAAGGAGGCGAAACAATTCGGATGGCGGGCGGCGCGGAAACGGTGGCGTCGGTCTTCCGGCGGTTCCTGGCCGCGCAGCCGCCGGTGGTCGTATTCGGGGAAACGGCCCCGGCGGGTGGTGACTTTGACGGCTTCACACAATACGAACATACGTTCCTATCAAGTCGTCTCGGAGTAGACCCGAAGGACGTGGCGGCGCTCATTGAAAACGAGCAGAAAGAGAAAACCCATGCACATTGACTTGCAAATTTTGGTTGCGCTCGGCGTCGGGACGCACCTGCTGGCGGCGCTGGCGAAGACGCTGTGGAAGACGCCTCAGCGCCAGGCGCAGGTGGACGCGATTGAAAGCAAAGTGGACGCGGTCCTTGGTGCGCTGCAAAACAGCGCGAAATCTTAGCCCGGTCGTTCTCGGATGCGGGCGAAGATTGTTCGCCCGCATCTTATTCTACAGAAAGCAGATATAGACCATGACACTGGTGAAATCGGACATTCCGGAGCTATTGACGGCAGGGCTGAAGACCCTCTTTTTCCAGACCTTCGGCGAGACGCCCGCGCAGTGGGACCGGATCGCGACCGTGGTGCCGTCGGAGCGGGATACGGAGCAGTATGCGTGGCTCGGCGCTTTGCCGGGGATGCGCGAGTTTTTGGACGAGCGCTCGCCGGCGGATTTGAAGCCGTACTCGTATGCGATCCAGAACAAGACGTGGGAAAGCACGCTGTCCATTGACCGGGCCGCGCTGGAAGACGACCAGTACGGGCAGATCGCGCTGCGGGTGCGTCAGATGGCGCTGGTCGCCAAGCAGCATCTCGATTCCATTGTGTTCGGCCTGCTGGGGGAGGGCTTTACGTCGAGCGGCTACGACGGCGTGCCGTTCTTCGGGCCGCATTTACAGGCAGTAACGGGGGCAGCCACGGCGCAGTCGAATAAAGGGACGGATGCGCTGTCGGGGGCGTCTTTGCAGTCGGCGATCACGGCCATGATGCGGTTCACGGATGATCAAGGGCGCCCGATGGGGACCCGGCCCAACCTGCTGGTGATCCCGCCGGAGTTGTACTGGGAGGCGACGCAGCTCCTCAACTCCAGCTTCTTCCCGGACCCGCCGCCGGTCGGTACGCAGGACCTGGCCTCGAACCCGCTGCGCGGGATGCTGACCCTGCTGACGACGCCGTTTCTGTCATCGGCGACGAACTGGTTCCTGCTGGATACGAGCCGGGTGGTGCGGGCGCTGGTGCTGCAAATGCGGAAAGAGTTCGAGTTCCAGGCGCTGGAAAGCTCCTCGGAGAACGGCTTCCTGCGCGACCAGTTCCTGTACGGGGTGCGGGCGCGTTACAACGCCGGCTTCGGCGACTGGCGGGCGGCTTACAGGGCGCAGGTGGCGTAAAGAGGCCGCCGGCCCACCCCAATAAAACCTAATTCTGAGGAGCCGGAGTAGGAACAAGAAGGGCGAACAGGAACAAGAAGGGCGAACAGGAACAAGAAGGGCGAACAGGAACAAGAAGGGCGAACACAAGGTTCGCCCCTACGAGTGGCAGGTACTGTAGCGGCGAACCTCGTGTTCGCCGTTCACTCTGCATTCGTTTTGCACGGCTCCGCTTACTCCGGCTCCCCAGAATTAGGGCGGGGAGCTATCTTCACACAAGGAGAAACTAATCATGCCGATTTTGCCGCTGACGATTGCCGATCTCAAGCCGCTGCTGGCGCTGGAAGCCACAGATACGACGTTTGACGCTGACCTCACAATCTTGCTGGCGGGGCGTCTGGCCGCTTTAGAATACACGCTTGATCCTGCCATCCTGGCCGCATCGGCGGGCACTGCGGGCTTGCAGGCGACGCTGTCGCTGGGCGCGGCTGAGGCGCTTGCCGGGGAGTTTCTGCGGCGGCAGGCGCGGGCGCCGGGCGCGACCGACGATTTTCACCTGGGGCCGCTGACCGTGTCGGCGTCGCGTACGGACAACCAGGCCCAGCTCGGCGAGCGTCTTTCAGCGTTGGGTCTGAAACGGCTGGAGCCGTTCGAACGGGCAGCAAGGCGCGTAGCCTATGATGCGTCGTCGGGGCAGCCTGACGGTTCTTCCAAAGCGCCGCTGCTGATTCAGACTGACACCGGCGGCGTGTGCGCGTGGACGCCGTCGCTGTTCGACTCGGCATTCGGCGTGGGAAGCGAGGAGGACTTGCCATGACGGATTTACTTGCGGTGAGCCGCGCCCGGCGGGTGTCTGCGCTGTTTACGCGGTACGGCGAGACGTTTACGCTGATCCGCTCCGGGGTCAACCGTCCGGGTTTAGGCGTCTTCGCGCCGCTGGACGCCGGGGCGACGGGGACGTACTTTGACGGCAACGAAACGGTCGGCCTGCTGCGCCCGGCCCTGTCCCTGTATGCCGATGGGTCGGACCCAAACCCGCCGGCCGTAAACGACCTGTTTTACCGCGACGGGCGGCTGTGGACAGTCCGCAAGACGCAGGTGTTCCGTTTGGTCAGCACTCCGCTGCTGGTGCTGGCGCTGTGCGATTAGCAGCCCCTCAGCCCCCAATAAGGGGGAGTTAGATTAACAGAAAGGCTCACACAATGATCCGCACACATGACGCGCCGAACACTCACGAACAAAACACTCACGAACAAAACACTCACGAGGCGCTGCTGCCGCCGACGCAGTCTTATCCCTGGCATTCGGCGCCGGTGGACCCGGAAACGCTGCGGCAGTATTTAAGCGTCTGCATGGCGCGGGGCATCGGGTACAAGCTGGGCGCGAAGGCCGACGATCTGGCGGGGGAGCCGCCCGATTATGACTGCATTGACTGTTCCGGGTGGGTGCGGGCGGCGGTCGCCGTGGCCTCGCACGGGCAGACCATTCTGCCGGACGGCTCGGTCAACCAGAACGACTGGTGCGCGGCGCAGGGCTTGAAGCGCTCGACGTTTGCCGCCTGCCGCTTGCAGGACGGCTTGACACGGATCGCGTTTATCCGGCCCAGCTTAAACCATGCTATCGGCCATGTGTATCTGGCCCGCAATGGGCGGACGCTGGAAAGCTGGGGCGGGCATGGGCCGGGCAGCCGCCTGGTAACGACGCACGTTCTTTCTGCCGAGACGACCGATGTGTATGTACTGGCGGTGCGCTTATGAAATGGCAAAATCTCAAACTACAGAATGTTGTAAAAGCATTTCAGCGAGAGGCAAAACCGTCATTGGAGGAGCTTGCGCCGGCAAACGGCGTCTCGCTGCTCGGTGCGCTGACCGAGACCGCGCTGCCGGGCGACGGCCTGCCGGGCGGCAGCCGGAATTTCCGCCGCATGATGACAGACCCGCAGGTGAAAGCCTGCGTCTCCACCAAGAAGTTCGCCGCGCTGTCGCAGGAATGGGCGGTTCATTCAGCGTCTGAGTCGCCCGAAGATGAGCAGATCGCGGCGTTTGTCCGCACCGCACTTTCCACAATGCGCGGCAGCGTCTTGGACACGCTGTATGATGTGCTGGATGCGCTGGCGTTCGGCGTGTCCCTCGTCGAGATCAACTACCGCCTGATTGAGACCGGGCCGAATGCAGGAATGGTCGGCCTGGCAAGTCTCAAGAGCAAAGACCCAGGCGGGTTCACGTTTGAGACCGATGCGTTCGCCAATGTCATCGCCCTGCGCGGCGTAGACGGTGCGGTGTACCCGCCGGACAAGTTCCTGCACTACGCCTGGCTGCCTCTCTACGAAAGCCCGCTGGGGCAGAGCGATCTCCATGCGGCCTACAAGCCGTGGTTCGTCAAGCAGCAATTACTCAAATGGTGGGCCAAATATCTCGAAAAGTTCGGGATGCCGACTGTGACGGGAACGTATGACCCCAATAGAGGCTACGGCCCGGACCAGCAGCGAGAGCTTCTCGCGATTGTCGCGCAGGTGCATAACGAAAGCGCGGTCGTGCTGCCGTCGGATATGCACCTGGGCCTGCTGGAAACCGCCCGCGCCCAGTCTGCCGGTTTCAGCGAAGCGATTGAGTATTTGGACCGGGCCATTGCGAAGAGCATTCTCGGCCAAACGCTCACCACCGACAGCACGGCCAAAGGCGCAAGCTACGCCCTCGGCGCGGTGCATCAGGACATTCTCGGCCTGTATGTCGCCAAGCTCCAGCGAGACCTCACGGAAACCGTCATCGGCAAGCAGTTGTTGGCCCCGCTCGTCGCCTACAACTTCGGCCCGAACGCCGCCTGTCCCACGTTTACTTTGGGAACACCGGACGCCGGGCAGCTTGAGACAACCGGCAAGCTCATCTCCGATCTGGTCGCGGGAAATGTCATCGCCCCGACCGAGCCGTGGATACGCGGGTACTTGGGGCTGCCGGCGGCGTGAACCTCACCCCGGAACTGCGTTCCGACCCTCTCCTTAAGCAAGGAGAGGGTTAGGAACCAGCAGCAAAGAACCCGGCATTGAAATGCCGGGTTCTAATTCTGCTCCGCGAAAAGCGACGGCCCCTCATCGTCTAGGACTGGCCCATAAACCTCTCGCTCAACATCCGCGACCAGTATTTGCAGCAGACGCCCGGCAGGGGCATCGTCGTCAAACTTTTCCCGATCAACCTCAAACGCAGCGTTCATCGCTTGCTTTAGCGCGAACAGAAAATGCTCATTAGCCTCCGTATTGTGCAGGCGATTAAGAGACAGTTCCGAGCAGACGGGAGACAGCCCAGTGGACTGCTCCAAGTCTGTCCGCCAGCGAAGTGCATTCGCCGCCAAGTATTCCAGCACGACAGTCATTTTTTGCTGATTACGGTTCGACTTGCATTCCAGAATTTCCCATGTTCCAGTATAGACCTGAGCCATGAAATCGCGCCACTGACGCAGTTGTTGCTCTGACACTTCCAAGATGCTATACTCCTTAAACTACATTTACAGCAGCCGCCCGGTGACTTCGGCCCAGCGGGCGGTGTCGAAGCGGAACTGCCAGGCGAAAGGCCGGCCTTTGCGGTCGTAATAGACGGCCATGGCGGACCCGGCGACTTGGCGCGGCTCGGCCCCCAGCAGCTCGCTCGCCAGCGCGGCGGTGTGGACGTAGGCGACGGCGTGTTTGCCGCTCATGCGCCAGGCGCGTCCGGCGGCTCCGGCGAAGTAAGTGGCCGGCGTCTCGGCGACGACGGCAGGCGGCGCGGACTTGGGCGCAGGCGGCTTGGCGACGGCTTTAGGTGCAGGCTTGACGGTCTTCGGCGTAGGCATTTTAGCAGGTGTTTTGGCGGCAGGCTTCTTGTCTAATGTTGGTGTCGATGTCGGTGCGGGTATCTTTCTCATAGTCGGTGTCCTGTGGTTCTGTTCTTTTATCTTCGCCGCCATTATAGCAAACAAATGTTTGGGTTGTCAAGGGCGTTTTTTCGGCGGCAGGCGCAGGGTGGCCGTGACAGGTCTCGATGCCTCCGGGAAAAACACGTTTATTTCCCGGCGCGTTCCCGCCTGTGCGGCAGGCGTCTCTTGCCTGTGGAAGACGCGCACAAAAAAGCCCTGCCGAAATCGGCAGGGCTTTTTCGCGGTTCGCTCTTAGTAACGGTTGTTGCTGCGATTGCTTAGAAACGGTTGTTGCTGCGATTGTCCTGGCTGCTGCCATCCTGGCGCCAGTCGTTCTGGTTTTGGGTACCGCGATATTGGTTCTGACGCCAGTTGTTCTGATTATCGCGGTTCTGATTATCGCGGTTCTGATCATCGCGGTTCTGATTATCGCGGTTCTGATTTTGGTTGTCGCGATACTGGTCGTCGCGGTTGCCCTGGTTCCAGTTGTTATTGCCCTGGTTCCAGTTGTTATTGCCCTGGTTGTCGCGGTAATTACGGTCATGCCCGTTTTGGTCAAAGCCATTCCGGTTGTAGCCGTCGCGATTAAAGCCATCGCGATTAAAGCCATCGCGATTAAAGCCGTCACGGTTGTAGCCATCCCGGTTGAAACCGTTGTTGTCGTAGCCGTTCCGGTCATAGCCGTTATTGTAGCCGCCTTGATTGTAGTGGTAATGGCGGCTGTTGTCATAGGACTGATTCTGACGGTCCTTCTCGTACTGGGTGCCGCCAATCGCCGCGCCGGCGGCCCCCAGCAGTGTCGCTGTGCCGTTGTGGTTCAGGATGCCGTACAGGGCCACCGCCGCGCCGCCGAGGGCGAGGTTTCGGGCGTTATTTTTGTCGCTCTGGTCGTTCGCCATTGCAGGAGCGAGGGACGCTCCGGCGAGAGCGGCGATCAGTCCGAGCGTAGTCATTTTTGATGTCAGTGTCATGGTAACAGCCTTTCTTGAACTCTGTTCGGCTCAATTCGTCTTGCTGTTTTCCTTGACTATGGCAGGTAGAAATTTGTTCCACAGCGGTTTCAGCGGGTGTGCGTCACCTTCTGCAAGCCGCGCGGGCTGTCCGGGTCAAGCCCTTTCAGCAGGCACAGCCAGTAAGTGAAGAACTGGCCGGCAATGGCGTAAACAAGCGGGCTGACCCACTCGGAGACCGCGCCGGGGATGCGAACGGCGGTCTCGCTGCCGGCGAGGAATGCGGCGTCGTGGGCGAAGCAGATCAAGGCCGGGTGCTGGGCGCGGAGCTTTTCAGCCAGACGCGCCATCGGGGCGAACGCTTTGCCGTCGGGCGCAAACAGCAGGCAGGGATAGCCGGACACGACCTGGGCAATCGCGCCGTGCTGGAAATTGGCGGCGGAATGGGCCTGAGCGGAAACGCCGCAGATTTGGGTCAGCTTCAAGGCGAGATCAGCCGCCGTGGCATGGTTGTAGCCCCGGCCTAAAATGACGCAGCCGGACAAGTCGGCGTATTTTTCCACCAGGTGATGCACGGCGTCGTCCAGCTCCAGGGCCTGCTGCATCGAGTTCGCCGCCCGGCGCAGGTGTTCGGAGCGCTCCGGGTGCGTGTCGTCAAGCGCGACAGACAGCAGCGCGAGCAGCGCCAGAGTGCCGGTATAAGTCTTGGTCGCGGCGATCCCGACTTCCTCGCCCGCGCCGATCAAGAGCGGAAACTCAGCGACCTGCGCCAGTTCCGCCCCGGCTTCGTTCGTGATGGAGGCGGTCAGCGCTCCCGACTCCCGCGCCCGGCGGACGACTTCAATGACGTCCGGGGCTGCGCCGGACTGAGAAATACCCAGCACCAGCGCGTTCGGGCCGAAATGGGGAACAACGTCGTAGAGCGTGAAGACCGACGGCGCGGCGAGCGCCACGGGCAGGCCGTGCTGGATTTCCAGCAGGTATTTACAGTACAGCGCGGCGTTTTCGGAAGTCCCCCGCGCGGCGACGTAGACATAGGCAATCCGGCGGCGGCGGATCTCGGCGGCGAGAAGCACAGCGCGGGGAAGCTCGTCCTGGAGAATGCGTCGCACGGTGTCCGGCTGCTGCCGGATCTCGTCCAGCATAAATGTCATATCCAAGTCCTCATAAGCGTTTCCTCAGTGCGGAAAGTAATTCCGGAAAGGCGGCGTTGCCTTCAAAGACAATGCCAAGCGGGACATGGGGCTTCGGCGTCCCATGAAAATCCGAGCCGCCGGTCACAAGCAGGGTGTGAGTGTGGGCGAGGTCCAGAAAGAACGCCGTTTCGGCGGGGGAATGCTGGGAATAATACGCTTCAATGCCGTCCATTCCAGCGTCTTCGGCGAGTGACCGGACGCGGGCAGCCAGCGCGGGCGTTGCCAGCGGGACTAAACCAGGGTGAGCCATCACGGCCACCCCACCGGCCCGGTGCAGGAGCGCGACGGCGTCGGCAGGAGTCAGGACTTCTTTGGCTTGATATAACGGCCTGCCCGACGCCAGATACTCATCGAACGCTTCCTGCACCGACCCAACAACGCCTTTCGCGATCAGCGCCTGGGCAAAATGCGGGCGGGCAATGACTTCCGACTCTTCGCCGTCTTCGGCGTGTTTTTTGGCCGCGTCCCGCACGTCCTCCATCGTCACCGGCAGGCCGAGCGCAGCCATTTTGTCTGCCATCTGCCTATTACGGGCCGCCCGGCTCCGGCGCAGGGTGAAAAGCTTCTCCGCAAGCTCCGGGAACTGCGGGTCAAAGCCGTAGCCTAATAAGTGGAAACGCCCGTCTTTGTCTTCCACGGACAGCTCGACACCCGGCAGAAAGTCCAGTCCTAAACGCTGCGCTTCGGCGCTCGCTTCCGCCAGTCCGCCGATCGTGTCATGGTCGGTCACGGCCAGCGCCGCCAGCCCGGTCTCGTGCGCCTTCTGTACCAATGCGGACGGCGAGAAACTGCCGTCGGACGCGGTCGTATGCGTATGCAGGTCTATTCCAAATCTCGTTCCCGATGCCGCTTGTTCCATGCAGGAATTATGGCGGTTTCGGCGGGGGAAGTCAAGAAAGACCTCACCCCCAGGTAATGGTGAGGCGATAACGCTGCGGCTGAAGATAAGCGCGGCGGCGGGCCGGAGACTGCCCGTTCAGCCAGTCGGCAAACCGGGTCGGAGCCAGCACTTTGACAACATGCCTGCCGCCCTGAGTCTGCGGAAGCAGGGTCCAGCCGGGCTTGCCCTGGCCGCCGTCAATCGGCCCGTAAGGGTTTGGAAGCGGCGGATCGCCGGGATTGCTGAACGCCGCTAAATCCGGCGGCAGGGCAGCCCGGTCGGTCGGCAGGCTGGAATGAGCGCGGAGGGTAAGACGGGGAAACTGGGCGGGGTCTCGCTGCATCGCCGTGATGTCAAGTGTGCCGGTATCAAACAGCAGAAAGTTTGCGTGCGTGTGGACGCCGAGATAGCTGAATACAACCTGGGACGCACGCGGGATGACGACTTTCTGCGGCGTCTGTGCGGGCGAGGGACAGGCTGACCCAAGCCAAAGCAAAGCCGAAAAAAGGCAAAAGCCGAGTTTGCCGAGGCGGGGGACACGGGAATAAAGCGAAGTCATTTTAGGATCATACCCGCAGAAGGCCGCAAAAGAAAGCCGCAAAAGAAAGCCGCAAGTCATGGCGACCGAACTTAATCCCAACCTGAAGAACCCGGAACCCAGAGCATCCGAAAGCGAAGCCCAGTTTATTCTGCAAAAAGTGCAGCCGGCGCTGCTTGGACTGATGGACGGCTCGGTCTCCACACTCGCGCCTATCTTTGCCGCCGCCGGGCTGACCCACGACTCGCATAAAGCATTCTTTGTCGGCCTTGCCGCCTCGGTCGGCGCGGGCGTCAGCATGGGTCTGGCCGAAGCGCTCTCTGATGACGGCGAAGTGACCGGGCGCGGCAAGCCGGTTCTGCGCGGGACGATCACGGGCCTTGCGACAACCCTCGGCGGAATGCTGCACACCCTGCCGTTCTTGATCACCGCCCTCAGTGTCGCTTTGCACGTTGCTTACGGCGTTGTGGTCGTGGAGCTGCTGGCGATTGCCTATATTCGGTATCGGTTTATGAAAAGCCCGCTGGCCCAGACGGTCGGGCAGGTCATTATCGGCGGCGGCATCGTCTTCGGCATCGGCGTCTGGCTCGGACAGATCGGAGCCGGATAAGTCTAGCTGTCGCGCAGGAACATTTCCGTGATCCAGAAGCGGCCTTCGGGATCGCGGTAGAGACCGACGCCAACTTTCGTGAAGCGCGGCTCCAGGATGTTCTCGCGGTGGGGGGGGCTTGCCATCAGGCGCTGGTGCGCGTATCCGGCTCCATAAATTTCGCTGCTGACACTGGCGTAGAAAATGTTTTCACCGACCAAAGCAGACGTCGGCCGCTTTCCGCCGACCGTGTGCAGCTCGCCGAGATACCGATCAATCGGGGTCTTGTCGCCCGGTGTCGGGGACTGATGCGCGAAGTAGTTCAAGTCGCACATTTCGCGGCTGTGGGCGCGAGCCGCCTCACAGAGCGCCGGGTCCAGCGAAAGCGCTTCCAGGCCGCGCGATGTCCGCTCCGTATTGATGGCGGCGACAAGATCCTGCTCCTCGCGAGCGGCTTCCGCTTCCCGGTCGAGCGTCATGGTTGCCGCCAGGGGTAGTAAAGACTGGGAATGCAGGGACGGCACCGCAACAGTAAAATGCTGGCTGGTTTTCTCCGGGCGCTGCGCGGCCTGCGCGGGAATCGAAGCCTGAGCAAACAGTGTCGCGGCGAAAAAAAGCGGAAGCAGCATTTGTAACAAGCCTTTCCAGAGCAGCACACCGAAAGCGGATACTGCGAAAACGAATACTGACAAAATTAACAGCAGGTTACAGTAAATCCATTATAACATGGTTTTTGGCGGGAACCACAGAGAAAAAAGCAGGTAATTATGCCGGATTTGTTTGAGAAGTTTACGCTGCGCGGGGTAACTCTGCGGAACCGGATTGGAGTTTCGCCAATGTGCGAATACAGTTCCGAAGACGGGATGCCGAACGACTGGCATCTCGTGCATCTCGGAGCGCGGGCGGTCGGCGGGGCCGGATTGATCATTACCGAAGCGGCGGCCGTAGAAGCGCGGGGACGGATCACGCCTGCCGATGCAGGCATCTGGTCGGACGCGCACATCGCACCGTGGGCGAAAATCACGAAGTTCTTGAAACAGCACGGCGCGGTTCCCGGCATTCAGCTTGCCCACGCGGGCCGGAAAGCCTCAACGGTAAGGCCCTGGGACCCTGGCGCGGGCATCGCCGATGCCGACGGCGGCTGGGAGCCGGTCGCACCGAGCGCTCTGGCATTCGCCGACGGCTACCGTCTGCCCCGCGAGCTGACCATCGGCGGGATTGCCGAGATTGTCCATGCGTTCGCCGACGCCGCCAAACGCTCCGATGCGGCAGGCTTCGACTGGCTGGAGCTGCACGCCGCCCACGGTTATTTACTGCACGAGTTCTTGTCGCCCCTGTCCAACCGCCGCGCCGACGAGTACGGCGGCAGTTTTGAGAACCGTGTTCGCTTCGTGCTGGAAACCACTCGTGCCGTGCGCGAGGTCTGGCCGGACTCCAAGCCGCTGACCGTGCGCTTGTCCTGCACCGACTGGACAGAAGGCGGCTGGACAAGCGGCGACTCGGTTTCCCTCGCCAAGCTCTTAAAAGCCGAGGGCGTAGACCTCATAGATTGCAGCACCGGCGGCAATGTGCCAGGCGCTCAAATCCCGGTCGGTGCCGGTTATCAAGTGCCGTTCTCGGAAGCCGTCAAGCACGGCGCAGACATTGCGACCGCCGCCGTCGGCATGATCACGTCCCCGATGCAGGCCGACGAAATTATCCGCAACGGCCGCGCCGACATCGTCCTATTAGGCCGCGAGTCCCTGCGCGACCCGAACTGGCCGATCAAGGCAGCGACGGAGCTGCACCAAAAGGACAAAGCGCCGGTCCCGGTTCAGTACGCGCGGGCGTTTTAGAGAGTCCCCCCGCCCCCAATAATGGGGGAGCCAGATTGGACAAAGCTCTGCTGTCTTCTCATGCTCCCCCATTATTGGGGGCCGGGGGGCTTTCTAACTCCACCGCGCATTTGGCCCGAAGTCCGCCCGGTAGTAATCCGACACATGAGTACCGGGCGGGAAGATTTCGTCAAGCTGCTTGCTGTCGTCTTCCGTGACGGCAATTTCCATCGCCGCCAGATAATCCGTCATCTGCTCTGTCGTGCGCGGGCCGATGATCGGGCTGGTCACGCCGGGCTGGGCCAGACACCAGGCCAGCGCCATCTGGGCGGGGGCGACGCCGCGCGTCTCGCAGAACGCGATATATTTCTCCACCGACGCCAGCGCGACATCATTGTCCCGGTTGTTAAACGCGCCTTTCTCGTACCGCGCCCCCGCCGGGCGGGTCTGGTTCAGCCGGTACTTGCCGGAAAGCAGACCGCCGGCAATCGGCGCCCACGGGATGACCCCCACCCCATAAGTGCGGCAGGCCGGCAGCAGCTCCCGCTCAATCCGCCGGTCCAGCAGATTATACGGCGGCTGCTCGCAGACAAACCGATTGAGGTGCAGCTCTTTTGAGGCCCACAGCGATTCTACTAATTGCCAGGCCGCAAACGTGCTGGTTCCGAGATACCGCACTTTACCTGACTTCACCAAGTCGTCTAAAGCCCGCAGCGTCTCATCAATCGGAATAATAGATTGGGGCCGGTGGATCTGGTACAAGTCAATATGATCTGTCCCCAGCCGCCGCAGGCTGTCTTCACACGCTTTGATCAGATGGAACCGATGGCTGCCCCACGCATTCGGGTCCGTATCGTCCATCTTGTTGTAGCCTTTAGTCGCGAGAAACACGCGGTCCCGCTTGCCGTCCCGCGCCAGAGCGTTCCCCACTACGGTCTCCGAGCCGCCCCGCGAATACACGTCGGCGGTGTCCAAAAAGTTCACCCCGGCGTCCATCGCCTGGTCAATAATCGCAAACGACGCCGCTTCATCGGCATCGTCCCCGAAGTTCATGCACCCCAGGCAGAGCGGGCTGACCCGCACCCCGGTCCGTCCCAACACTCGGTATTCCATTGACTTTCTCCTCACTTGGCCGGATGCGCTTCCGCCGGGATCAGCGACAGCGTCACGCTCATAAACTGCGCGGCGTCCCGATACGCCTGCTCATACTCCGCCTGCGTCGGCTCCAGTTGTCTCCCTGGGTAGCGAAACTCAGTTGCATATTCTGACAAGCGCTTTGCTCCGTCGTCAAGCGCTTTGTAGTTCGGCGTCAATTTTGACGGCTTCCGCACTCAGTTCAACGATGTCATGTGTTTTGCGAACCCGCACGTCTTGATAAACCAGGAAGCCCTTGACGGCCTTCTCCGCAGATTGCTGGCAATGGTAGATAGCAGTATCAAGCAGCGGGTCATCTCCATCGGCAAGACGTTGTGCCGATCTCAAATCGTGATCCGCCTTGAACAGCCAGGTTTGTACGAGCTGCCGCTTTGCTTCATCCATAGAGTTTCACCCCGCATTCCAGTATCTCGCTTTCGAGAGAAGCGTAAACCCGGCTGGCCCAATCCACTTCGGCTTGCGTCTTCACAAGTACGTCTTTGGCGATTCTTAAATCTTTCAGACAAGTTCGCGCTCGCAGGCCGCGTTCCCTAGACGATTCATCGCTGTCCGGCACGATGACAAACAAATCTACATCGCTGTCTTCGTTCGGCTGGCCCCAGGCGTGAGAGCCGAACAGATAAATCTGGCACGGGTCAAACTCAGCGACTAAGCGCCGGGTCATTTCCGGCAAGAGCATTTCCACTTCGGAGACCATCATTTACTCCCTCTCGGAATTGCGTCCGGCTTCCATACCTAAGTAGAGGTTGCGATGCCGCTGCTGTGCTTCTACCCAAGATGCGGGGAATGCCTCTTGTCCCAGCAGAACCGCATCAAGCGCGGCGCGGACCTGCCGGGCGCAGGTATTTGGGCCGATCCGTCCTACCCCAGTGCCGAGGCCAGGGAATGCAATACTGCCCACAAAATCGGCAATCTGCCTGCCGGCGTTAGGGCCGTGGGTGAACGCGCCGTGTTTCACTAGGAGCAGCACGGCGCGGGCCGCCAAGTAGGAATTGACACTATGCTGCAAAATCATCGGGACGCGCATCGTCGGCGCGGCGATTAAAAACGGCAGAGCGAGGTAGTTCGTTTCGACAATTTCCGCCGCGCCCACCAATAGCTCGCCGTGATGCTTTTCCTGAATAAGCGCTTGCAGACGCGCCTGCACGCCCCAGCCGAACTGTTCCGAATACAGCAGATCAATCCCGCCGTCCATGAACCCGTAAGAGTTCGCCGGGCTGACCACGGCGTCGCAGGACAGGTCAAAAATCGAGCCGCGATGCACCGACACAAACGGCAAGTCCCCGCAGAACCGCTCCCAAGCCTCTGCGAGTGCGTCTTCGACCGAGGTAAGTATGATGTTCATGCTTTTCCACTTAATCTTTCTTCATCTCAGCGATGACGCGGGCAATTAAGGAAGGCTTGACGTAAAGGCGGCCTTGTCCCGGCAAGGAGCGCAGGGCATCTTCTGCAATCTCTCTAGGCACAATCCCCTGACGGTATGCCTCTGTGATGAGACCAATGGAGCCGATAAACGGGAGCATCAGCGTTTTGCATGCCTGCCGTGCCTGAGTATCGTCGGTCAGAACCAATACGCCATCAGCCGCCGGTTGCGCTGTCGCGTAAGCGAGTGCCGCCGTTTCTCCTGTGTGAAGCGGTTTATCAAGCGGAAGAAAAGGCAAGCTGGAACTCAAAGCGACCCGTCTAAGGCGATTATCTGCCAGAGCGCCCGCATCGTATTTTGTGACTTCCTGCCAGACAGGCTCAACAACCGTGACTTCCTGCGGCGGCAAGGCCCAGGCGAGAGCATCCACCCAAAATAAATGCAAAAGCGGGCCGGAATCTGCGACAATTACTTTAGGAATTGTGTGCCTGTCGCCCAATCCAGCTCATGCTGTATTTCCTCTTCGGTCCATTCTTCGTCTTCCAGTGGCGGCAACAGAGAGGAACTTTCCAGCCCGTCCAGCAGGACGCGCACGGACTGACCTTCCGAAAGATGGATGCTCGGCGGCAGCTTAATTTGCCCCCGCTCGACAATGCCGATGACTTCTACCATAAGTGTTCTCCTGTGCGTGGTGTTACGAGGCTTTTTCTAATTTGGCGAAGCCTAAATCCAGTTTTTTCATGCCGACGGCGCCCATGAACTGGACTTTGACGATGGTGGGGCTGTCGAAGCCGACGACGAAGCCGTCGCCGAAGGCGGCATGGTGGACTTTTTCGCCCAATGCAAACGGCATCGCGTTCGGGTTCGGTGCAGCGGCGGCTTTGCGGGCGCTGTCTCGGTTGAGATCGTCCCATTTCGGGGCGATCACGGACTGCGGGCGGCGGCTGGTGTCGGTGAGGGTCGGCGTGTAGTCCTGAAGAGCGCCTCGGCGGGAGGACTTCGCCAGGAACAGTTCCATCGGAATTTCGGAGACGAAGCGGGAGACGGGGTTCCGCTGGGTGTTGCCGAAGATCATGCGGGACCCGGCATAGGACATATACAGCTCTTCTTTGGCGCGGGTGATCCCGACGTAGCATAAGCGCCGCTCTTCTTCCAGCTCGGTCTGGCTGCTCATGGACCGGAAGTGCGGGAAAATGCCTTCTTCGAGGCCCGTCAGGAAGACGACCGGGAACTCCAGCCCTTTGGCGGCGTGCAGGGTCATCATGGTGACGGAGTTCGCCGTGTCTTCCAGGCTGTCAATGTCCGAGACGAGCGAGACGTTTTCGAGAAACGCCGACAGCGATGGGTTGCCGTCTTCGCCCGACTGCTGCTGCTCGAACTCTTTGGCGACGGAAATCAGTTCGCCGACATTTTCTACCCGCGACTCGGCTTCCGGCGTCCGGTCTTTCTTGAGGTCTTCTAAATAGCCCGTCGTGTCCAAGATGTTCTGCACCAGCGCCGACACACTCTGCGTGTCGCGCTTTGCCGTGAGATACTCAATAATTTTGACAAACGCATGGATGGAGTTCTTGGCCCGCGCGGGCAGGTCGATCTCATGCGCCCGGCGGCAGGCGTCCCAGAAGGCGATTTCTTTGCGCCCAGCGAACACGTTCACTTTCTCTACCGTCGTCGAGCCGATGGCCCGCGCGGGGACATTGATGATCCGCCGCATGGACAGCCCGTCATACGGGTTCATCAGCACCCGCAGGTAGGCGATCAAATCTTTGATCTCCCGCCGCTCGTAGAACCGGACGCCGCCGACAATTTTGTACGGGATACGGTAGTTAATAAACTGCTCTTCCAATGCGCGGGACTGCGAGTTGGCCCGGTACAGCACGGCGAAGTCTTTGTAGTTCCGGTCGCCGGTGATTGTCCCTTCGCGGACGACATTGACCACGGCGACGGCTTCCTCCACTTCATTCGGCGCTTCCACCAGGGCGATGCTTTCGCCTTCCAGGTTCTCCGTCCACAGCCGCTTATCTGCCCGTCCCCGGTTGTTGCGGACGACATGGTAAGCGGCGTCGAGAATGGTCCGCGTCGAGCGGTAGTTCTGCTCCAGCTTGATAATCGTGGCGTCGGGGAAGTCGCGCTCAAAGTTCAGGATAATCTGGACATTCGCGCCCCGGAACGCATAAATGGAGTTGTGGACGACAATCCCGCCCGCGACATAATTGCGGAGATTGGCAACGGAAAGGTCATAGGTCTTGCCCGTGTATTCCTCGTCGGTAATGGCTGTAATGTTGCTGCCTGGATTCGTTTGACGGTTGATGCGGGATATAACAGGTGCATCATGCCAAGTTGTTAAATTGTCTGCGGAAGTCGTGGCCCAGGCTGTATCGGCGAAATTGTATTCCACATAGATTTCGCCGCCCTCACGGCGACTTTGCAGTTTCTTTGCATAAGTCCAAGCTTCATCGTGATCCTCAAACCAATGCTGTCCCTCACCTGATGCACCCATGACACAAAATCGCTTATCCTCTGGCCCGTAGTGGAATGCCTCAAAAGTGACATAATCCGGCGGATAATCCCAGCATTGGCCGTCCTGATACCACACCATCCCTAGTTTTTGCAGGACTTCGGCGGGAGCTTCGTCGGGAATGTTAGCAAACATGACATGATTTGGAGTGACGCGCACTGCGTCGCCGCTATCTGTCTGAAGGTGACGCACTATACCAGAATAGTCGCTCACCATGACCTTCTCAACAAGGGCAGGAACAGGCTTGTGGCCGAAATCAGCAGCCAAAACTGTGTCGCCTTCTTTGATCTGCTCGACCGGGACATAGCCGGTCGGAGTTAAGATAGGAGTACCGGCGACGACGCACTGGTCATCGTCGCCGACGACGCAGATGTTTTTGTGCTTGCCGCTGAACAGGGTCAAGAGCTGATACTGGCTGTCGTTCACGTCCTGGAACTCGTCGCAGTGAACATACTGGAAGCGGTTCTGGTAATGCTCGCGGGCCTTTTCCGACTCCCGCAGAAGCTGGACCGTCTTCATAATCAGGTCGTCAAAGTCTAACGCATTGGAGAGCGTCATCTTCTGCTGATAGAGCTGATAGGCACGCCCAACCGCCCGCTCATACGGGGACGCGCTGATGTCGTTCAGGATGTCGTCGGGGGTTTGCAGGGTTTCTTTGGCTTTGGAGATCGCCGACAGCACGGCGCGGGGCGCGTACTGCTTGTCGTCCAAGTTCAGCTCGCGGACCGCTTCTTTGACGAGAGAAATCTGGTCGCCGTCGTCGTAGATGACGAAGTTTTTGTCCAGGCCGATGAGGCTGCCGCGCTCGCGGAGGCAGCGGGCGCAGAGGGAATGGAACGTCCCCGCCCATAGCTCGCGCATGGCGAGGTCGCCGACGAGATTTGAGATCCGCTCCTTCATCTCGGCAGCGGCTTTGTTGGTAAACGTCACGGCCAGAATGTTGTACGGGCGGACGTAGCGCTCCTGAATGAGATACGCGATGCGCTTGGTCAGGGCGTTGGTCTTGCCGGACCCCGCGCCGGCAAAGATCAGCACCGGCCCCCGGTCGTGCAGGACCGCCTGTTGCTGCGGCTCGTTGAGGCTGGCAAGAAGGGGCGAAAGGCGGCGTTCGGGTGTGCCGGAAAGAGTGTCAGGAGTCATGGGGAGATTATACCCGGCAGGAATGCGGTTGGGGTTTGGCGAACTCACGGCTATGGGTTATCTATTCCAGAGACAGGCCGGGCGATTGAAATCGCGGCAACAAAGGCACGAAACCTGCCTTCGCAGGTTGAGATCAAGTTCCGAGTCCGCGAAGGCGGACTTTGTGCACTTGTTGCGGCGGTTTCAACCGCCCATCCTCGCCGCCTGCCTTCTGCTCCTCGGCACTGCCGCCCTGCCCGCTCGCGCCGACACGCCGGACCACAAGGCCGCGCTGTTTGCGTCGGGCGACGGCAACATTTTGTACCTTGCCGCCGGGGTCGGCCTGCCCCTGCTGTCCGATGGGCGCTACGGGACACGCCATGCGCTGCGGGTGGCGGATGCGCTGGGAACCAGCGTTCTGCTGTCCGAGGCCATTAAGAGTCTCGTTAAAGAAAAGCGGCCTGATTCGGATGCCCATGACAGCTTCCCAAGCGGCCATGCGACGGCGGCGTTTGCCGTCGCGACAATGGAAAGCGATCTGCATCCGCATCAGGCCGCGCTCTGGTACTTAGGGGCGACGCTGATTTCGTACTCACGGGTACGGCTTCGGCGGCACACGACCGCCGACGTGGTTGCAGGCGCGGCGCTCGGCGCGGGGGCGGCGCGGGTGGAAGTCGCCCAGCCGCGTGGGCTGACTTTGTCGCCGTTTATCATGCGTGGCGGCCTCGGCATGATGATGTCGAAGGGATTATGAAGTCGCGCGGGGCTGCCGACAATGGAACATTAGTGTTCCTGCGCCGGTCACAGGAAAAAACTTGTGGAAAGAGGAAAGACTTGATAAAATCGCGCGTATTTGCATCTGCCGCCCTGCTGGCGGCGATTGGGGCAGGTTTGGGAATGGGAACGGCCTCGGCGCAGACGCCGCCGGCTGCCCCGGCTTATCTGACATTGGGCGGCTATAACGTGCTGTGCCTGCGCGGGACCGCCGGGGGCCTCGACCCGGCGCAGCGGGTGGATGTGATTCTCAGCCGCGTGACGCCGCTCCTCGGCAACCCGAAGATTTTGCCGTCGGATGTGGTTGTTTACCTGCCGCCCGCCGACAGCCGCGTCAACCGCTATCCGGTCATCTATGCCCTGGGACGGCGCATCGTCACCGTGGACCCGGCGACGGTCAAGGCGAGCGGCCTCATTCAAACCCCCCTGCAAGCAGCGACGCTGTGGGCCAAGCGGTTTCAGCAGGTCCTGCCGCGCGTCAACTGGCGTCCGTCCAATGCCCCGGAAACGAAAGTCCCTGCGAACCCGCCGCTGCTGATCACGCCCGATTTCGCCAAAGTGGGCGGCGCGACTGCTTTTGTCACTCTGCGCGGTAAAACCATTCTGAAGCTGCGCGGCCCCCAGACCGGCGGCATGACCGCCGCCGAGCGCGGGGACCTGCTTGATGCCCGTTTGGAACGCCTGGCAAACAATCCCGCCTCGCTTGCGCCGGACGGCGTCCAAGTGACGCCGCAGCCTGCCGGCGCGGTCCTGCTCGCTTTGGCTGGAACCCCGCTGCTGTCGGTGACAGCGGCAGACGCAAAAGCCGCCGGCGTTCCCCTGCCCCTTGCCCTCGCCCGGTCGTGGGCCAAGAACCTGCGCCGTGTCCTTGCCTCGTCCGCTCCGGTCCTGCCCGCCGCCCCGATTGGCGAGCCGCCCGTTGCGTCCGCCCTGCCGCCGCCGCTGGTATCACCGACGCCGCCTACCGCGCCGCTCGCAACAGCGGGCGCAACGCCTGTTGCGCCTGGTTTGGCACCGCAAAACTAGATAGAAAGCCCGAAGATCGGTTTAACATCCCAGCCATTTTTGCCGCGTGTGACATCGTACAAGATGCTGACCGTGCTCAACGTATTGTTACAAGTCCCGCTGCCGTCTACTTCGGCTTCGGTGCCGCTGACCCAGCGAACGTGTTCCACGCCAATCAGCATATACGGCTTTCGGCTGCTGAAGCCAGGGCGCTGAGACGCTTTTCGCAGGCGGATCGGGCCGCCTGCGAACCTCGCCATGAACGCCTCCGGCGGGTCGGCCCTGACACCCGCCCCGAATAAGCCGAAGGAGAGAAAGCAGGGCGTCGTTTCCGGCTTCCTGCCGTAAACGCCGACGGCGAGCTGTTCGCGCACGACCGCTTCCCGGATGTCGCCCTCTTGAACAGCCTGCTGCCATTCTTTCCGAACGTCTTCCTGCACGATCCACTTCTCGTTATCCCAAGTGACACGGTATGGGAGAGACAGCGCCACCCAGGGAAGCCCTTTGTCTGTATATGTTTCTCCTTCGACATCGGTTTCGGCTTCGACACTTGTGTCACTCATCCAGTGCAGGCTGACGATTTGCACCAGCGCCCCATGCGCGTGGTTTTTATTCTCACGCCATACACCCTCCGGCGACGCGCCTCCGCCGGACTGCGAAACGGGAATGACCGGCGGCACATTGTCCGCGAAACGCTGCAACAGACCGATACTAGGGTTGAAATCGCTGACGTTTCCCCACTCCGGTGGATGATGCCCGTCTTTCTCCAATTTGTAAACTTTCGCTTCCGGCATGAGCGCATGGGCGTGGACAAACAGCGTGCGGAAGACCGCTTCCCGCACGTCATCTGCCCGCGCGGCGGTCGGCGCGGCCTGAGCGGGCAGACACACGGCAAAGACGGCAAAAAGCAACAGGGCAGGAGCGAAGGTTTTCATAGTGTCTCTTTTGCGCTACCCCAGCGCCTTCAAGTTGTCCGGGTTCAGCGGCAGAAGCGCGTCCAAGACGAACAGGCCGTCTTTACGGATCAGCACATCGTCGAAGTAAATGTCGCCGCCGCCGAACTCCGGGCGCTGGATGAAGACCATGTCCCAGTGGACCACCGAGCGGTTGCCGTTGAATGCTTCGTCATATGCGCCGCCGGGGGTGAAGTGGAACGAGCCGGCGATCTTTTCGTCAAACAGAATGTCTTTCATGGGCTGGAACACATACGGGTTGAAGCCGAGCGAGAACTCGCCGATATACCGGGCGCCTTCGTCGCTGTCCAAAATGGCGTTCAGCGCGTCCGTTGTCGCGCCCGAAGTCGCCTCGCCAATTTTGCCGTTCTCAAATTTGAGTGTGACGCCTTCAAAGATCGTTCCCTGGTAGATGGTCGCAGTGTTGAACGCAATCGTGCCGTTGACCGAATCGCGGACTGGGGCGGTGAAAATCTCGCCGTCGGGGATGTTCGCCCGGCCCGTGCAGGGAATGGTCGGGATGTCTTTGATGGAGAATGTCAGGTCGGTCCCCGGCCCCGTCAGGCGCACCCGATCCGTCTTATCCATGAGGGCTTTGAGCGGCTCAATCACGGCGTCCATCTTGGAGTAGTCAAATGTGCAGACATCAAAGTAGAAGTCCTCAAATGCTTCCGTACTCATCCCCGCCATTTGGGCCATCGCCGGGGTCGGCCAGCGCAGGACGACCCATTTCGTATGCGGCACGCGCGTCTGCGAATGCACCGGGTTCCACCAGAGCGACCGATACAGCTTCATGCGGTCGTCGGGGACATCCGATAATTCCGCGCTGTTGTCCGCCCCGCGCAGGCCGATATAAGCGTCCATTTCGGACATCCGCGCTTTTTCCAGATCGCCAGTCAGCCGCATCTGTTCTTCAGTCGCGTTTTTGTAGAGCGCCCGCAGGACTTTATTGCGCTTGACGGTGACAAACGGCAGGCCGCCGGCCTCGGCGATCTTCTCGACCAACGCGGTGACAACATCATCGGGCGCATCGTAGGCTTCCACCAGGACTTTCTCGCCGGGCTGAACGCGAGTGGAGTGGCCGATCAAAATATCGGCGAGTTTTGCGACGCGCGGGTCTTTCATGCAGTCTATTCCTTCTGAGCTTGGATGCCAAGAGTATACCCTGCTCATGCTCCTCCAATTCACGCGCCGCCGATGTGGGTATATTGCGGGCAGAACCGACGAGAAAGAACCTCTATCATGCCTGATTACGAGCATTCGCTGACAATTGACGCTTCCCCGGACGCCGTATTCGCGTTCGTGTCCGACATCGGGAACCTGCCGAAATACCTGCCGACGACCCACAGCGCCGAGCCGCAGCCCGGCGGGCGGGTGCGGGTGCAGGGCGAAGCCGGCGGCCACGCTTACGATTCCGACGGCTATTTCCGCCTTGACGCCTCTAACCACCGGATGGAATGGGGGTCCGACGGCGAAAACCGTTATCTGGGCTGGCTGGAGATTGACGGCTTCGGGGACGAATGCGAAGTGACGGTGCATCTGACCTTCCAGCCGAAGCCGGAGCAGTCCGAGCGTATGGAAGAGCAGACCGGCGACCGGGACAAGACCATCACCGAGGGCCTTGTCGCCTCGCTTGTGTCCATCAAGAACTTCGTCGAAGGCCACGGCGGCAAAGTGGAGCCGAGCGCCGCCACTTGATACGACAAAAAACACTTGCATTATTCCGCCGTGTGTGCTAAAATAAAGGCGCTGGGAAGGTGGCTGAGTGGTCGAAAGCGCACGTTTGCTAAATGTGTGGGTGTCAAAGCCCCGCAGGTTCGAATCCTGTCCTTCCCGCATCTTTAAGCGCAGACAGTTACAGCGGCCCGGAACATTCCGGGCCGCTTTTGCTTGGAAGAACGGTTTACCATGCAGGACGAAATGCCGATCTTGGAGCCGATGGACTGGCGGCGGCTCCTACAGCTTGACGGAAAAGCCGCCGCCGCACTTCTCGGCAGTGCGCTGTTTTTGGTCGGCCTTCTCGCCGTCCTGCCGCGCTGGCTGCACAGGCGGGAACAGGCGGATTTTGCCGGGGTCGCCGCGCAGACCGTTCCCGGCAAAGTGACCATGCTGCAAATCTCGCCGGTGACGTCCGGCGGCGGCAGCCTCTTCAACGGCGTGGATGTCGCGTTCGGCCCGTACCAGGCATATTACGCCCTGCCCCCGGAGAGCCGCTGGAAGCCTTTGCCCCATCAAAGCGTCCTTGTGACGTTCCGGGTCGGGCGCCGTTCTCACCGGGTTGCCGTCGATGCGGTGACGCCGCAGTGAGTGTGCCGGGAGCGCTGCTTGCCAGGGTCGGCGCGGACCTCTAGGCAGACTGCCCTTCAACGCAAAACAGCCAACGCTTCGTAGGAAGCGTTGGCTGTTTTTGCGAGTTGCCGGACCAGGGGTCGAACCTGGGACCTCCTGTTTCAGAGACAGGCGTTCGTGCCAACTGAACTATCCGGCAATTATTGATGCTTTTTGCTGCACTGTTTCTTGGCGTTGCGGCCTGAATAATTTTCAGTTTGGCTGTGGCAGTTAGGACACAGTAGCTGCAAATTCTCTAGCCTATTGTCGTCTTTTACTCCGTTGATATGGTGCAAGTGCATAGACAGCGGCTTATTTTGCCAATCCATTATACCACATTTTGCACAGACCGGGTCAAGTACTCCGTCTTTCAACAGCCGCCAGCGCAAATGAGCGCGGGAAGTGACACGTCCTACCGCTGTTAAGTCCGTGATGGAAATTGGCTTGTCTTCGCGAAGGATTAACTGACCGTGCGTACTTGCTGCGTACCAGACAACCATGCAAATGCCGTAATGCTTCATGCACTGCCGCCCGCTGTGTCCAGCATCGTAATGACGCTGTATTTCAGTCCAGTCGTGAACTTTGTAGTTGGGCGCAGGTCTCACATTTTTCGCGTGGTACGAAACCGTAGATTTAGCGCATCCGAGTTCGGCGACGATTTCGCGGTACGTTTTGCCTTCCGCCAGCAGGGCGAGTATGCGATCTTTCACGTTTGCCTTCCTTAGCACGAAAAAGATGATACCCGCCCCGCTGCGAACTTGTCAAGACTTAAACCGCAATTAAGGCGCGGGCAGGGCAGTCAGCCGCGTCAGATGCAGCAGCATAGTCGGCTCGTCGTCGGCTTTGATCTGCAAAATCGTCTCGCCATCGGGCGTCACATGGACTTCCAAAGACTGCGGACCGGCAATGAGGCGCTCAATGTGATGCGGGGGTTCCGTACCGAGCATCAGCATCAGATACCCCGTATCGCTGCCTTTGAGCGCCATGTTGAGGCCGACAAACGGCAGGTTCTCAGCCGCAATCTGATCGCCGACCTCTGACCCGATCATTTCTAAGGTCGCGTTGCAGCCGGCGTGCAGCTTGGTGAAGTCATCGGCAAAGGTGGCCCACTCTTCGCGCGGGATAATTTGTGTTTCGTTTTGCAGTGTTTCGTTCATGGGTGTCTCCTAAGAAAGCAATATGCTTCTTTACCCAAATTTGGGAAATTTCACTAAGGGACGGCGACGCCGCGTGCCGCCACCCAGAGCTTGTACCAATCCGTGCGCGAGAGCGCGATGGCGGCGGCATCGGCGGCTTCTTTGATATGCTCCGGGCTGTTGGAGCCGACCAGTGGGACTATTTTGGCGGGATGTGCCAGCAGCCAGGCCAGCGCGAGCTGCCCTGGAGTCGCATCATTGTAAGCCGGTCCCATCTCGCGCAGTGCCGCCAGGGTACGGGCAATCGCCGGACGCGCGTCGGCGGGGACTTCGCGCCGGCCCGACAGCCAGCCGCCGCCGAGCGGGCTGTAGGCGAGCGGCGTGATGTTCAGCTCTAAGCACTGGTCCAGAACGCCGTCGCCGCTGTCCGCCCCGGCCGCCTCGCTGGTCGCTTTGCCGCCCGCCGCGCCTTCGTAAATGGGGTCCAGGCGCAGCAGCGAGATCGCGATCTGGTTGGAGACAATCGGCGCGTTGAGATACTTTTGCAAAGCTAAGGTCTGCTGCGGGTAATAATTAGAGACGCCGACATATTTGATCAGGCCCTCGGCGACCAGCTCATCCAGCACGGCAGCCGTCTCCGCCGGGTGCGTCAATGGGTCCGGGCGATGAAGCTGATACAACTCGACCGAATCAATGCCCATGCGGGACAGCGACCCGGTCAGGCTTTCGCGGATATAAGACGGCGTATGCTCGTAAAAGCCGCGCCGGATGCCGACTTTGGTGGCGATAAAAATCTTTTCCCGGCTGCCGGGCACGGCTTCCAAACAGTCTTTGAAGATGGACTCGCAGGCTGTTCCGCCGTAGATGTCGGCGTGGTCGTAGAACGTGATCCCGGCCTCAAGCGCCGCTTCAAACGCGGCAATGGCTTTGCGCCGATGCTCCGGCCCGACTTCTGCTGGGTTCCAGGTCCCTGCCAGCCCCATGCACCCCAGCGCGATGCGCGAGACAGGGACCGCGTCCGGCCCGAACGGCTGCATTGTCAGTGTTGTCATGGTCTTCTCCTAGAAATAACTCAGTGTGACTGTGGAACGACGATGCCGAGATGCACCAAAAAGATCAGAGCAATCCCCAGCGCGATTCGATAGACGATAAAGGGCAGGGTCGTGTGCTTCTCGTCGGTCAGGTAGCCGAGCAGCCAGCGGACGACGATGTAGGCGAAAATGCCCGCAACAACCGCCGCAAAGATATACGGCCCTGCGACCGCGCTGAGGGTTGGAGTCGCCGCGTGAGGCACGAGCGCCGCGTGAGCGCCTGCCGTATCGCCAAGCGCTTTGGGGAACAGCGTCTTGCCCAGCTTGTACAGTCCCGCCAGCGTGATGGCCGGGACACTCAGCAAAAACGAGAACCGGGCGGCTTCCTCGCGCTCCAGGCCCAGAAACAGGCCAGTGGTGATCGTGACGCCGGAGCGGGACGTTCCCGGAATGACCGCCAATGCCTGCACCAGCCCGATCGTCATTGCCCCCCCCAGCGTCAGGCTTTCCAAGCGCCGCGTTTTCTTACCGACTAGCTCTGCCGCCAGCAGAAACAGCGCGAGAATGATCATCGCGCCCGCGATAAAATAAAGATTCCGGTACTCGCCGTCAATCGGCTTTTCCAGCGCCAGCCCGGCCACAATAATCGGCACGGTGCCGAAAACGACGTACCAGCCGAGACGCGCATCTTCGTCGCCTTTCGGGAACAGCTTGCCCAGCTTTAGGGAGCGTCCAAGACCGGCCAAATACCGGGCCAGATCTTTGTGGAAGTAGGCGATAATCCCCACCATCGGCCCAAGCTGGGCAATCGCTGAAAACGCCGCCCCGGTATCACTCGGCCACGATGGATAGAAATGGTTCAGCAGCGCAGGCAGTATCCGCATATGGGCCGTGCTGGACACGGGCAGGAACTCGGTGATGCCCTGAACAATGCCCAAAATCAGGGCCTGAAAGTAGGAGATATACGGCGTATAGTTATCGGTCGGCGTCAAAAGCAAAGTCTCCTAGAGTGTAACGAATCGACATGATCACCTAAAACGCGAGGCCGTGAACGACGTCGTGAGATCAATCTCCTTGTCCCTTATCCAATCCTCCTACTGCGACTTCATCACCAGTGGCGGCACAGACGAAGGCGAAGCAGCAGACGCCAAGCGGGCGGCGCGGCGGGGGCGCAGGACGTAATGGGCGATGAGTATTCGGGCAATCGCGGCAAGCGGCGCGGCGAGAAACATGCCGAGCAGGCCGAAGAACTCCGCGCCGATCAGCAGCACGATAATGACAACCGCCGCGTGCAGGTGTATCCGGTGGCCGATGAATTTCGGCATCAGCAGCTTGCTTTCCACCAGATGCAGCAGGCTGAAGAAGACCAGGACTTTGACGGCAAGCTCTATTCCGCCGCCGTGGCTGGCCGGCAGGACAGCGGCCAGCAGCACAATCGGAATACCGCCGAGAATGGGGCCAATAATCGGGATGGCGCGGGTGACGCCCGCCAGCAGTCCTAAAATCAGCGCATACGGCATGTGGATCAGCGACAGACCCGCGTACACAACCACGCCTGCAATGACGCACAGCCAGAGCTGGGCAATGATATAGGTCCGCATGATGCCCGACGATTCGCGCAGAAGCGCCAGGGTCTCGCGGACACGCGGACGCGGGACTAGGGCTAGAAACTCGTTGCGGAGCGCGTGACCGTCCAGCACAAAATAGAAGGCCAGCACGGGGATCAAAATAAAGTCAACAATGCGGGCAATGCCCGTTGCCGTTGCCAGCAGCGCATTCTGCACCCAGGGCAGCGGCGAGAAACCCTCTCCGCTGCTGCTTCCCGTTGGCCGGTGCAGAATGGCTTTGAGATTGGCCGGCAGGCCGTCGTACTCAGTTTGCAGCACGGCGGCATAATTAGCGATCTTCTGCTGGTACAGGGGCAAGTTGGCGGCCAGCCCATGCACCTGGTCCACAAACGGCGAGACCATCAGCGAGCCGCCCGCAAACACCAGGTAGCCGAAGGCGAGAAAGACAAACACAGTCGCGCCCAGCCGCTGCGTCTTGGGACGCACTTTCGGAATACGCCGCCGGCAGAGCCAGTTGACCGGGCCGACCAGGGCAAATGCGAGAATCGACGCCACAATGATGTCGGTCAAAATCGTGTGGATGCGCCAGATGAAGTACAGCGTGAATGCGATGATCGCCAGCCGCACCAGCAGCTTCCAGAACTGCCCAAACCAAATCTCTGCTGCGTTCATAATTCTGCGCTGTTCATAACTGGCTATTGATCAGCGCGTCGGCAATGCGCTCGGCGGCCAGGCCGTCGCCGTAGGGGGACACCGCGCGTGCCATCGCGGCATAGGCGTCCGGGTCGGAGAGCAGGCGGGACGCTTCGGCGACAATCAGCGCCGTGTCCGTGCCGACAAGCTTGGCAGTCCCTGCCGCGACTCCTTCGGGCCGCTCGGTCGTTTCGCGCAGAACGAGAACGGGCTTGCCTAAACTGGGCGCTTCTTCCTGCACCCCGCCGGAGTCGGTCAAAATCAGCGCGGCCTTCTGTTCGAGCTTGACAAACGGCACATAATCCTGCGGCTCAATGAGCTTGACGCGCGGATGGCCTGCCAGAGACGGCGTTAGGGCTTCGCGTACCAGGGGGTTCAAGTGCCACGGCACCACGGCCACCGTATCGGGAAACGCTTCTACTAACTCACGCACCGCCTGCCCGATCCGTGCCATCGGCTCGCCCCAATTTTCCCGCCGGTGGGTCGTCACTAAAATGATTCGGCGTGGGTCGGCGAGTATTTCGGCGAGAACAGGATTGCCCGGCGTGTACGGCTTCGCAGCGACCGTCAAAAGCGCATCAATGACCGTGTTGCCCGTCAGCACAATCGCGTCGTCCCCTACCCCGTCGGCGCGGAGATTGGCGGCGGACTCCGGGGTCGGCGGGAAATGCAGCGTTGCTAATCTCGTGGTCAGCAGCCGGTTCATTTCTTCGGGAAACGGGTCATACTTGTTGCCTGTCCGAAGGCCCGCTTCGACATGACCGAACTTCGCCCGGTGGTAGAACGCGCCGAGCGCGGCGGCGAAGGTCGTCGTCGTGTCGCCCTGCGCCAGCACCCAATCGGGCTGTTCGGACGCCAAAATCGGGTCCAGCCCCGACAAAGCCCGCGTCGTCACCTGCGACAGCGTCTGCCCCTGGGTCATAATATCGAGATCGTACTCCGGCGCGATTTCAAAGACCGACAAGACTTGGTCCAGCATGGAGCGGTGCTGCCCCGTCACCGCGACCTTGACATCAAAATCAGCAGGCCGCCGCTTCAGTTCCAGCACCACCGGCGCCATCTTGATCGCATCAGGCCGCGTCCCAAATATACAGAGAATTTTTTGCATAAACTAAAAAGGGCTAAGAGCCGGCAAATTGGTTCGCCGTGATGATCACGGCGCGGTCCACAATCACATCATCGGTATAAATCGGCCCGGTCTGCTGGATTTCATGTTCGGCATGGAACATACTTGTCAATGTTTGGACAAAATCACTATTCGGCTCAACCGGCACGACCCTTGCTGTCCGCAGCCAGTCTTCCTGGTTGAGAAAAGGCAGCAGCCCATCCACAATGAGTTGTATGCCGGCCCGGTTAGTTGTCAGCCAGGGAGCCGAGGCGACAACATCCCATTTTCCGGCTGTGGACTCAGTCTGAACAAGGCCGAACAAAGTAAAGCTACCGTGTTCTGCACTCAGCTTCTTCTCAGCATCCAGGCATTTTTCCGCCAGCATGACAGTCCGCGTCTTCGTCCCGGTTGAAGTTACCATCGTACTCATAGTAGAACCCTTATAATCACTCGTGTTGCCGCAATCATTCCAGCGGCTGCGGCTGCTGTTTGCGTCCCGACCGGACTGTACCTTAGCTCCGGGTTCCAGTTGCTGACCTGCACCCAGTCGGCCGCCAGCGCAGGTTTTATTCGGCTCTCCACACCTGAAAATAGCAGCAAAGCATCGAAGTTGTGCGTCTGCACGCTTTTGGCGTACTGGAACTCGCCGGGCGTCGAGGGAAAACCGGCCCAGCGCAACGTCCGGCAGATACGGGCTTTGAGCGCAATCTCCACCGCATAGCCGCAGAGGTAGACGGCCCCGTCATAGCTCCCGCGCTTGTAAAGTATACCCGCGTCCCGCAGGTGCGCCCGTGCGGTCTTGGTCAGGTCAGCGCGTGTGATCATAATTTACGCCAGCGGTTTCGCAGATGAACCGGACTGGGGCGGCACGCGAACAGGCGCAGGGACGCCTGCGGCGTCTCCATCTTCTCCCAAATGACGTACTCGATACTCAGCAATAAAATGGAGCAGATGATTGAAACGTGGGCGAATTTCCTCCGCCGCTTTGTCGAGCTGCAAGGTGTAATCCATTTGCGGGGCAACTTCGCGCAGAGTTTCCGCCCATGCAGCCGCAGAGCGTCGGCCCAAAATCACATTCTGTCCCCACTCCTGCTCCGAGCATCTTAGGCTTGTCAAGAGTGCGTCTATATACTTGTCGTAGTCGCCCTTCGCCTGACGCAGTTTTTCTAGTGGGTCCATTGTTTTTCTCCGTTACAGCCGGAACAGCACCAATGCGATGGCGCAGCAGACGGCGGTGAGGGCGTAGATCATGTAGACGGCGCGGCGCTGGGAGCCGTCGTACTTCTTCAAGAGAATATGATGGATGTGCGATGTTTTATCCGGCAAATAGGCAGGCGTCCGGGCGATCGTGCGCTGGGTGACGACGCGGATGCCGTCGAAAATTGGAACTCCTAACACCAATACGGGCAGGGCGACGGAAACGGTGGCGGCGATCTTGAACGTGCCGATGATGGAAATGGCAGCCAGCGTGAAGCCGAGAAACTGCGCCCCGACTGTTCCCATGATAATAGACGCCGGGTGCTTGTTGTAGCGCAGGAAGCCGACACAGACGCCGACGAGCGTAGCGGCGATAATGGTCACTTCATACTGCGGCGACTTGGCCGCCGCCGACATCAAGGCCAGCGTTGTCGCGCAGATCGCGCAGACCCCGGCGGCGAGGCCATCCAGGCCGTCAATGAAGTCTACAGTTTTGGCGACTCCGAAGACCCAGAGCATGGTCCCGAACGCCGAGAACCAGTAGGGAAACGCCACCCAGTTGGACGCATCCGCGCCCAGTTTCGGCGGGTGCAGCGGCACCGGCGCAAAGGGGTTCGTGATGCCGTCAATCCGCACGTCGAACAGCACCAAAATCCCGCCCGCCGCAATTAGCGCCAGCGACTGCCAGATGGCCGAGACTTCAAATTTGTCGTCAATCACCCCGACCACGGCGACCACCGACGCCGCCGCCAGCACGCCGACGAAGCGCTCCACTTGCAGATGTGTCCACGGGTACTGGGCGTGGAACAGCGCGTGATACCAGTAGACGAGGCCCAGCGTGACGATAAAGGCGCCGAACATCGCCAGGCCCCCCCAGCGCGGCAGCGGCCGGCTGTGAACGTCCCGCTCGCGCGGCACGGCCACCGCGCCGAAGCGGGTTGCCAGTTTGCCGACCAGCGGCGTCAGCAGATAACTCAAAATGAGCGCCAGCAGGAACGCCAGCCAGGGCAGTCTCCAAAGAGGCATAATCGTACTACTCTTTCCGCCAATCGGCTCCCGCTGCGAGTGAAGAGTTTCCTCGCATTAGGCGGCGACACGCGCATCCGCGAGATGAACAGTGACAGTCGCGGCCTCGGAAGCAGGTTCGGGCAATGCTTCCCCGGCGGCAAGCAGCGTTTCCAAATGGCTTTGCAAGACGACCCGGAGCAGATGCTGGGTCTCGGCGCGGGTCGAGAACTCCAAAACGAGATCGGGCAAGTTGGCAGGGTTCGCGGTCCAGTTCCCAAGCGGCGTCGGCTGCAAGATAATCAAGTAGCGGCGCGGCGCGTGGCCGGACAGGGTGATCGTGACCATCTCGGTTTCCGCCTGCGGGACTGGGATCGGGTCGCCGTCGCTTTGCATCCAATCTAAATGGCCTTGCAGAGCTTCCGCAAAGTTGCGGTGCGTCTGCCCCTTGTTTTTGCCCGTCGAGATGCACCCTAAAATATCCGGAGCGTAAGCGCCCCAATTCCGCTCGCCTCGCTCTAAAATCACGAGATATTCAGACTGTGGATTCAGCTTGGTTTCCTCAATCCCGCTTGCCGCCAGATGCTGGAAAGGGTTCCCGGCTTGACTTCATCGGAAAGATGCCCTGGAACCGTCACTTTGCCGGATTTAGTCGCGTGCTTGAAATGGCGATGGCTGCCGACCGTACCGATGTAGGACCAGCCGTCGGCTTCTACTCACTTGATGACATCGCGCACTTTCATCCGTGAATCCTCTTCTTCCCAACATCCGCTCTCAGTGATCAGCACATCATGCTTTCCAATGCACGGACGCCAGCGTTCGGGCGAACACGGGGTCGTATTCGGCGTGGAAGCCGTCCGGGCAGACGGTCGTGAAGAAATATAGGGTGTGGTTTTTCAGGGCCACCACCTGGCGGTCGCGGATCAGAATGCCGTTTTGCGAGTGCGTAAACGTCATGTCCAGCGCCCGGACGCCGCCGACGGTCGAATACGTTTGAGAAACGAGAGAAAAGCCTGGAAACGCATGGCGGTAGGCCCCGATGATCGGCTGCTTCAGCGCGTTTAAAGTGAAGCCGCTTGCGGGCAGGATCTTGACAGCAAGGGTCGGCAGGAACCCCAGCAGGGCCGTGTCCATCTTTTTGCCGGCGCGAACCGCCACGTCATTGCCGAGCGCACGGCTGCGATCCACCCGCCAGCCGGGCGGCACGGCGAGGCTGTAGCCGCGCGGGCTGCTAAACGGCGCGGCGGACGCGCCCGCAGCCGTCAGGCCGAGGCAGAAAGCAAGACAGCAGAAAGCGAGACACAGGCTGCGGAGCGTTTTCAAAGACGTGTTCCTCTTCGGCGCTGCGCCTAGCCGGGGAAGCGGTCGCACAGAGACTTGACATCCCGGCGCACGGCGTCATAGGTCGCCGCATCGCCGATGTGGGTCAGTGTCCGGGCAATGCAGGCGGCGATTTCATCCATTTCGCCTTCGCCGAGGCCCCGGCTGGTGGTGGCGGGGGTGCCGAGGCGCAGGCCGCCGGTCACCCAGGGCTTTTCGGTGTCGTAGGGAATGGCGTTCTTGTTGGTCGTCAGATTGACTTTGTCCAGCTCCACCTGGGCCGTCCGGCCCGTCAGCTTTTGCGGCCTTAAGTCAACGAGCATCAGATGGTTGTCCGTGCCGCCGGAAAAGAGCGTGAAGTCCCGTGCCATCAGGCCCGCCGCCAGCGCTTTTGCGTTGCGCTTGATCTGTTTCTGATAAGCCGTAAAGCCGGGCGCAAGCGCTTCTTTGAGCGCGACAGCTTTGCCGGCGATGACGTGCATCAGCGGCCCGCCCTGGGTGCCGGGGAAAACCGCCGAGTCAATGGCTTTCGCGTACTGTTCGTCGCACAAAATCATGCCGCCGCGCGGGCCGCGCAGAGTTTTGTGCGTGGTCGTCGTGACGATGTGGGCGAACCCGACCGGAGATGGATGCTCGCCTGCCGCGACAAGTCCGGCAATATGAGCAATGTCGGCAAGCAGCAGCGCCCCGACTTCATCGGCAATCGCCCGCAGGCGCGGGAAGTCAATCTCGCGGGGGTAGGCCGATGCGCCGGACGTGATCATCTTGGGCCTCACTTCGCGGGCGATTCGGGCGCACTCGTCGTAGTCAATCCGGCCTGTTTCGCGGTCAACGCCGTAAAACTGGGCATCGTAGAACTTGCCGGAAAAGTTGACCGGCGAGCCGTGGGTGAGATGTCCGCCCTGGTCAAGCCGCATCCCCAAAATCGTGTCGCCGGGCTGCAAGAACGCCGTGAAAACGGCGATATTGGCCGATGCGCCGCTATGGGGCTGGACATTCGCGTGGTCCGACCCGAACAGCTCTTTGGCCCGGTCAATCGCAAGCTGCTCGACGATGTCTACATACTCGCAGCCGCCGTAGTAGCGCTTGCCGGGGTAGCCTTCGGCGTACTTGTTGGTCAGCACCGACCCCTGCGCTTCCATGACGGCCCGCGACGCGACATTCTCTGAGGCGATCAGCTCCAGCTTGTCGTTCTGCCGGCCTTCTTCTTTGAGAACAGCCGCATAGACATCCGGGTCCGCTTCCGACAGCGGCGCGTCCCGCCGGATCAAGTATTCGTTTTCCGCAATGATGTTGTCTGAGCCGTCTTGGGTCAGCTCTCGATCCATCAATTCTCGTTCAATCAGTGCCACAGGCGAGGCTCCTTGTTTCTATGTGCTTGGTTTCTAATCTGCTTCTAATGAAGCCATGAGTTCGTTTCAGCAAATTTCGTGTTCACGCATTGCCTGAATTTTCAAGTGGGACAACGGAGAGAACCTTCGCTATCATACTCTATTTTGGGCGAAATGGCAAGGGAGAGCGCAAAATTGACTACGAATGTAGGTATACTGCCGATATGAAAACGCTTCTTTTGCTGCTTTCAAGCGCTGCCCTCAGCTTCTTGACCGTGTTGCCCGTAAACTTTTTTGGGTGACAACATGATTGACGATTATTAACGAAGGCAGCATTCTCAAGACGCCGGAGGATACGCAGGCCGTGAAGGCGTTTACGTTCCTGCTGACGCCGCAGTGATCATAGAAAGGCTGACATGAGATACTTAACCTGTACTTTCGTACAGCTACTGATACTAACATTCGCTGTTTTGTCATTCGCACAGCCGCCGGCAGCGACTGATCCGTTTGTGCCGGTTACGAAAGTGCAGGGCAGTCTCGTGAATATCCACGTTCAGGCTGCCTATGATGCACCGGGAGGGCCGTTTCTGAGTTTCGTGGACGCATTGAAGACCTACCCGCAAGCCCGGCAGTTTCGTGTGTCGTGGACATTAACGGTTTTCAGCAATGGTGCCAGCAGCACCGTTCTTTATGATCGGGATAAACATACTCTTCGGCTCTACAGTGTCGGCAGCGGTGATGTCAGCGGTGACTTTCGGAACTGGGTCCGGTATACCGGAGTACGAGAAGGCGTGTTTGAGAAGACTGCGCGGAGGCACAAGGACGACATCGAAGGATTAGGCGCGTGGAGTTGGTTCTATGATCTGCCGAAATACGGCTGCCGCAAATGCGACCTCGGCTCGTGGCAGAGGCCACGGCGAAACTACTCCGGCAGGCGGCGGAGGGCAAGCATGGCGACGTCGTCGCGGCGGACGTTGGCGGCGAATTTAGTGACGGCGTCGTAGATGGCGGCGACGGCGGCTTCGGCGGAGACATCGGCGGCGGGGAGGAGGGCGGCGAGGCCGTCGAGGCCGAGGAAGGAACCGTCTTCGGCGCGGGCTTCGGTCAGGCCGTCGGTATACAGCAGGAGCAGGTCGCCGGGAGCAAGCGTCAGCTGGCACTCGCTGTACGGACAGCCGGGCAGAACGCCGAGCGCGAGGCCGTCGCCCGCCGGCAGCGGCAGAGCAAGGCCCGTTTTTAAGGCACGGTGCAGGGGCGGCTCGTGGCCCGCGCTGGCGTAAACGAGGTCGCCGGTGTCGGTGTTCAGGACGCCGTAAAACAGCGTCACGAAGCCATCATGGCTGGACATCGGGCTGCACAGAACGTCGTTGACACGGGCCAGGACTGCGCCGGGCCGGGTCGGGTTTTCCTGCGCAAACCCGCGCAGGGTGTATTTGAGCATGGCGGTCTGGACGGCGGCTTTGAGGCCCTTGCCGGAGACATCCGCCAGCACGAGGCCCAGCAGCGGGCCGCCGAGCGAGAACAAATCGTAGAAGTCGCCGCCAATCAAGGCTTCTTCTAAAGCGGCTTGGTATTTGTGCGCGAACTCCACCGTGCCGAGACGGGCCGGAACAGTCGGCAGGAGGCTCGACTGCATGGTCTCGGCGATGTCGCGCTGCTTATCGTGCGCGGCTTGAAGCGCGGCAAACAAACGCGCGTTTTCAAGTGTCACCGACGCCTGGGCGGCCAGCGCGAGCGCAAAGCCCGCCGAGTCATTCTGGCGCAGGCGCGGGCCGGTATCGAGCAGGCACAGCAGGCCGATGGCGTTCTGGTCACGGGAGCGCAGCACGAACAAGTAGCCGGGGCTGTTCAAAAACGCCGCATTTTTCGCGTCTAAACCGAGCGCGGCGGCGGCATTCTGGACATAATACGCGGGCGTGTCATCGGCGGGTGTCCCGTGCGTCACCCGCCCCGGCAGGTCTTCGACAGTGCGGGTCAGCGGGTTCTCGTAGAACGAGTTTCGGAGCGTCCGGCCCCGCTCGGTCTCGTCCCGGACCGCTTCGGCATCGTGCGCGGCCAGCGGGACAAACTGCCGCGAGGCGTCGTCGTAGCCGTAGACCGCGACCCGGCGGCAGGTAAGAATACGCGCGGCTTCGTCGGCCAAAATTTGCATCAGAAGCGGGGCGTCCGACGACGCTTCGACGGCTTCCCCCGTTCGGGCCACGAGCGCCCGCAGGATCTCATCCCGGCGCAAAGTTTCCCGGTACAGCCGGGCGTTCTGGACAGCGACGCCGATGGTCGCGCTCACTGCTTCCAGCAGTGTCTGGTCTTCTTCCGTAAAGCCGGCCAGCGGGTTCAGCGCCCCGCCTCGATTGCCGACGAGAACCAAGCCCAGCACGACTTCGCCCTGTAAAATCGGCACGACCATGACGCTTCGCAGCTTCAGGAGGGACGCCGCCCGGTCAGTCTTCCAGGTGTCTTCCAGCCCATGCCGCCGCTGGGTGACGCCGGTGCGCCGGGCAAGGTCGGCGGTTCCCGTCCCAAGCCGCTCCGATAGCGGCCCTTGAACGCCGGGCGAGAGGTTGTAGAACGCCGACGCCACCGGCTCCGGCTGTGCGTTCTCGGACAGCAGCCAGAGCGCCCCAAACTCGCCGTCTACTGCCAGCGTGACTTCTTTGATCGCTACGCTCAGGATCGTCGGCAGGTCCAGCGTCCCGGCAATGGCCCGGTCAATCGCGTGCAGGCTCCGCAGTTCGCTGTTTTGCCGGGCCAGCGTCGTCTGCATATTGTCGAACAGCTTGATCAGAAATGGCGCGATCAGCACCGACAGCAGCACAGCAAGGCCGTTAATAATCAGCGCGGCCTGGGTCGTATGCGCGAACCGCCCCGGCAGCAGAAACGTCAGCAGCAGATCAAGCAGCGCAAACAGCAGAATGCCTGACAGCGCCGCCAGCCACGAAGACCCGCCCGCCCGATTGCCGAAAAGCTGTGTGAAGAATGAGTTCATGGAGAAATCAAGAGGCCGGAACCATGTGCTGAAGCACACGGCTATTGGGCGTGGACGCCGAAAACTACGCCTTCGGCGCACTCAGAGCATCTTAGCATAGGTCTTAGCCCCGCGAAGCGGTGGGTTTGTGGCGTCTGCGCCCAATAGCCGTGTGCTTCAGCACATGGTTCCTCAATGCTGCTCGTCTTAAAGGGCATCTTTCCAACCCGCAGGTATGGAGCCTGCTAACGTCAGTAACGGCTCAAGCTTCGGCAACTTTTCCACTTTTGCCGCCTGCTGTCTCGCTTCTTCTCCGTTCGCCAAATAGTCAGCGTACTGCTGTTGAGCTTGTTCCACTTGCCGAGGCGTTATTGCTGGTATCCATTTGCGTTTGCCGCCGCGCCTGAGAATATGCAATCCGCGGATAGCCCATTGAACACGATCAGGAGCTTCTATATGAGTTGCTGCCACTCCCTGCTCGTAGGTCAGCGGCTTCATGGCTCCGCCGCAATGCTGTGGGGCGTTGTCCATCGGCCAATAGGGTTGCCCATTACGCCAAGCAGGCGTGAGAGGAGAGCGGCGCGTTGTGCCGCACTGGTCACAGAGATAAGTACGCGAGTGCATAACGTCACACCTTGAACCGGATGTTCAGAATGTCGCCGTCTTTGACGGGGTATTCTTTGCCTTCTAAGCGAAACTTGCCGGCGGCTTTGGCGGCGGCTTCGGTGCCGGCGGCGATGAGGTCGTCGAACGCTAAGACTTCGGCGCGGATGAAGCCACGGGCTAAATCAGAATGGATGCGTCCGGCGGCGGCAAGCGCATTCGCGCCGGCGGGAACGGTCCAAGCCCGGACTTCGTCTTCGCCGACGGTGAAGAAGGACATGACGCCGAGTGCGCTATACGCGGCGCGGATAAGGCGGGACGCGGCAGGCTCGGCGATGCCGAGGGCGTCCAGGAACTCGGTCTGGTCGGCGGCGTCAAGCTGGGCGACTTCTTCTTCGGCGGACGCGCACAGGGTAATCAGCTCGATGCCTTCTAACGCGCACTGGTCGCGCAGGGAAGCGAGAAGCGGCAGATCGGACCCCAACGCGAGATCGCCTTCGCCGACATTGGCGACGGCGATCAGCGGCTTGCCGGTGAGAAAGTCGAAGTTTTTGGTGATGCGCCGCTCGTCTTCGTCCAAGTCTATGGAAGACACGGGCTTGAAGTCGTCTAAGACGGCTTTGATTTTGAGCAGGATCTCGCGCTCGGTGACTTCCGGGCTGGGAACGCCCTGTTTGCGGGTCTTGAGCTGCTTGTCAATACGCTCCAAACGGGTCTCGATGACGGTCAGGTCGCCCAGCAGCAGCTCTTCGGTGATGGCCTGGTAGTCTTTGAGCGGGTTCAGGCCGCCGGGGGGGGCGGGCAGGGAGGGGGTCTCGAATGCCCGGACGACCAGCACGAGTGCGTCCACCGAGCGGATGCCGACAAAAAAGTCTGCGCCGAACTTTTGGGTCGTCTTGCTGCTGTCGCCGGAAAGCTGGGCCGCGCCGTCGGTGAACTCGATTGTCGCCGACGTGCGCTTTTTGGGGTGGAATAAGTTGATCGCGAAATCGTAGCGCGGGTCCGGGACGGGAACGACGGAGACCAGCGCGGCGCTGCCACCCCCGGCGGGGCTTGAGTCGCCGCGCGTGAGGGCATTAAAGAGTGTGGTCTTGCCGGAGGCGGGCAGGCCGATGAGACCGACTTTCATGGAGTGCCTTTCGGGTGCGAGAGTAAGCTAGAAGAGATTATACCTGAAAAGAACCCCTCCCGCCATGCCCTCGGCATAGCGGGAGGGGTTCTTGAGCCGGGGCGGGTTGTCAGTGCGCCAGCACTTTGTCGACGGTGTGGGTGACAATCAGCGCCGTGGTCAGGCCCCACAGCAGAATGTTGAGGAGCATCGGCTTGTCTTCCACTAAGACGGCGTCGGGGGACTCGCCGAGCGAGTGCCGGTGCATCAGGTACAAATAACGGAAGATGCCGTAGATGACGAAGGGGATGGTGAGCATCAAGTAATGGTGAGTCTGAGCTGTCGGGGAAGTGATGGTGTAGAGGGAATAAGACATCAGTGACGCGGAAGTGACAATCACGATCATCTGGTCGAGCAGCGCAGGCGAGTATTCCTCCAAAATACGCCGCGTGCCGGGTGTCCCCGCAAGCTGCACGGAAATCAGCTCGGCCCGGCGCTTGGACAGTCCCAAAAAGAGCGCCAGCATGAGCGTACACAGAACCAGCCAGGGGGAGATGCCGACATGAACCGCGAACGCTCCGGCCACGGCCCGGAAAACAAAGCCCGCCGCCAGCACGAGAACGTCTAAAATGACGACGTGCTTGAATTTAAACGTGTAGCCGACGGTCAGCGCAAAATACAGCAGCGCGATCAGGCCGAAGCGCGTGCCGAGCCAGAACGAGCCGATCAGGCCCGCAACGCCCAGCACGGCGGCGGCGGACAGGGCAAGCGCCGGGGACAGCTCGCCGGACGCGATGGGGCGGCGGCGCTTTTTCGGGTGCCTTTGATCGCTTTCCCGGTCGGCTAGGTCGTTGACCAGGTACACGACGCTGGACAGGGCCGAGAACAGCACGAAGCCGAGCGCGGCTTCTCCAAACTGCCGGGCCGTGTGATCCTGGTCCAGCGTGAACAGCAGGCCGGCAAACAGCAGCAGGTTTTTGATCCACTGCTTGGGCCGGAGCGAAACGAGAAGCGCCCGCACCGGCCCGCGCCGGCGCGGCAGATCAAGGGAACTATTAGGCTGTTGTTCAGAAAGCGCCATAAGTCTTTCGTCGCTACCCATCACGTCCGCGCTGCGGCTGCTGATCCGGCGGCTGATTTTGCTGCGGCGGCGTGTTTTGTTCCGGCGAGAATTGGCCGCCGGGCAACTGATTGTCCGGCAGGGCATTGTCATCGGGCGTGACTGCCGGCTCGGCAGGCGGGGCCACATTGGGCGCGAGCTGCATTTGCCCGATGTAAAACACGCCGAATTGATCGCCGGCGACCGTGACGCTTTGGAGCATCTGCGGGCCGCCGGAGCCGAACTTCAGGGCGGAAAGCGGGACATTGACGCTGTACCAGCCTTCTCCGGCAATGGGATCGACGACAGTCGGGATCGGCTCTAAAACGTCGGCCTTGCGTCCGTCCGTCAGCGTGAATTCCAAGCGCAGATTGGAGATCAGCGGGATCAGCGGCGCGGCTTGTCCGCCGCCGCGTCCGCTGCGTCCGCCCCGCCCGCCTCTCTGGCCCCCAAAGCCGCCCGGTCCCCCCGGCCCGCCGAAGTTGCCGCCGCCCGGTCCCCCCGGCCCACCGAAGTTGCCGCCGCCCGGTCCCCCCGGCCCACCGAAGCCGCCTCCGCCGCGACGCCGTCCGCCGGGGTAGCCGCCGCCCGTCGTATCCTGCGGATTTGTCTGCGTTGTACCCGGAACCGTCTGCGGGTTGTAATGCAGCGTGACTGGGCCGCGCTGAAGGGTGAGCTGGAACATCCGGCCGCTGCCGGTCAGCGCTGCTGGGGTCAGCAGGGTAATTCTTGCGCCTTGATACGGATCAAGCGTCGTGACTTTCAGCGAATGGCCGCCGAACAAAAACAAGTCCGTGCTTTCGGCGGCGCTGCCGCCGCCCCAGTTGCCGACAAAGAGGCTGTCCTGCGTCAGTGTTTTGCCGTCATAAATCGGCACTTCCGGCGCGGCGAACGCCGCCCCGTACAGGGCCGACAGCGAAACCAGCAGGGAAGCGAGAAGCATTTTTTGCATTTTGCCGTTTCCTCAATTGAAAATCTGCGTTACTTTGAAGTCTGCGTTCAGTGTATGTCCCGAATTTGAATGCGCTCAATGCGCGAGGCCCGGCCTGTTTTATCATCGGCGTCGGCGACAATCCCGCATAAAACAACCGGGCCGGGGGCAACCTCCAGCCGGTGCGGCATCTGGGTCACAAATCTTTGGACACTTTCATGCGGGTTCATGCCCAAAATCGAATGCTGCGGACCGACCATGCCGACATCGGTGATAAAGGCTGTCCCGCGCGGCAGAATGCACTCGTCGGCAGTCTGAATATGCGTGTGCGTCCCGACGACCACGCTGGCCCGCCCATCCAAATAATGTCCGAAAGCGTTCTTCTCAGACGTCGCTTCCGCGTGGAAGTCAAAGAACGACACGGTTGTTTTACCCCGAAACGACTCTAAAATCGTGTCGGCCAGCCGGAACGGATCGTCCAGCGGCTCCATGAAGGCGCGGCCCAGCAGGTTTGCGACCCCGACCCGTCCGCCGCCGGAGCGGCAGGGAAAGATGCCGAAGCCTTTGCCGGGTGTCCCTGCCGGGTAGTTTGCGGGGCGAAGCAGGCGCGGCTCCTGGTCTAGATATTCCAGTATATCGCGCTTGCTCCAGGTATGGTTCCCCAGCGTGACTACGTCCACGCCGCTGCCAAAGAGCCGCCGGGCGATCTCCGGCGTGATGCCGAGTCCCGCCGCCGAGTTTTCGCCGTTGACAATGACAAAGTGCGGCTGGTACATCTCGTTCAGCGTCGGCAGCATTGTCTGGACAACGTCACGGCCGCTTTTGCCGACAACATCGCCGAGCATCAGTATTCGCACGATAATCCATCGCTCTTTCCTAAATCGGTGCTGCCTGGAAATGCCGGGCGATTGAAATCGCGGCAACCAGTACGCGAAACCTGCCTTCGCAGGTTAAGAGTAGTTTTCAGTCCACGAAGGTGGACTTTGTGCTTTTGTTGCCGCGATTTCAATCGCCCGGCGTTTCCCGCATCGCCTTTGCCACCTATTTCGCGTAGTTGACCGCGCGGGTTTCGCGGATCACCGTCACTTTGATCTGGCCCGGATAATCCATCTCTTCTTCAATCTTCTTTGCGGCGTCATACGCCAGCTTGTGCGCCGAAGCATCGTCAATGATCTCCGGGCGCACCATCAAGCGTATCTCGCGGCCCGCCTGGACGGCGTAAGTCTTCTCGACGCCGGGGAACGAATCGGCCAGGGCTTCGAGCTTTTGCAGGCGCTTGACATAGCTTTCCAGCATTTCGCGGCGGGCGCCGGGCCGGGCGGCGGAAATCGCATCGGCAAGCTGGACGATCACGTCTTCGACCGTGTCCATCGGGATTTCTTCATGGTGCGCCCCGGCGGCGTGCGCCGCCGCCGGGCTTTCGCCGTAGCGCAGCATCAGCTCCTGGGACAAAAGCGCGTGCGGCACTTCGGAGTCCGGCACGACTTTGCCGAGATCATGCAGCAGCGACGCCCGCTTGGCGACGGTGACATTTGCGCCAAGCTCCGCCGCAATGCTGGACCCGATGTGGCAGACTTCAATCGAATGGTCGAGTAAGTTCTGCCCGTAAGAAGTCCGGTAGCGCATCCGGCCCAAGAGCTTGACAATCTCCGGGTGCAGGCCCGTGACCCCCGATTCCATCACGGCCCGCTCGCCGGCCAGCCGCAGACTTTGCTCGACTTCTTCCTGGGCTTTGGCGACCGTCTCTTCAATCCGGCCCGGATGAATGCGCCCGTCCATGATCAGGGCCGAGAGCGCCAGCCGTGCGACTTCGCGGCGCACCGGGTCAAACGACGACAAGACAACCGCTTCGGGGGTGTCGTCGATGATCACGTCTACGCCGGTGAGTGTTTCAAACGCCCGAATGTTCCGGCCTTCGCGTCCGATAATCCGGCCTTTGACATCTTCCGACGGCAGCGGGACCACGGACACCGTGGTTTCCGAGACATGGTCGGCGGCGATGCGCTGGATCGCGGTCGCGACAATCGAGCGTGCCCGCTTTTCGCCTTCGGTGCGTGCCTCGTTTTCGATCTGCATCACGAGACGCGCCAGATCGTGCCGGGCCTGGTTTTCAGTATCTTTCATCAGCAGGGCGCGGGCGTCTTCCGGGGACAGGCCGGCGATCCGGGCCAGCTCCGTGCGCTGCTGCTCTTTAAGTTCCCACGCTTCCGTCAGGTGCTGCTGGGAGGCCCGCTCCTGTAAAGCCAGGGCTTCGCGCTGGCCGTCCATGACCGCCATTTTATCGTCGAGCGCTTCTTCTTTTTGAGTCAGCTTGCGCTCAATCCGCGACAGCTCGGCGCGTTGGTCCTTGTTGTCGGCCTCGACTTCCGCCCGCAGGCGCAGGGCTTCCTCGCGGGCTTCGACGAGCAGTTCTTTCTGCCGGGCGTCAGCCTGCGTTTTGAGCGTTTCCCGCTCGGCGTCCAGTGCGGCCAGTTGTTTGTCCAGCGCTTCGCGCTGCGGTTTGGAGTAAAAGAATAGGATTCCGGCGAGGATGGCGAGTGCCACGACCCCCAGAACCGCAAAATAAATAATCATCGTTCCCTCATCCCCAAAAACTGACATGAACCAAGATTTGAACCCGGTCATGTTTGAGGTTGAGCGGACGGTTTCGTTCTCAAGACAACCAAAAGTCAAGACAACTCGTGTTCTCTTACATCACGTTCCCCGTCAAGCCATTAGTAAACCCAAAGATAATCCATTCGCCGAAGTTCACGGAGTTTCCTGCACGGCGTGCGTCCAATTATGAAAAAATCATCAAAAGAGGGCTACAGCTCATCATTGAGCGCGTCCCAGATATACGCCTGCTTATCGCGCTCTGTCATGCCGTTAAACTGCTCGGACACAATTTTCGCGTGAACGCGGCCTTTATAGCCTGGACTCGTGACAATCGTGGAATTTTCCGGGAACGCCCGCCGAAGCGCGGCTTTCACTCTTGGAGCTATCTCCTCGTAATCATAAACTACGGTTTTTGTTTCTTCTATGCGAGTTGTCATTTTACATTATGCGGCTTCGAGGTTCGCCATGAAGCCTAATTTCCGCAAAGACTGAGCGCAATTTGCGGGCAATCTTCCGGCGCTTATTCCTTGTGACTGCTCCATGTGAGACCTCAACTTGGTAGTTGAAGAAAAACCCTACCGCAGTTCTCCACGCCAAGTTCCAGAAATCGGGCGGGCCTAAACGCTCAGCATCTTCCAGTGTCACTGGGTCAAAATATTGCGTGATCGTGATCTGAAAAGGTGCCACAACGGATGCCGACTGCGCTGTCTCAAGATGATCAGAACGATGGAGATGCTCAAACGGTGCGAGTTCGAACACGACTACAAGCTTTTTACAAATCTCCGAGAGGCTTATATCCGATCTCGCAGGGTAAAGTGCGTTCATAGTTGCGTCTCCCCAAATAGGTCTCCTGAGACAACTTGCTGCCGGACATGAAGCCTACCATCGGATGCCTTAGACATCAGGTTACTCTTCCGGGTCGAAGTCGTCGTCTTCTTCGGCGTCGCCCCGTGCGGGCAGGCTCTCGCGCGTGACCTGTTTGACGGTCTCCCAGCCGAAGCCGCGCCGCTGCAAGAAGCCCATCAGCTTTTGCCGCTCTTTTTGCAACAGCTCGCGGTCGGTGGGGACGACGCGGACTTTCTTTCCTGCCGCCGCACGGGCCAGCGCCAGCTCGTCGGCATTGGTAACGACTTCAACGGCTTCGGCGATCTGGTCTTTGGCGACTCCTTTGGCGTACAGCTCCGACGACAGGCGGCGGCGTCCGACCGGGCGGTTGCCGCCGACGCGGGTTTTGGCTTCGACCCACTGAGCGGCGAACTGGGCGTCATTGAGGAGTTCCAGCCGCACCAGCTTTTCTACCACCTGCTCAATTATACTCGGCTCATAGCCTTTTTGGGTTAATCGCGTTTCAATCTCGCGTTTGGCTCTGGCCCGAACTTCGAGCAGCAGCAGTGCTGAGTCAAGCGCTTTTTGGACTTCTTCCGCCCCGGCGACTTCGAGCAGCTTTTCGGAGGTCATTTCTTTGCCGACCCGCAGGCGCAGGTCGGCGGCAACCGCTTCCCCTACCCCCATGACAAAGTGGCCGTCTACAAAGACGTTCAAGCGTCCGGGCCGTTTCTGCGGTTCCAGTGCGGTAATCTCCGGCATCAGCGGTGTTCCTCCGGGCGGTCTGCCGGCGCGAGGCCGACGGCCACCGCCGCCGCACTGATCTCAAGCTCCCATTCGCTCAGGTTATCCTCCGTGCCGCCAAACGACATCTCCGGCAGAAACCGCTCGCGCAGCGCCGTCAGCGCGGCTGCTTCCGCCGTGATCCCTCGCTTCCGCGCGTCTTCTCCAATCGCCTGTTCCAACTCCGGCGGCAGTATCACCGTTGTCATTGTGTTTCTTTCTCTTCTGCGGCTTTCTCTTCTGCGGCTTTCTCTTCTGCCGCTTTCTTGTCTGCCTGTGTCCGCCAAAACTCAAGCGTCGACAGCTTCGGGTTCGCGCCGGTTCGCACACCACCAGTCTTCATAATCAATGAGCGGGACTTCTCCGCCAAGCTGGTCCACAAGCACGGCAACTTGCCCTCGATGGTAGGAAGCATGACCAAAAAGGTGAATAACCTGCACTTCAATCGGCAGGCTCAAGTGTTCTTTCCCCTCAGCAAATTCGAACTTCTGTGCCAACTGGGCTTCGTCTAAGCTTGCCAGATAGTCTGCCCACTGACGGGCAGTGTCGTCGAAGCGGGGGCCAAGCGCGGTAAACCTGCACTTCTCGTCGTACCACTGCGCTGCCCACTTTTCTTCTTCGGGGAGTGTTTCACCCTTCATGCGGTTTAGCCACTTCTTGCGGGAGGCGACCGAATGCCCGGCAATAGAAACCGCCTGCTGGAACCGGGCGTCGCTCCGGCTTGCTGCGGGGACAGACTCGATCATGCCCAGCATCTTTTCATTGCAGTCCTTCTCGTATTCATAGAGTTCACGATAAAGTTCAAGCCGCGACATAAAAAGCACCTCCGCCGACATGTTTTCGTTGGTTTCCGGCGTCACCGTCATTTCGCTTTTTCTTCCGTCTGTGTCTGCCAAACTTCAAGCACCGGCATCTCCGGGTCCGGCGCGAACTCCACCCGCTCGTAGATCGCCGTCAGCGGCAGATCGCAGGCGATAGAGGGTAAACGCAGCACGGCATCCAGCCCGGCCACTTCCGTCAGCACCCACTGCCCATTGCCTTGCCGTGTATAATGCTCGATGAACGGCTGAAACTGAGACAGCATCACATAATCCGTCAGCGTTTCCAGCCGCCGGTAATGGGCAAACTTCCAGCTTCGATCATCCACCGCTGTTGTCGGCGACAGCACTTCGATGACAACAACGGGATTTGTGAGCGTATCAAGCTGCCCGTCTATGAACTGGGGCGGGCCGCAGGCGACGACTAAATCAGGGTAGGCATAGCGTGTGAGATTGACCTGAACCCGCATATCGTTGGAGTAAGTCTCACAGGGCCGCCCGCGCAGAGCCAGGCTAACCTCGCGCACCAGATTGGTGACGACCAGATTATGTTCCCGGCTTGCCCCGGCCATCGCCAGCATTTCGCCATTGACATACTCGCTTCGGTGATCGGCCTTGCGGTCCCTCTCTAAATACTGTTCCGGCGTATAGCGCGTTTGTTCAAGTGCAGACATATTTTATCGGTATCCTCTGATCAAACCATCGACAGCACATTCGCCGATGTACTCTTCTAGGCTAACTCTGGCTGACCGCCCCCCCGACTGCACCTGTTCCAGCAGGCTCTGGCCGATGTGCAGGGAGAACGTCAGTCCCGGCACTCCCTCGCCCGCATCTTGCCCCGCCAGTGCCGCCAGAAAATGCGGGTTCTCGATCACGCCCAGACGGTTGCCGAGCGGGTCAAGCACTGCGCCAAGCTTGATTCCGTCGCCGACCTCCTGTACGGCTTGATACGGTGTCGCGCCGAGGGCCAGCAGCTTGGCGTGAGCGTCTTCGGCATCGGGAACGCCCCAATACGTCATAGCCTCTTTCGCCTGGTCTGCGTCGGGGTTCTCACTTGGCTGCAAGCCCAGCTCATAGCCGCCGACGCTGAAGCCGACATAGAACGGCTCATCAAAGTACGGCGGGTGGCCGAGAAGATGCGTGTACCAGGCTTTCGCCGCGTCTAAGTCAGACACTTGATAAATCTGTGAGCGCAGCCCTTGCAGCATAATCGCGTTCCCCTATTTCGCCGCGCCGACCGTCTCGGTTTCCGCCGTCTTTTCCCGCACCCACTCATTCAGCAGAGTCTCGGCAGACGTGCCGCGCTGCCGGGCGGTTTCGCGCAATTTAGCGGCAAGGGCCGCTTCGATGGAGAAATGGGTACGACGGGGCGGCAGGTTGATCTCGAAATGGACTTCCGGCGCGTTTGCTAACTCTTCACTCATATCGTGCGTCTCGAAGTGTTCAATTTCTTTTGCGAAGAAAAGCAAATCCTCTTCAAGCTCTTGCCGTCGAGATTCTTCAGCATTCACTGTTTCTTTATTTGCGGTCATACTGTTTTCGCTCCTGTTTCGTCATATCGCGGGCGCTCACGATCAGCCCTTCCCGCAATGGACGATTCTCATGCGGCGGCTTATAAATGAAGTATACGACTAAATAACGCCCGTCGTCTGTTCGGCCTGACGCGGAATACAAATCCTCGCCCGTCCGGTGGCCTCGCGCCTGGAACCGAAACTTGGGGGTATTCCTGAAAATGTCTTCAACTTCCCAAACCTCAACATTATGCTTCGCGGAAAGCTTATCGATGATAAGGTCATCCCACCGCAGATTGTCAATTTGCATTTATCCTCCTTGACTTCGCATGGACAGGGAAAGCAGAACTTCCCCTGCTTACTTGCGCTATTCTTCCGCCGCGCCGACGGTGAGGATTGCGGCGGCTTTGTCGCTGCCGCGTATGACTTTTTCGATTTCGTCCATCATGTCGGGATGCTCTTCCAGGTACGTCTTGGCGTTCTCGCGGCCCTGGCCGATGCGGGTCTCGCTGTAGGAGAAGAACGCGCCGCGCTTGGAAATCAGCTCCATCTCGACCCCGATGTCAAGGATGGAGCCGGAGCGGGAAATGCCCTTGCCGAACATGATGTCGAACTCGGCCTGGCGGAACGGCGGGGCGACTTTGTTCTTGACGACTTTGACTTTTACTCTATTTCCGACCATGTCGTTCCCCTGCTTCAGCGTCTCAATGCGCCGGACATCGAGCATAACGGATGCATAGAACTTGAGCGCCCGTCCGCCGGGGGTCGTTTCCGGGTTGCCGAACATGACGCCGATCTTTTCCCGGATCTGGTTGATAAAGATTGCTGCCGTGTTGGTTTTGGAAATGGACCCGTTCAGCTTCCGCATGGCCTGAGACATCAGCCGGGCTTGGAGGCCCATGTGGCTGTCGCCCATTTCGCCTTCGATTTCGGCTTTCGGGACCAGCGCCGCGACCGAGTCAAGCACCACCACGTCTACCGCGCCGGACCGCACCAGCGCGTCCATGATCTCCAAGGCTTCTTCGCCGGTGGACGGCTGCGAGATTAAGAGCTTGTCGATGTCTACGCCTAAATTGCGGGCGTATTCCGGGTCTACCGAATGCTCGGCATCAATAAACGCCGCAACGCCGCCCGCCCGCTGGGCTTCGGCGACAATATGATAGGCGATGGTCGTCTTGCCCGACGACTCCGCCCCATGGATCTCGGTGATCCGCCCGCGCGGGACCCCGCCGACGCCGAGGGCAATGTCAAGCGCAAGCGACCCGGTGGAGATGGTTTCCACGGCCATGCGCGGCGACTCGCCGAGGCGCATGACGCTGCCTTTGCCGAACTGCTTGTCAAGCTGCGCCAGCGCCATGTCAAGCGCTTTATCTTTATCCATAGTGGATGCTCCTTGCCGCCCTCGGCGATCCGTCTTATGATACGTCCGAAATCGCCGGGTTCCCAAAGGGGAACGTGTGTACGAGATTGTACCTTGCTTTCGCCCCATTTGCACGGCTCTCCGGCGGCAGGGTCTGCATGAGGACGAAGCGGTCTACAGTGAAAGAAGCGAACGTGTGTTCCTTGCTAAAAGGAATATGTATCCAAGCCGGGTTTGGGGGCGGCGTGCTGCGTGCGACTGTCAGATGCGGCTGATAAGGGCGCGTTTCTCTGGTCAGCCCGCCCAAGACGGCCCCGGCTTCAAGAGACGCCGCCAGTTCCAACAAATGCCGGTTCTGCTCTAGGCCCAGCCAGAGTACGCGCGGCCTTGCCAGGTCTGGGAATGCCCCCATTCCCTTCACAGTGAGGATGAAAGGAGAGGCTGGCTGCGCGGCAGCGAGGCCCGCAAGAATGACAGCATCGTCAACTTCTGCCAAGTCGCCCAAGAACTTGAGTGTCACATGATAGTCCGCAGGGTCGTACCAGCGGGAAGGAAGCGGCTTCGGCAGCAACCCCAGTACTCCCTTCCACAGCCTAGCCTGCTCTGCGAGACCCGCCCGCGCTTCTTCCGAGGGCAGCACTGCAAAGAAGTAGTTCATGGCGTTTAGCCCTCACGGAACTGCGGATCATCCGGGTTCATCAGGAACCGTCGAACTAGGGCGAGTGCGTTCTGCGAGGCGCGGTAGGCGACATCGGCCCGGCTGCCTAAGATATGATGATGCTCGGAGATGACGCCGCCGTCCCACGCCAGCCCGATATGCACGGTGCCGACAGGCTTTGTTTCTGTTCCCCCACCCGGCCCGGCAATCCCGGTGGTGCTGACGGCAAGGTCTGACTCGCCGGCGACCCTTGCTCCCCTCGCCATCGCTTTCGCGGTTTCCGGGCTGACTGCGCCGGTCTGCTCTATCGTTTCCGCCGGAACGCCTAAATACTTGATCTTCGCGGCGTTGGAGTATGTCACCAGGCCCAGCCCGAAGATGTCCGTTGCGCCGGGGACATCCGTAATGCGCTTGGCAATCAGTCCCCCGGTGCAGGACTCGGCAACGGCGACACTCTGGCCGAGCATCTTCAGCAGTCCCACAACCGCGCCTTCGAGCGTCTCGTCATCCACGCCGTACACAACGTCCCCTAGCCGCTCCTTGAGCGCGGCTTCGCGCGGGCCGATCAGCGCCGACGCTTCTTCCGGCGTCTTGGCACGGGCTGTGATCCGAAGATGCACCTCGCCGGTCTTCGCATAAGGCGCGACCGTCGGGTTGTCCGATGCCATTAAATCTTTGGCGCGTTCTTCCACCAGTGACTCACCCATGCCGGCAATCCGCAGCGTCTTGGACAAAATGACCATGCGGCTGCCGCTGGTCTTCTCGCTGAGATACGGCTCGACGGTCTGGTGTGTCATCGGGATCAGCTCGTTCGGCGGCCCCGGCAGGCAGATGGCAATCTTGCCGCCGATCTCAAACAGCGCTCCCAGCGCGGTTCCTTGCGGGTTCGGGATGCCGCGCCCCTGTACGGGAACTAATGCCTGCTTTGCAAAGCTTTCCGGCAGGTCGCCCCAGCCGCGCAGGGTCGCCCGGTCTTTGAGCCACTGGCTATGCGCTTTGTCTTCGACAAACGTATCCCCCAGCACGTCCGCGACCATTTCTTTGGTCAGATCGTCCTGGGTCGGTCCCAGTCCCCCAATCGTGATGACTAAATCAGCCCGCAAGAACGCCAGTTTCAGCGTTTCCCGCAGCCGTTCGGGGTTATCTCCGACAGTAGACCGATGGTAAATGCTGATCCCAAGCCCTGACAGCATCTTCGCCAGGAACACGGCATCTGTATCTACAATTTGCCCCAGCAGCAGCTCGGTTCCAACCGAAACAATTTCAGCGTTCATGTCTTTCTTTCTAATACAACCTACATTTCAACATACGACTCTTATGTCGTACTATGCGTTGAAGCAAGATATGACTCAAGAGTCGTATAATAGACCTCATGCGTAAGTCCCTGGAATGGAATTCCAGGTCTTTTAACGGGCGATTGTCTGCCTTCGCAGACATAGGAACTGCGAATGAGGCTGATCTTCTCTTATGTTCACGCAGGTAGACAATCAATTATAGAAGACCCGGATTGGAAATCCGGGTGTCTATTCCAATTCGGGCAACGCGCCGCGACCTACGCAAGAAGACTAATCAGGATGAAAAGTTCTTGCCGTCAAGTTCAATCTGCTATAGAATTTCAGTTGCACGAAATGCACGACTCTTGAGTCATCTCTTGCTTCAACGCATAGTACGACATAAGAGTCGTATGTTTTCAGCCCATAATCCGGTCAATCACGATTTCCAACTCGTTCATATCGGAGAAGTCTACAGTGACAGTCCCGCGCCCGTTGCGTCCGTTGCGGATTTTGACTTTAAGCCCAAGCGCACTCCTCAGACGGTCTTCAATCGCCGCGAGATGAATATCTTCCACCAGTTCGGCATCATCCGCGACAGGCGGCACCGGCTGACGGCTTTTGGACACGACTGCTGGCTCTTCTAAAGCCCGGCGGCGGGAGTCGGCGACATTGAGATTCAGCGAAAGCATCTGAGACCACAAGGCATGGCGGCGCTCGGACGACGGTACGGACAGAAGCACTTTGCCGTGTTCCATCGTGAGCTGACCGCTGGAAATGGAGTCCTGCATCTCCGGCGGCAGGCGCAGGAGGCTCAAAGCATACGCGACCGTGGACTGCGACTTGCCGAGCTGCCGGGCAAGCTCCACTTGGGTGAGGCCAAATTGATCCAGCAACTGCCGGTAGCCGCGTGCGGCTTCCATCGCATTGAGGTCTTCCCGCTGGATGTTCTCGATCAAAGCGACCGTGAGCGACTCTTCATCGGTCATTTGGCGGATGACGGCAGGAATGCGCGTGAGACCTGCCTGGCGGGCCGCGCGGAAGCGGCGCTCTCCGGCGATCAGCTCATACCGGCCTCCGCCGCGCGGGCGGACCATCACCGGCTGCAAGACGCCGTGGGCCTGGACAGAGGCGGTCAGCTCTTCTAATGCCGCCTGGTCGAACTCCGAGCGCGGCTGGTAGGTGTTCGCGATGATCTTGTCAATCGAAATCTGCTGGACCCCATCGTCTGCGCTGCCGGCGATGTCAGGCTCGGCGGGCTGAGTGAAAGCGGGTGGGGCGGGCGTCTTTGCTTGGGGAACCTCTTCGGCGCGGGGCGTGACGGCGCTTTTCGCGCTCGGCGGGATCAGCGCCGAAAGCCCGCGACCGAGCCGGCTTTTGTCAGGGGTTTTATTCTTTTCCAGAGTGTTATTCTTTTCCAAGTGCAATGATCTCCTGGGCTAAGTCGGCGTAGGCGACAGCCCCTTTTGATTTCGGGTCGTAGAGCGCAATCGGCTGGCCGAACGACGGCGCTTCGCTGAGACGGACGTTTCGCGGCACGATGGTCTGGGCGACGGCATCGCCGAAGAACTCTCGCACTTCGGCGACAACCTGCCGTGACAAGTTGATCCGCTCGTCGTGCATCGTGAGAATGACCAGACCGACGGCAAGCTTCGGGTTCAGGTGCTGCTGGACCCGCTCGACAATGTTCATCAGCTGCGAGATGCCTTCCAGGGCGTAGTACTCGCACTGGATCGGGATCAGCACCGCGTCAGCCGCCGTCAGAATGTTCAGGGTCAGCAGGCCGAGCGAGGGCGGGCCGTCAATGAAGATGTACTGGTAGTTCTTCTCGACAGGCTTGATGATCTTCTTCAGGATCGTCTCGCGGGACAGCTCCTGGAACATCTCCATTTCCGCCCCGGCGAGGTCAAGGGTTGCCGGAGCGAGGTCGAGGCCCGGCACGCCGACATCCCTTAAAATCACGTCGGCCAGCGACGCGCCGCCAGTGAGAGCATCGTAAATACTCTGTTCGACCGTTTCCTTCTGTCCCAGGCCGCTGGTTGCGTTGCCCTGCGGGTCGCAGTCAATCAGCAGCACTCGGCGGCCCGCCTGCGCGAGCGAGGTCGCGAGGTTGACCGCCGTGGTGGTCTTGCCGACCCCGCCTTTCTGGTTGACGACTGCTAATGTCCAAGCCATGCGTGTATTCCTTTGTTCGTCTATCTGTGGGAGTTAAGTTCGGCATCGGCGGCAAAACTCCTGCGTGCGGGGGAGGGACAGACACAAAAAAACGCAGAGGCGGATGCCTCTGCGTTTGCTCAAAAACCGAACAGATGTACGTCTGCTGAATTTTATCTACTGAATTTTATCGGCCTGCGCCCGGCGCACGATCTGGTCGGCGATGTCGGCGCTGGACACATGGTACGCGCCGCTGTCCACCTGCGTTTTCAGTTTAGAGACCAAATCGGGGCGGATGTCCGGCGCGGCATGGACCGCCGGCAGGTAGCTTGAGGCTTCGGTTTTGGCAGCTCCAAGCGCTTTCGCCTGAGCCGAGATCTCGACCTGGGCTGCCGGTCCGGCTCCCGGAACGACGGTCTTGGACGGCTGCGGCGTGTGCGGCTGCAATTTCGGCAGAGAAATCGGGTCAATGCTGCTGGCCCGGATGGCTTCGTCGTTCGTGATTTTCATGGTTTGCCCCCTAGTCGGTGCGGCGGCTGGGCGATCATAGCGTTCTTCCCGAAAGAAGGGCCTTAGACCCGGTAGCTTTGCGTCCCCGACTTTCGCCGGGTTTGCCTTGTCGTTTTAGTTCGTGTCGTTGATTTTATCGTGATGCTGCTATTCGGCCACTCTGGCCGGTAACAAGTCTATTCTCGGTAACGTGCTGAGAGTTCTTTAGGGCATTCAACAATAATTTTCAAGTATTTTTACGCGCCCGAAAACACCGCCGCGCCTATCCCCAGCATCAGTGCGTCTTCCGCGACAGCAACCACCGGGTCCGGCAGCTTCGCAGCCTTGCCGATCACGCGCCGCAGGTTCATAAACAAAAACGCCGACGTCACTGCCGACGCCGCCCCCAAAGCCGCGCCTATCTCTGCCCGCTCGCCTGCCGCGAGGAACACGGCGGCCCCGCAGACGCCGCCCGATACGGCCCGTGCGCCGAGCGGAGCGGGATCAGTCCGGTTCGGCGCTTGGGGCAGCTTATCCGCCCCCAGCTCGCCCGCCGCCATAAACTTCAGCACGTTCGCCGTCGTCGCCCGCCCCAGGCCCTTCAGCGGCGACGCTTCCAAAAACAGCGATGGGTGCTGGGCAAAGTAATGGCTGGTGAATGCCGGAGCCGACGCGGTTCTCATACCGGCGACTGCGCCGATCCCGATTGCTTTCAGGTAAATGTTCATGTTTGAGTCAAATCTTCTGCCCGAACGTCTCAAAGTCAATGGCGGGAAGCTCGGAAACGCCCCGGCGCAGGGCCATTTCCCACTGGGCATGGATATTGCGGAGGTCCGGGTCGGCGGCAGTCATGCGGCGGCGGCGATGCAGCTCCAGCTCGTCTTTGCCGTAAATCGCCAGATCAATCGGCGGGCCGACCGTGACATTGGAGCGCATAGTCGAGTCCATCGAGATCAGCGCATACTTGGCGGCTTCTTCCAGTGGTGTTTCGGCGTACTGGATGCCGCGCACCAAGATCGGACGGCCATATTTATGCTCGCCGATCTGCAAGAACGGTGAGTCTTCGGTTGCCCGGAGCGGGTTCCCCTGCGGATAGACCAAATACAGGTCGTGCGGCTGGTCTTTGATCTGGCCGCCGAGAATAAAGTGAACGTTGAAGCGGTAATCGTCGCGCTCCAAAGCCGCCCGGTCGAGGTCCGACACCTGGCGCACCTGCTCGCCGACCACCCGCGCGGCATCATACATGGACGGGGCGGACGCCAAGCCCACTCCCCGGTCGAAGTCCCGGCCCAGCAGCGTAATGATGCTCTGGGTCAGCGACAAGCTGCCGCTGACCAGCAGCACGAAAACGCGCTCGCCGGGCAGCACAAACTGGTACATTTTGCGGCAGACGTTCACCTGGTCGTAGCCGGAATTCGTGCGCGAGTCGGACATCATCACCAAACCGTCTTTGGTCATGACGCCTAAACAATAGGTCATCGTTGCTTTTCCCCTGAGTTCTTGTCGTATTCGGTGAACATTGGCCGAAATTCTGCGTCTTCATTGTCAGCAAACTCAACTCTTGGAGGAACTTACCCATGCTGCGCCGCTTTTTGCCTATGGCCTTGACAATGACGTTATTCTGCCCGCTTGCTGCCTTCGCCCAAACGCCGATCAATCCGACCCCGCCGGTCGCCCCGGCTGTCCCCGGCGCTCCCGCCGCGACTCCTGCTCCGGCAAAGCGGCCCCATGTCAGCGGTAAAATCTCCGCCGTGGACGCCGCCGCGAAGACGATCACGCTGACGCACGGCAAGAAAACCGTCGTTGTTTCGGTTCCCGACACCGCGAAAATCTACAAAATCGGCGACGTTAAAGGTCAGCCCACCGGCACGTTCGCCGACCTGACCATAGACACGCGGGTTTCCGTTGCCACCGAAGGCGACGAAACCGCGCCGGTCGCCAAAAGCGTCCATCTCCGTGCGCCGAAGACGGATGCTGCCGTACCGGCTCCGTAGCAGAGAGCGTGGAACTGAAGTTCTACGCTGTATGCCTGCGGCATTACTTCGTATGGGGCGCAGACGCCTAGTAACCGCCTTCGCGGGTACAGGAGAAGACTATATCTGGTGTTCTATTCTTTGTCCACGAAGGTGGACATTAGGCGTCTGCGCCCCATACGAAGTAATGCCGCAGGCATACAGCGTAGAACTTCAATTCCACGCCTCATTTCCCGCGTTACTCTCGAACGCAGTCTAAAATCTCCGCCCGCGTCGCCGTTGCCACGCCCAGCTTTCGCACCACCACCGCGCCGGCGGCGTTCGCCAGCGTCACCGCCTCCGCCGGGGTCGCCCCCGACGCCAGCGCCAGGGTCAGCGTCGTAATCGTCGTGTCCCCCGCGCCGGTCCCGTCAAACACTTCGACCGGATGCGCGGGCAGATCAAACTGCTCGCCGTCCGCCGAAAACAGCGACAAGCCGTGCGCCCCGCGCGTGATCAGGACGTTGTCCGCCCCGGACTTTCGCAGCAGCATCCGCCCGGCCTCGCGGAGAGTTCCCGTATCGCTTCCGCCGTCGCCGAGCAGCAGGCCCGACGCTTCGGCGGCTTCAAAGACATTCAGCGTCATCATGGTCAAGCGGCAGTGGCTGCCGATCCCCTTCGGCTTCAAGTTTCCTGTAATGACTTTTCCCGCCGCCCGACCTGTCTGCACCACAGACTTGACCAGCTCACGCCCCAGCAGCCCCTTTTGATAGTCAGACAGCAGCAAAGCGTCGCAGCCGGCAATCGCGCCGCTCAGGAATCCCAGCAGACTCGCCTGCACGTCTGCGCCAATCGCATCCCGCCGCTCATGGTCTACCCGCACAACCTGCTGTGCGCCCTGCTGCGTGTGCGCGATGACACGGGTTTTCAGAGTAGTCGGCCTTTCTTTGACCGCAACAAGCCCCGCAACATCTGCGCCTTCTTCGACGAGCTTTTCCTTCAGCGTCGTCGCCGCGCCGTCTTCCCCGACAATGCCCGCAATCAGCGCTTTGCCGCCGAGGGCGCAGACATTGTTGACGACATTTGCCGCCCCGCCCGGCACGAACGTATGCGAGTCGGCGTCCACAATCATCACCGGCGCTTCCGGCGAAACCCGGCTGACCCGGCCCCAAACATACTCATCCAGCATGACATCGCCCACTACCAAGATGCGCTTGCCTTCAAACTGGTCTAAGATTTTTTCCGCACGTTCTGCGTTCATCCGTCTCTCCCTTATGATCCATCCCGCCGGTAAATGATAATATCAGGTGATGGATACAGCATATCATGCGGCAGTCCCCGCGCAGGCAGACCATCTCCTTCTTTCGACCCGCTCACCGGGTACGGCAGGGCGGGCAGGAAGGCCGCCGCAGGTGCATAATTCTGTTTCAGCGCCGCCAGATACGCCAGTGCGGCGCGATCGCGGACACGGACCGCGTCATCGTAGTCATACTCGCTTAACACAACGACATCAGGCTTATCCGCAAGCAGCGCTGCCGTGTCCCAATCTTTGCCGCTGTAAACAATCCGGCGCTGTAACTCAGGCGGCGTCACTGCCTCCCAAGCTCCCAGGCCCGGCAGCGGGAAATAGGGACTGACGGGAGCCGTCCCAAACCAGGGCTGCACCGCAAACCCGATTTTCGCGGGGATGGAGGCACCGGAGTTGAGCCAGGACAAAGCTTGGTCTCGTGTATCAACGCCCGCCATCGCAGACACAAGAAGCAAAGCATTGACAAACGTGGCGGCAAAGCCGACCGCCGCAACAGTGACCGCAACACGCCGCAACACGGGATGAGGCAAGCGCGAGCCGTCCGCCAGCATTCGGCCAGTCCATAACGCCAAGATCGGCAGTAATGGAATTGTGTACCGGGCATAGCGCACAGCGGCGAGGCTGATTAAAATGTAGTAGGGCAGGGCGAACGCTGCTAATAGTCCATCGCCGCGCTGATGTTTATAAAGCGCATAGCCGACGGACGCCAGTGCCAGAACGAGAAGCGGCAGCCCCAACCCGGCATCTAAGTTATGCGTAATGTGATAGACAAAGCCATTGCCCGTATCGCGAAATGTCGAGTCGTCGGCATTCTGCACATGGACGGCCTCGAAGCGCACGTCTTTGAGGAACGTGCCGGTTTCTAAGAGTGCGCCGGGGCAGGCGGCGAAGAACGCGAGGAGGAAGGCCGTGGAACCCACCCCGCAGCAAGCTGCGACCCTCCCGAAGCGGGAAGGTGAAGAGTTTAGGACGCAGGCGATCAGCAGGGGCAGAACGGCGAGGGCCATGTTGTACTTGGTTGCGGCGGCAAGGCCGGCGAAGAGGCCCGCCAGCAGCGCGGCTTTGAGCGGCTTTGGGTCATCGGTCGCGAGACGTGCCGACCACAGCAGAGACAGCATGCCCCAGAATGTCGCGGGGACATCTACCGTCAGAAAGTGCGACTGCTGGGCATGAAGCGGCGTCACCGCGAGAATCAAGGCCGCAGCAAGACCCGCACGGCGGCCCCAGAGTGCTGCGCCCAGCGCATAAGTCGTCCAAACAGTCCCGACCCCCATGCCGACAGTCAGCAGGCGTCCAAAGAGGTACATCTTCGCCCATTGCGGATACCACCCCGCGAAGTTCTTAGGCACAATGTCTACGGCTCCGAACAGCGCGGCCAGCGTGTTCGCGAAGCAGACCAGATAAAGCTGCAAGGACCCGTAGTTGTAAAAATGCGGCAGCAGGCGTCCCGCAAAGACATTCATTGTCAGCGACGACGTTTCCAGCACGACACTTTCGTCCGGGTGATACGAAAAGTAATGCGTCGCTGACGGCAGCCCCCAGGTGATCCCCCAGAGCCGCAGGGCCAGCGCAAGCGCCAGTACGCAAATAAGGGGCAGAGGACTGACGGTGGTAATCAACGGCGGCTTGGTCATTAAGCGTGATTGTACCATAAACGCGGACAGGAACCGCGTCCAACGTAGGGGCAGGGTTTACCCCTGCCCAGCTTTTCTTCTCGGCCTGCTTTTCGGGAAGATTAGGAGGGTAGGGGTAAACCCTACGCCCTACGCGAGAAGCCCCTGCCGCATCGCCAGTTTCGCCTGACGCTGCACCAGTTCCGCCGCATCTGCCTGTGTCCGTTCCACGACCTCCGGCAGCGCCCGTTCCACAAAGCTCGGATTGTTCAGGCGTGCATTGACCCCCGCCAGCTCTTTGTCCAGCTTCGTGATCTCCAGCGCCAGACGCGCCGACTCTTTGGCCGGGTCCAAGCCTTCCAGCAACTCGCCCGCCGGCACATAGAACGCCGCGCCGGGAACACCCGCCGGGACATACTTGCCGTCAGTCGGAGCCGAGGCCGCAACAGCCGTTTCGCCGAGACGTGCGAGTGCAATCAGCGCCGGAAGCTGCGCTGTGAGTGCCGCCGCAGCGGCATCCGTCTCCGGGACCGCAACAACCGAGAGTTTGCGGGTCAGCATTGCGGCCCGTGCGGCCTCGTTCTCTAGTCCGCCCGGCGTAAACTCCGCCCGCAGACCGCGCAAAGCCGTGATGCTGTTGATCAGCAGACCGACGGCGGCTTCGGCCTCCGTGTCTATTAGCTCTGCGTCATAAGCGGGGTAGGGGGCCAGGCTGATGCTTTCGGTTTTGCCCGGCAGCTGCCGCCAGATTTCGTCGGTCACAAACGGCATAATCGGGTGCAGGAGTTTAAGCGTCGTTTCCAGCACAGTGTAGAGTGTCGCCCGCGCCGCATCTTTCGCCGGGCCGTCTTCGCCTTGCAGGGACGGTTTGCACAGCTCGACAAACCAGTCGCAGTATTCGCCCCAGACGAATCCGTACAAGGCTGAACACGCTTCATCCATGTCATACGCCGCCAGTGACAAATTCACGGTCGCGATTGTTCGCTGTAGGCGCGACAAAATCCAGCGCTCCGGGAGGGAACCCACCTCCTTGCTTCGTAACAAGTTACTTCGCAGGGGTCCTCCCGAAACGGGAGGACGCAGAGGTTCTAGCTCTTCACCATCCCGTTTCGGGAGGGTCGGCGCTTGCGCCGGGGTGGGTTCCATATTCAGCAGCACGAACCGGGCCGCGTTCCACAGCTTGTTCGCGAAGTTGCGGGCTTCGGGAACGCGCTCCTCGCTGAACTTGATGTCCTGGCCTTTCGAGGCCAGCCGCAGCAGGGAGAAGCGCAGGGCATCGGCCCCGTACTTGTCAATCATCTCTACCGGATCTATCCCGTTGCCGAGGCTTTTGGACATTCTACGCCCTTTTTTGTCCAGCACCGTTGCATGGATATACACATCGGAGAACGGCTTTTCGCCGGTGAACTCCAAGCCGGTCATCACCATGCGGGCGACCCAGAGCCGTAAAATCTCGCCCGCCGTGGTCAGAAAGTCCGTTGGGTAGAAGTAATCTAAGTCGGGCGTCTGCTTCGGCCAGCCCAAAGTCGCGAACGGCCACAGAGCCGACGAAAACCAGGTGTCCAGCACGTCCTCGTCCTGCACAAGCTGGTCGGTTCCGGCGCGTTCTATTGCTTCGGCGAGAGTACGGGCGGCGACAAACGAGCCGTCGGGCTTGTAGTAGATGGGGATGCGGTGACCCCACCAGAGCTGGCGCGACAAGGCCCAGTCCCGGATGCCGTCCATCCAGTCTATATAGGTCTTCGCATAGCGGCCCGGACTGAACTCGATCTGGCCGTCCGCAACAATATCCGTGGCGTTCTTGACGATCTCGGTTCCGGCCATCTTCATAAACCACTGCTCGGACAGCAGCGGCTCAATCACCGTCTTGCTCCGGTCGCAGTGCGGCACGGAATGCTTGTACGGCTCGATCTTTTCTAAAGCCCCGGCGGCTTCCAGGTCGCCGACAATCAGATCGCGGGCCTCAAAGCGGTCCAGGCCCGCGTAGCGCACCCCGGCGTCTTCGGTCAGCCTGCCGTCGAAGCCGATTACCGTGATCTGCGGCAGGGAGTGGCGCAAACCCACTTCATAGTCGTTCGGATCATGCGCGGGCGTGATTTTGACCGCGCCCGTGCCGAACTCTAAATTGGCGTAATCGTCGGCGATCAGCGGGATCTCGCGGTTCGTCAGTGGCAGGCGGAGCATCTTTCCTATTTTGCCGTCGTAGCGCGGGTCATTCGGATTCACGGCCACTGCCGTGTCCCCTAACAGTGTTTCCGGGCGCGTGGTCGCCACCGTCACAGACCCGGAGCCGTCGGCAAAGGGGTAGTTGATGTGCCACAGCGAGCCGTCGGCCTCGATATTTTCTACCTCAATATCCGAGATCACCGTTTGCAGTCCCACCGACCAGTTCACCATCCGCTTGCCCCGGTAAATCAGGCCCGCGTCAAAGAAGCGCACGAACGCTTCTGTCACCGCCTCGTTATAGCCAGGGTCCATCGTGAACCGCTGGCGCGACCAGTCGTAGCCGCAGCCGAGCCGCTTAAGCTGAAACACGATCCGCTCCCCGTATTCTTCTTTCCACGCCCAGACCCGCTCCTCGAACTTCTGGCGGCCCAGATCAAAGCGCGTTACGCCTTCTTTCTCGATCTGGCGGGACACCACTGTCTGCGTCGAGATCCCCCCATGATCCACGCCGGGCAAAATCAGCACGGTATCGCCTGACATCCGGCGCCAGCGCCCCAGCGTGTCCTGCACGGCATGGTTCAAGGCATGGCCCATATGCAGGCTGCCCGTGATATTCGGCGGCGGGATACAGATGCTGAATTTCGGCTTCCCCGGCGTCGGCTCCGCGCGAAAAATCCCCGCCGCCTCCCATTCCGGGTACAGCCGCGCTTCCACATCCTTCGGCTCGTATGCTTTTTCCATAATCTCTGCTCCCGTCAAAACCACAAAAGCCCCCGCGTCCACGGCGACAGGGTTTAACCCATCGCAAGGACGCAGGGGCTGACAAAAGCCGATGCGCGATACCACCTCGCTTCCCGCATCGAAACCTAAGCTTCAGCGCGGACACTCATTTCTCGGCAACGGCTCCGGGGCGACCTTCAGCGGTGAACTCTGCGGAAGCGCTTGCAGCCGTCGGCGCTTCCTCTCTGATGCAGTTTCACCCGCCTACTCTTCCCCATCAAGGCCGTAATTAGGTGCAGTATAGACGATGACACGCAGGAGAGTCAAGAGGCTTCAAGTAGATGTGTAAAAAATGTGTAAAATCAGGGTATATTTTGCGTAATGAACTATGAGAATGGAAAACACCCATGTTAGATGCAAACGCCGTGAGCCGTGAAAAGGGAAGTAATGAAAAAGTTCGGGTGAGCCTTGACATTTCGCCTCAGCTCTACGAGAAGCTGCAATCGCTGGCCCAGGAACTCCACGGTACGAAAAGCGATGTTCTCCGCAAGTCTCTCGTTTTGCTGGATGTCGCCGTCGAAGCACGCAAAAACGGAAAGAAACTTGGACTGGCCGACAGTAACAATCAGCTCACGACTGAAATCATCGGCATTTAATTAGAGGAGTCAATCTTATGGACGAGCACAAAGAACTCGATGTCGTGAACATCGACCAGATGGCAAGTGCGCTGGAGCAAGGCTCGCTGACAGAAGCCAAGATGAAGTTTGAGACGCCGGGGGCGCGTCAGTCACGGGAAACGCGCGAAACTGCGGACGCCGCGCATGAGCGGCTTCTGGCGCTCTTGAAGCGGAGCTACGCCGGCGTCTTGCTCCTTGTCTTTGTCAGTCTAGGCGTTTACTTGTTCGCCATTAAGTCAAATGCCACAGAAGCACAGAAGCTTTATGCGTCTACCGTGCTGACCGCGATTGCCAGCGGCAGTGCAGGCTATGCGTTCGGCAAGAAGCAGGACAAGCCGGATAAAGAATAGCGAACGCGCCTGTCGGAGAAGAGGACAAAGGGCGCCTGTCACTTTTGCCGTATGCCGAAATAATATAATCTGCCGACAATAAACGGGGGAGACACTACGTTTATGGCATCATTATCCGCTTCAACGGCGGGGCTGACGGAGGCCGAGCGGCGACCGTGCGCGAGCCTGGCGCGGGAAATTCGCGCCGCTGCGCCGCCGCCGGAGATTTCGCACGACGCTTTAGAGTTCTTGATTGAAGGGTATGCGCGGCTGGTCGAAGGGCTGCTGGACCCTCGCGCCTCCGCGTCCGGCATCGAGTTCGCCTACAGCCGCCTTTTGGGGACGCGCGGCGGCATCTGCCGCCTTTGCCGGCCCGAAGACATGGGGCGGCTGCCCTTGAAAACCATCAAGCGCTGGGAATGGGCGGAAACCCACCTGCGGGATTATCTGGGGAAAGCGCCGCAGCTTGAAGAAGTGGTTGCTGTCGCCCGCCGCGTCGAAGACGGCTGGTCGGACAGCATTGAGCGTTATGTGCTGACACTCACCGCCCGGCTGCACGAGACGGAAATCCCCGATAAGATCGGCATCTTAAAGGGGATTGACACGGTCTCCCTGCACCTGGCCCAGCGCGAAGTGTTTGCGCTGTCGCAGTCGCTGGCGATCCCGCTCGAAAACACCAGCGCGGTCAAGCTGCGAATTCGTCTGCTCGCGCTCTTCCTCACGCTCCACCGGTGCGGCTTCTGCGCGGCGTTTCCGGCCATCCAAAGCTACCGGCAAACGTTCCGCATCCATGACCCGCTCGCTTATCCCTGGTGGTTCGTGGACTGCCGGCTGACCGAGCGGCAGCTTAATTGGACCCACCGGCGCATCCCGCCCGAAGACCTGAACTGGCGGTTTTAACTTTACCGTGCTTCCGGCGCGGCAAACCGTCCTGTCAGGATCGAGGCCGCCATGACCTGCATGAGCGAGGCGCCGCGCGGGTCAGCCGTGAGCGCCTCGATGCGGATAAACTGCGTCCGGGTCAGAATGCCGTAGACGGTGCAGGTGCGCGGAACGACGACCGAGTTCCCAAGCACGGGAATAATGCCGCTGCCGGTGAAGCGGCCGGACGCGCCAAATCCGGTGACTCCGTACTCGATCGGCGAGTGGGTGTAGTTTTTCTGATGCTCCCCTTCCGCCGCCGCGAGGTCGGTCATCACCGCAGGCAGCGAGCGCGGCGTCTCGCCGGGCGGCAGGGTCTCAATGATGAACCGCAGGACGACCGAGGATTGTGACCCATGCGCCTGCCAGCCGAAGCCGAACATCGAAGCGTCTTTGCCGCCAAAATCAAGCGTGATCGGGTCGAAGCCGCGCGGGATACGAATTGCCAGGCCGTTGATCACGCTCTCCGGCGCTAAAAACGAAAGCAGGTCGGCGCGGGGCAGCCACTGGCCGGGCAGGATGGCGACCATTGGGGCGGGCGGCGGGGGAGGCGCGTCGGTCAGCCGCAGCGTCTGCATGGAAGCTTCCATCCGCAGCAGGGCCTGCGGGTCATACGCCCCGACATGCGGCTCCAAATCCAGCGCCAGCGCGATCACCGCCAGCCGGTCGTCTCCCACGCCGTACACGATCAGATGCGCCAGCCGGTGGTGCAGAACGCCGGGGCCGTCAATATGGGTGTTGACCAGGGCATTGCCTTTGCCGTAAGCCCGCAGCGCCGCAAAGCCGCTGACGCTGCCGTGCTGCGTGTCCGTCATTTTGTCCAGCGTCAGCGTGTCGTCCTGCGTGTGCAGCAGCTCCCGCATTCCCTCCGCCACCGTCCATCCCGCCCCGGCCTTTTCCCCAACTTCCGCTGTCACAATCAGGGTCGGCGCGGAGCCGTCGCCGCGCCGCGCTCCGATGAACCTGTATTCTTTGCGCCCGCTGGCAAAAGAAGTGGACGCAATCAGTGTAAAGCCTGCCGGCGGACAAAGGGCAAAGTGCTGAAGCCGGGTTTCCGCCGCCAGATACGGCACCTCGGCAGGCGCTGGAAACCAAACAGGCGAAGTCTGCACAGGCGAAGTCTGCACAGGCGAAGTCTGCACAGGCGAAGTCTGCACAGGCGAAGTCTGCGCCTGGGACGGCTGGGGCCACAACAGCAAAAGAAACAGCAGAAGAAGAAGCAATATCCGTGGGGGCATGGCGAAGGTCTCCGGGAAACAAAGACAAAGCGGGGCCGAAGTCAGTGAGGGCGATACCAGCCCGACGGACGCGGCTTGCGCGGGGCGTTCTCAGCCTGCGATTCGTCTTCACCGCTGAGAGAGGAAGCAAGGATAATTTCTTTCGCCATCACTTTCAGCGTCGAGATGTCGGAGTGAGCGGGCCGGGCCAGATCACCGACAGTCATTTCGGCGGCCAGAAGCCGCGCGTCTTCCGGCGACTCGGCTTCAATCTCAAGAACTGCTGTTCCCTGGAACGACACGCTGACTTTGTATTTTTGTTTCATAAGATTATTTGCCGAACAGTTACCCGCCGAAGAGCCGGTGCCAGAGAGACTCGCGGCGCGGTGCATTATTTTCCAGCGACTTCAGCCGCGCAATCTCGTTTTCTTTCATCGCAACAAGCTCGGTTTTGTGCGCCTGCTCTTGAGTCAGGGCCGACCGGAGCTGGGTAAGATTTTCGGCGTAAAGCGCGTCCATGTGCGAGAGTGTTGCGCGGGTTGTTTCTTCTCGTTCGCGAAGCAACTCGCGCAATGATTGCGCTTCTTCCTGCGCCCTCTGTGCGGCCAGACGAACATCCTCAAACCGGGCCGACCAGAGCGCAATCTGTTCGCGGTGCTGCGACTGGATCTCGGCAATCGCGGTCGCAACCATCGGCGACAAGCTGGTAGAATAAGACACCGGCGACGTGCCGTGCAGGTTCGTCACCGAACGGGCCTGCGCTTCCCGCTGCGTCACCCGCTCATACAGGGCCTGCACCCGGCCCTTGTCGTAGCGCGGCAGACCATCCTCCCCCGTCACCGTGTTGCCGAAGTCGCCGCGTGACGCACGGGCGCGGATGTTTGCCGCCGATTTGCCGAAGATCGCCGCGACCTCGCGCGTTGTCAGCAAATTCGGCTGCTGCTCCCAGTCCAGTTCATCCCCAGGTTCATTGGGGCGCACAGGCGCAATTGTTGCGTGTTGCGATGTTGCGGCTTCAGAGTCCATACACGCATTTTAGCGAAAGTCGCGCGTTTTGTCAAGCAGAGTCAGAAATAACAAAAGATTTATTTTTGCGGAAGAAGGCTGCGACAGTCGGCGGTGCTCAAGGCCGCTTCAAGAGTAAATGCACTCATGCCGGTCAGCGCAAACCGTGTTGCGCCCTGTCGTGTGCGCCCTGCGCCTTGCGGCTTCGTGAACAGGCCGAGCGTCGAGTCCAGCAAATACACGAACCTAACGCCGACATTCACACAAAACAGTCCTCAGCTGAGCATCGTTGCTTCTCAAGAACAGTGCGCCCGCGAGCAGGTCATTAAAAATTTGTGAAAAAGTGATTGCACTTTTTGGTTCATCATGGTAGAATGCGAGCAGTGAACCAATTCCGTACAGGCAGGCCGGCACGATACTTACGGACGGCAGCGCTTTTTCTAGCGCTGATCGTCTTAGGCATCAGCGGCGGCATGACACTGGCCCACACCGACGATTTGGGGCTTGCGCGGTTCCATGCCGGAGCCGCCACGGTCTCTCAGGCCGTCCCTGTGGCCCTGGATTCCTGTATCGCCTGCCAGTGGGAGAACGCCCTGTTCAGCCCGCTGGTTCCTGCCCTGCCGCTTCCGCTTCCGACTTTGACTCCTCTGCCTGTGCTTTCAGCCCGCGCACGAACCCAAGTCTCTGACCCGTTCGACCATACTTCGCCGCGTGCGCCCCCGCACGTCTCTTAAACTTCACTGTTTTTCACAACTTCAAACCCTTCTTGGGTTCAATCCTGTTCGGGACCGAAAAAGGCGCGAGGGTACTGGTAATACCCCCACGCCTGGCGAACGCGATACCGTCACGAGTGACTTGAGTCACGTCCGTTGCCACGGTGATTGTATCACGTCTCCGCCGTTTCGTCTACCCCGTTCTACACGCACGACACGAAAAGAGACTTCACCATGACTCGCCGTTTCGCCCAGCCGCAGACTGTCTGCGTCTCCGCCCTCCTCTGCCTGCTTTCCGCAGGCGCTGTCCATGCCGACGTCTTCGGACGCCTGCGCTTTACCGTCCGCGATACCGCCGGCAAGCCCATTCAGGGCGCAAACATTATTTTCCATGACACCGCCGGCGTCAACCCGGACTTCAACGCCATTTCAGACGCAAACGGCGTCGCCCTCAGCCCGCCGCTTGAGATCCGCCCCTGGCGGGTCACGATTCAGCTTGTAACGTTCAACACGGATGTCCGCACCCTTCCGGTCATTGCCGATACCAGCACCGATGTCACTGTGGTCCTGACAAAGCGCGTCACGTCCGTGACCGGCCGGGGCATCACCATTCCGCGCGATCAAACGACAAACGCCACCGACCGCACCCAGCAGTTCAACCAGACCATTCCCGCCACCGGCGCGAACCCGCAGAACTTATCGCGCCTGCTCCTGACCGCCCCCGGCTTTGTCGAGTCCTCGAACAACGTCGCCCATCCGCGCGGCGAGCATGCCTCCACAAGCATCTATATTGACGGCATCCTGTTTCCCGGCGCGTTGCAGGGCCGGGCGGGGCCGCTGATCAGCCCCGACGCCATCCAGACCACCGACATCCTGACCGGCGGCTACGCACCCGAATACGGCAGCGAGACCGCTGCCATTCTGAACCTGAGCCTGCGGGCCGGCACCATCAAGCCCTTCCAGACCGTGAGCTTCGGCGCGGGCGGCTACACGACGCTTGACCAGGAGCTGACCTTCGGCGGCCAGGCCGGGGCCGCGCCCGGCCAGGCCGGTCCGCTCCGCTACTTGTTCAATTTTATCAACCGCAGCACCGCCAATTCCGTCGAAGCGCCCCAGCCGGGCGATCAAAGCGCCCACAACCACGGACGCGCCCTGACCGCCTTCGGCAACATTGACTATGTGGCCGGCCGGAACGACACTGTTTCCCTGCTGCTGAACACGGCTCCCGCCCAAACGCAGGTCGCCAACCGGACCGGCCTGCCGGGCAGTTATGCCCCAGTCGGCCAGGGATTCGGCTACGGCGGCGCCCGCGACGCCGATGGGACGGAAGCCGGGGTCGGGGCAGCCCCCGGCCTTGCCGGCAGCCAGGTTCTTCCGGTCAAATCCCAGCAGGACGACGGGCAGGACGTCTACCAGAACGATGAAAACAAGTTCGGCGCCCTCAACTACCGCCATAACTTCGGCAGGGCGCTCACCGGCCTGCTGTCCGTGGGAACGTCATCGTCGCGCCTCGACATCCGCAACAACAACCCGTCCATCAATCTGGGTTCGGTGGACCCGGCGACCGGCCTTCTGACCACGGTTGACAACTCCATCGAGTTCAACCCGACGATCCAGCGCAAAAGCGCCCAAACCGAGCTGTCCGGCAGCCTGACCAAATCGCAGGGGACGCACACGTTCAAAGGCGGCCTGCTCTTGACCCGCCAGTCGGGAAACGAGCTGTATAACATTGTTCCCCAAAGCCAGCTTGCCCTGGACGCCGAAGCAGGCATCCAAAGCGGGGGCGGGCCGCAGCTTGCTCCCGCCGGAACCTATCAAATGGACAGCAGCGGCAACCCTATTTTAGATGCTCTCGGCAACCAGATTTACACGATCACGCCCGGCGCGGCGACCCCGACGGTTCTCGTGCATCGCTCCGGCTACTACAACGCCGCGTATTTGCAGGACACCTGGCGGGCAACCCCGAAGATTACGCTGAACTACGGTGTCCGCTATGACTCCTACTACGGCAAGCAGAGCCTGTCGCCGGATAGCGTCAAAAAAGATTACTTGTCGCCGCGCCTCAACTTTGCGTATGCGTTCACGCCCAAGACCACGGTGCGCCTGAGCTACAACAAGCTGTTTTCCCAGCCGCCGCTGGCCCAGGGCGCGATCCTCGGCACAAACTTAGTTCCGCAGACCACCGACTTGTACGAAGTGGACGCGCTGCACAACCTCACGCCCCAGCAGGCGCTCAAAGTGTCCTACTACTACAAGAATGCCCGCAATGAGTTTGATACGGGCCTGCTGATTCCCTACACCCAGTTCGGCGCGTACACAACTTTGCAGTACACCAGCCAGGGCGTCCACGGCCTTGAGCTGTCCTACAACTTCGTCCCGCGCGGCCCGGTCGGCTTTGACGGCTACCTCGCCTATACAAACTCCATCGCCAAGCCGAACGGCCTGGACCAGACCGGCGGCCCCGCGCCGATCGTCAACGACCATGACCAGCTCAACACCCTGAGCGCCGGACTGAGCTACACGTTCAAGTCGTCAGCGTTTGCGGGCTTAGATGCCTACTACGGCAGCGGCGAAGCGTCCAGCGTGCTTGCCCCCATCAGCGCCAGCAACAGCAATGTGCTGAACAACGGCCAGCGCAACTCGCATTACTTTGTGAACCTGCGCCTGGGCCAGCCGCACTTGTTCGGCCCGGCCGGGCTAGAGCTTGACGTGGAGAACCTGACCAACGATGTCAGCGTCCTCAACTTCAACTCCGGCTACAGCGGCACCCGCTTCCAGCAGGGCCGTCAGGCTATTATCCGTGTGACGGGAAGTTTCTAATTTTCCGTTTCAAGACGGCTGGCCGCGTCTGGGCGGCCATCCGGCGCCGGGAGCCAGTGTTTCCCGCCTGTTTTCCCCTTCTGCGGGCCGGGAAACACGGCTTCCGGCAGTCTTCAAGCGGCAGAAAAGCGAACAATAACAAGGAAAGAGGCGGAAGATGTCTTTTCGCTTGGTTTTACTCATCAAAAAACTGGCCCGGCCCGTCGGCGCCTGGCTCGGCTTTTCCGGGCTGTATGCCTTAACTGCCGGAACCTGCCCGTTCTGCGGGCAGACTTCCTGCCCCGGCGGCGCCGTGACCGCCGGGATCGCCGGCGCCCTACTCGCCGCCGGTCTTTCTCTCTGGAAGCGGCTTGCCGCCCCGCCGCCGGAAACTCTCGAATTCAACACGACTAAACCTAACACGACCAAACCTAACACGACCAAACCTAACACGACCGAACACAAGGAGACATCACGATGAAAACGAACTTTTTAGGAACGGCCTCCGCCGTCCTGCTGATCACGCTGACAATCAGCGCCGCCGTGCAGGCACAGCACCCCGGCTCTGCCGACCGCCGGTATCACCACTCCGACCGGGCATACCATGCCGCCGACCGTCGGTTCCACGCCGCCGACCGTCGGTTCCACGCCGCCGACCGGGCCTACCACCGCTCCGGCCACCACACTGTTGCCGAAGCGCGGGCCGACCGGGACCTGCACCGCATGGACCGCGATCTTCATGCGTCCGACCACGACCTTCACAGCGCTGACCGCACCTACCATCACTAATACCGTTCGCGCGTACCGCCCCGGACTCTGCCGCCTTGCAGAATCCGGGGCGGTCTGGTATCATACAGAATGATAGTACACGGCGCAGCGCAGCGCCGCTTTGAAGGAGTTTCCACGCATTTATGAACACCATCTGGCTGATTTCCAGCGGCACGTTCGGCGAGGCCATCCGCCGCCGGACTCTTTTGATCTTTCTCGCCGTCGCCGCCGTCGTTCTCATTTTGGGCGCGGCCAATTCGTCGTTCCAGCCCGGCAAAGACACGCTGGTCGTCGAAACCCTCGGCCTCGGCGTCATCGGCCTGGTCGGCGTCTTTATCTCAGTGATTTTGGGCATCAATCTGCTGCCTATCGAAATTGAGCGGCGGACGATCTATACCATTTTGTCCAAGCCGGTCCATCGCTACCAGTTTCTGTGCGGCAAGTTCTTGGGCGGACTCATCACCGTGCTGGCCTCCACGCTGGTCATGTCGGCCGTCTTCCTCTTACTCTTTCTCATCAAAGAGCGCGGCTTCAGCCATGAGGCGATCAACGCCTGTCAGGGCGTTCTGCTGCTGCTGTTCCAAATTCTGCTGGTCTGCGCGATCGCGATGTTCTTCTCGGTGTTCGTCTCCCCGTTCGTCAACTTCTTTCTCACGATGGCGATCTTTCTGCTCGGCTTATCGTCGTCTGTGACGGAAGCGCTGGCGGACCCCAGCGCCGACCCGGCCCACCCGAAGAACCCGATCGTCGTGTTCGTCTTCAAGGTCATCCACGCGGTCATTCCTGATTTCACCCGGTACAACAGTCAGAACCACATTTTGTCGCCTAATCTCATCATCAATAATCAGGCATTCTTCATCACGACGAACATCTTGTATGCTATCGTTTACTCGGCTATTCTGATTTTGATCGCGGCGATTATCTTTGAGCGGCGCGAGGTATAGGCGACGGCACGGATGAGTGACCCGGATTGGAAATCCGGGTCTTCTGCCAAGCGATTGTCTGCCTCCGCAGACATAGGGCGTGACGCACGAAGCGTGTCCTCGTCTTTTGTCTGCGAAGGCAGACAATCGCACTTCAAAAGCCCCAGTCTTCCAGACTGGGCTGCACCGGCTGACACCCCATGAACTCAAAACTGCCCTTCTCTCTTGCGCTTCTGACCTTTGCTGCTTCCGCTTTCAGCGTCTCTGCTCTCGCCCAGACCGAGACGCCGCCGTCGCCGCTGCCGATCAAGCAGGTGACGGTCTTCACCTCCGGCGTCTCCTATATTGAGCGCGACGGCACGGTCACGGGCGATGCAGCCATACCGCTGACGTTTCGCACGGCCCAAATCAATGACCTCTTGAAGTCTATGACTTTGATTGACGCGCAAGGCCAGGTCCAGCCGGTCATCTACGGCGCACGCGACCCGATTGGCCGGACGCTTCAGTCGTTTGCGATTGATGTCACGGCCCCGCAAAGCCGAGCCAAGCTGCTGAACCAGCTTCGCGGCTCGTCGGTATCTGTCACGACTGCCGCGAAGACAACGGAGACAGGCCAGATCGTGTCAGTCGAGTCGAAGCCCGTGATCGGGCCGAACAATACTTCTACGACGGTGGACATCCTGAACCTGCTCGGCGCGGACGGCCTGCACTCGGTGCGCTTGGATGATGTCGTCGCCATTCGGCTGCTGGACCCGCGCCTGGACCAGGAGTTTCGGTCGGCGCTGACGACCCTGGCCGCCGGCGCGGACAACCAGCGGCGGACCGTGACGCTGCACTTTGCGGGGTCGGGGCGGCGTCCGGTTTCAGTCGGCTACATCACCGAGTCGCCGCTGTGGAAAATCTCGTACCGCCTGCTGCTCAAGGGTGCCGGCAAAGCGGCCTTTCAGGGCTGGGCATTGGTGGAAAACACGAGTGACGAAGACTGGTCGGGCATTCACCTGTCGCTGGTGTCGGGCCGCCCGGTGTCGTTTATTGAGGATTTATACCAGCCGCTGTACCTGCCTCGCCCGGTCGTCCAGCCTGATATTATCGCGTCGCCGACGCCCCAAACCCACGACAGCAGCATGGGCGCCGTCAGCGAGCCTGCCTCAACGGCCCCGATGTCTGCAATGGCTCCCGCTCCGGCAGCGCTTCCACAAGACACGGCCACCGACCAGGTCGTTACTGCCACCGATGAGCGGCGGGAAAAGTCGCAGCCGAACAATCTTTACCATTCTCCGGGTATGCTGAACTACTTCGGCAAAGGCGTCAACGCTCAGGCCCGCGGAACCGATGCCGGGGAGCAGTTTGCGTACAATATCACGACGCCTGTCACCCTGCCGCGCCAGCAGGCGGCGATGATCCCTGTCATCGCCCAGGATATCGGAGCCGACAAAGTCTCGCTTTATAATGCCGATACCGACCCGCGCTTCCCGCTGAACGCTGTCCGGCTCCGAAACAACACGATGCTGCACCTCAAAGGCGGCCCGGTGACGCTCTTCGACGGCGGCACCTACGCGGGCGACGCCGTGATGGAAGATGTCCCGCCCGGCGACACGCGCCTGATCTCCTACGCCGTAGATTTATCCATCATCGGCGAGCGCCAGGATTTAGGCACGAACGAGACGCGCACGACCCTTGCCATCCACGAAGGCACGCTGACCATCACGGTTCGCTCCCGCACGAAAACGCGCTACCTCTTCAAGAGCCGGGCGCAGAGCGAAAAGACTATTCTGGTCGAGCATCCCTTTGACGCGGGTGCAAAGCTGGTCACCCCCGCCGCGTCCGCCGAGCGTACCCCCACTGTCTACCGTTTCGCCGTTGCTGTTCCCGCCGGCAAGACCGCGACGCTCGACGTTGTGACGGAAAAACCCGAATCCTCTACCGTCGCCCTGCTTGACGGCGACATCAACGGGTTCGTGTCCTACGCCGACGAGCAGGACATTCCCGCCGCCACCCGTGCCGCGCTCGCAAACATCGCCAGGCAGCGGCGTCACATCCAGAGCCTCGCCGAGCTTGCCGCAAGCGACGAGGCGCAGGTCACGCAGATCAGCGCCCAGCAGGACCGCATCCGCCGGAACATGGCCGCCCTTGACCGTACCTCGTCCCTCTACAAACGCTATGTCGGTGAGCTGGAGGCGCAGGAAACCCAGATTGACAGCCTCCGTGCCGACGCCGAGCGCCAGCGTTCCGCCGCTGCCGCCGCGCAGAAGGCGCTCCGGGATACGCTGGACGGACTGGAGATTTAGGAAGCCCCCGCCGAATAAAACCTTAATTGTGAGTAGCGCTATGGAACAAAAGGGCATTCCGCTTTCCCTGAACTGGGGGTATTTCTTAAGCTCGTTCCCGCACATCGCGCAGATATTTGACATGGCCGTCGAAAAAGACCCGGTTGCGCCCGCCGAAATGCACCGCCAGCCCCTGCAAAGCCGCCGGGGTCGAGCAGGGCAGGGTCGCGCAGACCGGAATATACGGGTCCACCGCCAGCTCCAAATCCGCCTGACTTTGCGGCACGAGCGGATCAATCGTTGTTTCCGGCATCGGCCCGGTATTCTGCACGTCAATGTCCGCAATGCAGCCGTCCGCCGTCTTGCCCCAGCAGTCCGTCTTCTTGAACGGGTTTTCATGGCGGTCAAAGCGCCACATCCAGTAGCGCGTCGTCAGCCCGCCCTGCGTTTCCTTGACGCGCGGGTCTTCTCCCAGTGTCGTTCCCACCATGCTCGGACATGACCAAATCGCATCTCCTTTAATATACGGGTTCAGCACAATGGCCGACCAGGAGGCACGCGGATCGGAGAACGGAAAGCCGGGCCACGGCGGGGTCTGCGGGGTCGTCGGCAGGGGCAGAGTATAAGGGTATTTCAAGTCGCGCCGGTCGGGCAGCCGCTCATCATTGTCCCCTTCGTACTGGATCATCGCCAGCCCGATCTGTTTCAAGTTCGACTGGCAGGCCGCCCGGCGGGCGTTCTCACGCACCCGCTGGAAAACGGGGAACAAAATCGCCGCGAGAATCGCGATAATGGCGATGACGACCAGCAGCTCAATCAGCGTAAAGGCTTTGCGGGTAAACGTGCGTCTTTGGGGCATATGTTTGAAACGGGGTGCCGGGAAAGAAGGTTCCGGGAAGCCCCCCCCGCCCCAATTCTGGGGAGCCGGAGAAGGATTGCCGACTCAGGCCAATCTTTCCCTCGGTATGGCTCCCCAGAATTGGGGCGGGGGGCTACTCTAATGGTCCAAAGCCAGCACCAGACACTTTGCCGAGCCGCCGGACTTCAAGAACTCCGACAAATCCGTTGCATGCACCGTGTAGCCGCGCGATGCCAGCGACTCCGCCAGTTCATCGCACCCGGCATTCAGAACAATTTGATCCCCCGCCACCACCGCGTTGCCGCCGAACCGCAGGGCGTCGTGTTCCGAAATCAAAATCTTCTCGCCCGGCAGCGCTTCCAAAGCCGCATTCGCGGCGGCGTCAAACGCCGGAGGATAATACGCGAGCAAGTTCGGCGAGACGGGGATCAAACACGTATCCACATGATACCACCGCCCGTCCACGAGTTTCAGCGGCAGCACAGGCACGCCCAGCAGCTGCCCGGCCCCCAGACAAGCAGGCGCATCCGACCGCTGCCCGTAGCCCGTGAGCAGCAAATCGCCGTAAAAGAGCGCGTCGCCTTCCCCTTCAAACGCCCCGGCGACTTCCTCCGTCAGCGGCTTCAAGCGAAACCCGTTTTCCAGCATCCACTGGATAAAGAACGCCACTTCCCCCTGCCGCTCGACAGGCCGGAAGCGCGACGGCACAAACACATCCCCTTTGGTCAGCCCGGCATTCGCCGTAAACACCATATCCGGCAGTCCGGGCTGAGGCGCGATCAGATGCACATCCGCCCCGACTTCCTCCCGCAGCAGCGTATACAGCGCCGTCCACTGCGAATGGGCCTTCACCGGGTCCGGCCCGTTCGCCACCCGCATCCAGTCATTGATCTCATACGAGACCGTAAAATGCTCCGGCGCACACATCAAAAGCCGCATAAAACTACTTTCTCTCAGCCGTTAGCATCCAGCCTTGTATTGCGAATTGTTTGCATCGTGAGATACAGATGAAGAGGGTTCTCATCATCGATAGGAGTAAAGCCGTACTTGGCGTAAAATTGAGCCGCCTGCTGGTCAAGCGCAACCACTTCAACCGCATACCCACCTGCTTCGTCGGAAATCGCTACAGCACGGTCTAATGCATCCAGCAACAAGAGCTTTCCCAGTCGCTTACCTTGCTGAGTGACCGCAACTGCGAGACGCCCAAGATGTACGAGAGGAATAGGGTAACGCGGCAAACGCTTTTCTTTGGGAAGTTCCTGAAAGCCGAGAGACCGCAGTGTCAGCGTGTAATAGCCGCCAATCTCTGCCGGTGCCGAGGAAGTAGTCGCGATATAAGTGCGGGATATATTTTGACGTGCGTTCTGACCTGCCTGCTGCTGAAGGTAGCGGTTCATGTCTTCCACACCGCAATCAAAAGTCGCGCGATCGTGGACTGAGTTCAGCAGCATGACACGCCATAGCGCAGAATTTTGCGGCTTAGAGTTCAAAGTGATACTCTGTGCCGATATGCTTTCCCTGTTGGTATTCTTTCGCGGCGGCTTTCAGCGCTTCATTCGGCTCATGGTCGCCGTCGAGAAGTGCCAGAAATCTGTCACGCGCCGTATTAGACAAGCGCTGCACTTCTTCTTTTTCTAAAATTTCGTCCGCTCGCCGCAGCAGCTCCGCCGTTGCATAGGAGTTTACAGTCTGCCCTGTCATTGCCGCCGCCCGCTCAATTCGCGCTTTATGCTCATTGGTCAGTCGCAGTCCCAGCCGAGCCTGCTTTTCCGCTTTCGGTTTTTCCGCTTTCGGTTTTTCCGCAGTCGCCATGATAGAGTTCTCCCGCGCCCATTGTACCTCAAAGTGACGTCACAATGACGTACAAAATTACCACTGCATAAAGAGCTTCATAGCTTGAAGACGTTGTTTTTGTGCCAGTTTAAGTACTCTGACTTCGGCGCAAAACGACTTGGCAGTTTGATCGTTTGCTTGTCAAATGCGGCGAGTGATGTCCCGACAAATTGCACTTTCGACTTCGTAATTAAACTTGACACAGAGATTTCGCAGTCTGCGCTCACGGTCATCAAGCCTCGGTCATAGGCTTTGTCATGGAGGACGCACAGGCAGAGGCCGTTTTCAGGATCACTCCGCGTTTCCTCGCTCGCCGCCCATGGTTTGATGTGGCTTGCGACTAATAGCTGCGGGAAGTCAATCCCGCACATACAGCAGGCGCTTCCGTAGCTTGACAATACGGCCCGTCGAAAGAACGACTGATAGAGCCCTGTCATCACCAGCTTCGGCTGCGCTGTCGGCCCGGTTGGAAAAGACAGCACCGGCAGGAGAGCCTGTCTTTCTTCTTCCGGCTCAGGAACCGGCGCGGCCACAATGCCGCCTTTCGCCATAATCGCCTGGCTGGCTTCGACGAGCAAATCCCAATGCTGATAAAACTCGTTCCAAACTTCTTGGTCCGCCTTGCTGTAATGAACCAACCCGCTGATGCCTTTTTGGGCCAGCAGAGGGTCAAACGCGCCAAAGTTTCCTAGCTTCCGTGCCACAGAGCTTGGCATCCGCCCCAGCACCTGCGCGAGATGAACAATCTCTGGGTTACTGGCTTTCGTCTTGGCAAACGGGATTTGGCAGTAAAGATATAAGGCGAGAACAAGTTCTTCCCATGTCCAAGCACTGCCATATTTGTTCTCGGCTGCGGGCGGCATAGGTTCTATTTGGAGTAGGGCGCAAGAATATAGCAATGCCCGCTGGCATCCATTTGGGGCAGGTAATCGGGATCGCCGTCTACTTTGTACTGCGTCAACAAGTCGGTTGGGTTGATGCGCTCAAAGTGATACCTGACCCCGTTGATCATCAAGCAAGAGTGCGCTCGGTCTTCCTCTTGTGTCAAAGAAATCTTGAGCGTGTCGCCGGAAACGGTACTGATTTCCACTGTATTTTCCATTCGTGTGAGAAACCCCTTCAATGATACCATGTCCTAAAGGACACGGCTATTGGGCGCAGACGCCATGAAGCACCGCTTCGCGGGGCTAGGAATAGACCGACTTTTTCTTAGTGCGCCGAAGGCGTAGTTCTCGGCGTCTGCGCCCAATAGCCGTGCGTTTTAACGCATGGTTCTTTGCTGCCGATAACAATGCAGGCAGAACTAAGCGGGGACGAGTGCAGGGGGAGTTGAAGAGGGAGCAGGGATTTCGCGGCCCATGTATTCCGCCATTTTGATCCAGCGTTCTACGCTTTCCTCGGCGTGCCGACGCGCTTCTTCTTCCGTCAGGCCGTCGGCAATGCAGCCCGGCAGATCGGGAACTTCCGCCAGGAAACACCCATCTTGTTCGCTCCAATAGACCTTAATCGGATAGTCCATGATCTTCTCCTAAGCTCGCAGAATGTTAAAGGCCGTGCAGCGCAATGATGCTGCGAACTTGACGGACTTGATAGGCTTTTGCTTCGTGGCCGTTCGGCTGTAAATCGATAATCTCCGGGATACCGGCTTTTGCATAGACACGATGGCTGCCGCTATTCTGCGGATGCGGAGTAAATCCAAGTCCTTGTTCGACAAAGCGGCAAAGGTCGCCAAAGTCTAAGCTGCTGTCCGACTGGCCGCTCATCAGCTTGCGCCGAAACTTGTCCCATTTTGCCATGTAAACTCCGTCCCTGTGTTCGGCGCATCGCTTCCGTGTGATTAACGAAGTTTACCTGAAATTCGCGGCAGACTTCTACTCCGTCCAAACCGCCTGGGCGCTTCCTAAGAGCGAGCGCAGGTAGTCTACCATGTGTTCGTCGGGCGTGACGGTCAGATTGGGCTGGATGCGGCGGGTGTGTGGGCCGTCGGTGACGTGGAGCAGTAACCGGCTGCCGTTCTGGGTCTTGTGTTCCACTAATTTGCGCTGCAAGGGACGCATCATGCCGGACATGGTTTCGTCGAGGCGGATGTTCAGGCACGCAAATGCCGGGCGGGCTTCGCGGACGACGTTGGCCCCGTTGCCGAGCAGGGTCTCGGCGGTGGCGACGGGGACCAGGGAGTCAGCGGAGATTTCGACGCTGGCGGCGGTCCCGGCGTCGTCCTCGCCGCCTTTGTTGATGCGGTCGCGGTGGGACGTTTTGCCTTTGACCAGGACGACGCTGTCTTTTTGCGGGACTTCGGACAGCGTGGCGGCGGAGCGTGGGAAGACGGACACGCTGATGGTGCCGCTTTTGTCTTCCAGCGTGAGAAAATACATCAGCTCGTTTTTGCCTTTGGTGTAGTACGGGCGGACGTTGGTGAGAACCCCGGCCACCACAATCTCTTCTTTGTCGCCGAGGCCCCGGCAGTCGTCAATCGTGTGGGTGACGTGCGCTTTCACGGCATTGGCGTATTGGTCCAGCGGGTGGTCGCTGAGGTACAGGCCCAAAAGCTCTTTTTCCATCGCCGTGATCTCCTGCGGCTTCAGCGGCTCGGCGTCCGGCAGGGGAGGCGCGACGTGGGCCAGGCTCTCAGAGTCGCTGTCGTCGCCGAACATCGAGACTTGGCCGCTTTTGCGGTCGCGAGCGATGGTCGCGGCGCTGGAAAGAGCGCCTTCGAGACCTGCCAGCAGCCGGGCGCGGTTCTTTTCAATGCTCGCGAGTGCACCCGCTTTGATCAGCGTTTCAATCGCGCCCTTTGAGGTCAGGCCGAACTCGTGGACGCCCGCACAGAAGTCGTGCAGGGACGTGAACCTGCCCCCGTTCTTTTTGCGGGCGGCGAGAACCGCTTCAATCGGCGCTTTGCCGACATTTTTAATTGCCAGCAGGCCGAAGCGGATCGCGGCATCTTTTCCGACAAAGTCCGCGTCGCTGTCGTTGACATCCGGCGGCAGGATTTCAATGCGCTGCCCGTATTCTTCTAAATGCGTCCGTTTGGCATCTTCAATAAACGCCACCAGCTTGTCCGTGTCGTCGGCCTGCACGGCCATCAGCGCGGCGAAGTAGTCTACGGGGTAGTTGGCTTTCAAATACGCCGTCTGGTAGGCGACGAGCGCGTAGCAGAACGCATGGGCTTTGTTGAACGCATAGCCCGCAAACGGCTCAATCAAATCAAAAATGTACGCCGCCGTGGTCTCGTCCAGAATGCCCTTTTCTTTGGTTCCCGCCATGAAGTTCTCGCGCTGCTGGACAAGCTCTTTGATGCTTTTCTTGCCCATCGCTTTTCGGAGAATGTCGGCCTGGCCTAAAGAAAAGCCCGCGACGGCCTGGACTATTCGCAGCACCTGGTCCTGGTAAACAATAACGCCGTAGGTCTCTTTTAAGATGGGTTCCAGCGCGGGGTGGGGGTAGACAATCTTTTCCATGCCCAGCTTGCACCGAATATAGCGCGGGATTTGGGCCATCGGGCCGGGACGGTACAGCGCGACCATGGCGGCGACCTCGCCGACATTGTTCGGCTTCAGCTCGGCGATATAGCGGCGCATCTGCCCGCCTTCAAGCTGGAAGACGCCGGAGCATTCGCCGCGCCCCAGCAGGTCATACGTCTTGCGGTCGTCGAGCGGCAATTTGAGAACATCAATGTCAATGTTATGGCTGCGCTTGACGTTTTTGACGGCCCGCGCCAAAATAGTCAGGTTGGCAAGGCCCAGGAAGTCCATCTTGATCAGGCCGATTTTTTCCAAGACGTTCGCCGGGTAGCCTGTGACCAAGCCCACGCCGTCATCGGCCCTTTGGACGGGGATATTGTCTACCAGCGGCTCCGCCGAGATGACGACGCCTGCTGCATGAACGCTGTCATGCCGGGTGAGGCCCTCTAAACGCAGAGCCGTCTCAATCAGCTCTCTCGCCAAGTGATTGTTGTTGACGGCGGCCTTGAACTCCGGGTTGACTTCCAGCGCTTTCGAGATTTTCATGCCGACCGGAAGCGTTGGGATCATCTTGCAGAGCTTGTCTACTTCCGCCATCGGCATCTTGTTCATCGCCCGGCCGCAGTCCCGGATCGCCGCGCGGGCGGCGAGTGTCCCGAACGTCACAATCTGCGCCACATGCTCCCGGCCATACTTCGCGACAACGTAGTCAATCACGTCTTGACGCCGGTGGTCCTCAAAGTCCATGTCAATATCCGGCATGGACAGGCGTTCGGGATTAAGAAAGCGCTCAAACGTCAGGCCATATTCCAGCGGGTCCACATCCGTAATGCCGACGCAGTACGACGCCATTGACCCTGCCGCCGAGCCGCGCACGCCGAAGAAAATCCCCTCGCGCCGGGCAAAGTTCGCGAAATCTCTGACGATTAAGAAATACTGGCCGAACCCCGTTTGCTCAATGACACTCAGCTCAAATCTTAAACGCTCTTCATGCTCCTCCGTGATCTGCCCGTAGCGCTTTCGCATTCCCTCAAACGCCAGCACGGACAGGTACGACTGGGCGTTCATGCCTTCCGGCGTATCGCCCGGCGACGGCATCCCCAAGCGCCCGAACTTCAAATCTAAATTGCACCGCTCGGCGATCTCCACCGTCCGGGCCAGTGCGTCCTCCTGCCCCGGAAACCGCGCGGCCATTTCCTGCTGACTTTTCAGATAGAAATCTTTCGACCCGTAGTTCATCTTCTTCGGGTCGTCCATATTCGTGCCGGTCTGGACGCACAGCAGCACTTGATGCGGGTCGGCATCGGCGGCATCTAAATAATGTACGTCGTTGGTCGCCACCAGCGGCAGCTTCAGCTTTGCAGCCATCTGGATGAGCTGCTCGTTGACCCCGCGCTGCTTGTCCAAGTAGTGATCTTGAAGCTCTAAGTAATAACGGTCGCCGAAGATCTCTTTGAACTCGCACGCCGCATACTCGGCAGCTTTGACATCCCCGTTCATCAAATGCTGCGGCACTTCTGCGCCAAGACACGCCGACAGGCAGATGAGGCCCTCGTTATGCGCCTGCAAGAGTTCCCGGTCAATGCGCGGCTTGTAGTACATACCTTCGAGCGACGCAATAGACGTCAGCTTCAATAAATTCTTGTAGCCGGTCTCGTTCATCGCCAGCAGAACCAAATGCCGGGCGTCGTCGAGCTTTTTGCTTTCCTTCTGGTGCCGGGTGCGGGTCGCGACATACATTTCATTGCCGACCAGGGGCTTGATGCCGGCTTTTTTGCATTTCAGATAAAACTCCATCGAGCCGTACATGACCCCATGGTCGGTCAGCCCAATCGCCGGCATTTCTAAGTCCACGGCCTTCTTGACAAGGTCGTCAATCCGGCACGCGCCGTCGAGCAGGCTGTATTCCGAATGCAGGTGGAGATGGACAAAATTGGAGGGAGTAGTGTTCATAAGAGCTTCTTGATACTTCTTGGCACTTGCCGCCCCTTACTCATTGCTACTAGATATAGATGAACGCACTTGAAGCGGAGCAAGATATTGGGGATAACGGCTTCTATTCTAGCAGAACTAGGGGGATTTGGCAAGGGCAAGGGGGACAAAAGAATCGGGCGAACACAAGGTTCGCGCCCTACAATCTGCCCTCGTACATCTTGACCCCGTAGGGGCGAACCTTGTGTTCGCCCTTCCTCTCTATTCTATTGCCTTCTCGCCTCTTGACAAACTCCGCTGTTTCTATTACAATCTTTGTTATGTCAGATGGGATTTTGTCAAGCGCCATTGTCGGCTGCGGGGTCATTGGGCCGACCCATGCCAACGCGCTTCAATCGCTCCACAGTGAAGGGGCGCGACTCGTCGCTTTCGCCGACGAAGTCCCAAGCAAAGCCGAAGCACTGGCGGAAAAGTACGGAGCGGAAGCGAAGACCTTTGAGGACATTCTTGCTGACCCCGGCATTGATGCCGTGCATATCTGCGTGCCGAGCGGCCTGCACGCCGCGCTTGGGGTACGGGCGCTGGAAGCCGGCAAGCATGTCGTGGTCGAAAAGCCGATGGATATTACGCTGGAAGCGTGTGATGCGCTTTTAGCCGCCCAAGCAGCGTCCGGCAAGCGGCTGGCCGTGATCTCCCAGCATCGGTTCGACAAAGCGAGCATTGAAGTCAAAGCGGCGCTCGACGCCGGCCTGCTGGGGCCGATGGTCTACGCCGAGTCGCAGGTGCCGTGGTACCGCAGTCAAGAATACTACGATTCGGGCGACTGGCGCGGGACGTGGGCTTTGGACGGCGGCGGGGCCGTGATGAACCAGGGCGTTCATAATGCCGACCTTATCCGCTGGCTCTGTGGCCCGGTCGAAACCGTCTACGCCCAGGCGCGAACCCTGGCCCACGAGCGCATTGAAACCGAAGACGTTCTCGCCGCGACCCTCACGTTTAGGAGTGGCGCGGTCGGCTCTTTTGCGGCGTCCACTGCGCTGTATCCCGGCTTTGCGGTCAAAGTCGGCATCTACGGCACGGAAGGCAGCGCGATTATCGAAGGCGACAGGCTGCACACGCTGACGACTAAGAGTGGGCTCACCGGCGGCGGCGAGGCGGTCCCGGTCCATGCCCTGCAAATGGCGGGCGGCGGCACAAAATCGGCGGCGTCCGACCCGGCGGCGATTTGGGGCGGAGCGCACGAAGCCCAGATTGCGGACTTCCTTCAGTGCTGCCGCACCGGAGCAGCGCCGAAAGTAGACGGCACCGAAGGCCGCAAAGCGGTTGAGCTGGTGCTGGCGATTTACGAGTCGGCCCGCACCGGGCAAGTTGTCCGCTTATGATACTCGTCGGCCCGCTATGATATTAGTAGGAATAGATCCCGGCACGGCGACGACCGGCTACGGCGTGATTGAAAAGCGCGGCGACAAAGTTTTGTATCTCACCTGCGGCGTGATCAGTACGCCGCCGAGCGACGATGCCCCGGCGCGGCTGATGCAGATTTACGACCAGTTCAACGCGCTCTTAGACCGCTATGCCGTGGACCAGGTGGCGACTGAGCGGCTGTTTTTTACGAATAACGTCACGACGGGCATCCCGGTCGGACGCGCTTTGGGCGTGATTTTGCTGACGCTCGCCCAGCGCGGCCTGCCCTGGACCGAGTACACGCCGACGCAGGTGAAAAGCGCGGTGGTCGGCACGGGCCGGGCGGAAAAGAAGCAGGTGCAGTTCATGGTAACGCGGCTGCTCGGCTTGTCCGAAGTCCCGAAGCCCGACGATGCCGCCGACGCCCTCGCCGTCGCCATCTGCCACGCCCATTCGGTACGTTTAGGGTCCCTGGTCAAGTCGGGAGTGCGCGGATAAGGTCGGTAGACAAAGATAAAGCAGGGCGAACACAAGGTTCGCCCCAACGGAGTCAAGAGGTACGGAGGCGGATGGTAGGGCGCGAACCTTGTGTTCGCCCTTGCCAAGACGCTTGCCGTTGAGGAGTGCAGCACATGGCGGGAACAGTAGTAGCCGTTTTTGATGACAATGCCGTGGCCGAACGCGCGGCGCAGGCGCTGGTGGACGACGGCGTGCCGATGGCCGACATCACGCTCGTCTTCCACGGCGCGGCGGGCGCGGAAGGGACGCCGCACGACGAATTTACTGCCCCCGACCACGGCACCCTGGCAACCGGGGTGCGCGAAGTCGAAGAACACGATGTCGAGCGGCCGATCAACGCGGTAGACGAAATGGCACCTCGCGCCGTCGTCGGCATCGTGGTCGGTGCTCCGCTCGGCTCGCTTGCCATGTCCCTGCTGGTCTTCTACGAGCCGTTCCTGCCGTCTATCGCCGCCCATGCGTTGATCTGGCAGCTCACCAGCGCGGTCATCGGCGGTGTTCTCGGCGCGATAGTCGGCGTCGTGACTGCCGGCGGCATCCCGCAGGAAGCCGCGCGAGGCTACCACAAAGAAGTCCAGCGCGGCAAAACCTTGGTCACAGCGCTGGCGTCCAGCCACAATGCCCCGCACTTCCAGGAAATGCTGCGCGAGCGCGGCGGCCGCAAGCTCGGCTACTACCCGCGCTTTTTAGACACCCTTCAAAGCGTCGAATCGTAGCCAATGCCGAAGCCGAAACAGACCATGCCGGAGGCCGTCAGCCGGGTGCTTGTTCACATTGAGCGCCAGGCGGGACGCACCAATGCCGACGCCGCCTACGACGGCCTCCTTGCCCTGCCGGAGCTGCCGCTGGACGCGCTGGCAGAGCTTGGCCCCTTAGTCCGCCTTGACCCGCCCGGCATCCCCGACTCCGTGCCGTCTCTGCTGCTGGAGTCCGGCGGCGGCCAGATCCAGATCGAGTTCTGCCCCTTCGGCCCGCTCGCCCTTTTGTCGTCCGACGGCGCCGCCGACACCGACCCCGCCGCCGAAGCCCTCTACGCCGCCGGCCTCTACCCCCTCTTCCCCGCCGACGTAGACGATGCCGCCGCCCTCTGGCACGACGCCCCCCTCACCAACTGGCTCTTCCCCCGCCGCCTTTCCCAAGCGTTTGGGCTGTTCGAGACCCTGCGCGGCTGACTATTTGCCGCTGCAATCGGGTATAGTCAATTCATGGAACCACAGCAGCCAGCCGAAAACCCACATAATGAAACGCATTCTCCTTCTCTTGAGACACGAATTCCTAATCCTCTGGCCGAGCTTGTCAGCCACTTCGAGGATGATCCCTTTTGGGAAGACATGATGGACTCTATCCGCCGTCATCGCCGCGAACTCGACGCAGAATGGGATACGGCTGAGTAGAGCGTGTACCTTCTTGACACCGATACCTACTCGAATATGCTGCGACCTAGTCCGGTCATTTTAGAAAGAGTTTCTAAAACACCACCCGGTTCAGTCTACCTCTGCGCCGTCACGCCGGAAGAAATGCTGCGCGGTCGTCTTAATGCCATCAACCAGGCCCGCGCCAGCCAGGAAACCCGACTGCCCCTAGCTTATGATTTCTTGATGGACCTTGTTCGCGAGTTGAACCGTGTGTCCATTTTGCGCTATGATGCTGATGCCGTCCAGATTTTTCGTGACTTCCCCGCCTCTGTCAAACGTGCGGGTTCCCAGGACTGCCGCATCGCCGCCGTTGCATTAGCGAACGGCTTCACCGTCATCACTTCCAACACCCGCCACTTCGCCACAATCGGCGTCGTTACCGAGGACTGGAACCTCCCGCGAGAAGCATAACCGCCGCCTCTCGCTGGCGTTTCAGTTGTTCGAGACCCTGCGCGGCTAAGTCCGGTCGTTTTGGTGGTAGAATAGCAAGAACAGGAGGGGAGCATGAACAGTCGAACCAGCGCGACGGCAACTCAGCGTGGCAAGCCGAGCCGCGTCTTGGGAAGGCGGCAGCTTGCGACCCAGGCCCAGCTTGTGCAGACCGTCGGCAAGCTCGCGGCGGAAGTGGAAGCCTTGCAGCAAAAACTAACGCAGATGGAGCAGCGCGAGGAAAAGCACCATGTGCCGCAATCCCTCGCCGAGCTGGCCCCGCGCCGCCTCCCGCCGCCCGGCCAAACTGCCATGCAGGCGATCATGGGAAAGCTGGAAACAGACGAGTCGCTGGAAGAGCTGCTGTCTCAACTGAAAGCTTTTAAATGATCCAGTACCTGCTGGACACGAACATTCTGCTGGCATGGATACGCTGGGGAACGCCGTTGCAGAGGTTCCTTCAAGCGACTTACCAGCTTGACACCCTTTCCGTCCTTCCGATTATCAGCGCCGCCGAGCTTCGGGTCATTGCGTTGCAGAACGAGTGGGGCGCTTACAAAACGCGCATGATGGAAAGCCTGCTGGCGTATCTTGCTGCCGTGCCGATCCCTTACAAAACCAGCGTAGATGCCTACGTCGAGATTGACGACTACAGCCGCCGCCTCGGCGTCAAGATGGGGAAAACGACCTCTGGATTGCGGCCACTGCCCAGGCCGAGAGTGCTGTCATCCTCACGACCGACAAAGACTTCGCCCACCTCCCGCAAAGCCTTGTCAAACACCTTTACATTGACCCTGCGAGCCGGCTATGACTGAAATTACTTGATTAATGCTTCCTGTGCTGCGCTTTCAGACAACGCTGAGTGCAACTTTGAGAGCGTTTCATAATCCATAAATTTAACGCGGTCTTGAATAGGCTTGAACGCTGTGAAAGTGAGTTTATCTTTGAGTTCCGACTTACGGACTGCATCAGCGACAATCCAAAACTTCGTCCGAAAGTCCTGAAACTCCAAGTATTTCAGCAACGAGGTCTTGAAATCCGTGGAATGCTCAACCTCATAAAATTCTTGTGGAAACCGCCGTTCGTTGAACCAGGAAACATCTACTGTTTTTGCTTTTCCCATGATGTCCGTGTAGGTGAAGTCGTAAGGCTGCTTTAATGTTGCGATTTCGGAGAGCTTGCGCTTCAAGAACAGTTGGTTCTTGTCCTGCGCCGGAACAGCGGTTTCGTACTGCTTCAAATTCCCGACCTCAACCAGCAGTCCCTGATAGTAGCTGTGGCTGAACGCCTGCGTCTTTTCCAACGGGGCGTAATTCGGTAAGGCCAGCTCATTCCCGATTGCTTCTTTCTGGGCTTCTAACCCCCACGATCCCGGACGGAGGCGAAAAAAGAGGCTTGGATGCTCCTGGACAATTCGGCGGATGTTGGCAAACTGTGTTAGTGAGTCACTTTTCCACTCCGGCATTTTCGTAACGACGTGGTAAAGTTCTCCCAGAGTTGCGTAGCCGCCATTCTGTTCCATTGCCAACCGGACAACTTCATATTGCTTCATGCAGAGCAGTTAGATCAATGCTGTGCGCTTTCCTGCTTACTTGTTCAAGCCGAGCAGAATGTTGACGAAGTTTGTCTTGGCATAAAAGGCGTAAGTATGGCTGTTTTTTTGGCCTTTGGTGCGGATTTGAATCAACTCGCCGCTGATGGTGTGCAAAGGCTCTCCCGAAGAAAGAACTTCGCGGATTTTCTCGTAGTCTCCTTTGACTTGGCGGTAGATGCCGGCGGCTTCCATTGAAATGTCGGCGGGCCGGACAATGGCGACGGGCGAGGAGGTTTCCGCTTTGTCTCTGTAAAGACGGGCGACGACAATGAAGCGCTCAATTTTGTGCAGAACATGGCTTGTCTCAAACGGGTTGGCAACAACATGAGCGCGGTTCAGCATGGTAATCTGCATCGTTTCTTTAGCGGCATACAGGCCGGACTTCTGCTGTTTGATGGAGACTTGTTTTAATTCCCAGCTTCCGCCGTTGGGTTCCCGGCGCGAGTTCTTCGGCAGGCCGAGGTAAGCTTCCAGGGTCAGCCCGGCCCAGCCTTTGTTGAGGGTTCGCTTGAGGACGCCTTCCAGCTCATTCTCATGGAAAATCTTCTGGCCGTGCTTTGCCGCAATTTCGACAAGGTCAGCTCCTTTGATGGCTTCCAGCAGCTTGAGTGCTTCCTCACGCTCCATTATTGCTGTACCCCCCCCCCCCCCCCCCGATCTTTGTAGCTTCCATTACATCTACATCAGAAGTCATGTCAAAGGCGGGCTGCTCATGGGCGGCGTCATACGCCTCCTGGAGACGCAGCAAAGCGAGCGTGAGATGCTCCGGCTCGCGCTCGATGCCGATGAACCGGCGGCCTAAGCGGGCGCAGGCGACGCCGGTGGTGGCGGAGCCGCAGAAGGGGTCCAGGACCAGCTCGCCGGGGTGGGTGGACGCTTGGACGATGCGGGTCAACAGGGCTTCGGGCTTCTGGGTGGGGTGCTTGCCGTGGCGCTTCTCCGACTTGCCGGGCGGCATGATGCTCCACAGGGACTGCATCTGCTTGCCGCCGTTCTGCTCTTTCATCAGCGGGTAGTTGAACGTGTGGCGGCTTTTGATGCTTTTCGCGGCCCACAAAATCGTTTCGGTGGCATGGGTGAAGTAGCGGCAGGCGAGGTTCGGCGGCGGGTTGACTTTGTACCACGCGATGTCGTTCAAAATCTTGTAATCCAGCACTTGCAGGGCGTAGCCGACGCTGTGGATATTGTGCGAGGTTCCCGTGACCCACACGGTCCCATTGGGCTTCAGCAGGCGGCGGCACTGGTCGAGCCAGAGCAGGTTGAAGTTGTGGTCGCCGATAATCCCGGTGCTTTTGTCCCAGCCGCCTTTGTCCACTTTGACCATGCGGCCCCCGACGCAGGTGATGCCGCCGTTCGAGAGAAAGTACGGCGGGTCGGCGAAGATCATGTCTACCGACTCGTCGGCCATCCGGCGCAGCAGCTCTAAGGCGTCGGCCTGGTACAGACGAAGCGCGTTGTCGGGCGAGGCGTAAAACGGCGGCGGTGGGGCCGCATAACCGGGGCGGGCCTCGTGGACGGCGGCAGCCTCTAAACCGGGGACAGGCGCGAGCAGCGCGGCGGCACGGGGAGACGGATCGGCAGGGGTCGGGCGGGTAAACAGGTCTGCGGGCAGGTCGGACACAGGCGGATTTCCTCTCAATCAAGAGCGATCCGATCCTACCCGATCAGGGACGGCGAGATCAAGAGGAGAATACCGGCGTGGAACTGAAGTTCCACGCAATTTGTGCTACTTCCGCAGCAGCCGGCTCAAGCGCCGGGTATTCAGCACGACGCTTAAACTGCTGACGAGCATGGCGGCGGCGGCGAAGATGGGGTTCTTAATGACGCCGACCACCGCGAGCGGCACGCAGACGGCGTTGTAAAGGCAGGCCCAGAAGAGGTTTTGCCGGATGATCTTGGCCGTCCGGCGGGCCAGGGTGAAGAGGTCGGCGAGGCGCATTAAGTCGTCGCCGATGAGGGTGATGTCGGCGGCGCGGCGGGCGATCTCCGTGCCGGAGCCGAAGGCAATCCCGGCGTCGGCCTGAGCCAGCGCGGGCGCGTCATTGATGCCGTCCCCCGCCATCGCGACAACCTGAGCTGCCTGCGCTTCCTGGACCCGCTTGACTTTGTCGGCGGGCCGCATCTGCGCCGTCGCCGTGCTGATGCCGACCGACCGACCGATGGCGTCTACAGTCGCGCGGGCATCGCCGCTGACAATCTCCAGCGTCAGGCCCGCCGCCCGAAGCGCTTGGACCGCGCTTGCCGCGCCGGGCCGGAGCGCGTCGCCGAGCGTCACCAGGCCGCGCACTTCGGCGTGCGTGCCGTAAAAGAGGGCGGTCTGCGCCGACGCTTCGGCGGCTTGTGCCGACGCTTCCAGCATTCTAGGAACGGCGGCTTTCTGAGCCGCGCACAAAGCGCGGTTGCCGACAAACCAGAGGGTGCCGTTGACGGTTCCGGTGATGCCTTGCCCTTCATGCCGGGCAAAGTCCGAGGCCGGCAGGGCCGCCAGCCCTAAAGCCTGCGCGTGAGCGACCAGCGCCCGTGCCAGCGGATGCTCCGAGGCTTCTTCCAGCGCGGCAAGCGCCGTCAAATCACCGTCTGTTCCGGTAAACTCGCGCACGGCGAACCGGCCCTCAGTCAGTGTCCCGGTCTTGTCCAGCAGCAGATGAGTCACACGCGGCAGAACTTGCAGAACATCCGTATTCCCAATCAAAATGCCCCGCGATGCCGCTGCCCCGACCCCTGTTGTGACTGCTAATGGCGTCGCCAGCCCCAGCGCACACGGGCAGGCAATGACCAGCACCGTGACAGCGCGAACCAAGCAATCGGCGGCGGAGTGTCCCGTCAGCCCCAGTGCCAGCGCGGTTCCAAACGACAGTGCGATCATGGCGGGGACGAACCGGCGCGAAATGGCGTCCGCCCACTGCTCCACGGGCGACTTCGCCGCCAGCGCTTCTTCCACGAGAAAAATCATCTGCGAAAGCGTCGTGTCCGTGCCGATGCGCGTCACTTCTACTAAGAGCGGCGCATCGGTCGCGACTGTGCCGCCGGTCACTTCATCGCCGGCCCGCTTTGCGACAGGCCGCGCTTCCCCCGACAGCAGGCTTTCGTCTACCAGCGCCGCGCCCTCAGCCACACGCCCGTCGCACGGAATACGCTCGCCGGGCCGGACAATGACGGTATCGCCGACGCCGAGTTTCCCCAACGCAACCAGCACTTCCCGCCCGTCGCGGGACTTCACGACGGCTTTGCTCGGCAGCAGGCCGTACAGGAGCGCGATTGCCCCGGTCGCATCATGCCGTGCGCCCGCTTCGATGTGCTTTCCGACCAGCACCAGCGCGACCAGCATATCCGCCGTGTCAAAGTAGACATGAACGCCGCCCCGCGCCACCACCCACGCGCTGTAGGCAAACGAGACGGCGACACCGACCGTAATCAGCGTTTCCATCACCGCCGCGCCCCGCCGCGCCGCCCCCCAGGCTTTGACGAACAGCGGCCAGCCCGCCCACAGCACCGGCAGTGACAGGGCAAACTCGGCCCTCGGCAGCCAGTGAATTGCATCCGCGCTGATACCCTGACGCACAAAGAAATCGGCATAAAACGGAAGCTGGAACATGCCCGCATTGACCGCAAACACCACCGCAACTACCGCCCGCACAAACAGCGCACGGTTTGCGCGTCTCTGCGGGCTGTCCCGGCTGCCGCCTTCGCCCGTATACGGCTCCGGCGAGTAGCCGAGCCGCTGGATCGCCGCCACGAACGCTTCCGGCGCGACTTTCGCGGGCTTGTAAACGATCTTCACCAAATCCGACGCAAAGTAGACCCGGCTCCGCTCGACCCCTTTCATCTGCCCCAGCGCGTGTTCAATCAGCCACGCGCACGACGCGCACCACATCCCGCCGACCTGAAACGCCGCCTCCCGCGTCGCTTCCAGCCCGTCCCCTTTCGCCGCCTGTGTTGGAGATGCCCCTCCCACCCCCAACAATGGGGGAGCCGGATCGAAGGAAGATAGGCCGGTGTCGGGCCGCGCGATCAATCCCATTTCCAGACACTGCCGGTACAGAGTCGTCTGCGTCGGGTCCTGCCCCTCGCCGATTTGATCGCTTTCCGCCAGTATCTGGTAGACCTGACGACACCCCGCGCAGCAGAACGTGTAGGCGTTCGCCCCAATCTCCGCCGCAACCGGCGCCCGCGCCGGCAGCCCGCATAAATCGCACACCACTTGATTTTGAATGGCAACCGCCATAATTACGTTCTGTTTCTAATAAGAAGGTCTTGGCAGCGTAAGAGCCTCGCTGTAATACCTGCCAGCAGAGATTTCGTTCCGCAACTGCGGCAGGTCAAAAAAGCTATTAGACCTCTTGCGTAATTGTTAGGCGGCAAGTTCATAGTTGTAAAGTGCGGCAATCAAGTTGAAGCGCAGGCCAAAGCGCTTGCGCCGGTTGCGGTAACGCTCCGCCAAGATGCGAAAGATTTTCAGGCTCCGAATGATGTGCTCAATCACGAACCGCTCCCGCGAAAGCTGACGATTACTCGCCTTCTGCTCCGGCGTGAGCGGATGATGCTTGCTCTTTTTCCTCGGCAGGCGGCTGTTGGAGTGCAGGTTCGCCAGCCCCAGATAGCCGCTATCTGCCAGGCACTGCGTCTTGGGCAAAAGCGGCAGGCGGCTCTCCTGGAACAGCTTGAAGTCCTGCTTCTTGCCTTCGCTGAAGCTGGTGACTAAGATGCGCTTTGTCTTCGGGTCGGCGACAACCTGCGCTTTTTGGGTATGGCGCTTCTTCTTGCCGCTGTACCAGTGCCGCTGTTTTTTTTCGGGCGCTCGACGGGGCATTCCGTGGCATCGATCACGATGACCGCAAACGAGAGGTCGCTTTTCGTCAATGCCTTCTTGCCTGGCAACGTAAACTGACCGGAACGCAAAAGCGCGGTTTCGATGGCGTGCACCGTGCGGCAGACGGCAGACTCGCTGAGGCCGTAGGTTTGCCCAATGTGAACAAAGGTGCGATACTCGCGCCAATACATCAGCGTCAGGAGCAGGCGGTCTTCCACCAAGTGCTTGGGCCTGCGCCCGCGCACGGGCAGATGCGTTTGGAGAGCCTCGCACATGTCTCGGAAGGTTGCGGGCCGCACACCTGTCAAGCGCTTGAAGACGCCGTCAGGCTTGGTTTTCAGGTCGGCATAGAACATGCCGTTAGTATACACCAATTACGCAAGAGGTCTATTGTAATTTTGCAAGCCGGCTCGCCAAATGAGCGTGGCTCTCCCACCCGTCAAGCGGTAGACCGCTGCCTGTGTTCCATAACCATATCCGCCATACTCATTGTAAACAAAACAGTAGCTAGACGACACGCCCGCATAAATCAAACGGCGAAACGGTAACGGCTTAGGGCCTACCATATCCGAAATCTCGAACGGCTGCCCCGCATCCGCCATTCCACTTCTAATGTCAGCGCCTAACAGCCCGTGCTGAACTGCTTTCGGCAGCGCCTGAACAGTTTTGACGAGGACAAAATTGTCCTGCAAAACGTGCTGCTTGTCAATCTGAGACAGTGGCGTACCCTGACTCTGTGCGTCTTTCTGCTTCGCCTGCACGGCGTTGGTAATGGTCAGGCAGAGGAGCAAAAACCCTGCGAATACAAACATCTTGTGCGACCGTAACATGATAAGCTCCTTTCTCCAAGGCGGAAAATTAAGCTGCCACACTCTCGCTTGCAAGCAGGCGGCGTAAAGCATCATTCACGGCTTGCTCAGTAGGAAACGCGGCGGCGACATCGGGGGCCAGCTTGACAAGGTTTGTTCCCTGGCGGTAGCGCTCGGTATATTTGCCGCGCACTCCGCTTTTCAGCAAGGCCGTCAGTTCTGCGTCATCATACTCAGGGCGCAGGTCGCCGGTTTCTTCTGCGTTCTTATCTGACATTCTCGTAGACCTTCCTCTCGCGGCGCGTTGCCTCACGCGCACTGATAATCCTGACTTCGTTATTCTGATCTGTATGCGAAACGAACAGTAGCCGACCATGGCGGGATTGCCCGATGATGATCAGCCGCTCCTCATCCACAGAATGCTCCGGGTCAAAAAACGTGATGGAAAAATCGTCATTAAAGACAGACGCGGCTTCCAGAAACGAAACACCGTGCTTGATGAAGTTTGTTTCCGCTTTGCCTTCATCCCAATCCAACTCCATGCTTTGTCTTAATCCTCTTTCGGCGGGTGGGCCAGGTTCGGGATCTCGGTGACGGGGTGACGCATGACCGTGTTCATGGTGTAGGCGATCAGGCCGCCGAAGAGGGCAAGGCAGAAGATGATGAGAACTACGAACAGCGTTAAGCTCGACGGCTTGTTCTTCTGCTTCTGCGCCGCGCTCTGCGTTTCTTTGTATTTGATGTTGCTCCAGGTGCGTGGCATGATGGTTTGACTTTCTCAGCAATAGGAAGAGGGCGCAGCAAGCAGCGCCCCTACTCTTCACCTTTCCGTTTATGCCCTTCGGCATTACTTCGTATCGGGAGGGTCGGAACGCAGTTCCTGGGTAGGGGGCGCGTAAAAAATCGCCTCCGCTTCACTTTCTTTCCCGACATGAACAGTAATCGCCGTTCGGCCAGCCGGCGTAGACCCGGCGGGGACAATGACAGTGATCGGAACGGTAATGCTGTCGCGGCCCGGCGCGACAAGGCTGCTCGGCAGGACGCGGCCCTGCGGCAGACCGGAAACCGTAAGCATGACACGGGCCGGCTGCGGCTGGCCGCTGCTGTAGGTGAGCGCGTAGCCGTTGCGGACAGTCTGCGCCGTGCGGGTTATCGCGCCGTTCGCGTTCAGGCTGGCGGACGGCGGGAACGCGCCGTAGATCAAAAACAGCACGACGGCGAGGCAGAGCGGGACCGTGGCGACAATGCCCCAGCGGCGCTTGTCCCAGAAGCCGAGGCGCTGGGCTGGGGTCAGCGTTTGGGTGATGCGCTCCGGCGCAGTGCCGTAGCGGAACTCAATGAGGCCCGCTTTGCCGCGCCTGCCGAGAACATCGTTGCAGGCATCTATGCACTCGCCGCAGCCGATGCAGCCATGCTGCCCGACGCCCTGTTTGATGTCAATGCCCATCGGGCAGTCGGTTTCGCACTTGTGGCAGCCGATGCAGTCGTCCCCGCGCTCGTCCAAATACCGAACGGCCAGCGTGTTTTGGTCGGTCAGAGAGCTGAGAAGCGGGCCATACGGGCAGGCGCGGGAGCAGAATGTCCGCCGCAGCCAGAGCATATCGGCGGCGACAACCAGCGCGGTCAAGTAGACCGTCAGCCCGGCGGGCAGATCGTGCCAGGGAGCCGACGCTGCCGCGAAGACAGCCGACGGGGCCAGCCAGTAGGACGCCAGCGTTACCCCCGTGCCGAGGGAGACGGCAAGAACGCCACCTGTCCAAATGGAGCGCGAAAGCAGAAAACGGGGCTTGCCGGGGCGGGTTTGGAACGCCTTGTCAAGACGCGCTTTGAGCGAGTCCGCAAAGTCCGACGCCAGCGTCTGCGGGCAGACCCAGCCGCACCATAATCTGCCGTAGAGAAACGAGACAGCGGACAGCAGCGCGGTTCCGAGCAGGGCGATCCAAAGCAGCAGAAACAAATCGTGACCGGCCATCTTGTGCCAGGCAAAGTAAAACTCATCCCGGCGCAGGTCGAGCCGCAGGCCGTTTGTGAACGGCAGGACGGCCAGCAGAACGCCGCACAGGACTTGGAGCAGGCGGCGCGGCGCGTGCCATTTCGTAGCGCCGTTTGCCGCGCGTGTGAGCGTCGGCGCTTGGACAGCCTTTGTCTGAGGCGGATTGGTTTGAATGATGCGGTCGGTTAGGTCGAGCATAGTAGGAACCTACCCCGCCTCGTTCCTCGGCGACCCTCCCGCAACGGGAAGGTGAAGAGATCGAAGCCCTTGCTTTAATACGGGCCTCAACCTCTTCGTCCTCCCGTTGCGGGAGGACCCCTGCGAAGCAAGGAGGTGGGTCAAAAAAAGGCGGGCGCGACTGCGCCCGCCCTCCTTCCATTATACCAGCATTGCGTCCTACAGCGTTCCGCCCGGCGCAACCCGATTCGTGGGGGAAACCTGGTCGCCGCCGCGCACCTGTCCGCCTTTGCCGCCGTTGACGCGCGGGTCAATCCGAAGCACCTGGCCTTCGCCGACGCTTTGCGTGTACTGCTGGTCTTCGGGCTTGAGCCAGGGACGCCATCCGCCGTGGCCGTCGGGAACCTGACGCCCATAGCCGAGGGTCTGGACATAGGCCACCAAGTCGCGGGCGTCTTGTTTAGGCTTTGGGTTGACTTTGTCGGTGTCGTCAAACAGCCAGGTGAACGCGGGCATGATCGAACCCGGTACCATCTGGCGCGGGTAATAAAAGTGGGAGTAATGCCAGTCGTCGCTGTACTTGCCGCCCTCACGGCTTAAATCCGGGCCAATGCGCCGGGTGCCTAAGAAGTGCGGCTGGTCCCAGATGTACTCGCGCTCATCAGCAATCGGGGCAACCGACGTGCCGATGGAATAGCGCTTGATTTCGTTGGCGAGCGGCCGGATCTGCTGGGAGTGGCAGTACATGCAGCCTTCGCGCTGGTAAATGCGCCGCCCGCGCTGCTGCTGGGTCGTGTAGCCGACCAGCTCCCCATTGGGCTGGGCGGCAAGGTCGCCGGTGAACGTCGCCGGGGCGCGGCTGGCCGCTTCCGCCGCCGCCAGTTCCGTGGTCGTATAAATCGCGTGGTAGCGTCCGGGGTCTTTCGCGGTGTTCTGGGACCAGTTCTCGTTAAACGAGGGGATCAGCATCGTAAACGTGAGGCCGATCACGAAGGTCATCAGAATGCCGAGGCCGGTCAAGATCGCGCTTTTTTCAGGCGTCTGCTTCAAGATAAGAAGCAGGGTTCCGACAAGAACGACGAACAGGATTGGAATGAGTATTTGCAGCATGATAGTGTCTTTCAGAACCCCTCCCGCTCGTACCTCGCTCCCTCCCCTGTTAGGGAAGGGCAATAAAGAACAAGTCGGTAGGGGCGTCGCGTATGCCAAGCCGCTCCTGACCTGTCTCCGGCCCTTCCCTAACAGGGGAGGGAGCGAGGTACGAGCGGGAGGGGTTCCTACACCCGCGCCGTCAGCGTCGAGGGCGTGCGCGACGGGTCTTCCACCCCAAGCTCGCTGTCGTCCGTAGTCGTCGCCGGCGGCATGGTGGAGGTCTTGTACAGATTGAACGCGAACAGGAACATGCCGATCAGCATAAATGTCCCGCCGGCGGCGCGGACGTGCCAGAACGGCTTCATGTCGTTCACAGTGGTGATGAACGGCAGGTTCGGGTTGTTCCATTCCATGCCTTGATTGAAGCCGCCGATCCACAGCGCGGTGCTGAACAGGATGAAACCGATGAACGACAGCCAGAAATGCCAGTCGGCCATGCCTTCCGAATACAGCGGGCGCTTGTACATGCGCGGCAGGGCGTAGTAGCACCCGGCGTAGGCGTAGAACGTCACAAACCCGAACATCGCCATGTGCGAATGGCCGATGACCCAGTCGGTGAAGTGCGTCACGGCGTTCAAGGAGCGCAGCGCCTGGAACGAGCCTTGCGTGGACACCAAAAGATAGAACACGGTTCCGGCAATCAAAAACTTCAGCGGGACATTTGTGCGGAGCTGATGCCACTCGCCGCGAATCGTGCCGAAGAAGTTTGTGACTGCCGACAGCACCGGCACAAACAAGAGAAACGAGAAAATCGTGGCGACCGTTTGCAGCCAGTACGGGATCGGCCCGTAAATCATGTGGTGGGCGCCGTTCCAGATATAAATCGAGCCGAGCGACCAGAACCCGATCAGCGACAGCTTATGTGAATACAGAGGCGCGTTCGCCGCTTTCGGCAGGAAGTAGTAGGCCACGGCGAGGGCCCCCGGCGTCGCGACCAGGCCGACCACGCTATGCCCGTAGAACCAGTTCGTATTGGCGTCGTTCAGCCCCATAAACGCCGCCGAGTGGATAATCTGCGACGGCCAGTTGCCGATGAGATACACAAACGGCGTCCACATCAGCATGCCCATGATGTACCAGAGCGCGACATACATCTGCGTATACGTCCGCCGGGCGAACGTCTGCAAGACGTTCACCATCAGCATGATCCAGCCGCCGAAGATGAAGAACGAGGACAGGACGGGCCATTCTTCGTATTCTTTGCCTTTTGTCATGATCCACGGATTAACTGAATCCATCGGGTTCAGGACGCCTAAAATCATAATCAAGACGCCGACCGAGTAAAACAGCGTGGTCGCGATGCCGAGCTTCTCGCTCCACAGGCGTGTCCCGCAGAGGCGCGGGACCATGTAATAGAACAGGCCCATGAAGACCGGCAGCAGCCAGCCGAAGATCATGCCCTGCACATGCACGGGCCGAATGCGCGGCCACGACAGCCAGTTGACCCCGTTGAACAGGTCCGGGATGATAAACTTGAACGCGGCGACGACGCCGAAGACGCCGAACAGGACAAGAAACGACACGCCCGCCCACATGGCCCATTTCGCGGCCAGGTCTTCGTGTTCAATCCGGTCCGAGTCCCCTTCGGTGGGCCGCATTTTCATGATCTGCTGAACTGCCATAATTGTTTGCTTTCGGAACCCACCCCGCGACTTGAATGCCTTCGGCTTTATTTCTTATCGCGGGGCAGGTTAAATACCCCCGCCCGGCACTCCCATGCCGCTGGGGACATTCTTTTTCAATGACTTCTGGTGAACCCCGGCCGGCTGGCCGGACTCCGACGGCGGGGCGGTGCTGGTGTCTGCCGCCGGGTTGCCTTCCACCGTCGGCGTGATCGGTTCCGGCGAGTTGGTGATGCTTTCGCCGTGGATTACTGCGCCGCCGGGCGTTCCCGTCGTCGAGTCGCTGGGCGACTTCTTCGGCGAAGAAGTCGGGCTGGGCGTCTGGGCCTGCGCCGCCGTCGCGCCGCTGCCGGCGGACGGCGGCATGGTCCAAGTGAGGCTTAACGCATACGCGATAACTTCCTGGATCTGATGCTCGGACAGCGTGTTTTCCCAGCGCGGCATAGCGGTCCCATGCACTCCGTAGTGCAGGGAGTGGTTGATCCGGCGGTAGTCCAGCGTTTCGCGCATGAACGGGGCATCGTGCAGGTTGCGCGGCTTCGGGTTCAGCGATGAGGCGTTGACGCCGTTGCCGTCTTGATTGGGGCCGTGGCAGCCGATGCAGTAAGTCTGGTAGATGTTGGACCCGTTGGACACCGCAGTCGTCAGTGATTCGCCGCCGACAAACGGCACAAGCTGAGACATATCCGCCTGCTGGGCGCCTTCCGCGCTGCCGTTCGCGTTCTTGTTCAAATCGGTCTGGATCGCGGCCAGACTTGCCGCCGAGCCGGACGTCGGCTTGAAGCCGCCGGTGAAGACGTGCGGCCCTAAGGCTCCCCCAAAGATGAGGTAGCCGATAGCGCCCAAGATGACGACGGTCCACAGCCCCCACAGCAGGGGACTGACCGGCGTGTTTTCCAGTTCCTTGACTTCGCCGCCCGCGTAGTAGTGAAACCCCGACTGTGTCGGCGCTTCCGGGGCGTCCGGTTTCGGGTCGTCGTAGCTTTGTGCCATAAATGCTGTCCTTTTAAGACCTCACCCCCGCCCTCTCCTTAAGCAAGGAGAGGGAGCCGGAGAGGAGGCTTTTATTTCTTTATCCTAACCCTCTCCTTTCTGAAGGGGAGGGTGGTGAGGGACGAGCCGGATGAGGTCTCTACTGCGGCTTGTAATCTTTCGGCAAATCCTGATCGGGCGAGACAGGCCGGGCGCTGCTGCTGGCCGGGCGCAGGGACGCATCGTACATCGAAAGGGCGGCCCGCTGGGTGTCCGACAGCGGGAAGATCGGCATGATGGACCCCGGCACGAACGCCTGCGGGTTCTTGTAATGCTCCACCAGCCATTCCTGCGAATGGCGGGTGCCTTCCCACGACAGCTCCGGGCCGAAGATACTGCCCTTCCCCATTTTCGGGTCTCCCGTGATGTGGGCCTTGTTCGGGTCGCCGATATAATGGCAGGCATAACAGCCGCTGGACGCGAAGAGCTGCTTGCCGACCTGAGCGCTCGGCACGACATCGGCGGGGCGCGAGATGTCATACGCCGCGATGGTGGAAAACCGGCTGGCCTGGCTGCTGGCATAGTTCTGGCCGGTCTGCGAGGCCACAAACGTCACCAGCGCATCCACGTCCGCCTGCCGGGTGCCGTCGGCAATGTAGCCGTGCTGCTTGAGGCTGGCCGCAATGTCTTCGTTGTAAGCCTCGGATCCTTCGGTCGTCACCGGCGCGGCCTGGGCGTTCAAGGAGCGCGGGTCCACCGTCTCGATCCCCGCATCCGGGCTGCCGGCGACGCCGCCGGGCGGCAGGTCGGTATTGGTGCGCCGGACGGCGAAGAAGTAGGGCATGACGCAGCTATCGGTGAGGTAGCGCGGGTCCCAAATCTGGTGCGCGATCTTGGTCGTGCCGCCCGCCACATAGCCTTCGTAGGTCAGCTCCGGCCCGATGTTGCCTTTGGAGAAGCCGGCGATCTTGTGGCAGCCATAACACGCCTGGGCCGTGAACAGCGCTTCGCCGCGTGCGATGGTGGACATCTGCGGGGCGTCGGCGACATATTTGACCGTCTGCGCCGTCGCCGCGTTCTTCGGATCGGCGAGATAGGCGGGAAGCTGATCGGGGGTGACATCCGCGCCGTCCAAAATCTTGACGATGCGCTCGGCGGTCAGCGGCTGCTGGTAGGCGATCTTGAACGTCTTGACGCTGTACTGGGCATGACACTGGGCGCAGGCCGCTTCCATATACTTCGCGGCGAGAAGCGGCGTCTGCGAATGCTCCGGCGAGCCGTGCGCGGCGTTCTGGATCAGCTCGCGCCCGGTGCCGTAGTGGCAGGTCGTGCAGCCGAATGTCGGAAACGGGTGCTGCTTTAAGTTGATCTTCTGGGTCTGGTAATCCGCCGCGTCGCTCTGGTTCAGGCTGGACTCGGTCGTGATGCCGTAGGAGAACTTCGCGCCGTGAATGACGCCGAGATCGCCGGTGCCGGCCTGCATTCCGGGGTGTGCGCCGAGCGTTTTGATCGCTTCCAGCGTCTTTGCATGGGCCGGGTCATTGAGATAATCGGCCACCTGCGCCGTCGCCACGTCTTTATCGTCCAGCACTTTGATCAGCTTCTCGGCAGTCATGTTCGGGTCGAGCATCCCCGCATGGCAGGACTGGCAGCGGTCTACCCGCTGCTGCTGGGTTCCGTCGGGCAGAATGGACGGGAATTGAAGCACCGTGACCTGCTTGACTTCCACCGGCGCTTCCTCGGCGGCTTCTTTAGCAGTGGAGTCGGTGGCGAGCGTCGCCGCCGCGTTTTTATACTGCCCCTGCCAGTAGGTAAAGTCCGGCGTCGCGGCGTTTTGGTTGTTCCAGATAGACTTAACGCCGGTGACGACGACCAGCACCAGCAGCACGACGCTCCAGAACGCGAACTTCCCGACCATTGACTTGAAACCGAACATAGTTGACTGTGTTTTCTGCGCGTTGGGACCTGCCCCGGCTCATTCTTCGCCACCCCTTCCCTAAGAAGGAAGGGTTAGGATAAGAAGGACGGGTTAAGAGAATATATTGCCTTTCCCTCTGCCTCCCTCTTCCTTCTTAGGGAAGGGGGCTGGGGGGTTAGGTCGCTACTGTACTTCCTTCGGCATGTTGCCCGGCCAGAACCAGGCCCAGTTCGGGCCACGGAAATAGGTTCCGATGATGATCAAGACAATCACGGCGATTACATACAGCGTCCAGAGGGTGCAGGCCGTCCGGCGGCTTTTGGCGAACCAGCGCCCAATGCCGCTGTGATGCCGGTCTAGGTACGGAATTGCCATCAGACCGATCACGACCAGGCCCGGAATGCCGAGGCCGCCCCAGAACGCATCATACGCGACCAGCTCTTGGAGGCCCAAAAAGTACCAGGGCGCTTTGGCCGGGTTCGGCGGCTTTTGCGGGTTCGCTTCCAGCTCCAGCGGCGGCGGGGCGAACACGGACAGGGCCAAAATCGCTGCAAAGCACGCCGCAAACAGCGCCGCTTCTCGGATCAAAAGGTGCGGCCACGACGACACCATGTCGTCGGGTCCCCGGTCCACGCGCGTCGACGAGCCTTTCACCAGCTCCATCAGGCCGTAGGTCTTGTTCGGGTTGCGCGGAAAGATTTCTTCTTCGCGGATTCGTTTCATAGTTTAGGAACCTAATCCCGGCATAAAATCGCGGCGCGTTCGGCGCAGATAAACAGCAAGTAAAGGCAGCATCAGCAGCGATAAAGCGAGTGTGTGCGTCCAGTAAATGCCGCGCAGGCCGCACGCCCAGGACGGCAGCCAGTAAGTCAGTTGATCCCACGGCAGCAGCATTCCGGTAAACCAGAACAACCCGGTCAACACAGCAATCGCTAAGGCTCCTCCAAAACGCTGGCGGTTCGTTTTGACAAAAACAGTTCGCGCGAGATGCACGGCGACGGCCATGACGATAAAGTTGGAACCCCAAAAGTGGAGGCCGCGAAAAACGCTGCCGGTCGTTATGATCGGCTGCCCAGACTTCATCAGGAACGAGCTGTCTCTATCCGGCACATAGCAGAGCATAAGGCCGAGGCCGGTCAAGGCGAGAAAAGCCAGCATCCAGAGAACAATTTTCAGCGAGCGCATTATCTTATTCCGGCGACTCTTTCGGGCTGGAGATGCCGCCGTCTTTGCGGATGCGCCACATATGGTACAGGATAAACGCGAACATGATCACCGGCAAAATCGCGACGTGCAGGACATAAAAGCGAATGAGCGCTTCCTGTCCGACCGTGTCTGCGCCCAGAAGCCCCCAGCGGGTCAAATCGCCGAGCGGCGGAACTTGCAGGGACGGCGGGATATGCATGGCAATCAAAAGTGGGTTGATATGGTCGGGAATCCAGTTGGCTTTCCCGGCAATGCCCGCGCCGACCGTGATGGCCCAAAACGCAAGCTGGTCCCACGGCAGCAGGTAGCCGGTGAAGCCCAGCACCAGCGTCAAGACCATCAGAATGACGCCGACAACCCAGTTGAACTCACGCGGCGCTTTGTACGCGCCGGTGTAAAAGACCCGGCACATATGGAAAAAGACGACTGCGATCATGGCATTCGCCGACCAGAAGTGCATCCCGCGCAAAATCCCGCCGAACGACACCGACGAATGCAAATCGAGCATCCGGTTATACGCCTGCTCGGTGGACGGCACATACACAAACATCAGCAATAGGCCGGAGACGGTCAGCAGTGCGAATAAGTACAAAGACAGCAGGCCCAGCCCGAACGTGTAGGTGAACCGCAGGGCGTGTTTTTCAATCTTGGCAGGCTGGATGTGCAGCAGGAACGAGTTAAAGAATGCTTCCGACCGCTCGCGCTCGGTCTTCGGAAACGCCGTCGTCCGGTAGATAGACTTGTAGACGTTGTGTCCTAAGACGCGCGGATTGAGGTTGTCCCACACTTCCGGCGCCTGCCGGTAAATGGCTTTGCGGAGGCGGGTGACGGGACCTTCTTTGACCGGGCGGCGTCCATTGCCCGTGCCGTTCGGCGGCGAGGGTTCGGAAGGGCGGAGTTCTTTGACGCTCATAGCGAGGGCTTTCTACGATAAATCGCAAGTGGCGCGATTAGGCAACGGTATAGTAATGGCCGGGATCGGCGAACTTCTTGGATTTGTCCACTTCCAGGTCGCCGCTTGGCGTCGGGTGGATGTCAAACCAGAACAGCGAGACCAGCGCCGGGCCGTGGGTGACATTGCCCATGTCATCATACTTGGAGCCGTGGCACGGGCAGTCGTAGCCGGTCGGCGACGCCGCGACGGTGCAGCCGAGATGCTGGCAGACCATCGAGATCGCGCCGATCTGATTGCCGTGCCGAATAATCGAGACTTTCTGGTCGGCGATGTTCTGCTTCGCGCCGTCGGGGAAGTTTGTCGGCTTGCCGATGGAGAACTTCGACGGCGGCCCGTAAGACACATTCGGCCAGAAGAAGCGCCCGAAGACCCCTGCCGCGCCGAGCGTCCCGACGCCGACCAGTCCCCAGGTTGTTAAAGACAGAAAGTTCCGCCGGGTCAGCTCCTGCTTTTCCTGCTCGTAATTGATTGCCATAGTAATCTCAGAAGCGTGGGAATAAATTCCTACGCTGTGGGGCGAAGCGCCCAATGTCCGCCTTCGCGGACAAAGACAGTAATTACAATCTTTCCTGTACCCGCGAAGGCGGTTACCGGGCGTCTTCGCCCCACAGCGTAGGAATTTATTCCCACGCCTATTCCTGCCCTTTCGTTATTCGCCTTCGCTAATCGTCTTCTTCGTCGCGGAACACAATGTACTTCGCATCTTCGGCGTTCTCAAAGACGCCGTTTTTGACGCCCCACAGAAACGCGATCAGCGCGACCATGCCCATTGTCCCGCCTGCAATTAGCAAAGACCACACGCTGCTTAACATACTGCCCGCCTCCGAAACGAAGGCGTCTCAAGAAAAGTCTCGGAAGTCTGTTTCGTTACAGTCATTATACAGGCCGCTTGGAGGATTGTCAAGAAAATAAAGAGGCTTTGTGAAAATAATCGCAGGCTGACAACCCGACGCACAAGAAGCATGTTTTGCTGCGCGTGTTCATAGTTACCTGGAAACTCATGGCACCGGCGCGAACGAAGTTTGGAGAGGGCGCGAGGCAGGCGAGCGCATGAACCTGAGCCGATGCAGCTTCATCGTGCCGACGGCTATAGGAGAATTGCCGGAAGCACGTTTCACCGTAGTATTCCAGTGCGAACGTGTTCTACCACGGAGCGACATGTATACAAAACAATGCTTTCCTGTACACATCAGGCAAGATAGGTATAGAAAACGAGGATTTGTTATCACATGGACCCTAGAACTGCTCCAGCGCTCGCATTGCTGACCTATCTTGCCCCCAAATTTTTGAGAAGACAGCAATCCTGAAGAAGACCGCTTCGGCAGGCCGTCAACTGGATGCGCTGACCGAGGGCGAGTTTCTGGAAAAGAAACATCTAGGCCGGTCGAACTACTACATCAACGTCGCCTTGTACCGCCTGCTTGCCCAGGACGAAGAAAAAACTCTTCAAATACCGCTGGGACGACATACCCTTGACACAAATCAAGCCGCCGGCACCTGCATTCCCAGGACGCGGGAGATGCCGGGAGGGGACAGGGTGACGCCATAGCCCATTGCGGCGGCTTCATGCCGCAAGAGAAAGCGTGTCGTGACGCGCAATCGCAGCCACCTCTTCCGCATGACGTTCCAGCGCTTCGCGCAGATCATAATGCGTCTGCAAGTTCAGCCAGAATTGTGCGCTGTTGCCGAAGTAACGCCCCAGCCGCAAGGCCGTATCTGCGCTGATGCTTCGCCGCTCGTTGACAATATCGGCAATGCGCGTCGCCGGAACATGGATGTCTTTTGCCAGACGATAGGCGGTAATACCCAGTGGATGCAGAAATTCTTCCCGCAGGATTTCACCGGGATGGATGATCGGAAGCTGTTCCATTTTCTGTCCCTTCTTAATGATAGTCTACAATCTCGACATCGTGCGCGTTTCTGTCGCGCCAGACAAAGCAGATGCGCCATTGGTCGTTGATACGGATGCTGTGCTGGCCGAGTCGGTCGTCTTTCAAAGCTTCCAAACGGTTGCCGGGCGGCGTCCGCAAATCCGGCAAATCCACAGCCGCGTCCAAAATCTCCAGCTTTCGCAGGGCGACGCGCTGAATATCCGGCGGCAGCCTGCGCGATATTTGACGCTCCCAAACTTTTTCGGTTTCCCGCGACTTAAACGAAGCGATCATTCACTCTATAATACCGGGCCGCGTTATTCCTGTCAAGCAGTATGGCTATCAGGCAGAAACAAAATCGCCCCGGCCTCTCGCTGAGACCGGGGCTTTTCACGGTCTGCCTCTACCCGGAAGCCGCTTTTCGTCGCCGCGCACTCAGCGCCAGCCCGCCGAGGCCGAGCGTCAGCAAAACGCCGAGCGAGACCACCGACGAGGCTTCGGGAACAGGAGCGGCGGCGGTGACACTGACATCATCCAAATAAAATGCGCCGGGCGGTTGACGCCCGGTGAATGTCAACGAAGACGCGGTTTCTGTTGCGGCCTCGGTGAACTGAAAATGAGTATAAGAAAAGTCGCCTGCGTTCTCAAGATCAAGCAGCGAGCTTCCATTGAACGAAACCTTGAAGTCGTTTTCCGGGGTCAACCCTTGATTATCATTGGCAAGCCAGAATGAAACGGTATAATTCATGCCGGCTGTTGTTGCGACTGTCTGGGCGAGAACGTCGTCCGGCACAGCGGAGGAGGCAAACTGGGCGGAATAAACGCCGGTATGCGGAAGATAGGCGTTATAATTGCCGGGACTTGCGGCGCTTACTACTGTGAGGTCTCCGGCAGGGCCGGTAGTCCAGCCGGTGAAATCGCCGAATTCCAACCCGCCGTTTGTCACAAGGTTTGTTTGAGCGTGGGCTGGAAGAGCGGCAAGTCCGCCGGTAGTGAGAAGGGCCCTTTCGTGATGTCGTGTGCGTGAGAACGATGGGAAACGAATCGGGACTGCTGGATGAGCCGGATAGAACGCGACGAGGTGGTGCAGAAGAACGCCGCAGGAAACATGATCTATATTTCCTGCTCCCCTGTCAAGGGTTTGGAAAAGTTTTTTTGGGAGCGCGTGGAATCAAGTCTTTCAGGTAAGATACAAGGGTAGGAACTGTTACGAAATTGGGAGGAAGCACGGATGACTATCACATTAACGCCGGAGATGGAGCACTTGGTCCAAAGCAAAGTCCAGAGCGGGCTGTTCGGGTCGCCGGCGGATGTTGTTTATGAAGGGCTGCTTTTGCTGGAACAGGAAGAAGCCCGGTTGGACGAACTCAAAAGTGAGATCGCTGTCGGCATACAGCAGGCGGAGAACGGGCAGGTCAAAGTCTTTGACGCCGAAAAGTTGAAGGCGCGGGTTCGGCAGGAATTGGCGAAAGGCTGAAAGACTATGGACAGCCGTTATCAGCTCACGGACCGAGCCGACGCCGATTTGTTCGAGATTTCGCTGTACCTCGCCCGGCAGGGCAGCATCGAGACCGCTGAGCGCTTCATTGATGCCGTCCATGAGCAATTTGGGCGTCTTGCTGAATATCCCGGCATGGGACGCGCCCGTGAAGAACTTGCGCCGGGCCTCCGCAGCATCCCGGAAGGCAAGTACATCATCTTTTATCGGAGCGTTTCAGAAGAAATTCTCGTCATCCGTGTCCTGCACGGCTCGCGCGACGCCCGGCGCGTCTTCAAAGAACCGGAAGCAGAAGACCAAGACGGCTAATCATCCTTGCTGGACATTGAGGCTGCACCGCCTGCGTTGTAGAAGAAACGGGCAACTTCGCGCGGATTTCGCCCAGCTTCAAGGCACTGCTGAACAAGCCATTCTTCATCCTTCTCCTGATTGGGAAGCCCGAATAGTTGAAGCTGCGTTCGGACACGCGAGTCAATTGGGAAACAGTTGCCAAGAACGCATTCTCTCACGAAAACGCTTAACGTCTTGCCGCTGCCGGTTTGATGGTCTGCAAAAATCTTGTTGCGGGCGGGCATGGGATCACTTGGCGTTGCGGCCCGTTCGAGTTCCCGCAGCCGTTCAACATAATCTGTCATCGTTTCCCCACCTGCCGACAGGATCGTCGCCATCTTTATCAGGCGCTTTTTCATCCAATTTTGCCGCAAACCTGTATAGGTGAGGCCAGGATGAAACTTGCAAACATCGCGTTCCGCAATGTTCACAAACAAGGCAGGATAAAATGTGCGGATATGTGTGCGCTGCCCGGCCAGGGTCATAGTTCCGTAAAGCGTCGTGATGAAAAACCATTCATCTGCGGTTACGGTGGGATATTCAGGCGAGCCGGAAGGATGCTTCCAATCAAGAGGTGCTTCGTTGCCGTCAAGCCAGGTGCGAAGCTCTGTTTCTGCGAAGGCACGCTCCCCCGCGAGCGTCGGTATCTTTTGATTGGTGCGCTTCGCCCAAGTATCCATTTCTTCTAAAGCAACCGTAAACCGCGCTGCGGTGTCATCTCTCAATGGTTTGCCTTTTCCGCTTGCCGCCAGCGTTCCGCCATGATTGGGGAAAGTTTATAGTATTGACCGCTCTGAGTTGGATGATGGGTGAAAGGCCATTTGGTCTTGCCCAAGCTGGTGATCAATCTTGTGAGTCCACCGATTGCCGCGCCGCCTTGCCTTCCAGTAATGCCAGCACTCTGGCATATCTCGGAATATGGTACAAGTGTGTCCGGTTGAGCAGCGGTCATTTCAAGAATAGCCAGCACCGTCTTGTTATCCTTCTTGTGCAGTTCTGCAAATAGCTGTCGTAGGTCTTCCACAGGCCACTGAGCCTCCGGCGAGCCATCGGGTGGTTTAACAGGTGGCGGTTTAATCTCCGTTCCCGGTCCTGCAAGGTCGCCCAGAGCTATCACCTTTACTTCTATAGAGACTGCATCAGATTGTGGACTCTGATTGCCCTGGTCTTCCGCAACCACGCAATATTCGTAAACTTCATTGGGGGTGGGGCTGGTATCAGTATGATGGTGTGTCGTACACGAGTATACATCCATAACGCCAGTCTTTGCGTTTGTCCTGTAAATATTGTAATGAGATGCTCTTCGAACAGGCGTCCAATGCAGTTTGACGCGGTCGTTGTCCTGGGTCGCCGCTAAATCTGTCGGCTTCTTTAAATTGAACGGCCAGCGGTAGAGGTAGTAAAGCAAAGTCACAATGAGTGCGGCAACAGTCGCAATGCTGGAAGCAGGACCCAGCCAATCCCAAGAAAAGTGCATATTAGAAATCCTTTGTCGGCACCTGCATTCCCAGGACGCGGGAGATGCCGGGCTGGGACATGGTGACGCCGTACCAGACGGGGGCGGCTTCCATGGTGGTCGGGTTGTGGGTGATCACAATCATCTGGGTTTTTAACCCGAACTCGCGCAGGAGATCGGCGAACCGCTCGACATTTGCGCCGTCGAGGGGCGCGTCTACTTCGTCCAGCACGCAGAACGGGCTGGGCTTGACGTAGAGAAACGCGAACAGGAGGGCGGCGGCAGTGAGAGCGCGTTCGCCGCCGGACAGCAGGGCCAAGTTCTGGCGCTTCTTGCCGGGCGGCTGGACTAAAATATCTACGCCCGTTTCCAGTATGTCATTGGGAGTCGTCAGCACAAGTTCGGTTTTGCCGCCGCCGAACAGCCGGGTCCAGATGGTCTCGAACGCCGCGCCGACCGCCCGGAACGTCTCCAAAAAGACTTCGCGCGTGCCTTCGTCTATTTCCTGAATGGCCGCCAGTATCTTGGCGCGGGACTCTTCCAGATCGGCAGCCTGGGTCAGCAAAAACTCGTGCCGCTCCCGGACTTCCTCGTATTCGGCAATGGCGGCGGGATTGACGTCGCCCAGCAGCCGCAATTCCCGGCGCAGGCGGGCGACTTCGGCAGGTGTTCCGTCGGGGACTTCCGGGTCTTCGGGCAGCAGCAGCGCGTCTTGAAGCGAGAGTTCGTACTCGTCCCAGAGCCGCCCGGCCAGCGTGTCGCGCTGCGCTCCCAATCGCGCTTCCTGCACTTCGTTTTTGTGGGTTGCTTCCAAGGCTTTCGCCCGCGCCTCGCCGAGCGAGCGCATTTGAGCGTTTGCGGCATACGACTCTTGCAGCAGCGCCTGACGCGCCTGCGCCTGCGCGTCTAACGCCGCCTGCGCGGCGACGCGGGCGGCGCGGGCTTCAACGACATCCTGCTCCCGCGCGTCCGCCTGCGCCGTCAGCGTTTGGAGTTCCGCCGCGCCCGCCGCAATCTGCTGAGACTTGCGCTCTTCCGACGCCGCCAGCGCCCCCAAATCGCCGCGAATACTTCGCAGCGCCCGGTCCAAGCTGCCGGTCTTTTCGCTCTCCGTTGCTAAACTAATCCGTACCGAAGTGAGATCGGCTTGAAGGCCGTCGCGCTCAACCGTCAAAAGCGCAAGCTGCTCCGCTTCAGCGGCCTGCGTCTCGTCCGCCCCTGTCGTCTCGGTCGCACCTGATGCCAGCGCCGATTGTGTCCGGGCCGCGTGTTCCCGCGCCTGCGCCAGTGTCGCTTCCGCCGACTCGCCGCGCCGAACACTTTGCGCGTGGGCGTCTTCGGCCCGCCGCGCTTCCTGAACCGTGCGCTCGGACCGGCGCTCGCTGTCGGTCTTGGCCGCGCCTGCCGACTGCCGCCCCGCCTGCGCGTCGGACAAGGCCCGCTCCGCCGCTTCCCGCCCGGCTTCGGCGGCCCCAAGCTCCGCGCGGCCCGACTCCAGCGCCCGCTCTTTGGCTTTCAGCTCCGCCTGCCCTGCCGCGATTTCCGTTTTGCGGCCCAAGATGTTTGCCGTGCGGCCCGACTGCCGCCCGCCCGATAATGCCCCGGTCGGCAGGACAATCTCGCCGGTACGGGTGACAATTCGGTTCCAGCCCCGCGCCACCGTGGACGCCCGGAGCGCGTCGTCCAGCGTTTCGCATACAAAAACGCGCCCCAGCAGCACTTCCAGCGCGGGCCGGAACTTGGGGTCAAACGAGATAATGTCTAAGGCCGCGCCTAAAACGCCGTTCATCCCCCGCGCCTGCCCGATGTCCAGCGTGCCGCGGCCCGGACGCATTCGGTTCAGCGGCAGAAACGTCGCCCGCCCCGCCCGATGCTCATGCAGAAACGCAATCGCGGCTTTGGCGGCGTCTTCCGTATCCGTGATGATGTCCTGAAGGCTGGCCGCGAGCGCCGTTTCAAGCGCCACTTCAAACCCCGGCGGCGTCTGAAACGCATCGGCGACCACCGTAAACTCGCCCTGTAAACTGCCGCGCTTTTTGGCTTCAAAGACCGCTTTGACGCCCTGGAAGTAGCCTTCCTGCGCGTCTTCCAATTCCTGCAATGTCCGAAGCCGCGTGGACAGTGCGACCGACGCCGACTGTGCCGCGCTTGATTTCGCCGACGCTGTTTGGACCGCCGCACGCGCCGCATCCCGCCTGCCAAGCGCCTCCGTCACAGCGGCTTCAGCGGCAGTCAGCGCCGCGCGTCCCGCGTCCACCGCCGCCCGTGCCGTCCTGACTTCGGCCTGCGCGTCCGCCGCGACGGATTGCAGCCGCGCCGATTCCGCCGCGATGCCCGGCAGCCCCACTTCAAGCTCCGCGACCCGCGCCCCCGCCCGCGCCGCGTCCGCCTCGCGCGACGCCTGCTGCCGGGCGAGGGTCAGGCTTTCCGCCCGCCGCCGCTCCGCCTGCCGGGTCAGCGCCGCGATTTTCTCGCTTAACGCCTGCACTGCCGCCTGCCGCGTCCCGACTTCCCGCCGCAGTACCGCTTCTTGGGCGCGCGTGTCCGCAAGCTCCCCTTCCAAGTCCGCCGCCTGCCGGCCCAGGCGTTCGCGCCGCTCCTTCAGCTCTTCCAATTCGCCTGCCAAAAGCCGCTGAGACTGGGTCAAGCCTTCGGCCCGCTGACCGGCCAATGCCCGCCCGCTTTCGGCCCGCTCCGCCGCCTGGGTTGCCGCCCCGTGCGCCTGCCGCCCGGCTTCGAGCGCCGCCTCCGCCTCGGCGTGACGCCCCGCGATTTCCTGCGCCAACCCTTCGGCGTCGGCCAGCCGGGACCCAAAGCGCAGTGCCGCCGCCTGCTCTTCTTCGCGGGCCTGACGCACCGTATGGAGCTGTCCTTCCGCAAACCGCAGGTCACGGATCAGCAGGCTGCTTTCCCACACCTTCAGCCGGTCTTTGAGACTTTGATGCTTCTCCGCCCGCTCCGCCTGCCGCCGCAGCGGCTCGACTCGGCCTGTGATCTCGCTCTGAATATCCCGCACCCGGAGCAGGTTCGTCTCCGTCGCTTCCAGCTTCCGCAGGGCTTCCCGCTTCTTGACCCGGTACTTCTTGATCCCCGCCGCTTCCTCAAACAAGCCGCGCCGGTCTTCGGCGTTCACCGACAGTACCGCGTCAATCTGGCCCTGGTTGACCAGCGAATACGACTCGCGCCCGACTCCCGTGTCTAAGAAAAGCTCATAAATGTCTTTGAGCCGGCACGGCGTCTTGTTTAGAAAATACTCGCCCTCGCCCGTCCGGTACGCCCGCCGCGTCACCGTCACTTCCCCGAACTCCAGCGGCAGGCCGCCGTCCGAGTTGTCCACCGTCAGCGACACTTCCGCCATGCCCGCCGCCCGGCGTCCATCGCTGCCGGAGAAAATCACGTCGGAGGCTTTTGCGCCGCGCAGGGCCGACGCCTTCTGCTCGCCCAGCACCCACAGCACGGCATCGCCGAGATTGGACTTCCCGGACCCGTTCGGCCCGACAATCGCCGTGACGCCGGGCGCGAACTCGATTTCGGTTCGCTCCGCAAACGTCTTAAACCCCTGTAATTGCAATCGTTTCAGCCGCATCTAGTATCAATTATAGCAAATTACGGCGAAAATTGTTAGCGGTCGTAGCCAAAGAAGCCGGCAATCTGCCGCTGCAAGGCCGGCCGCGCTTCTTCCGAGAGCGACAAAAGCCGCTCTTGTTGCGCTTCGGCGGCAATCACGCTTTTCGAGACGCGGCCTATCGCGCGGATGTCTACATAAGATTTTGGAAGGAGAGGGTGGGGCGGGAGGTAAAAAGCGCTCGCCACGCGGTTTCTGCGGACATTGCCTTGACTGCCGGAAGCGACGCCGGACAGCGGCAGAATTGCCGCAACGGGGACAGAAACGGTTGAAGGCTTGTCGTACTCGCAGTCCTGGGTCAGCAAAATCGCCGGGACGCGCAGGATCGGCGCTTGTTCCTGCGCGTCCGCCGCAGGCACAAGGGGCAGGCTCAAAAATATATCGCCTTGACTGACTTCCGCGCTGAGTTCATTTTGGTACATTTTCGCCTTCCCTGGCCTTCGCTGCCCGCTAAGATGCAGGCATTTCCGTGTCTGCAAACTGCCCCTTCATACTTTTTTGGAATTCGCGCTGACGCTCCGCAAGCAGTGAAATCGGATGATCTTCGGCATAGTCCGCTTCCAGCATCACGCCTTCAGCCGGCTCAGCCTCCAAAGCACTTCTGTTCTTTTGAGAAGGCGCACCGCGTATAATGGTTTTGACTGTCATTGCTTGACCTCATCGTAACTCGCCGACGCCTTTATTCTGACGCTTCTATTTACCTTATCTACAGGGTACAATCTGTGGGCTCAACGAAGCGTGAAGAATGCCGCAGGCTAATAGTTAGATTATGCAGGACTATCACATCAACGTCTTTTACGGCAAAGATGACGGCGGCTATATCGCCGACATCCTCGACCTGAAGTTCTGCTCCGCCTTCGGCGAGACGCCCGGCGACGCATTGCAAGAAGTCCTGCGAGCCAAAGATGCCTGGCTCGCCGCCGCCCGCGGCGCGAACAACCCTATCCCGCGTCCTCGGTATCGCCCCGCTATCTACCAAGCCATTTAGTGCGCCGGGATTAAAAACGAGCGGCACTATCGCATCACAAAGGCGCAGCCGCAGAGGGAGGCGCTTGAAAGCCACCGGGAAAGCCTGCCGCCGGAGATTGTCTCCCCTCGGCCCGCGCGGTAAACAGTATGACTCGCATCCTCGCCATCAATCCGCTTACGCCCGAACCGGACCTCCTGGCCCTGGCCGGGGACATTCTGCGTCAGGGCGGCCTCGTCGCGTACCCGACGGAAACCGTCTACGGCCTCGCCGCCGGTGCCTTTGCCGAAGAAAGCATTGCGCGGGTGTTTGAGGCCAAAGGCCGTCCCTTCGGCCAGCCCCTGCCGGTGCAGATCGCGTCGGTAGACGAAGTGGAGGCGCTGGCCCGCGATGTGCCGGACACCGCGCGGAAACTGCTGGCCGACTTCTTTCCCGGCCCGCTCACCCTCCTCTTTTGGCGTCAGCCGACCGTCTCCCTGACTATCACCGGCGGCGGCGAGACCGTCGGCCTGCGAATGCCCGATCACCCGGTCGCCCTCGGCATCCTGCGAGCCTTCGGCGCTCCCGTCGTCTGCCCGTCGGCGAACACGACGGGCCGCCGCGCGGCGATGTCCGCCGCCGACGTGCTGGAAGATTTGGACGGGCGCATTGACTTAGTTTTGGACGGCGGCCCAACCACCGATCGCACCCCCAGCACAGTTTTGGATGTGACGATCAGCCCTGCCAGGATTGTTCGGGAAGGCAAAATCAGCCGCACCGAGTTAGAAGCGTATCTGGAGATCGGGTAGGAACCCACCCCGTCTCGTTCCTCGCCGATACGGAGTAATGCGCAGCATACCCTCCCGAAACGGGGTGGGTTCCGGGGTACAATACTCTGTGTCCACCTTCTTCCGTATCCTTTCGTTTCTGCGCCCCTACCGGCTCACCCTTGTCTTCGGCTTCGCGTGCCTGCTCGGCTCGGTCGTGCTGGAACTTGCGCCGCCGCTGGTTTGGGAAGTCATTGTAGACAAGGTAGTCCTGAAGCGGGAGATCGCGAAGCTGTGGCCGTGCCTGGTCGCGCTGACGCTCATGCAGGGCGGCTCCACGTTTTTGTCGGCGATCCGAACACGGCTGCTGGAGTCCACGGGGCAGCGCTTCGTGTATGACCTCCGCAACCGATTGTACGATAAGCTCTCGCACCAGTCGCTGGCCTACTTCAACGAGGCCCGCACGGGCGACTTGATGAGCCGGGCGTCGTCGGATGTGGACGCGGTCTCCGATGTCGTCATTCAGGGAACCGACTCGGTTGTCGCAAACTTTCTGCGGCTGCTCGGCGTGTCCATCATCTTCTGCTCGCTGAACCTGAAGCTCGGCCTCGCGACCCTGCTGCCGATTTTAGTGGTCGGCATCTTACTGAAGCTGTTCAATAAGCGCGTCAAAGGCATCTACAAAGGCGCACGAGCGAAGCTGGGACTGGTCAACGCGAAGCTTCAGGACAATCTCTCCGGCATCCGGGTCATCAAAGCCTTTGCCCGCGAAGACGCCGAGCAGCAGTCGTTTGAGACCACCAACCGGCGCTATCTCCAGGAAAATTTAGACGCCATCAAGCTGCGGGCGACGTTTTTCCCGTTTGTCCGCTGGATCGCGTCGTTCGGCAACACCATCACCATCGGCTACGGGGCCTGGCTGATTTTGCACGGGCAGTTTACTATCGGGGGATTAGTCGCGTATCGCGGCTACGGGCGGTACTTCTACGGCCCGATTGACGACCTGACCCAGATCAACGACACGGTTCAGCGCGGCACTGCCGCCGCCGACCGGCTGTTTCAAGTCCTCGACGCGCCTGTAAGCGTCACCGACGCCCCCCATGCCGTTGACCTGCCCCGGATTGACGGCGAGATTGTCTTCCACGACGTTTCGTTCCGCTACCGCGAAGGCACCCGGCCCGTTCTGGACAATCTCTCGCTGCGTATCCCCGCCGGGCAGACGGCGGCGCTTGTCGGCGAGTCGGGCGCGGGTAAAAGCACGATTTTTGCCCTGGTGTCTCGCTTCTGGGACCCCGACAGCGGCGAAGTCCGCATTGACGACCATAATCTTACAGATGTCACCCAAACATCGCTGCGCCGGCAGATCGCGTCGGTGCAGCAGGAAACGTTTTTGTTCGCGGCCTCCGTCGCCGAAAACATCCGCTATGCCCGCCCGGATGCTTCGGATACGGAAGTCGAGAACGCCGCCCGCGCCGCCAACGCCCACGGCTTCATTTCCGAGCTGCCTGACGGCTACCAAACGCTCGTCGGCGAGCGCGGCGTCAAGCTTTCCGGCGGCCAGCGCCAGCGCATTTCCGTCGCCCGCGCGTTCCTCGCCGACCCGCGCATCCTGCTTCTCGACGAAGCGACAAGCGCCGTCGAGCCTGAGTCCGAGCGGGTCATCCAGGATGCCATCGAGCGCCTGATGCGGGGCCGCACCACTATTCTCGCCGCCCACCGCCTGTCCACGGTCCGCAATGCCGACATCATCTTCGTCTTCGCCGCCGGAGAGCTGGCCGAGCAGGGAACGCATACGGAACTGATGCGCCTCGGCGGCCGCTACGCCCGCATGGTGGATCAGCAGGACGTAAATCAGCAGCAGGGAGAAGAACCCCTCCCGCTCGTTCCTCGCTCCCTCCCCTGTTAGGGAAGGGCTAAGAGAAGTTTGGATGGACAACTGCAAACGCTTTTGTCTGCTGCTCTTTCCGTATTGCCCTTCCCTAACAGGGGAGGGAGCGAGGAACGAGCGGGAGGGGTTCTTCTCGGAGCATTCACCATGAAACTCACCGGCGATCTCAAAAGCGCAAAGCTGATGTACCTGAAAGCCGCCCTCTTTCTCGTCATCGGCCTGCTGTCTGTAACCGCGCTTCTGCTGGACAGCCCGACCCTGCGGACGGCGTTTCTGCTGCTGCTCACGATCTGGTCCTTCTGCCGCCTCTACTACTTTTTCTTCTATGTCATTGAAAAGTATGTAGACCCTTCCTACAAGTTCGCCGGCCTGCATTCGTTCGTGATTTATGCCTTTCAGACATACCAGCGGCGAAAATAAGTTTTTGCCGGGCAGGAAAGCAGGCAGGCTTTGCCGAATAGGAAAAGCGTCACCACGCCGAAGAGCCACAGGAAGCCGAGGAAGGTATACCGATGGACACTCAGAAACAGCCGCGAATGCCGGGACGCTGGACGGAAGCCGCGGCCCTCTTTTTTCTTGTTATGTGTGTGGGAGCCGTCGGCCTGCACGCCGCGACCCAGACAACCAGTTTTGACCCGGCGGCGGCCACTGTCGGCAATGCCCGGCTGCTGACAACGGCGATTACGATGTACTACGAAGACGCCGATGAGATGCTGCCCAACACAAAGACGACGGCGGGGTTTGATGCCGCCCTGCGTCCCTATGTCCCGGACCCGGCGGTCTTCAACTCCCGCGTCACCGGCAAGCCGTTTATCCCAAACGCGGCCATCAGCGGCAAAAGCATCAGCGTCTTCAGCGATCCCAGCACAGTCGCCCTGTTTTCCGATACCCTGCCGCCGTCCCGCGTCCCGGCGACGGTCGGCTTTCTCGACGGCCATGTCGAGCGCGGCGGCGTCCTTCAGCTCACGCCCGACAGCAGCTACTATACCGCAAAGGCGCTGGCGCTGGGCGTCATTCAGTACGCGGAAGACAATGACGAGACGTATCCGCCGATGAAGACGCAGGCGGCATTTCAGGCCGCCGTACTGCCCTATACGAGAAACGCCCACGTTTTCGTTGATCCCGCGAACGGCAAGCCGTTTCTCCCCAACCCCGCGCTCAGTCAGGTGCCGACGCCCAGCGTTTCCGCCCCGTCCCAAACGGTTCTCTTCCAGTCGTCCACGCCGTACACGAACGGCGTCCCAACCGTCGCCTACGCCGACGGCCATGTGACGCCGCTGCCGCCGGACCTTGTGGCCTCGCCCGGCGCTCAGGACGCCAGCCAGCTCCGGCAGATCGGCCTCGCGACTGACCAGTTTACGCAGGACAACAACGAAATTCTGCCCGTCACGACGAACTACGCGGCGTTTGAAGACGCGCTTTTCCCCTATCTTCGCACGACAAGCGTGTTCACGTCGCCGGGGTCCGGCCTGCCGTATGTCCTGAACCCCGCGATCAGCGGCGTCAGCCTTGCGTCTATCCCTGATCCCTCCAATACCGAAGAAGCGCGGGATGCACAGCCGAACGCGGACGGCACCCTGAACCACCTGCAAGTGAGCGGCCAGATTAACCGGGATTTGTACTTCCAGCCGCACTCCCTGCTCGTGACGCCGGACGATCAGACGCATCTGCTGTGGCGCAGCGCCGCCCCGCAGGCATCACTCTGGGCGATCTCGTCCGCCGGTGCCATCGCCAAAACCCCGCTCGCGCCCGGTACGCGCATCACCGCCTTCAGCGCCGGAGGGGACGGCCAGATCCGGCTGCTCGGCGGCTACGGCTACGGAACCGGCGTCTCCACAGTCGCCGCCGATGGCGGCACGCTGGAATTGACTCAGTACGGCGTGTATGACGGCTGGACTCCGTCCCTGATGACAACCGGCCAGGACAACGAGACCCGCTTGCTCTGGCAGCGCACCAGCGGGACGCCTGCTCTTGGGACGCTTGCTTTGTGGACGCTCTCGCCGACGAACAGCTACCAGGGCTATGTGTTCCTGCCGAACCTGCCCGGCGGGACTCCGGTCGGGCTGGCGGCGGGCAGCGACGGCTTTCTGCGGCTGCTCTGGAAGACGGCCTCCGGGGACGCGGCCTTGTGGATGATTTTCCCGGACGGGAAGCTCATGCGGACCTTTTCCTTCGCGTCCCCCACCGGCCAGATCCCGGCGGCGCTCAGCGCTGCGGCAGACGGGACAAGCCGCCTGCTTTGGAGCAGCGGCACAGACACGGCGACGGTGCGGACTGTGACCACGGCCGGCAAGGTCAGCAGCTCCCTTGCCGTCTCTCTGCCCGGCGGCGGCACGGCTACGCAGATCAGCGTCGGCAAAAGCGGCGACCTCCGCCTCCTGTGGAATGCCGCCGACGGCAGCGGGCGCCTTCAAACCCTGAATGCCCAGGGCAGCCAAACCGGCGTCCAAACGCTGACCCCGTACTTGTAGTCCCGCGCAAGAAAAGCCGCCGGCAGATGCCGGCGGCTTTTTTGTGTCTGCTACGCAGTTTAGAAGCCCTGCAAGAAAGACACGGCCAAAATGCGGCGACGGACGGTCTGGCCGTAGTCCGCGCCGCCGGCGCCGTAGCCCGGAGGGAGCGCCGGGCCGGGGTAGGCGTGTTCGCGGTAGTCGGAAAAGCGCAGGCCGACCGACTGGGACAAGCCCAGATGGTAGGCCAGGGCTAAGTCGACGGCATGGGCTTCGGGGGCGGGGAAGTCGCCGGACACGCGGCGGCGATCATAGCCGTCGGCGGACAAATCCAAACGAGACGACAGCTTCTGGCCGAGACGCAGGTACACCTGGTCGGCGTTGGTTCCGCTCGGATAGCCGAGAGGCAGGCCGCCGCTGTACCAGGCCAATGAAGTCGGCAAGGGCGGCAGCTTGGTGTAAGTCTGCTGGTCGGTGTGGGCGTATTCCAGCTCAATGTCCGTGCCGGAGCGAGCGAGCGTCTGCGCGTAGCCGAGCAGGTAGCCGATCTTGCGCGGCGTGACGTTCCCCTTGCCGAGACCTTTCGGGGCCTGCAAGTCGTCTACCAAGAACTGGCCGTAGACGCGCTGATCGGTGTTCGGGCCGCGCGGCGTGACCGAAACGCCGACATTGAAGTTGTAGTTGAAGTAAAACGGCTCGTTCGTGCCGGGATAATATGCTTTCTGGTAAGCGTAGTAGGGCAGGACGAGAATATCGGGAGAGCGGAACTGCGTGGACGTGTATGCTTCTTCTAAAGAGAGCGTCGTCCGGTCGCCCGCTGGATGTTCCAGCCGCCGCCCGCCTTCGTAAATGGTCTGGCCGCTGTTTTTGTACACCGCCTCAAACTGGGTCAGCCGGTACTCGCCGAGCGTGTGGCCCAGCGAGAACGGCAGCTCGATTTCCAGCGACGGCTTGGCCGGGCTGTTGTCGCTGATGAGCATATCCCCCAAGTAGCCGCTGCCCCAGCGGCGCCGAATCTCTCCGGCGCTGACCCGCACGCCATGATTATTGACTGCCGTGACATACGCTTCATCTACGCCGTCCAGCGCGTCCGGGTTGTCCGCCGGACTCGTGCCGTCGCCGCGCAGGCTGACCGACAGATGATCGCGGGTCTGCCGGTAGATATTGGTGACGCTGACGGTGTACGCGCCGTCGCGCCCTAAGACGCCCAAAAGACGCGCTCGTCCCAGCAGGTCGCCGTGACTCTGGAGGGAAGAAGAGCCGGTGTCCCGGCTGCGGCCGCCGCCTTCGGTCTCGCCGAAGCCGGTCAAGACGGGGGGCGTGGACACGGGCGCGGCGAGAAGCGGCCCGTTTGCCAGCTCCGGGGCCAGAATGTTCCGGGCAAACGCCAGGGCGGACGCCGCCCGCGGGTCTGCCGGCTGGTCGGTAATGCCCTCAATTAAATTCGCAAACTCGCGGCGCGTGTAGAGCCTCGCAGTGACGCCCTGAAGCGCGGTCGCATCGGGGGCGCCGGGCGGCAGGAGGTGTTTCGCGGACAGCAGGGCGACGGCGTCATAGAGGCCGGAGCCTTGCGGGACGACATCCTCCGGCGACGCGGCATGGAGGGCCGGAACGGCAAACACGGCCAGGAGCAGCAGTAGAGGCGTGATTTTCATAGACTAGCCGTATCCGGCGTGTTGACGCGGGGCGGAAGATGGGACGCCGGGAGCAGACGCGCAAAGATAGCTTCATACTCGCGGGCGACGCTTTTGCGCGTGTAGTGCGCTTCCACATAAAGCCGCCCGCGCCGGCCCATCTCGGCGGCCCGCGCCTTGTCTTTATAAAGCATCAGAATCGCGTCCGCCAGCGCCTGCGGGTCTTCCGGCTCTAAACAGACGCCGCAGTGGCCGGCCTGGATGACGTCGGCGGTCTCGGAATGGGCGTCTACCGACGCGATCACGGGCCGGGCCACCCCCATGATCGTAAACAGCTTGCTCGGCACCGAATCGGAAGAAAAGCCGCGCCGCAGGGGGATCAGGCCGACATCGGCGGACGAATACATCGCTGGAACCTGCTCGTAATCCTGGTACGGCAGGAACTCGACATTCGGCAGTCTCATCTTTTCGGCCTGCACCACTAACTTCGGCTTCGCGGCCCCATTGCCGACAATCGCGAACAGCAGGCCCGGCGTGTCCCGCAGCAGGCCGGCGGCTTCCAGCACCGTGTCCAGACCCTGAGACATGCCGACATTGCCGGCAAACAAGACGACAAACTTGTCGTCCCAGTTCTGCGCCGCGCTGAACGGATTATGGCGCGGATGCGGCACGACAAAATGGGAGTCAATGAAGTTCGGGATGACGGTGATCTTGTCCGCCGGCACGTTTTTCGCGCTCAAATTTCCTCGGAAGCCCTCGGAGATCACCGTGATCGCCCGTGCGTGGGCATAGACGAAGCGTTCCAGCTTCTTGTACGCCGAGATCACGGCGGGGTTCTTCATCACGCCCATCCGAATGGCGACATCGGGGTAAATGTCCTGAATGTTCGCGATAAACGGCACGTCCCGCAGACGGCCCAGGAGGTACGCCGAAATGCCGTTCGTCAGCGGCGGCGACGGCGACGGCGTGACGATGACATCCGGGCGTGGCATCAGAAGCCCGGCCAGCGCGGACAGCAGCGTGAACGACAGGTACGAGAAAAAGCGCGGCAGCAGCCGGTCTTTATGCACCGGCACATAAGACCAGACCCGGTGGACTAAAATCTGCCCCTGGCGCTCCCGACTAAACCACTTTCCCTTGTATTCCGGCCAAATCGAGTTTGTGGAGTAGTGCGGCATGGACGTGATGACGCGGATGTCATGCCCGGACAGGGCCAGTTCCTCCGCCAGCTCCGCCATGAGTATCCCGGTGGCGGCACTGTCCGGCTTGTAGTACATCGTCAAAAAAAGGATCCGCATAAATTCTCCTGCCCGGCGCCTTTGCTTTGTCCCTGCCGGCGGCACTTTCCCACCGCCGGACGGTGTGTTTCTCACCCGCGCCGGGGCGGCGATCAGCGGCGCCGAGGCGGAAAAAGCCGGGAGCGGGCGGGGATGCGGAAAGGCATGGCATTACGGTCTTGACCCTTGTTATACCCAAAAACCGGGGGCGCTGTCCCGCTTTTCCGTGCCGGTCTTTCTCATGATCGGCCTTCTCGCTCCTGCGCCCGGAGCCATTCAATCGTCAAATGCGTCCCGTCCGCCTGCGTGTACGGCAGCGGGCCGCACAGCGCTCGCAGCGGCTCCATGTCCTGCGGGCTGGGCGTCAGCAGGTTCCGCAAACGGTAGGAAGTCAGCGGCGGGTTCTGCCAGCCTGCCTTCTTTAAACCATCCCCGACTTTCGCCGCGACTTGCAGCACGCCGAGCGGGACTTCTTTGATCCGCGCCGCGCCCCATTCGCGCTGAATCATGTCTGCCCATTCGCTCACGACCACCGGCTCATAATCGGCCAGATACAAAACGCGCCGGTGCAGGCGCTCGGCGGGAGCCTGGGACAGCGCGGCAAGCTGAAAAACGGCGTTGCCGACATAGCCGAACGATTTGGCGACCTGGACGCCTTTGGCCTGAAGGTAGCCGCCCCGGCGCACCCGCAGAAAAAAGTCGCGGTACGGCTCATTGAACCACGGCCCCCAGATCGAAGTCGGACGAAGCAGCGCCCAGGTGAACGCATCGCCCGCCATCGTCCGCACGATCTGCTCGCCGATCACTTTGCTTTCGCCGTAAGGGTTCGGCGGGCAGTAATCTTCGTCGGTGCGCGGCTGGTAGCCCGGCGTGCAGACAAGCTGGGAAGACGCGAACAGCACGCGCGAAACGCCGCCTTCTTTCGCCGCCAGCACCGTGTTTTCGACGCCGACCGTGTTGGCATCGTAATCGGCCACCGTTTCCCCGTTCAAGTCGGCGCGGGCGGCCAGGTGGAGGAGACAGTCCGGCTTGAAGTCTATGACGGCTGCCGTGTACGCTTTTTTGTCGCGGATGTCGGTTTCCGTCCAGAACGGCGTGTGGGCCGGGTTCGACGGCGGCCTGCTGTCCAAGTTCAGGACTTCGATGCCCGTGTCAATCCAGCGCTGCATGACGTTTGTGCCGATAAACCCGGAGCCACCGGTCACTAAAATGCGTGTCAATTCTTTTTCGTCCCTCCGATTTGCCGGTACACGTCCAGCGTCTGCCGCGCCGTTCGCTCCCAGGTAAACTTTTCCGCATTCGCGCGGCCTTCTACCCGCAGGCGCTCCCGCAAAGGCTGGTCTAAAAGGCCCGCCCGCAGCGCGTCCTGTATGGCTTCCACGGAAAGCGGGTCAAACAGCAATGCCCCGTTTCCCGCCACTTCCGGCAGCGAGGCCGCTGTCGAGCAGATCACCGGAATGCCTTCCTGCTGGGCATCCAGCACCGGCAGGCCGAAGCCTTCATACAGCGACGGGAACGCGAACAAGTCTGCGCCTTGCAGCAGCGGTCCGATGTCTTCGCCCGGCACATAACCGGCAGCAATCACCCGCCCGCCGAGGCCGAGACGAGCGGCGTCGCCCTCGAAGTCCGCGCCTTCCGGCAAATGCCCGATCAAGACAAGCTGATGCGGCAAATCCGCGCAGGCTCCGGCAAAGGCTTCCAAAAGACGCCAAATGTTCTTGATCGGATTGGGCGAGCTGAACGCAAGCACATACGGTGCCGTGATCCCATAACGTACCAACATGGGCCGGCGATCTTCCGGCGTAGACGGTGCGGCAGGCGGGCGGGCCGCAAGATACGTCACCGTGATTTTATCGGGGCTGATGCCGATGTCCTGAGCAATCTCGCGCTTGGAGTTCTCCGAGATGGTCAAAATCCGAGCGCAGCGCCTCGCTCCCTGCTTGACGAAGAACTCCAGCGCTTTTTGCTTGCTGCCGGTCATCGCCACTTGATGCCCCCGGTAGATCAAGTCCAAAATGCTGATGACCTGCGGACACGGCGGCCTCAGCGGCCCAACATAGCCCAGCGAATGCAGCAGGTCCACCCGGTCCCGCCGCAGCAGACCCGGCAGCGCCGACTGCTCAAACGCATACCGGACCGGGCGGCGCACTGCATTGACCCCGCAGACGACCCGGCGGAACTGAGGGGCGTCCGTAATCTCTAGATCCGCGCTTTCGCGGTTTAAATAGACCACATATTCGTTTTCCGCATCCAGAGCGGCTAAAGCGCGGATCAGCGACACGGCATAAGTCTGGGACCCGCCGACAATGCCGGGCAGAAGATACAAAAGATTAAGGCCGATACGCAAAATAAAAACCTTATTAAGAACCTTATGCCGTCGGGATCGCCGCTTCCGCCGGCTGCGCGGCGGCAAAGCGCACTTTGTTGACGAAGTTGATGACGCCCATCACAAACAAAAACAGCAAAGTGTTCAAGGGGAACTCAAAGTAGTACAGGAAGTACGGCGCCACGGTCAAAACAAAAAGATAGCTCAGAAAACGTGAGTGCGGGATCCCGTTATTCAGGTTCAGCACCGCCAGGCGCGGCAGCACAAGCGACAAAATCCCGGCTGTCACGAGCTGCGGAACATTCACAATCGCCGAAACGATGACTTGCAGCCAGCCGAAGTCGGAAAAGTAGTCCACCGTCGCAAATGCCGGCGTGCTGGTCTGCGCTGCCGCGCCCGGAAAATAATGTTCATCCACCAAAATGTTGCCGTACACATAGGGCTTGCCGGGGTACAGGGAGCGGGGAACGAGATCCCATAACGAGGTCAGGGCGACCTGCCCGTGATACAGCGGGTAGCTCCCGTTCAGGTAATCGCGGTAATAAGCGGCGGCGTTGACAAAGTAATCCGAATACGACGAAATCTCCTGGAGGCCGAAGCCGCCCAGCGATTGAACAAACGTGCTGACCGTGGAAGCCGCCCCCGCGCCGAGAATAACAATCGCAAACGGCGTCAGATACTTGAACTTTCGGATCGCCAGAATGTTGATCAAATACAACGTAAAGCCGATAATGAAGCTTTTCGAGCCGAGCAGAAAGATCAATGCCAGGTACACCGGAGCCAGCGCCAGGGCGCGAACGGTCGTGCGGGCGTAGGCCGTCGCAAGAACCATGGAAACGCCTAAAAAAGTCAGCGAAAGCGCGTACCATTGTCCGGCGCCGGCCCGGTGACTTTGATAGCCCGTGCGCGGGTCCGCCAGCCAGTGCAGCAGGCCGAACGATTGAGTCAGCATCACAAACGAGACGGCGTACAGGCCCAGAAAGATCGCCGCCGCCGCCCGCATCCGCTCCGGCTTCGCGGGTCCGCCGGAACGCACGATGCGCTCCCCCAGCCGGATCAAAGGCCGCCGGGTGACTGCCAGCCGGATCAGCGCAATCACGGTCAGGCTGCCGACAAGCACATGAACATTATTGACCAGAAGGGCATACTGAAAGTAAGGATTAAAGCAGCCGTCTTCCAGAAAAAAGTAGGGGCCGCTGAACGAAGTCAGCCCGTTAATCGGCAGGCTGACCGCCAGCGGGATCGTCAGCAGGTTTATCCAGCCGAGCCGGAACTGCCGGCTCAAATAAAGCGCCGGGAAAACCCCGATCGCGAAAAAAGAAAGAATGTTCGCAATGTAAAAAATAATCATGAAAAGATGATCATGAGGCGGCGCGGAGGCTACACACGGGAAGCGGCCCGGCCTGCCGCCGGGCCTGCCCGCAGGCGGCGCAGCGCAAGCAGCCTGGGAAAAAGCGCTGAATAAACAACGCGGGGCGTGAGCATCATGGGCCCCAGCACCAGCAGGACGACAGGATGCACCCCATACGCCCGCAGCATCCGGCGGAACCCATCCCCATAGTTCGGGCGAATCGTGCCGATGGCGCCTTTGGACTTGAAAACGCCGACGAAGTAGCACAAAAAGCGCAGGTGCCGGCTCAGAAGCTTTCCCACGGCTTCCGGGGCATACCCGATCTCCTGGGCATGGCGCATCAAGGCGTGGAAGTTGGTGACGAACACCCGGAAGAAGTCAAAGCCCTCGTTGTTGTCCGCACGCTGCGCCAGAAGCGGCTGCCGGACGGCGTACAGGCCGTTGCCCGGCGCAAGCGCGTCCAAAAACATATACGCCTGCGCGAGATTTGTGTCATACCGGGACGTGTAATCCCGCCCCGCCACCGCCGTCCGCCGAAATGCGATGCACGAGATAAACGTCAGGTGCGCCCCCAGCAGCAGCAGGGCCTCGTCCCGGCCCGGCAGCAGCCGGTCCGCAGACAGCTTCAGCACGCCGGCGGTCGGCTCCTCCGGGCTGTTCCAAAACGGGCGCGTGTTCAGCGCCACGGCGTCCAAGCCGGGGTGCGTTTGGAGCAGTTCCAGCAGCGCCTCCACCGCCCCCGGCAGGAGAACGTCGTCGTCCGACACCAGGTACACGAACTCGCCCCGCGCCTGATTGGGCGCGTCCGTGAAGTTGCCGTCGCACCCGATGTTTTCAGGGCGGCGCACATGCCGCACGTCGGCGCTGGGGAAGCCGGCTATGGCCTGTGCGACCACGGCGGGCGTCGCATCGGGCGAAGCGTTGTCCAGCACGACCACTTCCACTAAGCCCTGCATCGCGGGCGTGATCTGGGAAAGGATCGCGCCCAGCGACTGGTCCAGCAGAGACGCCCGGTTGTATGTCGGAACGCACACCGACAGCAGAAGCTCGCCGGGAACAGGCACGGAGGAAGACGGCGGCGCAGACGGAGACGAAGTCATGCCCTTATTGTACCTTTTGAGAGCGCGAATTGGTCAGGCGCGGCTTTCGCCGTGCATACAGCTTCTGCACCGGCACAAACACGGAGCGCGGGACAAGCAGGCGCGGGATCAGGCGGAATACGACAAAGCGGCTCCCGCCATAAGTCCCAAGCAGGCGCAGGCAGACCGCCACGCACCCGGCATAACTCAGCTTCAGCTTGCCGACGCCGCCTTTTTCTTTAAACAGCAGCACAAAATGATAAAGAAAGTCCAGATGATGGGTCAGCAAATCCTGCACGGCCTGCGGCGAGTAACCCAGCGTCCGGGCATAAAGCAGCACCGGGTGGAAGTTGGTGACGAACACCTGGAAGAAGTCAAACCCCTGGTTGTTGTCGTCGCGCCGCGCCAGAAACGGCTGCCGGACAGCGTACAGGCCGTTGCCCGGCGCAAGCGCGTCCAAAAATAGATACGCCTGCGCCAAGACCGAGCCGTACCGGGACGTGTAATCCCGCCCCAGAACGCTTGTCCGCCGGAACGCAATGCACGACAAAAACGTGATGTGCATCCGCAAGAGCGAAAGCGCCTGGTCCCGATCCGTCAGCAGAACATCTTCAGGAATAGCGTAAGCCGGCGGCACGCCCTGGTCGCGGAGGGGGTCGCCGGTGAACGCGCGGACGTTGAGCGCGACGGCGTCCAGGCCGGGATGCGCTTGAATGATCTCCAGCAGCTTTGCGACCGCTCCCGGCAGCAGAACATCGTCGTCCGACACCAGGTACACGAACTCGCCGGCGGCTTCCGCCGCCGCCGTGCAGAAGTTGGCGTCCGCCCCGATGTTTTCAGGCCGCCGGACAAAGCGCAGGGCGGCATGGGGAAAATCGGCCATCGCCTGTGCGACCACGGCGGGCGTCTCGTCCGGCGAAGCATTGTCCAGGACCACGACTTCCACCCGGTTCTGCATGACCGGCGTGATCTGCGCCAAAATCGCCCGCAAAGACTGGCTGAGCAAAGCGGGGCGCTTGTAGGTCGGGACACACACCGACAGCAATCGCTCGGAGGAGGAAGAAGGAACCATGCCTTATTGTACCACTACTGCGTTTCGGAAGCGACCGGCGCGGACGCCGTGACAAAAAGCGCCTTTGTCCGCTTGTATAAGCCGTGCATTCCGCGAAACACGGGACGCGGCAGAAGCATCATCGGCACAAGCGTCAGCAGCATACCCGGATGCGCCCCGTAGACCCGGCGCAGACGCGCCAGCGCATCCCAGTAGTTCGGGCGAATTGTGCCGATTGTCCCGTTGGTCTTGAACAGCAGAACGCAGTACCGCAGAAAGATCAAGTTGTTGTCCATCACCTGCCGCACGGCGGCCTGAGAATAGCCGAGCGAGAGCGCGTACTGCATTAAAGCATCAAAGTTCGTCACAAAGATATGAAAGAAGTCAAAGCCCTCGCTGCTGTCCGCCCGCTTTGCCAGCAGCGGCGTCTGCACGACATACATCCCGTTCCCCGGCGCCAGCACATCCAGAAACATATAAGACTGGGCCATGAGTGTCTTGTAAAAAGGCGTGTAATCCCGCCCTAAGACCCTTGCCCGCCGGAAGGCCATGCACGACAGAAACGTAATGTGCGTGCCGAGCAGAACCAGGGCGTCGTCTTTGCGGGAAATCCGCGTATCCTGCGCGAGCTTGAAAAACCCTTTGTCCTGCTGATCGTCCAGCGTTTTGCGGAACTCGCGGACGTTGAGCGCGACGGCGTCCAGGCCGGGATGCGCTTGAATGATCTCCAGCAGCTTTGCGACCGCTCCCGGCAGCAGAACATCGTCGTCCGAGAGCAAAAACATGAACTCGCCCTGCACCTCCGTCGCCGCCGTGCAGAAATTCGCATCCGCCCCCATGTTCGACGGGCGGCGCACCAAGCGCATCGGCACCGCCGGATACTGCGCCTGCACCCGTGCCGCCGCTTGCGGCGTGTCGTCGGGCGAAGCGTTGTCGAACACGACGACTTCCACTAAACCGTGCATCGGGGGCGTAATCTGGCAAAGGACCGCGTGCAGCGCCCCTTCTAAAAGAGCCGCCCGGTTGTACGTCGGAAGACAAATGGAAAGCAGTGTCATCAGGTTCTTGATCTTCCTCTTAATCTTCCTGCGGCGGTGCAGACCGGCGGCGCGGCAGGAGACGCCGGACACGCTGCACCGACACGACCAGCGACTGAGGCGCGAGCAGGCGGGGAATGAACCGGAACACAACAAACTTTCGGAGGCCGTAGGCACGCACCACCCGAATCAGGCCGTCGCCGTAATGCGGCTGGAGGGTGCCGACGCCGCCGCGCTTCAGGACCAAAACCAGCCCGTAGACGTTGAGAAGATGCTGATCAAGCACCTGCTGAACGGCTTCCGCCGAATACCCCGACCGGCGGGCATAGTCCATCAGCTGCTTGAAGTTCGTGAGGAAGACCCGGAACACGCTGTACCCGCCGGCGTTGTCCTGGCGCATCGCCAGGTAGCGCCGGCTGGTGACATACAAGCCCCGGCCGGGGCGCAAAGCATCCAGGAACAGATACGCCTGGGCGAACAGGGTCGTGCCGTAGGGCGAATAATCCGTGCCGGCGACATTGGCCCGGCGGAACGCCATGCTGGACAGGAACGTCAGGTGCGAGCCGAACAAGCGCAGCGCCTCGTCCCGGTCTCGAACGATGGTGTCTTCCGTCAGCGGGAAGCCGGCCTGAACATCCTGGTCTGCCGGGTCATCCGTGAAATGGCTGACGTTCAGTGCAATCGCATCCAGCTCAGGGTACGCCCGGATCAGCTCCAGCAGCCGGGCGACGGCTCCGGGGAGGAGAATATCGTCATCGGAAAGCATATACACAAACTCGCCGCGTGCGAGGCCCGGCGATTCGGTCATGCTGCGGTCCGCCCCGATGTTGACCGGACGCCGAATAAAGCGCAAAGGAACCTGCGGAAAGTCCGCCTGCACCTTTTGGACTGCGGCGGGCGTGTCGTCCGGCGAAGCGTTGTCCACCACGATCACTTCCACCCAGGGCGCCATTTCCGGCGTGATCTGGCTTAAAATGGCCGACAACGCCTGGGGCAGCAGTGCGGCACGGTTGTAAGTCGGAACATACAGCGACAGCAGCGGCGCGGCGTCTGCGTTTTCCCTCATGTGATCGTCTCCGGCCGCATCGCCTCGTCCCCCAGCCCGCGCGGCCCGGCAGGAAAATCGCGGTGCCATTCACGGCGCTTGCGGACAAAAACCAGGGTTCCCAAGCCTGTCCCAAGAACAAGCGAGATCATGAGGTAACCGGCCATCATGCCGGTCGCGCCGTAGGGGCGCACGAGGAAAAGACTGGATAAACAGACGCACAGGCCGCCGGCAAGCGCCGGGATCAGCAGCGGCTCCTGTTTGTGCGCCCGCAGATAAACCGCTTCCGCCCCGACCACATGGCCGGCGACCGTCGCGGCCATCATCAGGCCCAGCGGCAGCGGGCCGACCAGCCGGTCGTCCAGCCGGGGACTGAGAACAGGCAGGTACAGGCGCAGCGCCCAGAAAGCCGCTTCCGCGGCCGCAAGAAACAGAATGGATTGGAAGAAGCACGAGAAAAAGAGCCGGTCCATCGCCGCCCAGTCCCGCCGCGCGACCAGCATGCCGAACGGCGCGGCTTTGGTCGAAACCCAGCCCATCGCAATCGCCCCGATGGCCGTCACGATGCCGAGGCTTAATCCCAGCCGCCCCGCCGCGACAGGGCCGTGGAACCACAGCAGCAGCGGCCCGAACAGCTCAAAAATAAAGTACCCGCTCAGCCAGCTCAGCGCGATCTTCCATTGCAGCGGCCAAATCTCGCAGCGCCAGCTGACGGCGGCGTCCGGGCGGGACGCTCTCAAAAGGTCTTGAAGGAAGCGGCGCTGCCGGACCAGCATCCAGCCGGCGACCCAGGCCATGCTGGCAATGCCGCCGATCGGGGCGGCGTACAGCCCCCAGTGCCGCAGCAGCATCACCCAGAACAGCAGGCTGTTGAGAACGCCCGCCACAAACTGTGCGGCGACCACTTCCGCGACCAGGCCGCAGCCTTCCAAAATCGCCCACAGCGGCGTCACCAGCAGGCCCGCCGAAACGGCGATTGAAAGAAACAGCCAGGGGGTCTGCCAGGCGACCAGCGGCTCTTCGGGATGCCGAACGTTGTGCAGATGAAAAAACGCAAAGCCGACCGGGTAAATCAAAGCCAGCAGGGCGACCGACATCAGCGCGTACCAGAACAAGCCGCGCCGCAGCAGGGACGCCAGCCGGGCTTTGGCGACCGGGTCGCCTTCCAGTGTCCGCTGCGGCGTCCACTCCAGATGCGCCCGCTCGTGGCTGGCAAACTGCATCAAAACCATGCTGAGGCCAAGCTCGAAAAAGACTTGCAGGGCCATGAAGTTGCCGAACGTCGAATAATATCCCTGCTCGTACTTGGTTAAAAACCGGACCAGCAGCCCCAGGGTGATGATGCCGGCCAAAGCCGACCAGCCGCGTCCTAAAATGGCGAAGCCGACGGCGCGGTCAATCCCGGCCAGCTTGCCGGCTTTTGTTGCAAGCAAGGGCAGCTTCATGGGCGGGGGAAACTCAAAACCGTGCGCCGAAACCCGTCTTCAATCGTCGTTTCCGGCTCCCAGCCCAGCGCCTTGATTTTGCTGATTTCGGGGCAGCCGCGCGTGATCTTGCTTTGCAGATACCCGGCGGCGGGAACCGGCTGCTCGACAACCTTAAGGTGTTTTTCAGGAAACAGCGCCGCCAGGCGCTGGGCAAGATCCAGGATGCTGCACTCGGCACGGTCATTGCCGACATTGTATGCTTCGCCGCTTTCGCCGCGCAGCAGCACGGTAAAAAAGCCCGCAGTCGCATCGGCCAGGTAGCAGAAGGCGCGAGTCGCCCGCCCGTCGCTTTTCATCACGATGTCCCGGCCCGCGACAATGTCCGCCACGAAGTCGGCGAAGACCCGGCCGTCATTCAAAGACATTCCCGGCCCGTAGGTATGGAACGGCCGTGCCACTTTCGCGGGAACCCCATACTGCGCGTGCCAGGAAACACACATGGTCTCGGCCATGCGCTTGCTTTCGGCGTAACACGAACGCACATCCATCGGGTCCACAAATGCATAATCGGTTTCGCGGGTCGGCACCTGGGCATCGCCAATCTGGCCGTAGACCTCGCCGCTGCTGAAGAACAAAAACCCCTGAGCGCCGTCGGTCCGCGCCCGCTCCAGCAGCAGCTCAGTTCCCCGGACATTGGCCGACAGCGTCCCGACGGGGTCAGTCCGGTAATATTTCGGGCTGGCCTGGCTGGCCGCGTGAATGACGTAGTCTATCTTATCGCTTGTCGGCAGCGGCTCCGAAACGTCCCCCACCAGAAGCGTCAGGTCGCTTCGATCCGCATACGCGGCGAACCGCGCCCGCGCCCGCTCTTCGTGCCGCACAAGGCCCAGAACCCGCGTCGGCAGTTCCGCCCGGCGCTCATTGAGAAACAGCAGGGTTTCCACCATGTATGCCGGCAGAAAGCCCGCCGCGCCGGTGATCAGCACGGTCTTGCCGGCAAACTCGTCCCACGGCAGCGGCGCGGCGACAATCGCTTCCAGGTCTTCAGTGATGATCGGGGAGCGCATAGCGCTTTCAGTCATGGACGCCTGCCGATCTCCGCCAGCGCCTCTCCGAGAAGCGGGCGCACCTCAGCATCGAACGCCAGCTTGGTTTTTTCCATCCGGCCCGCGCCGCGCGTCAGAATGCAGCCGAGCGTATCGCCGGTGTTCTTTTTGTCCAGCCGCATCGCCGCCAGTATTCGCTCCTGGTCTAAAGCGCTCAGAGTTTGCTCATAGGGGCTGTAATAGGGGACAAGCCATTCGTGCATAGAGGCAAAGTAGGCGGGCGAAACCCAGCCGAGCTGCGCGGAAAAGTAGGTCGCCGTGAGGACGCCGAGGGTGACGCTGATCCCATGTGGAATGGCATAATCCGCCGCCGATTCGTAAGCATGGCCGAAGGTATGCCCGTAGTTGAGCAAATTTCGCACCCCTTTGTCGAACTCATCTTCTTCAATAAACCGCTTTTTGATCGCGAGCGCGTCCCAGGCCATTTCCCCAAGCAAAGCCGCGTTGTCCATGGACCCGGCCAGCTTCGGGCGCAGGCGATCAGCCGCTTCTTCGCCTTCAATGAGATGGAGCTTGATGATCTCCCCCAGCCCGGAGCGGATCTCATCGGGCGGCAGCGTACTAAGAACTTCCGAAGGCAGCAGGACTTGATGAGGCGGGTAGAACGTGCCGAGCTGGTTCTTGAAATGCCCGACATTGATGGAGCTTTTGCTGCCGATGCAGCTGTCGCACTGAGCCAGCAGAGTGGTTGGAACCAGCGCCCAGCGGACGCCTCGGAACAGCGTGGACGCAATAAAGCAGCCCAAATCCTGCAAGACGCCGCCGCCGACGATCAGCAGCAGGCAGTCCCGCCGGAAGCCGCGCTCCAAAAGCCATTCCACATAGGGCGTCAGCGCTTCCAGGCTTTTCGCGGGTTCCGTCGCCTCGATCGGCAATATATTTTCCGGCGGCAGGGCCATCATCGCCTCCGGGTAGAGCGAGGCCACTTCTCGGTCCACCAGCGCAAAGACGCGCTCGCCTGACGATGCCTGTTCCAGTGCCGCCCGGAGGCCGCCGGTTTCCAGGACGGCATACGCGCCGGACTTGCTTTGGATAGATAGTTCTTGCATGGCAAAAAGCGAAAGTGAAACGGGTCAGCGGCAGGTGAAGCCGCCGTCTACTAAGAGCGTCTGACCCGTCAGATACGTGTTCTCTTCCGAGCAGAGCCAGGCCACAAACCGGGCGATCTCCGCCGGCTCGGCCAGGCGGCCCGCAGGAATGGTCGCTTCAATCTGCTGGATCACGTCCGGCGGGTTGTTCTGGCGCGTCATGTCCGTCGCCACATAGCCGGGGCAGACGGAGTTGACGAGAATACCAAACGGAGCCAGCTCCACCGCCGCTGTCCGGGTCAAGCCGTTCAAGCCGGATTTGACCATGCTGTACGCCCCGCGCCGCTCTTTGGTGACGACACCGAAGATGGACGAGATATTAACGATGCGGCCCCAGCCGCGCTCTTTCATGCCGAGAGCAGCCCCGCCGACGATTTGCAGGGGGGCGGTCAGGTTGACCTGGACCATCTGCGCCCAGTTTTCGGGCGTGATGGCCTCCAGATCGTCCAAGACGTTAATTCCGGCATTGTTGACGACGATATCGACGCTGCCGCCGTGCGCTGCCAGCCAGGATTGCACAGACGCCGAATCGGCCAGATCCAGCTCGTCCCGGCCCGGCGTCAGCACGTCCGCGCCCGTCCCGCGCAGCGCGTCCGCAATCGCCGCGCCGATCCCGCGCGAGCCGCCCGTGACCAATGCCGTGCGCTGTGCCATAAACTAAAACCTGCCTCAGACTGCCCCCGGTAAGAACCCCTCCCGCTCGTTCCTCGCTCCCTCCCCTGTTAGGGAAGGGCAAGAAAGCAATATCCCCCAGCCTTATGCCAAGACGCAAAGGCCTAGAGATAATCCTAAGCCCTTCCCTAACAGGGGAGGGAGCGAGGAACGAGCGGGAGGGGTTCCTATTCCCTAACCTTTATGCACGGCGTCAATGGATTTACGGTAGCGCTCTTCCATCATTACCAGACGCGCATCGTCTTCGCGGTGGATCACGCCGTAATAGTCCTGCTTGTTTTTCAGCCACATGATCTCAAACTCAACGGCTTTCAGGAACGCTTCCTGCTTATTCTCTAAAGCGCCGGGGCAGCCGAAGACCACTTTGCGCGTCTCGTACCGATCCAGATGACCCGCCGGGAACGCCTGGAAGAAGGGCAGGGAATACACGGACACCGCGCCGCCGACGACTACAATCAAGCCTTTGGCTTTGGCTTTTTCCGCCATCTCCAAACCGATTTTGAGAACCTGGTCCCCGTTGACCGCCTCGCGGTTCAGGTTCATCGAGCCGGTCAAGTCCACCCGGCCCAGCACGACGCCGCTCAGGCTGCCGATTTCCGGGATTTCCAGCATCTTGTCGAAGTTTTCAATCGCCGTGATCGTTTCCAGGTTGATGAGAAAGTCCATGTCCTCGCGCTGGTCGTCCGGGAACACCAGCTTGACCGCCTGCAAGTATTTTCTGAGCGCATACGGCGTCTCCACCATCGGGGCCACAAGATGCTCGGTGCCGAGGCTGGCCGCTTCGTACATATCCTTGATCGCCTCGCAGCCGCCGATTTTCAGCGTCAAGCCGAGGCCGGCTTTCAGGCTGACTTCTTTCAGCCGCATGGCTTCTTCCAGCCGGGTCCCTTCGGCTTCAAACTCGGCTTTGACCCCCACGACATGATATTCTTCGCGCAGCTCGGTCAGCAGCGACACCATCTTTTTTTCTAAAGCGTTCATTTTTTCTCCTTCGGCGCTCCGCAGCGCCCACTTCACTTCTTCGTTTAATCGGCGATCAAATTTTCTTCCAGCTCTTCCCGGCTCAGAAACGGCGCCATGTCTTCCAGGGGCGCGGACACCATGCGCCCGTCATCGAGCTTGCGGGAAGACACTTTCGGGGCGAACTGCTGGCCTAAATCCAGAAATACTTCGCACATCTGCGGCCCGTCGCCGTGCAGGTTTTCCCGGATGGCCGCGCCGAGGCTTTCCAGATCGCGGGCGGCGCGGTAGGGGATGCCGCAGGCGTCCGCCAATTTGGAGAACGGCGCGAACCACAGGCCGCTGTCGGTCCCGCAGCCGATGACGTTATCGGGAAAATAGTTCTGCTGGGTCTGCCGTATGGAATGATACCCTTGATTGTTCAGAACGAATAATTTCACCGGCAGACGATGCAGCTTAATGGTTTGAAGCTCTGCGAGGTTCATCTGAATGCTGCCGTCGCCCGCCAGGCACACGATAGGCCGGCCGGGAGCGCCGAACGCCGCCCCAATCGCCGCCGGCAAATCGTAGCCCATAGACGCGCACCCGGAGTTAGTATACAGCCGCTGGCCGGGCTTTAAATCAGCCGCCTGGAACGATGTCACGCAGGCCGTGCCGTCGCCGGAGACCACTATCTGGTTTTCAGGCAGCTCTTTAAAGAGCGTGTCCATGAAGACATACGGGTTGATCCCATTGACGCTGTCCCGGTATTCCGGCAGCACGACCGGGTACTTTTCAACCCGCTCCCGGCACCAGGCCAGCCATTCAGTGTGCGATGGCGGGACCGGCGCGGCGGGCTGGGCCAGCAGAGCCGCCAGGACATCGGCGACATCGGCCTGAACGGCTAAATCAGGGTGGATCGTCGGCTTTTGCAGCTCCGCCGGGTCAATGTCCACGATCACCTGGTAGGCCCGGTGGGCGAAGTTCTCCCAGTTGTAGCTGATCTGGCGTATATTCAGGCGCGAGCCTAATACAAGCAAGAAGTCGGCGTTCTGGACGGCGAAGTTGCCGGGGCGGTCGCCGATGGTTCCGGGGCGGCCCGCAAAGCTCGGATGACTGTTCGGGATCAAATCATGGGCGTTCCAGGCCGTGACCACGGGGATGCCCCACTGGTCCGCCAGCGCGAGAAGCTGCTCCTGTGCACCGCCTAAACGAACGCCGGAGCCGGCAAAGATCACCGGGCGCTTGGCTTCCCGGCACATCTTCGTGATCTGAGCGCAGATTTCCGGCAGGCGGGCTGTGTCATCGGCGACCGGGCCAAGCTCGGCGGGATTGAAGCCGGGCAGCGTGTCCGGGTCTACTAAAGCTCCCTGGACGTTCATTGGGATGTCCAGCCAGACGGGGCCATGCCGCCCGGACATCGCGAGATATAAAGCTTTTTCCAGATGATAACGGATCGTCTGCGGGTCCGTCACCATTTCCGCGTACTTGGTCATCGGGGCGACGACTTTCACGATGTCTAATTCTTGATCGCCGAGCTGGCGCAGAGGCAGCCCGGTGCTGCGAACCACGGTCTCAAACTTGACCTGTCCCGAAATCACAATCATGCCGATCGAGTCGGTCCACGCGCCCCAAACGCCCGTAATAGCGTTGGTTCCGCCCGGCCCGGTCGTCACATTGACGGCGGCCAGCCGTCCGGTCAGCCGCCCGTAGCTTTCCGCCGCCATCGCGCACGCCTGCTCATGGTGACAGCACACCGGAGTTAAGCCCGCGCAGCGCCCGATGGCGTCGTTGAGGTGCATCGCGCCGCCGCCGGTGACTAAGAAAATATGGCTGATGCCGTGCTGGACCAGAGACTGTGCGATGTAATCCGAAACTTTGATCATGTCGTTCTGCTTCTTCGTCAACTTTCACCGCCTGCCGCCTGGATTGTCCGGCGCAGGGCTTCTTCCAGGCTGATCCAGACTTCCAAGCCCAGCTCGTGCCGCGCCCGCTGTGTAGACGGCACATACCGCTCCGCCGGCTGGTTTGGGAAAGCCTGCCGGGCCACCTGCACCGGCGGCTGGGGCGAAAACTGCCCGGCGACTGTGTGGGCCAGCTCCCCAATCGTGATTGCTTCTTCCGAGCCGACATTGTACGCCCGGCCCGGCGTCCCGCGCAGCAGAATCGTCCACAGCCAGATCGCAAGGTCCGCCCCGTACAAATACGACCGGACGGGCGTGCCGTCGCCGCCGACTTCAATCGGACCGCCTCGCAGGCCGTCGCGAATGAAGTTGCCGACCGCGAAATGCTTGTCCAGCGGCAGAAAAGGCCCGACAAACGCGAAGCCGCGTGCCGTCACCGTCTCTAAGCCGTACTTTTCGGCGTAGATCGCGCAGTACAGCTCGGCCAAACGCTTGCCCTCGCCGTAAGCCGCGCGGGGGCTATGGGTGTCGGGTGCTCCCCCATAGTCTTCCGGCAGCCGGGCCATCTCCGGCGGCTGACGCCCATAGACGCCGCCGGAAGAAACCAGCAGGAACCGGCGGCAGCCGCACTGCCGGGCAAATTCCAGCGCCTGCCTCGTCCCCTGCGTGATAGTTTCGATCATCAGAAGCGGGTTTTCCGCGTTCAGCGCTGCACTCGCGTCGGTCGCCGCATGGATGACATGCGTGAACTCGCCGGGCGGGAATGCAAACGTGCGCGTGTCCCCTTCATGCAGGCGTACCACCGGATGCGAAGCCAGATGCGGCTGCTTGGCCCGAAACGCCGCCGGGCTGCGGCTCAAGACCGTCACTTCAATGCCGAGACTCAGTGCAGCATCGGCCCAGAGCAGGCTTTCCAGCAGCCAGCAGCCGAGAAACCCCGTGCCGCCGGTCAGGAACAGGCGGGTCCCGCGCAGGTCTTCCCACAAGGCTGCCGTGTGCGCCAAAATATGGTCCAGGTCGGCGGCAAGCGGATTAGGCGGCATTACGACACCATCGGCAGCTCGCGCGTGGAGCCGACATAGTCATGCAGCACCGACAGCATATAGTCTTTGTGGGCGTCGGACAGTCCGGGGTAGACGCCAACCCAGAACACATTGTTCATCACGAAATCGGTATTCGCCAGATCGCCGATTTTCCGATGCACGATGTTTGCATACGCGGGCTGCTTCAGAAGATTGCCCGCAAACAAAAGCCGCGTCCCGATCTTCTTGGAGTCCAAGTGCCGCACAAGCTGATCCCGTGTAAACGGCGCATCGGGCCGGACCGCAATGGGAAAGCCGAACCAGGACGGATCGGAGTTCGGGGTGGCTTCGGGCAAAATCAGATGCTCCTGCAAATCCTGCAAGCCTTCATGCAGGTACGCGAAGTTCCGACGCCGGGCCGCGATAAACTCCGGCAGCTTCTTGAGCTGAGACACGCCGACCGCCGCCTGCATATCCGTCACTTTGAGATTGTAGCCGATATGCGAGTAAGTGTACTTATGGTCATAGCCGCAGGGCAGATCGCCAAGCTGCCACTCGTAGCGTTTTCCGCAGGTATTGTCCTTGCCCGGCTCGCACCAACAATCTCTCCCCCAGTCGCGGAAGGATTCGGCGATCACTTTGAGCTTGACGTTGTTCATAAAGACCGCGCCGCCTTCGCCCATCGTGATGTGGTGGGCGGGGTAGAACGACGCCGTGGCGATGTCGCCGAACGTGCCGACTTTCTGGCCGTTGTAGGTCCCGCCGATGGCGTCGCAGCAGTCTTCCACGAGAAATAAATCATGCTTTTTGACGAACTCGGAAATCGCCGTCATGTTGCCGGGGTTGCCGAGCGTGTGGGCGAACATCAAGGCGCGGGTTTTGGGCGACAGCGCTTCTTCGAGCTGGTCAATGTTCAGGTTGTAGTCGGGAATGGTCACGTCCAGAAAAACCGGGACAAGACCATTCTGAATGATCGGGTTGACCGTGGTCGGGAAGCCCGCTGCAACCGTAATCACTTCGTCGCCGGGCTTCAATCGCCGGTCGCCGAGGGCAGGGGAAGTTAAAGTCGTCAGCGCAACCAGATCGGCAGATGAGCCGGAGTTGACCAGAAGCGCCTTGCGGACACCGCAGAAGCGGGCGAATTCACGCTCAAACTGGGCCGCGAACCGGCCCGTGGTCAGCCAGAAGTCCAGCCCGGAGTCGACCAGATGCTGCACGTCCACGGCGTCGAACACCCGGCCCGACACAGGGACGGAGGAGACGCCCGGCACGAACGGCTGCGGGGCGAACGCTTCGGCATGATATTCTACGACGAGATCGGCAATCTGCGCCCGGAGCGCATCGGCTTTTGCGGTCATTGCAAAGTCTTTCTAAGCACGGAACCGGCACTGGAAGTGCCGGTCTCTTCGGCGCGGTTCATTCCGCCTTCAAATACTCGCGGTACCATTGGATCGTCTTTTCCAGCGCCCCATCCAGCGAATAGAGAGGCTCCCAGTCGAGCATTCGGCGGGCTTTGGCGGCGCTGAGATACTGGTGCTTGATTTCGTTGCTCGCTTCATTGCGGACATCGGGCTTCAGATCGGAGTCCATAACGGCGAGTATTTTCTCGGTCAGCTCCAAAACCGTGACTTGCAGCTCGTTGGAAAAATTGAACGCTTCGCCGCGCAGGCTGGGGTTCTCCGCCATCTTTTCCGCCAGCAGCAGGTAGGCCGCCGCGCCGTCTTCTACATAGAAATAGTCGCGCACAAACGAGCCGTCGGAGCGGATCACCGGGGCCTGGCCGCGCAGCACCGAGCGGATCGTGCCGGGAACGATGCGGTTCCAGTTGAGGTCGCCGCCGCCGTAGAAGTTGCCGCAGCGGGTGATCGTCACGGGCAGATCGTAGCTTTTGGCGTAGGTGTAGGAGATCAAGTCGGCGCAGGATTTGGAAACGTCATACGGGTGCTGGCCCTGCAAAGGCGTCGTCTCGTCATAGGGCAGAATGTCCTGGTCACCGTAGGCTTTGTCCGACGACGCAATGACAATCTGCTTGACTTTGGGCGACCGGCGGCAGGCTTCCAATAAACACCACGTCCCCTGAATGTTGGCTTCAAACGTAGACACAGGATTGCGGTTTGCGATCCCGACAATCGTTTGGGCGGCCAGATGAATGACCGTGTCAATCTCGTATTCGCCTAAAGCCCGTTCCAGCATCGCCTGGTCGGCGACATCGCCCCGGACGATTTTGACCCGGCCCCAGTCACCGGAGCGGACCAGCTCAGAGCCGGGAACAAGGTCGCGCACCAGACACACCACATCTGCCCCGGCGGCGAGGAGCGACTTCACCAGCCACCCACCGACAAGCCCCGTCGCGCCCGTGACAAAGACAGGACGGTCCCGCCAGAAGCTGCTATTGATCGCGGTTATGCTGTCCACGGCGCGTGTCCCGTCTGCCATAAGTTCTCCAAAATCTTTTTCTCGCGCAGCGTGTCCATGCACTGCCAGAAGCCTTCATGCCGGTAGGCGACAAGCTGGCCTTCGGACGCCAGCCGCTCCAGCGGGGTCAGCTCCAAAAGCGTCTCGTCGCCGTCAATGTAATCGAACAGCTCCGGCTCAAACACAAAATACCCGCCGTTGATCCAGCCTTCGCCGATCTGGGGCTTTTCGCTGAACTCGCGCACCAAATCGCCTTCAAACACTAACCCGCCGAAGCGGGCGGGCGGGCGAACGGCAGTGATGGTGGCGATCTTGCCGTGCGCTCGGTGAAATTCCAGGACTTTCTCGATGTCCACGCTGCACACGCCGTCGCCGTAGGTCGCGAGGAACGTCCCGCCGCGCAGGTACGGCTCCAGTCGCTTGATCCGTCCGCCGGTCTGGGTCTTAAGGCCGGTGTCCATGAGATGCACGGTCCAGTTTTCGGTGTCTTTTTCCAGGTCTTCCACTTTGCCGCTGGCAAGGTTCACCCGCAGGCTGCCGCCGAGCGAGTAATGGTCCAGGAAGTACCGCTTGACCATCTCACCTTTGTAACCCAATGCAAGAAAAAAGTCGGTAAAACCGTACCGGGCATACGATTTCATGATATGCCAGACAATCGGATGCTCGCCAATCTCCACCATCGGCTTCGGCTTGATTTCGGTTTCTTCGGCCAGGCGCGTCCCCAGGCCGCCCGCTAAGATAACAACGTTCATTGTGTTACTTCTGCCATTTGTGTTACTTCTGCCATTGTGTTACTTCTGCGCCGCATGAAGCGCGGCGTCTTCGTTTTCCAGGCTCATCGCGCCGCTGCCGTTTGCGACGCCCAGCGGGAGCGCGGCGGCAGGGCGCTTGGGCGCCAGCCGAAAATAGTCTGCGACGATGCTGATGAGAAACCCGGCAATCGCCAGCGCCAGGGAGGCCGCCGCGAGAGCAGCGGTTCCCGGCGTGCCGCTTTTCGGCGGGAGGGCCGTATCAATGACGCTCATGCGGTTCAGCGACGAAGCGTTATCCAAACGGATCTTGGCCGCTTCACTGAGCGTCGTTTGGAGAACATCAAGCTGGATGCTGACTTCCGTTTGCAGGCGGCCTGCTTCGCCGGATAACTGCCGGCTGATGCCCAGGTGACGCTGGGCCGACGCGATCTGGGCCAGCAGCTTCGCCTGCCGCGCCTGCAAGCCTGTGATTTGTTCCGCGCTGCGGACATCTGGAGTCGTGAGCCGCTGCTGGATGCCGGCCTTCTGCCGGTTTAAGTCCGCCTGGTCAAACTCCAGCCGCTGCCGCGCCGCCAGAAGGTTAGGGTGCTGATCCTCGCTTCCCGGCGGGTAAAGCGCGGACAGCGTCCGGTACGCGATCTGGTCCTGTGTCACACGGCTGCGGACATCCGTCAGGAGCGGGTCATCGGTCGGGACACGGGACAAATCATTGATCTGGGTGCCGATCAGCGCCTGCCCGGTCGCCCGCACCGCCTGCGTCTCGCTCAGTTCCGCCTGCACCGCGTTCAGCGCCACATACAGCCCCGCCAAGCCCGACGCCGCCGTTTCCGAGTCCACGCCTCGGCCTGGAGCGGAGGACGAGGGCGACGCGGGCGTGTCGCCGCCCGGCGTCCGGTCTGAACTTGCCGCCGCCCCCGGCGCCGGCAGGGAGCGCGGGTCGACCCGGCTGAGGCCGCGCGTGAAGTCCAGCGACCGTCCCAGCGCGTCCTGGTAGCGGGCGCGGGCTTGCCGCACTTCCCGGTCCGCGCCGTGCAGCAGGGCCGCGCCCTGGTCGGTGTCGCTGGTCGCGAAGTATTCTTTCAAGGCCAGCGCGTAGTCGTTGGCCGCGTCCGCCGCCGCGTTTTCCACCTGCGGCACGCTCGGCGACGGGTGCAGGGCCAGCTTCGGCGGGCCGGGCAGGGCGACGGCGATATACAGCAGGCCGTCAGTGGGGTTGTCTTCGGGCTTGACGCTGCTCATCAGCAGAGAAACGGCGGCTTCTTCGGTGGGCAGCGTGTTCGCCCCGTAGACCTGCCGGAGCTGCACATGGCGCTCGACGGCGGTGGCAAGGTCACGGCTTTTCAGAACGCCTAAATAGCGCTTGCTGGCCCCCCCGCCGGTCAGCTGGGCCAGCGGGGACGTGCCGGACGACTGCTGAAGCGCGACCGACGTGGTCCCGGTGTAGGTGCGCGGCACAAAGACGCCAAGCGCGAGAAACAGCAGGCCCGCCGCCAGCGGCCCCAGCCACAGCCAGCGCAGGCTCTGGCGGCGCAGCGCCCGGCGCAGACGCGCCCCGTCAAGAATGATCTCGTCTTGCGGCTCAAGTGTTGGCGAAACAGTGGTTTGAGGCACGTTATACAATCTCAGCGCACAAGACGGTCTTGGTGCAGAAGAACGGCGGATGAAGATGGCGGAGGAAAAGCATAGGTGTTCTATTTAGGCCCAATTATATCTTAAAGTGGTTCCTCTTGTCAAATCGGGCAGGGGCAAGCCCTGCCCTCCCGTTATAAGAGGCTCCCCAGAACCTTCAGCGTAATCGCCGAGCCGACTAATCCCTGAAAGAAGTCGGCGAAGCCGCTGCCGCTGCGGCTGATCTTCTCGGCCAGCACTTTGGTCGGCACTAAAATCAAGTCGCCCGGCTGGAGCGCCCCGGCTTTGCCGGCGGGGATCAGGCCGCCGCCGGCGTGGATGACTTCAATGCGGTCTTTGGCGGCGTCCGGCGTGAAGTCCCCCGCCCGCTGAATGTAATAGTCAATGGACTGGCCGGGACGATACACGACCCCGCGTGCGCTGAAGACCGCACCGACGACCTGTACCGTGGTCGGGGTTTCGGGAACGACCAGCGTGTCGCCGTCTTTCAGCAGCACGTCTTCCAGCGAGCCGGGATGCTTGATCGCCTGGGCAAGCTGGACGGCGACCGCGCCGTTCGGGCGAAGCTGGCTGGGGGTCAGCAGGCGGCTCGGCGAAACCGGGTTGTTCTGCGGCAGGGTCGCAATCAGCGGAGCGAGATTAGGATTGGAGGCGGTGCTTGCCGCGCCGCCGATACCGGGAATGAGGCCGGACGAACTCGATCCCCCGGCTGCCGAGCCGGCGGCTTCAATCAGCGCAAGGTTCGCTTTGGCCCGCTCGCGCTGATACTGGCTTAAATTCAGCATGTCGCTCATGCGGTTGATGACGGCGGCCAGGTCAAGCTGGCTGCCGGTGACAAGCGCGTCGGTCGTTCGCGTGAACTCCGCGCCCTGCGGGAACGCTTCGGGTCGCAGCCCGCCGGCCTGCTTGACGGCGTCGCTCAGGCGCATTCCCTGCCCGATAATGATCGGGCCGGGCCGGTTGACGAGGCCGGTGACAGTCACGACGGCCGGATGGTCGCGCAGGGTGCCGTCGCCCTGGACTGCAACCACGTCGCCGTCTTGCAGCACGAGGTCGGTGCCTTCGGTGACAGTCTGGTCCGCGCCGTACTCCACAGCAGTCTGCGGGACCGTACCGGCCATCCGAGACGCCACTTGCACGGGCGAATCGGTGATGGGGCGCCGGGCATGGGCGACCGAAACGCGCGTGCCGCCGCCGGGCTTGAACGCCCCGGACTGCTTGAGAAGGTCGCTGAGGCGCTCGCCTTCGCCGCGAGCATACAGGCCCGGCGCCAGCACGTTCCCCAAAATCTTGACGGTGTGGTCCGGCGTAAAGTGCGCCTCGCCGATGCGGTAAACGGCCAAAACATCGTTATCTAAGACGGGCAGGTCCAGGCTCGTATCGCCTGCAATGATCCCCGCCAGGCTGACATACTGGTACGCATAGGTGCCGTCGCCGCGCTGGTGCAGCAGCACCGCCCGGTTCGTGTAGGCATCCGGCAGGGGACCGCCGGCGTCCAGCAGCAGGTCGGAGACGTGCATATTCAGGCTCTGCGTGTACAGGCCGGGGAACTGCACCGCGCCGCGCACGGTGACGATGCGGCGGCCGATGTAAGACACTTCTTCATTGGTGAAGAAGCGCAGGATGTCAAAGCGCTTCAAGGGGACGCTCGCGGCTTGTTCCAGCGAGAACGACTGTACGGTCGTCGTGTTGTCGGCGTTCAAGCGCGTCAGCTCCGCCCGCCCCTGGTAGGTATTGTAAAGAATGCCCCTGGCCCGCGCAATCAGATCGGCGGCGGTCATGCCCGGCGTCAGCGCGTAGTCGCCCGGCTGGTCTATGGCGCCGCTGATGGTCACGCGGTTGAGGAGGATGGAGCGGATAGAGGACACTTCAATCGTGTCGCCGTCAAAGACATTGGTCTGGGCAACGGCGGCTTTGTTCCGCAGGCTGACATCTTTGATCACCCGGCCCAGGCCGTTGTCAATCGTATCAATGTGAACGTTCTGGTCCACGCCTGACGCCTTGACGCCGCCGGCATAATGCAGGGCGTCGCGCAAAGTCTCCGTCGTCGTCAGCTCGTACACCGCCGGCTGGCGGACTTCGCCGCTGACGGCAATGCGGGACAGACGGCCCGGAATAAAAATGTTGTCGCCGGATTGCAGGGAAACATCGCCGTTTTTCGCGTTTGGACTGCCGCTCGCCGCGCCCAGCAGAGGATAAATGTCCAGCACCCCGACCAGACGCCCGCCGCGCAAAACGCGAATGTCGCGGAGCGACCCGTCGGCGGTCGGCCCGCCGGCAGCGTTCAGGACATTAAACGCGGTCGCGGTCGCCGGGACCGTGTAAGTGCCGGGCGCGAACGCCGCGCCGCTGACCGTCACCTGAATAGTCCGAAGCTGGCGCAGGTCAATGGAGGCGTTGACATTCCGGTACAAGAGTCCGAGCCGCCGGCGCAGGACTGCTTCGGCCTCCGTCGCCGTCCGTCCTGCGACAATGACCCGTCCGACTCCTTGAACGTCGATGCCGCCCTGCAAGTCCACCGTAGTTGTGAACTCCTGCGGCGCGAGCGCGAGGGCGCTATAGCGGACCGTGAGCGAGTCGCCGGGCTGAAGCTGGTAGTTCGGCGGCAGGGATGCAAGAACATTTTGGGACAGGGTCGAGAGCGGGTCGGCGATCTGGCCGGTGATGGCATTTGCGGCCCCGCTTTGAACGAGCGCGTTGTCGCCGGGGAACTGGCCGCTTCCAAACGATCCGGTTCCGAGTGATCCGGCGTCACCGGGAAAGCCGTCGCCGCCGGTGCTGAGGTAACCGCTGGTGTCGGGATAATTCGTGCTGTTTTGCCGTCGCCGCGGCGACATTGTGTTGGTCACATCGCCGGGCAGATTGGAGCCGCCGCCGGGTGCGCTGCCCGGCGTGTAAGTGTTGGGAACATAAGAGTTCTGTGCATCGCCGCTGTAGCCGTTCGCCCCCGGTGCAGGCGAGGAGCCAAAGTCACCGTTTGGATACTGATTATTCGGATACTGGCTGTTTGGATACTGGCTGTTTGGATACTGGTTATTCGGATACTGGCTGCCGTCGTTCTGCGCCGAGCCGTTCTGCGCCGGGCCGCTTTGCTCCTGCCCATACTGACTTTGGTTTCCGCTCTGATCCCCATACTGGCTCTGGTTCCCGTTCTGGCCGGGAAAGGACGAGCTTGGCTGCCCATAACTGCCGCTGGACGGCACGTTCCCGCCGCGCGGGGTCTGTCCTGCCGCGCCGACACCGAGCAGGGCGGCATCCGCGCCGAGACTGTAATTGCTGCTGTCATTGCCGGAATTGTAGCCGTTCGGAAAATAGCCATTCGGAAAATAGCCATTGGAATTGCCGTTGTTGTAGGCGTTCGTCTGGCCGGAGCGAGCGGCATTTCGCCCGTTGTTGTAATAGGCGATGCGGGGAACAGGCGGCAGCAGGGCGCGGCGGCGGGCGACAATGATCTGGCGTGCGGGCTGAAAAAAGTCGTAGCCGAACAGCGGCAGGGGGCGGGCCGTGCGCCGCGAAGACGGGGCCGACGGGTCGGTAGAAAGCGTGTAGTCGCCCGGCTCGCGGGTGACGACCGGCGGAATGAGCCGGTTGCCGGGGGCCACGGGAAAAGAGCTGCGCGTACTGCTGCCGTCGGCAGGGAAAGTGTTCGGGTACTGCGAGCCGGCCTGCGGCCCGTACTGCGAGGAGTCGGGCGCGTTGGTCTGCGCCGTGTTCGGGAAGCCGCCGGCCTGGCCGTCGCCCCCGCTGCCGAAGTCGCCGGGCGCGTCGGGATTGCGGGCGGGATCGGTGAGGACCAGCGGGTTCGCCGGCGCAGCGGGCCGGCGCTGCCGGGTCGTCCGCCCGTTGCGGGTCGCGACCGCGCCGGCGTTCCCGGCGGTGTCCACCCCGACCTGCGGTGCGGCATCCGCCGGGCCGCCGGAACCCGGCATAGTGCCGCCGTCAGGCGAATAAGTTCCCGTATCGGTCCCGGAGCCGTCCGTCCCGGAAGAGGCGGAAGGGCGCGGCTGTGGGTCCTGCCCGGCGCTCGGCATCGCGCCGCCGGAAATCAGGAAAACACTCAGCCCGGCGGCCAGGGCCGCCGGGCAAAGGAGAACGCGGCGCATAAACAGCGAAGAGTGTCGTGAAGAGTGTCGTGAAGAGTAGGGCATAATGGTCCTAATAAAACAGTCTTAATGAGGGGAAGTCAAAAATCGTGACGCAGTCAAGCCGTTCGGGCCGCCTTCAGCGCCCCGGCATCCTGCCGCGCGGGAAGTTCAAGGGCCGCCGGGATGCCGGAATGCCCCGCCCGTCCTGCCAGGCGCGACAGCACGAGATACAGCGTGTCGGCTAGGACTCGCAGATCACCTTGAAATGAGCAGGCGCGGACATACTCGGCGTCCATTTCGAGCTTCACCGGCAACAGGTGCGCGAGATACACCTGTTCCCGGTCGGCCTGCCCCGCCAGCAGATATTCTTCATGCCGGAAATACAGCGCGGTCGGTCCGGTGATGCCGGGCCGGACACTTAGCACAATCTCGCGGCGCTGTGGGTCAAAACACTCCACAAAGCGCGGCACCTGCGGGCGCGGCCCGACCAGGCTCATGTCGCCGCAAATCACATTCAAGAGCTGCGGCAGCTCGTCCAGCTTCCACGAGCGCAGACGCTGCCCTGTCGGTGTGATCCGCACATCGTCCTGCGCCGTCACCAGCGGCCCGCCTGCCGCAGACAGCCGCATCGTCCGCAGCTTCCAAATCTGAAACAGCCGCCCGCCCTGTCCCACCCGTTCCTGACGGTAAAAGACCGGCCCCGGCGAAGACAGCTTGATTGCCGCCGCCGCCGCCAGCAGCACCGGCAGAGACAAAATCAGCAGGAGCAGCGAAATCCCGACATCCAGCGCCCGCCGCAGCGCGTCCGCGTGAAGCGCCCCGGCGGTCTGTGTTTGAGTGAGAACAGAGTTGTGGTTCGGCAAAAGTGTCGGCATGATGGGAAAACCGGCATCGGCAGCGATGACACCCAGAAACTACGCCAAAGAGAAGTATACTGTATTTTTCCACAAAAACGCGCATTTTTGGCAGGCGACAGTCAAAGCAGCAGGGACACGCTTTCTTCTATGACACTCATTTTGCCGGTTTGTTTCACCAACTATTGGTCTTTTCATTGAATCAGCTCCCAGGCTTTCAGAACAGACAGCAGCGGGGGCAGGGGGTTCCCAAAGCCAGCCTGCTTGCAGCCAGAGACCGGTCAGAACTTCGCAATCGTTACCGCACCCTCGGAGGCCGATGTCACGGATGCGGCGTATTTTGCCATGACGCCTGCCGTGTAATGCGGCGCGGGTGCGGTCCATTCGGCGCGTCGAGCCGCGAATTCGTCGTCCGTCACGTCGGCGGTGATTGTGCCGGCGTTGATGTCCAGGGTCACGGTGTCGCCTTCGCGCAGAAGCGCAATCGGGCCGCCGACCGACGCTTCCGGGGCGACGTGGCCGACCATCAGGCCGCGTGTCGCGCCCGAAAAGCGTCCGTCCGTGACCATTGTGACTTCGCCGCCGAGGCCCTGCCCGACCAGGGCCGCCGTGACTCCCAGCATTTCGCGCATTCCCGGCCCGCCTTTCGGACCTTCGTAGCGGATGATGACTACGTCGCCCGGCACGATGCTTCGCGCCGAGACAGCGGCCATCGCGTCTTCCTCGCGGTCGAAGATGCGGGCGGGGCCGCTAAACTGAGTTTTCTCGGTCCCGGCCAGCTTGATCACCGCGCCTTCGGGGGCTAAATTGCCGTGCAGGATGACAATCCCGCCGCGCGGCTTGAACGCTTTGTCAACAGTGACGATGACTTTTTGCCCGGCTTCTTCTTCGGCCAGCGCCGCTTCTTCCGCCAGCGTCCGGCCCGATGGGGTGGGGCGGTCGCCGTGCAGCAGGCCCGCCGCCAGCAGGTTTTTGGCAACTAATCGGGTCCCGCCCGCCCGGTGCATGTCGGTGGCGACATACTTGCCGCCGGGGGTCAGGCTCGTGATCACGGGAGTGCGGGCCGAGACACGGTTAAAGTCGTCCATTGACAGCGGAACTCCGGCTTCGCGGGCCAGCGCCAGCAGGTGCAGGACCGAGTTTGTCGAGCCGCCGGTCGCCGCCGCGCCCGCGATCGCGTTCTCAAAGGCTTCTTTGGTTAGAATGTCGGAAGGCCGGACGCCGCTGTGGAGCAGCTTCACGATCATGCGGCCCGCCTCGACGCCGACTTCATCTTTTTTGGGGTCTACCGCGGGAACGCCTGCCGAGCCGAGCGATGCCAGTCCTAAGAACTCCATCACAATCGCCATCGTGTTGGCGGTGAACTGCCCGCCGCAGGACCCCGCGCTGGGGCAGGCGGCGTCTTCCAGCTCGGTCAAATCGGCATCGGTGATCTTCCCCGCCGCCGCCGCGCCGATGCCCTCAAACACGTCCTGAATAGTGATGTCGCGGCCCCGGTAGCGGCCCGGCGCGATGGAGCCGCCGTACAGGAGCATTCCCGGAATGTTGAGCCGGGCCAGGGCCATTGCCGCCCCCGGCGCGGTCTTGTCGCAGCCCACCAGGCAGATCACGGCGTCAAACATATGCCCGCGCGTCACCAGCTCAATCGAGTCGGCGATCACTTCCCGGCTCACCAGCGACGTTTTCATGCCTTCCGTGCCCATCGTAATGCCGTCGCTGATCGCGATCGTGTTGAACTCCTGCGGCGTTGCACCCGCTTCCCGGATGCCCTGCATGACCTTCTGGGCCAGCGCCCGCAGGTTCAGGTTGCACGGCATGGTGCCGATCCAGGTCGAAGCGACCCCGATAATCGGCTTCTTAATATCGTCATCGGTCAGACCGATGCCCTTCAAATAAGAGCGAGCGGCAGCCCGGTCGCGCCCTTCGGTGATGACGCGGCTCCGCGCCTTCGGGTCATAAGCAGGGGGATTGGTCTCAGACATAAAAAAACTCCACAAAGATAAGCGATTTACGCAATTATACCTGTGGAGAGGAAAGATTGGCAAGAAATCCAAGACGTGCTGTCGTCGGCAACGCCACAGCATCAATTCACTGCCAGTAGTCCTGAGTCGAGTATGCGAAATAAAAAGCCGCCGCGATAGTTAAAAGCATACTGATCAAAAGTGGCTTGCCAAACCTGCTTTTGCGCCGGATCAAAATAACAGCAACTGCGAGACTAAAAAGGGCATCAATTGCGTCTGATCCATAGTCCAAAGGAACAGGTTTCATGAAGGGAAATACGGCGTGGCCCACAACGAGCAATGCAGTCGAGCTGATAATCCAACACAAGACGCTGCCGAACAAGCAGAAGAGATAGATAATCAGCCCAACACAGAAACCCATCGCGCGTGAGGCTGCTGTCGCGCGTGAGGCTGGGGGTGTAGCAATATCAGTTCGGTTCGGCGCGGGCGGCCAGACTTCATCCTGCTTCGTCTCTGACTCACGCATTTCCCGGTCCGCTGTATTGGCTCTGCGCTTCACGATACTCCCGTCCGAGCCGAGTTGCTTCCTCGAATCCTTCGCTGTCGGCAAAAATGCCAAACATCTTCTCCCATCCAGCAGGGGCAGAAAGCAATTCCTCCGCTGCCAATTCCTGCTTGATCTGCATGAGTTCATTTTCCAGGGCGGCCACCCGATCTTTTAATGCTTCTGTTGCCATAAAAAGATTGTACCACCGGGAGATCTAAGTTCGGCGATGGCCGGGAGGAGTTAAGCGGAAACCTCACCCAGCCTATATTGGATGAGGTTTTGTAGTGAAGGTACTTTAGCGCTGAAACGAGAACGGGGTCGTCAGCGGCGACAGGCTGCCGAGTTCGTCGTCATCGTCTAAAGAGTTTGGCTTGGCGAAGCTCGGCGCGGGCGTCTCCGGGCGCGGCTGGGCGTGTCCGTTCCCATTGCCGTTCATCGCGGGCGGGGTCGCAATGCGAAGCGATGACAGCACCGACGGGTCGAGGCCCTTGATGACGGCGTTTTCGGGCGTAATTTGGCCCTTGATGACCAGCTCTTGCAGCGCCTGGCCGAGCGTGATCATGCCGAGGTTCGAGTTTGTCTCGATAATAGACGGGAGCTGGAATGTCTTGCCCTCTCGGATGAGGTTCTTGACGGCGGCCGTCGTCGTCATAATCTCCAACGCCGCCACGCGCCCGCCGCTGATCTTCGGAATGAGCGTCTGCGCGATGACCCCTTGCAGCGACTCGGAAAGCTGGGTGCGAATCTGCGACTGCTGATGCGGCGGGAAGACGTCAATAATCCGATCTATCGTCTGGGCCGCGCTGGACGTGTGCAGGGTTCCAAAGACCAAATGCCCCGTTTCAGCCGCCGACACGGCCAGAGAAATTGTCTCCAAGTCCCGCATTTCGCCGACCAGAATCACGTCCGGGTCTTCCCGCAGGGCCGCCCGAAGCGCACTCGCGAACGACTCGGTATGCACTTTGACTTCCCGCTGATTGACTAGGCACTTCTTATGCGGGTGGACAAACTCAATCGGGTCTTCCACCGTCAAGATGTGCGCGTGCCGCTCGTTGTTGATGAGGTCTACCATGGCGGCCAGCGTCGTAGACTTGCCCGATCCCGTCGGCCCCGTCACCAGTACCAGGCCGCGCTCGGCCCGGGCCATCTCTGCCAGCACCGGCGGCAGGCCCAGCTCGGCGAACGACTTGATCTCGGTCGGAATGACCCGAAAAACCGCCCCTTCGCCGCGCCGTCCGACAAAGAAGTTGCACCGAAAGCGAGCCAAATTCGGGATTTCAATGCTGAAGTCCAAATCTCGCTTTTCTTCAAACTTGTTCTGCTGGTCGCCCGTCAGAATGCCGATCAGCATCGTCCGCAGAACGTCGCGCGTCAGCACAGGGTAGGGGAGCTGCTGCATTTCCCCGTGCAGGCGGATCGTCGGCGGCGCCCCGACGGTCAAATGCAGGTCTGACGCATTGCTCGTCACCGTCTTCCGCAGAAGCTCTTCAATGTCCATAACGCAGATGTCCTCTCGGCAGTGAAACTCAGCAGGTAAAGACTTACGCTCTATTATCGGCATGGGGCCGGCAAAAAGAGAGTCCGACACAGAAATTATACTGCATCAGCCCCACGTTTATATCAGCCCCACGTTTATATCAGCCCCACGTTCGCGCTCATCTCGTAAAACGCTTCAGCAAGGCCGTGACGTCAGCGGGACGGCGGCATTGAACGACTTTATCCATGTAAACAGCCAGCGCTTGGGCAACGGCGGCCCGGTTCATCCCATTATCGTCGTTCGGGTCGGTCGGCACGCCTGGGACCGGGTTCAGATAATACTCCCGCTTGCCGCCGGCGAAGCGGAGCATTTTCACAAAGCCGGGATGGGTGTTTGTGCGGGCGATGTCAGCACGAACATGGCGCAGCACGATTCGTTGATAGCAGATCAGCCAGTGCAGATCAAGCCAAACAATCACGTCCGCGCTTTGAAACAGATCCTCCGTCCACCAGAGATATGCGCCTTCAGACACCCAGCTTGATTGCGCTGTGATCTGCCGAACATCATGCAAACGCTCTTCCAAAGAGCGCTTGCTATGGTAAGCATAGCCGATATTGTCCAGCTCGCAACAGGGAACCTTGAGAACATCCGCCAGTTGCCGGGCGAGAGTCGTCTTGCCGCTTCCCCCGCAGCCGATGATATGAATACGCTTTGGAGAATCAATCATTGGAGAATGCCCTCCACCATGTCTAAGTAGCGCAGCAAGCAGAGCGTGTAAGCCGAGCAAAACGAACACCCCTGCGCGTTCGCGATGACCCGCAGCTGTTCTACTTTGCTCCCCAAGTGCCGCAGCCGGTCTACTTTCTCCAGCGGCTCTTCCGGCACGGCCCAGTCTTCCGGCGTCAGCAAGTCTGCCTGCCCCAGCCGCGCTGCCGCTTCCTCCAGCCCCGGCTTCGGGTAGAACATCAAACTGAGATCTGATGCCGGATCACGCGCCAGAGACTTCGCCGTGATGAGAAACATGAACCAAGTAAAACGAAGACCAGGCTCAACTTCCGCTTGAAGGCCCGACGCCTCTTCCGGCGGGGTAAGATCTGAATACTTCTGATCTAGGTAAACCTCCGCCTGCCGGTCAAATAAAACGGCATACTCGGCTTCGGGCAGTGGAACCGACACCGGCTGCCAGTAGCAGTCCACTTGCAGCAGCCCGTGACGGCCTTCATGCAGGAAGCCAACATAGCCGCCGCCGGGCGGCGCATACTGTGGGATATTCTCAGAGCCGCAGATCAGGCTGCCGGTCGCTTCTGCGTATCCCCGCAGGACGGGTTCTATAGAAGCCGCCGCCTCGTCCGCGACGAGGAGCCACGGGTCCAAATCGCTCAGATCGTCGGCCTCGCCTCGACCAAACGACCCCCATAGCAGAGCGGCACGAATACGCGCATCAGCCTGCCAAAAATCCGTTAAAGACGCCCGCAGCGCCGCGCGGTCTTCGCGATGCTCTCGCAAAGCATCAGCAACCGCCGGGGCCGACGCAACAAATTGTTCAAAGGAAATTAGTAAACGCGACATGGAATCCTTCTTTCGAAGAGAAGAAAGAAGCTGAGTGGCGGAAGACGCCAAAAAGCCTCAACGCAAAAGACGTGAGCAAGCGGTAGTCAAAAATGATCTTGACCTGGCCTTGCTTGTGTTTCTGTGTGAGGCTTAATCCATGGGTGTAATAAGTGAGAAGATTACAAATCCGCACGAGCGGTAGCAAGGGAGTAGAACGGGTTCAAGGCTTACTGCTTTGGACAGCCTGCGTTCGGGCGATTGTCGCGTCAAAAGACGCTTCGACCAACTTTTCCCACTCCTCCCGCTCGGCAAGTGTCAGGGTTTCAGACCGTGAGCGGAGATCGAGCAGACGCTGCTGCTGCGCTTCTGACCAATACTCATCGCCGCGATTGTAGGGCCAGATAACAATTGGGGTGTGGATGGCATCCCCAAAATGCCCTAAGAAATTATTCACTGCCTCGCCTGGTGTTCTGCCTAAGCCCTGGCGTTTGCCGACCGTGGCACGAAACTGGGCTGTATCCTCTAGCTCGATTAGCTCTGCTTGCATTGGTGTCCTCCTTGCATCATTCTACCTAAGCCGACGCAAAAATCGCGCCTGCCAGCATCAACACGAGACCCACGACAGAGGGGATTACGCGAAGCAGGTGGAACGCTCCCCAGCGGTCGCGAACCTGCTGCCAGTTAGGGGGCAGGGTGGCAGCGGTCCAGGTCGTCATCTGCCCGACGATCGGCACTTCAATCAGCATCGTCACAGCGAGCGTCAGAACAAACAAGAGAAGCGCGGAGAGAGCCAGAAAGAAAATGGCCGGATGCCCTCGAAAAGACAGCACCAGGACAGGAACCACAGACAGAAGCGCCGCCGGTACCAGCACAGTCATCAGAGAGCCGAGATTGTGACCCATCTTTTCGACCACGGCAAGCAGAACGTCCGGCTCGAACGTGCTGAATGAACGGCTGACGCCCAGCCAGGGTCCCCAATACATCCCGGAAACAAAGGTGAGCAGGAGAAGGCTGACAAATTCGCAGATCTTGAGGCTCATGGGTTAGAATACCACACAAACAAAAAAGCCGCCATAACAAACAAAAAGCCGCCATACTCCAATGAGTATAGCGGCTTCTCTTAATTAATCTGGCGGTGACCTATTTTCCCGGACAATTGCTCGTCAAGTATCTTCGGCGCAGGAGAGCTTAACTTCCGTGTTCGGAATGGGAACGGGTGGACCCCTCCGCGATAACCACCAGAAATCGGTAGGTACAGATCTCTCGCCTAGAAGCGAAAGATGCTGTCCTTGGACAACTGCATATCAAAAAGCAATGGGTCTGTCATAGCAACCAATGATTGCTATCTCAGTATTTTATGATCAAGCCCTCGACCGATTAGTACTGCTACGCTGAACACGTTGCCGTGCTTACACCTGCAGCCTATCAACCCGGTGGTCTTCCGGGGGTCTTACCAGCTTATGCTGTGGGAAATCTTATCTTCAGGTCTGCTTCGTACTTAGATGCTTTCAGCACTTATCAGTACCAGACATAGCTACCCAGCGTGTGCTCCTGGCGGAACAACTGGTACACCAGAGGTCTGTCCATCCCGGTCCTCTCGTACTAGGGACAGCTCCCGTCAAATTTCCTGCGCCCGCAACGGATAGAGACCGAACTGTCTCACGACGTTCTGAACCCAGCTCGCGTACCGCTTTAATGGGCGAACAGCCCAACCCTTGGGACCTAATCCAGCCCCAGGATGCGACGAGCCGACATCGAGGTGCCAAACCTTGCCGTCGCTGTGAGCGCTTGGGCAAGATAAGCCTGTTATCCCCGGCGTAGCTTTTATCCGATAAGCCTTGGCGCGCCCACGCGCTACCAAAGGGTCACTAGAACCCACTTTCGTGCCTGCTCGACCTGTTTGTCTCACAGTCAATTTCCCTTATGCTCTTACACTCTACAGCTGATTTCCAACCAGCCTGAGGGAAACTTGGTGCGCCTCCGTTACATTTTGGGAGGCGACCGCCCCAGTCAAACTACCCGCCTGTTACGGTTCCTTTGCCGGATAACGGCGAAGGTTAGTGTTTCAGCATAGCCAGGGCAGTGTTCCATTGGCGCCTTGCGGCTCCTGCCTACGCTCTACAAACTAAACCAAAACACAATAACAAGGTGTAGTAAAGCTGCACGGGGTCTTTTCGTCCAGTTGCGGGTAACCGGCATCTTCACCGGTACTACAATTTCACCGAGTCTCTCGTTGAGACAGTCATCAAGTCGTTACACCTTTCGTGCAGGCCGGAACTTACCCGGCTAGGAATTTCGCTTGGGGTCTTACTCGCTTCTCGTCAAGAGAAAGGAGCGGGTGTCGCTTGCGGCTTCACCCCTGCATGTCGCCATGCAGCCGGGACTATATCTTCATCACAGCTTTATCTTCGTCAAGCTGGACGTCTGGCGTGTAGTCTCTGAGGATTCTGATTAAATCTAGTCTGGATTTCTGCCGGTTCATCGTCTGCATGATCTCCAAGATGTCGACCATTCCACTGTTCGTGAGATGGTGCTTCTTGTCAATCAAACGGACACAGCAAGCGAACTTGTGAAAGTCATGCTGTTTTGATGTGCGGAGAGGATATTGCTCGAAGAAGGGAATAATCACTTCGAGCAGATCGGCACGTTTTCTGACGACATACCGATACAAGTGTTCTTTGTGGTTATCGTAGCGCGGATTGCTCTGCACTTGTCCAACTCCAAAGTACGATTGAAGCTCATGGAGCGCAGAAATGCTTTTGGCACCCTGCGTCACCGCGAACTCGCACGTCACCTGATTACGAAACTTGCCGATGTTATCGGCACTCCGGCATGGCTGCCGAATGATGCCGATGGAGAAGCAACCTTCTCCGTCAACAAATCCCGTGATCCAGCCTAGTAGAATCAGTCTTTCCTGCTGATTGGCTCCACTCATCGCATTGTCACTCATAATACAAGAGTACCATAAGTAGCGTGAGATACTGAGCTATTCCAGCATATAGCCAGATTTTACTAAGGCAGCTTTGGTTCACCTTAGGACGGTTATAGTTACCGCCGCCATTCACCAGGGCTTCGATTCAGAGCTTTGGCTTACGCCGAACCCCTCCTGTTAACCTTCTGGCATTGGGCAGGTGTCAGCCCCTATACTTAGGATTTCTCCTTAGCAGAGACCTGTGTTTTTGTTAAACAGTCGCTCGATGCTTGTCACTGCGACCTCCACATTGCTGCAGAGGCACCCCTTCTCCCGAAGTTACGGGGTCAATTTGCCTAGTTCCTTAACGAGAGTTCTCTCGAACACCTTGGTATTCTCTACCTGCCTACCTGTGTCGGTTTGCGGTACGGGCAGTACAACCATAAGTTTAGAAGATTTTCTCGACGATCCGCCCCCCCACTTCGCTTCACCCGAAGGATCCACTCGTTCACTCTCTCTCATTACGCTTACGGATTTTCCTATAAGCCAAAGTAAGAGTTTCACGCGCACTACCAACAGTCGCGCTGAGGACTGGGACCGTGTCCCTCCATCACTGATTGCACTGGTTACGGAATATCAACCGTATGTCCATCGACTACGCCGTTCGGCCTCGTCTTAGGCCCGACTAAACTTCAGAGGACGAGCCTACCTGAAGAACCCTTAGGCTTTCGGTGGACAGGATTCTCACCTGTCTTAGCGCTACTTATGTCCGCATCCTCACTTGCTGCCAGTCCACCACTGCTTACGCTATGGCTTCGTCCCGACAGCAACGCTCCTCTACCACTTGCCCTAAGGCAAGTCCAACGCTTCGGTGGCCGGCTTGAGCCCCCATACATTATCGGCGCAGAACGCCATTCGACCAGTAAGCTGTTACGCACTCTTTAAATGGTGGCTGCTTCTAAGCCAACATCCTGGTTGTCTATGGAATTCCACATCCTTTTACACTTAGCCGGCACTTGGGGACCTTAGCGGTTGGTCTGGGCTGTTTCCCTTTCGACTATGAAGCTTATCCCCCACAGTCTCACTGCTCTGCTCTGATCTGTCGCCATTCGGAGTTTGGTAAGGTTCAGTAACCCGGTAAGGCCCCTAGCCTTTCCAGTGCTCTACCTGCGACAGAGAACGCAAAACGCTGCACCTAAATGCATTTCGAGGAGAACCAGCTATCTCCGTGTTCGATTGGCATTTCACCCCTACCCTCAGCTCATCCGAGCATTCTTCAACATACATCGGTTCGGTCCTCCACTCGGTCTTACCCGAGCTTCAACCTGGCCAAGGGTAGATCACACGGTTTCGGGTCTAATCCCGGCAACTAAGGCGCTCTATTCGAACTCGCTTTCGCTACGCCTGCGTGTCTGAGACACTTAAGCTGACGCTGCCGAAATTAACTCGCGGACTCATTCTGCAAAAGGCACGCAGTCATACGATAAATCGTACTCCCACTGCTTGTAGGCGGCATGGTTTCAGGTTCTATTTCACTCCCCTCCCGGGGTTCTTTTCGCCTTTCCCTCACGGTACTAGTTCACTATCGGTGGTAAGAAGTATTTAGCCTTAGGAGGTGGTTCTCCCAGATTCACGCAGAATTCCTCGTGCTCCGCGTTACTTGGGTGCTGTCGAACAAGTCTCGATCTTTTCGTCTACCGGGCTTTCACCGTCTATGGCTGGCTTTTCCAAAGCCATTCGACTAAAACCGAGGTTTGTAACTTGTTTGGGTCACTACCGTTTCCCACTGACAGTCCCGCGACACCGAATACGCAACGCCGGTAGGCTATATTCACGTATTTGGTTTAGGCTGTCCCGCTTTCGCTCGCCGCTACTTACGGGATCACTTTTGTTTTCTCTTCCTTCGGGTACTTAGATGTTTCAGTTCTCCGAGTGCCCTCCTCGTACCCTATGTATTCAGATACGGGTGCCATGCATCGCATGGCGGGTTTCCCCATTCGGAAATCTCCGGGTCATAGGTTGCTTGCACCTCTCCGAAGCGTATCGCCGCTTGCTGCGTCCTTCGTCGGCTTCTTACCCCAAGGCATTCACCATGCGCCCTTTGTAGCTTGATCACTCAATTATACTAAGGTGTTATCTCAAAACTGGCAGCAGATTGCTCCGCCGACAGCATCGATGAAATTGCTATGTTTACCCATTGCTTTTCTTTATGCAGTTGTCAAAGGACAGTTAATGCGAAGCTTTTCGCTTCGCATCGAAACGCTGATCTTCTCATTGGAAGCCGTTCAGCATGTATTTCACGGTAATTATCTTACCGCAAACTTTGCAGGTTTGTCAAGCGCTTAGAGGCGCGACAGAACCTAAATCGTCAAATCTTAAAGGTGCAGCACAGAATGGTGGAGAATAGCGGGTTCGAACCGCTGACATCTACTTTGCAAAAGTAGCGCTCTACCAACTGAGCTAATTCCCCAAATGCAGGCTGCACTTTGGCATGCCTACAGGAACAAGAGCGAAGAGGGTGGTGGGCCCAAGTGGACTCGAACCACTGACCTCACGGTTATCAGCCGTGTGCTCTAACCAGCTGAGCTATAGGCCCCAATATGATCTTTCCGCACAAGACAAGCATAAAGGGAAGGCAGTTTTGCCTTCCCTCGGTAAACGACGGCAGCGTAACTGTTTCGGCTTATGCGATTGTCTGATTGGAAATAATCATAAAATCTCGCTGGTGTGTAAACTGTAAATCAAAACAGCAATAAATCAAAACAGCAATGCACATAGAAAACTAAATAGGGTTTCGTGAAATAAATCCATTGAGCAGTAACAAAAAAGTTGTTCCAAGAAAGACCGACCTGTATTGATGCTGAACCCTCGCAGTAAACTGCTTAAGAAGTTCAGACATAAATCCTTAGAAAGGAGGTGATCCAGCCGCACCTTCCGATACGGCTACCTTGTTACGACTTAGTCCCTCTCGCTCCCCACAGCTTAGTCAGCTCCCTCCCTTGCGGGTTAAGCCACCGACTTCGGCTGCAGACAACTCAAGTGACTTGACGGGCAGTGTGTACAAGGCCCGGGAACGTATTCACCGCAGTTTAGCTGACCTGCGGTTACTAGCGATTCCGACTTCATGCAGGCGAGTTGCAGCCTGCAATCTGAACTGAGACCGTATTTTTGCGATTGGCTCCACCTCGCGGTCTTGCGTCGCTCTGTTTAACGGCCATTGTAGCATGTGTCAAGCCCAGGATGTAAGGGCCATGCCGATTTGACGTCATCCCCACCTTCCTCCCGCTTACACGGGCAGTTTCCAAAGAGTTCCCGACTTTACGCTGGCAACATTGGATGAGGGTTGCGCTCGTTGCGGGACTTAACCCAACATCTCACGACACGAGCTGACGACAACCATGCAACACCTGTCTCTACGTCCTCTTGCGAGGAAGGCCCACTTTCATGGGTTGTCGTAGGATGTCAAACCCTGGTAAGGTTCTTCGGTTAGTGACGAATTAATGCACATGCTCCACCGCTTGTGCGGGCCCCCGTCAATTCCTTTGAGTTTCAACCTTGCGGCCGTACTCCCCAGGCGGAATACTTATTGCGTTAGCTGCGACACCAGGGGGGTCGATACCCCTGACATCTAGTATTCATCGTTTACGGCGTGGACTACCAGGGTATCTAATCCTGTTTGCTCCCCACGCTTTCGCGCCTCAGCGTCAGTTATAGGCCAGCGAGCTGCCTTCGCCATGGGTGTTCCGATCGATATCTACGCATTTCACCGCTACACCGACCATTCCACTCGCCTCTCCCACACTCAAGGTTCCCAGTATAAAAGGCAGTTCCGGGGTTGAGCCCCGGAATTTCACCCCTCACTTAAGAACCCGCCTACGCGCTCTTTACGCCCAGTAACTTCGAACAACGCTCGCCCCCTACGTATTACCGCGGCTGCTGGCACGTAGTTAGCCGGGGCTTATTCACCGAGTACCGTCATTTCTTTCTTCCTCGGTAAAAGAAGTTTACATCCCGAAAGATTCCATCCTTCACGCGACGTCGCTGCATCAGGCTTTCGCCCATTGTGCAAGATTCCTAATTGCTGCCCCCCGTAGGAGTCTGGGCCGTATCTCAGTCCCAATCCGGCTGATCGTCCTCTCAGACCAGCTACCCGTCGAAGCCTTGGTGAGCCGTTACCTCACCAACAAGCTGATAGGCCGCGGGCCCATCCTGAAGTGCCTTGCGGCTTTGTATCAAGAATGATGCCATTCCGATACACATGCGGTATTAGCAACTCTTTCGAGTTGTTGTCCCCCGCTTCAGGGCAGGTTGCCCACGTGTTACGCGACCGTTCGCCACTAACCGGCATTGCTGCCGGTCCGTTCGACTTGCATTTCTTAGGCACGTCGCAAGCGTTCGTTCTGAGCCAGGATCAAACTCTCCATAAGTATATTGTTAAACTCCAAAGAGTTAAGCAAACTTGTTGAATTGTCTGAGATACTATGTCCGGCTAGGTACATAGTTCCAGTTTTGCTTTGTTCTTTGCAGAACGCAGCGATTAAAACTTCCTTGGCTTCTTTGTTACTTTATATTGTTTTGCAGAGTCAACTGCAAGATATATATACTCAAAGGTTTATTTCACGATTCCACTATTTAGTTTTCAATGTGCATCGCCGGCTCTTTCCGATCCATGTTTATGTTTCGGAGGCAAGCAATAAAAAACCACGCTATCTTTAACGGATAACCGTCTGGTTAGGTGAAGAAGACTGTTAGTGCGAACACTTCCAGTTCGTCGTCACCTCCACTCGGTTGCCCTTGCAGCGCGGAGGTCATTGCTCTTCGGCTTAGTGACGAGGGATAGTATACATCAGCTTCGCAGCGTTTGTCAACCCCTTTGTCAAAAGTTTTTCAATTCTTTTTGCGAATGCTTTGCAAAATCGCTTTGTCGCTGGCTCTGTGGCCCGGCGACAGATATACAGTATGACATCATATTTCTACTTTGTCAAGGGTTTTAGAAAAATAAATTGATTTATTTTTGTTCGCCCCTCGTCACCGGCTTCTTAGCACTGGGGACAAGATATAGTATATCACAACTCTGCATGCTTTGTCAAGGGGTTTGGAAAAATAATTTTGTTTATTTTTCGTTTGCCCCTCAGCCGCTGGCTCTTTGGCCCGGCAGCGAAGAGTAGTATGACATCTTGTTTCCAGTTTGTCAAGGGGTTTGGAAAAATCTTTGGAAAATATCTTTCGGATTATTTCGCTTGCCCCGTTCCCGTCAAGCTCTGCTGCCGGCAGCGAGGGAGAGTATGACACGGGCCGACGCGAGAGTCAAGGGGTTTGGGAAACTGATTTTTCTTTGTTCCTCAAAATCTGAAACAGCCGAGCCGCGAAATACAGCCACAACGCCGTCACTGCCATGAACTTCAAAGAAAGAAACACGTGGAAGAAATGCGCCTCCCAGCCGGCATTCTCCAGGTGGATCGGCCACGCGATGAGGAACGCCGGCGCGGCGACCCACAGCGTTTCCCCCCATCCTGTTCGGCAGGAAAGAATACGCGCCAGCGCCAGAAAAATCGCCGGAAGGACAAACACCAGGTGATGCTCCCAGGACAGCGGAGCCGCTAAATACTGCGTCAGCAAAAAAAGCGCGAACTCCAGGTCCAAAACCGTGTCCCCCCATGCCCCTGCTGCCTGCGCCCGCGCGGCCTTTTGGATGCCACTCAGCCGCCAGGTCAGGAACATCGCTGTTCCCAGCAGGGCTGCGCAGAGAGAATACGCCGTGATCCGCGCGGCCCCAGGGCTGACCAGCAGGGCGGTTCGCGGGTCCAAAAACAGCCGTGAAGCGAACCCGTTGACGCTTTGGTTCCAAGTGGACGCGGGAGAAAATAAGCCCGGCGGCGTCTTTGCGTATCCGCCGAAAGGCAGCACAAGCGTCCGCCAGTCGTGCCAAACGGAATGCGGGAGGATCAGGGCGCCGCCGGCGAAAAACAGCCCCGTCAAACCCAGCGTCCACCAGGCCATCCGCCACTTTCCCTGGAGGAGAAGCAGGGGAAGAAACAGCAAAGGGTAGGTCTTGAAAATGATCGCCAGCGTGAACGGGAGGGCGGAAAGAAGCGGCGAAGCGTTCTTCTTCAGCGCGTACCACATCAGGCACAGAAGAACAACGACATACAGATTGATTTGACCTGCCATAAGCGTCGCCGCAATCGGCTCAAACAAAAACAGGTAGACCAGAAGAAAGAAAGCAGTCAGCTCTTTGGGCTTTCTTTCTTCTGGATGGAAGCGATCTCCGTCTTGTTCTTGATCCGGGGCTGCCTGCGGCCGAAGCAAAGCGGTCAAGCCGAGCAGATGAAGCAAAAGAAACAGCAGAGCGAGAACGCACAGCTGGTTTGTGACCAGGACCAGCAGCTTCGCGGCCCTGTAAGACATATGGGCGAACGGCGAAAACAGCAGCAGCGTCGGCGGATACAAAAACGGCCACACCGGATCATGCGTCGCCTGAACCCCCCAGGCGAGAGCGCCGGGCGCATACGGCGACTGGTGGCGCACGAATGTCGTCTGAGCGGCATAATAAAACGAAGACAAATCCACGAAGGTAATCGCGTGGAGCTTGAACCCATAAGTGTAAGCAAACGGCAGATAAAGAAAAATCAAAGCAAGAAAAAAGAGGCTGCGGAACGGCGGGAACAGCCCAGGAGGCGCTTCGCGGCTTTCGGCGGCGGGTGGCTTATCCGGCATGGCTCACCTCTTCGCGGAGATGCACTGCAAAATCCTCAACTGCAAAATCTTTAAGGCGGAGGGTCATCGGGCTGCTTTCGCCTGCCGCTGCGGGCCGACTTTCCAAAAACAGCGCTCCCCCGTAGACCAGCCCCGCAGCGGTGAAGCGGCCACAAGCGTCAGCGGGATCGGCAGCGCCGTGAACTTCTGCGCGTGCGCCATCGTCGCCGGCTCATTCGCGATGTATTGGATGTTCTGGGCTGCAACATACTGATCCAGCGTATTCGTCTTCCAGTACGCCGCTGCCGTGTGGTTCACGAGGCCGTCCAGGTTGATCACCATACGCGGGCTGAAGTATGCAGGGATCCCCGCGTCAAAGCTGCCGATCCGGGCCGCCGCCGGCGCCATCGCCTCAAAGCGCGGCTCGGACGCATACACGTCCCGCTGCCAGGGATAAGGCGCCGGCGTCACCCGCTGGTGCCAAATACAAAGTCCCAGCGCCGCCGCAAAGACCGCCAGGCCGGCCCGCTTCTGCACCTCCGGCTTGCGCTGACGCCGCGCCGCGCGGGCTGCCCAGCACGCCAGCAGCAAAAACAAGCTGATGCTGGGAACCGACAAGTGCCAGAACTGCGCGTCCCCTATCAGCGCCCCGTACAGGTAGCCGGAGATCAAAGCGGCCGCTCCCAGCCAGACTGTGACCTGGATCAAAGCGTCCTCCGCGTCATTCCCGTCGGCGGGCGGCAGGGCGCGTCGGGACCCGGCCCAGATCCCGGCCGCCGTCAAGCCCAGCGCCAGCAGAAACACAAGCGGGCTGAGGAGGTGCGGCCCGAAGCTTCCCGTCAGCAGGGCGGAAAACGGAGCCGTCAGCCAGAACAGCAGGGTAAACCGCAGCGGACCTGAGACCAGGGTGTGAATGTTCCAGCCCGGAATGCTGCGGGCGTGCCACAGCATTTTCATTGTCCCGCTGTCCTGCGTCAGCGTTCCGCAGGACAAAAAAGAAAACACATACCAGGGCAGAACTCCGGCAGCAAACGCGCCCCCGATCCAAAGCGCCGCGCGAACGGCGTCTCTCCCGCGCCGGCCCGGCGTCCGCGTCCAGACCAGCCCAAAGACCATCATACAGGCCAAAACAGCCAGCAGCATCTGGTCCGTGCGCCCGTAAAACGCCAGCGCCAGGCTCAGCCCGAACAAGATGAGGGGGCGCACCGGCGGGCGGCCCGCGCCGCGCCGCAGAAACGGAGCCGCCTGCACAAGATAGGTCCAGACGCAGACCGAAACGGCGAACTGAGCAAAAGGAGCTTCTACTCCATACAGCGCCAGCGTGAAAGGGAGAGGATTGAGCAGCCAGACCGCGCCGGCGATCCACGCCCAGAAAGGGTCGGTCCGGCGAACAATCGCGACCACCATCATGCTTGTCGCAAAATGAAAAGCAAACTCGACGCCCAGACTTGCTTTGAGAAGCATGACACGATTCGGGAAGATTTTCGCGCACGCCGTCATCAGCAGCATCCAGCCGGGGTGGTAACCGTTGGTCGGGTTCAGCCCATCAAACGTGGAGTGACCGCTCGCAGCTAGGTGACGCGCGATCTGGAGGTAATAAAACGCATCGTCCGCGACATACCCCAGCAGCCACACAAGGGAATGCCGCAGCACGGAAACGCACAAAGCCAAATACGCCGCCGCCGCGAGGCCGAACACGAGCCTGCCGAGCCGATCATCTTGCAAGGAACTCAATTTCTACTCCACCTCTGATGCTTCTGCTGCTCGCTCCGCTTTTGACGGTGCCGCGTCCAGCAGAGTCACCGGTGCCGTCATCAGCGCGGCAATCGCCCGCATCGTCGCCTCGCTGATAATCGTGAGCGCATCTTTTGACGGATCCGGGTACGCCGCCAGCAGCTCGGCGGCCGTCATCGGTTTGCCGACCGTCGCCGTGACGTGCGCCCGATGCAGGCCCCCGCGCTTCGGCAGCACTTTGTCCGTTCCTTCCAGCGCAATCGGCACAATCGGCGCCCCCGTCTGCTTTGCCACCAGTGCGAATCCCTTTTCCCCCGGCAGCAGCGTTCCCGGCTCGGCCCGCGTCCCTTCCGGGAAAATGCCCATCACCCGCCCCGCCTTCAGCTCGGCCATCGCCTGCTTCAATGCCCCCCGGTCCGCCGACCCGCGCTTCACCGGGAACGCGCCCATCGCTTTAATGTAAGCGCCGAACACGGGAACGCGGAACAAACTATCTTTTGCCATCAAATGTAACTGGCGCTTGGTGACCAAAGACAGGTACGGCGGGTCCATATACGCCCGGTGGTTTGGGGCAAGGATAATCGGACCTGTTTCGGGGATATTCTCTGCTCCAATCACCGTAATCCCACCTAAAAGCGGGACCATTATCCGCACAAAGACGCGCGTGATCGCATACGCGCGTGTGTACTTCTCCGGGGGAAAGTCTTCGCTCATGTGTCTATTTTCGCTTTACAGAATTCCAGAATACGCGAAACTACCTGTTCCACGTCTAAACCGTCGCTTTGGAGCAGAATGGCGTCGCTCGCGGGAACCATCGGGGCCAAATCGCGCGACGCATCCCGCCGGTCACGCGCCGCAATATCCGCCTCAAGCTGCGCCGCAGACAGCTCAATTCCCGCTGCTCCCAGCTCTTCCCGGCGGCGGCGGACCCGCTCGGCCTGCGACGCCGTCAGGAACACTTTCACTTCCGCGTCCGGCAGCACGACCGTTCCGATGTCCCGGCCTTCCATGACCACGCCGCCACGCCGCCCCATCTCCCGCTGCAAGGCCGCCAGCCGGGTTCGGACGCACGGCAGCGCGGAAATCGGCGACGTCAGGTTGCTGATTTCCGGCGTCCGTATCTTGTCTGTAATCTCCAGGCCGCCGACAAACACCCGCTCCGGCTCCAGGCGGATCTCAATACTCGCGGCCAGCGCACACACTGCCGCGCTATCCTCCAGTAATACGCCTGCCTTTACAGTTGCCCATGCCACCGCCCGGTACATCGCCCCCGTGTCTACATACGTATAGCCGAGCGCCGACGCCACCCGCCGGGCCACCGTGCTTTTCCCCGCCCCCGCCGGCCCGTCAATCGCGACGCTGATTCTGTTCGTCATCATGCGCCCATTGTAACCCGCCATGACAAGCCTTGTCAACGCGCGGTATAATAAGCGCATCACCCGCAGAGGAGGCGCATCATGTCCCAAATCATGCTCGAAGAAGTAGGCAGTGAATTAGCCCAGCTTGTAAACCAAGCCCGTAGCGGCGAAGAAGTGATCATCACTAGCGGCACAACGACTTTCGCAGTGGTTGTATCGGTGCCGACGGAAGTCACTAAGCCTATTCGACCAGGTTATGGTGACGGTAAGGACGACATTCTGTATATGGCAGATGATTTCGACGCCCCCGTCGAAGACTTCAAGGATTATATGTGATGCCGCTTCTTTTGGATACGCACACATTCCTTTGGTTCACTCGCGCCAGCCCCGAATTAAGCGGAAAAGCGAGAGACTTGATCGAGGACACCGAGACCAACTTATTTCTGAGCATCGCTTCACCCTGGGAGACAAGCATTAAAGTCAGCACAGGTAAGCTGGTGCTTGCCCGGCCTGTAGATGTGTTTTACGAGGACAGAATGCAGCGCAGCAGTATTGCACTGTTGCCCATAACGCTGGCACATATCGCCCGCGTTTCGACCCTGCCGTTTCATCACCGGGACCCGTTTGACCGAATGCTCATTGCCCAAAGCCTGACGGATAATATTCCAATCATCTCAGCCGACGCGGCGTTTGACGCTTACGGCGTTGAACGCCTTTGGTAGCAGACAGTAATTTATGAGTACCTATCCCGATTTAAGCAGCAAAGTTACCCTCGCAACGCTTGCCCGCAAGAAGCGGCAGGGCGAAAAGATTTCCATGCTGACCGCCTATGATTACCCGCTCGCCCTTCTCGTAGACGGCTCCGGCGTAGACATGGTGCTTGTCGGCGACTCGCTCGGCATGGAAGAACTCGGCTTTGAGACAACCCTGCCCGTGACAATGGACATCATGCTCCATCATACCAAAGCCGTCCGGCGCGGCACCCAGCGGGCGCTGCTGGTCGCCGATCTGCCGTTCTTGTCCTACCAGGTCAACGCCGACGAAGCCGTGCGGAACGCCGGACGGCTCCTCCAGGAAGCCGAAGCCGAAGCCGTCAAGCTCGAAGGCGGCGTCGCCATTGCTCCCACTATTCGGCGCTTAGTAGATGCCGGTATTCCCGTCATGGGCCACATCGGGTTCACGCCCCAAAGCGTCCACCAACTCGGCGTCCGCAAGCAGGGTAAAGATGAAGCCGGGGCCGCCCAGGTCATGGCCGACGCCCAGGCCGTGCAGGACGCCGGGGCGTTCGCGGTCGTCTTGGAACTCATTCCCGAAGAGCTTGCCCGGCAAGTCACCGCCGCGCTTTCCATCCCGACCATCGGCATCGGCGCCGGATCAGGCTGCGACGGACAAGTCCTCGTCACATCCGACCTGCTCGGCCTGCGCCCGGAACGCGCCGCCCTCAAACACGTCCGCCAGTATGCCCAGATCGGCACGACCATCGCCGACGCGCTGGCTGCCTACCGGAAAGACGTGACTGAAGCAAAGTTTCCCTAAACACCGAAGTTTTCGCGATTGGGTATACTCATCGAGAAGGCTATTTTGAGGAGAACACCAATGCCGAAATTGATCTTAGTGCGGCACGGCGAGTCGCAGTGGAACCTGGAAAACCGCTTCACCGGCTGGGTGGACGTCGAGCTGACCCCGCGCGGCGAAAACGAAGCCCGCATCGCCGGAGAGCATCTGCGCGACCTGCCCGTAGACAAAGTCTACACCAGCGTCCTGAAACGCGCGATCAACACGTCGAAAATCGCACTCGCCGCCGCCGGCAAGCCCGACACCCTGCCCACCGAGCGCGACCAGGCTTTGAACGAGCGCCACTACGGCGATTTGCAGGGCCTTAACAAAGCCGAAACCGCTGCCCAGTACGGCGACGCCCAGGTAAAAATCTGGCGGCGCTCCTTCGATGTCCCCCCGCCCGGCGAAAAAGGCGAGTCTCTGAAAGACACCGCCGCCCGCACTTTGCCCTACTTCCAGGCCCACATCCTGCCCGACATCAAAGCCGGCCTGAACGTCCTCGTCGTCGCCCACGGCAACTCCCTCCGCTCCATCGTCATGGATTTAGACAAACTGAGCCGCGAAGAAGTCCTAGAATTGAACATCCCCACCGGCATCCCGCTCGTCTACGATTTAGACGACAACGGTAACGTCCTGAGCAAAGAATACTTATTCACCCGCGAAGACGCACCCCACGCCTAACCAGCGAAACCAAAAGCACGGAGGCTTTTCTATGATCTTAACCGCCGATCTCCACAGCACCGCCCGCGAATATCTCCGGGCGGCCAAGCTGCTCCGCACCCGGAAGTCCTATGATGCTGCTACCTACTTGTGTGGTTACGCTGTGGAGATCGCTCTCAAATCTCGGATTTGTCGGACATTGAAGTGGACGGCTGGCTTCCCAGAAACTAATTCAGAGTTTCGTTCCAAAGGCAATCTTAAGACACACGATTTAGAAGTGCTTCTGGATTACACGGGAATGCAGGACCGCGTCCGGTCAGTCAGTTCAGACGGGTTTCTCACGGACTGGTCAACTGTCATCAAGTGGAACCCCGAAGAGCGGTACAATCCGCGTGGGACAAAAAACTTGTCGGATGCCAACAGTATGATTGCATCCACTCAGATATTGTTGAGGATACTACTATGATTGCAGGCACTAGCGCTTTGTTAATAGCGCAAAAGTTTCGGGATGCAGAAAAACAGGTCTCTGAGGAACTTGGTGCATTTTATCTATTTGGGTTGTTCGAGCGTGAGCAAATACCAGGCCGCTGGGACGTAGTTGCTTCTGCCCCATGGCTCAAAACAGATCGAGAAGGAACTCATCTTTTGCTTGTTGCGCTCCGAGAAAAAATGGACGTTCAGGATTGGAAGTTAATTGGTGCGGTTGTTCCACTGGAGCCGTCTGCTTTCTTTGTACAGGGCGTAATGAACCAATTCTACCTAGAACACCAGGTTGAGGAAATCAACGAGTTTTTCCCGCTTAATCAAGGAACACTTGGAATACGGATTGGTCACGCTTTCCTCATCACGTCCAACCCCAGCCCGTCCCCGGCGCGGGTCATCGCCGAGCCGGTCGCCGCTTAACTTTCGTTCAAGTTCACGCAAAAGTAGACCGGCACAGGGAGTATCGGTTCCGGCGGCCCCTTAGAAACTAGCTGATTTATGCAAACAATCACGACAATCGCCAGCCTGCGAACCACGTTAAACGCCGCCCGACGCTCAGGCAAGACCATCGGCCTCGTGCCGACGATGGGCGCGTTCCATAAAGGCCATCTCACACTGATGCGCCAGGCGAAAGCCGAAAACGACGTCGTCGTCGTGACCCTGTTCGTCAACCCGACCCAGTTCAACGACTTGGATGACTTCGACCGCTACCCGCGTGACCCGGTGCGCGACAGCCAACTGGCCGAAGATGCCGACGTGGATATTCTGTTCACGCCGACGCCCGAAGAAGTTTATCCCAAAGGCTTTGACACGGTGGTCGTCGTCCGCGCCCTGTCCGAGCGGCTCGAAGGCGCGTCCCGTCCCGGCCACTACGCAGGCGTTTCTACGGTCGTGACGAAACTGCTCAACATGGCAGGCGCAGACCGCGCCTACTTCGGCGAAAAAGACTGGCAGCAGCTCCAGATCATCAAGTCACTGACCCGTGATCTCGACATCCCGACCGAGATTGTCAGCGTTCCGACTGTCCGTGAACCCGACGGCCTCGCGCTGTCGTCCCGCAATGTGCGCCTGACCCCGGAGCAGCGTGCCGCCGCGCTCGTCCTGTCGTCTGCGCTCGACAATGCCCAGGCCATCGCCGACACCGGCGTTCAGGACGCCTACCAGCTTGCCGCCTGGATGCGCCAGACCATTGAAGTCCAGCCGCTCGCCAAAGCAGACTACGCCGTCGTCGTCGCCCCGGACACGCTGCAAGAAATAGACACCCTTGAAGCTGGCGCTGTCGCCCTCGTCGCCGCCACCTTCGGCAAAGTCCGCCTCATTGACGCCCGCCTCCTGCACCCCACCGACGGGCCGGGCGTGCGGCGGTAGAAGACATGTAGGCTGAAAGGCTGTTACTGTGCTGCTTCCAGCTCGTACACAAGCGTGACCGAGGCATTGATCGTAATCTGCTGCGCGGAAATCGGCGTTCCGGCAGCCGCCGGCGCAGCCGATAGCGTTCCCTCATCGCAGCCGAGGGACGGAAAAGCGTCCGGCCTGCCTTCGGTCATGCTGATAAGGTGACCCAATCCCATACCGGCGGCAGCAGCCATGACGCCGGCTTTCCGGTGCGCCGACGCGACTGCCTGTGACAGCGCTTCCGCCTCGGCCTGCACCCGGTCGGACAGCCCAAACGAGATATAGTCCACGCTGAGGGCGCTGTGAGTGGTCACTTTGTCAATGACAGTGCCGACCTCGTCCAAGTTCCGCACCGTCACTTGCAGACTGTTTTGCACCTCATAACCGCTGAGGGTCGTCGTCCCCTTCTGGCGGCTATACTGCGGCTGGACCCTGTAATGCGAGGTTTGGATGTCCATGTCGGCAATGCCGCACTCACGCAGCAACGCCCTGACCACCGCAGCCTGCTCCGCATTTTGCCGCACTGCCTCCGCTTGGTCTGCCGACTGCACCGTGACTGACATAGTCAGGGCCGCAACGTCAGGCATGGCTTTGGCCTCGCCATGCCCTAGCGCGGTAATATAATTCTCGTTCATTGGGTTATTTCGCCGCTCCCATTGCATATACCAGCGTCGCGTCTGCGCTCACCGTGATCTGCTGGTCCGCAATCGGCGTTTCCGGCGCGGCAGCGGCGGGAGACGCCATCGCCCGCATCGCATACAGCGGGCGCACGGTCGGCGCGTCGCCGCCCTCCGTCAGCGTCAGCAGCCGGCCCAAGCTTACTCCCGCCGCGTCCGCCATCACTCCTGCCTTGCGCTTGGCCGAACCCACAGCCAGGGCCAGCGCCTCCGACTGGGACGCCGCTCGGTCAGACAAGTCGAACGAGACGCCGCCGACTTCCGACGCGCCCCCTGCCGTCGCTTGATCAATGACAAAGCCCACCTTGGTCAAGTCCCGCACCGTCGCCTGCACGCTGTTCTGCACCTGGTAGCCCGTCAGGACCGGCGGCGACGGCTTGTAATCATACTGCGGCTGCACCGTGTACGACTGCGTTTCAATGTCTTTCTCGGCGATCTTTGCCCCGCGCAAAGCCGCCAGCAGCGATGTCGTCCGCGCCGCGTTCTGCTGCACTGCGTCCGCCTGATTGGCCGACTGCGTCGTCACCGTCAGTGTCAGAAGCGCGATGTCCGGCTTCACTTTGACTTCCCCATGCCCCTGCGCCGTAATTCCTTCGGCGGTCAGCGCAAACGGCACAGTTGGCATCATCCCCTGGCTCCGCGCCCCGCTGACCGTCCCCAATGCCAGCGCCGCCAGCACGCCTGCCGTCAAAAACTGCTTGTTCATCTTGTTTTCTCCTCGTTTAGTTCAGCCTACCAATACTGCCACTGCGCCGTATGCAGGACATACACCCCCAGCAGCAGGTTCGTCACCCCATGCGCCAGAATGCACGTCCAGAAGTTCTGCGTCAGACGCAGCAGGCCGCACAACGCCAGCGCAAAGATCGCCGCCGCCAGCCATTCCGGATGGGACAGCGCAAACACGCCGCTGCTGATCAGAAGAGCCACAAGCGAGAATGTTCCCACCGGCACCCGCTGGAAGTCGTCCATATCCGTGATGAACCGCAGCAGGAAGTTTCGGTAAAACAATTCTTCCACGATCGGCGCGACCACGACCAGCCCGATAAAGCGCACGACGAGAAACAAGAAGACTTCCAGCGGCGTCGCCATCTCGCGGGCCGGGTTAAATGCCGTCCGCGTACCGAGAAACGCCAAATGCGGCGTGTGCTTGTCTATCAAAATCCAGACAAAAAACAGCACGACACCCAGCGCCGTCGCCCACGCCCAGCCGCCGCCGCCGGGCCGCGCCTCCGGGAACGCCTCGCGCAGCGCAATCAGCGCCCCGCCCACCAGTGCAATCTTGACCGCGTAGAACACGGGATAGGCACTCAGCGGCAGATGGCTTTCAATCTGCGTCAGCAGCAAAAACAAGCCGAACGGCAGCACATACGGCACCCACGCCGGCAGAGACTTCACATTCATAGCCTCAGTATAAAGGAGAAGGGCAGGGGACGTCAAGACCCCTCCCGCTCGTTCCTATGCCTTCGGCATTACTTCGTATCTGCTCCCTCCCCTGTTAGGGAAGGGCTTTAAGAGACGAGCAGAAGCAAGCGAGCTGCCTCTTGCCCTTGTTCTGTATTGCCCTTCCCTAACAGGGGAGGGAGCAGATACGAAGTAATGCCGAAGGCATAGGAACGAGCGGGAGGGGTTCTTCTGGTACAATAACCCCATGTCACCTATCGGCTGCTACGTCCATATCCCGTTCTGCGTCAAGAAGTGCGCCTACTGCGACTTCAACTCCTACTCCGGCTATACCGACGCCCACATCGCCCGCTACGTCCACGCCCTCACCCACGAAATCCGCCGGACTGCGCCGAGCCAACCCGTAGACGCCGTCTTCTTCGGCGGCGGCACCCCCACCGCCATCCCCGCCGCCGACGAAGCCGCGCTGCTCCGCGCCGTCCTTAACACTCTGCCGGTGACGCCCGACGCCGAGATTACCACTGAAGCCAACCCCGGCACAATGGATGTTCGGCACCTGTCCGTTCTCCGGGACGCCGGCTTCAACCGCATTTCCTTCGGCGTCCAATCCTTCGACCCCGGCCTGCTCAAAACCCTGGACCGTATCCACTCCGCCGACGAAGCCCGCGCCGCCGTCCGCGCCGCCCGCGCCGCCGGCTTCGAGAACGTCACTTTAGACCTGATGTTCGCCCTGCCGCGTCAGACTTTGAAGCACTGGCAGGACACGCTTCAGCAAGCCCTCGAACTCGAAACCGACCATCTTTCCCTTTATTCGCTCATTGTCGAAGAAGGCACCGGCTTCTACACGCTTCAGCAGAAAGGCCGCCTGCCCCTGCCGAGCGACGACCTCGCCGCCGATATGTACGAGATGGCCGTTGAAACCGCTGAGGCTCATGGCTACGCCCAGTACGAGATCGCCAATTACGCCAAACCGGGCCGCGAAAGCCGCCAAAACCTGCACTACTGGCGCAACAATTCCTACCACGGCTTCGGCTGCGGCGCCGCGTCCTATTTGGGGGGCACCCGCCGCATGAACCTCAAAACCCCCGCCCAATACGCCGACGCCGTCGAAACCAATGCCGATTTGACCCTCTCCACCGAGACGCTCACCGCCGACGAGACAATGGCCGAAACAATGATGCTCGGCCTCCGCCTCACCCAAGAAGGCGTCAGCATCCCGCGCTTTATGAACCGCTTCGGCCTCGACCCGCGCGAGAAGTTCGCCCCCGAAATCGCAACCTTCACCCAGCGCGGCCTGCTCGAAGTCACCGAAAACTCAATTCGCCTCACCCCGCCAGGCATCTTCCTCGCCAGCGAAGTCATGGTCGCATTTGTTTAATCCTAAGCCGCCTACAGCCACCGGCAACAACACAAATGTTTCAAAACTTTCCTGGTGGCGAGGACCAGCCGCACGGGTCGCGTTTGTGCTTGTCATCTATGAACTACTATTGAAAGCCAGCATGGCTTTGTATGGTGTTCTTAGACGCAACGAAGCGTTTTCGTCTCTATGGGACACATATAGCATAATCATTGCTGAGTACATCCTACTAACAGCACTGCCAACACTTAGCGCATTGTGGCTTGTACGAAAAGCATCAGGCCACAAAGGGATTATCGCCTTCTTCGGCTTTCGGACTAAGGAGTGGTGGTACGTCGCTATCGGCATTGGAATGGGGACTTCTGCGTTTTTGTGCTTTGTTGGATTTGCCTGGATTACCGGCAATTACCACATCTCAGGTATCAGAACGCATTATGTATTGCTCTCGCTGATCTGGCTAATTTCAATTGTTCCCATTGGCGTGATCTCGGAGGAGTGCCTCTTCCGAGGATACATCTTGCCGACATTGGAACAGCGCTGGGGAACAGGAACAGCGCTAGCGGTTACGAGTCTTCTTTTCGCCCTGGGACATGGACGCTTCGGGCAAGGCAACACGTGTGAGCTTGTTATCCATCCTATTCTGCACGCCTTAGCGCTCGGCGCGTTATTGGGTGCAGCTTATTTGGTTCGCCGTTCCTTGTGGCTTCCTATCGGCATCCATCTCGCTTGGAATTTCTGCGGAGCAATTTTCTTCAACAGTCCCACCTACGCGGTACAATCCCTCGTCCGCTATTCCTACCGACCACACGCTTTTGACCTGACGGGTATCGCCTTCTGCGGGTCTGTTGCCATCTGTAGCATCGCGGCCTTTCTGCTGCTTCTCTACACAAAGCAGCAGAAAAACAGAAGAAGGTAGGGGCAAGCCCTACACCCTACCCGAATTATATCTTAACCCCGCGAAGCGGGTGTTTCGTGGCGTCCGCGCCGTGTAGCCGTACAATTTATTGTATGGTCCTTCTCCCTGTCCGCGAAGGCGGACATTAGGCGCTCCGCCCCATACGAAGTAATGCCGCAGGCATACAGCGTAGGAATTTATTCCCACGCTCTTCAATCCCACGCTCTTCCATCCCGCGCTTCTACCAACCATCATACCCCTTCGGGTACAATAGCAGAAGAAATGAGCCTGTACCCGATTAGCCTCAACCTCACGAACCGCCTGTGCCTCGTTATCGGCGGCGGCAAAGTGGCCGAGCGCAAGATCAAGTCGCTGCTGGCGGCGGGCGCATCCCTGCGTCTGGTTTCACCGGAGGCCACAGCCGGCTTAAAGGCGATGGCAGCAGACGGCAGGATTGACTGGCGGCGGGAAGCGTATGCGGCAGACGGAACCGACGCGCGGGACGGCGTGTTTTTAGTGATGGCCTGCACGAACAGCCGCGTGGTGAACGCTGAAGTCACCCGCAACGCGCAGGCGCAACAGTTGCTCATCCTGTGCGCGGACGATCCCGAAGCCGGAAACTTCCAATCGGCGGCGCAGATTACGCGCGGCGACCTGGTTTTGACCGTCTCGACCGGCGGCGGCAGTCCGACGCTGGCAGCCGTTCTGCGGGAGCGGCTGGAAGCCGAGTTTGGGCCGGAATGGGCGGAATTAGTGGAGATGCTTGGAAAACAACGCGAATTTGTCAAAACGAACTCCGAGGAAGCGGCCCGGAAAGCGGCAATCGGGCGCGTTTTAGACGACGCCGAAACACGCCGACTGCTGCTGGCAGGCGACTTAGAAGAAGCAGAAGCGCGAATTCGAATATGTCTCTCTTAGTTCTCGGTATCAACCATACCTCCGCGCCCATTGAAGTGCGCGAAAAGCTGGCGTTTTTGGAGCGTGACCTGCCGCGTGCGCTGTCCGCGCTCTCAGCCCTGCCGCATATTCAGGAAGGGGCGCTGCTGTCTACCTGCAACCGGACCGAAGCCTACGCGGTCGGTGAGACCGGTGCAGGGCCACTCGAAAATGGGCTGGCGGAGTTTCTTGCAGGCTGGCATGGGCTATCTCGGCATGAGTTTGACGGCCATCTCTACTGCTACCGGGCCGGAGCCGCCGCAAACCATCTGTTTTCGGTGTCGTCGGGCCTCGACTCGATGATCTTGGGCGAGCCGGACATCCAGCGCCAGGTCAAGACCGCCCTGGAAGCCGCCCAGTCCGCAAACAGCCTGGGGACACGGCTCAATCGGCTCTTTCAAGACGCTTTAGTCACAGGGAAGCGCACACGGACGGAAACGGGGATCGCGCGGGGGACGTTTTCAGTCGGCGCGGCGGCAGTCGAGCTTGCCACCCAGATCTTCGGCGAGTCGCTGGCCGGACACACGGTTCTCGTGCTGGGCGCAGGCAAAATGAGCGAAGTCACCGCGAAGCATCTGCTGGCACGAGGCGCACCCGCCGTTCTGGTCGCAAACCGCACCTACGAAAAAGCGGAAGCTTTAGCCGCCCAGTTCGGCGGCACGGCCCGCCGCTTCGACGACCTGCCGGCGCTGCTGGCGACCGCCGACATTGTCGTCTGCTCCACCGCCGCGCCGCACCCGATCGTCACCCGCGACCTCGTGCAGGCTGCCATGCGGACCCGCCGGGGCCGGCCGCTGTACCTGATTGATATTGCCGTCCCGCGCGATGTCGAAGCGTCGGTAGACGCGCTTGAAAACGTCTACCTCTATAATATAGACCACTTGCAGGCGCTTGTCGCCGGAGCCAGGCAAAGCCGGGCCGGGGAAGTGGTCCGCGCCCGCGAAATTGTCGAGGCGTCCACCGCCGAGTACCTGCGCTGGGAACGGTCGCTCCAAGTCGCCCCGCTCGTCGTCGCCGTCCGGCAGAAGCTGGACACAGCCAAGCAGTCGGAGCTGAATCGCCTCAAAACGCGCCTGCCCGACTTGCCCGAAAAAGACTGGCGGGCGATTGAAGCAGCCTTCGCCTCGCTGACCAATAAAGTCGCTCACCCGGCGATTGTGGCAATCAAGTCCGCGCCGGAAACCGAAGACGGCGGGTCCGCGCTGGACACCATCAGCCGCGCGTTCGGCGTGGAGGCAGACCAATGACCGAAGCCTTTTTTCTTGTTGCCGCTGCCGCCGGCTATCTCTTCGGCTCCGTCGCCTACGGCGCGTTTCTGATGCTGCGCTTTCCTGCACTGGCTCTGGCCGGTCGCACCGCGACGGTTCTGGCCGTCGTCCTGCACACGCTCGCCATCGGCCTGCACTGCGCCCGCGTCCACCAGACGCCGTTTACGACGCCCGCTGAGACGCTGTCCGCATCGGCTTGGACGATTGCGCTGGCCTACTTGGTGCTGGAACTCGTGCTGAAACCGAAGCCGACTGCGCTGGGCGCAATCGCCCTGCCCGCCGCGTTTTTGTGCCTCTTTGCCGGGGCGTTTCTTGGCACGACGCATCCCGCCGCACTGGATACCGCCGACGCCGCCCTGCTCAACTCGCGCCTCGTCAGCCTGCACATTCTGGCAATTTTGTTCGCCTTCGGCCTCTTGGTGCTGGCGTTCGGCTGCGCGGCCCTCTATCTGACTCAGTACCGGCTGCTCAAGCGCAAACGTCTGTCGGGCGGCCTGTTCGGCAAGCTGCCGCCGCTGGCGCATTTGGATCATCTTGCGTTCGCCTTAGTTGCGTTCGCCTTCCCGCTGCTGACCATCGGCCTCGCCGCCGGGTTTGTCGAGGCCATCACCGGCGGCCTGCGCGGCGTTTGGGGCGCAGACCCCATGGTGCTGACCTCAGTTGTCACCTGGCTTGTCTACGGCGTCTACTTGACCCTCCACGCCGTCGCCCAGTGGCGCGGCCCACGAGCCAACTATCTGCTGCTCGGCGGCCTGCTGGCGGCAATTATCACTTATTTCATCCCGACTACGACCCATCGGTTCGAGTAGGACATCTTATGCTGAAACGCGGATTATTTAAGAGCATCTTCCAAAAAGTAGACCAGGTCATCACAGGCCGGGGGAAGATTGACGAGGCTCTCTTTGAAGAGCTGGAAGAGTCGCTCATCGGCGCGGATTTGAATATCCACACGACCATGCGGGCGATGGGCGAGCTGCGGGCGATGGTCCAGGACAAGCGCCTGAACGACGCCCAGGATGTCACCGACTACCTCAAGCGCTTTTTGTGGGACACGCTGACCGGCGACAAGCACGACCTGCCGGAGCTTGCCGTTTCGGAGACAAGCCCCACGGTGTACCTCGTCGTCGGCGTCAACGGCGTCGGCAAGACCACTTCTATCGGCAAGCTCGCGTATGTGCTGAAAAAGCAGGGGAAGCGCGTCGTGCTGGCTGCCGGGGACACGTTCCGCGCCGCCGCCACCGAGCAGCTTGTCCTGTGGGGCGAGCGCGTGGGGGTCGAAGTCATCACCGGCAAGGCCAACGCCGACCCCGCCGCCGTGGTCTTTGATGCCGTCCAGGCCGCCAAAGCCCAACGCGCCGACTATTTGATCATCGACACGGCGGGCCGCCTGCACAACAAAACAAACCTCATGGAAGAATTGAAAAAGATCAACCGGATCATTCAGCGCGAACTGGGCGGCCGCTCCGCCGACGAAACCCTGCTGGTTCTCGACGCCACCACCGGCCAGAACGCCGTCAACCAGGCCCGCGAGTTCAAGAACGCCGTCTCCATCACCGGCCTGATTCTCGCCAAGCTCGACGGCACCGCCAGAGGCGGCATCGTCATCACCATCAAAGACGAGCTGGGCGTCCCCATCAAGCTCATCGGCACCGGCGAAAAGCTCGGCGACATCGAAGTCTTCAACCCGCAAGCGTTCGTAGACGCCCTGTTTGAATGAAGCCCAGCTTAAATCACATTGCAGGGCGAACACGAGGTTCGCGCCCTACGTTCCGTTCCCGGTCTTATTCCTGACCCCGTAGGGGCGAACCTTGTGTTCGCCCTTCCCTCCGTGTTCGCCCTTCCCTCCGTGTTCGCCCTTCCCTCCGTGTTCGCCCTTCCCTCCGTGTTCGCCCTTCCCTCCGTGTTCGCCCTTCCCTCCGTGTTCGCCCTTCTTTTCCCTCTTCCACCTACTCCGAACCGCGATTATTCGCTGCGGCAGCCGCCGCGCGTGACCCAAAGATATAGCCGAGAATAGACGTGAAGATCGGCAGCAAGGCACGGGTCGCGAACAGGTCAAACAGATTGGAAACCCGGTTAATGGCCTCGGCGTTCAGGGCCTTGTAGTTGTCCAAAGCCGCCTGGTTCAAGGTCTGATAGTTCGCGAGCGCGTCTTTGGCTTTCGCCGGGTCCGTGATCACCGGCAGCGGCGGCAGGACCGGCGGCTTCGGCGCGGTCTGGAACCAGACCACGGCGACAAAGACAATGACCCCGACAATCGCCACCCCGACCCCCACCGCCAGCCACAGCCCCGCCTGCTGCGTCGCCGTCAGCTTCCGCAGGTCTTCGACCACGTCTTCTCCGCCGACCCCCGCGACCTGGTAAATCTGGTTGGCAGGCACAGTTTTTTCAACGGCGGCTCTGGGGGCAGGGCTGCTTTCGGGCAGTTCGCCTTTGGGCGTTTCGCTTGCCGTCTCTTCCATGCTCTGCTCCTTTTCTTCCTGCGCTTCGGCTCAGACCGCATGACTAAGGCAGCATGACATCTTTGATGACCCGGTTTTGGTCATCCGTAATAGAAACTTTCCGGTCAGTGTTCGCCGTTTCTTTGTTTAAGTACACATAGCTGGCGACAGCTTTGCGAATAATATCCGCCTTGGTGGTGCCTTGCGCTTTGGACGCATCGGTCAAAACTTTGTCGAAACTATCAGCAATGTTTATGGAATACTGCGGCATGATGGTTCTCCCTCATTGGCAGCCATTTTCGGCTGTTACGCCGATTATACCTAACTTTTATGTATAATCAAATTATGTTTTCAGTTGCCGGAGGTGTCCCATGCCGCAGTTCCCCTTCAAATGGCCGCCCGTCACCCAGATTGTCGCCGCCCTGTGCATTATCGGCTTTATGGCGATGATCCTGTTTCCGGTGTTTCAGCATGTGCATGAACATAGCGGTCCCGGCTGCGCGTCGAACATGAAGCAGCTTGGTCTGGCATATGCTGAGTATTTGCAGGACGGAGACGCTGTTTACCCTGCCGGCATCAACGCCGCCGGAAATGGCTGGGCAGGCCGGCTTTACCCGTATACGCGATCCAAATCAGTATATCGCTGCCGAGACGACGCGCACGACGGCGCGTTCATCTCTTACGCCGAAAACCAAAATCTTGTTGGGCTGAACATAAACAGAATGGCAGACCCCGCCGCGACTGTCGCGCTTTACGAATTCTCGACGCTGAACTGCGACCCGTCTACGCCCGAAACCGTCAGCGCGACCGGCCTCAGCGCCCCGCAGGACAGCGCCCGGCACGATCCCAAGACGTTTGGCTTGAACTTCCTGATGATTGACGGCCACACTCAATGGCTGCTCCCAGCACAGGTTTCTCATGGCCCCGGCGCAGTCAGTCCCAAGACGCTGCCGTCGGGAAAGATGGTTCGGACGTTCGCGGTGAAGTGAACTTACAGAGGGAGGTTAAAGGCTCTGGATGTTCAGCGGTGGGGCAAGCTCAATGTCTTCATAAATGTCCGACAAACGTACCGCAGCGCTTATTGAGGCCAGCTCCAGCATCTCTTCCAGCGTGTTCAGCTCAGACAAGACCCATCGCTCGCCGTCGCGCACAAAATGCTCGACCCGCATCAAGCTCTGCGTGATCAAGACATACTCCTGCAAGGACTCCAGACGCCGGTAATGCGCGAACTTCCCGCCTCGGTCAAACGCTTCCGTCGAGTCCGACAGCACCTCCATCAGCACGGTCGGGTTCAGCAGCGTGTCCAGATACTCGTCGCCGAACAGCGGCTGCCCGCAGACGATGACCACATCGGGGTAGGTGTACGCCCCGGTCGCCGGCACCGAAACCCGGAGATCGTTCGCCACCGCCCGGCAGGAACCGCCCCGAAGCTGTCGGCGAAACTCTCCCAAAAGATTGGAAACGATAATCGTGTGCTTGTAGCTTGTCCCCGCCATCGCGAAAATCTCGCCCGACACATATTCGCTTTTGTAATCCGCCGCCCGCTCCATCGCCAGATATTCCTGCGGCGTAAAGCGCGGCTTCGCCAAAGATGCCATGATGTTCTCACTTTCAGTCTTGTTCGTTTACGGGTTAAGCAAGTTGTACAGCGGTGTCAGAAAGAAGACGCAGCCCATCAGCACGAAAGCCGATAATACAACAGCGCTGACACTGTAAAACGTGAACCGGCTCCGCAGACCTGTAACTAAAGAGGCGACTGCCAAAGGCAGGGCGACAATCCAGCCGCCTGCCCAAAACAGATATAGGCTGATTAATGCCGTCAGCATAGGCCACTGACCTACGTTCCAGACAAAGCGCCTCTGCAACAAGCTTGGCATTTTCATTCGGCTTCTACTCCCAGTCCCACGAAGCGGTACTTCGTGGCGTCCGCGCCGTATAGCCGTGCAATTTATTGCATGGTCTCAAACGCATGGCCCGAATTATGCCCGTGGCCGCAGATTGCGCGGCGGCATAACTTCTTTCAGTTCCAGACTAGACATCAAACTTGCCGCAAACCGCTCGGCGTGCATTTTGCTGGAAAACCGTTCCAATATCACGCTGCCCTTGCCGCCCCACCACGTTACACCGACACAGAAGTAGCGGTTATCGCCTTGCGTCCTGCCGACATAAACGCCCCAAAAATCTTTCATAGAGCCTGAACGGCTTTTGGCAAAGGGCCAGCCTTTGACATGACGGTAAGTTCTTTGCTCTAAATTGAAAGCAATATCATCTGGCCCGGAGTTATAGAAGAAAAACAGGCTGCCACCCCAAGATAGCAGAGTAAGCATAGGCAGTGCGCTATAATCTATTGGTCTACGCACTGTCATATCAGACGCTACTAGAAATGGGAGACTGAACGCCATCAAGCCAGCAAAAATAAAAACAGCGCGGAACAGCCACGGCTTACGGTAGGTCAGTGTTCGCGGCTCCATCGCTTACTCCCCGACAATCTCCGCCAGGCGGTCCACCATCTTGGACAGGACGCCGAAGGCTCGCTGGATAGGTTCCGGCGAGGTCATGTCAATCCCGGCGAGCTTTAGAGCGTCTAAAGGATACAAAGAGCCGCCGGCTTTGAGGAAGCTTAGGTAACGCTCGGCGGCGGGAGCGCCTTCGGTGCGGACATCTTCGGCGAGAGCATTGGCGGCGGAAATGCCGGTGGCGTACTGGTAGACGTAGAACGGCGCGTACAGGTGGCTGAACTCGGCCCAGGTGATGCCGAGACGCGCTTCGTCTATCTCCACCAAGCCGCCGTAACCTTCGCGGAAGAAGCCCGCCAAAGTCTGCCCCATGCCGTCGGCGGTCAGCGCCTCGCCGCGTTCAATACGCTCATGGCAGTCCAGCTCAAAACGCGCCAGGGTCGGCATGACGAACAGGTAGCGGTGGAAATTGGAGATGGCTTCTTCAATGATCGCCAGCGTTTGATCGCGGTCGGTGACGGTATCCAGCAAATGACCTCGGACGAGCGCCTGGTCGAAGTTAGAGGCGACTTCGGCGACAAACAGCGAGTAGCCGGAGTAAATCGGCGGCTGGTTTTGCCAGGTCAAATAGGAGTGCATGGAGTGGCCCAGCTCGTGCGCCAGGGTGCTGACCGAAAACAGATCGTCGCGGAAGTTCATCATAATGAACGGGTAGGTGCCGGGCATTCCCGACGAAAACGCGCCGCTGCCTTTGCCGATATTCGGCTCCCGGTCCACCCAGCGGTCTTGTTCCAGTCCCCGGCGCATGGCGGAAACGTAGCCGTCGCCCAGCGGGGCCATGCCGGCACCGATGAGGTCAGTGGCCTCAGCAAACGAGATCGGCGTTTCCGTCCGGGGCATCGGCGCGGGGACAGCATCGGCGGGGACATCCGAGCAGTACAGCGTTTCAACGCCGAGTCCCTTCTTTAACAGCCCCCAGTAGCGGTGCCAGATGGGAAGATTTGCCTGGAACGTGGACAGCAGCGTGTCAAAGACCTCGCGCGGAATGGCGTTCGGCGCGAGCGAGGCTTCCAAAGCCGACGGGTACCGCCGGGCGCGGCTTTGGAACACGCTCTGCTTGACCCGGCCGCTCAGGCAGGCCGCGAGCGTGTTCTTGACGCTTAAATGCCCGTCGGCGTAGGACTCCCACGCGGCCTTCCGCACGGCTTGATCGGGATGGCGCAGCAGATCGGCGATGGTTCCCTGCGCGACTTCATGCACCGTGCCATCGGCATCCGTGACAGGTGCGAACTTGATGTCGGCGTCGGTCAGAACGCCTGCCGCCGTGCTGAGAGCGGACAGCGGCTCGGACACCTGCGCCAGCAGCGCTTCGACTTCTTCCGACCGCACATGGTCCCGGCGTCGGGCCAGCGTATCGAAATAGTGAGCATACATACCGAGCGCAGGCGTCTCTGCGACCCACTTCGTCAGCTCCTTCGGGTCCAGCGCCAGCAGCTCCGGCTCGTAGAACGCCGCCGACGCCGCGAACCGGGCCGACAGCCCGCCCGCACGGCTCGCCAGCGCCGCAGCGGCCTGGTCGCCGGTGTCGCCCGCCCGCTGCATACTTGCGTACAGGCCCAATCGCCGCACGGCCAGACCGACTTCAGTTCGTTTTGCCAGCGCCTCGGCCAGCGTGTCCGGCGACTCGCCGAGACGCCCTGCATATTCTTCGCCTCCCGCCAGCAGGCCGCCGACACGCACGAACTCCGCTTCCCAAGCGTCCACGGACGGGAACACGCTCTCCACATTCCAGGTCATTTCTAATGGCACATCCTGCCGCCGGGGTAACATCTCGGTCATCGTTCAATCTCCTATTCCTTCCGCTCCTCTGCCCGCGACGGCGGGGAGTTGCACTTTTAAAGCGCGGGGGTTCAGCCCCGTGTCTTTCCTATTCCCGTCCTACACCGCCGCCTGCAACACATACAAAACGCCGTTGGTCGCCGCGCACACCACGTAGTCACCGTACAAGGCCGGTCCCGCCGTCCCCAGCCGCGTACCGGGCGACGTTTCATATGCCCGCCGGACCACATACTCGCTGTCCAAAGAATACAAAAAGCCGTCGTCCGCCCCGGCAAAGACCGTGTGGCCGCTGCACACCGGCGACGACCGCAGCGGCGCGGAACTCACCCGTTTGGACCGGATTAAGTTGCCGCTTTGGGCCGCGACAATATGCAGGAAGCCGTCGTCGCACGGCACAAACAGCAGGCCGCCGTCGGGGGACAGCGCGGGTGTCGCCGATACGCCGCGCGACGACACCGAAGTCTGCCATGTGATCTCGCCCGTCGCCGTCCCCAGCGCATAGACCGTGCCGGCCATCGTCGCCGCGTACACAACCCCGTCCCGCACCAGCGGCGCGGCATCAAACGGCCCGTTCGTCTTCGTGCGCCAGACTTCTGCGCCCGTGCCTAAGTTGAACGCCCGCACTTCTTCAGTGTCCCCAGCGACAAAGACCCCACCGCCCCAGACTGCCGGGGCCGTGTCCGTCTGCCCGCCGAGCGGCAGTGTCCGCAGAATAGCCCCCGAAGCACGGTCCAGCAAGACCAGCGCATCCCCCGCCGGGACGATCAGCAGATCATCACTCAGCGTCAAGCCGCCGTAGACCGGCCCACCGACTTTCGCTTCCCACCGGCGCGTCCCCCGGATGGCGTCCATCGCCAGCACCGAGCCGCCGAGCGTTGCCGCATACAGCATTCCATCTTCCGACAGAGCCATTCCGCCACGATCCGGGTACAAGCCCGATGAGTCCGGCAGATCAAAGTCCCATAAGGCCGCGCCGGTCGCCAGCTCAAACGCATACAGCGCGGACTTGTTGCCCGCTGTGTCAATGCCCGATGCGACGACCATGCCGAACGCCGCCAGCGGGGCGCTCCACTCTAAAGCCTCGGCGGCCCGCGCCGGGGCAAACGCCGGGAACGACCACCGCCGGGCTAGATGCGTACCCAATGTTCGGCTTCCGCTCACCGCGTGCGACTCATCCCCGCCCGGCGACATCCGCCAGTCGCTTTCCGTCCGCAGCACATGGGCCGGACTCAGGCGGCAGAGGGTCGCCAGCCAGGTGTTCGGCGTTCCGCAGACCCGGCACAAGCGGATGCGCTCCCCGCAGCGGCGGCATTCCGTCGCCCCTTCCGGCAGGTCGGCGGCGCAGTGCGGACAGTTCGACAGCGGCGGCAGGACACTGATCGAAAGCTCTAAATCGGAGGGCAGATCGGCAGCATCGAGCGCCGAGACGGCCAGATACTGCCCGAACAGCGAGACCGTCGCGGCGGCTAATGCCGCGTGTCCCGCCTTCTCCGGCCTCAGCTCCGCCGTCACCGCCTGCTTTTCGGATGGCGCCAGCGCAAACTCTTGGGGATAGACCTCCAGCCACGGCACCGGCGACTTCACCCCGACATGCAGCACCGCCCGCCCGCTGTCGTTTCTGACCACGGCGACCCGCCGGGCCGCTTTATCCGCCCCCAGCGCATGTTCCGCCGAAAAATCAAACTCCGTCGTATCTAAAACCGGCACGTTCTCTCCTGCCCACGCTATAAATCCCCAGCATTTCTGCCGATACTAGGACTACCATGACCGCAGCCTGCACCCAAACTCTTTACGCACCTAATCCGCCTCAGCTTGACGAACCCTGGCTCAAAGCCGCCATAGTCGTTATCGCGCTCGTTCTTCTCGCCGCTTTTGCCGCGGGAGCGTGAGGCTGTCACCCTAAAAACCGCGTCGGGAGCGGCGTTTCAGTCGCAGCGTTTCCATGACGCTCGACCCGGTACGCTTGGGCAGTCGGAACAGACGACACCGCCTCGACAAGCTGCGTCCCGGCAAAATGCAGAGCGGCACTGTCGTCTGCCGCCAGACCGTTCGCCAGGACGCCGCCACTCACTAACTTCTGGTACAGCGGCCGCCGCTCGGCTTCGCCATCATAATGCGGGCAGCAGCTTCCCGGCAGGAATCGGTCGTCCCGCCCTCAAACCAGCACAGCGCCTCGGCGCTGACGCCGCACAGAATAACCCCGGCTTCCCACGCCTCACGCAAAACGACATCCAGGCCGTGCGCCCGCCAGACTGCCAGCAAACTCACCGTGTTGCCGCCGCCGACATAGATCACATCCTGCGATAGCACAAAAGAGCGCAGATCCGGCTCCCTTTCCCAGAACAGCAAAAGAGAGGCAGCTTCCGCTCGTTCGGCGGGGAAAGCCGCCTGAAACCTCTGCCGATACCCTTCAGCATCACCACTGGCCGTCGGCACAAAGCAGACCTTCGGCCTCGGCTTTCCCGTGAGTCCTAAAACAAAATCATCCAGTAGCGGGTTCTCCGGCTCCATCGAAAACCCGCCCCCGCCCATCGCCACAATTTGTTTCATCTTGTTCTAAGTTCCGCCAAACTTGTATCCTGCGGGAATGCCTGCCGGCTCAAGGCGAGAAGCGCGGGGCGTGACCCGCCCATAAATCCCGCTGTCCGCATCAGCGGCTTTTGGTGTGCGTCTTCGGAAATGATCTCGCCGTAGCCAGTGTTAAGTAACGTGTCCTAAGTCTTTGCAGACTGGGCGGTTAAAACCGCAGCAACACAGGCACAAAGTGCGCCTTCGCGCACTCGGAAGCGGACGTTTGCTCTTAACCTGCGAAGGCAGGTTTTGTGCCATTGTTGCTGCGGTTTTAACCGCCCGCAAGAACTTATGACTCATTACTTAAGACCGACATAAATATCGGCGTGAGCTTTTCCTCGCCAGACACGAAACCCGACATCCGAGCCGGAGTCATTTGGCCCCTGGACTGTTATTCCGGGTTCCTGCGTTGGTGCCGGCATCTGTGACAGTGCGTTCTGGAGGGCGGCGGCAAGGGCCCGCCCCTCCACCGGCCCAACGTGCAGCACCTGACAATTATCTAAATACAGCGCGTGAGGCTGTAGGCCAACAGGCATGTATTCCTCATCGCTGTCCGCGTTCGGGTCCACCAGACGAAATGTTTCCACGCGGTCGGCATTGAAGAAGATCGCCTGCGTCGCGCTGTCCAGCACCAGCGGTCCGCTTTCCGCCAGCATCCGGGCATACGCCGCGTTCCGGCCCGCTGTCTTTCGCGCGGCAACGTAGCGGGGCGCGGCATAGAAAACCGCGCCCATGCAGACAAGCCCGAAGCCCAGCAGTAAAACAATGCGCTTCATAGATTTTCCTTTCAGCCTCAAGACCATGCAATAAATTGCACGGCTATACGGCGAAGACGCCACAAAACACCCGCTTCACGGTGTTAAGAGAAGACCAAAGACAATTCCGTTCCCAGTGCCGCGAAGCGGTACTTTGTGGCGTCCGCGCCATATAGCCGTGCAATTTATTGCATGGTCTTAAAGCTCATCACCGCCCAAAGACTTCCCGGCGGGCGTCGCGGTCGCGGTCGCGCTCGGCGATGGAGTCGCGCTTGTCCCACAATTTTTTGCCGCGCCCGACCCCGATCTCCAGCTTGGCGAAGCCGTTCTCAAAGAACAGCTTGGTCGGGATGACCGACAGGCCGCGCTCGTTGACGCGCGTGGTCATCTTGGTAATCTGCCACTTGTGCAGGAGCAGCTTGCGCTGCCGCCGGGCTTCCAAATTGTAGCGGTTGCCCTGGTCATATGGGGCGATGTAGAAGTTATAGACCCAGACTTCGCCGTTGAGAACACGGCAGAACGAATCGTTCAAGTTCGCCAGCCCCAGCCGGATAGACTTGATCTCGGTCCCCGACAGCACCAGCCCGGCGACATAGGTTTCTTCAATCTCGTATTCATGCCGCGCCTTGCGGTTCAGGATGGAAACATTGCGCTTCCGGGCGTCCTCTTTTGCAGTTTTCGTCGCTGTTGCCATAATAGAGTGATTATAGCAGATTGGCAGCGCAAGCGGCATCATGGTATAATGGGTCCACGAGCGGCGCAAATAAAACACATGGCTTGGCTGAACAGAATTGCAAGTGGGTATGGAAAATGGTTGAGCAGCAGAGTTGGGCCTGGCGAGAACCCACTTCCGGTTTATGTGTGGGTTTTGATGCTCTGCCCGACTGCACTCTTGGTTGCGTTCGGGCTGTGGCTGCCTGTTCAGGCCGCCTTGCGACATGGAATTCCAATCACCGGCGAGATCCATACTGTGAACAAGCATGGTACGCCTGAAACCGATTCGATACAATCCATCTTGAACATTGTCATTCCCATTCTCGTGATCTGCCTGCCGCTTCTGCTGAGTACTTTTGCCTACTTGGCGGGATGGCTTGGAAGCTTTAGGGAAGATGAAAATCATGTTCGGAACACGCCTAGAGTGGAATAGCAATCACAGCGACGGTTAGCTATTAGACCTCTTGCGTCAGTACCCTGGATTGGAAATCCAGGGCTTTTGAAGGGCGATTGTCTGCCTCCGCAGACATCAGAATAGCCGCGTTTGTGGTTCCTATGTCCGCGAAGGCGGACAATCGCTTTGCAGAAGACCCGGATTTCAATCCGGGTGGATTTATCCCTAAAGCAATGGTATAAGGCTCTTATCTTAGAAAGCATCCTGGTTTGAGCATTTCGGTCGTGACCGGCGGGGCGGGGTTTATCGGGTCGCACCTGGCGGCGCGGCTGGCGCAGGACGGGCATCAGGTTCGTATCTTGGACAGCCTGGCGGGCGAAGCGTCTCAGCGCCGGGCGGCGCGGCTGGCGAGGCTGCCGGGCATCGAGATTGTGCGGGGGGACATTCGGGACGCTGATTTGTGCCGTCAAGTTCTCTTGGACGCCGACTTTGTGTTCCACCATGCCGCCGAAGTCTCCGTGCCGCAGTCGGTGGTGGACCCGGCGGCGTGTATTGAAGTCAATCTTGGCGGGACGGTCAATCTGCTGGAAGCGGCGCGGGCGTCAAAGACGCTAAAACGATTTGTGCTGGCGTCGTCGTGCGCGGTTTACGGGGATGCGCCGGGGGCGGAGAAGTCGGAAGCGTCGGAGCTGGCCCCTTTGTCGCCGTATGCGACTTCCAAGCTTGCCGGGGAATATCTGTGCCGCAACTATCTTCAAATTCACGGCGTACAAACCGTGTGCCTGCGCTACTTCAACGTCTACGGCCCGGATCAAGACCCGAACGGCGCCTATGCCGCCGTCATTCCGAAGTTTATCACGGCGATTTTGGCCGGTGAAACGCCGACGGTCTACGGCGACGGCGAGCAGTCGCGCGATTTTGTGTTTGTAGACGACATTGTGGAAGCCAATCTCCGCGCTGCCGTGAGCGGCAAAGCTGCCGGCCAATCGCTGAATATCGGCAGCGGGCGCAGCGTGTCGCTGAACGAGATTTTGAGAAAATTGGCCGCCGCGACGGGCCGCGAGATTGCCGTGGACCGGCGGCCTGCACGCGCCGGGGACATCAAGCATTCCCGCGCGGACATCCGCGCCGCCGCGAATTTGCTGGAATTTTCACCAAAAACGACGCTGGAAGACGGGTTGGCACGAACTTTGCATTGGTATCAGAAAGAAGCCGCTCATTTTGGGTGAATTCACCATTACGAAAGAGTACAAACGGGAGTATACATGAACATCTGCGTCATTGGAACGGGCTATGTCGGACTGGTCACGGGAGTCGTTTTTGCCGACATGGGCAACGACGTGGTCTGCGTGGACAAGCTGGCGTCCAAAATTGACGGCCTCAATCAAGGCATCATGCCGATTTATGAGCCGGGCCTGGAAGAAATGGTCGCCCGCAATGTCGGCGACGGCCGCTTGGAGTTCACGACGGATCTCGACAGCGCGGTGCAGAAGGCCGAGATCGTCTTTATCGCGGTCGGCACCCCGCCCCGCGAAGACGGCTCGACCAACCTGTCTTATGTGGAAGACGCCGCCAAAGGCGTCGCGCGGGCATTAAACCGCTACAAAGTGATTGTCAATAAAAGCACGGTTCCCGTCGGCACCGGCAATTTTGTTCGCGAAGTCATTGAAACCAACAAGCGCCGCGCCGTGGACTTCGACGTGGTCTCGAACCCCGAATTCCTGCGCGAAGGCTCGGCGATCACCGACACGCTGGTCCCCGACCGGATCGTCATCGGCGCCCCGTCCAAAATCGTTGCCATGCGCCTGCTGGAGCTGTACGCCCCGCTGGAGCGCCCGATGATCGTCACCGACGTGGCGAGCGCCGAGATGATCAAGTATGCGTCCAATGCGTTCCTGGCAACCAAGATTTCGTTCGCCAACGCCATTGCGAACATCTGCGAGGAAGCCGGCGCGGATGTCACCCAGGTCGTCAAAGGCATGGGCCTGGACGCCCGCATCGGCCAGGCGTTCCTGAATGCCGGCCTCGGCTACGGCGGCTCGTGCTTCCCGAAAGACACCCGCTCGCTCCTGCACACGGCCCAAAGCTACGGCTGTGACTTCCCCCTGCTGGCCGCGACCATTGAAACCAATGAGCTTCAGCCGAAGCGGTTTATCCAGAAAATCCACGATGCGCTGGGCGGCGACGATTTGAAAGGCAAGACCGTCGGCATCCTCGGCTTGGCATTCAAAGCGAACACAGACGATATGCGCGAAGCCAAATCTCTGGACGTAATTGCCGACCTCCTGGCCTCCGGCGCGACTGTGAAAGCCTACGACCCGATTGCCATGGAGAACACCAAGCCGGTGTTCCCGCAGATTACCTACGGCGCAAACGCCTACGAAGTGGCAGCCGATGCCGATGCCCTGATCATCGTGACGGAGTGGAACGAGTTCAAGAACCTGAACTTCGAGCGCATTTCCGGCCTCATGCAGCGCCCGCTCATTCTCGACGGCCGCAACCTGTACGACCCGGAGCGCCTGCGCCGGCTGGGCTTCGAGTACCACAGCATCGGGCGCATGTCCGCCAAGCCCGGCCTTAAGCCTGCGCCGGTCTCGTCCAACCACCTCTACGCCGAGAAAGAAGTCGTCGCCGTTTGATGATCGCTCCCGATCCCACACAAAGAAAAACGCCGCTGGCTCATCGTCCGGGCCTGCGGCAGTTGGTCAAGTTCGGCATTGTCGGCGCGAGCAGCACGGCGGTCAACTTCGCCGTGCTGAACCTCATGCTGGTTGGCCTGCACCAGACCAAGTACCCGTCGGTCACCGTGGCGTTTTTGGTGTCGGTCGTCAACGGCTACTTTTGGAACCGCCGCTGGACGTTTAAAGCCGCGCCTGTCAAAGCCGTTCACACCCAGTTCACGCAGTTTCTGCTGGTGAACACCGTCGGCCTCGGTCTGGACCTGCTGATTATTAAGCTGCTGTCGGCTCCTTTGGAGCGCTATCTGCACTTCCCGAACCCGCACCTCACCATGGTCGTCGCTACTAATCTGGCGCAGCTTGTCGCCACCGGCGTCGCCGTCTTCTGGAACTTCTTCGCCAACCGTCTGTGGACGTTTAAGCATTAAGAACCCCTCCCGCTCATTCTTCGCTCCCTCCCCTGTTAGGGAAGGGCTTCAGACTGCTCTTTGAGGCTCTGCATCTCGGCAGAAGGCTTCTGACGAAGACTGCTTTGCTCTTGCCCTTCCCTAACAGGGGAGGGAGCGAAGAATGAGCGGGAGGGGTTCTTTTCCGCCTTCTTTGGGTACAATTTACCCAACCTACCCATGACCGTCAAGCTAACCCGCGCCCAGGTCGCGCAGACACTGCATATCACGCCCAAAACCCTGGCGGTTTGGGAGAAGTCCGGGCGCATCCCGCCGCCCGAACGCGACTGGCGCGGCTGGCGGCTCTACGATGAAGCCGCCGTCGCTGCCGTTCGCGCCGCCCTCGGCACCGCCCCAGCGATGCCGGCAGAGGACGAAGCGAAGCTCCCAATGCAGGTCAGCGCCCGCAACGCGCTGACAGGGACCGTGCGCGAGATTTCCGGCGACGGCGTCCTGTGCGAAGTCGTGCTGGACCTCGGCAATGGGCAGGAAATCGTTTCGGTCATCACCCGCTCGTCGGCGGAGCGGCTGGGACTGAAGCCCGGCGTCTCGGCAACCGCACTCATCAAATCTACGGAGGTGCTTCTTGCGCGTTAAGTTCTTGCCTGCCCTATTTCTGGCGGCTGTTTTCTGCCTTCCCGCTCACGCCGATCCGCTGCGGGTGGCGGCGGCGGCGAATTTGCAGAAGGTTTTCACGGAAGCGCTCCTTCCGGCGTTCACGAAAAAGACCGGCGTGACGGTGATGCCGACGTTTGGCGCGACGAAGCTGCTGGCGACTCAGATTGAAAGCGGGGCGCCGGTGGACGTTTTTGTCGCCGCCGACACGGCGACGCCCCAGAAGCTGCTGGCGGAGAAGTTCCTGGTCGTCGGCACAGTCCAGCCGTATGCGATCGGGCAGCTTGTGGTCTGGTCGCGCCGCGACGCCGCCAATCATCCCTCTGCCATGCAGGATTTAGCCAGTCCCGTCTATGCCAAGATCGCCTACGCCAATCCGAAAACTGCGCCTTATGGCCTGGCCGCCCAGCAGGCATTCGCCCGCACCGGCGAAACCGCCGCCGTTGCCCCGCGTCTGGTGCAGGCCGAGAACATCGGCCAGGCATTGCAGTTCGCTCAAAGCGGCAATGCCGATGTCGCGCTGACGGCCCTGTCTCTCGTGATTGAAGACAAGACAGACCCGTACTTTGTCGTCCCCGGCAAGCTGCATGATCCGATCACGCAGAGCTTGGGTCTGGTCAAGACCACCACTCAAACCACGCAGGCGCTTCAGTTCATTGACTTTATGACCGGCCCGGACTCCGCCAAGATCTGGAAAAAGTACGGCTACCAACTGCCGGGAAAGAAATGAGAACCATGCCATGAATGGCACGGCTACCCGGCGCGGACGCCACGAAGTACCGCTTCTGCAATGGCAGCACTGGCTACCCGGAGGGCAGACCTGGAAGGCGCGGCACTGGGAGCAGATTGTCCTATTCTTGACCCCGCGCCCTCCGGGTAGCCAGTGCTGAAGCGGTGTTTTGTGGCGTCTGCGCCGGGTAGCCGTGCCATTCATGGCATGGTTCCTAAAACATGGTCCCCAATAGGCACTCCATGCCAACATTATTTGACTGGTCGCCGCTGTGGATTTCGCTGAAGGTGGCGGGGTGGGCGACGCTTCTTTCCGTCGTGTTCGGCCTGCCCGTCGCCTATGGGCTGGCCCGGACACGATTTTGGGGACGCGGGTTTCTGGAAAGCGCGGTTTTGCTGCCGCTGATCCTGCCGCCGACTGTGCTGGGCTACGCGCTTTTAGTGGGCCTCGGACAGCAGGAGGCTTTGGGCCGGTGGCTGAAGCATATCGGCCATCCGCTCGTGTTTACCTGGCAGGGCGCGGCTTTGGCGGCGTCGCTGGCCGGGCTGCCGCTGTTTGTTTCCCAGGCGCGGGTATCGATGGCCGCGATTGACCCGGACATCGTCGGCGCGGCCCGGACCGACGGCGCAGGCTTCGGCGCTCTGTGCGCTCATATTCTGCTGCCGCTGGCCCGGCCCGGTCTCCTCGCAGGAACGACGCTGGCGTTTGCCCGTGCGCTGGGCGACTTCGGCGCGACGCTGATGGTCGCCGGGGACACGCCGGGCCAAACCCAAACGCTGTCGCTTGCCATTTACGACGCCGTTCAGGCCGGCGACACCCACACCGCCGCCGTCTTCACCGTTGTCTCCGTTTCCCTCTGCCTCACCCTCTGCACCCTCGCCGCCCGCTTCGGACGTTCTGCTTACTATCCTTGATACTCCTACTGCCCTTGATACTTGCGCAGGCGCGGAGCGTTGCCGAGCCATGTGAGCAGGAAGGGCTGAGAGGAAGAAGGGAAGCCCCGCTTCAATTCTGGATGACTCCCTAAAATTGGGACAGGAGGCTTTCTTAGCATACACTTTGACGATAAAGATAGGTTTTGATAGTTATTAGCTTGGGGACAATGGAGCATCAGCATTCGGAGGAACCATGTCACCTGAGTACGACCTCATCTGCCTGTCGCACCTGCGCTGGGACTTTGTTTACCAGAGGCCGCAGCATCTTATCAGCCGGTTCACGCCCCAGCACCGCGTCTTTTTTGTGGAAGAGCCGGTGTTCGATTCGGAGACGCCCCGGCTGGAAGTGACGCCCCGCCCCGGCAATCTCCAGGTGCTGGTCGCGCATCTGCCGCTGGGACCGACCGAAGCCGAGCATGGACAGATGTACCGCAAGCTTTTGGACAAGTTCATGGCCGAAAACTCGGTCACGAACTATGTGCTGTGGTACTACACGCCGATGATGGTTTCCTGGACCGACACGCTGACCCCGAAGGCGGTTGTCTTTGATGTCATGGATGAGCTGTCGGCGTTCGCCAACGCGCACCCGGAGCTGCTGGGGCGCGAGGAGAAGCTGTTAAAAAAGGCTGATTTAGTGTTCGCAGGCGGGCGCTCACTTTACGACGGCAAAAAAGACCGGCACCCGAATGTCTACTTTCTGGCGTCGAGCGTAGACATCGCCCATTTCGCCAAAGCGCGGCAGTCGCCGCCGGAGCCTGCCGACCAGAAAGACATCCCGCACCCGCGTTTTGGCTTTTTCGGTGTTTTGGACGAGCGCATTGACTGGGATCTGCTGGCTGCCGTCGCTGATTTGCGCCCCGACTGGCAGTGGATCATGGTCGGCCCGGTGTCCGGCAAGATTCCCGACAGCATTCTGCCCCAGCGTCCGAACATTCATTATCCGGGCGGCAAGGACTATGCGGAGCTGCCGACTTATTTGGCGGGCTGGGACGTGGCGATCATGCCGTTTGCGATCAACGACGCCACGCGCTTTATCTCGCCGACCAAGACGCCGGAGTACCTCGCGGGCGGCAAGCCGGTGGTCTCGACGCCGATTTTAGACGTCATCCGGCAGTACGGCAGCGCCGGGCTGGCGCGTGTCGCCGCCACCCCGGAAGAGTTTGTCGCCGCCTGTGAAGCCGCCTTGAGCGAAGACCGGGCCGCGCGGCTGGCACAAGTGGACCCGGTGCTGGCGGAGATGTCCTGGGACAAGATCTGGGAGAAGATGCACGGTTTGATCGGCACGGTCGTTTCGGGTGAAACCCTGGAGCCGGCGGTTCAAGAGTAACAAAAGCTGAAAAACAAAAGTTTGAAAGGAAGACTGGCAAGTGTTTGATTATCTGATTGTCGGAGCGGGTTTTGCGGGAAGCGTTCTTGCGGAGCGTCTGGCATCGAAAGCCGGGAAAAAGGTGCTGCTGATTGATCGGCGGCTCCATATCGGCGGCAATGCGTATGACCGCTACGACAACGAGGGGATTCTGATTCACCCCTACGGCCCGCACATTTTCCACACGAACTCAGAGCGGATTTTCACCTACCTCTCGAAGTTTACCGCGTGGCGTCCGTATGAGCATCGGGTGGTGGCCTCGGTCAGCGGTCAGCTTCTGCCCATCCCAATCAACCGCACGACGGTGAACAAGCTGTACGGCCTGAACCTCACCACCGAGGCCGAAGTGGAAGCGTTCTACGCTTCCCGTGCGGAAGATGTCGGCCATGCGAAAACGTCTGAAGATGCCGTGGTCGGCAAGGTTGGGCGCGATCTTTACGAAAAGTTCTTCCGGGGTTATACCACGAAAATGTGGGGCATGGACCCGTCGGAGCTGGATGCCCAGGTCGCCGCCCGCATTCCGATCCGCACCAACACCGACGACCGCTACTTCGGCGACACGTTCCAGTCCATGCCGCTGCACGGCTACACCAAGATGTTCGAGAAGATGCTGTCGCACCCGAACATCAAAATCATGCTGAACACCGACTGGCGCGAAGTCAAAGCTTTGATGCCCGCCCGCGAGATCATCTTCACCGGCCCGGTGGACGAGTATTTCGATTACCGTCTTGGCCGCCTGCCGTACCGCTCGCTGGAGTTCAAGCACGAGACACGGGATGCGTCGGAGGGTCAGGTGGCGGCGACCATCAACTTCCCGAATGACCATGCCCACACGCGCACGACGGAATTAAAGTGGATTACGGGCCAGACCCACGAAAAGACCGACATCACCTACGAGTATCCCCGTGCCGACGGCGATCCGTATTACCCGATCCCCAGCCCGGCTTGCAACGCGCTGTATGCCCGTTACAAAGATTTAGCCGACAGCACCCACGGGGTCCATTTTGCGGGCCGTTTAGGGACCTACAAATACTACAATATGGACCAGGTCGTCGGCCAGTCGCTTGCGATGTTCGACAAGCTGAACGCCGCCCGAATGGACCGGATCGTCGCTGCGACGGAGCCGGCGGTCATACTGTCCGCCGGCCCGAAGTCGGCGTCGAACGGCGTCGCGCAGCCGGCGTAGTGAACAAGACGCCGGCACTGGAAGTGCCGGTGTCCGACCCTGCCAACAGCTTATGAATACCCAACTTGAACTCTGGGGCGGCCCGGAATGCACCGTCAACCGGGTCGGCGACATCTACTTCGATCAGCTTGAGCGCACCGGCCATGCCGGTCGCCTCGCGGATTTAGACTTGTTCGCCGAGTTAGGATTTCGGGCTGTGCGCTACCCCGTGCTATGGGAGCGCACTGCGCCCAGCGGCATTGAGCATGCCGACTGGACATGGCCCGATGAGCGGCTCCCTCGCCTGCGCGAGCTTGGCATTGTTCCAATCGCAGGCTTGGTTCATCACGGCAGCGGGCCGCGCTCGACAAGTCTGCTGGACCCGCAGTTCCCGGAAAAGCTGGCCGAATACGCGGGGGCCGTCGCCCGGCGCTACCCGTGGCTGTCATGCTATACGCCCGTCAATGAGCCGCTGACGACCGCCCGCTTTTCGGGCCTGTACGGCCACTGGTATCCCCACGCCTGCGACGGCCTGAGCTGGGCGCGGATGCTGCTCAATCAGTGCCGCGCCGTCGCGCTCTCCATGACGGCTATTCGCGAAGTCAACCCGAATGCACAGCTTGTCCAGACCGAAGACATGGGCAAGACTCACAGCACGCCCGCGATGGCGTATCAGGCCGACTTTGAGAACGAGCGCCGCTGGCTGACGTTTGACCTTTTGTGCGGGCGCGTGGACTATCATCACCCAATGAGCCACTTTCTGCGCTGGCTGGGGGTCGGGGAGAGCGAGCTGCACGTCTTCCAGGATAACCCGTGCCCGCCGGACATCTTCGGCATCAATTACTATGTCACCAGCGAGCGGTTCTTGGACGAGCGCGTTCACCTCTACCCGCCGCAGACAATCGGGAACAACCTGCACGGCTCCTACGCCGATGTGGAAGCGGTGCGAGTCTGCGAAGGCGGCGTCTGCGGCCCGTTTAAGCTGCTGCGCGAAGTGTGGGACCGGTACGGCGGCCCGCTGGCTGTCACCGAGGCCCATCTCGGCGCCAGCGCCGACGAGCAGATGCGCTGGTTTGGGGAAGTGTGGGATACCGCCAAGCTTCTGCGATGCGAAGGAGTGGATGTCCGCGCCGTCACCGCCTGGGCCTTGCTCGGCGGTTATGACTGGAATAGCCTTGTCACCCGCGCCGACGGCCACTACGAACCCGGCGCGTTCGATTTGCGCGGCGGCAGTCCCCAGCCGACCGCACTGGCTGCCATGCTGGGGGATCTCAGCCGCCGAGGACGCCACATCCATCCCCATCTGGAAACGCCCGGCTGGTGGCGGCGCTCCGAGCGCCTGCTGTACCCGCCTGTGCCGTCACATGAAAACGCGCGGAATCCTGCGGGAGTGTGAACCCCTCCCGCCTTGCTTCGCAGGGTCCCTCCCCGAAGCGGAGAGGGGAAGAGGGTGAACCTTCGCGTCCCCCAAAACTCTTTGCCCTCCCGCTTCGGGAGGGCCGACGCTTGCCCTCCGGGTAGCCAGTGCTGCGGCGGGGTGGGTTCCTACACCAGCTCCAGGCTCGTGCTTCCCGTCGGCAGAAGGTCCTGCCATTGCTCGATCAGCTTCTTATATTCCCAGCCCACCCGCCGGATGTTCCGGTCTAAATCGGCCAGCCCCACAGGATTGACCCGCCCGGCATCTTCGCGCAGGGCCGTGTCCCAGTCCACCTGGTCGGTCAGGCTGTACCAGGTAAAGCCGATAATCGGGACGCCGTCGCTTCTGAGGCGGAACAAGTTCATCCACTGCTTCCACAGCCAGTCCCACGAATGCTCGGCATCCGATAAGTTGGTCTCCGTGTGCATCACCGGCAGGTGGTAGCGCGAGTAATACTGGTGGGTAATGACGTAATAGCCGAAGATCTCGCCCGACCCCGTCACGCTGCCGTCTTCATGGACAATATGCTCATTCGTCACATAGTAATCGTTGCCCAGAACGCAGTTCGCTTTGACTTGATTGTTCAAAAACCAGTGATACTCGTCGCGGGTCATGCCATTGTCCAGCAGGTACTCGTACATGGTCGCGTTTACGGGCCGCCCGTAGGTGAGATCCAGCGACAGGAACCGCTTTTCATTAAGAATGTTCGCCTGCGCCATGACACTGGGATTGGCGGCATGAAAATACTCCGACGACTCGCTTTGTATAAAGACCGCATCGGGCCGAACTTCCAAAATCGCCTGCATCGCCAGCGTATTCGCCCGGCACAGATTGCCGAGCGCCGTCACAAAGCCCCGGTCCGAGGTCCCCCGCTCGTTCCACCAGCCGAGCTGGCCGGAGAATGTCGCCGCCACAAAGATTTCGTTGACCGGTGTGTAGAAGCGCACCCAGGGAAAGCGCGTCGCAAACGCCCGTGCGTACTCGGCGAACAGCGCCGGCCAGTCCGGGTTATCGAAGCCCGGCCCGATCCAGTCCGGCACCCCGAAGTGGCACAAGTCGGTGATTGGGGTAATGCCCATCTCGTGCAGCGCCGAGTAGGTCTCGTCCGCAAAGCTCCAATCATACTGTCCCGGCCCGACATGGGACGAATACAGGGGCGGCCCATAGCGCAGGAACTTGATCCCCAGCTCCTGCACCAGCCCGAAATCCTCGCGCCAGCGGGCATAATGCCCGCACTTTTCCATCTCATCCACCCGCTTCACCTTGCCGTCCGGCAGCAAAATCGTCGGGCAGCTATTTTCAATCCCCGTCGCAAACATGAAATTCGTCATGCGCCCTTTTACCCTTTTTTGGGCGCATCAATACTTACCATCCGACTGGTTTTGTAATCGTGCGCCCCTGTGCATCTGTGATCGCCGGTGGAAACTGACTTGCGGTAAGAGAAGACTCTTTAATGACAATGGATTTCGTGGAAGACCGCCGTAATTCCACGTTCAGCTAACTTCGCTTTCTAAAAAGTGACCGCAAAGCCAGTTTGGGGTATTAAGCAAGGAAGCGAATAAAATCCATGAAGCGCAAACCTGCATCAACCAAAACTGCATCAACCAAAACTGTATCTACCGAAACTGTATCTACCGAAACGGTCATAACCGAAACCGCGTCCCCGCACGCACGCAAATTTCATCTGAGAGAGCGGCTTCGCGGCTGGCAGGATGACCTGCGCGGCCCCTGCCTCAGCGCACTGCTTATCCTTCAAGTCTTGTTCATCTTTGTCATCATTCCTCTTACCAGCGGAGGAACGCTGCCGCACATGGTCGTGGACGTTTTTCAGCTCACGCTCGCGCTTGTCTCGGTCTTCGTGCTGCCCGGCCGGCGTCTGACGCACACCGTGATTTTAATCGGCTTCGGCTTTACTTTGATTGCGTCGTCCGTGCCTGCGCTCGATCTTACCCAGCTTCTGCACTATCTCGGCTTGTTTCTGTTCACAGGGGCAGTCAGCTTCGACATCGCCAAAGTCATCTTCAGCGGTGAAGTGACCCACAACCGGGTTCAAGGGGCGATTGTCGTCTACCTGAACCTGGGGCTGATCTACGCCACGCTGTATGCGTACTTGGTTCACCTTTCGCCGGGCGCGTTTTCCAATATTTCCGTGCATCCCCGGCCTCAGTTCGGCCAGCTTGTGTACTTCAGCCTGTCCACACTGACGACCGCCGGGTACGGCGACATCGTGCCTTTGCAGCCTCTGGCACGCGGCTTGTGCAATATGGAAGCCGTTTCCGGCCAGCTTTTCCTGGCGACCCTGCTGGCCCGGCTCGTCAACTTGCAGATTGCTTCGCGGAAATGACAGCCGCCTGCCGAGGCGCTTACGACGCCGGTTCCAGCTTCACGGAAACCGAGTTGATGCAGTAGCGCTCGCCGGTCGGCTTCGGGCCGTCGTCAAACACATGGCCCAGATGGCTGCCGCAGCGGGCGCAGGTGACTTCCACCCGCTTCATGCCGAACGACCGGTCTTCGTGCAGGTCCACCGTGCCGGGCTTGGCGTCGTAGAAGCTCGGCCAGCCGCAGTGGGAATCAAACTTCGTGCCGGACTCAAACAGCTCCTGCCCGCAGGCCGCGCAGGCATAGGTCCCGCCGTCTTTGGTATCCACATACTTACCCGTGAACGGCCGCTCGGTGCCTTTTTCCCGCAGCACATGGTACTGCTCCGGGGTCAAAATCGCCCGCCACTCGGCTTCAGTCTTTACCACTTTGTCTTGACTCATTGCGTGTCTCTCTTTCTTCTATGGGAACACTTTTCGCATAAATTCAGTTCACTTAGGTACAATAAAAGCTATGGACGCTTTGATATTGTTCTCGCACGGCTCGGTGCTGTGCGGCGCGGGCGAGGCTTTAGACGCCCACGCCGAACGCCTGCGCCAAACGGGTGCATGGCCGCTTGTTTTTGTCGGCTACATGAACTATTCGCAGCCGAACTTTGCCCAGGCCGTCGCCGAGGCGGTTTCCCACGGCGCGGCCCGGATTGTCGTTCTGCCGTTTTTTCTCGTTCCCGGCTACTTCGTCACTCAAACCCTGCCGGAGCAGCTTTCCGCCGTGCAGGCCGATTATCCCGACTTAGAGTTTGTCGTCGCCGATGCCATCGGCTTCGACACGGGCCTTGCCGACGCCCTCATCGCCAGCGCCCAAGCCCCGCTCGGCCCAAGCGAATGGCGCGACGACCTCCAAGCCGCCGCCAGAGGCTGCCGCGCCCGCCCCGACTGCCCGCTGTACGCCACCCCCAACTGCCCGCGCGTCCCCGCCCCGGACACCCCCGCCCGGCCTTTCGTGGAGTAGCGAAGGAATTGGTAATCGTAATCGTGTTGATGACCATGTGTTGAAACACACGGCTACACGGCGAAGACGCCACGAAGTACCGCTTCGCGGGACTCAGAGAAGATTATTCCTAACCCCGCGAAGCGGGTGTTTTGTGGCGTCCGCGCCGTATAGCCGTGCCATTTATGGCATGGTTCATAGATCAATAGGTTCAATTATGATCCAAGATGTTCAAGAGTTAGGGGCCTCATTGCGTTATGCTTCCGCCTGGGCGGACAAGCTTGAAGCACTGCGGGAGCATTCGGCGCAAACAGAGGCGAGCCTGCTGTCTACCACTTCAGCAGGCCCTTTAGCGGAAGTCCGCCGGGCGCTGATGGTAGCACGCGCATTTGCTGACGGTTTAGCGACGGCGCGTTCCGAAGCGGCAGATTACCGGCTGCCAGCACCCGAACGGCAAAAAGTAGCCTAGAGGCCCCGTCTCGGACACCACGGCGACCTTTTGTGGAGTGACATATAGATTTGTGGAGTGACATATAGAATGGAGATCGTAATGGGATTACTTGTCTTTGCTTTTATGCTGCTATTCATAGCATGCGGGGTGTTCCAGATGGTAATTACCATGCCGATGATACGACGGGGTGTTAAACCGAACCCGCTATACGGTTTTCGCACTCCTAAAACGCTGAGTAACGAACAGGTTTGGTATGACGCGAATGCTTACGCCGGGCGGCTATTGTTTGCTTCCGGTGCAGCCCAAGTTATTGTCGCCGTTGCCCTTGTTTTTACTCCTGGCCTTCAAGGCCCTAACATACAAAGCAATGTTGTCGTTTATTGCCTGGTTTGCGGGACGGTCACGGTGGTAACAGTCCTGCTTGCCGTCTGGCGAAGCAATTGGTATGCCAAAACACTGTAAGGCAGCCAATCCTTTTAGAAAGCAAACAAAAGCTAATGAAAACAGCCCTCTTAGTCATGGTGCATGGGTCGCCCCGGCCTGTGGCGAACAAATCCATGTTCCAAGTTGTGGAAGAAGTCCGAGGGCGGGGTGTCTTTGATGTAGTGGAAGTCGGGTTCATGGAGTGCAATGAGCCGACCATTACCGAAGCCGCCGACGCCTGCGTCGCCTCCGGTGCAGAGACGGTGATTGCCGTGCCGTATTTTCTGCACACCGGAACCCATGTCGCCGACGACCTGCCGACCCTCCTCGACGAAGCCGCCGCGCGGCACCCGCACGTCAAGTTCCAGATGGGCCGCTACCTCGGCACGTCTCCGAAGCTGACGGAAATCTTAGCCCGGCGGGCGCAGGCAGTGAAGCTCACTTTATGAACACTGACAAGCGCGTAGGACTTTAGTCCCACGCGCTTACACAGCACGCTATTCGCCAGCAGGCTGCTGGACAAAACGAAAGAAAGAACATCTCGTACATGACCCAGTTTCTTACCTGCTCCGCGTCAACGCTTCGTCTCACCGCCTCGCTTCTGCTTGGCCTCTCTTTCACCGCCTCGCCCGTACCGGCTCAGTCTCCCTCGGCACAATCGGCAGCGCATGGAGTAGATTTGGCGGCGATTGATACGAGCGCGTCGCCCTGCACCGATTTTTATCAGTACGCCAACGGCAACTGGCTGGCGAGCCATCCGATCCCCGCCGACCGCCCTTCGTTTGGCGGCTTTTCGGAGCTATACGACCGGAACCAGGCGGTGCTGCACCAGATCGTAGACAGCGCCGTCGCCGGACCGCCCGCCCCCAAAGGCAGCGTCAAGCGCAAGATCGCCGACTTCTACAAGAGCGGCATGGACACAGCCCGAATTGAGCGGGACGGCGCTCGCCCCCTGGCCCCGGAGTTTGCCCGGATTGCGGCGGTCTCGGATACGCCAAGCTTGGAAGCTGAGATCGCCCATCTACACAAAATTGGGGTGGGGGCGGTCTTTAACTTCGGGATTGGGGCGGACGAAAAAGATAGCCTGCATACCATCGCGGAAGTCGGCCAGGGAGGCTTAGGACTGCCCGATAGAGATTATTACACGAAAACCGACCCGAAATCCGTCGCCATTCGCACAGCGTACACAGCGCATATCGCTCGGATGCTGACCCTGCTCGGCGACACGCCGGCCGAGGCCGGTGTGGAAGCCAGTTCCGTGCTGAACCTGGAGACCCTGCTTGCAGCGGCTTCCATGACCCGCGTGGAGCGGCGCGACCCGAACGCGACCTACAACAAGATGACATTGGCCCAGCTCGATGCCCTCTCACCCGGCTTTTCGTATGCGCCGTACTTTGCCGCCGTCGGCACGCCTAACCCCGGCCCGCTGATTGTCGGCCAGCCCAAGTTCTTCGCGGTCGCGGGCAGTTTGGTGAAGACCGAACCTCTCGCCTTGAAGACGTATTTGCGCTGGCATTTGATTTCGAGCACAGCCCCGTATTTGAGCGCAAAGTTTGTGGACGAGAACTTTGCCTTTCGCGGGACGACCCTCAGCGGCGTGACCCAGAACCAGCCGCGCTGGAAGCGGGTACTGCGGGAAACCGACGGCGAGCTGGGAGAGGGCCTCGGCCAGCTGTATGTCGCCGAAGCCTTCCCGCCCGCCGCGAAAGCGCGGGCATTAACCCTGGTGCAGAATGTCAAAGCCGCCCTGCGGACACGGCTTCAGTCGCTGGACTGGATCGGCGAAGACACCCGAAAAGCAGCTGTGGTCAAGCTCGACAAGATGCGGATCAAGATCGGCTACCCGGACCACTGGCGCGATTATTCCAAGCTGCAAGTGAATAGCCCGTCGTATGTCGTGAACGTCCTGGCTGCCAATCGCTTTGACTTCAATCGGGATTTGGCGAAGCTGGGCAAGCCGGTAGACCGAACCGAGTGGGGCATGACCCCGCCGACCGTCAATGCCTATTACTCGCCGAGCGGCAACGAGATCGTCTTTCCCGCCGGCATCTTGCAGCCGCCGTTTTTTGATCCGAAGGCCGATGATGCGTCGAACTACGGCGGCATCGGCGCGGTCATCGGCCACGAGATGACCCACGGCTTCGACGACCAGGGCCGGCAGTTCGACGGAGACGGGAATTTGAAGGACTGGTGGACCGCCGCCGACAAGAAAAACTTCCAAACCCGTGCCGACGGAGTCGCCGCCCAGTTTGACCGGTTTGTGGCCGTGGACGATGCCCATGTCAATGGGCATCTGACGCTCGGCGAAGACATCGCCGATTTAGGCGGCGTCAAGATCGCGTACCTGGCATTTGAGCGCTCGCAGGTCGGCAAGCCCCGCGTCAAGATCGGCGGCTTCACGCCGGAGCAGCGGTTCTTTCTCGCGTATGCCCAAATCTGGCGGCAGAACGTCCGCCCGGAAGCCCTGCGGATGAGCCTTGCGACCGACCCGCACGCCCCGAACCGGTTCCGGGTTCTTGGCCCGCTGGCAAATCTGCCGGAGTTCGCCGCGGCCTTCCCCTGCCCGGCAGGCGAGACGCGGACAGCAGCGGCAGCACGGGTGAATATCTGGTAGGAAATTGACAGTCAGGAAGCGCGTGGGACTGAAGTCCTGCGCTGTGGGGCGAGGACGCCTAGTAACCGCCTTCGCGGGTACAGGAGAAGACTGTAACTGGTGTCCTATTCTTTGTCCACGAAGGTGGACATTAGGCGTCCTCGCCCCACAGCGCAGGACTTCAGTCCCACGCGCTTCCTGACTTGTTAGACGCCCAATCCGGGTATAATCAACCGGCGAAAAACATTTCAGCAAGCGTTACAGAAAGAACCGCGAATGGACCTGCGTGAACTGCCCGGCCTGGCCGACGATTACCCGGCGTACCAAAAACTGAAAGAAGCCGTCCGAGCAGGCGGCGTCACCCAGCTTGAAGGGCTGCCCGTGCCGGCCAAAGGCTGGCTGCTGGCCCAGCTTCAGCGCGAGCTTGACCGGCCCCTGGTCGTCATTTCCTATAACAGTGACCAGGCCGGACGCCTCGCCGCCGATTTGGCCCGCTATGGGGTGGACGGCGACGCGCTAATTTCCCTGCCGTCTACCACCGAAACCCTGATCTTTGCCGAAGGAGCGCCCGATCTCGCATTGACCGGGCAGCGGGTCGCGGCGCTGCAAAAATTAGCCCTCGGCACGGCAAAAATCACGGTCGGCCCCATCGGCGCGTGGCTTCAGCGGACAGTTAAGCCGGAGCTGCTCCAAGACCGGCGGGTCGCGCTGACGGTCGGCGAGACAGTGGAAATTGAGGCGCTCGAAAAGTCGCTGACCGAATTCGGCTATGACCGGGTGGAGGCGGTCGAGCAGCCCGGACAATGGACCCGGCGCGGCGGCATCTTAGACATCTTCCCCGGCGACGGACGCCTGCCCCTCCGCGTGGACTTCTTCGGCGACGACATTGAAAGCATCCGGCCCTTTGATGTGGAGACCCAGCGCTCGGTCGGCAAGTCCGAGTCGGTAGTCATCGCCCCTGTCCGCGAAGTGCCGCTGGAAGACGCAGCGGTTGCCGAAGCCGTCTCGCGATTAAAGCGCGAGCTGCCGGGCCGGGCGTCGGCTTTGAAGAAAGCCAATCTGGATGACCGGGGCGCGGAACACGCCGAGCGCTTAGAAGAGCGCATTGAAGGCGACATCGCCCAGCTTCAAGCACGTCTCACGTTTGACGCTTTGGAATACTACCTGCCGTATCTGTATCCCGATGACACGGTCTGCGCGTTGGATTACCTGCCCGAAAACGCGCTGATTGTGCTTGACGAGCCGAGCCAGGCCGAGGCGCGGTGGGAGCAGCGCGAAGGCGAGATCGCCGAGATTATGGACGCGCGGGCGGCACGGGGCGAGTACCTCAAACCCGATATGCCCCACGCCTGCGGCTTTGACACGATCAAAGCCCGAATCGCCCGCGAAGATGCCGCCGTCTTTTTGGCTCTCTTAGGCCGGGGCCTCGGCGGCGTCAAAATCAAAGCTTCCATTCCGACCCAGGCAGGCGCGATGGAGCTGTTCGCCGGGCGGCTGCCGGCGTTCTTTGAGGCCGTAGACGGCTGGCTCGGCGCCCGCTTCCGGTGCGTCATCGTCACCGAGCAGGCCGAGCGGATGCGGCAGATACTCGCGGAGCATAAGCTGCCTATCTCCCCGCAAGATAGGTTGGAACCGGGCGGCGAGGCGGGCGTCTTTGTCCTGCCCGGCTCACTGCTCGGCGGCTTCAAGCTGCCTGAAGCCAATTTCATGCTGGCGACCGACACGGACATCTTCGGGCATCGGGCGCACCAGAAGCCTCCCAAACGCGCCTTCAAAGAGGGCTTGAAGATCACGTCCTATTTGGAATTGCGGGAAGGTGATTTTGTCGTCCATATCCATCACGGCATCGGGCGCTACGCAGGCATCTCGCGCTTAAAAGGCACTGACGGGGCCGAGCGCGATTACCTGCTTTTGGAGTATGACGGCGGCGACAAAGTGTATGTGCCGACCGATCAGGTAGACCGGGTCCAGAAGTACATCGGCTCGGCGGACTCGCCGCCGACCGTGACGCGCCTGAACTCCGGGGACTGGGCGCGGGCGACCAAAAAGGCCAAAAAGCAGGTCCAGGAGATGGCCGCTGACCTGATCAAGCTGTACGCCGCCCGCAAGGCCGCGACCGGCCACGCCCTGCCGCCGGACACGCCCTGGCAGACGGAAATGGAAGAAGCGTTCCCCTACCAGGAAACGCCGGACCAACTCGCGGCGATTGAAGATGTCAAGCGGGACTTAGAAGACGACAAGCCGATGGATAGATTGATCTGCGGCGATGTCGGCTACGGCAAGACGGAAGTGTCTATCCGGGCGGCGTTCAAAGTGGTCAATTCAGGCCGCCAAGTGGCGGTTCTCTGCCCGACGACAATCTTAGCCCAGCAGCACCTCAAAACCTTTCGGGAGCGTTTGGCCGCCTACCCTGTGCGGATTGAGATGCTGTCCCGGTTTGTCACAAAAGCCGAGGCCGCCGAGACTTTGCGGGGCTTAGAAGACGGCACGGTAGACATCGTGATCGGGACGCACAAGATCTTGTCCAAAGACGTCAAGTTTAACCGCTTGGGGCTGCTGGTCGTGGACGAAGAACAGCGCTTTGGGGTGACGCACAAAGAGCGCATCAAGCAGATGAAGAAGAACGTGGACGTGCTGACCATGACGGCGACGCCGATCCCGCGCACGCTCCATATGTCCCTGTCGGGCATTCGGGATATGTCGCTGATTGACGACCCGCCGGAAGGCCGGATGGCGATCAAAACCTATGTCAAAGAATACGACGACGAATTAGTCCGCGAAGTGATTTTACGCGAGCTGGACCGGGGCGGCCAGATTTACTTTCTGCACAACCGGGTCGAAAGCATATCCCACGTCGCCGAAAAGATCCGCCGCTTGGTTCCGACCGCCCGCGTCGAAGTCGCCCACGGCCAGATGCACGCGGACGATTTGGAAGACGTGATGCTTCGCTTCGCCGAGAAAGAGTTTGACGTGCTGGTCTGCACCACCATTGTCGAAAGCGGCCTGGATATTCCAAACGTCAACACGATCATTGTAGACAACGCCGACCGCCTCGGCCTCGCCCAGCTCTACCAATTACGTGGCCGGGTCGGGCGGTCCAAGCGCCAAGGCTATGCGTATTTGCTGTACCGCAAAGATAAGATGCTGTCGGATGTCGCCGAAAAGCGGCTCGGCGCACTCCGCGAGTTCTCGGACCTCGGCAGCGGCTACAAAGTCGCCCTGCGGGATTTAGAGATACGCGGCGCGGGTAACTTACTCGGAGCCGCCCAGTCGGGGACCGTCGCCACCGTCGGCTTTGACTTGTACACCCAGCTTCTCTCGCAGGCCATCAACGAGATGCGCGGCCAGCCGGTCGAAAGTGAGTTTGAACTGCCGAACGTCTCCCTGCCGCTCGACGCGCTTCTGCCGGTCGCGTACATTCCGAGCGAGGCCGAGCGGATACTGATGTACAAGAAGCTGACCGCTGTGCGAAAAATCGGTGATGTCCAGCGCATTCAGGACGAGCTGGAAGACCGCTACGGCGACCCGCCGCGCCCGGTCTGGAACCTGCTTGCCATTCTGCGCCTGCGCCTGCGCTGCGCCGAAGTCGGCGTCTCCGCCATTGTCGCCGAAAAGCGGCGTCTTGCGATCCGTTTTTCGGGAACGCATTTGACCCAGGAAAGCATCAAGCGGCTGTCCCGAACTTATATGCAGCACCAGTTCCTGCCCGATGTCGTCTTCGTCGCTTCCCCGGAGCAGCCCGCCAAGATGCTCCAAACCGCCGAAGAGATGGTGGAAGTGCTGGCAAAGTTCCTGCCGCCGAAGCTCGCCGCCGATGTTCCCAAGTCGCCCATCAAGCAGATTTTGGCTGAGAAAGACGACGCGCCGAAACCGAAGCCCAAGCCGAAAGAAACCGCGAGAGAAGCCACCGAAGCCGATGTCGCCAAAACACGCAACTTAGTCAGCAACCAAATCTCGTCCCGGCGGCGCGGGACGTACACGCGCGGGCGGGGGTAGACGACACGCTGCAAATCTGACACTTCCAATGCCGGTTTCAGCTTCAGCGACCTTTGCTCATCGGTCCTGGCACGACTTCCAGTGCCGATCCATCCGCCAGGCGGTAGACATAGAAATCACTGTCAATGCTGAAGATGCGCGTGTAGCCCGCTGTTTCCGCCAGCGCAACGAGCGAGGCATCGGCCAAATCCATTGGCCTGTCGCGGTACTGTTCCATTAGCTCTGCAATACGCGCGGTTTCTTGTTCAGATGCGGAATGAATGCGTACTGCGCCGTCACGCCAGATGTCCCAAAGCAGATTTTGCTGCGGCCATTGTCCGCGCTGTAGGCAAAGATAAAGTGCTTCCGTGAAGCAGGGCCAGGTGGTGACCAGCGGTTTTGCCAGCGATGGCAGCAAGGCACGGCAGCGGGCATTTTGGTCCGGCTGACCTTTAGCATCCACAAGCGCGAACAGCGGCCCCGTGTCAGCAAGTGTTCCATGTTGACGCCTCATAAGTTAAATCCCTGTTTACGGTACTTTTCTACTATGATCTCGCCCACTTGAACTTCTTCCGGCGCACGATCAGGTCTTTCAGGCGCTGGCTTGACTTCCAGGGCAAGCGCCTTAGCATGAAGCCGCTCGAAGACGCTTTGCAGCCGTTCTTGTTCTGCATCCGCCGCCGAAACTTCATTGCGGTCACTCTGTTCCAGCAGGACATCAATGAACTCTTCTGGGGCAAGACCGTGTTGGGCCGCTGCCGCTCGCAGACGCCCTTCGGTTTCCGGCGCAAGTGTCAATGTCATAACTGCTTCTCCTTTTTCTTGATTTTACCTGGTTATTCTGAATAAGCTGGCCGTTTGCCATCCCGAAAAAGCTGTGGTAAAATGAGTTACCTATGATAACACTTGCAAAAACACCGGCACTGGCGGCGGAAAATGGCAGTAAAGAGGGTACGGCGGAAGACGCGCGGCGGCTTCTCGCAGGGTGGGGCGCGGCGCCGCTGCTGTACTTCGCCTTGCTGGCCGACAAGCGTTACTTGTTCAGCCCGCCGGGCGAGGTCGAATGGGGCATCGCCTACCGGGTCCAGGGACGGCAGGCATTGGCCCTCGGCGACCCGTTCGGCGATCCCGACGCTGCGCCGGAAGCGATCACCAGCTATCTCGCGCTGTGCCGGCGTCAGGGCTGGAAGCCGGTGTTCTACCAGACCACGCCGGGCAATTTGGACGTGTATGCAGGCGCCGGGCTGAAGGCGGTCAAAGTGGGCGAAGACGCGCAGATCACACTGCCGGATTTCGCGCTGGCCGGCAAAAAGTATGTGAAGCTGCGGAACGACCTGCGGCGTGTGGAAAAAGCGGGTGTCGTTCTGGAAATTTATGGGCCGGAGGCTCCGCCGCCTGCCGCCTGCATCGCCGAAATGGAGGCGATTTCGGCGGGCTGGCGGTCGGCGCACGGCGCGAACGAAGGCTGGTTTGCGATGGGCGGGTTCGATCCGTACTCTCCGTTGTTTGCGGAAAGCCGTTATTTTGTCGCCCGCGACGCGAATACGGGCCGGATGCTGGCGTTTGCGAGCTTTGTCCCGGCCTTCGGGTCGGGCTGGACTTTAGATTTGATGCGCCGACAGGCCGAGACGCTGCACGGCGTTATGGATTTTCTGATCGTCTCGGCAGCGACGCAGTTTGCGACCGAAGGCGCACAGACGCTCAGTTTGGGGATGTCGCCTCTGGCCGGCGAAGACGATGCCGCTGACAGTGCCGGGACTTCGTCCGTGCGCCGCTTCCTCTACACGCGGCTGAACCGGGCCTACAATTTCCAGGGTTTGCACGCCTTCAAAGGTAAATTCGCGACCCAGTGGGAGCCGCGTTATCTTGTCTACTCCGGCAGCCTCGCGCTGGCGTCCGGCGCGGTCCTGCAAGCCCATTTGACTTCGCCTGCCCCCGTGCGTCCTGTGCGTGTCTGGAACTCCCGGCCAGCTCGGACGCTCGCTGCCGCCTGCGCTCTGCTTCTGCTCGGCTTCACGCCGCAGGAAAAGACTCTGGCCCGTCAAGCCGTCACCCACTCCCGCCTTGCCATCCGTCATTTCGGCGTCCGCTACCACACCCTGCATTCGCTCGGCCTCCACCACATCAAGCTGCACCGCTCGGTGCAGGCGTAGCCTTGCTCGGTGCGGGCATCGGCCTGAGTCGGAACCACTCGCTGCCCACTGCTGTTATTACAGTGAACCTGAATGCGTCAAAAGATTTGCGGCTGATGCCGCGAAACCGGCAATTACCGAAGGTAATACCGCGCTTTTACCCAACAGCATCGGGTATACTAAAACGGCGAATTTCTCGCCACCCGCCGCACTGTCGCGGCGGACGCCACACAATCAAAGGAGATTAATATGGCACCCACGCTTCATCAGGAGATCGGGCTCCGCCAGGACTCAGGGCGCGAAGTTTCCCCGCCGGCAGTGCAGCCGGAAGGGCTTTTGTCCCCATTGAGCGCCTCGCTGCCCCGTACCGCCGCCGGAACATCCCGGCTTGCTGCCCGCACCGCACGCCTTCATGGTCTGCGGCTGGACTGGGCCGAGCTGGGCATGGTCGGGCTGGTGGTTTCCAGCGCCGTGCTGTCGGTTTATCGCTTGTTTTGGGCGATTCACTAAGCGAACGCTTACATAAAACGCCGCCGGCATCAGCCGGCGGCGTTTTTATGTGAAAGAACCCCTTTCGCTCGCTCCTATGCCTTTCGTCAACTCTGTATTGCCCTTCCCTAACCGGGAAAGGAGCAGATACAAAGTAATGCCGAAGGCATAGGAACGAGCGAAAGGGGTTCTTATTTCGCCGATGCCTGCTGCACGGTATCCCCGGCGCACATCTGGCGGTACAGGGCGGCGACGCGCTTGATGTAGCGCTGGGTTTCGCGGTAGGGCGGGACGCCGTGGTACTTACGGACTGCGCCGGGACCGGCATTATACGCCGCCATTGTCAGCGCGATCTGGCTGAACGGGATGATCCCGGCGTTTGCGGGAGCGCCGCCGTAGCTGTCCAAATGGCCGCGCAGGATATGCACCGCCGCGCCGATGTTCTGCACCGGGTCGTAAGCGTTGGTGACGCCCATTCCTCGCGCGGTTTCCGGCATAAGCTGGCTCAGGCCCATCGCGCCGGTGTGGGAGGTCGAATACAGGTCGAAGTCGGACTCGGCGATGATCATGGCGACCGGCAAACGCGGGTCGAGATTGTTGATGTCGCTGAAATAAAGAATGCTGGTCGTGATCTTGTCTACGTCGGTGTCCGACAGACGCCGGTTCCAGCGGCGGACTAAACTGCGATACGGGGCATAGATAGACAGGGCGCGGGCAGATAACGCCCCGGCGGGATGGCCGGGATTGGCGTCGGCAAAGAAGACCACGGCACGCCGCCCGTCCCGGCGCGTCGTCAGGCTGCGCGAGGCCAGCCGTCGCCCCCGTCCTGACGCCGTCAAAGCGGCCTGGCGACGCGCCAGCAAATCTCGTGCCACGATGTCGCCTTCCGGCGCGACGGCCAGAAGGCGCAGGCCCGACGGTAAATTGGGATCGTCGGCCACCGCCGCCAGCAGCACCCGCACCGAAGCGCCGGAGTCCAGCCATCCCGCCCCGCGCAGACCCGCCGGGATCGGCAGCGCCACCGAGGAGCCGTCGGCCAGGGAGAGAAGCGCCGTTTTGTCGTCGCCCGCCGACACGACTCCGCTGACGGTCGCCGCCGTTTCCAGCACCTGCCCCGCATACGCGCCCGGCTGATGCAGCGCATCGGCCACGCTTGCACCGGTGACAAGATGCTCGGACGCGGCCTGACGCGCCTTAAAAAAGTCGCCCGCCGGGTCCGCCGAAACACGGCCCATCGTCAGCGCAAGGCCGACGCAGAGGGTAAAAAGAAGCTTCATATGTTTAACCCAGGTAATTTTAACATAGTCGGCAGCGGGTGTCAAGAAAAAGAGGAAAAGCGCAGCGTGAAGATTTTACAGCGTTTGTTGACAACGGCTGACAATTAAGATATACTGAACAAAAGCAAGGCAAACTTACACCACTACACCGCGCCTCAAGACGTGCGGCCCAAGAAAGAGAACCCGAACCGGATGGAGTCCGAATCCAGAGATCTGCTGACCGTCGAACAGGCGGCGGCCTACTTGCAGCTCAGCCAGTCCAGCATTCGCTCCTACATACGCCAGGGCAAGCTCAATGCGTTTCGAATCGCCGGCAAGCGCAAAGTGCTGATCCCCCGCACGGAGCTGCTCAAGCTGCTGGAACCCGCCCGCGCCCAGGACGTTGACCTGGAGCTTGCCGCCGGCCCCGATGAAACCGAGTAGGCCACGGTTCCCCTGAAAACCCCTATGACACCGTCGTCATTTACGTCCCCTGCCGCTGTTATCATCACCGCTCGCACGGCTAGTCTCGGCCTCCGAGCGGAGGTGGCCGAGCTGTGGCGCTACAAGCACCTGGTCCGCACCCTGGTGGAGCGCGACCTGCGGGTGCGCTACAAAAACTCCGTGCTGGGTGTTGCCTGGACAATGGTCAGTCCGCTGATCCAAGTCTTTGTGCTGACCATCGCCATCGGCTATATTCTCGGTTCCGGGCCGAAAAATCTCAGTGCTTATATCTTCTGCGCGACTGTTCCGTGGACGTTCTTCCAAACGGCGATCCTCGACTCGTCCACGTCGGTGCTGGGCAAGCTGGGCCTGCTCAAAAAAGTTTACTTCCCCCGCGAAATCCCGCTGATTGCGACGGTCTGCCAGAACTTTTTCCAGTTTCTGGTGTCTCTCGGCATTTTCATTGTGTATCGCTGGGCGCTGACCCCGCTGCTGTTCGGCTGGCCCGGCCTGCCGCCGCTGGTGATTTTGTGGCTGCCGCTGCTGATCGCCGATTTGTTTCTTCTGACCCTCGGCGCAGCGTTCTTTGTCGCCACAGCGAACGTCTTTTACGAGGACGTGAAGTTTATTATCTCGCTGACGATGGGCTTCTTGTTCTACTTACTGCCGATCATTTACTTCGCCGAGAACGTCTTTTACTCCCCGCGCATTCCGGCAAGGATCCAATGGTGGGTCTACCATTTATACCTGGCGAACCCGCTGGCCTGGCTGATCACGGCGTTCAAGCAGGTCTTCTTCGGCAAAGCGATTATTTCCAACGTCAACGCCCCGATTGTCTACAGCGCTCCGTTCGACTGGCGCTACTTGGCGCTGGCGACGGCGACCTCGGCGCTGATCTGTTTGTGGGGCTATGCGTTCTTCAACAGCCACAAATGGAAGTTTACGGAGCGGCCATGAGCAAGAAGCCCCCCCGCCCCAATTCTGGGGAGCCAAACGCGGAACAGAATCGGCCTGTGTCTGCAATCTGTATTGCTCCCCAGAATTGGGGCGGGGGGGCCGTCGAAGTCTCAAATCTCGTCAAAGAGTTCCGGGTCTACCACCGCAGCTTTGGGTCGCTGAAAAGCCACGCGGCGGCGCTGGCGAAGTCGCTGGCGCAGCGCGAAACCGTCTCCGGGTACGAGATTCGCCGGGCGCTGGATGGTGTCTCGTTTCAGATCGCCCCCGGCGAAACGGTCGCGCTGGTCGGGCGCAACGGTTCCGGGAAGAGTACGCTGCTGTCTATTCTATCCCGGATTTACCTGCCGACGGCGGGGGAAGCGCGGCTGACCGGGCGCATGATGAGCCTCTTAGAGCTTGGCGCGGGCTTCGACCCGGAGCTGACCGGGGCGCAGAACGTGTTCTTCAACGGCGTCATTTTAGGACTCTCCGAAGACGACGTTGCGGCCCGCTACGATGCCATTTTAGACTTCGCCGAGCTGGACCGGCAGGCGATGGACCTGCCCGTGCGGATGTATTCGTCGGGGATGCAGCTCCGTTTAGGCTTTTCTATCGCCGTTCACCTCGACGCCGATCTGCTTTTGGTAGACGAAGGGCTGGCCGTCGGCGATGAGGGCTTCCAGGAGAAGTGCTTCCGCAAGATGGAGGAGTTCAAGGCCGAGGGCAAGACCATTTTGATGGTGACGCACGAGCTGGACCATGTCGAGCGGCTGGCCGAGCGGGTGCTGTGGCTCGACAAAGGCGTCCTGCGGCGCGACGGCCCGACGGCGGAAGTTTTAGCAGAATACCGGGCAAACTTCCACCATGAATCGTAGTGCGCCCGATATTTCTGTCGCCATTGTCTCCTACAACACGAAAGACTTGCTGCGGGCTTGTTTGCGCTCGCTTCTGGCACGGGAAGCGGACGGCGAGGCGACGCTGGAAATCATTGTCGCCGACAACGGCAGCGCCGACGGCAGCCCGGAGATGGTCCGCGCCGAGTTTCTCTCCGTCCGCGTCCTTGAAACAGGCGAAAACTTAGGCTTCGGACGCGCGAACAACCTGGCTTTGTCGGACGCTTCGGGCCGCGCCTACTGCCTCCTGAACTCCGACGCCGAACTTCTGCCCGGCGCACTTTCCGCCGCTCTCGCCGTGCTGGCCTCGGACCCGAAAATCGGCCTTGTCGGCGGACAGCTTTTGTGGCCCGACGGACGCCCGCAAACGTCTTACGGCGACGATCCGACGCTGCTCGGCGTCCTGCGCGAGCAGACTTTTACCGGCGCGAACGCGGCTGCGCCCCGAATTGCGCCCCAGAACAGCACTTCTAAAGACGTGGATCAAATCTGCGGCGCATTCATGCTGATCCGCCCGGAAGCATGGCGTGAGATGGGCGGCTTCGATCCGCACTATTTCATGTATAATGAAGACGTAGACTTGAACTTTCGGCTGCGCCGGTCCGGCTGGCGCGTCGTCTTCGCGCCCGGCGTCCGCGTGACGCATCACCTCGGCGCGAGCAGCAGCGCGGACTGGCAGAAACGCGCCCGCATGGTGTCCGCCTACAACGAAAGCCGCTTTTACTTTTTCTCGCGCTTCTACGGTCCGGCGGCGGGCGCAAAGCTGAAAGCCTACTGCCTGCTCGGAGCCGCCATTCGCCTCTCCGGCTGGCGTGTTTTGTCCGTCATCAAGCCCGTCGCGCGTGACAAAGTCAAGTTGTTTAGCGAAGTTTGGCGGCGGACGAAGGCACTTGGAAGGGAAGAACCGAAAACTTGAAGTTTGTTCATCATCTTCTTTACTGGACTTTGCGGCGGGCGGCGAAGATGACCAAGGAGAACATTCCGCTCTTCTATATTGCGCTGTTTCTGCCGTCCGCGCCTGTCGTGGTGGATGCCGGGGCGCATAATGGTTCGGAAACTGTGCAGATGAGCCTGCTCTGGCCGCAGGGGATAGTGCATGCCTTTGAGCCGGTTCCGGCGGTCTTTCGGCAGCTTGAACTCAATACCGGGCATCTTGCCAACATCTGTCGGTATCCGATTGCGCTGGCTGGGGTTAATGCCGACCTGACCATGCACGTCAGCAGCGGCGGCACCGACGCGGCCAGCTCCCTGCTGGTCCCGAAAGAGCATCACGCGATCAATCCCCATGTTGTGTTCAACGAACAAATTACGGTTCCGGCGCTTACCCTCGACGCTTGGGCCGAGCAAAACCACTGTTCCCGCGTTGATTTCCTCTGGCTGGACATGCAGGGCGGAGAGCTGGCGGCCTTGAAGGCCGCCCCGCGCCTGCTGGCAACGGTGCAAGCGATCCATTTGGAGGCGGCAACAGTCGAGATTTATGAAGGTAATCCCCTCTACCCGGAGATGCGGGACTGGCTGCAAGCTCAAGGATTTCGCCCGGAAGTTGAAGCGCTGGCATATACCTCCGGTGGCAATGCGTTTTTTGTTCGGCCCGGCGCACACCTTTCGTTCCGGCGGCTGCTGCTGATTGCCGCTCAAAAACTGACCCGAAAGTGGAAACGGCGATGATCCGTGTCAAGCTCTCCACAAATTTCCCGGAATGGCCGCTGACCCGGCAGACGCCGGGCCGGGCTGGGATCTGGAGCGACTGCCGGTTCCTGATCAACGAAGACGTGGACGAGTGCGATTTTTGGGTGGTTTACGACGATGTTCTGCGGCCGGAAACAACGCGCTGCCCGCTGGGAAATACGCTTCTCATCACCGGCGAGCCGCCGAGCGTCAAAACGTACCACCGGCGGTTTCTGGCTCAGTTCGGCGCCGTTTTGACAAGCCACCGGGATTTAGTGCATCCAAACATCATCAATCGCCAGCAGGCGATGCCGTGGATGGTCGGCTGCCGGTATGTGCGCGAAACCAGACAATGGGACAAAACCTATACCAAAGATTACGATGAGCTGTCGGCGCTGCGTGCCGTGCCGAAGACAAAGCTGCTGTCCGTGCTGTCGTCGGATAAGACCATCACGCCGGGGCATCAGCGGCGCTTGGCATTTGTCGAGGCATTGAAGCAGCGGTTCGGCGGGGAAATAGACGTGTTCGGGCGCGGCCTTCGGGACGTGGAAGACAAATGGGACGCGATTGCGCCCTACAAGTACCATGTCGTGATTGAAAATGGTTCGTATCCCGATTACTGGACCGAAAAGCTTTCGGACGCTCTGCTCGCCGGCGCGTATCCGCTGTATGCCGGCTGCCCGAACATCGGCGCGTATTTCGCCGAAGACGTCCTGACACAATTGGACCTGGCCGACTTCGACAAAAGTTTAAATGCCGTCGCCGACGCTATTGAAAACAGCCGGTATGAAGCGTCGGCGCAGATGCGTCAATACGCGAAAATACGAGTGCTGAACGAGTACAATCTGTTTCCGGTGCTGGCCTCTTTTGCGGCGGCAGGCCGGAGCGCCCAGCCGAAACAAATTGTCAAAATCCAGCCGGATCGCTGTTATTCGCGGACACTGCTGTCGCGCGTGAAACAAAAAGCGAGTCAGTGGATAAGCGTATGATAAATATCATCAGGAAAATATTCCGCAGAGTTCGGCGGATGCTGCCAAGTCAAGACTACAAAAAAAGCTACGCCCAATGCGGCGAAGACCTAATTATCTCCTATTTATTCGGATGGCTTGGTATTTCCAAACCCAGTTACTTGGATCTAGGAGCACATCACCCGACCTTTCTCAGCAATACCTACTATTTCTATCTTCAGCACAGCTACGGTGTCTGCGTCGAGCCTGACCCGATTTACTTCAGGGGCTTCCGACAGAAACGCAAACGTGATATTTGCTTAAATGTTGGAGTGGGAACTCAAACTTCTGCGGAAGCGGATTTTTTTGTCATGTCAGCTCCCACTTTGAACACCTTCTCGAAAAAAGAAGCGGAACGGTTTGAAGCGGAAACCTCGTACAAAATCGCCAAGAAGATTAAAGTGCCGGTAGTTGCCGTCAATGAAATTGTAGAAAAGCATTTTGATAGCGCCCCCAATTTCATTTCTTTGGATATAGAAGGATTAGATTTTGACATATTGCAGGCATTTGATTTTAATCGCTGGCGTCCGCAAGTTTTTTGTATAGAAACCGTCGTGTTCTCAGAGCGTCGCGCCGGGGCGCTGAAGGGAGCTGACGTGATTGAATTTATGTTGCGGCAGGGCTATTTTGTTTACGCCGACACCTACATTAACACGATTTTTGTTGACAAAACCGCTTGGCAGGATCAGCCACACCCAGAAGACCAATGAACCCATTGCAAAAATCGGCCCGTAGACTGCTGGACAAAGTCAGCAGAGCTTTGAGTGGTGCAGGTCGGCGTATCGCGTCACATCCTATGGAGCGGCGCGTTGCTCTCTGGTATCAAAACCCCAATCACATGAACCTCCGATTCGAGTACGACCTGAGCGCATCTTCGTTGGTTCTTGATCTCGGCGGGTATGAAGGTCAATGGGCAAGTGATATTTATTCCCGCTACTGCTGCACAGTTCAGGTTTTTGAGCCGGTCCAAGCCTACGCGGACAATATCCGAAGGCGCTTCGCAAAAAACGCGCAAATCCAGGTGCATCCGTTTGGTCTCGGCTGTGCCGACATTGAAATCCAAATTGGCCTGAGCAACGATGGTTCTTCTGTATTCCAAAAAGCCGAACAAATAGAGGCAGGACGGCTGGTAGAGTCGAAAACATTCTTTGAGCAGAACGGCATTGCCGAAGTGGACTTGATTAAGATCAACATCGAGGGAGGCGAGTACGAATTATTGGAGTATTTTCTGGATACTGGGCTAATCACGCAGATGAAAAACATTCAAGTGCAGTTCCACGACTTCGTGCCGAATGCCGAAGCTCGAATGAAGTCAATTCAGCAGAGGCTTTCCAAAACACACGCCCTCACTTACCAGTACGAGTTCGTTTGGGAAAACTGGAAGCGAAACTAAGTTGAGCGCAACATTGACATTCAAAACTCAAATTCGCCAGGGTTTAGTACGCCTTAAGTACAAACTTCTTGGTCGTTATCACCCGCTAAACCCGGACGGCGCGGCGGCAGTCAAAACAAGCTACTCTCAGGCAGGAGAAGATTGTATTGTTTCGCTTGCGTTCCATTTCCTGGGAATACCCAAACCCTCTTATCTGGATATTGGGGCGCATCATCCGACGAGCCTGAGCAACACTTACTACTTCTACAAGAAAGGTTGTCAGGGCGTTTGTGTGGAACCGGACCCAAAATATGCGCGGCTGTTTCGCACTAAGAGGCGGCGCGATGTGTTTTTGAACGCGGCAATCGGTTTTGATGATGCCGAAGAAGCTGATTTCTACCTGATGAAATCACACGCGCTCAATACGCTGTCTCGTGAAAGCGCAGAAGCAATGGGAAAAGTCGGCGAGAAAATCGCACGGGTTGTGAAGATCAAGCTGCTGGATGTCAACAAAGTTATTGAACAGCACTACCCGCAAGGCGTCAACTTCGTTTCGCTGGATGCAGAGGGGGTAGACATAGAAATTTTGAAGACCTTTCGGATGGACAAAGTCCAGCCTCAAGTTTTTTGCGTTGAAACTGTTTCGTTTGAAAGCCAAGAAAAAGTGAGCGAGGTCTCGGAATGGATGACGGCCAATGGGTATTTCGTGTTCGGTGAAACCTACATTAACACGATTTACGTCAACCGGCAGGCGTGGGAACGGCGTTAATTCTCTAACTACTATGCGTATCTTTTATGCGTCGGATAAGTCGCCGAATGCGGCGTTTCACTCGGAGCTGTGGCGAAGCAATCTCTATCAATCGCTGGTAGATTTAGGGCATGATGTGGTCGAGTTCGACTACGACCTGGCCGAGACGTTCCGGCACCCGAACACGCACGACCCGAAGCAGAAAGCCTTCATCGCCGCGAACCGCCCGCGCGTCACCGCCGAGCTTTTGCGCCAGGTCAAAGCGGCCCATGCGACGCAGCCGATTGACCTCTTGTTCACCTACTTCTACGATGCCTGCGTGCTGCCCGAAGCGATTGACGAGATCAAAGCGCTCGGCATTGTCACCGTCAACTGGTACTGCAACGGCTCGTATCAGCTTCATCTCGTGTCGGAGATCTCGCCGCATTACGACTGGTGCCTCGTGCCGGAGAAGTTCCGGCTCAAAGATTACAAAGCAATGGGCGCACGCCCCCTGTACTGCCAGGAAGCGGCGAACTCGGATGTTTACAAGCCGTTTGATCTGCCGAAAGACTACGACATCGCGTTTGTCGGGCAGGCTTACGGCGAGCGTCCCGACTACATTCACCGCCTGGTGTCGGCGGGCCTGACCCCGTATGTCTGGGGGCTGGGCTGGGAGCGGTTTGCCCCGCCGTCGCCGATCCGCCGGCTCCGGCGCTGGGCCGGACGCACCCTGCTCGGCACCGGACCGCCGCCGGTCCCCCTGCCGCCGAACCTGCTCGGCGGACCGCTTTCGGACACGGAGCTTGTCCGAATGTACAGCCGGGCCAAGATCAATCTTGGCTTTTCGGCCTGCGGCGAGACCCATCTGGGCGACAACCGGATTGTCCAGGTGCGCCTGCGCGACTTTGAAGTGCCGATGAGCGGCGGCTTTTATTTAGTCGAGTATATGGAAGAACTGGAAGAGTTTTACGAGATCGGCATAGAGATTGTCTGCTATGACGGCCCCGACGACCTGGTCGCCAAGATCAACTATTACCTGACGCATGACAACGAGCGAGACGCCATCGCCCGCGCCGGACGCGCCCGCTGCCTCCGCGACCATACCTGGCAGAAGCGGTTCCAAACCGCATTCACTCAGATGGGTTTCACTGAGTGACGACGCCCAAAGTCACCGTGCTGATGCCGGTCTATAACGCCGAGCGCCACTTGCGCGAGGCGATGGACAGCATTTTCTCCCAAACCTACGCCGACTTCGAGTTCTTGGTGATTGACGACGGCTCGACCGACCGCAGTGCGGCCATCGTGCAGTCCTACCCCGATCCGCGCTTGCGGTTTGTCCAAAACCCGCGCAATCTCGGCCTGACCGCGACACTGAACCTCGGCCTCGAAATGGCGCAGGGCGAGTACCTTGCCCGCATGGATGCCGACGATGTCAATCTGCCGGAACGCCTCGCAAAACAAGTCGCGTTTTTGGACGCGCACCCAACCATCGGCATTGTCGGGGTCTGGGCGGAAGCGTTCGGCGACGCCCAGTTTCGCATTCCGCACCCGCCGGATGCCGAGACAATCCGGGCCAAGCTGCTGTTCGACTCCGCCCTGGTCCATCCCGCCGTTCTGATGCGCCGGGCGTTTTTGGACGCGCATCACCTGCGTTACCTGCCATTCGGCCACTTCGAGGACTACGAGCTGTGGCAGCGGGCCGCCCGCCTGTTCCCACTGGCGAACATCCCGGAAGTCCTGTTTCGCTACCGGGTTTCCGGCGGCAGCGCGTTCTTCGGAGCCGGTGAAGCCGCCCAAAATCAAGTCTATGCCGCACTCGACCGGGTCACTTTGCCGCTTCTCGGCATTGATCCCACTCCCGCCGACCTCGCGCTGCACACCTACCTGCGCCGCCCGACGGGAAACCGCCGGGACGAGGCCGAAGCCTGGCTGCTGCGCCTCGCCGACGCCAACCGCCGCACGGGATACTATGATCCGGCGGCCTTCGCCGCGATGCTCCACGAGCGCTGGCTTGTCGTCTGCTACCAGACCACCGGCCCGGCTCCCGCCCGCTGGCTCCGCTATGTCCGCTCCCCGCTGACCCGCCGTGCGGGGCTGCCGCCCGCGCTGCATGTCCGAATGCTCGGCAAGTTTCTGTTGCAGCGGCTTCGCTAAAGCACAGCAACCCGCCGGATCTCTTCTAAAATATGCGGAGCCTGAATGTCTGCCGTAAAATAGTCCAGCACCCGCTGGCGGGCGGCTTGCCCCAGAGCCGCCCGGCGGGCCGGGTCACGGCAGAGCGCGGCAATCGCTTCGGCCATCAGCTTCGGCGAGAACTCCGGGAGGACGACGCCCGCCTTCCCGGCAAACTCTTTCGGGCCGCCGGTTCCGGCGAAGCAGACGACAGCCCGTTCCAGCAGCATATTTTCTAAAAGCGCCAGGGACGCCGTTTCTTCCCACGAGGTCAGCGCGAACACGTCAAAGCTCTGATAATACGCCGACGGCGTGGGCGTGAACGGCACGAACTCAATGTCGTCGGTCAAGAACAGCTTGCGGGCCATTTCCCCAAACTGCCAGCCTTCCTCGTTGTCCGGTACGCCCACCCACACAAAGCGCACATTCTCCGCGCCGAGCAGCCGCTTGACTTCCGCCGCCATCAGCAGCCAGAGCTGCGCCCCTTTGCACCAGTTGATGACCCCCGCGCCTCCCACCACCCACCGGCTGCCCTGGCGCGGCAGCGGGGCGGGAATGACACTGGGAACATCTATAAATGCCGGCACGACCCCGACTTTCGCCGGATCTATGCCGAACCGCTCGGTCAGCGCCTCTTTGACCGCCTCGGAAACAGCCACATAACGGGCGGGCAGATCGCGCAGCAGGGCAGGCGAATGCTTCATAAACGGGGCCAGTACATGGTCCAGCTCATGCACATGGAGCAGGGTCGGCGCGGGTGGCAGCCGCAGACGCCGGGCCGCCAGCAGGCCCGCGACACTGTTGATGTAGATAACGTCCGGCTTCCACCGGCGCAGCGGTCCGGCCCAGAGTCGGCCTTTAGCAAGGCTGAGGCCCCGGTGTCCGGCAAACCGCACAAGCGACGGCAGCGGCGCGGACATCCCCGGCCAGCCGTAGGACACCAAAGTCTGCACGGGTCCCAGCGCCCGGAACCCGGCTTCCAGCGGCCCACCCATGTACGCCAGCGTGCGTAATTCAACCGCATCCCCGAACCGCTGAAACGCACTCAGCGCCACTTTCGGCGCTCCCGTCGGCGACAATTCGTGGATCAACAGCAGCACTTTGATTTTGCGTGTGGACATAACAGTTTCAGGTAGGGGAGAAGCGTGGGAATAAATTCCTGCGCTGTATGCCTGCGGCATTACTTCGTATGGGGCGCAGACGCCTAATGTCCGCCTGCGCGGACAAGGAGCAGAGTAATAGGAAAGTCTTTCTTGTGCCCGCGAAGGCGGTCACTGGGCGCTTCGCCCCATACGAAGTAATGCCGCAGGCATACAGCGCAGGAATTTATTCCCACGCTTCTTCCGATGCAGCTTCCTCTTAGCCTCAATATATCTTAGCCTCAGTATACCGGATAATCTTCCCCGCTCAGGTACACTCAGCGTATGCGAATCGGCATTGACGCCCGAACTTTGTCGGGACGCTTCACCGGCGACCGGACCTACTGGCGCGGCCTGCTGTCCGGCCTGTCGGCGGTGGACGCCGCCAACGAGTATGTGCTGTACACGCGCGGCCCGATTGAAGGCGAGCCGCCGATGCTTGGCTCGAATTTTCAGTGGCGGCAGATCGCAACGCCGGCAAACGACGCTTTATGGATGCTGTCGGCGTTCCCGAAGGCGCTCCAAGCCGACAAGATTGATGTCGGTCACACCCAGTATAACATCCCGCTGCTCGGCGCTCCCTGCCCGGTCGTCACGACCGTGCATGACATCTCGTTCCAAATCCATCCCGACTTGTTCCTGCCGAAAGACCGGCGGATACTCCAAACGTTTGTCCCGCGCTCCATGCGGAAAGCCGCTGCGGTGATCGCCGTCTCGGAAAGCACGCGCCGGGACATCCTGCGCTCGTATCCCCAAATCCCGAAAGAAAAAGTCTATGTTGTTCTGGAAGCCGCCGGAAAACAATTCCATGTGCCGGACGGCGGGCAGGAAACCGCACGCGCGGCGGCGAATACTGCGCTTGGATTAGACAACACGCCTTATTTACTGGCCGTCGGGGTCTTGCAGCCGCGCAAGAATTTAGAAGTCCTGCTCGATGCGTTCGCGCTGCTGAAGCTCGGCCCGTATCCGCCGCCCCACCGGCTGATCATCGCCGGCAAGCGCGGCTGGCTGGACACGACCGACGCCCAATTAGCCGCGCTGCCCGCCGAAGTGACGCGCGAGATTGTCCTGGCCGGCTATGTCGCCGACGACGCCCTGCCGGCGCTCTACGGCGGGGCGGATGCGCTGTGCTACCCGTCGCGCTACGAGGGCTTCGGCCTGCCGCCGCTGGAAGCGATGGCCTGCGGCTGTCCGGTGCTGTGCAGCCGGGCATCGTCCCTGCCGGAAGTGGTCGGCGATGCGGGAATACTCCTGCCGTTCGGCGACTCGTCCGCCTGGGCGCACGCGCTTGAAACGCTGCTGTCGTCGCCGTCCGTGCTGGCCCGGTGGCGGGAGCGCGGCCCGGAACGCGCGGCGCTGTTTTCGTGGGAAAAAGCCGGGCGCGAGACATTAGAGATTTATGAGGAGTGTGTCAAATGATTACTGCGGAGAAGAACAGTGCAGAAGAAACCATTGAAGCCGCCGCCCGCAAGCTGGCAGACTACAATATGGAAGTATCGCCGGATCTGGCGGGAATATATCTGTTCCCATCTCAAGACACCGTGCGCTTGGTTATTCTCGACCCAATTACTTTTCCCAGCGAAGAAATGGTTCCATACTACTTCGGTGCGTTTCCGCCGGGCGATGTGGCATTCCCCTCGGCAATCGTACTGATCCGCCCGGAAGAAAAGCTCACTTTGCCGCTGCCGTCCGGCTGGGGCGGCTGGGAAGATGCAATTCAGCTTTGGCCGAAAAAGTAACAGGAGAAAGTTATGCCAATGGACTGGCGCAGCGCTCTGATGGTGCAGGCGCGTTCGGATTTCGAGATGCTCAACTTTCTGCGCTTTCACAATGCGCCGTTCTGCCATCAACTGCACTTTCTGCAAATGGCGACGGAAAAGCTCGGCAAAGCATTTGCCACTGCGCCCGGCGGCGGGCAGCCGATTAAAGTGTGCATCGTGCTTTTGTCGGCTTCCTGCGTTCGGTAAAAAGCAGTGTTCAGCTACGACAAGCCTGCCGCTGCGGTCCAGGCCAGATTGACGCCTACATCGCGGCTCTGCTGCCCCTGGCACGGCAAATTGAAGACTTAGCGCCATCAAATGCAAATGACGGCCCGAACCCGGAGTATCCCTGGCAGGAAATCCGTGGGATTGTTGCACCCGCCGAGTATCTATTTTCGAGCTTGCAGTTTGATGCTCGCGGTATGATCAACATGCTCAAGTTTTTAGATCGCTGTTTTCAGATCATCCCGGAACACTGGGTTTTTCGCGGCCTTTGACGCGGCTGGGTGAGAAAATGTCTTAGAAAGCCTGCCAGATGTCCGTTATTGATAGAAGCGACCAAGCAGTGCATCTGCCGCCGCCGCGCCGGTCTGCGAAAGCGCCGGCGATTTTCCTGATCCTGCTTTACTTCGCGGCGGTTTTCGCGCCGCTGCTGACGGCGCTGGTACTCGGCAAGCGGGGCCGGGAGTCGTTTGTCTACGAGATCGGCCTAAGCGTCGCCCTGGTCGGTTTCGCCATGCTTTTGATGCAGTTCGTGCTGGCGTCCCGCGCCAAGTGGCTGGACCGGCACTTTGAGATGAGCCTGGTGTACCGGTTCCACCGGGCGACGGGGATTATCGTCGGGGCGCTGCTGCTCGCGCACCCGCTTTTGCTGGCGGCGGCCCGGCGCGGCTGGCCCCTGCTGATCGGGCTGCATCAGCATTTGTATATCTGGATCGGTCGCGGCGCTCTGCTGGCATTGATTATTTTGGCGGTGCAGGCGGCGTTTCGCGCCCGGCTGCATTTGGAATACCAGACATGGCAGATTTCGCATAGCCTGCTGGCAGTTGCTGTCTTGGTCAGCGGCTTCCTTCATGTCATGCAGGCCGGCGGGGATTGGAAGCTCGCGCCGATGAAAGCTCTGTGGATCACGCTGGCGGGGGCGGCGGCCCTGGCTTATCTATGGCGGCGGTTTGGGCTGCCGCTTTCTTTGAAGAAGCATCCTTACCGGGTGACGGACGTGCGGCAGGAAGCGGCAGGCGTTTTCACCGTCACGGCCGCCCCGCCCCCCGGCGTGCCGGTCCCGGAATACCTGCCGGGCCAGTATCAGTACCTGACATTTCGCCGCGACGGCCAGTCCGCCGAGGAGCATCCGTTCACGCTGTCGTCGAGTCCGGCACAGCCGGGTGTCCTCAGCTCGACCATTAAAGGGTCCGGTGACTTTACGAAGACCGTGGGACAGACGCAGGTGGGCGATGTCGTGCTGTCGGACGCGCCTTATGGCCGCTTCTCCTATTTGCTGCACCCGGACGAAGACAGCCTGGTGTTTCTGGCGGGCGGCATCGGCGTGACGCCGCTGATCAGTATGCTTCGGCATCTGCGGGACACGCACACTCCGAAGAATGTTCTGCTGCTGTACGCAAACCGGATGGAAGACGGCATCGCGTTCCGAGAAGAGCTGGCCGAGATAGAGGCCGCAGACAGGCCGAGCCTGAGTGTCCGCTATTTCCTCAGCAAGCCCGGCGAGGGCTGGCAGGGCGAGACCGGCCGCATCCACGAGGACGCGCTGCGCCGTTTAGTCCCTGACATTTCGGGGAAAGGCTTTTATCTCTGCGGCCCGGCTCCGTTCATTCAGAGCCTTGCGAGCGCCCTGAAGAAGATGGGCGTTCCGGCCAGCCGGATTTATTACGAGAGTTTCAGCCAGTAGAAAGAAATTCCGATGCAGTCTGAGCTTCGTCTGCGAACTTTAATTTTCGTTCTGATGGCCGTCGGCTTAATCGCGATTTTCGGCGCGTCTTGGGTCCGCGCTCAAAAACCGGGCCACGGTGCGACCTGGCTTCATTCTGCGCCTCACTCAACCGGTGCATCTAAAAAGCACAAGAAAGATGAGAAATGACTACTTTAGACCCGAAATTCCTGGCGGTGCTTGCCTGCCCCGCCGACGAGAACCGCCCGCCGCTCCGGCAGGCAGACGACACGCTGGTCTGCGACCAGTGCGGGCGCGTGTATCCGATCCGAGACGGCATCCCTATTCTTCTGCCCGAAGAAGCCGTCCTGCCGACCCCTTAACCCATCTACGGAGAACTTCCTGTGCAGCTTACTCGTTCCGGCCCGATCCGTATTGCCCTCATTCACGGCCCCAACCTCAACATGCTCGGCATCCGCGACCCGGACACCTACGGCAAAGACGATTTTGAGTCGGTCAACCGCAAGATCACGGCCCATGCCAAATATCTCGGCGTGGACGTGACCATCAAACAGTCGAACTCCGAAGGCGCGATTGTGGATTTCGTGCAGGAAGCCATGGGTGAGGCCAATGCCATCGTCATCAACCCCGGCGCGTACACCCACTATTCGTATGCCATCCGGGATGCCATCGCCGACTCGCGTCTGCCGACGATTGAAGTCCATCTGTCGAATATCCATGCCCGTGAAGAATTTCGGCGCCACTCGGTCATCTCCGCCGTCACCACCGGCCAGGTCGTCGGCTTCGGCCCTTACGGCTACTTGATGGCCCTCAGCGCCGCCAAGAACCTGATTGAAGAAAGCCACCGCTGATGCCTCATTTTGCCGCTGTTCGCCTGGACGCCCTGCGCCGCGCCCTCGCCGCGCATGATCCCGCGCTTGATGCGCTTCTTGTCACCGATACCGGCAATCTCGGTTACGTTACGGGTTTCACCGGGTCTACGGCCCAGGTGGTCGTGACGCCGACAGAAGCCCTCTTTGTTACCGACGCCCGCTACACGCTTCGCGCCCAAAGCGAGTGCGCGGGCTTTGAGATTATCCAAACTCCCGCCGGGAGCGGCAGCTACGCGGACGCGCTTAAAAGTATTCTGGAGGCGCGTCCTCAGATCAAGCGCCTGGGCTTTGAGGCGAACACCGTCACGGTCAGCCAGTTCGAGAAGTTCCAAGCCCTGCTGCCCGATAGGCAATGGATTCCGACATCGGACATCGTCGAGACTTTGCGGCTGGTCAAAGATGCGGACGAAATCGCGCTGATCCAGAACGCCATTGCCGTTGCCGAAGCCGCGATGGAGCAAGTCAAGCCGCTGCTGAAGCCCGGTACTCGCGAACAGGATTTTGCCCTGGAACTCGAATTTGCCATGCGAAAGCTCGGCGCGTCCGGCGCGGCGTTTGAGACCATTGTGGCGTCTGGGACGAACGGCGCCCACCCGCACCATCACGCCGGGCCGCGCCCGCTGGTGGCCGGCGACTTTGTGACGATTGACTGGGGCGCGACCGTCAGCGGCTACAATTCCGACATCACGCGCACCTATGCCATCGGCGCTGTCACCGACAAGCAGCGCGAGATCTACGCGATTGTGCTGGAAAGCCAGCAGCGAGCGATTGCTGCGATTGCGCCGGGCAAAACCGGCAAAGAAATCGACGCCGTCGCCCGCGATTACATCACGGAACAGGGTTATGGGGATGCGTTCGGCCATTCGCTCGGCCATTCGCTGGGCCGCTCGGTGCATGACGGCCCCGGCTTTTCGGTCCGCTCCGAGACGCTGACCCTCGCCCCCGGCATGGTGATGACGGTCGAGCCGGGGATCTATTTGGAGGGTTGGGGCGGCCTGCGGCTGGAAGAAGACGTAGTTGTCACTGAAGACGGCTGCGCGGTTTTGACGCACCTGCCGAATGGGCTGGAAGTGGTATGAGAACCCTTCTTGCACCGAGCGCAGTTAAGAGGCGCGAACACTGACGACGAAGAAAAAGTAAGAAAAAGAAAGACGAAGATTATGAGTAATACCAAAGGCTATGCGGCCCAAAGCAAGACAGACCCGATCGCACCCTGGGAGTTTGACCGGCGGGAAGTCGGGCCGACCGACGTGCAGGTGGAGATCGCGTACTGCGGGGTCTGCCACTCGGACCTGCATCAAGCCCGCGACGAATGGGGCGGCTCGGTGTTCCCGATGGTGCCTGGACATGAGATTGTCGGGCGGGTTAAAGCGGTCGGCGCGGATGTCACGAAGTTCAAAGTCGGCGATCTGGCCGGAGTGGGGGTCATGGTGGACTCGTGCCGGAACTGCGAAAGCTGCCGGACCGGCCTGGAGCAGTACTGCGACACGGGCGGAACGGTCTTCACCTACAACAGCCGCTTCCCCGACGGCTCGGAAGCTTACGGCGGCTATTCGGACAACATCGTCGTGGACGAGTCGTTTGTGCTGTCCATTTCGCCCAAATTAGATCTGGCGGCGGCTGCGCCGCTGCTGTGCGCGGGCATTACCACCTACTCCCCGCTGCGGCATTGGAATGTTCAGCCGGGCCAGAAAGTCGGCGTTGTCGGTCTCGGCGGCCTCGGCCACATGGCGCTCAAATTCGCCCATGCGTTCGGCGCTCACGTCACCCAGTTCACGACCTCGCCGGGCAAGGAAGCGGACGCCAAGCGTCTCGGCGCGGACGAAGTCGTTCTCACCCGTGACCCGGAAGCCCTGAAGCCGCTCGCCGGCACGTTCGACTTTATTCTGGACACGGTTTCCGCGCCCCACGACCTCAACATGTACCTGAACCTCTTGAAGCGCGACGGTGCGATGGTGCTGGTCGGCCTGCCCGACACGCCTGCCGCCGTCTCTGCCTTCCCGCTGGCCGGCAAGCGCCGGACACTGGCCGGCTCGAACATCGGCGGCGTCGCCGAAACCCAGGAAATGCTGGATTTCTGCGCCGAGCATGACATTGTCAGCGACATCGAGCTGACCCCGATCGGGAAAATCAACGAGGCTTACGAGCGGATGCTGAAAAACGACGTGAAATATCGGTTCGTGATCGACATGGCGACTTTGAGCGAGTAGGAACCGAAGCCCCGGCAGAGAGTATCTGCCGGGGCTTTTTGCTTTGTGACAAAAATAAAATAACAGAAAGTGTATTTTGTCATTTGATAGGGTAGAATGGAGGAGTGATGAGCGAGACGACGCTGACGCGGGAGAAAATACTGGAAGCGGCGGAAGACGTTCTGCGGCGGTATGGGCCGAGCAAGGCGACAGTCGTAGATGTCGCCCGCGCCCTCGGCGTCAGCCACGGCAGCGTTTATCGGCATTTTGCCTCCAAAGCCGCCCTGCGGGATGCCGTCACGCAGATCTGGCTGGAACGGTTTTTAGTGCCGCTGGAAGCGATTGTCGCCGAAGACGCTCCGGCGGAAGACCGTCTGGGCCGCTGGCTGCGGGAACTGACCCGTACCAAGCAGCAGATCGTGCTGGACGACCCGGAGCTGTTCGCGACTTATGCCGCTTTAGCGGCGGAAGCGCGGGACGTGTTCAGCGGCTACATGAGCCGTCGAACAAATCAGCTTGTTCGGCTGATTGAGGACGGCAACGCGCGGGGTGAATGGACTATCGCCGACCCGGCAGTGGTCAGCCGGGCCATTTTCAGCGCTACGGCCCGCTTCCACGACCCCGCCCATGCGTCCGAATGGACCCAGCCCGGCATGGACACCGCGCTGGAAGAAGTCTGGTTCCTGCTTCTCATGGGTTTGAAAGCGTCTTCATCACACAAACACTCGGTCACAAACACACAGGAGAACACACCATGAACATGACAGGCAACACGATCTTAATCACCGGCGGCGGGTCGGGCATCGGGCGCGGGCTGGCCGAAGCGTTCCACGCCCTCGGCAACCAGGTGATTATCTCTGGCCGACGCCAGAACGTCTTAGATGAAGTGACGGCGGCCAATCCCGGCATGAAGGCTTTCACCGTAGATATGGCGGACAGCGCAAGCATTCAAGCGTTCGCGGCTAAAGTCGCCGCCGAAAATCCGGCGCTGAATGTTTTGGTCAACATGGCGGGCATCATGGTCAACGAGAACCTGCAAACGCAGACCGAGCCGCTGGACATCATGGAAGCGACAGTCGCCACAAATCTCGTCGGTCCGATGCGCCTGACCGCCGCCCTGCTGCCGGCGCTGAGGACGCAGCCGAACCCGGTGGTGATGACGGTGACTTCCGGCCTGGCGTTTGTGCCGCTGGCGATGACCCCGACCTACAGCGCGACCAAAGCGGCCATTCACTCGTATACCGAGTCTCTACGGTATCAGCTCAAAGGCACGTCGGTACAGGTAATCGAGCTGATCCCGCCGTATGTCCAGACCACGCTGATGGGTGAGCGCCAGGCCAGTGATCCGAACGCCATGCCGCTGAAAGAGTATATTAGCGAAACGATGAGCCTGCTGACCAATAACCCCGACGCTGCTGAAATCGTCGTCGAGCGGGTCAAGTCCCGGCGCTTCGCCGAGCGGAGCGGCGGCTACGATGCGTTCTTCCAGCAGATGAATGACGCAATGATGGCCGCACGGGGCGCAGAAATGCCTCAATAGTCACATCCCCTTATTGGGCAATGGGGTAAGCATCCGACGGGAAATCCGACGGGTCTCCGCCGCCGCGCTGCCATTCCATGACCTGGATGGCGTGCGACAGGCCGCCCTCGGAAAAAACTTCGCCGACGGCTTCCCCGGCCTGGACTGCCGCTTCTGCCGCGCGGGCGAACATCACGGTTTCATACTCCTGAACCGCCGTATCCCAGTCGCCTTGAAGGAGCGCGGACGCCAGATCGGCGGCGTCGCGCATGGCGAGGTTTGCGCCTTCGCCGGAAAACGGCGACATCAGGTGCGCGGCGTCGCCGAGCAGGGTAACGCCGGGCCAATGCTCCCAGCGGTGGCCGACCGGCAGGGCGTAAATGCGCCGGGGGATCAGGGTTTCGCCGCTTTCGGTGATGAGCCGCAAAAGGCTGGGGGACCAGTCGGCAAACTCGGCCAGAAGGCCGGCTCGATGGAGCGGGCCATCCGCCCAGTCTTCCGGGACACGCAGCCCGGTGTAGCCGCCGAGGTGGGCGTCGGCGTCCCGGTGGGCAATCAGCGCTTTGCCGTCGCCCAGCGCAAACATCAGGCCGCGCCCGACCAGCGCGGCGGCCTCCGGGTGCCGCGCGTCGGCGTCGTCCATCCCAAACTCCACAAACGACACGCCGCTGTAGATCGGCTGGGCCTCGGACAGCAGAGGCCGGACACGGGACCACGCGCCGTCCGCGCCGACCACAAAATCAAAAGTCTCCCGCGTGCCGTTCTTGAACACCAGCGTCAGCGTGCCGTCATCCTGCGGCTCAATCGTGCTGAGGGCATGGTCCCAGCGGACAACCCCGTCCGGCAGGGAGTCGAGCAGCAGCTGCCGAAGCTGGCCCCGGTCTACTTCGGGCCGGTCTTTCCCGGAAACATCCGTGTCGCTGAAGCGCAGCGTTCCATGCTTGTCGTAGATCCGTGATTCTTGATCGTCGTAGCGGGCGACCCGCTTGAACTCAGCGGTCAGCCCGGCCTGCTCCAGCGCAAGCTGGCCGGTGTCGGCGTGCATATCCAGCGACCAGCCCTGGGACCGGGCCGAAGAAAACGCTTCGCCTTCAAAGACCGTGGCGGGGACGCCGTGAACATGGAGAATACGGGCAAGAGTGAGGCCGCCGGGTCCGCCCCCGGCAATGGCGATAGTTGGAGTTTTCATTTACTTAGTATACTATGTAAATTGCCGTTTCAAACATAATTCTTGAAATTATGCCAAAATAATTTCTATGGACGCAGAAACATTCCAACGGCCCGGCCATCTCCTCAACCGCTCGGCCCGCCTGCTCGCCCGCTGGGGCGAAGAGCGGTTCAAGCCGCTCGGCCTCGCCATCGCCCAGATGCCGGTGCTTGCCGCGCTCAAAGACGGTCAATCTCTCACCCAAAAAGAGCTGGCGTACCTGGCCCGGATCGAGCAGCCGACCATGACTCACCTGCTGGCCCGCATGGAGCGTGACGGCCTGATTGAGCGCACTCAGCACCCCCATGACAAGCGCAGCAGCCTGGTTTCTTTGACGCCGCAGGCTTTAGAAAAACTGCCTGATGCCAAAGCCGTGCTGATGGAAGGCAATGCCGCCGCGCTGCGCGGCTTTACGGCGGAGGAAGTTGCCGTTCTCGGCAGCCTGCTCCGCCGGATCGTGGACAATCTTGACCCGGACGCGGCAGAAATCGAAGCCCAATGGAGCCAGCATTGAACCCATCCACTGAAACCCGGCCGCCGCTGCCGCCGTTTACCGAAGAAACGGCAGTTCAGAAAGTCCGTGCGGCGGAAGACGGCTGGAACAGCCGCGACCCGGCGCGGGTCGCGCTGGCCTACACGCCGGACAGCCGGTGGCGGAACCGGGCGGAGTTTCCCGTGGGCCGGGCGCAGATCGCCGAGTTTCTCACCCGAAAATGGGCGCGGGAGCTGGATTACCGGCTCATCAAAGAACTGTGGGCGTTCGGCGGAGATCGCATCGCGGTCCGCTTCGCCTACGAGTGGCACGATGCCGACGGGTTGTGGTTCCGGTCCTACGGCAACGAGAATTGGGAGTTTGCGGGCAGCGGCCTGATGCACCTGCGCCACGCTTCCATCAACGACCTGCCGATTGCCGAAAGCGAGCGCAAGTTTTTCTGGCCGCTCGGTCGCCGCCCTGATGACCACCCCAGCCTCAGCGCACTTGGCCTTTAAATACAATTTCACTTGTTCCCTAACGAAGCCGTCTTACTCTGCCATAATTGGGTGTGGAGGCGGCATCGCGAAAGGAGCGAGTTCTATGACAGCTATGTCTGTCTCCCCAGGAGCCATGTTGGGACAGAAGGTCCCGTCGGTCGGTGGAGCGTTAAGCGCCGATGAGTCGCATCTTGTGAAGCTGACCAAGCGGGAAATCGAAGTCCTGACCCACGTCATCCAGGGCAAGTCAAGCCGGGAAGTGGCCGACACGCTGTTTGTCAGCAAGCGCACGGTGGATTTTCACCTGGCGAATGTCTACGACAAGCTGCATGTCAACAACCGTGTGCAGGCGTTCCGCCGCGCCACGCGGCTCGGCCTCATTCCCTACGAAGCGCAGTTCGCCGATTAGTCTGCTTGCAGAGGAATTGGAAAACTGTTAGAAGAAAAGCCCTAGCACGCCGCAGGCAACCCAAAATCAAGGCGGGAGACGCAAGTCTCCCGCTTTTTTTGGCGTGTCACAGACCTGAAAGCCCCCACCGCAGGTTGTCCCGCGCCGGGCGTTCCAAAGCGTTATGCAGTTGAAAAGTTTGGTAGATCTGCCCGCGCTCCAAGAAGTGTTCCAAGACGCGCCTTCGCCCGACTCTCCACTCCGGCTCCGGCACCCAGGCGTACTCGCGCCGGATGGCCCGCCTGTACGTCTCGTAGTCGTCTGGCGGCGACGCCAAGATCAGCAGGTCGGCGTCCAGCAGCAGGCGCGTGTCCGCCGACTCTGTCGGGGCATGATGCTGAGTCGCCTGGATCATCTCGGCGGCTTTCGTGTAAACCGCCGGAGATATGCCGAGTTCGCGCCCCCACCAGACCGCAAACTCCGCGCTGCGCTCCTCATTGTCCCCGCTGTGCGTGTCGTAGACGACGTCTTGCAGCAAAGCGGCCATCTGGATCGCGCCGTAGTCTTCGACGCCCCACCAGTGGGCAAACCGTTTCACGTCCCCCAGCACGCGCAGGGCATGAGACAGGTTATGGTAGGCCCGTCCCGGCTGCCGGTACTGGGTCAGGATTTCTCCGCGCAGGGGCCACGCGGCGGTTTCGGAAACGCCGAGCCACACGAGAAGTCCGGTCCAGGCGATGTCAAATCGCAAAAGTTCCATAGAAGAGTAATCCCAGTTTTCACTCCGCCGCATAATCCAGCGTCTTCGTCACGGCAGCCCCGCCGGGCGGGGCGGCGGTGACGCTCACGCGCCACGGGCCGGGCATGGCGAACGACACTTCCGCCGTGTAATGCCCCTGGCCGATGGCGCGGAACGCCGGGTGCGTCGTTCCCATGTCCATTGAGGTCATCGCGACCGACGCGGTGACGACTGCATCTAAAAGCGGCTGACCGCCCGCGTTGGTGACGGTCAAAGTCAGCGTATTCGCCTGCCGCGCCTTCGGCGGGTCCGGGTTCATTGCCGCTGTGAGAATGATATTGCCCGATGACGCTTCGGCGGGCGTGTCCCTCTGCGCCAGGCTTATATTCTTTAGGCGTGATGGGCGCAGGCGCAGGTACACTTGGAACGACAGCGGGACCCCGCTGCCGTAATCCGCGTCGAGGGCCGCCGGGTGCTGGTCGGCGGTCACAGCGAAGCCGACTCCTGTATCAATGCCCGTGCCGTGGGTCACGTCCCGCACATAGCCGAGCGTGTACGCGCCGAGCGTGAACTTGCGGCTTTGAAGAGCGTCTTCGGGCAGGACCAGCTCGCGGCCCGATTTCTGGATGTTTTCAATGCGCGTAAACACCGTGTCCCGGCCGTGCTGAAAATCGGCCTCGGCGAGATACGAGTTTGTCCGGCCTTCGGTGTTTAGATTGTTTTGCCCCCACACCAGCGCGGTCGTGAAGTTTGCGTCCTCGCCGAGCGGGCGATCATACAGCCAGGATGCCGTGGTTCGGTGCTGGTCCACACCGTCGCCCTCGGCGTTTCGGATGAAGCCGTAGGAGACTTGAAACGCATTGTCGGCGTTCGGGTTCAGCGAGACGCGCCCGCTGGAGCTGTCAAAGCGGGCTTTTTGGAACGACCAGCGGTTTTCGTCGGGTTCGCGGCCCGTGAACTGGCTCGCTTCGAACTTCACCTGGCTGCCGAAGTTGACGCCTGTAGTCGCGACGCCGAACTGGATATGGGTCGCATCCTGCCAGTGGTGTCCGATTGGGGCGTCGGCCAGGTCATACGCCAGCAGCCGGTGCATATAAGTCGGCGGGCCTAATGCCGGCTCGCCGGGATCGGCCAGATACAAGTACACCGACCTGCCGCCGCCGAGGAGGCGCGAATAAGTCGCCGCCAGCTCGCTTTGGAAGTTGTGCGGGTGTTGCCGGTCGTGGAGCGGCTGCCCATGCCAGGTTTCTCCCGTCTGGAACAGCAGCGGGTAGCCGTAGCCGCCTTCGGTCACAGGGTCTAAACTCAGCATCGCCCGCAGGCCGAGCTGCGAGTTCGGTGTCAGCGGATGGCTGAACATACCCATAAACCAGTTGGGGGCGTCAAAGCGCCGGTCGCCGCGCTTCGAGCCGACATCGGTGTAGCGCGGCATGATCACGCCGTGCAGCATGAGCATATTGCCGTGGAGCATCAACATTTTGCCGTACATCGGCGTAGACGAAGGCAGCCAGGCCGTCCCCGACGCTTCCTGCGACATAGGATCGTTCAAATCCGCCGCCGACGGCATACTGCTCATCGCAGGGGGCGCGGCGTTTTGAACCAGGACCATTCCCGCCATGCCGCCGGCAGCGTGGCCGCGCACGGTGCAGAAGTAGGCGTAAGCGCCGGGCTTGTCCGGCGCCCTGACCACCATCTCGTCGCCGTGCAGGGCCGTCTCAGACGTGTGGGGCAGCTCCGGCGTCCCCGCAGATGCCGGGACAAACGCCGCCATGTCGTTCGGGTAGGCAGCCTTTGGGGCCGGGCCGAAGCGCAGGTTGTGCGCCATGTCGTCGTCAGTGTTGACGAACAGCACGGACAGCGCTGTCCCCCCGGCGACCGCAAGAATGGGATCACGAACGCCGCCGATGCGGTAGGAGAGCATATCGTCGTCTGAGCCGGTCACGGCGACAAGCCGCACGGATTTCTGCGTGAACGCCAAAGTCTTGCCGTCCGCCGACAGCGTTCCCGGCGTCGCGGTCTGCTCGGCAGCGGCCAGCGCCGCCGGTGTCAGGACTTTGGGCGTCTCGCTCGTCAGCGTAAAAGGCAGGGCCGGCGCGGCAAACGCGCGTCCGATGAGGAAGAAGCACAGGGCGGGCGTGAGCAGCCGCCTGGCGCGGAAAGGCGCAAGTGTCATAAAAAGTTGGCTCCAAAAAAGACGGGGAAAGGATTGGAAGAGCCCGGATTGGAAATCCGAGTCTTTTGAAGTGCGATTGTCCACCTGCGTGGACAGAGGAATTGACGCAGAGGCTGCTCTTCATCTTATGTCTGCGAAGGCAGACAATCGCACTTCAAAAGACCTAGTCTTCAGACTAGGGGGGAGCATTACTCAGCAGGAGGGGCGCGGAGGCCGGGCGTGCGGAGGGGCACAGACTGAGCGCTGGAAACCGGCGGCGGACGCCGGCAAAGCGAAAGCGGGTCCGGGACCGGCGGCAGGGCGGCGGCGAAAAGAGGCAGAACAGGAGTCAAAGCAAAGGCAAGCGTGAGGCGCAGCGAAAACTGCATCTCAGAGACGCAGGCGCAGGGCAGGGCGGCAAGGCCGATGAAAGCCGGATGGCAGGGCGGCGTGGTCAAAGACGCACGGTGCGAAGAAGTGTTCTGTGTGACGGCAGCCGGCGCCGGGCAGCAGGCCATGCGCGGCATCGGCGCGTCCGCCATCCGGCACGGCATGACGGCGGGCGCGGCGAGAAACGAGGCCGAAACGACACGCGCGGCGTGGCGGCACTGCCAAAGAGCGGAAGACGGCAGGGCGCTTCCGGCAGCCAGCATCACCGCCAGGATAAAGACAAGAAATTTGGACCGCCGCAGAATCGCCATGTGGTTTCAGTATACCCGACAAACTTCACGCCGTTTTCATCTAATTTTCATGGCCGCCTATGCTATAATACTGTGATGTCTGCACACTTTTTACCGCGCCCCCGTTTTTCGCTGTTTCAGGCCGGTCTTCTGCTGGCGGGAGCATTGCTTGCCGCCGGCTGCGGAACCCAGGCGCAGAACGCGCTGAATGTCCAAAATGACCTCAGTGAAAGCCTGCGCTGCGCTCAGGTGCAGGACGAAGCCAAAGCACGCCACTGGGCCGATCTGGCGATTGCCGTCGCGCCGTCGGACCCCGACACGTACTTCGGGCCGAGAACGCCGAACCCGAACGACCTCCTGCCGCAGCTTTCAGTCGCCGCCGTCTTCGCCGCCGCCGGCGACACCCCCGCCGTCGCCGATTACATGACGCAGGGGATTCAGAAGTTTCCGAATGATGAGCGCGGCTACCAGCTTTTGTGCGACGCCCAAACCGATCTCGGCCAAACCGCAGCCCGGAAAGCGACAGCGGCAAAGCTGATCCGTCTCCTTTCTTATAAGCTCAAAGCCCCCGGCGCAACCGACATTCAAAGCTTGACCGATGGACTGGGCCAGGCGTATTTTGATGCCGGCGACACGGTCAACGGCACGGCAGCCTTGAAAAAAGCCATTCAAGCCTACCCAACCGAGCCGGAAGCGATGAACAATCTCGCTTATGCCGAAGCCGTGCGTGGGATCAATCTGCCGGAAGCATTGGGACTGGCCCGCCAGGCGGTCGCGCTGGCCCAAAAAAGAGCCGATAATGACGATACGGTCGCTGCGTACCAGGACGCGGTCGCCGATTATCAAGACACGCTCGGCTGGGTGCTGTACCAGCAGGGCAGTTATGCCGCCGCCGAGCAGGACGAGCTGGAAGCCGCAAACGCCCTGCCCCGGCAGGCGGAGATCCGCTACCACCTGGGCCTGATCTATGTAGCCGAAGGCAAGATGGAAGCCGCCCAATCGGAATTAAAGCACGCGACTCTGCTGTCGCAGGGCTATGCCGCCGCGCAGCAGGCGCTGAACACCCTGCCGAAAACTGTCGTCGCGAAGTCGCCGTAGCCGTTCGGCATGATGCCGTGAACGGCGTCGCGCTCATACAAAATCGCGTTCACGGCATCGTTCATCATGCCCCCAAACCACGCGGCGGCCCGCGTGTTATAGATAGGTAGTACCACCATGAAAGTCAGCCTTCCTTTTCTTCCCCTTGCTTCTTATCTTCCGCTTGCCGCTCTTCCGCTTGCCGCTGCGCTGGCCTTCGGTGTCCCCGCCGGCGCTGCCGAGCGGTCCGGGGCGATCCGAAACACGCCTGCGAGCCAAGCGGCGCAGGCGGTTCAGCCGCGTTTAACCGGCCATGTCCCGGTGACCGCCGTGGCCCACGCGCATCTTGTAGGCCGGGTCGCGGCGGCGCAGACGGTCGGACTGGCCTTGACCCTGCCGCTGCGAAACCCGGCGGAGCTGAACGATCTGCTGTCCCGGCTGTACACGCCCGGCGACCCGCTGGACGGGAAGTTCCTGTCCCCCGCCGAGTTTACCGCCCGGTTCGGGCCGACCGAAAGCGACTACGCGGCGGTCGCGGCGGCGGCGAAGAGCGCGGGCCTGCAAGTGACGGGAACGCACCCCAACCGGCTGATTTTGGACGTTTCCGGCCCGGCGTCGGCGGTCGAGGCGGCATTCGGTCTGCATCTTCAAAACTACCGGGCCGCCGACGGCCGCGTGTTCCGTGCGCCGGACGCCGGGCCGATGCTGCCGCGCGGCATGGCCGGGCGCGTCGCGGCGGTTGTCGGTCTGGACACGGCCCTGCGCCTGCATTCGCACCTGCGGCCGCATCTGGTTCCCTCTGCTCTCGGCGGTCACCTCGGATCCGGCCCCTACGGCGGCCTGGCGCCCTCGGATGTTAAGACCGCCTACAGCCTCAACTCAGCCGGCGCGAACGGATCGGGACAGGCGATTGCCTTGTTTGAGCTGGACGGCTATACGGCAAGCGACATTGCCGCTTATGAGGCGAACTTCAGCCTTCCTGCCGTGCCGCTCCAGAGCATATTGGTGGATACTGCCACCGGCGCCGCCGGCAGCACCTCGGATGAAACCACGCTGGACATTGAGCTGGCCCAGGCGCTGGCGCCGAACCTCAGCAAAATCCTCCTGTATCTGTCGCCGAATACCAATTCCGGTGTGATTGATACCTTTAACCGGATCGTGAGCGATAACACCGCCAAGCAGATCAGCACGTCGTTCGGCGAGCCTGAAATTCCCTCCGGGGCGGCGTTTGTCGCCGCCGAAAACCCGATCTTTCAGGAAATGGCCGCGCAGGGCCAGAGCATATTCTCTGCGACCGGCGACAACGGCGCGTATGACGACGGCATGACCCTCAGCGTAGACGACCCCGGCTCTCAGCCGTATGTCACCGGCGTCGGCGGCACCAGCCTTGCGACCAATGGAACCGGCGGTCCCTACGCATCCGAAAGCGTCTGGGGGCTGGCTTACAACCTCAATGACCAGAACAGCACCGGCGGCGGGGAATATGGAGTCGGCGGCGGCGGCGGCTTTTCGGCGGTCTGGCCGACGCCGAGCTACCAGACGGGGCTTGTTCCCACGCCGGCCATGCGAAGCGTTCCCGATGTCACGCTGAACTCCGACCCGGAGACAGGCTATTCCATTTATGTCGGCGGGCAGTGGAATGTGTACGGCGGCACGTCGGCGGCGGCCCCGCTGTGGGCGGGCTTCACGGCCCTGGTCAACCAGCAGCGGGCGGCGGCGGGCAAAGCGCCGGTCGGCTTCCTGAACCCGACCATTTACCAGATCGGGGCAAGCGCCGTTTATACAGCGGACTTCCACGATGTCACCAGCGGGAACAACCTGTACTACCCGGCCACGGCGGGCTACGACAACGCGACCGGGTGGGGGTCGTTTGTCGGCGGCGCACTTCTCAGCACACTGGTCAGCGGCCTGCCGGCGGCGTCTGCGGCGACTTTGACGGGAACGATTACTGCTGCCGACACGAATGCCCCGCTGCCGGGTGTCGCGATCAATGTTCTGTCGGCTCCCGGCGGCGTGTCCGTGGCGGCCACCACCACGAACACGGCAGGCGTTTATACGCTGCCCGTTCCCGCCGGGCAGAGCCTCTCGGTCAATGTCAGTGCGTATGCGGCGACCGGCGGCGCGTATGCCGGGGCGAAATTGCCTTTCGCCAGTCTGTCCAATGGGCAGACCGGCACGGCCAGCGCTGCCTTGCAGCCCGCGCATACGTTCCCGGCGGGCCTTCAGATGATCTCGTCGCCGTATAACTACACCGGCCTCGGCGACTTCGCGGCGATCTTCGGCCTGGGCTACCCGACGGCCCGGCTGGTCGCCTGGGACGCTTCCGCCGCCGCGTATGCCTTTTATCCCAATGCTCCGGCGAACACGCTGACGCCCGGCAGCGGGTACTGGGCTTCGTTTCCTGCCGCCGCGTATCCGCATTTTGATGGGGCGTTAGTGCCGGCCGCGACGCCGTTTTCCCTGCCGCTTGCGGCCGGCTGGAACCTCATCGGCGACCCGTTTCCCGCCGCCGTCCCGCTGTCGTCCGTCACGGCGAACGGCTCCCCGCTGACATCAAGCTCTGCTGCGCCGAACTTGTATTCATACAGCACGGCCTCCGGCCAGTATGTCTCGGTGCCTGCCGCCACGGGTTCACTCCAGCCGTATGCCGGCTACTGGATCTACACGCCGTCGCCGGTGACATTGAGCGTTCCCGCGCCGTAGTGTCTGGCTCCTTCTGCTGTAGGGGCAAGGGCAAGCCCTGCCCCTGCGAAATTCGTCTTGATGCGTGGTTGACCCCGCCCCCTGGAACGTGCTAAAATAGCGTCAGCCTCTCTTACGATATTCAACGGAGAAACACGATGACACACCCAATTATCCCCGCCGCCCTTTCCGCTGCCGCGCTGGCTGCTCTTCTTTCGCTCGGCCTCAGCGCCGGCGCGTCGGCGCAGTCTGCGACTCCCGCCGAAAAGCCGATCACGATTAAACTCGGCGTCTTTCTGCCGAGCGGCAGCGCCCTCAAGAACGCCGTCAGCGACACCTGGTTCAGCGCCGGGGCCGAGTACGCTCTTGTGCCGAAGGCCGGCGCGGGAGCCGCCCCCCAAAGCTTTGTTCCTCTCGGTTATGTGGACTACGCGGGTGTCAACCGGCATGGGGTCAATGCCGATTATGTCGGGATTGGGCCGGGCTTCCGCTACAATTTGGCCGCGCCGGGTTCCAGCAGCCTCATCCCGTATGTCGGGGCCGGGGTGGGCGCGTATTTCCTGCACGCGAAGGGCTTTGGCGGGTCGTCCAACAAGACAAACTTCGGCTACCGCTTGAACGCCGGGGTCGAGTTCAGCCAGTCTTACTTGTTTGAAATCAATTATACCGACGCCAACAGCCTGAGCGGCGCCCGGTTCGGCGGCTTCAATATCCAGGCTGGGATTAAGTTTTAGGCGGCAGCAGAAAGCAAAATCCATGGCCTACGAAGACGCGGACCACGATGTTTGGGAAGACTTGATCTCGCATGAGCGCGTAGACCCGGCTGTATCCTCGCACCAGAGCTTTTATGCGGGGCGGCATTATCACTTCGTGAGCCTCGCCAATAAGCAAATCTTTGACGAAGACCCGCAGCTCTGGGTCTCGACGACCCATGCGTCCGACCAGTCGGCATCGCTGTCGCCCATCGGCGTGCCTGAAAACTAAGCCATGCCGAAAGCCGAGCCGTTCCGCAACCCGCACCATCTGCCGGCGAAAACCTGCCCCATCTGCGGCAAGCCGTTTGTCTGGCGCAAAAAGTGGGAGCGCGACTGGGCAAATGTCGTTTATTGCAGCGACAAATGCCGCCGGGCGGGGAAGTAACGCCATATCCATGACCAAAACTATTGTCACCCGCCGCGCCTCCGCTTGTTTTCTTCTGCTGGCCGCCTTCACCACACTGGACATCAGCCGCAGCCGCGCCGAGCCGCCGAAGCCGTTCCTGCACCCGCTGTTCACGGACAACATGGTCTTGCAGCGCGGCATGGCGGACCCCGTTTGGGGCTGGGCCGCGCCGGGCGAGAGGGTTTCCGTCAGCTTCCACGGCAGGACGGCGCTTGCCGTCGCGGGGCGGGACGGCAAGTGGACCGCGAAAGTCGGACCGTTTGCTGCCGGCGGCCCGTACACGCTGACCATCGCCGGGCCGCAGACGGTGACGCTCAAAAATGTCATGGTCGGCGATGTCTGGCTCTGCTCCGGCCAGTCCAACATGGAGTTTGGGGTCGGTGAACTAGTCAAGCCCAAAGAAACCATCGCGGCGGCAAGCGACCCGGACCTGCGGCTGTTTACCGTGCCGAAAATCCCGGCGACGCTGCCTTTAGAGACCCTGAGCGGCGGGCGGTGGCAGGAATCCAGCCCGGAAACCATCAAAGCCCAGGGGACGTGGAACGGCTTCAGCGCGGTCGCCTACTTCTTCGGGCGCAAGCTGCGCCGCGACACTCATGTGCCGATCGGTTTGCTGCTGTCGTCATGGGGCGGCACGCCCGCCGAAGCCTGGACCAGCGAAGCCGGGCTTCGGAAGAGCGGCCCCGATTTCGACCCTCTGCTGGACCGGCTTGACGCCGCGCCGGGCAGCAAAGTGACCCTGGATCAGCAGGTGGCCGACTGGTATGCGAAAAACGATCCCGGCACGCCCGCGAACTGGCAGGCGCCGGCCTTTGACGACTCTTCCTGGCCCGCGATCCCCGCGCCGGGCTTCTTTCAGGACGCCGGCATTCCCGAACTCAGCGGCGTCAACGGCGTCGTCTGGTATCGCCGGAAATTTGATCTTCCCGCAGGGAGCGCCGGCAAAGACGCCGTGCTGCATTTACTGGTAGACGACAACGACACTACCTGGGTCAACGGGAAACAAGTCGGCGCAACGCAGGGCTACCTCTCGCCGCGTGCCTACGCCGTCCCGGCAGCTCTCCTCAAGCCGACCGGCAATGTCGTCGCCGTGCGGGTGCTGGACACCGGCGGCAAAGGGGGAATCTGGGGCGGCCCGGCCGGCCTGAACCTGGCCGTCACCGGCAGCGATCCCCTGCCGCTCACCGGCCCCTGGCGCGTGAAGCTCGGCGTGGCTTTGACCGCCGTCCCGCCGCTCCCGATTTCAATTGAAAACAACCAGAACTTTCCGTCGGTGCTGTTCAACGGCCAGATCGCCCCGCTCGCGACGTTCGGCATCAAGGGCGTGATCTGGTATCAGGGGGAAACAAACTCCGACCGGAGCAGGCAGTACCGCCGCCTGCTGCCCGCGCTGATCGGCGACTGGCGGACGCACTGGGGCGAAGGCGATTTCCCCTTCTTGATTGTTCAGCTTGCCGGCTGGAAGCCCGGCGGCCCGGACTACGCCGCGCTGCGGGACGCCCAGTGGCGGACGTCGAAAACAGTCCCGAACGCCGGGATCGCGACGGCGATGGATGTCGACGACGAATCGAACATCCATCCCAAGAACAAAGAAGAAGTCGGCCGAAGATTGGCTCTTGTCGCGGAAGCCAAAGTTTACGGCGAGAAAGTCCCGTTCGCCGGCCCGGTTTACCGCTTTTCTTCCGTTTCCGGCTCGTCGGTGACGCTGACGTTCACCCACACCGACGGCGGCCTGGTTTCCCGCACCGGCCCGCATTTGACCGGCTTTGAGATCGCGGGCCGTGGCGGCGTCTTCGTCCCCGCCACGGCCCATATCGTCAAAGACACCGTAGTGGTATCGTCGCCGAAGGTCCCCGCCCCCGCCTCCGTTCGCTACGCCTGGTCCGGCTTCCCCGAATGCAGCCTGTACAACGGCGCCGGCCTGCCCGCCTTCCCATTTGACACGAGCGGGAAGTAGGGGCTTCGGCGCAACAAAAGAACCCGGCATTGAAAATGCCGGGTTCTTTTGTAGAACATTTTCCGCATGAACAGACAAATTGCTATGGGTGCGGAGTTATCGCAAGAATAGTGATCACGGCTTGTCCAGGGCCGTAATGCCAGTAGATGCGATAAGCCCCCGGCGTATGATTTTCAACATACGCCTCGAAAACTTTTTCACCATTGCTCCCCTGGCGGGCATCATAAACATGGGTGTGCAGGCCCTGATGCTTAATGTTGGTTTCCATAAGGCCGAGCGCTTTCAGCACTTTCGCGCTCTTCTTGGTATTTTCTACTTCAAGGCGGTCTAGTGTCTTGTTCGCATCATCGGAATAGACGAGCGAAAATTGCATTAGTCTTCAATTTCGATGTCAGCGTATTCTGCGTATGAACGGCGAGTATGAATTCGGCCCGCTGCCACATCGGCGAGACCTCGATCTATGGCGGCGTTCACTTCCGGGTATTCCTGTCGTGCAGTCTGCGGAACCTCTACAATGATTTCCGCCGCCGTGATGCCTTCAGCGGGAGGCATCGTCTTGTCGGGTTTTCCTGGCTCCGTTCGTACCGCTCCCTGCGCTAATGCTCTTTGTGCCATCGCTTATGTACCTCATGCCAAATGTCGGCAGAAACCTGCCTTTGTGATACAAGTTGTATCACAGGATTATGATGTTAATCGCTGCATCTGTCAAGCTCCTCTTGCGGCGAGCGGTAAACTTATGGTGCTGGATGAGAATGCTGGGTAAACGCCCAATAAAAGAAGCCCGGTACTTCCGGCACCGGGCTTTTTTTCTCTACTGCCCCGCCGGCAGCGCCTGGGCTTCTTCCGCCGTGCGCTGCCGCTCCAGCACGACTTCTTTGCGCTGGACAGGGACGACGGCGGGCGCGAAGACGCCGACGATCACCTGGTCTCCGATAACTTCTAAAATCTCGACTTCCGCGGTGTCCAAGCCGTCTCCGATTTGAATGATCGAGCTGCTGCCGTCGTGCGGCCGGCGATTAAAGAGGTGCATGTCAATCCTTTGCAGAAGCAAGTGTCTTTACCAGCCTTGCAGGAATCATGCCAAGTGTAAATCCGAGCAATTAAGCGGTTTTCGGGGCGACCCATGTTCCGTTCTGTGCGCCTGCGTAGAGGGCTTCCATGACCGCGCTTCGGGCCGCGGCCTCGCGCACCGTGACCAGTGCGGCGGGGCGGCCTTCCAGGGCGTCTAAAAATGCATCCAGGCTGGCGGGCCGAGCGGGCGGCAGGTCCGTCCAGGGCGTCTTGCCGTCTGCGCCGTCCACATGGCTGCTCTTGAAGTACAAATCGCCATTGATGACGGCGGCGTGGCCTTCCGTGCCGCAGATCTGGAGCGTCACCGGGTCAGCGACATCGTCCCAGGCGGCGGCCAGTGTCCCGATTGTCTCATTTGCAAACCGCAGCAGCCCTTCGCCGGTCTCGTCGCAGCCGTCATACGCGCCGGTGCCGCGATCAAGCTGTGCCGTCGCTTCCGAAACGTCCCCGATGAGCCAAATCAGAATATCCAGCATATGAGCGCCGAGATCGCCGAATGCCCCGACCCCGGCGATCTTCGGGTCGGCCATCCAGCGCCAGTCCGTGTCGAACCAACGGCCCAGCGCCCCGGAATGGCAGTTCGAGCCGCGCACCCGCGTGATTTTCCCGAACGCGCCGTTCTCGACCTGCTGTTTCAGAAACAAATGCGCCGGATAGCCGCGCATGAAGAAGCCCGTGCCGTAGATGACCCCGGCGGCTTCAATCGCCGCCGCCATTCGGAGGGCATCGGCGGACGCGAAGCCAAGCGGCTTTTCCACAAACAAGTGCTTGCCCGCTGCCGCGAGAGGCAGGACGACCTGCTCATGCAGATTTGTTTCGGTGCAGACGATCACCGCATCAATTTCCGGGTCGGCGCAGATGTCTTCCACACTGCCGGCGACCACCGCGCCCAGTTCTGCGGCCCGGCGCTCGGCGCGGGCGGTGTCGTGGTCCCAAACCAGTTTGCAGACCGTGTCCGGCCGGTTTTGGAGCGTGTGAATAAAGCCGCCGATGTGGATATGGGCGCACCCGGCAATGGCAATCGTCGTCATAAAAAGCGTGTCCTTTGGGTTGAAAAAGTTTGGAGGTGAGCGGAGTTCAGCGGCGGGCGATTGAAATCGCAGCAACAAAAGCACGAAACCTGCCTTCGCAGGTTCATACAGAGGTTCGTACTCCGAGTCCGCGAAGGCGGACTTTGCGCCCTCGTTGCTGCGATTTCAATCGCCCAACTCCTGCCGTCTATTGTCCCAGCGCGTAACGCGCCAGCAGGGCGTCAATCAGCATGGCTGTCCAGAGATCGTGGTCTTCGGCGTCGGCAAACTCAAAGCGCAGGCCCGCCGCGCCGGTGGTCCCGTCGCGCCACATCAAGTCGCCGAGGGTCAAAATCGCTGGGCCGGAAATGCCGCGCAGGCGCACCGGGACCGGGCCGTCGAGCCAGGCCGGAACCTGCGTTAATCGTGCGCCGCCAACCCCTAAATCACTTGACGCCGCCGGCTGCCAGCCGCCGCCGTCGTGCATCTCCACCGTGATGCCTTCGGGCGCGGGCCAGCGCCGGAAGTCGCGCCGCCCGCCGCCGGGCGCGTCCGCCGCCTTCGGCCCCGGTGCTTCCGTGAGCCGCAGGCGCTCCAAAAGCGCCAGGGCTTCGTCCTGCTTTCGCAGGGCCGCGTCCAGCTCATTTTCGGCGTCCAAAAGCTCACTCTCGCCCATGTCTTCGTAGTCACTCATGCGGTTTTCTCCTGCGGCACGTCATGCAGCGCCGCGATCATCCGGTCAATCTCTTCAACAGTGTTGTAATGCGCCAGCCCGACCCGCACCGCGCCGCCGTTTCCTTCCAGTCCCAATGCTTCCATCAGCCGAAGGGCGTAATAGTTGCCGCTCCAAACGCAGATGCCCCGCGACGCCAAGTATTCCGCCGTTTCTCGCGGCGAGAGGCGCGGCCAGGTAAACGCGACTGTCGGCAGGCGTTCGTCTAAGCGTTCCATGTTCGTCAGGCCAGAAAGCGTGACATCGGAGAGGCTTTGCAGGCCGGTAATCAAGCGCCGGGACAAGGTCTGCTCGTAGGCTTTAATCGCCGCCATTGCCGTCTTCAAAGTCAGCCGACGGCCCGCATCGCCCTGCGCGGCATAGTCTTCACGAAACGGGCCGCCGAACTGCTCTCCGATATTTGCGAGATAGCGGATCGCCGCTGAAACTCCCGCAAGGCTTTCATGGCTCAGAGTGCCGAGTTCCCAGCGGTAGGGGATAGCGTCTTTGGACGGCTTGACTTTATGCGGCGTCAGCCGCGTGAGATGCTCGGCTTTGCCGTACAAAACGCCTGCGTGCGGCCCGAAGAACTTGTAGGGGGAACACGCCAAAAAGTCGCAATCCAATTTCTGCACGTCAATCGGCCCGTGCGGAGCATACTGCACGGCGTCTACAAAAATTAACGCGCCGCGCTCGTGCGCCATCTGCGTGATTTTGGCGACATCAGGGACGGTACCGACGGCGTTGGACGCATGGGTCACGGCGACAAGCTTTGTACGCGGCGACAGGGCGCGGGCGAAGCTGTCCATGTTGAGCGTGGCGTCGGCCAAATCAACGTCCACGACCCGAACAACCGCTCCGGCGGCCTCTAAATCCGTCCACGGCGCAATGTTCGCATCATGGTCCAGAGCCGTGACCATCACTTCGTCGCCGGGCTGAATGGTCTCGGCCAGCGAGCGGGCTAAGTGGAACGTCAGCGCGGTCATGCTCGGCCCGAAAACGATGGTTTCCGGCCCCGGCGCGTTGAGCAGATCGGCCATTGCCATTCGTGCCTCTGCAACGACGGCGTCTGTCCGGCGGCTTGTTTCAAATGCCCCGCCGACGTTCGCGTTAGAAGTTTTGTAGTAGTCGGACACCGCTTCAATGACCGCCGACGGTACCTGCGTCCCGCCGGGGTTGTCAAAGAAGACGGCAGGGTATCCGTCTAAAGTCAGCGCAAGCGACGGGAACTCCCGGCGCAGCGGGCCGGGGTCAAACTCAGCATCAAGCATACCCTCTTAATTCGCGATTGGCGGCGTTTCTCCTGCCGTGATTTGCGGCGCGTCCCTGATCTGCTGAATGGCAGCGTCTATCCACCACTTGCCGGTGTCCGTCGCCGCCGGACGTGCGGCCTTCAGCGCAGGCAGTGCAGCGGCAGGCTGCTTGAGCAATCCCGCCACGGCGATCTCGCGGGCGGCATCCGGCCCGGCGGTCAGCGCGGAGACCCAGCGGGCGATCTGCGCCGCCGTCGGCGGCTGCACAACGAACAGGGCGGCTGACGGCTTCGGCGAGGCTTGCAGCAGCGGGCTGATGGCCTGTGCCTCGACGCGGTATGTTCCCGGACGCAGCCCGGTCAGCATCTCCAGGCCGCCGGGCTGCGGTGTTTTCCATGCGCCGCCGTTTAAGCGCCACTGGAACTCACGCGGTCCGTGAGGCGCCGCTTCAAAGCGGAGCAGCACGCAGTCGGAAGACAGCGGGCGGACCTCGATGCGGGGCGCGGGAAGAAGCGCCGAAGGCGGCGACCACACCACATACTCCCAGGAGCCGCCGGGAATGGTCTCAAAGAAGAAGCGTCCCTGGGTGTCTTGCAGGACGCTTTGAAGGGAGCGCCCATCGAAAAAAGGCGAGCCGCGCCCGGACAAAGCGGCCAGCCTGCGCCACACGCCGCCGCGCGTCAAATATACATCCCCGTTTTCAGTGACCCATCCGCCGCCGGCATTGTCCGGGACAGGCTGACCTGCCCAGCCGGGCGGGCCACCCGGCGGCAGGGGCAGCGGTGAGGGGGCCGGCGGAGCGAAGCCCTGCGGCAGCCAGCCGTCTTCCGGCGTCCATCCGTACAGATGATCCGCCAGGGTTACTCGGAAATGACCGTCTGCGTCAAAGCGCGGCTTTTCCGGGGCATTGCCGTAGGCGTCGCCGGGCTGAAGGTCGCGGCTGTTCCAGTTCCGCCATTTCTTGCCGTCATAGAAAAAGACGCTTTGGTTGTCGGCATAGGCTGCCCGCCCGTCGCCGCTGAAAACAGGCAGCGAAAACGTGCTGCGGTACGGCAGAAACGCCATGCCGGGCTGCGCCGCCGCCTTTTCATCCGCCTCCGGCACAGAAGCGTACTGTGTCCAGGTGTCGCGGGCAGGGTCATACACAAACCGCGTGTCTACCGGCTGCGCCGGCGGGTTCCAGAGCTGGACCGTGATCCAAATGCGGCCGAGCGTGTCGCAGGCATACAGCGCTCCTGTCTGAATGCGGCTTTGGAATTTCGGGAGCAGGTGCGCGTGCCACTGCCTGCCGTCCCATTCTTCCAGCGCCTGCCGCCCGGAGGATTGGTACGAAAACCCCCACAAGCGGCGATGGGTGTCCGCCAGCATGTCCCCCAGGCCGCTCGGCTGGCCGGGGGTGCTGAGGGTGACACCGGGACGCGGCGGCCAAAGCGGCGGCGGCTGCTGTCCCAGCAGCGCCCCTGGGCCGGTGAAGGGAAACGGCATGATTTTGCCGTCCGGCAGACAAAACAAAGCGCTGACCCGGCCGGCGGCCAGACCCCGCCGCCAGTTGACCGGAACGACGTTCTTTCCGCCCGCCGGCAGCCAGTCCAGGCCGGCCCCGCTGACGCCGAGCCAGGTTCCCGCCGCCGTGTCCAGCACGGGCTGGGGCATCCTGCCGCCGGAGCTGTAGCTGTCGGACGGATATTGGTCCCGCGCCAGATCGTCCGGCTCCTTTTGCCAGGTTCCCCGCCGCCGCCACAAAGACACGCGGTTGTGTGAGTAGTCGGCTGCCAGCACGCACAGGTCGCCCTGTATCCACAAAAGCCGCTCAATTTGCAGCAGCTTTCCCGGCAGAGACGCTTCGGGAGGCAGTGCGACGGGCGCGGCGGTCAGCGTCCGGGTATCGATTTTGTAAAGGCCGCCGTGTGATTTTGCGTCAGAGGGATACAAAGCCGCCCCTTGTGCGGCCCAAAGAAAATGTGCGCCGTGCGGAGCAACAACAGAGCAAGGCTGGTGAGGCAGTCCCGGCAGTGTGGGATGGTACGCCAGCGTCCTGCCGTCCCAAATCAAAAACCCGCGCAGCGAGCCGTCCTGCCAGTAATCGCGGCTTGCCTGCCAGAACCAGCGCCGCCCCAGCGGATCGGTGCTGGAACAAAGCGGCGATGCAGGCGGGAACCCGGCCGTAAACTTGCCGCCGTACACTTGATCCGGCGTCAGGGAGAAGTTTTGGACGGTCCCATCGGGAGCCACATGCAGCAGCATCGGCGTATCGCCGACAATCCAGGCATCGCCTTTTCCCGCATACAGCTTGAGCGGCCCGGAGAACGGCCCCGGCGGCGGAATCGCCGCCGTGAACTGCGACTGAAGACGTGAGCGGGTTCCGCGATGCACCGTCAGGAGGCACGGCGTCGGCGCGGCCTGCGCCTGCGCCGGATACCCGCCCGGCCCGCGTTTTTGCCAGAGCGCGTACACGGAGCCGTCATTCCCCTGCGCGAGAGCCGCCGAGCGAAAGCCGGCGGCTTCGGGAACGGTTTGTTTTACCCATCTTCCTGCCTGCCAAAAGTAAACCACACCGTCTTCGCTCTGATCGTAGCCGCTGCTGCTGTCCGGCAGCGCCCAAACGGTTCCCGTTCCGTCCTGCGCGGCGGCCGTCATCCACGGCTGCGCCGAGGCCGCGCGGACAAAGCCGAACAGCAGCAGCAGGCAGAACAGCAGCAGGCCCGCAAGGCGAGCGCAGGAGATTGTGAGGTGTCTTGCCATTGGGTCACCAGGTGTAATGCGCGGTGTAGCTGATCGTTTTGTCCGTGTCCGGCGGCAGCATGACACGGAACTCAATCGTGTGCGCGTCGGTCTTCAGAAACGTGCTGGTCTTCGCTGTGATGGCCCAGGTCGCGCCTCGGTACAGATGCTCGACGACGCGGATTTCGGTCGGCGTCGTTTTGTGGTTGTGCAGGGTAATGGTGAAGCTTTCGTCCAGCGTCCGGGCCTGATTGTCCACGGTGAAATTGGTCTGCGTGCGGTCGCCCGTGAGATCAAACGCATTGCCTGTGTAGACGCGCACGGTTTCGTCTTTCGGGGTATGGTCAATGTCGTTTTCGCCGACAAACTCTAACTGGCCGTCGGTATCGCGCCGGTAGAAGCGCATCCGGCCTTCCGGCAGCGGAATGCCGAGGCCGTTGGCGACGGAGTTGACAAACTCGCGCATGGTGAACACTTTGCGGTTCGACTGCGTGCCGTAGCTCGGCGAGTTGCGGATATTGTCGTAGTTCCAGCCGTTGTACTGGTTCGGGTCAATCTGCAAACCGTCGTAGACATAGATGACCGTGGACGGGACATGGGCGGCGCGGGCGAACTCCACCTGCTTGATCTCTCTATCGCGCAGCGTCGCCGGGTTCGCCAAAGTATACAGATGGTACTCGTCGAACGATTTTTCGGTCACGGCGGGTCCAGTGACCGCATCGGTAGCAAAGCCGCCGTAGGAAAGGCGACCCGTAGACTGGTACAAGTTGTTCGGCTGCGAGATTTTAGACACGTCGCCCGCCATCAGCTTGATGCGGGCGTTTGAAAATGTCTTGCCGCTCTCGTTGTCCATTGTCACCCACGCGGTCAAGTCTAAAGCGTCGCCGACTTCCGGGAACACGACATTGTACGCCGCCTTCCAGGTCATGCCGCCCGTGACATACGCCAGCTCGGCATTCACCGGCCCGCCTTTGTCGGTCACCAGCTGCCAGTCCAGCGTTGGCTTCAGCACGCTGTCATCGGGGAGCGAAGGAAACAGGGGCAGGCCGGGCAGGGCGAACTGCAATTTGCCGCCGACTTCAATAATCGGCTGGCCGCCCCCGCCGCCGGCATAGCCCATCTGCGAGGATTGGTACTGCGAGCCGAACGTGCTGTACGCTTCCGTATGCGGGACATAGCCGCTGCGAACAATCCGGCCCTGGACAATCGAAGTCTGCTCGCCGTGCGTCACCTGGAAGTCAATCGTCTTGCCCTCGTTCAGCGACAGCAGCAGATCTTGTGAGATCGGATCGGCCCGATAATTCTGTTCGCGGATTTTGAGAATACGCTTCTCGGCAGGATCGCGCAGCACCACCGAGTCGGGTTCCAGATGGAACGTGATGTCGCTGACCGTGACATGGTTCAGGCCCGGTGTCAGGTTCAAGGGAACAGTCTGGCGCACGACGGCAAAGTTCTGGTTGTAGATGGTCAGCGCAGAGTTTGAGGCGGCTTGGCTTGAGGCGGCTTGGCTTGAGGCGGTTTGGGCGAAGGCCGGGGCGCTAATCACAGCGGCGAGAAGGGCAATGGCACTGAAAGCGAGTGGGGGACGCATGGGAAACTCCTTGTCCAACAGGGGTGCGAATTGGAAGTATTGTACCTTTAGGCCGCCTGTTTGCAGTACAATTTTGCAGTACAATGGGATATGGCACGATCAAAAAACTGCATGGACTGCGGCGAATATTTTCCCAGTCGGCTGATGGTGGACGGCAAATCGCACATCTTAACCAGCTGCAAGCGGTGTTTAAGGTGTCAGCCGTTCAAAGAACGACTGGGAGTGCGCCCAATTAAAGTGAAGCCGCTGGCGAAAACCATGAGTAACTATGCGTCTTGGCCGGAGGATTGGAAAGAAGAACACCGTCTGCGGGTTCTGGAAAAAGGCGCGGAGCGGAAGAAAGCGCTGGTCGCGCTGGGCGGCGGCGTGTGCCGCCTTTGCGGCTATTCGCGCTGTCTGCGGGCGATGAGCTTCCATCACCGGGTTCGGGAAGAAAAGTCGTTTGCCCTGGTCTACCAGTGTCGTTTGCCCTGGACGCTGCCAGCATTCGCAGCCGTTCGTGGGCTATTCTGGTCGCCGAGCAGCAGAAATGCGCTCTGCTCTGTGTTCGGTGTCACGCGGAAGTCGAAGATGAATACGGAAAATAATCGCTGTCATCCCTTGCATTTTGGAGAGTGTGGGGGTATACTGCCTACGACTTGAAAGTGCAGACTCCTCCCGAAGAGAACGGCTCCTTAGCTCAGTTGGTTAGAGCAGGAAACTCTTAATTTCAAGGTCCAGGGTTCGAATCCCTGAGGGGCCATCAAACGAAAAAACCTGAATGCTTACAAAAGTATTCAGGTTTTTTGCCTTCTTGGGCAGTCTGCCTTGACAGAAGCCGCGCGGTCTGCTACAGTGAATTCACAAAAAGCACAGCGCGGGTAACACCGCCGTTCCCGCGTCCGTATACCATCTTAATCTGCTCCATAAGGAAACCCATGCAAGAAGTAGAACCCACAGAAGAAACACCCCAAGCCAAGTCTAAGCTGACCCGGCGGGCGTTTGTCAAAGGCGTCATCGTCACGGTCGGCGGGGCGGGCCTCGGACTCGGCGGCCTGCGCTTGATCGGCGCGGGCGCTCCCGCCGTGGCGGACGCCGTCGGCAAGCCGACCCTTTACATGGTCGCGACGGCGCATATCGACTCGCAGTGGAACTGGACCGTGCAGCATGTCATTGCCCACTGCATCCCGAACACCATGCGCCCGAACTGGGAATTATTCGAAAAGTACCCGGCCTACAACTTCAACTTTGAAGGCACGATCCATTATCAGTGGTTCAAAGAATATCACCCCGAAGACTGGGCGGAACTTCAAGCGTGGGTCAAAAAAGGACGCTGGAAGCTGTCCGGGTCGTGGGTCAACGCCGTGGATGTCTGCACCCCCAGCCCCGAATCGCTGTTCCGGCAGGCTTTGTACGGCCAGCAGTTCTTCCGGCGCGAGTTCGGCACCGAGAGCCGGGATATTTTTCTGCCGGACTGCTTCGGGTTCCCGTATTCCCTGCCCGCCATCGGGAAGCATTCGGGCCTCCAGTCATTTTCCAGCCAGAAGTTTGATCTGTGGGGCGGCTGGTTCCCCGCGCCGTTCTCGGTCGGGCGCTGGATCGGCGTGGACGGCTCCGAACTGGTGTCCGCGCTTCGGCCTAAAGCGTATGACCACGATGTCCGCTCCAACCCGGCGTCGTCGCCGGACTGGGACGATGACATGACGGACGCCGGCGGCAAAGAAGTAGACCTGCGCTATTTCGGCACCGGTGACCAGGGCGGGACGCCCGGCGCGTCGTCGGTCGCCTTTGTGCAGCAGGGCGTGGACGACGAAAACGGCGCGGTACGGGTCCTCAACACGGCCGCTGACCAGATGGCGAAAGATTTGACCCCGGCCGAGATCGCCGCCCTGCCGTCCTACCGGGGCGAGCTGACCATGAAGACCCACGGGGTCGGCGGCTACACGTCCCAGGCCGCCCATAAAAAGTGGAACCGGATGAACGAGCAGATGGCGGACGCCGCCGAGCGGGCGGCGCTTGCGGGCGCCTACCTCGGCGGGCCGGCCTACCCGCATGACACGCTCAGCGAAGCCTGGGTGCGGTTTCTCTGGAACCAGTTTCACGACACGCTGCCGGGGACGTGTATCCCCCAGGCGTACACGTTTACCTGGAATGACGACCTGCTTAGCCTCAATCAATTCTCGCAGGTCGTCACCACCGGCGTCGCAGCAATGGCCCAGCATTTGGACACCAATGTCAAAGGCGTGCCACTGGTTGTCTACAACCCCTTAGACCAGCCCCGCACGGACTGCGTGGAAGCGACCGTCATGCTTCCTACCGGGACGCAGAATGTTCGCGTCTATGATACCGTCACGGGCCGGGAAGTGCCGAGCCAAACCCTGTCGGCGAGCAGTGCAGGCATGAAAATCGTCTTCATCGCGTCCACGCCGTCCGTCGGCAGCCGGGTCTACGATGTCCGGCCTTCCAAGTCCGCGTCTCCCCTCAAGACCGGCCTGAGCGCCTCACCGACGACGCTGGAAAGCAGCCGCTACACAGTGACCATCTCGGCCTCCGGCGACATCGCCGGCGTCTACGACAAAGCCGCGAAGACCGAGCTTTTGAGCGCTCCCAGCCAGCTTCAGCACCTGCATGATTCGTCGCCGACCTGGCCCGCCTGGGAGATTTTGTACGAGACCGACCACACCCCGCCGCAAGGCGTCATCGCGGACAATGTTCATATTCGCGTCACCGAGACCGGCCCGGCCCGCGCCGCGCTCGAAGTCACCCGGACGCTCGGCGAAACGACCTGGACTCAGCACATCCGCCTGACCCCCGACGGCGACTGGGTGGAAGTCCATAACGACGTAGACTGGCAGACTCCGGCCACACTGATTAAAGCCGCGTTCCCGATGACGGCTTCCAACCCGGTCGCGACGTTTGATCTTGGCCTCGGCACGATTGAGCGGCCCAATTCCGAGCCGAACCGCTACGAAGTCAACGGCCAGCAGTGGGCGGATTTGTCTGACAGCCAGGGCGGACACGGCCTGGCGATTTTGACCAAATACAAATACGGCTGGGACAAGCCTGCCGACAACCTGCTGCGGCTGAGTCTCCTGCGAACGCCGGTCGGCAGCGGCTATCCGTGGCAGGACACCAACGACATCGGCCGCCACCATTTTCCCTATGCTCTGGCCGGCCATAGCGGGGACTGGCGCACAGGCAAGGTTGTCGGGAAAGCCGCCCGCTTCAACCAGCCTTTAACGGCGTTCCAAACGGCGAAGCACCAGAGCATCGGCGGGCGTGAGTTCTCCCTGCTCCAAATCAGCACCGACCAGGTGGGAGTGCGCGGCCTGAAACGGGCCGAAGACAGCGGTGAAGTGGTCGTTCGCGTCCAGGAACTGGCCGGGCAGCCCGTATCGGGCGCGGCGATCACATTTGCGTCGTCGGTTGTGAGCGTCCGCGAGATCAACGCTGCCGAGGAAGCCGTCGGCCCGTATGCGCCGCAGGGCGGCAAGCTGGTCTTCGACCTGACCGCCTACCAGCCGCGCTCGTTCGCCGTGACTTTGGCCCCGGCCACGCAGGTGATTTCCCCACCGTCCGGGACGCCGATTGTCCTGCCGTACAATTTCGCGGGGGGCACGCCGCGCGACACCCCGAAAAGCGCATCGTTTGACGGGACCGGCGGCTCGTATCCCGCCGAGCTGTGGCCGGCAGCGGTCACGGCGCAGGGCATTTCCTTCACGCTGGCCGGAAGCACGGGAAATAATATGGTCTCGTGTTCGGGCCAGACGGTTGCGCTCCCGGCAGGCAGCCACAACCGTTTGTACCTGCTGGCCGCGGCAAACGGCGACCAGGGAGGCGCGTTTACGGTCACGGCGAACGGAACTTCGCATCCCACACTGCTGAAAGTGCAGGACTGGCAGGCGCTTAACGGTCAGTGGTACTCGCGGGTCACGCACAACAACCCCGCCGATCCGGCGGAATTCGGCCCCGGAACCGGCTATCCCGATCCCAACTGGGACGGCAACTTGATTCTGGCCGGCATGAGCGTCAAAAACGTGCGGAACGGGCGGGTCGTTCACATTGAAGACCTGCACCCCGGCTTTGTCAAGCGCGACCCGGCCGCGTGGGTCGGCTCGCACCGGCATAACAGCGACGGCGTTTTGCCGTACTGCTTCTGCTACCTGTTCCTGTATAGTCTGGAACTGCCCGCAGGCGCAGCCAGCGTCACCCTGCCGAACAACCCGAACATCCGGGTCATGGCGATGACGGCGGCCTCGACCGCTCTGGCCGACACCCGGCCGGCCGGCGTCCTGTACGAGCCGGACCCGTTCCCGCCGGTCAAGCCGCGCACCCCGCCGCCGGTGGTCAAGCGTCTGCCCGCCGGGACGGAAGTGTTCTCGCTGGCCGCCGTGCAGACCTTTGACGGCAATCAATCGGGCATCGTGCGGGAAAACGTCCCTAACCTTCCCGTCGAGGGGACCGATCCGTGGACCATCAACCAGTTCGTGTATCTCCCCGCCGTGCCGGAGGAGCTGACCGTGCTGGGCGGCTTCGGCGACGCTTCCGATACGGGCGGCGAGCAGCGGTATTTGATCAAGTTCCACGACGGCATCCACTTCTGGGGCAGCGACATTGATATTACAACGGGAGTGCCGTTTGATTTGAACAAATGGCAGATGGTGACGCTGACGTTCGACGGCACGACGCTGACGGTCTATAAGAACGGCCAGGTCATCAAGACTGCGCCGCTGACGCTCAACGACGCCGCCGACACCGTGAAAATCGGCGTCGCCGGGCCGTGGAATGGAAACCATGTCACCGGCAAAATCGCCGGCTTCGGCATCTGGAACTCTGCGCTCGATGCGTCTGCCGTCAAGGCGCTGATGGCCGGGATGCCGCAGTAGAACAGAAAGGAAGCCCCGGCCCCAATTCTGGGGAGCCGGAAGTGAGGAAGACCGACATCCGACTTCCACTCTGTATTGCTCCCCAGAATTGGGGCCGGGGGCCTTCTTATGACCCACAGGCAGCGCTGGTTACGAGACATCTTTCGCGGCCTGCGCTTGCTTGACGGCGAAGACGCCCTGGTGCAGCACCTGGCGGACGAAGACCGGCGCACCGAAGAACTTTTGGCGGCAGGGCCGCTGAATGCCGTTTTGGTGCGGCAGTTGTACGCCCAGCAGGACGCGCTCGGCCTGGTCCTGCGCGGGCGTCTGCACCTGGAAGAATGCTTAGAAACAGTCATCGCCAAGAAGTTCAAGCACCCGGACGTTCTTCTGCATGGCCGCCTGTCGTTCTCCGCCAAGATGGACCTCCTGCGGGCCGCAAACTTCCTGGACGAGAAGACTTATCGCGATTTGATCCACGTCAGCCGCTTGCGGAACTCGTTCGCCCACCACCTGTCCTCCCGCCTCGGCCTCTCCGACCTCGGCGCGTTTTCCGACTGCGCTGGAGTCAAAGTCGCCGTGCAGAAGTTTGAGAGGCCCGAAGCACGGGCGCAGATCGCCGTGTTTTTATTCCGCCAAATCGTTTTGCAGCTGCTTCTGCGGCTGGCTACGCGCCATAAGCTCGGCGGTGAACCCGAACAAACTGGAACGAAAGAAAACCCATCATGCCGCGCCCAGACCAAAACAAGCGATGCTTTACCAGCCCTGTGATTGAACACGTAATTGACGAAATGCGTGGGAAAATTACCGACCCGAAGCTGGCCCAATTATTTGTTGACTGCTTCCCGAATACATTGGATACGACGGTAACGCTGGGAACCGACGACGCGGGCCGGCCGGATACGTTTGTCGTGACTGGGGATATTGACGCCATGTGGCTGCGGGACTCGACCAACCAGGTCTGGCCCTACCTGCCGTTTGCGGGTCAAGACCCGGCGCTTCAGCGGCTCTTGCAGGGCGTGATTAACCGCCAGGTTTATTGCGTTCTGGCCGACCCTTACGCCAATGCGTTCAACCGCGTCCCGCACACCAGCCACTGGGAGTCGGACATGACCACCATGACCGACGACCTGCACGAGCGCAAGTACGAGCTGGACAGTTTGTGCGCCGTTTTGCGCCTGTCTTTCGGCTACTACGCCGCGACCGGGGATGCGTCCTGCTTTGACGCCCGCTGGAGCGAGGCCATGCGGCTGATTATCGCCACCATCAAGCACGAGCAGGGGCCGTCACCCGAAGAAGGCGCTGGGCCGGATGCCGCCGAGTACCGCTTCCAGCGCGTCTCGCCTCGCCCGACCGAAACGCTGATGGAAAACGGCTACGGGCAGGCGGCGGCCCGCTGCGGCCTCAGCAAGTCCCCGTTCCGCCCGTCCGACGACGCCGCCCTGCTGCCGTTTTTGGTTCCCGCGAACGCGATGGCGGTAGTGGGCCTGCGGCAGCTCGCGCAGATCTGGAACGAGGCGCTCAATCAGCCGGAAGACGCCGCCGAAGCGGCGGCGCTTGCCGAGGAGATTGACCTGGGTATTCGCACCCACGCGGTCGTGCTGCATCCCGTGCATGGCGAGATCTTTGCCTATGAAGTAGACGGCTTCGGCTCGCATTACTGCATGGACGATGCCAATGTCCCCAGCCTGCTGAGTCTCGCGTACCTCGGCTACTGCTCCCCTGACGACCCGCTTTACCTGCGGACGCGGCAGTTCATTCTGAGCGGCTCCAACCCGTACTACGCCGTGGGATCGTCGGGGCGCGGGGTCGGCAGCCCGCACACCGGCAAAGGCACGATCTGGCCGATGTCGGTGATGATGCAGATTTTGACCAGTCGGTCGGAAGAAGAAGTGCGGGAGTGTTTGACGATCCTCAAAGATACCGACGCCGGCGCGGGCTTCATGCACGAGTCGTTCTGGAAGAACGATGCTTCGAGGTTCAGCCGGGAGTGGTTTGCGTGGGCGAACACGCTCTTCGGCGAGATGATCCTCCATGTGGACGCGGCGTTTCCGGGAGTTTTGTAAAACAGATTGAACCGGCACTTCCCGTGCCGGTTCTTCTTATCCCAGCCGCCACCGCAAAACGCCGCCGGAGAAGCCGGGCTGGAGCTGCACTTCCAGCCGGAAGGCCGATGCGGTGACGGAAGCGAACGAGATGCCGTTGTATTTATTCGTTTCTGTGCCGTAAGCCGACGCGCCCGCGACAGGAACCCATTCGCCGTTCTGCCGGTACGTCATGCGCCATGATCTTGGAACCCGGCACTGGCCGCTGCCGCTGTCGTCATACCAATAAACCAGCGCAGACGAGACGGTTTTCGGCTGGGCGAAGTCATATTCCACCCATTCGGACGTGCCTTTGTGGTCCCACCAGGTGAAGCGCGGCGTCGCCGCGTCAAACGAGCGGGCGGGTTCGGACGGGGTGTTCAAAGCCTCCAGTTGATCGTTGACGTGAGACGCCGATACCGACAGCGCGGGCCGGACCGGCGCAACCCAGTCATGGGCGCCGGGTCCGCTGCCGATCGTGGGGAACGAGGTCAGGCGCAGGCGGGCCGCGCCCATCGGAATCAGCGTCACGGTCTCGGCAGCCGCTTCCGAGCGCACCGGGGAGGGCTGGAGCGGCTCAATGACATGCTTTGAGTCGGTCAGCCAGTTGGGGATTTTCTTCGCTCTCGCCGTCAGTGTCACGGGGGCCGCCTCGTGCGTCCACGGGTTCGCGGCGACCGGGCCGGGCCTCTGGGCGACCGTGAACGAGTGCGCCGGATGCGCTTCGTCTACGATCAAGCCGTAGTTCCACGCCGACTGAGGAAAGACCGCATATTCCGGCCACTGAGCGGTTCCGGCGTAGCGGTCCCATTTCTCGCCGATTTGAAGCGAGTAGGTGAGCGGGCCGCGATCTACCGAAATCGCATTTTGATTGGTTTTCCAAGTACGGATTTGAACGCTCATCGGCAGGTGCAGGATGACTTGATCGCCGCTGTTCCAGGTCCGGCGGACCACGAAATAGGTTCCGGCGACAGCCTCGGCGGGGACCGGCTCGCCGTTGACCCGGACAGCGGCACCGTCGCACCAGCCGGGGATACGCAGGTACAGCGGGAACGCCACCGGCGAGGGCAGGGAAAGCGTCATCTGCACGGTGTCGGCGAATGGATACTCGGTCGTCTGCGTCAGGGTGAGGCGGGTTCCCGAAGCGCCGACTTTCGCCGAGACTTCCGACGCCGCGTACAGGTTCGCCGCGAGGCCGTTGTCTGCCGTGGCGTGCCACAGGTTTTCGGCGAAATACGGCCAGGCCATGCCGTAATTATGGGGGCAGCAGCGGTAGTTATGGACGCCGGGCATGAACGCCTGCATGGCCCACGGGTTGTCGAAGTCGCTGCCTTTCGCGTCGTTGTCAATCTGAACGGAGTTCATAGACGTAACGTAGTGCAGCGACTTCTGCTGCGGGTCGTAGGACGCCGGGAGCATATTAAACGCCAGCTCCTCGCATTTATCCATCCATACCGGCTGGCCGGACTGGCGGGTCAAAATCTGGAACGACAGCATATACTCGGCGATGCCGCAGGTCTCAAACCCCTGGCGCGGGTCCCGAAAGCCGGGCCGGGCATTCTCATCGCCCGCAAAGCCGCCCCCCGCCATCTGCCCGAACTCGGCCATCACCCCCTGGTACTGCCGCTCGCTTGCCTGAAAATGCTTCGGGTCATGGGACAAAACCGCGTACTGGGCCGGCTCCCGAAATCCCTGGGCGAAGTTGACATTGTGCAGGTTCGGCGGGCCGTTGGTCCAGTCATAAGAATTGGCATGGATTTTATGCACGAGATCCAGCAGAAACGAGTCGCCGGTGCGGTTGTACAGCCAGTAAACGCTGTCAATGTTGTCGCCCCAGCGGTAGCCTGCCCAGCTTTTCGCAAAAACTTCGGGCTTCTGCGCGTTCTGAAGCGCAAAGAACTTCGTCAAAAACGGCAGGACACTTGGATCGCCCGAAACTTCCTGGTAGGACCGAATGGCATACAGAGCGGGCATGTGCGGCCAGAAGTCCGGGTCGCCGCCCAGCGATGTCCGCGCTCCCGATGGTCCGAACCAGCCGTCGGGCTGCTGGGACGCGATCATGCCCTTAATCCACTTTTCGGCCAAAGCAATCGTCGGCTTGTCGCCCGTCACATACCCTAAGTCCGTCAGGCCGCGCAGCCAGTACGTCACTTCTTCCCAGCCGGAATTGGTGTTCGGCGTCACCCACCCATTGCCGTCGTACTTCAAGTAGTCGGACACTTCCGGGTAGCGGCCGCACAGGCCGCTGACCTGCAAGTCGAGCTGAGTCTTGAGCCACCCCTGCGGCTTAATGCTGCCCGGCGGCAGAGGCAGGAACGGGGCAGGCGCGAGCGGCGCACGCGGCGGCGTATACCAGCCGCCGCATGACGGGAGAAGTCTAGTCGCCTCTCGCGATCTCCCGGATGTCGGAGGAATTGCGGCAGCGAGTGCGGCCCCGCCGGCAGCGGCCAAGCCCGTTTTCAGAAAATCACGTCGTTTCATCGGTTGCTCCAAGTTTGATACAAGACACTGTATCATAGCATGGCGCATTCTTTTTGACAAGGGGGCGAACAGGAAGTGGGCGAACAGGAAGTGGGCGAACAGGAAGTGGGCGAACAGGAAGTGGGCGAACAGGAAGTGGGCGAACAGGGCAGAAGAGGGGCAAAAAAGGGCGAACACGAAGAAGAAGGGCGAACACGAGGTTCGCCCCTACGGCTGGCTATTTCGACATCATGCCGAAAATAGTCTGCGCCGCGATCAGATGAGCCGTCTCCGTCGCGAGGTAAGTTCGGACCAGGGGCTTAATCTCCGGGTCAGTCGTCGCATTCGCTTCTTTTTCGGCGTCGCTGACATCCTGCTTGTTGGTCTTGATCGCCTGCTGAAGCCAGGCGCGGTCGAAGTCCGCGCCCTGCTTGGAAGTCAAAGTCGTCAAATCCGACTGGTCGGACGCGGACATCATCAGCGGCAGGTTGATCCCGCGCACTCCCGACAGCGCAAACAAAGAAATGTTCAAACGGTCGTGATCTTCCATGATCCAAACGCCGAGCTGGCGGACGGCGGGGCTTTGCGCCCGGTTGACCGCCGCTGCGCCGTTGGCGTAGTCGGCAATGCTGCCCTGAGCCGCTTGAATTAAGAACTGCCGGTCGGTCGCCGTGGTCGGCGGCGGGGTGTCCTGGGCAAGCGCCGGGGCGGAAAGGGCCAAAACCGCGCCGAGGGCGGCAAGCGTCGATAATGTTTTCGTCATCGTACTGGTTCCATTTCTAATCGCAAAGCTTGTTTAGTTGTTTACGCTTCCATTCTACCCCGGTAAAAATACGGGTAAACGAGAAGATTGTAGGCTAAGATGCTCTTCAAGGTTTATGAACACGACAGGCCGGGAACAAACACCCCGAAGACCACTCAGTTAAGCAGCGAAGCAGAGACGCTTCCTGCCGCACAACTCAGCCGAAAAACAAAACTCAACACGAGGAAAAAACCATGTCTAAGACAGTCGTTGGATTATTTGATGATTACCAGGACGCACAAAACGTCGTCCGTGATTTGACCACCGCCGGGTTCCGCCGCGAATCCATTTCTCTCGCCGCAAACAAAACCGCATCGGGCTACACCGGCGACGGCTCTGACTTCGGCACCGGAACCGGGCAGACCGGCCACGCCGTCGGAAAAGACGCCGGCGTCGGCGCGGGTGTCGGCGGCGTCGTCGGCCTGCTTGTCGGCCTCGGCCTCCTGACCATTCCGGGCATCGGCCCGGTGCTGGCTGCCGGCCCGATCGCGGCCGCGCTCGGCATCGGCGCAGCGGCGACCTCCACGGTGGTCGGCGCGGGCATCGGCGCAGTGGCGGGCGGCCTCATCGGCGGCCTGACCCATCTCGGCGTCCCGAAAGAACATGCCGAGTATTACGCGGAAGGCGTCCGCCGGGGCGGCACGCTTGTGACCGTGGATGCGCCCGACAATCAGGCGCAGCAGGCGGTTGATATTATGAACGGCAACGGCGCGGTGGACATTGACACGCGCGGCGCGGCCTACCGCTCCAGCGGCTACACCGGCTACACCGAGACCGCAGCTCCCTACGCGGTAGAAGAGATCCTTGTTGAGCGGGACACCTACCGAAAGAAAAATACCGGCACGACCGCGAATACCGGAACGATGAACACCAGCGTCAATACGCAGGGCGAGACCGTCATTCCGATCGTGGAAGAAGAAATCGCCGTCGGCAAGCGGCAGGTGCAGAGCGGCGGCGCCCGCATCCACACCTACGTCACCGAAAAGCCCGTCGAAGCGTCCGTCACCCTGCATGAAGAGCGCGTGACCGTGGATCGCCGTCCGGTCGACCGGGCCGTGACCGATGCCGACATGGCGTTCGGCGAGAAGTCGTTTGAAGTCACCGAAACTTCCGAAGAAGCCGTCGTCGGCAAGACCGCCCGCGTGGTCGAAGAAGTCGTCGTCGGCAAGACCGCCACCGAGCGCACCGAGACCGTCCGCGATACGGTTCGCCGCACGGATGTCGAAGTCGAGGACTTGACCGACACCAACCGCCGCTAAACTGAAAGCAGTCCAGCCGCCTGTCCCTTTTAGGACAGGCGGCTGTTTTTATGACACCGCAAGAAAGACAAAATTCTCATGCCTCAGCACTTCAAGGGCATTCTGCTCGACATTGACGGAACGCTCATAGACAGCAACGACGCAAACGCCCGCGCCTGGATGCAGGCGCTGCTCGCGCATGGCCTAGAAATCAACTACATCAAGCTGCGGGAAGCTGTCGGCATGGGCGGCGATAATTTACTGCCGAAGCTCGCTCACTTGGAAGCCGACAGCGAGCAGGGCAAGGCCATCAGCGAGACGCGCAGCCAGATCATGAAGTCTCAGTATTTCCCATCCTTGAAAACGTTCCCGCAGGTCAAAGAGCTTTTGACGCGCCTCCATTCCGACGGCTACAAACTTGTCGTGGCTACGTCGGCAAAGACCGACGAAGCCGAAACCCTGCTGGCGCTGACCGGCGCCCGCGACTTAATCTCCGAGATCGCGACTTCCGAGGACGCCAAGAACTCCAAGCCCGACCCCGACATCCTGCACGCCGCCCTGCAAAAATCCGGCCTGTCCGCCGACGAGGTTGTCATGCTCGGCGACACGCCCTACGATGTCGAAGCCGCCCAAAAAGCCGGCATCAAAAGCATCGGCGTCCGCTGCGGCGGCTGGTCCGCCCCCGATTTAAAGGGCGCGTTAGCTGTCTATAACGACCCGGCTGACTTCCTGGCAAACTACGCAGAGTCGCCGCTGCAAAAGTAAAGTTGGGAATAAAGTCAAAGAAGAATGAATACGGGAAAGAAGGGCGAACACGGGGGTTCGCCCTACAGGGTTCGGATTGACCTGTAGGGCAGGCCCCCGTGCTTGCCCTTTCTGCCGGTGTTCTTCAGATGCTTCCATTCTGGTACAATAAGCAGCATAGAAACTTACTTGCAGGTTCCACTTCTAAGGAGAACCCTCCGCTGTGCTGCCGCCCCTAATTTCAAGCTCCTTAACCATAAATAGTCGTGTTCTCATCGCAGGGATGGGCGGCGGGTACGATGTCATTTGCGGGCTGCCGCTCTTTTTGACTCTGGAAAAGCTCGGCTGCTCGGTGCATCTGGCGAGCTTCAGCTCGACGCCGCTGAATGACATCGAAGATGCAGTGCGGCACAGGGAGACGCTTTGGGAAGTCACCGCTCGGTCTGCACGGCCTTCCTATTTCCCGGAAGGCTGGCTCGCCCGCTGGTTCCAGGAGAAGCGTTCTCAAGATGTCTCGCTCTGGTGCTTCGGCGCAAGCGGGGTAGGACCATACCACGACAGCTATTCGTATCTAGTAAAGCATCTCGCCATTGATACGATTATTCTTGTTGACGGCGGCGTGGATTCATTGCTGCGCGGCGATGAGTATTCGCTGGCCTCTCCACTGGAAGACTCTCTGAGTCTTGCCGCAGTCAGCGACTTGGACATCCCGCGAAAGCTTTTGATGACGACCGCTTTTAGCGCCGAGCGATTGGACAATATCAGTCACGCGCAGGTACTCGCCCGGATCGCCGATCTAACCCGTGCCAATGCGTTTTATGGCATTTCTGCTCTGCTGCCTCAATCGGAAGAAGGCCAGGCATTTGCTGATGCCGGTGATTATGTATTAGACCTCTTGCGTAATTGGTGTATACTAACGGCATGTTCTATGCCGACCTGAAAACCAAGCCTGACGGCGTCTTCAAGCGCTTGACAGGTGTGCGGCCCGCAACCTTCCGAGACATGTGCGAGGCTCTCCAAACGCATCTGCCCGTGCGCGGGCGCAGGCCCAAGCACTTGGTGGAAGACCGCCTGCTCCTGACGCTGATGTATTGGCGCGAGTATCGCACCTTTGTTCACATTGGGCAAACCTACGGCCTCAGCGAGTCTGCCGTCTGCCGCACGGTGCACGCCATCGAAACCGCGCTTTTGCGTTCCGGTCAGTTTACGTTGCCAGGCAAGAAGGCATTGACGAAAAGCGACCTCTCGTTTGCGGTCATCGTGATCGATGCCACGGAATGCCCCGTCGAGCGCCCGAAAAAAACGCGACAGCGGCACTGGTACAGCGGCAAGAAGAAGCGCCATACCCAAAAAGCGCAGGTTGTCGCCGACCCGAAGACAAAGCGCATCTTAGTCACCAGCTTCAGCGAAGGCAAGAAGCAGGACTTCAAGCTGTTCCAGGAGAGCCGCCTGCCGCTTTTGCCCAAGACGCAGTGCCTGGCAGATAGCGGCTATCTGGGGCTGGCGAACCTGCACTCCAACAGCCGCCTGCCGAGGAAAAAGAGCAAGCATCATCCGCTCACGCCGGAGCAGAAGGCGAGTAATCGTCAGCTTTCGCGGGAGCGGTTCGTGATTGAGCACATCATTCGGAGCCTGAAAATCTTTCGCATCTTGGCGGAGCGTTACCGCAACCGGCGCAAGCGCTTTGGCCTGCGCTTCAACTTGATTGCCGCACTTTACAACTATGAACTTGCCGCCTAACAATTACGCAAGAGGTCTATTAGCGCACCAACAGGGAATGCATCAAAGTGTTGTCTTAGCCTCCATGCTGTCCGCCCTGCGCGGAGAGTTTGGGGAGCAAGTCGTCAACCCATATACGCAGAACACGCCGCCCTGGATTTCTCCGCTAATGACCTTGTACTGGTTCTTCGATCTGCCGGAAGTTGCCCGCCAGAACCTGTACTTGTCCCGCCTGCAAACAACGCAGACTTTCTATGAAGCAGCAGAGCGTTTGCATGAGTTTATGAGAACACGCTCGAAACGCGGCTGGGAAAGTATCCCAATTTAAATGAAGTTGACTTTTCTCGGAACCGGGGCGGGGTCGCCGAGCCTGACCCGCAATGTCACTTCGCTGGGGCTGCAATGGCCGCAGCGGGCGGTACTGTGGCTGTTTGATGCCGGGGAAGGGACGCAGCAGCAGGTCTTGCGGTCGCCGCTGAAGCTGAGTCAATTAGAGCAGATTTGGGTAACGCATCTGCACGGGGACCATGTCTTCGGACTGCCGGGACTTCTCGCCAGCCGGTCGGCGGCGCAGGACGTGGAAGCGCCGGTGACGGTGTTCGGGCCGCCGGGGCTGGAAGAATGGCTGCGGATGACGCTGCGGCTGACGGCGACGGGCCTCAAGTTCCCCCTGCGCTTTGAGACCGTTTCTGAAGGCTTAGTTTACGAGGACGATACGCGGGAAGTTTACTGCCGGAGGCTGAACCACCGGGTCACGTCCTACGGCTACGCCGCCTGCGAGAAGCTGCGCCCCGGCACGTTTGACGCGGGGCAAGCGCTCGCGCTTGGGGTGCCGTTCGGCCCGCTGTTCGGGCGGCTGAAAGCGGGCGAGACGCTGATGCTGCCCAATGGGCAGGTGGTGGACGGGGCCGCGCTGGTCGGGCCGCCGCGTCCGGGCCGCAAAGTCGTGGTCTGCGGCGACACCGGACGAACGCCTGCCACTTTGGATCTCGCGGCAGGCGCGGATGTGCTGGTTCACGAAGCGACGTTTCTCAGCGATCAGGGGGAACGTGCAGTCGCCGCCGGCCATTCCACCGCCGCCGAAGCCGCGACTGTCGCCCGCGAGGCGGGTGTCGGGACCCTGATACTCACCCACATCAGCGCCCGCTACGAAGGCGAAGCGCCGCCCCGCGCCGCCGATTTGCTGGCGGAAGCGCAGGCGATTTTTCCCAACACGCTGCTGGCCCGCGATTTCTGGACGTATGAAGTGGCGGACGTCAAGAACGAGGAGTTGAAAACTCCTCGCTAGGTCAAGCGTCTTTCAGACGAAAGATCAGCAGTGATAGGTGGTTCTTCTCCGTCCGCAGGACGCCTCTCCTAGCGAGGAGTTTTCAACTCCTCGTTCCCACGCTCTCTTCCTCGCTTGCTCCCTCTTGACGCCGCCGCGTATTTCTGCGATAATCGTGTCCCATGAACACGACAAATAGCCTTGAAGAAAGCCCCGCCGCTGAGTATGACCCGTCGGTCTTCCCGCGCCCGTCCGTCACTGCCGACATTGCGCTTTTTACCGTCCGTGACCGCACCCTGCAAGTGCTTCTCGTCAAGCGCAAGGAGTGGCCGTTTGCCGGGCAGTGGGCCGTGCCGGGCGGCTTTGTCCGGCCTCACGAGACCCTGGAAGACGCCGCGCGGCGGGAGCTGGCCGAAGAAACCGGCGTCTCCGATGTGCTTTTAGAGCAGCTTCGCGTGTGGAGCGAGCCGAAACGGGACCCGCGCACCTGGGTTATCACCGTGGCGTTTACCGCGCTTGTGGCAAGCGATGCCCTGACCCTCCGCGCTGGAACCGATGCCGCCGAAGCCCGGTGGTTTCCGGTCGGCGCTTTGCCTCCTCCCCTGGCGTTTGACCATGACGCCATTCTTACTTATGCCGCCCACTCACTCCGAGCGCGGCTCCAAACCGACCTTCAGATTGCCGCCGCACTGCTTCCTCCCCAGTTCACGCTGACCGGAATGCAGGAAGTCTACGAGACGATTTCCGGCGAACTGCTCGACAAGCGCAACTTCCGCAAATGGGTTCTCGGCACGGAGGCAGTTGTCGCGACCGGCGATGCAAAGCGCGGCGCACACCGCCCGGCGCTGCTGTACGAGTTCGCGCCGAAAAAAACTTTTCCGGGTTAGTGTTATTTTTACATATCTTCGGGTATAGTGTTTCTGATACACAACTAGGAGGCACAACCCATGTGGATTTTGATGAACGACTCGATGCTGTCCGTGGTCCGGCACAACACCCTCCCCGACACCCTGCTGGTTCGCGCCCGTTTAGCGGGCGACATTGAGCAGGTGTTTCCCTCGGCGCAGGTGGCCGAGAATGGCGGCAGCGACTACCGCTTCCGTGCGTCTGTTCCCGAACAAGAAGTCGCCGAAGCCGTCCGCCGCCGTGTGCTGGACATTGACTACGGCAACTTCAAGTCCAGTGTCCCGGAGCCGAAGCGCCATCAGGCGTACTTCAAAGTCTGGGACGTGCTGCACCGGATGCAGGAAGCGGCGCGTAGGCTGCATTAAAACTCCTGCCAATTCCCCGGATTGGAAATCCGGGTCATCTGCCAAGCGATTGTCTGCCTTCGCAGACATAAGAGCAGAAAAGCCCTCTGCGTCAATCTTATGTCTGCGAAGGCAGACAATCGCTCTTCAAAAGCCCTGGTCTTCAGACCAGGGTGAGTACGCAAGCGACCTATCAAAGAAAAGAACAGGATGCCAATCCAATTTTACCGGGAGCGAGATCTGCCTTATGGCTGCTTCTCGAACTTTTCCAAGCATCCCTTCACCCTCGGCGGCAAGCCCTGGCCGACCGTAGAGCATTACTTCCAAGCGCAGAAGTTTCCCGGCACGCCGCAGGAACACGCGATCCAGATTGCGCCCGATCCGATGACCGCCAAGCGCCTGGGCAACAGCCGCGAGTATCCGCTGCGGCCCGACTGGGAAGCCGTCAAAGACAGCCTCATGCGCGACGCCGTCCGCGCCAAGTTCGCCCAGCACGAGGACATCAAATCTATTCTGCTCGGCACCGGCGACGAACTGCTGATTGAAGCCGCCCGCAACGACAGCTACTGGGGCAGCGGCCCCGACGGCAAAGGCCAAAACAAGCTCGGCCTCACGCTCATGGAAATCCGAAACGAGCTGCGATGACTACACCGGCACAGAAAGCGACTATGGGCTGCCTGCTGGGAACGGCGGTGGGGGACACGCTGGATTGCCGGGCGAAGGCTTGTCCCGCCGGCGGCTGGCGCGGGTGGCGTTAATTGTGGCGTAGATGAGCGAATGCCGTTGTTACGAGGGCGTAAACGCCCTCGCTGGGAGGCGAAGACGCCAAGGTCCCGCCTGCGCGGGACAAGAAACAGACCAATCCAAGTCTTCCGCCGCGAAGGCGGCGGCTTGGCGCTTCGCCCCTCAGCGAGGGCGTTCACGCCCTCGTAACAACAATGCTTTTTCCCCTTGACCCGCCGTGCTATACTAACCCCATGCACTTTTCCCAATCCGCGCTGCGCTTTACGCTGAGCGCCACACTTGCCCTTTTCAGCCTGGCCGGACCGCTGGCCGCTCAAACCCCGAACCAAGCGCCGAATGCGGTTCTCCCGCCGCGTCTTCCCATCGCTCCTGTCCCGGCGGCTGTTCCCGCAGCTCCCCCGGCGATTGTGCTGGCCCCGCCGCTGGTCGTTCCGCCGCCCGCGCCCGTTCCCGCCTACGTTCCCTTGAAGTCCCTGCCGCCGACGCCGCTGGACGACGCTGATGATGCGGTCGGGATCGCCCAGCAAATGACGCGGGAGCGCGGCCTTCAGGCACGGATCATCTGGATTGACGGCACGGCGAACTTGAACCGGGTCAACAGCGCGGACAAGATCGCGGCGCTGACGGCGCAGATCAAAAAAGCGGGCTTTAATACGATTGTGTTTGACGTCAAGCCGATTGTCGGGTACACCCTGTATCCGAGTAAGTTTGCGCCGAAGCTGACGAGCTGGCTCGGCGGGAAAACGCTGCCCGCGACGTTTGATCCGCTGGCGGTGATGGTCGCGTCGGCCCATGCAAACGGGCTGCAAATCGTGACCAGCATGAACGTGTTCAGCGAAGGCCACCGAGATGTCAAGTACGGCCCCGGCTACGACCACCCGGAATGGCAGACGACGCTGTGCGAGCCGAGCCTGAGCTTGATGTCCAGCACATCCGGCGCGACTCCCTACGCGCTGTCCGACCGGGCGAACCAGCCGGCGCGTCTGCCCGGCCAGATTACGCTTGTCACGGATACGGCGGGATTAAAAGCGCTGCCGGGGACGCTGGCAGCGGTTTTAGACGGGAATATGCGCGTGGTCGCGGTCGCCGACGGCGCGGTTCTGCCCGCGCTTTCGCTGTCGGTTCCGCCTGGCGGAAGCGTCCTGCTCGGCGGCGGTCCGGCGGGGGACTGGCTGCGCTCATACGCGGGGCTGGGGACGCAGCTCTCGCTTTTGACCAACTCACAGCTTGTCCCGATCAGCCAGCGCCCGGAGCAGCAAGTTCCGCTGATGACCAATCCGAATGACCCGGTCGTCCAGACGCGCATTCTGAATATGGTCGCGGAAGTCGTGCGCGGCTACGGCGTGGACGGGGTGATCTTCGACGACCGGATGCGCTACGCCGGGCCGAACGCCGATTTCAGCCCGATCACCCATGCCCAGTTTGAGACGTTTTTGGGCCATCCCGTGAAATGGCCCGACGACGTGCTGACGTACAGCGTTGCGTACCCGTCGCTGACGAAGCGCCTCATTCCCGGCCCGGATTACGACGCCTGGAACGTGTTTCGAACGCTGACCATTCGGAACTGGCTGGCGTCGGCCGTCGCCACTGTCAAAGCCATCCGACCCACGGCGACGGTCAGCGTGTACGCAGGCTCGTGGTATCCCGATTATCCGCAGCTCGGCTCCAACTGGGCCGCCGACGACTTCTCCGCCGGCCTGCGGTTTCTGACGCCGAGTTATCAGAAAACGGGCTTCGCGGGCCTCACCGACTGGATGACGACCGGCTGCTACTACGGGCCGGGAACCATCGCGAGCGCCCAGGGGCAGGGCCAGACGGCTGGGGACAGCGTGGAAGCCGCCGGGCAGTTTTCGAACCGGGCCGTCAACGACCAGACATTTGTTTACGCCGGCATTGCGCTCTCAAACTACAACGGCCACCCGGAGCAGCTATTAAACGCCTTGCAGGGCGCTCTCGCGTCCACGCAGGGCGTCATGGTCTTTGATTTATCGCATAACATAGACCAGTTCTGGACGACGTTCCAAACTGCGTTCTCGACCCCCGCCACGCCGCCCCAGGCCGTGCCGGGCCTGCTCGACGACCTGCGCCGCCGCCATGCCGCCCAGAAGGCCGCCGGGACACCCCAGCCGCCGGTGATACTTTACAACGGCACTTCGGGAACGGGGCTGTGAACCCCTCCCGCCTTGCTTCGCAGGGTCCCTCCCCTGTTAGGGAAGGGCTTCAGACCCATTCACGACGAAAGCCCCGGCCTCTTGATAAGAGGCCGGGGCTATATTTATATCTTTGAAGCCCTTCCCTAACAGGGGAGGGACCCTGCGAAGCAAGGCGGGAGGGGCTACTTGCTTGCCCACACAAACGAGCTTAACAGATCCTCGTAGCCGCCGAACATTCCGGGTGGGTTGCCCGAAGACGGGCCGATGCCGTAGCCGTTTCGCAGGCGGGCTTGATGCTGCTCCAATGCGCCTTCCAAGAAGCGCATCATGCGGCTCTCAAAAACGTTGACCCCGAACTGGGCGGCGTATTTTTGCAGAGCGTCCGGCGCCCACTCCCGCGTCGACATCGACTGAAGCGCCGCCGCAAGGCATTCCGCCGTTTGGGCCTGAAAGAGAACCCCGGTCTCGCCGTCCACGACGGTCTCTAAAGCCCCGCCGGCGGCGAACGCCACCACCGGGCGGCCGCTTGCCATGCACTCCAGCGGCGTCATGCCGAAGTCTTCCTCGCCGGGGAAAATCAAAGCCCGGCAGCGGGCGAACTCATGGGCCACTTCGGCGTCGGACAGCCGCCCCAAAAATTCAATCGTCGGGCCGGCAATGCGCTTCAACCCTGCGAGATCGGGTCCTGTCCCGACAATCCGCAGGGGCAGCCCAAGCTGGTTGCAGGCTTGGACGGCCAAGTCGATGCGCTTGTAGCCGACGAGCCGGGAAACGATCAGAAAATGCGAGCCGACTTCTGACGGCGGGGCCGGGGCATAAAGCGCTGTGTCAATCGGCGGCGGGATGACGGCGGCGACATCCCGCCGGTAGTACTTGCGGATGCGCTGGGCGACGTTGTAGGAGTTCGCGATATAGTAGTCGGGCCGCTGGGCGCTTTCAATGTCCCACGACCGCAGCCGTCCCAGCATATTGCGAAGCAGCAGAGACATCACCCGCCCGCGCCGGCTTTGGGACAGATACTCGTGCTGGCGCCACGCGAACCGGGCGGGCGTGTGGCAGTAGCAGACATGGCAGGTGTGGGGCGGCGTGATCACGCCTTTGGCGAACGACGACGAAGAAGAAACAACCAGATCGTAGGAACTAAGGTCGAAATGCTCGAACGCGGTTGGGTACAGCGGCAGGGCGAACTTGTGCATCCGCTGCGAAGACAAAGGCCAGCGCTGCAAAAAAGACGTCGCGACGGTGACATCGTCAAAATAAGCCAGGGTGGATTTAGGATCGTACACCGACGTATAAAGCAGCGAGGCCGGGAACATCCGGTGCAAAGTCGCGGCCACCCGCTCGGCCCCGCCCGCCTGGGTTAAATAATCGTGAACAATCGCCACTTTCGTCCGTGCGTCCATAATTTTCTTCTCTTGCCTGCATTCCTACACTGACTGCTTAAAAACAAATAGTCGCGCAATAAATAAAAGCGCACCCCTGCTTCTGTTAGTATACAGCAAATACCATGCCAATCTGCTATTGCTTCCACGAAGCCGAAAACAAATGTTTTACGAATAGTGAGCAGCGATCACGGAGACAGCAGGCAGGAAATCCTAGGGGCGGGGGCGAACTAGGCGCAGGGCATGGCCCGATTGCTCATTGTCAAGGAGACACACGCACTTGCAAACGAAACAACTGACTGCTGGAGCGGCAATTTTGATCGGCGTCCTGCTGCTGGTCGCCGCCGTCCTCTACTTTATCACGCCTGCCGGGAGCCTGCCGGGCTTTCTGCCGGGCCATGAAGCGGGGGTCACGGCCCCGCACACCAAGCACGGAATTCTCGCGCTGGCCCTGGCGATCTGCGCCTTTGTCGCCGCCCGCTTTCTTTACGGCTCTGCGCCCGATACGACCGCGTGAGGCTTCAGCAGAACCACATAATCGGAAGCAAGCGGCGGAACTGACACGGCTTCCCCGGCGGCAAACGTGCGCCGGTACAGGGCATAGGGAACCAAATTCAGCGCGTTGTCGCGCCATGTCCCAGTGATGCCGGTGTCGGCCCAGCCGCTGGGAACCGCCGCCGGGCGCGGCGAAGATCGAGTCATCATCAAGAACACATCGGTCTGGCCGCTGCCCGGCGCCAGCGTGAACGACAGCGCAGTCGGTGCTGCCGCTGCCGACGGGCGGCTGAACGTGATCCAGTTCGCGCCTTCTAAAAGCGCCGGAATATCGTGAAACGTGTTGTCGCCCATGCCGTCGAAGTCGTCATAAAACGGCTGTTCCGCGTGGATCGGTGCGGCGATGAAATACGCCGGCTTGTTCGGGTTGCTCGACTGCAAATGCCGGACCAGGCCGTTTTCTTCGCCGTGTTCGGCATAGATCACTGCCGTATCGGAGTGGCCCGCGCCGCCGCTGACCGTGACCATGTTGCGGCCCGGCGCAAGCGCGTTGTCCCAGGCAAATACATTATCCGACCTTGTGCCATTCGGCAGAAGGTACGCGCCGTTTTTTTGCGTTCCAATTCTCCTGCCGTTGACGGTCAGCGTCAGCAAGGGCGCATTGGAATAGGCTTTGACGGAGTACGTCTGCGGCGGCAGGGCGCGGCGCAGAAACCACGTCTTGTCGCACAGATGGACTAACGGCGTCTGCGGCTTCAGGAACGATTGATACAAGTACCAAATGTCTTTTTTGAAGCCGCCGAACGTCTCCATTCCCTTTGAGTTTATCCCTTTGTAGCGCGGGTCGCTGAAGTCCCGGAATGTCCACCAGGTAAACAGTGGGATGGCGTCGGAAAGTGTCCGAAAGACCGTCTCGCAGCGGCTTTCAGCGACTTCCTGCTGGTATTCTTCCGGCTCGTACTTGTTGACATCATGCGTGGGCCGTTCCGCCGCGCTGTGGATCGAAATCACCCCGCCCGCGCCGGTCTCCGAGATGTCGTGGTAGTAGGCCGCCTGGGCGTCGAACCCGGCGATGGTCCCGCCGTACCAGCCGTTGTAGCGGTTGACGGCGACGAAGTCCAGCGCGTAGCCACGGCAGAACGCCGTGCTGCTGGCGTAAGTAATCAGCCGCGATGGGTCTTCGGCCCGCGCGACCCCGGCGTAGTCTTCCAGCGTTCCAATGTCGTCAATGTTTAGGATGGCCTCGTTGCCGATGCTCCAAAAGCAGATAGATGGATGGTTGTAGTTTTGGCGCACCATCTCGCGGGTGATCTGCCGGCCCGTTTCGGTCGGCGGGGCCGGGTTGGAATGGCCGTTTTCGGCCCAGACGACAATGCCGCGCTCATCGGCAAGATCGTATTCCAGCTTGGCATGAGGATAGTGGGCCAGCCGGACAAAGTTCACGCCCAAGTCCTGCAAGTCATCCCAATCCCGCCGCAGGTCGGCGTCTGTGACGGCGCTGCCGTGTTCCTCGGTTTCCTGATGCTTGGCGACGCCCCGCAGGGGCGTCGAAACCCCGTTCAGAAAGAACCCGCTCGGCGTCATCTGGAAAAAGCGGAAGCCGGTGCGCTCCGTCACGGTGTCCGTGACTGTGCTATGGATCGAAGTTGTCGTGGTGACAGTGTAGAGATACGGGTCAGCGATGCTCCACAGATGGGGCCGCGCCATTGGTATTTGGCGGCTGACCGTGCCGCGTGTCTGCGCGGGCAGCATGATTTGGCCGGAGACATCGGCAATGGGCTTGCCGTCTTCGCCGGAAACGCGGCTTGCGACCGTGATTGTCACTGGGGATAAGCCGTCGTTCCGCACCAGCGTTTTGATGCCCAGCGCCGCGCTGTCCGCGCTGACCGCCGAGGGTGAGAGAAAGACGCCGGACGCGGCGCAGTCGGTCGGGTCAATGTGAACAGAGGCGGTTTGGAGCAGAAACGCCCGCCGGTAGAGGCCGCCGGGGACGTGGTACAGCTGGAAGCCGTCGCCGCGCGGCAGGCAGTCGGCGGTGTCTTTGGGATCGGTGTCGCAGCGGACGGCCAGCACATTGTCGCCGCCGAAATGAACGGCGCGGGTGGCATCAAACAAGAACCGCGTGTACGCGCCCCGGTGCGAGCCGAGCAGGACGCCGTTGACGTACACGTCGGCGAGTGTTCCTGCGCCGTCGAAGCAGACAAAAATCTCTTTGCGGGCGTCGGCAGCCGTCAGCGAAAAATGCGTCCGATACCAGGCCGCGCGATGCGTCAGCGTCAGCGTCTTCGAGTTCCAGGTATGGGGAACTGTGAGAAGCTGCCACCGGCTGTCGTCATAGTCCGGCTGCTGCGGGCCGGTTTGTCCGGGGGACGGGGCGAACTTCCACCGGGTCAGCGGGACTTCCTGCCGGGCGGACGCCGGCGGCCCGCAGAGGAGGCCGAGGCACAGCACGGCGGCTGCGCGAACAATAACCGACTTCAATTTGCGCGTCCGCCTGTCTTGTGGTACAATGCCTCATCATGCTCCTGCCAAAAAAATTAATTCTAACGCTGCCGGCAGCAGTCGCCGCCGCCGGACTCATCTTTGCCGGTGTCGCGGCCACCCGGCACACGCCGCAGGCAGCGCCGCAAGTAACGCGGCGCTCGGTCCCGGCACAGCGCGGTGCCGCCCGACCCCTCCTGCCCGCCCTCAGCCCCGTCCAGCTTACCGCGCTGCACGCGGACGAGACCGGGCATATTCCCATTCTCATGTACCATGCCGTCGGCGCACCCGCGCACGGCGGCAAGCCGCGCTATGATTCGCAGGGCTTGAACATTTCCCCGCAGACATTCCGCAGCCAGCTTGCGCTGATGGAAGCCGCCCGCTGGTATCCGGTCAACATGCGCGATATTCTGACTGCCCATCTTAATGTCCCTGCCGGCAAAACCCCGGTTGTTTTGACCTTTGACGACGCTCGCGGGACCCAGTTTCACTACCTGCCGAATGGCAAAATCGACCCGAACTGCGCGGTCGGGATTTTGGAAGCCTTTCACGCCAAGCACGCCGACTGGCCGCTGAAGGCGACATTTTATATCCTGCCGAAATCCGCGTGGAACCCGGCGCCGTTCTGGCAGCCCGGCACCGAAACGCGGAAGCTGCAAACGCTTGTCGCCGACGGCTTTGAAGTCGCAAACCATTCCACGACGCACCGCATGATGACGCATTTGTCCAACGCCGAGCTGTGCTGGGAAATGGCTGAGTGCCAGGAGTATGTCCAAAAACGGGCGCCCGGTGCGACAATGGACACGATGGCCCTGCCCGGCGGCGCGGCCCCGAAGAACCATGCCCTCTGGAACACGCTCCTGCGCGGCACGCTCGGCCCTATTTCCTACCACAACCGCTGTATTCTCATGGCCTGGGGCGGGCCGAGCCATGCCTGGGTAGACAAAGCGTTCGACCCCGACCGGGTTTCCCGTGTCGGGGCCGGCCCCGGCTGGATTGAACACGCCCTCAAAGAAATGACGACGGGCCGCCTGCGCCCGTATGTCAGTGACGGCAACCCGGACACCGTCGCCGTGCCGCGTGCGGAAGCGGCGCTGGTCAACCCGAACCGCCTCGGCGGCGCCCGTTTGGTCGTCTACGGCCCGGCGGCGAAAGTCGTTCCGGCCCGGATGATCGCTTCCAGGCGCGTGGTGCGGCAGGGGTAAGGAAATGACAAGCGAGTGAGTGAACTCACTCGCTTGTCATTTCCCCTTGTCATTTCCCTAATCGTCGCTTTCCATCCCCAGGCCGTAAGTCGGTGTGATCGCCGTCTCCGTCACAACCACCGTGTACACGCCGCCGCTGCCGACGGCGAGAGGTGTCGCCGGAACCAGCACAGTTGAAGTGCCGGCGGCATTGACCTGGACTGACAGCGTTCCCGACGGCTGAGCTGCGTAGACCGTGACCGGAACCGCCGCAGTGACGCTTTGATTGGCGATCCCGGCGGGGATCGCCGGATACGTCACCCCCGGAAACACAATCTTGCCGCCGATCAGTACGTCCACCAGCCCGGCATCGGGCGCGGCGTTTAGGATGCGGAGGTTCGCCTGGCCTGCCGGCGGATCGGAGTATGTCGCGCCGGACGAGTAAGCTGCCGCGGCGCCTTTGTCCCCGGTCACGACGGTCTGCAAAAAGCGCGGGTCGGTTTTTGCGGTCGTCAGCGGCTGGACATCCACGCGGCCGATCAGATACGCCGTGTAATACGAGTTGTTGTTGAGCTGAAGCTTGGAGTTCGGCGGGAACACGGTGCTGGTGGCGGTCCCGGCCACAGTTGTCGTCGCGGCTGGACCCGAAGACGTGAAGCTGAACGTGGACACGCCCTGCCCGACATAATTATAGGGGCTGGTCTGGCCGAACGTCAGGTCGCCGCCGGCGGCGGTAAGGTTGACCAGAACGCCGGTCGTGGCGCCGTTGACGGAAAAATCCGCCCCGCGAATCCGGGCTGTCGCCGACGTGCTGCCGCTCCCGCAGCCGGCAGACAGCGCGGCCAGTACGCCGCCCAGCCCCAGCAGAATGGGCGCGGCGAGGCGGCGCTTCAATAAAAACATACTCTGTTCTCCTGTGTGGTCTGTACTATCAGAGTGGGAAATCGGGAAAAGGTTTCAGGAGATTTGGAAGCCTAACGGGCCGCCGACGCATCGGCGACGGCGTAAATCCAGTCGGCGATCATGAGGGCCAGTACGGCCCAAAACGCAGGGGTGAAGTACGCATGGCCCGTGCCATGCACCTGGGTCAGCAGCACGACGCCCAGCAGGAAGACTCCCGCCATCACCCCGCCTTTCACTGTCTGCCCCTGCACGATCTGCCCCAAACCGGGACAGACCGCCGAACCCGCAATAGCCCACAGCGCCGGGCGCTCCCCGGCGGAGCGGCGCATCAAAGAAGCGTCGGTCGCGGCATACGCCACGCCCAGCGTTTTCTGCCGCTGCTGCTCGGCCCGGCGCAAGACTGCTTTGCCGATTTTGGCTTCCGCAGTCGCCCGCTTCGGCTCGGCGGCCAGTGCGGCCTGATAAGACGCAATCGCCGTGTCCCAATCGCCGCGCGTTTCGGCAATATCGCCGAGAAGCTCAGAAACGGCAGCATCCCCAGGCTTTTCAGCCAGCAGCGCCTTTGCCGCCGTTTCCGCTTCGGAGACATTGCCGCGCCGGAACTGGATGTTTGCCGCCGTCACTCGCCGATTGTACTCTTCTTCCGCCGCATAATCGCGCGTCGGACGTGCCGAGGGCGGAAGGGAGCGCGGACGGTTAGGCGGCGTGTCCATGCGTCTTCCCCGGCTCGCTTGGCTTCGGCTCGTCTACCGCTGCGTCGGCCAGCGCTTCGTCTTCCGAGTCTTCGTCCTCGTCCAGCTCATCGCCTTCGTCGTCAAACTCATCATCCATTTCGTCTTCCTCGAACTCGCCGATGCCCATGCCTTCCAGCCGGTCCGGCTCGCGCTCCGGCGGGGCCTGCCCGGTCCAGAGCTTTTCCAGGCCGTAGAACGAGCGCTGTTCTTCGGACATGACATGGACAATCGCGTCGCCGTAGTCCAGCAGTACCCAGGTCGCTTCCGAGTAGCCTTCAATGCGCCGCTGCCGAATGCCCTGCTTTTCCATCGCTTCCATGATGCCGTCGGCAATGGACCGGATGTGGATGTTGGACGTTCCCGAACAGATAATAAAAAAGTCGGCGATCAGTGTCTTGCCGCGCAGGTCGAGCGCGGTAATATAGTTCGCTTTTTTGTCGTCCGCCGCCGCCACGATCGCGTCCCGCCGCTCTTCGGAGGTCAGTTTGCTTTCTTTCAAGATTTTGTTTTCCCCTATGCTGTTAAGAATGTATCTCAAAACACGGCCCTAAAAAGCAGGCCGCGATAAACCGATAATGGCGGCATGATGCCACCTAATGAACCGAGTGTTGAAGCAAAGCCTGAACCGAAGAATGCTGATAAAAAGCCGTTGCCGACGATCTGGAACGTCCCCGACCCGCTCTGGGAGTTGATCGAGAAAGTCCTGACCGTCTACGACCCGCCTGCCAAAACAGGGCGCAAGCGAAGCAATGAACGACTGGCCTTCGATGGCATCATCTACCGAATGCGGACGGGCTGCCAGTGGAACCACCTGCCTGCTGAGTTTGGCGATGACAGCAGCGTCTACCGCGCCTTCGCCCGCTGGGAGAAGAAGGCGATCTTCGACATTCTCTGGGCCGTCCTCTTGACCAAGTGCGACGACCTGCAAGGCGTGGACTGGCACTGGCAGTCCGCCGATGGCTGCCTGGGCAAAGCACGCGGCGTCCCCCAAAGCGGGGTCGGTAAAAAGGGGCGCAAGAGCAGTGCGTCGGCCCCAGTCCCTGCGACCGCAGCAAATCTGGCGTCAAGAGGAACTATTAGAAAAGCCTGCTGGTTGAGGGCCACGGCAGGCCCCTTGCAGCTTGCATCAGCGGGGCAAACGTCCCCGACACCAGTTTGCTGAAAGCGACGCTTGACGCGGTGGTCGTGGTGCGCCCGACGCCGACCACCGAGAAACCGCAGCACTTGTGCCTGGACAAAGGCTACGCTAATGCACCTGCCGAAGCCGTGGTTTTAGAAGCGGGCTATGTGCCCCACATCAGGCGCATCGGCGAGGAAAAACTCGACGTGCAGGGCGAGAAGACCCACCCCGCCCGCCGCTGGGTGGTAGAGCGCACCTTTGCCTGGCTGTCTCGCTGCCGTGCGATCTTGGTACGGTACGAGAAGCGGGCAGACCGCTATCTGGCGACCGTTAAACTTGCGTGTGCCTTGCTGTGGTTCCGACGCTGGCACGAACTTGACCCAACGCTTGCGTTTTGAGATACATTCTTAGAAGAGTATACCCGACAATGAAGTCTACCCCGTCCACCCGCGCCACAGAAAAGCTGCGCCGAGGGCGGCGAGAAACAGCGCCGACACGCGGGTCATCGCGACCCGGAACGGCAGCCGGGTCAGCAAACCCCCAAAGAGCGACTGGCCGAACAGGGCGAAAGCCAATAAACCGGGAACCGTGCCGAGGCCGAAACACAGCATCAAAAGCGCCCCGAACAGCGGCGACGGCTGGGTGAACGTCGGCAAAAGCGCGTTGTAGGTCAGGCCGCAGGGCAGAAAGCCGACAAAGACGCCGACCATCAGCGGCTTCAGCGCGTGTTTCGAGCGCAGCGCTCGGAGGTACGCGCGGCGCAGGATGCCGCCGCCTGCGCCGAGAACATCCGGCTCCGGCAGCCGGAATTTCGGGATGATCCCGGCAAGTCCCAGCGCCAGACCCACCATGACGATGCCGACGATGAGGCTTACTCCGCTCTGCGCCGCCGCCCAACGATGGCCGAGAGCGCCGATCGCTCCGCCTGCCAGCCCCAGCAGCATCAGCGCCGCTAAACGTCCGCCATGAAACAAAACGTGCCGTCCCGCGCCTCGCGCCTGCCCGCCGGCATACGAGACGACAAAAATTCCGCACATGCCGATGCAGTGGGAAAAGCCGCTTGCGAGACCGAGGAGGAAAGCGAGTGTGTAGGCGGTGTGGAGAAGCATAAGAGCGGAGCGGGCTGAAAGGCGGGAAGCTACCCCAGCCGGACGACTTCGCGGACACGCGGCTTGTCCCAGCGTTCAGAAGCTTCATCCGCCGCGTCTTCCGCTGTTTCGTCTTCCGCCGACAGGCCGTGGTCCGACCAGGCCCGGCGGGCATCCCAAACCCCATGGGCAGTCCGGTTGATCTGCCAGGTTCCCGCCATCGTCTGCCCGTCCTCCGACAAGGTGCCTTCATACGAGACCGGCGGCAGCTTGCGCTCCTGGTAAAGCTTGGAAAACCGAATGCCCTGCCCGCTCCGCTCGCCGCGCACCTGGGCCTCGCCGAACTCCCCGTCGTCAAGGACTGTGCCGGCAAAGCCGCCGCCGTCGCCGGTTTCCGTCAAAGTGGCCTCAAACCGCACCGGCGGCTGGCCTTGCAGGCGGCCTTTGTAGGCGTAAGTGCCGAGCCAGCCGCCGCCCAGCGTCCCCTGCGCCGCCTCGTTTTGTTCTAAATCGTGCATGATAAACTTTTCTCCGGTCCTCACCGAACCGAAATGGAAAACGTTTGGGACTGATGCGCCGCGCCTTTGTCCGCCGACACCGCTGCCTTCCAGTCTCCGGGCATTGTAAACCGTCCTGTGCCGATATAAATCCCCGGCCCTGCTGGGTGGAGCGCCACATCGTTGCGGCCCATGTCCATCGCCGGCATCACCAGCCCGACGGTCAGAGCAGCCCCCGATACCGGCCTGTTCCTGCTGTCCGTCACCTGCACCTGGAACTGCGCCGGGTCAAGCTGGCGCGGCTGTTTCGGCGTCACCGAAAAGTCCATTCGCCAGTGCGCCGTGCCGGCAGGTGAAAGCGGTCTGGAATGCGGCGAGCAGCCTGCACCCAGACACATTGCCGCCGCCAGGCCAAGCACAGTCCACCTCATTCCGCTCACTTTACTCCGCCGGAGGCCGCCGCAGATGCGCGGGCGGGCGGGTCTGGATCTGCACCAGGACCGGCGCGGCCTGCGCCTTGCCTTCCGTTTTATTGCTCGCGCAGCCGTCGCAGCTGCTGCCGGACCTCTTGCCCGGCTTGGCCCGGAACGCGCCAATTTGGCCCCAGAGCCGCCGCCCGACCCCCAGGGTCGCCCCGGCGACAATCGCCATCGCCCCCCATTGCTGCCAATCAATATGCATGGTTTACTTTCCGCAGGAACACCCACCCGTCACCGCTTCCCGGCCTTCTTTGATGAGAAACGGGATCAGCGCCAATGCCGCCACGCTGTCCAGCCACCACAATCCCGGCAGCAGGCGCGTCACCGCCAGTCCGACCATCAAGACAACCGACAAGTAGCCGCAGGTGATCGCTTCCATCGCATCCGCCCGCAAGGCTCTTGAGTTGAGCCGGGCCGCCACTTTGAGCTTCCATCCCGCCAAAATCGGCATCCCGATCTTCGCCGCCAGCCCAATTAAAATCCCCCAAACACTTTCCTGCGTGTCCGCTTTCGTATGTATAACGAAAATTCCGACAAAAGAGTTCACGGCCACCAGCGCCGCCAGCGCGTACAGCAGATACCCCGCTGTTTGCGACGCCCGCCGCTCCGCCGCGTCTACTCGTGCCGCGCCTGCCCGCCCGGACGCTTCCGTAGACAGCCGCCACAGCAGAACGCCTGCACTCAGCATCTCGATCACGCTGTCCGCGCCGAACCCTTCCAGCAGCAGGCTGTGCGAGTGCGCCCCCAGCCACAGCGACGCCGCGCCTTCAATCGTCATCCACCCCAGCGTGAGATAGGTCAGCCGCAGGGCAAATCGCACGTCGGCGGTCCGGTCAGATGTAGTTTGAATAGTCATGGTTCGCTCTTCGTAGGGGTAGGGCTTGCCCCTACCCTCCCATCTTCTTTGTCACCCAGGCAGGAAAAGAGGGTAGGGGCAAGCCCTACCCCTACAACAGAAAGGCTTCAATCTTCTAGATGTGACGCCACCAATTGCGCCAGCTCGCCGACGGTCTCGTGGTCGAACGCCAGCCGGGCGCCTGCCGCCGCGTAGAGGTCGGGCAGGGGGCGCGTGTTGCCGAGAGCCAGCGCCGCCCGGTAGTTCTTGACGGCCTCGGCCTGGTTTTCGAGTGCATTGCGCCAGACTTGCAGCGCTCCAAGCTGGGCCAGGCCGTACTCGACATAGTAAAACGGCACGGTGAAGATGTGCAGCTTGCGGTGCCAGCCGGACACCCGCTCGGCGTCGAGGCCCGCCCAGTCCACGCCGCCCATGAAGCGAGTCCAGAGTTCACCCCACTTGGCGTCCATGTCGGCAGCCGTGACATCGTCCGGCGTCTCGGCGTAGACCCAATGCTGGAAGCCGTCCACGACCGCCATGTACGGCAGGAACAGCACAATCTTTTCAAGCTGTTCCCGGCGGGCGCGGACGGCCTGTTCTTCCGTGTAAAACCCGCCGCTGTCTTTCCCCAAGTACGGCAGGGCCAGCATCTCCATCGCCATAGACGCCACTTCGTTGAACTCCATCGGGGCGCCCCGGTTCCACAGCAGCGGCTGGGCGGCGCTTGACGCCAGCCCGTGAAACGCATGGCCGCCTTCGTGGAGCAGCGTGCGGACATCGCCGTCGGTCCCGACCGCGTTCATAAAGATATACGGCAGGCCGGTCTTTGGGAAGAACGAACAGTAGCCACCGGGCGACTTGCCCTTGCGCGAGTCTAAGTCTAAAAAGCCGTCTCTGATCTTCTCGAAATCGCGGCCTAAATCGGGGTCTACTTTGCTGAAAATCTGCGCCGTCACGGCTTCCAGTTCAGCGACATCGGCAAACGGCCGCAGGGCTTCCTGGCCTGACGGGTCGACATTCAGGTCCCACGGGCGCAGCGTGTCCAGGCCCAGCGACTGCCGCCGGGCGTCCAAAATCTTCTGGGCCAGCGGCACGACTTCGGCCTCAATCGCCGCGCCGAACGCCAGGCTGTCTTCAGGCGTGTAGTCAAACCGCTTCAAGGAGCGCCACATATAGGCTCGGTAATCCGGCAGCCCGGCGTTTTGGGCAAGCTGACGCCGCAGGGGCAGCATCTGCAAATACAGCGCGTCCAGCTCGCCGCGTGACTGAAGCCAGCGGTTTTGGACCGCGTGCCAGGCATCCTCCCGAACGGCCCGGTCAGTGTCCGAACCTCGCTGTTCGGCCTGGGGCAGTGTCAGCTCTTCGCCGCCGAGCGTTACCGTCATTGTCCCCGTGATCTTGCTGTAATCGTTTGCGAGCGTTTGAAGCTGGGCTTGAATCGGGACATTAGCTTCCCGGAACAAATCGGCATCGCTGCGAAGACGGCGCAAAAACTGCACCTGATCCGGCTCCGGCGTGAAGTCCGGCACGGCGAGCAGCTTGGTTTTAAGCCTTTGGGCGGCGACGGTCCACTGGGGAACAATCTGCTGGACAAAGTTCAGGTACGCCGCTTCAGCCTCAGCATTCGCCGTGTCTTCCGACTTGGCCCGTCCGGCTTTTGCGCCCGCCTCGCCGAGCGTTTTTTCCAGCTCGCTCCAGCGAGAAAGCCAGTCGCCGACACCGCCTGCGGTCAAGTCACCGGCTTCCAAGTCTGCAAAAAAGGGTGCGACCGTGTTCCAGTCATGCGGGTTGAGCTGCGTCCAGGCAGTGGCAACCTCGAAATCATATTCAGGCATGGTATCTCTTTCTGTGTCTTTTACTGCGCGACCACTTCCCACTCATGCTGTGGGTCGGGGTAGAACGTCGTCCCATTTGCCGTGCCGTCATTTGTCGGCATGACTGTCAGGATAATCCACCCGCCGGGAACCCGCGCCCGCCAGGTTTCAACTGTTTGGGCATAAACGTCCCCGGCGGCAGAGCTTCTTTTCCTAAGTATTCCCAGTTCATGTGTTGCTCCTTTTAGGAACTTATAAGAACCCCTCCCGCTCATTCTTCGCTCCCTCCCCTGTTAGGGAAGGGCCATACAGCAAGAGCGGCAAGCGAGGACATTTGCTTTTGCCCTTCCTGACCTATCTCTTGCCCTTCCCTAACAGGGGAGGGAGCGAAGAATGAGCGGGAGGGGTTCTTACAGCCGCCGTGCTGCCACGCCCTCGTTCGTAATCACAATCGGCACGATGTCGCCGTTGTCGTCGAAATACAGGCGGTCAAGGCAGACGACGCGGTGGTGCATATTCGTCTCGGTCACTGGCCGCCGGTGGTACGCGATGTACCAGTCGTCCGTGCCGGGAGAGTTGAGGACCGAATGATGGCCTGCGCCGCTGCCGACGTTCGGGTCGCTCTGCATGACGGAGCCGGTGCGGACAAAGGGGCCGAGGGGCGAGTCGGATTTGGCATACGCGACGCCGTAGGACGAGTCGGTCCAGCCGCCTTCGGACCACATAAAGTAGTAGACACCTCGGCGCTTCAGCATAAACGGGCCTTCGACATAGTGGGCAGGCGTGATTTCTGTAAAGCCGCTGGTCAGCGAAATCATGTCATCGCCTAGCTTGGCGACGACCGCGTGAGACCAGCCGCCGAAATACAGGTACGCCTGCCCGTCGTCATCGAGAAACGCATGGGCGTCAATCGGCTGTGCGCCGTGCGGGTACTCTGAAACTAAGGGCTTGCCGAGCGCATCGCTGAACGGCCCAGCGGGATGGCCCGCGGCGGCGACGCCTAGCCCTGCGCCGTCGCCCGCCGAGAAGTAGAAAAAATACTTGCCGTGCCGCTCGATCACCGACGGCGCCCACGCGCACCGACTCGTACTCCACGGGACATCGGCGAAATCTAAGATTTTGCCGTCATTCTGCCAGTGGACGAGATCGTCCGACGACCAAACTTCAAAGAACGTCTGCTCGTCGTAGGGCGCGGAGTAGGTGGGGTAGAGGTAGTAGCGGCCTCCAAAGATATGCAGCTCCGGGTCGGCATACCAGCCGGGGAAGATGGGGTTCATCGGCAAACGCCTTTCTGAAAAGCCAAGCTTCTAAGAGCGATGAGAATTGTCGTAGGCGACGCGGGCGGCCTGGATCGCGCCCCGGCAGCTTTCCGCCCACTGAGCGAGCGCCGCCAACGGCTCATTCAGCGTCAAACCCAGCGCGGTCAGCTCATATTCGACGCGCACCGGGACCGATGGATAAACCGTCCGCTCGATCAGCCCGTCGCGCTCAAGCTGGCGCAGGGTGTGGGTCAGCATCCGCTGCGAGATGCCCTCGATCGCGCGGCGCAAGTCGCTGAAACGGAGCCTGCCGCCCTTGAGTTCTATCACGACAAGAACGCTCCATTTGTCCCCGACCCGGTTGAGAACATCCCGCAGAGGACAAGGATCATCACTCTCCGCCGACAGGCCGGTGGCCGGACAAACTGCCCGTGCTGCCGGCATAGGAACTGTTTTTTGCTTTGTATCCATAGTCACTCTGCGATTTCCTATGAGTTACTTTCAAGTAACTTCCGAATGAAAAAGTGCCGTCTTGACGGCGCTGTCTTCCAGAGTGTACCCTAGTGACAAGAAGTTAGCAGCTTCTTGAAAAGAACCTATTACGCGATGGAGGCAGCACAATGATCGTTATTACCGGAGCTTCAGGCAAGCTTGGCCGTCAGGTGATTGAGAAATTACTGGAGACGGTCCCTGCGGCGGAAATCATCGCCGCCGTGCGAAACCCGGAAAAGGCCGGCGACCTCGCCGCGCTCGGCATTCAAGTGCGGCAGGCCGACTACTCAAAGCCGGAAACGCTGCGCTCGGCCTTCGCCGGGGCAGACAAAGTCCTGCTGATTTCTTCCAACGAAGTGGGGCAGCGTATTCCCCAGCATCAAGCCGTCATTGAGGCCGCCAAAAGCGCAGGCGTAAAGCTGCTGGCTTACACCAGTGTTCTTCGTGCGGACTCTTCTTCTTTTGCGCTCGTTGCAGAGCACAAAGCCACCGAAGAAAATATCCGGGCTTCCGGCCTGCCGTTTGTTTTTCTCCGCAACGGCTGGTACTTTGAGAACCATACCGATCAGCTTGGCCCTGCCGTGCAGCACGGCGCGATCCTCGGCGCGGCGGGCGAGGGGCGTTTCGCTTCGGCGGCGCGTTCCGATTACGCGGCGGCGGCCGCCGCTGTTCTGACCGGCTCAGGCCACGAAAACAAGATCTACGAGCTGGCGGGTGACACTTCCTTTACTTTGGCGGAACTGGCGGCGGCCGTCTCAAAGCAGGCGGGCAAGCCGGTGTCATATCGTGACTCTGCCCAGGATTTCCAGAATGCGCTGCTGGGTTTCGGCCTGCCCGCTGAGCTGGCGGCAGATTTAGTGGATGCAGACCTCGGCGCGGCGCGGGGCGAGCTGGACAGCGCCTCCGGCGACCTTCGCACACTCATTGGGAAACCGACCGTTACTTTGGCGGACGCAGTGAAGGCGGCTCTTGAACATTAGTTCCGTGATGCCGGCGGACCCCAAACCGGCCTGGGGCGCTGTCTTCGCACTTGCGCTGGGCGTGGTCGGACTGATCGCCTCTGAAACCCTCCCCGTGAGCCTGCTGACGCCCATCGCTCAATCCCTGGGCGTCACGCAGGGCGCGGCGGGGCAGACGGTGACGGTGACCGCGCTGGCGGCTTTCATTTCGAGCCTGCTGATCCCGGTCGTAACACGGCGCTTCAACCGTCGTCCTGTGCTGCTGTCGTTGACCGCTTTGCTTGTCGGTTCCAATCTTTTGGCTGCGTTTGCGCCCAATTTCCCCGTGCTTTTGCTGGGCCGCGTCCTGCTCGGCATCGGTCTTGGCGGGTTTTGGGCGCTGTCCGCCGCTGTCACGATGCGCCTTGTGCCTGAGCCTCTGATCCCGCGCGCCCTGTCGGTTGTCTTCGGCGGCATTTCCGTCGCTTCGGTGGTGGCCGCCCCGCTCGGCAGTTATTTCGGAGCGGTCATCGGGTGGCGGGGCGTATTCCTGGCAGCGGCGGCGGTCGGTCTGCTCGCCCTGGTATGGCAGGCGGTGGTTCTTCCATCAATGATGCCAAGCGGTCAAGCCCGGCTCGGCACTTTGCTTGGCCTCTTGAAGCGTCCGCAGGTCCGGGTCGGCATGGCGGGGGTTGTGCTGGGCTTTGCGGGTCACTTCGCGTTCTTTACCTATCTGCGCCCTTTTCTCGAAACCGTGTCTCATGTCAGTGTCGGCGGGCTGTCCGGGATACTGCTTGCGTTCGGCGCTGCCAGCCTTTTCGGAACCTCGCTCGCGGGTCCGCTGCTGGCCCGGCACCTCCGGGGAACGCTCGCCGCGATGCCGCTGGCGATGAGCCTGCTCGCCGCCGGGCTGATTCTGGCGGGAAACTTTCCAATGTTTGCGGCGGCAGGCGTCGCCCTCTGGGGCTTTTTCTTTGCGATCCTGCCGGTGGGCTGGTCTACCTGGCTGACGCGCACCGTTCCCGATGAAGCCGAAAGCGGCGGTGGTCTGCTATCCGCTGCGATTCAGCTTGCCATCACTGCCGGGGCGGCTGCCGGCGGGGTTGTCTTCAGCGAGGAAGGCGCAAAGGGCGCCTTCCTCGTTAGCTCCGTCTTTTTGCTTTTTGCGGCTGTGGTGACAGCCTTTGGGTTGAAGCCTCAGCGCGGAGAGGAGTAGCCCGGTCACACGGGCAAAGGACTAAACTCAGGGCAGTAAATCGGCGACCGCAACAACGGCATCCGGCGCGGCGAGCGGGCGGAACGTGTCGTCTGGGGTCAGGATGGTCTCGGACGCATAGCCCGTTTCAGCCGGCTCCCGAAAGACGTGCAGGAGGCGGGCGTTGATGTTGACGACCCAGTATTCCGGGATACCGGCCTGTCCATACTGCCGCTGTTTTGCGCCGAGGTCGCGCCGCAGGGTCCGGTCGGAGACTTCCACGGCCAGCCGCACTTCCGCCGGCAACGGTGTTCCCAGGCGCAGATATTCAATCAAAGGCCGGTACATGACTGCCGCGTCCGGCTCCGGCTCTTCGTACTCGCCGATGGCGATAGGCGCGGCCAGGCGGACGTAGTCAGTCCCGAAAATCGCTTCCAGCGCTTTTTGGATCTGCTTGCAGGTGTAAATGTGCCGCTCATGCTGGGTCATTTTGGGAACAATATCTCCGTGGATCAGCTCAAACCGGGCTTCTTCCAGCAGGCCGATTTCGAGAAGCTGCCGGCACTCGTCGCGCGTCCATTTTTTGCGGTCCGTATCAGAAACTTGTGTCTGCATCTTAGGAATTCTCCGGGAAAATGGGGGCTAAAACTTGAGCGCTGCGGCTGGGCAGGTAAATCTGAATACTCTGCTCGCGCCCGTACATCGGCACGGGCTGGCGGGGGTAGATGAAACCCGGCGTTCCCCGGCCCAGGCCGCCGAACTCGGCGTCGTCGGTGTTTAAGATGACCTGGTAGTCGGCGGCGTCGGGAATGGGGAACCGCAGGTCCTGGTACGAGCGGGTGGGGTGGAAGTTGAACGCGAACACGAGCGGCCCGCGCCGGTAGGCAAGCTGCTTGGCGTCTTCGTGGAGGGCAAGCTGCTCAATGAGCGGGTCTGAGAGCAAATTGTATGCGGCGTCTAAATCCAGCATGGCTTTGTCAAACGACTGTAACCCGGCGTAGCGCAGGTCGGGGTTGTCCGCCAAAGACCACTGGCGGCGGGCATAGTGGTAGGAAAAGCCGTTGCCTTCGCGCGGGAAGTCCACCCATTCCGGGTGGCCGAACTCGTTGCCGATAAAAGACAGCCAGGCTTCCCCGGCGAGGCTGAACGTCAGCAGGCGGATCATCTTGAGAAGGGCGATGCCGCGCTCCACCACAAAATCGGGGTCGCCTATGCCCATGTGGTCGTACATCGCCGCGCCCATGAGCTGAAAGGCCAAAGTCTGGTCACCGACAAGTGACTGGTCATGGCTTTCCACATAGCCGACCCGCTTTTCGCCGGGCCGACGGTTCAGCAGCTCATGGTAAATGGCACTTAAATTCCAACTCTCGTCGGGAACTTCTTTGACCAGCTTGGTCCAGTAATCAGGAATGCCCATCGCCAGACGATAATCAAACCCGATGCCGCCTTCGGCCACGGGCCGGGCCAATCCCGGCATCCCGGACACGTCCTCGGCGATTGTAACTGCACCCGGCGAAACAAGACGCGCCAGGTCGTTTGCAGCCTGCAAGTAGGCCAGCGCGTCTTCATCTACCCCGCCGCCAAAGTAATCTTCGTAGCTGGTGAACTCCCGGTTCAGGCCATGATCGTAATACAGCATACTCGTGACGCCGTCGAACCGCAGGCCGTCAAAGTGGAACTCTTCCAGCCAGAACCGGACATTAGACAGCAGAAACCGCTGGACTTCGTATTTGGCGTAGTCAAATACTAAAGAGTCCCAGGCCGGATGCAGGCCGCGCGGCCCGGCATGAAAATACTGAAAGTCCGTGCCGTCGAAAGAGTTCAGGCCCTCTAAGATGTTCTTGACGGCGTGCGAGTGGACAATGTCCAGAAGCACGCGCAGGCCGAGGCCGTGCGCGGCGTCAATCAGCGCTTTCAAGTCTTCCGGCGTGCCGAACCGTGATGACACAGCAAAAAACGACGACACATGGTAGCCGAACGAGCCGTAATACGGATGCTCCATCACGGCCATAAGCTGAACGGCGTTGTAGCCCAATGCCGCAATACGCGGCAGGACATTCTCGGTGAACTCGGCGAATGTCCCGACCCGGCCTTCTTCGGTCGCCATGCCGACATGGGCTTCGTAAATCCGCAGGCCGCCGGTGATTGTAGGCCAAGAATGCTGAAATTCATAGGGCTGCGGCAGCCAGACTTGGGCCGTGAAATCGTTCGTTTCGGCATTTTGGACCACCCGCCGGGCATACGCCGGGATGCGGTCCTGGCCGCCGCCATTGCTCTGCACATAGACTTTGACTAGACTGCCGTGGGTCAGGGTCTCGGCATACTCGGCATCGGGAAAAAACGCGCTCCAGATCCCGAAGTCGCCGCGCGAAAGTGGGTGGCTGTTCCGGTCCCAGCCGTTGAAGTCCCCAAAAAGCGCCAAGCTTTGTGCGCCCGGCGCCCATTCCCGATACCAAACGCCCGGTACGCCGTCTTTGTCGCCGCGTGTAAAGCCGAAGAACTTGTGTCCCAGGCTGATCGGCCCCAGCAGCCCGCCGGTCTCGTCCATCGCCGCCCGCAGGCGCTCATAGTGGGCGCGGCGGCGGCGCAGGACATCCGCGAACGGCGCAAGCCACGGGTCAAGTGAGATCAAGCCAAGCGGGTCGTCTGTTTGCATGGTGTTAGTATACCCCTGCGTTTCAATCCCGGCGCGGCAAGGTAAGAGCGACTCAGCAAGACCAACCACGGCAAGGAACTACAACAATGGCAACAATACGCGAGGAAACTTTTCGGCTGATGCGGGAGCTGAAGCTGACGACCGTGTTCGGAAACCCCGGATCAACCGAGGAAACTTTTTTGGAAAAGTTTCCCGGCGATTTCACTTATGTGCTGGGGTTGCAGGAAGCAAGCGTCATGGCAATGGCCGATGGCTACTCGCAGGCGATGAGCCGTCCAGCGTTCGTGAACCTGCATACGGCGCCGGGTGTCGGCAACGCGATGGGAAATCTGCTGGGCGCGTGGCACAACAAGACGCCGTTGATTGTGACCGCCGGCCAGCAGACCCGCGAAATGCTGCTTTTGGAACCCTGGCTGACCAGCGTAGACGCGACGGAGCTGCCGAAGCCGTATGTCAAGTGGAGCTATGAGCCGGCGCGGGCCGAAGATGTGCCGGGCGCACTGATGCGGGCCTACGCCGCCGCGCTCCAGCCGCCGTCCGGGCCGGTCTTTCTTTCTATTCCGATGGATGACTGGGAAAAGACCGCCGAGCGGGAAACGCCGTTGCGACAAATCAGTACGCGCATGGCTCCCGACCCCGAATTGTTGAAAAAAGCCGCGTCCGCGCTGTCGTCGGCAAAAAGCCCGGCGCTGGTTTTCGGACCGGGCGTGGACCGAAGTATGGGCTGGGACGCCGCCGTGCTGCTGGCGGAAAAGCTGCGTGCGCCGGTCTATGCCGCGCCTGCCGCCGAGCGGGCGGGCTTTCCCGAAAGCCACCCGCAGTTTATGGGATCGCTGCCGTTTGCCATCAAGCCGCTGTCCGAAAAACTCGCCGGGCATGATGTCGTTCTGGTGGTCGGCGCTCCGGTCTTCCGCTACTACCCGTATGTGCCGGGCGAGTACCTGCCGCATGGCCTGCATTTGATCCAGATCACTGACGATCCGAGCGAAGCGGCCCGCGCCCCGGTCGGCGACTCGATACTCGGCGACCCCGCGCTGGCCCTGTCGTCGCTGGCCGAGAAGGTCACTCCGTCTGACCGGCCTCTGCCGCCGCCGATGCCCAAGCAGCCGGTCCCGGAAGCCAAGACGCCTACGACCCCAGACTACTTGTTCTACGCCCTGGCCGCCGCCAAACCGGAGAACGCGGTGCTGGTACAGGAGTCGCCGTCCAACATGAAGCCATTTCATGCCCGTCTGCCCGCGACCCACCCGGCGTCATACTTCTCGATGGCGTCCGGCGGCCTCGGCTTTGGCCTCCCGGCATCGGTGGGGATTGCGCTGGCCGAGCGCGAATCGGGCCGCAACCGCCCGGTGATTGCGATTATCGGCGACGGCTCGTTCCTCTACTCGGTGCAATCGCTCTGGACCGCCGTTCAGCAGAACTTGCCGCTGGTGGTGATCATCCCGCAGAACACCGAGTATGCCATTTTGAAGGCGTTCGCCGAATTCGAAAAGACGCCCGGCGTGCCGGGCCTCGATTTGCCGGGCCTGGATTTTGTGTCACTGGCGCAGGGCTTCGGCTGCGAGGCAAAGCGGGTTGAGGACCCAAACGCCATCACGCAGTCGGTCAAAGACGCGCTGGCAAGCGGGAAAGTCTCGGTATTGGTCGTGCCGACAACCTCCGAAGTGCCGCCGCTGCTTTAATCGCACCGTAAAAAACGCCGGGAAGCTATTTAGCTTCCCGGCGTTTTTTGTTTACAAGCCGTATCGCTCGTGGCGCAGGTGGGTGGCTCGCGAGCGCAGCTTGGCGGCTTTGCGGTAGTTGCCTCGCGACTGGGCGCGAGCGGCCTTTTGGTCCAGCCGCGTGGCGTGGCGCATGCGCCCGTTATGGAACGGGTGAAAGCCCTGCGCCTGCACCGGCGCGGCGGCGAAGAAGCTCAGGACAGCGGCGGCCAGTCCGAAGCCGGTCAGCGTCTTGCGAATGTTCATGGGGATTTTCCTTTCAGCAGGAAAGCCGCGTTTCGCTTTCCTTAAAGGCCGTGTTACCCGCACGCCGCACCTGCCAAACCGAGGCGTCAAAAAAGCGCTTCTGAAGAGATGCCTTCAGAAGCGCTTTCGTTTGTTTTTGTGTGCTCGTTCCAGACAGTGCGCCCGGCGGGGCTCGAACCTGCGACCTCTTGGTCCGCAACCAAGTGCTCTAATCCACTGAGCTACGAGCGCATGGTGTCTGGGCAGCGAAAAGAAGTATACCTAAAGATGCGCGGCGTGTCAAGGGCAGGACGCGGAAAAAGAAACAGCGGCCCGGAAATGAACCGTTGACATTGGGTGCGTCTCATGCCATAATAGGAATATGGAAACCCCGACTAATTTAGTCGGAGTTAAGAAATGAGCCGAACCGTGATGCCGGACAAAACGCCGAACGAGAAAACCAACTGTGTGCAGGCCGCGTTCTGCCGCTGGCGCGACTGCCGCGACGCCAGCCGCTGCGCGGCCCGTGCCGAAGCGCTGGCCGAGTATACGCCCGACGCAACCGGCCACCGGGAAATGCCCCTGGCCCGAATGGCGCCCGGCGAATACGGCCATGTGCTGGCCCTCTGCGAAGGCTGCGATGTTCGGGCGCACCTGCTGGAGCTGGGCTTCACGCCGGGAACCGAAATCACGGTTGTGCGCGTCGCCCCGCTCGGCGACCCGCTCACGGTTCGCCTGCGCGGCTACCAGTTGTCCCTGCGCCGGCGCGAGGCCGACGCGATTTTGATGCGCCGCTGCCCCCCGGAGTTTGATGCGGACGGCGATCTAGAGAATATGAATAACTTAAAGAATACGGATCACGAGTCATGACTGCGGCTGCGGCCCCTGCGCCCGTCCCTGAAACACGCTCCACGCGCACCCCTTTGTATGCGCTGGTCGGCAACCCGAACTGCGGCAAGACGACCCTATTCAACGCCCTGACCGGCCTGCGCCAGAAAGTCGGCAATTATCCCGGCGTCACTGTCGAGAAAAAAGAAGGCCGCCTGCGTCTCCCCGATGGGTCTGTCGCTTCGCTGATTGACCTCCCCGGCTTGTATTCCCTCACGCCCCGCTCGCCTGACGAAGCCATTGCCCGCGATGTTCTCATGGGACATCGCACGGATGTCGCCCAGCCTGACGGCATTGTGCATGTCGTGGACGCCGCCAATCTGGAGCGCAACCTGTACCTCACCGCCCAGATTTTAGATCTCGGTCTGCCGACGATCATTCTGCTGACGATGACCGATGTGGCCGAGCGCACGGGCCAAAAGATAGATGTCGCCGCACTTTCGCAGGCACTCGGCGTTCCGGTGCGTGCCGTATTAGTCTCAAAAAAGCAGGGTTTGGACACGGCGCTGGAAGCGATTGCCGCGCTTGGCGAGACGCCCCTGCCGCCGCGCCGGGACTGGCTCCTGCCGACCGATGCCGAAACCGAAGTCACTGAGTTGTCTGAGATGCTCCAAGCGCAGCACGGCACGAAGCCGTCGCAGAGCCACGAAGAAGCGGTCGGCCTGCTGATGGCGGATGGGCCGCGCCCGGAAGAAGTCAGACGCTGGTCTCCGGCCATCTGGCAGCACATAGACGCTGCCAAAGCGAACTTTGCGCGGCTTGGCATTGACTTCTCGGCAGCGGTCGTCGAGTCGCGATATGCGTGGGCGGGTCGGATCGCGTCGAAGACCGTCAGGAAGCCGCGTAAAGCCGCCGAGACTGTCACCGATCGCATTGACCGCGTGGTCATGCACCCGTTCTGGGGCTATGTGCTGTTTTTTGGCGTCATGGCGTTTGTTTTCCAGTCCATTTTCACCTGGGCGCAGTTCCCGATGAACTGGATCGGGGCGGGCATCGCCGATTTGCAAGCGCTGATCACGGCGCATATGCCCGCCGGCGATCTGCGGGATTTGATCGTCAACGGCATCCTGGCGGGCGTCGGCACGACACTGACGTTTCTGCCGCAGATTTTGCTGCTGTTCTTTGCCATTGCCCTGCTGGAAGACACCGGGTACATGGCCCGCGCGGCGTTTCTCATGGACCGCATCATGTCCAAAGTCGGGCTGCACGGCAAGTCATTTATTCCCCTGCTGTCGTCGTTTGCCTGCGCCATTCCCGGCATTCTCGCGACCCGAACCATTGACGATAAAAAATCCCGTCTCGTGACTATTTTGGTCGCCCCGCTCATGTCCTGCTCGGCCCGTATCCCCGTTTACACGCTGATGATCGCCGCGTTTATCCCGAACCGGCACATTCTCGGCCTCTTCACCCTGCCGGGCCTGACCATGCTGGCGATGTACTTTTTGGGGACATTTGCTGCGTTCGGCATGGCCTGGGTCTTCAAGAAGACACTTTTGAAAGGCTCCGCGCCGGTCTTCTTCTTAGAAATGCCCCCGTACCACGCCCCAAACCCGCGCACGGTTTTGATGGCGATGCTGGAACGCGCCGGGCTGTTCGTCAAAAAAGCCGGCACGGTCATTCTTTGGGTGTCTATTGTGCTCTGGTTCCTGTCCACTTATCCCAAGTCGCCGGTCAACACGCCGCCCGCGCAGCGCATGGCGGCGAGCTACGCGGGCCACGCCGGACGGGCGCTGGAGCCGGTCATTCGCCCGCTCGGCTTCGACTGGAAGATCGGCATCAGCCTGGTTTCGTCGTTCGTCGCCCGCGAAGTCTTCGTCGCCTCGGAAGGCACCCTGCACGGGGTCGAAGAAGGCGACCACAAGAGCCTGGTTCAGAAGCTGCGGGCCGATACGGGCCTGTCCCCGCTGATCGCCGTCTGCGTGATGATCTACTATGTTCTGGCGATGCAGTGCCTCTCGACAGTCGCCGTCGTGAAGCGTGAAACCAACGGCTGGACCTGGCCGCTGTTTATGACCGGCTACATGACCGCGCTCGCGTGGGGCGTCACTTTCTTAGTCTACCAAATCGGCACGGCGCTCGGCTGGGGCGTCCGTTAGGAGAATACAAATATGGCCGCAGTATTGGAAGCCCCGGCGTCCGTGCCGGAACAACCTCCTCGTAAACTTTGGACACGTACCGAGTACCGGCAACTGACGAAAGATGGTTATTTAGAGGACGGCAAAGTTGAGCTGATCAACGGAGAGATTTGGAAAAAAATGGGACAGGGACGTCGGCATACTGTTGTCGTGATGCGGCTAATTAAGCTCTTCGGGCAAATCTTCGGGATTGACCGTCTTCAATCTCAGTCCTCGCTGAACACCGGCGAGTTCGGCAACCCTGAGCCGGACCTGGCAGTTCTCGCACAGGAGCTAGACCAATACCTTGCGGATGATCCGCTTTCAAGGGAAACTCTTCTCGTTGCGGAAGCTTCTAATTCAACGCTCCGTGCCGATATGACAGATAAACAAGTGATGTATGCTCAAAGCGGCATTCCTGAATACTGGGTGGTAGATATTCCGAACCGCCTGCTCCATGTCTTCCGTGAACCGACCGCAGACGGCTATGCGAGTGAAACAATTCTCACGACGACAGACGAAGTTCGGCCTCTGGCTGCTCCCGATGCCGTTGTGCGAGTTGCCGACCTGCTGCCTTAACCGAGACTTCACTCTGCCGCCCGCACCGCCTGCACGAACGCTTTCATCTTGGCGGGGTCTTTGATCCCCGGCGCGGACTCGACCCCCACCGTCACATCCACGGCATACGGCAGGGCGCGGGCGATGGCCGCGCCGACCGTCTCCGGGGTCAGGCCCCCCGCGAGAAATATTTTTTTGCCGTACTGCCGCGTTTCCCGCACCAATTCCCATCCGTAAGCCTCGGCGTCCGTGCAGCCCCCCGGCGCGTTCGCATGAACATTGATCAAGTACGACTGCACCGTCCCGTTGAAGTTCGCCACGGCCCGCAAATCCCGATCGCTGCCGACATGAAACGCTTTGATTTTCTTCTCCATCGCCCAGTTTTCGCGGATCACATCGGTCCAGACGCTGTTCTGATAAAACTGGAGCTGCCCGAACCGCCGGAGCAGGAGGCGGCCTTCGAGACGCCACCGAAAGTCCGTCGTCCGGTCAAACACCCCGACCGTGCCGACATGCGCGGGCAGACGTGCGGCAATCAAACAGAAGTCCAGCGGGTCAATGACACGCGGGCTGTTCTCGTCGCAGTGGAACCCTAAAAGGTCCGCCCCCGCCTCCACCGCCGCGTCCGCATCCCGCGCCGTCGTAATCCCGCAGATTTTGATCAGTGTCAACTTTCGCGCTCGTCTCTGGCGTCCGCCGCCAGAAGCATCTCCGCTTCAAGCTGCTGAACCGTCGGCAGGATATTCAACAACTCCTCTGGAAGTGTATCGGTGACATGGAACCCAGCCACTCCAATCGGCGCGGCAGTGCTTCGGAGAGCATACTCCACCGTCACTTGTTCCCGCGTCTTGCACAAGATCAGTCCTAAGCTTGGAGCGTCTGTCGGGTGACGCAGCAGGTCATCTACCGCCGCCAGGTAAAAGTTCATCTTGCCTGCAAACTCCGGCGTAAACTCGGTCATTTTTAAATCTACAACGACAAAGCAGCGCAGGCGGAGGTGATAAAATAGCAGATCAATGTAGTAGCCCTTGCCGCCGATTTCCAAATGATACTGGCTGCCTACCAGGGAAAAGCCTGCTCCCATTTCCAGCAGAAAGCTTTGCAGATGGGCCAGCAGACCCTTTTCAAGCTGGCGCTCGTGCGCGTCCCCGTCCAGCGTCAGAAAGTCAAAATTATAGGGGTCTTTCAGTAGCTGCTGGGCCAGATCAGACTGCGGCGGCGGAAGAGTGCGCGAAAAGTTCGTCAGCGCCTGGCCTTGACGCCGGTACAGGCCGCTTTCAATCTGCATCTCCAGCACAGCCCGGCTCCAGCCGTGTTCATGCGCGGCCCGCAGATACCAAAGCCGCTGACCCTCGTCCTTCACCCGGTCCAGCAGCCGAATGTGATGTCCCCACGGCAGCGGCGAATTGTCCAACAGTTGTTGGACAATTACGCGGTCGGGATAAGCCTCCGCGAATGAACGCATATAAAGCAAGTTCGTTCGGGAAAATCCTGTGACCCCCGGAAAAGCCGCTTTAAGGTCCGCCGCAAGGCGATCCACGACTTTCGCGCCCCAGCCGAGCTGTTCCTGCCGCTCCAATATCTCGTGGCCGATTTGCCAGTAAAGCCGGACCATGTCGCGGCTGACCGAAAGCGCCGCCTGTAGCTGCGCCTCCTGAATACGCCCCTTGATGTCCGCCAAAAATTCGCTGTAACCTTCTAACCCGGTGTCCATGTCATGTGTCTCCTCCGGCTGTGCTTTCCGCTGCGTCGCCCTTCAATTATACCTGACAGCGCGGGAGCAGGAATGAACAGTTTGCCGGCTCCGGCGGGTATGCTAAAAGTCTGAATGAACAGCCGCATGAAGACGGGATATTTTCCGCCCAGCGGTCATTTGCTTGGCACCGGCAGCTTTGAGCCTAATGCTGAGGCCGCGTTGGATTGATTGGAGCAGCTTATGAACATCTTAGCGCTGAATGCCGGCAGTTCCAGCCTCAAGTTTCGCTTATTTGCCATAGACGGCGACACGGAAACGATGCTGACGGAAGGGGAGGCCGAGCGGGTGGGAGGGGACGCGCTGGCGTCCGCCGCCGAGAAAGCAGTAGACCAGTGCAGGCCGCTCGGCATTGACGCGGTCGGACACCGGGTGGTGCAGGGCGGGAGCCAGTTTACGCACGCGACGCGGGTTTCGCCGGAAATGCTGACTGAGCTGAAGACGCTGCGCGGGCTGGACCCGCTGCATAACCCCGGCGAGATCGCGCTGATTGAGGCAACGCAGAAGCTGCTGCCGGACGTGCCGGAAGTCGCCTGCTTTGATACGGCGTTTCACCGGACTTTGCCTGAAGTCGCGTACACCTACGCCCTGCCGCATGAATTGTCGGCCCGGCTGGGCCTGCGGCGCTACGGCTTTCACGGCCTGTCCCACCAGTACGTTTCGGAGCGGCTGTTGGAGTGCCTGGGCCGGGACGCGGCGGGAACGCGGCTTGTCACCTGTCATCTCGGCAGCGGGGCAAGCGCGTGTGCGCTGCGGGACGGCAAAAGCGTAGACACGAGCATGGGGATGACCCCGCTGGAAGGGCTGGTCATGGGAACCCGGTCGGGGGATGTGGACCCCGGCCTGCTGCTGTACCTTTTGCGGGAGCAGAACATGACTCCGGAACAGTTAGACGATTTATTAAACAAGCAAAGCGGCCTCTTGGGCATATCGGGCGTCGGCAGCGACATGCGCGATTTAGAGAAAGCGGCATCCGAGGGAAACACGCAGGCCGCGCTTGCGCTGGACTTGTTCGCGTACCGCGCCCGCAAGTATCTCGGTGCCTATGCCGCCGCGCTCGGCGGCCTCGACGCCATTGCATTCACCGGCGGCATCGGCGAGCGGTCCCCGGCCATGCGCGGGCGCATCTGCGCGGGCTTGGAGTTCCTCGGCGTCCTGCTGGACACGGGTGTGAACCAAAGCGCGGACGGCAAAGAAGCCGTGCCGATCAGTGCGGCAGGCAGCGCGGTCTCGGTCTGGGTCATCCCGACCGACGAAGAGCGGCAGATGGCCCGTGAAGTGGCGGGGGTTTTGGGATAGGAACCCACCCCGGTTCGTCCCTCACCGACCCTCCCGAAACGGGAAGGTTAAGAGCTTCAGAGCAGCCGCAGGACATCCTTCCTCCGTCTTGCTCCTCACCTTCCCGTTTCGGGAGGGTCGGTGAGGGACGAACCGGGGTGGGTTCTCCGGGTATACTCCTTTCATGCTTCATGCCGAACCGCCTCACTCTGAACCGCCGCTGCTTAACATTACTGGAGCCACTGTTGTCAAAAACGGGACTCGTGTTCTTGACAACCTTTCACTTGAAATCGCGTCCGGGCAGCACACGGCGATTTTTGGGCCGAACGGCTCCGGGAAGTCATCGCTGATTAAACTGATTACGCGGCAGCATTATCCGCTGGCGAAGCCGGGCGGCGAGCCGAGCGTCTCGATTTTCGGGCAGGCGCGGTGGGACGTGTTCGCGCTCCGCAAGCAGATGGGCATTGTCTCGGCGGACGTGCATCAGGCGTTTGTGGCGGACAGCGAGCTGACCGGGCGGGAAGTGGTCGTATCGGGTTTTTTTGCCGGGCATGGGCTGGCTCCGCACCATGAAGTCACGCCCGAAATGGAAGAGCGCAGCCTCACTGCGCTGCGGCTGGCGGACGCCGGGCATCTCGCGGAGAAGCCGATGATGCAGATGTCTACAGGCGAAGCGCGGCGCATTCTCATTGCCCGCGCCCTTGCGCCGGACCCGAAGGCGCTGCTTTTGGACGAGCCGACGACGGGGTTAGACTTGTCTGCCCGGCGGCGGTTTTTGGAGACGCTGGGCGGGATTGCCGAAGCAGGCAAGACGATTATTTTGGTCACGCATCACGCCGAAGAAGTCCTGCCGGAAATCCGCCGCGTGGTTTTATTGCAGCAGGGCAAAGTGTTCCGCGATGGGCCGACGGAAGACGTGCTGACTTCGGCCAATCTGTCGGCCTTGTTCGGCGAGCCGGTAGAAGTGCAGCATCGCGGCGGCGTGTATTCGGCAGGGGTTTAGGAACCCGGATTGGAAATCCGGGTCTTCTGTCATTGATTGTCTGCCTTCGCAGACATAGGAAGTGCAAATCAGGCTAATCTTGTGTTATGTCCACGCAGGTGGACAATCGCACTTCAAAAGACCCGGATTTCCAATCCGGGTGCTTCCATTTGGTGACACTGGCACAGGAGTTTGATGAACGGTATTCTCAACATAGACAAGCCCGCCGGGATGACCTCGCATGATGTGGTCGGGCGGGTGCGGCGGATGGCGCATCAAAAGCGAGTCGGCCACGCGGGGACTCTCGACCCCGACGCGACCGGCGTGCTGCTGGTCTGCTTGGGGCAGGCGACCCGGCTGTCCGACTACCTGGCTGCGGAAGGCAAAGCCTACCGGGCCGTGCTGGCCCTGGGCCGCACGACAACGACCGAAGATGCATCCGGCGAGGTACTGACCGAGGCGGACGCGAGCGGCATCACACAAGGCGATTTGGCCGTGCTGCTGCCGCGCTTCACCGGCGATGTGTCGCAGATCCCGCCGATGGTGTCTGCGGTTCACCATGAAGGCAAGCGACTGTATGCGCTGGCCCGTGCGGGGATCACGGTGGAGCGCACGGCCCGCACGATCCGCATTGACGGCATCAATTTGGCAGACTTCACGCCGGGCGTTCTTGCCCTGGCGACGCTGGACATCGCCTGCGGCAAGGGGACGTATATCCGCACCCTCTGCGCGGATTTAGGTGCGGCCCTCGGCGTCGGCGGTCATATGCAGTCCCTGCGGCGCACTCAAGTGGGGGCGTTTACGGCGGATGCCGCGATGCCTTTGGACGCACTGACCGAGCTGAACCTGCCCGGCCTGCTTGTTTCTTCTTCGGCGGCGCTCGGCGCCTGGCCCGCGCATCACGCCGACACCGAGGACGCCCGAAACGCCGTCAAAGCGGGCCGCGCCCTGCCGTCGGCGCTGCCGCCGGGAACCGAAGCACGGATTTTGGATCTGGGCGGCGACTTGATCGCACTTGGCCGGGCCGACGGGGAATGGCTGCGTCCGTTTAAGGTGTTCGTGTGACGGGTGTGAAGCCCCTAAAGAACCCTTCCCGCTCGTTCCTCGCTCCCTTCCCTATTAGGGAAGGGCAAGAGTGCAACAGCCCTGAGCCTTGCGCTAAGCCGCCGCACCCCGGAAGAAATCCCAAGCCCTTCCCTAATAGGGGAGGGAGCGAGGAACGAGCGGGAAGGGTTCTTTAGGGGCTTCTACGGCGCGGGGCTGACCAGGGCGGCGGCTTCAGCCTGACGCTCGGTTTTGGGATGGCCCGGCATGAACGGGCGCTCAAACGCCAGATGGAACAGATAGGCCAGCCCTAAGCACACCGGCGCCCCGACGCACAGCAGGGCGAAGAACTGAACTAAATGCGAGGCGCTGTGCTTGTGCAGGATGTCCTGCATTTTGATCAAAATCGGAAAGTGTATCAAATACAGGCTGTAGGAAAACGCGCCGAGGGTCATCAGCGGGCGGGACTCCAGGCCACGGGCAATGGCGGTGAGCGCGTTCGGCTTGACCGGGTGGGCGCAGGCCAAAATCAGCAGTGCTGCAAAGAAGCCGATATAAATGTCGCCCAGCCAGTAGAAATCACCGAACCAGTGCGGCTGCACGGTCGCCAAGACCACCAGCCCGGCGGCAAGAAGGCCGGACGAGAGGGACAAAAAACGGGCGTTGTGGAGCAGGCGGAACGGTCCGCTTTCCGGGCGGCATAAGGCGTCTGACGCCGCCATGCCGAGCGCGAACAGCCCCAAGTACCAGGGAGCAGTCCAGGTGAAGTTCGACGCCGCCGGCAGAGTTGCCATCGGCAGGAAGCCGAGCGCGAAGGCGAGAACAAGGGTCCAGAGACTGCCGATGCGCCGCCAGACCGGCAGCAGCAGCAGGCCGAAGAAGAAATAAATTTGCCACTCCCACGCGACGCTCCACATGGGGATGTCAATCTGCATCGCGTAGCGGGACCAGAGGTTGTGGATCAAGAGAAAATGCGTTCCGATGTCCGTCGCCGACAGATCAGTCGCCCCGCCGCCCGTGTGCTTGACGAGGTGGTGCGAGGCGAACAAAATCGCAAGCACGAATGTCAGCGCGATATAATACGGCGGCAGGATGCGCCGCGCCCGGCGCTTGGCGAAGCCCAGCAGGCCGCCCGGCAGAGTGCCATCTTGGGACCGGGACACCGGCAGCATCAGGCAGAAGCCGGACAGCACAATGAACACGGCGACCGCATAATGCGGGAAGCACAGCCCGCGCGTCGCCCACACAAACGCGGGCGGCAGGGACGCGCTGATCCGGCCGTCGTCGCCGTAGGCCGTGATTGAGTACACATGGGCGAGCATGACATACAGCGCCGCCAGTCCGCGCAGGCCGTCTAAAAACAGTAGCCGGAAGCGTGGAGCCGCTGCTGAAGCTGCCGCCGGCGCGGGCGTAAGCTGGGGTAAAATTGCCATAAAAAAGTCGCTCTTTCCCCGCGCGGCGCGGGTCTTATGTAGGGTATCCTGCAAAAACCATGCCAATCTCGGCCCGGTGTCCGTTCGCGCCGATAATCTTTGCCAGTCATGCGTATCATCAACCCACTCCAAAACGCGCCCGAAATGCTGCAAAACACCGTTGTCGCTATCGGCGTCTTTGACGGCGTCCATCGCGGCCATCAGGAGATCCTAAAGCAGACCGTCCGCGAAGCCCGCTCGCAGGGTCTTTCGCCGGTCGCGCTGACCTTTGACATCCACCCCGGCGAGCTGTTTCAGCCGGAGCAGTCGCCGCCGTATATTGCGTCGCTTTCCCAGCGGGCCGCGCTCATCGAAGAATACGGCGGCGGGATTGAAACCGTCGCCGTGGTTCGGTTCGACCGAAACTTCGCCGCCCTGTCCCCCCACGCCTTCGTGGCCGACATTTTAGAGTCACGCCTCGGCGCAAAGCATGTTCTCGTCGGCGCCGACTTCCGCTACGGCAGCCGCCGGGCCGGCAGCGTCACCGACTTGCTTCAAGATGGGGCGAAATGCGGCTTCACCGTCACCGTCGTGCCGCCGATACTCATCCACGGCGAGCGTGTTTCGTCCACCCAGATCCGTGGCCTCGTCGCTGAGGGCAATCTTCCCGCCGCCATTGACCTGCTCGGCCATCCGTTCGTCGTTGAAGGCACGGTCGGGTATGGCAAGCAGCTTGGCCGGACTTTGGGCTACCCGACCGCTAATCTGCATCCCACCCAGCCCCGCCAGCTTCTGCCCGGCAACGGCGTGTATGCCGCCTACGCCCATTTGGAGTCGGGCCAGGTCGTCCGCGCCGCCGTAAGCGTCGGCACCAACCCCACCACCGATACGGATAATCATCGCAAAGTCGAAGCCTATCTCATGGACGGCTTTTCCGGCGATCTGTACGGCCAAAAGCTCGCGCTCGACTTCCGCGAGAAAGTCCGTGACGAGCAGAAGTTTGACGGCTTAGAAGCGTTGGTTTCTCAGATGGCCTTAGACGTGGCGGGGATTAGCACATATCTTGCCCCACAAGCTAAGAGCGGGCAAACGCAAGCAGCTTTGTGACATCGTGCGCGTCGGCTTCTCGCAGCGCTTCGATATATTGCGCTCGCATCTGGCCGACGGGGCCGAGAAGTCTGCCGCCCCAAGTAAAACCCTCGCCGCCGAGCCGCGTAATAAGCAAATCTGCCATGAGTCTTGCGTGCCGCCCGTTGCCGTTCGGAAACGGGTGGATGGACACCAGGCGATGATGAAATCGGACCGCAAGCTCGTCCGGTGCAAACACGAATTGCTCTTTCCACAAACGAGTGTCGTCCAGCAGGCCGCGCAGCTCAGGAGCAATCTGCCAGGCCGAAACACCGATGTTGCGCTCTGTGGTTCGGTAGTTCCCCGCCCAGGTCCAAACATCGCCAAGCATCCGCTTGTGCAGGTTTTGCAGAAACCGTTCTTGAAGCAGATCCATGTGCCGCTGTTGGAACGCCCAGACTCTCCCGGAAAGAATGTTTGCCTGTTCTGCTTCGTTCAGCTCGTGGCGAAACGTCACCCACGAAGGAATCAGTCCACTTCGCTCATCGTTTGTGAGAGGGGTTGCCGCGTCGTCTTCCTGCCGAAACGGATGCTCCTCCTTTCTCATTGCTCGCTCCATAAAGTTTTGGGATCAATCTGCTCCGACAAAACTCGAAGAAGCTGTTCCCGTGTCTTCTGGTCTTCAGCAGACTGATTTTCAACAGACTGATTTTCAAGTGCCATTGAGTGCTCGACTGAAGCAAGATGCCGCTCGGCAAGCTCGCGCCGCCGGGACTGGACCCGGTGTTCCAGCGGCTGGTCCGGCACGAGGGTATAAACAAGCCGGCAGTCTAAGGCGGCGGCGGCCCGCTGAAGCGTCTCCAGTTTGATGTGTCCGAGGGCCTCCGACTGTTCCAAAAGAACAACTGCCGGCTGACTCACCCCCAGCCGCCGAGCAAGCTGAACTGTGGTCATGCCGAGCGCTTCCCGAACTGCTCGGACCCAGCCGCGCGGAGGACGCTGAAAGGTGTTAAAAATCGCCGTTTTGCTGAGGCGGTTATCGAGATGCCGCCGTGCTTCCGCTTGCGTGTCTTTACTTTGCATTCATTCACCTCGCTTTGCTATAAACTATCGCTTATCAAAACTGCATCTGCCAATAAGCTATCGCTTATTATACTCCTGAAATGCTGCGAAAGTGGCTTTGTTGACTTTCCCCGCCCTAAAACAGTATAATCACGGGCAGAAAGTACCTACTTATGGCTGAATTGATCCAACTTGATGTCCTGCCGAGGCTGTCTGCCGTGCCGACAAGCGCCGGCGGGCCGCGTGTGATAAACCGGCGTATTCCCGAATGGCTGACGATTAAGCTGCCGAAACGGCAGGGGATTGAAGAAGTCGAAGGGCTGATGCGCAAAGCCGGATTGGTCACGGTCTGCGAGGAAGCCCGCTGCCCCAATCTCGGCGAATGCTGGTCCAAAAAGACCGCGACGTTTATGATTCTCGGCGATACCTGCACCCGCGCCTGCCGCTTCTGCGCGGTCAAGACCGGCAAGGGCGGGCCGCTTGATCCCGAAGAGCCGCGCAAAGTCGCCGAAAGCGCGGCGGCATTGGGTTTGAGGCACACGGTCGTCACAAGCGTTAATAGAGACGAGCTGCCGGATGGCGGCTCGCGGCACTTTGCGGAAACGATCGGCTGGCTTAAAAAATTGCTGCCGGAAACGATTGTGGAAGTGCTGACCCCAGACTTCTTAGGGAACAAAGTCAACATCCAGAATGTCGTAGACGCCAAGCCGCACGTCTTTAACCACAACATCGAGACGGTGCCGCGCCTCTACCGGCAGGTCCGCCCGCAGGCGCGTTATGCCCGCTCCCTTCAGTTTTTGCAGTATGTGAAAGCGTCCGACCCCGAAATCTATACGAAAAGCGGGTTTATGGTGGGTTTGGGCGAGACCAAGGACGAAGTGGTCTCGCTTTTGGAAGACCTGAAAGCGCACGATGTAGACGCCGTCACCATCGGCCAGTACTTGAAGCCGGGCAAAAACTATCTGGACGTGGTCGAGTATGTCCACCCGGACGTGTTCGCCGAATACAAAGCCATCGGCGAGGCGATGGGATTTTTGTTTGTCGCGTCGGGGCCGTTTGTGCGGTCATCGTACAACGCCAAAGAGTTCAGCGATATGTTCCTGGCGAAGCAGGCGGCAAGCAGGCAATAATATGTAGGGGCAGGGCTTGCCCCTGCCCTTCTTCCGCTCCTGCCCCTATCCTTCCCGCTTATTCTTCCCGCCGTTGAAGATAAGGAGGGTAGGGGCAAGCCCTACGCCCTACGGACTGGGCGTGTCAATGCTTTTAACCCGCATGATCAATCCGCATGAATGAACGACGCTTACGACGACAGCAGCGGCGGTCTCCGCGCCGTTCGGCGTCCTGCCTCCCCGCCGGGCAGCGGTGGGCCGTGCGCGGGATCGCCGCCCTGCCGCTGCTGTGCCTGACTGTCTCCGCCACTGTTTACTGCGACCGTTTGTACCATCTCCTTCACGCCCATCTCATCCCAATCGCCGAAGCCGAAGCCGCACGGCAGTACGGCCACCAGGTCCGCATCGGCAGCGCCGACCTTACGCCGGGAGCGCTGGTCCTCGGCAGCCTGGCCGTGTCCAACAAAGCGACGTTCGCGGCAGGCGGCGGGGAAGCGGCGCTGACGGCGAAACGGGTTACGGTCGCGTATAATCTCCACTCTTTGATCTTTGACAGCGGCAATGCGGCGCACGCCATCGGCGATGTCACGATTGACCAGCCGACGCTCTTAGTGGAGCGGCTTTCCAACAAGCAGTTCAATTTTTCCGATTTCTTTAAGCCAACCCCGAAAAAGAAGACCAAGCCGTTTAGCGGGCGCATTCTTGTTCATAACGGCTTTTTGCGCTTCCGGGACTTCGACGCCCCCGATCGGGGCAAGCGGCCCGCGCTGAACACGCTGGCGGACGTGGAAGCGACGGTGGACTTCGGTTCGGCGCGGAACGTCTACTTCGGCGTGAACGGCATCAACACTGAAGGCCGCTTTAACACGCTGGCGGTCAGCGGGGACGTATCCCGGCAGTTTGCCGGGCGTTTTCAAGGCCGGATTGCGGCGATGAACGCCGACGCGGCGTACTGGACCGACTACTTTAAAGCCTTCCCGCAGGCACGGATCACGGCAGGCCGGGCCGACGCCGATGTGTCGGTCGCAAAGCTCGGCGCGAAGCCGCCGCCGGGCCTGCCGCTCGATCTGTCCGGGCGGATTACCCTGCGCCGGACGACGGTGCTGGTTGCGGATCAAAAGATTTTGCGGCAGCCGCTGGTCAATTTGAACGGCACGGCGGTCTTTACCGGCGCGGGCGCATCGCTGGATGCGTCGGTTGCCCTGGGCGGGCAGCCGCTGTCGGCATCGGGAACGGTGTTTGACTTCAAGCACCCCCAAGTCGCGTTCACGGTGAAGTCTTCGGCGCTCGACCCGGTGACGCTGGCCCGCGCCGTTCCTGCTTTGGCTCTGCCGGCGGGCTTCTCTGCTGCGCCGGGGCCGGTGACGGCGGACTTTACGGGGAGCGCGGCGAACCTGACGATTACCGTCAACGCTTTCCTGCCGTCGGCGGCGTATCAAAACAACGCAGTTGCCAATCTGACGGCGTCGGCGACTTATGCGAATAAAGTGCTGACCGTGCCGTCGGCGACGTTTACGCTCAACGGTTCCGGTACGGGAGTTGTCCGGGCGACCGTAGACACGCGCTCCAAGAAGCCGATTGTGCTGCTGGCCGGGACCCTGGCGAACGTCAATTTAGCGTCGGTGCATCTGCCGCCGTCGGTGAAGACAAAGAAGCTGACGCTCGGCGGCACGGCAAGCGCTCAGTTTCTCGCCGACAATCTTAACCGGCCGTTCTCGCTTGCCGCCGACGTGCAGGTGCAGAACCCAAAGTTTGGGAAGACGGCGCTGAATTCGCTCAATGGCCGCGTCCTGTGGACGCTGGGCAGGCCGATCACGCTGGTCCATGCGTCGGCGGCGGCAGGCGCAGGCCGCCTGGCGGCGAGCGGGACGATCCCGGCGGGCCGCGGGCCGTGGAACCTGCGGATACGGACGGCGGCCTTAGATTTGGGGCCGCTGCTGAGGCCGTATACGAAGGCGGGCCTCAGCGGGCGGGCGGCGTTTGACGGCAGGATTACGGGGCCGTTCAACACGCCGTCCGCAGTCGGCGCGGTGCGGCTTTTAGAGCCGCAGTACGGGCGGTACTCGGCAGATTTAGTGACAGGGAACATCAATGCGAGCCTCAGCGCCCTGCGCGTGCAGGACATGACCGTGCGCCGGTTCCCGACCGTGGCCCGGCTGGACGGCGCTGTTTCAAGCCTCGCGTCGGGCAATCCAAAGCTGGCGCTGAACGTGCGCCTCTCGGAAGGCGATGTCAGCGACTTCCTTGATCTCGCGGAGCAGGCGTCGGCCCCGTCAAAGCAGACGGCGCATACGCTGACCGTCAACCTGCCGAACTTGTCCGGCCTGGCGCAGGGGACATTTCATGTCGGCGGCGATCTCAAGTCGCCGAACGTCTCCGGCCATGCCATTGTCACCGATGCGACCGTGGCTTCGTACCGCATTGACGCGCTGGCCGCCGATGTGCGGTATGCCGACGGCACGCTTTCGGTCGCTCATGGACTGATCAAGTCCGGCACGGCGACCCTCACTGCCCATGCGACCCGCACGGCGTCCGGCGTGATCCACGCGGACTTTGCGGTGTCCGGTCTGGATCTGACCCGCTTTTACCAGCTCACTGACCCTTATGCCGACGTTCAAGGCACGCTGGCGCTGTCCGGCTCTTTTGCGGGAACGCCGTCCGCGCCCCATGTCGTTGTCCGCGCTTTGACCCTGCCGAACTTGATTGTCAATTCCCAGGCATTCGCGCCGCTTTCGCTGGCGGGCCGCTACGACGACGGCACCTTTATTCAGACCGGCCTCCCCTGGCGTTTTGTGGTCTCCGTGCCGCCGGATTATGCCGGCGAGGCGGGCGGGCAGGTAGAATACGATGTAGACCGCCTGCGGCTGGCCCTGCCCTTTGGAAACTACAAAAGGCGGCCTCTCGCGCTGGCGCTGGCGGCGGCCATTCCCGGCAGCGCCCCGGAGCGGCTGTCGCACGTCTTCCGCACGATCCGGCAGACGACCTGGGCGCAGACCCCCGCCGGGAAGTCGTTTCTCGCCGGGCTGGCCCGTCTGCCCCAGCCGCTGTCCGGGACATTCGCCCTGCCGCGCGTCTTCGTGTCTGGCCCGGTCAGCGCCCTCACGGCGTCGGCGGACCTCAGTGCGGACAATTTAATTGTCGGCGACTCGAAGCTGGCGGGCCTGACGGCTCATGCCGACTACGGCGGCGGAAAAACGCCGTCCGGGCGCATCACGGCGTCGGCGCACGACCTGCTTGCCGCCGGCGTCCCTATCGGCGCGGCCCTGCTGGATGCCTCGCTCGTCAACCGCACGATTACCGTCAATGCATTGAAAGCGACCAGTGCGCGGGCGTTTTTGAGCGCGTCGGGAACGGCTAACCTGGACGGCGCGATCAACGCAAGCGTGGACGCTTCCAATATCCCGCTGGCCCTGCTGCGGACGGCGGTTCCGAGCGCAGGGCCGTACCTGAACCTGCTGCCGCGCGAGATTTCCGAGTTATCGGTAAATGCTTCCGGGCCAACCCGCTCTCCCAATTACATCGGCTCAATCAGTCTGGCTAACCCCGAAGGCACGAAGCCCAGTCCGGGGGACTCTGCTCTTGCTTTGGACCGCATTCGGAGCGGCACGATTACGGTGTCGTCACCCACGCCCGGCACGCCGAAGACGCTGACGGTCAGCACCCTGTCGGCGTTCAAGAACGGGCGCTTAATCGCAACGCTGTCGGGAACGCTGCCTCTTTCGCTTCCTGAATTGACCACGCCCGACGCCGTGCCGACGGATGTTCCCGACCAGGACGACCTGCACGCCGATCTCAGTGTCCAGGATTTGTCTGCGCTGGCCGGCTTCAGTCCGGGCCTGCTCGACGCCAAAAAGACCGGCGGGGCGCTCTCGGCGACGGCAAACTTCGGCGGCGGGCGGCTTTCGGGCCTCGTGAACTTGAAAAATGCGTCGGTCGGCCTTCTGGGGTTCGACACTTACGCGAACAAAATCAACGGAATTGTTGTTCTTGGAGAAAACAAAGCGACCGTGCAGTCGTTTTCCGGCCAGTCCAGCAAAGGCGGCACGTTCGCCCTGTCCGGCGGGGCGGCTTTGTCCGGTGCCAAGACGCTGTCGTTGAAGCTGACTACCACCGATTTAACCGTAGATGAGGCCAGCAAGCAGAGCCTGCTGTACCGGGAGTTCAGCTCCGGCCTGAAAGCCAAAATCAACGGCGCAGTGTCCGCCGTCGGACCCTGGCTGACCCCGCGCATCGCGACGCCGCCGAACGCCCCGCTTGTGATCAGCGATGCGTCGGGGACGCTGCCGTCGGCCTCGAACGCGGCGGCGAAATCAGGCTCGCCGTCGGCGTTCGACCCCAGCTTTGCCGTTGCGATCCAGCTTGGCGGCGGAAAAACCCGCACGGTCACGGTCAGCAATGCGCTTCTGAAAGCCGAAGCCGGGGGATTGGTGCAGATCGGCGGCACGCTGCAAGCCCCGCAGATTCGGGCAGATTTGACGGTCGCGAAAGGCCAGTTTACCCTGCCGCCGTCTACCGTCTTGAAGATCGTCAAGCCGGTGACGGGCGATGTCAACACGGTCCGGGCCTCCTATCCGTACACCGGGCCGGACGGTCTGCCGGCTCTCCGCACCCAGGTAGACTTGTACGCCCAGGCGACCGTGACGCCGTCCCAGTCGTCGCTGGCTCAGTCCCGCTCGGTGGTAAATAACACGGTCGGCGAGGCTGCGCCGTCGGTTTCGGACCTCAGCACAACGCCTTTCGGCGGATCGCGCCAGCGGTACACGATTACGGCGCACATTCACGGCGTCTTAAACTCGCCGGACCAGCTTGCGCTCGATTTGACCTCGTCGCCCGGCGGCCTGACGCGCCAGCAGATGCTGGCGGCATTGGTCCCGGCTTCCGCACTCTTGGCAAGCGGCGGCAGCGATCTGGAAGCGGGCTTCAAGCAGGCTTTGGTGTCGGCGGCCCTGTCCCCGCTGACCTCCACGCTTGGCGAGGCGCTAGGCTTATCGGACCTCAATGTCGCGTATGACCCGAACCAGCCGCTTTTGGTGACGGGAACAATAGACCTCGGCCCGCGCCTGAGCGTGACTTATTCGCGGTCGTTCGGCGCACGCGGCACGACGGAAACGTCTTTGCAGCCGCCGCAGTACACGGTGCAGCTTGGATATGACCTGACCCGCCGCCTGCGTCTTGGGATCGAGACGGACGATCAGAACGACAAAACGGTGACGCTGCAAACGGTGATTCGGTTTTAGGCGGCCTCACCCCGGCATCTCCCATTTCCGCACGCGCTAAAACCCGCGCCGAAAAATTGTGAAACATTTAAGCCTCAGCTTTGTCCAACGGAATAACACACCGGCGCTGGCAGCGCGGGACAGGTTTTTGCCGTCTTCTCCGGCGGCGTCCGAGCGGGCGGGCGCGGGGCAGCGGGACGACGTTGCGCTGGTCCGGGACTTCGACGCGCTTTACGCCCGCTACGGCAAGCAGATTTACAACACGCTCTTCCAGTGGATCGGGGACCACGAAGAAGCTGCTGATCTCACGCAGGAGACGTTTCTGTCGGCCCACAAAGCGCGGGAGCAGTTCCGGGGCGACTCCAAAGTTTATACCTGGCTCTACCGAATTGCCAACAACCATTTCAAGAACCGGCTGAAGCAGCGCGGGCGGCAGTGGGAAATGGAAGCATCGTCGCTTGACGCCGGGATGGGCGACGGCGCGGACTTCGAGGAGAATGCCGGGACGCGCGAGATTGCCGATTGGAGCCTGTCGCCGACGCGCCTTTTGGAGCAGAAAGAACTCGCGGCGCAGATCAACCGTGCCGTCAATTCTCTCGCCCCGGCATACCGCGTGGTGATGGTTCTGCGCGATGTAGACGGCCTCGCCTACAACGAGATCGCGGACGTGACCGGGCTGACGGTCGAAGCCGTAAAAACGCGCCTCAACCGGGCGCGGGCGATGGTGCGGCAGAAAGTCGAGCCGTATCTCAAAATTTGATCCCGCAAGATTTGAACGAATAAGAATTGGACTCTGAGGAGCGTTTGTTTGACACTTTGGAATAAAAATCGGGCGCAAGTGAAACGGACTTGCGCCCTTGCTCTGTCTACGACAATGATGTCGGCGTCGCTGGGGATGATCCCGCCCGTGCTGGCGCAGGGGGGCGGGGCGACGCCGGGCAACGCGCCGGTCAGCCCTGTCACTCCGTCGTCCCCCGCCGCCCCGCCTGCCGCTAACCCTGCGCCGGAAAACAGCCCGGCCACTACTCCGGACAGCCCCGCCGCCGCAAACGGCGGCACCGCGCCGCAGAAGCTGCCGGCCCCGTCGCCGATCCCTGCCGCCCCGACGTTTACCCTGCCGCCGGCCCTGACGCCCGACAATGGCGCGGGGGGCGACACGGCCCCGGACGCGCCGCAGCTTTCCGGGCGCATTTCGCGCATTCTGATTGCCGGCAACAAGAACATCAATGACGCCGCGATTCGGGGCGTCATCACCAGCGCGGGCCTGAAACTCGGCGACGCCTACACGCCGGAAAATGCGGCGGCGGCCCGCGACGCGGTCAAAGCGATGGGCTACTTCAACGGCGACGTTCTCCTGTCCGGGGCGCAGGACCCGGCGGGCGGCGCGGATGTGACGTTTACGGTGCGGGAAAACCCGGTCATCAAGACAATCAAATTCACGGCGAACACGCCCACCGGCGAGCCGACGATCCCGTCCGACAAGCTGCGCTCGCTGATGACCACCAAAGAAGGCCAGGTGCTGAACACCAATATCCTGGTGCGCGACTTGAGTACTTTGTTCAATCACGACCCTGCCTCCCCCGGCTATGCTTACCAGCAGGGTTATATTTTTGATGTTTCATCAGACATCAACATTGACCCCCTGACGGGCGTGCTGAACATCCCAATCGTCGAGGCGCATATCAATTCTCTTAAGATCACGGGCCTCAAAAAAACAAAGCCTACGGTCATCACCCGCGAGCTGCATTCGCAGGTGGGGGACGTTCTTAACGAGAAAACCCTGCAAAAAGACTTGACCCGCGTGTACAATCTGGGGCTGTTCGACGAGGTTGGGCCGTTCGACCCGGCCTCCACCGATGTCGGCAAAGTAGACATCACCATTCCCGTCACCGAAAAGCGCAGCGGACAGGTCTCAGTCGGCGTCGGCTATTCGTCCACGCAAAAACTGGTCGGGCAGGCCGAGCTGGCCGAAAACAACTTCCGGGGCCTCGGCGAGCGGGTGAGCCTCCAGTGGCAGGTCGGCGGCGTCAACAGCCAGAGCAGCCTGGAATTGGGCTTCTTTGAGCCGTATCTCGACAAGCGGCATACGTCGCTCGACGTAGACTTGTACGATAAGGCCGTCTACCGGTTCGCATCGGGCAGTCTCAGCGGCGGCTCGGTGGATACGACCGGCAGCACCTCCACCTACATTGAGCGGCACAAGGGATTGACCCTCGGCGTCAACCGGCCTTACGGCGATGCTGTCACGGTGGGAATTACAGGCCGCAGCGAAACCGTCTCGACCGACAACTTTATCACTTCCACCGCCGACCAGTATATCCGGCAGAAAGGCACTGTCACCGGCCTGGGCCTGCGCGGCATCTTAAGCAATCGGGACAACGAGTTCGCCCCGGCGGCAGGCGGCCTGACTTCCGTGTCGTATGAGTTTGTCGGCGCCAGCACGGAGCCGGTGGACAGCCTGGCCGTCAGCCCGCTGGCGCCGGGGCGTGAATACTTCGGCAAGCTCGGCATTGACCTGCGGCGCTACAACAGCTTGCAGGGGCCGCGCAAGCCCGGCAACTTCAACCAGCCGAAGCGGGTTCTCGCGACCCGGATCTTGATTGGAACGACTTCCAAGAATGTGCCGTTCTTTGAACAATACTTCTTGGGCGGGGCGGATTCATTGCGCGGCTTCGACCAGGACCGTTTCTGGGGCAGCAATCTGGCGCTTTTTCAGGCGGAACTGCGTGTTCCGGTCGGCAAAGACAACAACTTCCAGGGCGTTCTCCTGTTTGACGGCGGCGATGCCTGGAACTCGATTTACCAGGTGCAGGGTCTGCGGCAGGATACGGCGTTTAAGCTGCGAACCGACTACGGAGTGGGAATTCGCCTGGTGACGCCGATCGGCCCGATCCGTTTGGATTACGCCATTCCAAACGGCGGCGGCAGCGGGCGCACCCAGTTCTCTATCGGCCAGTCGTTTTAAGCGGCTAAAGTGAAGATGCCCAAAGAGAAGGGCGAACCCAGACAAGAAGGCGAACACAAGGTTCGCCCTCTCCAGATTTGCCGAGACGGACAGATCGCAGCATTTATTATCTACAAATACAGAAGGAACCTATGACACGCACTCGGACTTTTCACAACATCACAGTTCAATGGGCCGCTTTCGGCATCGCGGCTATGACGCTTCTGTCTTTCACCGCGACGGCAAAACCTGCCGCCGCTGCGCCCGCCGGGACACTGGTGATCGGCAGCGTGGACATCGCCCGGCTTCAAACCGGCTCGACGCGCAAGGCGAAATACGACACAGAACTCCGCACCCTGGCCGACCGGCTGGATGCGACGTTTAAAGTGCAGGCCCAAAACCTGATGCTGGATGCCGCCGACCAGAACGAGCTGGGGACTCTGCTCAGTACCCCGCGTGTTCCCACCGACGCCCAGCGGGCCAGGGTCACGGCGCTCGAAACCAAAGCCGCCGCGAATGCCCAGCAGCTTGTCGACTTGCAGCAGAAGAAAGACCCGACGCCGGCCGATACCGCCCAGCTCGGCGCGTTAAGCGACATGAACGCGAACGGACAAAAGATTGTCCAGGACATCGGCGCAGGCTACCAGGCTCAGCTCAAAAAGCTGAGTGACGACGACGTTGCCGCCTTCACCCAGGCGGTCAAAGACGCCATCAGCGTCGTCGCCCAGCAGCGCGGCCTTACGGTCGTGTTCACGTCCGACGTTGCCGTCTACACCACGAACGACATTACGGATGACGTTATCAAGCGCATCAATAAATAAAAAAGCCAAACAAGGCCGTGACGGGGTTCCCTCCGGCTCCTCAGAATTGGGGCGGGGGGGCTTGGGCCTGGCGGTTCTCAGCCTGCTCGTCTGCGGCGCAGGCTGTGCAAGCCGGACTGTGCCAAAAGCGCCGCACACGGTTTATGGGTACGCTGATTTAAATACCCTGGTGCGCTCCCGGCCCGGCTGGAGCGGACTTCAGCGGTACGACGCTGCGCTGGCGCGGCTGGATACGGAAGCGCGGCATTTGCCGCCGGCGGGGCAGCCGGATCCGAAGCTCGCCGTGCTGCCGGCGCTGACGATTGGGGCAGGAGCGGAGACGGCCGGCAGCACGGCCCGGATCGGGCAGCGTCTCAGTGCCGTGGAAACGTCTTTGATTGACAGCCTGGAAAGCCGGCGGAAAATGGCGCGGGACGAGCAGGTTCGGCGGCAGCAGGAGCTGTGGCGGCGTGATGCCCGCCGCCTGTTCCCGGTCCCGGCCCGAACCGCCGAGATCAGCTCGGATCTGACCCTGCAAATGCTGCAAGTCGATGTCGCGGCGCTCTCGCAGACGCTTTCGCATTGGGACAACTCGGTCCCGCCGGCCCCCAAGCTGGTGCGGCTGAAAGCCAAAGTGGAAGCGGACCGGGCGCGGCTGGAAGCCCTGATCGCGGAACGCATCGGAACCCGCGAGGCGGCGCGGGCCGCACGGACGGAAGCCATCCAGCAGACCCGGCAGGCGCGGCTGGATTATGTCGCGGCGCAGGGCGCGGCGCTTTCGGCGCGTCTGCAAGCCGCAGATGTCCGTGCGCTCGGTCTGCGGACGCTGCACTTGGGGAGCGAGCGGCAGGCGCTGCTGACCGCGCTGGCCGAGCCGGAGCCGGCCTGGGTCCCGGCGGCGGGGGAGGCCGGGGCGATTGCCCTGCCGCGCTCGCCGAGCGCTGGGCCGCCTTTGCTGTCGGCGGACAGTCTGCGGGCCGCGCGGGCCACCCTGCTCGCGCAGCGCGGGCGATGGGTACAGTACCTGTACGACGACACGCGGGCCTCGGCGCTGGATGCCGCCGGGAAGAAGCGCTGGAATATCACATTCGGTCCGGCCCGGCCCGGCGACCGCAATCTGACCGCTGATTTAGAGCAGGCGCTGGGACAAGGGTAAAAATAGGCGGCTTCAGCCGCCCGCTCAAGGCAAGCAAAGGCTTATACTATGCAGACGACTGTGGGACAACTGGCGGCGCTCCTGGAAGGCGCGGTGGACGGCGACGGGACCATTGCCATTCGCGGCATTTCCAGCATCGAAGATGCCGAGGACGGCGACATCACGTTTGCCGAGACCGACAAGCTGCTGTCGAGCGCCGGACGCTCCCGCGCGTCGGCGGTCATCGCCCCGGCGAACAGTCCGAAGCTGGAAGGGGCGCTGGCGAACAAGCCGCTGATCCGTGTCAAAAACCCGCGCTTTGCGTTCGCCCAGGCCCTGCGAATTTTTGCGCCGGAGCCGAAGGTTTATCAGGGCATTCATCCGACAGCGGTGATCGGCGAGAACGTGTCCTTCGGCCATAACGCCTCAGTTCATGCGCTGGCCGTGATCGGCGACAATGTTTCGCTCGGCAAAAACTGCGTCGTGTACCCGTTTGTTTATGTCGGTGATAATGTTTCCATCGGCGATAACTGCGTGATTTATCCCCACACCGTTCTGCACGACAACACGGAGATCGGCAACTCCGTCGTCATCCACAGCGGCAGCGTACTTGGCACCGACGGTTTTGGCTATCTGTTCATTGAAAATCGGCACTATAAGATCCCTCAGATCGGGCGCGTGATTGTGGAAGATGACGTTGAGATCGGCGCGAACGTGACCATTGACAAGGCACGGACCGGCTCGACGCGCATCGGCGCCGGCACGAAAATTGATAACCTGGTGCATATCGGCCACAACGTCACAGTCGGCAGGAACTGCGTCATCGTCGCCCAGGTCGGCGTTTCCGGCTCCGTGGACATCGGCGACGGCGTGATTTTGGCCGGCCAGGTCGGCGTCAAGGACCATGTGACCATCGGCGACGGCTCGATTGTCGCGGCGAAATCAGCGGTCATCGGCGATTTGGACCCGCATTCGTTCGTGTCCGGGATGTACGGCCGCCCGCACGGCAATGAGATGCGGGCGCAGGTTTTGTACGGCAAGCTGCCGGAGATGCACAAGCAGATTCGGGATTTGGAAGCGCGGCTGGCGTCTTTGGAAACCGAAAAAGCGCGGGCCGAAACGAAAGACGCCGAATGAGCGGGCGGCGGCGTCAAACGCTTGCGTCGCCAAGCGCGGTTCTTTCCGGCGTCGGCCTGCATTCAGGGGCCGGCGCTTCTGTTCGTCTGCTCCCCGCGCCTGTCGGCACGGGCCTTGTCTTCCGGCGGCAGACAGATGGGCAGGAAATGCCGGCGCGGGCGTCGAACGTCTCCGACACGTCCCGCTGTACACGCTTGAAGTCGGGTGACTTTGAAGTGCAGACGGTCGAGCATGTCCTGTCCGCGCTGGCGGGCCTGGGCGTAGACGACGCGGTCATTGAGATTGACGGCCCGGAAGTGCCGGCGATGGACGGCAGCGCTGTTCCGTTCGCTGCCGCCATTTTGGAGGCCGGCCTGCATCAGTATTCGGAGAGCATTGATCCGATCGCGCCGGCGCAGCCGGTGTTCGTGTCCGAGGGCAGTTCAACGGTTGTCGCCCTGCCGTCAGAAACGCTGTCGCTGACTGTCGTGCTGGATTACCCGCGCCATGCGTTTCTCGGAACACAGGCGGCGATGTTTGGCGGTACGGGCGATTACAGCAGCCAAATCGCGCCTGCCCGGACCTACGGTTTTTTGTCGGAGATTGAAGCCTTGCGAGCCGCCGGGCTGGGCCTCGGCGCGTCGTTCGATAATGCGGTCGTGCTGGGCGAGACGCAGTACGAGACGCCGCTGCGGTTTTCCAATGAGCCGGCCCGGCACAAGATCTTAGACCTGATCGGCGATTTGGCGCTGGCGGGCCGTCCGGTCTGCGCCGAGATTATTGCCGTGAAGCCCGGTCACACGGTAAACGTCCGCCTCGCGCGTCTGCTGTCTCAGCTATCATCTTAGGAGATCATTTTGCCTGAATTGGACATTGAAGCGATCAAACAAATCCTGCCGCACCGATACCCGTTCCTTCTTGTGGACCGGATCACGGCGCTGGAACCGGGCAAGCGGGCCGTCGGCCTGAAAAACGTGACGGCCAACGAGCCGTTTTTTCAAGGGCATTTTCCCCAGCGCTCGATCATGCCGGGCGTTCTGATTATCGAGGTCATGGCTCAGATCGGCGGCGTGATGATTTTGTCGGTGGGAGAGCATCAAGGGAAGCTCGCGTACATCGGCACGGTAGACAACGCCAAGTTCCGCAAGCCCGTCGTTCCCGGCGACACCCTGGAAGTGGAAGTGGAGCTGCTGCGGCTGCGCGGCAACATGGGCAAGGTGAAGTGCATCGCGCGGGTCGGCGGCGAGGAAGCCGCCGAGGCCGAGATCATGTTCGCGCTTGTCATGCCCCTGCCGCCGGTCCCGCCCGTTTCTGCGTTTTAACCTACGAAAAGACACCCATTCTGCATGAGCATTCATCCTACAGCTTATATTGATCCCAGCGCCCGCATCGGCAGCGATGTCGAGATCGGGCCGTATGTCGTCGTCGGCGAAGAAGCCGTCATCGGCAGCGGCACCCGCCTCCGCGCCCACGCCGTCATTGAAGCTTACGTCACCATCGGCGCGAACTGCGACGTCTTCTCCGGCGCGGTTCTCGGCGGTATCCCGCAGGACCGCAAGTTCAAGGGCGAGAAAAGCTTTCTGGTGATCGGCGACAACAATATCATTCGGGAACACGTCACCATCCACCGGGCGGCGGGCGCGGGCAACGAGACACGCATCGGCGACAACAACCTGCTGATGGCTTACTGCCACATCGGCCACAACTGCCAGATCGCGAGCGGCATCACGATGGCGAACTCCACCGGAATTTCCGGCCACTGCCTGGTCGAAGAGCGCGTGAACTTCGGCGGCTTTGTCGGCGTCCATCAGTTTGTCCGCATTGGGCGGCTGGCGATGATCGGCGGCTACTCCAAAGTGGTCCAGGACATCCCGCCGTTTATGATGGGCGACGGCCGCCCCTGCAAAGTGATTGACCTGAACATCATCGGCCTGCGCCGCTCCGGGGTCTCGTCTCCCGTCCGGGCGGACCTCAAACAAGCGTATAAGCTCCTGTACCGCTCGCAGATGAACATGTCGCAGGCGGTGGAAGCGATTGAAAACGAGGTGGACGCCAGCCCGGAGCGCGACTACCTGCTGGATTTTATCCGCTCCATCCGCCTCGGCACGATGGGCCGTGGGACTGACGGCTCCCGGCATTAGGAACTCACCATAGACCGACCACCGCTGCGAATTATGATGCTGGCCGGCGAGCCGTCGGGCGACCGGCAGGGGGCGGCGCTGCTGTCGGCGCTGCGGGCGCAGGCTGCTCCGCGCTCGGTGGAAGCGTTCGGCATCGGCGGGCAGTTTATGGAAGCCGCCGGGGTCAAACTGCTGTATAACAGCGAGCCGTGGGCTTCCATCGGGATCGCCCAGACGCTCTTCAATATCCCGCGCCTGCTGCAAGTGCAGGCGGAAATGAAGCGGGTCGCGCGGCGGGAGCGGCCCGACGCTTTAGTGCTGATTGATGCCGGCGGCTTCAATGTCCCGATCGGGCGGGCCGCAAAACTGGAAAAAGTCTGCCCGGTCTTTTACTATTTCCCGCCGGGGTCGTGGCGACGCCGCGCGGCGCAGAAGCCAGGGAAATCGCCGAAGAACGCCCGAAAGTTCAGCGACTGGGCCGACCGAGTCGTCACCCCGTTTCCCTGGTCGGAAACTTCGCTCAAAGAACGCGGCATGGACGCTCATTTTGTCGGACATCCGCTGCTGGATCTGGTTCAGCCCAAATTGACGGACACCGAGTTTTACGCCCGGTTCGGCCTGGACCCGCACCGCCCGATTGTCGCGCTGCTGCCCGGAAGTCGCACCGGGGAAATCCGCCATATCCTGCCGCGCCTCGTCGGCGCGGCGGGCGCGGTCTCGCAGCGCATTCCGGGCGTTCAGTTCGTGGTCGCGCTGGCTTCGCCTCAGTCCCGCGCGTTAGCCGAGGACATCATTCGGGCCGAGCAAAAGTCCGGCGGGCAGGCGTCGGGATTGCAGCCGCTGCTCGCGTCGGCGGGCGAGACGCTGACCCAGATCGCCCACTCGGCCCTGCCGTCGGCGCCCCCCCAGCTCGTGACCAGCGAAGGCTTTGTCATTTCGGGTTCGGAGGAGCCGCCGGCGAGAAGCGCGGCAAAGCACTTCCATCTCGCGCCGCTGGTTCTGTGCGAGGGCCACACCTGGGACGTGCTTTCGCGCTGTGATCTCGTGCTGACCAAAGCCGGCACGGCGACGCTGGAAGCGATGATCCTGCGGAAACCGATGATTATTGTGTATAATGGCCCCAAGACAATGGCCGTGGAGTGGAAACTGCGAAAGCGCAGCCTCAAAATCGCCCATATCGGGATGCCGAACATCTTAGCCGACGAGCGCGTCTTCACGGAACTCATCGGCGAAGAGGCCAGCGCCGAAGCTATTGCCGATCTGTCGGTAGATCTGCTGATTGAGCCGGCCCGGATTTTGGCCTTGAAAGAGCGCCTGGCTGATTTGGTCCCCCAAAGTCTCGGCGAGCCGGGCGGGGTGAGCCGGGCGGCCGCGCTGCTGCTGGATTTGATTGAAGGGCGATGAGCGTTAAGAACCCCTCCCGTTCGTTCCTCACTCCCTCCCCTGTTAGGGAAGGGCAATAAGGAAGGGCAATAAGGAGCAGACGGCAGGCAACGTGCCTAACAAGCCTCTCCTAATTTCTCCTGGCCCTTCCCTAACAGGGGAGGGAGTGAGGAACGAACGGGAGGGGTTCTTAACGCCTGCTCACGCACACTACTACCTATGATAGACACCGACAACAACTCAACTTCCGACAGCCTGCCGCCGGTCGGCCCCCCGCCGTTTCTCGTCCGGCGACGAACCGTTTTTACCTGGCTCATCCCGCTGCTCCTGCTCGCGCTGTCACTTTATTTTCGCAAAAACGACGGCGGCTGGGCGGCTTACGGGGTCGGCATCGGCTTTGTGGTGCTGGGCGAAATTGTCCGCTTCTGGTCGGCGGGATACATTGCCAAAGACGCCGTGATTGCGACCGGCGGGCCGTATGCCCATGTGCGGAACCCGCTGTATTTCGGCTCGCTGCTGCTTGCGGTCGGCTACGGCCTGGTGTCCGGCCTCGGCGTGTGGGGCGTGCTGTTTACCGTGGCGCTGTTTCTCATCTTCCATCTCGCCGCCATTTTGTATGAAGAAAAGTTCTTAACCGCTAAGTTCGGCCAGCCGTATTTAGACTATGTTCAGCGTGTCCCGCGCCTTTTGCCGTCGCCCTGGCCGCGCACGACCGGCACCGGCGGCTTTACCTGGGCGCAGTCGTTGAAGAACCGTGAGCAGACTTCGGCCCTGTTCGCGCTGATCTTCGTGCTGCTGCTGAGTTTACGCTTTGTGATCCACTGACTGTGACTGTTGACTGAGACGGCGACTATGAACAATTCACGCGAAGTTTGGCAGCGGCTTTGGTCTTACGTCAGGCCCGACCAGCGGTATTTGTGGGGGGCGCTTGCCGCCGCTCAGGGGGCCGCCGTCGTTGATCTGGCCGTCGCCTGGGTCTTGAAGCCGTTCCTGAACACGACTGCCGGGTCTGTGGGGCAGGCGGCTTCAGCGGCGGAAGTCTCGACTTTGTACCGAGTCAGCATCTCGCTTGTTGCGCTGTACGCGGTCCGGGCCGTCTTCAACTATGCCGATACGGTCTGGTTTGCCGAGGCCGGGCAGCGTCTGGGCGTCCGGCTGCGCGACGCCGTGTACCGTCACCTGCAAGGCTTGTCCCTGAGCTTCTTCAACGGCCAGCGGACCGGGGCGCTGATGTCTACCATCAACAACGATGTGCCGCTGCTGCAAGGAGTGCTGGCAGGGCTGAAAGATGTGGCGTCCGCCCCGCTGATTGTGGTCGGCGGCCTGATCTCCATTTTCGCCATCGACTGGAAATTGTCGCTGATCGCGCTGATCATTGTCCCGCTGATGGCGCTGACTATCGGGCGCTTGACCCGGCTTATTCGCGGCATGACCACCCATACGCAGGACAAGCTGGCGGATGTCAATACCATCATGGAAGAGACGCTCAGCGGCATTCGGATCATTCAGTCGTTCTCGGCGGAGCCGCAGGAGATCCGGCGCTTCAGCGCGGAGAATTTAGAAGCCAAAAATCGGGCGATGTCCGTGACCCGGCAGGGAGCCAAGATCAAGCCGATGACCGACCTGCTGGGGGCCATCGGCATCGCGCTGGCGCTGTGGATCGCCGGGCACGAAGTCATCACCCACGCGCTCAATTTCGGGCAGCTCGGCGCGTTTATCTACCTGCTGAACAAAATCGCTACGGGAGTCAGCTCGCTCGGCGGCGTCAAGATTATTTGGGAGCAGATCCAAGCGGGAGCCGGGCGTATCTTTGACAAAGTGCTGGATGTTCAGTCGGAGATTGAGGACGCGCCGAACGCAGAAACTTTGCATGAAGTGGACGGTCGGGTCGAGTTCGACCATGTCGCGTTCTCTTATCATTCGGAAACGCCGGTGCTGCGGGATATTTCGTTCACCATGAACCCCGGCGAAGTGGTTGCCGTCGTCGGCTCGTCCGGCGCGGGCAAAAGCACGCTGGCCGATTTAATTCCGCGCTTCTATGATCCGCAATCGGGAAGTATCACCGTAGACGGCCATGACATTCGGCACGTCACACTCGCATCGCTCCGGCGGCAGATCGGGATCGTGCCGCAGGAAACCGTGCTGTTCGGCGGGACTATTCGGGACAACATCGCTTACGGCAACCCGCTGGCGACCGACGCCATGATTGAAGCGGCGTCCCGCGCCGCAAACGCCCACTCGTTTATCTCCGACCCGTCTGTCATGCCGCTGGGCTACAACACGGTTGTCGGGGAGCGCGGCAAGCAGTTATCGGGCGGCCAGCGCCAGCGCGTTTCCATCGCCCGCGCTCTCTTGAAAGACCCGCGCATTCTCATCTTGGACGAAGCCACGTCATCGCTGGATGCCGAGTCCGAAAAGATCGTGCAGGAAGCGCTGGAAACGCTCATGCGCGGGCGAACCACGCTTGTCATCGCCCACCGGCTGTCTACGATCCGAAACGCCCACAAGATACTCGTCATGCAGGCCGGCGAGATTGTCGAAAGCGGGACCCACGACGCCCTGATGCGCCTGCCGGACGGCCATTACCGGCACCTCTACGAGCGGTTCCACGAGAAACGATACCCGTGGGACAATTCGGGTGAGGATAACGCCCCGGACCCTAACCCGGCTCCCGCTCTTTCCGTGCTGGGCTAAGACCAACCCATGAAATACCGTGTCGTTTCATTTTTGGTTTACTGGTTCGTCCGCCTGCTGACCCTGACCCTGCGCGTCCGCATTGTCGGCGGCGAGCGCGTCCAGGCGCTTCAAGACACCGGAAACGGCGTCATTCTTGTCACCTGGCACGGGCGGACCATGCTGCCGATTTCGCGGTTCCGCAAGCGCGGCTACTGGGCCATTATCTCAACTTCGCGCGACGGTGAGTACCAGAACCAGATCTTCCAGCGGTTCGGCTGGCAGACCGTGCGCGGGTCCACGTCTGCTCGCGGCGCGGTCCAGGCCGCGCTGACCGTCACCAAGCAGCTCAAGCGCGGAGCGACTTTGGCGTTCACCCCCGACGGCCCGCGCGGCCCCAGCCACGTCGTCCAGCCCGGCGCGATTTTTCTGGCCCAAAAGTCCGGCTCCCCGATTGTCCCCGCCGGCATCAGCGCGTACCCCCGCAAGCTGTCGTCGCGCTCCTGGGACCGCTACATGATCCCCCGCCCCTTCTCCCGCGTCGTCTGGATTTACGGCGACCCGATCTACATTCCCGCCGACGCCAAAAGCGAAGAAGACCAGAAGCTCTGGGCCGACCGCATCGGCGCGGCGATTGATGCCCTGGAAGCCCAGGCCGAGCTTGAAGCCGGCGCGACTTCCGCCGCCGTCTCCCCGCATCTCAAGCCCAGCAGCAGCGAAGGCGTCAATTCCGGGCGGTGACATCAGACCATGCGTTTCGGACCATGTGTTAAAACACACGGCTACACGGCGCGGACGCCACGAAACACCCGCTTCGCGGGGTTAAGATTTAGGCAATGCGTAGGGTGTAGGGCTTGCCCCTACCCTCCTATTCCCAGTGCCGCGAAGCGGTACTTCGTGGCGTCCGCGCCGTGTAGCCGTGTGTTTTAACACATGGTCCTCATCTGGAGACCGCTATGCCTGAAGAAACCTACAACATCTACGATCTGCTGGACAAAATGCGTGAGAAACCAGCGATGTATATGGGTGAAAAATCTCTTGTTCGTTTGCAGGCGCATATCTACGGCTATAGTTACGCGATGGACAATCGGGGCATCAAAGATGTCGCTCAACCTCCACTCGGAGGGATTGAATTCCACGATTGGGTGGCAGTTAAACTCGGCTATACCTACTCAGAGATGGGCTGGTGCAACCTCATTTTGTCTGAAGCACTAGGGTGGACCCCAAAAACAAGACGTAAATGGGAGAGGCTGCGGGTTCGCGGGGTCAAGCCGGCGGAAGATGCTGCTGCGTTTGATCGCTTCTACGAACTGCTGGATCAGTACCGCTGTAAGGCGGAAGAACAAAAAGGTACAATCGCTTTATGAGCGTTCAAGAAATTGAAACAGCAATTACGCAGCTTCCAACGCCCGACCTGAGCCGGCTTGCCGCGTGGTTTGAGGAGTATCAGGCGGATCTGTGGGACAAGCAGATTGAAGCGGATGCGCTTGCCGGGCGGCTCGATGCGCTGGGCGCGGAAGCTGATGCCGACTTTGAAGCGGGCCGGTGCCTCCCGCTGTGACCCATTTCACCACGCCCCGGTTTTGGCAGTTGTATAATGCGCTCCCGCCGGAAGTGCGTTCTCTTGCCGACAAGAACTTTGCGCTGCTTCAATCCGAACCCGATCATTCCTCACTGCACTTCAAGAAAATCGGGCGGTTTTGGTCAGCGCGGGTCGGGCTGCACTACCGGGTGCTGGCGAAAGAGCGCGAAGAAGGGCTGGTCTGGTTGTGGATCGGCCCTCATGCGGTTTATGATACGCTGATACGGCAGGCATAGTCGCGACGTGGAAAAGCAAAATATCAGCAGTCTGCAAAAGTATATTTTAGAGGCTACCGCGGAGCCGGGGCGACCTGGGGTGGGGGCGGGCCTGACGCGGGGCGTTCTGGGCGGCTTGGCGTCCCTGTACGAGGCCGGGCTGGAAGCGTATCTGGCAGCGGAAGTCCTCGGCTTGCGGAAGCGCGAACGTCTGCCGGTTCCCGTGATCAGCATCGGCAATCTCTCGGTTGGCGGGACGGGGAAGACGCCGATGACCCAGTGGCTGTGCCGGCATCTGGTCAGTCAGGGCAAGCGGGTGGCGGTTCTGAGCCGGGGGCATGGCGGGGCAAGCCAGAGCGTGCGGCTGGTGTCCGGCACGGACGGGCGGGCGCTGCTGCCTGCCGCCGAGGCGGGCGATGAACCCAATCTGCTGGCGCAGACGCTGCCTGGCGTTCCGGTGCTGGTCGGCAAAGATCGGCGGCTGTCCGGGCGGGAAGCGCTGCGATTATTCGACTTGGACGTGCTGGTTCTCGATGACGGCTTTCAATACTGGCAGCTTCGGCGGGATTTAGATATTGTCTTATTAGACGCCCGGCGTCCGTTTGACAACGGCTTTCCCTTGCCGCGCGGCCTGCTGCGGGAGCCGAAGCGGCATCTGAGCCGTGCCGGGGTTGTTGTGGTCACCCGTGCGGGCGGATTGGCGGACGCCGAGCGAGACGCGCTTGCGGCCCAAGTTGCCGTGCTTGCGCCGAAAGCGCGGCTGTTTTTTGCCGACCACCGGCCTGTGGGCTTCGTGCCTGCCGCCGCGCTTTCGTCGCCGCTTCTTCCCCTTTCGCTCCTGACGGGGGCGCATGTCGCGGCGGTGTCGGCGATTGCCCAGCCGCAGTCGTTTGTCGGCACGCTGACGCGGAAAGTCGGGGCCGATGTTGTGTCTGAGAGAGCTTGGGCGGACCATCAGGCAATCACTGCCGCTGAGGCGCAGGCGGTCGTCAACGACGCGGTGCAGGCCGGGGCGGAGGCGCTGGTGATGACCGAGAAAGACGCGGTCAAGTGGCCGTTTTCGGCAGACCGCAGACTGCCGATTTATGCGCTGCGGGTGGAGATGGCCGTGGACGATGAGGCGGGGCTGATGGAGGCGCTGTGTGGCCGGATTGAGAGGCACCCGGATTAAAATCCGGGTCTTTTGAAGTGCGATTGTCTGCCTTCGCAGACATAAGAGCAAGACAAGCCCCCGTCACAAATCCTATGTCCACGCAGGTGGACAATCGCACTTCAAAAGACCCAGTCTTCCAGACTGGGTTCCTCCTGTGTTCCCCTCACGCCCCAAACTCCCCCGGCGGACGTTGCCGGTGCCAGTCCGTGAGCTTTTGGTACGCCGTTCCCAAAGACAGCAGCGTTTCCTCGTCGTAGGCCGTGCCGACGAACTGGAGGCCGAGCGGCAGGTGGCCGGGGCCGAAGCCCATCGGGACGCACAATGCGGGCAGGCCGCACAGGTTGCCCATGCCGCTCAGGCCCTTGTCGCTGCCGACGAAGTAGTCGTCCAGGCTCTCGGACAGCGGCAGGGAGACTTGCAGCATCCCCGGCGCGACAAGCGCGTCGTAATGGGTCATAAAGTCTGCCATCGCGTGCTGGGCCACGGTGCGGATACGGAGGGCGCGAACGTAGTCCACGCCGGGAAGGACCAGCCCCGCGAGAAGGCCGCCCTTCTGCTCTTCGTCAATAAGCATTGAAAAACGCGGCTGGTCGCGGATCAAATTCTCGAATGCCCCGGAGCCTTCCACGCTGATAATCAGGCCGGCGGCTTCGCTCATGGGGATTTCCGGCAGGGAGGCGTCGGACAACACTGCGCCGAGGCCGGTCAAGACGCCCAATGCCCCTTCAAACGCCGTTTCGGTCTCAGGCTGCGCTTTGTCGTGCTTGTCATCTTTGTGGTAATCGGGGCGAATGACGCCGAGGCGCATTCCTTTGATGGAGCGCGGCTTGCCGTGCTTGAACTTACTGTGTTCGGACGTTGTCAAATCGCCCCGGTCTTCGCCTGAAATCGCATCCAAAACCAGGCCGCAGTCTTCCGCCGAGCGGGCCATCGGGCCGAGCTTGTCCATCGTGTACGACAGCGCCATCGCCCCGTGGCGGCTGACCCGGCCAAACGTCGGGCGCAGGCCGGAAACGCCGCAGAACGACGACGGGCAGACGATGCTCCCCCAGGTCTCGGAGCCGATGGAAAAGCCGACCAGCCCGGCGGCAGTCGCCGCGCCTGGTCCCGATGACGATCCGCCCGCCCAATGCTCCGTGTTCCAGGGAGTCCGGCAGGGGCCGGTGGAGGACGCATTGCCGTAGCGGTAGCCGCCCCCGCCCGCCAGCTCAATCATGGACAGCTTGCCGAGCAGCACCGCCCCCGACTCGCGCAGGCGCGTGACGACAAACGCATCATAGTCAAATACCTGGCCTTTGTGCGCCGGGCTGCCCCATTCGGTCGGGTCACCGGCGGTCGCGAGCAGATCTTTGACCGCGAACGGGACGCCGTGGAGCGGGCTTCGGATAATCCCCGCCTTGCGCTCCCGGTCCGCCTGCGCCGCCTGGGTCAGCGCCGTCGAGCGCGTGACGTGGGCGACCGCCCCCAGTGCCGGGCCGAGCTTCTCCATTCGGTCCAGATACAGCGTGGTCAAGTCCACCGATGACACCTGCTTCTTGTGCATCGCCGTTTGCAACTCGGCCGCCGTGCTGAACACCAAATCGGTATCGCTCATTTGATACGCTCCTTGCGAACGGGCGCGTCGGCGGCGAAGGCCGGGCCGACCGAGTCGGGCAGGACATAAGCGCGGGCTTTGGCGAAGCCGCCGGGATAATCTTTAAGCTGCTCGGCGGCTTCTTTGGCCTGGCTTTCGGACAGCGCGTAGCCGGCAGCGACCGGCACAAGCCGGGTGAGCAGATCGCCTTCAGTGGACAATGTGTTTGGCATGGGAGTTTTGCTTTGCGGAGAAGTCGGCAGCGGCGCGGCGGGAGCCGGGTCTACCACCTGCGCCCGTGCCGGCAGAGCGGCAAGCAGGACACCGGCGGTTCCCGCCAGGGCCTGCCGCGCCAGCTCGCGCCGGGTCAGGGAGGAATTGGGAATGAGCTTGGTCATACGGCTAACGTTCGAGCATCGCGACTGAAATTCCTGCTTCTCTTCAAAACTCCCGTACAAATGCCGATAATAAGCAAGTAATGCTCTTGAGACATCTCCCCAATCTTCTGCCGGAGGCCGCGCTCCTCGCCCAAATCGTCGGGGCGCTGCTGGCGCTGCGGATGTTCCGCACCTATGGTCGCCACCCGGTCTGGCTGCTGGTGGCGCTCACAGATGCCGGCACGGTCTGGCGCAGCGGGCAGCTGTGCCGGCATCCGCAAGGACTGAACTTATCCGCGGAAGCCGCTGCACTCGTCTTGTCACTGACGTTGACGCTTGCCCTCAGCGTCGTGGACAGCATCTTCCGCGCACGGCTCAAATCCGAGCAAGCGCTGGAGGGCGAAAAGCGGCGGCTGTCCATGCTGGTGGACCGCCGGGTCGCAGACCTGGAAACCGAAGTCGCCGAACGGAAGCGAGCCGAGGACGCACTGCGTCTGGACGGTGAGCGGTTTTCGGCGATCATTGCGACCCAGGCCGAGATCGCAACGGCGGAGCGGGATCTGCCGGCCATTATGGACCTGATCGTTTCCCGCACGCAGACGCTGACTGCCGCCTCCGGGGCCTTGTTACAGCGCCTGGAAGGGGATGAACTTGTTTACCGGGCCGCAAGCGGGCGAGCGGCCCCCTTTATTGGGGTACGCACCTCCATTCGGGGCGGTCTCAGCGGTGAATGCGCCCGCACGGGAGAAACCCTGCGCTGCGATGACGCTGAGCGGGACCCGCGCGTCCACCTGGAGTCGTTCCGGCGGATGGGGGTGCGCTCCGCCGTGGTTGTTCCGCTGCACTATAATCGCGCGGTGGTCGGCGTGCTGCAAGTGACTTCGGCGGAACTGTATGCGTTCGGGCCGATGGACGAGCACGCCCTGCACTTGATGGCCGGGCTGATCGCGGCGGCCATGAGCCACGCCGCCGAGTTTGAGGCCAAGCAGGAGCTGCTGGCGCACAAAGAGCGGCTGCTCACGGAAGCCAGAAACCAGGCCGACCGCGACCCCTTGACCGGACTGCTCAATCACCGGGCGTTCCACAAGAAACTGGAAGAAGAAGCCGACCGGACCCAGCGCACCGGCGAGCGGATGGCGCTTGTCGTGATCGATCTCGACAACTTCAAGTTCTTCAATGACGCTTACGGGCATCTGGTCGGGGACGAAGTTCTAAAACAGGTGGCGCGGGCAATCACGCACTCCTGCCGCTCTTACGACACGTCCGCCCGCTACGGGGGCGATGAGTTCGCGCTGATGCTGCCGGGGATCGGGGCCGAGACGGGAGAAAGCATCACGCAGCGTCTGGACGCAGCTTTCGATTCCTTGCAGTACCGGCCTGTAGACGGCGACGAGGCTATCCCGCTGTCGCTGTCGCTCGGCGTTTCCGTGTTTCCCGAAGACGGCCCCGGCCGCCTGGACGCGCTTGAAACGGCGGACGCCCGCTTGCTGCGGACCAAGTACGGCGCCGGGATATCGGAAGCGCTGACCGCCCAGATGCGCTCTCATCTTAACTGCTCCATGGCGAACTTCTCGATGCTGAACGCGCTGGTGACGGCGGTGGATACCAAAGACCGCTACACGCGCCGTCATTCTGAAGATGTCATGGGCTACAGCTATCAGATCGCGTCCGAACTGGGGCTGGACGAAAGCTCCTGCAATCTGGTGCTGACGGCGGCCCTGCTGCACGATGTCGGCAAGATCGGCGTGCCGAACTACATTCTTCGCAAACCCGGCAAGCTGACGGACGAAGAGTACAAAGCAATCAAGCAGCATCCGCTCATGGGGGCGGTGATTGTCGGGGCGGTGGCCGGCCTGGAAGATACGCTTGATGCCATCCGGCACCACCACGAGCGGTGGGACGGCAAAGGCTACCCGTATGGTCTGCGCGGCGAAGATACCCCGCTGCTGGCGCGTCTGATGGCAGTCGCCGATGCTTACAGCGCTTTGACCACGGACCGGCCTTACCGCAAGGGCATGGAAGTCGCCCGCGCCCTGGCGATTTTGGAAGACGGCGCCGGCACTCAGTGGGACCCGGCGTGCGTGTCCGCGTTCCTCGCGGCCCGCCGCAAGTCCGGCTTTCTGAATACTCTTTCTATGCCTGCCGCCGTCTGATGCGGAACAGCACAGGGTTTTTCGAGCGCCGCAGCAAAAAGAGGCAAGCCTTACGGCTTGCCTCTTTTTATGTTTCCATGCGCTCACTCTCCGTTCAGGGCAACGCTGGACAGGTCTACGCCTGTGTTGAGGGATGAGCCGCAGAGGGCTTTGCTGGCGGCGACACTGGCGCTGCTGAAGACGGTGCTGACCCCGGAGATCGCCATGCTGGCGTTGACGGTGCTGACTCCGGTGATCGCCTTGCTGCCGTAGACCGCGCTGACGCCCGAAATTGCTTTGCTGCCGGCGACCGTGCTGACGCCCGAAATCGCTTTGCTGCCCCAAAGAGACGTCCCGCTTAAGGGGCCGGGATTGAAGGTGACGGCGCTTCCGGTGAGTTTCAGCGTCGGGCTGAGCGCGGACTGCGTGGGCGTGACGGCGCTGGCAAGCGCGGCCGGGATGTCGAGATAGCCTGCGCCGTAGGTGTACGGGTCAGGATTGCCGTTGGGATCAAGCCATTTATCGGCGGAAACCATGAGGCGTGCTTTGATGGTGTCGGGCGTCAGTTTCGGCTGCGCTTGCAGCATCAGAGCCGCCGCCCCGGCGACGACCGGGGCGGCCATGGAAGTCCCCGACAGCACAAAGTAAGTGTTGGAGGCCATGCTGAGATCGACATTCTCGTAAGAGTTCATCGGCAGCCCGTTGCCGGTGCTTGTATTCCAGTAATACAAAGAGCAGTCCTGAGCATACAGGGAGATCACTCGGTTTCCCGGTGCAATAATGTCGGGTTTCATGACGAAATCGATGGCGCTTGGCCCCCGGCTGGAATAAGTGGCGATGCGGTCATCGCCGCGCACGCCGTCCATGCTTTTCGTGGCGCCGACCGTGATAACATACGGATCGTTGCCCGGACTCTGGATGGAGCCGTAGCTTGTTCCCCAGCCTTCGTTGGCGGCGCCTGCGGTGCTGACCAAAGAAGCGCGTCCGTTGTTGCCGGCGGCGCAGACGACGACGATGCCGGCTTTCCAGGCGGCTTCCACAGCCTGGCAGAGCGGGTCGGTTTTGTAGCTTTCGCCGACCGGATGACCGAGCGAGAGGTTCGCGACCCGGATGTTGTAGGTGTTTTTATTATCAATAATCCATTGAATGCCGGCAAGAACTGAGCTGACCGTGCCTGCGCCGTTCTGGTCAAGCACCCGTGCATTGATCAAGTTCGCCCGCCGGGCAATGCCGTAGAACGTGTGCGTGTACTGAGATCCGGTCGATCCCTGGCCTGAACCGGCGATAATCCCGGCGACATGGGTGCCGTGGCCGCATAAGTCCACCGGGCTGTAGTTCCCCGGCACAAAGCTTTGCTGCGCCGGAACACGCCAAACGGAAGTGGTGGTATCCACTAAATCGTTGGCATACTGAATCCCGCTGTCAAGCACGGCAACTCCGACGCCGGCTCCGGTCAGATTATATTGCTGATACGCAGCGCCGGCGCCGCTGGACGCGACCGTGAACTCATCGCACTTTTTGACTTTTCCGTCATACGACAGGTGGGTGACGAACGGCAGGGCCGCGAGCTTGACGAGGCTGCGCTCCGGCAGGGAAAGGGCGACCGAGTGGATAAAGCCCAGATGGCGGGTGACATCTGCGCCGAGCGCGGCCAGCCGGGCCTGCCGCGCGGGCGTCAGGTCGCCGTCAATCTTGGCAATCACCGCGCAGGAGCCGTGGGCGTGATTAGTCGCCATTTTTCGAGCGACTTGGGCATCGGTCGTACTGGGAGCTGCGAGCAGCGGGGCCGCGCCGAGAACCGCAGCGGCGGCGCCTGCGATCACGACGATCTTGGTTTTGGTTCCGTATTTTGTTTTTTCGCAACGAGTTTTCATGAGTTTTTCCTTCGTAATCGCCGCAGTTCGGCGGCTCGGCGGCCATTCTCCGAAGTTTTGGAGAAGAAGGCCCGTAGCTTTGCGTCCCGCGCTTTCACGCGGTTTGCCTTTGTCGAGTGCAAAGGATTTGTTTGTTCGGCACTTTCTAATTGTGGTGTTTCGCCCGGTTCCGGTCACTGGAAAAGTTGCCGGACTTTGTGGTTACTCGCCGCTGATGGCGACACTGGACAAGTCAACAGCGGCGCTGGACGAGCTGGAAAGAGACGTGTCGGCCCAGACGGACGACCCGCAGATCGCTTTGCTGGACGCTATCGTGCTGACTCCGGTAACCGCCTTGCTGCTATAGATGGTGCTGACCCCGGTCACGGCTTTGCTGCCGTAAATCGCATTGACTCCGGTGATCGCCTTGCTGCCCCAGACGCTGGTGCTGCCGATGATGCTGGTGCTGACGATCACATCGCCGTTGACAACCGAAATCTGCGGGGACAGCGCAGGCTGGGTAGGGGTGACGGTGGATGCCAGCGCCGCCGGAATGTCGAGGCAGCCCGCGCCATAGGTGCAGAGATCGGCGGTTCCGGTCGGATCGAGCCACTTGTCGGCGGAGGTCATCAGACGGGCTTTGACCGTGTCGGGTGTCAGGCTGGGATCGGCTTGCAGCATCAGCGCTGCCGCGCCGGAGACGACCGGGGCGGCCATGGAAGTCCCGGACAGCACGAAATAAGCATTGGAATATCCCGCCCCGGCCTGGTTATTGGCATTCATGCCTTCGTAAGTCGCAGACGCCGCCGCTGTCGTGTAGGCGCTCAGCGGAAGCAGGTTCGTCGCCGCAAACTCGGTGTTCAGCGTGGACTGGTCAACGTCCAGCGAGATCACTTTATTTCCGGGGGCAATAATGTCCGGTTTCAGCACAAAGTCGAGGCGGGAGGGTCCCCGGCTGGAATAAGTGGCGATGCGGTCATCGCCGCGCACGCCGTCCATGCTTTTCGTGGCGCCGACCGTGATAACATACGGATCGTTGCCCGGACTCTGGATGGAGCCGTAGCTTGTTCCCCAGCCTTCGTTGGCGGCGCCTGCGGTGCTGACCAAAGAAGCGCGTCCGTTGTTGCCGGCGGCGCAGACGACGACGATGCCGGCTTTCCAGGCGGCTTCCACAGCCTGGCAGAGCGGGTCGGTTTTGTAGCTTTCGCCGACCGGATGACCGAGCGAGAGGTTTGCGACCCGGATGTTGTAAACGGTTTTGTTCGTGATCATCCATTGCAGCGCGGCAAGAACGGCGGAAACGGTGCTTGCGCCGTTCCGGTCCAGTACGCGCAGGCTTACCAGATTGGCTTGAGGCGCGACTCCGTAAAACGTGTGCGTGCAGAAAAGTCCGGTGGAGGCTGTGCCGTCACCTGCAATGATGCCGGCGACATGGCTGCCATGCCCGCAGTAGTCGCCGCTGGTGGACGCTCGTTTGATGAAATCCGGATAAGCGAGCGTCCGCCAGGCGCCTTTTCCATTGGAAAGGTCCCAGTGCTGGCAGTTGATACCGCTGTCAATCACAGCGACCGTGACTCCCCTGCCGGTGAGTCCGTACTGCTGGCGGGCGGAAGCCGCGCCGCTGGACCCGTCCGTAAAGGCATCGCTCTTTTTGACTTCTCCATCATAAGAAATGTGCGAAATGAACGGCAGCGCGGCGAGCTTGGTTAAGCTGCGCCGGGGCAGGGTCAGGGCGACCGAGTGGATAAAGTCCAGACGCCGGGTGACATCCGCGCCGAGTGCGGCCAGCCGGGCCTGCCGCGCGGGCGTCAGGTCGCCGTCAATCTTGGCGATCACCGCGCAGGAGCCGTGGGCCGTCTTGGCGGCAAGAAGAGCCGCAACGGCGGCATCAGTTTTCGGCGTCTGGGCTTGTGCGGCCGGAGATGCCGCAGTGAGAAGAGCCGCCGCAGCGGCTAGGGCAAAGAGTTTTGTGCGGTTTTGATTGGTTTTTTTCATGGTACTGGACGGTTTCCTTCGTAATCGCCGCAGTTCGGCAGCCCGGCGGCCATGTCCCGCGTTCGGCGGAAGGAAGGCCCGTAGCTTTGCGTCCCGCGCTTTCACGCGGTTTGCCTTTGTCGAGTGCGAAGGATTTGTCTGTTCGACACTTCGGATTATGCCGTTCCTGCTCGCCGCAATCACTGCCAAAGTTGCCGGACTTTGCGGGGAGCCGTTATTTCCTCTAAACTTGGGTCTTTTCTGCCGACAATAAAAGTCTAATGACGCCGCTGTTGACAAAAAATCAGTGCTACTTGCTGCTGCGATGGACGGCGCTGCTGGGCGGCGTCTATGCCTGCGCGACTGTGCTGACCCGGCATTTCGCCGAAATCCCCTGGCCGGAGACGTTTCTGCTCAGCGGGATAATCGTGCTGCTGAACCTGCGGTCGGTCATCATGCAGCGGGCGGCAGACGGCAAGCCGACAGTGCATCAAGCCTCCGGCGACGCTTTGATTTTGATCGCCATGCTGCACGGCGGCCCGGTCACGGTTCTGGCCGTCAGCCTGCTGTCTTCTGCCTTTCTCGCTCCGGTTCACTGGCGGCTGTACCAGACTAACTTTCTGCCACCGCTGTCGAACTTTTTCTACCTGCCCTCGCTTTACTGGCTCAGCGGCTGGCTGTACGGGAAGCTCGGCGGCGTTCCTATTTTCAGCTCTGCCGACTGTGCCACGTTCTTTGCTCATCCGACAGCGATCCTGCTGCCGGTCTGCGCGGTTTTGGTGATCACAGGCGAGCTGATTAACCGACCGTTCACGGCGCTGCTGCTGTACACGCGCAACGATATTCCGCTGCGTCAGACGCTCAAAGACCCGATGTTTTCGTTCTTTGATTACGTCGAGAACCTGGGCGGCCTCGTCATGCTGCTGTTCTGGACGGAGTGGGGCTGGGCGACTATTCCTTTGACGCTTCTCATCTACGAAGCGCTTTTATTGAGCGGCAGCAACTATTTCGAGAACTTAGAGTCGTCGCGCCATGCCGAGTCCGACACCCTGACCGGCCTTGCCTCCTGGCGCAAGACCAGCCATTACCTGCACCGGCATATCCAGCAGCAGCAGCCGTTCGCGCTGCTGTTCCTCGACGTAGACGGCCTGAAGCGGGTCAACGACCGCTTCGGCCATGCGGCGGGCGACGAGCTGCTGCGGGTGGTGGGGGAAGCCTGCCGCCTTCATGCCCGCAAAGGCGACATTGTCGGGCGGCGCTCCGGCGATGAGTTCTTGCTGGCGCTGGAGGGCCTGGACCGCCCGCAGGCAGAAGCGGTCATGGCCCGGCTTCAGCGCGGCATCGAGGCCGAGCTTGCCGCTCACCCGGAGTTTTCCGCCGCCGCCGCCGGAGCCAGCATCGGCCTCGCGCTGTACCCGCAGGACTCGCAGTCCGAGGCGGATTTAGTGGAGATCGCCGACCACCAGATGTACCGCAACAAACGCGCCCGCAAGGCGGGGCGCGGCCTTGAATCGGAGCCGGATTGCAGCCTGCAATCCTTCCCGCTGTCCACTTGGTAAGGCCAGGCTCCGCCCGCCTTCTTCTTTCTTCACAATCCTGCAACAGTGGGTATACTAAGCGAAAGCCATACTCCCAACGAAAGCAGATCCTTTCTTGACTCTTGACCGCTACAAAACACTCTGCCTGTATGCCTTCCGGCATGGGGTCAGCCTGCGGGCGCAGACGCCGAACGCGCCGCAGAACACAAAAACGTTCTTTGACAGCGGCTCCCTTTATCTTGCCGCTGTTTATAGTCAGGAGCCGGGTTTCCTCACCGAAGTCACCAGGCTCCTGCTGCCCGATGACGTCGCACTCGCGCTCGGCTCCAAATTCCCGGCGTTTGACGCCAAAGCGTATCTCTCCGAGCGAGCGGAAGCGAAGCGCCTGGAAGAAAAAGGAAAGGCTAAGAAGCCTTTCGGCACGGCGGCCTAGCCAAAATCAAGATGAACACCCGCACACTAGGCAGAACGGGCCTGCGGGTCTCGGAAATCGGGTTCGGCGGCTGGGCGGTCGGCGGGAATGCGTTTGGGAACTCCTACGGCGAGACCGACGATGCGGTTTCCCGCGCGGCGATCCGAAAAGCGCTGGAACTGGGCGTCACGCTCTTCGACACCGCCGACGTGTACGGCCACGGCCATTCGGAAGCGCTGCTGGGGGAAGTCCTGGCGCAGTGGCCCGGTCCGCCGCCGACCGTCGTGACCAAAGGCGGTGTCAATTTCTACCGGCGTGACGGAACATTGGAACCCGACTGGACCCCGCTGGCGCTCGCCCACGCGGTTCAGCAGAGCTTATCCCGCCTGCGCCGGGAAACTTTGGATGTGTTTCTCTTGATGAACCCGCTGCCCGAAGATCTGGACCGCTTTAAAGTCTGGGACACGCTGGACGCGCTGAAACGCGCCGGCAAAATCCGCTTTTATGGGGTCTCGGTCGCCGAGCCTGCCGACGGGGTATGGCTGCTCCAAAACAACTGCCCGGTAGACGTGCTGGAAGTCTCCTACAGCGTCTTTTACCAGGGCGCAAGTGTAGAATTGCTGCCGCTGGCGCGTTCGCGCAAAGCCGGCATTCTGGCCCGTGAGCCGCTCGCCAACGGCTTCCTGTCGGGCCGATATGGCGCTGGGGCCGCGTTCACCGAAGGCGACATTCGGGCCGCCCTGCCGCGTCCATACATCGCGGCAATGGCGGAGACCGCGAATCGCCTGGACTTTCTCCGGCGCGGCGGAGAACGGACACTCGCCCAGGCCGCCCTGCGCTTCGTGCTGGACGACCCGGCGGTCGCATCGGTTGTCGTGGGCGCGAAGACCCCCGCGCAGGTGGAAGAAAACACTGGCGCAACGCTTGTGCCGCCGATTGATGCCGCCGAGCGGGAGCAGGTGGCGGGGGTGTTTTGAACCCACCCCGTCTCGTTCCTCGCCGACCCTCCCGAAACGGGAAGGTAAAGAGTTTCAGATCAGCCTGCGGGCAACAATCTCTGCACTCTCCCGTTTCGGGAGGGTCGGCGAGGAACGAGACGGGGTGGGTTCCTACTCCGAGATAGGCTTTCTCTATGCAAAAACTTGTCACTGCCGCCCAGATGCGCGAAATGGACCGGCGCACCATCGAAGATTACGGCGTTCCCGGCATTGTCCTGATGGAGAACGCCGCCCTGCGCGTCGTTGATGTCATCGCCGAGCGCTTCGGGCCGCTCAAGGGAAAGCGCATTGCGGTCGTCTGCGGCAAAGGGAATAACGGCGGCGACGGGCTGGCGATTGCCCGGCACCTCGCGGCGCGGTTTGGGGCGAAGGTCTCGGTCCATCTCACCGCCGAGCCGTCCGAGTACGAAGGGGACGCCGCCGAAAATTACAAAATGGCGGCGGCGTTCGGCCTGGACATTCGGCCTGTCTTCCCCGACCTGTACCGGGGCATTGATTTGATCGTAGACGCCCTGCTCGGCACGGGCATTCACGGCGGCATCGAAGGCAATCTTGCGGAAATCATTTCGGCCATGAACGACGAGCATCGCCCGATTATTGCGGTGGATGTGCCGTCCGGTCTGGACGCCGACACGGGCGATGTCGGCGGCGCGTGCGTCAAAGCGACGCTGACTGTGACATTCGCGCTGCCTAAGATTGGCCTGATACTTTATCCCGGCGCAAAGTATGTCGGCGAGCTAGTGGTAGCGGATATCGGAATGCCGCGCGAAGTCATGGCGGCGGACGCGGTGCGGGTCGCGGCGACGGAAGCCTCGGATGCGGCGCGGTGGCTGCCGGTGCGGGTCAACGGACGAAACAGCAACAAAGGCAAGTTCGGCCATGTGTCGGTCTTTGCCGGCTCGGCGGGCTTCGCCGGAGCGCCGACGCTGTCTGCCGAAGCGGCGGCGCGGGCGGGCGCGGGGCTGGTGACTTTGGCCGTCCCTAAAGGTATCCAGAACGCGCTGATGGCGCGGGTCAGCCCGGTGGTGATGACGCAGGAGCTTTCGGAGACGACGGAAGGCACGTTCAGCAAAGCCGCGCTCGATGCTGCCCTCAATCTCGCCGGGAAAGGCACGGTGGCAGCGATCGGGCCGGGCCTCGGCGGGGCGGACGACAGCGACACGCGGGCCTTTGTCCGGGAGTTCGTTTCCCGCTGCCCGGTTCCATTGGTGATAGACGCCGACGCGCTGAATATCCTGGCATTGGAGCGCGACCGGGGCGCGTCGGTGGTGAAATCGCGCACGGCGCCGACAATCTTGACCCCGCACCCCGGAGAGATGGGGCGGCTGCTGGGAACCGACACGAAAGCCGTTCAAGTGGATCGCCGGGCGGCAGTTGAAACGGCGGTGCACGCTTACGGCTGCGTCGTGCTGCTCAAAGGCGCCCGGACACTGATTGCCGCGCCTGACGGACGGCTGGCGATCAACACGACCGGGAACCCCGGCATGGCGACCGGCGGGGCGGGGGACGTGCTGACGGGGCTGACGGCGGCTCTGCTCGGCTCGGACATCGCCGCGTGGGAGGCGGCATCCGCCGCCGCGTACCTGCATGGTCTGGCGGGTGATCTGGCTGCCGCGAAGCAGGGCGGCCCGGCGGGCCTGATCGCCACCGACTTGATTGAATTTCTGCCCGCCGCGATTGCCTGCTGCCATGCGGAGAATGCTTCTGTATGAGAAAACTCGCTGCCGTTTTCTGCCTGCTTCTGCTGACAATCAAGGCCGATGCGGCCCCGCCGCTCGCGCTGACTCTGCCAAGCGCGGACACTTACTGCTACTGGGTGCAGACTAAAAGCGGCCCGGTCGGCGCCCTGCCGGTAACGGTCGCGCATAAAAAGACGGTGCAGGTCGCCGCGCCGGTGACGACCGGGGACAAAGTGTTTGTCCTGGACGCTCACACCGGCGAAGTGGCGTCGCATCCTGTTTCGATAGCCCTCAGCGGTGCGCCCGTGCCGATGTCGTTTGTGATGGCCGACTTCGGGCCGGTCGACGCTCCGGTCCCTGCCGCCCCGCCAAGCACTATTATCGTGCCGCCGGTGCAGGTGAACGAAGGTTCGCAGCCGAGCAGCTTGCAGCGGCTGGTGACGGGCTTTTTCAGCCTTATTCTTGCCGCCGGTGTCGGCTGGGTCATCGTGCAGCTTGTCAAAACGCGCGGCGAGCCGCTGCGAGCGCTTGGCCGCCGGGCCGGCATCGAAATTCCCGATCCGAGTGCGCCCGTCGGCACTGCCGCCGAAGACAAAGAGCCGCCGGTCTACAAAGCGGAAAAGCGTGCGCCGGAAGCTGTCCCCGACGAAGCGGGCCTGCCGCCCAAAGATGCCGCGGCGACTTTGGGGCGCGGTCCGGCCCTGCCGCTCTCCGATATTCCCGCCCTGGTCGGCCTTCAGGGCCTGGCGGCAGGCAGCACGTTCGCCCTGACCGACGGCGACGTAGTGATCGGGCGGGACGGCGACAACGGGATCGTGCTGGCTGAAAACACCGTTTCCCGCCGCCATGCGCGGCTGCTGCGGGACAGTCAGGGCCAGTTCACCGTGAGCGACCTCGGCAGCGCGAACGGCATTTACATCAACGGCACCCGCATTCAGCGGGCCATCCTGTCGTCCGGCGACGAGCTGAAAATCGGCGACAATTACTTCCGCTTCCAGGCGGCTCAGGAGAGCTTATGAAGACGAAACTTATTTTGACTGCGGCAGCCGCGCTCGCGCTCTGCCCTGTGCTTCACGCCCAAACTCTCCCGGCGGCTCCCGCCGCGCCCACCTCTCCGTCCGCCCCGGCGGCTGCGGCTGTGACACTGCGCTACAAGTTCGCCGTCGGGCAGGTGCATCGCTACGAGTACGATATGGACATGAACACGCTGATGCAGACCGGGCAAACCGGCGCGGGTATTCCAATGGACATGACCCTGCACATGGTCATGCGGCAGACCGTCAAGTCTATCCGGCCCGCCGACGGCGCAGCCACGCTGGAGACGCAGATCGAGTCCGTGCATATGCTCCGGGGCGGTCAGGAAATGCCGCTGCCGGAAGAGATAGACGCCAAGCTGAAACAGCCGTTCATTCAGGTCATTCTCCCCACCGGGAGAATTCTGTCCGTGGATGCGCCGGGCATGAGCGGCTTGGGCGCCCCCGGCATGGATGTTGGCAGTAGCCTGTTCGGCACGACCGCGCTGCTGCCCGACAGCCCGGTCAAAGTCGGGGACAACTGGAAAGGGGCAGCCGACGCCATGGGCGCTCAGACGACGTTCACCGCGACTTTGATGGGCGTGGACCAGAAGAACGGCGCGGCGCTGGCGACGATTCAGCAGAAACAGACGGGTACGTTTGACAAGCCGATGACTGAAAATGGGATGACGATGCAACGCCGAACGACAAATACAGCAACCCAGGTCTTTGACACGGCGGCAGGGATGGTTCAGAGCGCGACCGGCACGGATGATACCGACATGACCATGACCTTCCCCAAAGCCGCCGCAGGCGGCACGACACCGACTGGAATGCCGTCGGCGATGAAAATGCAGATGCAGATGACGTACACCATGACTCGCCTTTCCGACACCCCGCCGACGGCGATTGCGCCGGTGCAGTGATTGCCCCCCCGCCCCAATTCTGGGGAGCCATACAGAACAGAGAGATGGCCTTTAGCCTTCTCCCCTCTGGCTCCCCAGAATTGGGGCGGGGGGCATCTGGAGGACTTTATGAACACGCTGCTTCTGACAAGTGCTGTCCTTCTGAGCGTCCTTTCCCCGGCGGCTGTCTTTGCCCAGGCCGCCGCGACTGCGCCGCCTGCCGCTCCCGCGCCGCGCACCGAAACCCTGCGCCTTAAGTTCAAAACCGGCGAGACGCTGTATTACCGCTTAACCGAGGACACGGACGGCTCGTACCGCGAGCCGGGCGGGCGGCTGACGCCCATCAAATCGCATCTGGAAATGCGAATGCACCAGGCGACAACCGATGTCCGCGAAACCGACGGCGCGGGCATGATCGGCTTCGGCATTGATTCCATGACGGTGACGGTGGACAAGAAGCCGCCGAATACGAACCCTGATCCGGCAGTTCTCGCGAATCTGGCTGCGCTGGTTGTCCTGCCGAACGGCAAGTACGAAGAAACCGCAGTCAATCCGGCGTTTAATGCCGATGAGTCGCTGCCCGGTGAGGACCCCGCGCACATGAACGCGCTTGCCGGGCTGGGCGAGCTGCCTGCCGCGCCGGTCGCGATCGGCAGCCGGTGGAAAAGCCCGGTTTTCACGGGCCTGGCCGGCGAAACGACCGCCGCAGACCTCTCGCTGGCGAGCTGGGAAGCGAAAGACGCCGGGACACTTGCCGTCATCACGCAGACTTTGAAGGGCCGCTTCAGCACGCCCCCGCCGGCCGCCCCGTCGCCAAGCGACATCAAGGAGGGGCTTGACGCGCCCGTGGGCAGCGACATGAAAATCAGCGGCTGGACTTCCGGCACGCGCACCGTGCGCTTTAATGTGGAGGCGGGGAGGGTCGAAAGCCAGGACAGCGTTATACTCATGACCGTTCTGCTGACGGCAAGAAACGAAGATGGGAAGTTTGTCGGGCCGCCGACCCGGATGTGGGTCAAAGTGACGTCTGCGCTGGTGCAGACCGCCGCGCCCGCTGTTAAGCCGTGACTATTCTACCGTGTCTAAAATCCGCTCGGCCACTTCGCGCTTGGTCAGCAGCGGCAGGGGGATTTCCTGTCCGCCCGCACCGAGCAGGGTCACAATGTTCGTGTCGCCGTCGAAGCCTGCGCCTTCTGCTGTCACGTCATTGGCGGCGATCCAGTCTAAGTTTTTAGACGCGAGCTTCCGCCGCGCCTGGGCCTGCAAATCTTCGGTTTCGGCGGCGAAGCCGATGAGCGTTTGGCCGGGACGCTTGCGGCGTCCCAGTTCCGCTAGAATATCGCCGGTCTGCGCCAGTGCCAGCGCCGGAGCCGCACCCGTCTTTTTCAGCTTCTGTTCGGCGAAATCGGCAGGCCGATAATCGGAGACGGCGGCGGCGGCGATGACCACATCGGCAGTTTCGGCGTGAGCCAGCGCCGCGTCGTACATCTGCGCGGCGGTCTCGACCTGCACGATCTGGACGCCGCCGGGGGCTGGGAGCGCGGTCGGGCCGGACACTAACACAACGTCCGCGCCCCGCAGGTGGGCGGCCTCGGCCAGCGCGTAGCCCATCTTGCCGGAGGAGCGGTTGGATAGGTAGCGGACGGGGTCTATCGGCTCGCGGGTCGGCCCGGCGGTGATCAGCACCCGCTTTCCGGCCCAAGACGTTTTCCGAAACAGCATTTCGTGAACGGCCGCAAAGATCGTCGGCACATCCGCCATGCGCCCGACCCCTTCGGTCCGGCAGGCCAAGCGTCCCGAAGTCGGCTCGATAAAGAAATAACCGTAGTCGCGCAGCTTCGCCAAATTGCTTTGAGTCGCCGGGTTATGCCACATGCCCGTGTTCATGCCCGGAGCCAGCAGGATCGGCGCAGGGCAGGCCAGCGCCGCCGCCGAAAGCATATCTTCGGCCAGGCCATTGGCGAGCCGGGCGATGACGTTCATGGACGCCGGGACAATCGCAAACAAATCGCAGTTCCGGGCCAGCCAGATGTGGGCGATCTCGCCGGGAAACGGCTCCTCAAACAAATCAATCGGGCAGGGATGGTGGGTCAAGGCGCGGAAGGTGGCCGGCTGGACAAACCGGGCGGCTCCGGCAGTCAAAATGGGAAAGACTTCCACGCCGCTTTTGACAAGCTGAGAGGCCAAGTCGGCGGCTTTGTAGGCGGCGATGGACCCTGAAACGCCCAGCACCACTCGTTTCGGGGCAAGGTCAGGCACCCGGCTCTCCCACGCGGATACGGCAGTGTTCCGCCCGCAGGATCGCGACAATCGCATCTACGGCGTCTTCGATCGCGTCATTGGTGACCGCATAATCGTAGTGAGGCCGCTGGGCCATTTCCCGCCGGGCGTTCAGAAGCCGACGCGCGATGTCTTCTTCGTTCTCGGTCGCCCGCCCGCGCAGACGCCGTTCGAGTTCTTCGAGCGACGGCGGCTGCAAGAAGATCAGCACGGCGTCGGGCATCTTCTGCTTGACTGCCCGCCCGCCCTGCACGTCAATCTTTAGAATGACATCAACACCTTGTGCTCGTGCAGCGTCCACATAAGTCCGGGGCGTCCCGTAATAATTATTGTGAACTTCGGCATATTCCAGCAAGTCATCGTGAGCCACCGACGCATTGAACTGGGCGGCTGTGACAAAATTGTAATCCAAGCCGTCTACTTCACCTGCACGCGGCGGCCGCGTTGTGGTCGTGACGCACTTCTTGATGGCATACGGCAGACGCGCATCGGGAACGGACAGCAGGGCGTCCAAAACCGTGTCTTTGCCGACGGCGGAAGGGCCGGAGACGACCAGCAGCAGGCCGCTGCCGTCGGGTTCCCACGGCTTCGTTTCGATCCGGCGTTCTTGCCGACGTTCGGGAGGGGTAATCACGCGGTTATTATAGCAGAGCGGGGAAGAAGGTGTCAAATACCCTGCCCTGAACGGCACGGCGAACACAAACAAGAAGGGCGAACACAAACAAGAAGGGCGAACACAAGGTTCGCGCCCTACCATCCGCCTCCGTACATCTTGACTCCGTTGGGGCGAACCTTGTGTTCGCCCTCTGCGTTCTCTTTGTGCCTGAGACGCAAAAAAGCGCGGCAGAGACACTGTCTCTGCCGCGCTTCTGTTTGATGCTGCGGGTTTTAGTCTATCGGCTCGTCAGCGATAACAACGACGTAAAAGGCTTAGTAGCGGCTTCCGCCGCCGCCGGAGCCGCCGGAACGGCCTCCGCCACCACCGCCGTAGCCGCCGCCACTGCCGCCGGAGCGGCTTCCGCCACCGCCGCCGTAGGAGCTGCCGCCGCCGGAACCGCCACGGCTTCCGCCGCCGCCTCCGCCTTCACGCGGGCGGGACTCGTTCACCACAAGGGCGCGTCCACCGACGTTCCGGCCATTGATAGCCGCAATCGCCTGCTGCGCTTCGTCTTCGGACGCCATTTCGACGAACCCGAAGCCGCGTGCTTCGCCGGTGTAGCGGTCGGTGACGACCTGGGCGCTCGCGACGTTGCCGGCTTCGGAAAACAGCTCATGGAGCTGCTGGTCGGTGGTCTGATAGCTCAGATTGCCGACATAAAGTTTGGTTGCCATAATAGGGAATGGCTCCTTTCGAATGAAAAGCCCTAATTCGCAAAGAGTAGAGCCTTACTGTAACATTCGAGAGCGCAACGGAAACGAGCCGAAGGAGCCGGGAAATCGCAGGGAAAGGCATCAAACCGATGCAAAGCAGGAAAGTTGCCGGGGGAAACCCGGTGCGTGTGTATTATACCCGCAATTCGCGGAATCGGACGGTTTCAGGAAATATATTTTGCGCTTTTGCCGCTATTGCCTTTTTTTGCCCGATGTGATATGATAAAGAAGCCGCTGAGTTAATCTTCTCTTAACAATCCGTCATTCTCGCTTTCGCCCTCATAATCTTTGCTGAAGGATCGTACTGTATGAAGAGTTTCCGCCGCACCGCCGGCGTGACCCAGTTTTTCCCTGCGCTGTCCGTTCTTTGCCTGCTGTGTGCGCTTTCACTGCCGAGCCGCGCCCAGGATGCCAAAATCAAGGTAGACCCGGACGCTGCGAAGAATTACCTTTCGCTCGCCCAAGGAGTCAGCCCGGCGCGGCTGTCCCAGACCATTGCCGCTCTGTCCGGCATCCATTACACCGTCCCAAACCAGCCGGCGTCTGCGCCGGTCACAGCCTATTCGCGTGTGGCGGGGACCCCCGGCGGTGAGCAGGCGCAGGCGTATGTCCGCCGGCAGTTCAATGCGATCTTCGGGGCAGGCAATGTTGCGGAAGAGCCGTTCACGGTGACGGCCCCCATTGACAACGGCGCGTTTATTCAGGGCGTGGGTCTGCCGAAACCGTTTGCGCTTCAGCCGCTGTGGCCCAACCTCGTGCGAACGTCCACGCTGCCGGCGGCAGGCATTTCCGGGCCGCTGATCTATGCCGGGCGCGGCGAGCTGTCCAATTTTCGCGGCAAGCTGGTCCAGGGCAGCATTGTTCTCTTAGACTTCAACTGCGGCACGGACTGGCTGAATGCGGCGCGGCTCGGCGCGAAGGCAGTCATTTTCACCGCACCGACCGAGACCATGCGCGGCGAGGGCGAGTCCAAGTTTATCGGCATCCCCGTCGCTGTTCCCCGCTTTTTGATTTCCCGCACCGATGCGGCGGCGCTGCAATCGGCGGTGCTGACCACGCCGAACTTTCAGGTCCATCTGGCGTGTGATAACCCGTGGCGCACTTCTACTACGTCTAACATTGTCGGCACGATCCACGGCGTCGGGCCGCTGGCCGACCAGAACATCATCATTGAATCGTATTATGATTCCATGTCCATCGTGCCGACGGAGGCGCCCGGCGCGGAGTCCGCTGACGGGATGGCGTCTTTGCTGGAAATCGCGCGGGCGTTCAAGGCCCACCCTCCCAAGCGGACGGTGCTGTTTGTCGCCTGCGGGGCCCACTTTCTCGGCATACAAGGCGCACGGACATATGTAGACCAGCATGTGGACGGCTGGCGTCCGATCTCAGCGTTAGATAATCTCAAGCACTCGCTGTTTCACCAGGCGCTGCCGGACCGGACGAACGTCCTGCTGTTTTCGGGCTTAGACTTGACTTCGCAGACAGGAAGCGTCGGCGTCTTTTACAAAGGCTACTTCTACGACTACCGCGAAGACATTCAGGGCGACTTTTCAGACATCGGACGGACGTTCCGTGAAAACGCCGACAAGATCGGGCAGACGCTCGGCTTCGACCCGGCGACGGCGTTTGCCGACGGCGTCAACGGCGCGGGCGGCAAGACCTGGCGGAATTACCTGCCGGGCCGGTTCGCGTTTGACGCCGAAGCCGCCACCATGGCCGGCGGCAAAGGCGTGACATTCGCGACGACCGACGACGCCCGGCAGGAGACCGACACGCCGCTCGATACGCCGGACAAGGTCAACATCGTCAATTTGGCGGCTCAGACCCGCCTTCTGGCCGGGGAATACTGGCATATTCTCAACGACACCAACGACCCGAACGCGATCACGCCGGCTTCTACCGCGTCGCTGATGCCGATCCCGACCTGGCCCGCCTGGACCCGGCAGGGCCTGCGGCTCGGCTTTTCCAAGCTCACCGGGCGTGTCCTGCTGTTCGACCCGAAAAAGAACTTCGTCCCCGACGAGCCGGTGGCAAACTCACTGGCCGTCGTCCAGAACCCGTCCAAAACCATGATGGGCGTCCGGGGAAATCTGATTGAAGGCACCGGCGGCGGGGCCGGCAAGGCGTCGTTTGAGTTCGACGGCCTGCCGCTCGTCATCTCCAACGGCACCGGCCTGCGCTTTGCGCCGGCCAACAACATCCACATCGGCGCGTATCACATTTATCAGGGCGACAAGCTTGTAATCGGCAACCTGCCGCCGGCATCAGACGACGCGGGAACGGGAAAGCGGTTTGACAGTGACTTCAAGGACCTGCTCTCGAAGGTCGGCGGCGTTACCCAGACTATCTTCTCAGAAGACAACACATCGAGTGCGACCCGCTCCGTCACAGTCGAAATGGCATCCGCGCAGCAGGTCGCCGCCGCAATCGCGCGTCTGAAAGGACAAAGCTTTGAGGGGCGGCCGCTTTCAGTCAGCGACTTTTCAGCCAGCCGGGGCGATATAGATTATGCGCCCGATCAGGGAGTCAACGGGGCCGCAAACTACCCAACCCAGTTTGACATCACGGGGGGCATTAAGGAAACGCAGGTGATCGTCTTTCCCTGCGTCGCAACTTCCATCTACGACCTGATTGATCAGCAGTCGCTGACATCGCTGACCGATGTGAGCGTTTATGACGGCGCTTCCGACGGCGAGCCGCGCCAGTATGGGTTTATTTTGTCGGGAGTCGAGCCGGGCGTCTCCTATGTGGAAGATGTCGCCGTGCTGTTTTCCACGCCGGGGCCGGAAACGCGCCTGAAAGTGGTGATGAAGTCCGGCCCGGCCGCTCCGCCGCGCTTTCTGCTGATCAATTCGCTGCCGACGAACCCGCATTTGTCGCTGGCGGAAAACCAGCGCAACGCCCAGGGCATCGGCTACGCGGTCGGGGTCGCCTCGGCCCGCTATGGGAGTTCAGATAACAGGCCGCCGGACCCGAACAACCCGAACGACATTGTCCGCAACGGCGCGATCACGAACACCGCCCTGCGGGTCGCCAAAGACATGTGGAACCTGGATGAGTTCCGCATCGCAAACCTCGCCAAGTTCCGCATTGTTCAGCTCCACGACCCGCTGAACCCACTGACGCACCTGCACGATTTAGCCAAAGAAGACATCGACAAGGCGCTGGCGGCCTACAACGCCCAGGACTATGAGGAATTTGACGCCTACAGCCGGCAGGCGTGGGCGAACGAGGCGCGAGTCTATCCCCAGGCCCAGCAGACCGCAAACGATGTGGTCCAGGGCGTCATTTTCTACCTCTTTTTGCTGATCCCGTTCGCCTATTTTTTAGAGCGTCTGCTGTTCGGCTATTCCGATCTGCGGCGGCAGCTGACGGCGGCGTTCGGCATCTTTTTAGTCATTTTCTTTATCTTCTCCCAGATCCACCCGGCGTTCTCGATCGGCGCAGTCAACCCGCTGATTATCTTGATCGCGTTTGTCATGCTCGCCCTGTCGGTGATTGTCTCGCTGCTCGTGTGGGGCAAATTCGAAGAACAGCTCAAGCAGTTCAACAAGTCCGTGTCGGGCGTTCACAAGGCCGATGTCGGCAAGGCTTCCATTGCGTTCGCCGCATTTGCCCTCGGCATTTCCAATATGCGCCGCCGAAAAGAGCGGACCCTGCTGACGTGCCTCACGCTCGTTCTGCTGACGTTTACTGTGCTATCGTTTACGTCCATCGTCAACACCATTCGGTACAACGATGTCGCCGCGCCGGGAACGGCCCTCTACAATGGAATACTCCTGCGGATGCCGACTTGGGACGCTTTGCAGCAGCCTGCGTACCGGCTGCTGTCCGACGAGTACGGCTCGCGGTTCCCGGTCGCCCCCCGCGCGTGGTTCTTCGGCACTCAGCAGGGCCAGCAGTCGTTCCTGCACCTCACCCGCGCCCACTTCGCGACTGATGTCAAGGGCGTCAACGGCCTGACCCCGCAGGAGGCGCAGGTGACGGGCATTGACAAAGCGCTCACTTCCGGGCGGTGGTTCAACCGGGCGGACACCTACGCGGCGGTGATCCCGCAGGGGGTCGCGAACAGCCTGCAAATCACGCCGGCGGATGTCGGCAAAGTGACGATCAATTTCAGCGGCGTCCCGTACCTCGTCATCGGCATTGTGGATGCCGACAAGATCAAGACGATCAAAGATTTAGACGACGAGGCGCTGACTCCCGTGGACTACCAGGCCCAGCAGAACCAGGGCGGGGGCAGCGCATCGGGCGGCAGCGGCGGCGGGGGCGGCGCTCAGGGCTTCCAGCAGTACCTGCACCTCGACCCCGACAACGTCCTGTATGTCCCGTATAATACGCTGATCAACATGGGCGGCGACCTGCGCTCGGTGGCGATCAACATGGGCAGCGCTCAAACCACGGCGACGGAGCTGCAAAGCCTGATGCCGCGTCTGGACTTGAACCTCTACGCCGGGGAGAACGGCGCGAACCATCGGTTCTCGGCCATCGGTGCGACCTCTTCCCAGGGCCTGATCAACATCATCATCCCGATTTTGATTGCCGCGCTGATTGTTCTGAATACGATGCTCGGCTCGGTCTTTGAGCGGGTGAAAGAGATCGCAATTTTTTCAAGCATCGGCCTGTCGCCGGGCAACATCGCCATGCTGTTCATCGCCGAGTCGCTGGTCTACGGCATTATCGGCGCGGTGTCGGGCTATCTCATCGGCCAGCTTCTTGCCAAGACCATCTCCTACTTCCACATCCTGCCGGGCCTGTACTTGAACTTCTCGTCCACGTCCGCCGAGCTTGCGATCGGGCTGGTCGTCGCGGTCGTGCTGCTGTCCACCATTTTCCCGGCCCGGAAAGCCTCGGAAGTGGCGACTCCGGCGGTAGACCGCACCTGGAAAGTGCCGGAACCCGACGGCGACGTGTGGCGCATCACGCTGCCGTTCGCGGTTGCCGGGGCGCAGGCGACGGGCATCAACCAGTTTTTAGCCGAATGGTTCCGCGCCTATGAAGAACAGTCGGTCGGCGACTTCTTGACCCAGGGGATTGAAACCGGCGCGGAAGACGTGGACGGCGTCCGCTCCTACCGCCTGTCGGGCCGGATCTGGCTCGCGCCGTTCGACCTCGGCGTCTCCCAAATGATCTCGCTTGACACGACGCCGACCGATCTGGAAGACGTGTACGAAGTCCATCTGACACTCACCCGCGTCTCCGGCGACGTGTCCAACTGGAAGCGGGTCAACCGCCGCTTCCTGAACGTTATCCGCAAGCAGTTCCTGATCTGGCGGACCTTGACTGATTTGGAGCGCGAGCGGTACTTGGAGATCGCCGGAACCCCCGTCGCCCCATCGGCCTCGGAAACGGTCGGAGCGGCACTGTAGGACTGATTTCGACATTATCGTAAGGAGACCATGCCCCCGTGGCAGTGCAGCAAAAACCGAAACGCGAACCCAAGCGCGGCACGATTGAGTACGAGCGCGACCGCACGATAGACACGTCCGGCGATGAAGTCGGCCAGCAGATCCAGTTTGAAAATGGCTTCACCGGCAAAGTCATGATCGGCACGCTCTTTGTGTGCATGATCATGCTGCCCGGCTCCATTTACCTGGGACTGCTGGCCGGGCAGGGCCTCGGCCCTGCCGCGCAGTGGGTCACGATTGTTTTGTTTTCAGAGATCGCCCGGCGCTCGTTCCTGCCGCTGAAGCGCCAGGAGATCTACTGCCTGTTTTACATGGCGGGAGCGCTGACTTTCACCGGGTTTGGGCAGCTGCCGGGCATTTCCGGCGGGCCGTTCGGCGCGTTTATCGCCACCCAGTATATCATGCAGTCGCCGGCGATGATCAACGTCGTCCATTTGCTGCCGGCCTGGATCGGGCCGCAGCCCGGCTCGCCTGCCTACGCGCACCGCACCTTTTTGGATAGTGCGTGGGTGATCCCGATTGTTGTTCTGCTGTGCCAACAGGTGTTCGACCGGATGAAGTGGCTCGGCCTCGGCTACCTGCTGTTCCGGGTAACTTCCGACATTGAGCGCCTGCCGTTCCCCTTTGCCGCGATTGCGGCCTCCGGCGCGACGGCGCTTGCCGAAGCGTCCACCAAAGAAGACTCGTGGCGCTGGCAGGTCTTTTCCACAGGAACCATCGTCGGCCTGATTTTCGGCTTCTTTTACTTGGCAGTGCCGATTTTCACCGGCGTCACCATTGGGAAGCCGCTCACGATCCTGCCGATCCCGTTCTACGACCTGACGCCAAACACGGAAAGCATCCTGCCGACGGCGCTGACCGGCTACAACCCCGATCTCGGCCAGCTCCTGCTGGGCTTTATTCTGCCGTATTCCATTGTGCTGGGCGGGTTTATTTCCTCCGTCGGAGCGCAGATCGTCGCGAACCCGATTATGTACCACTACGGCCAGAGCCATCTGGGGGCAGGCGGCTTGAACGGCATCTTCCCGCACTGGGTTCCCGGCTCGCCGACCATTCAAACCAAAGCTTCGATTGACTTCGACTTTTGGATGTCGTTCGGCATCGGCACCCAGCTTGCGATTGCCGCCATCGGCCTGACTTCCGTTCTAATCATGGTGCTGAAGGGGCGACGCGCGGAGCGCAGCGCCGAGCGCGGCAGCTTGGGGAAACTGCCGGAAGGGCGCGGCGACTTCCCGTGGCAGGCCGCGCTTGGCGCGTGGCTCCTCGCGACCATCGGCTACGTCATCTTGAACCACAAGCTGGTGCCGGCGTTCCCGATTGGCATTATCATCTTCTACGGCCTGGTTTGGACCCCGCTGAACTCGTATGTCTCGGCACGGCTGATCGGCCTGACCGGGCAGGGGGTCAACTTTCCGTTTCTGAACCAAGCGGTCGTGCTGCGGAGCGGCTACCATCAGCCGGACATCTGGTTTGCGCCCCTGCCGCTGAACGATTACGGCCCGCAGGCGCAGAAGTTCCGCGAGATTGAGCTGACGGGGACCAAGTTTTCGTCCATCGTCAAGCTGGAATTGTTCATGCTGCCGCTGATTTTGCTGTTCTCGTTTGTTTACTGGGGCTTCCTGTGGCACACGAATGATATTCCGTCGTCCCAGTTCCCTTATGCCCAGAAGTTCTGGCCGCTGTCGGTCATCCAGCTTTCCATCTGGACTCAGATCAACTCCGGCAACGGCGCGACCTGGGCCCTGCACGCGATCAAGCCGCCGGTGATTGGAATCGGGGCCGGGGCGGCGCTGGCGCTCTACGGCATCACGCTGGCCTTTAAGTGGCCGCTGTTGTTCTTTTACGGCTTTCTCGGCGGCATCGGCAACCTGCCGCACAACACGATCCCGACCATGATCGGCGCTCTGCTGGGCCGTTATTACTTCGCCAAGCGGTTCGGCCTGGAACGCTGGCAGCTCTACACGCCGGTTCTCTTAGCAGGCTTCGCCTGCGGCACGGGCCTGATCGGCATGGCCGCGATTGCGCTGGCCTTGATTGCGAAGACGGTGAATTACCTGCCGTTTTAGGGCGCGGCACACGGGAGGATTGGAAGGGCGCAGCAAGCAGCGCCCTCTGTGACCGGCAATCTTTCTGCACTCATTTACGTACAATCAACTGTGAAAACTCTCGTCAGACAAGAAGTAAACCATAACGGCACGGCGGGGCGCAAAGGCTGGAAGACCGTCGGCTGGCAGGGGCTGACTGTGCAGACCCCGCCCGCCTGGAATTTAGTCGGCTACGGCGGAGACGCCAAAGCGGGCAATCTGCGTCTGGACAACGCCGAGCTTCAGGCGCAGGGCGTGCTGGGCATGGACATCCGCTGGATACCCGTGAAGAGCAAAGTCTCCGATGCCGATTTAGAAAAGCGCCTGCGGCAGTATTTGGACAGCGTGGAAAAAAGCGCCAAGCGGCAGAAGATTTCGGCAATGGTCCAGATCAAAGCCATGACCGACGACGCGCACCCGGAGCGGCTGGGTCTGCGCGGGTTCACCTGGAAGGCCGACAAGCGGGCGGTCGGGCGCATCTGGCATTGCACCGAGTGCGGGCGGGTTTTGATCGCGCAGATCTTGGGCGGAAACCGGAGCGATTTTACGTCTACGGCTACGGAGGTCCTGCATACGCTCCGCTGCCATGCGGCGGACCCGGACTGGCGGACATGGTCTCTGTATGACCTGCATACGGCCATTCCCAGCGATTACACGCTGTCCGGCAAATTGCAGCTCATGAACATCTATGTCCAGCTTCCGTTCAGCCGGGCGAACACGCTGGATACCCTCACGATTGAGCAGTGGGGCGTCGCCAATGTCCAGCTTCGGAATGCCTATTTAGACCAGTGGTTTCGGGACAAAAACCGCGCCCAGGAAGGCATGTTAAGCTACACAGGCCGCGAGGCGGAAGTTCAAGGGCATCCGGCGCTGGCCCTGACAGGCCGCAAGGCGGGCCTGACGTACTGGGCGGGGCAGGCCGTGCCGCAGATCACGCGCCTTCAAAAGCCGGCGACTTATTTTGAGGCGCGGGTCTGGGAATGCCCGGAAACCAACAAGATTTTTCTCGTGCAGAGTGTCAGCCGCCGCCCGCAGCCGGATGTGGTGGACGCGATCGTCGCCCGGACCCGGTGCCACGAGTGATGCCCAAGATAGACTGGAATCAGTATTTTCCGTTCCTGAACCGGAACAAAGGCAGCCTGCCGCGCGGCGAGATGCTGGCCCTGCGGCCCGTCCGCACGGCGTCGGTGGCCTGGGAGCCGAAGAGTGATCCCGATGCGCCGGGCGTTCAAATTACCGTGCCGCGCCGAGAAGATAAAATGGGGCAGGTGTTAAGCCGCCTGTTCCAGATCCCCGCCACCAAAACCATTGAATTAGACGAGTTTGGCGCGGCGGTCTGGGAAAAGTGCGACGGCAAGCACTCCGTCGAGCAGCTCGTTACATTCACGGCTGCCACTTACAAATTGAACCGGCGGCAGGCGGAAGTCAGCGTCGTGTCGTTCATGCGGATGCTGGCCCAGCGGCGTCTCATTGGGCTGGACAAGAGCATCAGCCCGCAAAACCAAAGAGGAGAAACAGCGCATGTCCATCGAAGCGGCCGCACCCGGACGCCGTCCAAACGCGGGCGGCGGCATTAAAACACAGATCAACCTGCCGTGGAGCAAAGCAATTCAAATTGCGATGAACTCGCTGAAGATCCGCTTCTGGCGCTCTATGATTACCGGTGCAGGCATCTTTTTAGGCATCGCGTTTTTGTGCTTTTCAGGAGTGACGGCCTTGCTGGAACTCAAGACAGGCAACCAGGGCGCACTCAACCGCCAGATCTGGCTGTGCGTCATGGCGCTGCTGGTCTGCACGGTCGGCATCACCAATTCCATGCTGATGTCGGTCTCCGAGCGGTTCCGGGAGATCGGCACGATGAAGTGCCTCGGCGCATTGAATTCGCTCATTGTGCGGCTCTTCTTAATTGAAGCCTTGTTTATGGGCTTTGTCGCGTCGTTTGCCGGCTGGATACTCGGCTTTTTCGGCGTCTTTCTGGTCCGCTGGGCGTCTCTTGGCTGGGCCGACGGGGTCGGGCATCTGACCGCCGGGGTCATTTTCGGCTCCCTCATCGGCTGCATTTTGATCGGCGGATTTTTGACCCTGGTGGCCGCCCTGCTGCCCGCCCAGCGTGCCGCCCAGATGCCGCCCGCCGCCGCGCTGCGGACGGAAGTGTAGGAACCCACCTCCTTGCTTCGTAACAAGTTACTTCACCCTGGTCCTCCCCAAAGGGGAGGACAAAGAGGCAGTAGAAGAGTTGGCGAAGGCTTATCTTGAACTCCTGGTCCTCCCCTTTGGGGAGGACCAGGGTGAAGCAACTTGTTACGAAGCAAGGAGGTGGGTTCCTGCGCTCGTTATCTTATCTTGGAGAAATCAACTCGTGTCAGCCACAGAATACATTGTTCGAACCAAAGATGTCGTGAAAGTCTTTACGCTGGGGGAAGAAAAGCTGCGGGCGCTTGACGGCGTCAACGTAGACATCAAACGCGGCGAGTATATCTCGATCATGGGACCGTCGGGTTCCGGGAAGTCTACGCTCTTTAACGCCATCGGGGGCCTCGATAAGCCGGACAGCGGGAGCGTGTTCATCAACGACGTGGACATGGCCCAGCTTGATGCCGGGGAGCTGGCGTACCTGCGCTGCCACACCATCGGCTATATCTTCCAGACGTTCAACTTGATTACCGTGATGACGGCTTTAGAAAACGTCAGCCTGCCGACGATCTTTGCCGGGACGCCGTCGGAAGACGGCCAAAAGCGCGGCATGGAGCTGTTGGACATTGTCGGCCTCGGCCACCGTTACCACCACAAGCCGTCCCAGCTTTCCGGCGGCCAGCAGCAGCGCGTCGCGATCGCCCGGTCCCTCGCCAACAATCCCAGCATTATTCTCGCCGACGAGCCGACCGGAAACCTCGACTCCAAAACCGGCGAGGAGATCATCGCGCTCCTGCGGCGATTGAACAAAGAGCAGGGCGTGACTATCATCACCGCGACCCACGACTACAAAATGGTGGACGTGTCCGACCGGGTGATCTGGATCAAAGACGGCAAAGTGGAGAAGATCGAGAACCGCGCCGACATCCAGATCAACGTCGGCGGCATGGGCGGCGAGTCCGCCCATCTGGCCGGCAGCGTGGACTCGACGAACGTGGATGCGCCCCTGCTGGTGTAAGCCGGAGCCCTTTGAAAGAAGGGCGAACACAAGGTTCGCACCCTGCACCCTCCGAACGGACCCGTAGGGGCGAACCTTGTGTTCGCCCTTCCTCTATGCGTCCCTAGCTTTACCCTAACCCAAACAAGCTGAGTGTGCCGTCGCCGGTGTAGACCAAAAGAACGCGGCCATCGGCGGACAGCGCCGTTTGGCGGAGGGAGCCGGGGAGAGGATAGCGGCGCAGGATGTGGCCGTCGTGGCGGAGGGCGTACAGCGCGTGCTTGCCGTCGGAGACGATCAGGCGGCTGCCGTCGGGCGAGAGCGCCACAAGGTGAGGCGGGAATAACAGGCCGCCGCGCTCCCACAAAACATTCCCGGAATGGTCTAAAAGACGCAGGTGATGCTCGGACAAACTTTGATTGCCCCGGACAATCTGCCGCAGGTAAGAGACCGCCACGAAGTCGCCGTCCTGCGTGATCTGGGCCGTCGGATAAAACGCATCCTCGCCCAGCTCCATCTTCCAAAGCGGGTTCCCGCCGCCGTCACTGCGCCACAAATACAGCGCCGGATCGCTGCCCCGGACGTTCCCTGCCGAGACCCCCAGCACATAGCGGCCATTGCCGGAAATCTGGGCCGAAAACAGCCGGTCGGCCAGCCCGTGCCGCGCCGCCGCGCCTTCCGGGTACTGCCATAAACTCGTTCCCTGCGGCGTATAGCACGCGACACTGCTGTCATTCCACGCCCCGGTCACGAGAAACGAACCCAGAGGCGGGAACGCCACCGACGTGCCGATGCCGCCGAGCGGCCAGTGATGGATGCGCTTGTCTCCCGGCACATACGGCTGATCGCTTAACTCGTACAGAAAAAGCGTCTTGCCGCCTGTCACAATCCCCGCATACGCGCCGTCCGCCGAGATTTCGGCGTCCCACACCGCCCCGCCGAGCGATTGATGCGCCAGGGTCGCGCCGTCGGCCCCGCGCAAAATCGTAATGTTCGGCTGGTCCGGGTCCAAAGCGGCCCAAGCCAGCACGGTCGCCCCGGCAGCGCTCACGGCGACACTCGACGCATTCGCCGCTCGGTGTGTCCAAAGCGGATGGTCCGGCTGGGTTCGCCAGTGCCACAGCGAGACGTTCCCTTTCGCCCCGCTCGACAGCGCGACAAGCTCGCCCTGGGGGGACAACGCCGCGCCGCGAAACCCGGCGACGGGGCGGCTCCACAGGAGCGACAGCGGCTGCCCCGGCGGGACGGCTCTTGCGGCGGCGTGCGTGGTGGCCGCCCGAAATCCCCACGTACCCAGCAGGGCCAGGCACAGGACCAGGCCGCCTGCAAGCCACAGCCGCCGTGCTTGCCAGATCATTCCGCGCCTGCGGCGGCGGCAGTGACCATTGACAGAAATAACTCATGAACGCGCCGGTCGCCGGTGATTTCGGGATGGAACGCGGTGCCGAGCAGTGTTCCCTGCCGGACAAAGACAATTTTACCGTCATGCCGCGCCAGCACGTCTACCCCCGGCCCGGCTTCGACCACATACGGCGCCCGAATAAAGACCGCGCCAAGCGGCTCCGGCCCCAGTGCGGGAACGTCCAGAGGCGCTTCAAACGAGTCTACCTGCCGCCCGAACGCATTCCGAGCCACCACCACATCTAAAAGCCCTAAAGTCGGCTGCCCCCCGCGCTCCCCAGTGTCCGCCGTGACTTCGCGGGACAGCAAAATCAGCCCGGCGCAGGTTCCGTAAATCGGCTTGCCCGCCGCGTGCGCGGCCTTCAGGGCCGTGTCAACGCCGTACCGCGTCAGCAGCCTTCCAATGGCCGTGCTTTCCCCGCCCGGCAGGATGACGCCGTCGGCCCGCTCAATATCCACCGGCAGCCGGGCGTTGATTGCTTCCGCGCCGAGCGAGTTCAGCATATCAATATGTTTTTGGAAGTCGCCCTGCACAGCGACCACCGCGATTTTCGGTTTTGCTTGTCGTTCTTCTTGCATTTAGGCTATTATAGCACAAAGGCAAAATGCGGGTGTTGCAGAATGCAGTCAAAAGAACCATGTGCTAAAGCACACGGCTATTGGGCGCGGACGCCGGGAACCCGCCACTTTGTGGGGCTAAGTAACGTGTCCTAAGTCTTTGCAGACTGGGCGGTTAAAACCGCAGCAACACAGGCACAAAGTGCGCCTTCGCGCACTCGGAAGCGGACGTTTGCTCTTAACCTGCGAAGGCAGGTTTTGTGCCATTGTTGCTGCGGTTTTAACCGCCCGCAAGAACTTATGACTCATTACTTAGGAAAAGATTAGTCTGCTCCGAGTGCGCCGAAGGCGTAGTTTGCGGCGTCCGCGCCCAATAGCCGTGTGCTTTAGCACATGGTTCTAAACGCATAATCTTAAACGCTCTACAGATCCCGATGCTCCGGCGGGGGCGGCCAAACTCCCTCCTGCGGCCCGCCTGTTTCCCGCGCGGCCCGATAAGACGCCAAAAGCGCCGCATGACGCCGAGCCGCCCGGACCCGCAGCCAGCGAAACAGCGAGACCGGGCCGGAGGATACGATAAGACAGATGGCAATGATGCCTAGATCGCTCCAGGCCATACCCACAATGTTCTTAAAGCCCTTCACGATCCAAACTTCTACGTCGAAAAATACTAAAGACAGCGGCAGCAGGCCCCAACAAAACGTCCATCGCCGCGCAAGGCCGCTGAGCAAGCCGGGCAGCACAAGAATGGTGAATAATAAAGACAAGAAACTGACAATGTTTGCAGTCATTGTCTGAGATAAAGAAACTGGGAGCCTGTTCAGCCAGTTATTAATTGGTGCATAAGTTGCCCAGGCAGCTAGGCTTCCACCTGTTGCCCCGCCGAGGATGCCGAGGAGCCAGGCCCGCGTATCCCAAGTGTGTCTCGGCTTGTGCATACTCAAAAATGCTTCGTGTCGTGGTCCCAGGCGGACGTCTGCCAGTTGTCGGGACTGTCGGCGGGGGGCAGCCAGGGCGGCAGTGTGAACAGCAGAAAATCCGACAGCGAATGGACATACGGCTCGTAAGACTCGCGCATCTCGGTCAGTTTCCTGTCGTCTTCCGGCCCGTCGCAGAGCGGCAGGCCCGCCCCGGCGAGAATGCCGCGCAGGGTCGCGAGGTCGTCTAAAGGCAGCCGGTCCGGGTCCAGCGGCTTCGGCGGCAGGTTGAAGACGTAGGCCAAATCAACTACCATATGCCGGCACATCGCAAAAGTCATACGGGCCTGCCACTGCAAGGCAGGCTGCCAGTCCGGGTCGCCCGCCGTGCCGACCATGATCAAGGTGCAGGTGTCCATAATTACGGTCAAAGCGCCGAGCCAGGATTGATGGTCATGCTGCGAGCGGTAATAGGTCAGCACCGGGTAGGACAAATGGCTTTCAAGCTGCTCCGAGGCCCACTCTTCCCACTCCTGCATCAGCGGCAGGAGGCTTGCCATCTGCCGGCCTTCCGCATGACGCCGCAGCATTTCCGTCGCTGACGGCGGCGACCCCGCCCGCGCGTCCAGCAGGGAAATAATCGCCTCGCGCTTTGAGAACGCCTGGTACAGCACCGGCAGGTAGCCGATCACGACCGCCAGAAAGCCGAAGCCGAGGCCCGCTTCCGAAACCGCAAGAAGGCGGGCCAGGTTCGTGCGCGGCGTCACATCCCCGTAGCCGAGCGTGTAAAACGTCACCCCGCTCTGGTACAGATCCGTCCCGAACCGGCTCATGCCTGCAACCCGGCCGATTCCTTCCGGGATCGCCCATTGCAGGAGCGCGTAGCCCGCGACGAGGCCGAACGCCCACAGCACCAGCAGCACCGGCAGGGACAGCGGCCCGAAATACGACAAAAATAAGTCCCGGCGACCATCGGGAATGCGCCGGGCGGTCCGGCCCGTGATCGGCCACAGCAGCTTGTAAAAGCCGCGCGTCACCCGCAGTGAGCGCGTCACCGACCGGGGCAGGATAATCGTCTCAAAGCATTCCCAGACAATCAGCCCGATCAAAAACAGCCCGCCAGTCGCCGCCAGAAGTGTCCAAAGAAAGGTCATGCTGTTAAAACGCCGGAAGAAGCAGAAGGTTCCACAGAGCTTTTCTTAAAACAAAAACAGCCGCCGGAGCAATCCGGCGGCTGTTAGCTTCCTATCAAAAAAATTAGCTCACAGTGTAAGTGACTGTGTGATTGTCCGAAAAAGTCACAATCACCGTCTCCGGGCCAGTTCCAGAGTTGCGGGTTGTCGTCACCGAATTACCAGATAAGGTATTAGTAAAGCCTGTCTCTCCCGAACTGACACTTAATGCTGTCACACCATTCGCAGGGAAAGCGGTTAAAGTCAACGTGTTGCTTGTCAGCGTGTACGAGGGGCTAGCATCTGTACTGTTTTGCCCAACGTAGTCTTTCTGGGTGAGGACGGTGCAGGTATCTGTTGCGCTATAAGCATTGCCGTTGGTCGGAACAAGGGCCGCCGCTACTCCGAAAATGATAAAGGTTGCACCGGCGCGTGTCAATCGCTGGGTGAGGGTCATTAGATGGCTCCATTCTCGTCAATCGTAGGAACGTGAGGTTCCCAAAATGCGTCCATGCCGATACAGCCTAGCAGGTAAGCCTATTATACTGCATTTTTCAGAGAAGTCAAGAGGCTCCCCCGCCCCAATTCTGGAGAAGCCCCCCCCCAATTCTGGAGAAGCCCCCCGCCCCAATTCTGGAGAAGCCCCCCGCCCCAATTCTGGGGAGCCATACGGAGAAGATATAAGAGCTGGAAAGAGCAGCGAGGGCGAACACAAGGTTCGCGCCCTACATCATCCGAACGGACCCCGTAGGGGCGAACCTTGTGTTCGCCCTCCTTTGTCTTATTCGCCCTTCCCCGTGTTCGCCCTTCCTGTCCCGTATAGCACCCCAGAATTGGGGTTTTATTGAAGTGGGGCGGGGGATTACTTCACCTGCACCGTTCGCGACACTTCGTACCGGCGGCTGAAGTTGTCCCAGTAATCCGCCGTCACTGTGATTTGGGAAACACCGGGCGGGACAGTGCCCTGCCAGCCGGAGCGCAGGGGAAACTGGCCGAAGGACAGATAAGTCGGAATGGGATTTTCTAACGTGCCGGCGGTTGTGGCCCAGACCGTGCCGGGGGAAGTCGGACGCAGGCTGCCGTCGGGGGCGCGATACACCGCAGTCCACAAAACGCGCGTTCCCGGCGGAACCGGGCCGGGCGGGGTCGCCGCGACGGTCAAAACGCCGCGCGGCGTGTCCCGGCCAGACGCCCGCAGGCCGCTTCCGATCCCGATGACGGTAAATGCCGCCAGTATGCCGAAACCGACCGGCGCGGCCCAAAGGGCCGCCTTCGGCTTCGCTTCCGGCGCTTCGCTGATCATCGCCATGCCGAGGCCGAGCCATATCCAAAGAAGCGACGAGACTCCGGGGAACGTATACGAAGGTGCGCCAAGCATGTCGACAGCCCCGGCGGCGACCCCGACCACCGACGCGATCAGCAATGTGCGGCGATGCCGATCCAGGCGCGGCAGGGCGGACAGGGCGGCGACAAAAAACGCCGCCAAAAACCCGGCATGCAGGCCAAGCCCCACGCCGCCGGTCTCAGCGGCCCACTGTACCCAGTAGTTGTGCGCCAAATTGGAATGGCCTGTCCCGCTGCCCAGCACTTCGGCGGTGTCGTCGCCCTGATGAGTCCAGCGGCCCTGCATGACCGGCCATGTGCCGAGGCCCCAGCCGGTCACCGGACGCTCGGACGCCATCCGGCAGGCGGAGCGCCACCGATGCAGCCGGTCGGAGAACGACGTGTCATCAAGAATGTGAGACAGGCTCGTCGCCCGTGCCGAGACCAGCGGCGCAATCTGGCTGAACAGCAGCAGGCCGGTGAACCCGATGAAAATGATGAGCGCCGGCCCGACCAGGACGAACCTGTTGCTGCGGCTGAGGCGCACCGACGAGTAGCGCAAAGAAAGAGCCGACAGCAGCAGCAGGGCGACCGCCGCACCGGCCCATGCTGACCGGGTCCGAGCCAGCAGCAGGGCGGCGCCGAGGACAACCGCCGCTCCCTGCGCGACCAGCAGAAGCCAAGTCGGGCGGTCCTTATCAAGTGCCAGGGCCAGCGCGGGCGCGAACAGCAGGGTCAAAAACGAGCCGAGCTGCTCATGGTTGCCGAAGATGCTGTTGGTGCTGATGCCGGATGTATCCAGTGACTGGCCAAACTGCACCAGCCCGTACAGCCCGACAAGTGCGCCGAGCGAGATCAAAAAAACAGGCAGCAGGCGGGTCTCGTCAGGCCGCAGAACATAAGCCGCTGTGAAATACACGCCTGCCCCAAGCAGCAAGCGCAATCCTTCGGCGACGGCAAAGGTCCGATAGGGCGATAGGACCGCGCAGAGCGCCGCCCAGAGCAGCAGGGCGATCAGCCAGAGGTTCGGCCCGGCAAAATAAGAGCGCAGATCACGTCCCGATGCCGTGCCGGATGCCGCAATCAGTGTGAACAGCAGGACAACATCCGCCGACAGCAGGAGCGAACGGACGGATCGCGGTATCCAAGGCATCTCCGCCAGCAGCGCCAGCGCCAGAACGGCCAGCAGGCAGACCAGACGCACATGGGCGGCAAGCCACGAGTCGAAGCGAAGCCGACCCGGTGGAACAGGCGGCGATCTCCGGCGGCGGCCTTGCGGCGTGAACTGTGGTGAAGAAGGCACACTTTATCTTACCATGAAATTCGGCACGTCTGCAATTCGGCGGGTGTGCTATACTCGGAACCGGCCCTTGACCCACCGTGCTATACTGAAAGTCTATTATGAGCATTTTGACTGTGACCAATCTCGGAAAAAGCTACGGAACTGATCTGCTGTTTCAGGACGTCAATTTCTCCATCGCCGCCGGGCAGAAGATGGGCCTGGTCGGGCGCAACGGCTGCGGCAAGACGACCCTGCTTCGCATTCTGATGGGCCAGGAACTCGCCGACACGGGCAAAGCCGCGCTTGCCGCCGGACGCTCTTTAGGCTATCTGCGGCAGGAAGCGCCGGTTCACCCGGAACATACCATCTGGGAAGAAATCGAAACGGTCTTCGCCCCCCTTCGCGCCTGCGAGGCCGAGATGCAGCGCTGGGAAGAAGCCATGTCGGCGGCGGACACCGACGACGCGCTTGAAACCGCGATGGAGGAATACGGCCATGCCCGCGAGGCGTTTGAAGCGGCGGGCGGCTACCGGCCCGATACCGATGTGCCGATGACGTTGGAGCGGCTCGGCATCACCGAGGCGGATTACGGCAAGCGGGTCGGCGCGTGTTCCGGCGGCGAGCAGACCCGGCTGGCGCTGGCAAAGATTGTCCTAGCCCGGCCAGATCTTCTCATCTTGGACGAACCGACGAACCATTTGGACATCGCGGCCACTGAATGGCTGGAAGGCTTTCTCAAAAACTACGAGGGCGCGGTGCTTTTGGTGTCTCACGACAGGTACTTTTTGGATGCCGTCGCCGACACGATTGCCGATGTCGAGCAGCAGCGATTGACTACTTATAAAGGCAACTACAGCCACTTCCGGCGGCAAAAAGAAGAAAAGATGGCCCGCCAGCAGGACCAGTACGACATCCAGCAGGCCGAAATCGCGCGTCTGGAAGCCGTCATCAAGAAGAACATGGGCGGCGACTCGGTGCAGAGTAAATTACGCTCGCGCATGGAGACCCGCATTGAGCGCATGGACAAAGTCGAGCGCGTCTTCAAAGACACCACGACCGTCCGCGCCCTCTTTGACGCCGACGCCGCCGGGCGAATCGGGCGGGACGTTCTGCGCTCGGAAGAGCTGACCAAGACGTTCGGGGACCGGACGCTTTTCCACAACCTCAGCTTTTTAGTGGAGCGCGGCGACCGGGTGGGCTTAGTGGGACCAAACGGCGCGGGCAAGACAACGCTCGTCAAAATGATACTCGGCATGGAGCAGCCGACGCGCGGCTCCGTTGGGCTGGGTCACAATGCCCGCGTGTCCTACTTTTCCCAGCACGCCGCCGACAGCCTGCGCCCGGACCTCAGCGTCATTGACTCCATCCACGACATCGCCGACATGACCGAGACCGAGGCCCGGAACTACCTGGCCCGCTTCCTGTTCACCGGCGACGACGTGTTCAAGAGTGTCGGCATGCTTTCCGGCGGCGAGAAAAACAAGCTCGCCCTAGCCCGCATGATTTTGGAGCCGTGCAACCTGCTGATTTTGGACGAACCCACCAACCATTTAGACATCGCAAGCTGCGAAGCCCTGACCGAGATGCTGTCCCGCTACGAAGGCACCTTGCTGCTGGTCTCCCACGACCGTTATTTACTCAACGCCACGACCACCAAGACCCTCGCTTTGGACGGCCACACCCACGGCACGCTTTTTGAGGGCAGTTACGCCGCCTGGCGCGAGTCTCAGAATGCGCCTGTTCCCGCGCCGCCCGCCCGCAAGTCCCCGCCGTCTCCCGCCGCGCCCGTGAAGACCAACGGCGTCCCGCCTAAACCCCTGAACGCAAGCAACGGCAACGGTCACGCGAACTTAAATGCCCGCGACCTCAGCAAAGCCCGCGTCCGAGCCAGGGAGCGCGTCCTGACCACCGAAAGCGCCGTCAATGCCTTAGAAACGCAAATCGCCGATACCGAAACCCGCCTTGCCCGCCCGTCCGAAACCGTCGCCGACATGGTGACGCTTGCCGCCGAGCATACCCGTCTCCAAGACGATCTCTTAACCGCCCTGGCAAACTGGGAAGCCGCCGTCGCCGAGCAGGAAGCACTGGGGACGCCTTGAAAAGCCGCCAGCCGATCCTGCTGCTGGACGGCGCTGCCTGGCAGCCGGTCAATGCCGATCTCCTTGAAGATGTCACGCTGGAAGATATTCAGCGGACAGATGCACTTTGGACGCCGTTTTTGAGGCAGGCGCTGACGCAGGCTTTCGTGAATGGTCTTGCGCCGGGCGATTTGCCGGAACATACTCACTGGCAGTGGGAGCGCAAGTGGCGCTTCGCGGCGGCAGGCAGCCAATTCGTCGGCATTGAATGCGAGGGAGAAATGCAGGCGATGATGAGTGTCCGCACCGACAAAACCTGCCGCCTGCCGGAGCAGTTCGGCTTGCCGCTCATCTATGTAGATTATCTTGCCGCTGCGCCGTGGAACCTGCCGGAACTCGTGCGCCAGCCGCGCTTCCGCCGCTGCGGCATTTTGCTTATCTCTGCTGCTATTCAGCTCAGCCGGGAAAGCGGGTATAATGGGGGTATCGGCCTCCACTCGCTGCTGCAAGCCGAGGATTTCTACCGTGATAAATGCGGCATGGTCGACTTGGGCAGAGATATTTTCTACGAAGACCTGCGCTATCTGGAAATGACGGAAGCACAGTCAACTGCATTCACCGAGAGGACAAAATGATGGACCTGAAAATTACCGCTGAATGGCTGCAATCCTTCGACAGCGACTACGAGCCGTCCGGCCTGATGACGCCGCGCGACCGGGCCGAACTGGAACGCCGCAAAGCCGAGCGGCTGGCTGATGAGGAACAATCAGTAGGCAGCGCGAAACAGGCCCCTGCCGCCGAACAGACGGCACTTGCCGCGAACTAAAGTCGCTGCTCAAAGAGCGCAGACATAGCAAAAGAGGCACCCCAGAGGCTGCCTCTTTTGCTGTTCACCCTCTAAAATCTTCCAGCGGCGCGTCAAAATCCTCGGCAACATAGGTGATAATGCCGACAACGATTCCCGGCTGACGCGGCGGCAAAACCGGAGAAAGCCGAGCGAGCGGCGCCTCGTCCTGAACGATGACAAACTCCTCGCCCTGCCCTATTCCGTCCAGCAGTCGGGGCAGTTCCAGAACTGCCTGTTCCACTATGACTTGAACCATGGAGTGAGTATATTGCTCAGTTGTTCTTCTGATAGGTAATTCGCATTGTGTTCGCCGGATTAGCTTCATTCATGCTTATTCCAGGGGCGCTGCTCCACCCCACGTAATCAGACAGGCCGAAGCGCCTTCCCGAAGCCTCAATTCTTTGATTCGTGCCGAATGTCCACTGTACGTTCGCAGGCGTCTGAACGATTGCAATGACTTGATTTGTTTGCAGCTGAAGAGATTGCACGACAAATCCTGGGCCAAGCGCCTGGGCGAGTGCGGTCTTAGTTAATGGCTGCGGCGCGAGGGCATTCAAGGGCTTGAAGCAGCATTGGTCGGAATGGGAAAGCGTCTCGCCGCCTCGGTCCTGCGCTTGCACCACAACGCTGTAAGAGTAGGTGCGATTGAAGACAGGATCAAGGCCAGCGAAGTTTAGGTTGACGCTGGTCTGCGTGATGGGCTGTCCCAATAGGGCCAGACTGTTTGTAGCAAGATGCATCTGGGTCATTACATGAGCGCCATGTACTACCAGTCCATGATTATCGTAAACAGGGCGGTTCTCGTAAACTCTCACAATATACTGGGCGGCCTTCGGATAGGGGTGCCAGGAGAGGGTCACAGCGCTTCCGCTCAGCGGCATTGGCTTGTCTGTTGTGCTTTGAAGAGCGTTGAATGGCGGGTTCAGCATAACCACCGGGCGCACTTCCGTTTGCGGCAGCACAGCAACATGGCTTTCAGCAACAAACCCTTTATCAAGATGCTCTTCACCGCCGCTGCTGGTTGACCCGGAAGTCGCAGGGCCTGGTGTGACCAAATCGGCATGAGCTTTGAGGCGAGACGCCGCTACAGTGTTTATCTGGTCGCTGTACCAGCTTACCCCCTCCTGGCTGTAGATCGCCCGGAAGACCGGGATGTAGTAGCAGCCCTCTGAGTCGGTGACGAGTTCGGGGAAGCGCAGTTCAACCGGCAGGCTTCTGAATGCTGAAGCCGTGGCGGAAAGATGAGCCGGGTCGTAACACTGAATAGTCGTCCCGAAATGAAGTCCGACGACTGGAGTGCCGTCGTCATACTCAAATCGCCCGGCAAGAACGACCGGCGCATCCCGCAGTGACTGCGCCAGCAGGACAGAGGCGCGAGTGGAATTGCCATGTTGCTGATACCAGATGCCCAGCGAGTACTCCGCATAAAAGAAGTGCGGACGTGCAGTAAGAACTTCTTCGGCACGCTTTTTTCCTATGACTGGATCGCCGTCGTCAAATTGACTCATCTGCTGGGCGTCGGTGGCATCACGGATTGAAATCTCGTAGGGCAGCCCGGCAATACGAGTCAGCCCCGGATGGTCTATGTTTATCACCTGAATTGGGCGCACTTCCCAACCCTGCTGCTTGGCCCAAGTAAAATTCGGCACATTGATATTCAGTCCAGAATTGAGCAGCAAAGACACACCCGGCACACAGAAAAGAGTGCAAAAGACAGCGCCCAAGACAACTCCCGGCGTGGCATGTGTCGGATAGCGAGTTCCCGACAGGATCGCCTTGATTCGCCGTCCAATAGACGACCGGAACGGGGCGACGGCGGCGGTTAAAGTGCGCTGGGAACGGGTGAGCGGCGGGCGCTCGGCCAGTGACAGCAGGCAGGCGGCGTAGGCGCGGGGCGGGCAGTGGGCGGCAAGAACAGCCTGGTCGCAGGCGTCTTCGCTGATTTGTTCCAGCTTGCGCCCCAGCAGCCAGAGCAGGGGCTGGAACCAGAGAAGAGCGGTGAGAAGGCGGGCGGCGAGGGTCCACAAGTTGTCGCGGCGGTCCCGGTGGGCCAGCTCGTGCAGGAAGACGGCGCGGAGGGCGTCGGCCGTGAAGTCGGCGGCGAAGGCGGGCGGCAGGAAGATGGCTGGGCGGCGGGTTCCGGCAAGAAATGGACTCTGCACCGACGGGTGGGTCAGCAATAGGGGCGGGTTCGGCGTAAGTTCGGCCAGCAGCTCGGCGGCGGGGCCGTCGGCGATGAGCTTTGCGGTGCGGCGCAGGCGGATGAGCTGGCAGTGGCAGAGGGCGAGCCAGAGAAGGAGCAGGAGGGCGGGGAGACCTACCGCCTTGCTTCCTCGTTCCTCGGTCGCAGGGTCCTTCCTAAAGGAAGGATGAGGAAGGGCAGCGGGCGGCGGGGCGGGGGCGCTGCTAGCTGCGTCCTCTTGATGGGTCGGTCCTGCTGCGTCCTTCGTAGAAACCGGGGGCAGAGCGGACGGCGCGGGCAGGACTGAGGGCGGCGGAGTGACCGAAGACGCGGCAAGCAGCGTCCCTGCGTCTTTCTGGCTCCCCAGAATTGGGGCGGGGGGGCTGACGGGCAGCCGCCACACCGGCGCAATCCGCCCGGACAACGGCAAAAGCAGCAGCAGAAGCGCGACGCCCGACAGAGTTGCCCGGCCTACAAGCGTCTGCACAGCGGGGCCGCGCTTTTGGGTGAGGTGCAGTGCTAAAAAGCCGAGCAAAAGCAGCACGGCAGACTGACACAGCAGCACAAGCAGGGTTGTCATTGGGTGGCCTCCGGCGTTTCGTCAATTAGCGCCCGCAGGCGCAGCCTCTCGTCGCTTGAGATCGCCTCGTGCTTCAAGAGGTGCGAGACAAGGCCGTAGACCGAGCCGCCGAAGACGCGGGTGAGCAGGTCGCGGGCGGCGCTTTCGCTGACGTCGGCCTCCTCCGACAAGGGCCGGAAGACGAACACGCGGTCTTTGACGGTGTGCGCGACGGCATTCTTGGCTTCGAGTTTACGCAGCAGGGTTTGGGTGGTCGAATGCGCGACCGGCTCCGCGGCATTGAGGGCCTCGGTGACTTCCCGCGCGGTCGCTTCCCCGCGCTCCCACAAAATCTGCATGATTTGAAGCTGGACTTTGCCGAGCTTTGGAATGGTTTGTTTCGGCGGCGCTTTCGGCATGGCTGCTTTCCGTTTACCGTGGTAGATGATATGCAAAGTTTACCACGGTAAACGGAAAGTGTCAAGCGATGAAAAAATTATTTTTGAGGTAGGGAAGCCGAGGCAATATGATTAACGGATAAGTGAAAGGGAATAAGAGTCAAATGCGCGGTCTGCGGAGATGAGCGGCATGATTTCTGTGATGCTCTGTGCGATCAGCAGCCGGTCAAAAGGATCGCGGTGATGCTGGGGAAGCCGCTCGACAGCAGCAATATGTGGCAGAGTGATCGGCAAAATCTCAAAGCGATTACGCCGGGCCTGGTCTTCAACGAACGGCTCAATCGGCTGGGTCAGGCTTAGTTTGCCGGAGCCGCTTTTGATACTCATTTCCCACGCGCTCACGAGACTCAGAAAGATGCGATTCTGCGGGTTTTGAATTGCTGCAAGTGCCGCCGCACTGATTTGGCCGGGGGACAACACAAACCAGATGAAAATGTGCGTGCCGAGAAGCAGGCGCACTATTGATAGTCCTCAAACTCTTCCAGCGGCGCGTCAAAATCCTCGGCCACATAAGTGATGATGCCGACGGCGCTTCCCGGCTGACGCGGCGGCAGGACTGGCGAAAGACGTGCCAAAGGCGCATCGCCTTGAATGATGACAAACTCCTGTCCCTGCTTCACGCCTTCCAGCAGTCGGGGCAAATCCAAAACGGCCTGCTCGATTGTCACTTGAACCATAGGCAGAGTATACCTGCGAAAACCGTCTTTTTCGGCAGGAGAATAGAGCGTCAATCGCGAATGAGGCGGTATGAACTTAGAAACTGTGCAGTATGAAGGCTGGGACGCGGTGCGCCTGGCGAACGGCGACGCCGAGCTTGTCGTGACAACTTCGGTGGGGCCGCGCATTATCCACTACGGGCTGACCGGCGGCCCGAACGCTTTTCAAGTCATCCCCGAAACGCGCGGGCAGTCCGGCGGCGAGGCGTGGGTTCCCTACGGCGGACACCGGCTGTGGATCGCGCCGGAAGTCATGCCGCGCTCCTATTTCCCCGACACCGGCGCTTATGGGACTCCCGTGATGGATGGGGACACGCTGGTTCTGGCAAGTCCCACCGAAAGTACGACGGGGATCAAAAAAGAAATGCGCGTCTCTCTTGCGCCGTCGGGGAGTGCCGTCACCGTGGAACATACGCTGACAAACCACAACGTCTGGGCGGTGACGCTGTCGGTCTGGGCGCTGTCTATTGTCGCGGGCGGCGGAAAGGTCGTCTTGCCGCAGGAGCCGTTTGTCCCCCACGGCGACGAGCTGCTGCCCGCCCGGCCTTTGGTGCTGTGGAAGTTCACCGACATGGCCGACCCGCGCTGGCGCTGGGGAATGAAATATCTGACGCTTGCCGCTCAGGATGATCTGGACACGCCGCAGAAAGTCGGCCTGTACAACGCAGTGGGGTGGGGAGCGCATGTCACAGACACGCAGGCGTTTATTCTCACTATCAAGCCCGCGCCCGGCGGGCCGGGAGCGCTCCCGGACATGGGCTGCAATTTTGAGACGTTTACCAAAGGCGCGTTCCAGGAGCTGGAAACCCTCGGCCCGCTTGTGACGCTTCAGCCGGGCGAGTCGGCTACCCACACGGAGCAGTGGTACTTAGGAGAGCTGTCCGGTTCGACCGACACTGACGACGCTTTGGACGCTTTACTGCTGCCGATTGTCGGGGCCGCGCAGGCCGCCCATGAGTGATATTCTGAAAGTCGGCACCTTCAATGTCCGCTGGGCGAACCCGAACGACGGCGAGCATCTTTGGGAACATCGCCGCGCCCGGCTGTTTGCTCTGCTGCACGAATGGAGTCCCGATGTGCTGGGCTTGCAGGAGCCGCGAGCCTCTCAGCTCGATGACCTGCGCCGCGCTTTGCCGGCCTACGACAGCGTCGCCGCGGGCCGCGACGACGGCGCGGAAGCGGGGGAATTCTGCCCGATCTTCTTTCGCCGCGAGCGCTTTGAGTGCATTGGCAGCGGCACGTTCTGGTTCTCCGAGACGCCGGACGTGCCGGGATCGCAGTCGTGGGGAAGCAGCCATCCGCGCATCTGCACCTGGGTTGAGCTGCGGGAGCGCGGCAGCGGCGCGGCGTTCCGGGTCTACAATCTGCACTGGGATCACGAGTCGCAGGAAGCCCGCGAGAACAGCGGGCTGCTTTTGCGCGAAGTGCTGCGTCCTCTCCCCGGTCCCTTCATCGTGCTGGGCGACTTCAATGCCCACGCCGATAACCCTGCCATCGCGGATTTGACAACTATGGGTTCCGATGCTTGGCAGAGCGCACTTTCGCCTGAACAGCAAAGCACACCGGGAACATTCCACGGCTTCACGGGAACGCCAACCGAGCCGCCGATTGACCATGTTCTGCTGTCATGGGATTGGGAAGTGGTAGACGCCGAAGTGCTGTACGGCGACGGCAAGCATCCGTTCCCGTCTGATCATTTTCCCGTCGCCGCGACTCTTCGGCGACTATAAAAGTGTCGCCGTAAGCTGAACTTGGCGCGTTTCTTTGCCGACGACAACGCCGCCGAGTGTCACAGCCTGCCCGTTGGCGACAGTTAGGTCCAGCGGAAGCGAAGTCGTGCTGACCGGCAGCGGCTGGTTCGGCGCGGCGGCGGCAGTCGCTTCTTCGAACTCGATTTTGCCGGAAAGCCGAATGCGCCCATCGGCTTGCACTTGCGCGGCCACATTTAATTTTGGGCCGAATGCCTGCGAAGACACCGTGCCGTCGGCTTTGTTCTCGCGGAACGAGTACATTTGCAAAAAGACGGCGTCGGTGGCGACTCCTTCTTCCGTGGTGAGGACGATGATCTGCGCGTTGGTTTCGCCGAGCGTGAGGCCCGTTTTTTGCAGCGAGACTTCAATTCGGATACGTTTCGGCTTCGGCGCAGGCGTGTTTTGGGCAGAAGCCCGCAGTGCGGCGCTTCCGAAGAAGAAAGGCAGCGCGGCGGCAAGCAAGCGGCGTCGGTTCATTAGGGTCTCCCGGAAGAAACCGGCACTGGAAGTGCCGGTGCGCTGACTGCCGCGCTACTCGCCCGGCTGCTCTGCCTCCGCCAGCAAGGCTCGCGCTTCTTCGGCGTCATCGGCGCGGACGAACACTTGGACGCCGCCCGTGGCGTTGGAAACTGGGCGGTCGGCGGCGGCAAAGAATTCGTTGCTCAGAACGCATTCAATCCCGGCGTCTTCCAGCATCCCGCTGATGATATGGGCTTCGATGGGGGAATAGGTGCTGTAAACCGAGCAAAGCGGATTGGACATGGCGGGGTTCTCAGAAAAAAAGGCAGGGCAAAAACCCTGCCCAAACACAGACACTGAACATGAAAAAATAAGTGACAATTCCCCATGCCTAAAGGCAGGGGCTTCTATCGGCTTTACGAACACTGTATTGCCCTACAGTGGTTTTTCTTGCCCGTAGCAGCAAGGCTAGTGTGCAAGTCCTGTCTCTGAGAACTTATCCGTTCAGACTTTAGGGTTCATGCAGGTCGCTCCTGTTCTTCGCAGTCTTGGTCTTAGCCGAAGCAAAACAAAAAAGCACAAACAGGTACACGCCTGGTCACGTTAGGTGCATGACGAATGCAGTGCAAAGACCATTATAAACATTATACCCGATTGGAACAAATCGGAACGATAAAGGCAAGAAGATTAAGACAATATCATGCCTTCGGAAAGGCATGGAACCTTATATCCCCATAGATAAATCTAGGGGCCTTACGGTTCTTTCGGTAAATTAATGGGCCGACGCCTGGCTGACGACGGCGGCAGGGTGGTGGGCGGTATTGCTGCTGTAAAGGGTCGTGCCGATGACGACGGCGGCGATGACGAGAACGAGGACAATGACCAGGGTTCCCCAGTTGGCGTTCTGGGTGCTGGTGTCAACGGGCGAAGGCGTTTGGACAGGCATAATGAGCTTCGGTCTCCTTTGAGTAGGCTGGGAGTAACAAGTAAGGCAATTATACCACTGCTTTAGTTGCAATGCAAGCATCACTACCGGAAACAAAAAATTGTTTGCAGTCTGCGGCAGATAGAGTATAATGGCGGCGGGAAGAATGGCAGGGACACAGTTATCGCACTGACACTTGATCGCACGGTGGCACTTCTGCTGATTGCCGTGGTCGTGGCGCTTATTGCCCGGCGGCTGCGGCTGCCGTACACGGTCGGGCTGGTGCTGGCGGGGGCCGGCATTCGGCTGGTGCAGATCGGACCGGAGACGCTGCTGACCCCGCACCTGATTACCGAAGCGTTCCTGCCGCCCCTGCTGTTTGAGGCCGCGCTGTCTCTGCGCTGGCGGGACCTGCGCCGGGATGGTCTGCCGATTTTTGTGCTGTCTACGGCAGGAGTCGCCGTGTCGGCGGCGCTGGTGGCCGGCGGCATGGTTTATTTCGCGCACTGGCCGAAAACAGCCGCGCTTTTGTTTGGGGTCTTGATTGCCGCGACCGATCCGGTCTCGGTCATCGCGACGTTCAAAGAAAACAAAATTCATGGGCGCTTGCGGCTCTTGGTGGAGTCCGAAAGCCTCTTTAATGACGGCGTGGCGGCGGTCTTTTTTGCGCTGGCCCTCACGCTCACTCTCGGCGAGCCGCTGACGCCGGGGTCGGCGGCGCTGGCGCTTGCCAAAATCTCGCTCGGCGGGATTGTGATCGGCCTGGCCTGCGGCGGGATCGCGGTTGCGCTGGCGGGGCGCACGGAAGACCATCTTGTGGAAACTGCACTGACGGCGGTAGCCGCTTACGGGTCGTATCTCTTGGCCGACTACTTCGGCGTGTCCGGCGTCCTGGCGACAGTCTCGGCGGGTCTGCTGCTGGGGAATGTCGGGGTACTGGGCAGCGACGAAGAGTCGGTGCTGACCCAGCGCGGCCGGGAAGTGGTGATTGCGTTCTGGGACTTCGCCGCCTTTGTCGCGAACTCGCTCATCTTTTTACTCATTGGCCTGGACGCCGCCAGTCGGTCGTTTGCCCATCTCGGCCTCACGGCCCTGGTGCTTGCCATTGGATTGACAGTGCTGGGCCGGGCTGCCGCTGTGTACCCGCTCTGCCTGCTGTTTGCTCGAAGCCGTCTGGCGATCTCGCGCCCGCACCAGCACCTGCTGTTTTGGGGCGGAATGCGCGGGGCGCTCGCGCTGGCCCTCGCTTTAAGCCTGCCGGGGACGATCGCCTACCGGACGCAGATCGTCCTCGCCTCGTTTGCGGTTGTGGCGTTCTCGGTGGTCGTGCAGGGAATTACTATGCCGCTGCTGTTGAGGCGGCTGCGGATATAGCCCCCCGCCCCAATTCTGGGGAGCCATATGGAGAAGAGCAATACAGAGGTAAGCAAGCCGAATCTATCTTCTCCGGCTCCCTCATTATTGGGGGCTGGGGGAACAGAAACAAATTATGCCAAAACGAACTTTTATTCTCCTTGCCGCCCTGGCCTTGCTTCTGCCCTGCACGGCTCATGCCGCGCCAAAAGCAAAGCACGCGCCGCGTGTGTCTGCGCCCGCCGCGAGCGAACAGTTCACGTTTGTCGCTTACGGCGACACGCGGACAAACCCGGTTGAACACGCGGTTATTATTCAGGAAATACTTAGGCTGCACCCGGAGTTTGTCCTGCAAAGCGGCGATTTGGTCTCCGACGGCAGGAACCCGGCACAGTGGGTGCAGTTCGCGCAGATTACCCAGCCGCTGCGGGAGGCGCATATCGCCTATTACCCGGCGCGGGGCAACCATGATGTCGGGCCGTACTACCCGCATGTCGTTGTCGAGCCGTTTGATTCGGGCGACAAAGTCAACAAGCTGTATTATGCGTTCACCCGGCATCGCAGCCGCTTTATTATCGTAGACAGCATGGAAGACTATGATCCGAGCAGCCGTCAGTATGCCTGGCTTGCCGGCGAGCTGGCCCAAGCGCGGAAGAGTGCCGTTCATACGTTCGTCATGTTCCACGAAGGGCCTTTCTCGGTAGGACCGCACGGGCCAACCCTTGAAGCCCAGCAGTATCTGCATCCGCTGTTTGTCAAATACAAGCCGACGGCGGTCTTCTGCGGCCATGACCATCTCTACTACCGGACGGTGCGCGACGGCGTGACGTACATCGTGACCGGCGGAGGCGGCGCCCCGCCCTACCGGCCCGAAAACCGGCAGATCGCCATTCCCGGCGATGTCTATGTCCGGGACACGGACAGCGCCGGGCAGGTACTCCCGGAAGCGCAGTACAAGCCGCTGATTTATCACGCGATCAAGTGCGACGTGGACGGCTCGCGTATCACAATGACGGTGATCCGGCCCGACGGCAGCATCATTGACCGTTTCACGCTGGGGCCGAAGTGATCGGGAAAGAGAGCCGAAACTCAGTGGCGCACTTAAATAAACCGGGCGAAGATGCCCTGCCGGACCATATCAGCCAGCAGGTAGACACAATTGCCGCGCTTCATGCGCGGGGCGAAAGCGAAGTCAGCATCCACCAGCGCTTGATTGAGAAAGTGACGGCGTTTCTGGGCCGCCCGCTGTTTCTGAACCTGACGATTGCCGCGATTGCGGTCTGGATCTTTCTGAATATCCCCGAAAATCGTCCCAATCTCGCCCCGTTCGACCCGCCGCCGTTTCCTCTGCTGGCCTGGCTTGTCTCAACCGGCGGCCTGCTTTTGACCATTGTTGTCCTCATCACCCAGAACCGGCAGGCACGATTGGCCGAGCGCCGCGCCCAGCTTGATTTGCAGGTGAACCTGCTGTCCGAGCAGAAGATCGCCAAAGTGATCGCGCTGATGGAAGAGCTGCGCCGGGATATGCCCAGCGTCCGGGATCGTCACGATCCCGAAGCCGAGGCCATGTCTGAAGCCGCCGACCCATACGCTGTTCTGGACGCTTTGGAAGAAAAGCTGGACGCCGCCGAAGAAAAGTTGGATGCAGCGGAAGAGAAGCTGGATGAAGCGCAGAAAATCCTTCAAGACGCGCCGGATTGACAGGCTGGGCCGCAATTTGGTAAACTCTTCCCGAAATCAATCCTTTAAAAATCGTCCTGAAAAGAGCCAAACTTTGAGCGAGTCATCTTCCAATCCTGTTATTGCCGTCGTCATCCCCGCTGGGGGCGGCGGGACACGGCTCTGGCCGCGTTCCCGGCAGGAAACGCCGAAGCAGTTTCTGGACATCGTCAGTGAGCGGACCATGCTTCAAGAGACCACCGACCGAGTCGAGTCGCTGGTTCCGCCGGAGCGGCTGTATGTCATTACCAATGCCCGCCATGCAGAGGGTGTCCGCGCCCAGCTCCCGGAAGTCCCCGCCGCAAACATCGTCGGCGAGCCGGAAGGGCGCGATTCCGCCCCCGCGATCGGCCTGATGGCAGCGATTTTAGAAAAAACGCTTGGCCCGGACGCCGTCATGGCGACCCTGCCCGCCGACCATGTCATCTTAAACCCGGCCCAGTTCGCCAAGATTTTGGAGTCCGCCGCCGAATCCGCCGCCGACGGCTACTTGGTGACGCTCGGCATCCCGCCGACCGGCCCGGATATCGGCTTCGGCTACATCCAGAGCGGCGAGACTTTGCGGGCGGAAACGGGCGCCGGGGTGCCGGTCTACGAAGTTAAGCAGTTTAAAGAAAAGCCCAAGCTCGAAGTCGCCGAGCAGTACCTGCGCGACGGCGGCTACTTTTGGAATGCCGGCATGTTCATCGCGTCGGTGCGAACCCTGCGCGAGCTTTACAAGACCCACCTGCCGCAGATGGAAGCCGCGTTTGCCCAAATTGTCGCCGCACTCGGCACGGATCAGTTTGACGCGGTGATGGGCGAAGTCTTCCCGACCCTGGAAAAGATTTCGGTAGACTACGGCATCGCTGAAAAAGCGGACAAAGTTGCGGTTATCCCGGCAGACATCGGCTGGAATGATGTCGGCTCCTGGCAGCGTTTGGCTGAAATACTATCTGTCGAGGGCAAAGAGTCTGAAAACGTCGTCATCGGCCACCATGTCGGCGTAGACACGCACGGCTCGCTGATTTACAGCCCGAAGCGGCTCATCGCCACCATCGGCCTCGACGATTTGATCATCATTGACACGCCCGATGCAACACTTATCTGCTCCAAGTCCCGCTCCGAAGAAGTCAAGAAGATTGTGGACGAGCTGAAGGGACGGGGGCGGCACGAGCTTTTGTAGGCATCTACTGTAACAATTTGCCGTTTTTGTTGTCGTAAACAATAAAGATGAGGAGTTGAAAACTCCGCGCTAGGAGAGACGTCCTGCCGGACGGAAGATGCCAATCTCGGCTTCTTTGTCTTCCACTCGAAGAGGGCTTCTCCTAAGTAACGTGTCCTAAGTCTTTGCAGACTGGGCGGTTAAAACCGCAGCAACACAGGCACAAAGTGCGCCTTCGCGCACTCGGAAGCGGACGTTTGCTCTTAACCTGCGAAGGCAGGTTTTGTGCCATTGTTGCTGCGGTTTTAACCGCCCGCAAGAACTTATGACTCATTACTTAGCGCGGAGTTTTCAACTCCTCGTATAATGCGATATTTATTTAGTTAAGGTTTTTCCATGAACGTCCCAATGGCGGATTTGCAGACCCAGCACCGCGCCCTCCAAGAAGAGTTAAGCCAAGCATTTGACGAAACAATGGCCGCCTGCGATTTTGGCGGCCTCGGCCCCACGGCGTCCGCGTTCGAGCGCGAGACCGCCGATTTCTGCGGGTCCAAACACGGCCTCGGCGTCAACTCCGGCACCGACGCGCTCCTGCTGGCCCTTTTAGCAATGGGAGTCGGGCCGGGCGACGAAGTCATCACGCCGCCATTTACGTTTATCGCCACCGGCGAGACCATCTGCCTCACCGGCGCGACCCCGGTGTTCGCCGACATTGACCCGCGCACCTACAACTTAGACCCGGACGATGCGGAAGCCAAGATCACGCCGCGCACCAAAGTCATCCTGCCGGTGCATTTATTCGGCCAGCTTGCCGACATGACCCGCTTCGCCCAGATCGCCGAAAAGCACGGGGTCGCCCTTCTCGGCGACGCCGCCCAGGCCATCGGCGCTCTGCATCAGGGGAAACCGCTCGGCGCATGGGGCGACGCCAATACGCTTTCGTTCTACCCGACCAAGAACTTAGGCGCCTGCGGCGACGGCGGCATGGTCCTGACCGACAGCGACGAACTTGCCGAAAAAGTGAAGCTCCTCCGCTTCCACGGCAGCGGCGGCAAGGGCTACTTCCACACAGAAATCGGCTATTGCTCGCGTCTCGACGGCCTCCAGGCCGCCCTGCTCCGGGTCAAAGCCCGCCGCCTGCCCGACTGGAACAACCAGCGCCGTTCAAACGCTGCCCTCTACGAGACGGCTTTGTCCGGCATTGACGGCCTTGTCTTGCCCTGCACCGAGCGCGGCAACCATCACATTTTCCACCAGTACACCACGCGCGTTCTGAACGGCAAGCGGGACGCCCTGCAAAAACACCTCGCATCGCGCGGCGTCCAGTCCGCGATTTACTACCCCCTGCCGATCCACTTGCAGGAAGCGTATGCGTTTTTAGGGTACAAACAAGGCGACCTGCCCGAAAGCGAGCGGGCGTCGGAAGAAGTCCTGTCCCTGCCCGTCCACCCGGAATTGTCCCATGAGCAGGCCGAGTTCGCGGCAGACGCAGTACGGTCGTTTTTTGAGTAATAGACACCAAACAGATGACAGGAAGGTTCCCTATGAAATTGCCGCTAATGAATGTCCGCAACGGCTTCAACTGCGTCGGTCTCGGTGTCATGCTGTTTCTTGTCGGATTATCCGCCGTTCCAACCGGGACGCGGGAAAAATTGTTTCTTGAGGCTGTCAGCATCGCCGTCATGCTCGCGGCTTTAGTTTTAGTTACCTATGGCATTGTTCAAGTCCTAATGACATGGGGCAGGAACAGCAAAGATAATCGGTGAAAGAGAGTAAGGAGCGTGGGAATAAATTCCTGCGCTGTGTGGCGCAGACGCCTAATGTCCGCCTTCGCGGGCAGGGAGAAGATGGGAAAGAGTTAAGAGAGGTCTAAGGAGGGACGAATGCTGAAGAATAAGTGATGTGTAGCGGTGCATTTTGTGTGGGCAACTTGGGATCGGCAGCCGCTGATTACGGAAGATATTGAGCGCGATTTATGGCGGTATATTGGGGCGGCCTGCACCGACGATCACTGCGAAGTGCTGGCGGTGGGCGGGATGCCGGACCATGTGCATTTGCTGGCGCTGCTTTCCAATACCATCACGCTGGCGGACCTGATGAAGCACGTCAAAGGCGGCTCGTCTTTATTCGTTTCCGATAAGCTGAGGCCCGGCGAGTGGTTCAAGTGGCAGGGCAGCTATGGAGCGTTCTCGGTCAGCCAACCGCACATTGACAAGGTGGTGCAGTATATCCGAAACCAACGACAGCATCACGCCGAAGGCACGCTCTGGCCCGACGCCGAAGAATCCGGCCTACCGTCTTATCCCTAATCTCCCTGTCCGCGAAGGCGGACATTAGGCGTCTGCGCCACACAGCGTAGGACTTCAGTCCCACGCTCCTTACTTTTTTCAAGGAGACACACATGAAGGCGATGATACTGGCGGCGGGGGTTGGCTCACGGCTGGACCCTTTGACCCGCGCGATTCCGAAACCGATGGTGCCGATTGTCAACCGGCCTGTGATTGAGCATATTGTCCTGGATTTGAAGAAGCACGGCTTTGACGACATTCGGGTCAATGTGCATTATTTAGGCTCTGTGATTGAAGAAGGGCTTGGCGACGGGTCGCGGCTCGGCGTCAAGATTTCTTACGCCCACGAAGACAAACTTTGGGGGGACGCAGGCAGCGTCAAGCGGTCGCAGGACTTCTTTAACGGCGAGACGTTTTTGGTGGTCGGCGGCGACGACATCTCGGACATTGATTTGTCGGGGCTGATGGCCCTGCACCGGGAAAAGCACGCGGCGTCCACGATTGCGACGACACTGGTGGAAGACCCGTCACAGTTCGGCATTGTCGTGACCGATGACGACGGGCGCATCGCGCGCTTTCTCGAAAAGCCGAAGGGCGGCGACGTGTTTTCCAAGATGGCGAACACCGGCGTTTATGTCTTCGAGCCGGGCGTCTTTGACCTCATCCCGCCGGACACGTTCTACGGCTTCGGCAACGAGGTCTTCCCGCAATTACTCGCCGAAGGCCGCCCGCTGTACGGCTTTTCGACCCGTGCGTACTGGAAAGATGTCGGCAACCTGCAAGTCTACCGCCAGACCAACTTTGATGCCCTGAACGGCGTCGTGCATTTAGACTTCGGCCTGACCGAGACCGCCCCCGGCATCTACCAGGGCGAAAATGTCCAGCTTGACCCCTCGGCGGAGATCACCGGCCCGGCGGCCCTCGGCAACAACGTCACCATCGGCGCAGGCGCAAAGCTCTTGGGAAATGTCGTCCTCGGCGACGGCACCGTTGTTGAGGCGAACGCGACGCTCAAAGACACGATCACCTGGAAGAACGCCCGCGTTTCCGCCGGGACCCATTTAGAGCGCTGCGTCGTCGGCACCAACGCCCAGGTGCAGTCAAATGTCGCTATCTTTGACGCCAACATTGTTGATCCGACCCGGCTGATGACGGCGAAGACATAAACCCATGAACCGGGACAAGCGGCTCGAAATCGCGCAGGAAACGCTGGCTATTCTGGAACGCGGCTTTTATCAAGCCCCATCGGGCCGCCGCGTTTCCGTCGCCGATGCGCTCCAAGCATCCATCGCCGGGTCGGTCTTGTACCGGCCCGACGCCTTCCCTGATCCGCTCATCTCGCGGGCCGGACAGTTCACAACACGGGTTGAAGTCACCGGGGAAACAACGCTGGAAGCGGCGGAGCGGCTGGCCGAGCATCGCCCGGTGTGCCTGAACTTCGCATCGGCCAAGAACCCCGGCGGGGGCTTTCTGTCGGGCAGTTCGGCGCAGGAAGAGTCGCTGGCCCGGTCCTCCGGCCTGTACGCGACGCTTCTGCCGATGACCGAGATGTACGACTACAACCGCCGCCTCGGCACCAGCCTGTATTCCGACTACATGATCTACTCCCCAAATGTTCCTGTCTTCCGCACTGACGGCGGCACCCTCCGCGAGACCACGTTTTTCGCGTCATTTATCACCGCCCCCGCCGTAAACGCCGGAGCCGTCGAGAAGAACGAGCCGCAGAACATCCGCTTCATTCTGCCGGCAATGACAACGCGCCTGCATAAGCTCCTGTCTGTCGCCCAAACCCACGGCCATACGACGCTCATTCTCGGTGCGTGGGGTTGCGGCGTCTTCGGCAACGCCCCCGCTGCCGTTGCCCGGCTCTTCGCCGACGCTCTCAGCCCCAGCGGCCACTTCCACGGTGTTTTTGAGCGCGTCGTTTATGCCGTTTATGACCCGTCGCCGGCGCAGGAGACGCTGGCGGCGTTTAGGAACCTAGTCTGAAGACTAGGTCTTTTAAAGTGCGATTGTCTGCTTTCGCAGACATAAGAGTTACGCAGGAGGCTGTTCTTGTCTTATGTCCGCGCAGGCGGACAATCGCTTTGCAGAAGACCCGGATTAAAATCCGGGTTTTCTAGTAATAGGCTTCCAGTATGACCGACCTGATTGCAATATTCAAGCGACTTTATCCGCAACCTAATGACAAAGCGTTATGGTGGATGCATCTTGCCGTCTCCACCTTGCCCCTTTTATGGGTCATGCTGATGTGCGTTTACAGCCTTGATGTCTTGCTCCGCTTAGGCCACTGGCCGCATCCAATGGTCGAAGCTGGCCCGCAAGACGTGCTTTCTTCGTTTTTGGAAGCCGCGACTGGCATCCTCTACCTACCGGAGATGTATTCGCTTTTGGTATGGCTTCCTTTTACTATCTGGCGGTGGAAGAGCTACACAAAACGTCAGCGACTTTGGCAAGTAGGTCTTTACATCGCGGGAAGTGCAGCCAGCATCATTTTTGTTTGGATAAACCCCGGTCAGTTCTTTGAGTGGTGGGAGGATTAACGCGAATGGTTTGACGAATTCCTGCCAATTCAGGTATACTCAAGCGATTGTTTTTAGAATTTGCCGTGAGTCAAGGGCAGGGGAATAACACGTGACGACCAAAGTGGGTCTGGTGCAGCTTGGATGCGCGAAAAACCAGGTGGACGGCGAGGAAATGCTGGGGGCGCTGGCGGGAATGCCCGGCGAGTCCGTGCAGTTCACGGCGGATAAAGCGGACGCGGATGTGCTGATTGTCAACACCTGTGGCTTTATCGAGTCGGCGAAGGAAGAAAGCATCGCGGCGATCTTGGACGCGGTCCGGCGCAAGGGGCGCGGGCAGGTGTCAAAAGTCATTGTGACGGGTTGTCTGGCCCAGCGCTACGGCAGCGACCTCGCGAAAGAAATCCCGGAAGTGGATGCGTTTCTCGGCATTGAAAGCGGGCCGAGCATCGGCAATGTCGTGTTCGGGTCGCGGCCCCGGCAGATCAATTTGGTCGAAGCGGTCGCCGACAAGTATCCTCTGATCCCCCAGGCGCGGCTTCGAGCGACGGCGACGCCGTGGACAGCGTACCTGAAGATCTCCGAAGGCTGTGACCACACCTGCACGTTCTGCGCCATTCCCGGCATTCGCGGCAAGCACCGTTCCAAGCCGATTGAGCGATTAGTGGAAGAAGCGCGGCAGCTTGCGGCGTCCGGGGCGAAAGAGCTGAACTTGGTGGCGCAGGACACGACCGCTTACGGCATGGACTTGTACGCGCGGCTGGCTCTGCCGGAGCTGCTCACGGCGCTGTCGGACGTGGAGGGCGTTCAGTGGCTTCGGCTTTTGTACTGCTACCCGACGATGGTGCGTCAGCCGCTTTTAGACGTTCTGCGCGACTTCCCCAAAGTCATTCCGTATATTGATATGCCGCTTCAGCACGGCGATGACGGGATGCTCAAAGCCATGAAGCGCGGCGGGTCGGTCGAGCAGTACAAGCGGCTTTTCGGCAAGATGCGTGAGACGCTGCCGAACTTAACCCTGCGAACGACGTTTCTGGTCGGCTTTCCCGGCGAGACGGACGCCCATTTTGACAACTTGTTAAACTTTGTCGAAGAAATGCGCTTTGACCGATTGGGCGTCTTTACCTACTCCGCCGAAGAAGGCACCCCGGCGTTTGCTTTGGAAAACCCCGTGCCGCCGAAAGTCATGCGAGCGCGGCGCGATGCGCTGATGGCGGCGCAGCAGGGGATCAGCCTGCACAGCAACCAGACATGGCTGGGACGCGACTTGACGGTGCTGATCGAGTCACGGCGCGGCGCGGACGTGGCTGGGCGGTCGTTCCGGGACGCGCCGGAGATTGACGGCATCGTGACGGTCAAAAACTGCGACGCCGCGCCGGGGACGTTTATCCAGGCGCGTGTCACCGCTGCCGAGCCTTACGATTTGGAAGCGACTGCGCTTTAAGAGACTTAATGCCAGGGGAGATGCCACGGAATAAATTCCGAGGCTCCGAAAACCAGTGTCGCCGCGACACGAGACAATGCACATCGCCCGTGGGCTTGCTCTTCCGTCGCTTCGACGGTGGTTTGTTCAGCCTCGGAATTTATTCCGTGGCGTCTCCCCTGGCTCCCATTTTATCATCGCGGGCATTCATTTCCCGCATTACCGAGGAGACCGCATGGCGACAACCCGCACATCTGAGAAAAAGACAGCGACCAAGAAGGCCGCGACTGCCGCTGACCCGCATGAAGCGCTGGCGTCGGAGCTTCTGACGACCCTGCTGCACCGCGCATTGGTGCGCCTCGGCGAGCCGGCCCGCATCGGCGACATTGTCCGCGAAGTCGGCGACGAGGCCGTCACGCCCGCGCTTGCCCGGCGGCAGATGGAAACGCAGCCCCGGCGCTTTGTGGCTGTGGACCGCCGCTGGGACATTACCAGCCGCTATTTTGACAAAACGAAGCCGCTGGAGCGGACGCTGGAAGAAGTCATTGCGGTCTACGGCGCACCCATTCCGACCGACGATGTCGCGGGCGAGCTGGCCCAGATTACCGGACGGGTGAAAGAAGCTTATACCGAAGTCGCGGCCCGGCTGCTGCGCGGCGCTCCGTTCTTCCCGATTGCCGGCGGCCTGGCGTATGGCCTGCGGTCGTGGCTTTTGGACCTGACTTCGGAGCGCGAAGACGACATTCTGTTTTACAATTACTTAAATGCTGACAAGCTGGCCTCGTTTCAGACTGCCGCGAAAGATTTAGACTGGGACGAGAACCCGACCGGCGCGGCGCACACGCTGGTCTCGGCGGGCGGCGGGCAGCCGGTAGATAATCGTATTCTGCAATACTTCGCCTGGAAGTCTCTCGGCGAGGAATTCGACGGCGCGGCGATTTACGACGCGATTGCGACCGACCGCGAGACGTTTTTGGCGCTGCCCGACCACCGCTGGCTGCTGCGCGAGGCCCTGGCCCCGGTGCAGGCGCTATGGCGCACGCAGGCGGAAGCCGCCGCGCTGACTGCCCCCGATGAGCCGGCGGCAGCGGTGGAGGCAGCCCCGGCGATTGCTGTTCCCGCAAAGCCGCTGGAAGTGACGGACGAAGACGCCGAAGAATTGCGGAGCTACTTTGATGGGCGCGAGGAAGATGCCCGCACCGGCGACCTGCTGACCCAGATCTTTGAGATCCGGCCCGGCAGCCCGACGTTCGCCGCCGACACCGAGACGCTGACCGCTTATCTTCGCAGCAAGCCGGACGATTTCCAGTGGGTCGGCACCGACCGATTCCGCGCTCCCGGCACTCTGCCGCTGTATATCAGCGGACAGCTGCCGGAGTCGCTGACATTCCCAGTCCTGCCCCGATTTGAGACCGCTGACGGCGAGATTTTGGACCAGATGCTGTCGGACGCCGGTTTGGAACCCGGCTTGCAGGAGGAGATCTTGGACCCGGTCGCCCAGGATGTCAGCGACCAGGAACCCGCAGACGTGACGCTCTGGCCGGAAGGCGCGACCGCTGATGCCCCGCGTCTGCGGCTTGTCGTCAAAGCACACCACAAAGAAATCGGGACCTTCCCGCTGGCCCAAATCCCGCCCGGCTTCTTCCCGGCGGAGCCGAACATCGTGGAGCTGACACTGCGCGATGCATCGGGAAACAGCTACCCGATTTATGTGGATTATGATGTCCAGCTTGTCTACGGCCTGTTTGACGTGTATTCCGAAGTCGCCGCTGAATCGGGAGCCGTCGTTTATTTGGAAAAGACCGACAAGCCCGATGAATATAAGTTCGCGGACGAGAACGAGACCGATGCTCATGTGTTTGTCAGCCCGGCCCGGATGGAAGAATTGCTGGACTTCCGCAATGAAGTCGAGGGCGGCGCTCCGATTTCGACTTATGACATCGCCCGGCGCATTTTGACCAACTACGGCAAAGGCGTCTCGTTCCTGACCTTGCTCACGGAAGTCAATTTAGTCCGGCGCACCCCTCGCCGCCTGCTCGCGAGCGTTCTTTCCGGCTACTCAGCATTCCACAAGGGCGCGAACAAGTGGCGCTTCGACGCCAAAAAAGAGCCGGAAGGCTTCGACACGAGCAAGACGGAGTTCATCGTTAAGAAGTGATAGAAAGGGCGAACACAAGGTTCGCACCCTACATCATCCGAACCAACCCGTAGGGGCGAACCTTGTGTTCGCCCCTTGTTCTGTTTACGCCATCCCTGCGTTCTGTTTACGCCATCCCTGTGGCCCTCGCCTTTTGCCAGTGCGGAACTTGACAATGAGCGCCTTTGTTGCCTATAATAGAGCCTGATTTATTCCAACCCAGGCGTGATTTAGAAGCGGAGCGTGAGTGTGAGTGAAGTGAACCCAGACGAATTGTTTGACGTGGCGATTATCGGCGGCGGGCCGGTGGGGCAGTACGCGGCGTATTATGCGGGCCTGCGCGGGATGAAAACAAAGGTGATTGACAGCCTGCCCCAGCTTGGCGGGCAGCTCTCGGCCCTGTACCCGGAAAAGCTGATTTTCGATGTCGCGGGCTACGCCAAAGTTTATGCGCGTGACCTCGTCGAAAACTTAAGCGAGCAGATGATGCAGTACGGGCCGACGCTGGCATTAGACGAAAAGGTAGTTAATCTCACGTCCAACGGCGTCGTGACGATGCAGACGGAAAAAGGCCGGACCCACTACGCGAAGTCGGCGATTATTGCGGCGGGGGTGGGGGCGTTCATGCCGCGCAAGATCGCGCAGGCGGGGCTGGAAGAGCTGGAAGGGCGCGGGGTGCATTACTTCGTCACCGACAAGAGCATTTTGGCCGGGAAGCGCCTGGTCGTTGTCGGCGGCGGCGACAGCGCGTTTGACTGGACTTTGAACCTTTATGACTCGGCGGCCAGCATTTTGCAAATTCACCGCTCGGACAAATACAAGGCGCACGAAGATACCATTGAAAAAGTCATGGCCCTGCCGGTGACGTTTAAGCCGTTCTACGAAGTCAAGCAGGTGCATGGCGAGGAGCATGTGGAAGGTGTGACGATCTTCGACAACCGCACCAAAGACGCAAACGGCAATTATCAAGAAGAGTATTACCCGTGCGACGAGCTTCTGCTTAACCTCGGCTTTTTGACCAACTTAGGCCCGATCAAGCAGTGGGGCTTTGACATTGTCGGCAACTCCATCGGGGTCAACACCCGCATGGAGACCAACATCCCTGGCGTCTACGGCGCGGGCGACATCGTCACCTACGACGGCAAATTAAAGCTGATCGCCACAGGTTTCGGCGAGGCGGCGACTGCGGTAAACCACGCCAAAGCGTATGTGGACCCGGCAGCAAAGGTCAACCCCGGCCATTCGTCCGAGAGTGTCCCCGACAAGAAGGCCCACTGAAAGCGCACTAAATCAACTCTGCACGTTTGGAGAAGACATTATGAACGCTCAAAAACTGGCGACCGGCCTGGCCTGGTTCTCTCTCGGCCTCGGCCTCTACGAGACACTCGCCTCGAAGCACCTCTGCCGCCTGCTGGGGCTGGATGGCAAAGAAAAGCTCATTCGTATGCACGGCCTGCGCGAGATCGGCGCAGGCATCGGCATCTTCGCCACGCAGCCGAACCCGACCGGCTGGGTCTGGGCGCGGGGCGGGGGCGACATCATAGACATGGCGACCCTCGGCACCGCCTTCCGCGCAGACAACCCCAAGCAGAAAAATGCCTTTGTCGCGGTCCTTGCCGTGCTGGGCGTCACCGTGCTGGACTTCTTGTGTGCCGAAACCCTGCCTGCCGAGCGTACAAAGACCGCTTGATGGAAAGGTAACGTGTAAAGGCAGATGACTACCAAGCCGTCTGCTTTTACTGCTTGTGCGCTGTGTTTTGCAACATGGCGCACTTTCTTTTTGTGTCCTGAGCAATTTGTGTGTTATACTAAAGAAGGCCGCGCCGATGCGCTCGCGTATTGCGGCGGCTTTCGTCCGAGAAAGGCTTGCTGTATGTCTGTCTCCCTCATCCGTCTTCGGCCCCGCCGCTCGCGTTTCCAGGCGTTTACGCTGATTGAGCTGCTCGTCGTCATCGCCATTATTTCGATGCTGGCCGCGATTTTGTTCCCCGTTTTTCAAAGTGTCCGCGAGAATGCCCGGCGTGCGTCCTGCCAGTCCAACCTCAAGCAGCTTGGGCTGGCGTTTCTCCAGTACGCACAGGACGCCGATGAGTCCCTGCCGATGGGGCAGTCGGCAGGCCGGGCCAATTTAGGGAACGGTGACGGCTGGGCGGGCCGCGTGTATCCGTTCGTCAAAAGCGCAGGCGTGTTTTCCTGCCCGGATGACGCCGTCAGTCCGGTCACCAACACCTTTGCCGGGACGACGTACACGCTGTCGCCGGTGTCTTATGCGTACAACTTCAACCTGTCGGGAGTGACCAATACCAAAGGCTTCCAGAAGGGAATTGAAGGCGTCTATTCGCGCCTAAACGCCCCCGCGAAGACCGTCATGCTCTGCGAAGTGACGGCAGCGGCCTTTCCGGCGTCGGCCGGCGACGCGCAGGCGGTCGCCGACCTTTCCACGCCGGATGAGTTTGGGGACCAGGGCAGCCCCGCCGCGCCGAGCTGCTTGAACGGCTCCCCCGCGACGTTCGGCCTGTTCGCCGCCGTGTCTACCGCTCAATCGACTTCCAACTGCACGCTGCCGCTGGCGACCGGCTTCATGGGGCAATACGGGCCGGCGCGGACAAGCACCTTCGTCACCACGCCTGCCGGGAGTTATTATCTCGCGCCGACCGGCCGGCATTCAGACGGATCGAACTTCCTGCTCTGCGACGGCCATGTCAAGTGGCTGCGCGGGAGCCAGGTTTCTACGGGGCTGGTTGTGGTCGCCCCGTCCGCCACCAGCGGCCCGGTCGAGCAGCCCACCGACAATCAGGACAGCAACACCGCGCCCCTTGTTGCCCCTTATGGAACTGCCGCCGGGACCGAAAGCTCCCAGCCCTGGGCCGCGACGTTCAGCCCGATTTAGGTGGGTTTCTTGAAAGCCTTTGACTATGATGGACAACACCATCAACCAAGCTTCTCTTGCCGAATATGAAGCCCGGCTCTCACGGCTGCGTTTTGAGGCAGTTGGATTTGTCGAAGCGCTCTTTGTCTCGCCGCAGCCTGACGAACATCTGGAAGTTTCCAGCCTGCGCGTCATTCCTGAAATCGGCGTCGAGGGGCAGTATTCCGGCAAGCAGTGGTGGCAGGGACGGCGTGTGCCGGGCCGGCAGATTTCGGCCTTGAATGCTGAAGTCTTGGACGCGCTTGAGATTGATTACGGCGTTCCCGGAGACAATTTAATTATTCGGGGACTGAACTTAGAACTCTTTGCGCCCGGCGACACGCTCCGGGTCGGTGACGCGCTTCTGGTCGTGACGCCGACCCTGCACCGGCCCTGCGCGAAGCTGGCGGCGCGGACGACGCTGGCCAAAAAAACGGCGATCAGCGCCGGCAAGCGGCGCGGCCTGCTGCTGGATGCGCGTTTCCCGGCAACGCTTTCCGTCGGCGACACCGTAGAGCGTCTACTTTTTTGTGATACGAATGCCGGGTAGCCGCTTGGAGTCGCGGCGATTTCAGGTATACTGTCGGCGGAAAGTATCACGCCTATGTTTTCATCACGCCTGAACCCCGTCCGTTTTTTGCTGCTTCTGCCTGCGCTGCCTCTGCTGTCCGGCTGTTCGCGGCCTCAGCCGACCGCCGAGCAGCTGGCCGGACCGTCCACGCCCGAAATGGCCCTGCACCGTGGGCCGAGGCCGGCGGGTGGGTCCAGCGAAGCCCCGACCGGCGCCGGCGCCGGCGGTTCGGCGGCAGGCGGCTACCAGTTCGGACGCATCGGCAGCACGTTAGAGTGGCCGACCCTGCCGCCGCAGCCCGCCGGGATCACTTACAGCCGGATGTCCCCGGTCGGCTCGTCCGGCTCCGGCGACGGCGACCGAGGCAACCCTGTCCCGCCGGATGTCTCGCTCGCCGCCCCGCCCGACCCCGCGCCGAAGCAGACGCCACGGCTTGCGCCTGGCGTCACGCCGAAGACGCTTCCGGCGGCAAAAGCGACCGTCCCGCCTGCTGTGACGGGCGTTCCGCTCCGGCCTTAAGGAAAATACCATGCCCTATGAAGGACAGGCCGCGCTGCTGAACGAAGCGGGGCGCAATGTGGAAGTCGAAGAAGTGACGGTAGATGATCCCGGCCCCGGCGAAGTGCTGGTCCGAATTGCTGCGTCCGGCGTCTGCCATACCGACCTCACCGTCAAGAACTTGAACGGCAACGGCATGGCGTTTCCGATTGTCCTGGGCCATGAAGGTGCAGGCTATGTGGAAGCCGTCGGCGAGGGCGTCACAGATTTAAAGCCCGGCGACCCGGTCGTGCTGGCGTACCGCGCCCCCTGCGGGCAGTGTCCGAGCTGCCTGCGGGGCGACCCGCGCCACTGCTATATGGCCCTCCGGCCTGGGCCGCGAATCCGCCGCAAGCGCGACGGGGCTGCTTGCTCGCAGGTGCTGCGCTGCGGGACATTTTCAAATTATACGGTTGTCCACGCCAAAGCCGCGATCAAGATGCCCCAAGAAATGCCGCTCGACAAGGCGTGCTTGATCGCCTGCGGGGTTGTCACCGGGGTCGGCGCGGCGATGAACACAACACCGGTGTTTGCCGGGTCGCGGGTGGCCGTCATCGGCTGCGGCGGGGTCGGGCTGTCGGTCATTCAAGGCGCACGGCTCCAGCATGCCCGGCAGGTGATCGCGGTGGACGTCAGTGACAAAAAGCTCGCGCAGGCCATAGCATTCGGCGCGACCCATACCGTCAATGCTTCGAAAGGCGATCCGGTGGCTCAAGTGCGGGCGCTGACCGAAGACGGCTGGGACGGCGGGGTCGAGTTCGCGTTTGAGGCGACGGGCATTCCCAAATGCACCGAGCAGGCTGTTCAGATGCTGTCTTACGGCGGCACGGCCACGACCATCGGGTTTCCGGCGGCGGACGATGCTGTCACGCTTAATCTCGGCGACATGGCGACGGGCGTGTACTGGAACAAGGCCGGCCTGCGGGTCTGCCACTGCGGGGATGCCCTGCCGTCGCATGACTTCCCGCTGCTGGCCCAGCTTTATTTAGAAGGACAGCTGAAGCTGGACGAGATGGTCTCGCAGACGATTACGTTAAACGATGTGAACGAAGCGTTTGAAGCTATGCACCACGGCGACGTGATCCGCAGCGTCATTTTGTTTTAAACAGTCTTTTTAGAAAAACACGCATTTATGCCGGAACTGCCGGAAGTTGAAACATTGCGGCGAGGGCTGGAAACGCATTTGACGGGCCGAGCACTCGGCGAAACTCGTGTGTTTGTCCTGAAAATGCTCAAGGGAACGATTGCCGATCCTGATGTGTTCCGGGACCATCTGCGAAATACACGGGTCGAATCTGTGGGGCGGCGCGGCAAGCACTTGATTATAACTCTGGATTCAGGGTATTATCTACTGTTCCACATGAATATGCGCGGCCAGCTTCGGATTGTCGAAGCCGACGCGCCGGTGGAAAAGTACCTTGCCGCTGCGTTTCCCCTGGATGATGGCCGGGAGCTGCGGTTCCACGACATCTGGCGCTGGGGCGAAATGCGGCTGGCGACGGCGGACGATCTGGCGGCGCATCCGAGCTTGGTCGGCATGGGACCGGAGCCGCTGCTGGACTGGACTGCGGAGCATCTGGCGGCGGGCTTGGCGAAGCGTCCGAAGACAGCCATCAAAGCAGTTTTGCTGGATCAGGCCGTTGTTGCCGGAGTTGGCAACATTTATGCAGATGAGTCCTTACATCGGGCGGGTATTCATCCGCTGCGCCCGGCCGGTTCATTGGGCAAAGCGGAAAATGCCCGGCTGAACATGGAGATTATCGCGGTGCTGACCGAAGCCATACAGGGCGGCGGGACGACCAGCGACAATTATGTGAATGCCGAAGGCCGGATCGGGCAGTATAGGCCGCGTGTGTATGACCGGGGCGGACAGCCCTGCGTTTCCTGCGGCGACACGCTGATCAAAATTCGAGTGACGGATCGCGGAACAGTGTACTGCGAGACGTGCCAGAAATAACTTTAACTCAAAATCTAGAAATCGCGGGACAATCGTGTCCCAATGCTGAGGAGCACTACGTAATTATGTCGGTCGTACCTGAAGATGTCGTGACCAGTGAGCAGATGGCTGCCCCGGAGATTATTGCCCCGGCGGCGTCCCTTGCCCCGGACACCGTAGCCCAGGCGCCTGTGCCTGCAACAAACGGAACGGGACAAGCATCCGTAACTCTGCCTGCCGCCGTCCCGGCACCGGCCGCGCCTAAGCGCGAAGACCCCATGGCCGACCCGATGATGAGCCAGTCGGACTACGAAAGTATGTTCAAAGAGCTTTCGGAAGGCGACGTCGTCGTCGGCACCGTGGTTCATATTGACAAAGACGGCGTCTTGGTAGACGTCGGCAGCAAAAGCGAAGGCATTATCCGCCTGAACGAGCTGTCGCGTGAGCCGTTCGATGCTGTCGAAGATGTGGTTCAGGTCAACGAGTCCGTCAAAGTTGTGGTCATCGGCCGCACCGACGAGGGCCAGCTTCTGCTGTCCAAAAAGCGGGCGGACTTTGAGAAAGCCTGGGACAAAGTCATTGAAGCGATGAACGCCGGGACGATCCTGCAAGCGCTGGTGACCGAGCGGGTCAAAGGCGGCCTGGTGGTGGATCTGGGCATTCGCGGCTTTGTGCCGGCGTCCCACGTCGGCTCCGGCGACTTCAAGCATCAGAACCTCGACAAATACGTCGGTCAGAGCATTCCGCTGAAAGTTATTGAAGTGGACCGCGACCGGCGCAAAGTCGTTTTGTCCAACCGGGAAGCCACGGAAGACGAGCGCAAGCAGAAGAAAGAAGTAACCCTCGCATCGCTGAAAGAAGGCGAAGTCCGCAAGGGCATTGTCCGGCGTGTCACCGATTACGGCGCCTTTATTGACCTCGGCGGCATTGACGGTCTGCTTCACGTTTCCGAGATGTCCTGGTCGCGGATTAACCATCCGAGCGAAGTCCTGCGGAACGGGCAGGAACTCGATGTGATGATCCTGAAGCTGAAGCTGGATCAGGGCCGGATTTCCCTCGGCCTGCGGCAGATTTTGCCCGACCCGTGGACAGAAATCGGCGACAAGTATAAAGTCGGCGACCTCGTAAAAGTGGAAATCTCCCGCTTGGTTCCGTTCGGCGCGTTTGTAACCCTGGAAGAAGGCGTCGAAGCGATTATCCCGACGTCCGAGCTGGCCGAGCGGCGCGTGATGAAGCCCTCGGATGCCGTCAACCCCGGCGACCAAGTCGAAGCGCGGGTCATTGAAATGCGGCCTGACGAGCGAAAAATGACTTTATCCATCCGGCGGGTTGTCGAAACGCCGAACGCCGTGCCGCAGCCGTATGTGCCGGAGCCGGACTTCGGCGGCGGGCGCGGCGGAGATCGCGGCGGTCGGCCTGCCCGCGGCGGCGAGCGTGATGGCGGCCGGCCGATTATCGGCGGCGAGCGCGAAGGCGGAGCGGTCAGCCCGCCGCGCGAGCGGCCACGGCGCGAGCGCAGCGGCGGAGGCGGCGGTGGTCGCGGCCGGGATACCGGCTACGGCGGGGACTCGGAGGACGATTACAAAGAGTTCAAGAACTACCGTGCCAACCAGCGCGAAGAGACATTCGGCACAAGCCTGGCCGACATCTTCGGCGAGCATTTCGGCAAAGAGCTGACCGAAGCCGAGCCGGAAACCGAAGGGGCAGGCGAGACCGAAGCGGCTGCACCGAAAGAGTAGTAACGACTGGAAAAGCCCCTGCATTTGCAGGGGCTTTTTTGCTGCGGGCAGGAGCAAACAAATACGAGGGCGAACACAAGGTTCGCCCCTATGGGGTCAGACCCGGACGGATGGTAGGGTGCGAACCTCGTGTTCGCCCATCCTATATTTTTGTAAGGCTTCTTTTATGCGCATCCTCGGCATCACCGGCGGCATCGCCACCGGCAAAAGCACCGTGGCCCAAATGCTCGCGGATCTCGGCGCACCGACTGTCAGCGCGGATGCCGTCGCCCGCGCCCTGCTGGCCCCTGGAACGCCGACGACGGCGTCGGTGCTGGCTGCGTTTCCCGCCTGCGCGGACGCTTTCGAACCGCAGAAGATCAACCGGCGGCTGTTGGCTCAGATCATCTTCGCCGACGCCGACGCGCGGCGGCAGCTTGAAGCGCTGACTCACCCGCCGATCATCGCGGCGCTGCGAGAGCAGATTACAGAGTGGCGGGCGAGTGAAACAGCCCGCGCGGCAGCCGCTGAAATCCCCTTGCTGTTTGAGGTCGGCTCAGAACACGACTTGGACCAAGTGGTTGTCGCCGCCTGTGCGGAGCCAGTGCAGATCGCGCGGCTGTGCGCCCGCGACGGCATTGATGCCGCTGAAGCAGGGCGTCAAGTGGCCGCGCAGTGGCCGCTTTCGAAAAAGATCGCGCGGGCGGATTATGTGATTTGGACCGATGACGGTTTAGACGACACGCGCCGGCAGGTGCAGGCGCTTTGGGAGAGCTTATGACAGGGCAGCAAGGCTTTACGCTGTGGATGACGGGCATGTCGGGGGCGGGCAAGTCTACGCTGACAGGACGGCTGACTACAATTTTAGAAGAGCGCGGCCTCAAAGTGGAGCTGCTGGACGGCGATGAAGTACGGACGCATTTGTCCAAAGGCTTGACGTTCTCGAAAGAAGACCGGGACATCAATGTCCGGCGCATCGGCTATGTCGCACGTCTGCTGGCCCGAAACGGCGTTGTCGTCCTGACGGCAGCCATCTCGCCGTACCGTGAGACCCGCGACGAAGTGAGAGCCGAACACGCCGCCGACGGCGGCGTGCCGTTTGTGGAAGTCTACGCCGAAGCGAGCGTCGAGGCGCTGGCCGCGCGGGACGTGAAGGGATTATACAAAAAAGCGCTGGCCGGGGAAATCGCTCATTTCACCGGCGTCTCCGACCCCTATGAGCCGCCGCTTCATCCCGAAGTCACGGTGCATACCGACCGGGACAGCGTCGAGCAGTCGGTGACGGAGATTTTGGAAATCTTGAAGCAGCGGGGACTGATCGCGGACACAGATTAGCTTTTGGCGAGTGAATCCGGCTCCGGGAGAGGGGTGGGGGCTGCCGGCGCTGGGAGCGGCTTGCGCTTTGTCTGCACGAAGGGCCGCTCGAACAGGTGGTAGAAAAGCCGGGCGACAAGCAGAGAAACCACAAGGCAGGCGGCTAAAATCACGAGATGCGCCGACTCCGGAAGAGGAGTCAGGCGCAAAATCTGGTTGACGATGCCCAGCGTGAACAGATGCGTCAAATACAGGCTGTACGAGAACAATCCCACAGCAACTAAGCCGCGAACAAGAAGAACACGGCTGAGGGCGTCATCATAGCGGTATAAAACAAGCAGCAGCAGGGCAAAGCCGAGGGTGAAGGCGAATGTCAAACGACTTGGCTCGTTTTGCAGGCTCATCGCGAGGTCCCGCGTGAGAATAAACGCCGACATCGCAAGACCGACCGCCAGCAGCCACCACTTCGGACGCGCCTGATGCGGGTGCCGGAGAACATCGTAGACAATGACGCCCAGCCCGAATTGCGGCCACAGGTCCAGCGGAAAAAACCGGAGATGCGGGGCGGCTGTCATCAGAACCAGGGCGGCGAGAGTGACGCAGTGGAGGCCGGTCAGCAGACCGGCTTCTTCCCGCCCCGGCGCCCGGCGAAGGAGAAACAAGCTGACGATGAGGTAGAACGCGATCTCGTAACAGAGCGTCCAGCAGACGATGGACAAAAAGCCCTGGTGAAACGCCATCTGAGTCAGTGTGAGATTGGTGAGATAATACGCCGGGGACTGATGCAGGATGTCTACTTCGGCAAGGGCGCTGGCATGAAGCCGCCCGGAGCTGACGAGAAAATGCGCCAGCAGGGTCAGCGCGGCGGCCAGCGCCAGCGAAAACCAAAGCGGCGGATACACGCGCCGGGCGCGGGCGTGCATGAAGGCCGCCCAGCCGTCACCGCGCCGCAGAGCGGAGCAGGCGGCCCCGGCGATGCAGTAGCCGCTGATGACGAAAAACATCTGCACGCCCAGGTAGCCGAGTGCGCCCGCCCGGTACAGGGGAAAACTTGCAAGGCTGTGGTTCCGCGCGACCAAAATAAACGCTTCATGGTGCAGCACGACAAAAAGGCAGGCGAAGCCGCGCCACATATCAAGTGTCGTGTAGGGCCTCAAGCTGCGTTTCGCGAGGTTGTCCGAAGAAGGCGGCAGCATTTCTGATTTCCCGAAGTGACAAAAACCGAAAACAGAACAGGCCACGGCACTGCCGTGGCCTGTTCTGTTTATGAAATTTGAGTAGCCCCTACCGGGCTCGAACCGGTGATCTTCCACGTGAAAGGCGGACGTCATAACCACTAGACCAAGGGGCCGCACGAAAGAGAATATACCCTAAGCCCAGTGGGTTTGTCAAGCCGCCTGCCGCCCGCGAAAATTATTTAGCGCATCCGGGCCGGCAGGACGCGCCGGATACCGGCAAAGTGCGCCTGGTAGTAGGACGAGTTCAGGCTGTCGGCGCGAACCCCTTTGTGGGCGTTCGCCGCGTGGACAAACTTGCCTCCGCCGACATAAATGCCGACATGGGAGATGCCCGGTTTGTAGGTGTTCTTGAAGAAAACTAAGTCGCCCGGCTGGGCTTGGGCCTGAGAAATCGGCGTGCCGTGCTCGTACTGCTCCAGCGCGGTACGCGGCAGGGCGACGCCGTCGGCGGCGCCGAGAATAAAGCGGACAAAGCCGGAGCAGTCAAAGCCGGAGCGGGACGTGCCCCCCATCACATAGCGAGTGCCGCGAAACGCATACGCGGCCTGGACGACGCTGCCGGAAGCAAGGGCTTTGTTCTGAGCTTGAACAACAGGAGAGGGGGTGGAGTGAGCGGCGCGGGGATGGTGAGCTTGGGAATGATGGGCTGAAGCCGGAACCGCAGCCAAAGAAAGAAGCGAAACTGAAAGAAGCGAAAGCGCACACGCGGCGCGGACGGCGGAAGCGCGAAAAGACACAAACAGCAAAAGCACAAATTCCTTTCGAGAAAACGCCCGGCATCTTTGCGGGGCGATTGTTCGGAGACAAGTCATCTTAACACAGGTTTGTCGGTTTAGCAAGGCAAACCGAAAAATAAACGAAAAAACTTGTTCCTAATGGAACTATCTTTTTCGCGAAAACGCTGTAGCAAGCGGAGGAACGTAACCATGACAAACCGCAAGACAGTCCTTGCTTTGATTCCCGCTGCCCTGGCCCTGATGGCCCCGGCGCTTGCCCAGGCTCCGATGCACAACCCGAACTTCATTCAGCGTCACCCGACCATGACCGGCGTCGGCGCCGGTTTCGCGACCCATCACGCGCTGAAAGTCGCCGCCCGCAACGCCAAAATGCACGGCAAGCGGCTGAACTTCGCCGAGCGGCACCCGACCATGTCCGCCCTCGGCGCCGGCCTCTTCACCCGCCACGAGATCAAGGCCCACACCGCCCACTAATCTCCGTATTTTGAAAATGCCCGCTGCTTCAAAAGCAGCGGGCGTTTTTTGTCTGCCGTGAACGCGCCAGAAAGACAGCAGAAAGCCGCGCTTCCTGAACCGGCGGCGCGGCTTTTATGATCCGTCCGGTACTACTCCGCCATTGCGACACCGATTTTGCGCTGGACGTCGTCGAGAGTCGTCAGGCCGGCACGCAGTTTTTCGAGGCCGTCGCCGATCATCGGGATCATGCCGTTTTCAATCGCGGCCTCGCGCAGAATATGGGTCTCGGCGGCTTCCATCGTCAGGCGGTTGAAGCGCGTGTTCGTGACCAGGACTTCATGGACCGCTACCCGGCCCCGCGTGCCGTTGCCGTCACACTTCGGGCAGCCCGGCCCCTGCCACAAGGTCGTGCCCGGCGCAGCGTCGCCGCCGAGGGCACGGTACATCGCCAGGGTATCGGGGTCGGGAATAACTTCAATGCGGCAGTGCGGGCAAAGCCTTCGGACCAGCCGCTGGGCGACGACGCCGGCCACGGTAGATGCAATGAGGAACGGCGCGACGCCCATGTCCAGCAAACGGCTGACGGCGCCGGCGGCCTCATTGCAGTGCAGCGTGGACAGAACCAGGTGGCCCGTGAGCGCGGCCCGGAAGGCGATCTCGGCGGTTTCGGCATCGCGAATCTCGCCGACCAGCACGACGTCCGGGTCCTGACGCAGAATGGCCCGAAGCTGGCGGGCAAACGTCAGCCCAGCCCGCTCGTTGACGTTGGACTGGCTGATGCCTTCCAGCTCGTACTCGACGGGGTCCTCGCAGGTGATGATATTAGTCGCCGGCGAGCGCAGAGCGTTCAGTGCGGCGTACAGAGTCGTCGTTTTGCCTGATCCCGTCGGTCCCGTCACCAGGATAATTCCGTGCGGCTTGCGGATCAGCGAATTGAACGAAAGCAGATTGTGCGGCGAGAAGCCCAGCTCGCCGAGACTCATGGACGCCGAGCTGCGGTCCAGGATCCGCATGACCACCCGCTCGCCGTACTGGGTCGGCAGGGTCGAGACGCGCAGGTCAATGTTTTTGCCTTCGACCCGCATGGAAATCCGCCCGTCGAGCGGCAGGCGGCGCTCGGCGATGTCCATCTCGGCCAGGATTTTAATGCGCGAGACGGTTGCGGCCAGCAGGCTGCGCGGAACGGTCTTGATGGTTTGGAGCTGTCCGTCCACGCGGTAGCGAATGAGAAAATCTTTTTCGCGCGGCTCGATATGGATGTCCGACGTGCGGCGGCGGACAGCTTCCGAAAAGAGCGTGTTGACAAAGCGAATGACCGGAGCCTGCTCGCCCTGCCGGATCGTGTCGGCTAAATCTAATTCTTCGGCGGCGGGAACCGCCAAGTCAAGCGCGTCGAGGTTCGCCAGCTCAATCGTTTCCGACATGGCCGACGAATGGGCGTCGTTCTGCGACGATTGATAGGCCCGCTCCAGCGCGGCCAGGAGGCCCGTTTCCGACGCCAGCAGCGGCTCAATCCGGCGGCGGGTTTCGCGCTGCACCCAGTCGGTCGCCTCGATATCCCACGGGTCCACCATCGCCAGGTGCAGCCGGCCCGGCTGGCCGTCTGCGCTGTCTTCCATGGAAAGCGGCAGCAGCAGGTAGCGCTGGGCGATCTCCAGCGGCACCAGCGCAACGGCAAGCGGGTCGGGAGCCTGCTGGGTGATGTTGACGTATCCGACATCCAGCTGGACCGACCGGGCTTCGGTGATCTGCTCCTCCGTCGCCCAGCCGTTCCCGATCAGCACCGTTCCCAGCCGGTGCCCGCTGGAAGCCTGCGTTTCCAGCGCGTGCCTGATCTGGTCTTCGGTGGCAATGCCTTGTTCGATTAAGATGTCGCCCAGCCGGGGAATGGTCGCACGCGGGGCACTGAGTATCTGCATGGTTGTCTTTCAATATCTACAAGATGCGAAGAGTGACGGCTAAAGCCGCGAAGCCGTGACTGTCGGGGAAACGCGCCCGCCTGCCGTGACGGTGATGGTCCCCTGCGTGTCGGTGCGCCAGACGGCTGCGCCTGCCGCCTCTAATGTGTGCAAAGTCGCCTGGTCCGGCGCGGTCGCCGAACTGCATGACACCACGACAATCGCCGGAGTCGCCCGGCGCAGCATCTCGGCGGACGGCGAGCTTTCGGCATGGGCCGCCGCTTGCAGCACTAAATCCGTACACGCACCGGCGCACTCAATCTGCGTTCCGGCCTGGCTGACTAAATCCCGCTCGGTCTGCGCCGAAGCCGGGGCTTCTAAAAGAAACGTCGTGCTGCCGTAATTGATGCGGCACAGCAGCGGGTCGCGTCGGAACGCATCGCCCGTGTCGGGCGGCCAGAGGGTCGAGATAAAGAGCCGCGACCCGATTTGGAGCGTGTCGCCCGCCCCGGCGACGCTTGACGGCACATGACGGCGGCGAATGGCTTCCAGCGCGGCCCGCCGCGTTTCCCCGGTGTCGGCCACTGAGTTATCCCAAACCTGGGACACGGGAACCCCGCCCGCCAGCAGGGCCGGCACGCCGCCGGAGCTGCCGGGCTGCGGCGACGTCAAAATCAGCAGGTCAACGGTCTGAATACGCCGCTGGGCAAGCAGGGCCGCCAGTGCCGGAGCGGCATCCGCCGGCCCGGTGTCAAAAAGGATCGTGCGCCCGTCCGGTGCCTGAACCAGTGTGCAGTCGCCGTCGCCGACATCAAGGAACGTCACAGTCAGCCGGGGCGTATCCCGGCTGGGATGGGAACGCCGCCAGGCGATCCCGAAGAGGATCCCGACCAGCGCCAGAACCATAAACAGCAAGGCTGCGCTGCTGCGCCAAAGAAGCTCGGTGCCGCGTGTTCTCAATCTTGTATCCTCATTGTCGGCAACTTCCCGGTAATTAAGAGGGTGATAAAACGCTTCATAGGCCGATTATGCCATAAAAACTTGATCTGTGATTTTTTTCACAAGTTAGGTTGATTCGCGTTTTTGCATACGGTATAATGAGAAGAGCTTGATTGCATTACCATGAAAACACAAGAGCTGACACTTGACGGTGTGGCGGGCCTGCCGCAGAAAGAAACGCTGAGGCGCATTACGGCCCGGCTGTGGGCCGATCCGGACGCTGCCGCTTTATGGCTCGGCGGCAGCTTTGCTCGCGGCGCCGCCGACGAAAACAGCGACCTCGACCTGCGAGTCGCCGTTCATCCCGATGCCCTGCCGCGCTGGCAGAGGGCTGATATGACCGCACAAGACCTGTCGGCGCTGCTTGGCGAGACGGTGGCCGGAATAAACCCAATGCGCTGGGAAGGCACGGTCCTCTACCACTTGCTTCTGACCAGTGGCCTGATTATGGACTTTCTCGTTCAGAGCCTGGAGCGGGACCCGCCGGCTGACGACACGCTCGTTCTCGGCTGCCGCGACGCCGCGTTCGGGCAGTTGTTGGCGTCCGCCCTCCTTTCGCCGCCGACGGACCCGGCGCCTGCCGATCCTGCCGTGATCTGTCAGGCTATCGCCGACTTTTGGATTAACTCGCACAAGCACATTCGTGTTCTGTCCCGTGATTTGGACCTTTTGGTCCTGCACGGGCTGGGCATAGAGCAGACCGTTTTGACGCGCCTCTGGTACGTAGGCGCGACCGGCCGGGACCAAGCCGCGCAGCGGCCCACGATCCACAGTCTGACGCAGGTAGTGCAGGCCGTGACGGAGTCGGTCGGCCCGCGCAGCCTGGAAGTTCTCGGCTCGGCGCGGACAAACCGCGCCGAGATCAAGCAGGCCGTTGAGGCTAATCGCAATGCAGTCGCGGCAGTAGGCCGCCGCCTCGCCTTATGTCTTGGCTTTGCCTACCCGGATGTTCTGGAACAGACAGTGCGCGAGCGGTGGCAAGAATATTGCGGTTAGGTTAAGTGCTATCAGTTTTTGCGGGCGGTTAAAACCGCAGCAACGAAAGCACAAAGTCCGCCTTCAGCACTGGCTACCCGGAAGGCGCGGACTCATACGGAATATCTGTATTAACCTGCGAAGGCAGGTTTCGCGCACTTGTTGCTGCGAATTCATTCGCCCGCAAAAACTCAGGACCCACTTCTGAGGCTAAAGGACAAAGTTGAACACGCTGCGCCTGCATGATTTGACAATGGCTTACGGGCGGCGGGCGCTGTTTTCGGGTGTGTCCGCCGAAGTCCTGCCGGGGCAGTGCCTCGTTGTCGCCGGGGTGAATGGTTCGGGGAAAAGCACACTCTTGAAGATCGTCGCGGGCTTGCTTCGGCCTGAAGCGGGGTTTGTCGTGCTTCCGGGCGTCTGCGGCTACGCCGCCCCGGATGTGCAGCTCTACGGCGAGCTGACCGGCAGCGAAAATCTGGTGTTCTTTGCCCATCTGCGCGGCCTGCCGCTCACGGACACTGCCGCCCAACTCAAACAAGTCGGCCTGCCGGCGGCGCGGGGCCGGGATTTGGTGTCGGCCTATTCGTCGGGAATGCGCCAGCGCCTCAAGCTTGCCGTGTCGCTTTTGGGCGACCCGCCGCTTTTGGTCTGGGACGAGCCGACGCTCGCTTTAGACAGCGCGGGCCGCGGCGTCGCCGACGCGCTTTTGACGCAGCACCGGGCGGCGGGCCGGATCGCGGTCGTTGCCACAAACGATTCGTCCGAAGCGGGGCGCTGGGGAGATACGACGTTAACCATTGGCTAAACTGTGCTTGGGCGGTCTTCCGAAAAGACCTGCAAGTGGAGACGCGCACCAAGTACGCGGTCGGCGCGACCCTGCTGTTTGCGATCTCGACGCTGATTGCCGTCTCCGCTGCCCTCAGCACGGCGACGGTGAAATCGGAGGTCAAGGCCGCGCTGCTGTGGATCATTCTGCTGTTCGCCGCGCTGTCGGGCCTGGCCCGCGTGTTTGTCCGCGAGGAAGAAGCGGGGACCGCGCCGCTGCTTCGGCTTTATGCGCCGCCGACGGCGGTGTATGCGGGGAAGTGGCTGTTCAACTGCGCGTTGGTCTTTCTCGTCGAAGCCGTCAGCGTCTCGCTGTTTCTCTTGGTGCTGCCGCTGGACTCGGTGAACTTCGGCCTGCTGTTCGGTGTTCTTTTTCTAGGCGGCCTCGGCCTTGCGGGCGCGTCAACGTTTGTTGCCGCACTGATTTCGCAGGCGTCTTCCGGCAAAAGCGCCCTGTTCTTTGTGGTCGCGTTCCCGACGCTGCTGCCGCTGCTGCTGATCGCCGTGCAGGGAACCGTCGGGGCGTTCGACGGCCTGCCGAGCCATGTTGCGAAGTCGCGCGGCGACATTGAAATGCTGGCGGTTTACAGCCTGGTGATGACGACGGCGTCGTTTGTGCTGTTTGAGTATATTTGGAATGACTAACACGCAAAAATTAGGCCGGGTCGGCTTGCTGCTTCTGGTCTGCACGTCGGTTGTTGCGGGCTTTTTGTGGCTGCCGCCGGTCCCGATGTTTGTCAGCCCGGCGCTGGCCCGCATCGCCGTCTTTCATATTCCCTGCTCCATCGTCGGCTCGGTCGCCACCACAGTCGGGGTCTGGTATGCCGTTTGCTATCTCAAAAACCGGCGCTTAGAAGACGATGTCAAGTCGTCGGTGTCGCTTGGCCTGGCGCTGCTGCTGTGGACGCTCACGACCGTCACCGGGGCGATCTTCGCGAAGGCCGAGTGGGGAGCGTATTGGAGCTGGGACATCAAGCAGATCAGTATTGTCATGCTGCTGCTGATTTACTGTGCGTATTTTGCTCTCCGAACCGCGATTGACGACGGGCGCAAGCGGGCGACGGTCAGCGCGGTTTACACGCTGTTCGCGCTGGTTTCTGTGCCGTTCCTGACGCTGATTTTGCCGAACTCGACGCCGAACACGCTGCACCCGAAGAACACGGTTTTCAGCTCTGAATACTGGATCGTGCTGACGGCCTTTTCCGTCGGCCTCTCGCTGATTTACCTTTGGGCCTTCCGTGTTCATGTCGCGTTAGAAAATGTGCAGTTTCGGCTGAACCGTTTGGCCCGGACGGCGTCTGAAGCTCGTGTCACGCCGAAGGCCGTGATCGTGGAAGGGCGGCTGCAAGATGCCTAGCCTTGTCCCGCTGATGCTGGTCCCGCTGATGATTTTCGTCGGCTTCTGGGCGTATTTGTGGAACCTGGACAGCAAGGTCAAGCGTCTGGAAGAAGAAATGCGGCGACTGGAAGAAGCAGATGGAGAGTAGACAGAGGAAGAGCGTGGAACTGAAGTTCTACGCTGTATGCCTGCGGCATTACTTCGTATGGGGCGAGGACGCCTAATGTCCGCCTTCGCGGACAAAGAATAAGGCAAAGAATAAGGCAAAGAATAAGGCAAAGAATAAGACTCGCGTGACGATTTGCTCCTTGAGCTGTTCCCTGTCCGCGAAGGCGGACATTGGGCGCTTCGCCCCATACGAAGTAATGCCGCAGGCATACAGCGTAGGACTTTAGTCCCACGCATTCGCCGGCTGAAAAGTAACCATGAAAAACAAAGGGGCCGTGATCGGCCTGATTATTATTATCGGGGCGCTGGCGTTCAGCGCGGTGGCGTTCAAGAACAATTTAGTCAACGCCGTGCCGTTTGCCGAGGCCATGAAAGCCACCGATTCGGACGTGCAGATCATGGGAGCACCAGTCAACGGCACGATGGCCTATGACAGCGCGGTCCATGCCCTGCATTTCACGATGCAGGAGAAGACGACCGGACAAATTCTGGCGGTCGAATACAAAGGTCCGAAGCCGGAAGATTTAGACTCGGCCATGAGCAAGGCCGTCGCCATCAACGCGACCGGGACGTATGACCCGGCCCAGCGCGTTTTTGTCGCCGACAAGCTGCTGGTCAAGTGTCCGTCAAAGTATCAAGGACAGACGACCGACCGGAGCTATGGGGGATAAGAACCCCTCCCGCCTCGTTCCTCGGCTCCCTCCCCTGTTAGGGAAGGGCTAGGATAAGTTAGGAATAGCCGAGCGGGCGCACTGCCCTTTCCCTGCTTCTTGTTCTTTATTGCCCTTCCCTAACAGGGGAGGGAGCCGAGGAACGAGGCGGGAGGGGTTCTTTCTTAGAAACACATCACCATGCCGTCACCACTACTGCCGTTACTGGGAACAACCGACATTTGGGTGGCCGTCGCCGCGCTGCTCGTGTCCATGGGCAGCTACCTGACTGCCTGCGTCCGGCGCGATGCGCCCGGCAATGGGGCGCTGTTTGTGCGCGTCGGACGCGCGGCGTTCGTGCTGGCGGCGGCGGCGACCCTTTCCACGGCGGCCGTGCTGGGAACGCTCCTCGTCACGCACCGCTTTGACGTGCAGTATGTGTACGACCATTCCGCGCGGGCGATGTCGCCTTTGTATTACTTCCCGTCGTTTTGGGCCGGGCAGGAAGGCTCGTTCCTGCTGTGGGGCTTCTGGATCGCCATTCTGGGCGTCGTGCTGGCGTTCACCGCAGGCGCCGCCGAGCGGCGAGTGATGCCGATTTATGCGGCTGTGCTGCTATTTTTGATGGGGATGCTGGTCATCAAGCCGCCGTTCCTGCCGACTGTGGACTCGTTCGGCATTCAAGTGACGCCGACGGAAGGCTTAGGGCTGAACCCCAACTTAGAGAACTACTGGATGGTGATCCACCCACCGACCCTGTTCTTAGGGTTTGCGGCTTTGACCGTGCCGTTCGCGTTTGCGCTCGCCGCGCTCGGCTGGCGGGAGTGGGACGGCTGGCTGCGCCGCGCCCTGCCATGGGGCTTGTTCGGCTTCTCGGTACTGGGCCTTGCCATGATGATGGGCGGGTACTGGGCATATGAAATGCTGGGGTGGGGCGGCTTTTGGGAATGGGACCCGGTGGAAAACGGCCCGTTTGTGCCGTGGATGCTCCTGCTCGGCTTTTTGCACGCCGCCCAAATCCAGCGTGTGCGCGGCGGGTTCTTAAAGCCGACCCTGCTGCTGGCCCTGCTGCCGTTTTCGGGAGCGCTGTACGAGACGTTCCTGACCCGCACCGGCGTTCTGGACAAGTTCAGCGTCCATTCGTTTTCGACGCTGGGTGGTAATGCCAACAATGTGCTGCTCGGCGTTCTTTTGACCGCTGTACTTGCTTCGGTCGGCGCTTTGATCTGGCGTCAGAAAGCCATTCCGAAAAGCGAGACGGCGACTGAAGATGTGTCGTCGCGCGAGTTCGGCTACACAATGGCGATTGTCCTGCTGACGCTGTGCGCGGGGATTGCCGCCGCCGGGCTGTCTGCGCCGCTTTTGACCGGCATCGGGGTCAAGCTGCATCTGGCGAGCTTCCAGGGCGCGGTTCGGGAAGACTACCACAACAAGGCCATGTTCCCGCTGGCTGTCCTGCTTGCGCTCGGCATGGGGATTGGACCGCATCTGGCCTGGCGCGGCAAGGGCGGGGCGAACGCCGCCAAGCTGGTCTGGGCTTACGGGATTTCGGTGATCGCCGCGCTCGGCTTTGTGCTGGCCGCGAAGTATCTGGGAACGCCGCTGACCGGCGGCAGGCTCATCCCGCAGCTTTTGCTGTTTACGGCGTCAGTGTTCGCCGTCGTTGCGAACCTCCTGCTGCTGGGCCGGCTGTTCCCGCGCAAAGAACAGGCGAAACATGTTGTCCGGCCTGTCTGGACACTGGGCGGAACGCTGTCTCATTTAGGCGCGGCGATTATGCTGCTCGGCATTGTCTGCCTCGTTGTCTTCGTCCGAAAAGACCCAGACGTGCTGCTGGTGCAGGACCGGCCTACCCAGCTTCTTGGCGGCGCGTACACGATGGTCTACCGGGGCATGTCGGGGGACTGGCAGAACGACCGCAATAATCGGCTGCTGTTTGATGTGGCGTCTACGTCGGGCAAAGAACGGTTCACGGCGAAGCTGCCGTTTGCCATGCGGCCTGTCGAGGGCGGGGCGAAGAAGATCTTCGGGCATCCGGCGATTGTGCATCATGCCGGGGAAGATTTATATTTTGCGCTCAAAGACGGCCCCGACGAGTTTTATAAAACGCCGGTGATGCAGCCCAAATTCAAGCTCGGCGACGTGAAGACTATGGGGCCGTACACAGTTGAGTTCATGCGCTTCGACAACCCGATGGGGCCGCTAGTCCGGGCAACGGGGCAAGTTCCCGATGTATTTCCCGTCTCTGCCGTCCTGCGCGTGACCTACAAGGGCGTGACCTCGCTGGTCAAGCCGCAGTTTATTCAGTATAAGGACAACCCGAACCCCAGCTCGCCGGAGCTGAAACTGCCCGGCGGCTGGCTGGTCGGCTTTGCCGGCATGAACGCCGGAAGCAGCGATCAGGCCAATCCCGGCATGGGCGCGGCGAATGAAGCCGCAACCATCACAATGCGCGAAGACAGCGGCCCGCCGGCGCAGGCGTTCGAGCTGGAAGTGACGACGCGCCCGATGATCAGCTTTGTCTGGATCGGAACGCTTTTACTGTTCTTCGGCGGCCTGATTTCCATGCGGCGGCGTATTTTAGAGAACCGTCTGGAGCCGGTCGCTGACCTGGCCCCGGCCCCGCCCGCCGCCCCGCAACTGAAATCACGGAAACAGCAGCCGCGCCGACGCACGGCAAAGCCTGCCGGTGCAAAGACTGCGGCGCCCTCGCTGATGGCGGGCGGCAAAGGCGGAGGCCGGTAACTCCTCATGCGCCTGCGCCAGATGCTGAAATCGAAGATCCACCGGGCGACCGTGACCGAAGCCGATGTCAATTACATCGGCTCCATCACGATTGACTCGGAGCTAATTGAGCGCGTGGATCTCCTGCCGAACGAGCTGGTGCATGTCTGGAACGCCACCAACGGCCAGCGTTTAGAAACGTATGTCATCCCCGGCCCGCCCGGCTCCGGCGTGATCTGCATGAACGGCCCCGCCGCCCATCTCATCCGCGTCGGCGACGTGGTCATCGTCGCCGCGTTCACCTTCACCGACGAGCCGGTCACGCCGAAGCAGATTCTGGTGGACGAGCGCAATCGCTACTTGAAAGAGTTGTAAAGTTTTATGTTTGAAGTCCGTGTCGAAAAAACCATTGCCGCCGCCCACCGCCTGTACAACTATAACGGTCCCTGCGAGAACCTTCACGGCCATAACTACCGGATTGAAGTCGCCTACATCGGCTCCGAGCTGGACAGCTTCGGGATGCTGGTAGACTTCACCGACATCAAACGGGCCTTCAACGCCGTCTTAGACACGATTGACCATACCTACCTCAACGAAGTCCCCGGCTTCGAGGGCGTCTCCCCCTCTGCCGAGAACATCGCCGCCTACATCTACCGTGCGCTCAAGCAGACCCCCTTTGACCGCGCCACGCTCGACCACGTTTCCGTGTGGGAAACACCGACGCAGGTGGCGAAGTATTGGGAATAGAAACCCATAGGACGGCAGGAACACCCATAGGAAGGGCGAACATAAGGTTCGCGCCCTACATCATTCGCGCCCTACCTCCCGTTCCTGCATCTTAATCCGAACCCCGTAGGGGCGAACCTTGTGTTCGCCATTTTTGCTCTGCTGCTTCTGTCTGCGTGAGGTTTCCTACCGCTCGGTCAGCGGGGTGAAGTCCACGCCGGGGCTGTCGGCGGAGTCGGTGCCGATGACGGTTCCGGTCTGCGCGTTTCGGTAGTAATGGCTGCTGCCGCTCTGGACATTGGTGGTTTCCCCGCCGCCTGACACATCGGTGCGGTCTCCCATCCAGTTGGCGAAGCCTCGCTGGCGCTCGTTATCCGCGCTCACATGGCCCCAGTACGCGCCCATACTGGACTCCCGCGCGGCATCGCTGCTGCGGGCAATCTGCGCTGTTCTTTGCTTGCTCTGCTCGATCATCTGCTGCGTGTTCTGCGCCATGTTCTGCCGCATCTGCTCGCCGGACGCCGCTCCCTCCTGCGCCAGACGGTTTGCCCACGCCGGATTTTCGCGGTAGCTTTGCAGGAGCCGGGCGAAGACTGCCATGACAATCTGCTGGTTGCGGGCCTTCGCGGCATCGTCGTTGCAGGTCAGCATCATCGCTGTGGGAACCCAGGTTGTTGATTCCCCTCCAAAGCCGCGCGAAGTCATGCGCTGGGTCGAGCCGATCACAATGCCTGTAATTGGCTTGTGGGTCAGCTTGCTCAGGCCCGAAAACTCAGTGATGCCGACACTCACTTCCACTTCGGCGCTGCTGCCGAACATCTGCTGGGCTTGAGCAGTGCGCCGCCGCGAGACTTCCGGCAGGGGATGGTCTGTCCCGATGGTGAGGCTGTCCATCCCCGGCCGCATCAGATGGTCCAAGTACCAGCGGTTAAACTCCGCCGCCTCCATGTAGTGAAAACAGCCGTTGATCCCTTCGCGTGCGCCGAGCATCTCATTCGGGGTTACCAGCGTGCTGGGCAGGCGCGGGTCGCCGATCACGACCTGCATATCTTTGGCCGGGGAAGTCACATCGTAGGCGATCCGCAAATCGCCCGGCCCGGAATGGAACACGCCGCCTTCCGCTTTCCAGCCCTGGGGAACATCCACATGAAAGCCCTGCTCCTGCGGGTCGGTCCACGAAACAAAATGCAGCCCGCGCACTGCTGCTGACGCCTGAGCCGCTGCCAGTCGTCCCGCGCTTTTTGCCGGTGCGGCGCTTGCCGCCGGAACCGTGAACCGGAGCGACTTGACGATCCGTGCCAAGACAGGCCGGTCCGCCGCGAACGTGTCGCTCGGCGCGGCCAGCACAAACAGCAAGCCCTTGCCGTTGACAAGGGAGCAAAGGGCGCGGCCTGCCCCCGTCCCCGCCCCAAACGACAGCGACGCCGTCACTTCTTCACCTTTGGACTCCTGCGGCGAAACGTCGCCGATCTCCGCGCCGGGGAACAGCGCGGCGTGGTCCTCAGCCAGCATGTTCAAGCGGGCTTCCGCCGTATCGCCGGGCGACGCCGTAAACACCTCCATCAGCACCGTCTCGCTTCGGCTTGGGTCCTGGACCACAATCGAGCGGCTTTTCGCCTGGACCGTCCATCCGCCAGGCCGCACGACTGTAAAGCCAAGCCGCGCGTCCTTGTACGTTTGCCACGCCTTTGCCCCGTTGTTTGATTGGGTCAGTCTTGCCGGCGCGGACAGCACGCTCTGCTGACCGGCAATGAAAACCAATCCAACGACGAGACCCATCCCGCAGGCTCCCCCCAAGAGGGTTCCAAGAACAACCATCCCCGTTTTCTTCTGCATGAGAGACCTCTTTCTATGCTGCATTCCCCGTCAAAACATATTCAACAGCCTCAGCATAGCACCCCTCCGTTAAAGCAGCGTTAAATCCAGCGTTAAATGCCTCATGTCTGCAAAGATTATTTCGGTACTGAAAACGCGGCAAAGCAGAGACCGGCACTTCCAGTGCCGGTTCCAAATGCTATAAGAGGTCCCAGTAAAAGTATGGTACAAGCTCTTTGTAGAAGTCTACAGGAGATATGTATGCAGGAATTACAGGCGATGGACTTGGCGCGTCATGCCATGCTGGTCTCGCTTCAGATGTCTATGCCGATCTTGATTTTGTCGCTGGTCATCGGCGTGATCGTTTCTTTGTTTCAGGCGGTGACGCAGATTCAGGAGCAGACGCTGACGTTTGTGCCGAAGATTATCGCGCTGGTAATCGCGCTGACCGTTTTGGGGCCGTGGATGCTGCACACGATTGTCGGGTTTACGTCGGGCTTGTTTGCCAGCCTGCCGACGGTCATTCGTTAGGATATAGCGCAGCCATGTTTGATCTCGCAGCCTTTTCCGCCGACTCATTCTGGGCGTTTTTGCAGGTATTCGCCCGCGTCTCGGCGCTGTTCGTCTCCGCGCCGGTGTTCGGGGCGACTGAGATCCCGGCGCAGGTGAAGATCGGCCTGTCGGCCATTCTCTCGCTGGTGCTGCTGCCGCTGGTGAAGGCGACGGTGACGGCGCACGTTCCGGGAACAGTCTTCGGCATGGCGGAAGTCATCTTGGGGCAGGCATTGATCGGCCTGCTCATCGGCTTTGTCGTGTCGCTGCTGTTTGTGGCCGTCCGCATGGCCGGCGCTTTGATTGACTACCAGATGGGCTTCACGCAGGCGGCGACGTTCAACCCGCAGTTTAACGAATCGGTCGCCCCGATTTCCAGTTTCCAGTACCGCTATGCCCTGGTGCTGTATCTCCTTGCCAACGGCCACTGGCTGCTGCTGGCGTCGCTGGAACGCTCCTTTATGAAGCTGCCGGTGTCGCAGATTTCGGTATCGGGCCTCACGCACTCCTTTACCGACCTCACGTTCCAGATGCTGCTGGCGGGGCTGCAAATCGCCGCGCCGGCTGCCGCCGTTTTGATGGTGACGGACGTGGCGTTCGCGTTTCTGAACCGGGCCATGCCGGCGATGCAGGTCTTTTATGTCGGGATGCCGCTGAAAGTGCTGGTCGGCTTTGTGGTGGTGATCGCTGCCCTGCCGCTCCTCACGGCGGTGGTGACCCAGATGACGGCCTCGTCGCCGGACGGCGTGGCGCTGCTGCTGCGCGGGATGCACAGGTAGAAGCTGCGGGCGATTGAAATCGCGGCAACAAAGACACGAAACCTGCCTTCGCAGGTTAAGACAGACAATCCAATTCGGAGTCCGCGAAGGCGGACTTTGCTCACTTGTTGCCGCGATTTCAATCGCCCGCAATTATTCATTCATCTATGGCTGACGGCGAGGAAAAATCATTTCCGGCGACCCCCAAGCGCCGGGCGGAAGCGCGGAAGCGCGGGCAGGTCGCGCGTTCCGCCGAGTTCGGCGCGGCGGCGACTTTGCTTGCCGTGGTTGCGGCCCTGCACCTGCTGCTGCCGGGCGATGCCGGGACAAGCCTCCTGCGGGATATGCAGGCGGCATTCCAGTTTAACCCGCACGACTCGGCGTTTACGTTTGAGACCGTCCGCCAGTGGCAGCTCAAGGGGCTGGTCTGGGGCGGGAAAATCCTTGCGCCGGTGGCCCTGCTGGCGGTCGTGCTGGCGCTGGTGTCCGGCATCGGACAGGTCGGCTTTGCGGTGACGCCCGAAGCGCTCCATCCGAAGTGGGAGCGCTTGAACCCGGCCACGGGCTTGAAGCGCCTGGTGTCCCTGCGCGGGTCGGTCGAAGCCTTGAAGGGCCTGCTCAAAATGGGCCTGGTCGGCGGCATCTGTTATTCGGCCATTCGGGGCGGCATTCAGTCCGGCGAGCTTTTGGCGATCATGCGCGAGCCGCTGACACAAACCATTGCCGTCGTCGGCGGCCTGCTTTGGACCATTGGGCTGCGGGTCAGCGCCGTGCTGCTGATTCTGGCCGTCGCCGATTACGCTTATCAAAAGTACGACTTCGAGAAGTCGCTGAAGATGAGCTTGTCCGAGATCAAGCAGGAAAACAAGCAGTCGGACGGCGACCCGCAGATCAAGGCGCGGATACGCCGCTTGCAGCGGGAGATGTCCAAAAAGCGGATGATGGCGGATGTCCCCACCGCCGATGTCATCGTGACAAACCCGACGCACTTCGCGGTCGCTTTGAAGTACGAGCGCGGATCGTCGGCCCCCAAAGTCGTCGCCAAAGGCCAGGACGAAATGGCTGCCCGCATCCGCGAGACCGCGCGGGAACACAAAGTCCCCTTAGTCGAGAACAAGCCGCTGGCCCGCTCGCTTTATGCCACAGTGGAGATTGGCCGCGAAATCCCCCCTGATCTGTTTGAAGCCGTCGCCCAGGTGCTGGCCTTCGTCTACCGGACGCATGGACGGCGGAAATAGGAACCCCCGCCCCAATTCGGGGGAGCCATACGGAGAAGACAAATCCCCACGCCTCCGGCACTTTCCTACTCTGGCTCCCCAGAATTGGGGCGGGGGGCAAAAAAGCAGGAATTCTCTTTCCAAATCGCGAATAATCCAGGAACATTTACCAGGCGAGCGTCGTCACACGAAGGATTTTCAAATTATGATCAATGGACCGGGCGCGATGCAGCAGGCCGTCGCGGCGCGACAAACACAAATCGGGGGAGACTGGTTCTTCTGGATCGCCGGGTTTTCGGCCCTCAGCACTGTTTTGGCGCTCTTTGGACAGCGGCTCTACTTTGCTGTGGGTCTCGGAACGACTGAGTACATAGATAGTCTGGCAGCGAATGGAGCCGGCCTCCATTCTCCTGTCTTCGGCGCGGGGGCGGCAATCGCTTTTGGCCTGGCCGCTGCCGCGTTCTATGCATTGTACGGCTTCTTCGCCCGCAAGGGCGCGTTGTGGGCCTTTATCGTCGGCGCTGTTTTTTATGCCCTTGACGGCCTTTTGCTGCTGACATTCCAAAGCTGGATTTCCGTCGCGTTCCATGCGTATGCGCTGTTTCGCATTTTTCAAGGCTTCCAAGCCGCACGTCTGCTTGCCGTTCTGCGGAAGCAGTCGGCAGGCTTTGCGTCAACAGGCTATGTCCCGCCGTCATCGAACCCGAATAGCGATATTTGGCCCCCGCCGCCAAGCGCCTAGCCGCATGTGCTATAATAGCCGCAATGGAACTTATTCTTTTTATTGACGGCGCGTGCAAAGGCAACCCCGGTTCCGCCGGCATCGGGGTTCTCGTGACGGACAGCGACGGCGCGACGCTTGCCGAAATCGGCGAGGGCATCGGGCAGACGACAAACAATGTCGCCGAGTACAAAGCGCTTATTCGGGGGCTGGAAGAAGCGAAAACGCGCGGCGCGGCGCGGGTGACGGTGCATACGGATAGTCAGCTTATGGCCCGGCAGATGGAAGGGCGCTACAAGATCAACGCCCCGCATCTGAAGGCGCTTCAAGTGGAAGCGCAGGCGCTCTGCCGCTTGTTCCCCGGCGGCGTGACTCTGACCCATATTCTGCGCGAAGGCAATGCCCGTGCCGATGAGCTGGCGAACTTGGGGGCGCGGCGCAACTAAAGGAGCGGTTTGATGCAACTGCTGAGACGCTGGGGTTATCTGCTGTTCGTGATTGCTCTTGTAATCGGCTCCATTGTCTGGTTGCGAGACTTCACTGGGGCTGTCATGGCGCTCAGTTTTGAGTTAAGCCCGTTTATCTACCGTAACCTTGTCAAGTGCAGCCATATGAGATGGCTTCTTCCGTGTGCAATGGCACTTGCCCTTCTTCTCGGCAGCCTGTATTATGTAGGCGACCTGATTGTTTTCCCGCATTCACTAAGGTCAGCCCATCGCCTGCAAGATGCCTGTCTCCAGGGCGTACTTTGGGCAGTTGGCGGTTTAGCTGCCGAAATATATTCGCCTGCCGGAAAACGTGTTGCCAAAGGCCATGCCGTGAACGGCACGGCTATTGAGCGAAGACGCTGAAAACTACGCCTTCGGCGCACTCGGATTGTGGTACTGCGGTTTCTTGTAGGGCGTAGGGCTTGCCCCTACCCTCTGTATTTCCTTTTGCATTGTATTTTCTTTTGCATTTTCTTTGTTTGTCCTATTCTAGGTTCTGTGTTTGGTATTTTATTCAAAGCAGTGAGGAGGGTAGGGGCAAGCCCTACGCCCTACATGGAAGCATTTATTCTGCGACGCTCCCGGCTTCCGTGCCGTGTCGCCCTGTGTTTTAATACAGGTCTTTAAGCTCTTTTAACCTATTATGTGTCCTTATTGCAGCCACAAAAACTCCCCCGGCACGCTCGTCTGCGGCCAGTGCAGCGTTCTCCTGAAGCTCGGCAAGTCCGGTAAAGCGGTTCCGTCCGGCACGCACGGCGGCGGGTTGTCGCTTCTGCGCGGCATGATGCCGGGCAACAAGATCAAACACCGGCACGGCGTTTTGGTGTCGCAGATCGCCGAAACGGGAACGCAGGTGCAGGAACAGGCGGAAGCGGAGCTGAAGGACGCCGCGCTGGCCCCCACCGCCCGGCTGCGGCTGGCGACGCTGTTTCTGCTGCAAGGCGAGATCGAGAAAAGCATTCACTGGTTCCAGCAGGCCCGGCAGCTCGGCAGCGCCGGCGCCGAGTTCTTCAACAATGTCGGCGTCGCACTTGCCCGGCGCGGCGCGGCGGCGCAGGCGGGAGAAATGTTTGCACGGGCCGCGCAGGCGGGACCTCAGCTTGTCGCGCCGGCAGCAAATCAGGCCCACTTGTTTGCCGCGTTTGGCGCCGAGCCTGACCCCGCCGGAGAGCCGTCCGTGCTGGCCGAATTGCAGCGGGCGCTGAAGCTTGCACCGAAGAACCCGACTCTCTACAACCGCCTGGGGCTGGTCTTCTGCCGGGAGCAGCGCTATGACGAAGCCGTGCCGCAGTTCCGGCAGGCGCTGATGCTGGCCGGAGACGACTCCGCGCTTAAAGCCGATGCTCAAAATAATCTGGGCCGGGCGCTGACCCTCTGCGGCGACGACGCGGCGGCGGAGTTTGAGGCCGCGCTGCAAAGCGACCCGGCCCATGCCCCTGCGCTGACGAACCTGGCGCTGGCCCAGATGAAGGCGGCAGGCGGGGCGCCGGAAGTCGAAAAACTCGCGCGGGCCGCCCACCTTGATCCGGCCTCCGCCGCTATTCGCGCCGACTACGGCTACGGCTTGTGCCGCCTGGGGATGATCAATGACGGCATTCTGGCCCTCCGGGAGTCTGTAGACCTGGACTCGCATCTGTGGGAAGCCTGTGCAAACCTCGGCAAAGCGTATGCCGATGGGGACGCGCTTGACCACGCCGATCGGTATGCCTCCCGCGCCGCCCAGTTCAGCCCGCACTTGCCCGAAGTCCTGACCACCCTCGGCGTCATCAAGACCCGGCAGCACCTCATTCCGCAGGCGATCCAGTATTTTCAAGCCGCCGTCAAGCTCTGGCCGCAGTCGGCCCTGGCGCATACGAACCTCGCGGTCGCGCTGGGACTCTCGGACGAGTTCGGCGAAGCGGGCGTCCATTTGAAACGCGCCGCCCAGCTCAGTCCCAAAGATGCCTCCATTCCGGCCCAGGTGGGCTGGCTGCACCTGCGCCGGGAAAGCATCACCGCGGGGCTGGAAGAACTCGGAGTCGCGCTGAAGCTGGACGAGCATATCCCGGAAGTTCACAACAATTACGGGGTCTGCCACATCGCCATCGGCAAGCCGGAACTGTCGTTCCCAAACTTTGCGCGGGCGCTGGAGCTGCGCCCCGATTTCCACGCGGTCCATTATCAGTGGGGCTATGCTCACGCGCTTCTCAAGAACGAGAACGCCGCCATGCGCGAGTGGGACCTGTCGGTGCGGTTTGAGCCGCAGAACGCCGACTGCCGCTCCAACCGGGGGATCGTCTTTTACCAGAAAGGGCAGCTCGACGAAGCCATCGCCGAGTTCCGCCATGTGGTCGGCCTGCGCCAGACCCGCATGGAAGACTTTTCCAATCTGGGCCTGGCCTACGCGAAAGCCGGCAAGACGCTTCAAGACATCGTGAAAGCGTCCAAAAAGACAAATGACCCACGCGGCAAGCTGGCGTTAGAGCGGCACAAGCAGGCGATTGATATGTTCGACCGCGCCCTCCTTTTGGACCAGCGCAATGTCATGCTGCACTCGAACCGGGGTCTGGCCTGCTTCTTTGCGTCTCAGCCGGAAGAAGCCATGAAAGAGTGGGGCCTTGTCTCGAAAATTGACCCGGCGTATGCCAACCGGCGCGGCAAGCGGCTGCAATCGGAGTATGACGACTCGCAGATCGCGTTCGTGCCGTTTTCGGTCCCAGACCGGGCCGCTCCGATCGCCCCGAAGACCGCAGGGTACCTGCCGCGCTTCGTGCCGGGCTACGACACGGATGAATGGGACCTTATTCTCAGCGACCCGGCGCTGTCGCGCTTGTCTGATTTGCGCCGGGAGCTGCGCCAGGTAGACCGCGCCCTGGCCGCTCAGGGCGGGAAGTAAGAACCCCTCCCGCTCATTCTTCGCTCCCTCCCCTGTTAGGGAAGGGCCGGAGAAGTTCGGGGAGGCTTGACAGGCGCATTGTCTTCCAAATCTTTATGGCCCTTCCCTAACAGGGGAGGGAGCGAAGAATGAGCGGGAGGGGTTCTTTAGACGCCTGCACACAAAAAACCGGCCCCGGTACACTCTGTACCGGGGCTGGCTCTTTGTCGGTCTATGGAAACGGGCCAGGCAGGCCGCGTAAGAGGAGGCGGCCCGGCGTCATCTTTGACCCCGAACCGTTCCCACGGATTACGACGGCGTTTCAATCCCGTTTGTTCCCGTATCCATACTTGTCCTCGTGTCCAGCGTCACCACCAGATTCAAGCGCAGGGCGTGCAGGGCTGCTTGAAGCGCCTTCCGCTCGGCAGGCGCTTCCGCCACGCCGCCCGGCCCTAGCCAGGACGCGACCAGCTTTCCCAGGCGCTTTTCGGCGTACTCATCGGCCCAGCGCTCGATCTTCTGCTCCACCAATGCGGCTTTTCGGGACGGCGCGGCGCGTTTGTTCAAAAAGCGCGTGACATGATGCCCAGCTTCGTGGAACAGCGTGTAGCCTAAGTGAAGCCGCAGGGCGAAGGCCCGCACTTCCGGCGGCAGGCCGAGCAGGGGCCGGACATGGGGCTGGGCGTAGAGGGCAATGCCGACACCCCGGTGGTCCAGCCGCCAGATGCCGAGCGCCTTGCCGCGCGGGTCCTCGTCTTCCGTCGTAAGGGTCGCAAGCTGCCGCAGATGCTCGCGCGGCACGAGCGCCAGGGCATCCTCCACGGCGGCTCGAATCCGTTCCGGGCCACCGATCTCTGCATAATCGTCCTTCAAGTCCCACTCTAACTGCATAGTGTATGATAGCCGCCTGCACACGGTTTAGGAAGAAGTGTGACAATTTATTTTTGGTATCTTGTGAATTTTTGCTCTATGGGCGTTTTTTGGTTGACAAACAGCGAAAACGATGTCATCATAGGGGAGATTTGGTTGTTTGGCTCGGCAGCGTATGGATAAAAACACCCCACGGAAGAACAGCCGCATTTTGGAAGCGCTCGCCGAGCGCATGGCGCAGGGAGTGTATCTGCCGGGAGCGCGTCTGCCCGCCGAGCGCGATCTCGCGGCGGAGTTTGATTTGGACCGCTCGGCAGTCCGGGCCGCGCTGGTGGAGCTGGCCCGCACCGGGCAGATCGTTCGCGAGCCGGGCTGCCGCCCGCGTGTCGGTCCGGCAGCGGGCGCTCGGCCCGCTTCGCGCCCCCGGCCCCGGTCGGCGTCCCGAACCATCGCGGTGCTCCTGCCGCAGCACGCTTCGGACCACGGCTCCCGCGAGATCATGCGCGGCATCGCTCATGTCCTGCATTCGCAGGAAGCGCCGTTTCGGCCGCTGATGTTCGACCTGAACCTGCGAACCGCCCCGCGCGGCGTTTTGGAGCAGCAAGCCTGCGCGGCGGTTTTAGACGAAGACATCGCAGGCGCAATTGTCTGGCCGACGCTGGAACCCGGCTCACTGGATGCCTGGCGCGGCGTACAGAGTGCGGGCCGCCCCGTGGTGTTCGTGGACCGCTGCGATGACCAGTTTTTGTGTGATTTCGTCGGCGTAGACAACTACGATGCCGCGAAAGAAGCCACTCGGTTCCTTTTGGCGCAGGGACACACGCGGATTGTCCATCTCACGCGGGACCTTCCGGCCTCGTCGGTGGCCCAGAGGATTGACGGCTATCGGGACGCGCTGACCGAGGCGGGCCTGCCGTTTTCTTCGGAGCGTGTTTGGTCTCTGCCGACCGCAGCGTTCCCGTCGTGCTTGGACGAATTCGTTGATCGCCTTTTGGCGCAGGCGCCGCCGACTGCCGTGTTCGCGGTCAACGACCAGATCGCGCATATGCTTGTTACGGCTTTGGAAGCGCGGGGCAAGCGTGTCCCCGGCGACATCAGTGTGCTGGGGTTCGACGATGACGACCAGTATTCCGCGCGTCCGGCCCTGCTGACCACGGTGCGCCAGCCGTTTGAGCGGATCGGCCAGCGAGCCGCCGCTCTGCTTTTGCGCCGCCTCGGCCCGGCGCCGCCGCCCGCGTTCCAGCACGTTCTGCTGCCGACGGTTTTGGTAGAGCGTTCTACCTGCCGAATTTTAGAGAAATCTGAATAGAGAAGCCCCCCGCCCCAATCCTGGGGAGCCGGAGTGGAGAAGAAAAGCCCGTCACCGCTGGCTGTCCTTCTTTGTATTGCTCCCCAAAATTTGGGCAGGGGGGCAGTCTGACAACTTAATCGCGAACACCGGAGAAAAATCGCTGTTTGATTTTTCGCCCCCGGTCCGTTCGCTGCCCCTCTTACGTTCTGCCCTGTGAGCCGACACCGCCGTCTCTCCATTCACGTCCGACTTAGCACTGCCGCTTTGCGTTCTCGTCCCACCCCATCGCGGGCATTTTTACGGCATCACTAAGGAGAAATTGTTGAAAAAAAGAACTGGTTCCACGCAGGCTTTCACTTTGATTGAGCTGCTCGTCGTCATCGCCATTATCGCGATTCTCGCCGCGATCCTCTTTCCCGTCTTCCAGAAGGTCCGGGAGAACGCCCGCCGGGCGTCCTGCCAGTCCAACGAAAAGCAGCTCGGCCTGGCTTTCACCCAATACACGCAGGATTATGACGAACTTTATCCTGGCGCGTGGCAGAACTACCCCGGCATCGCCGATAGGGTCAAGTGGACGGAGATGATCTACCCCTACACGAAAGCTCAAGCGCTTTATTACTGCCCGGATCGCACGGTCCATGAGCAGAATGATGGCCTGACAGATGTTCCCAACGGAATGATCGCTGACCCAGACACTTACCACGGCGCGGATTACTCTTACAACTGCATTGCAACAAACGGCAGCACCAACAGTGCGATTGGTGTTACCAACGCAAACGGCACCGACAATCAGGGAATTTCGCTTGGCTCCCTGGGTTCACCCGCCAGTACCTATCTCCTCACAGAGGGGAATGCTAGTGTCGGCGGTTCAGACAACACCTATACGACACAGCGTACCGACTATACAGGAACATTCCCGCCGGCCGGTGTTGCCAACTCTTTTGCGTGGAACGGGAACCCGACAACCCCACAGAACGCGGATCCCCGGCACACCAACGGCTCGAATTACCTCTATTTTGACGGTCATGTGAAGTGGGCTCGAACAAGCCTCGATACTAACGGCAATCCCTGCAACTGGTACGTGACTAAGCCCCCGGCCTCGACAACCCCGGCTTTCGTCGGCTGCCAATAAAGGACCGGCTCACGGGGGAGCCTTCGGCCTTACAAGGCATGAAGGCTTCCCATAGTGATTTCTTAGACCTTATATCCTGCCAGAAGTATGGCAGCCCAGAAAGGAAATGTTCATGAACGTCCAATCTTCCCCGCGCCGCTCAGGCTTCACGCTGATTGAGCTGCTCGTCGTCATCGCCATTATCGCGATTCTCGCCGCCATTCTTTTTCCCGTCTTTCAGAAGGTCCGCGAGAACGCCCGCCGTGCTTCTTGTGAATCCAATCTCAAGCAGTTGTCGCTCGCCGTGATTCAGTATACGGGGGACTACGACGAGAAATATCCCATCGGCAATCCCTATGCTGGTGATCCTTACGACACCTGGAACATTGACTTTGGCGGATGGGGAATACCTTGCAAGGATGGTGATGACTGTCTCGTTTGGGACAACTCATTGCTGCCCTACACGAAATCATTTCAGATTGCTGAATGCCCATCAAGCACTAGCATCTTTAACTTGTATGGATATGGGCCTGGAGTGCCTGCTACAAACTATACCTACAACGGCGACCTTCAATTCTCGCCACAAAATGTTGTCGTCCAGCCTGCTACGACGGTTCTTTTCTGGCCGGGAGAATTTGGCATCAAGTGGTATGGCCGCGCGATTGCATCGCCTCAGTTGAACTGCCCCGACAACAAATCCGACTGCGTTTATGTGCCCGGCACGGTGGCTTGCGGCGCAAACCCGCAGTCTGCTACCGGATGCAATGGAGCGACGGATATGATGCTCGTATACGGGCCACCTTACTACACTCAGACCCAAAAGTGGACGCACGGTGAAGGCGACAACTTTGCTTTCGCGGACGGTCATGTCAAGTGGAACTCGCTTCATGGCGATCCGAGAAAAGACCCGTGGACATTAACAGGGCCGGGCGGCGAGGTTGGCGATGGCAAGGGCAATTACCCTTACATCACAGACGTCACAAAGTCTCATGGCTGCTTGTTCGCGCCTGACAACCCGTGCAATCTCTAAAGGTGAGGTGAAAAATTGATCAGACCTATTCTCGTTTTTCTCGCTATCTTCTTAGGAATCATGCTCATGGCGGGATGTGGTAAGCCGCAGGATGATGCTAGTCCAAGTGCATCGTCAGCAACTTCAGCGCAGTCGGGAGCAGGTGCGTCAACCCCGACTTATGCATCTAAAGTGCAGCCTGCCAGAAAGCCTATGATGCCAATGCCTGTTTCACACTGATCTGCTGTGAAGATTCTCATTTAACGGCCCTGGCAATTTGCCGGGGCCGTCTTCGGGAACCTATTGGTCATCTTTCCGTATCTTGAATCATTATGACAACCAAACACAAATCTTCTCTGCGTCGCCGCGCCAAATCCACTTTCGCCGGGCTGGGGCTGCTGGCGCTGGCCGCGCATCCGGCGTTTGCTGCTGCGCCGGCTCCTGTGGACTGCGTCCGCCCGCTGGTCGGGACGGACGCGCACGGGCATACTTATCCCGGCGCGACGGTGCCGTTCGGATTTGTGCAGCTTAGCCCGGACACGCCGCTGCAAGGCTGGGACGGCGCTTCCGGGTATCACTACTCAGATAGCAGCATTCTCGGCTTCTCGCACACCCACCTGTCGGGAACGGGCGTCGGCGGACTCGGCGATATTCTGCTCATGCCGACGGTGGGCGACGTACATCTCGACGCCGGGACGCCGGGGAACGGGTACGCTTCGCGGTTCTCCCATTCGCAGGAAACGGCGTCGCCGGGGTACTACAAAGTTTTCTTGCAGGACCCACAGGTGACGGCGGAGCTGACGGCGACCGCCCGGTGCGGCTTTCATAAGTACACGTTCCCGCAGACCGACGCCGCGCATATTGTGCTGGATCTGGCCCACGGGGTCGGCAATGATCCCGTGCAGACGACGCTTCATGTCGAGAACGCGACCACACTGAGTGGATCGCGGGTCTCGAACGGGTGGGGCGGGCGGCGCGAAGTGTTCTTTGTGATGCAGTTCTCCCGGCCTTTTGACGCCGCCGGCATTGAGCAGGACGGGCAGCGGCTTCCGGGCGGCACGACCGACGCTTCCGGCAAGTCGGTCAAAGCATTTGTGAATTACAAAACGGCGGCCGGTGAGGCCATCCTGGTGAAAGTCGGCCTGTCCGGGACAAGCGTAGACGGTGCACGGAAGAACCTGGCCGCCGAGCTGCCGTCTTGGGATTTCAATGCCGTTCATACGGCCGCCGCCGGGCAGTGGAGCCATGCTTTGGATGCCGTGCAGGTTGACGCGATTAGCCCCGCCGTCCGGCGGACGTTCTACACCAATCTGTACCAGTCGCTGATCGCGCCGGTGCTGTACAACGATGCCGACGGCACTTATCGCGGGAGGGACCACCAAAACCATCCGGGAAACGGCTTCCAGAACTACACGACGTTTTCTTTGTGGGACATTTTCCGGGCCGAAAGCCCGCTCTTGACACTGATCCAGCCCGCGCGGGTCCCCGATATGACCCACTCGCTGCTGATGGAATACCAGCAGGCAGGCACGCACCGGACCCCGATCTGGCCGCTCTGGGACGACGAAACCTACTGCATGATCGGCTACCACTCGGCCCCGGTCATGGCGGATGCGTACCTCAAGGGCCTTGCGCCCGCCGACGCCGAAGCCATGTACCAGGCGCTTCGGACGACCGCGATGGGCAGCGATGACGGCTTGAACCAGTACCGCGACGCCGGGTATGTCTACTCGACGTCCGAAGGCTCGTCTCAGTCGGTGTCCCGGACGCTGGAATACGCCTACGACGACTGGTGCATCGCCCAGATGGCCCAGAAGCTCGGCCACACTGCCGACGCCAAGATGTTCTTACAAAGGGCGACTCACTACCGCAATGTGTACGATTCCACGACCGGGTTCATGCGGGGGCGCAAAAGCGACGGTTCCTGGCGCGGACCGTTCAACCCCAAGCAGCTTGTCTGGGCCGACTACACCGAGGCGAACGCCTGGCAGTATTCCTGGTCGGTCATGCAGGATGTCCCCGGTCTGGTCAAAATCATGGGCGGCGACACGGCGTTTGTGAACCATCTGGACGGCCTGTTCGACGCGAAATCCGATGTCATCGCGAATATCCCGGATATTACGGGATTGATCGGCCAGTACGCGCACGGCAACGAGCCGGTGCATCATGTCGCCTACCTCTACAACTACGCCGGGGCGCCGTACAAGACCCAAACGCGGGTGCGGCAGGTGATGAACACGCTGTACAACGATACCCCGGCCGGCCAGTGCGGCAACGACGACTGCGGCCAGATGTCTGCGTGGTACGTTTTCAGCGCGTTAGGCTTCTACCCCGTCAACCCCGTCGGCGGCGTGTATGTCATCGGCAGCCCACTCGTGAGCCGCGCGACACTCCAGCTTGACCAGGCCCATTACGGCGGCAAGAAGTTCACGATGATTGCCGACCACAACTCGGCTGCGAATATGTACATCCAGTCGGCCAGCCTTAACGGCAAGCCGCTGATGCGCTCCTGGTTTACTCAGTCCGAGCTGGCTGCCGGCGGGACTTTGCGGCTGGAAATGGGGCCGAAGCCGAACACAGCCTGGGGCCGGTCTTTGGCAAGCCGCCCGCCGTCGGGAATGCCCGCCGGGATGCAGTATGCCGCTCTGCCGACGCCGTCCGCGCCGATCAAAATTGTGAAGCTTACCCTGCCGATCCGCATCCTCTGCGGCTCCGACACTGCTGCGGGCGGTTTCGTTCCCGACCCGAACATGATTGACGGCAGCGTCAACGCCGCGTCGCCGGCGATTGACACAAGCGCTCTCAACGCCGCCCCGGCGGTGGTCTACCAGAGCGAGCGCTACGCCAGCGACTTTACCTACACGATCCCCGTGCCGAAAGCGCGTGGGCCTTACACGGTCCGTCTGCACTTTGCCGAGATCTTCGACAGCCGCGCAGGCCAGCGCATTGAAGACATTGCTATCAACGACAAGCCCGTGCTGACAAACTTCGACATCTTCGCAGCGGCAGGCGGGACGGATAAAGCCGTCGTGCGCGACTTCACGGGCATCATGCCGGACGCCCACGGCAACATTGAGATCCATATCACGGCGGCGAAGAACAGCCCGGACCAGAACGCCAAAATCAACGGCATTGAGATCCTGACGCCGGCTGAGGCGGCGGCACGGTAAGCGGCAGAACGCCAAGAAGCCACGGAATAAATTCCGAGGCTAAGACAAAACAGTGTCGAGGCGACACAAGAATGGCCTGCGAAGGTCTTTTCTTCCGTCGCCTCGACGGTGGTTTATCCGAGCCTCGGAATTTATTCCGTGGCTCCTTGTTCCGAGGTCCCTCATTCGCCGATTTTCCTGCCATTTTCTAGGAGACACATGAACCGAATCTTTTCCCTTCTGCTTGCGCCCGCCCTGGCCTTCCCCACGCTCGCCCTTCTGCCGACTCCGACCCACGCCCAGAAGCCCCGCGCCGTTCAAGCGCCGCCCGCCGGGCCGGTGGACGCGCTGGTGTATTCCACCATGCCGTCCACGAACGCTCATCGCCCGGAAATGGCGCTGGACGGTGACCTGAACACCTACTTCCAGACCGTCTACGGCATGGACGAGGGCGACGACTTTGAAGTGATCCTCTCGCGGGCTATCCCTGTGGCGTCTCTGCAAGTCGTCACCGGCGACCCCGAAGGCCAGGATAAGCTGACAAGCGGCGTTTTGGAAACGTCGCCGGACTCCGTCCACTTCACTCAGGCCGCGTCGTTTGGCGCGAATGGAATTGCTTCGGCGGCCGGGCAGCGGCTGGTGCGGGCGATTCGCATCCGGCTTAACCCCGGTCAAAACGTCTCGGCGCTGATTATCCGCGAGATCTCGATGAAGTCTCCGGTCAAGCTCGCCCATGTGCAGCTTGGGCCGGGGCGCGGGTTCGTGGACATCTCGCAGGCGCCCGAAGTGGCGGGCTGGGCGGCGACCGCCGAAAAGCAGATGGAAGAATCGTGGGCCGACACCGCCGCGCTGCTGTATTCCGACAAGTTCATCACCCCGAACGCCGTCAACGTGGTCTACAAGACCGGCCCCGGCGTGACCGGGATCGCCGCCACCGGCGGCGGCGTGATGACCGTGAACACCGCCTGGTGCCATGCCCATCCCGATGACACCGGCCTCACCGTTCACGAGACTTCCCATGTCATCCAAGCCTACTCCGCGTATGACCCGGTTTGGCTCGTCGAAGGCATCGCCGATTATATCCGCTGGGTCCGGTTCGAGCCGGAGCATTTCCACCCGCGCATCAATGTCAAACGCGCCACTTACCATGATGCTTACCAGACCACGGCGACGTTCTTAGGCTGGTGCGAACTGCACTACGACAGCCGCCTGGTCACGAAGCTTTCTCAGGATGTCCGGTTCGGGACCTACAAAACGTCTCTGTTCCAGAAATACACCGGCAAAGACGTGGACACGCTCTGGTCGGAGTTTATTGCCGACTACCAGGCCGACCCTGCAAACATCCTGACCCCGCCGGTGGCCTCCGCCGACAGGCCGCGTGTCCTGCCGGCCGTGGTTCCCGGCTCCGGCACGCCGGTAGATCTGTCCACCCAGTTCAACACCGTCGGCATCGCCCATGACGGCGCGACGTTTGCCCTCACGAGTGGCCTCGACGGCGGCGGCGTGTCCTATTCCGGTGCGCTGTTAGGCCGCAGCGTAGTCTGGCAAAGCGTTCCCTTCACCCTCGGCCCGCCCGACGCGCCCGACGTCGTTTCCTGCCGGGGCCAGGTCGTCCCTCTGCCTTCGGGGCAGTATTCCGGCCTGTGGCTGCTCGGCACGGCTATCAACGGCGGCCGCCGCAGCCAGGACCTTCTGGTCACCTACACCGACGGCACCGTCGCCGCGCTGACCCAGAACTTCAGCGACTGGTACGCGCCCGGTCGTTTTCCGGGCGAAAGCCGCGCCGTGTCCATGCCCTACCGGGACAACGGCGACGGCAGCAAAGACCCGCGCACGTTCTACGCTTATTCCTACGGGTTCAGCTTAAATCCCGCCAAGACCGTTCGCAGCCTCACCCTCCCGGCCGACGACAGCGTCAAGCTGCTGGCCGCGACGCTGACAAAATAGAAACCCCTCCCGCCTTGCTTCGCAGGGTCCCTCCCCTGTTAGGGAAGGGCTTTGGGAAAAGAGCAGCAAGCTGGGCGCGTTTGCCCGTCGGCCTCTCCTAATTTGTCTCTTGCCCTTCCCTAACAGGGGAGGGACCCTGCGAAGCAAGGCGGGAGGGGTTCCTACCCCTGCCGCTTGATCCCCTGCATCAGCGGAGAAGATGCGCGGATCGCCTTGCGCTTGCGAAACCCTTCCGCCCAGCGGTAGCGGCTCGCCATGTACCGCGCCATGTACCAATGCACGGCCAGCGGCGCTTTCCAGCCGACGGCGCTGACTTCCATCCTCCGCGCCTCCATCCACCCGACGACCTGCGGATTACGGCTGAGAACGTATAAATGCCGCTTTCGCGTCCAAGCCCGCTCCCAGGCGGCAGCGAACAGTGCATCACCCATCCCGCGCCCCCGAAAGCGCGGCAGGACAAACAACGCTGCAATCTCCGTCCAATTCTGCGCCATGTCCACGCTGAAGCACAGGCCCGCAAAAACGCCGTCGGCTTCGGCGACATAGACATCCGACAACCGCGTCAGCTCCCGCACCGTGTAGCCAAGAATGTTCGGCGTGTCGCGTAGTGCCGCGTGGACTTGACGCGCTTCGGCAAGTGTCAAAGGCCGGTGAATGAGTGATGTCATAAGCCGTTGTTCCCCATTCCCCCGCTATTCCATGCCGCCCTCCGGTCGAGGCGCGTTCTTAGCATACAGAATGCAGATTTAGACGACGGAATTGGCGTTTAATGACAGCCGTTATTAGGTAATTGTAACAACACAATTGGTTAAGCATCTATGGTACAATGCTGTCAAAACCAATTCACTCGTCAAGAAGTGCCATGCAGAACCCTTCGCAGAATACAACGCCGTCCAATCATCTTTTGAACCTCAGCGACGGCATTTCGGTCCGGAGCAGGGAGCAGCATGCCGAGGCGAACCGCCGTCTTGTTGAAGTCGAGCAGCGGCTGCGTTTGGCGCTGGAAAGCGGGAAGCTCGGCTCCTGGGACTTGGACCTGAACACGCACCACTATGTCGAGATTTCCGAGTTGTGGAAGCAGCTCTTTGGGCGGTCCGAGGTCGGCGACATCACGCAGGATGATTTTATCGGATACCTGCATCCCGATGACCAGGACCACACCCGTGCAGCGGCACAGACTGCTATCCAAAACCGTCAGGATTATCATGCCCAGTACCGGGTGATCCTGCCCGACGGCGGTATTCGCTGGATGGAAGCGAGCGGGAAAATTCTCTACGATGATGCCGGCAACCCGCGCCGCATGATTGGAGTCACGCAGGACATTTCGGAGCGGAAGCAGGCGCAAGAACAGAAAGAGCGCGAGCTGGAAGATGCCCTGGCGCGGGCGGACCGGGATCCGCTGACGGGGCTGCTGAACCACCGGGCGTTTTACCGGCGGCTGGATGAGGAAGCGGCCCGCACCCAGCGCGACGGGACCGGCCTGGCGGCGGTGATGCTGGATCTGGACAACTTCAAGTTCTTCAACAACGCCTACGGCCACATGATCGGGGACACTGTTCTAAAGCAGGTCGCGGAACGGCTTTCGGCGCTCTGCCGGCCTTATGACACCCTGGCTCGGTTCGGCGGCGATGAGTTCGCCCTGCTCCTGACGATTGGGCCGGACAGCGGGGACGCTGAAGCGGTCGCCGCCGACCTCGTCGCCCGCCTGCAAACAAGCCTCGGCGGATTGTCGTTTCAGCCGGACGGGGAAGCGTCGGCCATCCCGCTGTCCGTCACGCTCGGCTCGGCCCAGTTCCCGCGCGAAGCGCAGGACCGGACCCGCCTGATCGCGCTCGCCGACGAGCGCCTGCGCCGCTCCAAAGGCGGCGGCGAGACCGAAAGCCCTGCCGACCGGGTCCGCCGATCGCTGGCCCGCACTGTGGAAGGCTTTTCGCTGCTGGACGCTTTAGTGACGGCGGTGGACAACAAGGACCGTTACACAGCCCGGCATTCGGAAGACGTCATGGAGGGCGGCCTTTTGATCGCTCGCAAGCTGGCGCTGAATGAAGATGAGCAGAACACGATCGCGCTGGCCGCCCTTCTGCACGATGTCGGCAAGATCGGTGTTCCCGACGCCATCCTCCGCAAGCCGGGCCGGCTGACCGACGAGGAGTTCGATGCGGTCAAGCAGCACCCGCAGATGGGCGCGATCATGGTGTCCTCGGTTGCGGGATTAGAAGAAACCCTGCCCGCCGTCCGCCACCACCACGAGCGGTGGGACGGGCAGGGCTATCCGGCGGGCCTGCGCGGCACGGAAATCCCGCCGATGGCCCGGCTTCTTGCCGTGGCCGATGCGTTTTCCGCCATGACCACCGACCGGCCTTACCGCTAGGGCATGAGCCGGGATAAAGCCTGTTCCATCCTGCGCGACGGCGCCGGCATCCAGTGGGACCCGGACTGCGTCACCGCGTTTCTGGAAGCGCAGTCTTTTTCCTAAAGCTTAATCCCACACAAAGCCAGATCTTCGTGCCTGCCCTTTCCAAAGCGCAGAAAATTATAACGCGGGCCTTGTGCTATCTGACGCTGAACGTCAGCGCATAGCGGCTGTTCGCTGTTCCCGCTGCCGTGCTGCCGCCGCTGCACAGCGCTCCCGCGTCATCCTGGCCGCAGTTTGCCCCACCCGGCGGCTGGCTTTTGCCGCCGGAAACGCTTTCCGGGCGCAGCCAGACGGCATGACCGTCGCAAGCCAGGTAGTTCGCCCCTGCGCCATGACGCGGATCGGTCGCTTCCAGCCCGCCAATCAGCAGGCCAAAGTTGCCCTGAGAATAAACCGGGACGCGCCCACCGATCGCGCCCGTCGCATACCGTGGGCTGAAGGATACACCATTCACCGCCGGGCGGCATCCGCTCACCCAGGGAGAGCCGGGCGTCGCCGGGTCGCCCCCGCTGCCGGAGGCCGCGCAGCCGATATATTCGTTGCTCGGCGTGGTCAGCGCGGCGGCATCATCCTGTGCCTCAAAGAGCATCACGGTCTTTGTCGGGGCGGCCAGCACACTTTCCGAGAAGCTCGGCAGGATTTGCCTCACAATATCTCCTGTCGGGGTAAAGTCAGACACCGGCGGTCCTTGAAGGTTTGAGTTGATGGCATAAGAGTCCACAAAATAATGGACGACCGGCAGCGGAAAATTCAGCTCTCCATCTAGGGTCGGGTCATCCGGGCAGCGGTAAACGGCTGGGTCTTTGACATAAGGAAAGACTTGCAGCGCCCAATCGCCGGCATTGTGCGGCGTGAAGGCGTTGGGAAAATACGCATCATTGTCTGCCGTGTACTGAAGCAAAGCCAGCCCTATCTGCCGCTCATTGGACAGACAGGACGTGCGCCGTCCATTCTCACGCACTTTTGCGAACACCGGAAATAGCAAGGCCGCGAGCAGGCCGATAATTGTCATGACGACGAGCAGCTCAATCAGCGTAAAAGCACGGCGGGTGTTCTGCGTGTTCATAGGGTTCTCCGGTGCGGCAGGTGATGAAGCAGTCAATTTCACTTACTTGTCAGCGTTCGCGAGAAATGCTCAAGCCGGTGCCGGCGCTTCAGGCCGGCGGTGACGGCAGCGGACAGGAGGCCCATCGGAAGCCAAAAGACGATCTGGAACAGGGCAAATTGCAGCACTTCAAGGTGCGGCAGGAGCAGCAGGCCGATGACGAAGGAAGCGGCGGCAAGCGTGCCGATGGCGCGGCAAATGCCGAGGCCGGGGCGACCGTGCAGGCCGAGGCCGGTCAGGATGCCCGCAAGAAAGGGAGCGGCGACGGCAAGACAAGCGGCACAAGGCAAGGCGGACGGGTTCGGCTGGAACACCGACTGCTCAATCAGAAGCAGCGTCAGGACCGAAAAGACGCCGAAGCCGCCGAAGGCACGGACAGTCGCGGGATCGGCAAACCGCACGGAGTATTGGGAGCTGCCGCCGGTATGCCAGGCGTCGGCGAAGCTCTGGCCGAGCCGCCAGGGTTCGCCGTATTCTTGCAGGGCAAGCGCGAGTGCGTCTTTAAACGCAAAGCCTTCGGCGGCGAAGTCTTCCGCCAGCCCGCAAAGATGGTCGGCGGCTTCTCGGCGGAACCGCTGCCGCTGAGGGTAGGGGACCGTGCCGAGGAGGGGCGCACAGAGGTAGTCTAAGTAATCTTCAAGCTGCTCTTGCGCCTGCTCCGAGTCAAGAAGGCTGTTCACGGGCTTCTCCGTTCCGTTCGCCGATCAATATCTCCATGGCCCTTGAAAATGTTTTCCAGGCCGCAACCCGGCGCGAAAGCTCTGCCCGCCCGGTGTCGGTGATAGCATAAACCAGACGGGGGCGCTCGCCGGGTTCATGCTTCCACTCGCCGGTGACGAAGCCGTTTTCTTCCATTGTGTGCAGGACGGGATACAGTGTTCCCTGCTTGAACTGTAACGAGTTATTTGTGCGCTTGTTGATGTCCTGGGCGATAGCGTAGCCGTGCTGCGGACCGTCGTTTTCCAGCGCGGCCAGTACCAGCGCCGGAACATTGCCGCGCAGCAGTTCGCTCTGATCTTTCATAGACATAGTATATACTATGCGATAGAATATGTCAAGTAAAATATCTTGCCCGCCTATGGGCAAAACAAAGGGACGCTGCAAGCAGCGCCCCTTCGGTTTCTTCATCTTTTACCTAACGCATCAGCCGAACACTCCGCACGGGCGCGGGCTGCGTGATGCCCGGCTTGAGTGCGTTCCACAAGATCGTGTTCAGCGCGTCGGGGTCGGCCCGGTCCGGCCCGGAAAAGTCGAGTTTCGCCGACGCGGTTTCTCCCGGCCCTTTGAAGGGGTTCTTGGCTTCCAAATCCACCTGCGGCTTGATATCGGCATACGCGGTCAAGTCGGCGGCTGCTGTGAAGCAAGGCAGCATGGGCGTCGCGTGCTGGTCGTATTGAGTCATCGGGGGCAGGCCGAGTATCATCTCTATTGTCCGTACCATCGAAGCCGTCGTATACAGTGTGCTGTCTACAGTGTTTCGCTTGACATACGGCGAGATGACCAGGCCGACGGTCCTGTGCGCGTCCACATGGTCTGGGCCGTTCTGGGCGTCGTCTTCAATCACAAAGATCGCCGTGTCTTTCCAGAAGCGTGAGCGGCTGATGCCTTCGACAATCTGGCCGATGGCCTGATCGTTGGACGCCACGCAGGCGGTGGGAGTGAACGCGCCCGCTTTTAGCCCGGCGGTGTGGTCTTCCGGCAGCCAGGCGACCATGAACTGCGGCCAGACGCCGGTCTTCTCGGCGGTTTTCAATTCTCCCAAGAACAGCGCGGCCCGCTGCGTGTCGCGTCCGACCCCGAAGGGGAACTTGCTCCAATCTATATTAACATGGCCGGTCAGCCCCTTGTCGCCGGTGAACACCGGCGGCGCGTTGGGGGTGGACGAGAAATCGGCAGCCTCGCCATAGGAGCGGTAGGTAACGCCGTGCCGAGCGCAGTTGTCCCAGATCTGCCCGGCGGGGGAGTCGACGATCTGCTCGTCGCCGTCCGGCTCGCCGCGCCCGCTGTAAGACGACGGCCAGGCGTGTTCGATAAAGTCGGTGGCGTAAGCCGAGTCGCACCATTTATGCCCGTCTTCGGAGACTTCGCCGTTGCAGTAGAGGTTGTCCAGGAGAACGTAGCGAGAAGCAAGTGCATGGGCGTTCGGCGTGACGTTCTGCCCGAACAGCACCAGATTGGGGTCGCCGTTGCCCTGGCTCATGTCGCCCATTACCTGATCATAGGTTCGATTTTCGCGGATAATATACAGGACGTGCTTGATATGGCTCATGGCTGCCATGCTGCCGGGCATCCTGCCGTGAATTATCTGCGTCGGCGGCTTCGGCACGTTTGCCAGCACCTGCCGGGTGTAGGCTTGCAGGCCCGCTGCATCGGGCAGGCGGACGGCGGAGACCGTGCCGCTCAAAATGCCGGCAATATAATCGTACTTGTGGCCCGTGACCGGCTCCGTGCGGATGGAGCGCGGATCGGACAGCGTCGCCGTCGGGTTACCCCGAAAGCCCATTCCCTTGCCTGTGCCGACATACAATGTCCGGCCATCCGGCGCAACCGCCAGCGCACAGGGATACCAGCCCGTCGGGATAAAGCCCAAGACCCGCGCTTCTTTAGGGTTAGAGATGTCAACGACGCCTACATCGTTGTTGTCGGCATTCGCCACATACAGCCGCTTGCCGTCGGGCGAGACGGCCAAAGCGTCCGGCGTCGAGCCGACCAGATCGCGCGGCGACAGCGACGTTTTGATCGTCTCGCGCACGACGCCGTTTATAATAACACTGACGCTGTTACTTCCTGCGTTCGCCACGAACAGCCGCCCGTCTTTCGCCCACGCCAGCTCATTCGGCTGGCTGCCGACACTCACCCGCGCCGTCTCTTTCAAATTATTTGCGTCTAGCAAGCTCACGGACTTCCCGCCCATGTTGGACACGGCGACTGTCTGCCCGTCCGGCGACAGGGCAATCCCGTAAGGCCGGTAGCCGACTTTGGCCGACGCCGCAACCATGCGCGGGCGGCCCGCCAGCTTATACACCGTGTCGGTCTGCATATTGACCGCGTACAGCGCATCGCCCGCACCCGTCGCCAGCCCTGCCGTGAAGCGGGAAAACTTCTCGTGGTAGTCGCCGGGAATGGGTGCCGCGCCTTCGGGCAGGCCGGCAATGTCTAGGGGCTTTTTTGGAGTCAGCACGCCATCCTCAAAACCCAAGTGCAGAATAGGATGCATGAACGAATCCAGCATTTCGGGGGTCGCTCCCGCTTTGGCCGCGCCTTCCAAAAACTCCCGGTCCGGCGTCCCGCCGCCGGAGACGTACAGATCGTCGCCTTCCGCGTCCAAGCACATCCCCGCCCAGTCTTTGCCTAAATTGACGCTCTGGGTCACTTTCAAGGTCGTCGGATCAATCACCGAAACGCCGTGGTCATGGTAGCCGCCGGTATTCACGAGCAGATACTTGCCGTCGGGGCTGAACAGCATCTTGAGCGGCAGGTCGCCGGGCAGCGCAATGGGCGTCCCCGCCGGCGTGATCTGCCAGCCGTTCGGCAGCCGCGTCCCTTTACCGCCGTCAGTCGGCACGTCCGGCAGGGTTACGGGCTTCGCGGCGTGGGCCATGTGCAGGGAGTGGGACAGGCCGAAGCCGGCCAGCGCGGCAGTTAATCCGAGCGTCAGGGAAAAAGCCGCCAGGCGGGGTTTGAGAACATTCATGCGGCTATTATAGCCCATAATCGTTAAGAGAGTGTTAAGGAGAAAGAAGGCAGGTATCATACAAGTGCAAGGGCAGCCCTGGCAGGCTGCCCTTGTAATCTTGCCGAAAGGAGGAAAGCCCTTGAAGCGAGAAAATTGGCGCAAGGCTCTGAAACTCAGAGCCATCACCCAGACTGTCGCCGCGATTGTATCTGCACTCGCCGCGATCCACCAGCTCTTTAAGAAGTAGCTGAAGGGGAGGGAGCGCCGTTACAAGCAACGCTCCCTTGTCTGTTTCTTATTATGGCGCACAACGGCAGAAAAGTAAACCCTGCGTCCTGCACAGGTCACTTACCCCGCCGCCGCTTCGTCAGCTCTCGGTGCTTTTCTCCCAATTCTCGGTAGGACCCGTCGCGAATGTCCATATGATCTACGAGTTCCCGGTACGACCCGGCGCGGATGTCCGTCAGCATATCCACTTCCTTCGGCTGCCAGCCCAGCTCCGCCATCGCTTTGCGGCTCGATGCCCTGTTTTCGTGCTGGACAAAGTTCACCATCCACCCCCAGATCGCTTCCGCCTCGGTGCGGCTGACCGAGCGCACCGGCACTTGGAGCGCCTCACCGATGGCTTCGGCCAGCTCCCGCAAAGTGACGGTGTTCGACGCGGCAGCATTGAAAACATCCCCTGCGTTCGCTTTTTCCGCCGCGAGAAGATACACCGCCGCCGCGTCATCTACGTGGACGCTGGAAGTGCGGAGCTGTCCGTCATCCACATAAACCGACTCGCCGGCCTTTGCGGCGGCCTGCATTAAAATCGCCACGCCGCTGCCGCCGCGTCCGTAAACATAAGGCGCCAGCCGGATCGCGCTGACCCGGACGCCTTGTTCGGCCAGGCGCAGCGCATGCTGCTCCGCGCGGACCCGGTCCTTCAGAAAGAACGTCCGCGCCAACGGCGACTCTTCGGTTGTTTCCGCGCCCGCCGGGTCCGGCTCCACCAGCGCCGACCCGGAGCTGACTACCAGCGGCTTGTCGGTTCCGCGCAGCGGCTCGGCCAGTGCATCGGTCGCCGCCGCATCCAGGCGCAGCACTTCCTCATAATCTGCCAGCACGGGAAACGCCAGGTGCAGCACGGCATCGGCGTCCGCGCTCTGCTCCCGAAGCACGTCCAGCGTGGTCAGATCCCCACGCACCGGCGTCGCCCCCAGCGCCCGCAGCTTTGCATCGCCTTGTTCAGTGCGCGACAGGCCATAAACCGCGTGGCCTGCGGCGACCGCCTGCTCCGTGATGCTGCTGCCGATATACCCGTTGGCTCCCGTGATAAATATCTTCATGTGGTGTCTCCCATTTGGTGTGATCAGACAAATTCTACCGCCGCGCTTTTACGAAGTGAAGCCACAAAAGTCCAAATCCCTTGCCTAATCGTCCCAATCTCGCCATAATAAAGCAATGACTGACTTGCGAGCCGATTTAGCCGAGCTGATCACTGCACTTTCGCCCGGCGACGGCTTCCATGACTTGCCTGTGCCTGGCGCCCATTGCGTCCAAGTCTCGCGGCCCAGCCCGCCGTCGAAGCTCCACTGGCGGCCCTCGATGAGCATCATCGTGCAGGGCGGCAAGGGGATCACGCTGGGCCGCGACGCTTATCATTACAGCGCCGGACACACGATCGCAACCCCGATTGACTTGCCGGTCGTCAGCCACGTCGCGGCAGCGACTTCCGCCATACCGTTTTTGGCACTTCAGATTGATTTCGATCCGCTGACGCTGGGCGAAGTCGTCGCGCAGATGAAGCCAGGGAGCCGGGAAAATGGGGACGTGCCGGCGCGGGCCGTGTTCCTCGGCAACGCGACAGCCCCGATGCTGGAAGCGGCGATCCGGCTGGTGAAGCTGTGCATAACGCCCGAAGACGCGCCCGTGCTGGGGCCGCTGGTGACTAGAGAACTGGTGTATCACCTGCTGAAAAGCGCCGACGGGCAGGCGCTCCGGCAGTTTGTTCACGCCGGAAACAGCACTCACAAAATCGCTCAGGCGATTTACAGCCTCAGAGCGGAACTCGATCAGGAGATGGAGGTCGGATCGTTGGCGAAGGCGGCGGCGATGAGCCGCTCGGCCTTTTTCAAGCACTTCAAAGAAGTGACGGCTATGAGTCCGATTCAGTATCAAAAGCGGCTGCGTCTGCTGGAAGCGAGGCGTCTGATGTTTGAGCGGGGAGAAACCGCCGAGGGGGCGGCGTTTCAAGTAGGGTACAGCAGCGCCTCACAATTCAGCCGGGAGTATTCACGGATGTTCGGCAACGCGCCCCTGCGGGACGCAGTGAAGATAAAAGCTTTCGGCGAGCTTGTTCCTCAAGTGTAGAGGCGGAATTAGTCTTCATCCGCCGGCATTCGTCCCGATCCCTGTAAAGCCCGCAAAACTGCTGTATGTGCGTCTTCTAATTGGCGGATCAAGCGGCGGAGGCGGCGCAGGGTGTCTTCGGGCAGGTGAGCGTACATCGGGCCGCAGATGTACGCGGTGCAGCCGTAGGGCCGCAGGTCGTCGGGGAATGTGCAGCGGTAGTGATCGAGATACTCGCACGGCTCTTGGACTGCCGCGCCGCTGCCGACCATCGGCAGGGACAGGCGCGAGCCGGCATAGGAAACCGAAGGCGCATAGGGGTCCGTGCCGCCAAGATGCGGAAACTCATGGCCGAGGCCGACGGCCAGGGCGACATCTACAGGAGTCACTTTGGTTGGCTTGATGCAGCAGGGTGTCGCGCAGGACGCGCAGTGCTTGGCCGTGAACGGGTCGAAGATTTGCCGGATTTCGCGCTGCAAGCGCCGGTACTCGGCCAGCGGCTTCGGCCCGGCCCGGCGGCTTTTATGCTTCATCGGACAGCTTCATATAATACGCGGTCAGCAGCAGGAACTTGGCGGTGTAGTCGTTTGCCGGCTCGTTGGTGACATAATCTTCGACGACGTCATGGTACACGCTGGTCTGGTCAGCGCGGTCTTCCGCCAAAATCGGGCTGGGGGACTGAGCGCTAAACTCGGTCTTCGAAAGGCTGGTGTGCTGCTCCAAGTAAGTTTTCAGGTCGGCCGGGCCGCCGACAATCGCGCCGGTCAGCTCGATGTTCTTGAGGTTGGCGACCTGGTGATGCGGGAACAGCGGAAACTGGGTTCCCGCTCCGACCAGGCAGCAAATGGAAAACGGGTTCGTGCCGAGAACGAAGTCGCGCTGACGGCGGGCGATCTCCGCGTAGCTGCGGTCGCCGGAAATCCGGGCATAAATGAGGCAGTTGATCGCCGCGCCCGCCGCCGCTTCCGCTGTTCCCCAGACATACGGCACGCCGAGGCCGTAAGGGCTGGCTTCGGAACGCTTGCAGATGGCTTTCGCATCCACGCGCAGGTACTCCAGCAGGCGCGTCTGGTCTGCCGCCGGTGCATGGTCGTACAATGTGCCGTGCGCCAGGGCATGGACATTGTAAACGCTCGTATAAGTATGAGCAGGGCCGGCCAGATGGGCGAAGCGCAGGGCCTGCGCCAAGTAGGCCGGCTCGCTGGCGGCTTTGTACAGCTCAATCGCGCCCCATTCCATATCGTCCTGCCAGGTGGTTTCCGGGTAGAAATCATAAGGCTTGGTCGTGACGACTTTCGGGTGCTTCAAGCCCAGCGCATACACCGAGCGGGCGGCGGCAAGGCACCGAGCGGCATAGGCCGGGTCCGCAGAGCGGTAGAGGCGGGACGCGATGGCGAACGCGGCGGCGGTCCGCCCGGCAAGGTTTGCGCCGACGCCGTAAAAGACCGGGCGCGGCTTCCACTTCGGGTCATGCGCCGGGGTGTCCTGCTCCGGCAGCCGCCAGGAGTCGTGATCGGTGTCGTCGCCGACCTGGTAGTAGAACTCGTCCGGGTGCGGGTGCATTTTCAGCAGCCAGTCCAGCCCGACCTTGGCATACGCCAGCGGCAGCGGCAGGCTGCCGCGCAGGAAGTACCCCGCCAGCGCCCGGTCGTAGTGGGCGGCGTAGCGGTCGTAAGCGGCCAGCATCAGCGCGGTGACATAGCTTGTCGTCTCGACAAACTTTAAATAGTCCCCTGCATCGTGCCAGCCGCCGACCACGTCTATCCGCTGCCCGGAGCGCGGCCCGCCGCTGATCATGCCGTCGTCCGTGTGGCACGGACCCCGGTGGGCGGACTGCTGCGGGCCGCACAACTGAATGTCGAAATACTGCAAGATCAGCGGGACGACCTGCTCGTAAATATCGCTGCCGATCGTGAACGGAACCGACAAATGCCCGTCGGAGAGGCGCAGGCGGTAGCGGCCGGGGCGGGTGAACGCGCTGAAGTCGGCGAAGAAGTGCCGCCCAAAGTGAGCAGGCTGCTTTTTTGAGTTCTTTTTTGAGTTCTTCTTGGGGGTATTCTGGAACTCCGTCAACGTGCCTCGGTGCCGGATTGTGGGGACCACCGCGTCGTCTACCAGCACAAACTCATTGCCGAGAACGGCTCCGGTGGCGGCAATCACCGCTCGTTTCGGCTCGTGGGGCAGGCAGCCGACTTGGTTCAAGTGAATGCGGACATCAATCGGCTTTTTCGTCGGCGGCGTATACTGGACATCGCCGTGTATCTCCGAGGCAGGCGCAGTCGGAGTTTTAGCGCTGACACCCGCCGCAAGCAGCCCGACGCTGCCCGTGACGACACTTCCCAGAAACTGCCGCCGCGACTGATCTGCCGAGGCGTTTGGATGCTTTGCGCTCATTTTTTAGGAACCTCCACTGCTTGGCGCGGACGCAAACGGGTCCCACAGGGGCAGGCCGCGCTGGAACGGGGCATCCGAGCCGGCAGACGCTGTAAAAAGTGCGGGAACCGCGCTTTGGGGGCCGGCGGCGACGCACACGGTCAGGGTCAGCGCGGCAAAGCCGAAAAACGCCAGACGCCAGACATCGGTTCGTGCCTGCCGCCGAAGCGCGGGAACGGCAAAGCGCACGGCCCAGCCGCCCAGATACAGCGGCAGCAGCAGAAAAAAGCCGAGATGCGCTCCCCACAGCACCGCACCGCGCAGCAGGGCGACGACAAACAGCCGGGTGAACTCGCCCATCGGCATCCCGTCGGTCAGCATGTCCGGGGTCGGCCACGACGGCCCGGCGGCGTCGGCCGGGGTCAAAACCGACGTCAGGGCCAGCAGAACCAGCGAAAGCGCCAGGGCTGCCAGCGCCAGCCGCCGAACCGCAAGCTCGGCGGGCGTGTACGCCGGGCCGTGCAGCAGGCCGCGCCGCCGCAGCTCACGCCCGGCGGTGTCGAGCCGCGCCGGATACTTATCCGGGTCCAAATGCAGCGCAATGTCAAGAAGGTCCGAATCGGACTGCGCCCGCAGGTATGCCCCGTAGACGCCAACGTCCGTTTCTTCATCAGCGTGCAGCAACGACGATGACATGGGGAAATTATACCCGGCTTGCGCCAGGAACCACACTCAGCGCAGCCCTTTCGGCACGACGGCCCGGTCCAGCAGATCAAATCCATACTGCACCAGCAGGGCTAAAACAGCAGCGGGGATGGCGCCGGCCAGCAGCAGCAGATTGTCATTGTTTTCGAGACCCTGCGTAATTCGGTCCCCGTAACCGCCCGCGCCGACAAACGCGGCAATGGTCGCCGTGCCGACATTGATCACGGCCGCAGTCTTGATGCCGGCAAAGATCGCCCGCGACGCCAGCGGCAGCTCGACCAGCCGCAGCCGGGCGGAAGACGGCAGGCCCAGCGCCAGCGCCGACTCGTGCAGGGCCGGCGAAATGTCCGTCAGCCCCGTGTAGGTGTTGCGGGCAATCGGCAGGAGCGAATACAAAAAGAGGGCGGCGATGGTCGGCGCCGTGCCGATGCGGTGCATCAGGGCAATCAAGAACGCCAGCAGCGCCAGCGACGGAATGGTCTGGATGAGGCCCGTCAGGCTTAAGATCGGCTGGGAGGCGGCGCGGGTGCGGGCCGCCCAGATGCCGAGCGGGACTCCCGCCAGAATGCTCAGGGCAAGCGACGCGAAGACCAGAAACAACTGCTGGCGTGTTTCCGGCCAGAAGTCCGGCGCGGCCAGTGCCGACCAGAGCGTCTCGCGCGTCTGAGTCACTTGGCTGCCGGACAAATACGCTGCCGCGACCGCCTCCGGCGTCTGGTTTTGCAGCTCGACCTCTGCATTCAGCGCGATCATCTGCGGAGCCGTGATTTTGCCCTGCAAGGCCGTGAAAGCTGCCCAAGTTTTGGGAAGCCGCGTCGGCAGGTCTTTTCGGTAAAGCAGTACGGCATCGTAGGCGGGGAAATAATGCTTGTCATCTTCTAAGACGCGCAGGTGATACTTGGCGATTTTGGAGTCGGTGGAATAGATGTCCGTAACATCAATCTGTCCGGCGGCAAGGGCGCCGTAAGCGAGGCCGTGGTCTAAGCCCTGCGGCGAGGCGAACGGCAGCCCGTAGGCGGCTTGGACGCCCGGCCAGCCGTCGGCCCGCTTCAAGAACTCCTGGGACAAGCCAAGCTTCAGCTCCGGGTGCTTTGCCAAATCCGACAGCGTCTTAATACTGAGCTTCTGTGCCTGGTTCTCTCGCATGGCGAGTGCATAGGTGTCGTTGAAGCCGAGCGGGACGCCCGCCGCGAAACCGAGCGGGGCCAGCTTGCCGTTCATCTGAGCCAGTGTCAGCTTGTCTTTGCTCTTTAAAAGCTCCTGGCTGATCGTGCCGGTGTATTCGGGATACACGTCAATGCTGCCGCTGCCGAGCGCGGCAAAGACAATCCCGGTATTACCGAGGCCCGATTTATGCACGGCGTCCGCCTCACCGGTCTTGTTCGCCGTCTGCGTCAAAATCTCGCCTAAAATGCGCGACTCGGCAAAGCGTTTGGAGCCGACGGAAAGCGTCGGCTTCTGGGCGAAGGCGGGGAAGGTGAGGAGGACAAGGAGCAGCCCCCCCGCCCCAATTCTGGGGAGCCAGAGTAAGAGGAGAGCCGAGACGTTCCTCTCCATATTGCTCCCCAGAATTGGGGCGGGGGGGCTTCTTTTCACTTCGCGCTCACTTCCGGCAACGGCGAGCGCTGGGCGCGAATGAAGTCGGAAACGTAGCGCTCGGCGGGGCGGTGCAGCAGGTCGTCCAGCGTTCCCGATTGGACAATCTCGCCGGCCCGCATCAGAATAATCGTGTCGCCGAAGTAGGCCGCCTCGCCCATGTCATGCGTCACCAAAACCACCGTTTTGTGGAGCTGGGCAAAGATGTCTTTAAGCTGGGTTTGCAGCTCGCTTCGGGTGATGGGATCTAAAGCGCCAAGCGGCTCATCCAAAAGCAAAAGGGGCGGGTCCAGCATCAAGGCCCGCATCAGCCCGACCCGCTGCCGCTGCCCCCCGGAGAGATGGGACGGGTAGCGCGAAAGCGCCTCGGCGGGAAGCTGAACCAACTCGGCGAGTTCCGTCATGCGAGACTTGATTTCGCCCTGCTGTTGGCCCAAGAACTTCGCCAAAAGCGCAGCATTCTGGGCGGCGGTGAGATGGGGGAACAAGCCGCCGTCCTGAATAACATAGCCGATAGCATGACGCTCCGTTTCCGCGTTCTGCGGCGTCAGCAGCGTCTCACCGATGGTGACGCGGCCCGTGTCCGGTGTAATCAGCCCGATAAGTATTCGCAGCAGGGTAGACTTGCCGCAGCCGCTGGGGCCGATCAGCACCGTGGTTTGGCCCGGCACAAGCGCAAGCGTGGTCGGCGCAAGGGCAATCTGGCCCGCGTAAACCTTGGAAACATTTTCCACCGCAATCATGTCGCCCTTATTCGCCGCCGCATGAGAGTTTCCCTGCTGCCGAAACCGCCTGTACCCACTCCGAAGCCGTTTAGTATCCTGTTTAAGAGCGTGACAATTTAAGAGCGTGACAAGGTCGGCAAAAAATGTGCTGTCACGACTCCGGCCACTAGGTCGGCAACCGCAAATGGGGAAGCATACACCATGCTGTGATCGCCTAAAACTGATTTCTCTGCGAGGAATTGCAGCAAAGCCCATATCAGTGCGATAGCGACTGTGAAAATGTTCGTCTTCGGCTTATTGTTGCGCCATAGCTTCATTGTGAGCCACATGCTGCCGACAGAAAACCCTGCGAACAGCAGCCCCAGAAACATGGCCAGCATTCCTCCATAGGCGAGCAAACTCAAAGTGGCGATATAGTTTACGACGCCTAAATCTTCTAGGAGTTCTCCCTTGTTCAGCAGCAGAAAGAATAGGCAGGCCAGCCAGCTTGCTGCCCAGCAAAGGATGTATACCGAGACCACATCTCTTACCGTATTCACCCATTTCCCGCGCTTCATGTCTGCCCACCATTTCCTCTGAAGACACTTCTCACTGCTGCGGCTTCAAGTGCTGGGTGCTGCCGCGCTCTGTTAATGGAATGGCGGCGAGCCAGTCGGGGAGGGCGTCGGGGGCGAACTTTTCTACGTCGAGGCGCAGCAGGGCTTCTAAGGGGACACCGAAGTCTACGGTGCCGCCGGAGCGGTCGGCGAGGACGCCGATGCCGACCAAATTGTCGGTGTAGGCTTCAATGGCCTGCATGGTGTCCCGAATGGAGCCGCCGGTGGTGAGAATGTCGTCTACGAGCAGCACGTTTTCGTTTTCTTTGATCTCGAAGCCCCGGCGCAGAACGCGGCCCTTGCCATCGTCGCCGCGCTCGGCGAAGATGCCGCGCACGCCGAGATGCTTGGCGACTTCATAGGCCAATAAAACGCCGCCGGTGGTGGGGCCGACGACGACGCTGACTTCGGAGTTCGCAAAGCGTTCGGCGATCTCGGCGCAGAGCTTCTCGACCATCGGCGGAAATTGCAGCACTTGAAACTTTTCCAGGTAAACGGCGCTGTGGTAGCCCGATGCGAGCAGAAAATGGCCCTCTAAAAGAGCGCCGGAGTCTTTGAATATTTGCAGAGTTTCTTCGTTGGTGAGCATGGAAGGAGAGTTCGGCGGAGGGCGGCAAAAGTCCTGCATGGGTGGCAGAAGATTAAGGCAGACGAGGGCGTGAACGCCCTCGTCTTTCCCCGCTCTCCCCGTGTCTGCCTTCCGCTCTGTTTGCCGCGCCTTGACTTCACGCCCCATTTGCCAGTATACTGTACCGGATTTCACGGCGGATTTCGAGGCTTTTGAGAGACCGATGACCGATCAGATGACTGTCAACCCGACCGCCAACACGCTGACGCCGCCGCACGGCGCCGCCTGGCTCACGCGCCTGCTTCATCCGTTTACGGTGGTCTTAACCTACCTCGGCGAGATTTTAATGCTGCTGGGGCAGACCATCCGAGCTATGCGCGGGGGCGTGGACCTGCGGGATTTGGTCGAGCAGATGTCGTCGCTCGGCGTCAACTCCGTCGGGATTGCGCTCCTGACAACGACGACTTCCGGGGCGGTGCTGGCGCTGTATTTCGCGCCTTTCTTGAAGCAGTACGGCGCGGAAGGGTTCACCGGGGCGGTGGTCGCGCTGGCAATCGCGCGGGAGCTGGGGCCGGTCCTCACGGGAGTGGTGGTGGCGGCGCGGGCCGGGTCGGCGATTGCGGCGGAGCTGGGAACGATGAAAGTCACCGAGCAGATTGACGCCCTTCGCGCTTTGGCCGTCAGTCCGACGCAGTATTTGGTCGTGCCGCGCGTCCTGGCCGCCGTCTTGATGATGCCGCTGGTGTGTGCATTGGCCGACGCCGGGGGCATTCTCGGCGGGACCCTGCTGTCGCAGTCGGAAGGGGTGCTGCCGGTGGTCTACTGGAACTCAATGAAGCAGTTCATTGACTTGTCGGACTTCACGCGCGGCATTTTTAAGACAGTGGTGTTCGGCCTGATCATCGCTTTGGTCGGTTGCCATCAGGGTCTGGCGACGCGGGGCGGGGCGACTGAAGTGGGTAAAGCGACAACCAACGCCGTCGTGCTGTCTATTATCTTGATCTATTTAGCGAACTTCGTGATGACCTATTTTATGTTCAGCGAGGTCACCTCATTTTGATCCACGCCGTTAAAGACCGCGACCTCGGCGCGGAAGCCGGGGAAGAGCAGGGACCGGCCTGGATTGAAGTCAAAGACCTGCGCTTTACGGTCGGCGGCAAGCAGATCCTGCGCGGTGCGAACCTCAGCGTCGCGCCCGGCGAGATTTTGTCGGTGATGGGAATGTCCGGGTCGGGCAAAACGACGCTGCTGCACTGCATCGGTGGGCTGACCGCACCGACGAGCGGGACTATTCGCATCGGCGACGCCCAGATCGTCGGCATGACCGAGGCCGAGCTGAACCATGTGCGCGAGCGCATGGGCATGGTGTTTCAGTACGCGGCCCTGTTTGACTCGCTTTCGGTCTTTGAGAATGTTGCGTTCGGCCTGCGCCGCCGCCGCAAGCTGACCGCCGACGAACTTAAACAAAATGTGGCCGAAAAGCTGGCCCTGGTCGGTCTGCCCGGCACGGGAGCCATGTTTCCCTCGGAGCTGTCCGGCGGCATGGCGAAGCGGGTGGGTCTGGCGCGGGCGCTGGCGATGTCCCCGGAGATTCTGCTTTACGACGAGCCGACTTCGGGGCTGGACCCCGTGATGGAAAGCGTCATTGACGATCTCATCATGCAGATGCGCGATAAACTCGGCGTCACCAGCATTGTGGTGTCGCACTCCATTGCGTCTATTTTTCGGATCAGCGACAAGATCGCCATGATCCACGGCGGCGAAGTGCTTGCGACAGGAACGCCGGACCAGATTAAGTCTTGCGATAACCCGATTGTCCAGCAGTTCATCCAAGGCAAAACGCACGGGCCGATTGATGTGGCGCGGCGCTGAATGCACAAAACTTGGCGGAACGCACGAGACTTGGCCGAACGCAAAGAATCTTAGGTGCTTATGACGACATTCGGAAACGCGGGACGTGTCGGACTTGTGTTCGTCCTTGCAGCCCTGCTTCTCGGCAGCCTGTGGTATTTTCTCAAAGGCGCTGTGCTGAACAGCAACACTTACTCGTTTGACGTGCTGTTCACCGACGCCGGCGGAGTCACTGCCGAAACGCCGGTAACGCTCGCCGGGGTGCAGATCGGCAAAGTGGCGAGCGTCACGCTCACTCCGACCCAGCAGGCGGATTTGAAGCTTGAGATCAAAGACAAGCTGAACGGGCGGGATGTGCGAATTCCGCGCGGATCGCAGTTTCTGATTTCAACGCCGGTTCTCGGCACGAGCGGCACGATTTTAGTCGTTCCGCCGTCCAATACCGTCCAGAACGCCGGGAACAGCATCCATGACGGCGAAACCGACCTGCGCGGCGAAAAGGTTATGGATCTGACTGCGGCGCTCAGCAAAGCGACGACGCTTCTGGACCAGGTGACGCTGACGACAAAGAAAGTAGATGCGCTGCTCGATTCGGCAAACGCGGCGGCAAACGATCCGAAGATCCAAAACAGCTTGAAGCAGACGTTAAACAATGTCAACTTGGCGTCCAAAAACGGTCTGCTGCTCACCGGCAGGCTGAACGGCCTGCTGACGGAAGACAACGCTCAAGTGCTGGCGCTCTTGAAGCAGACGAAAGATGGAGAACAGACTTCTTTGGATAATCTGGCGGCGACCACCGGCACCGTCAAGCAGATCACGTCCGAGAACAAAGCGCAGATCGCGGCGCTGATCCGAAACTTGAACGACACGACTTCGGCCGTTGCCGGGATTACGGGGCAGCTCAACGATACGCTAAAAAACGGCGGCGTGATCAAAAACTTAGATGCCACCGTCGCCAATTTAAAGACGACGACCGACAAGCTGAACGTGATCGCCGGCAACTTCCAGTCGCTGAGCGCGGTCGCCGCCGACCCGAAGACGCAAAGCAATCTGAAAGACACCGTGCAGAACATTCGGGACAGCAGCGAGCAGGCCGAGTTCCTGATTGAGCGCCTGAACAAAATCGCCGGCGGGCGGCGCAAAACTGCCGCAGTCATCGCCGCACCGGGCATCGGCGCGGTTGTCCTGCCCGGCGCCGGCAAGCCCGGCACACCTGCCGCCGTCACGCCGGAGCCATCGCGGGGCGCCCCAGAGTACCTGCCGCGCGTGCAGGCGCTGTACGACACGCGCGGCAGGCACTTTCGGACCGACATTGACGCCGTTGTTCCGCTCAGTGTCACGCCGGTCACGTTCGTCCGGGCCGGCATCTACGGCTTCGGCGACGCGAACAAGCTGATTTTAGAAGGCGGGCAGGCTTTAGATAAAAAGGGCCTTGTCGCGGGCCGGGCCGGGGTTTATGCGTCCAAGCTGGCCGTCGGTGCAGATGTCGGCCTCGGCAAGCGCGAAACGCTGTCTTTGGACTTTTACGACCCGAACAACTTTCGGATAGACGCCAAAGGGACGCTGATGCTGGCCCCGGAACTGGGGCTGGTGCTGGGCGGCGAGAACTTAAACCGCAGCCGCCAAAGCAGCGCCTTGATTGGGCTGGAATACCGAAAATCGAAGTAACGCACAAGTTTGATAGAACACAAAGGAAACAAGACCATGAAAGAAAAGCGCAGTATGAAAGTCATACTTTTGCAGGACATTGAACACAAAGGCAAACAGGGAGACGTCGTCTCCGTCGCCGATGGCTACGCCCGGAACTACCTGTACCCCCGAAAGCTCGCGATTGAAGCCGGCGGTGGGGCGCTGAAGAACCTGCAAGCGAAGAACGCGCAGGAAGAGCGCAAAACGGAAAAGCTGCGGGCCGACGCCGACCGGACCGCCGAGCTGCTTACCGACAAGACCATCACGCTGACCGTAAAAGCCGGTGAAAACAGCCGCCTGTATGGCCGCGTCACCGCCGCCGACATCGCCGAAGCCGTCGAAAAAGACCTTGCCATCAAGCTTGACAAGCGCAAAGTCGGCCTGCTCGACCCGATCAAAGCCGTCGGCGAATACGACATCCCCATCAAGCTTCACCGCGAAGTGACGGTTCCGCTCAAAGTCGCCGTCGTCGCCGCTTAATTTTCGCCTCCTCGCGGGGCGCGTTCAAGACGCGCCCCACTTCTTATTCTCTCCCGGCTCATCCCATGCCCAGTGACAACGACAAGCGCAGCCGTACCAACGGCGGCGGCTATAACGGCGGCTTTGGCGGCAACGCTTTCGGCGGCAATAGTTCCGCGAATGGGAATGGCACGGCGGGCGGCCCGCTCGGCGCTTACGTCCCGCCTCATTCCATCGAAGCGGAGCAATCTACGCTCGGCGCGATGCTGATTGAGCGCTCGGCGGTCGAAAAAGTCTTTGAGATCTTAGACAAAGAAGACTTCTACCGCGAAAACCATCAAATCTTGTTTGACGTCATCACGTTTCTGACCGAGCGCGACGAGCCGATTGACTTAGTGACGGTCCCGAACGAGTTAAAGAACCGGGACCAGCTTGACGCCATCGGCGGCATGGCCTACCTAGCCTCGCTGTTCGACACGGTTCCGACGGCGGCAAACGTCGAGTATTATGCCAAAATTGTCGAAGAAAAAGCGACCCTGCGCCGCCTCATCTCGGCTTCTTTAGAGATCATCGGCTCTGCACGGGGCGAAGTCGAGGATGTCGGCGAAGTCTTGGACGAAGCCGAGCGCTCCATTTTCAGCGTCTCCCAGCAGCGGGCCACCGCCTACTTTTCTCCCCTCCGTACTCTTCTGCTCTCGGTCTATGATAAAGCCGAAGAGCTGAGCGAGATGAAGTCCAAAATCTCCGGCCTCTCTACGGGAATTCACGACTTCGACATGATCACGTCGGGCCTGCAATCTACGGATTTGATCATTGTAGCTGCGAGACCTTCGATGGGAAAATGCGTCATCTGGAATACACTTATAGATAATCCGCTGACCGGCGAACGTATCACGATTGAAGACTACGTTCGGCAGGAAGTGCCAAGCGTGTTCGGCCTCTCCGACATGAACCTGGTGCAGCCCAAGCCGATTGGCGCCTGGATAGACAGCGGTGTCAAGCCTTGCTTCCGGGTCCGCACCTGCACCGGGCGCACTGTTGATGTCACGGGTCATCATCCGTTTTTGACTGTGCATGGCTGGACACCGCTCTATGACTTAGCGGTCGGCGGCAAGATTGCCGTGCCGCGCCAAGTACCGGCGTTCGGAACCGACGACTCCCTGCCGCGCGATTTGGTGCGCCTCATGGCGTATTTCATTGCGGAAGGCGGCTTGACAGCGAAAAGCCCCTGCTTCACCAACACTGACCCTGTGATCGTTGACGATTTCCAGCAGATTATCGCCCGGCAATATCCCGCCTGCGTTGTTCGGCAGGAAGACATCACTTACAAAGTCGTGCGCCCGACACGCTCTGAATGGAAGTCTTCGCCGAACCCCGTCACTGTTTGGCTGCAAAGCCTCGGCCTGTGGGGCAAGCTGTCGCAGGACAAGTCGTTCCCGGACTGCGTTTGGCGCTGGACCAAGCCGCACCTGGCCGAGTTCCTGCGCGTTCTGATGAGCTGCGACGGCACGATCTACGACATGGCCGGCTGCCCGCGCATTGAGTTTGCAGTGGCCTCAGAGAAGCTGGCTCAAGATGTTCACCATGTCCTGACACGTTTTGGCATCGTCGCAAAGCTTTGGCAGAAGACGCCGCGCTGCTGGCGGGTCGAGATCACCGAACCTGCCTCCGTCACGGCTTATCAGGCCCAAATCGGCTGGATCGGCGAGAAAGCCGCCCGCTTCGGGATGGAAGGTAAGACACGCCGCGCAAGCAGCGGCCACCTGCCGCCGGACGCCTGGCGGTATGTCAAAGAAGCGCTGGCCGCCCAGTCGCTGTCGTTTGTTGAAGTTGCCCGGCGCAGCGGCGAGACTGAAAGCTTCGGCAAATACGGCGGCTGCAACCCGCATGTTCAGCGCGGCCTGCCGCAAAACCGCCTGGCGCGATATGCCGAAACGCTGGATGACGATGCCCTGCGCCGTTTGTCCAGCCCAGGCCTTTACTGGGATGAGATCGTCTCGATTGAGCCTGTCGGCGAGCATCAAGTTTATGATTTGAGCGTTCCCGACGGCGCAAACTTTATTGCTCAAGACATTTGCGTCCACAACACCAGCCTTTGCCTTTCCATTGCCGAGCATGTCGCGCTGAAGGAAAAAAAGCCGGTTGCGATTTTCTCGCTGGAAATGTCCAAAGAGCAGCTTGCGCTCCGTATGCTCTGCTCGCAGGCCCAGGTCAACTCGCATAAGCTCCGCACGGGCCACATGAACGAGGATGAATGGGGCAAGCTGGCGGGGGTCGTGCAGAATATGTACGAGTCGCCGATTTTCATTGATGACGCCACCGAAACGTCAGCGCTGACCATGCGCTCCAAGTGCCGCCGCCTCATGGCCGAGCATGGACTCGGTTTGATCATTGTAGACTACTTGCAGCTCATGCGCTCCCACCGGCGAACCGAAAACCGCGTCCAGGAGATCGGCGAGATCGCCCGTGGCCTCAAATCATTAGGCCGCGAGCTGAAAGTCCCGGTCATCGCCCTGTCCCAGCTTTCCCGCGCCGTCGAAAGCCGCGAAAATAAACGTCCCATGCTCTCAGATCTTCGAGAATCGGGCAGTATAGAGGCGGAGGCGGATATGGTGTGCTTTTTGTACCGGGAAGCGTATTACAAGATGAAGGAAGCCTTTAACGCTTCGGAAGAAGAAGGCGGGGACAGGCCGGAGCGTCCGATGATGGAGGAAACCGAGATCATTGTCGGCAAGCACCGGAACGGCCCGACCGGTATGGTCAAAGTCGGCTTCATGGCAGAGTACGCGAAGTTCGTGGACTTAGACTTGTCGCGCACGGATGATGGGGCAACGGGGTTTTAGCGACGACTTCGTAGGAACAAAAATGGATGCTTAAAGTTTTGGTCATTGGCGGTGGGGGGCGCGAACATGCGCTGGTCTGGAAGCTGGCGCAAAGCCCGCAGGTCAGCCGGATTTTCTGTGCGCCGGGCAATGCCGGGATCGCGTCGCTGGCCGAGTGTGTTCCCATCCCTATCACTGACAACGAGGGCTTGCTGGCGTTCGCGGTCGAGAACGGGATTGACCTCACGGTGGTCGGCCCGGAAGTGCCGCTGATCGCCGGGATTGTGGACTTGTTTGAACAGCGCGGCCTGCGGATCTTCGGCCCGGCCGGGGAACCGGCCCTGCTGGAAGGCTCGAAAGCCTACGCCAAAGGGGTAATGCTGCGCTACAATATCCCGACCGCCCACTTTGCCGTGTTCGCGTCGCAGGACGCGGCTTCGTACTACCTGAAGTCCCACTTTGAGGCCCACCCGGAAGCGCCGCTGGTCGTCAAAGCCGACGGCGAGGCGGCAGGCAAAGGGGTCTTTATCTGTCGCACGAACGCCGAAGGGCAGGACGCCCTGCACCAGATCATGGGCGAAAAGGTCTTCGGGGCGTCCGGCGACGCCGTGATCATCGAGGAGTTTTTGGAAGGTGAAGAAGCGTCGCTGATGGCGTTCACCGACGGCACGACGATTGTGCCGATGCCGGCGGTTCAGGACCACAAGCGGGCTTTAGACAATGACGAAGGCCCAAACACCGGCGGCATGGGCTGCTATGCCCCTGTTCCCGCCGTGACTCCTGCGCTGTATCAGCAGGCCGTAGACCAAATTTTGCGCCCGGCAATTGAAGCCATTCGCGAGTCCGGCATTCCCTACAAAGGCGTTTTGTATGCGGGCATTATGATTGGAAAAGACGGCTCGCTCAAAACGCTGGAGTTCAACTGCCGCTTCGGCGACCCCGAAACCCAGGTCGTTCTGCCGCTTTTGGAAACCGATCTTGTAGACATTCTGCTCGGCGTCACCGACGCCCATCTCGATGAAGTGGACGTGCGCTGGAAACCCCAAAGCGGCGTCTGCGTCGTCCTGGCGTCGGGAGGCTACCCGAACGCTTACCCCACCGGCCTGCCGATTGAGGGCTTGGAGCAGGTGGCCCATTTGTCGGACGTCGTCGCGTTCCACGCCGGCACCAAGTTTAACGCCGAAGGCCAAGTCGTCACCGCCGGAGGCCGTGTGCTGGGCGTCACCGCCCTCGGCGACGACTTCACCCAGGCCCGCGCCCGTGCCTACGCCGCCGTCAAGAACATCTCCTTCGACCACATGCACTACCGAACCGACATTGGACACCGAGCGGAAAAAACGGAGTAGTTCAAGATGACGCCGTACAAAGATTTTACCGCTCGCCTGAAACTCCTCATCAGCAAAAACCCGCAGCTCATTACGACAACGCTGAGTAACATCTTTACAATGCGTTTGATCGGCAACAAAACTCATGGAGATTTAGCCGAAATCGCGATGGCTGAGTTTATCAATCAGTATATGTACGACTTTACTTCTGTTCATGTCGGGAAAGATTTGTACCGTGCAAAGTCTCACGAAGAAGACATCAAAATCATCAACGAGATTACCAAAGATGAGTTTCCCGTCAGCTTAAAAGCTTATGGCGATGGGCCGTTGCAGTTATCAACTGACAAGCATTCGGTGATGTTCCCTCGCCTGCTCCAAGAGCAAGGCGATATTGAAGACCCGAAAAAGCTGCAAGCAGTGTTTGATGATCCTGCCTTCGCTGCGTTCAGCAATGTCAATGTTCTGCCTTTGATTTATGACGAAGAGAAGCAGCGGTGCAATATCCTTGTATTTGACTACGAAACGGCGAGAAATCAGACAGCCCGGATTGTCCACGAGACTGTAGGCAAAGGCAGAAAGCACCCGGTTTTCAAGTTTTACGATGCCGAAGGCGACTACATCTGCGAGGTACGCTACGGAGATGCAGCGGCAAACGCTTTGCAGCGCGGCTTTTGGACGCATACCCGAAACGCTTTAAAGCATTTCGAGAGTGTCACAGACGGCTGGATTACTTACGCGCATAATCCGCTGCTTGTCACGCTGTTTTCACACGCTCTGCTTTCTACCAGTCAAGGCCATGCTGAAGCATTGGAGCGTCTCAAAGCCGATGTTGAGGCACAAAAGCGGGGCGCGAACTTACCATGAGTCACTTCAGTCTGTTCGACGACATGGTTCTTGATGCCCCTCAGACTGAGGGGATTAAGTATACTGGCTCGAAGCTGAAACTTCTGCCGCATATTCTGGATCTGGTTCGCAAAACGGGTGCGAAAACGGTCATTGACGGGTTTGCAGGAACAACGCGGGTTTCTCAAGCACTGGCTCAATCCGGCTACCAGGTGACTTCCTGCGACATTTCTGCCTGGTCAAGCACATTCGCGACGTGTTATCTTCTCAACCCATACTCCCAAAGCCATTACCTGCCGTTGGTTGAACATTTAAATTCGCTTCCAGGAATTGACGGATGGTTTACGGAAAACTATGGCGGCGACCCGAATTCAGGCTCCTCCATTGGAGCGGATGGGCTGAAAAAGCCGTGGCAGAAACATAACACGCGGCGGCTTGATGCGATACGCCAAGAAATAGAGGCGCTTTGCTTGTCGGAAATCGAGAAATCGGTCTTGATTACAAGCTTAGTTCTTGCGCTTGACGCCGTAGATAATACGCTGGGACATTTCGCCTCTTATCTTAACGAATGGTCTGCTCGTTCCTACAAGACACTTCAGTTGCGGGTCCCCAAGCTCTTGCCCAGGTGTCAGGACCATCAAGTTTATCAGGGTGATATTTTTGACACTCTGCCGCAAGTTACCGCAGACTTGGCTTATCTTGACCCGCCTTACGGCTCCAATAACGAAAAAATGCCGCCCTCGCGGGTGCGCTACTCCGCGTATTACCATCTGTGGACGACGGTTTGCTTGAACGACAAGCCGCCGCTTTTCGGCAAAGTCAAACGCCGCTGTGACAGTTCCGATGACGTCAGCGGCTCTGTCTTTGAAGAGTTCCGAAAAGACGAGGCCGGACATTACTTAGCGGTCAAAGCCATTCATGCTCTGCTTTGCCAAACAAATGCCGAACATCTTATTCTTTCCTATAGCTCAGGCGGACGGGCGACGGCGAAAGAGCTGAACGAATGTATTGCAGATGTTGGGCGAACACTGGACGTGGTTGAAATTGATTACAAGCGAAACGTGATGGCGGAAATGCGTTCAACGCGGAACTGGATCAATGACGCCGAAGCGCCTAATCGAGAGTTCTTATTCTTGATCGAGAAAACAGCGGCTAAACGAAGAAACAGCAGCTAAAGGAGACACACGATAATCATGCGCGTTATTATGTTGAGCTGGGAGTATCCTCCTAAAATTGTCGGCGGGATTTCGCCGCATGTTTATGGTCTGGCGCACGCGCTGGTGAAGCAGGATGTGGAAGTTCATGTCATTACCTGCGAGCATCCGGGCGCGGCGGCCGAGGAAGTGGAAGACGGGATTTACTTATATCGAGTGACGCCGTCGGGGCCGGGCAATGACTTTATTCACTGGGTGCAGCTTCTGAACGACGCGATGCTGGCGCGTGCGGACACGCTGATTAGCGAGCTTCTTAACAAAAACGACGGGCAGGCGCTGCTGCTTCACGCGCATGACTGGCTGACGCATTATGCCGCCGCCGCGCTGAAGCATGAATACCATCTGCCGCTGGTGGCGACCATTCATGCCACCGAGTATGGCCGGAACAATGGCATCGCCGGGCCGACGCAGTCTTACATCAACTCGGTGGAAGAACAGCTTCAGAACGAAGCCTGGCGGGTCATTGTCTGCACCGAGTTTATGAAGCGCGAATGCGAGTTTGCGTTTGGCACCCCCTGGGACAAGATGGACGTGGTGCCAAATGGCGTGGACGCGGCGAAGTTCCGGCTGCCGGACTTCACGCCCGCTGAAAAAGCTGCGTTCCGCGCCCGGTATGCCGCGCCGGAAGAAAAGATTATTTTCTTTGTCGGGCGCATGGTGCGCGAAAAGGGCGTTCAAATCCTCATAGAAGCCCTGCCGAAAGTGCGCTGGGGCTACCATGATGCAAAACTGCTGATCTGCGGCGGCGGGCAGCGGGAGCATCTGGTCAACCTGGCGGCCTATCTCGGCATGGAGCGGCATGTTTACTTCGCGGGCTTTGTCCCCGACGACGATTTGATGAAGATCTATTCCATCATAGACATTGCGTGCTTCCCGTCGCTGTATGAGCCGTTCGGCATTGTGGCTTTGGAAGCGATGGCCGCAAAAGTCCCGGTCGTCGTTTCCGATGCCGGCGGCCTGCCGGAAGTGGTCGAAAACAATGTTACCGGCATCACCACTTACGCCGGAAACCCAAACTCCCTAGCCGACGGCCTCTTAAAGCTCCTGCACGAGCCAGCCACCGCCGAACGCTTAGTGGATGCTGCATATGAGCGCGTCCTGACAACGTTCAACTGGAACACCATCGCCGCCCAGACCCTCTCCGTGTATGACCGTGTTTGGACCGAGTATTCGATGAGCGACTGGCGTATGCCGAACCTGACCCCGGCGGTTGTCGAGCCGCCGAGCGTTTAGTGCTGCTCTGCTTGTGGAACAATTCTCTCATCGGTACTGTTGTAATCAACAGGACACAGTGAGGTTAATTATGGGAACAGCAGTGGGAGTGGGCCTATATCTGGCCCTGGCGGCGATTTTTTATGTGCGGCTGACCGCGACGGCGACGGACGGGATGAGTCTGCCGGTACACAAGCCGTCGCACTGGCACCGGGCGCGGCGGCGAGTCAATGAGCTTGTGCGGCGGGCGCGGCCCGCGCGAAAGCATTAAGAACCCCTCCCGCTCATTCTTCGCTCCCTCCCCTGTTAGGGAAGGGCCGGAGAAACACAATGGCCCCTGCCTCTTAATAGAAGCAGGGGCTTTTGCCGTCTGTACTGCTTTGCTCTTGCCCTTCCCTAACAGGGGAGGGAGCGAAGAATGAGCGGGAGGGGTCTTGCAGGAAAAGCCGCTGCCCGCGCCGAACAAGCGGCTATGACGAAACCGATGGGAAGCAGAGCGATTGGGATTGGGATGATCGGCACGGGGCAGGTTGCGATGACGCGGCATCTGCCGGCGTACCAAAAGCTGGAACTTGAAGGCAAAGTGCGCCTGGTGGCTTTGTGCGATGCGGGCGAAGACAAAGTCCGGGCGGCAGCAGAGAAGTTCGGCGTCTCGCTCACGTTCACCGATTACCGGGAGCTGCTGGCTTTAGATGACATTGATGCCGTTGTGGTCTGCACGACAAATTATCTCCATAAGCAGCCCGTGCTGGATGCGTTCGCCGCCGGCAAGCATGTCTTTTGCGAGAAGCCGCTGGCTTTAAACGCGACTGAAGGCGCGGAAATGATCACCGCAGGCAAAGCGGCAGGCAAGCAGTTCCAAGTTGGGTACAACCTGCGCTTTGGTCCCGGCGCCCAGGCTGTCCGGCGCTTTATCGAGGACGGCAGGCTCGGCGAGATCTATCATGCCCGCGCTCAGGCCCTGCGCCGCCGGGGCATTCCCAGCCACGGCGCGTTCACCGACAAATCCAAGCAGGGTGGGGGACCGCTGATTGACATCGGCGCTCATGTCTTAGATCTCTCGCTGTGGCTGATGAACTTCCCGAAGCCCGTATCCGTGTCGGGCCAGACGCAGACCAAGTTCGGCCACCGAGACAACATCATCGGCCTGCGCGGCCAGTGGGACCGCTCCAACTTCACCGTGGAAGATTTCGCGTCCGGCTTTGTGCGCTTCGAGAACGGTGCGACGCTGGCGCTGGAAGCGTCATTCGCCGCGAACATCGCCCAGGACCAGTTCCAGACGACGCTGATGGCAACTGAAGGCGGCGCGTTTTTAGACCTGATTACCGAGGCCAACACGCGCATATACCGCGAAGAAAGCGGGACATTGACCGACACAACCCCTGTCTTTCTGCCCCAGGTCCACACCCACGAAGTCGAAATCCGCGCGTTTGTCCAGTCGCTGACCGACGGCACGCCCGTCCTCGTCCCCGGCGAGCAGGCGCTGGTCGTGACCCAAATCTTGGACGCGCTGTACCAGTCCGCTGAAACAGGCCGCGAAGTTCTGCTATAGAACAAATGCTAACTCAAGGAGCCGCAATGGAATGGAGTAAGCTTGTCCCGGAACTGACCGTCTCTGATTTCAACGCCTCTCTGCGGTTCTATGCCCAGATACTCGGCTTCGGCGTGGTGCATCAGCGCGAAGACCCGGCGTTTGCCTACTTAGACCTCGGCGGCGTTCAGTTTATGCTGGAAGAGTTTCAGGAGGATGGCTGGAATACAGGTGTCCTTACGAAGCCCTATGGCCGGGGCATCAATTTCCAGATTGAGCTGGACGACGTTCAGCCGGTCCTAGACGCACTGACTCTGGCGAGCTATGTGCTGTTTCGCGCCCCTGCGGAAAGCTGGTACGAGACGGCAGAAGGGCTGTCGGGTCAAAAAGAGTTTCTTGTCCAGGACCCCGATGGCTACCTGCTTCGGTTTTGCCAGCATTTAGGCGATAATTGAGCGAAAGAACAAGACTATGATAATTACAATTGATTTGCCGCTCGAAACGCTAAGTAACGTGTCCTAAGTCTTTGCAGACTGGGCGGTTAAAACCGCAGCAACACAGGCACAAAGTGCGCCTTCGCGCACTCGGAAGCGGACGTTTGCTCTTAACCTGCGAAGGCAGGTTTTGTGCCAGTGTTGCTGCGGTTTTAACCGCCCGCAAGAACTTATGACTCATTACTTAGAAGCGTTGCGAACTGATGCCGGAACGCTTAGACGGCCTGCGGAGCAGGTGGCAGCGGAGTATCTCTCCTCGCTTTTTGCTTTAGATGAGGAAATTGCGATCAACCCAGCTTTAGATGAGCTGGATTCCGGCAAAGGAGGCCTTTTTCGGAGTTTGCAAATGAAGTATCGGCGCGTTGTGCCGTGCGATATGAAACGCCATGATCCAAAGCAGTGAAAACATCCCGGCTGATACTCCCGTGCGGCATGCGGGGAATACGCCGTACCGGCTGCTGGATGCGTGGCGGGGGGTGGCGGCGCTTTGGGTGGTGATGCTGCATGTGCGCCTTCCCTCGACCCCGGCGTGGCTGTTTGATTTCAGCGCGGGCGGGCATCTGGGCGTACCGATGTTTTTTGTCATCTCCGGGTACTGCATTGCGAACGCCGCCATGCGGTCGCTGCGTGCGCCGAGTCCGGTCAAACATTTTTTGGGGGCGCGGGTGCATCGGATTTATCCGCCGTATCTTTGCGCGTCGCTGCTGGCGGTCGGGCTGTCGCTTCTGCTCTCGGCGCTGGTACAGCGTCATGTCGTCGCGAGCAGTCAGATCGCGGACCTAGACCTGCGGCACCAGAACTGGCGCTTTTGGGTCGGAGCGCTGACGCTGACCCAGTTTCCGCTGCACACGGCGCTGCTGATCCGGGTGTTCTGGAGCTTATGCTACGAAGCCGCCTTTTATGCGCTGATTGCACTGGGGCTATGGGGGGCGCTGAGACTGCGTCAGCCGAAGCGGCTGACAGATGCTTCGGCGTTTTTGACACTTGGCGTGCTGGGGTGGCTGGATGCCGCCGGAGGACAGGCCCCCTTCCCCTGGAACTTGTGGCCGCAGTTCGGCCTCGGCGTTCTTGTGTACCAGATTTTGGCCCAGCCGGAGCGGACGCTGCCGAAAGCGCTGTTTGCGCTGTGCGGGGGGCTGATTGTCTACGGAGCAGTGCGGTTTGGCTCCGAAAGTGGGGCAGATGGAATCTCCGGGGGCGCTCAATCCTTGTTCACTCTGGGCTTCGCGAGTCTGCTGCTGCTGCTGTTTCGGTGGGATGCCCTGCTGGCACGGCTTGGACCGGTGCGGGCGCTGGCGGGTGTCGGACTGTTTTCGTATAGTCTTTACTTGATTCATCTGCTGGCACTGGGAATTGTGACGCAGGGGCTGAACCGAGTGGCGTTTATCCCGTCTCACGCTTTGCTGGCGTATGGGCTGAAGCTTGCGCTCTGCATGGCCGCCGGCAGACTGTTTTTCCACGTCTGCGAGCGCCCTTTTTTGGACTGGCGTCAGCGGCAGCTCCTGCAAAAGGACAGTTCGCCGAAAGCCGTGGTACAATAGCGTTATGAGCCAGTCAGTCCTACAATCTGCGTCCACTCCCCTGTCGCCTAAGTCTGCGGGGTGGCTGGCGGCGGTGATGCCGGTGGTTATGATTGCAGCCTGCACGGAGCTTGGGATTTCGGTGCTGCGGAACTCGGCCCTGCCGGTATATTTTACGCGCGGGCTGCATATCAGGCCCCCGGTGATGGGGGCGCTGCTGATCTGGTTTTATATTGCCGAGTCGCTGTTCAAGGCCCCGCTCGGTGTGCTGGCCGACCGCATCGGGCGCAAGCCGCTGATTTTGGGCGGTGCGGCGATTACGGTATTCACACCGATTCTGCTGATTTCCATCCACTATGACCCCACGGTCGTGACTTCCATCGCGACGCTGGTAGCGTTTGGCTTTCTGGGGGCGCTCGACGGGCTGGGGCAGGCGGCAATGTGGCCGTCGCTGTATGCGTATGTCGGGGACGTGGTGGAGGAAAAAAGGCGCGGCTCGGCGATGGGCGCAATGAATGTCGTGTATATGCTCGGCACGGCGTTTGCGTTTCTCGCAGGCGGTTTTGCCGATGATACGTTCGGCCCGTGGCTGACCAAGCAGGAAACATTCGGCGACGCCATGCACCGGGCCGGTCACTCTCTTCATCAGTCGGGCCGGCATCTGGAAGAGTCGGGGCGGCACATTGTCGCCCATCTGCATCATCACGCGCAGGTCGTCGGTGCGGCTGCGGCTCCGGCAGTCTATGTTGTGCCTCCGAACCACCAGCCGGAGTATTACTACCCGTCGTTTTATCTCGCCAGCGTCTTGTTCGGCCTCGCCGTCATCGCCGCGATGGCTTTGAAGGGCGGACGGCCCGCCGCACCGGCGGGAACGAGTGCCGCAAGGGGCGGCGAGTCGCTGACTCGTGCCGAGTTCCTCGTCGTCCTCCGAACCGTGCCGCAGTTTCTCGGCATTGCGTTTGTGACGTTTCTCGGCATCGGCTGCATCCTGCCGATCATGAAGCTTTTTGTGCTGGCCGAGTTCCATGTGACCGAAACCGAGTTCGGCCTTCTTGTGCTTGGCCCGGCGCTCTTTATCGCCGCGATTGCGCTGCCCGCCGGACAGCTTGCCGACCGCTGGGGCAAGGTCCGCTCTGTCCGTCTCGGCTTCACCCTTTGCGCGGCGGGCCTCATCCTGATCTGCGGCTTGTACTTTATGCACACCGGCAAGTTTGAGTTTTTGGCGGCGGCGACAGTGCTGGGGGTTGGATTTATGATTGCATTCCCGGCGTGGCTTGCGCTGCTCACGGTGCTGGGCGGCGAGCATCAGCGCGGGACGATCTTTGCGGCGGTTTCGACGGCTCAGGGCGTGGGCGCCGGTGTCGGACTGGCGATTGGGACAGCAACCTACAGTGTGATCGGGCATATCGCGCCCTTTGTCGCGGCGGCGGGCTTTGTGACGATCGGCACGATTCTGGTGTTGATCTTTGTCCGGGACAGCCGCCTGCGCCTGCCGGTGTAGCGGCGGACACAGGGCCAAAAAAGAATTCACGGAATTTTCATTCTCGGCGCGTTTTCATCTAAAAACACCTTGCACAAATCCAGGGCCTGTGTTATAATGAACCAGTTTCGCCTAAGTCCCCAGATTGCAGGCACAAAATTACACGCTCAGATCACGCACGAGCGCCGGGCTACTTGACCCGCCGCCGCACTCATCCCCCCGTACCGAATCTTACTGTACCGCACTGCACGGCTTGATTTTCTCAGGACCCGCCGCGCGATTTGATAACCATCCGTCGTCTTTTTCGGTGTCCGTCTTTTTCGGTGTTTGTCTTTGTTTCGGCCCCAGGCCCTGCGGGGGCCGCCCACAACCAGGGAGGTTGTAATCGTCTTGAACACAGAACGCACTTCTACGGGCGCCTTGCGCCCCCTTGCCGCTTCTTTCCAAAATCGGGTCTTCTTCGCCTGGCTGGCGATGGTCCTGGTGCTGACCGTGCTGGCTGCGACGGCGTCGCAGGCCGGGCTGAAAGTCTCGCCTTCCGGCGGAACCGGCGCGGTGCTGGCGCTGGCGGCGCAGCTTCGCACGGCCCGCCTGCGGGCAGCGTCGGCCTCCGGCCATACACCCGACGGACGGGCCCTGCTGCCCCGGCGCATGATGCATTCCGGCGCAATCGTGTCGCGGGCGGCGGCAGCAAGCGTCGTGCCGATCTCCGGCGGCGTCCAGACCTACGACGTCAACAACCCCCCCCCGGCCTTCCGCCCCCTGATCGGCTTTGGCTCGGCGACCACGCTCAACAACAGCTCGGCCAACCCGCCGGTGTATATCTCGGCGCTGACCCCGACGAACCTCACGCCTGTGTGGTCTGCCGATGAGACCTTCCTTATCTTTTCGTCCACTCGGACCCAGACCGGCGGCGTCAATACAGACGGCGGCAGCGGCCCGCGCTTCCACTTGTGGGCAATCTCGGTCAATGGCGGGGAAGCGTTCCAGATCACGACTTCCACCGGCCCGGCCGGCGGCGGCGAGTTTTTCCCGGCCCTTTCCCCCCATAACAACCTGGCGCTGACCTTTACCTCGGATGCGTCCACGCCCAACATCCAGAACCTGTACGACATCCCGTTCTCGTTCTCGATGCTGTCCACCGGGGCGGTCGCGCCCAATGATCTGACGCCCGGCACAGCCAACTTCAGCGGGACAGGGTCGCTGACCCTGCGCAGCGCAAGCGGCGGGCCTGGCACGTCGGAACTGGCGTCTGCCCAAGTGACCGGCTTCGACCAGGTACAGCGGCCGACCTTTTCGCCGAACGGCTTGTCCATCGTGTTTTCCGCCCACAGCGTCAATTTTTATCCCAACGGCGTCAGCAACGGCGATGTGAACGCCGGGCATTACCATCTGTACTTCCTGTATCTCAACGGCCTCGGCTTTGACCAGAACGGCAATGTCTCGTTCCCCGGCAAGCTGACCAATGGCCCTGCCGACGACACCGATCCGACGTTCGCCCCCGACGGCTCCTACATCGCGTTTGCGTCCACGGCAAATGCCGCCGGCTTCACCAACGTTCAGGATGCGCTCGGCCCAGCCACCCCTTCAAGCCCGCAGAACCCGAATAACTCTCAAGTGGTGTCGTCGGGCGCGTCTGCAAACCGCAGCATCTTTTTAATCTCCGGCGGCCTCAGTACCACCGGCGTTGCCTTCGGGATCGTGCCGAACTCCGGCAATGTCAATTTGAGCAGCACCGGCGGGCGCGTCTCCCAGGGCGAGGCAGCGGGCTTCGACGACTTCGGCCCGGCGTGGAGCTCGTTTGCGAACCAGAACCAGTTTACAAACCCGACCAGCGACTCCGCGTACCTTGCATTTGCCCGCAGCACCGGCGCCGCCAACCATGACATTTACTTCTTCCTGGCCGCGACCGGCGTTTCCAATCCGACCACCGAGTCGCTGACGCCGGAAACTGCTGCCGGAGGCGGAAATGCCTCGGTCAAGCTGAACACGGACGACAACGCCGGAGAAACGACTACGGCGGGCAACGCTTTCGACGACATCTACCCGACTTGGTCGCCGTTCCTGTCCATCTTCAGCATCGCCTACTCGTCCGACCGTACCGTGACCTATAACAACCCGGCCAGCGGCGCTCCGGTGGAAACCGCCGCCTCGGTCGGCGACGGCGGCACGGTGACAAACACGCAGGACTCGACGCAGAACTACTCGGTAGGGGCAAACTACGCCGGCCTGCTGATCTCCCAGGTTCTCAATTTGGACCCGCCGACCCTGCTGCGCTTCAGCGCCGGCGAAGTCGTCCATGTCCAGGCCGGCTCCAGCACAAACCCCGTCACCGGAACACCGAACAAGCTGGCGGCGTCCGGCGGCCAGGCCGTCACGCTGACGGTGCGGATGTCCGACCGCGAGTCCGGCATTGACAACACAGGCGGCCCCAACGGCGGCCCCCGCGTGTATGTCCAGATCAAGGACCCGGACTCCAAGTACCAGGACTCGCAGAACACCGAGCACAAGGTCTTCATGAAGGACCACCGCTTCGACTCGCAGCCGGTCTACAATACGAGCGGCGTCCAAACCGGCTTTGCCCCGCAGATCAATGCCCGCTTGAGCCAGGAGACCAGCGGCACCGCCAATGGTTTGCTTGACATCTACGACCCGAACCTGCCCCTGTCCGATCTGTATTCGTCGCTGTATTACAACCCGTCGAGATACCGGTCGTTTCCGTCCTACCAGAAGTATGCTTATCCCAGCTATGGTAACGCCGGCGGTTCCTATAATCCGATTGTCAACAACACGGGGATCTTCCTGGAGTCGTTTGACAACCAGCCGTCGAACGCGACGCGCGGCGTGCATGGCGGGCAGTGGGCGGCGGACCCGGCCAACAATCCCAGCGGCACCTATATCTTTGTCGGCAAAAGCGGCGGCGGCACCAACGACGGCACGAAAAACGGGACGCAGCAGCCGACCGACGAAGGCAAATCGTTCGCGACCGCCCTGCCCGCCGCAGGGATGACTCCGGCCGTACCGGCCAGCTCCTACACGTTCCCGGTGCCGGGCGGACGAGCCGCTTTGCCGTACCCGTACAGCGACCCGCGCCAGTTTATCCCGACCGGCGCCGAATATGAGGCGCAGGTCGTCAACCCGCAGTTCCTCATAGGCAGCACAACCGGCGATACTGTTGTCGGTGACCCGACTGTGACCGCCGGGTATCCCGGCGGCTACACGCAGTCAGGCCGCGCGATGGTCGCGCGTGCCGCCGGCGCCGTCGGCGACTATGTTGACCCTTATTACCTGGCCGGCGTGGAAGATCAGGGCGCGTTCAGCGGCGGCACGTTCGACCCGACGCCGTTTACGTCGTTCTCCTCGGCAGGCCGCACGGGAACAGACCGACCGGTCGCCGGCTACACAACGCAGGGTGCGGCGGTGGGCGGCACGGCTACGACGACGACGCATCCCGCCGAGTGGCTCCAGCTTTCCCGCGTTCCTGCCGCCCAGCAGGATGGCAACGGCGGCGTTCTTTACACCGTCACCTGGACCACGCCGACTTCCGGCAGCGACTTCTTTGTAGACGTGATCGCCTATGATAAGGCGACTTTCCCGAACATTCCCGGTTCTCAGTACACCGGCTCTCGTGCAAACTGGCGCATCTACGACAACGTCGGCGGCTTCAGCACGAACCAGTCCATTGACAACCGCGACATTCTGGTGGTCAGCGACTATGCCCTGGGCCAGAAGTTCGCCGCAACGACGTTCGGCGGGCGCAACACCAACTTGAACCTCGTGCCGAAACTGTTCGGCACCGAGTCTTATGTGACCGACGTTGACATCAGCATCCTGCCCGACAGCGTCTATGTCGGCATCCCGACGACGGAAAAGTCGTACTTGTTTAATTCGGTTGTTCAGCCGTTCCTGACGGACAATCTAAACTCCGCTATCAATCCGATTTTTCCGAACAACCAGAGCTACAATATTATCACTGTCGCTCAGACGGCGGCGCAAAACGGGTTGGGGGCATTGTCCTACAACGACAATATCATCAACGACGGCGTCACCACCCAGGACGGCGCTCCCAATGTGCAGTCCCAGCGGTACTCCGTCTGGCGCATTCTGTCGCGGGGTCCGGTCCCGGCGAGTGTTCTTAACAGCTACCTGCCGACCCCGGTGTCCCAGCCGGCGATTGCCGACCCGGCGGGCATCACCGCGCCGGCGGCCACGATCCTGGATGCGACCCGGTGCGTCATCTGGCAGTCGCCGTACACCGGCGACGTGCTGGCGGACCCCGGCACGATTGACGATCCCGGCAACGTCGGCAGCGCCGGCGTCACCAATCCGCGTCAAAGTACAACGGCCATCCTGACGGCCTTTGTTCAGGCGGGCGGCCGCCTGTGCGTTTCCGGCCAGGATGTCGGCTCGACCCTCACCCAGAGCGGTACCGTCGGCAATTCGCCCAGCACGACCTCGACGCCGAACTTCCTGCCGGATGTTCTGACCGCAACCGTCGTGCCGAACACTTCCGGCGGCAATGTCCTCGCCGGCACCGACAACCGCATCACCGGCAACCCGTTCTACGACCATTCCAACACCGGAAACTACGTCACGCTGACCGGACCGATCCAGGGCGGCTATTCCGTCAACTCGCCGAACTACCCCTACCAGGACAACCTGGTGCTGGGCGATGCGGACTACGGCGACGGCGCTTTGAGCCAGATCCCGGCATTCAGCATCGTCGGCCCGGCCGGCAGCGCCAGCGTCCAGGGCCAGACGGATGTCCTGCGTGCCGCCGGCGGCTCGTCCGTCGCCATGACCTACAGCGGCGGCGGCACGGCGATGGTCTTCCATAACGACCCGTACAACCCCGCCGGCAGCGGCAAGCTGCCGAACGGCGGCACGGGCAGCCGGGTCGTTTATGCCGGCTTCGGTCTGGAGGGCCTGAGCAACGACTTCTTCTCGTCCACTCAGCCAAACCCAGGCCAGGGGCCGCCGGCGAACCAGCTCATCCCCTTCGACCAGCTCATCCCGCAGGTCATCCCGCGCAACCCGCGCTCCGCTGTCCTGCACAACATCGTTTCTTTTCTGCGGACAGGGCGCGTCAGCGGCACGATCACCCAGACGGCCGGCACCGGCCAAGGCGGCGGTCTCGGCATTGACGGCGCCACCGTCTACCTGAAGCCGACCGGGGCTGCGCCGCCGACTCGCGCCGCCTTCAGCGCTTTGACCGCAAACGGCGGGCGGTTCACCATTGCCGGCGTCGAGCCGGGAACCTACACGCTTGTCGCCGTCAAGCCCGGCTTCCAGCGGGCCGTCTCCAACAGCGGCATCGTGTTCACGGTCGAAGGCGATACCACGGCGACGAATGCGACGCTGACTATGACCCCGCAGCAGCCGGGCAATATTGCCGGTGCGGTGCATGACACGGCGGGCAATCTGATCAGCGGCTCGACGGTGACGTTTACGTCCCAGGACCACTCGGTCACGCAGAGTACGCAAAGTCTCAACGGCTCGGTCACGGGCAATGCAGCGGAGAACTACTTCCTTCAGACGGTTCCCGTCACCACTTATACGGCGACGGCGTCCAGCCCGCTGAACCCCGCTACTCCCGATCATCCGCAGGGGCTGCCGGAATACACGGCGGCGACCGCTCCCGATGCTCCCCCAGCCGGTTCACCTGCTGGAACTCCTGACTACAGCCAGGGCGTCACAGTGCAGCCGAACACGACGGTTCAGCCGGTCAACTTCACGCTGACCCCGATCCCGGCGACGATTTCAGGAAAGGTCACCAGCGGCTCCGCCAGCGGGTCGGCGGTTCCGAACGCGACGGTGACGCTTCTGAACAGCGCCGGCACGGCGATCAGCACGACAACCACAGCGGCGGACGGCACTTACACGCTTTCCGGCATCCCGGCCCAGCCCGCGCCGACCATGACGACCGATACGATTGTGGTCACCGCGCCCGGCTTTGCCGCTTCCACGCCGCTGTCCGAGACCGTTTATCTGGGAAGTGTCCTCACGAACCAGAACGTCACGCTGGCGTCCATCCCGCCCGGCTCGATCCTGGTGACAGTCACCTACTCGACCGGCGGCCCTGTTGCGGGGGCGATCATCACCTACAAAGCGCCCGCCACGGCGACCGCGCAGACTATCACTGCCGGTGCGGACGGCAGAGCCTTCATCCCGAATGTCCCGCCGGCTACCTATACGGTCACGGCGGTCGGCCCGAACAATACGACGAACAACAAGCCGACGACTTCGGCGGCGGCGCCGCAGCAGGTCACGGTGGCGTCCGGCCAGCAGGCCACGGCAGCGTTTGTCGTCGTGCCGATTTCGCCGAGCTTCTCCGGCACAGTGACATCGGCGGCGACCAGCACGTCCGCTTCGGCGCCGCTGGCAAACGCGACTGTGACCATCACCGGCACGAACACCGCCACCGGGGCGGCAATCACGCCGATTACGGTGAAGACCGACAAGAACGGCGCGTACACGACGGGGCCGCTGGCGCCTGGAACGTACACGCTGTCAGCCACTCTGCCCGGATTTGCGTCTATGGCGATTGGACCGACGACCGTGCAGCTCGGCGACGTGCTGACCGGCCAGAACTTCACGCTCAACTCGGTCGCGCCGGGCAGCATCACCGGCTTGGTGCATGACGATCACGGAACCCCGGTTTCGGGCGCCACCGTGACGTTTACGTCCACGGACGGCAGCGTCACGACCACGCCCGTCAAGACAATTGCCGACGGCACTTATGTGGTCCCGCCGCCGCCGACAACGGCCAATGTCCCGGCGTTCACCTACGTCGGCACGGCGGTCGGGCCGAACAACGCAAACGGCAAGGCGGAATACATCAGCGGGACCCAGACCGTTACCGTTCCGGCGGGCGGCTCCGGCACGGCGAACTTCACTCTGCCGGTGATCCTCGCGTCGGTGTCCGGCATCATCACCGATGTGCAGACATCGGGCGCGGTGGCCGGGGCGATCGTCACGCTGACCGATCCTTACGGCACAGTAGTCGGCAAACAGACCACCCTGACAGGCGGCAATTATGCCTTCACCGGCATTCTGACCACCGAAGGCGGCCAGACGTACACGCTCTCGGTTTCCAAGACCGGCTTCACGCCCGCCACACAGGCTGTGACGCTGAGCCTCGGCGACGCGATCACGCAGAATATCGCGCTGAATGAGCAGGCAACCCTGCTCGGCCTGGTCACGGACGGCTCGCCGAATGCGACCGGCCAGCCTCTGGCCGGGGTCACTCTTACGGTTAAGGACGCCGCCGGGAACACCGTCGCCACCTTACCGACCCCGCTGACGACTTCCGCCGCCACGGCGGCCGGAGCGGACGGCCAGCCGGAAAACTATCAAGCGACCCTGCTGCCCGGAACCTACACCGTGACAGCGTCTAAAGGCAGCTACACGGCTCAAACCAGCGCAGCGGTCACCGTGACCAATGCCGCCCCGGTGCGGGTCAACTTCGCGCTGGTCTCCAGCATCGGCACGCTCGGCGGCCTGATCACCGACCAGAACGGGACGAGCCTGGTCTCCGGTGCAACTGTCACGGCAACCCCGGCCGGCACGACCGGCACGACGGGAACCACAACCGGCATCTCGTTCACGACCGCCGCGACGGCGACTTCCGGCCCCGACGGCCAGCCGCTGAACTACACCGGGCAGCTCCCGCAGGGGACATACTCAGTCACGGTCACAAAAGGCAGCCGGACGACGGCCGCCAAGACGGTGACGGTCGCGGGCGGCGCGTTCACCCGGCTGGACTTCACGGCGGCGACCGGCCTGCCGGCCCTGCATACGTTCGCGGCGGGCTTCCAGTTCGTCTCGACGCCGTATGACTACAGCGCCCTCGGCTTCGATGGCCTGTTCGGGCCGCTGAACACCGCTCCGGCGGGGACGACGCCGAACGGCAACCGCTCCCATGTCGCCGTTTGGAACCCGCTGGCAAGCGCCTATGCGCTTGATCCGACTGCTCCCGCTGATACGCTGCGTCTCGGCGTCGGCTACTGGGTCTACCTGCGGAACGCCGTTTCGGTGACCCAGCAGGGGGCGACGCCGAGCGCCGGGACGGTCTCCGTCTCGCTCGGCCAGGGCTGGAACCAGATCGGCGTTCCGAACCCGTCCGCCGCCGGCATTCCGGTCGCGAACCTGCTGTTCGACAACGGCGCGGGCGGGATGATCACGTTCTCGCAGGCCAGCAGCTCCCAGTACAACCTGGTCACGCGCCCGCTGTATTCGTATGCAGGCGGCGGCTACCAGACCATCTCGTCCTCCGGGGTACTGACCCCGTGGAACGCCTACTGGATCTACGTGAATGCGCCGGTCACGCTGGAAATCCCGACGCGCTAGTCCAACTCATCGCCGAAGCCGGGAGCCTCAAATGCTTTCTGCTTCGGCGGTTCCTTTGACGCTGAGAAAAACCGCTTGCGTAAAACGCTTGCCTATGTTATAATCGTTTCGTTGAACCGTTCTTATCCGTTCCGCAGATCACGTGCCGAGAACCCCCAATGACCTCACCGTTTTAATCCCTGACGTGTGAGTTCGTGACTATACCCTTGAAAGCTGCACACTTGAACAACTTACGTTCTCTTCGCCTCCTGCTGCTGCCGCTGCTGGCAGCCGCGTTTTCGTCCGCTTTTGTCGCCGGCCTTCTGGCGGCTCCTGCGCCTGTCACGCCGGGCCGGCTCGGCCAGGCGCTGGCTTTGCGGGCGGCACTGCGTCCGCTGACGCCGTCCGGCGCTCAGGCCAAGACGTTCGCGGAGCGCGGCGTCCCGACCGACCTGCACCGGGCGTCCGACGGCCGCTACGTCTACGGAAAGCCGAACATGATGCGCTCCGGCGCGATCCTGAAAAGCCGCGCTTCCACGGCGGCAGCCCAGGTCAACGAAGCCGTGCAGACGTTTGACGTTTTCAATCCGCCCCCGGCGTTTACGCTGGCCCAGGGCGTTTCGCTGACGCCGACAAACCTGACGCCGGTGTGGACTTCCGATGAGACCATGCTGGTCTTTTCGTCGAACCGCACTCCGACCGGGACGGCGGGGACTCGCTTTCATATTTGGGCCATCCCCGTCAACGGCGGCACGCCGATCCAGCTCACCACGTCCACCGCCGCCACCGGCGAGTCGGCTTCGGTCCCGCACGGCGAGTTCTTTCCGGCCCTGAGCGCCGACAACAACCAGCGGCTGGCGTTTACATCCGACGCCAACACGGCGAACGTCCAGAACCTGTATGTCGCTCCGTTCACCGGCGCGGCTGCTTACACCGTCAACGGCAAGGTTTCGCCGACGTTCCAGAGCGCGGACGCTTCCGGCAACCCCGTCACCGGCATCGGCGGCGTGGCCCGTCCGACGTTTGTGCCGTCGAACTCGGACGAAGTGGTCTTCTCCGGCCTCAGCCTGACCGGCACCCATGCCGGGCATCGGCACCTGTACTTTTTGTATTCGTCCACCGAGGGCTACAACCAGAATTCCATTTCCCTGCCCGGCAAGCTGACCGACGGCCCCGCCGACGACACCGACCCGGCGTTTGCCCAGGATGGCTCTTACATCGCGTTCGCATCCACGGCGTCTTCCACCATGGCAACCGGAATGCCGGCTTCGTCCGACCCGAACGTCGCCCCCATTCAAACGACCATCACAACCGGCACGACTGCGGCGTCCAATCGCGCTATCTTTTTGATCACCGGCGCAGCCGGCGTCGCCAACAGCGGCGCTCCGGTGACAGCGGCGGGTTCCGGCGACAACTTCGGCCCGGCCTGGTCGTCATCGCAGTCCGACCCGTACCTGAACACGGCGCCGGGCCGCGAATACATTGCGTTCGCTCGCGGCGCGTCCCAGACCTCACCGCATGATATTTTCTACCTGAACGTCCTGCAAAACACGCAGGCGGGCGGCGAAAGCGCCCGTTCCAATGAAGCGTCGTCCACGCCTCTGTCCCCGACCACGCCCGGCGTCTTCGGCGCCCCTGTGTTCCAGGTCAACGCGGGCGACACGACGGCGACCGACAATCTCGGCGGCTATGTGGCGGATACATTCCTGAACCCGAACTCGGTGACGATCGACCCGACCACTGGGGGCAAGACCCCCGCCGTACCATCGTTCATCGTCAGCGGCGGAACCGCCGACCCACCGGCGACCCCGCCGATTGTCTTCAACACGACCGGCGACCCGTATGCGCCGCCCGGCATCTACCAGACCGACCGTTCGGGGACGTTCTCGTACATCTTCCCGAACCTGACGCCGAATGCGACCTACCAGGTGCGCCTGCACCTCGCCGACACCAAAGACAGCGCCGCCAACAAGCGCGTCTTCAACGTCACCGTCAACGGCCAGACGACCGAGTCGAACATTGACATTGTCGCTACCGCGCTCCAGTCGCCGGGCCGTCTCGACGGCCTTGTCACCGATGCTTCTACCGGGGCCGCTCTGCCCGGCGCGACTGTCACCGTCAATGCCCAGAACCCGGTCTCTGCGACGACAACGGCCTCCCCGTCCACCGACCCGAACGGCGGCGCGGTGATTAACTACAACCTCGCTGTGATCCAGGGAACCTACACGGTCACGGTGTCCGCCCCCGGCTACGGCTCGGAGACGCGCCAAGTCACCATCAACAGCGGCGCGTACACGCGCGGCGACTTCAGCCTGGACCCAAGCGCGGCGACATCGTCCTTCAGCGGGATTGTGACGGCCAACGGCAGCGGAGTCAGCGGCATCACGCTGTCGGTGGTGGACGCGGCGACTTTGTCCACTGTAATGACGACCGGCACAGTCATGACAGATGCCAACGGCAATTATGGGCCGATCACGCTGCCGCCCGGCTCCTACTATGTGACCGCGACGCCGCCTGCCCCGACTGCCAGCGGCGCCGGATACACGACGCAGACCCAGGCCGTGACGACGACCGCCGGAACGGCAGCCGCCGTCAACTTCACCCTGGCGGCGACTACCAGCACGTCCGTCGGCTCCCTCGGCGGCCTCGTCACGAACTCGGCCGGCGCCGCCGCGCTGTCCGGCGTCACGATCACCGTCAAGAACTCCAGCGGAACGCTCGTCGCCATTCTGATGACGCACGGCCAAAGCTCGCCGGCGGCTCCGAACGGCGACGGCAAGGCAGTAAACTACTTTGCGAACCTGCCGAACGGCACTTACAGCGTACAGTTTATTGAAAACGGCTTTGGCACGGTGACGACCTCGGTGGTAATTCCCACGCCCGCAACAGGGACGACAGCCGCCACGCCGTTTGCTCGAAGCGATCAGACACTCACGACCACGTCGGCTCAGGTCGGACAGAACACGGCGATTGTCATCACTTACACCGTCCAGGCGGCTCAGTACAACAACTTCAACAACAAGGGCCTGCAAACCGGCACGGCGGGGGCGATCACGCTGGCCTTCAACCCGGTTTCCGGCGACCCGCCGATTGTCCAGGGCATTGAGATTCTCTCCAACCCGAACCCTGCCGGCTCCAGCGGCTTCGGCAGCCTGGCCGCGATTAACTTCAGCAGCGCCTCCACCACGCCTATTATCTCGGCGTTCGGCGGCACGGAAATCGGCACGGACGGGACCCAGATCATGCCGGCAGTGCCGATCATCACGCTGAACCTGGAGAACTACGGCGCGACCCTGCCGTCCGCCTACAACATCTACCGCTCGTCCGGCAAGCCGAACAGTGAGAACGAGCCGCCGGTCAGCGGCATCGGCACAGAGTCAAGCACGATCTACCAGACCGTTCCGGCGACCGGGAACCTCACGCAGTATGTTGACACCGGCGTCGCACTCGGTTCCGAGTACTACTATATGGCGACGGCCGTGTTCAAGGAGGCACTGATTCCTGAGACTGCCTCGAACCCGGTCGTCAAGCTGAACACCGATGACAACGCCGGGGAAACCAGCACCGCGGGCAATGCCTTTGACGACATTTATCCGACGTGGTCGCCGTTCCGCACCGTGTTCTCCATCGCGTACTCCTCGAACCGCACCGTGACCTACACCAACCCGTCCAGCGGCGCGGCGTCGGAAACGGCCATTTCAATTGCCGCCAACGGCAGTCTCGGCAACGGCGGTACGGTCGGCGCAGGCTATGCGGGCCTGCTGGAATCGCAGGTCGTCAATCTGGACCCGCCGACGCTGGTTCCGTACAGCGGCAATGAGGTCCTGCACGTCAACACCGGCTCCGGCTTCAATGCCGGCTCCACGACCCGCACCGGCGTCACGCCCGGTCAGCCGGCGACGATTACTGTCCGCCTGTCCGACCGTGAGGCAGGGGTGGACGACGCGAACGTCTACCTGCAAATCAAGGACCCCGACTCCAAGTACGACGACGCGCAGGGCCTGGAGCATAAAGTCTTTGCCCACGACCAGATCTTCCGCAGCCAGCAGAACAACCCAAACCTGACGACGCCCGACAGCGGCTCCTCGGACATCCTGATGAACGGGGGTACGCCCGGAGCGAGTGCACTTGGCAGAGGGTTCATTAGCGGCTTCACGACCACGAGCCAGCTCGCCTATTTCACCTACACCGGCTACAATCAGTTCAATGGCACCAATGGGTACTTCGCGCTGCCGCAGCGCGGGGCCATCGGCGGCATTGACGGGCCGGAGTCACAGGTCAACGGCGGCGCGGCTCCCAGCCCCAGCTCCAACAAGTCCGACACGATCTCCGTGGGGCGCGACGGCGGCGGCTCCAACGGCCAGGCCGTGCTTGACTCCAACGGCAAGCCGGTCATGGATGCCAACAAGAACATCGCGAAGCTTCCGGGCGGCGACCCGAACCTGTTCATCCCGACCGGGCCGGAGTACGAAGCCCAGGTCGTCAACCCAACGTTCGCGGGTCTCGACACCGCGCCGACCGACTATTCCATTCCCTACTGGCTGGCGGGCGTGGACGACCAGCAGCCGTTCAGCGGTCTGGCCTCGTATGTCAAGCGGCCGGCAACCCAGTGGCTTCCCATGACCCGCCTGCCGGCCGCCCAGCAGGACGGTCAGGGCGGCATCCTCTACAGCGTTACTTGGACGACACCGACCTCGCAGAGCGACTACTTCCTGGACGTGATTGCTTTTGATAAGGCCGTTCCCCCGGTGTCGTACACAGCGACCGGCATCACCTCCACCGGCGTTGTCGGCAGCAACTGGCGGATTTACGACAACATCTGGGGCTTTAGCACCCAGGCGGCGGTCGGCAACAACGATATCCTGCTGGTCAGCGACTACGCCCTGGGTCAGAAGTTCGCCGCGTCCACGTTCGGCGGCCAGCGCGGTCTCCTGAACCTGGTGCCGAAGCTGTATGGCGCGGAATCCTATGTGTCCGCGATTGACAACAGCCTGCTGCCGAATGCGATCTACCGCTATGCGGTCTTCCCCGGCGCGGATGTCAACAACCCGCAGACGGAAGTGCTGGATCTGGCGACGTCCTACGATCCGGCTGACAGCGGCTCCGGGCTGCTGAATCCATTTCTCGCCATCAGCGTTCTGCCGCTGAACGGCCTCGGCGTCAACTCGTACTTGGACCGCTTCATTGATGACGGCAACCGAACCGCCGACGGCCTGCCCAACGTCCGCTCGCAGCAGTACACTCTCTGGCGCACCCTGGCCCGTGGCCCGGTTCCGGCGGCTCTCTACGCCGCTTACGAGCCGACGACCCCGCAAAGTCAGCCGGCGGTTAGCGACGCCGGCGGGGCGACGACCGTCACTGCCGCAGCCGCCTCCGTGCCGGTTGCCAACCGCTGCATCGTTTGGATCTCACCGTTTACCGGCGATGTCCTGGCCGGGCCGGGGACGCTGGCCGATCCGAACACGCAGGCGAACCTGCGGGCGTTCGTCGGTGCCGGGGGACGCCTCTGCGTTTCCGGTCAGGATGTCGGCTCGTCGCTGACCCAGAGCGGAACCGTCAACAACGGTCCCGGTGGGTTCCTGTCGGACGTGCTGGGCGCGACGCTCACGTCGCCAAACCAGGGAACACAGATCCCGTCAGGCGGCACCAGCCCAGTCAACAACCGGATCAGCTACGTTCCGTCCTATGACGGGGAATTGCAGGGCGGCTACCAGGAGGTCAACACCATCTTTGGGGAGAACACGACCGCCCCTAGCCAGCGCCCGATCCGCATCTCGAACAACTACGGCCAAAACATCTTTGCCTACGCCTACCCGATCCAGAACGATGTAGCCTACTTCGGCAACTGGCGCACGGATGGCTCGCTCGACCAGTTGGGGCCGTACATCCAGGGATTCCCGGAGCAGAGCAACAACAACAACTCCGTCGTCGGCCAGATTGACACAATCAAGCCGAATGCCGGGGCGAATGTCCACACGGACCTGACGCTCGGCCAGTTCACGAACCCGATCCCGCCGACGGACAACGGCAACGCCAATGGGGCCACGGCAGCGGGCGGCGTCGGCCTGATCTACTCGGAGAACCCAATCAGCAGTGGTGGAACCGGCTCAAAAGTCGTCTACGCGACCTTCGGCCTGGAAGCCCTGTCCACCGAGTATTACAAGCAGACGAACCAGTTCAAGCCGAACCCGATTGTGTATGCCGCCCGCAATCAGCGGCAGAACATCCTGCACAACGTCGTGTCTTACCTGCGGACCGGCTCCATTTCCGGCACCATCCGGGCGACGACCGGCAACAACACGGTCGGCGCAGGCATTCAGGGCGCGACGGTTTACCTGCAATCGGCCTACGGCCCGGCTATTCCGGGGCGTGGGACGTTCAGCGCGACCACCGACGGCTCCGGCAACTACGTCATCAGCGGCGTCGAGCCGGGCAACTATACGCTGGTTTCTTATAAGACCGGCTACAGCCGGGCCGTCTCAAATAAAGGCACGGTCCTGACCGTGGAAGGCGACGTGGCGGTCACAGGAGCCAACCTGACGCTCACGCAGGGCAGCCCCGGCATCATCACCGGCGTCGTTACCGACAGCAGCGGCAAGCCGGTCGCCGGCGCGGCGGTCGTCTTCACGCCGAGCGGCGGCGGCTCGACCCAGACCGCGACCACGGACGTAAACGGCAGCTACACGCTGTCGAACGTCCCGCCCGGCACCTACACCGGCACGGCGTCCCTGTCCGGCGCGACGGCGACTTCGGGCGCCGTGACCGTCACCAGCGGCGCGACCCTGACCGTCAACTTCAAGCTGGCGCCGGGCGCCGGCAGCGCGACCGGGCGCGTCGTGGACAACAGCGGCAACCCGATCAGCGGAGCGACCGTCTACTTCAACGGCGGCGGCCTCGCGACGCCCGCCACGGCGACAACCGGGGCAAACGGCGTTTACACGTTCGCGCCGGGCAGCCTGCCGGCCGGCTCCTACCAGGTAAGCGCCACCGCGCCGACCTTTGGGGCCTCCACGCCGATCCTGGAGGTCATCACGAGCGCCGCTGTGACACAGGTCGCGGATATCGTCCTGAACCCGGTCCAGACCGGCACGCTCGGCGGCCTGGTGACGACGTCCGGCTCCACGACGCCGCTTGGGGGGGTGACCATCACCATCGTCAACACGGCGACGGGCCAGACGATCACGCCTGCACCGACTTCGGTGTCCACGACAACCGCCGCCCCTGACGGCAGCGGCTCGATCAACTACGGCCCGGTGACGCTGCCGCAAGGCACGTACACCGTGACTGCGACCGCAAACGGCGTCTCGTCGGCGCCCCAGACGGTGACGATCCCGGCAAACGGCTTTGCCCGGATCGACTTCACCGGAACCGCCGGACTCCAGCCGCTGCACACGTTCACGGCAGGCTTCCAGTTCGTCTCGACGCCGTATGACTACAGCGCCCTCGGCTTCGACGCCGTGTTCGGACCGCTGAACACGGCCCCGGCGGGGACGACGCCGAACGGCAACCGCTCCCATGTCGCCGTTTGGAACCCGCTGGCAAGCGCCTATGCGCTTGATCCGACTGCACCGGCGGACGCGCTGCGGCCCGGCGTCGGCTACTGGGTCTACCTGGCGAACACTACGCCGGTGACGCAGGCCGGGAAACCGCTGACCGGCTCGGTGTCGGTGGCCCTGAACCCGGCCTGGAACCAGATCGGCGTTCCCAGCGCCGCCGGAGTGACTGCGTCGAACATGACGTTCACCGCTGCAAACGGAACGACCTACAAGTTTGCGGATGCGGCGGGCAGCACCTACCATCTGATTTCCGGGACCCTGTATTCGTACAACGGGTCCGCCTACCAGCCGGTGGGGTCCAACGCGACCCTTCAGCCCTGGCAGGCGTACTGGATCCGGGTGTACACGCCGGTCACGGTCAACATTCCGACGGGCAAATAAGACCCTGCGGCCAGCCCCATGGGGCCGGCCGCGAGTTCAGACCGCTACGATTTCTAGGAGGAATCACACTCAGTGAAACACTTGAAAAAGCATTGGAGCGCACAGCCGATCAGCCTTCTGCTCAGCCTGCTGATGATGCTGCCCGTTTTCTGCCTGCTGCTGCAAGCTGCGCCGGCGTCGGCGCAGGCGATCGGCGCACGGCAGCCGGTCTGGGCGGTTTTGGACTTCGCCAACCCGTCCGGCTACGGCAGCAGCGATGTCGGGCGTCTGGCCTCCGACTCGTTCGTGATCCAGCTTGCCAAGCTGAACCGCTACACGGTTCTGCCGCGCGAACAGCTTTTGACGGGAATCCAGAACGAAGGTCTGACCCCGCCGCTGAACCTGGCTTCCATTGAGCGTCTCGGCCAGTCGCTCGGCGTGGATGCGATTGTGGCCGGGGAAATTTCCTCGATTTCCTTCTCCCGTGACCGCCGCCAGGCCACGGTCTCCATTGCTGTCCGGGTCATTGACCCAAGATCCGGATTTCTTCTGAACGGCGCTCTTGCCACCGGACGCTCCAACACGCGCGTGATCCCGGTGGATGACGAAGAACAGCTTGTGGACGAGGCGTTCGGCAATGCCGCCTTTAACGCCACTCGTCAGCTCTCGAAGTTCAACCTGCCGGTCGCGACGGTGCTGATCTCCGGCAACGAGACGCTGAACGGTCACGATGTCACCGTCACCATCAACCGAGGCACCCGCGACGGCCTGTATCCGGGTCTGGACATGATGGTCAGCCGGCACGGCCGCTTTGTCGGCACGATCAAAGTCGCCCAGCCGACCGACAACGACGCCAACTGCGAGGTGACCGACCTCGGCCTCGGCATTGAGCCGGGCGACCTCTGCACGGCAATCTTCCATATGCCGTCGTACACCGTAGACAAAACGACGGGGTCGTACAGCACGGCGACTTCCGGCGACTTGTCCGCCGATGCGCCGACCGTGCCGCGTCATTCCGGCGTCTTCCAGGGGATCACCGGCCTGCTGCTCGCCGTGATCTCCGGCGGCATTCTGCTGTCGGCGATCCATGCCGGGCATAACGGCGACAACTCGCTCGGCGGCGCGAACGTCAGCGGCGTTTCAGCGGTTTCCGGCCTGTCTTCGTCCATCGGCGGCCCGTCCAACATCCCAACCGGCTTCCCCAGCGCCGGCGCTTTCCTGCCGGTGACGGTCAAGATCAGCGCGAATATCGGCAACATTGACCAGTCGCAGTTTTTAGAGTTCCACGTCTACCGCAGCGACTCCTCGCCCGCGCTCTCCAACGCCGCCACCTTGTACAACATCGGCATCGCCGGCACCGGGGGAACCGGGTCAACGACCGGGACGACCGGCACCGGAACTGCCACGAATGGGATCAATACCGGCGGCCTGCTCAACATCAACGGCTTTGGCCGGGTTCCGCTGTTCTCCGAAGCGTCGAAGAACCTGGAAATTTTTGACGACTTCCAGGAGAAGACCGGCGTGACCGCGTCCAAGCCTGATCCGACCGATACCTCCGTCCTCGTCACGTTCACTCTGTCCACGCTCGGCCTTCTGAATACGACGGTCACGACGTCTGAAGCGCCGTTCGTCTACGGCATTCCCGGCACCGGCCTGAACTTCGGCCAGCGCGTCTCCTACTCTGTCGAGGGCCTTTACACCCAGCCGGCCACCTACAGCACCGGCACAACCACCGGCACGACAGGCATCAACCCAGGAACCGGCGTGACCGGCACGATCAACACCAATGGAACGGTCGGCACGAACGGAACTAACGGCAGTACGGCGACCGGGGGGGGAACGACCAACACCAGCGGCAGCACGAATACCAGCGGCAGTACAAATACCAACAGCAACACGACCGGACTGCAAGGGCATCAAGAGACGTTCCAGCTCACCAGCTTTCGGAACAGCAACACGATCACCTACATTGAGCCGGTCGCTCTCAGTCAAAGCGACGTGACTTCCACCGGATCCGCGAATGTCAACATCACGGTGCCGGCGACGGCGGGTGCGAACGATTACATCCTGCAAATCAGCTCCGACCCCGGTTTCAGCGCCAACGTTCGAACTTACAAAGCACCGCCGGGCGCGTACTCCATCGCGACGACTGCCCTGCAAACATCCGGGCCAGGAATCGGGACGCTTATCAATCCGAACCAGTTCGGTCAGCCCGTTTCGGCGGCGACCGGCACGGCAGTCGTGTTCAACAACATCAACCTGACCACCGACTTCCCCGGCAGCTCCAGCCTGTTCTTCCGTGTCGGCGCCCGCAACTCGGCGGACAACGGGCAGTCGAACTTCAGCAACGATTACATCTTTGACAATCCGCTGTCCCTGCCCACCGGTCTCAGCGGCGCGTCGCTCAAAAGCTCAATCCAGCAGGGCGCCGAGATCCAGCGGCATCACCGCTTCTAAGGACGAGTTTCGGCAGCCCCCTAACCCCAATTCTGGGGAAACCGGAGAAGACAGTTCGCGAGTCTGTCTCTTGATCCGGCTCCCCAGAATTGGGGCAGGGGGGCTTCTTCGCATTTATCGTTTCCGAAGTGCTTCCAGAGAGGACACGTTTATGATCTTCAGCTCGACCCCACGGCGCGGACATTCCCGCACATTGGCGCTGGTCCTTGCCGCCTCGCTGCTGCTGCCGCCGGCTTTGCTGCCCACGGCGGCCCTCGCGCAGGGCGCGGCTCCGACCACCGGCGCCGATCTTGCGGCAATCCCTATTCCGGTCGTGCCGGCGACGGAAGGCCCGATCCGCACAATCCTGATGTTCCCGTTCGCCAATAAAACGTCCGACGCTTCCAACAGCGGGTTCGACGCCAACATTGTCGGAGCGCGGGTGGAGGACGCCATCAAAGTGCGTCTCAATGAAACCGGGCGCTACAAGGGCGACTCGTTCCTGCCGACACTCCCGCAAATCCAGCGGGCCGTGCAGGACTCCGGGCTGGACGGCCTGACGGAGACCGATGTCGCGCCTCCCTATGACAGCGCCGCCAAAGGCCGGCGGCTGGCCGAGCAGATCGCGACCGACGGCTACCTGCTCGGCACGATTGAGTCCATCAGCGTCAACGAGCAGACCCGCACAGTCAGCGTCGTTGTCAGCGCCACCCTGTACAGCACGGCGACGGGCCGGGCAGTCAAAGCGCTGGCGGCGACCGGGCGCGGCATTTCCTATGCCGCCAGCGACGATCCCGCCCTGCTGCTGCAAAGCGCGGTCAACGCCGCCGCCGGCCATGTCGTTTCCGCCTTAAACGCCGACCGCTCGCAGGGCCGGCCGATGGTCGTGCGCGATGTGCGTCCGACTCATCACAACAACAAGGCAGGCGAAATCGCGCTGGGCATCCTCGTCGCCGCCGCCGTCGCTATCGGTCTGACGACGACCCATCATCACCACAGCAGCGGCAGCAGCACGACCACCACGACGCCTACGCCAGTGACCCCAACCGGCGGCACTCCGCCCTCGCCGCCGCCGGGCATCTAGACGAACGCAGAAGGAACCGGCGCTGGAAGCGCCGGTTCCTGACTTCCTCACTCTCTTTCAAGGCATCACCATGCGAATTGTTCGCTGCCGGTTTTTCGTGACACGCTTTGCCCTGCTGCTGTGCCTCCTCGCGGGCCTCACCGCAGTGCGGCCTGCCCACGCCGCCGGGCAGGCTTCCCTCACGCTTGCCGCCGCCCCGGATGTCATCTATGCCGATGGCCGGAGCAGTACCGTGATCACGGCGACGGTGCAGGACAGCGGCGGCCATGCCGCCCCGGACGGCACTTCGGTCCGGTTCACCACGACGCTGGGAACGCTGACGCCTGATACGGCTTCGACGACCGCCGGGGTCGCCCGCGTGTCCCTCACCAGCGTTTCCACGTCCGGGACCGCCCGTGTGACTGCCGCCGCATTCGGCAGCGGCCTCCAGGGAACATCGGCCAATGCCGCCTCGGTCGAGTTCACGGCAGACCGCGAATCGCTGTTTGATAAAGACGCCCGCTGGATCCGCATTGACTGCCCGCAGTACCTCATCTACAGCGCCGACGCGCACATTATCGAAGCGCAGGGCAAGAGCCGCTCCGCGCATCTCGACTACAAAGCGCTGGACATCACCGCCGACGCGCTGCAAGTGGACCTCGAAACCCAGACCGTGCTGGCCCGCAATGCCGTGCTTCAGCGCGGACGCCATACCCTGCGGGTCTCGGAGATCCGCTATGATCTGCTGAACGGCAGCGGGACCGGCGTTCTCGCCGACACCGCCGAAGCCGTCACGGTCACCGGCCTGACCCTGGAAGCGGTCCAGCAGCCGGCGGACGCCGCCCAGCTTCCGCTGCTGTCCGATCCGTACCGCTTTGTGGACCTGTCCGCCAGCCGGGTCGTCGTGTCCGCCCGCGCAATCACGGCCGACCCGACTTCCCAGGTCCAGTTCCGCCGGGCGACCATCTACAGCGACGGCCGGAAGCTTCTGTCGGTGGCGTACCATGTCATGCCGATCAACACCGACCAGATCTTCGGCCAGCAGCTTCTCGGCGTCGGCTCCGCCGGAGTGTTCGTCAATGTTCCGTTTTATTACAACATGACCCCGCACAGCCGGGGAACGATCTACCTAAGAAACTCGGCGGTCAGCGGCGCCTCCCTGGGTTCTTCCCTCAGCTCCGGCACAACGTTCTTCGGCAGCCAGGCCGCCCGGCACGGCATGGCGCTGGACTTGGAGCAGTCTTACGATGTCGGCCACACCGGCTCCGGCCAGCTTCTTGTCAGCGGCATCACGCGCTCGGAGTGGGGGGCGCAGTGGAACCACACCCAGCGCCTTGACGACAAAACTTCTTCTTACTTTCTCGTAGACTACCCGGAGCATCGCAGTCTGTACGCGGCGTCCAACGTCTCCCGCCAGTTTTCCGGCTTCTCACTGAATGTCAGCGCTTCCGGGAGCCGCGACCCCGGCAACGGCGGGTACAGCGCGAGCAGCATGACGTTCAACACGTATTTGCAGACGACGCCGAAAGCGATCAGCCATACGCCCGTGAATTACACCACCGACCTCGGCTTCCAGCAAGGGCGGCTGGTCGAAAGCTCGCCGCAGACCGGCCAGGTCATCACGCCGGTTTCCACCACGTCCGCCGCTGTCCGTTTCTTCACCGCCCCGCAGCGGCTGGACAAGCGGACCCAGTTCACCGACTCGGTCTCGGTCGGAGAGGCGTTTGGGGGGGAGCACCGGTCATTTGCGCCGACCATTGCCGCTAATCTCGGCATCACCCGGACGTTTCGCAAGGCCGACTCGCTCTCGCTGAACTATTCGTTCTCGTATGACCCGCTGCTGTCGCAGCTCGGCACATCCTCGTCCGGCTTGAACCCTTTGCAGGCGCTGCTGCAAAGCACGACTCAGCACCGGCTGACGGCGACGTATTCCGCGTCGCTTGCCCCGCGCCTTTCCCTGTCGTTTTCCGGCTCCTACGGCCTGCCGCTGAACGACCGCAGCGTGTTTGCCACCACGACCTACCGGATCAACCGGGACTGGGGCATCGGCCTCGCCGCCTCTTTCGAGCATTACCTCACCGACAGCTACCAGGACGTGGAGTATTCGGTCAGCCGCCGCATTCTAGGCCGGGATTTGACGTTCTATTATTCCACGCGCAACAAAAAGATCAACTTTGACTTTGCGGGTTTAGGCTGGCGTTAAGACAAAACCAAGCAAAGTTACCGGGTTTTGTCTAAAAATGAAACAATTTTAATGAGTAAGGGAACATTTGATCGGCAAAAGCCGTCAAGACAGAAGTGATCTCCTTATCTTGCCGCTCCACTTGTGAGGGCAGCCGCCGACGCGCTGGGATTGCGTCGGCGGTTTCTTTTTGTCTTATTTCCAAGCTTTGATTGATAGAGGAGCAAAAACGCCCCGGCACAGTGAGTGCCGGGGCATTTGGCTGTTCGAACGCCGCGTCTTGATCAAGCCGCTGGCTTCGGGCCGGCGGCGGCTGCTTGCGCCGCTTGCGCTTCGGCGGCTTTCGCGGCCTCGGCCGCTTTTTTTTCTTCTTCGGCTTTTTTAGCCTCTTCCGCCGCAGCTTTTGCGGCTTCTTCGGCGGCGACAATCTTGGCGACTTCATCCGCCAGCATTTGTTTCATGCCATCCAAAGCCGGCGCGTCTTCGCCAAGTATCCTTTCCAGAACACGGCCTGTTTTGCCGGAAACCAGATAAATGCTCGGCAGGTGCGAGACGCCCCACATCCGGGTCTGGTACAGCTCATAATCCAGCACTACCGAAATGTTTGACAGGCCCTGCGCTTCGGCAAACTCGGCCATCTCGATGCGGTCGCCTTCCGCGACTCCGATCGCCGTCCATTTCTGCGTCGGCGTCTCGGTCGTCCACGCCTGCACGGTCTTCAAGGCTTCCACCGAGGGCGGCGAGTCCGGCGAGAAGAAGACGACGACGAGCAGTCCCTTCGCCCGCAGCTTGGCGGTGTACTGGTAAACGCCTTTGGTATCGCAGAGGCCGAAGTCCTGAATGGGCCGCGAGGTGCGGGCCGTGTGCGCCCCATAAAATCGTTCCGTCAGTGCCATAAGTATTCCTTGTGTAGATAAAATAAAGGCCGAACGACGGACACAAACAGCAAGCTGAATAGGAAAAGAGGGCGAACACAAGGTTCGCGCCCTGCATCTCGTTCTAAATCGGTTCCTAAACCCGTAGGGGCGAACCTTGTGTTCGCCCTCTTTCCCTTTCAGCTTGCTGTTTGTGTTCGCCCTTGTCGCCTTCTAAGTAACGTGTCCTAAGTCTTTGCAGACTGGGCGGTTAAAACCGCAGCAACACAGGCACAAAGTGCGCCTTCGCGCACTCGGAAGCGGACGTTTGCTCTTAACCTGCGAAGGCAGGTTTTGTGCCATTGCTGCTGCGGTTTTAACCGCCCGCAAGAACTTATGACTCATTACTTAGATTAGCCCCAGTATACCCGTCTGCCGCCGCGATCTCGCCTAAAACTGGTCCAGCGGCGCAACATACGGATTACGCCGAGGAAACAGACGGTCGGCGAGAAGCAGCGTCTGCGGGCTGTCTACAGAAAGCGCATGGTCAGTCGCAGCTTCCGACGGCAGCAAGTCGCCGAAGTAGAAGCGGGCGAGAACGCGAATGTCGGCGCGGAGCCAGGGGCCGTTTGTGGTGTCGGCAGGGAACACCCCGTCTGCCGTCAGGCGCAGGGGGCGGGTGTTCTGCGGGCAAAGATCGTCCTCGGCAGAGAGGGTCAGCGACGTGCCGTGTGCAGCCAACCTCGGCGCGAAGTGGCCCGGATGCAGAAGCCGCAAAGCGGCTTCTAAGTCTACCAAGCGCAGCATTACGCCGGGGTCTAAAGGCAGCCCGGCACACGAGAGGCCGAAGCGGTCTAACAGAGCAGGGGCCGTGGACCACTCCAGGAGAGCGTCCGCCTGACGGCTTAAAAATCCGACCAGGCCGCGCCGGGCTTCTTCGGTCACGCCGGCAAGCTCCAGCAGGTGCAGGACATCGTGGCGCTCGGAAATGCTATAACCCGTAATTTCCCCTTGCTGTGTTTCCCCTTGCTGTGTTTCCCCTTGCTGTTCGTAAACAACCGTTTCGCGGCCCGGAACCGGCAGGCGGATCAGCTGCCAGCGACGGGAGTCACGCGCGAATGAGCCTGTGCCGCCGCGTGTCTCTGCCTCGTGCAGGGCGGCAATCGCGGGCCAGTCGGCGTCCAAAGCAGGGCGGACGCAGCCCAGCGCGGCGTGCTGAGGCAGAGACGACGGCGCGGACAGCCAGCGGACATGGCGCGACGCATATTCCCAGCCGAACCGCCGGTAAAACGGCGCGGACACCGGATGCAGCAGGGCTACAGGAAACCTAAGCTCGGCATAAAGCGCGGGAACAGTCGCCGACAGAAGCGCGGCGGCATAGCCCCGGCGCTGGAACGCCGGGCGGGTCGCGACCCCGGCGACCCCGGCGGCGGGGATGACCACGCCGCCGATGCGTAATCGGGTCGGCACAATCGTCAGGCACGAAACGGGACCGGAACCGGGCAGCGGCAAAATGCGCTTGTGGGATAAATCGTAGTAAGGATCCCCGTAGAAGATGGGCCGGGCGGCCTCCGTGTCCAGGCCGAACGCTAGGCACAGGATCTCCAGCACCGCTTCGGCGTCTTCAGGGCGGGCCGCGCGAGCCGCATTCCCGGTCGGGGTCGTCATCGCTCTTTCGGCCATTCTGCGAGGAACCGATACGAGAGAGGGTCCTCATGCAGCAGCGCGGCGGGCGCGACGATGTCGGCGGCGAACGCCTCGGCGAAGCCTTCTTCCAGGCTCTCGGCAGCGTAGTCGGTGATCAAGTGATGCGCGGCTTTTTGCTTGTCGTAGATGGCCGCGTAGCGCTTGCGGTCGCCCGTGGTCAGCAGCTTAAACCAGACATAATGGCCGTATTCGTGGGCGAACGTGTCAAAGTCTATCGTGCCGGAGTCGGGGATGCGGAGCAGAATGCGCGGCGGGTGGTCTACAAAGACGCCGTCTATCTCATCGTCATCGTCCTGCGAGTTGCTTTGGGACTCTGAATTGCTCTGCGAATCGTCCTCCGAATCGCCGCCGTGCAGGAAGTCGTCCATGCCGAAATCCGACAGCGGGCTGACTTCAAACGGGCCGCGTGCCTGAAACTTCGCCGGGATATGTTTGGCGAACCAGTCCGAAAGCGAATGCGCCGTGGGCGAGGCCGGTCCGGCGACCGTCATCTGCGCCTTTGCGCCGAGGGGCAAAAGCAGGAAAACGGACGCAAGACACAGAATAACAAGCCGAGGCATATTCTATTTTACCACGGATGGAGGCAAAACTATGGATACAGAAACAATCACTGCGGCGCAGGCAATCACCGATGAAACCCCATTGGAGCTTTTAGAAAAGCACTTCGGGTTCGGGGAGTTCCGGCCCGGCCAGGAAGTCGTCATTGATGCCCTGCACGACCACGGCGCGGCGCTGGCTGTTTTCCCGACCGGCGGGGGAAAGTCGCTCTGCTACCAGCTCCCGGCTCTGCGCTATCCGGGCCTCACGCTCGTGGTCTCGCCGCTGATCGCCTTGATGAAGGATCAAATCGACTTTCTGGTCAAGCGCAAGATCAACGCGGCCCGTCTTGACTCGACGCTGACCGGCGAGGAAGTGCGCGATGTCACCGCCCGCATGGAAAACGGGACGCTGAAGCTCTTGTATGTCGCCCCCGAACGCTTCAATAACGAGCGGTTTGTCGCCCTGCTGGCCCGGACGAAAATTGCGCTCTTTGCCGTGGACGAGGCCCACTGCATCTCCGAATGGGGCCATAACTTCCGTCCCGATTACCTGAAGCTCGCCGAAGCGGCAAAAACAATCAACGCCGAGCGTGTTCTGGCGCTGACCGCAACGGCCACGCCTGCGGTCGTGAAAGACATTGAAGCGGCGTTCAATATCTCCAAAGAAGGCGCGATCGTCACGGGCTTTTACCGGCCCAATCTCAACTTGTCCATCACGCCCGTCACGGGCGAAGAGCGCGACGCGGTTCTGCTGAAGCGCATCGGGAAACGCCCGCCGGGGCCGACGATTGTGTATGTGACCCTGCAAAAGACGGCGGAGCGGGTTGCCGCGCTGCTGGCCGAAAACGGTTTCCCCGCCGAAGCGTACCATGCGGGCCTCGACGACGCCGTGCGGTCGGCAGTGCAGGATCGCTGGATGGCGTCGGACAACGGCATCGTCGTCGCGACTATCGCGTTCGGCATGGGCATTGACAAATCTGCCGTGCGCTATGTCTACCATTACAACCTGCCGAAATCTTTGGAAAGCTATTCTCAGGAAATCGGCCGGGCCGGGCGCGACGGCCTGAAATCGACGGTCGAGCTGCTGGCCTGCCCGGAAGACGTGCCGACGTTAGAAAACTTCGCCTACGGGGATACGCCAACCGATGCGTCCCTGGAGTCCCTGATGGACGATCTCTTGTCACGCGGCCCGGAGTTCGACCTGTCGCTGTTCTCGCTGTCGGCCCAGCACGACATCCGCCAGTTGGTCCTGCGAACGGCTCTCACCTACTTAGAAATAGACGGCGTCTTCAAGCAGGGGACGCCGTTTTATGCCGGCTACGAAGTCCAGCCTTTGATCTCTCTGCCGTCGCTGATCGCTAAGTTTCAAGGCGTCCACGCCGACTTTGTCCGCGATTTATTCGCGTTCGCCCGGCAAGGCAAGATCTGGTACGCCCTGAACCCCGACGAAGCCGCCGAGCATTTCGGCGTCGAGCGCCGCCGCGTCGTCCGGGCGTTAGAGTATATCGAAGAGCAGGGGTGGGGGAAGCTGAAAGTCGCCGATGTCCGCCAGCGCTACACGCGCGGGCGCGAGGACGAAGACGCCGCTGCCCTCGCTGCTGATCTGGCCGAGCGCTTTACAAGGCGCGAGCAGGCCGAGATCAAGCGTCTGGGCCGGGTCTTGAAGCTCGTCACCCACGCCGGCTGCCAGACCAACGCCCTGGTCGGCTACTTCGGCGAAAAGCGCACCGAGCCGTGCGGCCACTGCACGTTCTGCGCCACCGGCAAAGCCGCCGTGTTCCCGCCGGTCCCCGACCCGCCCGCCCCCGAAGACCTGCTCGACATCTCCGCCTGGCAGTCGCTACTCGCGTCCCACCCCGACGCCCTTTCCGACCCGCGCCAGCAGACCCGCTTTTTGTGCGGCCTGTCCAGCCCGGCCCTGTCCCGCGCCCGCATCACGCGCCATGCCCTGTTCGGCAAGCTGGAAACCCTCCGCTTCGCCGACGTTCTGGAATGGTGCGAAAGCCAGTAAGCAAACACGATCCAATGCCGAGGCCCAGGATTGAAATCCTGGGCTGAGGAGCCTTCGGCTGGCTGTCCTGCGGACAGAAGAACAAGACAAGAACAGCCAAACAAGAATGGCTAGGTCTGTATTGTGTCCGTAGGACAATCAGCCGAAGGCTCCTCAGCCATGCACTTCAGTGCGTGGTTCCTGTGCATGGGACATCAGTGAGGGAGGCATGAGAGGCTGTGGAAGCTTGATACAGCACCCGTGCTTCTGCAAGAACGCTGTCTCGAAAGTAGGGACTGAGGTCCTGGGCTGTTCGCAGATCAACCGGCCGATTCAAGAGGACGGATAGCTCGGCTTCCATCTGCGTTATCGCGAACAGCCCGACTTTTTGCTGCGGGTCGTATTCGACCAATAAGTCTACATCACTGCCGGCGTGGGCATTGCCATGAAGCACGGAGCCGAACAAAGCGAGCGAGCGGATGCCGTGACGGTGGCAGAAGACGCTGAGTTCCGACGCAGGATAAGCCTTTTCTAAGATGTCGTTCATGTTCGCATTCGGCATGATAGGCTCATTCTGACGTAGTTCGCGCACTAAGTCAATGCCGCACCAATTTGGGCATTCCTCCAAGCAGCACCCTTTCAATCAGCATGGCGATTACCACGCCGAGCGTGTAGCAAACCAAATTGGAGACATGGAACCCGGAGCCGAAGACAAGCATTCCAAAGTGGTTGTGGCGGGCGGCGACGAGCCACGGCGCTTGGACGAACTTCAGAAACTCGATCCCAATGCAGAACGCCCCGGCGGCAAGGGCCGTTCGGGCAGGCGGCAGGCGCGGGAAGCACAGGCCGAGGAGCCAGTAGGCCATCACGGCGTACAGCACGTCGCCGGTGTTCTTTGCCAGCCAGTGCGGCAGCAGAAACGCGAAGTGGCGCGACGCGAGGCCGACCACAATCGTCAGCCCGGCCAGCAGGGCATAAATTAGGCGGTTTCGAGTCACGGACGATTTCGTTTCCTGCATTCGGCGTACCGAACCGGGTACACCGTCGGCTATTGGAGATCAGCCATGCCTACTGCGTATTCCGGCCTCAGCTTTAGCAGCTTCTTAAGCGCGTTCCCATTCCCGATGTTTCTCAGTTTACTTTTGGTCGTCATCCTCGGTACGGGAAAGTTTGCGCGGAAAACTCGCCTCAGTCGCCTATTTTTGATCGGGTTCTGGGTCATCTGCTGGGCGGCGGCCTGCGGCGTTGCTCTGACAGCCTGGCAGATGCAGCGGAGCTGGCTGCATACAAATGCGCTTCCGTCCGGCTCCAGCTACGGAACCGTCTCCTACTACGAGCAGCACGGCTACACGGCAGCGCAGGCGCTGCATTATCACAGCACGGCTTTACGGGGCATGAACGGCTTTCAAACGCTGCACAACAAGTCTTTGTGTTCACTTCTTTGGTACGGGGTGCTCTTTCTGGTCCTGCCGCTTGTCCTCACCGGAATTGACCGACGCCGGGCGCGGCTTCTCGGTGCAGTCGGCTCGGCGGCATTCTAAGCACACTGCTCCCCCCTCATAATGCTCTTCTTTCACGACGCGGAAGACCGGGGCGGAGGCCCGCAGGGTCATTGGCCCCCAAACAAACACGGGCCGAGCTGTTTGGGGGTGATGACCTGCATCCGTTACTTGGCGGCTTTTTGAACGGCAGTCTTGCGGGCGGCGGTGAGGCCGCCCGGCGTCAGGGCCGTGCGGTCCAGAATGGCGAAGATGCCGCCGATGACCGGGCGGGCCTGGAAGCCGCCGGTCTGCTGGCCGGTGATGGTATCATACCAGTCGGAGAACGGGACGCGGTTAGGCGACGTGTTCGCGAACTTGTAGATGCCGTCAACGAAGTCCTGCCGCAGCACGGGGTCGTCGGTGGAGGCCGCCGTCCAGATCTCCCAGTCGGCTTTGGTGTAGTCGTGCCGGATGTCGAGCGGGACGCCGTAAGGCTTGAGGTTGGCCTTGTAGAACTTGGCTTCTTCTTTGAGGATCGCCTGGGGGACCAGGTTCAGGCCCAGCACTTTGTCCGGGAAGGCATTGTACTTAAGACTCCAGGCATCGTTCGGGTCAGCGCCGTTCCGGGCCAGCACGGCGTTGTTGCCATTGCTCGACGCATCGGCGACGGCGGTTCCCATGCCCTCGTCAAACGTATAATACGCGGTCGGGACGGCATCCGTCAAAGGGGCCGCGAGGCCACCGGGATGCGCCAGCGCAGCAATGTCACTTGCGGAAAGAGCCGACTGGTAGAAGCGCACGTCGTCTACCGCGCCCCGCATGAAGTCGGTCGGCGCGGCATTAAAAAAGCCCTGCCCGATAATCGTGCGGCCGTCCGCCCGGAAAGCCGTCTTGTAGGGGACCGTTTCCTGCTTCACGCCGTTGATGTACAGTGTCAGCGTCTGCGCGGCGGCGTCATATACGCCGGCCACATGATACCAGGTGTTCAATGCGGGCTTCGCGGCGGCGCTGGCAATCGCCGTATCGCCCGGACTTGCCGTATCGCGGGCCACTGCGCTGAGGGTGATCTTGCCGCTGTCGCCGCGAAGCTGCAAAAAGAAGCCGCTGACATGGACGCCTTCAATGCCCGCAATCGTTTGGAACCCGTCGGGGCTGCTGAACTTCGCCCAGCCGGCGACCGTGTAGCTTTTTGTCGTGTCTACGGCGGGCTTCGGTGCCGTCGCGCCGCCTGCGCCGGTCAGAAGCAGGGCGTGCGGGCCGACAATTCCTTCGGTCCAGCCGGCGGGCTTCGGCGTGTCCGCTTCGATATACTGCATGGTCAAGTGCGGCCCTGTCCCGGACTGCGCCCGGTGCGCCCACAGCCCGATCATGGTCTTGGCCGCGTCGCTGTACTTAGCGGCATCGGCAGGGTTTCCGGCGTAGGAGGCTACCTGGCCCATCGCGCCGACCCCCAAGATGCCTTTGAGCGCCAGATTGACGCTGTGGGCGATCGAGCCGGTGAAGTCGTCGGTCTGGTTCTGGAACGCCGGGTCCAGGGCATTGGGCGCATTGCCGCCCGGCGGCACCGACAGCAGGTAATCCGCCCACTGCTTCAGCACTTTGTAGTGGAGCCTCGCATACGCGGCGGCGTCGGCCTTCGGCGCATACCGCAGGTAGGCGGCGGCCATGATCAGCATATTGGCCGACTCTTCCACCGGCATGTTCTCCCCGCCGCCGTCGTTGTGGCCGTTTGCATTGGGGTACGACGAGCCGATGTCATGCTCGGCAAAGGGCTGGGGCCAGTGACCGGCCTCAACGTAGTCAAACAGCGGCTCAAGCTGGAAGCGCAGCAGCTTCGGGTCGGCATACAAAAAGACCGGGAACGATGGGTACATCACGTCAACCGTCGAGATGTTGCCGTCGCTGCTGATCTCCTTCATAAACATCCAGGGATGGTCCGACGTGCCGACCATCTCGGTCGCGCCGAACGCCTGCCGGAGCGCCAGCGTGCAAATGGCGGCGTATTTCGCGCCGCCTGCTTTGGTCGCGTCTGTGGTGACCCGCACGTCCATTTTGTCCGCGCGTGCTTTGGCGTCGACCGCGTCCTCGCTGAACTCGGAAAGCATGTGGGGCCAGTCCGGCCAGTAGGATTTCCAGAGCGGCGGGACTTGGGCGCCGAGATAAGAGACAGCGGGATCGCGCACGTCGCCGAGCGTCAGTGTGATCGGCTTTGTCGGCGCCGCGCCGACCTGTCCCAGTGCAAAATCAAATGCAAAGACCGGCCAGCGGGTGTTGATCGAGCGCGGCTGATCGGTGTCTACCGTGTTGTCCAGAGCGCCGCTGCCGGCAAAAGCCGCGCGGACAACGGTATCCTGCCCGGCCTGCGTGGTCATGCCCGGCTGGTTTTCCGCTGCAAAAACGGCGGTTCCCCACATCGGGTATTCGTTGATCTCGCCCAGCACTTTGGGGTCAGCGGGCGTGACGGCAAACGCGGTCAGCGGCCCGGCTGCGCTGGGAACATCCCCGCGCCGCCAGATAATCGGTGCATTGTCGTCGCCGTGCGCCCATTCGCCGGTGATGTCGAAGTAAAGGCTGACGGTGTGCGCCTTGCCGTCCGCGCTGCGGGCCGACGCGAAGATGTACGAGAACGGCACGGACATCCGGCGCAGGCTGCCCGGCTCAACTGGGGAAAGAAAATCTACACTGAGGGTGATGCCGCCGGTCTCGAACTGGTAGCGCGACTGGGTCGGGGTCACAAAAAGGCCGGTCTGGGCCATAAACGGGGCGAGGGCATGATTGTCGCTCCGGGGATTGCCCAGGAAGACAAACGGCTTGCCGTCAATGCGGGCGATGCCGGTGATGGCTTTCGTGCGTCCCGCCCAGAACGTGGGCCAGGTTCCGGCCAGGTTGTTTGCAGGCTGCCAGGTGGAAACATAGGGCGACCGAACAATCAGCGGCACCGCCGGCGGCCGGATCGGCGTCAGCGTCCCGCCCGTCGTCGGGGTCTGTGCCTGCGCCCCCAGCGCAAGCGTGAAAGCGGCGGCGGACACTGCCGCCGTCCAAATTTTTGTGTGGAGAGATTTCTTGTAATGATTCATTCGCGGTCCTTTTGTGAGGTGCATTAGTTCTTTATAGTACCTCAAATAAGGCGCAGCAAAGAGGCTGCGTCTTGAAATGAGAATTCATCTGTGCTGAACGCCGGCACGAGTGCGACTCTTCTTCCAATTTCAACGCAAAGCTGCAAAGTGGTCCGACTGCAATAATCGGGAGCAGCTATGTGGTACAATTCTTTTCCCTGGGATGCATTCTCAGCGGCCGTGCTGAATGCGGATCGCCGCCTGCACGGCGATCACTCAGGCGCTGATGCTTTTAAAATATTGCTGGAAGCGGGACGTGAATGGCCTTCAAAACTACTCAAGACGCAAAACTCTCCATTCCGAGCGCGGCAAAACCGGATGCCGCCGAGGCGGTCAAAGAAGCCGCTGCCGGCTTTCACCTGGGCGCCGCCGACATCTTGGAGCGTGTCGCCGATGCTTTCGTGGCCGTAGACCGAGATTGGCGCATTCTGTACGCCAACCGTGAAGCCTGCCGCATCAACCGGAAGCCGCTGGAAGACTTTGTCGGCAAAATCCACTGGGAAGAATGGCCCGCCGGCATCGGCACGGACCTGGAGCGCCATCTTCGCCGCGCGATGGATGAGCGGGTGGATGTGCACTTCGAACACCGTTATGTCGGCGGCCCTTACGACGTGTGGCTGGAAAATGATGTTTACCCCTCGGAAAACGGCATCAACATTTTTTACCGCGACATCACCAGCCGGAAGCAGGCGCAGGAGGAGCTAAAGCGCAGCGAGCAGCGTTACCGCAGCCTCATTGACGCGACCGCCGAGATCGTCTGGACGAACTCGCCCGAAGGGAAAATGCAGGGGCCGCAGCCCGGCTGGGCTGCCTTCACAGGCCAGACGGAGGCCGAGTGCCAGGGCTTCGGCTGGGCGCAGGCCGTCCATCCTGAAGACGCCCAGCCGACAGTGGATGCCTGGAATGAGGCCGTCGCTGCCCGCCGGCCGTTTCTCTTCGAGCACCGCGTCCGCCGCCGCGACGGGGCGTACCGTAGCTTTGCCATCCGCGCCGTGGCGGTGCTGGAAGACGACGGTGCCGTTCGCGAGTGGGTGGGAGTCCACACGGATGTGACGGAGCGGCGGACGATGGAGGCCGCACGAGAAGCGCTGCTGGCCCAGCAGGGAGTGTTCCTGCGCGATGTTCTGAGCAGCGTCACCGAAGGCAGGCTCCTGCTCTCGACCAGCCCCGCGCAGCTCCCCGGCTCCCTCACGCCTCAGGGGGAGGCGATCGCGCTGACCCGTGAAGGCGGACTGCGCGGGCTGCGGCTGCGGGTACAAGAGGCAGCGGAAGGCGCGGACCACCCCCAGGAGCGGCAGTTCGACCTGGTCACGGCGGTGAATGAAGCAGGGATGAACTGCATTGTCCACGGCGGGGGCGGGACGGGCCGGGTATCGGTCGGCGAAGACGGGACTGTGCAGGTACGTATCGAAGATCAGGGCGGCGGCATTGCGGTGGAAAACCTGCCGCGAGCCACCTTGTCGCGGGGCTTCAGCACCAAGGCGACGCTGGGGCATGGGCTGAAAATGATGATTGAGACGGCGGACCGCCTGTACCTCCTGACAAGCTCGTCGGGGACCACGGTGGTGCTGGAACAGGAGCGGGTCAGACCGCTTCCGTCTTGGCTGTAGCCGGATGTCCCTCCTTGCGATCATCTGTCTTGAGATCACCCGGCAAGGGCGTTGACTGCATCCGATACGGTCTCGAAGATATGGGCGGTTCCTACCTGCCGCGTGATGCCGCCCCGATCCAGCGAAGCCCGGACATCTTCCGTCTGCGCCAGCGCGACTGTGATCCCTTGCTGCCCCAGACGCCTCACCGTTTCCGACAGTGTCAAAGCTGCCGTGTAGTCTATGTCATCCATGGAAACCAAATCCAGCACCAGAACTTGGACCGGATGCGGAGCGCCCTGGACAAGAGCCTGCACCCGCGCGGCAAAATAGTCGGCGTTCGCGAAAAACAGCGGCGCTTCAAAGCGGTACACCAGCAGGCCCGGCGCAGTTTCCGCGCCCGCTTCGGCTTTGGCGACCTTCCACTGGGCGTCCGAGCGGAGCAGGACGACGTCTTTTGGGTGATACTCCTGCCGCAGATGGTCTAACACAGAAAAAACAATGGCGAGGAAAATGCCGCGCTCGACGCCGAGAAACAGCACCGCCGCCATCGTCGCCAGCACGACCGCAAATGTGACCCGGCGAAAGTGATAAATCTGCCGCAGTGATTTGATGTCCACAAGCCGCACCCCGATCAAAAAGACAAACGCGGCCAGTGCGGCATTCGGCAGCCGCGCAATCAGCGACGTCGCAAACAGCAGCACGACCAGAGTCGCCGCCGCCGTCGCGAGCTGAGCAATCTGCGTGCGTGCGCCGGCGGTGTCTACCACCGCCGTCTTTGTGGGGCTGCCGTTGACCACAAAGGTGCTGGAGATCGCTGCAAGCGCATTCGCCGCCCCCAACCCCACCAGGTCCCGGTTCTCGCTGAAGGTTTCGTTGTGCTTCTGGGCAAACGACCGGGACGTGGCGGCGCTCTGGGCGAGGACCACCAGAAACAGCGACGCTGAAAGGGGCAGAAGATGCAGCATTTGCGCGGCATGGAGCGGGGGAACCCGAAAAATCGGCAGCCCTGCGTGAACTGGACCGACCACCGCCAGGCCATACCGGTCCAGGTGAAAAGTCCAGGTGACGGCAATGGCAAGCGCCACGGCCAGAAGAGACCCCGGCACTTTTTTGGCGAACCGATCCGCCAGAAAAATGACAAACAGGACGCCGACAGACATTGAAAGCGTGAGCGGATGGGTCTGCGGCAGATCGCGCAGCAGCTCCCAAAGACCCGGCAGCAGGCTTTTCTGCTTCAGCGACACGCCCAGCATATCCGGCAGCTCGCCCAGCACAAGCGACACCCCGACGCCGCTTAAAAAGCCGACAAGCACGGTCCGGGACAGAAAACTCGCCAAAAAGCCCAGCCGCAGAACACTCGCCAAAACCAGAAACCCGGCGGTCAGCAGCGCGGCCAAGCTCGCCAGTGTCAGCCACTGCCCCGAAAAAGGCTGGGCCAGGCCGACCAGTCCGGCAAACAGAATCGCCGCCGTCGCCGAGTCGGCGCCCACCACCAGATGCCGCGAAGAGCCGAGCAGGGCAAACGCGACAATCGGCAGCAGAAGCGTGTACAGCCCCGTCACCACTGGGGTTCCGGCGATCTTCGTGTAGCCCATGCACTCCGGGATCGCAATCGCTGCAAGTGTCACCCCGGCAACCAGGTCCGGGCCAAGCCAGCTTTTTTGGTAGCCTTGAAACGCCGCCGGTATCCACCACTTTGCACGCGCCTGATTGGGATGGTGCTGATCTGAACGAGCCTGCGCGGGGCGGCTCATCCCCCCGCCGCTCCGCTGGCAGCTTCCGCGGTTTCACCGGCAACATCTGTGGCTTGTTCGGCGCCGCCGGCAGTCTGGCGGAGGGTCTGCTCGCCGCGCTTTTCTTCCGCCGCTTCCCGCTTGGCTTCCGCAGCGCCCTGGGTCCGAGCGACCTGTTCTTCCTGCTCGCGGCGGGCCTGCTCCACGCTTTCCTGCCAGGAACGGGAGACGGAGTCCGCCGCTTTCTGAGTTTTAAGCGCGACAGCGACATAGCCGCGAGCGGCCATCCGTAAAATTCCCTGTCCTGCCGATTGGCCGAGACGATCCACCTGTGCTTCAGCCTGCTTGACGCTGCCTGCTTCCACTGGATCGCCCGCAGGCGAACTGACGGCGGGTGAGCGGCGGCTGAGAATGCGCTCGGCGCGTTCCACCGCAGTCGGCATTGTTGATGTTTTGTTCATGGTTTTTTTATTCCTTGTAAGTGGTGTAGGCGGAGCGGGCGACTGAAGTCGCGGCAACAAGTGCACGAAGTCCGCCTTCGCGGACTCCGAAGTGGATTGTCTGTATGAACCTGCGAAGGCAGGTTTCGTGCACTTGTTGCCGCGACTTCAGTCGCCCGATCCTCGTTTTTACTCGGCGATCGGCGCGGGAAGCAAGGCCCGCACGGGCCGTCTCGGCAGTGTTGTCCCGGAAAGCACTTGAAGTGGCCGCACGGCTCTTCCGGTGGGGGAACCGGAAGAGCTGCCGCCGGCGATCGCGGCCGCGACCGCGCCGGCTCCAATCAGGCCGAGCGAAAGCGGCGTCGGAATGGTCAGCGTCAGGAGGGATCGGAGCGTCGGCACGGTAATGGCCGCGATCAGAAAGCCCGATGACGCTGCGACCGCGCCGAAGACAGGAGGCGTCAGGCCGCCCTCGACCCAGCCTGCTTTGAGCGTCTGCGCGAGCTGCGTGGCGACGATGCTGGCAAACGCAACTGTGCGGGCCTGCGGCAGCCCTGAGACAGCGAGCGTGACTGCGAAGGCGGCGAGTGCAGGAACCGTTGTCGCCGCGCCGCGCCGGATCACGTCCTGACGCAGCGGCTTATCCAGCGCGGATGTGCCTTCGCGGGCTAGGGACGCGAGGTGACGGTGTTCGGGCCGCTGCAATACGACGGAAAGTGCGGGCAGGGCGTCCGTGATCAGGTTCACTGCTAAGATTTGGCGCGTGGTCAGCGGCGAGGCCAACCCAAGAACGGCCGCTCCGACCACCAGGCCCAGCTCGCCGAGATTGCCGCCGAGCAGGAGGCCGAGCGCCCGGCGCATATTGCGCCAAAAGCCGCGTCCCTCGACAAGCGCTTCCACCAGCGTTGCAAAATCGTCGTCCGCCAGCACGACAGCGGCGGCCTGCCGGGCGACTTCCGTGCCGCCGCGCCCCATCGCGACCCCGACATCCGCCAGGCGCAGCGCTGGGGCGTCGTTGACGCCGTCGCCGGTCATCGCGACCGTGTGACCGTGCTGCTGGAAGCTTTCAATGATCCGCAGCTTGTCCAGCGGCGTCGCCCGCGCAATCACCGCCGCCCGGTCCAGCCGCGCGTGAAGCTCGCCGTTCGCCAGATGCGCGATGTCCGCGCTCGTCAGCACGTCCCGGCCATCTTCCAGCAGGCCCGCTTCCCCCGCGATGGCCCGCGCCGTGGCGGGGTGGTCGCCGGTCAGCATCAGCACATGGATGCCGGCCTCGCGGCACCGGCGCACGGCGGCGCGGACCGTAGGCCGGAGGGGATCGCGGATGCCGACAAACCCCAGCGCGGTCAGTTCCTGCGGGTCGCCGACCGCCGTGTGCGCGGCTCCCTGCGCCACCATGAGAATTCGCAGGCCGCGCCCGGCAAGCGCCTGCGCCTGGGCCAGCAGCCGCGCCCGGCCTGGGGCGTCCAGCGCCACGGCTTCTCCGTTCTCGTAAACAGACGTGCAGCGTGCCGTCACGGATTCCGGGGAGCCTTTCACGGCCAGACCCTCCGCCGTCAAAGTCGCATGAAACGCACGGGCGGGGTCAAAAGGCGCTTCGGAAAGCCGTTCGGGTGCGATTTCTTCGCCGAGGCCCGCCTCCAGTGCGCCGCGCACGACGGCGACATCGGTAGGATGGGACTCGAAATCGGGCGCATCCGGCGCCGGACTGGCAAGCGCGGCGGCTCGCAGGACAGTCCGCAGGGACGCCGGCAATTCTCCCGGCAGGGCCGCTTCGGCGTCTGGCGAGGCAACCAGACCCAGCGCCAGCCTGCCTTCCGTGAGGGTTCCTGTCTTGTCGGTACACGCCACGTCCACGCGCCCCAGCGCTTCCACGGCAGACAAGCGGCGGACGAGGGCATTGCGCCCGGCCAGGCGCCGCGCGACCGCCGCTTCCCCCATGCCGGCCAGCAGGGGCAGCCCTTCAGGGACGGACGCGAGCGCGATCGTCGCGCCGACCGCAAGCTGCGGCAGCAGGGCCTGACCGCGCAGAAGGCCCGCACCGACCACCAGAGCGCCCCCGACGCCCGCCAGCGGCAGAAACTGCTGCATCAAGCGGCCCAGCCGAATGCCGAGCGGGCTTTGCGGCGCGTCGTCTAACGCGAGCGCCGCCGCCGTCGCGCCCAGCCGGGTATCCTTGCCGACTGCGACAACAACGGCCCGTCCCCGGCCCGTCGTCACATCGCTGCCTTCCAGAACAATCCGGCTGGCATCCGAGCCGCCTTCGGGCGCTTTCGTGACCGGCAGAGACTCCCCGGTGAGAGCCGCTTCGTCCACTTCCAAAGCGCTTGATTCCAGCATTCGGGCGTCGGCGGCCACGCGGTCGCCCGATGCCAGCAGCAGAATGTCGCCCGGCACGACCTCGGAGGCGGGAATGGATTTCCGGTTGCCGTCCCGCATCACCGTCGCCGCCGCCCGGCTCATCTGGGCCAGCGCCTGTGCGGCCTGCCCGGCCTGCCGCTCCTGCCATGCGCCGACGGCGACATTGATCAAAATGGTCCCGCCAATAAGAGCAAAATCGAGCGGCGATCCTAAAAACAGCGACAGCCCCGCGCCCGCGGCGAGGATGCCGATCAGCGGCGAGCGCACCTGCTCCCAAATCGCGTCCAGCACGACCGAGCGGCGCAGAAGCTTGGGAGCCGTCTTTCGCCGTTCCATCGCCTGCGCCGTCGTCAGACCTTCGGGAGATGCGCCAAGAGCGGCCAGCGTGTCTTCCACGCTGCGCCGGCCCCAGCGCTCCGGTTTCGGGTCCACCAGGCGGGCCGTCACCGTCTGCGGGCGCTCGCCGCCGCGCATTCTGACCCAGCCGTCCGCAAGCGCCGCGAGGGCCGCCACATACACCACGCGGGAAGCCGTCTCGACAGCCGCGCCGCCGCGCACTCCCCAGACCGCGCCGACGACATTGGAAACGAGCGACAAACCGACAGAGTCCCGCACAGTCGCCTCACGGCGTATGCCGGCTTCGATGATTGCCGTGACTGCGCCGAGATCCGGCGCGAGCAGGTCGGCCCGTGCCGGGAAGCGTCCGCTCCGCCCTGACGACAAGCCGACTGCCAGATCGCAGGCGGCAAACGCTTCCGCCGCGTCGGCGCTGTCGGACACGAACGCGACCCGTGCGCCTGCCGCCTGCCGCTGCCGAATGGCCTCCATGCTGCTGACGCACGAGAGTGTCAGCCGAGTACGCCGGGCAATGGCCTGAGCGGCAGGCGAGTCCGCATCGGCCCGCAGGATCACCTGGATGGTATGACGGCGGCAGAGCGCTGCCAGGTCGGCGACACCCGGAACCAGACGGGGCCGCAGCGCGAAGACCGCCGCCGGGCTGCTGTTCTCGCGCCGCAAAGCCAGCAGAAACTCGCCGCGTGCGGCCAGACGGTCCTGCGCCGAGTCCGGCGCCGCTTCGTCTGCCGGCCCCAATATCCAGCGTGCGCCGTCAGCCGTGGCCGAGGCGCTGCGCCCATCGAACTGGCCGTCCACGGCTTCGGCGCGGCCCGCCGGCGGGAAGGCCGGTCCCCAGGGCGAGCCGGCGGCGGCGTCCACGCCGGACGCAAGCGCTTGAAGCTCGGCGGCTTCATAAGCCTCGGTCAGCGGCAGCAAAGCTGTCACTTCCAGCCCATTTGTCAGCAGGCGCGGGCCGTCCAGCACTAAAAAATCCGGGCGGCGGATGGTTCGCTCCGGCCGTGTTCCCACGACGGTGACGCCTGCCCGCAGGGTGTGCGCCGCTGCGCCGAGGCCGGCGCCTTCGCGTCCGGTCAGCGCGGGGCGCGGGTTGACCAGCAGCAGGGCCGTGAAAGCCCGCGACGGAGAGCGGGTCCAAATTCCCAGCGCGGCGGCGAAGGCCAGCGACGCGATTCCCGTGATCTGCTGGTAACGGTCGTAGAGTGTCGGGGCCGGCGGCGCGGGGCGAGCTGAGGGAGTCCAGGCCCGGCCCTCCCTCAGCTCCAGCATAAAGGGACCGCCGGAGAGGCGGGCGCCTGCGGGAACAATCGCGCCGGGCATTGCGGGCAGGGGCAGGCCGTCCTGACCCGCCGCCGTCCCATACCCTTCCGTGACACGGGCCGCCAGCGGTGTCCGGTCGCCGTATTCCAGGCGAATGGCGGCGCCGGGCCGGGCCGAAGCGGAGTCCGCCAGCCGCGCCTCGTAGCGGCGCCAGGCGGCGCGGCGGGCGACCACTTCCGTCAGCAGCCGGAGCGACGTTGCGGCAGCGAGCGTCAGCGCCAGCGGGCTGCCGGTCAGCGACGCCTGGAGAATGTCGGGAAGGCTCAAAGCAAGCGTCGCGGCATTTCGTCCCAGCAGGGATCGCAGCCCATTGCGGAGCGGCGGGAAGGCTTGAACGACGTGGATCACGCCGCCCAAATACGGCAGCGCGGAGCCGCCGACAAGCGGCAAGGGCTGCCCGGAAAATCGCTGGACGGCCAGCAGCCCCAGTCCCAGGCTTGAGGCGGCGAGCCGTGCCGCGCTTTGCTGAAGCGGCGCCGGGTCCAGCGGGTGCGCCGGTCTGTCCTCGCCCGGCACGTCGGGCAGCTCGACGTCTGCGACTTCCGAGATTAAATCTTCAAGAGCGAGCTGATGAGAAGTCCACTCGACCAGAACACGCCCGGTCAGGACGCTCGCCTTCGCGCACACGCCAGGCAGCCGCTCCAGGCGTTCCACGACGCGCCGCGCCGTTTCGGGATCGCGGTCCAGCCCTCGCACGGCAATGCGAGCACGGCGCGTCTGTCCTTCCCGTTCCTGGACCGCGAGCGGGGCAGAAGAGGGGAACTTGCCGGAAGCATCCAAAGCAGGAGTACTCAAATTAGGAGTACTCAAAGCAGGAGTACTCAAAGCGCCTACGGTTTCTAACACTTGGGCGCTGCTGATTTGAGCCGGAGAAAAGCGAATAAGAATGTTGCCGGTGTCGAGGTTCGCCTGCACGCTTTCAACGCCCGGCAGGCATCTCAGGCTGTTCTCGATCCCGCGCTGGTTTATTCCGGACAGCGCGGGGCAATTCACCCGCACCCGGCCTGAAGTCGCGTGAACAAGACGCGGCTTTTCGGCAGTAATAACACTCATAACACTCGAACTTCCTCTGCAAGAATAAAATGCAAAAATAAAATGCAAGAATAAAATGCAAAAATAAAAAAGAAAAGCGGGCTGCCCGAAGCAGCCCGCTTGCCATGCTGTTACCGGTCTTTTATCGATCTTTACGCCGAAGACTTTGCGCCTCGGCCAGAACGTCTTCCGCTTCTTCGCGTGCCAGTGCCGCCGACCGGCGGGCGCGGTGGCTGAGGGCGGCGGCGAAGAGGCCGATTTGTTCTCCGGCCCGGTCCAGGGCCTTTTCGGCCCGCTCGGCGGCAGGCTGCTCAGGCTCTGTCCCGGAAGACGCTGCGGGGGCAAAATCTTTCTGAAGCTCTGCGCCGGTTTTCTTCACTCTGTCGCCCAGCTGGCGGGCAAGCGACTGCGCCCATCCGACAGCCGCTGCACTTTCTTCTGTGATCTTTTCCGACACGGCTTGTTCCGCGTCACTCATTCCTGTGCTACTCATTGGCGGAAGCCTCGGCGGTTTTGCGAACGCGCTTTGGAGCGGCGTGAGCTTCCGAGGCGGGCGCCTCTTCAGAAGCAGCGGGAAGAGTGGCGTCGCTGCCGGCGCTTAAAACTTCGGGAGCCGCGACCGGCGCTTCCTCCGCCGCCGGACCCGCCTCGTCCACCGGCGCGGCCTGCTGTACGCCGCGCTTGACCCCTTGCGCGAGCGCAGAAGCCGCATCCCCTGCCATCAATATCCCGGCCAGCCCGTACACCGCGCCCTTCCGCAGGACCTTTCGGACACCGGGAGAGGCCACGGCGGCTGTCAGCGCTACCGCCCAGCCTACTTCCGGCTCAATAAAATCTTCTAATGCCACGTTGATACTCCAGTCCAGCACAGGCCCGTCAGAAATCTTGACGAAAGACCGGCTGAAAATTTCAATACTTGTACCCTGATTAGCACAAAAAATGCCGCATTTCGGCAAAATCTCTTAACATTTTCTTAACATAAATTTAATCCTGCCTTAACACGCAGCTTCAAGAAGCCTGGTATGATAGAAGCGTCAAGAAAATCAATGTGCTTTTTACGACCGATGGAGGTTCCTTATGTTCACCCAGCTTCGCAAACGAATTTTCAGCGGACAATTTCTCTTGGTTCTTTTCGTGGAAGTCGCGGCTTCCATGATCATCAAGCTTGTCACTTGTCTGCTTTAAGCAAAACAGCGTTAAGTGAATGCTTCGTATCCGTTCACCCCGGCAGCGCCCGCCATGCCGTTGTTCCCTGGCAGTTGTGACAGGGATAGTCCGTAAAACCGTCCATATTCGAGATTATTGGGGATGCGAGCGTTCGCTTGCATCCCCAATAAAATGATTCCGCCACTTGAAAATGCAGCTTGTGGGGGGTATAATGACGGCAGAAAGGTCCAGAATGGGGCCATCTATCGCGAAAAACGATCAAAACAAACGCGGCGGCGTAGCTCAGTTGGTTAGAGCGTTCGGTTCATACCCGAAATGTCGGTGGTTCGAGTCCACTCGCCGCTATTTGCTGACAGTTAATGCTGGTATTTCTACCAGGCTGTGACTGGAAAACATTTATTGAAGGTTCATGCCCACTTCATTCTGGGCATGAACCTTTTTGTCTTTTTGGAACAGCATGGCAACAAGTGATTGAACCGGCTCGGACCGAGCCGCGCCTGTTCACCCGCGCGTTGAAAGACCAGCTGTTCCAGAACGATTCCACTTGTGCGATCTGCGGCCAGCGCATCGGTGACGTAGGCGATGCTGCCGTTGATCACATCGAACAATACTGGACAGGTGGCCGGACGATCCCGGAGAACGCCCGGCTGACGCACCGTTTCTGCAACTGGAGCCGTCCGCGCCGGGATCAAGTTGCTGTCTAAAAAGTCAGCGGCGGGGACCGGCAGGAATGTGCCGACAGACTGCTTAGAATGCAGTGTCGTCCTCAGATCTCCGTTGTCACGACGCTGCCCTCACCCAGTATGATGCGTGGTAATTATAATGCGTGGTAATGGCCGCAGTGGAAGGCTCAGATGGTAGCGCCGGTCACGGAACGTACCTTCGGCAACTAACGCGCCGCGTTCCGTCAGGTCGGCCAGATCGCGCGTGGCGGTGGCGATGGAGGCCGACGTGATGGCAACGTACTTTTTTGCCGTCATGCCGCCCTGGAACCCGCTTGGCCCGGCCTCGAACATTCGCAGCAAAGCCTTTTCCTGCCGTGGATTGAGATGACCGCGCAGACGATCCAACTCCCGCGCTTTGGCGATCAAGAACTCGACAAGGGAGAGTGTGCGGCGCTGGGCTTCGAGGCCGATGCCCGCGAACCAAGTCAGCCACTCACTGAGATCGTTCGTCCCACTCTGGGTCCGCGCGAGGGCGTCGTAGTATTCCCGGCGGCGGGCAAGCAGGACGGAGGACAGGGAAAGGATGATTGGCTGCCCGACACCCTGCGCCAGCGCCTTCTGCGCTACGGCTCGCCCGACCCGGCCGTTGCCGTCCTCAAAGGGGTGAATGCTCTCGAAGTACAAATGCGCTATTCCCGCTCTCGTCAAGGCAGGAAGCGTCTTCTCCGCCCCGTTGAACCATTCCAAGAACCGCGCCATCTCCAGCGGCACCCGCTCCGATGGCGGCGCTTCAAAGTAGACAATGTGCTTGTCGGCCCGCGCGGACACGATCTGCATCGGTTCGATAGGCGTGCGGTACTGCCCAATGTCAGTCAGGTCCCGGCGGCCATTGGTCACCATCGCCTGCCAGGAACACAGCATCTCTCCCGTCAGCGCCGGCGCGAAGGTTTGGAGGACATTCACCATCATCTCCGCGACGCCCTGCTCGCGTGCTTCCGCCCGCCGGTTGTCCGCAGAAAGTCCTAAGCGACGCCGGATCGAACTTTGCAGGCTGACCCGGTCCAGCATCTCTCCTTCAATCTCCGAGGTGGTGAGCGCTTCGCCGCTCATAACTTCCACGCGGACGTCGTCCTGCTGGTCCTGACCGAGATGCTGCGCGGCTCCCAGCAAAACGCCGCCGCCGAGAAGAAACTGCCTTTCGGCCTCGGCAAGCCGGGAAGCATCCCAGGTGAACTTCGGCCAGTCGTTCCGCTGCCAGTTCCACTCCATGATGAGTAAACTCCTTTATATCTCCTCAAATTATGGCATAAAATGAGGAGTTTTTGTGCTGCTTACTCCTCACGCGAGCATTCTTTGCCTTATACGGGTTGCAGTGCTGTACGGGCTGGGAGGGTACAATGAGAGCAGGCCGCGAAACACTTGGGAGCAGGCCGCCGAAAAAACGCTGAGAGGAAACTTCCGCATGACGACAATTACCATTGACGACAAACTTGCACTGCGCCTGCGGGCGCTGCGCGAAGAAAGCGATGACTTCAACCAAGTCGTGGCGGATGCCCTCGCCGAAACCGCCCGCCGATGGGAATGGGAAGCGGCAGGCCGGGCTGAGATGAAGAAAATCCTGGAAGGCCCGCGCCTCCCTACCGACCCGGAAGCCGCGTATCAGAGGAACCGGGAGAAACACGGCTGGGCCGAAGACCTTTCCGGCCTGACTGACGAGGAGTTGGCGGACCGCTACGACGCAGGGCTTGCTTCCCTGTCGCCGGACAAAGCGGCCGAAGCGCAGCGAATGGGGTTGCTGTGACTCCCCTTTTTGAAGAGCCGGCGCCGCGTTACGTGATCGTAGAAAGTGATCGTTTCGACGCCGACCGGGATCGAGTAATTCTTTCCGTATACCGCCTTCTTGGCCCGGAGAGAGCCAACGAATGGGCGAAGGGCTTGGCGCGGGCGATCTTCGGCTTGACTGGGTTTCCCGGCCCGCTGTCTCATGCCCGCGACGAAGAAGCGACAGGCTTCTACGGACAAGAAGTGCGCCGGATGCTATTTTATGGCCCGACCCGGCGACGGTCCGGGACACCTGTTCGTCTCTTCTTCACGGTTTCGCCGCCAGCCCCGGACGAGCCGCCGGAAACCGCCGAGTCAGCAGTTATTCTGCTTCGCCTCCTGAGCGGGGGACAGACCTTGTCGCCGGAGGGAACGCCGGAGTGAGAGGCGGCGAAGATTTAATGCCCCGTACTCTCTCAAGCACCAAAAAGAGCCGCACGTTGCGTCCCAGCAGCCAGCGGCGCGTTTCGTATTCGTGCAGGTACGCATTAGTTTCAGCAATTGGTTTCGTAGGCTGATTGTGTCTGAATGGTCACTGTTTCCCCTGTTTTCTGGACATCTGCCGGGCCAGCCCCAGATATTCCGCAGGGCCAATGGTGTACAGAAACAGCAGACCGGATGGCTGAAGTCGGCGCATGGCCCGGAGTGCATCCGGGGAAGACGCCGCGACTGCATACTCGCCGGTGTCCACATGGATGGCGACGACCTCGCCGAGATGGTCTGGTTCCAGAATTGCCTTGAGGCGAGATTCGTAAATCGCCAAGCCGCGCTCTGTGACATCGGCGAGCGGCTGCCCGTACTGGTCTTGCTGGACGGTGACCTGTGAATTTAGGGTGGACATCGCGCTTTTCTCCCTGCGGGTGCTGCGGAAAGGCTGTAGTCATCGTACCTGAACGCTTGTGAATTCCGGCTGCAAAACCCCGAAAACGGCGCGGAATCCAGAGGCGAAACATTTTTGGTGAGATGCAGTGATCATACCCGGTTTGGGCTTGACGACCTGTTACCGATGTGGGTACAAAGAGGCTGGCAGCGGGTCATGGGCATGGCCTTCAGTGTGTTTTTAGGGTCAAAAAGCCGGAATTAGCGTTCGGTTCATACCCGAAATGTCACGTGTTCGGATCACGTCGCCGCTATCTATTGATAGGCTCATGCCCAAGATAAATTGGGCATGAGCCTTTTTGTCGTTGTCAGCAATGCTTGACGCGGCCACGGCGTCCTCCGTTTTGCCGGCCAGATCATCGGCTCAGTTCGGGCGCGTGTCGTTTCCAGCATTGACCTCCGCGAATCCTCAAACAGCTTGCCGGGGTAGTCAGAGGCGGCTTCTTGAAAGTCGTGTTTATTCCCATAATTGTTTGCGGTGAATCCATTGGAAAGCTTGACAATTTTGACGGCCCCTGGTATTCTCATCATCTTGATATGCTGATCAGCGGATTGGGTTCTAAGAACAGAAAATTGAAGGAACAGAAAGCGGAATCACGTGTCCAGTTTCGGCGAAATCATCTCGGAAAAGCGTAAAGAAGCAGGGCTGAGTCAAAAGGACCTGGCGGCCAGGGTCTGCAAGGAAGACGGTCAGGCAATCTCTCCGCAGTATCTCAATGATTTGGAACACGACCGGCGCAATCCGCCGGCGTCGCATTTGATCGAGCAGCTTGCGTCGGCTCTTAAAATTGAGGCGGTTCTCCTGTATCATTGTGCGGGTGAGCTGCCGCCGGATCTGGTCTGTGACTCCGTTGAAGAAGAAACAGTGGTTGCGGCATACAAAGCATTTCGGGATGTGGTGGAAGGCGAAAACGGGTAAGAAGCACAGGCGGTGCAAAAAGGGCCGGCGCAGGATAAGGCTTTTCTCAATGACTGCCGAGCCGATGTTCCGAATTGAATGATTGTTAAGTTTACTTCACCCTGGTGTGCGACAGGGTACTTCTTGTCTTTATCTGTTCACTGTGTGCAGAAGAAAGAACAGCATGAAACTCCCTGTCCATGAACCCTTCAAGTTCGCGTCCGGCTTGCCGCCTCCCGATGCTGTCAACCCCCCCGCGCCTTTCGGTCTCCTGCAGCCTGCCCATGTTACATCGCTTTTTCCTGCCCCGCCTGTCTTGTCCAGCCGGCAAGCGGGGTGGGAAAACTTTCTGGTGGAAGAAGGGCATTATGATTCGCCCGGCGAGGTCGAACTTCCTCCTATCACCCATCACAGCATCATTTACCGGCTGGGGGGGCCAATTCATCTGCGTCAGGAGTTTTGCGGGCGGAGCGACGAGCGGGTGACTGTCCCCGGCGGCTTCAGCCTGTGGCCCGCTGGGGTACCCAGTCATGTCCGGTGGCTTGACCCGTCCCACGTCCTGCACGTCCGGCTGGACACCCAGTGGGTCACGAGCCTCAGCGCGATGATGGACGCAACGCGGGGAGAGCCGGAAATGATAGGCAGCTTCGAGGGGACTGACCTCCAAGTCCTGCATAGCGTATTGGCGCTGAAGACGGAGCTGGAAAGCGGCTGCTTGGGCGGGCCGCTCTACGCCCAGCACCTGGCAATGGCGCTTGCAGTCTATATGCTGGGCCGCTTCAGCGTTTTCCCGCTTCGGCTCAAAGAATACACGCACGGCCTCGGCAAGTCCGACCTGGCCCGCGTTCTCGCCTACATCCACGAGTGCCTGACCGAAGACCTCTCGCTCGATGAGCTGGCCGCCTGCGTCCACCTGTCGCCGTACCACTTCGCCCGCTTGTTCAAGCAGAGCCTGGGGGTTCCCCCGCACGAGTATGTGATCCGGCAGCGTGTGGAGAAGGCGAAAGGGCTGCTGCGATCGGGGCGGCTGACGGTCGGGGAAGTGGCGCAGGCGGTCGGCTTTTCCGACCACAGCAAGCTGGCCCTTCACTTCAAGCGGCTCACCGGCCACACTCCGCTCCAGTTCCGAAATCAATAACTTTCCCGACAGCACTTTCCTGCACTCACTTGACTATTCATCTACTAAAATCCGCTGATTTCGCAAGAAACGCCTGATAATCGCAAGCACCGACAAGCCCGGAGCCTGATGCCTCTGCCATACTATTATGTTCACAGCCCAGCGAAAGAGCGCGTGACTTGCCGGCGGCACGTTGGGGGTGACCCGCACCGCTGCACGGGGCCGCAGCAGTTTAGATTACATATTTAGAATATATATTTTGAGATCATTTCTCCCTGGCGCGTGCCGGGGTATCTCTGGCTCTATCTGTCCATTTTGTGCAGGTGAAAGGAAGTACGATGGCACTCTCTGTTCGAAAATCCCTCAGACCCGCCTCCGGTCTGCCGCCCGCGCATGTCACACAGCTCTTGCCCGCTCGGCCTGTCTTGTCCAGCCAGCAAGCGGGGTGGGAAAACTTTCTGGTGGAAGAAAGCCATTATGAGGCGTTCGGCGAGGTTGAACTTCCTCCTGCCACCCACCACAGCCTTGTCTACCGGCTGGGGGGGCCGATCCGTCTGTATCAAGAGTCATCCGGGCGGAACGACGAGCGGCTAGCCGTTTCCGGCGGCTTCAGCGTCCAGCCCGCCGGGACACCCAGTCATGTCCGGTGGCATGACCCGTCACAGGTGGTACACGCCTGGCTGGACGCCCAGTGGGTCGCAAGCCTCAGCGCGATGATGGGTGCAACGCGGGGAGAGCCGGAAATGAAGCACATCTTTGAGGATACCACCCCCCAGATCGGCCATATTGTGCTGGCCCTCAAAGCAGAGCTGGAAAGCGGCTGCCTGGGCGGCCCACTCTACGCCCAGCACCTGGCGACTTCCTTAGCGGCGTACCTGCTGGAACGCTTCAGCGTGTTCCCGCTCCCGCTTAAAGAATACACGCACGGCCTGGGCAAGTCCGACCTGGCCCGCGTCTTAGGCTACATCCACGAATGCCTGACGGAAGACCTCTCGCTGGACGAGCTAGCGGCCTGTGTTCACCTGTCGCCGTACCACTTCGCCCGCCTGTTCAAGCAAAGCACGGGCGTTCCTCCGCACGAGTATGTGATCCAGCAGCGCATCGAGAAGGCCAAAGACTTGCTGCGGTCGGGGCGGCTGACGGTGGGGGAAGTGGCTCAGGCGGTAGGGTTCTCGGATCACAGCAAGCTGGATCGTCACTTCAAGCGGCTCACCAACCTCACCCCTCGCCAGTTCCGACAGCAGTAAATCTCCGCAGCAATTTTTCAATACTTATTCTCAATACTAATATCCGCTGATTGCGCAAGAAACGCCTAAAAACTGCAAATACCGACAAGACTTGAGCCTCTGCTCCTGCCATACTAACGGCATTGGAAGCATCAGGCTTCTTTTGTTTTTACGAGCGAACTCGCAGCCGGAGACAGGAGAGAAAACCATGAAAATCATTGAAATGGATAAGACTGTTACGTTCAAAACCCAACTGGAAGCGACCACCGCTCCGGTCATTTTGATCAACAAGTTCAACATCGCGCCCGAAGATGTGGACGCCTTTCTCAAAGCCTGGACGGACGACTCGGTGTACTTCAAAGAGCAGGCCGGATATATCTCCACACAGCTTCACCAGGGCATTGCCGGCAGCGGTGTCTTCATCAACTATGCAGTGTGGGAATCGACGGAAGAGTTCGCGCGGGCGTTCAACAATCCGGCGTTCACAAGCAAATTGAACGCCTACCCCGCCGGTACCGAGATGTCGCCGCAGCTCTTCCAAAAGCTCGCAGTTCCGCAAATCTGCGTGAGTTGACAGCATCTCGGCAAGTGGTAGTCCATCTAAGGCGTAATAAAGATGAACAATGAGTCCGCATCACGGGCCTTTTCAGACCCGGCCCAGTGCAAATGGCACCGGGAGCAGGTGGAGCGTCTGCATGCACAGGCCGCCCAGGAGGCAAAGGCCGCTCAGGAGGCCGACATTCAGGCGTCCTTGCTCCGGGAAGCGTATGAGCGGGAACGGAAAATCGCCGCTGTTTTGCAGCGCTCTTTGATGCAGCCGCCGCCCCGGAATATCTTTCCCGGCCTCCGGGTGGAAGTGTGCTGCGAAGCGTGCGAAGAGGAAGCGCTGATCGGCGGTGACTTTTATGATACGTTTTCGCTGGGGGGCAGCAAAACCGCCCTGGTGGTCGGCGACATCAGCGGCAAAGGTCTTGCCGCCGCCGAGCACATCCCGGAAGTGCGCTATGCCCTGCGTGCGTTTCTGCGGGAGCGGCCCGATCCGGGGCGGGCGCTGGCCCGGACCAACCGTTTTCTCTGCTCCATGCAGGAAGAGCGCCGAGATGAACATTTCGCAGTGGTTTCCGTAGCTGTGATTGATGGAGCGACGGGCGAGACCCAGTGCGTGACGGCAGGCGCGGAGCCGCCGCTGATATTCCGGGCGCAGGGCAGCCTGGAAGCCGTCCCCGCCGGACGGCTGCCGCTTGGCGTTGCGCCCCGGCAGCGTTATTCGGCGGTGAGCCTCCAGCTTGACCCTGGAGACATTTTGATGCTGCTGACGGACGGGCTGACCGAAGCGCGGCGCGGCAAAGAGTTTCTCGGCTATGAAGGTCTGGCGGGCCTGTCTCAGCAAGCCGTCCTCGGCATTCCGCTGGATCAGGGAGCGCAGGCAATTTTGGACCAGGTGCGAGCCTTCTGCGGCGGCAAGTTCCACGACGATGTGTGCCTGCTTCTGGCACAGCGGGCCTGAGTTCAGCGCGGAAAGCTTGGAAGGAAAGAAAAATGGAAGCTCAAAACCAAACTATTCTTGATCAGACAATTCTTGTGACAGGCGCGACCGGGCATCAGGGCGGCGCCGTGGCTCATAATCTTCTGAAGCGTGGTCAGTCCGCGGTGGTCGCCCTGGTGCGCGACAGCAGCAAGCCCGCCGCGCAGGCATTGCAGCAGGCAGGCGCGTCATTGGTGGAAGGCGACCTCAGCGACCGGGCTTCCCTGGACCGTGCGCTGGAAGGCGTTCAGGGCGTTTTCTCGGTGCAGGGTCTTCAAGACGGAATGGAGGCGGAAATACGCCAGGGCAACGCGCTGGCCGATGCGGCGAAAGCGGCGGGCGTCCGGCACTTCGTTTACAGCTCGGTGGGCAGCGCGGAGTGCCGCACCGGCATTCCCCATTTTGACAGCAAGTTTCAGATCGAGGAGCATATCCGGGAGATCGGCCTGCCGTATACCATTCTGCGCCCCGTGTTTTTCTTTTATAACTACGAGGGAATGCGCCCTTTTATTGAACAAGGCACGCTTGCGCTGCCGCTCAGCCCGAACCGGAAATTGCAGCAGTTGTCGGAAGACGACTACGGCAAAATGGCGGCCGACGTGTTCGCCCGCCGCGCCGAGTTTCTGGGCCGGGCGATTGAAGCCGCCAGCGTGGACATGACCATGACGGAAGTGTCAGCCACCTTCAGCCGTGTCTTCGGAAACACCGTCACCTACCGGCAGATCCCCTACGCCCTGTTCGAGCAGCAGGCGGGAAAAGAAGTCACCACGATGTTTCGCTGGTTCGAGGAAGTCGGTTACAGCGCCGATCTTGCGGCCCTGAAGCGCGAGTTCGGCGAGCCGACCAGCCTGGAGACTTGTGCACTTGTTTACCGCTGGGCAGAAGCACAAAAAGAAGCCTGAAATGACCGAAATCACACAAACAAGCGCCGTGCCGCCACATGGTGGCGACACGCAAGCCCGGCCCCGACAGCCAAGATAACTCGGCTCAAGACAACTCGACTCAATCATCGGAAAAAGGAGACAATACAATGCCCGACACGATAACTCCCGCGGCTTCTGCGCCGACGCCGTCTTACACCAATCCGCCGTCTTACACCAATCCGCCGGCTTCTGCCCAGGCAACGCCCGCGTCTCAGGTCTACCCGCCCATTCCGCCCGACAACCTGGAGCGCACTCTGACCCTGGCCCAGCCGGACACGGACCAGAACCTGCCCCACATCGGCATCGTCGGCGACACCTACACGATCCTGCTGACAGGCGAAGACACTGCCGGTCAGTATTGCCTGATTGATATGCTTGTTCCGCCCGGCGGCGGCCCGCCGCCTCATCGCCACAACTTTGAGGAGTGCTTCATCATTCTGGAAGGAGAAGCTTCGGCCACCTTCCGTGAAAAAAAGATGACCCTGCGGGTCGGTGATGTGGTCAATATTCCCGCCAACGCCCCGCACCAGTTCACCAACACGACTTCCGCCCCGCTGCGGCTGCTGTGCATCTGCTCGCCGTCGTGCCAGGAATGGTTCTTTATGGACGCCGGCGTCAAAGTCGAGACCCGAACAACTGCGCCTCCCAAGCTGGATGCGGCGGGCATGGCCCAGATGATGGCGAAGATGAAGGCGCTCGCGCCGAAGTTCAAAACGGAGCTGCTCGACCACGCTTAAAGCGAGGCCGGAAGATTTAGAAGAAAAGGAAATCTCATGGTAAACCGATTCAAGCCTGAAAATGCCGCCCTGCTGCTGATTGACTACCAGGACGGTACGCTCCAGCTCTGCAAGACGACCCCGGCCGATCTCGCGCTCCGCAATGCCCTGGAGCTTGTCCTCGCCGCGAAAGTCTACGGCATCCCCATCGTGATGACCAGCAGCGAAGAAACGCAGATGCAGGGCGAGATCGCCCCCGCACTGCAAAAAGCGGCCCCGGAAGCCTTTGCCAGCCGGATCAAGCGCTCCGGGACCGTGGACGCCTGGCTGGAGCCGGCCTTCAAAGCGGCCATTGAAGCGACCGGACGACGGCAGCTCATCATGGGTGCGATCACGACGGACATTTGTTTGATCTTCCCCGCCCTCAGCGCCGTCCAGGACGGATACGAAGTGCAGGCGGTCATTGATGCCAGCGGATCCCCCCTTCAAGTGTCGGAAGACATGGCCCGGCACCGGATGCGGGAAGCCGGAGTCGTGCTGACGGCGACCAACACGCTGATCGCCGAGCTTGCTCAAAACTGGGCCACGCCGGAGGGGGCGGCGCTCACCAAAATCATGTTCACAGGCGTCCTGCCGATCAATCCGATTACGGTTTGACCGGCTATCTCACGAGGAAAACGATTATGTCTGATATTTTAGCGGCGGGTACTCCCGCCCCGGATTTTACGCTCAACGTCACGCCCGACCAAAAGCTTTCGCTCCACGAGCTGCGCGGCAAGCCGGTCATTCTGGCGTTCTATCCGGCCGATTGGAGTCCCGTCTGCGGCGACCAGATGGCGCTGTACAACGAGGTCCTGCCCGACTTCCAGAAGTACGGCGCGGAGCTTGTCGGCATCTCCGTAGACGGCGCCTGGTGCCACGAAGCGTTTGCCGCCAGTCGCCATTTGCAGTTCCCGCTGGCCTCCGACTTCCAGCCGAAGGGGGAGACGGCCCGCGCTTACGGCGCGTACCGGGACGAAGACGGCACCTGTGCGCGGGCGCTGTTTGTGCTGGACAAAGACGGCAAGATCACCTGGAGCTACCTGTCTCCTGTCGCCGTGAACCCCGGCGCGGACGGCATCTTGAAGGCGCTCGAAGCGCTGCCCAAGTAGCGCTTCCAAGACAAACAAAGCAAAAAGAAAACAGAAAAAGAAAACAGAAAGAGAAAATCATGAGCAGACTTACCGTTCCCGTCACAGCCGAAGACTATGCCCAGGGCGACGCGAATGCGAAATGCACCCTGGTCGAGTACGGCGATTACGAGTGTCCGTACTGCGGGGATGCATACCCCATTGTCAAGCAGCTTCAAAAGCACTTCGGGAAAGACCTGCGGTTCGTGTTCCGCAACTTTCCGCTGACTGAAATCCACCCGTATGCCGAGCACGCCGCCGAAACCGCCGAGTTTGCGGGGGCGAACGGCAAGTTCTGGGAGATGCACGACCTGCTTTACCAGACCCAGGACAATCTGAAGGACAAGGCCCTGGACGGCGATGCGACCAAGCTCGGCCTGTCGGCGGACCAACTGAACCAAGCGCTCGAAGCCGGGACGTACCGCGCCCGCGTCCGGGCCGACTTCAATGGCGGCGTCACCAGCGGGGTCAATGGGACGCCGACCTTCTACCTCAACGGGCAGCGCCATGACGGCTCGTTTGATTACGACACGCTCGCCGCCGCCGTGCAGCAGGAGATTTCCGGGTAATCCCGGCGCGACCGAGCCCAAAGTGACACGGGGATTGCTCTGGGCAGCCGCCAAAATTGCCCAGATTAAGCCACTGCCCAGGCGATCCCGTGGTTTGAACCGAGGTCAGAACACTCGCCGAGAGGAGACACTCCCTGCCATGTCCATCACAGTGATCAACCCGTCTGTCGTTCCCGCCGGCAAAGAAGACCAGTTCCTTGCCGAGTGGAACTACAGCACTTATCTTTACTCGCAGATGCCGGGTTTCCTCGAAACCCGAATGTACAAAAACACGGGCGCTCAGGGAAACAAGTTCCAGTACGTCAATGCTGCGCTTTGGGCGACGGGCGAGGCCGCAGCGGATGCCCGCCGGCGCTGCACGCCGGGCGAAGCCGGCATTGCCACGGTTGAGCAATATCCCGGAGCTTTTGAGGAAGTCCTCGTGATCCAAAACCTGAACGGGATTCAAGCCACAAACGCCTCGGTCCATCCCATCATCGTCTTCACGGTTCCACCCGGCGCAGAAGAAGAGATGCTCAAAGGATGGACCTACGTTGCTTACCTGCTTTCCCAGAAGCCCGGCTTTATCTCAACCCGGCTGCACAAAAATAATGGGTTCGCCGACAGCTCGTTTCAGCTCATCAACATTGCAGCCTGGGAAACTTTGGACGCCCTGAACGCGGCGTCCGTCCCCGGCGTCGTCGGTAAACCGCCTCCGTCCGGGGTGCAGGTGTACGACGGTGTCTTCCACGAAACCTTTGCCGTGAAAGGCTTGCACCCGGCGGGCTAAGTTTTCAGGCACCCAAGAGGACAAGGAGATCACACGGCCATGACAGACACCGCTTCAAATACAACGACAATTATTGCACCGCCCTACCATGTCCAGTCTACGGCGGCGGAGCTGAAAAACGGTTTTCCCTATTTCGCCTACCATGACTCTGTTTCCGCGCTCTGGGCGACGAAGTGGCGTCCTGTGTGCCAGCACGGTATTTATCCGTTCACGGACGGCGAAGTCGCAGACTTCGATCCTATTTTCGCGGCGCTGGTGAAGATCTCGGACGACAACTCGGACATTTTGTACCGGCCCGACGACTACGCACAGCCGTTCCTGCCCGTGGCGGCAAATCTGGTCGCACTGGCGGCGGAGGCCGAAGGGGAGGGGGACACGCCCAGGGCGCGGGAGCTGTATCTGCGTGCCGCCGCCGTTTACCGGATTGCACGGTTCCCGATCAACCGCTCGCCGGTCAGCCAGGAAGCGTGGGAGCGCGGCAAAGCCGCCTACGTTAAAGCGGGGCAGTACCTCAGCCCGCCGAGCGTTCCGGTGGATGTCCCGTTTAAGTACGCAAGCGCGGCGGCGGGCGACAGCGACGCGCCGATCCAGACCTACCTGCGAATTCCCGCCGGCGAGAAGCCCAAAAACGGCTGGCCGGTCGTGCTGTTCATCTGCGGGCTGGATGCTTACAAGACCGATCACACGCCGCGCACCCAGGTTCATGTGGACCGGGGCTATGCGATCCTCAGCTTTGAGATACCGGGAACCGGCGACTGCCCGGCGGCTCCGAATGACCCGAACTCGCCGGACCGCCTGATGAGCAGCGTCATTGACTGGGTGGCGGACAATGCCGGCAAATACGGTTTTGACACGACCAAGATTATCGCGCGGGGCATCAGCACCGGCGGGTACTACGCCATGCGGATCGCCCACACCCACGCCGACCGCCTATTCGCGGTCGTGTCCGAGGGCGGCGGCTGTCATTACATGTTCGATGCCGACTGGATCGGCGCTCAGAACCAGATGGAGTACCCGTTCGCCCTGGCCGACGCGCTGGCGTACAAGTTCGGCTACCGGGCGTCCGATCCCATTGCGGCTTACGCCGCCGAGGCTTCTAAGTTCAGCCTGCTCGACACCGGCGTACTGAACAAAACGAGCTGCAAGATGCTGGTTTTGGACGGCACCGAAGACTCGATCTTTCCGATTGAAGACAATTTAATTGTCGGCATGAAAGGCCGGAACAAGGACCTGCTCGCCAGGGGCAACCGGGGCCATATGGGAAACCCCGGCGCGGAAGACATCCTGTACCACTGGATTGACAATGCCGTGGCAGGCAAGCCCTGAAATTTGTTGTACGCGCGGGGGCGCTCAGCCCCAGAAAGAAGGAAACACTCATGGCACGCTCACAGACACTCACGCAAACCGGCCCGGATCAGGCCGCTTCTTCCCTGCTGGCCCAGTCCGCCTGGGTCCCGCTTGTGCGCGGCATCGCCGCTCTTTTGTTCGGGCTGGTCGCCCTGTTCTGGCCGGGCATCGCCCTGCCCGTACTGGTGGCCCTGTTCGGCATCTACGCTTTTGTGGACGGCCTCTTTGCTCTGGTCCTGTCCTTCCGCATGGCGAGTCGCCACGACCACTGGATTGCTCTGCTGCTGGGCGGCATTGTCGGCATCTCCGTCGGTATTTTCACTTTCCGGGCGCCGGGGCTGACGGCGGTAGCGCTGGTGTACGCTGTCGGCATCTGGGCGTTTGTCACAGGCATGATGCAGATCGTGGCGGCGTTCCAGCTTCGCAAGCAGATTTCCGGCGAGTGGGCGCTGGGGCTGGGCGGCGTGATCTCGGTCATCTTCGGCTGGCTGCTGTTCGCGCAGCCGCTGGCCGGCGTCGTCACTCTGGTCTGGCTGGTCGGCCTGTACGGCATTTTCTTTGGCTGCCTAATGATCTACGCCGGCATTCAGCTTCACCGCCTCGCCGGCACGGCAAGTTCCACCGACGCGCTCTACGAGAATTAACTCTCGCAGGCCATACGGTTCCGCCCTGCCTGGGGAGCGGAGGCCGTTTGCTTCCAGGCACATTTACACACTGAAGGAGTCCAATCATGTCAACCACGGAACAAATGAAGCAGGATCTGCGAAAAGACACCGGCGATGTCATCGGGGCCACGGAAAGCGCGGGTGCCAAGGGCATCGCAAGCGGCCAGAAGCAGCGGCTGGACGGCAGCATGGAGGAGATGGCCGGGAAAGCTGAGGCGGGCCTGGGCAAAATGTTCGGCAACTCCGAGCAGGAAGCCAAAGGTTTAGGCCGGGAAGCCGCGGGCGATGTCGAGAAGGCAGGGGGCAGCGTGGAAGAGGATGTTTCCAAGCCTGTCTTCCGGGACGGCCTGAAGGCGGACGCCGAGTACATGAAGCCCTAGCCGCACGGCAAGGAACGGCAGCAGAGGTCAGGGGATGGACGCTCTGCTGCCGGCCCGCGCGGCAAAGAGGGGGCAGAAAGGCAGAAGATACCGTGAACAATCAAGATATGATCACCAGCATAATCGCCAGCCCGTCGCCGTCGGCGGAACACCAAGCCAAACTTTGCCCCATGTGCGGCACGCTCAACCATAGACAAAGCCGGGAGTGTTTCAACTGCGCCTGGCGCGGCGCATTCCTCGACGGCACAGCCGCCCTCCTGCAAGCGAAGCTTCTGCAAGCTGAACTCCTGCACGCCGAACTCCTGCACGCCGAGCGGCGGAGCAAGTCACAGACGCGGCTCCTGACCCCGTGGCAGCAGCGCTTGCGAGCATTTTTTCGAGCCTGGACATGGAGCGCCGGGAAGTGGACGCGCTGAACACTGAAAATCAACGCACTGAAGACAGAGCAACCGATGCCTAAAAATAAAGAACCCAAAACAACTACGCCGGATCAGCCGGCACCGCTGGCTCATGCCGTCATTTTGATTATCCGCCACGCGGGAAAGCCGGCTGCCGGCGCGGGCCTGTCTGCGGGAGGCCGGCAGCGGGCAGACGCCTATGTAAATTACTTCCAGAATTACCGGCTGGGGACTCAGCCGCTGCCTCTCGATACGTTAATTGCCGCCGCCGATACCGCCGAAAGCGAGCGCTCGCGCCTCACGCTGGAGCCGCTCAGCGGGGCCAGCAAACTGCCGATTGACACCCGGTTCAAGGACCAGGAATACAAACGCCTGGCCCGTGCGCTCCGTGCCAAGCCCGGCGGCAGAAATATTTTGATCTGCTGGCATCATGAAGAGATTCCGGGTCTCATTCATGCCCTCGGAGCCGATCCCGACTGGCTTCTGCCGAAAGGCGAATGGCCGATTGCCGTGTACGACTGGGTGATCCAGTTGCAGTACGACGGGCGCGGCTATCTCCTTCCCGGCGGGGCCGCACGCATCAACGAGAACCTGATGCCCGGCGATGATCCGAGCGTCACCCGCCGGCATTTATTGTAAGTCGTCAGCTTTTATTGTAACCAGTGTCTGCGCCACGGCTTGTCCATGTCAGGCTGTGGCGCAGATAAATCGGCGAAAGAGATAAATCGGCGAAAGACAGAAAGAAAAAGCCCATGAATACCCCTACTGCCTACACGTCAAGCGTGAGCGTTCCGATGCCGTCCGACGACGCCATCAAAAAGGTGATCGGGGATACCTACGATCCCGCGAAAACCTTGAATGTCCAGAGAATGCTCGCCGGCACGGAAGATTTGTACGCGGCGGCCGTCGGACTGGTCACGGCAGTCTTTAAAGCGGATGGCGTTGAGCCGAAAACCCGTGAAATGATTATTCTGCGGGCCGCAAAAGTTCTGAACACACCGTATGAGTGGCAGGCGAACTCCGCGATGGCGCACAACATGGGCCTTTCCGCCGAGGAAGTCGCCGCCGCCGCGAGCGATGGTCCCGTCTCCGGCATCAACCCGGATTATGTGCTGGTCTGCCAGGCCACGGATGAGCTTTCTAAGACAGGGACGCTCACCGATGCGACGCTCAGCGCGATGCTGGCCCGGTACGACCCGGTCACCTGCCGCAAGCTGATCCTGATGGTCGGCTGGTTCAACCTTTTGTCCCTCTTCCTGAACGGGTGCCGTGTCCCGCTGGAAACCAGCGACAAGATCGGAAAAGATACTTCGCCGCTCGGCTAAGTTAATGAGGCATAAGTTTTTGCGGGCGACTGAAGTCGCGGCAACAAGGACGCGAAACCTGCCTTCGCAGGTTAGGAGCAGATTATCCATATGAGTCTGCGAAGGCAGACTTTGTGCTTTTGTTGCTGCGGTTTTAACCGCCCAATCTGCAAAAACTTATACATCATTACTTAGAAAGGCCAGCACGCATTAGCGAGGAGAACCAGAAAACGACACTTTTACCGTCGGCGGTTCAAACTTTGACCGCAGCCAGCATTTTCTCAGCATTACGCATTTCAGCTCAATAGAAAGAGTTTTATCATGTCACCAATCGCGGGTCATTCCTACCCAACCAGCTACAATGCCTCCGTAATCATACCGGAGCCGACCGATGCCGAACTCGGCCCTGTCCGGGCGCTGGAAGTCCACACCATCGGCCACAACCTGAAGGACGGCCGGATGATGGCCGGCATGGGCGACTTGTTTGTCCCGACCGCCGCCCTGGCCGCCTCCGTGTTCCGCGCGGACGGTATTCCGAAGAAGCACCGCGAGTTTGTTTGTCTTCGCACGGCCAAGCTGCTCAACTGCCCGCATCCCTGGGATCCCAATGTCCGCGTGGCGCTCAATACCGGAGCGTCGCTCGCCGAAATCGAAGCGCTGACCGTGGACGGTCCGGTGACGGGACTGGACGAGGAAGCCACCTTGATTGTCAAGGGAGTGGACGAGATGACGCTGAACGGAACCCTGACCGACGAAACCCTCGCGGCAATGCGTGCCCGCTACAGCGACGAGATCTGCCGCAAGTATGTGTTGATCTTCTCCTGGTACAACCTGTTCGTGCGGTACTGCAACGGCTGCCGCGTCGGAATTGAAAGCCCCGAAGAAGTCAAAAAGAAGATCGGGCCGGATGTGAATCCCGTTTAAGTCATGCTTTCCAAGTTCTTGCGGGCGACTAAAGTCACGGCAACAAAAGCACAAAGTCTGCCTTCGCAGACTCATATGGATAATCTGCTCCTAACCTGCGAAGGCAGGTTTCGCGCCTTTGTTGCTGCGGTTTTAACCGCCCAGTCTGCAAAAAATTAGGGCACGCTACTTAACCCAGAAGGCCGGCTTCTCCCGGAGAGGCCGGCCCAACCCAAAGCCAAAGCACAAAACCGGAGGAACAAAAAATGCTGGGAAAATTGCCTGATGCCGTCGGTCATGCGCTGGAGTCAGTCCGGCCCGGCCCCACCAAAGCGGTTATTAATGCGCCGGCCTTTGCTTCTGCGCCGGCGGTGATCCAGGTCTCAAGCGCCGCCTTCGAGGAAGGCGGCACGCTTCCCATCCGCTTTACGGACGACGGCCTCGGTATATCGCCGCCTCTTGCCTGGACGCAGGTTCCGGCAGGCACCGGGGCGATTGTGCTGCTGATTGAAGATATTGACTGCCCTGCGCCGATGCCGCTCGTTCACGCGATTGCCTGGAACCTGCCCGGACAGGACGGCGGCCTGCCGGAAGGCGCCCTGCCGAGCAAAGCCTCGCCGGGCGAAAGCGGCATTGTCATGGGACGAAACTCATTTTTCAAGCCGGAATATCTGGCCCCGGACCCGCCGCCCGGTCACGGCCCGCACCGCTACTACTTTCAGTTTTTTGCCGTGCGGGAGCCGCTCGCGCTGGAAGGCCATCCCGACCGGCACGCGCTTGAAAAAGCGATGACCGGGCAGGTCACGGCTCGCGGCCTGCTGGTCGGCATTTACGAGCGCAGCTAAAGCAAGCTCGCTGTCTTCGCGCTGAGAGTGTGCAGCAAGACTTGCGGGCGGTTAAAACCGCTGCAACAAAAGCACGAAGTCCGCCTTCGCGGACTCAGACAGAGTGTTCCGTATGAACCTGCGAAGGCAGGTTTCGCGCCCTTGTTGCAGCGGTTTTAACCGCCCGCTCTAGGTCGTTTCGGCTGATGGCTACCGCGAAAGGAAAATCACCCATGGCAGTCACTTTGATCAATGCGTTCACCGTGCCGGAAGACCAGGACGAAGCGTTTCAAAAGAATTGGAAGACGACTTCCGAGACGTTCTCCCAAGCGCCCGGTTTTCTTGAAGCCAACTTGTACCAGATCACCGGCCCCGGTGAGTTCCGGTATGTCAACGTCGCCCTCTGGGAAACTGCCGACGACTTAATCGCCGTGAATAAATCGTACCACCATGACGCCGCCGCGATGCCGGGGGTCAAGGCGCATCCGGGGATTTACCAGCCCTGTATCACTATCAAGCGTGATGATCAAGAAGGCGTCTGATGGAAACCAGCATGGCTCAACCTGACCCCGCCGGCCCGGCCGCGGCCTGATCACCCTGGAGGAAAAACTATGGATCTCGTTTTGGAACCGAAAACAACCGCCCTGATTTTGATAGATTTAGAGCACAGCATCGTTTCGGCCGCCGCGCCGCAGTCGGCGGCCGTCATCAAGAATGCGGCCTCGCTGTCAAAAGCGCTGCGCCCGGCAGGGGGAACCATTATTTTCACCCATGTCCTCACGACGGAAATGCTGAACCAGAAAGTGGACAGTCCGCTCCCGAAGAACAGTGATCCGCCGGCCAACGCTTCCGATCTGGTGCCGGAGCTGGACCGGCAGCCGGGGGACATTGTGGTGGCAAAGCGGCAGTGGGGGGCGTTTTACGGCACAGATCTGGAACAGCAGCTCCGGCGGCGCGGCATTCGGACCATTATCATGGGCGGCATCGCGACCAACATGGGCGTCGAGTCAACCGCGCGGGACGCATTCGACCGGGGATACGACCTTGTCTTTGCCGAGGATGCCATGGCCGGTATCAGTCCCGCCGCAGAAGAATTTGCCGTCAAGACGATGTTCCCGCATATGGGCCGCGTCCGCAGCACCGCACAGATCGTTAATGCTTGTAAATAAACAAAAAGCGAAATTTGGAACCCATGTCCTCAAGACCATGTGCTGAAGCACACGGCTATTGGGCGCGGACGCCGTAAACTACGCCTTCGGCGCACTCAGATTTGACCATCTTATTCTTAGCCCCACGAAGTGGTGCTTCGCGGCGTCTGCGCCCAATAGCCGTGTGCTTCAGCACATGGTTTTCAGAACAAACATATTCAAGCACCGAGAAAGGGCACCAACATGGCAAACGAACAGCGCTATATGATAGACGAGGCCGCCACTAAAATCGGCTTTCGCCCCGACGACCTCCTCACCTTGCTGCCGGATGTGGGCATTGACTTGAATGCACCGGGGCATGAGGGAGACACGTTAAGCGAAGCCGAAGTCACCCGTTTGACCCGCTTAGTCGGCTTTATCAAGCAAGTGCATCAAGAACGCTCTTCATAAAGTCCCTCGGATCGCCCACTAGCCCCAATTCGAGGGACAGGAAAAGAAAGTTTCCTACTCTGGCTCCCCCGAATTCGGGCGGAGGGGCTTCTTCAAGTTTCTCAGCCGAGCCGTCAACTGTCGGCAGAGGAAAGTACGATGGCCGCTTCCCGTCAAGAACTAAAGTCGCCGCAGCCCAGCTTGTCAGCCGGGCTCAGTGCACGCGGCCTGGCCGGCACGATCCTGGGGTTGCAGCTCGTTCTGCTCATGGCTTCCCTCGACCAAACCATCGTCGGCACGGCCATGCCGCACATCATCGCCGAACTTAACGGCTTCAGCCGCTACGGGTGGGTGACCACGGCGTACCTGCTTTCTTCCACCGCCGCCGTTCCCATCTTCGGCAAGCTGTCGGACATCTACGGGCGCAAGCGCCTGTATTTAGCCGGGGCGGCTCTGTTTGTCCTCAGCTCCGCGCTTTGCGGCGCGGCGGGGCTGATCCCCGGCCTCGGCGACGGCATGGCCCAGCTTATTGCCTTTCGGGGGCTCCAGGGGCTGGGCGGCGGCATTGTCATGACGATCACGTTTGTCGTCATCGGCGACCTGTTCCCGCCCCGCGAGCGCGGCAAGTACCAGGGGCTGTTTGTCGCCGTGCAGGGCGTCGCCGCCGTGGTCGGCCCGACCCTGGGCGGCTGGATTACCGACCACTTCTCCTGGCGCTGGGTCTTCTACGTCAACATGCCGGTCGGCCTGCTCGCGCTGGTGGTGCTGTTTTTTGCCTTCCCGGATGTCCGGCCTAAAAGCACGGGGCGGGCGATTGACTGGCTCGGCGTGATCCTTCTGCTGGCCTGCCTGGTTCCCCTGCTGCTGGCGCTGACCTGGGTCAGCACGGAAGGCTGGCACGCCCCGCGCGTCATCATTGGGCTGATCGTGTCGGCTGTCATGCTGGCCGAATTCATAATTGCCGAGCGCCGGGCGGCCGATCCGCTCCTGCCGCTCTCGCTCTTGAAGCTGCCGGTCGTCTCCATCTCGCTGTTTTCCCTGTTTACGCTGGGCCTCAGCTTGTTTGGCGTCACCCTATTCCTGCCGCTGTTCATGCAGGGCGTGGTCGGCGTTTCCGCGACCCGCTCCGGCTCGCTGCTGACGCCGATGATGCTGATGATGGTGACGGGGAGCCTCGCCGGCGGTCAGCTTCTGACGCGAACAGGCCGCTACAAGATCATGGCGCTGACGGGGCTGGCGACGATGGCGGCGGGGATGACCCTGCTGTCGCGTCTCGGCCTCCACGCCACGCAGGCGCAGACTGTCCTGGCGATGCTGCTGCTTGGCCTGGGCCTGGGTCTGGTCCAGCCGGTGTACACAGTCGTGGTCCAGAACAGCGCCGCGCCGGAAATGCTGGGGGCCGCCACAGCGGCGGCGCAGTTCTCCCGCGCTATTGGCGGAACGCTGGGAGCGGCCATCTTCAGCTCGATCATGCTGGGCCGCTACGCCCGGCACCTCAGCGAGTCCCTCCCGGCAGGGACGACGCCGTTTGTGGCCCATGCGCTGCGGGACCCGCTCCGTTTGGCCCAGGCGCACCCTGCGCTTGTCGCCGCGATGGGGCCGTCGCCGGAGGGTCGGGCGCTCCTGTCAACGCTGCTGGGGTTCGCCCGGTCTTCGCTGGTGTACGCTCTCGACGACGTGTTCCTCATCGCCGCCCTGTTGATCGGGGCCGCGCTTTTGAGCAATTTCTTTCTGCCTGAAGTGACGCTGCGCCGGACAAACGCAGCGGCTCCCGCCTCGGCAGTCGCTTCGGCGGTTCCCGTCACCCCGGCGCATTCCCCGGACATGGAAGCGATGCCGACAAGCGCCGCCGTGTCGCCTGTGGTCCGGGAACCGGGAAGGGAAAGCAGGCTGGCAAAAATCTTCAGGAGGTGAGTGTCCAGCGATTTTTGCTTTTTCGACTTGCATTTTGCTTTTTCGACTTGCATTTTGCTTTTTCGACTTGCATGATGAGCAGAACGGTTACGAGAGACGGATATACGCAATAACAAGGGGCGAGTTGATGAAAAAGCAGGAAAAAGACAATCAAGGGAAAGAAAAGGCGGGGAAAGAAAAGGCGGGGAAAGAAAAGGCGGGGAAAGAAAAGGCGGCCGCCCCGCAGCTCGCCTATGTCAGCGTCGCGGAAGCGGCGCTGCTGCTTGGCATCCACCGGTCGGCGGTTTATCAGGCGATCCGATCAGGACAATTACAGGCGGTGCGCGTCATGGGCAAAAAGGCGCTGCACCGGGCAGACGTGATGGCGTATACGCCTCGGCCTTACAAGGGGCGCAGCCCTGAAGCAGAAAAAACTCTTTAAGACTGTACGCCGCTGTCGGACAGTGCAGCGAGAACCGAGGTCATCACTTCGCGCTGCGCTTTCGTCAGCTTCGACACGAAACACCGCTGGACAGCAGCGGCGTGGATCGGGTCGGCTGCCTCTCGCGCCTGGTCGCCTGCCGCCGTGATGCTCACCCAGGTTCCTCCACCGCCGTGCTTTGAGCGCTGTACCAGTCCGCGCCCTTCCATGCGGGTCAGGTGATGGGACAGGCGCGTTCGGTCCCACTGCATTAAATCACAAAGCTCCTGCTGACGCACGCCTTTCGCGTCCGTCTCAGCCAGCCGCGACAGAATGCCGTGGTCTGCCCCGGACAGTTTGGCCGCCGCCATCAAATCACTTTCAATCGCCGCGTTGACCTCGTGGGCCGCATGTCGAAAGCGGCGCCAAAGGTCGCGGTCTTGAAAAGATAAATCCTTCATAACCTTATCATATCTGAAAAACACTTGACATGTCAACAGGCAGCATGTATAATGTTGACGTATCAACAATCAAAGCGCGTCAAAAGGAAAACACTCATGTCAGAACCGAACACTTTAGAACCAAGCCCGCTCATGCCGCGCCAGGTCGAGGTGACCCCCGGCAACGTCCACAGCCTGGGACTGCCGTTTGTTCACCAGAACCAGTCCTGCTTCAACTTCTGGGACATCAAAACCGGCAATTATTTCATTGAAATGGAAGGCCAGTACTACGGCTGGGACAGCTCTACAGTGCAGGTGACTTCCATGGGGCCGGGAAACGGACCGCCCCTGCATATGCACCCCGTTGAAGAGATGTTTGTTCTGATTGAAGGCGAATGCTCGTTCGTGATCGGCGCCGAGACCCTTGCGCTCAAAGCGCCTGCCGTTGTGCGCGTCCCGCCCCACACGCCGCACAGCCCCACGACGCTCGGCTCCGGCCGGAACGTGATGGTTGACTTCTTCCCGTCGAGCAAGCCCGGCGCGGCGCCTGTGGACGCCCCGGACCCCTTCGCCTATCTCAAGACCGGGGACGGCGGCGAGCGGCAGGCCATGGTCGACAATTTCAAGAAGATTCTTATTGACTTCGACAGCGACGGGGACGGACGAATTTCAAAGAAAGAAGCGCCGATCATGTTGCGGGATTCGTTCGAGCGCTACGACACCGATCAAGACGGCTTCATCAGCATGGAAGACGCGCAATGCTGGAACTAGCTGACAGACAAAAGAAGGCCGAGAAAGAGAGGGCCGGGAAGGAAAAATGGAAGCTGAACAGCGGCCAGTGCAGGCACTGGCTCAGGCCGTTGACCGACTCGATTTCCGGGTCCAGGCGCCGCTCTTCGCGGCGGTTGCGTTCGGCGCCGTCGTCAGCGGCGTCATTTTGCCCCTCTGTCGTTCTACTCGCAGCGCTTCGGGGCGCTTCCACTGGTCCTCGGCCTGCTGATGGACAGGTGATGCGCGGCGGCGTGTTCGAGGCTTGCCTGCCGCTCGGCGGTCAGCCGCGTATATACTTCGGCATGGAGGCGGTAGAATTCGGGGGATGTCCGAAGCGCTGCATCATGCTTCGGGCCGAAGGGAACGGCGATTTCGGCTTTCAAGCGTCCGGGGCGGGCGGTCAAGACAAAGTCTGCTCCCGGCGGCGGATGTCCGGCAGCAGCTCCTGCATCGTAATTTGGGTTTGGGCGTCCAACGCGCCGAACGGCTCATCCATCAGCAGAATGCGGGGCGAATGAGCGAGGGCGCGGGCAATCGCGACCCGCTGGCGCATTCCGCCAGCCGCTCCCGTTCGGCTTTTTTGACCCCGCGCTGCTTTGGCCCAAACTCGACATTGTGACGCACGGACAGCCGGGGGAACAGCGTGTACGCTTGAAAGACCATGCCGCGCTCGGCTCCCGCTTCCAAGACTTCCCGGCCGTCAAGCCGCACCGACCCGCTTGTCGGCGAAATCAGGCCCCCGGCAATGTGCAGGAGCGTCGACTTGCCGCCGCCCGATTCCCTGCGAAGTGCATGCAGATCGCCGCGACTCCACTGATAGTACCTAATAGACCTCTTGCGTAATTGTTAGGCGGCAAGTTCATAGTTGTAAAGTGCGGCAATCAAGTTGAAGCGCAGGCCAAAGCGCTTGCGCCGGTTGCGGTAACGCTCCGCCAAGATGCGAAAGATTTTCAGGCTCCGAATGATGTGCTCAATCACGAACCGCTCCCGCGAAAGCTGACGATTACTCGCCTTCTGCTCCGGCGTGAGCGGATGATGCTTGCTCTTTTTCCTCGGCAGGCGGCTGTTGGAGTGCAGGTTCGCCAGCCCCAGATAGCCGCTATCTGCCAGGCACTGCGTCTTGGGCAAAAGCGGCAGGCGGCTCTCCTGGAACAGCTTGAAGTCCTGCTTCTTGCCTTCGCTGAAGCTGGTGACTAAGATGCGCTTTGTCTTCGGGTCGGCGACAACCTGCGCTTTTTGGGTATGGCGCTTCTTCTTGCCGCTGTACCAGTGCCGCTGTTTTTTTTCGGGCGCTCGACGGGGCATTCCGTGGCATCGATCACGATGACCGCAAACGAGAGGTCGCTTTTCGTCAATGCCTTCTTGCCTGGCAACGTAAACTGACCGGAACGCAAAAGCGCGGTTTCGATGGCGTGCACCGTGCGGCAGACGGCAGACTCGCTGAGGCCGTAGGTTTGCCCAATGTGAACAAAGGTGCGATACTCGCGCCAATACATCAGCGTCAGGAGCAGGCGGTCTTCCACCAAGTGCTTGGGCCTGCGCCCGCGCACGGGCAGATGCGTTTGGAGAGCCTCGCACATGTCTCGGAAGGTTGCGGGCCGCACACCTGTCAAGCGCTTGAAGACGCCGTCAGGCTTGGTTTTCAGGTCGGCATAGAACATGCCGTTAGTATACACCAATTACGCAAGAGGTCTAATACAGTTCGTTTTTTTGTTCTCGGATGCTGTCGGCAAAAATGCTCCGTAGACGAAGGCTGCCTGCCTGAAGTGCGCCCGCTGACGGATGAGGCGGACTGGGTACGTCTGTCGGCGCCGCTGGTGCCGCTGGAAGTTTGGGATCTGGAAGTTTGGGATGCTGTCCGGGCGAGCATTCTGTCCTCACTGCGGCGGCAAAATGTGCCGTCCGGTAGCTGAAAGATGAGCCGGGAAACCAGAGACGGGGGCTTCATCACAGCAGGCTCTTTAGCCGGCAAGCTGCCGGCAATTCGTCAGCGTCTGCGGAAGGAAATGGAGCGGGAAGGAAGAGACAAGTCGTCTTCAGCCGCGTGTTAGCCTTACTGCAACGGGGTGTTTAGCACTTGGGGGGCAAGCAGCTTGATTTGTGTGCGGCACCACGCAAGCTGACGCTCGGTTTGGGCACACGCGGCTTCGGCCAGAGCGTCCAGGCTGCCGTCCGAGCGGGCCTGAGCCGCGAGGGCGACAATGATCCAGAGGCTCTGCACGTGTGTTGCCATCAGGACCAGCTCTTGCAGGTCGGAAAGCAGGTCGGTTCCACGCGAGCCGCTGCCGCGAAACACTGCCGGCGGCAGCGAGGCGGCTTGGGCGTCTTTCGCCGAATCGTTTTTCCCACGCTCAATCAGCATCGTGAGCCGGTGCGCGTAGAAGTCCGACCAGCCGGCAAGAAGCGGAGTAAGTTCGTGGACCTCACTGTCCAAAGGATGACGCTTTGAGACGAGGCGCAGGGCAGCCGCGAGCTTTTTCTCCTCGGCACGCAGCAGAATAAGAGCAGAAGCCAGGTTCATGCGCTCGTTCTCTCCAAACCTTCTGCGGAAGTCTCATCCGGGATCAGCTTGCGGACTGAGACGGCCGCGAACTTGAGATGCGGCTGTTTGCTCACGGGGTCCCAGCTTGTGCGTGTCAGCTCATTCGCGGCCCGGTCGTGCTTCAAAGCCTTCTTTGCCGGCAGATCCCAGGTGCCGTAGTGGAACGGCACGAAGAGGTGACCGGGCAGGATGTCGCCGATCCGGGCCGGGGCGATGATGCGGCCCCGCCGCGACTGAAGTTCCAGCCGGTCCCCTTCCACAATTCCAAGACGCTGTGCATCTGCCGGAGCAATTTGAACGAAGACATCCGGTGCGGCGGCCTCTAAACGCGGAGCGCGGCCTGTTTTCGTGCGCGTATGGAAGTGGTACACGACGCGCCCTGTGGTCAGCCAGAACGGGAACTCGGCGTTTGGCGCTTCCACCGGCGGCAGGTAGTCGGCGCTTTTCAGCTTGGCGCGGCCTGACGGGTCATGGGCCTTATATTCTTCGGCCAAAATATCGGCCCCGGTTTCCAGGTCATGGCCGTAAGAGGTGCAAACGGCGGCGCTTGTCGGGAACACCTGGCCGGCGTACAGGCGCGTTTGGCCGTTCGGGTGGGCGGCGTTGCAGGGCCACTGGACCCCTGAGCCGCCCGAAAGCTTGGCGTAGCTGAGGCCGGTGTAGTCGCAGGGCCGGCCTCGCGAACACTCTTTCCAGGCTTCAAAGCACTGTTCCGGCGTCTGCCATTTGACCAGCGGGTTTCCGCTTTTGTCCCGGAAGTCCATGCGCCGGGCGAAGTCCAAAAAGATCGCAAAATCGGATTTTGCTGCGCCGGGCGGCTCAATGGCCTGATTTGAGAGATGAACGGTGCGGTCGGCGTTCGTGTAAGTGCCTGTCTTTTCCCCCCAGATCGCGGCCGGCAGGACCACATCGGCGAGCTGCGCCGTTTCCGTTAAAAAAGCGTCCTGCACGACCACAAACAGGCTCTCTTTTTGCAGTGTCTCCCGAATGCGTGTCAGGTTCGGCATGGACACCGCCGGATTGGTGCTGACGATCCAGAGCATCTCAATCGTGCCTTGCTCCGCGAACCGAAAGATCTCCATGGCATGGGTCGGCTCATGCGCGTGCGGGATTGTTTCCGGGTCCACGTTCCACAGCCGTCCGAGCTGCTGGAGATGCGCCGGGTTCTGCCAGTTGCGAGCGCCGGACAAAGCGGTCGCCGCGCCGCATTCCTGGGTGTTCTGGGACGTCGGCTGTCCGTTCATCTGCATCGGCCCGCTGCCGGGCCGCCCGATCAGCCCGCGAATAAGATGCAGGTTGTTGATCTGTACCGCCGTCGCGGTCGCCTGGTTGGACTGGTACACGCCTTGAAGGACCGTTGAGATCAGCGTCGGCGTTTGGCCGAGTATGCCAGCGGCTTCACGCACCTGGGCCGCGGGAATTCCCGTGATTGTTTCGACAAGCTCAGGCGTATAGCGGGCGACGGTTCGCGCCAGAGCTTCGAATCCGACCGTGTGGGCATTAATAAACGCGCGGTCTACCTGCCCCGACGCAACAACAAGGTGCAGGAGGCCGTTCATCAAAGCAAGATTGGTGCCAAGCCGGGGCCGCAGGTGGAGATCGGCTTCCCGCGCCGTGTCGGTGCGGCGCGGGTCAACGACAATCAGCCGAGGCGGACTAGGACCGCGCCGCCGGTCCAAAATACGCGTCCACAGCACCGTCTGGGTCTGGGCCATATTGTGACCGACGAGAAACAGCGTGTCCGTGATATCAAGGTCATCGTAGCTTGCGGGATTTCCTGTGCTGCCGAAGGATTCTATCAAGGCGGTCTCAGCGGTGGCCGTACACAAACGAGTATTCGCATCCGTGTGGGGTGTTCGCAGCCCAGCCTTTGTCATCACGGCCAGCGTGTAGTATTCTTCTAAAAAAAGCTGGCCTGTGGTGTAGAACCCGATGCCCTTTCCGCCTGAGTGCATCAGAACGGCTTTCGTTTTTGCGGCGATGATATTCATCGCCTCGTCCCAAGACGCTTCCACTAAACGGCCGTCGCGGCGGATCAGCGGGCGCGTCAGCCGGTCCGGGCTGTTGTTCGCCTGCCAGCCGTTGAGACCTTTCGGGCCGAGCCGCCCGTGGTTGACGCGGTCTGCGGCACGGCCCCGGACGCCGACGATCCGGCCATTTTTGACGCCGATGTCCATGCCGCAGCCGGTGGAGCAAAGGACGCAGGCGGACTGCACCCACCGCTCTGGGACTTCGTCCATCTGCGCGTCTACGCGCACCGGCCACTGCCCTTCGCCGCGAAAAGGAGTTCGGTCGCCCCAAACATCCGAAATACTGTCTCGTGTCTCGCTCATAGCCGTTATCAAATCTCCGACTTGTACAAAACCGACAGCACGACCGTTTCCAGCGTCAGCTCTTGAAGCATCCGGTGCTGCACGAACTTTTCCTGCACAATCGGGAACGTGATGTCGATGATTTCGCGAATGCCGATGGCGAAGCCCAGCGTTTCCGCCGCGCTCCACGCGCTGATGGCGTGCAGGCTGTACATGAAAAGCTGATGCAGGTCACGCCAGCCGCCGACCGCGCCGCCGGAGCCGAGCAGCAGGTTTGCGCTGGCTTCGCTCGCCTTGCCGAGCAGCGAGCCGGCGGCTTTGCGCCCCGCCGACGGGCTGCGCCCGGTGATCTCGTACAGCTTGGGGATCGCCGCCTCATGCACCTGCGCCGCCGAATAGATGTCTGCAATATAAGTCTGCAAATGGGCCTCGTGCAGCTTCTTGGCCGTGTCTCCCGCGAGCTGACGGTAGGCGGCTTGAACGGTCGTCAGGTCTCCCAGCCACGCTTCTAGTTTATCCAGTGACTGCTCCCAGGTTTCCGGGTCCAGTTCCAGCAGAATGGGAACGGAAAGCTCAGACAAAGGCACGTTGCTCGCCGACGACGCCATTGGGGCCGAGGCGGGCGGGGCGCCGGCGCCGAGCGGAGCCGCACTTGCCGCGACCAGTGCCGAAGGCGGCGTCACTGTGCCGGCTGTTTCTTCCGGCGGGATGTCCCCGCTGCTGCCGAGCGGGACCGAGTCGGTCGTAACGGAATTGACGTTGTCATCCGCCAGCGGGTCGGTCTGCACCGCCGTATTCCGGGCCGTGTGCGTCGTCGTGTCCGTCGTGCCGACGGCGGGGTTCGACGTATCAATCGGCGTTTCGGGGTTCAGGGCGCTGTTGTTGTCCGGCAGGTCTGATTTGCCTTTGACGGTGTCGGTCGCGGTCGCTTCCGCCGTGGCGGGGTCCTGCTGCGGCTCTTTTTCGAGGGTGGCGATACTCGCGGCCCCGGCTGCCATGTCTACCATTTGCTGTTCTTTCTAATTGCTCCTGAAAAGAGCCTACTGCTTGGTGATGCGCCACAGGACGCCGGTATGGCCGTAGACGAACACGGTGCCTTTCAGGACCGGCTGAAGGCCGAAGTCCAGCACATACAGGCTTTTGCCGTCGGGGCTGAACTTGCAGTCCACCGGGCGCTCCAGGCCGCCGGTGCCGGGATGGGCCGAGGCCGGGCCGGGCTTGGCGTTCCGCATGAACACCTCGGCCTCGCCGGTGTGCCGGTCGAACGCGACGACGTTGAAGCCGTTGTTTTCGTGGTGCGGGCGCATGGAGTTCAGCGGCCAGTAGGTACCGTACTGGCACAAAAACATCTTGCCCCGGTAGCCGAACTCGTCAAAAGCGCAGTAGTCCATTTTGGAGTTGCCCGTGTGCGGCTCGTTCAGATACACTGCCGGCCCAGCCCATTCGGGCGGGTTTGCAATGAGCGGAGTGGGGGCGACGCCGCGCATCGGGGCGTGTGCTTTGTCCCAAACAGGAAGGCCGTCGGCGCTGATGTCGGGGAAGCCGTACCAGTCGGGCGTCGTGACCGAACCGTGGGGCGTTTTGGCGTTTCGGATGCGAAACACGCTGCCGGGATCCTGCCCGATGGGGCGCGGGTCTTTTTCTTCCATGCACAGGTTGACGACATACAAGTCGCCGTCTTCGTCAAAGACCATGCTCCAGGGGTTGCGGACGCCCCACGCCAGCAGCTCCGGCTCGGAGCCGTCGGGCTTCGAGCGCATGACGCAGGTGGAGCAGAACTTCTCGCCTTTGATGACCTCGCCCTTTTTGGACGGGACGCCGTAGGGCTTAAAGGCCCCGGTTTCTTTGGGGTAGGGGAAATCGTTGACGGGGCTGCGGCTCCAGTCGTTATCGCCGGTCAGCTCGACATCCACGCCGGGAATGTCATGGGCGTTCGGGTGCTTGGCGGTATCCACCGTGAAGCCCGCCGGCCCGATAATGCCGTTGAGCGAGATGGACCCCTGCCCGAAATACATCAACCCGTCGGGGCCGAAGACTGGCCCGCCCGGCTCGTGCCAGCCGCCGCTCGGCAGCTTGTCAATGAGGATTTCGCGCTCGCGGGTCTTGAGGTCGTAGCGAACGATGCGCGAGTAGTAGCCGCCCTTGATGCTGACATACAAATAACCCTCGTGGCAGGCCATCGTGCGCGGCCCGCCTAAATTTTCATTGGCGAACACTTCCAGGCGGCCCGTGCCGTCCATCTGGAAAATGCGCGTGGACATACCGGGGCGCGTCGGCCAGGTCGCCCCGCCTTCGGCGATGAACAAGGTGCCGTCGTCGGCAAACTCAATTCCGGTCGGCACGGATAGGCCGACCAGCAGGGCTTCGACTTTGTAGCCGTCGGGCACGACAACGTCGTCGGCGTTCACGTTGCGGCGTGCCGACGTGGGCAGGTTTCGCAGGGCTTCGGGGGTGGATCGGGTGGCGAGCGCAGGCATGGGGGGTCTCCTTGACCGCTATTTACCACCTTGCCCGCTTCCTAAAACGGAAAAACACGCCTCGCACCGATTATTTTGTTGCCAGCCCTTAACTCTTATCCTACAGTGCTGACAGTTCTTATCATACACTTGCGGGGCCGTGCTGCGGCCTCTGCGGCGATACCGGCTTGCCGGCCCGTGGAGCGCGGCACGCACCGCCGCGTGCCGGTTTCACTTCAATTCAGGCCGGGTACTAGGACACTCAACCGCCCTTTAGTCTGGAAAGCACGACCCATGACCGTCCCCCGCCGTACCGGCTTTACTTTGATCGAGCTGCTCGTTGTCATCGCCATTATTTCGATTCTGGCTGCGATACTTTTCCCTGTGTTCTCCAAAGTCCGCGAAAAGGCGCGGCAGGCCACCTGCGCGTCCAATCTGCGGAACCTCACCCTGGGCCTCCTGATGTACACGCAGGACAGCGACGAGCGCGTGCCGCTCAGCGCCTACGCGACGCCGACGGGGTTTGTGGCCTGGTTCGACCTCATTGATCCTTACGTCACGAACAAAGACGTCTGGCACTGCCCTTCCAGCGCGATCAGTCCGACGGACGCGAACGGCAAGGTCACCTCACATTTCGGCTACAACGCCTACTATCTCACGGGCGTCAACCTGTTCTTCTCCAACGTCGGTGCCCAAAAGCCGCTTTCTTTGGCCGACATAGACCATCCCTCAACGACTGTGCTGTTCACCGACACCCGCGCCAGCGTGTCCGGGAGCCTGTGCGGCGACCACGGCAACTACCTGCTGCCGCCTTCGCGGCCCAGCACCGCCTGCTGGGGCCGCCCCGCGTATCTGCACCAGCAGCAGGCCAACGTCGCCTGGCTTGACGGCCACGTCCGCGCCTATACGGCGGGCGGCTTTTACGACACCCAAACGCCGCCCGACCGCTACTTCGCCCCGCAGCCCTAGAGCCTGTTGTTGAGTACCTATGTCTTTTTCAATAGCGGATGATTGTGCAAAATCCAGGTCTCCGTAAGCTGCAAAAAACCTTTCGCCTGTTTCAATATCTCGACAGCTTCCGTCTCGGTCGCAACATGAGTACGGTCATAGTCTACTGTGTTGCGCTTGCGCCGGCAGGTGTCGAAATAGACTGTAAAAGCCGCCGGTCTCGCTCCCAGCGCAAGTTCAGCGGCCTCAAACGTCGTTTGATGGTGTCCCATTCCTGACGTGCGATACCCGGCACAGGCAACGGCCATTGCCGCTGTCTGCAAGGCGGCATTATAACTGCAAGGCGGCACTATAAGCTGTTGCAAAACGCCGGTCAGCAGACAAACCGTTAATCGCGGCATCTGCTAAATCGCGCTCCACCACAGCGCGTAGATCATCGGGTTCCCGCTTGCTCGTGGAGTGCGCCCTGATCTTCTGCGCCGCTGTCCGCGTTTGCCAGCTCATGTTCTGATCCTGTCAGGAATATCTTCCGGTCCCGCAAGATTGTTTGCAGAAAGTGGCTTCCTTGCCTCCGCTTCCCCGAAAACTCTGCGGCAGTATAATGGGTGCCATTGACGGGGATTTGCAGCGTCCCTTCAAGTTCGCGCAGAGGCAGCGCCAATTCCGTCATGCTCACAGTTCCCACAACCAGCACATCAACATCGCTCGCCGCTGCCCGTTCCCCCGTGCGGCAGACCCATAGATGAACGCCAAGTCAATGTCTGCCCAAAAGGGTTCCAGTGCGGCTTTCACTTTGTCCGCCAGCCCGATTGTCTTGGCGAACAAGCCTTGCAGTTCCGGCAGCAGGGGATGTTCCGGGTTCGCCCGGTAGTAAACGCGGTTGCCCTCCGTTTTCCGGGACAAGAGTTCGGCGTCCGCAAGCGAAGCCAGTTCCCGCTGAAGGCTCGACGGCGGAACATGAAGGTGCTGCGCCAGATCACTCAGATACCAGCGCCGCTCCGGGGACAAGAGCAGCGCCGCCAAGATATTTTGCCGTGTCCGTGGAAACAGCGCATCCAACATATTACGCATAATGCATACATAGCAACTCGATTTGCGTAAATTGTCAAGTGGTGTTCGCTTTGTTCGTCTGTACCACGCTAGTGTCCAAGTTGCTGCGTTCCTCATCTTGCAGAAAAGCGAACTCTGACGCTTCTAAGAAAGTTCGTGTTCCGTGCTGATGCACTTTTACGAAACGATCCGCTGCTTGCAAGAACAATGGCTGAACGTGACACATCCATGAAACCACTTCGCAAAGGCGACGATGGCGAGCCATAAGACTCGTATCGTCGGCAACGTAAGTCCAGTGGTAAATAGGCTCATGGTGAAAAACACGGTTACGCAAATCCAGAACTTCACGCAGTCGGGGATAGACAATGTCCTGGCGTTTGTCACTCACTACCTCTTTAGGCCCATTGGGGAAAACAATAGAAGCCGTTGCTGACACGATGGTATTTGTATAAGGATTAGAGAACAAATTGATCCAAAAACCGAGAGACAATTCTGCGACTACGCGATGAGGCTCTTTCGGATAATTAATGTCTGTTACGTTCCCTACAAAATGGCTTTTTCTCTTTTTATGCAGTTCCTTTATAGCATCTTGCACCTGTTTTTGGTGGCGATCCTCCGTTAGGACAGATTGGTCCATGAACCAGCGGGGGTTGTTGCCAGTACAAGTGGTAAGTGCTTGATGAGCCGCGTTTCTAAATGCAACCTCGAAGAAGTGTATAGGTGGATAAAGAGCTTCACTCAAGGCAACATTCCATAAATAGAGTGCAACAGCTTGCTGCTTATTCTCAGTTGCTCGGCGATATCTTTGCAGACGATGGCGCGAAATCATGCGTTCGAATTCTTTAAAAGTATTTTCTGTGAAAGGGGTTGATTTTTCTTCTTTTTGTGTCATAATAGAAACGAAGTTGCCGATGTAGTCACACAACGAAACCGGTACGTAGTCTTGCAGGGGGACGGCCATATGGCCGTCCCCCTGCTTGCGTCAGTTCCTAAACCACCTGCATCGTGTGTAAAGTTAGAAGACAAATTCGGCAATGGATTATGCAGCAGTAAAGGCTATGCCTCTGCCGCCTACAGCTTTGACGTCTTACAGTCAACTTCGGCTTCTGCCGTTGTCTGTTGAAAGATATACTGCTCATACTCGCCTACTTGTTTAGTTCGTAAGCTGCCTACTTGATAGAACACTCTGTCAAATAGGCAGCTTTGCCTTTGCCTGTGGCCGCGCTGTATGCCCGTCTTCGGTCTAATGGGCGGTTGTAATGGGCATAAATAATATGTGTGCCACGAGAAAACTTCCGGTATCGCTTCAATCGGTACAAGGGCAACTCCATCACAGGTTTGTATCGGTGGCTCATTAAGATGACCGTTAGAAGACTCGGTGAAACAACCATGAATCTGGAGAAATCAAATAGGAGATGAAAAACGCTCGGCCGAAGCAGAAAGATATAAAGTTCTTCAGCGTTTTCTGGCGCGAATGGAAGGAGGGGCGGCGGCGCGGGCCTTTCGATAGCAAAGAACATATTGGTGTGGCTCATTACCGGCTCTGGCTTATCCTCGTGAGCGAAAGGCGCAAATGGCGACGGCTTCTAAGGCGTCAATTTGGCTATGACGTTGGTGCCAATCGATTTGTGGGAGTTTTGGGGAAGGCCACAGCTAATGTCGCTTCTGCCCTTGAACCTGACCCCGCTGAAATGAACTCGTCGCAAGCGCCCTTCAACTATTTGAGCCGGCAGCGACGAGTTAAAAGACATCCGTTTTTCATCGCGCTGAAGGAATATTTAGTCGTCTTGCAGTGCCTGCAAACACGATGTAGTGCGCCTCCTGATTTAATCAACAACTTATATTATTCCTGCGACGTTCTTCTAAACCAGTCTTGCGATTTTAATGGTGTACGCTATTCAAGTCAAGACTTAATTGAGAGCATCAATCAGCCGGAATTCTCTAAAGGTGAAACTTACGGTGAGTATATGAAGAGGCCGGAAGCACAACACATTTACGCTTGTGAACAGGCGTGTGATGACTTCCACGCTACGTACTGGCCGTTGTTTAAGGTACTTGACTCTGACTGGCTAACTGATGAGGGGATGGAGCTATTTTTTGGTGGTCATGCTTATCAAGGTATTAGTCTTCAGGTCGCGCGTTCCTTGCGCGGTCAGCTAAGGCAAGTGTTCCCAAATGCTTACGATGGCCTCCGAAGTTTGCTTCCTGAAACGACAAAAGCGGTGCTTCAAGAGATCTGGAAGGAGTCAGATCCAATAAAGCGTCTCGAAGCTTTTGACAAACTGCCTGGAAAGACATCTAATTTGCTTCGCAAACAGCTTCCGGCCCTAGAAAAAAAGGATCAAACTAATTGCGTACCATTTAACGAAGATACTGTTCCAGCTTCACAGCAAGAAATCCAAACACGATTAGTGACGACGGAAATGATTGAGACCCAGATAGCAGTCAAGGGTTTAACTGACCGCGAACGCGAAGTTTATCTCCTTAAAAAAACACAAGGGTACACGCTCGCTGAGATCGCCTCAATACTCAACATCAAGCCAGGAACTGTGGCTAGTCATTATGATAGAGCTAAAGTAAAGCTGGGTTTGACCCCAAAACGCCAGACAAAAAACAACAATAATTTCCCACTCATGTAATAAATCAAGCGGCTTCTCTCTGCATAGGTTAGGTGAAACTTCACTACTCTATGAAAAGGAGGCCGCTTTTTTATGGCCCGCAACAATCACTACTTTGTGGCAATTTACATTGGTCGTAGCATAGCCAGTGCGCGAATCGCCGCAGCTTCGACCGACCCCCCGCTAGTCCAACTTGTGGCAAAGCACATCCTTGAAGAAATTGAGCGTCATCCTGACACCGATACCTCGATACAGGCTATCGATCAGGGGCGTATCGCGGCTCTCAGAACCCTCTTAGTTGACAAGGAGGCAGCGCGTGCGAGCCAATAATAACTCCCCCGTACACCCGGCGTGGTTTGCGTTTTTCAATGAAGTGCGCCGGCTTTGCCGCTTAGTCGAACAGCGCGAAGCGGCGGCCAAGGCCGATCAGACGCTCAAACCGAAAGCCAATAAAAAGCAGACCCGATGACAACCGTTACGGCCTTCAACTTATTACCATTCGATTGAAGGTCGTGCGGTTTTCTCACCTCCGATACGAGTTGTGCAAAACCCTTTTTGTTTTTCCCGATATGGGACAGTGAGGGACCTTCTGCATTTACAAGGAGAACATTTTGAGTCAAGATAAAACACTGCTGCCAAACCACCTGAAAATGTTGGTGGAGCAATCAGGGATTGGCGAAGATGTCGTCGCCGCCCGTGGATACTTCTCTGCAACCAAGAAGTCTGAATTGAAAGCTCTTGGTTTCCCTGCTTCACAGCAGAATGTTCCCACGCTGGTTTGTCCTGTATACAGTGTCTGCGGTGACATTCGCCATTACCAGCATCGTCCCGATACCCCCCGGATGGTAAACGGCAAGACCGTCAAATACGAGACGCTTGCCGGTAAGACTATGGTTGTTGATGTACATCCAAGTATTCGTGACCGGATGGGTGATCCTTCTGTCCCTGTGATTATCACCGAGGGAATCAAGAAAGCTGATGCGGCGATCTCCGCTGGCCTGTATTGCCTTGCTTTGCTTGGTGTTTATAGCTGGCGCGGTACGAACGTCGACGGTGGGAAAACTGCCCTGCCAGACTGGGAATCGATTGCCCTAAACGACCGGCTGGTGTATTTGTGCTTTGACTCCGATGTGATGGAAAAGAAAGAAGTCTATAGCGCTCTCCAGCGCTTCAAAGCCTTTCTGGAACAGCGCGGGGCAAACGTCCAAATCATTTATCTTCCGCACGGCAACGGCGGCAAGAAAATAGGATTGGACGACTTTCTCGCTGGTGGGGGGACGCGAGAAGAATTGCTGGCATTAGCAGTTTCTACTTTGCGCCCTCTGGCACAAACAGAAGCTGACATTAATTGCCCCTATCGGAAAACCTCTGAGGGACTAATTTTTCTGAAGGAAGGCGCACAAGGCTCATACTCGATTTCGCTGACAAACTTTACTGCGGCTATCGTCGGCGAGATCGAAGAAGACGACGGAGCAGACAAGTCCCGCGTCTTTAGCATTGAAGCCCAGCGCAACGGACGTAGATATGCGTTCACTGTACCTGCTGAACAGTTCTTTGCGATCCGCCGGTGGGCCGTCCTCAACATCGGTGCCGGTGCTGTCGTCTACCCCGGAATGAGCTGTGAAGCGAACGCGGCTACTGCTATTCAACTCCTCAGCGGCGATATTCCCGAGGCAAAAGTTTATAAGCATACAGGTTGGCGAGAGCTGGAATCAGGCGTTCATTCCTATCTCAGCGCTGGAAGCGTTATCGGAGCTTCTCAGCCCGATACCGTCAGCGTGCAGTTGTCATCACCATTAGACCGTTACGCTTTGCCGGAGCCGCCGACAGACGCGGCGAGGGTTCACGCTATCCAAGCGTCGCTTCAGATGTTGCAGCTTGGGCCTGACATTTTGACAATCCCAATTTTCGCAGCGATCTACCGGGCTGTTTGTGGTCCTTCCGATTTTGCCCTGTTCCTCGTCGGCGAAAGTGGGGTGTTCAAGTCGGAGGTTGCGGCCCTGGCTCAGCAGCATTTTGGGATCAGCATGAATGCGCGAAATTTGCCTGCCTCTTGGGAGGCTACCGAGAACTACCTCGAAGGCGTCGCGTTCGCGGCGAAGGATGCTCTGATTGTCATAGATGATTACGCCCCGCGCGGGGGGCACCAGGATCAGGCACGGCTTTCAGGGAAAGCAGACCGGGTTCTTCGGGCACAAGGAAACAACTCCGCGCGGGGACGCTTGAACGCTAACCTGACGACTCGTTCGCCACGCCCGCCGCGTGGTTTGATCTTCTCCACCGCAGAGGACGTTCCGCCGGGTAACTCGCTTCGGGCGCGTAACTTCATCTTAGAAGTCAGCAAGGGTGACATTGATGCGGAGAAGCTCACCCCTTGCCAGAGTGATGCTGACGCCGGCTTCTACGCATCTTGTCTGAGCGGTTACCTAGAATGGTTTGCTCCCCGGCACGAAGCGCTGCAAGTCCGGCGTCGTGAGCGTGTAAGGGAACTGCGAGCGAAGGCCGCTAAAGAAGGAGCGAGCCACGCGCGGACTCCCGAAATAGTTGCCAACTTAGCGGTTGGACTAGAGTTCTTCTTAGAGTTTGCGGAGGCTGTTAAGGCAATATCATCCCCTGAGAGAGCGGCGCTCGAAAAACGAGCATGGACCGCGTTGTTGGCTGTCGCCAGAGAGCAGGGTCAGCATCATGCCGCCAGTGATCCCGTGCAGCGGTACCTGGAATTGTTGCGTTCCGCTTTGGCTTCAGGCGACGCGCACATCGCAGCCCCTAATGGCTTGGAACCGGAAATTGCTAACGCTTGGGGCTGGCGGGTTCGCACTGTCGGCACCGGCGAATTTGAGCGTGATGAGTGGGTTGCACAGGGTAGACGCATCGGCTGGCTAAACGGTGAAAGCGTTTACCTTGAACCGCAAGCGGCTTACGGGATCGCCAAAGTTTTGGGGGAGCGGAGCAATGACGGAATAGCGATAGGGCAAAAGACGCTGCATGGGCGTTTGAAGGAGCGGGGCCTGCTGGTGGCCTATGAAGAGAAGCGAGGATCTGTGGTCCGGCGTGAGGTCGAGGGTAGACGGCTGTACGTTTTGGAATTAAACGCTGACACCCTCAACAGCACTGAAACTGCCCAATCTGCCCTGCTAGACAATCGGAATGGATCTGGCAACGTCATTCCGAGAGAAATACCAGATGTGGGGCAGTTCTTGGGGGCAGATGCAATGCCGAACGCGCCGGAAAACTGCCCCCAAGAACTGCCCAAAGCACTGCAAATTGCGATGTGCAGTGACACGGTAGGGCAGGATGGGCAGTTTGGGCAGTCGCCTGAACGGAGTAAGGAGATCCCGAACGTTCCTAACTGGGAAGCTGCGGACCGAGAGGAATATGAGCTATGACACTCATCGCCTTGCTCATTCGGCTGCGTGCTTGTGGCGTCCACTTGACTGCGAGCGGCGAAAAGTTGCGTGTGTCGGTCACACCTGGTCTTCTCACAAAAGAAGACCAGCAAGCTATGGCCGAGCATAAAGAAGCACTCAAAAACTTACCACATCCCTATCTTAATGCGGCAGGGGAGCTTATCGTACCATTCAACGCGCCGCCACAATATCACTGGCAGTCAAAAGCTCAGACACTTCACGATGTCATGGCTTTCTCCAAAATTGGCACCAGCACAGGCGAAAATGATCCGCACGGCTAAAAGTCCGCTTCTGACGTTGGAAGGCCGATAATTGTACTAGGGCAGTTGGTCAAAGGTTTGTCCAGTTTTGACCACTAACAAGGGGGATGTAAGAGTATGAGAACGCCGAGCGCGACAAAACCCATAAGGGCGACAAAACCTAAAAAGAGGAAGTCGAGGCTGACCAAACCTCCGGTTAAGCAGGAGGTTTTGCATACGCCTGATGTACCGATGGGAGCTAGGGTGCGCCCTCTGGAAACTCACCGCGTTACCCCGGATGCCTTTGCCTTCATCGTCACCTACATTCTGGCGGGTTACAGCAACAGCGAGATCAGTCAAATGCTGCGGGAATACGGCTTCGTCCTGGAGGGGGAGCCGGATTTGTCATACCGGACCTTCCAGCGCATTCGGGCCAGTCAAGATTGCCAGATGAGTGTTGAGATGCTCACGATGGAAGCGCGGCAGGTCGGTCACAACATTCTCAGCGAGTTCACCCTGAGCTGGGCACGGCTGGGAAAAGCCGCCTTTGGCCGGATGCTGGACGGCGTGGACTACGGATATAGCTACCCCCGCGTCAGCCTCCACGAAGACGTAGTGGCAGCGGCAAAGGCGACCGACTTCCTGTTCAGCACGTTTGCCGACGGTCTTCCTGCGCGTCTGCGCCGAGAATTAGAAGGAGAAGCAGAAGAGCCGGAGCAGGATGTGACGACCATGAACGCGGATCAACTCGCGCAATATCTTGAAGGCGTTATGGCAGCAACGTACACCCGCGCGGTCAAGATGATCGAGCAGAAGCGCCAGGAAGCAAACGCAAGGCCCACTTTGCCGGAAGTCAAAGAAGTTGTGATCCTTGAAAAAGAGATTGGTGAGAATAATGCTGACTGAAACAAAATCGCCGACTGACATTGAACTCCTGCCAGGATTTGCGGATTTTGCCGCTGAACCGGATGAGGCGAAGCAGGAATCGAGAAGGGAAGTTCGCTTTGCAAGCCGTCCTACCCCAAAGCGGCTTATTATGCCGAGCCTTGATGAAGTCAAGCATAGTTCGCAAACACGCGCCGACAACTTGCTCGCGGGCCGGGTGACTGAGACTGTCAATCATGCCCTTGCTAAAGGGGACTTGACGCTTGGCGTAGAGGCGGCCCATGAAGCCGTCCGCTTGCAGAAGTACACAGCGAACATCTGGCGCGGCGGCATCGAGCCGATGCCGTTCGAGGATTTCGTGCCGCAAACGACGACGGAAACAAAAGGTGGCAAGACAACCCGGCTCTCGCCGCGCCAGCTTAAAGTCTTCAATGACTGCGGGCTGAATGCGGCCTATGGGTGGATTGATCCAGCACGCCGCCTCAATGAGATAATTTTGCTTTACGGCAAAGGCTGCCTTGCTGGGGATAGCCTGCTGACGGACCAAGAGAGCGGCGAAACTCTCACCGCTAAACAGTGGGCAAACTTAGGCAAGCCGCTAAACGTATTGACTTGGCATGGTGAACATGTTTTCACTACAAAAGCATCGCCAGTCTACCAAAGAGGCTACGCGCCTATCTACCGAGTCACTCTTGATGATGGGCGCGTGTTCCGGGTCACGTCGAAGCACCGCTGTTTGACGCGGCTGGGCTGGTCTGAGGTGGGGTCTCTTGCGCCTGGGGATCGAGTGCTAACTCAATCGCTCATGCCCAATGCCCAAATATATTCTACATCCATCACTTTTTTTACTTCAATCACTTCTGTCGAGCAACAAGGAGAAGAAGCATTCTATGACCTCACCGTGCCAGTAACCGCGTGTTATTTTGATGCTCAGGGAGTGCTGCATCATAACAGCGGCAAAGATTGGCTTTCGGCAAAAGCCAATGCCTATTTGGGCTATCTCATGTGCCTGCTTCGATTGGAGCCGGCGACCTACTACCGGGAGTACTGCGGACTGGAGCTTGAAGCCGGCACAACGCTTTCCAGCCTCAACGTCGCGCCGTCTGCCGAGGTCGCCTTGCAGACCTACTTTGCCTACCTGCGAAAGAACCTGTCGGCCCCCATCTTCCATGAGTTTGAGCCGCGCATTCTCACCGAGTCGATAGAGTTTTGTACGCCGTCCGAGCGGGACCTCGCCAAGAAGCAGAGCCGCCGGCCCGAACCGTTCTTTCAGCTTCTTTCCAAGCACAGCAAATCGTCGGGACTAGACGGCTACAACCTCGTCTTCTGGGTCATGGACGAAGCGGACGCTTTTTACGACAAGGCGGAAAAGAGCAACGCCGAGGAAGTGCATGGCATCCTGCGCTCTTCGTGTAACACGCGCATGGGGACGTACTGGACCGGCATGGTGATCTCTTACCCCCGCGTTAAAGACGGCTTTATGCTGAGGACCTATGAACGTGCTAAAGCGAACATGCTGGCGCATGGGACGCAGGCGGGTTATTATGCTGATGTGGCAGCTACCTGGGAAGTGCGCCCGTCTGTCTCCCGGCAAGACCCCAATATCGCTGAGGATTACGAGCATGACCCCGCAGAGGCGGCGGCGCGGTACGAATGCATACCACTCGAAACCATAGACGCCTTTATCGAAATGCCGGAGAAGATAGATGCTGCCGTGGAGCATAACGCGGAACCCGTCGCGTATGTCACCATTGAAGATTATCAAACGCAGCGCACCAACGGTCACACGGATTATTACATTCGCGCCCGGATCGCCGACATTCGCCCGACGCCAGGGTACGAATACTTTCTCGGCGGCGATGCGGGGCAAAAGCGAGATGCTTATGCGCTCTCGGTATGGCATACAGATAACCAGGCGGATGGCTTTAGCTGGATCTGCCCGCGCTGCGCTTCGGCGGCTCCAACCCTGTTGAACGGGGCACGTTACGAAAAGCAGGACTTGCGAGCGCGGGAGGCTATCAAGCCCGGTGGATATATTATCTGCGGCTGCTGTTTTATCAGCTCTGCCGCGCTCAACGGCTCGTTCTCTACCGGCTCCGTGTCGGTGGCGGGGTGGTGGAAGAAAGTAACTGATGACCAGTCGGCCATCTATGACGGGCTAGGGCGTGCCTACAACGTGGGGCATGTCCACGAAGACTTGCTCGTGCAGATCAAACCGGTTAGGAAGGGGAACGTGTCTCAGGTCAATCGCTCGGTCTTCTTCCCCGCCGTGCAAACGATGTGCCGGGAGCTGATCGAAAAGCTGCCTATCGCGGTGGCCCGGTTCGATCCGTATCAGACCGCAGAGATCACGATGGGCCTGCGCGAGTCCACGGGCGGGGACATTGACGAGATCTCGTTTAGCAGCTCGGAGCAGTACAAGCGGGCGAAGCTGGCAAAGATGATGCTGTACGCGGGCCTGCTACACTTTTTGCCCCACGAGGGACGTGACCGAGAATGGAAGCGCTTGCAGCGGGCGAACGGGAACAAGATAGATCACCCGGCGGGTGATTTGACAGAAAGTAAGGACCTATACGATGCCGAAGCGATCTGCATTTGGCTTGCCGTCAATCGTAAGGTGGGTTCGCTGGAACTGCTGTTTGGAAGGGACAAGCCTCGGTACACGAACAGCGATTAGGGACTGTAACAGCACTCTGCGCCTAAGCTCTACCTAAGCCTAAGCTCTAATCGAGGGAAACCGGCTAGGCAGCCCCCCATTCCGATCCTGAGCCTGCTGGAAAGCATTGACTAGGCTCCCCTCACGCCAGAGGATGTCGCTGTTGAAACATCATGGTTTCGGTTGAACAGGGCAAAACTTCCGGTCAACAGGAACTCGGCTTCGTGTTTAGCTTGCTTGTTTCTATACGATTAAGCAAGACCGGCTTCGCGTTCAGCCTTGCGCGTTCTATTCTTAACGCTCTGTTCATCCCATCCCTTGGAGACAGGGTAAGCGTGAGCATAGTCCTCATAACGAAAACCATGAAGGGCACGCGAATATGTTTGCATTAATTTACATTCTAAACAGAAAAAAATTGCTTTCTTATGTTTAAATAGGTATAACAACGAATATGTCTGATAGCGATAATATCTTGTACAATGTTTTTTGTTCTGGGGAGTTTGCCGCATTACTTGGTGTAACACCTCATGAGCTAGATTACTGGATAAAAGTTTGTATTGTCGGCACTAGCATAAAGCAGGCCAAAGGACATGGCAGCCGACGCCTTTTCAATCGCCATGACCTTCGGCAAGCGCTTTTAGTAAAACGACTGCGACAAGCCAACTGGAAGCCGCGTCAAATCCTCGATGCACTCCCAATGATTGCCTCTGTCCTACAGCACCCTGATCATTTACAGACACCTATTCTTATCCACGAAAAAAACGCACTTCTTATTCTATGCCGAAATCAAGACGGAAGTCCCTCTTTAATGGATGCGTCTTGTCCAGGCCAGCACGTCATGGTCATTGCCTTAGAGACGCTGGAAGAAGAAACTCGACTTAGCATCGCGCGGAGCAAGTAATGGATATTCAATCTTTCTTAGATGAACTTGGTTATTCACGCTCCCAGGGAAATTGGGTCACGCTCGATAACGCCGATCCTCGCTTGTCTCATCAGTTTCGTCTGGCTGAAAAGGCTGGCGTTCTTGGCTGCTATGTATATCATACTAGTCTGAATGACCAGACTACACCGCCTCAGCCTGCCGTCTATGTTGCCAGTGCTAATAATGACAACGAGGCAAGGCAGGTTCAAAAGCGGCTGTTTTGTCTGGGCGGGTGCCCATTTCTGATTATCATTCTGCCAAATGCCGTGAAAGCCTACACCTGCTTTCGCTACAACTCAACGAACCCCGAAACAGCAAGAATTGGTTCTCCCGACACTAACACCCTTTTGGATCAGTCTGCCGAACTTCAATTCTTTCGAGCCGGGGAAATTGACAGTGGGCGTATCTGGAGCAGCCTGGCAAAATATCTGAGTTCAGAAACACGGGTGGACTACCGCCTGCTTAACAATCTGCGCCAGCTCAGCGGTTTGCTAAAAGTCAAGTTTGGGATGTCCCGCGAAGTAGCCCATGCGCTTATCGGGAAGTATATCTATTTTCACTACCTCCGAGATCGGAGTATCCTGGATAACGATTGGCTTCAGGAACATCACGTTCAGCCAGGAAAAGTATTTGGTCGCGAGGCCAATCACATTGGCTTCAAGACGCTGGCTGAGGCACTGCAAAATCGGTTCAATGGGGACATCTTCCCTATCCCGTCAGGGAATGAGGACTGGCAGACGAATGGCGCTCTTCCATTTCTCGCTCGCATCTTTACGGGCGACACACTTAGAACGTCAGGTAGTGACGATGTTACTATTCAGCTCGCGCTTGATTTTCAAGCCTATGACTTTTCGTTCATTCCTATCGAATTGCTCTCCTCGATTTATGAACAGTTTCTCAATGATGAAGAACGGGGCGAGGGAGATGGAGTCGTTTACACCCCGGAGCCACTGGCTGATTACCTTCTGTCTGAAATGGAAATGGTTTGCCCGCTGAAAACTGGCTTCCGCGTTTTAGATCCGTGCTGTGGCTCAGGCGTTTTTCTTGTTCTTGCCTACAGGCGGCTCATCGAGCTGGTCTGGGGTGAACAGGGCCAGCGGCCTACCCCAGTACAACTCAGCCGTATTTTGACTGAAAGCATTTTTGGAGTAGAGAAGGACCGGGAAGCATGTCAGATCACGGCTTTCAGCCTGTTGCTGACACTGTTAAGTCATTTAGATCCCCCGGAGCTAAAGGCAAACGATGGTTTCCAATTCCCTTCCTTAGTTGGCCGCAACATCTTCCATGCTGACTTCTTTGACGACACTTGTCCCGTCTTCGCGTCTCAAATGCGCTTCCACTGGATTGCAGGTAATCCACCGTGGTCAGGAGCAAAAGCTGCGACCCAAAAGGCCGCCCTTGCCTGGATGAATGCGGAAAAGTCAACACGGAAGATAGGTGGCCGGCGGCTTGACGAAGCATTCACTTGGCGTTCAGGGGGTCTGCTTGATGGGGGAGGATGCGCCGGTCTGCTGGTGATGGCAACTACCCTCATCAACCCAGAGTCTTCAGAATATCGCAAAGGCTTCTTCGCACAGTATGATGTGCGGCGCATCACTAATTTTTCTCACCTCCTACGCATACTGTTTATGGGGGCAGAAGGAGTGCGTGCCGAAGCGCCTGCTGCCTGCGTCATCTACACCAAGAATGATCTGGAAGGCTCTCGCAAGCCAATTCTGCACTTTGGCCCGTTTGCTGCTAATCAAGTGGCAACACGGTCTCACGGGGGGCGGCGCCGAGTCTGGACAATTACGATCTATGAAAGTGAAGTTCAGGAAGTAGATTATTCAGATGCAGTCAAAGATGTGCCTTGCTTATGGAAAACTGCCCTTTGGGGTAACTTTCTAGATAGACGTACACTACAACGTCTTCATCGGATACTGCCTAATCCTTTCAGCAAGATTATAGATGACCACAAATGGGTGTTCGGCGGTGGTTTAAGAGTGATTACGGCTTCGAGCAAATCAAAAGACACGTTGACTTTCATTCCGCAACTGAGAGGTGAGATGCTTCTCGATATGAGGGCCATGAATAAAAGCGACTACAGGTTTGTTGTGCCGGATCAAGCTATCATCCCATTGCCAAAAGAACGGGAATTTATCCATAGGGGTCACTCTCGACTCGAGTTGACTCGTGCGCCTCACATCATCATCAATGCGACGCTAGCGGTTTTTAGTGGTTCAGATTTCGTTATCACTGATCCCCAGATTGGCGTTGCTGGCCCAAGTAAAGATGCCGACTTACTTAAGGCCGTTGCTCTTTACTTCAACTCAAGCATAGCGAAGTATTTGCTCTTTTTTGTTAATGCTTCCTGGGGAAGTACAGTCAGCAAGATCAATCCAGAGGAACTGCGTCGTGTTCCATTTCCTGAACTCGATACTCAGCAGATTCAGCATCTTGCCGTTCTTTATGACAGTTTCGCAGATGCAGAGCAACAGGCGCTGGATCAGTTTTCACCAATGAAACCATCTCTGTCAAATGTTCAAAGCAAGCTAGACAACGCTGTAGAGACCGCATTACACATCCCAGAGCATATAAGTATGGTAGCTCGCGAGTTTATGGGGGTTCGATACCAGCTTCTTAAAGGCAAAACAGGAGGGAGCGTTACAAGTACGCCCTCCGTCAAACGGCTGACAGAATATGCGGAACAGTTGCGTTTACAGGTAGATGATTTCGCACAACGATGTCACCGCATCTCAATACACATTGGTGACAACTCAATTTTAGCAACGGTTGAACTCACACGAGAAAAACAAACAATTCCTGTCTTTGTCTCGGAGAACGACTCAAAGGCGGCTCATGCCATCCTTGACGCCGCAGGGGAACAGCACAGCCAATGGGTGTATGTGCAGCGAAGCGTCCGCATCTTTGACGGCCCGCGTGTGCATATCATTAAGTCAAGTCGTCTTCTTGATTGGACCCGCACTCAGGCGATTTTAGATGCCGGTGACATCATCTCTGAAGTGCTGGATAAGACATCAGCCCATGCTTGAATCACTCGCTGAATCCATCTTGTCGCAGCAATGGGGCTGGGAAAGCGTCCGACGGGACGCTTTCCAGCTTCTTGCTTGGGGATACACAGATTCGCAGGTGGCGATTCGCAGAGAACATTTAGAGGTTAATATCACTGGAATACTCGCGGATGCGATGGACAAAAGGCTTACATATCCTGAGCCTCCTGCCCACTTCATCCTGTACAATGTCAAGGAAGAAGCCCATGTAAACACGTCAGGAAAGCTTGGCAATCAGAGACCCCGAATAGATATTCGAATAGATATTATAGTAGAACATACCGGCAATCGCCCTGCCAAGAAATATGTGTTTGAAGCAAAGCGGTGTGCTAAGAAGTACAAAGAGGGCATAAAGTGGTACGTCAAAGGCGTTGAACATTTCCTGACACTGGACTATGCTAGAGATGCCCCCGAAGCAAGTATTATTGGTCTTGTTCAATCCGACACGTCAATACATTGGAGGGCACAACTGCGTGCAAAAACCGCCGAAAACGCGGCTCTCTGTTGCGAGGCTCATCCTACCGATGTCAATGTCGTTGATGACTTGCCGGATATGGTTGTCTCAACGCACCGCCGCAACGACACTTCCTTGATAGATCTTTACCATGTTTTTCTCGATTGTAAGAAGCCTGGAACGTAGGAGTGGCGTCAGTTCTCATGCTGTTCCTACTGCTTCCTGCGTCGGCAGCCCCAAATACTCTCGTATCCACAGCTCTTCCGGCGCAATCACCTTCCCCGTTACCAGTCCCGTGATCAGCGCCCCCGCCGCCGCCAACTGCCTATTGTCTATCTGCCCCAGACTGAACACCGGACAGGCCGTTCCCGCCGGATAGTTGAACCCTACCAGCCGTCAGATGATCTGCTCCTGCACGCCCCCTTGCTCCAAGTCCCTCGCAGCTTCCGCAGCTAGAACCGCAGAATGTCCGAATGCACCTGCTCCAGCGCATACGTCAAGCCGCCCTCGGAACTGTCACTTGTCAGCGTCTGCCCCAGAATGCTCTTGGCAATGGCTTGGTCCAAGAAGGTGAACTTTCCAAAATTAACGGACTTAATTAGAAAGGCTACCATTCTACCCGCCGGCGGCGCAGGTCTTCCAGCGCCTGACGCTGGGCCTGAATGTAGAAGTGAGATGATTCAGGAGCCGAAAAAGTGCTTGGCTCGAACAAAAACAGTAGTAGAGTGAGCCTCCTTGCCGCCGCTTGCTTCTCCTTCGTTTTTATTGCTAAAACAGTCCAAAAATTGGAAAACCGAACTTCGCTTGGTTTCCAAAGTTCTTTGAGCAAATACACCGGAAGCTTGGCGTCTCTTGCACCTTTTTGGGCACGGGAAATTGCTGAATTAAGGCATCCGACGTAAACATCTAATGTTTGAAGACATTATGGTTTTGGTTGGATACGGCAAAATCTCCGGTCAACAGGAAGTCGGACTTCTGCCTAGTTCACATTTTCCTGGCCTGCTTCTTCCTGTGCAACTAAACAAGACCAGCATTGTTCTCAACATCTGGGTTCGAGATCAGGCCCGCGAGTTCTGTGACGACATAAGCTAGTTGCGTCACCACCCGGCTTGGCGGCTCTCCCTGCCGCTCCTGCGCCTTCTGGAAGGCATGAACAAGGCTCTCATAGTACCAGAGGATGTCGACGGAGCTGGCATTGAACCGGCTCCACAGCGCCCCGCCTAATTCCTGATAATCCGCGAGAATGGCGCGGGCGTTGTGGAACTTGTCACAGGAAGACACCAATCGTACCGAGGGAGAGGCCCTCAGTACATGAGCGATGTAGGCTTCTTTGCGCTGCCTCCACGGGGCCTTGTCGGTGGAAGCCGAGTCGCTGCAACCGGCGACAATGGCGGCGACTTCCGGCCCGAAGCGGCGCGTCAGCTCTTCTTCGGTAACGTCTTGATCTTCGATCACGTCGTGCAGCAGGGCGGCGACGGCTTCGTCCTCATTCGCGCCATTCTCCAGGGCGATGCCGGAGACCTGCATCAAGTGGGCGATGTAGGGGATGGTCGTGCCTTTCCTGGTCTGGGTCCGGTGCTCCTGGGCGGCAAACACAAGTGCCTCCTCAAATCGCGGCGATAAGATCTGTTCTTCATGTCGTTGTTGCATGGATGTTATCCTGTTCGTTTCTGTGAAGCGAGGTGTCAATGCGCGTCCCAGTTGTTCAAGTCCGGGGAGATCGCTTCATCTGGGAGACACAGGAACTCGTGTTCAGCTTCCACCTGCGAAAGTTCTGGGTCTTGATGAAGCGTCAGCACCATATGTTCCACATAATCAGAGGCTGCTTTCTGCCGGTCCAATACGTCTCGCAATAATCCACTGCTTCGGATCAGTCCCTTCACAAGCGTAGGCCGGCCTTGCAGGCTTTCAAGGTAAATCCGCCCGTTCGAGTTGACTTCTGGATGATGCTGGAGTTTTTCAAGCTCTTGCTGCCACCAATCGTCTTCCAGGCTTTTGTCCATCTCCCGGCGCTCCTCTGTCCGCTCCGTGAGCCAGGTCTCAACTATGCCGTTCAACGGCTCCCATTCTTCGCGGGGACAAACAAGGGCCACGGTGTCAGCCCAGCCTTCTGCCGGTGACTCAACCGAGCCTTGATGCCGCAGTGCTTCCACCAGAATGCCGTTGAGATGGTAACACGCTTCTGTCCCGAACTCTCGGTAGCAGCGGATCAGCGTCCCGTGAACGTCCTGCTCATTCAGCAGGGCTTCTTTGTGCAGGAACGCCAGCGCCATGCTGACGATCTGTTGAACAAGCTGCGGTTCAACTCCTGTTGCGGCCATGAGGGTCAACAAAACATGCTCGTCTAGCCGGTAATGGTTTGCTTGGGCTTTGTCAGGCTCTGGCTTTGGCGGACTTGAACCAACGGCATCAGCCAGAGGCAGTTCGTCAAAGGTCAAGTCGAGTTGGTGAGCAGGGGGCGGTTTGGTGTCAGGAAGAGATGACGGCTCCATGTCCTATAATATAGATTATTTCTATATTTGTCAAGGGAGCCTTATACTGGGGTGTGCATAAGGCGATCTACTCGGCACAACAAGCGCACCTTCAAGAACTCTTGCGGCGTGTCCGCAAAGAAGCGGGGTTGACTCAGGTGGAGCTGGGGCAGAGGCTTGACGAGCCGCAGTCGCTCATTAGCGATTATGAGCGCGGTGAGCGGCGTCTTGACCTGATCGAGTTAAAGCAGGTTTGCGACAGTATTAAAATCGACTTGGTTGATTTTGTTCAGGCATTTGTGAACGCGGTTGATGCTGATGTTACCGAATAAGTCTGAGCGAATACGCTACTAAGTTCATATGCTGAGTAAAACAGCATCATAGCTTAAGAACACAGAAGGAGAGCACTGTCTTCGACTAATCAGTTTTTAAGCACAGATACCGAAATGCCCAAAGAACTCTATTTCGGGCATTTCTGTTCTTACCTCAGTTGTTCGCCACAATAATTACAAATTTGTGTGTGACTTAGTCGGGAGCGTTAATGTGGAGGAAATTAAATCATCGGCAGCTTCCGCATCTGCTATCGAGATGTGCGGTTTTAGAGCATTGATCCGCCGGGCGACTTCGTGATGGTCTTTGACATGTTCGTGGTTACGAATCCAGACCGCCGTTGCGAGGCGCTCTAGCTCGATGACGCCCTTGTTGCCGACGAAGCGGCAGATTTTGGCCACATCCTCTTTCTCAGTGGGAGACAGAAGAGAGAGTTGGTCAATCAGCGCCGCGTTCTCGCTGGGTTTCAATTCCACACCGTAGCCGCTGACGGGCTGCACGACAATGGCGTTGTAGCTCTTCATTTGTTCTAGCTCGTTTTCAATGTCGAACGAGTACGGGCCATGCTTGTACAGAACGAACTCGAACGGAACCTGAATGGGCGTGGCCTCGCTCACGAGGAACATCGTTTTCTGAACGTGCGTTTTTCCGGTCCAGCTTCCGCCGGTTTTGAGGCCGTTGATGACCTCTAGAATAAAGGCATGTTTCTTAAACTCCATCGGTCTTCTCCTGTAACAATTCCTTGAGACGCGCGTCTATCTTTGTTTTTGCGTCCTGCTTGTGGTCGGGATGCACGAAAATCAAGCCGATCTCGATGGGAGGCAGGTTAGCGATAACGCCTGATGCGAGCAGAGAACTTTCCACCGAGCCATCGTCATTCAGAACCAAAAAGTCATTCGACTCAGACTTTGGGCCGTAGGTACTGGACCGCACTTTGTCTTTGCCCCATGAATCGTGTGCAAAGGCCAAGACATCTTGAAAGACAGTTGGCCTTTTACTTTTATTTGATGTCACGAGTGAGTTGACAGTTCGGAAGTGCTGACGCTTCATCACGCGGGCGGCGAGTTCATGCAACGGATTGGAGGCGTCGGCGCAGGCATGACTCATGGCGACGAGAACTTCATTGTCGGTAATCTTGATCAGTTCGTCCCAGGCGGTGGGGAACTTGCCCCTGGGAAGCCAAGCGACCAGGAAGTCTTGCAGGTGCTGGTCATAGACCCGCCGGACATCGTGGAAGTAGACTTGAGTATACATGAAATAGCGGGCCAAAAGCAAGGCTTCGGCGGCATGAATTCCGCCGTTATCCAGGCCCAGCGTGATGTTGTTGGACTCAGGATCAATGATTAGCCGCAGTCCATCCACTAGCCGGTCGGGATCAAAGCGGCCATAGGCGACGCCCGCGTGCCAGGAGTCGCGGAGCAGGTAGTCAATGCGATCCGCGCCGAATGTGTTGCCGGTGATGATCTCGTTCAGCAGTGTTTTCCAGGGCGAAAGTTGAAAATTCGGCTCGTGTTTGAGGCGATCTTTGACGCTGTAGGCCACATCAATGACATCTTCCGGGACAATCGGCGGCTTGGCATCTTTCAGGAGTGCGGCGATCTCGGAGTTTCGGATGATCTCGGCAGTCAGGCGTTCGTGGTCCCAGCCTGCCGGCAGCAGTTCCGCCTCGGCAGCATGGGAGAAGGGTAGATGCCCGACATCATGCAGGAGCGCGGCGATCCGCAGCACTGAGCGCCAGTAACCTCTTACGTTGGGTTCCAACTCCTCCGCGATCCGGTCCCGGACTTGGCTCTCCAGCCGCTTTTCCGAGACGCCTTCAAAGATGCGGTCGAAGATGCGGGTGGCGATCTCCATGACGCCGAGGGAGTGCTCAAAGCGCTTGTGAGTCGCACCGGGGTAGACTTGGTAAGTCATCGCCAACTGATGGATGCTGCGAAGCCGCTGGAACGGCATGGAGTCAATCAGGCTCTTTTCCAAGTTGTTGAACTCGATAAAGCCGTGGATACCGTCTCGGACTTCATGGCGTGTCTTTGCCACTTTTTCTCCTCATCGTTAGGGCTTCGCGTAGGCAAAACTAACTCACCATACTTTCGATTACTGCAATCTCGCTTTGACTCAGATTGTAAAGCTTGTACACAAGTGCGTTGACTTCGCGCTCCAAATCACTTAGAATGTATCTCAAAACGCGGCCCTAAAAAGCAGGCCGCGATAAACCGATAATGGCGGCATGATGCCACCTAATGAACCGAGTGTTGAAGCAAAGCCTGAACCGAAGAATGCTGATAAAAAGCCGTTGCCGACGATCTGGAACGTCCCCGACCCGCTCTGGGAGTTGATCGAGAAAGTCCTGACCGTCTACGACCCGCCTGCCAAAACAGGGCGCAAGCGAAGCAATGAACGACTGGCCTTCGATGGCATCATCTACCGAATGCGGACGGGCTGCCAGTGGAACCACCTGCCTGCTGAGTTTGGCGATGACAGCAGCGTCTACCGCGCCTTCGCCCGCTGGGAGAAGAAGGCGATCTTCGACATTCTCTGGGCCGTCCTCTTGACCAAGTGCGACGACCTGCAAGGCGTCGAGTGGCACTGGCAGTCCGCCGATGGCTGCCTGGGCAAAGCACGCGGCGTCCCCCAAAGCGGGGTCGGTAAAAAGGGGCGCAAGAGCAGTGCGTCGGCCCCAGTCCCTGCGACCGCAGCAAATCTGGCGTCAAGAGGAACTATTAGAAAAGCCTGCTGGTTGAGGGCCACGGCAGGCCCCTTGCAGCTTGCATCAGCGGGGCAAACGTCCCCGACACCAGTTTGCTGAAAGCGACGCTTGACGCGGTGGTCGTGGTGCGTCCGATGCCGACCACCGAGAAACCGCAGCACTTGTGCCTGGACAAAGGCTACGCTAATGCACCTGCCGAAGCCGTGGTTTTAGAAGCGGGCTATGTGCCCCACATCAAGCGCATCGGCGAAGAGAAACTCGACGTGCAGGGCGAGAAGACCCACCCCGCCCGCCGCTGGGTGGTAGAGCGCACCTTTGCCTGGCTGTCTCGCTGCCGTGCGATCTTGGTACGGTACGAGAAGCGGGCAGACCGCTATCTGGCGACCGTTAAACTTGCGTGTGCCTTGCTGTGGTTCCGACGCTGGCACGAACTTGACCCAACGCTTGCGTTTTGAGATACATTCTTACAACTACTAAAGGGTTGTTCTCTTTCCTAGACAGGATTTTATCAACTAGACCTTCAAGGGCACTGACGCATGGCTCTTGGAAAAGTAAGTTGTGGACAGGAATTTGTTCTAATGGCGTCTTATAAAACTCGATTATATTCCCCTTGCGCTTGCCCCGCTTTAGTAGGTGAAACAGAACTAGGGAGGAATTGAGGTATCCCAACATTGCTTTAGTTGAGTAGCCGTGGCGAAGGCTCACATAGTACATATCTCCTGCGCCGTAGATATTTTGCGTACAGAAAGAAAAGCGGCTTGTAGTGGCTCGATATGGGACAACAATAAAGTCTTTTCGATAGAAGTATGAGTCTCGTTTTGCCCCGCGTATCCAAAACCAGTTGCGCTCTTCTGTGACTGCTTGCTCGCGTGCTGCTAAGAGAGGTCGGTATTTCATCAGATGAGCTTTTATGTTGGGATAGCGGTTGATGTCTGATGTGCTATCGACATATAGTAAATACTTTGGAGCATTGCGGGGCGTAAAATAGCGCCCGATCTGCGAGTTTTTATAAAAATCTTTGACGCACTCGCTTTGTTCTATTGTCGTAAGATTAATATCGTCAAGTTCATTACGGGTCAAAACATAAATGCCACTTCCCGTCTTGTAGCTTTCTGATTGTTCTTGGCTCACTATGCCCTTCTGGACTGCGGTACGTTTGAGGCTATCGGTTACGATATCCGCACCCGTTTGAACTCCCATGAACACATGTCGTGCAAAGGCACTTAGGGGTTCAGCGACTGCATCTATTTTGCTGAATTCAAAGGAGGAGTTCTTAGTTGCACCCACTACTCTCATTGAACCTGACAGTGTAATAAGCTTCTCCTTGCCTTGATAAAGTTCTGACTGTGGAACAGTCGTATATTCAGTCTCGTGGTCCTCTCCTGAAAGAATGCGAGATAGGATTTCCTCGCTGGCATCGCCGCGCCGTCGTGTAGCAAAAGTGAAGGCTTTCCTCTGACTCTGACCCATAACAGCCAACGTGATAATGTTGTGCTGACCCAGAGCACTCGGAAAAAGGTGAACCTCACCGAAATTATTTAATCTTACTATGGTTGTGCGCTGGTTGAGATCATTACGAAGTGTCAGGGCACCATCTGCCGTGATGTAATAGTTAGTCGTAATGAAACATATAACTGAGCCTGGTTTGCACATGTCCATCGCACGGTGGATAAAGAAATAGAACAAATCCATTTTTCTTTGATAATACTTTTTGCCCCAAGTATTCTGAGCAATAGCTCGAAAGGTTTCTTTATTTCCTTTTTCGCCTAAATAGGGCGGATTTGCGATTACAATATCGAAACCCGTTTTAACTCCGAACATTGCTTCTACATCAAAGAACCCTGCCGACAAAACCTGGTTGTAGGGGTCCCACTGAGCCAGGCGAATGGCTATGTCATGTGTCCAGCCATCCGCTTCAAGTAAAGTGCTGATTTCCTCGCGTAAGCGCTTGTCGTCATCTCGGTATTTAGCTTTAGTTGCCGCCGTTCTGGCGCTGAAATGCCGCTCCCGGACAGCCTTGAGTTGCTTTTCTTTTTCTTCAACTGCTTGGTTACCGAATGTTCCTTGAGCAGGCTTGTCAATGCCGAGGAGCGTGTTGGCGGCGACGAACTTGGTTTCCAGGTTTGGCAGGGCGCGAACCCCTTTGTTGGGCGCGGCGTCATCAATCCGCTGGTCAATCACCAGGGAGATAAAGAAGCGCAGCTTGGCGATCTGCATGGCGATAGGCTGAATGTCCACGCCGTAGATGCCGCTATTAATCAGGTACAGCTTGCGGCCATAGTTCAGGTCATTCTTGGCGAACGCCTGCTCAATATCCGCGATGGCATGGTCCCGCGCGGCAGGTTCATCAATTTGTTCCGCTTTGGCGATCTGGCGGAGCCGCCACTGGGCGTTCTGCGGGTCCAGCTTGCCGAGAACAAAGACCAGTTTTTGCAGGATGCCCATCGGGAACGCGCCGGAGCCGCAGGCGGGGTCCAAGATTTTGAGCGCGTCAATGGTGGTAATCAGCAGATTGGTCTCGGCGGCGCTGAATTGGGGCGGCTCCGGGGTGTAGGCAAAGAGGTGACGGAGGCGGGCGTTGAGGGAACCCACCTCCTTGCTTCGCAGGGGTCCTCCCGAAACGGAAGGACTTGGAGTTTCGGAGACAGAAGGAGTCAGGGCGGTTTCGAGGGAGGCGATCAAGGCTTCGTCTACCATGTAGTTGACGATTTCGCGCGGGGTGTAGAACGAGCCGGTTTGCTTGCGGGCGGTGGCTCCGGTTTCCGGGTTATAAGAAGCGAGCAGGTTCTCGAAGACACGGCCTAAAAGCTCCGGGTCCAGGGCGATTTCTTCTTCAATCGGCGTGTTCTCGGCGACGGTGAACTTGTAGGAATTGAGAATTGTCAGCAGGCCGCGCACTTTAGTGGTTTTGCCTGTCGTCCCGTAGACAGTGTTCAGGTCAACGTCGCGCGGCCCGGAAAAGAACAGGAAGTTTGGGACTCGCAGCGGGTTGTCGTCGCGGTCCGAGAAGCCGTCTATCAGAACACGCTTCGTGGTTTCGGTGCGAGCAATATCCAGGCATTCGAACAGGCCGCCGTTCAGGAAGGGGATGGGCGCAAAGAGGGCCAGGGCGGCACTTGTGTCATGGAAAGAGCTGTCATAGCGCAGGACATTCGGGATGCCGTGGTGGCTATCGCGGCCTCCCGACTGGTTCCGGCCTCGGAAGCGGCGGGGGTGGGCGGGATCGTCCCGTTCCGTGTTCAAGGTGGCAAAAAACAGGTTTTGCAGAATGGCCTTGTAGTAGGTGCTGCTGTCCCCCAGCAGGGCAGGGTCTTGAAGCAGAGCCGTCAGCTTGCGCTCATCAAACAGGTCGTCAGGCACCAGGCCGCGCTCTTTGAGGAACCAGGTGAACATCAGGCGAGTAATCAGGCGAATGACGTTGGTGGCGGCGTTGACATCGGCGGCGACACCGGGCTGCGGGGGAAAGGTGACGTGTTTAAGCGCCCAGAAGTACCAATCGGCCAATTCCTTGTAGAACTTTTTGTTCAGCGCGGCGGTGTCCAGGGTCTTGCGCCAAGCGGTGTGCAGGGTATCAAAGTTCGTGATCGAGTGGCTTTCCAGCAGGCGGTCGAGGGCAAGGTCGGCTAGAATTTCCACATGCGCCCGGTGCGGCCTGACATCTGCGCTGATACGAATGTCCTTGATCAGCGTCACTTTTTCCAGGACATCACGGGTGCCGTCGCGCTTGTTCAAGCGGCGATCAATGACAGCGAGGGTCAGCGTCGCGCCGTGCCGGAATACGACAATTACCGGCATCCCAAAGGGCTTGTTGATCTCGCGCGTTGCGTCGGCAAGCTGGGTGCGCGTGTACGAGTCGCCGGTGAGATCAACGGCAAAGAATACGAACGACTGATAGACGCCGGCGTCAAAGCGAGGATCGGCGAAGACATCCAGCGCGAGCTGACTGGACGCTTTGACTTCCGTATCGGTGTATTGAAACAGAAGGTCAACCGTTTGCCACTGCGGGGCGAGGGCCTTCTCCGCGTCAAACGCCTTGCCGTCTAGGAACGTCTCCTGGAACCCAGAAAAGTCATTCGGAGACAGGGCTTCTGTTCGATCACTGTGGTAACCCAAAGCGGCGAGAAGTGCGGCGGCCCGGCCCGCGAGTGGGCCGGCGCCGGACGCCTGAAGCGCTCGTTCAATTTCGGTCTTGAGGGTGAGTGTCTGCTGAGAGTTCAAGGGAAGGCAGTTTCTTTCGTTTCGGCGTGGCGTTATTTCTGAATGACGAGCCAGGTAATGAGATCAAAATCGGTGGTGGCTTTGACTTGCTTGGCGGCATCCAGGAGACGCCCCCCTCGGCCTGCCGTCAAGGCATTGGCATTACGCTTCTGAAAGCGGCGGGTGATGTCTGCCACAGTGCGGTCCAACAAAGCAGTGTAAGCGCTCATATCTAGGCCGTCGTTTGTCTGGGCGTCGAACAAGTTGCAGAGCGTTTCATACGGCACATCTTTGTCGGCGCAGAGTGCCTGCATCATGTCCAAAATCTGCTTGGGCTGGGCGAAGCTGTAACGAACCTCGCCGTCGTCCCGAATATAGACTAAGAAATAGGGTTGAAGGCTGTTGACGGTCTCGGTCCCTTGCGTGTCGCCCTTCTGGCGCAGGCAGAAGACAACGCCCGGCACGACCTGGGCGTAGCGGGCATCCGGCGGCACGACAGCATAGAGGCCCAGCGGGGCTTCTTCCAGCTTGCGCCGGTTGCTTTCCAAGTAACGCAACAGATCACGCCGGAAATCATCCAGCGTAAACTCCGTCAGCGACACCGTTTCACTGAGATCTTCCAAATCCAGCACCTCGTCTTTGAGCCGCAGAAGCTGCTTGACGCGGTACTTGAAATCGTCATCGCTTAACTCGGTGACTTCCTCCACGTTTAAGAGATCGTCCTGACTGGTCGCCGACAAATCAACCAACGCCATGCGGCTTTCCACGCGGTTCTTCAGATTGATGTAGCGGTTCAGGTCATCAGTGGGCCAGAAGTTGACCATACGGATCGAGTGGTTCCGGCTGCCGATGCGATCAATGCGTCCGAAGCGCTGGATCAGGCGCACGGGGTTCCAGTGGATGTCATAATTGACCACGCAGTCGCAGTCCTGCAAGTTCTGGCCTTCGGAGATACAATCGGTGGCGATCAGCAGATCAATCTCCTCGGTTTGCGGGAGCTGTGGGTACTTGGCCCGGTTTTTAGCGCGTGGTGAAAAGTTGGTCAAAATCTGGCTGAACTCTGCCTGCCCCAGCCGTGTTTTGCTGCCGCTGGTTCCGCCGACAACGAGAGCCGTATTCAGTCCCAGTTCGGCTTTAATCCAGGGCCAAAGGCATTCGTAAAGATAGCCGGCGGTGTCGGAAAACGCGGTGAACACCAGCACTTTTTTGTTGACGTGTCCATCGGCGTCTGTTCTGCCCTCAGCGACTTTCTCCCGGATGATCTGTTTCAAGTTTTCCAGCTTGGCATCGCGGACTGGGGTAATCTCCAGCGCCTGCTGATGCAGATGGGCAAGCTTCTTGCGGTCCTGCTCTAAATCATCCAGCCACTTTTCGGTATCCATGTGGGCAAGCTTGAACTTGATCTTCGCACCGATTTCCAGCGCGTCCCGCAAATCGTCATCCTCGGCTTCTTCCCGTTCGTCTAAACTCTCCCGGTCCAGGTCATAGTCGGCGTTGCTTTCCAATATTTGGAAGGCACGGAGCTTGCGCTGCAATTCCTCGATCTTCTTCACCGTTCGCGCCATCGAGATGCCGAACGAAGTCACCGAGCTTTCAAGGCGCTTGAGGAAGTTGACCTTCATCATGCCGATCAAGTAATACTCGCGCTCTTCCTGGCTAAAGTTTGCCGTTTTCTCCTCAGTGTAGCGGGTACGGAACTCCGGCTTGACATACTTGGTCGGATTGAACAGCGATAACTGGTACTGCTTGATCTGGTCGTTGATCTGGTCGTAGGTCAGGAACTTCTTTTCGGTGTCAATGTCTGAATAAATTGACAGCGGCTTTTCGCGTTCTGGAAACTTTCCAATGGCGGCGAGGCTTTCGCTGTAGTATTTGACGATATGCTTCCGCGAGCGTGCAATAGTCAGCTCATCTAAGATCGTGAAGAACGACGCACTGAGGCTTTCCAGCAGCGCAGTGGTTTTCCGCGACTCCGCTTTTGCTTTGGCCCATTCCAGGAAGCTGCGCTGGGCGGTCGTCAGTGTCGCCTTGATACTTGCGACGTGAAGGGACTCTGCGGCGGCAAAGGCCGCGTCATTCCCCTGGGTGATCAAATAAATCTGGTTGCGAAGGTCCGACAAATCGTTGTTGACCGGCGTGGCGGAGAGCAGCAGCACTTTAGTTTGGACACCTGCTTTGAGAATATCATCCATCAGTCTTTCATAGCGACTCTTTGTGATGATTTTCCCGTCTTCATCTCGGCGGCCTTTGGTGTTGTTGCGGAAGTTATGGGATTCATCAATGACCACCAGATCATAGTTCTGCCAGTTAATCGTCGCCAGGTCAATGTCGCCCGACTTGCCCTTGTCTCGGCTCAAGTCAGAATGCGAGAGGACCGTATAACTAAAGCGGTCTCGTGGAAAGGGGTTAAGGGCGCTGTTGTTCTGGGCTTGGTACACAGTCCAGTTCTCTCGCAGTTTTTTGGGACACAGCACCAGAACACGGGCGTTTCGCAGCTCAAAAAACCGAATGACGGCCAAGGCTTCGTAGGTCTTGCCTAACCCAACACTATCCGCGAGAATACAGCCGTTGTGGGTTTGTATCTTATTGATCGCGCCTTTTGCGCCGTCTTTCTGGAACTCAAACAGGGCATTCCAGATTTCGCTCTCCAAAAATCCCGTTCGTTCCTGAAGCAGCGTATTGGGGGCAGCTCGCGCAAGCTCCCGCTCAAACACATGAAAAAGCGTCTTGTAGTACACAAATTGCGGGGAGGGATTTGTGTAAAGCTGCGCCAGGTAAAGCAAGACTTCAGCCTTGACATCTTCTACCAGGCTTTTGTCGTTCCAAAGCTCCTCGAACCAGACTTTGAGATCGTTCCGATCCCGATTGCTATCGAGTTCCAGGTTGAGTTCAATGTTGCTGTGATTTCCTAAGCCTAAGCCGCTAACAGTGAAGTTAGAGCTGCCTAAAATCGCTTTCTCCACGCCGGCGTGGGTCAAGTGGTACATCTTGCCGTGAAGCAGGTTGCTCTCCTTCAGCGACCGAATTTCCACTTTCTCCTTGATCCACTCGGCACAGTCGCGTGCCGCCCGTCGCTGCACCAACCGGTGCCCAAGCGTCAGCCCGGTGTCCTCGATTTGGAAGCTCTTCTTGTCGGTCTTCTCCGGGTCCATTGATTTAAGGAACCGAGGTTCACCAAACAAAAACCGCAGATTATGAATGCCTTCTAGCTCACATTGCAGCGCTTGAAACGCATAGATGGTGAAGTAAGCGGACACAACCGAAAGATTGCTGCCGTGCTGAATGTTATCAACGAGGAACTCACCTACTGAGCCTCGGTGATGATTGTCGCGCAAACCAGAAGCGGTTGTATAGGGCAGAGTTGGGTGAGTGGTCATAGAGCCTCGCAGGACGCCTTTGGGGTGCCATCTACATTTGCGTGGCTCGCTACGAACAAGCAAGCCTATCGCGTATATACAGCAACACGTTTCGCCATATTGTCTTGTGATTCCTTCTTACAAACCCGTGAAGTCACTGCTTACTCGCAGCCTCGAATTAACCTGAAGTCGAAGCGTATAACAATAAAGTTGACTCCTATGGCTATATGTGTTATAATGTGCATAGATGGAAGTTGTTGTGATACAAAAAGAAAAGTCGGTCGAAGTCTCGTTTGTTCGGCGCTACAAGCTCGTTGAGCATATTTGCCCGACTTGTGAAACGGTTTTCCTGGCCCCGCGCCTCCGCGTCTATTGCACAGATAGCTGCAAACAAAAAGCTGCTTGGGGTCGGCATGGGGCGGAATGGAACGAGAACAAGAAGCAGCTTAGAACTCAGTCGCGGGAAGCCAATCAGCACAAGGGGAGTGAAGAATGAAATACGCCAGCCCAAAGACAAATGGCGCGGTTATATCTACTCGCGTCAGCACAGGTGAGCAGGTCAAGCACGGAACCAGTCTTGAAAGTCAACGGGAAATCTGCCGGGCCAAAGCTTTAGCACTCGGTTTGCCTATCATTGCCGAGTACGAAGACGCAGGTATCTCCGGTGATTTTTTGCTGATGCGAACAGGACTGCAAAGTGCCCTCGCCGACATTCGGGAAGGCCGTGCGAACACCCTGATCTGCGCCAACATAGGCCGGTACAGCCGTAACAGGGAACATCAATCCCGAATTAAGCGCGAAGTTCAAGCGGCTGGCGGTCGCGTCGTGTTTTGTGACATGGACTTTGAAGATACCCCTGAAGGTGATCTCGCTTTCAATATGATGGGTGACTTCGTCGATTACGAACGCAAGTTGATCCGGTCGCGTACTATGACCGGCAAAAGGAAAAGGGCAGAACAGGGACAGCAGCCCCAGCGAAGCCGGTCCCCTTATGGCTACCATATTGTCACGAATGCAGAAGTAGAGTGTGGCCTTCAGCCGGGTGAGATGCGTGGACGGTACATCTTTGACGACGCAACAGCCGAAACCGCTTCGTGGCTCTTCAACAGCTATGCCAGCGGAACAGAGAGCCTGCCGTCACTTTGCAAAAAGCTGAATGCGGAAGGGATACCATCGCCAGGGGGTGGTTTCTGGCACGAACCGACAATCCGGCTGATCCTGACTAACCCTGTTTACAAAGGTCAGCCTGTCAGTGGCCGGCAAAAGTGCCACACAGACGAAAACCGGCTTAAAGAACTGAATGCTTTGACAGGCGCACCCATTACACGCCCGGAAGTGCGTCGCCTCGTTCCTGAAAACGAGCGGCTCCAGCTGGTTGCACCGCCTCTCGTCGGTGACGACATATGGGAAATGGTTCAGGCGCGGCTCGAACTGATGAAGGCGAAACACGGCGGAAACCCCAAGCGAATGCGTATGCTATCCGGCTTGTTGTTTTGCCCTAATTGCGGGGAGAAGGCAGTCACGAAATACCAGCAAGCGAACGGCAAAACGTATGCCTATTACTGGTGTAGCGGGTGGAGTAAATCGCGTAATCATCCAGGCCGGCGTTCCTGTCAGGGTGACCTGTATTCTATTGACGTTGTAGAAAAAGCGACCCTCAGTGCCGTACAGGACGCGCAGCAGCACCCAGAAGCTATTGAAGCGGCTCTCGCGGTGTACAAAGCCGGCAACGAATTAGCAAGCGATGCCAATGACGTGCGGGGAGAACTTACAGATTTAGACAAAACGTTGGTGCAATTGAAAGAGGAAGAGATGGCTGCGGTGCAGGCTCAGATTGCCGGCATTCGGGCGGGAGCATCGCCTGATCTTTATGCAGAGATCTTCGCTGACCTTGCAGGTCGGCGAAAGGATATAGAAGATCGACGTGGTGTGTTGTCCGCATCCTTGAAACGCCCTGAAAGCTCGCCAAAAGCGAGAAACAAGCAAGCCGACAAGATATATGTGAGCCAAGCCTTAGAAGAAGCGGTTCGTGCCTTGACGAGCGAATATACGACCGGGCAGGAAAAGCGCGTACTTCTTGGGACCGTGGTCGAGAAAGTTGTTCCTCATAAAGAAGGAGCCGATGTCGTCTTCGTCCAGAGCGTTTCTAACTCGCTTTTGGGTGCTAACGACATCGGCAGTGGGGGAAGTCGCGATACTTTTCACACGACCTGCATTGGCATTAACACACACAAATAATCGGCGGTGTCGGTGGGGCGGATGACGCCGGGGCGGAGCGGCTCGGTCAGCTCGATGTGCAGGCCCTCCGTGTCTAAAACGTTCAGGACATCGGCGAGGTACTTGGCGTTGAAGGCGATCTCGACGGGGGTGTCGTCGCCGGTGCGGGCGACTTCGACTTCTTCGTAGGCATTTCCGACGCTGCCGCTTTCGGCGGTGATGGTCAGCTTGTCGCCGTCTTCGGTGGTGCGGAGGACAACGCGGCTGGCGGAGTCGCGGGCAACAATCGAAGCACGCTTGACGGCGGCGGCGAGGGGGGCGCGTTCGACGGTAAGCGTCTTGGTCGCCTGGGCGGGGATGACCCGCTCGTAGTTCGGGAACTGGCCGTCAATCAGGCGCGAAATGAGCGTGGTCTTGCTGCCGCTGGCGTCGTCTACCTGGAACTGGATCTGGTTGCCGGAAAGCGTGACGACGACTTCGCCTTCCTCGTTGCCGACAATCCGCAAAAGCTCGTTCATGGCCCGCGACGGGACAATCGCGCTGGCGCTGCCCGACCCTTCTTTGACGGGGCAGTCCCGGACGGCGAGCCGGTGGGTATCGGTGGCGACCAGCTTGAGGCTGTCGCCCTGGAAGACGACGAGAACGCCCGTCAAAATCGCGCGGGTCTCGTCGGTGGACGTGGCGAAAATGGTCTGCTTGATGGCGTCTTTCAGCGTCTCGCGGTCCACGACAAAGCGCGAATCTTCTTTCACCTGGGGCAGCAGCGGGAACTCGTCGGCGCTTAGACCGAGCAGCTTGTAGTTGGCTTTGAGGCAGCGCAGGTGCAGCGTGTTGGTTTCGTCCTCGACTGTGACAGACACGTCGGCGTCGGGCATGGCGGCGAGAAGCTCGGTGAAGTTCCGGGCCGGGGCGGTCGCCGCGCCGTCTTCGGTAATGCCGACACCGGGCAGGGTATGCTCCATCCACATCTCTAAATCGGTCGCCATCAGGGAGACCTTGCCGTCTTTGGCGGCAATGCGGATGTGGGTGAGAATCGGCAAAGAAGAGCGGGTCGCGACGGCTTTGCCGACGGTCTGGATGCCCTCAAAGAGTTCTTTGCGGGGGGAAGTGGCCCGGAGCAGTCCGGGAATGATTGTCTTTGCCATAAGTTATTTTCTCCTTGAAATTGATTGGTCTTGACGTGTTTTCAATGTTTCCTGCGCTGCTGCGTGTTCGCGCAGCAGGCGGTCCAGCGTGCGCTCGGCGAACCAGGCGTCGGGGCGCTCGGCCGGCATGGCTTTGAGCCGCGCCACAGCCTCTTGCAGCGTCGCCGCCTCAGCGGCAGCTTCGGGATGGGCCGCTAAATGTGCTTCAACGCTTGCCCGGAGCGCTTCGGGCAGGGCGTCATCAAGATACAAGTCCAAAAGTTCGGCTTGCTCGGTTTCGGTCATAGTTCCTCCCTCTGCAACAAAAGCGCATCCCGCAGGGCGCGGCGGGCGCGTCCGTGCAGGGACTTCGCGGCGGCGGCGGTGCGTCCGAGTACCAGCCCGGCTTCGGCGGACGACAGGCCCTGCAAGTCGCAGAGCGTTAAGATTAACTTGTGGTCTTCGGTCAAAGTCGCCAGTGCGGCTTCTAAATCTGAAACTGGGTCCGGGTCGGGCGAGAATAAAACCCAGTCACCCCGATTGGTTTCGGCTAAACCCGACAGCGAGAGGGTCGGCAGGCGCGGCTGACGCAGTCTTTCCAGGCAGACCAATCGCGCGATGCCGAGCAGCCACGTCTTGAAGCGGCTTTCGCCCCGGAACCGGCCTGCCCGCAGCGCCTGCCCGGCCCGCAGCCACGTTTCCGACGCCGCTTCTTCGGCATCTTCCCGGCTGGCGAGAAACCGCCGGGCAAACGCATAGGTCGCGTCGAGGTGCCGCCGGAACAGCGTTTCCAGCGCCCGCGCGTCTCCACTGTCCGTATATTCTGCCGCCAGCCGCTCGTCGTCTTCCCACTCGTTCATTGTCCTGCCGTCATTTACTGGGTGTCGTTTCCGCGCCGGAACGCGCCGCGCCGCCGAAAATTATTTTTCGGGAACTCTTTTTTGCCTATAAACGCTTGCTGTTCCATCTGCACCTTACAGGAGACTTCCATGAAACTATTCACCCGTTTATCGGCTGTCCTCAGCCTCGCCGCACTCTTTGTCGTGTCCGCCTTCGCTCAGGCCCCCAGCACCCATGTCAAGGGCTATACCAAAACGCTCAAAAACGGCAAGACCGTCGCCGTCAAAGGCTACACCCGCATGGCGAAGCCGACGCCCGCTACCCATGTCAAGAGCTACATGAAAACGCTCAAAAGCGGCAAAACAGTGGCCGTCAAAGGCTACACCCGCAAAGCCCCGATGAAGGGCATGATGCACGGCATGGCCCCCAAGCCGACCATGTAGTCAAGCCGAAAGCCGGACCCGGCACTGGAAGTGCCGGGTTCTCAGCTTTTAGAGGGCAACATGACAAAAATGGGTTATTTCGTCCTCTGCTTTATCGCCACCGTCATAGGCACTGTTACGTCATAGGCACTGTTATTGGATGGGAAATCGGTGAACAGATCGGGATCGCAGCGCTTCCCCCGAATGCTTAGGCTGGCGACGGCATCGGCGTTCTTATTGACAGCATTCACTATTCCGGTTGGGGGGCCTTAATCGGCTTTGGCTTCGGTCTAGCCTGCTGCTTTGTCTCGTATTTCTTCGCCCAGCAGTCTCGCTCCCGGCGTACTTTCCCGCTGACTCTCCCCGACGACTCCGTGTGGCCTCCGCCTCCTGCTCTTTAATTGCATTGGTTCGGCATAGCAAATACTCCTACTTGTTTTATTTTACTCTGCGGGACAGCAAAAATGACAAAAAAAGCCCGGTGAGATTTCACCGGGCTTTCTTGTTGCGATTAGGCAGCGCTTGCAAGGATCTCCCGGATCTCGTTTCGGGAGCGTTCCAGCACGGCTCGGATGCTCCGCGCTTTTTCTTGGTTCCCGCTGCTGCGCAGCCCGTCCCGGATGGTCCGTATGAGGCTTTCCATCTCCTCGCGGACAAATCCGGCGTCCGGCTGGTCGGCAGTAGACGCTGCCGCAAAGCGCTCCCAAAAGTCGGCGATCTCCGGGGCGTGGGCATCTAGGTCCGTCAGGCCGGCTTCGGTCAGCGAGAAAACGCGCCGCTCGGCGTCCTGGTCGGCGCGAACCAAGCCCTGGTCTTGCAGGAGCTGCATGGTCGGGTAGACTGTGCCGGGGCTGGGCGAGTAGCGCCCGCCGGAGCGCTCTTCCAGCGACTTGATAATCTCGTAGCCGTGCTTGGGGCCGGCCCGCAGGGCGTCCAGCAGGACGTAACGGGCTTCGCCGCGCCGGGCGCGTCCGCCGCGTCCTTCCCCGCCGTGCGGGCCGCCGTGATGACCGCCGAAGCGGCCTCGCCCCGGTCCCTCGCCGTGATGGCCTCCAGGACCGCCGCGTCCGTGCGGACGCTCATTCTCGTCCGATGCTGCGCCTTCGCCGTGGTGCCGATGGCAGAAGCCATGTTCTCGGTGGTGATGTTGTATGTCGTTGTTCAACTTTTATCTCTTTTCTTTAAGTGACATATCGCGATATATCGCGATATGTTTATTATGCGCGATGGAAAATTGTTTGTCAAGTGTTTGTGAAAAATAAATGTGGTATAACTCACGAGGAACCAAAAGTGAGGGAGAGCAAGACAGCATGGCGGATATTGCACGGCGATTTGAGACGAACCCGATTTTGCGGCCTTCGGATGTGAAGCCAAGCCGGGACGGACTGACGGTGGAATGTTTACTGAATCCCGGTGCGTTCCGGTTTAAAGGCCGAATCGGGCTGCTGCTGCGGGTTGCCGAGCGGCCCGACCAGCCCGAAGGCATGGTGTCTACCCCCGTGCTGGACCCGCTCGCGCCCGGCGGCATCGCGATTGTGACGTATTCCAAAACGGACCCGGACCTCGTTTACAAGGACCCGCGCGTCTTCCAGTACAAGGGCCATGCGTATTTAACGACGCTCTCGCATCTGCGGCTGGCCTGGAGCGATGACGGCGTTCACTTCGTCCCCGAAGACAAGCCGACTTTGATTGGGCGCGGGGATTTGGAATCGTTCGGCATTGAAGACTGCCGGGTCTGCTTTATCAATGACCGCTATTATCTCACCTACACGGCGGTCTCGCCGAACGGGGTAGGGGTGGGCATGAGCAGCACGACGGACTGGGTGACGTTCACGCCGCACGGCATGATCCTCCCGCCGTCCAACAAAGACTGCGCTTTGTTCCCGCAAAAAGTCGGCGGGCAGTATCTGTGCCTGCACCGGCCGTCCAACATCTACATCGGCGGCAACTATATCTGGCTGGCCCGGTCTCCCGATTTGTACCACTGGGGACAGAACCAGTGTTTGGCCTGGTCACGGCCCGGCATGTGGGACTCGGCGCGGGTCGGGGCGGGCGCGGAGCCGATTGAGACCGAGCGCGGCTGGCTGGTGATTTATCACGGTGCGAACGAGCAGTCGCGCTACTGTTTGGGGGCGCTGCTTCTCGACAAAGACGATCCCGGCAAAGTCTTGGCCCGCTCCGCCGAGCCGATCATGGAGCCGTCGGCCCCGTATGAAGAGACCGGCTTCTTCGGCAACGTCGTCTTCACCAACGGCCACGTCCAGGACGGTGACCTGATTACCCTGTACTACGGCGCGTCCGATGAAGTCATCTGCGGCGCGTACCTGTCGGTATCGGAGATTTTGGACACGCTGCCGCTGTAGCAAGCGATATGTTGTGACCGGCTGTTTGAGGGCGGCGAGTGCAGAAGCATGAGAGCGTTATTCGCCGGGTCCTTTCTTTCCGCTAGGGCAGGGCATTGGAAGAACCCAGGAAGAACCCAGACAGGACCATACAATAAATTGTACGGCTACACGGCCTTCGGCCACGAAGTACCGCTTCGCGGCACTGGGAAAGATCCCGATTGTTGGGCTTATTCCGAACCCCGCGAAGCGGGTGTTTTGTGGCGTCCGCGCCGTGTAGCCGTACAATTTATTGTATGGTCCTCTCAACACATGGTTCCGGCTTGTCACCCCGCCGCCAGCGTCAGCGCATATACCGCGTTTGCGCCCGCCGTTGTTAGGGCCGCCGCGCATTCATGCAGGCTGCTTCCCGAAGTCACCACATCATCAATCAGCAGCAGCGTTTGACTCTGTACTAAATCAGGCTGTTTGACCGTGAACGCGCCCTGTAAATTGGTGCGCCGAGCTTCTCCCGACAAGCCGACCTGCGGGCGCGTGGAACGGGCGCGGACAAGCGTGTTCAGCAGCGGCAGGCGGAGTTCTTCGCCCAGTACCCGCGCCAGCCGCTCGGACTGGTTGTAGCCGCGTACCCGCTGCCGGGCCGGGTGTATCGGGACCGGCAGCAAGGCATCAAAGCGCAGGCCGTTCAGCTCCGACGCATGAGCGCGGGCGTAGGCGGCAAGAAGGCGTCCGAGCGGCACGGCAAGCTGAGGCCGGTCCCGGTACTTGAACTGGTGGATAGCATGGCGCAAAACGCCGTCATACGCGCCGAGCGAGCGGGACCGGACGAACGCCGGAGTTTGGGCCGCGCAGTTCGCGCAGCGGCTCTCCGTGAGGGTATGGCCGCAGACGGCGCAGAACGGCGCAGGGATGGGGGAAATCTGACCGGCGCAGGCGGCGCACAGGCCGGACGCGCCGAGCATCTTGCAGACAAGGCAGCGCGGCGGGTACAGCAGAGTGAGGAACGGGTCAAAAAGCGCGGCAAGCATCAGGTCATTTCCTCCGTGAATCAGGCCAAGTGTCTTGTGTTCTCAGCGGTTTCTGCCGACAATCGGGAGCAGTGCAAGTTTTACCGACATCCGTTTCGTCTTCCTTCCCTGCCGCGTTCGCCCAGCCAGCGGCGTCCGCGCTGAACCTGCTGGGGCGGCTGGCCCAAGCGGTGCAGATGCCGGGGATGAACCAGGCGATGCCGACCGTCACGGGGACACTGACGGCGGAAATGGTGCGGGCGGCGCTGCTGGAAATGGGCGCGGCGGCGGCAGACACGGATGTCGCACTGGCCCTGGCGCTCACCCAGGCCGGGCTGCCGCTGACGCTGGCGTCGCTTGCCGAAGCTAACGCCGCGCTGGCATCCGCGCCGGGCGTATCGCCGTCTGCGTATGTCCTGGCGCACTCGCTGTCCCTGCCGACCACGCCGGACGCCCTGCGGGCGCTGTCGGCGGTGCTGGCCGCGCCGTCGGGCGCTCAGGCCGCGCTGCCGGAGCGGGTCTCCGCCTGGCTGGGGCTGGCGCTTGACGCAGGCACGCCGCCGGAGGCCCTGGCGCGGGGCCTGCGCGAGATGCTGCTGCAAGTGGGCCGCAGCACAGAGCATCGGCTGCTGTCGGCGCAGGACACTCCCCTTCCGATTGCCGACCTGCGGACGTCGCTGCTCCGCCTCGCCGCCGGGTCGAGCGACCGGGGGATGCGCCTGGGGGCGGACCAGCTCGCGTCGCTGTTCGAGGGACAGCAGCTTCTCAATCAAGCCTCGCTGACAGCCCATGCCGGGCAGGCCGCCGTGCCGCTGTATTTCGCCCTGCCGCTGGCGTTTGACGGCCTGCCGGGTATCGCCGAGACGCAGTTCTGGCGGCATGAAAAAGACGCCGGCGCGGCGCAAGACAGCGAAGTCCTGCGCGTCACGGTGCGCCTCCATCCGCCGAAGCTGGGCCGGGTGCAGGCAGATCTCACGGGCCTGCTGTCCGGCGTTTTGTCCTGCCGCTTTGGGGCCGAAAAGCCGGCTGCGGTGCGCCTCTTGACAAAATATGCGGGCAGCCTCGCCGAAGCTCTGGGTAACGCCGGCTGGGACTCCTGCGACATCACCTGCCACCTTCAGACGGACTGGCCGCCGCTTTATCATGGCGGCTCGGTGTTCGCGTCACCCCGCACCTGCGTGGACTGGCACGTTTAAGTATGAACGCACTCATTCAGCACAACCCGGTCGCGGACGAGATCCTCAAAATCGCCAGCGAGAACGACATTCCGCTGCGCGAAGACCCGGCGCTGGCCGAAGCCCTGGCGACCCTCAGCGTCGGCGAAGGCATCCCACCGGAGCTGTTCCACGCCGTCGCCGAAGTGCTTGCGTTTGTGTCACGGGTGAACGGGAAGGCGTAGCCCCCCGCCCCAATTCTGGGGAGCCATACGGAGAGGAAGAAGGCACGGGCTTTCCCGGCTCTTCTCCTATTCCGGCTCCCCAGAATTGGGGCGGGGGCATCCTACCCCGTATACCGATCTACCGTCATCACCTCAAACGCCTCGCCGACCTGACGGGTCGCAAGGGCTGTGTGCAGGGCGCGGGCCGTGTCCAGCGATGTGAGGCACGGGATAGAATGCTCCACCGACGCCCGGCGGATCAGCGCCGCTTCTTTCTCAATCTGCTTGTCTTTCGAGACCGTGTTGATCAGCAGCGAGACGCGCCCGCCCCGAATCAAGTCCAAGAGATTGGGCGTCCCCTCGCTGATCTTCTTCGCCGTGCTGACTTGCAGGCCGTGCGCCTCCAAGAACTTTGCCGTCCCGGAAGTCGCGTGCAGGCTGAAGCCGAGCGCGGCGAAGTCCTGAATGATCGGCAGGGCCTCGGCTTTGTCCGGGTCGGCCAGCGTCACGAGAAGCGCCGCACCTTTGCCGCCGGCGGGAACATCAATGCCCGATGCCACCATCGCTTTGTACAAGGCCCGCGAAAAGTCCGTGTCAATCCCTAAAATCTCGCCCGTAGACTTCATCTCCGGGCCTAAATTGATGTCAACGTCGGTGAGCTTGGAGAACGAGAACACCGGCGCTTTGACCGCGATGTTCGGCTGGTCCGGGTGCAGGCCGCTCGCGTAGCCCTGCTCCGCCAGTGACTTGCCGAGCGACGCCCAGGTCGCGGCCCGGACCATCGGAATGCCCGTGATTTTGCTCAGGTACGGCACGGTGCGGGACGCGCGGGGGTTGACTTCAATCACATACGCCTGGTCGTCTTCAATCACGAATTGAATGTTCATCAGGCCGACGACTTTGAGCGCGTTCGCAAGCTGAGTCGCATACGAGACCATCTGGTCTATTGTGGATTGCTTGATCGTCTGCGGCGGGTAGACCGCCATCGAGTCGCCCGAATGCACCCCCGCCCGCTCGATATGCTCCATGATCCCCGGCAGCAGGCAGCCGCCCTGGCCGTCGGCGATCACGTCCAACTCCGCTTCCTTGCCGACGATATAACGGTCGACCAGAATAGGCGCTCCCTCGGCAATATCTTCCGCGTAGCGCATATACTCGACGAGATCGTCATCGCTGTAGACAATCTCCATCGCCCGCCCGCCCAGCACATACGAGGGCCGGACCAGCACCGGGTAGCCCACTTCTCCCGCCACTTCCAGCGCGGCCTCGGTCGACAAAATCGCCCGCCCGGCAGGCTTCGGAATGCCCAGCTCCCGTAAAAGCGTTTCAAACCGATCCCGGTCTTCCGCCAGATCAATCGAATCAAACGACGACCCGATAATCGGCACGCCCGCTTCGGACAAAGGCCGGGCCAAGTTGATCGCCGTCTGCCCCCCGAACTGGCAGATCACGCCCTCAATCGGAGCCTCCCGCTCGATCACATTCAGCACATCTTCCGGCGTCAGCGGCTCGAAATACAGTCGGTCCGACGTATCAAAATCCGTAGACACCGTTTCTGGGTTATTATTGATAATGATCGCCTCGTACCCCGCTTCCCGCAGAGCGCGGACACAGTGAACGCTGGCGTAATCAAACTCAATTCCCTGCCCGATACGGATGGGACCGCTCCCCAGCACCACGACTTTCTTCTTCGGCGTTTCTACAATTTCTGTTTCAGTGTTTGTCATAATTATCCAACCGGCAATTCAGGCGTCACGATCCTCAAGTTTTGGTCTATCGCTTCGACGGCTTGTTCCAGTGCATGACATAGGCGGCGAAAAGAGCGTGACCGCTGCCTCACGCGCTCCCGGTCCAAAAGCTTTGTCATAGAGGCTTGATGGATCGTTTCTTTGTAGATGCGTCCCTGCGGAAATTGATCCGTAATCCATCCCTTGACGCCGGCATGGGTCTCTACTTCTCCGGCATAGGTCAAGCCTGCGGGCAAGGCGTATCCGCCCTCAAGAGGAACACCCGCAATCGTTTCCAGACTTGCTAAAAACCAAGCCTCATACTCACATTTCGCAATGACGATTACGACCGGGAAACGCACCCCCAAAGCAAGGATGCGCCGAGCAAAATCTGCTGCCATTTCCACGGGACACTTCTTGTCAGCATCCACAAGAACTAAAACTGCGCCACAATCCCGTTTTGTCCATGCGTTCTGGACAAAGCGTTCAATCCCGCCGGGTTTCGTTAAGTTGCCGCAGCCGTGAGCATTTTGCGGCGTTTCGACCTGTATGTCATACCGGTCTCGTTCTGCAAGCAGTTTCCAAAGGAGAGCGGGGACCGCCTCGACCTCGCCGGGTCCCTCCACAATCGGCACAATCTTAGGCATAAGACGGCACATTTTCTTCTTGCGACGAAACGTGCAGTCCTTCAATTCGTAGTAGGTCGCCCGCCGAAAAAAGCTGGTTGTTAATGGCTTCCCGCTGTCCTTCATCAATCGGGCCGATATGGGTTTCTGTGCCAATTCGCTCTACGATCCTAAGCTGATCTGCGCTGAAGCGCGAGATTAAATCTGGGCTTTGTGTCGTAATCAAAACTTGGCTGCGCGTTGCCGACTCTTCTATTACCTCACTGAGCATGGCAAGAGCGCCAGGGTGAATACTTAGCTCTGGCTCTTCAATCGCAATCAGCGAGTGCGGCGCATCTTGATAAAGTGCGGCTAACAGTCCTAAAACCCGCAGCGTACCGTCTGACTCTTGTGCGAGCGGAAACCAAGCTGTCTGCCCATTCTGCATCTCGTGTTCTAGTTCGGTGACTAAATAGCCACCCACTTCTTGAACCCGGATATTCCGAATGCCGGCAACTACGTATCCCAAAGCCGCTACTAAATCTGCGTGAAACAGTTTTTGCCTGATGATGCGGCGTAATATCGTTGCTAAATTCCGACCATCTTCTATTAGCCTCGCCTCACTCATATAATGTGGCTGAGGAAGTCTAAGCGTGTTTGGGAAAATCGCGTAAAAGTTTGTTGAGGTAATATTGTTAAGAACTGTTTGTAAATCTCCGAGAACAAGAGATAACCTCGGAAGCATTAAAGCATCTACAGAAACCGGCATGTTTAGAGAGTATATAGAATTGTTAAGATAATCAGTTGGTGTCTTAGCCCATTTCCCGTCTTCTGTCTCGAAACAAATAACTGATTGTCGAAGAGAAGACGGAACTTCAGTGGACTCGGACTTAACTTGAAGTATCCCTTGTTGGCCTACACCAATCACAAAAGAATATCGCGCTGCGTACCCGTCCTCTGTGATTTCTAAGCTGATCTCAATATCTCTGATTGAACCATTTGGTGACCAAGAGCAAAGGGCATAAAAGCCGCCGCGCTGATCTATAGCTTTGCCGAGGCCCAGACGCAGGGCGTCGCGGACGAAGCGCAGCACGTCTAAGAAGGTGCTTTTGCCGGTGCCGTTGCGCCCGACTAAGACAGTCAGCGGCCCAAGCTGAACATCAATGTCAGCGAGGTTGCGGAAGTTTTTGACCTGGACGCGGGTAATCATAATGGGTGTGCCTAAGAGCCATTATACCTGCGCTGCGCCGGAAACAGCCCGGCGGCGGTGCTGCTCCAGGTGGACGCTCAGAATGGCGATGTCGGCGGGGGTGACGCCGGGGACGCGGGCGGCTTGTCCGAGTGAGATAGGTTCCACGCGGGTCAAGTTGTCGCGGCTCTCGTTGGACAGGTTGCGGATGCTCCTAAAGTCGAACTTGGCCGGGATCGGGACTTCTTCGCGGCGGCCTGCACTCTGCACCTGAGCGCTTTGGCGCTCAATATAGCCTTCGTATTTGCAGGTGATTTCCACTTGTTCGGCGACGGCGCGGGGCAGGGGAGCGGGCGGCGGGGCGAGGGCGGCGACGGTGTTATAGCCAACGCCGGTGCGCTTTAAGAGGTCGGACAGCGGGACGCGCTGAGACACGGGCAGGAGGCCATGTTCGGCCAGCCGGGCATTGTCCGCACCGCTGACGTAGGTAGTTTCGAGACGCGCGGTTTCGGCGGCGATGGCGTCGCGCTTCTCAGTGAATAGCTGCCAGCGCGTGTCGGGGACCAGGCCGGCGGCGCGGCCAAGCGCGGTCAGGCGCAGGTCGGCGTTGTCCTGGCGCAGCAGCAGGCGGTACTCGGCGCGGGATGTGAGCAGGCGGTACGGCTCGTCGGCCCCTTTGGTGACCAAATCGTCAATCATCACGCCTAAGTAGGCATCGGAGCGCTTCAAGACGAACGGCGCTTGATGGTGAGCGTAAAGCGCGGCGTTGGCCCCGGCCATCAGGCCCTGGCCGGCGGCTTCTTCGTAGCCGGATGTGCCGTTGATCTGGCCTGCGAGAAACAGCCCCGGCAGGCGCTTGGTCATCAGCGCATGGGTCAGCTCGGTCGGCGGCACGGCGTCGTATTCGACCGCGTAGCCGGCTTTGAGCATGACGCAGTGTTCCAAGCCCGGAATGGTGTGCAGGAACTGGAGCTGCACATCGGCGGGAAGCGATGTAGACGTTCCCTGGACATACAGCGAGTTTGTGTCCCAGCCTTCCTGCTCCAAAAAGACTTGATGGCTGTCGCGGCTGGAAAAGCGTACAATCTTGTCTTCAATGGACGGGCAGTAGCGGGGGCCTAAACCCTCAATCGAGCCGCCGTACATGGCGGACTTGTGCAGGTTGGCTTCAATCACGGCTTTTGTGCGCTCGTTGGTGTAGGTCAGCCACGACGGCAGCAGGTTTGGGATGCCGAGCGTCTCGCGCCCAAACGAAAACGGCGGCGTGTTCGGCTCCGACTCAATCGCCGTTGTCTTTGTAAAGTCCACGGAAGTTTTATCAATGCGCGGCGTCGTGCCGGTTTTGAGCCGCAGCGTCGGGAAACCGAGCCTCCGCAGGGTATCAGACAGCGCGGCGGCAGGCTTTTCGCCGAGGCGTCCGCCGGCGGTTCGCTCGTCGCCCCGGTGCATGACCCCGCGCAGGAAGGTCCCCGTCGTGATGACGACCGACTTAGCCCGGAACGTCTCGCCGTCGGCTGTCCGCAGGCCGACCACCGCGCCGCTCTCAATCACTAAGCTTTCGACCATGCCTTCAGCTAGAGTCAAGTTAGGCGCGGCTTCCAGAGCCGCCCGCATGGTCTTTGAATACAAATCTTTGTCGCATTGGGCGCGGATCGCCTGCACGGCGGGACCTTTGCCCGTGTTCAGCATCCGAATATGCGTGATGGTCGCGTCGGCGTTGATCCCCATTCGCCCGCCGAGCGCATCAATCTCGCGCACGAGATGACCTTTCGCCGGGCCGCCGACCGAGCAGTTGCAGGGCATCAGGGCCACTTTATCCAAAGACAGCGTCAGGCACAGCGTTTTTGCGCCGAGCCGCGCCGAAGCCAGCGCCGCTTCCGCCCCGGCATGGCCTGCCCCGACAATAATCACGTCGTAGTCGTACAATTCACCATACCCCCTGCGGAACCCCGGATGGAATCAGATGCAGCAGCTTCTCCGGCCTCGGCTCGCGGTTGTTCCATGACTCCTGAAGGCGCACCATGAGCTTTGCTTCTTTGCCGGGATCGGAAAGATTGTCAATGCGAACACGGACGCCGAGGAATGTGAACGACCGCTCTTCCCCGTCCGCTGTAAAATACTGTTCCGTGCGTTCCTCGGCGCTGTCGGGAAATACTGTCAGGCTAATCTGCCGTGCTTGCGCTTCTGCTTGAAGCCAGTCCAAAATTTCCCTGACGCTCAACTCTCGTTCTAAAATCATTGCAGTTTCTCCGGGAGTATATCGGTCACGATTTTGATGATAAACCTTGCGTCGCGTCGCCCGGCAGCAAGCCGGCTGCGGCTGACCCGGTTGACGGCCACATAATCGGCATCCAAACGAAGCCGGTATAGCTCGCCAAGCCGCGCGGCAAGATCAGTGCGCCTGTCGCGCGAGGCGATGAGGCTTGCTGTGTTTTCGTTCAGCAGCGCCGGCGTTGAAGTATGACTCCAAGCCTCCGCCCCGATCGGCGGCATTAGTCCTTGATAAAGCAGCAAAGCCGTCACGGCCTGATAAGCCGCGTAGTAGTACCGGCTTGCTGCCGACCTGAAATGTCCGGCGGCTTCGGCCATCTGCGCCGTTTCCGATGCTTCCCGCGCCATTGCTCTCCACAATTCCCAAGCGTCCATGCAGTGTACCTCTCTGCTACTTAATTCGTGTGCTGTCCGGCAGCGGCTCATTGCCCCACAGCGGGCCGCCGCCCATCTCGCGCCGCCAGCTATCGCGCCATTTATGAATGTCGGTCGGCCCAATCGGCGGCAGCGGCTGACGCTGCGCTTTGGGCAGCAGCGCCGGAAAGACCCGGTGCGGCTCGGTCTGATACCAGTAGGCGACGGTCGCAATGTCCAATGTCAGGCTGTTCGCGTGGCCGTGTTCGATGGATGCCCGCAGAGACTTTTCAAAGTAGATCGGGTCTTCCAGGTGAAAGCGGTAACAGTGAGTTCGGCCTAAGAACCCCGTCTCGCCGTTGACCCGCGCGTAGCCGAAGTAGGAATGCGCGTAAAGCTCTTTCGGACACCACGACGAGTTAAAGTAATCTTCCGTCCCTGTCCCGTGCAGTGACCCCGGCCACGGCTCGCCGTCTACGAGAAACATGTCGTCACCCTCGCCGTACCACAGCGGCGTCGGCGAGTCTACAAAGTAGTTGACTCCGACATAGTGGCCTGCGCCCTCGGCATGAACAAGAACGTGATTGTTGGCATCCGACGGGTTAGCCGGCTGAACGCCCAGCGTTTCCCACTCGTTCTCCCGGTCTCCCTGCCCCGCTTCCGGCCCCGGCATCTGACGGTTCCACCAGGCATGAAAGCGGCCCTGCTCCGGCCCGATGAACGGGTGCTGCTCGTAGTCTAGGTAGTAATAAAAGCTCGTGATCGCCGTGTCCGACTGGTTCTCCACTTCAATCCGTGCGCCGTCCCCGAACGGCATGGGGAAATAGCAGTTCAGCGCGTTGCCCCCGGCAGGCGCGGCGGCCAGCGGCAGCGAAGCGTAGTTGTACTTTTCGCCCCAGCCCTGCCCGAAGAAGTCCCCCAATGGCGCTTCCACCGACGGCTGCGCCTCGCCGTCCCAGAACATCCGCAGCACGGAATTGCGGCGGATCATCGGGTCTTCGCAGGCAATCGTGATCCAAATGTGCTTGATAATCCCGGCCCCAGCTATCTCTGCCAGCGTCTTCGTTTCGCCCGCATCAATCCGCACAAAGTCATTGTTGCCGCCGGAGCGGTCATACGACGACACGCGCTTCGTGCGGATGCCGGGGCGCAGGAGGGCTAGGTTGTTAAGCGGGCTGGTCATGGATAAATGTTTGTCCAAAGGTCGGCAGATGCGAACCGGGAGATGTGCTTGACATTGCTGGTTGCGATAAGCGGCCGAAAGGCCCAGCGACAACGCCTGCGCGGCTGCAATAGCGTCGCCGTCCAGCGCATGAATGTCGGCAGTGACGACTCCTGCATTTCGTGTCTGTGCCCAAAGTTCGGCGGCTTTGAGCATAGCGTCAGTGGTTAGCGGCAGATACCGAGCAATCTGCTTCAACTGATCCAGCCGGGCAATGCCGACAGGCTTCTTTGCGCGGATCAGCTCCCGGCGGACTTCATAGTCGCAGACTTCCGGCACATAAACCCTTACGCCCTGAACCAAAAGCGTTTCCAGCCAGAGACGACAGGCATCCCCTTCCTGAGACGTCCCCGCCCTCTGCGTCACCAGCCCAAGCGGTGACGAGTCAAGAATGACCGCCTGAATTGTTGTCATTCTTGGCCCCGCAGCGCCAGTCGGCTCGCTTGCAGATTTTCCATAAGTTCCTCTGTTTCTGCTTTCCAGCGTTCTAGCTGCTGTGCGTCTTGGGTCGTATCTTCTTCGCGCCAGGATTGGAGCAGGCTGATGAGAGCCTGGTTTTCGTTATCTATTTGACCGAATGGCTCCGGCTGATAGACCTTAACTTCCAGAACCGCGTCGGGCGCGATCTCGCTTCGGCGGCTCATCAGCTCCTCCCAAGTAAGGCGATAAGTTTTCATTGGCTGACTGAGTGACATGATGTTTCTCCTGTGTGACCCTACTTCTTCGCCCCCGCCGGGAGCAGCTTCTTTAACCGGGACAGCTCGTCGCGCAGCTCGGCGGCACGCTCAAACTCTAAAGACCGGGCGGCCTGCTTCATTTCTTTTTCAATGTCGGCCAGGGCAGACATGATCTGGTCCAAAGGCAGGGTCTCCGGGTTGCGGGTGCGGGAGACATTGTAGTACGACTTCTGCTCGGCGATCTTCTTTGACTCAAGCACTTCGCGGACGGCAGTTGACTGTGTAGGGCGTGATGCCGTGTTCCGTGTTGTACGCCACCTGAATTTCCCGGCGGCGGTCGGTCTCGCCCATCAAACTCTAAAGACGCCCGCTCCATAGAGCCGGTAATCCGGTCGGCGTACATGATGACCTGGCCGCCGAGGTTACGCGCGGCGCGTCCGATGGTCTGGATCAGCGACGTTTCCGAGCGCAGGAAGCCTTCTTTGTCGGCGTCTAAAATGGCGACTAAGGAGACTTCGGGTAAATCTAAGCCTTCCCGAAGTAAGTTAATGCCGATGATCACGTCGTAGATGCCTAAACGGAGGTCGCGCAGGATCTCGGTGCGCTCCAACGTATGCACGTCGCTATGTAAATAATTGACTTTGATGTTGAGGTCCAAAAGGAACTCGGTCAGGTCCTCGGCCATTTTCTTGGTCAGCGTCGTCACCAGCACGCGCTCGCCGCGCGAAGTCCGCTCGCGAATCTCGTGGAGCAGGTCGTCTACCTGGCCCTTGATCGGCTTGATGATGATTTCCGGGTCCACCAGGCCGGTCGGGCGGATGATCTGCTGGACAATCTGCTCAGAATGCTCCCGCTCATAGGCCGCCGGGGTCGCAGACACGAAGACGCACTGGTTCACGCGCTCTTGAAACTCCTCAAACTTCAAAGGCCGGTTGTCGCCCGCCGACGGCAGCCGGAAGCCGTAATCAATCAGCGTGTCTTTGCGGGCCTTGTCGCCGTTGTACATCGCCCGAAGCTGAGGCAAAGTCTGGTGCGACTCGTCAATGACCATCAGGTAGTCGTCCGGGAAGTAGTCCAGCAGCGTAGACGGGGCCGAGCCGGGGGCGCGGCCGTCGAACCAGCGCGAATAATTTTCAATGCCGTTGCAGTACCCGACTTCTTTGATCATTTCGAGGTCAAAGCGTGTCCGCTGCTCGATCCGCTGGGCCTCCAAAAGCTTGCCCTGCTGCTTGAACAGCGCGACCCGGTTTTCCATTTCTTCCTGGATGCCGATGATCGCCCGCTCCTGCCGCTCCGGGCTGGAAACAAAGTGAGACGCCGGAAAGATGGTGATCTCGTCTTTTGACGACTGCACTTCGCCGGTCAGCGGGTCCACGGTCGTGATTTTCTCCACTTCATCGCCGAAGAACTCGACGCGCACGATAATCTCTTCATCGGCAGGCTGAAGCTCCAACACATCGCCGCGCACCCGGAATGTCGAGCGGGTCAGCACGAGATCGTTGCGGGTGAACTGCATGTCCACCAATCGGCGCAGCATATCGTCGCGGTCGTATTCTTTGCCGCGCTCGAACTTGAGGATAATCCGGGCGTATTCTTCCGGGGCGCCGAGGCCGTAGATGCACGAGACCGACGCCACAATGACCACGTCGCGCCGCTCCAGGATCGCTTGGGTCGCCGAGTGGCGCAATCGGTCAATCTCATCGTTGATGGCCGAGTCTTTCTCGATAAACGTGTCCGTCTGCGGGATATACGCTTCTGGCTGATAGTAGTCGTAGTACGAGACAAAATACTCGACCGCGTTCTGCCCGAAGAAGTCCCGGAACTCCGAGCAAAGCTGCGCCGCCAGGGTCTTGTTATGGGCGATCACCAGTGTCGGCTTCTGCACCCGCTCAATTAAATTCGCGGCGGAGAACGTTTTTCCTGTGCCTGTTGCTCCCAGCAATGTCTGGTATTTATTGCCCTTGATAATGCCCTGCGCCAGCTTGTCAATGGCCGCCGGCTGGTCGCCGGACGGCTTGTAATTCGAGATAACTTTGAAGTCCATACGTTCTTGTTCCTAAATCGAGTTTGCCGCCAGCCAGTCCGCCGGCGTCAGTACGGCAATCGCCGCGCCGCCGCGCGTCAGCAGTTCCTGGTCCCAGGTAATCAGCGTTGTTCCATGTTCCTGCGCGACGGCGGCATAAACCGCATCGGCCCCGCGCAGGCGGCAGGTCAAGGAAATCTGCACGGCAGCTTGCGCCCTTTGCTCAGTCAACGGCACAAGAGTGATGTTCGGAAACTTTTCCACACTGGCAAGGGTGATCCTTGCGGCGTTGATATCGCTTGTCGGACGAATAATCGCCGAAGCTATTTCCGGCAGAAGGAGCGTCGGACAATAAATTTGCAGTTCCTGCTGCCCCACTCGGCCCAGAAATTCTTCGCTTTCTGCATTCAGCTTGTCTATGAGCGACGAAGAAGAAACAAAAACATTGGCGTCTATGGTGAGCATTAGCGGCGCATCTCCGAAACAACATCGGCAGCCGAGAGTCCGACCGGCCAGGATTTAGTCACTTCCTGCTGAACGATCTTCCACTGATCGTGCCACTTGTCATAGGCCGATTTTTGCTCAATCTCCTGAGCCGTTTCCGGCTGAATGAGAATTCTCTTGCCGACGCGCTCTACCACGAATCGCGTGTTGGGTTCGGGATACCCCAGCAGTTCCGCCGGAATAGTCAGCATTCCCGTCTCGTCCGCTTCCAGCATCCGGCCCTTCTCTACTTCTCTCACCTTGTCCAAAACTTGTTCCATGAGTGTTCCTCCCGCCAAGCAAAAAGCGGCCTTCAGAGACTTCCATAAAGGCTTCCAAAGACCGCCGCAAACTGATGTTCTATTATACCCGACTGGGCTAAGTTTCCGTGCCGAGGCAGGAGGAAACTCCGCCATTCAGCGCGAATTAGCCGCTACTGGCTGCTGACCTGAATGTCGTTTTTGACGGTCTTGTCCGGGCCGAGCGTGTCGCGGGCGATGCGGCCCGCCCGCGCCTTCTGCGCTGCTGAATTGACCGTGCCGTGGAGGCTGACGCCGTTGGTGCCCGCGTCTACTCGGACCCCGTGGACATCTGCCGATTGCAGGGCCGCCGTGACCCGCGAGCCGAGTTCGAGCTTGGCGAGCTGCGGCTTGGCCGCCGTGATGTTGCGCTGCGTGTCCTGCTTCGCGCTGTCAATGGTCTGCTGGGAACAGCCCGGCAGCGTGAGCGCCAGGCCAAGCAGCGCGGGAACAACTGTAACAACCGTGGTAAGTTTCATAGTGTCCATTATAGACACCTGCGCCCGAAATGAAAACAATTTCAGGCAAAACCCGGCATACAAGTGACAGTGCGTAAGGGGCTGGAGATGGACCCGGTTCAATCTGTATGGAGCTGGCTGTTTGATTTCTCGGCGGGCCGGGAAGCAGACGAGCGCGTGGCCCGTACTGTGGCAGGCATTCTGGAAGTCGCTCTCGCGGAGTCGGAGACAGATGCCGGGTTTGAGCAGTGCTTCCGTCAGCTCGTCCAAGCTTCCAGCGGCTTAGAAGAAGAACAAGTTTGGGCGTGGCTGTCCAGCCGCTTGAGCGGCTGCCGGCGGGCTGGCGAGTTCAGGCCGATGCCGCGCGTGCTGGCCGCGCGTTTTCTGAGCGATATTCCGCGCCGCTACGGGATCAAGAAAGCAGGGCTTTGAGTTTCTAAAACCGCAGATGATGCAGGGAAAGCCAGCCGATGCGGGCGAGGCCGGTCAGCAGGACGACAAGGCAGGCCGCGCAGCTCAGGCGGGCTGAGGTGCGCGGCGACAGGGGGAGAAGCGTCACGCCGCGCCGGGAAAACAGGCCGCAGCGGAGCCAAAGCAGGGCGAAAACAAGAAAGATCGCCGGGCCGAGCGGGTGCCAGTGGAGTGACTCCCAAAAGCGCCCGTGACCGAGGCAGACAAACGACCGGGTCAGGCCGCAGCCGGGGCAGGGCAGGCCGGTCAAGTGGTAAAAGAGGCAAATGGAGGGCAGGTGTCCGATTTGGCCGCCCCTGCCGCGCGGCAGGGGCAGCAGGACGCTTGCCGCAAAGACTCCCGACAGCAGCAGGAAAACCGCCCCGGCATTGGTTTTTCCGGCAGCATCGGAGTTCATGCCGGGCTGGAAGCGAGCAGGGCGTTTTCGGCGATTGGCACAGAATCAAAGACGAGCGTGTTCAAATCAAAGGTGTCAAATCCCATCTGTCCGAGCATCTGATGGGCGATGGCGCAGTAGAGCGTGACGTCCTGGTAAACGCGGGCGGTCTGCATCGCGCCTTCCAAACCGGACAAAAACGCCTGCGCCTGCAATGCAGCCGCGCCCTCAAAGTGCAGGCAGCCTTCCGACCGGCCTGCGTCCATGATGCGGGCCAGCCAGGCTTCGTTTTCGTGAAAGAACCCCGCGACCTCGTCCCGCATCGCGCCGGGAAGCGCGTGCCACTCGGCCACTAAAACGCCGCACAGGCAGAGGCGGACACCGCTGTCCGGCCCGCTGCGGAGCATATCGCGGAAGATCTGTGCATATCGCTGAAGCTGCTGGTCGGCTCCCGGCGTGATCAGCTCAATCCGGCAGCACTGGTGACGAACTTCCGCACGGTAACGTACTACCATTTCCCGGCCAAGATCGGTCTTTGTCGGGAAGTAGTAGTGGATGCTTGCTTTCCGAATGCCGACTTCGGAGGCGATGTCGGCATAGGAAAACGCATGAAAACCGCACGTTTGTACCAACAAACGGGCGCTGTCCAGGATCTGCTCCCGCATGGTCGTTTTTTCAGACATAGCTTTATTCTACCCTGCTGTGCCGGATTTGCGCTTGCTGCGGGAAAATAAATCTATCTACCAGTAGGTTGACAAACTTTTGAAAATGTGACATACTCTCCTCAACACCAAGTTCTGGAGGTTCAGCGATGCCGACTTTAGAAGCGACCACGACCGTTGCCGATTTCTTACCCAACGAGGCCCTGCGGCCGATTGACTGCATGGGGCTGACCGGCCTTGTGGACAAAAATAAGGCCAACCCCGCCGGCGGCAAAGTCACCCTGCGGGCGACCACCGTGACTGAAGGCCAGATGCGGAACCTGACCTACATCCGCGACCTTGCCCCGGTCGTGATTGACGAGCCGCCGCACCTGCTCGGCGAGAACACGGCCCCGAACCCGTCGGAAGCGGTCCTCGCCGCCCTCGGCGCGTGCCTTGCGGTCGGCTACATGGCGAACGCTAGCCACCACGGCATCACGCTTTCCGAGATCAAAATTGAGATGGAAGGCGACATTGACGTGTCCGCCGTGTGGGGCCTCGGCGACGTTCCCGATGACAAAGTCGCCGGCTTCACCGCCCTGCGCGTCAAGGCTCATCTCAAAGGTGATGCGTCCCGCGAGCAGCTGGACGACATCGTGCAGAACGCCAACCGCTGGTCGCCGGTCGCGTCTACGCTCCGCAACAACGTCCAGGTGACGGCGACGCTGGCCGAGTAGGCCGTCCGAGACCTCACCCGGCTCGTCCCTCGCCACCCTCTCCTTCCGAAAGGAGAGGGTGAGGACAATTCGGAAAGAGCCTGCGACAAGAAACTACTGCCTCTCGCTTTCCACTCTTGACCCTCTCCTTTCGGAAGGAGAGGGTGGCGAGGGACGAGCCGGGTGAGGTTCGTTCCCATGAAATCCGCACAGGTCGCTGTTGACCTTTCTTATGTTTTTCCGCTTCGCAGTGCTGCGTCGCTTTCTTTACTTGCCGGCGGACACGCCGAAGAACGGAAAACACAGATGAACACAGCCGCCCTGCTCGATCCTGCCCAAGTCGCCGCTTTGATGGAAGAAACACCGGTGGTCGTTATTGACACCCGCGCCCCCGAAGAATACAGCGCCGGACACATCCCCGGCGCGGTTAATATCCGCGAGATTTTCAGCTACCTCGCCACCTCCACTCCTGACGGCCTTGCTGCCATGCAGGAAAAGTTTGCTGCTCTTTTAGGCGCGGCGGGCCTTTCCGGCGCGGAACACGCGGTCATCTACGAAGACGCCATGAACAACGGCTACGGCCAGTCCTGCCGGGGGTACTTCCTGCTCAAGTATCTCGGCTACCCCCAAGTCTCCATTCTGCACGGCGGCCTCAAAGCCTGGGCCGACGCGGGCTTTCCGGTGACGGCCGATGTGTCCGCGCCGGAGCCGAAGACCTTCCCGCTGAACGCCGACGAGTCGCTGATGGTCACGACGCCCGAAATGCTGAAATCGCTGGACGACCCCGGCGTGGTCAAGCTGGACGTGCGCGACTGGGACGAGTGGATCGGCGAAAGCTCCTCGCCTTACGGCAAAGACTTTACCCCGCGCAAAGGCCGCATCCCCGATGCCGTACTGATCGAGTGGTACACGCTGATGAAGCCCGCCTCCGACGTCCCTATGTTCAAGTCCAAAGCAGAGATCAAAGAAATTGCCGCACAGGTCGGCATCACCGAGGACTCGACTGTGAACATCTACTGCTTCAAGGGAGCGCGGGCGTCCAACACGTTTGTCGCACTCAGCGAGGCGGGAATCAAGAACGTGAAAATCTACTTTGCGTCCTGGAACGAGTGGTCCCGCGACTTCTCGCTGCCGATTGAAGAAGGCGCACCCGATCCCAGCCGCCCCGCCGTCCGCGCCTAACGCTGCATTGATAGAACTGGACCTGTTTTATGTCTCTTTCCGCCGCCTCATTTGACACGGTTTCTTTTGGGGCTGTTTTGAACGACCTGCGCGAGGCCGTCGCGCAGGACCTGCGGCCCCAAGTCGAAGACATTGACGCTCGCGGCGTGTACCCGCGTGCATTCATGGAGCGGATGGGCGCTCTCGGCGGCTTCGCGCAGAGCGTTCCTGCCGAGTACGGCGGCGCAGGCCACGGCGCTCAGGACACGATCAAGCTGATGGAGGAAGTCGCCCGCGAATGTCTGAGTACAGGCTTCTGCGTCTGGTGCCAGACGGTCTGCGCCTGGTACATCCAAAACGGCGGCAGCGAGTTTTTGAAAACGGAGTTCCTGCCTCAAATTGCCGGCGGCCGAATGATCGCCGGAACCGGGATGTCCAACCCGATGAAGCACTTCGCCGACATCGAGAAGATCCGTCTGATGGCGACGCCCTCGCCGGGCGGCTACAAGATCAGCGGCGCTTTGCCCTGGGTGTCTAACGCCGTTCCCGAAGGGTGCTTTGCGTTTGTCGCACAGATTGCCGGGACCGGTGAGTACCTCATGGCGATCACGCCGCCCGGTGCGCCGGGTTTGACCCTGGGGGACGGCGGCCACTTTATCGCTCTGGAAGGCAGCAGCACGCACAACGCGGTCTTCAAAGAAATGTTCCTGCCGGATGCCTTTGTCCTGGCTGCTCCCTGCCGTGCGTACATCACGTCCATCCGTCCGGGGTTTGTCTTGACCCAAGCCGGCTTCGGATTGGGCCTTGTCGCAAGCTGCCTTGATTTGATGCGCCGGTCCAACGACCGGGTAGGCCATGTCAACCGCTACTTAGACGACGGAGCGGACGAGATTGAAGCAGACTTGCAGGAAGTCCGCTGCCGCACCTACGCGCTGGCCGAACAAATCGGCTGCGGCGAGCGGGCGCTGGGGCCGGACGCGACGCGCGAGGCGGTGCAATGCCGCATTCTGGCGTCCGAGCTGTCCCTGCGGGCATCACAGGCGGCAATGCTTCACATGGGCGCGGCGGGCTACCGCTCCGGGTCGGTAGCGGAGCGCAAGCTGCGCGAGTCTTATTTCGTCGCTATCGTTACGCCCGCGCTGAAGCACTTGAAGAAGTTACAGCACGATATGAAAGAGAACACTGTATGACTGTTTTGCCTGAGATTACCCAAACTTTGCTGGCCGCGAAAAAAGCCAAGTGCCTGAGCTTCACGGATTTAGAGCCGATTGTCGGCCTCGACGAAGTGTGCATCGCCGCCATTATCTACCGTCAGGCCACGGCCACGCCCGAAGAAGCTTTGAAGCTGACCCAGGCGCTGGGCCTGGGGCCGGACACGGCGGGCGAGCTGATAGAATACAACGTCAAGGGCCTCGGCCCGGCGGTCCCGACGGACCCGTTCGTGTACCGCTTTTATGAGATCATGCAGGTCTACGGCCTGCCGCTGAAGTCGGTGATCCAGGAGAAGTTCGGCGACGGCATTATGAGCGCGATTGATTTCACGATGCACGTCGAGAAAGACCCCGACCCGAAGGGCGACCGGGTCAAGCTGATCATGAACGGAAAGTTCCTGCCGTACAAGAAGTGGTAAAAAGTGAACCCTGCCCTAAACGGCAGGGCTTTAAACGTGCAAGCCCCCGCCTGCGCGGGCAGAAGACCAGAGCGCTATAATCTTCGCCCGCGCAGGCGGGGGCTTGCCTTTCAAAGCACGGGGGTTCAGCCCCGTGTCCCGTCCTCATCTTCCCGTCTTTAAGACCGCCCCGCCCCGTTCTCCGCCGCCTTCCAAACACGGTTCAGCGACTCCTGCTGCAAGAGCGGGTTCAGCAATCCCAAACTCGCAAATCCGCCTGCGCCGACTAAATCCAGCACCAAATACAAGACCGCATTGTCGGTCGGCGGCAGGCCGACCCGGACACACATCTCGGCGATGCGTTTCCCCATTTTATAGTCCCAGTAGATATTGTAAATGCCGCATGTCAAGACGCAAAGCAGCACTTCCAAACCGGGGCTGGTGTCTGCCTCTTCCAGAAAATCCTGCGTCTCCTGCGACACCACATAAATAAAGTACAAGTAATAAATGCCGCACGTCAGCAAGATTAGCAGCAGTGTCAGCCCAGGGCTGCGTGGAGTTCCAAGTCGCATAGGTGAGCCTTTCTTTGTCCGTTGACTGTGTATTTCGTCATCTTCTGTTTATCTTCCTCTGTTTGCCGCACCGCAGGCGCGGGTAACGTACAACATTAGGGACAAAGATGAGCCGCGAAAATCCAATGCGGAGCAAGGAAAACGTGATGTGTACTCAGAAGTCACCACCGCCGCTGCTGGAATTCTGGCTGCCGGCGAGCCTTGACGCCGTGCCGACGGCGCGGAAAAGAGCGATGCGCGTCTGCACCGACGCCGGGCTGACCGATGACGATTGTTTTGCGCTTGATCTTGCGCTGGGCGAAGCGCTGGCAAATGCCGTCGTGCATGGAACCGGCGGCGGGACAAAAACTGACGGAAAAATTTACCTCGGCTTGTGGAATTTTCAGAGCTGCCTTATCATACATGTGCGGGATAATGGGCCGGGGTTCGACCCGCCTGCGCCTCCCTACGCCATGCCGGAGGCCCACCGGCACGATACGCACGGGCGGGGCCTGCCGCTGATGGAGACGCTGACCGATGCGCTGGCTGTCTGCCGGGGCTGCGTTGTCGAAGGCGGCGCGTCGGTGTTTTTAATCAAATCTATGCCGATCGGCAAAAACTAAACACAGGGCGAGAAACGGTCCAAAAGACGCTGGAAACGGCGTCTTTTTTTATTCGCTGATTTATTTTTGCGGCACCGGTTCTTTTTGGGCTGGGCGCGTGTCTAGTTTGTATTAGGGAGTACAATGGAAGTCAATGGGAACTTAACCCGCCTGTCCCGGCGTTTAAATTTTATCCCATTGTTTAGGCAGGAGACTGTTCGTGGCCACGACAAATGATCCGCCTGTCCGCGCCGCCGCTGCTGCGCTGACCCTCGCCCGCCGGGGTGACCGCAAGGCATTCGGCCGCCTGACGGAGCCGTACCGCCGAGAGCTGATCGCATACTGCTACCGCTTGACCGGAACCCTGACCGAAGCCGAGGACATGGTGCAGGAGTGCTTTCTTCGGGCGTTCAAAGCGCTGGAAGCGTTTGAAGGCCGGGCGAGTCTGCGGGCCTGGCTGTATAAGATCGCGCACAACCTCTGCCTCAACCATGTCCAGCGGCGCCCGCCGGTCTGGGCGCCGCTGGAAGAAGCTCAGGCCCAGCGGCAGGAAATGACGTCGGAGACCGAAAACGCCGAGCTGGGGCGCGAGAATGTCCGATTAGGATTTGTCGCGCTCGTGCAGAGCCTGCCGCCGCGCCAGCGGGCCGCTTTGGTGCTGCGCGACGTTCTCGGCTGGAGCGCGGAAGAAACGGCCCGGATTTTAGAAACAACGGTCCCGGCGGTGAAAAACGCGCTGGGCCGGGCGCGGCAGACATTGGCCCGGCACCCTTCCGGCGGCGACCCGGCGGAGGTCGCGGACCTCGCGGCCTCCGACCCCGAAGCGCGGGAAACTGTCGCCCAGTGGGTAGACGCATTTGAAAAAGGCAACACCGTCCGCATGGTCGCTCTTTTGACCGGCGAATGGAATCCAACAATTTATGGCGAAAAAGAAGACCGACAAGGTAGAAATAACAGAGACGAGCGCAAAGAGAGAGAAGAACGAGAGGAAGGAACGCATGGCAAGCGAAAACCGGCGCGGGCAGAACCGCCGAGATAACAACGAAGGCGGCGGAAACGTGCCGCGCAACCAGGAAACGGCGGTGCGGGCAATCTCTGTGCTGGACGAAATCTTAAAATCCACCGACCCGATTGACCCGAACTACCAGTATTTACTGCTGCTGCGCCACCAGCTTGAAGTAGACGAGCAGCAGTCCGCCGAAGCCCAGGAGATGATCCAGAAGTACGATGATGCCTACAACAAGCTGACCGCGCCGGCCAACCGGGTCGCCGTCTTTTTGTCCAAAAACGAAGACGGCACGGCGAACATCGCGATGGGCGACAATGACTTTTACACCAATGTTGACCCCAACGTAGATGTGGAGACGCTTCAGTCCGGCACGCGCGTCAAAGTCAACGAAGCGTATGCCGTCGTCGGCGACTTAGGGTTTGCCCAGAACGGCCCGGTCGTCAAAGTCGCCGAAGCCCTTTCCGACGGACGCCTGCGAATCGGCGGCGACCAGCAGGGCCAGAACACGCGGATTGTCGTGCGCGGCGCGGGCCTCGAAGAAGCCCCCATCAAGACCGGCACGGAAGTCCGCATGGAGCCGAACTTCCGGGTCGCTTTAGAAGCGTTCCCGGCCAAAGAGTCCCAAGAGTTCTTCTTAGACCAGATCACCGAAATCCCGTGGAGCCAGATCGGCGGCCAGCAGGAAGCGATTGCGGTCATCAAGGACGCCATCGAGCTGCCACTGCTGTACCCGGAGCTGTACGAGCGCTTCGGCAAGCGGCCATTGAAGGGCATTCTCTTGTACGGCCCTCCCGGCTGCGGCAAGACCCTGATCGGCAAGGCCACGGCGTACAACATCACGCAGGAATACAAAGCGCGGACCAAGCGGGATGTCAAAGAGTACTTCATGTACATTAACGGCCCGAAGATCCTGAACATGTGGCTCGGCGAGTCCGAGCGGCAGGTACGCGAGATCTTCTCGACCGCCCGCGAAAAGGCCAAAGAAGGTTATCTGGTCTTTATCTTCATTGACGAAGCGGAAAGCATTCTGCGGACCCGGTCTTCCGGGCGTTTTACGAACATCTCGAACACTGTCGTGCCGCAATTTTGCGCCGAGATGGACGGCCTGGTGTCACTGGAGAACGTCGTCGTCATGCTGACGTCGAACCGCCCGGATTATATTGACCCGGCGATCCTGCGCCCGGAGCGCATTGACCGCAAGGTGAAAGTGGTACGCCCGGACAAGAAAAGCACCAACGACATTCTGGGCATCTACCTGCACAAAGACTTGCCGATCGATTACAAAACGGTAGACGAGCAGGGGGGCGTTGAAGCAGCCCGGCAGATGCTGATTGATAAGACGACCGAGCTGATCTGGACGAAGAACCACGAGACCGAGTTTTTGGAAGTTTATCTGAAAAACGGCTCGGTGGATACGCTCTACTGGAAAGACTTGGTTTCCGGCGCTCTCCTGACTTCCGTGGTCGAGCGGGCCAAAGACTTCGCCATCAAGCGCTCGATTGATGTCAAGTCTACCAAAGAAGGCGTCTCGCTCGATGACCTGGATCGCGCGGTTCGGATGGAGTTCAAGGAAAACGAGATTTTCCCGAAGACCGACAACATCGAAGATTGGCTGAAGCTCTTGGACTACGAGCCGGACAACGTCGTGCGCCTCAACCCGATCTCGCCGAAGAAGGCGACGCAGACTACGCGCCGGAACGTGATTTAGTCCAACGAGTGCCGGGAAATGGAGGTCATATGCCGGAACAGCCGAGAGCAGACCCGACACGTCGTATCGGAACATACCGATCACGGGTATTCATAGGTGGCAGCTATCACCAAGAAGAACGCTCTCGGCTGGCCGACATCAAGGCTGAAATCGTGAAAGCGGGATATGAGCCTGTTGTTGCAGACGAAGTGCAGCTTGAAAATGAAGCGGATATTCATCACGAAACAATGGTGTTGCTTCATAGCTGCCGCTTGGCAATCTTTGAGTTAAGTCAGCTTTCTGGGGCGCTAATGGAGATTGAGCGGGTTCCTGATTATGGAAGCCGCGCGCTGGTTCTATTTGCAGCACCGAGCGGCCAAGAATACCTGCCTTCTCGAATGTTAAGCACTTTTATAGAACAGCATTCATCTTCCATTACGCTCAGGTCTTATCTGAGTGTCACACAAGCTAAACGATTTGTCCGTCAGTGGCTGAAGTCAATGCGAAAGGCAGGGTTTGGTTCGGATGAAATATAAAGTTTGGGATGATGCTACGATCCGTTTTGGGACTGCTCAGGAAATCCTTCAAGAGATCGTGGATAAGCCGACCATCAACGCGGAGCTGAAGCGCATGAGCGTAAAACAGTATGCCAACGCGCTCATCAAAAACGCGCCCTATTACTTGCCGAAGAATGTCCTTGAACAACTTTCTGAGCAGGATGGCACGGTTTATGACAAAGCGCTCTCTTTGCTTAGTGTGATGCCGGCCAGCAATGCACGCATTCTGACGGTTGAGCCAGATTAGGAGATCAACTTTTGCCATTATTCGGCACGGAAACAGAATACGGGATCGCCGTGGAAGGCAAAGGCGCGAGCGATCTGCTGGCCGAGTCCCGCGCAGTCGTGAAAGCGTATCAAGGCAAAATCGCCTGCCCGTGGTACTACAAAGGCGAAGACCCGCGCAGCGATATGCGCGGCTTCCATGTAGACAAGCTGACGATTGACCCGGAAGACGCGAAGTTCGACGCGCCCAACCAAAAGATGCTGCCTGTCGAAGAGGAACGGGCGGACCGCGTCTTAATCAACGGCGCACGGTTCTACAACGACCACGGCCACCCGGAGTATTCGACCCCGGAATGCGCGTCGCTCTTAGATCTCGTCGCCCATGACAAAGCGGGCGAAAAGATCGTGCTGGCGGCGGCCAAAGCGCGGATGGAAAAGCCCGGCGTCGGCCAGGTTCATATCTTCAAGAACAACACCGACTTTCACGGGTCATCCTACGGCACCCATGAAAACTATTTGATCCCGCGCGAGACGCCGTTCGCCCAGCTCTTGTCCGGCCTGCTGCCGTTCTTTGCGACACGCATTTTGTATGCCGGGCAGGGCAAGATGGGCATCGAGCCGCGCGGCGACGCCGGGATTTATCAGTTATCCCAGCGGGCCGACTTCTTCACGGAAGATGCTTCGGTAGACACCCTGCACCGGCGGCCCCTGGTGAACACGCGCGACGAGCCGCATGCCGACCCGCGTTTGTGGCGGCGTCTGCATGTCATCTGCGGCGACGCCAATATGTCTGAGTATGCCACGGCCCTCAAAGTCGGCACGACGTACTTGGTGACATCGCTGATTGAGCAAGGCTGGCAGCCCTGGGTCAAATTAAAGTCGCCGACGGAGGCCATCAAGCAGATTTCGCGCGATCAATCCCATAAATGGCTGGTGGAGTCTGAAACCGGCACGATTTCGGGAATAGATATCCAGCGTGTTTATCTCGCGGCGGCCAAAGAAAAGCTGGCGGGACGCGGCTTCGACACCGACTGGACGCTGACCGAATGGGAGCGGACGCTGGACGCGCTCGAAACCGACCCGCTTTCGCTCGGCGACCGGCTCGACTGGGTCGCCAAGCGTAATCTGCTGGCCGACTATGTTGAGTCGGAAGGTGTCGCGTGGAGCGATGAGACCCTGCCGTCGTTTGATTTGGCCTACAGCAATGTTGACCCCGACGAGGGCCTTTACTATGCACTCGAACAGGCCGGTGAGATGGTCCGGCTGACCTCAGACAGCGCTGTCAAAGCCGCCGAGACCGAAGGGCCGGCGAACACCCGCGCGGCCATACGCGGCTACTTGGTGGATAAGTTCGGCGACGCCATCGGCGTTCTCGGCTGGAACAAAGTCGTGCTTCGCACCGAAGCAGAGTCGTGGGTCGCCGACCTAGACAATTATCTGACGCCTGCCGCCGTTGCCGACGCGATGGCCTTAATCACCGAAGCCCGCACGCTGGACGAACTCGTGCGCCATTTCCGCGAGAACGGCAAATAGCGCCGCTTGCAGGATTCGCGGCCTCTGCCGTTGAATCGCCTATCGCCATATCGCTTATACACTTGCTTATTTCTGGAAAGGAACTTGACCATGACCGGAACGAATTTACTGCCTGATGACGACCGCGCGACGCGCCCGACCGGCCCCGCCGAACCCCTTCGCAAAGAGGGCGACGAGACCGGCCCGTCCAAGCCCGATGTCCAGCGGCCCGACCGCAGCGACCTTCTGAAGCGCATGAAGCGGGTTGACCCCGACCAGGCCCGCCGTTACCGTCAGCGCAGCGGCCAGTAAGGCGCTTGTAGGGGCGGGGCTTGCCCCCGCCCTCTTTACTTCTGCCGATAATTTACAGATTGCGTGTGACACTTATGCTTCGATTTGATAACGACAGCGGCGGCTTTTCCGCCTTGTTTTCCGATAACAACTTTGCCCAGAATAGCCTGCATGACCGGCTGCCGATGCCGACCCCGGTGCCGAATGTGCCGGGCGCACGCGACATGGACACGCATGGCACGACCGTCATTGCCGTCAAGTACAAAGACGGCTTGATTAACGTCGCTGACCGGCGTGCCACTGCCGGCTACACAGTCATGTACGACCAGGCCGAGAAAGTGCTGGCGCTCGACGACTACACGCTGATCTCGATTTCGGGGTCGTTCGCCAAAAGTGTCGAAGTCGTGCGTTACCTGCGCCATACGTTTAAGTATTTCGAGCGCTCCCAGCTTCAGCCCATGTCTCAGGAAGGCAAGCTGATGGAATTGCAGCGGGTCATCGCGAACAATGTCCCGGCGGCTTTGCAGGGCATCGGCGCGTTTATTCCCGTGCTGTCCACGTTTGACCGGGACACCAACCAGGGCCGCATCTACTTCTATGATGTGCTGGGCGGCCAGTTCGAGACCGCCGAATACGGCGCGGCGGGCAGCGGCTCGGCTCCCATCAAGGGCGCGTTTGAGTATATTCTCAAAACCAAAGGCCCCTTCCGTGAGATGGACCGCGAAACGGCCCTGCGCGAAACACTGACGCTGCTTGACATCGCCGCCGATCTTGATACCGCCACCGGCGGCTCGGCAAAGTTCCTGCCTGCCGCGAAATACATCACCGCCGACGGCATCCGCGACTTTTCCGAAGCCGAGATCAAAGCCGCGCTCGGCCGGTCATAATTTCGGAACCCACCCCGCCGCAAGCGGCGACCCTCCCGAAGCGGGAAGGTGAAGAGTTCGGCCGAATTGGCGTTTGCTCTTCGTCCTCCCCTTTGGGGAGGACCCCTGCGAAGCAAGGAGGTGGGTTCCTATTCTGGAGAGACACATTGCCTTCCTATAGCCCTTACGACTGGAACGAAAGTATCCAGCAGCGAAACGAATACATTGAAGACCGCCTCAAAGACGGCAGCCCGGTGGTCGCCCTTACCTACGACGGCGGCCTGCTGATGCTGTCGGCGCGGCAGACCCAGCGCAAGATCTACGAAATCTACGACAAGCTGATGTTCAGCGCCATCGGCAACCAGAGCGATGTGGAGCAGATCCGGCGCGGCGCGATTGATGCCGCCCACCAGGAAGGCTTCTCGCGCTCGCCTGACGATGTCAGCGTACAGCGTTTGATCTCGTTCCAGTTAAGCCCGGCCATCAAGCGGATCTATGGCGATCCGTTTGCCCAGCCGATTGTCATTAAAGGCATTTTCGCGGAGCTGGGCAAGACCCCGGAGCGCGACATCCTGATGACTCTCTCCTACGACGGCGAGTTTTCCACGTCGCCCGGCATGGCGGTCGCCGCCGGCACGGCCTATGCCGAAGACCGGATGCGGGAGCATCTGAAGTCCGAGACAGAAACGGGGACACCGACGCTCGACGCCGGCCTGCGGGCCGCGCTCTATGCGTGGGGCGTCGGCATGAAGCATTTAGAGTCTGAAGACCGGGCGGATGCCGACTATTCCTCCGACGGCGAAGGCAAGCCGGACGTGTCCGCGTTTATCACCGAGCATCTCGGCAAAGGCTGGACCATCGAAGCGGGCATCTTGGAGCGGAACACGAACCGTGAAAGCCGCTTCCGCCTGCTGTCGGAGAGCGAGCTGTCTGAGGCGACTGGGCGGTACAAGTAGGAACCCACCCCGCCGCAAGCGGCGACCCTCCCGAAGCGGGAAGGTGAAGAGTTTAGGATAAGCCTCTCGTCGTGCGTCCTGTACTCTTTGTCCTCCCGTTTCGGGAGGACCCCTGCGAAGCAAGGAGGTGGGTTCTGGCAAGGAAACAAGTATGGACAAGCGTATTTTCGGAATTGAAACCGAGTTCGGCTGCCTCGTCAACGACGACTCCGCCGGCACGGCGGAAATGATCGTCGAGCAGGTCAAAGACCATGCGTTCTACAAAGACAAGCTGGGCCTGATTGACCTGCACGCCCGCGATTATGCGTTTGAACCCGCCCGCTGCGGCGGCTTTCTGCGCTCCGGCGGACGGCTCTATATTGACGCCGTCGGCTCGCACATGGAATACGCGACCCCCGAATGCACGGATTTCGCCGACGCCGTCGCGTATGACAAAGCCGGGCGGGTCATTTTGCAGCGACTGCTGCGCGAGCTGGATTTGCAGGACAAAGTCTCGTTCCACTCGAACTCCGTAGACCACTTCGGCGGGCATACGTTCGGCTGCCATGAGAACTTTCTGGTCGCGATTGACGACCGTTTTTTCTTGGAAGCGCTCTCTTACCTGCTGCCGTTCCTGGTGACGCGCCAGATCTTCGCAGGCGTCGGGCGGGTCGGCGGGCATCGGCTGAACTACAAGAGCCTTAAGAACAACATTATGACCATCTCGGATTACGAGGTGGATTACCAGTGGGTCGGCAACTTTTACGGCGTCGAAGTGGACCCGACGATAGACTTCCAGCTCTCCCAGCGGGCCGATCACATTGTCAAGACAATCAGCTCACGAGTACGGTTCAACCGGGCGATTATCAACCCGAAATGGGACTCGTATTACAACTACTCTAACCTGCATCGCCTGCATATTCTGTTCGGCGAGTGCAACATGAGCGAGTACGCAACGCTTCTCAAAATCGGCACGACGAGCATTGTATTAGATCTCATCGAAGACGGCATTTTGCTGCAAGATGTCGAGCTGCGCGACCCGTTAGAGGCTTTGAAATCCGTGTCGCGGGACCAGACCTGGAAGTGGCAGGTCAAGCGTAAAGACGGCAGCACGATCGGCGCGGTAGACTTGCAGCGCCTGTACCTGAAAGCCGCCCAGGAGCGGTACACGGGGCGCGACGAGCAGACTGATTATGTGCTGACCGAGTGGGCCAAGTGCCTTGATTCTTTGGAGCGGGACCCGTATGAACTGGCCGATAAGCTGGACTGGGTCGCCAAGCGCAAGATGATGGAAGACTTCATCGAAGACTCAGGCGGCGCGGTCAAGTGGGGCGACGACATCCTGCACTCGCTGGATTTGGAGTACCACAATGTCAACCCCGAAACCTCCCTCTATTACGGCTTGGAGCAGGCCGGGGCGATCCAGCGGGCGACCACCGACCGGCGCATCTTCGAGGCGACGATGACCCCGCCGCAAAATACGCGGGCCAAAGGCCGGGGCATCGTGATTGACAAGCTGCTGGCGTCAAACTCCCGCGATTATGTGATTGACTGGGATTTGATCTACATCAACAAGCGCCTGCATTTGGAGCTGAAGAACCCGTTCCACACCTATAAAGACGAATCAACTTCGTTTGCGAGCGGCCTTTAATCAGCAAAACCCGGCACCAGAGGTGCCGGGTTTTGCGTTTGTAAGCCGCTTGACACATCTTCCCGCGTTTGATACAATAGGGCAGAGGAACACGCCATGTCGCTGTCTGCCGACGACTCTGTCTCAACTGATGACCCTGAACTCTCCTCCGCCCGTGCGCTCGATGCCTACCTCGAAATGATGCGCCGCCGGGAAAGCCTGGAAGAAGCGCCCTTCTGGAAAGAAGTGACGGCCTTCAACCAGATGCCGAGCTACCAGGTAGACCAATACTACGGCCAGTACGTTGCCGTCTACCAGGGCAACATCGTGGACGCCGACCCGGACGAAGCCGAGCTTGCCCTGCGCTTCTACCGCACCTGGGGCTACGTCCCCGTCTACATCCACAAAGTCGGCACTGAAGAGGGATTAGTGGACTCGGAGGAAGATCGGTGATCTGGCTTCTGCTGTTCGGCGTTTTGGAACCATGTCCTGAAGGACACGGCTATTGGGCGCAGACGCCGAGAAGCCGCCACTTCGTGGGGCTAAGACAGTAAACGCAGCATTATCCGAGTGCGCCGAAGGCGTAGTTTCCGGCGTCTGCGCCCAATAGCCGTGTCCTTCAAGACATGGTCTTTTATTGCGTGTCCCACCACCGCTTCTCGTAATCCAGCGTTGCGAAGTCTTCACTCTTGTCTGTCAAGTAAAATGTCGTGTGTGCCGTCTGCGCCAATTCTTCACCGAGCGTCACCGCCCGTTCGACCTGAGCGTCCATCCCGCGTACATCGCAAAGCCCGTGCTGCGTGTACCGCGGATGCTGTGCGGACGGCTTTTCAATAATGGCAGTGAGAATGATAAACCAGCCGAGCGTGTCGCCATCCCAAAAGCCTTCAATGACGCAGATTGGCTCTGTGATCTCGTTCAAGTTGGCGAACGCCGCAACGCGGGCTATGGCGCTGCCGCTGAAGTCCACTCCCAACTTCTGCTTGCGGCTGTCCACAACGTCGAGCGCATCGTTTAGGCCGCAGGCAGTGCTGTGTCGAACGAACATCACGGCCGGAAGCCATCTGTCCAAGAACAGCATCTCATCAACAAAATCCCACTGGTCGTCTGTCAAGCTTACAGGCAAGTTTCTACCCTGTGTTCTTCATGCCGGCAGCGACGCCGTTGATGGAAAGCAGGACGGCGGCGCGGAGGTCGCGGCGGGCGATTTTTGTTTCTTCTGAGTTGTCATCGGACGGCAGGGCGCGGAGCCGCTTCAATAGCTCCACTTGCAGGTAGGAAAGCGGGTCCACATAGGGGTTCCGCAGGCGGATGGACTTTTGCAGGACGGGCTGGTTGTCCAAAAGCGCATCCAGGCCGGTGATGCGGCGGATGACGGCGACGGACTTCTCATACTCGGCGGCAATCGCGCCGTAGATGCGGTCCGCAATCGCGCGGTCGGTGACAAGGGCGGCGTAGCGGGCGGCGATTTCCATGTCGGCTTTCGCCAGCGACATCTGGGCATTGTCTATGGTGGTGGCAAAGAACGGCCACTGCTTGTACATGGTCTGCAAGCGCTCCAAGTGGGCAGGCGACTGGTCGGCATACGCACTCAGCGCCGTGCCGACGCCGTACCAGCCGGGCAGGGTGTGGCGGCTCTGCATCCAGGAAAAGACCCAGGGAATTGCCCGTAAGTCTTCAATCTTATCAGACGCGGTGCGCTTCGGCGGGCGGGAGCCGATGTTGAGCTGGGCCAGCTCGCCCACCGGCGTGGCTTCCTGGAAGTAGCGGACGAAATCGGGGTCGCCGTAGACCAGCGACCGGTACGCCGTGAACGCCGTGTCCGAGACTTCGTCCATCACCGCCGCCCAGTCCGGGTTCTCTCGTTTTGCGCCCTCGCTGCCGGGGGCGCTGGCGGTCAAAACGGCGTGGGTGATCTGCTCCAAATTGCGGTAGGCGATTTCCTGGTCGAAGTAGCGGGAAGAAATCACTTCTCCCTGCTCGGTGATCTTGAGACGCCCCCGGACAGAGCCGGGCGGCTGGGCCAGAATGGCTTTTCCCGCAGGCCCGCCGCCGCGCCCGATGGCGCCGCCGCGCCCGTGGAAGATCCGCAGCTTGACGCCGTGCTTTTCGGCGACTGCGGCGATCCGGGCCTGGCCGACATACAGCTTCCAGTTCGCGGTCAAGTACCCGCCGTCTTTGTTGGAGTCCGAGTAGCCGACCATGACTTCCTGGGCATTACCCCGCAGGCGGACATTGCGCCGGTAGACGGGGTTGGACAGGAGTGTGTCCAAGATGTGCGGCGCGTTTTCCAGGTCTTCAATCGTCTCAAAAAGCGGCACGACATCTACATGAGACCAGCTGCCGCTGTCTTCAGCGAGATCAGCGAGGTGGGCGTCTTTTGCCAGCAGGAGGACCGCCAGCACGTCGGACACGTCGGAGGCCATCGACAAGATAAATGAGCCGAAGGCGTCCGAGCCGAGCGTCTGCATCTTCTCGGAAACCAGGCGAAACAAGCCGAGCGTTTTGTCGGCGTCTTCGCCGTAGTGCGGCGTCGCCGGCACGAGCGGGCGGCGGCTTGCGATCTCCCGCTCTAAAAGCGCGATCTTGCCGGCTTCGTCCAGGGCTTCCCAATCTACGCCTTGATCGGCCAGCACGGCGGCAAGTGCGCCCAGATACTTTTCTTTGTGCTCGCGAACGTCGAGACGCGCCAGATGGAAGCCGAACAACCTTGCTTGAAACAGCAGCGGGGCCAGCACGCGCCGGGCGGCGAAGTAGCCTTTGTGGGTTTCGAGTGACTTTTGGATAAGTTCCAAGTCGGCGATAAACTCCCCTGCCGACTCGTAGCAGCCCGGTTTGCCGTCCTGGGTTCGGCGCAGGCGCTCCCAGATAAACTCGCATTTGCGGCGGTACGGCTCCTGCGGGCTGCGCCCGGCGGCTTCGGACGCGACTTCCGGCAGCGCTTCGGCATCGGCAAGAAGCGACTGGGCCAGCTCGTCCGAAATGCCGACGTAATGCCGGGACTGGCTGAGTCTATCGCTGAGCGCACGGACTGCCGGGACATACAGCGCCAGCACCTGCGCCCGGTGCAGGCGCAGCACTTCCGCCGTGTGGTCCAGCGTGATGGTCGGGTTGCCGTCGCGGTCGCCGCCGACCCACGAGCCGTATTCCAAAAAGTTCGGGATGTCGAACGCTTCGCCGGGATAACACTCGGCCAGCGCCGCCGCGAGATCTTCGTACAGGCGCGGCGTGATCTGGAACAGCGTTTCGCCGAAGTAAAACAGAATGTTCTTGGCTTCGTCGATCACCGATAGCCGCCGCTGGCGCACTTCGTCGGTCTGCCACAAAATCTCGGTTTCGGCGGCAACGTCTCCTTCCAGGCGCTTTTGCTCGCTTGCGGCGAGCTGAGGCTGCTCCAGCGCACTCAGAGATGCCGACAAGCGATGCAGCTTTTCATTGACGGTGCGCCGTTTGGACTCGGTCGGATGGGCCGTGAAGACGAGCTGAATAGACAGCGTTTCGATCAAATCCCGCATCTGCGCCGCCGTCATGCCTGCCGCGCTGAGGGTTTGAATGGCATTCCGCACAGACTCCGAGCGCGGCTTGGTTCCCGCCTCAAACGCCCGCCGCCGGTTGACCCGGACGATTTCCTTTTGCTCGGCTAGATTGACAAGCTGGAAGTAGGTCGTAAAGGCTTTCAGGACGGGCAGCGCGGCGTCAAAGCTCATGCCCGCAAACAGCGCGTCAAGCTCACGCTCGGCGTCGCTGTCGCCCGGCACACTCCGCGCTTCTTTGGTCAGCGCACGGATGCGCTCGACACGCTCAAACAGCGCGTCGCCGCCCTGCTCCCGCAGTACGTCGCCCAGCGCGTTGCCCAAAAGCCGCACGTCCCGCGCCAGCTCCCCGCTGTCCATTCTTCGCTCTTCTCTCACTTGCTCGTCTTCCATGCCGCTATTGTACCTATTTCGTTTACAATGCCGAGCAATTATGCTAAACTTTGTGGTGGCACATACTGCGAAAAGAAACCGAAATGGCGCTCTTGCAAAAAGACGCAGATGCTGCTGCGTTGAATAGCTACCCTCCCAGAAGCTGCGTCAAGTGCAGGATCATGCTCAGGCCAAATCACTGGAAAGAACTGCCATGAAAAGTTTGTCTCGTTTTGTTTCCTTCGCCGCTTGTCTGCTGCTCGTGCTGAGCTTTGCAGACCCCGGCTTCGCGGATGCACCGCTGCGAAACTGGCCCTTTGCCGCCAGAGGCGATAAAGACGCCCAAGTCCGTGCCGTTCAACTCCTGTTAGCGTCGCATGGGTACAAGACCTCGGCAGACAGCGTATTTGGAGCCGCCACGCAGAAGGCGCTGCGGCAGTTCCAGTCTGCTCATCACCTTGTGGCTTCGGGCGAGACGAACGATCCTACGTGGGAGGCTCTGATCGTTACCATTCATCAGGGCAGCGCCGGTCCTGCCGTGCGAGCAGCGCAATATGAGCTGCGCCAGCAAGGCTACGCGGTCGCCGCAGACGGCGTTTTCGGCGCTCAAATGAAAACTGCCGTTCAGACATTTCAGAAGCAGACCGGCCATACGTCGGATGGCGTGATCGGGCGTAAAACTTGGTATGAACTCGTGGGCGGAGATGCCTCGCCGGGAGATTAACGATGTTCTGTTGACGGACTTCGGGCCGGGCAGGTAAACTCTGGGCAGAAATGGAGTCGTCATGCCTCGTCCTCTAGTGTTCGGCAATGGTGCGCTGCTGGTCAATCTGGACAGTCACTTTTCGGTGCGTGATATTTATTTCCCCTATGTCGGCTGGGCGAACCATGTCGGCGGGCATCGATGCCGGGTGGGAGTGTGGACGGAAGACGGGTTTGCCTGGCTGGAGGACGGCGGCTGGGAGCGGCGGCTCGGCTACGAGGCGGACACGCTGGTCTCGGACTGTTCGGCGACGCACACGGGGCTGGGAATACGGCTCAAGATCAGCCATGCGGCGCTGCATGACGCGGACGTTTTTCTGTCGCGGTTCCGGGTGGAGAACCTGCACGGCGAGGCGCGGGAAGTGCGGCTGTTTTTTGCCCACGATCTGCGGATTGATGAAAGCGACATCGGGGACACGGCATTTTACGACCCGTATGCCGACGCGCTCATCCACTACAAGCGGGACCGGTACTTTTTGTTCGGCGGGCGAATTGGAGAAGCGTCCAGTGAAAGGGGCATCTTCCAGTATGCCTGCGGCGAAAAGGGCTTCCGGGGCGCGGAAGGCGTCTGGCGGGACGCGGAAGACGGCGAGCTGTCGGGCAATGCCATCGCGCAGGGGTCGGTAGACAGTGTTGTCAGCTACGCCTGCATGGTCCCTCCGAACGGCGCGGCGACACTGCGGGGGTGGATGGCGGCGGGCGAAACGCGCGAGGAAGTCCTCGCCATGCAGGATGCCCTGCAAAAGCGCGGGTTTGAAGAAGCCCTGTCGGAGACGGCGGGCATTGACGGCGGGTTTGCCCTGCGCCGGACGGATCTCGCGAGGCTCCCGCCCCGCGTGGCAGACTTGTTCACGCGCAGCTTGTTGATTATTCGGACGCAGGCGGATAAGCGGGGGGCGATACTCGCGTCGAACGACACGGACATCATGGACACGGCGCGGGCGCATTATTCGTACCTGTGGCCGCGCGACGGAGCGCTGGTTTCGGCGGCGATGGACAGCGTCGGGCTGGACGAAATCTCGCGCCCGTTTTTTGAGTTCTGCGCCCGCGTTCTCCCGAAAGACCGGGCCGCGCTCATGCACAAGTACGGGCCGGACGGGACTGTCGGGGCATCGTGGCATCCCTGGGTGGTGGACGGCGTACCGGAAGTGCCGTTTCAGGAAGACGGCACGGCGCTGGTGATCTGGGCCTTTCGCCGGCACGTCCTTAAATACGGCGACTCGGCGTTTGTCCGCCGCTTTACCAAAGAGTTTGTCCAGCCTGCCGCCGACTTTCTGGCCGAATTTCGCTTTCCCAATCACTTGCCGCGCCCGTCATGGGATTTGTGGGAAGAGCGGCGCGGGACTCATATCTTTACCACAGCCGCCGTGATCGGGGCGCTTGAGGCGGCGTCGGAGCTGGCATCCGAAGGCGGCGATCCGGCGGCGAAACGCTGGGCGCGGGCCGCCGCTGAAACGAAATCCGCGCTGCTGGCGCACTTTTGGGACGACGAAGCGGGCGCGTTCGCCCGCATGGTCACGACCGATGCCGCCGGGAACTTGACACGGGACATGACCTGCGATGCGTCGGCGTATGCCCTGTTCGCGTTCGGCGTCCTTCCTGCCGATGATCCCAAAGTCGCGGCGACGCTGGCCCGCATAGGCCGGAAGCTCTGGGTCAAGACCGGCGGGGGCGGCCTGGCCCGGTACGAGCGGGACTACTACTTCCGGGTATCCGATGACTTCGACACCGTTCCCGGCAACCCGTGGATCATCTGCACCCTCTGGCTGGCCGACTGGTACATCGCTGTCGCCAAAAAGCCTGCCGAGCTTCGCGGCGCCAAAGACCTGCTGGAATGGGCCGCCCGCTGCGCCCTGTCCACCGGCGTCCTGCCCGAACAAGTCCATCCGTTCACCCTGGAGCCGCTGTCGGTCGCGCCCCTGACCTGGTCCCACGCCCAGTTCGTATCCACCGCCTGCGCGTATTTGGACAAACTCGCGGCGCTGGAAGCAATGCCGTAAGCTCACTTTACATTATGAGCGAATTGTGCTAAATTGCACCGTAGGGAAATGCCATGCAGCCGTCGGACGACTTAAGACAAATTACGCAGATGATACCCGCCGAGCCGACATCCGCCGAGCCGACATCCGCCGAGATGGTGGAAGCGACGCGCATTTTGTGGCAGATCTTTGACCTGCTCAACCACTGGATCAAAAATAGCGATACCAAAGCCGCCGCCGTTCTCAGCGCCAACGCCATTTTGGCGAACGCCGCCGTCAGCGCGTTTGGCCGCGTCAGCGGGTTTGATGAAGCGTTTTTGGTGAAGCATCCGGTCGTTCTCGGCCTGGACCTTCTTGCGCTGATTTTGGGTCTGGTCTCGGTCGGGTTCAGTCTGAACTGCATTGCGCCGAAGCTGGTCTCCGGCGGCCCGGAAGCCGACGACTCGCTGATCTTCTTCGGCCACATCGCCCGCCGGGCGTCGGCGCGGGACTACGAAGCCGAAGTTCACCGGACACTGACCAACGAAGAAAAAGCGATGAACCAGATCAGCGACCAAGTCTGGATCAACTCGCGCATTGTCACCGCCAAGCTGCGGTCGGTTCTCTGGGCGATCCGCCTGTTCGCGGCAGCCCTGCTGGCGTCTCTCGTGTCCGCCTTTGCCGCCAAGCTAGTTTAGAAGCGGCCCCTGCCCTGAACGATATGTCTGTCCCTGTCTTTGCCCGCGAAGGCGGGGAATTGCCCTTTGAAGCACGGGGGTTCAGCCCCGTGGAGATTTTGGCTAAACATGGATTGGAGCTTCTCATGCCCCCTCCGCCTTCCGGCACCGTGACGTTTTTGTTCACCGACATCCAGGGCAGCACCAAGCTTTGGGAGCAAGCCCCCGACGCCATGCGGCCTGCTTTGGCCCGCCATGACGCGCTGCTGCGCCGGAGTATCGAAGATAACGGCGGCTGCGTCTTCAAAACCGTCGGCGATGCATTCTGCGCGGCGTTTCCGACGGGGAGCCAGGCGCTGGAAGCTGCCCTGGCTGCTCAGTTTGCTTTCGGAGCCGAAGCCTGGGAAACGGAAGCCCCGCTTTTGGTTCGTATGGCCCTGCACGCGGGGGACGCCGAGGAGCGGGGCGGCGACTACTTCGGACAAACGCTCAACCGGGTCGCCCGCCTGATGGCGACCGGACACGGCGGGCAAACGCTGCTGTCGGGCGCCGTCTATGAAACTGTTGAAGGACGCCTGCCGCCATCTGTGACCCTGTTAGACCTGGGCCGGCACCGCTTGAAAGATCTGGGCCGGCCTGAGAGGGTCTTTCAAGTCTGTCATCCCGCCTTGCCCGCCGGCTTCGGCCCGCTGCGCTCGCTGGACAATCTCCGCCTGCCGAACAACCTGCCCCAGCAGCCGACGAGCTTTGTCGGCCGCGAAACGCAGGTAGCCGAGGTCAAAAGCCTGCTGACTAAGACCCGCCTGCTGACGCTGACGGGCATGGGAGGCACCGGGAAAACGAGGCTGTCTTTGCAGGTCGCCGCAGACCTGCTGGACGGCGAGGGAGATGGCGTCTGGCTGGTGGAACTTGCCGCGCTGCCCGACCCCGCGCTCGTGGCGCAGGCGGTGGCCGAGGCGCTGGGGGTGCGTGAGGAAGCGGGACAAACAATCACGCAGACGCTGATAGACTGGCTGAAGCCGAAGCGGCTGCTGATTGTTTTGGATAACTGCGAGCATCTGGTCGGCGCGTGTGCGTCTTTGGCCGCTCAGGTCCTCAAACACTGCCCCGGTGTTCATCTGCTGGCGTCTTCGCGGGAAGCCTTGAACGTAATGGGCGAGCAGGTATATAGAGTACCGGCGCTGGCCCAAAGCGAGTCCGTGCGCTTGTTCGCCGAACGCGCTCAGACCGTACAGCCGTCATTTCTGGTAACGGCGGCCAATATGCCTGCGGTGTCTGCGGTTTGTTCTCGTTTGGACGGCATTCCGCTGGCTTTGGAGCTTGCGGCGGCCCGTGTCCGGTCTTTGCCGGTAGAAGAAATCAACACGCGCCTGGACAGCCGGTTCCGGCTGCTGACCGGCGGCTCGCGGACGGCCCTGCCGCGCCAGCAGACTTTGCGGGCGCTGGTGGACTGGTCCTATGACCTCTTGACGGCGCAGGAAAAGGCTGTGCTTCGGCGGCTGTCGGTGTTCGCGGGCGGGTGGACTTTAGCGGCGGCGGAAGGAGTTTGTTCGGGTGAAGATATTGAAGACTGGGAAGTCCTGGACCTGCTGACTTCGCTGCTGGACAAGTCCCTGGTGATCTACGACGAGCGGACGGAACGGTACGGCCTGCTGGAAACGGTGCGGCAGTACGCCAAAGACCGAGGGGAAGAAAGTGGAGAAGTCGAAGCCGTGCGAGGACGGGCGGCGGCGTGGTTTCTGAACTTAGCGCGGGAGGCCAATCCGAAGCTGGAAGGGCCGGAAGCGTCATCTTGGCTGTCGCGTCTCGAAACAGAGCATGACAACCTGCGGGCAAGCCTTGCGTTCTTTGAGCATTCCGAAGAAGGCGTGGAACCGGGCTTGTCTTTAGCCGTGAAACTTTCGCGGTTCTGGGTCCTGCGCGGCCATGTTTCCGAAGGACGCCGGTGGCTGGGCCGGGCATTGGAAAGAGTTCAAGACTGGAAAAACACGGCAGACCAAAAAACGCAGGAAGCGGCGGTGATGGCCTTTTACTTTGCCGGCAGTTTTGCGGCGATGCAGGACGACCATGCCGCTGCGGAGGCAATGCTGAAGGAGTGCCTCGCGATCTGGCGGCGGCAGGGGAACCGGGCGAATGTCGCTGTTGCGCTGGGCGGGCTGGGAATGGCCGTGCAGAAGCAGGGCCGCAGCGCAGCGGCGCAGCCGCTCTTCGAGGAAAGCCTTGCCCTTTGGCGGCAGCTCGGCGACAAGGACGGCATCGCCGGCTCGCTCAACAACCTCGGCAATTTAGCGAAAGATAGGGGCGACTACGCCGCCGCCCGGCCCCTGCTGGAAGAAGGCTTGGCGCTTGCGCGGGAACTCGGCAACCCGCACCTCACGGCTATGCTCCTCGATAATCTGGGCGTTGTCGCCTTGCAGCAAGGCGACGTGCGGGACGCGCGTTCTTTGCTGGCGGACAGCCTCGCCCTCAAGCGTGAAATGGGGGATCAGTGGGGCGTGGCCTATAGCCTCGAAGGCATGGCCGGAGTGGCGCTGGCGCAAAATGATTTCGGGGGGACGGCCTGCCTGCTCGGCATCGCGGCGTGGGTGCGGGAAGACCTCGGCAGGCCACTCCAATCTGCCGACCAGGACCAATCCGACAGGCGGGCGGAAGCGGCGCGGGCGGCTCTCGGCGCAGACGCTTTCGCCGCCGCCTGGGAGGCCGGGCGGGCAATGACGGTGGAAGAGGCCGTAGACTACGCGCTTTCCGCGTAACAATTTTTTCCAAAACGCTTATACTTCCAGTCACACTGGGCATAACGAGAGCAGCAACTGCGCCCCAAGGGGACATTTTTAAGGGGACATTTTTCATGCAGCACCGTCAGCTTGGACGCTCGAAAATCCAGATCAGCGCCATTATTTTCGGCGGCTGGCAGGCCGGCAAGTCCGGCTGGACCGGCATTGACGACGCGGAGACAATCGCCGCCCACCGGGCCGCGTTCGACAGCGGCATTACGACCTTCGATACCGCCGAAGCCTACGGCGAAGGCCACTCCGAGCGCATTCTCAGCCAGGCGTTAGGGCCGAAGCGCGATCAGATCGTCATCGCGTCCAAAGTATTCGCCGATCATTTGAAGCGTGACCAAGTCATTGAAGCCTGCGAGCGGTCTTTAACAAACTTAGGGACGGACCGCATTGACCTGTATCAAATCCACTGGCCGTCGGGGAGTTTTAATACGGATGTCGTGCCGATGGAAGAAACATTGGGAGCATTGACCCAGCTCAAAGAGCAGGGCAAAATCCGCAGCATCGGCGTGTCCAATTTCAGCCGGGCGCAGCTCCAGGAAGCCGCTAAGCTTGGGCGCATTGACAGCCTTCAGCCGCCGTATTCGCTTTTTTGGCGTCAGGTGGAGGGCGATGCCGGGCCGTACTGCGTGGACAACAAAATCTCCATCCTTGCCTATTCGCCGCTCGCCCAGGGTCTGCTGACGGGCAAGTTTAAGCGCGGTCATACGTTTGAGGAAGGCGACAACCGGGGCGGCAACAAGCTGTTTTCCGGCGAGAACTACGAACGCGCCCAGAATGCTTTGGACAAGCTGCGCCCGCTCGCCGACAAGTACGGCGTCTCGGTCGGCCAGTTGTCGCTGGCCTGGCTCATCGCCCAGCCGATGACCAGCGCGATTGTCGGCGCACGAAACGCCGAGCAGGCGACGCAAAATGCCGCCGCCGGAGACGTGGACATTGACGAAGACGACTTGGATGCGATTGACGAGATCGGCCGCACCGTCACCGACCGCCTGGACAACAACCCGCTCATGTGGAACTGGGGCGGGTAGGGTGTTACAAGGCCCAGGATTGAAATTCTGGGCCATAGCTCTTATGACACGCTCCCTTCAAACACATTCCGCCGCCGAGACACGCGCCCTCGCCGGGCGTCTCGGCGCACTGCTTGAACCCGGTGACACGCTCTGCCTCGTCGGCGATCTCGGCGCGGGCAAGACGACGTTCACGCAAGGTCTCGCGCTCGGCCTCGGCCTGCCGCCGGACGAGCCTGTGAACTCGCCGACGTTTACACTTGTCTCCGAGCATCCCGGCGGGCGGGTTCCGCTGTATCACTTTGACGTGTACCGCCTGCCCGACTCGTCCGGCCTCTACGATTTAGCGTTTGACGAATATCTCAGCAGCGACGGCGTCGTCGTGATTGAGTGGGCCGACAAAATCACCGACGCCCTGCCCCCAGACCGTCTCGACATCGCGCTCTCCGCCGATGGCCCCGACACGCGGCAGATTGTCGTGACGGCGCGGGGTTTACGTGCCGCTCAACTTTTGGAGGTGCTGGATGGAGCTAACTGAACACACCTTTGAGGAACTCAGCGCACTCAAATATCGCATCTACACAACTTTTTTGCCAAACGTGCCCAGCCGCGAAGTGCTTATTGTCGCGTTCGAAGGTGAGTACGGCTTTGGCTGCAAGGGAAACAGCGATGCGATTTACATTGACGCCATTATCACGGCGGCGGCGGCGGCATGGCAAACCTCATTTTTCGTGCTTGACTACCGCGCGATGAGCTACGAATGGGGCGATATGCTCCCATTGGAATGGGGGCCGGAGCAGATTATGGCAGAAACCGATCAGATATACCGTCTGTTCGGAAGCGTACCGAAATGCTCCGCTGTTTTAATCTCGGAACGAAATCGCGAGAGCATTGAAAGCCTATTAAATTCAGAAGAAGTTTATGGTCTTCGTGCTGGGTCTGGCATCCCCTGGCTTTTCGAGGATTTGGATGCGGCGCTGGCTGCATTCGAAGGGGTGTGGCAGCAGTATCAGACCGAGCAGGTTTCTTTCCTATGACCTTTCTCGCACTAGACACAAGCGGGACATTCTGCGTTCTTGCGCTGGCCGAAGATGATGGAGCCGTACAGGCTGTGAGTTTGTTTCAAAGCAAGCGCAGCTTGTCGCGGCGTCTGCTCGGCGAAGTGGATGGGCTGCTGACGCGCAATAATTTGACGCTTGCTGATATGACGGCGTTCGCGGTCGGCCTCGGCCCCGGCTCGTTTACAGGCGTTCGGGTGGGGGTGACGACGGCGAAGACGCTGGCGCAGGTGCTGGAAAAGCCGCTGGTCGGGGTGGGGACTTTAGACGCTTATGCGGCGGTGCTGTCCGGGCTGGAGGGCGCGGTTTTGCCTGTGCTGCCGTCGCGCCGGGGGGAAGTTTACGCAGGCGCGTATGAGCGCGGCGTCTGCACCGAAGCGCCGTTTGCGGCGTCTTTGGAGGCGATCAGCGAGCGTCAAAACGTAACACTGTGCGGGGATACGGTGCTCTTCCCGGATTGGCCCGGCCAAGCGCTGTGTCAGCCCTGGACACCGCCGGAAGGGTTATGCAAGCTTGCGGCGCGGCGGCTGGCAAGCGGCGATACGGACAACCCGTTCAGCCTGGTTCCGCTGTATGTGGTCGCGCCGTCCATCTCGACGCCTAAAGCGGGACCGACTTGATGCCGATGACGCCGGGCCGGTTTTTGTCGTTTGACTCTGTGGCCGGTGATTACGATTTGACGCGGGTGATCCCAGAAACCCAGACGGAGCAGATTGTCCGGCTGCTGGGACGCGAAACGCACTTAGAGCGCGGCGGCCTGTTTTTAGACGCAGGGGTCGGCACCGGGCGGTTTGCGGCCCCGCTGGCCCGCCTGTATCCGGGCCAAGTGGTCGGCGCAGACGTGTCGCTGCCCATGATGGGCCGAATTGCCGCGAAATCCGCACCCGGAGAACTCGCACTGACCCAGGCCGATTTGCAGCGCCTGCCGCTGCGTTCCGGCGTCTTTTCCGGTGTCCTGATGGTGCATATCCTGCACCTGATGGAGCGCTGGCCGCTGGCGCTGGCGGAAGCCCGGCGTGTTCTCGTTCCCCAAACCGGCATTCTGTTCCTCGGCATCGAAACGGGAGGCCGGTCGGTGCTGGTAGACTTCTACTTTGAACGCGCTCGCGCCCGGCGTGTTCTGGCGGCAAGCCTCGGCACGGCGGGCCTGTCGCCTGCGTTGTCTTTTCTGCGCCGCCGGGAGCGTGACGGCGGCCTGGGTGCGAGCGTCTCGCTGCTCCAAACGCCGGTGCTTGCCTGGAAGCGTACCGTCCCGACCGCGCTGACTTTGGACGCCCTGGGCCGGCGGACGTACTCGCAGATGTGGAGCATCCCCGAACACGACCACGCCGAGATTTTGGCTGAGACGCGGGACTACGCCCGGCAGACGTTCCGCAAGGCCGATGCCGCCGAGACGCTGCCGTCGCGCTTTGCGCTGTACGCGGTACGGTGGTGAGAACCCCTCCCGCTCGTTCCTCGCTCCCTCCCCGAAGCGGAGAGGGCCAGAGATTGTTTACAACGGCCCCTGCTTCTGAACAAGAGGCAGAGGCTATATTTGTTTCTTCGACCCTCTCCGCTTCGGGGAGGGAGCGAGGAACGAGCGGGAGGGGTTCTTCCCCCTTGCAATCCCGCCCGCTTCCCGATATAATACGAGCATGGCTTTGATCCCGGCGGTTGGCCGCAAAACCCCCAAAATGCGTTTCCTCGTCGGGGCGCTGTACCTGATCCTTACGCTTGGCGCGGCCGCGATGGTCTACCCGTTCCTGGTCATGCTCGGCGCGTCTACCGAATCGCAGTACGAAAAGTCCAGCCCTGAAATTGTCCCGCGCTACCTGTATTCCGACACGGCGCTGCTGGGCAAGTACGCGGAAGACAAGTGCCGGGGCGACATAGACGCGATCAACGCCGCTTACGGCACGAATTACGCCGCGCTGCAAGATGTCAGGCCGCCGACTCGAAGCGCCCCCAACACGGTCCGTGCGTGGGACTTGTTCGCGGCGGCCCTGCCCGCGCAGTACAAAAGCGCAGGCTTCGGCGGCGCGGCAGCCGCGTACAGCCCCAGCCCGCTGCTGGATAAATACCATGCGTTTCTCAGGACCCGATTCCACGGCAGCATTCGGGCGCTGGATTTAGCCTACAGCCAGGAGGACGAAGACTTTCTGACGGTTTTTCCGCCGTTTGAGCAGCCAAGCTCTCACACCTGGACTTCCCGCAGCGATGCGAAAAGCGCGGACTGGAAAGCGTTTGAAGCTACGCTGCCCGCAAATTACTTTGTGGTGGTCGGTGCGGACCCGCTGTATCAGCGCTGGCTCAAAGAAGAAGCCGAGCCGGACCTCAAAACGCTGAACGCAGCCTGGGGAACGCGCCTGCCCTCCTACAGCGGCATTTTGCTTACGGCGCAGCCGGCGGGCAATGCGCGGCAGCGTGGGGACTGGGAGAAGTTCGTCCGCACCCAGCTTCCGTTCCGTGACACCCGCGTCGCGCCGTCGGCGGCGCCGGCGTTTCAGGCGTTTCTCGCCGCGCAGTACAAGAACAGCATTGCTGATTACAACAAAAGCTACGGGACGCGCCTGACGTCTTTTCGCTCCGTGATGCTTCCCGACCCGGAAACACTTCCCTTTGACGGGCCGCCGCTGCTGGACTGGATCGCGTTCCTGCGGGTCGCCCCGCTGGTCGCGCTTTCGGCGGACACGCCGGAAACCCGCTGGCGCAGTTCGGAGCCAACGCGAGCAGACCAACCTCTGCCCGTTGCCGCCTCCGACTGGGCGTTTGTGCAGGCGCACACCGGCGAGCTGCGCCGGGACTACCTGACCCGCAATTACCGGCTGGTGCTGCAATTTGTCTTCCTGCACGGCAGCGCCGTTTCCGTGACGTTTATCTACTGCTTTCTCGCGATTTTGACCACGCTGGTCGTGAACCCGCTTTGCGCGTATGCTCTTTCGCGGTATAATCTGTCCTACGGGAACGCCGTGCTGCTGTTTTTACTGGCAACGATGTCGTTCCCCGGTGAGATTTCGCTGATCCAGAACTTTCTGCTGCTGAAGCAGTTCGGCCTGCTGAACACCTATGCCGCGCTGATTTTGCCCGGCGCGGCGTCCGGCTACTCGATTTTCCTCTTGAAAGGCTTTTTCGACAGCCTGCCGCGCGAGCTGTACGAAGCCGGGACTTTGGACGGCGCGGGTGAACTGCGCATGTTCTGGACCATCACGCTGCCCCTCAGCCGTCCAATTTTCGCGGTCATCGGGCTGGGCGCGTTTTCAGCGGCTTACGGCGGCTTTTTGTATGCGATGACGATCTGCCAGGACCACAAGATGTGGACGCTGATGGTCTGGATTTATGAGCTGCAATCCAGCGGCGCTCCCATGTATGTGATGATGGCCGCACTCACTCTCGCCGCACTGCCGACACTTTTAGTCTTCGTCTTGACTCAAAACGTCATTATGAAGGGTATCATTCTGCCGAGTTTCAAGTAATTATGTTTATGCCAACTAACACGGATTTTGATGCGGTTCGGGCGGCTCAGTCGGAGCGGCACGGGCTGGCGATTGCGTATATTAAAAAGCAGGTGGGGGCGGGGACGGAGTACCGGAACGAAGTCGCCCGCGCGGTGCTGTCGCCGTCGGGGGGCTACTGCCAGCTTGCCGAGATGCCGGAAGAGTTTGCCGGGGCGCTCGGCGGCGGGGTCACGCACCGGCTCGTCGCCCCCACGGATGCGCTGGCGCTGCTGGCAGAAATGCAGGCGTTTGTCGAAGGGCTGCTTTCAGGGACGCGGACGGTCCGGGCGGCGTCTTTGTACGCGCTGTATGCCGGGGGCAGCCTGCGGTCGCGGCGCGAAATCTTCGTGCTGGACCAGAAGGCGGGCGAGACGCCGTTTTCGCACGGGCGCTGGCAGCCGGACATCCTGCCGCGTTTCCTAAAACTGCGCCTGGACTGCGGCGGACAGCCCGCGCCGCCCGCGCTCGGCCTTTCGGGAGGCGTCTTGTTTCTGCTTCCCCCCCAGCACCGCGACGACGGCCATTCCCTGCTGGCGACCCTGACCCGCACCCCCGGCACGAAGGACCTCAGCGCCCCGAAGCCGTCCCCGATGATGCATTAGTCACAGTAGGGGCTGCCGCCGTAGGAGCAGATGTCATTCATTAGGAACTTCTCAAAACAGATAAAGCTGATCGCAAGCAGCGCCAGAATCAAACACAGCCAGAACAGTATTCTTCCCCATGGCAGGTTTCTGGTTTTCAAGCAGCCTTCCAGTCAGCCGGTACGAATATCAACGCGAAAGAGCAGGGCAAAAGAACCGAACATGAAAAGAACCGAACATGAGGAGTCTTTTTGTCCTGCTCTTTCCTTTAAGGGATGACTTCAACGAGCAGAGACACAGTAATGCCGAAGGCAGAGTGAAAGGTACTTCCTCGTGAACTTGGTTTGTGTTTCATCGCGATCCTAATCAAGAAAACTTTATTAAGGATACCCGTTATGAAAGGATAAGGCATTATCTTTTCATAACGGGTTTTTTGTGATGACTTTTGCTTAAGAGCGGGCGTCTACAAACATCGGAGTGTCAGGCATGAAGCCGAGGGGGCGCGGGGCGGCGGGGGGCGCGTCTCGGCGGTACGCGCCGCGTGCCTTCTCCTGCCGGTTGACCCGGTTCATTTCCCGCATGATGACCCCGACTTTGGCGAACAGCAGCTTCTGGGCGGCCTTGTCGGCGTCTTCAATGCGGGATACCAAAGACTCCAGCGCCGTGTCGGTGGTGACGGAGCTGCGGCTCTGGGTCAGGCTTTCAATCAAACTGCGCTTTTCGGCAAGGATTTCATCAAAGCGCAGCAGATCGTCGGCTTCCAGCGCCTTGATCTGCTGCTGAGACAGCGCCAGCAGCGTCGTGAATTTTGTGCGTTCCGTATTGCGTGCCGTTAGTGACATCACTTACAGCCTTTCTTTGTTCTTAAGTCTTTGTTCTTAAGTCTTTGTTCTTAAGCTGCGACCAGCTCGCGGCCCGCTGTTCTTTCGCTTTGGCACAGGCGGTCTACTTCGGCCCAAGTCTCGCGCAGGTCGCGCAGGACCCGGAGGGCGTTTTCAACCGGCTGCGGCTGGTTTTCAATGTTCGCCTGCGTCAGCGTCCGCAGCAGCGCGGTGTAAATCCCGGACAGCGACTCGGCGAACGCGCGGCCTGCTTCGGCGTCGAGCGTGTCGTGCAGGTGAGCGATGATTGCCTGAGCTTTGCCGATGAGAACCGACTGCTGGGCGTGCTGCCCGGCCTGCATCGCGGCCAGCGCCTGGGACAGAAAACGGATCGCGCCGTCGTACAGCATCACGACAAGGCGGGTGGGGGACGCCGTCTCGACGGAGTTCTGACGGTACTGGGCGTAAGGGTTTGGAAGGCTCATTCGGTTCCTTTGACTATCAAGTGAGGCTGACTGTTAAACGGATTTTGTGGTAGACGACGTGCTGGACGTTGTGCTGCTGTTGCTGCCGAAGGCGGCGGAAAACGCGCTGCCCTGGGCTTGCAGGGCGCTGACACGGGTTTCCATTGTGCTGAAAAGTTGCGTGAGATAAGTCTTATATGTGTCCACCGTGGTCTGGATCTGCGTGATCTGGGCCTGGGCGGACGAAATCTGCGAGTTCAGGCCATTTTCCGCCCCGGCGACCGCGCCGTTGGTCGGGTCGAGTATTTGGGTGAGAGCCGAGCTGAGGCCGTCGGCGACCCCATGCGTCACCGTGACATGGCCGGTATTGCCGCCTGCCGCCGAGGCCGCCGTGGCCGTGATCAAAAGCTGGACGCCTTCGGTGTGCTTGTTGCCGGTGTTGCCCGTCAGCGTCCGGCCCGTGCCGGTGGCCGCCTCGCCGCCGATGGTCCCGGCGACATCCGCGCCCGCCGTGATCGCAAGCGACGGCCCGATGCCGGAATTGGCTGTCCCTGCGGCCCGGTCGGAAGACACGGTGAAATTGGTGTTTGCACCGTAGCTTTGGGACGCGATAACGAGGTGGTTGGAGGCGTTCACCGACGCATATATGTTCGTGTTCAGGCTGCTGGTGGAGTTGATCAAAGCTGCCGTTTGCTGGACGGTGCTGCCGGCGGGAACGGTCAGCTTGACGCCGCTGGGGAAGATAACTCCGCCGAAGGTCAGCGTTTCGGGCACCGCGCTGGCTGTGCCGAGGGCCGACGCCGTGCCGGCAATTCCCGTCGCCTGAGACGCCGGGCGGGTAATCTGAACGGCATAGCCCGCGCCGGTGGAGGCGATGCTTTTGGCGCTGCCGCCGACAAATTGAACCGAGGCGCTGTCGGAAGTCCCCGACAGGCCGAACAAATTGGACACGGCGTTCGGGTCCGCTTGGAGCGCCGTAGTCAGCGCGTTCGAGTCCACGGCGAGATCGTTGGTTCCGTTCAAAGTGACTCCGATGGAAGACAGCGTGTTCTTGCCGGATACGGCAGTCAGGGCCGATGACAGCGTCTGCTGGATCTGGGTGAGCTGGGTATCGCCGAACAAGGCCGGGCTGCTGCCGGTGGCGCCGAGGGCCGTGTTGGTCGGCGGCGTGAACTTGTTTTCACCCGTGATGAAGTCCTGAACGGCGTTGTAGGCAGACACAAAGGAGGTCACGGCCTGCACCGTGGACGCCGTGTTCTGGGTGACACTGAGCGTGGTCGTCGCCGGAACCGCCGTGGTTCCAGACAACAGCGTGAGGGATGCGCTGGGAACGGCATCATTGATCGTGTTGGTGGACCGGGTCAGATCCAGCCCGTCCAGGTTGAATTTGGCGTCCTGCGCGGGCGTGACCGTGTGCGTGAACGGGTTTTGCAGGACGCCGAGAGTGGCGAGCGTTCCGCTGGTATCGGTGAACGACGGCGCGGTCGTCCCCGTGCCGACAATGCGAAGCTGATGGACGCGGTCTAAGTTTCCGTTGGCATCGGGAACGGTGACGACTTCCGCCGAGACGCCGTTAATTCCGGCCTTGTTGATCGCATTGGCGATGGTAGTCAGCGAGTCCGTGTTTAAGTTCACGGCGATGTCGGCTTCATTGCCCGCGCCCGTGCCGCCGTTGGACAAATGGAATGTTCCCGATTGGGCTGACCCGCCGGCGATGCCGAGCAGCGAGCCGACGGACTGGGTCGCGCTGCCGAGCGTCAGCGACGCCGCCCCGGTGTACGCCGTCGTCCCCTGCGTGTAAGAGATGGGCTGGCGGATGGCCGCTGCCCCGGACTCGATCAGCCCCAGCGAGCTGAGGACCGTGCCTCCGGTATCGGCGGCGGCGAGAGAATTGGCCGCGCCGGTCTGAGAACTGGTCAGGGTCAAGCGGTAATCGTTCGTGCCGACATTGACGACGCTTGCCGTGACGCCTGCGCCTGCGCCGTTGATCTTGCTTGCGACGTCGGAAAGCGCATCGCTTGTGTTGATCTGGACCGTTTTGCCGTTCAGCGTAAACGAGCCGCTTTGGCCGAGCGCGGTGGACGCGCTGCTTTGTGGCGTCGAGACGACTTCCTGCGCCGTGGCAAGCTGGGAGACGGTGAGCGAATGGCTGCCGACGGTCGCGCCGACCTGGGCGGTGATGGTCGCGGCGGCGGTGTTGGAGGACGCCGCATTGGGGACATTCAGCGTCGCTTGATTCGAGAGCGTTTTGACGGCGGATTGCAGGGCGGCGAGATTAGTGTTCAGGGTCTGCCAGTCGGCGGTCTGCGAGTTATAACCCGTAATCTGGGTGTTCAGATTGGTAATCGGGATCTGCGCCGTTGTCGTGAGCTGAGTAATAATGCTGGTTGTATCAAGGCCGGACGCCAGGCCGGAAAAACTGATTGTCGGTGCTGCGGTGGACATATCGGGGTGTCTCCAAAGATACCCCTAGTGTCGGCAGGCCGGGCGCGGTTCTTTAGAGAAACCCCGTAATTAAGGCCCGTAATTTTTGCCGGGGAGTGTGCAAAGCGCAGGCGAGGCGCGTGGGAATAAATTCCTTCGCTGTGGGGCGAAGCGCCCAGTAACCGCCTTCGCGGGTACAAGAAAAATGCCGACCGGCTCTGCTCTTTGTCCGCGCAGGCGGACATGAGGCGCTTCGCCCCACAGCGGAGAACTTCAGTTCCACGCTCATTTATCATCTTTTCATCACATCTTCACTTTTTTGGCGTATCTTGATCGCATGAAACCGAAACCTTTCCAACCCTCTACTTTTGCGTATGCCTTTGCTGCGGCAGCGGCTTTGAGCCTTGCCGGGCTGCCGGCACGGGCGGATGAGACGCTTCAAGGGCAGCAGACGGTCGGCGTCGGGCAGGCCGCGCCGGTCACGGCCGCCGTCCAGCTTTTTCTGCAAGGCGCAAACGCCCGGCTGGAAACCGCCGGGGAGCCGACTCTGGTGTACGACGGCAAAGGCAACATCCTGTACGGCCTGGACACGGCCCGGAAATCGTATTATATGACCGTCCCCGTCGAAGAAGAGCCGACTGATGCCCTGCCGGGCGGCCCCGGCGAGACCAAAGAAGCCGTCAAGCTGGACCTGCACGCGACAAATCAAACGCTGACCCTGGCCGGGCAGCCCGCCCACCAGTACACGGTCAGCGGCACGGTGACGTTCACGCGGAACCGGCCTGAAGGTGGCGGTCAGCGCGGCGGGGGCGGACGGCGGCGGCGCGGCGGTGGTGGGGGAGGCGGGGGCTTTCCCGGCCAGAACGGCGGAGGCTTCCCCGGAGGCGGAGGAGGTGAAAACGGCGGTCCGGGCGGAAGCCGGGGGGCGGGCGTCAGCTTTACCCCGCCGCAATGGAGCCTCAGCGGCGAGATCTGGCTGGCGGACGACGTCAAGTTCCCGTCGAAAGAGAATACCACCCTGGCCGCGCAGCTTGCCGCCGCCGCCGTGGGGCCGTTCCAGCAGCCGCTCGCCGACGCTTTAGACAAGCACAAAGGGCTGCCGCTGCTGGCCCGGATGACTGTGACCCACACCCCGGCGTCAGCGAACGGCCGGAGTGTCAATCAATACGGCGGCGTGGTGGAAAGCGGCAGCGCTGCCCCGCGCCCGGTGCCGACCAACACCGTCACGACGTTCACCGTTCGGTCGGTGTCCGACGCGCCGCTCGACCCTAAGCTCTTTCAAGCGCCGCTGGAATACGCGCTTGTCGCCGCTCCTTTGACTCCCTTCGCGCCCGGTATGCTTGCGCCGGCGACGCCATAAAAAGCCCCTGGAAATCCAGGGGCAGTCTGCCGATAAAGAGAATACCACCGAAGACGGGGTCTCTACCAAAGATGGTTTGTGTCACGCGATTTTTAGCGCTAAAGGAAAACACGCCATGCTTTCGACTCCCGCTTTGCTTTCGACTTCTGCTTTGCTTTCGACTTCTGCTTTGCCGACCGTCACCGCTCCTATCCGCCTGAACGATCTCCCAACTCTGCTGGGACCTTACGCCGTCTCCGCCCCGATTTATGTCTACTTGATGAGCAGCGGCAATATCTCGGCGACTCGCTTCCGCCTCAAAGATGAAGAAGACCTGATTCTAGTGCTGAGTCCCCGGAAGACGGCTCTTTCCGAAGCCGTTTAACGCAGGGGCAAGCCCTTGACACCGGAGCTTTGCGCTATTTTGAGTCGTCAGGAGAGAACCAGTCCCTTGAGGTTCTGTACGATGAAAAGCACGAAAAATAGACGCCGCCGCCAGCTCGGCCTCGCGGCGGCGCTGGTTCTGACCGGCGGGGCCGCCCGCCTTTTTGCCGATCCGGCGCCGGCCTCCATTGCGCCGCCGATCGCGATGAAGCCCAGCGCCTTTTCCGAGGCGCCGGGCTTTTTTCTGTTTTTCTTCTGGTCTTCTGCCTGCCCAGTTTCTGTTGCTCCATCTCGGTGAGTTTTGCAGGCTCAAATCTCCTGCATAATCTCGATGGCGGCGCGAACTTTCAGAAGGCAGCGCCGCTTGGCCTTCGCGTCCGGCGGATTGGATCAAGTAATCGCCCCCTGCCTGTGACTCTTGTCACACCGCCCCCTTTTGCCGGCACTTGGCATATTTTATGCAGGTAAGAATACCAGGCCCCGCCTCGCGTCTTCTTACTCTCATCGCGGAAGCCGCCGACGTTCTCGAAAGGACTTCACCCAATGCTGCTGCCAGTCACTTTCCGAGGCACCCGCCTTCTCGCTTCTCGCCTCAGCTCCTTTGCCCTGCGCCTCCGGCGCGGAACCCTCCTGCCGATCCTTGCCCTGGGCCTTGCCGGGGCCGGGCACGCCGCCACGCTCATCGTCACCACGACTGCCGACAGCGGGGCGGGGTCCCTGCGGGCGGCTCTCGCCGCCAGCCGCGCGGACGGCAGCGGGGATGTCATCATCTTCGACCCGGTCGTTTTTGCCGCGCGGCAGACCATCTCCGTCACCGGTCCCATCCTTTTCGCCACCGCCGGCGTGACCATTCATGGCCCCGCCGTCGGCGTGACCCTCGACGGCAGCCAGGTCCCGGCGTCGAGCGGCCGGCTCGGTCTCGCCTTCGAGTCCGACACCGCCACGTCCTCCATCAGCAACCTGACTATCCAAAACTTCGGCGGTTCCGGCCTCTCGAATCGCTTTGGAACGGTGACGGCCACCCACTGCGTCATCCAGGGCAATATCACCGGAAACGGGGGCGGCGTGTTCAACGACGGCACCATGACGCTTCTGGGCTGCACGGTCGCGGGCAACACCGCCCAGTCGGGAGCCGGCGGCGGCATTTTCAGTTACGGCACGCTGACCCTGACCGGCTGCACGCTGTCGGGGAACACCAGCAGCGGCCCCGGCGGCGGCATCTACAACGGCAGCCTCAGCGCCGCCGCGCTGACGCTGACCGACTGCACCGTGACGGGGAACACCGCCGGCAGATCCGGCGGCGGCGGCATCTCCAATCTCTCCGGTGTCCTTTCCGCCGTCAACTGCACCTTTACCGGCAACCAGGCCACGACTAACGATAACGTCTACGGCGGCGGCGGCGCGATTGCCATCGTTCGAGGCACCACGACGCTGACCAACGACATCTTTTACGGCGACACTTCCCCGCAGGGCGGCGGCGATGAAATCTTCTTTGACAACAACGGCAGCCCCGGCACCGTGACCATTAACCACTGCGACCTGAACCCGGCAACCGTTTATGGGGCGGCGTACACCGACGGCGGCGGCAGCTTCAGCGCCGACCCGCGCCTCGGCCCGCTGCAAAACAACGGCGGCTCGACCCAAACAAGGGCGCTTCTGCCCGGCTCTCCCTGCATTGACGCCGGCACGTCCATCGGCGCTCCCGCCACGGACCAGCGCGGCGCAGCCCGCGTCGGCGCGACCGACATCGGCGCGTATGAGTATGGGAGCATCCCGTCCGCCTCCGGCCACACGCACCTGCTATGGAACAACACGGATGGGCGCGTGATGCTGTGGAGCATTGCGTCCGACGGCTCCTTCACCCTGAACGGCTTCGGGCCGTACACCGACAATGCTCCGCAGAACAAGTGGAGCGCTACGGCGGTGGCGACGGGGCCGGACGGCAAAAGCCACCTGCTGTGGAACAACACGGACGGGAGGGTCATGCTGTGGACCGTGGATGACAGCGGCATCTTCACGCTGGCCGGCTACGGGCCGTATACCGATAACGCGCCTCAAAACATCTGGCACGCCACGGCCGTCTCGGCCGGCCCCGACAACGTCGTCCACCTGCTGTGGAACAACACCGATCACCGCGTCATGCTTTGGAACGTGGACAGCAGCTTCAACTTCACCCTCGCCGGCTATGGACCCTACACGGACAATTACGTCAGCAACGATCCCGGCAACCTGTGGAGCGCAGCGGCGCTTGCGACCGGGCCGGACAACGTCAGCCGGATTGTCTGGAACAACAGCGACGGGCGCGTGATGCTCTGGAATGTCGGCAGCAGCTTCAACTTCACGCTGGCCGGCTATGGGCCATACACCGACGACTCGGTGGGCAGCAACCCGGCCGCCAACAAGTGGTCGGCGGTGGGCGTCTCCGTGGGTCCTGACAACATGACGCACCTGCTGTGGGGCAATACGGACCGGCGGGCGATGTTCTGGAATGTGAGTGCGGACTTCACCTTCACGCTTGCCGGTTACGGGCCGTACACGGACGACGCGCCGAGCAGCTTATGGAGCGCCGCGGCGGTGGCGACAGGCCCGGACGGCCTGAGCCACCTGCTGTGGGGGAACACGGACCGCCGGGCCATGCTGTGGGGCGTGGACTCGACCTTCGACTTCACTGTCGCCGGCTACGGGCCGTACACCGATGACGCGCCTGGCAACCTGTGGAGCGTCACCGCCGTCAGCGCAGGGCCGTAGCGGCAGCGGCCAATGCTCCACGCGCTGAAGCCCGGTGCCTCTGCTGAGGCACCGGGCTATCTTATTTCTTTTGCTTCTCTTATTCCGTGACGGCGACTTTCCACTCGGCCTTGTTCCGAGAGACGACGCACACTGTTTTCACATTGACGAATTCGCGCAGGCCGTGTTCGGACAATTCGCGCCCGTAGCCGGAGCGCTTGATGCCGCCGAACGGCAGGCGCGGGTCGGATGCGACCATGCTGTTCACGAATGTCATGCCCGCTTCGATCTCGTTGATGAAGCGCTCCTGCTCGGCGGGGTCGGCAGTCCAGACACTGGAGCCGAGGCCGTAGGGCGTGTCGTTTGCCTGCTTGATGGCGTCGTCTAAACCCGATACCCGGAACAAAAGCGCGACCGGGCCAAACAGTTCTTCGGAATAGGCAGGGGCGCACTGCGGGATGTCCGACAGCACGGTCGGCGGGTAAAAATTGCCGGGCCGGTCTAAGCGTTTGCCGCCGGTGAGCAGCTTCGCTCCGGCGGCGACGCTTTGCATCACCTGCGCTGCCAAGCTTTCCAAAATCTTCGGCGTCGCCAGCGGCCCGATGTCGGTCTGGGGGTCCAACGGGTCGCCGACGGAGAGCGCTTCCATCCGGGCGACAAACTTTTCCGCCCATTCGTCCGCAATGGCGTCGTGCAGGATAAAGCGCTTCGCGGCGATGCACGACTGACCATTGTTGAGTGTTCGGGCCTGCACGGCGACTTGAACCGAAGCGTCTAAATCCGCGCTCGGCATGACGATAAACGGGTCGGAGCCGCCGAGTTCCAGCACGGTCTTTTTGAGCTTGCTTCCGGCCTGCGCTCCCACCGCCATGCCCGCCCGCTCCGAGCCGGTCAGCGTCGCCGCGGCGACGCGCGGGTCTTCCAGGACGCTTTGGATCTGCGGCGTTTCGATCAGAAGCGCCTGAAAAACGCCCTCAGCGAAGCCTGCTCGCAGAAACACGTCTTCTAAAATTAAAGCGCACTGCGGGACATTCTCGGCGTGCTTCAAGAGGCCGGCGTTGCCTGCCATCAGGGCGGGCGCGGCGAACCGGACCACCTGCCAGAGCGGGAAGTTCCAGGGCATGATCGCAAGAACCACGCCGAGCGGGCGATAGCGGACAAACGCCCGCGCGTCGCCGCCGATGTCATAGGGCTGGTCGGCCAAAAACTTCTCGGCGTTCTCGGCATAGTAGCGGCAGCAGGCAGCGCATTTTTCCACTTCGGCGACAGACGCTTTGAGCGTCTTGCCGACTTCCAGTGTCATGGTCTCGGCAATCGCCTGCTTTTCGGCGTCCAGAATCTCGCTCGCGCGGCGCAACCACGCAGCCCGCGCGGCGAACGTCGTTCCCCGGTAGGTTTGAAACGAGGCGGCAGCAAGCGTCAGCTTTGCGTCTATTTCGGCGCTGGAAAGCGGCGCAAATGTTTGGAGGGTTTCCCCGGTCGCGGGGTTAATGGTGGCAATGGGCATACGAAGTTATGCCCGGCAGGAAAGAAATGGAAACGGAACTTTCCCGCGCGTTCGCCGGTTACATTGAGATATGGCAGACGATCAAAACAAAGAAGAAACTCAATTTCCGGGCCTCAAAGATGACGCTGCTCCCAATGCCGCGCCGAAGGCTGACGATGTGCCGACTGCCTTCGTGAAAGAGCCGCTGATCATTGAAACGATCGCGCCCCGCGAGATGGAACCTGTGCGCGTGCCGGTCGCCGCCTTGAAAAGCCAGTCGCGCCGAGACTTTCTGCTTTACGGCACGGGCCTTGCGGCGGCGGCGTTCGGATTCCTGTGGCTGCTGCCTGACGACACCCGTGCCCGGCTTCATCTGAAGCCGGTTGCCGCGACGGCCCGCAAAGCAAAGCTTTTAGACAAAACGCTGCGGTTTGACGATGATGTCGCCGAAGCCCTGTTTTCGCCCACCCGTGCCGTGCCGACTTATGCACTGTCGCAGGCGGCCCGCGATCTGCGGAACAACTACGACGGCCAGACACCCGATCCTGCTTATATTCCCGACTGGCAATTAGTCGTCGAAGGGCTGGCATCGGGCCGCGTCGAAAAGCTGACAGCCCGCAATATCCAGAGCCTGGTCGCCCACTACGGCGGGCGGCACGATCAGGTGACGCGGCTGGTCTGCGTCGAAGGCTGGAGCATGATCGCCGGCTGGGGCGGCCTGCGCTTCGCCGACTTCTTAGATGCCTACCCGCCCATGCCCGGCGCGAAATGGGCGCGGCTGGATTCGTCGGTCAACTTGGACGGCGACAGCAATCCCGACCCGTACTATGTGTCCCTTGACCTGCCGACGGCCCGCCACCCGCAGGCGCTTCTGGCGACCCATCAAAACAATGCCGAGCAGCAATTAGTCCCGCTGACCGTCGAACACGGCGCTCCCCTGCGCCTGATCGTCCCGATGAAGCTGGGCCTGAAAAATATCAAAGCCATCACCAAGATCACTTACACGGCAGACGAGCCGAAAGATTATTGGAGCGACGAAGGACGCGGCTACTCCTACTACGACGGCCTGTAAGCTTGTTTTTGAGCTGCGCATCTGGGGAATAACCCCGCATTATGACCCAATCGCGCATTGATGTTCATGCCCATTACCTGCCGGACTTCTACCGGCAGGCGCTGATTGAAAACGGCCAAAGCCATCCCGACGGGATGCCGAAGATCCCCGAATGGAGCGAAGCGTCGGCCCTGCAAACAATGGACACGCTGGGAGTACAGACCGCCATGCTGTCTATCTCATCCCCCGGTGTCAATTTCGGCGACGACGGTGCGGCCCGTGCGCTGGCAGCCCGGCTCAACGACGAGGGGGCGCGATTGAAGCGCGAAAATCCGGGCCGCTTCGGCTTTTTCGCCGTCACGCCCCTGCCGGACGTAGACGGGGCCGTGGCCGAAGTGGCCCGCGCTTTGGACCGTTTGGGCGCTGACGGCGTCGTTCTGGAAACCAATTTTGACGGCGTTTACCTCGGCGACGAAAAGCTGGAGCCGCTGTACCAAGAGCTGAACGCCCGGAAATCGGCGGTGTTTATCCACCCGACTTCGCCGTCCTGCTCCTGCTGCGAGAGCCTGGCGCTCGGCTACCCGCGTCCGATGCTGGAGTTCATGTTTGAAACGACGCGCACCGTGTCCAATATGATCCTGTCGGGTGTTACCCGGCGCTTCCCCGATTTACGCATTGTCGTTCCCCATGCGGGCGCGGCTCTGCCGGTGCTTGCCAGCCGGATCGAGTCTCAGCATGCCCTGCTTCAAGGCACTTCTGCGGATGAAGCACTGGCGGTGAACTTCAAGGGCGAAATGGCGAAGCTGTACTACGACCTCGCGGGTGCCCCTCTGCCGGAGCTTTTAAGTGCGCTTCTGCAAATCGCTCGCCCCGACCACTTGCTTTACGGCAGCGACTGGCCGTTCACGCCCGCCGAAGGCTGCGCCGCGCTCGCCCAAAAGCTCGACCAGACGCCGCTTCTCGCCGGAGACTTACGCGCCCAGGCGATGCGCGGGAACGCGCTGTCGCTGTTCCCGCGTCTTGCCGGCTGAAAGGCGCTTTTCCCAAAGCCCGGTACAAAAGTACCGGGCTTTTTTGTTTTGCTTGACAAGCGCCAAACGTCGTGCTATACTGGACGCAGTATAAAGCACTTTGTTTTGTAAAGTGCGGACTAAAGGAACTCGCCCATGCCCGCCCTGCTTGCCCCGCTGGAAGAAGCCCGTGAAAACCTGCGGGTGATCCGGCAGACGATGGAACGCTCGACCAAGTATTCGACTTTGTCGGGCCTTTCAGGCGTGCTGATCGGCCTGTCGGCGATTGCCGGGGTTTTTGCCACGTCGCGTGTCCTGCACGCCCGGTATGACGCTCATCAGCCCCTGTCTTCCGCGTATCCTGAGCTGGGGCTGCTGTGGCTGATCGAACTGGCCCTTGCCGTGGCGATTGAGTTTGGCTGCAACAAGCGCCGGGCCAAATCTATCGGCAAGCGAGTGGCGTCGCCGCTGGGGGCGCATATCATTGTCGCAGCCCTGCCGGCCTTTGTGGCGGCTCTGGCGCTGACGGCGTTTTTCGCCCTGCACGGTCTGGCGGCTTTGGTTTGGGGCATCTGGATGCTGACTTACGGGCTGGCGATCTGCGCGGTCGGCTTGTTTTCAGTGCGGCCCGTGTCGTATCTCGGCGCGGCGTTCGTGCTGGCCGGCGCGGTGACATTGCTGCTGCCGACCCAGCTTCAGCTTTTTATGATGGGGCTGACATTCGGCGGCTTTCATATTGTGTACGGCGTTTTGATGGGCCGAAAGCACGGCTGGTAACCCTTATGGCGGCAGTGATCCAAACCGGATATGCGGCGCTGGTGGAATCGCTCGAATCGCTTGACGAGGTGATCCATCAAAAAGTGCGGCTCGGCATCATGTCCGCGCTGATGGCGCGGGGCGACGCCGACTTCCGCTTCCTGAAAGAAACGCTGTCCGTCACCGACGGCAATTTGTCCATTCATCTGTCAAAGCTGGAAGATGCCGGGTATGTCGTCAGCGCAAAAGAATTTGTCCGCAAAAAGCCCCACACGACCTACGCGCCGACCGAGGCGGGCCGGACGGCGTTCCATGCCTATTTGCTGTCTTTGGAGCGCATTGTGCAGGCAGCGGGGCAGCACGAGTGATGCGTCCGATTACCAGCATTATTTGGAACTTGTTTCTCGCTGTTGTCCCAGTTGTCTTGGCGTTCGTGATTGCGCGGGGCGTCCGCCGCGAGCGTCAGGCGACCGGCTACGTCCAGTGGCTGCTCTGGGGGCCGCTGGCCGCCGTCTGGCTGGCGTTTCTGCCGAACTCATGCTACTTATTGACGGAGTGGCGGCATTATTTCGAGACGCTGACCGGCAGCCCGCTGTACGCGCAGGCGCATCAAAGCAGTGACAGCCGGGTTGACTTTTTCCTGATTACGGCGTTTTACTTGGTCTATAGCGGCGCGGGCCTGCTGGCCTTTTTTCTCGCTGTTTGGCCGCTGGACCGCCTGACCCGCGTGCGCCTGGGCCGCCTCGGCGCTGTTTTGCGGCCCTTGATTTTCCCGCTCTGCGCCCTCGGCGTCTATCTCGGCCTAATGCGGGGCCGGTTCAATTCATGGGACCTGCTCAGTCTGCCGCGCGTGACCGACCTGCTTGCGACCACCGCGCAGGTCTTTCAGCGTCCCTTGCTTTTGGCGTCCGTTATCGGGTTTGGGGCCATTCTGTGGCTCTTTTACGCCGCGTTCGATATCTGGATGGACGGCTGGGCATGGCGCCTGTCCCGCCGCCATGCCAAAGCCCACTTGTCCGAAGACCTCACGGAGAAAGACTCATCCCATGCTTCTGTGTGACCCTGCCGTCTGCCGCCGCCTGCTCCGCCGCCTGACGCTCGCCGAGCTGCTGGCCCTTTACGAGCGCACCGTCTGCCTCTACGCCCCATTGGCAGAAGCCGTCTCCGAAGAACTGGACTCGCGCCTGCTTGGGGAATAAGTATGGTCTTCACCCGATATACTGGTTCGATTGTGGCTTGTGGCATAACACTGTTGTTGATTTGGATGCCTTTTCGGCACTTGAACCGTATCCAACAACTGAACTACTCTCATGCTCCCACAGCACCGTTAGTCAAGAGCTTCTTAGTCAAAGCAGTCTGTCTTGAAGTAGTGCTTGCTGTTTTCTTCGGCTTCTGTTCCTGGAAGTTGTTTAACTGGGCGCGAGCAGAGGCTTTTGGGCTTGGAGACTAGTCCATCATAGCTGAAAACACGCTTGCTCTGCTTGCCGAAGTCGTCCAAATGCTGGCGGACGCGCAGGTGAAGACGTGGCTGTTCGGCGGCTGGGCGGAAGAACTGTCCGGGCTTTGCCTGCCGAGACCGCACAAGGACATTGATTTGCTGTACCCGGCGCAGAGCTTCGACCGGCTGGACGAGTTCCTGCGGACGCAACGCGAGGCACAAGAAGTCACAGCCAAGCGGTTTTCGCACAAGCGGGCTTTTGAGTGGCGGAGCGTGCTGGTCGAAGTGTTTCTCGTGCGCTCCGACGCGGGAACCCTGGTCACAGATTTCTTTGACGAGTTTTCGTTCGTCTGGCCGCAGGATACGCTTTTATCTACGGTGACGCTGCCCCCTGGAGAATGGCCGTGTGCGAGTGCGGCGGCGCTTCGGCAGTACCGAGCGCGGCACGGCGAAGTTGAAAATCGGGTTTCACGGGGCTGAACCCCCGCGCCTCAAAGGGCAAGCTCCCGCCTGCGCGGGCGAAGATAAAGCTGGTGTTAATTGGCATTTTGCCCGCGCAGGCGGGGATTTGCACTTCAAAGCACGGGGGTTCAGCCCCGTGAAACCCGCTCCTAGTCTGCATCATAACGGTTCTTCAGGGGGCTCGCCGCGCGTTTCAACCCATGGTTCCGATTGGGTACAATCATTTGGGCTTCTATACAGGCGACCGGAACAAACCGTGCTCCTGCGGCGTTCAAATTTTAGTCCGTCTTCTTCGTTTTATTGTGTTCTGTAGAAAGAACCCGTTCCATGAAAACATTTTGCTTTTATTCACTGCCGTTTGCCCTTGCCGCTGGGACGCTGGCGGCGCTGCCGCAGAGTGCGTCCGCTCAGCTTGTCGGCGGGTATGTGCGGCCTGGCGCGATTGTGCAGGGGCAGCCGGCGCCGCAGCGGCCGGTGCAGGTGCAGCCCTCTATTCCAATGATGATGCGGCCGGGGCCGGTGATGCGGGGAAACTACCCTGTGTACGGCCAGCGGCAGACGTTCGGCGGCGTGCCGATGCAAAACGCCCCGGTCTACAACTCCACGGTGACAATCGGCCATGCGCCGGTCTACACCCCGCCGGCGTATGGGCAGGGCAGCTATAACAACTACAATAACGGCTACGGCAATTATTCGGGCAGCGGGCCGGTCGTGACCATTCCCGACGGGCGGTATTACCCGTCGGGCGGCTCCTACGGCGGTGTCGCTCTGCCGCCGGTGGGGCCGGGCAACGGCTTTTTTCCTAACCCGGTCCCGCCGGCGGGACCGGGCAACGGATTCGGCAGCGGGCAGTCGCCGATCACCGGCGGCGGGCCGGCGCTGCTCGGCGGCTACTACTACGGCGGGTACTGCAATGCCGGCGGCGGGCGGCACGAGTACCGCTCGGTCTACTCCAACTATGGCGGCTTCCCGCAGTATCTTTACAGCCCGAACGTGGTGGTCGTTTCCAATGATTACCCGCCGGACTACTCCACGCCGCCCCTGCCGTTCGTGACGCCGGTTTACCAGACGACGTACAACCAGAACAACTATTATGTGGCGACCCCGGAGCGGGTAGACGAGCTTCAGGCCGGCGGGGCAGAGGCGAAGGCGGCTTTGGAACACGCTTATCCCGCCAGCTCGTTCCAGGCGGCTTTTGCCGACATCGCCCATGCCTGGACCGACGGCGATATTGATCTGATCCGAAAACACCTGCGGGACAACGACACGCGGGTCAGCGTCTTTTTAGACGGCAAGTATTCGTACTCCATTGCGTCCAGCGACTTTTCCCAGATCACGCGGGATGCTTTGGACAAGCTGCACACGGAGTCGTTCAGCTTCACACGCATCCGCAAATCGAAGAACGGGGATGTCACCGCGTTCGGCTCCCATGTCTACCGAGTTTCGGATGCAGGTGATGGAGCGGACAGCAGCGGCACGGTTCCGTTTGACCAGGCGGATGCGGGCGGCACAGGCTCAGACAATCTGGGTGCGGCGAAGACGATCTATGTTTCTTACACCCTGCGCCGCTACGGCACGGAATGGGACATTGTCGCCACCGACTCGGCCAATCACGACTTGGCGGCGTCCGGTTCCAAAGCGGCTGAGTAGAAATTGGGCAGTAGCAGCCGGCACTTCCAGTGCCGGTTTTTCTTTGGGAACTTTATTTCGCGCAATCCCGTCTCTCTACTCTGTAACACACCGTAATTTTACCGGTTTTTTCCGCACTACCCCGCTTCAGGAGGATTTCCCACTTGACCCTTTCCCGTCCCTGCCGCTTCGGCACGGCGCTTTCCTTTGCCGCACTGACCCTGGCGTCTGTTTCTCTCACGACTGTTTTTCTCAGCACGCCCGCTGCCGCAGGAACCGTCAAGGCCATGACGCCGCTGACGCCGAAAGTCTCCGGCAAGACCGAGCCGGTTCGCGTGCTGCTGGTCCATGACGGACTGCCCGCCGCCGGGACCAATAACGGCCTGCGCCTGTGGGTGCATGGCGACGGCAGTCATGCCGACCTGCGGGTGCGGGTACTGGCTCCCAGCCGGTCGGCGTCCCCGGCGGCGGACCCGCTGCCGCGCGATGAATGGATCTCAGAGCCGGTGCCGATCTCATTCACCGGCTGGCGCGAAGTCGTCCTGCCCCAGTCGAACTTCACGCTCCGGGCCGCGCCGCCGCTGCCGAAGGCATTAGATTTGGCTCTGCCCGCCGACGCGCAGATAGTCCCCGCCGACATGGCCGACTCCCAGGCCGACTGGTCGAAAGCCAGCGGGCTGGCGATTGACGTGGTCACGGCCCGGCAGGCGACGCTGATTGTAGACGACGTGGCGTGGGTCACGCTGGATGCCGCCGGGAAAGGCGTCAGCGACGCCCCGATCACAGGAACAGTCTTCAGCGATGTCGGCGCGTGGCAGACGGTCGGCACGCCGGACTCGGCGGCGGCGGTCAATTACGGCCTGGCGACGCAGGCCGGCCTGACCCACGGCGGGCGCGTCGCCTTCCGCCTGACTGTCACACCGCCCGGCCTGGACCGCTCCAAGCGCATAGTTCTCGCGCAGCAGGCGATCCGAGCGGCGCGAAAAACCGTGCTGGTCTGGACCCCGGACACCCTGTTCGAGCGGGTTGTGCCGTCGTCGCTGCCGCCTGCCGGGGCAAACCCGGATGTCGCGCTCTCGGTCTGCGCCGAGCAGATCGGCGCGGCGTCGTTCTGCCTCTACAGCCCGGTCGCTCTTACGAACGTAACAGCCTCAGTGCCGCAGGATTTGCAGGGCATCGGGCATCTCCTGCCGCGCTCGTCTGTAGACATCCATGTCGTCAAAGTCTGGGAGCAGGCCGGTTCCGGCCCTTTGCGTGACCCCGATACGGCGACTGCCGTGCCGGAGCTTCTGGTCAAAGACGACCGCGTTTCCCTCAGCGGCCCCGCACCTGCCGTTCGGCTCACCGGCCCTGCCGTCTGCGACATCCCCGCCGACACGGCCAAGCAGTTCTGGCTGTCGGTGAGTGTCCCGCGCAGCACCCCGCCCGGCCCGTACACCGGCAAAGTCGTCGTGAGCGGGCGCGGCCTGTCGACTCCCGTTGTGGTCCGGGTGTCGTTGATTGTTCCGCCGCTGCGCCTGCTGTCGCCGGCCAAGCAGTACGGCGTAGACCTGCGCTCCCGGCTCGACCCTGCGCCTGCGACCCTGCCATCAGCCGATGGACAGCAATTGGTCACGGATTTTGTGACGCAGGACGTCCTGGATGCCCAGCTCGCCGATATTTACGCCCACGGCTTCACCATTGCGTCGCTGTATGATTCAGAGTCCACGCTGCCGGAGGCCGTCAGTGAGTACCAAAAGTACGGTCTCGGCACGGCGTATAACCTCTACAAAGGCGACGGCGACCCGCAGGCGCTTGAGAAGGATCGTGCGGCCCGCAACGGCCCGGCGCTGACCTACTATACGCCGCCGGAGCCGAACGAAGCAGCGTCCGCCCGGATGGCCCCGCTGGAAAAGGCGGGCATCCCGAACATGACGTACATCCCGAAGCAGGACGACTTCACTGCGCTCGGCCCAAACACAGACATTGCCGTCTACAACCGCGACTCGGCCTATCCGCAGCAGCTTCTTCGCACGAACGGCCTGCGCCAATCCATGACCCGCGACTGGTGGTACTGGCCGGCAACAAACGAAGACCCAAAGACAAACCGAGTTGACGCCGGCGTCCTGCTGTGGAAGTCCAATTTGTACGGCGCGTTCCTGCCCGACTACCAGACCGACTTCGGCGCAGACCCGTATGACGAGACTTCGGCGGGCGCAGCGCCCAGCAAAATCGCTTTTCGCCCCCTCATGCTGGCTTATCCGGTCAAAGGCGGCGTTCTGGACACCCTGCAATGGGAAGCCTGCCGCGAAGGCGTCACCGACGTGCGTTATCTAACGACCATGTACGCGGCGCTCCGCGAGTGCAAAGACGCCCATATCGCAAAGCCGCTTTGCACTGAAGCCGAAGCCTACGTCAAGACCTTTTTGACCAAGCCGCTGGCGAACCTGCCCGAAGGCCAGTACGACACCTTCCGCGCCCGCACCGCAAGCTACGCCATCCGCCTGCGCTCGGCGGTAGACACCTACAACAAAGCCCACGGCATCCGCTAACCGCACTTGCCCAGCCTTCTGAGCCGCCGCGTCTTTTCCAGACCCGGCGGCTTTTTTGTGCTATACTGGGTCTATGCAAAAAGCAAAGCATCGAACAAAAGACGCCTCTGCCTCTTCTGCCGGGCAAAATGGCAATGGCTCCCACCTATCTTCCTGGATGCCCGGCGACCCTCCTGAGCTGCACCCGCTTTTCAGCTCATTTGGGGCCTTCAAAGACGATCCTTTTTGGGATGAGTTCGTGCAGGCGATGGACGATGAGCGGCGCAAGATAGACGAGCGGTATCCGATTGAAGATGACGTGCAGGCATATCAGGACGTGCAAGCAGTTCAAGAAGATAAGCAAAATGTTCGTACTTGACAACGATACGCTGACACTCGTGCTGCATGGCAATGCGAAGATCATTCGGCGCATTGAGAGCGTGCCGCCTTACGACATCTGGCTGCCCGCGATTGTGGTGGAAGAACAGTTTCGTGGGCGCATGGCGTTCCTGAACAGTCTCAGCCCGAAGCGTAACGCCGACAGCCTCAAGCTGCCGGTCGCTTACGATCTGCTTCTGCAAACCCGGCGACAGCTCGCAAACTATCAAGTTCTGCGCTACACCTCCGAGATGGAGGCGCTGTATCAGTCCTGGCCTGCCGCCGTCAAGCGGGTCGGGACACGCGACTGCCGCATTGCCGCGACCGCCATTGTCCTCGGCTTCACGGTTATCACCTGCAACCTGAGTGACTACCAGCCGATTCCCAACGTCCAAATGGATGACTGGAACCGATAACTCGTTTTCGCGCCGCCGAACCCTTTTGCCTCCCATTTCCGTTTTCTGTTTCCATACCACCCATAAGGAGACCGCCCCATGACTGCTCGCACCACTTTTCCGCTGCTTCTTCGCGCCTCTGTTCCCCTGCTTGTGCTGCCGCTTCTCACCGCCCATGTCTTTGCCGCGCCCGTACAAGTAGACCCTGCCGCGCTGGCTCTGCTCCAAAAAGTCCAAGCCGCCACGCAGTACACGCACAGCTTGACCGCAGATTTTACTCAGGTTTATTTCTACCATAACCCAGAACGCGAGTTCCGTTCTGTAGGAACGCTGAAGCTGATGAAACCCAATTACGTTGACGAGCGGCAATGGAACCCGCACAAGAACAAAGTCACCGGTGCCTGGGAAAAATCCAATAATTCAATGATCCATGCGTCAGACGGCAAAATGGCCTGGCTCGTATTTTTCGGCGGCGAGTATCAGAAATCTAAAGCCGATCGGCAGGGGCACAACATGGAGGGTGGCGATATGCCGACGTTTGATTTCTTTGATTCCGGCGAGTCTGTCTTTGCCCAAGTCAAAAAGCAGCAGGCGAAGGGGCAGCTTATCGCGCTCACTTACGCCGGCACACAAACTTGGGAAGGCCACCCTTATAGGGTGATTGACTGGGAATACAAACCCGATTACCCGTTTGGTGACGAAACGACGAAGAAAGCGCCCGGCGGTGTTGTTACCGAAAAAGACCGGCTGTTTATCGGTGCCGACAATTTGGTGTATCGTCTGGAAGATACCTACAACGTCGGCTGGTCCGGCAGCCGGTCGCTGCGGAACGTCAAAGTTAATGCCCCGCTCTCTGCCGCGAGCTTCAAGTTCACCCTGCCGCCCGGCGCCCATCTGCCCGTGCCGCCTCCTGCACTTCTCGCGGTTGGGACGCCTGCGCCGGACTTTACGGCGACCGCGCCCGACGGCAACACTGTTCATCTCTCCGACTTCAAGGGCAAGATGGTCGTGCTGGATTTCTGGTCGACCTGGTGCGGCCCGTGCCAGATGTCCATGCCGCATTTAGAAAAAGTCTACCAGGCCGTCAAGGGCCAAAATGTCGCTGTGCTGGGCGTCTGCGTCTGGGACAAAAAGCCGGAATACGACAAGTGGGTCGCGGCCAAGAAGGACACTTACCACTTCCCGACGGCGTTTGACCCCGCCGTCAACCAACAAGACAGCATTGCTTCTAAGCTGTACCACGTCAGCGGCATCCCGACCCAGTATGTGATTGATAAAGACGGCAAAATCGCGGCGTCCACAGTGGGTTACGACGAGAAGGGCACGGAACTGGAAGACGCACTGAAGAAGCAGGGGGCGGCAGTGACGGAAACGGCGGCAAAGCCGTGATCCAACCCGGATTGAAATCCGGGTCTTTTAAAAGGCGATTGTCCACCTGCGGGGACATAGGAACTGAGGCAAAAGCTGTTTTTATGTCTGCGAAGGCAGACAATCAACTACAGAAGACCCGGATTTCTAATCCGGGTTCTGTCCTTAATGCGAGCTTTTTGTGTTGCCTGATGGGGATGAAGATGTGGCTGGATAGGAGGGTAGGGGCAAGCCCTACGCCCTACACGGATTTATTCTTAACCCCGCGCATTCCGGGTCTGCCAGTGCAAAAGCGGGTGTTTTGTGGCGTCCGCGCCGTGAAACCCGCCGTTTCAACGCCGGGTTTCAACCATTGCCGGGTTGTGCAGCCAATAAAAAAGCCCCGCGCATCGCGTGGGGCTTTCGTTATTGGCTTCAGCGCCAGGTGGTCGCGCCTGCGCCCTGGGCGGATGCGGGCAGGTCGGGGGCGCCGACGATGGTTTCGACGCCTAAGAACGTGTCCAGCTCTTCGTTGGTGTGGCGGTGGGTCCACTGGGCGAACCGCTCCTCGCCTTCGCGGGTCTCCTGGAAGCGCTCGATGACGTTGGCGAGGGCGTACTTGACTTTCTCCGCCGGCACCTTGCGGTGGATCGGGCGGCTGAAGGAAGGGTGAGCGCCGAGGTCGCCGCCGAGCAGGATGTCGAAGGCTTCGACCTGGGAGCCATCTTCGCGCCGGGCGAGGCACCCCTGCAACCCGATGTCGCCGACGTGGTGCTGGGCGCAGGAGTTCGGGCAGCCGTTCATGTTGATCTTCAGGCCGCGCTCATACGGGTTCGGCACGACTTCCTCTAGGTAGGTAATCACGTCGCCGATGCGGAGCTTGGTTTCGGTGATCGCCAGATTGCAGAACTCAATGCCGGTACAGGCAATCGCCCCGCGCCGGATGTTTGGGACTTCCCACGCAAAGCCTGCCGCGGCCAGGTCGGCCTGGGCGCTGGGGATGTTCTCACCGGTGATGTACGGGATGAGCATGTTCTGCACGTTGGTCAGGCGCACTTCGCCGCCGCCCCATTGGTCGGCGACATCGGCGGCGCGGCGCATCTGCTCGTCGGTCAGGCGTCCGGCGAGAACGCACAGGCCGATCCAGTTCAGGCCCGGCTGGGACTGGGGGTTGACCCCGATGTGGTCCCGGTAGGTCTCGTCGGAGAACGCGAAGCCCGGCCCGGCAGGGTCAGGCGTCCAGTCAAGCTTCGCGCGAACTTCAGCGGTGAACTTTTCGGGACCCCATTCGGCCATCAGATATTTGAGGCGGGCGCGGGTACGCTTGGCCCGGAGCTGGTCGGCGTCCCGGTAGCACTCGGCAATCGCCCGCATGACATCGACAATCCCGCTCAGGTCGGCGGCGGGCAGGAAAATGTCGAGCGGCTGGCCGAAGAACGGCTGAAGCGACAGGCCGCCGCCGACCAGCGGCTGGAAGCCGACGACGCCGTCGGTCTCGCGCCGGTAGGCGACCAAAGCCGCATCGTTGACCTGCGGCACGGTGCTTTGAACCGGTGAGCCTTCCACGGCGATCTTGAACTTGCGCGGCAGGTCGCCGAACTCGCGGTTCAAGTGGAAGAAGTCCTGGATGGCGTCTACGACGGGCCGCGTGTCTACCAACTCCTGCGGGTCGAAGCCAGCCGCTGGAGACGACGTCAGGTTGCGGGCGATGTCGCCGCACGCGCCTGCCGTGGTCAGGCCGCAGGCTTCGAGCCGGGCGAAGATCTCCGGCATGTCTTCAATCGTCAGCCAGTGAAGCTGGATCGTCTGCCGGGTCGTGATGTCGCTGATGCCGCGTGCAAAGTCTTTGGTCAGGCCCGCCAGTGTGCGGAGCTGCTCGGTGGTCAGCCGCCCGCCGGGGACTTTGATCCGCATCATAAAGTGGCCGACATTGGGCCGCTGCTGGTACACGCCGTACCATTTGAAGCGCATGAAGTCGCCGGGTTCAATCGTGTCAAAGCCGGTCTTGGCGTAGCGGCAGATGTCGGCCAGCACGTCCAGTCCGGGCTTTTCTTTCTTAAGCCGCTCTTCTTTGGTCTGCTTCACTTCTTTGATTGGCGCAATTTCGCTCATAATATGTTAAATCCAAACTAAATTCGCAGGGTTAATTCCAGGTATTATACTTAGCAGTTACTATTAAGTCAACACGCGGGAATAGGCTTGAGTTCCTGCCGGGTATCATAGCAGCGGGAGAAAAACGCAGTGAGAATAACGGTGACTTTGGGCCGGCAGCTTGGGTGCGGCGGCTCGTACTTGGGGCAGTGTGTCGCGGACGCGCTCAAAATCCGGTGTCTAGACCGGGAGATCATCTCGAAAGCCGCCGCGCACTTGCAGGTGGACGAGGCGGATGTGACCCACCGGGAAGAGCGCGGGGTCTCGTTCTGGGAGCGGATGCTGCGCGGGATCACGGCCAGCCCGCCGGAAGCCTTGTATCAGGGGCCGGTGACGCTTTCCGTGACCGACCGGGATTTGCTGGCCGCCGAAACCCGCGTGATGAAAGAAATCGCCGCCGAGGAAGACGTGGTGATTGTCGGACGCCTCGCGGCCTTTGTCCTGCCCCCGCATCCCGGCCTCATCCGCATCTTTCTTCATGCCCCTGAACCGTTCCGCATCCGCCGCTTGATCGAGAACGGCGCAGCGGCGACCGACGCCGAAGCGCGGACGCTGATCACGCGCTCCGACGAAACCCGCCGCCAGTATATCAGCCAGATGATCGGCCGCGAAGAATACGACGCCCGCGCTTATCACCTGTCGCTGGATACAAGCGTCCTGCCCCTGTCCGACGCCGCCGACCTCCTGACCGATTTCGTCCGTCGCCGCACCGCAAATTTATAATATCGGAAATGCTCCAGTCCCATTTTTGGGGAGCCACTTTGATTTGGGAGCCACACTGTGTTCGGCACGGAGTCAGGTGGGCTTCGGCAAATCCGCGCCGCAGTTCGGGCAGAAGACGAACGCCTTGTACGAGACCACGACCTTGCAGCTGGGGCAGACGCGGTCGCTGTCCGGCGGCGTATCTTGAAAGACTTCGGTATTGGACACCGGCGGGTCGGAATGGCGCGAGTAGTCCCCCGCCAAAATCGCCTTGTACTCGTCACTCTTCGCCCAGGCGTCAATCTCCATCGCCCGGACTGACGGGAACGGGTGCGTCGTTTGCAGCGTTTGGCCCAGCTTCAGAAATGAGTTCAGCGCGTCTTTCCCCATCTCCTCATAATCGCGCCCCTGCTGCAAGAACGCTTCTTTGTTCATCTGCGCGTACAGCTTGCGCGACCCGCCCGCCAGCTTCATTTCTACATCTAAGACCGTGTCCACGTTCTGCGACACCAGCAGGGCCGCCCGGTCGGCGGTCATCTCGCTTTGGCGATACCAGTGGAAGAACGCATAAAACAGCCCCGCGCCGAGGCCCCGCGCGAGGCCAAGCGTCGGCCCGCCGAGGCGCAACAAGAGGTTCGCCAGAAAGATCGCGATCTGCCGGTACAGCACATGGCCCGCTTTGATATGCCCCAGCTCATGCCCCAGAACGACCCGCCATTCGTCTTCGTCTAAGAGATCAATGAGGCCCGAATACAGCACAATAATGGGGGACTCGACGCAGAACGTGAACGCATTCGCGACGGGCCGCTGATCAATAAAAAGCTGCGGCACGGGCATATCGAGAATGGCGCAGGACTCCACTAAAAGCGCGTACAGCTCCCGGCACTGGTTCTGGTCCACCCGCACCATGTCAGATAAGCAAAACATGCGGCCGGCCCGGTCGCCGCCGAACTCGTTGAACTTGCGGAACACCCAGTCCAGGCCGGGCGCTTTTCGCAGCACGGCCAGCGCGGCTTTGTCGGTGGGATGCTCAAAAGCCGTAGACGAAAGGCCGGGAAACCGCTGACGCTCGGACATGGGCTACCTCCAGTAGTTATCTATTCATAGCATGAAACGACTCATCGAGAAAGTAACCAAACCGCAACCGCGAAGAAAAACATGTTGGTCACAGCTGCCAAACACAATGCTGCTTTCAGCGACTTGCGAATAATCATCTGGAACGTTTTGAAGCACAAAAGGCCAGCGGCTGGAAGCAGAATAGCGGCAGAGGCCATGCCGTCATTTCCAATGCGGGGGCCGTAAGTAGTACGCAACGCTTCCATGATGCAGTAAACACTACCCCAACCTAAACAAAATGTCCAATAACTCGGCGTTATACCGAGGATGAACATGATGCCGTACCGGATGTTGGCCCGATAAACGGGATCATCCATTTTAGACGTGTGCCACTCTGCAATAGACATCTTATGCCGTCAAAACTTTGGGTTCTACGGAAGTTTTCGCTGGCGGATTTGATTTCTAGCGAGAACGGTGTAATATCCGACTAATGGCACAGCATCCGCTCCGAATAATGCAAGAAGGCGGTGCCCTGCTTCTTCGGGCGTTGATGGAAAAAACCGAAAGTGGACAACACCGGACGGAGCCGGGAGCTTGCGGTGGAAAATAAGCTCGCCGTAGTCCCGGTCAAAGGTCAAGATAATGCGGTTCTCTAAGACCGCCTGAGCCATAACTTCCGTGTCATCAACACCGATGCTATCTTCCACAATCGCACTTACTTCGTAGCCTGCATTTCGGAGCAGGTAAGTACTGGAAATTGGGAAATGTTCATCCGCAAGGAAGATGCTCATCCCGCAGCCGTAAGCGTGTAAAAACTTTCCTCGCTCACACTTTCAGCCGCATAGGCGTGAACCGCCTGCAAGGCTTCTCGTGTCAGGTGTGGGTAGTTCTCCAAAATTTGCGCTTCCGTCCAGCCTGCGCCGTAGAGGCCAAGAAGGAACTCGACGGCAAGGCGGGTTCCTTTGACAACAGGTCTGCCGGACAAAATGTTTGGGTCGCCGTGAATATACTCATGCCAATCCATAATTTTCTCCTTTTAGTTGCTCTTTTCCAAAGTAATCGCCACGATTTTCAGGCTGCGCTCATTCGGCAGCACAAGCGCGGTCAGCTTCTTGGTCGGGTCCAAAGCCAGGCGGTAGTCGCCCAGGGTGGTCGGGCCGGGCTTGGAACCCGCAGGCGTCGTGTGGTAGGACGCGGTGAAGGCAGGGGCGGGCGGGGCGGCGGACCAGTCGGCGATGGTGACGGGGAGGGAGGCGGTCTCGGAGCCGTAAAGGGCGTTGATATTCACCGTGACGGGAAGACCGTCGGAGGCGGCGGCGAGCAGGTGGACGGCCTGGTATTTGCCGGAGGGAAGAATGATGGTCTGGCCGGAGCAGGCCACGACGTTCGGCAGGGCGCCTTTGACGGCGGGGTACAGGAACGACAGGGCGTGATTTGAGTCGGCGTCGGTCCCTGTCTGAACGGTGTAGTAGCCTGACGGGTACAGCGGCAGGCCGGGTTTGCCGAGCAGGAGCGGGTCGCTGTCAATCTCGGAAGTCACGTCGGGCGGCAGGGCTTCGGAAGGCAGCACGGAGCCGTGGCCGTCGAAGCCGCCGGTCTTGCCGGGCGACTCCGGCGCGATGCCGAGTGTGTTGAAGTTCTTGGTGAGGTCCACGGGAACCAGGGGGGCTTTGACCGGGGCGACATTGACGAGCTGCTGCACCATGTCGCCGCTTGCGATGGGCAAAGTAGACTGCCAGGGGCCGTCGCCGATGCGGGTGTCCCAGACAAGCGCGTAGCGGCCCGGCTGCTTCGGGACCACGAACGACGCCGTGACGGCGGCGTCGGTTGCGCCGGGAGCGAGGTCCTGGGTCAAAGTCGCGGTCGGCCCGCCGTCCCACTCACGCTCGGTGCCGTCCAAGTAGTACCAGTGGTAGCCGAGGCGCACGGCGGACTTTTTGAGGGTTTGGGCTGAGACGTTCTGAACCACTAAGCGGGCCGTGGCCGTTTTTCCGGCGTCCACGGTGCGCGGGACATCGGCCAGCACAAACGACGCCGCCGGCAGGGCGTCGGCGACTCGCAGCGGCTCGTCGTAGGAGCCGTTGACTAATGTGCCGAGGGCGTCCGGCTGGACAAACCAGTGAACCCGGTACGCGCCGGACGGCAGGGGCTGGCCGGCTTTGCTTAAAAGCGAGATGGGGACGGCGACCGAGGCAATCTGACCGGGCGTGATGGCGTCCGTGCCGAGCGGGGCATGGCCTTCCGCGACAGTCTTGGGGTTCGCGCCGTTCGGGTCGGTCGTCTGGATCTTGTAGCCGAGCGCGTAGCCGACCGGCCAGGCCGCCGAGCCGTCGTTGCGGACCTGCACCGTAGAGGCGAGCGTCTGCCCGACCGCCGCGATGCCGGGCGTCGCCGTGCCGAGGAACGTCGCCTGGGTTCCGCCGACCCCGGCGTCCGCGCCGATCACCGTCACGCCGACTTGGAGCGGCGTGTCGCCGGCATAGGAAAACCAGCGGTCCTGGCCCTGCACCATGTCAACCACGAGGGTATAATCGCCCGGCTCTAAGTCTTCGCCAAAGTTGTCGCGGGCGACAAGGCCGATGGACAGCGTGACCGAGTGGCCCGGCAGGACATCTTTGCCGATGGGAATGCGCGGGGCGCTGTCGTCGTACAGCTTGCCGTTCCGATACCAGCGGGTCGACAGCGAGTAGCCCTCGCCCGCCCGCCAGGGCAGCACCCCGGCATTCTCAATGCGAACAGGGACCTGGTACAGCGTCTTGGGGAAAATCGTGCGCGGCACGGCGTTTGACAAATACTTCGCGTGCCACTGCCGGTCGCCGTCGTACCGGATGACCTCGGCGCGGGTGGCATCCACATACTGCTCGCCGTACTGGCGGGACGCGGCGATCTCGGTGCCGTGCGCGAAATCGTTCCAGCTTTCCACGACAATCTGGTTCGGCGTAGACACCAGCGCGACCTGCCAGGACGTGTCATAAGTCCGCCCGCCTTTGCGCGAGATGATGCCGTCGCGGTCTGTGCGGCCCGGCGAGACCGTCGCGACTGTATCCGAGTGATACACCCGCGCAATCGGCGTTCCGTCGGCCAGCGACTTGGCGGCGTCGCTGCTGCCCAGACTCAAATCATAGACTAAAACGCCGGGGGTGCCGAGGCCGGCCACGTCCTGCATCGCCCGGAACTCCGGCGGCACATGGGCATAAATTAAATCCAAATCGGGATGGCCGGTGGTCGCATCCACGCCGACCAGCGGGAAGTCTAAGCCCTGTGCCTTCATTTCTTTGAGCGCTTCCACAAACGCATCCAGCTCCCGGCCTAACAGCGCATCGTTCGGCTGGGTTCGTATCAAAGCCACTTCGATCCCCGCCAGCCGCATGTCCGCAAGCTGCTGGCGGTGCCACTGGGTCCGCAGGCCGGAGAACCAGGGACCCGCGCTGTTCATCGGCTGGTCGGCCAGCGCCGTCCCGCCGGCTGCATTCCAGACATTCTGCCCCGGCGCAATTCGAGCGTCGCCGTTGAAGTCCAGACGGTACACGCCCATCACGAACGCGGGCGGCTGCGGGGCGCCCAGCACGAACGCGCCGGAGTTGACCGAAACGCCGGCGGGCAGCGGGGCATACTGGCCGTTCGAGGAATACTTGGGTTCCGGGGCCGCCTGCGCGACCTGGTACTCGCCTTTGCCGATCCGCCGAGTTTGGACCCGGCTGGTGGCAGGCACGGTCGGCACGGCAAGCCCGGCAGGGTTCTTGATGCCGCCGGGGATGATTTTAATGCTGCCGCGCCCGCCCGGCAGGTCAATCGTTCCGGTCTGGGCCGATGCCTGCTGCTGACTGGCGGACGGGGGCGGGGCGATGCCGAGCGGGGGCGGGTTATCAAACGGCGACTCGGTCGTGTTCGGCTCCTCGGCGAGCGTCGGCGCGGGCGCGTTGACTGCCTCTGTGCCGAAGGAAGCGCGGGTGACGGCGGGCCAGTCACCGCTGACAATCGTGCCGTTGACGCGCGGAAACTGCCCGACCACTTTGGCGCAGATGATCTTGTTGGGCGTGGACGGGATCGCCGCACCGCCGGACACGAACTCGATCCGGGACCACTTGGACGGGTTCTGGACATCGCCTTTGCCTTTGACACTGCTCGACAGCGAGTAAAACTTATCGGCGGGCGCGTTGACGCTGTCTTTGTCGCGGGAAATCACATTGAAGCCCCACACTTCGCCCGGCGCGGGCGGCTTGGAGCGGCCCATTTCAGACCACGGGATGGCAAGCTCCACATCGTACCCGGTGTCAATGTCTTCGGGCTTGTTCAGCGTCCCGTTCACCGTGACGGCGTACTTATAGGAATAAACCGCCTTGCCCTTCGGGATTTTGGTCCCGTCCCCGATGGAGAAATATGCCCCTTGCGCTGCCGACACGGCCATTTGAACCGTCTGCGGGGTGCGAAGCTTCGCGCGGGCGTCATCGGTCTCAAAGAAGACTTCTAAGTCGTCGTCCTGCTGCGGCTGAGACGTGGTGGTCGTGTTCGTGCCTAAGACGTTTGTGTCCCGCACCCGAAACGCTGCATAAAAGTAGTAATCGTCCCACGACGTATACATCGTCTGCACCCGCGCCGCGCCGTCTGAAGACGCCGGAGCAGGCGCGGCAAACGCGGGGTGGGGCAGCACGGCAAATGAAAGCGTCAGCAGAAGCGGCACGGCAGCGGCGGCAGCGCCAGGGAACCGAGTGCCAGGTAATCTTTGGAGCATAGTTTACTATACCCCTGCGCCGAGAAGAGTGTCAAGGAAATGCTCTCCGAGAGCGTGGGAGAGCAGAGGATTGGTCGGGTTTGGCAGTGCGGGAATTGAAGCCGTGTCCTAAAGAACCATGTGCTAAAGCACACGGCTATTGGGCGAGGACGCCGTAAACTACGCCTTCGGCGCACTCGGAGAAGCGTCCCGTAGGGGCAGGGCTTGCCCCTGCCCTTTCTCGTTCTCTTCAACGGGAGTATGTCAAGAGGGTAGCGGCAAGCCCTACACCCTACATCAGTTTTTATCCTAGCCCCGCGAAGCGGTTGGTTCGCGGCGTCCTCGCCCAATAGCCGTGTGCTTTAGCACATGGTTCCGAACAGTGCCGTGAAACCGATTACAGCCATCCTTCGCGCTCCATCTCAGCGCGAACCAGCGGGTCCATCGCCACGATTATTTGTTCGGCCTCTTTCGTAAGCTGCTCGTGCGTGAGATGCGACAAATCAGGAAAGCCGTGTTTTTGCCGCATCCTTGCTTCTACTTCGGCAAGCGTGTGGCGCGGCCCGTCCAGCATGGCCTGCATTTCCGCCCGTCCCTGCGCTTCCCGTTCCCAATCGCGCACCATCTTAGCGATTGCCTCCGCCGCCATCGTGTTCAAGTCGCTGTCCGTGCCGCGCACCGTCAGCAGGCGGGTTGCAAGCGGGTTGCAAGCGCGTCATCAATCGTTACAGTCGTCATGGTACATTCTCCGGTTTCGCGTTGTCCTGAGTATACCCCCTCAAACTTCTTTGGGAAATACCGTCATTTCTGGTGTTCCCCAGGAAATAATTGTGATATAATGCGGTTGAAGCAGTCAATCGAGGGTATCCAGCCCCCTTGCGGTGAAACACTTATTTACAGGCCGCAGCACATCGGCTACGCGGTGTCATAAGCAGGCAGGAAAATTAGCTATGTCTCTCCTCAATCGTATTTTTGGCAAGCAGCAGCCGAAAGAACCACCTTTAGAAGTCTCGCCTGAGTTTGCGGCCTTGGTGGAAGTAAGTCGCGCTCATTTAGAAGCCTTGACCCAATCGCATCAGGGCGGCTGGCATTTCGGCGAACATGAGCAATGGAATGTTGACCAGCAGGAAGGCATTTTGCGGCTTACTTTCGCGAATGGTGTTCTGGCTGAACTTCCCGCTCAGATCGTGGGGTCATTCAATCAAAATGACAGTTCGTGGCTTTGGGGTTGGGCCAATCCTTCCATACGCGAGGGGATGAAGCACGATGCGGAAAAAGTGCGTGAGTACGGGCAGGCAAACCAAATGCCGGCATTGACGACGCCTGAATGGAAAGCCGAAAAAGAGCAGGCGTGGGATGTGGCAGCGATTACTACCAAGTTATGTGAGGCACAGGGAGCATTTTGTGGCCCGTCCGGTTCTACGCTCATCTTCTTCACGTTCGGCCAAGTTAAACTAAGCAAGTCATAACTCCTGTAAGGCTATATCGGTTTTGTGGAAGAACTGCCTGGCGCAAACACGCAGGGCGATACGCTGGATGAGGCACGCGCCAATTTGCAGGAAGCGGTCTTGTAGGGGCCGAAAGGAGCAGTAAGATCAATATGGTGCCGATTGCGCCGTCTGTATTGAGCACGTTTTGGGCAGACCTGATGCAGTTTCCGCTGATGTTCCTCAGTGCGTCTGGATTTGTGCTCGTGCTACACCGGCTGGGAAAACATTTCCAGTCTTACGGCTTGCCGCGAAACCTGCTGTTTGGGGCGGCAAGCGGGGCTGTAGCATTTGTGCTGGTTCAGCTTTACGCGCTTTCCGGGCGGCGTTCGCTTGTGCTGGGAGAAGTCTTGACAGGCTTCGTGGTTGCGGTGGTGCTGACAGTCATTTGGCGGCTCGTTTTTGCTCAGCGGCCTCCACGTCCGAATGTCTCTGGCAGGAATGGCTAATTTTTCTGAAACAAAAAAGAAACAATGAGATTAGACTAAGCCCAAGCTCTTTGTGAAAAATCGTAGCGCCTGTTGAAGTTTGTTTCCTAAACCCATTCGTCTGTATCAATTTGTAGGATGATTAAAACTTCGTTTGCCCCTTGTGCTAACGTCTCCTAAATGCCATAATAACAATACGTTGCCAAAATTGACGGCGACAAATGAAGCAGCGTAATGGAAAGCGTCGGCCCTAGGGGTCGGCGCTTTTTTGTTGTTTGGCGTGCGCCGGGGAACGATCACGGCCTGCCGTTTGTAATACTTTGTGAGGGTTCTAGTATGACGATGCTTTGCCGGGTTTGTCTGCTGTTCACGCTGGCGCTGCTGACGGGGGGCGCACACGCCGCGCCGCTGCCGGTGCATTTTGTCGCGTCGGTGGTTCCGGCCCCTGCCCATCCCGGCGAGGTCGTTACGGTGACAATTAAAGCACAGATTGACCCCGGCTGGCATGTCTACTCGGTGGTTCCGGCAGCGACCGGCCCGGCGGCGACGGCGATTGCCGCGCTTGGTGATGCCGTGCCGCTCGGCACAACGGCGGAAGATGCGCCGATTCAGAAGTTCGACCCGAACTTCCAAACACAAGTGGCGTACCACGAGGCGACGGCGACGTTTACCCGGCAGTTTCGAGTGAAGAGCGCGGCGTCTGCGGTGACGCTGCACTACCAGACCTGCAATGATCATGTCTGCCTGCCACCGACGGATGTTTTCCTGCCCGTGACGCTGACGGTTGCCGCCGGGCCGGTACGGGCTGAGTATGGCCCCCCCGCCCACCCCAATAAAACCTCAATTCTGGGGAGCAATACGGAGCAGAAGGGCGCGGCAAGCAGCGCCCCTACAGGTTCAATTCCGGCACCCCCATTATTGGGGGCGGGGGGAACATCTTTGTTCCTGCTGGCCGCTGTCGGCGCGGGGCTTTTGGCACTCATCACGCCCTGCGTTTTTCCGCTGATCCCGATTACGCTGACTTCATTTGTGAAGCAGGCTGACGGCGATAAAGCCAAGCTGGTTCGGCTGTCTGCCGGGTATGCCCTGGGGATCGTGCTTCTTTATGTGGCCCTCGGCGCGGTCGTAACAGCGACACTCGGTGCGACCGGCATCAACAACATCGCGGCGAACCCGTGGGTCAATCTGGGCATCTTTGTCGTTTTTGTCGTGTTCGCGTTTTCGTTCTTTGAGACCCTTCAGCTTACCCTGCCCGCGAATCTGACCGCGCTTCAGCAGACGGCCAAAGACCGAGGCGGGCTGGTCGGGCTGGGACTGCTCGGCATCACTTTTGTGCTGGCGTCGTTCACCTGCACTGCGCCGTTTCTGGGAACGCTGCTGGTGGCGGCGGCGGACGGGGCGCGGCTTCTGCCCCTGCTGGGAATGCTGGTCTTCTCGCTGGCGTTTGTTTCGCCGTTTCTGGTCTTCGCGGCGTTCCCCCAGTGGATTTCGCACATTCCCAAAGGCGGCCTCTGGCTGGCGCGGGTCAAAGCGACGCTGGGCTTTTTGGAGCTGGCGGCTGCCTTGAAGTTTTTGTCCAACGCCGACCAGGTCTGGAACTGGCGCTTCCTGACCGCGCCGGTGCTGCTCGCGGCCTGGGCGCTGATCTTCGCCGCCGCCGCGCTTTATCTAATTGGAACCCTGCGCTTCGGCGTGGCCGGGGAACTGGAGAAGCCGGGGGTGAAAGTCTCGGCGGGCCGGTGGGTGTTCGCGTCGGCGTTCGCGCTTTCCGCGCTGTTCTGCTTTTGGGGCCTGGCGGGCCGCCCTATCGGCGCTTTGGGAACGTTCCTGCCGCCGGCGGGCTACGGCGGGGCGGCGAGCGCAGCATCGGCGGACAGCCTGCCATTCCTGACCGACTATGCTTCCGCGCTGGCCCAGGCCAAGCGTGAGAACAAGCCCTTGTTTGTGGACTTCACGGGCGTGACCTGTACGAACTGCCGCTGGAACGAGATCAACGTGTTTCCTCGTGCCGAGGTCAAGTCTCAGCTCGCCAATTATGTCCGGGTCCAGCTTTACACCGACCGTCCCGGCGACGCGGCAAACCAGCACTTGCAGCTCACCAAGTTCGGCGACGTGGCCCTGCCGCTGTATGCCGTGGTGAACCCGCAAACGGAAGCCGTGGAAGACAAGTACGCGGGAACGATCACCAACACCGCCGACTTCACGCGGTTTCTAACCCGCCCACAGGCGGCTTCGGCAGCAGCCCCGCCCGTGACTCCAGCCTGGGCCGCCTACAGCCCGGCGGCAGTCGCGGCGGCGGGTCAAGCGGGCAAGCCCGTCATCGTAGACTTCACGGCGGCGTGGTGCGTCAACTGCAAAGAAATCGAGCATGACGTGTTTGAAAACCCCGCCGTCGCGCCGGTATTGCCGATAAGTTTGTGACGCTGCGGGCAGATTTGACGCAGTGGAGCAGTGCGCCGAGTGCGGCTTTAGAAAGGCAGTACGGGTTCGGGAGCCTGCCGACGATCATCTTTTTAGACCCCAAGACGGGGCAGGAGATCAAGCCTCTGCGGATTACGGGGCGGCTGAGTGTGGCGGACTTTCAGAAGAAGATGGCGGCGGCGCAGGGGCAAGCGCAGGCAGGAACGGCGGTGGCGGCGCGGTAGGGGCAGAATAAGACCATGTGTTGAAACACACGGCTACGCAGCGAGGACGCTACGAAGTACCGCTTCGCGGCACTGGGAATAGGACCGTCTTCATCTTAACCCCGCGAAGCGGTGTTTTGTGGCGTCTTCGCCGTGTAGCCGTGTGTTTCAACACATGGTCCTATTCTGCTACCGGCTAAACTGGGCCTCATGCAGACGCTGGTAGATCCCCGAAGCCCGGACCAATTCATCATGGCGGCCCTGTTCGGCGACGCCGGTTTCGTCTACCACGACAATGCGGTCGGCGTTCTGGATGGTCGCCAGGCGGTGCGCGATGACCAGCGTGGTACGGCCCACGGCAAGCTCGGCCAGCGACGCTTGAATAGCCCGCTCGGTCTCGGTGTCTAAGGCCGACGTGGCTTCATCCAAGATCAGGATCGGCGGGTTCTTGAGGAACATCCGGGCAATCGCCATGCGCTGCTTCTGGCCGCCGGAGAGCTTGACCCCGCGCTCGCCGGTCAGGGTATCCAGGCCATCGGGAAGCAGGGAGATCATGTCATCCAAACGGGCGCGGCGGGCGGCGTCCCAGATCTCGGCATCAGACGCGCCGAGCTTGCCGTAGGCGATGTTTTCCCGGATGGTGCCGGCGAACAAGAATACGTCCTGCTGGACAATGCCGATGTTGCGGCGCAGCGAGGCCAGCGTCATCTGGGTGATGTCCCTGCCGTCAATCGTGATGCGGCCGCCGTCCAAATCATAGAAGCGCGGCAGGAGCGAGCAGAGGGTCGTCTTGCCCGCCCCGCTCGGCCCGACAAACGCGACCATTTCGCCGGGATAAATGGAGAGGTTGATGTTCTTGAGGACAGTCTTATGCTCGGTGTAGCCGAAGGTCGCTTGCTGGAACTGGATGGCTCCGCGCAGATGCCCGGCATCGGTCGCGCCGGGCAGATCGGCGATGTCCGGCTCCGTATCCAAAAGCTCGGTGTAGCGCTTGAAGCCTGCAATGCCTTTGGGATAGGTTTCCAGCACGGCATTGATCTTCTCGACAGGCCGAAAGAAGACGTTGGTAAGCAGCAGAAAGCCGGTAAAGCCGCCGATGGAAAGCTGGTGGTGCAGGACAAAGTAGGCGCTGGTGATCATCACCAAAACCTGCACCAGCCGCATCGTCATATAAGACAGCGACATACTTTTGGACATCAGCAGATAAGCGTTTAGCTTCGTCGCCCGGTAGCGGGCGTTGTCTTCGGCGAATAAGGCCCGCTCATGGTTTTCGTTGCCGAACGCCTGCACGACCCGAATGCCGCCGACGTTTTCTTCGATCCGCGCGTTGAAGTCCCCCACCTGCCCGAAAAGCATTCGCATATTCTGGGTCATGGCCCGCCCGTAGCGCGTCGAGATCCACATCATCGGCGGGACGACGAGGCCCGTAATGAGCGCGAGCTTGGCGTTCAGTGTGAACATCAGCGCAAACGAGCCGAGAAACGTCATCACGGCAATAAACGCATCTTCCGGCCCGTGGTGCGCCACTTCCCCGACATCTTCCAGATCTTTCGTCACCCGCGCCACTAAGCGCCCGGTCTTCTGGTTGTCATAGAACCGAAACGACAGCTTTTGCAGATGGCCGAAGATCTTGCGCCGCATTTCGGTTTCAATCGAGATGCCCAGCACATGCCCCCAGTAGTTGACAATGTATTGAAGGCCCGTGTTGACGCCGTAAATCGCCAGCAGGCCCGCCGTCGCCCCTAAAATCAGTCCCCAGTTTTGGGAAGGCAGCAGGCGGTCCACAAAACTTTTGACGGCCAGCGGAAACACCAGTTCTAAAAGCCCGGACAGCACGGCGCAGAAGAAGTCCAGCAGAAACAAGCGCCGGTGAGGCCGGTAATAAGCAAAAAAACGTCGCAGCATGGGCAATGGGCCGTTCTAGGGAAGCGGGCGATTGAAATCGCGGCAACAAGGGCGCGAAACCTGCCTGCGCAGGTTAAGAGCAGATTATCTGTATGAGTCCGCGAAGGCGGACTTTGTGCTTTTGTTGCTGCGGTTTTAACCGCCCACCTCCAGGTAGCACACAGCAAAAAAGCGCCAGCCTATGTGGCTGCCGCTTCGATTTGGGTTCCATTTCTTGGAACGTGAATAGAGTATATCACAAGAACGGCAGGAAGTCAAGGGGAAGAAATACATCTTTGCTGCGAAGCAAAAAGCAGCGCGGCGTGAAACAACGGCGAAAAAGCGCATACCTCCAAGCGCGGCAGGCGTCATTCCGCGAAAAGTGAGTCCGGCGTGTCTCAAAATTGCCGCAGAATAGCTCATGCGAGTGGCAGAACAGAGCGGGTTTCGGACATAAGGTAAACGTGGAACATGAGGGTAGGGATGAGTATACTAAGAGCCTGCCCTGAACGGCAGGACTTTAAAAGTGCAAGCTCCCGCCTTCGCGGAGCAACCGCACCCGACGGGCGAGGAGTATAAGCATTTTGCCCGCGAAGGCGGGGAATTGCACTTTCAAAGCACGGGGGTTCAGCCCCGTGAAAATGTTCTCCGAAGAGGCCACTATGACAGACACCGCGACGACACTTACTCCCGAAAATGTTCTTTCTCCCGAAAATGTTCTTTCTCCCGAAAATGTTCTTTCTCCCGATGAACTCCAAAAAATGAACGCTTACTGGCGGGCCGCCAATTATTTGTCGGTCGGCCAAATTTACCTGATGTCTAATCCCCTCCTGAAACAGCCCTTGACGCACGAAGATATCAAGCCGCGCCTGCTGGGACACTGGGGAACGACGCCGGGCCTGAACTTTATTTATGTCCACATGAACCGGCTGATCAAGAAGTACGAGCTGGACGCGATCTATGTCTGCGGCCCCGGACACGGCGGACCGGGCATGGTGGCTAACACTTATCTGGAAGGCAGTTACAGTGAATTCTATCCCGACATTCAGCAAAATGAAGCGGGAATGCAGAAGCTGTTCAAGCAGTTCTCGTTCCCCGGCGGCATTCCCAGCCATGATTCCGCTGATACGCCCGGCTCGATCAACGAAGGCGGGGAGCTGGGCTACTCGCTGTCTCATGCCTACGGCGCGGCCTTTGACAACCCCGATTTAATCGCCCTGTGCGTCATCGGCGACGGCGAGGCGGAGACCGGGCCGCTGGCGGCGTCCTGGCACTCCAACAAGTTCTTAGACCCGGCGACCGACGGCGCAGTGCTTCCGGTCCTGCACCTCAATGGCTTCAAGATCGCGAACCCGACTGTGCTGGCCCGGATCGGCGACGAAGCTTTGGCAAGCTTGATGGTCGGCTACGGCTACAAGCCCTATTTTGTCGAGGGCGACGACCCGGCACTGATGCACCAGAAGATGGCCCAGACAATGGAAGCGGTTGTTCTGGAAATACGCGCGATCCAGAAGAACGCCCGCGAAACGGGGGATGTGACAAGGCCGCAGTGGCCGATGATTGTCCTGCGCTCTCCGAAAGGCTGGACCGGGCCGAAGTTTGTGGACGGCAAAAAGACCGAAGGCTCGTGGCGCTCGCACCAGGTCCCGATTGCCGATATGAAAACCCCGGAGCATATCGCGCTGCTGGAAGAATGGATGAAGAGCTACAAGCCCGAAGAACTGTTTGATGAGACCGGCAGACTGAAAGCGGACATCGCCGCGCTTGCCCCGATCGGAAACCGGCGCATGGGCGCGAACCCGCACGCGAACGGCGGGATTTTGCTGCGTGACCTGCCTCTGCCGGACTTCCGCAAATACGGCCTTTCGTTCGACAAGCACGGCACCTTTGTCGCCGAGTCCACGCGGGTTCTGGGCGACTACCTGCGCGACGTGATGGCGGCGACTGCCGAAAGTCGGAACTTTCGGGTGCTGGCCCCCGATGAAAACAACTCGAACCGTTTGAACGCCGTCTTAGACGCGACGGGGCGGGCGTGGGACACGGAAGCGCGGCCCGATGACGACTGCGATTTAGAGCCGGACGGCCGGGTCATGGAAATCCTGAGCGAGACGACGATTGAAGGCTGGCTCGAAGGCTACCTGCTGACAGGCCGGCACGGGTTCTTTTCGTGCTACGAGGCGTTTATCCAGATTGTGGACTCCATGTTCAACCAGCACGCGAAGTGGCTGGAAGCCTGCCGGCATATTCCGTGGCGGAGGCCGATTGCGTCGTTAAATTATTTGCTGACCTCGCACGTCTGGCGTCAGGACCACAACGGCTTTTCGCACCAGGACCCCGGCTTTATTGATCATGTGCTGAACAAGAAGGCGTCCATTGTCCGCGTGTACCTGCCGCCGGACGCGAACTGCCTGCTGTCGGTCGCCGACCACTGCCTGCGCTCGCGCAACTATGTCAACGTCATTGTCGCGGGCAAGCAGCCGGAATTGCAGTACCTGACGATGGACGAGGCGGTCCGGCACTGCACGGCGGGCCTCGGCATCTGGGAATGGGCGGGGACCGATGAAGGCAGCGCCCCGGATGTGGTCATGGCCTGCGCGGGCGACGTGCCGACTTTGGAGATTTTGGCGGCGGTAGACATCCTGCGCCGCAATTTACCCGACCTCAAAATCCGCGTGATCAACGTCGTAGATTTGATGACGTTGCAGCCGCAGACCGAGCATCCGCATGGGTTAAGCGATAAAGAGTTCGACACGCTGTTCACACCGGACAAGCCCATCATTTTCGCCTACCACGGCTATCCCTATTTGATCCACCGGCTGACCTACCGGCGGACGGACCACGACAACATCCATGTGCGCGGTTTCATTGAAGAAGGCACGACGACCACGCCGTTTGATATGGTGGTTCTCAACCATCTGGACCGCTTCCATTTAGTCCAGGATGTGATTGACCGCGTCCCGTCGCTGGGATACCGTGCGGCGGGTCTGCGTCAGGAGATGCGCGACAAGTTGCAGGAGCATACCCGCTATGTCCGCCGGTACGGCGAAGATATGCCGGAGATCCGGGACTGGGCCTGGCCGTACTAGAGGTAATGAGTCATAAGTTCTTGCGGGCGGTTAAAACCGCAGCAACAATGGCACAAAACCTGCCTTCGCAGGTTAAGAGCAAACATCCGCTTCCGAGTGCGCGAAGGCGCACTTTGTGCCTGTGTTGCTGCGGTTTTAACCGCCCAGTCTGCAAAGACTTAGGACACGTTACTTAGAGGTAAACCAGGTAGCTGCGCCCGCCCTGCAACTTTTGCAATGCTGGCGTGTCCTACAAATTATGAATAACCGAACGTGTATCCTGCTCGTGTGTCTGCTCCTGCCGATTGGGCTGGGGACACAAGGCCAAGCCGCGCCCGCTCAGATTCTTGCTCTTCCCCCTTCCGAGGTCGGGCGATTCACGCCCGCCGAGTGGAACCGGCTGGCAGCCATCCAGACCAACTTGGAGAAGACACAGCGACTGTCCCTGGCGGACATGGACTATGCCGCCTACCTGCTCCGCTCCCCGCCGCCGCAGGGTACGCCGCAAATGAAGCTGGAGCGGCAGCGGGTCGTGCTGGGCGAACTCACCTCAACCCGCCCAAAGGTTCTCACGCCTGCCGAGCGCCGTTACCTATTCGACGTGGTGCAGCCATACACCGACAGTTCTGGGGTCGTGGTGCGGACCAACGCCATGCTGGTGATGGCTTCGTCTCGCGATCCGAGGGCAATAGCGGTGCTGGAGCAGCACGTTAAGGCAGACCCTGACCCGCTGAACCGAACCATCGCTGCCAGCTTCCTGGCGCACCTGCGGCGCGTCTTGGGTCAGTCTAACCGATGACCGACCTGGGGAATTGTGAGATAGGGCGGCGGGGTAAAGTGGGAGCATGAGTGGGTTCAATGGTCCAGTGGCAGTATTTGCCTCCCCAGTCGTGGGGGCCGAAGACCGGCTTTCGGCCCTCATTTAGTTAGTCCCTGCCCCGTCGCGGGCAGCGCCAGTAAAAATGCAGCCAGCTGCGGCCAGTCGTTGACGCGGGGGCAGACGGCGTCCGGGGCGCGTCCAGCCCAGTCGAACAGCAGCGCGGGCATGCCGGCGGCGTTCGCCCCTGCCGCGTCGAGTTCGTACCAGTCGCCGACATGAAGGCAGGCATCCGGTGGCAGATGGACTTGTGCCAAGGCGTCTTCAAAGAGCAGCGGGTTCGGCTTGGTTGCGCCGACAACGGCGGAGATCGCAAGCGCGTCAAAGTAGGGCAGAAGGCCGAGGCCGGAGAGAACTTCGGGCAGCGTGTCTTCCCAGTCGGAGATCGCGCCCAGCACGAAACCTCGCTGCTTGAGTTCATCGAGCAGACCAAACGCTTGGGGGGGGACAAAGCGCGTAAACGGCAGCGATGCAAACGCGGACGCAAACTCATTCCACTGGCTGTCAGTCAGCGGCGGCAGGCTGAGCGTCTGCCAGAGAACGCCGACCGTCTCGCGCAGTGCGCCGGAAGCGTCCCAGACGATGCCCCGCACATAGCGCTCCACGGCGAATGCTTCGGCAGCGCGAAACGCTTCCGGCAGGCGGGCCGGGTCAAGCGTCCGACCCGCAGACTGTGCCGCCGAAACGAGGCGGTCTTTCAGAGGCGGGTCGTCAAAGACAAGCGTGTCGCCGATGTCGAAGAAGATCGCTTGGAGTGTCGGCATGGCGGTTTAGCCGCCGGCTTTTGCCGCGTCTTCGGCGCTTGTGTCAAACAGAGCCTCCGTAATTTTGACGCGCCCCTGCATCGCCTCAGACACAGCGTTCCAGTCGGCATCGCCGAGCTTGCCGAGCAGCGCGTTTGCCGCCGCCCGGCTTTCGTCCGACGGCAGCGGGCCGGACAGCAGGCGGGTCGTTAGCTCGCGGGTCAGCGTCGGGTCTTGCAGCATTTCTAAGTCGAGCGGCGTCGTGCCGAGGTCGAGATCAGGAAAATTCAGAAATTCTAGGACGGCTTGAGTGGTCGAGTTCATACCAAACACTTACCGGAGATGCGACTCATCTTAAACACGGTGTCTATTTCTTGACAAAGTCCATCAAGTGTGATACTCTTAGAGAAGATTTCTCTAGAACTATTGACCGAGTGAGGGACGACGAGTGCATTGCCAAGACTGCAACACGGACAATTCCGTGGACAGCAAATACTGCAAAGAATGCGGCGCAAAGATCAATTCCGGCTACCGGACGATGATGCTGTCCATTCAGGACCTGCCGCTGCACCAATCCGACGAGGATGTCGAGAAGCTGACGCGCCTGCTGGATATGGCGTTCTGGCATAATCAGGCCGGCAACACCGACGCCGCGATTACTGCTTGTGAGGCCGCGCTGGCAGTCAATCCCAATTCTACGACCGCGCATTCGCTGCTCGGCACACTGTACGAGAAGCAGGGGGAGGACGACAAAGCCATCCACCACTTTGAGTCCGTGCTGGCGCTGAACCCGGACAGCCAGGCCGATGCCCAGAAGCTGGACCAGCTCCGGCGCGGGGTGCATGTCCGGGCGGCGGCCCCGCCGATCACGCACCAGTGGCTGCCGCCGGTCTTTTTGAAGCTGGGACCGACGCTGGGCAAGCGCTTCGCGGCGCTGTCGGCGACGCCGCTGCCCGCCGCTTCTTTTCCAGCCGGCCTGACCCGGATTGACCCGCAGCGACGCCCGGTATATGCCGCCGTAGGTGCGACCGCCGTGGTACTGATCGGCGGCCTGCTGTTCACCCGTCCCTGGGCGCAGGCTGACGCTGTGAAGACTTACCCTATCGCGACCCCCGTCGCCCCCGCTCCCGTTTCAGTCAGCCAGTCGGCGTTTGGGACACAGACACAAATGGTGCCCTTGCCGCCGGTCGTGATGATGCCGGGCCGTGCCAACACGAATGTTCCTGCGTATCTCCCGCCGGCGCTGACCAGCCGTGACCCATTCGCCGGTCACGTTCCAGCCTCGTACTCGGCGTCGTCTGCCGCGCCCGCCGGGGCCGGATCGCCGCTGTGGAGCCTGCCGCCGGTTCCGCGTGCTGCCGCGTCCCGGCGGACGCGCGGGATGGACCTGCCGCCGCTGCGCCTCGCTGCCCTGCCGCCTGCCGGTTCGGAGGCCGGCCTCCCCGGCGGCGTCGCCCCGGCTCCTGTTGCCCTGCCGCCGGGGATTGAGCCGTCGGCGCTTGCCGCTCCTGCGGTCACCGCCGTGCCGCGCCATACGGTCGTCGTCGGCAATTTCAACTCTTACGCCGCCCCCAGCGCCGCCCCGTATACGTCCGACCTGTCCTCGCACATCCGTATCACGGTCCACCAGTCCCGCGACAGCGACACGGCAGTCAATGCGCCGTCCGCGTCTTCAATGTCCGTCAACAGCTTCGGCGGGGACGCTTCAGGGGACGTATACCAGCAGCGGGCGCTGTCGCTGCAAGAATCCGGTTCGTATGCCCAGGCGCGGCAGGCATACCAAAGCGCGATTCGGTCGTACCAGACCCAGATCGCCTCCGGGCGCGATGTGGAAACCGCCCAGCGCGGCCTCGCCGCCTGCCAGACAGGACTCCAGATTTGCCTCCAAAGCCAGCCTTAATTTTCAGCGCGGCGCTGATGCTGCTTGGCTTCGGCGCTGTTCCCGGCCGCGCCGCGCCGGCCAAAGCCCCTCTGCCGACCGTGCTGCTGTACCCGGCCACCCCCGGCGATGTCGCCGCGCTGGTGGACCTGCGGACTCGCCTGCGCCTGGACAGCCGGGTTCAAGTGCTGACGTATGACCCCGAATCAGCGGCGATCCAGCGGGCGTCCGCCGAGACGACCCACCCGGAATGGCTTCTGCAAGCCCCCGCCACGGATGCCGCCCGGATGACGCTCGCGCGTGCATTGGGTGCAAGCTTCTACGCCGTGGTCAGTCCGGGCCGCCTCGCCGACACGACCCATGTGGAGCTGGTTGAGACCGCGCCTGCCGCCCGGACCTTCGACTGGACCGGCACCAACCGCGAGTTCGGCGTTCACGCACTGGAATCGCAAGTCGCCGACTCGCTGGCCCATCCCGTCAACTATGATCACGTCGCCGACAACCCGCCTGCGCCGACGAGGCCGTCCGGCCCCATTTCCGCCGCTCCCCTCGCCGACCTAGAGACACGAAGCATACCGCCGCTGACACCTGCACCAACTCCTGTGCCAATGGCTTCCGCGGCGGTTCCCGTGGCTTCCGCGCCGGTAGTTCCCGCTATTGTGCCTCCGACTCCGTTGCCGCTGATAAAGGCTGTGCCTCCGCCACTCACTCTTCCGGCTCAAACCGCGCAGACGGCTCCCTCGCCGTATGTGCCTTCGGATGCGCGTCCCATACGGATCACTCTGCCGAAGACGGTGCCGGCTGTGCCGGTGAAAGCCGCTCAGGTTCCATTGCCGCCGCTTGTCGTTTCTGTGCCGCCAAAGGTCACGCTGACGCCACAGAATGCCGCGCCTGATCCGGCTGTCCCGCTGCCGCAGGCGGCAAACGTGCCGCTGCACAAAATTGCGGCTGCGCCGAAGCCTGCCCTCGCACCCAATGTCGCCGTGACGACGCTGCCGAATATTCCTGCGCCAATCCAGCGAGACGTGCCGACGCCGCCGGTGCAGATCGCTGCCCTGCCGCCGCGCGTGATTCCGACGCCGCCGACGGCTTTGCCGGAACCGATTGCACCGGCGCCTGCGCCGATCCCGCCGGCGATTGTTGTAAAGAAACGGCAGCCAAATGCCGAAGATATGACTGCGATACAGCCGCTGCTGGCGAAGGGCGACGCTGCGCTTGATGGGGGGGATACCGTCAGCGCCATCGCCCTCTACCGGCAGGCCGTCAACGGAGCGCCGCTGTCGGTCGTGCCGCGCCTCAAGCTTGCCCAGGCGTACCAGAAAGACGGCCTCAGCGACCGTGCTTTAGACGAAGCCCGGCGGGCGCTTGACATCGCCCCGGACAGCATGCCGGTGCAGCAATTTTTGTCTGATTTAGACCAGCAGAACGGGACATCGGTCGGGACACTGATCCGGGACCGAGCCGCGCTGGCCCAAACGCCGAATGACCCGGCGGCGCATGTGACACTCGCCGACGATCTCTGGAACAGCGGCGACCTCGGCGGTGCGGAAGCCGAATACAAGACTGCCGTGGCGCTTGCGCCCGGCGGAAGCCGCCCGGCCGAGGCCCAGCTTGCCCAGCTTTACGCCGCCGAAGCGCGGTATGCGGACTGCCTGACCATCCTGAAAGACAGCGGCCCCGGCGGCTACGCGCTTGCCATCGGGATCGTCAAAAACCGGTCCGACACGGTTTCCAGCACGCTGTCCGCGTCGCGGGCGGCCTTCGCCGCCGGCAAAAGCACGCGCGAGCAGTTCTACGATGACGCCAAAAAACTGAGCGCCGAAGCGCAGGCGCTGGCCGAGTTTGTCGCTCAGGTGTCGCCGCCGAAGGCTTACAAGCTGCCGCACCTGCACCGGATGCTGTCCACCAACCTGCTCGCGCAGGAGGCGGCGGCCCTGGTAACGTTTATTGAGACCGGCGATACCGGCCAGAGTGACAGCATGGCGCAGCTCGAACACGCGGCGGCCACGGAAATGCTCACCGCGCAGGCCGCCGAAGAAAGACTGGGACTTTGGAAGCACTCACACGAGAAACAAAGCGAGAAGTGATCCGCCGGGACACGACGAGAACCCCGTTCTGGCAATGGCGGCGCAGCCCGGCGCGGGATGCGGACAGCAGCCGCGCCCCCCTGCCGGAGCCGGGTGATACTGTCCGTCTGCACGCGCACACGACTCACGCCGGAGCGGAAGTCGGGGTTTATGAAGCGCGAGTCAAAGCCGTCGGCCCGCGCCGCATTCTGCTGGAAAGCCCGCAGACGGTATCGCACTCCGAGGACGAGGTCCCCCTGCTGACGGGCGCCCTGCCGCCCCGCACCGCGCTCACGCTGTCGTTTGTCTGCGGCGACAATCTCTACCAGTGCGAAACCCATGTGGTCGGCCCGGCAAAAGTGGGAACGCTTGCGCTTGTTCGTCCGCGCCTCGTCACCAAAGTCCAGCGCCGCCAGTTTTACCGGCTGCCCTTGCAGTCCCCGACGACGTTCCGGGTGCGCGGCGAATCCGGCAGCACGGCTCCTGTTCCCGCACGCCTGGTCAATTTGTCGGGCGGCGGGGCGCTTCTCGCTTCCGGCAAGCCGGTTCCCAGCGGTCTGCGCGTTTTGGTCCGTGTTCCTGCCGGTCGTCAGGGCGATTTGCTGGACGTGGAGTCGGACGCTTTGGACTGCCGGGTGGCGACGCAGGGACTGGCCCGGATTTATCTTATTCGCCTGCGCTTCCTCGGCTCGCCCCATCTTACCGAAGAAGACCGGGAAGAAATTGTCGCCTACATCTTTGAGCAGCAGCGGATGCTGCTTCGAAACCGCAAGCTGCTCCGGGCCTGAGCCGGGGCGAAAAAAAGCCTGGGCCGGCAAACGCGACAAAGCGTTCAGGACCCAGGCACCGCGAGAAACGCGGATCAAGAAAAGGAGGACATGCACTCCTTTTCTACGCGAACCCTGCCCAGAGAGTTCCGCCAAATTCCGGCAGGGAGATTGTAACCGAGCATTAACCCGCAAACTCGGATACCGATTGACTTGACCGGGCGCAGCGGCTAGAATCAACGCATGGAACGGTCGGAACCGTCAAAATTCAGCGACGGCACGGCAGCCGGCAAAACTGCATTGGGGAAAACTACGTCTGCAAAAACGGCGTCGGGGCGGATGCCGTTTCTTGTCTTGGCGCTGCTGGTGGGAATTAATCTCCTTTGGGCCGGCTCGTCGCTGGCCGCCAAAATCGCCCTGCACTCCATTCCCCCCATGACTCTGGCGTTCACGCGCTTTTCCGTCGCCGCCCTCTTAATGTACGGAATCGCTCTTTGGCGCAAAGTGGACCTGCGGGTCGCGAGGCGCGACTGGGGCGTCTTCTGGGCGATGGGGGTGCTGGGGCTGGCGCTGACGTACCTGCTCGCCTATCAGGGCCTGCGGCTGACGACGGCGTCAAACTTTGCGCTGCTGCACGCGACCGAAACGGTATTTTTATCCGTGCTGGCGTTTGTCTTTCTCGGCGAGGCGCTGCCCCGGACCAAGCTTTTCGGCATCGGTTTGGGCCTGGCCGGGGTGTACCTGATTATCGCGAACGGGTTTACGATCCACTCGTTTTCTCACTCGGCGCAGGGAAATCTGCTGATTGTCCTGGCGCTGGCGTTTGAAGCGTCGTCCAGTATCGTCGGCAAGAACTTACTCGCTCGTTATCCGCCGCTGTCGGTCGTGACTTACCAGATGCTCAGCGGCGCGGTGGCGCTGGCCCCGTTTTCAGCGTATGAGCTGACCCATCAAATCGCATCCGGCCATCCGCTGACCCTGCCGGCCGCCAGTGCCCTTTGGTCCCTGCTTTACTTGATTCTCCCCTGCACGGTGCTTGGTTATTTAGCCTGGTTCAGCATTCTGGAAAAAACCGATGCCAGCGCGATGTCGGTGTTTTTGTTTATCCAGCCGGTCGCCGGGGCGCTTCTCGGTGCCTACTTCTTAGGCGACAAAATCACGGCCTTTACGGTTGCCGGCGCGGCGCTGGTCCTGCTCGCCGTCGGCCTGGTCAACCGCCGTCCGCCCCAGCCGGAACCTCCGCCGCCAGTTTAGCTGCGATTGAGATTAGCTGCGATTGAGATTAGCTGCGATTAAACTGGTTCATGGCAGGCTGAATGCCGTCGGTCAGCCACAGCTCCAAAGCAGCAACCGCCCGGTCAATGCCCTCTTCGACTTCCGCCTGCTCGCTCCGCCCGAAGCGGCCCAGCACGAAATCAATCTGCACCGACGGGTTGTGAGGCGCACCCACGCCGAAACGCAGGCGCAGGAAGCTCTGCCCGTGCAGGTGGGCAATCAGCGATTTCAGGCCGTTATGCCCGCCCGCCGACCCTTCCGCCCGCAGGCGCAGGCGTCCGAGCGGCAGCGAGATGTCGTCGGTGACGACCATCACGTCCGCCATCTCCAGCGGCTTCATGCGAAGAAACGCCGCCACCGACTGCCCGGATAAGTTCATAAACGTCTGCGGCTTCATCAAAAACACCCGCGCGTCCCCGACCCGCCCGTCCCCGATGAGCGCCTGGAAGTCGCGCTTTGCAACCGCGATGCCGTGCCTCCGGGCGAACGCATCCACCACGGCAAACCCGATGTTATGCCGCGTCCCGTCGTACTCTTTGCCGGGGTTCCCCAGCCCAATAATCAGCTTTGTCGGTGTGTCCATGTTTTAAGCCGTCAGTACCTGCACGATAGTTTGGATAATCCGTTCCAGTCTTTCCGGCTTCAGGCGATCTACCCGCCGCGAGATCAGTTGTTCGTCCGGGGCAAACAAGTAGGTAGGGCGCAGGTAACATTTTTGCGCTAGAGAGCCGCCATAGGTGTCGGCTTGAACAATCTCCGTAAGATAGGGATCAGGTGCGGGCTGAGTCGTGATAAGAGCGACCAAATAATCAGTTCCGCCCCCGTAGCTCCACGAAGCTAGGACAAGCGCCGGGCGATGCTTATACGCCTCTTCTGCCGAAAATGGGAATGGGACAAGGACGATGTCGCCTTTTACAAATCGCGCCATGCTTCTTCATCCTCAGGACTTCCCCAAAATTTTGCCAGTGTCGCTTCGCTGGCAAGCGCCGTGGCACGGCCTAAATTCGCCGGCAGCGGTCCCGCGTAGTCCAGCGCGTCTTGCAGGGTCCAGTTCTCCGAGCCGGGCGGCGGAGCAATGACAGTCCGCTCAACCAGGGTCAGCAGGTAATTTTCCACAGACAGCCCTTTCGCCTGCGCGTTCGCCTGCACGGCATTTTCCAGCATCGCCGGGATATTCAGCGTCACGGTCATTTTTTTCTCCTTTAGTTCTTTCTCCTTCAGTTACGGCAGTGTAATCTGCGCTTTGACCGATGTGGGCGGCAGGTGGGAAGCGTAGTCAAAGGCGGCGATGCTGTCGCTGAAGGCAAACGTGTCGGTGATGAGCGGCTTGACATCAATCCTGCCGCCCGCCATCAGGGCCAGCGCCCGGTCAAAAACGTGGGCGTAGCGGAAGACATGCTCCACCCTGGCTTCCTTGATCTGTGCGCCGACCACATCGTATGCGATCGGCTCGCCCGGCATTCCCACCAGCACGGCGCAGCCGCCGGGACGCAGCGGCTCGAAGAGGCCGGCCAGCGCCTGCGGGCTGCCGCTGCATTCGAAGACAATGTCTGCGCCCCAGCCATCCGTCATTTGGTGGACGACTTCGGCGACATTCTGCTCTTTGACATTGACCGGCGTGATCGCGCCGAGCGTCGCCCCCAACTCCAGCTTCGGCTGCTGGGTATCGGTCAAGACGACCCGGCTGCACCCGCCCGCAAGAGCCGCCAGCGCTGTCACCATGCCGATAGGACCCGCGCCCATGACGACAGCCAAATCGCCTGCTTCAATCCGGGCTTTTTTCGCCGCCTGCATCCCGACGGCGAGCGGCTCCACCATCGCCGCCGCGGCAAAGGAAACGCTGTCAGGGATTTTGTAGGTGTAATCGGCAGGATGAACTACCGATGGGCGCAGAACGCCATGCACCGGCGGCGTCGCCCAGAAGCGCACGGCAGGGTCTAAGTTGTACATCCCCAGGCGCGAGGCCCGGCTTTGGGGGTTAGGAATGCCCGGCTCCATGCACACCCGGTCGCCTATTTTCAAGTGCGTCACGGCCCCGCCGACTTCCGTGATGACACCTGACGCTTCATGCCCCAGCACCATCGGCGCATGGACGACAAACGGTCCGATGCGCCCGTGCTGGTAGTAGTGAATATCCGACCCGCAGATGCCGACGGTCTTGATGCCGATGCGAACATCGCGCGGCCCCAGCGGCTCGTCTAAAGCAATATCGCCGAGCGTCAGGGTGTGAGCTTTTTCTAAGATCAAGGCTTCCATAGGGTGATTATAGCACACCCACCCCGTCGCTTCGCGCCGACCCTCCCGAAACGGGAGGGTGAAGAGTTTCAGATGGGCTGTAGGGGCGTTGCTTGCTGCGCCCTCTTTTTCTTGCTCCTCTCTTTTTCTTGCTCCTCACTTTGTCTTGCTCCTTACCTTCTCGTTTCGGGAGGGTCGGCGCGAAGCGACGGGGTGGGTTCAATCATTCGTCTTGTACCCCAATGGGATAATTACGCAGGCACCGCCGCTGTCATGGGCGATCCGCTGTAGCAGAGTCGTCCCCTCAAAAGTTCGGTCTACGCCATCCTGGTCGGTTCCGACCATGCCGACACAGGAGATACGGGCGTGACCCTTGTTGACATGGCGGATGTACTCTGTCAGGCTGTCTGTGTCGGTGATTCCCTGACCCGGCATGCCGTCTGTCAGCAGAACTACCTCGTTGACATCCGGGATAGAAAGCGCGGCTCGCATCCCCGCCTGGGTGTTTGTTCCATCGTTGACAATCAGCGTGTCCAAGAACTCCGAAGCCCGGCGAACCATGCTGGGTGTTGCCGGGGCAAGCTCCGAGTCGAATGTATATACCTCGTTGTTGAAGGCGATGATGTCAAATGTTTCGTCAGGGCGAAGACCAGTCATTGCTTTGCGAAGTTCGGCGTCGGCGCGTTTGATCCGGCTGGTCATGCTGCCGGAGATGTCTAGAACGTAGACAATGTGGCGCGGGCCGCCGTCGCCGGCCAATCCTTTGCCGACGCCGAACGGCTCCCCGGCGTCCTGGCTGCTGCCCGCGCCGATGCCGCTTCCCGTGCCGGACCCTTCGCCTGCGCCGTGGCCGCGTCCTGCCGTGTCCGCGCCTGCCGCACCGTGGCCGGCCTGGGCGATGAGGACCGGCTTCGGCACGGGCAGGGCGGCGATGACGCCGGGGTTGTACGACGGGGTCGGCAGCGGCGGCAGGGGCAGCGGCGAGTTATGGATGATCAGCGGCGATGGCTTTTGCGACGCTTCCACATGCACCGGCGGCGCGGCGGGCGCGGGCGCGGCGGACGCTCCGGCGTCGGAGCCGCCGGCAAGCTGCGCGAGCGGGGCTGGGGAGGACGTTATCACTTTTGCGCCGGGCCGCCGGTGTTTCGGCAGCGGCTTTGGTTTCGCGTGGTGCGGCTTCGGCACGGGCTTGGGCGTCGGCTTTGCGACCGGGACCGGCGGCGGAGGAAGCGGCGCGGGCGGCGGGGTGGGGCGCAGGGCGACCCGGACGAGCTTGATGTGGGGCGGGTACACGGTGGCGGGAACCGGCTCCCAGCGCCAGAACCAGGAAAGCGCGAGCAGCGCGGCAGCGTTGATGAGGAGCGAGGCGAACACACTCAGTTGCAGGCGGCGGGCATCGGACATAGAACAGACTTTCCTGGAGACATACGCAGAAGTCATGCAAAGGACGAGGAGTTTTCAACTCCTCGTCTTGCACATTTTTTCATTATTAAGGACGCAAAGCGTATCTGATGAGTTCCCGCATATCTCCCAAACGCCCTGTGTTCGGGTATACTTCCGGCATGGAACTTGTACAGAGAGGGCGGCGGCTGCGCGGGACGCCTGCCCTGCGCGGCATGGTGCGGGAGACGACGCTGGCGGCGACGGATTTTGTGGACCCGCTGTTTGTGATCCCCGGCGCGGGCCGGGAGCGGCGGCCTATCTCCTCGCTGCCGGGCGTGTTTCAGATGACGGTAGATGCGCTGCGGGACGAAGCGGAGCGGATCGCGCGGCTGGGCTTGCCCGCCGTGCTGCTGTTCGGCCTGCCGGAATCGAAAGATGAGGCGGCGTCGGGCGCGTGGGTGGACGGCGGCATTGTGCAGACGGCGGTGCGGGCTTTGAAGGCCGATAATCCTAATCTGCTGGTTTTTACCGATGTCTGCCTGTGCGAATATATGTCCCACGGCCACTGCGGGATTGTGGAAGGCGAGCGGATTTTAAACGACCCGTCGCTGGAGCTGCTGGCCCGGACGGCGGTCTCTCATGCCGCCGCCGGAGCGGATGTGGTCGCGCCGTCGGACATGATGGACGGGCGGGTGGGCGTTCTGCGGCGGGCTTTGGACAGCCAGGGATTTTCGGACACGCCGCTGCTGTCTTATGCCGCCAAGTACGCCTCGGCGTTCTACGGCCCGTTCCGGGAAGCCGCCGACAGCGCCCCGCTCTTCGGCGACCGGCGCACCTACCAGATGGACCCGGCCAACCGCCGGGAAGCTTTAAAAGAAGTGGAGCAGGACATCGCCGAGGGCGCGGACATGATCATGGTCAAGCCCGCGCTGTCCTACTTGGATATTGTCCGCGAAGTCCGTGATCTGACGCATCTGCCGGTGGCGGCGTACAATGTGTCGGGCGAGTACGCGATGGTCAAAGCGGCGGCGGCAAACGGCTGGCTGGACGAGAAAGCCGCTGCGCTGGAAATACTCACGTCCATCAAACGTGCGGGCGCGGACTTTATTTTGACTTATCATGCCAAAGACGCCGCCCGGTGGCTCCGTGAAGATCCATCGTGAAGCCTAAGCCCAGCATCGCTATAGTGATCCTGCGTGGACTGGCGCTTTATGCGTTCTCTTACGTGATGTACTGGGGCGCGGCCTGGATGGTCGGCAGCCCGCACGAGTTTTCGAATTTGTGGGCCAAAGCGCTTACCCCGGTCGGCGTCGTCGCGGCGGCGTTCTATTTCAACCAAACCAATCCAAGACGCGGAAAATAAGCTGCGTGTCACAATTTTGTGCGGAATGGGCGGTTGAAACCGCTGCAACAAAAGCACAAAGTCCGCCTTCGCGGACTCAAACTCTGAACTTCCGTATTAACCTGCGGAGGCAGGTTTCGCGCACTTGTTGCTGCGATTTCAACCGCCCGCAAAGACTTACCTATTATCCAGCAAAAAAGAGGAGAAAATATGGCAGACAACAAAGCGCCGCTGATGGCGTTTCTCACGGCGGAAGGCTACCTGCCGACAACAGACGAGCAGGGCGGGATCGCATTCAAGCGCGAAGGCCGCGTTTTTCTCAGCTTTATCGGCGACGATGACCCGAACTACTTCAACTTGTACTGCTACATGAACTACGAAGACCTGCTGACTGACCGGGACAAGGCGCTGGGGGCTGCGAACGAGGTCAACCGGACGCTGAAAGCGGTCAAGATCACGCTGCTGGACGACAACGATCCCAGCAAAATCTCGTTCGGCATTGAAGCGTTATTGTCGTCGCCGGATGGTTTCCAGGGGATCTTCGAGCGGGCTTTGGCGATTATCGGCCTGAGCGTGGACCACTACTCGGCCAAAATCTCCTCCGCCCGCCCGTTCCGCCCCGCAGCCACGGCTTAAGAAGAAACCGGCACTGGAAGTGCCGGTTTCTTCTATTGCTTCTACCCCTTCGGCAGCGTGAATGAAAACACGCTGCCTTTGTTGTATTCGCTTTGGACGCCGACGCTGCCGCCGTGGTTCTCGACGATGTGCTTGACGATGCTGAGGCCGAGGCCGGTGCCGCCGGATGCCCGGCTGCGGGCTTTGTCGGCGCGATAGAAACGCTCAAAGAGGCGGGGAATGTCGTGGGACAGAATGCCGATGCCGGTGTCGGCGACCGCCACGGTAACAGCTTCTGGTGTCTCGGCGGCGCTGAGAGTGACCATGCCCTCGCGTGGGGTGTAGGCAATGGCATTGTCCAGCAGATTCACCAGCACTTGCGCCATGGCGTCCCGGTCGGCGGGGACCACCAGCGGGGCGCGGATGGTGTTGACCAAGCTGACATCGGCCTTTTCGGCCTGCGGCGACAAGCGGCCCGTGACTTCGGCGACAAGCGACGCCAGATCGGTCGGCTTTTTGTCTATGCCCAGCGCTTCGACGCGCGATAAGTCCAGCAGATCGGCAGACAAGCGGACCAGGCGGTCGGACTCCCGGATGATCGTGCCGAGAAAGCGCGGGGCGACTTCGGCGTCATGCAGTGCGCCGTCCAGCAGGGTCTCGGCCATGGCTTTGATGGAAGTTAGGGGGGTGCGAAGCTCGTGGGAGACATTGGCGACGAAGTCTCGGCGGACCCGCTCCAAGCGTCTCAGCTCCGTGAGGTCGCGCAGTACCAGCAAGTACTCGGTGGGGCTGATCGGCGTGATACGGGCGTAGAGCGCACGCGGCGGCTGGCTGAAGGCGACTTCGCGCTCCACCCGTGCCTGCCGCCGAACGGCAGTCTTGCACAGGTCGTCCAGCTCGGACGAGAGGGTCTGTGCCAGCAGCGTATTCGGGCCGGAAATGCCGAAGAGGGCGGAGGCTACCGAGTTTGCCTGGATCATCCGGCCTTCCGCGCTCACCAGCAGGACCGCATCTTCGGTGGTCTCCAGCAGCGCGGTCCAGCGGCTTGCCCCGGAGGCTTCGTCTGCCGCCGCTAAGTCTTTGTCCTGCGGCATGTCTTGGTAGCCGTCGTCCTTCGAGCGGCGCGGCCAGGCAAAAAGGCTCACCGGCTTACCCTTTGAATTTGTAGCCGACCCCGCGCACGGTGAGAAGCATTTCGGGCTTGGCCGGGACAATCTCCAGCTTCTCGCGCAGCCACCGGATATGGACATCTACGGTGCGGTCGTCCACATAGCAGTCTTCGCCCCACACCCGCGACAGGAGAGTCTGCCGGTCGAACACCCGTCCCCGGTGGGCTGTCAGCAGCGCCAGCAAATCAAACTCTTTGCGGGAGAGAGACACCGCCGCGCCGTTTTTGACCACTTCGCGCCGGTCGGCCCGGATTTCCATGCTGTCAATCCAAAGCGTGTCGCTCTTCGCAGGCAGGGCCTCCGGGATCAGAGGTTCGGGGCTGGCTGGGGGGGCGCTGCGGCGCAGAAGGGAGTGGACGCGGGCCATCAGCTCACGCATGGAGAACGGCTTGACGACGTAATCGTCGGCCCCGGCATCGAAGCCGCGCAGGCAGTCGGCTTCGGCGGCGCGGGCGGTCAGCAGCAGCACCGGCAGTGCGGCGTTGTGCCGGTGCAGACGCCGGCAGAGGTCGAGGCCGCTGCCCGACGGCAGCATGACATCAAGAATGACAAGATCGGGCTGGCCGGACAAAAACCGGCTGATACACTCGTCGGCGTCGCTTGCGCTTTCCACCGTCAAGCCCTCTTTTTTAAGGTTGTAAGAAATCGCATCCACAATCGGCTCTTCATCGTCCACGACTAAGACTTTCGTCATGTGCATCTCCCCGCGTTTTCAGAACATCCCGGAACAGCGCTTTGCGTAACAGCGAGAGTATACCCACAGATTGAAGCGTTGTCTATCCCTGCTTGACATTTCCAAATTATCATGTTACACTATTACAAAAAATGGATAAACAAACCAAAGAAGCATTAAAGCAGATGCAGGCGGAGATGAAACACCTTCAAATCCTGCTCGCCGAGACGCGCCCCGATCCAAAGCCTGACTCGAAGCCTGACCCAAAACCTGATTTGAAGACCGACGGCGGCGTCACTTACAGCATCCTCCGGCCTGCTCAAAGCGACACTGACACTGCATTCAAAACTGGAACCGTCACCGTGTCCGGTCCCCACCTTGAAAGAGCGACCGATGAGGCTGTTGCTTTGCTCGGCTATGCGCTGTCGTCGCCGCAAAAAGTCGGCCTGCTCCGCGCCCTTCTCGGCCACTCCTCCGAAAGCGCGGCGGCATTGGGCGCGGCGGCCCATCTCAGCACGGGCAGCTTGTATCATCATTTGCGGGATCTGATGCACGCCGGATTGATTGCTCAGGAAGGCCGGAACCGCTACGGGATCACGCCGCGCGGCCAGCGTGTCCTGCTGCTGCTCCTGGCCCTGGCGGCGGAGCAGGTTCCTAAAATGGAGAAAGAAAATGCCTGATTATACACTGTCTGCCGAAACGCTGGCTGGAGACATTCCGGCCCTGCGTGTTACCCCCGCCCAGCCTGCTGCCGATATGCCGCTGGTCGTCGTGCTGCACCCGCTGGGGAGTCGCAAAGAAAAAATGCTGCCGGGGCTGCTCGCGTTTGCCCGTGCGGGATTTCAAGCAGTCGCGATTGACGCCGAATGGCATGGGGAGCGGCCAGGAGCCGAGGAGCGCGAGACACGCCTGCAAGCGGACTTCTTCGGAGCCTCCGCGGCCATGATTGAAGGGACGGCCCGTGACGTGTCCCGCGCTTTAGATGCGCTCGGCACCGAACGCGCGGGCATCCACGGCATTTCGCTGGGCGGCTACACGGTGTTTGCCGCCCTGCTGACCGAGCCGCGTCTTGTCGCCGCGTCGGTCGCCATCGGCAGCCCCGACTGGGCCGGGCCGCTGCGGGCTTACGGCCTCGGTCCCGGCCATCCGCTGTATGACCGCGCCGCCGCGACCAGTCCGCTGAACTTACTGCCGACTGTTCTGCCGCCGCGCCCGCTTCTCATGCAGCACGGCACTTTGGATGAAACTGTCCCGGTGGGCGGCGTCATTGCACTTGAAGAACGCCTGCGGCCATTGTACGCTGCCACGCCGGAGCGGCTGCATTTGGAGCTGTATTCCGGCCTCGGCCATGTGTACCCCGACGACATGGAGCGCCGGGCAGTGGAGTGGATAACTCGGTTTCAGGAGGGTTAGGCCGGCGGCTCGGCAGGCGAATGGACGGAGCTGAAGTAGAGGTGAGCGCCTTTGGACGCCAGCAGAGACCCGGCGATCGTCATCACGCCGAGCAGGAGCAGATCACGGGCAAATCCGGCCAGCGACACGCCGATAGTCGCGGCGGCAGGCGGGGCTGCGCCGGGCGCTTGCAGCGGCTCCAGGCCCGGAACGGGCGACTGGAACAAATGCAGGGCGGAAACAAACACAAACACCAGCATCCCGATGCCGAGCAGGAACACCAGCAGGGCAACAAGGCGGCAGGACAGATCAGTACGGGACAGGACAGGGCGAGACGAGACGGACATAGCGGGGCAGTTCCTGTTGAAGTCTTCGGGCGTGCGGTTATCATGGCATAGCGTATAGGCCGCCGTCAAGCCCATTTCTGTGACGCCACCAGGAAAAGGAAAGTTCCCGCCGTCCGCCTACTCCCAGCCAAGCTTAATCAGCACAAATGCCAGAAGCGCGGTCAGCGCCCCGCCGATCAATGTATCACGCAGCACACGGTTCATAGGGATATTCTCTTTTCTAAATACTCGCGTCGGACGGTCCACAGCAGCCCGAAAAACACGGGCCACCAGACAAAATCGTTAAAGACGTTCACCCACAGCGACGGCCAGGCCAGATGGCCCAAAAAGTGGTGCAGCGCCCAGCCCATCGGCCCCAGTATCTTACCGCAAAGCCCCAGCAGTGCAAACGGCCAAAATCGCCGCGGGTCAAGCGCGACGCAGGCGTACCCAATGGCATACACGCCGACAAACATCCCGATACACGCCGCGAGGATCGCTGGCAGCGGCCCGGCCGCGCTTTGCTGCGCCGCCGTCATGCCCATCCACCCCAGCATTAAAGTCGGCTTCAGCCCGACGACCGTTCCCCAGAGGATATTATAGACGGTCGCCGCCCAGAACCAGCCTTTGTATACCCGCCAGGGACTTTGGGTCTGCGTAGTCGCCGGTGATTGCGCCATTTACTTTTTCTTCAACGAGATCGGCTTGACATACCAGTCCGTCGCCAGTGTCAGGCCCTGCGCCGCCAGCATTGTGCGCTTCGGGATGTCGCCTGCCCCGCAGACGACCAGCAGGCTTTTGACGCCCTTCTTGTGGGCCGTGTCACCTGCCGCTTGGAGCAGACTCGCCCCGATCGTCGGCCATAAACTCGGTGCGGCGACTGCATAGTCGTCAATCGTACCCCATGCGTTCACCAGCACGAAGCCATCTACCTCGCCATCCTGCTCATGTGCCAAAGCAATGTTCTGCGGGTTCTCAATTTGCGACTTCATGTACGGTCCGAACGTCTCGCGCGGCAGGGACGACATGCGCCAGAAGACCGGCGAATAGGCTTGGTACTCCCGTCGTTTTTGCTCGCCGAGTTCCAGCACACGCGGCACATCGGCGTCGGTTAACAGACGGATGCCGTGAGGCGTTGGCATTCCCGTCAGCGGAAGCGGGGCTGTGTACCATTCCGAGGCAACTGAATACCCGTGCTGAGTGAGCGCGGTTGCGCGGTCAGTCTCACTGTGGGGGCAGATCACGCGCGTGAGAACCGCGCCTTTTGCCGCCGCAGTCTGCTCCGCCTCACCCAGCAGCGCAGTGTCATCCGACCAGTCTTCAATAAAGCAGACGGGGCCACCGGGATCGTAGACCGGCGGCGCGGAGACAAGCATCGCCCGCAGCGTATTCGTCCCGTGTGAGAGAGCAAAAGAGTTATCTTGCATGGTTCCCTGCTTGGCGGCGCTGGTCTTCGCCGCCGATGGGCTGGCCTGCGCCTGTGATGGAACAGCCTGCGCTGCGGTCAGGGCGAGAATTGCGATGCTCGCCGGCAGAAACGGTAGCAACGAAACTTTAGCGTTCAATGCCCAGCTCCTTCCAGATGCTGTCTACTTTGGCTTTGATGTCGGCGGGCATGGTCAGCACATCGGGCCATTCGCGGGTGAAGCCTTCATCGGGCCACTTGCGGGTGGCGTCCACACCCATTTTCGAGCCGAAGGCCATCAGCGGCGAAGCATGGTCTAAAACATCAATCGGGCCTTTGACGAACGTGATGTCGCGCTCCGGGTCTACGTTCGCGAACGCCCGCCAGACGGCGTCGGCGTGGTTCTGCACATCCACGTCTTCATCAAAGACGACAATGCACTTGGTGAACATCATCTGGCCCAGACCCCACAGCGCGTGCATGACCTTGAACGCATGGCCCGGATACCGCTTCTTGATCCGCACCAGCGCCAGATTATGGAACGCGCCTTCAGCGGGCAGCGAGTAATCTATCATCTCCGGGACGAACAGCTTTGCCAGTGGAAGAAAAAGGCGCTCGGTCGCCATGCCGATATATTTGTCTTCCATCGGCGGCGGCCCGACAATCGTACAGGGGTAGACGGCATTGCGCCGGTGGGTAATCGCCGTGATTTTCAAAATCGGGTAGTCATCGGCCAGGCTGTAGTAGCCGGTATGGTCGCCGAACGGCCCTTCCCGGCGTCTTACGCCTGCCGGCACGATGCCTTCAATGACAATCTCAGCATTCGCCGGGACTTCAATGTCCACGGTTTTGCACTTGACCAGCTCCACCGGCTGCTTCCGCAGGAAGCCCGCGAAGACCATCTCATCAATATCATCGGGCAGGGGCGCGGTCGCGGCGTAAATCTGGGCCGGGTCGCCGCCCAGCACAATCGCGATGGGGATGTCCCGGCCTTTGGCCTCAAAATTGGCAAAATGGCGCGAGCCGACTTTATGCCGCTGCCAGTGGACGCCCGTTTCCCTCGGCCCCTGCTTCTGGATGCGGTACATGCCGACATTGCGCTTGCCGGTGCCTTCGTCTTTGGTGTAGACCGTCGGCAGCGTGATATACGGCCCGCCGTCGTCCGGCCAGCACGTCAAAATCGGCAGGTCGTCGAGATTGGCGTCGTCGCCCAAATGCACGACTTCCTGGCAGGGGGCAAAGGACGACGACACCATCTTCGGCGAAATCTTGCCCAGCACAGCCAGTTGGGGCAGAAGCTGAAGCTTCCCAAACAGCGTCGGCGGCACGTCCGACGGCAGCCGGGTCAGCGCGGTAATTTCGTCCGCGATCTCTTCCATATCGTCCACGCCGAGCGCCCACGACATGCGCTTGCGAGACCCCATCAAATTGATCGCCAGCGGGAACTTCGAGCCGATGACGTTCTCAAACAGCAGCGCCGGCCCGCCGCCGGGCATCTTCATCACCCGGTTCGCGATCTCCGTAATCTCCAGCTTGGGACTAACGGGGGTTGTGATGCGCCGCAGCTCCCCGGCCTTATCTAATCGCTGAATAAACTCGCCTAAAGACGCATACGCCATTGCCGCCACCTTCTACTCAATCCGCTAAATCTATTCGTGCAATTTTTCACAATGTTAATACCAGTATACCCGGAACTGTCATTTTTGGGGTCGTGCAGGAACCATGTGCTAAAGCACACGGCTATTGGGCGCAGACGCCGCAAACTACGCCTTCGGCGCACTCGGATTGTCTCGGAAGTCTTAGCCCCACGAAGTGGTGGGTTCCCGGCGTCTTCGCCCAATAGCCGTGTGCTTTAGCACATGGTCTTTATCCTGCAAGCCAACAAGACAATCTGCTTCGCCGGCTCCGGCGTATGCGGCTGCCGCTCCGCTGTCTCCTGAAAGCCGAGTTTTCGGTAGAATCCCAGCGCACGGGCGTTGTCTTCGACGACCCAGGCTTGAAGCGTCGTCACGCCCTGCGATTTGGCCCAGCTCACAACCGCCGCGACTAACGCATCGCCGACGCCAAGCCCGCGCTGCTGTGGGGCAACCCAGAACGCAGTCATCTCGGCGGTTCGGCTGTCGTCTTGAAGCGTGAAGCAGTTCGCCATGCCGCAGGGCATCTCGTCGGCGTAAGCAAGAAACGACGCGGCGGGCGGGAGGCGGGTGAAGCGGCGGGCGTTATCCTGCCACTCGGCGTCGGTTCGAGCCGACGCTTCGGCCAGTGTCATGCCGAAGGCTTCAGGATTGCTCATAAGTGCCTGAAGCCGCACGGATTTCAGTGGGAGCCAGTCGGCAGGCAGCAGCGGCTTAATTTCGAGCATGAAACGCTCCTCCTGAAAACCCGCATTCCGTGCAGTGAGTGGACGCCGGGCAAACGGCATAATAAAACGTGTAGGCAGGATCGCCTACCGGAGCCGCTCTTTCCTCCGCAGTACGGAGCGTCTGCGTGCCGAGGCCGCCAGGTCCTCTTCTTCCGGCTCCCCAAGCGGCTGCCCTTTGTGCAACGGCGCACAGAGGAGGCAGCCGCTCTTGAAGCCCATGCTCGGAAGCTCACTTTCTAGGAGACAATGATGGTGTATCAAATGCCGTGTCCCGGTTCCAAAGGCGTCTTCGCGGCGAGCAGCGAGCCGAACCCCGAACAAGCCCGTCAAGACCTGCAAGACTGGGCGGCGGGGAACGGCTACCGGCTCGCCGACGCCGCGCGGGCGATTACCGTCTACGGGCGCGACCAGCAGCCGCGCCGCTGGGTGCTGCTGGAACAGGCCGGGGTCAGCGCACAGTCAGAGACTGGACGCTGAACTTCCGGGCGGCGTCGGTCCAGACCCGGCGCACCTCAAACCCGGCGGACGCCGCCATGCCGGCAAACTCCGGCAGGCTGTACTTGTAGGAGCATTCGGTCCAAATCGTTTCGTCTTCGGCAAAGCGAAGCGGTTCCCCACCAAGATGGACTGTCTGGGCATTGAGACTAATCAGGTGCATTTCGATCCGGCCGATTTCCTCGTCGTAGAACGCCGAATGCGCGAAGCCGTCCAGCGCGAAGTCCGCGCCAAGCTCTTTGTTCATCCGCGCTAACAGATTGAGATTGAACGCGGCGGTGACTCCCTGCCTGTCATTGTAGGCGGGTTCCAGCACCTCCGGCGACTTCCGCAAATCCACCCCAATCAAAAGGCCGCCGCCGGGACCGCAAACCTCCGCAATGCGCGTCAAGAAAACCGCCGCTTCCGGCCGGTGAAAATTCCCAATGGTCGAGCCGGGAAAATAGACAATCCGCGACTGCACCGGGCGGCAGGCGTTCGGCAGGGTGAACGCCTGCGTGTAATCAGCGCAAAGCGGCAGAATGTCTAAGTTCGGGTACGCCAATGCTAAACTTTTAGCCGTCTGGTACAAATGCTCGCGCGAGATGTCCATCGGCACGTAGCCTGCCAAATGCGGCAGGTGATCTAAAAGAATGCGCGTTTTGGCGCTGCTGCCGCTGCCGTACTCGATCAAGAGTACGTCCGGGCCGAAAACAGCCGCCATTTCGGCGATGTTATCTTCCATAATGCCCGCTTCGGTGCGGGTCGGGTAGTACTCCGGCAGATCGCAGATTTGGTCGAAAAGCTGCGACCCGCGCCGGTCATAAAAATACTTGCAGGGCAGCGTCTTCGGCGTGCTGCTCAGACCGTCTAATGCGTCCCTCAAAAACTGCGTGTCGGCCGGTGTTCGGGTCAAACTGGGCTTCGCTGCCGTGATCATACCTTGTCCTTTACTGAATATCTTTTGCAAGCCGGATTCCCATGAACTGCCAGCGGGCGTCGGGCGGGAAGAAGTTGCGGTAGGTGGGCCGCATATGCGAGTGGGAAGTCGCGCATGAGCCGCCGCGCAGGACAAACTGGTTGCACATGAACTTGCCGTTATACTCGCCAAGTGCGCCCGGCGGCGGGGCGTAGCCGGGGTAGGGGGTATACTGGCTGCGGGTCCATTCCCACACGTCGCCGAACATCTGGTGCAGCCTGCCACGCTGGGCATCGGCGGGATCGAGCGGCGTGGGGTGGAACCGTCCTGACTCGGCGAAGTTGCCGCACAATGGAACAGTCTCAGACGCGATCTCCCATTCGGCTTCTGTCGCCAGCCGCGCCCCGGCCCATCTTGCATAAGCATCGGCCTCAAACAGCGACACATGGCAGACGGGAGTGTTCAAGTTTAGATCTTCCATGCCCGCCAGTGTGAACTCTTTCCACTCGCCGCGCTTGTTCCACCAGCACAGCGGCGCGGTCCAGCCGTTTGCATTGACCGTACTCCAGCCTTCGGACAGCCACCATTCGGGCTGCTGGTAGCCGCCGGCTTCGATAAACTTTAAGTATTCGCCGTTTGTCACCAGCCGCGAGCCGAGCGCAAACGCCGAAACATATGCTTTGTGCCGGGGCGTTTCGTTGTCAAACGCAAACCCGTTCCCGCCATAGCCGATTTCCCGGACACCTTCGCCGAACGCGATCCATTCCATTTCCGGGACAGCCTCAATAGCGACATCGCGGCGCGGGCGGTAAACGGGGCAGAGCGGGTTCTCAAAAAAGTTATATTTGAGGTCCGTCACCATCAGCTCTTGATGCTGCTGCTCATGGTGCAGGCCCAGCGTTAAAAGCGGCTCCAAGACTGCTATCTTGTCGGCGCTGGCCTCAGACAGCAGCGTTTCCATATACTTGTCTACATTCGCCCGGTAAGTGTAAGTTTCGTCCACGGTCGGGCGCGAGACGACGCCGCGCTTGACCCGGCAGTGGCGCTCGCCGACGGCGTTGTAGTAGGAGTTAAACAGATAATCGTACTGGGGGTGAATAGATTGGTAGCCTGCCAGATGCGGCTTCAAGAGAAACGTCTCAAAAAACCAGCTTGTGTGGGCGAGGTGCCACTTGGCCGGGCTGACATCGGGCATAGACTGAACGACGTAATCTTCGGGAACCAGCGGTTCGCAGATTTTCTCGCTGAACGCCCGGACAGTCCGGTATTGGTCGGCGAGCGCCTGGAACAAAGAGAGATGTGGCATAAGAATTGTTTTGACATTCTAGCCCGGCCGAGCAGGCGATTAGGGCGTTTTACCCGCGAACCGTTTTCCTTTAACCGCCGGGCGGCGCGGCAAGTTCCATGCAGGAAAACCGCTTTGCTTTCGCTAACTCTTTCTCCGTGAACGAACTTCGCGATATTCTAAGGCGCGGCGCAAACGACACCTGGCATCTGGGGCTGACGGACGCGCAGACGGACCAGTTCGTGCGCTATGCCGATCTGCTGGTGGAATGGAATGCGACCCGGATGAACCTGACCCGGCTGGTGTCGCCCCGCGACATCGCCGTCAAGCACTTTCTCGACTCGCTGGCCCTGCTGACGGTCTATTCTCCGCCGCAAGGTGCACGGATGATAGATGTCGGCACGGGCGCGGGACTGCCGGGATTGGCGCTCAAAATCGCCCGGCCCGACCTGCGTGTGACTTTGCTTGACTCAACCGCCAAGAAGCTTCTCTTTTGCCGCGCCGTCGCCGATGACTTAGGCTTGGACGCCGTTGAAACCGTTCCTGCCCGCGCCGAAGACGCCGCCAAACTGCCTGCCCTAAACGGACAGTTTGATTTGGTCATCGCCCGCGCCGTCGCGCCGCTGGCGACGCTGCTGCCCTGGCTCGCACCGTTTGCCGGACCGCGCGGGCAGATCGCCGCGCTGAAAGGAACCGGCGTGAATGAAGAAATGGCGGCGGCCCATCCGGTCGCACGGCGTCTCGGCCTCGCGCTCAAAAGTCCGGTGGCTGTGGCACTGCCGGAAGCGGACGAGGAAACCGTGCGCCAGATTGTGCTTGCCGCGCGAAAGGAACCCAGATGAGCCTGCCGCCCCCGAATACTCCGTCCCCGGAGACGCCGACACCTGCCCCGTTCTGCGCCCGCTGCGGAGCGCCCAATGAAGCGGGCCTCGCCCAGTGTCCTCACTGCGGGCAGAGCCTTCTCGTGGCCGCCTGGCCGCCGCCGCCCGGTTCTTATCCACAGCCGCAGAGCTACCCGCCGCAGCCGGCAGCGACCGGGCTGGAAGCGATGATCCCCACCCGGAACCCGTCGGCGCTGACGGCTTATTACTTGGGCATCTTCTCAATCATCCCGTGCTTCGCAATCCCCATGGGCATTGCCGCCGTGGTGCTGGGACTGCGCGGCCTGAAGCTGTTCCGAGAGCATCCCGAAGTGCGCGGGCGTACTCACGCCTGGGTCGGCATCATCGCCGGCGGCCTGTTCGCGCTGATCAACCTGGTTGGCATCGGGTTTGCTGTGATCGCGTCCCTCGCCCGATCCGGCGGCTAACAACTATTGCTGGGCCGATGCCTTAAGGTGGCCGTCCATATAAACCGTGTTGAACTGCCCATTGTGCGAATAAAAAGGGACAGGATAAAGCGGCAGGCGCGATGAGTCCGTCAGCAGAATTAGCTCGCTCGGCTCAAAGACATGAAGCGGCGGATGGGTTCGGTCAATCGTCGTATCCATGATACGCGGCGTTGTCCGATAATAAGGCAGAAAAGGGGCAGCGTAGTGGTAGCTGAGGAATTGATGGCGAACCTCGCCCATTGTCGAGTCGGTATGGGCAAAGGGATCGCTGGGGCAGAACCAAATATCGGCTGAATGGACATAGGGCTGAACACTGGCGACAAGCTGTGCGGACTCATCTCGAACCGGATGCGGCAGCATGTTTGCATCCCAATCCGCACCACTGACACGCACATCATACGGCGGAAGATAGCGGTCGTGATCTTCGGCATAAAGCGCGAACGCACCGTAAAGCTGATGCAGGTTGTTCGCGCAGGCGGACTTCCGGCCCTGCTCGCGAACAGACGCCAGCACCGGAAACAGCAGGGCGGCAAGCAGGGCGAAGATCGCCAGGACAACCAGCAGTTCAATCAACGTAAAGGCGCGGCGAGTGATCTTCATGGCCTTCTCCTGCTTTTAGGCGGTCCCGGCAATTTGACGGGCGGCATTGGTTCCCGACAGGGCGCAGAGGGGGACGCCGCCGCCGGGGTGGGTGCTGCCGCCGACAAAGTACAAACCCTGTACATCGGGGGACACCTGCGGCGGACGCAGGAACCCCTGCCGCCAGCCATTCGACGACAACCCGTAGATTGCGCCTCGGTAGGCATGGTAGCGGCTTTCTAAGTCCAGCGGCGTCCAGCGCTGCTCGACGACGATGCGCTTGCGTAAGTCAGTCAGGCCCATGCGCTCCAGCTTTGCCAGCACCAAGTCGCGGTAATGCGGGGCTTCAACGCACCAGTCGAAATGAGAAGACAGGGCGGGCGGGTTGGTCATCACAAACAAATTGGAACAGCCCGGCGGCGCTTTCGTGGGATCGGAAACCGACTGGCAGGCAACCCCGACCGTCGGGTCTTCGGCGGGCGTCTGCGTGTCGAAGATCGCTGAGAACTCCGCCTCGCTGTCGGCGGCTAAAAACGAATTGTGGTGAGCAAGCTGCGGATACTCGCCTGTGACGCCGAGCAGCAGCAGAAACGCGGACGTGCTGGGTTCGATTTTCGCGACGCGCGGCTCGGTCCACTGCCGCCGGGCGGCATGGGGAACAAGCGCCGTCATCGCGCTTAAAGCGTCGGCGTTGCAGACCACGGCGTCGGCATACAGCCGCTTGCCGGTCTGCGTTTGAACGCCTCGCGCCTGGTCGTTCTTGACGATAATCTCCGACACTTCAGTGGACGTCTCAAACTTGACGCCGAGGCTCTCCGCGCTTTCACGCAGCGCTTCGGACAGCCGGTACAGGCCGCCGCGCACATAAAACGTCCCTTCCCGCCACTGCACGTCGGCGACGGTCGCGAAGATGCCCGACGCCCTGGCGGGATGCGAGCCGCTGTAAAGCGCGTACAGCTCAAACACCTGGCGCAGACGCGGGTCGGTGAAGTGTTCCCGCACCACGTCCCGCAGCGTGCGCCACGGCTTCAGCGTGAGAAAGTCTGAGAGCTGGCCCCACTGGGCGGGCGACGGAATGCCGCGCACAGAGGCCCCGAAGTCCTGCTTCAGAAACGGCTCGGTGGTCGCATCCGAGACCTGTTTGGCGTATTCCAAAAACCGCCGAAAGCCCGCTTCGTCGGCGGGCGTAAACGCCGCAATCGCTCGCGCGGCGTCTTCCGGGTCGCCCGGCGCGTCCAGCGTCTGCCCGCCCTCAAAGTGGTAGCGGCAGACCGTGTCCAGACGCACCAAATCCAGCACGTCTTCCAGCCGCCGCCCGGCTTGCGCGAATACTTCGTCCAGCGCCCAGAGCATGGTCAGCACATGCGGCCCGGTGTCAAAGCGAAAGCCGCCGTCTTCCCAGACATTGAGCTTGCCGCCGACGTTTGCATTCTTTTCCAGCACCGTGACCTGGACGCCGCGTGAGGCCAGCCCAATCGCCGCCGCCAGCCCGCCGGCGCCTGCGCCGATGACAATGACTTCCATAAAAAAGAGTGTACCCGGCACAAGTAGGGAACCGGCATGAGCAAGAACCCGGCACTGGAAGCAGCGGCGAAGGGATAAGAAAGGGCGAACACAAGGTTCGCCCCTACACAGGAAGGCCGAATGGCGTAGGGCGCGAACCTTGTGTTCGCCCTCCATTCCACTGCCTTTAGCTTTACTGCTTACGGCACGCTCAGAACCACCTTGCCGTGGATGTGGCCGCCTATTTCCTGCTCCTGCGCCTGCTTGGCCTCAGCCAGCGGAAACGTGGCCCCGACGCGCACTTTGACTTTGCCGGCGTCTACCAACTGGGCAATCTCGGTCAGAACAGCCGCGTCCGGGTGCGCCATGAAGCTTTTGCCCTGCACGCCTCGCGCGGTGGCGTCCGGCGGCGGCACGGCCCCCGGCAGGGTGCTGACGAGAATGCCGCCGTCCTTCAGCGTCGCCCACGACCGCGCCCGCGTGTCGCCGCTGATCGTGTCCAGCACCACGTCTACGCCTTTAGCCTTGTCCTCAAACTTCTCGGTTTTGTAGTCTACCACAACATTTGCGCCGATACTCTGCACGTAGGCAATATCGGTGCCGGTCGCCGTCGCAATCACTGTCGCGCCTTTAGCTTTGGCGAATTGGACCGCAAAGCCGCCGACCGATCCGCCCGCGCCGTGAATAAGAACGGTCTGGCCGCTTTGGAGGTGAGCCTGCTCAAAAAGCGCCTCCAGGCCGTCGTGCCGGCCATGGGAATAGACGCGGCGCCGGTGAAGTCCGTCGCCGCCGGCTTTGCGGCGAGCGTCGCGGCGGAAACCGGCACATACTCGGCATACGCGCCGTTGCGCCGCGCGTCGGCAAACGCAAACACGGGATCGCCCGCGCTGAACTGCGAGACGCCCGGCCCGACCGCCGCCACGGTTCCCGCCACGTCCCAGCCGGGGATCAGCGGCAGGGTGTGAGGGGCCTGCTGCTCCATCTTTCCTTCCTCGATCATGATGTCCACCGGGTTGATGCCCGCCGCCGCGACTTTGACCAGCACTTCGCCGTCCGTCGCCTCCGGCTTCGGCGCATCTTCATAAACCAGCTTGTCCGGCCCGCCGAACTCATGTATCCGCACCGCTTTCATTGTGTCTGCCATTGTGTGTCTCCTGTAGGGACCTTGTACCCAATCGGCGTCAGAAGGCAGCCCTGCGTTGACTTTGGGAGGCTCACAGTGCTATAATTCGGCGTCCAAGCGCAGGGTTTAACAACATAAGTTCAGAACACGGGGAACAGCAGCAATGGCAAACACAGTGGTGGTGGGGGCGATGTGGGGCGACGAAAGCAAGGGCAAGCTGATTGACTTTCTGGCCCATGACAAAGATGTCGTTGTCCGCTGGGGCGGCGGCTCCAATGCCGGCCACACGGTTGTCGTGCCGGACGCGGACGGCGGCGAGGAAGAGTATAAGCTTCATTTGGTTCCATCGGGCATTCTCCACCCGAACACGCTCTGCGTGGTCGCCGACGGCGTGGTGCTGGACCCGGCCTCGTTTGTCGAGGAGCTGACCATGCTCAAAGCGCGGGGCGTCTCGTGCGAGAATTTGAAGATCAGCGGCAATGTTCATATTGTCCTGCCATACCATGTGCTTTTAGATGAGCTGGAAGAAAAGCGCAAAGGCAAGCGGGCATTGGGAACTACCGGACGCGGGATCGGCCCGGCGTACCAGGACAAAGCCGCGCGGGTTGGGATACGGATGCGCGAGTTCGTAGACCCGGCGCTGTTCGCTGAGCGGCTGTCTGAGGTGTTGGAGTTCAAGAACGAGCTTTTGACCAAAGTGTACGGCGTCGCCCCGATGTCTGCCGAGACCATTCTGGCCGATCTTTTGCCCCATGCCGAGGCGCTGCGGCCCTTTGTAGACGACACGGCCCTGCGGGTCGCCTATGCCGCGCGTTCAGGCAAGAAAGTTTTGTTTGAAGGCGCACAAGCCACGCTTCTGGATATAGATTTAGGCACTTACCCGTATGTCACGTCGTCGCACCCGTCGGCGGGCGGCGCGTGCATCGGAACAGGCTTGGGGCCGACCCAGATTGACCAGATCATCGCGGTCTCAAAATCGTACACCACGCGGGTCGGGGCGGGCGCGTTCCCGACTGAGCAAAATAACGCCCTGGGCGATCTAATCCGAGAGCGCGGCGCGGAATACGGCACAACCACGGGCCGCCCCCGCCGCTGCGGCTGGCTCGACGGCGTCGCCCTTCGCTACTCCGCTTTAGTCAACGGGCTGACAGATTTGTATCTCGGCCACTTGGACGTTTTGACGGGCTTTGACGAAGTGAAAATGGCGGTCGCGTACAACCTCAATGGCGTCGAGATCACCGACTTTCCCAGCGACCAGGCCCGGCTGTGCCGCTGCGAGCCGATTTACAAGACGTTCCCCGGCTGGTCCGAAGATGTCAGCGCCATCCGCGAGTACGACAAGCTGCCGGACAACGCCCGCCGCTTCGTCGAAGCCGTTGAAGAATACGTCGGCGTCCCCATCACCACCATTTCCGTCGGCCGCCGCCGCGACCAGACCCTGTTCCGGGAGGCATAACCATGACTGTCCTCGCCGCTCCTTCCAGTGCCAGCCCGGCCTCGACCCTGCTTGCCGACCTCACACCGGACTCCGGCCTCGCCCTGCGCCGCTGGACGCCCGACGAGTTCCGCCGCTTGTCTTCCTCCGGCGTTCTCGGCGCTGATACCCTGACTCTTGCAGACGGCGAGATCGTATACTGCGACAGCCTCGCCCCCTACTTGTTCAATCGCGATGATTACTATCACTTAGCGGAGCAGGGCATTCTGGGGCCGGAAGAGCGCACGGAATTGATCTACGGAAGGATAATCACGCGCATGAGTCCCATCGGTCAGCCGCACAACATCGCCGTCAGTAAAACATCAGATGCCTTAGAAGCGGCGTTCGGCGACGCTTTTTTCGCAGCCCAGCAGATGCCTCTCCATCTTGACAGCGGCCTGGAACCGCAGCCGGACGTGATGGTTCTCGCAGGCGTCCCCGATGATTACCAAGAAGTGCCGCGTCCTGCCGATGTCCTGCTTCTGGTGGAAGTTTCCAACAGCACCCTGCGCTACGACCGCAACACCAAGTCTGGAATATATGCTGAGAATGACATTCCCGAATACTGGATCATCAACCTGCGCCGCCGGAAATTGGAAGTCTACCGTCAGCCTGACGCCGGCGAGTATCTTGATCTGCAATGGTACAGCGAAACCGAAGCCGTCGCGCCGCTTGCCGCCCCGAACGTGCTTGTGCGAGTCGCGGACTTGCTGCCGATGGTGGGTAATGCGGTTTACTAAAGGATAGATCACTAAATTAGAGAGGGTAGGGGCAAGCCCTACAGGACGGGAATGTAGGGGGCGGGGCTTGCCCCCGCCCTTTTTCGGAGAGACAAAGGAAAACAGATGCGGAAAAAAATTATTGCGGGTAACTGGAAGATGAACAAGACGGTGGGGGAAGCCCAGGCGTTTTTGGAAGAATTGAAGCCGCTGGTGGCGGACTATACGGGGGTGGATATTGTCATCTGCCCGCCGTATACGGCGCTGTATGCGGTCAATCAGATGCTGGCCGGGAGCAACATCGGGCTGGGGGCGCAGGAGGCGTTCTGGAAGGCGTCGGGGGCGTACACATCCCAAATCTCGCTGCCGATGCTGGCGGACGTGGGCGTGACGTATGTGATACTCGGCCATTCGGAGACGCGCGGGCGGTTTGGGGTGCCGGAGCCGGATTTGACGCCGGACCTGCTGCGGACGTTCGGCGAGACCGATGCGGGGGTCAATATCAAAACGCAGGCGACGCTGGCCGCCGGGCTGACGCCGATCATCTGCGTCGGCGAAACGCTCTCCGAGCGGCAGCGCAATGAAACCGACGATGTCGTCCGGGTGCAGGTGCTGGGGGCGCTGGCGGGGGTGGACGCGCATCAAGTCACCGATCATATCGTGTTCGCGTATGAGCCGGTTTGGGCCATCGGCACCGGCGAAGTCTGCGCTCCCGACGAGGCCGACCGGGTCTGCGGAGTGATCCGTCATACGGTCGAAACTGCCTACAGCCCGGAGGCGGCGGAGTCGGTGCGCATCCAGTACGGCGGCTCCATGAAAGCGGACAACGCGGCGGAGCTGCTGTCCCGGCCCAACATTGACGGCGGGCTGATCGGCGGCGCGAGCCTGAAAGCCAAAGACTTCGCAGCGATTGTTGCGGCGGCGAGCCAAGTCGCCGGTTAATTGAGCGTGTTTGTTTCTTAATTGAGCGCGTTTGTTTCGGGGGCGAATCGGGAAAAAGAAACCAGCAGATCTTAGTTTCACGAGGAACCCTCCGATGAATACCAAACGCAGAATAATCGGCATCACGGTGGCCGTCTTGGCGGCGGGCGCGAGCTGGGCGTCTTTGCCGCCGGTTCACGCGGATACGCTCACATTCACGAATGCGCCGGCGAGTGAGGCCGCGGCCGCGATAGGCAAGCGCCTCGGCGTCACGATTGTCTTCCGGGGCAGCGTCAGTAAAAGCCTGCCGGTGACGTTTTCGGTGGACAACCCGGACTCGCCGGGCGGTCGCCTGGAGGCGGTCAGCGACCTGGCGACGGCGCTCGACGCCGACTTCCAAAAAGTTTATGTTGTCTCAAAAGTGGACCCCGGCGCGGCAATTCCCGCCGTGCCGCTCGATTCCAACGGCCCGGTTGTATTTCGCTCAACCCTTGTCCCGGCCCGTCAGGCCATTCAGGCGGTAGCCGCCGTGGACAGCGCCGTCACTCAGATCAGCAGCTCCGTTGACGGCAGCATTACGTTTTCTTCAACCACCCTCAGTGCCTCCGAGGCGGCGGCGGCGATTGCCAAGCAGACAGGAACGGAGTGGAAAGCCTACTACGGCCTGTTCAAGCGCGGCGAAGCGCCCGCCCGGCTGAACGGCATTGTGGTGGACCGGACGGCGGACGGCCAGCCAATCACCGTGCAGCCGCTGCTGTCGTACCGCAGTTCAGCGCCCGTGATGGTCCCGCTCCACAGCGGGCGGGATGCAGTCGTCGGCCCGTTCGCGCTGCCGGGCACCAACCCGGATGTCGCCTCTGTCGCGAACACCAATTTCGGCTTTGCCGACGGCTTCGGCTTGGGCGATCCTTACGGCTACGCCAGCCCTTACGGCCCGTATGGTTATGCAGGCCCGGATGGCTCGTTTGCCACTCCCGGCGCCGGCGTCAGCCCGGTGGTTCCCGGAGCCAATGCCCCGCCGGCCAACGCCACTTCCGGATCCGGCGGCCAGGCGATTTTGCCGGGCTTCCCATACACAGGCAGTGTGGGATCAACCCCGGTCGGCGGCTATTGACGCTGGGAAGCTTATGAGCGAATTACTGGCAGCTTCTTTGATACGCGACATCCCGGACTTCCCCAAGTCCGGGATTTTGTTTAAGGACATTACGCCTGTTCTGGGCAATTCCGACGCATTTAGAGAAGTCATTGCCGAACTTGCCGAACACGCCGCTTCTTTCCGGCCCGATTTGATCGCCGGGATCGAATCGCGCGGCTTTCTGCTCGGCGCTCCGGTCGCGCTGGCCCTCGGCATCGGCTTTGTCCCCATTCGAAAGGCCGGCAAGCTGCCGTCGCAGACCGAGCGCGAGGAATACGCGCTGGAATACGGCACGGCGATTGTGGAAATCCATCGTGATGCCGTTCAGCGGGGCCAGCGCGTCTTAATCGTGGATGATCTGCTGGCGACCGGCGGCACGGCGGCGGCTTCAGTGCGGCTGGTCGAAAAGCTCGGCGGCACAGTGGCCGGCCTGAGCTTTTTGATTGAGCTTGGCTTCCTTCCGGGACGTCAAGTTCTCAGCGGCTACGAAGTCCATAGCCTGCTGACGTACTGACGGGCCGGGGAACGGATGGTTCCAAACGCAGGTGCAGGCCGACCATCCCCAGGACCGCCAAAGCGGCCAGCGCATAGCGCAGAGCCGGGCGGGGGAACTCTCCCGCCAGGGCCGGCAGCAGCCGAGACAAGCCGCCGCCTGCCAGCGCGGCCAGCAGCGCCGTCAAGGGCAGCCGCATCCCCTCGGCAGTCGTCAGCGAGCAAGCCGAAGCGATCCCCAGCGACAGTACGCTCCACAGGACGGTCGGCAGCCACCGAGCGCGTCGCGCCTGCTCCCCGAACTCCCCGCAGAACGGTATTATCAGCCACAGCAGAAGCGCGGAAGCCGGACCCCACAGCCAGCGCCAAACTTCGCCGTACAGCCCGAAGCGCGGCAGCATCGGCAGGCCGAAGCCCAGCGCTCGGCGGCTGATCTCAAACGCCAGCAGCGGCCCGAAAAAGACAAGAGCGCCGTACCCTGCCCGCTTCCGCTGCTGTAGCAGCGACAGCGCCAGCAAAAGCAGGCCCAGCGCCAGGCCGTCGGGCCGGACCATTGTCGCGACCGCCGCCAGCGCCAATGCCGCCAGTGACGAACCGGCGACAAACGCCAGCAGCGCGGCGACCGACAGCAGGCCGAACGCCGCGCTTTGGGGCGAATACGCCGCCCAAAACAGAAACTGCGGGCTAAGTGCCAGCAGCAGCCCCGCCCCGGCCCCTGCCGCCCGGTCCCGCGCTCTCCATCCGAGGGCGTACACTGTTCCGACGGTTCCTGCCGCTGCAAGCGATCCCCACAGCCGCTGTCCGGCCAGCTCGCCAAGCCGCATCGAGACGGCAAGCGAAATCAGGCAAAGCACGGCGATCCAGGCGGCATCAATCGGCTGAAACCGGGGCCGGTTCGCACGCGGCGCAGGGCGCGGCGATTGGCGGCGGGGGAGGGGACGCGGCGCGTCGGGAGGCAGATTAGGATTGGTCGGTGGGAGCTGGGCCATGATGCCGTATGGTAGCACAGGGTTTCCGGGGTGTCAAGGGCAGCAAAAGAACCTTGTGCTGAAGCACCATGTGCTGAAGCACACGGCTACTGGGCGCAGACGCCGGGAACCCGCCACTTCGTGGGGCTAAGAGTTGCTTACGAACTGCTTCTGAGTGCGCCGAAGGCGTAGTTTGCGGCGTCTGCGCCCAGTAGCCTTGTGCTTCAGCACATCATTTCCCCTTTTTTTGCCGGGCTGACTTGGAGACACTTTCAGGTATACTCTGCGGCGTAAAGCTAACTTAGCGGCAGAGGAGTATCAGTTCGAATGAAGGGCATTATCTTGGCGGGCGGATCGGGAACACGGCTGCACCCCTTGACGCTTGCGGTCTCAAAGCAGCTCATGCCGGTCTACGACAAGCCGATGATCTATTATCCGCTGTCGGTGCTGATGCTGGCAGGCATCCGGGAAGTCCTGATCATCTCGACGCCGCATGACCTGCCGCACTTTGAAAAGCTGCTCGGTGACGGCAGCCGCCTGGGGTGCAAGTTTGAATATGCGGTTCAACCGGAGCCGAACGGCTTGGCGCAGGCGTTTGTCATCGGCGCAGACTTTATCGGCGGGGACAAAGTCGCGCTGATACTCGGCGACAACATCTTCTACGGTTCCGGCATGGCCGAGATGCTTCAGCAAAATGCCGACCCCGACGGCGGGGTCGTGTTCGCCTACCATGTCAAGGACCCGGAGCGCTACGGCGTGGTCGAGTTCGACGAGGGCTGCCGGGCAATCTCCATTGAAGAAAAGCCCGCCGTGCCGAAGTCGTACTACGCCGTGCCGGGTCTGTACTTTTACGACAACAGCGTGGTCGAGATCGCCAAAAACCTCACGCCCAGCCCGCGCGGGGAGTACGAAATCACGGATGTCAACAAAGAATATCTCGCGCAGGGCCGCCTGCAAGTCGGGATTTTAGACCGGGGCGCGGCCTGGCTCGACACGGGAACATTCGCGTCGCTGATGCAGGCGGGGACGTTTGTGCAGGTGATTGAAGAGCGGCAGGGCCTGAAAATCGGCTGTATCGAAGAAGTCGCCTACCGCATGGGCTTCATTGACTCGGTTCAGCTTGAGACCATCGCGTCCCCCCTGGTCAAAAGCGGCTACGGCGAGTATTTGCTGAGTCTGCTGCGCCCGGAGTTTATGCGTTAAAAGAAAGTAAGAGGCAGGACTGTCCAGGTGTGTCATCCCTCAGCCCTGCCGCCTCTAGGCCAACAGGGAAGTGACGGGTCGTGCGAGATCATTCTGCGCGGTCAGCACTCCCTGTGTTCCCGCGTCCTGTGTCAGCGCTTGGCTCAACGCCGTACTGAGCTGTGATTGCAGGCTGGTAGTCGCCGTGGCAGTCGTAGAGTCAGTCGTGGCCTGGTAAGCGGCGGCGGCAGACGCGGCGCTGCCTCCGCCGCCGTGGTGATGCCCGCCGTGATGGGCGTGGGCCGGTTTCAGGGACGACAGATCGCCGGTCTGGGACGCCTGCTGGAACTTCGCGGCCAGGCTGGTTAATACCTGCCCCTGGCTGCCGCCGGTTAGACGGGCGTCGGCTTGAAGCTGGGCTGCAATGTCCGCCGTCGCTTTCTTGAACGCGGCAGGATTAGAGAACGAGAGCTGCTGAATCTGGGCCAGCAGGGATGCGCCGCTCGAAATGGACGTAGACGACGCGGCTCCGGTGGTCTGGGACGTGCCGGTCGTGCTGGAAGAGACAGCGGCGGAGGCTGTGGTCGTGCTGGGCGCGTACAGGGCGCTCAGCGGGTCGGTGGAACTGGCGGCAGTCGAAAAGAGGCTGCTGACGCTCATAGGTCGGCTCCTGACTTCGGAACAAAACGGCGCATGATGACGCCGTTTTCATCTTCGGTATAAATACGGGTAAACTAGAGGACAAAGGAGAACACCAAATGGCAGACAAGATCAAGACGGCGTCGGGGCTGGAATATGTGGACGAAGTGGTCGGCGACGGGGCAAGCCCGTCGGCGGGGAAAAAAGTGACGGTGCATTACACGGGGACGTTCCCGGACGGGCGCAAGTTTGATTCGTCGCGCGACCGCTCCCAGCCGTTTGTGTTCACCATCGGCAAAGGCCAAGTCATCGGAGGCTGGGACGAAGGGGTGATGAGCATGAAAGTCGGCGGGCGGCGCATTTTGACCGTTCCCGCGCACCTGGGCTACGGGGCCGCCGGGGCAGGCAACGTCATCCCGCCGAACGCGACCCTGCTGTTTGAGGTCGAGCTTTTGGGAGTGGGGTAATACGCAATGCCGACGAAGCTGACGCCGGACGATTTCGCGCCGGAGTTTGGGAGCCATTTAACGACGCAGGAATACGGCGGCGGTAAACGCATTGACGGGGTCAAGCTGATGGATCTGCGCCTCCTGACCGACGACGGCGGCTCATTTGCCGAGCTGGTGCGCTTTGACGAGTCGGGCAATTTAGAAGCTATTCCCGAATTCAAAGTCCGGCAGTCGTCGTACTCGCTGGTCCTGCCCGGCGCGATCAAAGCGTTTCATCTGCACTTCAACCAGGAAGATGTCTGGTTTGTCCCGCCGACCGACCGGCTTTTGATTGGATTGATTGATGCTCGCAAAGACTCGCCGACGCTGGGCGTCACCATGCGGTTCGTGATGGGCGGCGGCAAGGCGCAGCTTTTGTATATCCCGCGCGGCGTCGGCCACGGCGGCGCGAACATCTGGCAGCAGCCGGCGACTATTCTCTACTATGTCAGCCAGCAGTTCGACCTTGCTGACCCCGACGAGCGCCGCCTGCCGTGGGACATCGTCGGAGCGGACTTCTGGGACATGACAATGGGGTAAAAAAACTCGAACAAAGGAAGACAATCGGGGCGAACACAAGGTTCGTCCCTACGGGGCAAATGATGCGGGGCCGAACGTAGGGCGCGAACCTTGTGTTCGACCTTTCTTTATATGTTCGACCTTTCTGATAATTTCTAGCAAGTAGGGACTATGCCTGAGCCGTTTCCGACTGTTTACTGGGCCGAATGGGACTCCGACGCGACATTCGACGCCGGGGATGCCCTGCCGCCGGAAAGCGCGGGGCGGCTCTGGGCCGTGCTGCTGTTCGTCTTCTACGGGGATAAAGTGGCGCTGGCGGACATTGAAGGGCGCGGCCTGACTATTCCCTCCGGGCGCATCGAGCCGGGCGAAACGCTCGACGACGCGGCGGTGCGGGAAGCCTGGGAAGAAACCGGGGCAAACCTCGATCCCGCCCGGCGGCGTCTCATCGGCTGCTACCGGCTGACGCCGCGCTCCGGCCCTCACGCCGGAGAAACCCGCTACTGCCCGGTCTTTGCAGCCGAAGCGTTCGGCTTCGCGGCCATCCCCGACAGCTCCGAGTCGCGCGGCCTCGTGCTGGCCGCCTGGGAAGATGTCGCCGACCTGTACTTCACCTGGGACCCGCTCATGGCCGCCGTCTTCGACTACGCCCGCGAGCGCCGCGAAGCCCTCTTCCCCGCCGGTGTCGCCGTCTCCTGGCTGACGGGGCAGTCTTAGCGCAGCGAGGCCAGCACGGCATCCAGTTCTGCGTTTTCCAAATTTCCGACGATGACCACTTTCAGGCCGTTCTGGCGGCCAAACAAAACGCCGCGCCGGGGGTGCTGAGGGCGCGTCGGGCCGTTCGTCTGGTTGTCCGGCGTCTCGAACACCGACAGGCCACCCGCGCCGCTGGAGAACCGCAGCTCGGCCACGCGGGCCTTGCGGCGGTCGGAAACCGAGCCGCCTTGATAGTGAAAGCCATCCGGCAGCGCTGCCGGAACCTGCACGGAGAACCCGGCCTGGGCGCGGACCTGGTCCAATGTCAGCGTTGGCGCCGCAAAGCCGGTCGCGACGACGATGCCGCTGCTGGGAATGCGGAAAACAGCTTTGGCGAACACCGGATTGTAAGTGATCTGGGTGTAATACGATGCCGACCGGAGGCGGCCTGCGCTGTCGTACTGCTCGTTGCGGAGCTGGGCGCCGTTGGTCGGGTCTACCCAGAACTTTTGCGACGGCACCTGTACGCTGCTTTGCGCCATGACTTGCAGGACGGCGCAGGCGTGGCCGGCAACGGTGTCCGTGCCGACCTGCTGCACTAACAGCCGCCCGGATTTCACCTGCTGGATGACCTGCGGCACACGCACCCGCAGGGTTTGAATGCGCGACGGGCTGAGTTCCAGCGTGTTTTTCGCCGGGATCAAGTGGCAGTAAAACCGGCCGTTGTCAATGATCTCTTCCCCTGCCAATCGGTCCGGGCGAACGTAATCCAGGCGCAGAGCGCGGGCGCCGTCCCGCTGAACCTGCTGCTCAGACGACACATCCAGGCCGTTCCGCACAACAATGGTGACCTGGTCGCCGGCCAGCGGCAGCGTGTTCTCCGCTTGCAGCATCAGGCGCAGCAGATTGGACGCCGCCGGATCGGCGAACGGGGCGGCAAGATGCGGCTTCGGCACAAAAACGCCCCGGCGCGGCGCGGCCTGTGTCGGCAGGACTGACAAAAGCGCCAGACCAAGCAGCCCCGCCGCCCCAATTTTGGGGAGCCGGAGCAGGAACTTCCGACCTACGCGGCTTGCTCTTTCTCTGCTCTGTATGGCTCCCCAGAATTGGGGCGGCGGGGCTGCTTCACAGGGATTCTTTTTCACAGCAGGCTCGAATCGATGGGCGCGTTCGGGTCAGCGGACGAGTTATCGGCGGGGGCGCTGTCCAGAGTGCCGGCGAGGGTCTGGGCCGACAAATCGGCCAGCGGCTCGGCGGCGGCGTCCCGGTGGTGCTGGGCGACGCAGTCGGCGACAAACGCCGGGTCGGCGGCACGAACAGCAGGTAAAACCGGCGGCTCCGGCGTATGTCCGGGATACCATGTCGCGAAAGTTCCGGCGGCCAGCGCCAGCGAGAGCGCAAATGCCGGACGCAGTCGCCGAAATGTCCGCTGCGTGCGAAACGAGAGCGGCGGTACGGCAGCAGAGCGGCGCGTCAGGGCCAGACGCTGAGCCAGCGCGGCATCGAACCCGGCGGACGGCGCGGCGGCTGGGAGCGTGTGCAGCAGATTCGTCACCGACGCCAGCTCGCGGTGCAGCGTCCCGCAGGCATCGCAGTCCGACAAGTGGGTCTGCACCTGCCAGGCGGTTCCGGCATCGAGCGTATCATCGGCAAATTCCGTCAGCAGCGATTGAGCGCGATTGCAGTTCATGGTAGAATTCTTGTACCCAAGTTCTTCAAAATTACGAGTTCAAATAGCCGGCAAGATGCTGGCGGAGCTGCATCCGGGCGTTAAACAGGCGGGATTTGACGGTTCCCAGCGGGCAGCCGGCAATCTGGGCGATCTCTTCATACGGCAGCCCTTCAATGTCGTGGAGCAGCAGGGTCGCCCGCAGTTTTTCCGGCAGCTTCGACAGAGCCGTTTGGATCTGCTCGGCCATTTCGATGTTTTCCAGCAGGCGGTGCGGCGCGTAGGTCTCGTCGGCGACTTCCTGGGTCCCGGCGTCATCGCCGAGCGGTTCATCCAGCGAATACGCCGGGAAACGGTTTTTGGTGCGCCGAAAACGGTCAATGCACAAATTGCCCGCGATCCGAAACAGCCAGGTATTCAGGCTGGACTGGCCCCGGAACGAATCAATGGACGTGTACATCCGAATAAAGACTTCCTGGGTCAAGTCCTCGGCATCATCTGCACTGCCGGTCATGCGGTACACATAATTGTAAATTTTCGCTTTGTACCGCGCCGCGACTTCGGTGAACGCCGCATCGTCGTTCGCGCGGCAGCGCTCCACCAGGGAAAGGTCCGTCAGCGGCATACGAATGGCCTGTGCGTGTCGTAAAACATATTCCATACAGCGTCGCTCCCAAACGTCCGAGAATGAAAACCACCGGCAATCACAGCGTTATGTACAAAAAGACGAAGGGGAGCGAAAAAAGTTCACTGCAAACCGTCCTATTTTTATTCCCCGGCAGGAATTGGCGACAGTTGGGAACAATAATACCGTATAATGCTGTGTGCGTGTTCACGATAATGCTGTGTGCGTGTTCACGCCCAGGCTGTTCCAGGAAGCTGTTCTCGCTGTCGGCAACGGAGGATCATCATGATTAAGATGGATTGTCATAAGATGGGTTGGCATAAAAAGATCGGGTTCGGCATTCTCGCCGCAGCCCTTGCGGCGGCTGCGCCGGTGCAGGCCGCCGGGGCGGAGCGTTCGCTGGCCGGGATCGCGATTTTCGCGCCCGGCTCGTCGGTGACCAGGAAGTTCGGCAATCCGAACCAGATTTTGGTCGGTGGGGTTGCCCCGCCGCCGTTTTCCCCGGCGGGCGCTTCCAGCGGGCCGGGCGGGGCCGGCGGCTATTCCGGCGCTCAGGGCGGCGGCACGCCCGGCGGTTATCCCGGCGTGTCCAGCTCTTCGGGCGGCTTTCCCGGCGCGTCCAGCGCTTCGGGCGGCTTTCCCGGCGGAGAAGGCGGAACCGGGTCGCTTCCAGGCTTCGGCAGCGGCTCTATGGGCGGACCAGGCGGCTTCCCCGGCTCTCCGTCCGGCGGCTTTCCCGGTTCCGGTGGCGGCTTCCCCGGCGGCGCGAACGGCTTTCCCGGCAGCGGGGCGTCGGCGACTGTCGCTCCGGTTAAGCCGCCGGTGACTCTCGTTTACAACCGGGCCAACGGCGGCTCACTGGAATTCACGATCTCCCCCGATAAGCGCGTCGTTCAGATCCGCGAAACCGGCTACCAGGGCGCTTACGGCACGACACGCGGCATCAAGCTTGGAACGTCCTACTCCGCCGTCGTCGCCCGCTACGGCTACCCGGAGAATACGGACATCGCCGGCCCGATCATCAACATTGACTACCGCAGCACGCTCCACTGCGGCTTTCAGTTTTTAGACCAGCGCCTCGTCGGCATCATCGTCTCAGCGCCGGACTAACCGGCTGGAACTGAAAAGCAATGTCCATCTCCGGTCCAGCGCGAAAAGTGTGTCTTTACCTGCTGCTTGTGTTGCTGCTTGCGGTGACGCTTCGTATTGTCAACCATGCCTGGCCTTCGGTGTCTCTGCTCGGCATCGTCGGGGGTATGTCCTACTACATCTGGTGCAAGGAGCAGGCGCTGGCGGAGAGAATAAGAAAGGCTGATCAAGATGATTCGCACCGTTGAAGCTGTGATTGACGAACGGGGTACGGTACTGCTTCAGGAAGCTGTGGCGCTTTCTGCGCCGCGTCGTGCGCTCGTGACAATCTTGGAAGAAGAGCCAAGCAGTCGCGAGACTTCTTTGTTAAGCGAAGCGGCGCTGGCTGAGGATTGGGACCGGCCGGAGGAGGAAGCCGCATGGTCCCATCTTCAGCCGGCGCAGTAGTTCTGGTCGCGTTTCCATTTTCAGATTTGACACAAACAAAAGTGCGTCCTGCGGTTGTTCTTGCGAGCGGCGGACGCGGCGATTGGATTTTGTGTCAGATCACCAGCAACGCTTACGCGGATGCCCGCGCGGTTCTTCTGGACATCGGGAGTTTCAGTTCCGGCTCTTTGCGAGTTGTCAGCTATGCCCGGCCCGGCAAGCTGTTCACGGCAAACGTCAGCTTGATCAGCTCGGAGATCGGCATTCTCACACCGGCGGCTTTCAGTCAGGTTTTGACGGCTGTTGCTGCTCTGCTTCAGCCGAAACCCACAAACTAAAGAGATTACACACGACCTATGGCGGACCGCAGCGACATTGATGAGGTGCGGACCCGGATTGACCTCGTTTCGGTGATTGAGCGTTATGTGACGCTGAAGCGCACCGGAAACAAGCTCAAGGGACTCTGCCCGTTCCACGCCGAAAAAACGCCGTCGTTTACGGTCAGCCCGGACATCGGGCGCTGGTACTGCTTCGGCTCCTGCGCCGAGGGCGGGGACGTGTTCAAGTTCGTCCAGAAGATCGAGAACCTGTCGTTCCCGGAAGCGCTGGAACGGCTGGCCTTGCAGGCCAATGTCACGCTGACCAGCCGAAACCCGCGCGGCGCTGATGGTGCACTGGGTGATGGCGGGGGCAGTGTCCGAACCGAAGCAGGCGAAAAGGACCGCATCTATAAGATCAACGCACTCGCTTTGCGCTTCTACCGGGAAGTCTTGGGACGCTCCGCCGTGGCGCGTGACTATCTGCAAGAACGCGGCCTGGTGCATGAGGCCCAGGAGAACTTCTCGCTCGGCTTCGCCGCCGACGAGTGGGACGGCCTGTGCCGATTTTTGACCCAGAAAGGTGTCGCGCTGGCCGACGCCGAACGCGCGGGGCTGGTGACCATCGGCGAGCGCGGGACCTTTGACAAATTACGCGGGCGGCTGATCTTTCCGATCTTCGATGTGCAGGAGCGGCCTATCGCGTTCGGCGGGCGGCTCATCGCCGAAGCCCGGCCCGGACAGCCGAAATACTGGAACTCGCCGGAAACGCCCGTGTTCTCGAAGTCGCGTACCCTGTATGGCCTGTGGCGGGCGCGAAAAGCGATTGCGGCGCGGGAGCAGGCGATTGTGGTGGAAGGCTACACGGACGTGATCGCCTGCCATCAGGCTGGGTTTGAGAACGTCGTCGCGACGCTGGGAACATCGCTCACCGAAGAACACGTCCAGACCCTGGCGCGTCTGGCGTCGGTCGTGCTGCTGGCATTCGATGCCGACTCGGCGGGCCTGAAAGCGGCAAGCCGGGCCGCTCAGATTTTTGAGGCGCAGGAAGTGGAAGTGCGTGTTTTGGACCTGCCGGAAGGCGAAGACCCTGACAGTTTATTACGCTCCGGCAAGCGCCTGGTCTTTGAGAATGCGATTGAAAACGCGCTGCCGCTGACCGAGTACCGCATCAAGCGGCTGATTCGCAAAGGCCCGGCGGAGACGGACCGCGACCGGGTCGCCTTGTTCCGAAAAGCCCTGCCGATCCTGGCCGCCGTGCCGACGGTGCTGGAGCGCGAGCAGTATGTGAAGATGCTGGCCCCGTTTCATCCGCTCTACGGCGCAGGCGCGGCGTTTGCCGAGGAGCATATCCGGCAGGATGTCGCCGGGCATCTCGCCGGGCAGGCAAATACGCAAAACGGCGGGCAAAACACTTACGGCAGCAACGCGCGTCGGCCCGCGCCTCTGCCCCAGCCGCCGTCTGGCGGCGGGGCGACCGAGCAGGCGGAGCGGCATTTACTACGCGCAATGGTCAGCGACGACCCGGCGCTGGCCGGGCCTGCTTTGGAGCAGGTGACGCCCGAAGACTTTGTTTCGGAGAAGGCCCGGACTTTGGCGGAAGTGCTGCAAAGCCGGTGGCGCGGCGGGCAGTCTTTGGAACCCAAAGCCGTGCTGGCGGCCCTGGGCCAAGACGACCCCCGTGCGGATATGCTGGCGGATTTACTCATGAACAGCGGCGACGAGCCGCTGCTGCCGGAAGCGCTGTCCGGCGAGATTGAACATTTGAAAGACCGGGCCAAAGAGCAGACGCTGGCGATGCTGAAACAGCGGATTGCGGACGGCACGGCGGACACGGAGACGCTGCGGCAGTTTGCCCGGCTGCAAAGCGAGCTGCGCGGGACACCGAAGTCTCCGGCGGGCCGCGAAGGAAAATAATCGTGCTGACACCTGTACGAACCGAAGACGCCCGCGCCGAAGCGGGCCTTGATGCTTCAAGTGAGACTTTAACTGAGACTTTAACCGCGGAAGCGCTGGGGAACACGCTGGATGACGGCCTGGACTTTCCCGACGAAGACTCGCCGGCGGTCCGCAAAGCGTCCGAGATGGCTTCGGCGGCCTTTGCCGAAGACGGTCACGGCGCACCCCACGCCCCCGATGTCGCGCCCGAAGATTTGTCGGGCCTCGACGGAATGCCGCTCGACGACTCGGTGCGGATGTGGCTGCGCGAGGTCGGGCGGACCCACCTGCTGACGGTGTCCGAAGAAGTGCGTCTCGCCAAGCGCATCGAGCGCGGCGACCAGGCGGCGAAGGCTATTCTGACCCAGGCCAACCTGCGGCTCGTCGTCTCCATCGCCAAGCGCTACACTCTGCGCGGCATGTCGTTTCCCGATCTCATCCAAGAAGGCAATATCGGCCTGATCCGGGCGGTGGAAAAGTTCGACTACCGCAAAGGCTACAAGTTCAGCACCTATGCGACCTGGTGGATTCGTCAGGCGATCACCCGTGCCATTGCCGACCAGGGCCGGACTATCCGCATCCCCGTCCACATGGTCGAGACCATCAACCGATTGGTGAAGACCAGCAGCCATCTCCTGCAAGTGCTGGGCCGGGAAGCGACGCTGGAAGAAATCGCTGCCGAGATGCAGGTCACGGTGGAGCGCGTTTCCGAGATCATGCGGATCGCCCCGGAGCCGCTGTCTTTGGAAACCCCCATCGGCGAGGAAGAAGACAGCCGCCTGTCCGATTTCCTGCCCGACGACATTTCCGACACCCCCAGCGACTCCGCGACGTTCCAGCTTCTGCGCGAAAAGATAGATGAAGCCCTGACTTCCCTCACCCCCCGCGAGCGCGACGTTCTCAAGATGCGCTTCGGTTTGGATGACGGCTACCCGCATACGTTAGAGGAAGTCGGGCGGCACTTTGAAGTCACCCGCGAGCGCATAAGGCAAATTGAAGCCAAAGCCCTCAAGAAGCTCCGTCACCCCAGCAAATGCCGCCTCAGCGATTATGTAGAATAGCCGTTCGTTCCAGGAGAACCGCCATGAATTCCATTATCCTGTCCGCCCATTTTGACGGCCAGCAAATCGTGCTGGACGCGCCGTATCTGTTAGAGCCAAACACGCCGCTGACTGTCACAGTTAACTGTCACAGTGTTATCTGAAGACGACCAGGAGCGTGAAGATTGGTATCGTCTTTCAGCACAGGGATTAGCCCGCGCTTACGGGGCTAAACCCCCGTGCTTCAAAAATGCAAACTCCCGCCCTCGCGGGCGAGGATTAAGAACATACTCCTAACTCTTTGCCCGCGCAGGCGGGGAATTGCTCTTCAAAGCACGGGGGTTCAGCCCCGTGAAAACGTTCTGACACAATCTTGCGCCGCTTCTCCTTCGACTCCAAAGTTCGCCAGTGTGCCGGAAGATTGTTATGGTTCTTGAAGCCTATTGACAGCCAAGCACGGTATTAAACGAAAGATTTCGCAAAACTATTCGCATCTTTCTCCCCCCTCCCCGTCAAATTTCAGCAAAAGTACGATAGAATAGTTCTAATAACTTCCCGAACATGAGTATTCGGGGGCAGCAGCAACGCTGCTGTTTTTTCTGCGGCCCGTGACGGTCGCTTTTTGCCATTCGAAGGGAACTGTAGTTTTATGTCTTCTCGCTTTCTTTCGACAGTGAATGCCGCCAAGCTCGGCCTGGCATTTCTTGGTTTGACGGCGCTTTCCGCGCCGGCTCTCGTGTCTGCCGCCCCGTCGCCGGGGTTCCGCACATTGCCGGGGCATATCCCGGCGGCAGTCGCCTCGGCTCAGCTGGTCGCGGCGGTGGACGGTACGCAGCCGATCTCGCTGGCGTTATCACTGCCTCTGCACCATCAGGCGGAGCTGCAAGACCTGCTGCACGGGCTGTCCGACCCCAGTGATCCCCGCTTCGGGCAGTTTTTGACCCCGGAAGAGTTCGCGGCTCGCTACAGCCCGACCCCCGCCGAGTACGCCCGCGTGATTGCCTATGCTCAGGCGATGGGACTGACCGTGACGGGAACCCATGCGAACCGGACGCTGCTAGAAGTAGCTGCTCCCGCCGGACAGATCAATCGGGCGTTCGGTTTGCGTTTGTTGACCTACAAGTCCCAGCTTGACGGCCGCACGTTCTTTGCCCCCGATGCCGAGCCGCAGATCCCGGCGGCGCTGGGCGGCCTGGTGTCCGGCGTCATCGGCCTGTCCAATGCTTCCGTGCGGACGCCGCACCTGCGCGAAAAGACATGGGCGGCGATTACGCCGGCCCTGGACCCGTATGCCGCCCACGAGACCGGCTCCGGGCCTGGCGGCGGCCTGACGCCGTCGGATATCAAGACCGCGTACAATCTGAACGGCGTTTCGCAGAATGGGTCCGGGCAGACTTTAGGACTATTTGAGCTGGACGGCTACACGGCGTCGGACATTGCGGCTTACGAAAGCGCTTACGGCCTGCCGGCAGTCCCCCTGCAAAACGTCCTGCTCGGCGGCTATTCCGGCGCGGCGGGCAGCGGCGCGGCGGAAGTGACCCTGGACATTGAGCTGATGACGGCGCTGGCGCCCGGCGCGTCCAAGATCCTTGTCTATGAAGCGCCGAACTCAGACGCCGGGGTCGTGGCCGCCTACAGCCAGATCGCGACGGACAACACGGCGAAAGAAATCAGCACATCCTGGGGCGAAGCCGAAAATTCGGCGTCGGCCAGCACCCGCAGCAGCGAAAACACGGCGTTCCAGCAGATGGCCGCGCAGGGGCAGTCCATCTACGCAGCGGCGGGCGACAGCGGAGCCAATGACAACGGCTCGTCACTCTCGGTGGATGATCCGGCGTCTCAGCCGTACATGGTCGGGGTCGGCGGCACGGCGCTGACGACAAACGGTGCGGGCGGCGCGTATAAGTCTGAGAAGACATGGAACAACGGCGCGGGGAACGGCGCGGGCGGCGGCGGCATCAGCACAGTCTGGACCATCCCGTCGTACCAGACTAGTCTGGCCGGGTCTGCCGCGTCGAAAGGCTCCAAGACCTATCGCAACGTCCCGGACGTGTCTTTGGATGCCGACCCGAACACCGGCTACGCGGTCTATTTCCAGGGCGCCTGGACCATTTACGGCGGCACAAGCTGCGCCGCGCCCCTCTGGGCGGGGTTTACCGCGCTGGTCAACCAGAAGCGGGTCGCGGCAGGCAGTGCCACGCTCGGCTTTGCCAACCCGACGCTCTATAATCTGGCGGCGACCAGCGCGTATGCCAATGACTTCCATGACATCGCCGACGGCAGCACGAACCTTTACTACCCCGCCGTGACGGGCTACGACGACGCGACCGGCCTCGGCACGTTCAACGGCGCGAGCCTGCTCGCCGATCTCAGCGGCGGCACGTCCACCCCGCCGGCTGTCCCTGCCGCCCCGACGAACCTGGCCGCGACGGCGGGCAACGCCCAGATCGCGCTCTCCTGGACCGCCAGCACGGGCGCGTCGAGCTACAACCTGTATCGTGGCACGGCCACGGGGGCCGAAACGCTGCTCAAGAGCGGCCTGACGGCGACGAGCTACACCGACACCGGACTGACCAACGGCACGGCGTACTTCTACCAGGTCGCGGCGGTCAACAGCGCCGGGACCAGCGGGAAATCCGGCGAAGCGTCGGCGACGCCGAAAGCGCCGACGACGGCGACTCAGCTTCTCGGCAACCCCGGCTTCGAGAACGGATCGGCCAAGCCCGCCCCGTGGGTCGTCACGGCGGGCGTCATTGACAGCTCCACCGGTGAGCCGGCTCATTCCGGCTCCTGGAAAGCGTGGCTCGACGGCTACGGCACGTCCCATACGGACACGCTGGCCCAGACCGTCACCCTGCCTGCAACGCTGACCACGGCGACGCTGAATTTCTACCTGCACATTGACACGGCGGAAACCACCAAGACGACCGCCTACGATACGCTGAAGGTGCAGCTTCGGAACTCCGCCGGCACCGTGCTGACGACGCTCGCAGCCTACTCCAACCTGAACGCGGCTGCTGGCTACAGCTTAAAGAGCTTCAACGTGGCCGCCTACAAAGGCCAGACCATTCAGGTCTACCTCATCGGCACCGAAAACTCGTCGCTGGCAACTTCGTTTGTCGCCGACGACTTCGCCCTGAACGTTCAGTAAACCGGGTCCGCTCAAACGCCCGCATGGGACCTTCCTATGCGGGCGTTGATTTGTCCCAGGCTCGGACGGGATTTAACTGTGCGAGACAAGGAACTTCTCGCTGCTGAGAATTGTTTTGAAGACGCAGCAACGCGGCTGCTCTCCATGCGTACCGTCCATTCCGCGTTTTCACTGAAGGGAACCATCATTGAAGATTTCTCGCCTGTGTCCATCCTCCGCGCTGAAAGCGGCCCGTCTCGGTCTTGCTTTCGCCGGCCTGACCGCTGTAACCGCGCCGGCGCTCCTCGCCGCGCCCGGTTTTCAATCCCTGTCGGGTCATATCCCGGCGCTCGTGGCTTCCTCCCGGAACGTTTCGGCCCTCAGCAGCACGCAGCCGATCTCGCTGGCGTTATCACTGCCTCTGCACCATCAGGCGGAGCTGCAAGACCTGCTGCACGGGCTGTCCGACCCCAGTGATCCCCGCTTCGGGCAGTTTTTGACCCCGGAAGAGTTCGCGGCTCGCTACAGCCCGACCCCCGCCGAGTACGCCCGCGTGATCGCCTATGCTCAGGCGATGGGCCTGAGCGTGACGGCGACCCACCCGAACCGCACACTGCTGGACGTGGCTGCGCCGGCGGGTCAGGTGGAAAAAGCCTTCGGCCTGCACCTGCGGGTGTACCAGTCTCGCGCGGATGGACGCACCTTCTTTGCGCCCGATGCCGAGCCGCAGGTGCCTTCTGCGCTGGCGTCACTCGTGACGGGCGTGGTCGGCCTGAGCAGCGCTTCCCGCTGGGAGCCGCATCTGCACCTGCATCCGGCCCTGGCGGCTGCCGGGGAAATTTCTGCGGTCTTGGACCCTCTTTCCCTGGACCCTGCTGTCGCGCCGCAAGCCGGCACCGGGGTCAGTGGCGGGCTGTCGCCAAGTGACATCAAGGCGGCGTACAACCTCAGCAGCGTTCCGCAGAACGGCGCAGGGCAGACTTTAGGACTGTTTGAGCTGGACGGTTACACGGCTTCCGATATTTCCACCTATGTGGCTTATTACGGTCTGCCGAATGTTCCTTTGCAGAATGTCCTGGTCGACTCGGTTTCCGGCGTTCCGAGCAACACCTCCGGCGCGACGGAAGTGACTCTCGACATTGAGCTTCAAGCGGCTCTTGCCCCGAACGCTTCCAAAATCGTGGTCTACGAAGGCCCGAACTCCGACGCAGGGGTCGTGGATACTTACAACAAGATCGCGGCGGACAATACCGCCAAAGAAATCAGCACATCCTGGGGCGAAGCCGAAAACTTGGCGTCGGCCAGTGTGCGAAACAGCGAAAACACGGCGTTCCAGCAGATGGCCGCGCAGGGGCAGTCCATCTACGCGGCGTCCGGCGACAGCGGGGCCAATGACAACGGTTCCAGCCTGAGCGTAGATGATCCGGCGTCTCAGCCGTACATGGTCGGGGTCGGCGGCACGTCGCTGACAACCACGAGTCCAGGTGGTGCGTATCAATCCGAGACAACCTGGAACAACAACATCGGTGCGGGCGGCGGCGGCATCAGCACGGTCTGGACCATCCCGTCGTACCAGACCGCTCTTGCCGGCTCGGCAGTGTCGAAAGGCTCCAAGACCTATCGCAATGTCCCGGATGTGGCTCTTGACGCCGACCCGTATGCCGGATATTCAGTCTACTACAAGGGCGGCTGGACCATCTACGGCGGCACGAGCTGCGCCGCGCCTTTGTGGGCAGCCTTCACGGCGCTCGTGAACCAGAAGCGGCTTGCGGCGGGCAGTGCCGTCCTCGGCTTCGCTAATCCGCCGCTCTACGCTCTGGCTTCCTCCGGCGCCTACGCGAACGACTTCCACGATGTTGCCGGCGGCAGCACGAACGGTTATTACCCGGCTGTGGCCGGCTACGACGATGCGACCGGCCTCGGTACGTTCAACGGCGTAAACCTGCTGACAGACCTCGGCGGGCCGCCCGCCGCCCTGCCCGCAAATCAAGTGCGCTTTATTCCACGCGCCAACTGGGCGTCACGCATGGTCGGCGGCTTGTTCCAGGGCAGCTCGGATAAAAGCACTTGGACGACCCTTGCCACGGAAACTCAGGCGCCTGCCGCCGCTCAGTGGAACACTCTGCCGACCAGTGCTGATCCCGCTCTGTTCCGTTACCTGCGCTATCTGGCGCCGAACGGCGCTTACGGCAACATCGCTGAACTGGAATTTGACAGCAACGGCACCAAGCTTACAGGTGCGCCGTTCGGCACCCCCGGCTCGTGGAACAACCAGGGCAACGACTTTACGAAAGCGTTTGACGGCAGCGCCGCCACATTCTTTGATGCCCCTGACCCCGGCAGCGGCGATTTTGTCGGGATTGATCGGGGCGCTCCAGTCGTGTCTTACACCAAGCTGACGGGTACGCCGTTCGGCACTTCCGGCTCGTGGAACAACCAGGGCAACGTTGATACCAATGCCTTCGATGGCAGCTTCACAACTTTCTTTGACGCTCCTGACCCCGGCAACGGCGACTTTGTCGGCCTTGATTTGGGAGCCGCTAACACGGCAGCAGTCACCCGCATCGGCTACGCTCCGCGTGTCGGCTGGGAAAGCCGGATGGTCGGCGGCGTCTTTCAGGGGAGCAGCGACAAAGCGGCTTGGTCAACTCTTTACACAGTTACCGCTCCGCCGGTCGACGGGATGCTGACCGAAGCCGTCATCAGCAGCGTTCCGTACCGCTATGTCCGCTACCTCGCTCCGAACGGCGCGTATGGCAATATCTCCGAGTTGGAGCTTGACACCTCCCCCTAAGTAATGAGTCATAAGTTCTTGCGGGCGGTTAAAACCGCAGCAACAATGGCACAAAACCTGCCTTCGCAGGTTAAGAGCAAACGTCCGCTTCCGAGTGCGCGAAGGCGCACTTTGTGCCTGTGTTGCTGCGGTTTTAGCCGCCCAGTCTGCAAAGACTTAGGACACGTTACTTAGTTCAGCGGGAAAGAAAGAAAAGCCCGTGTGAGATGTCTCACACGGGCTTTTCGTGTTTCGAGTTATGTGTCGGCTGCATCAACCAGGACGCGCATGGCTTTCTCAAACTCAACGGCATTTCCGTCTGTTTGCCGGCTATGACGAGAACTCTTCACGGGCGGCGCGGGTCATCAATTCTTCCACGGCGACTGAGGGAGATAAATTGTCGTGGAGAACGGCGTTGATGGCGGCCAGTACGGGCGTTTGAACGTCGTAGCGGCGGCTTAACACTTGGGCGGCGCGTGCGGTCGGGATGCCTTCGGCGGCCTGGTGCAGCTCGGTTAAAATCTCCCGAAGGGAGCTGCCGGCAGCCAATCCCAGGCCGACCCGGTAATTGCGGGACAGCTTAGACGACGCGGTAGCGATCAAATCCCCAACACCGCTGAGGCCGAGGAAGGTCAACGCTTTGCCGCCTGCCGCGACCCCAAGCTCAGTCATTTCCAAAAGGCCGCGCGTCATCAGCGCCGCTTTCGTGTTGTCGCCGAAGCCGAGGCCGTCGGATAAGCCCGCGCCGATGGCAAGCACGTTCTTTAAGGCCCCGCCCAGCTCAACTCCTTTGATGTCGGTATGGGTGTAGACCCGGAATGAGCGCTCGGTCATCAAAAGCGACTGGGCAAACCGAGCCTGGCGCGGGTCCAGACTGGCGACGACGGCGGCGGTGGGGACGCCGCGTGTCAGCTCGCGGGCCAGATTCGGGCCGGACAGCACGACCAGCCCGGCATAGGCGGCATCAGCCAGCAGCGTCGTCAGGACTTCGGAGTTCGTCAGCCCCGTGTCGGCTTCCAGACCTTTAGAAGCACTGAGAACGCTGGTACTGGCCGTCAAAAACGGCGCGGCTTCGGCGGCGACACTGCGAATGCCGTCAGACGCGACCGCCATGATTGCCCAGTCGGCGTCTTCTAAAGCGCCCTGCATCAACGGCGTCGCTGTGACCGTCTCCGGCAGAGCTACATCCGGCAGATACTTCGGGTTCAGGCCGCGTTCTTTGATGCTTTCCATCAGTTCCGCGTCCCGGTCCCACAGCCGGACTGTATGGCCTTTTGTACCTAATAAATAGGCGAGGGCGCTGCCCCAGCTTCCCGCTCCTAAAATCGCAACCGTTCGTTGGTCGCGCCGTGTATGTTGGTCCATAGTGTGATTATAGCCGAAGCAGTGCAGGATTAGGAAGGGCGAACACAACAAGGGCGAACCTTGTGTTCGCCCTCATCTTGACCCTTTCTGCTGCACCGGGAACCTTTTATATAAATCCTGCGTTTCTATTTATGTACAGCGTTTGTTCCTCTGAAAAATGAAAATGGAAAAGGCGCTTCTTTTGTCGTCAGCCGAAAATAGTTCTTGACAATATAGCATAAACTATGCTACACTGTGCGTTCGTGTGTTCCCCCAGGAGGCTTTATTTGAAAGAGATTCAGCATACCGCAAAGCAGACCTCGCATGTGGTAGATGTCCCCAACCTCGTTGAACTCCAACTGGATTCTTACCGCTGGTTCCTTCAGGAAGGTCTGAATGAACTGTTTGACAGCTTTTCACCTATTACCGATTTTACCGGAAACCATTCCATCTCGCTCGTGGACTTTACTCTCGGCGAGCCGAAATATGATATTAACGAATGCCGCGCCCGTGATGTGACCCTGGAGTCGCCGATCAAGGCCAAAGTGCGGCTGCAATCGGGCGCAAACGAAGTGATTGAAAGCGAAGTCTATCTCGGCGACCTGCCGCTGATGACCGACAAAGGCACGTTCGTCATCAACGGGGCCGAGCGCGTCGTCGTGTCCCAGCTTGCCCGCTCGCCCGGCGTCTACTTCAAAGACACGCTGGACTTTTCCGGCCGCCAGCTTTACTACGCGACCATCATTCCGAGCGAAGGCGCGTGGGTAGACGTGGAAACTGACGCAACCGATGCCATCACCGTGCGGATCGGCCAGACCCGCAAGTTCCCGATCACGACCCTGCTTCGCGCCCTGAACCTGTTCCCGGTGGCGTCGCCGAGTGGTGTTCAGTCGGTGTCCTGGGGCGAGCTTGCCGGCAAGCTGCTGGCAGCGCCCGTCGTGGACAAGTCTACGGGCGAAGTGCTGGTCGAAACCGGCACAGTCATGGACACGACCCAGCTTCGGCGCATTGAAAAAAGCGTGAATCAGGAAGAAGACACGTTTGATGTCGAGCTGCCGTCTACGCCCTGCAACACGACCGCCGAGATTATTCAGTTGTTCGCCGAGCCGGAAACCATCACGTCGCCGAGCCGGGCCACCCTGTTTGACCCGACCCGCGTGGAAGTGGAAGTTTTAGACTTCAACGACGACGGGACACCGGCGATGAACGCCGAAGGCGACGGCTACCGCAAGTCCAACCCGCGTAAGCGGGTTCCTTATGCCACGGCAGACTTGAAAGATGCGTCCGGCAAGATCATCGTCAAGGCTTACGACAAGATTGACCGGGAAACCGCCCGCAAGATCGAAGCGCTCGCTTTGGACACGCTTGATGTCATCTACCTGAACAACTATATTGTGGCGACTCTGGATCAGGAAGGCTCGGCGGTTTACTCGAAAGAAACCGCGCTGCTCGACATCTACCGCAAGATCCGGCCCGGCGACCCGGCGACCCCGGAGTCGGCCCGCTCGCTGCTGAACTCGATCTTCTTTGACAGCCGCCGCTATGATCTGGCGAAAGTCGGGCGTCATAAGATGAACAAGAAGCTGGGGCTGTCGCTGCCGCTGTCTTATCGCACGATTACCAAAGAAGACATTATCGCGATTGCCCGGTATGTCGTGAAGCTGGCGTCCGGCGCGGGCAACGTAGACGACATTGACCACTTAGAGAATAAGCGGGTCCGGTCGGTCGGCGAATTGCTTTATTCGCAGCTTCGTCTCGGCTTCCTGCGAATGGAAAAAGTCGCCAAAGAGCGCATGACGTCTCTCGATACCGAGAACATTCTGCCGCAGGTCATTCTGTCGGTGAAGCCGATTTCGGCGAGTATCAAGTCGTTCTTCGGCTCGTCGCAGCTCTCGCAGTTTATGGACCAGACCAACCCATTAGCAGAGCTGACCCACAAGCGGCGCTTGTCCGCGCTGGGACCGGGCGGCCTGTCCCGGCAGTCGGCGAAGCTGGAAGTGCGGGACGTTCACCACTCGCACTACGGGCGCATCTGTCCGATTGAGACGCCGGAAGGCCCGAACATCGGCCTGATCGGCTCGCTCGCTGTTCATGCCCGCGTGGACCAGTTCGGCTTTATTGAGACCCCGTACCGGCGCGTCATCAACGGCAAAGTCACGACCGATCTGGACTGGCTGCCTGCCGACGGCGAGCATCATTACCGGATCGCGCCCGCCAACACGCTCTTGAAGCCTGATAACACGTTCGTGGACAAGAGTGTTCAGGTGCGCCACAACAACCAGTACCCGGTGGTCACACTGGACAAAGTGGACTACATGGACGTGTCCCCGCAGCAGATCGTCTCGGTCGCGACGGCCATGATCCCGTTCCTGGAAAACGACGATGCCAACCGGGCGCTGATGGGCGCGAATATGCAGCGTCAGGCCGTGCCGACCCTGCGCCCGGATGCGCCTTTGTGCAAAACCGGCATGGAGAAGCGGGCCGCCATCGACTCCGGCGCGGTGATTATCGCGCTCCGGGCGGGAACCGTCAAGCGGGTCACGGCGGAAGAGATTGTCGTTGTGGCGGACGAGGACGGCGGCGAGGACACTTACCGGCTGCTGAACATGCTGCGCTCCAATCAAGCAACCTGCGTCACTCAGCGCCCGGTCGTCAACAACGGGCAGCGCGTCCGGGAAGCCCAGCTTCTGGCGGACGGTCCCTGCACCGACGGCGGCGAGCTGGCATTGGGCCAGAACGTGCTGGTCGCGTTTACGCCCTGGAACGGCTACAACTTCGAGGATGCCATTCTGCTCTCGCAGCGGCTGGTGCGGGACGACGTGTTTACGTCGGTCCATATCGAGAAATACGAAGTTGAAGCCCGCGATACGAAGCTGGGACCGGAAGAAATCACGCGCGACATCCCGAATGTCGGCGAAGATGCCTTGAAAGACTTAGATGACCGAGGCATCATTCGGATCGGCGCGGAAGTCCGGCCCGATGACATCTTAGTAGGCCGCGTCGCGCCGAAGGGCCAGGGCGAGCTGACCGCCGAAGAGCGCCTAATCATTGCGATCTTCGGCAAGAAAGCGGAAGAAACCCGCGACGTGTCTCTGCGCGTCCCGCACGGCGAGAAGGGGAAGATTGTGGACGTCAAAGTCTTCTCCCGCTTCAAGTACAAAGACAAGACAGGCCGCGTGTTCGACTTCTCGAAGCGCCCCGACTCGCTGTTTTCCGACGAGTGGGAAGGCGAGCTTGATCGGCTCTCCGGCGATGAGCTGTCGGCGGGCGTGAATATGCTGGTGCGCGTTTATATCGCCCAGAAGCGCAAAGTCATGGAAGGCGACAAGATGGCCGGACGCCACGGCAACAAGGGCGTCATTTCGCGCATTCTGCCCCAGGAAGATATGCCGTTCCTGCCGGATGGTACGCCGGTAGACATCGTGCTGAACCCGCTGGGCGTTCCGGGCCGTATGAACATCGGCCAAATCTTAGAAACGCATCTGGCGTATGTCGGAAAAGCGCTCGGCTGCTCGTTCGTCAACCCGATCTTTGAGGGCGCGACCGAGGCCGAGATCCTGACCGACATCGGCAAGTTCGCCGAGTTCACGCGCTACGACGCGCTCCGTACTTACGTCGAGAAAGAGCTGAAGATTGACCTTGAAGCGGGCAAGAAGGACGGCGTCGCCGAGCTTCTGGCAAAGCTCAAAGTGAAGCTCGGCGAGCTGACCCCGGCGCGGCTGGAACAGGTGGCGGCGACGGTCGGCGCACCCCCGGCGGTGGACCTGCCGGAAGACTACGACGGTACGCCGATGGACGAGGAAGCGCCGCTGAAAACTGTAGACGGCTACGACATGGACGCGATTGTCGAGCGGGTCCAGCAGAATGTGTGGCGGCGCAGCGGCATTGACGAGAAGTCTGCGAAGTCGTGGATTCGAGATGGGTTATCGGGCGACTGGTTCACCCAGCCGGTCACGATCGGCACGATCTATATGCTGAAGCTCGCTCACCTTGTTGATGACAAGATTCACGCTCGCTCGACCGGCCCGTACTCGCTGGTCACGCAGCAGCCATTGGGCGGCAAAGCCCAGTTCGGCGGCCAGCGCTTCGGCGAAATGGAAGTCTGGGCATTGGAAGCCTACGGCGCGGCGTATACGTTGCAGGAGATCCTGACGATCAAGTCGGACGACGTGCTGGGGCGCGTTAAGACGTATGAATCCATTGTCAAGGGCGATGCGATGCTGGAACCCGGCGTTCCAGAGTCGTTCAAGATCCTGGTCAATGAATTGCAGTCGCTCGGCCTGAAAGTGGCCGTGGAAGACGAAGACGAAAAAGAGATTGACCTGAAGGACAAAGAAGAAGACTACGGCGACAGCGAGGGCAGGGGACGCGGCCTGCGTCCGCGCCTGCCCCGCGCCGAATCCGAGGCTGAGGCTTTGTTCGGGGTGTAATTTCGGAGTGTAGGGGCGGGGTTTACCCCCCGCCCGTTGACAGGGTTAATTTAGGACGGTATCAGAGGGCGGGGGCAAGCCCCGCCCCTACGCCGTTTTAAGCGTTTCGGGGAGAAACAAGTAAACCATGACAGATGCAAGCGCATTCGATAAAATCCGTATCGGGATTGCTTCGCCGGGCGAGGTCCGTAACTGGTCCTACGGCGAAGTCAAGAAGCCGGAGACCATCAACTACCGGACGTTTAAGCCGGAGCGGGACGGCCTGTTCTGCGAGCGCATTTTCGGACCCGTCAAGGACTGGGAGTGTCATTGCGGACGCTACAAAAAAGTCAAGTTTAAAGGCATTATCTGTGACCGCTGCGGCGTCGAAGTCACCCGCTCCAAAGTGCGGCGCGAGCGCATGGGCCATATCGAGCTGGCTGCGCCCGTCTGCCACATTTGGTATCTTAAGGGTGTGCCGTCGCCGCTGTCACTGCTGCTGGACATCTCGCCGCGCCCGCTGGAGAAAGTCCTGTACTTCGCGTCCTATATCGTGACGTTTGTGGACCGGGGCCGGATCAACAACGAGATGGAGTCCTTTAAGATCGCGCTCGAAGAGCGCGTTCGTGAATTGGAAGATCAGCGCGACGAAGACATTGAAACTGCGCGGGTCGAAGCCGGCGCGGAGATCAAAGCCCGCCAGACTCCGCCGGAGCCGGTTGAGCCGTCCGAAGACGACGCCGAGCTGATGGAAGGCATGGAGGGGATGGAAGCCCCCGAACCGTGGCAGCCCTGGGACGAAGCGCGGATCGTGGACCGCAACCGTCACATGGAAGAAGAGATCAAGGACATCGAGAAGGATTCTTTGGAGCAGATCCAGTCCCTCCGTGATGCTTTGACGCTGCTTGACGAAAAAGTCGAAAAGCGGATGCTTCTGATTGAAGACGAGTACCGCAAGCTTGAGTCGCTGATGGACGTGCTTTCCGACAAGCTCGACCGGAACCTGCGATTAAACGATCCCGAAGGCGAGATTGTCCGGGCGGGCCTCGGCGGCGCGGCGGTCAAAGAGCTGCTGGAAGAGATTGATCTCGAAAAGCTGGCCGGCGAGCTGCGCCACGAGATTTCGCTGACTCAGGGGCCGCGCCGGGCGCGTGCCATCAAGCGGCTGGAAGTCGCGGAAGCATTCATCACGTCGAAGTCACGCCCCGAATGGATGATTTTGGACGCCGTCCCGGTAATCTCGCCGGAGCTGCGCCCGATGGTCCAGCTTGACGGTGGCCGCTTTGCAACGTCCGACCTGAACGACCTGTACCGGCGCATCATCAACCGGAACAACCGTTTGAAGAAGATCACGGAAATCCGCGCTCCGGAGTCTATTGTCAACCATGAAAAGCGGCTGCTCCAAGAAGCGGTAGACGCCCTGATTGACAACGGACGCCGCACCCGGCCTGTCGTCGGCTCGAACAACCGGCCGTTGAAGTCGCTGTCGGACATGCTGAAAGGCAAAGAAGGCCGCTTCCGCAAGAACCTGCTGGGCAAGCGCGTCGACTATTCGGGCCGCTCGGTTATTGTCGTCGGCCCGCGCCTGCTGCTGCACCAGTGCGGCCTGCCGAAAGAAATGGCGATTGAGCTGTTCAAGCCGTTTGTCATGAAGGCGCTGGTCGAGCGCGGCTACACGACCAATATCAAGACCGCGAAGCGCATGATTGATAAGCTGAAGCCGGAAGTGTGGGATGCACTGGAAGAGGTTATCCGGGAGCATCCCGTGCTGCTGAACCGTGCGCCGACCCTGCACCGCTTAGGGATTCAGGCGTTTGAGCCGGTGCTGGTGGAAGGCAAGGCGATCCAGGTGCATCCGCTGGTTTGTACGGCGTTCAACGCCGACTTCGACGGCGACCAGATGGCGGTCCATGTGCCGCTGTCGGCGTCGGCGCAGGCGGAAGCCCGTATCCTGATGCTGTCCACGCATAACTTGTTCTCGCCTGCCGATGGCCGTCCGATTGTGGCCCCGGCGCAGGACATGGTTTTGGGCGCGTACTTCATGACCGTGATGAAGGAAGGCGAGCCGCGCTTTGACACGTTCGGCTCCCGCGCCGACGCCGAGCTTGCGTATGCGACCGCTCAGATCGGCTTGCAGGACGCGATTGACGTGGCGCTGCCGAATGTTGATGGGCCGGGCAAGACAGTCAAGCGCACGACTGTCGGACGCCTGCTGTTTACCGACATCATGCCGGACAACATGCACCCGTTCATCTTCAAGATGCTCGACGACATGTTCGAGAAAAAAGGCTTCAAGGGCAACGGCTTCGGCAAGAAAGACCTCGGCGCGATTATTGCCCAGTGCCACCGCTTGAACGGCGACACGCGGACAATCCAGCTCTTGGACGAGCTGAAGGCCCTGGGCTTCCAGGAAGCGACAAAGGCCGGAATGACGGTGGCGATTACCGACATGGAAGTGCCGGAAAAGCGCAACCAGATCATTGTCGATGCCGAGACAAATGTCAGCAAGCTGAACAAGAACTACCAGCGCGGCCTCATCACGGGCGGCGAGCGCAAAGAGCGGGTGCTGGAAGAGTGGCAGAAGGCGGCGAAAGATGTCGGCGAAGCGATCTTTGAGACAATCAAGCCGACGAACCCGATCTTCATGTTCACCGACTCGAATGCGCGAGGCACGCGCGGCCAGATCACCCAGTTGTCCGGGATGCGCGGGGTCATGTCCGACCCGTTCGGCAACATGATTGAAGACTTGCCGGTGAAGTCGAACTTCCACGAGGGTCTCAGCGTTCTGGAATACTTCGTCTCGACTCACGGCGCCCGAAAGGGCCTGGCGGACACGGCGCTTCGCACCGCCGATGCCGGGTATCTGACCCGGCGCTTAGTGGACGTGTCCCAGGAAGTCATTGTCCGGGCCGACGACTGCGGCACGGAGCTTGGCGTTTACCAGGAAGAGATCAAAGACGGCAACGAGGTCATCGAAAAGCTCTGGGAGCGCATCTATGGCCGATTCTCTTTGGAAGACATTGTCTATCCGGTGGGCCATGCCAAAGCGGGCGAGATGATTGTCGCCAAAGGCGACATGATCACGCTGGACCTGGCGAAAGTGATCATGGACAGCGGCCTGAAGCGCATCGGGGTCCGCAGCCCGTTCACCTGCGAGCTTCGCATGGGCATCTGCGCCCGGTGCTACGGGTTGGATTTGGCAAACTCCAAGCTCATCGAGCCTGGGGTCGCGGTCGGCGTCATCGCCGCCCAGTCTATCGGCGAGCCGGGAACGCAGCTGACGATGCGGACATTCCACTCCGGCGGTATCGCGCAGAAGCAGCTCACGGGAGTTGCCAACGTCCGCGCCCGCAAGCAGGAAGCCTTGAAAGAGCTGCACAACGACATCTCGCGCGGCCTGGTTTCGCTGGATTCCCAGGCGGAAGAGCCGACTGCCGCCACAACGACGGCGACCGGCGTGGACCGGGAGCGTGTCCGGGCCGTCCAGGCAGTGCTGAAGGTGCTGGAAGACCAAGTCGGCGGCCTGCTTCGGGTTGTCGAGCTGTTTGAGGCCCGCAAGCCGAAGGGCCAGGCGATTGTCACCGAGTTTTCGGGAACGATTGCCGAGATCGAGCAGAAGGGTCTGCGGCGCGTCATTGTCCACACGCCGATTACGATTGACGAGAACACGGGATCGGCGGTCTCCGGCGAAACGCTGGCCGAGGACCTGGAGCTTGGGTCTCACCCGGACGCGGAAGCGCTCGAAAAGATGACTCCGACCCAGGCCAAACGCGCGACGGAAATCCCGGAAACGCTGACGGCAGGGACGGAGCTGACCGACAAGCACATCAAGAAGATCAAAGATGTGTTCCTGACGGACGGCGTGACGGAGACCCAGATCAAGGTCCGCAAGGCCATTCTGGTCCCGTATCGCGGCCAGCTTCAGGTCAAGCAGGGCGACGTGGTGGAAGCGGGCGACCGCCTTACCGAAGGCCCGCTCGACCCGCAGAAGGTCCTGGACCTCCAGGGCATCCGGGGCGTCTCCAATTACGTCGTCCGCGAGATCCAGGCGGTTTACAAGTCGCAGGGCGTGGACATCAACGACAAGCATATTGAAGTCATCGCCCGGCAGATGCTCCGCAAGCGGCGCATCAAGAACGCCGGCGACTCCGACTTCCTGCCGGGCCAGATGGTGGACAAGTTCGAGTTCATTGACGCGAACAAGCGGGTCAACGAGCGCGACGAGCCGGGGACCGAAGCGACCGCCGACTGGCTGCTGCTGGGGATCACCGAAGCGAGCCTTGCCACCGACTCGTTCCTGTCGGCGGCGTCGTTCCAGAAGACGACCCGCGTTCTGACCGAAGCGGCGGTGCGCGGCAAGAAAGACTCGCTGATCGGCCTGAAAGAGAACGTCATCATCGGACGCCTCATTCCCGCTGGGACGGGCCTGCCGCAGTACCGCAACATCGAGCCGCGTTTAGAAGGCCTGGACGACGCCCGCCGCTACCCGGCGGTCGGCGCAGGCCGCACCAACGGCAACGGCCATGGAACGTCGAGCCGCGAGCTGGACGAGGATGATTTGGCGGTCGTCCGCGAGATGACCGGCACGTCGGGCGGGGATAACCTGTCCCTGATGGCCGAGCGCGAAAGCTACGGCGAAGTGAGCGAGCCGACCGTCAGCACCGATTCGGAGTCGGCGATCTAACTGTCGCCGAGAGTGACACAAACGAGAGGAGCGCCGGAGACTTAGTCTCCGGCGCTCTTCTTGCGTCATCCAAAGCTACTGGGCAACTACTAAGGTGGTGCAGCTTAATGCGGGAACGCATTCGGGCTGGAGCGGTACTAATACGCCGTTCTTTGTAATGCGGAACTGGCTAATAACATGCTCGTCAAGCTGCACCGGGTCTTGACCAAGTGTGTATACGAAGCGGCCGGTAGTATCTACACAGGGAGTATTACAAATGGCCCTCGTCGGTGTGGTTCCTTGCAGCCGTAGTGTTCCGTCAGACAAAACTACATAGCAGAACAACGTGCGCCCCCAGCGTGGTGTTGCGTAAAGGAAGTGTCCTTCAGGGTCCAAAGCAGGGTCTATCCCTTGCACCGTTCCTGAAAGCAGTACCGGCATTCCGTTTGCTGCTATGCGGTAGGTTCTTAGGAAACCACGGTCTGCGTCTGCTACATAAAGAATATGACCATTGGGGAGGAACACGGCCCCGCCCGGTTGGTAGCCGAGTGGCAAAGTCATGGCAGGCGGCGTCAAGATCATTCCGCTTGGCTTGATGTGGTACACGTCGAGGTGATGATCCTCCGGGCGCAGGACATAAAGGAAGCGGACAGATGGGCCGGAAATGGCGCGGGCGACAACGATCAGCGGATTCGCCACGAATGCTGCCGTCATGTAGGTCGCGGCCAGGATCGGCGGGCCGGGCAACCGCTCGACACGCCCGCCGACGCCAATCCGATAAGCAACCAGGACATACCGGCTGACAGCAGGACGGTTGGTATTGTAGCTGGCGTTATAGCGGTCGTACAGGGCGTAGAGAAAGCGTCCTTGTCCCGTGAACGCTATTGACTTGAGGCTATCGGTGTTACTGCCCTCAGTGAAGACCTGTTGAAATTGAAGGTTCACTTTGCGACCGATGCAATAGCGTCCTACACGATTGAAAGGCTCATCCCTTTCGATCCGTCCGAAGTAGATGGAATGGTGGTCCGGGCTGACGGTCAAGCCCGCGATACCCGTCCCATTGCGATCTGATACAGAGGGAGCGTTGTTGTCAAGGTCGTAACGGGTCAGGGGAGGATCGAGTGTGCCATCCGAGTTAATCGTGTAGTCAAGGGGGCCGCTATTGTACCAAGAGGCATTGATATAAAGGAGCTCCGGCTTGTACCAATGAACCTTGACGTTATTCTGACCAGAAGTTGCCGAGGCAAATAATGGCTCCGGCGAAACGTGGTGGTTACAGCCGCTCAGGAACAAAGCGACTGCGATACCTAGCCAGCAAAACATACTCTTGACAGTGGAAGTATTATTCTTTTCCATGGCAGCCACTTAGCTTTCGGTTTTCAGGTTTTTGCATGATGAGATTGATGTTTTCCACCCAAAAAGTATACCTGTATGGCCTGTACCATGTGAAGCGGGTATACTAGCGCTGTTTTGTGATTTTCTTTGGGAGAACAACTATGAGCTTCAACAAAAAGACGGTGGAAGATGTGGATGTGGCGGGGAAGCGCGTGCTGGTGCGCGTGGACTTCAACGTGCCGCAGGATGAGACCGGGGCGATCACCGATGACCGGCGCATCCGGGCCGCGCTGCCGACGATTGAGTATTTAATCGCTCACAATGCGCGGGTGATTTTGGCGTCCCATCTGGGCCGTCCGAAAGGCGGGCCGACCCCGAAGTATTCGCTCGCGCCGGTCGCGGCGCGTTTGGGTGAGCTTTTAGGGAAATCCGTGCCGCTTGCGCCGGACTCGGTCGGGCCGGACGTGGAGGCGCTGGTCGGGAAGCTGGGAGACGGCGACGTTTTGCTGCTGGAAAACGTGCGCTTTTACCCGGAAGAAGAGAAAAACGATCCTGCCTATGCCGAGAAGCTGGCGGGGCTGGCCGACATCTATGTCAACGATGCGTTCGGCACCGCCCACCGCGCCCATGCGTCCACCGAAGGCGTCGCGCACCGACTGCCCGGCGTCGCGGGCTATCTGATGAAGCGCGAACTGGATTATCTTGGCTCCAATGTAGACAACCCGGCGCGGCCTTTTGTGGCAATCTTAGGCGGCGCGAAAGTCAAAGACAAGATCTCGGTGATCGAAGCGCTGCTGCCGAAAGTGGACACGCTGATTATTGTCGGCGGCATGGCCTACACGTTCTTCAAGGCTGAAGGCTTAGAAATCGGCAAGTCGCTGCTGGACGCGAACAATCTGGACTTCGCCAAGCGCCTCTTAGATGAACACGGCGACAAGATCATGCTGCCCGTGGACGTGACCGTCGCCAACGGCAACCCGTTCGATACCGACGTGGCGACCCTTCAAACCAAAGTCGTTCCCGTGACCGAGATCCCCGCCGACTGGGAAGGCGTGGATGCCGGACCGGTGACGGTGAAAGCGATTGCGGCGGTCTTGCAGGGTGCGAAGACCGTTATCTGGAACGGCCCCGCCGGCATCTTTGAATTTGACCAGTTCGCCACCGGGACCAAAGGGATCGCGCAGGCGATGGCGGACAGTGCGGCGACCACGATTGTCGGCGGCGGCGACTCGGCGGCCGCCGTGGAAAAGCTGGGCTTCGCCGATCAAATGACCCACATCTCCACCGGCGGCGGGGCGTCTTTGGAGTTCCTAGAAGGCAAAGAGCTGCCCGGCGTCGCCGCGCTTCAAGACAAATAAGCCTGGCCGAATTGTTTGGCCCCTTGTTTAATCCCGTAGGGGCGCTTGTGTTCGCCCTTCTCAACGGGGCATCTCTTCACCAAATAGGACCTCCATTTTGCACTTTCTACGCACTTCCCGATCCTGGACTGCCGCTGCCGCCTGTGCCGGCTTTCTCGCTGCTGCGCCCGCACAGGCGAAATCACCGGCCCGGAGCGCCTCGGATTTCGCCTCCGGCTCCGGCAATATCATCTACCTGGCGGCGGCGGTCGGCCTGCCGCTCTTGTCTGACGGCGACCACGCGAAGAACCATGCCCTGCGGGCGGCGGATGCCATCGGCACGGCGACGCTGCTTTCGGAAGGGTTTAAGAACCTCTTCCACGAGAAAAGGCCCGACTCCAGCGCCCACGACAGCTTTCCCAGCGGCCATGCCACGGCGGCGTTTGCGGCGGCGACCGTGGAAAGCGACCTGCACCCCCACGAAGCACCCTACTGGTTTTTAGGCGCGACCTTGATTTCTTATTCGCGCATTCGCCTGCACCGGCACTACGGGCGGGACGTGATCGCCGGGGCGCTTCTTGGCTATGGCACGGCCCGGCTGGAACTGTCCGCCCCGCGCGGCCTCCTGTTGTCGCCGTTCATTCAGCCCGAAGACCACACCGTCGGGATGCAGATAACTGTTCCCCTGCGCTGAACTATCGGGCCGGTAATCCTGCGGCATTCTAGGGAATAATCAAAAGCAGGCAGGCATGATTGCCTGTTTTTTCGGCGCTTTTTTGCCGATACTTTGATCAGTACCACTTGCCGCAGGATTTTATGGACGCCGGATACAACTTTTCACCTCTGGATGCTTTTTCGCTTTTCTCGCCTGCCGTCCCGGACGTTCAGGCCCGCTCGCGCCGTCGCCACCGCGCTCTCGCCTGGCTGCTGGCTGTGGCCGGCGCGGTTTCCGTTGCCCTGCTGCTGGCGGCCCTGGTGGCGGCGGGACGCTCGGCCCGTGCGTTTCAGGACGTCAATCTGAGCGGCTCTCTGCGCTACCGCAGCTTGTGGGTCTACGGCGCGACTCGGCCGAGTGCGGCGATGCAGCCGGAAGACCCACGCTGGCCCGCGCAGCTCGCCGCCATGCAGGCCATTCGGAGTCGTCTTCGTGCGTCGTATCCGCAGGCTGTGGACGCGACCGATCCCGCCTGGAAGCCGTTTGGAGCCTCGCTTGCGCGGACCGGACGAGTGGACTGGCAGACAGCCAATGCCATGCGGGCTGCCGCCGACACGCTGACGGAGCGGATCGCCCAGGACGCTTCGGATCAGAACGCCGCGTCGGCGTTTGGGCTGTGGCTGGGCCTGCTCGGCCTGCTGTGCGCCCTGGCGGCCTCAGGACTTCTGCTGTCGGGGCTGCGGACGGCGGAGCAGGAAATGCGGCAGGCGCTGGCGGACCATCAGGAAAGCCGGGATTTGTTTCTGCGCTCCATCAACGCCTTGCAGGAAGGCTACTTGGTGCAGGACCGGGACGGCAAAGTGCTTTTGTGCAACCGCAGCGCCGAGCGGCTGCTGGGTATCCCGGCGGCGGACCTGCTGGGGCGGGAAGCCCTGCGCCCGGACTGGGATTGCTTTGAAGAGAGCGGCGAGATTTTCCCGGAAGCGGAGCAGCCCGGACGACGGGCGCTCAGGACCGCACTGCCCCAGGAAAGCGTGGTGCTGGGTATTGACCGCCCCGGTGAGGCACGGGTCTGGTTCTCCGTAAAAGCCGCGCCGGTCTTTCATGCCGGGGAAACGCTGCCCTATGCCGCTGTCCTGACCTTCGCCGACATGACGGCGGAGAAACAAGTACAGGAAGACCTGCAAAAAGGGCGGGAGTTCCAGTCGGCAATGCTGGAAAGCCTGCAATCGGGAGTCGTCGCCTGCGACGCGGACGGGGTTCTGGCGCTGTTCAACCGGGCTGCGCGGGAATTCCACGGAATGCCGGAAGAAGCCCTTCCGGCGGAAGAGTGGGCCGATCACTTTGATTTGTACCAGGCCGACGGCGTTACGCCCCTGCCGACCGACGAAATCCCGCTGTTTCGCGCCTATGGCGGCGAGACCGTCCGCAATGCCGAAATGGTCATCGCCCCCAAGGGCTGCCCGCACCGGATCGTACTGGCGAGCGGTCAGGCGATCTACGACAACGAAGGCCGAAAGCTCGGCGCAGTCGTCGCCATGCACGACATCACGGCCCGGCGGCAGGCGGAGGATGCGCTGCGGGAAAGCGAGGCTCGCCTGCGCTACTTGTCGGACGCTGCATTTGAAGGCATTGCCGTCAGCCAGAACGGCGTCATGCTGGACGCCAACCTTGCCTACGTTTCCTTGTTCGGGTACGAGACGAAAGACCAGATGCTCGGCATGACAGTCACCAACTTCGTTATGCCTGAGTGCCTGCCTTTGATCGCAGAGAAGGTTGCGGCGGGCAGTGAAGACAGCTACGAGGTCATCTGTCGGCGCCGGGATGGGACGCCTTTCTGGGCCCATTTGCGCGGGCGAAACATCGTCTGGGGCGGCCTCCCGGCGCGTGTCGTCGCCATCCGGGACATTTCCGAGCGCAAGGCGATGGAAGACGTGCTGCGCTGCAATGAAGAGACCATGCGGGCGGTCCTCGGCAGCGCCCCGGTTATCCTCTATGCCGCTGACCTCAGCGGCACGATCACGCTGTCGGAAGGCACCGGACTTGCAGCTCTCGGCCTTGCGCCCGGCGAAGCCGTGGGCCGGTCAGTGAATGAGTTCAGCGGCGGCGATCCCCTGGTGCTGGAAAGCACAAGGCGTGCTTTGGCGGGCGAGACGGTCTCCTACGATATGCGCTACGGCGCTCTCTGCTTCCATGTGGCGCTGAAGCCGCAGCGGGATCCCAGCGGGGCAGTCTGCGGCATGATCGGTGTTTCGTTCGACATCACCGAACGCGCCCGCTCGGAGGAGCAGTTCCGGGTGCTGTTCGACCATTCCAGCGAAGCGCACTTTCTGGTCGGCCCTGAAGGCATCATTGACTGCAACCAGGCCGCAGAGCAAATGCTGCGCTGTCCCGGCAAAGCGGAGCTTCTTGCGATCCATCCCCGGTACTTCTCGCCCAAGCATCAGCCGGACGGCAGGCTGAGCGCCGAGAAGGGCTTGGAAATGGAAGCTGCCGCCCGCGCCTACGGCTGTCACCGCTTCGAATGGGTCCATACCCGCTGCGACGGCACCGAGTTTCCGACTGAGATCGTGCTGACGCCCGTGACGCTGGGCGGCCGGCAGGTCATGCTGGCCGTCTGGCACGACCTTTCCGAGCAGAAGCAGGCCGAGCAGCAGATCAAAGATTATACCGTCATTCTGGAGTTTCAAAAGAGCCAGCTTGAGGAAACCAACAAAGAACTGGAAGCGCTGGCGACTACCGACGGCCTGACGGGGCTGAAGAACCGCCGAACATTCGGCGTGAAGCTGGCTGAGGAACACGCCCGCGCCGTCCGCTATCATCAGCCGCTGTCTTTGCTGCTGCTGGACGTAGACCACTTCAAGGACTACAATGACGCCTTCGGCCACCCCGCCGGGGACGCCGTCCTGCGCGGCGTGGCCGGAGCGCTGGGCCAGACGGCTCGCGACACGGACCTCGCGGCGCGGTACGGCGGCGAAGAGTTCGCGGTCATCCTGCCGTTCACCGAGGAAGCCGGGGCGCAGGTGATCGCCGAGCGGGTTCGTGCGGCGATTGCCGACAGTCCCTGGGGAATGCGCCCGGTGACGGTCAGTGTCGGGGTCGGCACCTTGTCGCTGGACACGCCGACGCCCGACGCGCTTCTGGCCTGTGCCGACGCTGCGCTGTACCAGTCCAAAGAAGCGGGCCGCAACCGCGTCTCCCACGGCAACCTCTCCGCCCCGCCGATTGCCGAACCGCCGCGAGCGTCCCGCGCCAAGCGCCCCGCCGCAGCTTCTTAAACCGACCACAGCGCCCGCCTCTTTTATAGAAGCGGGCGCTGTTGCGTTATCTACGGACTTCTGATAGAATACAAACGAAAAGGCAGCCCGGACAGGCTGCCTTCTCAATCTTGCCGAAAGGAGGTGATTCTCTTGAAGCAAGGCCATCGCTTCACTTTGAAACTCAGAGTGATTTCACAGATCATCGCGGCGATTGCGTCAGCCGCCGCTAATGCCCGCCCGTTCTGTTGGTGTCATTATACCACAGTGCGCGACAAATGACGCAGGGAACAAAAACATGGAAACACGAACACCGCTTCGAATGGCCCGGAACGCAATGGCGGCTTCGGCAAACCCGATTGCTTCGCTGATCGGCATTGAAATCCTGCGGGCTGGAGGCAATGCCGCCGATGCCGCCGTGGCGATGGGCGCGGCCATCGCCGTGATGGAGCCGCAGAACTCTCACTTGGGCGGCGATGCGTTCGCTCAGATCTGGGACGCGCCCGCCGGGAAGCTGTCCGCGCTCAACGGCAGCGGCGTCGCTCCGGCGGGCGCGACGACCGGCGCGATGGGCGGGCAGATACCCGAACGCGGCATCCGGTCCGCCGCCGTTCCCGGCGCGGTGGACGCCTGGCTGACCCTGCTGGGGCGCTGGGGGACAATGACGGCGACGGAAGTGCTGGCCCCGGCGATTGCGCTTGCGGAAGACGGGTACGCGATCCCCGCACGTCAGACCGAGACGCTTCGGGCGCACCGGATGCTCTGGGAGGAGTTCCCGGCATCGGGTGCGGCGCTCGTGCCGGACCCGCTGCGCCCCGGCGCGACCCTGTACCAGCCGGAGCTTGCCGAAACTCTGCGGCAGATTGCCGGCGGCGGACGCGCGGCGTTTTACGAAGGCGCGTTCGCCGAAAAGCTGCTGGCGTATTCCGCCGAACACGGCGGCTTCTTCACGGCGGCCGATCTTGCCAATCACCGAACGCTCGTCACAGACCCAATCCAGACGACTTACCGGGGCGTGACCGTCACCGAGCAGCCGCCGGTCTCGCAAGGCTGCCTGCTGCTGCAAATGCTGAACATTCTGGAAGGTTATGATCTGGCCGCGCTTGACCCGGAAGGCCCGGACGCCGTGCATCTGATGGCGGAAGCGAAAAAGCTGGCGTTCGCCGATCGTTATGCTTATCTCGGCGACGTGCCGACAATGCCGCTGGCCGCGCTGCTCTCAAAAGACTACGCCGCCAATCAGCGCAAGCGGATCACGCCCGGCGCATCCCAGTACGCGCCGGGACGCCTGCCGGTCGTTGACGGCGGCTCGGACACGACTTCGTTCTGCGTTGTAGACACCCACGGCAGCGCAATCACCTGGATCCAGAGCGTCTTTCACCGCTACGGCTCCGGGGTCGTCGTTCCCGGCACCGGCGTACTCTTGAACAACCGCATGACCGGCTTCAGCTTGGACCTGAAAAGCCCCAACATTCTCGCGCCCGGTAAAAAGACGATCCACACGCTGAATACCTGGATGCTCTTTCGGGGCGGTGAGTTCTGGGCGGCAGGCGGGACGCCGGGCGCGGACGTGCAGGTACAAACCAATTTGCAGACGATAACGCAGATGATAGACCACGGACGCAGCCCGCAGGAAGCGATTGAAAGCCCGAAATGGCATGACCTTCCGGGCGGCAGCCCGCAGCTCGCCATCGAAGACCGCCTGCCGCTCGACACCTGCTACGAGCTGCGTCGGCGCGGCCATGCCCTGGCGGTCGGCGGGGCATGGTCGGGTTCCTGCGCCTCCCAGATCATCGCCCGCGACCCCGACACCGGCGTTCTGCTCGGCGGCTCCGACCCGCGCACCGACGGGTTGGCATTGGGTTTTTAAATTTATCGCTTGACAATGCTTCCTTGTTGTGCTAGACTGCCAGTAACACCATGTTTACTTTTGCCGAAAACCAGCATCAACCCGCCCCGTATCGCCGGCAGTCCCTGCTTTCGCAGCCTGCCGCCGCGCTGCCGCTTGCGCCTGTTTTTGTCCGCGCCGAAAGATGTCCCTGACACTTTTCCCCACATCAAGAACACCGCAACCGGCTCCAGGCACACCGCCTGGGGCCGTTTTTGTTTTTGGAGATTAACCATAACAGGCTGGCTGCGGGCGCAAATCCCCACAGCAGAAAGCGAGACAAGACCATGAACGTAGAAGACATCAAGATTTTCGGTGACCACGATGAAAACACGCTGGCGCAGATCAAGCGCTCCGCCGCGCACGAGGCCGTGGTCGGCGCAGTGCTGGCCGCTGACGGCCACAAAGGCTACGGCGTCCCCATCGGCGGGGTTCTCGCCTATGACGGACATATTAGCCCGTCTGCGGTCGGCTTCGACATCGGGTGCGGAAACAAAGCCTGCCTGCTTGACATCCCGGCCTCCGAAGTGCGCGGCAATCTCAAGGCAATCATGGACGATGTCTGGCGCACGCTGGACTTTGGCGTGGGCCGGAAGAACAGCAATGACGGTCCGACTGACCACCCGCTGTTTGACAGCGATCTGTGGCGCGGCCCCCTGCTGAAGCCGCTCAAGCAGATGGCGCAGGGGCAGCTCGGCACCATCGGCTCCGGGAACCATTATGTCGACCTGTTCAGCGACGAGCAGGACCGGGCCTGGGTCGGTGTTCACTTCGGCTCGCGCGGGCTGGGCCACAAGACCGCTACCCACTTTCTGAAGGCCGGCGGCGCGTCGGACAGCATGGACGCCGAGCCGCTGGTACTGGCGATGGACTCGGATCTGGGCGCGGACTACTACGAGCATATGGTGCTGGCAGGCCGGTATGCCTACGCCGGCCGGGACTGGGTGTGCGACAAAATTGCGTCCATGCTCGGCGCATCCGTTGTCGAGTCAGTTCACAACCATCACAATTTCGGCTGGATTGAAACTCATGGAGGCCGGGAAGTGGTTGTCGTCCGCAAAGGAGCGACCCCGGCGTTTCCCGGTCAGCGCGGCTTTGTCGGCGGCAGTATGGGCGACAACTCGGTCATTCTGGAAGGTGTGGCGTCCGAGGAAGCCGACGACGCGCTGCACTCAACCGTGCATGGGGCCGGACGCATGATGAGCCGGACGCAGGCACGCGGCAAGATCAACTACAAGACAAAGCAGGTGATCGCGCCGGGCCTGGTTTCCCGCGAGATGATGATGGAGTGGATCGGCAAGCTGGGCGTCGAGCTGCGGGGCGCAGGCACGGACGAAAGCCCGCAGGCGTACAAGCGCCTGCCGGAAGTGCTGGACTACCACCGCAATTCGGTTCGCATCCTGCACACGCTGACCCCGCTTGGGGTCGCAATGGCCGGCGAGAACGAACATGATCCGTTCAAGGATTAACCAATAAACCGCTTGCGAAAGTCGCCGTGCGTCACCCGGATTGCATTTACCCGGATTGCATTTACCCGGATTGCATTTACCCGGATTGCATTTACCCGGATTGAAATCCGGGTCTTTTGAAGTGCGATTGTCCACCTGCGTGGACATAGGAACTGACGCTGAGGCTAATCTTCTTTTATGTCTGCCAAGGCAGACAATCGCACTTCAAAAGACCCGGTCTTCAGACCAGGATCATTACGCAAAGATCCAACACAAGAGAAAGAGAATGAAATGGAACCCAACCCTCCTCCCATCCTGCGCGATCTGCCTGACGAACTTGTCGGTGAGCGCATTCTCCTCCGACCCTCACGGCCCGGCGACGGCGCGGCAATTTTTGAGGCCGTGGAAGAGTCGCGCACAGAAATCAGCCCGTGGCTGCCCTGGGTGGAAAAGACGCGGACGGTCAGCGACAGTGAACAAGCCGCCCGGCGGGGCGCGGCCCGCTGGCTGCTGCGCGAGGACCTGATGGTCGGCATCTGGGAGCGCGAGACAAACCACTACCTGGGCGGGAGCGGCCTTCATAGAATAAACTGGGCTGTGCCGGCGTTTGAGATCGGCTACTGGCTGCGGACCTCGGCGTGGGGACAGGGTTATGTCACGGAAGCTGTTCAAGTGCTATGCAGATTCGCGTTTGAGACGCTCGGCGCAAACCGTGTCGAAATCGTGTGCGACACCAACAACGTCCGCAGCCGTGCTGTCCCCAAGCGGCTCGGCTTCGTGCAGGAAGCCTTGCTGCGAAATGAGTGCCGCGACGGGGCAGGGGCCTTGCGAAATACGCTGATCTTCGCCCTGACGCCGGATGATTATGCCACCGCGAAAATGAGCTGGCGGAACGGAGGCAGTTGATGACAGGCAGCAGTGCTTACCCGATATTGGAGTTTGACCCGGCGCAAGAGGCTGTGATTGAGCCGAAGCGCGTCCATACCGCAAAAGATGTCCCGGCGCACACGGTCGTGTGCTTCTTTCAAGACGTGATCGAACGGCTTCAGCAGGAGGAAGGGGCGACGCTTCTGCATACCCTGCGGAGCGAAATCGGGCCGCATCCTATCTATGAGATGGCGTTTGAGGGGCAGCGTCTGGCCGTCTTTCATCCCGGCCTCGGCGGACCGCTGGCGGCGGGGCTGCTGGAAGAAGTGATTGCGCTCGGCTGCACCAAGTTCATCGCCTGCGGCGGCTGCGGGGTTTTGGACAGTGCGCTGGGCTTAGGCCAGGTTCTCCTGCCGACTTCGGCGGTCCGCGACGAGGGGACCTCCTACCATTACCTGCCGCCGGGCCGCGAAGCCCACGCTTCCCCCAGCGCAGTCGCCGCGATTGAAGCCGTGCTGATAGCCCACGGCGTGGACTTCCGGCGCGTCAAGACGTGGACCACGGACGCGCTTTACCGGGAGACGCCAACTAAAGTGGAGCGGCGCAAAGCCGAAGGCTGCTTGTGCGTCGAGATGGAAGCCGCCGCGTTTTTTGCCGTGGCCCAGTTTCGCGGGGTGGAGTTCGGCCAGCTTCTCTACGGCGGCGACGATCTCGGCGGGGCGGTCTGGAACCACCGAAACTGGAACAGTCATCGTTCGGCACGAGAAGGTCTGTTCCGGCTGGCCGCCGAATCATGCCTGCGGCTGTAGTACCGGAGGACAGACTAACTTTTCTGTTGATCGCTCTTCTTGACTTCCGGGTAGGGCTTCAGGAAGCCGGAAAGCATGTCATCAATGCCATGACCGACGGCGCGGATGGTGAACCGCGTGTAACCATTTGTATCCGGCCCGATTTGGTTATCCAGAAAAGCGTTGCTGGCGGCTTTGCCTTCTTTCTGAACGGCATTAATAATCGGCTGCTGTTTATCGGCATCCACCAGCCACATTTTGAGCAAGGCTTTTCCTTCTTTCTGCTGTCCGAGAAACGAGTTGCTTTTGTTGTGGCGAGACACGCTTTCAATCACTACAAAAACAACGAGGTTAGCATGGACAGCCGCTCCGAGCTGATAAAACACGGCCCGCCGCTGATTTTCTTCGTCGGAAAGATCAATTTTCTGATCGGAGATCGCTTTCCGCACCGCAAGGTCGTCGGCAATCTTGAAGCCGTGGCGAGTAAACTCGGTGGCAAGCTCTTCCTCGGCTTTTGTGATATGCCGGTCTTTCAATGCCTCCACGGCGCTGTCTTCTTTGCTGATGACCGGCAGGATGGCGACCGTCGTAGCAGCAGGGGTGTAGACCGGGAGCGGAACATCGGCACGGGTTTGAACGAGGCTCCATTGGCAAAGGCCGCTGAAAGCAACAACAGAGAACAGTTGGGCTACTCGCTTCATAATTGAAATCTCCTCGCATAATCGCTTGGCAGCATTCTAGCATAAATTATCCCTAAAAGTTTAAGAAACAGGAATTATGCTCCACTCCCTGCCCCGCCCTTTAACTTTAAAAGGCGTCATTTTCGACATGGACGGTCTGATGCTGGACACGGAACCGATTTATTGGAGTTCTATGCAGCTTTATTGGAGTTCTATGCAGCAGGCCGCGCGGGAACTCGGCTGCCGCTTTACTGACGGGCTTCGGGCCGCTTTTACCGGCCGCAGCATTCCCGTATGGCGTGGTACTCTGATAGAGACTTTCGGCGCGGACTACCCGCAGTTCAGAAGCCGCCGCCGTCAGCTTTGGGAGCAGCACATTCAGAACTTCGGTGTCCCGCAGAAAGCAGGCTTAAACGAGCTGCTGAACCAGTTGGAGGAAGAGGGAATACCCAAAGCCATCGCAACTTCATCATCGGGGCCAGATGCCGCGCTCTGCTTAGGGCGTTTAGCCTGCCGGTTTGACGCCATCGTGACGGGGGATGAAGTGACACGGGGCAAGCCGGCACCCGACATTTTTCTGCTGGCCGCGCAGCGTCTGGGGCTTTCGCCGGAACACTGCCTGGCTCTGGAGGACTCGGAGGCCGGCGCTCTCGCGGCTCTGGCTGCCGGCATGAGCGTGATCCTTGTCCCAGACCTCCAACCGCCGTCCAGCGCCTTGTCGGCCCAGGTGGAATGCGTGTGTTCTTCTCTACATGAAGTCAGGGATCTGTTGCAGCGGCTCTAAGATTATTTCACGGACACGCTGATCTTTGCTCTATCGCGACGAGTATTTGTGCGGTAGTCATAGCGTCAGCGTTCCACTTCTGCGCCTGTGAATCCTCTTGTTTGCAAGATCAGCCCATGCTGTTTGAGGATTTCACCGAGCTGCACATATCCGCCCAGCATCCCGGAATACTCAAACGCGCCCTGCCTCGTCTCGACGACATACGTCCATCGCCACATTTCGCGTAATGACGATGACAGTGCTGCGGCACGAAAAAACCGGGATTGAGATGCGCTCGACGGCTGAAAAAAATAACCAGTTACCTCGTCCCAATCCGCGCTGAACTGCCGCCGCCCAGCCTCAAACGTAATGCCGCTCTGCCGAATCGTAATCCGCTCCCAGCGCCTCCGCCGCCTGTCCAGCAGCATCGGTACATTGGCAAGGAGAATACGCAAAGGGTAGTTGAATATGACGATATAAACAAAAAAGAACAGCATCGTAAACCCGGTGCCGATCAAACTGTCCCAAAGATGTCCCGGCTTCCAGTTTTGCGTCAGCATCGCCCAAAAGGTTCGGCCTTTTGGGTGCAGAAGCCAGTACCAGTTCAAGAGTATCAAGGGTACAAACACGCCGAACCCACCAATTAGGCTCCAAAACTCCTCCTGCGGGTAGCTGAATGTGCGCGTGTCAGATTTTGTCGTGCGCTGCCCGATAACGCCCCATTCCGTCGCTTCCGCCGCTGTGGCCCGCGCTTGAACCCACTGCCGGACGTCAGCGCTTTCTTGCCAGCGGCGGTCAAGAAGAATCGCCCCCGCAGTGGTCTTGAGCGTCATCAACTCACCAGTGCCGTCGCTTGGATGTGGCGGCAGGTCGTAATAATCCTCGACGGCGTGCCAAGACACCCGCCGCCAGTCGCTCCAGGTGCGCCAGCGCAGGCCCGTTTCGTTCAGCACGAGCCGGGCGTGGGCGCGGTAGAACAGACATGACAGCGCGGGGATCATCGCTGCCAGTGCCGCCGTCACTGCCAGCCAAGACCAGGACCAGGCAGGCGTCACAGACTGGGGTGGAACGGACACCGTGGGAGCAACAAGAAACAGACCACACGCGATGGACGCGGAAACAAGCGCGGCTCCCACGGCGTTCGTGTTGGGGCGCAAGGGAACAGTCAGCTCATGCTCGGTTTGCGCGTTTTGGTTCATTGAATGTCACAGATGATACCCGGCATTGAAAGTGCCGGGCTATGATAAAGCGAAATGTCATTGTGTGACGAAAGATATGAATGCGAGCGGCATTTAGTCGTTGCGTGTTCCGAGGATGTCTACAGCAGGAAATCTTGACTCTGTTGCCGAACCAAGCGCCTGGACACGGGAGTTCAACGGAAGAGTGCCGCACCTCTCATGGCAGGCAGAGACGAGAATATCCAGGTCGCTTTTGTCTTGGTCGTGTCATACGCCCCCGGTCGTCGCCCCAACATTGAAGAGGTCATTCGCGGGGAGATTTCAGGCTTTGGGACTAGGACAGACCTTGAAGGGCAAAAACGCGGGTATGATTGATGCTGAAGATTTGCTTTGAGGAGTATTTGCTATGTCCGATGTTCTGTATCCCGTCCCCGACGAGTCTGCGCCCGCTGTTGCCGCGCTGATTTTGGCGGCAGGCAAAAGTACGCGCATGAAGTCGCGCCGCCCGAAGGCGCTCCACCTGCTGCTCGGCAAGCCGCTGCTGCGCTGGGCGATTGAAGCCGCCGAAGGGGCGGGGGCGGGCCGGACCGTGCTGGTGGTCGGCTACCAGGCCGAGATGGTGCGGGAGGCAATGGGGGAGGACGTGGAGTACGTCGTGCAGGCCGAGCAGAAAGGCACCGGCCATGCCGTGCAGATGGCGGAAGCGCTGCTTGGCGACTGGGCCGGTCCGCTGCTGGTCCTGCCGGGCGATGCGCCCCTGCTGTCGGCATCGCTCTTGGAGTCTTTGATTGCCCGCCATGTCCAGACCAACGCGGCGGCGACGCTGCTCACTGCCGTTTTAGAAGACGCGGGTTCCTACGGGCGCATTGTGCGTGACCCGCAGACAAACCGGGTGCAGGCGATTGTCGAAGCTCGTGATGCGACCCCCGCCCAGCGCGAGATCGGCGAAATCAGCACGTCGGTTTATGTCTTCCAGCCGCCTGCGCTGTTTGCTGCCCTCCGAAAGATCACGCCGCAGAACGCCCAGGGCGAGTATTATTTGACCGACGTAATCGGGCTTCTTGCCGGGGAAGGCCGGAGCATCGAAGCCCTGATCTCGCCCGACCCGGATGTTGTGCGCGGGGTCAACACCCGCCCGGAGCTTTCCGAGCTGCGCCAGGTCTTGCAGGCCCGCGTCCACCACGCGCTCGGCCTTGCAGGCGTGACCATTGTCGACCCGCTCACAACCTTTATTGACGCCACCGTGCAGATCGGGCCGGATACGACGGTTCACCCGTTCTCAGTCCTGTCCGGCATCACGGACATCGGCGAAGACTGCGAAATCGGGCCGGGGGCGCACCTCAGCGACGCGAAGCTTGGCAGCGGCGTGTCCGTGCGCGATTCGCACGTTGTCGCCAGCGAAGTCGGCGACGGGTGCAAAATCGGCCCGTTCGCCAACCTCCGCCCCGGCAGCGTCCTCGGCACGAACGTCAAAGTCGGCGACTTTGTGGAGCTGAAAAACACGACCCTCGGCGACAGCGTTTCGGCGGGCCACTTCGCGTATCTGGGCGATGCCGAAGTCGGCGCACGGACCAATATCGGGGCCGGGACAATCACCTGCAACTATGACCCGTTCCTGACGCCGACCAAGAACCTGACCAAAATCGGCAGCGATGCGTTTATCGGGACGCATTCCACGCTGGTTGCGCCCGTCACCATCGGCGACGGCGCGTACACCGCCGCCGGGTCAACGATTACCGAGGATGTCCCGGCTGATGCCCTCGCGATTGGCCGCGCCCGGCAGACGAACAAGCCCGGCTGGGTGGGGGCGAAGAAGCGGAGCAAAGGGTCAGAAACAGTCTAGGGAGGGTTTCACGGGGCTGAACCCCCGTGCTTTGAAAGGCAATTCCCCGCCTTCGCGGGCGAAGACAAACCCAATAGGTACATCTCATGCCCGCGAAGGCGGGAGCTTGTTCTTTAAAGCAGGGGGGGTCAGCCCCGTGAAACCCTCCCTAGACACCACACGAAATCGGTAACAAGCTATGCTCACCCGCCTTTATCCTATCTTTGAAGCCCCCTGGCCTGGCCTTGCCGACGATCCATCCGTCGGCTCTGCCCTCGCCCGCGTCATCGCAGCCCACCCCGCGCTTGCCCCGCTGCTTGACTTCTGCGCCGTGGACCCGCGCCAGATCGCCGTCCAAGTCGGCATGGTCTACCCGTATGAAGAAGACGGCTTGGAAGACCTGGATGAACTGGACTTCGGCCCGGACGAATGGTTCGAGCCGTCTGCCGGCCTGGCGGTGCTGAACCGGGCCATTGCCGCCGTCCGTGACGCTCCCGAAAGCCTTGCCGCCGCGATTTACGACCCGACCCTGCGACCCGACGCTGTGCTGGCCGATCTCGAAGCGATTACCGCCTTGCTGGAAGCCGCGCGTCAGCACGAAACGCGGTTCCACTTTCGGGAAGCAGATTAAGAACTATGTGCCGAAGCACACGGCGAAGACGCCGCTAGACGCCGCTTCTGCACTGGCAGGCCCAGAGGGCGCGGGGTCAGGAAAAGCACGATCTGTTCCCAGTGCCGCGAAGCGGTAGTTCCCGGCGTCTTCGCCCAATAGCCGTGTGCTTCAGCACATGGTTTTGGAGGCTGCTTGACGCCTTTCCTGTCCGTATGCTATCATACAAACGTATTGTGCCGTGAAAAGGGAGGGCGTACCCATGTCCATGCTGGGCCGGATGTTCGGCTTAGGCCGGAACGAACATTACGATAAAGGCATTCGCCTGTTTGACCAGGGCTTGTTCGCCGAAGCGATTGCCGAGCTGAACCTCGCGCAGTCCAAACAGCCCGACGAGCTGACCGCGCGGCTGGCGTCGTTTTACCTCGCCGAGAGCCATGCCAGCCTCGGCGCGGCGGCATTGGAGGCCGAAAACTACGTCGCTGCCCAAACCGCATTTGCGTCCGCGCTTGCCATCAACCCGCACTACGCCGACCTGCATTTCCAAGCAGGACGGGCGGCTCGCGGCGCAGGCGACTACCGCGCGGCCCTCGCGGCGTTCGACAACGCCCTGTCCGTCAATGCCCGCTACGCGAAAGCGCTGTTCTACCGGGGCCTCACGCTGTACGCGCTGGACCAGCCCGCCGATGCCCTCCAAGCCGTCCAAAGCGCCGTCGCCGCAGACGATGCGTTTGCCGTCGCGCCCTACGCCGACGCTCTCGCTGCCCATCAGACTGGGGACTACTCGACTGCAATGGCCCTGCTCGCCCGCATCGCCGAAACCGACATGGACGACATCACGTTCCATTCCCGCCTCGGCGCAGACTTGTACCGGCGCGGCATGTACGCCGAGTCCGCCGCCGAATTCGAAAAAGCCCTGGCCCTCAATGCCGACTACGCCGACCTCCACAACTCCCACGCCATTGCGCTGACGGCGCTTGAAAAGTATGCCGACGCCATCGCCTCCTTTCACCGCGCCCTGGCGCTGAATCCCAAGTACACCGACGCCCGCCTCAATCTCGCCCTCACCCTCCGCGCCGCCGGCATGACTAAAGAAGCCGCTGCCGAGTTCGCCCGCGTCTTAGAAGACGATCCCGCAAACGCCGTCGCGCGGGACGGAATAAGCCGCTGACGCCGCTTGACTTCCCCTCTGTTTGTGGTTACAATGTATTCACTATGAATAACAGTGTTACAACGCAGATCGTGAAAATCGGCAACTCCCAGGGAGTTCGTATTCCCAAGCCGCTGCTGGAACAAGTGGGGCTGAGCGGCGCGGTGCAGCTCGAAGTGGAAGCCGATTGTCTCATCCTGCGTCCGATCCGCGTTCCGCGCCAGGGCTGGGAAGAACAGTTTCAGCGTATGGCGGAGAATGGTCATGATGCGCTTGTGGATGCCGACATTCCCTCGATGACCAAGTGGGATGAGACGGAATGGGAATGGTAATCAAGCGTTTTGATGTGTATCTGGTCGCGCTTGATCCGACCGTCGGCAGCGAAATCCAAAAGACCCGTCCCTGCCTTGTCGTTTCCCCGGATGAAGCAAACCGCCAAATTGCTACGGTTCTCATCGCGCCGATGACCAGCGGCACCCACTCGTATCCGACCCGTGTCGCCTGCCATTTTCAGGGCAAAGACGGCACAATCGTTTTGGATCAGCTTCGCGTCGCCGACAAGAACCGCCTGATCAAACACTTAGGGCGTGTGACCGACGCAGAGCAAAAAGCCGTTCTTGCCAGCCTCGCCGAAATGTTCGCAGAGTAAGAGGACGCTGCGCCTCGTTGCGTTCTCACTTCCCTTTTCCATAGCGTATGCCGCTCTACTATCATACTCTGTGCTATAATAAAGGCGAAGCCAATTCTTTATGAGAGTGCTGAAGAACAAGGTGTTTCCCCGCTATGCGCGTCGAGCAGGGATTGAAGATGCCGCTCTCTGCCAAGCGGTGGACCAGGCAAATCAAGGCATCGTTGACGCCGACCTCGGCGGTGGTGTCATCAAGCAGCGCATCGCACGCCCCGGCGAAGGAAAGTCAGGAGGGTTCCGCACCATTGTTTTATTCACGAGCAAGGTCGTTGCTGTTTTCGTCTATGGCTTCGCCAAAAACGAGCGAAGCAATATCCATGCCGATGAACTGATGGCGTTCAGGAAACTAGCCGCTGAGGTGCTGGTCTATGATGTGGCGGCTTTTACCAAAGGTATTGAGTCAGGAGCCTTTACGGAAGTCTTCTGCGAAGCAGAAAACAGAGATGGCGATCAGGAAGTTACCGATGAACAAGCAGTATAAAAGTAAAATTATGGCGGCGATCCATGAAACGGCAGAAGATTTGCATGTGGCACGGGTAATGCCCGCCCAAACTCTGCGTGAGTTTGATGCTCTCTGTTTGGCTCCTGTGCAGGAACTGACCCCGGAAGAAATTCGCGCCTTGCGGCTTCGTGAAGAAGCAAGCCAAGCTGTTTTCGCTCGGTATCTAAATGTAACCACCGGGGTCGTCAGCCAGTGGGAGCGAGGCGAAAAGCACCCGCGCGGCGCGTCACTGAAGCTGTTGACGCTGATTAAAAACAATGGATTATCCTCAGTCGCATGAATCGCATGACTGCCGCTTCCGAATGGAGACCGTGTGCCGACTCTTTCTGAAGCGAAAAAACTGGTTGGCGCTTGGGCGAAAGACCCGGTGACAGGCAGGCGCGTGGACTCGATCCGCTATCACTTTGACTTGCACGGAGGCACAGAAATCTGGACGTATCTTCGCGATGCGCGGAAAGCCAGCTTGAACCTGGGCGGGCCGGGTTCGCCAAGTTATGGGCGAACTTTCGGTGTGCTGGGGTATAAAGTTAAAGGCGGCTACATCCATGTCGCCCCAGGCGGCATTATTTCGTTCGGCTACTAAAAGGTGTTAAAATGAAAACCCTCGCTCCTGCTTCTGAGATTGACGAAATACAAATCGCCGCCAAAACTATGCAGACGGCTTTTCCTAACGAAGAGTGTCAGATATTAGCACGGGCTGGCGGCGTTGATTATCAAAGCTTAGTATCCTGCTTAGATTCCTACTTTTACGATGTTTGGTCGCCCGCAAACGGGATCAAAAAGCTGTCGCAGAAGCCGGAAGCTTGGCTTTGTGACTTGCAGGCAGATTTGCAAAAGTCTTTCTTTGCACGTTATCCCCAATATGCCGTGCTGGAAGCCTTCATCAAATACGAAGATATGCCAAGCCTCGCTCGCCGCCTTGCGGCGGCTGATACGCTCAGGCAGAAGTTGATTATCTATCTGTCGGAACTGCTATAATCCGTTTATGACTATTTTTGACGTGACGCATCGCTCGTCGGACACGCAGGCGCGGTGCGGGCGGCTGTCGCTGCCCCATGCGCTGGAGCCGATCCAGACGCCGGTGTTTATGCCGGTGGGGACGCGCGGAACGGTGAAAGCGATGACTCAGGAGGAAGTGTGGGAGCTGGGCTTTCGGCTGATCCTCGGCAATACCTACCATCTTTATTTAAGGCCGGGGCCGGAGCTGGTGAAGCAGGCGGGCGGGCTGCACAAGTTTATAAGCTGGGATGGGGCGATGCTGACGGACAGCGGGGGCTTTCAAGTGTTCTCGCTGGAAGAGCTGCGCAAGATCACGGAAGAAGGAGTCAAATTCAAGTCGCATCTGGACGGCTCGGAGCACTTTTTCAGCCCGGAGCGCTCGATTGAAGTTCAGCATTCGCTCGGCGCGGATATTATTATGGCGTTTGACGAATGTCCGCCGTTCCCGTGTACGGAAGAAGCGACGCGGGGGGCAACGGAGCGGACCCATCGGTGGCTGGAGCGGTGCGTGACGTACCACGACGCGCAGGGGACAAATCAACTGCTGTTCGGGATCGCGCAGGGCGGAACCTACGAGCATTTGCGCGTCGAAAGCGCCCAGTTCGTGGCGTCCCAAGACACGCCGGGAATCGCGGTCGGCGGGGTGTCGGTCGGGGAGTCGCCGGAGCAAATGCAGGAAGCGGTCGGGTGGAGTGTGCCGCATCTGCCGGACCATAAGCCGCGCTATTTGATGGGGGTCGGAACCCCGCGTGACCTGCTGGACGCGGTCGCGCAGGGGATTGATATGTTTGACTGTGTTCTGCCGACACGTCTGGGCCGCAACGGGACTCTGTACACGACGCTGGGGCGCATCAACATCAAAGGCAGCCGCTACACGGACGATTTCGGGCCGGTGGACCCGAACTGCGCCTGCCGCGTCTGCCAAAAGTATTCGGCGGCTTACATTCGCCATTTGTACAAATGCGATGAGATTTTGGCGTCACGCCTCGCCACTTATCACAATTTAGCCCATTACGGGCAGCTCATGGCGGGAATTCGTCAGGCGATCACCGAGGACCGTTATGCCCAGTTCCGGCGGGAAACGCTGGCGCGATATGCGGGGGAGGAAAGGTAGCTCTGGAACCGGCACTTCCAGTGCCGGTTCCGTTTCATTAAGCCTGCCGCCGCATTTCCTCAAACTTCGCGACAAAAGCGTCGGCTTCCGCTTGCAGCACTTCGTCCGTGTTCCACGCCATCTGGACCATTTGCAAACGGTTCGCGCCGCGCAGGGCCAGCGTGACCCCGCCGCTTTCCGTGCGGGTCAGCGAAACGGCGTCTACCGGGCGCGGTTTTCCTAATGTGTAGCCGAGTTTGCCGAAGATGCGTCCGGCCAGCCAGCCGGCCCCGACCGCTAGAGTCCCGAACCCGATCAGCGTAAGGCCGAGGCCCGTGCCGAACAGCTTGGCCCGGTGCAGGGCGGACTCTTCCAGGCGCGACATTTCATCGCGCAGCTCCTCGCTCGGCACAATTTGAAACGTCCCGTCGTCGTGCAGGACCAGCATCCCGCGCTCTTTGGGCCTCGTGAGGCTGACAAAGCGCATCTTAGCGATTTGGGTCATTTCTTCTCTTCTTTGTCTTTTGCCGCCTTTTTGACCTGAATGCGGAGCGGCGTTCCTTCAAACGAATACGTCTCCCGGATGCGGTTTTCTAGGTAGCGCAGGTACGAAAAGTGCATCAGCTCCGGGTCGTTGACGAACAGGATAATTGTCGGCGGCTTGACGGTCGGCATGGTCGCGTACTTGATCTTCAGCGAGCGGCCTTTCTCGTTGTATGGGTGCGCGTCCACGGCGTCGCGGACAATGCGGTTCAGCTCGCCGGTCGGAATCCGCATGGAGTGCGCCTCGGCGGCGTCAATTGCGGCGTCGAGCGCCGCCGGGACTCCTTTGCCGGTGACGGCGGAGGTGAACGCGAGCGGGGCATAGGCCAGAAAGTGCATGGCGTCGCGCAGCTCTTCGGAAAAGACAGCCATCGGGTTCTGGCCGGGCATCTCTTCCAGGACTTCTTTCCGGGCCACATCCCACTTGTTGACGACGATCACCGCCGCCCGGCCTGCTTCATGGGCGTAGCCGCCGACCCGCTTGTCGCCGTCGGTGACGCCGTCAATGCCGTCCACGACCAGCATCACCACATCGGCCCGCTCGATGGCCCGGACAGCCCGAAGTACGGTGTAATACTCGACGCTGCCTTGTATTTTACCTGCCCGACGGATGCCCGCCGTGTCAATCAGCACGACTTCGCGGTCGCCCTGCGGGGATTTGTAAATAAACGCCGTGTCGGTGGAGTCGCGGGTCGTGCCGGCGATAGGGGAGACAATCGCCCGCTCCTCGCCGAGAATGGAGTTCAGGAGCGACGACTTGCCGACATTGGGGCGTCCGATAATGGCGATCTTGATGCGGTCGTCTTCCGGCGGATTTTCCGTGACGGGCGGCGCAGGCGGGAACCGCTCGACAATGGCATCCAAAGCGTCGGCGACCCCGCGCCCGCCGAGGGCGGAGACGGGAAACACATGGGGCAGGCCGAGCGCATAGACTTCCGCGACATTGCGGTTTTCCATGTCGCCGTTGTCCACTTTGTTCGCGACCACGATTAAAGGCTTGGGCGACCGGCGCAGGGCATTTGCCAGCTCCTGGTCGTCGGACGTCAGCCCGACCGTCGTGTCCACGACCAGCACGATGACATCGGCTTCTTCCATCGCGATTTCGGCCTGCAAACGGATTTGAGACCGGAGCGGATCGGTATCGAACATCTGAATGCCGCCGGTGTCTACCAGCACATACTCGCGCCCGTTCCAGTCGCCTTCGGCGTAGAGCCGGTCGCGGGTGATGCCGGGTGCGTCATCCACAATCGCGATCCGCCGTCCGACCAATCTATTAAACAGCGTGGACTTGCCGACATTAGGCCGCCCGACAATCGCGACCAGCGGCTTCGGCACATATTCGGGCCGGGCCACTTCCTGCCGCTGGTCTTCGTCTGCTTTTGCTTCATTAACTTCGGCTTCATTTTCTTCCGCTTCGGTTTCATCTTCCGGCGGACCGAGCGTGTAATCTCCGAAATATTCTTTGGTCAGCTCTTCGGCTGGCACGTCATCTTGGGGTGTTGGGACGTCATTCATGGCGATTTTCTTCCTTTAGTCGCAAGGGCGACACCGGGAGGAGGCGAGGCTTCCGGGTGAGTCAACAGATTTAAAACAGGCTTTAGTATGGCATAAATGCCGGTTTAAGTCAACCAAGCGGCCTCAAGTGCCTGCTTGGCACGGTTCCTGCAAAAGTTGTTTTCAGAGCGGCTGTTCTGGGAGCCGCCGCAGGCAATCATGCCGCGTTTCATTCTGCCGACAAGAGGTTTTTCATGTCCCCTCGCACCTTCCCTATCCGCGTTTTCGCCCTGGCTGCTGTCGCCCTGGCTTCGCTGGCCGCCGCTCACCCCGCGTCCGCGCAGGTACTGCTCAGCGATACTTTCGATTCCGAGAACAGCGGTGTCGGTCAGCTTAATTATACCGGCTTCGCCAACTTTGATGCCGTCAACGTCGACTTAATCGGCAACGGTTATTTTGACACTATTCCCGGCAACGGCTTGTATGTGGACCTATCAGGCAACAGCAATGGCTCGCTCACGTCCAGTACAGAGTATGCGCTCGCCCCCGGCACCTATGAGCTGCAATTCGACCTCGGCAACCCCGACCGGGGCGGCTACGATGTTGCCGCCAACAGCACGACCGTCACCCTCGGCAATGTTTACAGCCAGACGTTCCAGCTTCCGGTCGCCGATTCGTTTACCACGTTCACCGAAGACTTCACTGTCTCGTCCGCCACATCCGGGTATCTGAGTTTTGCGGAAAACAACCCGACCCCGACCGGCGACTACCTGGACAATGTCTCGCTGACCCAGACCAGCGCCCCAGTCCCCGAAGCCTCCACAACGGTCTCTTTCGGCCTGCTGCTCGCGCTCGGTCTGGGCGGTGTGATAATCGTCCGCAAGAAGCGTGTGACTGCTTAACTTTTTCGGCTTTATGAAAGCCCCGGCCTCTTGTTTAGAGGCCGGGGCGTTCATGCGTCTTCTTCCTGCGGCTCGCTTTCTTCTTTCACGCCTAGCAGCCGCATCAAATTTGGCATTGTCGCTTTTGCCAAAAAGTCCCCCCCGTTACCTGCCTTGCCCCGTCGGATGTCGAACAGGGCGGCGGAGTAGGGGAACGCCAGCGCCTGAGCCGCGAAATCTTTCTGCGTTTCAATATCCTTGATCGGCGCATAGGCCGCGTCTATCGCGCCGGCAAGCGCGTCGTACTCAGCCTTGATGGCGTTGAAGGCATCGGCCAGATTGGGAAAATGGGCGGTCACTTCCGGCACTTCGCCGCGCTGAATGACTTCCAGCATGGACTTCGGCGTCATGCCGTCCTTCATGTGGTGGAGGGCGACATAGCCGGGGTGCTTGACTTTTACTCTATTACCGAGCGCGTCCACGACAACGTAGCCTTCCTGCGCCAGCGGGTCCATGCCGGTAAACGTCGCCTGGATGCCCTCGAACGATTGCAGCGGAAACTCGCGCACGGGCGGCACGACCCGCGCCAAGACCGTCTCCGAAGCGCTGACCCACTGCCCGCTGACGCGGTCCCGCACGCCGAGCAGCGTCAGCCCTGCGGTGAGATGATTGACAATGACCCGGTTGTGGGGCGTCGTCAGCTCAAACAAATAGCACCAGTCGGGAGACTCCCACGGCGCGGTATCCCAATCTTCGCCGAGATACAGCCCCAGCGTTTCCCAGAACAATTCCGCGAACGTGAACGCGCTGTCGTTCACCGGCCCGCCGGCGTCCGGGTTCCCCGTCGTCGCGACGTGCCACGTTCCTGCGTACTCATAAGCCGTGCAGAGCGAGCCGTCCACCTTCTCCTGCACCACAGCCGTCGGCCAGTCAATCTCGGCGGCGTTCGGTTCGCCATAGTTAAAGAATTTGGAATAGCCACGGCTGACGACGCGCCAATTATCTGCTTCGTCCAAAATAATCCCCCGGCACTCCTGCACGATGGGCAGGCTCATGTCGGACGCAATTTGACTGTACTTCAGCAGCACCAAATTAGGGAAGGCTTTATGCCGCACAGCCTTGACCGCGTACTCTTCGGCCAATCCCGCCAGCGTCCCGCCCGTTCGTAAAAATTCCTGCACTGCAAGCTGCGTTTCCATCGGTTACTTCTTTCTTCGGCTGCTTTCCTTGACTCTACCACGTTGTGCCTCAATCTGCGGCTTATTTGTAATTTGTGCCTTTTTGCGGGACGTTTGAATTTAAATTTGCTTTATTTCACCAAATTGGCGTCAATCAGTAAGCGAGATTGCATTGGTTTAACGCTCATTTAACGGTAGCCCTGTACAATGAAGACGCACAGGGCGCAGTATTCTCCTGGAGCAGCATCACTTTTCGACCGCATTGCTTGAAAGGAACTTCATCATGTACGCTTCAAGGCCCACGCTTTTCACCCTGGCCTCCTTAACACTGCTCGGCCTTGCCGCCGTTTCCCCCGCCCAAGCTCAGAACACTTTTGTCACCAATTTCACCAAAACCGACAACATCTTCACAAACCTTAACCAGCAGTATCCCACGACGGGGACAGGTGTTCCCGGTTCAGGAGTGGGTGTTCCGAATGCCTCCTTTTTGTTTGATCCGGCGACCTATACGTCGCCGAATGCTGTCGCCGGGGCTAACCAGACAACCAACGGCGTCAGCTTCCTGCTGACTTCAGATTCTGCCGGTCGAGATTTTTCTGAGGTTGGCGGCACGCCGCTGACAGTCACCACGAATTTATTTGGCGTCACCAGCGTCTCCACGCTGATGAACAGCTACTTCAATGCAACGGAAAACGTCACCTTCACCGGCTCCGGCGGCGCCACGGAAACGTTCAGCGCTGTTCAGTTGCACGACTTCAACGTCCAGGGCGGCCCCATCAACAACAGCTTTACCTTCAATGGAAGCGCCACTCCGAATTTGTTTGACCAAACGGCGTTTCAAGTCAACGATCAAGGGGCAGGCGGGTCCGGCAATTCCGCGACCGGCGATTTTGCGACCTACGGATTGGATGAGCAGACTTTCGTGCTGAGTTCGGCGTTCGCCGGCCAAACGCTTCAGTCAATTACGTTTGCAAACAACGGTGGCGGAACGCCTCTCCTGCTCGGCATAACGGCTTCCTCGCCGGTTCCCGAAGCCTCCACGACGGTTTCGTTGGGACTGCTGCTTGCCTTCGGCCTGGGCGGCGTGGTTCTGGCCCGCAAAAAAAGCGCCGTCGCCTAGTGTCCTATTCAGCGTCCAGCCCCGGCTTCTCAGCGAGAGGCCGGGGCTTTGTGCTATAATAGCGCTATGACAGTTACCTGCGAATTGCCGCCCGATGTTGTCAGCTGCCTCGAACGTAAAGCGGCCCAGGAAGGCCAGGAAACGGGGGAATATCTGCGTCAGCTCGCACTGCGGGAAGCGGAGGCGGAAGGAAATGAGCCGTCGGCACAGCCGCGTATTGCCGGATTGCATGCTGGGTGGTACTGGATTGCGGATGATTTCGACGCGCCGCTGCCGGAAAGTTTCTGGCTGGGGACCGACACGGCATGAACCGGCTGCTCCTGGACACGCATACGTTCCTCTGGTGGGACAGTCAGCCGGAGAAATTGTCGGCGCGTGTCCTCGCGCTCTGCCAAGACCCGGCAGTTGTCTTGTACCTCAGCCTCGTCAGTTTGTGGGAAATCCAGATCAAAAGCAGTTTAGGCAAGCTGCCGCTGGCGCTGCCTCTGCGGGATATTGTTCAAGAGCAGCAGGAGCAGCATAGCTTGCAGCTTCTCCCGATCACACCGGCACAGATTTATGTTCTGGAAACGCTGCCGCTGCACCACAATGACTCGTTTGCCCGTCTGCTGATCGCACAGTCAATTTCCGAGGGGCTGCCTTTCGCCAGTGCTGACAGTCAACTTTCTCCGTACCCCGCCTCGGTTATCTGGTGACGCCCCGGCTTCTGAGCAAGAGGCCGGGGCTTTGTGCTATACTCTTTCATCTGATTTTTCACCGTGGAGATGTTACTTATGCTGGGAAGCGAGCTGAGACGGAAGTACTTGGAGTTTTTTGAGGCGAAGGGGGCGAAGCGGCTGCCGTCGGACTCGCTTGTGCCGAATGACCCGACGCTTTTGTTTACGTCGGCGGGCATGGTGCAGTTTAAGCCCTACTTTTTAGGGCTGCTGACGCCGCCCGCTGCCCGCGCGACGACGGCCCAGAAGTGCCTCAGAACAACCGATATTGAAGATGTCGGGGACACAAGCCACTGCACGTTTTTTGAGATGATGGGCAATTTCTCGTTCGGCGATTACTTCAAGGCCGAGGCGGTGGCTTACGCTTGGGAGTTTCTTTTTGATGTGCTGAAGCTGGACATCGCAAACATTCGGGTCTCGGTGTTTGAAGACGACGAGGCGTATGAGCTTTGGCGGCAGGCGGGAATGCCGGAAGCAAAAATCTTTCGGTTCGGCGAAGATGATAATTACTGGCCGGCGGGCGCGGTCTCGAAAGGACCGAACGGACCCTGCGGACCGTGTTCGGAGATCTTCTACGACACGCAGGCGCACCTGCCGCCGACCCCGGACGGCGTTTGGGACGACAAGCGGTGGCTGGAAATCTGGAACCTCGTCTTTATGCAGTTCGACCGAAGTGACGGCGGGACATTGACCCCGCTGCCGCGCCGGAACATTGACACGGGCATGGGCCTGGAGCGCACGGCGGCGGTGCTGGCGGGCCTGCGCGGGCCGTTTGAGACGGATTTGTTTGCCCCGATTTTGCGACAGCTTGAAGAATTGTCCGGGCTGACCTACACCAGCCAGGATGATGACCCGAAAGACATTGCGTTCCGCCGGGTCGCCGACCATGTCCGGGCGACGGCGTTCTGCATCGCCGACGGCGTTCTGCCGTCGAACGTCGGGCGCGGCTACGTTCTGCGCCGCCTGATGCGCCGGGCCATTCTGGCGGGCCGCCGGACTTTGGGCATTGAAACGCCGCTTTTGGAACAAATCCTGCCGACCGTGATTGAGCAGCGCAAGAACGACTACCCGGAGCTTGAAGCTCGGCGGGACACGATCCTGCGCTACGCCGCGATTGAAGAAAAACAATTTCGACGCACACTCGAAGCGGGGACGGCGCGTTTGCAGTCGCTTTTAGACGCTGGTACTGTCACGGGTGATGATGCGTTCACACTGTTCACTACCTACGGCTTCCCGGTCGAGATGACCGCCGAGCTGGCGTCCGAAACGGGTTTGACTGTAGACATGGCTCGCTACGACGAGTTGTGGCAGCAGCATTTGCTGGTCTCCGAGGGCGGCAAGACCCGCGAAGTGTTTGCCGACAGCGTCGTCCCCGCCCTGCGCGAGCGCGATGTCATCAAAACGCTGTTTGTCGGCTACTCGGAGCCGAAAACGCGCGGCCAGATCACAGCGATTGTTCGCGCGGGGCAGTTAGTAGACAGCGCGGGCGAAGGCGAGACGGTGCAGATCGTGCTGGATCAGACGCCGTTCTATGCCGAAGCGGGCGGCCAGGTTGGCGATACCGGCCAGCTTCACGGCGACAGCGGCGCGGCGGAAGTTTCCGACACGCAGAAAGACAGCGGCTACTGGTTCCACACGGCGACTGTCACTGCGGGACAGCTTGCCGTCGGCGACAGGGTAGACGCCGAGATTGACAGCGGGCGGCGCTTCTCCATTCAGCGCAACCACACGACGACGCACCTCTTGCACAAAGCCTTGCAGCAGGTACTCGGCTCACACGTCCAGCAGCGCGGCTCGCTGGTGGACCCGGACAGGCTGCGCTTCGACTTTTCGCACGACAAAGCGCTGACCGGCGAGGAAACCCGGCAGGTGGAGGGCCTGGTCAACGAGAAGATCTTGGACGATCTCGCCATTCGTACTTTCGAGAAGCCGATAGCCGAGGCGAAAGACATGGGCGCGACCATGCTGTTCGGCGAAAAGTACGGCGACATCGTCCGCGTGGTCGAAGCCGGCGACTACAGCTTGGAGTTCTGCGGCGGAACCCATTTGGCCCACACGTCGCAGGCAGGCTTGTTTAAGATCACGTCCGAGGGCAGCTCCCAGGCGGGGGTACGCCGAATTGAAGCCGTCACCGGCAAACGGGCGCTGATGCGGACACTCGATCAAGAACGGCTGCTGTCCGACATCGCCGCGTCGCTGAAAACGTCGCCGATGAACGCCCCGGCGTCGGTTGAAAAGCTGCAAGCGGAACTCAAACTCAAAGAGCGCGAGCTGAACGCCCTGCAAAAAGCAGCAGCAGACGGCCAAGTGGACGCTTTGATTGCCGCTGCCAAAACTGACTTTGGCTTTCCGCTCGTCGTTCACGCGGTTGTGGGCAATGCCGACGGCGACACGCTCCGAACACTGGCCGACGAAGCGCTCAACAAGCTGAAGTCAGGCGTCGTGATTTTAGGCGGCACCGACAGCGGCAAAGTGTCGCTTGCCGTGCGGGTCTCGAAAGACTTGGTGGCGCGAGGGGTTCACGCGGGGAACATCGTCAAGACTGCCGCCCCGATTGTCGGCGGCGGGGGTGGGGGGCGACCCGACTCCGCCCAGGCGGGCGGCAAAGACCCAAGCAAGCTTGCCGACGCGCTGGCGTCTGCCGAGCGGCTGGTCGGCGAAATGGCGCGGGTGTGAGGAAGTCCCCCCCGCCCCAATTCTGGGGAGCCATACAGAGAAGAACCGGCAGTGGAAAGCATTTTTTCTTCCGGCTCCCCAGAATTGGGGCGGGGGGGCTTTTTTTCCTTCTCCTCGCCCTTTCCCAGCCTGTTCACGCACGCCCGCAGGTTTTGGTCGTCTTCGCTGATTATCTGACGCTCGCCGATGTCAACCGGCCTGGCCTGCCGCATCTTGCACGGATGCATTTGGCGCTGATGTCGCCGGGTCTGGCGCGTAAGCCCGATCCTATCGCGAATGTATATGCGTCTTTAGGCGCGGGTGACAGCGTTGGGGTGGGGGACAAGTCGCAGGGCCGCATGGATGACGCTTTGCGCCGTACTGGGGTACGGACAGCCTTGATCGGCAATGCCGACGGTGACGACACCGGGCCATATCAGCCTGCGCGGCTGTTCCTGCCGGCGCCCGATGCCGCCAATGACGGCGGCACAATCGCCGATCCACTGGCCTGCGGCGGCAAACGAGAAGACCCGGCCCGGCTGTGGGCATCCACCCTGGCAGCATTTGCCAGTGCCGACTTGGTCGTCGTTCACTTCGGCGACTTTGCCCGGATTGAGCGCGAAAATGAGCATGGCTTCCTGCTGCCGCAGTCGTATCATCAGCACCGGATGCAGGCGTTAGCCTCACTGGAGGCGTATCTCGGAGATGCCCGTGACGGCTTTCACGGGCCGATTTACCTGGTTGTGCCGACGCCTCCACTTCTGCCGGACGGGTCGTGGAACTCGCTGACGCCGTTTCTAACGTGGAACACCGGCCCGCAGAACTCGCTGACATCGGACACGACTCAGACGCTGGGACTGATCGCCGCGCGGGATGTCGCGCCCACCGTCTTAACCGCGCTCGGCATCACGCCGCCATTCCAGATGACCGGCGCTCCGGTGCATTCGGCCACAGTCTCTGCTGACGCGCTCGTGCGTCTGGACCGTCTGGTTCGGCTCAATCAGGAAGCGCAGGACGCGATTTTCTGGGCGGTGGGTTTAGTCGCTGGAGCCATCGTATTCAGCGGCCTTTTTCTCTACCAAACGGGCCGCATGGCAGGCCGTGTCGGCAGACTCGCTCGCTACGGCCTGCGGATGCTTTCTTCCTGGCCGCTCGCCCTGCTGCTCGCGCCAATCTTCGGGCCGCACACCGTCCCGCAATACTTGCTGCTGATCGCGGTCTGGGTCGGCCTGCTGGCTCTGCTGCCGTCGCCGACGCTGATTTTCAGCCTGACGGCCCTCGTTCTGGTCGCCGACGGTCTGACGGGAACACGTCTGGTCTCGAATTCCGCGCTCAGCGAGTACGCGCTCTCCGGCATCCGGTTCTACGGGATCGGCAACGAGTATATGGGCGTCTTGATCGGGGGCGCTTTGATGGCTGCAACCCACCCCGCTCGCAAGCGAGCGACCCTCCCGAAACGGGAGGGTGAGGAGTTCCAGAAGGAGCCGTACTTACCTGCTCCTCACCCTCCCGTTTCGGGAGGGGCAGCGCTTGCGCTGGGGTGGGTACTCTGGTTCGCCCTCGTGACCTTTGTGCTGTCGTTTCCGGCGTTCGGCGCAAAAGCAGGCGGGGCAGTGACGGCCACGGCCACGTTTGTCATCGCCTGGCGGCTTCTGACCCATCGCCAAGTGCGCTGGACGCATCTGCTCGGCAGCATTGCGCTCGGCTTCGCGCTGGTCTTTCTGTGGGCGCTTCTCAGCCATGTTTTGCACCTGCGCCGGACGCACCTCGAAACGGCGGCGGACGCACTGGGCCAGGGCCGGCTGGGGTATATTGCCGGGGTCAGTCTTCGCAAAATCGGTCTCGCCGTGCGGGTTGCGCTGCATCCGGGAACGCTGCTCGGCTTGCTGGCCTTTGCGGGATTAGGGATTGCGATCCGCCGGCTGCTATGGCGGCAGGTCCTGGCGTATCTGTCGGATAAGCCGCGCGAGACGGCCGTGCTGAAAGCCGGCCTTTGGGGCTGTTTGGTCGCGCTTTTATTTAACGACTCCGGCATTGTCGCCGCGATTTTGATTTTGCAGTGTTTGGCGCTGATGCTGCTGCACGGACTGTATGAGAAAGAACCTCACCCGGTCGCTCCGCGCCCACCCTCTCCTTAAGCAAGGAGAGGGTATGCCTGCGGCATTACTGCGTATACCGTTCCGGTTTGTTCCAATCGGAACAGAGTTCCGGGGTGAGGTTCCCTGACTTAGTAGGAAAACAGTATGCGCCTGCTTGGCCTTGACATCGGCGATGTCCGTATCGGCGTCGCCGTCTGTGACTCACTGGAAATTGCCGCGTTCCCGGTCGGCCTCGTCCGCCGCGTCGGCAGCCTCAAGCGCGATGTGGCGGCAGTTGCCGCGCTTGCCGTGGAACAGGAAGCCGAAGGCATTGTCGTCGGCCTGCCGCTGTCTTTGGACGGGGACATCGGCCCGCAGGCGCAGAAGACGCAGGGATTCGCCAAAGCTTTAGCGAATAGCCTTCCTGTGCCGATTGTCTTCTGGGACGAGAGCCTATCCAGCGTCGAAGCCGAAGAGATACTGATTGCTCAGGGTGTTTCCCGCGCCAAGCGCCGGGACAAGATAGACCAGACCGCCGCCGCCTTGATCTTGGAAAGCTACTTGCAGCACCGCCGGATGACAAACGCCCCGCGTGATACATTGGTGTAGGCACAAACGTCAGGAGGAAAGATGGCAAGCGTAACAGTTCACGAGCAAGTTGCCGACGGTACAGTTGGTGAGGGCAACTGGTGTTTATGCTTCCAGCGTTGCACCTACAACTACGACGACTCAACTACTGACACAGGATTTCGTTTCATTTGGCGACGGCCTGATGGTACTCTGCAAGCCGCACGTGGACAGGCGCGTATCCCTGATGCTGCTTCGCTAAAGCGTCTTACGGATGCGGCCCATGTTGCGGGCTGGTATTGATACTGCGGAACCATGCCATAAATGGCACGGCTACACAGCGCAGACGCTACGAAGTCCCGCTTCGCGGGACTCGGAACATCTTAATTATCGATCTTATTCTTAACCCCGCGAAGCGGGTGTTTCGTGGCGTCTTCGCCGTCTAGCCGTGCGTTTTAACGCATGGTCCTAATCTTATGCCAACATCCCGCACAAAAACTCATCTTGAGAATACGCCCCGGCGGGTGCGGCGCAGCGCGTCGCTGCTGGTACTTCTGCTCTTTGCGGCCCTGACGGTGGCTGCTGGGGTGCTGTATACTATCGAGCTTTTGGGGCCGGTGTCCGGGAACCCGAAAGCGCCGACGGTGCTGGTGACGATCCCGCCGGGGAAGAGTGCGCGGCAGATCGGGGAAATACTGGCCCGGAAGCATCTGATCCGCAATCCGCTGTCGTTTGTGTTTGCGAGCCGCCTGGATCATCTTTCCGGGGAAATGCACGCCGGGCGGTATGCCCTGTCGCCCGCCATGCCGCCGCGCCAAATTGCCGCACTGATGGCGCTCGGCGAAACAGCAAGCAATGTCGTCACCGTGCCGGAAGGCTTCACCGTGCGGCAGATCGCCCGGCGGCTGGCAAGTGCGGGACTGGTAAACGAAGCGCAGTTTCTCTCGCTGGCGCAGACGCAGGGAAAGACGTTTTCGGTATCAGGCTGGACGCCGCCAAACGCAAGCTTGGAAGGCTACCTCTTCCCGGACACCTACACCCTCCCAAAAGGCGCCGCGCCGCGCGAGATCATTCAGCAGATGCTCCAAAACTTCCACACGCGGGTCGTCGTGCCGGACGGCAAACTGGCGGCCCGTGCGCCGGGCGGCCTGGCAGGGGTTATCACATTGGCGTCGCTGGTGGAGCGGGAAGCGGAAGTCAGCAGCGACCGGCCGCTGATTGCCGCTGTCTACCGGAACCGGCTGGCGCTCGGAATGCGGCTGCAATGCGACGCGACCGTGCAGTATGCGCTGCCGGTGCATAAAGCCCGCTTATTTTACGCGGATTTGCGGGTAGACTCTCCCTATAATACTTACACGCACTCCGGGCTGCCGCCAACCCCGATTGCCTGTCCCGGCCTGCCGAGCATTGACGCTGCGCTGCACCCGGCGGCTGTGAATTACCTGTACTACGTCGCCGGTCCCGACGGCAAGCATCATGTGTTCAGCCGGACATTGGCGGGGCAGAACGCCGCGATTGCGCGGGTGCGGGCGCAGTAGCGGTTTGGTCCGGGAATGCGGGCGGCGTCACGAGGGCGTGAACGCCCTCGCTGGGGAGCGAAGCGCCAAGCCGCCACCTGCGTGGCGGAAGAGGTTGTATTAGCCCGTTCTTGTCCCTTACCCACGGGACCTTAGCGTCTTCGCTCCCCAGCGAGGGCGTTTACGCCCTCGAAACACGAACAACACTCTCACATAATTCTATGCTTTATACACTCCAAAACCTGACCCCAAGCCGCGTCGTTGAAACCGTCAAAGAACTTGACCCTGCCGACCTCAAAGCCCAGGGGATCGAGGCGATCATCACCGACCTTGACAACACGCTGGTTCCGTGGCAGCACTACGAGATCATGCCCGGCGTCATTGAATGGCTGGCAAAGCTCGAAGTTGCGGGCATCAAGATCTGCATCGCGTCCAATACCATCCACACCGAGCGGCTGAAGCAGCTTGCCGATACCATGAAAATTCCGTTTGTGGACCGGGTGCAGAAGCCGCGGGTCGGCGGCTTCCGGCGGGCGATGAAGCTGATGGGGTCGAACACCGGCAATACGGCGGTCTTCGGCGACCAGCTTTTTACCGACATTCTGGCCGGCAACCGCCTCAAGCTCTACACGATCCTGCTGCGTCCGGCTCTGTCTAAAGAAGAGTTCATCTCGACCCAGATGGTCCGCTACGTCGAAAACGGCGTCATCCGCCGCCTGCGCGAGCGCGGCCAGTGGCCCGCCGCCGCCGCTGTCGAGGCCGCCCTCAGCACCATGCCCGACCCGCGCACCCCCGAAGCCAAGCGCCGCTCCGGCCTGCTGATCGCCGCCGTGATTGGTCTGGCTGTCCTGCTGATTGTCCGCGCCCGCCGCAAGTCGTGAGGACGCTATGCCAACTGTCCTCGAAATCGGGCCATATCGGTTCTTCTTTTTCAGCAACGAAAATTGGGAGCCGCCGCACATTCATGTCAAAGCAGGCGAAAGCGAGGCTAAGTTCTGGCTTGACCCGGTCCGGCTGGCGACTAATCATGGGTTCCGTGCGCGAGAACTCAACGAAATAGAGCGATTGATTCGAGAGCATCAAGCACAACTCCTGGAGGCATGGGATGAGTATTTTAGCGACTAAGCCAAAGTTCGAGCATTCGTACCTACCGACGACGGCGCTTGCCGGCGGGGTTGAGTTTACTGACGAAGCCATGCAGGTATTTCTTACCGACGGGCGCATTCTGACCGTGCCTCTTCTCTGGTTTCCGAGACTTTTCGCGGCGACGCCGGAGCAGCGGGCAAAGGCCGAAATCGGCGGCGGCGGCATCAGCCTGCACTGGCCGGAGATTGACGAAGATTTGTCGGTCGCAAATCTCATGGCAGGCGGTGACTGGCGTTCAGCATAATGTGCAGTGATGTCAAAGAGCAATTATGGATTTCGTAGTTATACTTATTATATGTGGTGCAATACTACTCCTAGTCGGGACTGCGGTTACCTCGGCCTCACTCGCAATGCAGAAAAAAGCCGTCGCTAATCAGGCGGTTTCAATGCATCGTCAGCAAGAAGCGATTGAACGTCAGCAGACTGCAATTGAACAGGTGGATACGTCAGCAAAGCTACAGGCTAGAAGCATCGAAATGAGTGAAGAAGCATTGACATTGCAGCGGGAGATGATTGTTATTCTTCGTGATATAAACGAGCAGCTAAAGCGTTAATTGATCAACATCTCAGGAACAACAAAAGCCGTCGGCGTTTGGGGGCATCCCGTGGGGCATTCGCGGTCGCCGGTGATGCACAATGCGGCGCTTAAAGAACTGGGGCTGGACTGGGTGTATGTGCCGTTTGATGTTGCGCCGGAGAATATCGGGGCGGCGGTAGAAGCCGTGCGGGCTTTGGGCTTAGTCGGCGTGAATGTGACGGTTCCGCTGAAAGAATTGGTGCTGCCGTATTTAGACGAAGTGGACGAAGAGGCGTCGCGGATTGGGTCGGTGAATACGATCTGCAATGTGGGCGGCAAGCTGACGGGGTACAGCACGGACGGAGCGGGGTTTTTGCGGTCACTGGAGGAAGTCGGGCAGGAAACCGAAAAACGGCGGGTGTACCTGCTGGGCGCAGGCGGCTCGGCGCGGGCAGTCGGGTTTGCGCTGGCGTCGCGCGGAAGTTTCTGCGTGATTGCGAACCGGACGGCGGCACGGGCGGAAGCGCTGGCGGCGGAGATCAATGCTGTGTATCCCGATCACGCGGAAGCGGCGGGGTGGGGGACGGGAACAAAAGTATTTGATCTGCTGGTCAATACAACCAGTGTTGGGATGTCGCCGCGCGTAAGTGAAATGCCGACGCTGCCGCCGGGGGTGTTTGACGAGAAGCCGTTTGTTTACGATCTGATCTATGCGCCCGCGCGGACGCGGCTGCTGGCCGCGGCGGACGCGGCGGGGTGCAGGACGCAAAACGGGGTGAAAATGCTGGTGCAGCAGGGGGCGGTTTCGCTGTCGCTGTGGACGGGACTGCCGGTGTCCGAGATGCCGACGGAGGTGATGGAAGGGGCGGTTTTGGCGACGCTGCCGAAGGCTTGATCCAGGTAGCAAGGAAGGCAATGGGAACCCCTTGCGCCCATTTCGCGTTTATGTTATAATAGCGAATACCGCCCGCAGCCGGTTCCGGCCATTCTTTCTGCCGTTGTTTTTCCGTGTCGTTCTTTTGCGGCGCTTTCGGCGCGATTTGCTCTTTTAATCTCTTTCAAACATTTTGTAGTATTGACGGCAGTATCGGAACAAACTGCGTAAGGAGGCAGGTTTCCACAATGGTAATGCAGGCGAAAAAAAGTATCGGGGAAGTGCTGGTGGAGCGCGGCGCAATCACGGAAGGGCAGCTTCAGGAAGCGCGGGAAGTGCAGAAAGTGACGCCGGGCGACCTCGGCGGGATTATTCAAGATTTAGACATGGCTTCGGAGAAAGATGTGACGTCGGCCCGCGCGGAAACGCTGGGCCTCAAGTTTGTGGACCTCAGCAAAGTCACGCCGGAACCGGCGGCGATCAAGTCGGTCCCGGAGCATATCGCCAAGCGCTACAACATTCTGCCCATCAAGCGCGATAGTACGTCTACGCCGAACCGGCTGATGGTCGCAATCGGCGATGTCAAGACCGGCGCGGTCGGCTTGGATGACGTAAAACTCGTGTCCCGGTGCAAGATTACATCGGTGCTGGGAACGAAATCGGAGATTGAAGAAGCCATTATCCGCGCCTACAGCGGCAATGGCGGCAAGGCGGCGACCGGCCCGCTGAACGGGCGGGACGGCGGCGCGAGCTTCCCGGCGGTCATCGGCGGCAACGGCCAAGTGCCGGCGATTATCAAAGACAACGACGGGACGACGGACCTGACGCCGGGCCGGAACGGCAGCGGCAATCAGGATATGAGTGTCGCGAGCGGATTGTCCGACGCCATCAAAAACGAGCTGGGCGAGCTGACGACCGGCACCGTAGATGAGGACGACGAAGGCGGCTTAGAAAAGATCTCGGAAGAAGCGCCGATTATCCGTATTGCCCACGCGATTATGATGCAGGCGATTCGCGAGAAAGCGTCCGATATTCATATTGAGCCGGGCATCAAAGGCGTTCGCATCCGCTACCGGATTGACGGCGTTTTGAACGAGACCATGACCGTGCCGAAGCACATTCAGGCCGCGCTCATCTCGCGCTTCAAGATCATGGCCGAGCTGAACATCGCCGAGCGGCGCGTGCCGCAGGACGGACGCATCCCGGTCCGGCACGAAGGCAAAGACTATGATATGCGCGTTTCGTGTCTGCCGACGATGTTCGGCGAGAAGATCGTCATGCGTATTCTGGACAAGACTTCGGTTTTGCTGGGGTTGAACAAGCTCGGCTTTACGCCCGAAGTGCAGGCGAAGCTGGAAGAGATCGTTGCCCAGCCGAACGGCATGTTTTTAACAACCGGCCCGACGGGTTCCGGCAAGACGACGACGCTGTATTCGGTCCTGCACAAGATCAACTCGGTTGAAAAGAACATCATCACGGTCGAAGACCCGGTTGAGTACCAGCTGTCGGGCGTCTCGCAGGTGCAGATCAACAAGAAGGCCGGGCTGACCTTCTCAACGGCCCTGCGGTCGTTTCTGCGCCAGGACCCGGACATCATCATGGTCGGAGAAATGCGCGACCTGGAAACCGCGCAGATTGCGGTCGAAGCATCGCTGACGGGCCACCTGGTTCTGTCCACGCTGCACACCAACGATGCGCCGTCGGCGGTCATGCGTCTGGCCGACATGGGGATTGAAACGTATCTAATCGCAGCGACCGTCCAGGGCATCATGGCCCAGCGCCTGTGCCGCAAAGTCTGCTCGAACTGCAAAGAGCCGTACCGGGTCCCGGCGAACTTCCTCAGCAAGTTCGGCTACAAGCCCGAAGACCCGAATGCCCAGGTCACGCTGTACGAAGGCAAAGGCTGCGAAGAATGCCGCTACAAAGGCTACAAAGGCCGGGTCGGCCTGTACGAGCTGATGACGATGAACGAGGAGATTGCCGAGCTTGTCGTCCGCCGCGCCCCGGTCGCCGACATCCGCGACGCCGCGAAGGCGAACGGAATGCGTGAGCTGCGCGAAGACGGCCTGCTGAAAATCTTAGAAGGCATGACGACCCCGGACGAAGTCATGCGCGTCGTCTTCACCGCCGGGTTCTAAAGAGACCTCACCCCGGAACTCCGTTCCGCCCCTCTCCTTCTTAAGGAGAGGGTGGACGCGGAGCGGCCGGGTGAGGTGCGTTTTGAAAGAGGCACGTTATTATGGCCGAACCAATTACGACCCCCGCAAACGGCGCGGCGACGATCCCGCAAGCCAATGGACAAAACGGGCAGACGGCGCCCCAGTTCCAGCCGCGCCCGACCGCAAAGCCTGTTCAGAAGAAGTCGGTGCAGGAGCTTCATATTGACGAGCTGCTGGACCTGATTATCGCGATGAAAGGCTCCGACCTGCATATCGCCGCCGGTATTCCGCCGGTCATCCGGGCCGACGGCGAACTCAAGCCGACTCCGTATGAGAATATGTCGCCGCTGGACATCCAGCAGATGATGTACGCGATTTTGACCGACGAGCAGATCCAGAAGTTTGAAAGCACCTGGGAACTGGACTTCTCGTATGCTTTGCAGAAGAAGGCCCGCTTCCGTGTCAACATCTTCAAGGACAAAGGCAGCGTTGCGGCGTCCCTGCGGCTGATCCCGACCAAAATTCCGACGCTGGAAGAGATGGAAATGCCGGGCATTTTCGAGAAGCTGACTCACCTTAAGCGCGGGTTAGTCTTGGTGACGGGGCCGACGGGATCGGGCAAGTCTACGACGCTTGCCGCGATGATCCACGCGATCAACTTAACCCGCTCCGAGCATATTATTACAATTGAAGACCCGATTGAGTTTGTGCATAATCACAAGCTCTCGGTCATCAATCAGCGCGAGCTTGGCATGGACACGAAAAGCTTTGGGAACGCGCTTCGGGCGTCTCTGCGCGAAGACCCGGATATTATTCTGGTCGGCGAAATGCGCGATTTGGAAACGATGTCGCTGGCCGTTTCCGCGGCGGAAACGGGTCACTTGGTTTTCGGCACCCTGCATACCAACTCGGCGGCGTCTTCCGTGGACCGCATCGTGGACGGTTTCCCACCGGGACAGCAGGGGCAGGTGCGCTTGCAGCTTTCCAACAACTTGCAGGCGATTATCTCCCAGCAGCTTGTGCCGACGACCCCGAACTACCAGGCATCTTCGGGCCGGGGACGCATCGGCGCGTATGAGATTATGATCGCGAACGCCGCCATTCGGAACCTGATCCGCGAAGCAAAAGCGCATCAGATTACGTCCATTATTCAGACCTCCGCGAACATCGGCATGATTACAACAGATGCTTCTTTGCGGAACCTGTACATAGAAGGCAAAATTTCTTACGACAATGCCATGATCCGCGCCCAGAACCAGGAAGAATTGAAGCGAATGCTGGCGGGCGACGGTACGACCGGCCCCGGCGGCTCGCAGGGTGTTCCTCCCGGCGGTGCGCCGCGCCCCGGTGCGCCCGGACGCTAAAAATAAATTCACCGAGGCCGAACCGTTTTGGTTCGGCCTGCGTTATAGACGCTCATTAAAGGAGCAAAATACCAATGGCAACCTACGCCTATACCGTCCGCGATGCTTCCGGCACGATGCGGAGCGGGACTTCGGAAGCGGAAAACCCGGACGTTCTGGCCCGCCGCCTGCGCGAGCAGGGCTTCGTCATTTCAGAGATCAAATCATCCAAAGCCAAAAAAGGGCTGGGCGGCAACTGGTTTGAGAACATTCAGAAGATCAAGCTCACCGAGCTGTCCATCTTCTGCCGCCAGTTCTCGACCATGATTGACGCGGGCGTCTCGCTCGTTCGCTGTTTGGATGTTCTGTCCCAGCAGCAGACGAACCCGAAGTTCAAGCGGATTATTATTGACGTCCAGCGCGAAGTCGAGGCGGGGAATACGCTCTCGAAAAGCCTGGCAAAGTACCCCGGCACGTTTTCCAACCTCTTTATCGGGCTTGTCCGGGCGGGGGAAGTCGGCGGCGTTTTGGAAGAAACCTTGCAGCGGCTGTCTACGTTTCTCGAAAAAGACGTGGAAATGAAGCGCAAGATCAAGTCGGCGATGACCTACCCGACGATTGTTGTCATAGCCGCGACCATCATTGTCGTCGGCCTGTGTACGTTTATCGTCCCGACGTTCCTCAACTTGTTTGAGACGATGCTGCCGCACGGGAAGGCCGACTTTCCGGCGCTGACATTGGGCTTGGTCGCCGTCTCCGACTTCTTCCTGCACAAAGGGTATCTGGCGCTGGCAATCTTCTTTGCTGTGCGCTTTGCGTTCGGCGCGTTTATCAAGACAAACTTTGGGTCGCATGTCTGGGACAAGTTCAAGCTCAAAGTGCCGGTCTTCGGCAAGCTCAACCACAAAGTCGCCCTGGCCCGCTTCTCGCGGACCCTGGGTACGCTGCTGACTTCCGGCGTTCCGATTTTGCAGGCATTGGAGACGGTTTCGGGGACCGTCGCGAACGTCGTCATTGCCGACGCCATTCTCGAAGCCCGCGCCCGCATCCGCGAAGGCGACCGGATCGGCGACCCGCTGGTCAAGTCCAAGCTGTTCCCGCCGATGGTCGTGCAGATGATCTCGATCGGCGAGGAGTCGGGTTCTTTGGATGCCATGCTGTCCAAGATCGCCGACTTCTACGAGGACGAAGTGGACGCCGCGCTGGCAGCTTTGGCCGTTGCGATTGAGCCGATTTTGATTTGCTTTCTGGGCGTCGCGGTCCTTCTCATCATTCTGGGCATGTTTATGCCGATGATTGTTTTGATCCAGTCGCTGTCGGGCGGCGACGGCACCGAAAAAGGCGCAGGCGAATAAGCGCAGGGATCTGGCTTGTGGTGGCGGGGCTGTACGGCCTCGCCATCGGCTCGTTTTTGAATGTCGTCATCTGGCGGCTGCCGCGCGGGCAGAGCGTCAATCTGCCGACCTGGTCGTACTGCCCAAATTGCGAGCATCGCCTCGGCGCTTTTGACCTATTCCCGGTCTTTTCGTTTCTCCTGCTGGGCGCAAAGTGCCGCTACTGCAAACAGCCGATCTCGTGGCGCTACCCCGGTGTCGAGCTTCTCACAGGCGTTCTTTTCGCCCTGGTCGCCTGGTACACGTTTCAGTCCGGCGGGCGCTGGTACGATGCTGTCTTTTACTGCCTCTTTACCGCCCTTCTGATCTGCGTCTTCTTTATTGACTTGGAGCATTTCATCATCCCGGACAGCCTGAGCGCCCTGGCGGTCGTGCTGGGCCTGGTGCATGGCGCGGTTTCCGGCTTCTTCGTCAGCTCGGTCGCCGGTCTGTTCGGGTACGCCGCCGTCATTTATTTGATTGGCCTCCTGTCCTATGTTTATTTAGTGTCTGTTCTCGACAAGCGCCTTCCCGCTGCCGCTGCCGCCGGGGCGTACCTGCGCGAGAATGCCGAAGATTGGGCGTATGTTTCGGTCTACCAACTCGGCGCAATCATCAAGCCGCTCCGCCGCTATGCCGAGAAACGCTGGGGCGAGGAGCCGCCGCTGGAAGGCTTCACGGCGGAAGAGATTGAAGCCGACGAGGACGCCGGAGGCATGGGCGGCGGCGACGGCAAGCTGGCCGCCGCCATCGGTGCAAATCTCGGTTTGGCGCTGGCGCTCGGCTCGCTCGGCTTCGCTATTTTCCTCGGTGCATTTGTCGGCATTGTTGTGATGATCCGGGCGCGGCGTCGCCTGGGGGAGCGTGTTCCGATCCCATTCGGCCCGGCGATGGCGGTCGGCGCTTTGCTCGCGCTGTTCTACGGGCATGGGCTGGCGGCGTGGTACGTCGGTATGTTCTGGGCGGCGAAGTAGGAACCCACCCCGTCGCTACGCGCCGACCCTCCCGAAGCGGGAGGGTGGAGTTTTAGCTAGTCTCGTTGTTCAGGGAGCAGTGCTTATGGAAGAGCAAGTCAAGCCGCAGAACGTAGTCATCGGTCAGCAGGTGCAGGAAGCGAAATTTGTTCTGGCGCGGAATATGCGCCGGGAGATGACGACTGCCGAGGCGATCCTTTGGACACGCTTACGGCGTAGTGGATTGGGAGTGAACTTCCGCCGACAGCAAATTATTGACGGTTTCATCGCAGACTTTTATTGCCACTCGGCAGCACTCGTTGTCGAAGTGGACGGAGCAACACACGATCTTGAATATGACCAAGAACGCGACCGGATTTTCGCTGAGCGTGGAATTACTACCTTGCGGTTTACTAACCAGGAAGTTTTCGCCAAAATCGGCTTCGTGATCTCTCGCCTTCGCTAATATCTCGCAAACAAAGCTCTGCACCCACCACATTCCTAAAACTCCTCACCTTCCCGCTTCGGGAGGGTCGGCGCGTAGCGACGGGGTGGGTTCCAAAAAAACTTTTAAACTTTCTTCCAAAACCTGGGAACAATTCTTTGGAACCGATCGTCATGCAACAGTTACGGCTGCCGGTCTTTGCCGAAACCACTTTAGGAGTCTCACAATGACACCCACACGCCGCCCCGCACATGCCGCCTTTACGCACGCTTTTACACTGATTGAACTGCTCGTCGTCATCGCCATTATTGCGATCCTCACGGCGATCCTGCTGCCTGTCTTCGCGTCGGTTCGGGAAGGGGCGCGTCAAAGCACGTCCATTTCCAACATGAAGGACATCCAGCAGAAGATGGAGCAGTTTAAGCTGGACAACCACCGCTACCCGGACGTGCTGTTCGGCTACTCGGACGGCAACGGCAGCATGAAAGGCGCGTTGGGCCGTGCACAGACCGCCGGCACGGCAAGTCTGTACTTCCCCGGCCTGTACCCAGCCTACATCAAAGACGTAGAAGAGTTCACCGATCCCAACAACCAAGTCAATTCCAGTGACATGGGAAAGTATACGGGGCAGCTTGCAGCCAATATCATCGCGCCCTGTAATGCGACAAACGACGGCGTTTTGAATGGCACCGGCACGTCTAGCTGCGGTGGACCCGGTGTGACTCCGCCGGCGCCGGGACAAGTCGCAGTGAATGCGAATGGTTTTTCTACCTCGCGCAATTTTTACCTCGCCGACGCCTACGACAGCAGCCCGATTGTGACAGGGACCAACACTGTCAGCGGCACTTCGATTGTCCGCTATCAGCTTGCACGCGAGCAGACCATGACCCCGGTGCCGACCGCCCAGCCTGCCGCCTCGATTTATACGGAGCAGCTTCGGTGGCAGAACCCGCCGGCGAACACTTTCATTACCGCGACGACTTATCATGTTATGAACGCCGACAAAGTGCTGGTCATGTTTGAGAGCGGGGCGGTCAAGAAGGTAACCGGCCATGATTTCCAGGCTCTGGAAGGCCCCTCCACAGCCCCGACGTTCTGGCAAGTCGCCAACTACCCGGACAATCTCAAGCCATAAGCGTTTTCGGCGTCAAGGACAGTATCAGTGCAGATAATGGACAGCCAATTTCATAACGGAACACGGCGGCAGCGGGCGCGGCGCGGCGTCTCGCTGATTGAGGTGCTGGTCGTCCTGGTCATTCTGGTCACGGGCATTTTGACCATCATTCGCCTGTTCCCCAGCGGCTTCTTTTCCATCCAAAGCACCGGCAACGCCGCGCTGGCCGACAGCCTCGGCGCGGCGGCGATTGACCTGGGCGCACAAAGCGCGTCCAGCCTGCCGGACGCCATTCTGCCCGACGACCTTAACCCGGCGGCATACAGCGACAATCTCGGCAATGCGCTGAACCCGGCCATCGCCTCCGCCTATTCCAATTATGACCCGAATGACCCGAATAATCTAGAAAACGCGCGTGTCGTCACCAACGAGACGGTGGCGGTCCCGACAGCCGTAAATGGGCAGTCGGTCTACGTCGTCAAGTATGGCCCGGTGCTGATGCCTGCCGACCCAGCCCAAACTGCCGCACAGTTTCCATCGTACTTCACGGTCAACAGCCCGAACTGGGCCGGGCTGTCCGGCAATTCCGCTCCAGCGGCAATCGCTCAGGGTGGAACAATTCCGCCGGTCGACATTCCGCAGGACACGCTGGTTCCCGGTCGCGAACAGTTCATGGTGGACCTCGTGAACCAAAGGATTGCTGTGCCGTATGCACCGTACACGCTGACCAATAATACCACGACCCCGCCGACTTACATGTCGTTTGATCAGCGGATGATTGTCGTCATCACCGGCTCCGACGGCAAGATGTACACGCAGTATCTCAACGTGCCGCAAGGGACGCTTCGAGACGGGACCAACCCTGACGCTCCGAAAGACACCAACAATCCGCAGGGGTATCTGCCGGATACCGCCAGCAACTATCAGGGCGGCTGGTTTGATCCGACAAAAGCGGATTCAACTGCGACGCCGCCGACATTTGACTATGGGGACTCTGCCAATGTTGCCGCGCCCCATCAGGTACTGCCATCGGGAGTCACTTGGGTGAGCGTTGCCCTGTACCGGCCGTACAATGGCCTTGCCTTGAACATGACGAATGGAACCGCGATTCCCTTCAGCAATGACCCGTATGAGTTCAAGCTGATCGCTGCAAATATCGGGGCGACCAATGCCCTTTCAGCCAATCCCGGCGCGATCGGCTTCAACCCGAAGGCAGCGGTCGGGTCGGGGACGCAGGCGCGGCAGGTCAAGATCTCGTACATCGTTTCTTCGTGGAGCATTCTGCGCGAAGACCACGACGTTCCGGCATTAACCGGGACCGGCAGCACGTTTGTCGTCCGCACGGCGGTCCCGAACCTGAAGCTGGCAGGCTCGGCCAACCCGGACAACTCGATCAACCCCGGCCTCGCCGGCAGTAATTACAGCTTAATTATTCTGGACCTGGACACCGGCAAAATCATCGCGCCGGGCGGAACGCCCGACCCGACTAACCCCGACTCGCCGCTGAACAATGAAGACTTGAACGGGACGAAAAACGACCCTTCGCTCATCAATATCGGCTATGCGCTGGGGCGACTGACGTTCGGCTCGGATGCGTTTGGGGACAACAGTAACAACAGTCCGACCATCGGCGCGGGAACGGCCCCTGCGCACCGCATCCGTATCTTCTACACGGCAGACCTAGACTGGACGGTCGCGGTGCAGAAACCGGCATCATATTTTATGCAGGTCAGCACGCTCTCGACGCCTTCCGAGACGACGCCGCTGGCGGCAAACCGGTTTGTGTATGATCCGTCCGTTCCGTGTATCTATGTTGCCCGCTGCAATGCCGGCAAGACGCTGGAAGTGGACGGCACTTATACGCCAGCCGGCGGTACGCCGCAAACATTCTCGCAGACAATCGCCGCCGGTTTGGTTCTGGTGTCTTTGAACGCGCCGGATGTCCAGGTTCCGCTGCCGTCCGCCGTGCCGCCCGGCACTGCCGTTACGTTCAGCGCCGTGCGCGGCCTGTCGGCCCGTGCGGTAGTCGCCTGGAAAGAACGCAATCAGTATAAAGTGCATAGCGTGGATGCTGTGCTGAAGTAGACGCCGTAGAACTTGGAATGTCTGACAGGCACGGCGAACACAAACGAACAGGGTGAACACAAACGAACAGGGTGAACACAAGGTTCGCCCCTACGGGGTCAGGATCGAACGGAATGTATGCGTGGATAACGTAGGGCGCGAACCTTGTGTTCGCCCTTCTTGGTGTGCTTAATCTGTAATGAACAACAAAGACCGCCGACAACTCCATAAACCGCTGCTTCATAAGACGCTGCGCCGGGCCTTCACGCTCATTGAGCTTCTCATCGTGATTGCCCTCACCGCCGTCCTGCTGACGCTTTTGATCGTCCCGCTGATCAGCGCCCTGCGCTACACTCAGGAGGCGCAGCTCGTCACGGCGGCGCAGGACGCCGCCCGGATCGTCAAAGAGCGCATCACACGCGAGCTGGGCAGTGCGGTCTTTGTGTTCGACGGCACCAGCCACCCGTTCCAGACGCCCAATCCTATCGTTCCCGGCGACGACGCCTACACGAACTTTTTGGACCTGCAAATCTTAAACAGCGCAGGTGCTTCGGTCATTGCCCACGCTTACAATGCCAAGATCGACTTTGTCCTGCCGAAGCTTAACGACAGCGGCGCTCCGATTGACCCGACCACTAATGAGCCGGTGACTTACACACAGTCGCAGAACGGCTCGGCGCTCATCGGCAGCCCGTCGTATGTCTTCCCGCTGGCCGCCGGCACGAACGCGGTCCGCTATTTCGTTGGTTTGAAGAACCCGGCACTCCCCTATAACAACACGCGCGAGGGTAAAGCAAACGGCAGCACGGACAATACCTATATTTTGTACCGTGCGGAGTACCAGCCGTACAGCACGGTTGCGGCGGCAGGCGGCCAGCCTGCGACCGTGACGCCCAACACGAACTTGTTCGCGACACACACAAACCCGCAAACAAACGTGAGCATCCCGGAGCTTGACGACCCGGACTTTTTTCGCTATGTCAGCACGAGCGACGTCAACTGGCTTTCTAACGGCCATGTGGCCTACACGGCGATGGATGTGACCGCGCACAATGCCCGCGTGGACAAGTGGGTCCAGATCAGCAAAGCGGTTATTCCCGGTCCGAATGTGGACTTGATTTTGCTGCCGCACAATGCCGACAACACGCTTGCGTATGATACCTCCGGTGCATTTGTCGGCGTAGCCCATAGCGGGATCGCGACTGACCCCGTGACGGGGAAATCGTATCCGATTGTCAATACCAGCGTGACGTTCCGGCCTGCGACCATCAGCGGGAATGCGACGCCGGGGACGACTTCGGATTATAACACGCAGGGCGCGGTCTCGGTAGACCAATCGGGTTACACCTACACCCCGACGGTCTACACGACCGGCAGCCAGTCCTGGTCCCTGCCGTTCCATGTCAGCTTGTATCCCGGCAATTATGACCCGAACACCGCCGCGCTCAGTATGTACTATGACACCGAGCAGTTCGCGGCAATAGCAACGCAGGTGACTCCCCCGGCAGGCTATCCGCCGACGGGTTACACCGGGCCAGCCGGGCCGCTTTACATTTATCCCGGCGACATTTTGGAGTACCTGCACCAAAGCACCGATACGAACCCGCAGGGGACGCTGGTGTACAATGTCACGCAGGGCTTCCCGGTGACGACCACTTCCAGTAATGGCGGCGCGACCTACACGCTGGGCGGGACGCAGAACGGGATGCAGTTCGTGCCGCTGACGATCAACCCGGACGCCGGAACGCTGACGTTTTCCGCGCCGTCGCTGCCGAACGGCCCTTACGACCGTCTGACCCGGCAGTGGGGATACGGGCCGCTGCCGGTATATCCGGCCAGCCCGACGCAGGCAGATTTAGATGCTCAAAACAAAGGCGGCATTGACAGCGCCGGTAATCTGGATTTAACCCTGCCGGCAAGCGCCACGCCGGCCCTGACCGACTCGCCCCTGCAAGGCTATCATCAGTTTACCGTTGGTGGAACCCCCGTTTCCACCGGCGTTCTGAACGCGCATATTGTTCCCGGCAGTGTCCGGGTGACAGGGCCGGATCAGACAAGCGGGCCGAATGCCGGACAGGCGATCACCTACACGGAAGTTAATGCGTCGGGCGGCACGGTCAGTGACAATCAGTTCTCGATTGACTACGGGACGGGCGTTCTACACCTGCGGCCCGGAACTACCGGCGTCGGAGTGATTTACGACTACCAGGCCAATCTCAGCTTGACCGCGCCGCTGGCAAATCCGCTGCCCTCAACGCAGACGCTGCCGATTGATTTAAGCGGCGATCCCTACCTGCCGATGCAGGTCAAAGTAGACTATCAAACGCGCGACCTGATAGATGTCAATATCGGTGTCCGCATCTTTGACATCACCAACAACCGGGCGCAGGTAATCCCGACGGAAACAAAAGTTAAGATCGGCAACAGCAATCGGTAGGAAGCCCCCCCGCCCCAATTCTGGGGAGCCGGATTTGGAGAAGAGCCGAAGAAAGCCGCTTTCTTCCTCTCCGTATTGCTCCCCAAAATTGGGGCGGGGGGCTTAAAAGCACAAACAACGATGTTCACACCTCAGCCTATAACAACGAATAAGCGAACCCGGACACAGCGCGGGCAGTCCATCGTCATCGCCCTGCTGGTGCTGCTCCTGCTTGGCCTGGCCGGAGCGCTGTTCGTCACGATTGTCGCCCGGAACATTGTCAACGCCGCCCACGGCGCCCGTGTCCAGACCGCCGACAGCTACGCCCGCGCCGGGCTGACCTACGCCGACGCCCAGCTCATGAGCAGCGCCGACGGCGCGGACTGGCGCCCGCCGCTCCAGTATCAGCTTGCAGCGGCCTACCTGCCGACCGATGCGCGGGAGCTGGCGCGGTATAATGCTCAGATTCAGCCGAACAACCCGAACGGGCTTGGGGCCGTCAGCGCGACGGACCCGGACGCCGAGTATTTGTCGGCGGGCTATGCGCGGTACAACACCGGCGCGGGGCGCTTCCTCGTGCGCGTCACTTATGACCCCGTCAATGTCGCCCAGGCCACTGTGCCGCCCGGCAAGTATCTGAAGATCGAATCTATTGGGCGCGAAGGGGTGATTGACCCGAACGACCCGACGACTTATACCAACAACCGCAGCTCGGACCGGACGCAGGCATATCAAGTCGCTTATCTGCCGATCGGCATCACCGATTATGCCCGGTTTGAGACCAACCTAGACAAGCGCTCGGACATCGCCAATCTCGGCGTCGCGTCCCAGTTCTACGCCCAGAACACCGATGGCGGCATCGCGACCCCCGGCGTCTCGGACTTCAACAGTACCGGAAGCGTCAGCGCTAACGGCACAACTGCGCCGACCATTCAAGAATATCCGGTGCTGACAACTTACGGTGCGCCGGATGCTTATATAGGCAATCCGCCTACTCAGGTCAATCCAAAAGCTGGAACAGCCACAACTATCGCGTTCGGCTTCACACCCGGCGGCGGCTCGATTCATGCCAATATGCCGGTTCGCTTCTTTGGCACAAACATCATTTACTTGAACAACATCAGTGCTATTTTGCCGGTGTTTGAAGACACCGCTGAAATCGGCGGCGACTTGCTGCTGGACAGCTATGATCCAAAAGCCAGCTTAAACAACAAAACTTTAGACACAAACAACAATGTTTCAGTTGGTCAGCAGGCGGCATTGATTCTTAACCCAGTGGATTTAACCAAATTGACCGCGACGCCGATCCCCGGCAATTTAACTGCTACGCCGCCGACGGTTTCTGAGAATACATATATCACGCCGAGCAATGACAACCAAAGTCTAGGTGATGTCAACCCGCCGTTCAGTACGCAGAATGGCCTTATTCGGGACGGCTCCATGCAGAACGACGCCGCCGGGCTGCCACGCTCGATCACGCGGCTGGACCCGCCGCTTTTGGACACGCAGGACCCGGCCTCGCAGATGCCCCGCTACCGGGCCATCGCCATGAACTCCGCGCCGCGCACTTATACGAACGCAGGGGGAACGACGGCGACCTACCCGGCTACCGCAAGCCAGTATGGCTACGGCAAGGCGATCTATGTCAACAACCCGACCGATGTCCAGACCGACAGCGCGAGCATCGGCGGCGGCTCGACCCTGACCGACGAGTGGCTGCACCGGACGACGGCCAGCGCGACCGCCGCCAACAAAGGCGGGTGGAACGGCCTGTTTTACAACCCGCCGGGCGTCACGATTGTTCTGGGCCAGGAGCTTGCGCCGCCCGCAAACTCTTCAAGCGCCGGAACCTACGGCATCCGCCTGACCCGCACGGCCGGCGACTCGTTTGTCGGCCCGGACGGCACGACTCCTGCCGGGGCGCAGATGGATGTCACCTATGCCGACCTGGGCTGCGAGGCCACCAACACGAATTTAAATGCCGGGACAAGCCCCGACAACGACATCGTCATCTATGCCGAAGGCAATGTCCGGGTGCGCGGCATCCTCAGCCCGAACGAGGGAACGGGAGCCACCGCGGCGACGCAGAAGTTTGTCCCGCGCCATATCACGATTGTCACGAACGGCACAGCGTATATTGAAGGCAATCTGCTGAAAGGCGACCCGGACTCCAGCATCAGCGTTCTGGCCCATGACTATGTCTGCATCAACACCACGCAGTTCCTGGCGGGACCGATGGTAGACGAACACACGGACGGCACGCAAAGCCCCGATTTGCCGAAATCCAGCGACCCGCTCGACACGCCGATTTTCCTGGATGAAGGGCATTCGCTCGTGCAGGAGTTCAACTTCGGCTTGACCGGAGCGGCGACGCCCGCAGCGGCCTATCCGAATACGAAGCTCGCCCTGTATGTCGCCGCCGGCCCGGAAGCGGCCGGCACGGCGAAAGCGGACTTCGACATCCTGAACCTGGCAACAAACACTGCCCTTGTGCCGGCGCCACCGGCGCTGACACTGAATACTTTTACGCGCACAACCTACGATCTTTCCAGCTTCACGTCTGTGTCCGGCGCAGCGGCGACCGACTTGTTCCACTTGTCCGTCAGCAAAGACAACGGACAGGAAGACCCAAGCGGCGTTTCCTCGACGGCAGGCCAGAATGTCGCGCTGGAGCGGGTCGCCGTTCTGCCCATGGACATTCGGATTGAAGCCGTCTTGTACGCGCAGACCCGCTCGTTTTTCGTCATTCCCGGTGAATGGTTCAATACCAATGCCGCCGACAATTTGGACAGTTTTCACAAAAGTTTTGGCCCATACCCCTACCCAGGAATATTGATTGATCCTGTCAACGGCACACGCCCGGACCTGAGCGGCCTTGTGCCGGGAAGCGCCGCCTATACAAGCGTGAGCCGGTTTCCGATGTATGGGCAGCCGATTGACCTGAAGATCACCCTCAGCGGCAGCGTGTCGGAAGCGCATCCCGCCGACATCGCCGCGCAGACGGCCTGGATGCAGAAGTGGGGCTGGATTCCCCAGTATCACGGCAGCCTGGTCGTCAGCGGTTCCGGCGGGGGCGGTGCTGCTCAGACAACCGAGACCGCCGGGCATCCGGGAAATGGACAGCCTGCGGTCGGCTTGCAGATTGTCTACGACCCGCAGGCCGGGTATCCATATGACCCGATGCCGACCGGCAACGGGGCGACGCCGTATTACCTGCGGAGCGACAAGTATGGACGCCCGCTGCCGTTCACACCCATGCTGCCGGTCTCGACGGGCCTGTTGTATTCGGGCCAAAGCGGCGAAGCGCCGCTGCTTCAGTAACCGCCATATTCAGACCATGTGCTGAAGCACAATGCCAAGATATTCCCAGTGCCGCGAAGCGGTACTTTGTGGCCGCAGGCCCAATAGCCGTGCCATTTATGGCATGGTTCTTGGGCATGGTCCGAATGGTCCGGCTTTTACATACCGAGAGCGCACGAAAACCGATGACACGAATAAAAATGCGAAAACAAATCCCCGCGCTGAAGCGGCTTCTGCGGCCCGCGCTGACGGCAGCCGCGCTCGGCGCCGGCTTCCTGAGCTTGACTGCCCCGGCAGCCCACGCGGGCGGGGCGGTTTACCAGCAGCACGTCCTCAACGCCGGGGTGCTGGTGGATGACACCAACGCACAAGGCACAGGTCCTGCCTCGGACCCTGCGCCGTACCTCTTTTATGTGCTGAACAACCGGACTGACGTGCGCCCGCCGGATCTGACGCTCGTGAACCCGCTGGCTCCGACCTCTATCACGGCCGCGATCCTGAACCGCTGGACGCCCACTGCCGCAAACTCCGTCGCCCCCTACAAGATCGGTCAGCCTGTCACGCCGGACATGGCGCCGTACTGGGAAGTGCCGCTGAACGCGGTGTCCGACAATGAGCTGTCCCAGTTCAATGTCCTATACCTACGGGCGGACACGACCACTACTACGTTTGGTCCGGCCATCAATGAAAAGCTGCGCCGGTTTGTGAACAACGGCGGTCAGCTCATCGTGGAATACGGAGTTGCGTCCTCGACCATGCCTCCCCCTCCCTACAACATCGGCTTGTGGGTTGGCGGCGGGGCGTTATCTTCTACGCCGACTACGTTATCATACCCATTCGCCATATCGTCTGCCACCGCACCGCCGTTCGTCGCCTCGCCGGTGGTCACACAACCGTACTTTTTGTTGCCTGCCGACTTAATCAGCCTATACAACCCGTTTCCGCAAACTCCATCAACTAGTGTCTCGCTGACACTCACGGCGAACCCTGGTGATCCCTTGCACGCCCCAGAGTTCAACACCGTGTTTAGTCCGGCTCTGGTAGAGGACAGCGGACCGTCAAATAACTTAACCCTGATTGGGCCTGCCGTCTCGACCGCCCAGATCGGGGCGGGGCAGGTGGTCGCCAGCGCCCTCCGCATCGGGCCGACGGTCAGCCCCAACACTGCAAATGCGAACGTGGCCTATTTTCTGCCGCAGACAGCGGCCCAAGCCGCCAGTTCCCTGGCCACTCGGCCGCCGGTTCCGAGTGACTTTTACAATGCCCCGGCGGCAGACTTGAAGCTGCTGACGAACATCGTGGAGCTGTCGGAAACGCACCCCGGCGAGAACAAGACCAGCTACGGGAATGCGTCGAACGCGGGCCTTGCGTCGTTCTCACCCACCTGGCAGTATTCGCCGACAACGACCGGCGTTGCCGGAACTACCCCGCCGCCCGGCGCAGCCATTTGGGGCAACTTCGTTTTTGTGACCGACACGGCTGGCTACCTCCATGCGTTCGACGCCTTCCCCTCGGAGAACCTGACGGGGACGGCGGATGCCTACGGGAAAGAGCAGGTGACGTCTCTTTCCAACTACCCGATTACCTCTTACGATGAGATTTGGAACAGGGCACCATCCAAAATCGGCGTGTCGGCTCCTACCGTCGCCTCATTCAACGGCGCGACCTACGTTTTTGTCGAGGCGGCGGATGGGTCTGTGGCCGCGTTCAATGCGGTGACCGGGCAGGCTGCACCGTTTACGCTGACGCCGCCTCAGACACTGCCGACAGGCTTCTCGGCGGCCTCATATCCGCTGGGCGGCATCAATAACGCCCCGTCGCCGATCTGCTATGAAGGGCGCGTTTATGCCGGGCAAGCGAATAGCAGCATGGTTGTTTACGATCTAAACGAGCAACCCACTGCGGGCGTCGTGACAGGCGTGTTCGTGACGCTGGACCCGAACACGGGCCTGACAGAGCCGGTGGTCGGGCCGCCGGCGGTCGGGCTGATTACGGATGGGGATACCAATGTTCTGGTCGCCGCCGTCTCGACTCCGTACAGCGTTTATTCGGTCCTAGCAGGCGCACGGAACGAGCCGCTGAAGCAGTACCTGGTCAACAATGCGATCACCGGCTACAAAATTGACCGTTCGGGACGCTACGACCTGCCTAATCTCTTCGCGGACACCAGCGCCGTCACGCCGCCGCTGCTGGCCTACGATAACGGCGGCAATGTGCTGCAAGGCGTGTCGGCAAACAACACTGCGCCGTCTTATCAGGACCCGCTGTTTTCGATCACGACGAACTTCAGCTACTACACCGACTGGAACATGGACTTTGCCTCGGCAGCCGGTCCCGCCACCGCGACTTCTCCCAGCCCGGTCAACTTGAACTACGTCAGCACGTCGTCCTACGGCCAGCTGATGGGCAGTGGGCCGACGCCTGCGACCGTCTCCGCCCCGGCGGTAGACCGCCACGGCGATTACTACTTCACCGAGACCAACGTCGCGAGCAACGGCACAAACAGCTATCTGATCGGCGTGACTCCCGCGCCGCTCCACAACAATGTCCATGTCAAGTTCCGGTTCCTGATGCCGACGGGGGCTTTCGGTAATCCCGAAAACGTGGACTATAGCCAGATAAGCAAGCTGCATTTTGTCGGAGCGCCGGTGGTAGACGATCAGGACAATGTGTATGCCCTGGCGACAAACGGCACGGCGGCGACCGCCGCAACACAGGCGTCGGTGCTGTGCTTCCGGGCCAACCAGCAGGTCACGGCGGTTGTTTACCCCACGGCGTCTGCGATTGACTTGACCCAGGCGACGATCAAGCAGGCCGATGAAGTCGACAACAGCACAATAAACACGATCCATCCGGGGCCGGATATCAACGTCGGCCTGTCCAGCGCGACCTACGGGCAGTTTATCGGATCGCCGACGACGCTGGCGTTCTATAACTTCGGCCTACGCGGGCGCACCGCTCAGGAAATCGCCGGTGATGTCACTGAGCCGCAGATTATGACCGCGACCGACACGACCGGCAACATCAGCCCTTCCCCGGTTCAGCTTGGTTTTCGGACGAATCTGGCCTGGTTCCTTCAGCCCTTTCCCGTCACCGGAAATATCGCGGGACTGAGCCAGGTCGGCGGCAGCCTGTTTTTGTCCGACGGCACGACTTTGTACCGCGTTCCGACCAACCCGTCGGTTGACACCGGCAAGCAGGTCGCTACGCTGCCGACGACCTCGTCCGCCACGCTGCCGTTCAAAACCCCCATCGGGCTTGGCTCCTCGGCCGGCGCAGGCGCGGCGGGGCTGGGCCTGCTGGGGGCGCCGCCGAGCATCGGCGGGAATGTCATGGTCCTGAACGGGTCCACCGGCATTGAAGCCTTGACCCGGCAGGTAACGGTGATCGCCGACAGCAATCGCATTCTCGGCGTGGACGGCGACGGTGCGGCGGTGTGGGGCGTGGACGCGACTTCCCGCACCGATCCGGCGACCGCCTTTGCGACCAAAGTGGCGTTCAACCACCCGACCGCGCTGTCCCAGTTCGCCGTCAACGATTACCTGGCCGCCGACACCGGCAGCAACCGCTGCGTCCGGTTCGACAGCGCCGGCACGGTTCGCTGGGAGCTGACCCGCTTTTCCGACCCCAGCGGCCTGATGGCCCCCGGCCAGCCCCTGACCCTAAGCCAGCCTTCCAGCGTCGTCGTGCGGACCCTGCCGGATACGTCCACCCTCGCCGGAACGCAAACATTGGAGAACCCCGGCGGGAGCTTTATCTTTTACCTCGTCGCTGACAGCGGCAACAACCGCATCGTCGAAGTCGAAGACCGCGTCAATGCCAGCGGCGGCATTTTCGTCAACGCCGCCGGACAAAGCATCAATCATCAGCTGACGTGGGTGACGCACACCGGTGATCGGGACGGGCGGAACTATCGCTACGGCAGCGCGGATTATTATACCGGAACAATTCTGGTGAACAGCGTACCGACGCCGACCTTGTTTGTCGCCGCCACGGTCGTCAATACGCGCCTGGGGCGGCTGACGGCAGCCGGGCTGGGGCCCGTGAGCGGCGACGCGCCCGGCGGCAGTCTGGTCATCTTCCAGCGCCCGCAAGCTCCGGCGGCATTCAGCGCCGTCCCGACGCCGCCGAGCGACTTGGTTTACACCACCGGCGGCTTCTATGCCGTACCGATTGTCGGCTCAAACCCGGTGCCGCTCGCGATCCGCAATCCGCGCTTCTTGAAGCTGTTTGCGCCGCCGGTGACGGCGCCGGCGGCCGCGCCGAACCCGAATGTCGCGCCGTTCGACTTCCTGTATGCCGACGACAACGGCGTGTTTGATTTGACCTTCAGCTCCGGCGGCTCCGGGCCGCAGGGGTTTGTCGCCCCCGCCGACCGCCTGCAATTCACAACGGCAAACTATCAGGCCATGAACGTGCCTGTCTCCGGCACGACCACTCCCTTTGTGCGGACCACCCTGCCGTTCATTCCGACCTGCGTGCAGGCGCTGTCTACCGACAGCCAGACGACAAGCGGCAGCACGCTCACGACGCGGCGGTATTTGATCACGCAAAGCTACAGTCAGGGCGAGCTGGGCGGGCCGCCGAGTGCCGCCCCCCGAATCGGCGGCGAAGTGTTTGAAGTGGACGTTTCCGCGACCAGCACGTCTACCGGTGTCACCAGTGCTTCGAGTACGCCCGTCGGCGGGTTCGCCGGAAACCAGACCCTCAGCCATCCCGACTTGACCGGGCCGCTGATCCAGCCGACCTACGCCGTCCGGCTGCCGTAATAAATTGCCGACCGACCGCCTTGCGTCGCAGGGTCCTCCCTGAAGGGAAGATGAGGACGCGCGAACAGAAGCTTGCTTGTTATCCATCTCCTTCCTTGAGGAAGGACTCTGCGAAGCAAGGCGGCAGGTCTCTTGATAACCAAACACAACCCTATGCGAACCATGAACTACCTCGCTTTTCATAACATCTTGATCTGCCCGGCCCGGCGCACCGCAGCGCTGCTGTGCGCCGCCGTGCTGGGCCTCGGCCTCGCGGCCCCCCGAACGTCCGCCCAGACGGTCTCCGGGCCGCTCCCGACTTCGCCGAAAACCCCGGTGCCGTTCCAAGCCCCCGTCTTCCACAGCGGCGGCGGCCCCGGCGCGACGTTCCCGATCGACACGACTTCCGCGCCGTATCTGGACCAACTGCTTAACCCGCTGCAAAACCAGCTTCAGGGAACGCCGACGGAGCTTTCCAGCCCGACGGGCCTGGCGCCCTACACCTTCACCCAGATCCCCAGCTTTCTGCTGGGGAACTACGACCCGACGCGCCCGCCGAGCGGCCTGCAAGCGACCGGCATCAGCGCCGGAGTCAACATCTACTACCCGAACCACTTCGCCGACGGCAGCGCGTATAGCTGGGCTGCGCCGTTTGTGTTTTTGGCGACCGGCGCCACGACCGTCACCGTAGACGACAGCGCGGCAGCGCCGACGCCTGCGAACGGCCCTGCGACCGTCAGCGGCTTCCAGACATTCTCGACAAGCACCGGCTGGGTGCCGGTCACCGACCCGAACGGGACAGCCCCCGGCCCGACTACCAGCCCGGCGGCGGCGACGGCGACAAATGACGAGTACCTGCGGCTGCCGTCCGGCGTGCCCGGCTCGGCGGTCTGGACCCTGGTGCAGCCGACAGCAGGAAACTACTCGCTGTACTTCCATGTGCCGAGCGACCTGCCCGACTCGAACGGCAACCCGGAAGTGCGCGACACGGCGGTCGTCTACGCGATTGCCGTGCGCGACGCCGCCGGCAATGTCACGCTGACCACCAGCGCGACCGCCAGCCAGGTGGAAGACAATGACACGCAGTTTCTGGCCGGGCCGTTTCAGATCGCTTCCGGCGGCAGCGTGATAGTCACTTTGCGGCGTACCACGACCCGTCCGCTGATCAACGACAACAACGATGTTCTGGTTGCCGACTCGATGACCTTGCAGACGACTGTCGGCGATGTCCAGAGCGCTCCGACCGCCATCACCCGCAACCGCTTCCCGAACGAGTTTTCGTCCACGACCCACCCCTTGCAGTATTGGGGCGTTTTCGTCCCGGATGGCACCCCCGTCACCGGCGCGGTCAACACCACCGCGCCGTCGGGGACCACGACGACGGCCCAGCTTAACGCCACGGCTACGCCGGATACGACGCTGGATGTGTTCGACCCGACCGGCGCGACGGCGATCAATCAAGGAAACATTCTGCTGCATACGGGAAACACAACTACGGATGTGAATCCGCCGACCGCGACGCCCAACACAACCAATCCGGTCCGGCTCATCCGCCAGCTCGTCTACTTCGGGCGCTCCGACCCGACGGCCAGTGTTTCCAGCAGCGTGGACGACAGCGCGGGCGCTCCGGCCTTCACCTCCTTTGGCGGCTTCCCGGTCAATACTCAGACAACGGCCTCGGCGGCGACAGCTTCCAACGGCGAGTACCTCAAGTTCGGGGCGTCGGAGGGCCTGGTTGCCAACGCCGGTGCCGCCGCGACTTGGACCGTGCCTGCTCCGGCGGCAGGCGCGGGAACCAGCTTCTTTGTGTACGCCCATATTCCGGCAGCGCCGACCGAAACCGGGCAAACACAAGTCCGCACCGGCGCCGTTTACACCGTCACGGCCGGCGGTGTCACCTACGGTCCGGTGACGATCAGCCAGCAGACCCAGGGGACGGATGCGCTGGTCGCCCTGCCGATTGCGGGCATTCAAGCGGCGGCAGGCACCCCCATTGTCGTTAAGCTGTACGCGGTCAACAACTCCACGACCGCTGCGCCTCCCGCGAACGCTGTTGTCGTCGCCGACTCGGTGACGGTCTCGACGGGGACCGGGCAGGGCGCGATCTACTGCGTGGACGGCTTCACCGGCGCGGTCGTGTGGCGCTTTGAGACGCCCGGCTCGGCGAACGGCGCGTCCTCGCCGGTGTTCGCGTCGCCCGCCGTCGCCCGCATCAATGTCATGGTCACGCCGCCCGTTTACAGCGCGACCGGCACGGTCACGACCACGGCAGTCTACGCGAACCGTTTAGTCGTGATTGTCGGAGACAACAACGGTCTGGTGTATTGTCTGGACGCCATCGGCAACGGCGACGGCACGAGCAACGTCAACGTGCTGGCGAAGGACGCGAACGGCAACCCCATTCCGAACCAGCCCGTTACCATCCCGCAGCCCGCTTACGGCGCACTCGCGACACCGCTTGCCCCCGGCACGCTTGCGACAACGGCGGCGGCGACGGCCCATGTCGGCACGACCGGCGTTTACTGGATTTACCGGCCCGATGCCACGCGCCCGAAGTATATCTCCGGGACAAATCAAGGCAAAGTCAAGCCGGTGGACCCGACCACCGACCTGCCGGTTCCCGCCGCGTTCAACACGGCGTCGCCGACGGTCTTTGTGGACCCGACGGTCAGCACTGTGCCGGACACGACGACGGGCGCACTCGCTTCCAACGCGAAAGTCTACGCCGGCAACTCCAACGGCGTCTTGTACGCCCTGGACGCCCTCGGCGTCGCCATCAACGGCACCACGCCCGACGGCACAGTCGGGACCGGAGCCACGACATCGAATACCGCCTTCGCGGCGACCGGGGACACGTTCAACGTCAGCCAGGACCTGCAAACCGGCCTCGCGGTCCGCATCCCGACCTGCCAGCCCGTGTGGTGGTTCAGCCTGCGCGGCGTGGATCCGAACGGCGCGGAAAACACGTCGTCCGCCGACATTGAATCCGCCCCGGCGATCTTTGTGAAAGCCACGGGAACCGGGGCCGGCACGACGTATGTGCCCACGGTCTACATCGGCTCGGCGCATGAGCAGGAGACAACGTCCAATGTCGGACGCCTGTACGCCCTGAACGGCCTTTACGGGCCGTCGGGCAACGGCGGACGCCTCAACCCGGTCAACAACACTCCCACTGCGGCGAACTACGGCGGGCCGGGGGCCTACAACTACAACGTCGGCCAGGTCCCGCAGATCAGCAAAACCGACACCGCCGACTGGTCGTTCCCGGACCGCAACGACACGGCGACCACGACAAACAACCCGCTGGCCGGATATGTCCACCAGAGCAGCAACGGCGTTCCCCGGCGGGCGCTCGGCAACATCACCGGCTCGCCGGTCGTATTTACCAACACCGACGATACCGTGGGCGTGCAGACGCGCCTTTACTTTGCCGCCAACAGCGGGTTTGAGCCGACCTCCGACGTTCCCAACCCCACGTCCCGGCCCGATGAAACCCAGACAGGCCGCATCTGGGCGGTCAACCTGAACGGCTCGGTCGGCCATACCACCCTGTCGGGGAACGGCGGCAATGTCTGGGCGTACCCCCTGGCGAACGACCCCAACAGTGCCGCCGCCGACGTTTCGAATGGTAACTCGCTGGCGGAGCCGGTGCCGCCTATCGGGTCGTTCCTGCACGGAACGCCCGCGATCGGCTTCGTGCAGTTCCCGAACGTCACCTTCAGCGGCGACGGTTCAGCGTACAACCCCGTGGACGCTGTGCATACCACAGGCGTCAACGGCCTGGCCGTCCCCATGCTGTATATCGGCACGCGCGGAGTCAACGACTCATCTTTGTATGCCGTCAACATTGACGGCGACGAGACCGCGACCACCGACCAGCGCACCATCTATCGCGTGGTCACGTCCGACGGCTCCATTTACCAGTCGTCCCCCGCGCTGATCACGAACGCGACCATCAACAATACCGGAACCGGCGGGACGAACAACGGCAACGGCGGCGCGGTGTACGCGGTCGCCGGCAACACGATGTACGACTACAGCGCGACACCGATCACGAACCCGATCGCCGGGGAAGCGTACCCGCTGATCCGCCTGGACCGCGAGTTCGTCGGCATCGGCCCGGTCTCGTCGCCGACCCTCGCCGGCGCGGACGTCAGCGACTTCTCCAGCGCCAAACTGTTCCTCGCAAATCAGAACACGACTGGGACGACCAACACGAGCGCCTTTACAACCCTGGACACGGACTGGATTTATGTCGGCGACAGTTCCAGCGGCTTTTGCCGGGGCCTGACGCCGCAGGACTCTTCCTTCGGCGGCATTCCCCTTGAGTTGAACCAGATCATTCCGTTTGATCCCCAAAAGGCGCAGGCTGCGTCTTTGGACAAGATCATCCAAACTTACCTGGTCCCGGAAGCCAAGAAAAACAGCACGTCCAGCCTGGACGCCCTGCCGGTCGGCCTGAACGCACCGCTGCCGGTCTACGAGTGGGGCGGCAATGTGTACCTGCGGTTCACCAACGCAGTCCCGCCGAACCCGCCCAGCGGCACAAACAATCTTCCTGACCCCAAGCTGTTCGTTTACGACACGATCCAGTACCCGAATGTGACGGCGGCTGCGAGCAGCGCCGGCCCCGGCAGCCCGATCCCATTCTACACCGCCAACGGCACGACCGACGAATCCATCAACTTCAGCTTAGGCGACCTGGATGCCACGGTCGGCTCGCTGGCAGCGCAAAGCCGGACTCAAAGCGTCCAGCCGCGCCTGATCACGACCCCGTCCGACGGCTTCGTGCAGGAAACGGCGACCAGCTACCCGTCGTTCTTCACTCCCAACGTCACCAACCTCGCGACGACTGCCGGGAACCGCTACCTCGGCACCTATATTTATGTTGTCGGCGACGACCCGTTCGGCAGCACGCCCGGCGCCCGCCGCCGCGTCCTCAGTGTGACGCAGGCCGTGGATGAGTATGACTTTGTAAACACCCACCAGAACGGGGATTTGACCGACTTCACCAATTACAAGTATATCGGGCGGGTTCCCGGTGAAAGCGGCGGCGCGACCGGCGGCAACCTCGTCACGCAGTATGTCAACGGCCAGCCGACGTTCAATGCTTCCTCCGTGATCAAGCCGGTAGACCAGCCGACGTTCGGCATCCTGAACCCGCTCGGCGTGCGCGGCGGCAGCGTCAACCTGCTCACGCTGGGCAGCACGGCGGCGGTCCCCATCGGTGACGGCTCCGGGGCAGGCGGTGATGCCCTCGGTCCGTTCCGTGGAAGCACCCTGCCGCCGCCGACGCTGACCTCAACCGTTGATCCGAAGACCGGGGCGACCACGACGACCACCAACACGCTGAACACCGACCCGTATGTCCTGCAAGCTCTCGCCAACGGCGACGCTTACCCGACCGCCGCCCCGCCGTCGTCGTCCGGCGTGGGAGTGAACCCGACCCAGCTCGCGAACGGCGCGAACGACCCCACCGGCGTCTCCACGCCGCCCGTCCAGGCGGTCGTCGTCACCGCGACCGGTTTGATTCCCGACAACTCGGTCGGCGATAACGAAGAAATTTCTGCGCCTGCGACGCTGTCGAATGGGCTTGTCGCCGGCCGGTACAACGGCATCGGGTCGAACGGCCTGCTCGGAACCGGCTTCGGCGGCTACAGCTTGAACGTGTTCGACCGCAGCGCCTTGTTCAATCTCGGCCAGATCCTGCATCTGAAAATGACGGTTCCGGCCAATGCTCTGGGCGCTCCGGCGACAAGCCGTGCCGGCTTGTCCTGGAACTCGAACTATGGCAATGCCGGCGGCGGCACGACCGGCCACTCGTCCGTCGTGAATTACCTGCCGTGGGAGACCCCGCCGAATGCGTATATCTCCGGCAGCCCGAACGCCAGCCTCGACTACCCCGACATCGCCGCCGGCAACATCGTCCAGAACGCGCAGTCCCTCAACGGCAGCAGCGGCGGCGACTTGACTTCCAACAGCGTCACCCTGCCCCAAGCCGCCGCCGGCACGGGTTCCGACCCGCTGGCTTCCCGCACCGTCTACGGGGACCCGGTGCAAATCAAGATCACCGTGCCGAACCACCAGCCCGCGAACCAGCAGCTCTACCAGCAGCCCGGCAGCGTCAAATACACCGGCTCCGGCGAGATCCCGCCGGTGGACGAAAACGGCACGGACCTGATCAACCATTCGGGCCAGGCGTTCCCGATGGGCTACATCACCCTCCAGCGCCTGTATGTGCCGGGTTCGGGCGGCCGCTTCAGCCTTCAGCGGCCTTACCGAGACGTCCGCATCTACACCGGCGTCCCGGTGGACATGAAGACCAGCATCGTCAACCCGACCACCGACATCGGCCAAGTCCCAGCAGCGTTCGGCGTCCAGACGGAGCAGTATACAACGGCAAACAACCCGCAAATTGTCAACCAGCTCGGCTTGTTTACGCCGTACAACCCGGCCTTTACGAACCCGAATATCATCAACTCGTACTTCAAGCCGCTGACCGTGCATAACGACAGCAACGTCAACCTGCTCAACGCGCACTTCGACCAGAAGGCCCAGAGCTTCACGGCGGCGGGCGCTCCGGTACAGCAGACGCTGCATCTGTACTCGGATACCGACAGCCTGCTTTCGGTGCTGGACGGCTTTGACATCTACAACACCACCGGGCCGCACACCGGAACCTTACCCGCTGCCTCGGCTTCTGCTCCGTTGGTCCCTGAGCAGTCGTACCTGGTCCGCACGTCGCTTGACAGCGACATCTTCCGGGCCTACGGGCAGAACCCGCTGCTCGCCAGCAACTTCAGCACGGCGTATCCCGGCGCGACGTTCCACAAGCCGCTGGTCGGCTCGGATCAGCCGTCAACGCTGACCGTGCCGGACGCCCCCGAAAGCTATGTGCCGGGTGCATCCCTGAACAGTCAGCCCGTACCGACTTTAACGACAGACCCAAACAATTCCGGCCTGCCTTTCAAATCCGTGCCGTTTGTTTCCCTCGCGGTTCCCTTCGGCACACCCGTCGGGACTTACTTAACGAGTCCAGGGAATTCCCTGCGTCTGTTTGAGGGCTTAGACACGGCGGCGGCCGCTGCCTACAGCCTCAGCCCGACCGCCCCCGGCAGCTCCGTTCCGAGCATCCTATACCCGCCGAAGTACGGCGGCGCTGTCGGCGGCATCGGCGGATATACCACCGGCACACTCCCTCCGGCTGTAGATTCGGGGACGCCGGGCAGCCGAAAGATGCAAAAGGTTACTATGAAGACATTTACAACGGGAATCAGCCAATCAGCACGACCGGAACCCAGCTTTCGGCCACCGTCGTCGAGCAGCGCCTGACCGACGGCGCAACCTACGGGGCCGTGCCGATGATTGACGCTTCCCCGGCAGGGAAAAACGCCCAGGGGAACGCCGTCAGCACGCCGGACTTCGCGCCTGCGGCTTACCGCGACTTCGGAACCGGCAGCCTGTCCGTTTACTGGACATCCAACCGCAATGGCGGCTACGGCATCTTCGGGGCTAACCTGCCCTTCACGAAGGACCCTCTTAACAACTCAGCGGGCATCGGCTACTTCATGCCGTTTACTCCTGCTGCCCAGTGGTGGAACCCGTTCACGCCGAGCCTCGCACTAGGGACAAACAGCGGCCTGAGCGTGACGACGACTACGACGGGAACCGATTACGCCTTCGCGGTCAATGTCGCCAATGCCAACGGAGCGCCGTACAGCAACACGCTCTACAGCTACCCCATCACAACGCCGGGGAGCGGCGTTCTGGGAACACCTATCGCGGTCACGCCGCCGTCAGACATGAGCCAGGTCAAATACGGGGTCAAGGGCTTATCCACTTTCGGCACGGCAATTAAAGCGGCCGACAACAGCGCCTACCCCAGCGGCTTGTGGGCCTTCTGGACCGCGAACACGCGCGGCCGGACGGCGCTGTATTACAGCCCGCAGTCGGCGTGGGGAACGGCGTCTACCCTGCTGCCGGTTCCGGCGGGCCTCACGGCGGTGTCCGATGCCAGCCCGCTGCTGATCACGGCTCCCGCCGTCATCGACGGCTCGCTGACTTATACGCCGACGATTGAAGTCACCTACAGTGGGACCGGGCCGGACGGCAACGCAGACATCTATGTCAGCCGATACCTGCCCCACAGCGCCGCGTCGCCGAACCAGCTTGACCTCGTGCCGTTCCCGGCTGTCACCGAGGACCTGCGGGCGCAGGGCAGCACGGGCTGGTATCAGGGCCGCGACACGGCCTGGTCCCGCTCCGGGGCGCTGAACATCACGGTTCCCGTCACAAGCTCCACCGGCACTGCGCCTAAGTCGCTGCTGTATGATGCCACTACCGGCAAGCCGCTGTTTACGCAGGCGATCTACGACAAGGCCAGCGGCTTCCTGGTGCTGACCGGCGTTTTCGTTCCGTATGCGACCCAGCCTGCGTCGGGAGCGAAGGGAACCACGAACACCGTTTATGTGGACGCCGCGACAGGCCGCATTCGGTTCTCCCCGGCGCTGATTACGGCCACCCAGAGCTTCCCCACCATTCGGGCGACGTTCAGCCCGATGGCCCGGCGGCTGACAATCGACACCCGCGCCGATGTGGGGCCGGTGACGTTCCTGGACACCGCGCCGAAGCCGAACGATGCGCCGAACTTCGGGCCTGTGGACGCCAGCCGCCGCTGGACGATCTGGCGTAAGTCAGGCGTCGCCGGTGTCGGCAGCACCGCAACGCTCTACTACAAGACCCAGCGCTTAACGTTCTTCCTGCCAAACTACACAAACCCGACGACTGGGACAACGACAAATGCAATCGCCGCCACGACTTCGGCTGGTGCCAACAATACCACCCTCGTCACGGTGCTGCTGTCTAATGTCACTCTCAACGGCACAGACGTGACCTCGAAAGTGGACGTGGATTACGAGCGCGGCCGGATCTATTTCCCAGCCAGCCTCGGCGCGGAAGGGCAGGTCAACGTGTCCGTCACCTATACGCCTGCCAATACGATCACTACAACCAATCCCAACGGGACATCAACAACAGTTACAAATACTGATCCGACGAACGCCGTCCAATGGCAGGATGAGGCCCCGGCGAACGTGCTGGGAACTCCCACCGATCCACTGCCGACCGACACGGCATCAGGACTGGACACGGTGATTGACACCCTCGTGCCGATCCAAACGGCGGCCAACGAAAACAATGTCGCCGCGTTCCTCGACCCGTTCGCCAGTGCGACAAGCCCGCACAAAGTCTGGCTGTTCTGGAACAGCACCCGAAACGGCACGGCGGACATCTATTCGGAAACGATTGATCCCCGGTTTGCGCCGTCCCCGACGGCCCAGTAAGCGGGGAAGACGCATCATGCCGAAAGCCGCCTGTTCTCTTTAAGAGGGCAGGCGGCTTTTGTTTATAGGCCCCCCCGCCCCAATTCTGGGGAGCCGGAACAGAAAGAATGGCAAACAGAAGAAGGCAAACAGAAGAAGGGTGAACACAAGGTTCACCCCTACGGGGTCTTCTCAGGCAGCACCTGCCAGACGGTCCCGCGCGGGCCGTTCCAGGCCGGAACAAGCGCGTAATTCTGGAACAGCGCCTGCACGTTCGCGCCCGAAAGGCCCGGCGACTGCCGGTTTAGCCCCGCCACCTGGTCCCGGCGGCTCCACATCTCGCCCAGGACATAGACCTGCCGCCCCGCGCCGAACGCGCCGGTCAGTGACTGATCCAGCGATGCCTGCGCTGTCGTCAGCGTTGCCGTGTGCGCCAGCAGGCCGTGCAGGGACAGCACCGGACGATTGGCAAAGTAGGGGACATCTACTTCGCATTGTGCGTCGTCGCCGACCCCCGACACGATCACCAGGGAGCGCGGCGGCGTGTGAGCTTTGATGTCCAGCGCGACCAGACGGGACAGCCCGGCGACGGGCTTCAAGTAAGGCAGAATGCCTGCGAGAAAGTTCAGCCCGACAAACACGCCGATCCAGACGCCGAGGAGCCGCAGGTTCGGGTGTGCCAGCAAAAGCAGTGTCCCTAATGGAACCAGAACCGGGACCCAAAACACAAACGCGCCGGGACACCAGACCGTGAAGAACGCGGCGTAGACAGCGATCCAGGCGAGGCAGACAATGATGATAGGCCGGTCAGGGTCGGCACGGAGCAGTCTCGGCAGGGCCGCGAGAACGGCATACCCCGCCGCGAGAATGCCGAGCAGGGACAGGCCGTAGCCCAGCCAGAGCAGCACGAGGGCTGCCGTCCCCAGCGGCTGAAGCGGCGTCTGCGCCAGCGCCGTCCGGCCCAGGGGCTGAGCGAAGACAGCATGGCGCAGGCCGAATAAATCCAGCCGCAGGTTATGCAGAATGTGAAAGTCCCACCACCAGCCGCGCTCGGCGTAGGCGTTCATCCAGTGCTTGAACTCCGGCAGCGAATGCAGATGCAGGGCAAAAACGCCGACGGAGCCGTAGGCGGCGAGAACGACCGCCGCCCAGGCCGCGCCGTAGGCGAGGAGCAGCCCGCCGCGTTTTCGGCCTGAGACAGCCGCGACTATGCCAACGGTCCCAACGATCCCGAACAGCCCGGCGCTTTCATGGAACAGCACCGCCAGCCCCGCCAGCCCGCCGGCCAGCGCGGCTTGACCGCTGCTCGGCCGCTCCCGCAGGCGCACCAGGACACCGAGCGCCGCCAGCATCAGGACGCCGCTTGGCATATTCACCCGCCCATCGGTCGCACAGATCCACCAGCCGAACGATCCCGCCAGGCCCAGCGCGATCAAAGTAGGCGCAGGGCCGACCGGCTGCAAACGCCGCAGCGTCGCGTAAAACAGCCCGACGCCCCACGCTCCCAGCACAGCGTTTAGTGTTTGATTGACGACCAATGGCCCGCCGCCATAGCCGAGCAGCCGTGCCAAGCGCCAGGCCCCGAAGCCGAGTGCATTAAACAGCAGGTGATGCGGATGAAACAAGGGCCGCAGCTTGCCCGTCTCAGAAGCCAGCCCGATTTGGTTGGCATACGCCACCGCATCAAACGTATTAAGATGCGTCCGAGTCAGCCAGTAGACGGCCAGGGTACCGAAGAACAGCAGCCACGAAGTCGGCAGGCACGGGGTGCGCCGAACGTTCAGAGAGACATCATCCGTCAAAACTACTTTTGTAGTCTCATGCGATGTCAAAACAGCGGATTTTATCATGGGGAAACTCCTGTCGTTCAGGGAATCGTTTAGGGAATGTTCGGCGTCAGCAGGAACAAGTGCAGCTGGCCGTGGAACGTGCCGGTGCCGGCGATCTGGCCCCGGTTGTTGATGGCCTGCGCTTCTTCCAGCGTCCAGCCGGACCCCGGCGGCAGGCAGGTGTTCAGGTCCGTGATTTTGCCCAGACGCCAGACAACGGCCCGCGAGTCGCAGCTTCCGACGATCTCCACGCTATCGTTAATCCCAAACGCCGAGCTGTTCCCGCCGGGCAGGTTTGGGAGCGCCGTCATCCGGCCGTCGCGCCACAGAAACGCCTGGGTGGGGACGACGCCTTCCGGGCCGGATGGGGTGTTGGACACGCCCGCTGCCGCACCGATGACCTCGCTCTGATCGTTGATGCCGTTCGCATACGAGTTGACCCACCCTGGCAGTGTGCCGAGGTCACGCAGTCGGTTCCCATCGGCGCCGCGATGCCAGAGGAACGCATGGGTCGGGAGCCAGTCATACAAACTGCGGCGCGTGTGGTTGACCGTGGACCAGCCGACGACTTGGCCTCGCTGGTTGATGGCCCGCGCCAAGCTGCGGTTGCCGTTTGGGACACGGCTGAGGGTGCCGAGCGGGATAAGCTTGCCGTGCGCGTAGAAGAAGCCGCGATAAGCGTTCAGCCCGGCGATCTCGCCGCTGTCGTTGATGGCATAGGGAATAAATGAGGCGTCTTGTTCGGTAAGCTGACGCGCCTTGCGGCCTTCCACGAGGACCCCGCGAGCGAATTGCAGGCCGCTCATAAAGATCGGGCCGAAGCTGCCGGAAGCGCCGACGATCTGTTCCCGGTTGTTAATCCCATAGGCTATTTCGGTCGTGTCATCTTCCGGTCCCGTCGGCGGCAGGGTTCCCAGGTCGATCTTTTCACTGCCTGTCCAAAGGAACCCATGCCCGTCGCCGCCGACCACTTCCCCACGCTCATTGATCGCCGTGACACCGCCGCGTATTGTGTTCAGCTTGCCCAGGTCCGTAATGCTGTACCGGGTCTGGGCCGAAGCGGAGAGCGGGCAAAGCGCCATCAGCCCAATCAGCAATATCTGTTTGATCATCCGTTTGTCTTTCTCTTGAGCGGCGTCAGCAAAAACGCGCTTTCTTTGCCGTGAAAAAAGCCATGACCGACAATCTGCCCACGGTTGATGCCGGTCGCGTCTGTCAAAACCCAGCCGGAGTGCGGCGAAATCCGCGTGTTCAAGTCAAGGACACGATTGCCCTGCCAGAGCGTTGCCTGCGAGTTCTGCCCGACGCTGACTGTCCCAATGCTCTGGCCCCGGTCGTTCATGCCGTGCGCCAGCGCTTCAACGGAGCCGGGAGGAACAGGCAGAAAACGGAGGTGTCCGTGCTGCCAAAGAACCGGCGAAGAGTTCCCGGTATCAATTAAAATCTGGCCGCTGTTGTTGATGGCTTGCGCGATCCCATGGATGCCCAGCTTGATGACCCTGCCGTGATCCCAAAGCGTCGCCTCCTGATAAAAAGGGCCGGGCGTTTCGCCGACGATCTGCCCGCCTGTGTTGATGGCTTTTGCTTCGCCGGGGCCGAGATCGGTCATCACGTCGCCCTTGCAGACAAAAGCATGATGTTCCGTCAGCGAGAGATTGTCGTCACTAGGCCGTCCGATGGCGGAAGCATAGCCGACAACCTGCTCCGTGTCGTTCAGCGCGGCGGCGACGCTGACTTCATCGCCGGGCGGCGCCCCTAAATCGTGCAGCCTGCCGCGTTTCCAGAGAAAGGCATGACTCACAATCGTCAGCACCGCGCCGTCCGTCGTGGCATCCAAGTTCCCGGCGATCTGTCCTCGGTTGTGGATGGCGCAAACAATTGTGCTGGTATATTGTGGCAGCAGGCCGAGATCGGCCCGTTTCCCCTGCGTCCACAAAAAGCCGCGCGTCACAAGTTGCCCGCCGGAGTAGGAACCGGCAACCTGTCCGTGGTCATTGACCGCCAGAATTTGTCCGCCGCAAGGGCCAACGTCCGTAATGGTATAGCCGCGCGGGTCTGCCGAGAGCGCTAAAGAAGCGCACAGCCAGAGCAGCAAACCAAATGCGATTCGTGTCATAGTCAGCGTTTTTCAGTGTTTCTAAGCGGCGTCAGCAGGAACGCTCGCTTTTTGCCGTGAAACAGGCCGTAGCCGGCAATCCGGCCTTTGATGTTGATCGCAGAGGCACTCGTCAGAACCCAGCCGGAAGTCGGCGGGATGCAGGCGTTCAGCTCGTACCGATCACCATGTTTCCACAGCAGGGCATGAGCGGCATAGGAAAAGTCTCCGCGTCCCGCACCGGAATCGCCGACAATCTCCCTGGCGTTGTTGATGCCTACGGCCTCGCCTGTTCCCAAGTCGTGGACTTTTCCATGAACCCAGCAGACAGCATGAGTGGGAGCGCCCATGTCACCGGGGTGTGAGTCAACAAGGGCATCGCCGACGATCTCGCCTTTGTCGTTCAGGGCGACTGCGTGGGTAATTTGATAACTCGGCAGCGTCGGCAGGAAGCGCAGGCATCCTCGCTGATAAGAAAAAGGGCGGGCGAGAATAACAAGATAAGCCCCGGAGTCGCCGCCGCCGTAGAAACCGACGATTTCACCCTGACGATTTACGGCAAGCGGCATGGGGTGCAGCGACATATTGCAGCAGCCGTCCTTCAGCGGGGGAAACCGCCGATGCCGCAGAGCGGCCGGGGCATCAGGGTATCCGGCCGGTTCCGGCACAGCGTCCGGCAGGAGCGTCACGCGGTAGCGGGGGAGGCGAGTCCCCGAATGCGGCGGCTTTGCGTCCGGCGTGTACGGCACATCGGGTACAGCAAGCGGGCGGACCGCCGCCAGTATTGGCAGCGGCCCGGCGAAATGAGAGCAGGCCCACAGCAACGCGACAAGTGTAGTCATTAGTCCCCCCAGCGCAAGCGTCAGCGATCTCATCAACCGATCTCCATTCTAGCGGGGCGTCAGCAGGAACGCGCAGGGCTTGCCATTCAAGAAGCCCTGGCCGGCAATTTGGCCGTGGTCGTTGATGGCGCGGGCTTCGGTGAGGACCCAGCCGGAATGGGGTGGCAGGAGCGTGTTGAGGTCGGTCGGCCTGCCGTTCTGCCAGAGCGTCGCGCGTTTCATTCCCGACGCTGTCTGTGATGTGCCGACGACTTGGTCCGTGCCGTTGACGGCATAAGCCGCGCTGGTTTCCATAGACGGTAAAGGAGCTAGATCGCATATCTGGCCGCTCGCAGACGAAAAGCCGTGGCGGGTGCCGCTGTCGTCGGTCTCCGAGACGCCGGCCACTGTGCCTGTGCTGCTGACGGCATAGGCCGCGCTGTTTGCGCCGCCGAGTGTGCCGAGGTCGGTCATGCCGCCGTCTTCTGTCCAGAGGAAGGCATGGGTCGCTTCGCTGTCGGTGTCGGCCTTGCCGGCGACGCTGCCGGATGGACTGACGGCGTAGGCCGCGCTGTAGGGGCCGCCCAGGGTGCCGAGGTCAAGAAGCGAGCCGTCCGGCTGGCGGACAAACGCATGGGACACCCAGGCGCGGAGGCGATCGGCGTGACCGGTTTCGGCGAAGCCCGCAATCAGGCCGGTATCGCTGATGCCCCGCGCCTCACTGTACGGGTAGCCGGGCAGGGAGCCGATTTTGTGGGTCGCGCCGTCCCAGACAAATGCCCGCGCGTGGCCGGGTATGTTGAACGATGCGCCCGCCGCCTGCCCGGAATTGTTGATCGCGTAAGCAAAGCTTGCATGGTGCTTCGGCAGGGCGTTCACAGATGCCAGCGTATCCCCCCTGCCGACATACCCCTGCGCGTCCGCCGACAGTGCGGCCTGCCCGGCGTTATTCAGGCCGGACACGCTGCCGTCCAAGCCGCCCGCAAGGGCCGTCACGGTATAGCGCACCGGCGGCGCGTCGGCTTTTAAGTCCGTCGGCGGCAGGGCCGCCGACAAATGCCAGGGCAGGAGCAGGGGCAAGGTCAGCGCAAAGAACCGCGCCCCGCGCGGGGTCTGCCGGGCATCGGCAAGACTCGTCAATCGCCGCCGCAGATGATGGTAGCCGGGCGAAAGGCCGAGTGCGGGCGCGGCGGCTTCCGGGGCAGCGAGTTTCAGCAGCAGCCTCCCGTAGTCGGCGCGGGGCGTATTCGTGATGGAAAGCGCCAGGGCATCGCAGGCTTCTTCCCGCGCGGCGGCCCACTCGGCGGCAGCCCACCAAACAAGCGGATTGAAAAAGAACAGCGTCCGGGCCAGCATCGGAACCCAAGCCAGCGGCAGATCGCCGCGTTTGAGATGCGCCATCTCGTGTGCTAGGGTCAAGCGCAGTTCGGTCGGTGTCAACTCCGAAAAGTTTGGCGGCAGCAGAATTGTCGGGCGAAACCAGTTCACGACGCACGGCGTCGGCACATGGGAGCCGGAGAGAACACGCGGCATCCGGCGCAGTCCCATCCGTTTGGTGATCGCGTCCAAATTTTTGTCTTCGAGAGACACGGCAGCCGTGCCGCGCTGCATCTGCGCCAGCATCACACTTTGGCGAACGGTGACTGAAAGCGAAACGGCGACACCAACAAGCCAGGCCGTCAGCAGCATCAGCGGCCAGTGAGGCGCTTGGGGAGCCGCAGGCATCGGCGCGTCGGCGATGGCGGGAGCAGGCGGGTGAGTAAAAGCGGCGGTCTTCAGAGGCGGGGTGGCTTGCGGCAAGGCAACGGCCGAAGCAACAGGTACAAATGCAGCAGGCGCGGGCAGAACCGGCAGGTTGATCGGCGCGGCGAGACACAGGCCGAGGAGCAGCTTGGCGCAGGCCAGCCACCAGAGCCATGCGCGGATCCCTGCCGGCAGGCGTGGCAGGACCCGGCAGACCATGCCGACGACGGCAATGCCGACGCTCCCCCACAGGCCGGCGTGTCCGATGTGAAGCACCCAGGCCGAGACTGACTCCATCGCATTTACTCCAAGACCGAGAAACAGTAGGGTAATAGGAAGCGGGCGGTTGAAACCGCTGCAACAAGTGCACGAAACCTGCCTTCGCAGGTTAATACAGAGCTTCGGATTTCAAGTCCGCGAAGGCGGACTTCGTGCTTTTGTTGCAGCGGTTTCAACCGCCCGCTCTCCTGATGTACCGCTTCTATTCTTCGGGCGTATCCAGCATCTTTCGCAGATCGGCGATCTCGCGCTCCGACAGCTTGGCTTCGCTGAGGTACGCGACAAACGGCGACAGCGAGCCGCCGAGCGACTTTTCCACGAAGTCTTTTACCAGCGACTGCATCAGCTCGGTTTTGGCGACGACCGGCTTATATTGGAACGCGCTCTGATCTTTGAAACGGGTCAGGTAGTTCTTCAGGCGCAGGCGCTCCATCATCGTGAGGATTGTCGTCCGGGCCAGCCCGTGCGGCTCCCCAAACTGCGCCGCCGCCTCCCGCACCGTGACCGGTGCATGGTCGGTAACATAGCGGAGCAGGGCCAGTTCTTGATCGCCTAAACTTTGCGGCTTGTTCATAGCCTCATTATAGCACACGACTACACGGGTCGTCAAGAGGTTGAATAGAACCAGGATGGGCAAATGAGAAAAGGGCGAACACAAGGTTCGCGCCCTACATCATCCAAATGGACCCGTAGGGACGAACCTTGTGTTCGCCTGTCCTTGTTTGTGTTCGCCTGTCCTTGTTTGTGTTCTCCCGTCCTGGTTCGGGTACAATCTCCTATCATGGACACACAATTAGATGCCGCGCAAAAAGACGCCGCGCGGGCGGAAGAGCTGCGGGCGAAGCTCAGCCACGCCAATTATCTGTACCACGTTTTGGACCAGCCGGAGATGGCGGACGCGGAGTACGATCATCTTCTGCGCGAGCTGATTGACCTGGAAGCGGCGCACCCGGAGATCGTCACGGCGGACTCGCCGACACAGCGGGTGGGGGCGTCGCCGCAGTCGGACTTCAAGCCGCACACGCACCGTCAGCCGATGCTGTCGCTGGCGAATGCGTTCAATGACGACGAGCTGCGGGCGTTCGACGAGAAAGTCAAGCGGCATCTGGGGCTGGCGGCGGACGCGGCGGTCGAGTATGTCACCGAGCTGAAAATTGACGGCCTGGCTGTTTCGCTGACTTACGAAGGCGGCGTCTTCCAGACCGGGGCGACACGCGGCGACGGTGTGGTCGGGGAAGATATTACTGCCAATTTGAAGACCGTCGCGGGTCTGCCCCTGCGCCTGCGCCCGCCGTTCCCAGAGTTTGTGGAGATACGCGGCGAAGTTTATTTAGACCATAGGGAGTTTGCCCGGATCAATGCCGCGCGGGAAGCCGCCGGGGAGCCGGTGTTCGCAAACCCGCGCAACGCCGCCGCCGGCAGTGTCCGCCAGCTTGATCCGGCGGTGACGGCCAAGCGCAAGCTGAGCCTGTTTTTGTACGCGCTGGGAACGGTGAGCGAGCCGGCGGCGCATTCGCAGATGGGCCTGCTTCAAACTTTGCAGGGGTGGGGGATGCGGACCAACCCAAACGTCCGGGTCAATGCCGACATTGACGCCGTGATCGCTTATGTCGCCGAGTGGACCGAAAAGAAAGCCTCGCTGCCGTATGATATTGACGGCATCGTGGTCAAAGTCAACAGTTTCGCCCAGGAGCAGGACTTGGGGGCGGTCGCCCGGACCCCGCGCTGGGCGATTGCCTACAAGTTCCCGGCGCAGCAGGGCCGGACCAAGATATTGGATATTCTGGCGTCGGTCGGTCGCACCGGCGCAATAACGCCCGTGGCGATTGTGGAGGCCGTCACCCTTCCGCCAAGCTCGGTGGTCCAGCGGGCGACACTGCACAATCAGCTGGAAATAGACCGCAAAGATGTTCGGATCGGCGACACGGTGGTGATCCAAAAAGCGGGCGACGTGATCCCGGAGATCGTTCAAGTGGTTCTCGACGCCCGCCCGGAAGACAGCATTCCCTACAAGCTGCCGGAACACTGCCCGGCCTGCGGGACGCTTTTGGTGCGGCCTGAGAATACGCCGGTCACACGCTGCCCGAACTCGGCAGGCTGCCCCGGCCAGAACATCCAGCGGATTATCCACTTTGTTTCCCGCCGGGCGATGGACATTCAGTGGCTCGGCGAAAAGCACGCCGCCCAGCTTGTCGAGCAGGGCCTGATCAAAGACGCCGCCGATCTCTATTTCGTCAAAAAAGAAGAGCTGCTCCCCTTAGAGCGCATGGGCGACAAGCTGGCGGACAACATTCTCGCGGCGGTTGAAGGCAGCAAGCACCCAACGCTGTCTCGGCTCATCTTTGCTCTCGGCATCCGCCTCATTGGCGAACACGCCTCTGAGATCCTCGCCCAGCACTTCGGGTCTTTGGACAAGCTGGCGGCGGCGACCACCGAAGAACTCGCCGCAGTCTACGACATCGGCCTGACCACCGCCGAACATATCGTCGCGTTCTTCGGCCAAGCCGAGACGACCGAGCTGCTGAATAAACTGAAGGCGGCAGGCGTCGAGCCTGCCGCCGATGAGTTCGCGCCGTCGGCAGACACGTTCAGCGGCAAGTCGTTTGTCTTCACGGGGACGCTGACGACGATGACGCGCGGCGAGGCCGAGGGCATGGTCAAGAAGCTGGGAGGCCGGGCGTCATCGTCGGTCTCCAAGCAGACGGATTATGTGGTCGCAGGCGACAGCGTGGGCAGCAAGCTGGAAAAAGCGCGGACGCTGGGCGTCACGGTGCTGACGGAAGAAGAATTTCAGAAGCTGGCAGCGGGGGTGGAAGCGTCGGCGGAATCTGGAAGCGCTGAGGAGACCGTGGGTTAGTTCGGTCCCGGTCTGTCCGGGACTTCCTGACACCGCGCTTTTTGCGCGGCGACCTGCTCCGTATACTGCTCGCCCCAGTCCCGCATCAAGACGATAATTGGCTTCAGGCTTTGGCCGAACTCCGTCAGCGAATACTCGACTTTCGGCGGAACCTGCTTGTAGACTTCGCGGTGAACCATGCCGTCTTCTTCCAATTCCCGTAGCTGCAAAGTCAGCATCCGCTGGGTCACGTCTGCTAACAGGCGGTTCAGCTCGCCGAACCGCAGCGGCTGTTCCATCAGGTGATACAAGATAATTCCCTTCCACTTGCCGCCGATGACATTTAGCGTGACTTCTACCGGGCAGCCGTAGTGGCAAGGATAGCGCGTGTGGGCCATCTTTCCTCCATTACTTACATTTTTGGTATTATGACACAATTTTGTGCGTACTTGTATTTTGTCATAATAGTTCACATACTGAGGGTGGAGGTAAAGGACATGAAAGCTTACGAAATCCAAAACAAGCCGGGCTTGGAGGCGCTCACGCTCACCGAACGGCCGACACCGACGCCGGGTCCGGGGCAGGTGCTTTTGAAGATGCGGGCCGCGTCGCTGAATTACCGTGACCTGATGGTAGTTAAAGGCAGCTACGGCGGCTCCGCTCCGCCCCCAACACCGATTATTCCTCTGTCCGACGGTGTCGGCGAAGTGGTCGCTCTTGGACCGGGCGCGTCGCGGGTGAAGATCGGCGACCGGGTGTGCGGCGCGTTCATGCCGGGCTGGGTGAGCGGCGAGTTCACGCCCGAAAAAGCGGCTTCGGCCCTCGGCGGCGGGGCGGTCAATGGCGTTCTCGCCGAGTATGTGGCGCTGGACCAGGACGCTGTCGTACCGCCGCCGGCGCATCTTACCGATGAAGAAGCGGCGACGCTGCCCTGCGCCGGTGTCACCGCCTGGTACTCGCTGCTGGTCGGCGGAGACCTCAAGCCGGGCCAGACGGTGCTGCTTCTCGGCACCGGCGGCGTCTCCCTGTTCGCCTTGCAGTTCGCCAAAAGCGCAGGGGCGCGGGTGATTTTGACCAGCAGCAGCGACGAAAAGATGCTGCGGGCCGAAGCGCTCGGCGCAGATGAGACAATCAACTATCAGTCTGTAACGAACTGGGATGATCGTGTGCTGGAACTCACATCGGGCCGGGGCGTGGATTACGTGGTCGAAGTCGGCGGCGCGGACACAATCAACAAGTCGCTCAACGCGGTCCGCTTTGGCGGGCAGATCAGTCTCATGGGTGTCCTCACCGGATTTTCCGCCGAAGTCAGCACGGCCACAATTTTACGCAAGAATGTTCGGGTGCAGGGGGTGTATGTCGGCTCCCGCGAAATGTTCGAGAGCATGAACCGGGCAATCACCCAGAACAATCTTCGGCCTGTCGTAGACCGCGTGTTTCCATTCAGTCAGGCAAAAGAAGCACTGGAGTTTATGCAGAGCGGCAGTCATTTCGGCAAGATCGTCATTCGAATTTAACGAAGCGTACCGAAGAAAGAAGGTTAGCATGGCAAATTCTTTTCCCACAGCCTCCATTACGCTCGCCGCGTCGTCCGCGCTGATTCAGGCCGCCCGCGACGCGGCCAAAGAAATCGGCATTGAAGCGGCGGTGGCTGTCACCGATGCCGCCGGCAACTTGACGGCATTTGAGCGCACCGACGGTGCGCCTTTCCTGACGGCCGAAGTCGCGATCAACAAAGCCTGGACCGCCGCGTCCTATGGTATCCCGACCCATACCTGGAACGCCTATCTTTCGGACCCCAAAGTTGCGCCGCTTGGGAATATCCCGCGCCTGATGGCGGTCGGCGGCGGCTGCCCCGTCAAAGAAAACGGCAAAGTCATCGGCGGCATTGGCGTTTCCGGCGGAACCTATCAGCAGGACCAGCAGATCGCCGAAGCCGCGCTGTCAGCGCTGGGAGGAGAGTAACTCTTAACAAAAAAGCGCCGGCCTATTAAAAATAGGCCGGCGTCTTCTCTCGGTGCCGCGAGAGACCTTACTTTTCCTGAGCGACAGTCGCGTGCAGGAAAGCTTTCTGGTCCTGAATCGCGGTGTAATTAGCGCCGCTGATCTGGTACTTCTGGCTGATCGCGTCCTGGGCCGGCATCTTCTCCACGACCCCGACGAGCGACACCGGCTGGCCGGCGGCGATGGTCACTTTGCTGGCGCCGTTCGTTCCGGCGTCCATGGTTTTGTCGAGCAGCACCAGCATCTGCTGCTGGGGCGTCGGTCCGACAAAGAACACCCGGTCGCTCAGGACCTTCTGCACCGGAACGTTGGTCAGCTTGGCCCTGCGTCCGACAAAGGTGAGCGGATCGGTCGCGGTCGCGAACGGGACAACATCAGACATCAGAACACCGGAAGCGCTAGCCTCGTCGGGCTTCGCGGTCGCAATGTCCGTACCTTTGTGGATTTTCATGTCCTTGCCGGGAGTCGGAGTCGCTGTAGCCGTGGACGTATCGGCGGGAGCCGGGGCCGGTGTCACCGGTGCGGCATCCGCCGGAGCTGCCACCGGAGCCGGGGTCGTCTCGGCGGTCTGAGGGGTGCTGCGGTGCAGCAGAGCGTACAGCAGAGCGAGCAGGAGCAGGGCGAGCAGGAGCCAGGCCCACCATGGGATACCGCCTTTTTTCTCGCGGTACACCTGGGCGCCGCCGTCAGCGCCGGCGCGGTTCGGATCGTTTTGATTGGTAGCCATGAATTAAATCCTCTTTTTCGTTGCGTCGGTCGTGATGTCTTCGACTTCGACATCGGTGCGGCGGACGGTATCGCGGACGGTCTCGACCCGGTCGGTTTCGGTCTTGCCGACAACCACTTCTTCGACGACCCGCGCGTCTTTCGTGACGACCGGAACTTCGTGGGTTTCGGTCAGCACCACGTCGGCGGTCTGAGCGAACGCTGCGTCTGTGTTGGTGACGGCGCGGTCAACGGCATGGCGCTCGATGGAAACGGTTTCGTCGCGCAGGGTGACGGTCTCGGAAACAGGCCGCTCTTCGACGCGCTGGAAGACGCGGACGCCGCCGCGCTGGATCTGGCGCTTGCCGACGGCAAGCTCTTCTTCGACCACCGGCACGACAATATCGCCGTCTGCGGCTTCGCGCCGCTCGGCCACGAGGGGCGCTGCGGCGACTGCCGCGATGGGGGCAGCGTCTAGGTAGCTGCCGCGCTGAGCAAACGCATCATGGATGTCGAGTGCGCCGTGGCGGTTCATAATCTCCCGCGCCAGCTCGGCCCGGTCATCGTCCGTGTGGAGAACTTCCAGCGCGTCCCCGGACCGCATTCCTTCTTCAAAAAGTTTAGCATCGCCTTCGGGAACGCCTTCGCCTTCAAGTTCATGGCGCACCGACGCCAGCGAGTGCTGGGAGTTTTCGTTGTACGGCTCTTTCAGATCAATTTGTGCGCGGTCATAGTTGTTGCTGACCAAATCATTCAATGCAGCTTCGGCGTCCGAGCGAAGCTCGAACAGGCCGACGACAATGCTTGCCATAGTTTTTGTTCCTTTGTTTCTTGTGAAAGCTTAAGTGCCTGCCGTGCGATTTCGTCCCGGCATCACCCTTTACCCGGCGGCCTTTGAGTGCAAACCCGCAAAACTACCGGTTTTCTGCTCGCACTCACGCGAGCAGCAAAAATACATGGAAAAATCTTGGGATACGCGGCCGGCGAAACACTCTCGACACAATCCGCCTCCGGTTTACCCAATCGCCCGGTATTTGTGCTATAATGACTGGCAGGTCTGGACGCGGCAGCGGCTGCCGGTCCCGCATCCCAGGAGCAGCACTTCTTACCATGTTCAACTTCATACGCCGGATATCGGGCCGGTTCTCGCGCGACATGGGCATTGACCTCGGCACCGCCAACACGCTGGTCCATGTGCAGGGACGGGGAATACTCCTGCGCGAGCCGAGCGTCGTCGCCGTCAACCGGCAGACCAATCAAGTGATTGAAGTCGGCGAGGAAGCGAAGCGCATGCTGGGCCGCACCCCAAATTCCATTGTCGCCATTCGCCCGCTCAAAGACGGGGTCATTGCGGACTTCGATCAGACCGAGCGGATGCTGCGCTACTTTATTGAAAAAGTCCACCGCCGCAAAGGCTTCGTGCATCCCGTTGTGGTGGTCGGCATCCCGTCGGGCATCACCGAAGTCGAGCGCAGGGCAGTCATTGAAGCGACGAAAAAAGCCGGCGCGAAAGAAGCTTATCTGATTGAAGAGCCGATGGCGGCTGCCATCGGCGCGGGCCTGCCCGTCTCGGACCCGATCGGCTCCATGATCGTCGACATCGGCGGCGGCACATCCGAAGTCGCCGTGATCTCGCTCGGCGCGATGGCCGCCGCCCGGTCCATTCGGATCGCCGGCGATGAGATCGACGAAGCGATTGTCACTTATGTCCGCCAGCAGTTCAATCTGTTTATCGGCGACCGCACCGCCGAAGAATGCAAGATCACCATCGGCTCGGCGTCGGCTTTGGAGCAGGAGCTGACCATGCAGGTGCGCGGGCGGGATCTTCTGACCGGTCTGCCGCGCTCGACGACGATTACGTCTGAGCAGGTTCGGGAAGCGATTGCCGACCCGATCAATGCGATTGTGGAAACGGTGAAAGAAACGCTGGAAGACACGCCGCCGGAGCTGTCCGCCGACATCATGGACAGCGGCATCGTGCTGGCGGGCGGCGGGGCGCTCCTGCGCGGCCTGGACCGACTGATCTCCCGCGAGACCGGGATGCCGGTGCATATCGCCCCCGACCCGCTTTCGTGCGTCGTGCTGGGCACCGGCAAATGCCTCGATGAAATGTCCCGCTCCAGCTCCCTGCGCTCGGTGCTGCTGACCGAAACGCGGCTGGGCCACTACGCGATGCCGAGCCGGGCGTAACCGCCGGACAAAAAATATCGGGCGATTTCAATCGCCAGTCCTCCACTTAAAAGCTTTCTACCATGCGACCTCCCCGCGAGAAATGGCGTCTCGGAGCGCTGCTGCTGGCGCTGCTGGCCTGCGGCCTCTTGACCGCTCTGCACGCCCGCTCTGCCGCGCACGGGCAGGCCGACCCGGTCTCACGCACGGTGCAGGATCGGGGACTGGTCCCTGCCCAAACCCTGGTCGCGCGGATGGGGCAGCGCTGGCACCTCAGCGCCGGCTCGCTGCTGTCCGGCCCGAAGCTTGCCCGTGAAAACGCTGCGCTCAGCGCCCAGGTGCTGGAACTCTCGGCGCAGAACAACGATCTGCGGACGGCGCAGGCGGAGAACGCCCGCCTGCGTCAGCTTCTCGGTTTCCAGCAGGTGTCGCTCCGGCCCCTGCTGGCCGCGCAGGTGACGGCGCTGAAGCCGAACCCGCATTTCGACACCCTGACCCTGAACCGGGGCAGCTCGCGCGGAGTCCATCCCCGATCCGTCGTGCTGTCGCCGAGCGGGGCGCTGGCCGGGCAGGCGCTGGACGTTTCGCCGGGTTCCTGTACGGTTCTTCTGCTGACTGACAGCGGCTCCTCGGTCGGCGCGGTGGTCGAGAACCACACGCCGCATGGCCCGATCGGGTTGTGCCAGGGGATCGGGGGAGGACGAATGCAGGTGACGTATCTCCGAAGCGACGCCAAGCTGCATGTCGGCGACCCCGTCATCACGTCCGGCCTCGGCGGCGTGTTCCCCCCTGGCCTGCCGCTCGGCACGGTGGAGTCCGTCTCCGTGGACAAAACGCGCTCTCTGCAAACAGCGCTGCTGCATCCCGCCTCCGACTTTGATCATCTGGAAGAAGCGTTCGTCATCCAGACCCCGCCGCCGGGAGCCGGGCTGCCATGATCCCGACCCGCCAGATGGCGCTGGCCGCGTTTTTGATCTGGCTGGCCGCTGTGCTGCAAGGCCGCGTCGCCCATGCGGTCGCGTTTCGGGGCGCGGAGCCGGACCTGCCGCTGGTCCTCCTGTGCGTCTGCGCGATCCTCGTCGGCAGCCTGCGTGGAAGCGTTTTGGGGTTCTGGGCGGGACTGCTGGCGGCGGCGTCCTTTCCGGCGGCCTACGGCAGCCTCTTTGCGAGCCGGATTGTCGCCGGGTCGCTTGCCGGAAGTCTCGGCAGCAGCCTCATTCGGACCAATCTGTTCGTGCCGCCGCTGGTGACGCTTGCCGTCAGCCTGCTGACGGAGGGGATCTGCACCTTGATTGCCCCGAACCCGGCGCTGCATCACCTGCGCCGCTGGCTTACTCAGACCGGCGGCGAAGTCTGTTATAACACGGCCCTGGCCCTGCCCGTCTATTTCGGACTGCGCCTGTGCCGGATCGGCCAAATCCGGGACGACCCATTTGGACAGCGGCTTTAAGCAGTCATTGATGTTAGGCAGACATTTCTCCGGTGACTCGGCTGGAATGACTGCCACTGGCCGAACGCGACCTGGGTTCGGCGATGTGCTTTACCCACACGAGGCCGTTTTTTCTCCCCGGTACGAATCGCCTTTGCTTTCTTTGCCGGCTGCCCCGAATTGTTTACGGGATAATCCGCAATGAGGATTTCAGGACTGATTTGATAAGCGTGGTGGAGGCGCTTTATCATCGACACCGTAAGCGGCCTTTGGCGGTTCAGCACTTCGCTGACACGACCGCTTGGACCGATAACACCTGCCAAATCCTTGCGCGACAGCCCGCGCTTCTCCCTCTCATATTCGATAGCCGCAATGGGATCAGGCGGTCCGATGGGATGATTTTTGGCTTCGTAAGCCTGTACGAGTGTCACCAGCACTTTCAGGCGGTCGGATTCCTCGCTGCCAACTCATGTGCCGAATAAGCTTTCTATTTCCTGAAGCGCCAGATCATAATCGTTCTCGGTTTTGATCGGTTTGATATTCGTATTGATATTCATAGCCGTCGTTTATCCTGTATTACTTGGGCGGTTACTGCGTGTCGGCGTGGTTGTGTCGGGTGTGGCCCCGGCTGCGGGCGCTCCTACTGTTCGCGCGTCTACTTGATCATATTCTGAGTGTGTTCCGACAAACTTGATCAGCATGACCTGATGGCCGTAATCCACAGCGACAATGACACGATAGCTGTTCCCCTTGATGTTAAATACAACGAAGTCGCCCGCGATGATACTGGCGCTCGCGTGATCTGCCTTGATGTCGTGAGGTGTGCGCCAATTTGATCTTCCCGCATCCGCCAGCCATGATTTCAGAGGTTCCTGCGCGTCAGGATGGCGCTGCCGGAACTCATGCAATGTCCGAAGCGCAATCACTCTCAATCCGTTGTTCCTTCAGTATCTCTCATTTTACCTAATCCTACTTCATTGCTCCCAAAATGGGAGTAACTTTGAGCAGTCACTTTATGTATTAAATTCCCGCTTGACAGGGCGGCTTCTTTGCCTTATAATAGAAGGAATAGAAGTCCCTGTGATACACTTCAGACTGCCCCGCCTCCATTCCGATAGACTCGCCTGACTGAAGGAGCCTGCTCTCGATGCACTTTGCTAAGATCTTCCCCGCCATGACGCGGTCGCTTTTCACCAAGTCGCTGCTGTCCGTCGCTGCACTTGGCTTTCTTGGACAGATGGCCCATGCCGCCGAGCCGCGCGTCGCGCTTGCCGGAAGTATGCCGCCGTCGGCCCGCCTCCGGTCGGCGCACCTGCTGGGCCGTTTGGATGCGCAAACGCCGCTGCGGGTCGGGCTGATCCTGCCGCTGCGAAACCAGGACAAGCTGGCCGAGCTGCTCCGGCGGCAGTACACGCCCGGCGATCCGCTGTACCATCATTTTTTAACGCCGCCTGATTTCACCGCGCTCTACGGGCCGACCCAGGCGGACTACGATGCTGTTGCCGCTTATGCGCGTTCCCAGGGTCTGACCGTTACTGCCACTTCGCCGGGTCGGACGCTTCTCAGCGTCGCCGGACCGTCGGCGAAGATCGAAGCGGCATTCGGCGTTCAAATGAGCCGCTACCGCCTGCCCAGTGGCCGGGTGGCATTCTCGAACAGCGCCGTCCCGACCATGCCGCGCTCGGTTGCCGTGCGCCTCGCCGGGGTCGCGGGCCTGAACAACCTTGCCCTGATGCATCCGCACCTGCGGAGGCCCGGCACGATTGGTCTGACGCCCCATGCGCCGGTCCCGATTGGCGGGGGTGGGGGCGGGGTCGGCAGCGGGCCGCTGGGCGGCCTGGCGCCGAACGACATCAAGTATGCCTACGACTTAAACACGATCACTCCGCTGTACGGCACGTCGGCCGCTGCGCCGGCGGGGGCGCTGACCGGCGCAGGCCAGAATATCGGCCTGTTTGAGCTGGACGGTTTCGTCGCGTCCGATGTCGCCGCCTACACGTCCCAGTTTGCCCTGCCGACCGTGCTGACCGGCGCCGCCGCGCCGGTGACGGCGATCTCGCTCACCGGCACCCCTGGGCCGCTGCCGGTAATTTCGGTGGACGGCCAGACGGAAGTGACGCTTGATATTGACATGGTCCTGGCGCTGGCCCCGTCTCCGACCGGGATTTATGTGTACGAAGACGTCCCGACAGACACCACCGCCCAGCTGACCATTTTTGCGAAAATGGCGAGCGCCCTGAAGCCCGACGGCAGCAAAACCCCGCTCCTGCAAGTCATTTCCTGTTCCTGGGGCATCACGGAAGATGAAGAAGACCCAACCATCATTCAAGGCGAAAACGCGCTGTTCCAGACGATGGCGGCGCAGGGCCAGTCTTTGTTCTGCTCGGCCGGCGACCATGGCGCTTACGACTCGTATGATCCTCTGCTGGGCGGGCTGACCTCGCCGTCGGTGGACAACCCGGCCTCTCAGCCCTTCGCCACCGGAGTCGGCGGTACGACACTTTCCTTTGCCCCAGCCGGCACAAGTTCCACGGGAGCCGTGACCGCCGGGTCCTATGTCGGCGAAACCGTCTGGAGCGCCGGGTCGCCGACCGATCCCGAAGGCGGCGGCGGCGGTGTCAGCGATCTCTGGGTCAAGCCGTCGTACCAGCTTGGCTTCGGCATCTCGGCGATCAAGCGCGAAGTTCCTGATGTGACGCTGAACGCCGACCCGAACACCGGCTATGCGATTTTTGTCAACGGAGCAGCGGAAGTCATCGGCGGAACCAGCGCCGCTGCGCCGCTGTGGGCCGGATACACCGCGCTCATCAACGAGCAGCGGGCGACCAACGGCCTCGGCCCGGTCGGGTTTATGAACCCGGTGCTGTACCCGATTGCCGCAACCAGCGGCTACGCGACCGACTTCCACGACATCACGACCGGCTCCAATTTGTTTTACCAGGCGGGTCCCGGCTACGATGATGCGTCCGGCCTCGGCTCGTTCATCGGAGCGCCGCTTCTTGCCGCTCTTTCGGTCAATGCCAACGCCGGGACGGGTACGGCCACGCTGTCCGGCACGGTCACCGACAGCACCACTCCGCCCGTGCCGATTGCGGGCGCGACCGTAGCGGCGATTGTCGGCACCACGGGCGTGACGGCGGCCACCACGACCACCGACGCGACCGGCGCGTACACGCTTTCGGTTCCCAGCGGACTGGCGCTGAAGATCACGGTGTCCACCGGCACGGTGACTTCCCCGACTACGGAGAAATTTTCCGGCACATCGCTGGCGCTCGCGGCGCTGACGGCGGGCGGAACCGCGATGCAGAACTTTGTTCTTCCTGCTGCCGTTACTTACGCGGCGGGTCTCCAAATGATCTCCGCGCCGTATGATTACAGCGGCATCGGCGACTTCGCCGCCGTGTTCGGGCTGACCGAGACGCAGGCCCAGCTTTCCCCGCGCTTGATCCAGTATGTGCCGTCGCTGAGCAGCTACGTTTTCTATCCGACCGCTCCCGCCGACACCCTGCGTCTCGGCCAGGGCTACTGGATTCGGTTCCCGGCTGCGATCCCGTCCGCGAACTACCTGCACATTCTGGGGACGCCTGCGTCCACAACATCTGCTTACTCCATCTCCTTGCAGCAGGGCTGGAACCAGATCGGCGACCCGTTCACCGTCGCCGCGCCTCTGTCCTCTATTGCCGTCGTAAACTCTGCCGGAACCACGCTCGGTCTGCTGGGCGCGACAGCGACAACAACGACGGTTCAGCCGACCTTGTACGGCTTCAGCGGCACGAGCTACACGGCGCTGGCCCCGGCGACCGATTCCCTGGCCCCGTACCTCGGCTACTGGGTCTTCGCCTTCCAGAACTGCTCGCTCAGCGTCCCGCCCCCTCCCGGCGCGACCCCGCCTGCTCTGCCTTTCGCTTCGCAGCGATAGGCCAAGCGCAAGACACAAAAAGGCCGCCCCGGCCAAATAGACCGGGGCGGCTTTTCTGTCACAGCATCGGCGGCTCCGCTTCAAACTGTCCGAGCGCTTCCACGGCATGAGCCGCGTACATCAGCGCCGGACCGCCGCCCATAGAAACGGCGACGCCGATAGTCTCGGTGATTTCCTCGCGCGTAGCCCCATGCGCCAGCGCTTCATGGGTATGGAACGCGATGCAGCCGTCACACCGAACCGCAATCCCAATTCCCAGAGCGATCAGCTCTTTGTGTTTTTCGCTAAGCTGGCCGGCCTTCATGCTTTCCTGATGCAGCAGCCCGAAGCCTTTCATCGTGCCGGGCATGCTGCTTCGCAGCTGCCCGATCAGCCCTTGCAGATGCTTCCGGTACTCCGGGTAAGTTTTGTCCATAACTGCTGCCCTTTCGTGTTATGCAACTTTGTTCCAGGGCATGCGCTTCAGCACCGACATCATGGGGCAGATGCCCAGGGTTCCCGTCAGCGCCAGCATGAAGCCGACAAACGCCGCGCCGTAAAAGAAGCGCGGCCTGACGAGCAGCCCAGCGGTGCAGAAGCCGAAAACAAGCGCTCCGGCAGCGATGCGCACCTGACGCTCCAATGGGAAAACTCCCGATTGTGTGACGGTCGGCAGGTCTTCCTGCCGCCATGCCTGAAACCCGCCGGCGACATCGGTGATATTGTCCAGGCCGAGTGCGCGAAGCCGCGCCGCCGCAAGAGCGCTCCTTCCTCCCGACTGACACATGACAAGAACCGGCCGGTCGGTGGGGATTTCCCCGCTTCGCCGCTCCAAATCGGGCAGGGGAATACAGACTGCTGGAAGCGCATGGCCGGCCGCGAACTCGTCAAAGCCGCGCACATCCAGCAGAAAAGCGTTGTCCGTCTTTATAAGTGCCGCCGCCTCCTGAACGGAAAGAAGCTGTGTTTCTTGCTGCATTATGGTTGTCATAAAGCCGTCTCCTGTGGCATAGATAAGTTATAGACATAGATAAGTTATAGACAGGTAGCGATGTCGCTATGTTTTATTCCGAAAAAAGCGATTTACGTCTGATGCTGGCGGATGCAGTCGAGCAGAAGCAGGACACTCCGGTCGGCAAGAGCGTAAAGAACATAGTTGCCTTCGCGCCGCGCTGAAAGCACCTGCTGATCTTTCAAGATGCGAAGCTGCTGGCTGACAAGCGCCTGGCCGATCCCTGCCGCGCCGGTGATCTCCGTCACCGTGCAGGGCCGATCCTGCTGGCGCAGGAAGTCTAAGATACGCAGACGTATCGGGTGGGCGGCATTGCGGATAATCGGCGCGACCCGCTCCAGCGTCTCCATATCAATCAGCGCGTCGGCGTTATCTTTATGCAGCATTACAATATAGTTATACCTCTATGTAAACACCTTGTCAAGAGAAAACCGCCCCAGTCGCATTGACTGGGGCGGCTGTTCTTGTAAGATCAGATAACAGCAGGCACCCTTTCTTCATGCGTCAATAACCTAACCTCATCTGGCGAGCACCTATAATTTATGTTGCGAAGCTGTTTTATAGGAGACCATTGATTAGGCTCTGCGGTATAGTGGCTCCACCAGCTCGCATGATTAACGTGTATCCACCGCTGGCGCAACTCAGGGTATGTTGCCTCTTCGTCAGAGACACCATACTGAGTTCCGCAGCTTGGGCAGATGATGCCAAGCTCCTGGGGCTCCATTTGGTCATAGCCGCACACCAAACAAGTTGTCGTTCCTATTGTCGGCATTTGATTCTAAACCAAGTTGCGTTATTAGCGCGGTCAATGAGGCGAGTAGACCTCTTAAAGTATAAGTTAATAAACTGGCCGTCTCTAGAAAGATAGAGTACCTGCTGGGTCACAAAATGATACCGCACCCGGCCCAAAGTTTGTTCGCATTCTTGCCAAGTGGCGTCGAGAGGCAGATTGAAAAGCATCCATGCTTCCTGACCATATTCATCAACAGTGGCAATTCCAAGTTCATCGCCATGCCACAAAAAAAAAATGGTCTTCCAGCGCCGCGATTGACTTGAAACCCCATTTATTGCGTGCCATTCCCGAAGCCCTGCCGACACGCAAAGTACATGAATTTACCCTTCCAGCAGCAGGGCTTCGGGGTCCTCGATCAGTTCTTTGATTCGGACCAGGAAGCGCACGGCCTCGCCGCCGTCTACGATGCGGTGGTCGTAGGAGAGGGCGACGTACATCATGGGCCTAATCACGACTTCGTTGTTCAAAGCAATCGGGCGCGGCTCGATCTTGTGCAGACCGAGAATGCCGACCTGGGGGGCGTTCAAAATCGGCGTGGACAGCATGGAGCCGAAGATGCCGCCGTTGGTGATGGTAAATGTCCCGCCCTGCAATTCCGGCAGGGTCAGCGTATTTTCGCGGGCGCGTTTGGCGAGGTCGGCGATGGCTTTTTCAATCCCGGCAAATGTCTTTTGGTCTGCGTCGCGGACGACGGGGACGACGAGGCCCTCGTCAGTACCGACGGCGATGCCGATGTCGTAGTAGCCTTTCTCGACGATCTCCAGGCCCTGGATTTCGGCGTTCAGCAGCGGAAAGGCTTTCAGGGCGCCAATAGAGGCTTTCGTGAAGAACGACATGAAGCCGAGGCCGATGCCGTTTTTTTCTTTGAACGTGTCTTTGCGCTTGGCCCGGATCGCCATCACGGCGGTCATGTCAATCTCGTTAAATGTCGTCAGCATCGCCGCCGTGTGCTGGGCTTCGACCAGGCGGGTCGCAATGGTCTGGCGGCGGCGGGTCATGCGGCTGCGCTTTTCGGAGCGGCCTGACGCGGTGGAAGCCGGGACCGGAGCAGGCTTCGGCGGGGGCGGGACAGAGGCGGGCGGTGCCGGCGTCGGGGCGGGGAGCGACGTGCCGTATTCGGCGGCGCGTTCTTCCTGCCGCTCGGCGGCCTGGGCGGGGGCAGTTTGGCTGCTTTGGCCGAGGAAGCTGGTGACATCGTCTTTGGTGATGCGTCCCGCCGGGCCGGTGCCTTTCACCTGAGATAAATCGAGCTTGGCTTCCTCGGCCAGAGTCCGGGCCAGCGGCGATGCGGCAGGCACGGGGGCGTCGCCGCTGCGGGCGGTGGGTGTTTCGGCAGGTGCGGAAACAGCGGCGGCAGGCGCCGCGCCGTCGCCGATGACCGCCAGCACGTCGCCGACGGCGACCGTATCGCCCTCGGCGTGGGCGAAGCTCTGGATGACGCCTGCGCTGTCGGCGGGGACTTCGACGTTGACTTTGTCTGTTTCCAGCTCGGCAATCGCTTCGCCGGCCTCCACGCGCTCGCCTTCTTTTTTCAGCCAGCGCAGAATCGTGGCTTCAGTGACCGATTCTCCCATCTGCGGGACACGGATCTCAGCGGGCATAACTCGGACTCCTTTTCGACTTGGCGCCGTTTAGGACCGGCGGCACGACTTCGCTGAGGGCAGCGGACAAAATGCGGTTCTGCTCCACCGCATGGCGGCGGGAGGAGCCTTCGGACGGGGAAGCGGACTTCGGGCGCCCGACATAAGAAAGCGGCACACCCGGCGGCAGGATGTCCCGGATGCGCGACGACACAAACACCCAGGCGCCGCCGTTGCGCGGCTCTTCCTGGAGCCAAACGACTTCGCGCAGGTTCGGATACCGGGCCAGCGTTTCTTTCAGCTCCGGGTAAGGGAATGGGTACAGCTCTTCAATCCGGGCGGCGGCGACATTGGCTGCCGCCTGGAAGTCCTCGCGGGCGGCCAGGTCCACATACACTTTGCCGGAGCAGAGAACAAGCCGAGAGACCCCGGCGTCCCGCTCGCGCGGGCGCGGGTCGTTTAAGACAGGCTGGAAATGTCCTTCGGACAAATCACTTAAAGAAGAGCCGACCGGCGGCTTGTCCACTTTCAGCAAACCCTTCGGGGTCATCAAAATGAGAGGGCGCGGCGTCTCCAGCAGCATCGCGGCCTGGCGGCGCAGCACATGGAAATACTGGGCCGCCGTGGTGCAGTAGACGACGTGCATGTTGCCGTTTGCCGCAAGCTGCAAGTAGCGCTCCAAGCGGGCCGACGTATGCTCCGGCCCCTGGCCCTCGTGGCCGTGCGGGAGCAGCAGCACCAGCGACGGCGTCTGCTGCCACTTGGAGTTGCCGGACGCGATAAACTGGTCTACGATGACCTGGGCGCCGTTCGCGAAGTCGCCGAACTGGGCTTCCCACAGCACGAGGCAGCCGGCGGCGTGCATCGAGTAGCCGTATTCAAAGCCCAAAACGGAGTTCTCGGACAGCGGACTATTGTAGACTGCAAACGAGGCGCGGGCTTCCGGCAAGGCTTGCAGAGGAGTGTAGGTTTCGCCCGTCGCCGGGTCATGCAGTACCAGATGCCGCTGGCTGAACGTGCCTGCCTGCGCGTCCTGGCCGGACAAGCGGATGGGGGTGCCGTCAGCCAAAATGGACGCGAAGGCTAGGGCTTCGGCGTGCGACCACCGAATGCCGCCGGGGGTGGTCAAAGCCGCTCCGCGCGGCTGCAAGGCCAAACGCTCCAGTTTGGCGTTCGCCGTGAAGGCTTCAGGCCGGACCAGAAGCGCGTCGTTCAGCCGGATCAGCTCCTCGGCGGGAACATTTGTCTGAATGCGCCTTGCATCTTCCGCTAGATTTTCCGGGGTCGGCAGCCCCTTCGCCAGACCTTTGCCCGACGGCTGGCTGCGGGCGTCGGACAAGCGCTGCATGACCGCCGTGACCATCGCCTGCGCTTCGTCTGCCGTCACCACGCCCTGCGCTTCGAGCTGCTTGGCCCAAAGTTCACGCGCCGTCGGATGCGCCCGGATGTTGTCGTACATGCGCGGCTGGGTATACGACGGCTCTTCGCCTTCGTTGTGGCCCCACCGGCGGTAGCCGACCAGGTCAATCAAAAAGTCTTTGCCGAACTTTTCGCGGTAGGCGAACGCCATCCGGGCGGCGGCGATGCACGCTTCGGCGTCATCGGCGTTGACATGGACTACGGGGATCTCAAAGCCTTTCGCTAAATCGCTGGCGTACAGGGTCGAGCGCGAATCGCCGGTCAGGGTCGTGAAGCCGATCTGGTTGTTGGTGATAATATGGATCGTCCCGCCGACCGAGTAGCCGGGAAGCTGGGACATATTCAGAGTTTCGGCGACCACGCCCTGGCCGGGAAACGCCGCGTCGCCGTGGATCATCACGGCAAGTGACGCTTTCGGGTCCTGCACCGGCCGTCCGGCCTGACGACGGTTGTCCTGGGCGGCGCGGGCGCGGCCTTCGACGACCGGGTCCACAAACTCCAAGTGGCTGGGGTTCGGGGTCAGCGTGATCGGCATCTGCTCGACGCCGTTGTCTGAAAAGTCCAGCCGTGCGCCGCCGTGGTAGATCACGTCACCGAAGTAGCCCTGCTGGGAGCCGCCGGCCACTGAAGCGCTGTCGTCCTGCTTGGAGGACTTGAACTCCTGCAAGATGTCCGTGTACGGCTTGCCGAGAACGTGCGCCAGGACGTTCAGCCGCCCCCGGTGCGCCATGCCCATAACGACTTCGTGCGTATGAGCGGCGGACGCCTCGTGAATGATCTGATCCAGCACGGGAACCAGGGCGTCTACGCCTTCAATGGAAAAGCGCTTGGCCCCGACAAACGTCGTGTGCAGGAATTTTTCCAACCCTTCCACTTCCGACAGCCGCTTCAGAACGGCCCGCTTGTCATCATCGGTGATGCCCGCAAAGAACCGGCGGCTTTCGGCGGCGTCGCGTACCCAGTCGCGCTCGTCCGGGTTCTGGATATGGCCGTCTTCGTATCCGATGGATCCTGAATAGGCTGACCGCAGCCGCTGCAAAGCTTCGGCGGCATTCGCCGCACTTTTTGCCAGCGGCCCGCCGACCACCGACGCCGGCAGCTCTGCTAAATTGCTTTCCGTGAGGCCGTGCGACGACAGCTCCAAGCTGGGATCGCCCGGCGGGGTGCTGCCGAGCGGGTCGATGTGCGCCGTCCGATGCCCCATCTCGCGCACGAGACGGGTTACGCGAGCGGCAGCGACCACTTTCATCACGTCCACTTGCGGGGCGTCTGCCTGCGGGGCAGCTTGGGGCGTGGGTGCCGTGCCGTTTCCGTTCCGGGCGGGCGGCGGAGCCGCGATTGGGTTCCACTCCTGGAACGTGTCGCGGGTGGCGGGGTCTACCGCGTCGGGATTTTGCTGGTAGCGCTCGTAGAGGTCCAGCACGTACCCGGCATTGGGTCCGTAAAACTCTTCTAAATCGCTCATAAGTCCTGCTTGTCTTTGCTGTTAAATGGGGTCAGGTGGGATGGATTTCATTTATTGTACCCGACTCGGCCCAAAACTTGTACCCGTTTTTGGCGCTGCGTCCAGAACGCTGTAAACCACGCGCCGTTTGCGGCTGCTGAGAGTCTCCGTGACCCACTCTTGGATACGCTCCGGCAGCGGCTCGTCGCGCGGGTGCTTGATCACGACCCGCCGCCGGGCCACCCGCCGCGCCTCCGTAACTGTGTCAGGCTGAAGCGGGGCCGGGTTGCCGAACACGAACAGCGGGGAAACCGAGACTTCCGAGCCTGACAAGCGATGCTCAAAGAAGGGATCAAAATACACGACATCTACCGAAGCGTCCGCGCACAGCGGCAGATAGAGGGCGGAGTCTGCCGTGACCACCTGCACCCGGCGCAGGGCCTGGGTCAGCACCTGGCTGTGCAGGCTGAAGTTCTGGACGCCGATGCGCGTCACTAAAGCTAGCTCCGGCACGCTTTCCAGGCCGACTACCAAGCCGGTCTCGCCGACGATAAGCGCTGCGAGGCTGGCTTCTGACGCAAAGCCGAGCGTGCAGTCAAGCAGCGAATCGCCGGGCGCAAGCTGAGTCGCTTCCAGAAAATGGTCGGGAGCGCCGCGCAGGACGTTCGCCGCCCGGACTTGGAACAGGTTGGGGTGGAAAAAGTATTCCGTGCCGGTCGCACGGTCTCGCAGGCGCAGGTGGTCCTCGCCGACAATTAAGAGACGATTGGCGTCTGCTTTGGCGAAGACATCCGCAATGGACAGGCCGAAGCGGGAGACAAACGGGGCGGATAGCTCGGCGGCGCAGGTACGGGCCTGAGCTTCAAGGGCGGGATCGGGTCGGACGGAGGTGGTGACGGCGAGAGACGCCCCCCCGCCCCAATTCTGGGGAGCAGTACAGAGTGAGGAACCGGCCTTGTCGGCTTCTTCTCCAAATCCGGCTCCCCAGAATTGGGGCGGGGGGGCTTCCATCACAATTCCCGCACTGCGTCTTTAATGTCCGCGACGGCGGCGGGGGGGACAATCAGCTGGCCGAAGCCCATACCGACGGCGTCGCCCAGCACCTGCGGCCACCAGTCGCCGCCGATACGGACTGTGGCAGGCTTGCCGGCATGACGTGCCTGGCCCGCCGCCCGCAGCAGGCGCTCCCACGAGGCCCCGCGCAGGCTGCCGGTGAGGAAGGTTCCTGCGAAGCCGTCCAAAGTTTCCGGCAGGTCGTCTTCGGCGTCGCCGCCTTCCGTCGCAAAGCCGAGTTCGAGCTGAACGCGGCCAAACAGCACATCGTCTTCTTCCAGAGACGCTTCGATTTCGTCCAGCCGCGCTTGAAGCTCTTCACGCTCGGACGGGTCACGCAGAACCAAATGCAGCGGCAGGCGGGCCGCGCCGCGCACGAGGGCCGTCAGCGCTAAATTGTCGTGCGGGATGTCCAAATAAAGGGGCTGGCCGCCGATGATGCGGGCCAGGTCGCCCAATGTCTGCGCCTGCTCCCCGGCAGTCTGCGGCAGGGTGTCCGTGCCGAGAAAATCGTTGCCGGCGGGAACGACCAGACCATCTGCGCCCGATGCCATGGCGTCCTCGGCCTGGGCCAGCGACCACGCCGCGCACAAGATTGTGATGACCCGGTTGTCCGACGCCGTCCGGGCGGGCAGGTGGTCGCCTTCCAGAAAGAAGCGGCGGGAAAGCGTCTGCGGGGCCTGATACCGGGCGACCGTGGTCGCATCGGGGGCGACATAGACCCGGCCTCGGTCGCCGTCAATGATCACGATGTCGTCTTCTTCGGCCACGCGCAGGAGCATCTCGCCGAGGCCGGTCACTGACGGCATTTCCGGCTTGGGCGACAAGGGAGTCTCGGATTGTGCGGCGAGGCCGACAATCTGGACGCCGGGCAGGGGCGCGAGCCAGAAGGCCGGGGGGATTTTATCGGCGATGATGATGATCTGTTCGGGTTCGGGGTTTTCGACCCCGAACGACCGCAAACGCTCGCCGAGCCGCCGGAGCCTCTCAGGCGACAGGGACGCCGTGCCGAAGTCGTCTGAGAGACGCGCGGCGGCGGCAATCGCGACGCCGGGGGCGGCGGCGGTCCCGTGCAAAATCTCCATTACGGCGTTCCTGCGGCGGGCGGGGCCGGGGACGTGCCGGCATCGGGCGCTGCTGTGGGTGCGGGCGCTTGCTGCGGAGCCGGCGGCGTTTGGGGCGCGGCTGGTGCAATGCTGCCGGGCACTGGCGTGTGGGCCGGCGGCACGGGCAGGGTCAAATCCGGCTCGTCGTCTTTTGTGTCGTCCGGGCTGTTCTTGGACTGCGGCTTCGTCGTAAAATGGCCTGTGGTCGGGAACGGAACCAAAATTGACTCGGAGCCTTCTTTGATGCTGATAATGACCGGCTTGCCGAGGGTGCGCGTGTTGCCTTCAATCACGCTGCCGTCGCTGTAGGTGCCTTTGATGTCGCCGACAAGCTGGATCGTTTCGGCTCTGCCGTTGTACAATCCGGCGTCGGCGGTCAAAACGCGCGTCTGCGGGCCGTCGTCTTTGGTCTGGATGACCTGCGTGACGGTCAATGGCCCCGGAATGCGCCCGACTTTGAATTTATAATCGTAAGTCATGGCCTGGCACGTCAGCGTCGCCGGGTCTTTGAACTGCTTGCGGACGGAGGTGCCGCCGGCATTAGCTTCCCGCCTGCCGGGCTTGACGACCAGCACAATGCTGTCGGTCAGCGTCGCCAGATGCTTCGTAAAGTCTACCGAGCCGTGCTGGCCCGTCAGATCGTCCTGCGGATCAAACAGATGCACGGGACCCTGGGCTTTGGCGCTGACCAGGTTTTGGTCTTTGTCCAGAAGCGCCACGGCGGCATTGGTTTTGAGGGTTGCGTCGTCCTGGCCGAACTGGACGCCCTGGCTGAGTTCCAGCGTGTGCGGGGCGGACAGCCACTGGGCCATGCCGGATGCATAAGTCACATATTCGGCAGGTTTCGCACCGGCTTGTGCGGGAACAGCGGTGCCGGGGCGCAGCAGAAAGACGCCGAGGGCGGCGGGAAGCAGCGTCAAAAGCGGTAAGGGGATACGCATGGCTTATTGTACCTCGGAAGACAAGTGCAGTGTTCCCCGCAGGCCGTGGCCGGTGAGATTGCCGGTGCGGGTGCTGACCGAAATATCGGCGGCGGTGGCCGTCCCAAAGCCGCCGGGAATCCGAGCCGTGACTGCACCGAGCGTTTGGGCGCTCTGCCCGTCCGCGCTCCACGTCAGGCCGGGGCAGCTGAGATCGGCCAGGCCGCGCGAGGTGTCAGCCTGAGCATGAACCCCGCCGCCGAGACGCAGGACGCCGTGGAGGGGAGACCCCGGCGGCGACGTGTACGCGGCGCTGCCTGCCGTGACGGTCAGCTTCGGCAGGCGTGCCGTGACGGAAACCGGGCAGGTCAAAACGCTGCTCGCCGTGTTCCATTCCATCAGACCGGTTCGGAGCGTCGGATGCTCCGCGTTCAGCACATGGGCCGTGACATGGCCCGACACCGACAAGTTTCCCGCGCCGCTGGAGCTGATGACGCCGAACGGCGTCCCGTAAATGGCCCGGTCGGCGGAGACGACGACGCTGGGCCGGCCTGCCTCGGAGTACAATGTCCCCCGACGGATGCCTGCAATCGTGATGGTCCGGCGGTCCTGGCTGAGAGCCACCGTTTGCGCCTTCATGCGCCAGTGGACCGTCCCGCCGCCGCGCCCGACGACCTGCACGTTGTCGGCTTCCAGCGCAAACGGATCTGCACCCATCGGGCCGCCGCCAAGCGCCGTCAGCGGCTGGTAGGTGGAAAACCAGCGCAGGGAGAATGCCGCCGCGATAGCAATCGCGATGCCGAGACAGACCAAAAGCACCCGTGGGTTAAGCCGCATATTACGGCACGATCTGAATGGGCGGCGGCGGCGGCAAGTTGTTGCCGGTGCCTGTGCCGGTCGTGCTTGACCCCGTTGTGCTTGAGCCGGTCGTGCTTGTGCCGGTGCTGGAAGTGCCGGTGCTGCTCCCGCCGCCGGAGTTGCCGTTGCCGCCTCCGCCGCCGCACCCGGCGACCGCCAGGGCCAGTGCAAGGCCAAGCCCGATCAATCCGAGATTATCTGCCAAGCGTCTGTGCTTACGTCCTTGATTCATTCTTTCCCTCTCTTTATATCGCGTCCTAAGTTTTTGTATGTTTTTCCGCCGACTTTATTATAAGGGAAAGCGGCAAGAATTGCAAGGGGTGAAAGAAAAGGCTTCCCGCCCCAATTCTGGGGAGCCGGAACAAGAGAATGCTGAAGACGACGGCGCTTTGTTCTTCTCCGTATGTCTCCCCAGAATTGGAGCGGGGAGCCGCCTAATTGCCGCCGGGTCCGCCGCCGATGTCGACTTTTCGGCGGCCGGCGCCGTCGGTCGGCGGCACGACCAGCTTTTCGCCGGGCGCAAGCCCCGACACGATCTCCACTTCGGTATCGTCGCGCAGGCCGGTCGTCACGGTGCGGGCTTGTGTCTTGCCGGCGGCGTTTATCACCGTCACCTGCCCTGATTTATCGGAAAACGGCACGGCTTCGAGCGGCGCGAGAACGACGTGCGTGTGCTTGCGGCTGATAATCGCGACATTGGCGCTCATGCCGGAGCGCAGGCGCGGGTCGCTGCGATCAAATGCCACTTTGACCGAAAACTTGGAAATCGAGCTTGTGCTGCTCCCGCTGCCGCCGTCGGACGAAAACGCATTGGTGGACGCCGGGGCGACCCGCGTTACCGTGCCGGGGAACTCGGCGCCGGGCAGGGCGTCCACGGTGATGACGGCGGGCGCATGGAGCGCGACTTTGGCGACATCCACTTCATTGATGTCCACCGTGACTTGAAGGCGGCTGCCGAGGGTCGCGACAATGGACTGGGCATCGGAAAAGCCCGTGGTCGCGCTTTGGACAATCTCGTTCGGCTCTTTGTACTTTTTCAGCACCAGCCCGGACGCCGGGGCGACAATGCGTGTATCGCCGATGCTCACTTGAAGCTGCTGAATAGTTCCTGCAATTTGGGCCACGGCGGCGCGTGCCTGAGCGATGTCCGAGTATTTGACCGCGTTCTGCCCGGAGTTCGCGTCGGCGGCCTCAAGCTGGACCCGCGCCGACTGAACCTGGGCCTCGGCGTCGGCTACGTCCTGCACGCGCGGCCCGGCGGCTGTCAGCGCCTGGGCCTGCTGGGCGGTCGCAAGCGTGCTTTCGGCAGTGTCTACGGCGACCTGGGCGCTGTCATAGTCGGCCTGCGAGATAAAGCCCCGCGCGAGCAGCGCGGCCCGGCGCTTCTGGGTCCGCCGGGCGTCGGCAACCGAGATCTGCGCCCGGTCCACGGCTTCTTTTTGCTGGGCCAGCTCCTGCGGGCGGGCGGCGGCGGCGACCACAGCAAGATGGGTCTTGGCGGTCGCAAGCGCGGCGTTCGCTTCGGCAATCGCCGCCGCCGTCTGCTGCACCTGCAAAGCGTACTCGGCCTGCGTCTGGGACAAGCGGGCCTGAGCGGACCGGAGCTGGGCCTCGCTTTGAGCGAGCTGCGGGTCAATCAGCGACCGATCTACGACGGCGATGAGCTGGCCTTTGCGGACAAACTGGCCTTCGGTAATCGGGATGGACAGCAGACGCCCGGCAGCCTTGCTTTTGACATCCACTTTGTCTACGGGTTCAATCGTGCCGGTTTCAGACACCTCAATCGTGATGTCCCCGCGCGTCGCCGCCACGGTGCGCGGCGGGACCGGCGGCTTATGCAGCGATTTTGTGACGGCCCGCCCGACCACGGCGACAAGCGCGATAATGACAGCGGCAATGATCAGCGGCTTTAAGTATCTCAAGATACTTTCAGTATACCACGCCGAGGCGGATTAGGCCGGGCGAGCCTGCGCTTGGACAGCAGCGGGCGCGGCGCCGGCACGGGCTTGCGGCGGCTCGCAAGCTGGACTTTGCGCTGGGACAGCGCCGTTTGGCAGACCCGCTCGTAGGGAGTCAGCGTAGGCGGCGCGGCGGAGTGGAGCGCATCGGCACGCTGGGCAATCAGCGCGGCCCGCGCGGGCCAGTTCCCAAAGCGGGAAACACGGCACCGGGCCAGCAGCGCATCCCGAAACGTCTCCGGCCCCCAGAGCGCCGGATCCGTTTCGCCGCTTTGCCGCCGCGCACTTTGCGCGGCGTCCGACACATATTCCAAAGCGTGGCGTGGATTGTTCGTCCAAAGAGCAAACAGCAGCGCTTCGGCAAATGGATCATTGCCGCAGGCGCCCGCCAGCGTCGCGCCCTGCCCTGGCGCATTCTGTCTCAAGAGCGCCTCTACGCGGCGCTCGGCATACTCGCACTGAAACTTTTGCACGGCAGGCTGACGGCCTGCGCGGGCGAAGACGGTGGCCCAGTAACTTGCGATCTTCGGGTCGTAATTGCCGGGGATCGCCGAGCCGCGAAAGGCCAGCCGCATCTCATCGGACGTTTGAAGCGGCTTGCCGTAAGCGATCAATCCCCGCGCGTCGGCGTCTAAACCCTGCCCGACAAACACTTTGTCCCAGACTTTTTTCTGTCCTGTGCCGATTAGCCGCCGCTTGATATAAGTCAGGACCGGCGGCAGACTGCCGGTCCCGGCGGTCCACTGCATGACGCCCCACGACAAAACACCTTTATCATAAACGTTGACCGAGTCGAAGCCGCCTTCGAGGGACTGCGTGATGCTGAGAATAAATAAATCGCGCGTCGTGACATCGGCAGGCTGGATGCCGCGTGTGGAGCGAACTTCAACGCCGTTTTCCAGGTTCATGCGCCGCAGGTAACTCGCCCGCGCCGGGTCGGTCGCCGTCGGCACGACATAGGGCTGCACGACGACGGGCGATAAATCCAAAACCACTTGCGCCGCCGCCGCCGGTGCGTGGCGATGATGGCGGTGATGCGAAGATGCCTGCGCTGCCGGGATCGGCAGCAGGGCGCAGAGGCCGAAAAGGGCAAGCCGCGCAGGGAAAAAGCGCGGGCCGAAAGATCGAAAAACAGTCATCGCTTTGTTGTCGTACCTTGCTGAGTTGTGAGAGCAGCCCCCCGCCCCAATTCTGGGGAGCCGGAATGGGATACGGTCGGATTAGGCCGCGTCTTATCTGTATTGTTCCCCAGAAATTGTTCCCCAGAAATTGTTCCCCAGAATTGGGGCGGGGGCTGCTCTGTATTTATGTGTTTTGCTTTCTTATCCGCCGCAGGGCCTCCGCCGCCGCGTCCACGACATCGGCGTCGGGGTCACGAACCATTCGGGTCAGAACGTCATACGCGGCCCAGTCGCCGAGTGTTCCCAGCGCCCATGCCGCCGCCCCGCGCACGGCGGCTACAGGGTCGAATTCCAGCGGCAGCAAAAGCGCCGCCGTTTCGGCCAAGCCGATCTGCCCCAGCGCGACCGCCGCCGCGCCGCGCAGATTGGGTTCCGGGTCCGTCAGAAACGCAGCGACAGCGCCAAATGCTTCGGAAACGCGCAGCTCGCCGAGCGCCAGCACGGCACTGACTTTGACCGTATCAGACGGATCAGCGAGGGCTGCCGACAGCGCGGCGATGGCGGCTGAACCGCCGAACTCGCCCAGCTCTTCGGCGGCATCTGCGCGGGCGTCATTGCTTTCGCTGCGCTCTAGCTGACTGATCCACGCTTCAATTTCGCTCATAAGCTGATTTTTCTCTTGACAATTCTTTTTGCACCGCGTATAATACCTCTAGAGCGCGGGGTTAGTTTAATGGTAAAACCCCAGTTTTCCAAACTGATGTCGAGAGTTCGATTCTCTTACCCCGCTTTTCCTCTTTTCGGTTCCCCGCTTGTGTTCCCCTGTCGCCTGGTAGCTCAGCTGGATAGAGCAAGAATCTTCTAAATTCTAGGTCGAGGGTTCGAGTCCCCCCCAGGTGGCTTTTCCACTTTCCTCTGTGTCCTTCACTGTTGGCATGGATTATGCACTAATAGCTGTTAAGTCTACTAGGCCGTAATTCTAACAGGAACCTTTGCTTTGGCTGCCGACGAAACCCAACTTTCCGCGCCGGTCCCCGGAGACGAACCGGAACGCCTTGAAGCGCTCCGCCGCTACGGCGCGTTTGGCCTGCTTCGCTCCGCCGTCTTTGACGACATCGCCCGACTGGCGGCGTTTATCTGCCGGACGCCCCTGTCCATGATCAGCCTGATTGACAGCAACCGGCAGTGGTTCCTTGCCAAAAACGGCATTGATTCCTGCGAAACCTCCCGCGAGGCGTCGTTTTGCGCCCATGCGCTGGTCGGAACCGAAATGCTGGTGGTGGAAGACACGCAGCTTGACGCCCGCTTTTCGCGCAACGTCATGGTGACGCAGGAGCCGTTCATTCGTTTCTATGCGGGAGCGCCGCTTTTGACTTCCGACGGCTACGCGCTCGGCACGCTGTGCGTCGTTGACTACGTTCCCCGCACCCTTGTTCCCGAACAAATGGAAGCCCTGCGCTCTTTGAGCCGCCTGGTCATGACTCAATTAGAATCCAGCCGCCTCAAGCGCGAAATGCGGATATTGAAGCAGTCGGTCACGCTGCGGCCTGCGCCGAGAGGATAAGGCGCTATTTCGGGTACACTCACGGCACAATGCAAGAAACCTCAACTCAGCCTGAAGAAGCCAAGCCGCTGAAATCCGTTTTTGTGATCTTCAACCCCGTGTCCGGCCAGAGCGACCCGGAAGAGCGCAAAAAGCTGATCTCCGACGCGCTGACCGTAGACGGCTACACCTGCCAGTTTATCGCAACTTCACTCAAAAAAGGTGCGAAAGACCTGGCCGCGCAGGCGGTGCAGGACGGCGCGGACCTGCTGGCGGTCTCCGGCGGCGACGGCACGGTCATGGAGGCCATGTCGGCGCTGGTCGGGACAGACATTCCGATTGCCGTACTGCCCGCCGGCACAGGCAATCTTCTTTCCATCAACCTCGGCATCCCAACCACGGTTCCCGACGCCGTCCATGTCGCGCTTTCCGGCAAGCCTTACGCGCTGGATTTGGCCCGGACAAGCGAGGGCCGCTACTTCGCCATCATGGGCGGCATGGGCATGGACGCCCAGATGATCGCGGACACCGACCGGGAAGCGAAAAATAAGCTCGGTAAATGGGCCTACCTCCGGGCGGCGTTTAAGAACCTGCCCCGCCGCCGGGCGTTTATTGATATTTATCTCGACGACAAGCCGCCCCTGCGCCGCCGGGCGAAGACCGTGCTGCTCGCGAATATGGGCAAGATCACCGGGGGGCTTTCGGTTCTGCCGACGGCGACGCCGGACGACGGCCTTTTGGATATTGGGATTGTCAAGGCGGCGACGCTGGCGCACTGGGCGCATCTGGCCGGAAGCGCTCTGTTGGGCCGCGCCCATCAGGACTCATCGCTGGAAGTGCATCAAGCCAAAAAAGTGACGCTGAAGCCGCGCCGGACCCAGCCGGTCCAGTTTGACGGCGAAGACGGCGGACGCACCGACAGCCTGACGGTGGAGATCGTTCCCGGTGCCGTATCCGTGCTGATTCCGGCGGATGCGCCCGCCCTGGACGACTCGCCGCCGCTTTCTCCCGCCGATGAGGCCGCCGCGCCCGCTCACTCTCGCTCGTTTCTTCTTCCGCTGCTCCTGTTCGGCATCGCCGCCGGGAGCGTGCTGCTGTGGCGGGGCCGCAGGGCAGGGGGAGCGGGCGACTGAAGTCGCGGCAACAAAGGCACGAAACCTGCCTTCGCAGGTTAGGATCAAGTCTCGGAGTCTGAGTCCGCGAAGGCAGGTTTCGTGCCTTTGTTGCCGCGACTTCAGTCGCCCGCACAGCTTCTCGGAGCTTTGCCGCACTATGATCTTCTTTGAGTCCATCCAAGTCGCGCTCGCCGCGCTGTGGGCGAATAAGCTGCGGGCGCTCTTGACAATGCTGGGCGTCATCATCGGTGTCATGTCGGTCATTGTGATGATCTCGCTGGTGCAGGGCATTCGGCAGCAGGTGCTGGACCAGTTCGCCGGCAACGGCGCGAACCTGCTGTTTGCGTCCTACGAGCCGAAAGTCGGGACGGTCGCACGCGGCGGGTTTTCAGGGCTGACGATGGACGACGCGCGGGCTGTCGCCGCTCGTGCGACCCTTATCAACGCCGTCAGCCCAAAAATAGACACGTCGGTCGTTGCCCAGAACGGTCCGCACCGGCGGCAGGTGACGCTGTCGGGCGTGGATGACACGTTCGATCAGACCTTCAACATCGCCCCCGCGTCGGGCCGGTTTCTGCGCCCGGACGACGTAGCAAGCTGGGGCAAAGCGTGCGTTCTCGGCCAGAAAGCCAAAGATGACCTGTTCCCAAACACAGATGCTCTCGGCAAAGAGATTTTGTGTTCGACCAATGACGGCTCCAAAGTCTCGCTTGTCGTCGTCGGCGTGTTAGAGAAAAAAGACGCCAGCTTCAGCGGCGACTTCAACAATTCCATTTTCACGTCTTTAACCACCGTGCAGAAGCGCTTCGCGAACTCCGACAAGATTGACGGCTTCACGGCCCGCGCCGTAGACATCTCGGAGGCGGAAGCCGCCGCCGACCAGGCGTGGAGCATTCTGAAGCAGCGGCACCCGCTGAACTACAAAGACTTTGTCGTGGACACGCAGGAAGGCATCTTGAAGCAGATTGACACCGTCTTGAACGGCATTCAGCTTGTGCTGGGCGGGGTGGGGGGCCTGGCGCTTTTGACCGGCGGCATCGGCATTATGAACATCATGCTGGTGTCGGTGACGGAGCGGACGCGCGAGATCGGCATCCGCAAGGCGGTCGGGGCGACAAAAAGCGCGATCCTGCTGCAATTTGTCGTGGAGGCGATGGTGGTGTCGGGTCTCGGCGGCCTGATCGGGGTCGCCTGCGGCTACGGGATTGCTCAGGCGGTCAATGGCTTGACGCACGGAAGTCTGCCGACTTTTGTTCCGCTGTGGGCGGCGGAGCTTGGCTTCGGCTTTTCCGTCGGCGTCGGCCTCTTTTTCGGCATCTACCCGGCGTTCCGGGCCGCGAAGCTGGACCCGATTACGGCATTAAGATACGAGTAAGGGCGTGGGAGCAGGGAGCGTGGGACTGAAGTCCTACGCTGTATGCCTGCGGCATTACTTCGTATGGGGCGAAGACGCCCAATGTCGGCCTTCGCCGACAAGGAGCAGACCGTGTACGAAATCTTATTCTTTCTCCACGCAGGTGGAGATTAGGCGTCTTCGCCCCATACGAAGTAATGCCGCAGGCATACAGCGTAGGACTTCAGTCCCACGCTCCCTGCTCCCACGCTCTCTTATCATACTGCCGTGTTCTTCCCCAGATCCGCCTGCATAAGAGCAACAAACGCTTCGGCCAGGCGCGGCTCGAACTGCGTTCCGGCGCATCGTCCCACTTCTCCTAAAGCAATCTCCCAGGACATCCCCTTGCGGTAAGGCCGGTCGCTCGTCATGGCGTCAAATGTGTCGGCGACGGCCAGCAGCCGGGCAAGCTGCGGAATGGCCTCGCCCGCGATGCCGTCCGGATAGCCCTTGCCGTCCCATCGCTCGTGGTGATGGCGGACGCCCGGCAGCGTGTTCGCGAGCTGCGGCGCTTTGCGGATGATCACTTCGCCCAGCGCCGGGTGCGTCTCCATGATGCGCCGCTCTTCGGGGTCGAGGTGCGACGGCTTCTTCAAAATGGAGTCGGGAACGCCAATTTTGCCGACATCGTGCAGGGTGCCGGTGATATGCACCAGATCCACTTCGGCATCGGACAGGCCGATGGACTGGGCCAGCGCGACTGCGTAGCGGGCGACGCGCGACGAATGGCCCTGCGTGTAGGCGTCTTTGGCGTCTACCGCGGCGGCGAGGGCTTGAATGGTGGACAAACTTTCATCTTTCAAGAAACGGTGGAGCTGGTAGGGGTCGGCATTGGCGTCCGCGCCCGGCAGCGTGTCAAAGCGGCAGACCCGGTTTCGCCCAAGCTGCTTGGCACGGGAAACGGCCAGCTCGGCGGCCAGCACAAGCCCGGCGCTTTCAGCGGAATGGGTGCCGAACTCGGCGCACCCGGCGCTGAGGGTCAGGCCCGAATCGAAGCGCTCCACTGCCGCGCGTATCTGTTCGGCGACTTCTTCCGCTTGGGCGAGGCCGCACTGGGGCAGCAGCACGGCGAATTCTTCGCCGCCGTAGCGGGACACGACGGCGATTTCCGGCAGCAGCGATTGCAGCGTTTGCGCCGTGTCCTGCACGGCCTTGTCCCCGGCGGCGTGGCCATGCTGCTGGTTATAAGCGCCGAAGTGGTCCAAGTCAAACAGCAGCAGGGATAAACTCTCGCCGGATCCGGCGCAGCGGCCCGCTTCCTGCTCCAAACGCTCCTGAAAGCGCCGGTGGTTGTCCAGTCCCGTTAAAAGGTCGGTGTCAATCAGCGCCAGCAGCCGCTCCTGGCTGCTCCGCAAAGAAACCGTCATTTCGTTGAACACTGTCTGAAGCAGACCGATTTCGTCGCTGCGGCTGATCTCGAACCGCTCCGGCCAGTCCCCCCGGCGCAGCGTCTCGGCGGCCTGGACCACGCCGTCGAGCGGGCGCGTAAGGCTGCGGGCTGTCCAGGCTCCGCCCGTGAGTGCGAGCAGCAGAGTGACCAAAGACGCCCCCAGAAAGACGATCAAACAGCGGTGGTACAGGCGCATGGCGGCGCTGTAAGGGCGCAAAGTGACATAGCCCATTCGGGCCGCCGGGTCGGTGGTCGGCAGGGGCGCATAGAGCGCAAAATAAGACACGCCATTCAACGACACCACCGACGGCGCGGAGGGCGACGGCAGGCGCTGGGGCAGCGGGCAGGACGCGCCGACCACCCGGCCGGCATCGACAAACGCGACTTGTGTGCCAAGCGATTCATGCAGGCTGCTTGCGACCGCCGGATCAATCGCACGGTAGAAGGACAGGGTCCCCCACGGATACGCGCCGATCTTGACGGGAACGCAGACGGCCAGCATGAGCCGGCCCTGCCGGAACGTGATGCCCGACCAGGCTTGATTGTTCAGCGCGGCGGCGATGCCGGGGTCGTGTCCCAGGGCCGAATGGACGGCAGCCGCGCCGTCCGTGTCCGCCAGCACGCTGCCGTCCCGGTCCGTCACAATGACCGCTTCGACGCCGAGCTTCTTTTCGTAGTCCTTCACTTTGTCCAGCACCGTCGCCGGGTCGCTTGTGCCGAGCGCCGCTTGCAGGGGCGGGTCGTCGGCGACAATCTGGGCCTGCGACAGCAGGATCGCCGAGCGCTCCCGCAGAAGCTGGGCCAGAACGCCGCCGGTCGCCCGGACATCGGCCTGAACGCCCCGGTTCATCTCCCGCGAGATCAGCAGGGTAAACGCCAGCAGGATGACCGAAACCAGCCCGACAGCGGTTCCGGCAATCAAAAGCAGGATTTTGGTGCGAAGGCTCAGGTGCATCAAAACTACTTCCGGGCCAAAGCCAGCGACAGCGTCTGCGGCCAGCTGCCGACCGAGACAGTCTGCGTCAGCGTCGCGCCGCTTTCATGCCAGCCGTGGAGGGTATACGTCCCCGGCGGCACATTCGGCAGGCGGAAGTGACCGGAGCCGTCGGACACGGCATAGTAAGGCGTGTCCACCACCATGATATACGCGCTCATGTACGAGTGGACATTGCACAAAATGATCACCAGGCCGGTTTTATCGAACGTCACTTTCTTGGTCGTGCCGCGCGGATACATGCCGAGGTCGAACTTTTTGGCTTGGAAATAGGCAAAGACGTTGTGGAACACCGAGTCGTCGTTGGGGAAGCGCACGGTCGTCCCGCGCGTCACCACCGAGACATGGGGCGTGAACATTTTGTCGCGCTGGTCCACGCTGGCGTTTGGGAGCGGCGCAGTGGACGCCGTGCCGGACAGGTACACGACCGCGCCTCGCGCCGCGCCGTGTCCGTCGGAGACTATGCCGGTGACGGCGCCCGCCGAAGCGGGAGTGGCCCAAGCGGCGCTGAAAACAGCAGGAAAAGCCAGAAGGCAGGTAAGTAAAGTCTTCATGCCGATGTTATCGGCAAGAATGCCGGGTTTTTAGAGGGTTTGCGGCTGCCGGTCTAACGGACGCCGGACAAATGCCGATACTGGAAGCATGAAGAGACTGTTTAAGCCGGCGTTTGCACTGCTGGCGCTTTTGAGCTTCGTCGCCGCCGCGCACGCGCAGACCGCTTCGGGTATCAACGAGCTGGATTTTGACTTGCGGGGCCGAATTGCGGCGTCGGGCGCGTCGGGAACAAAGCTGTATTCGTCGGCGCTGCGGACCAATACGACAGTCGCGCCCGGCGTCCATCTCCAGCTTTACGGGACCCATCGGTACGGCCTCTACGGGGTCCAGCAGGCATCGGTTGAAAAGGAGTGGGGCGGCACGGCGGGGACGGCGGCGGCAGGGATCGTGCGCCTGCCGTTCGGGATTTACGACCCGCGCGAGACGTATGCGTCCGGCCTGATTGACTACCCGCTGGCACGCGGCGACTATGCCTACCATTCGGTAGACTGGGGTGTGCCGGGCGCTGCCTGGACCGGCGGGCCGCCGAACGTGCAGATTGAAGCGGCGGGCTTCAGCGGTCGCGGCACGGGGATTTGGGACAACCAGGGCCGCATCCGGGGCGCGGCGGCGCGGGTACAGACTTACACCGGAACGGCGATTTTCGGCTTCAGCCGGTGGGACGGGGCCGTGCAGGAGTATCCGAACGCGCCGGGGACACAGCCGGTGCATATCAACGGCCTGGACCTGCGCTACACCAAGACGCAGCTTTTGGTGCGCGGCGAGTACTTGTTCGGGACACTGGCCGGGGATCAAATGACCGGCTGGTACTTGGACGCCTATTATCGTCTGCCGCAGCACGAGAAATGGAGTCTCGTCGGACGCTTGGAGCGCCTCAAGCCGGGCAGAGACGACCCCGAAGGCCGTCAAGTCACGCTCGGCGTTCGCTATGTCGCCGCCCGCGACTGGACGCTTGCGGTAAATTGGCGGCGCAACAACGGCCCGGCTTACGGCAAATTCTGGACTCCGGCGGCCTTCGGTCGCGGCGACGTTCTGCTGCAAGCCTACCACCGGGTCGGGTGGTAGTAAGCCCCCCCGCCCCAATTCTGGGGAGCAATACAGACGCAGAGCATTCGGCTTCTTAACTCCGGCTCCCCAGAATTAGGGCAGGAGGCTTACTGACTGCTTGAAATCTGGCCCGGCGCCCAAAGGGCGCGGACATCCTCGCCGTGCGCGTCCCGCGCCGCTAAATCGCGCAGGAACTCACGGAAGCCGATCTTCGGCGTCCAGTCCATCTTCTGCGCGGCTTCCGACAGGTCGTGCTGCTCGACGCTCTCCGGCAGCAGGATCTGGTACTTCGCCAGCAGCGCTGCGGACCCCGAAACCTGCGTTTCGGCCCAGGCCGGGCCGAGCGTGCGGAAGTCCGCGACAACCTCCGGCGGCATTCCGTGCGCCGTATGGACGACCGTGCGGAACAGGCCGAAGCGCCTGTCCAGCGCCGCCTTCAGCGCGGCGGCATTCGACCCCGCCACGTCGCGCCGGTCCACCCCGTTCCGAAGCAGCATCGCGCCGAAGTCCAAATAGGGCTTCGGCACGAAATCATGGTAACGGAGCATCGCCACCGACGCCCCGGTCATCTCATGGTACATCTGGCACAAGTTCTCACCTAAAACTTTGGTCGCGCCGTAGACGCCGCCGAGGCCATAGGCCATTGATGAGGCAAAGACAAAGGCGTTGACACCCTCGCGGCGGCAGGCTTCCAGCAGGTTAAAGGTGCCGTCAATGTTGACGGCGAAAATCGTGGCATCGCTGACCGGCGGCTGATGGGCGCAGTGCCAGGCCGCGAGGTGGATTACGGCATCGCATCCGGCGACCGCGCTTTGCACGTCCGTGACGGTGCGCGTGTCGCAGCGGACAAACTCGCCGAGCGCTCTGTCTTCAGGCGTCGGCGGCCCGACGTCGGCCATCCGCACCGTGTACCCTGCCTCGGCCAGCCGCCGGCAAGTCGCCTGCCCGGCGTTTCCCGCCGCCCCCGTCACCAGCACTTTCGCTCCCATGTTAATCTCCAAACTAACCGCGCAGGACCGCACGGAAGACGACAACCAGCGCGAAATCAAATAACAAGCCGTGCCACAAAATCGGTACAATGATGGAGTGCGTTTTCCGGTACAGCCAGGCAAAAAAGATGCCGGCCGCCAAAACTCCCAGCACGGTCGCTTCCGCCCAGCCGGGCCGGAGCAGCAGGCGCAGCACCAAATAATGCCAGGCAGCGAACGTGAACGCCGTCCAGATCGCGCCGAGCGCCCAAATCGTCTCCCCTGTCCCGCGCAGCTCGTTCAGCACCACCCCCCGCCAGAACAATTCTTCCAGCGTCGCGTTGACGGCGACGAAATACACGCCGAACGGCAGCAGCCAGGCGGTCTGAAAGCCGCGCTCAGTGACCACCGAGCGCAGAAGGTCCGGGCTGTCCAAAAGCACCCGGCCGATTTTGCTGTAAACAAACAGCGTGAGCGGCAGCGCGACGGCGACGGCGACGGCGAGCGCGGCCCACTGCCGCCCCGTCGGCCAGCGCAGGGCGCCGCGCCACAACGCGCGTCCCCAGATCGCGGCGGGCAGCAGGCAAAAGCCGTGGTAAAATACGAACGTCCACAAAATGCTGTCCAGTTGATACATTCCCAGCCACACCGCCGGCAGGGGCAGCAGGGTCAGCAGGACGACGCAAAGCAGCCGCCGCGAGGCGATCACAGCGGGAAGACGCATGGATGTACGATAGCACACGGCGAAAGAGCGTGTCAAGGGAACTCCGCTCCCCGGTCGTTTGTTTTAATCCTGCGCTTGTCTAAAATAGACTCAACAATTTCATGCCGACTAAAACGAGAAGAGGCTTTTCCGTGACTACCACTCCCGACATTTCCACAATAGACCCTGCCATCACCCGCCCGAACGAGCCGCGCAACGTCGTGATCATCGGCTCCGGGCCTGCCGGGCTGACGGCGGCAATTTACGCGGCGCGGGCCAATTTAAACCCGCTGGTGATTGAAGGCGGCGCTCCGAACCTGCCCGGCGGGCAGCTGATGATCACGTCGGACGTGGAAAACTTTCCCGGCTTTGCCGAGGGCATCATGGGGCCGGACCTCATGGACCAGATGCGCCGGCAGGCAGGCCGGGTCGGGGCGGAGTTTTTGACCGAAAACGTCGCGTCGGTAGATTTTTCTCAGCGCCCGTTCCATATCAAGACCGACGACAATAAAGAATTTTGGGCTAAGACCGCCATTGTGACCACCGGCGCGTCGGCGAAGTGGCTGGGCCTGCCGACCGAGACGGCGCTCTACGGCAAGGGCGTCTCGGCCTGCGCGACCTGCGACGGCTTTTTCTTTCGGGGCCGGGAAGTGGTAGTCGTCGGCGGCGGGGACACGGCGCTCGAAGAAGCGAATTATTTGACTCGCATGGCGTCCAAAGTGACGATTATCCATCGCCGGGACACGCTGCGCGGCTCACAAATTATGCAAAAGCGGGCGTTCGACAACCCGAAGATCGAGTTTGTCTGGAACTCCGCCGTTAAAGCCATCCATGACCCGGAACTCGGCAAAGTGACGGGCCTGACCCTGCACAACCTGAAGACCGATCAAGATTCGTTTTTCCCCACCGACGGCGTCTTTATCGCCATCGGCCATTCGCCGAATACGAAGCTGTTTGAAGGCCAGTTGAAGATGGACGATCAGGGCTACATCGTGACCGTGCCGGGAGGCCCCGTGACAAACATTCCCGGCGTCTTCGCCGCCGGCGATGTCCAGGACACAGTCTACAAGCAGGCCATCACCGCCGCCGGCTCCGGCTGCCAGGCCGCAATGGACGCCGAGCGGTTCCTGGACGAAGAGGAAGAATAGGCCGGCAAAAACCGGCAAAAAAGCCGGGTGCAGAAATGCACCCGGCTTTTTTTGTGTTTATTGGCCAAAGCAAGCATACTTGGCATGGATTTTGCAGTAACACTATAGGTGATTGCGCTGCGTGGACCAGCTTTGTGCCTGCCGTAAGATGTCTTACACTCATTGTGCAGTCTTTCGCTCTTGACAGCAGGCAGACTTTTTTGTATACTGTCATTGTAGAAAAACACTCAGGTTAAACCGCAGCCCTTATTTCTCTAAGCAGTACCGCCCCAAGCAGTTTCTCCCTGCTTACCTTGAAAGGACACGCACTTGTCAACCACGCGCACAGCGCTCTTTACGCTTGCCGCCCTCGGCCTCGCCGCCTTCGCCGCGCACCCGGCGTCCGCCCAGTCAACGATTTCCGTCATTAACGGTGATTTTAGCCAGCCGTTTGCTTCCGGCATAGTCACTTCCCAGGACTACACGACCGGGCAGCAAATTAAAGGCTGGACCGACAACTCACTTACTGTGGGTACTCCGGGCGGAAGCCAGTACGGCGTTCAGAAGGATCAGGGCAACTTCAACTATGTTAACCCCGGTGCCGACCCAGACGGCGGCAGCCAGTTCCTGTATGTCAACCAGGGGAATGTATTTCAGACCATCTCGCTCGGCACCTACGCTCCCGGCACGACTTTCACATTGACCGGCGATGTGCTGAACCGCGCAGACAGCCTGACAGATGGAGGCTACGGCGGCGGGTTCGGTACTATTTCCTTTTACTCGGTGAATGCTGACGGTACACTCGGCTCCGCAGTAGCCAGCGCGAGCGTTACCACCCCGGCTGCCCTCGGCACATATGATATGTTGAGCGCGACCTATACGCCTACGGTGGCTCCCAGCAAGATCGCCATCGTGCTGTCTGGCCCGTCAGTAACCAAGCAGTCAGACTACGACAACATTCGGCTATCGTCTAACAACGCCCCAATCGCCTCCGCCGCCCCGGAGCCGTCGCAGATCGGCATGCTGGCCCTGGCCGCTCTTGGCCTCGGCGCACTCGTCGTCAAGGCCCGCAGGCGCACCACGGCAGCGCAGACGGCTTAGCTTGTACTCGGCATCTTGCGTAAGCCCCTGCACTGGAAGTGCAGGGCTTTTGAAGTGCGATTGTCTGCCTTCGCAGACATAAGAAGTGAGGCAGAAGGCTGTTCTTGTCTTATGTCCACGCAGGTGGACGATCTCTTTAGAGAAGACCCGGATTTCCAATCCGGGTTCCTGTTCCCGGCCCGGCCCTCCTTCCAGAGCGCCGGGCTTTTTCTTTTTGTGCCTGCCCCCGGCCGTTGAGCAGGAAAAGAGGAACGCAACAGAGAATAAAGGCCCATGAAGCCAATCTTCCTTCTCAGCCTTGCTCTGCTGCCCCTGGTCGTCGTTCCCGCACACGCGAAGCCCGCGGTGCCGAAATCCATTGCCCCGAAAGGTGTCCTTAGCTACACCGTCCCGGACATTGCGGGGAAGCCGGTGCCGCTGTCCCGCTACGCCGGCAAAGTTCTGCTGATCGTCAACACGGCGTCGCTGTGCGGCAACACGCCTCAGTACAAGTCGCTGGAAGCCCTCTACGAGAAATATCAAAGCCGGGGCCTGCGGATCCTCGCGTTCCCCGCCAACGACTTCGCTTCCCAGGAGCCGGGGTCCAATGCCGAAATCCGCCAGTTCTGCACGGAGAAATACCAAACGTCGTTTGATTTATTCTCCAAACTCAGCGTCAAAGCCCCGAACCAGGCTCCCCTGTATGCGTTCCTGACCTCCAAGCAGACCGACCCGCAGTTCGGCGGCGACATTGAGTGGAACTTCGCCAAGTTCCTCATCGGCAGAAACGGCCAGGTCGTGAACCGCTTCCCCGCCGGCCACGACCCGCTTTCCCCGGACGTCGTCGCGGCGGTTGAGACTGAGCTGAACAAGCCTGTGCGATAGAATGCAGAAGCTGCCACGGATTGAAATCCGAGGCTCCGACAAAACAGTGTCGAGGCGACACAAAAATAACCCCTTGCTGAAATCTTCCGTCCCCTGGACGGTGTTTATCTTAGCCTCAGAATTTATTTCGTGGCAGCTTCGGGAAGACCTTCATGGAGCGTACCGTGTTCTGGCTACTAATGCCGTTCCTGGGAATTTTCGCCGACGTGGCGATGAACCTTGTGAAGACACTGAGTATGACGAAGATAGGGATAACGTAGAACAGAGGACTCGTCGACGATAATGGAAGATGAAACGCTGGTGAGATTGGTGCGGGAGCGGGTGCGGCTGATCCCGGCGGGGTTAGTCATGTCTTACGGGCAGGTGGGGGACGAAGTGGGCTGCTCGGCGCGGGAAGCGGGGTGGGCGATGAACCAGATTGCGGACGAGGACGAAGCGCCCTGGCAGCGGGTGGTCGGGAGCGACGGGTATTTACGCATCGCGAAGCGCTCGGCGGCCTGGGCGCAGCGGCAGCGGGCGCTGCTGGAAGCCGAAGGCGTGGCATTCAAAGCAAATGACTGCGTGGACATGGCGAAGCACCGTTCGGGTACACTAGAGACAGACAAGACGGACACGGCGGCTGGGACGCTGGAGTTAGGGTTTGAATGATCATTCACGATATTTCGCTGACGGTGACGCCGCAGACCGTCACCTGGGACGGGACGGAGCAGGGGTTTTCGGCGCAGTGGACAAGCCGGGTCGGAATTAAAGGCGCGAGCAGCAGCCAGTCGGTGCTGACGACGGGGGCGCACACGGGAACACATATGGACGCGCCGCTGCATTTTGTGCCGGGCGGGCTGACTGTTGAGGCGCTGGATTTGCACACGCTAATCGGGCCGGCGGAGGTGGTAGAGATTTACGGGCGCAGCCCGATCACGGCGGCAAATCTGGAACACGCGAACCTCGCGCCGCAGGCCGAGCGGGTGCTGCTGAAGACTGACAACACGCGCTTTCTGCGCCTGCGGGACACGAAATTTCACCGAGACTACACGGGCCTTGCGCCGAGCGCGGCGGAATGGCTGGTGCATCACGGCGTTCGCCTGGTCGGCATTGTTTACTTGTCTATCGGACCGTATGGGCCGGTGAACACGGAGACGCACAAGATTTTGCTCGGCGCGGGCGTGGTCGTGCTGGAGTCGCTGATGCTGGATAAAATTGCGGCGGGCGAGTATCTTTTGATGGCCCTGCCCCCAAAGTTCGCGGGCCTGGAAGCCGGCCCTTGCCGGTGCGTGCTGGTGGAAGGAGGTCTTGGATGAACGGGACATTCTCTCCGGCGATCCGCCTCACCGAGATCGACTCGGACACGCTGGTTTCGATTGAAGACAACCGGGAAGCGATAGAATTCGGAGTCAAGCTGTCGTCAGCGCCCGGCGAGGTCTGGACGGGCGAGTTCGACCAGGTGTACCACCAGACCCCTTATACGCTCAAGCCGCCGGTGCGGGTGGAGGGCGACGAGCTGCGAATTGTGTTCCTGCACCGTTACGCTTCAGAGCTGCAAGGTTTTTTGCAGTTTCTGTCGCTGATCGTGGACCGAGCGAACAGCGAAACGCAGCGCACGGAGGAGCTGCATTTATCAAGCGACCAGGAAAAATATAAAGCGGAGTTCCGGGCTGCCCTGCGCCGGGCGCATCTGCCGGGACAGTAAAGCGCCGGCGCTTCTTGAAATCAAGCAATCTTATGACAAAACCAACTCTCTTTCTTCCCTGTGCCCTTCTCTTGTGCTTCTTTTCCAGCCTCGCCGCCCAGGCCGCGCCCACCGCCGCGCAGCAGCAAGTGCAGGCGGATGGAATTGTGTCGGGCGTCGTAGATAAACTTTGGGATCAGACCGACGTCTACTGGCACGGCGGCGACTATCCGCGCATTGTCGCGCTGGACCGGATCATCACTGAAGCCGACCCGCAGTTTTTGGAAGCCTACTCCAACGGCGGCTGGCTGATGGACAGCCTCGGACGCACGGGCGACGCCCAGGCGTACTACACCCTGGGCGTCCGAAACAATCCGCAGTCAGAGTACGCTTACCGAAACTTAGGCTTCTTTTACTTCAACACCAAGCACGACTACCCGGCGGCGATCCAGGCGTTCCGCCATGCCGTGCAGCAGCGGGACGCCGACTTGAACGTCTGGAAAATGCTGGCCCATTCTTACGAAAAAGCCGGACAGTGGGACGCCGCCGTCGAGACCTGGCAGCAGATGCGGGCGAGGTTCCCGCACGGGATGTCGGTGGACCGCCTGCTGGCGGAAGCCGAACAGAAGCGGCGGCAGGCGCGGGCGGGCGGCCATCCTGCCCAATGACCGCCTCGTTCCTGCCGCCGCCGGACACCCGCGACCGCCTGCCGGTCTGGGTCCTCGTCCTGCTCGGCCTCTTTCTGGTGCTGCGCGTGGTCGAGCTGCACGGCGACCTCGCCGCCGGACGCAGCGGTCACCTGCCGTCCCTGACCGGACAGGTGGACGAGAAGACCATAGAAGCCATGGTTCTGGCAAGCTCCGACGCCAAAACCGCGTTTCTGACCTCTTACGGCAGGCCCGGCCCGGCAGTCCCCGATGCGTCGGCGCTGCGCCAGGCGCTGAAGGAGGCGGAGACTTTTCAGAAAGGGGCGCAGAACTCGCCCGGCGCGGCCCGGCAGGTAATCATTCTGCGGGGTCTGCTGCATCAGCGGCTGTTGGGTCCGGGGAAGAATGCTCTGGACCCCGCCGCCGCGTTCACCCCACCGTCGCTTGCCGGCCTCACCCCTGCCGAGAAGCAGCGCTGCGCCGCCGAAGGCAAGCTGTGGGCCGATGCTGCGCGGGGGCCGCACCTCAGTCCGGCGCAGACGGCGCAGGGAGCGGCCTTGCTGCGGGCGACCCCGAACATTCGCTGGTGGCTGGGGCCGGCCCTGTCGGTGCTGTATCAATCTCAGGGCAACCCGCGCCTTGCTGGACACTTTGCCGAGCAGGCCCGGTCACAGGCGCTGGTGACGCTGGGGCCGCGCAATTTCCTGTCCCTGCTTTGGTTTGGTCTGGGCCTGCTCGGCGTCGGCCTGCTGGTGGCCCTGCTGGCCCGCAGCTCAGAAGCGAAGTCGAGCTTTTGGCCGACCCTGCGCGAAACCGTGCCGCTGCCTGAGCGCCGCCTGCGAGCGGGGGACTTAATGGGCGTCTTCGTCCTGTACCTGCTGATGCCGCAGGTCATCGGCTGGCTGCTCGGCGGCGTCGGCATCCACCACGTCTTTTATTTCCGGGGCCTGATTGCGCCGTACCGGCCGCATCTGGTCGCCCTGCCGGCGACAGACCGGATCGCAGTCCTGGTCGTACTGTCAGCCTGCGACTACCTCCTCGCCGCCGCCATTCCTATCGGCGTGCTGATCGCGATTGCCGCGAAAAAGCGGGCGTCCATCACCGAAGAGCTGGGGTTCAACACGCACCGTCTCGGCTGGAACCTGCTGTACGGAGTGGGAGGCTATGCGATTGCCCTGCCGATTTTTTTCCTGGCCGCTCTTCTCGGCTTGGTCATTCCCGGACCGACCCCCTCCAACCCGGCTATCCCGTTGGAAGCAAGCGCCGGAACCCTCTGGGTGCAGCTTCTGCTGGCGGGTTTGGCGACTATCGCCGCGCCGTTTGTTGAGGAGTTCCTGTTCCGAGGCGTCTTCTACAACGCCGCCAAGCTCAAAGTCGGCGTCTGGCCCGCGATTATCTTAACCGGCCTGATCTTCGGCTTCGTCCACCCCGTCGGCCTCGGCGCGATGCTCCCGCTGGCGGTTCTCGGCGGCGTCTTCGCCTGGATGGCCGAGACCCGCAAATCGCTGGTCCCGTCCATGCTCGGCCACTTCCTCCAAAACAGCATGGCAACCGCCATGCTTCTGCTGGCTCTTGGGAGCTGACACTATGAAACTGCTCTGCGCCGCTGCTATTGTTCTCGCAGGATTGCTTTCGCCATCCTTATGCTTTGCCCAAATGGCTGCGGGTCCGATGAACCGAGTCGTTCGGCCCGACACGCCGGCTAACCATCGCCTGCTGACAGCCATTGAAGCCGGCGATTTCCCTGGGGTTCAGGCCGCGCTTCAGTCGGGCGCAAGCGCGGACGCCGAGGCCGGCTGGGAAATTCCTGCGATGGACGTTCCTCCCTCACCGGCGCAGACCTTCGGCAATCCGACGGCGTTCACTGACCTGGCGGTAGAAAACTCCTCGTGGCAGCACGACAAGTATCTGCCGATCTTCCGTGTTCTGCTCCATCACGTCTCGGCATCGAGCTTCACCCGCCCTGAAACAAAAGTCAGTTTGATGTGTTCGGCCGTCATGATGAACGATCTGGATTCAGTCCGGTGGCTTGCGGCGTGGGGAGTCAGCATCAATCCGCCCCCCGCCGGCGCAGGTATCCTATACCTGGCACTGAGTTCGAGTGACGTGCGTGTCAAAATGCCGTCTCTCCTCCTCTCGTTTCTGCTGGATCACGGCGCAGAAGTCAACACAGTAGACCTCCAAGGCGGAACACCGCTGATGTGGGCGTCGGAATTCGGGCAATTTGGCGTCGTCCAAGCGCTGCTGGCACACGGCGCGGACCCGGCGCTTCGGGACAAGCGAGGCTGGACTGCGCTAGACTGGGCCGCACAAATGGGTCAGGACGATGCCGTCGCTCTGCTGCGGGACCGCTCGCCGATGAACATCTATGAAGCCGCGCAGTTCGGGGACGTGGCGCGTCTGCGTGCCTCTCTCAGTGCAGGGGAAGACCCAAACGTGACCGACTCTTCGGGAACAACGCCACTGATGAAGGCGGCAGCCTCTGGGAGTCTGCCGACGCTCCGCCTGCTGCTGGACCATGGGGCCGATGTCCGTAGAAAGCGCAAGGACGGCACCACGGCCCTGCATTTTGCAGCGATGAATGGGTACGCTTCGCTGGCCGCCTTGCTGCTTGACCGAGGCGCAGACATTAATGCTGTTGGAAAGAACATTTACACCGTCGGGTATGTCATGAAGCAGCCATGCACCCCTTTGGACTGCGCTGCTGCGATGGTTCAAACGGACGTCGTCCATTTGCTGCTCCAGCACGGCGCAAGCTTGAAGAACGGCAAAGGAGAAGCGTTACTGGATATGGCTGTTCAGGAGGCAGGCGGAAGTTTCCGGCTGCGCCCAGTTCTGAAGCCGAAAGATCATATGCCGATCATCCGTCTGCTGCTCGCCGCCGGCGTCAGCCTGCGCTCGAAAAACAGTCATGCTTTGTTTCTCGCCGCCTGCTCCGGGGATGCAGATATGGTGAAGTACCTCTTGTCAAAGGGGGCCGATGTCAATGAATGCGATGAGTTCCTCCCGAACAACAGCGCGGACAGCGGCTGGAACAGCGGTGACACTGCCCTGATGGGGGCGATTGAAGCCTGGGTGCTTTCCGCCTCCGCCCAAAGCGCAATTAATCCGCTTCTCGCGCACGGCGCAGATGTGAACCTGCCGAACGCGCATGGAATGACCCCGCTGATGCTGTGCGTTTCTTCCGGTCAGGATGTTCTTGCCGAGAAGCTGCTGACGCGCGGCGCAAACATTGACGCTGCCGACATGAGCGGCAAAACTGCGCTGATGCGGACCGTCAGCGACAGGCGGCCCCTGCTTGTGGCCTGGCTGCTGGCACACCACGCCAGTATCAATCATCGTGACAAGCAGGGCCGGACAGCGTTGATGCTCGCGATTGATAACGGCGCGAATGACGCCTACCGGGCGCGGCACGGCAAGGATAAGTACCTGCCGATCCCGGATGGGCATCCCGACGCCGTGCGCTTGCTCTTGCAGCACGGCGCATCAATCAATGCCGTTGCCCTCGACGGAACGACTGCCCTGAGCCGTGCCCGTAACGAGAACTTCGCGCCAGTCGTGGCCCTGCTTCTCGCCGCTGGCGCTCGGCGCTAAAGGTGAGTGTTAGAATGTTAGCGTTACAGCGAAGCGACGGCACGGCTGGCAGGTTGGGGGTGCGACATTTCCTGGGAGAGACGCGCGGCGCGGGCGGGGGGCAGGCCGGCGAGGACTTTGCCGGCTTTTTTCTCGTCTAAATTGGTAAGGGCGCGGATCACGTCCGGGTCGGGCAACTTGGCGAAGATGCTTAAGAGATCGTCGGCAGACATGGCGGCGTAGATGGCATCAAGCTTGCCCGCGCTGTTTGGATCGGCGGCGGGCGCTGCCGAAGCCGTCTGCTTCTGGGCCTCAAAGTCGGCCTGCTGTTTGTCTAGGGCGGCTTTTTGGTCGGCGAGCTGTTTTTTCTCGGCGTTCAAGGCTTCCTGCTCCGGGCTGATCGTCGCCGGCGCCAGCAGAGTTTTGCTGGCCGCAAGAGGCTTTTTGGGCTTCGCGAGGTGCAGGGCGATCAGCGTGTGGGCGAGGCCGGGCGAGTGGTCCGCCATCTTCTGCGCGGGGATGACCCCGAAGAAGGCCAGTGCGTAGGCGATGCCTAAAAGCGCCAGCAGACCGAGCAGGGGAAATGCGATTTTCATGGGCGTTTCGTTTATTTCGCCATTGCGGCTTTGACGCGCTGGATGTAATTCCGGGTTTCAGTGAATGGCGGGATGCCGCCGTACTTGCGGACATTGCCCGGCCCGGCATTGTAACCCGCCAATGCCAAATCTAAGTCGCCGTGAAACTGGGACAAGAGGCCCGCAAGCTGCTTGGTTCCGGCGGCGATATTCTGCTCCGGGTCGAACGGGTCGGCAATGCCCGCTTCTTTGACGTTTTCCGGCATCAGCTGCATCAGGCCCATCGCGCCCGCGCCCGACACGCAGCGCGGGTTGCCGCTGGACTCGGTCTGGATGACGGCTTTCACTAAGCTCGGCTGAAGATTGTTTTGAGCGGCGTATTTTTCAATCAGCGTCCCGTAATCACCCCGCGCCGAAGCAATGGGAACGACATTGACGTCCGACGGCGAAACGGGCAGGGGGCCGGGCGGCGAGATGGGCAGGGAACCGAGCGACGCCGGGGGCGCGGCGACGCCGGAGGTGTTCGGCAGGGTTGTGTTCGTGCCGGGGGCTGGGCTGGGCGGCGCCTGCGCGGCGGCCAGCGTCTTTTCGAATGCCGGCGCGTCCGCCGGCGGAAGAAGCGTGGCTGGCGGCGGACTGAGGGCGCTGATGCGCTGCTGGATTTCGCTGATGCGGGCCGTAATGGCCCCGATTTCGTCTGTCATAGTTGGTGCTTTCGTAGGGCTGAGGAATGCCGGGCGATTGAAATCGCCCCCTCCTAATCCGTCATCTTCTAAGACCGCTGCTGGTGAGTGAAGCGGGTCGTCGCCAGCTCATCCATGATGGCCTGCTCCGCCCGCTGTGCGGTCAGCGCGTGCGCCAGCTTGTGCCGGTCGTGGATGCTCGCCAGCGCCTGCCGGTCCTGAGACGTGCCGATCATGTGCAGCTTGTGGGCCTCGCAGGACGCCGCCAGCGCTTTAACATCGCTTTCCTGCTCCTGCAACGACTGCGTGATGATCTGCATGTAGTCCTGGTACATCTTGGTCTCGAATGCATCGAACGCCCCGCCGGACACGGCTTCAATGCGTCGGCGGCACAGCTCGTCCAGCAGCGCCTGCCGGACTTCGTGCATTTCCAGCAAGAGCCGCTCCGCGCGGGTCAGGGCTGCCTGCGACTCGGCGAAAGTCTGCTTTGCTAGAGTTTCCCGCCGCTCCCGCTGCTCCAAAACCGCCTGCAAACGAAACCGAAAGTGCTTCATGCGTTACTGCTTTCCGTAAAGATTTCTCCGAGGGCATTAATCGTATCGGCCATTGCGGCCTGCTCGTGGACGCCCTGGCGCAGAAAGGCCCGCACCGGCTCGATCAGCCGCCGGGCGGCGTCAATGCGCGGGTTGCTGCCTTCGGCATACGCGCCGATGTTGATCAAATCTTCGGCTTCTTTGAACGTCGCCAGCGTTTCGCGCAGGTGAGACGCCGCCGCTCGCTGCTCCCCGGAAGTTACCTGGGACATGACCCGCGAGACGCTGCGGCCCACTTCAATCGCCGGATAATGGCCCCGCGCGGCTAAATCTCGCGACAGCCAGATGTGGCCGTCTAAAATGCCCCGGACGGTGTCGGCAATCGGCTCGTTTTCGTCGTCGCCTTCCACCAGCACTGTGTAAAGCGCTGTAATCGTGCCTTTGTCGCTCGTTCCCGACCGCTCCAAAATCTTCGGCAGCAGGGCAAAAACGCTCGGCGGGTAGCCGCGCGTCGCGGGCGGCTCGCCGACCGCAAGCCCGACTTCGCGCTGTGCCATCGCCAGCCGTGTCACCGAGTCCATCATCAAGAGAACGTCTTTGCCCTGGTCCCGGAAATACTCGGCGATTGCCGTGGCGACAAGCGGAGCTTTGAGGCGCACCAGCGGCGGCTGGTCTCCCGTCGCGATCACCAGCACCGAGCGGCGCAAACCCTCTGTGCCGAGATCGTTTTCAATAAACTCACGAACTTCCCGGCCCCGCTCGCCGACCAGGCAGATCACGTTGACATCGGCGGACGTGTTGCGGGCAATCATGCCGAGAATGGTGCTTTTGCCGACCCCCGACCCGGCGAAGATGCCCATGCGCTGGCCTTTGCCGACCGTCAGCAGGCCGTCGATCGCCCGGATGCCGAGCGTCACCGGCTCCGTGATCCGCCGCCGGGTCATTGCATCCGGCGGGGCGGCATTGATCGGATACGCCTTCGCGCCGAGGCCCGCCACCGGCCCCAAACCATCGGCAGGGGCGCCGAGACCATCGAGAACGCGCCCTAAAAGAAAATCTCCGGCAACGACCTGCGGCATGTCCCCGGTCGCGATGACTTCCGAGCCGGGCTTGATGCCGGTCATCTCGCCGAGCGGCATCAGCAGCACCCGGTTTGCCTTAAACCCGACCACTTCGGCCTTGACGGGCTTTGTGCTGCGCCCACCGCTGCGGATCTCGCAGACTTCCCCGATCTGCGCCGCCGGCCCGATGCTCTCCACGACCAGGCCGATCACCTGTGTGACCAGCCCATTCGCCCGAACGGTGTCGAGGCGCTGGACGATGCTGCGGTACTTTGTGAGGTCAATTTCGTTAGACATTTACTTGACCACGATGGCGTGAACGCCCTCGCTGGGGAGCGCAGACGCTAAGGTCCCGCCTGCGCGGGACAAGATGAAGACATCTTACTCTGACTCTTCCGCCACGCAGGTGGCGGCTTGGCGCTGCGCCCCCCAGCGACGGCGTTCACGCCATCGTCCCATAGCGCCCTCGTTTTCTTGCTTCATCACTCATTCTCATTCACCCCCAGTGCGCGGGCGACTTCGGCGATCTGGGTCTCGATCTTGGCGTCAATCGTCCCCGCGTTCGTTTCAATGACGCAGCCGCCGTCGCCCACCCGCCGGTCTTCCACAATCTCGATGAACCGCAGGCCGTCCACAATCTCCATCAAGTCTTCGCGGGCTTCTTTGACGCGCGGGGCGTCGGACACGGAGACGCGCACCCGGACATTGTCTTTATCGGTGATCCGCCGCAGCGCATTCGCCAGCACGGCCCGGACGACCGCCGGGTTCTGTGACACTTCGGTCTTGATGACCTGCCGGGCGATGTCCAGCGCGAGCGCGACCATCTCGCTTTCCTGACTCTGCCAGAGCTTGGCGCGGGCCTCCCCGATGTCCGACGCGACAGCGTCCAGCTCAAAGCGCAGGGCATGCTGACGCGCGGCCCATTCGGCCCGAAGCTCGGCTTCCACGGCGGCGCGGGCCTCGACACTGCCTGCATGAAAGCCTTCCTGCCAGGCGGCTTCCCGCAGCGCTTCCGCCTGCGTCCGGGCGTCTTCGATCAGCTCCGCTGCTTCGGTCTGTGCCAGCCGCAGCGCTGCCTCCGCTTCGGCGTACAGGCCGGCGGCATCAAAATCCGGCGCGGCGGCCTGCGGGGCATGTTCGGGGAAGCGGGGCAGGGGTGCTGCCGCGAGGGGTTCCAGTGTGTCCAGCCAGGAAGTCATAAGTAATCAGCTCGTCAAAAACAAGAACCCACCCCGCTCGTTCCTCGCGACCCTCCCGAAGCGGGAAGGTAAGGAGCAAGAGGGTTCAGCAAGCAGCGGCCCTACGGCTACTCTGAAACTCTTCACCCTCCCGCTTCGGGAGGGTCGCGAGGAACGAGCGGGGTGGGTTTCTATGCGATCATGTCTTCGCCGCCGCCGCGTGCGACGATGATTTCGCCGGCATCTTCCAGCTTGCGAATAATGCTGACAATTCGCTGCTGGCTTTCTTCGACAGATTTGAGGCGCACCGGCCCCATGAACTCCATTTCTTCCTTCATCATCGCCGCCGCCCGCTCGGACATATTCTTGAAAATACGAACCGCCGTGTTTTCGTTGACGCCCTTCAGCGCCACGGCCAGCTCCTTCGTGTCTACTTCTTTCAGCACCATTTGAATGGCTCGGTCGTCCAGAAGAATGATGTCCTCAAAGACAAACATATTCCTCTTGACTTCCTCGGCGATCTCCGGGTTGCTCTCCGACAGGGACTCGATAATTGTCTTCTCGGTCGAGCGGTCCACATAGTTCAGCACTTCCACCAGCGATTTGACGCCGCCGGCGTGGCTGAAGTCCGTTGTCACGACCGACGACAGCTTCTTTTGCAGGACGCTTTCCACTTCGCGGATGACTTCCGGCGGGGTCTTGTCCAAAGTCGCGAGGCGGCGGGCGACATCGGCCCGCAGGTCCTGGGGCAGCCCGGACAAAATGGCGGCCGCCTGGGCGGGCTGCAAGTAGGCGATAATCAGGGCGATCGTCTGCGGATGCTCGTTCTGGATAAATGTTGTAATCTGAGAGGCATCGGCGCGTTTCAGGAAGTCAAACGGCATGACCTGGAGCGCCTGCATGACCCGGCTGACGATCATCTCGGCTTTTTCTTCGCCAAATGCGTTTTGAAGCATCTCGCGGGCGGCATCCATGCCGCCTTCGGCAATGAACTCCTGAGCGACGCACAGCTCATGGAACTCTTCAATGACGCTTTCCCGAAGCTGGGCATTGACCCGGCCCATGCGGGCGACTTCCACGGAAAGCTGGTCAATCTCATCCTGGGTCAAATGCTGGAACAGGTGGCCGGATGTTTCCGGGCCGAGCGCGACCAGAAGAATGGCGGCTTTTTTGCGGTTGGTCATCGGCTGCGGACGAAGTGCCATAGCGGGTTAGATCTTTCTGAGAGAACATCGTTAAGATGAAAAAAGCGTCGTCAAGAGGGGCGAACACAAGGTTCGCCCTCCGGGGTCAAGAATGCAATTCGAGAATGCAATTCGAGAATGCAATAATGGCGCGGATGATGCAGGGCGCGAACCTTGTGTTCGCCCTACCTAATGGTGTTCGCCCTTCCTGCGCCAGCCTCACGGCGAGGTCTGTTATGACGGCACCTTCATATCGTCGGCCATCCAGCCTTTCAGCAGGAGCGCGACGCTTTCCGGGTGGGCATCCACCATCGTGCGAATGCTTTCCATCTTCAGGTCCTGCTGCTCTTCAATGGACTGGACACGCGGGCGGCGCGTCCTGTGTTTGGGTTCCGGCATCTCGGAGAGAATGTCTTCGACTGTCAGGGGCCGCTCTTCCATCATCTGCCCGTCGTCCGGCTGGCTGTCGTAGAGCTGTCCGCTGCCGGCGCTGCGCGAGCCGCTGCGTTCGAGAAGCGAGGCAATGTCGTCGCCCCCGTCTTCCGCCAAATGGCCGATGTTCGCCCCGCCGCCGGCCAGCGCAAGCTGCGGCTGGGCGGCGGAACGCTTGCCGGTGCGCGTGAGGAGAACCAGTAGAACAACCGCGACGACGGCCACGGCGAGGGCGCGGGCAATCGTGGAGTAAAGCTGCTGAGACGCCAGCGACTGCATCTGCGACGCTTCCAGCTTCTGGGCGCTGGTGTCGAACGCGAACTGCTGGACAGTGACAAAATGGGTCGTATCGCCGGGCGTAGCGCCGATGGCCGTGGCGATCGAGTCTTTGAGCTTCGCGACGGTGTCGGCGGGGACGGATGCATCGACGAGCGCGGTCACCGTCTCTTTTTTAATGGAACCCGGCGCGACTTTCGTGGTCGTATGGATGAGATCGTTGTCGTAGTTGGTGGTCGTGTCGGTGTTGGCGTACTTGCCGCCGCCGCTCCCGCCGCTGCCGGTGTTGTAGCTCGGCACGTTTAGATTGGAGCCGGCGCCGGCCACGCCGCCGATTGGGGGCGTGCCTCCGCCGCCGGAGTAATCTTCTTCTTTGGTACGGACACTCACCGGCAGTCCCACTTTTTGGCCCGGCTGGGGCGTGTGCTGGATCGAGTCGGTGGAAGTCTCGTCCAAATTGAGCTCGGCATGGACCGTCACAATCGCTTTGTGCAGGCCGACCGTGCGGTCCAGTAAATCCTGGATGTCTTTGCGTGCCATTTCGCTGGCACGGGCATTTTCGCTGCCGGGCTGTCCGGGGTCGCCGGTGTCGTCGGCCTTGCCGAGCGGCATCCCTGTCTGGTCGGTCAGGGTCACGTTGTCCGGCGTTAATCCCGTCACGGCATGGGCGACCAGGTTGATAATGCCTTTGACTTGCAGTGGGGAAAGGGCCTGGCCGGGCTTCAGTGTCAAAATCACGCTTGCGGTCGGGGCCGTGTCCGAGCCGAACAGCGTGGTTGCCGTGCCTGCCGAGATGGAAACGGCGGCAGAGGAAATGGGATCGAGCCGCATGAGCTTGCGGTCCATGGCGACTTCTTTGGCCGTGTTCTGCTTCTGGGTCACGACATCGGGGGAGTCCATCGGGCTGATCGGGACGGCGTCGGTTTCGGTGCCGTCGGCGACGCTGTCCGACGACAGAATGCCTGCCGCCGCGACATACATGGTGGCATTGCTTTCGTCTTTGGCGGGAACCGAGACGGTCTGGTCTTTGTCGTCGTAGTGCATCTCGATCCCGTGGCCGTGCAGTACTGTTTCCATCGCCGCCGCGTCCTTGCCGCCGACCCCGTGGTAGATCGGCTGGTAATCGGGCGAAGTCGCGAGCGACCCGGCGACCGCGAGGCCGATGCCGAGGAAGATCACCATGCCCGTCGCCATCGCGCGGGTGACGGGGGTAGCCGTCATCCACCAGTTCCGAAGATTGTCCCACACTGTCGAGAATACTGCCAACGTTCAGCCCCTTCCGCCCAGACCAAACAATTACATACTCATCCGCATGACTTCTTGATAAGCGTCCACGGCTTTATTTCGAATTTGCGTCGTCAGCTGAAGCGCCATCGTCGCCTGCTCGGACGCGATCATCACGCTATGGATGTCGCCTGTCTTGCCCTGAGCAAACGCCGTCGCCATCTGCCCCGCATGGTCCTGCAATCCGCTGACCTGTCCGAGTGCGCTTTGCAGCATTTGCCCGAACGACGGCCCGGCCGCCGCATCTGCGGAAGCGTCCGTCTTCGGCGTCGTAAACAAGCCGCTGGAAGTAATGGCCGGCAAAGAAGAAAGTGTCATTCTGTGGGTTCCTTGAACAGAGGGTAAAAGTAAGACATGCGGATTGTTCCACAGAAGTTTGGGGGATTAACAGGTTTTTTTGCCGGGGGAAGTTTCAGCATCTTCCCGGTAATTATGCCGAGTTGGCATAGTTTGTGCAGCGTGGTATTCCGACAGCACGTTCACGCCCGGCATCAGCGAGACGAAGGGAGCGGCAGCCGGGGCCTCCTCAATGGAAGCGGTACGAACACGGACGGCTACAACTGGGATGCGTTCGGCAACCTCGTGAGTCGGTTCGGCAGCAACCCGACGATGTTTGCCTGGAACGAGGAAAGCGGCTACCAGAGTGACAGCGACGACGGCTTGACCTTGCTGGGGCATCGCTACTACGACAAGCGCACAGGGCGGTTCATCAGCCAGGCCCCTGCAAGGGTGGGTGACACAACTGGTACGCTTACAGTGACAATGACCCGATGAATGAGACGGACCCGACGGGCTTGTCCGACGGCTTGCCGGGGTCGCTAGGCGCACCGGATAGTCACTACGGTCTGTTTGAGGGTGGGCCTGATGATATGAGCATCGGCGCACCGGACGACAGCTGGATTGAGAAAGGGCTTGAGCTGGACACCCGGACGCGGACGCGCTCAGGAACGTGGGTCTGGACGCCGGACCCCACGGAGGACGAGCCGGGCCACGGCTCTTGGGGTGTTGTCTGGGGGCCGTGGTCGGACTGGACAGTGATTAGCCGCACTCCGCTTGGGCTTGCTGAAAATGAGTCTTATCAGCGGCCTGGTGAGAGTAATGCCCACTACTTCTGGCGAGGGGTGTGGTGGGTGTTCAAGCAGTTTGTTACTCTTCAACCGGCTCCGGGAGAGGGTGGCAACCCTTTTAAGGGAAAATCTCCGAGTGACATAGATAAAGCCTTGCGTGCAAAGGGAGATGAACCAAAAGGTGACGACCCGGTAAGTGGAAAAGGCGGCTATGTGAATCCACGGACAGGCCGTTCCTTACGTATCGATCCGGCAAACAAATATGGCGAACCACCTCATGTGGACATAAATCGTCCGCGCGGATACAATGGGCCATTGATAGAGAGAAAGTTTGATTTGTGAAATCGGGGTGGAAAGACAAAATTCTATGCTGACTTTTGAGCAAACTCAGAGTGGGACGATTGAAATTTACATGGACGATGCAGGCAAGGAAACCCTGCTAGCGGTATTGAACAGGCTTCGAGAGCCTAACTACCATGAACATTTGATGACCATTTCCTGGGGCGCTGGTGATCTCGATGAAACGTTACATGAGCCTGGTAACACCATCGTTAACATGGTCACGATAGGTAAAGTGCCGTAGGCGTACAACGGCCTGGGGATGCGGCTGACCAAGAACGACCCCACGGGAAACTACGCCTACTTCACGGATGGCCTCTCGCCTGCCTCGGCGGTGCTGTCGGACAACTACAGCACGTTCACACCCGGCATCAGCGAGTATAACGCGCTGGGGACACGGTTCTACCTGGCGGACGCTTCGGGCAACAGCCGGGGCCTGCTAGACAGCACGCAGGCGGCGACGGACGGCTACAACTGGGATGCGTTCGGCAACCTCGTGAGCCGGTTCGGCAGCAACCCGACGATGCTGGCGTGGAACGAGGCGAGCGGCTACCAGAGTGACAGCGACGACGGGCTGACGCTCTTGGGGCATCGCTACTACGACAAGCGGACGGGGAGGTTCATTAGCCAGGACCCGTCGGGTGATGGCGACAACTGGTACGCTTATGTTAAGAACAATCCGACAGATGCGACAGATCCCAGCGGCTTGTCTGACGGCTTGCCAGGATCGCTGGGTGCACCGGATCAGCACTACGGCGGCTTGGGTGGCTACCTCGGCGATGATCCCGCTGGACTGTTTGGCGGAACGAGCGGCTTGAATGGGTTCTTCGCGTCCGAAGACGCTGCGATGGAACGGGGCAGGCAAGGGTATATCCGTTCTGAAATAGCCAATGCGTTGCAAGAACTTCTCTTTGATGAAAATGCCGCGAAGGGTTATCTTACATATCATGGCTTCAAGCCAAAAGAGGTAAAGTTAATCAAATACTTGCTGAAGCTCATTGATGCAACACCAGTGGGACATGAGATGCTTCAGTATGCGACAAAATCATCGCATGATTACCAGATAATCAACAAGAAGGGTACTTCGGAAGCAAACCTCAATACCGGCCCTATCTATATTGATCTCAACTATCACCCAACGATAGATACCCTAGGGCGTAATGATATGCCTGCCAGTTCGCTAAGGATGCTGGCACACGAATTTGGTCATGCCGTTTATGGATATGGCGACAGCTATGATCCAGCTAATGCCAATCCTGGAAACCAAATGATGAATGTGGATAAAGTAGAGAATCCCATTATGACAAGTATAGCTGGCCCTGATGCGGCCCGACTTTATTATCCTTGACATAAGCCTCGAAGCTCACGGCCTGGATCTTTACCTTATCTTTTTAAAGTGGAGATGATCTATGCAATACAACCTTTCTGCGCTTGAATAGGATTACAACAATGTTTCAGCACACTTCTGGTCAGTTATGGTGCCGCATGGTTCCACTGTCTTACACCACATGCATTTTTGTCTTGTTGATGCTGATACAGACACAAGCAGCATTCAGTCATGAAGTCCATAAAAAGCACCCAAATCACTTCGATAAGTCCATCCCTCGCTTTAAACAGGCAGCACGAGCAACACTATACGTTGTTCCGATTGCCCTGGAAACTTTCGTTCCGGTACGGCCGGATACGATCAAACGAGACGCGGATAAAGTTGCTTTTCTGAACACCCATGACCTGACGATCTTCTACCATATCCTCAGCGGCACGGCAGGAATTAGCACTTTCAACGCAGCAGCCTTCTCCCGCGCCCTCAGCGGCGAGAAGAAGACACAGAGCTTTAATCCCTCTGCCACTCGCTTGCGTTTAGAGGACGGCGATAAGCCGCCTGTTTTAATAGATCAGCAAGGGGTTGTGCTGTATGGTGATAAAGAGTACAGCCTCACCCCACTTGCTTTTGTTGAGCTCGACCATTTTGTTGCCGGCTTGAAAAGCAGTAAGTAGGGCAAGTGAGTAGGCTCTTTAAGCTGCTCCATGTTTACAACTGCTTGGGGATGCGGCTGACCAAGAGCGACCCCATGGGCAGCTACAGCTAATCCATTGGGTGATGCGTTTTCAACCGTTAGGCGCGGCCGATCTCCAACGCCTTCATTGCCATAGACTTGACCGCGCCGATGGCGGAGACGTTGGCTTCGTAGGCGCGGGTGGCGCTCATCATGTCCACCATCTCGGTGACGGTGTCTACGTTGGGCAGGCTGACGTAGCCCTGACGGTCGGCGTCCGGGTGGCCCGGCTCGTAGACGCGCTTGAACGGGCGGGTGTCGGGGACAATGCCGGAGACCTGGACGCCGCCCGCCGTATCGCCCCCGCCATCCTCGCCGCCGTCGCTGTCGGCACTGGACAAATGCGCCAGCGTCTCGCCAAACGACGTTCCCGCCGGGGTGAACGTCACCTGCTGCCGCCGGAACGGGCCGCCGGCGGGGGTGCGGGTGGTGTTGACGTTCGCGAGGTTGTTCGCGACCACATCCATTCTTAAGCGCTCGGCGGTCATGCCTGACGCGCTGATCGCAAGCGTATCCATGTAGCCCATTTACTTGCCCCCTGCAATCACAAACTTCAAGTTGGAAAACTGGCTGGACAGAAGCTGCGCCGCGCCTTCGTAGTAGATCTGCGCCGCCGCCATGCGGCTGGTTTCCGCGTCAATGTCCACGTTGTTGCCGTCCAGCCGCATTGCCCCGTTCTGCTGGGTCGTCAGCGTCGGATGGCCTGCCTGTCCGGGATCGTCGTCCATCGTCAAGTCGCGCGGGTCAGGGGTCGCCTGAGCCACACTGCCGCCATTGCCCGCCTGCGCCGAGTCCAGCAGCGCGGCGAATGTCGCGTCCTGCCGCTTGAAGCCCGGCGTGTTGACGTTGGAAAGGTTGGACGAGATCGCTTGCAGCCGAGCCGAGCCGAGGTCGAGCGCCTGCGACAGCGCTGTGATGGGGGAAGACATGGTAGGAGAAGTGTCCATACTCTGCTTATCGGCAAAGATGGGGGAGAACTTAAGGCCAAAAACCGTATTTTTGCGGAGAATGTTTTTGGGCTTTGATTTCAGGCTAAACTAATCCATGATCAAATTTACCATTCTTCTCCGCAAACGCGCGGATATGACGCGCGATGAGTTCGTGTCGTACCACAAAAACAACCACGCGGTCCTGTTCAAGTCGCTCCCGGAAGTGCAGCAGTATGTCCGCAAATACATTCAAGGGCATACTCTCCCGGTCGAGCTGCCCGGCCTGCCGCCCCCGGCGTATGACGGCACCACGGAGCTGTGGTTTGACAACGTGGAGGATATTGCAAAAGTCTTCACCGCGCCCCGCTACCTGGAACTGATCTGGCCCGACGAGGAGAAGTTCTTAAACCTGCACGGCTGCGGCTTCCTGGTCTGCACCGAGAACGAAGTGATTTGAGGCCGAGAATTTCTAAATTGGCATGACCATCGCGCGGGGCCGGGCGTCTACCATCTTTTGCGCTTCGTCCATGCCTGCAATCAAAGCGGCGGCGTCGCGGGCTTCGGCCAGCAGGTTCGGGGGACGGTCGGAAAGGTCGTGCGTGTCGGAGGCAATCACCAGCGGCCATTCGGCGGCATGAGCCAAGATGGCTTTGGCGGTGGTCTGCGCCCTGGGGCCGAAGTAGCCGAGAATGCTGCCGCTGGTGATCTGAAAGACGACGCCGAGGGCGGACACAGCTTCCAGGAAATCCAAGCTTGCCTGGACGGACGCGCAGCGCTCCGGGTGGGCGAGAACGATCTTAAACCCGGCGTCAATCACCCGCTGAAGCTGCTCCAAGCCGCTGGCCGGGATAAGGTCAAACGGCGGCTCAATCAAGGCCCACTGTCCGTCGCCGAGAGTGCCGACTTCGCCGTTCAGCAGGTCGGCAGCGACCCGCATCCCCATCTTGATCTCGACTCCGGGCAACACCGTCAGCGGGATAGACGCGCGGTTTAGCGATTCTTGCAGCACGGCGACATGCGCTCGGATGACATCAGGTTTCGACGGCTGCCGCAGGAACCAGCCGCGATGCGGGGTGGCGACCAGCGTGTCCGTGCCGGACTCGACCGCAAGCCGGGCCATTTGCAGGGCTTCTTCAATGTTCAGCGCCCCGTCGTCCACGCCGGGCAGTATGTGGTTGTGGATGTCGACAAACAGCGTGCTACTCCCAATAAAACAAAATCTGCGATGCCAGGACCAGCGCCGCCGTTTCGGTCCGCAGAATGCGCGGCCCTAGCGAGACAGTCTGAACGCCCGCTTTGCGGGCGGCTTTGACTTCGGCATCGCTGAACCCGCCTTCCGGCCCGACAATCACCAAGACACGCGCGGGCCTCTCCGTCATGCCCTGCAAGGCAGATTTCAGCCGTGTCTCGGTTTCGCCTTCATACGCCATAAACGCCGCGTCGTAGCCAGACGCCGACGCGAGAACGTCCCGCAAGTCGCCTTCAAGCGTCAGTGACGGCAGAATCGCCCGGTGCGCCTGCTCCGCCGCCGTCTTGATAATCGCCGCCCAGCGCACCTGCCGCTTCTCCTGCCGGTCGCCCGTCAAATGCGTCAGGCTGCGCTCCGAACTATAGGCCCAGAACCCCGACACGCCGATTTCCGTGCCGCGCTGCCAGACCTGCTCCATCTTTTCGCCGACTTTCGGCAGGGCCTGCGCGACCGTGATATGCACGTTCGGCTCGGTGTTCGGCGCAAATGGCTCCCGAAGCTGCGCCGCCGCTTTGGTCTTACCCAGTTCCGTCAGCGCCGCCGGCCATTCCCGCCCCGACCCATCCAAAACCGCGATCTTCGTTCCCGGCTGCGCGTGCAGCACCACCCGCAGATGATGCGCGTCATCGCCGTCTAAGTAGACAAACTCGCCGACAATCTGGTCCGGCCTCACAAAAAAACGTGTCATAGTCGCCGCTCAAAAATCAGTGCAACCCATTCGCCCTGATGCCGAGTGTCTTTGGAGGTGAACCCCGCGGCTTCGACGGCATGCCGGACATCGGCTTCGCGGGTGTCTATGATGCCGGAGGCGATGAGCGTCCCGCCGGGCTGAGTCAGTTGGGCCAGGCTGTCGGCCATGCCGATAATCACGTCGGCTAAAATGTTGGCGACGACGACGGCATAGGGGCCGGGCGGCAGAGTCTCGGCGACGGAAACCGAGACGCCGTTGACGGCGGCATTTTCGGCGGCAATCTTCACGGCCAGCGGGTCATTGTCGTTGGCGGCGACGACGGACGCGCCGAGTTTCGCGGCGGCGATGGCGAGAATGCCGGAGCCGGTGCCGACATCGGCGACGGCCATGCCCGGCGTGACATATTCTTCCAGCGCGACCAAACAAAGCTGAGTGGTCGGATGGCTGCCGGTGCCGAAGGCCATGCCGGGGTCAACAACGATCGGCAGGTCGTCCGAGGTTAGCTCCGGCGTCTCCCAGGGCGGCGTGACGACGAGACGCTTTCCGATCCGCATAGGCTTGTAGTACGCTTTCCAGGCCGTTGCCCAGTCGGCTTCTTCCACGTAGCGGAGCGTTAATTCAGTTCCCGCGCCGGCAACGCCGAACTCCGGCAGCTTTGTCAGCGCGTCCCCAAGCTGCTCTAAACGCCCTTCCAGGCGGTCGTCTACGGGCAGGTATCCGGCGACAGCCGGCGGCGTCGCCGTTTCGCGCACCTCAAACCCGCCGCACCCGGCTGCGTAGAGGGCTGCGCCGACCGCGTCCACGGCACCCGGTTCCGTCTCAATTTGGATTTCAGCCCAGCGCATAGGATTGTTTCCAGGAGGCCGAGGAGTTTTCAAATCCTCGGCCTTGTCGTCTTCTACTTATGCGAAATCGTGTCTTTCAGCTTGCCGAAGAAGCCGCGCTCATCGGTGTGCAGAGTCTCGCCGGAGGCCGCCGCCAGCTCCTTAATGAGTCGCCGCTGGTCGTCGGACAGGCGGGTCGGCACTTTGACTTTGATCACGACAACCTGCTCGCCGCGCTCGCCGTTTCGGGAGTTCACATCAGGCAGGCCCTTGCCGCGCAGGCGGAAGGTCGCGCCCGGCTGGGTGCCTTCGGGGATAGAAATTTTCTCGGTGCCGCCTAAAACCGGCACTTCAAACATATCGCCGAGCGATGCCTGGGCGAAGCTCACAGGAGCCTCGTAGATCACGTCCATGCCGCGCCGGGTGAACTGGGCGTGAGCCTGGACAAAAATCACCACATACAAGTCGCCGCGCATCCCGCCGCGCAGGCCCGCATCGCCCTGGCCGGGGTCCACCAAACGGACGCCGGAATCCACGCCCGCCGGGATATCCACAACACGCTCGACCGTCTGGCGCAGGCGGCCCTGACCCCGGCAGGCCGGGCAGGGGTCGGAGATAATCCGGCCTTCGCCCCGGCAGCGGGCGCAGGGAACGACGCTCGCGAACGAGCCGAGAATGGTGTTCTGGACATGGCGCACCTGACCGGAGCCGGAGCAGGTCGGGCAGGTCTGGGGCGTAGACCCGGCCTTTGATCCCTCGCCGTGGCAGACTTCGCAGCCTTCCAGCCGCGACAGCCGCAGGGTCTTGGAGACGCCGAACGCCGCTTCTTCCAGTGTGATTTCTAAATCATAGCGAAGGTCATTGCCCTGGGTCGCCTGCTGCCGGGCGCGTTCGGGTCCGCCGCGTCCGCCCCCGCCCGCGCCGAAGAACATATCAAAGATGTCGCCGAAGCCGCCTTCGCCGCCGAAGCCCTGGGCCGGGCCGTCATGCCCGTACTGGTCGTACACCTGCCGCTTTTCGGGCGACGACAAGATCTCGTTTGCCTCGTTAATCTCTTTGAACTTGTCTTCGGCGGTATGGTCGCCGGGGTTCACATCGGGATGGTATTTCGCGGCAAGCTTGCGGTACGCCGACCGAATTTCCGTGACGCTGGCAGTTTTGGGAACGCCGAGCGCCTCATAATAATCACGTTTAGTAGCCATAAATTGCAGTAGCCGTTTCCGAACAAAGTTAAGAAAAACAAGACAAAGGGCCGAACGCCTTAAACAGAAACAACACTGATTATACCAGCAAAGTTTCCATTCAGGAGTCCGGCCCCGCAGGACAGAGGCAACACTTTAGTTTTTCAGCCGTTCAAGCTCATCGAGCCGCCGCTCAAGCCGCTGCTGGTTTGCATAAAGCAGACACAAGCCGATCATCAACAAAATTGCCCCAAGCGCCATCCAGAGATAAGTGTCAAAGTCGCGACCGAATGGATGTCCGAGAAGACGAGAAACGCCGATGAGCAAACAGCAAGGCCCATAGGTACATCCCATGATTATCCACGGGTTTGCCTTGACCTCTTTCGCAGTTGAAATTCTGGCGTTCGCTGCGCTTGACCTGATTTTCCACATCTTGGCTTTCCTTCTTGTGTGGGCAAAGAACCATGCCATGAATGGCACGGCTACACGGCGCGGACGCCACAAAACACCCGCTTCGCGGGGTTGAGAATAAGACCAATAATCAGGATGTTCCCAGTGCCGCGAAGCGGTACTTCGTGGCGCTTCGCCGTGTAGCCGTGCCATTTATGGCATGGTTCTTTGTTGGGTTGCCGTTTTGGACAACCGCTTGGTATACTTCCACAAACGCCAGCTAGACCAGCAAAGATACGGTAGCGTAAGCGAACTCCAAATCCATTTTTGCTCAGGAAACAGGACGCCTAAGATGAAACTGAGTAGAACGCAACCTAGCACTTGAGCAATAACGGCTAGGGATATACGCGGCGAAAACCTTAAAATTGTCAACACCAATTTTTTGTCGCTCTGCTTCATGCTTTTGTCGCATTCTACACGTCGCGGAACTCGTTGCTGCTCGCTTTGGCCGTTTCTTCCTGCTCCACCAGCGTGTCCATGTCAATGCGGAACTCGGCGTCCGGGTCGGGGAACGCCTGGGCGGAGGTTTCCGGGCCGAGGCCGTCCTCATAGGCTGTGCTTGGCGGTGCAGGCGCGGCAGGCATCGGCGTCGCAGCCGCGCTGCTGCCGTTGGTATTCGCTTTGGCGTCGTAAAGTGCGCTGGAAAGAGCCATCAGCGAGGTGTTCAGCTCGTCCATGCCGCGCCGGGCGCCGACGACATCGTAAGAGTTGACCGACGCGGTGAGATGGGCGGCGGCCTGGTTGACGGCTTCGATTAAACGCTGATCCACGACCCCGCGAGCGTCGGCGGCAATCCGCATGGCGGTGTAGATCTGCTGGTCGGCCTTGTTCTTTGTTTCCTGCTCTTCGCGCCGTTTCTCATCGGCCTTGTGGTACTGCTCGGCTTCGACCACCATGCGCTCGACTTCGTTGGTCGCAAGGCCGCTCGACGCCGTAATGGTCACTTTCTGCATATTGCCGGTGGCGGTGTCTTTGGCGGACACGTGGACGATGCCGTTCTGGTCAATGTCGAAGATGACTTCAATTTTCGTGACGCCGCGCGGGGCCTGGGTCAGCCCGGTGAGCTGAAACTTGCCGAGCGTCTTGTTGTCCACGGCGAAGTCGCGCTCGCCCTGCAAAACGTGGATGTCAACCGCCGATTGGTTGTCGACAGCGGTCGTGAAGAGCTGGGCGGCGGAGGTCGGGATCGTCGCGTTGCGCTCGATCAGCTTGGTAAAGACGCCGCCCTGGGTTTCAATGCCCATCGAGAGAGGCGTGACGTCCAAGAGAACGATGTCGGTAATCTGGTGGTTTAAGATGCCGGCCTGGACTGCTGCGCCCATCGCGACGATCTCGTCCGGGTTGACGCCTTTGTGCGGCTCCTGGCCGAACATCGTGCGGACACGCTCCTGAACCACCGGCATCCGGGTCATGCCGCCGACCAGCAGCACGCGCTGGATTTCCGACGGCTCCAGCCGGGCGTCTTTCATCGCCTGCTCGGTCGGGCCGATCATGCGCTCCAATAAATCCTGCGTGATGTCTTCTAATTGCGCCCGTGTCAGCGTCAATTCGAGGTGAGCCGGGCCTTCGGGAGTAGACGAGATAAAGGGAAGATTAATGCTTGCCGTCAGCAGCGTGGACAGCTCGATTTTCGCTTTTTCAGCGGCTTCTTTGAGGCGCTGCATCGCCATTCGGTCTTTGGTGAGATCGATGTTGGTTTCTTTTTTGAATTCGGTCGTCATCCAGTCAATAATGCGGATATCCCAGTCGTCGCCGCCCAAATGGGTATCGCCCGAAGTCGCGCGGACTTCAAAGACGCCGTTGTCCAGCTCCAGAATAGACACGTCAAAGGTGCCGCCGCCGAGGTCCCAGACGAGAATTGTCTGCTCGCCGGTTTTGTCCTGGCCGTAAGCCAGCGCGGCGGCGGTCGGCTCGTTGACAATCCGCACGACATCAATGCCGGCGATCTGTCCGGCGGCTTTGGTCGCTTCGCGCTGGGCATTGGAGAAATAGGCCGGGACCGTGATGACCGCTTCCGTGACAACGTCGCCTAAGTAGGCTTCGGCGTCGGAGCGCAGCTTGGCGAGAATCATGCCGGAAATTTCTTCCGGGGAATACTCGGTGCCGTCAATGCCGGCCCGGTAGCGGGTTCCCATCTGGCGCTTGATCGAAGAAATGGTCCGGTCGGGGTTTGTCACGGCCTGGCGCTTGGCAAGCTGGCCGATGAGCCGCTCGCCGGTCTTCGAGAAGCCGACGACGGAAGGACAAAGGCGGCTTCCTTCGGCAAGGGTGATGACGACCGGGATTCCCGTCTCGTCAATGGCGGCAACGACGGAGTTTGTCGTTCCCAGGTCAATTCCGACTGATTTCGGCATGGTGTTTCCTTCTCCGTTGTCGCCTACCCGCTGATGGTATCTTCCGCCGTGCTGCCGTCGTCCAGCCGGGGCGTCCCGGCCGGCACCGGGACGATGTCGCCGTCCGCTTCAATGGCCGTGACTTTGCCTGCCGCGATTTCTTCCAGCGCGATGGTCAGCGGGTTGGTGGAGTCCGTGTCAATCAGAATGGGCGCTCCTTCTTTGATCTGCTTGGCACGCTTGGCGGAAAGAACCACCAGCGAGTAGCGGCTCTTGACGCGGTCTTCAATGGTATCGGCGGAGGGGTAAATCAAAAGTGGGTGTGTCCTTTGTGCGAATTCGCGATTACGAAAAAATGCTTGGCTATTCGGTCGGCTCCAGGGCCACGCCTTCCATTTCCAAAATGAGCTTGACACCGTTCATGTTGACGCCGCGTTCTTCCGTTAAGTACCGAATGCGGGCCAGCAGCGCGATGTCGCGGTCGGAGTACAATCGCCGGTCCGTCAGTGTCCGCTTGGGCCGGACAACGCCTTCTTTGTCCAAAACCCGCAGCGTCCAGCTCGGCAGTCCGGCGAGCTTCGCCGCGATCGAGATGACGTACACCGGCTCTTCGGACGCTGGCTGGGCTTCGGATGTATTTTGTCCGGGCGCGTCTTGTTCCCCGGCAGGCATGAACTGAACCTCAGCACGTTGTTGTGCGGCAGAAACGATCAAAAATCGTGCGGAAAAAGATGTCAAACTTTTTTCCGCGAATTTTCCTACTTTTATTATAGTCGTTTCTTGCCGCTTCGTCAAGTCTTAATGCGCTTATTGACAGAAGGTGCAGGCTTGCGTTGAATTGCGGCGGCAAAAGCAGGGAAAGAAGCCCCCCCGCCCCAATTCTGGGGCACAATACGGAGCAGAGCCGGCTCCCCAGAATTGGGGCGGGGAGCAGACCGCGTACCGCAGTAGCGTATAATGAAAGCATGAATGCTCGCCAACGCAAGTTTCTCCCGGCCTTCGCCGCTGTTTTTGTCATTCTCGCCGCGCTGGGCGGATGGGCGCTCGACCCGCACCGCAAGATCCCGCTGCGGAAAGTCTTCAGTCCCGTGGAGTGGGTCCGGCACTGGCAGGGGCGGGATCGCTACGACGCCGAAAACGCGCTGCTTCAGGAAGGCGACGGGTCGGTCCCCGAAGTCGCGCTGACATTTGACGACGGCCCGGACCCGACTTACGGCCCGCAGGTCGCCGCGATCCTAAAAGCCAAACACGTCCCGGCGACGTTCTTCTTAGTGGGAATGCGCGTCAAGCAGTACCCCGAAGTCGCGCGTCTTCTCGCGTCGGACGGCTTTGAGCTGGCGAACCACACCTACAACCATCAGGACTTGCCCGCACTGAAGCCGCACGAGATCGCAAACGAGCTGCGCCTGTGCGACGCCGACATCTTTCAAGCGACGGGGCAGCATACCCATTTGATGCGCCCGCCGGGCGTCCAATATAACGACAAAATGCTTGGCGTCACCAAAGCCCTCGGCTATGTGACGGTGTCCTGGACTGTCGGCGCCAAAGACTATGATAAAGACACGTCGGCGGACTTCATCAAAGACCGGGTCTTAAACCGCACCGCCCCCGGCGCGATCATTCTGCTGCATCAAGACACGCCCGCCACCGTTGCCGCCCTCCCCGCCGTCATTGACGGCCTGCGGGCGCAAGGCTTCCAGTTCGTGACCGTCAGCCAAATGCTGACCCGCCTTCATGCCAAGCTGCCGACGCCGGGATAAAAGCGAAGGCGGCAGGCAAAAGTACGGTTTTTCTCGTTCGCGCATTCTTCCACAGGGGGAGGCACTTGACAAAAAATCGGACGAATGGGTACACTGGGGAAATCTTTATATAAAGTCGTGCAGCGCCGCGCGGCCGGAAAGCTCTGTTGTCTCATGCCGTCCCTGAAGTCAGTTACGTTGAAAGATGTCGCCGGACTGGCGAAAGTTTCGCAGTCTGTCGTTTCGACCGTGCTGAATGAGCGGCAAAACGGTATCTTTGTTTCAGAAGGAACGCGCCTGAACGTGCTGGCGGCGGCGGCCGAGCTTGGCTATGCCGTGCGTCCGCGTGCCTTGCCGCCGATCCGCAAGCCGGGCGCGGCTCGCGCCGGGGCGCAGGGGCATCTGGTCGGCGTTCTGCTCGGACGCCGCTTCGGCGGCTCGCTGTTCACCGACACGTTCTACGGCATCAACGAGAGCTTGGCCGCCCAAGAGTACCATCCGCTTGTTTTAGACACCTACGCGGACACCTATCAGAAAGCTGCCGAGAAAGAAGCCGAGTGCCTGCGCTATGCCCAGGAAAGCGGGTTCGCCGGGGTCGTGCTGTGGCATGAAGGCGGCCCGGCGAATGTCGAACTGATCCAGCGCCTGCGGCAGCAGATGCCCGTAGTTGCGATTGACCGGCAGGTTCCGGGCATTGACCTGGACTTTGTCGGAACCGACAACTACGGAGGCGCGTATGAAGCGACCCGGCATTTGATCGCGCAGGGACACACCCGAATCGCGCATCTGACCCGAATGGAGACCACCGAAGCCGCCGCCGACCGTCTGCGCGGCTACCAGCAGGCTCTGCGTGACGCTGATTTAGAATTTAACCCGCGCAATCTCATCCTGCTGCGCGACGGCGGACAGCGTCTGGACCCCGCCCAGATCGCCTCGCTGTTCACCGGGCGGGATGCGCCTACCGCCGTGTTCCTGCTGGCAGACTACTGGGCACCTGCGATCATCGCCGAGCTGCGCCGGCTGGACTTACGGGTCCCGGAAGACATCGCGCTGGTCGGCTTCGACGATGTCGTGCCGCCGGGTCTTGACGATCTTGGTCTGACCACAATGGCGCAGGACTTCAGCGGCATCGGTCGGACCGCCGGCGAGCTTGTCCTGCGCCGGCTGGCCGACCTCAGCGCCGCGCCCGCCGCGCAGGTCTTCCCCGCGCATCTGGTCGTTCGCCATTCCACCCTGGGCTACGGGCAGACCTTGCCGCGCCTGCCTCTTTCCGGGCGTACTTCTTCGCTTCTCGCTGCGGTTTCTTCTTCCTGAAATTCTTGTTTTTTCTTTTTCTCTTTTGGGTAAAACCCGGTAATTCTGCTGTCTCCTGTCTTGGAACGTGTTCGCCGACAATCTGTTTTAACCCTGCGGGAGACAGTAAAAGTGTCAGCAGTATTTGTCCGAGGAGAAACAGCCATGTCGGTGCGCCTTTTTGCTGGTTATTTTCTGGTCCTTGCGGCTTGCGCGATTGTTGCGTTCGGGTCGTCCGAGCCGGAACCCACTGCGCCGCCGTTCACCGCCGCAGCCGAAATGATGCCGGTGAACTTTTCGGCGTATCCCGCCGCGTCGTTCTCCGTCCGTTCGCATGTGCCGGTTCCGAAGCGGATCCGAATGGCGGACGCTCAATAAATCGGCTGAAACTCAAATTGCCTGAAACAAACCTCGTGCTTTTGCTGTCTGTAGGGGTATAATGGGGGGTCTTAGCGGCCTTCCAGAAGTCTTTTCCAGACTAAGCCTAAAGACAACACGAGGATGTTTTATGCCCCCCGAAGGATGGACCGACCGGTTCCGCCGGAAATCCAAGTTTCAGTCCGCGCCCGCCGCTCAGAGCGCCGCCCAGGTGCCGGACGGCGTCGCGACAAAATGCGCCAAGTGCGGCGAGATTTTGTTTACTAAAGACTTTGAGAAAAACCTCAAAGTCTGCCCCGTCTGCGGCTTCCACCACAAGCTGACCGCGATGGAGCGGGTCGCATTCACCGCCGACGACGGCGCCTGGACCGAGCTGTGGACCGAGCTTCGCTCGACCAATCCTCTCCCCTTTGAAGACTACGAGGCGAAGCTGGAAAAAGCCGTCAATGCCACCAAAGCAAACGACAGCTTCCGGGTCGGACTGGCAAAAATCCTCGGTATGCCGGTCGTCTTAGGCGTCGCTGACTTCCATTTCATGGCCGGCTCGATGGGATCGGTCCACGGCGAAAAAGTCGCGCGGGCGATGGAAGAAGGAGTCAAGCGGCGTCTGCCCGTGGTCATCTTCACCGCGACCGGCGGCGGCGCCCGAATGCAGGAAGGGCTTTTGTCCCTGATGCAGATGGCGAAAACGGCGGCGGCGGCCGCACGTCTCGCCGAAGCCAAACTGCCTTATATTGTTGTGATGACCGATTCCACCATGGCCGGGGTTCTTGCCTCCTATGCGTCGCTCGGCGATGTGCATCTGGCCGAGCCGGGTGCTTTGATCGGGTTCGCCGGGGCGCGTGTCGTCGCCCAAGCGACCGTGCAGAAGCCGCCGGAAGATTACCAGACCGCCGAGTGGCAGATGGCCCACGGCCACATTGACTCGGTCGTCCCGCGCCGCGACCTGCCCCAAACGCTGTCTTCCCTGCTGTCGCTCTTGTCACCCGCTTTGGTTCCTGTTTCTGCGCCGAAATCCCTCAACGGCAACGGCACACACGCGGCTGTCGAGACGGCTGTGCTTGCGGGGGACACCTATGGCTAACATGAATGTTTTGGACTTCGAGAAGTCCATTGAAGAGCTGAACGATGACCTGTCAAAGCTGCGCCACATTGTCGCCGACCGGGCGAACCCGCAGAACACGCCGGAGCTTCCCGACCAGATCGCCGAATATGAAGAGCATCGGACAGCGCTGCTTGCCCACTTTTTCGATAATCTCACCCCCTGGGACAAAGTTCTTTTAGCCCGCCATGTCAAGCGGCCCTACACCCTGGACTACGTTTCAGCCGTCTTTGAGGACTGGACGGAGCTGCACGGCGACCGTTTGGGGGCCGACGACGGCGCGATTGTCGCGGGCTTCGCCAAGCTGGATCGCCAGCCGGTCGCCGTCATCGGCCATCAAAAGGGCCGGGATTTGAAGCAGCGGCAGTTCCGCAACTTCGGCTCGGCTCGGCCTGAAGGCTTCCGCAAAGCCGGACGGATCATGGCGCTGGCCGCAAAGTTCGGCGTTCCCGTCGTGACCTTTGTGGACACGGCCGCCGCCGCCGCCGACATTGCCGCCGACGAGGGCGGCATCTCGGAGGCCATCGCCCGCTCGATGTTTGAGATGGCGACTCTGCCCGTCCCCATCGTTTCCGTGATTATCGGCGAAGGCGGCAGCGGCGGCGCACTGGGGATTGCGGTTGCCGACCGCGTTCTGATGCTGGAACATTCCGTCTACTCGGTCATTCCCCCCGAAGGCTTCGCCGCGATCTTGTGGCGCGACCCGACACGCGGGGCCGATGCCGCCGCCGCGCTCAACCTCACGGCCCAGCGGGCGTCGGAGCTTGGCATTGTAGATACGATTATCCCGGAACCGCTCGGCGGGGCGCACCGCGACTGGGCCGAAGCCGCCGGCAGCGTCAAATCGGCATTGGCGGGTGCGCTGACGCCGCTGCTGTCTACGCCTGTTCCCGTGCTGGTGGCCGAGCGCTATGAGAAGTTCCGCCGCATGGGCCAGTATTTGGAAGATGACGGTATGGGCGGAGAAATAAGGGCGTGAAGGTGAGGGGGCTGGTTTACGAGGGCGTGAAGACGAGGGCGTGAACGCCCCCGCTGGGGAGCGCGGACGCTAAGGACCCGTGGGTAAGGGACAAGAGCCGAACCATCCGAAATCTTCCGCCACGCAGGTGGCGGCTTGGCGCTTCGCCCCCCAGCGACGCCGTTCACGGCATCGCATTTCACGGCATACCAACTCACACTCCTCGACTTGCATTTAACACTATGGCCCTGAAATACCAACGCCCGCGCGGCACCCACGATTTTTACCCGGACGCTTCCAAGTGGGCGGACGACAGCGGACGCCGGCAGTACCTGGAAGACCAGTTTCGCCTGCTTTGCCGCGTCTACGGCTACGGCGAAGTCCGAACCCCGCTGTTTGAGACGACTAATCTGATCACGCGGTCCGTCGGCGAGGAAACTGACATTGTTTCCAAAGAAATGTATACCTTTGAGACCAAAGGCGGCGACTCGCTGACTTTGCGGCCCGAAAGCACGGCTCCGGTCCTGCGGGCGTATCTCGAAAATTCCCTGCACACGCGCGGCGGCGTGGTCAAGCTGTATTACTGCGCCCAGCACTTCCGCTATGAGCGCCCCCAGGAAGGCCGTTACCGCCAGCACGAGCAGCTTGGAGTCGAAGCCCTCGGAACCGACGACCCTGCGCTTGACGCCGAAGTGATCCAGCTCGCTTTAGCATTCTTCAACAATGTCGGGATTAACAACTTGACGCTGAAGCTGAATTCCGTCGGCTCCGTCGAATCCCGCGCGGCCTATTTGGTGGCTTTGAAAGCCTACGTTGAACCGTACTTGTCCGAGTTCAGTGCGGAAGGGCAGGGGCGGTATCAGACAAACCCGCTCCGAATGCTGGACACGAAGAACCCGCGCGAGTTAGAGATTTTAGCAGACGCGCCGCATTTGTCGTCTTATTTGACCGAAGACGAACGCGCCCACCATGCCGCCGTCATGGGGTATCTCGCCGATGCAGGGGTGGACTACGAGAACGACCCGTTTCTTGTGCGCGGCTTTGATTACTACACCAAAACGGCGTTTGAAATCCAGTCGCCCGACCTCGGCGCACAGAACGCCCTCGGCGGCGGGGGACGCTACAATCAGCTTGTCGAGACCATCGGCGGGCCGCCGACGCCGGGGATCGGCTTTGGACTCGGCGTCGAGCGGGCGTTAATTGCCTTGCAGGCGCTCGGCGTGGAGATGCCGGCGCTGCCCGCGCCGACTGCCTATATCGTCACGCTCGGCGACGGCGCAAAACCCGTCGGCATCAAATTACTTGCAGATTTGCGGCGGCGCGGCATTTCCGCTGAGACCGAGTACGGTGCCCGCAGCATGAAGGCCCAGATGCGGGCCGCCGACAAAGCCAAAGCCCGCTATGCCGTAATACTTGGCGATGACGAAGTCGCGCTCGGCACGGTGCAGCTTAAGAACCTGCACGACGGCTGGCAGCATACAGTGCCGCTGGCGGAAGTCGCCGACTGGCTTTCCGGCGACACCGGCGGCAAGCCGCCCGCCCCCTCGCCGCTGCTTCCTAAGTAAGCACACGACCTAAGTAAGCACACGAAAAGAAAGACTCGTTCATGGTTGATATTCTGCCGTTTCGGGGCGTCCGCTACGCCCCCGCGAAAGCAGGCGCAAAGCTTGAAGAGTTGGCCGCTCCCCCGTATGATGTCATCTCGCCCGCCGAGCAGGACGCGCTGTATGCCAGGCACCCGGCCAATGTCGTCCGGCTGATTTTGGGCCGTGAAAACGACAAGTATACTCAGGCCGCGACGCTGTTCCGGGAATGGCTGGCGTCGGGTGTTCTGGCTGCCGATGACACGCCCTCGTTCTATGTGTATCGCCAGACATTCCACGACCCTGCCACCGGGCAGCCGGTCCCGGAGCGCCTCGGCCTGGTGTGTCTGCTGAAGCTGGAAGATTACGCCACAGGGAACGTCCTGCCGCATGAAAAGACGCTGTCGGCCCCGAAGGCCGACCGTTTGGAACTGCTGCGGGCGACTCAGGCCCAGTTCGAGTCTATCTACGGCTTATTTTCCGACCCGGACGGCGCGGTTCGCAGCTTCCTCTTGGAGTACGGCGACCGGGAAGCCGTCATCGAGCGCGTGGATGGCCTGCTGGGGTCAACTCACAAGATCGAGCGGCTGGCCGACAGCGACGGGCAGGCCGTCCTGCGAGAGCTGATGGCCGACAAAGCCGTGTTCATCGCCGACGGCCACCACCGCTACGAGACGGCCTTGAACTTTCAGCGAGAGAGCCGGGCCGCAAGCCCAAGCGACGCGCCCCTCGCCGCCGACTATATCTTAGTCACGCTGACGGCGTTTGAAGACGAGGGCCTGCTGGTGCTGCCGACGCACCGCATGATCCGCAGTGTCCCGCCGGAGCAGATCGCCGCGCTTTCCTCGGCGCTGGCCGAGCATTTCACGCTGTCGCCGAGCAGCCCGGAAACCGTTGACGCTGAGATTGCGGAACACGCCAAAGCGGGTAAGATCGCATTCGGAATCGTCCTGCCGCCCGGCACGGTGCAGCTCGCCGTGCTGAACCAGGCCGCGCCGGCGGAGGCCGCTGCTGTCCATCGCCTGCCGGTGTCGCAGCTTGAAGCGCTGATTTTAGACGGCTGCCTCGGCATCAGTCGGGAAATGGTCACGGTGGGGGACCATGTCGCCTACACCCGCGAGCTTTCTGAAGCCGTTTCTGCCGTCGCGCGGGGCGACGCGCAGGCGGCATTCCTGCTCGGCAGGCCGACGGTGGAAGAAATCAAAGAGGTGTCTCTCGCCGGCGATGTCATGCCGCAGAAGTCCACCTTCTTTTACCCCAAGCTGCTGTCGGGCCTGGTGCTGCGCGATTTAGCGCTGGACCAGGCAGATTTGGACGCCGGGGTATGAAACTCTCGTTCCGGTTCTCCCAGAATTGGGGGCTGGGGGGCATTTTCCTCGGCCTCCTTGCTTTATCCGCCGCACATGCGGACGCTCCAAAGCAAGCTCCCAAGCCGCTGCTGCCGCCGTCATTTTATGCCGGGCCGAGCTTCCCGAAAAACGCCCGGCCCTTCGGCGCACTTTTGGCGAAGAACGCCTACGCGCGGGATCTCGGCGACCCGTTCAACAAGCTCCTGCGCGGGGACACGCGCCGCCCGCGCATTGCCCTGACGTTCGATGACGGACCGCACCCGGTTTATACGCTTCAGCTTCTGGACATCCTGCGCCGCACCCACACGCCCGCCACGTTCTTTCTGGTCGGCGAGCAGGTAGAAAAATATCCCGGCCTGGTGCAGCTTGAAGTCGCCGAAGGGAACGAAGTCGCCGATCATACTTACGATCACATCAACCTGACGGTGGTCCCGCCGGAGCTTGTCGCGTATGAAGTGCAGCGCTGCAACGCCGCGCTTCAAAAAGCCACGGGAGCGCCGGTTCGTTTTTTTCGTCCGCCCGGCGGCGAATACGACGGCGAGACGGTGCGGGAAGTGGCAAAGCATGGGTTCATCACGACTCTGTGGACAAACGATCCGGGCGATTTCAGCCGTCCGTCCGCCTCGGTCATCGAAAAGCGCACGCTGGCCCATTTAGAAAACGGCGGGATTATTCTGCTCCACGACGGCATCCCGGAGACTCTGCAAGCGCTGCCGGCGATCATCGCGGAAGCCAGGCGTCGCGGCTTCCAATTCGTCACCGTCAGCCGCCTCGTCCGCCCGCAGTGATGTCTTCATGCCGTTTTCATAAAAAAGCAGTAAAATAGTGTCGTCTGCACAAGTGCAGCCTGATTGTTTGCTTGAAGGAGTTCGTCTCATGCCCACACCCCTTGCGCCGAAGCCTCTGCGGCGCGGCTTTACGCTGATTGAGCTGCTCGTCGTGATCGCCATTATCGCGATTCTCGCCGCGATTTTGTTCCCCGTGTTTCAGAAAGTTCGCGAAAACGCCCGCCGTGCGTCCTGCCAGTCCAACATGAAGCAGCTTGGCCTTGCATTTATTCAGTATTCGCAGGATACCGACGAGCAGATGCCCAGCGGCCGCTTTATCCCCGGCGTAGACAACACTGCCAATAACACGCCGAACGGTGCGGGATGGGCGGGACAGCTCTACACTTACGTCAAAGCCACCGGCGTCTACAAATGTCCCGACGACAGCACGGGAGTCGGAACCGCCGTCAACGGCTATGTCTCGCAGCCGGTGTCTTACGCCTTCAACCAGAACCTGCACGGCGGCGGCTCCGCCGGCTCGCTGTCCGCCCAGCAGGCACCGGCCAGCACAATCCTGCTGGCTGAAGTTCAGAATTCCACCTCACTTTTCTCGGCCAGCTCCGATGAAGGCTACAGTGTTGTCGGCACCTCCGCGACTTCGTTGTCTCCTGCCGTGGATGGGCTGGACAAATCCAATACGACTGCTGCCGGCGCTCCGGCAGATTTTGTCGCCAAAAACGATGGCTCCTCAAATGGTCTAAAATATGCCACCGGCGTCATCGGCGGACCGCCAACCAATCTGGCTCAGGACTTCACGGGGCCGGCCGGCATCCACACGGACGGTGCGAACTACCTGGCGGCGGACGGCCATGTGAAATGGTATCACGACACGGTCATCTCGGCTGGAACAACGGCGGCGAGTTCGACGGACACATACGCACAAACTAACAATGGAAAAAGTGCAGCGGGAACCGGTAATTTGGGGGTTTTCGCGCTGACGTTCAGCCCCGTGTAATTCGGAAGAAAACGCAAGACAAAAACCGTGAAGGGCGAACACAAGGTTCGCGCCCTACATTCCGTTCCTGCTGCCGAACCCGTAGGGGCGAACCTTGTGTTCGCCCTTCTTCCCCATGCTCCTTCTTCCCCATGCTCCTTCTTCCCCATGCTCCTTCTTCCCCATGCTCCTTCTTCCCGATGCCTCTCTTTATCGTGCCTGCCTTGACTCCTTCCCCCGCTCATGCTACAATCCCGTCATCTATGGAGTCCCTCTTTAAGCAGTGTCTGGTGGTCGGCGCAGGCGGCTTCTGCGGTGCGATTGTCCGCTTCCTCGTCAACACGGCTGTCGCAGGCCGCTATGGAGCGGCGTTCCCGTGGGCAACGTTCCTTATCAACGTGTCCGGCTCGTTCGTGCTGGGCCTGCTGGCGACCCTGATCGCGGGCCAAGTCCTGACAAACCCCAACTGGCGGCTCGCAGTCACGGTCGGCTTTATCGGGGCGTACACGACATTTTCTACGTTTGAATATGAATCGGCAGCGCTCGGCCTCTCCTGGGCCGCCTTCGGCAATCTTGTCGGCAGCGTGGCTGGGGGTTACGGCGCGGTCCGCCTCGGCATCTGGCTTGGCCATCTTTGGCCGCGCTCTGTTTGACTGTCTAAGTTTAATCCGCGCCCGCTTGTTGGAAAACAAGGCCGTAAGAAAATTTTTCTGACGCCTGCACTGTTGAAGGACACCTACTATGGCACAGCGATTAACTTTGGACGATATGGACAACCTTTCGGTCGGCAAGAAGGTCCGCCTGCACCGGCTGATGCACGAGCATGGTCCCGGCAATGGCACCCTGCTTCTTCTGCCGATTGACCAGGGACTGGAACACGGCCCGCGCGACTTTTTCACGAACCCCGACTCCGCCGACCCGAACTTCCAGTTTAAGCTGGCGATTGAAGGCAATTATTCGGGCATTGCGCTACAATACGGCCTGGCCCAGAAATACATCACCCCGTATGCCGGTCGCCTGCCGCTGATTGTGAAGCTGAACGGCAAGACCGAAATCCCCTCCGACGCCGAATCGTTCTCGGCGTGCAATGCGTCGGTCGAAGATGCCGTTGCCCTCGGCGCGGACGCCGTCGGCTACACGCTGTATGTCGGCTCCCCGGCCCAGGACCGGGACTTTGCCCAGTGGGCGGAAGTGCGGCGCGACGCCGAGCGCTTCGGAATGCCGACCATCATCTGGGCGTATCCGCGCGGCGAGGCGGTGGAAGCAAAAGGCGGCAAGGAAAGCGTCTGGGCAATTGACTACGCTGCCCGCGTCGCCACGGAGATGGGCGCGGACGTGGTCAAGATCAACTTCCCGACCGAAAGCCCGACGCCTGCGTCCCCGAAGCCTTACGACACGGAAAAGTTCTCGCCCGAAGAAGGCATCGCCAAAGTCATCAAAAGTGCCGGCAAGACGTTCGTGCTGATTTCCGGCGGCGAAAAAGAACCCGACGACCAGCTCTTAGAAAAAGCCCGGCAGTCGTTCGCGGCGGGTGCGACCGGCCTGATTTTCGGCCGCAATACCTGGCAGCGTCCGTATGCCGATGCGCTGACGCTGATGCGAAACTTAAGCAAGATCGCCGAAGAAGCGTAGGAAGCCCCTCGCCCCAATTTTGGGGAGCCGGAAGGAGAGTAGGGGCGCTGCTTGCTGGGTCCTTCTTGCCTATCTGCTCCGTATGGCTCCCCAGAATTGGGGCGAGGGGCTTCCTATCAGGTACAATACGGCTACCATGCCCCTGCTCGAAGTTTCCAATCTCACTAAACGATTTCCCATCACCCGTTCTACCGGCCTGCTGACCCGGACGACCGATTATGTCCGTGCTGTGGACGGCGTTGACCTCACGCTTGACGCCGGGGAAACGCTGGGCCTGGTCGGCGAGTCCGGCTGCGGCAAGTCTACATTAGGCCGCTGCATTCTGCGGCTGATCGAGCCGACTTCAGGGACCGTCACGTTTGACGGCCAAAACTTTCTGTCCCTGCCGCCGGAAAAGCTGCGGCGGGCCAGGCGCGAGATGCAGATTGTCTTTCAAGACCCGTTTGCGTCGCTGAACCCGCGTATGAGCATCGGCCAGATTTTAGAAGAGCCGCTGCGGGTGCATCAGATCGTCCCCGCCGGCGAAGTCCGAGCCGAAGTCGCGCGTCTGCTGGACCAGGTTGGCCTGCCCCAAACGGCTGCCGCCCGGTACCCGCATGAGTTCTCCGGCGGCCAGCGGCAGCGGGTCGGGATCGCCCGCGCCTTGTCCCTGCGGCCGTCGCTGATTGTCGCCGACGAGCCGGTCTCGGCGCTCGACGTGTCCATCCGCGCCCAGATCCTGAACTTGTTTCGCCGCCTGCAAGCGGAAACCAACGTCGCCCTGCTGTTCGTCGCCCACGATCTCGGCGCGGTCCGCTCCATTTCCCGCCGGGTCGCCGTCATGTATCTCGGCAAGATCGTCGAGCTGGCCCCTGCCGACGAGCTGTACGACAACCCGCGTCACCCCTACACCCGCGCCCTGCTCGCCGCCGTGCCGAGTCTCGACGGCGTCCGCCTCGCCGCCGAAAAAGTCGAAGGCGATGTGCCGTCCCCGATCGACATCCCCTCCGGCTGCCGCTTCCGCACCCGCTGCCCCTTCGCCGAAGCCATCTGCGCCGAACAAGAGCCGCCCCTCGCCCCCTTCGACGGCGGCCTTCCCGGCCACCTTTCCGCCTGCCATTTCGCCGCGTCTCTGCCGGTCTTAACCACCCTGCCGCAATCGCTTTAACAAATCGGCTATAATCACAGCGTTCACGGAGGAAGCCAATGCCGGCACAGGGCGAAGAAGCTGAACAATGGCAGGCAATAAGTTTCAACAGCCGCAAAGCCGCCCAGCACTTATTGGAAGCCGAATGCTACCGCAGCAGCGTCAGCCGTTCCTACTACGCCGCTTATTCAGCCATCACGTCTGCTCTGATCCGTCAGGGCATCACCCTGGGACACGGCGGAAACAATCCAGGTCATGCCGGGCTGCCGGTTCATGTCCTGAATAACCTGACTTTGCTGCCGCTTGTCACACGCTTTGAGATCAACAAAGCTTTTCGCCGCCTTTACCGAGCGCGAGCGGAGGCAGATTATGTTGCGGCGGCTGTTGTAGACAGTGCCGCAGCGAAGAAGGCGCTGCGAGACTTAAACCGTGTCTTACAGCTTTTAGGGATAGAGCGCAGAGGAGAAAATTAACATGGCAACGATGACTGTCAAAGTCGAGCCGGAAACAATCGCTCAGGAAGTCGCGGCGCGTGTTCGCCCGTATTTGGAGCGCAATCCCATTGACAACAATGTCCCGGAGATACTGGAAGACGCCTTGCATTTAGAAGAAGATTGGTGGTATGTCCCGATCCGCATCATGCCGGGCGCAACTCGTACCTACGATTACTACGACCTACTGAGCGATGTCGAGGACGAGATTAAAGAGCAGGAACATCTGAAAGTGCTGTTCGTCCCTGCTAATTAGGCATAAACAGCGCAGACCATTCGGCCGGCGCTATTTTGCATCTCGCCTATTTCGTCGGCTGCAACGCGACATTCTTGAACTCCGTCCACTGATAAGGCCGCGCGACTAGCCGAAACGAAGTAATGCGCTTTAGGAGAGGTTTCGGGATAGAAAATAGCTGTTCCATTTTAAAACGGTCGTCTGCCTCTTCCTCCAGCCTCGGACTACTGGTACCGACAAGCTTCGCGATAATTCGTCCCGATTTATCCAGACCATACACGGCACGTTCCTCATTTTCGCCATCATGCAGGATCTGCTGAAGCGCATCGCCTGATCTGTGTGCGCTGGCGTAGGAGCTGATCATCACCGCCATTTTGTCCACCGGCAGTGGGCTGGGACTGTGGAAGTGATCCGACACCATCAAGACGGCGCTGCCGGAGGCCAACTTCGGCGGGGTCTCTCCACGACTGCCATACACATCCTCCACTGAAGGGGATCCATGCGGCGGGACGAGCGTAAAAATCACGTCGCCTGACGGCCTGCTCAGACGCACTGTGCCCGCTGTTTTCGGGCAGTCTACTGTTTCTGTCCAGGGGCCTGCTGCGATCCCGACTGAAAGTATAGTCATCTTTTGCGAGCCGGAAAACGCGGCATACAGGGATAACGCACCAACACTGGCTGATGCCGGTTCCTGCGGCCAACAGACAAAGCTTCCTGACGGAACAAACCGGACATCGCGGGCATCAGCAGCATGGGGCAGACGAACCGCAAAGCGCAGGTTCTTATCGATGGAGCTGCGGAACAAGTCTGTTGCCGTGCGGGACGGCGCACCGGCATTTACCCCGCCCACCAAAACTTTTCCCTCGGCATCCCACCAGCGGTGGTCTGTGTGGTGGATGTCAATGTCCTGGACACCGATAAGCTGAACCTCGCCGGTCACTGCCGGAACCGTCTGCGCTTTGGCGACAGGCCGCAGCATTGCCAGCGGAACCAGCGCGGCGGCGGTCAAGGCGACGCCGAACACGAGGGCGCGGCGGGGCAGTGTCCGCTGGCGTGTTTTGTCTAAGATTAGGGTCAGCCTTCCTTCGATTTTAGACGTGTGCGCCATCGGCAGTGCGGCCCAAAGCGCAAGTTCAAACGGCGTGATGTTATGTTTCATAGCTAGTTCTCTTCGCCCTTACCCACGGGAGCTTGCACTTTAAAGCACGGGGGTTCAGCCCCGTGTTTCCTTCCTCTTCGCCGTCACTGCACCGGCTTCAGCGCGACATCTTTGTACTCAATCCACAGGAAAGGGCGGGTCTCAACCCGGATTTCCTTGATCTGGGACAAAGGCAAGCCGAAGTGGGCTGTAATTTGGGTCAAGCCGCCCCCGCCGTTATCACCGATGAGCAGCGGCAGGGTTTCTTTGCCCTGCGTGTCTACGACAACGATCCGCAGATCCTCGGTCGCGTTTGTCGCCACAGACTGGAGCGTGCCGTCTCTCGCTCTCGTTTCAGAGACGGGGCTGAACAGAAACTTGTTCTCGGTGGTTGTCGGCAGGAGGTCTATATTGCCGAAACCGCCGGTGGTCGGGGCGTAAGTCGCCGCTGGCTTCCAGGTCCCGGATGCAATTCCCACGCGAATGTTTGTTTTGGACAGTGACGCCGGAAACTCTGCCGTCACAACGCGGGTGCCGTTGGTCTTGGAGAACATCTGGCTTTCGGTGCGTCCGGTGTTTTCTTTGATTTTCGTCGGCCAGAAGCCGTCGGACGAAGACTGGGTACTTTGCGGCAGCTCGTACCGGACTGTGGTGTCCTGCACGTTTGCAGGCAGGCGGAATGCAAATAGAACCGTATGTTTGCTCGGATCTGCGAGAAACGACGAATGGTAGGCGGCGGTGTTGTAAACAGGTGTCGGCAAAAGCGCCCCAGAAGCCGTCCACCACGGACTGTCAGGCTTGTTAGCTTCGGTGACGCCGGCAAGCAGTGACTTCCCGTTGATTTTGAGGTCTCTAACAGACAAGAGTGTTCCAGAAAACGGCATAGCAGCAGTTGACAAAGTGGGCCGTGCTGGTGCCGTCTGCGCTTTGGCGTCGGGCCGCAAAACGGCAAGCGCGATGAGGGCGGCGGTTCCGGGGATGAGCGCGAAGATGAGGACGCGGCGGGCGACGGTGCGGCGAGTGCGGGTCTTGTCGAGGATCATGTGGAGCCTGCTTTCTATTTGGGAGGTCTGGGCCATGGCTATGGCAGTGTGGGAACGGCTGGGAACGCGGGGCAGGGCACTGGCGATTTCGAGCAGATGCCGGGCGTAGTCGGGGGCGGGAACGCCGGACGCGAGAACAAGGTCATCGCAGGCCAGTTCCGACTCGGCCCGCAGGCGGCGGGCGGTCAGCCAGACCAGCGGGTGGAACCAGTACACGGCGCAGGCGAAGTCGGCGAGGCGGTGGCCGGCCCAGTCCCGGCGCTGGATATGGGCCATCTCGTGCAGCAGCACCGAGCGCAGGCGGGCGTCCGGCCAGCCCTCGGACGCCAGCGGCAGGACGACCACCGGGCGTCGCCAGCCCCAGGTCATCGGCACGGGAACATCCGCGCGGCAGAGGCGCGGGGCGGGCAAACCGAGCAGTCGGGCGCACTCGTGGACGGCGGTGAGTGTCGGCTCGTCGTCAACCGGGGTGCAAGCGCGGCTGAGGCGGTGAATGCCCCACAGGCCGAGCAGCGGACGCAGGGCGGCGAGGAAAAGGCCGAGGAGGTAGAGAAGGAACCCACCTCCTTGCGTTAAGAACCCACCTCCTTGCTTCGCAGGGGTCCTCCCTGTTAGGGAGGACTCGGAGTAAGAAGCGGCGGAGACTGGGCTAGACGCTTGGTGAGTCTCTTGACCTAACTCCTTGCCCTCCCTAACAGGGAGGGCCGGTGAGGGACGAACCGGGGTGGGTTCTTCCATGTTCTGCCTTACGGTCAGCACCGGCAGATGCCAGCCGGGAAGCGACAGCGAACACAGCGGCAGAAGCGAGAACCGCGCCCAGCGTCAGCAGGCAGACTAAATGCCGGGCGGCGGCGGACGACCGGCGCAGGAGGAATAGCAAAGTTCCGGCGGCCGCGAACACGAGCAGGCTCTTGAAAAGCAGTGTCAGCAGAAGCGTCATTGGGGTTTCTCTTCTTTCGCATTCTCAATCAGCGCCGAAAGCCGGGCGGACTCTTCGGCGGACAGCGGCGTCTCGGAAACGGACAGCAGGGTCGCGACGGTCTGCTCGACGGAGCCGCCGAAGAAGGTCTGCATGACCTGCCGGAGTGCGGTCTTGGCAGCGTTTGCACGGGGGCGGGTGGGCAGGTAAACATAGCGTGGGCCGTCTTTGATGTGCTTTAAGTGGCCTTTGGTCTCCAAAATGCCGAGCAGGGTGCGGACCGACGAATACGAAGGCGGGTCGGGCAGAGCGGCCTGCACGTCGGCAGCGGCGGCCCGGCCCTTCTCGTAGACGATGTCCATGATCTGCCGCTCCCGGCGGCTGAGGCTGCTCGCTTTGTTCATGCTAATAATTTAGCACACTGCGGGCGTAATGTCAAGCACTTGTGCTAAATTATTAGCATTTATTTTTGCGGGAGATGCAGAGGGATATAGGAGGGAAGAGATAAGAAGAGAAAGGCAGGGGCAAGCCCTGCCCCTACAGATCGATCACTTGGCCGTCAAAGGCAAGCTCGACGCCGGGGGGCAGATCGGCATTCGTAGAAGTGTAGTCGTAGTCGTGAGAGAGATGGGTCAGAAGAGTACGCTTCGGCTGGAGCAGGGCGATGGTTTCCAGCGCGGCGTCGAGATGGAAATGCGTCTCGTGCGGCTCGCGCCGAACCGCGTCCAGCATAAAGAGTTCTAAGTTTTGGAGGTGCGGCCAGGTTTCGGCGGGAATCTCGCTGACGTCGGTGACATAGGCGAAGCGTGGGCCGAACTTGTACGCAAGTATCGGCAGGCGTCCGTGGCAGACGCGCAGGGGCAGAATATCTAGGCCGTGGAGGGTGAGCGCGTCGCCGGGCCGGACTTCGGACAGCGACACTTGAGGCTTGCCGCCGCCTGCCTGGGTCTCCACAAAAATATATTTATAGATGCGCTGTAAGTCATCCAAAACGCCTGCTTCGGCATAGACCGGCATGGGCAGGCCCGAACGGTAGTTGAAGGTCCGTACATCGTCGAGGCCAAAGATATGATCGGCGTGGGAATGCGTGTAGAAAATGGCGTCCAGACGCCGCACAGAGTTTGCGAGAAGCGCCAGCCGCATTTCCGGCGGCGTGTCTACCAGGAGGTTCGCGCCGTCGTCGGCGGTGACTAAAATGGCCGGTCGCAGACGCTTGTTGCGTGGGTCCGGCGACGCGCAGACCGCGCAGTCGCACCCGATCATCGGGACGCCGTGGGACGTGCCGCAGCCGAGAACAGTGACTTTCATGCTGCTTATTGTACCCGAAGAAAAATTGTACCCGAAGAAAAAGGCCCGCTGAGATTTTGTCTCAGCGGGCCTTTGCTCCCGCTCTTTCAGGGTCAGGCCCCGCCGCCTCCGCCAGCGCCGCCGCCCCCACCGGCCCCGCCGCCCGCTCCCGCGCTGCCTGCCGAGCCGGCCGCCCCGCCTGCACTGCCGCCGGCCCCCGCGCCGCTGGCCCCGCCGGCCCCGACACCGCCGGCTCCCGCTGCCCCGCTCGTGCCTGCCCCGGCTCCGCCAGTGCTATTCGCGCCGGCGGCGTTCCCGGCGGCTCCCGCACTGCTGCCGCCTGCCCCGCCGGGCGAGCTTGTGCCGGACGGGCTAGCAGTGCTGGCCGTCCCGGCGGGGCTTGCGCCGCCGGCCGGGCTGGAAGTCGGCGAGGGTGCCGCCGACGACACCGACCCGCCGCTGCTGGCCCCTGCGCCGCCTGACGCACTGCCGCTGGATGCACTGCCGCCGGATGCACTGCCGCCCGACGTACTGCCGCCCGACGTACTGCCGCTTTGGCTCCCTCCGCTTGAGGCGCTTCCGCTTTGGCTGCCGCCGCCCGCGCCGCCGTTGCTGCCGGACGCCCCGCCTTCGGGGCCGACGGTCCCGCCGCCGCTTCCACTTGCCCCGCCGCTCGGCGCGGGGGCGCTTCCCTGCGTGGATGCCGCGCCGCTGGAGTCGCTGCTGGTCGATGAGTTCGCGTTGTTTTTCCGCAGGTGGCTGGTCGCGGCGAATGCGATCAGCGCCACCAAAACAAGGCCGGCAATGATGAACGGCAAAGCGCGGCGGGCGGCGGCATTCTTCACCACGGTGTCCTGCGCTTTTTGCTGGTTTTCGGCGCGTGCGCCGCTGTCGGTGTTCGGGTCTTTTTGTCCGTTGGGGTCCGACGAATAACTGGTTGCCATAGGTTTTCTCTTTCCGTTGCTGCTTAGTGTCGGTGTTCCCTGCATTTCCTGCCGTGAAACCGAGGAAGCGCAAGTTGTGGGTATAATAATCCCTAGTAACCTACTGGGAAAAGAAAATGCCTGAACCGTCCGCCCATCGTTTAGAAGATTTGATCGGCAACACGCCGCTGGTGCGTTTGTGCAAAATCGAGCGCGAAGTCCCCGGCGTCGAGATCTACGGCAAGGCCGAGTTCTTCAACCCCGGCGGCTCGGTCAAGGACCGGCCCGCGCTCAACATGATTTTGGAAGGCGAGAAATCCGGGCAGCTCCGGCCCGGCAAGATTATTTTGGATGCCACTTCGGGCAATACCGGCATCGCGTATGCCATGATCGGCGCGGCGCGGGGTTACAAAGTACGCCTGTGCCTGCCGAAGAACGTCACGCCGGAGCGCAAGAAGATTTTGTCGGCTTACGGCGCGGAGATCGTCTACACCCCGCCTGCCGAGCAGTCCGACGGCGCGATCCGGGTCGTCAAGCAGATGTACGCCGAGAACCCCGACTTGTACTTCTATCCCGACCAGTACGGCAATCCTGCCAACTGGCAGGCGCACTTCAAAACGACAGGGCCGGAAATCTGGGCGCAGACCGAGGGCCGGATCACCCACTTTGTCGCCGGCCTCGGCACCACCGGCACGATGATGGGCGTCGGCCGGTTCCTGCACTCGGTCAACCCGGACATCAAACTCGTCTCCATGCAGCCCGACTCGCCGTTCAACGGCCTAGAGGGCCTCAAGCACCTAGAAACCGCCATTGTCCCGCCGATCTACGACCCGACAGTTGCCGACGAAAACATGGAATGCCGCACGGAAGACGCCTATGCAATGGTCAAGCGCCTCGCCCGCGAAGAGGGCCTGCTCGTCGGCATCTCCGCCGGCGGCAATGTCCACAGCGCCCTTCAAGTGGCGAAGACCGCCCCCAAAGGCAGCGTCATCGTGACGGTTCTCTGCGACAGCGCCGACCGTTATTTATCCGAGCGCTTTTGGGAAGACCCCGCCGACGACCCGCACCCGCAGATCTAACTTCAATCGCTAAGGAGGGCAGGACAAGATGAACAAAATTTTGCTCAAACCCGTTGCCTGGATTGGCTCTTCCAAGAAAGACCTGAAAAAGTTTCCTGAGCCGGTACAGGACAGCATGGGTGACGCTATTCAAGAAGTGCAGTACGGGCGCAAGCCCGCTTATGCCAAGCCTCTGTCGGGATTTCGCGGTGCGAGAGTTTTAGAAATTGTGGACAACTATGACGGCGACACCTTCCGGGCTGTTTACACAGTTCGGTTTGCGGAACGGATTTATGTGCTTCATGCGTTCCAGAAAAAATCAAGGCAGGGTATCCGAACGCCCAAGCCAGAGATGGATTTAATTGACGCGCGGCTAAGAGCGGCGGAAACCGCACACCAGGAATGGCTGGCAGCGCAGCAACAGGAGGAAAATCATGGATAAGCAAGCAAAAGTCATTGAAGTAGAAGTGATTGAAGCGGAATCAAGCAGCGGCAACGTGTTTGCAGATTTGGGCTTACCCAATCCTGAAGAAAGGCAGATGAAGTCTTTGCTGGCGATCCAGATTCGCGAGCTGATTGATCACAAGGGCTTGACTCAGTTGCAGGCGGCCCACCAGCTTGATTTGTCTCTTGATGACATGGCAGCGATCATGCGCGGCCGTCTCTCCCAGTTGACCCTAGATCAGCTCTTCCATTGCCTCACTCGTTTAGGCCGGAGTGTGGAAGTTCGCGTTCTTTCCGAGCCGGAAGAAGCACACTTGACCGTCGTGATGGCCTAAAGTAGTGGTGGCATAAAAGGGAAGCTCTTGGAACTTCGCACACTGACGACCGACGATCAGCCGGGCGTGGACAAATTGATGGCGGAAGCGTTTGGCCGAGGGAACCGACCCGCGCCGCCGGGCGAAACAGACGCCGCCAAGCCGGAAGTCGCGAAAACGCGGCTCGGCGTCTTTGACGGGCCGCGCCTTGTCGCCTGCGCCATCATCAACCCGCTGATGCTGGCCTGGGGCGAAAACAATGCGCCGCTGGGCGCAATCGGCGGCGTGGCCTGCACGGCGGACCAGCGCGGACGTGGTCATGTCGGGTGGCTGCTCGGCGAGTCGCTGCGGGTCATGCGGGACAGCGGGCAATATCTCAGCGGCTTGTACCCGTTTGCGTTTGGGTTTTACCGGCGGCACGGCTGGGACTGGGTAGGGGAGCAGAAGCAGTATGTCGTCCCAACCTCTGAGCTGAAAGCCGGGCCGGAAGGACGCTGCCTGACGATGTACGAGGGCTTGGATGCGCTGGACATCGTTCGGCCTGTCTACGAGCAGTTTGCCCGACGCCATTATGGAATGGGCCTGCGCCGAGAAACAGCGCCCGGTGATACAGCTTCGTATTGGTGGAAAAAGACGCTGGACTACGGCGGCAATGGCAGCCGGACAACCTATGTTCAGGTGTATTCCAACCCGCAGACGGGCCGGCCCGAAGGCTATCTGACGTTTTTGTATCCCCAAGACGACGACACGGGGCAGGTCGGGGACTTCATTGCCAATACTCCGGCGGCTTACAAGGGCCTGCTGTCCGTGCTGCACTACTACGGGGTTCAAGTCGAAAAAGTCAGCCTCAGCGCCCCGATGAACGACCCGCTGGCCCTGCACCTGATGCACTGGGACTTGGAAACAAAGATCAAGCCGCTGTTCATGGGCCGCGTCGTAGATGTCCAAGCGGCGCTGACCGCTCTGCGCCCGGAAGCAGACTTGTCGGGTAAACTCATTCTGCAAGTCTCCGACGCCCAGTGCGACTGGAACAACCGTACGTTTGCGATTACGGTGGACGCCGGCCATGTCACCGCCGCGCCGACACCCGACGCGCCGGGTGTTGCGCTTGACATTCAGACGCTTTCGCAGGCGTATTGGGGCCAGCCGTCGCTGGACAGGCTGCGAGCCGCCGAGCGCCTGTCGGTCGCTGATGAGGTGCAGTACGCGCTGCTGTCCCGCCTGCTGCCGCCCCGTCTCTGCTTTCTGCGGGACTTTTTTTGAGAACGGAAAGAAACCCGGATTGGAAATCCGGGTCTTCTGTAGAGCGATTGTCCGCCTGCGCGGACAGAGGAATAGAACCGCCTTTAGCATAACTCTTCTGTCTGCGAAGGCAGACAATCGCACTTCAAAAGCCCTGGTCTTCAGACCAGGGAAAAGCATATAGTAGAACAACAACGGCAATGAAAGATGAAACGGAAGAAATCGAATTTTATGTCGGCGGCGGCAATGTGTTTGCGGACTTGGGTTTGCCGAACCCGGAAGAGTGCCAGCTAAAAGCCTACCTCATCATGGAGATCGAACACGCAATCAAGGGTAATGGGCTAACGAAGAGGCAGGCCGCTCAAAAACTTGTGCTCAGCCAGCATGAATTGTCCGAGCTATTAGAAGGCGCACTTTCAGATTGCTCCGTCAATCAGCTTGTCAGCTACTTGAACTGCTTGGGCCGCGACGTGACGCTGTCCGCGTCTGTCTGGAAGCGTGCGCCGAAAGCTGAACAGGCTCAAAAAGTGCAGCAGGAAGCCGCATTTGCTTGAACGGATAGCGCTATTTACATGGATCCTTTTGTTATTATCGGCATCGGTTTGTTATGTTTCTTCTGCGCCGTCCTTGCTGGGATTTTTTGGGAGGCATGGCGATCCGGCAGAATGATCCAGGAGTGGGCCGATGAACATGGATACACCATCTTGGGAAAGAAACAACCATTGGTCAATCTTGGGCCGTTCCGATGGGAAAATCCGCATGGCAGGACATTCTACTATATCACCGTGCGTAACAGCCAGGGTGAGAAGTATACCGGATGGGTTTGCTGCGGTGCCGAATGGCTGGGGTTATTCTCAAAAAAGGTCGTGGTACACTGGGATGCGGATGGACCGCCGGACGTTTCAGTGCCGATAGTACCAGACGCGACGGTATGGCCGCCTCCTCCTGTAGAGTAAAAAATTATGCCGCTTCAAATCACGACAAAACACGACGCTGAAATACGCGCTCATGGGGCCGAAGATTATCCGCATGAGTGCTGCGGGTTTCTGGTGGGCCGGGCAAACGGCGAGACTGTCACGGTGGTACGCACGGTTCCGGCGGCGAACCTGCGGGACGATTCGCCGCGCAATCGGTTTGAGATTGACCCCGGCGATCTGGTCAAAACCGACCGAGCGGCGCGGGCGGACGGCCTGGGCGTGGTCGGGTTCTACCACAGCCACCCTGATGCCCCGGCTAGGCCGTCGGAGTTTGACCGGGAACATGCTTGGCCGGGGTATTGTTACGTCATCGTGTCGGTCTTGGCGGGTCAGCCTGCGGAGATGCGGAACTGGAAACTTGCCGAAGACCACCAAGCGTTTACAGAAGACGAAATTACGATCACTGAGGAGATTTGAAGATGCCCGTGACAATACTCGTGCCGACCCCGATGCAGCGGTACACGATGAACAAAGAAGACGTGGAAGTCGGCGGCGCGACCGTGGATCATGCTTTGCAGCATTTGACGGAGAATTATCCCGACATCAAGAAGCATCTGTTCAATGACGACGGCAGTTTACGCGCGTTTGTCAATGTGTACGTCAACGACGAAGACAGCCGGCACCTGCAAGGGGGCCAAACGCCCGTCAAAGACGGCGATGTTTTGACTATTGTGCCGAGCATTGCAGGCGGGCTGGATGCGGTCGGAACCGGCGGTGCGCCCTCGTTTCATCTGGCGGGCGACCCCAGCGCCGAGACGCTGACGAACGATGAAGTGCTGCGCTACTCGCGCCATCTGATCATGCCGGAAGTGACGATGGAGGGGCAGAAGCGGCTGAAAGCGGCGAAAGTGCTTTGCATCGGCACCGGCGGCCTCGGCGCACCGCTGACGATGTATTTGGCGGCGGCAGGGGTCGGCACCATTGGTCTGGTGGACTTCGACACCGTAGACGTGACCAACTTGCAGCGGCAGATCGTGCATCGGGAGAGTTCCGTCGGCAAGCCCAAAATTGACAGCGCGGAGCAGACGCTTAAAGAAATCAACCCGTATGTCAATATCATCAAGCACGAAGTCATGCTGACGTCCGAGAATGCTTTGGAGATACTTAAAGACTATGATGTCATTGCCGACGGCACCGATAACTTCCAAACGCGCTACCTAGTCAACGACGCCTGTGTGCTTCTCGGCAAGCCGAACGTCTACGGCTCCATCTTTCGGTTTGAAGGCCAGGCGTCCGTCTTTTTCGCCAAAGACGGCCCGTGCTACCGCTGCCAGTACCCGGAGCCGCCGCCGCCCGGCCTCGTCCCCTCGTGCGCCGAAGGCGGCGTTTTGGGTGTCCTGCCCGGCATCATCGGCGTCATCCAGGCGATTGAAGTCGTCAAGCTGATACTCAGCGAAGGCCAGACTTTAATCGGGCGTCTCTTAATGTTCAACGCGCTCAAAATGTCTTTTCGAGAGTTCAAGGTCCGCAAAGACCCAAGCTGTCCGATCTGCGGCGAGCATCCGACGATTACCCACTTGATTGACTACGACGAGTTCTGCGGGGTGGGGCGCGGCGACGAAGGGCCGGTATTAACGACCGGCGAGGAGATCACGGCGACGCAGCTTCAAGAAAAGTTTGAGCGCGGCGACAAGTTTACGCTGGTCGATGTGCGGGAGCCGTATGAGTACGCCATTGGGCATATCCCCGGCTCGAAATTAGTCCCGCTCGGCACAGTGAAAGAGCGTTTGCACGAGTTTGACACGTCGGAAGAAATCGTCTTGCAGTGCAAGTCCGGCAAGCGGTCGTCGGAAGCCTTGCAAATCTTCAAGCAGGCCGGGTTCAAGAAATTGCAGAACCTGCAAGGCGGCATTCTCGCCTGGTCGGACGACGTTGATCCCAGCGTGCCGAAGTATTAGAAACCCACCCCGCCTCGTTCCTCGGCGGGGTGGGTAATTCCCTCTTGACACCTGTTTGCCCCGCCGGGTAGAATGCCCCAAACCGAAACCCATTTGTCCAGTCATGCGCTAGACAATGTTACCAAAGAGTACCCAAGCGATGACAACCCCCGATGAAACCCAAAAAGTGCGGCTGAACCTGACGTTTCCCGTAGACCGCGTGGACCAGCCGCTGCTGGCGCAGGCGATCAAGAACTTCGGCGTCGTCGCCGATATTCGCCGGGCGCAGATTGAGCCGCAGAGCGGCGGCTACATCATGCTGGAGCTGACCGGGACCGACAAGCAGATTGACGACAGCGTGGCGTTCTGGAAAGCGTTCGGCGTCGGCGTCGGCTTTATCGGCATTGATGAAGCGCAGGCGTACTAAACTTTTACCGATAGGAGATCATCATGGCAGACAGCAATTACGCGCACCCCGAAGTACTGATGGAGACCGACGAAGTGGCGGCGCAGCTTGGCTCCGGCGCATTCAAGCTGATTGAGATTGACGTAGATACCGATGCCTACGCGCAGGGACACTTGCCGGGGGCGCTCGGCTTCAACTGGCAGACGGAGCTGGAAGATACGCTCCGGCGCGATGTCCCCGACAAAGACCAGTGGGAAGCGCTGCTGTCCAAGTCCGGCATTTCCAATAGCGATACGCTGGTTTTGTACGGCGACAACAACAACTGGTTTGCGACCTTCGGCTACTGGCTGTTTTTGATCTACGGCCATGACCGAAGCAAGCTCAAGCTTATCAACGGCGGACGCAAAAAGTGGATTGCCGAAGGGCGTGACTTAGTCACAGACGTGCCGACGCCGTCGCCGTCCACTTACACCGCGTCCGAGCCGAACTGGGAACTGCGGGCGTTCCGGGACGAAGTCCTGCAAAAACTCAGCGACCCGAATGTGACACTCATTGATGTCCGCTCGCCCGACGAATTCTCCGGCAAAGTCATCGCCCCGCCCGGCATGAGCGAGTCGGCCCAGCGCGGCGGCCATATCCCCGGCGCACAGTCCGCGCCGTGGCTGAACGCGGTCCAGGACGACGGCACGTTTAAGTCCGCCGACGAGCTGAAAGCGTTTTATGCCGGAAAAGGCGTCACTGAAGGCCGGGATGTGATTGCCTACTGCCGCATCGGCGAGCGGTCGTCGCATACCTGGTTTGCCCTGTACAACTTATTGGGTTTCGAGAACGCCAAAAATTATGACGGCTCGTGGACCGAGTGGGGGTCTATTATCGGCGCTCCGATTGAGCGCGAAGTGCCGACAGTCCCCGGCACGATTGTCGGCGGCAAAGTCTGCCCGCCTTAAGCGTATGCGACTCACCACAAAAAGCCAGTACGGCCTGCGGGTTCTCGGCGATCTGATCCAGAACTGGCGCGACGGCAACGGCTACCGCCAGGTCGGCGAGCTGGCCGTGCGCTGCGAAACGTCGCAGAAGTATTTAGAACAAGTGCTTCTGCCGCTCTCGCACGCGGGCATTCTGGAAAGCAAGCGCGGCCAGCACGGCGGCTACCGGCTGAACCGTGCGCCCTCAGACGTATCTTTGGCCGAAGCCCTGCGCCATTTGGAGGGCCTGCTGATGCCGATCCCGGCCTGGGCCGACGACCGCGCCCAAGATTCGTCAGACCTGGCCCGCGTCCTGCGCCGGGTCCGCGACGCCATCCGAGACATCTTGGAAAGCACGTCCATTGAAGTCCTCGCCGAAGGCGGCTCCCTCGACTCCAAGCGCACCGACGAGGCCGTTGAAGCCCTCATGTACTACATCTAATTTGCCGACAATCCGTATTGACAGCCGCGCCGCTTTTGTGCCACACTTGTTATGTGCTGCCGCAGGGCGGCAAAAAGAAGGGAACCGCCTGGAAGCGATCCCCTTCTTCTTAGCGAGCCTTAAAAGCCAAAGGCTTTAAGAATTCGCACAATCGCAGCAATTGCGGAAACAACGGCTGCGATAGTCTGCGCGATTGGTCGAGCTTTGACAAAAGCCCGTCGCAGATTCTTGGACATGGGAGTGTCACCTCCTTTCCGTCCGTTTAGGAACGACGGCCCTCCTGCGGGCCGTCGTTCCTACTGTACCTTTTTTGTCTGCTTTGCTGCGCTGAACAGCAAAAAGAAGGGAACCGCCTGGAAGCGGCCCTCTTCTTCTTAGCGAACCTTAAAAGCCGAGGCTCTTAAGAATTCGCAAAATCGCTGCGATTGCGCTAACAACCGCCGCGATGGTTTGGACGACGCGACGCATTCGAACACACGCCCGCCGCAATTTGCTGGACATAGGAATCACCTCCTTTCTGCCCAGTTGGGAAAGACAGCCTTTACTGAGGCTGTCTTTTCTACTTTACCTCATTTCTATGCTCCCTTGCTGCCCGCGCCGCGTTTGACAATTCCCGCCAAAAATGCTATTCTGCATGGGTAGACGCTTCCCGCGTCAAACTGTAGGACAAGGCGGCTCTCATGTCTTCCTCACTCGGCACGTTCTCCCTGGTGCTGCATTCGCACATCCCCTATGTCCTCGCCCACGGACGCTCACCGCATGGCACGGACTGGCTTTCAGAGGCCGCCGCCGAGACGTATCTGCCCCTGCTGGACACCTGCCATCAGCTGATTTCAGAAGGCATTTCGCCGAAGATCACGCTCGGCCTAACTCCCGTGCTGGTGGAGCAGCTTGCGGATGAAAGCTTTCAAGACGAGTTTTCAGGCTACCTGCGCGGCAAAGTCGAGGCGGCGTCGGCAAACGGCGAGCAGTTCCGGCAGGAAGGCGATTACCATCTGGCGTACCTCGCGCGGTACTGGGAAGACTGGTACGGCAAGGCGCTTTCAGATTTCGAAAATAGGTACAAGCGCGACCTTGTCAGCGCGTTTCGTGCGCTTCAAGACGCCGGGCATATTGAAATCATCACGAGCAGCGCGACCCACGGCTACTCGGCGCTCTTGGCCCAGGATACCAGTGTCCAGGCGCAGGTGAAGACCGGCATTCAGGCATACGTCCGCCATTTCGGACGACAGCCGCGCGGCTACTGGCTGCCGGAGTGCGCCTACCGTCCGCGCTACCGCTGGTCGCCGTCGGTCACTGTCCCCGATGTCGAGTACGAGCCGATTTTGCGAAAAGGCACCGATGAGTTCCTGGCCGAGAACGGCATCCGCTACTTCTTTGTCGAGGGAAGCCTGCTGCATGGCGGCGAAGCACTCGGCGTTTATGCCGACAAGTTCGGGCCGCTCAAAGAATTATACAAACAGTTCCAAAAAGAGACCGTTGAAGTCAAGTACCGCCCGTACACGACCTATCGGCCTTATCTTGTGGACTCGTCGGGCGAGCGTCAGCACCCGACGCTGGCAGTCTTCGGGCGCGACGCCGCCACCGGCCAGCAGGTCTGGAGCGGCGAACAGGGCTACCCCGGCGACCCGTGGTACTTGGAGTTCCATAAGAAGTTTGTCCGGGCCGGCGAGAAGTCCCTGGGCCTGCGCTACTGGCGCATCAGCGAAGACAAGGCGGACTTTGACGCCAAAGCGCCGTATGCCCCGCGTCAGGCCGAAGAGCGCACGGCCATCCACGCCTCCCACTTCGCCGCGCTGGTCAAAGAAACGCTGGCCGCCCAAAGCGATCCGAACGCCATCATCACGTCGGTTTACGACACGGAGCTGTTCGGCCACTGGTGGTTTGAAGGCCCGCAGTTCCTCTACCATGCCTTGAAGGCCATCGCGTCGGACCCGGCAATCACGCTCCAAACCGTGAGTGAGTATCTGGACGCGCACCCCGCCACCCTGCCCGTCACGCTGCCCGAAGGCTCCTGGGGCGAAGGCGGGTTCCACTATATCTGGCTCAACGAGCAGACCGCCTGGTCGTGGAAGCTGGTCTACGAAGTCGAAGCCGAGATGTCCCAGCTTGCCCGCGACTGCGTGGGCAATGCTGCCGCCGCGCCCATTTTCAAACAAGCCGCCCGCGAAGCCCTGCTGCTCATGGCGTCCGACTGGCAGTTCTGCATCTCCACCGGCGGCGCGAAAGACTACTCGGAAGTGCGCCTCCGCAACCACTACGACAACTTCCAGGCGCTTGCCGCCCTGACCCGCCGCGCGGCCTCCGGCGAGACGCTTTCCGTCGGCGACTGGAAAAACATTGCCGAATGCGAAGCCCGCGACAGCGTCTTTCCCGACATCCAGCCGGAGTGGTTCGCGTCTTTAGAGCATCCGGCGGAGTAAGCATCTATGAGCGAGCATCCCTACCACCAAAGCCTGCGGCTCAGGAACTTCACGGCGTTTCAGGACGCTGCGTTTGAGTTCGTGCCAGGCGTCAATGTGTTCGTCGGCGAAAATGGAACCGGCAAAACCCATGTGATGAAGGCGCTGTACGCGATGCAACTTTCCCTGTCGCGAGAACGTGATATTGATACGTCGCTTGGGGCATTGTTTCAGCTCGAAGATGTCGCGTACATTGTACGAGCAGACACTGATATTGCCGACTCCCTCTCGGTTAACGGTCAGTATGGAGAACATGAGTGGTCATACTATCTTTATCTTACTTCCTCAACCCAAAGGAGTATAGTCCCGATAACATCAACTGCCTTGACCATCTCTCATCCTTTCAAGCCGGAACGGCCTGTCTTTATTCCCGCGATTGATATGATGGGGCATACGAAAGGCTTTACGGAAGCCTACGACGAAGTGCGCTTGGACTTCGACTTGACCTGCCGCGATGTTGTGAACTTGCTGAGGCTGGAGCGCAAGAATGGCACGGATCACCTTGACGTGAAGTTAGACGAACCTCTAGCGCGTTTACTCAAAGGCGATATTGAGCGCGACGATGCAGGCCGTTTCTATTTGGCTAATCAGTTCGGACGCCTGCCGATGCCGATGGTCGCGGAAGGATTACGGAAGATCGCCACGCTGGTGCAGCTTGAGCGCAACGGCTGGCTCGTGTCCGGGACGACGCTGTTCTGGGATGAGCCGGAAGTCAACCTCAATCCCATTCTCATGGGCGAGATTGTCGGCGCGATTTTAGCGCTTACGCGCCGAGGAGTCCAAGTGTTTCTCGCGACCCACAGCTACGTCATCTTGAAAGAACTTGATCTGCAAACGCGGAAAGAAGACACGGTTCGCTACTTCGCGTTCCAGCCGGGCGCAGACGGCACGACCATCAGCGCAACTGAAGACTTTAACTTAGTCGCGCCGAATCCAATTTTAGACGAATACGCCTCGCTGTACGACCGTGAGCTGACATGCTCGACAGGAAGGAACCGCCAGGGTGAACGTGTTCGCTGAAAGCAATATCGAGTTTGACTTCACCCGTGCTATAAGCGCCGTGCAGCATGACAAGCCTGCACCCGGCCACGGCAACAGCCTCTGGCCCGGCGTAGACTTCTGCTTGCAAGACGGTCAGGAACAGCTCTGGCTGGAAGTCAAAAGCTGGGACCCGGCGCACCTCGCGCCTAAAGATCGGGGCGGCAGCCGTCGGTCGTTTCTCAGCAAGCTAAAAAGCAAAGCGTTCACGTCTGAGATGCGAAGCAAGTTTTTGGGAACCACTGCGTTTCTTGCCTGGACCAACAACTTCACGCTCGCGCCGACCCGTTATGTTCTGTTGTTTCAGCCGCCGCGCCCTCTCGACGCCGCGCTCCTGGTGACGTTCCAATCTCGAATCAGGGCGCAGGTTCCAAACCTCAGAGTGTGGCAGCATCCAATTTTCGTTGCCGTGCTGGCCCTGGATGAATGGAACCGCCGCTACCCGGAATACCCGGCGCGACCGCTTTGAGAACTAAAGGAAGCAAAAAGCATGGGTGTCAGCATCTATCCTGTCTTGAACAAAGATGTGCCGGGCTTCGATGCGACAGAGGTGTCCGGCAAGGCGCTCGCTGCCGCGATTTTTGAGACGGACAGTGCATTCGTAATTCTTGGGAACTTCCAGAGTATGGATGAAAATGAGCTGCGCGAACTGATTGTCGGCGAAATGGGACAGGACCCAAGTGAAATCACTGTCCCGGCGGAAGAGTGGTTCTCTCCCGAAGACGGGCTGACGGCCATGCGGACACTGTTGGCGCAGCCGGTAGAGTGGGAGACAGATGAGTTTGCAGAATGGCTAACGAAAGATATGGAGACATTGGAAAAAGTGCTGCTGCTGGCGCAGGATCACGGCGCTATGTTTCACTTGGCGATGGATTTCTAGTCCACAACCTAGCTCTGAAAACAAGCCGTGTGCCTCCGGCATTCAGTCGCGGAGCGCCTCTCATTTAACAGCAGCCCGGCATATTACTGACGGGTTTCCGGCGTCCGCACCCAGTAGCCGTGCCGTTTTCGGCATATGGCTAAGGGAACATGGAACTTGATTATGCCTTTATCACCGGCCATTCTCGACATATTGCACTCTGGCTACAGGGTTGCCGCAGAACTACCTTCGCCCAATCCCGACATGCGGGCCTATGTGGTAGTCCTGCCGCAAACTCCGGATAAGCATCAGCATCCAGAAGTCTGGGTGAACATAGACTGGGCTTTACCGAGAGCATATTTTGTTCTTCGAGACTCGGCTTCAATCACTGGGTATGAGATCCGTTATGTCACCCACAAAGCCCAATACACAGGCACAGAGTATGGCTGGGATACCGACATTGTTTTAGCCGACAAAACAACGCGCATTCGGCGGCTCTTTGTGTCTGCCGAGTCCGAGGTTGAGGCCGCGCTTTTGCCCTGGCTGGCTGATGTTTCACTGCTGCGTCATTGGATGGAACTTGACAGCAGTTTGGTTTGCTGTCTAGCAGATGAAGAAATCAGTCAGCCGGACGAGCATCCACACCTTTGGCTATAACAGGCGCTGTTCACGGAGCAACTGCACCTGACGGTATGGTTCCAGCGGAATAACAAGATGACAATCGCCGAAACACCAAGACTGCAACTGCGGTATTTTGAGCCGGAAGACGTGCTGCCGCTCTCCCAAATCCTCGCCGACCCGGAAGTCATGCGCTTCTCCGTCGCCGGGCCGAAGACCACCGAGCAGACGCAGTCGCTCGTGGACGCCTGCCGCGCGGAGTATCAAACGAACGGCTACGCGCTTTATGCGGTGGTTCATAAAGAAGACCAGCGTCTCGTCGGCTACTGCGGCTTCATGCCGCAGATTGTCAGCGACGTGCCGGAGATCGAGCTTGGCTACCGGCTGCATCCTGCGTACTGGGGGCGGGGTCTTGGCACGGAAGCCGCACGGGCCGCAGTGGCGTATGCGGCAGACACGCTGAAACTTAAACGCCTTGTTGCAGTGATTGAAGCCGACAATCTCAGCTCGGTGCAGGTCGCGCTCCGGGCAGGAATGCACAAAGAAATGGAGACCGAGTGGCGTGGGTTGTCGGTAGGCGTGTATGTGCTGGATCTGTGCGGTGGAGGGTTGACATGAACAAGCGGGAACAGCCGTGGAAGAAGATCGGCTTGCTGTCTTTTTTAGCAATGGGCCTGCTCTTTGTTGCTCTCCGCGTACAGCACAAAAGCGTGCTGAACGCCGCTCTCATCGAGGCCGTCAATCAAGGAGATGTGCGGTGGGCGCAAGACCTGCTCCGACAGGGTGCGGATGCCGACACTGCCAAGCCGTGGTTTCGCAGCGTTCCGCCTAGCTTTGAGCAGTGGCACTGGTTTCGCGAGAATATCTCCGACAAGGGCAACGCCCCGGAGCCGGTGCTGTGCCTCGCCGCAGAGAACCATAATCTAACAATGGTTGATGTTCTGCTGGCACATGGCGCGGACATCAACAGCAGAAGCTGCCATGATTATACGGTGCTTTCCTATGCTTCCGGTGATGCACTGCTGACGCAGGATTTGCTGCGACATGGCGCAAACCCGAATGCCCAGGATATTTTCGGCGATCCCGCTCTGCCCACTGCGGCACGTTCAAACACACCAAAATTGGGAACAACCAAGTAAGCAAAAGAAGCGTTGCGAGACAAGCACACGCAGACATGAAAAAGAACGAATTCAGCAGGGAACGTGAAGGAGATTGACCGATGAAAGCTGTTGTCATGGCGGGCGGGGAAGGAACGCGGCTCAGGCCGCTCACATCGTCCCGGCCTAAGCCACTTGTCCCCATTTTAAACAAGCCCTGTATGCAGCACACGATTGAGCTGCTGAAGCGCTACGGCATCACCGATATTGTCGTGACGCTGTATTACCTCGCCGACGAAATCGAAGGCTACTTCGGCGACGGCTCGGAGCTTGGCGTCAATCTCATCTACACGGTGGAAGACACGCCGCTCGGCACGGCGGGCAGTGTCAAAAAGGCGCAAGAATACCTCAAAGATGACACGTTTATTATCGTGTCGGGCGATGCTTTGACCGACTTAGATGTCGAAAAAGCGCTGGCGTTCCACCGCGAAAAAGGGTCGGTGGCAACGCTGATTTTGCAGCATGTGGACAACCCGCTGGAGTTCGGAGTGGTCATCACCGACGACAATGGGCGCATTCGGCGCTTTCTCGAAAAGCCGAGCTGGGGCGAGGTGTTCTCGGATACCGTCAATACCGGCATGTACATCTTGGAGCCGTCCATCTTTGAGTATATGCAGCCGGACAAAAGCTACGACTGGTCCCAGGACATTTTTCCGCAGATTCTCGCCGAAGAAAAGCCGATGTTCGGCTATGTGCTGGGCGAATACTGGACCGATGTCGGCTCCTTGCAGCAGTACCGGCAGGCCCAGTACGAAATGCTCGGCGGCATGACCAAGCTGCCGATTGACGGGCGGCGCGAGGGCGGCGACATCTGGATTGGGGAAGGGACGGAAATTGACCCGAACGCCCGGCTGATCGGCCCGCTCTGTATCGGCAAGAACTGCCGGGTCAAAGCCGACGCCCATATCGGGCCGGACACGGTGATCGGCGACAACTGCCTGATTGAAGAAGGCGCGACCCTGCAAAAAGCGATTGTCTGGGATTCGAACTATGTCGGCGCCCGGTCTCGTTTGACGGGCTGCACGGTTTGTTTCCGCTGCACCATCAAAGAAGACGTAGACATTCAGGAAGGGGCGGTGGTCGGCGACCGCTGCCATATTGAAGCAGGATCTACGATCAGGCCGCTCATCAAGCTCTGGCCCGACAAGATCATCGAAGCCGGGTCGGTCGTGACCATGAGCCTGATCTGGGGGTCCAAGTGGCAGGGAGCGCTCTTCCGCAATCTGGGCGTGTCCGGCATCGCAAACGTCGAGATGACTCCGGACTTTGCCTGCAAACTCGGCGCAAGCTACGGCGCGTTCCTGAAAAAAGGCGCAACGGTCATTACGTCGCGCGACGCGACTTTGGTCTGCCGGATGCTCAAGCGCGGCCTGATGGCCGGGCTGGTCTCGGTCGGCGTGAACGTTCTGGACAACGAAGGAATGCCGCTGCCGGTCAGCCGCCACTCGATCCGGTCGTCGAATGCCGCCGGCGGGGTGCATATCCGGCTCGCGCCCGATCAGCCCAATTTGGCGTTGGTCGAGTTCTTCGACAAGAACGGCATTTACTTGTCTACGAACGGGCAGCGCAAGATCGAGACGATCTTCTACCGGGAGGACTTCGGGCGAACGGCGGCGGACGAAGTCGGTGCGATTGAGTTTGTGCCGCGTGCCATTGAGCAGTATTCGCAGGACTTCTTCCGCCTGCTGGATACCGAAGCTGTCCAGAAGCGCTGCTTCAAAGTCATTGTCGATTACGCCTATAACCGTATTTCAGGCGTTCTGCCGCAAATGCTGGGGCAGCTTGAGGCTGAGACGATCGCGCTGAACGCCTACACCGATCCGAAGAAGTCGCCGAAGACCGAGGCCGAACGCGACGAGTTTGTCCGAAGTCTCAGCGAGTATCTCTTGACGCTCAAGGCCGACATGGGCGTTTATCTCGGCGACGACGGCGAGCGCCTCACCGTGGTAGACGAAACCGGGTCTATTTTGTCCGGCTCCGACCTGCTGGCGGTCTTCGCCCTGCTGGTCGCCCGCGCGAGGCCCGGCGCTCAGGTTGCGGTTCCCGTGACTGCGCCGTCTACGATTGAGCGCATTCTCGCGGAATACGGCGGCAGTGTTATCCGCACCAAGACCGATGTTCGGGCGCTGATGGGGACGGCGGCGGATGGCAAGGGAGAAATTGCGCTGGCTGGGGACACAGACGGCGGCTTCATCTTTCCGGAGTTCCACCCAGCCTTCGACGGCTTATTTTCGTTTGCGAAGCTCCTGGAAATGCTGGCCCTGCAAAACACGACTCTCAGCGAGGTGCGGCAAATGCTCCCGGCCTACTTCATGGCGTCGGAAACGGTCTCGTGTCCGTGGGAAGTCAAAGGCCGCATCATGCGGGTGCTGACGGCGGAGTCCGAAGGCACGCGCACGGAGCTGGTGGACGGCATCAAAACCTACAGCGACGACGGTTCCTGGGTGCTGGTCCTGCCGGACGCCTCCGAGCCGAACTTCCGCATCTACGCCGAAGCCTCGTCGCAGGACGCCGCCAACGAGCTGGTGCACCGCGCCGTATTACGGATCAGCGGGTTGAAGTAGAACCCACCGTCACAAGTGACTGCCCTCCCGAAACGGGAAGGCAAAGAGGTTGAAGAAGAGCGAAAGCGGCTTTTCCAGAACTCCGCGCCTTCCCGCTTCGGGAGGGCAGTCACTTGTGACGGGTGGGTTCCTAAGCGTCTGGAATCGAGGCATTTATGACACTGACACAAGAGCGTCCAACAACCGCGCCAGCACTGATTGCCGAGAGTGCAGTTGCCGAGAGTGCAATGGCGGATGGGGCGCAGGAAGACCTCCTGCGGCCTCGCCGCTGGACAACCGCTGAATACTACGCACTCAGCGACGCCGGATTTTTCAATGACGAGCGGGTCGAACTGCTGGACGGGGAGATATGGACATTGCCTTCGCAAAAAACGCCGCACTTCTACTCGGTCGAGGCTGCTGCTGAGGCTCTACTCGCTGCTTTCGGTTCTGGCTTCACGGCGCGGCGTCACGGCCCAATGACTTTGGAAGACGGGACAGAACCTGAACCGGATGTTTTGGTTGTTCCCGGTTCCTGGCGCGATTATACTCAGGTCCATCCAACGCCGTCCGAAGTACGTCTCCTGGTGGAAGTCTCCGATGCGACGCTGCGGAAAGACCGAAGCAAGAAACTCAACGATTACGCGCGGGCAGGCATTGCCGACTACTGGATCGTGAACCTCGTCAATCGCCGGCTTGAAGTTTACCGCGACCCCGCACCAATAGATGACAGCTACGGCTACAAAACCGTGCAGACATTGTTCGACGGCGATAGCATTACGCCTCTCTCCGCGCCGAACGGCACGGTTGCCGTCGCCGACTTGTTTCCGCCACTCACACCATGAAACTTGTTGCCCTGCAAATCGGCAGACCCGCCGAACACATCTCTCAGGTAAAAGACGGCAAAGACGCTGAATGGGTCTCCTCCATTTGGCGCGAAACCGTCCCAGGCCGGGTGGCTCTGCGCCGCACGGATTTGGACGGTAACGCCCAGGCCGATTTGAAGAATCACGGTGGCCCGGACAAGGCCGTCTGCTGCTACTCCGCCGAGCATTACCCAGACTGGCGCACGGCGCTGGGCTTGTCCGACGTCGAGTTCGCTTACGGCGCGTTCGGCGAGAACTGGACGCTGACGGGCCTCACCGAAGACGCCGTCTGTTTGGGCGACATCTACACCATCGGCACGGCCAAAGTCCAAGTCAGCCAGCCTCGAATGCCCTGCTGGAAAGTCGGTCGCCGCTGGGAGCGTCCCGACCTGCCGGGCGAGATGACAGCAACGGGCCGCACCGGCTTCTACCTGCGCGTTTTAGAAGAAGGCGAAGTCGGGGCAGGGGACACGCTGACGCTAGAGGAGCACCCCCTGCCGGAGTATACCATCGCGCGGCTCAACGACGCCCTGTATCTCCACAAAAACGATGTGCGTCAGGATGAAGAACTGTCGCGCCTGCCGCTCCTCGCCGAAGCCTGGCGGCGGACATTCCGGCGAAGGGCAGGACTTTTGAAGTGGCGTGCGGAGGAGAAGGCAAAGGGCGAACAAACCGGCAGCCTCAGCAACCCGGATTGAAATCCGGGTCTTCTGGAGGGATTGTCCGCCTTCGCGGACATCAGAATAAAACGGCCCCTTGCCATACTCTTACGTCCGCGAAGGCGGACAATCGCACTTCAAAAGCCCTGGTCTTCAAAGCAGGGAAATCCATACAGGCCGCGATCCATGAAGCAATTAATTATCTGTTCGGCATCTGACGCGCATCGGCTGCAAAACATAGTCCAGCGCATCACGGCTAAAACGACTATCATGTTGTCTCCGGGTAACGCCGATCCGGCAGTCATCGGTAGCCTCGTAACCGACACCGTGACGCTTTGGCATTACGGCTACGACAGTGATGAAAACCGGCGGAGGATTTATAGTGACACTAAAGATTTGGAGCGTGTCTATTATGTGGTTGCATCTGCTGTGACAGGGTCTTGTGCTTTGCGAGCGATGACGATTAGCCTTTATCCCAAGCTACTGGAAGTAGACTGCTGGAAGATAACACTAGAGCCGGTGAAAATCCCGCTTGGATTTGCCTTCCTGCGAAACCTGCCGGAAGGACTGCCGTATCGCATTAGTCCTGCGGAAGCTTTATTTCGCCGTGTGCAGGCCGCATTCGCGGCCTAGTCCGAAAAAGCGGGTGTCTTCCTCGCTCATGCCTTCGCCGAGCGGGCGGGAGGTCTGAACGTCGCCAATAGAGACGTAGCCCTGCTCCCATAGCGGATGGTACGGCAGGTCATGCTTGGTCAAATACTGGTGAACGTCTTTGTTCGTCCAGTCGTAAATCGGGTGGACTTTGACGAGGCCATCTTGAACCGCCAGCGTCTGCAAGCCCGCCCGCGTGGACGACTGCGACCGGCGCAGGCCCGTAATCCAGGCTTCGGCGTTTAGGTCTTTAAGCGCCCGCGCCATCGGCTCGGTCTTGTTCATCGCGTTGAACTGCTTGATGCCGTCCGCGCCCTGCTCCCACAGCTTGCCATGCCGCGCTTCCTGCCATTCCCGGCTGACGGGGCTTCCGTAAACTTTGAGGTTCAGCTTCAAGCGCTCGGTCAGCTCATCGGCGAACTTGTACGTTTCCGGGAACAAATACTGCGTGTCCAGCAGCACCACGGGAATGTCCGGCCATTGCCGCGAGACCATATGCAGCAGCACGGCGGACTGGGCGCCGAAGCTGGTACTCAGCACGATACGCGGCTTCCACTGAGACAGCGCATACGCGACGCGCTCTTCGGCCGTCGCCTCGGCTAATCGCTCGTTGGCAGGTTCCTGTTCCAAAGTCAGCCTCATAAAAATTGCGTCTCCTGGGATTAAAATGCCTGTGCTGGGGTAAGAAGTTCCTGAACGAAACCAAGCTTCTTGTAGGAAAACCCGGATTAGAAATCCGGGTCTTCTACAAAACGATTGTCCAACTTCGTGGACATAGGACAAGGCCAGCCCAATGCGCTAACTCTTATGTCTGCGAAGGCAGACAATCGCACTTCAAAAGACCTGGATTTCTAATTCGGGTGCATTCAAATCACACGGAAAAGACTTAACCTATGCCAACCCCTTTGCGGGTCGCGCTGGTCGGCTGCGGCCTGATCAGCGACGCCCACTGCGATGCTTACGCTGCCTACCCCGAACGCGCGAAAATCACCGTCTGCTACGACATCAACACCGAAAGAGCGGCAGCCCGCGCAGCAAGCCTGGGCGGGGCGCGTGTGGCGGCGTCTTTGGAAGACATTCTGGCCGACCCAAAGGTAGACGCGCTGGAACTCTGTACGCCTCCGCACCTGCACCCGGAGGCCGCCATCGCCGCCGCGCGGGCGGGCAAGCATGTCCTGTCCCAAAAGCCGCTGGCCCGGACCGTCGCCGAATGCGACGCCATGATTGACGCCGCCCGCGCCGCCGGAACAGTCCTGTTCTACGGCGAAACCAACCGCACCCTGCCGTCGGCTTTGCTGGCGAAGCAGGCGATTGATGCCGGGCGCATCGGTACGCTGGCCGGCATTCAGGCGACCTTCGCCTACTGGCAGCGCGGCGAGATTCTGAACACGGCTTGGCGCTACGATCCCAAAATCGCCGGCGGCGGGCAGCTTCTCGACAGCGGCATCCACGCCCTCGCGCTCATGCACATCCTCGGCGGCCCGGTGCAGTCGGTGTCCTGCTTCACCGAGCGCTACCGACCGGAGCTGGGCGGCGAAGACACCTCTGCTGTTGCCGTCAAGTTCACCGGCGGCCATGTCGGCACCCTGTTTTCATCCCAGGCTGTCGGTGCCTGGGTCCCCGGTCCCGGCCTCTCCGCCTTCGGCACCGAAGGAGCGCTGACCCTCGGCGGCGGCGCGGCTCTCACGCTTTATCGTCAGGACTTGCCGGAGCATAAAGAAGTGCTGCTCCAAAGCGACGGCAGCCACTTCGGCGCGATGATCGGCGCGTACCTGGACGTGATCCAGAACAACGCCCCCAGCCCCTCGCCGGGCGAAGCCGGACGCGAAGACCTGCGCCTTGTCCTCGCCGCCTACCAAGCCGAAGCCGAGGGGCGGCAAGTTTTGCTTGCCGAACGTGCTGCTGCTGTTCTGCGGTGAGCTTTCAATAGCCGTATACCGCTCGGCAAACATCAGTTAAGCAAACATCAGCCGCCGGCCTTTCGGCTCTGGAATAGGCCGGTTCAGTTCTCGCGCGGTATCCAGCCAGAATGCCATTGCTTCTTTTGCGCTTGCAAGCGCTTTTTCCTCAGTGTCCCCATGCGCCAAGAACACGTCTTACTTGCCGAACTTGGTAAGACTTTGCCTTGCCACCTCTTTTTGCAGATTGGTTAACTCTGCAACATCTTTCCTGTCAAAGATGTAATGACTGCCCCGTATCCGAAGGTTGAAGCCGATACGCTGAAGCAGTTGACATAAATCATCAAACGAAATGTTTGAGTCAGATGTGCCGCGCACCACCTGTGACAGCAGCTTTTCGTATTTGCTCATCCGTGCTTGTTTCCTGTGCTTCCCGTTGCGGTTTTATTCTACCTCAAAATCCAGTGGACGATTGTTACGAAGCCGACTGCCATTATATACACCAGCAGCAGGCAAGACAACACGCAGCCTGTTCCAACAAGTTTGTCCGACCAGGGCTGTTTGATGTGAGGAGCAGCCGGCACAGCATCGGGCGTGAGCGTGTCGTCGAGAAGAAACAGGTGAAAGTTAATGTCGGACTGCTCCGAGACAAGGCCCTCTAAAGTCAAGTCGAGTTGTCCGGCTTTGCCCTCGGTCACAGGCGGCAGAAACGGCGCTTGAAGCAGCGCAATCCCCAGACGGAGATAGCCGTTCTCGGTCGCCGTGATTTGGCCTTCGTCGCAGCCGCCCCCATAGACGTTCATCACGACATGGGCCTCCGTGCACGGGACAAGACTGTCAAGCTCTTCCACCAACTCCTGCACCCGCGCTTTTTGGGCTTCGTTCATCTGCGGTTCCCTCACCAAAAAATTGTAGCATAAGTTTTCCTGAATCTGGGAATACTCTCCGTAGACATTTAAGTTAGACGTTTTGTTAGGAGTATTGACAATATCACGCTCAAGTGATATAATAAAATCCAGCAAGATTTAGACGAAAGTTACTCAAGGAGACAGATACACAATGGCGAAGACAGTAGGAATTGACCTCGGAACGACCAACTCGTGCGTGGCCGTTCTCGAAGGCGGGGAGCCGACGGTGATCCCCAACGCGGAAGGCTCGCGGACGACGCCGTCCATTGTCGGCTTCACCAAGACCGGCGAGCGGCTTGTCGGAAACGCGGCGAAGCGGCAGGCAGTCGTGAACCCCGACCGAACCGTGATCTCCATCAAGCGCAAGATGGGCACGAACGACAAGATTACGATTGACGGCACTTCATACACGCCGGAGCAGATCTCGGCGATGATTTTGCAGAAGCTCAAAGCCGACGCGGAAGCCTATCTCGGCGAGAAGGTGGACAAGGCCGTCATCACTGTCCCGGCGTACTTCAACGACGCCCAGCGCTCGGCGACGAAAGCGGCGGGCGCGATTGCGGGAATGGAAGTCCTGCGGATCATCAATGAGCCGACGGCGGCGTCGCTGGCGTATGGCCTGGATAAGAAGAAGAACGAAACGATTTTGGTCTACGACCTCGGCGGCGGCACGTTTGACGTGTCCGTGCTGGACGTCGGCGACGGCGTCTTTGAAGTGCGCTCGACGGCGGGCGACACCCACCTCGGCGGCGATGACTTCGACCAGAAAGTCGTGGATTACGTCGCCGAAGAGTTCCGCAAGGACCAAGGCATTGATTTACGCAAAGACAAGCAGGCCATGCAGCGGCTCCGGGAAGCCGCCGAAAAGGCGAAAGTCGAGCTGTCCAACGTCGTGACGACGACGATCAACCTGCCGTTCATCACGGCGGATGCCGACGGGCCGAAGCACCTGGACGTTGCCCTGAGCCGGGCGAAGTTCGACGAGCTGACCCACGACCTGGTGACCCGGACCGAAGAGCCGTTCAAGCGGGCTTTGGCGGATGCCGGCATTGATGCGAAAGATGTGGACGAGATCATTCTGGTCGGCGGCTCCACCCGCATTCCGGCGGTGCAGGACCTGGTCAAGAAACTCGGCGGCGGCAAGGACCCGAACCGCAGCGTCAACCCGGATGAAGTCGTCGCCATTGGCGCGGCCATTCAGGCGGGCGTTCTCGGCGGGGAAGTCAAAGATGTCGTTCTGCTGGACGTGACCCCGCTGTCTCTGGGCATCCAGACGCTCGGCGATATGTTCACCAAGCTGATTGACCGGAACACGACGATCCCGACGCGCAAATCGGAAGTATTCTCGACCGCTGCCGACGGCCAGACGGCGGTTGATGTCGTCGTCTACCAGGGCGAGCGCCAGGCGGCGTCCCAGAACAAGCTGCTGGGCCGCTTCCAGCTCACCGGCATCCCGCCGGCCCCGCGCGGCGTCCCGCAGGTCGAAGTGACCTTCGACATTGACGCGAACGGCATTGTGAACGTCTCAGCGAAAGACCGGGCGACGAACAAAGAGCAGCGCATCACGATCTCCGGCGCGGGAACGCTGGACAAGGCCGACATTGAGCGCATGATCCGCGAAGCCGAAGCGCATGCGTCTGAAGACGCGGCTCTGCGCGAGAAGGCCGAAGCCCGCAACCATGCCGACCAGTTGGTCTACTCGACCGAGCGCTTGATCAAAGACCTCGGCGACAAGCTGCCCGGCGACGAGAAGGGCAAAGTCGAGAGCGCGATTGCCAATGTCAAGTCGGCGTTAGAAACCGAAGACACCGACCGCATCAAGACCGCGACCGACGAGCTTCAAACGGCGTCCTATGCCCTGTCCGAGCTGCTTTACAAGCAGGCCGATGGCGGCGGCGCTCAGTCCGGCGGCTTCCAGTCTGACGGAACGCCCGACGGCACGACGGACGAACCCAAGCCCGACGATGTCATTGACGCCGAGTTCAAGAGCGAGTAAATCACGCTCTCTGCATAAAATAAAAGCGGCCTGGAACACCGTTCCGGGCCGCTTTTTCCATTCACCCGGCATCAGGCTCCGTGACCGTCAAGCTATGACAGTGAATCACAATATGCGCTTCCACCCGCTCAAACTCAAGGCGCAGGTACAGGTCGTCCGGCTGGGAAGTCTGCTTTGTATCATAACGCAGCCAGCCCACTTCCGCAAAGTTGACAATGCCGCCAAAGCGCACTGTGACTGCGGGTGCATGATACCCGCGATGACCGATCCAAACCAGCGGATTGAGTTTCAGCGTCAGTTCGCGCCGTGGGCCTAAAATGACGTTCTCAAAGATCGCATGGTTGAAATCGTGCGGCAGTTCAGGAAGCTCAGCTCTTTGGCTCATGTTACACCGACCAATCCTCAAACTTCAATCCGGGAACTTGCCCAAAATCTTTGGAATTGCGCGTCAGCAGCGTTGCGTTGTTGGCAAGACAGACGGCAGCAATCTTCAAGTCCATCGAACCGATACGAACACGCGCTTGACGCAGTAACTCGAACTGGGTTGCAGCCTCCTTATCGAAAGGCAATACTATCAAATCGCGAAAAGTTTGCAAGTGCGTTTGAATTTCTCGTAGGCAATGAGCATCTTTTCTATTAGACCTCTTGCGTAATTGTTAGGCGGCAAGTTCATAGTTGTAAAGTGCGGCAATCAAGTTGAAGCGCAGGCCAAAGCGCTTGCGCCGGTTGCGGTAACGCTCCGCCAAGATGCGAAAGATTTTCAGGCTCCGAATGATGTGCTCAATCACGAACCGCTCCCGCGAAAGCTGACGATTACTCGCCTTCTGCTCCGGCGTGAGCGGATGATGCTTGCTCTTTTTCCTCGGCAGGCGGCTGTTGGAGTGCAGGTTCGCCAGCCCCAGATAGCCGCTATCTGCCAGGCACTGCGTCTTGGGCAAAAGCGGCAGGCGGCTCTCCTGGAACAGCTTGAAGTCCTGCTTCTTGCCTTCGCTGAAGCTGGTGACTAAGATGCGCTTTGTCTTCGGGTCGGCGACAACCTGCGCTTTTTGGGTATGGCGCTTCTTCTTGCCGCTGTACCAGTGCCGCTGTTTTTTTTCGGGCGCTCGACGGGGCATTCCGTGGCATCGATCACGATGACCGCAAACGAGAGGTCGCTTTTCGTCAATGCCTTCTTGCCTGGCAACGTAAACTGACCGGAACGCAAAAGCGCGGTTTCGATGGCGTGCACCGTGCGGCAGACGGCAGACTCGCTGAGGCCGTAGGTTTGCCCAATGTGAACAAAGGTGCGATACTCGCGCCAATACATCAGCGTCAGGAGCAGGCGGTCTTCCACCAAGTGCTTGGGCCTGCGCCCGCGCACGGGCAGATGCGTTTGGAGAGCCTCGCACATGTCTCGGAAGGTTGCGGGCCGCACACCTGTCAAGCGCTTGAAGACGCCGTCAGGCTTGGTTTTCAGGTCGGCATAGAACATGCCGTTAGTATACACCAATTACGCAAGAGGTCTAATGGTTCACGAACTATGCTGGCAGTCGGTTCTTGGCCGATTTGTCTCACAACCAGTTTGTTTGCGGCAAAATGGACATCTTTGTCCCAACAGCCTCCTGCTCCCTCTGGTCTCTGAAACAAGACAAACTCAGATGGTTCCTTAGTGTAATAGCGTTGCACGTCACCACCTGCGATGATTGGAGTGTAATCCTCTGAAACTCTCTCCTTAGAAAAGTATTTTCCACGTTCTCCAGTAATGAGACCTCGATTGATTTTCGCAATTTTCGCGAGAGTGGGATAATCTTGCAACAGCCTTGAGATTAAGCCAAAATTTCCTTCGTTGACAAGTATATTCCAAACGGCCCCTGGTAAAGCAGCAATTTCAGATTGGCGCGAACGCGAGTAGGATGGACTATCTGTAAAGTTGCTGTTTAACTCAGTTGTTGTTAGAATATGGTGATTTAGACGCTTATCAGGATCATCTTCACGTCTGAAGTTAAGAACGGTTGTATGAACATCGGCGTCAGCAAAGACGCGGCCTTTAGCCACAGATATTTGTTCAATGCTACAATGGCTCATTAGCCACCTTCGTAAGTTTTCGACATAAACATTGTTTAGTAATGTAGTCGGAACGATATAACCAAGCTGACCTGCGGATTTTAGCAATGAAACTGCACGTTGCAAAAATAAATGGAAGAGATCAATTTTAAAGTCAGCCGCAAAGTAGTTTTGCCGCAAGTAAGAAAGAACAATTCCCGTCGTGTTATGGGGCTGTAACATACGGTAAGGCGGGTTGCCGACTATCGCGTCGAAGCCGCCGTTTTTCATAATCTGCGGGAACGCCGACTTGAAATCCAGCGGGTTCAGCTTGCGCTCTTCCGTCGGCTCAAACAACTGCCCTTCTAAGATGTCTGTGCCAATCAAAGAATTGCCGAACACGATGTTCTTGTTCAAAGTGGGCAAAATCGTTCCGTGCAGCAGGTTTTGCTCATGCGCCGTCGCCGTCGTTTCTTCTTCCAGCAGCTTCAAGTACAAAGACATTTGCGCGACTTCCACCGCCTGCGCGTCAATGTCTACGCCCCAGACGTTGTTGAGCAAAATCTGCCGCTTCTGCCATAGGGACAAATGCCAAGAGCCGTCACGCTCCTCGCACTTCGCTTTCTGCGCTTCCGCCTTGCGGCCTTTGACTTTCGCGTTGTAGTACGCCGTGTGGAAGCGCAGAAGGCAGTCATACACGCCCAGCAGGAACGAGCCGCTGCCGCAGGCGATGTCGGCAAAGCGCAGCTCGGCAATTTCCGCAGGCGTCCTGTTTTCAATCTGCCGCCCGACCGTGTGGTCTACGATGTAGCGGACAATATAATCCGGGGTGTAGTAGACGCCGCCTGCTTTACGAACTTCCGGCTTTTCCTCGACCAGCGCCGTGCCGCCGTCCACCACAATCACTTTGCCTAAAAACCGCTCGTAGATACTGCCGAGAATGTGAATGGGAATAAGGCTGAACAGATACGGGGACTGCTCCGACGACAAATCCGAGCAGATCTGGCCGAAGACCGAATCAGGAGCCTGAAATCCCGGCCTGTCAATAAAATGCGGCTTAAAGATGTTGCCGTTGTAGACCGCGTCCAAGCGCCGCGAGACAGCAAGAAAGCCTGCCCAGGCGGAGCCTTTGTCGCCGAAATGCGCGACCATCGGCTCCGGCTCGATGAGCTTGTCCTCCAAAAACCGGATGAACACAAGCCGGTCTAAAACTCGCTGCGTCGCCTCGGTCAAAGTCTCGCTGTCAAGGGCCGGGTTTGCGGCGTGGAACGCACGAGCCAGCCGCCCCCGATAGTCGTCCAGCTCCCGCAGAAAGCTTTCATCAATGCCCTGATACCCGCCGTGAAAAAGGCCGCGCTGAAGCGTCTTGCCGGATGCCTTCGGCATCTGCCTGGCATACGTTTCAAGTGCGCCTGCCGCGACCGCTTCCCGGCTGAACAGCCAGTAGATCGCGCCGAATTTGTCTCGGTCTTTGTAATCGCTGTAATGATACTTCTGAACGGCATGGCTGAGGGCTGTGTCAATGTCGGGCTTGCCCCGGCTGTCCAGAATATGAAACTGCTCGAAATCGGTCAGTACCGCAAGCGGTGTTCCGGCGTTCCATCCATAGCGGATCGCCTGAAAGTAGCTGTCTTTGTTGGCGATGGCGACGCTTGGCTTTTTTGCTTCCACAAAGAACTTCGGATTTTTGTAATCGGGGTTTAGAAAAAACGCATAGTCGGCTCGCTTCCGGCCTTCCACCATGGAAACGCCGCGCTCCACTTTGACTTCCTGCGCGTAAGGATTTGTCTGCGTGTTATGGCCGACATCCCAGCCAAGCGCTGTCCAGAACTTGTCAATAAAATCCTGCCGCGCTTCCTGTTCCTGATAGCTTGGCGAAAGATAGTGCGCTTCGCCGGCCTGAAAAGTCTCCGCCAGTGCCTGCACTTCTTGGAACGCCGCCTCAAAACTGCTTGCCTGCGTGTCTGCCATAGTAAAGATATGATACCATAGAAAACAAGCCGCGTTCTTCAGCGTGAAAGCCGGACAATCGTTTTGCGTGGTATAATAGGCAATCCCGCACAAACTTTGAGGCCGATTTTTTCAGGAGAAAACTTTTGACCGCTCGCTTCCGTCTTCTCGTGCTTGCATCCTGCGCCGTCCTGCCCCTGCTGGCCGGGTGCGGCCACAAATCGCCGTCGGCGGCTTCGGCCCCGACGAATAATGTCTTTCGGTACGCAATTAAGACCTCGCCGACGACGTTTGACCCGGCGCTGGTGCAGGACGGCGATACGATTGATTTGTTGCAGCAAATGTTTGAGGGGCTGGTGCAATGGTCCCCGGACAACAAAATCATCCCGTGCCTGGCCGAAAAATGGGATGTCAGCCCAAACGGCCTGACGTACACGTTTCATCTGCGCCCGAACGTCAAGTTCCAGGACGGCAGCCCCTTCACGGCGTCGGACGTGCTGTATTCCATGCGCCGGTGTTTGGACCCCAAGCTCGGCTCGTCGGTCGCGCTGAATTATCTCGGCGATATCAAGGGCGCAAAAGAGCTGAACTCCGGCAAGACGACCGAGCTGTCCGGGGTCAAAGTGGTCAATCCGCAGACGGTCGCGATCACAATCACGAAGCCGAAAGCCTACTGGATCGACACGCTGACTTACCCGACCGCCTACGTCGTCTCGCCGGCGGAAGCCAAGCCCGGCATTCCCCTGACTGCCGCCGACGACATCAAAGGCGCGGGAACCGGCGCGTTCCGGCTGACTTCCTACGTCCCCGACTCCAAAGCGACCCTGACCGCGAACGCTTCCTACTGGGGCGGAGCGCCGAAGCTCGCAGGCATCGAGCGGCCCGTCATCATTGACGCCGGGACGCGGCACGACGAGTATGTCCGGGGCGACCTCGACATGCTCCAATTCGAGTCGCCGGGCGATTTAGACAATGACTCCAAAGACCCCGTGCTGGAGTCTCAAGTCAAGCTGTTCAAGCGGGCCTCGACTTACTATATCGGCCTCAATCAAAAAGCGTACCCGGCCTTTGCCGATGTCCGTGTTCGCCAGGCGCTGGCGTATGCCACCGACAAAAACAAAATCGTTCAAGTGGTGTTTGCCGGCAAGCGCGATGCCGCGCAGGACATTCTCGCCGAGGGCATTCCCGGCTTCGATCCCAGCTTTCAGGGCCTGCCGTATGACCCCGCGAAAGCCAAAGCCTTGCTTGCCGCCGCCGGCTACCCGAACGGAAAGGGCCTCGGCCCGATTCCGCTGACTTACCGGCAGGGGCAGCCCGAACTCGAAAAAACGGTGGTTTTGATCCAGCAGATGTGGAGCGATAACTTAGGAGTGCAGGTAAAGCCGCAGGTGACGGAATGGGGCGCGATGCTGGACCGGGAAGACAAGAACGCTTTAGAGTGCTACCATATCCGCTGGGCCGCCGATTATTTGGACCCGCAGGACTATTACAGCGTCCTGCTCCGCTCCGGCGGCCCGGAAAACCATGTCGTGTATTCCAACGCCAAGTTCGACGCCCTCTGCGACGCCGCCGATGTCTCGCAAAACCCAGTTCAGCGGGCCGCCTTGTACCGGCAGGCCGCGCGGATCGCCGCCGACGAAGTGCCGGTGATCCCGCTGTATTACCAGCAGGATGTCGAGCTGATCAAGCCCTACGTGTCCGGCCTCGACGACGGCCTGATGGGTCATCTTCCGTACAAACACCTGTCGCTGGGGCATTGACGCCGCGCGGCGGGAACCCGTAAAGCGAAGAACGCCGGGCGAATAAATTCGCGGCAACAAAGGCACGAAACCTGCCTCCGCAGGTTAAGACAGAGTCTTAGTCCGCGAAGGCGGACTTTGTGCCCTTGTTGCGGCGGTTTTAACCGCCCACATGGGGTTCAGATATAGCCACTTAACTCAAACCATCCCACCCTCGCAGCGCCGCGATACGAAAAAGCCCTACTTGAAAGACCTTATTTTGAAGCCGTTTGCCCGTTTCCCCGCCCTAGCCGGCCTTGCGCTGCTTGCCGCCGGTTGCGGACACCACCACAACAGCGCCTCCAACGGGAGCGGCAACATCCTGCGGGTCGCCATGCAGACCGCGCCGGTCACGTTCGACCCGGCCATGTGCCAGGATGTCGAGACCGGCCAGATGCTTCAGCAAGCGTATGAGGGCCTGGTCCAGTACGCGCCCGATAACAAAGTCGTGCCGTGTCTCGCCGAAAAATGGGACATCAGTGCCGACGGCCTTGTCTACACGTTCCACCTGCGCCCCGCCAAGTTCCAGAACGGGATGCCCGTCACAGCAGATGATGTGGCCTACTCGCTTTTGCGGACGCTGAACCCGAAGCTCGCGTCCCCTGTCGCGCCCGAATACATGAGCGACATCAAGGGGGCGTTGGACGTTTACAACGGCAAGGCGACAATGCTCACGGGCGTCAAAGTTCTTGACCCCAAGACGCTGTCCATCACCATCACCAAACCGAAAGCCTACTGGATTGACACGCTGACTTACCCGACCGGCTGGGTCGAGTGTAAAGCCATTGCCGAAAAAGAAGGCACCAGCCCGCTGACCGATGCCGACGCCGAATCAGGCGCGGGAACCGGGGCATTCAAGATCACGCGCTTTGTCAAAGACCAGGAAGTGGACTTTGACGCAAACCCCGCTTACTGGGACGGTGCGCCGAAAATTGCCGGGCAGGTAATGAGTGTGATCCTGAATCCCGGCACACGCCATGAAGAGTTCGTCGCCGGCAAGCTTGACATCATGCGCGGCCTGCAAGTCGACGACCTGCAAGCCGACAAGACCGATCCTGCGTTAAAGTCCCAGATTAAAATCTGGCCTCGCGCCGGCATCAACTACTTCGCGCTGAACGAAGATGTCTACGCTCCGTTTAAAGACCCGCGTGTCCGGGCGGCATTCGCCTATGCCACCGACAAGCAGAAGATCATCCAAGTCGCTACGAAGGGCATCTTCCCCATTGCCCCGGACCTCCTGCCCCTCGGCATCCCCGGCAGCGACCCTAACTTTCAGGGCCTGCCGTATGACCCCGCCAAAGCCAAAGCCTTGCTCGCCGCCGCCGGCTACCCGAACGGGAAGGGCCTGCCGCCGCTCGACATTTACACGTCCGAAAAGAACCCGCTGTACCAGAAAACAATGGATATTCTGCGCCAGATGTACGCACAGAATTTGGGCGTCACCGTCAACGAGCGCCAGATGGAGCTGGGTGCACTGATTTCCGCGATTAACAAAAATACGTCCACGCCAAGCTTTGTTCTGGCCTGGTACGCCGACTACTTAGACCCGCAGGACTTTTATACGCTGCTGCTGTCGTCCAAAAGCCCCGAAAACCACACAGGCTACGCCGACCCGCAGTTTGACGCCCTCTGCGCCCGCGCCGATGTCGAGCGGAACCCGCAAAAGCGCACCGCCCTGTACCGGCAGGCCGCGCAGTTATCAAGCCAGGCCCCGCCCCGCATCCCGCTCTACTACGCTGTAGACCCGGAGCTGATTTCCTCGCGCGTCTCCGGCCTCGACGACTGCCTGATGGGCCACCTGCCGTACAAGCGCGTGGTGCTGAGGTAACATGGCACGATTTTTATTTCAGCGTATCGGATTGGCTCTGCTTTCCATCTGGGCCGTCTGCACCATTACGTTCTTTATCGCGTTTCTCGCGCCCGGCGACCCCGCCGAGCTTGCGGCAGGGCAGCACTCGGACCCCGCGACGCTCGCCCATATCCGGCATGAGTTCGGCCTGGACAAGCCGCCGCTGGAACGGTACGGCCTCTACCTATGGAACGCCGCGCACGGCGACTTAGGCAAGTCCTATTACACACGGGAGCCGGTGACGGCGTTTCTGAAGCGCGGCCTGCCGAACACGGCTTTGCTGGCGACAGCGGCGATTTTACTGGCGCTTATCGTCGGCATCCCGATTGGCCTGGTTGCTGCGCTGAAGCCGAACACGTTTCTGGACCGGTTTCTGATGGCGTCGGTGCTGGTGGGCGTCACTCTGCCGAGCTTTGTGCTGGCGCCTGTTTTAATTCTCATCTTTGCCCTGCGATTGGGCTGGCTGCCGGTAGCAGGGTGGGGTGACCCGGAAAACCTGGTCCTGCCGGCGGTCGTGCTGGCCGCCCGGCCCGCCGCCTTGATCGCCCGGATGACGCGGGCGTCCATGCTGGAAACGCTGCGCCAAGACTACATTCGGACCGCCCGCGCGAAAGGTCTGTCGCCGATGACGGTCTTGGTGAAGCACGCTCTGAAAAACGCCTTTTTGCCCGTTCTCACGACCACCGGCGTCTCGTTCGGCTATCTGCTGTCGGGGTCGTTCGTCGTGGAGACCATCTTCACCGTGCCGGGGGTCGGCTATGAGTCTATCAACTCGCTGTTTCAGCGCGACTACTCGCTTATTCAAGGAACAACGCTGCTGCTGGCGACCATTTTTGTCGTCACCAACTTGATCATTGATCTGCTGTCCGCCGCGCTCGACCCGCGCGTGAAAGCGTTAGAGGGAGCCTAAAATGAGCGTTGTTTTAGAGCAGGAGCGGGAAGAGTTGATGGAGCTGGGCGCAGCCGCGCCCAGTGTAAGCCGCCAGGTTTGGCGGCATCTGCTGCGAAATCCCCTGGCCGCCGCAAGCTTAGTCGTGCTGGCAATTATTGTGCTGATGGCGATCTTTTATCCCCTAGTTTCGCCGTATCGGTATGACCACCAGACCAGCGATTACAGCGCCCCGGCGTCGGCCCGGCACTGGCTGGGGACCGACGACTCCGGCTACGATACGCTGACCCGGCTGGCCTATGGAGCGCGGATTTCGCTGACGGTGGGGATCGGGGTGGAAGCGATTGTGCTGTTTGTCGGGGGCTTGGTGGGACTTGTCGCAGGCTTCTACGGCAAATGGCTGGATGTCGGGCTGATGCGCCTGACCGACATGATGTTCGCGTTCCCGGACATCCTGCTCGCTATTCTCATCATGGCGATCAAAGGCCCAAGCCTCTTCAATATCTTCATCGCCCTCGGCATCACCGGCTGGCCGGGGCTGGCCCGGTTGATCCGTGGGCAGACGCTGTCTCTCAGGGGCCGGGAGTATGTGGAAGCGGCGCGGGCGCTGGGCGTCCCGAACTCACGGATCATCCTGCGCCATATCCTGCCCAATTTGCTGTCGCCGATTATCGTGGCCGCGACCATTGACATCGCCGGCATCATCATCGCCGAAGCGACTTTGTCGTTCTTAGGCATCGGCGTCCAGGACCCGGTGCCGAGCTGGGGCAAGATGATCTCGGTGCCTTTAGAGTCCGGCTACTACCGCTCCCACCCGGAGCTGGTCATTTACCCCGCGCTTTGCCTCTCGCTGACTGTGCTGGCCCTGAACTTTTTGGGCGACGCCCTGCGGGATGCGCTGGACCCGCGCTCGGAGAAAGCCGCCTGACGGCGATGGCCGCTTATCCCGACCGCGTGTGTTAGGATCCTGCGTTGTCGGACCATGCGTTAAAACGCACGGCTATTGGGCGCGGACGCCACAAAGTACCGCTTCGCGGGACTCAGAACATTCCGATTTTGGACCATAATCTTAACCCCGCGAAGCGGGCGTTTTGTGGCCGAAGGCCGTGTAGCCGTGCGTTTTAACGCATGGTCCGACAACGCAGGATCTCAGGGGGTCATTGGAGAGATAAAGGCAGGATAGCCTTTTTTCTGGAGGTCGTCGGCGGCTTTGGACGCGCCGTTCTTGGAGCGGTACGCGCCGACCTGGACTTTGTAGACAAGGTGATCGCCGTCGCGCTCGCTGCGGGTGCTGGCGGTGAAGCCCTGGGAGCGGAGCGTGTCGGCCACGGTGCGGGCGCTGCTTTCGTCGGTATACGCGCCGGTCTGGACCCGGAACTGCGCCCGGCCGCTGTCGGTCTGGCTTTTGCCGGGCTGCGGCTTGTCGCCGGCGGGAGCGCCCTGCGGGTTCGTGTCGGAATCGGACGCGCCGGGCTTGGGCGTGTTGACACGCTCAAAGTCCGGGTCGGCGGGGGCCGGGCTGGGAGGCGTGGAGGCGGCGGGCGCAGCCGGGCTGGAATTGGTGTCCGGGCTTGGGCTGGCGCTGCTTGTATCGCTTGGCGCGGGGCTGGTGGTGTCGGCGGGCGTCGTCTCAGGCGTGGGCTTTACCGTCGGTACGGTCGCTTCCTGGCTCGCTTCGGGATCGGCGGCGGGCGCGGGCGGAGGCGTCACCCGGCGCAGGATCGGCTCCGACTGCTCTTCAATCGTGATGCGCGGCGCACCGGGGGCCGTGTAATTGCCGTTGGCCGTATGCGGGTGGATCAGCGACGGGTTCAGCTTCGGGGCTGGGGTCAGCGGCAGGGTCGTGGACACCGAAGGCGCGGCGGTCTGCTCGGCGGGGCGGGGCAGATGGGCGCTGCCGAACAGGTAGCCGAAGGCCGCGCCGCCGGCGATGACGGCGAACCCGGCTCCGAGAACTTTGACGACGGTGTTGGACTGACGTGCCACGACAACTTTCCTCTGTGCTTCTTTTACCCGTGCGATTTTCTCTGCCTTTACTATACGCGGTGACGCGGCGGTTTGTCAAGATTGCGGCGAAAGATTGCGGCGAAAGATTGCGGCGAAAGATTGCGGCGAAAGAATGATGCCGAACTTGACATCGCTTCTTGCAGGCGTGTATAATAGGCGTACAACTGAATTCACGAATGATTTTTGCGAACGGCGTTGACGAAGAAGAGTACGCCGCGATTTTCTCTTTCAGAGAGCCGGGGATGCTGAAATCCGGCAGAGAAGACGCGGCGGAACATGGCTTCCGAGCCGGCAGCGGGAACGGGGTCAACGCGATTGTATCGCGGGACGCCAAGTAGCGCTGTCCGGGGGGCTCCCGTGACTGGGCCAGGGTTGGCGATGAGCCGACCCGACAAGGCGTGCGCCGTGAGGCGGGCGTGAAGCAAGGTGGTACCACGAAAGCAAAATGCTTTTCGTCCTTGACATGGTGTTTATGTGTCGGGCGAACGGCTTTTTTTGTGCGTGACGCATACGCTTTTTGTGGGAGACTAACTGATGGCAAAAGTGCTGGGATTGAAATGCCGCGAATGCGGCCAAACGTATGACAAGGCGCCGATCCATGTCTGCGAGCTGTGCTTCGGACCACTGGAAGTGCAGTACGATTACAGCTTCGGCCCGCCTATCACGCGCGAACTGATCGAAAGCGGCCCGCTCTCTATGTGGCGCTACGCGGACCTGCTGCCGCTCGACGGCCCGCCGACCGTCGGCAAGCAGGTCGGCTTCACGCCGCTGGTGCGGGCGGACAATCTGGCGCGGGCGCTGGGCATGGACGAAGTGTGGGTCAAAAACGACGCAGTCAGTCACCCGACCCTGTCGTTCAAAGACCGGGTGGTCGCCGTCGCGCTGTCCAAGGCCCGTGAGTTCGGCTTCCAGACCGTCGGGTGCGCGTCTACCGGCAACCTGGCAAACTCAGTCGCCGCCCATGCCGCCGAAGGCGGGTTCGAGGCGTACATCTTCATCCCGCACGACTTGGAGCAGGGCAAAGTGGTCGGGACGCTGATCTACGGCGCGACGGTGCTGAGTGTCCAGGGCAACTACGACGAAGTGAACCGCTTGTGTTCGGAAGTCGCCGGCAAGTACGGCTGGGGCCTCGCGAACGTCAATCTTCGCCCTTTCTACGGCGACGGCTCCAAGACGTTCGGCTACGAGATCGCCGAGCAGCTTGGCTGGAAAGCGCCCCAGCATATCGTCTGCCCGTCGGCAGGCGGCTCGCTCGTCACCAAGATCTACAAGGCGCTCCAGGAGTTCAGTTCGCTGGGCCTGATTGACGGCGTTCCGACCAAGATGTATGTCGCGCAGGCCACCGGCTGCAATCCGATTTCAACAATGGTCAAAGAGCGGGCGGAGATTATGAAGCCCGTCCGGCCCAACACCATCGCCAAGTCCATCGCCATCGGCAACCCTGCCGACGGTTATTACGCCGCCGAAACCTGCCGCAAATCGGGCGGCTGGGCCGAAGACGTTTCCGACGATGAAGTCGTGGAAGGCATCGAGCTTCTCGCCCGCACGGAAGGCATCTTCACCGAGACCGCCGGCGGCGTCACCGTCGCGACCACGCGAAAGCTCATCCAGCAAGGCCGCATCCCAAAGAACGAAAGCCTGGTTATCTGCATCACCGGCAACGGCCTGAAAACGATTGATGCCGTGCTGGGCAAGCTCGGCAAAACCATTCCCATTCAGCCGTCGCTGTCGTCGCTGGAAGAGGCCCTCTCTGCCCGCGCCCATGCGCTTCCGGCGGCGAAAGTTGAAGCGGGGGCAGGGGAATTGGTCGGAGTATAGTTCGGAACCGGCACTGGAAGTGCCGGTCTACTTTTGCGTGGAAGTCGAAGCGACTACAGAATAAGACTGCGCCGTGTGACTCTTCAGTCGCCTCGACTTTCACTCAACAATAGACCGGCACTTCCAGTGCCGGTGCCTAAGTTAGAAAACAACACACCATGAGAGCGTACCGTGAAAATCTCGCGCCCGACGAAGAAGCGCGTTATCAGGAAATGCGGAAGGCCGACGCCGAATCGCCCCGGCAGTTTGTCAATTTTGCGTTCTACAAGCTCGACCCGCTGTTCCGGCGCGAGCTGACCGCTGCCGAGCGCACCGAAGCCGTCGAAGAGCTGGCGTCCGTGATTGAAGAGTCCAAATCGCGCTTCTTGATTTACCCGTTCTCAACGCTCGGCATCCGACCCGAATGCGACTTTCTGCTATGGCGCGTCTCCTACCGCCTTGAAGACTTTGAGGAGATGACGGCGGCGATTCTCAGAACGCGCATGGGGCAGTATCTGTCCACGCCGTATTCCTATCTTGCGATGACAAAAACGTCGGTCTATGTAGACGACCATGATTTCGACGACCGCGAAACCGGGCGCAAGCAGATTGTCATCGGTGGCGGCAAGTATTTGTTCGTTTACCCGTTTATCAAGACCCGCGCCTGGTATCGGCTTTCCCCGGCGGAGCGGCATGCGGCCATGCGCGAGCATATCACCGTCGGCCACGATTATCCGAGCATCAAGCTGAACACGACGTATTCGTTTGGATTAGATGATCAAGAGTTTGTGGTTGCGTTTGAGAGCGATTACCCACAGGACTTTTTAGATTTGGTGCATCGCCTCCGGGAAAGCGAAGCGAGCGCCTACACCGAGCGCGACGTGCCGGTCTTCACTTGTCTGCGGCAGGACATCGGAACGATTTTGAAGCACGCCGGCGGCGTGGAATAGGAGAATGGAAACTATGGCAGTCAGTGTATTGGTGCCGACCCCTTTGCGTAATCTAACTCAGGGGCAGGACACGGTAGAGGTGGAAGCGGCGAATGTGTCGGCGTTAGTGGACGTGCTGGAAGCGCAGTACCCCGGTATGGGCGGACGCCTGCGCGGGGACGACGGGACGCTGCGGCGCTTTATCAACATTTACGTCAATGATGAAGACATCCGCTTTCTCAGCGGCGCGGAAACGCCGCTCAAAGACGGCGACCAGGTTTCCATCGTGCCGGCGATTGCAGGAGGGATTTAAGTTTATGGCCGTCGAGCGCTTCAATCTCACGTTTAACAAACTGATGTACAACCAGCCGATTGTTTATAATCTCGGCAAAAAGTACCGGCTGATCACGGTCATCGAGAAGGCCAATGTCTCGGAAGAAGCCGGCTGGATGCAGGTCGCGTTCAACGGCGATGGCGACGAAATCCAGCGGGCGATTGCCGATCTCAACACCATCGGCGTCGTCGTGACGCCGACGGAGATCGCGACGCTGACTTAAACCAGCGAAGAACCGGACGCAAAAGAACCTCACCCCGCCATCAGAATGGCGACCCTCTCCTTAAGCAAGAAGAGGGTGGCGCGAAGCGCCGGGTGAGGTTTTCTAAGGCTCCAGCGGCTGGGCGACCTGATGCCACGAGATGATGCTGTAAGTGTGGCCGGTGGTCGGGAAGAACGGCGGCGGGTTGTTCCGCATCCGGGCATCGTAGTTGAACTGGGTGTTGAAGCCCTGGACAAGCTGAAGCGAGGAGTTGCTGAACTCGCCGAACGTCCCGACGGTGCTGGACAGATACCCGCCCATGTTCTCCCATAACCCGACAGCCCGGTTGTTGAAGTGATCGGCATCGTAGAGGCCCGACGCCAGCACTGTGCCGTCCATCTCGAAGTTCGTCAGCGCCGCGCCGGTCGAATCTTTGGTAGTGACTAGAACGTTGTTTGAGATCAGGCCGAGCGTCCCGGCCTTAGAAACGAAGTTCGGGTCGCTGCCTTCGGGGACATAAACCGGTGTGCCTTTGGTCGGGTCGGTCGTCGGGTTGCCGTTGACGTCAATGTATTCCGGGTTGCCGTTTGTGTCTTTAGCCACCTGGCGCTGGGTGCTGTAGGTGACGCTGCCGTCCAGATTGCAGTTATCAGCCTGCGGAGTGGCAATGGTCAGCCCGTTGTTGTGGGTGACGTTGCCGCTGGCGTCGAGCGTGTTATCTGCCACCTGCCCGTGCAGGCCGCCCGTCTTCGGGTCGCCCTGAGCGCCGATGCTGCCGTCCACATACAGAACCCCGTTGCCGGTGGAAGTCAGGGAAGCGGTCACCTGCCAGGTGCCGTTGGCCTGCTTGGTGCGCAGCGTTGTTCCCGAAGCCGGGTCAATCGTGACCTGCTGCACGGTGCTTCCCTGGGTGATGGTCATCACCTGCACGGTGTTGTTCGCGCCCGACGTGCTGAGTGCCATTTCATCCACATTGCCTTCCACATAGATGCCGCCGCCGGGGCAGAGGGTGACGCCGCTGGGGTTCAGCGCCGCGCCGTTGGTCGCGGCGTTCTTTTGCAGGGTGCTGGACGTCGGGAACGGCACGACGGGCGTGCCGGTATGCACCGAGCCGGCCCCGCCGGCGGCGACATTGAGCCACTGGTTTGTCTGCGAGCCGTCGGCATTGGTCACGATCTGCGGTGTTCCCGATGTGTTGAACTGGTCTTTCCACCACGCGATGCCGTTTGTCCCCGATGTGGTATACGCATCGCTGCCGGTGTAATTGAACATCGGCAGGGTGCCGGCGGCGGACTTCCATAAGACGTTTTCGGCCTGGCCGTTCGCGTTGTTGTCGTGGACCGGGCCGTCAAACGTAGTCAGGCCGCTGACCCAGTAGTTGCCCGCGTTATTCCACGAGTTCAGCAGCACTAAATACTGGGCGAGGCTCCCCTGCCGGACATACGCCTGCACGATAGCGGTCGTGCCGCCGGACACGCCGACCGACTCGATTAAGTACTTCTTTTCGTTGGACGTCGGGCTGCTCGTGTCCGTGTTGTAGTAGTCGGGGTAGATCCGCACGGCGAAATAGGAGCTGGGGTCGGACGGATCGGGATACACGACCCCGCGCCCGCCGACGGTCGTAAACTCCCAGCCGGTCGGCGCCTGGGCCTGGCCGACGGGCGGCTGGGCGCGGGTGCCGAGCCAGGCCAGCGTGTACTGGACGCCGGACTCGGCCATGTTGAACGAGGACGACGCTTTTGTCCGCATGGAGCCGGCTTGAAGCGCGTTGTCGGTCATGCCCAGAATGCCGTTGTAGCCGTGCGAGCCGCTGGAGCCGACGGTCCCGATGAGCGTCAGCGTCAAAACCCCCATCAGCACCAGCATGGTGATGACCATGCTCATGCCGCGCTGCGCCCGGCGTTTCTTCTGTATTCGGCGTTGGGTTTGTCGGCATTGGGTCTGCATAGGTTTGTTTTCTTGTGGACGAGGAAGTGAACTTCCTCGCTGGAAGGCGCTCGGAAGCGCCGCGCGTCCGGGGGACGCAAATGCCGAGCAATCTGTGTTTTCTTATCTTCTGTCCCCTGGACAGGGGGGTGTTTCTGAACAGCTTGCAGCGAGGGAGTTTACTTCCTCGTCTTTTGCACACGCTTTAGTGATACTGGAACACGTTGTTGCTGCCACGGGCGCCGGTGTTCGACGGGGCCGTCGGGTTGCTGCCGTTGAAATGGTCGCGCATAAACACGCATTTGCCGTTGAGCTGGCTGGCGGTGGCCCCGGCGGTTTCCTCACTGGTCTGCTGGCCGTTGATGGGGCTGTAGTAGCTGCTGATGACTTTTATCTCCACCTGGTTCGGCTGGGCGATGGCCCCATAAGCGGGCCGGACGAACTGGACGGCGTTTGAGGCGGTCGCGACGCTTTTGCAGAGGACGGTGAGATTGGCGGCGTACTTGACGAGATTGAACGTCGAATCCGCCGGCACTTGGTACTGCCATAAATACGTTCCGGCCTTTGGAATAGAGCTGCCCGTCGGGTCCGCGTCCGGTGTGCCGTCGGGGTCGCCCCGGTAGATCAAATACACGGCGCTGCCGGGAACGCCGAGGCCGCCGAGGGTCTGATTGGACACTGGGGTCGCCGCCCATCCGCCGCCGGCGCTTGCCTGCCAGTAGCCGCCGGGAGTGGTTGCGAGGACGCGCAGGCCGGCAGGCTGCGGGCTGGCCGTGTAGCCGTCCATCTGCGGGGTCAGCGTCCCCGGCGTGACCACCTGGATCGCCGTGTTGATGGTCTCGCCGTTCAGCGTCGTGCTGAACTGAGACAGGGAAACCCCCGACAGCGGGGCCCAGTTGCTTTCGGCCTGCCCTGCGTTCGTGGAAGTCGGCAGGGAAAACGCGCTGGCTTCCCGGAGCTGGCCGATGATGTTCTGGATGGCGTTCGCCGCGTCGCCGTTGGAATACACCTGCGACTGGGTCCGCACGACGCCGCGCCCGGCGGTCAGGAGCATGGTTATCGCGCCCAGAAACAGCAGCGACATCAGCGAAACACAGAGCAGCGCTTCCAGCAGGCCAAATCCACACTGACGACGTTTACGAAAAGATGGGTTCATAGTTAGGCTTTCACGGGGCGCCGTTGGCAAGCAGGGCGGATGTCTGGTACGACCCGTCGTGGGTCGCGCCGCCGGTCCAGGTGATGGAAACGTTGACCAGCGCGAGGCTGCCGGCGGGAACGCCGCTGCTGGGGTGCAGCGCGGCGTAGTCCACTACCGTGACGACCCCGTGGCTGCCGGGCGCGAAATAGCCCTGCGTCGTGCCATTGCTGACCAGGTTCTCGGCGGACGTGAACGAGTAGGTCGTGCCGCCGCCCGCGGTGATCGGGTAGCCGGCCGGCTGCGGCGAGTCAATAATGCTGAGATTGGAAAGATGTGTCTGGTCCAGACTGCCGAAGCCCGCCGAGCGGATCTCGTCCATTTTGTGCTGGGCGATCATTGCCGCCTGCGTGTAATTGCCGCCGTACCGAGCGCCGCGCACGGTCATGGGAAAAACGGCGGCGAACAGCATGGTCATCATGGCGAACACGATCAGTGCCAGGGTGACTTCAACAAGTGTAAACCCGGCGGTACGCTGTCTATTTGTGCGGCACCGGGCGACACGACTTTGTCTCATAGGACACCTCGCGAAAAGAACTGGGACTGGGCTTAATTATGGCCCGGCGCCGAGAAAAGATTATCGGTAAATATACGGGGAAGTCAGTAGGAACCCCTCCCGCCTTGCTTCGTTCGTTCCTCACTTCGCAGGGTCCCTCCCCTGTTAGGGAAGGGCAATATAGAGCGCAAAGCAAGAAACGCGAGCGCCCACATCTTTATCTCTGTTCCGAAAGCCCTTCCCTAACAGGGGAGGGACCCTGCGAAGTGAGGAACGAACGAAGCAAGGCGGGAGGGGTTCTACAGCGGCGCGGCGACGCGCTGCCACGACAATACTGTATACTGGCTGCTGGTGGTCGGGAAGAACGGCGGTGGGTGGCTGGCGAGCCGGTTGTCGTAATAGCGGGAACAAGCGATGCCGTTGACAACGTTGCCATTGCTACCTGTGTTGAATATGCCGCGCGTCTTGACGATATAGCTGCCCATGTTCAGCATCGCGCCGGGAGGCCGGTGGCCGTAGTCGCAGGCGTCGTAAGTGCTGGCGGTCGCAGTGCCGGAGGCCATGACTGCCGCGTCTACTTCAATGTTCGTGATCGGGTTGCCGGACGTGTCGTTGTCCACCACCTCAACGTTCTGCGAGACAATCCCCAGCATACCGGCGCTGGCGAGGAAGGCGGCGTTGCTGGGATCGCTTTCGGGGAGCGGATGTCCGCTGCCGTCCTTCTGGCGCGGGGTGTTGTAGGTGATGCTGCCGTCAATGTTGACGTTATGGCCTGGATCGGTAGCAATCGTCAGTGTGGACTTATCAGCGACAACTCCAGTGATTCCGCCCGTCTTCGGCGATGTCTGGCTGCCGATGTCGCTGTCAGAGTAGACGACACCGTTGGTGACGCCGGTATAAGTATTGTCGGTCGTAGCGGCTCGGTAGACCCCTCCGCTTTGCTGGAGATAGGCCACATGGACCTGCGTGGTCGGCGGGCTGGCGGAGGGAGTCAGTGTCAGCGTCGTCGTGTACGGGTTGCCGTTGGCGTCGGTCTGCTGGATTTGGATGATCTGGGTCTTGCTGTTGTGGGGGTCCACGCTCAGGGTCATCTGCTGCACCGGGCCGTGAATGTACATTCCGCCGGTGGTCAGCCCGCCGCTGCTGGGAACGAGGACCCCGATCGTCGTAGGAAGGCCCGACGGCGGGGTGGTGCTGCCGGGGGGCGGCGGCGTCTGACCCATCGCGACGTACTGCTGCGTGAGGTCGGTTCCGGGCATGGGGATCATCGGGACACCTGTGTGAACTCCGCTGGAGCCGGCGGTGGCGATCATTTTCCACTCGGCCTCGCTGACGGGCGCGGAAGAACTGCCGTAATTGTTCCGATACCAGTTGACGGACGGGCCGGAGACGGTGAATGCATCACTGCCCCGGTAAGTGAAGACCGGAGCGACAGGACCGCTGCCGGTGCCGTCGTTCCAAACAATGTTGTTGAGCGGCCCATTTGCAGTCGCCGGGCTGCCGTTGTCCGAATTGTTGGAATGGACCGGCCCGTCGAAGACGTTCGTCCCCGACGCCCAGTAGGCGTTCGGCGGCGTGCTGTCCACAAAGACCGCGTAGCTGCCGAAGGAAGTCTGCTGGACATACGCCTGCACGGTCTGTGAGACGCCGCCGCTGGTGCCGGTGGACTGGATCAAATACTTCTTGATTGCGCCCTGACCGGTATTGTTGTTGATGGGGGCGTTGTTCAGGGCGTCGGGGAAGATCCAAACGGTGAATGTTCCTGCGCCCAGCGGATACACGACGCCGGGATCGTTGGGCTGGCCGTTCCAGGCCGGAAGCTGAAAAGCTCTGCTGACATTCGGCGGACTCGGCAGTGTGTGCAGCCACTGAAGCGTGTACTCCACGCCGGAATCGGCGATGTTAAAGGCCGCCGTGGACTGCGTCTGACGCGCCGCCGACTGGTCGCCGTTTTCGGTCAGGGAAAGCAGCCCGCCGCCTCGCGTCCCGGCAAGGACGCCGATCAGCACCAAGCTCAGAAGGCCGAACATCGCCAGCATCCCGCCGGCCAGCGCCATGCCGCGCTGCCGCGTCTTTTGTTTCTTCGTAAGTGTGTTCATTGCAAATTATGTTGAGGGCGCTCAGAGATGGCTTCGCTCAGAGATGGCTTCGATCAGGTATGGTTCCGCAGGAGGGCGCACCTGCCGGACAGCGACGTGATGCTGCTGCCGTTGCCTGCTTCGTTAGTCTGGGTGCCGTTGATGGAAGTCTGGTCGCCGCAGATCAGCTTGTATTCCAGCTCATAGGGCATCGAGCCGGGAATATCGGAACTGGGAGTCTTGCAGCCGATAAACTGCACGGCGTCGGTCGCCGCCGTGCCGTCGGCGTGCAGCGTTAAAATCAAGCGGCACAGCTTTTGATGGATGTCCTGGGAGCTGTCGTTCAAGTTCGTGCCGGCGGGCCGGCGGAGCGACCAAAGAAACTGGCCGCTGCTGGGCGACGGGTTCCCGGAGGCGTCGCCTCGGTAAATCCACACAATGTCGCCGACGAGCGGAGAAATCGGCGTGCCGCTGCTGACCTGGGCTTGGGTCCGGTCATACGCGGACGGCGCAGCCGGATTGCCGCTGCGGTCCAGCAGATTGAGGCCGGGCGTCGCCGCCTGGCCGGCAGTCTTAACGCTGGCCGCCGCCGCCGGCAGGAGCAGCTCGACCGCCGTGTTGATAATGCCGTTCTGCGTGACGTTCTGGTAGTCGCTCACATTGCCGTCAGGCGGCAGAAAGGCCAGGCCGTTGGTATTGGCTGAAGTCGTGTCGGGCGGCAGGGAGAATAAGATCGCTTCGCGGGTCGTGCTGCTGATATATTGAAGACCGACCCCGGCGTCCCGGCTGCTTTGCACGGAGACGCAGGTGCGCTGCACCATCCGCTGTGATCCCAGGAACAGGGTAATCGTGCCGCCGAACAGCAGCGCCACGAGCGGCAGGGCCACCATGACTTCCATCAGCGAAAATCCGCGCGTGTGTTTTATCTGTAATGCTTTGCGTGTCATAATTTCGGACCCTGTGCTGAAGCACACGGCTCTTGAACTACTGGTGCTGCATGCTCACGATGATTGCCGACGCGCTGTAGCTGCCCGGCACGGTTCCCGTCCAGGTGATCGTCACCGTCACGAGCGCGGCATTGCCCGCCGGGACGCCGTTGTAGCCGTCGGCCACGATGATCGTGCCGGTGCTGCCCGGCGGGAAATAGCCGCCCGACCCGCCGACGCCTGTCAGATGATCCGCTGTTGTAAAGTCAAACACGCCCGTGCTGGTCTGGGCGTCCACCACATTTTGGGCTGAGAGCTTCGACACCGCCGTGCCGTCGCTGCCGTCGAACAAGCGGCTGTAGCCGGCCACGCGGAGCTGGTCAATCTTGCGCTGGGCCAGCGCCGCCGCCTGACTGTAATTGCCGCTGTGCTGGGCGCCGCGCACGGCAATCGGCAGCACCGCGCCGAACATCAAGGTCATCATTGTAAAGATGACCAGCGCCAGCACGACTTCCATCACCGTAAATCCGTGCAGTTTTTGCGTCCGCTTTCGTGAACTTGCTTGTAGACTTGCCTGCATACTCTAATTTTCGGCAAATTTCCGGGCGGGGGTTAGGGGCAAACACAGAAGAAAAGGGCAGGAATAAAGTACAGGAATAAAGGGCGAACACAAGGTTTGCCCTCTTCTTTATCTGGCGTCTTAATACCCGTGATACCATTTCTCGCCCGCCGCATACCCGCTGCCCGCTGCGCCGGTGATACTGCATATTGGGGAAACAAGGACGCCGCCGGGAGTGTACTGCCCCCCGGACGGGCAGACGGGCTGCCGGCGAATGTAGTTGATGCTGTTCGCCATGCTGACAAGCTGGTAGTTCCCGTCAGGGCCGGACGTTGATGTGGTTGTGCCGTCAACAAAGAAGATGGCAGCCGAAGCCCCATTGAGATGGTTGTCCATGATCGCCTGCTGTTTGGCGCTGTCAATCTGCTTGAGGCTGCCGATGCAGCTTTTGGCCCGGCTGGTTTCGCGGGCGCTGATAAAGTTTGGGATGGCGATCGCAAGCAGAATTCCGATGATCAGCACGACAATCAGGATCTCGACCAGGGTAAAGCCGCCCGGCGCGGCGGGACCTCTTAACCGGCGCTTCTTGGGAGTGGAAGTTTGCATAAGTCCGTTCTTTCTTTAGTGACTGGCAATGGACGCGACGATATGCCCGGTGCGCTGCCGGCACTGCGCGAGGCCCTGCGTGGCTTCGTCACACTCAAACAGCGACAGGACATGGGAATAAGCCTCAGCCGCGACGGGATAATCGCTTGCCTGGTAAGCAATCTGCGCCCGCACCAGGCTGGCATTTCCGTAGTTCAGCGCCAAGGGGGCCAAATACCCGTCTTTTTGCAGATCGCCGTCAAACACGCCGCGCAGCGTGTAAGATTTCCACAGGCGCTCGGTCTCGGCGTGCAGCGTCTCCGGCGAAAGCGGAGGCTGCGTCTTTGAAGACACCTGCATGACAAGGCCGATCTCGGCGGTCCGATAATGCTGCTCCAAATACTGATCAAAGCTGAGGCGTTTGCCGTCGTCATCGGTGATGGGGGCGATTTTGAACCACATATGGCCTCCCGCCGGGTTCAAAGCGCAGACCGCCGTTCCATGCGCCACGGCGTCACGGATAATCCGGCGCAGCGGGTCTTCCGTCAGAACTTGGATGGCGTCAACGCCGTAAGGCGGATACAGCGCCGTCAAACGCGGGTATCGCCGCTTGAGGTCATGCAGATACCAGGCGTTGGTGAACTTTTCGTAACGCGGATCGTACAGGGAGCGAAGCATGGCGCGGCGGATCATCACGACATCGGGCCGCCGATGTTCCACAAGCTGCAAGTAGGTCACGCCGAAGCCCGCCGTGTCGTCGCCGTTCTCAATTAAGATCCCATGCGGCGGCACCGATGCCAAGATGTTTCGACTGTAATCGTAGCAGGTCCAGTTGCCGCGCAGGCTAACGCTTTTGTGTCCGATGATCTGGGTCGGGATCAACGCCAGCGCACAGGCCGCGCCGAACGCGCCGTAGGCCGGACGCTTGCCGGGTTCCAGGTGCGGCTCCAGCATCTGCCATAAGCCCCGCAGGCCGCGCCCCGCGCAGGCGCTCATGACGGCATAGCAGGGAATAAAATAGATGTAGGCGTTGTAGATGCTGTAGTTGACGGCAAAAACAATATCGGCCAGCACAATCCAGGTCAGCAGGAATGCCAGCGGACGCTCCGAGCGCTGCCGCCAGAACAGAACGAGGCCCAAAACGCACAGCGCCGAAAGCGGCCAGGAAAACTCCTTCGGCAGGTTGACCGCCCACCGCAGCAGGTTCTGGCCGACTTTCGGAAGGGTGTCATGGAACATCCCCGCCGAGAAAGTCCGGCCTGTGACATGATACCAAAACGCAAACAGTGTTTCGGGATCGCCCCAGTTGTACGCCGGGTGCATATGGGCGCGGATCGGCAGGTACAGATAGATCAGCAGCGGCAGCGCTCCCAGACCCAGCATCTTCGCCCACGTTTTGCGGATGGCCGGGTCGCCGAGCCGGAGCAGCGCGGGGCTGGTCCACAGGACGAAAACAAGGTAGCCCGGCAGGAACAGCGTGTTGGTCTGGTGTGAGGTCAGCGTGAAGCCGTAAGCCACGGCGAGAGCCGCTAAATCGCCGGGGCGGCAGCCGCGCTCTTTCCAGCGGGCGGCGAGGAACAGCAGCAGGCAGGTGAAGAACGCCGCCAGCGTGTAGGTCTCGGTCAGCAGGCACTGCTGCCAGAACGTTGAAGTGAACGCCAGCAGTCCGGCAGCGGTCAGGGCCAGCGGGCGGGGCAGCGCGATCGTGCGGGCGAACCCGTAGAGGCACATGACGGCAAGTGACCCGAAGACCGCGCTCAGCATATTGAGGCGCCAGACAACCGAGCCGAACGGAAACACCACTGTCCAGGCTTTGCCGAGCAGGCAGTACAGCGGATAGCCGGTCGGGTGGGGAATGCCCAATGTCACTGCAACCGTCGCCAGCTCGCCGCAGTCGCCCCAGTAAAGAGTCGGGCAGAGCGTCCGCAGGTACACTGAGAACGCAAAAGCGCCGAGCAGGCCCGCCAGGACTTTGTCGCTCTGCCCCGATAAAAAGCGCATCAAAGAGTGTACTAAGCGTTCACGCTGCATATATGGTCCCAATCCTCGCAAGACTTCCCCGTAAAACTGCCCCGCATAAGTACGGGCTACAAAGATTGTCGGCAGATCAGGGCAAAGATTGGAGGCGAAATTTAAAAAGCAAAAAGCGGGAGCGCAATGCGCTCCCGCTGGGACTGACAGTCGAGCTTAGTTGGTCAGGCCGTGATACCATTTCGCGCCGGCTTCATAACCGGTGCCGGCGGTGCCGGTGATGGAGCAGGTCGGGGTCACGGAAACCGTGCCGGGCGTGTAGGTTCCGGCGGACGGGCAGACGGGCTGAGCGCGGACGTAGCCGGTGGTTCCGACAAGCTGGAACTGCGTGGTGCTGCTGGTCGTAGTGCCGTCGATGGAGAAGGTCGCGGTGGATGTCCCGGCGAGCTTGTTGTCCATCGCCGACTGCTGCTTGGCGCTGTCAATCTGCTTGAGGTTGCCGACGCAGGCTTTGGCGCGGGACGATTCGCGGGCGGCGACGAAGTTCGGGATCGCGATTGCCAGCAGGATGCCGATAATCAAAACGACGATCATGATCTCAACCAGCGTGAAGCCGATTTTTTTGTTGTTCGGGCGGAAGACGTTCATTCGTAACTCCTTGTGCGAGAAAAAGTGGGCAAAATTGTCGAGACTGTGTGATACTGCCGGGCTGCGGTCCGCGCTTGAATGTCGGTGCGGCCCCGTTTCCCGGTGACACTTTAGTTATCGGGACGCCGACTGCGCCTCTGTAGGGCAAAGCGGCAGGCAGGAATACGAGGATTTTGGAGCAGGGTCTTCAGCAGGAGCGAATGCCGTCGAAGAAACACAGGCGAAACCATCGGAAAGGGCGAACCCAAGGTTCGCCCTCTGACTTACAGGACGGGTTTCTCCCTCTTGACAACCGCTCAATGCGCCGTGTATACTACGCTTGCTCCCGTCGAAACAAGCCTTGCGGCTCTTTTTCGACCTGCGGGCGACCCGGAACGAGGCCGTGCCGGTCGCTTTTTCCGGCGCTTCCGCCTTTTGCTTTTCGATCCGCGTCTTTTTCCGCGCACCGCCGCGCTTTTTCTCCGTCATTTTCTTGCCGTCATTTTCTTGAGTTCTCTGCGAAAGAGGCCAGCCGACAACGCCGTCCCCGTGACGGCCCGTTGCCGCCGCTGGGCCTCTTTTTTGTCGCTTGATCTTCGGACAGAGAGAACTCCCGCCATGGAACCCGTGAAAGTTGATCCGGTAAAAGTTATCATTGCCGACGATGACCCGCTGACGCGCCTGGACCTGCGTCATGCGCTCAGCGGCCTCGGCATGCAGGTCCTCGGCGAAGCGGAAGACGGCCGGCAGGCGCTGGCGCTGGCCCGGTCCCTGCGCCCCGATTTGCTGATCCTCGACATTATGATGCCGCAGATGGACGGTCTTGACGCCGCGCGGGTCGCCCGCGCCGAACAGCTCGGCGCGGTCATGCTGCTGACCGGCTACGGCGAGGAAGACATGATCGCGCGGGCCGACGCCGCCGGGGTGCTGGCGTACCTGCGGAAGCCGTTCCGCACCGAGGAGCTTGGCCCGGCTATTGCCATTTCCCTGGGGCGCTACCGGGAGCGGCAGGCTTTGGAAACCGATGTCGAAGACTTGAAAGAAAAGATGGAAGCCCGCAAAGTCGTCGGCCGGGCCAAAGCCATTCTCATGGAGCGTCATCAGCTCACCGAGCGCGAAGCGTTCTACCGCATCCAGGCCCAAAGCCAGTCCCTGCAAAAACCGGCGTCCGAGATCGCCCGCGCGATCATCACGGCAAGCGAGATGGGGATTTAGCCCCTCAAACTTGGGGCGGGGGCTTCTCTCCCAGAATGGAGGTCATAAAGTTTCCATCAAGATTTTGCCTGTACGCTTCCAAACCGCAACACCTGGTAAAAATATCGGGTAATATCACGTCCGCCACTTGGAATTATTCGCCAGAAGCAAGAAGACACAGAAGAAAAGCAAGAAGACACACGAGGAGGACAGCACACTTGCGACCCATCATGCCCAGCACACTCACCCTTCGGACTGCGCTCGCGCTTGGACTCGGCCTTGCCGCCTTCGGCAGCCTGCCGGCCCTGGCCCAGACCGCCCCCGCTCCGGCTACTCCCGCGACCCCGCCCGGCCCGGCAACCCAGCCGCCGCCGCCGCCCGGAACCGCCCTGCCCGGACCGACCCAGCCGGCCGCCGCCCCGGCCCCGCCCGGAACCGCGACCGCGCCGGGAGCGCCCGCCCCCGCCGCGCCCGCCGCCCCGCCGACGAATTACAACGTGCAGTACAACGGCCTTGTAGACGGCTACTATCTGTTCAATCTCCGCAACCCAAAGAATGTCTCGGCGGGCGCAGGTGAGCCGTACTACGACATCCGGCACAACTCGCCGTCGCTTTCTCTGGCCGAGCTGAACGTCTTCAAGACCGCCCGTCCGTCCGCCTTCGGCTTTAAAGCGACCTTGATGACCGGCGACACCGCCGACATCAACCATTACGATTTCCAGAACGCAAGCCGGGGTCTCGGCGAAGCCCGGTTTAAGAATGTCCAGCAGCTTTACGGCACCTACGCCCTCGGCGGCGACGGTGCGGGGATTGACTTCGGCAAGTTCTACACCCCGTTCGGCTACGAAGTCACCGAATCGAACGGCAACTACAATTACTCGCGCTCGACGGCCTTCAACCTGGTGCCGTTTTATAATGCCGGCGCCCGAATCTACACGCCCGTTCCGCATCTTGCCGCCCTGACTGCGACGTTTTACCTCGTTAATGGCGTTTACAACACCCCGACGATGGGTGTCCAGAACGACTCCAAGCGCCCCGGCTACATCGGCCAGCTTAATTACACCGACCCCAAAGGTAAGTTCACGCTGATCTCGGAATTGGGCCTGGACAAGCAGAAGTTCGGCGGCACGATTGACCAGACCGGCCCGGACACCAAAATCGTTGTCAACGACAACAACTTTACCTACAACTTCAACGCCAACCAGCTCTTCGGCCTGGACTACGTGTACCTGAAGACCACTCCAAACGGCGGCCCGAAGACCACGTCCAACGGCTACGCGGTTTACTACCGCCAGGCGCTGACCCCCAAAACCGCCTTCGCCCTGCGCTTCTCCGGGTACAGCCAGAAGACCGACGGTTACACGACCTACGCACCACCTGTGATGGTAGACGATCTCAGCACCCATGACATCACAGGCTTGGTTCCCACCAACAACCCGTCCGCCACCGCTCGCCCTTACGATATCACGGCGACCTACGAAGTCAAAGCGGCGGCGAACTTCCTGACGCGCTTTGAGTATCGCCATGACCACACAAACTATGACGGCGGGAACAACCCGGCTGTCCCGCTTGGCTTCTATGGCGGCAACTCGCTCCCGACCAAGAGCGATCAGGACACGCTGAGCTTGTCCGGCGTGTTCACGTTCTAACCCGAAATGTCCCCCGTCCCGGAATTGGGACGGGGGGCGGTAATTTTTATGCCAAACTCCGCCGTCATGGACGATGGCCCTGCCGCCGTCGAAACAGCAAGCCCCACTTCCCGCGCCGTCCCGCGCCTGTGGACGCCCGCAGACGCGCCGGAGCAAGCGCCGCCTGCCGCTGCGCCGCGCAAGTCCAAGACAATACTCCCGCCCAAGCCCGCTGCCGAGACTGTTGTGCGTGACCGCTACAGCCCGGCGATGAAAGAATTGCCGGCGGAAGAACGGCCCCGCGAGCGCCTCCACGCCTACGGGGCGCAGGCCCTCACCACCGCCGAGCTGATTGCTATTCTTATTCGCACCGGCAACGCCCAGCGGAGCGCCGTTTCACTCGGCGAGTTCCTGCTGGCCGAGTTCGGCAGCATCAAAGGAGTCGCCACCGCAAGCGTCGAGCAGCTTGCCGCCGTCAAGGGCCTCGGCACGGCTAAAGCCGCCCAGATCAAAGCCGCCATCGAGTTCGGCAACCGCCTCGCGCTCTTCACCGAAGAAGGCCGCCCGGCCATCGGCGGCCCGCGCGACGTGTCCAACCTGCTCATGCCCGACCTGCGGTATCAGAAAAAAGAGCATCTCAAGTCGCTGCTTTTAGACACAAAAAACAGGGTCCTGGCGATAAAAACCGTGTCTATCGGCGATCTCTCGTCCTCGATTGTCCACCCCCGCGAAGTCTACAAAGACGCCGTGCTGGCCTCCGCCGCGTCCATCATCGTCGCCCACAACCACCCGTCCGGCGACCCGACCCCCAGCACCGAAGATGTCGCCGTCACCAAGCGCCTCATCCAGTCCGGCGAAATCATGGGCATCGATTTACTCGACCATATCGTTCTCGGCGACGGCACCTTCGTCTCGCTGAAAGAGCGCGGCCTGATTTAGACAGAAGCAGAGCTTGATCGAGCAATTTGAGACATTCGCGAGAGGATAAGGGGGCGGCGGGTCTGGATCGCGGCCTCGGAGTAGAGCCACGCTTCTACCGTTTCGGAATGCTTCGATTTTCGTTGCCAAAAAGCAGGGGGCGCTGATCAGGCGAATTGAAAGGCTCGGCAAGAGCGAAACGATTTGTGCACTCTCCACGGCATAACTGTACCAGCGGTTGCCGAAGCTGAGAATTGTCTGGTCTACCGGCATGATGTCCAGCAGCACGTCGTCCCTGGCCCAGCGGCAGATGACATTTTTCTCTTCACGCGGCTGTGTAAACCCTTGAGCACGGAGGCGTTCTTCGAGCTGACTGTACTTCAGATACGTTGCCGCTTCTACAACCACATCCACGTCTTCTGTCGGGCGCACATCCGGGGCCGCAGGATCGGAAACAAGAAGCGTGAGCGCCATCCCGCTCAGAAACACAAAGTTTTCCTGCAAGGGCCGCAGCAGCTCGGCCGCTTTGATCAGAATGGCTCGGTTGTGCTGCTGAATAGCCTTCATAATGACGAAAGCCTTTTTTTCAGTTCTTGACAGGCGAGTAATTGCGCCTGAGATTTCCGACGTGCTCATGAACAAATCGGATGCTAAGTAATGAGTCATAAGTTCTTGCGGGCGGTTAAAACCGCAGCAACACTGGCACAAAACCTGCCTTCGCAGGTTAAGAGCAAACGTCCGCTTCCGAGTGCGCGAAGGCGCACTTTGTGCCTGTGTTGCTGCGGTTTTAACCGCCCGCAAGAACTTATGACTCATTACTTAGAGCGCGGTTTGATTTTTCTGCGTATCCTGAAAGAGCGACCGCAACCAGAACGACAACATCTTGAGGCTTGAGAGACATAGCTGCATCATACCTGAAGAGGATCGCAGATCGCGATCCGCGATCACTCAAACCTCATTGCGTCTCGCGGTAGCCGCCGGTGATCCCTGTACCCTCGGCCACCGGAGAGTGAAGGCCGCCTTCAGTGTCCGGGGCGGGTTCAGAGTGCATCAGCGCGGTGTCCGTGAGCTTGCCCATCGCGGCTTCGGTGACGGCGCGGGCGAACTTGTGGCCCAGCACCGTCGCCCCTGCCGCCGCGCCGGCTCCTACCTCGTCCTGCGGTTTTTCGGCCACGGCAAGGATCGTGTCTACGACCGTCTGCGGGTCATAGACCGGCGGAATAGGAACGGCTTCATGGCCGGTGTAGTTGGCCGTATGAATAAAAAACGGCGTGTCCATAGACGCAGGCAGAACGACGCAAACGTGAATATCGTCGGCCTTCGCTTCAATCAGCTCCTGCCGGATGGCCCCGCTCAGGCCGACGACTCCGTGCTTGGCGGCGGCATACGACGCAAAATACGGCGCAGGCACTTTGCCGATGACCGACGCGATGTTGATGAGCGTTCCGCTCTTTTGCACATTGAACTGCTTGAGCGCAAAATAAGAGCCGTAGAGCGTCCCCAGCAGATCCGTCTCAATCACCTGCACATGGTCGGCCAGCGGCACGTCCTCAAACTTGCCTAAAGCCCCGCTCCCGGCGTTGTTCACCCACACGTCGATCCGCCCAAACTCCGCGACTGCGGCGTGTGCCAGCGCTTCCATGTCCGCGCTGACACTGACATCCGCGACGACTGCCAGCGCCCTGCCCCCGGTAGCATTGCACTCCGCCGCCAGCGCGTCCAGCACTTCCTCGCGCCGGGCCGCAAGCACCACCGAAGCGCCTCCCTTTGCAAATGCCAGCGCCGTTCCCCTGCCGATACCGCTGGATGCCCCTGTAATCACGATCACTTTGCCGCTGAAACCCTGTGTCATCTCTTTGCCTTGCTAATCCGTCAAGATGCCTCCCTTTTCCCGGCTCCACTGCCGCCTAAACGTCATGCCGGCGTGTCACAGCCGCCTGTTCGCCGTAACATGTGCGGTTCCCTATCCGCTTTTCACTGGGGTACACTCAGGACAATGGAAACCACGATGTATCTGAGACGGCAGGCCGAACAGGGAGACGCCGAGCAGGGCGACACGAAAGCGCAGTATAACTTAGGTCTGTCTTTTTTGGACGGTGACGGCGTGGCCGTTTCTGAGCGCCGGGGGCGGCACTGGCTGGAAAAAGCGGCGGGGCAAGGCCATCGGCAGGCAAAAGCGCGGCTGAGGCGGCTTGCTGCGGCGAAGCCGGACCTAGATGCAGCGTACCGAGAAATAGCGCAGGACATTATTCGCGAGGCGGAAGCACTGGAATAATCGGCTATAATAACGCTAGTTATGAGTTCTGACCGCTTTAGTTTTTTGGAGTTTGGGGACGATGACGCGCTGCCCGCCGGTGATGCCGCAAATGCATCCGAGCCGGCGCAGCGGGAAATTGGGATGGACCTGCTGCCGGACGGCACGACGCTGGCCCAGGTGCGGTTCACCGACACGCGCGGGTTCGGGAAGTACGCCGAGGGCGACGAAGACGACGGCACGGTGACGCTGTCGTCGCTTGCCGGGCAGGAGCAGACCGCGCCGACGCGCCTGCGGATTGTGGAAGTGTTGGGAGAGCGCGGGACGGGGGCGGGCCAGTTTCAGTATCCGACGGGAGTGGCCGTGGACAGCGCGGGCATTTTGTATGTCGCCGACTCTTATTCTCACTGCTTGAAGCGCATCACGCCGGACGGCGGGGTGTCGGTCATCGGCGGGCGCGGCAGCGGCCGGGCGCAGTTTTTGTCGCCGCAGGGGGTCGCCACCGATGAAGACGGCGCGTTTTATGTGGCGGAGCAGGGCAACTGCCGGGTGCAGAAGTTCACGCACGACGGCATTTTAACGCTTGTGTTCGGGAAAGCAGGCCGGGACCCCGGCGAATTCTCCGGGCCGACCGGCGTCTCCGTCGCGCCCGGCTCCGGCGACATTTATGTCGCCGACACCGGCGGGAGCCGGGTTCAGCGCTTCAGCTTTGAGGGCCGCTTCTTAAATGCCCTCGGCCAAAACGGGCCGGGCCTGAGCAGTCCGCAGGGGGTCGCCGCCGCGCCCGGCGGGTCCGTCTATGTCGCCGAGACTTTCGCCCAGCGCCTCGTCCGCTTCGACCCGCTCGGACGCATGGACCGGCAGATCGGGGGCGCAAAAAGCCGCCGCTATGGCGCGTCTCCGCCTGTTCCCCTGAACCAGCCGCGTGGGCTGGCGCTTGACCCCGCCGGGCTGCTGTATGTCGCCGACGCCGGGGAACCCGACCCCGTGACGGGCGAGACGCGCGGGCGTTTGCAGTGCCTGTCGCTGTCGGAAGACCGCCCCGTCATCGCAACCATTGAAAAGATCGGACGCTCCCTCGGCTCGCTCATGCGCCCCGGCGGCGTCGCCGTCGGCCCGCCCTCCGACCGCCCGGTGCCGGGCCGCCTCTCGTGGGGTGATGTGTATGTCGCCGACACGCTGAACCACCGAATTTTGCGCTTTGCGTGGAGCGGCGCGGCGTAAATGTTTTTCAGTCAATCTTCTTTCAGTCCGCTGCCGGTTCCAAAGAACAGGAGACACATGATGAACGCCAAACTGATTTGCGGCACCTTTGCTGCACTGACAACGGCTTTGCTGGGGGCGACAAATGCCGCACTCGCGGACTGGTCGCCGCCCGCCTGGAGCTACGAGCCGCGCGAAATCGCGGCTATGCCGATCGTTGTGCTGGTGATGGCGGGGAAGACCCTGCCGCTGCGTTTTCTGCCGGATGCTCCCAGCTTCGGGCCAAAGGCAGTTTGGAGCGCGGACTATGGAGTTTTTAGTCCCCAGGGCAATTACACGGCACCACCCTTTCTGCCCCACCGAGGGGAAGATACGCTGACATTTTCCGATCCGGCGAACCCTGCGGCCGGGTCGCTTCATTTCGTCGTCCGTCTGCTGCCCAATCCAAAAATTCCCGGCTCACAGTTTACGCCCTTCAATTATATGCCGGGGCCAAACGATCCTTACCGCCCGCCTGGGGAATGGCCGCCCTTCCCGGTCATCTTGACGCCGCCCGCCGGAATGCCGCCGCGTGTTTTCCTGCGGACGATGGCTGTTGTCGAGCGTGGCAAAAAGCCGGCCCTACCAGATGAACTGACCGCAATTCATCCCCTGCCGGTTGTCACCGCTGCGGGTGTCCGGGGTTACCGGCTTCCGGTTCGCGACGCGGCCAATGCTGCCGTGACATATGTGTATGTGCCGGTGGGTCTGCTGAATGCGCCGCTGCGGACAGCCAGAGAACTGCCGACATTCACCGGAACTCCCTATACGAATCCCGACCCGCGTATGCCCCGCCTCGGCAAAGGCGGATCGCGAAGTTGGCAGACATGGCGTGCTCCGTGTCCGTAGTCATGCTTGCCGCCCAAATCAAAGCCGAAGCCGCGCGTCTCGGCTTTTCCCTCTGCGGCATCACCTCGGCGGACCCGCCGCCCCACCATCGGCATTACGCTAAGTGGCTGGCGGAGGGTAGGGCAGGCGAGATGCTGTACCTGCACCGTCAGGAGCCGAAGCGCGGCGATTTAACGCAGGTCCTGCCGGGGGCAAAAAGTGTCGTCTGCGTCGCGCTGAACTACTCGCCGGAGAGTGGCCCCCCGACCCCCAATAATGGGGGAGCCGGATTGGAACCCGTAGGGGCGCCGCTTGCTGCGCCCTCTGTTCCTACTCCCTCATTATTGGGGGAGGGGGAAACCATTCCACTTTTCGGCACCGTCGCCCGGTACGCACGCTTCGACGACTACCACGACCTGCTCTGGGCGCGTCTCGAAGCGCTCCTGGCCTTCATTCAAGCGCAAGCCCCAAATACGCAAGGTAAAGTCTACTGCGATACCGGGCCGATCACGGAGCGCGACCTTGCCATGCGGGCGGGCCTCGGCTGGATCGGGAAGCATACCAATCTTTTGTCCCGGCATCTCGGCAACTGGTTTTTCCTCGGCGAGATCATTCTCGACCTGGAACTCCCCGCTGACACGCCGGAGACGACCCACTGCGGGACCTGCACCCGCTGCCTTCCGGCCTGCCCGACCGGCGCGATCACCGCGCCGTATCAGCTTGACGCCCGGCGCTGCATTTCCTATCTGACCATTGAGCTGAAAGGCTCCATCCCTGAAGACCTGCGCCCCCTCATCGGCACGCGCATCTACGGCTGCGACGACTGCCTCCAAGCCTGCCCTTGGAACAAGTTCGCCGTGCGCTCCGACAACCCCGCCGTCCGCCCCCGCGCCGACCTTTCCGCTCCCGATCTGCTGGAACTGCTCGCTTTGGACGACGAAGCGTTCCGCGTGAGGTTCCGAAACAGCCCCATCAAGCGCACCAAGCGCCGGGGCCTGCTGCGAAACGTCTGCGTCGCCCTCGGCAATCTCGGCGACCCCGCCGCCGTCCCCGCCCTCACCCGCGCCGCCGAGACCGACCCGGAGCCGCTGGTCCGCGAACACGCACAGTGGGCATTGACGCGAATAGCGGACATCACGCCGTAGCCTGTGCTTCACACAAGCAGACGCGCCTTCGCTCGCCGCCTCCACCATCCGCTGACCGCCGCCGCACCGCTTGCCAGCGGAAGCCATAAGACGAGTGTCCCTAGCAGAATGACAAATAGACCGCTTACGATGCCGCCGCCGGGCGAAGCCCAGTCAAATAACTGATATGCCGAACCGGCGACCAGCATTTCCACCGTGAGTGCCGCCAGCATCCCAACGCCTGCATTCTTGGGCGCAGCTCGCCCGTATTTTGTCCCTATCAGCACCGGCAGTACCAAAAAAGCAAACGTGCCGAGTATGCCGGACAACACTGCACCGTGATTGTCCGGCAGCCACCCGCTGAACCGTGAGTTGTTAAGGCTGTGGATGGCTTCCGCCAGCAGAACGAACGGAAACATTGTCGCAGCAAGGCCCAGCAGAGTAGAACGCAGGGCCTGCCTGCCCGCTTCCCAAACCTCGCGAACTGTCAACGTTGACGGCATCTTCAGCCACTCCCGCCGCCATTGCCGGGTAAAGTCTTTTGCTCCGCCGAACTGCTTCAATGCTTCGGTCACAGCCTCTTCCTCAGTCTGGCCCAACTCCCGGTAAGCCTCGACGCGGCCCCACAAATGCGCCCGCAGTTCCCGCCGCAGCTCGTCCCGGTGGAAGTCGGACAGATTGCGGGTGAGCGGCACAAGTAGCTGGTCTAAATAGGCTTCCACACGAGTGTGATTTTCGATCATGCAGGTACCTTTCTTTCCAAGTCATTGCGCCGCGTCCACCATCCGGTCAACGCAGCAGCGGTGCAGGCGAGCGGCAGCCAGTAGACAGCGCAGACAAACATGAGATAAGAGCCATCCCATAAGAATTGTGCCAAGTTCGGTGCGTTCGGCAAGAGACACCAATCCGTCAGAACGATAACCGCAGCCAGCGCCGACAGCATTCCGATCCCGGCATGACGCGGCGCAAGATGCCCTGCGGCGGCCCCGACCGCCAGCGGAAGAAGAACGAAATCAAGGGTGAAACTTGCCCAGCCGGACGCCACATAAGACAACTGGCACCAGCGCATCCAGTCCGGCGCCCAGACGAACTGATTTGTAGTGAAGCCGTGCGGGTGCGCCCAGGCCGGCGAGCTGAGGCAGGCGATCAGCAGGGCCGGGAGTGACAGCAAAAGGGCGGTGCGCGTGGCTGCCCCGATCTCGCGGAGCGTGGCCTGCGGCGTCATTTTTGTCCATTCCTGACGCCACTCGCGCAGGAAGTCTTCGGCTCCGCCGAACTGTGTCAGGGCTTCCGTGACAGCGTCTTCTTTGGATCTGCCGAGTTCACGGTACGAGGCGATGCGCTCCCAAAGATGCTCGCGCAGCTCACGCCGCAGCTCGCCCTGCTGAAACATGGACAAGCGGCGAGTCAGAGGCGCTAAGACTTGGTCAAGGTAAACTTCCACCCGGCGCGAGGCGTGAGGATCGGGTTCCATGTGTCGGTTCTCCTATGGGGATGTCAGGGGCAAGGACGCGCCCGACGGCGGTGACGAACTGCTGCCAGCCGTCGCTCCATTCGGTCAGCTTCTTTGCGCCGCTCTCAGTCAGCGTGTATGTTTTGCGCTCGCGGCCACCTTCGGGCATCTCCCAGGCGCTTTGGATCAGGCCGTCGCGCTCTAAAGCGTGCAGGGCGGGGTAGAGCGTGCCTTCCCGAAGCTGCAAAGCGTTTTCGGTGCGCCGCTCAATGGTCCGGGCCAGCGCGTAGCCGTGCGCGGGACCGTCACGCAGGGTTGCTAAGATGAGCAGGGACAGGCCGCCTTTCAGGTAGTCCTGGGCCGGGTTGGCGTCTTTGGGCGTCTTCATACGTCTATTATACATAGGTAAACTAAGTATGTCAAGAGGGGGAACCCACCCCGGCACAAGTGCCTTCCCCTCCCGAAACGGGAAGGGGCGGAGTTTTTGGAGCTGTCCATCTGTCTCTGTCTCCTACCTCTCCCGTTTCGGGAGGGGAAGGCACTTGTGCCGGGGTGGGTTCTAGTTGACTTCGCCTGCTTGTTTCGTTTATAATGACGGCGATTGGGTAAGACTAAACAACAAGATTTTATTGATGCTGACGGCATCGCAGTAGGAGAAACATACTATGGCGGACGTGAATTTAAAAGAGCTGGCGGCGCAGCTTCGGATTGACAGCATTCGCTGCACGACAGCGGCTGGGTCGGGGCATCCGACTTCGTCCATGTCGGCGGCAGATTTGATGGCCGTGCTGATGGGCAAGTACCTGCGGCTGGACTACCAAAATTGGAAGATGCCGAACAATGACCATTTGATTTTCAGCAAGGGCCATGCCTGCCCCCTGCTGTATTCCATGTGGAAGGCGGCCGGGGCGATCAGCGACGAGGAGCTTCTGACCCTGCGCCAGTTCGGCTCCCGGCTGGAAGGCCACCCAAACCCGCACGTCACCCCGTTCACGGATGTCGCCACGGGGTCGCTGGGTCAGGGGTATCCCGATGGCGTCGGCATTGCCCTCGACGGCAAGTACCTGAGCAAGCTGCCGTTTAAAGTCTGGGTGCTGATGGGAGACAGCGAAGTGGCCGAAGGCTCTATTTGGGAAGGCGTTGACCATGCCAGCCACTACAAGCTGACTAACCTGATCGGTATTCTCGATATGAACCGCTTGGGGCAGCGCGGCCAAACCGATCTCGGCTGGGACAGCCCGGTCTATGCCGCCCGCGCCGCCGCATTCGGCGCCCACACGATTCAGATCGACGGCCACGATTTAGACGCCATCGACAAAGCGTATGCCGAAGCGCTGACCGTCACCGACAAGCCCGTGTGGATCATCGCCAAGACCGACAAAGGCCACGGCGTTTCGTTTTTGTCCAACAAAGAAGGCTGGCACGGCAAGGCGCTGAACCCGGAGCAGGCCAAAGACGCGATTGCCGAGCTTGGCGGCGAGAAAAATATCATTGTAGAGGTGCAGAAGCCGGAAAACCTCGCCCCGGCGGCGATGCCCCCGACCCAGCCGCTGAAGCTGCCCGTCTATGAGATGGGAACCAAAGAAGCCACCCGCAAAGCCTACGGCGATGCGATCACGGCGCTGGGCGCGTTCCGGTCGGACATTGTCGCGCTCGACGGCGAAGTTTCCAACTCGACGTTTGCCGACGAGTTCAAACATGCGTTCCCGGACCGCTTCTTTGAGATGTTTATCGCCGAGCAGCAGCTTGTCTCGGCGGCGACGGGCCTGGCCGTGCGCGGCCACCGCACCTTTTCGTCCACGTTCGCCGCGTTCTTCAGCCGGGCGTTCGACCAGATCCGCATGGCGGCGATCTCGAACGTCACCCTCAGCCTGAGCGGCTCCCATGCGGGCGTCTCCATCGGCGAGGACGGCCCTTCGCAAATGGCATTGGAAGATTTGGCAATGATGCGAGCGGTCTTCGGCTCCACGGTGCTGTATCCGAGCGATCCGAACCAGGCGGCCCATCTGGTAAAGATCATGTCCGATCTGCCCGGCATTTCCTACATCCGCACGACTCGTGAAAAGACGCCGATTTTGTACGGCCCCGATGAGACCTACGAAGTCGGCGGCTCCAAGCTGGTTCATCATTCGGACAATGACCAGGTGGCCGTGATCGCCGCCGGCATCACAGTCCACGAGGCCAACAAAGCTTATGACACTCTCAAAGCGCAGGGCATTACCATTCGCTTGATTGACGCTTACTCGGTCAAGCCGATTGACAAAGAGACCCTGCACCGGGCCGCCCAGGACACCGGCGGCAAGCTGGTCGTGGTCGAAGACCACTGGTTCGAAGGCGGCATCGGCGACGCCGTCTTGGATGCTTTTGTCGGCGTCGGCGATCACGCCCCCACAGTCGTGAAGCTGGCCGTCGAGCATATGCCCGGCTCCGGCAAGCCCGCCGAGCTGCTCCACGCCGCCAAAATTGACGCCGAAGCGATTGCCCAGGCCGTCAAGTCTCTGCTGTAACCGCCGACATGGAAAGCCGCACCCGATTTGCCGGGTGCGGCTTTTTCTGCTTCTCCTTTTCAGCAGAAAGCTCATTTGTGGATTTCATGTGGATTTATGGTACACTCTCTGAAGAACTTAAAGGACAAAAGGACATAAAACCCTGTGAATAGTGTCTTGATGGATAGTATCTTGATTGTCGGTGAAGATAAAGAACTGCGGCATCACACATCGTCCCATGCTCAGACGATCTCTTGGGCCGGATTTCAAGGACAACTCCAAGACCGAGTGTGGAAGGGTGTCACTGTTCTGAACCTGACTGATCCTGCTGCTTTGACCCTGCCCGAAGCCGCTCACCTATTGGATCACTATTCTGGGATGCGTGTGCTTTTTGTGACGGACACTCTGGCGAAGCTGCCTGCCGCCACGCGCCGCCGCCTGACACGTCCCGGCGTAGACATCCTGACACGCAGGGCCGACCGAGCCGAGTTTGAATACCGACTTCGACGGCTTATGGATTTTCCCCCAGTACCTGCTTTCGTGCCGACCGCTCTTCCCTCGTTTCAAAGTGCCTTCCTGTCCGAACTGCATGATTCCCGCTCAGGCCGCATTGATGCCCGTCGCCTCGCCGATAGGTTTGGCCTGCCGCTCACGACCCTCGCCCGCACTCTAGGCCGGGAATACAAGACCATCCATCGTACCCCAGCCAGCCGTGCTATTCAAGACGGACTGCGTGTTTATCTGCGGATTGCCTCCGCCTTACACCGGCTGGTCGGCTCTGATGCCGCTGCCCGCGTTTGGCTGAATGCCCCCAACCCGGATTTGAACAGCGAGATGCCCCGCACCCTGATGGAGCGGAGCCTGAGCGATGCAGAGGTAGTCGCGGAACTGCTGGAAGATTCACTTCTGGGAATGCCCGGCTGATGCTCAATGCCTCAGCGCTTGCCAATGTGTTGCCCGCCCTGGTGCCGCAGATTCGTCAGGGACATAGCTACCGCATTGTGGACTATCAGTATTTCGCCGCTCACCCTAATCTGCATCCCGTGCGAATTCTCTACGGCTTCGGCGCTTCCATGAGCGGCCAGCGCTTTACGCCGCGCGGCGGCATGGCGACGATCTACTTTGCCGAAGACTTTGCAACTGCTTTTGATGAAGTCCACCCGGAGCAGGCGATTATTCGTCAGCATGATCCCGGCCTTGCCCTGCCGGTCTCACCCGGCGGCTTTGCGGCCGTTCAGTACTACCTTGAAACTGTGCTGGATGTCACCGATCCTGCCGTTCAACAGGTTCTAGGAACAACCCCTGCCGAACTTACCGGCCACTGGCGTCAAGCCCGCAACCGGGGTCAAACGCCGCCAACTCAGCAACTTGGTCAGGCCGTCTACGACAGTGGCTTGTTCCAAGCCATCTGGTACGAATCTGCCCGTGTGTCCGGCACCTACTGTTTAGCTGTCTTTCCTGACCGCCTGACCGCTCCTTCATTTCTAGAAGTCCACGACCCCGCTGGAAATTTTCAAGAACGTCTTCCATAGTAGTTGGAGCATCCTTCGTCGGCGATCATGCCCCCACAGTCGTGAAGCTGGCCGTCGAGCATATGCCCGGCTCCGGCAAGCCCGCCGAGCTGCTCCACGCCGCCAAGATTGACGCCGACGCCATTGCCCAGGCCGTCAAGTCTCTGCTATAGACAGTCGAACAAAAAGGTCGCGTTTGACTACTCAGGCGCGGCCTTTTTGTTTTCAAGAGCGCTCGTAGGATATCATAGGTAGGGTATGATAGTAGGGTGAGGAGACCATAATGCAGACGCAGAAACGTACTTATGCCTTGCCGCAGAGGACGCTCGAAAAGTTTGAGGAAGCTGTCGGCAGCGGTCAGCGAAGTGCGACACTTGCCCGCTTGATCGAAGACTGGCTGGACAAGCAGCAGGAAGCCGCTTTAGAACGAGACATCATCGAAGGGTGCCGCGAGATGGCGGCTGTTCATCTTGAAATTCAGCGCGAGTTCGATCCGCTCGATACCGAGGTAACTCGTGCCTATTATTCCTGCTGAACTAAGACGCGGCGATGTCGTGCGTGTTCGCTTGGACCCAATCGAAGGGTCAGAGCAGGCGGGGAACGGCCTGCGCTGGTTCTTTCGCCGGACATCATCAATCGTCATTCTCCCATTATTTTGATTGCACCTATCACGAGCAAAAAGACAGAGCGTGTTTATCCCTTCGAAGCCCTCATCGAACCAAGTGAAGGCGGGTTGCCGATGCGTTCCAAAGTGCTGCTGATGCAGACGCGCAGCCTAGACAAATCGCGTCTTCTCGGCTACTACGGCCGCCTGAGCGATGCGATCATGCTTCAAGTGGATCAAGCGCTCAAGATTGCGGTGGGTCTGCGCTGACGGCTCGGCTCCGGCAAGCCATGCCGCAGGCAAAACTAACGAATTAACCTCGCCGTGAGCTAAAACAGCCGCGTCTTATCATACACTTCCCATTATATTCGACGTATTTTGGGTAACTTGACGGCATGAGATACGATCCCTCCCCAAGTTCTGCGTTCAGCATTCCGCGCCATCGCGACTTCACAACCGGGCTGATTTCCACCAGCCTGGCCTTCGGCTGGAAAGATCTTCGGGTGGAAACGCGCCGCCATTCCGGCGGCGAGTTTCACTTCGCGCCGTTTGAAGATTATCTGCTTTCCGTGCATCTCGGCGCTCCGCTGTTTCTGGAGCGCAGCCGGAAGGGGGAACGCCTGCGGCGGGAACAAATGGTCTGCGGCTCTGCCGTTCTTGTTCCTGCCGGCCAGGTCAGCGTCTGGCGTCATGCCGAACCGACACACTACCTGAACCTGCATTTGTCTCCCGATCTGCTGAACCGAACGGCGGCTCAGATGGGTTTTGGGGACTGCGAAACTTCGGTCGGCGCTCACCCGGCTGCGTTCCATGATCCGCAGGTCGAGCAGATCTCCCATCTGCTGCGGCTGGAAATGGAAGCAGGCGCCCCGCATGGCCGTTTGTACGCTGAGATGCTGGCCTCCGCGCTTTGCGTTCATCTTTTGCAGCGGGAGCCAAGCACGGCACGGCGGCTGCCGTCTGTGCTGCCGGCGTCCAGGCTTCGCGCGGAACTGCGGCAGGCCGTCGCCTACATTCAAGACAACTTGATGAGCGATTTGTCGCTGGATGTCATCGCACGGGAGGCGGGGCTGAGTGCGTGCTACTTTGCCCGGCTGTTCGCTGAGGCGTTCGGTGTGCCGCCGCATCAATATGTCATTCAAGCGCGGATCGAGCGGGCAAAGGCGCTGATGACGGATAGCGGCCTTTCCCCCGGCGATGCCGCACGGCTGACCGGCTTCGCAGATCAAAGCCACTTCACCCGCCACTTCAAGCGCCTCGCTGGCGTCACCCCACAGACCTTCGCACGCGATTATAATCGCAAGAATGTTCCATAAGATTCCAAAGATCGTTCCAAAGCCAACGCTGCCAGGCGGGTAAATTCTGTTCATGCAGCAAAATACTCAAATAAATGGCGCGGCGATTGTGACGGGTGCGTCGGGCGGCATCGGCAAGGGCATCGCCGAGCGGCTGGCCGCCGGCGGCTTTGCGGTCGTGGTCCACTACGCCGGAAGCGCGGAAAAGGCGGACGAAGCGGTCAAAAATATCGCAGCGGCGGGCGGCAGGGCCGTCGCCGTCCAAGCGGACATTTCCAGCGCGGCGGAAGTCAAGCAGCTTTTCGAGACGGCGGCGTCCACTTTTGGAGACATCGGCGTTGTCGTCAACAGCGCCGGGATTATGCCGCTTGCGCCGATTGCAGCGGGCGACTTAGACGCCTTCGACAAGGTCATTGCAACCAACCTGCGCGGCTCGTATCTCGTGATGAGCGAGGCGGCAAACCATGTCACGGACGGCGGGCGGATTATCATGTTTTCCAGCAGCGTGGTCGAAAAAAACTTTCCGAGTTACGGGGCGTATGTCGCGTCAAAGGCCGGTGTTGAGGGCCTGACGCGGGTTCTGGCGAATGAGCTGGGACCCCGCAAAATCACGGTGAATGCCGTCGCGCCCGGCCCGGTCGCCACGCCGCTTTTTCTCAAAGGCAAAAGCGACGAGGCCATTGCGGCGATGGGCAAGATGGTGCCACTGGGGCGCATCGGCGAAGTGGACGACATTGTCGGCGTCGTGTCTTTTCTGGCCGGGCCGGATGCCGGCTGGATCAACGGGCAGGTCATTCGCGTCAACGGCGGCTTCGTTTAACAGCGGCGGCTTGAAAGAAGTCCACTTGACGGAAAAAGACAGGGAAAAACGGCATGAGCGAACTGACTGCCATCGGCGAAACACTGGGAATTACGCTGCGGATCAATGGCGAGCCGGTCGAAGCGGCAGTTGAGACGCGGACGACCCTGTTAGACCTTCTGCGCGAGCAGCTTTTGCTGACGGGAACGAAGAAAGGCTGCGACCACGGGCAGTGCGGGGCCTGCACGGTTCTTGTGGATCAAAAGCGCGTCAATAGCTGCCTCCGACTTGCGGTTCTCGTGGACGGCGCTGAGGTGACGACGATTGAAGGGTTCTCCGACGGGGAAACGCTGCATCCGCTGCAAGCTGCCTTTCTGGAACATGACGCTTTTCAGTGCGGCTACTGTACGCCCGGTCAGATCTGCTCGGCGCAGGGACTGATCAATGAAGGCCATGCCGCGACCCGCGAGGAAATCCGCGAACTGATGAGCGGTAATCTCTGCCGCTGCTCCGCGTACACGAATATCACGGATGCGGTTCTTGAAGTGCTTCAGCGTGAAGCGCTTCCCCAGGAGAAGTCCCAATGAGACCCTTTCATTTCTCACGCGCCTTGACGGTGGAGAATGCGGTGCGCGAAGGGACTGCGCCGGAAGTGCAGTTTATCGCCGGCGGCACGAATCTTGTGGATCTGATGAAGTATGATGTGGAGCGTCCGGCCACGCTCCTTGATGTCAACCGGCTTCCGCTCCATGAAATCACGGAGACCGAGGCCGGCGGCCTGCGCCTCGGCGCTTTGGTCACGAACGCCGACACGGCCTATGACCCACGGGTGCAGCAGCGTTACCCGGTCCTATCCAGCGCGATCCTTGCCGGTGCCAGCGCCCAGCTTCGGAACGCCGCGACGAACGGCGGAAACCTCAATCAGCGGACCCGCTGTTACTACTTCTATAATAGCGCCCTGCCCTGTAATAAGAGAGAACCCGGCTCCGGCTGCGGGGCAATCGGAGGCGTCACCCGTGTCCATGCCATTCTCGGCACAAGTCCCGACTGCATCGCGACGCACCCTTCCGATATGTGCGTGGCGCTTGCAGTCCTGAACGCCCAGGTCAGGGTGACGGGCACGGGCGGCGAGCGCGTCATCCCCATCGGCGACTACCACCGGCTGCCGGGGGACCGTCCCTGGCTTGACAACACGCTCCGGCCCGGCGAGCTGGTCACGGCCATTGATCTGCCGCCGGAAGAGTTCGCACATCACCACACTTACCTGAAAATGCGGGACCGCCAATCATATGCGTTTGCGCTGGTTTCCGTTGGCGTCGTCATGCGCCTGGAAGACGGCCTGGTCGCCGAGGCACGCATTGCGCTGGGCGGGGTCGCTCACAAGCCCTGGCGGAAACCGGAAGCGGAGCAGCTGCTGCGTGGGTCTGCCCCGTCGCGCGAAGCGTTCTCCCGCGCGGCGGACGCGCTCCTCGAAGGGGCGGTCGGGCAGGGCGGCAACGATTTCAAGATCCCCCTTGCCCGCCGGGCGATTATCCGTGCCTGCCACCAGGCCGCAGACGCGACGCCCCAGTCGCAAAGCGACAAACGCATCGCCTGAGTCCTAAGTTTTTGCAGATGGGGCGGTTGAAACCGCTGCAACAAAAGCACAAAGTCTGCCTTCGCAGACTGAGATTTCAGAACATCTGCTTCTTAACCTGCGACGGCAGGTTTCGTGAACTTGTTGCCGCGACTTCAGTCGCCCGCAAGAACTTATGATACGTTACTTAGTCAGGAACGCAGGAAGCAAAGTACGCAGGAAGGAAACAGCCATGAGCAGAGTTCAGCGGGTCGGAGTTGTCGACGCAAAAGCCTACTCGGCCGCGCCCCGGCGCGTGGAAGGCCGCGACAAAGTCATGGGCCGTGCCTTGTATGCCGGCGATTTGAACAGCGCGAAGCTGGAGCAAGACACCGATGTCGCGGTTGCCGTCACAAGCACCCAGGCTACAGGAACGATTCTGGCGATTGACACCGAACAAGCTCTTGAAAGCCCCGGCGTTCGCGCCGTGCTGACCCATGAGAACGCGCCTCGCCTGCACAAAGTAATTTCTGTGAACGGAACCGAGATTGGGGATATTCTGCCTTTGCAGGAAGCCAAGCTGCATTATGCGGGGCAATGCATTGCGCTTGTCATCGCCGACACGCTGGAGAACGCCCGCACGGCCGCGCTGCTGGTCAGCGTCCGCTATTCCGCGCCGGAGGCCGCGCCCGCGTTCACATTGGAACAGGGAATGAACCGGGCCAAAGATGCCAAGATGGTCGGGTCACTCGAAAAAGGACAGGAAAAGCTCGGAAACGCGGAAAAAGCGTTCACGGCGGCAGCCTATCAGGCTGATCTTACGTTTGAGACTTCGCCGCATCACCACAATGCCATGGAGCCGGGCGCGATCGTCGCTTCCTGGGAGGAGGACGGGGGCCTGACGGTTCGTTTGCCGACCCAGTTCACCTATGGAGATGCGGTGCTTTTAGGGGAAGCGTTCGGATTTGGGCTGAAGGACCGCCTCCCCCGCATCATCGGTCAGGTACTGGGCGGGGTGCAGTTCGACAACAAGGTCCGCGTCATCAGCACGCTTGCCGGCGGCGCATTCGGCGGCAAGCAGGGCAACATTCATCTTCTGCTGGCGCCCCTGGCCGCAAAGGTGACGGGCCGCTCGGTGAAGCTGGTGCTGACGCGCGAGCAGACCTTTTCGCTGATGCCTTTCCGGGGTGCCACCCGGCAGCGGCTCCGCCTCGGCGCGGACGGCACGGGAAAGCTGACCGCGCTGATGCAGGATGGAGTGATGGCGCAGGGCGCCGGCGGCTCTTATGTCGAGCCGGTGGGCGAAAACACGATGAAGGTCTATGCGTGTCCTAATATCAAGGTGCATTCACAGTCGGCCAGACTGGACACCGGAGCGCCGGGATGGATGCGCGGCCCCGGCGCAAGTCTCGGACAATTCGCTGTGGAAGTTTCAATGGACGCGCTGGCTGAGAAGATCGGCATGGACCCGCTCGACTTCCGGCTGCGGAATTATGCGGAGGTGGAGCCGGATACCGGGCATGAATGGTCCAGCAAGTCGCTGAAAGAGTGCTATGAGGCCGCCGGGCGTCGCATCGGCTGGTTTGAGCGCGATCCGCGTGTCGGATCAATGCGCGAAGGGCGTCACCTCGTCGGGTTCGGCATGGCGACTTCGATTTACCCGACACAGCAGCTTCCCGCCGTCGCCCGGATTATTCTGCGTTCTGATGGACATGCGACCGTGCAAAGCTCCGTTCACGAAATCGGGCAGGGTATGCTGACCGTGATGACCCAGATCGCGGCGGAGCGCTTAGGGCTGCCACTGGACAATGTGCATCTGGAATGGGGCGACACGGCGCTGCCTTACGGCTCAATGGCGGTGGGGTCAATGGGGGCGCTTTCCAACGGCGCATCCATTGCCGAGGCGGCCGACCTGGTGATGCGGGACCTGTTCAAGCGCGAGGTAAAGGACCCGGCTTCCGCGCTTTACCGGCAGCACCAGCATGATCTGGAAGTCGCCGGGGAGAGCATTGCCGCGCCGGACGGCACAACCGTCAAAGTCATAGACGCGGCTCGCCGGCTGAGTGAGCCGATCGAGGAGGAAGCCATCTCAGGCCGGCCTCCGCAGGTGCCTTCCCTGCCGCATAAATATGGCCGGAGCGCGTTCGGCGCCCAGTTCGTCAAGGTGCGGATTGATCCCGACACTATGCACGTGCAGGTCGAGCGTCTCGTCGGGGCGTTTGCGGGCGGGCGTGCCTTGAACCCGATGCTGGTGAGAAACCAGCTTCTGGGAAGCATGATCTGGGGCTTAGGCCAGGCGCTGATTGAAGAAAGCATGATAGACACGCGCACCGGCATCTGGATGAACAGCAATTTAGGGGAAGCGCTTGTTCCGGTGAACGCCGACATCGCCGACGTTGAAGCAATTATAATTGAAGAAGATGACACGCGCGGCCACCCCCTCGGCGTCAAAGGAATGGGCGAGGTCGGCACCATCGGAACAGCAGCGGCGGTTTCCAATGCGATTTACCATGCCACGGGAAAGCGGTTCTGTTCGCTGCCGATTAAAATTGACGATCTGCTTCGTGAAAATTGATGGGTACTGGAAGTTCACGACTCGAACGATCACTTCCACGAGTGTGTTCCTTGAAGGAGAGTGCGGCACGTTTCTGGGTTTAATTCCTGCCTCAGCTTGGTATACTCTTCACGGCCTCTAAGCCAAGTTTAGGCAAGTTCCTGCTTGCCTCAGCACCGTGCGCGTGCTGTTAGAAAGCTGCTTCATGCAAGCGATCCAAGCCGACCTCCAAGTGAACTTTCACTACGATGTTTACTTTACCACCCATTTATTTGATCCCAAAAACTTATTGCTCCGAGATGTTGTCGCTGCCCGTTCCGAGCGTCTGCCGGTCCGAATTTTGTTTGTCGTCGAAGAAGAAGTAGACCGGCTGCTGGACGTCCGTGCGGCGATTGAAGCGTATTGTCGCCGGCATTCAGACACGCTTTCGCTGGTCTGTCCGCCTCTGCTCCTGCCGGGCGGGGAGCGCGTCAAGAACGATCCTACCCACGCGATTGCCGTTCAGCAGGCGGTCAATGAAACGGGTTTAGACAGGCACTCGTACCTTGCTGTGGTCGGCGGCGGGGCGCTGTTAGATGCCGTTGGCTACGCGGCGGCCACGGCCCACCGGGGCATCCGGCTTCTGCGGATCCCGACGACGACCCTGTCCCAGAACGACTCCGGAGTCGGGGTCAAGAACGCGATTAACTTTTTCGGCAAAAAGAACTGGGTCGGGACGTTCGCCCCGGCGTGGGCCGTCTTGAACGACTTTCACTTTCTGACCACTCAGCCCGACCGGGTCTGGCGCGAAGGCATCGCTGAAGCGGTCAAAGTGGCGCTGATCAAAGACGCTGACTTCTTCAACTTTTTAGAAGACCACACCGATGCACTCGCGGCCGGCGAAATGGCCCCGATGCAGACGCTTGTGTATCGGTGCGCCGCGCTCCATGTCCAGCATATCTGCACCGGCGGCGACCCGTTTGAGATGGGATCGTCACGCCCTCTCGACTTCGGCCACTGGTCGGCGCATAAGCTGGAGCAGATCACGGGCTACCGCCTGCACCACGGCGAAGCAGTCGCGATTGGCTTGGCTTTAGACGTGACCTATTCATACCTCAACGGCTGGCTCTCGGAAGACGACTGGCGGCGGGTGCTGCGCGTTTTGTCCGGCCTCGGCTTCGCGCTGTATGCGCCGGAGATGCACGACGCCGACGGCTTATTTCAGGGCCTGCGGGAGTTCCGGGAGCATCTCGGCGGCGAGCTGACCATTCAAATGCTGCAATCGCTCGGCACCGGCTTCAACGTCCACGAGATTGATGAGGGGCTGATGGCGGAAAGCGTTTCGCTCTTGGAGCAGGAGTCACGCCGGTTCGACGGCATCGGCGAGGCTATATTGGAAGAAAGCCGGGAGCTTGCCGCCCGATGACGGTTCCTGCCCTGCTGCCGCTCTTCCGGGAATTGAACGATCTCAAGCGCATCCGGGTCGCAGGCCGCGCCGGCTCTCTCGCCGAGCGTCTGTTCCTGCGTGCTTGGGCGCGGCTTGCCGAAGGCGAAGACTTGGCGCAAATCGCGCTGAGTGAAACGGCTCATGCCGTCGCGTCGGCTCGTCTGGCAGGCATTGACGCCGCAGTGCTGACCGACGGCGGCTTCTCCGATGAGGAGCGAATAGCCGTCCTCCGCTCCGGGCTACGCGCCGTCGCCGGGCCGCTGGACCGTCAGCTTGCGGCGAATTTGTGCGCCGCACTTCGCGCAGACCCAATGCCGGAAGCGAGTAATCCGCCGCCGTTTGCTCTTCTGCTTGCACAGCAGCCTCGTGCGGGAGCGACCCGGCCTGGCTTTCGCCGCGTTGTCTTGGAGCCAGCCGAAAATCACGCCGACCATTGCGGCCTTGTCGCCGTTTACGGTGTTCTGGCGGCGCCGCTCTACGGCGCAGACCCGGCCCGCGCGTTCCTCTCCGGCCTGTCCCATCACCTGCACAACGCTTATCTGCCCGACGCGGGCGATGCAGGCGATGTGCTTCTCGGAGACGCACTCAAGCCGTTGATGGATCGTTTTCGCGCTCAGGCCATCGCCGAGCTTCCCCGCGTTTTGCAGCAGCCTGTCCGTGACGCTCTTGCTGTCGTCTACAGCGCCGGCACGCCCGAAGGGAAGACGTTCCAGACCGCCGATGTGCTGGACCGCGTTCTCGAAATGGAGTGGCACGCGAGTTCCGCCGCGTTCACGCTTGGCATCGCGCTGGAAGACATGGACATTGTGCATCCCGGCCCTGTACAGGCATTTCAGCGTGAGATTATGCACCAGGCGGGGCTGATGCAGCCGTGAAACCGGCACTGGAAGTGCCGGTTCTGAGACTAGAAAGTATGTTTGCTTGAACTCCCAAATCGGCTGGGGCATCATCGGCTGCGGCTGGGTGGCGCGGGACTATGTCGCGCCCGGCATCCTCGCCGCCCCGAATGCCCGCCTGCTTGCCCTCAGCGACCCGGACGAAAACGCAATGGCCTCAATCGCCGCGCTGGCTCCGGGCATAGCCGCGCATACCGACCTAGACAAGTTCCTGCGAACACCGGGTCTCGATGCGGTCTATATTGCGACGCCGAACCATCTGCACCGGCCTTTGACCGAAGCCGCCGCCCGTGCCGGAAAACACGTTTTGTGCGAAAAGCCGATGGCGACGACGACCGCCGATGCCGAAGCGATGGTCCACGCCTGCCGGGACGCGGGGGTGCAGTACGGCACAGCCTTTGACCAGCGTTTTCAGGCCCGGCACCGAGCGCTCCAAGAACTCGCGGCGTCCGGGGCGCTCGGTACAATCACGGCGGCCCGCGTGCATTACGCCTGCTGGACCCCCGGCGATTGGGTTCCGCCGACCCAAAGCTCGCATGACAACTGGCGCGTAGACCCGGCGCGGGCCGGCGGCGGGGCATTTATTGACCTGGCGCCGCATGGGCTGGACCTGCTGCAATGGATTGTCGGTGAGCCGTTGGTTGAAGTCGGCTGTTTTTTGCAGCGCCGCGTGTTTGACTACCCGGTAGACGACGGCGCGGTCTTGATGGGCCGCTTCGCGAGCGATGCTCTGCTGACTATGAATGTCGCCTATAACTGCCCAGACGTATTCCCGCGCCGGACATTAGAGATTATCGGCACGGAAGCGATGGCGATTGCGTTTAACACGATGGGCCAGACGCCCGGCGGGACATTGAATTTAGTAGACGCGCAGACGGGGCAGGGCCGCGAGATTGCTGTGTCTGAAGCCGAAGACGTATCCCCGTTCCAGTCGCAGGTTGCAGCATTTTCACAATCGCTCTTGGACGGCGTTCCGTTTCCCTTCACGCCGGAGCGTGACCTGCACACGATGCGCCTGCTTCAAGCTGCCCAGGCGCACGCAGGCGGGGTGCGGGTGGGTACGGGCAAATCAGACGCCACGGAATGAATTCCGAGGCTGAAACAAAACAGTGTCGCGGCGACACAAGAACGAGCCGAGGCCGCACTCTCCCGTCGCTTCGACGGTATTTTTTCCGAGCCTCGGAATTCATTCCGTGGCATCTGTCTGGGACTATCTCATCTTGACCCGTTATCTCTGCACAAACTGCGGCTTTTGGCAGAAGCATTTCGCCGTCCCAGCGGCCTGCCCGGTCTGCATGGACTTCCGGCACACGCCGCCACCGGACGACGGTTTTTGCTTTCTGACGCCGGACACCGTTCAGCGCGAGACGCGCACCGTCTGGACAGGCGAAGACACGGACGTTGTGACTTTTGTGACCGACCCGCGCGTCGGCATCGGGCCGAATGGCTATCTGATCCGTCATCCCGAAGGCAATGTCTTCTTTGATGGCACAGCCTATTACAGCCCGGACGCGCTTGAGTTGATCGCCTCGCTCGGCGGCCTCCGGTGGCTGTCGGCATCCCATCCGCACGCTTACGGGGCTTTGTGGCAGTTGCAGGAGCGGTTCGTGCCGACAGTGGCAATTCAAGTCCAAGACCTGCCGTGGACCAATGCCTTTGAGACGGCCTGGCCGTTTGATGAGCGTTTGACGCTTGCTCCGGGCCTGACACTGCTCCACACCGGCGGCCACTTTGCAGGCCACTCGGTTTTGTACTGGGAAGACCGAAAAACATTGTTCGCCGGCGACATGCTGAAGTTTCACGGCCCGGATGGTCTCAGCACGCACAAAGGCTTTAACCGCAAAATCCCGATGAGCCATGCCGAAGTGCGTCGTTACCGAGACGTGGTGCAGGACTTGGATTTCGACACTGTGTATACGACGTTCGAGTCCGCGCCCTGCACCCGCGCGGACGTGCTGCGCCTTTTTGACTGCCAGCTTGCCGGCCCGCCGTTCTTTGGGCCGGTTACGAAGGAAGAGCGTTGACTGCCCTGCAAGATTACAAAGATGCATTGGCCCCGGCGCTTGACAGCGGAACTTTGTTTGAGTTCCCGCTGGCGGGCATGGACCGGCTCGGCCTGCCGCTGTGGAATGTCGCCTTTATCGGCGCAGACGGGGCATTGTCCGACGGCTTCGGCTACGGGCCGACTCTGGCAGCCGCGCAGACCTCCGCTTGGGGCGAGGCAATAGAATGGTACTGGGCGCGGGAAGCCTTGAAGACACTGCCGCGCGTTTTCGGCACTTACGACGCACTTGTGCAGTCAGGAAAAAGCGTCATTGACCCCGTTACGCTGAACCTGTCGGCAGGCAGCGACTATAGCCACGCCCACACGCCGCTGACCTGGGTGGAAGCGAAACCGTGGACGTCGGGCGACTCGGTCTGGGTTCCCATTGAGTTTGCCGCGCCCCGCGCCGCCGACATCGGGCCGGGGATTGAGCCGTCAGCCCTGCTCGCCGTGCCGATCACCAACGGCCTCGGCGCGGGGCCGAGTTTTTCTCATGCCCTGGCGCACGGCATTCTGGAACTCTTGCAGCGCGACGGCAATTCCGTTCAGTATCGAGCGATGGATCAGGGGGTCGCAGTCGAGCTGGACGACGTGCAGAACCCTGAAACCCGCGCACTGCTGGCGCATCTGGACGCTGAGGGTATTGAAATCATCGTCAAGCTGGCCGCCAACGATTTTGGCATGGCAAACTTGTATGTCGTCGGCTGGGACCGGGACTTAGACCAAGCGCCGCAGCCAATCATGCTGAGCGCCTGCGGGGAAGCCGTGCATCCCGACCGCGAAGTCGCCCTGGCGAAAGCGCTGCGCGAGTACACATCCGCCCGCGCCCGCAAAGCCTTCAATCACGGGCCGCTCGCGAATGTCCGGGCGCTCTCCCCGGCAGGCTATTTGGAGGCATTCGGCAGAAAGTCTCTGCGCTCGGAAGATGATCGCGCTTTGACGGAGATGCAGCGTTGGACGCACCTGTCGCCCTCTGCCTTTTATGAAATTTTGGAGCGCCCCATTTACGACATCACGCGCCGGGTCAAATTCTCCGATCTGCCGACGACCCAGACGCCGGACGCCGATGCGCTGCTGTCGCTTTTGACCGAGCGGCTTTCCACCGAGGGGCTAGACATCCTGTACGTTGATTTCACGCCGCCCGGCTCGCCTGCGACGATCTTGAAAGCCATCGTGCCGGGCCTGGAAGTCGAGACCATGACCTACAACCGTATGGGCAGCCGCAATTTACGCCGCCTGCTGGCCCAATCTTCGCCGGTTGTCGGGATAGGGGATAAGCCTGCGGGCGCGTTGAAAGTCCGGCTGACTGAAAAAGACGCGGACCTGGCCGGCGCGTGGCTCGACCCTGCCGCGATTGACCGGACGCTGGGACAACTGTACGCCTTGTATCGCGAGCCGGGCCGTCATGTCATCGGACTGCTGGAAGAAGGCGTTTGATGCGGATCTGCTTTATCTCCCGCCGCTACTTCCCGGCCATCTCCGGCATGAGTGTCTACGCCCAAAACCTGCTGCGGGCTTTGGCGGCAATGGGCCATGACGTTGTGATGCTTTCCCAGTATCGGGGCGACGAAGCGGGAACGCGGGTCTACGGCGGCGGTCCGCCGCCGCCGCTGCCCGGCGTTAAAGTGATTGGCCTGGAGGCGGTCGGCGAGCAGGAGCCGTTTGCGAACTGGGAGCGAGACATTCAAGCGCTGGTTGAAGTCGCGGCTGCCGAACACGCCGAAAAGCCGTTTGATCTGGTCCATGCCCAGTACGGCTACCCGACCGGGCTGGCCGCGCTGGAAGTCTCAAAACTATTAGACATCCCGAACGTTGTGTCCATTCAGGGCGGCGACGGCCACTGGGTCGGCCCGTGCTGCATGACCCATCGGGACGCCATGCGGGTCGTTTTAGACCATGCCGGGGCGCTTTTGATCGGCTCGCGGTCGTTTGCCGAAGAAGTGCAGGGCAACCACGGCACGGCTTTGAGCCGATTTACGATTGTGCCGGGCGCGGTGGACACATCGCGCTTTCGTCCGCGCGACGGCTGGGCGGCCGGTGAGCTGCTTGACCCCGATGTGCCGGTGCTGGTGTATCACGGCCGGGTAGACCGGCGCAAAGGCGCTTTGGATACGCTGGATGCCGTCGCCGCTCTTGTCGCCGAGGGCCGCAGGCTGCGTTTGATCGTGTCCGGCATCGGCCCGGACAGCGAGGCCGTCGCCGCACGAGTTCGTGAGCTTGGCTTAGAGGCGCAGACCGAGATCACCGGCTATGCCGACTATGACGCCGCGCCTGACGTCTACCGCCGGGGCGACATTTTCCTGTCGCCGACCTACGCTGAGGGCTTTTCGAATACCATCCTAGAAGCCATGGCAAGCGGCCTGCCCGTTGTCTCATGCTTCGCGGTCGGCGTCATAGACTGCCTCCGGGACGGTGAGAATGGCCTCTTGGTGACGCCCGGCGACATTCCCGCGCTCACGCGGGCGATTGCGCGTCTGCTGGACGACGCCGATTTGCGAAGTCGTTTGGCCGAAGCCGCCTACGACGAAGCGAGGCGTCTGTATTCCTGGCCCGTGATCGCCGCCCAAATCGCTGGAATTTATGAGAGTTTGCGCGGCACTGTGCCTGACCTCAACTGGACTTTTGATACGCCGCCGGACCCGTCCTGCCGCTTCCGCGCCGCGCCGCATCTCTTGTGAGTGAGAATGCCATGCCGACTGCTTTATTTCTTTCGCCGCATCTCGACGACGCCGCGTTCTCCTGCGCCGGGACACTGCTCATGCTTCAGTCGCAGGGCTGGGACATCTGTCACTGCACTGTCTTCACGGCGTCCGTGCCGGACCCCAGAGGCTTTGCGCTGCGCTGCCAGACCGACAAGAATATCCCCGGCGACGTAGACTATATGGCCCGGCGACGCTTGGAAGATGCCGCGTTTGCCCAGATCGCCGGCGTGTCCGATGTTCGTCACTGGCCGTTTGCCGAAGCGCCGCACCGGGGCTACGAGTCGCCTGCCGCGCTGTTCGGGGGCGTTCAGGAGGGCGATGAAATCTGGAAGCCTGTCGCTGAAGCATTGCAGGATCTGGTCAGTGCGCTAGATCCTGTCCATGTCTTTGCACCACAGGGATTGGGCAATCACGCCGACCATCTGCAAGTGATCGCAGCGGTCCGGGACACGCTGGCCGACGACTTAACCTGCTGGTATCGCGATACGCCGTATGCTGTTCGTGAGCCGAACGCGCTTCCGTCACTTCTGCTGCCGCCGGATTTAGCCGAGCAGGCAATGCCGCTGTCTGAAGACGTTTTGGCCCGAAAAATCGCCGGAGCGTGTGCGTATGAGTCGCAGATCGGGTTCCAGTTCGGCGGCCCTGCCGAAGCCGCCCGCAAGCTGCGCGAGTTTCACGCCGCCGAAGCCGCTCGGCTGGGGCTGACCGGGTACGCAGAGACGTACTTGACGATGGGATAGTCGCCGCAGAATTTATTCCGTGGTGTTAGACAGGCTTTTTGGGCTATGACCGATCAATACACTGATGCCATTAATGCTTACGCCAAAGCCCTCCCACCGGGTGAGCTGCTGGAGTTCTCCACTGCCCCGTTTGATCGACTCGGCCTGCCGTGCCGAACGGCGACGTTTTTTGCTGAAGACGGGCGAACACGCGGCGGGGCGGGCTACGGCTTTACAGATTCCCAGGCATTGGTCGGGGCAATGGGTGAGATGACCGAAGAGTTTGCCGCTTCTCGCGCCGTTTTGGAGCGACCCCACGAGAGCGGCTCTTATGCCGGCATGGTCCATAAATACGGAGCGGCAGGCGTCGCTGACCCGCTGACGCTGTGTTTGGACAGCGGCGGCATCTATACCCCGCAGATGCCGCTGGAATGGATGCTCACGAAGCGATTGGCGACCGGCGAGTCGGTCTGGGTTCCCGTCGAGTTTGTCGCGACGTATCGGGGCGATGTCGGCGCAACCCCGCTGGTGACGCCGATTACAAACGGCCTCGGCGCGGGGCTGACACAGGCGCAGGCAGTCGCGCACGGCCTCTTGGAACTGTTGCAGCGCGATGGCAACGGCCTGTCCATTCGGGCGCTTGCGACGGGAACGGCGCTGAACCTCGCGACCGTCACCGACCCCGGCGCACGTCACTTACTGGACTTGCTTGATGACAATGGCGTAGACGTTGTGGTGAAAGTGGCGTCCACTGATTTCGGCCTGCCGGGCTTTTACGTCACCGGGATTGACCGCGAGGCATCTTCCGTCGGCCTGCCCATCATGGCAGCGGGCGGCGGGGAGGCGGTGCATCCGGTCGCGTCCGTGGCCCTGACGAAAGCCCTGCTGGAGTTCGGGGCCGCCCGCGCCCGCATGGCATTCTTTCACGGCCCGCTGGAGACTGTCGCGAGGCGCACGCCGCCGGGCTACTTGGACCGGATGCTGCCGGGCGTCATTCCCGCCGCGCAGGAGCTGCGAGCGCTTCACGAAATGGTCCGCTGGCTTGGCCTGTCGCTCGCCGAGATGCGCGGCCTCTTGTCGCCGCGTGTTCAGCGGGTTGACCGGCAAGTGGCGTTTGCCGACTTGCCGACGGCGGCCGCGGGGTTAGCCGCCGACAAAGACGCGCTGCTGGCCGAGGTCGCGGACCGTTTATACGCCGACGGCTTTGATATTCTGGTCGCTGACTTTTCTGAGTTCGCCGACGGCGTTCATGCCGTCAAAGTCATCGTGCCGGGTTTGGAAGTGGAAACGCTCTCATACGGGCGTATCGGCGAGCGCAATGTTCGGCGTCTGCTGGCCCAGCCCGAAGGCTTGGCGAGCGTCGGTTCCGCTCCCGAAGGCGCACGGCGCGTTCTGCTGACGCCGGATGCCGAAGACCGATTGGGCGGCCCTGCCTGGCTGGACTGGGCAGTCGCCCAGCGTGTCGTCGGCCCGCTTTATGCCTTATACCGCGAGCCGGGCCGCCACGCCGCGCCGCTGATGATGCGGCCCCCCGCCCCACCCCAATAAAACCTTAATTCTGAGGAGCAATATGGATAGGAGCGGCTCGGCTCTTACTCCGGCTCCCCAGAATTAAGGTTTTATTGGGGTGGGGTGGAGGGGCTGATCATGCCGCGCCAATGCCTCGGCCGGGATCAGCCGCATCAGTGGCAAGGCCAGCAGCGTCGTCCCGGCGCTGATCCAGACCAGCGCCGCAAACGGCAGGTGGAAACGGCTGTAAAGCCATGCGCCGAGGATGTCCGAGCCTGTCAGCCCCAAGTTGAACGCGCTCATCAGCAAAGAATACCCCATCGCCTCGCCGCCGACCGGGGTTGTTCGGGCCGCCAGATCCATCAGGGCGACTGAGGCAAAGATGCCGAGAAACCCCGACAGACCCTGAACGACCAGCGCCGACGAAGGCGAGTGGTAGCCCAAAAACAGCAGGGCGCTGACGGCGCTGAGAACAATCGCGCCCGGCAAGAGGCGTCCGAGCGGCAGGCGGATGCAGAGATGCGCGTAGACCAGCGCCCCGGCGATTGCTGCCGCATTGAACACTGCGCCGAGGCCGCCGAGAAACAGCTTGGAGAAATGCAGGGTGTTCGTCTGGTAGTAAAACAGCGGCGTCCCAAACCCCGGCGAGAGCTCTTTCAGGAAGATAAACGCGGCTGCCAGCCACAAGCCGCGTGAGCGAAAGACCGGCCCCATCCGCGCTTTGAGCGTGTCTGCGAACCGCGCTTCACGGACGCGAACAGGTTCTTCCGGCAGCAGAAACAGCGCGGCAGGGATCAAGCCAAGAAACAGCATCGCACCAATCCCGGCAGTACAGCCGAAGGCGCGTTCCGCCAGAAAGCCGCCGACCGGCTGGGCCAAAAGGCTGCTTCCGGCGATGATTGTCTCGCGCAGGCTGCCGAGCCGCCCTGTCACCCCCTGCCGCTGTCCTTCTTCCACTAAAAGGCCGCCGGACACGCTGCTGGCGAGAACGGCAAACGCATTCGCCGCCGCGAGCGTCCAGACCAGCGGCCCGTACCGATGGGGGACGAGGCCGAGCAGCGTCCACAACAGGCCCGCGCCGAGGCCGCTGACAATCAAATAGTTCCGGCGGCGCGATCCCCAGAGCGGCACGGCGTCGGAAAGCAGCCCGGCCAGCGGCTTGAAGTACCAGGCGAGTCCCGTGAGGCCGAAAAACGCCGCCATTATCTCCGGTTTGACGTGCAGGTGGTCTTTTAAGAGAAATTGCAGCGGCAGCTTGGCAAGCTTGCCGTCACTGACAAACGTGGAGACGAACAGGCTGACGGCGATGAGGAGCAGGCGGCGGGTGGAAGTCAAAATCTTTCTTGTCTTAGCGATAGAGAACCGCACGGCCTTTGGAACCGGCACTGGAAGTGCCGGTTTCTTCGCCTGCTTGACGCTTCAGCCGGGGTGTGATAAAATAAAAGAGTTCTGAAAGGATACCCTCAATGCGATTTCTGCAAGACCGAAACTCTTATGATAACTTCCGGGAAGCACGCCTCGCCGTTTCCCTGCTCGGCCTTCTCGCCCTGCCGCTGCTGGCAGGGTGCGGCGGGGGCGGGGGGGGAGGCGGCAGCTCAAGCCCGACGCCTACGCCGACTCCGACGCCCACACCTACCGCATTAACCGTGACGGGGACCACGGCGACGGGCCTGACGGCGTCGCTGACGGAAGCGAGCCGCACGGTCAGCGTCAACGGCACACTCGTTTACACGCTGACGCTTACCAATGCCACCGCTGCGGCTCTTCCAGTCCGCGCGATAGGCGACAGCACGCCGTCGGCTCTGGTGACTGTCACAAACCCCGCCGGAACTATCTCGTTCCAGCCAGTTCCCGGCCCGCCGCCGATCCAGCCTGGATCACTTGCGCCGGGACAGTCCTTTACTAAGACAGTTTCCGCCACCGGCTTTGCCACAGCCGGCGTTTACTCCGCCTCCGCGACCTTCGGGGATGATCCGACCGGCGTGATTAAGAGTGTCGGCCCGCTGACGGTCACGGCGCAGTAGAGCCGGTTATCTTTCCGGGCGCTCCCAGATTGTTTCAGGAGCGCCCGCCCGGTGGCTGACCAGCCGGGCCAGCACAAACAAATGGTCGCTGAGGCGGTTCAAATACCGTCCGACTTCCGGGTTGACCGCATCCGTGCTTTCCAGCGTTACCAAATGCCGCTCCGCCCGGCGGCAGACGGCGCGGGCCTGGTGCAGCATTGCGCCGCCCGGCGACCCGCCCGGCAGGATAAAATGCCGCAGGGGTTCGAGTTCTTCTTCAAAGCGGTCAATCTCGGCTTCTAATTGTGCCGTTTCTTCCGCTCGCACACGCGGCACTGTCTCGCCCCGCTCCAGCGGCGTCGCCAAATCCGCGCCGACTTCAAACAGTTCGCCCTGAATGCGTGTTACGACCGCTTTGGCTTCTGCATCTTCGATCAAGCCGGCGGCCAGGCCGAGAACTGCATTGCACTCGTCCACCGTGCCGTAAGTTTCCACCCGAACGATGTTTTTCAGCACCCGCTGCCCGCCGTAAAGGCTTGTTTCGCCCGCGTCTCCGGTCTTCGTATAAATCTTCATGGTATGCAGTATACCGCGCTGCCGGGGCAAGTCAATCGGTCACAAAGAGAGGCGCAGAGCAGCCCTGACTTTTTCACATAAGCAGTCCCAGGGAGGCTTGACAGGATGTACTCTTAAAAGAAGACAGGGGCGGGCCATATGGCCCGCCCCTGTCTGCGTGTCTCGAAGCTAGTGGCAGCCGCAGGAGCCGCAGCCGCCGCCGGCTTTGGTGTCGAGGCCGGCGGCCTCGTCGTCGCCTGCCGAGAACGAGGAGCCGCAGCCGCAGGACTTGGTGGCGTTCGGGTTCTCGATCTTGAAGCCGCCGCCCATGTCGGTGTGGATGTAGTCTACGACCGCGCCGGTCAGGTAGCGCAGGCTTGTCGAGTCAACAACGAGGGTGATCGGGCCGAAGGCGAAGGTTTCGTCGCCGGGTTCGATGTTCTCGTCCAAAGCCATGCCGTACTGAAGGCCGGAGCAGCCGCCGCCGGCGACGTAGACGCGCAGGGCGAGGTCGGTGCGGTCCTGCTGGGCGATGAGCGAAGTCACTTCCGCCGCGGCGGCGTCGGTGAGGCTCAGGGGCGCGGGCATGATTTCCGTGATAGTTTCTGTGATAGTTTCAGTCATAGGTTCGATGGCCGGGGTAGGCCGATCAAGAATTGCGGGCATTTTGGTTTCCTTCTAGGCGGGTTCAAAGCCCGCTGGTGTTGTTGGTACTGTCAAAAGCAAAGCATCGAGTTAAAAAGAACTAGGTTCATTGGAGGCGTTTCCCAACCGGCTACGACTGGGCCAGACGCCGACGCAAGTTGAGAAGCTGTGCCTCTGTAATACGCTGCTGCATTTTACTGCTGTCGCCTACGGCCTTTTCAACCTCTAAAGAAGCGATGCGTGCGGCTAACGCCTGCCGAACGGCTTTTGCGACTTCGTGACGATAACCATCCGGCCGCAGTTGTTTTAGGCGGACGCGAAGCGCACGGAGCGCGGCTTCCGTGGTGACCATCTCCGAATTCACCGGCTTGTAGCGCAGAGCATCCGTATCATATTGTACCTCGGTTTGAGCAAGCTTTTGTACTAAGGCACGGACAACGACACGCTTGGTTGCTGGCGGATAGGCCGGCGTATTCGGGTATGCAGCCCAAACAGGGAGCGCGGCGGCTGACAAAGAAAGTGTCAAAAGGCAGAACGGAGCAAAGCGGCTGATCATCACGGTTATCCTTCTTTCCATCATCTTCCTGCTGTTCCTATTGCGGGCCGCATTGCCTCTGCTTTGTCTCTACTTTCTTGTTTATACCCCAACGCCTTTGTATCCTATCAGCGACGGTTCCGGGGGACGGGAGGTTCGGGTGCGGGTGGAGACTGGGACCAGCTCTTCTTCGTACTCGAACGCTTCCATCGAAATGCAGTCCATCGGGCAGATCTTGGCGCACAGGGCGCAGCGGATGCATTTGGTGCCGTCCATCAGCATGATGGTGCCGTCTTCCGGGCGAAGCGCGTCCTGGGGGACGCCGTACTTGGCTTCGATGAGCCGGGCTACGTCTTCGTCGCCTGTTACGTCTGTCACGGGGACCATCTTGAGAATGCTCTCTGGGCAGATATTGATGCACAGGCCGCACAAAATACATTTCTCGGCATCGAAGACCACGTTAACATGACAACGCAAACAGCGCATGCCTTGTTCCCGTGCGGCCTTTTCGGTGTAATTAAATTCCACCAGCTCAAAGCCTTTCGAGCGGTTGGTGATCTCGCGCTCCGGCGGCTCCTGGCGAATGAAGTTGTCGTACTTTTTCGGCATCTCGTAGTTGACGATCGGCAGCGCCCGCATGAAGCCGCGCTTGACTAATTTCTGGGTGACGCCCGACAGATGCTCGTCCACGCCGACCGCGCATTTCTGCGCCGACGCGATGCCGTCAATGAACAGCCGTGCGCCCAAAGCAATGTCGCCGACGGCGAACACGTCCGGGTAGTTGGTGGACTGCAAGGTCTCCGGGTCCACTTCGATTGTGCCGCGCGGGGTCCGCTTCAGGTCTTCAATTCCCGTGACAAAGTTCCAGTTGACCATCTGGCCGATAGAGACGATCACGCTGTCGCACGGGAAGATTTCCTCACTGCCGTCAATATACTGCGGGTTGAAGCGGCCCTGGGCATCAATCAGCGACTTGACTTTCTTGGTTTGAACGCCCGTGACGTATTCATCGCCGAGTATTTCAATCGGCAGGCGCTGGGGCCAGAGCTTGACGCCTTCCAGGACCGCTTCTTCGATTTCGTACTCGTCGGCGTTCATCTGGGCGCGGGACTCGCCGAAGATGCAGTCAATGGACTTTGCCGTGAGGGCCAGGGTGCGGGCAATATCGGTCATGGCGTAGTTTTTGGGCTTGCCTAAGTTAGACAATCCCGCGACTACGGGCGTTCGGACCGTCATACGAACAACGTCCATTGCGACATTGCCGCCGCCGATGACCACGCACTTCTCGCCGACCGTGTACGGCTTGCCTAAGTTCACTTCCCGGAGCAAGTTGATGCCGATATGGACGCCTTTTTTGTCCGAGCCGGGAATGGTCAGGGGCCGCCCTTCCATGTAGCCCGCCGCGATAATGAACGCTTTGTAGCCCTGCTCGCGCAATTCGGGGATGGTGACATCTTTGCCGACCGTGACGCCGAGCTTGAGGTCTACGCCCAGCTCGCAGATGGCCGCGATTTCTAAATTGATCAGGTCGCGCGAGAGACGGTAGATCGGAACGCCGGTCGCCATCTGGCCGCCGGGGACTTCAAGCTCCTCAAAGACCGTGACCCGGTAGCCGAGACGCGCCAGGTCATGCGCCGCCGTCATGCCCGCGACGCCTGCGCCGACGACCGCGATCTTTTCCTTGTCCGGCACGGGGTACGCCGACCCGCGAGCGTTGGAGTAGTCCAGCGTTTTGTGCAGGTCTTTCAGGTTTTCGACGCCGTACTGCTCGGTCGCGAACCGCTTCAAAGCCCGAATGGACACCGGGCCGGACGTATCCGAGCCGATGTTGCCGCGCGTGCATTTGACCTCGCAGGGAGCGCCGCAGATGCGCCCGCACATGGACGCAAACGGGTTCGGGGCGCGGGCGATGGCGTAGGCATCCGTGTAGCGTCCTTCGGCGATGGCGATGACGTAGCCGCGTGCGTCGGTTTTGACCGGGCAGCCGGTCTGGCAGCCGATTTTGCCGCGCCAGTAGTCAATATCCGGGACTTTGACCCGGTACGGTGTCTGCTTCTCTGAAACCTGTTTCTCGTCTGCCATAGGTTACGTCACTCTTTCCGCGATAGAAGACTGCTTACGATAATCACTATTGTACCATATCGCGAGGTTCAAGGCAAGGCGTTTTACAGGGCGAACACCAGGTTCGCGCCCTACATAATCTGCCTTATGCCGTAGGGGCGAACCTTGTGTTCGCCCTTCCTGTCTCCATACCCGCCCTTCCTGTCTCTATACCTGCCTTTCTTTATCAATGTCCGCCGTTCAATGTGGGGACGAAGCGGACTTCCACCCGGCGATCCAGCGCGGCGGCGATCCGTTCCAGCGTCGCCAGCGAGTGCCGGTCATAATCGCCGTCTTCCAAGCGCGAGATTGCGGATTGCGTCGTCCCGGCAATCTTAGCAAGCTGCGTTTGGGACAGCCCGGCGGCAGTGCGGGCGTCATAGATCGCCTGTGCGGCCTGCGACTTGATCCGCTGCCCGGCGCGAATCTGCTGGTAGTTGGGGTCATCGCCGAACTCAATGTCCATGATTTCGGCGGCGTCGCTGGTGGTGTGCGGCATGGGGCATTATCGCAAAGAAGCGATAGGGTTGTCAATGGGGGTGTGGGGATGGAAAGCGTAGGAATGGGAAGAAGAAGCGTGGGATTGAAATCCTACGCTGTGGGGCGAGGACACCGAGTGACCGCCTTCGCGGGCAAGGATTTAGGATTTGTGGCGAAAATGTTTGCAGGAAAATAGCAAGCGGGCGGAGAAACGATATGCTGAAGATCGAAACAAAAAAACGAGTTTGAGTTTCCGCTTTTCGCTCTGCGGCAGTAGTATTATCTGTGCAAGGTAGATCAAGGAGAATAAGATGAATACAGTTGAAGCAGTTTTTCAGATACCCGACTGGATTGCGAATGGCTTAGACAACGGCAATTACGAAAGAGTTGGCGGTGTTATTCGTGAAGTTGACTCTAAATCAGTTGTTGCCTGGCTGCGCGAAACTGACTTTACTCAGGTCTCACCGGGACAAATGCTCAGTTCAGCCTCGCGATTGTTGAAGTTTGGCGATGTTGTTGGTGTGCTTAATCTTGGCGTTTCCGTGACAGGCTTTACAATCATTCTTAATCGCATCAAACATCTGGAGACATCTATTTCTGAGCAAAATGCTCTTCTAACCCAGATAGATCAAAAACTTGATTTGAGCTACTATAGAAACTTTGCTACTGGCATCCGACTAGCGAACGACGCAATGATGACGCAAAACCCGGACACAAAGCGTATTACAGCAATGCAAGCAGTCGACCGCATACTAGATGCACAGCACTATTTCGATCAAGAATGTAATGCCCAGCTTGCCAGTAGCAGTGAGATCGCGGACAAGCTAATTTCGACCTTGTTTCTTGCTTATACTGCCGAAATTAGATGCCGCATGGAATTAGGCGAAATGGCTCTTGCTGCATCAAGGCTAGAGCAGTATTCTGGAACCATGAGAATGCTTGTCTATGCCTACTTGCAGAAGAACTATGCGTCTTTCGATACGAGCCATTTATGGTGCATAGAAGACTCAGCCCAATGCACAGAAATTGTGGCTAGAATATGGCAGCTTGAAGCTTCTTTGAAGGACGATGTTGAAAGACTTGAAATGTCATCTGCTAAGGCAGCCGATTCGGATGTCTACAAGAAACAGCAAGATGACTTGGAAAACAGCGAAAATAATATAATCAAAGCTAAAGAGAAACTAGCTCAGGCACAAAACAAAAAAGGTCTTCTCGCAACTGTTCAAGCGGCAGGCATTGAATTTCAGTTAGGTGTGCTTGACGAAATGTACGCAAGCACAAAAAATCGTATAGAACAATTCAGGGCTAAAAAGCAACAATACTACGCGCAGGACTTAACAGCGTCGCTTGCTCAAATGGAAAGCGTCATTGAAGATATGCGACGGTTTGAGGCATATCAGGATGAAGTTGCGGCGCTTCAACAAATAGGCATCAGTTTGAGTGAGTGGCAGCAAATTCGACCTAAAAATGTTTCTAAAGGGGAGGCTACAAATACGTTTCTGCTCATCCCGCAAAACGCGCGATAAGACTGGCTCATTTTGGTAGAGGATTTATTACCTCTAACAATGAGGCAGCTAGAAGGGTAGTGGAAACGTGATAGGACCTATTGCAAGATGGGCAATTAAGCAAGCTTTGTTGCAAACTGCAAAAGCTGTTGATACTAAAATTGCAGCAAATAAAAAAGCCGAGCGAGAAGCTGAGGTAAGACAAGAAGAGGAACGGGAAGCGACCGATCCTGCTTACCGGGCGTATAAAGACGCAATGAGAGAAAAGGCTCGCATTGCTGAAGAAAAGGCCCACATCGCACAAGAAGTTGAAGACCGCAAACTGGCTCGCCGTGAACTTGTTCGAACATTACTTTGGCGGGGGTCTCAAGTGATGTATGCGGTGTGCGTGTTTCATCGCTTGTTTTCTCCTGCTTATGATTATCATTTTCATCTTAGTTCTGTAGAAAACATCTTGGCATCAATCTGGATGCTTATCGTGTTGCTATATGCGGTAAGTGACCTTGTGGTCCTTATGAATGACTCGTTTGGTAAAGGTCTAGGTTGTGGAGTTGTGATGCTGATACCTCTATGCTGGCTCGGATACATTTTTCTTGAAGCCATCTGAGTAGAGCGCGAGCCATCGCTTGCAGTTGTTGCTTAATGGCGTAAATCTTGGCAGTCGCTTGTATAGTCAAAGGGGAATAAAATGCTCGACTTGTTAAAAGAACTTACCTCGTTTGTAGGTCCTCTTATTGGAGTAGTCAACAATCTGCGGAATGCCAGCAGTCAAAGAAAACAACAATTCACCGAGGCTAAAAATGCCATACTAGATGCATTGGAAAGCACGGAGGGCTACCTGCAATCTCAACAAGAGGGCGGTCAGCGTGTAACTGAGCGTGAGAAAAAATTGGTTGATCTTTGGAGAACTGCTGGTTCTAAACTCGACCAAGTTGCAACAACGCCAAATGAGAAGGCGCTTGTAAAGCGTCTACGTTTGAAAGCAAGGGCATGGGAAGACGCGGAACAGTGGCCCCCGCGTCGGGTAGAGGAGGCCGCGATTGGATTTGCATCAGTAAAAGCCGAACTGTTGAGTACCTTTAAACTCGAAGAAGACGCCTCAATGAATAAAGGCGGTTTTCTTGATTCTGATGAGCCATCAGCAGACTTAGAGAAAAATTAGCTGGCGGTAAAATCGGTTGCGGTCCAACAATGTTCTGCACCTGATGCAGCCTGCCGATTTTGGGCTAATGCTGGTCAAGCCACTGCTGTAGATCGGCGATGGTGCGGAAGTCCAACAAAGCTTCGCCGAGGTCGTCGAGCTGGGCGGCGGTGAGGGTGTCGAGGCGGGCGGTGAGGGTGCCGGGAACGGGGCCGATGCGGCGGCGGAGGAGGCGGACGACCAGCGTTTCTTTGCCTTGCATGATGCCCCTCTGTTCCCAGCTTGTTGTGATTTCCATCGTGGCGATCCTTTCCGTCGGTGCAAATTTATCTACGGCGCGTTGGTATTGTTTCATTTCTTCGGCGGTGAGTTTCAGGTAGCTGTCTACGAAGCCGCCGATGAGCTTGGTGCGGGCGGGGTCGAGTTTCAGGCTGACCAGCAGCCGCAGGCACTCGGCTTTGACGCGGGGGCGGTCTTTCGCGCTCATCTTCATCTTTGCCATGAGGGCGCTGGCGACCGGGTTTTCCTGGCGGACAAATCTTCGCCACGGGAGGCGGTTGAGCTGGATGACTTTGTACTTAAATTGTAGCACAGTCTCGCCGGGAAACGCAACGACAAAGCGGTTCGGCTCTGGGCGGCGGGGCGTGTCGTAGGAGAACACGACGACGGGGTAGACGGGCAGGTCGTATTTTTCGGTGAGGCGGGCGAAGTAGCGGAACATGCGCTTGGGGAAGTCGCTTTGGGCGGCGGACTGGTTTTCGACATGGATCAAAAAGAAGGCATCTGCGCCGCGCAGGCGGGCCTTCATCAGAATGTCTACTTCGTGCTTGTCGCCCGACGTGACATCGGTGAAAGCTTCTTTGTCCATCGGGACAATGGCGGCGGTGCGGTCAAGCGCGGCGGCGATGTCGGGCAGGAACAGGTCTAAGAACTCGACAAAGAAGGTGGTCAGAAGCTCTTTGAACAGGCGGTCGTGGTCCATCACGAGAGTGTACCTGAAATTGGATTGAAGCAGAGGAACAGGCGGCTTTTGGGAGCCGGCTGTTTTTTTGTTGAGAAGACCGCTTGGAGAAATCTGGTACAATGGCGTTATGAGTGTTCAAGAGATTGAGAGCGCGATTACGCGGCTGCCTGTTACGGAAGTTTCCGAGTTAATGTTTTGGCTGTCCGAGCATCACGCGAGGCTCTGGGACCGGCAGATTGAAGAAGACTTGGACGCGGGACGGCTGGATGCGCTGCTGGCGGAAGTGGACGGGGAATATGAAGCGGGTTTGGCGCGGCCGCTATGAACCATTTGACTTTGCCGCGCTTTTGGCAGCTTTATCATCATCTGCCGGAGTCGGTGCAGGAGCTGGCGGATAAGAAAGTCGGCAGGCGTCGGCAGCTTTGGTCGGTGCGGGTAGGCGAGCATTACCGGGCGTTGGGAACGGAAAAAACGGAGGGGATTGTGTGGTTCTGGATCGGCCCGCACACGGAGTATGACCGGCTGATACAAGCGTGAAGGAAACGGGCGGCTCTTAGGAGCCGCCCGTTTTTTGTTATTTCTGCTGGGACTGGCGGTAGAGGGTGTTGAGCTGAGTGGGGGTGACGGGGATGTAGTCGGGGCCGAGGAGCGTAAGCATTTGTTTGAGGTCGGACAAATGGGTTCCCCAGAGGTAGACGAAGGCGTTTAAAAACGCGGGGCGGGTTTGGCCGGCGTGGTCGCGCAGCTCGGCGGCGAGGGTGGCGGCGGCGGGGCCGTCGGACGCGCCTCGGAAGACGGGCTGGCCGGTGGGGAGGCGATAGGTATATTCGGAGTACCCGTTTTCGCCGGCGAGGCCGTAGTCGGGCATGAAGAAGCGGACGCGGGGGAGGTCGCGGCCGGCGTCGGCGATGTCGGTGGGGCTGACGTTCATCAGGCGCAGGGTGTGCATGTCTAAGCGGTCCATGTAGGACTGGGTCAGGTTATAGAACGTCTGAAGCTGGGCGGGGCGGTTCTTCAAAGCTTTGGCCCAGTCGGTGGGGTAGATGTAGCCGGCGCCGGAAACGTCGCACAGGAACTCGTTGTTGGGCGTGGCGTGGCTGTAGTACCACTGGGCTTTGCCGGGGGCGACATCGATGAAGCTGGGTCCCATGCCGAAGGCGACGGGGAAGGTGCCGAGGAGCGGGTCGGTGAAGAGGGAGCGGAAGACGCCGTTCCAGGGGGCGAAATTGTCGCCGTCGGAGATGGTGATGGCGACGTAGACTTTGGTGCGGTCCAAAGGCGGGGCGGGCGGCTGCGGCTTTTGGGTGAGCTTCGGCAGCACGAGGCCGCTGGTGACGGAGAAGTTCGCAACGTAGTCGCTGACGGTGGTGATCTTGCCGTAGCGGGAGCCGAGGGCGACGCCGGGGGTTTCATCGAGGCCGATGCCGTCGCCGTGCCACCAGAAGCCGCGCACGACGCTGTTCAAAGGCATCTGGGCGAAGGTATGGGCGATCTCGGCGCGTTCGGCGGTTTCGTTGGCGCCGGGCCGGTCCTGGGCTTTGGGGCCGGTGATCCAGAAGCAGGTGCCGCGTGCGGCAATAATATCATCCACTTGGGAACCCAAGAGCGGCGGGTCGAGGCACAGCGAGACGTAGGGGTTCAGACGCGGCAGTAAATCGGTGCGGGCGTAGCGGAGGGCGTCGGCGTCGTCTTTGAATTTGCCGCGCAGGTCGGCGCGGATGGGGAGGCGCAGGCTTTGGGCAAGCTCAGGCGTCGCGACGGCGAAGTCGCGGAGGCCGGCGATGTCGACGGCGATGCAGGGGGAAACGTAGACCTTCGGGTCGGCGACGACTGCGCCTTTGATTTCGGTTCGGAACGTGTCCACCAGAGACAGCGGATCGGCGACGGGGAGGGGGGCATCGGTCGCGCCGGACGCCACCATCTGGTCCAGCCAGAACTGGTCGTCATCGCCTGCAATCAGATAAATGCGCGGCTGCCGACGGTTGACGATGCCCTGCACGGAGGCCAGCAGCAGGGTCTGCTCCTGGGGCAGATGGCGGACATCGGCGACGTAGAGATGGCGGGCGGGCGGCGGCGACTTCGGCTGCAAGGTCGGGTAGAGGCGCGGCGGGGTGGGCAGCGTTAAATCGGCGTCCACCTGCGGGCGGGGCAAATTGTTTAAGGCGGCCAGGGCATGGGCTTTCGCAGCGGCGGGAAGGCGTCCCTGGGAGGCGAGCGCGGCGACCGTGCCGCGCACCAGAAGCTGGGTGTCGGCGTAGGCGATGAGCACGTCGTCATTGCGAATGGAGCTGGGGGTCCAGACATCCACCGCGCCGTGCCAGTCCGGGCCGTGGGTCAGCAGCAGCGCGAGCGGCTGGCCGCCGGAAGTCAAGATGGGCGTGATGCGGGCGGTCGGGGGCAGGGTTGCCGGGTCAAGAGTCTGGGCGTCGTGGCCGTCGCCCCAGTCGAGTTTGAGGGCGGAAAGTCCAAGCGGGTCGCCGGGGGCGATGACCGCCTGGCCCGGCGCGGCTCCGCGAAACGCGCCGACTCCGATGCCTTCGGGGCCGAAGCGGGCGGGGGCGTCGGCGTTGCCTAAATCTTCCCATTCTCCTTTGGCGTTTTTCCGAATGGGATGGGTGAACGGGATGCCCGATGTGACTAGATCGCCGCCGGCCAGATGGAACACGCGCAGGTTGGCGAACGCGGCCTGGGGAAACGCATTGCCGTAGGGCAGGACGACGGCGGCATACTTGCCGGCGCTGAACTGCGCCGGGTCACTCAGCGCGTCTGCCGAAAGCAGGTCGGTTTGGAGGCCGGCTTTTTGCAGGTCCTGGGCCACTTCTTTCGGGGACACGAGGCCGGAGATGTTGTTGGCGGGGAAGTTCGGCTCGGAAAAGACGGCGACGCGCGGCGGGCTGTCCGGTGCGGCGTGGGCGGGTGTCAGGGCAAGAGCGGAGAGCGAGAACAGAGCCGAGACGGCAAAATGTTTCGGTGAGAGCATAAGATGGTCTTTCGGGCGGTCTAGGAGCGAGCGACTGAAGTCGCGGCAACAAAGGCACGAAACCTGCCTTCGCAGGTTAAGAGACCTGCCTTCGCAGGTTAAGATAAAGGCAAACACATCAGAGCGCCCGGCAGGTGGCGCGGGCGATTAAAGGCGTCGGCAAAAGGATGTGGCGGCGGACGGGCGGGGCGGGGTCCGGGGCGGACAGCCGGGACAGCAGCAGCTCGGCGGCGCGGCGGCCCATCTTGTCGAAGGGCTGGTGCAGGGTAGTCAGCAGACTGGGGCGGGGCGAGTGCTGCTCCAGGTCGTCGAAGCCGACGACGCTGATGTCTTCGGGGACACGGACGCCGCGCTTGCCGCACTCGGCAATGAAGCGGTAGGCCAGCGGGTCGTTCATCGCCAGCACGGCCGTGGGCGGATCGGCCAGCCCAAAGAAATGGTCGCAGGCAGGGGCGACACAGGCGGTGTCCGTGTGGGAAACGGCAAAAATGAGGTCCGGGTCGGGCGGGGTCCCGGCCAAAGTCAGAGCATCGGTATAGGCGTCCCGGCGCTGCAAAACTGCCGTGGACTGCTCATCGGTGGTCAGATGCGCGATGCGCGTGTGTCCGAGATCGCGCAGGTAGTCCAGGGCGGTCTCGACCCCGGCCTGGTTGTCGCCGCCGACGAAGTCGCAGCTCATCTCCGGCGGAAAGCGGTCCACGAAGACCACGGGGATGCCGCGCTTTTCCAGCGCTCGCAGCGGCGGCACGGTTTCCGGGCCGCCGAGGTGCCACAAGACGGCCCCGGCGAGGCGCTCCCGCGCGACCGAGGCCAGCGCTTCGAGTTCCAGGCGGGTTTCGCGCTGGTCTCCGCCGCCGTGGGTATCCCAAACTTGCAGGCGCAGGGGCGACTCCGCCGAGCGCAGGGCGGCATTGATGCCGTGCAGAATGGCAAGCGACGCCGGGTACTGGGGGTGCTGGGGCAAAATGGCGACAATCGAGCGCGGGGCAGCGCGTTCGGGCCGGGCGGGGCGCGGGCGTCCGGTCTGTCCCGCCGACGGCGGGCGGCGCGTTCCGGGGGAGACCGCCGGGCCGCCGCGTACCCAGGGGCGGTGTCCGGGTTCGCGGACAATCAGGCCGGCGTCTTCCAGCCGGCACAGGGCGCGTCGGACGGCGGAGCGGTCGAGCCGGAACTCTTCGGCCAGGGCGCGTTCAGCGGGCAGCCACGCGCCGGGGGCGTAGACGCCGCACTCGATGCGCTCTTTCAAGACCAGGAAAAGCTGAGGCGGTCCCCCCAGCGCTTCGTCAGCCGTGGGAGCGGTTGGATGAAAAAAAGACATAATGATGACAAGAAGCCCCCCCGCCCCAATTCTGGGGAGCCGGAACGGAGTAAAGAAGGAGCAATACGGATAAAGAACCGGGATTAGGAAGCTGGCTCTTTTGCGGCGCGGAGAATGCGCTCTGTCACGGACGCCAAGCTTGTGAAAATTTCCTTGTTTTGGAACCTAAGCACATGGTAGCCGTAGGTGCGAAGCTGGGCGGTTCGTGCGGCATCTTCCTCGGCGCGGTTGTCATGGACACTGCCGTCGAGTTCTACAGCCAGTTTGCAGGCGGGGCAGTAGAAGTCCAGGATGAACTGTCCGACGGGGTGCTGCGCCCGAAAGCGCAGGCCGCCGAGCTTCTTGTCCCGCAGGGCTTCCCACAGCCCTTGTTCTGCGGTTGTCATTTGCTCCCGCAGTTGGCTTGCCGCCTGCCGCAGCTCCGGCGAAACTCCGCGCATATCATTGTTGTGCTTGCCTTCCATAGCTTGCTCCTGCCTGAAAGAAGCCCCCCCGCCCCAATTCTGGGGAGCCGGATTTGGAGGAGACCACTGGAGGCTGTCTTCTCCGGTATCTGTATGGTTCCCCAGAATTGGGGCGGGGGGGGCTAACTCCCAAACTTAGGGCGGGGTTTCCTGCCACCAAAGTCTACCAAAGATGACCGTAGTATAACACAGTCCGGCTTTGCTGTCAATCCTAACAATCAGTACAAACGAATGAAATTCGGTATGAATTCTGTCTCCCGCGCCGGTCTCTGCAATTTTGCCGGACTTCTGGGAGCGCGAAAAGAAATTTATTTGGACGTATTGACAGCAGGGTAAAACAGTGTTATACTTGGTTGTGTTTGGTTGAAACCGCGCCTGCCGCCAAGCACGGAAATTTTGGCTGTTGCCGTATCGCCAGCCTTAACAGGAGAAATTATGCCTACCGTTAAACCGAAGTCCCACAAGCGAGGCTTCACGCTGATCGAACTGCTCGTCGTCATCGCCATTATCGCGATCCTTGCCGCCATTCTCTTTCCGGTCTTCCAGAAAGTGCGCGAAAACGCACGGCGGGCCAACTGCCAGTCCAACCTGAAGCAGCTCGGCCTTGCGGAAATCCAGTACACCCAGGACTACGACGAGACGAACTCCGGCTCATACCGAGCTATCGGTGATCCTGCCGACAGCAACGCACGCGCTTACTGGCCGGAACTGCTTTATCCCTACACAAAAGCGAAAGCGCTCTACATCTGCCCCGACGGCACTCCCCCTCACGTTGATATGTGGGGTTCTACCGATGGACAAGGCGACCAGTACAAAGCCTACCAAGACACCAATCCTGACGTCCAGTTCACCGATTATGCCTACAACTGTGTGAGTGATGGTCCCGTCGGCGTCACGAACGGCAATGACGGTCAAGGGCAGCCGCTTGCTACCGTTCAGTCACCGGCTACTACCCTTATCTTTACAGAGACCCGTCCCGATCCGGCCCCGAACCTCACACCATTCGGTGCTGCCAACACCTACAAATCCGACTACACGGATTACAACGGTGTGTTCCCGCCATCGGGCCAGCCCGGCAGCTTCACCTGGCACGGCAGAATGGGCGACCCCAATACCGACGTGCAGCCGCGCCACACCAACGGCTCGAACTTTGCTTACTACGACGGCCATGTAAAATGGGCGCGTACCTCGCTGGATGCTAACGGCAACCCATGCAACTGGTACTTGACTAAGCCCCCGGCCGCGACCGGCTTTGTCGGCTGCCAGTAATTCCCGCAGGCATTTTACGCTCCGGCCTTTTGCAGGGCCGGAGATTTTCTTTGCTTCAATCAACCAAAAAGGACACTCTTATGAAAACTCGCTCACGAAGCCATGTCGGCTTCACGCTCATTGAACTGCTTGTCGTCATCGCCATTATCGCGATCCTTGCCGCCATTCTCTTTCCGGTCTTCCAGAAAGTGCGCGAAAACGCACGGCGGGCCAACTGCCAGTCCAACCTGAAGCAGCTTGGCCTTGCGGAAATTCAATACGCCCAGGATTTCGATGAGGTCTACACAGGGTCGTATTTCTTCGACAATACCGGTTCAGGACACAGCAACACCATTCGGCGTGTTTACTGGCCGGAACTGACTTTCCCGTACACCAAGTCCGCCGGCATTTATCTTTGCCCGGACGGGATCACGCCGCACATTGACACTCAGAAAGCGTTTGATGTGACGCCTGCCGGCAACGCGGATGTTCACATTACGGATTATGCTTACAACTGCATCCAGACGATCGGCACCATCTCGAACTACGACGGCGAGCAGCAGGCGCTGGCCTCGGTTCAGTCCCCGGCCACCACAATCATTCTGTCGGAAGCGAACGCGATGGACCCGAACAACCCCAACAACAGCGCTGACGGCGGCCAGGCAAATTCGTACCGCGTCGGCCAGACGGACTATGCGGGCGTGTTCCCGCCCGCCGGTCAGCCCAACAGCACCACTTGGAATGGCATCGTGCCCCCGGCGACTCCGCTGAACGTCAGCACCCGGCATACGGGCGGCTCGAACTTTGCGTACTATGACGGTCATGTGAAGTGGGCGCACAACTCGTTCGACAGCAACGGCAACCCGTGCAACTGGTACTTGACCAAGCCCCCGGCCGCGACCGGCTTTGTCGGCTGTCAGTAAAATCTGGCTCTCGTGAAAGAACCTCCGGCTCCGCAAGGGGCCGGAATTCTTAAAAACTGTATAGAAATCCCCTCGCCCCAATTCAGGGAAGCCGGAGAAAGACCCGTCGTGTGCCGCCGTTGGCTTTCCCCTTGTATGGATATTTTCCATACGGCTCCCCAGGATTGGGGTTTTATTGGAGTGGGGCGAGGGCATTTTCAATCTCAAAGATGAGGAGATCACTTATGAACACACAGAAGCGAAGCGGCTTCACGCTCATTGAACTGCTCGTTGTCATCGCTATCATCGCCATTCTGGCCGCCATTTTGTTTCCCGTCTTCCAGAAAGTCCGCGAGAATGCGCGGCGGGCGACCTGCCAGTCCAACGAAAAGCAGATGGGCCTGGCGATCCTGCAATACGAGCAGGACTAGGACGAGATCCACCCGAACCGCAACATCGGCCTGCTCTGGCACGACATGGTCAACCTGTACATGAAAGCGCCGGCTATCTTCAAATGCCCGTCCGACCCGTCCAGCGCGAACATCGGGCAGGACGGCTACCCGGAGTCCTACGGGGCGAACGAAAACCGGGGCGGCACGGGCAGCAGCGCGAACTCGGACGGCATCGGCGGCCCGTTCGGCGACACCAACCAGACCGGCGTTCCGATTGCTCAGATCACGGCCCCGGCGACGACCATTGACGTTGTCGAAAGCACGTCGTATTATGCCGACTATTCCGTAACCTACACCGGCTTCAGCGGTCTGCCTAACTCCGCCGGTGTTCTGTATTCGGGCCACACCAGCTTCGGCAATTACCTGTTTTGCGACGGCCATGTCAAAGCCATGCGCCCGTTTGCGACCGTGGATGCGTCTGTTCCCGGCGGAACCGGCACAGTCAACATGTGGACGATTGACAATTCGCCCTTCAGCACCAACCGCAACGGGAATAACGACTCAGACTCAGCGCGGCAGGATTTACAGGCTTCCACGACGATTTACAAGTAGGCGCTTCGCCTCGTGTTTCACCTGCCCATACTCCGGCCCTGCAAAGGGCCGGAGTTTTTAATGGGATGGGGCGGCTTGACAACGTGCCGCGATTGCTTTATAATCTTTGAAGGCCAGAGGAACGCAAAAGGCCGCCATTTTCCGGAAGCAGAAGAGAAGAAAGCAAACGCACGAAGCACGTTTGCATCGAGGGGGATCTTTTGAATACTTTATTGAGCCGATTGAACGCGCAGCGCGGGAATTTGACCGCGAAGCGCTGGAAGCGGGGGCTGGTCTGCGCGGCGTCTGCCGTCGCCGTGGCCGGATGCGCCTCGCACTCGCAGACGGGCCATGTGGGGGCGCTGATGCCGGCCGCGATGGCTTCTACCGTGGCGTCGCCCGCTCCGTTCCGCCCGCCGTCGGTGCCGCTGGTGGCGAGCGATCCGTATTTAAGCATCTGGTCCCCGGCGGACCATTTGAACGATGCCGGGACGCAGCACTGGACCCGCCATCCGGCGTCGCTGGTCTCGCTGATCCGGGTGGACGGCAAAGCGTACCGCTTGATGGGGTACGACCCGACGGATGTGCCGGCGTTCCCGCAGACGGGTCTCAAAGTCACGCCGACCCGCTCGATTTATGAGTTTGAGGACTCGGCGGTCCATGTCACGCTCTCGTTTATGACGCCGAGCCTGCCGCATGATCTCAACGTGCTGTCCCGGCCGGTGACGTATCTGACGTGGAGCGTCCGGTCGGTAGACGGCAAGCCGCACGCCGTCTCGATTTACGACAGTGTTTCGTCGGAGCTTGCCGTCAACACGACCGACCAGACCGTCACCTGGCAGCGCGAAACGATGGGGCCGCTGACCGCGCTGCGGGTCGGCACGGACGCCCAGACTTTGCTGCGGCCGGCGGGGGACAACACCCGGATTGACTGGGGCTATGCGTATACAGTCGCGCCGACCGCCGATGTGAAAAGCGCCATCGGGGCCGACGGCGATTTGCTGGCGTCGTATGTCAAGAGCGGCGCACTGCCGGCAAGCGACGACACCCGCAAGCCGCGTGCCGTGTCCGACGCCATGCCGGTGCTGGCGTACACGTTTGACCTCGGCTCGGTAGGGACCGCGCCCGTCGCCCGGCACCTGATGATCGGCTATGATGAGCTGTTCAACATCAAGCTGGCCGGAACCAAGCTGCGCCCCTACTGGCGGCGGAACGGCACGACGCCGGAAACGATGTTCCAGGCCGCCGAGAAAGATTATCCGAGCTTACAGACCCGCTGCGCCGAGATGGACGACAGCTTGACGGCGGACGCCACGCGGGTCGGCGGGGCGCAGTACGCCCAGATGGTCGCGCTGGCCTACCGGCAGTGCCTGGCCGCGAACGGCCTGTCGGTGGATGCCCACGGCCAGCCGCTCTTGTTCACGAAAGAAAACAACTCCAACGGCGATATTGCCACGGTGGACGTGATCTTCCCGCAGGACCCGATGATGCTGCTGCTGTCGCCGACCCTCGCCAAAGCGTCCGTCGTGCCGATCCTCGCGTATGCGTCGTCGCCCGTGTGGAAGTTCCCGAACTCGCCGCATGACATGGGAACGTACCCGATTGCGTCGGCGTCCGGCGACCCCGGCGAGGCTATGGTGGTGGAGGAAAGCGGCAACATGCTGATCCTGTGCGACGCCATCACGCAGGAAGACGGCAATGCTAAGTTTGTGGATACCTATTGGCCGACGCTCACAAAATGGGCAGTCTTTTTGTCCCAGTACGGTCTTGATCCCGGTGACCAGCTCAGTACCGACGACTTCATGGGACACTTGAACCATAATGCCAATCTGTCGGTGAAGGCGATTGTCGCGCTGGCGGCTTACGGCGACATGTGCAAGGTACGCGGCGACATGGCCGGGTACAAGAAGTATTCCGCGCTGGCAAAAGAGGACGTCGCCCACTGGATGAAGAGCGCCGACGGCGGCAAAGGCAAAGGGACCCTGCTGGCGTTCGACAAGCCGAACACCTGGAGCCAGAAGTACAACTTAGTCTGGGACCAGATTTTGGGCCTGAACGTTTTCCCGATCTCGGTGCGCGAGGGCGAAATCGCCTACTACAAGACGGTCATGCAGCCTTACGGCCTGCCGCTGGACAGCCGGACCCGCCAGACCAAAGCGGACTGGTCTCTGTGGAGCGCGACTTTGGCGACCAACGACGCCGATTTTCAGGTCTTCGCCGGGCCGCTCTACGATTACTACACGCTGACGACGGCCCGCGACCCGATGGCCGACGGGTATACGGCGGACGACCTCCATTCTAACTTTTTCAGCGCCCGCCCGGTCATCGGCGGCGTGTTCATTAAGCTGCTGAACGACAAAGCCGCGTGGAACAAGTGGTCAAAGGGCGATAAAGTGGTCGCGGCCAACTGGGCGCCCCTGCCCGCAGCGCCGACGGCGACGTACCTGCTGGCGAATTCGCAGAAGACGCCGACGGCCTGGCGCTATGTGACAGCCGCCGACAAGCCTGCCGCCGATTGGACAAAGCCCGGCTTCAATGACAGCGCGTGGAAGACGGGTAATGCGCCGTTTGCGAACAACCCGCCCGGCGGCATCCCGACGGGGACAAACTGGACTGACTCCGACATCTGGATGCGGCGCAAAGTGACGCTTCCTGCCGGCAGCTACAAAAATCTGGCGTTTATGGTCTACCATGACGAAGACGTTGAGATTTACGTCAACGGCGTTCTGGCGGCGGAAGACGGCGGCTACAACTCCTCCTACGATGCGCTGGATGTCACCCCGGCGGCGGCGGCCTTGCTGAAGCCGGGCGCGACCGTGACGCTCGCCGTGCATGTCCACCAGACGGTCGGCGGCCAGGGCATCGACCTCGGCCTGGCCTCTCTCAGCCAGGCCCAGTAAGCCGGGGCGAAGAGCGGGCGCAGGAACTCGCGGCAGCAGCGGCACAAAGTCTGCCTTCGCAGCCTCTGCCGCTTCCTGCCGCCAGTCGTTGAAGCCGTTTCCGCCTGCGGCTTAGATTGGGAGTGTTTTCAGGGGATGAACTCTCTTGCACTGGGCGACTCCATCAGCATTGACGACTACACGGGTATGGCGCGGGGCGGCGCGGTCAGCCAGTTCGCCCGCCTCCTCGGCGCTGACTTCCAAACCCTGGCCCGCGACGGACGCACCACTGCCGGGGTTTTGGAAGCGTGGAACGAAATCACGCTGAAGCCCGATATCGTGACCCTGACTGCCGGCGGCAACGACTTCCTGCAAGGCATTTGGCAGGCCGTGAACACGCCCGCCGGCTGGGGCATGGTTTCAGCACAGCCGCTGGCAAACTTAGAAGAGATCGCCCTGCGATTAACGCCCTTCCACTGCCCCGTCCTCCTCAACACCATCTACGACCCGACCGACGGCGACAACACGCTCCTCAGCGCGTTCGGCCTCGCGGAGAGCGCGGCAGAGCAGGCCCGCACCGCCTTCAACGCCCTCAACAACGGCATCCGCGCCCTGTCCGCCCGGCGCGGCTTCCTGCTGTCCGATCTGGAAACCCTCTTTCACGGCCACGGCGCCCTGTCCGCTGCCCCCTGGATCGTCAGCCACATCGAGCCGGGCCTCCCCGGAGCCAGCGCCATTGCCCAGCACTGGCACGCGCTGTACACGGTGCAAACCACCGGTACGCGCTTTTTTGCAAGCTAAGTCTCATTCTTCGCCCGCGCAGGCGGGAGCTTGCACTTTTAAAGCCCAGGGGTTCAGCCCTGGGAAGCTGACACAGGAGGCTTTGCAATGGAACAATTTGATTGGCAGCCGTTCCTCAAACAATGGGCTGAGGAAATGCTGGACGTGGCCGAAGATATGGACGATCTGCCCCCAGAGTCAATCAAAGCGCGTTGGCTAAGTAATGAGTCATAAGTTCTTGCGGGCGGTTAAAACCGCAGCAACACTGGCACAAAACCTGCCTTCGCAGGTTAAGAGCAAACGTCCGCTTCCGAGTGCGCGAAGGCGCACTTTGTGCCATTGTTGCTGCGGTTTTAACCGCCCAGTCTGCAAAGACTTAGGACACGTTACTTAGTTCATCTGCCGCTGCCGCTGTAATCTGCGGCTACAGTATCGCTGGACCAAAATGCTGGAAAGTACAAGGTTTAACCAAAACGTATAGTGATTGGGAACGCGCCCAAGTCGCCGAGGTGTCCAGCGATGATACAACCTCCTGAACGCAGCGGCGACGACCACACTGCGTGAGGCTGTGGTACAATAACGCGAGAGGACACGCCAAATGACAGTGACACTTAGCCCGCAGACCGAAACGCTGCTTCAAGAACAAGCCGGACTTTACGGTGAGGAAGCTCAGGAACTTGTTGATACTTTAGTCCTGGAAGCACTGGAAGCCAGGCGGCAGGAATACGAAGAGTCTTGTCGGGCTATTGCTGAAGGGTTTGCTGACATAGAGGCGGGCCGCACAGTTTCGTTCGAGGAGGCATGGGCAGGGCGTGAAGCCCGAAGAGCCGCACGCAAATCCTCCTCGCGAGATGCGGTATGAGACAAGAAAACGACTCTAAGGAACCCGACGATCAACCTCTACGCATCTATCGTCTGCGCTTCTCTGACCGGGCGCTTGCTGAAATTGATGCCGTCCAGGAGCGATTGGCTGAGTACAGCGGTAAAGTTGCGGCGGATGTTTGGGAAAAAGGGCTGTTCGACGAGATTGCCAAAATTGCTACTCTCCCGCTACGCCATCCTGCGGCGGCTGAGGCTACACGGTTTCGAGGGAACGTGCGGCAGGTCATCTACCGGCGCAGCAGTCAGAGCGCTTATCGTATAATATATACCGTACAGGAGGGAAGCTTGGATGGTCCCACTGTTACTATCATCGGAGTGCGTCACGGCGCGGCGAAGCCGATCACTCGCGCAGAGGCGCGGGAGACGGAGGGGGAATAGCACAAATGAATTTGTCAAAACGAACTGGTATACTGTGTCTATGACCGAACGGATGATCTCTCCTCAATCTGGCGATGATGACCGCGATGAGTACTCACTGCGGCCTAAGCGCCTGCGTGAGTTTATCGGGCAGCCGAAGATTAAAGAAAGTCTTTCTATCTTTATGACGGCGGCGCAGCGGCGCGGCGAGGCTTTGGACCATGTGCTGCTGCATGGGCCGCCGGGCCTCGGCAAGACGAGCCTGTCGCTGATTATCGCGAACGAAATGGGCGCGGCGCTCCGGGCGACATCGGGACCGGCGATTGAGCGGCCCGGCGACTTAGTCGCGATCCTGACCAATCTGGAAGCGGGCAGTGTTTTGTTTCTGGATGAGATCCATAGACTCTCGCGGCCTGTGGAAGAGATTTTGTATTCGGCGATGGAAGACTATCAAGTAGATATTGTGATCGGGCAGGGGCCGTCGGCGCGGACGGTGAAGCTGGACGTGCAGCCGTTTACCCTGGTCGGGGCGACCACGCGGTCCGGGATGCTGTCGTCGCCATTGCGCGATAGATTTGGTATTCAGCATACGTTTGAGTTTTACACGCCGGAAGACTTGGTGGAGATTATCACGCGCTCGGCGGCAATCTTGGAAGTGGATATGGATCTCGACGGAGCAGGGGAGCTGGCCCGGCGGTCGCGGGGGACGCCGCGCATCGCGAACCGGCTGCTGAAGCGGGTGCGGGACTTTGCTCAGGTCAAGGCCGACGGCCATATCAGCCGGGAAGTGGCGTCGGCGGCGCTCGCCATGCTGGAAGTGGACGCGCTGGGCCTCGACGAGTTCGACCGGCGGCTGCTCCGTATCCTGATTGAGAAGTTCGGCGGCGGGCCGGTCGGGGTCGAAACGATGGCGGCGGCGATGTCCGAGGAGCGCGATACGCTGGAAGATGTCTACGAGCCGTACCTGATGCAGATGGGATTTTTGCAGCGCACCCCGCGCGGCAGAGTAGCAACACGGCGGGCCTGGGAGCATCTCGGCCTCACCCCGCCGCCGTCGGCGCTGGGGCAGGGGACGCTGCTGTAACCATCTGTTAATGTTTAGCGGGAGAAGCCTGCGGGGTAAATTTTGTGGTATCACTTCGGCAATGCTGCCGGGGGCGTCTTAGGATACACTGTTTGTACCGAGGATTACATTGCACGACTCGCTCGACCAATTTGAAATTGCGGCCCACCCGCAGAACGCCGGTCCGGCTCGTGAGAAGGTCCGGGACGCCGCCCGCCGCGCCGGATTTACCGCGCTTGATCTGGCCGACATCGAAATTGCAGTCGGTGAGACGATCACAAATGCCATTTTGTATGGCTCGCCGAGCGCCGAAAGCCGGGTCGTGCTGGCGTATGGGGCCGTGGGGGCGGATTTTATCATCAAAGTCCGGGACGAAGGCGGCGGCTTTGATCCCGGACTCGTCCGGGTGGAAGAAGACATGGATGCACTGGGGGGGCGCGGCATTCACCTGATGCGGGCCTTAATGGATCAGGTTGACCTCCACTACGATGGGCGCGGCATGGTCGCCTGCCTGCACAAAAAACTCCCGACGAAGCCCGCATGAGTTCGATCTACGACAGCGGCCAGGAGTATGATGCCCTGGCAATCGGGCATGATGCCGAAGAAGAAGCCAGCTTCTACGCTTCTTGTGTCCCGCCCGGCGGCACAGCTTTGGAGCTTGCCTGCGGCACCGGGCGTCTGACTCTCCCGCTGGCCGAGCGTGGTCTTTCGATCACCGGTCTGGATAATTCCCAAGCCATGCTGGAAGCCGCGCAAGTGAAAGCCGCCGCGCACGGTCTCCGCCCGGAGTTCGTCTTCGGCGATATGCGCGAGTTCGCTTTTGATGCGCCGTTTGACCTTATCTTCCTGCCGAACAATTCTCTGGGCCATCTGCACACGCTTACGGAGATCCAATCCTGTTTCGCGTCTGTCCTGCGGCACTTATCCCCGCAGGGCCGTTTTGTCGTAGAGATGTTCAGTCCCTCGCTGCCGCTGCTTCTGCGCGAGCCGAACACGCATTACCCGATGACCGAGTACAGGCGGTCCGACGGCAGAATCGTCTCAGTCACGGAGACGGTCTTTTATGACGCCGCCGCGCAGGTTCTTCATGCCTTCTGGCATTTCCAGGCTGACGGTGAGGCGGCGGATGTGCGCCCGCTTGATCTGCGTATCTTCTTCCCACAGGAACTCGATGCTTTGCTTACCTTGTCTGGCTTTATGATAGAAGCCAAATACGGCGGCTTCGACAAGCGCCTCTTTTCAAGCGCGTCCCGTCAGCAGGTGATTGTCTGCCGCGCCTCTTGACATCGGCCCGCCCTTCCGCTACAATGACAGCGTACTCTTTGTTATGGCACCGACACCCGCTGCTTTGCATCTTTCCGATTTTGACTACGTTCTGCCCGCCGAACGGATCGCACAGACGCCTCTTGAGCCGCGTGATCGCTCGCGCCTCCTCGTGCTGGGCCGCGCCGACGGCGCGATCACGCACAAGCAATTTTCCGATCTGCCGAGTGATCTGCGGGCGGGTGACGTGCTGGTCATCAATGACACGCGCGTGACGGCGCAGCGATTGTTCGGGGCGCGAACAGGACATTTGGAAGAGAGCGTCGAAACGTTTCTGACCCACCGGGTCGCCGATGGGCTGTGGCAAGCGTTAGTTCGTCCCGGAAAAAAGCTGCTGCCGGGCGTCCAAGTCGAGTTCGGCGACGGCCTCACGGCGGAAGTCACCCAGCGCACCGACGACCGGGGCGGGCGATTGCTGCAATTTACGGCTCCGCCGGGGGTGTTTGTCGAAGACGCGATTGCCGCCCGTTCGCTGGCGCCCCTGCCGCCGTATATCGGGACGCGGCTGCCGCCGGAGCAGCGGGAGCGCTACCAGACCGTCTACGCGGATACCGGCGGCTCGGCGGCGGCCCCGACCGCCGGCCTGCACTTTACGCCGGAGCTTCTGGATCGTATTAAGGCGATGGGCGTACAAATCGCCCGCGTCACCCTGCACGTCGGCCTCGGCACGTTCCGGCCCATTGAAACCGACGACGTTTCCGCCCATCAAATGCACGCCGAGCGGGTCACAGTCAGCCCCGAAGCCGCCGAAATCGTCAACACTGCGAAAGGCCGGATTGTCGCGGTCGGCACCACGTCCGCCCGGACACTCGAAAGCGCCGCTGTCGGCCCGCGCCGAATCGCGCCGACGGACGGCGAAACGTCGCTGTATGTCACGCCGGGCTACCAGTTCCAGATCGTAGACGGGCTGGTCACAAACTTCCATATGCCGCGCTCGACGCTGCTTCTTCTGGTCAGCGCTCTTGCCGGAACCGACGCCATCCGCCGCGCTTACGCCGAAGCGCTCCGGCAGGAATACCGCTTTTTGTCGTTTGGCGACGCCATGCTGATCATCTAAAGGCCCCTCTTATGCGTGTCGGCATCTTTTCGGAAAGCTACCCGCCGCTCATCAACGGCGTCAGCACGTCGGTGCAGACCCTCACCGCCCAGCTTGAGTCGGCAGGGCATGATGTCTTTGTCTTCACGTCCCGCTATCCGCACTACACCGACGAGCGGAAAGGCGTCTATCGTTACCCTTCGGTGAACGCCCTGGTCGAGCCGGATTATGTCGTTCCTATGCCCTTCTCGCCGCGCATCAGTCGCGCGATTGGGGCGCTGAAGCTCGACATTGTCCATTCCCAGTCCCCGTTCTTTTTAGGGCTGGTAGCACGCCGTTCTGCTCAGGCCCTAAACCTGCCTCATGTCGCGACAAACCATACCCTGTACACCGAGTACGCGCATTACCTGCCGCTGCCGACCGTCGGCGTCACCCGGCATCTACTGGTGCGCTGGATGCGCCGGTTTTACAATTCCTGCGACCGCGTGCTGGCTCCGTCTGAGCTGACGAAATCTGTCTTGACGGATCGCTGCGGCGTGGAGACTCCGATTTCGGTCGTGCCGACCGCCATTCCCGCCCCGCCCTATGTGCTGGCGCGTCCCGCCGAAACCCGGCAGGAATTCGGCCTGCCGCCCGACGCCTGCATCCTGCTGTATGTCGGACGCCTCGCGCCGGAAAAGAACTTGGAGCTGCTGCTGCGGGCGTTCGCGCTGATCGCCGCAAAAACCACCGACACCTATTTAGTGCTGGCCGGCTCCGGCAAAAGCCGCCGGACGCTGGAACACCAGGCCCGCGCTCTGGGTATTCACCGCCGCACCCGCTTTGCCGGCTTTTTGGGCCGGACCAAGCTCGATCCGCTGTATCAGGCCGCCGACATCTTCCTCTTTCCCTCGAAGACCGAAACGCAGGGATTGGCTGTCGGCGAAGCGCTCGCCGCCGGCCTGCCGTGCCTCGTGGTGAACGCCGGCGGCGCTCCCGAAGCGATCCGCGACGGCGTAGACGGGTATCTCGTGGAAGACAGGGCCGACGCGATGGCCGCCCGTGCTCTGGAACTTTTAGAAGACCCGATGCGGCACCGGGCGATGGCCGAGGAAGCGAAGCGCGGAGCCGCCGCCCGCGTCCCGGAAGCCGTCGGCGGCCGCATCATTCGCATTTACGAGGAGCTGATCGCTGCGCGTCAGGATGGGGTGCCGCAAAGGCAGCCGCGTGGGGGGGATCAACGCGGGCGGGGGGAGTAAGGGACAACAAAAAGATCCCGGCACTGGAAGTGCGGGGATCTTTTCTGCGGAGCCTTTATCTTTATCGCTGACGCCGCAAGTACGACGCGGGGATACGCATTTCTTCGCGGTATTTGACGACCGTGCGGCGGGCGACGCTCATGCCGCGTGCGTTCAAAACGTCTACAATAGACTGGTCGCTGAGGGGGGCTTCGGCAGGCTCTTCGGCGACAAGCGCGGCGATCGTGCCTTTGATGGTGACGGCGTTCTCAAAGAAGATGTCGAAGGAGACCACTTCCTGGGTCGGGAGCTGGACATACTTATAAAGCAGGGCGCGGCTCACCGTGGACTCGTGCATCTCCACCATCTTTGCCAGGCGCGTCCGGGTGAGCGGGCGCAGGAACGCCCGCTGGCCGGTTTCCAGAAACCCCTGCTGGCACTCGATCAGCGCCTGGGTAATCTTTTGGATTGTCCGGCGGCGCTGCTGCAAATTCTTCAGGAACATGCTGGCCCGCTCCACATACGCAACGACATGTTTCTGGTGGTCGGTGGACAGGGCCGCTTCCCCGGACCGAATGGCATCATACAAGCTGCGGTAGTAGGGGTTGACCTGGAGCGACGTGTTATCAAAGCCCAGCACGTCTACCGTAAAGCCGATGCCGGCGCTGCGCTTGATGAGGACGTCGGCCCGGATGCTCCGGCTTTGGCCGTTCTGGGTATGATCCCACGGCACGCGAAAACCCGCGGCGGGGTTCGGCTTAAGCTGCTGAATGAACGCGACGGCAGCCTCGACCCGCTTGGGAAACACATTCAGGCGGCGGGCCAGGATCGGATACCGATGCTGAATAAGGCAGTCCCAGTGGTGTGTCAAAATCTGGAGCGCCAGCGGGTCAAACGCCGTGCTGTCGCCGGCTTCCTCGCGCAGATGCCGCATTTGCAGCAGCAGGCATTCCCGCAGGTCGCGGGCGCCGATGCCCGGCGGGTCGCAGGCTTGCAGGCGCTCGATGCCCTGCGTGATCAGCGAGCAGGGGATGCGAAGCACCGCGCAGGCTTCGTCAATGTCAATCTGCAAGTAGCCGCGGTCGTCGAGGCTGTCCACCAAATACTCGGCGACTAAAATCTCTTCGGGGCTTTGGGCCGTCGCCCGCAGGTACAGCAAAAGCTCGTCGCCGAGCGTTATCTGGGTGCGGGCGAGAATGAGCGGATCGAAGTCGCCGCCGTCGCCGCTGCCTTCTTCGCCGCTGTACTGGCCGAACTCGTTTTCGGCCTGCGCCGACGAGCGCTCTTCTTCAACGGTCTCCTCGCCCCGCGCGGCGGCGATGGCCTGGCTGTCGGCGAGTGACGGCCCGGCGTCACTGTCTTCAATCGCGTTGAGGCCGACAAAAGCGGTGTCGGAAGACGAGGAGCTGCGGCTGAAGGGGCAGTGGGCGCAGGCGCCGATCCGGCTGCCGGGACACAGGCGGCAGCCGGCTTCTGCCGGAACGTCCCGGCCTTCGTCCAGGACATCCAAAGCGGGGTTTTCCTGCTGCTCCTGCTCAATAATCTGCTGAAGCTCCAGGGTTGAGCATTGCAGCAGAGTATTGGCCTGGATCAGATGCGGAGCAAGCTTTTGGGCCTGGATCTGACGCTGTTGATTTTCCTGTCGAAGCTGCACGGTCGCGGATGCCTCTCACGGAAGGTCTGCTTCCGTTCTTCTGTCTCTAGTATCGGCAGAACGGGCAAGGGAGCGCAGGGAGAAATATCTGCGCTTTTGTATGATATTTCCTTCTAATTTACCCCAGAAACGCCAAACCATCTGTACGTTAAGTCACAGCAGCGCTGTAAACTATAACTTGGTTTTAAAGTATTCAATCGTATCCAAGATGCCGACTTCCAGGGGAACACGCGGCTCCCAGCCGAGCAGGGTGCGGGCTTTGGTGATGTCCGGGCGGCGCTGCTTCGGGTCGTCGGCGGTCGGCAGGGGGACGTAGGTAATCCCGCTCCGGCTGCCCGTCGCCTTCAAAATCTCCTCGGCGAATTGCAGCATCGTCCGCTCGACCGGGTTGCCGACATTGATCGGGCCGGACAGCTCCGACTGCGACAGCTTGTAAATGCCGTCAATTAGGTCCGACACATAGCAGAACGAGCGGGTCTGCTTGCCGTCGCCGAAGATCGTCAGCGGCTCGCCCCGCAGCGCCTGCGAGATAAACGCGGGGACGACCCGGCCATCGTTGATCCGCATCCGAGGCCCATAGGTATTGAAAATACGAACGATTTTGGCGTCCATGCCGAACTTGCGGCGGTAGGCGAAGGTCACGGCTTCCGAGTAGCGCTTGGCTTCGTCGTAGACGGCGCGGGTTCCGTGGGGGTTGACGTTGCCGAAGTATTCTTCCGGCTGCGGATGGACGTTCGGGTCGCCGTAGACTTCGGAGGTAGACGCTGTCAGAAACTTCGCGCCCTTCTGCCGGGCAAGCTCCAATGTGTTGTGCGTTCCCGCCGAGCCGACCAGCAGCGTTTCGAGCGGCAGCTCCAAGTAGTCTACGGGGCTTGCCGGCGACGCAAAGTTGAACACATAATCAACATCGCCGTCAATCGTGTACGGCTGGATGATGTCCTGCTGGACATATTCAAAGTTTGGGTTGCCTTGCAGGTGCGCGATATTGTCCATGCTGCCGGTGACTAAATTGTCCACGGCGACCACCGAATAGCCTTCGGCGAGGAGCCGATCCGACAAATGTGATCCTAAAAAACCGGCCCCGCCGGTCACGACTGCTCGTGCCATTCATTCTCCTTGTGTCTAAGGCCCGCTTGCGTTCGCAGGCAATTCCATGTTACACTGGTATTTCGCCGAAGTTGGGCGTAATTTTTCCGCGTCATTTCGCGTATTCAAGTATACTACACTTATGAGAACAAACCGGCGTGTCTTAAACTTTTGCCTTGTGTTTTTTGCGCCCCTGCTGACAGGCGTGTCTTGGAGCGCGGCCCTCTCTGCCCCGCTCAAGCCCAGCCCGGCGAAAGACGCGCCGCCGAATATCGGCGGCTACATGGGCGGGTTCTCGTTTACCCTGCCCGATCTGAAGCGGCCCGGCAAGCTGCTCTACGACCTGCGGGCGGTGTCGGCGACCGGCCAGTCGGCGGCGGACGGCTTTCACGGAACCCTGACCTCGGTGTGGGCAAAATTGTTCCAGAACGGCGTCGCGACCGCGATTTTGACCGCGCCCCGCGCCGTCGGCGGCACGGCGAGCAAATCCACCGTCATCACCGGCACCGGCGGTGTTACTGTAAAGTCGCTGACGCAGCCGGGAACAATTTTGACCGCCGATACGGTGGTTTGGTATGCGACTTTGAACAAGATGGTGGCGACCGGCCATGTCCACTACCATGACGGCAAAACCGGCGCGACGATGACCGGCCCGCGTGCGGTCGGCGATACCCGGCTCAAGACACTGACCATTTCCGCCGGGCATGGCACGGCGCGGTTTTAGGAACCCACCCCTGCTCGCTAAGGCTCGCTTCCCCTCCCGAAACGGGAAGGGTAAGAGGTAGAAATAGAAGGCTGGCTTCAAAGTTCCGGTTTCGAAGCTCCTGCCCTTCCCGTTTCGGGAGGGGAAGCGAGCCTTAGCGAGCAGGGGTAGGTTATCTTTAGGATGAAACGATTGCAGAAAACCATCTTTATCGGCTTGCTGCTTTGCGCCGCTTTGTTCTGGGCTGCCCTGCTCCCCGGAACACTGGCCCAAAGCGGCACGTCTCAAAACCCGGCGGCTCCTAAAATCGGCACTGTGGATGTAGACTTCGACAAAGCCGTGCTGAACCCGGAGCAGTGGCACTTGACGGGCCACGCGAAGCTCACATCGGACAATTATGATTTAACCGCTGCCGACATCAAAGTTTTGTTCGCGCCCGGCGCAAAGGCCGGCGTTTCGGGCCTGCGCGAAGCGGTCGCTGTTGGCGGAGCCGTGCCGGGAACGCAGGTCATCGCCCATATTCGCCAGCCGCTCCAAAGCGAGTCGTACACGATCAATTCCGACCGGGCCGTCTACCAGCCCGACGCCAGCCGCCCCAGCGGCGGCTTCTTGAAGTTCACGGGCCATGTCACAGTCATTACGAAGTCCGGTTTCCTCGCCGAACCGTCCGTCACGACCACCGACATGGCAACAATTCTGCTGGGAGTGGGGGCAGACTACCCGCAGGTCGAAATGGGCGCGGGCCATATCACGCTGACCCCGGCGCAGTGAAGTTTTGGCTGGTTACAGGAAAATGTCGTCGTTCAATGTTCATGCACGCAAGATACGCAATCCCGATCTGCCGATGTCGTGTCGGTATAGCTCTTTGGGAAGCTGCATATGGCACCTTGTTTGGATAACCAGCGAGTCGTCTTTCCTAAAGGTCGCGGAGCTTATCAACGAACGGTCAGGTTTTCGCAACACTAAATATCCTACCGAGGAACAGCTTCTGGCGGCACTGGCTGAAATCGAAGAAGAGCGTAGGGCGGCTTTGGCGAAAATTAACGCCTTCGCTCAGAAACGAAAGCAGGAGAAAGCCGCAGGACGTTCCACAGCCTCAAAGCGGGAACTTGATGCGTTCGCCTTATCACTTAAGCTGCCCATAAAGGCACCGCTGCGAGATGTCGAATAAAAACCATGCCAACTTTACGGGCCGAAGGGCTGCAAAAAACTTATAAATCGCGCAAAGTCGTCAACGATGTCTCGCTGGAAATCGCGCCCGGCGAGATCGTCGGCCTTTTGGGGCCGAATGGCGCGGGCAAAACGACCTCGTTCTACATGATGGTCGGCCTGGTCAAGCCCGACGGCGGGCGGGTGCTGCTGGACGATAAAGATATTACCCGCCTGCCGATGTATAAGCGGGCGCAGGAAGGCATCGGCTACTTGGCGCAGGAGCCGAGCGCGTTCCGGGGGCTGACCGCAGAGCAGAACATCATGCTCATCTTGGAGATGCTGCCGCTGACCAAAGCCGAGCGCCAGGAACGGCTGGAAGACCTGCTCCAAAGCCTGGACATGACCGAGAAGCGCGGCCTCCTGGCCTCTCAGTTGTCCGGCGGCGAGCGGCGGCGCATTGAAATCGCGCGGGTGCTGGCGACGCGGCCTGCGTTTATTCTTTTGGATGAGCCGTTTACGGGCGTGGACCCGATTGCGATTGATGATTTGCAGCTTATCATTTCTGAGCTGAAAGGGCGCGGCATCGGCATTTTGATCACCGACCATAATGTCCAAAAGCTGCTGGAAATCACCGACCGGGCGTATATTTTGTCGGAAGGAGAGGTCAAAACCGAAGGAACCGCCGACCAGCTTCTTTCCGACCCCATTGCCCAGAAATACTACCTCGGCCAGAACACGACGCTGGCCCTGCGGCGCGGGCCGGGAGGCACGCTGACATTATGAGCGAGATCCCTATCATGGAGCGGCCCCTGACAGGAACCGGCGAAAAGCGGCCCGGCCGCTCGCTTCCTGACATGCTGCCGATCAAACTGCTGGATTGGATGATCTTGAAGGACCTCGTCCCCAAGCTGCTGATGGGGATTGGGCTGTTTTCCACACTGTTCTTTGCGCTGGGACCGCTGATCGCGGCGACGCGGTTTCTGAAGTCGGGCATCTCCAAGCTGGTTGTCTTGGAGTTTATGGGCTGGGATTTTGCTGGGTTCATCTCGTTCACTCTGCCGCTGGCGATGCTGATCGCGGCCCTGCTAGGATTTGAACGGCTGTCGCGGGACAGTGAGGCGGTGGCGCTGTTCGCCGGAGGCGTCCGGTTTCAGCGCATGATCGCTCCCGTTTTTCTGCTGGGGCTGATCGTCAGCTTGATCGGCTATGAGTTCAATGACCGTGTGGCGTCTTATGCCAATCAGCGCGTCGCCGACATCAAAGAAAACTACATGAGCTATTTGGGCGACTCGACAAAGCCGTTCGATTTTCCAAGCAGCTCCGGCGGCAGGCGCGTCGTCATCCATATCGGGCGCGGCTACGATGCGCGTGCCAAAGCGATGCGACAGGTCACGGTCACGGTCTTTGGGGCTGACGACAGGCCGGACCTGCTGTTTTACGCCGACCGCGCAAAGGCAGAGGGCAGGGATTTACACGCATGGACACTTGAAAATGGAAAAGAAGTTTTTCTGAATTCGCCCGGCGGCATTCTGCAAATCAAAACGCAGCAGATCAACATCAGCACGACGGCAAACGATGTGGCGTTCTTGCAGCGCGACCCTGAGACGTTGAACTTCCGGGATTTGCAGCAGCAAATCAGCCGCTTGAAAGCGGAAGGCGGCAAGCGTGACGACATCTTAAACGCTGAAGTCAGCTTGTGGTTTAAAACTGCTTTGCCGTTTAGCTGTTTGATTTTCGGTCTGGTCGGCGCCCCCCTCGGTATGCGCTCGCCGCGCTCGGCCAAAGTGAGCGGCGCTGTCTGGGCTTTGCCGATCATGCTGGGCTATTATGTGATTTATATGACGATGAGCAATGTGGCGCAGGGGGGGGGCATCCCACCGGCGCTGGCGGCGTGGCTGCCGAACATTTTGGGGTTAGGGGTAGGCGCGGTGCTGATTTGGAGAGCGGCGAACTAAGCCGCAGGAAAATAAGATGGGCGCGATTGTTTTTTTGGGGTTGATTTTGTTTGTCATGGGCGGGGTCACGGCCTATATGGGCGACCGTCTGGGCAGCTATATCGGCAAAAAGCGGCACTCGACGTTCGGGCTGCGGCCCCGGCACACGGCCATGCTCTGGACCGTCGTGTCCGGCGGCGTCATCGCGGTCGGGACTTTGGCGCTGTTTGTCGCGCTGAACGATACGTTCAAGACCGCGCTCGTTCGCGGCCCGCAGCTTCTCACGGCGAACAGCGACCTGGCGGACCGGAACCAGATGCTGGTGAAACGAAATGCGGCGGCGGCGCAGCAGGCGGAGCGCGACGGCGAAATCGCGCGGGACGCCGAGGCGAAAGCGGCGGCGGCGCAGAAAACGCTGGCGGCTGTCACCGGGCAGCTTGACCAGACGAAAACGATCTTAGGACAAAGCCAGGCCGTGCTGGCTGAGAGCCGGACCCTTCTCGCCCGGCGGCAGGCGGCGCTGGCGGCGGCCCAGACGCATCTTGCTTCGGCGCAGCGCGGCCTCGGCACCACCCGCGCCGACCTGCATTCCGCCCAGAAGCAGGTACGTCTGGCCCGATCCGAAAGAAGCGACGCCAAGCGGCAGGCGTCGGCGGCGGAGCTTCAAGTCGTGCAGGCCAACAAGGCCGTGCTGAAGCTCGGCGTCAAGCAGGACGCGCTGAACGCGGAAACTGCGCGGCTGGCGTCGCTCAACCGGACGCAGGAAAACCTGCTGCAAGTCTCGCAGGGCCGAACGCTGATTTTTCAGCATGACGAAGAGCTGGGCCGGACGGTCGTGTCCGCCCGGCAGGACCCGGCGGCGCTGCGGCGCGAGCTTGCGGCCTTTCTGGACCAGATCGAGCTGACCGCACGGCGCCGGGGCGCGGGAGGCGAGGGCAGCGCCCCGGCGATTACGCTTCCTACCCTGGCGGAAGCGTCCGGCATCCGCTACGTCGACACGGCCCCGGCGCGGGAAGCGGCGCTGGACGCGCTGACTCAGAACATCGCCGACCGGGGCGGCTTCCTGCCGAGCGTCGTGATCGTCGCCGATGCCCGCTTCAACACGTTCCGGGGCGAGCCGGTCAAGCTGGACTTGAAGCCTTACGATAACATCCTGGTGTTCCCAAAGAACACGGTGATCGCGCACAGCACGGTAGACGGCACGGACTCTGAAGATGAGATTTTGAAGCAGCTGCAGGCATTCCTGACCGGCCAAGTCCGCACGGAAGCCTTGAAGCGCGGCATCATCCCGGCGCATGACCCGCAGACCGGGACGCCGCTGGTGGGCCAGCCGATCGGCAGTGAAGTTTGGGTCGATCTCGTGAAGCAGATCCAGGCCGCCGGTCCCGAAGCCCAAATCACAGCGTTTGTCGCCGAAGACACCTACAGCGGCGATTTGCTGCATCTTAAGTTCCGGGTGAACGGGGGTTAGGGAATAGCGTTCCGCGTGTGTTTAGAACGAAGGCGTGAACGCCCTCGTTCATCACGCCCTCGTTGATTACACCCCGTGTCTTAGATGCCTACTATCCTTCTTGCCATTGACCCCGGACGCGCCAAATGCGGCCTGGCCGTCGTGCAGGGTTCCGACCCCCCGCGCTGCTTGGAGCGTCAAGTCGTGGAAACGGAGCGGCTGACGCTTGCCGTTGGCGAGATACTGCGTCGGCGGCCTGACATCGCGCGTCTGCTGCTCGGCGATGCGACGTACAGCGCAATTCTGCGCCGGACGCTGGCCGAAGCTTTCCCGCAAATTCCCCTGGAAATCGTGGACGAGTTCAACACATCCGTCCGGGCGAAAGCCCGCTTTGTGGCCGAAAACCCCGCCCCCGGCTGGCGGCGTCTGCTGCCTCCCGCCATGCGCTCCCCCGAAGTTCCCTACGATGATTACGCCGCGCTTTTGCTGGCCGAAGATTATTTTTCAAAAAAAATGGATATATAAGCGAAACTCGTGAAACAAACCGCAAAAACGGTTGTCACACGAGTTGGGAGCAGCCCCAATCCTGCTGCATCCCCTTTGCCGCTCTCCCAATGGTGGTGAGACGGCACGCATTCGAGCTGATCTTCGGCGCATCACACGCAGGATTCGGTTTGCGCCGGGACGCATCGCGACACGCAAGACGGCGGACACCGACGGCGGACTTTCAAGGCAACATGGATACTTGGAAGAAAATCATCGGCGGACACCGTCAGCCTATCGCGCTCTGAGTTCCAGCACAAGCGAGCCTCGCGTGGCGGCGAAGACAAGCGGCGAAGCATTTGTCAAAATGCAGGACAGCCTGCAAGGAGAAACGCACCATGAAGAAGTCTTTAGTGCTTCTCGCCGGCATCGGCATGGCCTTCATCGGCCTGCCCGCCGTCACCCACGCACAGGCCGCTTCCGGCCCGTTCGCGGATGTTCCCACCGACCACTGGGCGTACCAGTCGGTTGACACCCTCCAGAAGGCCGGCATTGTCATCGGTTATCCCGACGGCACCTACGGCGGCCGCCGCCCGATGACCCGCTACGAGTTCGCGGTCGCCATCGCCCGCCTGCTTGCTCAGATGAACAAGCCCAGCACTCCCTTTGATCCAAGCGGTCTGGAAGCCCAGATCGCCGGCAACAAGGCCGCGATTGACGCTCTCACCGCGCTTGTCAACGGCTTTCAGGCCGAATTGACCCGCCTCGGCGTGGATGTCGCCGCCGCCGATGCGCGTCTCGATGCGCTTGAAGCCCGCCTCAGCCGCGACGAAGGCATTCTCGGCGCGGTCAAGAACGAGCAGGACCGCCTGAAGGTCACCGGGGAACTCAACACCATCTTTGAGGGTGATGCGTCCCGGCGCCGCAATGGGGTGAACTACCTGCCATTTCTGGACCAGAACGGCGTCTACCAGGGACAGCCCGGCACCCAGAACCGCCTGCTGGGATCGTCCGATGTTTACGAGGACATCCTGCTGCACCTGCGCGGCAAGCTCTCCGACACGGCGACGGCGAACGTTGACCTTGACTTCGGCAACTATCTGAGCCAGGTCGGCAACACGGCGGCGTTCCCCGGCTACTCCGCCGGCGGCCTCGGCCCTTCCGCCCTGCACCCCGGCACGCTGACCGCCGGCAACGAATACGCAAATGTTTACAAAGCGTACCTCGATGCCGCCGTTAAGCTTGGCCCCCTCGGCGGCGCGGAGCTGCTGGTAGGCCGCTTCGGCAACCAGTACACCAAGTACACGCTGAAGCAGGTGGATGCCGACATCTACACGAACCTGTCCCAGACCGACTCCGGCGACATCATCGGCGACGGTGCGGGCATCACGCTCAAAATCGGCCCTGCGCATGTGAATGCGTTCGCCGTCAAGATGAGCGCGGACCAGTTCTCGGAGCCTTACGGCGGCTCTGCCGCGACCGGCACCACAGGCGAGCTGGGCAATCCGTTTAACCCGATCCGCAGCGCAGCCACGCAGACCCGCCCCGGCGGCCTGATTGCCGCGAACCATGCCGCCGCTCTGGACCAGGGCTACGGCGTCCGCGCTACCTTCGGCTCCCCGGAAGCGGCGACCCTGGGCTTCACCCTGGAGCAGTTCGGCCTGACTAACCTCACGCTGACCACTCCCGGCGCCAACAACGGCCTCGGCCTCAGCGCGACGGACGGCATCACCGACCCCAACGCCAGCGGCAGCAACTCGCAGTTCAACCGCCTGACCGTCTACGGGGCCGATTTCAACGGTGCATTGCCGTTCGGCCTGCCGGGCGTCAAAAAGGGCGGCATTCTGGTGGACGCTTCCTACACGGTCTCCGCGCAGGGCTTCAACCAGGGCTTCAACAACGTCGGCAACGGCTTCCGCTATGCGTCCACGGACGATCAGCTCGGTGCGGCGTTCGGCGGGCTGACCCTCAAGGGCGGCTACCAGTATGTGGGACCGGATTTCTCCGCTCCCGGCTACTGGGGACGTGTCGGCGCTTGGACCAACCCGACCAACGTGCGCGGCCCGGTCGTGTCGGCGAAGTTCGCCTTCACGCCTAAGCTGAGCCTGCTGGCGGACTACGAGGAGTATAAAGCGGCTTACGGCACCAACAAGGATGGATCGTTCGTCAACTCCCCGCTCCAGCAGGGAGACCACCTGGACCGCTATCAGGTCGGGTTCAACTACGGTCTGAGCAGCGCTTACGGCGTGGACCTCGGCTACGAGGATGTTCTCTACAAGCTGAACAACAGCAACGGCCTTCTGGCGAAAGCCGGCAATCCGCATGAGAGCTACGTCAACATCGGCATCGGCCATACGATCAACAGCAACGCCAGCATCAAGCTGCTTTACCAGATCGTCCACTACGACGACAAAGGCACCGGCTTCGATACGACCGCCGGCGGCGGCAAGGAAGACGGCGGCATCGCCGTCGGCCAGTTCCAGCTCAAGTTCTAAGTTCTCTTAGAAATGCTTACGCAAAATCCGGTTCTTCTTTCTGTGTAGCGAGAAGCGCCGGACAGCGCAAAACCCCCGAAGAGCAATCTTCGGGGGTTCTTTTTTTCTGCCAAAGGAGAGCGCGATGCCGTGAATTGCGATGCCGTGGAGTGCGATGCCGTAAACGGCGTCGCTGGGGAGCGCAGACGCTAAGGTCCCGCCTACGCGGGACAAGAGAAAAACATTTTACTCTGACTCTTCCGCCACGCCCTCGTTCATCACGCCCTCGTCTCCCTATGCCCGCGCTTGCTCCCGCCACTTCCGGCATAAATCTTGGGCGGCGTCCGGCCAATCGGGGAACTGGAACTCGAACCCCTCTTGCAGCAGCCGGCCCGGCACGACGCGGCGGCTTTTCAGCACGAGTTCCGTTTCCGACTGCATCAGCCGCGTCCCGACTTCCAGCATCCACTCTGTCGCCGGCAGACCGAGCTTCGTTCCCCATGCCTCGCGCAGCGCCTGCATGAATTCCCGGTTAGGCAGCGGATGGGGAGACGCGATATTGACCGCGCCTGCCAGCTCATGCTCAATGAGCCAGTAAAGACTGTGAACAAAATCCTCGCCATGTATCCACGACAAATACTGCCGCCCGCTGCCTTCCGTGCCGCCGAGGCCGTGCCGCACCAGGCCGAGCAGAACGTCAAAGACGCCGCCTTTATCGGGACTCATCACCATGGCTGACCGCAGCGCGGCCTTGCGCGTGTCCGGCGTCTCAGCCTCGTTCAAAGCCTGCTCCCATGCCTGTGCGACTTCAATGGAGAAGCGCCAGGTGTCGGGAACATCCGGCTCCGCGCCGCCAAGAATGCCTGTGAACTCATCATTGGGCGCATCGTAACGGTCGGCATAGATGGTCGCCGTGGAGGATTGCAGCCACACGCGCGGCGGTGTCTTCGCCCGTGCAATCGCCGCGCCGACCGCACGAGTGGAAAATACCCGCGAGTCCAGAATCAGCCGGCGGTTCTCCGGCGTGTACCGGCAGTTGACGGAGCGCCCGGCGAGATTGATGACGACATCCGCGCCGTCAATCTCGTCCGCCCAGTACCCGACGCTTTCGGCATCCCACGCCACAACCCGCCAGGGCGCAGAATAAACGCGGCGACTGAGAACCACCACCTCATGCCCATCTTTTTGGAACGCCCGCGCCAGCAGCGTTCCGACCTGCCCGCTCCCGCCCGGCAATACAATTTTCATGGACACTGCCTTCAGTTTTCAACAGTAAACGGACAGTATGTAGGGTGTAGGGCTTGCCCCTACCCTCTTAATCCGGTTTATATCTTACTCCGGCCTATATCTTACTCCGGCGTGTGCAGGGTGGAGAATAAGGAGGGTAGGGGCAAGCCCTACGCCCTACTGAAAGTCTCCCTACGGAACTCTCACATTCACCGTCTGAGTCGCTTTGTTGCCGGCTTGATCCAATGCCGTGACTTCGATTTTATGCGGGCCGGAGGAGAGCGCGGAAAGGGTCAGCGTCCACGGCTCATTGGTCGAGTCGAACAAGCCGTCGTCGGCGGAGGCGGCGACGGGATCGCCGCCGTCGGCTTTTGCCTGGACCGCCTGGACAAACGCGAGCTTGGTTTGGGCGATCCCGCGCAGCGTGACGGTCTTGTCGGCGTTCACGGTCGGGATACCGAGCGTAAGCGTCGGCGGGGTGTTGACAATCAAAAACGGCTGCGAGACGGCTTTGGCTGTGAGGGCGCCGACCGGGTTGCTGGGCTTGTCGCTGGCGACGACTTCAATTTGGTACAGGCCGTCGGGCAGGGTCGTCGTATCCCACGAGTAGGACGTTTCTTTCAGGTCCTGGGCGGACTTTGCGGGCGCGGGCGCTGCCGCGCTGTTGGCGGCGATCTGCGCTTTGACCAATGCCTGCACACTTGCTGGAGCGTTTTTGAGGGAGGCCAGCGCGGCGGGGGCAGCCGTCTTGGTCTTTGTCTGAGACTTAAGCTGGGCGCTGGCGGTGATCGGCTTCCAGGTCTTGCCGCCATCCGCTGAGTACGACACATCGTAAGAAAGCGTATCTTTGTCCGGGTCGGACGCGACCCAGTTCAGCGTCGCGGTCTTGGAAACCGCATCCCCGGCAGCGGGCTTCGCGAGGCTGACCGTCGGCGGCTGGTTGCGCGGCAGGTAGTAGATGCTCACGCCGCTCAGTTTCGGGGCCGCGCCTGTTCCCGAAAACTGGGCCTGGTACTGCAAATACCGGGCGGAGGGGGAGGTCACGGTCTGGCCGCCCGGCTGGGCGTAGGGCGCGGACCACGCGCTCCAGGACGAATCGGGGCGGGGGACATCGCCGGAGCGGGTCTGAAGCGTGACCGCGCTATTATCCGGCGTGTCGGCCCGCCAGGCAAGCGTTCCCCACCGCGCCTGCCGCCCGGCATCATGCACGGTGCTTTGGAATGTGCCGCTCGCGCCGCCGCTGCCCGGTGCGCCGAGGCTGTAGACGCTGCCGCCGGTGCCGGTGCCGGCGTACAGCACCGACGTCTGAGGGTCCACGGCAAGCGAGATAAATTGCGGATCGGCGGGCGTCGTGTAGGTCTGGACGCTGTTGTCGGGGTTAATCTTCGTGATCGTGCCGCCTGCCGCCGCGAAGACCGCGTCGTCTGCGCCGGTTGTGAGGCTGGTGACGCCCGCGCTCGGCAGTCCCGTCAGCTTCTTCGCCGTGCCGTCGGGCGCGATTTTGTAGACATTACCCGCCGCCGACGTTCCCGCATAGACATTCCCCGCCGAGTCCGTCGTCAGCGCCGAGATATTGGGTTCAGTCGCATCGTAGAGAACGCTGGCCTTTGGCTCAACATCCGGCCTTCCACTGTTGGCATTTGTGAAGCCATCGAAGTTGAGAGGAGGGACGTTCGGCGTGATTTTGTAGACGATGCCATTGGGTGCTGAACCCGCGTAGATGCTTCCATCTTTGTCGGCTGTCAGGGAGAGGAGGCTGGTTTCCGGCGAGGTGAACATGACGGTCATGTCATAGGACTTGGTGCCGGGCGCGTGTTCCTCCGCCATGAAGGTCCGGGCCAACCGATAAACTCGCCCTGTGCCGCCGCCGGTGGCGATGTATAGGTTTCGGTTGACGTAGACGAGCGCAGTCACATACTTCTCTTGCGCCGTAAAGACTTTGGAGCCTTTGCCATCGGGCGTGACGCGAAAAACGTAGCCGTTTGGAGCAGTGCCGACGTACAGGTTGCCGGAGTCATCAAGCGAAAGACACGTCGCTTCCAGCTCGCCGGTGCGGAAGAACGGCGTGACTTTGCCTGCCGCATCCATCTGGTAGACAATGCCGCTGTCGCCGGTGGCGAGGTATGCCCCGCCGTGGCCGTCGGGCTGGACGGCCCAAACGTAGTTTTCGCCGGTCTCGGCAGCTTTGGTCAGCGAGGGCGACAGGCGCACGTCGCCGAGGGAGGACACGGCAACATTGGTCAGCGTTCCCGCCGCAAAGTCGGCCTGCGTTGTCTGCCGCCAGATGGAGGGGAGGCGTCCGACGGGCTTGGTCGCCGCCGGGGCGGGCGTCGGCGTGTCGCTGTCATCAGCCGCATCTGAGGTTGTGCTTGTGGTTGTGCTGCTGGTTGAAGTGACGGTGGTTGTCGTCGCCGACGGCTTCGCGGCGGCCGTAATCAAGGCCCTATTCTCATACGCCAAGTTGTCGCTGTCGTCGGCGGACAGCGGCGTCGCTGACGAAGCGGAGGTGGAAGAAGTGCTGGTCGTGGTTGTCGTCGTGCTAGGCGCTGCTGCCGGGCGGGATAAGTCGGACAGGTCCTTGCGCTGGACCGTGATGTTTAAAGTCTGGCTGCCGGACACCAAGTACGGCACGGTTTCAATCTGCTTCACTTCGTCGCGGACGGCGCGGTAGCCGGTCGTGCGCGGGGACTGCATGACGGCGGAGAGCGTCGGCGGCAGCCCCGACAGCTTCTCGCCGCGCACGGTGACGGCGTTGGTCGGCAGGGTGAGCCGGGCGACAAGCTGGTTGTTCTGCGGTTTTTCCTCAAAATGCTTCACGAGTTCCGCGACATTCGCCGAAGGCTCGGAAGGGGCGGACGACTGCCCGCCGAGCAGGAGCGCCAGAATGCTGCCGCCCCCGCCTCCGCCGCTGCCGTCATCACCGCCTTGAACCGACAAGGGCAAAGTGCCGTCAGGCGTGGACTGCGGGATTTTAACGGCGATATACTGCGTGTAGCGCGGCTGCTTGTAGGGCTTCAGGACGACCCCGACCTGCACCGTGTCGCCGGGCGCGAACTTGGACTGGGTGACAAATACATGGTCGATCTCCGCCGTGTCATGCTTATTTTGGATCGTCACGCTCATGTTGACGCTTTTTACGGCCAGGGGATAAAACGAGTTTGACGACAGCAGGCCCATGAGGCTGGATAGGTCGCCGGTCGCGGCCTGGTCAATGGAAAGCGGGTCGAAGTAGGTGTTCGTGCGCTTGACATGGCCCACTTCCTCGGCGTCCACGTCCATTGAAACCGTCGCCGTCGTGTCGCCGGGATCGCCGTGGATCTGGGCAATCGCCGCGCCCGCGACCGCCGGGATAAACCGGCCCGTCAGAAGCGGATGGTTAATGATCTGCACATGAAAGACTTTGCTGCGGTGGATGGATTCGTCGTTGACCGCAATCGTCATGGGGACCATCTGCGGCATTGGGCCGATGACGCCGCCGACCGAGAAAGGCCGGTCCTGGAAGATGCGCCCGACCGTCTTGATCGGTGAGCCGAGCTTGAACGAAGTCTGGTACGACGGATAGATGTCTACGACATAAGCCGTGGTCAGGGCCGCATCAATCGGCCCCAAGTTTTGAAACGGGTGTCCGAACAGCAGCAGTCGGTTCCCATCGCGATAAGTCACTGTGCCGGTCGCATTCGCATCGAAATCCCCCTGCACCAGCGCGACGCCGACCGCCGATCCCGGAACCAGCGTCGGGTTCTTCGCCAGCGGGTTCGTGTCAATCCCATTGCTCATGCCCGCGCCGGCCATCACATGAAAGTGAAACGGGGCCAGCGCCGTGCCGAGCCGCGCCAGGCTTTGGGAGTCCATGCCGCTGACCGAGAGCGGCATCTCGCTCTGAAAGTTCGTGCTGTCCAAATTCTTCGTCACGGACGATGGCGCGGACGCGCTGATAGAGGGCAGCTTCGCGGGCAGATCGGGGCTCCACGCATCGAGCATGGCTTCAATCGGGGTCGCGAAGCCGATCGGGTCTTTGGCAAATTGATTGCCTAAAGAGATCGCGCCGACCAGCCGCCCGTTGATATAAATCGGGCTGCCGCTCATGCCTTCGGCGATGCCGAGGCCGCGCGTCACCGGCGGCCCGCTCGTCGCCCGGAACATGATATAATCTTTTCCTTCGTTGAATTTGGCGACGACGCCGAGTATTTCAATGCCGAACTTCTCGATCTTCGTGCCTTTGAACACGGAGAGGGCGTAGCCGGTCATGCCGGGACGCAGCTCAGAAACCCGCATGAACTTCTTGGAGTCCCATTTGAGCTGATGCCCTGGGGCGGGGTGGGTCATCGGCACGGGCGGGCGGGCGTCGGCAGGAGAAACGGCGATCAGCGCGGCGAGAGCGGCGGCGCTGAGGGTGAAGCGGGCGCGTGAGTTCATAAATCGAAGGCTTTCGTGGCGTTGGAATGAGGGCTGGAAAAACAAGATTTTCGGACCATGTGTTAAAACACACGGCTACACGGCGCGGACGCCACAAAACACCCGCTTCGCGGGGTTAAGAAAACCAAGTCTGTTCTGAGTGCCGCGAAGCGGTACTTCGTAGCGTCTTCGCTGTATAGCCATGTGTTTTAACACATGGTTCTGATAAAGAGTTACGCTGATTTCGCGTAGACTTGTTCCGGGTCGAACTGCGGCGCGGTAATCGTCTGCCAGTCTTCGTCTTCTGCTGACACTTCGCGGAAATAGCAGGTCGGATGGCCGGTGTGGCAGGTCGCGCCGACGGGCCGGGCCAGCACCAAAAGCGAGTCGTCGTTGCAGTTCACCCGCAGCGAGACAAAGTTCAGCGTGTTGCCGCTCGTCTCGCCTTTAGTCCACAGCGTCTGCCGGGAGCGGGTCCAGAACGTTACCATCCCGGAGCGGAGCGTCTTTTCGAGCGCATCCCGGTTCATAAAGCCGAGCATGAGAACGTCTTTCGTCTCAGCGTCCTGCACGACGGCGGGAACCAGGCCATCGTCAGCTTTGTCCCAGCGGATTTGGTCAATAATTGTGGTCATAAATAATCTCACCGGCACTGGAAGTGCCGGTCTACTTTTGCGTGAAAGTCGAAGCGACTGAAGACAAGTCACTGACGGCTATTCTTAATCCTTAGTCGCTTCGACTTTCATTCAACAATAGGCCGGCACTTCCAGTGCCGGTTCCTCATCTGTGCCTGGCGCTAAATCCAGTGTCGTACTAGTGCTGCCGCTCCCACAGCCGCGAACACCAGCAGCGGGGCGCAGCCGGTTCCCTGCGCGAACGGAAGCTGGCCTTTGACATCGTGGCGGGGGTTGATGGCGGGCGGCGGCTGCGAGTAGTCCGGGGCGGCAATCGCGTAGCGCTCCGGGTCGCGCTTGCCGCGAAAGACATACAAAGCCGCGCCGGACTGGCTCGGCGGGTAATTGGAAGTCATCTGGAACAGCATTTCGCCGTCGTCGGCCCCGATCCGCCCGCCGTCCCAGCGCAGCCAGCTTGCCCCGGCTTCATCGGTGAACCAGCGGATCGCGGCCCAGCCGGGCGGGGTCATTTCGTTGGTCACGGCTTCGGGGTAGCGGATCTGCGGGGCTGCGCCGGGGAAATAATAGGGGCCGATGTCCAATCGGGTGATGCCGGGGCCGTTGGCTTCCTCGGCGATTTGAAGCTGGTACATAAAGCCGGTCACGACCTGCTGGGTTTCGACATACGGCGCGGTGATTGAGGCCATCGGTAAGGCAGTCCTCCGGGTATACTCTGGGCGTGTGAGTGGGAAATTCTGATGTATTGTACCAGAATTGCGATTAGAAATGGACGAAACACATGGCGGAAACGGCATTGACGGGGAAAACGGCCTTGATTACCGGGGCCGGCAGCGGCATCGGGCGCGAAGTGGCTTTAGAGCTGGCCCGGCGCGGGGTCAGCGTCGCGCTGGCTGGACGCTCGGAAGCCAAGCTGACCGAAACAGCGGCGCAGATAGGGTATGAAGGCGGCGACGCGGTAACAATCGTGGCGGATGTCACCGACCCGGCCCAGGTGGAGCGGCTTGTCGCGGAAACGACGCGGGCGTTCGACGGTCTGGACATTCTCGTCAACAGCGCGGGTGTCGGCCTGATCAAGCCTTTGGAAACGACAACGGCGGCGGAAATAGACACGCTTTTGGACACCAACATCAAGGGCCTGATGCTCGTGACGCAGGCCGCTCTGCGCCCGATGATCGCCGGGGGCAGCGGCCATGTGGTCAGCCTCGCAGGCATTCTCGGCAAAGCGCCGATGGCGAATGCCAGCCTCTACTGCGCGTCCAAGTACGCCGTCACCGGCTTCTCGAAAGCGCTGCAATTAGAAGTCAGCCGCAAGCATAACATCAAAGTCTCGCTGCTGTATCTCGGCGGCGTGGACAGCCCGTTCTGGGACGACATTGACATGAAAGTGCAGCGCGACAAAATGCTGACCATCGCCGACGCCGCCGGGGCGGTTCTGACAGTGCTGACCCAGCCGGCTAATTTGGTGCTAGGCGAATTCACCCTTCAGCCGGAAAGCCACCAATTGTGACCCACCTCCTTGCTTCACCCTGGTCCTCCCGAAGCGGGAGGACAAAGAGACAAGACAAAGTGACAAAGCAGCTCGGCCTCTCCAAAAACTCCTCGTCCTCCCGCTTCGGGAGGACCAGGGTGAAGCAAGGAGGTGGGTTGACTTCCCGCTGTGATTTATGCCATAATCGCAGGCAGTCTTCACGACAAATCAACCTAAACCCGCAAGTCGCACCGGCCCTCTTTGCAGAGTACGCCGGTGAGGATCGCAACGAGAGGATTTCACCATGGCTTACGGTTCCCCCAGCAGCGGCGGCCCGCGCGGCGCTCGTCCCGGCGCCCCCGGCGGCCCGGCCGGCGCACGGAAAAACCCGCGCTTCAAGCGGCGCAAGGTCAGCTCGCTGACCATCAACAAAATCAAGACAGTTGACTACAAAAACGTCACTCTGCTTCGCACCTTCACCGACGACCGGGGCAAGATCGTCCCCCGCCGCCGCAGCGGCGCGACCGCCAAAGAGCAGCGTATGATCGCCGTCGCCATCAAACGCGCCCGCGAAATCGCACTTCTGCCCTTTGTTAAAGATTAAGCGTCACCAAGCAAATCGCCTCTGTCCCTCTGGACGGGGGCGTTTTTGTTTGTTCCAGAAAGTCAGGCAATGAGACTTCATGCCCTTCTGATTTGTATTCTTGGCAGCTTCCTGTTCAGCTTCGCCGGAGCAAACGCCGCACGGGCGGACACGCCGCAGCTTGCGGTCGGGCGCATGACCGCCGCGTATAACCATCTGGATTTGACCAATTATATGGCGGTGTATGCGAGGAGCTTTACGCTAACCGATGTGTCTGGAAAGCGCTACGGCTATCTTTCGCTTCAAGCGTCTGTTGCTCGGCAGTTTACAAGTCAAACCCATGCAGTCCTGCAACGCAAGCTTACGAACGTGACGATGCACGGGAACACCGCACAGGGAACACTCACCGAGTATTATGTTTTGAAGCAGACCCGTCACGCGCCGAAGTATGCTTACGCCCGTGATGTCATCTACAATGTTTGGTGGACACGAGGACCGCTCGGCTGGCAAATGGCATCCGCGCAGATGAGCCGCGATGCGATTACCTACCAAAGACTATAACGCAAAAAAGCCTCCGCCGATTGGCGGAGGCTTTGACCTTCTCGGCTACACTAATTTGGCGTTCAGCGTGATTTCGGTTCCGGCGAGTGCTTTGGAAACCGGGCAGGCGGCTTTGGCAGCCTGGGCCAGCTCTTGAAACTTGGCGTTGTCAATGCCGGGAACGGTGCCGTCGGTGGTCAGCTCGATCTTGGTAATCGCAAAGCCGCCGTCTACGGGGCCGAAAAAGACTTTGGCTGCCGTATGGATACGCTCCGGCGGAAAGCCCGCGTGTTCCAGCATCGCCGAGAACTGCATGGAAAAGCAGCCGGCGTGGGCCGCGCCGATCAGCTCTTCCGGGTTCGTTCCCGTGCCTTCTTCCATGCGCGACTTGAACGAGAACGGGCCTTCGTAGGACCCGGAGCCGAGCTTCATCGAGCCTGTGCCGTTCATCAATCCACCCGACCATTCGGCGTCCGCTGTGCGTGTGGGCATTTTCGTGTTCTCCTGTGATTTTCTCTTGTGATTTCTCGTGCTGAGGATTAAACGCCGTGGGCGTGAAACCAGGCGTACATCTTTTGATCGCCGTCGGCGGCGTCTTTGGCGTTATACCCAGGCCGGTAATCGGCATGAAACCCATGCCCCGCATCGGGATAAACAATGATCTGCGATGGATTATGCGCGGCGGCCAGCGCCGTCCGCATCTGGGCCAGCGAGTCCTGCGTGATCCCCTGGTCTAAGCCGCCGTAGAGGCCCAGTACCGGGGCATGAAGCTTTGCGGCAATGTCAATCGGGTTGGTCGGATGCAGCGCGTCCGGCTGCCCTAAGATATGCCCGTACCACGCCACCGCCGCTTTGACGTTCGGATTATGCGCCGCGTACAGCCAGACAATCCGCCCGCCCCAGCAGAAACCCGTGATGCCGAGCTTGGCAGTATTCCCATGCCCGGAGCGCTGCGCCCAGGCGACGGTCGAGTCGAGATCCGTCATCACCTGCGCGTCGGGGACTTTCGAGACGACCGTGCTGACAATCGTGCCGATGTCGGTGATCTGGGACACGTCGCCCTGCCGGAAATACAGTTCCGGCGCGACCGCCAGATAGCCGCGCTTGGCGAACCGGCGGCAGACATCCCGGATATGCTCATGGACGCCGAAAATCTCCTGCACCACTAAAATGGTCGGAAACGTCCCCGTGCCGGCGGGCCGCGCCGCATACCCCGGAATATGCCCGTCACTCGTTGGAATCTGGACTTCTTCAGCCACTAACCCATGCGCGTCCGTATGGATCGTCTGCGCCGAAACCGGCTGCACCGCCAGCGCAAACCCCGCCGAAAGCGCTGTTTTCACCGTCGTCTTTACGAATTCCCGCCGCGTCTGTGTCGTTGTCATTGTGTCTCCGTTTCTACTCGGTGCGCGGGCGGTTGAAACCGCAGCAACAAGGGCACAAAGTCCACCTTCGTGGACTGGGACTTAATCCTAACCTGCGAAGGCAGGTTTTGTGCTTTTGTTGCTGTGGTTTCAACCGCCCGCAAACTCCTATTTCATCCCGAAGCCGCGCTCTTCTAAAACTTGCCGCAGCACGTCGCGGCCGGAGAGCGCATCAGGACCGGCGACGCGCTTGGCGGAATGCTCCGACCAGTCGCCGGGAACGTCCATTTTCTGACGCGCATAAAAGTCCCGCATGGTGCCATTGTACTCAGTCACTGCCGTGTCCCGTGCGCCCGCGTCGTAGGTCTCGTGAAAGAGGACCCCGGACTGGGGCAGGCGCGGCTTGATTTCGGTCGTGTCACCCTCCACCGGCCAGCCGACGGCCAGGCCGAACAAAGCGATGACGCGCGGCGGCAGGTGCAGCAAATCGGCCAGCTCCTGCGGGTGGTTCCGCGCCCCGCCGACATAGCAAGTGCCGAGGCCCATCCCTTCAGCGGCAACAGCGGCGTTCTGCCCGGCCAGCGACGCATCAATCGCCGCCGTCAGGAACATCTCGGTATAGTCTAAAGCCGCGCCGGGCATCCCTTCCCGCTCCGAGACTGCCGTGAGGCGCGACAAATCCGCGCAGAAAACAAGAAACAAGGGCGCTTGACGGATAAAGTCCTGATCGCCGGACAGCTTCGCCGCCGCGTCTTTGCGTTTGGGGTCGGTGACGGCGACCACACTCCACGTCTGCAAATTAGACGAAGACGCCGCGCTTTGCGCCGCCGCGCCGAGCATTCCCAGTGTTCCCGGCGGCAGGGCCTCGGCCTTAAAGCGCCGCACCGACTTGTGGGCCAGCAGCACCGGCAATGTGGCATCTTCGGCAAAGGTATTTAACGGCACACCCGGCGCATCAGCCCCGTACCGCTTCGTCAATAAATTGGACAGCTCGCTCATGGTGCTGGAAACAAAGGGAGGGGTGGGGAAGGTTCCCGGAGACCAGATTTCAGACCATGCCATAAATGGCACGGCTACACAGCGAGGACGCTACGAAGTACCGCTTCGCGGCACTGGGAACCGAGCTATCTTATTCTTAACCCCGCGAAGCGGTGTTTTGTGGCGTCTTCGCCGTGTAGCCGTGTGTTTTAACACATGGTTCCGGCTCATCGTCGCTTTTCCCGCGCTTGCCTGGTATACTCCAGCCATGCCTGACCCCTCGCCGCTGCCGATACCGCCTCCCGAAACTATCTGGCCGCCCGCGCCGCTGCACAATACCGTTCCGCCGCCCTTATTCGTGTCTGCGGAAGGTGTCGAAGTGACCCAAAGTGGAGGCCGATTAATTGCTGTCAACAAGTTAATGAAACTCGGCCTTGTCGTGGAACTTTGTGTCCTTTCAAGTTCAGCATCGTCCCCATGGATCACTTTTTGGACGAGTCCCTTCCATCGTCACATCTTCTCAGCCTGGCTGCCATATGTCCTCTGGTCATACCGAAATAACTGGCCGCTGTCTGTGTTTATGCTTTCACTGATTGTCGGAGTATGGTATCTTTTTGCCTTTTGGTTCAATGCTTTTGGGATTGTCATGGATGCAAACTCTAAAATAGTAAAAGCGAATGGTAAACTTCGTCCTGTAAATAAAATCCAGGCAATACGGATAACGTGTGGGCAGGGGAACATTTTAGGACAACGCTATACAGTAAAGCTAATCTGGAATAGCTGTGGAACTATACCCTCCTGGCAGAAGGCACTCGTGGGACAGGATGCAAGCACAAGTATTGCACGCACAAGTATTCTTGGCTCGTTCAGACAGGAAGCAAACGCCGAAAAGATTGCGGATGCGATTGCAGAGTTTGCGAATGTGCCGATTCAGCATCGGACAAGGGCGAAAAATAGTGTATAATAAAGGAGTTTTGTTACTTCTTGAAAACTCACCCTGAAAAGATGCTTGGAAAGGCTACTGTATGACTCTCACTACCGCCCCGCCGACGACCCTGCCGGAGATGCCGGTCGCGCCGCCGGCTTACGATGTTAAAGACCTCAGCCTTGCCGATGCCGGCAAGCGTCGCATTGAATGGGCCGAGCGCGAAATGCCGGTTCTGCGCTCCATTCGCGAGCGCTTCGAGAAGGAAAAGCCGCTGGAAGGGCTGACCGCTGTGGCGTGTTTGCACGTCACCGCCGAAACGGCGAACTTGATGCGGACACTCAAAGCCGGCGGCATGAAAGTCGTGCTGTGCGCGTCGAACCCGCTGTCCACCCAGGACGATGTCGCGGCGGCCCTGGTCCAGCACTACGGCATCGCGACGTTCGCCATCAAGGGCGAGGACAACGACACTTATTACCAGCACATTCTCAGCGCGTTGGAGCATAAGCCGAACTTCACGATGGACGACGGCGCGGACACGGTCGGCATTATCCACACCGAGAAGCGGGAGCTGATCGAGAACATCATCGGCGGCACGGAAGAGACCACCACCGGCGTCATCCGCCTGCGGGCGATGGCGAAAGACGGCGTTCTCGCGTACCCGATTGTCGCGGTCAACGATGCCCAGACCAAGCACTTCTTTGACAACCGCTACGGCACCGGCCAAAGCACGATTGACGGCATTATCCGGGCCACCAATGTCCTGCTGGCCGGCAAGTTCTTTGTCGTGGCGGGGTACGGCTGGTGCGGCAAGGGCCTGGCGATGCGGGCGAAGGGCATGGGCGCTCAGGTGATCGTCACCGAGATTGACCCGCTCCGCGCTTTGGAAGCCACAATGGACGGCTTCCATGTGATGCCGATGGCCGACGCCGCGAAAGTCGGCGACTTCTTCTGCACCGTCACCGGCGACAAAGATGTCATTCGGGCCGAGCACTTCGCCGCCATGAAAGACGGCGCGATTGTCTCGAACTCCGGCCACTTCAACGTCGAGATTGACATTCCGAGCCTTGAAAAGATGTCTACGTCCAAGCAGACTGTCCGGGACTTCGTGGAAGAATATGTGCAGGAAGATGGCCGCAAGATCTTCATTCTCGGCGAAGGCCGCCTGATCAACCTGTCCAGCGCCGAAGGCCACCCGGCCAGCGTCATGGACATGTCGTTCGCGAACCAGGCTTTGTCTGCCGAGTACATGAACCAGAACGCCAAAACTTTAGAAAAGAGCGTCTACGGCGTCCCCGAAGCCATTGACAATGAGATCGCCCGCCTGAAGCTGCTGTCACTCGGCGTCCACATTGACACCCTGACCCCAGAGCAGGAGCGCTATCTGGCGTCCTGGCAAGAAGGCACCTAAGCCTTGTCGTCGTGATTAGAAAAAGCCCCGGCCTACTAAAGAGGCCGGGGCTTTTTTGCCGATGGTGAGCGGCAGGCGCATGGTATGAACCCGGATTGGAAATCCGGGTCTTCTAAAGTGCGATTGTCCGCCTTCGCGGACATAAGAGAAGATGAGCCTCGCTTGTGCTTCTTATGTCTGCGAAGGCAGACAATCGCACTTCAAAAGCCCTGGAATTCATTCCAGGGTATCCTCGCCATGTTTGGTAAGAAGGCAAGCGCTACGCCCTACAAGGATCTCTGATGATGAACGAACCCACGGACAAACAGAAACTTGCGATAATCTGGGCCAAAGCCGAAACATATGTGGAAGAAGCCTTACCGGAAGTAACCCGATTGATGGAGGAAAAACTCGCCCAAGTGAACGGCAATCCAGAACAAGGAAGTGCGCTGGATCAATGTGGTTTGAGCAATGGTGCAAAAATCGTCAGCGACTACATAGCGCAGAATGAACCGGGAGTAGCATTGGAGCATTTGTGCTACATGATTGAAGAAGCTGATTTACCAATCTCTGGAAAAACGTACACGCTGATCAAAGCCGCAGAACAAACGATGCAGGTGGATGTGCCTGCGCTCAGGCGTATCAGGCCGCCGATTAACTGACGGTTCTCGCTTTATGCTTCACATTCGCCCGCAGGCTGCCGTGCTTGTGGGCGGCGCGGCTGAGATGGTGGGCAGTCAACGCAGGACGCTCCCAGGCGGGGAGGTTGGCGGCATCGAAGCGGGTGGGGGTGCGGCCCCGGCAGAGATACGCCAGCGGCGCGGCGGGCAGAAGAATTAAAAGCGCGAGGGCAGCGGAGCAGAGCGGGAAGACGCGGGGCATGAATGTATTATACCATGCCAATTCGCCGGGTATAATAAACGGCATGGACAGTGTGACGATTTTAGGACTGCGCGTGGACCGAGTCTCGGTGGACGAGGCACTAGCCGCGATTGACCGCTTTATCAAAGAGCGGACGCCGCACACGATTGTCACCGCCGATGCGTCTATGGCCGTGATCGCCCGGCAGGACCCGGAGCTGCACGCGATTGTGGAAGGCGCGGATTTGGTCACGCCCGACGGCGCGGGAATACTTCTCGCGTCGCGGCTGCTGGGCGTTCCCGTGTCGTACAAAGTGTCGGGGGTAGATTTAGTCGCGCATCTGTGCGCTTTATCGCCGGGAAAAGGCTACCGGATTTTTTTTCTGGGTGCCGCGCCGGGCGTCGCCGCCGAGGCCGCCGAAAAAGCGCAGGTGCGCTGGCCGGGAACGCATATTGTCGGCGTCTGCGACGGCTACTTCACGCCGGAGCAGGAACCGACGGTGCTGGCGCAGATCAAGGCCGCCGCGCCGGATATTGTGATGGTGGCGTTCGGCATCCCCAAGCAGGAGAAATGGATCGCGCGGCACAAAGCGGCCCTCGGCGTTCCCGTATTTATGGGCATCGGCGGGTCGTTTGATGTGCTGTCGGGCCGGGTCAAGCGAGCGCCGGTCTTCATGCAGCGGTTCGGGTTTGAGTGGCTGTACCGCCTCATCCAGAACCCGAAGAAGATCAGCAAAGTAATGACCCTGCCGCAGTTCGCGCTTCTCGTCCTGCGCCAGCGGTTTTTAGGCGCGACGTAGCAGGAGTCCCCCCAGCCCCCAATAATGGGGGAGCTTGATGGAAACAAGGCGCGGTCTTTTCCGACTCCCCCATTATTGGGGGCTGGGGGGACTACTTCTTCTTCGGCGGGTCCTGTGTCACAATCGGCGTACCGACCACGACTACCGGGCCTTTTTTCTTGTCTTTGCCTTTGTCGCCGTCCGCCCAGGCCGCGTGCGGCAGCAGGCCGGCCAGCATGACAGCCGCCAGCGCGGCGCAGGTCAGTGTTATTGTTCGTTTCATAGTTTCGTCCTCACATCTCACAGATTAGTCGCCGAAGACGCGCAGAATGTTCCCCAGCCTACGCTTGATTTTAAATTTAATTCTTGGCCGTGCACTTCAAACCCGCAGGTCAGTCCCGGCACAGGCTGCAAGAGGCGGTGCGAGTCGAGATCCAAGTAGTCGAATGCGCCGGTTCCGGCAGCAATCTGCGCGGCGGCAGCGATCCCGACCCCTGTTTCCAGCATACAGCCGAGCATCAGCTTCTTGCCGAACGCTTTCGTCAGCGTGATAATTTGCAAAGCGCCCGAAATGCCGGACTTCATCAGCTTGACGTTGATGCCGTCTACGGCGTCGGCCTCAAGCAGCGCCAAAACTTCGGCGACGCTGCGGGCGGATTCGTCGGCGAAGACGGGAAGCGCAGTACGGTCACGGACATATTTCAGCCCGGCGACATCGCTTTTGTCTACAGGCTGCTCTAAGAGATCAATCGCCACGTCCATCTTCACAAGTTCTTCGGCGAAAGCAACCGCGGCGTCCGGCGTAAACGCTTGGTTCGCATCGATCCGCAGGCGGGCATCCGGCACAGCCTGGGTGACGGCTTCAATCCGCGCGAGGTCGGCGTCGGGTCCGCCCGGATCGCCGACTTTGATTTTGAGCGACCGAAAGCCGTCAGTCCAGGCTGCCGCCGCAAGCTCGGACGCTTCAGCCGGTGTCACAAGTGGGAGTGTCACATCGGTTGTGACACTGTTCCACATCCCGCCGAAATGCTGCCAGAGCGGCAGGTGACGCGCTTTGGCCCAGATGTCGTACAGCGCGATTTCCAGCCCCGCGCGTGCCGCCGGCGCGTCCACTAACGCGCTATTCGCGCGGGCCAGCAGCGGGCCGAGGCGGTCCACGGACAGGCCGATGAATTCCGGGCCGATACTGTTCAGGGCGTACAGCACCGATTCAACACTCTCGCCGGTGACGTAGCCGACCGGGGCGCTGGCCCCTAATCCGATAATCCCGTCTTCGGTCTCAATCTCAATGCGGACGTTTCTGGCTTCGGTCGCGGTCCGGGCGGCAATCACGAACGGCGACACCAGCGGCAGGATCCAGGGCCGGGCCGACAGGGAAACAATACGCATACACTCATTTTACCGTACTTTCGCGAATGCGGCAAGCAGAAAGTTATCCGGCTCTTTCACAACTTTTTCACGCGCGGGCAGGTAAACTCTTGGCTATCATGCGTATTCTGCTGATTGAAGATGAAGTTCCCATTGCCGAAGTCATCAAGCTGGGCTTGGAACAGGCTGGGTACACGGTCGTTATGGCCCATGACGGGGTTTCGGGACTGGAAAAGGCCCGCGAGGGGCGCTGGGCGCTGCTGGTGCTGGACGTGATGCTGCCGGGCATGGACGGCTGGGAAATCTGCCGGACGCTGCGGGATGAGCGCGACCCGACTCCCATTCTGATGCTGACGGCGCGGGATGCCGTTCAAGACCGGGTGCATGGGCTGGATTTAGGAGCCGACGATTACCTGCCGAAGCCGTTTGACTTTTCGGAGCTTGTTGCCCGCGTGCAGGCGCTTCTCCGCCGCGAGAACATCCACAAAACGCGGACGCTGACGGTCGGTGATCTGGTGATAGACACGCGCCTGCGGCGGGTCACCCGCGCCGGCACGGAAATCACGCTGACGCCGCGCGAATATACGCTGCTGGAAGCGCTGGCCGGACGCGAAGGGCAGGTGCTGACCCGCGAAGTCATTTTGGAGCGGGTCTGGCTCGACGAAGAAAGCCTGTCCAACACGGTAGACGTGTATGTCGGGCTGCTGCGCCGGAAGATTGATGCCGGCCACGAGGTCAAGCTCATTCAGACCGTTCACGGCGTCGGGTATGTTCTGCGTTCGCCTGAAAAAGCAGCAGAGAAAGTGGAGAGAAAGCCATAAAGCCGCGTCTTTCTTTGTCCTCGGTGCGGGTGCGTCTGGCGCTCTGGAATGTCGGCGTCTTGGCGCTCGTGCTGGCGGGTCTTGCCATTCTGTTCAGTGTCACCCTGCGGGCGAACATCAGCGCGTCGATTGACCGGCACCTCAGCCAGAGGGCGCACCATGCCCAGCGGATTTTGCAAAGCCCGCCCCCCGATTTTCGTCCCTCTCAAGCGCCCGGCGAAGATCCCGACTCCAGCGGCGAGATGCGCCCGCGTGTGTTCCTTCCCAACGGCCACGGTTTTATTCCTGCCGACGCGCCGATTGACCTGGCGAGCCTGCGGCGGGCGGAAGCGGGCGAGGAAGGGTTCGCGACGGTGCGGAGCGCTCAGGGCGATGTGCGCGTATATTCCATGCCGGTCGTGCGGAACGGCACCGTGATCGGGGCCGTCCAGACCGGGACGCTCTTGACCCACATCTATGCCGAGCGGGCTAGAATGACGACGACCTTTCTGTATCTTATTCCTGTCGTGCTGCTCGTGGCCGGCCTCGGCGGGGCGTTTCTCACTGATCGCGCTTTGCGTCCGGTCCGTCAGATTGCGGCGGCGGCCGGGCAGATTGAAGCGCAGGATTTGGCTCAGCGGCTGCCGGTGACGGGCCGCGATGAGTTTTCCGATCTTGCCGAGACCATCAATAGTATGCTGTCGCGGCTCGAAGCCAGCTTCGCGCGTCAGGAGCAGGCGTTTGAACAGCAAAAGCGGTTTGCCGCCGATGCGTCCCATGAGCTGCGGACGCCGCTGACGATTATCAAAGCCAACACGTCGCTGTCGCTGTCCGAGCGGCGTACCGCGCCGGAGTACGAGAAAACCCTCCGCGCGGTAGACAACGCTGCCGACCGGATGACGCGCATTGTTCAGGACCTGCTGCTGCTGGCGCGGGCCGATGCCGACCAGCTTGCATATTCGTTGGTGCCGACAGCGCTTGCCGATGTTTTGAATTCCGCCGCCGCTGCCGTACCGAGTGATGGCACTGCGCCGATCCGAATTGACCTGCCGGAGCCGATTTCGGTGCTGGGCCACGGCGACAGCCTGACGCGCCTTTTTTCTAATTTACTGGAAAATGCCGCCCGGCATACGCCGGCCGACGGACTTATTACCGTCTCCGCAGAAGCCGTTGGGGAACAATTCGCCGTCCAAATCGCCGACACAGGCGCGGGGATCGCGCCGGAGCATCTGCCCCATGTCACCGAGCGGTTTTACCGGGTGGAAGCCGCCCGCTCCCGCGCTCAGGGAGGAACCGGCCTCGGCCTCGCCATCTGCCGCTCCATCGCCGACGCGCACGGCGGCAGGATCGAAATTTCGAGTGTTTTAGGGCAGGGAACGACCGTGTGCGTTTTTTTGCAGGCCGCGCCGAAACAAATTCCGCTTTCACGCAATTTTCATTTGGCGGGCGTAGAATAGAAATCAAGAACAGTATCGCGACTCTCACAAGGAGAATTTCAATGAAGACGACAAAGACCACTTTGATTTCCCGGCGGGCCGGCGCCCTTGCGCTGCTCGGCGCGGCGGCTCTGCTTTCCGGGCCGATCTTTGCTCCGGCCGCCCACGCGCAGCAGGGCGGCTTCGGCGGACCCCCTCCCGGCGGCTTCGGCGGCCCCGGCGGCGGTTTTGGCGGCCCCGGCGGACCGGGCGGGGGCGGCTTTAATCGCCGCCCGCCGGGCGCCTTCGGAACCGTGACTGCGGTTGACGCCGGCGCCGGCACGATCACGATCTCCGGGCGCAGCGGCAGCCAGACCATTCAGACGCAGGGGACAACCCAGATTGTGACCCAGACGACTGCCGCCGTTTCCGATCTGAAGAAGGGCGACACGATTGAAGTTCAGGGCGTCCCGACCGGCATCACGGCTTCGTCCGTGACCATCGGCCAGTCGCCGTTTGCCGGCCTCGGCGGACCCGGCGGACCCGGCGGTCCTCCTCCCGGTGGAGGCGGCTTCGGCGGACCCGCCGCGGCTGCCGCTCCGGCGTCGGCTACCGCTAAAGGTACTGTCACCGGCACCAGCCCGCTGACCATTTCTCTCAGCGGCACAACATCTCTGGTGCTGAAGATGGACCCGAACGCCAAAGTCACCAAATACACGACTGAGACGCTCAGCGCAGTGAAAGTCGGCGACCGGGTGATGGGGATCGGCACGGCCAATGACGACGGCACCTTTGCCGCGACGACTGTTGCGGTGAACGTAGACATGAGCGCGATGGGCGGCCGGGGTGGCTTCGGCGGCGGCTATGGCGGCGGTAACGGCAGAAGCCGGCGTGGCGGGGGCGGCGGCTTTGGTGGCGGACCGGTCGGCCCGCCGAACCAGTAAATAAGAGCGAGATGACGAGGGAGGGCGAACACGAGGTTCGCGCCCTACGTTTCGTTTCCGATGCCGAACCCGTAGGGGCGAACCTTGTGTTCGCCCCTCTTTTTCACTCCCTCGCTCTGATTTTTTATCCGGCTGCGTGGTAAACTATCCCAAAGGAACAGTTTGCCCATGCGTGATCCGAAAATCCTCTGCCGACTTCTTCTTCCGCTAGGCTTAACCCTCTGCGCGGCTCCCTTTGGGCAGTGTCAGGTAGCCCCGCCGCCCCTAAAGGCTTTGCCCGCCCCGCTGACGCTGCCGCAGGCGATCGCCCTGGCTCTGCGTCAGCAGCCCCAGCAGTATCTGGCCCGGACGCAGGTGACGCAGGCGCAGGGCCAAAAACTGCAAGCGCAGTCGCAGTATTATCCCACGTTCACGCCGAGCTATCAGTATCAGAACAATGCCCAGGCATTTTACGGAGTCGGCACCGGCCAAACTTCCACTGTAACGACAGGGAACGGAACAGGGGCAACAACCGGCACGACAACAACCGGCACGACAACAACCGGCACGACAACAACCGGCACGACAACAACCGGCACGACAACAACCGGCACGACAACAACCGGCACGACAACAACCGGCACGCTGGGGGCGACAACGCAGGTTATCAGCCCCGTGAATGAAGTCGGTATTGTGCGGGGCGGCGGCCTCAGCGTCAGCCTCAGCCAGACGCTCTTTGACACCGGACAGCGCGAAGCCGCCAACACCGAAGCCCGCCGGGCGGTAGATGCCGCCGTCGCCAACAACCGGAACACGCGCCAGACCATTATTCTGAACGTCACGCAGGACTACTACCAGCTTCTCCTCAATGAAGACCTGGTCAAAGTTGCACTCGCTCAGGTCGCCCGGTTCCAGCAGACGGTAGACGTGACGCAGGCCCAGATTGAGGCAGGTACGACGGCCGCGAAAGACATCTATCAGGCGAAATCCGATCTGGCAAACGCTCAGGTGACGCTGATCAACAATCGCAGCTCCGTCCAAACGGCGTCGGCGACGCTGAAGAACGCGCTCGGCGTCAACTTGAACGGCGTCGTGCAGATCGCCCCGCTGACCGCAGGCGACGAGCTTCCGCCGGTTCCCGCTGCGCCGCAGACGCCTTCGCTGGACGCTGCCGTCGCGGCGGCGTTTGCCGCCCGGCCCGACGTGGTGCAGCAGGAGGCGATTGTCCAAAGCGACCTCGCCGCATTCCGGCTGGCCCAAAGCCAAGCCGGGCTGACGGTCAGAGGCACCTACATCTTAAGCTATCAGGCGACCAACGATGTCGGCGCACGCGGGACCGACTCGCAGTTTCTCGTCACCGGCTCGTATCCGCTGTTCGACGCCGGGCTGGCACGCGGCGCGGTTCGGATCGCCGAGGCGGGCCGGGACAGCGCGTTAAACCAATTAGAGATCATCCGGCAGCAGGTGCGTCTGGAAGTAGAGCAGGCGTATTCGACGCGCCAGGCCAATCTCGAAGCCGCCGGTCTGGCTCAGGCCGCCGTGACCGCCGCCCAGGTCAATTACGATGCCGTGATCGCGTCGCGCAAAGAAGGCATCGGCACGGTGCTGGACATCGCCACAGCGCAGGCGACGCTCACGCAGGCCCAGAGCCAGTATGTCACGGCGGTCTACAACTTTTACATCGCCGACGCCCAGCTCCAGCGGGCGATTGGCCGCAACGACGCCGGTCTGCCGCCGGTGCGCTGACAGCCGAATCGAACGAGTAGTTAAAAACTACGCGCTGGGAGAGGCGTCCCGCGGACGGAAGAGAATCAAGAAGCACCCGCTCGTGTGTCCGTCGTCTGAAAGACGCTTGATAGAGTGCGTAGTTTTCAACTACTCGTTCTTGTGACCCTTGCTATGGCTTCTTATGTTTGTCCTGTCCGCCTGCCGGGTAAAACCCAGAAGTGATTGTCTCTCTCAAAGCACGACCCCACTACATACTGGAATGAGCGCAATCCGAAAGGGACCAACAACAATGGCACATTTATATGCTTCGTTTGCCGATGCGGCAATGGCGGAAAAAGCGGCGGGCGCACTGCTGGATTTCGGCGTTCGGCAGGAAGACCTCAGCGTCGTCGCAAATGACCAGTACGGTCAGACGCGGGAGTCTTATACGACGCAGACGACCGACCCGAACTACGCGGCGGGCGCGACCGGCGCTTACGGAACCGAAGGCACGGCGTCGGGTTATGACACGACCAGCACTGTCGTAGGACGCAATGTAGCCGTTTATGACAATCCGGCACTCGCCGCTACGCCGGGCTTCGGCGCGGCAGGGATGGGGACGACGGGGACTGGGATGGGCTTCGCCTCAAACCCGGCGGTCGGTGATATGAACCCGCTGGATCAGGGCGGGCCGGACTCGGCGGCGTCGCAGGGCGATGTGGAAACCGCCGCAAAGCACGGCATCAGCACGACGACCCCGGAAGACGCCGGGGAAGGCGCGGTCAAGGGAACCGGCATCGGCCTCGGCGTCGGCATTTTGGCGAGTCTGGCGGCGCTGACCATTCCGGGCGTCGGCCTGGTGCTTGGCGGCGGAGCGCTGGCGGCGGCGCTCGGCGCGACGGCGTTGACCGCCGGGGCAGGCGCAATCGCCGGGGGCGCGACCGGCTACCTGAAAGAGCAGGGCATTCCGGCTGAGGCCGCAGACCGCTACCACGGCACGGTGACGGGGGGCGGGGCGGTCCTGTCGCTTTCCATCCCTTCCGGCAAGGTAGATCAAGGCACGGCGGAAGAGATTCTGGCGAAGTATGGCGCGGCGGACATCAACGCTTACTAAGTAACGTGTCCTAAGTCTTTGCAGGCTGGGCGGTTAAAACCGCAGCAACACAGGCACAAAGTGCGCCTTCGCGCACTCGGAAGCGGACGTTTGCTCTTAACCTGCGAAGGCAGGTTTTGTGCCAGTGTTGCTGCGGTTTTAACCGCCCGCAAGAACTTATGACTCATTACTTAGAACTTGCTGAGAAAAGCGCTTGTGAATATCTCCGCGAGAGTGCTTGACAAGCGGACAGCAACGTGATAGAATAAGGGACGTGGAGAAATCCACGTCCCTTTTTCCCGCAATCAACGCAAATCCGTCTGAAGTGAGGTCGCTTATGGCCGCCGCGCCGCTTGTCGGCATTGACATTGGAACGCAGCAAATCAAGATCGTGGAGCTTCGGCCCGGCAAAACCGGGCTGACTGTGTCTGCGCTTGGCCTGGGACTGACTCCGCTGGGAGTGATCCAGAACGGCATCATCACCGATCCCGCCGCCATGGGCAGCGCGGTGAAGCAGCTGATGCGCGAAAGCGGCATCACGGCCAAACGCGCGGTCGGCTCCATCGCCGGCCAGAATGCCGTCGTGATTCGGATCATCGAAGTCCCGCGCATGACCGATGCCGAGCTCAAAGAAACCATGAAATGGGAAGTCGAGCGCCATGTGCCGTTCGCGCCCTCCGAGACCCAGATTGACTACCAGCCGCTGACCCCGCGCACCCCGGAAGCGGCCTCCGGCCCGAACATGGAAGTCCTGCTGGCCGTCGCCCAGCAGGATGCGGTCGCGAATTATCTGGATGTGATGTTTGCCGCCGGGCTGGACCCGGTCGCCGTAGATATTGAGCCGCTGGCGATTGCGCGGGCCGTTTTGGATTTAGATCGCGGTCAGGTCGTCGTCCGCCCGCAGACCATGCCGGGTGAAATGGATTACAGCTCTCCGCCGCCGGAAACAGTGGCCGTGGTGAATATCGGCGCGGCAAATACCGAGATCGCGATCTTTCAGGGCGATCAGCTTGCCTTCCCGCGCTCCCTGCCGCTGGCCGGAGACAGCCTGACCCGCGCGATTGCCGAGTCATTGCAGTATACGATAGATCAGGCCGAGCGGGTCAAGCGCGACTACGGCATGGTCCAGCTCGACCGCATGGCGATCTACACCGGCACGGCCTATGACACCGAAGGCGGATACGAAGCGCCGGAGTTCGGTGACGACCAGGGTTTCCCGCTCACCGATGATGCAGCGGATAACCCGTTTGACTTGAACGCCAACTTAGACGGCGACTTTGGGAGTGCGTTCCGCAGCGCTCCTTCCGCCAAGATTTATGACCCCGGAGCGGAGGATATGTCGCGCACCCAGCCGATGCCCCGCCGGACCCTGAACCTTGCCCGCCCGTCGGTCTCCGACATCCCGCCGGCCTTTATGCCGCCCCCGGACGACGGCTTCGGCCTGCCGCCCGGCGCCGGCGGCGGAATGGACGAAAACCGGCTGCGTGACGATGTCTTTGAGGCCATCGCCCCGGTCTTGCAGGAGCTGTCGGCGGAAATCCGCCGCTCTTTGGACTACTACCGCAGCCGAGGCGCACAGATTTCCGTGGACCGGGTTCTGCTTTCCGGCGGCTCGGCAGGGCTGACCAACCTGGCGGCATTTCTGCAAAACGAGCTGCAAACGCCGGTCGCCGTCGCGAACTCGCTGGAGGGCCTGTCGGTGACGTCCAAGCATTTCGACCCGGCATATCTGGCGACCATCGCCCCGGCGTTCACCATCGCCGTCGGGCTTGCCGCCCGCGACGCTGTTTTCGGCGCGAACCCGCTGCCGAAAAAACCCAAGCCTGTGAAAGCGCCCAAAGCGGCTGCCGCCAGCGCGAGCTGAGCCGGCCCCACCGAGACCACTATGCTCCGAATCAACCTACTGCCGCCGTATGTCCAGCAGCGCCGTTTGACCAAAAAACTGGTCCCGGCATTTGTTGCCCTGTTCGCCCTCAGCGTCGCCCTGCCCCTGGCCGGCTACTTCTACCTGCACCACAAGCTTGCTGTTCTCACCGGGGAAGCGAACGCCGCTGTCAGCGGCAAGGCCGTGACCGACTCTTTGAAGGCGGAAGCGGTCACGACCCTCGCGCAGGTCGGGCCGATCCAGCAGAAGCTTCAGTTTGTGACCGATGTCGATGCTTACGCCCGCAGATGGGTCGCACGGTACGCCCAGCTTGCGGATACAACGCCGCGCTCCAGCTTCATCTACACCGGGGCGGCAATTACCGGACCAACCATGGCGATCAAGGCGTATTCGCCCAGCGTGGAAACTGTCGGGCGGTATTTGCAGGTGATGTATCATGAGCCTGACTTTTCCACCGTTGCCGTGGACCATATCCCGGCTTACCCGGATAACATCCGGCATTTGTACTACTTGGACGGCGTTTTAGTGTTCGCAGACGGCGCTTCGGCCAGCAGCGGCGGCGGCTCGTCGCCGGGCGGTTTCTCCGGCGGCTCCGGCGGACGCTTCCCCGGCGCAGGCGGCTCTCCCGGCGGCTATGGCGGCGGCAGCCAGGGCGGGCAGGCCGGGGCAGGCGCACCGGCGAACTTTACCCCGGAGGCGCTCGGTCCGAACGGCGCGACCAACATCCCGGCGGATGTCGGCCCGCCCCCGCCTGAAATCGCAGTCGGCGGCACGGGCGGACAGCAGTCTGCCGGCGGCTATTCCGGCGGCAGCTATTCTGGCGGCAGTCAAGCCGGCGGCGGACAACCCGGAACCTACAGCCCGGCGTTTCTGCGCGTGGCCGGACGCGGCATCAGCCCGTTTGCGTCGCCCGCGATTCGTGAACGAATTTACCAGAAGGCCCTGCGCCGGGTGGTCGTCAAGACCGTCCCGAAAGGCTTTGACATCAATGTGACGGCGACTTTGAAAGAGCCGCTGACCCCGCCGGTTCCGCCCGGCAGCGCTCCTGCCGGCGGTACGTCTCCCGGCAGCACCCCCGGCGGCTATCCCGGCTCCGGCGGAACCCCTTCCGGCGGCTATCCCGGCGCCGGCGGGCCGGCCGGACCGGGTGGTCCTCCCAGCCGTTCGGCATAAGGGCAAGAGAACCACTATGAACCTGAACCGAATCAGCCCCTGGGTCGTCGCCGCCATCGGAGCCGCCCTCAGCCTGCTGGCAATCGCCGGGATTATCTTTTTGATGATCAAGCCGACGATGGACCAGACTGCCGCCCAGCAGGCGATCTACGACCAAAACTTCCCGGACAGCACTCCGGCGGCCCAGCGCCTTGCCCAGAACCAGCTCACCGCCGCGAAGCTCCAGGTCAAGCAGATCCAGTTCCAGTGGGCTGTGAAGTCCGCCGCCCGGATGCCGCGCTACGATGTCAGCAACCGGACCCTGGCGCTTCAGCAGCTCACCTATGAGCTGACCCGCTACTTGGGGCCCGACATTCAGCATCAGCTCAAAGTCACCGGCGTGAAATCAAGCACTCAGGTAGTCCTGCCTGCGCCGCCGGTTTCGCCGAACGACATCACGGCGGCTCCGGTCGTCATTCCGCTGGGAACGATCACGGTTTCCGGCGATTTTCGGCATATTTTGCAGCATTACTATGATTGGCAGTACTTCAATCGCCTGGTTCTGGTCGATAATCTGTCCTTGACCGGCAACAGCCCGTACATGACGGCGACTTACACGGCGACTTTGTATATCTTCCCGCAGAACGACACCAAGCTGGGGCCGATTATCCCGCAGGCAGGGACAGGAACCGGCGCCGGCGCGACGCCGGGCGGAAGCCCCGGCGGTTACCCCGGTTCCGGCGGTACGCCAGGGGGTTATCCCGGCTCCGGCGGTAGACCCGGCGGCTATCGGCCTTCACCCGGCGCGGCAGGCGGCTAGAAATGCGCTGGTTGCTCGGCGGAAGATTTGCGCGGTATTTGCCGAGATTACGGCAGGGTCGGCACGGTTTCGGACTGCTGCTGTTGGGATTTTAATTTATGGAATGGCTGAAAGACAAAAAAAACCTGCCGATTGTGGTGGCCCTGGCGGTCTTCTTCGTTCTCGGTGCGGGCGGCCTGATTGCCTGGGAACTGGGTGCGTTTAACGGCAGCCCGCCCGTGGTTCAGGCCCCGGCCGTGCCGCCGACCGGCGGCCCGCCGGGCTACCCGACCGGAGGGCCGCCGGTCGGTCCGGGCGGGTATCCTAGACCGGGCGGGTATCCCGGTTCGGCGCTGGGGCAGGCGCCCGGCATTCCGCGAGGCATTTCCGGCAAGCCGGCCGCAGCGGCGGCGTCCAAAGTCACCGCCAACAATGTCAAGCCGCTCACTGTCCCGGACCCGTTCCAGATCCCGAACGGCGCAAAAAAACTCGCGCAAATCAACAACCGTCTGGCCGGGCCGAAGCTTCCGCTCCGCGATTTAATCGGCCCGCTGAACTTGTTCCGCCTTCGGCCTCCCGCCCCGCCGCCTGCGCCGAACATTCCCGGCCTTGACAACCGGGTGAACGGGCAGACGGACCCGGCGGCGAATTACCGCTTGTCGGGCGTCATCACCGGGACCGACGGCATCAACGCCATTTTGGAAGTCGGCGGCCAGTCCCAGTCGGTCAAGCCCGGCGACACGCTGCCCGACGGCAGCCAGGTCCAGAATATTCAAACGAACAGCATCACGCTCCGCACTGCCGGCGGCGCCGTGATCAACCTGCCTCTTTCCGCCGGCGCCCCCGACCAGGGGACCTTCAACCAGGGGACAAACGGCTTCAATGGCCCCACGCCTTATCAGCCGGGCGGCTACAATGGACCGGGCGGCTACAATGGACCCGGCGGACCGCCGCAATTCAATCCGGGGTAACAACGGATACGGATAAAGGATGAACTACCCATGAAAACAAATAAGACACATGTTCTGCTTGCTCTCGGAGCGCTTTCTTTGATCGGCCTGCCGATCCTTGCCTCGCCCGCATCGGCCCAGGATGCCGCGGCCGCAGACAGCGGCAAGCCTATCTCGCTCAACTTGATCAATGTTCCTATCCAGACGGCGCTGCGGACTTTGTTCAGCAGCGCGGGCATCCGCAGCTACAACATTGACTCCGGCGTCCAGGGATACGCCAACATCAATGTCAGCGATGTGCCGTTCTCGGTCGCGCTAAACCAGCTTTTAAATGCCGGCAACCCGCCGCTGACATTCAGCATTGACAACGGCGTGTATAACATCCGGGTCAAGCAGGCGGCAGTGGCCCCTGCGGTCAATGTGGCGTCAACCACCGGCACGACTGCGGATACGGCGCCCGATGCCAGCCAGCCGAAGCGCTACTATACCATCCCGATTGACAGCTACGATGCGTATTACATCGCCACGCTTGTCGGGCAGACCGGCATTGTGGAAGTCGTTCCGAACTACCCGGCCGGCGGCGGCGGTCAAACCGGCCAGAACGGCCAGCAGGGCGGCAATCGCGGCGGCATCGGCGGCGGCATCGGCGGAGCGTCCGGCATCACCAGTGTCGGCGGCTCAGGCATCGGGGGCTTCGGCGGCAGCAGCTTCGGCGGCGGCATGAGCGGGGGCTTTGGCGGCGGCAGCAGCTTCGGCGGCGGTTTTGGCCGGTAGCCGCACTTTTTGTTCCCGTCCGGCGTTTTTTCAAGCGCCGGACGGGCTGCGTTTCCCCTTTTTTGGCTGACACTTTCCCCGGCGCCGCAGCATCTGACAGCCTTGTTTTTCACACTCGTTCAGGAGGATATTCCATGACACATCAACGACGATCCGCGCTGGTACGCGCCGGACACACGGCGGCCTGCGGCCTGCTGGCGCTTGGCGGCTTGTCCGCTTCGGCCCTGGCGCAAAGCGCCCCGGATACCGGCAAAACCGTCAGCCTTGACGTTGCCGCCAGCGACCTGCACACAGTCGTAACGATGCTGGAACGCCAGGCCGATGTCGAAGCGCTGGTGCGGGACGGCGACACGCCGTTTAAGCCGGTGAATGTTCACCTGAAAGACGCCGGGCTGGCGAAAGCGATGCGGACCATCGCGTCCAGCGCACGGGCGAAAGTCAGCGTCAACAGCGACGGGATCTATGTTTTTGAACCGGAAGACGCCGGCAGCACGGCCTCGCCGGAAGCGCCCGCTGCCGGTCAGTCCTCCGCCGACAGTGCCGAAGCGCCGAAGCATTATGCGCCGGGTGAGCTGCAATACCGGACGATTGAGCTTCAGCACGCCGTTCCCTCCGACATTTTGAAGCTGATGCATTGGGACAAAGATGTCGTGGACCTCGACCCGTTTAAGCCTGTGGAGGCCTCCCAGACTCACCCAAACGTCGCCTCTGTTCCGCAGATTAACGTCCCGCAGGGACAGTCAAACTCCAACACTTTTAATGGCAACTCTTCGTCCAACGCCTACCCTTCTAATGCTTATCCATCGGTTCCGATGGGGACCGGCAACGCCGGGCCGAGCGCCGCGAATTATTCTCAGCATCGCAGCGCCGACGCCGAGCAGGCGAACCAGTTCCCCGGCGGTTTCGGCAACGGCGGCGGCTTTGGTAACGGCGGCGGTTTCGGCAATGGCGGCGGCTTCGGCAACGGCGGCGGCAACCCGTTCCAAAACGGCCCCGGCGGGTTCACGCCACAGCCGTTCCAGCCGGGCCAAAACGGAAGAAACGGCCAGCCCCAGGCCCCGCTTCCCGACGGCGTCTCGAAACTTTTTGCTCTTCAAAGCACCAATACCCTTGTCGTGTATGCAACCCCGGACGGCTTCAACCAGGTCAAGTCAATCGTCAAGCTGCTGGACGTGGCGCCGCGTCAGGTGCAGATCAAAGTCGAATTCGTAACCGCCAGTGTCACCGACGTAGACGCTCTCGGCATCAACTTCGACCTGGTGCCTTATCCGGGTCTGGAAGTTTCCTCCAGCCAGGGAACCGGCAGCTTCGGCGGCACGATCAGCGGCCTGAACCCGACGTTCTTGCAGTACCAGACCGGCAACATCGTCGCCCAGCTCTTCCAGACTTTGACCCGAACACGCGGCAAAGTCGTCCAAGCTCCGCTGATTACAACGACGAACAATGTTCAGGCGCAGATCCAAATCACGACCCAAATCCCGTTCTTCACCACCGGCGTCGTTTCCAACGGCGGCGTCGCGGGCGGCACAACCCAAAGCACGCAGGCGAACTTCCTGCCGCTGTCTACCTTCCTGACGATTGTTCCGCGCATCAACGCCGACGATACGGTGACGATGAACCTCCAGCCGCAGATCTCGGACACGACCGGCCAGCCGGCGGTCGGCGGCATCCCGCCGTTTGTCACTCAAAACCTGACGACGCTGCGGACGGTCCGCAGCGGCGACACGATGGTCTTAGGCGGCCTGGTCCGCAAACAGGAAACGGCGTCCACCCAGCGCATTCCGATTTTAGCGGACATTCCGTACCTCGGCGGCCTGTTTCGCACCCGCAACAAACAGATCAACGACCAGGAGCTGCTGATCTTTGTGACGCCGACGATCATCAGTGACAGCAACGACAGCGGTACGGCAAATGCAAACGGCGGCCAGAACGTCAGCGTCTCGCCGTAACTTCAGATGCGTTTTTAGAAAGCCCGTCCTCTTACCAAGAGGGCGGGCTTTTTCAGGTATAATGCAGACATGTTCCGTTTCTTAACCGCCGGAGAGTCCCACGGCCCTGCACTCACGACCATTATTGAAGGCGTCCCCGCCGGGCTGCCGCTTACCGCCGAGCCGATCAACGCCCAGCTTAAGCGCCGCCAGGGCGGCTACGGGCGCGGGGCGCGGCAGAAAATCGAGTCGGACACGGCTGAAATACTCAGCGGCATTCGCTTTGGCCGCGCCCTCGGCAGCCCGATTACGCTGGTTGTCCGAAACCGAGACTGGGCCAACTGGACGACGAAGATGTCTATTGAGCCGCTGCCCGACGGCGAAGAAGAAACCAAAACCATCACCGTGCCGCGCCCCGGTCACGCCGATTATGCGGGCATGATGAAGTACGGCCACGACGATCTGCGGAACATTTTAGAGCGGGCCTCGGCACGCAATACGGCCACGATGGTCGCGGTCGGCGCGGTCGCGCGGCTTCTGCTGGCCGAGTTCGGCATCACCGTGGCATCGCACGTCGTCAATATCGGCGGCATCAAAGTCTCCGCTGACGCCATTGACCTGCGCCGCGTTGCCGAGCTTGCTGAAGACAGCCCCGTGCGCGTCGCCGACCCTGACGCCGAGACCAAAATTATCGCCGCGATTGACGACGCCAAGTATCGGGGCGACACGCTCGGCGGGACGTTTGAGGTGGTCGCACTCGGCCTTCCCGTCGGTCTCGGCTCCCATGTCCACTGGGACACGCGCATTGACGGCAAGCTCGCCCAGGCATTGATGTCCATTCAGGCCATCAAAGGCGTCGAAGTCGGCATCGGCTTTGGGGCCGCCGACATTCCCGGCTCTTTGGTCCACGACGCTTTGTTCTACGACGCGGCAGCAGGCGAAGAAGTCAAGTTCCGGCGCGGCTCCAACAACGCCGGCGGCACGGAAGGTGGCATGACCAACGGCGAGCCTTTAGTCGTCCGCGCCGTGATGAAGCCGATTGCCACGCTGATGAAGCAGCTCCCCTCCGTCAACCTCACCACCAAAGAAGGCGTTCCCGCCTTCGCCGAGCGCTCCGACGTCTGCGCCGTCCCCGCCGCCGCCGTCGTCGGCGAAGCGATGGTCGCGATTGTTTTAGCGCAATTAATGTGCGAAAAGTTCGGCGGCGACAGCCTCAGCGAAATGTCGGCCAACTACGCCCATTATCAGGAAACAGTCGCGGCCCGAACCGCACACTAATAGATTTAAAACAGGAGAAAAATGATGACCGTGACTTTAGAAATTCCCGCTGAAATGGAAGCGCAGCTTTGCGAGCGTGCTGCCAAACGCGGCCAAACCGTAACTGACTACTTGATGACGCTTGCCGAGTCCGAGGACTATTTCTCGATTTACGAATGGGAGAGTGAGGCTGATCATCAAGAAGCCATCGCCGTTATTGAGCAGGAACTAGAAGATTTTCATGCCGACGGCGACAGAGGGATGCTCTTAGAAGACTACCGTGCGGAAGGCATGGCAGAACACACGGCTTATTCAAAGCCTCAAAAGGAAACTGCCGCCGCATGAGCCACTACGAAGGAACGTATGCAATTCGGCTCCGCCGCCTCGCGCAGCGTGACATGAACGACGCGATCAACCGGATTGTAATTCTTACGGATGAGAAGCACGCGGCAGAGTGGCACGAAAGTCTGCTGGACAAGTTTGCGGCGCTGGCTTCTCTGCCGAGACGCGCCCCATAGCTGAGGAGAACCGGCTGTTTCGAGGGGAAGTCCGGGTCATACCCTACCGTTTCGGCTCAAGCGGTGCCTTCTACCGGATATTCTACAGCATCCACGAGCCTGCCGAAGATGCTCCTTATGTTCACATCCTGCACATCCGCCATGCTTCTCGCAAGCCGATGACGCGGGCAGAAGCGCGGGAAATTGAAGACGAGTAACATTGTTTTAATCGGTTTCATGGGAACGGGAAAAAGCGCGGTGGGGCGAGTTCTGGCCCGGTGCACGGACTTCCGGCATCTGGACACGGACGCGGAGATCGAGCGGCTTGCTGGAAAGACGATCCCGCAGATTTTCGCAGACGACGGCGAGGAAGTGTTTCGGGCGCGGGAAACTGAATTCTTGGCATCGCTGGCGGGACTGCAAGCACAAGACGAGCCGCTGGTGCTGTCTACAGGCGGGGGTACTCCGCTTCGAGCGGAAAACGCAAAGTTGCTGAAACGAACTGGAACCGTCGTTTGGCTCCAGGTCTCGCCGGAAGCGATCTTGGCCCGTGTCGCGCGTTCGCTCCACGAGCGGCCCCTGCTGGCCGCGCATCAGGCCGACCCGCTGGGGCGCATTCAAGGTCTGCTGGCTCAGAGGTCGCCGATTTATGCCGCGCTGGCTGATGTCATTTTGGACACATCCGACTGCGCGAATTCCGAAGAAGGCGCGGCGCGGCTGATGGAGCGATTAAAGCTGGCATGAGCGAAAACAAACAAACAGTGCGGGTTGGCCTGGAAGGCCGCGCGTATGAGATTCTGGTCGGGCGCGGGCTTCTGAGTCGGCTTGGGCCGGAGACGGCGGCGCGTCTCGGCGGCGGGGCAGGGCGGCTGGCAGTCCTTGTCAGCAGCCCGGAGATTGCCGCGAGTTATGGCAGCGCGGCGAGCGAAAGCCTCCGCGCGGCGGGGTTTCGGGTGGAAACGATACTCCTGCCGCCGGGCGAGCGGACGAAATCGCTGGCATCGGTGGAGGAACTCTACACAGCCCTGCACCGGCTGTCCGCTGACCGGCGCACGGTGATGGTCGCGCTCGGCGGTGGGGTCATTGGGGATCTCGCGGGGTTTGCGGCGGCGACGTACACGCGCGGCCTGCCGTTTGTGCAGGTGCCGACGACGCTTCTGGCGCAGGTAGACAGCTCGGTCGGCGGCAAAACAGGCGTCAACTTTGGGAACGCCAAGAACTTAGTCGGTGCATTTTATCAGCCGTGCTTGGTTGTCATTGACCCGGACACGCTCCAAACCCTGCCGGAGCGGGAGCGGCGGTCGGGCCTTGCCGAAGTCGTCAAATATGGTATAATAGCCGACAAAGATTTCGCCGCGCTTCTCCTGCGCGAGATGCCGGGCCTGCTGTCGCTTCAGTCAGCGGAGCTAGAAACCGTCATCGCGCATTCGTGCGCTGTCAAAGCCCGCATCGTGGAAGAAGACGAGCGCGAGGACGGCCTGCGGGCAATTCTGAACTTCGGCCACACGGTCGGACACGCGCTGGAATCGCTGACGCACTACAGGACTTACACCCACGGTGAGGCGATAGCGCTGGGCATGGTCTCGGCGTGCCTCATTGGCGAAGAAGCGAGCGTCACAAGCCTAAAAGACACGGCGGCAGTAGTGACTCTGCTCCAAGCGGCAGGCTTTGCGGTGCGTTTAGACCCCGCCCACGACACCCGCGAGATCGTCCGGCTTCTGGCGTGGGATAAGAAAAGCGTCGGCGGCGCGGCCCGGTTCGTGCTGCTGGAAGAGCTGGGCCGGGCGACGCCGGGCCATCAGGTTTCGGAGACAGTCATTGCCAAAGCCCTTGCGCGTCAGCAGGAAGTATGACAATAGGAACCGCAAACATGACTGAAAAGCCGCCGGTGTGGGCGGACTGGCTTTTGACGGTTTGGGTCATCGCCGTCGGCGTATTTTACTTCGGCGGGACATTTCTGCCGGAGCAGATTGGACGGTACACGGCGGCGGGTTCGGCGATTTACGCGCTCCTGCTGCTGGTGTCAGTCGGGACAATGGCGTTTCGATACTTAAGTCAGTCGAAGAATAGAAAGTAACAACTTCGGTGCAAAAGTTATTGACGGCAATCGCGCTGATGCTCGGCGCAGCCCTGCCCTTGTCTGCCGCTCCGGCGCGGTACTCGGCGACGGGCGTCTGCATCCATCAATGCTCGTGCGCGTATGCCTGCCCGTGTATGTTTGAGAACGGCCCGGCGGACTGCGAGCTGGCCGCCGTGTACCACCTGGACCATGCGGCATACGGCGGGGTGGACGTGAGCGGCCTGTCCATGATCTCGGTAGACGGAACAAAGACGAAAAACGGCGGCGTCGTGTATTTAGATGCCCGCGCGACCCCGGCGCAGCGCACCGCGCTTTTGGGGCTGCTTCAGGCGCACGGCGAATGGCCGGGACCGGGGCGTCCCGTCGAAAGCGTGCCGATTGAATTTGCTCAGACCGCGCATGGGTATAAAACTTCCGTGCCGGGGCTGTTTGACGGCGATGCCGAACAAGTCAAAAGCCGCAATGGCTCGCCGCTGACCGTGGACGGCGTCGGCTTTGCCGAAGGCGGACACTGGATTGTCGGGCAGAGCGTGGTCAACGACCTGCACGACCCGGCGCTCGGCCTGCACTGGCATCTGCCCGGAACCAACGGTTCCTGGTCGCTGATCCACTGGAATTCGTAACTTTAGGAGTTTGCCCGTTGTCAACACTGGCCGTCAATCCGCGCTACGAGATTTTAGAAGCAACCCCCGGCCCGGACACGCCGCCTTATGAATTTGTCAAGGCGCGGGACCGAGAGTCGGGCCGGGTCGTTGCGCTGCAAGTCGTGCCGGCGGACGTCTTCGGGACAAACGAAGCGGCACGCGGCGGGTTCCGAGGGGCCGTGCAGAAAGCGCAGAGCCTGGAAAGTCCCAGCATTCTGCACGTCTACGACCAGGGTGTCGCCGAAGACACCGGGGATCTGTATGTGGTGCGCGAGCAGATCCGGGGTATTACGCTGCAAGAGCGCATTCGGCGGATCGCCCCGTTCACGCTGGCCGTCTCCACCGATATTGCTGTCGCCGTGACCGAAGCCTTAGTAGCCGCGCACCGGGCGGGCGTTTCGCACGGCGACCTGCGGCCCGGCCATGTGCTTCTCAGCCCGGAAGGGCAGATCAAGACCGCCGATTTTGCTTATGGGGCGCTGGTGGCCGCGCTCTTGTCGGAGCCGAACCGGGCGGCCTACCGGGCGCCGGAGCTAGCGGGCGAAGAAGCGACCCCGGCGGGCGATATCTACGCCCTCGGCGCGATGCTTTACGAGATGCTGACCGGCGCCCTGCCGCTGGCCGGCGGGACCCGCCTGCTGTCGCCGCGCGATGTGAACCCCGGCATCCCGCCTGCGCTGGACGGCCTGGTCCAAAAGTGTCTTCAGCCCGATCCCGCCCGGCGCTACCGCACCGCCGGGACACTGCTGACGGATTTGCAGGCTATCCATACGGCTTTGAAGACGAACAAGCCGCTGACCTGGTCGCCCTTGACCGGCAAGGCCGCCGGGGCTTCTGCCGAACCGGCGTCCGCCAAGCGCCAGCCGCGCCCGCTGCCGGTTTCTGACCCGGAAGACCCGGACGCGGAACCGCTGGGCCGCGTTCAAAGACCGGAGCGTGAGCCGCCGTCGGCGCTGGCCCGCATCACCACCCTGTTGTTTGTCATTCTCATCCTCGGCGTCATCGGCCTGTCGTGGTACGCGACGAAGTTCCTGGAAGTCCCCAACGATGTCACGGTTCCCAATCTGATCGGCAGGACGTTCGATGACGCCAAGCGGATCGCCGCCCAGCAGCATTTTACCCTCGTTGAAAGCCCGGACAGCGCCTACAGCGATACCATGCCGGAAGACCAGATCTACGAGCAAAACCCGCTGGCCGGCCACACGATCAAGGCCGACAAAGAAGTGACCGTCTACCGCAGTCGCGGCCCGCGCCTTTTGACGGTCCCGCCGCTTGCCGGCACCACCCAGGACTATGCGGCAAAATCCTTGCTGGCCGCGAACCTTCCGCTCGGCACCATCACGCAGGCGTACAGCGAGACCGTTCCCAGCGGCATTATTTTAAACCAGTCTCCGCAGGGCAATTCCAAAGTGGACCGTAACACCGCCGTCAACTTCGTCATTTCCAAAGGCCGCCAGCCGCCGGAAGCGCCGGAAAACGTTTCCGCTGATCCATCCGGCCCGGACAGGGCCGTGCTGGACTGGCACTCCGTCCCCCGCGCCGAGTCCTACACCGTGACGCGCTCATTGGACGGCGACACAACTGTCGTGGCGCAGGCTTTGCCGGGAACGCATTTTACCGATACAGGTCTGAAGCCGAACACAACCTACTCGTACACAATTAACGCCGTCAATTCCGCCGGGACTTCCGACCCCAGCGAGTCGGCTTTAGTGACTACTGAAGCCAGCCCGGACACGCAGGCTGTCCTGCCGCCCGACACTGTGGTCAGTCCGCCTGCCGCCGATACGGGAACCGATGGAAGCGCTGTTTCGCCGGACACGGACACGCCAAAGACCGCTCGCCTGCGCCAGTTTACGATCGCCTTCGCCGTCCCGCGCCATCCGCGCCGCTCCCGTCATGTCCAAATTGAAGTGCAGGACACGACCGGCACGAACTTGGTGTACGACGAGAACCACGAGCCGGGCGAGGATGTCAGTGAGCCGGCCCAGGGCTTCGGCAACAAGATCACGTTCCGTATTTTCCTCGACGGAAAGCTGGTCAAGCAGCAGACGCTTTAGGAAGAGGCCCCCAGTCCCCAATAATTGTGGCTGGGGGCGTCATTGGTCGTTGTTTTAGGAACTACTCATGCCCATCAAAATCGCGCCGTCTATTTTGTCCGCCGACTTTGGCGCGTTCGCTGAGGCCACCGTCGATCTGGCCGAGGCCGGGGCGGACTACATCCACATTGACATCATGGACGGCCATTTCGTGCCGAATATCTCGTTCGGCGCCCAGCTTGTCCGCGCCCTGCGGCCCGTGACCCAAGTTCCCTTTGATACGCACCTGATGATTGAGCGGCCGGAGCAGTATGTCACCGAGTTCGCCAAAGCCGGTTCCAACATCGTCACGGTCCACCCAGAAACCACCTACCACTTGAATAGACTCTTGTATCAGATCAAAGACGCCGGGGCGAAAGCAGGCGTCGCGCTAAACCCGGCGACGCCCCTCAGCGCGATTGAGTGGGTGCTGGGCGATCTGGACCGCGTCCTCGTGATGACGGTCAACCCCGGCTTCGGCGGGCAGGCATTCCTGCCGGAAATGCTGCAAAAGATCAATGCCCTGGCAAACCTGCGGGCCGCGCACGGCCTGCGGTTTGAGATCGGGGTGGACGGCGGCATCAACGCCGATACCGCGCCGCTGGCGGCAAAAGCTGGGGCGGACACGCTGATTGCCGGCAGCGCCGTGTTCCATCACCCGGAAGGTCTCGCTGATGCCATCTCCGAGCTGCGCCGCCTGGCAAACGCCGCCGCCCCGCCGGAGCCGCGCCGCACCGGCAGCCGCTGAGAATGCCCCCGCCCCCAACAATGGGGGAGCCAGAGAAGAGTAGTCTTATTCGGTATTGCTTCCCTATTATTGGGGGCGGGGGGCATCTTCGGATTTATTTGGGAGCCTCACCATGCTTCTCCGTACCGTCCTCATAGTCGCACTCATTGCCGCTGCCGGGTACGGCCTCTGGGAAATCCGCCGCTGGTCACGGCCTGAAGCGCAGGGCCTAATTACAGCGAAGCAGAAACGCTTGCGGGCGTGGGGCTTGTTTTTTCTGCTCAGTGTGCTGGCTTTGTGGCTCGGCGGAACGTATCTGCCGACCCCGCATCCCGGCGACAAGCGGGCGCTGATCCGCTGGATACAATACTGGATGCTGACCGTCATCGCGTCTCTGCCGCTGGTTCCGCTGGCCTTACTGGACTGGCGCGAGAATTTGAAGCTGCTGGCGGAAAACCGCCGCAAGCTGAAGCAAGAGGCGATTGGTTCGCTGTCCCAATATCTTGACCCGCCTGTCTGAATCCTCCGCCCGCTTAGTCGCGGGCTTTTTTTGTAGAACGGAGAAGCGAGAGAAATGTATAAAGAGCTGACTGCCCGCACTGCCGCCCGCCTGCGCGACGTGGCCGATGCCGCCGCGCCGCTCCATATGACTGTGGGCCTGGATGCCTTTGTAGACGAGATTATCCGGGTGGTAGATCGCCGGACATCGGACACGGAGTTTACGACGATTGAGCAGATCGTCGAGCTGGGAACGCGCATCATCGGCGCGTCCGGCCAGAGTACGAACTTGGAGCTGGTGGTCGAACGGGTCAAACTTGGCGGCAACGGCCCGATCATGGCAAACGCCCTGGCCGCGCTGGGGCCGCACGTCTCCTGCGTCGGGCCGCTCGGCGAGGGCAGCCTGCATCCGGCCTTTGAGGAAATGGGCCGGAGGGCGACTTTGATCTCGCTCGGCGCTCCCGGTCACACGGACGCTTTGGAGTTCGAGGACGGCAAAGTCATGCTCGGCAAATTAGAGCCGCTCAATTTAGTCACCTGGCCCCGGCTGCTGGAACGAGCCGGCGCCGACGGTCTGGTCCATTTGTTCGCCGATGCCGATTTGCTGGCGCTGGTCAACTGGACCATGATCCCGGCGATGTCGGCGATCTGGGAAGAAATACTCACGCTTCTGGCTGCCCAGCCGGCGTCCCCGACGCGCCGTTTCTTCTTTGATCTCGCCGACCCGGAAAAACACGATGATGCCAGAGTCGCCGCCGCCTGCCGCCTGCTTTCGCGCTTCCAGGAGTTCGGGCCGACGACGCTGGGGCTGAACGAAAAAGAAGCCTTTCGGGTCGGACGGGCGCTCGGCTACGAAGGCGGGCATCATGGCCGCTCGGAAGTGCTGGGCGTGACCGCGTTCATCAGCGCCAAGCTGCCGCTGGAAACCATTGTCGTTCATCCCCGCGCCTACGCCGTCGTCGGCACGCACGGCGAAATCACGGCGAACGTAGACGGCCCGTTCGTCGAGAACCCGCTGATTTCTACGGGAGCCGGCGACCACTTCAACGCCGGCTTCTGCCTCGGCAAGCAGCTTGGCTTGACCGACGACGAAGCGGCCACAGCAGCCGTCGGCACATCGGGGTATTACGTCCGCAACGCCGAAAGCCCATCGCTGGACCAGCTTGCCGGGTTTTTGGAGAGCCAGTCGGCGGATTAGGGGCCAAAAGCTACAGAATAAGAGCCACGGAATGAATTCCGAGGCTGAAACAAAACAGTGTCGCGGCGACACGAGGGTAAGGAAGTTAAGCCAGGGAAGGTGATTATGGGCCATAGCAGCGTTGAGTATTATTTGCGTTTGGTTTGGGCGACGTATCGGCGGGAGCCGCTTCTGGTGGGTGATGCCGAGAACCTCATCCATGCCTGCATCCGGGCCGAAGCGCGGCACATGAAATGTACAATTCTTGCACTCGGCGGTGTCGCCGATCATGTGCATCTGGCTGTGCAGCCGCCGTCCACACTGAGTCCTGCCAGAATTGCCCAGCAAATCAAAGGCGCGTCTTCCTCTTTTGCGAACGATCAGGGCATCGCGTTCAAGTGGCAGGCAGGCTACGGCGGCTTTAGCCTGAGCCGTCCGCATCTGAAAGCCGTCATCCCGTATATAGAAAACCAAAAACGCCATCATGCTGCGAACACGCTCTGGCTGCCCTGGGAGCCGCCTGCTGATTGATACCGCGAGCCACGGAGTAAGAGCCACGGAATAAATTCCGAGGCTCGGACGAAAACACCGTCGCAGCGACGGAAGATAAATCCGCGCGGACTTTTCTTGTTCTTGTGTCGCTTCGACACTGTTTTATTTCAGCCTCGGATTTCAATCCGTGGCTCCTGCTTATTTACGCTTGGCACACTTCATGCACGATGACACAGCATCCGATGATATACGGCACATGCGCCGCGCTCTGCGGCTGGCGGCACTGGGGCGGCACGCCAGCCCGAACCCGATGGTCGGGTGCGTCCTTGTGAATGACGCCGGGCAGACGGTCGGCGAAGGCTGGCATCCGAAGGCGGGGGAGCCGCACGCGGAAGTGTTTGCATTGCGGGACGCGGGAGAACTGGCACGGGGCGCGGCCGCCTATGTGACATTGGAGCCGTGTTCGCACCACGGGCGCACGCCGCCGTGCGCCGACGCGCTTCTGGCGGCAGGAGTACGGCGCGTGGTCTGCGCGATGGCAGACCCTGATGTGCGGGTTGCTGGGCGGGGCTTGGAGAAGCTTCGCGCGGGTGGGGTCGAAGTCGCGGTCGGAGTGCTGGAAGCCGAGGCGCGGGCCTTGAATGCCGCCTACATCAAGCACCGTGAGACCGGTCTGCCCTGGGTCGTTCTCAAAACCGCCATGACGCTGGACGGCAAAATCGCAACGTTTGCGGGCGATTCAAAGTGGATCACGTCCCCAGTGTCGCGTCTCGCCGTACACCGGCAGCTTCGGGACCGCTGCGACGCGATCTTGACCGGGGTTGGGACGGTGCTGGCCGATGACCCGTCACTGACGACCCGGCTGACGCACAAAACGGGCCGCAACCCGTGGCGCATCGTCGTAGACAGCCGCCTCCGAACGCCGCTGAACGCTGAAGTTGTGCGGCTCGCAGGCGAAGATGGCCGGACGATCTTGGCGACACTAGGTAGTGCAGACCCGGCCCGACAGGCAGCTTTAGAGGCGCTAGGCTGCCATATTCTCATCTGCGAAGCCGCCGACGGGCGCGTGGACTTGACCGACCTGCTGCGCCGTCTGGGAACCCGTAGCGATATAATCGGTGTTCTTGTAGAAGGCGGAGGACAGCTTGCGGCGTCGCTGCTGGCCCAAAATTTAGCCGACCGCTGGCGGGCGTTTATTGCGCCCAAAGTGATCGGCGGGGATGCCGCGCCCGGCCCGGTCGGCGGCCCCGGCAATGCCCGGATGACGGACGCGCAGATTGTTAAGTTTCGGCAGGTGCGGCGCTGTGGCCCGGACATCGTCATAGATGCCCATTTTGATGATGCCCGCTTTGGGTAGAATATATTCGTCAGGTCAACTCGATTAGAAGCAAACACCGGGAGGTGGGGACACGCGATGTTTACAGGAATCATTCAGGAAGTCGGACGGGTCGAAGCGATTGAGCGCGGCGCACAGTCCGCCCGCTTCACAATCAGCGGGGACGGTGTGCTGGACGGAGTGAAGCTTGGCGACAGCATCACCGTCAACGGCGCGTGCCTCACGGTGGTGGAGCAGCGGCCCGGCACGGTCGCGTTCGATGCCGTCTACGAGACGCTGCAAAAGACCGCGCTGGGGTCGCTTGCTATCGGCGACGAGGTCAACATGGAGCCGAGCCTCTCGGCGTCGGGCCGCTTCGATGGTCATATTGTTCAAGGCCATGTGGACGGAGTCGGCACGATCGCGAGCATCCGCGAAGTGGATAACTCGTACTATATTTATATCACCGCGTCCCCTCAGATCGTGCGCTACATTGTCCGCAAAGGCAGCGTCGCGATTGACGGCATCTCGCTGACTGTCGTAGACGCCGACGACAAGACCTTCTCCGTCGCCATCATCCCGCACACCTGGGACAACACCAACCTCCACACCCGCCGCGCCGGCGACCAGATCAATTTGGAGACCGACATCATCGGTAAGTACGTCGAAAAGCTCGTCGGCGGCGACTTTGGCCGCGCCGCCGACACTCCCCTCCGCATCGCCGACCTAGAGCGCAGCGAACCCGCCTGGGCCGGCCCCGCCACCGCGTACCGGGAGTAACTGCCATGACTGAATTACTCCAAAAGGCAATCGCCGAGGTTTCCAAGCTGCCTGAGACGAAGCAGGACAAAGTCGCTTCCTGGCTGCTGGACGAATTGACATTTGACAATGAAGCTGAGGCATCCGAAGAATCGCTTGCAGACTTAATTACCCTAGCTCGTGCCGAAATTGCGCGTGGTGAGGTATACCCGCTGGAAAGCATTCTGTGATCTCTCACATCACGGCAGACTTCCAGAAACGCTTTCAGCGCCTGCCACTCGACATTCAAAAACAGGCGCGGCAATCCTATCGGCGATGGCAAAGCAACCCGCAGCATACAAGCCTGGATTACAAGCGCGTCAGTCAAACAATCCCGCTGTATTCCGTTCGCATTGGTCTGCACTGGCGGGCGCTTGCACTGAGAGATGCCGATACGCTGGACTGGTTTTGGATTGGTCCCCATTCACAGTACGACAAGCTGCTTGATCAGTTACGCTAAAGGAAACGCCGATATGAGCCGGTCACGCCGCAAGCATCCATTTCGGGCAATCACGACTGCCGACAGTGAAAAGCAGGAAAAACGAGCTTACAACCGGCGCTTTCGCCACGCGGCAGAACAAGCGCTGAAAGCAGACCCGACCGGCGAAAGCCTGCCGGTTTTGCGCGAATACAGCAACCCGTGGTGTATGGACAAAGATGGCAAAGTGCGCTTTGATCCGGCCAAGTACCCCAAGGCAATGCGGAAATAGAAACAGAGGCGCAGATGCCGGAAACGCAATTTAACACAATCGAAGAAGCGCTCGCTGATTTGCAGGCAGGCAAAATGGTCATTCTTGTGGACGACGAAGACCGCGAGAACGAAGGTGATTTTGTCATGGCTGCCGAGCATATCACCGCCGATGCGATTACGCTGATGACGCGCCATGCTTCCGGCATCATCACCGTGCCGATGCCGGAAGAGCGGCTTCTCGCACTCGGTTTAGAGCTGATGGTGCGCGAGAACAGCGAAAGTATGCGGACGGCGTTCACGATCACGGTGGACGCGCGGGACGGCACGACGACCGGCAGCAGCGCCGCCGACCGGGCGCTGACCATTCGGAAACTGGCGGACATAAACGCTTTGCCGACCGACTTTAGCCGGCCCGGCCACGTCAACCCGCTGATGGCTAGGAAAGGCGGCGTCCTAAAACGCGCCGGACACACGGAAGCGGCGGTAGACCTGATGACGCTCGCGGGATTGCAGCCGGTCGGGGTCATCTGCGAGATCATGGACGACGGCGGCGAAATGTCGCGGACCGACGCGCTTTCGGCGCTGGCGCAGAAGTTTGATTTGAAGTTTATTACGATTGCCGAGCTGATCAAGTACCGGCGGCGGCGGGAAAAGCTGGTGCGAAAAGTCGCCGAAGCCAAGCTGCCGTCCCGCTACGGCGATTTTACGGTCCATGCCTACGAAAGCGAGGTGGACCCTGCCCCGTACACGGCGTTTGTGATGGGCGATATTTCCGACGGGTTAGATGTGCTGGTGCGTATCCATTCGTCCTGCGTGACGGGCGATCTCATCGGCTCGCTCAAATGCGACTGCGGCGATCAGCTTCATCTGGCTTTAGAAAAGATCTCGGAAGCAGGCCGGGGCGTGCTGCTGTACATTGAGCAGGAAGGACGCGGCATCGGGATCATCAATAAGATCAAAGCCTACGCGCTCCAAGATGCCGGGGCGGACACGGTGGAAGCCAATGTGCAGCTTGGTTTCAAGCCCGACCTGCGCGACTACGGCATCGGGGCGCAAGTGCTGGTGGATTTAGGCTTAAAGCGCCTGCGGTACATGACCAACAACCCGGCGAAGCTGGCAGGGTTGGAAGGCTACGGGCTGGAAATTGGCGAGCGGGTGCCATTGATCTCGGAACCGAATGCGGACAATAAGCGTTATTTAGACACAAAGCGAACCAAGATGGGCCACTTTTTAGTTCTGGACGAGCAGGACGCGCCGGAAGCGGCTTGAACCGAACGGGCGACTGAAGTCGCGGCAACAAAAATACAAAGTCTGCCTGCGCAGACTCGGAATCTGAGACCTACTCTTAACCTGCGAAGGCAGGTTTCGTGAACTTGTTGCTGCGGTTTTAACCGCCCGGCTGACGCGAACATTTTAGGAATTATCTGCGTATACCATGAAGACATTCGAAGGAAACTTAGTCGCACCGGACTTGACCATTGCCATTGTTTTAAGCCGCTTCAACTCGCTCATTGGCGATCGGCTCTTAGAAGGTGCGCTGGACACGCTGCGGCGGCATGGGGTGTCGGAGGACGGCATTACGCTGGCGCGGGTTCCCGGCGCGTTTGAGATCCCGCTGGCGGCGTCCATGCTGGCGAAATCGGGGAAGTATGATGCCGTGATCTGCCTGGGGGCGGTTATTCGGGGTGCAACCGCGCATTTTGATTATGTCGCCGGGCCGATGGCATCGGGCCTGGCGAGCATTTCGGTTGAGACTGGGGTTCCTGTGTTGTTCGGCGTCCTGACGACGGACACGATTGAACAGGCGCTGGAGCGGGCCGGCACGAAAGCCGGCAATAAAGGGGCGGATGTCGCTGCCGCCGCGATTGAAATGGCAAACCTGCTGAAGACATTCAGCGCACAATAAAATGACTATGAGGTTTAGAGAACAAATGAAAAAGATAAGCTCCTACGCCGCCGTCTTTACGGTGGGCGTCGCCGCCTGCGCCGTCGGCATGAAGACCTTCGGCGATCCGGCGACTTTGCTGTCGGGCAATACGCAGTCCAAGCAGGCGGTTCTCGCTTCGCTGAACACGACACCGCCCGCGCTTAAGCACTTCACCGGCGATACGGTTGTCGCCGATGCCGCCGCCAAAGTCGATGCGGCGGTCGTGACCGTTCATACTGTGGGGCGTCCTTCGGCTCAGTCCGCCGACCCGATGTTTCGTATGTTCGGCGGCGGCCAGGGTCAGCCGCAGGTCTCGCGCGGCGCCGGATCGGGCATCATCATCAGCCCGGACGGCTACATCCTGACCAACAACCATGTGGTTGACAACACTTCCAAGCTGACCGTCAACGTCGGCGACAAGAGCGGCGGCGAAGGCAAAGCCTACAGCGCCCATGTGGTCGGCACCGACCCGGTCACGGACATTGCGGTCGTCAAGATTGACACCGACGGCGTCAAGCTGCCCGTGGCGCAGCTCGGCAATTCCGACGACGTGCGGATCGGCGACTGGGCGATTGCGGTAGGCAACCCGCTGGATGTCGGCACGACCGTCACGCTGGGCATTATCAGCGCCCTGAACCGGAGCGGCCAGAGCGCCGAAGGCCAGGCCATCCTGCCGGCGATCCAGACCGACGCGGCGATCAACCCCGGCAACTCCGGCGGCGCTCTCGCGAACATCAACGGCCAGGTCATCGGCATCAACGAAGCGATCTTGTCGCCGAGCGGCACTTATTCGGGCATCGGCTTTGCGATCCCGATTAACCGGGCTAAACAAGTCGCCGCCGAGCTGATCAAGAACGGCAAGGCGTCTCACCCCTATTTGGGAGTCGCCTACGAGCCGGTCGCTGCGCTGTCCGCCGATGACCGGGCGCAGACAGGCGTCCCGGACAGCTTGAGCCAGGGCGTTTATGTCAAGCATGTGTATCCCGGCTCGCCCGCGGCGCAGTCCGGCCTGCACATCTACGACGTGATCACGTCGGCGAACGGTCAGGACATTGCGGATACGGACACGCTGAACAGCTTGATCCAGACGCTGAAAGTCGGCAGTGTGCTTTCTCTGCGGGTCATCCGCGACGGCACCCCGCGCACCGTGAATGTCACCCTGCGCGAGCGGCCTGCGGCGTTCGGCCAGGTCCAGCCCGGCGACCAGCAGCCACAGCAGCAGCAGATGCCCTTCGGGATGCCGTTCGGCCAGCAGCCGTAGGCACCCACCCGATTGCTTCGCATCGGCCCTCCCGAAGCGGGAAGGCGAAGAGGTTAAGTCGAAAAGTAGGGGCAGACCACTGTGTCTGCCCCTTTTTTACGTTCATCCTCTCGCCTCTGCTGCCTCCTTGCCTTCCCGCTTCGGGAGGGCCGATGCGAAGCAATCGGGTGGGTCCTTTCGGGTACAATAATATCCTATGATTGATCCTGTCCTGCTTGACCCCGTCACACTCGTGCGCCACTTGTCCCGCCGGGCGGTGGAAGTGGACGAAGCCCAGACTTTATTTGACGAGCTGAATTTAGCGGCGATGAACGCGATCGGGGCCGACCGGGCGTTTGTGGCGCTCGCGCACGACGGAACCGGGGACCTGGCGCTGGTCTCGACGGCGGGGGCCGGCTGGACCGACGGTTTTCGGGCGATGCGCCTTCAGATTGACGAGAACGCACTCGGCGGCAGAAAGAGAAGCGGGATTACGTCCCATGTCGCCGCCACCGGCCAGCCGTACATCACCGGCGATGTCAGCGCCGACCCGTACTATTTTGCGTTCTTTGACGACGTTTCCAGCGAGATTGCCGTGCCGCTTCTCGACGGCAACGGCCACACGCGGGGTGTCATCAACATTGAAAGCTTTCAGCACGATTACTTCACGCCCGACCACCTGCGCCTCGTCCAGTCGCTGGCCGACATCGCTGTTTTAAGATTGCTCAGCGACGGCTACCGGGCGCGGGAAGCGGCGCTCGTGGAAATCGGCAAAGACCTGAGCGCCATTGCCGACACCGACCAGCTCATGCGCCGGGTGGTAGATGTCGCCGCCGCCCAGCTTCGGTTTGAAGACTGCTCGGTCTTCGTGCTGGACCGAGACCGGCAGCACCTGACCTTGCAAGCCGCGCGGGGCGGGCTGGCCGAGCGCATCGGTACGGCGATTTATCCGGTCGGCGAGGGCCTGACGGGGTGGGTAGCCCTCCACGGCGAGCCGATCCGCACGGTCAGCCCGCGCGAAGACCCGCGCTGGCAGGGCCGCTTTGAGGAGTTTCCCTCCACCGAAGTCGGCGCGTTTCTCGCCGTGCCGATCTTTGGGCGCTCCGGCGTTCTCGGCGTCCTGCGCGTCCTGCGCCGCAAAAGCGCCGCGCCCTGGTTCCGGCGCGAGTTCACCGAAGACGACGAAAGCGTGCTGCTGACGATTGCCTCCCAGCTCGGCACGGCGATTGAGAACAGCCGCATCCTCGACCGCCTGGTCAACACCGAGCGCATGGCGGCCTGGGGCGAGCTGTCGGCAAAAGCCGCTCATATGATCGGCAACCGGACATTCGCGATCAAAGGCGACCTGAACGAATTAGAGTACCTCTTGTCGGGACCCGAAGACAAGCGTGGCGAGTATCAAGCATTGGCCGAAGCCATGCGCCGGGGCATTTTCCGGCTGGAAGAGATACTCCAAGAGTTTCGGGACTTTGTCCGGGCGACTCAGATCTCGCTGGCTGAGTACGACTTGAACGCGCTGCTGACCCAGTGCGTCGCTGAGAGCTTCCCCAAGCGCAGCCCGGTGACGCTGACTTTAGACCTTGCACCTGATTTACCGCCGATCCACGCCGACGGCTCCCGCCTGAAACGTGCGTTCTCGGAACTCGTCGAAAACTCGCTGTCGTTTCAGCCCGACGGCGGGACTCTGACCATTCGCACGTCTCGTGCCGACCCTGCCGAGGCCCATGCACTGGCCGATCTGTCGCGTGGCCGCACCTACCTCAAAATCGAGTTTTTGGACAGCGGCCCCGGCATTCCCGGCGACATCAAGCCGCGCATCTTCACGCCGTTTTTCACGTCCCGTGCCCGTGGCCTCGGTCTTGGCCTCAGCATTGTCAAAGGCATCATTGAAGCCCATCGAGGCGGCATTGTCGAAGTCGGCGAGCCGGGCGCAGGCGCCCACTTCGTCGCGTTTCTGCCGGCGAATGGGGGTTAAATTGTTCCGAACAGCCTGTCTTTTTGCCGTAACTGCCTTGTTTTCACTCTCGCCCACATCAAACGCTATGCCAGACACTACGCCAACTCACCCTATCACCGCGCCGGGAGCGCACCTTGTCAAAGCCGCCGAGGGCTTCGAGTTCACCGAAGGCCCGGCCTGCGACTCTCGCGGCGACATCTACTTCACCGACCAGCCGAATGACCGCATCCTGAAATGGCACGCGGCGGACGGCGCGATCACGACGTTCAAGCAGGGCTGCGGACGCGCCAACGGCACGTGCTTCGACGCTGCCGGTAATCTCTGGACCTGCTCCGACGAGCATAACGCCCTCTGGCGCATTGCCCCCGACGGCACGGCCACGGTTGTCATTGCGGACTACGCGGGCAAGCGGCTGAACGGTCCGAACGATGTCTGGGTGCGGCACGACGGCGGCCTCTACCTCACCGACCCGTTTTATGTCCGCTCCTACTGGGACCACGGCCACAAAGAGCAGGATACCGAGGGCGTCTACTTTCTGCCGCCCGGCGGCAAAGCGCTCGTCCGCGTCATCAGTGATTTCGTCCAGCCGAACGGCCTCATCGGCACCCCCGACGGCAAGACTCTGTACGTCGCCGACATCGGCGATAGCAAGACCTATTCTTATACCATTGCCCCCGACGGATCGCTCACGAACAAGCATTTGTTCTGCCAATTAGGCTCCGACGGCATGACCATTGACAGCGAAGGCAATGTGTATTTGACCGGCCACGGCGTCACGGTCTTCGACCACACCGGCACGGAAATCCTGCACCTGCCCATCCCCGAAGACTGGACCGGCAACATCTGCTTCGGCGGCACCGACCGCCATACTTTGTTCATCACCGCCAGCCACAGCGTTTACACCCTAAAGATGCGCGTCCACGGTGTCGGCAGCCAGTGACTTACGGGTCGCAGTTTCGCCCGGCGCTTAAACCAGTACAGCGCGGTGCCGACTATCAAGCCCAGAAGGCAGCCCATCACGCCAAAGGTTGCCGCGTAGATTATCTCGAAGGCAAAATCTGTCAACGGCAGCGCAAGGCCCTGAGCGTGAGTATGTCGTAACGCAATCGCTTCGCAGCCGCAGCCGCTGAGTGCGCCGGCGACGGAAGACGCGGCTATGCTGAGGAGGATGGTTTTCATAGATGTTGATCCGAACCATACCATAAATGGTACGGCTATTGGGCGCGGACGCCACGAAGTACCGCTTCTGCAATGGCAGACCTGGAAGGCGCGGCACTGGGAACATTCCGACATCATCTTATTCTTAACCCCGCGAAGCGGTGTTTCGTGGCGTCTGCGCCGTGTAGCCGTGCGTTTTAACGCATGGTATTAAGAAGCTGACGGCCCCTCGCTCGCGAGCAACTTTCGCAACGCTTCCTTGACCGAGTCGGAGTCAGGAAATGCTGCGACATCAGGTGACAGGACAACAACATACGGAACTTGGGGGAACAGATGAGCGTAACGTCCGCGCTGTCCACCCTTGAAGCTATAACGCGCCTGCATCTCGGCCTTTTCTGTTGGCTCTTCGTTCGGCATAAGCCAGTGTAGCAGAACCTGGCCGGTTTCCGTGTCAGCGCGGAACGGGAATGGCCGCGAGGGCTTCTTCGATCATCTGAGTTCCCGTCAAACCGCCGTAGCGGGTCTTGGTGTCAAGCATCATGCGGTGGGCCAGGACGGGGACGGCAAGGGCTTGGATGTCGTCGGGCAGGACGTAGGCGCGGCCTTCAGTGAGGGCGCGGGCCTGGGCGGTGCGGAACAGCATGAGTGACCCGCGCGGGGAAACGGCGAGCCGAATGCGCGGGTCATGGCGGGTCCAGTCTACGAGGCGCAGGATGTATTCGGCGACAGAATGGTCTACCCTGACTTCGCGGACTTGCTCTTGCAGAGAAACGATGTCTGCGCCGGTGACGACCGGCTCCAAGCTGTCGAACGGGTGCTGTTTGTTCTGGCCGTACAGAATCTCAAGCTCATGCGACATATCCGGGTAGCCGAGCGTGATGCGGACGGCGAAACGGTCGAGCTGGGCTTCGGGCAGCGGGTACGTTCCCTGGAAATCGGTCGGGTTCTGGGTGGCGACGACGAAAAACGGGTGGGGCAGGTCGCGCCGCAGGCCGTCAGTCGTGACCTGGCCCTCGCTCATCACTTCCAGCAGCGCGGACTGGGTGCGCGGCGACGTTCGGTTGATCTCGTCGGCCAGCACAATGTTGGCGAAGACGGGACCTTCCCGGAACGTAAACGAGCCGTCGCCGGGGTTATAAAAACTGGAGCCGGTGATGTCGGCAGGCAGCAAATCGGGCGTGAACTGGATGCGGCGAAAAATGCCGTCCATGGACCGGGCCAGCGATTTGGCAAGCGTCGTTTTGCCGGTGCCGGGGACGTCTTCCAGGAGTGTGTGTCCGCCGGACAGCAGCGCGATGAGCAGGAGGCGGATGGATTCGGGCTTGCCGCGAATGACCGACGCCAAGTTTGTTTCGATTCGCTCAATGGTTTCGGCGGGTGCGGCGGCTGCAAGTAGGGTCAAGAATTTTTCTCCAAAGTTTGTAAGTTCTGCTCCATCCGAGCGAGGTCGGCGGGCGTTGGGGCCGGGCCGAACCGCGCCCGGCTGTACGTTTCTACGAAGCCGTGCAGGGCGTCGCTGCTGTCCACCTCCGCCGCGTGCAAATGCTCCGGCCAGGTTTTGTGTTCCGGGATAGGCAGGCCGCGCCGGGCCAGGAGCGCCTCAAAGCGGGCCGACAGCGCGAGGAGCGCGGCGTCGGGACTCGCGTAGCGGAAGCCGGGCGCCGGCGTCCGGCGGCTCTTCCAATAGCGATAGACCTGCGGAACGAGCAGGCCCAGCACCAGCAGGAGAAAGACCGCACCTTTTTGCAGCCATCCCGCCGTCAGCACCCAGCTTCGCAGAGTGCCGAGAATGTCCTGCATCCCCTCCCAGACCCGCCAGTAGAACGGGATCGGCCCGGCCAGCGCGTCCGGCCTTCCCCCGCCGGGGGTCGCGTCTACCGTCACCCAGCCTGTCCCCGAAACCCAGCTTTCCGCCCAGGCGTGAGCGTCCCGCTGGCGCACCAGCAGCGTGTCTCTGCCGTCCCCTTCGTGCGCGAAATAGCCGGAAACATAGCGGGTCGGCACTCCGGCAGCCCGCAGCATGACGACGGCGGCAGACGCGAAATATTCGCAGTGAGCGGCTTTGCGCTGCAAGATAAAGTTTGAGATCGGCTCGCCCGGCCCCGGATTGACTGTCAGGCTGTACGAATTGTTGGTCTGCAAAAAGCGCACTACCGCCGTGATTTTGGCGTTCGGCGTCTTCTGTGGATCGGCGGCTTTATGCGCTAAAGCAATCACCCGGCGGTCAATGTCCGGCGGCACGGCTAAATCCCGCGCCGTTTCTGCTGACGATGGTGCGGCCTCCAGCAGTCCCGATTTGCCCGCGCTGACATCATAAGTCAGTTCCGACGTATCCGCCGTCGGCGTGCGCAGCGGCCCCTGAGTCCCGGCGGCCCATTCCAGGGAATGCGCGTCTTCGGCGATAATCGCCGCCGAATGCAGCGGCGCAAACAGCAGGCCGTCGGCATTGTCCAAGCGCTCAGTCCGCGCTTTCAATCCCGAAGCTCTTGGCTGAGACGGCCAATTTAGGAAAACGCGCTGCTCCAATGACGGTCCCCAAGTCCGGCCCGTGTAAGTGTCAAAGGTCATGCCGCGCAGGTATGGGTCATCGCCGGGATGCTCAATCCGCAGCACCCGCGTCAGCGAGTCGCGCAGGGTGAACGAAGACCCCAAGATCGGCTGACCGCTCATACCCATGCTCGGTGACAGCCGCCGCCCGGCCAGCGCCTGCGACCCCAGAAAGTTCAGTTCGTTCTTATGCCGGTCCACGGCGGCATCAGTGAGTCCGCCGAGCGCAAGCGCCGCCAGCATGGGAAGCAGTGCGTACCGGAGTGCGCCCCAGTTCTGTGACCGCTGCCGGAAGCCGGGCAGTGCCAGCACGAAAAAGAGAAAGAACAGCGGGGCCAAATACCACAAGTAGCGCGAGACGTCTTCATAGGGACTGCACCCGACCAGAAACACCATTGCCGAAAGAAACACCGTGAACGGCGCCCGCGCCCCGCCGGTCGGCTCCCGCCGCCAGAACTGGAGCATCAGCTCGGCGGCGCAAAGGAGCGCAAAGGAGTTGAGATAGCGGACATCAAAGAACGTATTATCGTCTTTGACGGCGTTGATTAAGTAGCCGAACACCGCTGCGCCCATGGCGATTGCCCGCAGGGTCCATTTGGTGAGGCCCTCGTTCGGGAACCGGGCCAGGAACACATAGGACGCCGAGATCGCCGCGCCGAGGCAAATCAGCGGCACCCACGCTCCGCTGATGAGTGCAAGCGCCGCATACGCAAGAAGCGCGGCGACGGCAGCAGGCCACGGCGGGCGCTGATAGGCTGGTTTTGGTGCTGATTGGGACATCGTTAGCTAAATTTCGTCTACGCCCACTGTGATCTGGGCCGAAGTCAGCGTCGGCCATTCGCCCGGCGGCAGGGTGGGGGACGTGTCGCGCACAATCAAAATCTTCAGGCCCGCGCCGGTGTCCCGCAGGCGCTCCGCAAGCTCCTGCCGGGGCAAGTCCCAGTCCAAGAATATGCAGACAATCAGCGTCGTTTGCCCCATCTGCCCGGCTAAGTTTTCTTCCAGCTTCTCCCAAGCGATGTCCGCATTGACGCGCGTGTCGGCGCTGACTTCGGCCAGCAGATCCAGCGCCGGGTCCAGTGCGGCGAGGCCCAGCCCGCCGCGCAGTGCGTGAACATCGGGGCCGGCGGCAAGCACGTCCAGCGCAAACTCGGAACGGGCGCAAAACTCGCAGACTGCCGCCGCGAGCGACACGGCGCTCTCAAACGACGGCGGGGGCGGCAGGCCGGGCGGGGCAGGGGCATGAGTATCTAAAATGACTGCCACTCGCTGCAAGAACTCTTCGCGGTATTCCCGCACGACAGGACGGCTCAGGCGAGCCGTCGCCCGCCAGTCAATCGCGCGGACGGGGTCGCCTTCCCGGTACTCGCGGCTGCCGATAAACTCATAAGAGTCGCCGAGCTGGAACGCCGACGCCGTCCCACCCGGCTGATACCGTCGCCCGCGCGGGGTCTCAACACGAGCCAGCGGCGTGAAGCGCGGCGTCACCCAGAGCGTGCGCGGTGCCGAAAAGACCTGCTGCGCCGTCATCAATCCCAGCGGAAACGCTGTTTCCACCCGAAAGCCGCGCAGGCGATAGACGCCGCGCTTTTTGCACCGCAGTTCCAAAGACACCCGTGCGGTCTCGCCCGGCAGGAGCGGCGGCAGCTCCGCGCCGTCTTCGCTGACGGCGTCTACTTCGGGAGGCAGCCGATCCGGCAGCACCGTCAGTCCGATCCCGCGCCGCCCGGCCGCCTGCACGGTGATGTCTACGGCCAGCGTCTCGCCTGCCTGCACTCGGTCGCTGAAACCTGCCGACAGCGACACGCGCGGCTCGCCGAGCCACATTCCGGCGAACGCGACGGCCCATAACCCGACCGCATAGGTAAACGCGACATAAAATTGCTGGTCAAGCGAGACCGAGCTGAAGGCCGCAAAGAACAGCGTCGCCGCGACAAAGTAATGCCCGGCCTTTGTCAGCCGCTGGGTCCAGACCCGCCAGACCCACGGAAACAGCAGCCCTTGAAACAGCGGATGGTAGCGGATGTCTTTGGTCGGCGTAAACGCCGACAGCGGCGGCAGATGCGTGTTCAGAGACAGCGCGACTAATCGGCGCGGGCTGCTTTGAGGGAAGGGGTTGGGCGCGGCGAAGTTTCGGTCGGGGATGGATTGAGGGGTTAGGGGCGTTGGCATGACGGTAACAGTATACCGCGAACAGGCTGGTCTCTCATTTCAGCAGGCCGATAAACTCGGAAATGGTCAGGCCCGCATCATCTATGATTTTCTTGAAAAGGAACCGTAGCCGCTTTGGAGGACACGGATGGCCTCGCCGGCAGTAACACGCGGCGGACGAGCTATTAGGCGGCAACCTGTAGGGTTGCGACGCTCACCATTTCCGGCAATTCAACGGCTTCCGAGTGCGCCTGCCGGTCTTGGAGATGAAGGATTACAGCATCTTTGATATTCGCCGGCGCTTCTTCATAGGTTTCTCTCTGCGTATAGCAGCCTTGCAGGGTAGGCACTGGGCGAAAGAGCCGTCGGCATCTTTCTCAATTACAATCGGCAAAGTGTCATGGGTCATCGCAGCCTCTCTTTTGATTGTACCACTTTGCTGAGAACTCAATGCGCCGTCCCCTAATCCGGCTGTCGGGTGAAGCGCAGCTCGGAGGTTGTATTCGGCAGGGTCAGCAGCAGCATTCCATCGTCGAAGCGGTAGCGGATGGTTTTGACATCGCCGTCAATGTGCAGCACCTGCCCGTTCTCGATGCCGCGCGTCATGGTCTCGGTCAGCACCCCGTTGTCGGCGGTGTAGTTTGCCTCCCGGCTGATGTTCTGCCGGGGCGAGACAAGCGTTTCGGCTTCCGAGCCATTCTCCCGGAACCGCATGGTCATCAGCACTTGTACGCCGGTCTCCGACGGCACATAGCCCGCCCATTTCCCGACGATTTTATTGGACATCGGGGCCGCCGCCGCATCCGAGCAGAGCGTATACAGCGTGGCGGGCGTCAAGCGCCGCTCCTGCGTGATGCGCCAGCCGGTCGGGCCGCTGACCCAGTGGTCACGAACCGCTTCCTCCACGGTCGTCGTCTGCGCCACGCCCAGCCCGATGACTTTCGACGTGACCGTGAGCCGCCGCACGGCCTTGACCGTCGCTTCCTTCCCGGTCTTGTCCATCGTAAACTCCTCCAGCGTTGTGAGGGGCGAGGACCACGGGATGCCGCTGCCGAACAGCCTGGTCAAATCCTCGCGCGGCCCCGCCGTCCCACTCGACGAATTGCCTGCGGCGTCATAGATCAGCACGGTCGGGCTGTACCCGGCCAGCGCCCCCGCGACGTCTTTGCTGCGAAACGCCGCATCGCGAGCGGCATAAATCGCCGTCACAGACGCCTCCGCAGTAGGCTTGGCGTGTGTCTGCGCTAAGAGGCAGGAAGAGAAAACAGGAACGAAAAACAAAAAAGTGAGGGGATGGCGCGAAATCATACGATCTTTCCTTTCGGCGCACTCAAAAGTTTTTGTGCCTTATTAATCTGCGCTGACCAAAATCCGGCAAGGAGCCAAAGCAGGCCGGTTCCAGCCAGCAAAACCGGACGCCAGACCGAGGCGGTTTGCCAGCCGAACACGAGAATCCAGGAAACAAAACTTACGCTTCCGACGGCTTCACTGGCAACAATCGGCCAGTGAAACTTTCTGCCGAACCAGCGGATGCGGCCATAAGAGATCAGCAGGGAAAGCAAGATAACGGCAATCAGGGATGCCACAATCGCCAAAGGGGACATGGTTAATCCTCCGTCTGTCAGGCCCGCTCCTCACGGCAGTTTTCTCTCTCCGTTGAGGTGTCTGCATGGCGGTCTCAAAGTTACCTTAAGCTATTATAGCACATTTACGGCGACAGGAACAGTTCTGGAACAAGCAGGACTTCCTGCGCCTCATCCCGAACTTAACGGCTTCCAACAGAGGCGGGAGGAAGTGTCATGGTGCGGGTTTTGTTCGTCTGCCTCGGCAACATCTGCCGGTCGCCGATGGCGGAGGCGGTGTTTGCTCATAAAGTCCGGGCGGCGGGGCTGGAAGAAGTCGTTGAAGCGGACTCGGCGGGAACGGGGGACTGGCATGTCGGGGAGCAGCCCCACCGGGGGACGCGGGCGCTCCTGAAAGAGCGCAAAATTGCCTGCACGCACGCGGCCCGGCTGGTGACGCCCGCCGACTTGGACACGTTTGATTATGTGCTGACGATGGACCATCAAAATCTGGCGGATGTTCGGGCGCTGGGAACGGGCGGGGCGGTGGTACGGCCTTTTTTAGACTACGCGCCGCATCTGCCGCTGCGCGAAGTCCCCGACCCATATTTCACCGGCGACTTTGCCGAGACCTACGCACTGGTGGATGCGGCGGCGGACGGTCTCTTAGCGGCGATTCGGGCGGAGCAGGAAACCTAAGAGCAGGAAACCTAAGAGCAGGAAATCTCAGAAATGCCCGGCAGGGTCAGCGTGAACTGGGTCGCGCCGGGGCGGCTGCGGACGGTGATCGCGCCGCCGTGGGCTTCGGCGATCCGGCGGCAGGAAAACAGGCCGAGGCCGGCGCCGTCGGGCCGCGTCGTGAAGAACGGGTCGAACAGGCGCTTTTTATTCTGCGGCGTGATGCCGGGGCCGGTGTCTGCGATCCGCACCTGTGCGCCGCGCCTGCCGTCTATTTTGCACGGAGCCAGGGTCACCGACAACGTCCCGCCGCCGGTCGCCCGCATGGCCTGGACGGCGTTCAGGATCAAGTTGACCAGCACCTGCTCCATCTGCACCGGGTCGGCGGACACGCGCGGCAGGCGCGGGGAGGCCGTGCAGGCAACCGCAACATTCTCTAAAGCCGCCTGCGGGTGGACCAGCCGCAGGATCCGGGACACCAGCGCGGCCAGGTCCGTCGGCTCACGCTCAATCAGCTCCGGCTTGGCGAGGGCCAGCAGACGGTGGGTGAGGAGCGCGAGGCCGTCAATCTGCCGGCGCATGGCCTCAAGCGACTCGGCCCGCAGCGCGGGGTCGCCCTGGTCCGCCAGCGAGATTTCAATCGAAAGCGGCGTCAGCAGGTTGCGGATGTCGTGGGCGACCGAGGCCGCAAGCAGGCCGACCGCCGACAGCTTTTCCGTCTCAAAAAGCTGCTGCTGGGTCAGCGACAGCGTGTTTTCGGCTTTGTCTAAGCGCCCTGTCACAGTCTTCAGCGCGGACGCAAGCTGCCGGGACTGCTCTTTCAGCTGCGCGGCCTGCGCCCGGACTTTATCTTCCATGCCCCGTGTGCGCGTGATGTCGAGAAACGTCCAGAGCCGCCCGATAATGCCGCCGTTCTCGCCGAGGACCGGCGCGGTGTAGCGGCGCAAAAGCCGGTGTTTCGGCAGGACAATCTCGACTTCATCTTCCAGCGTCCGCCGGGGATCCGCATACACGGCTTCCAGCGTCGCGATAAAGCCGTCGCCGTCCTTGAGGCGCGGCGCAAGCTCGCGGCGGACGTAATCCGGCCGGGTGTTCAGCGTTTCAATGCTGTCCATCCCGAATATCTCGCAGAAGCGCCGGTTGCAGAGCCGGTCGGTCCGGGCAGAGTCGGACAGCAGCACCCCGTAATCCGAGGCCCGGAGCAGCGCCCGCAGTAAAAGCAATTCGTCATTTTCGGTCATAGCAAGCCCCCCCGCCCCAATTCTGGGGAGCCGGAGTTAAAAAGAAGCCGCCTGCCCGAACGGGTCTGTATTGCTCCCCAGAATTGGGGCGGGGGCTTCACTTCACGCCCATCTGCCGGCCCAGGGCGGATGGATCGAAATACGCCGATGACCGGGTGACTTTCTCGCCCTCAATCTCTAAAATCGTGACGCCGGAATACGACAGCGGAGAGCCGCTGAAGCTCGTGCCTTCGGTGGTCCATTCTAAAGCCGCACCCCCGTCCGACGCAATAACATTGCGGAACTGGGATTTGGCGGTGTCAAACGATCCCCGGTATTCGGTCCAAAACTTCCTCGCCCCGTCCGGCCCCCGGTACTGGTCCGGCGCGATCACATTGCCGACCGACGCATTTTCTGCATACAGCGCCGTCAGCGGCCCGGCGTCTTTGGTCTCTTCCAGCGTCCACAGCGCCTCAATAAACGCCTTCGCAACTTTGTCCGACATCGTATTCACTCTCCCGCGTTTCTGCTATTATGCGAACAATCGGCATGGTGTTAAACCAAAAACGCCCGGCCTGTCTCCGAAAAGACAGGCCGGATGTTTGCATTGCACCCTTACATACCGTTCGCCAGGTAGGTGAACCCCGTCGGGCCGGTGATGATCGGAGGCTTGCCGCCAAGAGCGGGAGGCAGCAGGCCAGGGGCGACCATACCGCCCGAATTGAGAATCATGTCAGCGGTCAGCGGCTGATCTCCGCCATGAATGCCGAACGGAGTATTTGCATCCGAAGCAAGCGGCGCGGTCTGGAGGACCTGAGAACCGGCCAACTGGTTCACGGCATACGCCAGACCCGCAGCATGGCGGGCTTCGACGCCCAGGAAGGACGCCGCCGGGGCAAGGAACTGCGACTTGATCTGAAGCAGGCCGGATCCGCCCAGGTACGCGGCAACGCCGATGGTTTCCGCCACCGACAGGTTCGCCACCACATCGGAGCGCTGAAGGTTGTTGATGCCGAAGTCATACGCAAAGCCGAATGTGTTTGAGGATGTGCTGAGAAACGGGTTCAAGTTAGGAGCGCCGTACAGGGTCGTGGCGATGATGTCCCGCTGCTGCATTTCCGTCTGCGCGAAGCCGTTGACCAGCAGAATGTCCAGGTTTGCGCCGGTGTCGCCGCTGCCGAGGTTCAGGCCGGTGATCGGGTTGCCGAAATTGTCGGTTCCGCCGCTGCCGAGGCGGGCAATGCTCTGGCGGTAGCGCTCGGCTTCCTGAGTTTCCACAAATAGAGCGAAGTTCAGGATTTGAACATCCAGACTGGCGGTCTTGAAGTTCGTGGACGTGTTCGGAATCTGGAGCGCACTCGCGCTCGGCGTGGCCGGAGGCGCGGCGAAGGTAAGCGTTACATGGGTTGTGGGCGTGGCGGCCTGGGCGGAACGCGCGGACAGCAGGCCGGCGGCGGCGACTCCTGCGGCGGCCAGAGCGGCACCGGAAAGAATTTTATCACTCATGAAAAGAGAGCCTTTCGTTAAAAATCAATTACATGACGAAGAACGGCTGAACCGCAGCCAGAACCTGCTTCGGCGTCAGTGCAAACTCGGCGGTTCCCGGATACACGGCGGTCGAGCCGTTCAGGAAGGTCGCCGGGATGACGGCGCCGCCAGGCTGAACGCCGCCGGTTGCGTTATAGGGACCAGGTGCGGCGGTCGCAGGGGGAGTCCCCGTGATCTTGCCGAGCGTCAGGTTGATGACCGCCGAATGCCGGGACTCGGTCGAATAGATCGAGGAAGCCGCTTCGACAAGGGTTGGGTTGGTCAGAAACGGTGCCGCGCCGAGATACGCCGAGACGCCGGTTTCTTCCGCCGTCAGGATGACGGCAAGGATCGTTGAGAGGGTTGCGCCGGGAACCAGGCCCGCCGATGCGGCGGAGTAGCCCTTCGCGTTCGCCGGGACGGGCGTGCCGCCCAGGGTTGGGATGAACTGCTGTAGGAAGACGCCGTGCGCCTGCTCGACATACGCAAACTGCTGCAAATACAGGAAGCCCGCCGCCGCCTGCTGGTTAGTCAGTGTGCCGGGGGAAACGGCCAGCGTGTAGGCATTAGCGTTGCCCGCCGGCAGGGGCGCGGTGATCGGCTGGCCGGCGGCGATGTTCAGCGCCTGGCGGTACAAGTCACCTTCCAGAAGCTCCAGGGTCAGCGCAAAGTTCAGGACAACGATATTCTCGTTCGCGCCGGGGATGTTCGGAAAGTTCGTTTGGTCGGCGAACGAGGTCAGTCCGGCGCCGGGGGCGACGGGGCTGCTGCCGCCGCCGTTGCTGGACCCGCCGCAGCCGGCGAGAAGGGCGGCAGCGGCGGTGCCGAGGCCCGCCGCGCTCATGCGGGCGAGGAAGACACGCCGGCTGACCGCATCGTGCAGGAGGTCATGGGACATGGGATAAGTTCCTTTTCTAATACAAGGTCTGCGTTGCAGCGTGCGCTTTGGGTGAGCCGGGAACGTTCCAAGCCGCACCGGCGCGTGGGAGGCCGAGCAAGAGTTCTTTTTCGGTCCTTCTATTATACATGAAAAAGCTCAAACTAAATCAAGTTAGATGACAGTTCTTGGCATACGTTTTAGGCAAAAGCGCGAGATAAGCGCAGGCGCAAGGAACGCAAGAACCATGCAGTAAATGGCACCGCTATACAGCCTTCGGCCACGAAGTACCGCTCTGCAATGGCAGCACTGGCTACCCGGAGGGCAGACCTGGAAGGCGCGGCACTGGGAACAGGATATAACCGAGGTTTCTCTTAACTCCGCGGAGCGGGTGTTTCGTGTCCGAAGGCCGTATAGCCGTGCCATTTACTGCATGGTTCACAACCGACACGCAAAAACGCCCGCCCCGCTCTTCAAGAGCAGGCCGGGCGTTTCTTTTTGCGGCTTGAGTGTCGCTTACGCTAAGACAAAGACAAAGCCTTTGGGGCCGGAGATGGGGTTGATGACGCCGTCCCCCTTCACCGTCGTATCGCCGGCAACTATGCCGCCCTTATTCAAGATGGCGTCCGGGGCGAGGGGAGTGTCGGTCCCGTGGCTGACAATAGGGGGGAAAACGACCCCTGCATCACCAGCCAAAGGCGCAGTCGCCAGCTTCGGGTTCTCGTTGAACAGCGGGCCGTTCAGCAGGGCAGCGACCGCCGTGGTGTGGCGGGCTTCCGTGCCGAGGATGGACGCTGCGATGGGGAGATACGTGCCGCGGGGGGTCAGGCCGCCGGGGCCTGCGCCGCCGAGGTAGGCTGAGACGCCGGTCTGCTCGGCGGCGTACACAAGCTGGACCGTCTGAAGGCGGGTCAAGGCCGGGGTGCCGAAGTTGTTGGTGTCGGCGAACCCGAAGTCAAACATCGCGCCGGCGGACGTGACCCAGTTGCCGCCGAGGGCGGAAGTCAGGAAGTCCCGATGCTCGTTCTCGACCATGCCGAAGGTCTGAAGATAAGTCACATCCGCGCCGGAAACGTTCAGGCCGGTGATCGTGCTGCCGAACATGTCCTTGCCGCCGGTAGTCAAGCGCAGGATCGCCTGGCGGTACAGCTCGGCTTCCAGGGTTTCCAGGGCCAGGGCAAAGTTCAGGACTTTGATGTCCGGGCCGGCGGCGGTCGTCAGAGACCCAAATGTGCCGACCGGGATCGGGACGGAGGCGGTCCCGGCGATTTTCGGGTCGGCAGTGAAATACAGTGTCACATGCGTTGGAGTTGGCATGAAAAAGATACCTTTCGTAATTTACTTTCGTAATTTAACGGCGTTCAGCCGTGTCTAAAGGAAGAACTGCTTGACCTTACCAAGCACGGCTGCCGGCGTCTGGGCGTACTCGAATTCGTTCTGAGCCCCTGCCGCCGGCTGCTTGCCGCCGACATCGCCGGTCGGGCCGGTGGGCAGGCCGAGCGTGTAGTTGACGCCGGACGAATGCCGCGCTTCCGTCGTGTAAATTGAGGACGCGACCTGAACCAGAGTGGCATCGGTCAGAAAGCCCGCCGCACCGAGGTACGCCGTGACGCCGGTCTCTTCGACGGTGCGGATCAGCTTCGTGATTGAGTACAGGTCGGTGCCGGCAAACGGGGCGACGCTGTAGCCGTTCGCGTTGGCGGGAACCGGGGTTGCGCCCGCCGCTGTGATGGCCGCGCGGAGGAAGTCCCGGTGGGCGGCCTCGACGGCCGAATACTGCTGAAGGTACAGGAAGGCGACAGGAGCCAAAGACGCATCCGGGAACGCGCCGTTCGGGACAGCCTGCGTGTAGGACGCGCCGCCGTCCGCCGGAAGCGGGGTCGTGAGCGGCTTGCCCGCCGCGATGTTCAGGGCCTGGCGGTAAATATCCGCTTCCAGGGTTTCCAGGGTCAGCGCGTAGTTCAGAACGACGACGTTCTCGCTTGCACCGGGAATGTTCGGAAAGTTTGCCTGGTCGGCGAATGTGGTCAAGCCAGTGCCGGGGGGTGTGGGGCTGCTGCCGCCGCCGTTGCTGGAACCGCCGCAGCCGGCAATCAAGGCCGCTGCCGCCGTGCCGAGGCCCGCCGCCCCCATGCGTGCGAGGAACGTGCGCCGGCTGACGGCGTCACGCATGAAATTCAGGGGATGAGTTTTATCGAGAGAATCAGACATCGGGAGACCCTTTCTGCTGTGATGCCGCGATGGGCAATCTTTGTGACACTCTAGTATACACCTACTTTTCATAGATTTCCGCTATTCAGATTGATTTTAGGTTACAAATGTTGCCTAAGAAATTACTCAGGCCCGGCGTCTGGGGGTATGATAGCGCCGAGGGCCAAACAATGATCACAGTCGCCAACCGCATTTATGTCAAGCCGGAATACGCCGAAGCCTTTGAGACCGCGTTTCCGTGAGCGGGCCGGACTCGTAGACGGGATGCCCGGCTTCGTCTCAAACCAGGTCCTGCGGCCCGTCAACGACGGCGATCCCTACATCGTGCTGACGCTTTGGAACAGCCGCGAGGATTTTTTGAATTGGGTGCGCTCGGACGCCTTCACCAAAGGCCACGCCCAGTCGGGAACACTGCCCCAAGGCGCTTATCCGAAGCCGAATGTGCTGGAAATGCACGAAGTCGTGTCCGACTCGTCGCGCCCTGGCCTAGCCCCGGAGCCGCACCGCGGTCCGTTTAAGATGCACTGACCACTTTTTTCAGCGGCAGGCTTGACATTCTCCCGCTTTCTCTGCCATTATTAATCCAACACTTCTATAAATAAAGAAACGAAGAAGCCATATGAATGAACCGCTGGATTTGGCTGCCATGTTTAAGGCGCTGGGCGACCCGACCCGGCTCCGTATCTTTGAGTTTTTATGCTCCTGCTGCTGCCCCGTGGCGGTTGAGGACACCGGGGACGTGCGCCCCGTTTCCGGCCCGACCGTCGGCGAAGTCTGCTGCCAGGTTCTCGGCACGGACAAAATCCCATCGTCCGTCTCGTTTCATCTGAAAGAATTGCGCCAAGCCGGGCTGATCACCATGGAGCGGCGCGGCAAGAACATGATCTGCGGCGTCAACCGAGAAGCCGTCGCCCGCCTCGCCGCCTATTTCAGCCGCTCTATGACAAACACAACCAGCGGCGACTGCTGCGAGTAACCCCCTAGAAAGACAATCCGCCATGAAACTTAGCCAATTTTCGAGCCTGCTGCAAGCCCACGCCGACAAGCCGTTTCAGCTTGTGCTGCCCGGCGGCAGCGCCGTTCCCGTATCGTTCCACATTACGGAAGTGGGCCACGTTGTGAAGAAGTTCATTGACTGCGGCGGCAAGCTGCACACGACGCAAACCTGCCAGCTTCAGGCATGGCTCGGCAGCGACACCGACCACCGGCTTTATGCAGGCAAGATGGCCGGAGTGCTGGGACTGGCCGAAGCCAAAGGCGTCCTGCCCGCCGGGAAAGATTTGGACCTGGAAATTGAGTACGAAGACGCCGTTCTCTCGCAGTATCCGGTGGCTGGATACGCCGTCACGCCGGAAGCCGTCGTGCTGACGCTTGCCGCCAAGCATACCGACTGCCTCGCGAAAGAATCCTGCCTGCCGAGCCTGCCGATGGCTGCGGGTTCAGACTGCGGCTGCGGCCCGTCCGGGTGCTGCTGACCACGAAAGAACACGCTCCATGAGTAGCACCATCGCCACCTGTCACCCGTCCGTGACAGGCCGGCTCTCGTTTTTGGACCGTTACCTGACCCTCTGGATTTTCCTTGCGATGCTGCTCGGAGTCGGCCTCGGCTACTTTGTTCCCGGCGTCTCGCAGGCGATCACGCACTTATCGGTCGGTACGACTTCGCTCCCGATTGCCCTCGGCCTGATCTTGATGATGTACCCGCCGCTGGCGAAAGTCAAGTACGAAGAGCTCGGCAAAGTGTTCCGTAACACCCGCATTCTGGGCCTGTCCCTGGTCCAAAACTGGGTCGTCGGGCCGCTCCTGATGTTTGCCCTGGCGCTCCTGCTGCTCGCCGATAAGCCTGAGTACGCCGTTGGGCTGATTATCATCGGGCTGGCCCGCTGCATCGCGATGGTGCTGGTCTGGAATGATCTGGCGCATGGCGACAGCGAGTACGCGGCGGGACTTGTCGCCCTGAACTCTATCTTCCAGGTGCTGTTCTTTTCCGTGTACGCTTATGTTTTCTTAAAGGTGCTGCCCCCGGTCTTCGGCGTCCACTTTGCAGGCGTTGACTTATCCCGCATCAGCATAGGCGCGATTGCCCAGAGCGTTTTGATTTACTTAGGCATTCCGTTCTTTACGGGAATGCTGACGCGCTTCGTGCTGGTGAAGATGAAAGGCCGCGACTGGTACGAGGCGCAGTTCATCCCGCGCATCAGCCCGATCACGCTGATTGCCCTACTGTTCACTATTGTGGTCATGTTTTCGCTCAAAGGACAATACGTCGTCCGTCTGCCGCTGGACGTGGTGCGGATCGCCTTTCCGCTGTGCGTTTATTTTGCGATCATGTTTCTGGTCTCGTTCTACATGGGCCGGAAGCTGGGCGCGGACTATTCCCAGGCGGCAACACTCTCGTTCACAGCCGCAGGCAACAACTTCGAGCTGGCGATTGCGGTCGCGATTGCCGTGTTCGGCATCAATTCGGGAGCCGCTTTCGCTGCGGTGGTCGGGCCGCTGGTGGAGGTTCCCGCGCTGATTGGGCTGGTCAACGTCGCGTTCTACTTCCAGCGGCGCTATTTCGGCGGGGCGGGACCCACTGTCACAGAAGCGATGCCGCTTTAGATCTTGCCGCGATTCGGAGAAATAGTTTGGAGGAACAGTATGGCGACGAAACTTGCAATCTTTTCGGACATCCACGCGAACTTCCCGGCGATGGGCGAAGTCGCAAGCCACATCCGGGACAACGACTACGACGGCGTTTACTGTTTGGGGGATCTCGGCGGCTACGCGGCGGAGCCGAACGAGACGCAGGAGCTGGTGATGTTCCTGGACTGCCCTGTTGTGATGGGAAACTACGACGAAGGCGTCGGCTTCAACAAAGATACCTGCGGCTGCAACTATGTCAAGCCGTTTGACATCCAAATGAGCGACATTTCGTTTTTGTGGACGCGGGCGCAGACCACCGACGACCACAAAGCCTGGCTGCGGATGCTGCCGCGTGAGATCCGCTTAGAAGTCGAAGGCCGGCACGTCCTGCTCTGCCACGGCTCCCCGGCTTCCACAACCGAATATCTGTTTGAGACCCGCTCGGAGCCGTACCTGCGGAAGTTCACAGCGGGCGGGCAGGGCGATGCCCACGCCGACATCATCGTGTTCGGCCACACGCACGTCCCGTACCACCGGGTCGTAGACGGGGTGCATTTCGTCAACACCGGCAGCGTCGGCAGGCCCAAAGACGGCGACCCCCGCGCCGGCTACTGCGTCCTGACCATTGACGGCGACCGCGTGACGACCGAGCAGATACGCCTGCCGTATGATGTCGAGCTTGCCTGTTCCCGGCTCCTGGCGGCGGGCCTGCCCGACTACTTCGCCGACTACCTGCGGACCGGCGGGAGTGTCACGCCCTCGGAATAAGCGCTTAGTACCCTTTGACAAGCCGCTGGAAGTTTTCGCGGTCAATGGCGCGGGAGGCGGCTTCGTCGAAGGTGACGGTGCCGTTTCTGTGGAGATCAGCCAAAACGCGGTCCATTGCCTGCATTCCGTACTGGTGGCCTGTTTCAATCACCGAATAAATCTGGTACGATTTGCCTTCTCTAATTAAGTTGCGAAGGGCGCTGGTGGCGACCATGATCTCAATCGCGGCGACCCGCCCGCCGCCGATGCGCGGCAGAAGCTGCTGGGCGACGACGGCTTCAATGCTGGTCGAGAGCTGGATGCGGATCTGCTCCTGCTGGTGGGCGGGGAACACGTCTACAATGCGGTCAATCGTCGCCGGGGCCGAGCGCGTGTGGAGCGTGGCGAAAACCAGGTGGCCGGTCTCGGCCAGAGTGATCGCGGCGGAGATTGTTTCCAAATCCCGCATTTCGCCGACTAAGATCACATCCGGGTCTTCGCGCAGGGCCGCTCGCAGAGCGTTGGTAAATGAGTCGGTGTCCGTGCCAAGCTCCCGCTGGTTGACCATGCTCTTTTTGTGCGAGTGCAGGTACTCAATCGGGTCTTCAATCGTCAGAATATGGGCTTCCCGCTCCGAGTTGATAATGTCAATCATGGACGCGATCGTGGTAGACTTGCCCGATCCCGTCGGCCCCGTCACCAGAATCAGCCCTGAATGCTTCTGGGTGAACGACCGGCAGACGACCGGCAGCTTGAGCTGCTCCATGCTCGGCACGACGTTCGGGATGACCCGCATCGCGCCGCCGACCGACGACCGCTGGCGGTAGACATTGAAGCGGAACCGGCCCACGCCCTTGACCCCATGCGAGAAGTCCAGCTCGTGAGTGCGCTCGAACTTCGTGATCTGCGACTCGTCCAGAATGTCAAAAATGATGCGCTGGGTACTGCGATCGTCCGCCTTGTCAAACGGCAGCCCGACGAGCTTGCCGTCCTTGCGGACCATCGGCGGCAGTCCCACCGACAGGTGCAGGTCGGACGCGCCCGATGCGACGGTCATCCGCAGCAGCTCGTCAATATGGACATCCGACAGCGCCCGCGTTTCCCCGCCGACGACAGCGCGGGAGGCATTCTCGTCGAAGCTCGCCGCGTCGCCCGCGCCGCTGAGAAAATCGCGGGCGGACAGCGAGGTCTGCACGCCCGACGCATCGCTGAGGGCAGCTAGATCACTGCCGCCCATGCCGCCTCCCATGTTCAGCGCGGCGGGCGACTCGGCGTCCAGTCCTATGCCGCCGGGCGACAGGGTGTGAAGCAGGCTGCTCAGCTTACCCCCCGTCCCGGCGGAAATGTCTACGGCAGGCTTTGCCTGGTAGCCCTTTTTGGCAAATGGCAGGGGGGTCTCTCCGGCGGCTTTCGCGCGGGCTTCGGCTTCCTCGGCTTCCGCCCGCGCGGCCAGCAGCAAATCTACGCTGTCGAATGTTTCTGCGACCCGCGCGGAAAAGTCCCCAAAATCGTCCGGCGTGTCGTGCGCCGACGGCACTGGGGCATCCGAATAAATGCTGCTTTGAACACCCACGCTGCCGAGCGGCAGCAAATCTTCATTATTTTGAATCATAGCCGTTTTTCTTTGTTGCTCTTAAAACGCCAGGCCGCTGAGGCCCTTGTCCATCTCCGCCCGGCAGGCCCGTGCCATGCCGGCAAGTCCGGTCTCGCTGATCCGCAGGGGAATGACCGCTTCGGCGCAGGCGGCGTGCAGCACGGCCTCGGTCTCCGGCGGCCCGTCCTGCAAAAAGTGGGCGATCTCGTTCGCCAGGCACACCGTCGCGGTCAGCTTTGGGTTCAGCTCCGCCGCACGCGGCGTATGGTGGAACGCAATCGCTTCGGACAGCATCGGCGGCAGGTTCCAGCGGACGGCCAGAGCTGCGCCGATCTCGCCGTGGCCGAACGGCAGCGCCTGCGGTTCTAAAACGGAATAGCGAACGTTTTTCGACTCCGCCATACCGACAAGCGCGGTAAAGAGGGCGTGGCGGCTGGTATCCAGCGCCATTTTCCCGATGTCGTGCAGCAGCGCCCCGGTGTACGCCTGGTCCACGCCGACTTCTTCCTGGGTCGCCGCCGGCAGCAGAGTCGTGATGGCTTTGGTGCACTGGGCGGTGTCTACCGAGTGCCGCCAGACGGCTCGGCGCACGAGCGAGTCGGCATCCGAGCGGCCTAGAAAGAGATTAAACGCCGTAATGGTCATCGCCATGTTGCGAAGCGTCTTGAAGCCGAGAAAGACGACGGCTTCCCGCAGGCTGGAAATGCGGCGCGGCAGGCCGTAGTACGACGAATTGGCGAGGGTCAGCAGCTTGGCGGCCAGCGCCTGGTCCATGCCGATGACCCGCTCCAGATCAGCGGGCGTCGCTTTCGGGTCGGCGGTCATGTCAATGACCCGCAGGACAATCTGCGGCAGGGCGGCCAGCTCGCCCGCGCCGCTGAGAATGTCTTCCAGCGTGTCCGTGCCTGCTTTTTTCGGCTGCTGCGTTAAAGGCTGTTCCATTAAAACTGCTGTCATGGTTAATTTAGAGGAGTACAAGGAGGGCGAACACAAGGTTCGCGCCTACGGGCTTCGGATGCACACGGTCGTGATGTAGGGCGCGAACCTTGTGTTCGCCCTCCTGGTTTGTCTGGATCGGCCGCGTCTACCCCGCATAAATGACGCGGAGCGACTCTTCCAAAGTTGTCATGCCGAGCAAAATCTTTTCCATCGCGTCGTCTTTCAGCGTTCGCATTCCCGCTTCCACCGCCGCTTCCCGAATGGCATACGACGACGCGCGGGCCAAAATCAGCTCGCGCACTTTGTCGGTGACGGGCATCAGCTCATACACGCCGACCCGGCCTTTGTAGCCGGTGCCTTTGCAGGTATCGCAGCCCCGGCCCCGGTAGAACGTCACTTCGCTTTTGTCCAGAATATCTAAATTCATGCCGAGGCGCTTGATGGCGTCTTTCGGCGGCGAATACGGCTCTTTGCACTTGATGCAGACGGTTCGCAGCAGCCGCTGGGCCAGGACGCCTGCGATGGACGATGCGATTAAGAAGCTTTCGACGCCCATGTCTAAAAGCCGGGCGACCGCGCCTGGGGCGTCGTTTGTGTGCAGGGTAGACAATACCAAGTGGCCGGTCAGCGCGGCTTCAATCGCGATCATGGCCGTTTCCTGGTCGCGCATCTCGCCGACCATGATGATGTTCGGGTCCTGCCGGAGCATCGAGCGCAGGCCCGCCGCGAACGTCATCCCGGCCCGGTTGTTGACCATGCTTTGAGTAATGCCCGACAGCTCATACTCCACCGGGTCTTCAATCGTCAGAATGTTCTTTTCGCCGGAGTTCAGCTTCGCCAGCACCGAGTAGAGCGTCGTAGACTTGCCCGACCCCGTCGGCCCCGTCACCAATATAATCCCATAGGTGCGCTGGATCATCGACTCGAACATCTCAAACGTATACGGCAGCAAGCCCAATTTGTGCAGGCCGACGGAGATGTTGGACTTGTCCAGAACGCGCATGACGATCTTCTCGCCGTAGACCGCCGGGAGGGTTGAGACGCGGAAGTCATACGGCTTGCCTTCGATGGTCGCCGAGATGCGGCCGTCCTGCGGGGCGCGTTTCTCGGAAATGTCCATGTCGGCCATGATCTTGATGCGCGATGTAATCGCCGCCTGCGCTTTCTTCGGGAGCGTCATCCCATCGGACAGAATGCCGTCCACGCGGTAGCGGATCCGCAGGCCGTCTTTGCCCGGCTCAATATGGATGTCCGAGGCTTTGTCCGTGATCCCGCGCGAGATGATCATGTTGGACAGCCGGACAACAGGCGCTTCGCCGGATAATTCTTTAAGCTGGTCAATCGAGATGTTGTCGTCGCCCGGCGCGTTGCCGTCGGTCAGCAGGATTGTCGCGTCGTCGAGGTCCTTCATCACGCCTGCGACGGCTTCGGTGACATTGACTTCCGTGCGGTAATTGGCCGAAATGGCGTTGATGATGTCTTCTTCGGTCGCGATGACCGGCTCGACTTCTTTGCCTGTGATTAAGCGAATCTCGTCAATCGCAAAGATATCCAGCGGGTTCTTCATCGCCAGCGTGATCTTCTTCGCGCTGCGCTCGATGGGAACCACTTTGAACCGCCGAGCCAGCTCCTGCGTCACCGCCGAAATGACATCTTCGGGAATCTGGATTTCAGTGAGGTCGAGATAGGGGACGCCCCACTGCTCGCCGAGGCAGCGCACGCGGTCGCGCTCGGTGATCAGGCCCATGGAGACCAGCAGGTCCCCGACCGGCTCCTGGGTTTTAAGCTGGTGCTGTTTTTCGACGGCCTGCTGAAGCTGTTCCTCGGAAACGAGGCCGCTTTGGACAAACACATCGTTCTGGGCTAATGTCTGCATAGAACTTTCCTGGGAGCGCGAGGGGTGGTATCTGAGAAACAAAAATGGCAGGGGCGTCGCCCCTGCCATAATTATCGGGCTTCCATGCTGAGTTCTTTAGGCGACTACGCCGCTTCCTTCTGAATGCTGACCTTGATGAAAATCATGATCTGGTCGCGGGTGTGCGTTTTCTTGGTGTCACGGAACAAGGCCCCGAAGAACGGGATGTCGCCGAGAATCGGGACTTTCTGGACGTCTTTGACCATCTGATCGTTGATCAGGCCGCCGATGGCAAGAACCGAGCCGTCTTTGACCCGCACGGTCGTCGTCGCTTCGCGCACCCGGACATCCGGGGTCTGGACGCCGCCGGCTCCGGCGCTGCTGAGCGTGACCAGGGAGACTTCCGGGTGGACGTTCATCGTGATGTAGCCGTCGTTGTCCACTTTCCCCGTCACATACAGCTTGATGCCGGCGTTGACCGTGCTGGTCGTGATGTTCTGGCCGGTCGGGGACTGAGTCACCGACGAAATATAGCTGACTGTGTCGCCGACAAACGTCGCCGCGGGCTGGCCGTCAATCGCCGAAATGTTCGGCGCGGCCAGAATCTTCGTGTCTACGCTGGTGAACAGCGCATTGAGCTGCACCGTCGTCAGGGCTGAAATCGGGGAGCGCCCAAAAGTTTCACCCTTGAAGATCTGGCCGGGATACGGGGTATGGTAGATGGCCCCGCCGGGGGTGTCGCCCGGCTGGGACAGCTCGCCGATGGAAGAGTGAGCGCCGGTGAAGTCGTAGGTCAGGCCCAGCTCGTCCGCGTTGGCCATGCTCGTTTCAATAATTTTAGCCTCATAGTTAATCTGTGCGGGGCGAATGTCTACCGTCGCCAGCACCTGCTGGGCGCGGCCGATGTCCGCCGCCGATCCGGTCAAGAGCAGGGCGGTCGTGGTCGCCTTCACCGGCAGGTTGCCGGTGACTGCCGTGGTCGTCCCGCCGGTGCCTCCCGCCGCGCCGTAAGAGGTCGTGGTCGCCGAGACGCCGCCGGAGTCCGCCGTGGTCGGTGCGGGCGGGATGACGCCCATGACCGGGGCGGGGGTTGTGATCAGGCTGGGAACCAATCGGTTGAGCAGCGACTGCAAATCGTCCGCCGCCGCGTACCGGATCTTGTACAGCACGGTTTCGGACGTGCCGACATTGCGGGAGATCGCGCTTTCCGAATCGCTGACCACCCGCCGCACTCCTTCCACATCGGTTTCCGTGCCGGTGACGACAAGAACGCCGCCGCCCGCCGAGCCGCTGACGGCTTTCCCAACGGTCGCTTTGATGTTCGGATACAGCTGCTTGATCTCGTCGGCAAGGCCCACCGGATCGGAATACGAGAACGACAGCACGGCAGTCACGGCAGGCGCCTGGGCCGTTCCCGCCGCCGTGAGCGTTTGGATGGCCGCCGGGGTGCCGACCACATAAGTGCGTCCCACTTTAGCATACTGATAGCCGGACAGCTTGGTGATCAGGTCCAGCGCTTCTTCCAAAGACACATGAGCGAGCGAGACCGTGATCGGGCCTTTGACATCGTTGCCGGAAACAATGTTGGTGCGGGTCTGCATCGCCAGCGCTTTCAAGACATCGTTGATGTCCGCGCCGACAAAGTCCAGCGTTACATCGTCTGCGCTGGAGGTCAGCGCGTGGATGGCGGCGGGCTTTGGGGCGGCGGGCTTCGGCGCTGCCTGAGCGGCAGCGGGAACGAGCAGGCCGGACGCCAGCGCCAGCGCGACTGCGTTTTTCGCCGCGTTTTTCGCCGCGGTTTGTTTTGAGTTGATTGACATGGGTTTCTCCTGGGCGGCTCCGTTCTGGAAGCCAGCGTTCCTCCGTGATCATTCTAAGTTGGTAGGTTTCGTTTAATCTTTGCGCGGGACCAGCACGCTGCCGTCGAGCAGGCGCAGGCCGAGCGAAATGGCGCGGGCGACTTTCGCCGCCGCCGGCTGCTTTCGGGCGGCCTGGGGAACCGTCGGGGCGGCTGCCGTCAGCATAAGATTTGCGCTCTGCCGAGTCAAAGACGCCGGCGGCAGATGCTGCGCCGTGGAATGGGCTGCCGGAAGGATCGCGCTGCCCAGCGTTGCGGGCATCTGAAGCGGCGGCGGCGGCGCGGAGGCCGGAAGCGACGCCGGAACAGGCGCAGAAGGCGCGGGCTTATCCGCTCCCAGCACGATCCGGTACACCAACGCGCCGTGCCGAAGCTGGACCGCCGTGCGGGAAACGGCCGAAACGCGGTACACACTGTCCACAAAGTCGCCGGTGCGGACAATCCGCCGGGCTTCTCCACTGCGTAAAATCGCGACTGTGCCGCCTGCGCCCATCAAAACGCCGGTGACGGTCCATTTCGGCGGGTCGGGCAGGGCCGATACGGCGGGCAGGGCGGGAGCCGGCGGCGCGGTGGGCAGAGCGGCGGCTTTCGCCGGGAACAGGCCAAGCCCGCTGCCGGGCAGCGGCGGCGCGGACGGCAGGCCGACCGGCAGCGGGCTGAGGGGACTCAAGGCTGCGACCTGCTTGCCGGGAGCCGGCATGGCGGCGAGCGGGACGGGCAGCGTGCCGGGGTCCACATAGCCGACCGCGAAGGGGTCGCGCATGGCCGGTGTCGGCGGCGGCGCATCGCCGGCATCGGCGACCACGGCTGCCGTGCCGGTCCCTGCCGGTGCGGGCTTGGCGGCCTGGGCGGGTGCCGTCACCGTGGCGGCAGCCGGGCGCGTGTTCGCCGAAACCGGGCCGGCGGCGGCAAAGTGGTAGACGGTGTAGCCGCCGAGACCGGCGGTCAGAACGCCGAGTGCAAGGTACTGCGGAAGCTGTTTTTTGTCGAGTTTCATTGGTGTTTCCCGGCGCGGCCTCAAGATGGGCCGAAGAGAACTAAAGCTTGAAAATCAAAGCGTGAAAATCAAAGCGTGGAAAGCTGGGACGCGCTGCGCGAGTTCGCGGCCGTCGTGGCGCTGACCGCGCCGGTCGCGGCGCGTCCGGCGCTGCCGCCGATGGTCGGGCTGGCGGCTGGCGGTGCGGCCAGGCCAGGCGTCGGCATAGAAGCCGTCGGCACAGGAGCAGCCGGCACTGAAGCCGTCGTAACAGTCGGAGCGCCTGCGTCATGGAACATAAACGCCGTCAGTTTCAAGTTGGTCGTAACCGGAGCCGGGCCGCCGCCTTTTGGAGCCGCGCCGGGGTGCATCTGCACGCTGTCCACCGAAACAATCTTCGGGAAGCGGGTCAGGCTGTAAAGGAACATGCTGGTATCGGCATAAGAACCCGCGACATCCACGGCCACGTCCATTGTGTCGTAAGGCGGCGGTGCAGGCTTTTTGACCGACGCGCTCGCTACGCCGCCGCCGCCGTCGCCGGAGGCCGGAGCAGGAGCCGGCGGCGCGGCGGGAGCCGATGCGGTCGGCCGGATGGCAGCGACCGACAGGTGAGTTTGAGCCGCCAGCGCCTGGATCTGGGCCAGCAGGGTCGGAACATAGGCCCGGTCCGAGACCGATGTTTCCAGGTACTGAATATGCGCCTGCGTCTGGTTGTAGTTGTCCAAAGTCATCTGGTAGCGGTGGGCGACCTGCTCGCTGCTGCTGACCTCGGCGTCCTTCTGCCGGGCCGATGTTTGCAGAGTAGTCAGCTTGGAATTCAGGCCGACGAGAATGCCGCCGCCGCCGAGCAGGACGACGCCTGCCGCGCCGAGCAGAATGGGAATGAGGCGCTTCGCCGCCGGCCTGGAAGTGCCGAGCGTCGAATTGCTTAAAATCGGATTGGTGCTAACTTGTGCCATGAACGGCTCCTCCTGCGTGCGCGTCTGCGACCCGGTTTGCGCCTGCTGTCGGGTTTTTACTGGGGGCCTTCGCCGCTTCCGGCTTTAAATGCACGGTCATTTGGAACGAAACGGCGTCCGCAGTTCCGATTTTCTGCGACTGCACGAACGACAGGTCCACATGGTCGAGGCGCGGCGATTGGTTCATCCGCAGCATGGACTGGCCGACGGCGGCGTTGCTCATGGCGACGCCCGCGATGTTCAGGGTCGGGTCGGTCCCGGCGGCCGTGCCGGGGGCGGCCCCGGCATCCCCGGCGCTGGTGCCGAGGGACGTCAGCCAGGTCTTGGCGGGCAGGCTGTCGGTGACGGCGTAAAAGTTGTTGTACCAGAACAGCGTGTCGGCTTTTGCGCCGTCGAGCGTGTCCACTTTCGGCTGAAGCGCGGCGGTCTGCGCTTGCAGCGACTGGATCTGGGCCACCTGCGGCTTGAGCTTGGCGAGCCGGTCGCTGAGGTCGCTGATGTAGCCCTCCGTGACCAGAATACGCGCGGTCATTAAAGACGCCACGGCGAGGACGACGCCGACTTCGCCGGCAATGGAATACAGCAGCTTACGGGCGTTCTGCTCCTGCTGCCGCTTTTCTTCGCGTCGCAGGGCGATCATGTTAATTGAAGGCATGAGACTTCTCCCTAGGTTCTCTTATTAAGCCGCTTTTGCCAGCGGAGAGCGAAGCTTAGGCCGGGGCAAAGGCGCGGCTTCTTTGGCCGCCGGTTCTTTCAGCGCCAGGCCGATCCCGGTCACCAGCAGCGGATGGTTCTCGGCGATAAAGCTTTCCAGGATCTGGCTGGACTCGATCTCCGGGTTCTCAAACGGGTTCCAGATCTCGACGGGAACGCCGAGCCGGGCGCTCATGTAGGCTTCCAGGCCGCGCATCTTGGCGGAGCCGCCCGTGACCACGATTTTAGAAACGGGGCCGCTGTTCTGATTGGTCGTCCCGGCGGGCAGGATCGAGTTCGCGGCATCGGCAAGCTGAGACTGGTAGTAGTTGGTGGAGCGGCGCACTTCGCGCAGCAGCTCGTCAATCGCCGGCTGAAGCGCACGGGCGAGACCCGCAGCCTCCGAGTCGTTGTCGCCTTGCAGGAGCGAGGCCATGTCTACTTCCGTCTTCAATCGCTCCAGCTCGTTCCAGCCCGCCCCCGGCGCGACGGCTTTTAAAGCCTGGGTGAAGCTGTCTCCGGCGATGGGGACGTTGCGGGTCAATGCAAACAGACCGTTTGCGATGATGTTGACATCAGTGGTGGTCGCCCCGATGTCGAGCAGCGCCAGCGTCGTGCCTTCGCCGGGCCGGGTGGGGGACAGGTCCACCAAAGCCCGCTGAAGCGCGAATGCTTCAATGTCAATCGCCACCGGTTCCAGGCCCGCCAGCACCAGGGTCGCCAAACGGGACTCCACCATGTCGTTCGGCGCGGCGACCAGCATGACGCTCATTTTGTCGTCTTCGCCCGGCACGAGTCCGGTGATCTCGAACTCGATCATGCTGTCTTCCACCGACGACGAGATGTGTTTGGCGGCCTCAAAGCGAATGGATTTGCGGAGGACGCTTTCGGCCATGATCGGCAGCTTGATATGGCGGACAATCACGGAAGTTCCGCTGATGGCGGCCACGGCGGCGTTCGCATCCATGCCGCTGCTGTGCAGCAGGTCGCGCACGGCGGCGGCGGTCCCGGCCTGGTCAATGACAATGCCGTCGCGCACGGCGTCGGGCGGGGTCGGGGCCACGGCGGCCTTGACGATGCGCCACGAGCCGGGCGTTCGGCCCGCTTCCGCCGACACAGCTTTGATAAAGCGGCTGCCGATGTCCACGCCGACGATTTTTTCTTTGCCGAAGACCTGCGATAGTCCGAGCATGGGGGTCTGTTCCTTCTGCGACGCGCTGCAGCTTTGTGCGAGCTGCCGAAAACTCTATGACTTGATTATGGGCGCAGGAAGGAAAAACTAGAGGGGGATTTTCAGGAGGCAATCTTTAGGGTAATGCATAGGTCATGCCAAGCGCCCTAAACCGGCCCGGCAGAAGTGCGGGATTTTGTGACACGCGCCAAAACCCGGCATTTCAATGCCGGGTTCTTCTGTTGCGGGAAACCATGTTATAATAAACTATGAGCATCCCGCCAAACCAGCCGCCTTATGGCAATCCTCCCCCTTACGGCAATCCTCCCGCTTACGGAACGCCGCCGAATAACCAGCCGCCTTACGGACAGCCGCCCGGCGGATACTACTCGGCGCCGCCCCCCCGCTCGTCCGGCGGGGGAAACGGCTGGAAGATCGCCGGGTTCGGCTGCCTCGGCCTGTTCCTGCTCGCGGCCATCGGCGGCGTCCTCCTCGTGCGGAACGTCAAGAACAGCATTGATCACCCGTCAAAGAACAGCATCCTCGGCATGAGTGTCCTCGCCGGCAAAGCGTCCCTCGACGGCGTCCATTTGCAGCAGGCGATTGTCGCCTACCACACCAAGCACTCCGCTTATCCGCAAACGCTGATGGACCTCTACAGCGACGGCGCGATTGACGGCAAGCTCCTCCACAACGACCTCGACGACAGTTCCGACCCAGCCCATATCTCCTGGCGCTACTACCGCCCCGCCGAAGGTGCGCCGGGCAATACGCCGATTTTAGAAGAGCCGTACCACCTGACAATCGGCGGCACCACCGCTCCCGGCAAAATCATCATCGACCTCAACGGCCAAAGCGAAAGCGCTTCCCGCCGCCGATACCGGCAATCCAGCGGTTACGACCCATCGGACAGCGGCCAGCCCAGCCGAGCAGATCAATCCAACAGCGGCGGTCAGTGAGGCCGCGCACAAAAAAGCCACGGATTTTGATCCGTGGCTTTTGCGTGGCAACTTAGCTGTGCCGATAGAAAGTTCAGAGCAGGCTGTGAAACTGGTGAAGGTAAGCTGTTGTTCTTGCCAATCCCTGCCGCTGAACCGCCAGAAAAACGGTTTCCGGCGACAAGTCCAGCAGGCGCATGATAAACTCGTCTGGGTGCTGCGCCTCAATTTTGTAAGAGGTCAATGCTGATGCTGGAAAGTCTTTCAGATTGAACGTCACGATAACGTCAGCGCGGGCGGCTATCGCCGCCAGAACGTGCCTGTCTTCTGGGTCGGGCAATGTTAAAGAGGGGATAATAGCGCAGTAGTCCGTGACGAAGCAGTCACGGACGTTTTGGTTCATCAAGTCGCGCGTGTGTTCCAGTTTAGGCTGTGCCAAGTCCGGCCTGTTTTCGAGCAGGTTCCCGATCCATTCAGTATGAATGTCTTCCGTCCAGCGTGCTTGAAACAAATCCGTGACCGATAGCTGCATCAGCAGGTCGCGGAGCGGCGCAGGATACAAGACGCAGGCGTCAAGAACCGCAGTCAGTTTTGGCATGGTCAGTAACCTATGCCAAGTTCCTGCGCTTGTACTGCAAGTTCCTGCAAAGTCGTTAATCGCGCTTCATCAATTTGTGCTTTATAAGCGGCGACATCTTCCCGCAAAATGCGCCGATGCGTTCCGACCTTGCGGCACGGAATTTGTCCGGTGTTCAGTAGGCCAATCAAATGCTTGCTGCACTGTAAGCGCCGCTGTCTTTTCCTGTACCATTTACGCCGTCCTTTGTGTCATTCTTCTTGCGCCTTCTTGTCCTCTTGCGCCTTCTTGTGGGCGGCGTGTGCCGGTTTCGACACGAAACGGTCCATCAAATATATCAACGCGCCGAACCCCAATGGCAAACCTATCCCGGCACTGATGCCGTAAGAAGCGTGGCAGAAATAAAATAGCAGCACGGCAGGGGCGAAGACGACAACCAGCAGTACCGCGCTGCCGGCTCCGATGCCGCCGAGCCGGACAATGCCTAACACAAATCCTGACGCCGTGCGGCGCAGCCGTGAACCCGACGGCTGCGCCTCGAAGAGGGTATTAATTTCCATGTCTCCAATAGCAGAGACTAGAACCCCCAGCGCAAGAAAGCTGGCCAAAACCTCTAATGTGAGCCAGAGCCAGCGCATTTTAACAGCCCTCTTAGCCCATAACCGCAAGCTCTTTGGCGAACGGCGATACTAAGGCGGCTGCTCCTTCGGGCGGGTCCATCCAGCGGCCGTCGGACTTGATGAGCGCGACCAGCTCGTCTACGCTGACTTCCTGGGGGACGGTCTTGACGGGGGTGCGGCCCCGGTAGAGGGTGATCGCGCCGCCGCCTTTGCCGACGTAGCCGTAGTCGGCGTCGGCCATCTCGCCGGGGCCGTTGACGATGCAGCCCATGACGGCGATGTCGAGACCGACCAGGTGGTTCGTCGCGGCTTTGACCTTTCGCAGCACCGAAGTCAGCTCAAACTTGGTGCGCCCGCACGACGGGCAGGCGATGAACTCGACTTTCGTTTTGCGAAGTCCAAGCGCCTGCAAGATGTCATAACAGGCGGGGATTTCGTTGATCGGGTCTTCAGAGAGCGAGACGCGGATCGTGTCGCCGATGCCTTCTGCAAGCAGAGTCCCGATGCCTGCCGTGCTTTTGATGCGGGCATACTCGCCGTCGCCGGCTTCCGTGACCCCTAAGTGAAGCGGGTAGTCCATGCCGAGTTCGTCCATGCGCCGGACCATCAAGCGGTTCGCGGCCAGCATGATGGGAACGCGCGACGCTTTCAGCGAGATGACTAAATTGCGGTAGTTGTGCTTCTCGCAGATCTGAATATATTCTAATGCGCTCTCGACCATGCCTTCCGGCGTGTCGCCGTACATGACTGTCAGGCGCTCGGCGAGCGAGCCGTGGTTGACCCCGATCCGCATGGCAATGTCGCGCTCACGGCAGACGGTAATCACCGGCAGCAGGGACTCTTCAATCGCCGCCAGTTCTTCGGCGACTTCGGCAGAAGTATATTCATCGGCCCGCCCGCGCGGCTTGCGGAAGACGAACAAGCCGGGGTTGATCCGCACTTTGTCTACAAACTGCGCGACCGCGACTGCAATGTCGCTGCCCTGATGATGCACGTCGGCGACCAGCGGCACATTGTAGCCCCGCCGCCGGACTTCGGCCTGGATCTCGCCGAGCTTATACGCTTCGGCCAGGGTAGGAGTCGTCACCCGGACAATCTCGCACCCGGCGTCGGCCATGGCGATGATCTGGGCGACGCAGCCGTCCACGTTGCGCGTTTCTTCTGTGATCATGCTCTGCACGACCACCAAATGCCCGCCGCCGATGGTCACGGGGCCGACTTTGACCGCGCGGGTAGGACGGCGCGGGTACGACAGCGGCAGGGGGTTCCGGCCGAGAATCTTGTCTTCGATCTTTTGTTCCAGCCGTCCGAGCAGCGAATCCGACATGGTGTTTCCTCCGCGAGTTCTCCTTTCATTATACCTTTTTCCGGTCCTCGCCACCCCCAAACGCCCGCAGCCGAGAAAAGCAAATGCTTAAAGCGTCTGCCCCACTCCTATATCTAATGCCTGCCTATACTGACCGGTGGCCAACGGCTCGCAGGCGGGGATGGCTTTGAGGCGGAAGGAGAGCGTGATGTCACCTGCCCCTTTTCAGTTGTTCCGCCAAGGCCTTACGCTCTGGCTTCTTTTTGTAGAGACAAAATCAGCGCGACTAATTCCCAAACATGAGTGCAGGGGTTAGAATAAGGATCATCCGTGTCCGTCTTTGCTTGATCTGCTGCTTGTTGTGCACGGCCAATAGCTGCCGCCGTTCGCGATTGAAGCTCCCCTCGGTAAAGAACATCAGATTTTTCGTACTTTGGAACGTGACCTCTGAACAAGTTCAACGCTTGCTGCCGCGTCAAGTAGCCGGTTTGATCCTGATAATGCAAAAGATACCAGTATTCAAAGCTGGGGTTGGAAATCGCAAGGCGGATGTCCTTTTCTTGTGCAAGCCTTAACGCCTGACGCCAATTCTCGATATTGCTTGCCTTGTGTTCGTCACCGTCGAACACGGCCCAAGCCATGTCATCTTCATCCCATACCTCTTCCTGCTGACGGTATATTCGCTCCTCTAGTGCTTGCCTGACAATGCCGAGCGGATCGCTGGCTTCCGGCTTCAAGACAATGATTTTGCTTGGCTCCATCCGAAGTGACTTACGAATATCTTCAAAGTAGCCATACTCCGTTTTTTCGCCCTCGCAGGCAATGAGTATTCTGCGTCCAATCGAACGCTGGCGAAATGGGCGCTGAAAAGATGCTGTTGGCCTTCTCGCCATTACCGTGCCATCTCCAAGCCCGCCAAGAACTCGTCTTCGTCGGGAAGGACAGGAACCGCCCCGAAACGACCGTCAAGATAAGCTTTATCGATAGCAAGGTCATTGCGCGGCTTAAAGTCCGTCAGCGGATAAAGCTCCGTGCTGCCGTCGTCCCGCTTCGCCGTGAACCAAACCTGATCGCGGCGCAGTAGATTTCGCTGCTGAAGCGTGTTGTCATGGCTGGTGAAAATAAGCTGGGCGCGTTTTGGGTTGCTTTTGGGGCTTTGAAACTGCCTGATAATTTCTCGTGTGATGTTTGGATGGATATTAGAACCAAGTTCATCGACAAGCATTGTATATCCGTCGGAAAATGCGTCCAACATCTTGTAAGCAAGTACAAAAAGGCGCTGTGTTCCGGCTGACTCTTCGTAGAACGGAAATCGCACTGAGCCTATCGGAGTTCTATGCCAAGCAAAAAGCTCGAAATTATCATACTTCGAGCTATTTTGATCTCGTTTTAGTTCAAGGTAGCTAATTCCTGTGTCAAAACGGCAAAGGATTTCCGACAGATGATCCAGCCACTCCTGCTGTTTGCTCGGTTCAGAGTGACTTAGTATCCTTAAAACGAGGTCATAATCATCCTCTTCGGAGCCAAATCCTAAACCTGGCCAGTGCAGGTCAACACTTTCTATAAAAGGTTCAATGACGGCGACCACTAATCTTCTAATGAAGAGTGTCAGAAATATCTCATGCGCCTGTAGGCTCGCCTCTAACTGGATGTGTGGACCGGCAAAATCACTTCCATTTTCCCAAACATACTCTTCTAACTTTTCGTCCCATCTTCTTGAAAAAAGTAGTCTGCTCGACTTTCGTTTAGGAGAAGCAGGAATATATTCCAGAGTCTCTTCAAGAACACGGTCCTGACGTAGAATGAGCGAATAGGTGTAGATATTTCCGTCGCGTACTTCCCTTAGCCGGAAAACGGTAGGCTTTTGTGGCGTTGCGGCATCAAGTTTGAAAGGGTGTAGCTGCCATGTGAGATACTCCCTGGTAGAACCTCTTGTTCCGATGACAGAAAGCAGTGTTTCTAAAGCTTTTAGCACATTGCTTTTGCCTGAAGCATTAGCGCCAAATATGCCGAGAGCGGGTAACAACTCTAATCCACGCCCCTCCACTGGAAAAGCAGGAGCGATTGAACTATCCGACTTGATACGGCGTCGGGCGGCGCTGTTCTCTAAGACTACGACTTCTCGGCTAGGGTGTGCAATGGCACTTAAAGTAACCGGCTCTTTGATGGAGCGGAAGTTCTCGACAGTGAAGTCAATCAACATGGTTTATTTGTAGCCCTTTTGCGTGACAATATCACGGAAATCAGTTCTATACTACCACAAGCAAGGTGTTTTCTAAAGCGTCTGGCCGACGCCGGTATCCAGTGCCTGGCCGTACTGGCCGGTGGCGAACGGCTCGTAGGCGGGGAAGGCTTTGAGGCGGAAGGAGAGCGTAAAGCTGGAGCCGGGGCGCAGGCCCTGGGGGGTGTCCTGGTAAATGAAGTTGAACTCGTAGTCGTGCCAGGAGCGGGTCAGTTCTAAGCCTTTGTAGTCGAAGCGGCTGGTGATGCCGTTGTAACCGCCGATGGCCCGGACCCGGTAGCCGGCGTCCTCGTTGCGGACGCGGAAGAACGGAAAGTTCAGGTCGCCGTTCAGTGTCGTGTAGCGCTTCAAGTTTGGGTCGTAGCGGCCCGACAAGTCGAACGCCAGCAGGTCGGAGCCGCGAATGGTCAGGGCGTTGGTCAAATCTTGCAGGCGGCTGTTGTTCAGGTCATACGACGCCGTGGTGCGGAAGCGCAAAAACTGGACCGGCGTGTACAGCACCTGGCCGGCGACCGACTGGAACGGGGTCGCGCGGTCGCCGTAGGCGGAATGTTCGCGGTTGAAGTCGTAGCCGGTGCCGACGGTGAACTGGACCTGCTTCGAGTCCTGCAAGGCGAGGTTCAGGCCCGCCAGATTGGAGCTGCCTGCGTAGTCGAATTGGAACGGCGTGTAGCCGTAGGGCCGCAGGTAGGAATATGTCGCGCCAAGCGTAGATTTGCTCCCGATCCGCAGCGTGTAGCCGGTGCGGCCGTTCAGCACATACTGGGCCGTGTTGTCGCCGTAAAAGCCCTGCTGGAACGATCCGGCGTACTGGAAATCGCTGCGCTTGTTGATGCGCTGGGTGGTTGTTCCTAAATCTAAATCAAATCTCGCCCGCTGGGAATTGGTCATGGACGACGGCTCGTTGAATGCGCCGAGCGAGAGGTCAAGGCGGGCGGTTTTCGGCAGGAAGCGCCGCAGAGCCTTGAGGCGCAGGGCGTCGGTTGCGATCCGAAACTCCGGCAGGCGCTCCAGGCTGCCGAAGAACTGGGAGCCGCCGGAATTATGAAGCGAGTTGTATTTGGTTGCCAAAAGCTCCAAATCAAACAGCTTGCCGCGCGACGTGTAATCCAGATTGGAATCAAGCTGCTGCGTGTCCTGGCCGCCGAGGCCGGAGAAGCCCGGCGAGTTGACCTGCGAAAAGTCGAAGCGCGTGTGGATCTGCTGGGACCCGGTCGGCGAAAACGTCTGGTCGAACGACGACGTCAAGTTCTGGGACAAACCCGACCCGTAATTGTTCTGGACGAGCGTGGTTTGCAGGGAGTCGCTCAAATTGCCGACCGCGCGGGTCAGGTTCACGGTCGTGTTCTGCGACTGGCTTTTTTCCAGCCCTGCGAAGTACGAGTTTTGCTGGAACTGGGACGTGATGTTGGCCGTCACCGTACCGAACTGCTGGGTGTGGGTCAGACTGCCATTCAAATCCTCCACCTGGCGGCTCTGGTCGTACAAGCTGTAGATCGTGAACAGGCCGTAGCCGCGCTTCGGGTTGGTATTCAGGCCGTAGTCCTGGTCAAAGCCGAGGCCGGTGCCTTTCTTTTGGAACTCTTCCACGCGCAGAATGCCCGGCAGGCTGCTCGTGAGCGCGTAGCCGAACGCGAACTTGATGAAATAGCCTTCGTCGGGAGTCTGTCCCACCTGCGGGAACAGTGTCTGCCGGGCCAGGCGGTCGGTCAGCGGCACGACAAGGTACGGAATGGAGAACACCCGGTGGCCTTTGCGGTACAGGGACACATTGCGCCCGACCAGCCGCCGTCCGGGAATGAGATACAGCTCGCGGGCGCCGAACGAATAATGGGGATCGAGAAAGTCGCAGGTGGTAAACTGCCCGTTCCGGGCGTCAATAAAGCCGGGCCTTCCCCGAATCTGGCCGCCGTAGACGAAGATCGGCAAAATCAGGCCGACCTGCGACTGCTCCGGCGCGATGACCGACCGCACCCCGGCGATCTGGTAGGTGCCGCGCCGCAGGTTGATTTGCAGAACGCCGCCTTCCTCCACATCGACGGGCTGCCCATTCGGCGTGAGCAGGCGGACATGGCCCGTGAACCGTGCGATCCCCCGGTCCGTATCTACTTCCACGCGGTCGGCGCTCAAATGGTAGCCCTGGTAGCGCACGCGGACATTGCCCTGGGCGGTGAACTTGCCGGCCTCGGTTTGTTCAAATGTATCAGCGTGGTCTAAAATCACCGAGCGGTTCGGGTCTACCGTCCGGTCGGTCGTGTACGCCTCCGCGTTTTCATCACTGGCGGGCGCTTGTCCGAGGCTTTGCACGGTTCCGGTCGAGTTCGGCACGGCGGGCGTGAGCGTTCCCGGCCTGCTCGGCAGCGTCGCCGGAACCGTCGGGGGCGGGCCTGCCAGCGCCGAGCTGGCAGGCGCAGAAGTCGCCGGTGCAGAAGTCGCCGGTGCAGAAGTCGCCGGCGTGGGATTAGAGGAAGGTGGGGACGCAGGAGCCGTTTGTGCCTGCCCTGGTGCGGCGAGCGCCAGGAGCAGGCCGCAGGCGAGTAGGGACCGGGCGGAGTGCATTGTCCATTATAACATGAGAACGGCCCTCGCGCCCACTCCTGGAAAAGCGGCGAGGATAGAGCTACAAAGAGCTACAATAGGAAAGGGCGAACACAAGGTTCGCCCTTCCTTTCTATTTCTGCCCCCATTGTCCGCTACGCTTTTGCTTCCTTGTTCCACACCGGCGACAGCGCAAGCCCCAGCGCAAGCGCGGCATAAGCCATCAGCACCGAATGATGGCTGAGGCGCTTTTCAATCCCCGGCGTGAACTGCTTCGGCACGGCTTTGTAGTCAATTAAATAGGCCACGGTCGTGGCGAGCAGCGCGGTAAAGACGTTGCTTTTTGTCTTGGTGACAAGCAATGCGCCTTCATAGATCACGCCCCACGCGCACATCGCCGTCCCGTTGACCCCGATGCCGAGCCAGGACTCGCGCGGCGAATAAACGGTCGGCTGCTCTTTTTCGTCACCGTCTATGATATGCGCGACCGAGTTCAGCGCGGCCCAGGGGCTGCCGTTTTCTTTGTCCGAGGCCAGCATGATGGCGGCGTTCGTGGCTGCGGCCAGCGCAAGGCCGGTTTTGAGGCCGCGCGTGAGGCTTTGGGTGATGAGTTGTTGGAGGGTCATAGTGGGGAGAGTGTACCCAAAGACCCCGGTACTTCCAGTGCCGGGTATACTCTGCTATGCCGCTTCCGAATTCTCCAGCTCTGCCATCCCCCGAAACCGAACTCGTTCTGCAAACTCTGCGCGACGCCGTGCGCGGCACCCAGTATGAGCATAAGCTGTTTCTTGTCGGCGGCTTTGTCCGCGATCAAGTCATGGGCCTCCCGTCGGGCAAAGACGACATTGACCTTGTGCTGGAAGGCGACGCTCTGGCGCTCGCCCGGTTTCTGAGGCAGCAGGGCGCGGCGGACTTCGAGCCGGTCGTGTATCCCACGTTTGGCACGGCAATGGTCGTAGTCAAAGGCCGCGCCGTAGAAATGGTGACGGCCCGGACCGAGTCGTATGCACCCGGCAGCCGCAAGCCGGACAGTGTTGAAGCGGGAACACTGGCCGATGATGCCAAGCGGCGCGACTTCACGATCAACACGCTGCTGCAATCTTTAGAGGCGGGTGAGATCACCGACCCGCTCGGCCTTGCGCTGGCGGACATCAACGCCGGGATTATCCGCACGCCGGCCGACCCGCTGCTGACATTTCAAGACGACGGCCTGCGAATGCTTCGAGCCGTGCGCTTCGCCGCCCGCTTCGGGTTCACCATTGAGCCGTTCACCTGGAAGGCCATGCGGCAGCGGGCCGACCGCCTCAGCGACACCAACCCGAACCGTACCCGCGTGATCTCTTACGAGCGTATCCGGGAAGAGTTCTGCAAAACCCTGATGACGACTCGTGCGCCGCTCGGCCTGGAACTGCTCAAAGACAGCGGCCTGCTCGCCCAGTTCGCGCCGGAGCTGACGGCGATGGTGGGCGTCACCCAGAACGAGTTCCATGCCTACCCCGTCTGGGAGCATACGCTCCTTGCCCTCGGCAACCTGCCCCAAGACGCCTCGCTGACGCTGCGGCTGGCGACGCTGTGCCACGACATCGGCAAGCCGTCCGCCAAAGGCATCGGCGACGATGGCCGGGTCCACTTTTATGGCCACGCCGAAACCGGCGCAGAGATCACCCGCAAGCTGATGACCCGCCTGAAGTTCTCCAATGACGAGATCGCCGCCGTCACTCAATTAGTCGCCCAGCATATGCGGATCGGCGAATACAAGCCGCTCTGGACCGACGCCGCCGTCCGCCGCCTCATTCGGGATTTAGGGCCGCAGCTTGACGACTTGTTTGAGATCCACCGCGTAGACGTCTCCGCGCTGGCCCCGGAGCATACGGACATCTCCCGCGCCCAGGAGCTTCGCGCTCGAATGACCCCCATTCAGGAAGCGCAGGACATCGCCGCGCTCACGTCGCCGCTCGACGGCCAGGAGCTGATGGCGCGTCTGCGATTAAAGCCCGGCAAGCAGTTAGGCGCGGTCAAACAATACTTAGTGAATGAAGTCGTGGAAGGGCGGCTGGCCCCCGATGACAAAGACGGCGCGGAGCGGCTGGCAGGGGAGTTTCTTGCCAAAGGCAGCTAAGAGCACATTCGGGAAAGGGCGCAGCAAGCAACGCCCCTACAGGAAAGGTCCCGGTACAATGCAGGGTGCGCCGCTTGCTGCGCCCTCTTCTCTCTTTGTTTGCGTCAAGTCAACTGAACATCTTCCGGCAGACGCAAATCGTCTGCCGAACCGACACCGTCCAGATGCACCGCCAGCAGCTTGGAAACATCGGCGTCGGTGACATTCGCGTACCAGACGCCTTCAGGATAGACCACGACATTCGGCCCATAATTGCAGGGCGTCAAACAGCCCGACGCCGTGACTTTGACGTTCTTGGGAAAGCCGCGCCGAGCAAGCTCCCGCGTGAACGCCGCAAAGACTGCCTGCCCGCCGCGCGGGGCGCACGAGGGCAGAGGATGGCCCGGTGGCCGGGCGTTGGTGCAGACGAAGAAGTGATGGGTAATCGCGGACATGAAGCAATTTTACCTGAAAGCAAGGAAAGAGCGCGGGAAGCGTGGGAATAAATTCCTGCGCTGTATGCCTGCGGCATTACTTCGTATGGGGCGCAGACGCCCAATGACCGCCTTCGCGGGCATGGATGAGGATGTTCGCTCTTGCCCTGATCTTTGTCCATGAAGATGGACATTAGGCGTCCTCGCCCCATAGCGTAGGAATTTATTCCCACGCTCCCTCGGCTATAGATAAAGGAAACCTAAACCCATGCCCGAAACACCTCTGCGCTTTGACAAATACTTGACCTACGCCGAGATAACCGAAGCCCTGCATCAAATCGCGGAAGCTCACTCCGATTTGGTTCAGCTTCATTCCCTCGGTCAGTCCTACGAGGGCCGCGAGATTTGGCTTGTGACCGTGACACGCTTCGCGACCGGCCCCGCCGACGAGAAACCGGCGTTCTGGGTGGACGCTAACATCCACGCGACCGAACTGTCGCCGTCCAGCGCCGCGCTGTATCTGCTGCATAAGCTCGTCACCGAAGACGGCGCGAATGCTGACATCACCCGCGCTCTGGACACCCGCGCCTTCTACATCGTTCCCCGCGTCAATCCCGACGGCGCAGAGCTTGCAATGCAGGTCCCGCCGCGCTGGCTGCGGTCGTCGGCCCGGCCTTATCCCTTTGACGAGGAGCCGATTGAAGGGCTGAAACGCGAAGACATTGACGGCAACGGCAAGCTGCTGTCTATGCGGATACCTGACCCGAACGGCCCCTGGAAATCCCACCCCGACGAGCCGCGCCTGCTGATCCGGCGCGACCCGACTGAGACCGGCGGCACCTATTACCGCCAGTTGCCCGAAGGCCGATTGACCAATTATGACGGCGTTCAAGTGAAATTGCAGCCCAACAAAGAGGGCTTGGACTTAAACCGCAACTTCCCGTCGGAATGGCGGCCCGAAGGCGACCAATCCGGGGCAGGGGAGTACCCGACGAGTGAACCCGAAGTCCGGGCGCTGGTGGACTTCATTGTCAAGCACCCGAACATCTGCGGCGCGGTGACATTCCACACCCTCAGCGGCGTCATTCTGCGGCCTTACGGGGTCAAAGCCGACTCCGAGATGATCCCCGAAGATTTATGGACCTTCGGCAAGATCGGCGACAAGGGGACCGCGCTGACCGGCTACCCAAATGTCTCCGTCTTCCACGACTTCAAGTACCACCCGAAAGAAGTCATTACCGGCGTTTTCGACGACTGGATGTACGACCATCTCGGCGTCTACGCCTGGACCACCGAACTCTGGTCCCCGCAGCGCCAGGCCGGCATCACGGATTACAAGTTCATCGAGTGGTTCCGCGAGCATCCCGTCGAAGACGACTTGAAGCTCATCCGCTGGAACGACGAAAAGCTGGACGGCCTCGGCTTCGTTGACTGGACCCCGTTCCTGCACCCCGACTTAGGCCCCGTCGAGATCGGCGGCTGGGACTACGCTTACTGCTTCCGCAACCCGCCCCCGCACCTCTTGGAAGCCGAGATCGCCCCCCATGCCGACTGGCTGGTCTGGCAGGCCCTCATCTCGCCCAAGCTGGAACTGCTCGCCGCCGAAGCGAAACCCCTCGGCGACGGCGTCTACCGCGTTCGCTTGGTTGTCCAGAACACCGGCTGGCTGCCGTCGTATGTCTCCAAGCGGGCGTTAGAGCGCAAAAGCGTCCGCCCCGTGCTGGCTGAAATCGCGCTCCCCGAAGGCGCGACCTTGCAGATTGGCCGCCTCCGCGAAGAACTCGGCCAGCTCGAAGGCCGCCACCTCAAAGCCGCCAGCGGTTTCAGCCCCGTCGCCGATGCCACCGAAGACCGCGCCCACTTCGACTGGATCGTCCACGCCCCCGCCGGTGGCACGGTCAGCTCACCGCCCGCCACCAGCGTGCAGGAGTTGTCCGCGCCGAGGTACAATTAGCATGATTGCTATCACCTACAATGACGTTGCCTGCACCGCTGAAAGGTTAGCCGCTCGTGCCGACCTTGCAGGCATCTATAGTTTGTCTTCATCAGAGCAAGTCATTGTGCGGGCTTGGTCAGCGTTTGGCATCATCTGCAATGGTGGCTTTCAATACTTCTATGAAGGCTCTACAGATATGGCGGCAGTGGCAGATGCTTTCGAGGCTTTAGGATTATCGGATGCCGGTCATGCTTGCCGTCAATCCATGACGCTTTTCCCCGTCTATGTCCTTGCATCGGGATTCCAAGAGGCGCGTGAGTGGATGGCAAAGCTCGACGAAACCAAACTCGACGGTTTTTTCGCTCCTCTTAACCATGTTATCTGGGAATTACAGGACAATAACGCTTTTGCCCGTGCATTCGCATCATTTATACACGAGGAGCAAGAAGACTAGCAGATATGACCGTTCAAGAAATAGAAACCATGATCGCCGAACTCCCGCAAGGCGAGTTTTGGCAGTTGATGGAACGCTTAGACGAACTGAAAAACGAACGCTGGGACGAGGAAATAGCTCGTGATGTGGAATCTGGGCGGTTTGATAAAATCATCGCGCGAGGCAAACAAGACATTGCGGAAGGGCGAGACAGACCGATATGACGCAGGCAGCAGCAGAACTCGACTACACGCAGCGGATGAACGCGGACATCAACTGGGCGCTTAGGGAGGGCGGAATGTTTTTTCAAAACGAAAGCGAAGTGCAGAAGTCGCTGCGGCGCATCACGGCGCGGCTCAATGCTCTGGGTATTGACTATGCGGTGGTCGGCGGTATGGCCTTGTTTTTGCATGGCTTCCGGCGGTTTACGGAAGATGTGGATATTCTTGTCACGAGCGAGGGACTAGCAAAAATCCACGAACTGCTGGAAGGCAGCGGCTACCGGCCCCCATTTACGGGCAGTAAAAACCTGCGCGATACGGAAAACGGCGTTCGGATTGAGTTTCTCGTCGCCGGTGAGTTTCCCGGCGACGGCAAGCCAAAGCCGGTGGCGTTCCCTAAGCCTAGCACCGTCGCAACAGATCAGGATGCGATACAGATACTTAATTTGGAAGCATTGATTGAGTTAAAGCTGGCGTCCGGCATGACGGGAGGGATTGAGCGCTCCAAAGACATTACGGATGTGGTGGAAGTCGTTAGAATGCTTCGGCTGCCGGAAGCGATGGCGGATCAGCTTAATCCGTTTGTCCGTGAGCGTTACCGGGAAATCTGGCTGGGACTGGAAGCGGCGCGGAAGCAGCGCGAGGCAGACGGCTTGTTGGAGCCGCAAGGATAAACACGATGGCACAAAGCGCGGTGGATACGGAGCTGGAAACGCTGATTCGGGCGCGATACCCGATTATTTATGTGGTCTCGTGGGAGGAAAAACGAGTCGAAGACGCTCTGCGGGCCATCACCAAAGCTCGCGGCAAAAAGATGTACCAGTGGACCGTGACGCAGGGCATGGTGCTGAACCCGTCAAACCGGGACGAAGTGACGCGGGACCCATTGGCGGCTTTGGATTTCGTGCTGGAGTCCCGCGATCAGGCCGTCTTTCTCTTGAAAGACTTCCACCCGTTCCTGAACGACACGGCTTTAGTGCGCCGCCTGCGTGATTTGACGTATGCGCTCAAAACATCGTACAAAACGCTGGTGCTGCTGTCGCCGGTGCTGCGGCTGCCGCCGGAGCTGGAAAAAGAAATCACGGTGGTAGACTACGAGCTGCCGACCCTGGAAGATTTGGGCAAGCTATTAGACAGCATTATCGAATCGGTCCGGGCGAACCCGCAGGTGCAGACCAATCTCACCAAAGAAGAGCGCGAGCAGGTTTTGAGCGCGGCGCAGGGCCTGACGGGCATGGAGGCGGAGAACGTTTTTGCGAAGTCGCTGGTCGAGCGGCGCAAGTTCGACGTAGATGTCGTGCTGTCCGAAAAAGAGCAGATCATCCGCAAGTCGGCTATTTTGGAATACTACCGCGCCTCCGAAGCCTTCGCCGATGTCGGCGGCCTGGATTTACTCAAAGACTGGATGGACAAGCGCACCGTCGCGTTCACCGAAAAAGCCCGCGACTACGGCTTGCCAGCCCCCAAAGGCATCCTGATTTTAGGCGTTCAGGGTTGTGGAAAGTCGCTCAGCGCCAAATCCATAGCCTCGCTTTGGCGTCTGCCGCTTCTCAGAATGGATGTCGGGAAGATTTTTGGGGGCATTGTCGGGCAGAGTGAGGAAAACATTCGGAAGGCGATCCGGGTAGCGGAAAGCACCGCGCCGAACATTGTTTGGATTGATGAGCTGGAAAAAGGGTTTTCAGGAACGCAGTCGTCCGGCATCAGCGACGGCGGCACGACGGCCCGCGTGTTCGGGACATTCTTAGCCTGGCTGCAAGACAAGACCGCGCCGTGTTTTGTGGTCGCGACGGCAAACGATGTGTCGGCCCTGCCGCCGGAGCTTCTGCGAAAAGGCCGCTTTGACGAGATCTTTTTTGTGGACCTGCCGGGTGAGCCGGAGCGCGTTGAAATCTTCACCATTCACCTGAAAAAGCGAAAGCGCGACCCGGCGCTGTTTGACTTGAATGCGCTGGCCGAAGCGACCGAAGGCTATTCGGGGGCGGAAATCGAGCAGGCGGTTATCTCGGCCATGTACGATGCGTTCAACCTGGACCGTGACATCACCACGGAAGACATACTCAAAGTCGCGAAGCAGTCTATCCCACTGTCTATGACGATGAAAGAGAAAATTGACATGCTGCGCTTCTGGGCCGGCACCCGCGCCCGGCCTGCGTCGTCCGCCGAGCCACCGGGCATTGGCGAGGAAGGCTGGCAGGAAGACGAAGCCGAGTATGTGGTAGACCCATTGCCCGAAGGCGGCGAGCCGCGCAATTTCACGCAGAACGATTTGACGGAGGCGGCATGAAGAACCCACCCCGGTTCGTCCCTCACCGGCCCTCCCGAAACGGGAGGGCAAAGAGTTTTGGATTGTATGCGAGGGGGCTGCTTGCTGCGTCCTCTTATTCTTGCTCCTCGCCCTCCCGTTTCGGGAGGGCCGGTGAGGGACGAACCGGGGTGGGTTCTTGACCCATCATCTCGACGCTTATCTCGCCAATCTCTCCGCCGAGCGCGGCCTGTCGGAGCAGACGCTCATTGCTTATCGCTACGACCTCACGCAGTTTGTAGAATTCCTGCGCCGGGAGAACATCACGCAGGTTCGCGCGGTCACGCCGGGCCATGTGTACGACTTTCTGGCGTCTTTGCGCCGGGCCGGGCTGGCCCCGGCCAGCGTGAGCCGTAAGACGATCTCGCTGAAGCTCTGGATGCAGTATTTGTGCCGCGAAGAAGTGATTGACATCGACCCGTCGCTCGCTGTGGACCCGCCAAAGACGGCTGTCCGGCTGCCGAACACGCTGTCTCTTTCTGAGATTGAACGGCTGCTGAACACCCCTAATGCGAAATCGCCTGAAGGCGTCCGGGACCGGGCCATGCTGGAAATGATGTACGGCTGCGGCCTGCGCGTCTCGGAACTGGTGTCTTTAGAAGCCCGGAATGTTGACCTGCGGGCGCGTCTGGTGCGCCCGTTCGGCAAAGGCAGAAAAGAGCGGCTTGTCCCGCTCGGCGACGGCGTTTCCGAAACGCTGACGACTTACTTGAACTCAGCCCGCCCGGCCCTGCTGGCGCGAAAGCCGCCGACTTCCGCTTTATTCGTCACCAAGCGCGGCGGCCCGCTGACCCGGAACCATTTTCTCAAGCTCGTGAAAGCCTACGCCCGTGATGCCGGCATCGCCCGAACCATCTCGCCCCATGCGCTGCGCCACTCGTTTGCGACCCATTTGCTGTCCGGCGGGGCGGACCTGCGGGCAATTCAGGAGATGCTCGGCCATGTCAGCGTCGCCACCACCCAGCGCTACACCCAGGTCGATGTCGCCCGCCTCCGGGAAGTCTACGACCGAACGCACCCCAGGGCATAATCGGGTACTATGAAGCATCATGGACGACCTTCAAGCACAAGTCACGGACGAAATTGCAGCAATAACCGACTTTCTTGAACAGCGATTGGGCCGCAGATCACGCTGGAATGGTGATGTTGAGCTGTCTGAGGACGCCGACAACTACGGCAAGGCGCTTTGGAGTGGCAGCATCAGCATCAACCGTAGACTTGCGACAACAGATCTGCGGTGGCGAACCGAGATACACGAGGCGCTGCATCTGTTTTCTATTGGTCTGACGTCGCCGACCTACTTTGAACTGCCCGGCTGGGAGGAAGGCGTTGTAGAGCAGTTGCAGCGGACACTCAGAAATGAAGTTCTGTTCTCGCTTGGGTTTAACCTTGCGTCGTCTATTTTCGCAGCGGTTGAAAATAATCACAAAGTCAACAGGTACATCGAAGCATTGGAGGCATTTAGAACTGCGTTAGGAGAATCCTCACCCAGTTTCTACCAATCTCTGCTGACAACGCCTGTCAAAAATCGACCGGGAAGAATTATTGAACTGGGTAGGCTTTTGCCTGCCGATGATTATTACAACTTTCAACGCATATTCGCAGTGGCATTTTCCAAATTAAGGGGAGGGTAACTTCATGGAACCGTTTGAGGAAGAAAGAGAGCAGCTTTGGTCATCTATTGAACAGCTTGAACGCCAGCGGTGTCTCCCTGCAATCCGCAAAGCGCGTCAAATGGTTTGTGCTTGGTTAAAGCAGCACCCGGACGACTACGCCAGCCTAGATGTCAATCAGGAGCTGGCTCGAATGGAAGGCGCGTTAGAGATAATCGAAGAGGAAAAAGCCGCCCAACTTGTGTCTGCCTAATGCTGCCTCAAAGAAAGCTGCTATGCGGCGTGTCATTCTAATTGTTTTGGACGGCTGCGGGGTCGGAGCCATGCCGGACGCAGCAAGGTACGGCGGGGCGGCAGAAAGTGGCAGCGCGACCCTGCCCCATGTCGCCGAAGCCGTGGGCGGCCTGCATCTGCCGACATTGCAGCGCTTAGGTCTCGGCAATATCGCCCCAATCTTGGGCGTCGCGCCAGACCCGGAGGCGTCGGGCGGCTGGGGCAAAATGGCGGAAGCGTCGGCGGGCAAAGACAGCGTAACCGGGCATTGGGAGCTGATGGGAATTACGACGAAGACGCCGTTCCCGACGTATCCCAACGGCTTTCCGCCTGAGTTGATTGCCGCGTTTGAAGCCAAGATCGGGCGCGGAACGCTCGGCAATGTCGCGTCGTCGGGAACGGCGATCTTGACTGCGCTCGGCCTAGAGCATTTTGCGACCGGGAAGCCGATTGTGTATACGTCGGCAGACAGCGTGTTCCAAGTCGCCGCCCACGAAAGCGTCGTGCCGCTGCCGGAACTTTATACGATCTGTGAAACGGCGCGAAAGATGCTTGTCACGCCGAGCAATGTTCAGCGCGTCATCGCGCGGCCGTTCATCGGCGACGGGCCGGAGATGTTTCGGCGCACCGAGCATCGGCGTGATTACCCGCTGCCTCCGCCCATCCCGAACTTTTTCACGGCGCTGTCGGACGCCGGCAAAACCGCCCATGCTGTCGGCGTTGTCGCTGACCTATTTCCCCATCCCTATTTCGCCCGCGCCGAGCGCACCCAAAGCAACCCCGCGCATCTCGCCGCGATTTTAGACGCCGTGCAGCACGGGCGCGAAGACTTCATATTTGCGAACTGCGAAGACTTTGATATGCTCTACGGCCACCGCAACGACCCCGCTGGTTTTGCCCATGCGCTGGAAGAATTTGACGCCGCGCTTGCCGGCATTCTCGAAGCTTTGCGGCCTGACGACCTGCTGATCCTCACGGCAGACCACGGCAACGACCCAGCCACCGCGTCTACTGATCATTCCCGCGAGTATGTCCCGCTTCTTGTCCAGGGCGGCGGTATTCAGGGAGATTTAGGAACATTGCCGACGTTTGCCGATGTGTCTGCGCTTGCGGCAGACTGGCTGGGGACCGCATGGAAACCACAAACGCCTTAGACTTCCTGGGCAAAACCGTGACGCTGGAAATTGACCGGCCCCTCGGCTCCAAGCATCCACGCCACGGCTTCGTATATCCGCTCAATTACGGGTTCGTCCCGCACACGCTTTCGCCGGACGGCGCGGAGCTTGACGCCTATGTTCTGGGAGTTTCCGTGCCGCTGGCGGAGTTCACCGGGTCGTGCATCGCAGTCATCCACCGCACGAACGATGCAGACGACAAGCTGATCGTCGCGGCCGCCGGGCAGTCGTACACGGATGACGACATACGGCGTGCAACGTGGTTTCAGGAGCAGTTTTTCCAGGCCGTCATCTTGCGCCGAATCTCGTTATCTGCTTCGCACGGGAACGAAGACTCCAGCCTTTGCAGGCAGGAGTCTGGTTCGCTCGCTATTTGGCTTTGGTCAGGGCGGGCAGGACTGTTCGCAGCCGGCTCGCGATTTGGTTTGCCAGAGCCATCGGCGTCACATGGTCGGCCTGGGCGCTCGCCTGGTCGGCCGTGAAGAAGAGTTGACCCTTGACCCGCACGGTCGGCGGCATCCCTTTGGTTACAGTAACGTCTGAGGGATGAATGGGGGCGAGGGCAAGGATACGGTTCAGCCGCGCCTCGATCGCGGTGGCCCGCTGCTGCGGAGAGTAACCGCCGGAAGCGGTGGTAACACGCATGATGGATGTGCCGCCGATAAAGACGGCGTTTGCATCGGAGGGCGCTTGTGCGAACACGCTGCCGGCCGACAGCAGCCCAAGTGCAAGCGCTGCTCCAACTGTGATCGCCCCGATCTGTGGGGTTCGGGTTTTTGCTGATGTCATTTTTGTGGGTTCTCCTTTAGGTGACTGAGCTGATAGGAACGGCCCAAAACGGGCGCTTTTCCAAACTGAACGTGAGCGGCTTGCTGGGCCAAGAATGGCTGAAATCTGCTCTGGCGGGCGGGGATAAAAAACCGGCAGATGCGGCGGCCAAGATCAGCGCTGCGTGTTTCTGGAGCCGTCACTGCGCCAATTCTTTCTGAAACGTTCAGCCTCTCTTTTTTGCCTCACGCAACAGTAGTACCACATCGGTCATCTTATGAAACAATCCGAACGAATTGATGGAGGGCCGGAGTGTCCAGGCCAGCGAAGAAGTCCTGTCCCCTCAGCCGCTGCCGGCTTCAACCGGCTGAGACTCTGAACGTCCAAACACGGGAAAAACGCGCAGTACGAGATAGCCCACAATAAGGCCGCCTCCGAATACCAGTGTCACGAGCAGCGGCTGCGAGCCGGAAGTGCTGAACTGCCCCGCGATAGCTCCTGAAAGCCGAAGCGGATGCACAAGCACGTCCCAGCTGTTGAGACGCAGAAACCGGCCTAAATCAATCCCAAAGCCGCACAGCAGCAAAGACCCGGCGACGGCCCAGCCGGCCTGTTTACCGTGCTTTTCCTCAACAACCGCGTGAACCGTCAGCAGCGAGAAATAACCGAGCAGGGTCCCCGTTCCGGCACACGACAAAAGCACCGCCAGCAGATACCAAAGCGGAACATCGGCACCGGGCTTAAGATGAAGCACATCGGTCAGGAGATACGGCGCATTCGGCAGAAACAGCAGCCAGAGGAAAAAGAAGATGCCGGCGAGTAGGGGACGCCTGCGAACAGTCGCCGCCTGAAACGCCGCGCTCCACAGCAGAGGAACAACCGCTAGAAACAGGTTCCACACCAGCCCCCGCGAAGACTTCTCGCCGCTTTCGCCGTAAGAATGAACCGAAAGGTGACTGCGGTACGCGAGAAGTAGAAAGCACCAGAGCAGCATCCCCGCCACACTTGCTCGCCTTTGATTTGCCTGAGAGAACCGCATAACCTAACTACGGGCGTTCAGCCATTTTTATTCCAAGGCGTTCCGGCTACCGGGTATGAGTCCAACGCTCGACAAAGCCGTATACATAAATCCGGCCCCCGACGCCTTGATGAGTTATCGGATCTACTCCATCCCAGAACCCGGCTTGATTCCCAACCGCAAATCCCCATTCCCGCACCGGCATAATCGTCCAAGTGTCGTGTCCAATGGATTTAGCGGGGCGGGCGACCTGACCAACGACAGCTACCGTTAGAAGTACGGCAACAAGCAGAGCCGGCAGCAGATAAGCGCGTTGTGGTCGTCTCTGTGCGATTTTAACCATCAAAGTGCATCTCCAGTGCGCCGAAGGCGTAGTTGACGGCGTCTGCGCCCAATAGCCGTGCCGTTTACGGCATGGGTTCTTGCTCAAAGTAGCGACTAAACGTTTGCCAATCTCGCGCGGCGACCGTGACATTGATCTCCTCTAACTCTGCCGAGAAGTCCTCAACATGAACCCACTGCACCGGAACGGTTTCTCCATTTGGAACTCTGACAGTGAGATGAAGGTTATCGCGTTCCTGATAATAACGGTCAATCATTTCCGCTTTTTCTGGACTTCGGTCTGCTGTGTTAACAGTGGCTTCAATGTATAGGCGGAACACAGGCTGTATATCCTTGTAATCCTCCGACGGTTGGAAGTCGCCAGTGGCTATACCCATTGACGGATCAAGTACGTCTAAGTTACTATGGCCGATCAATGTTCCACCGCTGTAGATTTGGAAACGCATTTTATTTGCTGTAAATGAGAAAGGGCAGGGGCAAGCCCAGCCCCTACTTACGTTAATCGGGAGCCATTTGGTCTTCGGTCTCGCTTTGCGTGAGCTTGATGGGCCGGGCGGCTTCGACGGGCTGCTGGACGGTGCCTTTGCGCTCCAGCTTGCCCCAGCCGACGAGCGACCCGCGCACGGCGAAGACGAGCGATTTGACGATGACGTAGTACATGAGCTGACGGTAGACGAACCGCTGCAAGAGGAGCCAGACGAGCAGCTTTTTGTCTTCGCGGTCTAAGCGGAACGCGAGGTATGCGCCCGCGACTTCGACCGCCGAGAAGACCGCCCAGTAGCCGATCAGCATCCAGGAGTTCTGGTGGCTGGTGTTCGGCGCAATGAAGTGGCTGTAGATGATGGACCAGATGATGGTTAAGTCTACAACGGGCGCGATGGCCTGGAAGCCGATCTGGTAGACCCAGAGCGACGGCATGGCGATGGTACCAAACGTGCCGTAGCGCGGGTTGAACAGGGCCGTTCTATGTTTCCAAAGGCACTGCAAGGTGCCGAACGCCCAGCGAAAGCGCTGCTTGGCGAGGTCTTTGATGGTGTCCGGGGCTTCGGTGTAAGCCAAAGCCGTGTTGTCGGTGGAGATGCGGTAGCCGAGCTTGCGGATCTTAAACGTCAGATCAGTGTCTTCAGCCAGCGTTTGTGACGAATACAGGCCCGCGAGAATCACGGCGTCTTTGCGCCACGCGCCGACCGCGCCGGGGACGACGGTGATGCAGTTCAGGAGATCGAACGCCCGGCGGTCGAAGTTCTGGCTCGTGATATACTCGACGGCCTGCCAGATCGTCAGCGGGTTGTTCCGGTTGCCGACTTTGACATTGCCGGAAACCGCGCCGATGGCCGGGTCGGCGAAGTGGCGGACCAGGCGATTGACCGTGTCGCGGGCGAACACCGTGTCGGCGTCAAGCGCGACAATGATCTCGCCCCGGCACTGCTTGATGCCCAGATTGAGCGCAGACGCTTTGCCGCCGTTGGGCTTCGCGATGACGGTGACGCGCGGGTCCGCGCCGTAAGCGGCGGACACGACTTCAGCAGTGCCGTCTTTTGAACCGTCGTCTACCACCAGAATATCCAAGTTCGGGTAGTCGGAGTCAAGCAGCGTGGCGATAGTCTTGTTGATGACTTTTGCTTCGTTGTACGCCGCGATAATGACAGAGACCGGCGGCAGGTAAGTTTCATCAAAGACGCGGGCGCGTTCCTGTTTGGCCTGGATTGTTGCGAGCGTTCCCATGACGAGCATACGGAAGATGCCGAGGCCGATGGCGAGCAGGAACAGCAGCGTGAAGCCGAGGCCGACCCAGTAGGTCAAATCAAAGACGGCCCGGTCGAGCGCGACGCCCCACGCGGCCCGGCCCGTGACGGCAGGGAACAGCACGGATTTCGGCTTGCCGACCAGAGCGGAGACCGGCACGAACGTATAGCCCCGCGCTTTCAGGCCCTCGATAATCAGCGGCAGGGCTTTCACCGTCTCGGCCCGCGTATCCCCGCCGGCATCGTGCAATAAAACCGCGTTGCCGTTGTTCGCGTTTGCCAGGACGTTCGCGACGATCTGGGCCGACTTGATGCCGGGCTTCCAGTCGGTCGGGTCAATCTGCTCGCCGATGAACAAGTAGCCTAAGCGGTCGCCCTGCAACACCGGATCAAAGTCGGCAGCGGTGGACGGCTCGGAGTCGGCCCGGTTCGGTGCCCGCCAAAGGGTCGTCATGTGGCCGGTCATGGCTTCAATGACCCGCTGGGTGGCGTCCAGCTCAAGCTTCGTGCGGAGCGGCGAGATCTGGTCCACTTCCGGGTGGGTGAACGAATGGTTTCCGATCTCCATGCCGTCGTTCCACTCGCGGGTCAAGAGGCCCGGATGCGCTTCGGCGTTCTGGCCGACCACAAAGAACGTCGCCGGGACGTGTTCCCGGTGCAGGATGTCTAAGATTTGCGGCGTCCAGCGCGGGTCCGGGCCGTCGTCAAACGTCAGCGCGATCTTTCTGTTGACGGCGTTTGAGCCGTTGGTCTGGTCTACCAAGCCTGTGCGCCGGATGACCCACTGGGAGGGGTAGGTCTCAAACCGCTCTCCGATAATCTGATGCGTTTTCGGGCTGACCGTGATCGTGCGTGAGCCGTCGGTCGGGGCCTGCACTACGTCTAAAACGTCCCCGTAGCCGATAAACGTCGTGCCGAACTCTTTGCCGTAAGTGAGCGTCGTCAGCGTCTGCGGGTCGAACGCCGCAAGCGACTGGTCTTTGCCGAAGAAGCTCCACAGGCTGGGGTCTTCTTTGCCCAGCTCCCAGATCGCCGCGCCGAGCGTATGATAAGGCAGGGCAGACTGCATCTGGTTGTAGGCAGTCGTCGCGTCTTGGAGCCAGACCGTGTGCGAGATTTCTTGGCTTCCCGCGCCGCCTGACTCATCGCTGTAGGTAAAGTACGGGCTGAGGCTGACCGGGTCAATCCGAATAATGCCGTCTGAGCCGAAGCGGTTTTCCTGAGCGGTCTGCGCCGCTTCCTGGAACGACATGTCGCGGGCCTGCGTCGTGCCGTCTTTCCAGTCGTAGCCATAGGCGCCGAGGCCGAGAACCACTTTGTTTGCGGGGACCTGGGCCAGCACTTTGGCGAGCTGATTCTGGAACCAGCTTTGACCGGAAATCGGCCCGGCTTCGCTGCCGTCCGAGTTTTCGTCATAGAGCATCGGGATAATAAAATCGTTAAGTTTTGCCAGCGCCGGCAGGTCATACGCGCCGCTGTCGGTCTGCGTGTCCTGGGTCACCAAGAGGCCCAGCGGATGAAAGACCGACGCGAGCTGGGACACAAACGCCGTCATGCCGGCCCGGTCGGCGGCTGAGTCGGTCTCAAAGTCAATGTTGACGCCCTGGTAATGGCCCGAAACCACATAGTTTTGGAGCTGGGTGATCACTGCCGTGCGCTTCTGCGGGCTGCTGAGGAGCGAATGCAGCCAGTCCGTGCGGAACGTGCCGCTGTCCGAGTCATAGTTCTGGATAAGCGGCAGGATGGCGACCCCGTGGGCGCGGGCCTGCTCGACCGCGATGTCGTCATTCGTGTCGGCGTGCGTTTCCGCCGCCGCCGCCGACTTGTCCGAGAACGTCGCGATGCTGTGGATGCTGTGAAAGCCGGTTCCGCCCGGCGACAGCATGAGCCAGACCGGGAAGAGGTGGGTCGTCTGCCCGATGTGGGCGACCAGAGAGTCCACGGCGGCCTTGTCGTTGTTTTCAAAGAACGCCGCCCGGACCGCTGCCGTCACATGGCCCGGCGCGATCGCAGCGAGCGGGATGGCCTGCGGGCGCGTCTCGTTTTGAATTGTTTCCGAAAGCCGCCGCTTGGCATCCTGCACCTGATGATTGCGGCTGAGAACATACCGAAGCTTGGCATGAGCATGGGTCACGTGAAGCCGCGCGTTCGGGCTGACGGGCCGCACGGTCGGCGACAGCGGCCGGTCCCGCTCGCTCAAAAGGGACGGGACCAGCCCCAGCCGCGACGCCGCCAGCGAAATGTCGGGCAGCTGCGGACTGAACACGATCTGTACGGCAAAGGCCAGGCTGGCAACAACGCCAAGCAGGCCGATGATGACAAAGAGGTATGAAACGGTGTTCCAGCGCCGCCGCGATTCGTCGAAAAAGATAGGCTGTTGTCCAGGATCGTTCACGGGATAGTCTGCTCCATTGTAGTCTTCTCATAAGAGCGCATAAACCGCCGAAAAGTTCCCAGATGCTGTTCAAGCCGCGTTTGCGGAAGTAATTTGTGAAAAAGAGTGCAAACCCGTTGACTTGCTTCCGCGCGATATGTTATACTGAGCGCTGGAAAACTTTGCATCACGCTCTGAAAAAGGGCAAAAAAGGACGCCCGCAGTGAAGGGGGCAGCAATGGCCGAGAACGACGCACGAAACCCACTAAACGAGGATGAAGAAGTCACGCCGCTCGTGGTTCCTTCGCACAGCCCCCTGCCTCCACCGCCGGAAATCATCTACACGCGGCCGCTCGAAGCGCCGAAACCCTCCACCGGACCGGGGTTCGGGGCCGTGGAAAGCCGCCCGGACGACAGCTCGCAGCTCGGCTCCGGGGCGGTGAAGCTGGGGTCGGGCCTCGCGGCGGCGACCACGTTTGCCGCAAGCATCATTGCCGGGTTCCTCATCGGGCAGTGGATTGACCACCGCTGGAACCATTCGGGCGGCTTGCCGTGGGGAACCATTGTGTTCTCGCTGGCGGGCGTCGCCGCCGGCTTCCTGAACCTGTTTCGCGTCCTTTCCGCAACCGACCGGGGCAAAAAATGACCGGGCCGAACACTCTGCTTCAGGAACCGGCAGCAAGGCCGGCCCAAGATGGGACACCGGCGGGACTGCCGCCGTTTCGTCCGCTGGCCGCCGCCGCTTGTGCCGCTAATGTGCCGCTGCTGTGCTGGCTGCTCCTGACCGGGCAGGCGGCGAGCAGCCTGGGCCTGCTGGGGGGGCTTCTCGTCGGGCTGGTGTTGTACGGCTCCCTGCACCTTTTTGTCGGCCGGGCTTTGGAGCCGTTGTTTGCCGGCATTCGCGGGCAGGCGAAGCCCGGCACCGGCGGGGTGAAGTCGCTTTTCGTTGCGCTGCTGCCGCTGAAGTTTCTGCTCCTCGGCGGCCTGATGGCGCTTTTGATACGCGGCGGCCATCTCAGTATCGGCTGGTTTGCCGCCGGGTTTGTGACGACGCAGGTGGCGGTCACCGCCGCGACGGTGAGGCGGCTTGCCGGGCAGCGGCGTTTGTAGTTCTGCAAAGGGGAAAGACGGGACTTGGATTTACAAGAGTGGCCGGTATATCTGATTAATGGCATCGCAGCGGCGCTGGTGCTGATAATTCTGGGGGTCTCCGCAGCCCGTGCACGCAACATCAAGAAGCCGGGGCGGCTGCAAGGCTTCTTTGAGTGGACGATTTCCGAGCTGAGCGGCCTGTTCCGGGGGGCGCTGGGACCGCATGGGGAGCGGCATCTGCCTCTGGTGCTGTCCTTGTTCTTCTTTATTTTGTTTGCTAATCTTGCGGGCCTCATTCCAAGCATTCTGGGCTACCGGGCCGACGGCAAGCTGGCCGAGCCGATTATCACGTCGGCGACTGCGGCGACAAGCACCACGGTGGCGCTGGCGCTGATTGTGTTTTTCTATGTGCAGTACGTCGGCATCCGCGCCAAAGGCTTGCTGGGATACTTGAAGCATTTTCTCGGCCCCGTCCTCTTTTTGTTCTGGCTGTTCCTGCCGATTGAGATCATCGGCGAGTTCGTCAAGCCGTTTTCGCTGTCCATGCGCTTGTTCGGCAACATTTACGGCGAGGACGTCATCAACAATTTGGCCCTCACCGCCGGGTCGCGGTTTTTTATTCCGGTGCAGTTTGTGATTAATCTTTTGCAGGTATTCACGGACATTGTGCAGGCGTTTATCTTTGCGCTTTTGACCTGCGCGTACATCGCCATTATGTCGGACACGCATGAAGACAGCGGCGGCGACCTCGGCGCGGCGGAGAATGTCTCGGATCACACAAATCCCAAAGCGCAGATCGGGGCCGTCCCACCGGCGCAGGTCGGCGTCGCACAGCGCTGACACAGCTTAATCATGCTCTGACACAAAACTTTTACTCGTTCACTCATTACCCGTTCAAGGAGAACACGACATGGCAGCGATTTATTTTGGACTTCTGGCGCTCGGCGCGGCGCTTGCCGCCCCGCTGGCGGCGATCGGCGCGGGCATCGGCGAAGGCATGATCTTTGCGTCCGCGATTCAGAGCGTCGCGCGGCAGCCGGAAGCGCAGGGGCGCATTCAGACACTGATGTTTCTGACCTTTGCTCTGGTGGAAACATTGTTCATTTTCGGCTTCGTCATCTTCCTGATCCTGCTCGGCAAGCTGCCGAATGCCGATCAGATCACTCAGCTTCTGGCGAAATAATTTCGAGCTACCTCCCTTTCGCAAAAAACGACTATGAATGAGAATATCGGACCGCTCGCGCTGAATATCCCGCTGGTTGTCACCGAAGCGATCGGCTTCCTGCTCCTGCTCTGGTTCCTGAACCGGTTTGTGTTCAAGCCCATCTTCGGCATTCTGGACGAGCGGCAGCGGCTGATCACTGAAAGCTACGACCAGATGGATGCCGACCGCGCCCGGATGGAGCAGACACGCCGTGAGTACGAGCAGCGTCTGGCAGGCATTGAAGAAGAAGCCCGCGAGAAAATCCAGGCGGCCGTGAAAGAAGCGCAGAGCCTGCGTGATAATCTGGTCGCCGACGCGCGGACACAAGCCGAGACAATTGTCGAGCAAGGGCGCAACGAGATCGAGCGGGACCGTCAGCGGGCGTTTTTAGAAATGCGCTCGCAGATCGTGACATTGGCCGTCTCGGCGGCAGGCAAAGTCATTGACGCCAATCTCGATGGAGCGCGGCAGACGAAGCTGGTAGACGACTTCATCGGCAGCCTGGACACTGTTCCCGCAGTCGTCACTGAGACGATGCCCGGCGCGGCGGCGTATGCCAGCGCCAACGGAAGCGCAGGGGCGGCCGCATGAAAGACATCCGTGTCGCCAAGCGTTATGCCGGGGCATTGTTTGCGGTTGCCGAGCGAAACGGCATCTTGGACGCCGTGGCGTCTGATTTAGAGCTGATGCATCGCTTGATGACCGACGTGCCGTACCTGCGGGCCATTCTCATGGAGCCGCTGGTCTCGGATAAACGCAAAAACTCGGTGGTTGACGAAGCGTTTGGGGACCGGGTGACGGCTGCTTCGCTGAACTTCGTGAAGCTGCTCATCCGCAAGCGGCGCGAGGACCTGATCCAAGAATGCGCCCGCGAGTTCCGGGTGCTGCTGGCTGCCCACGCGAATACCGCCGATGCCGAAGTGTCGTCGGCGGTTCCACTGACCGAGGGCCAGACAGCGCGGCTGACCGAGAAGCTGCAAGCGCTGACCGGCAAGACCATCAAGCTGACGACAAGTATTGACGCCTCACTTGTCGGCGGGGTCGTTGTCCGCATCGGCGATACCGTCATGGACGGCAGCGTGCGCGGCAAATTGGAGCGTTTGGAACGGCAGTTATCGGGCGCGAACTCGCAGGGCGCACTGTAAAAAGAGGAAACACAAGTGGCAATTAAGCCGGAAGAAATCACGTCCATTCTCGAACGCGAGCTGGAATCGTATCACGCCGATACCCAGGAAGTGGGCGTCGGAACAATTTTGCAGGTCGGCGACGGCATCGCCCGCATCTACGGCCTCGAAGGCTGCATGGTCGGTGAGCTGTTGGAGTTCCCCGGCGGCGTGCAGGGCATGGCGCTGAACCTCGAAGAAGACAACGTCGGCGCGGTCCTGCTCGGCTCCGAAGCCGGCATTCGCGAAGGCGACACGGTCAAGCGCACGGGCAAAATTATCCAAATTCCCGTCGGCGAAGGTCTGGTGGGCCGGGTCGTGAACGCGCTCGGCCAGCCTTTGGACAACAAAGGCCCGATTGTCGCCACCGAGTACCGCCTGCTGGAAACCCCCGCACCGGGCGTGGTCGAGCGCCAGCCGGTCAAAGAGCCGCTGCAAACCGGCATCAAAGCCGTAGACTCGATGATCCCTATCGGGCGCGGCCAGCGCGAGCTGATTATCGGCGACCGTGGCACCGGCAAAACCGCCGTGGCTTTGGACGCGATCATCAACCAGAAGACCACCGACGTTTACTGCATCTATGTTGCTATCGGCCAGAAGGCCAGCACCGTCGCGAACATTATCCGCACGCTGGAACTTCACGGGGCGATGGAATACACCTGCGTCGTGGCTGCGACCGCCGACGATCCCGCGTCCCAGCAGTATATCGCGCCGTATGCCGGCGCGTGTATCGGCGAGTGGTTCCGGGACAACGGCAAGCACGCTCTGATTGTCTATGATGACCTGTCCAAACAGGCCGTCGCCTACCGCCAGGTGTCTCTGCTGCTGCGCCGCCCGCCGGGCCGTGAAGCCTACCCCGGCGACGTGTTCTACCTGCATTCTCGCCTTTTAGAGCGGTCCGCCAAGCTGTCCAAAGAACTCGGCGGCGGCTCGCTGACGGCCCTGCCCATCATCGAGACCCAGGCCGGCGATATCTCGGCGTACATCCCGACCAACGTCATTTCCATCACCGACGGCCAGATTTTCTTAGAGACCGACCTGTTCAACTCCGGCGTCCGCCCGGCCATCAACGTCGGCAACTCGGTGTCCCGCGTCGGCGGCAGCGCCCAGACCAAAGCGATGAAGGACAAAAACGTCGGCGGCCAGCTTAAATTGCAGCTCGCCCAGTTCCGCGAAGTCCAAGCCTTCAGCCAGTTCGCCTCGGACCTCGACAAGAACACCCAGGCCCAGCTCGCTCGCGGCCTGCGCCTCGTCGAAATCCTGAAACAGCCCCAGTCCCAGCCGTTGCCGCTGGAACAGGAAGTCCCGATCATCTACGCCGCCAATACCGGCGCATTGGACGACATTCCCGTCGAATCTGTCCGCCGCTTCGAGGCCGAGTTCAAGGTCTTCCTGGCCGACCGCTACCCGGAAGTCCCCGAAACCATCGCCCGCGACAAAACGCTCTCCGAGACCACGGTAGACGCCCTCAAAAAAGCCATTGCCGACTTCAAGGCACAGTTCAAGCCGTAACGAAACAAAGCAAAGCCCCAGCCAGAAATGGCCGGGGCTTTTTTATGTCTCACCTTTGACCTCCTCTATCAAAACTGCAATGCTTGTTGACTCCTCGACGTTCTCTTGCTATACTAACTACTATGAGGAGCGAAATTATGCCTGCTACTTTTGCTGACATTTCATGGGGTTCTGATATGGCGAGCGCGATTGCTCAAATGCAGAGCAAAGGCTTCACTGTTTTAGAGAAAGTCTCGACGATGATCCGCGCCGAAGGGAAAATATTTCACAGAAACTCAAGAATATTCCTGACATTCAATCAGACAGGCTTGTATGAAGTTGCAATCTTCGTGGATGTTAAGGCTGGGCATGCCGTAACTGAATATGACAAGATGGCTTCAATTCTTTCACAAAAATATGGCATACCCATTCTTGAGAACGCAGATGGCTCAATTTGGCAAAACCATGAAGCGACCGGAGGCACAGAGATTGTGCTTAACTTGGCCTCCGACGAGACGGAAATCAGTGTTTTTTATGTATCCCCTGAGAAAAGTTTGAGTGAACTCAACAGATACAAAGAAAATCAAAAAACCTCGAAAGACTTGTTTTGACTCGCAAAGTAAGACAGGAAAGAAATCGAAGTAACACTATGAGTGAAACAGCAAAAATCCAGAAGCTTGAATTGCTCCGCAACGAGATTGAAGATCTCATGGTGAACACTTGGCTTTTTCCCCAACGTGAGCCTGTAAAGGGATTTTTGGGGACCGGGCCGGTGATGTTTGTGGGTGAGCGTCCTTCAACTGGTAGTTTCAACGACAAGCCCGCTCGCTTTCTTTATTCGCTGTTAGAAAAACACGGTGTGTCGAATGCCCACTTAACTGATGTCATCAAAACACGTGCTGTAGTCACTGATATTCATCCCGAAGATATGTCACCGCATTGGTACATCTTGAACCGCGAGATTGAAATCGTCCAACCACGACTAGTGATCGCTTTTGGGCCGAAGGTCTATGACCTTTTGCGACTTAGTCTTTCAGCACATAAGTTTCCACTTAAACAAGTTCATCACTACGCTTCGACGCGGTGGGGTACAGACAAAGAAAATATCCTAGATGAGCAAATCAGTTTAGCACTGTTATCAAATCAGCCGTCCCTCGACTCGGAACAGAATTTCAGTAAAGGATTAAAGCCATAAGGTAGTTAATGGCGATGAACATTACACTGTATGTTTCGCCGGAACTGGAAGGGCAACTGCAACAGGCGGCGCGGGCGCAGGGAACCGATATTGCTGCTTATGGTGAGGACACAATTTAATGACACTGCCAACGATTACCCGCGAAGAGTTTGATGTGCGGCTGGCACAGTCTACGGAACAGATGCGGCAAAAGCGGCTGACTTTGGAAGCACAGGCCGCAGAGTTGGAAGACTTGATCGGCCGGTATTCGGCAGTGTTGGAACGCTTGGAGGCAGGCCAAGAAGCGGAGCAGAAAACGCCATCGCAACGCCGTGACGACTTACGAAATCTCCTGACCGAGCTTGCCGAGCGTACTTCCGCTGTCGCGGCGTCCCTGTGATCTGAGCACGAGCGAAACGCATTGTTCGCACAGTGTATGCGTTTCGTTGCGGCTACTGCGGTGCGTCGGAAGCGCAAGTCGGTTCGGAACTCACTTTTGACCATTTTCGGCCTCAATCGCAGAATGGCTCGGACGATATTGACAACCTCATTTATGCCTGTCATGCCTGCAATGAATTCAAGAGTGAATACTGATCGGAGGATGACAATGCTCGTCTGCTCCATCCGTTGATTGACGATCTCAACCAGCATACTGCTGAAGAGGCGAATGGTCAACTCAAACCACTGACAATGCTTGGTCAAGTCTACCTCGAGCGACTTCAGTTAAACCGTCCTCCTTTGGTAGTCAGCCGGTTGTGGCAACGGCGACTGGTGCAGATCGAAGGCCGCCTGGATGAGATGACAGAAACGCTTCAGGGCATTCTTGCAAAAATCCAAAAGATACAGCCGTAAAGCAAGTCACTGTTTAGAAATGTGTTTTTGTGCCATAATGAAACCAAATTGCCCCTGCTCTTGAATAGTCACCTCCCCGTAGCCAAACGGGGCCTCGGCGGGTGTGATGGCGCGTTCGGCTAATCCGATAGAGGCAGGGGACACTTCTTATAAAGTTTGCGCCTTTTGTGTCACAATAGATCAAATTGCCCTGGTTCCGAATAGTCACCTCCCCGTAAAAACGGGGCGTCCGCTGGTTTCGCCTGAAACGAGCTTCGAACGGCGTGTGCGTGGGACATCAATTTCTCTAGGAACCAGGGATGCTTTCATTACAGTGACAACTAAATCACATAAAGCCCCGGCCAGTATTGGCCGGGGCTTTTTGCTTTTCGGTCTGCAATCCGGCTATAATAGCGTCATGGAGAATGACGTTGATTTAGACGATGAGCTGCGCTCTGAGTACGATGCCTTTGTCTTGAAGAACGGCGTTCGTGGTAAGTATTTTGCTCAATACCGCTTCGGAGCAGACGCAGAGGCCTCTCTGCTGCACACCATTAACGCGCCTCTTGCCCCGGAAGCCCGGCCCAAACGCGACGCACTACTGGCGGAGCAGGCCCAGCGTGAGCTGACTGAGGAAGAACAAGCGGCTCTCGCGGATTTCATTGATGCCGTGGAGATAGCGAACGCGGAACGGTGGCAGGCTGTCGCTGCGATTGCCCGTCTGCGTGGTCTATCTGTGGCGGACATTATCCATGATATACCATCTGAGGTGCGACCGGGCCGGCAGTTTGGCTGTGGGCGTCATCTGCTGGCGGGTGTTGATGTGGATGCACTGATGGCAGTGTCAATAGACGATATGTTTGCAGAGTATATGCCGGAGGACAAAGAGTGACAGAGCCGCGATTGATGAACAGTTTGACGAAGTGGGCGGAGACGCTGGTGGGGTATAGCCTCTCCTTGCAGCCGGGGGAGCAGGTGCTGATCCGGGTGGATGAAGCGGCCATTCCACTCGCAAAGGAAGTCTACCGGGCGGCGCTTGCGGCGGGGGCGCATCCGGCGGTGCAGGTGCTGGTGGATGGGCTGGAGGAGGTCTTTTTGACGACGGCCTCCGACGCGCAGCTTGACTGGGTTGCGCCGGTTCGGAAGCTGGAATACGAGACAATGGACGCGCTGTGCGCGATTGTCGCGCCGTCCAACACATCGGCGCTGGCCGGGGTCGCGGCGGACAAGCAGGCGCGGGCGCAGCGGGCGAACAAGGCCGTGCGGGAGTCGCTGTTTGTGCGGGCCGCCGAAGGTCGGGCCAAGTGGAACGTGACGCTGTATCCGACGCAGGGGGCGGCGCAAAATGCGAAGATGTCGCTGGCGGATTATGAGACGTTTCTGCTGAAGGCGATGCTGCTGGACCATAATGACCCGGCGGCGGCCTGGAAGGCGTTTTCCCAAGAGCAGCAGCGGTATGTGGATTATCTGTCTCAAGTCCAGACGCTGCGGTTTGTCGCGAATGACACGGATTTGACCATGAGCGTCAGCGGGCGGGTCTGGGTGAACTCGGACGGCCACAAGAACTTTCCCAGCGGCGAAGTATTTACCGGGCCAATCGAAAACAGCGTCAACGGGACAGTGCGCTATACGTTCCCGACCGCGCATTTGGGGCATGAAGTGGACGATGTGCGGTTGACATTTGAGAACGGGCGGGTCGTAAAGGCAGACGCGGCGCGGGGGCTGGACTTTTTAGAAACCATGCTGGACAGCGACCCCGGCGCACGGGTATTGGGCGAAGTCGCGGTCGGCAACAATTACGGGGTGCAGCGGTTCACGCGAAACACGCTCTACGACGAAAAGATCGGCGGGACGTTCCACCTAGCCCTCGGCAATGCCTACCCAGAAACCGGCGGGACAAATGTGTCGGCGGTGCATTGGGACATGGTCTGCGATATGCGCCCGGATGCCGGCGGCGGGGCGATTTACGCCGACGGCGTTTTAATCCACGAGAACGGGCAGTGGGTGATTTAGGAGTCCCCCAGCCCCCAATAATGGGGGCTGGGGGCTTACTGTGCATCGTTCAGCGCGTCGAGCATCGGGAATGTGCGGCCGGCGATTGTGGGGTCAATCCGCTGGGCCGTGTGGATCTCCTTCAGGCCCGCTTCAAGCAGGCCGCGCTTTCGGAGCGCGTAGCCTAAATTGAAATGCGCCCAGGCATGAGAGTTATTAAGCTGGATTGTCCGGCGCCAGGCGACCAGAGCGGCGTCGTAACGCTGCATTTTGTACTGAGCATTCGCCAGATTGAAATGCGCCTGGACATAGTTTGGATCGGCGAGGGCGGCTCGCTGCCAGCATTCCAGCGCCGCCGCAATCTGGCCTTCGTTGGAGAGCATGACGCCGAAGTTGAAGTTCGCCGAGGGGTCCTCCGGCGCGAGGCGCAGGGCTTCGTGCATTTCATTGAACGCGGCGTCGCCGAGGCCCTTGACATAAAGCGCGGCTCCCAAAAGCTGACGCGGCTCGGCCTGCTTCGGGTCGCTTTGAATGGCCCGCTGCCAGCAGGCCATCGCAGCATCTAAATTCCCCTCCGCCTGATAAGACAGCCCTAGATTAGTATGGGCATGGACATCGTCCGGGTCGAACTGTAGGGCCTCTTGGTAAAGCGCCGTCGCCGCGTTCCTGTCGCCGCGCTCCGCGTAAACTGCCGCGAGGTTATGCCGGGCAATGCCGAGGGCCGGCGCAAGCTCTAACGCGGTGCGCCATTCGGCGACGGCATGGTCAATCTCCCCCCGATGATACAGCGCCGTGCCGTAGTTGGTTCGGGCGTAGGCATAGTCCGGCACGGCCTGGACGGCAGTCTGCCACTGGGTGAACGCTTCCTCGGCGTCGCCGCGCTGCCAGAGGGCCAGCCCTAAATTGTTCCGGGCGATGCCGTTGGTGGGGTCAAGGCGCAGGGCGGTCTGGTAGGCCGCTATCGCAAGGTCGGGCCGGTCCATTTCCGCCAATGCGTTCCCCAGCAGCGTCTGCGTTTCCGGGTTCTCCGGGTCGAGCCGCACGGCTTCCCGATACTGCACTAAAGCGGCGTCGAACTGCCCCCGCGCCAGCAGCGCTCCCGCCAGCACGAGTCGCGGCGCAGGGTCTTCCGGCGCCCGCTGAACCGCTTTGCGGTAGCCTTCAATGGCGGCGTCTAAGTCGGCTTTTGCCCGAAGTGTTCGGGCAGGCGGGAACTGTGATGACTGCGGCTGTGCTTCCTGAATACGGCGCATGAGATTTGCTCCTCCAAACTAAAAAAGCCCGGTGATTTGGCCGGACGCATCAACGTCAATGTCCAGCGCGGCTGGGTGCTTCGGCAGGCCGGGCATGGTGAGAATGTCGCCGGCCAGCGCGACGACGAAGCCCGCGCCTGCCGAAACAGTCAGCGCCCGGACATGAATTTGAAAACCCGTTGGAGCGCCGAGCTTTGTTTTGTCGTCGGACAGCGAGTTTTGAGTTTTGGCGACGCAGATCGGCAGCCCGCCGAAGCCGTGCGCGTCCAGCCAGGCGATCTGCTTTTCAGCCTCGGCGCTCATCTCGACCCCGTCCGCGCCGTAGACTTTCGTCGCCAGCGCATGGAGCTTGTCTTTAATCGGCAGCGAAGCCTCATAAATCGGGCGAAAATCGCCGGGCGTTTCGAGCGCATCCAGTACGGCCTGCCCCAGCGCTTTGCCGCCCTCGCCGCCTTCGCCCCAGACATTGTTCACGGCCACCCGCCAGCCGTTTGCGCGGCAGTGCTGAACGACGGCCTCCACTTCGGCGGGCGTGTCGGACGCAAATGTGTTCACCGTGACGACCACCGGAACGCCGATTTGCCCGACATTCGCCGCATGGCGGTCTAAATTGGGCAGGCCGCGCCTCACGGCTGCCACGTCTTCTTTGCCAAGCTGCGTTTTTGCCACCCCGCCGTGCATCTTGAGCGCCCGAATTGTCGCAATCAAGACGACGGCATCAGGAGACAACGCAGGCATACGCGGCGCGGCGACAATGTCGCAGAACTTCTCAAAGCCTAAGTCCGAGCCAAAGCCCGCTTCCGTCACCACATAATCACCCAATCTCAACGCTAATTTTGTTCCCAGCACCGACGAGCAGCCGTGCGCGATGTTGCCGAACGGCCCGCCATGCACAAAGGCCGGGGTGCCTTCCAGCGTCTGCACTAAATTCGGCTTGATCGCGTCCCGCAGCAGCGCGGCCATTGCGCCCTGCGCTCCTAAATCCGATGCCGTAATAGGCTGGCCTTTGACGGTCTGCCCGACAACGATTCGCCCCAGCCGCTCCTTCAGCTCCGCCAGCGACTCGGACAAGCACAAAATCGCCATCACTTCCGACGCGACTGTGATCTGGAACCCCGACTCGCGCGGGTAGCCGTTTGCCTTGCCGCCCAGCCCGATGGTCGTATCCCGCAGCGCCCGGTCGTTCATGTCCAAACACCGCTTGTGGGCGATTGTCCGCACATCCAGCCCCAGCGCATTGCCCTGGTAGATATGGTTGTCGGTCATTGCCGCCAGCAGATTGTTTGCCGACCCCAGCGCGTGCATATCGCCGGTGAAGTGCAGGTTGATGTCCTCCATCGGCAGCACCTGGGCGTAGCCGCCGCCTGCCGCGCCGCCTTTGACCCCGAAGACCGGGCCGAGCGACGGCTCCCGAATGGCCGCAATCGCCTTTTTGCCGAGCTTATTCAGCCCTTCCGCCAAACCAATCGCGACCGTCGTTTTACCCTCGCCCGCCGGAGTCGGCGTGATCGCCGTCACGACAATCAGCTTCCCGCGCGGCCCGCTTGGGTCAGACAGCAGCCGTTCCAAAGTCGGCAGGCTGATTTTGGCTTTGTCGCGCCCGTACCTCTCCAAATCGTCCGGCGTCAAGCCCAGATCCGCGGCAACGTCTACAATGGGCCGGGGCGTGACGGAATGAGCGATCTCTAAATCAGTCGGCATTTTGCAGCTTACTTTCTTGGCTAAAATGGTACGGAAAGTGCGTGGGACTGAAGTCCGACGCTGTGTGGCGCGGACGCCCAATGTCCGCCTTCGCGGACAGGGAGCCGAATAAGAACCATCTTACTCTTTGTCCGCGAAGGCGGACATTAGGCGTCCGCGCCACACAGCCGAGCAATTTATTGCCACGGCATCTCTTCCCTGTTCTGTCTTGTCTTATTGCCTTGTCTTATTGCCTTGTCTTATTGCCTTGTCTTATTGCCTTGTCTTATTCGGATAAATCTTGATTTGCGACCCTTCGGCCAGCACCACCGAGTCCGGCTCGCGCGTCTGCAAGAAGCCCCACTGCGGCCCGTACAAATGGGCGAAGTTAATGTCCATCGTGTATTCTTCCACCGGGTAAACGCGCCACACCGGATGCCAGACCCGGAAGCCCGTTGTTTGCCCGCCAAGCCGCTGACGGTTGAAGCCCGCCTCCTGCTCCTTCACCCACGTCTCAAAGCTCTCTTCCGGCGGCAGCGCCGCCTGCCCCAAAGCCGTCACCGCTACCATCTGCGCCTTGCCGCCGACCCTGAAATCATGCCGCACTCGGCGCACGTCGCCGATCTGGGTCACGCGGCTCACCATCGGGACCGCGCTGTACGGTTCATTATACAGCAGTTTTGCCAGCCCGCACACTAACGGGTTCGGGGCCAGCTCCCGCACGAAGACAACGCCCCGCTGGCCGTTCTGCGTGACATAGATCCGCAGGTTAAACTCCGGGAAATCGCACAGCGAGCGGGGGTAGGGGACGCTCCACCCCAGCACCCGCGCCTGCTCGAAATTGAACGCGACCAGGCTGCACCACGCGCTCCCGTTCCACCGATCCAGTTCCAGCCCCGGCGCAAGATAGGGGAGCAGCACATGGTCGGGAACCGCATACGAAATCAAAATCAAATCCGACCAAACCGCCGTGAGAAAAGGGGTCATGCAGCCAAGTTTCTAAAGGTCTTCCAGGTACTTCCAGGCTGCGTCTTCTTCCGGCGTGTTCCAAATGCGGCTGAATGTCGCCATGCTCCCGGCGATTGTCATTTCTGACGCGCTTGGGTCGTCATCTTGTGGCTGTTCGTCATTCTCAAGTTCCGGTTCACTCATCTGTTGCCTCCACTAAATCTGTCTTCGCTGTACTTGCAATAATGCTTTGACACTGTGCCTGAAAGTCTTTTTGCGATTTGCGTGTCAATGGTGCTACCACATCCCAATTTGTCGGCCTGCCGCTCTTGCCTTGCGTAACACCCGTCAGTGGCGTAAATCGCGGATTTCGCGGGATATGTTCCTCATCGAGTTTGGCAACGATATTGCGGATTTTCATGCTGATGGAGCTGCGGCTACGCCGCGTCAGTTGATGGATGCCGTCAATCCCGCCGACTTCAGCTTCATTGTACAAAGCGGCGTAAGCGCAGAGAATGATCTCATCTTCTATAAAGTAATTTTTACGCATTACAACTCCTTCCTCAAGATACTTGCGTTTGCTCTGAAAACCATGCGTTAAAACGCACGGCTACACGGCGCGGACGCCACAAAACACCCGCTTCGCGGGGTTAAGAGCAGACAAGACGATTTCCAGTGCCGCGAAGCGGTACTTCGTGGCCGAAGGCCGTGTAGCCGTGCCATTCATGGCATGGCCCGAAAACGCATGGTCCTCAGCCTTCCCCCACAATCGGCAAATTGAACGCCCGCAGCCATTCCTGTAATTTGGCGACGCGGGCGGGCTGGTCGGCGGGGATGACGATGGGGCGGCCACGGGTGTCTATGACGAGGCCGACCACGCCGCCTTCCACAGTCACGGTGCGGGATTTGCCTTTGCCGGCCCCGACATCGAAGCCTTTGGCGGGGGTGAGGGTCGCTTCGTCGGTTTCGCCGTCATCCATCGGCAGAACGCGGAGCTGGCCGAAGGGGACGACTTCGGTTTTGCCGCTGTTCTTGAAGGAAACCGTGAGGCACGGGTCGCCGTCTTTCGCCGTGCCGAGGGGGGCCACGGAGTCGCCGAGCTTGATCAAACAGTCGCGCTCGAAGACCTGGGTGGCGGCTTCGGGCAGGATAGTGGACAGGACGCCGAGCTGGGGCATCATAAAGATGGAGTCCACGGCTAGCATCGTGACGCCTTCCGGCAGGTAGGCATCAAGCATCATCAGCGCGGACTGGGCGCGGTGGGGGGCGTGGGACAAAACGCCGCCGGAGCCGACAATCATGTTGAGCTGGAGCATTTCGACGAGCGTTTTGCCGGTCGCTTTGTCTAGCTCCATGCCGGACTCGGTGTGGCCGCCTTTGAGGCCCCGCGCCAGTGACTTGTGATGGTCAAACGCCAGTCTTAACGCCTCGCGGGCGACGGCCTGTTCAATTTGGAGGTCTTTGAGCGTCTGCGGAATGGTTGTCGGACGGATCATCTTGTTGCGGAGCTGGTTGCGAAGATAAGCGTCGTCGGCCTCAAACGGGATCCAGCGGGCGATTTGGGGCAGGCCCGCTTCGGTCAGGACGTTGCAGATGGAATAAGACATCCCCAAGTTCGCCGAGACGGTGCGGACGAAGTTGTTATCAAAGACCGAGAACACGTCGGTGGTCGCCCCGCCGATGTCCACGCCCAGCACGTTGATGCGGCGTTCGGCGGCAATCGTTTCCATGATCTTGCCGACGGCGTTTGGGGTGGACATAATGCCCGACGACGTCCAGGTCATCAGCTTGGCGTAGCCGGGCGCCTGCTGCATGACATGTTCCAAAAACAGGTCGTGAATGGCCTCGCGGGCCGGTCCCAAGTTTTCCCGGTCCAGCGTGGGCCGGAGATTGGCGACTTCGCGCAGGTCCACCGTGTCCCCGACAATCTCCTCCACCGCCGTATGCGCTTCAATGTTGCCCGCGTAGATGACCGGCAGCTTCAGGCCGATGCCGAGGCGGGGCTTCGGGTCGGCGGAGCGCAGCATTTCGGCCATCTCGGTCAGGTGCGTCACCGTGCCGCCGTCGGTGCCGCCGGACATCAGGATCATGTCGGGCCGAAGCGCCCGGATACGCTCGACTTTCTGATACTCTTTGCGCCCGTCGTCTACCGCGATCACGTCCATGATGATCGCGCCCGCGCCGAGCGCCGCCCGCTGGGCCGACTCCGCGCTCATGGACTTGACCACGCCCGCCACGGTCATTTGCAGGCCACCGCCCGCCGATGACGTGGAAAGATACAAATCCACGCCGCGCCCGTCCGGCAGCGTCGGCGTGATAATCTTCCCGTGCTCGTCTAGGATCGTCCGCCCTGACAGTTCTTCAATCTCGCGGGCGGCATTGGAAACGCCGACCGTGACATCATCAAACGGCGCTTCCACCGTGGTCGGCGCTTCCCCGCGCGTCGTCAGCCGGTACTCGTCGCCGACGAGTTCAATTAGAATGCACTTCGTCGTCGTGCTGCCGCAATCGGTGGCAAGAATGGTTCGGATCGTCGTCTCTTCAGGCATGGGGATTCCTATCGTTGTTCAGGAGCAGGTTCCGTATCATATTTCGTCCAATCATAGGGTGGGGCAGGGCGCAGCGTTAAGCCGCTCAACGCCTGCTTCAGAATGTCCGCGTTTTCTACAAGCATCATGCCACCGAAATTGCCGCCCCGCCCATTCGGGTCTATAGCGCGGTCTATGGCAGCATCTACGTTGCCTTCGTAGACCATCTGCGCCAGGCGCATCATCACATATTCATCCATGATTTCTTGATGAAGACTAACACCGCTTGCGGTATTCTCGCCGTTTACAAGATGTTCAGGCGTGATAATGGGTTCTCCCTCTGCGGTTTCATCAACTTCATGCCACCCGGCAACGTCCCAGCCATCGTAGCCGTCTTTGGCCCAAATGTGCAGGCCGCTCTCGTCGTGCCACAGATAATAATCGCCGCGCATATATGCCATTGGTGCGTGAGCCTTCTGCTGGAATACCCTGCCCTGAACGGCAGGGCTTTGAAGTGCAAGCTCCCGCCTGCGCGGGCGAAGAAACATCTGACAACAGCCTCTTCTGCCCGCGAAGGCGGGGAATTGCACTTTTAAAGCACGGGGGTTCAGCCCTGTGAAACCCAATGCGCCTCAAACAGCGCGAGTGATCTCAGGCCGGGGCGCCCGCAGGTAGCGGAAGGGCAGCAGTTCCTTCAGCGGTACTGCGCGGATGCCGTCTTCGGTTCTCAGCACCACTTGGATATCGGGGCAGTAGTCGGCAAGCACTTCCCGGCAGCGCCCGCAGGGCGCGATGACGCCGCGCTCCCGGTCCGCTACGGCGACAATCGCCAGCGGCTTTGCCCCGTCGCCTTCGGAGACCAGCCGGGCCAGCGCGACAATCTCCGCGCACGGCCCGCCGGTAAAGTGGTACAAGTTCATGCCGCTGTAGGTCAAACTATCTTCGGCGTAAAGAGACGCCGCGACCGTGTGATTGTCCCCGTCCCCGCTCCGCGCCAGCATCTCCGACGCGGACTGAATAAGGCTGTTTATGATGCTTTGGTCAATCGGGTGCATAAGGCTTTACGGATTAAGAGTATGGACTGTGGAACCTGTGACGGCGAGGTGAACAGGCGAGAACGCCGAAAACGTACCGTCTGCTTCTCCAATTAACACCTGAAGATTTGTCCCGAACGTCACTCGGTACTGCCCCGGCGTTAAAGGCAGATTATGATTTGCTTCGTTAAAAGCAATGTTTAACGATAGCTTTTGCCGGTAGGTCGTGCCGGGAGTGAGAACAACGGTTGGTACTTTCTCCGCCCCGCCCCAAGTAAAGTTCATGTAGCCCTGGTTGGGTAGCTTAGGTTCATCTTGATCCAGCAGTCCCGATGCAGGATAAAACGAATCGCTCCTGTAGCTCTTGTCTATTTTAGCAAGTGAAACCCAAACGAGACCATTGAAGCCGTCACGGTGGGAAAATCGGATTGTCTTGCTTGAGTCGTTCCTGACAACAAAAGTCACCGGAACATCTCCATCGGCTTGTGCTGGGCCAAAGACAAAGCTGGCCTGGATTTTCTTCAAGAGGGGCAAGTCTTCCACGACAAGCGAGACCGGCTTGGTTTTCTGCCCGGCGAACTCAAACTGAACCTGATAAACGCCGGGCTGCGGCTTCTCGAACAAGCCCGAACCGCCTTCCCAGCCACGGTCAACCGCTCCATCTGTAGGCCAGCCGACCGGCTGGGTTTGTTTAACGCCATCAGGCCGTGTGATTACCAGGCGGCAGGTGTTCCAATAAGCTTTTGGAATGGTGCCGTGGTTGACTGCTTCAACGCCGACCCAGAAGAAAACATTCTCGCCAGACGCAAAACGCGACTTATCCAAGCGGATAATAGGGCTTCCGTTTGAGGGAGCCTGCATCCATGAAGGAGCCTCCAAACTTTGACAGGAAGCCGGAGGCTGGCAGGAGGCTAACAAGGCGAACAAAACCAAGACAAAAAGCACTGTTTTCATGGTGGAATCTCCATATTGTGGGGCGGGCCAATTCAATCTGCTGCCATAGCTTTCATATCTTCCAGTAACGCCTGTGCATATGCAGCCAGCAAATCCGATGGTTCGGCCAGAAAACGCAACCCTGAGCTGATCGTCTCCATGAGACTGTCCACGATAATCTCACACCCGTACCTTCGGGAAAGGCTGGCAGTCGTTTCCTTCAAACTGGCCTTGTCCAGAGGGTCAATCTCACCGAGGGTCAGCAGGCAAAAACGACGCGGCGAGTAAGTCCGAATTCTTGCGAATGCCTCCGCAACAGAGGAGGGAGAAATAGAAGCGCTTGACGCGATCTCAATGCACTCGTAAAGCTTACCATCCTCGTCGCTAACGGCGAAGTCACCGACGCCTTCGTAGCGATGGCCTATCCCTTCCGGGTCGTGCAGCGGTAGCGGCAGCAGAAACTTGGTTTTATAGCGGTCGCAGTCCATGAGCAGGCTGTAGAGGCTATAAGCCAGCAGCATCGCGCGTCTTTTCACCGATACGGCGTCTAAGACAGCATTCATGGTGCTTAAGGGCGAACGGTGCGGCACAGGACAAAAGGCATCTGAAGTTGTTAATGAGCCGCTGAGAATGGTTGTTCCCGCCATGCGTTTATTGTAGCACATCGAAGGGTGCTTGGCAAACAAGTCATGCTTGGCAAACGGGCAAGGCAGGTAAATAAACGGGCAAAAGAGACGAAGAGAAGGAACCGTCCTCGCGGTTCAGGTGTTACCGTCGTATGCCTATTTTAGAAACTCCCCCAAGCTCTGTGCAGGAAACGCTGAAGCTGCCGCGCGACGGCCAAAATCGCGGCTACACGCCGGAGCCGCGCCTGACCATTAAGGCCGATTTGGACGCAAGCGGCGCGTTCGGAGAGCGCTGGCTGGTGGTGGATCAGACCCATGTGCGGGTGCTGCAAGCGTCGCCGAATGCCCCGGCTCCCGTCGAACTGGACATTCCCATCGCGGACATCAAAGAAGCGAAGACGGAGAGTTTAGTCGGCAGCGGGGCGCTGCGCTTGACGCTCCGCGATGGGCAGGTGCTGGAAGCGGTGCGCTACACCCTCGGCGCGGCCCCGGCGTTTCAGGCGGCGGCGCGGGTACTCAGCGCTTACATCAAAGACGAAGACCCTTCGGATTCGCTGCTGGCGGACTTTGACAGCAAGAAAAGCTGCGGCAAGTGCGGCGACCCGCTGCCCGACGACACCAATGTCTGCCCGAAGTGCGTAGATAGAAAAGCGGTTCTCCTGCGGCTGCTATCGTATGCCCTGCCGTACAAGGCGCGGGTTGTCACGGTCGTCGTTTTGATGCTGGCGGGGACCTACATGACCCTGCTGCCGCTGCTGCTGGCAAAGAAGCTAACTGACAATGTTTTGATCGCGCATCGGCATCCGAACTGGATCGGGCTGATTGTCGCCGGCCTGATCGGGGCGAGCTTGCTGGGCGTCGCCGTGGCTGTTTGGCGCGGGCGGCTGGTGTCCTGGATGTCCAACCACATGGTCCATACGATCCGCACGCAGGCGTACAACCGCTTGCAGTCGCTGTCGCTTTCCTACTACGATAAACGGCAGACAGGGTCTTTGATGTCGCGGGTGACGCAGGACGTGGGCGAATTGCAGGACTTCTTGGTGCAGGGCATCACCTTCTTTCTGGTCAACACGCTGATCATCATCGCGTTTTTGATCGTGCTGCTGATCCAGGACTGGAAGCTGACCCTGCTGGTCTTGATCCCCGTGCCGCTGGTCGTTTTGGCGACAAATCGGCTGTGGAAAATGCTGCGGAACCGCTTTCACCGGGTCTGGCACCTGCGATCCGGCTTGTCCGCCTCCATCAACAGCGCGATTTCAGGTGTCCGCGTCGTCAAAGCGTTCGCTCAGGAGTCGCGGGAAGCGAGCCGCTTTCAGAACCGCTCCGAAGCGCTCTTTACGGCGAATGTTCAGGTCGGACAGGCGTGGAACACGTACTTCCCGGTGCTGTCGTTTTTAACTACGGCGGGCGTGTTCATTGTCTGGTTCTACGGCGGGCATGAAGTGTTTCGCAACACAAGCAACTCGGAAGCTCGCGGCATGACGGTGGGCGCACTGACTTTATTTATCGGCGCGATTGGGCAGCTGATGGGTCCGATCCAGCAGATGACCCAGATCGCCGACTGGCTTTCGCGGTCTACGGCGGCGGCGGAGCGGGTGTTTGAGGTCATTGACGCCGAGCCGGAGATTGCAGACCTGCCGGACGCGGTCGCGATGCCGCACATGGAAGGCCGGGTCGAGATGGAGGGGGTCTGGTTCTCCTATGACAAGAACCAGCAGACGCTGGAAAATGTCTCGGTTCAAGTCGAGCCGGGCGAGATGATCGGCCTGGTCGGCCATTCCGGCGCGGGCAAATCTACGATTATTAACTTACTGTCCCGATTCTATGATGTCAAAGACGGCAGAATTACGATTGACGGCGTGGACATTCGGAAGATCAAAATGGAAGACCTGCGGCGGCAGATCGGCGTCGTGCTTCAAGAGCCATTTCTTTTCCCCGGCACGATCTCGGACAACATCGCTTACGCGAAGCCTGACGCGACGCCGCTGGAGATCATGCAGGCGGCAAAAGCCGCGAACGCCCATGAGTTTGTCATGCGCTTCCCCGACGGCTACGACACCTACGTCGGCGAGCGCGGAGCGCGGCTTTCCGGCGGCGAGCGGCAGCGCCTGTCCATTGCCCGCGCCATTCTGCATGACCCGCGCATCTTGATCTTGGACGAAGCGACGGCGTCGGTGGACACCGAAACCGAGAAGCAAATCCAGGAAGCGATGGCCCGGCTCATTCAAGGCCGGACGACGTTTGCGATTGCCCACCGCCTGTCTACGCTCCGTAATGCCAGCCGCCTCATGGTCATGGAGAAAGGCAAGCTGGTCGAGCTTGGCACCCACGACGAGCTGCTTGACAAGCCCGAAGGCGTCTTCCGCCGTTTAGTGAATATGCAGCAGGAAGTCAACAAGCTCAAAGAAAACTTTGTGGAGGCATAACTGTCCATGCCCGCAGAAGCCTACAACCCATTCGCCGTGCGTGTTTTAGACCCTCAAACCGTGCGGCTGTTTCGGACACACGCCGCAGACACGACTGTCCGGGCGACGATTGACGGCGACCGTTCCTGGCGCGACGTGCGGATCGCGCGGGCGTTCCCGCTGTCTGACCCCGACCGCTTTATCGGCCTGCGCGACGGCGATGACAAGGACATCGGCATTTTCGAAACTCTGCATGGCCTTGACGCCGAGTCGCGCTCCGTCGTAGACGAAGAGTTGGAACGGCGCTACTTCACGCCGCAGATTACCAAAGTTTACAGCGTTTCCGAGGAGTTTGGGGTCGTGACGTGGGACGTAGAGACGACAAAAGGCCGCCGCCGGTTTCTGGTCCGCAACCTTAAAGACAGCACGTTCACTCTCGGCGCATCCCGCGTGATGATGACTGATGTAGACAGTAACCGCTACGAAATTCCCGATGCCTACGTCCTCGGCCCGCAGGCGCTGGTCGTTTTGTCGAAGATTTTGTAACGCAAAAAAGCCCCGCCGTTCCGGCAATGGAACGGCGGGGCTTTCTTTATGGCACTGTCAGACCGAGCGGCGGCCCGTCAGGAACTGGAACAAGAAGACGATCACGGCGATCACCAGAATGGCGTGAATGAACCATCCGCCAATGTGCAGCAAAAAGCCAATCAGCCAGATAGCAACCAGAACGGCTCCGATAATGTAAAGTAGATTTCCCATCTATGCAATGTCCTCCTTTAGTAGGCAAGGTTGTTATTCCCAATTATGGGGGAACTAAACCTGATAAGTTCGCCGTACCCGACAGCATCAAACGGCTGTCTTGAACTTTGGCGTCCGTCACCGTCAGCGGCGCTTTCAGGGAGGACAAGTCTATGAGCGGGTTGACGGCGCCGAGCGCGAGGTTGACGAGGCTTGGCGGTACGGAGACCTGTCCGATCTGTGCGCTGCCGGCGACAAAATTCAGCCTGCTGGGGTCGGTGGGGTCAGGGTGCAGCGAGCCGGAGAGTTCGGCAGTCGTTTGCAGGCCAAGCGCCGAAACCGGAACCTGCGCTTCAATAGCATCGGGCCGCAGCGTGACGACCAGGCCCGGCAGAAGGGGCTTGGACTGGGCTAAGTAGCGGGACAGATTATCCTGCCCCAAAGATGCCGTGAATGCCGTTTGTCCTAAGTGCGACAGCCTGCGCGTTTTCGTGTCGAATGACACGTCCCGCACGTCGGCAGTCAGCGTGTCCAGGGTGAGGCTAGGGGACACTTGAACGCCGACGCCCTGCACATGCACCGCGCGGGCGCGGCCTCGCGCCAGCGCAAATGGGTCGCCGTCTACCTGCACGTCGTAACGCACCGCCGGTCCTAAGACCGACGGCAGAACGTCGGCGATCTTATGGGCTGCCGTTTCCTGCACCGGATGCCCGCAGCCGCACAACAGCAAGGCGAAGAGAAGAAAGAGGCTCCCCCGCCCCAATTCTGGGGAGCGATACAGGAAGAAGTGCCGGAAACGTTCTCGCAGGGCTTTCGCGTTTCTTGCGTATTGCTCCCCAGAATTGGGGCAGAGAGGCTTACGCTTTAGGATCATAGGAGGCCGACACAATCACGCTGTCCGCGCCGACGGTCTGGACGGCGGAAATGGGCAGGTGCGGCTTGCCGTGCAGGGCATCACCAATGATGCCCGTGGCAAGAATCAGATAAGGCACCATGAGAGACTGCGTATCCACGCTGATGTCGGCGACTTTGCCCAGCACCGTCCCGGCTGGGTTCAGGACCGGCAGGTTCTCGGCGGTCTTCGCCGCCAGCTCTCCCGTCAAGGCCGAAGGGCCGTCCAGCAGAACTTTGTCCGACAGCACGGTCAGCGCGTCGTCGCCCAAACTCTGCACATCGCCCGCCGGCAGGAACTTCGGCTTGGAAAACATCCCGCCCCGATCTACAAAAAAGCCCGTGACGCGCCCGGTATTCGGATCAAAGACAACGTCGTCCACCCGGCCCAGCTTTTCGCCGCCGGCCAGTGTCACGACTGCCAGTCCCGATAACTCTTTCCCTGTTTTCACTGCCATAGTTGTGCCTCTTTCGCTGAAAACTTCCTGCTTCTACCTACCCGGAAGGGGAAAGCATTAACCGTCCGGCGGCTCCCGCTCGGCGAAAATATCCGCCAGTTCCCCAGCCGTCGTCAGCCGGGCCAGGCCGATCTCGTACAGCTCCAGGCCGATCGCGCAGGCAACCAGGACTAGACCGATCATCAAGGCGGTGAGGCCCAGAACGTCGAGACGGGTCGCCCGTACCGATAAAATTACCGTCAAAACAGTGGCGACGAAAAACAGCAGGGCGACCGACAGCAAGGCGCTCGCACCCCAGGCGGCAGTAATCCGACGGTGGTACAAATTGAGCTGCCGCTTGAGGCTTACCCGCCGGCTGTCGGCGGTCGCCGCCGCCCGGTACTCGGTCGTCATGCGCCGCATCTGGTCCGACATGCTGCTGTACTTACCCGTGTACCCCGACAGCAGAATTGCCGTGGTCGAGATCAGCCCGACCGGGGCGATGACGGTTCCGATGAGGCTTGCGAGACTGGCGGATTGCAGCACTGTAGACGGCATGGGTTCTCCGAAGTATGTCTATGGAAGTATGTCTATGAAGGAAAGCCCTCACCCCAATTCTGGGGAGCCGGAAAAGATGCCTTCCGCCCCTGGCTCTTCTCTCTATTGCTCCCCAGAACTGGGGCGGGGGAAGCCCCTATGCCGGATAAAGGCGCAGCGCCGTGATCTCCGGCGGGCAGCAGAAACGGATCTGCGGCCCCATCATGCCGACCCCGCGTGTCGTGTAAACCTGGTGATTTTCGGCCTGCTGCAAGCCCTCCGGGTAGCGCTGCCCGAAGACCGGGCAGTGCAGCGGCGGCAGGCCGGGCAGACGGATCTGGCCCGCGTGGGAGTGGCCCGAAAGCTGCAAGCCGATGCCGAGCGGGGCTTCGTCAGCGTAATCCGGCTCATGCACCAGCAAAATCTTGACGGCGTCTTCCGGTATACTCTGCATGGCTTGCACTGGGTTCTGGTGAGACAGACACACAGACTCCAGGCCGATGATCCAGGCGTTCGGAACGGATGGAAACGGGACAGACCGGTTTTGCAGAACTTGAAATCCCACCCGTTCCAGCGCCCTGCCGACTTCCGGCGGCTCGCCGTCGGGATAGTCATGGTTGCCGAGGACGCAGAAGACGCCGTGCGGGGACGCCCGCAATGGGGCAAGCGCCTCGGCGGCGGCCCGCGCCCAGGCGGTCCCATCCCCGCTGGAAATGTAGTCGCCGGTCAAAAAGACAATGTCCGGCTTTTCGGCCAGCAGCAGACGCGCGGCCTGAGCGGTTCGGGCCACAGCAGCGTTATCTTGGCAGTGCAGGTCGCCAAGCTGCCCGACCGTCAGCCCGGCGGCGGACGCAGGCCAGCCGGGAACTTTGACATCCCGCCGCGTCACCTGCGGATGGTTCGGCTCGATCTCTGCGCCATACGCCGCCGGGCCGCCCAAAGAAATTGCCGCAACTGCGCCGAGCTTCAGGAACCGCCGCCGGCCCGGCGACAGCGGACGTCTTTTTCCGCAGCCCGTTCTTTGCTGTGTCATACCGTCATTTCTTTGCGCCGGGCCAGCGCAAACAGGAAGCAGAGGCTCATCACAAGCCCCGCGCACCAGTAGGGAGCGGTCGCGCCGACGTTCTTGTACAAGTATCCGGCTGCGGCGGGGCCGGTCGCCCGCGCCAGGCTGTCAAATGATGCCGATAGTCCGAGCGCCGCCCCCTGCGCGGTCGCCCGGCGGGACACTAAAGCCCGCAAAGACGGCCCGTTGAAGCCGTTGCCCAGCGCAATCGGCACCATCGGGCCGAGCAGCAAAATGGACAGCAGGGGCGCGAGCGGGAAGCATAAAAAGCCGAGCGCCATCAGGCCGATCCCGACCACGACCAGCCGCGCCTCGCCGTACTTCTTGACCAAAGGCCGGATCAGCCCGCCCTGCACCACGACAATAAGCACGCCGATGTAGGCGAAGACGCCGCCCGCCGCCGCAATGCTTTGACGATTGCTGAGGCCCGGCTCTAAATGCTGCTTCAAGTAAACCGTGAACGTGCCTTCCAAATTGCCGAACGCAAAAGTCACGGCAAACGTGAGCAAGTAGAGGAACCCGATGGGGCCGGTGACGGCAGACAGCATCAGCCGGACACGGGACCCGAAGCCTGCGGGAACTTTGCTCCCCGCTGCGCTCGGCTCCCGCGTCGGCTCCGGCAGAACGCGGGCGATGTAGACCAAATTGACCACTGCCAGCAGCGCAGAAAAGTACAGCGGCCACGCGAGGCCGATCTGGCCGATCAGCCCGCCGAGCGCCGGCCCCAGCACAAAGCCGACCCCGAACGCCGCCCCTAAGTAGCCCAGCCCCATCGCCCGCAGGTGCGGCGGCGTGATGTCGGCAGCATACGCCTGGGCCACCGACAGCGATGCCGACGAGAAGATCCCCGCGAGTATCCGGGCCGCGAACTGCCCGGCCATGGAATGCTCGGACAGCCCAAACAGCGTGTAAAAGACGGCGTCGCCGATCAGTGACCCGATCAAAATCGGCTTGCGCCCGATTTTATCAGATAGGCTGCCCCAGAGCGGCGCGAACAAAAACTGCATGAGCGCGTAGCTCGCGCCGAGCCAGCCGCCGACTTCCCCGATGCGCGGGTCCTGCGGGTTCGTCAGATGCAGGCCGCGCTGGACATACTCAGGGATCAGCGGAATAATAATGGAGAAGCCGAGGACATCAATCATCACCGCCAGCGCCAGCAGGGCGAGCGTGATGTGCATTTTGCGGTCTTCGGGACTCAGCGCCTTTTTTTCAGGTTTGGAAGTGGGGTCGTTCTCGGCCATAAAAAGAAAAACTCTCCGTCACTGTCTAGTATACCCCAGGCGAAAGAGCCGGGAAAGTTATTTTGCCGCCATGCAGGATTCGCGTTCAGGCCCGGCGAATGTTTGCTTGCTTTTTCATTTCTTTTTCATAACGCCGGTTTTCATGTTATAATAAGCTCTGCTTCAGTGATAAATTGAAAGGACCGTATTCTCATGGCTGTTCCCGACACTGACGACACGCCTTCTTCCTCTTCTTCCCAGCCTCAAGCCGCGCGGCCTTCCTGGGAAACCGCCCCCCGACCTGCCCAGCGTCCGGCCCCCGCGCCGCGTCCCGCTGCCGTGCCTTCTTCCGGGCCTGCCGCTTCCCCGTATTACGCCGCCCCGGCAGCCGCCCCGCCGACTTACACGCCGCCTGCACCGGCAGCCTATGTGCCGAACCCGGACGTTCAGTACGACCTGGCGGGCAATCCAATCCCATCGTCGGCCCCGGCGGCTGCGCCGCCCATGCTTGCCGCGCCCTTCGGCTACTCGGCGGGCAATGCCGCTCCGGGAGTTTGGCCGCCGCCGGCATCCGGCGGACAGCGTTACGGCGGGCCGCAGTACGGGGCGCAGGCGTACCGGAACAATTCGGGCGAACAAAGCCACCTGCCCCCGGAGCTGGAAAAGCTGCACTGGCACTGGGGCGCGTTCTTTTTCCCCATTTTGTGGACCAAGAAGCATGGCCTGACCACGGTGGCGGCGATGCTGACCGGCGGCTTGATCTTTCTGCGCGTGCTGCGCTATATTGCGGCGTCCATCAGCCCGGCTGTCTTTCTCGGTATCTGCGTCCTATATGGCCTGGCATACTTCGGCTTGCAGGTGTTCTGCGGGTTCAACGGCCACAAGATCGGCTGGCGCAACCGGCATTTCCCCGGCGGCGTCGAAGAATACTTCAAGGTGCAAAATGCCTGGATGTGGTGGGGCTTCGGCGTGAACGTCCTGCTCGGCCCGATCTTAGCCTTCGGCGTCTTTGCGGCGGTTGTCGGAACGATGATGGGAACAACGCATCATCACTACCGGCCTTACAGCAACGGTGACGGTGCCGGCGGCTACAGTAACAGCTACAGCGGCTACGGAAACCGGGGTTACAGCAGCGGCGGCAGCAATTATGGCGGCAGCAATTATGGCGGCAGCGCAAACAGCTATGGCAGTAACAGCACGGGGCAGTGAAAGGGTCACATTCCATGACACCGTTAGACGCGGCCGTTAATGAGCCGGAGGATGCCGGCCTCGAATACGATCTGGCGGGAAATTCCCTGCCGTCCAAGCCCAAAGCCGTCGCCCCGCCGCCTGCCGGTCCTGGCGCGTTCGTGCCGCCTTCGACCGGCTACGCGCCCCCGTCCGGCGCTCCACCTGCCTTTGCGCGTCCTGCTGCCCCGGTGAAATCTTCACCGGGCGCGGGCCTGTATTTTGGCCTCGGCGCGGGGCTGCTGGCGCTTTGGGGATCATCTTTGGGCTGATCGCGCTGTGGCCGAAACCGGCCGTACTGCCGGCTTCTTACCAAACCTACACGGCGATTGACAATTCGTTTTCCTGCGATCAGCCCGGCGGCTGGTCGCTGCATGAAACCGGGGCGACCAACGGCAACCTGGCGACCGCCGCGTTCCAGAGCGGCCCGGCGCGAGTGCGTGTGATTTCCGACGCCACCGGGTCCTTAATGGGCGATATTCAGAACTCCGGGAATGCCAACCTGCCGCCTGCCCAGCAAGTCCCGCCGGTGCAGAAGCTGCACACGATGGACGAAACACAGCTTGCCGCCAGCCTGCCGGGCTATGATGAGGGCGACGCGCAGGCAATCCCGTCGGCGTCCGGGGAAGCCCGCGTGTCCGAATGGACCGCCGCCGGGAACCTGCGCGGCTACCGGGTGACGATGCTGGGCCGCGAGCGCGAGTTCACCGTGATCTGCTTCTGCCCGGAGCGGGACTGGCCCGTCCTGCGCCCGGCGTTCCAGCGCATCATCGGCTCCGTCAAGCCCGGCGCTCCCTCTTAAGGCGCGGGAAAGAGAGCGCGTCGGCGATTGAGAGGAAGCTCATGCCCGGCCTCGTGTTTTGGTTCATGCTGCTGTTTGTGGGAACATCGGCCCTGCTGATGGCCGTGTCTGTCCCGCTTCTGCTCGGCAGAGTAGAGCGTAACAACACTTACGGCGTCCGCACGGCTGAGACACTTGGCAATGAGCATGTTTGGAAGCGCGGCAACATCTTCGGCGGGCGCCTGCTGTTCCTCACCGGCCTCGTGCAGCTTGTCGCGGTGATTGCGCTCTACTGCGTGCCGTTCCTGCACGGGAACATCATTGCCTACAACGTTGCCTGCGGGGTTTTCATCGTCGCCAGCCTCCTTGCGGCAAGCGCGTGGATCCATCGTTATGTACGCACTTTGTAGAATGTATGCACTTTGTAGGGAGTGCCTCGTTCCAATCGGCTAGTACCCTCTGCTCTCCTTAAGCAGAACTGAACCCGTGCTTGCACCTTCTTTGTGCCGCCACTGCGGGCGCAGCTCCATGCCTGTTCTTCCCAAGCGCCACGGCTACGCGCCGGTCCTGCGGCGCTTGGCCCTCAAGCTTTATCGTGTACGCCTGGAACCGCCGTCAACTGTTCAAGCAGGCGTTCCCCGTCAAGTGAGTTCCTGCTGTGCGGAACTGTCTGCGGGCAATGAGCGGGTCATGCCCGGAACCAAGTATGGGTCGCCGCCGGCAGCGTCAGCTTTGGATCGCTTCCGCTACGGATGCCGTTCACCGTCAGCGTGTAAAGCCTGCCCGACACGAGCGGCGTGGTCGTCAGCAGCACAGTTTTGTGACTCGGTCTGAATTTCGCCTTTAAGACGCGCCCCCCGTTGTCGAGCGCGTAGTTCTGCGCTTTCAGGGCGCTGTGCGGGTCCACCGGCTGGTTGTACGTCACGGTGACGGTTCTATGGGAGGCGGTGGCTTGGCGAATGGCCGGCACGGCGTCGCCGAGCAGGCCGTAGACTTGAAGCTGATTGGAGAACGTGGACAAATACACTTTGCCGTTGATGATGGTCGGCGCACAGAACTTGGCGAACATGCCGGCGTCATCGCGGCCTGGGTTCCTCTTGGAGTCCCAAATCTCATGCGATAAATCCGACGCATCATACGCCCGCAGGATGCCCGGCACGGTCTCCCAGTTCGCGTTTGCGTCATACGGCGCAGACGACCAGACAATCCCTGTTCCTGCTTTGCTCCCATCCGCCGACACCGACAGAAACGCGCCCGGCATCCCGTCCGGCACGGCGACGGCGCTTTCCGAGGCGGGGGTAGGGTTCAGCTTCCCCGCGCTGAGGCGAAACGCTGTGAGATGGGCGTACTCCGGCCAGATATAGACCTGCGGCCCGCTTGGCCCGTTCCAGTAGACCGCAGACCCGTGGCAGTTGCCGTGCGTGATTTGAAACGACTCGACAATCTGGCTGTCGCTGGTGTCTTGGTAATGGCCCATCTTGTTCGTCTGGGTCAGGTACAGCCAGCCGTTTTTGCCGCCGCCGAGCAGCAAATTGGTGTTAGGGATCAGCAGCGGCCCGGACGCGCCCGTGTCCTGGTCGTTGTCTGAGAGAGACTCCTGGTTGTACGGCGTGAAGTAGTCCTGAACGGCCAACGTGCCGGGCTGTGCCGCGAGCCGCAGAATGCTGTCGCCATAGTCCGGGCCGCCTTTGTCGGCGTCGAAGGTGCCGTTGCCGACCATCGCGTAGATGCTGCCGGAGGGATCGGAGGCCATGCCCATACCCGCCTGCCAGATCGCGCCTTCGTCCCCATTCGGCGTCAGGTTGAAAACGCACGTTTGGGCCAGCGTTCTCACGTCATAGCCTAAGATCCAGCCGTGAAACGGCGGGCTGTCGGCGTGGGAGCCGAACGCCAGATACACTGTCCCGTTCGCCAGCAGCAGGCCGGGCCGCTGAAGCTGCTTGACGGGGTCGAACGCCACCTGCCCGCTGACGCTCGCCATGCCGGTTCCGGGGACGCTCGCTTTGATCTCGACCGGGCTGCCCGGCTTTTCCGCCCCGGTCGTAATGTCGAGTGCATGAAGACGCTGCACATAAGTGCCGTGTTCTTTAGTCTTGGCTTCCACAAAGATCGTGTTTGTAAACGGGTCAATCACCGGCGTGCTGGTGATGCCGATCTCGATCCGCATGTCCGTCCACTTAGTCGTGTAGACTTCGGTGGCCGGCACAGACGGCCCTAAGTTCACTTTCCACAGCGGTGTCTTCGCGCTGAGAGTGTCGGCATCAAACGCATACACACTGTTGTGGGCGGTCGCGAGATACACGACATTGTGCAGCCCTTTGTTCGGAACCCGCACGTTCTGAACATACAGCGGCTGGGCATACAAGTAGCCGTCTACGCTGAGCGTCCCCAGCTTGCCGAATGTTTTTGGGCGAACGCTTTTCGTATTCAGCAGTGTTTCCGACAAATTATCGCCCGTGCGGGCATTGTCATTGTGCTGCGTCAGCACGGCAAGCGGCCCCGCCTGGGCGCTTGCGGCACCGACACAGGCAAGTCCGAGAAAAGCAATCTGTCGCGACAAAAATCGTCGTGTCATGGTCGTTGGTATTTCTAAAAGTCAAGTCAGCGAAGCGCCACGGAATGAATTTCGAGGCTCATAAAACCAGCGTCTAGAGGACGCAACACCAAAGGCGTTGGATGTGTTATTCTTGTGTCACCTTGACACTGGTTTTTCCGAGCCTCGGCTTTCAAACCGTGGCTCCTATCTTCGCTATACTTCAGCCAGTATCGCTTTGCGCCGCTCATCAAACTCTTCCTGCGTGATGATGTCTTCGGCGCGAAGCTCTTTCAGGTCGTTCAGCCGCTCTTTGAGTGTCCGGGTCCCCGTCAGGATTGGAGCAGTCGCCACTGCCGCCGCGCCCGGAATGACGGCGGGAACCGCAGACGTCTCCGCCGATGCTGGGCTTGCCGGTGCCATGCCGCCCGCGTAGTTGATTTCTTCTAAATAGTTTGTCAGCACTAAGTAGTAGGCATTGTAAAATGCTGGGAGCCAGGCCGACTTCTGTACAAGGGCGTGCGCGACCAGGCGGTCGCCGAGCGCCCTGCCGCCCAGGTCGCGCAGGCGCTCATCAATCGCGGCGGCAATTTGGGCCTGCATCCGGCGGTCGTCGCAGAGCTTCTGAACGATGTCGCGGGCTTCGAGCGGCGGGCGATCCGGGCTGCCGGCTTCGGCCTTGAAGCCCGCAATCGGCGTTTCCACCGTGTTGAAGCCGCCCAGCGCGTCGGACTTCGGCATTCCAAAGCGGTCTACATAATTTGCGACAAACCGAAGCTGGGTCCGGGTGCCGATGCTGGTGTACCGCGACTCGCGTTCTTCCGAGATCACGCCCGATGCCCAGCCGACCACGAACGTTCGCCACGCCTGCTTCTGGTCCTCGGCGGACGGCGGCGAAATACGCACCCATTCCTGGACATCCGTTCGGGTGTGGATCGGATTCGCCGCCGCGCCCTGGGACTTCACCTGATCATACGCATAGCGGTAGGAATCCATTCCTTGAAGCAGGCGCAGCGGGAAGGCCGCGCGTTCATGCAGGAACAGCACTTGATCGGACTCGTTGGAGTTCGTGATCTGCTGGTCTTTGACATTCTGCACCGACTCCATCAGCATCGTGCCGAACCGCTGCTCGTTCTCGGAGCGCGGGGCCGCGCCGTGCAGGACGCCGACAATGGTCTGCTCCTTGTTCATGTTGTGCGTGTAATTCGGCGCGTTCTCCTGCAAATGCAGGAAGGGCCGGGACAGTGCGACCACCCGGCGCAAAGTCTGTACCGTCCGGTCGGTATCCAGCCCGTACTTCGCGTAGAATTTATCTAAAACGCTTTCGTCGGCGACCGGCTGGAAGACGGCTTTCGCGTGGTCTAGGATGACTTGGCTCAGGCGCGGCAGCTCGCCATCCTTCATGCCCCAGATGTCGCCGCGCGTGCCGAGCGTCTCCAAAATGTCTGTCACCAGGTTGTTGACGACGGTGCTGGACGGGTCCTGCGCGTTGCCGACATAAAACGCATACCGCTCGTCAATGTCGCCGCCGACATAGCGGTCGATGCCTGTAACCGGGTCGGTCTCGCGCCGTCCGGGGTTAAACAAAACTTCGCCGTTCACGTCCACCGGCTCCTGCACCGCATGGCGCTCGGCCCGCTCGAACTTGGCCCGGAGCGAGTCCATGCGCTCGACATAGCGGTCCATGTCCGCCCGCAGAGCGCTCACGGTCTCAATCATGTGGCTGTAGAAGACCGCCGCCGCGCCCGCCGCGCGGAAGTCTAAAGCCTCGGCGTCGTAGCGCCGGGCGGCAGCCAGATACAGGTCTTTCTGCTCGTCAATCTCCCGTCGTTTGGCCGTGGCGATGAGACTCAGCATGAAGTCGCTTGAAAGACGGTTAATGGCGGTCAAGGCGTCGTCGCGCTGCTTGGCGATCAGAAACGCGCTGCTCTTCAAGTCGTCCTGCTGCTTTTCAAGCTGCGTTAAGTAGCCTCGGAAACGGTCGGTCATCATGTCGAGAGACGCCGCTGCGACGGAATGCCGGTGGTTCGGGTCGTTCACCCGCGCCGAAACCCAGTCCCGCAGGGCCTTGTCTTTGGCGCGAATGGCCGCGCCCAAATTCTGCTGGATCTGGAACACCGACTCGCCGAGATTGGTCCGGCGCTTGGCGAGCAGGTCCGGGTTCGGGTCCGTGTCCGCGACTTTGGCTTCCGACTCCTTTTGCCGGGCCGTGAGATAGCCGACAACGCTGCCGTGGCCGGGGTAGGCGGTCGCATACTGCCGGTCTACCGCCTGCCAGTAGGCGAGAGCGCTGTCTCGCAGAGTCTCGCCCGTCTCCGAGTTGCCGAGCAGCACCTGCCGCTGCACGGCTTCGGGGGTCATGCCGAGCCGCCCCAGCTCTTGATCGGTAAACGCCCCGACATTGACCGTCCGTTCTAAGGGGGTGGTCCAGCGGCGGACAATATCGCCCGCCAATCGGTTCGAGCAGGCCGCCATGACTTTGTCTTTTGGAAACTGGATCGCGGACAGCCCGAAGCCGAGATAATTCTGCGGGCAGCCGAGGCCGTCCGACGTGATCAAAAACTGGTCGAAGTTGTTGCGGTTGGACTTCTTTTGCCGCTGAAATTCCGAGGTCAGGTCCAAAAAGATCGAATGCCCGATCATCTCCACCAGATCTTTGACCGAATCTAATTGGGCAGCGGGCGACGACGTATCGGCGAGATAGGTATACCGGAACGGCGGGTCGGCATCCTCCATCGGCGGAATGTCGGCTTGATACTGCGCCGTGAACGTCGTCGTCGGGTCCGTGTAGTGGTTCAGCTCCAAGAGCGCGGCGTAGGCATTGGGCCGGTTGTCTACGGCCACCGCCTCCGAGTTCGGCGGGATCGAGAACATGCCCACCGTTTCCAGCATCCGCTGGTTCTTGAACTTGTTCCGCACGGTGTACGCGAGATCCAGAAACATCCCTGACCCCGTACCGCCAAGCAGGGACCCGACAATATAAACCGTAATGCCTTCGCCCACTTGCAGCCCGTTCCGAATGGCCGTCTCTTTTGACGAGTCCTTCGTGATTTGCAGCATCTGCTCTTCCAGCCGCCGCGCGATCTGGTTGTAGTTCCAGAAGTAGGCCAATCGTCCCCGCGCCCGGACTGCGCCTGCGCCCTGGTCAATATCGCCGGTCAGAACACGCGGGTCGAGCCAGTTTCTTAAATGGGGATGCTCCCGCAGGTTCTTCCGAAGCGAATCCACGCCATGCACCGACGTATGGATCTTGTCGGCATTGTCTAAATTGACTTCGTCGTCGTAATCCGGGTTCTTAGAAAAGATCGCCTGGTCCGTGTCGAGCAGCAAAAACGACACAATCGGCAGCTTGTCTAAAGCCCCGTACTTGTCCACGAGCCGCTTGCGAATATCGAGCATGATTTGATGCCCGGTCCCGCCGACCCCGATAATCAGCGACCGCGAGATGCCCCGCAGCCGTCCATCTTCCGCCTGCGGCCCCGTCGTAGACGCCGCCGCAACCGTGCCATTTGTTTGTGTTTGTATAATTTCTGCCATAGTATTTGTAAGGGTCAAGCAAGAGAGTCAACTCCTCTTGCTTATTTATCTAACTTCGGATTAACTTGAAGGCTTGGTTGACTTCTGTGTCCTGGTTCGCCAAACAAGCAGTATCCACGCTGGTAATGAAAACACTGCTATTAACCACTGATCGTAGAAGTGAGTTTGATCAGTCCCAGACATACGACAAGCCCATGCATTAAAGTTCATTACGCCAAACAAGACGACGCCAGCAAGAAAAAAAGCTTTCCAACTGGGGCGTTTGCTCTGAAACAGAATCCAGCAGGGAGCGAGAATTCCTGCCCCGATTCCGCCCAAAGCCGCGTAGAGCAGCCTTTCTATCGCATCCTGGGTTGTTGAAGCGCATACAATCAATCCTACCGTCAGGAAGGTGCCGAAAATTAGGATAAGGAAGATAACCAGCGACCAATCCCTATTTTTCATTTGTCTTGGTTCCAGAACCGCTCTTCGCGGGCTTTTTCTTCTTTCGACGCGGCGAAATCTTCGCTGCCGCCGGGAAGTCCGGCGTATTTTCCGTGCAGGCGCTCTAAAACTGCCATGCGCTGCTGCCGGACTGCTTCTGGGTCCTGCGCCGCCGGACGCGGCAGGGCTTGTTCCAGAATGCTTTGCAGGTAATTTTCTACTGCGACTCCCTGCGCCTGTGCTTCCGCCTTCGCGACAGCTTCAATAGTCGGTTTTAGTTCTAAAGTGACTGTCATTCCTACTCCTTAAATCCGAATCCGCACCGCCTGCGGCTCTTCTTCGGCGCTTCGTACCGGCTGGCTCAGAAGCGTGTCCACTTCGGCGCGGGCGACGGTGACGGCGTTGGCTTCTAAAGCGACCCGGTGAATGCTGGCGGCAAGGCCCGACAATTCCGGCGCGGACTGGCGACCGCCGATTTGAAGCGCGGTCAGACTCGTCCGCAGGGCCTGAACCTGCTCGCCGACTTCTTCGCGCAGGGCGCGGTTCCGGCGCAGGAGCAGCAAGGTTTTGGCGGCAGTGTCTGCCCGGCGCAGCAGGGACTCGGCCCGGCGGCGCTGGCTGGCGGCGATGACGGCGTCGGTCTCCGATTGTGCCGCTTCAAGCTTCGTCTGCGCTTCGGCGCGAAGGGCCTGCGGGTCGTCTGTGACGACGATCTGCTCTGGCGGCAGGGCTTCAATCGCGGTTCCAAGTGCGGTGATAGCATCGCGCACTTCCCGGTTTGCCGTTTCATCTTTCGTATCCGGCAAAGTGACGACGGACAATGCCAAATCCAGATAGCGTTGCAGCAGCGCATCGCTTGCCTGCTGCCGCACGGTCTCCATCTCATAAGGCACCAGCGGGCGCTTAAGGCTCTCGGTGAAGTTCACCGCTTTCAGCGCAAGGGCTGCATACCAGCCCAAGCAAATGACGGCGGAAAATCCCAGAAACACGGCAAGAGGCGCAATGTGCAAAGCCCAGCACAGCAGTGTCAGTATCCCGCTGCCGACGGCCATTGCGCCCATTGTGTTGGGCGTAATTCCGGGTGCGGGCGTCACTGAACTGCGGGACCGGTCTTGCTGAACTTTGCGGCTAATTTGTTCTCCTAAATCGTTTGGATAAAGGTTCATATCTTCACGCTGTTTTTGCTATGCCGCCCGCCGCCGGTTCAAGATCACGACCAGGAATGCGCCGATGGCGATGGCTTCAATGCCGATGCCGATGCCGCGCGTCTCCTCGTTTTGCAGGAACAGATACCACGCAAGGCCGCAGAAGGCCAAAATGCCGATGAGAAGCGCGATCCGGGCCGCCGCGCCGGGGTCGGAGCGCTTGTTGACGGAGCGGCTGATCATGTAGACGACGAACGGCAGGAAAAACAAGGCCACGATGAGGCCAACGCCCAGCACGATATACTTGACAATCGGGTTGGGCGACTCGAACGACAGCTCGCCGCTGCCGGCGGGGTAGCGGGCGACGCCGCCGGTGGCCGACGATACCTCAAAATGGTACTGGTACTGGCCGCTCTGCTGGGGGCTGAAGTCCCAGGAAATGTCTTCCCCGGCCGCAGGGTCGCCCTGCGGCTTCTGCGCCTTCTGCACGGCCTGGCCGTAAGGCGTGTCCACGATCATCTGCATAGCGGACGGCGGATCGCCCTCGATCTGCTTGTAAGTCAGGTGGAACGTGTAGTTGTGGCCCGGCACCACCGAAGTCGGCATCTCTGCCGCTGGGGTCAAGGCGGGCGGCGCGGCAAACGCGCCGGCGCAGAGCGTCAGCAGGCAAAGTGTTAAAAAGAAGCGAAAAGTAAGCAGTTTCAACGGCACACGGCCTCCTCGGCAGGAACAGGGTGGAGTGTTGGCAGTTCTCGGCAATAGTCCTACGAATTCTCCTCACTGATTGTGACACAAAACGGAAAAAAAGGTTGCAAGGGTTCGGTTTATGGCTTCCTCTTTCGGAAAGCCTGAAGAACCCCTCCCGCTCGTACCTCGCTCCCTCCCCTGTTAGGGAAGGGCCATGGATAAGTCAGGAAGGCTTACGGAAAATCCAGTGCCTCTTGCTCTTGTTCTGTATTGCCCTTCCCTAACAGGGGAGGGAGCGAGGTACGAGCGGGAGGGGTTCCTAAAACACCGGCGCGTGCGGGTCCAGCACTTCAATCCGATGCTCACGCTCGGCGTCGCCTGCGGTCGCCGGGACAAACACGCGCAGGTCGTCGCCGGGGCGCAGCGGGGCGGGCTGCTGCAAGCGCAGGCCATTGTGGGACAGGGTGGGGGAGGCGTCACCGGCGGGCGGGACAGGAACCAGGGAAAGGCCGCCGCGCTCGGCTTTAATCAGGGCGACGGGCGCGGAAAGTCCCGCCAGCGGAAAGAGGTCCTGGCTGCCGGAGACCGCCGACGGGGTGCCGCCGAGGGCAACGGACGCGCCGGGCGACAAACGGTAGTCGCGCGGCAGGGACTTTGCGCCGAGGCGCAGGCGCACCGGGATCGGGCGGCGGCTCAGAAAGTACCAGAGCAGGGCCAGCAAAAGCAGGGCGGCAAGCAGTGCGCCCAGAAGGAGCGGCAGGGACGAAGACGGCTTTCCCGTGCCGGACGCGGCCAGCACGGTCGGCGCTTCGGTGGTCGTGTCCGTGCCGCTGTCGCCCTGGTTCGGGCCAACGGGCAGGCGCTCGATGGGGCGGCCATTCGCGGCCAGCGCGACGCCGACGCCGTACTGGTGCAGGCAGCCGGAGCGGGTCAGCTTTGCCAAAAGCCGCTCGTAGTCACGGTTTTCGGGGGAGTTCGGGTAGACCGTCAGGCCCTTGAGCGTATAATAGGCCCGGTACTTGGGATAATTCGGGTCGGTCAAATCAGGCCGGTCGTTGAACGAATCGGTCAGCAGGACAATGACGACCGGGCAGAGATGCTCGCGCGACGCCAGCTTTAACGCCTCGTGGTGCGGCCAGCGGATATTGGTGCCGTGGCCCGGCGCGGGCGCCGTCGGAAGCTGATCAATGAGCGCGTCGGCGTCGGAGGGCTTGGTAATCTTTGTGTCAAAGACGGTCTTGTAGCCTGTGCCGAACGGAATCAAGATGACCCGGTCGCCGGGCGAGCAGCCGTCGCGCAGAAGTGTCGCGGAAGCCGCGCGTTCTTCGGAAAAGACGCCGCCGTGCCGGGTGCTTTCGGTCACGTCAAAAACCAAAATTAGCGTCTTGGCGCGGAGCGGCTTGATCTGCTGCGCGATCACGTCCGGGGACAGCCCCGCCGGAGCGTCTTGGGCCAGGCTTGGTGCAAGAACAGAAAACAGCAGTAAGAGTGCGGCGACAAATGCCTTCATAAAATCCTCGACAGCAGGTAAAACGAACCGAACGCGGCAGCGAGCAGCAGCGGAACGCAGCCGGCGCGGCCTGCGCCGGGCGGCAGGGCGTCCTGGATGCCGCGCACGACCCGGACCCGCACTTCGCAGGCCATGTCCCGCCAGACCGGCTTCGGGCCGAGCAGCGTGTCGGCGACAATGCTGGTGGTGAACGTCACCTGCGCGACGTAATCGCCGCCGGCCAAGTTCGCGGCGTCGAGCGCGAAGCCGAGAAAGCGCGTTTCGCCCGGCTCGACCCAGATCGCCCGCAGGTCGCCGGGGTAGGTCAGCCACTTCGGGCGCGTGTGGATCTTCTCAATCCGCAGACGCACCGGGCCGATATTCTGGACGCCGACATGCACCACGCCCTGCTGGCCGCCGCGCACGAGGCCGGGGTCCGGCTCCTGAACGCAGGCGATGCCCGGCAGCTCGCCGGTCTGCGGCAAGCCCTCCGCCAGCGGCCTTTCGGCACGCTGCGGTGCGGTCTCCTCGTCGTTTGTGCCGGGCGCTTTGACCAGCACCGGCAGGGCGATCTTCTGCTCGGCCCATTCTGTCCCGGCTGCGGGCCGGAGCGTCGCCGAGCCGTCGCTGGAGCGCACCGACAGCGTTGCGCTGTACGCGCCGGGGGTCAGACGCGCCGCGCTGACGGTCCACAGCAGGTCACCGCCGGTGCCGGGTTCGAGATTGACCGGCGTGAAGCCGTTCGGCAGGTTCAGCCAGATGGCATCCGACGTGACCGACTCTAAATGCAGCGGGCTGTCGCCTTCGTTGTCGAGCGACAGCGTCACGGTCGTGCCGCCGCCGGGCGTCACGGTCGCGGTCGGCGGGGAAACGGCGCAGACCAGCCGGGAGCCGAGCCGGGTGCGGGTCGCCGCGTCGTCCGCCAGCGCATCAGCGTTGAAGCCGAGCAGGCCCGCCATGCGGGCGATGGCGTCAAGCTTGTAGCGCAGCTCTTCGGCGGACTGGGTCGTTTCCTGTGTTTCAGTTAAATTCCGCAGCAGGCGCTCCCGCGCCGCGCTCCCGGCCTCATCACCGTCAGGCCGTGCCGGCAGAAATTCTTTGTACAGGCCGCACAGCTCGGCAAAGTCCCGGCGCGGCACGGCCTCGGCAGGGGTTCGGGCCGCCGCGAAGTCGGACAGCAGGGCGAAGTCGGGGAACTGCTCGCTTTCCAGCACGTTCTCCGCCGTGACCGCGCCGTGTGTTAAGCCTGCGCCGTGGGCGTAGTCTAAAGCGTCCAGCAGCGGCAGCAGGCGGGCGTGGAGGCGGTCAAACGCCCGCTGGGACAGGTCGGAGAGCGTTTCCCGCAGGTTGCGGCCCGGCACGAAGTCCCGAACGAGGTAAAACCTGTCGCCGTCGGCCAGCCACCGGCGCGTCGGGACAATGCGCGGGTGCGTGAGTGACAGCGCCTGCGTCGCCCGCGTCTTTGCTGCGTCCCCTGCCAGCCGCTTGATCAGCACCCGCCGCCCGCCGCCCGCTTCCCGCGCCGTCCACGCCGCCGTGCCGGGCGTCGCCGTCGGCACTGCCGTTACGTCCTCAAACTGCCCCAGCACCCTGTCCGTCAAGACCACCATAGATAGACAGAGTATACCAGAGAACCGACCAAATAGCCGACTAAGACAGCGTGCGGCTGGGTACAAACGCCGCATGAAACTCTTTTCCACCCGCACCCACGGCGTTTTAGATTATGCTTCCGTCGTTCTTCTCTTGGTCCTGCCTCGCGCCGCCGGCTGGAGCCGCCCCGTCACCCATCTGCTGACCGGGTCCGCGCTGGCAACGCTTGTCTACAGCCTTTGCACCCGCTACGAGCTGGGCGCGATTAAGCTGCTGCCGATGCCGGCGCATCTGGCGCTTGACGGCACGAGCGGCGCGGCTCTGTGCCTGGCCGCCGGATTGTTTAAGAAAGAGCCGAGCGCAGTACGCGCGTCTCTGCTCGGTCTCGGCTTGTTTGAGATCACGGCGTCGCTGACGACCGAGACGCAGCCGCGCTCCTCTTAACAAAACAGGGTTTTGGGTACAAAGTCTTTGGAGGCTTACGCCATGATTGTACAGGATATAATGACCGAGTACCCGGAATCGCTCGGCCCGCAGGATACGATCCAAAAGGCCGCCCAGCTCATGCGCGACCATGACTACGGGGTCATTCCCATTCTTGACGGGCTGGACGCGCTCGTCGGCGTCGTCACCGACCGGGATATTGTCACCAAAGCGGTCGCCAAAGGCCACGGACCGGGCACGCCGATTGAGGAGTGCATGTCGGTCCAGCCGGATACGATTCCAAAGGACCTGCCGATCGGTCAGGCCCTGCATCTGATGAACACGCGCCAGGTGCGCCGCCTGCCGGTCATGGAGAATGGCCGCCTGATCGGCATGGTGTCTTTGAGTGACATTGCCAAAGCACAGATCCCGGAAAACGAAAAAGCCAAGACGCTCGAAAGCGTTTCGGCAGGCGGCGCCGATTACCGCCCCGGCGCGGACTTGCCGGAAGCGTAACCTACCCCGGCTCGTCCCTCGCCACCCCTCCCGAAGCGGGAAGGGCCGGAGGTAAGAGCAGCAGGACCAGCCGAAACTCTTCGTCCTCCCGCTTCGGGAGGACCCCTGCGAAGCAAGAAGGTGGGTTCTTGACAAACCCCGTTCCCGCCCGGTAAACTCGCCCCATGACCGAAGGGAAAAGATGACAGCCTCCGAAATCGCAGCCCGAATACGCGGCGGCTTAATCGTCTCGTGCCAGGCCCTGCCCGGCGAGCCGTTGTTCGGCGCGGACATCATGGCGCGTCTTGCGGTCGCCGCCGAAGCGGGCGGGGCGATCGGCATTCGCGCGAACAGCCCCGCCGACATCGCCGCCATTCATGCCGTGACTTCGCTGCCGCTCATCGGCCTGTCCAAAGTGAACGTGCCGGGCTTTGACGTGTATATCACGCCGACCCTGGCCGACGCGCAGGCCGTGTCGAAAGCCGGAGCGGATGCTGTTGCTTTGGACGCAACGAACAGGCCGCACCCGGAAGGCTCGGCGGCAGAGTTCATCAGACGTGTCAAAGCAGCCACTCAAAAGCCTGTTCTCGCAGACATTTCCACCTATGACGAAGCGCTGGCGGCGCAGGACGCCGGGGCGGATTTTGTGTCCACGACGATGTCCGGCTACACCCCGTACAGCCCGCAGGACGAAGCCCCTGATCTTGATTTGGTCCGCCGCCTTGCCTCGGTGCTGACTATCCCGCTCATTGCCGAAGGCCGGATTGCGACCCCCGAACAGGCCCGCGCCGCGCTGGATACCGGGGCCTGGGCGGTCATTGTCGGCGGCGCGATCACCCGCCCCCAGCAGATCACGCAAAGATTTGTCAAAGCCGTGCGCCGTCCATGACGCTTTACTTAGGCATTGACATCGGCGGCACGAAAATCGCCGCCGGGCTGGTCACGGCAGAGGGAAAGGTCCTGCGCCGGTCCCGCCGTCAAACCCCTTTGACCGGCGGCACGGCGATTTTAGAGGCCGCGCTCGGTCTCGCACGGCAGTATCAAAGTGAGCCGATTGCGGCGATTGGAGTTGGGACAGGCGGCCAGGTCAACGCCGATCTCGGCGTCATCGTCTCGGCGACGGATTTGCTGCCCGGCTGGGCAGGAACGGATGTCCAAGCGGCGTTTCAGTCAGTGTTCGGTGTGCCGTGTTTCGTAGACAACGATGTGAACGCGCTGGCCGTGGGCGAAAGCCGCTTTGGGGCAGGCCGGAACCTGCCGACGGTGGTTTACTTAGCGCTCGGCACCGGCGTCGGCGGGGCGCTGCTTTTGAACGGGCGTCTGCACCACGGCGCCCACTGGACCGGGGCCGAGTTCGGCCACTTACGGCTGACGATGGAAAATGGGCCGCGCCGGACGCTGGAAGATTTTGCCGGCGGGCCGGGCCTTGTGCAGACCTACCGCGACCTGAGCGGGTTTAACGGCGAGATCACGGGCGAAATAATTGCCGCCGAAGCCGAGCGCGATCCGAGAAGCCTGTCCGCCCAAGCCGTCACCCGCACCGGCGAATATTTGGGCTGCGGCTTGGTCAGCCTCGCGAACATCTTAGACCCTGATTTGATCGTCATCGGCGGCGGCCTGTCCGCGCTCGGCGATTTGCTCTTAGAACCGGCCCGGCGCGTTCTCTTGTCGCAGGCGCTGCCCGGCCCGGCTCAATGCCCGGTCGTCCCTGCCGCGCTGGGTTCCGACGCTTCGCTGATCGGCGCGGCGGCGCTTGCAATGAAAACTCCCCCCAGCCCCCAATAATGGGGGAGCATGATAGGAATGGGGCGTGACCTGCTCCCTTCTGACTCCCCCATTATTGGGGGCTGGGGGGAGTCCTTTGCAGTTTCTTAGGAGAAAACCAATGCCGGACGAACAGCCAGACGAGAAAATTGCCGTCTCAATCGAAAGCGTGACCATGACGGAAGAAGCGGGGATAGCCGTCTCCTTCGTGACGCTTCAAGGACCAGACGAACGCCAAATGCGCGTCTATATCGGCAAAAGCGAGGCGCGGGCGCTCTCGGCGGGCTTGCAGGGCCACGCGCCTGACCGGCCTCAGACTTACGAAGCGTTTCTGGCGTGTATCGCGGCGGCAGGGTCGGTGGTGGAAGAAGTCTGCCTCAGCGATTTACAGGCAGAAATCTACTATGCAGTCGTTCGTCTGCGGGTCGGACATCAGAGCCGCACCGTTGATCTGCGGCCAAGCGACGCGCTGAACCTTGCCGTGCGAACCCGCCTGCCGAGGCGGCGGCAGAAGACGCGGCTCAAATTGTAATCACGCGGCCACCCGACGTTGAAACGCTGTCTGACGCCGAGGTCAGCGAGGAATTGGCCCGGCTGTTCGCGGAAGACCAGGCCGACCGGACCACCCAGCCGATAGATCCGGGAGTCATCATATCACGCGACACGGCGCGTCTGGCACGGGTCAAGCAGTTGTATCACGGTCAAAAACTGGAGGCGGGTCTGGACTACTATCATGCGGCGATGGTCTTGCAGCACTCGTCAATCTCCGACGATTACCTGCTGGCCCATGAGTTCTGCATTGTCGCCCTCAGCAAAGGCGTCGAGCAGGCGAAGTGGCTGGCGGCGGCGAGCGAAGACCGCTTCCTCACGAACAGCGGACGCCTTCAAAGGTTCGGGACCCAGTACCGGGTGGATGGCCCCAGCGGGCAGTGGTCCCTTCAAACAGTCAGCCCAGAAGTGGAAGACAGCCTGCGGAGTGCGCTGAACGTGCCGTCTCTGAGTTCGGCGCGGCTGTACGCTGATAAAATGAACGAAAAACCCGCATGACGACTAAACTTCTCACACTCGCGCTCGTGCCGCTGGATGAGCGGCCTGTCAACACGCGCCTCCCGCAGATGCTGGGGCTGATCGGCGGGGCGGAAGTCCTGCTGCCGCCGATGGCGGTGCGCGGCCTCAAGCGTGTGCCTGCCGATGTGAACGTCGTCGCGGCCTGGCTTCAGGACGCGGCAGGCCGCGCCGATGCAGCGATTGTGTCGTGTGAGTATCTGGGCTTCGGCAATTTGATCGCGTCCCGGATTACCAGCGACAGCGCGGCGGAAGTTTTGGCCCGGCTGACGCTTTTGGAGCGGATCAATCCGAACTGCCCGGTTCATGCGTTTTCGCTGATCACGCGCGTTTCCAATGCCGACGACGCCGTCGAAGAGCCGGACTACTGGGCGGAGTGGGGGACAAAGTTCTACCGCTATGCCCGTCTGCGGCATCAAGCCGAGCTGGGCGTACTGGAAGAACCCGATGCGCTCGCCGATTTAGAGCGCCTTCTGCCCGCCGCCCTCAAGACCGACTGGCTGGCGCGGCGGCTGCGGAACCATATAGTCAACTTAGGGCTGCTGGACATGGCGGCGCGGGGAAGCATTACGTCGCTGCGGCTGACCTCCGACGACACCAGCTTCTACGGGCTGCCGTCGCGGGAGCGCGGCTGGCTGGCAAGCTGGCCTGCGCTCCTCGGCCCGGCCTTGTCGGCGCGGGTTCGGATGCACCCCGGCGCGGACGAAGTCGGGTCAGCGCTCCTGGCGAAGCTGCTGATGGAACACGCGGCACTTATGCCGCGCGTGTTCGTTCTTTACAGCCATGCGGGCGGCGAAGCACTTGTCGCTCCGTATGAAGACCGGCCTCTGCGCGAGACCGTCGAAGGCCAGATTGACGCCTGCGGCGGGACACTGGCGGGAAGCATTAGTGACTGCGACCTCGTGTTAGGCGTCGCCACGCCCGTGCCGGGCCGAACGGCCTGGCAGCCGGAATATATCAGCGAAGATCGTACTGCTCGTCTTGCCGAGTATCAAGCCTTTCTCCACGCTCTCGCCGACGCGCAGGCCGGTGGCCTTCCCATCGCACTGGCCGACACCGCCTATCCCAACGGCTCCGACCCGCTGCTCATGGAGTGCCTCTTTTCCGAAAGCCGCCTGAACCTGGGGAAACTTGCGGCTTACGGCGCGTGGAACACGGCAGGGAACACGCTCGGCGTCGTCGTCGCCCAGGCATTCTGCGCGGGCCTCATCGGCAGTGACGCAGGCCGCGCCGCCGCGCAAAATCTATTCCTCACGCATCGGTTTTTGGAAGATTGGGGCTACCAAGCTTCCGCCCGCCGGGCCGCACGGACGGAAGCCGAGCGGCGGTGGGGACGCCGGGAGCCGCATTCCGAGGACCCCGCCGAGCAGGCGCATCTGTGCGCGTTCATCGAAGGCCGCCTGGCGGAGCATCTGCAAGCGCTGCAAACCCACGGCCTCGGCACCGGCTTACAGCTTGTGCCGGGCAGCACCCGCCTGCCCTGGCAGCGGACATTTGAAGTGGACTTCGAGCTGGCGCTTTCTTCTTCCTAACTGACGCTGTGCCTGGCCCGTTCCACTTCTTCATTGGCTTCCACTGCCGCCGCGTCCATCTGCTCGGTCACCAGGCGTGTGCCTTCTTCCGACGGCTCGGCATTCGGTGTTCCCATCGCTTCCAGCGACGCTTCCATTTTGCTCTCAAACGTCGCCAGCACTTCATGCGGGTCCACGGTCCTGGTCAGCGCTTCCGCTTCCAGGTCCACGCGGTTGACAACGCTCGGCATATCCCGGCGCAATTCTTCCAGCAGGCCGATAATCTTCGCCGTGCGCTGCTCCGTCAAGAGGCTCATTTGAAGCTCAAGCTGCTCCCGCCGCTCCGCCAGCTTTCCCTGCCGGTTCTGGGTGATCAAAATCACCGAGGTCATCAAAAGCGCACCCAGCCCGACGACTCCTTGCAGCCAGGCAAATGGCGGGTCGTCCCAGCGCGGCAGGTGCAGCAGCGGCGCGGCGGCATTGACCCCCATCCAGAGGCCGACCCCCACAAGAATGCCGTAAAAGAACTGCGGCCGTCCCACCCATGCCGTCAGCGACTCCACCGTCCGCTGATGCGTGTCCACGTTCTGCTCGGCAATCGCATGAAGCGCCACCACCGCATCAATGTTCGCGCTGATCGGATCCTGCACCGCCGTTGCTGCTTCGCGTCTGCGTCTCAGCCTCATAGCGTTTGGCCGCTGATAAAAATGTTCATGTTCTGCTTGTACCCGTTTTGTGACCCCGGCACATCTACTTGGCATGGTTTGTGCAGGAAAGAAGGTAATACACTCTGACAGGAACCTCTTATGCCTTCTCCGTCCCGTTTCCCCCGCCGCGCTGCTCACGGCTTCACTCTCATTGAACTGCTCGTCGTCATCGCAATTATCGCGATCCTCGCCGCCATACTTTTTCCTGTCTTCCAGAAGGTCCGCGAGAACGCCCGCCGCACGGCCTGCCTATCCAACCAAAAGCAGCTTGGCCTGGCGTTTATCCAGTACAGCCAAGACGCGGATGAGCTGATGCCGTCGGCGACAAAAGGCACCGCCGGAGCGAAAGTTCTCGGCGGCTGGAATTATTATTCCGTGTTCGGGATGGCCCCCAGCACTCCCGCCGTGTTTGACGTCACGCAGGGAAGCCTGTACCCCTACGTCAAGAGTAAGGGCGTCTACGTTTGCCCGGATGACAGCGTCGGGCAGGCGAACGGCAGCTCCTACGCCTACAGTTCCTGTGCGGCCCAGTTTACCGCCCCCGTCGGGACATGGCTTTATCCCGGAAAATCCCTATCGCAGTTCGACAATCCCTCTGGAACAATGCTGCTGACGGAAGAAGCGGATGGCGGCGGGACATTCTCCACGAATGACTCCTACTTTCTTTTTGCCTTTGATACCGTCGCCCTGCGTCATTCCGGCGGCGCTAATGCGCTGTTCATGGATGGACACGCTAAATATCAACTCATTGACAACACCGGCGCAAGCACTGCGTCCACGGGAGACAACACGAAAGCCTGGAACCTACAGGATGGGCTTGACCTGAACAATACGCAGAACGTGCCGCTTCCCGCTCCGGGTACGGCCAATCCAGGCACCGGGATCTGCTCCAACTAACGACATGGCAAAAGCCCCGCCGACACTGATGTCGGCAGGGCTTCATTTGTCTCGTGCTCTTAAAAGATAAGCGGGTTGGGGAGGTAGGTGAAAAATTGCGGAAAAGAAGAATGGGCAGTAAGGGATTCGAACCCCTGACCCCTTCCGTGTGAAGGAAGTGCGCTACCGCTGCGCTAACTGCCCATTGAACGTAACGCCATTATACCGTGCGGGGAACAGATTTGCAAGGGGCGCGGCGGCTTTTTCTCTCAGGGAACTTTTCGGCGGCGCGGTTCGCTTCTTGGCTCACAACACTGTCTCACAGAGACCGAAAAGGAACCACGATGAAGCTCACATTAACACTCTCGGCGCTGCTGCCGGCGGCAGCCATTCTTCTTTCCGCCACTGTCCCCGCGCAGGCCGGACTGCTGCACAAGCATCCGGTCCTGGGCGGCGCGGCTGCCGGGTTGGCGGCGCATCACATGGCGAAAAAAGGGGCTGCAAGCCGCATGGCGCACGGCCAGAAGCCGAACCTGGCCGAGCGTCACCCCATGATGAGCGGCATCGCCGGGGCGGCCGCCGCGCATCATATGCTGAAGAAGTAGCAACGAAACGAGAAAACGCCGTGCGAGATACTGTCCCGCACGGCGTTTTCTCGTTTAATGACCGCCGCGCACGGACAGAGCGACATCAATGTTGCCTTTGACGGCGCTGGAATACGGGCAGACCTGGTGGGCATCGTGGACTAAGGCTTCGGCATCGGCTTGGGACAGCGCGGGGACTACCACGGACAAGGCCACCGACAGCGAAAAGGAGCCGGTGTCGTTCGGGCCGATGCCGACTTCCGCCGTGACGCTGACGGTGCCGGTTTCGATCTTGCGCTGTTGAGCAAGGTAATCCAATGCGCCGCCGAAGCAGGCGGCGTAGCCTGCCGCGAACAGCTGCTCCGGGTTCGTGCCGACCATGCCGATCTTTCCGCCCATTTCTTTCGGCACGGTTAGGTCTACCGCAAGGATGCCGTCGCTGCTTTCCGCATGGCCGGTGCGGCCTCCGGTCGCCGTCGCGACGGCTGTGTACAAAGTCTTCATAATTTGTCTCCTTGGGGCTATAACGCCCAGTGCCTGCCGGGTGTTCCTGCGCCGGCGGGAACAAAGCGGCTGTCGTGTGCGTCTTCAAACCCAGGTGCAGGGTTTAGTTTCGGCCCCAGCGGGATACGAACTCAGTAAGATCACTCTGCAAAAAACGAAAAGGATACTCACATGAAAAATACCACAGGACGCATTTTGACCAGCGCAGCGCTCAGCGGCCTGCTGCTGGCGGCCCCCTTCAGTGTAATCGCTCCGGCCTTCGCCCAGTCGAACAATGAGATCCAGATGCCGAAGCATGAGATTCCTGCCGGCACGCCGGTCAAAGTCAAGCTGCTGCGCGACCTCAACTCGGAAAGCGCCCAGACCGGCGACCATGTCCGGGTGCAGGTCGCGAGCGATGACTCGTCCGGCATCCCGACCGGGACCATCTTAAACGGAGTCGTGACTTCGGTCTCGCCCGCCACCCCAAATCGGGCCGGCGTGCTGTATGTCCGGTTCGGCACAGGTTCCGGCGGCTCGTCTTCGTCGTACAACCTCGCGACCGGGCAGTTTACCGGCCGGAAGCTCAGCTCGGACAAGTCTAACTATACTTCTATCGGCGCAGGCGCGGGCGCACTGCTCGGCTTTGTCCGCAAGCGCAAGCTCGGTGATGCCCTCGGCGGCGCACTTCTCGGCGGCGGCGCAGGCTATGCGGCCAACGCCGCGCAGAAGCACGGCGCGAGCGATATTGACCTCAAAAGCGGCTCGGAAGTCACTATCAAAACGACCCATTCGCTGATCCTGCAAACGCAGATCATCAATAACTACTAAGACGGAGTCAAGAAAAGCCCCGGCGGGATCACTCTCGCCGGGGCTTTTTGGTGTTAGAAATGCAGCCTTAAAACACTTCGTCTTCACCCAGCACCGGGTTTTCGAGTGTGCCGATCTCCGGAATACGCACTTCCACCAAGTCGCCGGGGTGGAGGGGGCCGACGCCGGGCGGGGTGCCGGTCGCGATCACGTCGCCGGGGGCAAGCGCGATGTGCTTGGACAGGTACGCGATGAGCGCCGGGATCGAGAACAGCATCTCGGACGTACTTGTCTGCTGCTTGACCTCACCGTTGACGCTCAGGGTCAGCATAAGCGCCATCGGGTCGGCGATCTCGTCGGGCGTCGCGATGCAGGGGCCGAGCGGGCCGAACGTGTCATAGCTCTTGGATAAAAACCAGGGCAGGCTTTTGGCGATGGCTCGTTTTTGGACATCCCGCGCCGTCACATCGTTGATCAGCGTGTAGCCGGCGACATGGGACAGCGCCTCGGCTTCCGAGAGATTGCGCCCGCCTGTGCCGATGACCACGGCCAGCTCGCCTTCAAAGTCTACCCGCCCGATCCCCTGCGGCAGAACAATCGGCTGCCCGGACGCAATCACGCTGCTGGACGCTTTTTGGAACACAATCGGCTCGTCGGGGACTTCGCTGCCCAGCTCTTTGGCGTGTTCGCTATAGTTGCGCCCAATCGCAAGTATCCGGTTCGGGGAGGGCAGGGGCGCGAGCAGGACAACGCCCGCTTCCAGCCAGAGCTTATCTAAGACCCGTGCTTTTTCTAAATCTTTGACCACGCCGACATAACTTGCCAGCCGGGCCATGACGGCGTTTAAGTCGCTTGGCACAGACACGCCTTTCGGGGCCAGCGCTTCGGCGACGGCCACGGCGCGGGCCAGCGGCAGGACTTTTCCCGACCGAAAGATGCCCGGCAGGACCGGCTCCTGGGGGTCATCAAATTCTTTATAGCAAACAAACTTCACAATGCGTTCTCCTCTGTCTCGTCTTGCGCGTTCTTCCGAAATCCCATGCGCCGCTCCGGCGCTTCTTCCAGTTGCTTTGCTGCCGGGGCTTCAATCATCAGGCGAATGGCCTCAAACACTGCCGCAAACTGGTGGTCGTATTTCTCTTCCAGGGTCAGAATTCGCCGGGCCAGATCGCTGTCCTGAGTCAGCAGCCCGCGCAAACTCACAAACACCCGCATGATCGCGATATTGACCTGCACCGCCCGCTCGCTCCGCAGAACGCTCGACAGCATCGCCACGCCCTGCTCGGTGAAGACGTAGTAGGTCGGGTTGTGGCGGCCTCCGCGTTTGTTGTTTGCTATCACAAACTGTGATAGCAAAGACTGCACCTCATCAGGAGACAGAGCGAACATGAAATCTTCTGGAAACCGTTCGCTGTTTCGCTTGACAGCCTGATTGAATGCGCTTGTTGTAACGCCATAGAGTAACGCCAAGTCACTATCCAGCATCACGCTCTGGCCGCGAATTGTGTAAATCTGCCGCTTGAGCTGAAGCGGCGCAAGTTCCGTTTCTTCCATAAGACCCTCCCTGGGTTCCGGTAAATCTTGAAATACCAAATTGTCACCTCAAGTTTGAGGTCACAAATTGTGACCTCAAGTTCAAGCTGTCTGTCACTTATCATACCAGACTAGGTAGCGCTCGGCAAGCTCTTTAATGGTCGTGTACGGCGCTTCGGCGCAGCGCTCGCCGCGAAACAAAAACGTCGGGACATGGGTGACATCGGCAGCGTAGGCGTCGTCATCGAAGCGGACGATGTGGTCATAATAGGCTTTAGACGAGACGGCCGCCAGAAACGCATCCGTGCCTAATCCGATGCCCTCCGCCAAGCGGCCCAGCACGCTGAGATCGCTGATGTCTTCGGAGCGCTCCCAGAATGCCCGGTACACGGCTTCATTGTAGGCGTCAAAAAGTTCCGGCGCTTTGTCCTGAACATACGCCGCGCCTTCCAGAGCGTTATGGGTGCGGACGACGCCGATGGTTCGGCCCGGCGGGACCGGAGCGCCTTCCGCCTGCGAAAATAAGTCAAAGCGCGACGGCGGGGGCGTCGGAGCGTCCGGGTCCCGCGGCTTGGGCGTGAAGTCAGGCAGAGCGCCAAGCTCTTCCGGCAGCAGCTCATAGCCCTGCCAGACTTGCCGGATCTGCGGGAAGTCTTCGCGCAGCTTTTTGGCCTGAAAGAAGCCGACCCAGCACCACGGGCATAAATAATCATGCGCGATCGTCACAGTTAAGTTTTTCTCTTGGCTCATAGTCATATCCTATCTGTGCTGTTCATACCCAAATCCGCCGCGCGGCAAGGCTTGACATCGCAAATGGGGGCGGGGTAGAATAGGCGAGTCGCTGCGAAGGGGAGAGGTCGCATAGTTGGTCTAGTGCGTCCGCCTCGAAAGCGGATGAGGGTCAAACCTCCGTGAGTTCGAATCTCACCCTCTCCGGTCGCAAGCGCAAAAACGCCCTGCTGATGACAGCAGGGCGTTTTTGGCGTTTGTAGTTAAAGAGAAGTCGCCGTCTGCGGCTTCTGCAAGATCACGACGCTTCGGGCTTCGCGGCCCTGTTCGACGCCGTTCAAGTAGGTAATCACATAAGTAACCCGCTGCAAGCCCGCGACGGAAGCGGGGGCGCTGGGATGGACTTTTTCGGTCACTTCCACGCTTTTGCGGACACGCACCGACAGCAGCAGCGGCAGCTTTTGAACGTTGACGACGTCGCCGGGCTTCAGGCGGTTGAGGTTCTTGCTGGGGTTGGCCCGGATGAAGTCCGCCAGCGACAAGTGGTTTCGGGACGCAATGCGGGAGCCGAGGTCGCCGGGCCTCACAGTGTACGTTTTGCTCGGCGGTGCGGTCCAGTAGTAGGGTGCGGCGGTGTTCGGGTCGGCGCGGAGCAGGCGCGTGTCCACCGTGCGCTTTTCAATGGAGACGGTCTGCATGATGTGCGCTTCTCCGGTGATGGGGGCGGCGGGAGGCAATTGTGTCCAGTGATCCTGAACCGCCTTAAGCGCCTGCGTGGCGTCGTCCGGGGTGGGGAACGCGAGACTCGGTCTGCCATCAACCAGAATGACAAAGGCCGGCACATGCAGCGTCAGCAGCCGGGCGATTTTCGCCTGTGCGGCGCTGTCCGTATCCTGCGGAGCATTCGGTGCGGCGGGAATGAAAGAAACTTTTTGCAGCCGGACCGGCGTTTCTCCGGCAAAGGCCGCGCCGACTTTCGCTTTCTCGGCGGCGTCCACCAGTGCATTGGCGGCGGCAACATTACGAACCGTCGCCGCCGGCTTGCCGCTGATGAGAATCGTCACGGGCTGGCCCAGGTGCCGGATATAGAAGAACGCCCCGGCACCGACAGCCAGCCCGGCGGCCAGCAGCGCCGCCAGCCACTTGAAAACACGAAGCTGCCGGGCAAGGGCATCCGCAGGGGGCGGCTCAGTCGGCGTCTTGGAAGTGCTGGTCATAAAAAGGACGTTACCATAGGGAACAGCAGCAATTTTGGGAGAAGGGCGAACACAAGGTTCGCCCCTCCGGGTGAGGATTGAACAATGTAGGGCGCGAACCTTGTGTTCGCCCTTCTTGTGTTCACCTTCGTTATTTCACTCCGAGTACTTCCGCCGGGTTTCCCTACCAGGGATGGGCGCTGGCGACCTGCATCTTTTGGCGTACCTGGGCCATCGCGGCCTGAAGCTGGGTGTCGTTGGCTGTGTCGCAGACGGCGTCCGGGTGGGCGCGGCGGAAGGCAACGTCGCGCTTCAGATTGGCGTCGGGGATCGTCACCGGAACATCCGGCAGGATGCCCTTGTGGTGGATGTCGTTCTTGTGCGCCGTGTAATAATGCTGGGTCGTAATCAAGACCGCCGAGCCGTCGGGCAGCGGCTGGATCGTCTGAACAATGCCCTTGCCGAACGTCTTTTCGCCGACCAGAACCCCTGCGCCGGTGTCTTTGATCGCGCCGGAGACCACTTCGGACGCCGAAGCGCTGTCGCCGTTGACCAGCACGGCCAGCGGGTACTTCAAATTCGCCTTGTGCTGGGCCGTGTCCACATCGGTCGGCTCCAGCGTGTCGGCGTTCTCGGTCCGGTCGCGCAGCCAGTAAACGGGGCCGTCGGGGATAAACCGGCTGGCGACTTCGCGGGCGATGTCGAGAAGCCCGCCGCCGTTTTCGCGCAGATCAAACACCAGGCCCTTCATGCCCTGCGCCTGCAAGGCGGTCAGCGCCTTGCCGACCTGAACATCGCTTTCTTCGTTGAACGACGACAGCGAGATATAGCCGATTTTGTTGACCGGGTCCACCATCGTATACTGGACGACTTCCTGATGGACCGGGGCACGGACTAGGTGAATAATGACGGGGTGAGCGGCCCCGCGCCGCTGCAAAGTCAGCGTGACCGGCGTACCTTCCTTGCCGCGAATGAGCTTGACGACTTCGGTGTCCGGCAGCTTCAGCGTGGACGTGCCGTTGACTTTGAGAATAATATCGCCCGCCATGACATTGCCTTTGATAGCCGGAGAGTTCGGCAGGGGCCGGACGACATACACCTGCTTGGCGGGGTTTGTGCCGAGGAGTGCGCCGATGCCCACAAACTCGTCGTTGTTCTCCTCCTGCATGTCTTTGTAGCCTTTGGGGTCCAAAAAGCGCGTGTAGCGGTCTTTGGTCGCGCCCATCATGCCCCGGATGGCGTTATAGGTCATCTGCGTCGGGTCAATGTCTTTGCCGTAGTACCCGCCTTGCAGGGTCGCGAGAACATCGGCGTAGGTGTTGTACGGCGTCTCGTCCGCCGCCTGCCCATGCGCCGCCGTGATCAGCGCACCTGAAAGCCGCGCCGGCACAAGCTGGGCCATCGTGCGGAATGTGTCCAGATTATGCACGCTTCGCAGGTCGTTAAAGGTCACGCCGCCGACAAACGCGACGCCAAGCAGGGCCGCCGTTCCGGCAGTCCGTCCGAGTAGTCTTCCGATACGCATAAAGTAGTTCCTATTCATAACAAGTAAGTGAGGGTCTGATGCTCACCAGGGCCAGGAAGTCAGATTCCACGAGTTGGACTCCCGAAACCGTGCTTTTTCTCTGTCAATATAAAGCAGGGTTGGGGACGGTCCCTTCCACTCAGGCACTTCCAGTGGAACCATCTTCAATTTAAGGCGACGCACCCGTCGCCGCGCCTTGCACCACGCCTTCTCCCCTGCCGGTGTACCCATTGTCAGTGCCGCTTGATGGAACTCTTCGAACTCAGACCGCACGGTCTCAAATGCCTCTGTAAACGTGCAGTAACAATAATTCCAGGGCCAGTCAGTGCCGTACATAACCAGCGTTGCTAAAACAGAGCGCCCCCGCCGCAGAGAAAAGCGATAATAAGGACCGCCGGCAAGAGTTGTCATGTAGTCAACACTGTCTGCAAGCGCCAAAACGACGGCATCCGGTTCAGGCGGCTCTGCCGGTCGCTGTTCCGCTACTAATCTACGGCGGACGGTGTCAAGCTGATCAAAGCTCCAATTGAGCAGGCCACGCCTGGCACTCCAATATTTGCACCTTACTTCCCACCAAAATCGGCGGCTTTTCGTGTTTAACGGCCCAGCCATGAAACCTAACCTGCGCTCACCGGCACACGGGCGACCCGCCCGGAAAGAACATCTACCGCTCGTTCAATCGGCGCGTCGCCGCTGGTGCTGGGCAGAGCAACGTCGGGCTTGATGCCGAGGCCGCCGAAAGTGCCGTGATTGGCAGTTGTCAGCTTGCCGACGGTCATGGTGAACCCGGAGCCGTCGCGGAGCGTGATCAGCTTGACATCGCTGGCATCGCCGAACGTCGTCGAGCCGACCAGCTTTGCGCCTTTGGCTTGCAGGGCCGATGCCAGCAGCTCGGCAGTGTTTGCCGTGCCGCCGTTTACTAAGACGACAACCGGGTAAGCGACCGGCGAGTCGGGCGTGACGGCAATCGGCTGAACTTTCTTGCCTTTGGTTTCCAAATAGCCGAGCGTCGGAGCCGACGACAGCTTGGCGGCAATCGCCTGGCCGACTTCGAGCAGCCCGCCGGGCGAGTTGCGTAAATCAAGAACTAAGCCCTTCGGCGCGTTGCCGAAGCCCGCCAGCGCATTGTCGAAATCCTTGTCTGCGCCCAATGTAAACGCCGCGACTTTGATGTAGCCGATGCCGCCGGGCAGAGTGCGGGCCGTGACCGGAGACACGACCGTCGGGGCCAATGTGTCCAAAGAAAGCGAAAGCGGCTGCGGCAGGCCGGCGCGGACCACCGACAGGGCCAGCGTCTTTGCCGCCGGGTCGTCCAGCTTTGTCTGGGCCTGCGATAGCGACAGCGAGCCGTCAATCTTTTTTTGCAGCGCCGCCAGCATTTTGTTGAACAGCGCCGGGTCATCCTGAACGGCTTTCAGCGCTTTGGTCTGGCCGTAGACATACGAGTCGTTGTAGACCCACTGACCGTTGATCGCCGCGACCGTGTCGCCGGCTTGCAGGCCCGCCTTTTCAGCGGGGCTGCCCGGCAGGGGCGCGACGACCACCAAGCGGTATTCGGTGTAGGCGGGAATGTCGCCGGACTTGGCGTGGGGCAGGCGGCGTACGGCCAGAGCCGCGCCGAGGCCCTTGTATTCGCCTTTGGCTTCCGCATTCAGCTCGGCGACTTCGGGAGCTTCCAGAAAGCGCGAGTCGGGGTCCTGAAGCGACGCCAGCATGGCCGAAGCCGCGCCGTGCGCCATCTGCGTGTCGGTTGGCAGAGGGTCTACGAAGTTGCGCTCGACAAGCTGATAGACCTGTTCAAAGGTCGCGCCGGGGCTGGTATCCGTCAGGAACTCGGCGCCGCCCTGCCCGGCGTCCGGCCCGGCGGAGTCATGGCCGTCGCCGGGGGCGACGCCGCCCTGCGCGATTTGGGCCGAGGCCAGAACAAGCGCCGAATGGGCAGGGGCGGCAGAAGACGGCCGGTACAGGTTATGCCCGGCGGGCTGGGCCGGGCCGAGATGGGCGCCGGCGGCAAATGCGCCGACGGCCAAAGCGCCGACAAGAAAAGCGCCGGCGGTCCCGGCGGGGTTGAGCTTCAACGTGTGTATTCCTCAGTCTTTTCGGAAGTCATTTATTATACCATTCACCCCGGCCTGCGTCAAACAGTCTTTTCAGCGCAATTCGCGCACTTTTTGGGTATTATAATGGAGTGGAATCTCCTAGCGTTTACGCTTTTCCCGCGCTTCCGGTTCCCGACCGATGCTCGCAAAATCTTTAGCAAAATCTTTAGCAAAATCTTTGGAAAATACAACAAACTCAACTATGACTTTTGATCCCCGTGAAGACGCCCTCGCCGATCTGCGCGACCGGCTGGCCGCCGACGATGAAGACAACTCAAACCCCGGCACCGAAACGTCGCCCCTGTCGGCGAACCAAATGCGCGTGACCGACAACCTTTCCCAGCTTCTCGACATCCTGCCGCCGCCGCTTCGAGCCGCGCTGGAACAAGATGAACATTCGGCAGGACTCATTGAAATTGTAATGGATTTGGGCCGCGACGCCGAAGCCCGGTTCGCTGACGGCTCCGCCCTGTGGCTGCAAGAAGGCATTCCCGTGTCCGCCGAGGACATTGACTATGTGATCGCCCGCATCGGCATGTTCGGCAAAGACAATCGCGCCGGCATCGAGCGCACCCTGCACCGCATTTCGGCGATACGGAACCGGCAGGGAAAAGTCGTCGGCCTGACCTGCCGGATCGGCCGGGCCGTGTACGGCACGATTGACATCATCCGTGATATTGTCGAGTCCGGCAAGTCCATTCTGATGCTGGGCCGGCCCGGACGCGGCAAAACGACCAAACTGCGCGAAGTGGCCCGCGTTTTGTCCGACGAGTTCAAGAAGCGCGTCATCATTGTCGACACGTCCAACGAGATCGCCGGCGACGGGGACATCCCGCACCCGGCGATTGGCCGCGCCCGCCGGATGCAGGTGATTGAACCCGACTTGCAGCACGCGGTCATGATCGAGGCGGTCGAGAACCATATGCCGGAAGTCGTCGTGATTGACGAAATCGGCGTCGAGCAGGAAGCGTTCGCCGCCCGCACCATCGCCGAGCGCGGCGTCCAGCTTGTCGGCACGGCCCACGGCAACTCGCTGGAAAACCTGCTGATGAACCCGACGCTGTCGGATCTCATCGGCGGCATTCAGGCCGTGACGCTCTCCGACGAAGAAGCGAAAAAGCGCGGCACCCAGAAGACAGTTCTGGAGCGCAAAGCGCCGCCGACGTTTGAAGTCATTATCGAGATCATGGAAGTGGATAAGCTGGCGATCCACCATGACGTGACGCGCACGGTAGACCGAATGCTGCGCGGCGGCCAGCCCCGCCCGGAGATCCGTGTCCGCAATGCGTCCGGCCAGGTCGAGGTCATCCAGAAGTCTGATTTAGAAGCGCCCCGTCCGCCGGACCGCGACCGGACCGCGTCGCTGTTCGACGACGGGACGCGCGGACGCGGCAACTTCGGCAGCAGCGCGAGCTACACCGCCGAAGCCGCCCCCGCGCGTCCCGACTCTGCCCGGCCTGAGCCTGCTGAAACGCCGTCCCGGATCGCCCCGCCGACGGCGTCCGGCGAGCCGCTGACGAATGGCGGTCTGCCGACCCTCTCGAACGGCAAGCCGGTGCCGGTGACGCTGCGCGTCTTCCCGTATGGGGTCAGCCGCAGCCGCTTGGAGCGGGCCATTCGGACCCTGCGCGTTTCGGCCTTCATCTCGAAAGATGTCAAAGACAGCGACGTGATTATCGCCCTGAAAGCGAATTACCGCAAGGAACCCGCGAAGCTGCAAGAGGGCATCACGCGCAACCTGCCGACGTATGTGATTAAAAGCAACACCTACATTCAGATTGAAAGCGTCCTGCGCGAGATCTTCAAGATGCCGCAGGAGATTTCCGAGGAAGACGTTGCCATCTCGCACGCTGAAGAAGCCATTGAAGAGATCATGAACGACTCGTCCGGCGGCCTGAACTCGCTGGAACTCGCGCCGCAGAACTCGTTCCTGCGCCGCTTGCAGCACCAGATCGCCGAGAACTACAAGATGGCGTCCGAAAGCATCGGCCAGGAGCCGAACCGGCGGGTACGGATCAGCAGGCCCTAGTGTTTATCTCGTTTGAGGGCGTTGAGGGTGCGGGCAAGACCACACAGATCGCGCGTCTTGCGGCCCGGCTTCGGGAGGCGGGCCGTCAGGACGTGCTGACGACCCGTGAGCCGGGCGACGGCCCGCTCGGCTCCGAATTGCGCCGTCTCGCCCTGCACCCGCCGATGGGCATGACGGTCGAGCCTCGCGCCGAGCTTTTGATTATGATGGCCGACCGCGCCCAGCACGTCGGCCAGGTCCTGCGCCCGCATCTCGACAGCGGCGGCCTGGTGATCTGCGACCGCTATGCCGACTCTAGCCTCGCCTATCAGGGCTATGGCCGGAGCTTGGATTTACCGGAAATCGCCGCACTGAACGCCTATGCCACTCATGGCCTCATGCCTGACTTGACGTTTCTGCTGGATTTAGACCCGGCAGTCGGGTTAGCACGCCAAAAAGAGCGCAGCGTCATGGAAGAAGAAGCCTTGCCATTCCACCAGCGTATCCGGGCTGGGTTTCTCGCGCTGGCCGAAGCCGAGCCAAGCCGCTGGCGCGTTTTAGACTCGTCGCGTCCGCCGGATGCCGTGCAGGAAGAGATTTGGTCGGTTGTGCGGGAGCGGTTGGGCGAGGGAGTTGACGAGGGCGTGAACGCCCTCGCTGGGGAGCGAAGACGCTAAGGTCCCGCCTGCGCGGGACAAGACTTAGGATTATCGGACTCTTCCGCCACGCAGGTGGCGGCTTGGCGCTTCGCCCCCCAGCGAGGGCGTTTACGCCCTCGTCCCTCCGCGCACCATTGTATGAAACTCATCATCGCCATTGCCCATGAGCGCGACAAGCACAAGCTTGGTGACGCCCTGCTGCAAAACGGGCTGACGTTTACCAAACTCGGCTCCACCGGCGGCTTTCTGCGGCAGGGCAATGTCACGGTGCTGATCGGCGTGGAAGATGACGACACCGCGCGGGTCATGGACATCATTAAAAGCGCCTGCCGGTCGTCGGAAGAGTTCGTCAATCTGCCCGCTCAAAGCGCCGCCGGCATCCCGGCCCTCGGCGCGTTGACCCCGCACCCAATCCGCGTCGAAGCCGGCGGCGCGGTCGCGTTCGTGCTGCAAGTAGACAGCTTCGAGCGGTTCTGACCCAATTCACCTATGCTTCAAGACATCCTAGGACAGCCATATGCCGTGCGCGTGCTGGAAAACGCTTACGAAGAAGACCGCCTGGCCGGGGCGTATCTGTTCGTCGGGCCGGACGGCGTCGGCAAAGCGACTGCCGCGCGGCAGTTCGCCAAGCTGCTGTGCGGCGCGTCGTCCGACAGCGACCCCATCGCGCGGGCGATTGACTCTGGAAAGTCGCCCGATGTCCGCAGCCTCAACCCGCCGCCGTCCAAAATTACGAGCATCGCGCAGGTCTGGCCCCGGCCCGGCCACAAAGAGCATCTGGCGGAAAACGCCCTGCTGCGAGACTTGCAGTTTGAGCCGATGGCCGGGCCGAAGCGAGTCTTCATCCTGCACGACGCCGAGGGCCTGGGACGGGGCGGGGCGGACGCCGGGAACAGCCTGCTTAAAACCCTGGAAGAGCCGCCGGCTTACGCGCATTTCATTCTCACGGCGACTTCTACAGGCGGCGTCATGCCGACCATCGTATCCCGCTGCCAGGTCGTCCACTTCGGCCTGCTGCCGGTGGACATGATCGAAAGCACCCTCCAAACCCGCTACGCAGTCGCCCCGGCGCAGGCCCGCTTTCTCGCGGCGTATTCCGAGGGCCGCCTGGGCCGGGCGGTCGCGCTGGCCCGGTCGCCGTCGCTGCTGGCAGGCCGCGAGGCGCTGCTGGACCTCGCCTTTGATCTGCTGACGGCCTCGCCGGTGAAGAGCTTCAAGCTGGGGGAAGAGTTCCGCAAATTGGCCCCGAAGCTGAAAGCGACGGAAGAGGACGACGCGGCGGAGCCGGGTGAGGAAAAGGCAGGCCGCGAGCCATTAGGCCGGGCGCTCGATTTGCTGGCGACCTACTTCCGCGATGTGCTGACGCTGGGCGTGATGGGACCGGCCCGCGCGAACATTGTCAACGCCGACCGGCGCGAGCAGCTTCTCGCTCTAGCGGAGCGCCGGACGCCCGAACAAATGGAGCAGGCGCTGGGCCTGCTGCTGGACATCCGGCAGGCGATTGAGCGGAACGCCAACAGTCAGCTTGCGATTGAAGTTTTGTTTGCGGGCGTGACGATGGGGTAGGGGCGGGTGGTGCGGCAACAAAGAGCGTGGAACTAAAGTTCTACGCTGTGTGGCGCAGACGCCTAATGTCCGCCTTCGCGGACAGGGAACAGAGTTATTGTTGGTGTCTTATTCTTTGTCCATGAAGATGGACATTAGGCGTCTGCGCCACACAGCGTAGAACTTTAGTTCCACGCTTTCCCTCTACCGCCGAATGACCGCCCCGCCCTGCGCTACTTTCCCTAATTCCTCAGATGCCGCCGCCCGCACTGCCGGGTCTTTATCCTTTGTCGCCAAATCCGCCAGCGTCGCTTTTGCCGACAGGCACTCCAGCGGACACCAGAAATTGACGCCGGGTGTCCGCAGCATCTCCCCAAGCGTCTGAATAGCAGATCTTCGATTGTCGAACTGCGTGTCGTTCGCCTCACCCTCCCAGTAAACGACTGAGGCGACCGATTTCTGCGGGACGCACGCGCAGACATTCATTTGCCGGGCATACGCTTCTTCGGCAGGCTTGTCCACGGCGTAATACTTGATGACGTAGAACGTCGGCGTGAGGAACAAAACCATTGTGACGGCGAATGTCACGCGCATCAGCCATTTCCAAAATGGCGACAGGGTCGGCTTGGGTGGGGCAGGCATAGCCTATTATACACGAATATACATGAAGCGGGGGCTAGAAGCGCAGCAGGACTTGAAAGGTCAGGCGGTGGCGGATGCTCGCGCCGCCGCCGACGGGGACATCGCGCAGGTATTGGTACAGGGCGCGGAAGGTCAGGTTCGCGCTGGAAGCATAAGTCAGGCCGGCGGCTTCCTGGGAGGCCGTGCTGTTGCCGCGCGGATACACGAACAAGGACCGGGCGGCGACGACGCTGAGGCGGGGCGAGACGCTGTAGTTGCCTTCGGCGTAGTAGCCGAGAACGCGCTGGTCGGCGTCGGCCCCCGCCACCACTTCGCCTCGCGCGACAACCCGCTTGTAGCCGTAGGAGGCATCCCCGCCGAGCCGGCTTTTCGAGACAAACCCGCCCCGGTCGGCCCGCACCCGGCCCGACGGCGGCAGCTCGACGGCAAACGGGTTCTGCGCCGTGATGTCGGTGATCGGCAGGCGGCCCTGAAGCAGCGAGCCGCCGACATTCACGACGCCGTTGCGGGTGGTAAACGTCCGGCCCAGCCGAAACGTCACCACGCGGTTCGGGTTCGCATAAAGATGGCCCGGCCCGGTGCCGGTCGTGACCGCAAGATCATAGTTGAGGAAGCCGTAAGCCCGGCCGGAAACCGCCGCCCCGAAATCGTTACGGACGCCGAGCGATTGGGCATACAGCGGCTGCAAGATGACGAGATGCGGGTCGTAGACGGCCAGCAGTCCGAACGGCAAGGGGAACTGGCCGATTTTGACATAGGCCGTCGAGTCAAAATCATTTTCGACCGGCAAACGGTAGATAAAGTATGCTTCGCCGATCTGAACGTCGTCGCCGTGCGGCACGTCCGGCGGGTTTTCCGCGATCAGCTGCACATCGAAGGAGCCGCGCGTCTCGCCCTTGCTGCTGACCGGGCGCTGCAAGTCCACCTCCGCCGTGTTGACCCAGACGCCGCCGCGCCGCCCGGTGTCAGCCGTCCGGGTACGAATGTCAAGAGCGCCGCTGACGAGCAAGTCCTGGCCGAGCGGGATCGGGTTCGGCAGCGGCACTTCCGGCGGCGGCTGGTCGGTCGGCGGCGGCAGCGGGACATTGTTCGGGACCGGACTGAGATTAGCCGGGCCAGGGGTCAGCGGCGTCTGGCTGCGGACGCCAATCGGCAGCAGAAGCAGGGCTGCACAGAAGATTATGCGAAATGGGTTTGACAAGAGCGATAACTTGGAGCGGCGCTTATTGGAGCGGCGCCTAACTTGACAGCGCAGGGTCTTTGTGACACAATATCAGACATTCGCCAGGCGGTGAATGTTTCACAAATTTCGCCGCCGGATTTCTTTCCGGCTTTCTTGTCCGTCACGCACCGAGAGGCCCCCACTCTATATGGACTCCGAACCAATCCCGGCTTCTGCTGCCCCTGCTCTGGTTGCCCTGCATGAAGTCGTCGGCGCAGTAGCCCGCCAGAGCGACCCCCGCGTGACCCTCAGCATTATCGCCGAACGGGCCTGCCTGCTGACCCACGCGGCCTCCGCCGCCGTTAGCCTGCTTGACTCCACACGCACCCTGCTTGACTTTGCCGCTGTGGCCGGCGCCCATGCCGCCCAGATTGTGGGGCAGACCGTCCGCGCCGAAGACGCGCTGGCAGGCCGTACCGCGCTGACCGGCGAAGTGCACCTCAGTTACGCGCCGGACCCCGCGATGAGCGAAACTGATTTTGTGATGAGCGAAACTGATTTTGTCGGCGTCCGCTCTGCCGTTGTCGTGCCGGTGTATGTCAACGGTGCGCCGTCCGGGGCTTTGACGGCGCTGAACCGCACCGACGGCGGGGCGTTCAGCGGCGCGGACCTGCTTTGCCTGCAAACACTCGCCGGCCTCGCCGCTCAGGCCCTGCAAACGGACGGCTTGAAACAGCTGGCTGCGCGGAAGCAGCAGGAACGGGACATTCTGTTCCGGGCAGCCCAGACCACGTCGTCGTCGCTGAACGTACAGGATGTTCTCGGCTCCATTCTGCTGTCGGTCGTCGGCTCCATGGAGATGACCGCCGGGGCGGTGTACCTGCTCAATGACGAGCGGACGCGGCTGTATGTCGGCGCTCAGCGGGGACTGGCGGAAGGCGACGAAGACCGGCAGCTTCTGGCCGAGGGGGCCGGCTATGCCGCCCGCGCTTTGACGTCGGGCCAGCCGCTGCGCCTTAACGACCTCGGACGGGAAACAATAGACAGCGACTCGCCCCTACCGGAGATGCGCTCGCTGCTGCTCGCGCCGATGGTGGCCCGGTCGGTTCCCGAAGGGCTTCTCGTGGTCGGCTCCCGTCAGCCCGGCGCGTATTCCGACGCCGATGCGTTTCTGCTGTCCGCCGTCGCTTCCCAGGCCGCCGTCGCTTTAGAGAACGCCTGGCTGTATGAAGATGCCACCCGGCGGGCGCAGGAAGCCGCCGCGCTGTATGAATTATCGCAAGCCGTCGGCGCCACCCTCAACCTCAGCCGAGTCATTCAGTTTGTCGCCGACAGTGTTCTCAGCCTCCTGCACGTAGACAAGTTCGCGCTGTTTTTGTACGATGCCGCCACGGGCCGCTTGGAAATCAAAGCCAGCCGCAACCTTTCCCTCGAAACGGCGGACACCATGAAGCCTCGCCTCGGCGAAGGCATCGCCGGGTGGGTGCAGGAGTTTGAGACCCCGACGGCGGTGCAGGACGTGGCCGCCGACCACCGGAACCGCTCCTGCCCGATTGACGGCGAGGGCGTCACGTCGCTTGTCTGCGTTCCTTTGCAGTCAGGCGACCAGGTCATCGGCGTGCTTCACGCCATGAGCAGCCGCCGACGCTTGTTCACGGTCGGCGAGATGGAGCTGCTGTACACGATCGCCAACCAGGTCGGCGCGGCGATCGCCAATGCCCGGATGTACGAAGACGCCCGGCAGAAGTCTGAGGAAATCCGCAAAGGAGTCCGGCGCATCGCCCGCGCTCTCGGCTCCTCCCTTGACGGCAGGCAGACCGCCCAGACCATCGCGGATCTGGCCTTAGAAATGACCGGCGCCGACCGGGGCTTGCTTTTTACTTTCGACTCGCAGGGCAATCTCGCAGCCCAGGCCGCCGCGTCGTTTAAATCGCCGCTGGCCGCGCTGCCGACAATTTCCCCGGCGGAGGCTGGCCGCGGCCCGGAAACCGCAACGGCATTTGTCGCCCGGCGCGGGCGGTCGCTGACGATTGAAGATTTCAGCAAGGACGCACGGTTTGTCCTGCCTGCGTTTGCGGCCCGCGAGCGCGTGACCGGCTATTTAGGCGTCCCGCTGAAGCTTGGCAAAGAAGTCCTCGGCGTGCTGGAAGTGTATACCCGCGAGCCTCGGCGCTTCACCGCCGATGAAATCCGGCTGCTCATCACATTTGCCAGCCAGGCGAGTGTCGGCCTGCAAAATGCGCTGCTGGTGGAGCAGGCGGGCCGCCGCCTGGAAGACTTGCGGGCGCTCGGCGCACTCGGCGAGCTGCTGGCCCGCGCCGCCCCCGATGCCGAGCTTTTTCCCGAAGCCCTGCGCCTGCTCTGCGCCGCCGCCGAAGCCGAAGCCGGCGTCTTCCAGCGCTTCGGCGCTGCCGGCCCGTCTTATGTTTTCGGCGCGAATGCGCTGCCGACCGGCGGTGAGGGCGGCAGCGCCGAAGATTTGGAAACTTTGCTGCGTGAATTGGCGGCTCAAGTGGAAGCCTCCGGCGACTTCGACTTCGCGCCGGAAGCCCATGCCGTGCCGTCGCTGATCCTGCCGGTTCCCAGCCTGCCGGACAGCAAGCCGCGCGGCGTCCTGATCTTCGTCCGTGCGCCCCGCCGCCGGGCCTTCAGCAGCCACGAGCGGCGCTTGGCGGTGACGGCGGCTAATCTGCTGGCCTCTCGGCTAGGTTAGAAACCGGCACTTCCAGTGCCGGTTCTTTATCTGCGTCGGTTCCTCGTGTTCCCCAGGTATAATCACCGCAACTATGGCTGACGACAACCCGACACCTTCTTCCAGCTCGCTCTTTCCTAACGAGCCGCGCCCGACAGGCCGGCCTGTCTACGAATCCAATCTGCTGCCGCAGCGCAGACGCCGCCGGTTTTCACCCTGGCTGATCATCCCCGGCCTTCTGATTGTCCTGCTGGCCGTCTTTTACTTCCTTGTCTTCGGCCCGAAGCCGCGCCGCTTTGTTTCCACCGCCGGCACGGTCGTCTTCGTGTCGGATCAAAATTCGCCCGGCACCGCGCATTTGTGGACGGTCAAGACCGACGGTACGAGCGCCGCGCCCCGGCAGATCACGACCGGGCCGTCTGCCGACATAAATCCAGTGTTCACCGCCGACGGCAATCAGATTGCGTTTTTGTCCAATCGCGGGGGCGGGCCGAACCAGATTTGGATCATGGACGGCGACGGCAAAAATCCTGTTCAAGCGACCCGGACTGCCGGGGCAAAAGCGGACCCGGAGTTTGCGCCCGGCTCAAACTCCCTGCTCGGCTTTTTGTCGGGGGCGTCGCTGGCTGTTATGGATGTCGGCAAGGGCGACGCGACGCTTCTGCTGCCGACCCCGGCGGCTTCCACGCACTCGGCTTCCACCGACCCGGCGCAGGCGCAGGACGCGAACGCCGCTGCCGTGTCGTTTGCCTGGAAACCGGCCGGCAGCAAGGATTCGGACAGTGTCGGCCTCGCGGCCGTGCTGGAAACGGCGGGAGTTCAAACGCTGGCCGTGCTGCCGACCCTGGCGTCTGCCCCGCGCCTGACCCAGAACGACCAGCCGAACGGCCCGCCGCTGGCTGCCGCCGACCGTCTTTCCCTGGCTTACGCCCCCGACGGCACGAAGATGGCGGTCGGGATGCTGCATGTGCAGGGACTTCCGGCAGGCCAGAATATTTCCGGCTTGATTCTGTTCGACGGCGACGGAACTGTCCTGAAGCCGATTGTGCCGCCCCAAAAAGACGCCGCGCTGAGGCCGCAGAACCCGGTTTACTCGCCCGACGGCACGCAGGTCGTCTTTGAGCTGTGGCGGCAGACCGACCTTGCCAGCCGCACCATCCTCGGCTTGTTTATCGTGGATGCCGACGGCACCGGCACGCCGCACGTTCTGGCAAAGGGCGATGCCGAAGCCGCCCAGTTTTCCTCGGACGGCAAACACGTCTTTTTTCTCGCCCGCCGCGCCGACGGCGGCCATGACCTCTACAAAATCAACAGTGATGGCACGGTTCCGGTGCGGCTGACAGGCGGGCATTCCGACCTCACCGGCTTTGCGCTGTCGCCGCAGAACGCGGCCCGGTGATTTTTTGTGAAAAAGCCTTGCCTGTGTGGTATACTGGGTAACACTTGAGAAGCGTGCCGAGACGTGAAAAGTGTGCTGGAAAAAGTGTGCTGAGAGAGGCACGGCGTTCGGCCCGTGACGGACGCGGATGAACCATTTAGTCGGTCTGCCCTGGCGCATTGCTTCTTTGGCCGGTCTGCTGGTCGGCGGGATCAGCCTGCTGTACGGCGCCGGCCCCTGGACCTGCCTGCTCCGGGTCGCCGCCGCATTTGTCGTGTTCGGCGCGGCAGGCTTCGGCCTCCAGTTCGCCTTGCAAGCCGAGCCGCCTGCTCCGGGCCGGCATTTTGACCAAAAAACGCCGGAGGAAAGCACCGATGAGCCGGCTTCCACCACCGACACGCATTAATTAAACCACTTGCAATTAAACTACCTGCTATGCTAACCCCTGCCAACATGCCGGACCTCTGGAACCGCTTCAAGAAGCGCAATGACCAGAAGGCCCGCGACCAGATCATCAACCATTACGCCTACCTCGTTAAGATCACAGCGGGCCGGGTCGTCACCAACCTGCCGCCCAACTTAGAACGCGATGACCTGGTCAGCGCGGGCATCATGGGCCTGATCAAAGCCGTGGACCAGTTTGATACGTCCCGCCAGGTCAAGTTCGAGACCTATGCCATCGCCCTCGTGCGCGGCGCGATTTTGGAGATGCTCCGCGAAGAAGACTGGGTGCCGCGCTCGGTCCGCGACAGCGCCAAAGTGTTAGAGCGCACCTATTACAAGCTGGAAGTCAGCCTCGGACGGCCTGCGACCGAAGAAGAAGTCGCCGCCGAGATGAACATGAGCGAGGCTGATCTTCTGAAGCTTCTCGTCAACACCAGCCGCGCCAACGTCCTGTCACTCGATGATATGCTCCTCGGCGGCGGCTCCTCCGACGGCGAGCGCCTGCACCTGACCGACGTGCTTCAAGACGAAAACGCCAACGTCTCCGCCGATGTCGAAACCGGGGCCATGAAAACGTCCCTCGTCGCCGGCATTGACCGCCTCCCCGACCGCGAGCGCCTCGTCATTTCTTTGTATTATTACGAGGGCCTGACCTTCAAAGAAATCGGCAAAGTGCTGACCGTCTCCGAATCCCGCGTCTACCAGCTCCACACCCAAGCCGTCCTCCGCCTGCGCGGCTACCTCCAGCGCGATCAGCCTTTGTTCACCGCTGGCTAAGAGGCAGCATAACATGGATAAGATCAGGCACTATTGTCAGCAGCATCCAGTCGTTCAGTGGCTAGTGACCATAGCCATCACGTCTTTTTTGATGACGATATTCGGCTTGCTTGTGCATGAAACAAATTGGCCGCTTCTTGTTGTCTTCTCGGTCGGAGTACCATCCGCAGTCTTTGCGAGCCGGTTCATCAAACCGTGACAATATGCACATCGCCATTCTCAAGTTTGAAGATCGTCCCCCTCAGCCGTTACCAACATGGCATTTGGGCACTCCCATTCTTGGCTATTGGATCGGCTTCAAGGCTGACAACGTTTCGGGCTCAGCCCTTCTTGTTCCGGCAGGCAGCGGTGTTGAGGAAATACGCCGTCATCCTTCGCCGCAAGAAATTTTTGTTGAAACAGATGCAAAAGCCTATGAAAACTTCCGGCTTCTTGGAGATAGCGAACCACAAGATGACAGCTTTGAGCCTTTGCCAAACCCAGGAGATTACGAAGTGACAGGAGAAGTAATCGCTGTATACATGGAAGACAATGGCGAAGTGAAAAGTATCAGAGTAATCGTCGGTTCGTGTCCGTTTGATTTAATCAACGAATATTTGAACGGTGTCAGCGTTGAAGAAGGGACACGAGTTCATTTCCGAGTACGGGAGCTTGAGCTGTTCGACATGAACTTGTGAATATTCGAAGGTACAATAGAGCTGTAGGAGCCAGAAATGACCATTACACTTGCGCCCGAACTTGAAAGCCGCCTGCTTGAACACGCAGAGCGCCTCGGTGAAGATGCGAACCATCTCGCGGAAGAATTAATTGCGGAGGGATTATCCAGCGATTACCTAATGGATGACCCGGACGATTTGACTGCGGAACAGATTGTAGAAATCCGTGCTGGCATTAAACGGGGGCTGGAAGCGGCAGCAGAAGGGCGTGTGAAACCAATCGCGCAGGTTGTCGCCGAAGCCCGGCAGCGGCATGGGTTTCCAAAGACATGGGCGGGCAGCATTGATGGTTCAGCTTAATGGAGCATCTGAGCAGGACTCAGAAGGGCCGCGCTACCTTGTCGAATTTACCGACCCTGCACAGGCTGAGGCGGACGCCATTTACCTACAACTCTCCGAGAGTCTTGGACTTGACTTCGCGTTCCGCTGGTATGAGGGATTGCTTCTTGCCGCAAACAAGCTTTCTTTTCTACCTCGCGCCAATCCGATTGCTCCTGAAAACGACGAATACGATGTGGAAGTGCGCCGCTTAATCTACTCCGGGCCGTCCAAGCGGCGTAGTGGCCAAGTTTATCGGCTTTTATTCTATATTATTGAGCCGCAGCAAGACGAAGCTGAAGGCGTGATTCGTATTATGCACGTTTGGCATGGCGCAAAAGGGCCACCGACCTAAATGTTAGCCGACCTTATCTAATGCTGTCGTCTGCGTTCATCTTTTTCTTGTTCTCGCGGATGTTCGCCATCATTGCATCAAGCATAGGATCGTCCTTGAACGCGCCTATCACGGGTGCATAGTATTCAAGCTGAGAGGTGAGTTGCGCTTGAGAGGTGGCTGCGTGGTCGGCGGTCTCTTCGTCCGGTTGCTCAGGCTGTTCAGCCATTACACCCTCCCAAACACTAAACACGCATTGATGCCGCCGAAGCCGAAGGAGTTGGACAGGACGTAGTTGACGCTCTTGGCGCGGCCTTCCGTGCCGGGCAGGTAGTCCAAATCGCAGGCGGGGTCGGGAGTGGTAAGATTGAGGGTCGGCGGGAGCCAGTTGTCGTAGAGGGCGAGCAGGGATACGGCGGCTTCCCACGCGCCGGTCGCGCCGAGGGCATGGCCGTGGAAGCCTTTGGTTCCGCTGATGGGCAGTTGGCAGGCAGCGTCGCCGAAGACTTGCTTTAAAGCTAGTGTTTCGGTGCTGTCGTTCAGGGGTGTGGACGAGCCGTGGGCGTTGACATAGCCGATGTCGGCGGGGGTCAGGCCCGCGCGGGCGATGGCGAGGGACATGCAGCGGGCGGCCTGGACGCCGTCGGGGCGGGGCTGGGTCATGTGTGACGCATCGTTGGTGGAGGCGTGAGACAGGACCTCGCCGTAGATGCGGGCATTTCTCGCCTGGGCGTGGTCCCATTCTTCGAGCAGCAGCATCGCCGCGCCTTCGGCCATGACGAAGCCGTCGCGGTCCTTATCAAACGGACGGGAGGCGGTCTGCGGGTCGTCGTTGCGCTGGCTCATGGCCCGGATAATGGCGAATGCGCCGTAGCACAAGGGCGACAGCGGGGCTTCGGAGCCGCCGGCCAGCATGAGGTCGGCGGAGCCGTCCCGGATGAGGTCCACGGCGCGGCCAATCGCAATGGGCGAGGCCGCGCACGAGTCGCCGTTTGCCGTGGCCGGGCCGGTGACGCCCAGCTCAATCGCGACGTTGCACGACCCCGCGCCGTTGAAGACGCTCAGCGCCAGCATCGGATTGACCCCGCGCAGACCCTCCGCCATGAACGCCGGATACTGCTCCTCGGCAAACGCCACCCCGCCAAGCGCGGTTCCCAGGCAGACGCCGATCCGGTCCCGGTCTTCAAGCCGCAGGTCCAGCGCCCCGTCGGCGACCGCCATTTTGGCCGCTGCGACCGCAAATTGGGAGAACTTGTCCAGGCGCTTTAGCTTCTTGCCGTCTAGATAAGGAACCGGGTCGAAGTCTTTTACCTGGGCGGCCATGTGCGAGACGAACGGCGACGTGTCAAAGCTGTTAATCGTGCCGACCGCCGACTTGCCGGCCCGCAGGCCCGCCCGCAGACCGTCTACACCAACTCCAATCGGCGTGATAATCCCCAGCCCCGTTACCGCAACGCGCCTGCGCGAAGTTTCAATCACTCTTTTGCTTCTTTCTCTACAATGTCTTTGATGGTCGCCAAAGTTTTTCCGGCAATGGCATGGACAAACTGGTCGCCGACCATGTCCCGCGCAAACCAGCCGTTAAGCGCGGGCAGCGGATAAGTCAGATCATGGCTGATGGTCACGGCAACGCCCCGGCCCCAAGGGTCGTCTTCCAGTGTCCAGACTACCCACATGCCGGTGGCGATGCCCGCCAGATGCTTGAAATAAATCTTGAAGGTCTCCGGCTCGCAAATCTGTACGCTCTGCCAGCGCACCGGAAACGAGCGGCCCTTGATGGGAAAATCGGCCCGCTCCGCCGCCATTTCCACGACTTTGCGCGTGCCGTCATCGGTGCGTTCAAAGACAAGGACTTCCCGGTAATGCGGCAAAACCGCCGGCCAGTTCTGGATGTCGGCGGCAAGCTGAAAAATGCGCGACTTCGGCCCGCGTATATAAACCGTGTTTTCTGTGTGCATAGGCTAGAACGTCCCCAGCGCGAGGCGCAGCGCCGGCAGCGAAAACAAGCCGGCGGGCCGGGCCACGTCGCCGACGGCGCGGAGCAGCAGGTCGGTCAGCGGCTCCGACCGCCGCAGACGCTCGGCCCCCCAGCCCAGCAGGGCTGGGGAGTGGACAACGCGCTGCACCAAGTCGCACAGGCGATACCGAGGCAGAAGCTCTGCCCGACGCGCTCGGTCGTAAGAGCGCAGGCTGCGGGCGCTGACGTCGCCGCGCTCTAAAGCGCCGCTGACGGCGTCTGCCGCAAGCTGCGCCCCGCGCAGGGCGAAATAAACGCCTTCGCCGGTGAACGGGTGAATGAAGGTCGCGGCGTCGCCGACCAGCACCGCGCCGTCATCCGTGGCACGGCGCGTGTGGTGGCCGAAGCAGCCGACGGAGCGCATGGGACCGACCTGAATACTGTGCTGCACTTCGTCCCAGACTGCCGGGAACGACACTCGCAGGCGCTCTTCAAAGTAGTCCTGCCGCCGTCCGGCCATTTTAGGCGCTTCGGATTGCGGCACGACGATGTTGACGTTGCGTGTTCCCTCCGGCCCGCAGGCCGCGCCGACCCCGCAGCAGGCGTCGGAACGATCACCCGGCAGGTGCATGGTGACGCCGGACCCGTCCTGCTCTATCCGATAATGGGTCACGAGAGCGATGCGCTGCAAGCGCGGGATCGGCCTGACGACGGCCAGTTCCCGCGCTAAAAGCGAGTGCGTGCCGTCGGCTCCGACAACAATTCTCGCGCGGATGCTCTGTTGCTCGCCGCCTGCACGTATTCCTGAGACGCCGCAAAAGCCATCGCTGTTCCGCAAAATCTGACGCACGTTAAACCGCTCAAGAACAATGGCTCCGGCGGCTTCGGCGGCGTCGCGCAGAACTTGGTCGGTGACGACGCGCGGGCAAGCGAGAGCGTCCGTCGTGCCGGAGAAGGCCCGGCCATTCTGGGGAACAACGGTTTCCTGAGTTAATACAGAGGCGCCCGCATCCAAAAGCTGAGGCAGAACGCCGATCTCGTCGCGCAGGAGTTTGACTGCACCCGGCGTTAGATACTCGCCGCAGGCTTTGTCGCGCGGGAACGCCGCCCGGTCCAAAAGCGTGACGCGGAAGCCGCGCCGGGCCAGAAACAGCGCGGTCGCCGACCCTGCCGGGCCGGCGCCGATGACGACAACGTCAGTTATGATGTGAGGCAAGAAATACAGCCGATCTAAAACTTCTGTTCATGCTGTGAAAGAGGGCGAACACCCGGAAGCAGGGCGAACACTAGGTTCGCCCCTACGGGGCAGAGAATGCCAATGTAGGGCACGAACCTAGTGTTCGCCCTGCTTCTGGGTGTTCGCCCTGCTCGTCTAAGTAATGAGTCATAAGTTCTTGCGGGCGGTTAAAACCGCAGCAACAATGGCACAAAACCTGCCTTCGCAGGTTAAGAGCAAACGTCCGCTTCCGAGTGCGCGAAGGCGCACTTTGTGCCTGTGTTGCTGCGGTTTTAACCGCCCAGCCTGCAAAGACTTAGGACACGTTACTTAGGTTCTTTACCCATTCTTTGTCTGCACTAATTTTTTCTGCACCAACGCCACCCGGAAATACCAATGCGCCTGCACACGCACACGCTGAACGCCGCTCAGGGCGACCATGCGGCGGTATTCCGGCACGGTGAACGCCCGCCGGACACTTGCCGGCGCATCGTGGCGCGTGAACGGGTGCGCTTTGACGGCGGCCATCGCTGCCTCGACGCCCCAGAGCGTCGGCTTATCCCGCTTCAAATCGCTCACGACAAAGCCGCGCGTCGTCAGCGTGTCCATCGCCGCCAGCAGCGTGACCGAGGCGTCAAAGCCGAGGTGATGGAACGCGAGGGCGCACAAAGCAAGGTCAAACGAGCCGGGCGGGAAAGGCAGCGCCAAAGCGTCGGCCTGGACAAGACAGACGCCGGGAGCCGCCGCCTGGGCCATGTGCAGCATGGCGGCCTGATTATCTACGCCGATAATCGTGAGGTTTAGTTCCCGGCGTCGGCCCCACGCCAGCAAAGCGTTTGGAATGTCGGCAGAGCCGGTCGCAATGTCCAGAATGCGAATGGCCGTGTGCGGCGGCACATCTTTCAAGAGCCGGGCGACATGAAACAAAATAGTCTGCGTCCCGCCGAACAGACGGTTGGACAGAGCCACATCGCGCATAGACGATTCGAGTTCAGCGAACGGCTGGCTGGGATCGTCAATCTGCTCAGGCTCATCGGTGCGCGGTAAACTTAATAGCCCGCGAAGCGGGTCAGGCCACGGCATGAAGCGCCTCGCTGACGGCCCGTGCGGTTTCTTCAATCTGAGCGTCCGTGTGGGCCGCGCTGGTGAACGCCGCCTCAAACTGCGACGGCGCAAAATAAACGCCGCGCCCCAGCAGCTCGCGGAAGAACCGGCCATAACGGGCGGTGTCGGCGGTCTTGGCCGAAGTAAAATCTATAACTTTAGCCTCGGTGAAAAACAGCGTCATCATCGAGCCGAGGCGGTTGACGCGAAGCGGGATGCCAAGCCGACGCGCCGTGTCTTTGGCCGACTGGGCCAAAAAGTGCATCTGGCGGTGCATCTGCGTGTACAGCGTCCCCTGCGCTTCTTCCAGCAGGGTTAATTGGGCCAGCCCGGCGGCGACGGCGAGTGGGTTTCCCGACAGCGTCCCCGCCTGGTAGACCGGACCGACCGGCGCGACCACGTCCATGATGTCCGCCCGCCCGCCGTAAGCCGCAAGGGGCAGCCCGCCGCCGATGATCTTGCCGAGCGCGGTCAAATCGGGCGTGATGCCGAACAATTCCTGCGCCCCGCCATAAGCCACCCGAAAGCCTGTAATGACTTCATCAAACAAGAGCAGCGCCCCGTCCTGCCGGGTCAGCTCCCGCAGGGCATGGAGAAAGTCGGCGCGGGGCGTGACTACGCCCATATTACCGGCAACGGGTTCGAGCATCACGGCGGCGACTTCGCCGGGATGGGCGAGCAGCGCTGCCCGGAGAGCTTCGGCGTCGTTGTACGGCAGCGTGATCGTGTCGCGGGTTAGGTTCACGGGAACGCCCGCCGAATCCGGCAGGCCGAGCGTGGTCAGTCCCGACCCGGCTTTGGCGAGAAAGCCGTCGGAATGGCCGTGATAGTTGCCCTCAAACTTGATAATTTTATCACGCTTTGTAAACCCCCGTGCGACCCGTACCGCGCTCATCACGGCCTCGGTCCCCGACGACACCAGTCGCACTTTCTCGACGGACGGCACGGCAGCTACGATCTTTTGCGCCAGCCGCACTTCCGCTTCCGTGCTGGCCCCAAACGATGTTCCGAGCTTCGCGGCCTCGGTAATCGCCTCTACAATGCGCGGCGGGGCATGGCCGAAGATCAGCGGCCCCCATGACAGCACATGGTCCAAGTATCGATTGCCGTCTACGTCAAAAATATACGCCCCTTCGCCGCGCTGCATGAACAGCGGGTCGCCGCCGACGCTTTTAAACGCCCGGACCGGTGAGTTGACGCCGCCGGGAATGACACGCTCGGCCTCGGCAAACAGCCGCGCTGACTTGGGATGCTCCATAGCGTCAGTATACCCGGCCCGGTCCGTTCCCGCCGCGAAAACCGGCACGTCTGCAAAAGTACGCCGTTTCTGCCGATAACTCTACTGTATAATGAAAGATATATCAGAAACGGACAAACTTCCCCCCGCAGCCTTATCCTACGAGCAGAGCCGCTTTTGGATGAGAACAGGCATTGCCGTCACGCTGCTGTTTCACCTGCTGTTCGCCGCCTGGCTGCTCGTGAAGCCGGTTTCCGCCTACGTCACGCATCTGGGCGACGATGTTCTGGGAACCCTCGGCGGAGCGCTGGCGGCGCTGATCTGTTTCCTGCCCGCGCCCTGCCCAAAAGAGAAGTTTTGGCAGTCGCGCTCCCGGCAGATTTCGGTCTTCTGCGGCCTGAGCATGGCCTGCTACACAGTGCAGCAGGTGGACATGATCTGGCCGGATTTCGCGCACCGGCCTTGCCCTCTTCCCCGGTCGGTCTCGGATGTCATTGCGCTGTCTGCGTATCCGCTGCTTCTTTTCGGCATCTGGCGGCTGCCGCGCCGGACGCTTTCGGTGCCGTCGTATCTGAGGATTTCATTGGACGGCCTGATGGTCGTCACGTCTGCCCTGACCTTTAGCTGGTACTTTGTGCTGGGGCCGACTTTTTTAGAGTCCCACAGCACTCTGGAAGGCAAGATCACCGATATTCTGTTCCCGACAGGGGATGTTCTGCTGGCCGCCTGCCTGCTGCTGCAAGGAGGCCGGACCGGCTACCTCCGATCGGTACTGCTGCTGTTTGCCGCCGGCCAAACCATCGTGGTCGGGGCGGATGTCACCTTCTCCTGTGTTTCCCTGTACCAGACGTTCACGCCGGGGACGCTGCTGGACCTCCTCTGGTCGCTCGGCTTCATGCTGATCGGGGTCGCTGTCTGGACCGCCCGGCAGGCAATGGCATTCACCCGGCTGGAAGACGAGCCGCGCCGCCTGCCGTCGCTGGGAGCGTCGCTGCTGCCCTACTCCCTGCTGCCGCTGGTCGGGGCGCTGGTGCTGTACACCGAGCAGGTGCCGAGCCGAGCCATTCTCAAGCACGGTGTCTTCTGGGGCGCCCTCGTGCTGGTCTGCCTCATTCTTGTGCGGCAGGTGCTGGCGCTGCTGGAAAACCGGGAGCTGAACGGGCGGCTGGAAGCGCTGGCGACGACCGACCCGCTGACCGGGCTGTGCAACCACCGGACGTTCCATGCGCGTCTCGCCGAAGAAGCCCAGATTGCCCGCGCCGGCGGCCAGGCGCTTGCCGTGGTCATGCTGGACCTGGACAACTTCAAGTTCTTCAACGACGCCTACGGACACGCCGCCGGCGACGAGGTGCTGCGGCAGGTGACGCGGGCGCTCCGTGCAAGCACGACGCCGAGTGACACCGTAGGGCGATTCGGCGGCGATGAGTTCGCACTTCTTCTGCCGCTGAAAACCGTCGGCAGTCTGCGGCAGGGCATCTCAGCACACGGCGTCCAGCAGAGCCTGGAAGCCTCTTTAGCAGACTTGTTCTTCCAGCCGCCCGGCAGCCCATCGCCGATCCCGCTGACTATCTCCCTCGGCGTGGCCGTCTTTCCCGAAGAAGCCGCGACGCCGCTGGAAGCTTTAGAAATGGCGGATTGCCGCCTGCTCCACTTCAAGACCGGAGGCGGCACGGACCATCCGGCCGAGCAGATCTGCCGCGAGCTGACCCATTCGCTGTCCGGTTTCCCAATGCTGAATGCGCTGGTGACGGCGGTAGACAACAAAGACCGCTACACGCGCCGGCATTCGGAAGACGTGCTGACCTACAGCCTGCAAATCGCCGATCAATTTGGGTTAGAAGCGGAAATACGGCGCACGATCCAGATCGCGGCTCTGCTCCATGATGTCGGAAAGATCGGCGTTCCCGACCGTGTCCTGCGGAAGCCCGGCAAGCTGACCGACGAAGAATATGAGGCCATTCAGCAGCACCCGCTGATGGGCGCAGTGATTGTCGGGGCGGTTCCCGGCTTTGAGAACACCCTGGATGCCGTGCGCCATCACCACGAGCGCTGGGACGGCGGCGGATATCCGTTCGGGCTGCAAGGCGAACAAACGCCGTTTCTCGCACGGATTGTCTCAGTCGCCGATGCCTTCTCCGCCATGACCACCGACCGGCCTTACCGCAAAGGCATGGAGCAGGGGAAAGCGCTGCGGATTTTAGAAGAAGGCGCAGGAATTCAGTGGGATCCCGACTGCGTTCAAGCGCTTTTGTCTGCCTACCGGCCTGCGGCAAAGCTTCACAAAGAACACCTGCTGGCAGCCTGAGATTGCCTAGCCCGCCCATTATCCTAAGCGTATTATCCTAAGCGTATTATCCTAAGCGTACCCGGTTTACGGCGGGGGTAGGGGACGCTGCCGGCAGCCTCCCCGCCGTGAATGTGTCTACCTCTTCGACGGCATCCGTCAGCGAGGCGGCTTCCGTCGCCAGCCGCTGCATGTCTTCCGCAAGCTGGGTTAAATCGGCGATGTCGTGAGTGCCGGAATAGTAGGCTGTCAGCCCGGCCCGGAGCGCCTCGGTCTCGGCGGCCATTTCCTGCCGCAGCACCGAAAACCGGCGAGTGAGCGTGTTGGCCCGCTTGGTGGCGTCCGCCCGGCGGTGCATCGCTTCCACCCGGCGCATCAGCGACGCGGCGGCAATTCGATCGGGCTCTTCCTGCGCTTTCCGCAGGGTTTCCGCCGCCGTCCGCTGCAAGACTTCGGTGATAATGTCGTGGTCGTCGCTGACCATGACCCGCGTTGCAGGCAGCTTGTCAATCGCCTCGCCGAGTGACCGGAGTGCAATCCGCAGGTTCGCGCCCGCCGTTGTCTGTACCTCTTGACGGGAGACATCCATCACCAGCGTCAGATAGCTCCGCTCCAGCTCGTCGTGGGTCAGCGGCAGCAGCCCCGCCACCTCCGCGCCCGTCACCGGCGTTTGGTACAGCCGCCGGTACTTCCGCGCCACAAATCCACGCGGATAAACGACTGACAGAAGCCAAGTCCAACACCCGCCGATGCCCAGGCAGATGATCCCTGGCGTTGGATCAGGGTGATAGTAGTAGGGTAAAAATCCTGCTTCCACCGTGCTGATCATCCCGCCGCCCGCCAGCAGGACGCCGAGAAAGCTCAGGGCCGTACAGCCGCCGGCTGCTGTCTGCACCGCCTGCAAAACTGGCCGCGCTTCCTGCGGGCTGATTTGCTTCCGCAGCCTGCCGAGCCAGCAGCGGCCCCAAAATCCCAGTGGCTCATCCGGCTCTCGGCGCATATTCGGAGCAGTTCCGGCCCGCTGCGAGACAAGGATCTCACAGCGTTTCTCCCCTAAATCCTGCGGCAGCACGTTCATGGCATTGTTTCCTGTTGGCTTGGAGACTGCGTACAAAAACCATTATACCTGACAAACAAAAAGCCCGGCACACAATGTGCCGGGCTAAAAAGCAATTTGTCACACGCGCTCGACCAGCCCCAGGCCGGCGGCGATGAGTTCGGACACTTTTTCCTGTGACGACGATTCGGCATAGACACGAACGACCGGCTCGGTTCCCGATGCCCGCAGAAGAAGCCAGGCGTCGTTGTCAAAGAAGAATTTGGTGCCGTCGGTGCGGTCAATCTTCAGCACTTTGAGGCCCGCCACTTCGTCGGGATTGTCTTCCGTCAGCGACTTCACGACGGCAGCCATTTTGGACGGCTCCGGGTGCAGGTCCACGCGCTGATACTCGTGCGGGCCGAACTCGGCCATCAGCTCGGCAATCTGCTCTTCCAGGCGCTTCTTGCGAACTGCCATTGTTTCCAGCAGCAGCAGGCAGTTCAGCGGGCCGTCGCGCTCCGGGATGTAGCCTAACACGCCGATGCCGCCGGACTCTTCGCCGCCGATCAGCACCGGCTCTTTAAGCATCCATTCACAAATGTTCTTGAAGCCGATGGGGGTGACGTGCAGCGTCAAGCCGTACTTGGCGCACAGCTTGTCAATCAGAGTCGTGGTGGAAACGGTCTTGACAACGGAGCCGCGCAGGCCGCGGTCTTCATAGAGATGGCGCAGAATCAGTGCAAAGATGCGCTGGCTATCCACAAAGTTGCCGTAGGCGTCCATCGCGCCCACCCGGTCCCCGTCGCCGTCCACCGCCAGCCCGACATCGGCTTTGGCCGCGAGAACCGCTTCTTTCAGCGGCCCTAAATTCTGGGCGATCGGCTCCGGGTTCAGGCCGCCGAAGATGGGGTTGCGGTCCCCGCAGATTTCTTCCACCTCAATGCCCGCCCCGCGCAGGATGTCCGGCAGGTAGCCGCTGGCGCTGCCGTGCATCGGGTCGGTGATGGTCTTGTACCTTCCCCCGCGAATTTCCTCCAGATTCACCATGCCGCGCAGGCCGTCGAAATAGGCAGGCCGCAGGTCGCGCTTCTCGACGCTGTCCATCACGGCGTCATCTACGCTGACTGCGTATGTTCCAGCATCCAGCAGTGCGTTCAGCTCGCCGACAACTTGGTCTACATCCGACGGCAGGGCCGAGCCGCCGAAGCCCATTTTGATTTTCAGGCCGTTGAACTGCGGCGGATTATGGGACGCCGTGATCATAATCCCGCCTTTAGCGTTGTTCTTATGAGCGTTGTACGAGACGGCTGGCGACGAACACGACTGGGCCGACAGCACCGCCTTCATACCGGACGCGGCGACGACTTTGGCGGCTTCCGTCGCGAAGTATTCCGACTGCGAGCGGTTGTCATAGCCGATGAAGATCATGTTTTCGCCGGGGACTTCGGGCCGCTTCATGTAATTGACGACGGCCTGGGTGACCAGCCGAACATTTGCCCCTGTAAAATTGTCGGCGATGATGCCGCGCCAGCCGTCGGTCCCGAACGAGATCTGTGGTTTTTCCGCTTCCGGCATGATAGGGTGGTGTCTCCTTGACGTTGATTAGGGCGAAAGATAACCGGCGCTGGAAGTGCTGGTTCTTACATCGTTTGCAATGCCTGGAAAGCGAGATGGACCGAAAGAACCGACTCCGCGCCCTGGTTGCTGTTCAGCCCGTGCGGAGTCAGCGCGTCGGACACGCCGCCGGTTTGGTCGTCAAAAACCGGCAGGCCGTGGGCGTTTTTGCCGAGATACCAGCCGAAGGCATCTTCGGCGGCTTGCTTGTAGCGTGGATCACGAGTCACACGGTAGGCTTCGGCGCAGCATTCCACCAGCGCCCCGGCATCCACCGGCTGCTGGTCAAACGGCGGCGGGCTGTCGTCCTCGCGGGTAAACCAGCCGGCTTCTGTCAGGCGCAGGTTGCCGACGGGATTGTAGCTGCCCTGCGGGCTGCGCGTCTTTTCTAAAAGAAAGTCTAAAGACTCCCGCGCGATTTCGCCGTAACGCGGGTTGTCCGGGAACAGCCGGGCAGCCACAAACAGCGCCTGCGGCAGACGGGCGTTGCAGTATGTCATCTGGTCTTCAAACCAGCGCCACCGAGCGTCGCAGCAGGCTTCGTAATTATCGGCCAGGGCATCGGCCAGCGCTTCGATTTGCTCGGTTCCAAGCCGCGCTTCCGAGAGGCCGAGAATAACAAACGCTTTTGCCCGTAAATAGGTCGGGCGCATTGTCGGCAGGACCGGCAGGGAACCCGTAATCAGCGCTTCGGCTTTGGAGCGCGGCGCGAACGGGGCGTCTGCCGCGCAGGCGACGCCGAGGCCCCACACAGTTCGCCCGAACGAGTCCTCGCTGCCGACCGAGTCCAGCCAGCGGCCTTCCAGATCGCAGAAATTGTGGTACTGCCCGGCGCACGGGCCGGACGTGATTGCCGCGCCTTCGACAAACTTGAAACACGTTTGGGCCAGCCGGCTGTAAAACTCCGGCGCGACTCCGGCCTGCCGGTAGCGCAGGCCGACAATCAGGCCCCGCGCCTCGTCATCTATCGAGTAGCCGTGGCGCGGGTTCGGGCGGCAGTCCTCGCAGTGCTGCCACAGACCGATTGAGGTCAGCATTTCTTCTAAATGATCATATCGGAGCTGGGCTTGCGGTGTCATCATTGACTTGGTTTTCTGCCATCTTTGGGATAATTAAACGCCCGATACGGCGCTCGCAGTGACGGGCGACGGCGCCCAGACTTCGCCTTCGCGGACAAGGTCGTTCAAACCCGGAATTGCCATCGCGTCCATCGCGGCCCGGTGATTGACCCAGCGCTCATCAAGCATTTCCGTAAACAGCTTCGTATACTGGATGCCGACGCTTTGCCATGTCATGGAGCGCCCGTAATCATACGCTTTTTGGCGAGTTTCCTCAAACAGCACGTCATCGGTCAAAAGGCTGCCGATGATCTCGGACAGCTTGGCCGAGTCGCGGAACGGGTACAAAAATCCGCGCCCCTCGGCCAGCAGCTCTTCGGCGTACAAGTACGGCGTAGACACAATGACTTTGCCGGTCGCCATCGCATACGCCAGCGTCCCCGACGTGATCTGGTGCGGATTCGCATAGTACGGGGTGATGTACACGTCGGTCGCGAGCAGATAATCAATCAGCTCTTGCAGCGTCAGATACTTGTCGATGAACTTGACATTGTCCCGCAGCCCCAATTCTTCAACCTGCTTGACCAGGCTGTCTCGATACCATTCGCCTTCTTTGCGCTTGATGACCGGGTGGGTCTGGCCAAGAATCAAATAGGTTGCTAACGGCTCTTTTTCGACCACGGCGGGCATGGCGGCAATCGCGTCTTCAATACCCTTGTTGGGCGAGATCAGGCCGAATGTAGACAAAACGCGCCGCCCGGCCAGCCCGAACTTTTCTTTTGCGGCGGCGTCCGCATGGAACGGCGCGTTCGGAGCGCCGTGCGGGATAAAGCGGATCTTGCTCGGCGCGATGCCGTAGGCCGTTTCCAGCAGCTCGACAGCCTTGTGGGCCATGACCACAAAGCAGGCCGCGTGCTTTTCCATTTCTTTCAAGATGCGCCGCTGCGGCTCCGACGGGTTCGGCAGGACCGTGTGCAGGGTGACGACGACCGGCATAGTCACCGCTCGGATTAAATCCAGGACATACTCGCCGTGGTCGCCGCCGAAGATGCCGTATTCGTGCTGAATGGACAGCAGGCTGACTCTGTGCTTTTCCAGCAGCTTCGCCGCCCGGACATAATCGGCCTTGTTTTCTTTCTCGATGGTGTAAACGACTTTGGAGTCGGGATGCGGATCGTCCGGGGCGGCGTCGTCCACGGCGAACACAATGGAGCGCCAGCCCGACAGGTCGGTGGAGTTGACGACATCCAGCGTAAACGTGGCGATCCCGCACTCCTTCGGCGGATAGGTGCCGACATAGGCGATCTTATGCCGCTTGGCTAGGTTCGGATAGGCGCTCATGGGTGGTACATCTCCTCGCGCCATAAGTGCGGCGCGGAAAAAAGGGGCGGCAGATCTTGTGATACACTTCAAACAAAAACAATCTCACCGCCGTTCCAGGTATGCAATTATATCCGCAGACCGGCGTAAGTCAAACTACAGGCAGTGCGGCAGGCAGGCAAGCAGGAGGCGCAGGCCGTCGCCGCCCATGCCGCCGTCGGTAGGCAGGCCGGGAATGGAGGGCGCAGGACTGCCGGGGTGGGGCGCCAGTCCGTGCAGCAGGGCCAAAAACGGGCCGAGGGTCAGAAGGAGGGGTACGACGCTTAGAACCGTGCCGCCGATGCTCCAGCCGATCATCAGCCAGCCGAGATACGTCTTGCGCGGGTCGTCGAGCATCAAAAAGATCATGCCTGCCGGCAGGCCGATCAAGGGGAACAGCAGGCCCATGGCCGCCGCCGCTTTCGGCGCGAGCGGCGACTCCGTCAGCACGGGGCGGGACGGAGCGGCAGCCGCCATGCCCGGCATAGGCGCGGCGGCGGAAGACGCATTCGCCGGGGCTTCCGGCATGGCCTTGAGCGGGCGGCTGCACTGCCAGCAGGCGGCGGACGCCGGAAAGTTGTTCGCGCCGCAGTAAAGGCAGCGCACCCGTCCGGCCTCGCCGCCGGAAGAAGGATCAGGTTGGGAAGGAGTGGGCTGAGGGGCCGGCATGGTACGTTACCGCAGGGTGGACGGAATATCGGCGTTTTTCGCGTCCGGTGAGACCGCTTGACCGCCGCGTCCGGGCGTCACGGTGGTTTTGCCGAGGTCGGAGTCGTTAAGGTAAAACAAGATGCCTGCCAGCACAACGACTAAAAATACAATGCCGGAGACGCGCACCCAGTAACCGCTGTGATTGGGTGCGATCAGCGGCTCGTCGAAGCCCGCCGCCGGGCGGTTGTCTTTGCCGACCGTGTTGAATTTCGGGCCGCCGAGGAACTCTTCATTTTGTTTGGGATCCGCCATACCAACAGAGTACCCGATTCGGCCCGAAAATCGGCGAAAAATTGCTGAAACATTTCGGCAGGAATACTGTCTTACAAGCAGACACTCTCCATGCACGGGAAAGAAGCCTTTTTGTTATGAACCGGCCCTTTTGGTCACTTCGTTCCGCCTCTTCCGAAAACGTTTGCGACAGCATCGAGCCGCTGCTGTCGGTGTATGCCGACGGCATGGCGCCGCCCGCCGAAGCCCGGCGGATCGAGGCCCATCTGCCGGAGTGCGAAGGCTGCCGGGCCGCGCTGTCCTGGATGCAGGCGACCCGCACGACCCTGGCTTCCCGTCCGGTCGCCGTTCCCCCGCCGGACCTGCATTCGCGCATCGCGCTCGCCATCGCCGCGTCGTCCGCCGCGCCTGTCGCCCTGCGCCCCGCCCGCGTGTTCATGGTGCGGACGGTCTACGCCGCCGCCGCGTCCGTCACTGTTTTAGGCGCAGTTCTGAGTTACGGGCTGCTGCACACGCCGACTGAAGTGTCTGTAAAGCCTCCGGTGAGACCGATTGTCGCTGCGACAGGCCCCCTTCGCGGCGTCAAGCCGCAGTTCACGCCGAAAACGTCGCCTCGGCCTTTAGTCGCTTCCAACACCGTGAAGCCGCTTGCCGTCAAGCACATGGTCATTGCCCATAAAACGGCTCCAATGGCTGTGATCCCGCTGGAGCATACGGCGTCTAACGCAGTGCCGACGAAGCTGCCTGTCGTGCCGGAAATTATTGTCAAAGCGCCGGTGCATCATGCGCTGCCGAAGATCGCGTCGCGTGAGATCGCCCCCACTGAGAAGCACAGCATTGAAAAGCACTCGCCGCTGCCGAAGACTCCGGCGCCGAAGCTGCCGGATGCCGCGAAGATCGCCAAAGTCATTCACGAGCCGTCCGCCACCCCACTGGACATCCGTGCGCCGAAAATCACCTCTGATTCCATTGTTCAGACAGCGTCCGCGCACCAAGCCCCGTCTTCGGCATCCAGCGATCCTCTCGGTTCTTACAAGGCGCAGCTCAAAGAGAACGAGTCAAAATTCCGCAGCATTTCTTTCGCATCGGTTAGCGTCCCGGTAGGCCGCACGGCACAGAGCGCGACTAACCTTATGCACACGCTGAGCCGAGACAATGACACAGCATTCATTCCCGGCGTTTATACGCCTACGAAATAAGGTTTGACGGCCCTGAACATCGGGAAGGTTTCAGTGTCCTCATGTGTGCTGCCGGCACGCCGCCTTAGCCCGGTAATTTTCATAGGAAAGGCTATAGTTATGATTTCAACGCCTCATAAACAAAGACGCGGCTTTACGCTGATTGAGCTGCTCGTCGTCATCGCCATTATCGCGATTCTCGCCGCCATTCTTTTTCCCGTCTTCCAGAAAGTCCGCGAAAACGCCCGGCGGACCCAGTGCCTGTCCAACATGAAGCAGCTCGGCCTCGCGTTTACCCAGTACACGCAGGATTACGACGAGCTGATGCCAAGCGTGGCGTCGGGCGACGCCACTAAAGGCTCCGGCAAGCTGGGGGGCTGGATGTACTACACCAACTTCGGCGGCACGCCGGGGCCGCTGACGTTCGACCCGACCCAGGGCAGCATCTACAGCTACGTCAAAAGCAAAGGGGTTTATGTCTGCCCCGACGACAGCACGGGCCAAACCACCGGCGATTCTTACGCGGTTTCTTCCTGCACGGCGGCCCTTGTCCGTGTCAACGGCATCGAGGCCGGGAAAAATCTGGCGGCCTTCGACAACTCTGCCGGGACGCTTCTGCTGTGCGAAGAAGGCTCCGGCAGCCCGTCTGTCAGCACCAACGACGCTTATTTCCTGAATGATCAGAGCGCGGTTGTCGTCAATGCACCCACCGGCGACAGCGTTTCGCTCCGCCACAACAGCGGCTCCAATATGCTGTTCCTGGACGGCCATGCGAAATACTACATCCTGGACACGACAAACCCTTCTGGAAACAGCACCGGGGCAAACCAGAAAGTCTACAACTTGCAGCGGGGCGCGGATGTAAACGACGCTGTCGGCGGCGACCAAAATCTCTGCAAGGGCTAAAGCGCCTCTTCGTTTTCATGCCCCTGCCAGCCGGCAGGGGCTTTTTTGCCGTTTGCGGGAACCACGCGGCGGCCTGCCTGTGTTCTTTTTTTGGAGAAAACGCACTGCATGACGATCTACCTGCGCCGCCGGGCGTCGTTCTCGGCAGGATTTCGGCAGCCGCCGCCGGGCGAAACAGGCCGGGGGCATGATTATTTAGTCGAGCTGACTGTCGGCGGCAAAATTGATCCGCGTACCGGCATGGTCGTCAATATCAAAGATGTGGACGCCGTGCTGAAGGCGCGAGTTGTTCAGCCGCTGCATGGAAAGCTGCTGGACGAAGACCTCCCGCACCGAAACATGCCGCCGACGCCGGAAAACTTGGTCCGCTTTGTCTGGGAGCAGTGCGTGGGCGCACTGCCGCCGGAAGGGCGGCTGGCCCGCGCGGCGCTTTGGCCGGCGACGACGCTGAAAGCCGAGCTGTCTCGAATGCCGCTGGAACTGGAAAACCCTTTGCTTTTTGTCACGCGCACTTACGATTTTTCGGCCTCGCACCGCCTGCATTCGTCCGCGCTTTCGGACGCTGAGAACGCCGAGATTTTCGGCAAATGCAACTGGGAAAACGGCCACGGCCACAACTACGAAGTGGAAGTTACGCTCTCCGGCGACCCTGATCCGGCGACCGGGCAGCTCTGGGACGGCGTGTGCCTGGACCAGATTGTCCAAGAGCAGGTGCTGGACCCTTACGACCACAAGCACTTGAATTATGATGTCCCCGACTTCCGCACCCTCAACCCGACTTCGGAAAACCTGACCGTCGTGATCTGGAACAACCTGTCACGCCGCCTGAGCCGCGAAGCCCTGGGCGGGGCGCGTTTGTACCGGGTCGCCGTGCGGGAGACCGCCCGGAACTTTTTTGAATACTACGGCACAGACGCCGCACTCCAGACCGGCACTGGAAGTGCCGGTTCTTTTTAGGAGAATACATCGTGACCTACAAAAGTGTTCGGCCCTCAGGCGAAAGAGCCGAAGCCGCGACCCGCGAGCTGCTGGCGTTTGTCGGCGAAGACCCCAGCCGCGAAGGCTTGCTGCAAACCCCGCACCGGGTCGCCGAGTCGCTGAAGTTTTTGACGCGCGGCTACGACCAGTCGGTGGAAACGCTGCTGAACGGCGCTGTCTTCCATGAAGACTACGACGATATGGTTGTCGTTAAAGACATCGAGTTTTACTCGCTCTGCGAGCATCACCTGCTGCCGTTTTACGGCAAAGTCCATGTCGCCTACATCCCCAACGGCAAAATCGTCGGCCTGTCCAAGATCCCGCGATTGGTAGATATGTTCGCCCGGCGCCTGCAAGTGCAGGAGCGGCTGACGACCCAGATTGCCGAAGCGCTGGAAACCGCCCTAGAGCCGAAAGGCGTCGCCGTCGTGGTCGAAGGAGCGCACCTGTGTATGCAGATGCGCGGCGTCCAAAAGCAGGACGCCAGCATGGTCACCTCACACGTCATGGGCGCGTTCCGCACCGACCGCGCTACCCGCGCGGAGTTCATGGCGTTGATTAAAAACAGCGGGTAGCCGCCTCCGACCATGCTTTGAACTCGGCTGGCACAAATTTTGCATTGAAGCCAGTTATGTCGACTGCCACTCAGGAGCAATTCGCTTCTTCTTCCGCTTCATCAAAAGATATAGGCCGACTGCATCTCGGTTATCTGGATGGACTGCGCGGTCTGGCGGCGCTGTATGTCGTTCTGCACCACCTTTATATCTTTCAGTTCGGCACGGCGGCGCGGCGCGGTCTGAGCGGCTTTCTGGTGAATTGGCTGCTTTATGGGCATCTGGCCGTAGACGTTTTTATTGTGCTGTCGGGCTTCTGCCTGGTCATTCCGGCGGCGCGGACGGGGCAGATTACGGGCGGCCCATTTTTGTTCTTCCGAAAGCGGGCAAGGCGGATTCTGCCGCCGTTTTATGCGTCGCTGATTTCGTGCGCGGCCGCGCTTCTGGTCGTGCATCATGTCAAGCAGGCAAGCCATTCCTTGTTCACGCTGAACGGGCTGGTCGTGAATGCGCTCCTGCTGCAAGACTTGTTTCCCAAGCTCAATTATCAGTTCAACCTGACTTTTTGGAGCGTTGCCGTGGAATGGAAGATTTACTTTCTGTTTCCGCTGCTGCTCCTTGCTTGGCGGCGTTTCGGCTTTGCCGGACTTCTGAGCAGCGCGGCGGCGCTTGCCCTCGCGGCGGCGGCGGCGCTGCACGAGTGGCGTCCCGCCATGCCGCTCGGCCATACCTGCCCCTGGTATGTTTTTCTGTTCGGCATGGGAATGGCCGCCGGGCTGGCGGCGTTCAGCGAGAAGCGGCGGCGCTATACGCCGATGAGCTTGTGGGGCGTTTCCGGTTTCCTGCTGCTGCTTTTGCTGAGGCTGTACCCGATCACGAGTTTGGGCGAGGACGCCTTTTATGTGCCGCATCTGCCGCTGATAGACACTGCCGCCGGGGCGCTGACGGCGTCGTCCCTGCTCCTGCTGGCACAGGCAGGCGGACCCGGCAGCGCCGGGTTCCGGTCGGGTCTCGCCTGGAAGCCGCTCGCGGCGCTGGGGACATTCGCTTACTCCCTGTATCTCGTGCATTTTCCGCTGATTTCCTGCCTGGACCTGGCCGCGCACAAGCTTCCCGGCCTGCACAACCTGCCGATGAGGGAAGCGTTCTTCTTTCTGGCCGGCACACCGCTCATTGTCGCCGCGTCCTACCTGTTCCACTTGGCGTTTGAACGCCCTTTTATGACCAGGCCCGGCGTCAAAATCAAGACGGAAGCGCAGGCGGAAGCCGCCGCTGTCTTCAGCCCCGCGCCTTAAATCTTTGTGGGAACTATTTTTTTCGGGTGTCTGTTGTTCTCATAACACGCGACGCTGCCGGCTGATGGTGGCCGAGAAAGAAGAACGACATGAGCGCAGCCAAAGCTGTTTTGACGGCGGAGTTTGATTCTCAGGTGCTGGAGTCGGAAGTGCCGGTCTTGGTAGACTTTTGGGCGTCCTGGTGCGGCCCCTGCCGAACCATCGCCCCGGCAGTGGAAGCGGTTGCCGCCGAATTCGCTGGCCGCGCGAAGGTGCTGAAGCTGAATGTGGATGAGGAGCCGGAGATCGCCGGCCGCTACAGTGTCCAGAGCATTCCGACGCTGCTGTTCTTCAAGGCCGGCCAGAAGGTCGGCGAGCTGGTGGGCGGGCAGAACACGCGGCAGGCGATTGAAGCCGCTCTTTCCGAACATATTTAGCCCATTTTTTACTGATACCCACTATTAACCCGAAGGAGTTTTTGTCATGAGCAATGCCACTGCCGTTAAGACGGCTGATTTTGAGAAGGAAGTTTTGCAGTCTGAAGTCCCCGTCCTCGTGGACTTCTGGGCGCCCTGGTGTCCGCCGTGCCGCGCCATTTCGCCGACGCTGGATGTGGTCGCGTCTGAGTTTGAGGGCAAGGCGAAGATCGTCAAGGTGGACGTGGACGATGAGCCGGAAGTCGCGGCCCGCTACGGCGTTTCTTCCATTCCTGCGCTGCTTTTGTTCAAGGGCGGCCAGCAGGTCGGCCAGCTTGTCGGCGCTCATCCGAAGTCAACGATCACAACGCTGATCTCCAAAGCGCTTTAAGACGCACGTAAAAAAGCCGCCTTTTCTGCTGAGTGCAGGGAAGGCGGCTTTTTTGGGTCAGGAAGATGCCCCCTGCCCCGATTCTGGGGAGCCATACGGAGAAAGCAGAAAAGGCTTCTCTGGCCTTCTGCCACTTAATCCGGCTCCCCAGAATTGGGACGGGGGCTTTCTACCGCGTCTGTGCGGGCGGCGGCTGGCCGAAGCCTTGATTATGCACGTCCTCGCGGCTGCTCGGATCGGAGGTCGGCGGGCGCAGAACCTTGAACGGGTACACGCTCCGGCCATCCTGATAGCCTTCCACGCCGTAAGCCGGATAGGGCGCATTGCGCGTCACGGTCCAGGCGGCGGGATTGGCCGCGTCCGCCGTGTCCGTGCTGCCTTTGAGGCTGCGGACATAGGCGGTCAAAGCCCAGCGCTCCGACGGCGTGGTCCAGTGCCGGAAGCCCGGCATCTTGCCCTGACCCATCGTGATATGCCAGAACATCGCGCCGTCCGAAATGTTCTGAACCAGCGATGACGCGAGATCCGGCGGGTGGGGGACTAGATACTGCCCGACCGTCCCGTAGCCGTAGCCGCCGGGGTTGTGGCACTGGACGCACCGATTGTAAAACAAAATCTGCCCGGAGCGTACCAATCTTGACCCCTGCGGCAGCGGGTTCTTGAGCGCATTTACCGACGCCGGGGCCGGCTCATAACGCGCGTTGTCCGACAAGTTCGGCGGCGGCAGAACCGGCTCTTTCGAAGGAAATGTCGTAAAGTACGGCGCGACCAGTTTGGGCGCGTCCTCACCCGGAAGCTGAACTCTGGCCCCGTAAGCATTCGACGCGACGGCTTTGCCGTCCGTTGGGGTCAATGCGACATTCGCCATGACCGAGTCTTGCGGCGGTGCGGCGCGGGGCGCATCAATCGGCGTGTAGTTCGGCTGCCGGTACATCTGGTTGCCGCAGCCCGACAGGAGCAGGGCCGCTGGCAGACCGGAAAGCGCGAAGAAAGCGACTCGCTTCACTCGAAGCTCCTTGCATCACGGCGGATATCGGCGGCGCCCGCTGCCCGGCAGAACTCTTCGGCCTGCTTCGCCTGCTCGGCAGTCGCGCAGTGGGCGGCGATGCCGATCATGCCCTCGGAGATGCGCGGGTCGTAGACCTTCGCACGCCAGGACGGCAGCCGCATCTCAAACAGGGCCGCAAAGAACGCCGCCGAAAGCGCGGACAGCATCATCATCTCATACGCGATGATTGCGGTCGGCGGAACCGGCGAAATCGGCTTGCCGCCGACCCGAATCAAATAAAGCTGCGCCGTGCCGGCTGCCAGCGCGATGCCGAACAAAATGCCGACCACGGCAAAAATGACGGTGATGAGCGGCAGGCGGATCGGGGTTTGATCGGCTTCCAGAACACCTTCCGGGAACGGCACCGACGACAGCACCATCAAATCTTGTGACGCGGCCCCGCGCTCCTGCTTTAAGTGGCGCAGTGCGTCGGCCGCTCCGTCAATCTCTTCAAACAAACCCAGCACAGTTGTTTCCGCCATAATTATCCGATTGCCTCCTCACGCACATTCACCGGCATTGCCGCGCCGCCGACCATCTCTATGCCTTCCGCATGCTCCCCTTCGCTGTATTCCCACATGGAGACAATCGGGATGAACTTGGTCAGCAGGGTATATAAGAAGCCGAACAAGCCGAACGCGCCGACTGTCACTGAAATCCCGACCCAGTCCGGTGTAAAGTTGCCCCAGGTCAGCACGTTGCGCGACGGCGGCGGGATGACCACCACGATGCGCTCGCTGAACATGGCGATGTTGACCGAGACGCCGACCAGCATCATCAGCAGCGGGTTCCGCCGGACTCTGCCGAAGACGAGCATGGAGAACGGCACGAAGATGCCGAACGTGATGATCGTAATCAGCACCCATTTGTAGCCGCCGAACAGGAAGTTCAGCCAGTTGACGTGGGTAGGATCGCGCGAAAACCAGTCCGCCCAGGCATCCCCGGCAAAGAAGTAAAACCACAGCACCGAGATGGAAAACAGCAGCTTGCCGATGTTGTCGAAATGCTGCGGCAGGATATACTGCTGCAAGGAGAAGGAGCGGCGCACGAAATACATAATGACCAGGACCGCGCCGCAGCCCGAATACAGGGCGCCGCAGACAAAGTACGGAGCAAAAATGTTTTCATGCCAGCCCGGCACAATGCTCATGCCGAAGTCCCAGCCGACAATCGTGTGCAGTGACACAAAGACCGGAATAATCATCACGGTCAAAATTCCAAACAAAACTTTGAGCCGCCGCCACTCCCGGTCCGAGCCGCGCCAGCCCAGCGCCAGCACCGTATACAGGAAGCGGCGCCAGCCGAATGTCCGCTCCCGCAGAGTGGCAAAATCCGGCACAATGCCGGAGAACCAGAAAATGACGCTTGTAATCAGGTAAACCGAGATCGCCGTCGCGTCCCACAGCAGCGGGCTTTTGTAATCCGGCCACAGCTGCCGCTCGTTCGGGTAGGGCAGCATCCAGAAGAACGCCCAGTTGCGCCCGATGTGCAGCAGGGGAAAGACGCCCGCGACGGCGAGGGCGCAGACGGTCAGGGTTTCCGTCATCCGGGTCAGCGACCGCCGCCAGCCGGCATGAAGCAGGCGCAGAATGGCGGAAATCATTGTCCCCGACAGCGCGACGCCCGCCCAGAAAACAAAGTTGATGATCGGCAGCGCCCAGTAGACCGGGCGGTTGTTGCCGTAGGAACCCATGCCGTTGTAGATCTGGAACACGAAAACAAGCGCCGCCCAGCCGAACACGGTGGCGAAAAAGCCCAGCACCGCCCACCAGGCCCAGCCGGTCTGCAAAACGCCGCGCGTCAGATCGGTATTGATTTGGGCGGCAGTCGGGGCCGGGTCATGCGCGACCGCGGTGGTCTCGGCAAGCGGCGTCTGCGCTTCCAGCTCACGTTCAATAATCGCCATAAGAGTTCTCTCTAATTAAAAATGCGCGAAAAACAAGCGATAAGAGACAAGCGATAAAATACGAGTTATGTTTCCCACAGGGGCGGGTCTTCTACCATAACAGTCACGGTTCCATTGCCCATCTGCCGCTCGGCGGTGCGGGTCCGGTTCTTGCCGGTCCCCCACCAGGACATCAGCGGGAAGTAGCGCCCGGCCAGCAGATACGTCAGCACAAACATGGCGGCAATGCTGAAGAACACCAGAATGGCCGGCCCGGCCGGCAGCAGCGGCGTCAGCCCGTATTTCGGCTCAAATGTCGGCACCGTGTCCAGGTAGCGCTGGCAGGCAACGCCGATCAGGACAAAGACACTGGTGATGCACAGCGACCAGGGCCGCTTGCGGAAGAACGGGCCGAGGTTGGCGAACACCGGCAGAAACGAGCAGCCGAACACCATCAAGCCGACCAGGATGGGGAAAGTCACGGTTCGGCTCTGCTGAAGCTGCCATTCGTCGGGAATATGCCCGTACCATGCGGTTAAAAAGTCGCAGATGCGGAAGTACGTCCAGACCAGGCCCAGCCCGACCATGAGTTTGCCGAGGCTGTCGTACTGAAAGCTCGTGAAAAAGCCCCGGCCCCGCAGCAGCCGGCCTATAACCGTCATCACCAGCACCGAGAGCGCGACCGCTCCCAGCAGCGACGACAGCGTGAACAGCGGCGCGAAAATACTGGAGTCCCAGTTCCGGGCGGCGGCAAGCTGAAAGTCCCAGCCGAGCGCGGTCTGCGAGCCGACAAACGACATCAAAATACCGATGACCAAAATGCCCTCGGCCCGGCGCAGCACCCGCCACTGATGCTCCGCGCCGGTCCAGTTCAGCGCGACCCGGCCATAAAAACGTTTTTCTTTCGAGCCGGAAACGGAGCGGTCGCGCAGCATGGCGAAGTCGGGGAGCGAAGTCAGGAAAAGCTGCATCAGGCCCGCGATGAAGAGTGTCCCCACGGCGAGTGAGTCCCAAACCACCGGATCGCCCACCCGCCACACATTGTCATGGTACTTCTCCGCGCCCATCGCGTAGATGCGGTTGTGACACAGAATCAGCAGCGGCAGCAGCAGGGGCGCCCAAAGGCCGAACAGCGAGGCCATGTCCAGCATCCGGTTCAGCGGATACCGCCAGGACGCATGGGTGACCCGCAGCAGTGCGGACAGCGCGACCATGCCTTGAGCAATGCCGATCCAGAACAGCAGGGAAATCATGGCGATATGCCAGAAGCCCGGATTTTGCTCCTGGGTCGGATACGCCCAGCCCCAAATGACGGCCCCGCCGAACAAGATCAGCGCAAAACAGACCAGGCTGGTGACAAGCAGCTTGGTCCAGCGCGATTTATGCGGGTCTTCCAGCACCAGCCGCAGCGGCTCGTAAGCATTGGCGTCCAGCGCGATTTCGCGCGGCGATTTCAAGATGTTGTCTTTGTCAAACATTGGACGGCGTCTCCAAGTCTTCGTCTACGTTTTTCAAATAAACGACTGCCGGCGACACGCCGAGTTCTTCCAGCAGGCGGAAGCGGCGCGGGTCATTCCACAGCTTGGAGACGCTCCACCGGTCGTCCTTCACGTCGCCGAACGTAATCGCTTTCGGCGGACACGCCTGGGCGCAGGCCGTTGTGAACTCATCGGGTTCCAGCTCGCGGTCTTCGGCCCCCGCCTTTTCCTCGGCCCGGCGGATGCGCTGGACGCAGAACGTGCATTTTTCCATGACGCCTTTTTCGCGCACGGTCACATCCGGGTTGAGCTGCTGGTTGAGCGGTACGTCCCAGGAATGCTCGAACCAATTGAACGCGCGGACGTCATACGGGCAGTTGTTGCCGCAGTAGCGGGTGCCGACGCAGCGGTTGTAAGCCATCGCGTTCAGCCCTTCCGGGTTGTGGTAAGTCGCATACACCGGGCAGACCGGCTCGCACGGGGCATTATCACAGTGCTGGCAGGGGATCGGCATGAAACGCGCCTTGACGTTCGGGTAAGTTCCTTCCCAGTAGCGCTCCACCCGGATCCACTGGTGCAGACGCCCTTGATCAGCCTGCTGCTCGCCGACCACGGGGATATTGTTTTCGGCGGCGCAGGCGGCTTCGCAGGCATGGCAGCCGGTGCAGCGGTCCAGGTCAATCGTCATCGCCCACTTGCGGGTGCGGTGTCCGCCTTCAAAGTCTTTGATGTAAGGGGACGCCTTGATCTCAGCCGGGCCTTCGCCGTTGCTGCTGGGTCCGCCTTCTCGTTCTTTCCTTAATTCTTCTGCATCTGGCATATCGGAATCTCTTCTAAACGGCGTTTATTCGGACTCGCCCTGCTTGCGGGTAAAGATGGAGCCGGCCGCTTCGGGGGCGCCGGAAACGCGCTTGGCTGTTTTCCATTCTTTGGCCGTCGTGTGGATCAAGTCTTTGACGGCTTCGGGTTCTGCGCCGCCGGGGCGGTCCTGCGCCAGCACGAGGGTCGTGTTGTCTGAATTGTAACCCGTTTGAGCGCTGGCGATTTTGGTGAGCGTGACCGGAGTTGTGCTGTACGCCAGCGCTCCGGTCAGCGGGTCGGCGGTGGGCGCGAGAATGGCGAACGGGTTGCGGCCGCGTCCGGCGGCGTTGCGTCCGTAGACGGTGTGGCCCTGGCCCATCGGCATGGCGACCGCGCCGGGATGGATACCGGGGTAGGGGATCGCCAGCGCTTCCATCACGCCGTAAGGCGATGTGATCCTGATGAGGTCGCCGGTACGAACGCCCATCTCGTGCGCGACCTGCATGTTGATCTCAATCCAGGAGTTCCACACGGCGGAGGTCATCGGATCGGGCGTCTCCTGCATCCATCCCAAATTCGCGTTCCGCCCTTCGTTCCAGTAAATGTGCGGGTATACCTGAAGCATGAACTGGCCGGGCTTGACGGCGGGTGCCGATAACGCCGAGGCGGCAGCCGATAACGCCGAGGCGGCAGCCGGCGGGACACGCGGAGCCTGCGCCGGAGGCGGCTGAACCCAGTAGCCGCCGGTCGCAAGGGCGCTCACCCAGGGCGTGTCGTTCTCGGTCGTGTCGTTCTCGGTCGTGTCGGCGGTCAGCGTCGCCTGGCCGATGCCGGCCCAGGTCTTGCGGACCGCCGCCCGGCCGCCGGTCTCGGTCATCGGCGTCCCGGCGCGGCGTGCGATGTCGGCTAGAAGATCGCCGATTGGGCGGGTATCCCACCATGGCACGAACGCGGCGGCGTTGTCCTGCACCTCGCCGTGGCCGCCGACAAACTGCGGGTCAATGATCGGCTGGCGCAGGGTCGCCATGCGGATCCCCGGCGGGATAACCGGCGGCACATTGTCGCCCCATTCTTCAAGGAACGAGCGGGTCGGCAGGACGACGTCGGCATACGCCGTGGTCTCGTCTTCAAAAATCGTCAGCGCGGCGATGAACGGCACTTTGGCAAGCGCCTGGGTAAAGCCGACGGACGGCGGCAGAGTAAAGACCGGGTTCGGCTCGCCGAGAATGATCAACGCGCCGACCTGACCGCTGTTCATGGCCTGGGTCAAGCTCTGGATGCCTTTCAGGCCGGAAGACTGGGGATTGACGGCGGGCGCGGCAACCGCCGCCGTGCCGAAGCCGACGCACTGGCTTTTGACCAGCGTGTTCAGGGACTCCACGGCGGTAAATGCCGCCGTCGGGTTGGCCGAGCCGAGCAGTCCATTGCCGCCGACGGCGACTGCACGGGTTCCCGCACTCTGGAAGGCCGATGCGACCTGGGCAAGCTGCGCCTCGGTGAGACCTGTGGCAGACGCATATTCCGCGAGCGATGCGCCCGGCGTTTGAACCGCCGCCGCGACGGCCTGGGCGGCAATCGCCTCCGTGCCTGGTTTGCAAGGCAGCCATAAATCAGCTTTCGCCGCCGTCATGCTCATGCGCGGCCCGATGTAGATAAACCGGCCATGATCGCCCTGCGTTCGGCGCGGCCCCTGCCGGAAGTCGCCGAACAGACGCCCATAGTAGACGGGCGAGGGCCACGCTTCCAAAAAGTCGCCGCCGAACGAGACAATCACGTCGGCCTGAGCGAGCTGATACGCGGGAAGCTGGTTTTTACCGTAGACGGCCTGGGCCGCCGCCCGCCAGGGCGCATCGTCCAGCACCGAGTACGAAACTACCGTGCCGCCGATTTTTGCCGCGAACTCGTTGATGAGGCGCGACTGGGTCGGGCTGGAACCGTAATACTGGGCGTCGGCTAGAATGGCGACTTTGCCCCGTGCGCCGGTCAGTCCGGTCGTCACTTTGCCGAGCGCGGTTTCCCAATCGGTCGTTTCCGCGTCTACTTCCGTGATCTGCGGCCGTTCGTCCGGCGGGTTGGCAGCTTTGGGCCGATCAAATGTCACCGTGCCGCCGCGCTTGGCGTGCAGGTGCGGCTGGCGCAGACGGTCAGGGTTGTAAAGATGCTGCAAGGCGGCCTGGCCCCGCGCACAGCTTCCGCCCATTGACACGGGATGGGCGGGATTGCCTTCAATCTTTATTGCCCGCCCGCTCATGGTCCGCACGAGCAGCCCGCATCCCGCCGGACACATCTGGCAGACGGTCGCAAAGTACTGCGGGACGCCGTCCATCAAGCCGTCCGGCTGGTTGACATAAGGGTAAACCCGGTTGTCATAGCCGCCGTAAGTGCCGGTGACTTCGGCCCGGTACAGGCCGGGGCTGTAGCGGCTCAAAACCTTGGGGTCGCAGCCTGTCGCGGTGACGGCGCTTCCGATAACGCTGAGCTGGATAAACTTTCGCCGGCTGAGTTCGGTCATAAGTGCAGGTCTCTTCTAAAAGCGGTTCAGAGCAAGGCCCCCGCCTCACCCCAATAAAACCTTAATTCTGGGGAGCCGGAACGGACAAATACGGCGCTGGCAGCCTGCTCCGGTCTCTTTCTGACTCTGGTTCCCCAAACTTGGGGCGGAGGGGCGTCACTTAATAATGGCAGGTGTAGCAGTCCACCGATGCTTGGTACGGCTGGAACTTCTTTTCGTACTGCCGGTGGCAGGTAATACACCAGCCCATGTTCATCTCAATCGGCTGGTAAACGACGTACATCGAGCCGACATTGCCGTGGCAGGTCGCGCAGGCGATTCCCGCCCCGACATGGGCCGAGTGGACGAAGTGAACGTAGCCCGGCATCTCATTCACCCGCACCCACGGCACCGACTGCTTGGCGAGGTAATACTGCCGGATCCGCGCAATCTGCGGATGCGTGATGGAGATGTTCTTGTGGCAGCCCCAGCAGACTTCCACCGGCGGGTAGTTCGCATAGCGGGATGTGGCCGCCGTCCAGTGGCAGTACGCGCACGGGATGTGCAGCTCATTGACGTGGACATGGTGGTAGAACGCAATCGGCTGGGTCGGGCCGGGGGAGCCGACCCAGTTGGTCTTGCGCTCATGGCTGGTTTCCGGCCAAAAGAAGGCCAAGCTGAGCAGGGCCAGAAGCGCGACACTGGCGACGGCGGCTAATCGGATTAATGCAAGGCGGCTCACGCCAAAGTCCCTCTTCTAAAAAACGGCCTGCAAGAACTCAGACAAAGACAAGGCTTGCACGAAAAACGGCCTGGAAGTTGAAAGCGGTGTGCGCCGACTTCGGCGACCGGGATATTATAGCAGGATTTCGCGCAGAAAATCTGCAAAAAATTTAGATATTGTGAAAGATTGCACAAGCAAATTTTTCGGGTACAATGCCTCTGCAATGGACGACTTCAACCCAACACAGCTCATCACTCTCTGCGCTGTTTTCATCGGCTTCCATGTGCTGGCCCTTCCGGCCTTTGTCTGGGGGATGCGCCGCCGGCAGTTCGCCGGTCGGGAGCAGAAAGAATGGAATCTAGAAGACTCGGCCGCACCTGATACGCCGCTTGCCCCGTTGCCGGCGCCTCCGCTGACGAAGAAAGGCCGGCTGATGCTGGGAATCCTCAGCCTCTTTGCGGCTTCAATGCTGGCGTCGGTTGCGGTAGTCGTCTATGCCGCCATGCACGCGGCATCACACGCTGCCGTGGGCCAAAGCCCTTACTGATGCTTTCAGCGTAATTTTATCCACATCTACTAGCGGAGAAACCTATTATGGCAATTATGCAGGGGCCGGACACCTGGTTTTGGTTCTGGATCGTGATGCTGACGATGGCCGGGATGACAACCGCGACCTGGTATTACGTGATCATCGGGCGTGACCGCCCCGTTCGCAAGCAGCGGCGCGGCGCGGAAACGGTCGAGCGCTACGGCACGATTGAAGAAGACCGCTCGCCGACCCCGAAGTTTTTAACGCTGACTTATATCGGCGTCGCCGTCTGGGCTGTCGCGTATGTCATTTGGACCGGCATCAACGGAATAGCAATGTAAGAACGGAATAGGAATGTAAGCGATGGCAAACGATCTGGTGCGCTGGGGCCGTCTTGACAGCGACGGCTACCGGGAGCGGCATGAAAGCGATACGCAGGACGACAACGAGCAATGGGATACGCCGCCGGACCAGCCGCGTGCACGAACGGACGGCTTTGCGCCGAAGCGCCGCCGCCGTGCGGGCCACGCCGCCGACATTGCCGATGAGGACGCCGCCGATGCCCGCAGCCGGGGCGACAAAGAATTTGCGTTCACCCGCGAGGGGGACGCCGCCGATCTGCGGCAAAGTCCGTGGGACTGGGGCGATCTGCGGACCTGGCTGATCATCGGCGCCATGTGCCTCGGCGTGTTCCTGTTTACCGCTTTTGTTTACTTTATGCCGGAGGGCCGTCACGCCCAGGACGACGGCGCGGAGCCGGTTCCGCATATCCGGGTCTACTAAACATCCGGGTCTACTAAACATCCGGGTCTACTAAACATCCGGGTCTACTAAACATCCGGGTGGACTCACGATTAGGAAGTCTTTGTCATGGCCGCATTCGGCGCAGTCCTGCAATCATTAGGGCGCATTTTCGATCCGCCCCTTCAGCCATCCCGGCTGATTGTCAAGTACCGGGTTCGCCTTGTCGCCGCCGCCGCCGCGGGGACGATCAGCGCAATCGTGTTCTTGATCGGCTACTACCTGACTCTCGGCCTGCTGCCGTCGGCCTTTGCCTATCCGACAACCGAATATCCCGTGGCGGCGTGGGCGCACCGGATGGATCTGGCCCAGTTTGCCGGCTCGTTTTTGTACCCGCCGCTGCCGTCGCCGCTCACCTGGTGGATCGGGATTATCGTCCTCGGCGGGACATTGGCCGGCCTCGGCTTCGTGTATGCGATTTTGCTGGCCTGGTCTTTGCAGACATCCAGCGCGGCCAAAGGCGTCGGCCTCGGCTTCGGCCTGTTTCTCAGCCTCGGCGCGGCTCTGTCGGTTGCAAACGGCGTTCATCCGGCGATCATGCGAAATACGCTGCCCGATACAGGCGTGTTTCTCATTGGCTGGTCGTCCTGGGCGACGCTTCAGCTTTTGGGCCTGAGCCTCATCTACGGCGGCCTCCTCGGCTCGCTCTACCAGCGCTTCACGGCGAAATAGACAACAGGCGCGGGTGTTGTTACGAGGGCATAAATGCCCTCGCTGGGGAGCGCAGACGCTAAGGTCCCGCCTTCGCGGGACAAGAGCAAAGCGTGATTTACATCTTCCGCCACGCCCTCATTCTGTCCCTGACCGCATTTTCTAACGCTCGACCATTTTCATTCCCTGCTCCCCGTAGCGCGGGCCGGATGTTTGAGTCGCCAGGGCGTCCAATCGCGCCAGTTCCTCCGCTGTCAGCGAAACAGCGGCGGCGGCCGCATTCTCCTCTAAATACTTCAAGCGCTTTGTGCCGGGAATAGGCGCAACGTCCTTTCCCTGCGCCAGCAGCCAGGCCAGCGCGATCTGTCCGGGCGTTGCGTCTTTCGTCTCGGCGATTTCCTTCACGACCTCCACCAATGCCATGTTCTTAGCAAAGTTCTCGCCCATGTAGCGCGGATCGTTCCGCCGGTAGTCGCCTTCGGGAATGTCGTCATACGACTTGATTTCTCCTGTTAAAAACCCGCGTCCCAGCGGGCTGAACGGCACCAGACCGATGCCAAGCTCCCGCAGCGTCGGCAAAATCTCGGCTTCCAGGCCGCGCTCCCACAGCGAATACTCAGACTGCAATGCGGCAATGGGATGCACCGCATGGGCGCGGCGCAGACGCTCCGGCCCGGCTTCCGACAGGCCGAGATGCTTGACTTTGCCGGCTTTGACAAGCTCCGCCATCGCCCCGATGGTCTCTTCAATCGGAACTTCCCGGTCGGGCCGGTGCTGATAAAACAGATCAATCGTCTCCATGCCGAGCCGCTTGAGCGAAGCATCGCAGGCGCGTCGGACATTTTCCGGTGAGCCGTCCACCCCTGCCATCTTGCCGTCCTCAATCTTGAAGCCGAACTTGGTGGCGACCACCGCCTGCTCGCGCCGGCCTTTGAGCGCCCTGCCGACCAGCTCTTCGTTCGCATACGGGCCATAAACTTCGGCGGTGTCTAGGAATGTCATGCCCAAGTCTAACGCCCGGCGAATAACGGCGATCGATTCGGCTTCGTCCCGCTCGCCTGCCGTGCCGTACATCCCGCTCATGCTCATGCAGCCGAGGCCGAGTTCCGAGACAATCAAGCCGTCGCCTAATTGGCGTGTGTTCATTTTGTATCCTTTTTTCGCAGGTGACTTGAGTCACCCATACTTGAACAAAAAAGCCGGGGCATTCCAAATGGAATGCCCCGGCCTTCGAAGAGCGCTTAGTAGCGGTCACCGCCGCCGCCGTAGCCGCCGCCGCTGCCGCCGCGTCCACCGCCGCCGCTGCGCCCGCCGCCACCGCCGCCGTAACCACCGCCGCCGCCGCCGCCGTAAGAGCCGCCGCCACCGCCGTAGCTTCCGCCACCGCCGCTGCCGCCGCCGTAACCGCCGCCGCCACGGCTTCCGCCGCCCCCGCCGCCTTCACGCGGGCGGGATTCGTTGACGACCAAAGCCCGGCCGCCGACATTGCGGCCATTGATGGCGGCAATCGCCTGCTGGGCTTCGTCTTCGGTCGCCATTTCGACGAACCCGAAGCCGCGCGACTGGCTGGTGTAACGGTCGGTCACGACCTGTGCGCTTGCGACGTTGCCGGCCTCGGAAAAGAGGTCGTGCAGTTCCTGATCGGTCATCTGATAAGTCAGGTTGCCGACATAAAGTTTGGTTGCCATTGGAAGGAATGGCTCCTTTCAGTGTGTGATGTCCCAGGAAGAAGTGACTGGGACGCAGGGACGAACGTGCCTTTTTCTCGTCTTTCTGTCTTTTCTCGTCGTAGGACAGCCAACATTTCGGAGGTCTCAGGCACGTCGGCAGCACCGAAGGAAGCAGCACGAAGGGACCGGGCGACACGGAAGCGGGCAGCAAACCGGAATCGAACATGGAGCAGCGAAAAGAAAGGCCATCGGGACTGTTCCCGACTTCGCCCTCATTATACCACGGCTTTTTCGGCAGTGCAAATGTTATTTCTGAATGTTATTTTTGGTGTCTTCTTGGGTAACAAAAGCCTATGGAAATCGGAAGCTATCTGCTGATCACGCGCGGGATGACCGTGCAGGGGACCGACGGCGATCTCGGAACCGTCGCCGAGCTTGTGGCCGACCCTGGCGCAGACATTTTTCGCGGAATTGTGCTGGCACACGGCTTCCTTTCGACGAAACACGCATTTGTACCGGCGGAAAATGTTGTGCGTGTGGAACATAATCAGGTTTGGGTCAGTCTCTCCAAAAGTGAGGCCGAACAGCTTCCGCCCCCGATGACCGGCGGGCAGGATTTTGAAGGAAGGAACGAACTACTATGAAGACAGCCAATGTGATGACCTATCTAGGTTTGGCCGCGACCGTCGCCGCCGGCATTCTTGCCCCGATCTCGGCGCAGGCCGACCAAAACTCCAAGAACCAGTGGCGCAACCTCGGCATCGGCGGCGCAGCCGTCGCCGGATACGGGCTTCTGCACCATAACAGCACCGCGACGCTTTTGGGCGCTGCCGGCGCCGCTTATTCGGCGAACCGCTACGAGCAGGACCGCCATCACCAGTCGCAGGCGCAGGCCGCGCGGGATCGCCGCGCGTACTACTACCGCCATCACACCCGCCGCCACTACCGCTGATAAACAAACACGAACGGGGCTGTTCCAAATCTTTGGAATAGCCCCGTTTTTTTGCGTCAACCGGGTATCATCACGGAACTGCACTGCCGCCGCCTGCCTGTGGGAAGCGGCGTCAAGAGCGCCTGCCGCTCTCGTTTCTTAGAAGGCCCGCACCCGTGAACAAACCCGCCCGTCAAGCTTTTCCCGTGCGAGCTTTCACGCTCATTGAGCTGCTCGTCGTCATCGCCATTATCGCCGTGCTTGCGGCCATTCTGCTGCCGGTCTTCTTTTCGGTGCGCGGCAAGGCCCGCCAGACCGTCTGCGTCTCCAATATGCGCCAGATCGGCCTTGCGATCTCGCTGTACGCCCAGGACGCCGACGATTTATACCCTTACGGCAATGACCCGTCGGACGTCAAGACAAATCCTAATATCTGGCTGAACAGCCCGTATTACAACCAAGTCTTAACAATGCTGCCCTTAAGCTCTATTCTTCAGCCGTATATGCAAAGCACAGAACTCTGGCACTGCCCGTCGGACAGCGGCTACACGGAGCTTGACGTCAGCGCTTACGACGGCTCCAGCATCCCGCTGGATGCGACGCCCACGGCTTTCCAGGCGTTCGGCACGTCCTACCTCTACCGCACCGAGATCGCCCTGCTGCACACGCCCTACGGGGCGCTTGTCGCGTATGACAGCGCCGGGACGCCGCATGAAGGCGCGGAAGTCAATGTGCTGATGGACGGCAACGGCTCCTGGCACGGCGGGTATCTGGTCAGCCAGAAGCGGTACAATGAGCTGATGGGCGACGGCCACGTCGTCAACCAGAACATCGCCCAGTACGGCGAGACCTGGAAGCTTCAGCTCAAGCATCCTTGATGCCTGCTCTCAGCCTTAAATCTATGGACGACATCGTGCTTGCAGACTACGACCCGCAGTGGCCGGAACAATTCATGGCCGAAGCGGCGCGTCTTCGGGCGGCCCTCGGCGATGACCTTGTGGTTACGGTGGAGCATTTCGGCAGCACTGCCGTTCCGGGCCTTCCGGCGAAGCCCATCATAGACCTGCTGGTTGCGGTACGCTCGCTTGCTGAAGCAAGGCAGCGGAGCATCCCGGTGCTGGAAGCGTTGGGCTATGCGTACTGGCAGGGCGATCCGGCCCCGGACCGAATGTTCTTTGTGAAGGGTCTGCCGCCGAGCGGCCCGCGCACGCATCATGTCCATCTTGTTGAGCCGGGCCTGTCCCAAGACCCGCGTCTCGGCGAGTTTTCGTTCGCCGACCGCCTGCTGTTTCGCGATAAACTGCGGGCGGACCCCGAAGAAGCGCAGCGCTATTTGCAGTTAAAACAGAAGCTGGCCGCAGAGTTCCCCGATGACCGGGAAGCCTATACGAACGGCAAGACCGACTCTATTTACGGCGTCATGCAGAAGGCGCGAGTGCGTGCTGATGCGTGCTGAAGGATAATTACAAAAGAACCATGCCACGAAATCCGAACATCCGAAAAGTGCTTGTCATCGGCAGCGGGCCGATTGTGATCGGGCAGGCCGCCGAATTCGACTACGCGGGAACACAAGCCTGTCAATCGCTCCGGGAAGAAGGCGTCTCGGTTGTCCTGGTCAATTCCAACCCGGCGACCATTATGACCGACCCGGAAACCGCCGACGCCGTGTATATCGAGCCGCTGAACATCGAGTTTGTCGAGCGCATTATCGCCAAAGAAAAGCCCGACGGCCTCCTGCCGACCCTCGGCGGGCAGACCGGCCTCAATTTAGCAACGGAGCTTGCCGAAGCGGGCATCTTAGAAAAGTACGATGTCACGCTGCTGGGAACGCCGCTGTCGGCAATTCAGAAAGCCGAAGACCGGGAGATCTTCCGGGCCTTGATGCAGGAAATCGGCGAGCCGGTTCCCGAATCCTGGATTATTGAAGACGAAGCGGCGCTGGAAGAATTGTCGCGCAATGAAGCCGCGCCCTGGCCGCTGATTGTCCGGCCTGCCTACACGCTCGGCGGAACCGGCGGCGGGATCGCGCACTCGCCGGGGCAGCTCAACGAGATCGGGCGGCGCGGGCTGAAACTCTCGCCCCGGCACCAGATCATGGTGGAACGCTACTTGGCAGGCTGGAAAGAGATCGAGTACGAGGTTATGCGCGATTCGGCGGACACCTGCATCACCGTCTGCAACATGGAAAACTTCGACCCGATGGGCATGCACACCGGCGATTCCATCGTGGTTGCGCCGTCGCAGACGCTCTCCGACAAAGAATACCAGATGCTGCGGTCGGCGGCTTTGAAGATCATTCGGGCTTTGGGGATTGAAGGCGGCTGCAATGTCCAGATGTCGCTGGACCCGAAATCGTTTGCGTATTATATTATTGAAGTCAACCCGCGCGTTTCCCGGTCGTCGGCGCTGGCGAGCAAAGCGACCGGCTACCCGATTGCCCGCGTCGCCGCGAAAATCGCCGTCGGCCTGCATCTCGACGAGATCCCAAACGCCGTCACGCAGAAGACTTTGGCTTGTTTTGAACCCGCGCTGGACTATATTGTCGTCAAAATCCCGCGCTGGCCGTTTGACAAGTTCACGGCGGCGGACCGGCGGATCACGACCCAGATGAAAGCGACCGGCGAAGTCATGGCGATCAGCCGCTCCTTTGAGGGCGGGCTGCTCAAAGCCGTGCGGAGCCTGGAAATCGGGCAAGTGGGGCTGCGCCCGAAGAACGCCGACCGCTTGACCGAAATGGACATTGAAACGGGCCTCGCAAACGCGACGGATCAGCGCTTGTTTCTGATCGCCGAAGCCTTCCACCGGGGAATGCTGGTGCAGGAAGTCGCCGATCTGTCCGGCGTAGACCCGTGGTTCCTGGTCAAGATCCAGAAGTTAGTCCAGTTTGAAGAGCATCTGCGCGTCAACTGGCCGAAGTTCAAGCCGTTCGAGCCGCTGTCGGGCGATGCCCGCACCCTGCTGGCGGATGCCAAGCGCCTCGGCTTCAGCGACCGGCATCTCGCGTCGGTTTTTGCTGTCCAAGAGCTTCATGTCCGGAACTGGGTCAAAGAAATCGGCCTCCGCCCGTCGTACAAGATGGTAGATACCTGCGCCGCCGAGTTCGAGGCCGCAACGCCGTATTTCTATTCCAGTTACGAGGCAGAAAGCGAATAGCCGGCTTTTGTAGGGGTAGGGCTTGCCCCTACCCTCCGAGGCAGAACAAAGCAAAGGGGGCAGGGAAGCAAAGGGGGCAGGGAAGCAAAGGGGGCAGGGAAGCAAAGAGGGCAGGGAAGCAAAGAGGGCAGGGGTAAACCCTGCCCCTACGAAGAATGGGATAATTACGCTGCCCGTGCGTAGACCGGCGCTTCGTCTTCCAGCGGCGCAGGAATACGGTGCGCGTGGGAGACGCGGTTCCGGCCATCGCCTTTCGCGTGGCACAGGGCGCGGTCGGCCTGGGCGATCAAGGCAGGGGCGCTGAAGATGTTGCCGTTCAGGGTCGCGAGGCCGATCGAGGCCGTGAGAGGCCGCTGCAAGCCGTCCGCCGACGCGACCGCCTGGCGGAGACGCTCGCCCAAAACAACCGCGCCCATCATGTCGGTCTCGGTCAAAATCAGCGCGAACTCCTTGCCGCCGTACCGGGCGGGAACGTCGGATGCCCGCGCGGTTTCTTTCAGGATGTCGGCGAGGAGCTTCAGGGCCTGGTCGCCGTCGTGGTGGCCGTAGCTGTCGTTGTAGGACTTGAACTTGTCCACATCTAAAAGCAGCAGAGACAGCGGCTGGCCGTGGCGCAGGGCGCGGCCCATTTCCCGGTCCAATCGCTCCTGGAACGCCCGGTGGTTGCTCAGGCCGGTCAGCGCGTCAATCGTAGAAAGATTTTCCAGCGTCTGGCGCATCTCGGCGATCTGCCGGTCGGCTTCGCCGAGCGCGGCGTCCTGTTCTTTTTTCTTTTCTTCCATCTCAACCAGCGCCGCGACCGCTTCGGGCCGGGCAGCCCGCAGGCCCAGCGCCCCCAGCGTCAGCAGCATCATCAGGCAGAGGCCCGCCGAGAGTCCTTTGGGCAGGGCGGCATGGGCGGCGGCTTCCGATTGATAGGCGGCGGCGACCGCATCCATGTGCGTGCTGTAAGTCACTTGATGCGAAAGCAAGGGCGCGACATACGGGGCGACATCGACCTTTTCGCGGCTGGTGTCCGGCGGCAGGGCGGCCAGCAGACTGTTGGCCGCGTCCAGCATCGCGCTCTGGTCCGCGCCGGCCTCTGCTAACGGTCTCGTCATCGCCTGGCCGGTGCGCGGCAGGGTCGCCGCCGACTGCTTCCAGCCGTTTGCCGTGTCGCGCAGGCTGTTTTCCCAGAACACGCGCTGCGCCGGGGTCTGGGCAGTCTGAATTCCCAGGGCGCTGGACACGAGCTGCCGGCTCCACGTCTCCTGACGCTGGGCCAGCGCGGCGGTCGGCGCATCGGCGCTCGTCTTCATTAAAGTGCCTTGCACGGCGACTTGCCCGGCGACCGACAGCCCGGCCAGCAGGCCGAGCGCGGCGAGATGCCCGCGCACCAGGCGTTTCGCCGCAGGCTGCGGCACGGCGATTGCTTTAGCGGCTTTTGTTTTCGTTATCTTTTTGGTTATCTTTGTCATCGGCACGGATTTGGCCGGTTGTTTCATTTGAGTTTGTTTGGCGGCGGCATCAAGCATAAGTTCGTTCCTTGAAGAGTGAAGTTTGGACGCTTACGGTCTTCATTGTCGGAGCGCAGGCGGGCTTCGTTCCCTGTTCAGAATACCGGAAGGACATCGCGGGCAGGCTCGCGAATAACAAAACACGCTATGATAGACACACCACAGCCGTTAGTCGCGGTCATCATGGGCAGCAAATCCGACTGGGAGACCATGCGCCACGCCGATGAAACTTTGACCCAGTTTGGGGTGGCGCACGAATGCCAAATTGTGTCGGCCCACCGGACGCCTGCACTGCTCGCCGAGTTTGCCGCAAGCGCCGAAGGGCGCGGCCTAGAGGTCATCATCGCCGGGGCGGGCGGCGCGGCCCACCTGCCCGGCATGGTCGCCGCCCAGACGCTCGTTCCCGTACTGGGCGTCCCCGTGCAAAGCCGCGCCCTGAGCGGCCAGGACTCGCTGTTGTCCATTGTCCAAATGCCGGCGGGCATTCCCGTCGGGACTCTGGCAATCGGAAACGCCGGAGCTACCAACGCTGCCCTGCTCGCCGTCGCCATTCTCGCCAATACCCGCCCGGATCTGCGCGAAAAGTTAAGACAATTCCGGGCCGACCAGACGGCGAATGTGCTGAGGGACACGCTGCCATGAACAATCCAAACAGTCCCATTTTGCCCGGCGCGACGCTCGGCATTCTCGGCAGCGGGCAGCTTGGGCGGATGTTTACGCTGGCGGCAAAGAGCCTCGGCTACCGGGTGCAGACGTTCTCGCCCGATGCCGACTCGCCGACGGGGCAGGTCGCCGACAAAGAATGGGTGGCGGCGTACACGGATTTAGACGCCGTGCGGGCGTTCGCGCAAAGCGTGGACGTGGTGACGTTTGAATTCGAAAATGTGCCTGCCGAAACGGCGGCGGCTGCCGCTGAGTTTGCGCCCGTCCGGCCAAATGGCGCAGTCCTGCACGTCGCGCAGAACCGGAAGCGGGAGAAAGAGTTCTTAGCGCGGCACGGCTTCCCGTGCGCCCCGTTTCGCCTGGTGACAAGCCTCGCGGAACTTCAAGCCGCGCTCATTGAAATCGGAACGCCGAGCATTCTCAAAACCGCCGGCTTCGGCTACGACGGCAAAGGGCAGGTGCGCCTCCGAAGCGCTTCTGACGCCGCTTCCGCCTGGGATGCGCTCGGCGGCTCGGAGTGTGTTCTGGAAGGCTTTGTCGAGTTTGAGCGCGAAGTCTCGGTGGTCGCCGCACGGGGCATGGACGGCGATTTTGCCCACTACGGCGTCATTGAAAACGCCCACGTCGGCGGCATCTTGGACGTGTCGGTCTGCCCTGCGCCTGCCGTCTCGGCGGAAACTGCCGCCCAAGCCGCCGACATCACACGGGCGATCTGTGAGGCTTTAGACGTGGTCGGCGTCCTCTGCGTCGAGTTCTTTGTAACAGAGGGCGGCAGTTTGATCGTCAACGAGATGGCCCCGCGCCCGCACAACTCCGGGCATCTGACGATTGAAGCGCACGCGACGAGCCAGTTTGAGCAGCAGGTCCGCGCCGTCTGCGGCCTGCCGCTCGGCTCAACGCAGCTTTTGCGCCCGGCGGCGATGGCAAACCTGCTGGGCGATGTTTGGGAGAACGGAACGCCGAACTGGGCGGCGGCTTTGGCGACGCCCGATGTGTCCCTGCATCTCTACGGCAAGGCCGACGCGCGTCCGGGCCGCAAGATGGGCCACCTGACCGCGCTGGCCGAGACGCCGGACGCGGCAGTGGAGCTGGTTCGCGCGGCACGGAATGCTTTGACCGGAGGAGCGGGCGGTTGAAACCGCAGCAACAAAAGCACAAAGTCCGCCTGCGCGGACTCCGAGTTCGATCTGTATTAACCTGCGAAGGCAGGTTTCGTGCCTTTGTTGCTGCGGTTTCAACCGCCCAAAAAGACGAATTGCTATGAACACAAAAACAGCCCTCGTCACCGGAGCCTCGCGCGGCATTGGCCGGGCGATTGCCGTCAAACTCGCCGAAGACGGGTTTCGCGTGGCCGTCCATTACAACGCGAACCGAACGGCAGCCGAAGACGCTGTGCAGTCGCTGGCGGGCAGCGGCCATATGCTGCTGTCTGCGGATTTGGCCGACGCCGAGGCACCCGCGCGGCTGGCGCAGGACGCATTGGCTGCATTTGAGGGGCGCGTAGATGTTCTGGTTCACAACGCAGGCATTTATGAGATCACCCCCTATTGGGGTGAGCGTGGGTTCGCACGATGGCAGGAGGCCATGCGCCGGCAGATGCAGGTCAACTTTTGGGCCGGGGCTGAACTGGCGTACTTGCTCGCTCCGGCAATGGCGGAGGCGGGGTGGGGGCGAATCATCCAAATCTCCTCACGGGCCGGGCATCGGGGCGAAGCGCGTTTCTCCGGCTACGCGGCGTCGAAAGCTGCCCAAATCAATTTGGTCAAGTCGCTCGCGGTGGAGCTGGGCGGGACCGGCATCGGCTGCTTCGGTATTGCGCCGGGCTGGACCGAAACCGACATGGCGGCGTTCGCCCTGGCCGACCGGGGCGAGCAGATCCGGGCCGAAATCCCTCTGGGCCGCGTCGCCCTCCCCGCCGACATCGCCGCTCTCGTCGGCTTTCTCGTATCCGATGCGGCGGGCTACCTGTCCGGCGGCATCTTCGACGTCAACGGCGCATCGTATCTGCGTTAAACTTCAAGGCCGGGGTACAATAGCATCACCGTATTGAGGAGAACCCGCGATGTCTGCTGCACAGCAAGATTTCATCATGCACTTCAGTGAAGAAGAAGCGGCGTCACTATCGGAGCGGGGGCTTGCCATCTATGAGAACAAGCTGAAGCCTGTGCTTGAGCCGCTTCACGACAACGAGTTTATCTCTCTCCATGTGGAAACCGAGGATTATGCACTCGGCACTTCTTCCGGCGACGCCCTGCGTGCGATCCGACGGCGTCATCCCCAGGGCTGGCTCGTCACGCTAAAAATTGGCGGCGAACCGGAATGGGGGCTTGCGGCACGTTTATTGGTCAGGCAGATGATGACCGGACAGCAGAAATGACGCTCGGCGAATGGCGTGATGGATTACCTCATGTGACATTGACTCTTGTTTCTGAGCGCGGCCCATCGGCGATTGATTTTATTGTTGACACCGGCTTTAACGGCGACCTTGCCTTGCCGGAAATTTTCGTGGCCGAACAAGGACTTTCGCCGACAGGGACGCATTATGTGGAACTCGCCGGCAACCCGCTGATCGGAAACGGACTGTAGCAGGGTTTCCTGCTGCAAGCCGAAAATGCGAGAACAGGCGAAGTGATCTTTGAAGCGTTATAAACGCGAGACGAGAGGAGAACTCCGAAATTGGCACACGCAAACGGGCGCAGGGCGCTGATTGTCTGGGGCGGGTGGGACGGCCATCAGCCGCAGCAGGTGGCGGAGATATTCGAGCGGGAACTGGCAAGCAGAGGCTTTGAAGTGGAAGTCGCGAACACGCTGGATGCGTACAAAGACGGCGAAAAGCTGAAGCGGCTCTCGCTGATTGTCCCGGTGTGGACCATGGACACGATCACCCGCGAGCAGCTCACGCCGCTTTTGGAGGCCGTTAAAGGCGGGGTGGGGATCGCGGGCTGCCACGGCGGCATGGGCGACTCGTTCCGGGCCGAGACCGAGTACCAGTTTATGACCGGCGGCCAGTGGGTTTCCCATCCCGGCAATGACGGCGTGGAATACACCGTGCGGATTACCGACCCCGACCATTTCATCACCCAGGGTTCGCCCGCCGAGTTTGCCGTCAAATCGGAGCAGTATTATCTGCACGTTGACCCCGCCAACAAGACGCTGGCCGTGACCCGGTTCCCGACCGCCGACGGCCCCCATGTCCTAAATGGCACGTTCGATATGCCCGTGATCTGGACCAAATACTACGGGCAGGGGCGGGTCGCGTACAACTCGCTCGGCCACCATGCCGACATCGTCTCTCAGAAAGAAATCCTGCCGCTGATGGTGCGTGGCCTGCTCTGGGCCGCCCGCGCCGAAGACGCCGCTTAATTCTTGGCCCTGTTTCCCTTTTGGAGCCGTCCATGACACTCTCTTCAAAACCCGCCGACCGATTGGCCCGCGCCGTGCTTTCGCTGGAAGGTCTCTCCGTCGGAGATGCCTTCGGGGAGCAGTTCTTTGTTGACCCGCATACGGTTGACTTGCTGATTGACGGGCGGATGCTGCCGGACCCGGAATGGTATTATACCGATGACACGCAGATGGCGCTCTCGGTCGTGTCGGTTTTGCGGCAGTACGGCAAAGTCAACCAGGACATTCTTGGCATGAGCTTCGGAGCGCGGTACGATGCCCGGCGCGGCTACGGCGGCGCGATGCACTGGCTGCTGCCGAAGCTGTGGCAGGGCGGGAAGTGGCCGGAGCTTGCTCCGCTGCTGTTTGAGGGGCAGGGGTCCTACGGCAATGGCGGGGCGATGCGGGTCACGCCCGTCGGCGCGTACTTCGCCGATGACTTGGATGCCGTGGTGGAAAATGCCGCCAGGTCAAGCAATGTCACCCATGCTCACCCGGAAGCTGCCGCCGGAGCGATTGCAGTTGCCGTCGGCGCGGCCCTGGCGGCGCAGTGTGCCGGAGGACCATACCCCAGCCGTCAGGAGTTCTTGGATATGGTTCTGCCCCATGTCCCGGACAGCGTCGTGCGCGAGAAAATCCGCCATGCCCGAAATCTGGACCCGTCGGCGTCGGTGACTCTTGCCGTGTCCGCCCTCGGCAGCGGACATGACATTTCGGCGCAGGATACCTGCCCGTTTGCCTTGTGGTGCGCCGGACAGCATTTAGACAACTACGAAGAAGCGCTGTGGCTGACGGTCAGCGGCCTCGGCGACCGGGACACGACCTGCGCGATGGTCGGCGGGATTGTCGCGCTGTCGGCAGGCGCGGAAAGCATCCCGGCGGCCTGGAGCGCCGCCCGCGAGCCGCTTCCTCGCTGGCATCTCCAGGAAACAAGCGAGATTTAGCCGGTGTTCTGCCAAAGCAGGCACTCAGCCTTACCCGGACAGAACGACAAGATTGGACGGCGACGGCGGGTCCTGTAGGTACAGATGACTGGCGGATATGACCTGGTTGCGGCCATTATATTTCGCCGCGTACAGCGCCTGGTCGGCGGCGGCGATCAGCGAATCGCCGTCCGGGTTGTCGAGTGACAAAGTCGCGACTCCGAAGCTTGCGGTGACGGTGCGGCAGCCCCAGTCGGCGGCTTCAATGGAAACTCGGCACCGCTCCGCTGCCTTGATTGCGCTCGCCTGGCTGATCTGCGGCAGGATGACGACAAACTCTTCGCCCCCGTAGCGGGCGGCGAAATCGCAGTCGCGCGTGGTTTGCTTCAGCAGGTGCGCGACCTGCTTCAAAACGGCATCCCCGGCAGGGTGGCCGTGAGCATCGTTGTACTGCTTGAAATGGTCTACGTCCAGCAGCAGCAAAGACAGCGGCGTCCGGTGGCGGCGGGCGGTCTCGCACTCGGTCGCCAGCCGCTCCTGAAAGGCCCGGTGGTTTTTCAGGCCGGTCAGACCGTCGGTGGTCGCCAGATCGCACAGCTCCCGGTTGACCTGTTCCAGCTCCCGCTTTTGGAACTCCAAAATCGCGGCGTATTCCCGGATTTGCTGCTCGGCTTCCTTGCGCTCGGTCAAGTCATGCCAGACGGACAGCATGGCCGGCTCCCCGCCCAGCGTCACCGGCGTCAAAATAATCTCCGTCGGGAAGTTCGTGCCGTCGCAGCGGCTATGCAGCCACTCAAAGCGATGGCTGCCGTGGGCGCGGGCGGCGGCCTCTCTCTCCTGGGAATAGTCGGCGGAAAGCCGGCCGTCCGGCTGATACTTGGGCGAAAGGTGGCTGGGATGAAGCGCCAGCAGTTCCGCCTTGCTCTCGCAGCGCAGCATCTGCACTGCCGCCTGATTGCAGTCAATAATGCCTTTCGGGCCGACAAGAAAATGCGCCTCGCTGGAATGATCGAACAGCACCCGGAAGCGTTCTTCGACGAGAACGCGCTCCGTAATGTCTATCATTGTCCCGACCCACCGGGTCAGCCGGCCGTCCGCGTCAAAAATAGGCTCGCCGACGGTATGGCACCAGCGGATCGCTCCGCCCGCCCGCCCGACCCGAATGTCAATGGCGAACGGCGCGGTGTCCGCCTGCGACTTCGCAATGGCGGCGCGGTAGGCTTCCAGATCGTCCGGGTGATACCGGGAAATGACCAGGTCGTGCGTCAGCGGCGTGCCGACGCCGATTTCGAGCAGGCGGTACATTTCGTCCGAGAACGTAATTTCCTCCGAAACGGCGTCCGCTTCCCAGCTTCCGATCTGGGCGATCCGCTGGGCCTCCGCCAGACGCGCTTCGCTGCGGCGGACGGCCTCTTCCGCGCGGCGCTGGACGGTCATGTCGCGGTAGACGGCGGCGACCCCGACCATTTCGCCGGCGGGGTTGCGGATCGGGGAAGACGTCAGCACAAGGTCAATGATCGCGCCGTCCTTGCGCCGCCGACGCACTTCCAAATCCTCGCGCGTCTCGCCCCGCGTCAGGGCTTGGACCGTCATGCCGTGGAACCCCTTCTCGCCGGGCGGCGCCAGCACGGAAGCGTGCTGGCCGATGATCTCCGACTCTTTGTAGCCGAACAGCCGCTCGGCGCTGGAGTTCCAGCTCACCAGCGTTCCGTCGAGTGTTGTTCCCAGCACGGCATCATGGGAAGACGCGACAATCGCCGCCAGCCGCGCATTTTCTTCTTCCGCCTGCTTGCGCTCGGTGATGTCCATGACGGTCCCGAAGAGGCGCACGACCCGGCCGGTGTCGTCGCGCTGGGCCTGGCCTGTCGCATGACCCCAGCGCACTTCCCCCTCGTCGCACAGAATACGGAGGTCCACCCCATACGGCAAGCCGCCGCTTTTGGCCTGAAGCACAGCGGCCTCATGGCGCGGGACATCCTCCGGGTGGTAATGGGTCAACAGGGTCTGGTAGTCCGGCTCGCCTTTGTCCGGGTCAAACCCCAGCAGGCGAAACATCTCCGCCGACCAGGTAATTATGCCGGTGACCGGGTCAAAATCCCAGCTTCCGATTTTGGCGACGTGCTGCGCTTCCTGGAGGCGCACCACTTTCTGCTGCACCGCGTCCAGAGCCGCCATGCGCTCCGCAAGCAGCCGCTCCGTTTCCGCCAGCCGTGCCTGGAGTGCATCCTGCGTTTTTGTTTGATCCTGTTCTGCTTGAATTGACGAGATAAGAGCCATGCACCGATTGTTCCATAAGTCTGCGCGAAAAGTCTGCGAAAAGTCAACGTTATTATCGGCAGGTTCACGGAGATACAGGAGAGGAGAGTAGGATAAGAGGAGAGTAGGATAAGAAAGGGAGAGAAAGAGGGCAGGGTTCACCCTGCCCCGGCAAAGAAGTTTCTGTCCTGCTCTTAATTCGGCTTGTTCGGCTTTCGGCGGGTCTGCCGAATGACGATCCAGACAACAACCGCCGCGACGGCAATCTGAGCTGCCATTCCTGCCACGGTTTCCCAAAGCGGAAGGGGAACGACTATCGTGTGGAAGTGCGGCTGCATTTTGTCCCCCCGTTATTTCTCAATAGCGGCTTGTTTCGTTTGAATAGCTTTCAAACGAGCGGCGTCGAACTTCAAGCGCCGATCATACGTGTAAATGCCGTTCAGCTCCGGCGGGATGTCCGTGAGCTGTGTGTAGCAGTAGCCGAACATATGCGGGTTGTCCAGCAGCGTGTCGCAGACAGCCTCAAAGCGCAGATAAAAATCTTCCAGCGATGTCGGGGCGCCGCCGTAGCCCCAGGTGTTCTCCGTCCCGGCCCGGTCTTCGTCCAGCACCCACTTGAAGCCGCCGAATTCAGACACCCAGTACGGCTGGCCGCCGTAAGCAATCGAGATGCGCGTGCCTTCGTTGGCGAACACTTTGCCCTCCGCCATGCCCGCGTGCCGCTTTTGGAAGTTCGCAAAGCCCTCAGCCCAGTCTTTTTCGTCAATGTAGTCGTGCGAGTCGTAAATGTCCGCGCCGACGACCCGGTGGGAATAGCCGGACGTATCCAGAACGGGCCGTGAGAGATCCATTGCCTTTGTCGCTAGATACATGCCGTGGGTCACATCGTCCAGCACCGTTGTTTTGTCGCTGATGTGCTGGCTGGTTTCGTTCAGCGGACACCAGCCGATAATGCACGGGTGCGAATAATCGCGCTCCAGCGCTTCCAGCCACTGGGTAATATAGCTGGCATCGGGCTTGTGGTCGTCGTCGCGTGGCCCGTAAGGAGCGCAGCCCCAGTCGCCGAACTCGCCCCAGATCAGATACCCCAGACGGTCTGCGTGGTACAAAAACCGCTCTTCAAAGACTTTCTGATGCAGACGCGCCCCGTTGAAGCCGACAGCGAGGCCGCGCTGAATGTCGGCCTCTAAATCGGCGTCGGTCGGTGCGGTCATAATGCCGGCAGGGTAGTAGCCCTGATCCAAGACCGTGCGCTGAAAGACCGTCTCGCCGTTGATCTTGACTTTGACGCCGTCAATCGCGATGCTCCGCAGGCCCGCATAGCAGACTGCGCTGTCTATGACCATGCCATCTGCGTCTAAAAGCGCAATGTCAAGGTCGTACAAGTGGGGGTCGGACAATGACCAGAGACGCCGCCGGTCTTCGGGGATGGTCAGCGTCAGTCGCGGAGCTAAGTCTAAAGACGCGGCTGTTTCCGCCGAGACAATTTCGCCTGCGCCGTCGCGCAGGGTCGCCCGGAGCGTCGTGCCGGGCTTGTTCTGCGTCAGGGGCAGCTCCAAGTGGAACGCGCTGCTTGCCACATCGGGCGTGATGCGCGGGCGCTTCAGGGCCGCGTCCGGCACCGGCTCCATCCAGACTGTCTGCCAGATACCCGTCGTCCGGGTATACAGGCAGTTGTAGGACGCATACCGCTGGGACTGCTTCCCCCGCGCCTGGGCGGGCCGCCAGTCATCCTGCGCCCGGACCACGACCGTGAACGTGTCCCCGCCGGTGACCTCTTTGAGCAGCACCGAGAACGGCGTAAACCCGCCCCGATGGCGCATCACTTCTTTGCCGTTGACCCAGACCGTGCTGTCATAGTCGACCGCGCCGAAGTGCAGCAGCACATGCCGCCCTTTCCAGTCGTCGGGGACCGTGACTTCTTTGCGATACCAGACCGCCAGCATGAAGTCGGTGTAGCCGATGCCGGACAGCTCGGATTCGGGGCAGAACGGCACCGTGATTTTATCGGACAAGTGGCGCGAAATCAAGTTGCGGGCCAGGCCGCTGTCGCCGCCGTCAATCTCAAATTCCCATTCGCCGTTCAGGCACAGCCAATCAGGCCGCACAAACTGCGGACGGGGGTATTCACCTCTTGGTACATCGGGGCGCGGAATCGTCATCAATTCTTCTCCAAGCTCTTCATTGCAGGATATCTGTTTCCATTGGGGCTATATTTGCCTGCCCCGTGTATTGTTCCATAATCGGCAGTAAAATGGGTTACTTCCCGTGGCAATTCCACAATAGAGGCGAGAGCGCTGCCAGTCGGCAGGGAAAACCGCGCGGTACGGCGAATAGGGCGACATGAGCCTCACCAAACCGCTGCCGCCTCTGCTTTGTCTCAGTCTTGCTTTGGCTTGTGCCTGCTTCCAAAGCGTATCGGCCCACCCCGCCGCGCCTGGAATTTCTTTTTCTCCCCAAGTGATCAACTTTGGGCAGATACCTGCTCTTGAACCGCAGACCCAGCTTTTGACGGTGACGTTCAGCCGGGCCATGTTCCCGCCCAATCATCTTCCGGCCCTGCGTCCTCTGCTGGATTCAAACGAGCCGAAGATCACGCTCTTTTCCCGCTTTGATGGGCCGAAAACTATTCAAGTCGTTTACCGGGTGACATTTAAGGACTACGCGGGAAGTGAGCCGTTCCGCAACATTCTCACGCTCGTTCGAGATCAAACTGTCTCCCGCGAAGATGCTGCCACCGTTGCTGCCGAAGACAATGGCGTCCCCGTGACCGCCGAAGTCGTGCAGGGCCTAAATGCGGATACGTTAAGCCTAGACTTCGGGCGTCTCCCGCCGGGTAAGGGCGCAACGCAAGAATTTACGGTCGGAATTTTTCGCAGCAACTTTGTGACACAGTATGAACTCAGTCAAAGGCGCATCAAGCCAAAGCCCGGCAGTCCCCCGACTTCCCCAAACCTTTGGAGCATGTCCGTGACCAGTTCTTCTCCTTATATCACTGCACCCGAACATCGCGAAATGGGGCTGAATGGATCGTCTTGGGTAGACTGGAAAATCGTTCTCAGTCCAAAAACACCGCCGGATGCACTGCCGGCAGAGCTGGTGTTCAAAACCGACAATGGATACACACTTACTGTTCCTGTGTATGCGGATATTAGAAATGTGGCTGTTCTGGAACCGGACCCTGCCGCAAAGCATTAGAAAACACAATAGACCTCTTGCGTAATTGGTGTATACTAACGGCATGTTCTATGCCGACCTGAAAACCAAGCCTGACGGCGTCTTCAAGCGCTTGACAGGTGTGCGGCCCGCAACCTTCCGAGACATGTGCGAGGCTCTCCAAACGCATCTGCCCGTGCGCGGGCGCAGGCCCAAGCACTTGGTGGAAGACCGCCTGCTCCTGACGCTGATGTATTGGCGCGAGTATCGCACCTTTGTTCACATTGGGCAAACCTACGGCCTCAGCGAGTCTGCCGTCTGCCGCACGGTGCACGCCATCGAAACCGCGCTTTTGCGTTCCGGTCAGTTTACGTTGCCAGGCAAGAAGGCATTGACGAAAAGCGACCTCTCGTTTGCGGTCATCGTGATCGATGCCACGGAATGCCCCGTCGAGCGCCCGAAAAAAAACAGCGGCACTGGTACAGCGGCAAGAAGAAGCGCCATACCCAAAAAGCGCAGGTTGTCGCCGACCCGAAGACAAAGCGCATCTTAGTCACCAGCTTCAGCGAAGGCAAGAAGCAGGACTTCAAGCTGTTCCAGGAGAGCCGCCTGCCGCTTTTGCCCAAGACGCAGTGCCTGGCAGATAGCGGCTATCTGGGGCTGGCGAACCTGCACTCCAACAGCCGCCTGCCGAGGAAAAAGAGCAAGCATCATCCGCTCACGCCGGAGCAGAAGGCGAGTAATCGTCAGCTTTCGCGGGAGCGGTTCGTGATTGAGCACATCATTCGGAGCCTGAAAATCTTTCGCATCTTGGCGGAGCGTTACCGCAACCGGCGCAAGCGCTTTGGCCTGCGCTTCAACTTGATTGCCGCACTTTACAACTATGAACTTGCCGCCTAACAATTACGCAAGAGGTCTAATGGATATTCCGCAGATACAATATGAGCCGCTGGTGCGGGACGCGCTGCTGGAAGACATCGGGCCGGGGGACATCACGACGATGCTCTGTGTCCCCGCCGGAACGACAGCGACGGCGACGGTGCTGGCGAAGCAGGCAGGGGTCATCGCGGGCCTGGCGATTGGGGAATTGGCGTTTAAGCTGCTGGACCCGAACGCGCACTGGGAAGCGTTGGTCGAGGACGGCGCGGCAGTCGGGGCAGGCCGGACGCCGCTGGCGGTTGTCACCGGCGAGGCCCGCGCCCTCTTGACGGCGGAGCGGGTCGCGCTGAACTTCATGCAGCGATTGTCGGGGATCGCGACGGTGACGGCGAAGTATGTGGCGCTGACGGCGGGGACGCACGCGCGGATCGCGGACACGCGGAAGACGACGCCGGGGCTGCGGGCTTTGGAAAAGTACGCGGTCCGGGCCGGCGGCGGGTTTAATCATAGATTAGGGCTGTACGACGCCGTGCTGATCAAAGACAACCATATCAAGGCCGCCGGCGGGATTGGGAACGCGGTTGCGGCGGCGAAGGCGCAGATCCCGCACACGATGAAAATCGAAGTCGAAGCGGCGTCTTTAGCGATGGTGGACGAAGCGCTGGCCGCCGGGGCGGATATTATCCTGCTGGACAACATGGACACGGAGACCATGCGCCGGGCTGTGGAAACCATCGGCGGGCGGGCGATCTCGGAAGCGTCGGGCAATCTCACCGAGGCGCGGATTGCGGAAGTCGCCGCGACTGGGGTTGACGTTCTGAGCATCGGCGTTTTGACTCATTCTGCCCCGTCGCTGGATATTTCGCTGGATTTTGCGGAATGAGGGGAAAGGGCCGAGCAGGAGTTGACGGGGCTGAACCCCCGTGCTTTAAAGAGCAAGCCCCCGCCTGCGCGGGCGAAGAATTTAAGAACAGTCCGATGCCCGCGCAGGCGGGGAATTGCACTTTGAAGCACGGGGGTTCAGCCCCGTGAACTCTGTAAAATCCTCTTCCGCACAGCCGCTGAGGTTCGGCAGGCCGCACAAGCATCTGGCAGAGTGCGCGTCCACAAATGACATCGCGCGAGAATGGGCGTCGGACCCTGGAGACCCGGCCCCGTCGGGCGCATTAGTGACGGCTGATTTTCAGACACGCGGACGCGGGCAGCGGGGGCATGAGTGGCAGGCGGACGCCGGCCTGAGTGCGCTGCTGTCGTATGTCTACCGACTGCCGCTCGCCACTGATACCGCGCAGCTTGGCCTCCTCATCCCCCTGGCCGTCGCGGAAGCGCTGGCGGCTTGCGGGGTGTCCCCCCAGATCAAATGGCCGAACGATATTCTCCTGGACGGCAAAAAGTGCGGCGGCATTCTCGTGGAAGTCGCGGCGGGGGTTGCCGTTCTCGGCATCGGTCTCAATGTCGGCCAAACAGAGTTTGCCGGTGCCGGCGAATTCGCCTACCCACCGACTTCACTGCGGCTGACAACGGGGCGGAAACACGCTGTCAAAAGCATTGTTGATGCCGTCAGCGCATCGCTGACGCACTGGGAAGAACGATGGCGGCGCGAGGGAATCCTGCCGGTCTTTACGGCCTATGGCAAGCGTCTTGCGAGAGGGGCAGTGGTGCGGCGCGGTGAGGAACAAGCCACCCTCGCGGGCATGAGTGCCGGTGGTCAGGCTCTCGTTCAGCTGCCCGATGGAACTTTTGCCGCCTGGACCACGGTAAGTTGAACCGAACGCGACGCCGAATAGTGTATAATCATTAAATGCGTTACCGAGAAGTACGCGACGAGGAACAAGGAATGAACTTATGCTGAGGTCCCGCTGGCTGAGCACGTTTACCGTGATTGGCGCGATTTTGATTGTGCTGGGGATTGTCGGCCTGATCTTAGGGCCGCGCTTCGTCTACGACCCCGGCCAGCCGGTGACGGGCAAAGAAGCCTGGTGCTATCTGGCAATCGGTGTTTTGATGGTCCTGAACGGGGTTTTGACGCCCGCCGCCGAAGAAAAGCCCGCCGAAAACACTCTTCGGGGCAAGACTCCGGCGCGTCCGGTGGCCCGGCCGTCGAGCATCGCCTCGAACGGAACCGGCAAGCCGAGCGGCCAGGACGTTCCCGTGTCCGCTGAGAAGAACGATTAAAAGAACGATTAAAAGAACGAAAAGTCGAAATTGAGTGTTATCATAGCAGTGCTGTGAAGAGTGAGGTGGAACGAAAGAATGCCAACGGAAGCAATACGCTGTAGTGACTGCGGAGCCGTTTTCAAAGGGGTGCCGTCGTGGCTGCGCGGCGCAAAAGTCAAATTTACCTGTACGAACTGCCCGAAGCGGCCCTCGCGCCTCGCCCGCTACGAGCCGCCTGCCGCAACAATCACGGCCATGAGCGCCGACCCCGATCTGGAAGCGGTCGAGATTGAAGACCTGGACGAAGACGCCGATCTCGATCTGCCCGATGATCTGGACGACTCGAAAGACGAAAAAGATTAGTGGAGAAGTCAAAACGCCCTGCCAACGATGTTGGCAGGGCGTTTTTGCGAGAGGCTTTTTAGGACTGCAAGTAGTCGCGCAGGCGCTTTTTGCGGGCCGCCGAGCGCAGCTTCCGCAAAGCCTGGGACTCGATCTGGCGGACGCGCTCGCGGGAGATGTGCAGCTCGTCGCCGATCTGCTGCAAGACGGATTTATCGTCTTCGTCGAAGCCGAACCGCTTCCGCATGATGATCTTCTCGCGCTCGTCCAGCGTGTTCAAAATGGCTTCGATCTCGCCGCGCATTTCCTGCGCGATCAGCTCGTCCTGCGGGTTGGGGGAATTGCGGTCCAGCACTAAACTGCCCAGGGAAGTGCTGTCGTCGTCGCCGACAGTCATATCCAAAGAGACCGGTTCCTGGGTAGTCTGGAGCAGACTGTTCATCTTCTTGAGCGACAGGCCCGTGTGTTCGGCAATCTCCTCGGTGGTCGGCTCATGGCCCAGCACGCGCTGGAGTTCGGCTTTGGATTTGTCTATCTTGCGAAGCGACTCCGAGATATGGGCGGGCAGGCGGATGGATTTCGCTTTGTTGTCAATCGCCCGTCCGATGCTTTGCCGGATCCACTGGGTCGCGTAGGTGCTGAACCGATAGCCCATGCGCGGGTCGAACCGCTCGGTGGCGGTCATCAGGCCGATTGCGCCTTCTTGAATCAGGTCTTCTAAGGGGATGCCGCTGGCGACGTAGTTTTTGGCGATGGAGACGACCAGGCGCATATTGGCCTCGATCAGCCGCTCTTTCGCCGACCCGTCGCCGTACCGCGCCCGGCGGGACAGGGACTTTTCCTCGGTCGCCGTCAGCAGCCGGGTCCGGGTGAGACGGTTGATGTAGGAGGCAAGGTCGTCCGCCAGCGACCCGCCGGAAAGCGGCTCCGGCGACCGGCCCATCACGCTCTGAGGATCGTCTTCAGGCGCTCCGCTGAAATAGTGGTCGGCTGTCGTGGTCATGCAGTGCTTGGTCTCGTGCGGCTTGGCTCTGGTAAAAGCTCGACGTTGAGGCTTGACAGGAAGTTCGACGCCGTCCGCCGGGATTCCTTCTGCATTTTTACGGGAATTTTTCTGCTACAATAGGCGAATGGCCGAAAGTCTTTTGCTGCCGCCCCGGCTCCTGGCGGAAGAAATCAAGGTGCAGTATGCCCCCGAAACGCCTCCGGCGCTGGCCGCCCTGTCGCTCGCGCTGACCCCCGGCGTTTTGGTCGGGGTGATCGGGCCCAACGGCTCCGGCAAGTCTACTCTGGTTCGGGCGCTGTCGCGGGCGCTCCGGCCGTCCGGCGGCGTGGTGCTTCTGGACAATGGAGACTTGTACGCCGCGCGTTCCGCCCGGCAGTCCGCGCAGGTTATCGCCGTCGTGCCGCAGGATACCTCCGTCTCGCTCGACTTCTCCGTGCGCGACCTTGTCCGCATGGGCCGCGCTCCGCACCTGCCGCCGCGCCCGTTCGCCTCGGAGGGTCTCGCCGACGAACAGATTGTCCGCGACGCGCTAAGGGCCGCCCAAATCGAAGACCTGGCCGAGCGGGACGTCACGACCCTGTCCGGCGGCGAGCGGCAGCGCGTCCTGCTGGCCCGCGCTTTAGCCCAGCAGCCGCAGATTTTGCTGCTGGACGAGCCGACGGCAAGCTTAGACCTGCGCCATCAAGCGGAAACCCTGACGCTGGCCCGCAATCTCGCGCATGACGGCGGCCTCGCGGTGCTGGCCGTGCTGCACGATGTCAATCTCGCGGCCTCGTACTGCGATTATGTGGTCCTGCTCTCGCACGGCAGGATTGCGGCTGCCGGAACCCCCGCCGAAGCGCTGACGGCGGACAACCTCGCCCGCGTCTACGATGTCCGGGCCTGGGTCCGACCGCATCCCGTCAACGGCAGGCCGCTGGTCCTGCCGCTGCCGGACCTGCCGCCTCCGTCTCAGACCGCCGGGCGGCCTGCGGTCCATGTCATCTGCGGCGGCGGAACCGGGACCGATCTGCTGCTGACCCTGCACGAGCGCGGCTTCGGCGTGACCGCCGGAGCGCTCCATGAGGGCGACCCGGACACCGACACGGCCCGTTTCCTCGGCATTCCTTTTGCTGCCGAGCTGCCGTTCTCGCTGCTGTCGTATGCCGTGCTGGAATGCGCCGCGCGTCTTGCCGAGAACGCTTCCGTCGTCATCTTGACCGAAGCGCCGTTTGGACAGGCCAATCAAGCCAATTTAGAAGCCGCCCTGTCCCTGCGCCGTGCCGGGAAAACCGTTTTTTGCCGCCAGGGGGCCGCGTCCTTCGCCGCGCGGGATTTCACCGGCGGGCGGGCAGGGACGCTCTGGTCCCAGCTTCAGGCGGCAGGCGCGGTGATCGTTTCGGATACACCGGCGCTTTTGGAACACATGGAGACACTTATTCGCGATGGAAGCCTTGATTGAACACACGCTGGAACCGGCGCTTGCCGGGCCGACGCCGCGCCGCCTGCACCTGCCGCTGCGGGCGCGGCTGCTTTTAATTGTCGCGGGCCTCCTGCTCGGCTTGTTTGCCGCCGGCAGCGCACGAGCGCTCTGGGAAGGGGTCAAGCTGTCCTGGCTTGCCGAGGCAGGCCGCTCCCTCAGCGGCAAAATTGTCGAGATCCGGACGGAGCCGTCTGCGCCGAAGGGCCGGCAGCCCCGGCAGACCGCGATCCGTTACAGCGCTGCCCTGCCCCGCCCCCACGGCAGCCAGCTCGAAACCGGCTGGATCGTGCTTTCGGAGCCGCCGGCCTCCCTCAGTGGTGAGAACCGGCCTGCACCCCCTCCGGCAGTCCTTTTTCAAATCGGCCAGCCGTTTCCCCTGCGTTTCGCGTCTTTTGGCAGCGCCGTGTTGTGCCAGCCGTGGGGGCCAAACCCCGGCTCGCGCATCTGGACCCTGTTTCTGTCCGGCGGCCTCGTTCTTGCCGTCAGCCTGCTGCTGCTGCGCCGCCTGCTGCGCTGGACCGGCAGCCGTCTGTATTTGCTGCGCTTCGGATCGGCGACGGTCGGAACGATCACCCACAAGCGCTCGGAATCCGAAGACCGAGTGCGCTACTTTCTGCGCTACGGTTATCCGGGCGGGCCGGACTCAGGCCGGGAAGAGCAGGTCAGCGCCGACCAGTGGCGCGAGTTCCAGGTCGGTCAGCCGGTGACGGTGTTGTTCGATCCCGCCGCGCCCGAAAAAGCCGGCTTGTACGCGCTGATTGCTCAGATGTGACGCAAAAAAGCCGCTTCTCATTATTGGGAAGCGGCTTGGAAAAGAAGCAAAGTCATACAAACCAGGCTCAGGCCGCCGCAGCGGCCTTGTTCTTATCCGACCTTTTCTTCGCGGCCAGCGCCGCGCCGCCGAGGCCCAGCAGCAGCAGCAGTCCGAAGGAAACTGTCGTAGACGCTTCGGGAACAGCCGCCGGGCCGCCGTTTGGCGTCACGCCGACCGTCAGGAAGTCCACGGCATAGCCGTCGCCGCCGTCGCCGCCTTCGTCAATGCTCAGGTTCAGGATGCCGCTGGGGCTGAGAAGCGCCGGGTCCACGCCGAACGTGAAGAACTGGCTGGAAGGGTCGGTCAGGACCGGCGTGTTCAGCACTTTCTCAAACCCGGTCGACTCCACGCCGTTAATGAACGCCGTGAACGGCTGGCCGTACTTGGAAAACTGGAAATCGTCCGCTTCAATCCCCAGCGTCAGGGTCTGCGGCGTTTGTCCGGCCGCCAGGAGGGAGCTGTAATCCAGCGTGAACGTATCCGGCCCTTTGACGACATGGCCGGGGTTGGTGAGGTACTGGTCGGCGTAGCCGTCATGGGCCTGGTCGGTGAAGGTGCTTCCGACATGGATCGTGTCGGTGCCGGCAAAGTCCCCGGCGGGTGCGTCCGGGAAGAACTCGGTGTGGCCGGACGACTGAGCGCCCATGGTCACTTCCCCGGCGGTGAGGCCGGAAAGAGTCGCGCCGGCTTTCGGGTCAAAGCCGACCGGATTGAAGCCGCCGCTGTAGGGACCGGCTCCCTCCTGATTTTCGGTGCCGTATTCCAGGACCCCCGGCGCGACGGTCGTTGTTTGTGCAGAAGCGGAATGCGCGGCGCTCAGGCCGAGCGCGGCGATGCCGAGAAGCGAAATCAGTGTTCGTGTGTTCATAAGTGCGAGACTTTCCGTTATGAAGTAGCCGCGAAAAAAGAAGAGCAGCGAAAGACGATGCAATTCCTCCCTTTCTTTCCTGCACAAACCATGCCAGGTAGGCATAAATCGCAGGTTAAACAAAAAAAGTCTCAATTTTTCTAATCCATAGTCAGCACGTCTCAATCACACACCATGCCGACAGAAAAAATCACGCGCGGACAGCCGTTAGGGGAGGGCCGCAAGCACAATACCGCTCTGCTCGCCATGCTCCGTCCCGAAGACTGTGATGACCGCCTCGTACAGCGTTTTTTGGTGCAGGATTGGAATTGTCCCTTCCTGCCTGCGCCAGCCTCACCTGCCGGGTTGTTTCTTGATAATTCATAAGCAAGCTCTTCCTATTGAAAAGACCCCTTTCATTCTCAGGAAGTTGCAGCCTGCAAATGAAAGGTCGAGTAGGGGCGAACCTTGTGTTCGCCCTGTAATTCTGCACCGTAATCTGAAACTTTGCATCGCTGTATGCTAAGATTTTTCAGCAAAATGTAAAATTGATGAGGAAGAAGCCGCAGACAGGTAGATGATGATGACTTTACCGGGTACACTTGTCCCCAAGCATTATTACCAGGATCGTTAAGGAAGTCAGCAGCGGCATGGCAAAACACGTTCTTATTACCGGCGGCGCAGGATTTATCGGCTCGCATCTTGCGCGGGAGCTTCTTTCACGCGGCTACCGAGTCCGAGTTTTAGACAACCTCTCGCCGCAGGTGCATGGCGGCGACGCCAAGCGCCCCGCCTACTTAGACCAAGACGTGGAGCTTGTCGTCGGCGATGTCCGCAGCCCCGAAGCGATCGCAAAAGCGCTGGCTGGCATTGATGCCGTGTACCATTTCGCCGCCACGGTCGGGGTCGGGCAGAGCATGTACGAGATCCGCCGCTACACCGAAGTCAATAATCTCGGCACGGCGACGCTGCTGGAAGCCTTGATTGAGCGGCCTGTCGAGCGGCTTGTGGTCGCGTCCAGCATGAGCATCTACGGGGAAGGGCTGTATCAAGCGCCGGACGGCGCGGTTGTCCCCGGCTCGGAGCGGCCTTTGGCCCAGCTTCAAGCGGGGGAATGGGAGCTGCATGGCCCCGACGGCGCGGCGCTGACGCCGCTGGCGACGCCGGAAACCAAGACGCCGTCGCTGTCGTCGGTCTACGCGCTGTCCAAATACGACCAGGAGCGTTTGTGTCTGATGATCGGACGCGCGTATCACATTCCGACTGTCGCTCTGCGCTTCTTCAACGTCTTCGGCACTTGCCAGGCCCTTTCCAACCCCTACACCGGCGTTCTGGCGATCTTTGCCTCCCGCTACTTAAATAACCGCCCGCCGCTGATCTTTGAAGACGGGCAGCAGCAGAGAGATTTCGTCGCCGTGCAGGACGTGGCCCAGGCGTGCCGCCTCGCGCTGGAAGTCCCCGACGCCGCCGGGCAGGTGTTCAACGTCGGCAGCGGCCAATCCTACACTGTCGCCGAGATCGCGGGGCGCATGGCGAAGACGCTCGGCTGTGAACACATCACGTCCGAAATTACCGGACGCTATCGGTCGGGCGACATTCGCCACTGCTTCGCCGACATCTCGCTGGCCCGCGAAGTCTTGGGCTACGCCCCGCGCGTTTCCCTGGAAGACGGCTTAGTAGAAATCGCCCAATGGCTGGAAGGCCAGGTCGCTCATGATCATGTCGCCGAAGCCGGTCAAGAACTCGCCCAGCGGGGGCTGACCGTATGAAACACTTCGTGTTAATTACTGGCGGCGCAGGCTTTGTCGGAACGAACTTAGCCCACCGTTACTTGTCCGAAGGCAAGCCTGTCCGGCTTTACGACAACTTTTCGCGGGCCGGAGTGGAGCAGAACGCCCGCTGGCTGCAAGACACGCACGGCGATTTGGTTCAAATCGAAGCCGCCGACGTGCGCGATGCCGCCCGCCTGCGGGACAGCGTGCGCGGAGCCGCGAAAGTCTTCCACCTCGCCGCCCAGGTCGCCGTCACGACAAGCCTGGCAGACCCAATCGCTGACTTTGAGGTCAATGCGCGTGGCACGCTGAACGTTTTAGAAGCCGTGCGGGCCTGCGCCGATCCGCCGCCGCTGGTGTTCACGTCCACCAACAAAGTCTACGGCGGCCTGCCTGATATTATGCTTCGGGTCCGCGCCTCCCGCTACGAGCCGGAAGACCATGCAGTTCGCACGCACGGCATTGGCGAGACCCGCGCTTTGGACTTCCACAGCCCCTACGGCTGCTCGAAGGGCGCGGCAGATCAGTACGTCTTAGACTACGCCCGCACGTTTCAAATCCCCGCCGCCGTGTTCCGCATGAGCTGCATTTACGGCCCGCACCAGTTCGGCACCGAAGACCAGGGCTGGGTCGCCCATTTTCTCATTCAAGCCCAGTCCGGCCGTCCGATCACGCTGTACGGCGATGGGATGCAGGTACGCGACATTTTGTTTGCTGAAGATTTGATCAATGCGCTTGTGCTGGCCCAGGACCGTATGGGCGAACTGTCGGGGCAGGCGTTCAACATCGGCGGCGGCGCGGAGAACTCCATCAGCCTCCTGAACCTGCTGGAACTCATTCGCGAGACAGACGGCGATGCGCCGGATGTTCGTTTGGAAGACTGGCGGCCCGGTGACCAGCGTTACTACGTTTCCGACACGCGCAAGTTCAGGGCCGCGACCGGCTGGTCGCCGACGGTCAGCGCCCCGCGCGGGATTGCGCGACTGGGCCGCTGGCTCCGCGAGAACCGGAACACGCCGCGCCGCGAGTGCATCCGCGAAGAGGTGGCGGCATGAGCGAGACCATGCGGGCTGCCGTCGTTGCCGCGCCGGGACAATTTGAAATCGTTCAAGCGCCCATCCCGACGCCGGGGCCGACGGAAGTGCTGGTTAAGCTGGAAGGCTGCGGCGTCTGCGCGTCCAACCTGCCGCCCTGGGAAGGCCGCGACTGGTTCTCCTACCCGATGGAGCCGGGCGCTTTGGGCCATGAAGGGTGGGGGATAATCTCGGAAATCGGCGCGGAAGTGACGGCGTTTGTCCCCGGCGACCGCGTGGCGTTTCTGTCCGGCCACTCCTACGCGGAATATGACAGCGCCGACCAAAGCGCCGTCGTCAAGCTGCCGGACGCGCTCCAAAACACGCCCCTGCCCGGCGAGCCGCTCGGCTGTGCCATGAACATCTTCGGGCGCAGCGAGATCAAATCCGGTCAGATGGTTGCGATTGTCGGCATCGGTTTTCTCGGCGCACTCTTGACGCGCCTCGCAACCAATGCCGGCGCGACCGTCATCGCTATTGCCCGCCGCCCGTTCGCCCAGGCGATTGCGAGACAAATGGGCGCGGCCCATGTCCTGCCGATGGACGACCACTGGCAGATCATCGAAGAAGTCAAAGCGCTGACAAACGGCGCATTCTGCGACGTGGTGATTGAAGCCGTCGGCAAGCAATGGCCTTTGGACTTAGCTGCCGAGCTGACCCGCGAGCGCGGGCGGCTCGTCATCGCGGGCTACCATCAGGACGGCCTGCGCTCGGTGAATATGCAGCTTTGGAACTGGCGCGGTTTAGATGTCATCAACGCCCACGAGCGCGACCCGCTTCTTTATACCGGCGGCATCCAGTCCGCCGTGGACGCCGTTGCCGATGGCCGGCTTGACCCGGCCCCGCTGTATACGCACACGTTCCCACTGGAAAATCTGGCCGACGCGCTGAACGCTACCCGTGACCGGCCCGACGGCTTTCTGAAAGCGCTGGTCACGCTCTCTTGAAGTCTGAAATGCGGGTGCTGATGACGGCGGATACCATCGGCGGGGTCTGGACCTATGCGCTGGATTTAAGCCGCGCCCTCGCTCCGCACGGCGTTTCCGTCTCGCTTGCCACGATGGGCCGCCTGCCGGCGCCGAGCCAATGCGCCGAAGCCGCGACCGTTCCCAGCCTCACTCTGCACCCCTCCGAGTACGCTTTGGAATGGATGCCGGAGCCGTGGGACGCCGTCGCCCATGCCGGGGAGTGGCTTCTTGCGCTGGAAGCCGAAGTCCGCCCGGACATCGTGCAGTTGAACGGCTACGCCCACGGCGATCTGCCCTGGCAGGCTCCCACGGTCGTCGCCGGACATTCCTGCGTCCTGTCCTGGTGGCAGGCGGTTCACGGGAAAGACGCGCCGAGCGATTGGAACCGTTACCAGGCCGAAGTCACGCGCGGCTTGCAATCTGCCGGTTTAGTGACTGCGCCGACCCAGGCCATGCTGTCCGCGCTCGAAACGCATTACGGGCCGCTCCAAAACACGCGCGTTATCCCGAATGGCCGCGACGCCGCACTGTTTCAGCCGCAGACGCCAAAAGAGCCGTTTGTCTTCAGCGCCGGGCGGCTGTGGGACGATGCCAAGAACATTCAAGCCCTTGCCGAGATCGCCCCGCGCCAGTCCTGGCCGGTCTGCGTGGCCGGCGACACCGCGCACCCCGGCGGCGAAGACCGCCGCTTCGAGGGTGTCCATTTGCTGGGCTGCCTGTCGCCGGGTGAAGTGGCCGCCTGGATGGTCCGCGCCGCGATTTACGCCCTGCCCGCGAAATATGAGCCGTTCGGCCTGTCGGCGCTGGAAGCGGGTCTGTCCGGCTGTGCCTTAGTCCTGGGCGACATCCAGAGCCTCCGCGAAGTCTGGGGCGCCGCCGCCTTGTTTGTCCCGCCGGACGACCGGGACGCTCTTGATGCCGCCGTGTCGCGCCTGACTGCCGACCACGCCCTGCGCTCCGAGCTTGCGGCCCGCGCTCTGGCTCAAGCCCGAACCTACACGACCGAACGCCTGGCGCTCGGCTATTTAGACGCTTATCAAACACTGCTGGGAGATTAACTTGCGCGTTGTCGTTTGGACACATTCTCTCGTTTCCGATTGGAACCACGGCAACGCCCATTTCCTGCGCGGCGTTCTGACCGAGCTGATTGCGCGGGGCCACGACGTTCAAGTTTATGAGCCGGAAAACTCCTGGAGCCTGCACAACTTACTGGCCGACGCCGGGCCATCGGCTGTTGATGGCTTCCACGCCGCGTACCCAATGCTTCAAAGCACGTTCTATGACCCCGAAACGCTTGACCTAGACGCAGCGCTCGCCGATGCCGACTTGGTTCTCGTCCATGAGTGGAACGCACATGAGTTAGTAAAGCGCATCGGCCGGCATCACGCGAGCCAGCCCTCTTACAAGCTGCTGTTTCACGACACGCATCACCGGGCCGTGACCGACCGGGCCGGCATGGCCGCTTACGACTTGACCCACTATGACGGCGTTCTGGCATTCGGTAAAGTCATCCGCGATCTGTATCTTGCCGAAGGCTGGGCCAAGCGGGCCTGGACCTGGCACGAGGCCGCCGACACGCGCGTCTTTCACCCCCTGCCCGGCGTCGAAAAGACCGGCGATTTGGTCTGGGTCGGCAACTGGGGCGACAACGAGCGGACCGCAGAGCTGCACGAATTCCTGCTCGGCCCGGTCAAGGCGCTGAGGCTAAAAGCGCGGGTGCAGGGCGTCCGCTACCCCGAAGCCGCAAAACGTGCGCTTTCCGACGCCGGGATCGAGTACGGCGGCTGGCTGCCGAACTACGCCGCCCCCGCCCTGTTCGCCCAGTACCGGGCGACCGTCCATGTCCCGCGCCGGCCTTACGTCGAAGCTCTGCCCGGCATCCCGACCATCCGCATCTTTGAGGCGTTAGCCTGCGGCATCCCGCTGGTGTCCGCGCCCTGGAACGACAGCGAAGAATTATTTACGCCCGGCGAAGATTTTCTAGTCGCCGAAAACGGCCCTCAGATGCAGCGGCACTTAGCGGCGCTGATGGCGGATGAAGACTTGGCCCGAAGCCTTGCGGCACAGGGGCTGGCGACAATCTTAGCTCGGCATACCTGCGCCCATCGGGTAGATGAGCTGCTGGGGATTTATGAGGAGATAGGCAGGGGACCAGGTTGAGGGCGGCGGGAACAAAAGAAAGGGCGAACACAAGGTTCGCGCCCTACACCATCCGAACGAACCCGTAGGGGCGAACCTTGTGTTCGCCCTTCTTGCGCCCTTCTTGATTGTGTTCGCCCTTCTTGATTGTGTTCGCCCTTCTTGATTGTGTTCGCCCTTCTTGATTGTGTTCGCCCTTCTTGATTGTGTTCGCTCATTCTCGCTCCGTGTGTGCCTCTCACTGATAAACCTATGAACATTGCATTCTTCGGCTCCAGCCTCGTCTCCGCCTATTGGAACGGGGCGGCCACCTACTACCGGGGCATCATCCGCGCCCTGGCCGAGCGCGGCCACGCCGTCACGTTCTACGAGCCGGATGCGTTCGAGCGCCAGCAGCACCGGGACATGGCGGACCCCGACTGGGCCAAAGTCGTGGTCTACCCCGGTGCCGGCACGGAAGGCGTTTATGCCGCGCTGGAAGACGCCCGCTCTGCCGATCTTGTCGTTAAAGCCAGCGGCGTCGGCGTCTTTGATGAGCTTTTAGAAGCCGCCGTACTCGGCCTCAAAACCGACAAAACGCGGGTCGTTTTCTGGGACGTGGACGCGCCCGCGACGCTTGACCGCGTTCAAACCGATCCCGCCGATCCATTTCTCCCGCTGATCCCCCGCTACGACCTCGTGCTGACTTACGGCGGCGGGGAGCCTGTCCGTGCAGCCTACCGTGCGCTCGGCGCGAAAGACTGCATTCCCATCTACAACGCGCTCGACCCGCACACGCATTTCCCCGTGCCGCCGGACCAGCGCTTTAGTGCAACCTTGGGGTTTCTTGGGAATAGGCTGCCTGATAGGGAAGCGCGGGTAGACGAGTTCTTTTTGAGAGCCGCTGCCCTTGTACCGGACGCGAAGTTTTTGCTCGGCGGAAGTGGGTGGGGGAACAAAGCGGTGCCGCCGAATGTCCGTTATGCAGGCCATGTTTATACGCAGGACCATAATGCGTTTAACTCGACGCCTAAAATGGTGCTGAACGTCAGCCGCGACTCAATGGCCCGGTACGGGTTTTCGCCTGCCACCCGCGTCTTTGAAGCGGCAGGGGCTGGAGCGTGCCTCATCACGGATGCCTGGGAAGGCATTGACCAATTCTTCGCGCCGGGCCGTGAGATTTTAGTCGCAGTCAATGGCGATGATGTGGCGCGTTTTGTGCGCGATCTGTCGGACGCGCAGGCCCGCGAGATCGGGCAGGCCGCGCTTGCGCGGGTGCTGGCGGAGCATACTTACGCCCGCCGGGTCGCGCAGCTTGAAGCCGTGCTGGAAGGGTAGGCGGATGAAAATCGTCATTCTGGGCCTCTCTATTACGTCGTCGTGGGGCAACGGTCATGCGACCACATTTCGGGGGCTGGTGCGGGAGCTGACGGCTCGCGGGCATGACATTTTGTTCTTGGAGCGCGACCTGCCCTGGTACGCGGACAACCGGGACCTGCCGCACCCCCCCTGGGGCCGGACCGTGCTGTACGACACCGTGGCGGAACTCCAAAGCAAGTACGCGGGCGAAGTCCAAACCGCCGACGCCGTCATTGTCGGCTCTTATGTGCCGGACGGCATTGCAGTTGGGCAGTGGGTGCAGGAAACAGCTCACGGCCTGCGGGCGTTTTACGATATTGATACGCCGGTCACTCTGGCGGCGCTGGGCCGGGGAGACTGCGCGTATCTTTCGCCTGAGCTTATTCCGCGCTACGATCTTTACCTGTCGTTTGCCGGCGGGCCGACACTCACACGGCTGGAAGAGCAGCATCATTCGCCGTGCGCGAAGCCGCTCTACTGCTCGGTAGACCCCGGCTTGTACTTCCCCGAAGACGTGCCGCGCGAGTACGATCTCGGCTACATGGGAACCTACAGCGCCGACCGCCAGCCGCCGCTTGAAACTCTGCTGCTGGAGCCGGCCCGGCGGTGGCCCGAAGGCCGGTTTGCCGTCGCGGGGCCGCAGTACCCGGACAGCGTTGTTTGGCCTGCCAACGTCTCGCGCACGGAGCATCTGCCGCCGGAGCGGCACCGCGCGTTCTACAATGCCCAGAAGTTCACGCTGAACATCACCCGCGCCGACATGATTGCGATGGGGTATGCGCCGAGTGTGCGCTTGTTCGAGGCCGCTGCCTGCGGCGTTCCGATCATCAGCGATTACTGGGACGGTCTGGACACGTTCTTCCAAATCGGCACCGAGATTTTAATGGCGCAGTCATTGGAAGACGTGCTGACCATTTTGCAGGAAACACCGGACTCTCTGCGGAACTTAATGGCAGCTCAGGCACGGCGTCGGGTGCTGGAATCGCACACGGCGGCGCACCGGGCGGCGGAACTGGAGGCGTATCTTCAGGCCACAGAAAGAACAAGAAGTTGACGGATACTCTCAAACACTGGCATCAAGCGGCTCCGTTCCTGCCGGAGCTTGCCGGCTGGCGGGCGCTCGACATCGGCTGCGGCGACGGCCTGTGTACGCTGAAGCTGGCAAAGCGGGGCGCGTGGGTACGCGGAATTGACACGGACGCCGACGCATTGGCGCTGGCACAAGCCGCAGCGGAACGGCTCGACCTCGGCGGGCAGGTGGAGTTTGAGCGGAAGCGCATCTACGATCTGGCCTCCACCTGGGAGACCTATGACTTGGTGCTGTGTCTCGGCGTTCTGGACAGCCTGCGTTACCCGCTGCTCGGCCTCGACATCGCCGCCCGAAAAGCCCGGCGTCTGCTGATTGTCGAAACCCGCACTCTGTCTGAAGACGCGCTTGCCGGTGCCGGGCTGTGCGTGCTGGCGTCGCCGGGCAATGGCCTGTATCTCTGCGAGCCGGACTGCACTGAGAGCCACGCGGGAGAAGAATTTCACTCTGCCGCCGGCCTCACCGCCCGCCTGGCCCGGACGCTGCAATTCCAGCACTGCTGGGTCAACTGTGTGCCGGGCTACACCGAGACCTGCTACCATGACGGCACCAAAGTCACGGCAACCCCGGAAGACAGCGATCAGTACCGGGCCACCGCAGCCCTGTTCGGCGATGGAACCGACACCGGGGCGCTGTCGCGGGAGCATGAAATCCTGCACACGTTTCTTGCCGAAAAGCTCGGCTTCGGTTCGTCCCCGACGCTCTGGGCGGTCGCGCACGGGCAAACCGGGGACATGGCGGCGATTTGGGAGCAGGAAGAAGAAGAAACCTGGACTCTCGCCTTCCAGACCTTTCTCCACGGCGGCCCAACCACAGAAGGGCTTCAGCGCTTGACTGATGCCGGTTTAGACCCTGCCGCCCTGCGCGAAGAAGCGCTCCGGCTGCTGCGCTAAGGAAGCGTTGCCGCGACTGTGTTCAGCCACAGCCGCCGCTCTCGCAGGAACCGGCTGCCGTCCACGGTTTGGTTGATGACGCGGTTCGTCAGCAGCACGAGCGATACGTCCGAAGCCGGGTCAATCAGCAGCGCGGTTCCCGTAAAGCCCGAATGCCCGAACGACAAATCCGAGAACAAGTCGCCCGACGGCAGGTAGTCGTTTCCCGCGCAGAACCAGCCCAGCGACTGCGCCCCGACCCTCGCCGGGATCTGGCTTTCCCGCATCCGCGCGACCGACGCCCGCGACAATATCGGCCTGCCGCCCGTTCGCACGGCTTCGGCAATCGCCAGCACGTCGCCGGCTGTTCCGAACAATCCGGCATGGCCCGCGACCCCGCTTAAATCTCGCCCTCGCGGGTCATGCACCACGCCCGCTGCCTCCGGCCCCGTCGGGACCGTGTTTAATGCCGACGGGCAAAACCCCAGCGTGGTCAATCCGAGCGGCCCGGCCACAAAGTCGCGAAAACACGCTTCCAGCGGCTGCCCAAAGACCTGCGCCGCAACCTCGCCGAGCAGAATGTATCCTGTGTCCGAGTAAGTATAGCCGATGTCCGCAGGCCGCAGCATCGGGGTCGTCAGCACACTTCTTATTAACTCCTGCCGTGTCTCCTGACCCCCAGTGACCGGCCAGCAGGGAACCGGCGGCAGTCCCGACGTATGTGTTAGCAGATGCCGGACTTCAACCCCGCTCAAATGGGGCAGGGGACCATAAACACCTTCAAAGAAGCGGCTGACCGACTGCCGCAGATGCAGCCGTCCTTGTTCCACGCCCTGCATGATCAAAGTCGCCGTCGCCAGCGGCTTCGTCAGCGACGCCAGATCAAACACGCTGGTCAGCGTCGCCGCCCCGAACGCCTTCTGCGCCGCCAATTCGCCGCCCTGCCTCAGCCCATAAACCGCGTGTGTAAACAGCCCATCGTCCACCCCCGCTTGCAGCAAAGCATCGGCACGGGCCAGGCGTTCGGGTATGATAAGTGCAGTCATGCCCGCTTGTTCGGGAAAGCCTGCCGTTTCTCCTGCCGGTAAAAGTCCGCATTCAGTTGAACGAACAGGCTCCAAACTTCCGGCACTTCGTCTTCGGCGAAAATGGCATCCACCGGGCATTCCGCTTCGCATAAACCACAGTCAATGCACTGCTCCGGGTCAATAAAAAGCTGGTCATAAGCCTGTCCGTCCTGCTCCATCACGCCGGGGTGAATGCAGTCCGCCGGGCAGACAGGAACACAGGATTGGTCTTTGCAGCCGATGCACGGCTGCGTAATCACAAGCGCCATAAAGAAGTGTCCTTTCGTATCGTGTCCTTTCGTATCCGTGAGAAGCCGCAGGATACCAAAGTGACGGCCACCGAAGCAATGACATTAGTCACGGAAACAAAAGACTTCTTGTGTAGATGGTCGCGCGTCACCCGGATTAGAAATCCGGGTCTTCTCAAGGGCGATTGTCCGCCTGCGCGGACAGTCGCACTTTAAATGCCCTGGCCTTCAGACCAGGGTAAAAGGCTTTTGGAAGAAATGGAAATAAAACAAGCGCTGCGGCAGGTGCTGTTTCTGAAAACAGTCCGTGAGGAAGCCATTACTCTGCTGAAGGAATCCGGCCAGGTGCAGCGGCTGGGAAAAGGCGAGCTGCTTTTTGCCGAGTTAAGCCGATGCAGAGGGCTGTTTGTCGTGCTGGACGGCGCTGTGAAAGTTTACAAAACGGACAGCCGAGGCCGCGAGCTGACGCTGAGTGTGCAAACACCGGGCGCGAGTGTCGGCGAACTGCCGCTGTTTGACGGCGGAAACTATCCGTACAGCGCCGAAGCCGCGCAAACCGGCACGGAAGTCTGCTTTGTGCCGCGCCTGCGGTTCCGCGAGATCATGCACGCCTACCCGGAGATCGCGGAACGTGCGCTCCTGGCGCTGGGAATACAACTGCGGCAGACAATCCAGATTGCGGAAGCCCAAAGCCTCTACAGCGTTCGCGCCAGGCTGGCCGCTTATCTGCTGGAAGCGGCGCAAGGGCGAGCCGAGTTCCGGCTGGCGGAAACCAATGAAGCCATCAGCGGCCAGCTCGGCACGGTCCGAGAAGTCGTCTCCCGCACCCTGCGGACACTAAAAGAGGCGGGCGCAATTGGCCTGCAAGGGCGTACCGTGTTGCTCTTGAACCCCGACGAATTGCAGCGTATCGCAAAAGCCGATCAGTAGCCCCGACGCAGACCCCAGACCATGCCCGCCAGAAGCAGGATGCTTACAACAGACATCAGCCACACGGACGGGATGAATGAGTCGGCCAGCAGGGCGAACCCGGCAATCAGCGGCGGGGCCGCGCCCTGCTTTTTGCCGTAGACGATGCACCCGCCCCCAATGGTCCCCCACAGCAGCGATGCGTAAAGAAAGGACGAGTCAAACATATCCCGCATTATGGCGATTGGGAAGGCGAGGATTAGGGGAGAAGCCCCCGCCCCACCCCGATAAAACCTTAATTCTGGGGAGCCGGAAAAGAGCAACACGGAGAAGAACTCGTAGGGGCGCTGCTTGCCGCGCCCGCTTATCTTAGTCCGGCTCCCCAGAATTAAGGTTTTATTGGGGGGGGCGGGGGGGCTTCTGCAAACTCAGCCGCACGAACTCGGCGGTTTTTTCTAACCCCGATGTCCGGGCGCGGCGGGTGAACACGTCATAGCCGTTGGCTTCGATTTTGTCCAAGATGCGTGAATACAGGACGCGGGCGAGCTTCACAGGCAACTGGCACTGCGGCGTGATATAGGGAATGCCGAGGTCGGACGCCCCGTACAAGTCGCGGGCGCGGGCGATCTCGAAGCGCATCAAATCCAGAAATTGGTCGTTGATGACGCCGCCTGCCAGCATGGACTCGGTGTAGCCGAAGCACTCCATGTCTTCCAAAGGCAGGTAGATACGCCCGCGCGTGTTCCAGTCTTCGCCGATGTCGCGCCAGAAGTTCGTAAGCTGCATGGCAAGGCCCAAATCATGTGCGGGAGCCAGGGCGCACGGGTCGGAAATGCCGACGACGTGGCACATCATCAGGCCGACCACCGACGCGCTGCCGTAGGTGTAGGTCTTCAGATCGTCAAAGGTCTCGTAGCGGGTGCGGGTCAGGTCCATCGCCATTGCGTCGAGAAACGCCAGCGGGTAGTCCGGCGGCAGCGCATGACGCCGGGCCATGTCGGCGAACGCATGCAAGACCGGCAGCTCCGAGCCGCCGGTCCGCAGCGCGTCGCGTGTCGCGTCCCGGTACTCGGCCAGCAGGGCGGCGGGATCGGTGCCGGGCGCAGGATTGTCTACAATCTCATCGGGATAGCGCACGAAACCGTACAGCGCATGGACCGAGCGGCGGACTTGCGCCGGAAAGAACAGCGTCGAAAAATAGTACGTCTTGCCGTGGTGGGCATTCAGCGCTTTCGACGCCGCATACGCCGCGTCCAGGTCCGGCTCCGCACCGGAGTGCCGCCGAGATTGCAGCTTGCTCTGCAAGAGCGAGAGGGCCATAAAATGCGCTTTCTAAGCGTGATCTGCTAATATACGCTCGGTGACGAGCTTGGCGCCGAGGCAAACGAGCGGGACGCCGGTGCCGGGAACGGTGCTGGCGCCGACAAAATACAAGCTGTCTACGTCGGCGGATTTGTTGGAAGGCCGGAAGTAGCCGACCTGCAAAATGCCGTGCGACAGGCCGAACGCCGCGCCGTATTTGAGATTGTACTGGTCGCGCCACTCGTGCGGCGTAACCACTTCTTCGACGACAATATGCCGGCGTAAATCAGAAAGGCCCCGTGCTTCTAACTGGTCGTAGACTTTGGCCTTGAACTTTTCCACTTGCGCTTCGTCCCACTGGTTTTGGTCGGTCAAGTGCGGAATAGGAACCAGAACAAATAAATTGTCGCCGCCGGAGGGCGCAACGGTTGGGTCGGTCCGGCCCGGCGCGTTCACATAAAAGCTGGGGTCACGCGGCGGCACTTTGGCATCAAAAATCTCCTCGAAGTTGCGCTTGTAGTCCGACGACAAAAAGAAGTTGTGATGGTGCAGCTCAGGATAGACTTTGTCGGTGCCGAGATACAGCATAAACGCCGACGAGGTAAACGCCTGCTTTTTCCAGCTTTCCTCGGCAAACTTCGCAGGCCGCTCGGCCAGCAGGTCGGTGTAAGTGTACGGCAAATCGGCGTTTGAGATGACTAAATCGGCAGGGAGCATTTCATCGCCGACGCAGACGCCCCGCGCTTTGCCGTCTTTGACGAAGATCTGCGTGACGTTTTGGTCTGTTCTAATGTCGACGCCGAGCTTCTCCGCGACCGCCGCCATGGCTTTCGGCAAGGCGTAAATGCCGCCTTCCGGGTAATACAAGCCATCCTCGGCCAGCTCCGTGTACGGCAGCAGGGTATAAACAGCCGGTGCTTCAAACGGCGAAATGCCGAGATACATGGACTGCATCGAGAACGCCTGCCGCAGCCGGTCATCTTTAAAGAACTGCGAGACGTGCGAATACAGCTTGTCCAGAGCGTTGAGCTGGCCGAGCAGCTTCAAATTAGACGCTGTAAAGAAGTCAGTGGCTTTGGCGAAGTTCTTTTCCACAAACTGCCTGCGCCCGATCCGGTACTTTTTGCCCGCATCTTCCAAAAAGCGGTAATAGCCGGGCGTGACACCCGGCTCGATCCGCTCCATCTCGGCGATCATCGTGGTCAAGTCGCTCGACATCAGCATCGAAGAGCCGTCGCCGAAATGGACCTCGTAGTTCGGCTCCATCTTGATAAGTGTCACCCAGTCCGAAAACTTCTCGCCGCAGGCCGCGAACAACTCTTCGTAAACATCCGTCATCAAGAGAAGCGACGGGCCGGTATCAAAGCGGTAGCCGCCGACTTCCCGGATATTCGCCCGCCCGCCGACGGTCGCATTCTTTTCTAAAACCGTCACTTGAAACTTGCCGGTGGCTTGGAGGCGCATCGCCGTCGCCATGCCGCCGATGCCTGCGCCGATAATTAGGACCTTCTTCACTTGGGAAGCCATGCACACACTCGTTTCTAATCCGTGTGCAGTATACCCGGTGTTGACACTCTGCACTCGGCTTCGGGTATACTAAACGGAAAAGTTTAAGAGGGCAGAGAATTGGAACAAACGATTACACTGGGAGGAAACAAAAAGGCGCGGCGCGTCTACGGCTTCGATGAGGTGTCTTTGGTCCCGTCGGCCTTGTCGGTAGACCCGCGCGATGTGGATACATCCTGGGCTTTGGAGCGTCATAAGTTTGCCATTCCGATTGTCGCTTCCGCAATGGACGCCGCCGTGAACCCCCAAATGGCCGCCGAGATGACCCGTCTCGGCGGCTTCGCTGTATTAAACGGCGAAGGGCTGCAAACCCGCTACGACGATGCCGAGAGCATCCTCCAAGAGATCGCCGAGACGCCTGCCGAGCAGATCATCGAAAAGATGCAGAAGCTGTATACGGCTCCGGTTCGTGACGATCTGATCGCCAAACGTATCCGCGAAATCAAAGACGCCGGAGGCTTTGCCGCCATTGCCGCCATCCCGCCGACCGCCCCGCGCATCGCCGCCGCCGCCATCGAAGCGGGCGCGGACTTGTTTGTCGTCGCGTCCCAGGTTGCCACCGCCCGGCACTACTCGACCCATTCCGAGACGGTTGATCTCGCCAAATTCTGCCGCGACTCGCCCGTTCCCGTCATGGTCGGCAACTGCGTCTCGTTCCAGGCCGCGACCGAGCTGATGGAAGCGGGCGCGTCCGCCCTTCTCATCGGCGTCGGCCCCGGCGCGATCTGCACCACCCGCTCGGTCCTCGGCGTCGGCGTTCCCCAGGTCACCGCCGTCGCCGACTGCGCCGCCGCCCGCGAAGCGTTTCAGCAGCGCACCGGCAAATATGTTCCCATTCTTGCCGACGGCGGCATCAAGAACGGCGGCGACTTCGCCAAAGCCATTGCTTCGGGAGCCGACGCCGTCATGCTCGGTTCTTCCATCGCCGCGTCGTCCGAAGCCCCCGCCCCCGGCTACTCCTGGGGCATGGCGATGTCCAATGCCGACCTGCCCAGAGGCACCCGCATCCGCGTCAACATCATGGGAACCCTGCGTGAGATATTACTCGGCCCCGCCCACAAAGACGACGGCACCATGAACCTCGTCGGCGCGTTAAGACTGTCTATGGCAACCTGCGGCGCGAGAACTTTGGCCGAAATGCAGCAGGCCGAAATGGTCATCGCCCCGCAAATCTTGACCGAAGGCAAGTCCCAGCAGCGCACCCAGGGCGTCGGCCAGGGCCGTTAACAGTAAAGAACCATGTCCATAACCACACAAAACCTAAATCCCGTTGCGACCCTTGCTGACCCGCAGCTTAAAGAAGCGCTCAAAGCGGCATTCATTGAAGTCATGCAGGAGCGCCCGGATCTTATTCGAGACATACTGGAAGAAGCTTTGGAAGACATTGGGCTGATCCGAGCGATCAAAGAAGGGGAGCAAACCGAAGATGCCACCCCTGAAGAAGTGTATGCCCTCTTTCAGGCAGCGGCATGATAATCCGGTACAAGGTCAGCTTCACCCGTGATTTGAGCCGGCTGAAAGATGTGGACTTGATTCGACGTATTCAGCAGGCGGTGGAAAGTGTTCAGCAAGCAGAAAAACTGCAAGACATTCCGAACTTAATCAAAATGCAGGGCGGCGGCGACTATTACCGGCTCAGAGTAGGCGAGTATCGGCTTGGCATAGGTTTAGCAGATAACGTCGTTGTGTTCGTGCGCTGCTTAAACCGCAAAGAAATCTACAAAAAGCTTCCGTAGGAAGATCATGCGTAACGCCCCGATTGTCGAAGATATTCGCCGCGAACTCGAAGCCTACGCCGCGAAGCTCAATTTTGATTTAGAAGCCTTTTCCCAAGACATCAAGCGGCAGGTACAGGAATGCGGGCATGAATTCGTCTCTCTGCCATTGAAACATCGTACTGTTGAAGCGGAAGTCAAACCGCCTCAGACAGCGCAAACCAGCTAATCTTTATGGGAACCGAGCGCGTAGTAAGCGAAACCGAGATTGTCCAGATCGCGGGGCGTTATCTCAGAGACAAGCAGCCGGGCGGCGCAACCCTGGAAGCTTTAACACAAGGCGTTCGGCATGAGCAGGACTGGTGGTATGTTCCCGTGCGCCCATCGTTTGAGCCGCCGCGCCAGTATGAGTATTACGAGGCTCTTGCTAACGCTGAGGGGGAGCTGGAAGACACGGAACATCTCACGGTGTTGTTCCTACCGACTGCGCCGGAGAATGAAGTTTAACATGGAACGGGAATCAGTAACAAGCGCAGAAGAGGAAGCCGATGCTGCCGAATGTCTGCGCCGTTCTCTCGCCGGCAGCGACGCTGGGCGAGTGCGCCTGTTTTCGGAAGTCGCCGCCGAATGGCGGGCCAAGTACAATCTGCCAGTTCATCTTTTCCAGGAAGAACTTTTCGTGGACAAATCACCACACGTTAGCCTCGCGCCATGAGATACGAATGGGATGACCAAAAACAGCGGTCCAATTTAGAAAAGCATGGCATTGAGTTTGTGGACGCCGTTTCCGTTCTGAATGACACGGCGGCTTTAACTCGTGAAGACGAGGATTCGGAAGAACTACGTTTTGTCACTCTTGGCACTGACGCGATGGGCAGGCTGCTGGTTGTTGTTTATACTTACCGAGGTGAAGATGTCATTCGCATCATATCGGCCCGACGTGCCACACGCACCGAAAGAACCGCTTACGAAAGATAAACCATGAAAGACGAGTACGATTTTAGCAGTGCCAAGCGTGGCCCGGTTACTCCTTTGCCGTCGCACCAAACGGAGATTAGGCTTCGTTTGGACAACGCGATTATGGATTGGCTGCGAAAAGGCGTGAATGAAGCGGGTGGGGGCAACTACGCGGACCGCATCAACGCCATCCTACGGGCGCATATTGACGCCCAAGAAGATGCGGCTCTAATGCAGGCGATCAAAGAAGGTGAAGGCAAGGGAGTCGTCAGCCGGGAAGAAGTCTTCGCTATGCTTCAGCGGCAAAACTAAGCTATGAAAACAACACACACGAAATTTGCAAAAACGAACTCATTGCGAGCCGAACTTCTGCGGGGTGCGTCATGTCTTTGACGCCGCAGCATCAGGATCAGCCGATCCTTACTACCTACGGGCCGAGGGGTGCCTCGGTTTCCGGCGACGGCATGACGCCGCCGGAGCTTGTGGTCGTGCTGGACTTTGGGGCGCAGTATACCCAGCTGATCGCCCGGCGCATTCGGGAATGCCATGTCTACTGCGAGATTCTGCCGTATGACACGCCGTTAGAAAAGATCAAAGAACGGGGCGCAGTCGGCTTGATTTTGTCCGGCGGGCCGTCGTCGGTCTATGACGAGGGAGCGCCCCAAATAGACAAGGCCGTCTATGATTTGGGCCTGCCGATCCTCGGCATCTGCTACGGGATGCAGGCAATGGCGCACGATTTGGGCGGCAAGGTCTCGGCGGCGACGCTGAAAGAGTTCGGCAAGACCCAGCTTGACGTGTCCGACCCAACCGTGCTGTTTGAAGGGCTGAACCCGACGCTGGTGTGCTGGATGAGCCACGGGGATACCGTCGAAGCGCCCCCGCCAGGCTTCACGGTCGCCGCGTCCACCGAAAGCTGCCCGGTCGCGGCCATGTTTGACGCCGAGCGCCGCTTTTATGCCGTCCAGTTCCACCCGGAAGTCGTGCATACGCCGTGGGGAACGGAAGTCATTCGCGGCTTTGTCGAGAAAGTCTGCGGCACCAGCGGCCTGTGGGAGATGGGCAGCTTTGTCGAGCAGCAGACCGCGCTGATCCGGGAACAAGTCGGGACAAGCCAGGTCGTCTGCGGCCTGAGCGGCGGCATTGACAGCTGCACCGTCGCCGCGTTGGTTCACAAAGCCGTCGGCGACCAGCTTGTCTGCATCTTCGTCAACCACGGCCTGCTCCGAAAAGGGGAAGCGGAGGACGTTCAGCGCAAGTTCGCCGCCGCGTTTAACATCAATCTCATCACAGTCAACGCCGAAGAGCGATTTCTATCAAGATTAGCAGGCGTCACCGACCCGGAGCGCAAGCGGCTGATCATCGGCGAAGAATTTGTCCGCGTCTTTGAAGAGGAAGCCAATAAGCTCACCGACGCGGCGTTTTTGGCCCAGGGAACGCTTTACCCGGACGTGATCGAATCCGGCACGGGCAAAGCGGCGAAAATCAAGACCCATCACAACGTCGGCCTGCCGGAGGACATGAACTTTAAATTGGTCGAGCCGCTGCGCTTCCTGTTCAAAGACGAAGTCCGCGCCGTCGCCGAAGAGCTTGGCCTGCCGACCGACATGGTCTGGCGTCAGCCCTTCCCCGGCCCCGGCCTCGCCATTCGGATCACCGGCGAAGTCACAAAAGACCGCCTGGACCTGCTCCGCTCCGCCGACTGGATCATCATTGACGAGATCAAACGCGCCGGGCTGTACCGCAAAGTCTGGCAGTCCTTCGCCGTACTGATCCCGACAAAAAGCGTCGGTGTCATGGGCGATCAGCGTACCTATGCGTATCCCATCGTCATTCGCGCCGTGACCAGCGAGGACGCCATGACCGCCGACTGGGCGCGTCTGCCCTACGAAGTCCTGGACCGCATCTCCAGCCGCATCGTCAACGAAGTCCCCGGCGTCAACCGCGTCGTTCTCGACATTACCTCTAAGCCGCCCGCGACGATTGAGTGGGAGTGAAGAGCCCTGACAATTCGGTTCCTACCTCACTGGTTAGGCATGAAGCCGAGCAAAGTGTTCCAGGGAGGCGTGAACTGTTTGCCGCACTCTGCATAGGATTGATTTCTACCTGCCTTATCACGATTGCTATGGCAGCTATCTATTATGGCAGCTATCTATACAGTTGTGACGGCAGTCGACCAAGCTCGTCGGCTTGGGTATGTCAGAACAAGGATATGGTGACGAAATGACTATTACGCTCAGCGTACCATCAGAAATAGAAATGCGGCTGGAAGAAGAAGCCGCGAGACGGGAACAGCCTGTGGCGGACTACGCGCTGTCTCTGATAGAGCATAATCTGCCAGAGCCTTCGCCCATGCCTGAACTCAAGACCGGAGCGGATGTCGTAGCTTATTGGAAGGCAAACGGCCTTATTGGTGATTGGGCTGACCGCGAAGACATTGGCGATAGTGTAGAATATGCTCGTGAGCTGCGGCGGCAGGCACAATCACGGAGCCACGACTAATGCGCCTTTTGGACACGGATGTTCTCATTGATATTCGGCGTGGCTTCGCACCCGCAGTGCTGTGGTATGCAGGTCTCACCGAGAAGCCAAACATTCCGGGCTTTGTCGCGATGGAACTTGTTGCAGGCTGTTGGGACAAAAAAGAACTGATACGATTACAAACATTTTTAGTGGGTCTGCCGATAGTTTGGCCTTCTGAGGCAGATTGTCAGCGGGGTCTGGAGCATCTGCGTGATTATAAGCTCAGTCACAGTTTGGGTCTCATAGATGCCCTAATCGCCGCCACAGCGATTGGTCAAGGCGCGACGCTCTGCACGTTCAATGTCAAGCACTTCTCGGCGGTGCCGGGCCTCATTACCGAGCAGCCATATTCACGAATATAGACACCTAAAGGACAGAAAGACACTTATGGCCGCAGAGAACTTAGACAAGATCGTGTCGCTGTGCAAGCGGCGCGGCTTTATTTTTCCCAGCTCCGAGATCTACGGGGGATTGCAAGGGGTCTTTGACTATGGCCCGCTTGGCGTCGAACTCAAGAACAACTTGAAGCGGCTCTGGTGGCAGCATAATGTCTACGAGCGCGACGACATGGAAGGCATTGAAACCGCGCTTTTGACGAACCGTTATGTGCTGCGTTATTCGGGGCATGAAAAGGGCTTCGCGGACCCGCTGATTGACAACCGGACGACCAAAAAACGCTATCGCTTCGACCATCTGCTCCGGGACCAAACGCCGGAAGTGCGTCTCGCGCTGGCGCTGGGATTTGACGTGGCCGACGCCGAGGATTACGAAGAATTGGCGCTGGCGCTGCTGGACGAGCCGGTGCGGGCGGAAGCGGCGCTCAAAGCCGCGAAAGTGATTGACCCGGAAGACGGCAAGCCGGGGGACTGGACCGAGCCGCGTGCGTTCAATCTGATGTTCAAGACGCAGGTGGGGCCGGTCGCCGATGCCGACTCGTTTGCCTACCTGCGCCCGGAAACTGCCCAGGGCATGTTCGTCAACTTCAAAAACGTGCTGACTTCCACGAACCGTAAGCTTCCGTTCGGCATCGCCCAAATGGGCAAGTCGTTCCGCAACGAGATCACGCCCCGGAACTTCGTCTTCCGGGTACGAGAGCTAGAGCAAATGGAGATGGAATACTTTGTCCTGCCCGGCGAGGACGAGGCTGCCCATGAAGCGTGGATACAGGACCATCTCAACTGGTGGGTGGAGAAAGTCGGTTTGAAGCGCGAGAACTTGACACTGCTTGAGCATACCAAACTGGCCCACTACTCCAAGCGTACCGTGGATATTCTCTACAAGTACCCGACACTTGGCTTTGAAGAGCTGGAAGGCATCGCGAACCGCACCGACTGGGACCTCGGCTCGCATTCCAAAGAGCAGGACACGCTGGGCTTGTCGGCGAACACGGCGGAAAAGGCGATGAAGAACGAGCATTCTACTGAGAAGCTGACCTACTTTGACCAGCCGAACAATCGGCATGTTGTTCCGTTTGTCGTCGAGCCTGCCGCCGGCGTGGACCGGGGCGTTCTGGCCGCGCTGTGCGAAGCCTACGACGAAGAAACTTTGGAGAACGGCGAAGTGCGCGTCGTCCTGCGCCTGCCCCCTGCGCTGGCCCCGATCAAAGTGGCTGTTCTGCCGCTCGCCAAAAACAAGCCGGAGATTGTCGCCAAAAGCAAAGAAATCAAAAGAATGATCCAGGCGTCGGGCGATGTCCGCTCCGTCTACGACGACACCGCCGGCATCGGCAAGCTGTACCGGCGTCAGGACGAAGCCGGAACCCCGCTCTGCGTCACGGTTGACTACGACACGCTCGGCCAGTCCCGCGACGGCGGCACCGAGTTGATAGACACCGTCACCGTCCGCCACCGGGACACCATGCAGCAGGAGCGCGTTGCTATCGCCGACCTGCTCGCCTACATCCGGGCGCATATTCGCTAGAGCGACGAGAAAGGAAACAAGTGATGGAAGTGACCCTCGAAGAGCGCGTCAGTACATTGGAAGCACAAATCGCGCGTCTGCTGGAAAACAAACCAGCGCCAAAAACAGGAACACCGTGGTGGCAGGTGCGTTACGGCGCGTTCAAAGACGACGAAATTTACGACAGCGCAATGCGGCTCGGCGAGGAATACCGGCGCAGCCAGCCGACGGCGGCAGAAGAAATCGAAGCGCTGGAAAAAGCAGGCATCTATGTACCCCTACCTGATGGACACTGATCATGTATCCTTGATAGATCGTGCCGGACCAGAAAGCGCAAGAATTCTTGCTCGCATTGCTGCACTTCCCCCGAACAGTGTGGCTGTTTCCATCATCAGCTACGAGGAGCAGATGCGGGGCTGGATGGCGCAGATCGCACGCACGCCAAGCGTTGACCGGCAGCTCGACGCTTACGGGCGCCTCAACCGGCTGCGGGAATACTACTGTGTCACGCCTGTACTGGCCTTTGATGACGAAGCGGTAGCCGAGTTCCAAACTCTCTGGCTGCGGCGGCTGCGTGTCGGCACGATGGACCTCAAAATCGCCGCGACGGCTCTTGCCAACAAGATGACGCTCATTACGCGCAACAGCAGTGATTTCGGCAAAGTGGCCGGCCTCACGGTGGAGGATTGGAGTGGCGAATAACTTGGATGGGACCGCTTCTGCCACAGACATTCGCGCGGTTATGGACACGCTGGCGGCGACCTATCACGGACGCGGTGCGGTGGAGCTGGGCGACCCGTACCAGGTGCTGATCGCGACGATTATTTCCCAGCGCACCCGCGAAGAGCAGACGACCGCCGTGTCTACCCGCGTCTTCGCGCAGTACCCCGACGCCGCCGCGCTCGCTGCCGCTGACGAACCCACCTTGTACGACCTGCTGAACGGCAGCGAGTACCGCGAAGAAAAAGCCCCGCGCCTCATCGCCCTCGCCAAGATCCTCGTCGAGCGCTACGGCGGCCAGGTTCCCGACGACTTAGACGCGCTTCTGAGTCTGCCCGGCGTGGGCCGCAAGACCGCCAACTGCGTTTTGATTTATGCCTTCAACAAGGCGGCAATCTGCGTGGACACCCATTGTCATCGCATCACCAACCGACTGGGTTGGGTAACGACCAAAACCCCTGACCAGACTGAGAAAGCGTTGGAAAAGATCATGCCCCACGACCTGTGGGCCGGCTCCAACCGCCTGTTCTTGCAGCATGGCCGTGCCCTCTGCCTGCCGACTGTGCCGATTTGCTCCCGCTGCCCGGTGCGCGAGTGGTGCGCCTACGGGCAGGACAACCAGACGAAGAAGCAGTAGCGCTTAGGAAGCATCGACTGCCGCCCGGCGGTCTATCTCCTGAATAAACTCGTGCTTGCCGTCCATATAGGCTTCCATGTCGTTCGGGTGCTTGGCCGCAAGCTCCCGCTTTAAGTCGCTGTAGGCTTTGGCGGCGTCGGGATGGGCAATCATGTAGTCCCGGAACGCCAGATGCCGGGTGATTTGCGGAGAGCCGGCCTCAAACGCATGGATTTGGTGGGTTCGTTCGCCCAGCGCATTGTCCCGGCGAAAGTAACGGCGGGTCGGGATGCCGAACTCGCCGAACGCTTCGTAGCCGAGCGCTTCCATCAGCGGCGTTTTCTTGTCCAAGTCGGCGTGATCGGTGACGACAAGCAGGACATCAATCACGGGTTTGGCGTAGATGTTCGGGATCGCCGTGCTGCCGATGTGATGTACGTCTACGACAACGTCTTCTCCAAGTGCGTCCGTGATTTGTTGCGCCTCGTTCTCGAACTCCTGCCGCCATTTAGAATTGTGCGGGACCATGTATATTCGCATTGTGCCTTCTCTTTTTTCAGCGCGGGATTGTAGCACAAAAGGAGCAAAAGTTTGGACCTTTCTTGGAAACCCCTGCGCGGTCTGCTCGCGTTTGTCTGTGCCGCGCTGTCTTTGGCGTCAACCCCCAGTCAGGCACAGCCCAGCCTTCAGGCACAAATGGCAGGCATTGCGGCGGCGACGCACGGGTCAGTCGGGGCTGCGGTTGTCGTCGTGGAAGGCGGCAGGGTTGTTGCCCTGCATGGCGAGCAGCGGTTTCCGATGCAGAGCGTCTACAAGCTGCCGATTGCGATGGCGGTTTTGCATGGAGTGGATTTAGGAAGACTGAGCCTCAACCAGCCGGTGCAGATCACTCCCGCCGATCTCGTGCCGCCCTCGCGCGGCAGCCCGATCCGCGACAAGTATCCCCACGGAACGGTGATGACAGTCTTGCAGCTTCTTGAAGCCATGATGAACGTCAGCGACGGCACGGCCTCCGATGTTCTCCTGAAGCGGGCCGGCGGTCCGGCGCGGGTCAATGCCTACCTGCACAGCCTGGGAGTTCGAAACATGGCGGTTGCGACTTCCGAGGCCGCGATGGCGCAAAATGAGCAGGTGCAGTACCAAAACTGGGCGACGCCGGACGCGATGGCCGGTCTTCTGTGTGTTCTTCAGCAGGGCAGGGCACTGTCGCCGCCGAGCCGGCATCTGCTGCTCGGCCTGATGACCCATAGCCAAACCGGGCCGCACCGGATCAAGGGCCTCCTGCCGACAGGCACAATCGTCGCGCATAAAACCGGGTCGTCTGGGACCGTAGACGGCCTGACGCGGGCAACAAACGATGCCGGGCTGATTACCCTGCCCGATGGAAAGCACTTGGTGGTCGTCGTGTTCGTCTCGGCCACGCGGGTCGGCACGGCAGCGCAGGAAGCCGTCATTGCCAAAATCGCACGGGCGGCCTGGAATGACCGGGCGCGGCTGGAACGCTTCCGATGAAAACGTATCTCCTGCTGAAAAATGAGCAGCAAGTTTCCCTGCCGCTGGAGATGCCGGGGCCGGACATTCGCTACCCAAAAAGTCTTGTAGAACACTTTCTGCGCGAGTTCACGTCGGAGGGCGATGTCGTTTTTGACCCGTTCGCGGGCTTCGGAACAACGCTTCAAGCTGCTGAAGCGATGGAGCGCATCGGGTATGGGACTGAGATCAATCCAGAGCGTATTGCTTACGCTCGGTCGCGCCTCACGTTTCCTGAGCGGCTGATAGCCGCCGATGTGCGGCAGCTTGCGTCGCTTGACCTGCCGCCGTTCCACTTTTCAATCTCGTCCCCGCCGTATATGGGGAAGAGCGATACAGAGAACCCGCTCTCGGATTATTCTACCCCCGGCACAGGCTACGGACAGTACCTTCACGACTTAGCGGAAGTGTATCAGCAGGTAGGACACAAAATGCTGGAAGGCGGACACATTATTATTGAGGTCTGCAATCTCAGGCTCTACGATGGTCTGACGACGCTGGCGTGGGATGTTGCCGGAGAAGTCGCAAAAGTGCTTTCTTTTGAGGGCGAAGTCATCATTGCCTGGAAAGGCGGTTACGGCTTCGGGTATGACCACAGCTACTGCCTGGTGTTCAGGAAATAGCTTTCAGGAAATAGCTTTCAGAAAATAGCTTTGCGGAATAGGTGGCTGGTTTTGGCAAGCCCGTAGCCGATGCTTCGGTAAAACTCGTGCGCGTCGGTCCGGTGCAGGCCGGAGCGCAGGCGCACTTCGGCGAAGCCGTGTTCCCGCGCCCATGCTTCGGCCTGAGCCATGAGCGCTCGGCCTATGCCTTGCCGCCGGGCGGCTGTGTCCACGACTAAGCCGCCGATCTCGGCGAAGAACTGCGGGGAAGCCAGCATCCATACGCCGAAGACGTGGACCCAGCCGGTCACACACCCATTAGCCTCGGCGACAAAGCAGCCGTGCGCGGGTTCCTGAAAGATGGACGCCAGCCGCTCCGCGACGACTGCCGGCGCAAGGGGATAGCCAAGCTGGGCGCTGAGACGCACGACGGCAGGCGCATCGGTGGCTGTCATCGGACGGACGGTGGTAGGAGTAGGCGGCATGAATCAGTGTCTCGCTTTAGCAATCTTGTTCCTCGCGGCGGTGCTGGAAGCCGGCGGGGATGCGCTGGTCCGCACCGGCCTTGAGGCGGGAACGGCAGGCCGCAAGCTCGCGCTGTTTGCGGTGGGCGCCGTGGTTCTGTTTGCCTACGGCTGCGCGGTCAACGCCCCGCGCTGGGACTTCGGACGGCTGCTGGGAATCTATGTGGTCTTCTTTTTCGTCGTCGCACAGGCCATCTCGTGGGCGGCGTTCGGCCAGAAGCCGAGCGTTCCCATTCTGGTCGGCGGCGCGTTTATTGTGCTTGGTGGTTTGATTATGACACTCTGGCACACTTAGAAACACCTTCAGCGCTTGATCTGGCTGACAATGGTCGGGTCTTTGATGCCGGTGTCGTCCGCCAGCAGGAAGGCTTTGCTGAGGATAATCGCCAGCATTCGGTCGCCCTCAAACGGCAGGAACAAGTCGCCGGCCTCCTCGCTGCGGCCCGGTACGATGCACAAATACTGGTCGTTCGGCTCCATGAGGATGTTGCCGCTGCCGAGGTGGATCTTGTAGGTTCTGAGGTCCCCGCGCACCATCAAGAACTTGCCGCCCAATTCACAGCGGGACGCGATTTTGAGACGCGGAAGCAGCTTCCCTAAAACTTCCGCGCGGGTCCTGGCGGTCTCGCCCAGATCACCAAACGCATAATTGGTCCAATAGGCTTGGAACCGGCCTTCGGGGCCGCCGTCCGACCAGGCCGGGTCATTGCCGAGGCTGGCGACACCGACAAACAAATCCACATCGCGCATGACTTCCGAGAGCGCCAGCGGCGGCACTTCCGCGAGTGGAAGCGGCTCGGCAGGGGTATTGCCCCGCCCGGAGGCATAGCCTCCGCCGCCCGCGTGGGCGTAGTTCGTTTCTGCAAATTCACGATAAAAGCGGACTTGATCGGTCGCCACTCGCAGATAGGTTCCGGCGTCGTTGGTGTCCGTGCCGTAGTCGTCGCCGATGCCTTCCACCCAGAACTCGGCCCGCAGGCCGTATTGGGGCAGCAGGCGGGTCGCGGGCGGATTGGTGTCGTCCACCATCAATCGCAGCGTGTTCTTCCAGCCGCGCAGGACGCACAGGCTGTTGAACTGGTGCTGCTTCAGGATATGCGCGGCGAAGCGGTTGGAGTAGGTGTTGGTCGCCCGCTCGGCGTCGGTCAGCAGGTACACTTCCCGGTGCGCCTGCTTGAACGGCTGGACCAGCCCCCGCGTTTCCAAAGCGTCTCGCCAGCGCATGACTTCTTCCGGCGCAGCACTGATCGGGTGCCACAGCTTCACTTCCGCCTCGTCCGCCAGTCCCGCCAGCGCTTGTCCCGCCACATCCTCAAACCCCTCGCCGACCGGCAATGCTGCTATGCCCCCGACGGTCCAAATCAGCCGCCGGGCCAGATTGCCCAGCACCGGATGACCGGCGTACCGCTTCCGCCAGACCCCCAGCGGCAAAACGCGCTCGTCCAGCAATGCCCTGTCCAGCCGGGCCGCCTGCGCGGACAGGGCCGACGTGACCTCCTCCTCTGCCGCCTTCAGCGCCTTTGTTTCGGCCCCGAACTCGCGCTTGACCCCCGCCGGAACCGCCTTGCGCGGCTTGCCGTCCGCCCCGAACCATTCCAGCTTCGTCCGTCCTGTCGCCCCGGCAAGCGAAAGCCGCACCGACCCTTCCGCGCCGAACGTCTCGGTTCGCGTCCCGTCCGCGTCCAGCCCGCCCGTCGGCACGGCCAAATCTTCCAGCTCCTCCACCGTCATGCCCGACGCTTTTGCCGCCGACCCAATCGCCGCCGCAATCAGCTTCAAAGCCCCCCGGTCCCGCAGCCGCGTCCGCAGGGCGGCAAGCGCCCCAACCCCAATCCCACCCGGCATCTGCCCCAGCGCCCAAATCCCCGCGTTGCCCAGTTTTATTGAGTACGTTCCGCGCTCGGTAGACTGCGAATGCTCCGCCTGCGTCACAATGCTGGTAAACGCAATGAGCGTCATATGCACCAGCCCACGGGCAACTTCGGGGGAAGCGCTTGCCGCGGCGTACCATGCTAACCCTTTGAGCAGCGTTTGGTTTTTTTGGTTTCTTTCGATGGCGCTTCTCTGGTGCTTATGAAACTGGTTAAGTGCTTTCTTGTAATCCAGACGTGCCGCTTGAAATTCGGAGGCTTCTTTGACGCCTCCTACCGTCGTCAGCAAGTGTGCGCCATTGTCTATCGGGGGAGCATGGTCAAACGAGGGCGGCGGGGCAAACAAATTGAGCCATTCGGCTAACTTCTCGTCTAAGTTCCCACCAACCGCCTGACGATGCCGTGCTGCTTCCGACAGCCATTTCGCGGTGGGTTTACCGCTCTCTGCGGTGACTGCGTGAGCGAAGAGTGCTTCCCAGGCTAGACGCCTTTCAGAAGACATTGCCCCTAAATCTGATAATGCTTCATCGGACCATGCCTCGCCGGGTTCAGGACACTGTCTGCGGACTACGCCGAGCATTTTGTTGAGACGAGCGGCTAACTTTTTCAGGTCTTTATAGCCACTTTTCTCAAGCACAGGAACAAATTGCAGTAGCAGATTGCGTTGCTCTAAAGTGGGCGAGGCTTTTTCAAAATACCATTCCAAGTTCTTTACAATCCCTGACAGCGGGAGCCACTGTAAATAGTAACCTGCTGCTATATACTCGAACATGAAATCAACATCGCCAGACGACAATGGTAACCGCCTTTGGAAAAGTGCGCGTATTATAATTCCCAATGATCTTGCCTGTTTCCACTGTAGGGTATAAGGCCAGCTAGGCCATTCAGCATCAGTGGATGGAAACACCGATTTAAGATGTCGTAAAGCTGCACGAACTGCTACAAGGTTATCTGAAGGACTCCCAGCAAGAATTTCCGCGCCGCTCGTGTAGTCCTGGACCTTTAGCCTGTGAATATCGTTCCGGCTGATCGTTTCTTCAAGAAATGTGTCGAGCAGTTCCATGCCTAGCCTCCCACCAGCGCGACCAGTTTGACGAAGGAAACTTCGGTGTCTACTTTGAGGTGGATTTCTTCGTCCAAGCTCTCCACCTGCCGGTCGCCGACGAGGACGAAGAAGCCGTTGCGGGCGAAGGCCGCCAGGGCCTTTTCGTACTGCGCTTCCCAGTCCAAGCGGCGCTTAACGGCCTGTTCCAGCTTCGGGCCGTTCAAGGCGGCTTCCACCGGCGAGGGTGTGACCAGGCCGCGAAAGACGGCGGAGGGCGGAGCGGCGTGGTATTCCTGGACTTCCTCGTAGACCCGGCGGCGGATCAGCTCGCGCAGGGTGATGGTGGAAGAAAGCAGGTCCAGCCGCCGGGAGGCGGTGCGCTCGCCGGGCAGGGTTTCGTCGTAGATGGTGATGCTGTGTGTCATTACGCTTTGTGCCATTGATGTTTCTCCTAAGCAGGAAGCCCCCCCGCCCCAATGCTGGGGAGCCGGAACCCCTCCCGTCTCGTTCCTCGCCACCCTCCCCGAAGCGGAGAGGGGAAGAGTCAGAGGCCAGTGCCTTGTCCAAAACTCTTCGCCCTCCCGCTTCGGGAGGGCCGACGCTTGCGTCGGGGTGGGTTCCTCCAAGTATACCAAGCCTTCGCCCAGTTCCACGGTTTTGTTTGTTCGGACCGCCCGCAATCTTGCAGAATTCTCACGACATGAGACAAAAGACAGGAATTGGCAGGCATGATGGCGAACTGTCACTGCAACGCCGCCCTTAAAGGATACCGTAACGCCTCATGGCTCAGTCTGACCTGGCCGGGAAACCGGCCCCGCGCGAGATATTAGTGAACGTCCCCGCACTGATTTCCGCCTACTATACCCAGTCGCCGAACCCGGACGACCCCGCCCAAAGCGTTTCATTCGGCACGTCCGGGCATCGCGGATCGTCGCTGAAAAACACGTTCAACGAGGCGCATGTGCTGGCGATCTGCCAGGCGATTGCGGAAGTGCGCCGGGCGGAAGGCACGACCGGACCGCTTTTTTTAGGCAAAGACACGCACGCGCTGTCTGAACCCGCCCACCGAACCGCGCTGGAAGTCTTCGCGGCCAACGGCGTGGAAGTCAGGTATCAGGCAGGCGAGGGGTACGCGCCGACCCCGGCAGTCTCGTTTGCGATTTTGACGCATAACGCCCGGCAAACGAAAGATTTGGCTGACGGCGTGGTGATTACGCCGTCGCACAACCCGCCGGAAGACGGCGGCTTTAAGTACAACCCGCCGAGCGGCGGGCCTGCCGATACAAGTCTGACCAAGCGCGTTCAGGACCGGGCGAATGCGCTCCTGAAAGACGGCCTCAAAGAAGTCAAGCGGCTGGATTACGTCCAAGCGCTCCAAGCCGACACGACGCAGGCTTATGACTTTGTGATGCCCTATGTCGCCGCGCTCGGCAGCATCATTGACATGGCGGCGATCAAAGAGGCTGGGCTGAAAATCGGCGCGGACCCGATGGGGGGCGCTTCTCTTGCTTACTGGGAGCCGATTGCCGAAACCTACGGGCTAAACATAGATGTCGTGAACAAATATGTTGACCCGACGTTCAGCTTTATGACGGTGGACAAAGACGGCAAAATCCGCATGGACTGCTCCTCGCCCTTTGCAATGGCGTCGCTGATCGGCCTCAAAGACAAGTATGACATCGCGTTCGGGAACGACCCGGACGCCGACCGGCACGGCATTGTGACGCCGAGCGTCGGCCTCCTGAACCCGAACCACTATTTGGCCGTCGCCATCAATTACTTGTTCCAGAACCGGCCCGGATGGAACCCAAACGCTGCCGTGGGAAAGACGCTTGTTTCCAGCGCCATGATTGACCGCGTCGCCGCGTCGCTTGGCCGCACCCTGTCGGAAGTCCCCGTCGGCTTCAAGTGGTTCGTGGACGGCCTCTTGACGGGAAGCTACGGCTTCGGCGGCGAGGAAAGCGCCGGGGCGTCGTTTCTGCGCCAGGACGGCACGGTCTGGACCACCGACAAAGACGGCATTCTGCTCAATTTATTGGCCGCTGAGATCACAGCGAAAACGGGCCGGGACCCCGGCGAGCATTACAAAGAGTTAGAAGCCCGGTTTGGCAGCCCGATTTACGAGCGTATGGACGCGCCCGCGACGACTACCCAGCAGAAGATCTTGTCCAATCTGTCGCCGGAACAAGTGTCGGCGACGGAGCTTGCCGGCGATCCCATCACCGCCCGGCTGACCCGCGCCCCCGGCAACGACGCGCCCATCGGCGGCCTCAAAGTCACCACGGACAACGGCTGGTTCGCCGCCCGCCCGTCGGGAACCGAGCCGGTCTACAAAATCTACGCCGAAAGCTTCGTGGATGCTGCTCACTTAAAGCGCATCCAGGCAGAAGCCCAGGCGATTGTGGGCGCGGCGTTTGAGTAAGAACCCCTCCCGCTCTGCCTTCGGCATTCCTGCGTCTCTGTTCCTTCTATTTAGAAAGTAATTTATGTCCGAATCTCTTCTGTCTACCGACAAGATCTCTCTCGTTTACACGGACGGCCAGCGCAGCACCCATGCCCTGCGGGAAGTCAGCATTCAGATCCCGAACAAGCGCTTTGTCGGCATTATGGGGCCGTCAGGGTCTGGAAAGTCATCGCTGCTGTACATCCTCAGCGGCCTGAAGCGTCCGACTTCGGGCGACGTGGCGCTGGACGACTACAAGTTCGGGGCGCACTCCGATTTGGATTTGATTGACCTGCGCCGCCAGCGCTTCGGGTTCGTCTTCCAGCAGCCGTATCTCTTGGTGTGGCAGACGGCAATGGAGAATGTGCTGATGGGAGCGCCCCTTTTAGACGAGGCCGCCCGGCAAAAGGCGCAGGTCTACTTTGAGCAGCTGGGGATTACAGACATGGCGGACAAGCTGCCGTCGCAGCTTTCCGGCGGCGAAAAGCAGCGGGTGTGCGTCGCGCGGGCCATGATGAACGACCCGGACATCATCTTCGCCGACGAGCCGACGGCGTCTTTGGACCATGCCAACGGGCATTTAGTGGTGGATCTGCTGTCGGCCTACCGGGACCGGGGAACCGTTGTGGTCGTGACCCATGACCCCGAAATGCTGCAAGGGGCCGATTCGGTGCTTCTCATGCGCGACGGCCAAAGCTTAGGCTGGCGCGAGCCGGCAGAGGTGCTGAACGCCGCCGGGCCGAGCAAGACTGTGGCATTATAAACAACAAGACTGTGGCGCTATAAACCAAAGGAACCGGCACTGGAAGTGCCGGTTCCTCGCGGTCGTGCCGGCTCCCTTTCACTGTGCTGACCCCATCCGCCCTTCACGGATGATAGACGGCAGCATGTCGGCTTCAATAATGCGGGTGTGGCTGTCGGCCATCACGACGCAGCGATGGACGACGTTTTCCAGCTCGCGGACGTTGCCGGGCCAGGCGTAGGACTGCAAGTGCATCATGGCTTCCGGCGAAAAGCCTTCGGTCGTCGCATCGTTCTCAATGTTGAACTTTTGCAGAAACAGCATCGCCAGCAGCGGGATGTCCTCGGTCCGCTCCCGCAGGCGCGGCATGGTGATTTGAATGACTTGCAGGCGGTAGTATAAGTCTTCGCGGAACTTGCCTTCTTTGAGAAGCTGCTCCAAATCGGCGTTGGTTGCGGCGACGACCCGCACGTCTACTTTGATCGTTTTTGTCCCGCCGACCCGCTCAAACTCCCGCTGCTGCAAGACCCGCAGCAGCTTCACCTGAACCGACCCTGACACATCCCCGATTTCGTCCAAAAAGAGTGTGCCGCCGTGTGCCAGCTCGAACCGGCCCTTGCGCTCCGCCGCCGCTCCCGTAAACGCATTCTTCTCGTGGCCGAATAATTCGCTTTCCAGCAAAGTTTCGGAAAGGGCCGCGCAGGAAATCGCGACGAACGAGCCGGAAGCGCGGTCGGACTGCTCGTGCAGGGCGCGGGCGACCAGCTCTTTTCCCGTGCCGCTTTCGCCCCGGATTAAAACAGTCGCGCGGGAGGCCGCCGCCCGGCCGATCGTGGTGATCACTTCCTGCATCGCCGGAGAGACGGCGTTCGCCAGAATGGACGGCGTTGTCTTGCTGCCCGTTTTTGTGGCGGTTCCGGCGGACTGCGCTTCGGCGGCGCGGGCGACGGCCCGCTTGACCACGGCTCGGATCTCGTCCATGTCGAACGGCTTGGTGATGTAGTCCGACGCGCCGAAGCGCATCGCGTCCACGCAGGTCTTGATGGTCGCATAAGCCGTGATCACGATCGCGACCGAGTCGGGATGCTTCTGCTTGACTTTCTGGATCAGCTCGACGCCGTTCATGTCCGGCATGATGAGATCGGTAATCAGCAGGCTGACCGGGTTCGCCGACGCCCATTCCAGGGCTTTCACGCCGTTCTCGGCGACCTGGACTTCGTAGCCGTCTTTGACGAAAATCGCCTGCAAGACCCGCCGGATGTTCGGCTCATCGTCGGCAATGAGCAGCGTCTTTGTCTTCAGCGTGCCTGCTTCTGTCTTCGGCGTACTTGTTTCTGCGGTTGTCGTGCGTTCTGCGGCCATCGGCATGAGGTTGTCCTTAAATCTCCGGGGCTGAATAAACGGCCCAGTTGTCGTATCCCTGTCCGGCGCGGTCGTGGCGCTGCTCGGTGATCTCGGTGCGGGACGCCGGCATCATGCCGGCAGGGACCGGCTGGATCGGAAGCTGGACCGTGAACGTCGAGCCTTCGCCCGGCGTGCTTTGGATGACCATTCGCCCGCCATGCGTTTCCACAATCTTGCGGACAATGGCCAGGCCAAGTCCCGTCCCTTTGGTCTTTGTCGTAAAGAACGGCGTGCAGATCTTGTCAATCTTCGCTGCCGAAATGCCGACTCCCGTGTCGGTGAAATCGATGTTGACGATGTCCTGGTCCGGCTGGCAGCGCGTCGCGACGGTGAGCGTCCCGCCGTGCGGCATCGCCTGGACCGCGTTAATGACGATGTTTTTGATGACTTGTTCCATTTGAGCGCGGTCGAGGAACAATTCCGGCAGATCGCTCTCAAAGCTCTGCACGACATGAACGTCCTGGTCGGCCAGATACGCGCTCATAAATTGCAGCAAGCGGCCCAGAAGCGCGGGCACGGACACCGGACGCATTTCCGGCGGCGTCACCCGCGAAAATTCTAAAAACTCGGTGGCAATTCGGTCCAGACCATTGACTTCCTGGATGATCATGTCCAGGAATTCCCCGTGTTCGGCCATCAAACTGGCCGGCATTTCTTTTTGCAGAAGCTGGGCCGCGCCTTTGATGGACGACAGCGGGTTCCGCAGCTCGTGCGCGATGTTGGCGGCAAGCTGCCCGGTCTCGGCAAGCTTTGAGACGCGCTCGACTTCTTCCTTCATCTGCACTTCGTTGGTGACGTCCTCAAACACGACCACAATGCCGAGATACTCACCGGACTCGCTGACAAGCTGGGACGCGCTCAAATTCAAATAGGTCTCGTCGCCCTGCGGGCTTTGGTAGCAAAGCTGGTTTCGGGTAAAAATCTTGCCGGTCTGGGCCGTCAGCTCCACCATCTTCATGGTTTCTTCGCGCACCGGCAGGTTGATCTGCAAAAGCTCGATAAACGCCGTGTAGTGCAGGCCGATAAACTCCGAAGCGCGTAAGTTGACGATCTCCTCCGCGCGTTTGTTCCAGGTCACGATGTAGCCGTTTTTGTCTATCGTGATGACCCCGGCGGCAATCGAGCGCAGAATGTTATCGGTATAATTGGTCAGATTTCGCAGGGATGTAATTTCGCGGTAGATGGTCGCCGCCTGCGACGCCACTAAATGCAGCATCATCACGCTTTCTTCCGTGTAAAGATCGGGCGTCCGGCTTTCCATCATCAGCACCCCGATCAGCTCGTCGGCAACCACCAGCGGGATCGCCAGACGGGACCGCATAGCGGCCGGGTCAAGTGCGGCCTCGGACAGCGTCGTCTCCGGCCCGATCAGCGCCGTGCGGGCGCGGAGGGCGCGGGCGGCGACGCTTTCTCCGTTCAGCAGCAGGGTTTGACCGCCGATAATCTCCTCCGCCCGCTCGCCTCGCGCCGCCCGGACCGTCATCGTCTCGCCGTTATCGTCCACCGTCAGAAGCGACGACTCATCGCTCCAAACCAAGCTCGCGACAATGTCTAAAATAGACGACAGCGCTTCTTCGAGCGTTGTCGCCGCCCGCACTTTCTGCATCAGCTCGTAGACCGCCGACAGCTCCAGGTCCCGCTGGCCGATCCGGCGCTCGTACCGGGCCGCGCTTTGGAGAACGGTCGCCGCCTGCGACGACGCCACCGCGATCAGCTTCAGCTCCTGATCCCCGTAATCCGTGCCGTGCTTGCCCAGCACCAAAAATCCCACGGCCGCGTCATCCACCACCAGCGGAACCAAAGCCGCCGCCCGGTGGCGGCTCAAAAACGCCTCGCAGACCGGCTGCCAGTCCGGGCCGAAGATCAATGACGCATCGCCGGGCGTCAAAATGCGCGGCGCTCGCAGGGTCCGCGCCGAGACCGCCACCGGAACCGGCGTGATGAACCCGCGCAGGCGCTTCGCGAGCGCGTCCGAGACGCCGCGCCAGTGCAGAGCGCTCAGGCCCTCATTGGAATCGTCGAACATCAGCAGCAGCCCGGCGTCGCTGTCGGTGATCTGCGTCGCCAGGTCGTTGACCGTCTGCGCGGCCTTCTGGACGCCCGATGTCGCCGCGAGAGTTTTTGACACCTCGTAGAGCGTCGTCAGCTCGGCGTAGCGCTTTTCCTGACCGGCGATAATCCGGGCGTTCTCGATCGCGATCCCGGCCTGATGGACAAACGTAGACAGCAGCTCAATGTCGCTGCGGACGATGCCGCGCTGCGGCCCGGCGCTTGATACGACGATGACTCCGATGCAGCGGCCCCGCGCGACGATCGGCTGGGCGTAGAACGCTTCCATGTCCAAAGCCTGTGCGTAGTCGCGGATCATCGGCAGGGCGTCGTTGACGTCCTCGACAAACAGCGGCATCTGGCGCTGGGCGACCATGCCGATGACGCCCGTTCCCATGCCGACTTCGGCGTCCAAATCCGTCAAGGTCGCCCGGTGGTAGCCGCGCACGATCCGAGGCGAAAACCGGCCCGTCTCCACGTCCAGCAGATAAATCCGGCAGCGCTCGAAGTGGACAACGTCGTTGATGTTGTCCGCCACCTGGTTCAGCACCTGGTCCAAATCCAGAGTGGACGTGATAGTCTCGGTCAGCGCCGCCAATGTCGACAGCTCCTGCAATTTATGGCTGAGCTTCGCATAAAGCTGGGCGTTATTGATGGCAAGCCCCGCCTGGGTCGCAAAAATCGAGAACAGCCGCAAGTCTTCGTCGGTGAACAGCGGCCCGGCGGCCCGGCGGCGAATGCACAGCACCCCCTGCACGGTCCCGTTCTCATCCTTCATCGGCATACAAATAGATGACGAGACATCGGGATCGCTGCCGATGCCGGAGCCGGAAAACCGGGGGTCGTCTGCCAGCGAGTTCAGCAGCAGCGGCTCGCCGGTTTCAACCACCCGGCCTGCAACCGAGCTGCCGATAAAGATCCGCGTGTTTTCCACCACGTCGCTCGGCAGGCCGAACGAGGCGGCGATGACCAGCGACTCGGTTTCCGGCAGGCGCAAAAGCAGCGAGCATGCCTGCGCTTCCATCACTGCGGTCGCTTTCTCCGTCACCATGTCGAGCAGCCGGTCAATCTCAACTTTGTCCATGGCCTGCCCGATCTCGTACACCGTCGCGACTTCCCGGATGCGCCGCTCGACCTGCACCTGCGCGGCTGTGATCTCGTCCTGCCAGCGCGTCTGCCGCAGGGCGATAGTCAGAAACGGTGCCAGCGCGTCTGCGACTTCAGGCCAGCGCTCCCGCGCTTCTTCCGGCAGGTCTGCCGTCCAGACCCCCAGCGTTTTGCCGTCTGCCCTGCTCTTCAGCACAGCGGCGTCCGGCCCGCCGGCTTCGGCTTGATGGCGCAGGCGCGGCGTGTCTTCGCCGAGGTGCAAAAACAGCCGGCCTTCCGCGCCGGGCCGGTACAGCGCCAGCGCGTCCGTTTCCAGCGCGTTTCCGGCCAGCGCGAGAAGTCCCGACAAAGCCGTGCCGTCGGCGTCCGCCGCCGTGATGTCCGCCGCCCGGCGAATCAAAGTCTCCGCCGTAAGATCGGAACCAATTTCAGTAGTCATAGGTATCTGTATTATCCGCCACTTGCTCCGCGTTGTCAAGGAAAACAAACGCCGCCGTTTATCGGGGCGAAAGACCGGGAAGAACTAAAACAAGCAAAGAAACTCACAAAGAAACTCACAAAGAAACTCACAAAGAAAGCAGGTTCAGCACTGATGGCACTTAATACAAAATCCCGCGATACCATAATCCCATTGAGCGGCGCCCCTGATAAAAAGGCGTTTCGGGATATCGCCGATGAAATCTCCGACCGGGCCGTTTTAGCCGGCGCTCCCATCAACCACGCGCTCGGCGACCGCAACGCCGCGCTGACCGAGACCCCGACGGAGAAAGAAATTGACGCCGCCAACGGCCTGCGCGGGGCGGCTGGGCGCACACCGACAGCGGAAGACTTTGACGGCCTGCTGACTCCCGCCGGCGACAGCCACAATACGGTCGGCACCGACATTTCCAACGACACGCTCGTGTTCGGCAACGACGGCAGCTTGTAGTGCGGAACGCTTTCGCCGAGCTGTGTGTTATTCAAGTATCAGTATCGGGTGTCTCGGCGGCCTGCGTTACTCCCTTTCTTTCTCATCCCGGCGATTGTTTGGAAGAAGGCGAATAACAAACAAAATATGCTATAATTGCGTATTAGTTTCAGAGAACACAGACTTCTGAAAGAGCGGGCATCGCGCCCGCTCTTTCTGTCTGTTTCTGGTACGACGAATCAAGCCTGCACAAATGCGCTTGTTAGGGGAGCATGGAAATCAATCTATGAACGGCGATTTTATCGAGGCCCTGCGGCAGATCGAAAAAGAAAAAGAAATACCTTTTGCCACGCTTTTGCGGACCCTGGAAGTCGCTTTGGGGAAAGCCTACCGCAAGCATTACAATATCACCGGCGATGTCGCCGTTCACATTGACACGACCAAGAACGCATTCAAGTTCTCCGCCGAGAAAGTCGTTGTCGAGACGGTTGAAAACGAACACGCCGAAATGACCCTGGAGACGGCCCGCAAGTTCGACCCGAACGCCGAGCTTGGCTCGCTCATCCCGGTCACCGTCACGCCGGAGAACTTTGGGCGCATCGCTGCCCAGACCGCCCGGCAGGTGATGATGCAGGAGTTCCGGGAAACCGAGCGCGGCAAGGTCTTCGACGAATACAACGCCAAAATCGGCGAAGTGGCAACGGGCATTGTCCAGCGCACGGAGATGGGCAACGTCTACATCAACATCGGCAAGCTGGAAGCCCTGCTCCCGAAGCCGGAGCAGGTGCCGACGGAGCCGTATCGGTTTAACGACCGGATTAAGGTATACTTGCTGGAAGTCAAGAAGCCGTCGCGCGGCCCCCAGGTCATTGTTTCGCGCTCGCATCCGAGCCTCATCCGCCGCTTGTTCGAGCTGGAAGTGCCGGAAATCGCCGACGGCTCGGTGACGATCAAAAGCGTCGCCCGCGAAGCGGGGGCACGCTCCAAAATCGCCGTGGCGTCGGAAGACGACAAGATTGATCCGGTCGGCGCGTGCGTCGGCCACCGGGGCGCACGGGTGCAGGCGGTCGTGGCCGAATTGTACGACGAGAAGATTGACATTGTCCGCTGGAGCGCCGACGTCAAGCAATTTGTCGCCGAGAGCTTGTCGCCCGCGAAGAGCGTTCAGGTCAAAGTCAACGAAGACAAAAAGTCTTGCCTTGTCTTAGTCCCGGACAATATGCTGTCGCTTGCCATCGGCAAGTCCGGCCAGAATGTCCGGCTCGCTGCGCGGCTGACCGGCTGGCGCATTGATATTCGCTCCGAGTCGCAGGAAGCCAAAGCCGCATTCACCCGCGCTGCCGAAGAAGTGGAAGCCGAAGAGCGCGACGCCGTGCAGACGACAAGCCGGGCGCTGACCGAGGACGATGCGCTGACCCTGCCAACCGCCGAAGGCGACGATGCAGTCGCTTACGGCGATGAAGTCACGATTACCGCCGACATGCTGAAGATGCTGGATGACGAGGACGAGGAGTAGGGGAGCGAGAACAAGAAACGTGGGACTAAAGTCCTACGCTGTGGGGCGAAGCGCCTAGTAACCGCCTTCGCGGGTACAGGAAAAGACGACAATTACGATCCCTGTCCATGAAGATGGACATTAGGCGCTTCGCCCCACAGCGTAGGACTTCAGTCCCACGCTTTGACATCGCTTGTGGAGTAGGCAAACTGTGACGCACATATTCAAAGAAGGTGATGTTGTGGTGCCGAAGAGGGCTTCCAACGATTTCCTACCCGCTGGCAGTCATGGAACTGTGTTTTGTTTCTACATGACAACGCCGCCTGCCTACGAAATCAACTTTATTGACATCAGAGGCAGAGGATTTGGTGCAGTTATGTATGAGGACGAACTTGAACTTTGCCCAAATCCTGACTGCTTGCATACAGTCGAGGAAAAGCTGTGAAAGTGCGGCGTGTCCCGATCCGAAGCTGCGTGGTTTGTCGGCAGACTTCGGACAAAAAAACTTTGCTGCGAGTGGTCCGTGCGCCCGAAAAAGACGGCGGCGCAGTCGCTGTGGACCCGACCGGACGCGCGAACGGGCGCGGGGCGTACATCTGCGCGGCGCTTGTTTGTGTTGAGAAGGCCGCCAAGCAAAAGCGGTTTGAGCGGGCGCTGTCGGCCCAAGTCCCGGCGACTTTGATCGAAGACTTGAAAGCATTAGCAGCAAAAATTGTCGAAACGAACTCAGTGGAAAAGAACTTAATGGAAGCACAGGCTCAGGCCCCAGTGCAAACCACAGGAGCGACCGCGAAATGATTTAAGAATAACAAGAAGCAAGAGGTGAACCGAGTTTATGTCAGGTGTGCGAATTTACGATCTAGCCAAAGAATTAAACGTCTCCAATAACGAAATATTGGATCTGCTGAAAGCGATGGGCGAGCCTGCCCGGACCCCGTCCAGCACTCTTCCCGACGCCATTGTGGCGACAGTCCGTGAGCGCTCGGCGCCGAAGCCGGCTGCCGTCAGCAGCGGCGCGGCGAAACCCGGCAACGGCACTGCCGCCGCTGCGGGTTCCAACGGGTCTGCGGGTTCCAACGGGTCTGCGGGTTCCAACGGGTCTGCGGGTTCCAATGGCGTATCTGCGCCCGCAGCGGTGCCGGCGGCTCCTGCCGCGCCGGCGGCTCCTGCCGCGCCGGCGGCTCCTGCCGCGCCGGCGGCTCCGGTGGAAATCCCCGAAGTCATCACGCTGCGCGATTTTGCCCAGCTCATCGGCGTCCCGGCCCCCGACATCCAGAAAAAGCTGATGGGGCTTGGCGTGCTGGCGTCGCTGAACCAGAAGCTCAGCCCGGAAGTCACGACCCGTCTCGCCAAAAGCTACAAAGTGGCGATTACGGTCAGCGCCGCGCCGAAGCCGGCGGCGGTCAACGGCACCGTGCCGGATGCCGCGCCGACTGCCCCGAAAGTCGCTGTCGTTGCGCCCAAGCCGCGCCAGAAGGCCGCTGGGCCGGTCACCCGCCCACCGGTCGTGACCATTATGGGCCATGTAGACCACGGCAAAACGTCGCTGCTGGATGCGATCCGTCAGGCCAAAGTCGCTTCCGGCGAGTTCGGCGGCATCACCCAGCATATCGGCGCATACCAGGTCGAAGTGGATGACCCGGAAAACAAGGGCCAGAAACGCAAGATTACGTTTTTGGACACGCCCGGCCATGAAGCGTTTACCGCCATGCGGGCTAGGGGCGCTCAGGTTACGGACATTGCCGTCTTAGTCGTCGCCGCCGATGACGGCGTCATGCCGCAGACCATTGAAGCGATCAACCACGCGAAAGCCGCCAATGTCCCGATCATTGTTGCGGTCAACAAGATTGACAAAGAAGGCGCGAACCCGACCAACGTCCTGACCCAGCTCACTCAGTACGATGTCATGCCGGAAGCCTACGGCGGCAACGTGCAGACCGTGGAAGTCTCGGCGAAGGAGCAGCTTGGGCTGGACGACCTGCTGGAACAAATCCTGCTTGTCACCGACGCCGAAATTGAGCCGAAGGCCGATCCCAGCGCTCCCGCGACCGGCACGGTCATTGAAGCGGAGCTTGACAAGGGACGCGGCGCTGTCGCGACCATTCTGGTAGACCAGGGAACGCTCAAAATGGGCGACTCCATTGTTGCCGGGGGGACCTTTGGACGCATCAAGGCGATGCTGAACGACCGGGGACAGCGGGTAACTTCCGCCACGCCCGCGACCCCCGTAGTCGTGCTGGGCCTCGGCAGCGTCCCCGCCGCCGGCGACCGCATGGAAGTGGTCAAAGACGAGAAAGCCGCCCGCCAGCTTGCCGAAGGCCGGGCGTCGGTCACGCGCGACGAGAAGCTGAACACGCGCCGCCCGGTGACGCTGGAAGACTTGCAGCAGCAGTTCAAATCCGGCGCAAACAAAGAGCTGAACCTGATTATCAAGGGCGACGTACAAGGCTCGGTGGAAGCCATCCGGCAGTCACTCGAAAAGATCCAGCACCCGGAAGTCAAAACGAAGTTCATTTCGTCCGGCGTCGGCGCTGTTTCCGACTCGGACGTGCTGCTCGCGTCCGCGTCGTCCGCGCTGATTGTCGCGTTCAACACGCGGGCGGAACCCGCCGCCGCGCGACTAGCCGAAGCCGAGCATGTGGATATTCGGGAATACCGGGTCATCTACGACTTGATTGACGATGTCAAGCTGGCGATGGCCGGCCTGCTCGACCCGATCTACGAGGAAATCCCGCTCGGCACCGCCGAAGTCCGCGCCGTCTTCAAGCTGCCCCGTTCCGGCGGCTCGATTGCCGGCTCGTATATCTTAAGCGGAAAAGTCGTGCGCGGCGGTCTGGTCCGCGTCAAGCGCGGCGGCAAATTAGTCGCCGAGGGCAAAATCGACACCCTGAAGCGCGAGAAAGACGATGTCCGCGAAGTCGCTCAGGGCTTCGAGTGCGGCATCCTCGTTCCCGGCTACGACCCGATGGAGCCGGTCAATGACCGCCCGCAGGACACAATCGAGTGCTACGAGATGAAGCGCACCGTGCGGACGCTGTAGGAACCCACCCCGGTTCGTTCCTCACCGACCCTCCCGAAGCGGGAAGGTGAGGAGCAAGAATGGTTGTGCAAAGGCTGCCGCATATATTCTCGAACTCTTTACCTTCCCGCTTCGGGAGGGTCGGTGAGGAACGAACCGGGGTGGGTTCTTATGACCATTGGCCTTTTGACCGTTACGCTGCACATTGAAGAAGCGAACTCGCTGAAAGACAAGCGGCAGGTCTTGAAAAGCCTGCTGGCGCACCTTCGCAGCGAGTTCAACGTCTCGGCTACCGAAGTCGGCGACCACGACATCTGGCGCACGGCCACCGTCGGTATTGCCGTTGTCGCGACCGACGGCGCTTACGCCCATCAAGTGCTGGACAAAGCGCTGGACCATATTGAAGGCAATCCGCGCGTGGATGTGACGCAGACGGAAATCGAGCTGCTTTAAAAGAGATTACTATGCCCGCTACACGAAAACAGCGATTGCAGGACCAGTTACGCGAAGTGCTGTCCGAAGTCATCCGGCGCGAGATGCGCGACCCGCGCTTCACCGACGGCCTGCTGACGATCACCGACGTTGAAGTCACGACCGACTACAAAAACGCCACGGTCTTTATCAGCGTCCTCGGCTCCGAAGACGCCAAGCGCGACAAGCTCAACCTGCTGCGCGGTGCAAACGGCGTCCTGCGCGAAGAACTCAAACGCTCCAAAGCGTTCATCAATGTCCCGGCGCTGACGTTCAAATACGACGACACGATTGACCGCGGCAGCCATATGTTTGAGGTGCTGGAACAAGTCAAGCGCGAGGATGCCGCCCGGCCAAAGCCCGCTGCCGAAGACGCCGAGGAAGAGACTGAGGAAGACGCCGAATGAGTGCTGATGCGCCGGGCCTGGCGCAGCCGCTGGAAGATGCAGCGGCGGCCATTCACGCCAGCCAAACCATTGTGCTGGCCTGCCATGTCAACCCGGACGGCGACGCCCTCGGCTCAATGCTTGGCCTCGCGCTGGCGCTTCTGCCGCTTGGCAAGATCGTGACCTGCCTGTCGGAAGACGGCGTTCCCGCGATCTTGACCTTCCTGCCCGGCGCAGAGCGCGTGCGGCAGACGACCGACATAGCCAGCTTTGATCTGGCACTGGTTGTAGACAGCGGAGACCTGCCGCGCATCGGCACGACGCTCCAGCCCATCATCGGACGAGCCAAGCGCGTCGTAGACATTGACCACCATGTTACCGCCGGCGCGTTTGGCGATATTCGCGTTTTAGATGCCCGCGCGGCGTCCACCGCCGAGATCGTCTACGCTCTCCTGCTCACGCTTCAAGCTCCCATCACGCCGGAAATCGCGACGTGCCTGTTCACGGGCATCATCACCGACACCGGCTCGTTTCGCTTCCAGAACGTCACCCCCAACACGCTTCAAGTCGCCGCCGCCCTCCTTGAAGCCGGTGCGCCGCCTGCGTTCATCTCCGAACACGTCTTTGAGAACCGTACCTTTGCCGCCACCCAGCTTCTCGGCCATGCCCTCTCCTCACTGAGAAAAACGCCGGACGGCAGCATCGTCTGGGCGCACATCACGGCGGCGGACTTCGCCGAAACCCACGCGACCAACCAGGACACCGAAGGCATTGTCAGCTATGTGCGCGGGGTACAGAATGCCGAAGTCGGCATTCTGTTTCGCGAGATGGCCGGCGGCGGGGTGCGCGTTTCCCTCCGCGCCCGCGACACGGTAAATGTCGCCGAAATCGCCTCCCAGTTCGGCGGCGGCGGACATCGTATGGCATCCGGCTGCACGGTAGAAATGCCGCTGGCGGAAGCCGAAGCCGCCGTCATTCAGGCGGTTGAGGCCGGGACCCACCCCGCCTCGTTCCTCGTCGACCCTCCCGAAACGGGAAGGTGAGGAGTTTTGGATGCAGCGTAGGGGCGCCGCTTGCTGCGCCCTTTTGCTCTGTGTCTTGCTCCTCACCTTCCCGTTTCGGGAGGGTCGACGAGGAACGAGGCGGGGTGGGTTCACTCCATCAGTCCCCGCACCGCCGCCCCAATATCCTCTGAACGCATCAGGGTTTCCCCCACTAAAATTGCCTTCGCCCCGGCGTCCGCGACACGCTTCACGTCGGCAGGCGTTTTCAGGCCGCTTTCCGCCACAATCGTCACATCACTCGGAACCATCGCCGTCAGCCGTTCCACCGTGCCTAAGTCCGTCACGAACGTGTTTAAGTCTCGGCTGTTGATGCCGATAAGCTTCGCATTCGCCCGCAGCGCCACTTCCATTTCCGCTTCCGTATGCACTTCCACCAGCGCCGCCATACCGAGTTCGTCCGCGATGGCTTGGTAGTCTGCAATCTGTGCCGGTGACAGCGCCGCGACAATCAGCAGCACCGCGTCTGCTCCCAGCCCCCGCGACTCAATGATCTGCCAGTTGCTGATCATAAAGTCTTTGCGGATAATCGGCAGGCTGACGGCCTGGCGCACGGCGACAAGATAATCGTCGTGGCCCTGAAAGAACTTCTCGTCGGTCAGCACCGAGAGGCACGATGCGCCGGCGGCTTCGTACTCCTTTGCAATCGCCACGGGGTCAAAGTCGGCCCGAATGATGCCTGCCGACGGTGAGGCTTTCTTGACTTCGGCAATAAGAGTTACGGGACCCATTTTCGGCGACTGCAAGGCCGCCAAAAAGTCGCGGGGTGGGGGAGCCGCCGCCGCACGGGCCGCTATCTTTGATGGCGAGACTTTCGCCTGCCGCTCCTGCACCTCCGCGTGCTTGTGTGCCACAATCGTATCCAAAATCTTCGGCTCAGGCATTCGTGAATTCTTTCAATCGCTCCAAAGCTCCCAGCGCCGCGCCGCTGTCAATCAAGGCCGACGCCCGCTCAATGCCGTCTTCCAGCGTTTCCTCGGCCCCGGCAACCAGCAGGACACCGGCGGCGTTGAGGCAGACAATATCCCGGTGCGGCCCCCGGTCCTTGCCGCGCAGAATATGGAGCAAAATCTCGGCGTTCTCGGCGACGCTTTCGCCGCCCGCCAGATGCTCAATCGTCGCGCGGGCCAGTCCCAGGTCCCATTCCGGGTCAAGCTTGTACGAAGTCACCTGGCCGTCTTTTAATTCGCTCACGGCGGTCTCGCCAAGCGTAGACAGCTCATCCAGGCCGTCCACGCCATGCACGAGCAGCGCACGCTGACTGCCTAAGTTCTTCAAAACGTGTGCCAAGGTCTCGCACAGCGCCCCATCGTAAACGCCGATCAGCTGCACCGACGCGCCTGCCGGGTTTGTCAGCGGCCCCAGCATATTGAAGATGGTCCGAATGCCGATCTCCCGGCGCGGCCCGGCGGCGTATTTGAATGACGGGTGCATGGACGGCGCAAACAGAAACCCAATCCCCACTTCGTCAATGCACTGCCCCAGACGCTCCGGCGGCAAGTCCAGCTTGACCCCTAATGCTTCCAGCACGTCCGCGCTGCCGCACTTGCTCGTCGCTGCCCGGTTGCCGTGCTTCGCGACCGCCAGCCGCCCATCTGCCGCGACCACCAATGCCGCCGCCGTCGAGATATTGAACGTCTTCAGCGCGTCCCCGCCTGTGCCGCAGGTATCCACAATGACTTTGTCCGTCCGCACCGGGACTTGGACGGCGTACTCCCGCATGACCCGCGCAAAGCCCGTGATCTCTTCTACCGTCTCGCCCTTCATGCGGAGCGCAACGGCAAGCGCGGCGATCTGGGCGTCCGTCGCCAGCCCTTCCATAATCTGCCGCATCACATCCGCCGCCTCGGCTTCGGCAAGATGCTTGCCCTCAATAAGATGCTGTATTGCGTTTTTCATTTTTTTGTGCCATAATATGAGTGGAGGCTCGGCGCATCAAACATTTTGATGGGCATTGCCTCCTTTTTTATTTTAGCGCGAAGCGTATAGATCAGGAACGCAGACAATCCCATAGCTTACATATTCTGCGCCCTGTCTCGCCCCCTGACCCCGCCATTGAAGCCTTGAAAGAGCTGCGCCGAAATCTTCAGCAATTTCCCGGCGGATTGGCGCGTCCATGCCGCGTTCCGGTAGGCGAAATCCCCAATTGATACAATAGATGCAGACATCCGCAGCTTGGATAGGATAAGTCATGTCTGAGGCAACAAAAAGCGGCGTCGGAACAATATGCCGTGCGCGTTCGCGTCCCACTGCCGTCAGGCTGAAATACTTGTTCAGCCTGCTGATCTGGCGGCGGTCGTCCGTATGCTCTGTTTCATCCATGATCAGCAATCCTGTTTCCTCTTTTTCCATAAGAAAGTATGTGTACCGTTCTAATAAGAAAACAATATCCTTTCGCAAATCTTCGGGATTATGCGAAGTGGGTGGTTTCATGGTGCTGCGTGGAACGGCACTTGCGAACAAAACAGCTTGCTCTTCCTCTAGAAGCCGGAAGATGGTTCGTGCCAGCAGAAGGCTGGCCTGTCCATACGCGGTGAATTCACTGCGGTTCGGCACCTCTTTTGTGAGTTTTTTAGTCAGAAATGCCTTTGCATGATTTCGTCGAACAACATCCGGCAATGCTTCTGCTTCCTGTGCTGCCCAGCGAAATCGGTCCTTGTCCAGCAGCTTACTCCCTTTTATCTCTGTCGCAAACTCATGAAGGGAACCGCCGAAGGCTTCCTGTTCAAGCGCCCGCATTTTTTGGACAAAGGGCCAAACACGGGACGCATGGAGGGCAACCCCACCGCGAACTTCATACGGCATTGAGCGATGATCATGACCGCTTTCATCCATAAACAACAAATAGCTCAAAGAACAACCCCATTATTTCTGCTAATTAAATGCTGTGTTGCATGTTTCATAGGCTGCCTTCGTTCTCGCCTGCCGAACCGTACTCGCGCTCGACGCGGCAGATGCGGACGGTGTAGGCGCTGTACCACTCGTCCTGCCCCTGCTGCTGGGCGGCGAGATGCTCTGCGTTTTGCTTCCAGGCGGCAATCGCCTCGCGGCTGTCCCAGTAGGAGACGGTGATGCCTAACCCAGACCGGGCTGCTTCGACGCCGAGGTAACCGGGCTGATCGGCGGCCAGCTCCAGCATTCGCGCGGCCATGTCCGCGTAGCCGTGGTCGCCGGGGGTGCGCTCCGACGTGAAGATGGCGGCGTAGTAGGGGGGCTGGGGCGTCGGCGCGATTTGGCTCACGAGGTTATCAGCCCCCGCACCAACTCGGCGCGTTCGGTTTCGCCCTGCGCTTCTAACGCTTCGGCGTCGAGGCGTAGCTGCCCGGCCAGCGGCGGGTCTATGCCGGTCTGAATGTCGGCGTAAAGCGTCTCTAAAGTGGTCGCATTCACAGAAGTTTCCAGCGGCGGCTTGGGCGGCATATTCTGGTAGAAGAACGACGACAGCGGCTCCGGCAGTTTTTCGATCTTGCCGTCGTCATGCTGCACCGAGAGCGTGACAACGCGCGGGTCCAGCACAACCGGATGCACTTCAGGCCGGCTAAATCGCCAGCGGTAAGCGTTCAGAAAGCGGCGCAAAATCTCCTGGCCGGTCGCAAGCGCCTGGGTCCGCAGCAGCTCCGTGTCTTCGTCGCCGATAATCGTCAGCTCTAAGACTAAACGCAGGTTTTTCCCCGTCCACCAGGCCCATTCGCCGAAGATGCCCTGCCCGTCGGTGCCTTCGCTCAGGGAAGGCGGGAAAAAGAGGGTCGCATCCATGCCGTTCAGCATACAGGCGAGCGGTTCCACGTCCGGGCCTTTGGCGCAGAAGTCCAGCGTGAAGGGCAGTGTGATGAGAGCGTCGGCAATCAGTTTCATTGGGATCCTACAGCACGACAATTTCCGGCGGGAGGGATTCGTTCAAGACACGCGCGGTGCCGTCTTCCCGCACGGTGACAATGTTTTCTAAACGAACGCCGAACTGACCCGGCAGATAAATCCCCGGCTCAACCGAGAAGCAGTGGCCGGGCAGCAGCGGCGTATAATTGCCGGCCATGATGTACGGCGTTTCATGGTCGTCTAAGCCGATGCCGTGGCCGGTGCGGTGGATAAAGAACTCGCCGTACCCGGCAGCTTCAATGACTTTCCGGGCGGCGGCGTCAACGTCGTGCGCCGTCGCGCCGGGCTGAACGGCGGCGACACCTGCCGAGTACGCTTGGCAGACAGTTGCGTAAACGCGCCGGGCTTCGTCCGACGCCGTGCCGACCGCGACGGTGCGCGTGATGTCGCCGTGATACCCATCCACCATCGCCCCAAAGTCCAAGATCACGACATCGCCCGTTTTCAGCTTGGCCGCGCCGGTGTTATGATGCGGCGACGCGCCGTTCGCGCCCGCGCCGACGATCGGCGCAAACGAGTCCGCGTGACCAGCCTGCGCGATAGCCTGTCCAAGCGCCGACGCAATCTCCCGCTCGCTTGCGCCGACCTGGCAGGCGGCATAAGCCACAGGGATAAGCGCATCGGTCGCCTCGGCGGCCCGCTGCAAAGATGCCAGTTCCAGCGCGTCTTTGCGGGAGCGCAAGGGTGCGAGTGCAGAACCAGCAAGGCGAAACAGCGCGGTCGGCATCAGCTCTTGCAGCTTTAGCACAAACCGGGCCGGCATATCGTCGTCTATCCCGACAATGCCGATGTCCAGCATGAGTTCTTTCGCCAGCGGAGCCAGCACTGGCTCCCAGCCCACGCCGTCGTCCCAGGCGCGAACATCGGTGATCCCCGCCGGGTTCCGACGTGCCTGTTCGGCGTTCAGCGCCGGCACGACAAACAGCCAGGGTTGGTCGTCAGGAATGATCAAGGCCAGAAACCGCGATCCCGGCTCCGAAAAGCCCGTCAAATACCGCATCGCCGCGCCGGGCGTCACAATCAGCGTGTCCAGCCCGTTCTCGTGCATGGCCGTCCGCACCAGGCTCAGGCGTTTTGCGTACAAGTTCATCGGCTTAACGCTCCCAATTCAGCGATCTAAAAACGTCTTTAACATCTGCTTGCCATGCTCCGTCAAGACGGCTTCCGGGTGGAACTGCACGGCTTCCAGCGGCCATTCTTTGTGGCGCAGGCCCATGATCTCGCCGTCTTCCGCCTCCGCCGTCACTTCCAAACATTCCGGCAGCGACGACGACTCCACAATCAGCGAATGGTAGCGGGTCGCCGCAAACGGCGACGGCAGCCCGGCGAATACGCCCTGTCCCCGGTGCGTCACCATCGAAGTCTTCCCGTGCATCAGCTTGTCCGCCCGGATGACTCGCCCGCCGAGTGCCTGCCCCATCGCCTGCAAGCCCAGGCAGACGCCGAAAATGGGAACCGTCCGCCCAAATTCTTTAATCAAGTCCAGCGTCACCCCGGCATCGTCGGGCGTGCCGGGGCCGGGCGAGATTACGATCTTCTCCGGCTTCATCTCGGCAATCTCGGAAAGCGAGACGGCATCATTGCGCCGAACATCCAGCTCCGCGCCCATTTCCCCAAGATACTGCACGAGATTGTAAGTAAACGAGTCGTAATTGTCAATCACAAGGATCATTCAGTTGGCTCATTTCCTGTCTGTTCTGGCTGCACTTGGCTTAATTCCTCCAGCTTTGTAATCCATTCGTCAAAATGTGGGCATTTGCTTCGCATCTTTGCAACCCCAATTTTGTTTGCTACTAACGGCCCGGCAGCGGACTTTCGCGCCCCGTACTCTGGGATAGCTTTGATAATTCTCTTTGACGGCGCTGTTTCCGGCTGAAGATTGATCATTCCAGGATTTTCATGCGCGTGTGCAATCCTGCTCAACGCTTCAATTTGCGGCTCATGATCTATAAATGCCCACTCCATCTGCTGAATTTCAGTGAACAGGAGCGCTTCAAATTCATGCAGTTGAATATAGGGAATAAACCGATAATCGTCAATGTCCTCACCGAACGCATCTTCAATTGCTTCCACACGTTTGTAGGAATCAGATAGCTTCTGCGCTGCCTGGTGTCCGGGAAAGTCATTCGGCAGGGCGTAATAGTCAAACATTGTCGTAAACCACTGTTCGGCATCACTCTCTTGTTTTAACCATTGAGTCACATCAAATCGAGCTTTATGATAGGTTGTTGTGCCACCTCGGTGGATTTTTGAACGACTTCTGCTTGTCATCACGCGCCGGGCATCAGTGACAATTTTTAGTCCCGCAAGATGGGGTGCTAATGTCTCATTCACGAAAGTTTCTTCGGTTTGACCTTCCACGATGATATGCAATCTCATTTAGGCCGCCCGCCGATAACATTCTTCTCCCACAGCTCAGACAGCGAGTATTCAGAAAGCCATTCCTGAAGTTCCTCACTCTTTAATCTGTGAAACTGGGAGCTGCCATGATCATCGCGATCTACGACAACAATTTCAGACGGGTCAAAATTGTCCAGAAAAGTTGTGGACTGAGTGGCGACAATGACTTGTGAGTTTTGTGACGCGCTCCGTATCAATCCCGCGATCACATCAATCGCGTAAGGATGAAGCCCTAACTCTGGTTCGTCCAAGACAAGAAGGCTAGGCAACTTTTCGGCAGGCTGCAAGAGTAAAGCAGTCAATGCAACAACGCGCAGCATTCCATCGGAAGCTTGGTAAGCGCTGTAAACCGTGTCACCTGTGCGCTCTCGCCATTGCAGCATGATTGTGTTGCCGGTTGAGTTAAATGTAAAGTTCAAAAAGAAAGGCACCGCTTGCTGGATTGTTTCCACTATTAAGCGGTAATGCTTTGGGTACTCGTCTGCCAACCTCATCAAAAATGGGGCAATGTTTGCAGCATCCTCTTTTAAAAAAGCATTGTCGTCAACACTCCAGCGCTGCCGCATCCGGGCGGTCTCGGATGTGTTATGAAATTGATACACAATGCATGACTTCAAAGCGTTCGTCAGAAATCTTCTTGTCCCACTTGCATCCTTCTGAGCAACAACCAACGCTTCACGGTGTCCTGAGCCAAGAGATTGAAACTTGTGGCCGTGTTTGCCGGCAGGTGTGAAGCAAAACTGCTCGTCGGCGAAGATGAGGGTGTCAGAAGCAGCGTGAAAAAGCCTAAAGTCGTACTCCGTTTTTCCTTTTTCCGACTCGAACGCCATTGCAGCGGAAAGCTGAGGCGTTGAAGCCGCTCCGCAGTGCAGCAAAGCATTCGCTCCGCCATATCTTGCGATGTAAGTCTGGAGATTTTCGTCCGATAGCCAGCTCAACATCCTAAAAAACGAAATTAGGTTAGATTTCCCTGCTCCATTTGTGCCAATAAGCACGTTGATGTCAGTTAAAGGAAACTCGTTGAGTGCCTTGATTGACTTCCACCCATCGAGTGTAAGGCAAGTCAATCTTAAACGCTGAGTCTTAGCATCTGATTCCGTTTTGTCTGGCATTATTGTAGACTGCATCTCGTAATGTCCCAAATCCGCTTTCTGACCCGTCATTCCTGCTCTATTTTGCGTAATGCTGTTCCAGCGCGGCGATAAGCCCGTCCATTGTCGGCGTCTCAGCCACTAAATCCGGGGCGCGGCCTAAGAGTTCTTCGGCGGTTTTTGCGGTGCTGGGGCCGATGCAGGCAACGGCAACCGACGCAGGAAGCATCATATCACCGAGGGCGGAGACGAAGTTCTTGACGGTGGACGAGCTTGTGAATGTGACGGCGTCTATCGTGCCGCTTAATAGCCGCTGCCTGAGCGTATCGGCGTCGGCGGCATCTACGACGTTTTCGTAGGCGATCACGGCGTCTACCGTGCCTTCGCGGCCCGTGAGGGAGTTTATTAGCCCGTCATCGCCGTCTTTGGCGCGGGGGATTAAGAAGTTCTTGCCGAAGGGTTCTTCGGGCAGCTCTTGGCCGAGGCCCGCGCCGGTCATAGTTACGGGCTGGAAGTCGGTCCTCAACCCATGCGCTTTCAGCGCTTCGCCGGTCGCGGGACCGACGGCGGCGATTTTGGCCGTGCTGAACGAACGGGCGTCTTTGTTCGCGTAAGCCAGGCGCTCACAGAAGGCATGAACCGCCGGGGCGCTGGCGAAGCAAATCCAGTCATAGGCGCCGACATGAACAACCGCGTCGTCTAAAGCTGCGTAGCCATCAGACGGCGGAACAAGCTTGATGGTCGGGAAGAAAACCGCTTCCGCGCCTTTCACGGTCAACTTGTCTGCAAACTCCGACGCCTGTTCCCGCGCCCGTGTCACGACGATGCGCTTCCCCGAAAGCGGCCCTAAATCAAACCAGCGCAGGCGCTCGCGCAGGCGGACAACTTCGCCGACAACAGTCACCGCAGGCGCTTTAAAGTTTGCGGCCCGGACTTTTTCAGCAATGTCGCCCAACGTCCCGACCAGGGTTTCCTGCTGCCCCGCCCAGGTTCCCCAGCGCACCAACGCGACCGGCGTCTCGGCGCTGCGTCCGTGCGCCTGAAGCTGCGTCGCGATCTCGCCCAAGTTCTCGACGCCCATCAAAAACAGCAGCGTGTCCCCGGCGTTCGCGATCTTGTCCCAGCGCCGCCGCCCTTCCGCCTCGCCCGCCGTGCGCGTCGCCGACTCCCGGCTGTCGTCGCGCTCATGCCCGGTGATCACGGCAAACGATGAGGCCGCGTCGCGGTGGGTGACGGGAATGCCCGCATAGGCCGGCGCGGCAATCGCCGAAGTCACGCCTGGCAGGACCACAAACGGCAGGTTCCGTTCCCGCAGGTACTCCGCTTCCTCGCCTCCGCGTCCGAACACAAACGGGTCGCCGCCCTTGAGCCGCGCGACCGTCTTGCCCGCCGCCGCCCGGTCCGCAAGAAGCGCGTTGATGTCTTCCTGCTTCATCGCGTGCTTATCCGCCTGCTTCCCGACATACACCCGCTCGGCGGTCAGAGGCGCATAATCCAGCAGCTTCGGATGGGCCAGCCTATCATACACCACGACATCGGCGGCCCGCAGCGCGTCCGCCCCGCCGACCGTGATCAGCTTTGGATCACCCGGCCCCGCCCCAATCAAATACACAATTCCCGCAGTCATAGGTCTATTGTACCCCTGACTGCCCTGCACTCGCGCAAATCTTTGTAAAGGCAACCGCTCTACGCCATAGGTGGTCCATGAACAAGCTCTAAGCAATAGGCAAGCCATTCGTCTATCTTTTGAGCCATTCCTGATTGGGATTGGGTCTTGAACTGATAAACCGGCTCGGCACGAAACTCCAGCGGTGAACTTTTGAAGTATCGGCCCTGCGGCGTGGTCTGATAGGGCGCGTAAAGCACAGAAAGACAGAAGCAGCCAAGAGTATCCCCCTCCCATTGCCATTCCATGCTGAGGCCAAATCTGCGCTTAGGGTGAACTGCCCAAAAGAGCGGCTCGGCATCAACAAAGAGGCTGGACTCGATTGCATCCTGAGTCAGTTCCCTCTCATAAAAGACATTCCAATGAATCTCCCAACCGCTAGGAATTCGCAATGGGTGCAAAGTCGGTTCTATGTGTCCCATCTGATGTACCATGCGTCATCTTCACGCGCCAATCCTGCCGCATAACCGGACATCCCGGCCTCGGCTAATGCACGGTCTTCTTCGGCAAACTCTGCCTGTAATGCACTAAAGTTCGCCATTTCCTTTAGATCTTTTTCGTCTGCTTGCTCCGCCTCCGGCTTCATTTGCTCTTTCTGTGTCATCGGTATACTTTCTTTACAGCATTTGCTCTCGGTGAATAACGTACCCCGTGTAAACTTTGTCGGCGTCAAACTCATAGGCGCGGTAGATGACTTCCCCGGTGAACTCCAGCATGTCGCGCATCCGGTCGCGGATGACCGGGCGGATGATGCGGCCTAATGCTTCGTCTTTTATGACCCATTCTACAGCCAGGCTTTCGGCGCTGGTTTGAAGTTCTCCTGACACAAGCTCGCAGAGGAAGTCAAACATGACGATGTGCGATTTGACGTTGGAATAGACGCCCGCAAGCCTGCCGACGGTCACGGCGATGCCGGTTTCTTCTAAGACTTCCCGCTGCAAGGCGGTCACCAAATCTTCGCCTTCCTCCACCTGCCCGCCGGGGAACTCCCAGTCGCCGCGCGGACTGCGGATCATCAGAACCCGACCCTCGGCGTCCCGGACGAGGCCCGCCACGGCGACAATGTGTTTCGGTGTCATATTAGGTTCCTCGGATGTACGCCAGCGCGTCCGCCGTCAGTTCGGCCAGGGGCCGATCCATCAAAAGATCAAGCCGCTCCGGCGGCAGATGCGCGAATCTCGCCAATCCCTCGGCATCCGAAGTCGGGTCGCTTACCATTTGCGACAGGCGGCGCGGACGCTGGGCCAGCCGCTGATTTCGCAGAACGCTGTCTGCTTGGCAGTAGATCACTTTGAGCGTCCCGCCTGACGCTGCGGCGATCCCCTGCGCCTGCGCGATGTTCGCCGGGTACAGCGCCGGGCTGTCAAAGATGACGGACAGCCGCTGCTGGACAACCAAATCACGGCAGAGAGCCAGCGGCAGAAGATAGGACGCGGGACCGGCGACGGCTTCGGGAACCGCCGCTTCCAACAGCGTCGTCTTCACCGTGTCCTTGTCCAGTACGGGCCAGCCCAATTCTTTCCCGATCGCCAATGCCAGCGTGGTTTTGCCCGCGCCCGGCAGCCCGGCCATCAGGACCAGGGTAGGGGCGGACGCCAGTGCCGGCAGGGCGTGCTGCCAGGCAGGGAAGAAGGCGGCCATTGTTGCAAACCGCGCGTCTCGCGCCGGGGCGCAGGCTTGGGCGGCGACTTGGAGCAGCGCAGGCGGACCATTTTCGGCCAAAAAGACAAGCGCAGTCCGGCCCATGACATACACCGTCGTCTGCTCATCAATCCGTGCGCCCATCTCGTATTCTTCCGGGGCCATAAAGCGGGACGACCCGAACATCCGGCCCATATCGTTTACAAACGGGGCATCCCGGTAGGAATCTAAATCAATCACCCAAAGACGCTTTGATGCGAAATCGTACAGCAGCGACCCGTCGTAAAAGTCGCCCCCGATCCACCCAGCCTGCGCCAAGCGGACGTGCAGGTCAAACAAGGCCGTGAGGCAAGAAAGAACGTCAGACAGGGGCAGGGCGCGGAACCGCTGAAACGACGAGAGCGGATCATCCCGCCGCTCACGCGGCACGCCTAACAGCTCACCGTCCAGCCACGGGTAGATTAGCATCGGGCCATCCGGCGACTCGATCACATGGTACAGCGGGGGCAGCAGCGGATGCCGGACGCTTTCATTAAGCCGGGCGGCACTCCGAAGGAGCGCGACGCGGGCCGGGTGGTCAAGCCGTGGAAGCGGATCGCCGGGAATGCCGGCCGTCTTGACGAAAAAGCGGTCTGCGCCGACCTCAACGCCGTAAGACACATTGCCGGAGTCCTGCGTCTTCGGCCCGAACTCGGCAAAGACCATCCCGACCGAGCGCAGAAAGTCCAGCGGCGGCAGGTCTATGGCAGGGCAGTCAGTGAGTGGTTGAGGCATACTTGCTTTTTGGCGGGAAATTTGCTATGATGAAGTTAAGATACGCCTAGTATAGCAGATAACGCAGGGGCGGACACAGAGAATTGTATTCCCCCGCAAGGCGCACCCATTGACGCGGGGATAAAGAAAACGGAGACTATTATGGAATCACTGCGGATCGTGATCGCCGACGATGAGCCGATTATCCGGCTGGACCTGCGGAAGACGCTGGAGAACATGGGCCATCAGGTCGTCGGCGAGGCGGGCGACGGGGCAAAGGCCGTGGAAGCGGCGCGGGAATTGAAGCCGGACATTATTATTTTGGACATCAAGATGCCGGAAATGGACGGCATTGAAGCCGCCAAGATCATCACGACCGAAGGGGTCGCGCCGGTGCTGCTCTTGACGGCCTACTCGCAGAAAGACTTGGTCGACCGGGCCAAAGACGCCGGGGTCTTTGCTTATTTAGTGAAGCCGTTTAAAGAAGCCGATCTGCTGCCGGCGATGGAGATTGCGATTTCCCGCTACGAAGAGTTTGTCGAGCTGGAAAACGAAGTCACGGATCTCGAAAACAAGCTGGACACGCGCAAGGCGGTAGACCGGGCCAAAGGCATTTTGATGGACCAGTATGGCCTGAAAGAGCAGGAAGCGTTCCGCCGCATTCAGGTCCAGAGCATGAACACCCGAAAATCTATGCGCGAGATTGCCGAAGCCATTATCATCGCCCACAACGTCTGAGACCGGATTTGAAGCCAAAGAAGCCGCCGCAACGTCCCCTAAAGTCGTCCGGCGGCTTCTTCTGCATGAGCCGCTATGAGGAAAACGGATACCGCCCAATCGCAGAAGCCTCGCCGGGGCATTCCTAAACCCGCCCGCCGGCTGCTGCTTACTATGGCGCTGCTGTATTTCCTGCCGCTGGTCTGCCTCGGCGTGTTCCAAAAGTTTCTGGTATTCAACGCGCAGGCATCCCGCACCCGGACGGCGGCAGTCGGTACATCCGCGCCGCGAGGCGCACAGACGGTCCTGCTACGCACCGATGCCGGGGATAACATTGTGGCCTACTTCGGCCACGCGCTGCGGCCCAACGGTTCGCCCGATACCGGATATGCCCGGCGTCCGACGCTGCTGTTCTTCACCGGCAAAGGCAGCTCCATCGCGCCTGAGCGCGGGCTGTTTCAATCGTTTCGGCGGCTCGGCGTCAATGTGCTGATGCCCGATTATGTCGGCTTTGGACAGAGCGGCGGGCAGGAGTCGGAAACCAACTGCTTTGCGACCGCCCGCGCGGCGTATGAGTTTTTGCGGGCGCAGCCGGACATTGACCAGAAGCGACTCGTTATTGCCGGGTACTCTTTAGGCAGCGGCGTTGCCGTTGATCTCGCCGCGCATGAGCTTAAGGCCAAGCAGCCCGTCGCGGGGCTGGCGCTGTTTGCGGCGTATACCAGCATGGCGGACATGGGGCATCAAGAGTATCCTATCTATCCCGCCTGGCTGCTCAGGCTTATTCTCAAGTATCCGTTTGCCAGCGCTGCCAAAATGTCCCAAATCACCTGTCCGGTGCTGCTCGTCCACAGCCGGGCCGACAGACTCATCCCGTATGCCATGTCCGACAAGCTGACGGCCCTGGCGAAAGGCCCGGTGACGCGCATCACCGTCACCCATGCCGGCCATGCCGAGTATTTTTCGCCGCTGGAAACGACTGTCTTTCCCGCACTGAAACGCTTCACAGAGAACACCCACCATGAAACGAAAACCCACGCCCACTGAAGTCCCGCCCCGCATCGGCTACTCGCGCCGGGCGCTGTTTATGAAGAGCCACGCCCAGGCGCTGCACCGCCAGGAAACGCAGACCACGCGGCTGCATCATGCCCTGAAAACACGGACGTCCGAGCTGACGGCGGCGGCGGCGAAGATTGAAAAGATGGAGCGGGCGCATGACGACCGGAACGCCGAAGGGGAAGCCTTGAAGCGCATCGGCGAGGCGATGGGGTCGCTGTTTGACTTAGAAGAAATGCTCAAAGCCGTCGCGGGCGTGGCCGTCCAGGTTACCGGCACGGACTCGTCCCAAGTCTACTTGTTTAATGACGCCCACGATACGCTTGTCCTGCGGGCCGTCACCGACGGCTCCGGGGAAGTGGTCGGCAAGCTGCGCCTGAAAGTGGGCGAAGGCATCACGGGATGGGTGGCCCAGCACAAAGAAGCCGTCGCGCTCGGCCACGATGCCCACCAGGACTCGCGCTTCAAGTTCGTCCCGGAGCTGTCGGAAGACAAGTACAAGAGTATGCTGTCTGTCCCGCTCATCTACCGGGGGGAAGTGCTGGGCGTCATCAACGTCCGCACCGTAAACGACCACCAGTATACCAAAACGCAGGTTCGGCTCTTGCAGTCCATCGCGTCCCAGATCTCCGGCGCGGTCGAAAACTCGCGCCAGTACCGCAAGCTGGAAAAGCGGGCGTCGCAGCTTTCCACGCTGTCCGAGGTCAGCAAGACGATCACGAGCGATTTGTACTTGGAAGAAATCTTGCAGCTCATCGTCGCCGCCACCGCCGATTCAATGTCGTTTAAAATCTGCTCGCTGATGCTGCTGGACGATGACAAGCAGGAGCTTGTCGTCAAAGCAACCCAAAGCAAAAGCAAAGACTACGCCAAGAAAGCCAGTGTCAAGCTCGGCGAAAGTGTTGCCGGGATGGCGCTTGCCGAAGGCCGGACGATCACGGTCTACGACCTGAAGCACTCGCCCGAATATGCGACCCCCGATCTCGCCCGGCGCGAAGGGGTCTCATCGCTCGCCGCGATTCCCTTGCTGGTCAAGAACAAGAAAATCGGCGTTTTAAACTGCTACACCGAAAAGCCGCACCGCTTCACCGACGACGAAATCTCGGTCTTGTCCGCCCTCGGCAACCACGCGGCGATTGCGATTGAACACGCAAAGCTCATGGTGAAGTCGGCCATCATTCAGGAAATGCACCACCGGGTCAAAAACAACTTGCAGCAGGTCGCGTCTTTGCTGAGATTGCAAATGCACTACGTCGGCCAGCGCTCCGTCGAGCAGGTGCTGACCGAGTCCTTGAACCGCATCCTCGCGATCGCGTCGGTGCATGAGCTGCTGGCGCGGGAAGATTTAGACATCATCAGCGTCAAAAAAGTCGCCGAGCAGATTATTCATGCCACCCAGCAGGGCATTCTCGCGCCGAACAAGCACATCTTAATGAAAATCGAAGGCGTGGATATTCTGCTGCCCTCAGCCCAGGCCACGTCCGTCGCGCTCATCTTAAACGAGCTGGTCCAGAACGCCGTCGAACACGGCTTCGGCGAAGGCATGGACGACGGCGACATTCGGATTTCGCTGGCCGAAGACGACAAAACCGTCAGCCTGGAAGTCTCCAACGACGGCACTCCGCTTCCTGAAAGCTTCGACATCCGCAAGACCGACTCGCTGGGCCTGCAAATTGTCGAGTCTCTGGTGCGCGGCGACTTGCAAGGACGTTTTACGCTGACCAACGAAGGCGACCGCACCGTTTCCAGCGTTGTATTCGCAAAATAACAGCATGGCATTAGGAGATAACCCAAAAGTCACCCGCAAGCGGTTTACCGAAGCGTTTGAGAACAATATCATTCACTGGCAGCTTCGGCAAACTCCAATAGGTGAGCAGTGGCGGCTGCAATGGAAACGGCGGCGTCACCCCACCTTCCTCAAAAGCCGCCGGGTGCATTCCGCCTATCGCCGCACCTCTGTTTATTACAGCACGTTTGCTGCATCCAATCTTGGTCGGATCGTGCGGGATGATTATGGTGATTGCCTAAAGAGGTCTCGGCATCACAACGAAGCGTGGGAATAAATTCCTACGCTGTGGGGCGAGGACGCCTAATCTCCACCTGCGTGGAGAAGGAGAAGATTGTAATGATTGTCCTACTCCTTGCCCGCGAAGGCGGTCACTCGGCGGTTCGCCCCACAGCGTAGGAATAAATTCCCACGCTTCCCATAGGAACATACAATGACTGCAATTACGAAACAAATCACAACACGGCTGCTGCCGGCAGCAATCATCTTTGCGGCAGCCGCCCAGTACGCGCAGGCGCAGAATGCGCCGCCGGCGTCCGTTGACCGGACGACGCCGCGCACCCAGGTCGGGCTGACGCTGCTGGCGGTGACGCGCGGCGATGCCCAGGGCCAGTACACGTTTCCCATCCCGGCGAACATGGATTTTCTGACCGGCCCGCGCGGCAATGGACCCGCAGGCGGGATCGGACTGTGGGTACGGGGGCCAAAGCCGCCTCCGCCGACCGTGCAAAAGCGCAACGGGGTCCGCGTGTTTGTCTCGCCGCCATTCTTCCAAATGCCGTCGGCATCCAGCATGGCCTTGAACGGCGATGCTGTGCCGATGCAGGTCGAGCCGGTATCTTCCTTTTCGTCTGATCCTCGCGGCGGCCAGCCCGCGCCGCTGTATTTGGTGACGCTGCCCGGCGGGTATCCGAACGGCTACCCGGCGATTGATGTGACGATGTTCGGCGCACAGGGCCATGCCGCCCATTGGCGCTTGATCCGGCTGACCGCGCCGTACCATGCGATTGTACCACCGGTCGCGGCTCGGAGCAGCTTTTCGGGCGCCGGTGTGACATTGGGGGTTCATGCCTGGCGTGATACCGGCTATGTGCCGATCTCCCCCAGCGCGAGTCGGTACGACCCAATGGCAACCGGCATTCATTATGAGGTGGCCGCAAAGATGCCTGCCGGCTCGCGCTGGGTGGTACGGATTTTCAAGCGGCAGCTTGAGTGGGAAGCGGTTCGCCCCGCCGAGATCGCTGCGTTGCAAGCACGGAACGGACCGCAGTATGCACACTTTATGCAGCGGCAGCCGCTCTGGACGGCGGCGTTCGGCCCGGCGCCTCAGCCGCCGATGCAGGACATGATCCCAACGCCTTACGGCAAATACAATCGTTACCTGCGGCTGTCAGGCGTCCTGGTTCAGATGGCGTCGGTCAGCGAAAACGTGACCTTCCATAACCTCAATATCCGCCGAAGCGTGCCGCCCCCGCAGTTCGGCGGCCCGCGCGGCTACACGCCGCCGCCAAGCTATGAGATCGGGACGCGGCCGCAGTCGGCGGTGACGCCCAGCGGCATTTCTATCACGCTGCTGCCGCTGCCCGCGCCAGGGCAGGGGAACAGGCAATACTTCGGCTACAGCGGCCCCGACACCATCCGCCTGCTGCTCCGGTTCGGTCAGCCGCCCCCGCAGCCGGGTCCGTTCCAACAAGCGTCGCTGGTACTGCCGAAATCGCCGCTTTACAAAAAGTACCATAAGCCGGAGACTTACTTCCTGCAAGTGCAAAAGCCGTATTATTTGGAGCCGTTCTATGGCGGGTTCCCGCAGCAGGGAAGAGGGGCGCCGACCGAAATGCTGGCAAACCTGCGTCTGCCGTTCACGCCGCCGGTTCGGACAGTCCAAAACGGGCGCGTGACATTTAGAATGGCTCCGTCTGTCGTGCCAAAGCACCTGAACAGCCTGACATTCAGCGTTGTTCAGCAGGCCGAGCTGCGGTCTATCCCGATCAGCTTCACGGTTCCTATCAACGCTCAGGCTCCCGTTCGGCAGGCTCCGGGCAGTCCGCGCCGCTTTGTTCGTTAGAAGGGGTACAATACTCGGAATGCTCTGGAAGGAACCTGCCCGTTGCGCGTCCCCATCTTGCTGATTTCAATTTTTCTCGCTCTGCTTCCAGTTTCCGCCCCCGCTCAAGCTGTGACTTCTGCTCCCATTGTCACGCAGCCGACTTCTACGGCGACGGGGGTGGGGCTGGGGACTGTCACGGAATACAGGCTGGCAAACGGGCTGCAAGTGCTGGTCGCGCCGTCAGATGCGGCAGATTTGGTGACGATGGACGTTTGGGTCGGGGCGGGGACGCGGCGGGAGACGGCGGCGGACAACGGCGTCGCGCACTTTATGGAGCATCTCATCTTCAAAGGCACGCCGACGCGCGGGCCGGGCCAGATTGATGCGGCGATTGAAGACTTGGGCGGCTCGCTGAACGCGGCGACTTCCTATGACTGGGCGCACTTCTACGGGACGGTCGCTTCAGCGGACGCCCCCGCCGCGCTGGCCGTTTTGGCCGACGCTTTGCAAAACGCCGAAATGCGGCAGGCGGACATTGATGCGGAAAAGCCGGTCATTTTGAGCGAGCTGGCCCGCGACGACAGCACGGCCGCCGGGCGGGTCGGGCGGGCGTACAATGCGTTGGAGTTTCCCGATCACCCCTACGGGCGGCCGCTGCTGGGAACCGCCGAGCATATCGCGCAGATGCCGCGCCCCGCGATTTTGGACTTCTACCACACCTACTACGCCCCGGCGAACGCGACTCTGGTTTTGGCCGGCAAGATTACGCCGGAAGCGGGGCTGGCGCTGGCACAAAAAAAATTCGGCGGCTGGCCCTCTCGCGCTGTTCCTGCCGACACTCTTTTAGCGCCTGCGCCGCAGACGGAAATCCGCGAAGAAAATCTGACCGCCGGGACCGCGCACGGCTGCCTGCAAATCGGGTTCCGGGCACCGTCGGTGCGGGACAAGCCCGATGCATGGGTGATGGACGTGCTGATGACCTTGCTAGGCCAGGGCGGGAATAACCGCTTAGAGGCGGACCTGCTGCGGCGTCAAAAGCTGGTGCGGACCATCAGCACAAACTACCTGACCCAGCGCGACCCTGGAACCATGAGCGTCTTTGCCGAGTTCGACCCCGGCAATTATGCTGCCGTCCGGGCGGGTATCCTCGGCGAGATCGCCGCCCTGCGCGATGTCCCTGTTTCAGACGCCGAGCTTGACGCCGCCAAACATACCCTGCTCGCTTCTTATTTGTTCGACACACAGACAAACTCCGGGCGGGCCAACGCTTTAGGCTTCTACAGCCGGATCGACACCTACCAGTACGACACGGCGTATGTGGGGCATTTCGAGTCCGTCACTCCCGCCCAAGTGCAGGCCGTCGCCCGCAAGTATTTCGACTTGTCGACGTATACGGTCGTCACTCTGCTGCCGATGCCGAACCCTGTCACGGCCTCGCGCCGCTGACCACGGTTAATCCCATGCGCCTTTCGGGTAAAGCGTACCTATAGACGGAGGATGGTCATGTCTCAAGACACAACACGAAAACATGCTTTCGAGCATACGGACAAGATGCGGAAAGAAGCGCGGGCGGAAGCGGTCGGGGAAGACGCGCTGAACGAAGCGGCCCTTCACGGCGACAGCCACACCGGCCAGCAGGGGATGCTGAAGCCGAACGAAGACCTGATTGAAGGCACGGCAATCAAGGCTGTTTACGAGATGCTGCCGGACTGGCACAAAGACGAGCTGCGCCGCTTGTTCTTCGTCGCGCCGGGAACCCGGCTGGCGCAGGGCGATGTGTTTCTGGACCTGCGGACCCCGGACCGGGGCGAGCTGATCGCGCACGGCGAGGAAGAAGTCCACGAAGAGCTGCTGGTCCCCAAAAAGGCCGTAGACTACGAGATCTGGAACAAGCTGATGAATAAGCCGTCGCTTGCCGGGTGAGCTCCTAAGCAAAAGCTCCTGCTTCCGATAAGAAGCAGGAGCTTTTTTCTGTTTGTCCTATGGATAAGTGAAGCTGGGCGTCGCGCAGATGTTAGGCTGGCCCGGCTGAGCGGAGGTATAAGAGCTTGTCACCGTCGGCGGGTTCGGGCCGGGATACGGGTTCTTGTAGATCAGCTCACAGCCGGTCAGGTCTTTGCTGTTTTCAATCGTGTCTTTGCCGTAGGACTTGGCATGACCGTCAAAAAACGCGCAGTTGACACGCAGGTTGTGCCGGTTGCCGACTTTGAACATACGGGTTGGGTCGGTCGCATCGGTCGTCATGTCGCCGTTGAACGGCTCAATCCAGCTATCCGTGACGCAGCTCGATCCGGCGGGGGAGCAGGTGTAGTCCGTACCCCACTTTTCGGTGATCACCATTGTCTCAACGGGGTCGTCAATCTGCCCCAGCGCCAGGCTTTCCGCCGACGCGCAGGCGATATAGGAGCGCGGCATCGGGTTTCCGCTGAGATCAACATTCGTGTTGGTAATCGGCCCGCCGACGGGATTGGTCACGTTGGAGTCGCTGGGGCAGACGAAAACGGCGTCGCTCTTAATGTACGGCAGGAGCTGGTTCCACCAGGTATTCACTTTAGCGACGGTAGGGACTTTGCCGGAGCGGGAGTTCGCCCAGTTGGCGCGGAAAAACATTTTCTCATCGCTGTCCTGGGTGTACTGGGTCAGCGCGAGGCCGATCTGCTTCATGTTGGATAAACAAGCCGTCGCGCGGGCATTCTCACGAACACGCTGAAATACCGGAAACAAAATCGCGGCGAGAATCGCGATAATGGCGATGACGACGAGCAGCTCAATCAGCGTAAAGCCTTTTCGGTTCATAAATGGTCTCCTCTTCGAAGTGTCCGGGTGGTTACGAAGGCTACTGTACCCCCTGAATGTAAAGAGAACATTAAGAAAACGCTGAACTGGTATACTAGCGGCATGAGTCTGCCAAAAACTTTTGATCTGGTCGTGGTCGGCGGCGGGCTGCTCGGCGCGGGGGTTGCGCGGGACGCGGCGCAGCGCGGCCTGTCGGTCGCTTTGCTTGAGGCGCAAGACTTCGGCGCAGGCGCGGTGTCGCATGGCAGCCGTTTAGTGCTGGGCGGCCTGAGCGCCCTCGGCACTTTAGACTTTACGCGGGTGCGCGAAGACATCAAAGAGCGCGAAATTTTGCTCCAAACCGCGTCCCCTTGGGTTCGCCCGCAGGCGTGCCTGGTGCCGTTCTACAGCCACGGCCTGCTGGCGCAGGCCCGTCTGAGGGCCGGGCTGGCGCTCTCCGATGCCCTGGGCTTCGACCATGCCCTGCGGGTCCATCAGCTTTTGTCGATCAAGGCCACTCAAAAGCGGGCACCGAGCCTGAGTGCCAATGGACTGCTCGGCGCGGCGCTGGTCTGGGAAGCGGTCGTTCCCGATACCGCACGGCTGGCGCGGGCGCTGGCGCAGGATGCCCGGCGGCACGGGGCGGCGCTGCATCCGCACACACGTGTTGAGGCCCTTTCCCGTGGGCCGGGCCGGCCGGGACGTGAGCGGGTAGAGGGGGTTTCGTGGAAAAACACGCTGTCTGGGGAAACCGGCCGAACCGAAGCCTCCCTCGTCATTCTCGCCGCCGGGAACGGCTCACCTTCGCTGCGGGGCGAGCCTCATCCCAGCTTAAAGCGCGTCAAGACCGTATCGGTCGTCGGGCCGCCCCTGCCGGGCGCGGGGGATGTTCTCGTCTTCCCGCAGGAAGACGTGCCGACGCTTCTGGCGGCAGCTCCGGGCGTCAATGGCTGGTGGGCCGGCAGCCTCACCGCAGCATATCACGACAACGATCCTATTTATGCGACAGGCGCGGAAGTCGCCGCACTGGTTCAAGCCGTTCAGGCGTATCTGCCCGATTGGAATTTCGCGGAGGTACGCCGCGCCGAAGCGGCCATTCATGCGGTCGTTGTGCCGGGTCAGGAAGTGGAAGACGCCGGGGCGGACGGGAAGCGATGCGACGGCCTGCTGACGGCTTCCGGCGCGGGCGTGACCCGTTTCCGCCGCGTGGCCGAAGACGCGGTAGACCTGGCCTGCCGGAAGCTGGGCCGCGCTCTGTCCGTCCCGCCCTGCCGCACGGCGACGGCGCCCCTGCCGGAGCCGTCTCAGCATCCCGGCACAAGCCTTGCCGAGCGCGTTTCATGCGCCGTGACTGAAGACGACTGCCTGACCCTGCGCGATTTTCTGGAACGCCGCGTCCCGCCGGACTGGACCGGCGAGCGGCGGCAGTCCGAAATGCCGGCGGCTTTAGAGGCGCTTGCCGCCCCGCTTGACTGGGACGAAGCCCGGCAGGCGGCGGAAGTCAAAGCCTGGGAATCGGAAACCGCGCTGGGCCAGGCATTTCGGGTGCTGTAAAGGCAAATCAGCAACACAGAGGCTTTCACTCTTCCTCCACCGCCCACTGCGGCTGAATGTCCTGCGGGACACCGAGGTTTTGCAGGACACGCGCGACCACTGTGTCTACCAAGTCTTCGACGGTCTTCGGCTGATGGTAGAACGCCGGCACGGCAGGCAGGACAATCGCCCCGGCTTCCGTCACCGTCACCATGTTCCGCAGGTGGATCAAATTGAGCGGCGTGTCACGGGCCACTAAAATCAGCTTGCGGCGCTCTTTCAGGCAGACATCGGCGGCCCGCGTCGTTAGATCGTTTGAGATGCCGCCCGCAATGCGCCCCAGCGTTCCCATCGAGCAGGGAATGATCACCATGCCGTCATGGACGAACGACCCCGACGCCGGGGGCGTGAAGTAGTCTTTCGCGCTGAGAAAGTGGATGTTGTCGTAAGGCACATCCGTGCCGAGGTAGTCCTGTGCTGAGTAGGGCCGTGTCAGCGTCCCACCGGTCTCGGTATGGAACACGGCCACGGCGTTGTCGGACAGCATGACATAAACATCGTCATAGTGCCGCGATGCCTGCCGCAGAAACCGCACGGCGTACAGCGCCCCGCTGGCTCCCGTGACGGCGACGACGAGGCGCTTGGGGGGGTGGTCAGTCAAAGAGAAGGTCTTTCTAAAGCTGGGGCGGCAGTCCGCGACAGTGTCCAAGCGGCGCTCCTGCTGAGGCCGACCGGCTGAAGCCGCAGACGGTCGCCGGCACGGGAAAATTCATACTGCACCGGCTTGGGTGGGCCGAATAGGTAAAAAAGTGTCAGGCGGCTGCCGGTGACAGTGTAGGTGCCGCGCGACGGCACCCGCCCCGTTGCCTTCTCCACTGTCTGGGTGAACGTGCCGTCGGCCCGAAAAGTCAGTGTGTCGGAAACGGCCTCAAATGGGGTCACGCCGGGCGGCAGCAGCAGGCACAGGCCGTCATGCCACGAGCCGATCACCGGCGAGCCGAGGGCGCTTGCGGCAGGCGGGGTGGAAATCGTGTGCGGCGGCAGGGGAATGACCAGCGGCTCGGTGCAGGCACGACTGATGCTGCAAAAGAGCGTAGCGGCGAGAAAACAGAAGCGTCTGGGCGGCATTGGGTTCTCCTTCGTTTTGACAGCTACTCGAAACAGCGCCGGGCAAAATCCCGTAAAAGGGCGTTGACCTCTGCATGGCATTCCAGCAGGCTGAGATGCCCGCAGTGTTCAATCAAAACAAGCTCCGACTGCGGCAGGCGGTCAGCCATCGCTTGCTGAATATCCGGCGGCATATTGATGTCGCCCCGGCCCGTCATCACCAGCGTCGGCACGTTGATCTTCGGCATCAAAGCGCGGGCGTCGAATGCGAAACAGGCCAAAGCGCCGAGGCCGGCGGCTCGCATTGAGAACCGGGCGCAGTGACGGGCGACAAGATCGTCCTGCCCCCGGCTGTCCTGCCCGCAATTCGTGCCGAACATCAAGGCCAGATGGACGCAGCCCATCTGATAAATCAGCTTCACAAACGCTTCAAACGGCGCAGGCGCAAACCCCATCAAGCAAGCCAGCGGCTCCCAAAGCCAAAAGCGCATCGGCACAAGAACGCGCCGCCCCCACATCGTTTCGAGCATCGGCGTGTCGGTGCCACCGATCAAAGCCAGCCCGCGCACGTTTGCCATGAGCTGCGGATACTGCGTCGCAAACAGCGGCAGCAGCATCGCCCCGACCGAATGGCCGACGAGAACACAGCCTTTCGGATGCCGTCCGGCATCGGTCGCCGCGAAGACAGCGGCAAGGTCGGCGGTCATTGCTTCAAACGAATAATCCCGGTCGGCGGGCGGCTGCGAGCGGTCCGTTCCGCGCAAATCCCAGACAAGAACCCGGAACTCGCCCGAAAGCGCTTCTTTCTGATAATACCACGTTTCATGGCTCAGCGACCAGCCGTGGGTGAAAAGAAGCGCAGGCGCGTCGTCCGGGCCGAACTGCTCCCATTCCAGCTTGACGCCGCCTGCCCCAATCGCCGTGCCGCGTTTATGGGGCCGCAGCGGCTTCGGCTCATCGGGGGCCGCACAGTGCAGAAGCCTTACCCACCACCGGCCCGTCACGAACAGCACAACGACCGAAACCCAGCCGAACGCGCTCAAACGGCGGCGCGAGCGCACTGCCGCGACAGCCTGCCTCAGACTCAGCAGCAGGCCGAGGAGCGCGGGAATGGCGTAAAGACCGGACAGAATGCCGAGCCACATACTATCACTTACCCGGCAAGGACACGGCTTGTAACAGCCTCGTCGCTGACAATCTCGCCGTCTTTAAAGCGCACGATCCGCTCGCAGTGCCGGGCGACTTCTTCTTCATGCGTCACGACAATCAGCGTTTTGCCTTCCCGGTGCAGGTCTTGAAACAGCGCCATGATCTCCTCGCCCGTTTTCGTGTCTAAAGCCCCCGTCGGCTCGTCAGCCATGAGAATCACCGGGTTGTTCACCAATGCCCGCGCAATCGCGACCCGCTGCTGCTGCCCGCCGGAAAGCTGATTGGGCCGGTGGTCCATCCGGTCGCCGAGGCCCACCCGGATCAGCGACTGCTTCGCCTTGCTTTCGCGCCCCCGCGCCCCGGAATAGACCATCGGCAGCTCCACATTCTTCAACGCCGTCGTCCGGGACAATAAGTTGAACTGCTGGAAGACAAACCCGATCTTGCGGTTGCGTATCTTGGCGAGTGCATTCTCGTCCAGCCGCGCCACTTCCTCGCCGTCCAAACTATACGATCCCGAAGTTGGCTTGTCCAGACAGCCGATAATGTTCATCAGCGTAGACTTGCCCGACCCCGACGGCCCCATGATCGCCACCATCTCGCCCGTGCCGACCGACAGCGAAATGCCTTTCAGCACCGTCAAATCCATCGCTCCGGTCTTATACGTCTTCACAATGTTCGTGACGGTAATCATAGAGGCTGAATTGTCTGCTGACGAAATCCATCCAAAAGATGTGGATTTTCAATCAGTTGCAGCAATCTCGCGGATGCCTGGCTCGGTATCCGTGTCCCCTGCTCCCAGCTTTGCACTGTTTTAGGTGAAACATTTAGCCATCGAGAAAAGTGCGGCTGACTGAAGCCAAGATTTGTCCGCAGGGTGCGGATGCGTTCTGCATCGTAGGCAGGCGGTGGATCAAAAATTGTTATAAGAGTCGTTCTCAGTTCTATGTCTCCTTGAAAGTGTGCAATTCCTTCAAGAAGTCCTTCCTTTAAATCCTCGAAGAACGCCGAGGGCGCTTTTGCTGTCTTGTCTTCCATTGTATCTCCTAAAAGCCGTCAAAACCATGTGCTTTAGCACATGGTTCTTCAACGCATGGCTTTAAATCCGTTCATCCACTCCCAATGGAAGTCGGCCTGTTCTTTGAGAGTCGCCGGAACAACATCAGGGCCGGTACAAAATATGCCGACTAGGTCTTTAGTTCGTGCTGCCTGCCCCAGATAGGTTCGATAAGCGACAGAGCCTTCTCCCATACTAAGGCACATCCCTGACGGATAAACATTTCGACTGGCCCCATAGCAGCGAAGCAAAATACCCTCGTTTTCTAGTTCCACTCTGATCGCGCAGAGGCAGTGCCACTGGGTCTCCCGGCCTGCGCTGATCTCACGACCTTCATAACGAAGTATGAGAAGACGGTTCTCTTCACCCGAACTATCAAGATAATCTCCTTGCTGTAAGATCGCTTGAATGCTTCGCTGGTTTGGATAAATGAGTTCGATTTTTACGGTCTGTTCGAGAGGCTGCATCCCGTTATTCTACCTGATAACACTCCTCTGATTGCGTGTGTGCTACAATAGCCGTATATTATGAAGCTCAAGCTTGACCTGCACCCGATTTATAACGACAGCCGCGCGATTGACCTGGCCCTCAAAGCCATCATGGACGAAGCGGAAGCCAAGCGCTCGACCGAAGTGGAAGTCATTCCCGGCAAAGGCTCCGGGCAGCTCAAAAAGGCCGTGCTGCGCTTTTTGGACCAGCCGGAAGTCAAAGCCCGTTACCATCGTATTGAGAAAGACGGCGATAATTGGGGGCGTCTGTTTATCCACTTTCGCTGGGAACGGCTTCAAGAGCCGAAGGCCGTGCCGAAGCCGCGCGAGACTGCCGATTACGTCTGCTTCTGCTGCGGGACGGCGGTGGCGGTGGATGTCAGCGCGGAGGCGCTGGAAGAAAATGGGCCGGAGACGCGCGAGGCCGAATGCCCGTCGTGCGGCTCGCCGAACACGCTCTCGGTGCATTTAGACAAGCGCGGCGCGGTGCAGGTTGACGCCGTTTCGGGCTACAAGTGACGCGCTGGCGGCTGATGCATGGGCCATCGGGGCGTGTGATCGCGATGGTCAGCCGCGCGGACAACTGGCTGTCAAAAGGGTGGGGCGTGCTGGGCCGTCAGTCTTTGCCGCCCGGCGAAGGGCTGTGGCTGCCGGGCGTCGCGTCGGTGCATACAGTCGGCGTCCGGTGTGCGCTGGATGTGCTGTTTTTGGACGCTGAGATGCGGACTCTGCGGGTGGTCACGAATGTGCCGCCGGGCCGGTGGCTCGTGCGGGCATCCGGCGCGGCGCACACACTGGAGCTTGGCGCGGGGACATTGGCAGCGGCGGGAACAGCGTTTCAGAAGGGCGACGTGTGGCGGGTGGAGCGGGAAATGGCTGGCGATTGAAATCGCGGCAACAAAAGCACAAAGTCTGCCTTCGCAGACTCAGAAATGAGTTCTTGTCTTAACCTGCGAAGGCAGGTTTCGCGTGCTTGTTGCCGCGATTTCAATCGCCCACTTCTTCTCCCAGTCCTGCGGAACGTCCCGACTGGCTGCCGTGTTGAAGAAGATGGGAACGCTGCCAGGCGCAGCTTCGTATTAATGAGTATCGGAAATTGCCGAGATAAGGATGAGTTGAAGGCGAGAGAATATGGTATACTAACCCATTCTCACAGAGAAGTATCCCAATGGGATTTTAGAGAGTCTTCCCGCGTCGGAACAAGCGTTGTTTTAGGCGGGGAAGGAGGCTTTTGTTTGAACAGAAATAACATCGTTCGCGGGACCCTGCTGCTGGTCCTTGTCATCGGCCTGATGGCCGTCTTCGCTCAAAGCAACGCCAAGCTGCTGCACCTGAGCGACGGGCCCAAAGACTTCACTTACGCGCAGTTTTTGAACGCCATCAACGCCGACAATGTGCTGGATGGGAACTTTGACAAAGACACGTTCCAGGGCCACACTATTAAGCCCAACCAGGCGTTCGTCGTTTACCTGGGAACCGACAATCCGCAGCAGCGCCAAGAGCTGTCTGATTCGCTTCAGCAGCATAAAGTGAACTTCACGATTGCGCGGCCCCCAATCTCGGACAACATCCTGAACTATGCGTCGCTGTTTATCGCGCCGCTGATTCTGGCGCTGGTGTTCTATGTGTTCTTTATCCGGCAGGCGCAGAACGGCGGGAACCAGGCCATGTCGTTCGGACGCTCGAAAGCCAAGCGGCTTAACGACAATGTCCCGAAAGTGACGTTTGACGACGTGGCCGGCGTGGATGAAGCCAAGCAGGAACTTCAAGAAGTTGTTGAATTCCTCAAAAACGCCAAGAAGTTCCAGGCGCTCGGCGCGAAGATCCCGAAAGGCGTCCTGCTGCTCGGCCCGCCCGGATGCGGCAAGACCATGCTTGCCCGCGCCATTGCCGGTGAGGCAGGCGTGCCGTTCTTCCATATCTCAGGGTCGGATTTCGTGGAAATGTTTGTCGGCGTCGGGGCTTCCCGTGTTCGCGACTTGTTCGACACCGCGAAAGCCAACCGGCCTTCGCTCATCTTTATTGATGAGATTGACGCGGTCGGACGCCAGCGCGGCGCAGGTCTCGGCGGCGGGCATGATGAGCGTGAGCAGACGCTGAACCAACTGCTTGTCGAAATGGACGGCTTCGACCAGAATGCCGGCGTGATTATGATCGCCGCGACGAACCGCCCCGACGTTCTTGACCCCGCCCTGCTCCGTCCGGGCCGCTTCGACCGCCAGGTCACGGTCGACCCGCCGGATGTCCGTGGCCGCGAGGCGATCCTGAACGTCCACCTGCGCGGCAAGCCGCTGGCGGACGATGTCAGCGCCCAGAACCTGGCCCGCCGCACCCCCGGTTTTTCGGGTGCGGATCTGGCAAATTTGGTCAACGAAGCCGCGCTGCTCGCGGCCCGCTACGATAAGACAAAGATCGGCGTCGCTGACTTCAACGAGAGCGTTGACCGCGTGGTCGCCGGGCCGCAGCGCAAGTCGCGGATTATGAACGAGACGACCCGCGAGCGGATCGCTTACCATGAAGTGGGCCATGCGATTGTCGGCGAGCTGCTGCCGAACGCGAACCCTGTCCATAAAGTCTCGATCCTGCCGCGTGGCCGCGCCCTGGGCTACACGATGCAGTACCCGACTGAAGACAAGTACCTGACCACGCGCCAGGAGTTTATGGACGATGTTTCCGCGCTTCTCGCAGGCCGGGTCGCCGAAGAAACGGTCTTCAACGAAGTCACCACCGGCGCGTCCAACGACTTCGAGCGGGCGACCGCGATTGCCCGCGCGATGGTGTGCGAGTACGGCATGAGCGAGCGCTTGGGACCAGTCGTGCTGGGAACCCGTCACGGCAGCCCGTTTTTAGGCCGCGACTGGAACGAGGAGCGCAACTATTCCGAGACAATCGCATTAGAGATTGACAAAGAAGTCCGCTCGATCATTGACGAGTGCTACGAGCGCTCGCGCGTGATCCTGACCGAGAACCGTTCCAAGATGGACGAAATCGTGCGGGTTCTGCTGGAGAAAGAAATGCTGGAGCGCGAAGACTTCATCGCATTGATGGAAGGCGCAGTCGCCCCGGAGTATGTCAAGCCGGTCTCGCCGCAGGCGCCGCCGCCGAGCGCGGGGGAGACGCCGACGCAGATCGAGCCGGAAAAGCCGCGCCGCCTGCCGAACCTCCGGCCTGAGCCGGCCTAGTCCGCAGTGTTTCCTCGTTTGGGCAGGGATATTTATCCCTGCCCTTTTTTCTGCCTGCTTTTTTCTGGTATAAATCGTTTATGGATACAAATTACAGCTATCGTCTTTCTCGTTTGGTTCGCACCCAAAGCTCCGAAATATTTCTCATCTGGGAAGAAGATCGCCGCATCGGCCAGCTTGACCTGCATTTCGCTGTCGAAAGCCGCACCATCCACGCGACGCTTGTGCTGGAAGCCGACTTGCCGGTGAGTGTCGAAGAAGAGCTGCTCGCCCAGATTGACGACGACATCGTCTCGTCGTACCTGCCATCGTTTGAGCGCGAAGACTTCCTCGTCACGGTGTTTCGCGGCGAAGAGATCTCCAACTACACCGACTCGTCCGGCGCTCTCGACGACATTGACGACGCCCCCTTTGATGACGATGATGACGACGAAGATGATGACGACCGACCCCGGCGGATGCGGTAGCAAGCGGCAGAGCGGTATTCAACGGCAGGAAGAGCGAACACAACATTCGCACCCTGCATATTGAACTGACCCCGTAGGGGCGAACCTTGTGTTCGCCCTATTTTCTTCACCCGCTTGCGGCAGGATTTGCGCCTTGTCGAGAGAATTTCGCTGCCGCGTAGTCTAACGGACTTCGCACCAAATGCCGATAAAAATAACAGCATCAAAATCGGATGCGTGTATTTTTGAGGAGCAAGGCATATGACGGTGGTTCTACCCACGGGCGGCGGCACGAAACGAAAAGAGCTGGGGCATCTGCTGGTGGAGCAGGGCCTGCTGAAAGAACAGCAGCTCACGCTGGCGCTGACGTTTCAAAAGCAGACCGGCAAGCCCCTCGGCGAAGTGCTGGTGGAGCTGGGCCTCGTCGGGACCGAGGACGTGACGCGGGCACGGGCGCAGCAGGTAGACGCGGCGTATGTGGCGATGGACGATGTCGCTGTGGACAAAGAAATACTCGCGCTGGTCCCGGCGGCGCTGGCTCACAAGTACGCCATGCTCCCCATCGGCAAAACGCCGGACGGGACGCTGAAGATTATTGTCGCCGCGTGGAACGCGCGGGTCATGGAAGCGGCCCATAAAGTCGCGACGGCCCACCGGATGCGGATCGCCCCGGCCATTGCTTCCGAAGGGCCGCTGCTGGCGGCTATTGCCCACTGGTATGGCCCTGCGCCCGAAGTGAAAGCCGAGCCGAAAGAAGCCGCAAGCGCCGCGCCGCGCAGCGCCGTTCCCGTCCCGCTGCCCCCGGCTTCGTCTTCCCCGCTGCCGGTCAAGACTTCGACTGGACCGGCGCAAGTTCTGGACAAGCGGGCATCGGACGTGTTTTCGGGAGCCACGCCGCCGGTCTCCGCTGCACCCAGCCTTGCCGCAGGCGTTCAGCCGGACGCGCTGGACGCCGCCGGGGTGGATCAGCCTGCCGTCATTCAGTTCATCAACAAGATTCTGACCGACGCTATTCTTGCAGGTGCGAGCGACATCCACCTGGAGCCGCGCCGTAACTCGCTTGAAATCCGCTTCCGGCAGGACGGGACGCTGCGCTCCGTAGACAGCATCCGCCGGGAGTTCCAGCCCGCGTGCGCGTCGCGCCTGAAAATCATGGCGGAAATGAACATCGCCGAGCGGCGTCTGCCGCAGGACGGGCGCATTTCCGTCACTGTGGAAGGCCGCTCGGTGGATATGCGCGTTTCGTCCCTGCCGACCCAGTACGGCGAGTCTATAGTCCTGCGAATTTTGGACAAGTCGGGTGTTCGGCCTCAGCTTTCCCAGCTTGGCTTTTCCGAGCGCAACTTGAAGGCTTTAAACGGGCTGATCCGAAAGCCGCACGGGATTTTCCTCGCGACCGGACCGACGGGGTCGGGCAAGACGACAACTCTTTACAGCGCGATTCACGAGATTCATACGCCCGACGTCAACATCATCACGGTGGAAGACCCGATTGAGTATGAACTGGACGGCATCCGGCAGTCCAACGTCAACGAAAAGGCCGGACTGACATTCGCCCGCCAGCTTCGCGCCATTCTGCGCCAGGACCCGGACATTATCTATGTCGGCGAGATCCGCGATCAGGAAACCGCCGAAATCGCCTTCCGGGCCGCTTTAACGGGCCATTTAGTCTTCTCCACGCTCCACTGCAACGATGCCGCCGGGGCGATCACGCGGCTTCTCAACATGGGCATGGACCCGTTTTTGGTGGCGTCGTCCGTCGTCGGCATTCTCGCCCAGCGGCTGGTCCGCAAAGTCTGCCCGCAGTGCGCCCGGCCCACCCCGCCGGGCGAAGTGGAATTGTCGGCGTTCGGCGTGGACCCGGACTCGCCGGAGTTCCACCAGGCGAAGTTCTTGTGGGGCGCAGGATGCGACTTTTGCAGCGGGGTGGGGTACAAAGGCCGCGCCAGCGTCCAGGAGCTGATGGTGATGGATGACGGCATCCGGGCAATGACTTTGGAGCGCGTCCCGTCGCACAAAATCCGGCAGGCCGCGATGGTGCGCGGAATGCAGACGATGCGCCAGGACGCGGCGATGAAAGTCATGCAGGGCGTCACGACATTTGAAGAAGCGCAGAAGCGCGTGTATATTGAAGAAAGCGGCGAAGAGTAGGCCGCCGTCACTGCTGATGCGCCTGCGTGATTGCCAGCGTGATCCTTTGGACCAGCTCGCCGCGCCAGGCTGCATCCCCGGCTTCAATCGCGTTTGCCGGGTTAGACAAAGTTGCAATCTCCAGCAGCGCTTTTTGCGGCACGGGATTGTACTTGGGGTCGAGAACGCCCAGCTCGCGGCCAGCCAGCCCCCGAATGCCGTGAAAATCTTCAGTGCTGCGGCACAGATTGTCCTGCGTCATCTGTCCTGCGAGCGCTCTGGCAAGAAGCGGGACCGGATGGCAGCGGCGGTCCACGCAGACCGTGCCTCCCTGTACCGTATCCGCGTGGAACTGGTCGAAGTGAAGGGATAAAAAGAACACGTCGCGGGCGGCGTGCGGGTCGGCGTGCCGTTCCGCCCAAACAGCGCCGGCCGTCTGCGCCCGCTGCCAGAGCGGGCGCGGCGAATGCCGCAGGCCCAGAGGCTGGCCGGTCGCCGCCATGACAGCATCGGCAGGCCGCTCCAGCGGCGGCTCGGACAGGGCCAGCGCCGGGTTCAGGCAGCGCGAGCGCACGGTGAACACCACTTGAGCGTCCTGTGCTTTGAGCGACGCGGCCAGCTCCGATGCCATCCGATAAGACAGCGCCGCCTCGGACAGCGGCCCGGCGGTCGTGCCGGGGTCGGCCCCGCCGTGTCCGGGGTCCAGCACCACCACGACGCCTGCCAGCGGGCCAGCGGGCAAAGCCGCCACTGTTTTTTTAGGAATAGGCCGGGACGGGTGCCGACGTCCGGCCAGCATCAAGAAGCCGAGCGTTCCAAAAACGGCGGCAGCCGCGAAAAAAGCGATTTGTGTCCGGCGGCGCATGATGACCTGTCCAATCCAGTCAAAAAGCCACAGCGCTGTGGAGGGGAACCTCACCCCGCCTCGTTCCTCGGCGACCCTCTCCTTAAGCAAGGAGAGGGTACAGAGTAATACTGTGATGGAAATGCCTACAACGGCAAGTGTCTTATCTTAACCCTCTCCTTTCGGAACGAGAGGGTCGCCGAGGAACGAGGCGGGGTGAGGTCTCCTACGCCCCCAGCCCCCCAATCGCTCTCCCGATAAAATAAGTCACCACACCCTCAACCGCTCCCACCAGCGTCATCTCCAGCCCGCTGCTCCACCACGAGCGCACCGTAATCATCGTCTTGGCCGCGCCGACCGCGAAATGGGCGATCAATGAAATCACGGCGGCGGCGATAATGGCGATCGGGCCGTGCAGGAAAAAGAATGGGATAATCGGGATAAACGCGCCGACTGCCGTAGACACGAAGCCCGACGCCGCCGAGACCAGTGGGTTCGAAAGCGCGTCTTCGGTCAAGTTAAGCTGCTCGGCAGCCAAAGTCTTCAAGAACTGCTCCGGGTCACGCGCCAGATGCTCGGCGGCCCGGACGGCGTCTTCGTGCGGCAGGCCCTTGACTTCAAGCACCAGCGCCATTTCTTCTTTTCCCTCTTCCGGGTTTTCCAAAAGCTCCGCCCGCTTGCGGTGCAGCTCGGCGTCGTAAATCTCGCGCTCGCTTTTCGCGGCCAGGTACGCGCCGGACCCCATCGACAGCGCCGAGGCGATCATGCCGGCCAGGCCCGCCAGCAGCACATAATGCTGGTTGCCTGCGGTCGCGCCCGAAACGCCCGACACGATGCCGAAGATCGCGCCGAGGCCGTCGTTGACCCCGTAGATCGCATCCCCGATCCAGGACGCCGGGGACCGATGCCCCTTCCGCGCCCGCAGATCGTCCAATGCCTGCCGCGGATTGACAGGCCGGGAAAACATCCGCCCGATGGGCAGGTCCGCCGACGGCGCCGGGGCCAGCATCTGCTTCAGCGCTTTCGAGTGCGCTTTCTCATCCGCCATGACTTTGTGGAGGATGTCTACGCTCGGCGCATCTCCAAGCTCTTTGATCTGACGCCCGTACAGCGCAACATGCTTGCGCTCGTCCATTTCAACTCGGCGCAGGGTTGCATCCGGGCCGCCGATCTTGTTGACCAGCGTGTCGGCCACGCCGGTCGGCGAGCCGGTGTAGGCCGGAGCAGGTGCGCCAAGCTCGGACAGCCGCCGCGCCCACATTTCGGCATGGTGTTCCTCGGCGTGCGCCAGACCTGCGAGAACGTGCTTGCGGCGCGGGTCGGTCTCGCGCTCTGCCAATGTCCGGTATGTCGCCGCCCCTGCCATTTCTTCCTGCCAGTTGCTTTCAATCGCTTTCATCAGCCGGGCGTTGTCTGCCGCCGGTGTTTGTTCGGTCACGCTCATGCTTTGCTGCTTTCCATAGTCTTATCCTGTGATTGACACGCCGGGCAAAGGCCGTAGAACTCGACGCGCGGGGCGTGAATTTCGTATCCCGACGCCGCCTGCGCCTGCCCCGGAAGCCCGGACAGCCCGGTCATCTCCACGTCGCGGATTTCGCCGCAGCGGGTGCAGATGACATGGGGATGAAACGTGGGGCGGACGCCGTCGTAATGCTGCCGCCCGTCGCCCGGCTGGATTTCCAGCACTTCGCCCATCTCCCGCAGGGTGTCCAAAGTCTTGTAAACCGTCGCCAGTGAAGTTGTCGGCGAGATGACCCGCACCTGGGCGTAGATCTCTTCCGCGCTCGGATGGGTGTTCGACTCCACCAGCGCTTTCAAGATGCACAATCGCTGGGGTGTAATCCGGCACCCGCTGTCATGCAGCTTCTGCTGTAGGTTTTCTATCCGGGTCTTGGTATTCGGTTCCATTATTTAGACACAGCGATTCTCTATAAAGAATCGCTCTCCGTAAATTCGGCAAAAAAGAAGCCGGTTATCCGCCGTGCAGCGCCCGCCAGGCGGCTTCAATCGCGGCGCGAAGCTCGGCGGCGGCGGCCTGCGGGTCGGGCGCCTGCGTTACGGCGTCGGTGACGGCGACGCCGTCCGCGCCCGCCCGGAGGCAGTCGGCGACATCGGCAGGGGTCTGGATGCCGCCGAACGCGACTACGGGGATCTGCACGGCGTCTTTGACTTTACGGAGAAGCGCCAGCCCCTCGCCGGGGGCTTCGGGGTCGAACGCCGGGCCGACCTGCACATAATCCGCCCCGCCGCGCTCCGCCGCCGCCGCGCCGGTGACGGTGCGGATAAATGACCCGACCATCGCGCCCCCGGAAGGCCGCAGAAACTCACGCGCCGCCGACGGCTTATACGACCGCTCGGTCAGCAGCACGCCGTCCGCGCCGCACTTTTCGGCCAGCTCCAAGTCGCCGGTGACGACAAAGCGGGCTTGTCCGGCGGTCATCTCGCGCAGGCGCAGGGCGACGGCGTACAGGCCGAGGTCATCGGCTTGGGAGTGCCGGACCCGGAGCTGGACAATGTTGACGCCGCCCGCGACGGCGGCTTCGACCAGCGAAAGGGGGTCGGTCTTGTCGGCACGGGTCCGGTAAAGCTTACGTCCGGTCACAAGGGTCAAGCTAGGCTGGGTAATCTCTGTCACGAGAATGATTGTACCCAATGCGAGCGAAAGTTGCAAACGAACAGCTTCTGCGTTAGCTCAGGCCCGCCTTGCGCCAGATGTCGTCCATTGCTGCCCCGACGCGCTCTAGTCGAGCTGTGTCTGACGGCAGCCCGCTTAAATCTACAAACGGCTCCGGGATCACCGGGGCGTCGCAGCCGATGGCTTCCAAAGCTTGCAGAAAGCCGGCAATGTCGATCACGCCGGTCGCACCGGGCAGGTCCCGCACCCCGTCAAGCTGCTCGTCCACCGGCACTCCCACCGGGCCGTCATTGACATGGACGACGACGACCTCGGCAGGCGTCAGCGCCCGAAGCTGCTCGACAGTGCCGTGGGACGTGTACCAGTGCCAGCAGTCGAGAAGCAGGCCGACATTCGGGCCGATTTCCCGGCCCATGTCCAGCATTCCTTCCATCGTGTGAATAAAGGGAAACTTTTGCGTATCCCGCAGCGTCTTCGGCCCGATAAACTCCAAGCCCAGCGATAGGCCGTGGTCGGCCAGTATCTGCGCGACCGGCGTAAACCGCGTGACATGGAACGCTTTATTTTCCTCAAACGGCCGCTCCTCGGAGCAGGGCATGATCCAGGTCATCGTCCGGGTCGCGCCGATGGCCGCTGCCGCTTCCGCGAGGCGCGGCAGGTCGTTCAGCCCCGCCCGCCAGGCGTCCTCCCCGCCGCGCCATTCCACCGGCAGGCCGAACGCCGCCGGTTTGATCCCCGCCTCGGCGAATTTATCTCTCACGGCGCTGCGCCCGTGCGTTTCTACCAGGTTCGCGATCTCCGACGGGTTGATTTCCACACCGCTGAAGCCGCCGATTTTTGCCGCCGCCAGTGCGGCGTCTAAATCGGGTGCCGACACACCGACGGCTCCCGGACTGAGTGCTTTGTACATAGTGCTTTTCTCCTTCTGTGTGCGACGCCGGATAGGCATCGCTTATTCAAACGGCCCGCGCAGGAACGACAAAATCAAGTACCACAAGGCCAGATACCAGACGCGCCGCCCGACTCCCGGCGCGGCATTCGCCGCCAGCGACGCCGCGCTGTGCAGGACACCGACGGGCCGCAGGGCGATCTTATTCTTGGAACACGGGCGGCAGCGTGTCCCGGCAGGCGTGTAGACCGTGCATTTCGGGCAGATCGGCGCTTCGCACCGCCCGCACCGCAGGCGCGTCACGGTTTTAATATGCTTCGCGCAGTAGTATTCGCCGTCGCCGCCCGGCACCGGGGCCGCGTCGCTGACTTTGAGTTCCCTGCCGCATTCACCGCAGAACTTTTTGCCGTCCGGGTTGGCGGCTTTGCACTCGGAACAAACCATCGCGCGAGTTTCCTTTCTCTTCGAGCAGGCGGTTTGTAAGAACCCCTCCCGCTCATTCTTCGCTCCCTCCCCTGTTAGGGAAGGGCTATACGGAACGAGGGGCAAGAGTCCTTGCTTCTCTTCGCCGCTCTTCTTGTTCTCTATTGCCCTTCCCTAACAGGGGAGGGAGCGAAGAATGAGCGGGAGGGGTTTACTCCGCCTCCAAAAGCTGCAACTGGGTATCCGGGGTCACGGCTTGGGCTTTTCGCAGCACTTCCAGGCTCATCGGGATTTCGAGCCGCTTGTCGTTCTCAATCACGTCCTGCATGGTCACGATCTGGATTTTGTCGTAAGAGCGCTGCATCAGGGCATGGGAATACAGGCCGACGGCTTTGGCCTCGCCCTGCATGGCCTTTGTCGGCGGCTCCAGCGTCAAAAAGACGGCCAGGGCTGCGCCTTCGCGGAGCATATCGCTGTGGAGCTTGGCGATGTCGCCGCGCTCGACTTTGCCGGATTTGACTTGGAAGATGATCTTGGCGTTGTCGTCATGCCCGGTCTGGAAAAAGGCGATGCCGTCTACCCCGGCATCCGCGCCTTTCTTCTGGTTGATGATGGCCCGGTTGCTGCTGTAGGTCAAAATCGCCCACTTTTCAAATTCTTTGCGGACCCGGTCGTCTTTCTTCTGAGCCAGCGCGTAAGCCGAGGCCAGGTCGCGCGGAATGCCGTTCAAGCTGATGTGTTCTTTGTCTACGGCGTTTTTGCCGAACTGGGCTTCCAGTCGGCGCAGGATCAGCGAGATGGACTGGTAGGTAATATCAATCCCGATCCAGTTCCGGTCCAGCCGTTGCGCGACGGCGATGGTGGTGCCGCACCCGCAGTAGGCGTCCAAAACAACATCGCCGGGGTTGGTGGAGGCTCGGACAATCCGTTCCAGTAATGCTTCTGGCTTCTGCGTCGGATAGCCGAGCCGTTCAGCGGCAGCAGAATTGAGAGGCCCAATATCTGTCCATAAGTCGCGCAGAGAAACACCCGGCAAATTTTCTATGTATGTCTTCAGTCTTGGTCTTCCGCCTTTGCTGAAAGCTATCCTCCCCTGAGCCGTTAATTCGTCAATACCTTTCTGATCAAACATCCAATGCCGTCCGCTCGGTGGTTTTATTTCCAAGTCCCCGAATGTGCGGCTCGGACCGGCCCCGGCCCCTGTCAAATCGCTCATGCGATAAACGCCCTGACCATCACTCATCATGTCATGGCCTCGTGCTGTTTCGGCTGTCTGCGCGGCGGTGGGAGGGTTCCAAACGTAGGCGTTACTCTTCGTATAAAAGAAGATCACGTCATGGACGCGCCCGTACTGCCCGACCGACTTTCTACCCGTCGTGCGTTCCCAAATAATCTCATTGCGGTAGTCGCCGCCCTGCGGGACGAAGATGCTGTCCAAGACCAGCTTCAAATAGTGGCTGGCGGTCGGGTCGCAGTGCAGGTAGAACGAGCCGGTGGGCTTCAAGACCCGGTGGATCTCCGTAACCCGGAGCGTCATGCTCACCAGGTACGCCAGCAGGCTGCCCTTGCCGAGAACCGCGTTGAGGCCCTTAATCAGCTCCACCGTCTGCGGCGTGAACCGCGCCCCGTCGTTTGCCAGCAGCTCCGCAAAGCCCGCGCTCGCATGGTCGTCCCAGGTCCAGGTATCCACGAACGCCTGCGCCTGCGCCCGGTCTTCCGTACCAATGTTGTTGTAAATCTGGTTGTAGTTGCGCTTGGAGTTGAACGGGGGGTCGCAATACACTAAATCTACACTTTCAGAGGCGATGTACTTTCTCATCACCTCCAAGTTATCACCGTAGTAGAGCAGATTTTGCATAGGCACATTGTAGCAGAGAACCGGCACGGGCGCAAGAGGGGAAGCCCCCCGCCCCAATTCTGGGAAGCCCCCCCGCCCCAATTCTGGGAAGCCCCCCCGCCCCAATTCTGGGGAGCCGGAAAGGAGAAGAACCCACCCCGCCGCAAGCGTCGGCCCTCCCGAAGCGTGAGGGCGAAGAGTGTTGGATAACCCTATGGCTCCAACCTCTTTCCCTCTCCGCTTCGGGGAGGGTGGCAAGGAACGAGCCGGGAGGGGTTCCTCTCCTTTCCGGCTCCCCAGAATTGGGGCGGGGGGGCTTCCCAGAATTGGGGCGGGGGGGCTTTTTCGGCCTTTCTCTGCCGCTTCCACATAGAGTTTGGGCAGACCATTTGCCGGAACGCCCAGCAATATGCTATAATAAAGCAACTTAAAGAGATTTGTTTGAGGAGCGCCAACTTCGGCTATGGATACCAGTGATTTCCGCAACGGCATTTCCATTATCATGGACAATGACATTTATACGATTACCGATTTTCAGCATGTCAAGCCCGGCAAGGGCGGGGCGTTTGTCCGCTCAACCTTGAAGAACATCAAAAACGGGCGCACCATTGAGAAAACATGGCGCGGCGGCGAGCGCATGGAACAGGCGTTCCTGGAACGAAAGACCATGCAGTACCTGTATAACGATGGGGCGGACTACTTTGTCATGGACCCGGAGACGTTTGAGCAGATTAGCGTCTCGAAAGACCAGATCGGCGACAGCGTCAAGTACCTCAAAGAGAACATGGAGCTGCAAGTTCTCAACCACAAAGATGCCATCATCGGCATTGAAGTGCCGAGCTTTGTCGAGCTGGTCGTGACCGAGACCGCCGGCAGCGAAAAAGGCGACACGGCTTCCGGCGGCGGCAAGCCTGCGACGGTCGAGACCGGCGCGGTGGTCAGCGTGCCGTTCTTTGTCAAAGTCGGCGACAAGATTAAAATTGATACCCGCAGCGACCAGTATCTGGAGCGGGTGAAATAGTTTTTCCTATAGGAAATCGGAGTTATGGCTGAACGAGTTGATTTAACGGAAGCGCCGCTGCCGCGTGCGCCCCGCGCCAAGCGTCCGAAAGGAAACCAGCGCGGAACCGGCGTCGCCAAGCTGGATGAAATTGCCGTCAAGGCGCTGGGCGGCGCGGCGATTGTCGTGGGCCTGATGCTGCTGTACCTCCTGTGGGGGCTTCTGAGCGGCGCGTGGTCGCATGAAGTCGTCGGGCATATGGCCCACGCCCAGAAGGCGCTTCAGCTTGCGAACATCGCGCTGGTGTTCCAGATTTTGGATGCGGCGAGTTTTGTTCTTATTCTCTCACTGCTGATCTCCTGCGCCCGCGCGGAAGGAGTCGGCTACTGGCTGCTCGGCGGCGCGGCGTTTTTCAGCGTCGGCACCTCGTTTATGGCCGAGCAGGTCTACGGCTATTCCCATCACACGGCAAGCAATGCGTCCCAGCTTGTGCTGACCGACTTCGGCTCCCTGGCCTGGATGTTCGGCGTACCCGGCGTTCTGTGGACCGTTGTAGACATTTACCGGCGGCTGGCGTCCGCCGCCGACATCGCTGCCGTCCAGCGGGCGAACGCTAAGTACGGCCACGGTGTCCCGAAGCAGAAGGCGACCGCCCAGCGCCAGGTTTTCTTAGGCCGGTGCTGGGAAGGCCCGTTCTGCAAAGACGGCATCCGCCAGAAATGCCCGATCTTTATTGAAAAGAAAGGCCCGTGCTGGAAGCGTAAAGAAGGCTGTATGTGCGAGGAGCGCATTGTCCTCCAGGCCATGATCGCGCCCGATTGGAAGGACCAGATGACCCGCGCGAACCAGGCCCTTACCATGGGAACAGGAGCGCGGAAAGTCCTGACCCCGGCCATGAAGCGCGACCGCTGCCGCAACTGCACCATCTACAACGAGCATCAGCGCCAGAAGCATAAAGCGCTGACTGTCGCGACACTCATCGCCATTCCTGTTTTGTTGGTCCTGAACTTTCCGACGATGCAGGGCTGGGTCGGTTCGTTTCTCAAAATGATGGACGCTGCCGCCATGCGCTTCCAGTTCGGCGGAACCGGCACGGGAATCGCGCTGCTGCACGGCGACTCCTACGCCATTTTCGCCTGGGTGATGGTCTTCGTCTTCGCCGTCGTTCTGCTCTCCCAGGCCCTGAAGCTCGTCGAATACGTCTGCTTCACGCTGAAGATTTAGCACGGCAACGCGGCTTTTGTAGGGCGTAGGGCTTGCCCTACCCTCCGAATCTTTCCTTCCAAGACAGCGGGAACCGAAAGACAAAGAGGGTAGAAAGACAAAGAGGGTAGGGGCAAGCCCTACGCCCTACAGTAACAACGGTAAGTTTTCGCTTTGGGACGAAAGGCAACTATAATGAACTACTTTCACCTCCTTAACTGGTATAGTTCTTGTGGCCTGATGCTCTCTGTCGCAATCAGCTCTGCCCAACCAACCCTAAAGCGCAAAATTGCCATCCTTTGCCTTTATCTTTCATCGCTTTCGCCGTTGCTTGCGTATAGCTTCTATACGGAACGGCTCAAACTGCCCGGCTTCCCGCTGTGGCTTGATGCTGTCATATCGGCTTTTTCTCCACTGGCGTCAATCCTAGTTTACCAATGGGGATGCCGTTGGATACGAAAAATTGAAGACATGAAGCAGCGTTCCGCAAAACGTGCCGCTTATATCGAGAGTTTACGATACAAAGAGGACGAAGAGCCTGCTTAACCTATGAACTTAGAACTTGCCGAAAAACTTGTCGGGCTGCTGGGCGAATACCCGGTGTCCGAAATCACTGTTGAAACCGAAACAAGCCGGGTACATATTGTCAAGCCGCTGGGGAACGTCCTAACAGCCCCGGCAGCGACTGCAACTGCCGAGTTTGCCGCACCGATAGCAGAAGACGCTGAAATGCTTGCGGCAGCCGACGCCGCGCCGGAACCGATCCGGTTGTGGTCGCCGATGGTCGGCGTCTTTTACCACACCGAGCCGCCCCTGCCGTTCGGCGCGGAGATCAAGCCCGGCCAGGTTGTCGGCAGCATCGAATCTATGAAGCTGATGAACGACGTCCGCGCGGAACAGGCCGGACGCCTGACAGACATTCTCATTGAAGACGGCGCTCCGGTGGAATACGGGCAGACGCTGTTTCGATTGGCCGCTTTCTAACAAAAACGAGGCTTACCCATGCAGAACACGCAGCGTAGCACAAGACACCAGCGCGGGCAATGGTCTTTAGTCGGGCTTCTCGTTTCGCTGGCCGTCATCGCTATTCTCTCGGCCTGGTACTACAACAAGATCTTGAAGCCGCAGGCCGGGTCGCACAACGGCGCTCCCGCCGCCGAGCAGAAAGCCTACGGCTCGGTGTGCAGCGAATACCAGTCCCAGATCAATCAAGCTGTGATGATGTACAAGGATGAACACAACGACCGCAGCCCGCAGAGCTTTGAAGCGCTGAAGAAGTACAACGTGACCGACGACATCGTCAAAGCCCAGGGCTGCCAGTTCCAGCTGGACGCTGCGACCGGGGCTGTGACCGACATCGGCCACGGCGAAGCCGCCCCGAACGCCCAGCCGGTCGTCGTCAACAGCGCGGCGTCTGCTCCTGCGGCGAACGCCCCCGGCCCGTACTGGCAGTCCGCGCCGCCGGCTCAGCCCGGCGCAGCTAATCCGCAGTCTGCGCCCGCGACCGGCCCCGGCGGCATCCGCCTCCCGCCCGGCGCAAGTTCCGTTCCCGACGGCGGCGGCGAATAACAACATTTACGACGCCATGGGATTTATTCCGTGGCGCTTTCTATCCCAACTATGTTCAAAAAAATCCTCATCGCCAATCGCGGCGACATTGCCGTGCGCGTCATTCGGGCCGCCCGCGAGCTGAAAATCTCGACCGTCGCCGTTTATTCCCAGGCTGATGCCGACTCGCTCCATGTTCGTTTGGCCGACGAAGCCGTCTGCATCGGGCCGCCGGAGCGCAAAGGCTCGTACCTCAATGCCCCCAACATCCTGAGCGCCGCCGTCATCACCGGCTGCGACGCCGTCCATCCCGGCATCGGTTTCCTGGCCGAAGTCGCTTCGTTTGCCGAGATGTGCGCCGCCATCGGCCTCAAATATATCGGCCCGCCGGTGAAAGCCATTGAGCTGATGGGCGACAAAATCGAAGCCCGCGCCACCATGGAAAAAGCCGGCGTCCCGATTGTCCCCGGCACGAATACCGCCCTGCGCGATCCCTTAGAAGCCGCCAAAGTCGCCGCCAAAATCGGCTTTCCGGTGATGATCAAGGCGGCAGGCGGGGGAGGCGGGCGCGGCATTCGGGTGGTTCAGAACGAGGAAGAGTTCCCCAAGATCCTCAAAACCGCTCAGGTCGAAGCCGAGTCGTCCTTCGGCAACGCCGACGTTTACATTGAAAAGTTCATCGAGCATTTCCGGCACATTGAAGTGCAGATTTTGGCCGACGAACACGGCAACGTCCTCCATCTCGGCGAGCGCGACTGCTCGCTCCAGACCCAGCGCTACCAGAAAATGGTCGAGGAAGCCCCCGCCCCCAATCTTGACCCCAATGTTCGTAAGCGCATTTGCGAGGCCGCCGTCCAAGCTGCGAAAGCCGCCGATTACACCAACGCCGGAACCGTCGAGTTCATCGCTGCCCCTGACGGCAAGTTCTATTTTATGGAAATGAACACCCGGCTCCAGATCGAGCATCCCATCACCGAAATGGTCACCGGCCTGGATCTGGTCAAGTGGCAGATCAAAATCGCGGCTGGCGAAAAGCTTCCGTTTCGTCAGAGCGACATCCACTGGACCGGCCACGCGATTGAAGTCCGCCTCACCGCCCGCGACCCCGCCCGCGACTTCGCGCCAAGCGCCGGCAAAATTACCAGCCTGCGCCTCCCCGGCGGCCTCGGCGTCCGCATTGACACCCATGTCTTCGCCGGCTACGAAGTCCCGCCGTATTACGATTCCATGATCGCCAAAATCATCGTTTGGGACGACACCCGCGACGCCGCCATCAACCGCATGCAGCGAGCCTTAGATGAAGTCGAGATCGGCGGCGTCAAGACCGACTTGGAGTACCACAAGAAGATACTGGCAAACGCCGCCTTCCGCAAAGGCGACCTCAACACTAAGTTTTTGGCGACCCATGTGACAGAGTAGAAGGCTGTGCACAGTAACGAAAGAGTTTGGACTGCCAAGCTGCAAATGCGCCGCGTTTTGCTCGAAGAGTGGGACCCTATCGGAATACGGGATGAGCCGTTAGCCCAAGACGAATACGACTCTTACCTGCGCCATATTTACGACTTGTTGGCGCGAGATGCCTCTGACTTGCAGATCGCGCACCATCTGAACCAGCTTGAGACAGTCAGCATGGGCTGCCGCAAGCGGCCCATCGAAAAACTGCTTTCCGTCGCGCAGTCGCTGAAAAAGATACCTTTGTAGCTGCCGGAACCCACCCCGTCTCGTTCCTCGCCGTCCCTCCCGAAGCGGGAAGGTGAAGAGTGAGATTGAGCCGAACGCCGACGGTATTGAGTCGCTTCGATACGCAGTAATGCCGTCTTCGGCATACTTTCACTCAACAATAGCCCGGCATTTCAATGCCGGGTCTGAACGCGGCGACATGTGCCGAAGAACCATACCATAAATGGTACGGCAGCACAACGGAGACGCTACGAAGTACCGCTTTGCGGCACTCGGATTAAGATTGCCTTTCTTAACCCCGCGAATCGGGTGTTTTGTGGCGTCCTCGCCGTGTAGCCGTGTGTTTTAACACATGGCCCTGAATTGCTTTTCACGATAAACTTATGCCGAAAGCCCGCCGAAAGCCGCCGCGTGTTGTGTCTCTGCCGCGCCTCGTCGTCCCTATTGGCCTGAGCCTTATTCTGGCGTTCAGCGCCGTCGGCTTTGTGTATTACACTAAGATCACGCTCTACCAGCAGGCGCATTTTGCACCCGATTCGGCGCACCCGTGGGACGGCTGCGCGGCGCTGTGCCTGTTTATGGCGATGGCAGCGACGGCCCTGCTCCTGCTGAACAAGCGGGACCCGCCGCCGATGCGCTGGCGGCGCGGGCGAGTTCCCGCCCGATTTTCCAAACCACAAAAACAGGCAAAACGGCGGCGAGCGGGTACAATACTCCTACCATGACACCTGACAGCTCGCATTCTCACACGCATTCACACAGCGACAGCCGCTCGACGCGCCGGGAGGCCCGCGAGCTGGCCCTGCGGATGCTGTTTCAGCTCGATCTCGGCCATCAGCCGGTGGACGAAGTCGTCGAAGCGGCCCTTGCTCAGTCGCCGCTGGAAGGAGCCAACCGTGAGTACGCCGAGGTTTTGGTCCGCGAGACGCTGAACCACTTGACCGACATTGACCCGCGTATCGCCGCGCTGACCCCCGACTGGAATTCGGACCGGCAAGCCGTTGTAGACCGCAACATCTTAAGGCTCGCGGCCTATGAGCTGCTGTACCGGCCCGATGCCCCGGTCGCCGCCGTTGTGAATGAAGCCGTCGAGCTGGCGAAAAAATACAGCACTGCTGAGTCGGGCCGCTTCGTCAACGGCGTTCTTGGCGCTTTGGCCCGGCAGCCGCGCGGGGAAGAAGCACGGGCGGACGAAAGCGGCGAGGAGCAGCAGCGTGAGGTTTGAACTGCGTCCGCTGGCCCTGCCGGAAGCGGAAACTGTCGCGGCGTGGGCGGCGACCCCAGATGAGGTCCGCTTTCTCACGGGCGCCGAGAGTTTTCCCCTGACTGCCGACGATGTGGCGGCGTGGACTTACGAATGCGATTACGCGCTGACGCTGCGCCGGGGGGGCGACCTGGCCGCGTATGCCGAGATTGTCGAAGACGTAGTCGAGCAGGATGTTGAGATCCAGCATCTCCTCGTCGCGCCCGATCTGCGCTCGGCAGGCGTCGGCCGGGCCATGCTGGAACGTGTCTGCGCGTTCCTCGCCGAAGCGCGGCCCTACCCCGAAGTCTGGCTGCGGGTCAGCCGGGATAACATCCTCGCCGCCGCCTGCGCCGCTGCTGCCGGGTTTGAGGTCGTCGCCAAGATGTCCGGCCCGCGTTATCAGTGGTACAAGAAGCTTTTGCCAAAGCCTGATGAGATACTATGACCCTCACACTTGATTTGCCGAACGAGATTGCTCCGGCAATCGCGGAAGCCGCTTCTCGGCAGGGCCGCTCCCGTGAAGATCTGGCGGTTGGCGCATTGCAAAAACTGTTCCTGCCCCAGGAAGACATTGCCGAACTGCTGGCGGATGCTGCCTCGGCATCACCTTCCCCAGAAGGCTTTCTTCTGGCAGCGGAAGGCACCCGGCATATTTGGGATACGCCTGAAGCAGACAGAGCATGGGTGAACGTATGAACGCTATGGCAGCTTCTCCCGTGCCGCTGGAAGAAGCCCTGGAAACAGTAACTCAAATGCTTCGGCCTCCTGCCCTGGCATCTAAGGCAAACACATGATTCTTTCTGACCGCAGCATCAAAGAAAGCGTTGCCGCCGGGCGCATCGTGATAACGCCTTACGATGAAAGCCTGGTTCAGCCGGCCTCTATTGACATTCGTTTGGACGGGCGCTTTCGCGTTTTCCGCAACTACAAGTATTCCTGCATAGACCCCAAAGCTGTTCAGAATGATTTAACCGAACTTGTGGAAGTGGGGGACGAGCCGTTTATCGTTCACCCCGGCGAGTTCATTCTTGGCAACACGGTTGAGCGTGTCAAGCTCGGTGACGACCTCGTGGGCCGCGTCGAAGGAAAAAGCTCGCTTGGCAGGCTGGGCCTGATTATTCATGCGACAGCAGGTTATATTGATCCAGGCTTCGAGGGTAACATTACGCTGGAGCTGTCCAATGTTGCTAACTTACCCATTCGGCTGTATCCCGGCATGAAGGTCGGGCAAATCTCGTTCTTTGCCATGAGTACCCCCGCTGACCGGCCCTACGGACACCCCGATCTCGGCAGCAAATACAAAGGCCAGTCCGCGCCGACGGCCAGCCGAATGCACCTGAACTTTCCCGATGATAATTTGAAGGACAACGAATGACGATTTCTGACTATCAAGTGCTTCAGCGTGATCCCGACGGCACCCACGTCTCTTTGGACAGCGGCGAAACAGTCACCCTGGAAACCGGGGGGCCGTATGAGGTCGCCGGGGCAAAGAATGTTCTGGTCGGTGATCTCTGGGTGCTGGCCGGGCAAAGCAATATGGAAGGGGTGGGGGACTTACTGGACGTGGAAACCCCGCACCCCTTAGTGCATTCGTTTCAGTCGCGCGAACAGTGGGCCGTGGCCGAAGAGCCGCTGCACTGGCTCGGCGAGTCGCCTCGCCCGATCCACCACGCGATCTGGGGCCTGCCGATGCCGGTCAGCCCGCCCCCGCGTGACCCCGCCCGCGCCAAAGGGTCTGGGCTGGGTCTGACATTCGCGAAGACTATGGTCGAAGCCAACGGCGTTCCCATCGGCCTCATTCCGGCGGCGCACGGCGGGACTTCCATGCAGCAGTGGGAGCCGTCGCGCAAGCCTATGGGCGGCGGCTCGCTTTACGGCGCGACTCTGGCGCGTGTGGCCGCCTGCGGGGGCAAAGTCGCGGGCATTCTGTGGTATCAGGGCGAATCCGATGCCAACCCCGCCGACGCGCCTCTGTACGAGCAGCGCATGGAAGAGCTAGTGCAGTCGTTCCGGGCCGACCTCGGCCAGCCTGACTTATCGTTTTATTTCGTCCAGCTTGGCGGCTTCGTGACGCCCGCCGATCCTGGCCTCATCACTTCCTGGAGCGCCGTCCGCGAGTCTCAGCGTAAGCTCAGTTCGTCGCTGCCGAACGTGGGAATGGTCTCAGCGGTAGACTGCGGCCTCGACGACGGCATTCACATTGATACGGCGGGCCTGAAAACCCTCGGACGCCGCCTCGCCGCCGTGGCTCTCGGTACGCCTGCCCCTGCGCTCCATTCTGTGTCTTACGAGGCCGCCGCGCACCAAATCCGTGTCTCGTTTGCTGACGTTCAAGGAGAACTTACCGCGCTGGGCCGTCCCACTGGGTTCAGCCTGCGCGACAAGGGCGGCAGCGAAGTCCCCCTCATTTACAAAGTCGTGCTGGACGGTCCCGACGCCGCTTTAAAGCTCAACGAAGACCCGTCACCTGCTGGATTGCACCTCTGGTATGGGTATGGCCTTTATCCCTACTGCAATTTGACCGACACTTCCGGCGCGTCCATCCCCGCCTTCGGTCCGGTGCCAGTGCAGTAGATGACTTTGCTTCTTGAAATGGTTTTGCTTCCCGATGACGCTTTTGTCGTGCGCGGCGGTCTCAACTCAGTTGAGCTGCTGGAAACAGGAACCGGCGTGACGGTTGATGTGTTCAGCAGGCTCTTTGGGTTATCTGTGCAGAGTGCGCCCGGCAAGACTGTTGCAGAACTGGCTGCTGGTCTCCCCAACCGCAAGGTAGGCGTCACCACAGTGGGCGCTGTTCGTGCGGCCGGCGGAGAAGTAACACCTGATCCGAGCCGTGACAGACCCTATCATTGTTTGGCCGAAGGCATTTTCGCCCGAATTGCATCCGACCTTCTAAACCCGCCTGTTCCAAACCCAAGCAGGGTAAAATAAGCGCAAGGAAATACTATGGAATACTGGACAGCGACACAAACTGAGTTTTACCGTTTACTCGACAAGCCGCGTGTGTACGCTGACTTGAACGGCGGCTGGAGAGAGGGCGGTAATTATATCCTTTGGCTTAATTCAATCGCCACTGAAAGTGATTTACTTTATTTGGGGTATTCTCTTGCTTCGGGCTTAGTCGTAGATTTTTGGACAGATGATGGGGATGATGAAGGCAATTTAGACCCCCTGCTTTTTCAGGGCAAAGTTGAATACGACCAGGAAAAGCAGAAGTGGTTTGCTGTTGCTCCCTGGAACGATTTTTACCACGCCTCGGAACTGAACAATATGGATGCCGGTAATGCGCGAGAGCTGGCCCATGTCGGCTGACGGCGGGAGAGAAAGTCTTGGAAGTCACCTATACCCTGGAAAAGAATGAGTACCTGCAATTTAATCGGTTTGTCATCAATCGTGTGCCTGCATTGAAACGGCAAGCGTTTTTGCGCTTCTTTTTCCTGCCGGTATTGATTGCAGGAGAGCTTTATCTCATGCATATTTCCTGGCTGCCGTTTCTGGTTATAATCTGTGCTGTAACCGCTGCCTGGGTCGGCTATGTTTGGTGGGCGCAAAATCGGGCCGTGATCACGCAGGCGCAGGCAAGGGTTGGAGCAATCGGTCTGCACACGGTTTCGATTCAGCCGGATGGCCTTTACAGTCAAACTTCTGTGGTAGACTCGCGGGTGAAGTGGCAGAACATCACGGAAGTCGCGGACAACCCGCAGTTGATTGTCCTTTTTCTCAGCCCGCGCTTCGGTTTCCTGGTGCCGAAGTGGGCCTTTGCCGACCCGGCGCAGGCACAGGCATTTTTAGAAACGGCGCGGGCCTGTCGCCAAAGTGTCTGGGACGGCACACTGCCGGTGCTTCCGTCCGTGCCGGCCTCCTGGCCGCCCGCCCCGCAGCGGATACTTTAGAATACTATGACAACATCAATTTTATTAGACGGAACGGCAACCGCAAAGGCCATACGCGCGGAAGTTGCGGCGGCGGCGAAGAAGCTGACGGCGGAAACGGGCATCGTCCCGGTTCTCGCCGCTATTCTGGCGGGCGATGATCTGGCTTCCCAGAAATATGTCGCCATGAAGGAGCGGGCCTGCGCCCGCGCCGGGATCGGTTCACAGACATACCCCTTCGGCACAGACGCCACGGAAGCGGAAGTGGCGGACTGTTTGGCGATGCTGAACGCCGACCCTGCCGTGCATGGTATTCTGGTGCAGCACCCCCTGCCGAAGCACATTGACGAGCCGGGCGTGCTGTCTTTGATGGACCCGGCCAAAGACGTAGACGGCATCGCGCCAATCTCGCTGGGGCGGCTGGTGGCGGGGCTGCCGGGGTTTCATGCCTGTACCCCGGCGGGCATGATTGAGCTGATGAAGCGTTATGATCTGCCGATTGCAGGGAAACACGCAGTTGTGGTGGGGCGCAGCGTGATTTTGGGCAAGCCGCTCGCTTTGCTTCTCTTGCAGGAAAACGCGACCGTGACGATCTGCCACTCGCGGACACCTAATTTGGCCGAAATTACGAAGCAGGCCGATATTCTCTGTGCGTGTGTCGGCAAAGCGGAGATGATCACGCGGGATATGGTCAAGCCGGGCGCGGTCGTTTTGGATGCCGGATACAACCGCATTCCCGGCACAAACCACGATGTCGGCGACGTTGACTTCGGCGGCGTTTCTGAAATTGCGTCGGCCATCACGCCTGTTCCCGGCGGGGTGGGGCCGATGACTATTGCCATGCTGCTCCAAAATACCCTGCGGGCCGCCCAGGCCGCAGTAGAAAAATCTTGATCACGGAATGACGTTTGACCTCGCCGCCTACCTTGCCGAGCGCCGCGCCCTGACCGACCGCGCTTTAGACATCTACCTGCCCGAAGCTGATGCTCTGCCGCCGCGCCTGCACGACGCCATGCGCTACTCTCTCTTTTGCGGCGGCAAGCGTCTCCGGCCTATTCTCGTTTTTGCCGGCGCGGAAGCCGTCGGCGGCGAGCTGGAATGGGTGACGCCGCTGGCCTGCGCGGTTGAGTGCATCCACACGTTCTCGCTGATCCACGACGACCTGCCCGCGATTGACGACGACGACCTGCGCCGGGGCAACCCGACTTCCCATGTCGTCTACGGCGAAGCGATGGCGATCCTCGCGGGCGACGCGCTCTTAGCCCTCGCGTTCGATCTCATTGCCGAATGCCGCGTCCATGCCCCCGCCGACCGCGTTTTGGACGCCGTCCAGATGGTCGCCCGCGCTTCGGGAACGCGCGGCATGGTCGGCGGCCAGGTCTCCGACATTGAAAGCGAAGGGTTAAGCGACCTCGACGAAGCCGCCGTCGCCTCGATCCACGCCCGCAAAACCGGCGCTTTGCTTCTCGCTTCTCTTCTTTCGGGAGCGCGTCTTTGCGGGGCAACTCCCGCTCAAGAACGAGCCTTGCACGTCTACGGCGCTCAAACCGGCCTCGCGTTCCAGATCACCGACGACATTTTGGATTTGGAAGGCGACGCCGAAAAGCTCGGCAAGCCTCTCGGCAGCGACCTGAAACAAGACAAAGCCACCTACCCTAAAGTCCTCGGCATCCCCGCCTCCCGCGCCCTCGCCCGCCGCGCCTGCGACACCGCTCTTGATGCCCTGCACGACTTCGGCCCGCAAGCCGACCCCCTCCGCGCCCTCGCCCATTACATCGTCGAGCGCGAGAGCTGATTTTCCGGCCCCAGTTTGTGGTATCATCCCCGCATGGCAATTTTAGAAATCGAGCTTCAGCCCGCCGAACAGGCCCGGTTGGAACAGGAAGCACAGCGCGAAGGACTTTCCGTGCAGGACTGGGTCCGGCTGCGCCTCGCCGGTGACAAGTCCGCACCGCCTTCGGTCGAATCTGTGCAAGCCGGCACAGACACCGACCCGGAAGCAAAGCCGCTCTGGCAGATCATTGCGGATCTGGACGCGATTCCCGTTCCGGCGGCAGACCGTGCGAGTGTCCCGCACGACGGCTCCATGAACTACAAGCACTACCTGTATGGCGCTTCGAAAATAGACGTGCCGGAAGACCAGCCATGAATACAGTCTTCGCGGATGCCGGCTACTGGATCGCTACGGTAGATGAAGACGATACGCTGCATCTTAAAGCAATCGCGTTAGCACGTTCTGTTCCCGGCTGGAAAATCGTCACGACTGAATTGGTCTTGACGGAACTGCTCAATCATGTCGCTGATTTTGGGCCAGTCTATCGTCAAAAAGCCGCTTTGCTCGTTCGTGCACTGCGGCAAAACCCAGCCATCCGCGTACTTCCCCTTACGGAAAACTTGTTTGAGGCGGCCCTCCTCCGCTACGAGCGCTTCCGGGACAAGCAGTGGGGCCTCACCGACTGCGTTTCCTTCGTCGTCATGGAGCAGCTCGGTCTTACCGACGCCCTTGCCTACGATCATCACTTTCAGCAGGCAGGATTTCGCGCTCTCCTGCGCGAAGAATAGCTTTATCCTCCACTTTCAATTCAACTGACCGTGATCCACATCCCAAAGCGTTGACCAGTTTACAAGAATGCTTGGATAGAAGTAAATTCTTAAACTTGCTGTTCCCGAAGCATGATTTGGATGTAAGGTGATTCCGAAGTCGCCGACTAAAATGTTATTGCCATCTTTATCTTGGCATATGCGAAGCGAGATAGCCCCTTCCTGGCAAACGGAGGCAAGCAGACGATCCGCACTGTATAAATTAGTTTGTACGGACCGCTGAACAGTGCTGAAAGAGAGGCGCAGCAACGTCCGGCTTGAGTCTTGAAAATCATACCAGAAAAGGCTATCCTCCGGCTCAACACGGCTTGACACCACCGGAAGCAATTCCAGCATCTCTAGTTCGTCAGGAAACTCCAAATCTTCCTCCAACTCACTGCTTCGCTTGCGGCGCGTCCATCCGCCGGACGCTGTCCAGCGCGGCGAGGGCTAAAACGCGCGGCTTGACGATGGCGCTCCAGGCTTTGTAGCCGGCGGCGTTGAAGTGCAGGTGGTCGGCGCGGAGCAGTGGGGCGGGCGGCTGCCCGTCGGGTGTCAGCAGGTCGGCGTGGGAGTTGATGAAGCTCAGCTTCTCGGTGGGGGAGTTGTTCGCGAAAATATATTCTTCAATCAGATGGTTCGTTTCCAGAATGTCGGCTTCCTGGTTAAACCGAGCGACCGTCGGATTGATGGAGAGATACACGATGCGCGTGTCCGGCAGGGCCGCGTGAACCGTCCGCACGAAGTCGTTAAACTCTTCCAGGACCTGCGCCGGGTTCTTGCCGCCGTAAGCGAGGTCGTTGGTTCCCGCGCACAGGACAACAATCTTCGGCTTGTAGGGAATGGCGATGCGGCCCGCGTAGCGCGTGCTGTCCTGAATGAGCGAGCCGCCGAAGCCCCGGTTGATGACGGGGATTTCCGGGAAGTCCGATGCCAGCGTCGTCCATAGCCGGATACTGGAACTGCCGATAAACAGCACCGCTCCCGGCGGCGGCATCTGCTTCTTGTCGGCGGCCCCGAACGCATTGATTTCGTCCGCGTAGGGTGCTTCGGAGGGCAGGGGGGCAGGAACCGCCGTTTGCGCCGACGCGCCGGGCAGGAAAGTCCCGCCGCCGAGAAGCAGCACTGATGCGAGAACAGGGGCAGCGAGGAAACGCCGTAACGCTTTAATTTTCATAGGCTTCTATTCTCTGCCCTGCCGCGATTATCCTGCGCTGCGTAGGCGCCGCAGGCACGCCTAACTCCGGGGCGCGTTTTCGGCGGGGCGGATGCGGTCCGGGACAAACGACCGGCGCAGGCCCGCAAGATACTGCCGGGACGCCAGCTTGAACGCGCCTTTCGGCGTGTAACGCCATACGCCCCGGCTTGCATCCAGAAACGACGCATCCCCCAGCGCACACAAACGCTCCGTCCGGTTCTGCCGAAACGCCCGCAGCTCGCTCAGGGGGTCCGACAGCGAAAACGGCTGAACCGCGCACGACGCCGTGCGCCGCCGCTGGGCGTTGACCAGCGCGAAGAAGCCCACTCCGGCGGCCAGGGCGCTGTTGGTTTGGCCGGACAGATCGGTTTCCATCGCGTTCTGACTGTCCACCGTCGCCACCGCTCTTCCGTCCGCCAGAAGCGTATACAGCCAGGTAGACTGGGTCGGCACCGACGCCATTGTCCCGTTTCCGACCAGTGCGAGAATGTCCCCGGTCGGCGACAAAAAGAAGTTGTAGCGGATGCGGTACAGCTTGCCTTTGCCGTCGCCGAACGCTCCCACCCACAGGAACCCCATTTCCGTCGCCGCCGACCCGGCGACATTGCCGTAAGAGTTCAGCACGGGAATGCTTTCCGGCGGCGCCAGCGCTTCCGGCACATACGGCCAGACCAGCCGCTTTTCCAGCGCCGCCGTCAGCGTAATGAGACCGACAAACAGCAGTGGTATGAAAACAAGAAACACCGCGATAAAATAGAGAGCTTCCATCATTAACTCCTGGCACTTGCCTTGACTACTAACAGTATACCAAATATACCAACAGTACGCCAGCCAAGCAGCCAAGCTGAATATAACAAAAAAGCCCACCCTGCCTCATGCAGAACGGGCCGCAACCGTATTTTCTTTCCCTGTATACTGACTTCCGCTCATTGCCTACCGCCCCGCCGCTATCTCCGGCCCGGTTCGCGCGAACAGCTCTGCGTACCCGATATGTAGCTTCAATGCTCCCGGCTTGGAGTACGCGCTGTTGCCCCCGCGCAGCCGCTTCATCTTCTTGCGCTTCCTTCCAAGAACCCCTTTGCTTTCGTAGTACCCGTACCGGCGCTTGTACCAGGAACGCCCATATTGCCCTTGAACTAACTCACGCAGCTCACACAAGGCTTGGCCGATGTCCTGACCCTCGCCTACTTCCACTTGAACAGACAAACTAAAGCGTCTTAACGGCTGACGCAATGCCGGTTTGAGGCGGCTGACCTATTCAGCCAAGTGTGAAAAGCGAATGTAGCGCGGCATCAGGTTACATCATGCCAAAATGCTTGAACGCGGCGTGAATAGCATTAATGCTTGATTGGGGGCTATGTGTGCTTCTTTGCTTTGGGTCAAGGCGGTTGTGAGCTAGCCCCAATGCCAAGTCTGCTTTCTCTTTTGCCTCGGCTATTTCATTGCCGCCAACCTTGATATGGTAATGTTCCAAAACGTAATAGTAAATTTGTGCGTAAGTTGCTTTTCCTCTTGGCATGATGTCGTTTATGTGCCTTCCGTCGAGCGATTTAACCTTGAGCTTCACTGCGACCTATCTAACTCAACCCGTAGCGACCAACAAGACAATCGTGATGGATTCCGGTGCAGTAGCTTGTCAAGCTAATCGCTATACACGCTCAAAGTATACCTTGCCTGTAATTTCACGATTGGGATCATGTCCGCTTAAGTTAGGGTCCCAAAAAACCCATTCTTCCTTACGATTTATAATACACTCCCAGATAAACAAGCCGAAGAGCAATGCTGCTCGGTCTTGAGTCTTTTTTTCGTCTGGGTTCGGCCCCTCAAACGCTCGCGCAACAAAGTAGAGATGAGATATCGGAGCAGGCCAGGGCGAAAGTTCAGAACCCAAGAAAGAACTGCTGAATGTGCGCGACCCATTGTTATTGGGCGTCATTTTGTCAATAATCGCATTGAGTTCAGTACGCACCTCGTCAACACGAACCTGACCAAGCTCCTTTATTGTTGCTGCAAAAGAACCAGAGTGAGGAACCGTAGTGATGCGTTTGTCATCCACTGTGTATAACATACTAAATCTTTCGCATAGCAGCCAAATTTTATGATTTGCTGCAATATCTGCATAACCTAAAACCAGCTTCAAACTAAAGCAGCAATAGTATTAGGTGCAGCTAAATGTCAGGTTGTAGGTTGACTTGGCTGAGTTAACCTTTTCCGGTGCTCGCGCCGATTGTCCACTACTACTATAAAGATGCCGATGGCTAGAGCTACAAGACAGATGCCGAGTTCTGTCAGCAAGGCGGCTTGCACAAACACAAGAATTATATTCATCAGGCACAGCGAAAAGCCCAGCAACAACCGGCGCAGATCGCCTGAGAGAAAAGCCATGATGAAAAACGCACCCGCAGCGAGAAGATGCGGTAGACGCGCCGTATGCGGGAAGCCAATCATAGAACCGCTAATAATGGCTGTGCAGCCGAACGAGATCGGTGTACGCCACTGACTTGGTATTGCCTTCATCTTCCGATCTCCTGGACATGGAAGTGCTTACGCGCCATCAACTTCTTACCGCCTCAGCCAGCCGAGGAGCGGTTGACTGCTTCATTGCTATTATATCACAACTCTCGTCTTTATCACACGGAGCGACATCAGTGTTCACGCAGGAAACCGCGCCTTTTTTCACGAACTAAGGGGCATGACTACTTTAGACCAGGAACGGCAGCGGATGGATGATATGCGGCAGAAACGGCCCGGCGCGGATTGGCGGCGGTGGGGGCCGTATGTGTCGGAGCGGGCGTGGGGAACAGTGCGAGAAGATTATTCGGCGGACGGCGCGGCGTGGGACTATCTGCCGCATGATCAGGCCCGGTCGAAAGCGTACCGCTGGAACGAGGACGGCCTGGCGGCCATCTGCGACAGCTCGCAGGAACTCTGCTTCGGGCTGGCGCTGTGGAACGGCAAGGACGCGATCTTGAAAGAAAGGCCGTTCGGGCTGTCGGGGCCGCAGGGCAATCACGGCGAGGATGTCAAAGAGTATTACTTCTTTTTGGACAATGTTCCGAGCCATGCCTACATGAAGGCGCTGTATAAGTATCCCCAGGCGGCGTTTCCGTATGAGGACTTAGTTAAAACAAACGCCGCCCGGACCAAGCTGGACCCGGAATATGAGCTTTTAGACACGGGTGTTTTTAACGAGAGCCGGTACTGGGATGTCACGGTGGAATACGCGAAAGCCTCGCCCGATGATATTCTCATCCAGATCACGGCGGCCAATCGCGGCCCGGACACGGCGACTCTGGACATCCTGCCGACTCTGTGGTTCCGCAATGTCTGGACCTGGGGATGGCCCAATCCCACGCCGAGCCTCAAAAAAGCCGGCGTCCAGCCCGACGGCATGGCAGCGGTGGAAATCAACCACCAGACTCATGGCCTGCGCTCGCTGCTGTGTGCAGGCAGCCCCGACCTGCTCTTCACCGAAAACAACACCAATGAAAAACGGCTGTACGGGGTCGCCGATAACTTCTCGCCGTATGTCAAAGATGCGTTCCATGAATACGTCGTGAATGGCATTGAAGGCGCGATCAACCCGGCTCAAACCGGAACAAAAGCCTGCGCCCGGTACACCGTTACGGTGGAAGCCGGGCAGTCGGCGACCCTGAAGCTGCGCCTCACCGATGACCCTCTTTCTCCCGACCCGTTCGGCCCCGGCTTTGACCAGGTGCTTTCAGCACGCATCGCCGAAGCCGATGCGTTTTATGCGCCCCTCGGTTCGGCGGAACTCTCCGATGATGTGCGGAGCGTCATGCGCCAGGCGTTCGCCGGGCTGCTCTGGTCCAAGCAGTTCTACAAATACGATGTCCTGCACTGGCTGGAAGGCGATCCTGTCGAGCCGAAGCCGCCGCCGGCACGCCTCAAAGGCCGTAACCATGACTGGACGCATCTCAACGCCAAAGACATCATTTCCATGCCGGACACCTGGGAATATCCGTGGTTTGCGGCGTGGGACCTGGCGTTCCACTGCATTCCGCTGGCTGTGGTTGACCCGGATTTTGCCAAAGACCAGCTTCTGCTGCTCGGTCACGAATGGTATCAGCACCCGAACGGCCAGCTCCCGGCGTATGAGTGGGCCTTTGGCGATGTCAACCCGCCGGTGCAGGCGTGGGCCGCCCTGCGCGTCTACCAGATCGAGTCGCGCGTGACGGGGCAGCCCGGAGACTTTCACTTTTTAGAAAAGATCTTTCACAAGCTGCTGATGAACTTTACCTGGTGGGTGAACCGCAAGGATGCCGAAGGCAACAACGTCTTTCAAGGCGGCTTTCTCGGCCTCGACAACATCGGTCTGTTCGACCGCAGCCAGCCGCTGCCGACCGGTGGGCATTTGGAGCAGTCCGACGGCACGAGCTGGATGGCGATGTTCTGCCTGAATATGCTGGCAATCGCCGTCGAGCTGACGCGCACCGATCCCAGCTACGAGGACATGGCGACCAAGTTCTTTGAGCATTTCGTCTACATCGCCCACGCCATGAACAGCATGGGAACAAACAGCGTCGCGGATCAGAAAGGCGTGGACCTGTTCGACGACCGGGACGGCTTTTATTACGATGTCCTGCGCTACCCCGACGGCACGGGGCAGTTCATGCGGGTTCGCTCCATGGTCGGCCTCATTCCCCTGCTGGCTGTGGACACGATTGACGAGGACCAAATGGCGTCGCTGTCCGACTTCCAGCACCGCATTGACTGGTTTATCGAAAACCGCCCGAACCTGGTCAAAAGCGTGGCCGATCTCTGCCAAACGGGCCACCACGACCGCCGCCTGCTGTCCATTGTCAGCCCGGACCGCCTGCGGATCATTCTGTCCAAAATGCTTGATGAGACCGAATTTTTATCCCCGCACGGCCTGCGCTCCGTGTCCCGGTTCCACAAAGACCACCCGGTCGTCATGGACGTCAACGGCACTGAGTACCGCTTGGACTACGAGCCGGCTGAGTCCACCACCGGCCTGTTCGGCGGCAACTCCAACTGGCGCGGCCCGGTCTGGTTCCCGCTAAACTATCTGCTGATTGAAGCCCTGCAAAAGTACGATTACTACTTAGGGCCGGACTTCACGGTTCCGTTCCCGACCGGCTCCGGCCAGAATCTTACGCTTGCCCAGGTCGCCGCCGAGCTGTCCCGCCGCCTTACCCGCACCTTCCTACGGGATGACGCCGCCCGCCGCCCGGTCTACGGCGGCACGGAAGTTTTCCAAACCGACCCGCATTGGAAAGACTATATTTTGTTCTTCGAATATTTCAACGGCGACAACGGCGCGGGTCTCGGCGCCAGCCACCAAACCGGCTGGACGGGGTTGGTTGCCAAGCTCATCGAGCAGAGCGGAGAGTAAACAATGATCCAACTTCAGGAACCCGCTGCGGAGTATCTGCGCCCAAAGAGCAGTTCTAGTGAAGCGCCGGGCCTTTTCGGCGCTGCCCCCAAGAAAGGCCAAGTGACCGAGGACAGAGACGCCTCAGCAAATGTTCCGCGCGTGTATTATTCGCACCCGCACGGGCAAATCTGGTGCGGCGACTCGGTGGCCTGGCTGCGTTCGCTGCCGTCAGCCTCGGCTGACCTGGCATTCTTTGACCCGCCTTACAACATCAAGAAAGCCGAATGGGATACCTTCGAGTCCCAGCAGGAATATGTGCGCTGGTCGCTGGAATGGATTGAACAGGCCGCACGGGTTCTCAATCCGACCGGCACTTTGTATATTTGCGGCTTCTCGGAGATACTCGCGGACCTCAAGCTGCCGGCCTCGGCTTACTTTCAAGGCTGCCGGTGGCTAGTCTGGCACTACAAAAACAAAGCTAATCTTGGCAGTGACTGGGGCCGCTCCCATGAAAGCCTGCTGCACTTCCGAAAAAGCAAGCAGTTCACGATGAATGTTGACGACGTTCGTATCCCTTACGGCGACCATACGCTAAAGTATCCGGCGCATCCGCAGGCAGAGTCCAGTCAGTACAACAAAGGCCGGGAAAAGGGGAAACTTTGGCATCCGCACCCAAACGGCGCAAAACCCAAAGACGTGCTGGAAATCCCGACGACGTGTAACGGGATGCACGAGAAAACGCCGCACCCAACCCAGAAGCCCGAAGAACTCCTGCGGGCCATCGTCCTGGCGTCGTCCAACCCCGGCAACCTTGTTCTCGATGCGTTCCTCGGCTCCGGCACGACAGCGGTGGTCGCCGAACAGCTAGGCCGCCGCTGGCTCGGCTGCGACCAAAGCTCCGAATACTGCGGCTGGGCAGCGGAGCGCATTGAGCGGGTCGAAGACTGGCCTGTAGAGAAGTGGATGCGCTACGACCAGGAAAACGCCGCCCGCAGAAAGTCCATCCGATGACCGAGGTCACGCTGTCGGATTTGCAGGAAAGTGTTCTTGACAAGTCTGCTTTCAGGACGCTGGCTGAGTATCAGCATCTCTGCGCGGCCTATCTTGACTTTATTGCCCGGACACAGCCAACTCGCATCCTCTCGCCGTCGCAGCCCAATTATATCTTTTATCAATACAGCACTGATTATGGCAGCAAAATCACTCGCCCACTGAACACCGCATTGTACACAGAAAGCGCGGCTGAGTTTAGCCAAGCCTTTGACCGCTTCACTCGCTTCTTGGCAGAGTTAAAGGAGCATCAGCAAAAGGCTGTCAGTCTGCCAAATTGGAAGGACTATGCAGAAACGCAAGAAATCAACCGGGTCATCTACACGATCCAGCAGACGGTTGGGTGTGTTGCCGACTCTTTTGAAAGTTCCAATCAGGCTCGGAAGCGTGTCGGAACGCTTTTCGAGACACTGATCAAAATCATTATCCGCGAAGTCGGATTGGTTTGTGAGCCGCGCACGATTAAGCTGCCGATCCCGGACCATCCCGGCTACACAATGCCGTATGAGCTGGATTTGGTTTTTTCCCGCAATAAAGCTGTTCTTGCGTCTGAGAAGGAAGCCGGTTTACAGGCGGAACCCATTGAAGAACCGGACGAGCCGACTCCCGCCTCAGAAGTATCGTTTATCGAGCCGGACGAGATTGTCGGCTCCGTGAAGACAACCAGCAAAGACCGGATTGACAAAATCTTTCTGGACAAGTATCTGCTGACAAAGCTGCTGGGCCGAGACATCCCGGTCATTGCGATTTTCCTCCATGACGTTCAGCGGGTCAGAAAAGGCAGCAGCATTTTCGGTATCGCTTCCACATTCAAGAGAAACCACTTTCTCGGCTACACGATTGCGCTGAACAAGCTGGACGGCGTGTATTATATAGACCCGCGCCCAGATATGGTGGAAGACCAGCAGTTGCGCGAGCAAATCAAAGACTTCCAGCGATTTTTGACACACGATTTATGGACACTTTAGCAGAAAGAAGCAAATCATGAACCAATCCAAAATTTTAATCGCTCTCGCGCTCCTGCCGCTGGCAGGCTGCGGCCCGAAACCTGCTGCGACGGACACGGCTTCGACGAACACGGCTTCGACAGACACCTCTGCGCCGGGCGCGGCGCTGCCGCCAAGCGCAAACACGCTTGTGCCGATGACCACGATCATCAACGGCAAGACAGTCCCGCTGAAGTTCATGCCGGGGGGACTCAAGTACTACGACATCGTGGTCGGGACCGGCGCGACCCCGAAAGCTGGGCAGACGGCGTCCATGCGGTACACGGGAACCTTGCTTGACGGCACCAAGTTCGACTCGTCGTATGATCGGGGCCAAGCGCCCTTTGATTTTGTGCTGGGCCGGGGCCAGGTCATCAAAGGCTGGGACGAGGGCGTCGCGACCATGAAAGTCGGCGGCAAGCGCCGCCTCGTCATTCCGGGATCGCTCGCCTACGGCGCAAACTCGCCGACCCCGACCATTCCGCCGAACGCGACGCTGGTGTTTGATGTGGAGTTAGTAGGGGTGAAGTAGTACCAAAAAAACCTCCCCGCAGGCAAATCTGCTGGGAGGGGTTTTGTGCTGGGCTCAGCCTTTAGCGGGTCGTCATGCCGCCGCGCATCATGGGGCGGCCTGTGGTCATGCCGCGGCTGCTGCCGGCGGCGTGGTAACCGGCGGCCTGAGCGGCGGCGACGCTGGAGAAGTAGACGCGGTTCTGGGGCGCGGGCAGGGAGCCTTTGTCGCCAGGCATATGGAAGACGTGGCTGTTTTTGTTGCCAATGATCTGGCCGCCCATCATCGAGTGGCCGCCCATGGTGCTATAGGAGCGGGCGCCCATAATGCCGGCGTGCATCTGGTTCATCGTGGGCTTGGGCTTCGGGTGGAACAGGCGACTGAGAATGCCCTGGTGCGCCGGCGGGGTCTGCCCGGCGGGCGTCTGCGCGAAGGACGCGCCAGCGGTTAGCGCGAGAGCCGCGATGGCGGCAAAGGTCTTGACGACGTTGTTCATAAAAGTCTCCTGTCGAAATCGTTCTGACTGCGTAAGCGTTCAGAATGTGCCGCAAGTTCCCGTTACTGAGCCGCGCCGGGCTGGAGACCCGCGCTTTCGGAGATTTCCTCGGCAAATCCCGCCCAGTCCCGGTCTTCGCGGCCTTTGGCGACCATCGCCGTGAGCCGGTCGTGGACCAGACTTGCCAGCGGCATCGGGACGGCGGCGCTGTTGGCCTCCGACAGTATCAGGCCGAAGTCTTTGCGGATGAGCGAGGGGATCGCGCCGATGGGCTGGTAATGCTCTTCGGAGATCAGCTTGCCATAGTTTTTGTAGACGGGGCAGGCGAACAGGGTCTGCGTGAAGAAGTCGTACACGGCGGTCCGCGAAATGCCGTTCTTCTGGGCCAGCGTGAATGCTTCGCCCATGGCTTCAATCGCCGCGCCGAACATGAAGTTTCCCGTCAATTTGACGACATTCGCCGAGCCGGGGTCGTCGCCGAAGTCGTAGACGCCCTGGCTCATGGCGTCGAGCAGCGGCTGCACCCGCGCTTTGGCTTCCGCCGGGCCGGAGGTCGCGATCCACAGCTTCTGCGCGGCGGCGGCATCAGGCTTGCCGAAGACCGGCGCGGCGACATAGTACGACTGCCGCGCGTTGTGCAGCGTCGCCAGGTGCCGCGACGTTTCCGGCGCAATCGTACTCATAGAGATATGGATACCGCCGGTGCCGAGCTTGGGTCCGAACCCAGCGTCGCCAAAAGCCACATTTTGGACCGCGACATCGTTTGTCAGCATCGTGATGACAATGCCGCCTTCGTCCGCCGCGTCTTCCAGCGAATGCGCCTGAGTCGCCCCTAAGTCTACCAACTGCTTCGCCCGCGTGTGGGTCCGGTTGTAGACTTTCAGCGCAAAGCCTGCCTTCAGCAGATTGGCGGCCATCGCCGACCCCATCCCGCCCAGCCCGATAAATCCGATTGTCTCACTCATAGGTCATCCCTCTTTCTACGTCAAAGAGGTATACCCGGATTGTCAATCCAGCCTGCCGTCAGACAAGGAAGACAACGAGGAGTTGAAAACTCCTCGGCCTATCAGTGTCATCAAATCGGGAACGTGCGGTAGCCGGCGTGGCCGGAGGCGAGGAAATAAAGCGCCCAGAGGCCGGAAATGCCGTAGTCGCCCAGTACGAGACCGATAAAGAACGGCAGGGCCTGGCGGTACATCTTGACGCCGCCATAGCGCAAAATCAGCGATTTGAAGAGCCAGCCGAGAAGCACCGGGAACCAAATCCAGGTCATCGTGTCCGTGGAGCCGATGGCGTAGCCGATCGGGTGCAGCGGCCACCAAGTAAAGCGCGTCCGCAGGAAGCCGAGCAAAATGACGACCACCAGCCCGACCGTCGCTGCGCTGATCCGCCCGCCGTCAATCGGGTGGGGGGTGTTCAGCCAGCCTTGCAGCTCATCGAACCCGTAATGGCCCTGATCGGTCCGCCATGCATCAAGCTTGGCGTTGCCCGCGCCGTAGTGGTAGTAAATCGCGAGGCACGAGACCCAGGCCGCCAGGGTCCCGACGAGAATAGCGACAAAGATGGCGGCGGTCAGATGGCGCGGGTTCATCGGGCGCGGCGTGGTCGAGTCGCCGATCTTCATGGCTTCCATCTCGGCGGGCATCCCCAGGCAGCGCCAGTCGTTATCAAACCAGCGGGTGAAGGAGAACCCGACCAGCTCGCGCGGCGTGAACGCCTCCGTGCCGCCGAAGTTGACCATCGTGCCGTGCGCGAGGCCCCAGGGCGCCTGCCCCCACGGCATCCCGGCTTCGGCCCGGATGCGGGTGAATGTCAGGGCCATCAACAGAAACAGCGCCCAGAAGATCAGTGCCACGAGAAGCGACAATCCGAGCGCGACGGTGAAGCCGATCAAGAACGCCAGTGAAACGAACAGGCCGACATACGCGACCCGATAGGACAACGGCTCGGCGGAGTCGTCCACCGAGCTGTCGCCCCGGAACGCTTTGCGCCAGGCTTCGGCGAGCTGCGGGCGAGCGAGGTTGAGAGAAAACAAAGCCAGCCCCAGGAACGCGCCGACTCCCTGCTCGCCGATATACGGCATATGCGCCAGCGTCGGCCCCGCGCCCGGATCACGGAACCCGAACGCCGTGGCACCGACCGTTTGCAGCTTCGTAAACAGGTAAAAAAACCAGCAGGAGAACGACACGTCCAGCGACAGCAGGTACGTCAGGCCGATGACCAGCGGGTAAAAGGCCAGCGGCGTGTAACCGATGGCGTTCCACGGCGGCGACGTGATGTTCGTCTCTAATTGCAGGCTGTATTCCGGCTTGATCGGCACATAGGGGAAGGTCGGAATCAGCGTAAAATGGATCGCCGCCATGCTTTCCAGCACGACCGGAAGGCCAATGCCGAGCCAGAGCAGGCGGTTCTGCCACAGGGGCGTACTGCCGCCGTCGCGCGTGATCTCCAGCGGGATAATCACCATCGGGAAGATGAGACGCTCCCGGTCCACCCACTGCTTCCGCAGAAGCGCGGCGATGCAGTAGAAGCAGAACAAGAGCGCGAAGATGAAGCCGGTCCAGATCGCAATCGGCTGCGCCCAGCCGGCCAGGATTTCCGGGGCAAAAAACGTCGTCCGGCCCGCATAGTAGCCCGGCACGACCGATGGGTCGGGAACCGCCCAGCGCGGCACGAAATGGGCCCACGCATCCCACTTGTTCTGGGGCGTCTGGAAGTGCTTCCAGCCGACGAGGGCGGGCGTCAGGAACTGCATCATGCCGATGCCGCCGATGTAGATGGCGACGGTGTTCATCGTGTAGACAAACAGCAGCTCGGCCTGCGACAGCGCCCACTTGGGGTTTAACCGCTTAACCAGCAGATTGAGGCCCACGAGGACCATCAATGCAAACAGCACAGCCATCGGCAGGGACATGGCGGCGAGATCGGGACCCTGGGCGACAATTTCCGTGTACTGCACCCAAAAATCGAGCAGGGGGATCAACAGCAGGCCGATGATCCAGGCGCGGACCGTGATCCCGCTCCAGCGCGGGCCGGACGGCTGCTCGGCGGCGGCAGAAGGCGAAGAAGATTGCGACGTCGGTTTTTGTATCAAAGCGATGACCGTTCCAGAGGGAGACTTTCCGAAAGTAACAGTCGCTATGATAACATAATTCGCCCCATCTGTCAACGCCCCCAACGTATCATAATGACCGCAGCACGAGCCGCCCGCGCACGTCCTCGGCGTTCTGCAAATCCGCCGACTTCGGCAGGGTCAGCCTCCGGGTTTCACCGGGGCGCAGGTGGAAGAAGTTATCGGAAATCTGCGCCAGCGGCCCGTTGTCGGAGCGCCGCAGCCAGACATACGGCGCGAACCGCTGCGCTGCGACTGTCAGGACAAAGCCGCTGTTATCTTCGGCCACCGTCAGCGACAGCGCAGGGTGAGCCGTCTTGAGATCCTTCGGCTCGGCCAGCAGCAGCAGATTATCGGCAGTAACGCTGCCGTCGCCCGCCGCAAATTGCGCGTAGACGTACACCTCGCGCTCCCGGCCCGAAGCGGCGGCCAGTGAGAACGACGCGACTTGTGCCGCACTGTTCGCGCCCACGCCGACGGCCTGCGTTTCCGTCCCCAGCGTTTCGCCGTCCAGCGTTCCCAGCGTCCAGGTCAATGTGCCGGAGATCGGGGTTAGTAAGTCGCTGACCAGATGCGCCGTCCCCGTGCCGCCGTCATGGACCAGCGATAGAAGCACCGGGGCGTAGAACTTCTTGGCGGCGAAATAGGCCGCTTTCGGCTCGCCGACCGAATCAATCACCGCCCACGACTGCACCGGCCAGCAGTCGTTGAGCTGCCAAAAGAGCGTTCCCCAGTTCCGGCCCTTGCGCCGCCGGTAATGCTCCACGCCGAACTTCAGCGCCTCGGCCTGGTTGCACTGCGTATAATAGACTAAATCTTCCAGCGTCACGGCTTTCGGAAAGTGGATGTCCACCATGCCGAGATACACATCGTACCCCTTGCGGGTCTTGTCATGCCAGCGCACCGCCGCCGAGTAGGGGAACTTGTCGCTTGGCGCGAGGCAGGTATCCCACGCGCGAAGACTGCATGACGCCGCGAAGCCGAACTCGGAGCAGAAGCGGCTGTCGTTTTCCGTGTAATGCACCCAGTCACCGCGCCCGTGCCACACATCCCAGTTGTGGCAGTCGCCGTAGTCAGGCGAATTGGCTTCGGGGCCGCCGTAGGGCGAGCCGGGCCAGTAAGGGGTCTCCGGGTCCTCGGCGGCGACCACCGCGGGCAAAATCTCCTGGTAGAAGTGGTCGCCCAGCAGGCGCGGCGGGTGCGTGCCGGTCCAGTCCTGGTCGTGCATCATCTGATTTTCGTTGTTGCCGCACCACAGCGCAAGACACGCACGATTCCGCAAGCGCTTGACTGCCGCTTCGGCTTCAAGTTTCGCCGCCTCGGCATACTCGCCGGTGTCCGGGTAGTAGGAGCAGCCGTAAGTGAAGTCCTGCCAGACGAGAATGCCCATCGCGTCACAAATCGTGTAGAAGTCGTCGGACTCATAAAAGCCGCCGCCCCAGACGCGCAGCATATTGAAGCCTGCGTCTTTCGCCTGCTTAATCCTCTCGAACAGTTTTTCTCGCGTAATGCGCGTCGGGAAGTTGTCATCCGGTATCCAGTTTGCGCCCTTGATATAAAGGTCACTGCCGTTGACTCGAAACTTGAAGCCTTCACCTTTGCCGTCAGCATCGGGTTCACGGATCAACTCAATCGTCCGCAAGCCGATTTGCGCTTGTTTGCTGTCGTATCCTTGATGTCCATCTGCGCTGTAAACCGATAGCATAAGATGGTACAAGGTCGCCGCACCTAAACCATTGGGCTGCCAGCGCTTTGGGCTGCCGATGGTGAAGACGCACTCAACCGTTACCTTGCCGGAACCTGTAGGCACTTCGGCAGGGTGTACTGCGGCAGAATGTTCGCCGTCATCTCGCATCGGACTTGGCATGAACAGCAGCGGCGTGTCTTCCTGTCCCGGCATTCGCTCGACTTCTGCCGTGACGGTGACTGAGGCTTTGCCGTCATCTGTGAAGTCAACCGTGTGCTTCCAGTCGCCCAACCGCGCGACGGGGACGGTGATAAGCTCGACGGGCTGCCAAATGCCGCAGCCGCGCAGGACGGGACCCCAGTCCCAGCCGTACTGGTACTGGGCCTTTCGCACAAACGCTCGCTGGTTCCAATTGTCCCAGTGGTAGGGCAGGGTGTCCTCGCCGCTGGCATCCCACGCCGCCTGCCGCTCCCCGCCGACCCGCCAGGCGGAATGGAACGTGATATGCAGGTGGTTCTCGCCGGAGACGAGCCGCCCGCCGACCGGGAACTCATGGGGAAGGAACATATTGTCCACGCGGCCCAGCGGCTGTCCGTTGAGGGCAATGTCGGCCACCGTGTCCACCCCATTGAAGCGCAGGAACGCATGGGCGGGCGGCTCGCCGTCCACGGTGAATGTGGTCTGGTACTCCCAGTCCGTCTGGTCCACCCAGGCGACGCCGCGCTCTTGCAGGCGCACGAACGGGTCGGCAATGACGCCCGCCCGCATCAGGTCCAGATAAACTGTGCCGGGGACTTCGGCGGGCAGCCAGGGAAGCTGATAATGGCCGGGAACCCCTTCCGGGGCGTCGTTAATTTCCCGCATCTGCCAATTTTGAGAAAGGGTTTGGGTGGTAATGTTCAAGAGCGTTCCTCGCGGGACAAAATCGAAGCCAGCCCTACTATAGCCGACCCCGAAAAGCTTGTCAAGCCTCAACCCAAGCCGGCACAGCCGTAGACAAGGCCCCGTCCTTTTGCTATAATCAACGGCATGAACGAACTAGAAAAACAGATCGCCTTTGAGAGCATCGCCCGCGAGCTGAGTAGAACCTACCCCGCCGACTGCGGCCAGATCACCCCGGAAGCTGTCGCGATGATCCAGAGCTGGACCAGCACTCCCGAATCGCTGACCTCCTGCGAAGAAATCATCCGCGAAATGCTCCGTGCCGACAACCTGCTCCAATCCCCGCAATCCGCCGCCGAGCTGCTGCACCGCACTGAACGCGCCGGCCTGTAAACAAACGAGGGCGAGACAATGCCGGACACTGACTGCCAAAACGCCTGCGCCGAATCGTATACGGCGCAGGTCGGCCACTGCGCGAATGTTCTTCGGGACAACTTAGTCCTGGCGAAAACAGACGAAGACAAGCAGCTTGCCCGAACGGAGTTTAACCACTGCATGGCGCTGGCCGAAGAAGTCAACACGGCTTGTCTGGAAGCGTGCCGCGAGGGAAACTAGACGCCATACCAGAGCCGATCTCACGCCAAGTTCCAGAAGCGTTCTTTTTGCGGTATGATGAAGCGAATGACACGCAAGCTGACTGACTGGTTTCTCCGAAATGTGCTGCTTGGGTCAATTCCATTGATCACTGAACTTGTAATACGCTGGTCCGCCGGTCTGAATGTGCTTTCTTCTGAAAAAAATATCCCGGAACTCATGTTCCTGGTGGCAATGGTCAATTTAGGAACTGCCGATGACGTAGAACACGCAAGAGACGCTCTCGATGAAACGAATGCGGCTGAAAATGCGTTAAGGGAGTCGTTCACCAACTGGCACACTTTTGATGGTAGGAATGGTTGTCGGATCGGCGCTGTTCGGAGGGTATCTTATCACGTTTTCTTGAGGCGGCTTGGGTCATTACCGGCATCAACTTTGTTCTCGCGGTGGCCGCGAAGCTTCTCACGCTTGGGAATGAACAGAAAGGAAAACTGAAATGACGTTGATTATGGGTGTCGAATACTTTATTTATGCAGTATCAGCAGTTGGAATTGCAGCCGCCAGTTATGGCCTCTTTTCTGTCGGACGTGCCTTCTACAGAAAAGACTACCTGCTCCTGCGAGATGACACGCCGAAGACTAAACCGCCTCGCTCGACACACTCCTAGATTCCCTGTTAAACTATGCCGCTGTACGAATATAGCTGCAACCACTGCGCCAAGCGCTACACGGTGCTGGTCGGCATGACCGCCGCGCCGGACTCCAACCTGTGCCCGCACTGCGGCAGCGACCAGGCCATAAGGCGCATCACCCGCTTTGCCAAAGGCCGCACCGATGACGCACTGATGGATGATCTGGCCGACCCCAGCGCAATGGGCGACATGGACGACCCGAAAGCGATGCGCCGCTGGGCCAAAGAAATGGGCCGCGAGATGGGCGAGGATTTAGGCGACGACTTCGACGAATACATGGACGCCGCCGAAAGCGGCGAAGACGGCGATCTGCCGGAAGAGTTGGAATAGGAGATCTCAAATGCTTAATCTAAAACGTGGATTTGTTCCCGCTTATTTCACGCTTGGCGTTCTGCTCTGCGCCCTGCCGGCGTCTGCCGACACGCCTGCTGCGCCGTCCGCATCGGCGGCTGGGGCGCAAACTATCGTGCTTCAGCATGTTGTCCCCGGCGACATCGTGAAAATGATGCACTGGGATGTGGCATCTAAACTGCCTGCCGGTGTGACGCAGATTGTCTCCGTACCGACACAAAACGCGCTTTTAGTCACTGCGTCGTCTGCCGGTCTTGCCCAGGTGCGCGAGATTGCCCGGCTGCTGGACATTGTGCCGCGTCCGGTGCAGATCAAGTTCGCCCTGGCCTCTTTGTCTGAAACTGAGTTAAAGGCATCCGGCCTGGACTTCAATTTTGTTCCCCTCACTGCCTCAGATTTGCATCAAGGGTTCGTGCGGTACACCGGCGGGCCGCTTGCGGTTCGGCTTCTGCAAACATTGGTGAACAAGCAGGCGATCACGGAAGCGCCGGGTATAACGACGAACAACAACGTGACAGCAAGTGTCGCGTCGTCTGTCATAAGCCTGCCCCTCTTCTCTCAGCAGATCACTGTAACCCCACGCATCAATGCGGATGACTCCCTCACTCTGAATTTGCACGCTGCCTTTTCCGAAGGCTCCGGGAAACGCGAGGTCAGCACACTTCGCACAATCAAAAGCGGCGAGACTCTGCTTCTGATTATGCCGCCTACCTCCAAAAGTGATCAAAACCTGCTGCTGTTCGTGACACCAACCCTCAAGTAAGTCCATGTACTGGAAAGACCGACCGCCGCACAGCTTCAACGCTGCGGCGGGCGTAGTCTTCAATACTGACCCCACGTGTCGTTCCCCTGCGCTTGACATAGATCTCCTGGAACACGGCATCTCTATCAGCGTCGCTCGATGCTGTGGCGTCATGCAGGCTGTCGGGGAACGTCTGCCTGGACAGGGTGCCGTAGAGCAGAGTCCAGAGCCGGGAGACGGTGTCCAGATTGTAACCGCCTCCGCCGAGCGCAATCACGGGCTTGCCGAGGGCAATCACCGACTGGGCAAGCGAAAGCCAGCCGCGCGATGTGAGGCCGAGATGCGTCAGCGGGTCGGCAAAATGCGCGTCCGCCCCGACTTGCAGCAGAATATACTCCGGGTCAAACGCCGTCAACAGCGGCAGAAATGCAGTCCCGAATGCTTCGGCGTAGACGGCGTCTCCGCTGCCCGGCGCGAGCGGCAGGTTGGCGTTGAAGCCTAGCCCCGCGCCTTCTCCGATCTCCTCCGCAAACCCCGAAACCCGTGGATACAGCGTTTCCGGCGTCTCATGCACCGACAGCGTCAGAACGCGCGGGTCGTCGTAGAAAAACGCCTGCGTCCCGTCCCCGTGGTGCGCGTCTATGTCCACGCACGCCACTCGCTTCGCGCCCTGGTCCAGCAGGTAACAAGCGACAAGAGCCACGTCGGCGACCGTGCAGAAGCCCGCCGCCCGCTCCCGCCGGGCATGGTGCAGGCCGCCGGAGACATTGAGCGCAGCGTCAAACCCTTCATGCAGGACAAGCCGGGCGCAGTCCAGCGAGCCGCCCGCGTACAAAAGCGTCGCCTCCCACATGCCGGGAAACGGCGGGTTGTCTAAGTTTCCAAATCCGAAGTCTTTTTTGTTGGGAACAAGTTCGCCTGCACTCAGCCGCCGCAGGGCATGGAGATACTCCGGCGAATGCACCCGCAGTAAATCGGCCTCAGTCGCAGGCGTCGGCGCGAGGAGGTGTGAAGTCGACGTTTGAAACGCGCCGAGCGCTTCTAAACGCCGATGAACCATCACCAGCCGCTTCTGCTGCAAGGGGTGCGTGTCGGAGAGGTGGTAGTCAGCGTAATCGTCGGTGTAGACGAAGGCGGCGCGGGGCATGAAGTGGGGTTTCTAAAGTGACAACTCCCCAGCCATAAATGGCGGGGCTTCTACGGACTTAACCGACGCTATGTTGGCCCATAGCGGTTGCGAGATTGAGAATGTTGATTGCGGCGTTTGTGTCCCTGTCCAAAGAGGCAGAACAGTTTGGGCAAAAATGCCAACGCTCACTTAACTTCTTTTTGGCCCGATACCCGCAGGCATGACAATCTTGCGAAGTGTACCGAGGGTCTACGGCAATGACCTCGCGACCGGCACTTTCAGCCTTATGCGTGAGGACAGAACGAAAAATTGACCAGCTTGCGTCACTTATGCTTTTGGCGAGGCAATGGTTCTTGACCATGCCTTTGACGTTGAGTTTTTCAACCGCAATCACGCCACACCGGTTGACTAGCCGCCGTGCGGTTTGATGCACAAAATCATGGCGACGGTTACGAATGCGCTCATGGATGCGAGACAGAACCTTGTTGGCTTTGCGCCGCTCTTTGGAACGCTTTTTCGTTTTGGCTTGCTTGCGTCCAGCCTTTGCCAGTGCTTTTTCATCACGACCAAAGAAGCGCGGGTTGTCTATGAACTCACCATTGGACAGGGCCATGAACGAATTAAGGCCAGCATCAAGGCCAATAGCGTCCGCGCAGGGCGGTAGGAAGTCATCTTCTTGCTCCACAGAGAAGCACACAAACCACTTAGAGCCGTATCGCCGAACGGTACACGTTTTGACCGTGCCAATAATCGCACGGTGTATCTTTGCTTTAACCTGCGTTTGTTTGCCTTGCAGAGACAGCCAGATGGAAGACTCGCCCACCTTGAAGCCGCTCTGGGCATAGGTAATGCTGTCATACTGGCCTTCGCCCTTTAAGCGTGGATAGCCTGGCGCTTCTCCCGCCTTGACGCGCCGAAAGAAGGCTTGGAATGCAAGTTCAACACGCCGCCCGACATTCTGCAAAACCTGACTGTGAACGGTTTTGAGTTCGGCATGGTCTTTTTTCCACCGGGCCAATGCGGGAACTTGTGTGTAGAACGTGGGTGACTTTTCACCGCGCTCATGGAGTACGGTTCGCTCATGGAGTACGGTTCGCTCATGGAGTACGGTTCGCTCATGTACCATGCTGTTGTAGACAAGGCGGCAGACAGCCAGCGTTTCATTCAACGCCACTTCTTGTGCTTTGTTCGGGTACAATCTGAACTTATAGCATATCACGTTCACAGAGAAATTCTACCTGCAAACACTATAAAACACAACAAGAAAGAGAACGTCTTAGGAAAGACGTTGCGCTTATATCCCCAGAGCTAAAGCAAGGGGTCTTACGCGCATTTTGATAAAACCGGCACTGGAAGTGCCGGTCCCTCACTACTACGCATATCCCTTCGCTTTGAGGTTGTTGTACGACAGCGTGACGGCATCAATCGCTGGGCCTTTGGTGATGTCCTGCTCCACCAGAAAATACTGCGTTCCGGACTCCAGCGCGGCGGCGATTAAGGCGTCCAGCGGCAGGTCGCCGGTGCCGACCGGGGCGAACGAGCCGTCGGTCAAGTCCCGGTCTTTGAGGTGAACAATCGGCACCCGGCCTGGATGCTTCTTGACGAATGCCACCGGGTCCTGCCCGGCCTGAAGGATCCAGTAAGCGTCGGCCTCGATCTTGACAAAGTTCGGATCGGTGTTGTCCAGCAGGATGTCTTCGCCGAGCTGCCCGTCTTCCAGCGGCTTGAACTCGAAATCGTGGTTGTGGTAGCACAAGGTCATTCCGGCGGTTTGCAGGGTCTCGCCGAACCCGCCCAGTATCTGGGCAAGCTTCTTGTAGTCGTCGGCTGTTTTGCGCCTGTCGTGGGCCAGGAACGGCACGACGATATTGCTGTTGCCGAGCTTCAAATTCTCTTCAATGACTTTGGGCAGGTCGCTTTCGAGTTTTTCTAACGCGATATGGCTGCCGGCGACTTTGAGGTGATTGTCTTCCAGCAGGCCGGACAGCTCGCGAACAGACAGATCGCCATACCCGGCCAGCTCGACAAAACCATAGCCGATGGCGGCGACTTTTTGCAGTGTCCCGGCGAAATCTTTGGCGGTGTCGTCCCGCAGCGTGTAAAGCTGCAATCCTATCGGAATCTTGGGCATAATTTTAATCCTCTTGTTCTTCGCTCGGAGTGTGTGCCTTCTCATTCGCCGCACCGGGCCGCAATTCCTGCACAAGTTCCGGCAGAGACGGCATCTCGGCGAGAAAGGGGGAACGGCTGAGAGCGCGGGTCTGGTGCTGCAAAGGCCACGACAAAAAGACGCGCTCTTTGGCGCGGGTGATAGCGACATAGGCCAAGCGCCGCTCTTCTTCCAGGCTGTCCGCCGCAACCTGGGTTTTCTCGTCGTCGAGCCAGCGCAAAGAGCGGTGATGCGGGAGCATCCCAAACGCAAAGCCGACGACAAAGACCGTCGGCCATTCTAAGCCTTTCGCACGGTGGATAGTCATCATCTCGACGGCATCGCCGACCTCGCCGTCTTCTTTGGCTTTGTTCTGGGCGGCAACAAACGCGAGGAAGTCAGCCGGGGTAGGGAACGCGGCGGCGGCGGTGCAAAGCTCTTCCAAGTTATCTAAACGTGAGTTGCCTTCGTCCTCGACATGGCCTTCTTCCCGCAGCAGCCATTCGTCGTAGCCCAGCTCCCGTGCTTTCCGCAGCCGCGATTCCGCCGAGTCGCCGCCCAAAGCAATATCGCGGATGAGGTCCCGAAAGTCTTTCACGGCCAGGCCCTGGTTGGTCGTCTTGAACTGGCCCAGCGCCAGCATTTTATACAGCGAATGGCCTTTGCGGGCCGCCTGCGTTTCCAGCTCGGCGATAAACGCCTGGCCGAGAAAGTGCGTCGGCTTGCCGAACGAAGCCGAAGGGATATTCAAAACACGCTTCACGGCCTCGTCTGCCGCCGGGCTGTCCCGCTCGACCGATAATTGCAGAAACGCGACTAAATCGCGGATCTCGCGCCGGGCATAAAAGCCCATCGCGCCCTGCAAAACGTAGGGGACACCGCCTTTAACAAACGCTTCTTCTAAGGCCCGCGAGTAAGCATTGGTCCGAAACAGCACCGCGCAGTCTTTCAATGCTGTCCCGCCTGCCTGCGCTTCTTTTAGCGCCTCGGCGACAAACTGGGCTTCTCCGGCGGCGTCCTCGTGTTCATGCGACGACAGCGGCTCCCCTTCCGGGTGGATCGCGGCCATTTCGAGGCGATATTTGGCGTCAATCCCCGACTTCTCGATCAGCTCGTTGGCGACCCGCACGATTGTCGCCGACGAACGGTAATTCGCGGGCAGGCGGATCACCGTGCCGTTCGGATACGCCGCGCCGAACTGCCCGACGGTCGCTTCCGGGGAGCAGCCGCGAAAGCTATAGATCGCCTGCCCGACATCTCCGACAATGAAGATGTTAGAGCGCGACGCCGCCAGCAGCCGCGAGATTTCCCATTGAACCGCGCTCGTATCCTGCGTCTCATCTATAGAGAGATATTGAAACAAGCTCTGGTACTTCTCGCGTACCTGGGGCTGTTCCTGCAACAGCGCCAGCGTTTCAATCAGCAGGTCATCGAAGTCCAGTCGGCGTGACGGCTTCTTGGCGAGTATGTCAAACTTAGCAAGTTTGGCCTGCTCGTAGCACTTCCAGAACTTGACGAGAATCTGAATGGCCGGGTCGGCCCAGTTCGGCTCGTGCGCCCGAAACGCGGCTTCGGCTTCTTCGACTTTAAAGCCCCGGTTTTTGACCGCCGAGACTGCCGACAGCGCTCCTTTCGGATCGTATTTGACGTTCAGGCCGAACGGCGGCGAGGGCAGCCCCCGCGCCATCCAGTCCTTGTCGCCGAGAATGGCTTTCGCGACCCGCACCTGCCAGTTCTCGTCGGCAAGCTGGAAGTAGCCTGCCTTGCCGTATAAATGCGCCCATTCGTGCTTGAGTATCCGCAGGCAGTGGGCATGGAACGTTCCCATCCACATCTTTTCGACGGTCGCGGCCCCGCCGTCGCCGAGCAGCGCGGCCAGGCGCAGGCCCATCTCGTCAGCGGCTTTTTTTGTAAATGTCGCCACAAACAGCCGCTGTGGATCAATTCCTTTGGCAAGGAGACGTGCGACGCGGCGGGTCAAAACGGTCGTTTTTCCAGACCCCGCCCCTGCCAGAACAAGAGCAGGGCCTTCATCATGGCAGAATGCCTGAAGCTGCTGTTCGTTCAGACCCGCTTCAAGTTTGGGCAGGAGAGCTTTGCTGCGTAAGTGATGTAAATCTTCGGTAATCGCTTCGAGAGTGGCTTGCATAAAATTCTGTCAACGATTTCAAGAGCTTAAAGTAGGTGTTACGGCATTCCTGGTGCAAGCACCGGGGCTGAACCCGACTTGGCCGGGCCGGTCTGCAAGAAGAGGCAGGGCGGCGCAGCTAGTGTGTCCGCCGAGCTTTTGCAGGGATAAAGACCGGCAGGAATTCTGTAGCTGCTGTATCACCGCCCGCCGGAGAAGAAAGGGCCGGGGCATCCGCAGCCCCGGCCCTTCCTGCCGCAGGCCGCTAGCTGCGGTCCATCGCGAACTCTCCGGCCTGCTCGGAGACGCGGCGGGCGACGGCGACGGCGCTGTCGGTGCTGCCGAGGCCCAGGCCGTCGGCGACGCGCTGGCCGTACTCGGCGTCGCACTGAAGCAGGTGGCCGACCATGCGCTCCTGAATATCCGGGTTGCACTGCTTTAAGTTGCCGACGAGGTTTGAGATCAGCTCATCCTGTTCCCAGGGCTGGAACGTCCGGTAGCGCTCTCCCGCCTGGCCGTAGGGGTTCTTGCGTGCAATCGGCTCGCGCACTAAGTCCCCTTCGACAAACGGCGTGTATGGAGTGCCGCCTGCCGGCACTTCGACGAGGCCGCCCCGGCTGCTCGGCTCGTAGTTGACATGCGGGTTCGGCCCCTGGTCTACGTAATAGGTCATCTGGCCGTCGCGCTGGTTCGTGTGAACTTCCGATTTAGCCCGGTTGATGGGGAGCTGCAAGTAGTTTGTCCCGACCCGGTGCCGCTGGGTATCCGAATAAGACAATGTCCGGCCTTGCAGCATCTTGTCGTCGGAGAAGTCTAATCCGTCCACCAGGACGCCGGTGCCGAACGATGCCTGCTCGACTTCGGCGAAGTAGTTGACCGGGTTCCGGTCCAGGACCATGCGGCCAATCGGCAGCAGCGGAAACTTGTCTTCCGGCCAGAGCTTGGTGTCGTCCAGGGGGTCGAAATCAAGCTCAGGATGGACGCCATCGGACATAATTTGCACGCAGAACTCCCAGGTGGGATAATCGCCGCGCTCGATGGCCTGATACAAGTCTTGGGTCGCGTGGTTGAAGTTGGTGGCCTGAACCGCGTTCGCCTGCTCCTGGGTCAAGTTGCGGACGCCCGCTTTCGGGACCCAGTGGTACTTGATCAAAACGCCTTCGCCGCTCTCGTTGTACCACTTGTACGTGTTGACGCCGGAGCCTTCCATTTCGCGGTAATTCGCCGGAATGCCCCACGGGCTGAACAGCCAGGTAATCGCGTGCATAGATTCCGGGGTCAGCGAAACAAAATCAAACTGCCGGTTGGGGTCCTGAATGTTCGTCACCGGATCGGGCTTGAACGAATGGACGAAGTCGGGGAACTTGATCGCGTCCCGGATAAAGAACACTTTCAGGTTGTTGCCGACTAAATCCCAGTTGCCGTCTTCGGTATAGAACTTGACTGCAAAGCCGCGCGGGTCCCGCAGGGTCTCCGGCGACGTACCGCCGTGGATAACCGTCGAGAACCGCACGAATGTTGGGGTTCGCTTGCCCTTGTCCTGCAACAGTTTGGCACGAGTATACTTCGCAATCGGCTCGTCGCCGACCGTGCCGTAGGCTTCAAAGTAGCCGTGAGCGCCCGCGCCGCGTGCGTGAACAACACGCTCCGGGATGCGCTCGCGGTCGAAGTGGGTGATCTTCTCGATAAACGCATAGTTCTCCAGCGTCATCGGCCCGCGTGAGCCGACCGTGCGCGAGTTCTGGTTGTCATGTACCGGATGCCCCTGCCGCGTCGTCAGGATCGGCTGCTCATTCGCCGCTTCGTGTCCGTTGCCGTTGTTCTGGCCGTTGCCATTGGTATCGCTCATAGAATTACATTCCTTTCGAGTATGCTTGTTTCCGTAACATGGATTATCCACAATAGTTCACTGAATTGCCAGACGCCGGCCCTTGTCATGGGTAGGTTAAGGATGACAGTAAGGTGGTGTTGCAGCGCAGCAAAGAACTTCACCATCCTGAACTTTTTTCGGGGTGCTTGTGCTCGTCCATCCTCCAAGCTTGTTGTCGCAGCCGAAATTGAAGTCAGTCACAATGTACCAGTCTGAACGCCCTCGGTGCAGGTCAAAGGTATGGGCTACTGGGCCGAATTCAACAAAAATGCGGCGGTCGAAGTCAACTCTGTGACCCGGAGAACGTGGGTCTCCAGCGTTGTAAGGAGCTTTTTCATAGGCCGAATGATAAAGATGGTGATAATCCAAGAATGCAGCTACTGTTTGTGGGTTCTGACCAAACAACTTTGATGCGATAAGCTGTGCCTGCCATCGCTGTTCGGCAGCTTCTTTATTATGTTCGCTGACGACGTGAAAAACGCAGAAGGCCAAGATGACGGCTGCCCCCAATGTAATCAGCGCTATTTTTGGCTTCTTGGCGCTTGAAGATTTTTTCATCGTCGTTATCATGCATCTTTCCTGCATCAAGTATGGCAAGCAGCAGGCCGTCTTGTCAATGAATTATGACGCTGGTGCAATCAGCTCCGGGTCATCCACCGTCGGCACGTTGACGCGGCGGGAGACGGGGTAAGCTTCCATGTCGGCGGCGGGGTAGGGAACCAGCAGCGACAGCAGATCGCGGGTGTCCGTGACGGCACCGTTTAGCCAGAGCGCCTCATCATCGGGGCGCAGGATCACCGGCATTCGGTCATGAATTTGGGCGGCCACGCTGTTCGGCGTGGTGGTAATAATGGTGCAGGAGCGGAGCGGGGAGCCGTCCGGCGCGTGCCATTCGTCCCACAGTCCCGCAAAAGCGAACAAGCCGCTGTCTTTGCGGTGCAGAAAGGTCGGCGTCTTGCCGCCTTTTGCCCCGTCTGCCGGCGCTTGCCACTCGTAAAAGCCGTCGGCGGGGATCAAGCACCGGCGGCGAGCTAACGCCGTGCGGAACGACGGCTTTTCAGCCAGTGTTTCCGCGCGGGCATTGATCATTTTGTTGCCGATGGCCGGGTCTTTCGCCCACGACGGGATCAAGCCCCAGTGATAGCTTGCCAGATGCCGGGTCCCGTTCTGAGTGACAACCGCGACATTTTCCGTCGGCGCGATGTTGTACCGCGCTTCTGTTTCCAGCAGCTCATTGACTGCAAATCGCTCGGCGACTTCGTCCGGCGAGTGATACAAAGTAAACCGTCCACACATCTCTATCACGCCCCCTAAAAAAAATATTGAAAAATTGCTTGACAGCCTGTGGGAGTTGTGTTATAGTGATTTCAGCACCGGCCTACACCGCCGGCGAGACTAACACAAATCCCGTGCGTTTCCCCGCGCACTCGTAAAACCGCCGCGCCGTGTATCCCCACACCGCGCGGCGGCTTTTTGTGTCTGCCCCCGCCCCAATTCTGGGGAGCTTACTCGTCTTCCCCTTCCAAACTTCCATAGGCTGGGGCGCGGGCGAGAGTGGCCTTGATCGAGTCTTCCACAAACTGGGCGACCACTTCCTCGGTTTCTAAAACGGCGACCTGCTTGCGGAGCGCGGCGATCTGCGTTTCCAATGTCAGCCGCGCAAGCGGCTCGGTTTCAGTATCGCGGGAGCGGAGCATGGCCCGCAGGCGCTCCCGCAGGGCTTCCCGCAGCTCGCGCCACTCGGTCGCCCTGGGAGTGTCGCCGAGAAACTCTTCCAAAATATCGCTGCTCTGCGTGTCTTTATGCGCCATATCCTCTTTTACCCATCTTCACCGAAATTGCCCCCAAAATCCCGTAATCTTCTCCCTAATGAAACATTGCACCGCCGCCGATAATCGGTGTGGGAGACTTTTTTATGACCCGTGGAGTATACACCGCCGCCGCCGGGATGCTGGCGAACCAGGCCGCGCAGGACACCATCGCGCAGAACCTGGCGAATGCCAACACGACCGGCTACAAAGAAGATGTCCCGCGCTTTGAGTCGTTTTTGAGTGAGCCGGTGTCCCGGCTTTCCCCCGCCGACCGGCTTTCAATTGGAACCATCGGCAGCGGGGCGGGGCTGAAAGACCAGACCACCAATTTCAACCAGGGCGGGCTTCAGCAGTCCGGCAATCCGCTGGACGTTGCGCTGACCGGCGACGCCGCGCTGGTGATCCAGTCGCCGCAAGGCCCGCGCCTCAGCCGCGACGGCTCGCTGACGCTGGATGCGCAGGGGACGCTGATCCAGTCGGCCACCGGAGAGCCAGTGCTGAGCGACGGCAGCCAAACACTGTCTGTTCCCGCCAAGACAAAATCCATCGTCATCAGCCCGCAGGGCGATTTAACTGCCGACGGAGTCAAAATCGGACGCATTCAGATGGCCTCGCTGTCCGCCGCCGTCAGCCCCGTCAAGGTCGGCGACAACCAGTATTCGGTTTCGAGCCTTCAGCCGGCCTCCCCGACGGCCACAATGCGGCAGGGATTTTTAGAGTCGTCCAACGTCAGCATCGTCAAGGAAATGGTTTCCATGATCTCCATCATGCGGGCCTACGAGACAAACCAGAAGATGCTGCAAGCCGAAGACGACACGACCGGCAAAGCGACAGGCGAAGTCGGCAAACTTTAATTCCACTTTAATTTTGATACGGCTGGACTGCTCCTCGCGCAAAAGCGTGGCGGGTGGAAGCCGACGACCCGCGTTTCTTGACCAAGAGCGCATTAAAGGATACACCGCATTATGATGCGTGCCCTCTACACGGCAGCCACCGGCATGGAAGCCCAGCAGCTTAACATGGATGTCATCTCCAACAATTTGGCGAACGTCAACACCGTCGGCTTTAAGAAGAGCCGGGCGGACTTCCAGGATCTTCTGTACCAGGAGATGCGGCCCGCCGGCGCAACCGTGGCGCAAGGCGCGACTTCGCCCACCGGCCTCGAAGTCGGCCTCGGCGTCAAGCCTGCGTCCACCGAGACCATGTTCGACCAGGGGACCCTGCAAGAAACCGGCAACAACACTGATGTCGCGATTGAAGGCGACGGCTTCTACAAAGTGCTGCTGCCTGACGGCACCAACGGCTACACCCGCGACGGCGCATTTAAGCGCGACGAGCAGGGCAAGCTGGTCAACTCCGACGGCTTCGCGCTCCAGCCCGAAATCACCATTCCCGCCGACGCCACGTCTATCGCCATCGGTAAGGACGGCACGGTCAACATCACGCGCGGCGGCTCCAACACCCCGCAGGCGGTCGGCAAGATCACGCTGACCCGCTTTTCCAATCCTGCCGGTCTGCTGCATCTCGGCGGCAACAACTTCCAGGAAACGGCGGCGTCGGGAACACCCACCGACGGCACTCCCGGCCAGACCGGCTTCGGCCAGCTTGCCCAGGGAACTTTGGAAATGTCCAATGTCCAGATTGTCCAGGAAATGGTCAACATGATTACGGCCCAGCGGGCGTATGAAGTCAACTCCAAAGCCATCCAAACATCCGACGAAATGCTGCAAACCGCCAATGGGCTGAAGCGCTGACCTGGAGGCTTTTCTTGAAACTCCCCCTGCTCTGCTTCTTCGTGCTGCTGCCGGCGGCTGCCGGCGCCGCGCCGGTGCATATCACTCTCAAACCCACGGCGTCTTCCGCGCCGAACGCCGATGGGTTTCTGACCCTCGGCATGGTCGCCGGCATCACCGGCGGCGACAAGGCCGCCCGCGCCCGGTTCGCCGCCGTCTTGGTGGCCCGCGCTCCGTTGTCCGGCGAGACCCGTAAGCTCACGCGCGGCGATCTGGCGCTGAAGCTGCGCCAGGCCGGCATCAATCCCGATACGCAGGCTGTTTTAGAAGGCGCGGACTGTGCCGATGTGACGGCAGAACTCCCCCCCGCCCCCAATAATGGGGGAGCCGGAACCCACCCCGACGCAAGCGTCGGCCCTCCCGAAACGGGAGGGCGAGGAGTTTTGGCTGATACTCCGGCGACAAACTCCTCCCCTCTCCGCTTCGGGGAGGGTGGTGAGGAACGAACCGGGAGGGGTTCTCCCTCTCCCATCATCCACAGCGGCGACACTGTCCTGATCCGTATCCAGTCGGGCGCGATGACGATTACCGCTCCGGCGACGGCCCGCGAAAGTGGGCGAGTAGGGGACACGATCCGGGTCCACCGCGCCGGGGTCATGTCCGATTTGTCGGTTCAAGTTCTCGACGCCCAAACTGTCCAGATGGAGATTTAAGATATTATGAAAGCGCTGCTTCACTCGCTGGCCCTGCTGGCAATCGCGGCAAACATGGCGGCGTCCGCCCAGGCCGACTCGCTGTTTCCCGGCTCCTCCACTGATGTCGCCCGCAATGATACGAACTCCGTTTCACTTTTCAGCGACAACAAGGCCCGGCGGGTCGGCGACACGCTGACGGTCGTGATTACCGAAACCGGCGCGGCGTCGTCGGTCGCCGCCACGAAGACCGCGAAGACCGAGACCCTGAACTACGGCCCCGGCTTTGGACCGCTCTTGTTTAATATCAAGAACTTCGGCGCGACCGGCGGCATCAACAGCAATGCGTCCGGCAGCACGACCCGGACGGATAACCTGTCGGCCAGTATCGGAGTTACGGTGAAAGAAGTCCTGCCGAACGGCAACTTGGTCGTCGAAGGCAAGCGCCGGGTCGGCATGAACGCTGAAACACAAGAAATCACCCTCTCCGGCGTGGTACGTCCGTCCGACATCTCGCCGAGCAATACCATTGCCTCGCCGCTCGTCGCCGACGCTCAGATCAAGTACGGCGGGCGCGGCCCCGTCGGCGACAAGCAGCACGACGGCCTGATTTCGCGCATCTTCAAGGTGCTGTTTTAAGAACCCCTCCCGCTATGCCTTCGGCATTACTTCGTATCTGCTCCCTCCCCTGTTAGGGAAGGGCAATATGGAACAAGAAAAGCGCCATTCGCCTACCCGCCCGTTCCTAATTCGTCCTAAGCCCTTCCCTAACAGGGGAGGGAGCAGATACGAAGTAATGCCGAAGGCATAGGAACGAGCGGGAGGGGTTCTTAAAACACCCTAAAGAACCCGGACGCATCAGCCGATAAATATACCAGGTTTACTGAACACGCTCCCAAAGACTGCGCTTACTAAGACTGCACCTATGAACATCTCGCCCAAGACAACCGCACTGCTCCCGTTCATGCTCGCCCTGGCGGCGCTTGCGCCAAGTGCAAACGCTCAAGCGCGATTGAAAGACATCGCCGCTGTGCAGGGTGTCCGGGGTAATCAGCTGGTCGGCTACGGCCTGGTGGTCGGTCTCGACGGCACGGGGGACGGCAACGGCTCGGCGTTTACGCCCCAGTCGGTGGCGTCCATGCTGCAAAAGTTCGGCATCACGGTTTCGCCGGGGGCGCTTCAGCTGAAAAATGTCGCGGCAGTCATGGTCACGGCGACTCTGCCGCCGTTTGCGCGGAACGGCAGCGCTCTGGATGTCACAGTCAGCTCGCTCGGCGATGCCAAGTCGTTGCAGGGCGGAACGCTCTTGCAGACACCGCTTCAGGCCGCAAACAATAAAGTGTACGCGGTTGCTCAGGGCGCTCTTTCCGTCGGCGGATTTCTTGCGGGCGGCGGCGGGGGCGGCGCGGTTGCCAAGAACTTCGTCACGGTCGGCCGGGTTCCCGGCGGGGCGCTGGTTGAGCAGGACGTGCCGACGACCCTTTTAGGCGCATCTTCGGGAACGCTGGACGTCACGCTGGCCCAGCCGGACTTTACGACGGCGGCGCGGCTGGCGAACGCCATTAACACGCGCAAGCCTTACGGTGTCACCGGCGCAGTCGCCGCCGATGCCGGAACAATCCGCGTGGGCTTCACGCCCGGCTCTGATCCGGTTTCCGTGATCGCCGGGCTGGAAAATGTTCCGGTAGACACCGACCAGGTCGCGAAAGTCGTCATCAACGAGCGCACCGGCACGGTGGTCATGGACGGCAATGTCGAAGTATCCCCCTGCGCCGTCGCCCACGGCAACCTGACTGTGTCTATCGCCAATGCACCGATTATTGTTCAGCCGGCGCCGTTCAGCCGGGGCGGCCAAACAGTCGCTGCACCGCGCAAGATTATCAATGTCGCCGAGGGCGATGAGCGGCTGATCCCGGTGCCGAACAGCACGACGCTGGACAGCGTGGTTCGTTCCCTGAACGCTTTAGGCGTCACGCCGCGCGATTTGATCGCCATCTTGCAGGCGATGAAAGAAGCCGGGGCGCTGCACGCGGAAATCGAAATCCAGTAGTTATGCTCCGAATAGACATTCCGGCGTCCGCGCCGACCGACAAAGCGCATTTAGATCTTAAGAAAGCGACCCAGCAGTTTGAAGGCTACTTCCTGCATCAGCTTCTGACCGAGATGCGGAAAACGGTGCCGAAAGACACGCTGCTGGCGGACGACGGCAACGGCCAGCAGATTTTTCAGGATATGATGGACCAGACCATTTCGGAAAGCATGTCCAGCCGGGGCGATTTGGGGATGGCAAAGATGATGTACGACCAGCTTGCTCCCTCGCTCGGCAAGACGGTAGATAGTAAGAAGTAGAAGTGTGGCAGTGAATGGCGTAGAACTTTTGTTCCACGCCCCTCGCGGAGAGTAAACTATGACAGAACCGCAAAATATCAAGCAAATCATCAAAGTCCTGCGCGATGAGCTGGCGCTGCAAACGCGGCATCTGAAGCTGCTGGAAAGCCAGCAGCTTGCGCTTCTCGCCTGCGACCGGGGGCGCTTCACCGCTTTGCAGGATGAATACGCGCTTGTCTTGGTGCAGCTGGAAGCCCAGGATAGTTCTCGCCGGGCGGCAATGGTGGACGAAAGCGGCGAGCCGGTAACTCTGTCGGCGCTTAAAGAACACTGCACGGAGCGCAATCATGGCGTTCTGCAAACACTCGAAAACAGCCTGCGGCAGACGCTGGATCAAGTGCATTTACTCACGAAGCGCAATCAAACGCTGATCCAAAACGAATTGGATTATCTCGCGTTCTCGCTGGACCTCTTTGTGGAGGCGGGACGTTCTGCCGACAATGGCTACGGCACAAACCGCATTCAAAGCCGGGCCGGACGAGCCGCCAGCCTGCTGCTTTTGGACCGACGGGCTTAATCACAAGGAGATTTGACTGATGCCGGGAACATTTTTTGGGATTTCAATCGGCCAAAGCGGGCTGGCGGCGGCACAGATGGGCGAAGACATCACCGGCCAGAATATCGCAAATGCCGGCACGGCGGGCTACTCGGTTCAGTCGCTGGATCAGGTCGCAAGCGACCCGTACACGGCGGCAGACCGCAACACGCTCCTTACGCCGGGGCTGATCGGCGCCGGTGTTTCCATTCGCAGCATTCAGCGGGCCAGCGATCAATTTTTAGACACGCAGGTCCGGGACGCGAACGCGAACTTGCAGGGGCAGACAGCTCAAAGCAACGCACTCAAGCAGGTAGACGACACGTTCGGCGAGCCGTCGTCTACCGGGCTGAACGCCGCGCTGACTTCGTTCTTCAGCGCCTTTCAAGACGTGGCGAACTCGCCGGAGAACGCCGGCGTCCGGGCAGCGGCAGTGCAGCAGGGCGTCGCGCTTTCCCATACGTTCCAAACAGTGTCGTCGGGCCTCGCGTCAGTCGCTTCCAGCATCTCCGGGCAGTCGGCGGCGGCAGTGCAGTCTATCAACACAGACAGCGCCCAGATAGCTGCCCTGAATTTAAGCATCACCGCCAGCACCCGAAACGGCCAGTCGCCGAACGATTTGCTGGACCAGCGCGGCATTCTGCTGGACAAGCTGTCGGGCCTTGCGAATATCACCGTCCATAACAACGCCGACGGCTCCGTGAATGTCGCGGTCGGCAGCACGGCCCTGGTGCTTGGCAGAGACTCGTTCACCGCGTCCCTGCCCAGCCTCACGGCGGGCGGTTTGACCGGCGGGACGCTCGGCGGCCTGCAAGCGGTCAGCACCCAAGTTTCGGCCTTCCAAAGCCAGTTAAACGCTGCGGCTGCCTCGGTCGTTTCCCAGGTCAACGCCGCGCAGGCAAATGGCCTTGACCTCAATGGGAACGCCGGGACGCCGTTCTTTACAGCCACGGCCGGCAGCGAAGCGGGAACGGTTGCGGTCAGCGCAGACTTGCAGGCCAACCCCAGCCATCTCGCCGCCGCGTCGGTTCCAACCCCGCCCGCGACCTTCGGGGCAGGCGACGGCTCCAATGCCCAGGTCATCGCCGGGCTGCTGACCAAGACTGTCACGGGTGCGACCGACCCGGTGGCCGGACAAAGCATCCAGAGCTACTACCAGGAAACGGTCTCAACCGCCGGAGGCCAGGCCAGCGCCGCGCTTGCCGGGCAGAAGACAGCCCAGGCGGGGTACACGCAGTTCTCAAATAGCCGCTCTTCCGAAACCGGCGTTGCCACCGACACCGAGCTTGCCAACCTGCTGAAGTATCAGCGGGCGTACCAGGCGTCGGCGCGGGTGATCACGACATCGGACGACATGATCGGCACGCTGATCAACAATCTGTTCTCGGCGAACTAAGGGGAGGAGAGTTCCGAAATGCGTATCACGACCAGCTTGCAGTACCAAAACTTAACGTCCAACATCGAAAGCAGCTTGGAGACGCTGAACACGTCGCAGTCTCAGATCTCGTCCGGCAAGAAGCTCCAGACGTTCTCCGACGATGCCGCCGGGGCATCCCAATCGCTTGTTCTCAGAAGCGCTCTCGGCGACAATGCTCAGTATCAGCGTGATGCCTCTGCGGCGACTTCATTTCTCACGGCGTCGGAAGGAGCGCTCTCAAGCGCCACGAGCGTTCTGCAATCGGCGCGTCAAATCGCCCTGGCGGGGGCCAACTCCACCCAGACCCCGGACAGCCTGACAGCCCTCGGCGACCAGGTGGACGGCGCGATCCAGCAGCTCACGCAGGCCGCAAATACCCAGTCGGGCGGGCGCTACCTGTTCGGCGGCACCAAGACGACCACGCCGCCTTATGACTCCACCCAAACCTTTCAGGGCAACAGCGGGGCGATTAACTCCACACTCGGCCCGAACGCTTCGGTTCAGATCAACACCGACGGCGCGGCCACGTTCGGGCCGGCGTTCACGGCCCTGCAAAACTTGAAGACCCATCTTGCGGCGGGCGATGCGGCCGCGATTTCCGGCGACATCGGCGCGGTAGACACGGCCCTGTCCGCGCTGACCACGGCGTCGGCCACCGCAGGCTCAAAAGCAAACCAGGCATCGGCGGCGACCCAGCAGCTCACCCGCGCCCAGAGCGACTACCAGACTTCGATTTCCAACATTGAAGATGTGGATCTCGCCCAGGCGTATGTGCAGCTCCAAAGCGCCACCAATATCTACCAAGCTTCGCTGTCGGTGACGGCCAAAGCGTCCCAATACAGCCTCGCCGACTTCCTGCATTAAAGACTTGGGTTCACAGAGAGTTTTGCCAGTCCCAAGAGCCACGGAATAAATTCCGAGGCTCGGAGAAACCACCGTCGCTGCGACGGAAGATTATTTGATACGGCGTTTCTTGTGTCGCTTCGACACTGTTTTGTTTCAGCCTCGGAATTTACTCCGTGGCTCTTGGCACCGACATCAGCCTTGCGCCCATTTTTGCTTTACCTTCACGCTCAGGGATGGATTAGCTCAGTGCCGGATGCACTTCTTTTCTCGCACTTAGGAACAACCATGCAAATCGAGACATCCCGCTTCGGCACCCTGTCGGTTGACACCCCGAAAACCCTGACCTTTTCCGACGGCCTGCCCGGCTTTGAGGACTGCCGCCTGTTCTCCGTCGTCCCGCACCACACGGCGGACGGCGGCAAAGGCAGCCCGTTTGTCTGGCTGCAATCGCTGGAGCGCGGCGATTTGGCCTTTCTCGCCATTGAGCCGCACCGGGTCTTTGCGGACTACGCCCCGCGTATCCCCCGTGCCGAGCTGGACAGCCTATGCCTGACGGGCGACGACGCCCTGCCGCGCTTGTATGTCCTGCTGACCGTGCCGGCGGGCGATCCGTCGGGCATTACGGCAAATCTTATGGCGCCGCTTCTCATCAATTCCAGTGAGCGTGTCGCCAAGCAAGTCGTCTTGAACACCGACCAATACGGCCTGCGGCACCGGCTGATCCCGTCCGAATAACCGTCCAAAAATAAATTGCGGGTTTGGTTACAAAACCGCTGATTTTGGGGAATGATTGGGTGTAAAACTTAGTATCTAAGACAGGCGCCAGGCACTCACCCCAAAATCTAACCCGAATGCGCTGTGCCAGGGAGGGCTGTATGTTAGTCTTAACTCGAAAACTCAATCAAAGCATCAAAATCGGTGACGAGGTCGAAATCACCGTCATTGAAGTGCGCGGTGACCAGGTTCGCCTCGGCGTCACCGCCCCGCGCGATGTGTCCGTCCACCGCAAGGAAGTCTACCTGCAAATCCAGCAGGAAAACCGCGCGGCCTCGTCTGCGCCCGATGCTCAAAGCCTCGACGCCCTCAGCGACGCCGTGACCCGCCAGGGCAAAATCAAATAGCAAGTACCTTCCAAGCCGCCGACCCTGAATGGGGCCGGCGGCTTTTTGCTTGATGCTTTTTTGCTTGATGCTGACGTTAGGCCGGCATCTCTTCCACAGACTTCGGTTCGGAGAGCGGCTCTCCATTTTGGCTGCGCCGGTGACGGGACATCTCCGGGTAGGCACGCAGACGCGCCCGCATGACGGAGCCGAGCGGCCGATGGGCGGCAAGGCTGTGCGCCGGACTGAACGACAATACATCGTCGCCGTAGGTCCGGCGGGCGTCGGAATACGCTTCCTGGCGCGGCAGGGTCAGACGCGCGACCGTCTGGTAGGGGCTTTCGTCTTCGCTCCACTCCGCCGTGCCATCCTCCACCGGCATTTTGTCTAAATCGGCGCAAAGCTGAACACGAATGTCAAACACGGCATCATTGTCGCGCAGGTAACTCACCGTCGCCGTCCGCAGGGCATTCGGGTCTTTGGCCGTGTCCAGCACGTCGCTTTCCAGCGCAATTTGTGCAGGGGCGGTAGGCACAACGACCAATTTGGCAACATAATCCCCGTAGCGAATGGGAACCTGCGTATAATACGCTTCCGCCAATGGATGAATACGCGGAGAGCCGACAAAATCTAAGTGGGCGCTGTCTTTGCCGACGGCGTGCAGGGCCTTGTTGGCGGCGAACGAAGTCTTAGAAACCGCTTCTTTGAGCGCGTCCGGGATTTGCGGGCCATGTTCCAGCACCAGATGGGTCGCCAGAAACTCTTTGGCGTCTTTCGCCGCAAACCGATTGCCGGTATCCAGCACAAAATCCTGCGTGTCGCCGGAATGTCCCGGCAGCTTTTCGCCGTTCACGCCCAAAACTTTGATCGCCATCCCGCGCTGGGTCGAGACCGCGTCCGTAATAATTTCGCCCGGCACGTTCGCCAGCCGAACTATCACGTCATAACACCTCGGCGCGGCGAACAATCCCTGCCGCAATTCTTCCGGCAGGCCATCCAGAACTTTGAGTTCCCCGACCGCAAAGCCGTGGCTCTTGGCATGGGACACCCGGATCGCATGGCCGCTCTGCTCCTTCTGGGTCCGGTCGCTCAGCCGGTGCATGGACTGGAGAATTTGGTCAATGACTTCGTGTTCATTGTCGGGGATAACTTCCACGGAGTCGGAATAGCGCACAAAAGAATTCGACATACTTACCTCGATTTGTGTTTCGTTTGCGGCCTCTAGCTTCTCCAATTCGGGGCTGTCTCAAACTTTCTCGTGAGTTTGCGTATTGTCTGCTATACTGCAAGTGCCGGTCAAAGATTGGAGTATTTCGTGAAAACAGCCCTGCCACTGATAGTATTTGCTGCGGCGCTAACGCTTGCGTGTCATGCCTCGGCAGTCTTTGCCTTGCCTGCCTTACAGAAAACCGGCAGCCCAACTCCGCCTGTCGCACCCTCCGCGCCTTACGAGCTAAAGCTGTCGCTGATGAGTGATTTCAGCAGCCAGCAGAGCGGCATCCCAAATCCGCAAGTCCGTTTAGTCAATGCCACACAATACGAGTTGGTCTACCGCTGGACCCCTCTGCATACTGTGACCTTTTTGGTGGAATACAAAGCGGCCTCGGAGGACCCAGGCAGGGAAGCTGGCTGGAAGCAACTAACGTCAATTGCCGCCCCTAGTCCAACGGAAAGTTATGCCCAGAGTGATGAGCATGTTGAGCGAAAGCAGATACATCCCGGTCAGGAAGAGAACCTCTTTTTTCTTCCCCCATCTCTCCCGCTACCGACCACATCTCTTCCGCTACCGAAAGAGGGATATTACCGCATCACGGCGACCCTGACTCTGCCCCGTGCCAGCGAGTTTCGTGGAACGGTCAGCCCGTCAACCCTGGTTCGAAGCTTCAAGCTCGTTGTGTCTTCCAAGCCGCTCGTCATCCGCCACACGGCTACCGGCTTTGCCGAAGTCCCTGCGACTGCAAGCGCCGCGCCTGCTCGTTAGCAGTAAATCCCAAAACAGCCGCCTTGCGCTTCTGCGCTGGGCGGCTTTTTGCTTGACAAACTCCTGCCGAAACGCTTATACTAGGGTCATCTTTTTTCGACGGGAGCTATACAAATTGGCGTATCAAGTGACACTTATTCGCGGCGACGGCACCGGCCCGGAGCTGGTCGAGGCCACCCGGCGTGTTCTGGAAGGAACCGGGGTCGCGTTTGAATGGGATGTGGTCGAGGCGGGCGTGGACATCATGGAGACGGCGGGGACGCCGCTGCCGGACAACGTTCTGGCGTCCATCCGCAAAAACAAAATCGCGCTTAAAGGCCCAATCACGACCCCCATCGGCACCGGGTTTCGGAGCGTCAACGTCGCCCTCCGCAAAGAGCTGGACTTGTACGCCTGCATTCGCCCCTGCAAGTCGTACGTCGGCGTCCGGTCGCGCTACACCGATGTGGATCTGGTCATTGTCCGCGAGAACACCGAAGACCTGTACGCCGGGGTCGAGTACCCCGTGGACAGCGCCGAGGCGGCGCAGATCATCGGCATGGCGAACGGGAAAATCCGGCAGGATTCGGCCATCTCCATCAAGCCCATTTCCCGCACCGGCTCGCGCCAGATCGTCAAAGCCGCGTTTGATTACGCCGTTGAAAATAATCGCAAAAAGGTCACGGCGGTCGCCAAAGCAAACATTATGAAATATACCGACGGCCTGTTTTACGAGATCGCCCGCGAAGTTGCCAAAGACTACGAAGGCCGGGTCGAGTACGACGAGTGGCTGGTAGACGCGATGTGTATGCAGCTTGTCCAGAAGCCCGAAAACTATGATGTTCTGGTCATGGAAAACCTCTACGGCGACATCCTCTCGGATTTGTGCGCGGGCCTGGTCGGCGGCCTCGGCGTCGCCCCCGGCGCAAATATCGGCGTGGACACGGCGCTTTTTGAGGCCACCCACGGCTCCGCGCCGAAGTACAAGGGTCAGAACAAAGTCAACCCGACCGCGCTGATCTTGTCGGGCTATTTGATGCTGAAATATCTTAAAGAAGACGAAGCCGCCGCGCGATTAGAGAAAGCCGTGTCGGATGTCATCGCCGAAGGCAAAAACGTCACCTACGACATGAAAGCCGACCGCAACGACCCCACCGCCGTCGGCACCGCCGAGATGGCCGACGCCATCATCGCTAAAATGCAGGCGGGGTAAGTCAGCCATGCCTTCCGCATCCTTGGAACTCTGGCAGTCTGAACGCGCTGTTTCAATTCAGGAGATACAAGCGGCTCATGCAAGCGTCGGCGGAACAGAGCGCGGCCGCCGGTATGCAACTCAGCAGATTAACCAGGCGTATGTAATGATTTTGTCGGGGCAATTTCAAGGCTTCTGCCGAGACTTGCATACCGAATGCGTGGATTACCTGACTGCGGGAGCGTCACCACCCGCTCTGCAAGGCATTGTGCGGGGCGGATTCCTGCGGGATCGTCGGCTTGATAAAGGCAACCCTTCGCCGGGTAATATAGGAGGCGACTTCAACCGCTTGGGGCTGAAGTTTTGGGACAGTGTCAATCTGCACAGCAGCAGAAACGCCCAAAGACAAAAGCATTTGGAAGTTCTGAACGCCTGGCGTAATGCGATTGCCCATCAAAGTTTTGATCCGGCGAAACTCGGAGGCAAAAAGGCAGTCAATCTTGTGGAAGTTCGGCAGTGGAACACTGCCTGCGATGGTCTTGCACTCGCTTTTGACAGTGTGATGGGCCGGCATCTCGGCATCCTTTTAGGAGCCGCGCCCTGGTAAAACTATTTCTGGTAAAATTGTTTAAGGAGGCATCAGCATGACAGCGACTAGCTTACTTGCGGGTTCGGACCGCCTGCGCGTTGGTACGGCGGTTACTATTCGCTGGGGACTACAGAACGTGCGTGGAGTCATTACGGAAGATCGCGGGGCAATCGGCATTGGCGGAAGACGGCTGTACCGGGTTGATGTCGATTTGGGAGAAAGCTCCCTTGTCGTTATGGAGCTTCCTGCTTCGGAAATTGAAAGAGTGGAAGAATGAAAGCCGACCGCAACGACCCCGCCGCCGTCGGCACCGCCGAGATGGCCGACGCCATCATCGCCAAAATGCAGGCGGGATGAAATGAACGGGGTAAAATGTGGGCAGTCTCTCCGGCGCGGTTTTTGACTTCGAGTGGGATGATGAAAAGGCTGGGACAAATCGTCACAAGCACCGGGTCAGCTTTGAGGAGGCGTCCGGTGTTTTTGATGATGAGTTTATGATCACGGAAGCTGACACGTCCCACTCTGATGAAGAGGATCGTTATGTCAGTATCGGCTTCTCTTCTCAAGGCAGGCTGCTTGTCGTTGCCTACACGGAGCGGGGCCGGACAATTCGTATTATCAGTGCACGGGAGCCGACTTCAAGAGAAAAGCAAAGCTATGAAAACGACAATACCTGATCAAGAAATCGTCGCGGAACACAATTTTAGCAACGGCAATCGGGGCAGCCAGCAGCAGAAATATTCACTGAACCTCGCTGGCGAATTCTATGTTGCCGCTGAACTAAACCGGCGCGGCATTTTCGCTTCCGTCACTTATGGAGCCGCCAAGAATGCGGATGTGCTGGCCTTTGACCAGCAAAGCAAGCAGACAGCAACCATTGAAGTCAAAACTACGGGTCACCCAAATAAGAAATGGATTACAGGCCAGCACTCGATTGACAAGAACAGCATTCACTCCCAACTGTTCTGGGTGCTTGTTCTGGTTCCCGACAAGGAAAATATAGACACTGCGCCGCGCTTCTTTGTGTTCACGTCCAAAGAACTCGTGGAGAGAGTTTCAGAAAACCATGATTCCTACCGCACGGGATACCAGGAAAAACATGGTTTTCCTTTTCAAGAGAGCAAAGGCGTCTACAGTTTGTCTGTAGAGGAAGCTGAGGCTATGCAGGCTGAGGGAAAGTGGTCGAAAATTTCCGACTGGCTGGAGCGAAAATAAGAAGACTATGGCAATCGGCAGTGATCTTACCGAAAGAGCCGTAAGGCCCCTTTCTTCAGATATGGGGATATAAGGCTCCATACCTTTCCGAAGGCATGATATTGACACCTTGCGTTTTACACAAGGCTTATGGTTTAATAGTCTTGTGCAACCACTTTGCCTAAAATACCGCTTGTTTCCGTCAAGGGAACAAGAACGGAAACTGAGCGACACATTGGAAACGTGTCGGCTTGTTTACAACTCGCTTGTCAATGACCGCGTGTTCCAGTACGAAACGGCGAAAGTGTCTATCAGCCGCTACGAACAGCAGAAAATGTTCCCGCAGTGGGGCAAAGACTTCCCCGAAGTCAAAGCCGTTCATAGTCAAGTTTTGCAGAACGTCGCCGTCCGTGTTGACCTGGCTTTCCGCGCCTTTTTCCAGAGGGTTAAAGCAGGTAAGACGCCTGGCTTCCCACGGCTGAAAGGCGCAGGCCAGTACGACAGCATCACCTATCCGCAGAGCGGGTTTAAGGTCGGCGCGTCTTCTGTCTGGCTGTCACTGCAAGGCAAGCAAACCCAGGTCAAGGCCAAACTGCACAGGGCCATTGTCGGCGCGGTCAAGACTTGTACCGTGCGAAGATACGGCGCAAAATGGTTCGTGTGTTTCTCCGTAGAACAGGAGGATAGCCCCCTGCCGCTCTGCGCGGATACCGTCGGCCTTGACGCTGGCCTGAACTCATTCATGGCCTTGTCCAATGGCGAGTTCATAGACAACCCGCGCTTCTTCCGTAAGGACGAAAGGGCGCTGGCGAAGGCGGGCAGAAAGCAAGCCAAAACCAAGAAGCGAAGTCCTGAGCGCAAGAAAGCAAACAAGATTCTGTCTCGTATCCATGAGCGCATTAGAAACCGCCGCCACGATTTCGTGCATCAGACAGCGCGGCGGCTCATCAACCGCTTCGGCGTGCTTGCCGTTGAGAAATTGAACATCAAAAATATGCTCGGCAATCATTGTCTCGCCAAGTCTATTTCTGATGCTTCTTGGTCAATGTTCCGTACCGTCCTCACGAGTAAGGCTGAGAGTGCCGACCGTGAAGTGATTTCTGTTAATCCTGCCTACACAAGTCAAGATTGTTCGGTTTGCGGCTACCGCCCTGACGGGTTGGAAGGCCGCACCAAGAAGAAACTGTCTGACCGCTGGCACAACTGCCCGATGTGCAGTGCTTCCTTAGACCGCGACACCAACGCGGCGGTCAACATCTTGAACCTCGCATTGCGGGGAACAAGTCACGCTGGGATTACAGCGTGTCAGGTAACACCTGTAGAAGCCCCTGCCTTTAGGCATGGGGAGTAATCACTCCACTAAGTTCCCTTTGCTGGACAAAAGATCAGTATTACTCCATGGACGAATTGGGCTGGTTTATTGACAAGCACGTCGAGCTAATTGCCGGAGCAATCATTGAAGAAGGCCGGATGACGCGAGAACACTGGGTCGGCGTCAACCTCTTAGCGGAAGCACTGCGTCAGGTTCCTCGCACAGACTATTATGTCACCATTCGCAGCCCAATCAACATGGGTGCAAACTCGGAACCGCGTCCTGATGCTGTGGTTTGCTTCGGAAGGCCGCGCGATCATTTAGAAGCTATGCCGGCTACGGCGGCCCTCATCGTCGAGGTAGCCGATTTGACACTGGTGGAAGACCGGATTCGAAAGGGCAGCCTTTATGCACAGGCGGGGGTTCAAGACTACTGGATTGTGCGCCTGAAGACACGTCAGCTCGAAGTCTACCGGCAGCCGCAGCCTGACGACGCCCAGCCGTTCGGGTTCGGCTACGGCGAAAGAACAGTTTATGAAAGCGGCGCCGTAGTTCAGCCACTGGCCGCGCCGCATCCCGTGGCAGTTTCTATGCTGCTGCCGTAACGCAACTAACAACATCACGAAAAGAGAAACAAAATGGCTTCTGGAAAGAAAAAAGTGAGCGTCATCGGCGCGGGCGCGGTCGGCGCGACTGTGGCGTTCCATGTGGCGCAGCAGGGCTACGCGGATGTGGTCCTGCTGGACCTGCCGGACGATCTGACGCTGGAAAAACCGCGCAAGACCGGCTCGATGGCGCAGGGCAAGGCTTTGGATCTCAACCAAGTTGCGCCCATTGTCGGGTATGACGGCCGGATCAAAGGCACGTCGGACTATGCGGATACAGCGGGCAGCGACGTGGTCGTGATTACGTCGGGCCGGCCCCGGACGCCGGGCATGTCCCGCGAAGACCTGCTGGCGGTGAACGCCGACATCGTGCAGAGTGTCGCCGCCCAGGCCGCCGCGCAAAGCCCGGACGCCGTTTACATTGTCGTCTCAAACCCGTTAGACGCCATGTGCCATGTGGCGCTCAAAGCGTCTGGATTACCGTCCGAGCGTGTCATCGGCCAGGCAGGCGTTCTGGACAGCACCCGTTACCGCAATTACATCGCGGCGGCGGTCGGCGTGTCGGTGGAGGACGTGCAGGCGTATGTCCTCGGCGGCCACGGCGACCAGATGGTTCCGGTGCGCTCGCTTACAACCGTCGGCGGCATCCCGGTTCAGAAGTGGGTGGATCTCGGCAAGCTGACAAACGAGCAGCTTCAAAAAATCGAAGACGACACGCGGCAGGGCGGAGGCATTCTCACGGGCCTCATCGGCACAAGCGCGTGGTACGCTCCCGGCGTCGCGACCGCCGAAATGGTGGAAGCGGTGCTTTTGGACCGCAAGCGCATTCTGGCCTGCACGGTGCTTTTGGACGGTCAGTACGGCGTCAGTGGCCTCTACTTTGGGGTCCCGACCCTGCTGGGCGCGTCCGGCGCCGAAGCCATCTACGACCTGATGCAGCTTGCGCCGCTCACCGATGTTGAGCTGGCGGGCATCAAAGAGTCGGCGGCCAAAGTGCAGGAAACCGTCAGCAGCTTGAAGACCCTCGGCAAGCTATAGAAAGCATTCAAGAGCAGGGCTGCGCTCGTCTTCAGCCGCGAGGCGAGGCCCTGCTTTTTTGTGTTCCACTTTAGGTATACTGAAACTGTTGTTCATTGACCAAAGGTTTCTACTTATGCCGATAACACTGAAAGACATTGCGGAAAAAACGGGCGTCTCGGCCAGCGTCGTCTCCACCGTGCTGAGCGGGCGGGACAACGGCACGTTCGTCAGCGAAAGCACCCGCAAAAAAGTGCGGGAAATGGCGGAAGCGCTGCATTATACGCCGGTCCGCTCCGGGCGTCCGCGCGGTTCCCGCCGCCTGCGGAAGCTGCGGACAGAGCATTTTATCGGCATCTGGGACCCGGAACATTCGTCCAGCAGCGCGTTTTTGATCCAGAACTTGCAGTTTGCCCTGCGGGAGTACGCAAAAGCCCATGGGGCGGATACGGAAGACGATTTCGGACTGCGGCTCCTGACCACGGAAGATTTGCCCCGACTGGACGTCATCGGGCTGATGGGCATGATTTCGCTGTCTTCTACTCTGCTGCCCCGCGAGGCTGCAATGGCCGGTATTCCCAGCGTGATGATCGGCGAGACCGACAATGCCCCCCGCGAAATGGTGCAGGTGCATCTCGACGGCGCGGCGGCGGGCCGAATACTGGGCGATTATCTGTGGGATCTGGGCCACCGCCGCGTCGCCCTGCTGGCTCCCAGTACGACACCGCGCCTCACACGCGAGCGTTTGTCGGGCCTGAAATCCGCGTGGACAGCGCAAGGCGGCAATAGCGACGCTGTGACGCACATGGTGTACGACACGCTGAAAACCCTGGAAGAGCGGGATCAAATTCGCTGGGCGGTCGGCAAGCTGTTCGGCCCCGATGCGCCGCCGAGCGCCCGCCCTACGGCTTTAATCTGCCAGGACGAAAACGGCGCCGCCGTCTCGGCGCAAACTTTGGCCGGAATGGGGCTAGCCGTGCCGGGCGCAGTGTCGCTGGCCGGCTTTGGAGACACGCCGCGCCTCGCCGAAGCCCTGACCCCGCCGCTGACTGTCATCCGCCCGCCGGTCATCCAGATCGCGCAGGCCGCCGTCGCGGCTTTGTACCGCCTGCACGATGCCAGCCCTGACCACCCGGACTCTGAGGAAGGGGACCTAGAAGCCGCCGCGCCACTGGAAGCCGACATCTGCCTGCCGGGACGCCTGGTGATACGTGCTTCCTGCGCTGCCCCAACAGCAAAGTAACTTCATGCTTGACTTTGAGCGCCATCCCAATATCCTGGACCCGAAACAGACAGTGCTAGTCGTCATAGACATGCAGGAGCCTTTTTTGGCGGTTATGCACGAGCGTGAGCGCTTAGTCGCTAACGTCCGCCTGCTGGTGCAAGCCGCTGTAACGCTCGCTATTCCTGTCGTCCCAACGACGCAGTATGCCGAGCGCATGGGCGAAGTCGTCGCCGAAATCACAGAGCATAACCGTGATTTTGCCGTCGCCCGTTCGATTGACAAGCTGTGCTTTTCCTGCGCCGGGGCTGAGGGCTTTTCGGAACATCTAGTGTCGCCGAGCCGCCGCCAGATTTTGCTGTGCGGCCTTGAAACCCACATCTGCGTCTCGCAGACCGCGCTGGATTTGACGCATCAGGGCTATCAGGTTCATGTCGCCGCCGATGCCGTTTCGTCGCGTTCGCTTGAAAAGCACAAGCTCGGTATGGAGCGGATGCGCGACAGCGGCGTCCTCCCCTGCGCCGCCGAAGCCGCCGTTTATGAGCTGCTACGCGAAGCCGGCACTGCGGCGTTTAAATCTCTTCTTCCCCTGATCAAGTTGTAGCCCAAGTTCAATCTCTCTAGTTTCCTTTTCCCCGCGCCGATAATGAAAGCGTACTCGGAAATGATTGCCAGGGAGTGAGGACTTACCGTGCCGACATTGATTGAAGCCAAACTGAAACAGGAACGCCTGCTGCGAATTATTGAAGACGAGCTGCAAGACCTGCCGCCGCTGCCGGCGGTCATCCTGCGGGTGATGGAGAGTGTCAACGACCCGGAGACTTCGGCGGCGGATTTGAACCGGCTGATTTCCGCCGATCAGGCGCTGGCGTCAAAAGTGCTGCGGCTGGTCAACTCTTCCTACTACGGGTTCCCGCGCAAGATCGCGACCATCACCAACGCCGTCGTCATCCTCGGCTTCAACACCGTCCGCAACCTGACCACGTCGCTCGGTGCATTCAAAGCCTTTGACGCCCAGGGCCAGAAGACGGCGCTGGACCGGGAAGCCTTCTGGGCGCACTCGCTCGGCGTCGCGGTCGCCGCCGGCGTCATTGGCCGGCGCAAGGGAATCGGGTCAAAGTCAGTGGAAGAAGTCTTCATCGGCGGCCTGCTGCACGATGTCGGCAAGCTGTTTTTAGACCAGTATTTCCCGGACCAGTATTCCATTGCCATCAAGCTCGCCGCCGCCGCCCAGATCTCCATCTGGGAGTCGGAGAAAACCGCCCTCGGCATCGGCCACGCGCTGGTCGGCAAGCGGATCGCCGAAAAGTGGAACCTGCCGCCGTCGCTGACTGCCATGATCACTCTGCATCATCAGCCGGTGTTCGCCAAAGAATACTTCGAGCTCACCGCGACCATTCAAGCCGCCGACCACATCGCCCGCAAGCTTGGCCTCGGCTCCGGCGGCGACACAAAAGTCATGCCGATTGCCCCCGAAGTCGAGAAATGGCTGGCGTTCAGCCCCGCCGTCTGGGAAGCCGTCGAAACCGACACCTGCCGCAAGTTCGACGAGTCCAAAGACTTTTTGAAAGTACTGTAGGTGTCTCCTACTTCTTTGTGGGGTGCAGGGCTTGCCCCTGCCCTCTTAAACTTGTCTCGGAGTCAAAGAAAGAGGGTAGGGGCAAGCCCTACGCCCTACAATCAACCGACCCGAAACCCCGTAAAACCCTAGCCGAGTCATTTGTGACGTGGTTCCTATCCCTGCTTTTCCATATAAACAAGCGAGCCTGAGCCTTCCGTAAAGCCGAATGGCTCGTATAGCCTCTGCGCGTTCATTGTTACAAGAGCAACACGCCGCAGATGCTGGAAATCAGGATGTGCCAAGACGCATTTCACAAGCCACTTGCCTAAGCCCTGCCCCCGGTAGCTTTCCTCAATCACGAAATCGGTCAAGTAGGCATAAGGCGATAAATCAGAAATGACACGCCCGAAGCCGATTTGCCGGTTGTCTGTATAAACCCCAAAGCAGACCGAGTTCGCGACAGCACGTTCTAAGACTTGCATAATCATTGCTGCTCCCCAGTGTGTGGTTTGCAGAAGCCGCAAGGTTGAGTCTAAATCCAGCCGTGCCCGGTCGGACGAAATCGAGAATGGTTCACGGAGATGTTCTTGCGGGCTGTCTTGCATCAAGTTGTTGGGGAAAGTTCAGAGCGATCCATTCGGTCAAGTTTTGATCTGCTTCATAAACAAGATGCGGCTCGTCACTGCCGGGCGGCTCGAAATTGTTCGCCACACTGTTGAAGTCATCTTCATGGACAGCAAACCGCTCCTGCATTTGATTGTTTTGGTTGCACCGCCGCCACGCCTCCTCTCGGCTAATGCTGACAAGGATGAGAACCGCCTCTGCATTACATTCAGCCGCAAGGTTTCGCAATTCCTGCCGCTGCTGCCGGGTAAAGGCTGTTGTGTCATAGACAAGGCTGCTGCCCGCTATCAGTATCCGTGCCGCCCGCCGCTCTGCTTCTTTGTGTATAAGTACCCACTCTGCGTCGGCTACCACTTCCCCGTTCAGATCAATACCCTGCTCGTGGGCTACGCTGTCCGGGTCAATAACCGGGATGTTTTGGACTTTAGAGATTGCCTGGGCCAAAGTGGACTTGCCGGAGAACGAGATACCAGTCAGGAGATACAATTGTGATTTAGCCATCTTTGGATGCTTTTTCTGCCTCAGAGCGAACCCCATCCGCGTTTCGCCGCCGCGCCGGAGGCGAAGAAGGCTTCAATCTCGGCGGCGTCGCTGCCTTCGACGGCGGCTTCTAAGGTGTCAAGCTGGCCGCGAAAGGCTTGCAGGGCGTGGAGCAGGGCGTCGCGGTTGGAAAGGCAGACGTCGCGCCAGATTTCGGGGGACGACGCGGCGACGCGGGTGCTGTCGGCGAAGGAGCCGGCGGAAAGCTGCTGCGTTTGGGGACGACGGCTCTGGAGGTCAGACGCCTGGCGCATGAGCGCCGAGGCCAGCACATGGGGCAGGTGGCTGGTGACGGCGAGCATGGCGTCGTGGGCATCGGGCGACAAAAGCAGCGTGGTCGCGCCGACGGACTGGGCGAAGCGCTCTAAAAGTGTGACCGCGGCAGGGTCGGTGGTGTCAGCCGGCGTGATGGCCCAGGTCGCTTCCTCAAACAGCAGCGGAGTGGCGGATTCGACGCCCGCCCGCTCGGAGCCTGCCATCGGATGCCCGCCGACAAAGTTTGCCGCGCCTGCCGCCGCCTGCACGATTGCGGCTTTCGTGGAGCCGACATCTGTGACAATCGCGCCGGGCTTGACCAGCGCCAGCGTCTCCGGCAGTGTCGTTAAGATATGGCCGACGGTCGTACACAGCACGATGATATCGGCGTCTGCCGCCGCTTCTTCCAAACTGGTTGTGCCGGAATCAATCGCGCCGAGCGCGGCGGCCGTCTCTAAACGCTCCAAGCTGCGTCCGACCCCGATGACCGTCTGGGCCAGCCGCCGGGACTTCAAGGCCATGCCGAGCGAGCCGCCGATCAGCCCGACTCCGACAATCGCAACGGTTCCAAAATGGCCCGGAAAAGGCGGTTCGTCTGTCATGGCTGCTCCATGCCGAACTCGATAAGCGCGTAGACATCGGACAACTTTAAGGTGACATCCACCGACGACAGATGCATCTCGCTTTCCAGGTCCCGAACCTCGCGCATCTCCCAGTGGCCGTTCCGGCGCGTGAACAGCAGCATGAGCGGTTGGTCTTGTTCGACAAGCAGATACTCTTGAAGCGAGGCAATGGTCCGGTAGTGGTCAAACTTGCCGCCCCGGTCGTACCCTTCTGTCAAGGGCGACAGCACTTCGACGACAAGAAGCGGGTTCAAGACAACATCTTTTTTGTCGAAATAAAGCTGCTGCTCGCCGCAGATGACCGAAACATCAGGAAAGGTATTGACGCCGTCGCCCGTGTGTATCTTGACATCTGAGCCGTAAACCCGGCAGCCGCGTGGCACCAGGACATTGCCGAGCGCCCGGCCAATGTTCATGCTGATCGCACCGTGGTCGGTCGTTCCGCCGCTCATCTGACGGATTTTGCCGTTCACATACTCCCAGCGCCCAAACGCCGTGCGCTCGAACTCGAAATATTCTGCCTCAGTGTAGCGCTCTTTCTCAACATACTGCTGTGCAAGTGCCATCATCTTTGTCTTTCTTAAACCAACGCCGGCGGCGAGCAGCAGGCTAAACGTGAGGAAGGCGATGTCGGCGGCGGGCTAATGCGAGCCGGCCAGGGCAGGGACTAGCCCGGCGCGGGGCAGAGGCAAAGACTGGACGCTCCTGCCCCGCGCCGCGATGCGCTACACCTTGTCTTCGGCCTTCTCCGCTGCTTCCGCATGATCCACAATGCTGCCTTCTTTGAAGAGAATGCCTTGCAGCGCGATCCGCCACTTCGGTTTCTGGCGCAGCAGAAACTCCAGGTCCATGCCGAAATGCTTGAACTCCTCATGCTGGGCGTCCAGCATGATCGCCCGCGCGGTCTCGTTCGGTTCGACGGAGATGCGCTGCTCATACCAGTTGATCGCTTCGGTTTCTTCACCGAGTGATGCGATTATCCGCGCAAAGGTCCGCGTCTCCGCCGACAGCTCATTTGCCGGCTCGTGATATTGGTCAAATCCCATAGTGTGTTCCTTTTCCTGTTTGATTGAGGCTGCGGCGTAAGAGTGATTAACTTCTTCCGCTCTTCTGACATTCCCTGAATTCAGAATAATTATCCTTTGGGTTGGTGCTTCCTCTGGTGCTGGGCGTCAGCTTTCTGTGGGCGCGACCAGCGGAAACCGCCGCATCTGCCCGCGCTGATTGGTCTGCCACACAATTCCCCGTTCCACATCAAGGCACGACAGCCAGCCACTGCCATACGCATAGGTGTCAATGCAGACTGCGTAGCCCTTGTCGCCGGGGCGGCCATTTTTCTGGCTCGTATGCCCGCAGACCATCACTTTTCCAGACTCGTGCGGCTGAGCGTCGCTGAAGCTGCCCCAATGCAGCTTGTGCGTCGGCTGTTCCCAAAGCGGGACATGGGGGTACGCACTGCCGTGGACAAAAAAGTGGGTTTCGCATTCCCAGTAGTCAACGCAGTGATGCTCTAAAAACTGCCAGTGCGCTTTTGGTATCGCACTCATGCCGCCGTAGGAGTCCAGCGTAGACGTGCCGCCGTTCATCTCCCAGGCATCCTGCGCGTCGCGGGCGGTTCGGGCGTTCAGCATCATCTCATCATGGTTGCCGCGCAGAGCGACCAAATGGTACTCCCGCTCAAGCCGCAGCAGACGCTCAAAAACACCGGGGGTGTCAGGGCCGCGATCTTCATAATCGCCGAGCGTAACAAGCGTGTCATTTTCCTGTAATGGGATGACGGACAGCAGCGTGTCTAGGGCAAGAGAGCAACCATGAATGTCGCCGATGGCAAAGATGCACATATGCTTACTGCCGTTCAAGGGCTTGCTTCTATTTCTCTCGCCTCGGCCCGCGTGATGGGCCGGGCTGCCCCATGCCGAACATGAAGAATACGAACATAGGAAGCATCGTCTTTATCTTCTATAATTGTGAACAAAATGCGGTAGGCAACAGACCGGGTGCGGCGGCGATAAACGATCTGGCGGATTTCCTGCTGAAAGCGGGCCTGCTCCGGGGCAATTTGCCGGTGCGGCATGAAAGCGAGCGGTGCGAGGGCTTCAAGCAATCCTGCTTTCCAGTCATCAGCAATCTCTTCATCAGTCAGCTCTACGAAGCGGGCATGAGCCGCGTCAATCTCGGCTGCGGCTCGCGGAGTAATTCGCAGAGCGTAGAAGCGCGGTTCATCACTCATGCCGCCGCATCGCCGGTTCTGCCGTTCCGGTTCAGCCGCCGGGCTTCCCGCTCCAGCTCAAACCCAGCCTGATAATCTTCAAAGCTGATGTCAAGCTTCGGGTCCCCTGCCAGTGAGCCTGCGATTGCCGCGCAAGCCTCTTCAAAGTCGCGCTCTGCGGCTTCCACCGACGCTGCAAGTAGAATATCTACAAGCGCATTGACATCCTGCCCCTCACGGTCTGCGAGTTCTTTCAGTTTTGTCTCCGTGTGCGGTGCCAGTGTTATAGTCATAACGACCTCCTCGAAATAAATCTGCTGCTATCACAGGTCTTCGACGCTGACCAAATCGCCCTCGCGGAAGCGGACACGCAGCTCTTGCTCGTCTAGCAGTTCCGTTCCAATAAGAGGGCGGCGTCCGGTTGCCAGTACCCGAACTAAATGTTTTGCGTGATCCCAAATGACTGTTGCCTGATGAACTGGAATATAAATCGTTGACCCATCTGCGAGAACAGAGCGCTGGTCATAAAGGAACGGCAACTGCATCGCGGCAACCGCTGCTTGAGGCAAAGTCAACTCGCCGGTGAAGCCGGTATCTACGACAAACTCTAAGACAATGCCCGGCTGACTTAGAAGCTGAATCGTCACGGGCAAACCGGCTTGACGGCGACTGACTTTGCCTGACCTCATTTGGGGAGACGCTCCAGGCCGCCGTCAAAAGAAGCAACCGCCTCGTAGCCGATCCGCAGAGCGTGCAGTTTTGAGCCGGGATGACGGTCTTGCAGCCGGTGAACGGCATCAAAGCTCGTCTCATCGTCAATCTCGTAATCACCGCTGACGAGGTCGAACAAAATCAGCTTGCCGATATTTTCCGGTGTCTCAATCTGTGAACGAAGCTGGTAGTAAAGCTCCCAGTCGCGGTCGGTGGAAGTGACCACGATTGGGGTTTGCGGTGTGAGGGCTTGCAGAACTGCCATAGGTGCCTCCTAAATGTGCCGTCCGACGGCCTGGGCGATCGGGGCGATGTCGTGCATGAGCTTGTCGAAGGCTTCGGGCAGGAGGGACTGAGCGCCGTCTTTCAGGGCTTTTTCGGGGTTCGGGTGGACTTCAATAATCACGCCGTCAGCCCCGGCGGCAATCGCGCCGCGCGTGACGGCGTTGACCAGGCTCGCCCGGCCGGTGGCGTGGGACGGGTCGGCGATGACCGGCAGGTGCGAGAGTTCTTTGGCGGCGGCGATGGCGTTGATGTCGAACGTGTTGCGGGTGTAGGTCTCAAACGTCCGAATGCCGCGCTCGCAGAGCATGACATTTTTGTTGCCTTTGGAGGCGATATACTCGGCGGCTTGGAGCCATTCTTCAATCGTCGCCGCCATGCCGCGCTTGAGCATCACCGGGGTCTGGGTCTTGCCGATCTCAGTCAAGAGCGGAAAGTTCGCCATGTTCCGGGTTCCGACTTGCAGAATGTCGGCGTACTGGCACACGAGTTCTACGTCGCGCACGTCCAAGACTTCCGTGATGATCGGCATATCCAGCTCTTCCCGCGCCGCCGCCAGCATTTTGAGGGCAATCTCGCCGTGGCCGTGGAACGAGTAGGGGGAGGTGCTGGGCTTGTACGCCCCGCCGCGCAGGATATGCGCCCCGGCGGCTTTGACGGCCCGCGCGGACTCCATAAGCTGCTCTTCGGTTTCGACCGTGCAGGGACCGGCCATGACGACCACAAACGCCGGGTCGCCGATTTTGATCCCGCGCACGTCAATGATGGTCGGCTCCGGGTGGAACTGCTTGCCGACCACTTTGTAGGGCTTGGTGACGGGGACGACTTTGTCCACATACGGCAGCGCTTCAAACTGCTGCATCACTTCGGCCTTCATGGCGGCGTCGGCGGGAACACCGACCGCCCCGATAATCGTGGTTTCGACGCCTTCGGAAAGATGCACTCCGTAGCCGCGCTCTTCAAGCATCTGTGTCACGTGCGTTAAGTTCTCCTTCGTCGCCTCTGACGAGAGTATAATAATCATGGCCTGGCTCCTTCGAACTTTGCTCTGTTGAGAGTGTCTTTCAGTGTACCTTGCGCTCGGTTGTTTGTCAAGAAACGGCTCTTACCTCAGCGCGGACCAGACAGTTCGGCAGCCTCTTCTGCTTAGTGTGTGCTTGGTGGCTATTTGGGAGCATTTTCCGTAGTAGCATTCATGGTACAATGCTTTATGAACATTAGGAATGGATCAAAATGTATAGCCTACTCAAATATCCCCTGTTGATGATGGTGTTGTTCATCTGCCTGCGAACAGTATCTTATGCAGGTGCAAATATAGCCGCGAAGGACAAACACGGTAGAACATTGCTGATGCGGGCTGCCATGAATGGCAATGTGGCTCATGCAGCAAGTCTTGTCGCCGCTCACGCGAACGTCAACGCGGAAGATAATGACGGTAACACTGCTCTCATGTATGCTGCTAAGGCGGGAAGCGATAGCTGTGTCAAAATGCTTATTGCTGCCCATGCGAACGTCAACGCGACGGGTAGCCCCTGCAACGACAACGACACCGCACTTATGGATGCGGTCAACGTGCGTTGTATCAATGAGCTTGTTGCAGCAGGAGCGGACATCAACGCTACAGATGGTGACGGCGATACTGCGCTCACGATCGCTGCCAGCGAAGGCCGCGCCGACTGTGTTAAGGCCCTCATCAAAGCTGGGGCGAACGTCAACGTGAAAACCAACTATTATGGCACAGCACTTAGTAACGCGGGAACCGACCACCCTGATATTGTCGCTGCGCTCAAGGCGGCTGGGGAAAAAGAGTAATCTTCCAGGCACGGCTTTCCATCGTGCCATACCGGGTTAGGGGCCAGCGGTGCCGGTCGTGCATCTAAAGCACTCTTTTAGCAGTGTCTAGGCAGCCTGTCGCCCGTAAACCGCTTGTCAAATGTCTCATTTTGTGCTATACTGACGGCGTAGGCCGAACATTTGTTGCCGAACGCCTGTTTTCCATTGTCTCAGGGCATTCGGCCCCAGTCCAGAAAGGAACGCATCATGCCCAGAGCTGCTGCCGACCATAAACCCATCTCAACCCGTCAGAAACAAATCTTAAACTATATCCAGCACCACATGGACGCGCACGGCTACCCGCCGACTGTCCGCGAGATTGGAACTGCCGTCAGCCTGTCATCGTCGTCCACGGTTCACGCGCATTTGAAGACGCTTCAAGAGCAGGGGCATATCGAGCGCGATGCCGTGCTGACCCGCGCGATCAAGCTGACCCCCAACGGCCTGGGCGAAGGCCGGGCGATGAGCAAGTCGGTCATCCAGGTGCCGATTATCGGCACGGTCGCCGCCGGGAAGCCGCGTTTGGCCGTCGAAGATGTGGAAGACGTGTTCCCGCTGCCGACGGACTTTATCTCCGGCGACGGGTTCATTCTCGAAGTGCGCGGGGATAGTATGATTGACGACGGCATCCATGATGGCGACTATGTGGTTGTCCGCCGCCAGCAGACCGCCGACAACGGCGAAACCGTGGTCGCGATGATTGAAAGCGAAGCGACCGTGAAGCGCTTCTACAAAGAAAAGCAGCGTATCCGGTTGCAGCCCGCCAACAAGCGCATGAAGCCGATGTACTTTGACGATGTCCAGATCGCGGGCAAAGTTGTCGGGCTTGTCCGCCGCATGGCGTAATGGCCTGAAAACAGACAACTGTGGGCGAACACAAGGTTCGCGCCCTACATCCCATTTCGATGTCCTATCCCGGTAGGGGCGAACCTTGTGTTCGCCCTTCTTGTGCCGTATCTCCTCTTTCTCCTGAAACCTACCATGCCCCATATTGAAAACAGCGTCCTCGTCAATGCCCCGCTCGCAGCCGTGTTCGCGGCAGCCCGCGACCAAGAAACATTCCCGCAGTTTATGCCGGATGTGGAAAGCCTGACCGTGATCGAGCGCAGCCCGGATGGCACCCGGACCGTCTCCGACTGGGTTGCGGTGGCGTCGGATTTCAAGCTGAAAGTGCGGTGGACGGAAGAAGATGTCTGGGATGAGGCCGCGCACGAGCTGCGTTTCAAGCAGCTTAAAGGGGATTATACGGCTTACGGCGGCTTCTGGAAGTTTACCGAAGACAGCCCCGGCGTCACCCGGTTCCACTCGGAGATTGATTACGATCTGGAAATCCCGCTGATCGGCGCTCTGCTAAAAGCCATGGTTGCCCGGCTAATGCGGGACAACACGCAGAAGGTGCTGGATGCGATTAAGAGCCGCGCTGAGGCGGCAAACGCTTAAGAACCCCTCCCGCTTTGAGACTCTTCGCCCTCCCGCATCGGGAGGGCCGACGCTTGCGTCGGGGTGGGTTCACTTCATCGCCACTACTGCCGCCTCCGAAGCCACTTCCACGCCGACATAGTAGTGCGTCAAAATCTCGCGGTACGACTTGCGGTAGGGCGCCCCGGCCATCGCGACCGCGCCGTCCTGCGACATCCCCATTCCATGTCCCCAGCCCTTGCCGCTAAATTGATACGAGCCGCCCGGCGTCCGCGTCATCACCACCCGCGTGCTTCGGAGCGTGTCATACCCCAAAATCTGCCGAAGCTGCGGCCCGGTCACGGTCTTCAAAGTCCCGTCCGCCCCGGCCACGGTCGCCGTCGTAATCCGGCCTGATGGGTCGAGGCCGTCAATCGTCAGTGACACGAACTGCGTCACCGCCGTGCGCCGGTCACGCGCCAGCAGGGCGGAAATCTGCGCCGGCGTGAACGTGTGGGTCCAGGTGTGGTACTTTCCCGATGCGGCGTAGTCCAGCCCGTCGGACGTGTCGGCGTCTTTGACCGCCTGCAAGTAAGGGCAGTCGCCGCTGAGGTCGCAAGCCGTGATGCCGCCGCTGTCGGTGGAAAAGATCGCGTCAATAAGCTGGCCGTGGTAGGTCAACACCTGGGAGCGCGTGCCGTCTACGGCGGCATTGGAAAGCGCCGTTTCCCCATCCAACCCGTAGTAGCCTTCGCAGCGGGTCGTGTCATCCAAATCGAACCCGTCGGCGGCGCATTTGCCCCGGTTCTTGAGCGCATAGGTCCGGGCCGCGACTGCCTGCGCCTTCATTGCCTCCATCGGCACCTTCGCCCCGATCTCGGCGGGAATGACGCCGTATAAATACGGCTCCAGCGGGACGGTATTGATGACCCGCAGCGTCGTATCCGGCTCGCGGCGCACGGTCAGAAAGCCCCGGTAAGCGTGCCAGGGCAGACCCGTCGCGCTCCTGAGAGGATTGTCCAGCCGCGCGATTCGGACAATGCCGCCCGGCCCCGGCACGACCGTCAGGCCATCGGTCCGGCTGCACGCAATCGGCACGTCCTGCCCGGCATCGGCCCGCGCCAGTGTTATTCCCAGCGGCGTTGTTTGGATTTTGTAGAGAGCGCCGCCGCCGCCGTGGGCGACCGGCTTATTCGTGACAGCGTCGCGCACCGTAAACTGCTGAAGGCAGGAAACAAGGAGCAGGGTGGAATGGCGGAACGTGTGGTCCAGCCCGATCCGAAGGGGCAGGGAAGTGGGAGGCGGGCCGGCGAAAGCGGGAGAAGAAAAAGCGGCAAGCAGCAATAACGTGAGGGCGGAGCGCATGGTTCCTCCAAAAAGTGTGCTGAGGGATAATTAGATACTCAGAAAGCGAGGAGCAAATGCTCCTCGCTTTTATTTTGAGATCGGGGTGACAGGACTTGAACCTGCGGCCTCTCAGTCCCGAACCGAGCACTCTACCAAACTGAGCTACACCCCGATGTGCCACCCGAACTGCGCCGGAAGCAAGTTATCATAGCCGATTTCGCCGCCGTCTGTCAAGGGCTGAAACGCCGCCGGTGTAGAAAAAGGATCAGCTTGCCGATAATCGCGGCAAGAGGATACTTTCAATGCGACTTTCTCCGGTTCTTCTGATCTCTGCCGCCGGTCTTGTCACGTTTGGCGTGAGCCAAACGCTGACGCCGACGGTTCATGCCCAAACGGTTCATGCCCAAACGGTTCATGCCCAAACGGTTCATGCCCAGACCAATCCCGCTGCGCCTGCGCTTCGCGTTTCCGTACAGAGCCTGCACACAAAGCAGACTTCCGGCGGCGTTGAAGTGACGGGCAAAATTGTCAATACAGGGCGGCAGGCGCTTTCTTACCCGGCGATCGTGTGTGTCTTCACCGACGCGGCGGGAGCCGAAATCGGACACGCCGACGGCTATTTCACTCTGGGGCCGGTCGGACCGGGGCAGAGCGCAGGCTTCCGGGCAGTTGCGCCGACAGTGCCGGCCTTTGCAAAAGTCATCCTGCGCCTGCGGGAAGCAGGCCAGACCGTGACCGTTCAGCCGCTCGCTCAGTCTGCCAGCCGCTGCACAACCGTGCGGTAGTCGAACTGAGCCTGGAACAGCGCCCGGTCGCCCCAGCCGTAAGCGGCCTCCAAACGGTCGCCGTCCCGGTAGAGCGAGATCGGGAACGCGACCCGCTTTGTGTCGAACAGCTCGCCGAGACCCGCGTAGCACTGCGGAACATCGTCCGGTGTGATCGCCCGCACACACGCTTTAAACGCAGGGTGCCCATCCTCGTCGAAGTCCAGCCGGACCATCCAGCCTTCATACTGCTCTTCAATGTCCGGGTGCTGCGGGTCATGCGTCTCCGGGTGCGCCGGCTCGTTGCGCTCCAGGACGACATGAATCAAGCCTAAATAGCCGTCCAGCTCCGGGCAGGGGATAAAGTTTGAGCCGAGACCAACCCGCACGACCCGCTCCCATACTTTCGTGCCGATGGCACCCGGCAGGCCGTCCACGAACCCGCGCAGGCTGTACCCATGCAGGCTTTCGGGGTCATCCGTCGCAAAATAGGGGAGAAGCTTGGTCTCGCTCATCGAACGCGCCCCGATCAGTGTCCGGCCCGGCGTCGGCGTCGGCAGCCGCACCGAGTTTTTGTACGACTCGACATGCAGCTCCTCCGTCACATTGCCAATAATCCCTTTGACGTAGATGTTCTCGCCAAGCTCCGTCAGGAACAAATCTTCCTGGCCGCCGGTTTTGCAGGCACCGAACTCGATCCCGCCGAACAGGTGCGTCAGCTCAAGCTGGCCCGGCTGCTCGGCCGGGTCTAAATACCCGCCGTAGACCCCGACATCGTGGATAAACAGGCCGTCGGGCAGCATGACTTTTCCTCGGTATCCCTGGCCGGTCGCAAAAAAGCCCGACCTGCCGTTTGGCAGGGTCGCCGGCGCGAGCCGCACGTCTTCCATGATCACGCCTTCGGGGTTCGCGTCGTACCACAGCTTGCCGGGACGCGGCGGGCAGTGGGGCGGGGGAGTACGCGGGCCGCGCAGGCGGGTGAATGGAAACTTTTGAGCCATCTCGTAGACATTGTGCATTCCGGTCATCGCCTCTTCCGGCAGGTAAAACAAGATGTTGGTGGAATACAGCTCGCGCGTGAACGTATCCTTCATGCGGGACAAACGCACGGTCACGGCGTAAGTGCGCCTGCCTGTTTCGGGGTCGGTCCAGAGCTGGATCGGCCCATTAAACGCCGCCTCCCAAGCGCTGCCTGCTTTGCGGGCCTCGACGCCGAATTCCCGCACCGTATGGGGCAGGGTCGGCAAAGTGGTCAACGACATATTCGGTCGGTCTAACAGTGCAAAATTATTCAAGCGGCTTGCCTTCCATTATTCTCTTTTGACTGTAGCCGCCGCCGTTCCCGCCTCAAACGCCGAATTGTTTTGTGTCACAAGAAACGCGAAAAAACCGGTGGCCGGCAGAGAAAAAGAGGCTGCCGGAAACCGGCAGCCTCTCCATTTTCGGCAAGTTTTCGGGTTCGATTTAGGCCGTCTTTTTGCGCCGAACCGCCGTCACTCCCACGCCCAGCAGCGCCAGCAGGCCGAGCGAAATCGCCGAAGACGCTTCCGGGACTGCCGCTGTGCTGGGGGTGACAGGGGGAACTGCATTGCTTTGCGGCGCCCAGGCCCAGCCATCCCAGCCGCCGTTTGTCAACGGCCCGGTCACTCCCACTGAAGCATACGTCCAATTTTGGCTATCCGGGCTTTTGTAGTAGGCCCAGTAACCGGAAGCGGCAAAACCGGCTTCCGAGTGACCGTCAAAGGTGAAGCCGTTGACGGCGCGGCCATTGTAAATATACTGGGTCGCAAGGCTATCGGACGCCAGCGCGTTCAGCAGGTCTGCGCCGGTTTTGACGCCGTCGTATTTGTAGCCGAACGCAAAGCTGTCGCTTGGCGTTCCGTTTTTGAAGTCAAGCGTCAAAAAAGACTCTTCGCTGCCGGTCCCGGCGGTTGCCGTGAACAGAGGCGTAAATGTCTGGGCATGCGCGGCGCTCACGCCGACTATCAGCACAAAAGCCGCTGCCGGCAAAAAATTAAGTTTCACCAAGACCTCTTTCTAAAGCGCGGCGGGTTTGCGGGAGCTGCGGACAGCCATTGCGCCCAGACCAAGAACGGCCAGCACGCCCAATGAAACTGCGGACGACGCTTCGGGAACGGCGGCGGGGGCATCGCTGACTCCGACTACAGCATCAATGTTGCCGAAGCCGGTGAACTCAACATACTGGATGGATGACAGGCCGCTGCCGGCAAGCGAAAATGCCTGTCCGCCCGCCGAGCCGTTGTACAGGCTGTTGTCGGCGAACGCGACGCTCTGGCCGATGAACTCCGACGCGGCGATGCCGGGATTGACCGGCTTGGTGAAATCATTCATCGCCCCGAAGCCGCTGGGGTCCGCCGCCGAAAGTTCGGCCCAGGAATAGGGGTTTTCGGGGAAGAACGTCTGGCTGGTTTGGAGCTGGGTGAAGTGGATGCCGTCGGCGCTGACGCTTACGGTCGGCGTTCCGTCCTGGTAGATGCCGTAATTGTCAATGATGTACTGGCTCATGTCGGTCGTCGGCGTGACATTGTAATCGCCCGTAGTCGCATTGGTCCCTGAGAACGTCGCATTGCCGTAAACAATGAAGTCGTCGCCGTACCAGTGGCTGTCGCTGTGGGTGATCGGCGCGGCCATCTTGACGATCAGCGAGTTCGTGGCGCTGTCGGCGCTGCTGCCGAGAGAGGTGATGAGGTCGCCGCCGGTGGTTGTGTTGAACGCGGGAAAGACCATGGAAGCATGGTAAATGCCGGGAACATCGCCGTACTGCCCCGGATCGTTGATCAGCGTGGTCGGCTGGCCGAGGACAGCCGTGGGGTTGTTGTAAGGCGCCGCCGAAGAAAGATTGGAGCTGACGACGCTGGCGGCGTAGTCCTGGCTATGCACGGCGGTCGCGCCGCCGACAAGCAGGGCGAAAGGCAGAGTGCAGAAAGAAAGCCGCCCAAGAATGGGCCGGGTTGGGAATGTCATGTGAGTCTCCTTGTGTGATCGGTCGGTGAGTGGAAATCAGGGAAGTGGGTGCGCCGAACAGGGTGTCATGCCGGGACCGTAGGCGGAGTCGTCGAGGGACAGCTCGCCCCATTCGAGGCCGCTGTGGCCCGGTCCCAGATAGGGCGCGGCATTATGCACGGACTTGACGTGGCCGTCGGCATAGCAGACGTTCGCAGTTCCGTTGTGCCGAAAGTCCGTGTTGCCGGAGTTTCGGTACGCCATGGCTTCGCTGGGAGCGCGGAGAAAGTTCGTGGCCCGTTCCGGCGGTCCCCATCCGGCGTCGGAAAAAACGGCAGTGCCGGCCGGGATCACGATCTGGGACAGCATACAGGCCGGATAATCGCCCGCACCGTTTGGGTTGCCGAAGTAGTCGCCGCCGATATAAGTGGCATTGTAGCCATAGCCGTTGTAAGGGCGCTGAGTGGGATCAGGCTTGAACGGATTGTCCGGGCAGCCGTGGATTGCGCCGTCGCGGGTGTAAAGGCCGAGGAACCCGGTGGTCCAAATGCCGCCGGGGAGCAGGTGAAAGTCCCACGCATCGTCGGCAATGCCGTTGTTGTACGACGGGCAGGCCCGTTCGTCGTAATCGCTGGCGTACATCAGCCAGGCCAGCCCAAGCTGCTTCAAGTTGGACGCGCAGACCGTGCGGCGGGCGTTTTCGCGGACTTTGGAAAAGACGGGGAACAAGATCGCCGCCAAAATCGAGATGATGGCGACGACGACAAGCAGCTCAATGAGTGTAAACGCAGACGGCGTGTTGCGGACGCGCCTCGGCGGAGGCGTACCGTGAATGGGGCTGGGCAAGACGAGTTCCTTCCGCCTATCGCGCGTAGGCTGGAAATTCGAAAGACGACTGTCTTTCGGGACCCTTTCGGCTGGTAGTCTGGCTGAACGGGCTTCTTGTCAGAAGTCCGTCGTCACAGTTGCGGGACAGCGCCGGAATAACTCAAACTTGTGCAGGATGAGCGCACCGAACTTCCCCATTTAAGCCGCGCGTTGACCGCGAAGCACCGAGGGTATTGACACGATGAAGTTGTTAGGACGTGAGTATAGCCGATTGCGGGGAAGGGAGTCAAGACCCCTCCCGCCTTGCTTCGCAGGGTCCCTCCCCTGTTAGGGAAGGGCTTTGGAAAGTGCAGGAGCAGGGACGCACTGCCTCTTAACTGTTCCCTATTGCCCTTCCCTAACAGGGGAGGGACCCTGCGAAGCAAGGCGGGAGGGGTCTTAAACCGCCGCGTCTCCCGCGACATATCCCGTACTCCATGCCGCCTGCAAATTGTAGCCGCCGACCGGCCCGGCGATGTCCAGCACCTCGCCGCAGAGATATAAACCCGAAACCAACTTGGACTGCATGGTTTGCGGGTCCACTTCCGAAAGCTCAACCCCGCCCGCGACCACCTCGCCGCGCTCCAAAGGCACGGAGCGCACCGTGCCGAGCGGCCAGCCTTTGAGCGTAGACACCAGCTTGTTCAGCGATTTGGCTTTCAGGTACGCCCCGCGCGTGTCGCCGGGAATGCCCGCCGACGCCAGCAGCGGCTCTAAAAGACGCGCGGGGACAAACGGCGCGGCCAGCGATGCCACGGTCTTGCGCGGGTTTTCCTGTGCCTGCCGCCTTAAATCTGCCGACAGTTCTTCCCAAGACTGCGACGGCGCGAGATCGGCTTCCAAAGCGCTCGGCAGCGCCTCCCGCTCGGCGACTTCGCGCGAGACCCCCAGCGCGGTCGGCCCGGACACGCCTTTGTGCGTGAACAATAAGTCGCCTGACCAGTGGGCAAACTCCTTGCCGCCCGCCCCGGCCCTGGCCCGCAGGGTCGTGTCCCGCAGAGCGACCCCCGACCAGTCGGCCTCCACGTCTACTAAATACATCGGCGCGAGTGCGGCTCTGAGAGGGACAAGCGTATGCCCCAGCGCGGACAGCCACCGCCAGCCGTCGCCGGTCGTCCCCGTCGCCGGATACGACGAGCCGCCCGTACACACAATCACCCGCGACGCCGCAAGCGTTTCGCCGCCGACCTCCACGCCGGTCATCTTCCCGTCTTCCGCAGCCAATCCTGTCACCGACGCGCCGTACCTCACGCAGACGCCCGCTTCTTCCACATACCGCGTCAGCAGCGCGACTACGTCCTTCGCATTCGCCGGTTCGACAGGAAAGACGCGCCCATCGGGCCGGACATACGTTTCCATGCCCCGCTCATGCAGAATCCGCAGAAAATCTTCGTTTGTAGACTTATAAAACGACGGCTTCAGGAACCGCGCTTCATTAGGCCGGAACTGCGCCCGCACGTCCTCCATCGGCCCATCGTGAGTCAGGTTGCACTTGCCGCCGCCGGAGATCAGTATCTTCATCCCCAACCGCTCATTCTTTTCCAGCAGCGTGACCCGTGCGCCCCGCTCCGCCGCCCGCGCTGCCGCCAGCATTCCCGCCGCCCCGCCGCCGATAACAATTACTTCGTTGTGCATATGCGGTTTATTTAGCGATGTTGTCAACAAAACTGTCCCATAGGTGATTATCCGGGTGGATATTGGTGACTGTGATCATAGCCTTCGGCCTGCCGCTTGTTATCTGCGAGTCTTCGTAATGAAACGACTGGATTGGGAGAGTAATCTTAACCGTCTCGTGCGTATACTCGCGTTCACCATCTGCTTTGATAATTTCGTCTACTTGATCTTCTGAATTATATAGATCAGCGGTTTCGCTTTTTAGCTTTCGTTCCGTCGTGGAAAAAGTATACGCCTGCACATAAACTTTGCCGTTATGCTTGATGATGCCCCAATGGATACCCTGGCTGTCAGGATAAACTTGAACTTGCGAGGAGGCTATGCCTTCGATGATTTGTCTCAACCCATGCGTGTCTACAAAAAATTGTTGCTCATCTTCAACTTCATTCAGCGTATCTACTTGTGTGGTATCTACTGAAGAGACCGTTGCAATTTGCGGAGCGTCGTAGCGTTGCGACGCAACTATATCGCCTACGCCAAACATGGCGACGCAGGCAAAAGCGCAGGCGAGCGCCCGGTAGTCTCGCCGCCGTTTTGGCTTCGCCCGCCGTGCCTGCACTTCCGCTAAGACTTCTTCGGGCGTCACGTCTAAGCCCAGTTCTTCAACAGCATCGCCGATGGCGATTGTTCCCGGCTGGCCTTCTTTGCGGATTTGGAGCGCCGTCACCGCCGCCGCGAGTTCTTCCGGCGTCACGCGCACCTGGGCGGCAGGAGGGGAAGGCGTTTGCGGCTGTGGAATGTTTTCGTGTTTGAGCATGATTAAGAACCTACCCCATTCGCTTAGGCTCATTTCCCCTCCCGAAGCGGGAAGGGTAAGAGGTAGATACGAAAGGCTTTTCATAACTCTTTGTCTTCCCGTTTCGGGAGGACCCCTGCGAAGCAAGGAGGTGGGTTCCTACCGCCAGGGACTCAGCGTTGTTAGTGGGTCGGGCTGGAAGTTCGGTACGGTCACTTCGGAATAACCGTCGTCACCGCCGGACTTTTGCAGAGGAATACCGTCCACCCGCAGCGTGATCTCGGAAGTGCTGTCTCCGTTCAGCTCACCGGAGTTGTCATCGTTGTAGACGTTCAGCGGTTTCCCTTGCAGAGAATTAAAGGAGCTGGTGCTTTCAATGTAGCCGCGCAGGTAAACGTGACCGCCGGTTTTGATGAGGTTCCAGCGATTGCCCGTCGCGTTCTTACTCACTGTGATTTGGGCCGACGGTTTGCCTTCGGAGATTTGGATGAGCGCGGCATCATCGGCGTAGACTTCTTTGCCGTCAGGAACCGCGGAAAGCGGAGTCAAAACGGGGGCGGCAGGGGGAGAATGCTTGGGGGTCAACAGGGAGGGGCTAAAGCCGTGGGAGGTGAAGTTGTGCGGGATCACGCCCGCGCTCATCAGCACGCCGAGGACAAGAACCGGGGCAAGGAGGCGACGCCACCCGCGCTGCCGCACGCGCCCCACCGGCATTCTCACGCTGAGGGGCGGAACGGCTTGCTGCGGCTGCTCCACGGGGGCGGCTTGGGGCAATAACGCTTTTTCCCGCTGGGTCTTGACTTCGGCCCAGATTTCGTCGGGGGTGGAGTCGAGATGCAGGTCGGAAACGGCCTGGTCTATCGGGATGGTTCCGGCGAGATGGGCGGCCTCGGCCTGGCGACGCGCTTCAATGGCGGCCAGCGCCGACGACAGCTCATCGGGCGTGACCCGTGCCTGGGCAACGGGAATTGGAGGAACAGAATTCGGAGATTCAGGAACGGCGTCTTGTTTCAGCATGGCGTGGCCTCGTGTGACTATAGACTCGTGTGACTATAGACTCGTGTGACTATAGACTCGTGTGACTATAGACTCGTGTGACGTGTGTGAGCTATAGACTCGTGTGACTATAGACTCGTGTGACTATAGACTCGTGTGACTATAGACTCGTGTGACTATAGACTCGTGTGACTATAGAGCGGCATCAGACGTTGACTACGTTCGCGGGCGGGGCGGGAGTTTCCTGCGTAGCGCCTTCGGCATCTTCCGGTGCGTGGCGGGTAAACAATAACCGCCGGATGCGGCGGCCCGTCACTTCGGCGACCGCGACATCAAAGCCGTCCAAACGGACACTTGCGCCGTGGCGGGGCGGCAGGCGCAGGGCATGGAGGGCGTAGCCGCCGATGGTCTCATAGTCGTCGGGATTGTCTATCGGGACGCCCAGCGTTTCCGAGACTTCGTCCAAAGCGACCGTGCCGGCGACGGAAAACGACCGGCCCGCGTCGTCGAGCGCCAGCAGGGGCGGCGGCTCGTCATGCTCGTCCTGGATCTCGCCGATCAGCTCTTCAATAATGTCTTCTAAAGTGACCAGCCCCGCCGTGCCGCCGTACTCGTCTACGACCACCGCTTGGTGGGTGTGGCTTTTTTGCAGCTCTTTCAGCAGCTCGTCAATCGGCTTGGTTTCCGGAATGCCGATAATCTCGCGCTTGATGGATTTAATATCGGCTTTTGGATCGCCGGCAATCGCCAGCAGGTCTTTAATATGCACCATGCCGATCACATGGTCCCGGTCGCCTTCGCAGAGCGGGTAGCGCGTGAAGCCGTTCTCGGTCGCGACTTCGATATTGCGCCCAATGCTCCATGTCGTGGACAAATACACCATGTCCACGCGCGGCACCATGATTTCTTTTGCCTGCGTGTGGGCGAAATCAAAGACATTCTCGGCAATCTCGATTTCCGACGGCCTCAGCTCCCCTTGGCGGTGGGAGTGCGCCATGATTGCCAGGATTTCCTCTTCCGAGTGCGCCTGCTCGTGGCCGTCGCCCGGCTCAATGTGCAGGGGCCGCGCAATGGCTTTTGCCGCGCTTTCGAGAATAATAATCAGGGGGTAGCCAAGCGTCAAAAACAGCCGCATCGGGCGGGAGACGGCCAGCGCGGTTCGCTCGGTGTGGGCGATGACCCACCACTTCGGAAGCAGCTCGCCGAACGTGATGTGAAAGAAAGTGATCAGCACGAAGCCGAGGCCGATGGCAATGATATGAGCCGGGCCGGATGCCGGCCCGATTCCTAAAGCCGCGAAGAGGCCGCGCAGGAGATGCGCGACGGACGGCTCGCCCACTGCGCCGAGCGCGAGCGACGCCAGCGTCACGCCAAGCTGCGTTCCTGAAAGATAAGTGTCAAGCCGAACGAGCAAGTTCTGCACCGCGCGGGCTGGAACACTGCCTTCTTCGACCAGCTCCGCGATGCGGGTCTGGCGGACACGAATAATGGCGAACTCGGCGGCGACAAAAAACCCATTGGCGGCGACCAGCAGAAAAGTCAGCGCCAGCATGAAAAGATCGTGTGTGTGTTGTGAGGGAGGTTCCATAGTAGCGCCTGCATCCGCGCTGCACGCTGCGCTTTCGGCCCACCCGAAGAGGCTGCCGAAAAGAAAAGTATCCTTTGGGTTACGTTGATGTTACGTTGGATTTATTGTACCCGATAGGAAAGGAAACCCACCCCTGCTCGTACCTCGCTTCCCCTCCCGAAGCGGGAAGGGCCGGAGTTTCAGAGCAGAGCCATTCGAATGAGCCTTCCGTTCCTACCTCTTACCCTTCCCGCTTCGGGAGGGGAAGCGAGGTACGAGCAGGGGTGGGTTCACAGCAGCAGCGCCTTCCGCACAAGCGTAAGCGTTTCCGAGGCCGCCGCGCGGGCAGTCTCCGCCCCAGCCCGCAGAACGCCTGCGACATACGCGGGATCGGCAGCAAGCTCGGCCCGGCGGGCGCGGATGGGGGCGAGGCTCTCGTTGATGATCTCGGTCAGCTCTTTCTTGGACTGCCCGCAGCCGCGCTCCCCCGCCCGGCATTCGTCCCACTGCGTCAAATAATTGTCTGGATCGTAAACCCGGCGCAGCTTGCAGGCGACGCAGCCTTCGGGGACACCGGGGTCGGTCATGTGGATCTTGGTCGGGGTCGTAAACGCCGAGTTGATTTTTTTCTGCGTCTGCTTCGGCGTGTCCGAAAGATAAATGGCGTTGTCATACGACTTGCTCATCTTGCGCCCGTCCATGCCCGGCAGCTCACCGGAAAACTCGTTGATCACGGCGTCGGGTTCGGGGAACACGTCTTCCCCCACCAGATGGTTAAAGCGCCGGGCGATCTCGCGCGAAATCTCAATGTGCGCGGCCTGGTCGCGCCCGACGGGAACGGCGTGGGCGCGGTAAACAATAATATCGGCGGTTTGCAGCACCGGGTAACCGAGCAGGCCGTAGGAAACCTGCGTGTCGTTCTCTTTGACCAGCTCCCGCTTGTCTTTGTAGGTCGGCACCCGCTCCAGCCAGCCGACAGGCGTGACCATAGACAGCAGAAGATGCAGCTCGGCGTGTTCGGGGACATCCGACTGCCGGAAAATCGCGCACTTGTTTGGGTCCAGCCCGGCGGCCAGATAGTCTATCGCGGTCTGACGCGATGCTTCGGCAATATCGAAGCGCTTTTCGGCGACGGTCGTGAGTGCATGCCAGTCGGCGATCATGCAGAACATCTCGTAGTCGTCCTGCCGCTGCACCCAGGGCTTCAAAGCCCCTTCCAAGTTGCCGAGATGCAGAAAGCCCCCGCCGGTGGGCTGCATTCCTGAAAGTAATCGTTTTTTCGTCATTGCGTTGCTTGGTGTTACTCTTGCGTCTGGTTCGTTAATAGGCCGGGTCGTTTGTGTAGCGCTCCGGCTCGGAAATCTCAATACCGGCGTGGCGCATCGCTGCCCGTATGTCTGGGTGAACGTCTTCAACACTCCAGGGGTCCATGTCTCCATTGACGAACACTTGCAGCAGCTCGCCTGTAAACTCGACGCGCTCCTCTTGGTCAGGGATGTTGGACTGGATAAGGGGCCAAATCTCGATAAACAATCTGCTGCCGGTTCTCCAACTCATGCTTGCTGCTCATCATTCTTTTCCGGCCGTAACGACTGTGATCCGTAAAGAATACGCAGGACAACAACCGTGCCTTCGGGCATCGGTGAGGCAATGAAGTCAGCGAAGCCAAAGCAGCCTCGTAACCCGCCTGCCAAGCGGAGGCATCCGCCAGCGAAATTCGCCGGAGTCGGAGATAAATCCGATCCAAATCGGCGTCCGCCTGATCCGACACGACGACAGAATAAGTGTTCACGGCAGTCGCATCGCTTCTTCGTGCGTCATCGGTTTAGCCCCTTCAGGAATATGATGTCGGGCGCGGAACTTCGCGCTCCACTCGGCCAGCGGGGTCACTCGCCCGGCGAAGCTGTCCTCTAATCCGAGGCGAATTGCTTCTGTTTCTTCTTCCGGGGTCAATACGAAGTCTTCGTCCAAACCTTCCTCGCGAAACTGAGCGGCTTGGGCTAAAGCATCAGTAAATAAAGCATGAGCGGTCGCATCTGCGTTTCTGCCCTGCCGGGCGGCGATGACGTTAAGCTGTGCTTCGTCTTCCGGGGCAAGATCAAGCGTGATGGTCATGGTAACTACTCCTTGTAGCCGTTTGGGTGCTTCTCGAACCACTCGTAGGCGGTTCGCATGATCGTTTCCAAATCGCCGAACTGGGGCTTCCAGCCGAGTTCTTTTTCAATCTTGGCACTGGTGGCGACAAGCTCCGCCGGGTCGCCGGGGCGGCGCGGGGCAGGGATCGCGATGATTTCTTTGCCGGTGACTTTGCGGCCTGTTTCGATCACTTCTTTGACCGAGTAGCCCTTGCCGTTTCCTAAATTGTAAGCGGTGGTCTCCGCACCGTTTTTGAGGGCCTCTAAACCGAGAATATGCGCGGTGGCGAGGTCGTTGACATGAATGTAATCGCGGATTCCGGTGCCGTCGGGGGTCGGGTAATCCGTGCCGAACATCTTGATATCCGGGCGGCGGCCGAGCGCCGCAAACAGCGTCAGCGGTATCATGTGTGTTTCCGGCGTGTGGTCCTCGCCCAGCTCCCCTTCCGGGTCCGCGCCTGCCGCGCAGAAGTAGCGCAGCGAGATGCTTTTGAGGCCGAACGCCACGTCGTACCAGTGCAGGATATGCTCGGCGTCGAGCTTTGTCTGCCCGTAGGGGTTTGTCGGGAACTGCGGGTGGTTCTCGTCAATCGGGATGTATTTCGTCTCGCCGAACGTCGCCGCCGACGACGAAAACAAAACGTGCTTGACCCCGCCGGCAACAAGAGCGTCAAACAAGGTCAGCGTCTTGACGATGTTGTTCTGGTAATACTTGATCGGCTGGGCGACGCTTTCCGGCACCGACGCATAGGCAGCAAAATGGATCGCCGAGTCAATCCCGTAGTCCTGGATCATTTGAGAGACCAAAGCCCCGTCCCCGATGTCGCCCTGGACGAACTTCGCGCCGGGCAGATAACGCAAAACTTCGCGGTGGCCGAGTTCCAGCGAGTCTAAGATAACGACATCGTAGCCTTTTTTGAGCAGCAGCTTGGAAGTGTGGCTGCCGATGTACCCGGCGCCGCCGGTGACGAGGATCGCTCCCATAACTTTGTGTTTTCTCCTGAATGCGTTGTCAATCGAATGCCCTTATTCTACCCCGATTTCGCGGAATGTAGGGAAGAACGGGAACAACTCGCGGAAAAGCATCGTCAGGGTTCCAGTTTGAAGCGGATTTTTCCGAAGATAAGCGGGGAAGAAAGACAAGGCTTCTCCGAAGTCTGGGTTTGGCATGAATCTTGCAAGATTAGTCGTAAACGCCGCCGCGCATCTGATAGCCTTTATGAAAACACCTTTGTATTCCCAAAATAACTTTTCCGAGACTACCCTGCAACTCGTCTCGCTGCCGCCTGATGAGACGCCGTCGCCGGACAGCGGCGATACCGTGCTGCTTCAAACCGTTTCGTCGCAGCATGGCACGGTGCAGATCGTGCAGCGGGGCTGCGATGTTTTGTTCTGCGCTCTCGCTCTGCTCGTTTTGTGGCCGGTGTTCGCCGGGATCGCGCTGCTGATTCGCCTGGACAGTCCGGGGCCGGTGCTGTTCAAGCAGTCGCGGGTCGGCAAGGATGGCCGGGAGTTCTGGTTTTATAAGTTCCGCTCGATGGTTTCCGATGCTGAGGCGAAGCGGCATCTGCTGGAAATGCAGAACGAGCGGTCTGGGCCGGTCTTCAAAATGAAGAACGATCCGCGCATCACGCGGGTGGGGCGGGTGCTGCGGAAGTTCTCTTTGGATGAGCTGCCCCAGCTGATCAATGTGCTGAAGGGCGACATGAGCCTGGTCGGCCCGCGCCCGGCCCTGCCGAAAGAAACCGAAAAGTATACGGCCCGCCAGCGCCAGCGGCTTTTGTGCCTGCCGGGAGTAACAGGCTTGTGGCAGGTATCGGGCCGGGCATCCCTCAGCTTTGAACATTCGATTGAGCTGGATCTGTACTATATCGAGCGCCAGTCTGTCGGCCTGTATTTTCGGATACTGCTTCTGACGATCCCCGCTGTTTTGCGTGCCGAAGGCGCGTATTAGACCGCTTACCTGTTTTTTGCTGTATAATAGACGTAAACCATGCACCAGAACACCCCGATTATCTACCGCATCGCCGACTCGTTCTTCCGCCACCAGCGCCTGTTTTGGACGGCTCTGCTGCTGGTCAGCGTCCTGACTATGACGGCGCTGTACGCCCGCTCCAAGACCTACCATGCGACCGCCATGACTCAGGTGCAGACGGAGAATGTCGCCACGGTGCTGAATGCCGACGCGCAGCAGAATTCCTACACGACGCCCGCCCAGAAGAATGTGGACCGCTTTATGGAGCTGTCCAAGCAGGACCAGCCCGGCGGGTTTCTCGACACGGCGCTGCGGAACGCGCATCTTACCATCCCGATCAACGTGGACCCGCAGGCGGAAGACCCGCGCTGCGCCCTGCTGGAGAAGAACCTGACGGCGGCGGCGGAAAGCACCAACCAGTTTTCCATTTCTTTGATCTGGGACAACCCGGAAGAGTGCAAGAACATCTTAGACGCCTTGCAGCAGCAGTACATTCAGGAAGTGGGCCTCGACCGCTCGGCAGTCTCGGTCTCTTCCGTGCGGTTTTTAGACAGCCAGATCGCCCAAGCGGAGACTCGGATGCGCCGGGCCGAGCTTGCCCTGACAAACTTCAAAGCGACCTACGGCGGTCAGCTTTCGGACTCGGACAGCGCGTACAACAGCCAGCTTTCTTCCTTGCAGGCAAGTCTTGATGAGAAGCAAGTCACGCTGGGCGAGAACGCCAGCAAAAAAACTGTTTTAGAGCAGCAGCTCGCCCAGATGCAGCCGATGAGCATTGCCGAACAGACGGTTTCCCAGCAGTCGCCGCTGGAGCGCCAGATCGCGGACCTGCTGGCAAAGCGCGAAGTGCTGCTGGCCGGGGGCGAAACGCCGAGCCATCCCGATGTCGCCGCCGTGGACGCCACCATTGCCATTCTCCAAAAGCAGCAGAAGACGAAAGCGAACACGCCGGAAAACCAGCGCAACACACTGACCAAGATGCAGGACAACCCGCAGTACCAGCTTCTCAAGAACGAGATCGCCGACGCCGCGATTGCCGAAGTCGCCGACCAGCAGGAAATGCAGAACCTGCACCGGCAGATCGCCAAGTACCAGGCGCTGATGAACCGGGTCCCGGCCGCCCAGCGCCAGCTTGCCGATAAGACCCGTGATTATTCCGACGCCCAGCTTCTCGATCAAAAGCTGCGCCAGCAGCGCGATACCGTGCAGCTTCAGGCGAACTTAGACCGCGTGACCGCCTCCAACAGCCTGAACCCGATCGGGGTCACTTACGCGGCCCCGACGACGGGCCGGACCAAGCTGATCGGGATGCTGATCGGCAGCCTCTTTTTGGGCGCTCTGGTCGGCGCGATTCTGATCGTTCTCAGCGAATGGTCGGACCATTCGCTGCGTCATGAAGCCGACACCGAGCGCCTGCTGGGCGTCCCTGTCCTGGCATCCGTGCCGGAAACCGCCGACCTGCGCTCCGGCGGTCCGCGCCTTCTCGCTGCCCTGGCCTCCGAGAGCGGCCCGAAAGAGACCCACTCATGACCAACCGAACCGCCGCGACCAATGGAACTGCCGCGCACGACCCGGAAGAACCGTTTCCGGCCCCGACCCGCACGCTTCAGGCGGATGAAAGGTCCCAGCTTCTCCGCCACGCCCGGAACGCCGGTCCTGCCCTCAGCGTGCAGGCGGAATACAGCGACACGGAATTTGAAGTGCTGCCGTTCGAGACCACCATGATGATGGAGCGGGACAGCTTGGCCCGGCCCGACCGCACCCTGCGCCCCGACGAGTTTCCGGCTCCCGGCGCGGAGCCGGAAGACGCGCCTATGCACTCGTCGGACGCGATCAACCTGCGGGTGGAAAAAACGCCGCCGGAGTTTAGCCATCTCTATGCGGCTTTGGAGCGCCAGATCGCAGGCGTCGGGGACGTGACGCTTCTCAGCGGCGAAACGCTCGGCTCCGACCGGCCGTTCGTGCTGGGCGTCACCAGCGCCCTTGTCGGCGAAGGCAAAACGACGGTTGCGCTGCACCTTGCCATGACCATTGCGCGGGACACGTACAAGCGCGTCTGCTTGATTGATTTGAGTTTAGGCAAAGGGGAGCTTGCCGGGCGGCTCGGCGTGCCGACGCGCGGCGAAGGCGTCATCCCGGTGCTGGAAGACGACAGCCATGTCGTGCCGACTTTGCAGATCGCCGGGCTGGACAATTTGGTCATCATCCCGGCGGGCAAGCTGCCGTCGAACCCGCCCCGCTTGGTGCGCTCGCCGCGCGTCGCCCAGCTTATCCTCTCGGCGCGGGCCGCGTTTGATGTCGTGGTCGTAGATATGCCTGCGGTCGCCACCGACCACGCCCTGCCGCTGACCCGGCACATGGACGGCGTTCTCGTCGTCACCCGCGCAGGCGTCACGCCGCGCGACGTGGTCAATGAAGCTTTAGACGGTTTGGGTCGGGACAAAGTCATCGGCGTGACTCTGAACCGCATTCAGCAGACCGGTCCGGCCTGGCTTCGGAAGCGCATGGCAGGAGCCTGAAATGCTGACGCTCGCACTGTGCGTGGTGACGGGGTTTGTCGGCTTGTACGGGCTGGCCGCCGTGCTGTCCTTGCTGGTCCTGCTCCTCGCTGCCGCACATTCCCGCCGCCGTGCGCCCGCCGCGTCCGCCCCGCTGCTTCTCGCCGTCATCGTCCCGGCGCACGACGAAGCTCTGGTACTGGCGGGGACACTTGCCAGCCTCAAATCCCAATCTTATCCCGCCGAGTGCTTGGAACTCGTTGTTGTCGCCGACAACTGCGCGGACTCCACCGCCGCCATCGCCCGCGCCCACGGCGCAACTGTTCTAGAGCGTACAAACGCCCAAGAGTGCGGCAAAGGCTACGCGCTCAATTATGCGATCTCGCACTTGCTCGCACTGCCTCTGGTCCCGGATGCTTTTGTGATTATTGACGCCGACACGCAGGCTGCCCCCGATTTTCTTTCGAGCATGAGCGCACATATTGCCCGAAATACAGACCCGCGCGGCTATGGTGCCTGGCAGGGCCGCTACGGGGTTCTGAACGCCCGTGACGGCTGGCGGGCCGCGCTGATGACGGCGGCATTTGACCTCGTCAACCATGTCAAGCCGCTGGGCCGGGACACGCTGGGGTTAAGCGCCGGCCTCAAAGGCAACGGCATGGCCTTCACCCGCGCTCTGGCCGAAGCCTTGCCCTGGCCCGGCGGCAGCCTGACCGAAGACTTGGATTATGGCCTGGAACTTGCCCGCCGCTTCAATCTGCGCGTGCAGTATGTCCCCGAAGCCCGCGTCGAGGCCCAGATGCCAGCGACTGCCGGACAAGCCGCGTCGCAAAGAAGCCGCTGGGAGAAGGGACGGTTCGGCCTGGTCCGCGCCTGCGCCCTGCCGCTGCTGGCGGAAGCCGTCCGCCGCCGGAGCCGGCTGCTTCTTGACGCCGCTTGGGACCTGCTGACCCCGCCGCTGGCCGAGCTGGCCGCCCTGCTGCTGCTGTTCGCGGGCCTGACCGCCTTCGGCGCGTCAGCGCACCTGCTCCCGCACCCTAAATTGTGGCTTTCCGCCGCCGCGTCCGGCCTTCTGGGCTTGTGCGTCTATGTCCTGTGCGGCCTGCGCGTCGCCGGGGCAGGCGCAGAGGCCTACGCCGCGCTCGCCCGCGCCCCGTTTTATGCCTTCTGGAAGTTTGTGCTGCTGTTTACGAGAAAGTCAGGCTCCGACTGGGTCCGCACCGAGCGAGCGCCGCTTTCCTCTGAGTTCGCCGACGCCGTCTCTGAGGCTCCCCTGCCATGACCATCGTTCTGCCTATCGTCTTCTGCGCCGTCTGCCTCGGCCTCTTTGGCAAGCGCCTCACCAACGCCCACTGGATCGCCCTCGCCACCGTCATCTGCCTCATCATCGCCGTGCAGTTCTTGAAAAGTTAGGCTTCATGTCCTTGTAGGGGTGGGGCTTGCTCCCGCCCACTTTCTCTGCTCCCTCAAGGGGTAGGGCAAGAAAAAAGGGTAGGGGCAAGCCCTACCCCTACCGGAGAGTTCACTCAGTGGCTGCATCCAGCGTGGTTATGGGTCGGGTGGAGGGCGCAGTAAAGCTCGTCGGCAGGGTGGCGGCAGGTGTCGCTATTTGCGGTTTCGGTCTGAATAGTGGCATGGCCGATGCCGAACTCTTCGTGCAGGCGTGCGTTCAGCACGGCGACGATAGACTGACTTTCGCTGACCGTGCAGTCGCCGGGCAGGATAATGTGGCACGACAAAAAGTGCAGGCCGTCGCTGACGGTCCAAACGTGCATGTCGTGAACGTCGCAGACGGGCGGCGTCGCGCGAATGGCAGCGGCAAGGGCTTCCACTTCAATGCCCTTCGGCGTACCTTCCATGAGAATGTTGGTCGCCTCGCCGATAATGCCCCACGAGGAGTACAAAATGAACCCGGCAATCAGCACAGAAACTAAGGGATCGGCGAGCGTCCACCCCGTCGCTTTGATCAGCAGACCGGCCAGCACGACGCCGAGCGACGAGAGCGCATCGCCTGCCATGTGAACATACGCCGCACGGGCGTTCAGGCTATGCTTGCTTTCCCCTTGCAGCATCCCGGCGATGACCGTGTTCATAAAGACGCCGAACGCAGCGACCCAGATCATCAGACTGCCCTGGACAGGGTGTGGGTGCTGAAATGTTGTAAACGCGCCTACTAGAATGCCGAGGGCGATCACGACCAGCGCGGCGGCGTTGCCGAGGGCGGTCAAAATGGCGACCCGGTGGTAGCCGAAGGTCTTGCCGGGCGAGGCCGGACGGCGGGCGACCCAGACCGCGTAAGCGGCGAGGCCGAGCGCCAGCGCGTCGCTGACATTATGCCCCGCATCCGAGACCAGCGCCAGCGAATGCGCTTTGACGCCGAAATACGCTTCCGCCGCGACAAACGCCCCGGTCATTCCCAGTGAAAGCCACAGCCCCCGACCGCCCGTCGCCCCATGTGTGTGTCCAGCCATACCAAGATTATACCATAACTAGGGAACGTGGGCGTGGAACTGAAGTTCTACGCTGTGTGGCGCGGACGCCTAATGTCCATCTTCATGGACAAAGATTAAGACCAAAGATTAAGACCAAAGGCGTGCGTGACACTCGGCTCCTCAATCTGTTCCCTGTCCGCGAAGGCGGACATTAGGCGTCCGCGCCACACAGCGTAGAACTTCAGTTCCACGCGCTTTCAGCGTTCTGCTACTAAAACCGGGTTGGGCAGGGCGGGGAGTAACTGCTGGGCATAAGCCTTTGCGCCGAAGAGTGCGAGCGCTTCCTGATGCTCCTCGCCGAGATCGTAGTCCATCACTTCGGTCAAATAATGCCGGCACTGGCGGACCGTCGTGCCGATGCGCTCGGCTTCTTCGGCGGCAATGGCGTCAATCTGGGTCAATCCCCAGGCTTTGGCCGCCGCCAGCGCATCGGCAAGATGCGGCGTGATGTTCTCCGGCTTGCCGAGCCAGACGGCATAAACGAACGGCAGGCCGGTCAAGCGCCGCCAGCCGTGGCCTAAATCCAGGGTGTTCAGGCCCGTGCCGTCCGCCAGCATCCCCTTGTCGCCGATCAGCAGGCAGGCGTCGGCCTGCGCCAGCATGGCGTCTAAGTCCGGCGCGGCATGAAGGAACGCCGGATACGAGTCTAGCTGCTCGGCCAGCAGGATTTTCAAGAGCGCTGCGGAAGTAAGGGAAGATGTATCCAAAGCCAGCGACTCGACTTTGCGCCAGGGAATCTTTGCGAACGCGCGAACCGATTCGATGTCGCCCTGCCCGGAGATGGAAACGCCGGGGGCGATGACATAGCCGGGGGTGCGGAAATACTCGAACGACGACACCAGCGCCGCTGCAATCTCGCCGTCCGCCAGCATCCGGGCAAGCTGCGACGGCACGGCGTAGACGACTTCAATGCCCGACGCTTTGCCTTCATCCGTGTGCGAGAACCAGCGAGTCAGCGGCTTTTCGTTCAGGTAGGGGACACTGCCGATCCGAATGCTCATGGTTAGTCACTTTCTAATCCGGGAACACTTTTCGTATTATGATACTTAAAGTCTCGCTTGACCTGCCCGGTGATGGAACCTACCTGCGAATCGCCCGGCGTGTCGGCCGCACGCTGCTGGAAGACATGGGCGTCGTGGACCGAGACATCGCCGACATCGAGTTTATCGTCGGCGAGCTTTGCACGAACGTCGTCCGGCACGCTCAGTCACTGGACGACGGGCGCTTTGTCGTCATGCTGGAATACCATGCCGACAAAGTGGTCGTCGTGGTTGAAGACAAAGGCGTCGGCCTTCCCTTCAAAGACGTGCGCGAAGTCGGCTCTGCACGCCTCGATCTGGACGGCACCGAGCGCCTGGGCGGCTTCGGTCTGGAGCTTGTCCGAAAGATGGCCGACCAGATTGAGTTCCAGCGCTCCGATCCGCACGGCACGACCGTGACGGCGGAAAAGACGCTGCATTATAACACCGCATTGGACGCGGAAGAAGCCGAGCGCTTGGACCAGTCGAACGGCGGCGAAGTTTCTGTCGGCAATACGTCATAGCAAAATCGAATGTGTCAAAACGTCCACCAGCGTCAGTACAAATAGCCCCGCGCTGAGATACCCATTTAGCGTAAAGAACGCCATGTTCAGCCGCGATAGGTCATTTGGTTTAACCAGCGACTGCTCCCAAGCCACAACGACAGCCGCCATAACTACTGCCGCAAAATAAATCACGCCGAGATGCGCCGACACTCCCGCCATGACCAGCAGACCGACCATGACGGCATGGGACAAACGAGAAACGACCAAAGCCCCGGCGGGGCCGAGCAGCGCCGGCATGGAATGCAGATCGTTCGCCCGGTCAAACTCCGTGTCCTGAAGCGCGTACAAAATATCGAACCCGAACAGCCAGCAGACCACCGCTCCGCCGAGCCACAGCGCAGGCGGGTCAATCCGCCCCGTCACCGCAATCCATGCCCCGACCGGCGCCACCGCCATTGCCAGTCCTAAAAAGAAGTGTGAGAACGCTGTAAAGCGCTTGGTGTACGAGTAGCCGAGCGCCAGCCCAAGCGCCACCGGCGAGAGCGCGAATGCCAGCGGATTCAGCATAGATGCGGCAAAGACCAGAAGAAGTGACGCAATCATTGTAAACGCCGTCACCTGCGGCACGGACAGCAGGCCGGCGGGGATGGCCCGCATCGCCGTCCGAGGGTTCCGCGCGTCATAACTGCGGTCTACAATGCGGTTAAATGCCATCGCCGCCGAGCGGGCGCTGACCATTGCCAGCAGAATCCAGGGCAGCTTGTGGGCGAACAGCCGCCAGTCGGAATGCCCGGCGATGACTGCCGCCATCAGGGCAAACGGCAGCATGAAGACCGTATGCTCAAACTTGATCATCTCCAAGATAATCTTCGTCTGCCTGACCCCCGCTGTCAGGGGATTGCTCCGAATTGTCTCTGCCGCCGCCATGCGCGTATTCCTCTATGACCATTGTACCCACCGCCGCCGGACATTGCAACTTTTTTCACAATGTCCTGGATTTGGGAACGTGGGGTATAATCTTCACAGATGGATTTGCTTGATTCGAGGTTGCTATGGCTTTTCAGCGTGCTGCTGCGTTTGCAGCCGAAGTGAAAACGTATTTTGGGGATTATGTTGGCACCTTTGAGAGTGAACACCGCCAAATACGCGCGGATATGTTCAAAGACAGAGGACTGTTGGTAGCTCATATTTCCTTTCCGACCGGCTTGAGTGCAGGGAGGGTGACGGACCGATATTTCGGAGATTTGAGAGCGATTGCAACGGAGCATGGACTTCCTGAGAGGCTCCGAATTATCTACTCCTAAAGGAAGCCTTGATGCCGTCAATTGAAGTTGCTGCGACCCTTCCATATCTTCTGCGCCTCGAAATGGGCAGTTACTCGTCTTTGACGGCAATGTTGCTACAGACGATGACATTCAGCTTCTAAAAACTCAGAAAGTTGAAGCTCTGCTTCAGCATATGAACCGCTTGTTGCGCTGGTATCGCGTTAGCACAGGGCGAGCCGAGGTTACCGAGCTAGCCCGTGCCCAAGCAAGCCCATACCGCTTCAGGGTAGTGGAGGAAGATGAAAACCTCTCGTCAATATGGACTGAGCCAATTGTATTTGAGGCATCGCCCCTTCCTCTTACGTTTGGTCAAACTGTCGGAAGTGTAACGCAGGCAGTACGGGTCGGCTTGTCCGCCAAACATGATCCCGAAGTGTCGAAGCTGTTCCTGCTGGATGCGGAACAATCACTCCGTGAGGGCCGCTTTCGAGAAACCGTGCTGTTTTGCTGGAGCGCCATTGATGCAACGTTTAGCCGGAAGTACAAGGCTTTAGTAAGTACAAGGCTTTAGTAAGTACAAGGCTTTAGTACATGGTGCTGTTGAAGGCAAAGATGAGCGTGAGGCTTTCGTCAACTTTCGTAATGCCAGTATGCGATATCGGATGAGTGCTGGCTTGCTCTTCTGTACCGGACAGTCACTTTACGAACAGCCCGACGACTTGTGGACCAACCTTAACCTCAGCTACAGCAAACGCAACAAAATCATCCATGAAGGTGAATTCGCCCAAGAGGCGGAAGCCGTACTTTCAATGAAAGTGGCTCGCCAGATTATCGCGTTTTTGGCGACGCTAAAACCTAATAACCTAATCAACAGAAGCGGGACTGACTTTTTGTGACTGAAACGGAACTTCACGCCGACGTGCATTGGAACCTCGGCACTCTCTTTAGCGGCATTGACGATCCAAAGATTGCCGAAACGCTTGACGCCGTGCAGGCCCGCGCGGCACAGTTAGAGACCGAATATAAGGGCAAGATTGTCTCGCCTGAGCTTTCGGCGGAAACCCTCGGCGCGGCCCTGCGCGAGTATGAAGCCATTCAGCAGGAGGCGGCGAAGCCGATGGCATTCGCGTCTCTGCTGTTTACAACCGATACCGGCGACCCGGCGCGAGGCGCCTTCTTGCAGAAGATGCAGGAGCAGGGGACACGTCTGAACCTGCCCCTGCTGTTCTTTGAGCTGGAGCTTGCGGCAGTCGCCGACGACACACTGGCGCCGCTGCTGAACACGCCGGAAATCGCCCCGTACAAGCATTTTATCGGGGTCGTCCGGGCGGCCCGCTCGCACATGCTGTCCGAGACGGAAGAGCGGCTGATGGAGGAACTGGCAAATACGGGGGGAAGGGCGTTCGGGCGGCTGTTTCAGGAAACCACCTCCAATGCCGTGTTCCTCTGGAACGGGCAGGAGATGGGGCTGGCCCAGATCACGGCCAAGTTCATGGACCCCGACCGCGAAGTCCGCCGCACCGCTGCCGCTTCCTTCACCGCCGGGCTGAAGCCGCACTCCCGGACGCTGACTTATATCTTTAACACCCTGCTGCAAGACAAGAGCGTCAAGGACCGCCTGCGCCACTACAGCTCTGCGCAGGAGTCGCGGCATGAGGCGAACGAGCTGGATGAAGCGACGGTGAGCCTGGTCGTAGACACGGTTGTCCGCAATTATCCGCTGGTCGCCCGCTATTACCACCTCAAGCGTGAGATTTTAGGCATAGACACGCTGACCCATTATGACCGCTACGCGCCGCTGTTTGAGGCTGAAGAAATTATCACCTACCCGCAGGCCCAGGCGATGGTTTTGGAAGCATTCGGCGGCTTTTCGCCGGAAATGCAAGCCCGCGCCGCTGAGTTTTTCGACAAAAACTGGATTGACGCGCCGGCGACAAAAGGCAAAGCCAGCGGGGCATTCTGCTCGTATGTCACCCCGGACACGCACCCCTATATGCTGATGAACTACTTGGGGCGCATGAAAGATGTGATGACTTTGGCGCATGAGCTGGGCCACGGCGTTCATGCATCGCTGTCGCGCAGTCAATCTTTGCTGAACTTCCACGGCACGCTGCCGCTGGCCGAGCTTGCGTCCACGTTCGGCGAGATGCTGGTCTTCGAGCAGGCTGTCCAATCGGCGACGCTCAAAGACAAACTGGCGCTGTACGCCGAGAAGATTGAAGGCGCGTTCGCGACGATCCCGCGCCAGACCGCCATGTACCGCTTTGAGCTTGCCATCCACAATCACCGCCGCGAGCAGGGCGAGCTGACGACCGAAGAGTTCGGGAACTACTGGCAGCAGGAAGTGCAGCTTATGTTCGGGGACTCGGTGGAGCTGGGCGACGAGCATCAGCTTTGGTGGTCCTATATCGGCCACTTTATCGGGTCGCCGTTCTATGTGTATGCCTACTCGTTCGGCGAGCTGTTGGTACTGTCGCTGTACCAGCAGGCGAAAGTCGGCGGCGCGGCGTTCGCCGAGAACTATCTCGCCATGCTGGCCCTCGGCGGCAGCCTTTCCCCGCAGGAGCTGATGGCGCGGGTGGGGGTAGACCTCAGCGACCCGCAGTTCTGGCAGGGCGGATTTGACGTGCTGGCGGGGTTAGTGGATGAGTTTGAGGCGCTGTGGCGGGAGTATGAAGCCCTGCCCTGAACGGCAGGGCTTCAAAGGTCAAATCCCCGCCTTCGCGGGCAAGGACGAGGAACACAATTCTCAATCTTTGCCCGCGAAGGCGGGGATTTGCATTTTAAAGCCTGGGGGTTTAGCCCCAGGAAAATCTAATCCAGCGGCTCCGGGTCGCGCTGACGCTCCGTCTCAGCGCGGACGTCACGGTCCGTGCCGCCGTAGGCCAGGGCTTCGGCGGGGATCTGGCGATGCCAGATGACGCGGCCCAGCCAGGTAGAGAAGTTGTCGAACAGCAGGTAGGCGCACGGGACGATGATCAGCGTCAAGACCAGCGACAAAATGATGCCGCCGATGACGGCGACGCCCAGCGACTGCCGGAAGCCCGCGCCGCGTCCGAGCGCGAGCGCCGTCGGGAGCGTGGACACGATAATGGTAAATGTCGTCATCAGGATCGGACGCAGACGGATCGGCGCAGCCTCTAAAATCGCGTCGAGGCGCTTGTAGCCCCGTCCGCGCAGGGTGTTCGTGTAGTCAACAAGCAGAATGGCGTTTTTGTTGACAATCGCGTTCAAATAGACGATGCCGATCATGGCGATCAAACTCAGCGGCTCCTGGGCGATGGTCAGGGCAATCACCGCGCCCGCCCATGCCTGCGGCAGCGACAGCATGATGGACAGCGGATAAATCATGTTGTTGAACAGCGCCGCCATCAGCATATACGTCAGTGCAATGCCGAGCAGGAACGCCGTGGCGAGATACCCGCCCTCGCGGGAGATGCTCTGCGCCTCGCCGCCGAACGAGTATGTGACCTGGCCCAAGTTCATCGCGTTCAGCTTCGGCGTGAGCTGGGCGCTGACGGTTCCCGGCTGAGTGCCGGGGCGCAGGTAGGCGGTCACCGCGATTTTACGCTGGCGGTTCAGGCGGTCAATCTTGACCGGACCTTCGCCGACGGTGATCTGTGCGACATCCCCTAAATGGACCGGGTTGCCGTTCTGGTAGCCCACAATCACGTTTGAGATCGTCGCCGGGTTGTTTCGGTCGGCGTCGGCGAGCTGGACCCGGATGTAGTACTGCTGGCCGTCGGACGGGTCGCGGTACTCGTAATTCTGGTTACCGGCCACCGAGTCCGCCAGTGCGGTCGCGACCTGCTGCAAGCTCAGGCCGAATTCCGGCGCTTTCACCCGGTCGAGCCGCACTTCCACTTCCGGCTGGCTGTTCTTGAACGAGTTATCCACGTTGTATGTGCCGGGGGTGGACGCGATGAGCTGCTGGACTTGCTTCGTCGCCGCTTGAAGCTGATTGAAGTCCGGGCCGGTCAGGTCCACTTCGAGCGGCGGGGAGCCGCCGCCGAAGCCGCTGACGTTCGCGGGCAGAATGCGGGCGCCGACGATGTTCCGGGTCAGCTTGCCGACTTCCGCCGCGACATCAACATCAGAACGGTTCCGCAGATGCTCGTGCTTCCAGAACTGGGCGCTGTCCAGAATGGATTTCCGGTCGTAGAGCGTCAGGTCCACATGGGCGTACTGGGTTCCGGTCGCATTCTGCCCCGGCCCGGCATCGCCGACGGTCGTGGACACGAACTTCGTATCATTCTTCAAGTTCGGCGTGTTCTGGATCACGCTTTCAATCTGGCGGGTGATGGACTCCGTATAGGCCAGCGACGATCCGGCAGGCGCCTGCACCAAAATAGAGACTTGGCCCTGGTCCTGTTCCGGGGCAAACCGGAAGCCGAGCTTGGAGCCGAAAATCCCGAAAATGGCGATCAAAAAGAGGTTGCCGGCCAGCAGCACCAGCACCGGGCCGCGCAGCAGCCAGCCCATGATGCCGCCGCCGACGCGCCGAGGCAGAGTCGGCGCGGGACCGCCCGCGCGTCTGTAGCGGGGAATGTAGGCAAAGGTCAGCACGCCGCGCAGGAGGCGGCGGTAGGCGTCTTCAAACTTCAGGAAGTTGCGGTCGAACGCTCCGGCAAAGCCGGTGTCGTATTCGTTCTTTTCTCCCTTTTTGTACCACCGGGCCGCCAGCATCGGGGTCAGCGTAAACGAGACGAACAGCGAGAACAGCGTCGCGAACGCGACGGTGATGCCGAAGGACCGGAAGAACTCGCCGATGACGCCGCCCATGAAGCCGATGGGCAGGAAGACGACCAGGTCCACGCAGGTGAGCGTGATCGCCGCATACCCGATCTCTGAGCGGCCGTTGATCGCCGCAAGGTACGGCTCTTCGCCCATCGCCAGATGCCGGTTGATGTTTTCCAGGACAACAATCGAATCGTCTACCAAAATGCCGACCGCCAGCGACAATCCCAAAAGCGACAGCGTGTTCAGCGTGAAGCCGAGCGCGTACATCGGCAGGAACGTCGCAATCATGGAAGTCGGGATCGCGATGGCAATGATGATCGTCCCGCGAATGTTGTGCAGGAAGATAAAGACGACCAGCACCGCCAGCATCGCGCCCAGCACGAGAGAAACCACGACATCGTTGAGGTTCGAGTTGACCGTCGTCGACTGGTCGGTCGAAATGGTGAACGTGATGTCCGGCGGCAGGATCTTATGCAGCTTTTTAAGCTGGTCTTTTACGCCGGCCACAGCGGCCAGCGTGTTGCCGTCGGTGGTTTTCAGGACATCAATGCCGATGGACGGCTGGCCGTTCAGGAATGCATCCTGGGTCTGCTCCGAGCCGGTGTCCAGAATCGTCGCGATGTCGCTGAGCTTGATGACCTGATTGGCGGACGTGGAAGTCGTTCCCGTCGTGGCAGTCCCGGTTGAAACCGTGGAAGCCCCGGCGGTAGACACGGCGGCCCCGCCTCCGGCGGAGACGGCAGTGCCGCTGGCGGTGGTCCCGGCGAAGTTCAGCTTGAGGTTGCGGATCTCATCCACGCTGGCGAACTCGCCGATCAGCCGGACGTTGTAGTACTGGCTCCCCGACTGGATAAAGCCGCTGGCGACATTGACGTTCGCGTTGCCGATGGCCTGGGCGAGCTGCGAGACCGTAATGCCGTAAGCGGCAAGATTGCTGGCCGGGACCGCGACACGGATCTCGCGCAGTGAACCCTGCGCGATTGACACCGTGCCGACATCGGTGGCCTGCTCCAAAGCGGGCTGAACGATGTTGGTGGCCAAAGACTGAAGCTCGCGCTCCGGGCGCAGCTTGGACTGCATCGCGATGTGCATGACCGGCTGGCCGCTGGTGTCGGCTTTCAAGACGGCGGGGGAGTCGGAGGCCGTCGGAAGCTGTTTGCGGATGGCATCCACTTTCTGGATAACATCGGCGTCGGCGGTATCTAAATTCGTGCCGAAGTAGAACTGAATGGAGACGGTCGAGACGCCCTGCTCGGAGTACGAGTCGATTTCCTGGACGCCGGAAACGCCGGAAATCGCGTCTTCAATCGGCTTGGTGACCAGGGTTTCCATTTCCTGCGGGTTGGTGCCGTTATAGGTAGTCAGCACGGTGACGCGCGGAAAGTCCACCTGCGGGTTCAGCTCGGCAGGCAGCTTAAAGTAGGCGATCAGTCCCAGCACGAGAAACGCGGAGACCATCATCAAAATGACGACGGGGCGGGAGATCGCGAGGCGTGTCAGTCCCATAAAAACCTCAGAATTTCTAGCAAATTGATCAAATCAAGCGCCCCCAGCTCCAATGATGGGGGACTGAGGGGCGTTGTCCCTGCTACAGCGTCGCCAGTCCCGCGCCGACGCCGTCAGCCGTGCTGACCACCTTCACCGGCTGACCGGGCTGGAGCTGGCCCTGACCGACCGTGATCAGCATGTCGCCGGGGGCGAGGCCGGACGTGATCTCGGCTTGATTACCGTTGACGATGCCGACCGTCACTTTCCGGGGGACGGCTTTGCTGCCGGGACCGACGACGTACACTTCCTGCGGCGGCAGGGAAGTCCCGCCGGTCGCGGTGCCTTCGCTCGTGCTGACGCTTGAGGCATCCGCCTGCACCGGCACCAGGGCGCTGACCGGAATTACGACCACATTTCGATGCACCGTAGCCAGCAGCGTGCCGCGGGCGAACATTCCGGGACGCAGCTCGTTGGTCGGGTTCGGCACGGCGACCCGCAGCGTAAACTGGCGGCTGCCGCTGGCGGCGGCGGGATAAACCGCCTTCACGACGCCGTTGAACGACCGGCCCGGCAGGGCGTCCACCTGCACAATGACGGGGTCGCCGACATTGGTTTCCTCGAAATCGGTTTCGGAGATGGTCGGCTCGTAATACACAGTCTTGACATTGACGATCCGCATAAGATTGGTTCCGGGAGAGGCGATCTGGCCCGGCTCGACCTCTCGCGCGGCGATGATGCCGTCAATCGGCGTTCTAATCTGCGTGTAGCCTACCTGCTGCTGATCGAAAATGAGGGTTGCCTGCTGCTGCTGGACAGCGGCCCGCGCCTGCTGCAAAGCCGCCTGGGCGGCGATGATGTCGTCGCGCCGTAACTGCACCGTCTGCTGGTTCGCAACCACCGTCTGCAAATTAGCCTGCTGCTGCTGAAGCTGGGCCAGCGCGGCAGCGATGTCTTCCGCCTGGTTCCCCTGCACCGTCAGCGACAGCGCCTGCTGCTGAATGCCGTAAGTCTGCTGAAGAACCGTGTAGTTGGTTTGAGCCGTGTCGAGATCCGATTTCGCAATCGCGCCCTGTGCAAACAAGCTTTTGTCCCGGTTCAGGTTTGTTAAAGCATTGTCTACATTGGCTTTCGCCAGCAAAAGCTGACCGCGGCCTTGCAGGACCTGCTGGGGCCGCGAGCCGCCTTTGATCTTCAAGTAGTTCTGGTTGGAACTCGCCACTTGGGCGCGGGCCTGAGCGACTGCGGCCCGCGCGGTCTGGACTTCCAGCGTGTAATTCGTCTGGGCCTGGGCGACTTTGGCGATGTTGGAAGAAACATTGGCTTGGGCCTGGGCGACATTGGCCTCGGCGGCCCGGACATTCGCTTCCAGATCGGTCGCGTCCTGCTGGACAATTATCTGCCCGGTCCGCACCACCTGGCCTTCGCGGTAGTTGACGGCGATGACCCGTCCGGAAACCCGTGCCGAAAGCTGCACGTCCTGCAAGGCGGCGATGCTGCCGGTGATCGGGTCGCTGTTGGCAATCGTGCCGCGCGTGACGGCGGCCGCTTCGACCGGCACCGGCGCGTTGGGTCCGCCGCCTGCCCCTCCTTTGCCGCCGGCGCTCTGCTTGTGGCCGCAGCCGGCCAGCGCCGAAACCAGAAATACTCCGAAAAAAAACTTCCCGGCAAGCGCCGTCGCGGCACGCTGTTTCGTCATGCTGTCTTTATCTTCCCCGCAGCCGGTCTACGCCTGACTGCTTTGTGCTGAGAGACTGGAGAGAATGCCCTGCGTCTTCTTCCTGCTCCCCAGAATTAGGTTTTATCCGTGCTTAACGGCTGCCGAGGGCGCGAGTGAGCTGGGCGAGCGAAGTCTGGTAGTCGTACTGGGCATTGACCAGGTTGGAACGGGCCTGAGCGAGCTGCGCCTGAGCATTGACGACATCTAAAATGGTGCCGATGCCGTTCTGGTAGCGGACATTCGCCAGGCGGTATGCTTCCGCGCCCTGCTGTGCGCCGAGGCTTGCGGAAGAAGTGCGGGTCTGGGCATCGGTGATGTTTGCGAGCGCCTGCCGCACTTCCACGGCGACATTTTCCTGGAGCTGGCTTTGCGTGATCTGCTGCGAGCGCAGGTCCGACTGAGCTTCTCGGATTTTTGCTTTTGTCGTTCCGCCGTCGTACAGCGGAATGCCCAGAACCGCCGACAGGCTGACCGTGCCGTGGGAGTTGCCGTTGCTCGCGTATTCGGCATAGTTGCCGCTGCCGACCAGGCTCAGCGACGGCAGCAGGCTGGCCCCCGCCAGCTTGACGAGGCGCTGGGCGATGATAATATTCTGACGCGCCTGCTGAAGCTCCGGCCGCCGGGCATAGGCCGTTTGCGTGAGCTGGTTCTTGTCAAACGTCTGGTTGAGAGGCGGCAAGGCCGGCACTTGCAGCGTCAGCGGCGTGTCCGTATTTAGACCTAACAGGTTATCGAGGTTTACCTGGGCCAGCGTCAGCGTGTCCTGCGCCGACGACAGCACCTGCTGGGCATTTGCCAGCGTCGTCTGCGCCGTCAGCAGATCAAACTGGGCCACGGCGCCCGCCGTCACCTGCGCCTGCGTCACCCGCACGCTTTCCTGGTCGGCGGCGACCTGCTCTTGATCTACGACCACCTGCTCCTGGTCGCGCAGGACGTTGAAGTATTGATCTTTGACCGAAAGCGCCGTTTCGTTCAGCACCCGGTTCAAGTCTGTCACGTAGAAATCGCGGGTGAGCCGCTCTACTTGCTCCGCCGCCGGGACAAGGTTGAAGATGTCCACGCCCTGCGTGACGCTGACAAGGCCGCTGTAGTTATTGTTGTGACCGACATTCCCGGTATTGAGCGAGCCGTTTCCGGGAAGCTGCCCCGTGCCGGTTCCGGTCCCAGTCGAGTCGCGAGGCGCGGGAGCCGAGGCGGACGCCTTTGCCGGAGCCGTCGCCGCCGCAAACCGCTGCATGATGGGCGGCAGGTCCGGCTCGCGCTGGCGAAGCTGCGTCGTCGGGCCGGTCGTGCCGAATGTTCCGGTGGTTCCTGTCCCCGTGCCGCTCGTTCCTGTCCCGGTGGACGTTCCCGTGCCGCCGGTCCCGTCGGTGCTGGTCGTCGTGTTGGTCGGAACCGTGTTCGTCGTTGTCGCCCCGGTTGATGTCGTTGACGTCGTCGTGGTTGTGCCGGCGGACGTTGCGCCTGCACCGGTTGCGGTGCCGCCGCCGCCGCTGCTGGTCACGCTGGTGGCGTTGCCGCCGCCGGTATCAATGATAACCGGGATCGCGCCGCCGCCGGGCAGTGTGCCTGTGGCGTTGCTGCCGCCGGCCGCCGTCCCGAAAGCCTTGTTGCCGGAGTAGGTATCAACAATGTCGGCGCGTATCGTCGGCAGTCCCCCGGCATTGGCTTCATTGATCAGCTCATTGGCTTTGATAATTTTCTCGCGGGCCAGCCCGACAGAAGTATTCTGGTTCAGCGCAATTCCCAGCGCCTGATCCAGTGTCAGTGTCCTTGCCGGAACCGCCGCTGCCGTGGGCGCTGCTGCTGTCGTAGGCGCTGCCGCTGTCGTAGGCGCCGCCGGAGTAACCGGGGCTTGGGCTGCTAGGGGAGCTGTGGAGATGGCAAGCAGTCCGGCGGCGATGCCTGCGGCCTGTCGCCCTATCCGTATCGGTCGTTTCAAGAAGCGTCGTCCTCCGTCTTTGCCGGGCGCCCGCTGCCCAAAGCAATTTCCTGTTCCATTTCCTGCAAATCCGACAAAATCGTCGTCATAAACTCGCGCATGGCTTCGATCTTAATCAGCATCAGGCCCCGGTCGTGCGGGGCGCCCATGATCAAAATCTTGTCGCCGGTCTCGATCCCGTAGCGCTTCCGCGCTTCCACGGGAATGACGATCTGGCCGCGCTCGCCGACCGTCGCCGCGCCGTAAAAATGGTCTTTCAGCGAAAACTCTTTAGCGTCGGGCTTAGGCATAGAATAGTATTTCTTGAAAAAGTGAAAACCGTGTGAAGAAGCGTTGTTTTTACAAACTAATCATGTAAATCATACACGGCACAGCCATTATGCCGCTTTCGCCGCTGTCTGTCAACCCGACTGCGCTACTTGTGCAGACGAATTGTGATAGTTTTGGCTTCCCTCGCGCTGAGGCTGAGGCGGGCCTGCTCAAAGCGGGGAGCGCAAAACTTGGGGCGCGGGTCATTCGACATACCCCATTCTTCCTGCGGAATGCCGAGAAGGTTCTCTGAAAGCCGTCCGCTGCCGTCGCGGTCGTGGAACGCGCAGACGGCATACGCGCCGGGCGGCAGGCCGTCAAAGGTTACGGACAGCGAATCCAGCGGCGTCTTCGGGTCCAGCGTGGGCAGAAGAAAGTCCCGGCGGGCGACCGGGCTGCCGTTCGGAAATCCGTCGGCGCGGTCGTAAAGGCTCACCCGCAGGTAGCCGTCACGGCTCTTGAGGCCCTGAAAGACCGCCGTGATCCGGCCCTGACGCGCCGGTGAAGCTGCTGCCCCCTGCGGCTCGCCCTGAGCCGTGCCGCACGCGAGGGCACCGCAAAGCAGCGCCGTCAGCGAGCAAACCATGAAATTGACGAACATCGTTTTTCCTCGAAAACTATTGTACCGCGTGCGCCGGGAGTTTTGCAGCGTCGGCCCAGGATTGAAATCCTGGGCCACCCACTAATAAATTACTGGATCTAAATTTTCTCCCGCCCATTGGAACCCGCCGCCGCAAAACTCTGTTGAAGCGCCAGAGGACGACGACGTGTTCCAGTATTTGCGCGAAGACATCCGAACGATTTTTACGAAAGACCCGGCGGCCCGGTCGGTGGCCGAAGTGCTGACCTACGCCGGGTTCTGGGCGCTGTTTTATCATCGGATCGCCCACAGCTTCTACAAGCGCGGCTGGTTCTTTCCGGCGCGGGTGATCTCCCAGTGGAGCCGGTTCCTGACGAATATCGAGATCCATCCCGGCGCGACCATCGGACGCCGCTTTTTTATTGACCACGGGGCGGGGGTCGTCATCGGCGAGACCGCCGTGGTCGGTGATGACGTTCTGATGTACCATCAGGTGACGCTCGGCGGGACGTCGCTGGAAAGGACCAAGCGGCACCCGACCGTCGGCAGCAATGTTCTCTTAGGCATGGGCGCTAAAGTGCTGGGAAACATCACCGTCGGCGACGGCGCACGCATCGGGGCCAATGCCGTCGTCACGCGCGACGTGCCGCCGAACACCAGCGTCGTCGGCGTTCCCGGACGCATCCTGGTCCAGGATGGTCAGCACATTTCCGAACGCTCCACTCAGCAGGTTATGGACCAGGCGCTCGGCAACGCCGACCCTATGGGCGAGATCATCCGCCGGTCGCTGAAAGAAATCGAAGACCTCAAGTGCCGCCTGGAAGCTGTCGAAGAAGAGCAGCACCCGGACCGCATTCTCCGCGCTTTAGACACCGTCTGGGACAAAATCCCCGAAAAGCCGCTTTTGGTCCAGTTCGACGAGATGTGCGCCGAAAGCTGGCAGCCCTGTCCCGACGAAAACATCTCCGGCGGCGGGATTTAGCCGATGCGTCTTCCCCAAGCGCTGCCCTCCGGCGGAACCATCGGCATCGTCAACCCGTCTTCTCCGGTCGAGCCTGACTTGCTCGACTCCGGCATCGCTGCACTTAAAGCACGAGGCTTCCGCGTTATAGAAGCCCCGCGCGTCCGTGCCCACGACGGCCATCATGCCGGAACACCGGCGGGCCGCGCTGCCGACTTTTCCCGCTTTTACGCCGACCCCAGCACAGACGTGCTTTGGTGCGCTCGCGGCGGCTCCTCCGCCTGCCGCCTCTGGCCGCTGCTGGACTGGAATGCGCTGGCGGCATTGCCGCCGAAGATGGTGATCGGCTACTCCGACACAACTTCCCTCTTAATCCCCTTAAGCCAGCGCGTCGGCACGGTCGCTCTGCATGGGCCGCTCGTGTTTGAGCTTGGCACGCTCGCGCCGGAACTGCTGGACTGGCAGCTCAGGCTCCTGCAATCGCTTCAGCCTGCCGGGCTTGTGCCGGGGTCTGCCGCCGAAACGCTGGTTCCCGGCACTGCCGAAGGCGAGCTGTGCGGCGGCTGCCTGTCGCTGGTCGCGGCAACCCTGGGTACGCCGTACCAGATTGAGACCGCTGGGAAGCTTTTGCTGATCGAAGACATCGGCGAAGCGCCTCACCGCATCGAGCGTTTCTTGGTACAGTTCGCCGAAGCCGGACTTTTCCAATCTGTTGCTGGGTTCGTCGTCGGCCAAGCGACTGACGCCGATGACAGCAAAACCGTTCCCCTGCGCCAAATCTGGTCCGACCTGCTCGCTCCCTACGGCAAGCCCGCCGTGCTGGGCTTTCCCTTCGGCCACGTTTCCCAAAACTACGCCCTGCCCCTCGGCGTCCGCGCCCGCCTTGACGCCGACGCCAAAACACTCACTCTGCTGGAAGCGGCTGTGATCTAGGGTATAGTGAGTCATGCCGGTCACACTCAGCCCTTTTTCGCTGGATAGGATGGTCTCCGCTGTGGAAAAAGTCAAGGAACGACTCCTGCGAGCGGCTGCGGCTTTAGAAAAGGACGCCATACCTTATGCCGTTGTCGGCGGCAATGCAGTCGCCGCTTGGGTGACGCGCGTAGATATTGCTGCTGTCCGCTATACACAAGATGTGGATATCCTGCTGCGGCGTGAAGATCTTTCTGCTGCAATCGCTGCGCTGGCGAAGGCTGGCTTCGTGTTTCGCCATGTCGCGGGTATGGATATATTTCTGGACGGACCCAACGCCAGTGTGCGTGATGCCGTTCATGTTGTCTTTGCCGGAGAGAAAGTGCGTCCGCATGAAGCGGCGTCAAACCCTGATGTTTCTGAGTCCGAGCCAGGCGACAGATACCAGGTCATCTCTTTAGAAGCGCTGGTTCAGATCAAGCTGACGGCATTTCGCATCAAAGACAAAATGCACCTGATTGATTTGCGGGACATCGGTCTGATAGATACTTCTTGGGCGGAGCGCTACCCGCCGGAACTCGCCGAACGCCTGCAATCGCTTCTAGACGACCCGAATGCATAGGTGATTTTGCCGGCGCAGTGTGGCATAATCTTTGTGATATGGCGTTCGGCACAACATCTCGGTTCCGGCTTTTCCCTTGCCTGCTGGCCCTGCTGTGGACCCTGCTGCCTGTCTTGAGCGCCGCGCAGTGCGTCCACGCTCTGCCGAACCCGCAGGCCGCCTCTCGTCCCGCCAAGCCGCAGACTGGGCCGTGCTGCCCGATGGGCGCGAAGATGGCGATGGCCGGGATGCCGATGCCGAATATGCAGATGCCGGGCATGGCAGGAATGAAATGCTGCTGCCATAGCGGCAGCGCACTGATGTCCTGCCGGTGCGGCGTTCAGCCTGCGCCGAAGCCTGCCGCCGCGCTTCTGGCGCTCGTCTGGTCGCCGCACGCTTTGCTGCCTGCACTTGTCCGTGTCCCGCCGCCTGCGTCTTCGGGCTGCGCTTACCCCAGTCTCTTTGCCCATCTCCTCACGCTCCGCCGCACTCCACTTCCGCGTCCGCCGCGCTCCCTGTGACTGCTTCCCATCATCCACTCAGTATTCAGTCACAGGAGAACCTATGAAACGTACCCAATCCGTCAGCGGCTTCACGCTGATTGAGCTGCTCGTCGTCATCGCCATTATCGCGATTCTCGCGGCGATTTTATTTCCCGTCTTCCAGAAAGTGCGCGAGAACGCCCGCCGAACAGCATGTTTGTCCAATCTCAAGCAGATTGGCCTGGCCCTGACCCAGTATGTCCAGGACAGCGACGAAAAGTACCCGCAGGAGCATCCCAGCACCAGCAATCCTGCTGTGGACGACAATAACGGCCAGTTGGAGGGGCCGCCGCTTGGGGCAGACTATGGTTCGCCGTTTGAAAAGATCATTCCGTATGTGGCGGCGGCAAACCCGGCTGGAACGGCGAGCCTGACTCAGCAGTTGTTTGTCTGTCCAGACGACCCGGACCCGCATGGGAAAACTCTTCTGGACGCCTCCGGCAACTGCAACGGCGCTCCGCCGCCCGCACCGGGCATTACGTCGTACCTGGTCAACGCCTACTTCCTGTTTGGGGCGAGCTTGGCCCAGGTGCAGGAGCCGACACAGACCATCTATGTCGCCGAACGCGACGCCAAGTTCTGCGACGTGCATGTCCACCCCTGGCTCGGCGAGATTTACCCCGGCGCTCCGCCTGCCGCCGTCGCAAGCTGTGTTCCTAATCCTGACGGGATGTACGCCCCGGCGTCGGAGCGCCACACGGACGGCGCGAACTACTTGTTCGCCGACGGCCACGCCAAATGGGAGCGTTACCCGGTGACCGTGCAGACGACCTCTGACCAGCCCTGCTTCGGGCAGTACCAGGCGTTTTAGAACCCCTCCCGCTCGTCCCTCGCTCCCTCCCCTGTTAGGGAAGGGCCATAAGAACAAAATAGCCCGTGCCTCTCGACAAGAGGTACGGGCTTTGGTCATTTGTACGCTTTTTCTTGCCCTTCCCTAACAGGGAAGGGGTTCTTCTACTGCTTGGCCCAGAACATTTCGCCGGGCTTCTCGGCAATCACCGACGCTTTCAGCGTTTCCATCGCTTTATGCAGGCCCTCGCGGGTGGACATGAGGCTGTCTTCATGCTCAATCGAGAGCACGTCGTCGTAGCCGATCATGCGGAGGTTGGAGACGAAGTCGCGCCACCAAGTCAGCGCATGGCCGTAGCCGACGGCGCGGAAGGTCCAGGAGCGGCCTAACACGTCGCCATAGGATTTGGTATCCAGCGTGCCGTTAATGGAAGCGTTATACGGGTCAATGCGCGTGTCTTTGGCGTGGACATGGAAGACTGCGCCGGCTTCGCCCAGCACCCGAACGGCGGCAATCGGGTCAATGCCCTGCCACCAGAAGTGGGACGGGTCGAAGTTTGCGCCGATCTGCGGCCCGGCGGCATCCCGCAGGCGCAGCAGAGTTTCGGGGTTATACACCAAAAAGCCCGGATGCGCTTCAATCGCGAACTTAACTTTGTGGTCTTTGAGAAACTTGTTCTGCCTGCGCCAGTAGGGGATAGCGACTTTCTTCCACTGGTAGTCTAAAATGTCCCGGAACTCGTCGGGCCAGGCGCAGGTAACCCAGTTCGGATACTTGGCGCGGGGACTGTCGCCGGGGCAGCCGGAAAAGCCGTTGACGACTTCCAGGTCCAGCGCTTCCGCCAGCAGGACGCCGTTTGTGAATGCGGCCTGATGGTCGTCGGCGACGGCCTTGTCCGGGTGAAGCGGGTTGCCGTGGACCGAAAGCGAGTCCAGGGTCAGTCCCCGGCTTTCAATCGCATGGCGAAGTTTTTTACGGGCGCCCGCATCTTTGATCAGCGTTTCCACGCCGCCGAAATCGTCCAAATGGCGGGAGCCGGGGTACGCGCCCGCCCCCAGCTCGACCGCCTGGATGCCGGCTTCGGCGATCAAATCCAGCGCTTCTTCCAGCGGCTTGTCATGAAACAACGCCGTAAATATGCCGATCTTCATTGAAAAATGTCCTCTCACGCGAATAGGGAAGTGAGACTGCTTTTCGGCACTTAAGAACGGTTTTCCTGCCGGAACTTCACAAATCGCGGTTCGCGTCGCTATTGAGGTACACTTTAAGCGCTCTTTTTCTCTGATGCTGAAGATTTTGACTGAAGATTACGACTGAGGATTTTGACTGAGGATTTTGATTGATTATGCTTCGATTTTCGCGCCGCACACTGCCGGCGGCTGTCTGCCTGGCGCTTCTGCCGCGCATTGTCCATGCCCAAGCCGCACCGACGCCGCCTGCGCCGACAATTACGACAAACGGGACGACTAATATCTTTGACCCGAACCGCGCTCCGATCATCATCATTCGTATCGGCGCACACCGGCTTGTTCTCGTGCCGCGCACGGAAGGCAGCGCGACATCACTTGGCGCGGCGGCGATTGAAAGCAAGCCGAACAATACCAGCCTCAACAACATTATCGCCAGCAGCGTCGCGGGCGCGGCGTCCGCGCCGAGCGGGGAGATCCATATTCGCGGCTCGCACGGCCAGTATTCGTATTACTTAGACGGAGCGCCGCTGCCGTCAAACGTCTCCGGGTCGTTCAGCGACCTCATCAACCCGAAAGATATTCAAACGCTCCGCATCTACACCGGCGGGTTCCCCGCAGAGTACGGCGGTCAGCTTGCGGCCATTTTCGATGTCACAGCCAAAGCCGGTGCGGGCAGGCCGAATGGCTTTGTCCAGCAGATCGGCCAGAGCTACAGCGACTACCAGACCACGGCGCAGGTCGGCGGCGGCAGCCCTAGCTTTTCCTATTTCCTGTCGGGCATCCGCAGTTCCAGCAACTTCCGCCTGAGTCCGCTGACCCAGACGCCGCTGCACGACGCAGGATTGGAAAACGTCGGCTTCGGCAAGTTCGACCTGCAAAGCGGGCCGTCCAACCGCTTCACGCTGGACCTCGGCACAAGCGGGGCGACGATTCAAGTGCCGAACGAGCAGGCGCGGCAAGCCGTCGGCCAAAATGACAACCAGGTAGAGAACGGCGCATTCGCCAATCTGATCTGGAGCCACCTCTCCGGGCCGAACACGCTTCGGATCGCGTTTTATTCCCATAAGTCCCAGCTTCGGTACTTCGGCAGCCCGCAGGACCTCTTGCCCGACCCCGGCTCGGCCGACACGTCTGGACTTGCGACGACAAGTGAAAACCAGCAAGCGACGTATCTCGGTCTTCGCACGGACTATATCGCCCATGTCACTCAGCAGCATAAAGTCCAGGTGGGCTTTGACGTGGATACCGTCAACGGAAACCAATTCTTCAGCTCGTTCGGTGTTCCCCAGGCCGACCCGACCACGGATCAGCCGACGATTTTGGACGCCCGGCATTTGTACGGCAGCGACAAAAGCGCGTATGTTCAGGACGACTGGACGACGGGCCGAACACGGGTCAACTACGGCGTCCGCTATGATGTGCATCAAGCCGACATCACCACATCTCAGCTTTCGCCGCGACTGAACTTGACTTACACAGCCGGCAAAGATCAGCTTCACGCTTACTACGACCGGCTTTTTCAGCCGGTTGCCATTGAAGACGTCAAGCGGCTTTCCACAAGCGCCGCGTCCATTAAGCCGTTCCAGCCGGAGCGCGACGACTTCTTTGAAATCGGCGAAACGCACACCCAGTCCGGCACGGCGGTCTCGGTGGATGCCTACTACCGGGCTGAAAAGAACACGATTGACGACCAGGTCTTCGGCGCGACCCAGATTGACATTCCTATCAACTTTGCCAAAGGGTACACGCGCGGCGTCGAAGTCTCGGTAGACGGGCCGCTCGTCAAAAATCTGTCGTATTACGCCAACTACGCCCGGTCCTGGGCGAAAGGGGCCGGTCCCATCAGCGGCGGGCTTCTCGGAGAAGCGCCGTCCAGCTACTTCAACGATGACCACGACCAGACCCACACGGCGTCGTTCGGGCTGTCCTACAGCCTGCGCGGCTCGTATGCCACGCTTGACGGCGAATACGGCTCCGGCTTTCCCTACGGCGAGATTGACCGCCTCGGCCCGGACGGCAATCCTATTTTAGATGCCTCCGGCAGTCCTTTCCCGACTTCCATCAACTATATCCGTGTCCCGGTGCATACTATTCTGAACTTCGGCGTCGGCACGACCTTCGGCTCGATGCAGCTTGCGTTCACCGTCAACAATCTGCTGAACCACGGCTACGTCATCAAAGAAGCCGGACCGTTTTCGGATGTCGAATGGGGCCAGGGCCGCGCCTACGGGGTCAAGCTGACGCAAAGTTTTTAGACAAGCCACGGAATAAAGTCCGAGGCTTCTTATCAGGAGACCAAGTATGAACGCATTTGTGACATATCTGCATCAAGGCGGGTTTATGATGTACCCGCTGATTCTCTGCTCCATCATCGCCATCGGCATTATTTTAGAGCGCGGCTACACGTTCCGCAAAGCCACGGCGATTGACCCGGAGGAGCTGCTGGAAGAAATCAAGGAAACCTACAAGCCCGGCGACCACGGCGCGGCGGCGGAACGACTGATGGAAGAGGCGAAGACCCCGTATGCCCGCATCTTCGCACGGGGCCTGAAAAACGCCGACAAGCCAGCGGAGGCGATTGACATGGCGATGTCCCAGGAAGCGGCAAACGAAATCCCGGCTTTAGAGAATTATCTGCTCGGCCTGCGGACAATTATTTCCATCGCGCCGCTTCTCGGCCTGCTGGGGACAATCGCAGGCATGATCACGTCGTTCAAAGAGATCTCGCGCTCCGGTCTGTCGTCGCCCACCGCCGTCATGGGCGGCGTCAGCGAGGCACTGGTCTCCACAGCCACCGGCATCGGTATTGCGGTCATCGGCCTGATATTCTATAATTACTTCGGCAATCTGGTCAAGCGCTTTACCGAAGACATGGAATACTACGGGACTGAGCTGACGAACTTTCTGACGGGGAGGGTGGCCTAAATGATGCGAGTCCGTGCCCGGCGTCAGCCGGAAGAAGCCGAGATCATTATTATCCCGATGATTGACACGATGATGTTTCTGCTGATGTTCTTCATCGTCGCGTCGCTCGCTTTAGCCGTGCAGAACGGCCTGCCGGTGAACCTGCCGAAAGCCAGCACCGGCCAGAAGCACTCCGCGCAGAACGTCACCATCACCATCAGCGCCGCCGGAGACCTTCACCTAAACACGCGCCCGATTGCATTAGCAGATGAAACCGCCGATCTGAAAGCGCTCGGAGTCACGGCGGGAACGCTGGTCGTCATCAACGCCGACAAAGACTCCAAGCACGGGACGCTGATTTCCGTGATGGACAACGCCGGCAAAGCCGGCGCGGAGCGGTTTGCGTTTGCGACTCAGACATAAACTGTGAATGTAAGAAGAAGCGTGGGAATAAATTCCTACGCTTCTTCACTGGTACAAGGATCTCAACCCATGCGCCGTCGAAGGCAAAAAAATACGCTGCTGCCGAAAATGATCGGGCTGGCAGTCGTCATCAATGCCATTCTCCTGCCGATTTTGGCCCAGCTCGGCGTCTTCAAGAACATCGGCGGCCAGAAGCTCACGCAGGTCGAGCTGATCAAGCTGCCCCCGCCTGAAAAGCGGCCCGCGCCGCCGAAGAAGACCGCAAAGAAAGCGACGCCTAAAGTCAAAGCGGCAGGACATAAAACCGCCGCGCGTCCGGCGGCGGCTCGACGCGCCCCCAGCGGCCCGCCGCCGGTGCGCGTGGTCGCGGCAGGGCCGGTGACAGGCGCAGCCGGCGGAAACGGCAGCGGCGACGCCGGGATTACCGGCTCGGACAGCGCCCCGGCAGCGCCGCCGACTCCCGTGCCGCCCGCACCGGCTCCCGCACCTGCCCCCGCACCGCCGGTGACGCCGCCTGCGCCCGCTCCGTCACCACCGCCGCCCGCCCCAAAGCCTGCTTTCCCGGCTGCGCCGCCGGTCGTGACCGCCGCCGTGCCGGTGTCCGAGCCGAAGCCGTCAATCCCCGATGACCTGCGGGACAGCGATCTCAACACGGATTTTAACGCCTTGTTCACCGTCCATGCCGACGGCACGGCCAGCGTCAAGATGGTGTCGTCTACGGGAAACCCGGCGCTCGACGCACTGGCATTGGATGCTGCAAAGCGCTGGACTTTCCGTCCGGCGACGCGGGGCGGGCAGCCGGTGGAAAGCTACCTGCGCTTGCGGGTCGAGTTCAGCGTGTCGTAGGAACCCACCCCGCCTCGTCCCTCGGCGACCCTCCCGAAGCGGGAGGGTGAGGAGTTTAGGAAAGCAAGAACAAGAGGGCGCAGCAAGCAGCGCCCCTACATCTTCTCCAAAACTCCTCACCCTCCCGCTTCGGGAGGGTCGCCGAGGGACGAGGCGGGGTGGGTTCTTGCGCTACAAAAGCATGAAGTTGTCGGGAAGCAGATCGGTGATGGTTTCGGTCGCGGACAGGCCGGACTGGGTGGTAGAGATGACAATGATGGGATTATCGGCGCGGGAAAACTCGGCGATCACCTGGCGGCACGCCCCGCACGGCTTGCAGAGCTTCGGGGCGGAGGTGGATACGGCGATGGCAGCAATATCCATGCGCCCCGCCGCGACCGCGTGGAAAATGGCGACCCGTTCAGCGCAGACGGAGAGGCCGAACGACGCATTTTCAATGTTGCAGCCTTTGTAAACCGTGCCGTCACTGAGCAGCACCGCCGCGCCGACCGTAAAGTTTGAGTAGGGCGCATAGGCCGAACTCTGCACTTCACGCGCCGCCGCGACCAAGTCCGCAATAACCGGTTCGGTGAGAATTACTTCAGGCATACTTCTTTTTCCAGACGAAGCAAAAACTCGATGTTCCCGTCGCTGCCTTCAATTGGGCTGACCATGCGGTCCGCCTCGCGCAGACCAAGCGCCTGAGCCGCGCCGGCAACGCGCTCCAGCGCTTCGGCGCGGGCTTTCGCATCGCGAACAATGCCGCCTTTGCCGAGATGGCCTGCGCCGACCTCGAACTGCGGCTTGACAAGGCAGACTAAGCTGCCGCCCTTTGCCAGCAGCGGCGCAAGGGCCGGCAAAATCAGTGAGAGCGAAATAAACGACACGTCTACGACGATGATCCCGAATGGGTGGGGGAAGTCGGCGGGCGTGAGCGAGCGGGCGTTGATGCCCTCGCGGGACTGCACGCGCGGATCGGCGGCGATTTCCGGGACCATCTGCCCGTGCCCGACATCTACCGCAATGACCGACGCTGCGCCCCGGCGCAGCAGGCACTCGGTAAAGCCGCCGGTAGAGGCCCCCACATCCAGCGCGTTCAGCCCCGACACGTCTATCCTAAACTCCGTTAAGGCCCCGTCAAGCTTCAAGGCCCCGCGCGACACAAAGCGCGGGCCGGTGTCGTGCCGCGCGAGAACGGCATCTTCGGCGGTTTCGGCGCTGGCTTTGAGGCCGCGCCGCCCGTTGACCGAAATTAGCTCCGCGTCCAGCAGCGCCTGCGCTTCGGTCCGGGAGCGGCAGACGCCGCCCGCGACGAGCGCTTTATCCAGCCGCATCATGTTCCCAATCAGTGTCCAGCGACGCCAAATGAGACGTGTCGTTTTGAGTCAGAACCGTGGCAGGCTGTGCCGGATCGGTCAGCAGCAGGCGCGTGATGCCGCAGTTGTCCGACCACGGCGGCTCGTCGGTGACGGCGGGGACACGCAGGAACGCTTCCGTCAGGCGCCCGACCGTCTCCGCGTGAGAGACGACCAGCAGATGGTCGTCGGAGCCGCCGTGCAGGGTGATCAGTGCATCACGGACACGCTCGGCGCGGGCATACATCTTCTGGTCGTCTTCCAGTGTCTGCGGCCACCAGGCTACGCTGCATGGAAACGTCTTGCCGAAGAACGCAAACGGAAATTGTTCTGTAATTTGGTCGGGGGAAAGGCCGGGAAAGTTCTCGTAGCCGGGCCAGTGCGCGGAAAAATACTCGCAGATGTCGGCGTAGACTTCCGCCCGCAGGCCGGTCAAATTGCAGAACGGGGCGATCGTTTGAAGAGTCCGGCGCAGGGGCGACACGTATGCCTGGGTGAGACCCTCACCGCTGAGGGTTTTGGCCGTGAGATCGGCCTGCTGCTGTCCGAGGGGTGTGAGAAAACTGTCGAGATGATCGGTCAGTCCGGCGTTCGCCTGAGACTGACCGTGACGAACCAAAGTGATAAGCATAACGGGAATAAGTATACCCGCTTACCACCCGAATTTGCGTCAGTACGGCACATCGCTGACCACCAGCTCTTCCAGCCCGTTTCGGTTTGTGATCAGTATCTTGCGTCCGAGAAAGTCAATCAAGCCCTGGCGCTTGAAATCGTTCAGCACGAGCGTCGTGGTCTCCCGCGTGCTGCCGATGACGTTCGCCAGCTCCTGATGGGTCATCTTCCCGCGCAGGGCCTGAGCGGACCGCCCGTTTCGCCCCGCCTGGCTTTCGCCCAGGCGCAGCAGCAGCTTCGCGAGCCGCTTTGGAACTTCCAGGAAGACCAGGTCCGCGACCTGGTTTTCCGCCAGGCTGCGCCGAGCGCTGACCAGCCTCAGCAGCTCGCGGGTCGCCGGCAGCGAGTGCTCCAGCGCGGCCAGAACATCGGCCCGGCGGAACACGGCCACCAGCGAGTCTTCCAGCGTTTCCGCCACCAGCTCATAGGGGTCAGTCGCACTCAGCAGCCCGGCTTCGCCGAAGATCGCGCCGTCTTCCAGCAGATACAAAGTCAGCTCGCGCCCGCGCTCGGACACGCGGGCGATTTTGACCCGCCCGGTGCAGAGCAGGTACACGAAGTCGCCGGGCTGGTCGGCGAAATGGACAATCTGGCGGCGGCGGTATTGGCGCTGCTCCGCAATCCGCTCCAGCCGCTTCAATGTGTCGTCCGGCAGGACCGCCAGCATCGGCACTTGCTGGAAATGGGATATTAAGGAGTTCAATCGTTGACAACATACCTTTCAAGAGCGTTCAGCCTTACACTTCTTAGTATACCAACATTACGCTTGTATGCTTATGGCAATGTTACGAGGATTATGTGTTTTTGTCAAATCCCGGTACATTTAACGTGCAATCTCTTCAAATCTGGGTTTGCGCAAACTTAATAGGTGTAGTATTCCCGCAAACGAAGCATCAAGATAGCCTTAAGGTTACAGCAGGGTTACAATATAGCGCAATGTCGGCGACAAAAGAAGTGTCAGGCTAATCACCTACTCTTGCAGGACTTGTGCCAACCGGAAGCTGAAGTGAAAAACTCGTAATTATGAGGGATGAACCGACTGAGGGGGCTTGCGGCGGCAAAGCGGCGGGCCAAGAACTTCCTGGAGAATGATCGCCCGGACCAGATCGTCGGTCCCGCCGAACAGGGCGTTCGGCGCGGCGGCAGAAGGAGGCGGAGACGTCAGCGAAACGCCGAGGCTCGCCGGTTCCGACGTGAACAGCTCTTGTTCCTGCCGCACAAAGTCCTGCCGGTTTGTTTCAGTCGGCACGGCGGTGGCGCCTGCTTCCGGCTGGCGCGGCTGTGTCCGGGCCTGCTGGAGCGCCTGCTGCTGCCACGCCTGGGTGGAAGTCATAGGCGGTCCAAGCTGACCCGGACGTACTGCCTGCGGCGGCATTTGGCCTGGAAACTGAGAACGAGAGGAAGCCTGCGCTTGAAACGGATTTTGCGGCTGAAGTGGATTTTGCGACTGAAGTGAATTTTGCGGCTGAAGTGGACTCTGTGACGGCGGCGGGGCTTGAGGCGGGACGGGGGTGGTCCGGCTCAAAAGTGACTTGAAGCCTTTGATCAGGCTGGAAATGACCCAAATTACGACAACAATAGCGAGGCCGATTACTTCCGCTGTCATTTCATTCTTTCTCCGCCTATTCGCTCTCGGCGTATCTCAAAATTGCCTGTGCGTTCGCGAGATCTTTGCCCGTGAACGGCGCATTATCCCGCGTCCACAAGTTTGTCGGCGTCAGCGTCGTTTCAGCCTTCATTCCCTTGACATGGCCGTCGACAAAGAGGCAGTTGACCATGCCTTCGGGATGCTCATAAAAGGCATGTAGTGGCAGGTGAGCATAAAGGCTGCGGCCCGTGCCGGGCAAAAATGCCGGGCTGACCATATTCCAGTCTTCACCGTCGTAGCCGCGCGTGTCAACTGCAAAAACAGTGTTCGAGTTGGTGAAAGCGAGGCTGCGGCCTAAGAATGTATCTCAAAACGCGGCCCTAAAAAGCAGGCCGCGATAAACCGATAATGGCGGCATGATGCCACCTAATGAACCGAGTGTTGAAGCAAAGCCTGAACCGAAGAATGCTGATAAAAAGCCGTTGCCGACGATCTGGAACGTCCCCGACCCGCTCTGGGAGTTGATCGAGAAAGTCCTGACCGTCTACGACCCGCCTGCCAAAACAGGGCGCAAGCGAAGCAATGAACGACTGGCCTTCGATGGCATCATCTACCGAATGCGGACGGGCTGCCAGTGGAACCACCTGCCTGCTGAGTTTGGCGATGACAGCAGCGTCTACCGCGCCTTCGCCCGCTGGGAGAAGAAGGCGATCTTCGACATTCTCTGGGCCGTCCTCTTGACCAAGTGCGACGACCTGCAAGGCGTCGAGTGGCACTGGCAGTCCGCCGATGGCTGCCTGGGCAAAGCACGCGGCGTCCCCCAAAGCGGGGTCGGTAAAAAGGGGCGCAAGAGCAGTGCGTCGGCCCCAGTCCCTGCGACCGCAGCAAATCTGGCGTCAAGAGGAACTATTAGAAAAGCCTGCTGGTTGAGGGCCACGGCAGGCCCCTTGCAGCTTGCATCAGCGGGGCAAACGTCCCCGACACCAGTTTGCTGAAAGCGACGCTTGACGCGGTGGTCGTGGTGCGTCCGATGCCGACCACCGAGAAACCGCAGCACTTGTGCCTGGACAAAGGCTACGCTAATGCACCTGCCGAAGCCGTGGTTTTAGAAGCGGGCTATGTGCCCCACATCAAGCGCATCGGCGAAGAGAAACTCGACGTGCAGGGCGAGAAGACCCACCCCGCCCGCCGCTGGGTGGTAGAGCGCACCTTTGCCTGGCTGTCTCGCTGCCGTGCGATCTTGGTACGGTACGAGAAGCGGGCAGACCGCTATCTGGCGACCGTTAAACTTGCGTGTGCCTTGCTGTGGTTCCGACGCTGGCACGAACTTGACCCAACGCTTGCGTTTTGAGATACATTCTAAGAGAACGCTGTTGGCCGCATACGACTTCGGCAGGTTCTCCGGCGTGTCTTGGCGGGCATCGCGCGGGTCGTCGGGGCAGCGGTAAACGTCGGTAGATTTCACGAAGGGGTAAACGGCCTCGCGCCAGCCATGACCGTCTGCCGCTGCCGCCGAGGGCGGTATATTATCGCTGTCCTGCGAATACTGCACCAAAGCCAAGCCGAGCTACTTCATGTTGGATTGACAGGAAGCCGTTCTGCCGCGATGCCCAATATACAGCGGACTAGAATAAGGATCAGCGAAGAAGGGGAAAAGCAAAATTATCAATACAACAGCAAGCAGAACACGACCCACGCTAATCATGCCATTCCACTGCTTGTTCTGCTTCTTTGCCATAACGCTACACCACTGGGCCGGTGGAGCCGCCTGCGCCGCCGTTTTCATCGGCCCCGCCGGTGGCGCGGCTGATGCCGCTCCGCATCGCCGTGTCGGCCTGGAGGTTCCGCAGGTTGTAGTAGTCCATCGCGCCCATGCTGCCGCCGCTGAGGGCCTGGGCCAGCGCCAGCGGGACCTGCGCCTGGGCTTCGACCACTTTCGCCTGCATTTCCTGGGTGTAGGCTTTCATTTCCTGCTCGCGGGCGACGGCCATCGAGCGCCGCTCTTCGGCTTTGGCCTGGGCGACTTTTTTGTCCGCTTCCGCCTGGTCAGCCTGCAAACGCGCACCGATGTTCTGCCCGACGACCACGTCGGCAATGTCAATGGACAAAATTTCAAACGCGGTTCCGGCGTCCAGCCCTTTGGCGAGAACTGTTTTCGAGATCGCGTCGGGCTTTTCCATGACTTCCAGATGCGTCGCCGCCGAGCCGATGGTGGTGACAATGCCTTCGCCGACCCGCGCCAGCACCGTCTGCTCCCCCGCGCCGCCGACAAACTGGGCGATGTTCGCCCGGACCGTGACCCGCGCGAACGCCTTCATCTCGACGCCGTTCTTCGCAACGCCCGCCACATTCGGCGTTTCAATCACTTTCGGGTTGACCGACATTTGCACGGCTTCCAGCACATTCCGGCCCGCAAGATCTATCGCGGCGGCCCGCTCGAACGGCAGGGGGATCTGGGCGCGGTGCGCGGAGATCAGCGCCTGCACCACCCGGTCCACATTGCCGCCCGCCAGATAATGCGTCTCCAACTGGTTCAAGTTGACCGGGACGCCCGCCTTGACGGCGGCGATCAGCGGCAGGATCACCCGGTCCTGCGGGACACGCCGCAGCCGCATTCCAATCAAAGAACCGGGATTGACCCCGCTGACCCCGGCGGAGATCGCCGTAATCATCAGCCCCAGCGGCACATACCGCAGGATGAGCGAAATGACGATCAGCACCAGAACAACCCCGACAGCAACCCCGATTAACCCGGTCATAAAAGAGTCTCCAAACTACTGCTATTATAGCATAAGAACCAGGCAAACGGGGCAAAAAGCCCCCCGCCCCAATTCTGGGGAGCCATACGGAGAAAGACAATGCTCGGAGCGTAGGCTTCTCCTAAATCCGGCTCCCCAGAATTGGGGCGGGGGGCTACTCCAGCGTCCCGACCAAGCGGGGCGTGAAGTGGAGGCGGTCGGCGGCGACGCACAGGGTCCGCAGGCCGAACCAGTTTTCGGGCGGGACGGAGTCGCGGCCGTTCAGATGCAGGTGGCCGTACAGCACGGTCTTGATGCCGTGGGATTTCAGCAGCGGCACAAAGGCTTCCAGCGGAGGATAATGAATGAGCGCGATCTTTTGGGGGCAGTGGGCGATGGCGTCCAGGCGCCGGGACAGGCGGGACACTTCACGGGCAATAATCTTGTCGGCCTGGGCGCGTTCGGCGTCCGTGCTGCTGCCTTCGGGCAGGAACCAGCCGCGCGTGCCGGCGATGCCGAGCGTGCCGTCTTCGGTGACATAAGGCGTGTCATGCAGGCCGGGAAAGTTCAAAGAACGGTCGGAGTCCCACCAGTGATCGTGGTTGCCTTTGCACAGGACTTTGATGCCGGGCAGGGCGGCCAGCCAGGCCAAATCGGGCAGGACATCAGCGCGTCTCATTGCCCATGATAAATCACCGGGCATCAGCAGCAGGTCGTCCGGCTCGACCACCGCCCGGCACGCCTGCTCGATCTTCGCCGGGTGGTCGTGCCAATGGGTCCCAAAAATGTCCATCGGCTTCGGCTTCGCAAACGAAAGATGCGTGTCCGCCAGCCCCCAGATTCGTCGCATAGCTTTGAGTATACCCGGAAGCATCTCTGGCGGGTTCTAGGGGGATGGAACAGGAAGGGCAAACACAAGCGTTTCCGCCAAAAGCAGACGCTGCTCTCCATCTTGTGCTTTGCGGCTGGGATTGCGGATTAGAACGTAACGCTTACTTTTTTGCGCTTGCCGGCCACCGCAAGCCTGCCGATCCCCAGAACCAGCAGCAGGCCGAAGGAAGCCGTTGTGGAGGCTTCCGGCACGGCAGCCGGACTGGGTGTCAGCAGAAAAGCATGCACAAGCATCGTTCCATTTCCATTTATGGAATAAGCATCTCCGGTGATCAACCCGTTGCCTGTGATGCCGAAAGCATCTGAAAGTGTCAGGCCGGAGCCGGGGGCGATGAGGCTATTCAGGTCAATCATCATCCCACCCGAATAAAGAAAGGCGTCCGACTGAGGAAATCCGCGGGAGTCAAAAGTTCCCGAATCAGAACTGCCAACCACTTGGCCGGCATCATTAACGGCATCAGCCATGCTGCTGCCGCCATGAAGCGTTCCCAAATCAAGCAGAGTGCCGCCATTTACCCCAGACAAGAAGGCATGATTGTTACCACTGCTCCCTATGTTAGAATAACCAGCCACTTGCCCCAAGCTGTTGACTCCGTTGCCGCTGCTGCCGGCGCCGCCCAGTGTGCCTAGATCCTTCAAAGGACCTCCATTGGTGCCGGAAAGAAAAGCATGACTGGAAGCATCTCCCGAAATGTTGGCGCTCCCGGTGACTTGGCCCAGGTCATTCACCGCAGCGCCGGCGCTGAAAGTGCCGCCGAGAGTGCCAAGGTCCTTCAAGGCCCCGCCGTTGAAGGCTGACAAAAAAGCATGGACGATATTGTCGCCAACGACATTGGCACTTCCTGTGACTTGGCCGCTGTTGTTGACGGCGTAGCCGTAGCTGTTCATTCCGCCGAGCGTTCCGAGATCGTGCAAGGTGTCGCCGTTCGAGCCGGAAAGAAAGGCATGTGTTGTGCTGTTGTCAGCAAGTCTTGCAGTCCCTGTGACTTGTCCGGCGTCGTTGACTCCATAAGCCGCGCTGTCATAGCCTCCGAATGTTCCCAGGTTCTGAAGTGTTCCTCCGCTCGGTTCCGACAAAAAAGCCGCCGCCCCGCTTTGTGTATATGAGTATCCGGCGACCTGCCCTGCGCTGTTGACAGCATATCCGTGGCTGATATTGGTATTAGCCCCAAAAGTGCCCAGGTCTGTCAGGGTATAAGTATAAGCCGGCAAGCCTAAAGTTTGTGCGTGAACAATTGCCGTTGTACTAAAACTCGCTCCGGTCAGTGCTAGGACAGCTAAAAACTGTGTCGGAAGGTGTGGCATAAAATCAATTCCTTTCAAATAAGAACAACGGGACAACGATGATGTCAAAGCTTGCGATAAACGTCAAAAGCTACAATGCCCGTACTTTTACCTAACTGCATAAACCATGCCAAGCTGCCTGTCTGATAAACGCATTCCAAAACCCGCCCGTCGGTTCGTGCAGATTTTCTTGATTACTTGCCCTTTCGGCTCTGTTTTCCCGCACGCTGCCCTGAGACCGGACGGAACGGCTTGACAACCGAAACCGACACGCCGTATACTGTACGCCTATGGCCTCCACAATTAGCAAGCCGCCGGCCAGCACGACTCCGCCTGGGGACGGCGGCGGGCCCAAACCCTCCGGCATCGCCCGCGCCACCGGCCTGATGATGGCGACCGTGCTGCTGTCGCGCATTCTCGGCGTCGCCCGCGATGCGATCATCTCGCACTACTTCGGACGCGGACCGCAGACCGACGCCTATAATGCTGCGTTTACGGTCCCCGATCTGCTGTTCTATCTGCTGCAAAGCGGGGCGCTGTCGTCTACCATCGTTCCCATTCTCACCGAGTTCCGGCAGCAGGGCAAAGACAAGGCGGCGGACAAGACGGTCTCGACGGTCGCGTCCGCCATTTTCGTCTTTATCGGGCTGCTCATCTGCGTCATGTGGATCAATGCCCGGCCGCTGACGATCTGGCTGAACCCCGGCTTTGATGAAGCCCGGATTGCGCTGGCCGTGCCGCTGACCCGCGTTCTCCTGCCTGCTCAAATGTTCTTTTTTCTCGGCGGCCTGATGATGGGCGTCTTGTATTCCCGCAAGCAGTTTCTGATCCCCGCGCTCGGTCCGGTCATCTACAACTCCGGGATCATTGTTGGAGGCGTCTTTCTCCGGCACTGGCTCGGCATTCATGGTCTGGTCTGGGGGGCCATCGCCGGGGCGTTCGTCGGAAACTTCTTGATCCCGTTTCTTGCCGTCCGCCGTCTCGGCGTCCATCTGCGGCCTTGCTTTGAGCTGACAAACCCCGCCGTGATGAAGGTCTGGCGGATGCTGCTGCCCATCGGCCTCGGCGTGTCCCTGCCGAACATTGACCAAATTGTCAACAAAGCGTTTGCGTCGTACCTCGGACCCGGCGACACGACGGCGATTATGAACGCTTACCGGCTGATGCTTCTGCCCATCGGCGTCTTCGCGCAGGCAATGGCGCTGGCCGTGTTTCCGACGCTGTCTTTGCAGGCGGCGGAGAAGAACATTCCGGCCATGCGCCGGACAATGAACCAATCGCTCCGTAATATCTTATTCCTGACTGTCCCGGCATCGGCGCTCATGTTCCTGCTGGCCGAGCCGATTATCACCCTGCTGCTTCAAAGCGGCAAATATACCCACGCCGACACGCTGGTGACGGCGGCGGCTTTGCGCTCTTTAAGTCTCGGCATCTTCGCCTGGTCGTGCCAGTCTTTGCTCACGCGCGGCTTTTACGCCCTGCAAAACTCCAAAATCCCGGTCATCTCCGGCGCGATTGTGTCCGTGATCTTTGTTCTTATGAACTACGGCGTCGTCCGCCCGGTCATCCATGCCCAGGCCCGCGTTTCGACGCTGACCCACGACCTGTCGCCGATCCAGGCCGACGTCACGCTCCTGCAATCCCTGACTGTGCCGAGCCAGCAGGCCCTCAGCCAAGTCTCCGCCGCCCAGCCCGCCTTGCCGGATGCTCAAGACAGTGTGAGCCGGCTTGCCGCCCAGATCGACTCTGAGCGGGCGAATGCGGAAGCCCAGCTTGCCGCCGAGCAGGCCGCGCTCACGGAAGCGCAGCGGACGCTGGACCGGGGCGCGAACCGGGCGGTCTGGGAGCTTGGCCTGACCACGACCATTGCCGCCGCGATCCATATGCTCGCTCTGTTCTTTCTGCTGCGTCACCGCTTGACCGGCCTGCAAACGCGCCGCCTGCTCCTCAGCCTCGCGCGGATTATCGCAGCGACTGTCCTTCTCTGCGGCGTCACCCTGCTGCTCAAAGCCGCCTTCCAGACGTTTGTTTTGGACAGCGCCGCGCTTGCGCCCAAGCTGTCCGCACTGTTTTTGATCCTCGTCGCCGGCCTCGGCGGCATCGGGACGTTTGTCTTTGCCGCAAAGGCTTTCCAGATGCCGGAGCTGCAATCGGCGATAGATTTGATCCGCCGCAAGCGGTCTTAACGAGTAACACTATGGATGTATTCGAAAAGTTCAATTCTAAGTTCGGGCGCTGGTACGAAGGCTTGTTCGGCGCGGACGGCGGCGAGCTGCGCCCGAAGGATGTCCTCCGCAAGCTGACGGCGGCGATGGAGGACAACCGGAAAGAGGGGCTAGACGGCAAAATCTATGTGCCGAACAAGTATGTGCTGGAGCTGGCCGTTCCCGACGCCGATGAGTGCGACTACCTGCTCTCGTTTTTAGACGAAGAAGAGCTGGTCGCCGTCCTGCAAAAGTTCATGGCCCAAAATAATTACCAGACGCGCGGGCCTTTAGACTTCACCATTGCCGAAGTCCCTGAAGCCGAGCGGGCCACGCGCACCGAAAAGCTGCGCGTCAAAGTCCGGTACGAAAAAGGTGCGGCGGCTCCTCCCTCCCGCGTTCCTGTAGCTCAACCCAGCATTCTTGACGCTGAGGAGGACGATCTGCCCACAGTCGCCTCGGTGAACTATGAAGACGACGAGCCTGAAGGCGACGAGCCTGGCACGGTCCCGGCGGTCGCCTGGGCCGCGCTTGCCGTGACCAGTCCCGACGGGCGCAAAAGCCATTTCAGCCTGACCAAGCCGACAATTCAAATCGGGCGCTCGCGCAATGCAAACAATGACCTGGTGCTGGACACCGACGGCATGGCCTCCAAAGCCCATGCCCGTTTGGAGCGTGAGCGTGACGGCCAGTGGACCCTCTACGATTTGGGCAGCACCAACGGAAGCAAAGTCGGTGGCCTAAAAATTGACGGCAACCGGGCACTCTCGGACGGCGACGAGATTGTCATCGGCGAAACGCGCCTCGTGTTCCAGCTTGACGCCGCCCGCCCCGCATCCGCCGTGTTCCAGCTTGACGCTTCGCCCTCCTCCGCCCCGCCGCGCCGGGCGCGATTAGTCGGTCCGGGCGGCGAGGCATTTGTTCTCGCCTCCGAAACACTGATTGGCCGTGCCGTTACCAGCGACATCATCCTGCCTGACCCGTCTGTCGCCACCAAACATGCACGGATTGTCGCCCCCGACGCCGCCACCTACTTTTTGGAAGACCTCAGCGGCCACGCCGAAACCCGCGTCAACGACCGCGTTTTGTTCCCCGGCCAGCGCCTGAAGCTCACGCACGGCGACACCCTCACCTTCGGCGTCGTCCCCCTGCGCTTCGTCGCCGGAGACGCCCCCGCGTGAACATCATCCTGGGCCTCCTCCACTACGCCTTTCTGGCCCTATTGGTCCTGCTGCTGCTGTACGTCTTGATGCTGGTGCGCCGCCATCTTGAATGACCGAAGGAGTTTCCCCATGCTCAGTTACACTCGTTCTTCCCTATTCGCCGCCGCTGTTTTTTGCTGCGGGAGCTACGCTGCGTCCGCTCAAACGGCGACTGAAAGCCATCGCAGCCGCTTGGACGGTAAAGTCCAAGCGACCGGAGCGGCAGGGTCAAACGGGCCTGCGGGACAGCCCGGCCAAGCGGGCGGCGCAGGCGGGGCGGGAAGTCCCGGCTCCGCCGGGCTGCGCCTGGGCGTCGGCTCGGTAACGGTCTCCGGCGGCGCGTTCACCGGCGGCGCGGGAGGCAACGGCGGCGCGGGCTATTCCGGCGGCACGGGAACCACCGGCGGGGCCGGGGGCGCGGGCGGCGCCGGTGCGTCCGGCGGCCCTGCATTGGAAGTCGCCGGAGGAACAGTCCTCCTGACCGGCGGCGCCTTGACCGGCGGTCCTGGCGGCAATGGTGGACCCGGCGGCGCAGGCGGGACCGGGACGGTCGGGCCGGGCGGCGCCGGCGGGGCCGGGGGTGCGAACGCCGCCCCCGGTCCATCGTTCCTGATCACCGGCGGCACGCTGACGCTCCGAGGCACATTTACGAACCCGCCGGCCTCACCCATTACCTTCGGGGCGGGGACGTTCACCGGAACGCTCGCCGGCAACACTCAGCAGGCAACCTACTCTTACCGCGTCAGGCACGGCAGGCTGATTTTGGTGAACATCCCTGCTCGCTGAACAGAGACAATCTGGATAACGAGCCTAATTTAATGCCCCGCCCCGAACGCTTGTCCTGTTTCCGGGTATACTTCCAATCATGAATCCTACACTTGAAGCTGCTTACATCGGAGGCGGGACTGCGCTATTGGCAGCCATTATTGTTGGTGTCTTGACATACCTGAAACGAGAAAATAATTCACAATCAACACGAGCACGCGGCAATGGACAGGCCATTAGTTCAAGTGGAAGCGGAAATGCTGTTAATGCTGGTGGCAATGTTCACATAGGCGACATTGTTGCGCCAGCCGCTGTGGCACCGATAGAGGCCGTACCGGGAGCCAATGTTTATCATAATCCCAAACCAGGATACAGCACTAAGCCTACTCCTCAAGAAATTACGCTAAATATCAAGAATCATCCTCCGCTTCAGCGAGATGACATAAGAAAACACTATATTGGGCTGTTGGTCCACTGGCGACTGCAACTTAATACTACACATATATTACAAAATGATGCAGTCAGTGTAAACCTTTATGCACTTGATCCCTTCTGTTCGGTTTCTTGTCAAGTGTCTTTAACACGATTTCCTCGGCTAAAGATCATTGGTGAAGATGCGACAATTTGGGCTTTCGGTGAGATCGAAAACTTTGAACCACAGATCATATATCTGAAAAATGCTACCATTGATTTTGATGACCAGTAGTGCTGACGCTGCTCCCCGAACACTTGTCCTGTTAGCGGGTATAATAACCCCATCATGGCAGTTTCCCCGACACTTGACGAAAAACTCAAATCGCTTCCGACTTCCCCCGGCTGCTACCTCTACAAAGATGCCGCCGGTGAGATTATCTATGTCGGCAAAGCGGTCAACTTAAGAAACCGCGTCCGCTCCTACTTCCAGAAGGGAGCGCAGCACACGGCGAAGACGCGCAAGCTGGTGTCCCGCATCGCCGACATGGACATCGTGGTCGTGGACAGCGAGCTGGAAGCGCTAGTCTTAGAGTGCAATCTGATCAAGCAGCACCGCCCGCACTACAATGTGCGGATGCGCGACGACAAGCATTACCCCTACCTCGTGCTGACGATGAATGAGCCGTTCCCCCGGCTTTTGATTACCCGCAAGATCAAGACCGACGGCTCCAAGTATTTTGGTCCGTTCACGAACTCCCGCGCCGTCTGGGACAGCCTGCGCCTGATTTACCGCTTGTTTCCCCTCGTTACCTGCCGCAAATCGTGGGATAATACCCCAGTCCAGCGGCCCTGTTTGTATCACCAGATGGGCCGCTGCCCGCACGCGCCCTGCGCGGGGCTAGGCGACAAAGACGAATACCGGCGTATGGTGGAGGATGTCGCGCTGTTTCTGGACGGCAAGCAGGACAAGCTGGTCAAGCAGCTTAAGACCGACATGGAAGCCGCCGCCGAAGACCTGCAATTTGAAAAGGCCGCCCGCCTGCGGGACCAATTAGCCGCGATTGAGACCCTGATTGAGCGCCAAAAAGTGGTGTCTACGAACCAGACCGACCAGGACATTGTCGCACTGGTCAACGACCAGGGCAAGTCGGCGGTCCAGATGTTCTTTATTCGGAACGGCAAGCTTATCGGCCAGGAGCATTTCCTGCTCGACGGCATGGAAGGCGAGGAAGGCATCGCCGACGCCACCGCCGAGTTTGTCAAGCAGTACTACCAGGAAGCGGCCTATGTGCCGTCAGAGATTGTCCTGCCCGCCCATGTCGAAGAAACCGTGATTATCGAGCAGTGGCTGCGCCAGAAGAAAGGCACGAAAGTGACCCTGACGGTGCCGGAGCGCGGCGAGAAAAAGCAGCTTCTCGACATGGCTTCCACCAACGCCAAGCTGGCTCTGGACCAGATGCAGGCGACGGCGTCCGCCGAGCATGACCGCACGCTGGGCGCTTTGCTGGAACTCCAAGACGCCCTCGGCCTCGACTCGCCGCCGGAGCGCATCGAAGCCTATGACATTTCGACTATTCAAGGCAGCTTCTCGGTCGGCGGCATGGTCGTCTTCCAGGACGGCAAGCCCCTCAAATCCGACTACCGCCGCTTCAAGATCCAGAAGCCGACCAATACCGGCGAGCCGAACGACTTCGCCATGATGCGCGAGGTGCTGACCCGTAGACTCAAAGAAGCCCAGTCCGGCAATGCCAAGTTCTCGACCCTGCCCGATCTCATGCTGATTGACGGCGGCAAAGGCCAGCTTTCGGTCGCAGTCTCGGTCGCCACCGAGCTGGGGATGGAACTGAACATGATCGGTCTCGCCAAGCAGTTCGAGCTGGTCTACACCCCCGGCAAGTCCGACCCGCTGGTCCTGCCCCGCAACTCCCAGGCCCTGTTTCTCTTGCAGCGCATTCGCGACGAAGTCCACCGTTTTTCCGTCACTTACCACCGCACCCTACGCGGCAAAAACGCCACGCTGTCCGTTTTAGACACCATCCCCGGCATCGGCCAGGTCAGACGCCGCGAGCTGCTGCGCTTCTTCGGCAGCGTCGAGAAGCTCAAGCACGCGAGTATCGAGCAGATCGCCAACGCCCCCGCGATGAACCGGAAGCTGGCAACAACTATTCACAAAATGCTGCACGGTGCCGAGGTATAATTTCTTTAGGAGGCGGGACAATGACAATCTTATTAGAACCGGCGATTGAAGCGCGGCTGCGGGAGCGGGCGGCGCGGGAGAAGCAGGACGCCGATGCAATGGCGAATGCACTGCTGGCGGAGGCTTTGCTGAGGGACGAGGCAGACAAAGTGGAAGCGTTCCGGCAAGGGTTGCTGGCATCGGGTCTTGTGAAGCGGCTCGCTCCGCCACGCGACCCAAGCACTGCTGATCGCCCACTGATTGAAGTGCCGGGAAAGCCGGTTTCCGAAACACTTATTGAGGAGCGCCGCTAAATGAATATGATTTTCACCGACAGCAGCACCGTCATCAAGCGCTATGTTCGTGAGACAGGCTCGCAATGGGTGAAAACTATTTTTGCCGCTGTACCAACCAATCAAGTGTTTGTTGCGGCAATTACGCGCGTTGAAGTCGTCTCTGCGATTACGCGCCGTGGACGCGGTGATGCCCGCGCTGAACGGATTGCTTCGTCGGCTTGTACGCTGTTTCTGACAGATTACGCGGCTGATTATGAGATTGTGGAAGTGTCCGCGCTTTTGCTGGATCAGGCCGTTCAGCTCGCTCAACTGTATGGACTGCGCGGTTATGATGCCGTTCAACTGGCCGCAGGGCGTGAGGTGAACCGGCAAGCACTTACTGTGGGATTGCCACCGATCATCTTTGTGTCCGCCGACAAAGAACTCAACGCGGCAGCCTCTGCTGAGGGGCTAACCGTGGATGATCCAAACGCGCACCCCTGAGCCGCAACTTTTCGTCGCGCTGCGTGTCTGAAAACGCAGGAGAAACACAATCTATGAAACACAAGAGCGCAATGAAAATCATTCTGGCGATCCTGCTTGGCCTGGTGATCGTTCAGCCGGGCTTTGCGCGGGGCGGCAGCTTTGGGGGCGGAGGCCGCTCGTTTGGAGGCGGATCATTCGGGGGCGGGCGGAGCAGCTTTGGCGGAGGCGGCGGATCGTTTGGGGGCGGGAGCCGGTCGTATGGCGGTTCGTTCGGACGAAGCGGCAGTTTCGGCGGGTCGCGTTCCGGCTTCGGCGGGGCCTCATCGCGGGTGTCGAGCTTTCAGACGCGGACGCCGGTGTCTACGCGGGGCGTGTCTTACGGCGGGCAGTACGGATCGGCGCGGTACTACGGCGGGATGTCGGATTATTCCTACGGCTGGGTACATCCGGCGTGGTATATGTATACGCCGTTCTACCCCAGCTTTTACTACTCGCCGCCGATCTATTCAGGCGGCAGCTACTACCCCGGCTCGTTTGATTTCGTGCGCCTTTTGCTCGGCATTGTGCTGATCTTGGTGATTGTCTACTTGGTCGTCGCGATTTGGAAGAAAGCGCAGGCACGGGCAGTATAAGACGTGCCGGGTTGCCCCGGCTTTATTGCCCCGGCCTTTGCGGGCCGGGGCTTCGGGCGCTGTCTTAGCTGGGCAGGCGGTGCAGATGGCCTTTCGGCGTGATTACCGTGTTGTGACGCGCCGGGCCGTTTTTGCGGCGCTCGACGGAGTTCTGGCCGACGGCGCGGTGGGCATCAATGCTCAGGTTGGCGCTGTTCTTGCGGGTGCCGTACTGCACGTCTTTCGCGCCTTTATGGGCTGACTTGCTGATATTTTCGCCGTCTTTGCGAAATGGATATTGAATAGCGTTCCCCAGCTTGTGCAGGGTGTTGCTGTTGTGCGGGGTCTGCGCCGAGACGGATACGGCGGACAGCAGGACTGCCGCTGCGAAAATTGCTTTTGTCATCACTTATTCTCCTATCATCATGTTCGGCTGGGGTGTCTCGGATATGAGCCGGTCCAAAAGCCGGCGCGGCGGGTAGGGGTACGGCCAGGCGAACGCATGGCGGAAGGCGGCGTCCTGACACGCGGCGAGCTGCTCAAAGTCAATCACGTCCTGCGTCAGCAGGTTTTCGAACTCCCACGGCAGACGGACATTATGCAGACCGGCATTGTCCGTGCAGATGACGATGTCCACGCCTGCCGCCTCGCAGCGCTCAAAGACCGTCCGCAGCGCCGTCAAGTCTGATAAAGTGCCGGTTTTGAGATAGGTTGTCGGGCAGACTTCCAAACACTGGCCTCGGCTTGCCACTTCCGGCAGCAGCTCCGGGAACCGCAGGGCGATCTGAATGCCGTGGCCGATACGCGACAGATACGGCAGCAGGGATGGATGGCAGCCGTCCGCCGTCTCGTACAAATGCCCCGTCGTTTTCATTCCCAGCTCCTGCGCCGACCGAAACAAGCGAACCCATTCGTCCATGCGTTCTGCATAGTAGATGTCCGGTCCCGCGAGGTCCAGGCCGCAGACATATTGGGGCAGACTGACCGCGAGGGCCAAAATCGCCTGGTTGACCTCTAAAGGAAGCTGGGAGTGCATGCACAAAATCTGGCGCATGAGCAGGGGATAACGCGGGTCATGCCCCGAATCGCCGACTGCCTCCACCACATCTTTCATCTGAGCAATGCGATCAGGCAAAGAAAGACTGGGATCGGTGCGGTAGAACGGCGTGTGGCGCAGCTCCAAGTAGCAGATGCCCTCAAAGACATACGCGCCCCGAACGAGCTTGGATACAAAGTAGGGCAGGGTCTCTAAAGTTTGGAACGGCTCGACCAGGGCGTGCAGCTCCAGATACTCGGCCAGCGACGCGCGGGGCTTCGTGACATAGGCTTCAAAGCTTTCATATTCAGGGAACTCGGCGGCTAGGGGATGAGAATTGCGAATTAAGTAACGCCAGAAAACGCGCGGGACGACGGCTCCGCCCAGATGGCGGTGAAGCTCAGCGTAAAGGGACATAAATTGCAGTGTACCCGGATTATTCGTTCACCGGCAAGCTGGAAGTGCAACAAACGTGGAACTTTTTGCGGTATATCTTGTCATACATCCGGCAGGAAAAACCGAGAAGGCAACCGAGAAGACTAAGAGGAGGTAAAAGAATGTCGATTTTAGAAACCGAAACTATTTTAGAAACCGAAACTATCAGCCGGACCTTGCAGCAGGGACTGGCCGATTGGAACCCAAGCCCCCTTGTTCCGAAAGCTTTTCAGCGGCCCGTTCAAAGTGAGGCGCTGAACGCCGCCATCGCCATGCTGGCCCGTGTGCCTTTGGAAGAAGCTCTGCGGCGCCAGCAGGAGCAGATCATACAGATGGAAGCCCAAATTCGCCGTTTGGAACAGACTGTGACTCGCTGAACGCGCACCACCCCGCCAGAGAAAAAGCGGCTTTTTAGACCGCTTTTTCTTCAATTCGGCCATTCTCATAGCCGATAATGAGGCGCTGGCAAAGGCCGACAAACAGGCCCGACTCGACAACGCCCACAATCGTTTTCAGCCGCATATCCAGCGTGTCGGGATCGGGCAGCGGGCCCCCAAATCCCAAATCAAGAACGAACAGGCCGTCGTCGCTCACAAACGGCTCTCCGCCAAACGTTATGCGGCGCGGGGCCGGTATCCCGAACCGGTCTTCAATCTTTGCCTGTGTCCATTGCCAGGCATAAGGCAGGATCGCAACCGGCAGGGGACGAGCGCCGAGCGTCGTTTTGACTTTGCCGGCGTCCACGACAATGATCTCGGTTCGAGTCGCCACTGCGACAATCTTTTCCCGCACCAATGCCCCGCCGGCTCCCTTGATCAGCCGGAACTCTGCGTCCACTTCATCGGCCCCGTCCACCGTAATATCGAACGAGGAAACGGTCTCAAAGTCGGCAAAAAACAGGCCGTAGGAGAGGCCAAGCTCTTCCGAGGCGCGGGATGTGGCAATGCAGCGGAGGGTGAGCGCTTCGGCCTGGAACCGGCGGCCCAATGCATGAATGGCGTAAGCCGCCGTGCTGCCCGTGCCGAGGCCGACCGTCATGCCGTCTTGGATATAAGATACGGCGCGTTCTGCGGCAATCTGCTTCGGGTTCATGCGCGTACCTATGGGAATGAAATTGAGGATTGGGTTTGAGGAAATTCGAAAATGCCGAGAAAGAGACTCGAACTCTTACAGGGTTGCCCCCACAACGACCTCAACGTTGCGCGTATACCATTTCGCCACCCCGGCATCTGAACCCTATTATACAGAAGTGTAAGCCGTTTTGTCAAGGGGCGCAGGCAATTTTTGTCGGGACGGCTTCACAAAAAGGGCAGCGTCAGTCCCGGCAGAAGCCGGAACCCATCAGCCAGCACGAGATACGCCGTGCCGTCGCCCCGAACAAATACGTCGCCTTCGCGCGACGACCGGCGGCCTCGGCGATCCCCAAAGAAACGCACGCCGGGGTCATCGGTCCAGTTCTCGCCGTCCCGGTGAATTGTTCGGTCGAACGCTTCGTCCAAGTCGTTCGTGCTGAGGACAAACCCCGCCATCTCCAGCGCTGGCAGGGAAGGTTCCCGCTCACCTTCCGCCGGGCCAAAATTATGATACACAGTCACCATGCTGCATTCTCAGCGCCGCAGCGCTTCGATCTCTGCCAGATCGGCGTCCGTTAAATTCCAGTCGGCAGCCGCCGCATTGGCCTGAACCTGCCCGGCTGAAGTCGCCCCGGCGATCACCGAGGCGACTGCCGGCTGCCGCAGAAGCCAGGAAAAGGCGAGGTCTAAAATCGTGTGACCGCGCGTTTCCGAGAACGCGATCAGCTTTTCTACTATGCCGAGGTTTTCCGCTGTCAGCAGGTGCGCGTACTGCTCTCCGGCCTGAATGCGTGTTCCGGGCGGCAGCGGCCGGCCCTGCCGGTACTTGCCGGACAGCAGGCCGCTTGCCAGCGGGAAGTAGGGCAGGAACGCAATGTTCAGCGCCTCGCACTCCGGCAGAACATCCGCTTCTGCCTCGCGCTTCAAGAGGCTATACTCGTTCTGAACGGAAACAAACCGCGCTCCGCCGTGTGCCGCCGCTTCGGCTTCCCGAAGCGGCGCCGCCGAGAAGTTGGAACAGCCGATTTCGCGCACTTTTCCCGCCTGCACGAGTTCGTTCAGCGCTCCCAGGGTGTCGGCAATCGGCGTGGCGTCATCGGGTCTATGAATCTGGTACAAGTCCAAATGATCGGTTTGCAGCCGCCGGAGACTGTCTTCGACGGCCTCCCGAATGTAGTCCGGCTTCGCGCCGCCGGGGCGGGCCTCGCTTATCTTGATGCCGAACTTCGACGCCAGCACGACCTGGTCCCGGCGGCCTTTCAGTACGCGCCCTAAGAACTCCTCGCTTTTCGTGCCGCCGTAAACGTCCGCCGTGTCAAAGAACGTGACGCCGACTTCCAGCGCGGCGTCCACGACCTGCCGCGTGGCCGCCTCATCAATCTTCCAGCCGAAGTTGTTGCAGCCGAGGCCGACCACCGAAGCGTCCAGCGAGCCGATTTTCCGTGTTTGCATCTGTTCTCCCAGCGGACAAGCCACAAGATAAGCCACGGAATAAATTCCGAGGCTGAGATAAAACAGTGTCGCGGCGACACAAGACAATGCCAATGGTCCGTTTTTCCGTCGCTTCGACGGTGTTTTCGCCAAGCGTCGGAATTTATTCCGTGGCTCTTAGCTTCAGCGTTGTTAATTCTTAAACACCGCTCGCATCGCGTCTTCCACGGCATCTTTATCCGTCGTGTAGACCCGGATTTCCTGAATGGACGAGACGCCGCGCACTTTGACCAGCAGGCAGCCGGCGCACTCCTCGGTGAACTTGATTGCGGGCGGGCCGTTACGGAGCGTCTTGATCAGCCCCAGCGAGATTTTGGAAACGCACGCAAGACGCGCTGCCGCCTGCGCGGGCAGAAGCGCGGCGTCAATGACGGTTGTATGACTGGCCGTGTACTTGCCGCCGCTCAGATGCCCGGACGCCCGGCTACCCGCCATATTGCTGTGTCCGCCACTTGTCCCAGGCCGCTTTGACCGTGGGCCCCGGATCGTTTTCGTCAATCTGCGCCTGCTGATATTCCGAAATGTCGGCAACCGGATCCAGCACCGTGCCGTCGGACGCCAGCGTCAGCAGGACGGCGCTTGCGTCGCCGTCGGGACGTGCTTTCGCCTCAAACCGCTTGTCGTGGTCTTTGATAAACTCCGCGAACTTATGTGCCTGCTCTTCGGTCATGGTTATTTTCCAGAACCCCTCCCGCTCGTCCCTCGCTCCCTCCCCTGTTAGGGAAGGGCAAGAGCGTCAAGGCGGAAGAACGAAAGCCCCCGCGTCTCCGGCTCGTTCTATATGGCCCTTCCCTAACAGGGGAGGGAGCGAGGGACGAGCGGGAGGGGTTCACTTCAGTTCTATGCTTTCCCGCGCTTTTGGAGCAGCTGGTCGGTGATGACGCCGAGCAAAATCACCGCGCCGACGACGGCGAAGTTCAGCGAGGACGGGATATTGAGCAGATTGACCAGGTTTTGCAGGACTTGCAGCAGCGCCGCACCGATCAAAATGCCGATGATCGAGCCTTCGCCGCCGCGCAGGCTGCACCCGCCGAGAACCGCCGCCGCGATGCCGTACAGCTCATACGACTGACCCTGCGTGGAAGGGGCGATGGAGTTTGTAAAGAACGCAAACAAAATGGCGGACACGCTCGCCAGCAGGCCGGAAATAATATACGCGCCGGCGATAATGCGCCGCGTGTTGACCCCGGAATACCGCGCCGCTTCTTCGTTACGCCCCACCGCGTACAGATACCGCCCGTAGATGGACTTGTGCAGAACGACGCCCATGATCAGCGCAATGACGATCAGCAAAACAAACGGCACCGGAACACCGAGAATGCTGCCGGTCGCCATTGCCTGCAAAGTCTGGAAGCCCGCTGCATCGCCGAAACCCGCCGTGGCATCCCCCGTGATGAACCGGGCAATGCCCCGATAAAACAGCAGGCCGCACAGGGTCACGATGAACGGCTGTAAATGGACGCGGGTAATCAAAAACCCCTGGAACGCGCCGATCAAGGAGCCGCCGGCGACGACGGCCAGGATCGCCAGCGGCCAGGGCCAGTGCCAGGCCGTCAGCATCAAGGAAAGCAGCACGCCGAGCAGGGCAAACACAGAGCCGACCGACAGGTCAATGCCGCCGGTAATGATGACAATGCCGGCGCCGATGGAGAAAATGCCGTACAGGCCGATGGACCGGGACGTATTTTGCAGATTCTCCTTATGCAGAAACGTTCCATGTGACATCACGCTGACAAAAATGCACAGAACGACCAGCAGAATGAAAATGCCGAGTTCTTTGGAACTGCCGAGCTTCAACCGAAAAGCCGAGCGCTGCGGCGGAGCATTATGCCCCATCTGCGGCACGGCAGGCTGCTCAATCATAAACGTTATCCTTTAGCGCGTGTATTACTATAGCGCGTGTATTACTAATGTGCTGTCTGGCCGACGGCAAGCTGCATCACCGATTGTTCGGACGCATCGGCGCGGCTCAAAAATCCCGATACCTGCCCTTCGTGCATGACCGCAATCCGGTCGCTGAGGCCCAAAACTTCTTCCATGTCGCTGGAAATCATCAGAATTGAGACGCCTTCTTTGGCTAGGCCGCGCATCAGATCGTAAATCTCGGCTTTCGCCCCGACATCAATCCCCCGCGTCGGCTCATCAAAGATCATCACCTTCGGCTCCAAAGACAGCCACTTCGCGAGAACGACTTTCTGCTGGTTGCCGCCCGACAGGTTGCGGACGGGAAAGCGGACTGACGGTGTCTTGACGCGCAGCGCCGCGCTGGCCGCTTGGGCGGCGGCCGTCTCCCGCCCTGCCGAAATCAGGCCGCCGGAGGCGTAACGGCTGAGTGACGGCATCGTGATGTTGTCCTGAATGGACATATCCACAATCACTCCAGACCGGCGGCGGTCTTCCGGGGCCAAATAAATGCCGTGCTTGATGGCATCATGGGGAGAACGAATTTTGAGCGTTTCCCCGTCCAAAGTCAGCGTTCCCGCCGAAGACGGGTCCACGCCGAAGATCGCCTGGGCCGTTTCCGACCGTCCCGCGCCGACCAGCCCGGCCATGCCTAAAATTTCGCCGCGCCCGATCGCAAACGACACTTCGCGCTCCGGATAGCGGCGCGTTTTGAGGCCGGAAACCGAGAACCGCATCGGCTTCGGCGCGGTTTCCGGCGGCGCTTGATACTTGTCCAGGTCGCGCCCGACCATCAAAGACACCATGCGGTCGTGCGTGATCTCGTTCTTCGCCAGCCCGCCGGCATTGCGCCCGTCCCGCAGGCCGACCACCCGGTCGGCCAGCTCAACAACTTCGCCCAAACGGTGCGAGATGTACAAAATCGAGACCCCGCGCGAGCGCAGCTCTTTGACCACGCGAATTAAGCTCTGGGTCTCGGTCAACGTCAGAGACGAAGTCGGCTCGTCCATGATCAGGATTTTCGCTTGCAGCGACAGGGCTTTCGCGATCTCCACCATCTGCTGCTGGGCCAAAGAAAGCTGGTTCAGCGGCGTCCGGCTGGAAATGTGGAGGCCGAGCTGGTCCAGATACGGCTGGGTTTCCTGCTGCATCTTTGCCCGGTTCAGCAGCCGCAGCGGCCCGCCGACGGTCGGCTCCCGGCCTAAAAAGACGTTCCCGGCGACGTCAATGTTGTCGAGAACATTCAGCTCCTGGTGGATAAAGCTGATGCCGGCCTGCGCTGAATCTTTCACCGACGAAATGACGGTCGGGACGCCGCCGACCGTGATCGTGCCGGTGTCGGGCTGATGCACCCCGCCCAGGATCTTCATCAGCGTAGACTTACCCGCGCCGTTCTCGCCGATGAGCGCGAGTACCTCGCCGGGATACGCGGCGAGGCCGACGTCTTGGAGCGCCTGCACCCCGGCGAACCGCTTGGAGATCCCCTGCATTTCCAGGGCGGGCTGCCCTGCGGAGGCCGACGCCATTACGAGCCTCCCATCAGCTTCGCTTGGGACGCTTCATATTGGGCAATGTTGGCCTGGTTGATGACCTGCGTGGGAATAATGATCTGCTTGCTGGCGGGAATGCCGCTTTTGTCGCCTTTGGCGAGCTGAGACAGGAGCTTGATGCACTGGTAGCCGAACTGGTACGGCTGCTGGACAATGGCCCCATAAATCGCGCCGTCTTTGATGCCGGTCATCGTGTCGGCTTCCTGGTCAAACGCGACAATTTTGATCTTGCCCTGCTTGCCCGCGCTCTTCACGGCGCCGTAGATTGCCGGGCCGTTGTAGCTCCAGATGCCGACCATGCCGACAACGTCCGGGTGGCTGACAATGGCGTCGGCGGCATTGGTTCGCGCGGCGGCATGGTCGGCGTTGTCGGTGCGGATGTCGGCGATCGTGATGTTGCTGCCCTTCAGCGCATCCTGAATGCCGGAGATCCGGTCGTGGGCGTTCTGGGCGTCTTTCGAGCCGACAAACAGCATGATCTTTCCGCCCTGCGGCAGCGCCTGCTTGATGACGCCGCCGGCCATGACGCCTGCGGCGTGGTTGTCGGTTCCGATATAGCAGAGGCGGTTGGAAGCGGGCGCGTCGCTGTCCGAAGTCAGCAGACTGGTTTGCGAAGCGACTGTGTTTAAGAACTTTGTCTCGTTCGCCGGGTCGGACGGGCTGATGGCGATTCCCTTCACGCCTTTCGTCAGCAGGTCATTGACGTCTTGAATTTGAGTCGTCGCGGAATTGTCGCTCGGCTCAACAAACTGCATATCCACCGTGCCGAGTTCTTTTGAAGCGGCATTCGCGCCGCTCTTGCAGATGTTCCAGTAGTCGGACGAGTTATTGGTGACAAACGCCACGGGAACTTTATCGCCGCTAGCCGACGGGTTGCCGGACGAAGTCGTCCCGCTGCCGCCGTTATGACAGCCGGACAGCAGAAGCAGGGTGCAGGCGCCGGCAGCGGCGGCAAGCGAGCGAGCAGTGGTTGAAGTGAGCATGAGGCGTGGTATCTCCTTTGACCCATCGGCGAGTAGTGCGCTCAATGAGAATAGATGAAATTGTACCATTAGAACGCAAAAAATGCGATAGCCAGAAGAAGCTATCGCATTTTATTGTTCGTCGACTGGAAGTGAAACGCTTACCCGCCCGCTTTGTCTGCCGGCTGGGGCGGCGCGACTTTGACGGTTTCGCCTTCGGTCAGGCTGTCGCTGGGGCTGGAAACCACTTTTTGCCCCGCCTGGAGGCCGGACGTCACTTCAATCACCTTGCCGAAATCGCGCCCCACCGTCACGTTCTGGAAGTGCAGCTTGTTGTTTCGGTCCACCAGCAGCACCTGCGTCCCCTGCGCGTTCGTTAAAAGCGCCGGGCCGGGAATGACGACTGAGCCGAACGGGTGGGGAACCCGGATTGTCGCCTGGGCGAACATGCCGGGGCGCAGCGTCCCATCTTCATTATTCAGCCGCACTTCGGCGACCAGGGTGCGGGAAGACGGGTCTAAAGCGCCCGCCGTCCGGGTGATGGTCCCCCGGAACGTCCGCCCCGGATCTTCCTGCACCGTCACCTGCACGGGCTGGCCGACCCCGACAATGCCGAGATACGCCTGGGGAACAGACACATAAAACCGCAGCGTGTTGATCTGAGCGAGCGAAAACAACGAGGGCGAGCTGGACGCGCTTCCCGCCCCCGGCGCGGACCCGCTCGCCCCGCTGCCGCCGGCGGCATTGCCCTGGCTGGTTGTTCCCGCCGAGCCGCCGCCGACACTGCTGGAGTCGCCGACCGGCCCGCCGGAAGTCGAGATCAGCGCCCCTGTGTCAATGTTGCGGGCTGTGATAATGCCGTCAAACGGCGCGGTGATATTCTGGAAGCCCTGCAAAGCCGTATTCCGGGCGACATTCGCCTGGGCGGCCCGCGTGTTCGCCCCCGCCGCCGTCACCGCGGCCCGGTACGACTGCACGTTGGCCCGCGCCGCCCCGACCTGCGCCCGGCTAGCCTTGACGCCCTCGGCATATGCCGTCACGTTGGCCTGTGAGGACAGCACGGCATCGGCGAACGCTTGAACGTTCGCCCGGCTCGCCCGCAGCGCCGCCGCGAGCGACGCGACGTTGGCCTGGTTGGTCTGGAACGCCGCCACAGCCTGGTCGGTCGTCTGCTGGTCAATCGCGCCCGCCGCCAGCAGATTTTGATAGCGCTGGGCCGTGACGCGGGCCAAATTGAGGTTTGCCTGGGCCTGCGTGAGCTGGGCGCTCTGCTGGGCGGAAGCTTCCTGGGCCTGGGCCAGCGCGGCGTTTGCTCGCGCGAGGTCGGTCCGGGACTGCTGGTACGTCGCCTGTGACCGCGAGAGATCGGCCTGATTCTGCACGAGATTAGCCTGCTGCTGGTTGAGGTTCGCTCCGGCCTGCGCCTGCGCCGCCTGCGTTTGGGAAAGCTGCGCCCGCGCCTGCGCGACCGACTGGTCTACATCAGGCGTGGAAATCGTAGCGAGAAGCTGGCCTTTATGCACCCGGTCGCCGATGTCTACAAAAGACTGCTTCAAGTAGCCTGCCGCGCGGGCGGTGATGGCGGTCTGCTGGACGGCTTGAATGCTGCCGGGCAGCACCAGCGCGTCCGCCGCCGGGGGCGGCTGAACTGCAACCGCATTCACGACCGGCACGGCATTCGTGTGGGCTTTCGCGTCGGCGTTGACCTGCGGCTGCTTGTGCAGGCGCGGCAGGATGCCGACGAGAAACAGAAGGCCGAAGACGATTGCCAAGATGAGCGCGATCTTCCAAATGCGCCCCCTCGGCTCTTTCTTCTCCGGGTCTTTGTGATCGGGAGCGTCCCGGCGGGTCTCCGTGTCGTCATGCGCCGTATCGGGCGGGGCGACATCGTAGGTTCTTGCCCTGGAAGGCGTTTGTTTTGTGGTGGGTTCTACGGCCATTGGATTTCTCGTTTTCAATGCTTCTTCGGGAACGCGGACGTTCACGTCTCACGCCTGCTTTTTCTACACCGCCTGCGGCTCCGGCGCGGCGTCTTCCGCCGGTCGCCGATGCTTCGCGGGCTGCGGCTTCGGCGCGTCTTCGTCCTCATCTTCTTCAATGGGCTTCGGCTGGTTCTTTCGCAAAACGCTGTAGGAAATCGGGACAATAAACAGCGTGGTCAAAGTCGCGACAAGCAGGCCGCCGATGACCGCCCGGCCCAGCGGCGCGTTCTGCTCGCCGCCTTCGCCGAGAGCCAGTGCCATCGGGATCATGCCGACGATCATGGCAAGCGCGGTCATCAAGACCGGACGCAGGCGGGTGTAGCCCGCATCAATCGCGGCGTCAATCGCGCTCATGCCTTCCAAGCGCCGCTCGTTGGCGAACGTGACGACCAGCACCGAGTTTGCGGTGGACACGCCGATGGTCATAATCGCGCCTGTCAGCGACGGCACGTTCAGCGTCGTCTGGGTCACGTACAGCATCCAGAGAATGCCGGCAAACGCGCCGGGCGCACCCGAAACGACGACCAGCGGGTCGAGCCACGACTGGAAGTTGATCGCCAGCAGTAAATAGACCAGCACGACCGCGCCGAGCAGGCCGAGCGACAGGCCCGTGAACGACGAGTTCATGGACTGCACTTGGCCGCGCACGGTGATCGTGCTGCCCTTCGGCAGCTTCTTCGCGACCTGCGGGATGATTTTGCTGATGCCGGCCGATACTCCGCCGAGATCCCGGCCCTGCGTGCTGGCGTAGATGTCGTAGGTCGGCTGGATGTTGTAGTGACTGATGACCAGCGGCGACGTGCCGTGCGAGATGGTCGCGACGCTCGACAGCAGCGCCGGTTCCGTCAGCCCCGGCGCGGTCAGCGGCGTGTTCAGCAGCGCGTCGGGCGAGTCCAGCCGGTACTGCGGCGTCTGCGTCACGACCGAATACACGACGCCGTTTTGCTGATTTAAGAAATAAGAAGGAGCGCTGAGGCCCGTGCCGGCAAGCGACACCAGCAGGCTCTGCGAGACCTGCTGCTGGGTCAAGCCGAGCTGCTCCGCCCGTGTCCGGTCTACGTTGATGTTCAAGGTCGGACCGTCCACGATCTGCTGCAAGTGAACATCCGCCGCGCCGGGAATGGCCGCCATTTTGGTTTGCAGCAGCCGCGCGGCAGCCAGATCACCCTCGGCGTTCCGGCCGGGGCCGGACACCTGCACGTCAATCGGCGCGGGCAGGCCGAAGTTCAGGATCTGGTTCACGATGTCGGCGGGCTGAAAGAAGAACGTCTCCTGCGGGAACTCCTTCGGCAGCTCGCGCCGCAGCGCTTCCACATACTGCTCAGTGGGATGATGCTTCGGCGTCAGCGACACCAAAATCTCGCCGTCCGACGGCCCGACCGTCGCGCTGTCCCCGTAAGCCAGGTTGACAAACACCGGCTCGCCGATATTGTCCAGCGTCAAAGCCGTCTCAGACGCCGGCACGGTTTTGTGGATTTGCGCTTCGATCTGGCTGAATATCTTGGCCGTCTCTTCCAGCCGAGTAGACGGCGGGACGCGCACATGCAGCCTAAATTGTCCGGCATCTACCTGCGGGAAGAAGTCGCGCCCGATAAACGGGAACAAGCAGAACGAGACGGCGCAGAACACGACAAACAAGATAAACACGGCGGCCCGGTGGTTCAGTGTCCAGATCAGGCGCTCTTTATAGGCTTCCCGCATCTTTTCAAATTGCTTATTAAACGCGCTGTGAATGCGCCAGACGACGCCATTTTTCTGCTTTTCGACGGCTTTCTGCGCGTCGGTCTGTTCTTTGCTGCCGTTTTGGCCGTTCCCGTTTCGATACCCATTCCCATTGCCGTTGTGGCTGCTGAGAGGGACGGCGTTCTTGCCGAGCTTGTGCGTGCCGTTCCTGCCGTCCCCGCTGTTCGCGCCGTTCTGGTGGCTCTGCTCTTCATGGCCTTCCTCGGCAAACAGGGCTACTTCCTTCGGCAGCAGGACCATGGCAAGCGTCGGCGTGAGGGTTCGGGACAGCAGGTACGACGCCAGCATGGCGAAGATGACGGCTTCCGCCAGCGGCAGGAAGAGGTAGCGGGCGACGCCGGACAAAAACGCCATCGGCAGGAACACGATACAGATAGACAGCGTGGAAACCAGAGCCGGCAGGGCGATCTCGGCGGAGCCTTCCAAAATGGACTTTCGCAGGGAGTGACCCATGCCGAGGTAGCGGTTAATGTTCTCAATCGTGACTGTCGTGTCGTCTACCAAGATGCCGACGGCCAAAGCCAAACCGCCGAGCGTGGTTGTGTTCAAAGACTCGCCCAGGGCGTGCAGAACGGCAATGGACGCCAGAATAGACAGCGGAATGGAAACGGCGACAATCAATGTAGACCGCAGGCTGCCGAGAAACAGCAGGATCATTAACGCCGTCAAACACGCCGCAATCGTCGCTTCCCGGACGACGCCCTGAACGCTGGCTTTGACGAACACCGACTGGTCGGCGATTAAATCAATTTTCAGGGCAGACGGCAAGGTCGAAAGAATGCGCGGCAGGGCGGCGCGGACCCGGCTGACCACATCCAGCGTGGACGCATTGCCGCTTTTATTGATCTGAAGCAGCACGGCCCGCTTGCCGTTCTGGTTGACGATGTTCTGCTGGATTGCGTAGCCGTCCCGCACCTGCGCCACATCCCGGACATACACCACCGCGCCGTTGACCACTTTGATCGGCAGGTCGTTCAAAGCGTCGACCGTGCCGGGACTGCCGTTGATCTGGACATTGTAGTCGAGGCTGCCGATTTTCGCGTCGCCGGTCGGCAGCACTAGATTTTGAGCACTGATGGCATTGGACACATCATACGGCGACAGGCCGTGGGCGTAGAGCGCCTGCGGGTTGATGTCAACGTTGATGATGCGCCCGCGCCCGCCGTAGGGCAGCGTCACCTGGGCGCCCTGCACGGTCGCAAACTGGGTGCGGACAAAGTTTGTCGCGTAGTCCGACAACTGCTGCTCGGTGAGCGTGTCGCTATGGATGGCCGCCTGAATGACGGGAACGTCGGACGCATCGTACCGCAGGATATACGGCGGCTGGGTTCCCGGCGGCAGGATGCGCTGGATAGTCTGGGAAGTCGCCGTCACCTGCGCGATGCCCTGCGCGATATTCGCGCCCGGCTGGAAATAAATGCGGATGACGCCGACGCCGGAGACCGACTGCGACTCGATATGCTCAATGTCATTGACCGACGTGGTGTACCCGCGCTCGCTCTGGGTCACAAAGCGCTTTTCCATGTCGTTCGGCGTAAAGCCGGGGTACGACCAGATGACGGTGACGACAGGAATGTCAATCGCCGGGAACACGTCGGTCGGCATAGACAAGATGCTGCCGACGCCCGCCAGCAGGATCAGCAGCGCGAGGACGGCGAACGTGTAGGGCTTATTAAGGGCGAGTTTAACGATCCACATGGAAAGACTTTCTGAATACGAACAAAGAACCTACCGCCCGCCCAACGCGCGGACAAGCTGGGCCAGCGAAATCTGGTAAAAATACTCGGCGCTTGACAAGTTGTTGCGGGTCGCCGCAAGCTCGGCCAGAGCGTTAAGAACATCCAGAAACGTGCCGAGGCCGCCCTGATAGCGCAGATATGCTAAACGGACGGACTCCTGCGCCTGCGTCACGCCGACCTGGGCTGCGCCGACCTGGGCCTGGGCATTGCGGATGTTCAGCGTCGCCTGCCGCACTTCCAAAGAAACGTTCAGCTTCAGCTCTTCCAGCGTCAACACTTGCGTCTGCACGTCGATCCGGGCTGACCGCTCGCGGGAGCGCGTTGCGCCGCCGTCGTCGAGCGGGACGGACACCTGGGCGCTGATGGTGCCGTAGGACTTTGGTGCGTTGATGGAAGCGGTCGTCGTCTGCTCGCCGCTTGCCACTAAACTGACTGTCGGCAGCAGGGACGAGCCGGCCAGCCGCACCAGCCGCCGAGATTCCTCGATATTGGCGTTCGCCTGCCGGACTTCGGGACGGCGGGCCAGCGCGGTTTGCGTGCTTTGCTTGAGGTTCACCGTCTGGGTCAGCGGCGGCAGGGCCGGGGTTTCGAGCAAAAGCGGCTGGTCCGGGTCGGTGCCGAGCAGATAAGAAAGATTAGCTTGGGCCAGCTCCGAATTGTCCTGCGCTGAGATAAGCTGCTGCTGGGCGGTGGACAGCGCGGTCTGCGCGGTCAGCACATCGAAGCGCGAGACAATGCCCTGCCGCAGCCGCTCGGTAGTGATCCGCACATTTTCCTGGGCAAAGCGTACCTGCTCCTGCTCGGTGTCTACGACGCTCTGGGTCAGCAGAACATTAAAGAACAGGTTCTTCGCGGCCAATGCGGTTTCGTTGCGAAGCCGCTCAATGTCAAAGCTGTAAAAGTCGCGAACATCGTTTTGGACACCCCGCGCCGCAGACAGCAGGCCGAATACGTCTAAATATTGGGCTGCGGAGACACGCGCCGCCGCGTTGTTGATCTTTCCCGAAGCCCCGCCGCCCGTGCCGGGGGTCGCCGCCGTGCCGGTTCCGGTTCCCGTCCCGGTCCCGGTGCCTGTGTCGCGCGGCTTCAGCTCAGGCGCTTCGGCGACTTGCGCCGGACGGTCTGTGCCTGATACCGGAGCGGCTGTGTAGCCCTCCACAATCGGCGGCAGGGCTTGAAGCGCACTCGCCGACACACCCGCCGCCGGGGCCACACCGCCGCTAGGCGCTGCCGTGCCGCCGGGCGCTGCCGGGGCAGTGCCTGTCGGCGCAGGGGTTGGCGTGATTGTTGTGGGAGCAGGCGTCGTCAGAGTCGGGGCGCTGATGGTGGGCGATCCGGTACTCGCCGGAGCGCCGACGCCCGGCGAGTTCACCCCCGGCGCATTTGCGCCTGGTGCGGAGACGCCGGGAGCGCTGGAACTGCCGGGGCTGCTGGAACTGCCGGGGCTGCTGGAACTGCCGGGGCTGACACTGGAAAATGGCGACGCGCTGAGGCCGACCGACGACGACGCGCCGGTGCTGGGGGCATTGCCCCCGCCCCCGCCGCCGATAAAGGCCGTGGAAAAGCCGGTGCCGGAGTCTACGACCTGCGGGATCTGCCCGCCGCCCGGCAGGGTCGGGTTCGTGATGACCGGGTTGGTCAGCGTCGGTGCGAACGCTCGATATGTTGAATATGTGTCTACGGCGTCTGCGCTGAACTGGGGCCGGCCCTGGGCATTGACCTGAACAATCAGTTCCTGTGCTTTTTGCAGCCGCTGACGGGCAATCACCAGCCCGGAGTTCCCGCCGACCGCGATATTGACCACGTCGCCAAGCGTCAAAGGCCGGTTCGGCGCGGGCTTCGGGGTTCCGGCGGAGACGCCCGGCGCGGGACCGCTGGCGGCGGGAGCGCCGGTTCCGGGTCCCCCGCCCGCCGTCGCCGGAGCCTGCGCCGAGGCGAGCTGCGGCAGGAAAAAGAACACCAGCGCGGCGGCCGAGGGAACAGCGGCAGACGGCAGGAAGAGGCGGCGAGAATAATGCTTGGGAAAAGGCTGAGTTCTAGTCATTCGGGAACTTGCATGTCTAAAATCGAGCGTCCGGTTCAATTATTAAGCGTCTGGATCAATTATTAAAAGGGGAAACAGAATTTAATATAAAACGTTCCCAGGTAAACTACGGAGTTAAACTTTCGGTTGTTCCCCGGCGTTTGCTCCCGGCAGTCGCGCGGGTAAAGAGTGCCAAACAGAAAGCGAGAGCGATTTTGGAACTCACAAAAGACACGCCGGTTACGGAAGAAACACCTCACCACGACCCGCAGAAAACCAGCACCGGCAGTGCAAACGCGATTGGCGGCGAAGATGCGCCCGTGCAGAGCGCTGGCGACACGTCCCAGGGCGGCGAAGCTTACCCCGGCCCGCGCCAGGGCGGCGAAAGCGACAAGTCCGCTCCCACGGAAGCAAAACCTGATGACACCCACTAACCCAAGCGCCTCTGAATCTCCCGTCTCGCATCCCGACGAGTATGTTGAAAGCGCCGACGGCGAAATCCCAAATACAACGACTGCCGAGACGACGACGGCAGGCGACGAGCTGCCGATGGGCGATCTCGACCCAGGCGCGACGCGATCGGCGGACGAGACCGGGCAGGGCGGTGACCCCGCCGAACCGGCGAAAAACAAAGCGCACCCGTGGAACGGCTAGTACCCTGCTTGCACAGGCCGGGTATAATACCGTCATGCAGACACTGATGCACAAGCCGTACCTGGGTGCGACGCCCGACCCGGCGGCGGCGACTCGCGACGCGCTGGCCGTCGCCAAAGACGGCCTGCTGCCGCTGGTCGAGATTTTCTACTCGCTGCAAGGGGAAGGGCTGCGAACCGGACAGGCGACGGTCTTTGTCCGCTTCGCCGGCTGCAACCTGGCCTGCGATTTCTGCGACACGGACTTCCGGGTCAAAGAAACTTACACGCCGGACGCGCTGGCGGACGAGATCGCGCGGGTGGGGGGGAGCTGCCGCTGGGTCTGCTTCACCGGCGGCGAACCGACTCTGCATAACCTCCTGCCGCTCTGCCGCCTGCTCCATGCGCGGGGCTACCAGCTACAAATCGAGACCAACGGCACCCGTCCCCGGCCCGACTGGAACATTGACCACATCACTGTTTCGCCGAAACAGCCGCAGGGCGGACGCCTGCACTCCTGGTACGAGACTCATGCCGCCGAGTTCAAGTATGTCGTGGACGGCGAAGCAGACCTCGCGCGGGCTTTGGCCGGGGTCCGAGCGCATGGCCGCACGACTTCGCTTCAGCCGAACGCGCTGAACCCGGCGGCGGTCGCGCTGTGCGTTGAGGCCGTCAAGCAGCATCCCGACCTGCTGCGCTTGTCTCTGCAAACCCATAAGTTTTTGCAGATTCGATAAGCTTTCCCCAACAGACCCCCGCCCCAATTTTGGGGAGCCATACGGAGAAGATTAGAACAAAGGGCGCGTCTCGCAGCGCCCCTACGGGTTCTTTCCTCAATCCGGCTCTCCAGAATTGGGGCAGGGGGTTCTAAATCGAGTAATCATTGGAAAACACTTGCAGGCGGCGCGGGATGGCATAGACGGCTTCGCCGACCTTAAGCTGAAGCTCTTGAAAACGGTCGCGGGTCAGCTCGGCGTCCAGCCTCCTGCCGCTGTCTTGATATTCCAGTTCCAGGCGCACAGTCGGCCCGACAGCGTGAATATACCGGACGACGGCGGGAACGCCGGTCTCCCCGACGGGGAGGCGGCTGATGTCCACCTCGTGCGGGCGGACATAAGAGACCGAGGCCGTGGCAGGCGCTGGGCCGAGATGCGCTTCGCCGTCGTGAACCCGCCCGTGAAAGACGTTGACGCTGCCGAGGAAGTTCAGGACAAACGGGTTCGCCGGATGCTCGTAGACTTCGTCAGGCGTGCCGATCTGCTCAATTTTGCCGTGGTTCATCACGACCACCCGATCTGAGACTTCCAGCGCTTCTTCCTGATCATGGGTCACAAAGACGCTTGTGATGTGCAGGTCGTCGTGCAGCCGCCGCAGCCAGGACCGAAGCTCCTGCCGGACGCGGGCATCTAAAGCCCCGAACGGCTCATCCAGCAGCAGCACGCTCGGCTCGACGGCGAGAGCGCGGGCCAGCGCGACCCGCTGCCGCTGCCCGCCGGAAAGCTGCGACGGGAACCGGGCGGCCAGGCCGTCAAGCTGGACCAGACCCAGCAGCTCATGCACCCGCGCCTTAATCTCGGCGTTTGTCGGGCGGGTCGCTCGCGGGCGCACCCGCAGGCCGAATGCCACGTTCTCAAAGATCGTCATGTGCCGGAACAGCGCGTAATGCTGGAAGACAAAGCCGACCCGGCGCGAGCGGGCATCCTGACGGGACGCATCCGCGCCGTCAAACAGAATAGCCCCCTGCGACGCGAATTCCAGACCGGCGATGATTCTCAAAAGCGTCGTTTTGCCGGATCCCGACGGCCCCAAAAGCGCCACCAGCTCGCCGCTCCCGACGGTCAGATTGACGTCCGAAAGCGCCTGAAATGCGCCGAACGTCTTGGAAACATCGCGTATTTCAATGCTCATAATTTATTGCAGATGCCGGGCTGTCTTCCACTCAATCAGCGATTTTGCGACCAGCGTGACGAGGCCCAGCATGGCGAGAAGCGATGCGGCGGCAAACGCGCCGGTGAAGTTGTAATCGTCGTTGAACGCTTCCACTTGCAGCGGCAGCGTGTCGGTCAGCCCTAAAATCTTGCCCGATACCACCGACACCGCGCCGAACTCGCCCATCGCGCGGGCGTTGCACAGGATCACGCCGTACAGCAGCCCCCACTTGATGTTCGGCAGGGACACTCTCCAGAATGTCTGCCAGCCCGATGCCCCCAGCACCCGCGCCGCCTGCTCCTCGTCCATACCCTGCGCCTGCATCACCGGCAAAACTTCCCGGACAACAAACGGGAATGTCACAAACGTCGTCGCCAGAATAATCCCCGGCACGGCGAAGATGATCCTGATGTCGTGCGCTTCCAGCCAGCCTCCCAGCGGCGTAAATTTGCCGAGAAGCAGCACGAAAATCAGACCGGCCACGACCGGCGAGACGGCAAACGGCAAGTCAATCAGGGTTAATAATAAGTTTTTGCCCCGAAACTCGAACTTGGCAATCGCCCAGGCCGCCGCAATGCCGAAAATGACGTTCAGCGGAACCGAAACGGCGGCGGTGAGCAAAGTCAGCTTGATCGCGCTGACTGTGTCCGGGTCTTGAAGCGCCGCGAAATACGCGCCTCGCCCCTCAGAAAATGCGGACACGAAAACCGTCACCAGCGGCAGACCGAGAAACAGGCCGAGAAAGACCAGCGTACCTCCAATAAACAGCAGGCGAATAAGCAGCGGTTCCGTCGCCAAACGTGGCCGGGTATTCATACGCCGCTCATTCCCAGCCGCCGGCGGGTCCAGCCCTGCAAGACGTTGATCAGCAGCAATAACGCAAACGATGCCAGCAGCATGATGACCGCAATCGCGTTTGCTCCGGCGTAATCGTACTGGTCCAGTTTCTCCATGATGAGCTGCGGGATAATCTCCCCCTGCAATGGCACGTTGTTCGAGATAAAGATGACCGAGCCATACTCGCCCAATGCCCGCGCGAACGCCAGGGTTCCTCCGGTCAGCACGGCGGGGAAGAGAGTAGGGAGCAGGACGCGCCCGAAGATCTGGCTTCGCGTCGCGCCGAGGCTCGCTGCCGCTTCTTCAATGTCGGTTTCTAGATCCAGCAAGACGGGCTGCACCGTGCGGACCACAAACGGCAGTCCGATAAAGACCAGCGCGACAAAAATCCCGCGCGGTGTGTAGGAAATGGCAAAATGGCTGCCCCGTACCAGCGCACCGTGACTAAAATGCCAGTAGTACAAATGCGATCCGATCCAGCCGTTTTCCGCATAGACCGCCGACAGGCAGATGCCTGCTACGGCGGTCGGCAGGGCAAACGGCAGGTCTACCAGGCCATCCACGATCCGCCGGCCCGGAAACGGGTAGCGCACCAGAGTCCAGGCCACCATCAGTCCGGCAAACGCATTAAACAGCGCCGCCAGCGCCGACGTTCCGAAGCTGAGCTTAAACGCGGCAACCGTGCGCGGGTCGGTAATAACTGCCGCAAACTTTGATGGGCTGAGTTCGGCGGCCTTGAAGAACGTCGTCGACAGTGGGATCAAGACCAGCAGGCAAAGATAAAAGAGCGTGTAGCCAAGCGACAGTCCAAAGCCCGGCAGAATACGCCGGGCGGTGTTTGTCTTGACTACAGGTTGCGGGAGTGTGACGGCCATAGTGGGTGGGGATCGAAAGGGCGTGGAACTAAAGTTCTACGCTGTGGGGCGCAGACGCCTAATGTCCACCTGCGTGGACAAAGATTAGGATTTTGTCACAGTCTTCTCCTTGTCCGCGAAGGCGGACATTAGGCGTCTGCGCCCCACAGCGCAGGACTTCAGTCCCACGCATTCAATCATTACTTCTTCACATAAATCTGATCAAACACACCGCCGTCGGCGAACTGCGACTTTTGCGCCGCCGCGACGCCGCCGAGAATGTCCTGCGCCGTGAATGTCTTGATCACCGGGAACTGAGCCGCGTATTTCTTGGTGACTGCCGGGTCCTGCGGGCGGTAAAAGTGCTTCGCCGCAATTTCCTGGCCTTCCGGCGAGTACAGGTAGGTCAAGTAGGCTTCGGCCAGAGGCCGCGTACCATGCGCGTCGGCGTTTTTGTCCACGACCGCCACCGGCGGCTCGGCCTGGACGCTGACGGACGGGTACACAATATCATATTGGCCTTTGCCGATCTGCTTGTTGACCAAATACGCCTCGTTTTCCCACGCCAAAAGCACGTCGCCGACATTGTGCTGGGTGAAAGTCACGGTCGCGCCGCGTGCGCCAGAATCTAAAATCGGCACATTCTTGTAAAGCTGCGCGATAAAAGCTTTCGCTGTGTCCGGGCTGCCGCCGGGGGCTTTGAGCGCGTAGCCGTAAGCGGCTAGGTAGCTCCAGCGCCCGCCGCTCGATGATTTCGGGTTCGGGGTCACGACGGAAATACCGGGCTTCACCAAATCCGCCCAGTCTTTGATCCCCTTTGGGTTGCCGTGACGAACCAAAAAAACCACGGTAGAGGTATACGGGACGCTGTGGTTCGGCAGCTTGGTCTGCCAATTCTGGGCAACCAGCCCGGAAGACGCCAGAGCGTCAATATCGGACGAAATGCCGAGTGTCACGACATCGGCGGCAAGGCCGTTTTGGACGGCCTGCGCCTGCTTGCCGGAGCCGCCGTGCGACTGCTTGATCGTGACGGTCTGCCCTGACTTGGTCCGCCAGTAGCTGACGAAGGCTGTGTTGAAATCTTTGTAGAACTCGCGCGTCGGATCATACGAGACGTTGAGCAGCACCCCACTGCCGCCTGCCGCAGCGTTCTCGGAAGTGCCGCCGGTTTTGTGGCCGCAGCCGAAAAGAGTCACCGCAAGCACCGGTGCCAGCAGAATAAAAAGACGTGTGAGCTTCATAAACGACAGAATACCCGCGATTTCCTATAAATGCAAGTAGGAAACTAGCAAAATAGCAACGAAAATAATTTCACAAAGTTTGAACCTTTTGCTGTCCACTTGAAACAAACTTAACAGAAGCGAAGACAAAGGTGGAAACTTTCTTGTTGGACCGGCAGCTCGCAGACCAAATTCAAGATCACGCCCCCGGCGCGTGGGCAGCGTTCGTAGACCTCTACGGCCCGCGCCTGCACCGGCTGGTCCGCCGCTACGCCCCGTGCGACGCCGATGCCGAAGACTTGACCCAGGAAATCTTTGTCGCGCTGTACCAGAGCTTCCCTAGCTTTCGCGGCGCATCATCGCTTGCGACCTGGTCCTACCGGGTCGCGCTGAACCACTGCTTGAAACACGCCGCGAAAGGAAGGCCCGTGACTGTCCCGTATGACGACGCCCGCGCCGAAGCCGCTCCCGATGCCCACGGCCCGGCGCATCAGTCCGCCCATCGAGAATTGTCCGGCCAAATTGAGACGGCATTAGAAGCGTTGTCGCCGAGCCACCGGGACGCCGTAATTTTGCATGAGCTGCATGAGATGACCTACGCCGAGTGCGCCGCCGTGCTGGGAGTGCCGGTCGGCACCGTCAAGTCCCGTTTGTCTACCGCGTTTCGCCGCCTGCGCGTTTCTCTCAGCGGCTATGTTCTGTCCGACACCCTGCCGGAGTCCGCTCTATGAAGAACTGCTTTTTGTTCCAAGACGACCTGAAAGCCTACAGCGACGGCGAGCTTTCGCCGCTCCGCCGCGCCCTTGTCCGCCGCCACCTGACGCACTGTGCGTCCTGCCAAGAGGAGATGACTTTCATGACACAAGTGACCGAAGACCTCCGCGCCACCGAACCCGAAGAGGCGCTTTCGCCGGCATTGCGCGAGAAGCTGCTGGCGGAACCCAGCGCAGACGCCTCCGAAGTAGGGGCAGGCACCCCTGCCCTCAAACCCTCTGCTCGTCGCCGCCGCCTCCCCGCCTGGACCTACGCCGCCGTCGCCGTCGTCGCCTGGTTCGTCTGCTACCCGATGTTCCAGACCGTCCGCGAGAACTCGCGGCAGACACCAACAGCAAGCGCCACTGCGCCGGCGGCAGAACGGAACATAAGAGTCTTCAAGCCCTATCCTCAAACGACGGCTTCGGTCCCGATGCCCAAAAGTGTTCCGCCACCGCCCAAACCAATACTGATAGCGAGAGCTTCCGCCCCAGAAGCGCCGACGGGAAGCCCCGTTGTCTATGGCAACTTTGGACCTGAAAAGCCGAATTCGAACAGCATTAACGGAACCGCCAATGACCTGAATGGAGACCCGGACTCGCTGCGGCAGGTGCATAAAGAAGCCGGCATCGGCCTTCGAGTGCCGGACCCGGACGCGACCGGGGACAAGATCAACGATATGGTCAAAGAAACCGGCGGCTATGTGGCGGCGAACAACCTGACGACCGGGGACGATGGCCGGAAATCCGGGGAGCTGATCGTCAAAGTCCCCGAAGTCCAGTTTGAGACGTTTCTCGCCGCCGTCGCGAAGCTCGGCACAGTCGTGTCTAAGAACATTACCGGCCAGGACATCACTGAGCAGACCAGCGATGCCCACGAAGCGCAGGCCGTCGAGGAAAGCGATCTCACACAGGCCGAAGCCCGGCTCAAAGCACTGGGTTCTCGCGCCAAATGGGAAGATAAAGAAGACACGCAAGACCAGCGCGTGAAGCTGGCCCAGACCCGCGCCCGCCTCAAGATGCTGAAACGAATGGCCGCGCTCGGCACCCTCACGATAGATTTAAGCCAGACCCCGAAAGCTGCCGCTGCGGTGCCGGCTGCGACAGGCTTGTCCGGCCTGATGAAGACTACGACGCACGACGCATTAGAGTCGCTGACGGGTTCCGCCGCAGCCCTGCTTGCCCTCGTCATCTGGCTGCTGGCCTATTCGCCGATCTGGCTTCCGCTGCTTCTGCTGGGCCGCTACGCCTTGAAAGAATACAAGAAGCGCGAGGCGGTGTAGAAAACGCCTCACCCCGGAACTCTGTTCCGACCCTCTCCTTTCGGAAGGAGAGGGTGGCAGCTTGCTGCCGGGTGAGGTCTCCTCTTGACATTGTTCAGAAAGAAATCTCTATGTACCTCACAAAATTGGTCGGTATCGTTCTCTTGTGCCTGCTGGCTCCGGCGGCACATTCTCAACCCCTAAACAACCCGGCTGCCCCTGAGTCGGCAGCACCGCATCTCACGGCACAAGGTCATGCCGAGATCAAAACGAAGGCGAATGTGGCGAACTTGACGATCTCTGTCAAAGTGGCCGCGCGGCTGGAAACAGTCGCCGCCCAGCAAAACGCGGCTCGCACGACGGCACTGGTCGCCAGGATCAGGGCGCTTCCCGGCGTCCGAAGCGAAGACATCCAGACGGCGGATTATACCGTCACGAGGCAGTTCAGCGACGCTTCTGTTCCTGTTTTCGTCGGCTATGTGGTGACAAACACGGTACAAGTGACACTGCACCATGTCAGCGAAGTCAGCCGGCTCATAGACCTCACGGCAGGGGCGGGGGCGACACGAATCACAGGGTTGACATACACTCTCGCCGACCGGCAGGCCGCCGAGCAGCGGGCGCTGACGCTTGCCGTGGCGAATGCACGGGAACGGGCGCAGACAATGGCCTCGGCGCTAGGAATGACCCTGGGTCGCCTGCGCGTTGTCAGCGACAGCAGTTCAACATTTGATACCGACGGGATTTCAGTGGCGGGCGCATACTCACTCAACGGAAGCTCGGCAGCAACTCCGATATCAGCCCAATTTATCACCGTGCGAGCAGACGCCAGCGTAGATTACAGTTTGGAAATGCCGATGCCCGCGCCATGACCGATTGGCCGAGGCGTTAGCGGCTAAGGCGGGTATACTCTGTGTATGCCTAAACTTGTCATTCTTGATGGCAACAGCCTCTTGTACCGGGGCTTTTTTGCCATGCGGGCGCTGTCCACGTCCGACCGCCTCCCAACCAATGCCGTATATTCGTTTGTGCTGATGCTGCTCACCATTTTGGAGCGCGAAAAGCCCGACGCGATTTTTGTGGCGTTCGACCCGCCCGTCGCCACGTTCCGGCATCAGGAGCTTGCGACCTACAAAGGGACGCGGCTCCGAATGCCCGACGATTTGAAACCGCAGCGGGCTTTGGCGCGGGAAGCGGCGGCGGCGTTCCGGGTGCCGAATGTCGAAGTGCCGGGCTTTGAGGCCGACGACGTGTGCGGGACGCTGGCGGAGATCGGCAAGCTTGCTGGCTACGATGTGCTGATTGTCACCGGCGACGGCGACGCTTTGCAATTAGTGGACGACGGCAGCCCGCTGGAAGGGCGCGGCGCGGTGCAGGTGATGATCACGGTCAAGGGCGTCACCGACACCGTGACCTACGACGAGGCCGCCGTCCGCGCCCGTTATGGCCTGTCCCCGGCGCAGATCACCGACTTCAAAGGCATCAAAGGCGATGCGTCCGACAACCTGCCCGGCGTCCCCGGCATCGGCGAAAAGGGCGCGTCCAAGCTGCTGAAAGAATACGGCACGCTGGAAAACTTATTGTTCCATGTGGACGAGCTGCCGGAAAAGACGAAAAACCTGCTGATCCAGCACACGGACAGCGCGGTCCAGTGCAAGCGCCTGGCAACCATTGTTCGGGACGTTCCCCTGCCGGAATGGGTTGAAATCAAGCCTGACTATCAGACCATCGGCCCGGACTACGAGGCCATCAAAGCGCTCTTCGACAAGCTGGAGTTTCGCACACTCTTGAAGCGGCTGCCGAACCTAGAGCGCGAGCAGCGGGCGAAGACGATTGAGGAGAACCGCCCCGCCGTGGTAGGGGCGCTGCTTGCTGCGCCCTCTTCTCCAGGGGCTGACGAGGAAGCAGATGGGGAGGGCGCAGCAAGCAGCGCCCCTACCACGGCGGGGCCAGCGCATGAGACCATCACTACTCCCGCCCAGCTCGACGCGCTGCTGGCGCGGCTTGCGGACACGGATGCGCCGGTGGGGGTCCAGCTTCATCTCGCCCCGCCCGAAGGCGTCAAACTAGCGGCGATGAGCCTGATGAACGCAGAGCTTATCGGGATCGCGTTCGGCCTGCCCGGCGGGGCGTTTTACGCGAATTGGGCGGAGTGGGGAACGGCGCTCTCGCCGTTTTTGGAAGACGCCGCCCGTGCAAAATCGGTGTACGACCTCAAATTAGTCACGGGCGTTTTAGGGCGCTACGGCGTCACGCTGCGGGGCGCGGCGTTCGATACCCTGCTGGCGGCGTACCTGCTCAACGCAGGCCGGGCGGGGTATCCGCTGGCGGATGTGGCCGCCGATAATGCTGGAATCGAGCTTGTCGCCGATCCCGCCGACCCTATCGCCGGTGTCATGGACGAAGCTTCGGCCATTCAAGCCCTGGAAGCCGCGCTGACGCCGCGTTTAGAGCGCGACGGCCTTTTGTCTATTCTCAGCGACATTGAGCTGCCGCTGGCTTCGGTCCTGGCGGACATGGAGCGGGAAGGCGTTTCGGTCAACGCCGCCTGGCTGCGTCAGGTCGGCGCGATGCTCGGCGAGCAGGTCGCATCGCTGGAAGCCGACATCTTTGCCCTGGCCGGCGAAAAGTTCTCCGTCGGATCGACCAAGCAGCTTCAGGAAGTGCTGTTCGACAAGCTGAAGCTGCCGGCGGGCAAGAAGACAAAGACCGGCTACTCGACCGGGGCGGACGTGCTGGAAGATTTGGCCGCGAAAGGCCACGACATCGCACGCAAAGTGATCCAGTGGCGCGAAGTGGCAAAGCTGAAATCCACCTACGCCGATGCCCTGCCTGCGCTGATCAACCCCCAAACGGGCAAAGTGCATACATCGCTCAATCAGACCGTCACCAGCACCGGCCGTTTAAGCTCCAGCAACCCGAACTTGCAGAACATTCCTGTCCGCACGGAAATTGGCCGGGAAATCCGCAAAGGCTTTGTCGCTTCGCCCGGCTCGGTGCTTGTTTCCGTCGACTATTCACAAATTGAGCTGCGCTTGTTCGCGCACATCACGAAAGACCCCGGCCTGGTGGCGGCGTTCAACACCGACTCGGACATCCATGCCCAGACCGCCCGGCGCATCTTTGAGGTTCCCGATGACCAGCCCGTGACGAACGACCAGCGGCGGCAGGCGAAGACTATCAACTTCGCCGTCATCTACGGGGCCAGCCCGTTCCGCGTCTCCGCCGAGCTGGGGATTGACTTCGCCCGCGCCGCCGAGCTGATCAAAGCCTACTTAGACCTTTACCCCAGTGTCCGCGCCTACTTAGAGACCGTCTTAGAGGGCGCTCGTGAAAAGGGCTACGTCCAAACACTCTTGGGCCGCCGCCGCTACGTCCCCGACATCAATTCGCGCGTCTTCCAGTTCCGGCAGTCGGCGGAGCGCGAGGCCGCCAATATGCCGGTCCAGGGAACCAGCGCCGACATCATCAAGATTGCCATGCTCCACGTCGCGTCCGCGCTGACCGAAGCCAATCTCGGCGCCCACATGGTTTTGCAGGTCCACGACGAGCTGCTGTTCGAGTGCCCCGCAGAGAACGTCCGCGAGCTGTCCAAGCTGGTCAAAGACGCCATGCAGAACGCTTACCCGCTCGACGTGCCGCTCAAAGCCGAAGTGAAATCCGGGGACAACTGGTGGGAAGTCACCCCTGTAGACGACGATGACGCCGAACTGACGGAAGAGCCGTTTGTGGCAGGGTAAGAGAAGCGAACAGGAACAAGAAGGGCGAACAGGAACAAGAAGGGCGAACAGGAACAAGAAGGGCGAACAGGAACAAGAAGGGCGAACAGGAACAAGGGGCGAACACAAGGTTCGCCCCTACGCTGCGAACAGATGCACGGCCGTCAGCGCTCCGCCCGCCATTTCGACCGCGCGGGCTGCGACCATCAAGCGGTGGCATTCTTCGGGGTTAGCTTCATAGCACAGCAGGCAGCAGCGCGAGGACTGCGCTTGTTCCACCAGCGCTTCCATCGCCGCGTCCTGCGTCGCTAAATAAGTCAGGAAGTCCCGGCGGAACGCGGCTTCATCATGGTCTATTTTCCGCTGGTAGCGGATGTCGCGCGGTGTTCCGAGAGCGCGAATGTGCTGATACTGGAGGCCGTAATCGGCTGCTGCGAGGCGAAGCGCGGTCTTGGACAGCCCCGGCTTGCGGCTCTGCGGCAGCTCACGCACATCCAGCAGCGTCTCGATGTCGTGAAAGACCAGCGTTTGGAACAGCGCGTCCTGGCTCATCCCCTCGTAGCCGATTGTGTAGATTTCAGGCATGATTAGAAACTGTTTCGCAGGCAGGAAGAGCGTGGAACTGAAGTTCTCCGCTGTGTGGCGAAGACGCCTAATGTCCGCCTGCGCGGACAAAGATTAGGACGCTTCTGGCACTATCTTCTCCTTGTCCATGAAGATGGACATTAGGCGTCTTCGCCACACAGCGGAGAACTTTAGTTCCACGCATCTTCACTACGTCGCCCGCAGCGTGACGACAGTAGCACCTGCGCCGCCTTCTTCGGGAGTGGCCGTGGCGTATTCGGTGACGAGCGGGTGGGAAGAAACATATTCCTGAACCGCCCGGCGCAAAGCGCCGGTGCCTTTGCCATGCACCAAACGGGCGCGGCTGAGGCCGGCCGCGTAGGCATCGTCTAAATACTTCTCGACGTTTGAGACGGCTTCTTCGGCACGCTGGCCCAGCAGCGTAAGCTGAGGCGTGATGCCGATGGTCTTTTCCATGTTGAACGACGGCTCCGAATCGCCGTCTTTGACCGGCGGCAGGCCGGCAGCGGAGCGCGGCAGCGGCGTCATCTCAGGCCGGGCCGCCGTCGCTTTGGCTTGGCGCGGCTCGGAACCCAGCAGCAGCAGCGTAGACGGCGGGACACTGACGCGCATCGCGCCGACCTGCACCGGGACCGGGGCGTCGCCCTGGGCGTCTTCCAGAAGCTCGCCGGCCATGCCGAGGGTCGTGATCGTCACTTTGTCGCCCCGGCGCAGGGGGCGGTCAGGAACAAATTCCAGCGCGGCGGGCTGATCGGCCGACAGCTTGTTTTGGATCGCGCTTTGCAGATCGCTGCCGATGTCCTTGATCTTCTGGCGCACCCGCTCAGTCTGCTTGCCTTCGCTTTGGGCGCGGCGCAGCTCGGCCAGCGTGTGGTCTACTTTGTCTTGGGCGCGTTTGATTAAGGCCCGCGCTTCTTCCTGCGCTTTCTGGCGGCTTTCGCGGCGCAGGGCTTCGAGATTAGACAGCTCATCGGCATAGCGGCGGCGGAGCATCTGGGCTTCGACCCGCGCCTGCTCGGCGGCCCGGCCTTCGCTGATCGCTTTGCGGCGGCCTTCTTCCAGCTCCCGCAAGAGGTCGGCGGTCTCGTCGGAGCCGGTCAGCGCGACGCGGGCGGTGTCGAGAACGGACGACGGCATTCCTAAACGCCCCGCAATCGCAAAGGCATTGGACGAGCCGGGAATGCCCTGCAAAAGCCGGTAGGTCGGTGAAAGCGTTTGCTCGTCGAACTCGACACTGGCATTCTGGACGCCGTTCGTCACAAACGCATACGTCTTCAGCTCGCCGTAATGGCTGGTCGCGATGACGCGGGCGTCGTGCGAGCGCAGATGGTCCAGCAGGGCGCGGGCGAGGGACGCCCCCTCGCCGGGATCGGTCCCCGCGCCGACTTCATCTAAAAGAACTAAAGCGTTGCGGCGCAGGTCTCTGAGGATCCGAACAATGTTTGTGATATGCCCCGAAAAAGTCGAAAGCGACTGCTGCAAGCTCTGCTCGTCGCCGATGTCGGCAAACACCTGGTCAAAGACGTTCATCTCGGCCCGCGACGCCGGGACATGGAGGCCGCACTGGGCCATGAGCGTCAAGAGGCCGGTCGTCTTTAAACTGACCGTCTTGCCGCCCGTGTTCGGCCCGGTAATCAGCAGAATCTTGTTCGCGCTGCCGCCCAGCTCAATATCAATCGGGACCACCGATTTCGGGTCAATCAGGGGATGCCGGGCCGACAGCAGCCGGGTCAGGCCGCTGTTATTCAGGGAAGGCTCGACCGCATGATGGACCTCGGCAAGACGCGCACGGGCGGCGATGAAGTCAATCGCGCCGAGTGTTTCCATTGTCACCGTTAAACTTGCCCCGACGCGGGCGACGCTGTCGGTCAAGCGTCGTAGAATCCGCGTGATTTCCTGGTCTTCTTTGATGCCCAGCTCTTTGATCTCGTTGCCGAGATCTACGACGACCTGCGGCTCCATGAACAGGGTTGCGCCGGACGACGACGTATCATGGACAATGCCGCCGAACGCGCCCCGGTGGTCGGCTTTGACGGGGACACAGTAGCGGTCGCCGCGCTGCACGATCACCGGGTCTTGCAGCATCGTCCGCAGCGGCCCCGAAATGATCCCGTTCAGACGGTCCATCATCCGCGACGACGCCGTTTTGCGCTGGCTGCGAATGCGGGCTAAATCGGGCGAGGCCGAGTCCAGCACATACCCGTTGATGCCAATGCTCGCGTTGATCTCCGACTCCAGCGACGGGAACTGCCCCAGCGCGGAGGCCCGCTCGGCCATGATCGGGTAATCGGCGGCCAGCTTCTGCAAAAACAGCTTCAGCGACCGGGATGCCGCCGCCGCTTCGGCAATATCCAGCAGTCCGTGCGCTTCTAAAATGGCCCCGATCTCCGCCGACCGCACGAGAGGCCGGATGTCCGAAACCCCGCCGAGCGGCAGGTTGCCCTTGACGCTCATCAAATTGCGGCACTCGGTCGTTTCATCGAGCCGCGCCTGCACCTGCGGCAGCCAGTCCGACGGTGTTACCGCCTCGGCCAGCTCCCGCCCCAGCGAGCAGGCCGTTTGGGCCGCAAGCTGCTTCCGAATGGCCTCAAATTCCAAAACGCGCAAAGCGTGTGTGTCAATCATAATTTCGTTCTGTATTTCGTTCTACTTACAGCCGGGAACATTCCCGGCCCTGTTGTCCTTATACTAACAGAGTACACTGAAAGAACACGAAAACACCGAGGAAAACTCCCATGAATTTCCGTCCTGTAACCTATATTTCCGCCGCGCTGGCTCTTGCGCCGCTGACTGCCGCGTCCGCCGCGCCGAGTATTCAATCGCTGACTTCGGCAAATATCAAGACGATGCAGGCGAGCAGCCGGATCGTGGCGGAGAACCAGGACGTCTTAAAGACGATCAGCGGCGACATTGCCCTGGCCTACCGTCTGCATCAAGGGTCCATGACCTACGCCCAGCCCGGCAAGCTCCGCATTGAAGCCACCATCCCGCACCTCGCCACCGGGTATTATATCATCAACGGCAACCGGAAGCTGACCGTTGCGCCGTTTGTGCATCAAGTCCAGGACACGACCGGGGCGCCGGGCAAACGGCAGTCGCTGCTCGATTTCGGCCTGGTCCCGCCGGAGCTTTTGACCGATTACAACGCGACGTTTTTGCGGCGTGAGGCCGGCCTGCTTTGTTTCCAGCTCCAGCCGAAGCAGCGCGGCGAGACCGAAAAAGATTTGGTCTGGATTGACCCGAAGACGCACATCACGACCCAGCGATACAACTACGACCGGGACGGCAAGCTGACCAAGATCCTGCGTTATGTGAACCCCGTCCAGGTCGCGCCCGGCATCTGGGTCCCGACCCGTGTGGAGCTGTACAACACTAACAACCAACTGGCAGGGGCGACGGTCTATCAGAATGTCCGCGTCAACCAGCCTGTCAGCGACTCACTGTTTAAGATTTAGCAACCGGCGTTGTTGCATAAATCCGTCTGCCCATGTTCCATGTCCTAAAGGACACGGCTATTGGGCGAAGACGCCGGGAACTACGCCTTCGGCGCACTCAGAAACAGTTCAGAAGCATCAGGTCCGAAGTCTTAGCCCCACGAAGTGGGGGTTCGCGGCGTCTTCGCCTAATAGCCGTGTCCTTTAGGACGTGGTTCTGAATTGTGCAACAAAGCCTATAGCAACAGTAGACCGGCACTTCCAGTGCCGGGTACTATCTGGCCCTATGACCTCACAATCCACTCGCCTGACATCTTCCCGCGCCGACTCTTTAGCCGCTCTCCTGCTGGTCCTGCTCACCGTCTTCCGCTTCTGGTATGATACCCAGCACGAGCTTGTGCAGGATGAAGCCTACTACTGGCAGTGGTCCCGCCACCTTGATTGGGGCTACTACGATAATACCCCGCTCATGGCTCCCGTCATACGCCTGTTCACGCTGCTGCTCGGCACAAATGAGCTGGGAGTCCGGGCCGGCGCGACCGTGTGTGCGCTGATTGCGGGCATCTTCATCTACTTATTGGCAAAGCGGCTGCTGGGGCCGACTGTCGCTCTGGCGTCGCTTGTGCTGGCGAACGTCGTGCCGCTGTTTGCGGCAGGCTCGGTGATTATGACCCAGGACCCGGTCCAGCTTGCGCTTTGGGCCGCCGCGCTGTACGTCATCCAGCGGGCGCTGACCGACAGGCCGCGCTGGTGGATCTGGGCGGGCCTTCTCGCGGGGCTGGCGGCGCAGGCCAAGCTCAATGCACTTTTGCTCCTGCCGAGCGTCTTTCTGTACCTTCTGCTCTCGCCGACTGCACGGGAACGGTGGCTGCGCCGCCCGGAGCCGTATCTCGCCGGGGCGGTCGCGCTGCTGATGCTCGCGCCGTTTCTTTGGTGGAACCACACGCACGAGAACGCCTTCTGGATACACGCCCACGCCATGAGTTCACGCGGCTCCGGGCATGACGGCCTCAAATGGGTGGGACGGTTCCTCGGCGACCAAGCGCTGCTGATGTCGCCGTTTGTCTTTCTGACCTATCTTTACACGCTCGGCGACGGCTTCAAGCGCGGCTTCCAGGAGCGTGACGAGGCGTATTTGTTCTTGTGGTGTCCGGCGGCAGTGTCTTTTGCCGCGATTGTCGTGACGGCGCTCAAAAGTAAAGTGGAGGGCAACTGGGCGGTGGACTCGTATGTCTCCGGCTTTATCCTGACAGCGGCCGTACTGGTTCGCTGCTGGGACACCCGTGTGGCTGTCAAGCGCGTGTGGGCTGGCTTGAGCGCGGCGCTTGCGGTCCTGCTGACGACTGCCGCGCTGTTCCCCAGCGCTCTCTACACGGCCGGCATCAAGTTCCCAAAGCCGCCGGATGACCGGACAAATGAGCTGTACGGCTGGCGGCAGATGGCAAGCCGAGTAACCGCCGAAAAAGTGGCGATGGGCGGCGACCCGTTCGTGTTCGGCATCAACTACCGGATGCCGTCGGAAGCGGCGTTCTACCTGCCGGGCCATCCCGACACTTACGCCCTCTTTTTGAACTACAAAGCCTCGGAATACATGTTTTGGGAAGACCAAGCCGCACTCAAAGGCCGCAATGCGATCTTCCTGAACGACACCGACAACCAAGATCACTTTGACGATCTGCGAGCCGTCTTCGACCGCGTCGAGCCGCAGCCGCCCCTGTTCGTGACCCGCAACCCACCGTATGCGACGCCCATACGAACCATCCAAATCGTCCGCTGCTACGGCTTCCACGGCTACGATATCAAGCGCTGGCAGGACGGCTGGTAGTCTCACCTGTATTCTGCCCGTGAGTACTTTGGTATGACAGCGTAGCTTCTTTTGACTTTATCATCGGGAGGTAAATAGGCGTCATTTTCTGCGTAGTAGATGATTGCCTGCAACTTTTGTCCCGTGCTGGGTGCAGAAATTTTATGATGCTCTTGATATACCTCAACGATTTCTCTGGCGAGGTTGATCTCTAAAACGTAACACATTTCTATGCCGTCAAAAACTTGGCGGATATGTCCATCTTCCGGCGATACTCTGACCATTGCAAATGTGTCAGGACCCCAGCCCTCATAATATCCCACAGCGTAAATAGTTTGGTCATCAGGAAAAGCGTCGAGTTGTTCGGCAACTTCGTAGAGTGTCATAATACTTAGCTCCTCTCCCTCCTATCCAAGCAAAGGCTTAACCCGCATCGAGCAGTAAGGCTGACACGTCAGTAATACGATCGAGGACTCGCGCTGCGCCGGAAAACGTCGCTCGCCGAGTCAGTTCCGTGGGGATGACCCAGCAATCGAGCGTGGCCGCCCGTGCTGCAATCAGCCCGCGTGGCGTGTCCTCAATCGCGAGGCATCTGCCGGCAGGCCGCCCGCTGCGAGCGACGGCGGCGAGATACGGATCAGGCGCCGGCTTACTTCGTGCGTAATCCTCAAGCGTGACTGCAAAGTCAAAAAACTCCAGCAGGTTCGTCCGACGATGCATCGTCTCGAAATGCCGGCGACGGGAGCTTGTCACGATCCCCATCACGAAGTGTGGCCGTAAGGCCGCGAGCGTCTCGCGAACACCGGCAATCGTGATCTCCTCCTGTTCGAGCATTTGCAGATAGCGCTCGTTCCGAGCGCCTTGCATCACGGCGATGTCCGCTTCGCTCAGTCCCTGCGCGGAAGCAAACTTCGAGGTACCGCTGGAGCGCGAGAGAAAATACTCGAAATAGAGTTCCGCCGTGAGATCAATCCCCACATCGGCGAAGACCTCTCGCGTGGCTTGAAAGTACCAGCGTTCCGTGTCGACAAGCACGCCGTCATTGTCCCAAAGGATCGCCGCGTACTTGGGAGCTTCTCCGTGTGTCTTGCGGGAGTCCACGGTGTCACTCCTTTCTGTAAGTAAGAATCATAATTTTCGCAGATTGGGCGGTTAAAACCGCTGCAACGAAAGCACGAAGTCCGCCTTCGCGGACTCAAGATGCCGAAATCCGTATTAACCTGCGAAGGCAGGTTTCGTGCACTTGTTGCCGCGACTTGAGTCGCCCGCAATAACTATGACGCCTTTCTATGTGGACTTTGCCCGTGAATACTGGACGTAGTGGCCGGTCCGGGGCGCAAGGAACACTGTGTCGCTGTCCGGGCCGACATTGAAGCGCAGGGTCTCGTTTTTGGCCCCGTAGAGCATCAGGCGGTTCTGGACAAGGCCCCACAAAAACGGCTGGTCTGCCGACGGGTTCAGCGCAGAGCCGCGTGAGCCGGTGCCGTCGGGGTTGAAAACGTAAAAGTCATCGGACTTCGATACCCAGCGGCCTTCCAGCAGTTTATGATGCGGATCGCTGCTGTCGTTCGTGTTGCTGCCGCCGGAAAGCGTCACGGGGCTGACCGCCTGGGCGGGGGACGGCGGCATTGACGTGGACGCATGGGCAGCCGGAAGCGGATCCTGGCCGGCATCGGACTCTGTGTTCAGCGTTCCGGCCAGATACACGCCGCCGAGAACCAGCACGAGAACGATGGGAAAAGCGAGCAGCAGGGCGCGGGTGAGCCGTCCGAGCGGGGGGGCGCCAATACTTGACGGCGTCGTGTACGGCAGGGGCGTGACGCTGGACGAGGACGGCGAGTACGGCGGCGGCGCATACGACGGCGGCGTCAGGTAGGGCGCCGGGCCGGACGGGATCGAGGGCGGCGCCTCTGCCGCGACAGACGGCGGCGGCGTGGATTCCCCCGGCGCGGCTTCGCTGCCCGGCGGGTCTTCCGAGACTGATGCGGCTTCGGATGCGGCTTCGCTGGAAGCAGCCCCTTTCGTGGCAGCGGCTTCCCCCGGTTCTGCCGTTCCTTCCTCGACGGGCGGCGTGTCAGGGGCTGCCGCCTCCACAGGAGCCGGCGCGGCTGCCGGGACAACAGCGTCGGCGGGGACGGGGCCGTCGAACTCGGCATGGCAGTAAGGGCAGGCCGTTCGCCCGGCTTCCTGCGGCCTCCCGCACTGCGGGCAGTCGTAGATCATGCAATTCTCCTGAACAGGCAACTCTCCTGAGATCGTGTGGGTACAAACGTTATGGCTCGGTCGTCTCGTTCCAATACGCTTCGTTGTCTTGCAGCGCGGCGGCCAGCGGCCCGGAGCAGGGCTGGTCCGCATTGTTCCGGTCTAAATCCCAGATGTCCACGCCCGCGCAGGTCTGAGTCGGATGCAGAGCCTTGACATGGCCGTCCGCGAACAGCCAGTTGCTGCGTGTCAGGTGGCCCGCGAACAGGTCTGTGTGCGACCCCGCCGGGTGCAGATCGCACTCCCCGCAGTCCGGCGACAAGAGCGGCGGGTTCGGCGGGTTGTTCAGCTTGTACCCGCTGCCGTCGGTCTCGCCCACCAAAAACAGCGTGGACGGGTTCTCGATAGCACCCAGCGCGGCGGGTGGGCTTCCGCTTGCCAGCACCGAGTCATTGGCCCCGTAAGACACGAAAAACTGGCCGCCGTCCACATCGGTCGTCAGCGCATCATACGGGTTCGACGGGCAGGTAAAGACCTGGACGTTTTTGACATACGGAAAAACTTCTTGACGCCAGGTAACGGTCGCGCCGCCGAGGGCGTATGCGCCCGGCGGCAGGGTTTCGTCGCTGTCCTGCGTATACTGAACTGTCGCGAGGCCGATCTGCCGCAGGTTGGACTGACAGGTCGTTCGGCGGGCATTCTCCCGCACTTTCTGGAAGACGGGAAACAGCACCGCGCCGAGGACCGCAATCATAGCAATGACGATCAGCAGCTCAATTAGCGTAAACGCTTTATTCCGGCATAAACCCATGAAACTGCTCCGGGCAGACAATGCCCGCCTGTTTATTCTAGGTTTCCTTCGCCATTTCCTGCTTTTTCTCCCGCGTGAGTTTTTTGTACCGACAGATACAAGACCCGCACTGCCTTTTCAGTGACTTTGACCCGCTCGGCCAGCGTGTATCCCGCTACCCAAACAAGCCCCTGCGCGTCAGCCACAATCGGAACCCGATTACGGTCATGGCGCGGCACTATCGCATCAATAAAAATGTCCGACACTTTTTTGTGCCGCCCGCTCATCCCAATCGGGTCAATCTTGTCCCCAAAGCGCCAGTTCCGGGCCACAAACGAACCGAGGTCAACGGCATCGGCATCCAGCCGCGCCGCGCCAGGCGTCTCGGTCCAGGAAGCCGTGATCGCCCAGCCGAGTTCCGGCAGCGCGACCCTGCCCGGCACAGGCAGGGAAGCGGAAACATCGCCGTATGACACGGCAGCGTTTGTCATAGTGAAGTAAACATACCTCTCGTCAACAAGCACATGGCATGGTGGTGAGGAGAAAGTAAGCGCGAAGAAAGGAGGAACAGGCCAAGTGATATAGGTCAAACCTGGCCGCGTCAAAATCGCCTGACAGACCGTTTCCAGATGCTCGTAGGAAATGCCTTTCCCTGTACCGCGTAAGCTAGTGGCCGCCAGCCGGACGACATAGCGCAGCAAGGCGGGGTGCAGGGCCGCTAATGCACCGCGTTTCAGCACGATGCGATCATTCTGACGAAAACGGGTTACTGCCGTTAAGGCCGTCTCTGCTTGCTGTGCCAGATAATCGCTGTCCCGCCCGGCGATCTCCGACAGCCGCACAAGCGCGTCGTCAACACGCGGGTTATACTCCCGCCTCAGTTGCGGCAGAAGCTCTAAGCGAAGGCGGTTGCGGGTGTAATGGTCGGGTGAATAGTTAGAAGCATCCTGCCGAGGGGTCAGATCGTGCGCCGCGCAGTAAGCTTCGACTTCGGCTCGCGAAACATCAAGCATGGGGCGAACGATCTGCCCCCGCTGCGCTGGAATGCCGCGCAGGCCGTCCAGGCCGGTCCCGCGCAGAATGTTTCCCAAAACCGTCTCAACTTGATCGCTCCGAGTATGTCCCGTTGCAATTTTGTTTGCGCCGATGCTTGCCGCCGTGCGCTCCAAAAACGCATAGCGCACCGCCCGCGCCGCTTCCTGAGTGCTTTGCTTGTGGGCTAACGCAAATGCCGCGACATCTTCACGGCCCAAATGACAGATAATCTCGCGCTCGGCACACCAATTTAAGATCCACCGTGCTTCCGCCGCCGACTCTTCGCCGCGCAGACCGTGGTCCAAATGCGCGGCCTCAACGCTAATCCGCCGCGCTGCCTGCTCCGTCCAAAGCTGGTGCAGCAGGCACAGCGAGTCCGGCCCCCCAGAGACTGCCACCAGCACTTTGTCTCCCGGCGCCAGCAAGGCCCAGCGAAATTGGTCAAGCATGGCTAAAATACGAGAATTGGGCCTTCCGGGGCATAAAATGTGACTGTGTCCTGGGCGTCATCGTAAATCGCATAACGGAGCCAGTTGTACCCATCACGGCTGTAGCCGACCGCGCCGACGCAGACAATGTAACGGTCATCAGGGGCAAATGGAAACCCGACATCGTAGGGAACAGGATAAGATGTCGCCGAGACTTTCTCGGAACACTGCTCGCCGAAGATCAGGGGGACATGAATGTCGCCGACAAAAATGCGCCGGTACTCGGTTTCCTCAAAGACGTTCCACGCTTCCACTGCGTTACCGATTTTGGACTTCTTCACGCGCGGCGACGTGTGCGTGTAAATAGTCGAGCCGTCGACAATGGCTTCCGGCAGTTCCCGCAGCCAATCTTCAATCTCCAGCGGCAACGGCGTGTTCGGGTACTCGTCATGGTTGCCCTGCACCGTCGAAATGCCTAGTTTCTGAATGAGACGCACGACTTCGATGCTTCCAGTACCGCCGTCTACCAGATCACCCAGACAGAGAATGCGGTCACACTGCCGCTGCTCGATATCAGCCAGCACGGCCAGCAAACCGTCATAATTGCCGTGAATGTCTGAAATTAATGCCGTTCTCATAAGAGGCTATAACTGAGTTTACTGATCCATCGGCTGGATTTTGGACTGCGGCGAAACAAACGCAAAATGCGGCTGCGGGCCGGTGTCCTGGACAATTTCCCCGGCGATAATCGGAGTGATGGGCGCAAGCTCTGAAAAGTGGTCGAGGCCCGGCAGGCGGTAGAAATGAACCAGCGGGTTCTCGCAGCTTGAATACAAATCCCGCTCCGGGCCGGAATTGCCGCTTTCGGTGCCTTCCATCACATAAGTCGGGCTTGTAATGGCGCTGAGATACAAAATCGGCGACCGCAGAGTTGTTTCTTTGTCGTTATTTATGTCGAACGGCAGATTATCGGGGCCGTACTGCTCGATGCGCCCGATAGGGCCGAACGCGAACACGGCCCGGAACTGCGGGGTAGACTCGGCCACTAACAGCGCGAGCGTCCCGCCGGTGCTGTGGCCGCCGAGATACACCCGCTTCGGGTCAACATCGGGCCGGGACGCCAGATACTTGCCCGCCGCGATGACATCGTCCACTTCGCCGTACAGCCCTTCAATCGAGCCGGGATTGTTGTTGCCGCCCCGCAGCGATGGGTACAGCGTGACAATCCCCGCCTGATAAAACGCCCGCGCGGACTGGTCGTTATCGGGCGTTGCGTCCGCCCAGGGCGTATCCCCGATGCTGTTGTCGAAGCCGCCCGCCACCCAGACAATCGCCGGGTGCTTTGTCCCGTCGCTCGGCACGGTTGCGACATACGCCGGGAACGCGCCGAGCGGAGCCTGATAAGTCACCAGCTCAAACCCTGCCGGCGGCTGAGGAAGTGGGTCCGGCGTTTTCGTCTGCCGCGTCAACTGCGTCGCATAGCCCGCCCGCGCCGCCGCCAAACTTTCGTTGCTGTTTCCAGCGGACGAAGAATGCGTGCCGCATCCCATCAACAGAAGTACAGGCATGACAAAGACAGGAAGCACGAGAAGACGACAGTTCCGCATACGGCTCCTTGCCCGCACCTTCCAGGTCTGCCAGTGCAGAGGGCGGGGACTTGATTTTATGAAGCACGGGGTCAACCCCGTGTAACCTTACAGTGCCGTCAGCTTCTCATCGAGCAGGCGGTTCACGATGTCGGGCTTGGCCTGGCCTTTCAGGGCTTTCATTACCTGGCCTGTCAAAAAGCCTTTGCTTTTATCGTTGCCGGCTTTGATCTTGGCGACGACATCCGGGTTGGCAGACAGCACGCGCTCGACTTCGGCGGCAATGGCGCTGTCGTCGGAGACGGCGGCGAGGCCACGCGCGGCGACAATCGCGGACGGTTCCTCGCCGGTCTCGAACATCGCGGCGAGAACCGTTTTCGCGCTGGCGTTGGTGATCTGGCCGCTGTCCCGGAGCGTGATCAGCTCGCGCAGGCGGGAGGGCGAGACTTTAGTTTCGGTGATGTCCTGGCCCGAAGCATTCAGCAGCCGGGCTAGATCGCCGGTGACATAATTGGCGATGGCTTTGGCGTCGGCCCCGGCAGCGGCTTCCTCAAAATAGGCAGCCAGCGGACGGGACGCCGTGAGAATGGCGGCGTCATACGGGCGCAGGCCGTACTGGGTTACGAACCGCTCCCGCTTGGCATCGGGCAGCTCCGGCAGGGCGGCGCGGGCGGCGTCTACATCGGAATCATTAAAGTGCAGGGCGACTAAATCGGGTTCGGGGAAGTAGCGATATTCCTGCTCTTCTTCCTTGAAGCGCATGTGATAGGTCTCGCCCCGCAGATCGTTCCAGCCCAGCGTTTCCTGGCGCACGGCCTCGCCGTCGTTTAATAGCTCGGACTGACGCTCGACTTCGTACAAAACGCCTTTGTAGACAGACTTAAACGAGTTCAGGTTCTTGATCTCGGTCTTGACCCCAACGCCGCTTGTCCCGGCAGGACGGATGGAAAGGTTCGGCTCGGCCCGCAGGTGGCCTTCCTCCATTTTGCCGTCGGAGGCGCCGAGATAGACCAGAATAGACCGCAGCTTCTCTAAGTAGGCGCGGGCCTCATCTGCCGACGTGAGATCGGGCGGGAACTCGGTGACGATCTCCATCAGCGGCACACCAGAGCGGTTGTAATCCACTTCACTTTCATTGCCGCCCGCGTGGATGAGCTTGCCGGTGTCTTCCTCTAAATGGACCCGCCGGATATGGATACGTTTCGTGCCGCCATCTTCCAGATCAATGTCTAAATACCCGCCGACCCCGATGGGGTTCTCGTACTGGGAAATCTGGTAGCCTTTGGGCAGGTCGGGATAGAAGTAATTCTTCCGCGCAAACACGCAGTCCCGCGACACGTCGCAGTGCAGCGCAAGCGCGGTCCGCAGCACAAGCTGCACCGCTTTCCGGTTCATGGTCGGCAGTGAGCCGGGCAGGCCCAGGCAAACCGGGCAGGTGCGCGTGTTGGGCGCCCCGCCGAACTCGTTGGCGCAGCCGCAGAACATCTTGCTGTCGGTTAAAAGCTCGGCATGGCATTCCATCCCAATTACAGGTTCGTAAATTGTCATAAGTAAATTCTCAAGAATAGATTGATAGTCATGTCAGCGGCTCTGGCAGCCTAGCCAGAAAGGTATTGAAAGCAGAAAGGGCGTCGCCAAATGCGACCCGAAAGACAGCTTTGCGTACTCGATGCGTGATGGAGTTGCGGTAATCACGCACGGCATCCGGCCTCATTCGCAGCGGCTGTTCCAATGAAAGTGCTTCCAGTTGAAGTACCCGGCTCAGCAGCCAGTCCACTTTTGGCTTTTACGGAACTTTGATACGCGGGTGATTTGTCGCCAAATGATCTTTGAGGACGCCTTCAAACTCAGCGTAGAGCCGAATAAAATATGTCGCTTCCAAATTCTGTTCCGCACGCACGAAATCACCGGGTGTCAAAGTGCCTTTCTGCTGCGTGATTTGCTGTTCCTTCCGGTGCTGCTCAAAGAAACTGAGGGCTGCTGTTACTGCGCCATACTCTGACTGAACATTTCGCATCCGCTGGATATAAACACTGCTCATTCCGCATTGATTAAATCTTGGATCAGCAAAAGGCAGTTCTCACGATTCCAGTCTTGGCGCAAAAAAATCCCTGAATCCGTTAGTATCTTCCAACCCAATTTTTCAGGAGCAGGCAGAAGGTAAACCCGGCGCAAAGTAGGCCAAGCGTAAAGTTCAACGAACCGGCGCCCCAAAAAATCCTGCGGCATCGGTTCAAGGCGCACTTCTCCCTTTGGAGTATGGATACTCCAAGGGGTGACAGTATAGAGACCCAGCAGCGGCTCTTCCCGCTCCAGGGTTTCTTCCGGTTCAAAGGACCACTCCGGCTCTTGGCGTACCCACTCTTTGATCTGCGATGAAAGCGCTGCCACTACTTGCAGCCAGTCATCGCGCAGGGAGACATCCACTGGTTCCGCTATTGCTGTTTTCATGCCCTTAGTTTACCTCTATCTCTTCATTTTTCTACCTGATTCAGCGCATGTGCAGGCCGCCACTGGCCTCGGCGAATGGCAAGGCGCAGCAGGATTGTTCCCGCGTAGAAGCCGGCAACGAGGCAGAAAATGCTGGCTTCCGGGCCGAACGTGCCGCCGGTCAAAAGAAACGGGCCGTGGGCATGGCCGGCAAACAGGGTGTTCGGGTCGTCCTCCCAGGCCCCGGAGTTTGCCGTACCGTAGATAGAAGTCTCAAAAAAGTTCCAGCCCCAATGCAGCCCGATCGGCAGCCACAAACGGCGGGTGAGTAAGTACGCGGCCGTGAACAAAAACCCCGTCTCAAACGCGAGAAAAAACGGCCCGACCAGCCACTCTCCCGTGGACAAGCCTTTCACCGGACTGCCGAGATGCAGCAGGCCGAAAAACAGCGACGACGAGATCAGCGCAATGCCCGACCCCCAGCGGCGCTCCAAAGCCTGGAAGATGCAGCCGCGCATGGCGACTTCCTGAAAGACCGCAATGCACAAAAATAAGGCCAGCGGCAGCAGCGGCTTGAAGTGCGGGTTGACGCCCCCAATCTCGTACCGCCGGAACGCGCTCATCGCGCCGATGGCCGCTGAAAACACGCCGCCGCCGACGATAAAGCCGATGCAGGTTTCTGTAAAGAAGCCGTAGGGCGCAAGCCCGGCGCTCGTCAGCGTCCGCTTCTCAATCCGCTTCGTGAGCAGGACATAAGCGATGCCCCCGGAAACCGCGAGGCAGAACTGAACCGGCAGCCCGCCGCGCTCGCTGTTCGGATCAATCACGGTATGGGTCAAGTGGAACAGCCCGGTAATCGGCAGGGCAATCAAACAGAAAATTGCTGCTGTGATGCCCCCAAACACCAAAATTTCCGCCACCGGGTGCTGCCGCCAGGAGGACGGTGGACGCGGTGCGTTTTCGTCTAACGATGTGGTTGACTCCCCCATAACACTTACTTTAGCGGCGAGACGGCTATTCCAAATTGCTCGGATATCCGATTTCTGCGATGTCTTCTTCCAAGTCTTCCCAAGCGGCTTCGGGGTTGATCGCTGTCAGAATGCCGGTGGTCAGCGGCTGGTGGTCATAAATTTGCTGAATCACTTCCAAGCTGATCTCGCGCTCGTAGTACTCTTCAGCATATTTCTGATACGTCTCTGGCTTCCCGTCCAGTATGCCAAGCAGGTTTTCCGACCCATCGGAAGATGCGGCGTTGGGGAACGAGATGTTCCCTGTCTGCCATTGTTTATCTTGAACAGCGTTCCAGATACAGAATGTGACATCCTCTAAAGACAGCGCAGGATCAGAAAGTGGGACCTTCAAAGCTTCGGGGATAGCATCGAGAACACCCGGCCAGACCAGCGGCGGCTGGACACGATAGGGACTCATTGCGGCCTCATGTGCAAACCCTTTGATAACGACACCGGCGGGGACAAACAAGATAAAGTAGTCGTCGCCGGAGCCATCACGCATTGAAGCAAGAGCAGCCTCGTCGTCCCAATGGTTGTTGAACGAGTAATAGCGACTCGCCCATTCAGCAGACATGATCGCGTCAAGCATTGCCAATGATTGGCAAAGCGCCTTCAGCTTGCCCGTGTCGGGTAGAGCTGCTAAGTTCCGCGTTGATGGTCCCATACAAGATGCTCCTGCTCGTTCGTCGTATTACCTTTTCTGGGTGACTGGCGGATGCAGCCCGGACGCAGAAAGAATACGTCTGAGATTGACAACGCCGACTCGGTTCATACGAAGCGCTTCAATTGTCGCCCGGCCTGTCTCGGTCAGGCCCAGCATCAGCGTAAAATCGCTGCTCCACTCAAAATGCTCCTGCCATTGCTGCCGGCGCGGGTGAAACAGCGGAACGCGCACCCGATTGACAGGATCAAAGGCGTCTGTCTTGATGCCCTTATGTCCGTTGCAGCCGCCGCAGGACAGAGCGAGGTTGTCCAGCGCGTCGGTTCCGCCTTGTGCCTGCGGCAGAATATGCTCAATATGAAACGTGGCGGGGCAAAGGCTTTGCTGGCTGCGGCAGTACTCGCAGAAACCATCGGCATTTTTTGCCACTACTTTTCTGCGTTTCTCCGACAGACGCAGTTCAGTCATGGGCGCGAGGGCCGATCCCCAGCGACTTCATCAAAGCCTCCAGCGTTGTTCCGCGCAAGTTGGCAAGCTCGATAAGATGTCCGATCCGTTCGGCATTGTCCATCTCCACGACATCAATCAGTTGCAGCAGCTCTGCATTCTCTGCTTTGGAAATCGAAGCCGCCCTCATCTTGGCGTACAGCTTGGTGTAGCGCTTCCAAGTCTGTTCCGCAAGCGGCGTGTTGATCTTCAGCAGCAGTTCGGTTTCCTGCTCGGAAAGGTGAGGCGCTCGACGTTTGGCCCGCAGAAGCGCGACCTGGTTAAAGAATTTGTCTAATGCCGCATCGCTGAACTGCGAGACTTCTTGTAAAATCACTTCGGGCGAAACGGCGGGTTCTTGAATGGCGGCGGGCATTATCAGGCTCCTATTCGACGTGAATATGGCTGGGGCGCTCGATGGTGGCCCGCGCTTTATGCCATTCGTTGGCCTGCTCATACGCATACGCGGTGCGGAAGAGGACTTCTTCGCCGAAGGCCGGAGCCATGATTTGCAGGCCGATGGGCAGGCCGTGCGAAAAGCCGCAGGGCAGGGAAATCGCGGGGATGCCGGCCATGTTGGCGGGAATGGTCAGGATGTCGTTCTGCTTCATCACGAGTGGGTCCGAGACTTCGCCGATCTTGAACGCGACGGTCGGGGCGGTTGGAGCAATAATGACGTCGCAGCTTTGGAACGCCGCGTCGAAGTCCTGCTTAATCAAGGTGCGGACCTGCTGGGCTTTCACGTAGAACGCATCGAAGTAGCCCGCTGACAGCGCGTAAGTGCCAATCATAATCCGCTGCTTGACTTCCGGGCCGAAGCCTTCCTCGCGAGTCTTTTCGAATAAGTCTATAGCGTTTGTCGCGCGGGCCGTCCGGTGGCCGAACCGGACGCCGTCGTAGCGGGCCAGATTGGACGATGCTTCGGCGGGGGCGATGATATAGTAGGTCGGCAGGGCATACTCAGTATGCGGCAGGCTGATTTCTTCGGCGACCGCGCCCATCGAAACAAGCTGGGCAATGGCGGTGCGGACGGCCTCGGCGACCGCCGGGTCAATCGCCCCGCTGAAGTATTCTTTGGGAACCCCGATTTTCAGCCCCTTGACATCGTGAGTCAAAGACTTGGTATAGTCGGGAACAGCCTGGTCAATGCTGGTGCTGTCCATCGGGTCATGGCCGCTCAGGACGTTCATCAGCAAAGCGGCATCATGCACGTCTTTAGTGAGCGGGCCGATCTGGTCGAGAGACGACGCAAACGCGATCAGGCCGTAGCGGCTGACCCGGCCATAGGTGGGTTTGAGGCCGACGACCCCGCAGAACGCCGCCGGCTGGCGGATGGAGCCGCCGGTATCCGAGCCGAGCGCCCAGACCGCCTCGCCCGCCGCAACCGCCGCCGTTGAGCCGCCCGACGAGCCGCCGGGAACGGCGGTCAAATCCCACGGGTTATGGGACGTGCCGAACGCCGAGTTCTCGGTACTCGACCCCATCGCGAACTCGTCCAAGTTCGCCTTGCCGACGAACACGCTGCCTGCCGCGCTGAGTTTGTCTACAACGGTGGCCGAGTAGGGCGGCAGGAAGCCGCGCAAAATCTTCGAGGAACAGGTTGTCTCGGTGCCGAGCGTGCAGAGATTGTCTTTCAGGGCAATCGGGATGCCGGCCAGCGGCGACAGAGTATGGCCGGCCGACCGGGCGGCGTCCACCGCGTCCGCCTGGGCCTGCGCGAGCGCTTCCGTCACCGTGACATAGGCTTTGACATGGCCTTCCACCTCGCCGATCCGGTCCAGCACCGCGTCGGTCACTTCCCGCGCTGACACTTCGCGCGAGGCCAGCTTGTCCGCCAGCTCATGTGCCGTCAAATCATACAGTTGCATATATTGTTAGTCTTCCATAATCTGCGGAACGATGAAGTTGCCGTCGCGCTTTTCGGGGGCGTTCGCGGTCGCAGCTTCGCGGGAAAGGGAGGGCCGGATTACGTCGTCCCGAAACACATTTTGCAGCGGCAGCGAGTGGGAGGTCGGCGGAATGCCGTTTGTGTCGAGTTCTTGCAGCCGCTCAAACTGGCCGAGAATGCCGTTCAAGTCGGTCGTCAGGCGCAGGGTCTCGGTTTCGGACAGTTCCAAACGCGCGAGAAAAGCGACGCGGGCCACCTGGTCTATCGTTAATTGTTCAGCCATAATTCTTTAGTTTCGCGAAAATGTGTGTCTTTTCCTGCCGTTCAGTCACAAAAAAGGCCGGAGCGGGAAATGCTCCCGCTCCGGCGTCTTTTCTTCTCTTAGCTCTTAAGAATGCGGTGTCGAACGGGTCTTTTTCTTCGGCGGCATCAGCGCCTCCAAAGATTTCAAGTCGTTCAGCGTTTCCAGCTCAAAGTGGAAGTCAATCACTTCGCCAATGTCAATCGCGCCTTTGGCGGCGAACTGTTCTTTTTCGGTGTGAGACACTTCAATCGCGGTGTCTTTCAAGATGCCTTCTTCCCATTCTTCCTGTTTGATGAACTGCTCGCCCAGCTTTTTGCAGCGTGAGCAGCGGAACTTCACATACACGAAGCTCGGACCGAAGAGGCGGAGATAGTATCCGTGCTGAACCACGTCCTTTGCGATCACGCGCTGGCCGCAGTTGCACTTGATGGATGTCCGCATATGACTCATAGTAGCTACCTCCCGAAGTATGATTAAGCCGAAATGCAAACGCTGAAAACGAAAGATAAAGCAGCGTTTCGATGGAGGCAGTTCGCGTCCTGCATTACCCCTCATTATATCATATTATCCCCAAATTACAGGCATAGTTGTATTATGGCAAACGAGAGAAAAGACTGCACTTTTTTGTTCGCTTTTCGTTCTCTCAGCCGGCCTCTTCAGCCGGCCTCTTCAGCCGGCCTCTATGAGACACTCGCACTGCTTGGCAAGTTCCCGGCGCAGGCGCAGCAGGGCGACATCTTTGCCTTTGGCTTCCAGCATGACATCAAAGTCGCGCAGGCTGTCCGCGCCGACCGCCTGCCAGAACAAGACAAACTCCAAAGGGTTGATGAAGTCCGCGTGGGCCTTCAGGCGCGGCGCGTGCAGCTTCGTGACCGTGCGCTCCCGGCCCGTCGCGCCTTTTTCTTTCTCGACAGTCGTTTCAAAATCGGTAGACGGCGACGAGTAATGGATCTTCGGGGTGACGTCTTCAGGCCAGGTCGCCAGCGCCCGCGTCAGGGCTTCCTTCATCGGCAGCGCTTCGGGGTTAAAGCAGAAGTGATGCAGGTTATCGAAGACGACCGGGCAGCCGGTTTGGGCGCTGATTTCCAGCACTTCGGAGGCCGAATAAGAAACATCGTCGTTTTCTACCACCAGACGCCGTTTGGTCGCGTCGGGCAATTCCAAATAACGCCGGATAAACCGCGCCTTGCTTTCGTCCCGGTCGCCGTAGACGCCGCCGACATGGGTAACGACCACGGCTTCCGGCCCGCAGCCGAGCGTGTCCAGAAGCTTCGCCTGCGCGTTCAAATCCGTGATGCTCTTCCGCGCCACTTCCTCATCTAAAGCATTCAAGAGAATATACTGGGACGGGTGCAGGCTCAGGCGAATATCGTACTTCTTTGCCAATGCTCCCAGCGCCGCCAGTTCTTCTTCCGCTTCTTCGAGCTGGTTATGAAACTGCGGCATATCGGGATGGGTCAGGTACGGCACGAAGTCCGACGACATCCGGTACATATGAATGCCGACTTTGTTCAAATAGTGGAAGATTTCAGTCACATATTCAATAGACTGCCGCACATGCGGCCCCGTCTGCCACCGCCGCGCATCGTTCGACGGCATCCCCGCTTCCGCCGGCACCGTCGCTAGGTTTCCACCGTGTCCGATCACCTTCACCGCAAACCCAAACCGCATGCTCACGCCCCTCTTTCTGATAGACGTTTATACCCAAATCAGCGCCATAGGGTACAATGGCGGCATTATGATTATCCCAGTGCAACTACAGCGATACGAGCAGGATAAAGGTACGGATTTACTCGCTTCTTCCGAAAAACTGGAAGAGCTGACGTTAGCGGCGTTGAACATTCAGGAGGCCAACCTCGAAGAGTTTGTTCGCAAAAATATCGGCTTACTCTTTTCTGATGACGAAACTTTGCTCGTTGTGGGTCAGCAGGTCAAGAATAAGGAACGTGGTCGTTCGGATTTGGTCGCCGTGGACGGTGACGGCAACATCGTGTTGCTTGAACTAAAGCGCGATGCCTTAGATATGATAGCACGGAAGGAAGCCTTCGAATTTCAGGCTGTGCGCTATGCTGCAAATTATGCTCTTATAGATAGCTCACAGGACTTAGTTCAAAAGCTGTTTGCACCCTATGTCAGCAAGCATATGAACGAGTTCATCCATAAACATCCAGGAGGATTAAATGCTTCAGAAATCGCAAGTCGCGAAATATCACGCTTCCTACAGGCGAACCAAGCCGATAAAGATTTTAATCACAGCCAAAGGATTGTCTTAATTGCATCCTCTTTTGATCCGCAGACCCTTTCGGCTTGTGCCTGGTTGGCCAAGAGTGGCATAGATATTCGCTGTATCTCACTCACACCCCTCAAATATGCTCAACAATACTTCTTGTCCGTCGAGCAAGTCATACCACCACCTGCGCTTGACGACTTTTTCGTCGAAGTTCTTGACAAACCACATGAGAATAGCAAGCCACCCGTAAATAAATCCCAAATCGGGCGGCAGCCGCTCCCCAAAATGGTGCAGTTGTTGGAATGGAAATTAATTGCGCCGGGGGACACATTATATATTTCAACGGCCCCCTCCGAGACCGCTGCTGTTAAAGATGACAAGCAGGTGATATATCATGGACAACCGATGACATATAATGCCTGGGGTCAGAAGATCACTGGCTGGTCTGCCATCAACATCTACAAATGGACAATTGACGAAAAAACCAAGAAGACGCTTGATGATCTGCGGAAAGAAAAAGCGCAAGCGATAGAGCAAGCTGTTTCTGAAGACAATCTTGGCACTGTCGGCTTATGATATCAAATGAACGCTTTCCAGAACTCCGGGTCGAACGGCAGGTCGGTCTGGGCACGGAGGGCGGACAAATAATCTGCTGTTTGGGCGGGGTTCAGGGGACGGGAGGCGGGGGAAAGGGTGTCGCCGAACAAAACAATCTGAGCAGACGGCAGATCGCCCCGGCGGTTGCAGCGGCCGGCGCGGCGAATGAGGTTTTCGGGAGGGCAGAGAGTGGACAAAAGAACTGTGGCGTCGAGATCGCTGGCTTCTAAAGCATCGCCCGTGGTCAAGAGAAGATAACCTTCGCCTTCTTTTTCCAGCTCGCGAAGCTGGGCATAGGTGCGGCGGCGGCTGTCGGCGGGCTGGCCGGTGTAGTACAGGTAGACATTGTGGGGGTAGGCGGCGGATAAACGAGAGTAAAGCGCTTCGGCCTCGGCTTCGGTTTCGGTGGCGCCGAACACGCGCGAGTTCTGGAAGTAGGCGCGGCGGATCTCGGACTCAATCAGCGCGAGCGGATCGGGAGTCGGCTTGTAGGCCAGCGTGCGCGGGGGCGGCGGCAGGGCGAGCGGCGCGGGAAGCATCTCCAGGAAAGAAAGTTCTTCGGCGAACGCGGGCGGCATGGTGCTTGACGCGGCGACGATGTCCATGTCTTCGGCGAACAAGAACTCTAACAGGCGATGGAACCGGGAGAACGCATCGCCGGCGTAGGAATGGGCTTCGTCAAAGAAGAACAAGTCCCGGCGCGGCGTTTCTGCCGAACCGATGAGCGCCGCCGGCAGGGCATGAACCCCGCCGCTGCCGAAGAACAGCTCGCGGAACCGGCTGAACGTCGTGAGGATCAAATCCACGTCGGCTTCCAAGGGATTGGTGACAAGGTGCGGGTCTTCGGTGCCGTCGGGGAAGAACCGGCGGCAGACGTTGCCGGTCGAGTCCTCGTCGGCGATGTCCAAACAGACTGTGCGCGGGGTTTCATCGGCCTGCACGAACGCCCGTAAGTAGGGGATAGCCCGGTACAAATAGTCGTCTAAAGGGGAACCGTCGGGGCCGATCAGAAAGACGCGGCGGGGTGCGCCGCCGCGCCGCAGGCCGAGGGCGGGGATCAAGACCGCTTCAAGCTTGCCCGCCCCGGTTCCCGCCAGCAGCAGGCCGCCGATGTCGCCGTCCGGCTCAGACAGCCGCGCGTACAGCTCCGCCTGCCACGGGTACGCCGCTGTCAGCGCCCCGTCGGAGGTCAGCCGGTACGCGGCGTCGGCGATCTCCTGGGCCATGGAGTCGATCACCAGAGAATTTATAATTAAATCTGCCATTGGGTGTATTATATCACGGCTTCGCCGCCCGTGAACCGGGCCTGTGGTATAATAATGGCGTATTTTATGCCAAAGCAAGTTTCGGAAGAGAGTCTAGTATGATCACAGTTCAGGATGTCAGCAAATCGTATGGGACGCGCACGCTGTTCGACCAGGTTTCGGTCAAGTTCACGCCGGGCAATCGCTACGGCCTGACCGGGCCGAACGGCGCGGGCAAGTCTACGTTTATGAAGATACTTACCGGCGATATTGAGCCGTCCAACCGTGGCACGGTCACCAAGCCGCGCAAAGTCGGGGTTCTGAGCCAGAACCAGAATGCGTTCGACGACAAGCGTATTATTGACACGGTGATGATGGGCAATCTGCCGCTGTGGAACGCGCTTTCGGAGCGCAATGCCCTCTGCGAAGCCGACGAGTTCACCGACGAAATGATGAACCGCTTGGGCGACTTGGAATCGCTCATCGCCGATGAAAACGGGTACGAAGCGGAGATCGAGACCGCCGAAATCCTGCGCGGCATCGGCATTCCCGACGAAAAGCATACCGACCTGATGGCGACCCTGCCGAACGATTTCAAGTTCCGGGTTCTCTTGGCCCAGGCGCTCTTCGGCGGCTCCGACGCCCTGCTTTTGGATGAGCCGACGAACTACATGGATCTCGAAACGATCCACTGGCTGGAAGAGTTTCTTTTAGACTACAAAGGCACGCTGATCGTCATCTCGCACGACCGGCATTTTCTGAATGCCGTCTGCACCCATATCGCCGATATTGACTATGATACGATCATCAACTACCCCGGCTCGTATGACGACATGGTGGAGCATAAGATGTCTGCCCGGAGCCGCATTGAAAACGACAACAAAGACAAGGCCAAAAAAATCGCCCAGTTGCAGGAGTTCGTTTCCCGCTTCGCCGCCGGCCAGCGGTCGTCGCAGGTTCAGTCCCGGCGCAAGGAAATGACCCGGCTCGCCCCGACCGAGATGAAGAAGTCCAATATCCAGCGTCCGTTCGTGCGCTTCGACCAGAAGAAGCCGTCGGGCCGGGAAGTCGTCACGGTCACGGGCTTGTCCAAATCGTTCGGCGACCTGCACGTTCTCAAAGACCTCAATTTAGAAGTGACGCGCGGCGAGAAGATCGCGATCATCGGCCCGAACGGCATCGGCAAAACGACTTTGATACGCTGCCTCGTCGGCGACCTGACGCCCGATGCCGGCACGATTAAATGGGGTGGGGGAATGACCTGGGGCTACTACTCCCAAGATTATCGGGCCGAAATCCCCGCTGGCATTCCCGCTTTAGACTGGATCATGAGCTTTGACGAGGAAGCCCAGGGCCAGCAGTATGTGCGCGGCCTTTTGGGCCAGATGCTCTTCAAGGGCGACGAAAGCTTGAAGCAGACCGAAGCGCTGTCCGGCGGCGAGGCAGCCCGCCTTTTGATGGCAAAGCTGATGCTTCAGCGCCACCCTGTCTTGATTTTCGATGAGCCGACAAACCACTTGGATTTGGAAGCCGTCTCCGCGCTGGCCGAGGGCCTGTCCCAGTTTGCGGGGACGGCGTTTGTCGTCTCCCACGACCGCGACCTCATCTCCGAAATGGCGACCCGCATTTGGTCCATGAGCGAAGACGGCCTGCTGGACTTCCGGGGTACTTACGACGAGTATTTAGAGGCGCACCCGCTGCCGGAGCGTGTCAAAAGTGGCGGCTGGTCGTAGAAACTGGGGACCGCCAAAGAGCCACGGAATAAATTCCGAGGCTGAACCAAACCAGTGTCGAAGCGACACAAGATTTCGGAGCAATCAGGTCTTCCGTCGCCTCGACGGTGGTTTATCCGAGCCTCGGATTTCAATCCGTGGCTTTCTGGCGTCGTTAAGCAAGGAGGCTTGTTTTGTTCCTCTACCACGCGGCTCCGCTCCATTACCTGCCGCACATCTTGCAAAGCGGGGCGCTGTATGCCAAAAGCATTCTGGCAGGGCAGGGGATTAAGCCTCGGCAAAGCGCTGTGCGCCGGGATACGATGTTAGGGCTGACCGACTGGGTGCATCTGGCAACTCGTGCAGATACGCCGCTCCTGCGCGATAAACTGGCGCGGGGCTACCCTCATGTGCTGCTTCACTTTGACCGCGACGCGGTGCTGGCCCTGCCTGAAGTTGCGCTGCTGCCGTACAACACCAAAGCCTGGCACACGCGCTCGGCTTATGTTCCCGTCACCGACGCCGCTGAAAAAGACGAGATGCTGCGCCGGCATGATGAGGCGCACCACTTTCCGAGCCTGGAAGTGCTAGTGCATTACGGCCTTGACTTCACCCACTTGCAGAAAATTTCCTTTGCCGCCGACGATGAATGTCAGTGGGCCGGGAACTGCTCGCGGCGCTGAACCTACAAGCCCCCGTGCCGCTTGCTGTTGGCCCTGCACTTGCTGCGCTTTACCAGCAAGGGGAAACGCGGCTTCTCACCCGCGACTACTTCGCGGCTTGCATCGCGGCGCAATGCGTGCTGCTGCCGCCCGACATTGCGTTTGATTAAGAACCCACCCCGGTTCGTTCCTCACCGACCCTCCCGAAGCGGGAGGGTGAAGAGCAAGAAAAGGAGGGCGCAGCAAGCAGCTCCCCTACGGCTTCTCTGAAACTCTTGACCTTCCCGCTTCGGGAGGGTCGCGAGGAACGAGCGGGGTGGGTTCCGCCCGGTTATACCCCATGCTTCTCACGCTCTGGCATCACATCACGCAAATCGGCACGCACTACGGGGTCAATCCACTGCTTTTTGCCGTGCTGTATGTCGCCCATCATCCGCTGTTCTGGGGGACGATGGCCTGGCTGGCCGCGCGAGTACGCGCCAAAAAGCCGAGCGCAGGGGTGGTGGCGCTCGGCGTCTTCTTCTGGTTTCTTCCGTATACCTATGTGTTCGTCTTCGGGCGCGGCCTGCCGTGGTGGATTTACGCGCTGGCCGCCGCCGCAATCGCTGTCGGCGGCGTTCATGCCGTGCGCGAAGTTCGGAAGCGGCTGGCTACAGCGTCAGGCTGAACATGACGAACGGCTTGGGTTTGGTGGTGCCGTGGAAGATCGGAAACTCGATGCCGACCGAGCCGAGCAGGCCGATCCGGGCGGACAGAGCCGCCGACAGGCCATGCAGCGTGAGCTGGCCGTCTACTGTGTACCGGCCCGGCCCGTCGAAGTTAATCAAAGACGTGGCAAGCACAGGGCTGACGCCTTCCTGGCCGCCGAGCAGAAAGCCGAGCTTGATGGTCCGGGCCGGCAGATGATCGGGCTGATGGTAGGCGGCGGTCTCGCCGAAGAACCGCGCCCGCAGGAACTTGACGCCTAAATCGGAGGCGGGACCCGCGCTGAACTGAGCGCCGTAGTGGCCGGAAGCCAGCCAGACAATATGAGTGCCGCCGAAGTTCCGGGCCAGCAGTTTCGCTTCGTCCGGCAGGATGACGGTGTCGTAGTGGCCGTTGATCATCAAAACATCGTCGGGCTTGAAGTGCCGCTGGGGCAGCCATGTGGACGAATCAATCGGGGCCATCGCCGCGCTGTAGGTTTGGTAGGTGTAGCCGCTTGCGAGGATTTGGCGGCGAATCGGACGTGTCAGCACGCCGTCCCAGACATCTTTCGGGAAGTCCGCGCCGCCCACCAGGGTCAGCACGACTTTGACGCGCGGGTCAACGCCCGCCACGACGCCGCTCATCACCCCGCCGAGGCTGATCCCGGCGATGCCCATGCGGCTAGGGTCAACATCAGGCCGCTTCGCCAGGTAGTCTAACCCGCGCCGGGCGTCGAACACGATCTGGCTGAGAGCGCCAACCATATCGGGGACATTGCCGGACAGAATGTGCGCGTTGTTATTGCTTCGCTCGGCCGGTGTCCGGTTCAGGCTGTACGGCTCGACCACCATCAGCGCGATCACATTGGCGCGGGCTACGGCACGGCAGAGCAGGAAGCCGCTTTTTGTCGAGCTGGGGTTGAACTCATGCAGCACGACCATCGCCGGGTGGGGGCCGGGTCCCGGCGGCACAAACAGATACGCCGTCACCGTGTTATTGACGGCGTAAGGGGTCTGAATGAGACTCGGAAACGTGACCGTCGTGATCTGGACGCCGTTCTCAGTCCCATACGGTTTTTCAGTGACGGGAAACGGCGCGGCTTGGTCGTAATCGTAGTAGTGAGGGTTCACGCCGAACGGCAGCGGGGAGGCGTTCGGCGTGTCGGCATGGGCGGCGGACAAGGTAAGCAGCAGGCAGGCGAAAGCGGCACAAAAGCGCAGAAATTTGTTTATGGGACGTTCCTCAAATTCTAGGGGTGAGTTCTTAGATGTTGTCTGGGTGGGTATTTTGGGTAACACTCAAAAGACCACTTTTGAGAGGATACCCGAAATGACCGACCATGCCGCACACGCCGAGAGCGTCAAAAAGATCGCTGACCTGATCAAGTCCATTGACTTTGGTATGCTGACAACTCTGGACGCTGAAGGCCGCCTGCATTCCCGCCCGATGTCATCCAACAAAGAGGTGGAATTCGACGGCGATGTCTGGTTCTTCACTTATGCGTCTACGCCGAAAGTCTACGAAATCGAGAAAAAGCCGTATGTGAACGTCGCGTTCTCCGACCCGAAGACCCAGACTTACGTTTCGCTGTCCGGCCGCGCCGAGCTTGTTCGTGATCCCGCCAAGATCAAAGAACTCTGGCAGCCGTCCCTGAAAGCCTGGTTCCCGAAGGGCGTGGATGAACCCGACATTGCGCTCATCAAAATCAACGCCGATCAGGCGGAATACTGGGACAGCCCGGCGTCCCCAATCGCCCACGCCCTCAGCCTCGCCAAAGTCGCTTTAACGGGCCAGCCCGCGCAGGGCGGCGAAAACGAGAAAGTCAGCTTATAGCTTAGAACCCGGCACTTCCAGTGCCGGGCTCTTATTTTCCAAATACGCCAGCAGCTCCGCCATCGTTTCCAGTCGCTTGACCGCCTCGAACTCCCCAAAATGCCCCTGCTTATCGGCTAAGTTCAGCCACTGCTTGAGGCGGCAGACCAGAAAGTGATCCGTGCGCTTGTCCGCACCCGTTTTGCCCTCAATCTGCGCCGTTAGCGCAAGCAGCCGCTTCAAGTGAGGCACCCAGTCAATCGGCTGGTTTATCTCGGCAGGACAGGGCTTGGTCGCAATCCCCAGCTCACAAGCGATGAGACGCGGCAAGTAAGGGTTGGCTAACGCCCCGCGTCCCAGCATGAAGTGGCGGCAGCCGGTCTGCTCGCGGCAGCGCTGGAAGTCCGCGACCGACCACAAATCGCCGTTTGCAACAACCGGGATAGACAAACGCTCGCGCACCTGTCCGATCCGCACCCAGTCCGCCGGGGGCGCGTAGCCCTGCATCTTTGTCCGGCCATGAATGGTAATCCACGCCGCGCCCCCGGCGGCGGCCCGGTCCGCGTTCTCAAAAATCGCGTCGGCCACGTCCCAGCCTAGACGCAGTTTTGCTGACACGGGGATTTCTGCGGGAAGCGCGGCCCGGATTGCCGCGACAATGGCTTCAACACGGGCGGGAAACCGCAAAATCGCCGCCCCGCCGTCGTGCCGGTTGACAGTCGGAGCGGGGCAGCCAAAGTTGATGTCAATGGCTTTTGCGCCGGCCTTGACGGCAACAACAGCCGCTTCGGCCATGCGTCCGGGGTCACCGCCCAGAAGCTGCACCTGCACCGGCAGACCACTCGGCGTTTTTGCCCCGTGGCAGAGTTCCGGCACATGACGCAGGAACAGCTTTGCTGGCGGCACGTCGCCGCTGACCCGCAGGAACTCGGAGACGGCGAACGTAAACGCGCCGCTTTCGCCCTGATACGCCCGCATCGGCGCGTCGGTCAGGCCCTGCATAGGCGCGAGCAGGAGGGCCGGTAAAGAGGAAGTGAGCATGAATAAAGTATACCCGGCACTTTCCGTGCCGGGTACTCGCAGCCCTACAAGCTCCCGGACATCCGCGACATGCCGCCATCAATGAAACAGGTGCTGCCGGTCATGTACGAAGCCTCGTCGGACGCTAAAAAGATCGCAAGATTAGCGACTTCGTCGGGCTGGCCCCAGCGGCCCAGCGGGATTTCCGCCATCAATGTTTTTTCCATCTCCGGGTTTGCCTGGACATCGGCGTCAATCGGCGTGAAGATCGCGCCCGGCCCGATGTTGTTCACGGTGATCTTGTTCGGCGCAAGCTCAACAGCCATCGTTCGCATCAGCATCCGCAGGCCGCCTTTCGACGCGCAGTAGGGGGCATTGCCCGGCATCGTGATGTCTTCGTGGATAGACGAGATGTTGATAATCCGCCCCGGCCCGTTCTGGGCGATCATTTGCTTCGCGGCGGCCTGGGCGCATAAAAATGGGCCGGTCAGGTTGACCGCGATGATCATGTTCCACTGGTCCAGCGGGAACTCGGTGATCGGGTGCTTTCGCTCGACCCCGGCGTTGTTGACCAGAATGTCCACGCGCCCGAACTTCGCCACGGCCTGCTGCATCAGCGTCGCGACTTCATCGGGCTTGGACACGTCGGCCTCGACCGCGAGGCACTTTCCGCCCGCGCTTTCAATCATCTGCACGGTCTGGTTGGGGGAGGTTGGAGCGCCGACATAGTCAATCACGACCGACGCGCCTTCCTTCGCCATCCCGGCGGCAATGGCCTGGCCGATGCCGGTGGCCGATCCTGTGACAATCGCCACTTTGTTTTCCAATTTCATTCGTCAATCTCCTATGGTTTACGGGTAAAATCTTTTTGATAAAATCTTCTTGAGGTACTTTGATGGATCGCCGTGTTTTCCAGCCCCGGCCCGACAGCAGCGCCGAGCGCCGCCGCAATGCCCTCGGCATGGCAATTGTGGTTCTTGCCGCCGGCGGCCTGTGGCTGTATAGTCAGCGGCACGCTCCGGTTTCTGTTGTCCGGCCTGCCGCCGAGAGAAGTATACCCATGCGGCCTGCAAGATGAAAAGCCTGAACGCTTGAGAAAACTATGACTCTGTTGGACGAACTGCGGAAAATTGCCGGCGCGGATGCCGTTCTTGCCGAGAAGGGAGAACGGGCGGTCTACGAGAACGACGCCTACCCGCTGGAAAAAGCCGCGCCGCTGGCGACGGTGCTGCCTTCGACGACCCAGCAGGTCTCGGAGATCGTGCAGGTGTGCGCGAGGCACGGCGTTCCGTTTGCGCCGCGCGGGGCCGGAACCGGCCTGGCGGGCGGGACGCTCTGCCCCGGCGGGGTGCTGATCGGCGTTGCCCGCATGAATAAGATTTTAGACGTGGACCTCCGAAACCGGCGGCTGACCGCCCAGGCGGGTGCGGTCAATGTCGCGCTGACCAAAGCCGTTTCTGCCGAAGGCTATTTATACGCCCCCGACCCGTCCTCGCAGGGCGCGTCCACGCTTGGCGGCAACATCGCCAACAACGCGGGCGGGCCGCACACGCTGAAGTACGGGGTCACGGCAAACCACATTCTGGCTTTAGAATTGGTGCTGCCGAGCGGCGAGATCGTGACGCTTGGCGACAAAACTGAAGACGTGAACGGCTACGATCTGCTCGGCCTCGCCGTCGGCTCCGAAGGCACATTCGGCATCGTCACCGAAGCGACCGTGCGCCTCACCCGCGCTCCGCAGGCCGTCCGCACTCTCTTAGCCATCTTCGACACGGTAGACGATGCGACTGAAACCGTCTCAACAATTATGGCCGCCGGCATCGTTCCGGCGGCTCTCGAAATGATGGATGCCGTCATCTTGCAGACCGTCGAAGACGCCTTCCACTTCGGCTTCCCGCGCGACGCCGGAGCCATTCTGATTATCGAGCTGGACGGCCTCGCCGCCGGCATAGACACGCAGGCCGCCCGTGTCCGTGCCCTCTGCGAGCAGGGCCATGCCCGCGAACTCCGCGCCGCCGCCACGCCTAAAGACCGGGCGAACCTCTGGATGGCCCGCAAAAAAGCCGTCGGCACATTAGGCCGCCTTGCCCCATCGTGCGTCACCCAGGACTGCGTCATTCCGCGCTCCAAGCTGCCCCAAGTCCTGCGGGCCATCGCTGAAATCGGCGTCCGCTACAACCTGCGAATCGCCAACGTCTTCCATGCCGGCGACGGCAACCTGCACCCCGTCACACTCTTTGACGAGCGTTCCCCCGATGATGTCCGGCGCGTCATGGCCGCCTCCCATGAGATACTCGAACTCTGCCTCGGCGTCGGCGGCACCCTCACCGGCGAACACGGCATCGGCGTCGAGAAGCGCGACTATATGCCGCTCCTGTTCCCGCCCGAAACCCTGCAAACAATGGAGCAAATCCGCGTCGTCTTCAACCCCGGCGGCCTCTGCAACCCCGGCAAAGTCCTCCCATCGTCCCACGGCTGCGCCTACGAAATCGCCCCTCGCTCCGGGGCGGTAGCTGTCTGAGGTAGAGAAACGATTATGCTGCCGGATTTTAACAGTGTCGGTGACTTAAAACAAAACCTGGGGTAGTGGAGGTCGTTCTATGATCACGACGGACGTGGAGTTACAAGGGACGCAAGAGCGGATTGCCTACTTCGAGCGCTTGCTCGGACAGCTCCGAGCCACAGCGACTCCGGAAGAATCCCGCATGATGACCGGTGGCTACCGCGCTGATCTGGAACGGATGCAAGCAGAAGTCGTCAGCTATTAAACGCGCCCCCTCGAAAGCCAGGACCGCGTGGTAGTCGCTGCATGAAGGGAAACGATAGACTTCCTGCGTAATTGCGGGAACACGTCCCCGGATTGAAATACGGGTCTTCTCCAAAGCGATTGTCCGCCTGCGCGGACATAGGAAGTAATCAGCCCGCCGCATCAACTGCTCTGTCTGCGAAGGCAGACAATCGCACTTCAAAAGCCCTAGTCTTCAGACTAGGTGCTCACGGGGCTGAACCCCCATGCTTTAAAAGTGCACCTCCCCGCCTGCGCGGGCAGAAGACCAAAGTGACTAACATCTTCGCCCGCGTAGGCGGGCGCTTGCCTTCAAAGCACGGCGGGTTCAGCCCCGTGTTCTTCTCGTGTCACGTTCCGCCCCGCGACTTCCTCCGCCGTCTGCGCCGGAGCCGCCGCACAACCAAACGCAACAATGCCTCCATCCCTAATCCGTTCGCAATGCTCTCATTCTTGATGCTTTAACTGAACTTTCGCGCCATAGAAGGCTAATGTGCCGAAGTAAGCCCGAAAGCCGCCCGCGAGAGAATCATTCTGCCTACTGCCTTGATTTGTTTTCGCTGCTCGCGAGATGACTTCATCCGTCACCGCTGTATAGAAGGTCCGCTCGTGCATTCTCCCGCCATCCCAATGGCCGTGACAATCAAAAATCAGCGTATGCGTGTTGCGATCATAGAGGGCCGCGCTGTTATAGTCTTCGCTCAAGACCATCTGGAACCATTTTACACGAAACTGTGACGCATGGGGCTTTTGCTTGAGTGCATTCGCAAGCACAATTAGGGGATCATTCACGCCGTCTAGCTCGACGGTATGCTGATGAGAAACCGGGATTACTTTGGGTGTTTGTCCCGATACGGGGCTGACAATGACATAGCAGAAAGCCAGACAAGCTAATCCTAAAGCGGTACGGCAAGTTCTTATGACTGCACTATGTCTCATGCGTAAAGTTGTTCTTTATCACGACAAAATCAGGTATGGGGCTTTGCTACCGCGATAATGGCTCTTGACGACTCCGAACGCGCTACGCCGACCGGGCAAACTCCGCGTCCACCCGCGCCGGAGTGCCGCCACTGTCACAGCCTGCATCCGAATCCAAAAGCGCATCCATCCGCTCAGTATTAGGAGTGGGTAGGTTCTGGAACACGCAAATCACGGCAGATTTTCCGCGCTAGGATGTTGTTAATCTCTTGATGACGCGGCACAGCGGACGCTGTCTGCGTCTGCGGGTTGATGTAAATCGTGTGACTGCCGCCTTCCCGCGAGAACTTGCATCCATGCGCTTCCAAATGCCGGACTAAGTCACGACGTTTCATGTGGCAGAAACCAACACGGGTTCCCGAATAACGATTTGCCCGCGCAGGCTCTCCTCCGCCATCTGACGATTTGCTTCCAGCACGAGGGTGATGGCTTCTTGCAGATTAAGACGTGCTTCGTCGAGAGTTTCGCCCTGCGTGTTCGCGCCGGGCAGTTCTTCCACAAAGCCAATATAGCCCTCCGGCACTTTCTGAAAGACCGGAGTGAGTGTAAATTTCATGCCACTTCCCTTTTATCCTTCTGCCTCAACAATGCACGCTTCATCTTCCCCCGCCTGTGCCGGAGCCGCCGGGCTGGGAAGACGCCGAATGCGCTACGCCGACCGGGCAAACTCTGCCTTTATCCCGTCAAGCCGCCACGGCGTCTGCTTCCTCGTCTTCTTCTCGCTACTTGTTCATATGCGTTTCCGCAAACATCTTTAAAATCTGCGCGGAGGGATAGGTTGAAAGAGAGGCAATACCATTTGCTAGTTCGACTGGAAGCAATGCGCTTTCATACCGGCTACTCAGAATTGTGCATAGCGTTGGAAAAATGCGATCCGCACCAATAAGATCGTGTATAGTGGGATTTGCCATAAACTTCCCGGTCGGAATACTTATAACCATTTTGTGGTAATCGTTCAAGCGAACAAAAGTCTTCGCACCATAGTTTGTGTCGTAACCATACGCCACGCCACGGTCAGGGCGGTGATGTATCTTGGTCTTGATGTAGCTATCATCAGGAATAAACAGCGACGGTACCGGCGCGGAGACGCCGATCAAGCCAAGATAATCCACAAAATATCCTGTTTTTTCTTGCCCCACAATGTGAACCGTAATCCCTTGTTCTTTTGCGTGAGCCAAGAAGTTTCTAATTGGATTTACCATCTTCGAGTATTGGGCGCGGATTGTTAGCGGACCATCCTTGACAAAAAGGCAGTCGCGAAGAGTATCCTTGCTGTTCTCCCAGAAGTGTCTGATACCCGTGAACAGCAGCAATGTTTCATGCACTAGCATATAATTTGAAGCGATTATGTCTGGTGCAGAGTCCTCTCCCATCTCTAAATGGAAACCTAGAACATCTGTGATGAATAGTTCACCCTTACATTTGGGGCATTTACCCGTCTCGGAATCGTAAGACAACGTCGCTACATTTTCCTCACAATGAGGACACTGAAACAAAGGCAGAGATTTTGCCTTGGCATCCCACTTCTCATACATAAGCCATTTCAAGGTTTCCATCGGCTCGCTATTAAGAGAGGCATCCTTGACTGACTCGAAAATTGCACGGCGAACTGCATCATAGAGCGACAAGCCAGGCACAGAGATATTTCGAAGCGGAAACACAGTCGCATGGTAAAGGGCTGCGCCATCCATAAGGTCGCGTAGAGCAAGCGGATGAGGAGACGCTTTGTTAATACCGGCTAAAGCAACAGTGTCCAAACGGAGTAATGCTGTCTTTACAAAGGCAAGTGCTTTATGTGGTGGAGTCTCGGATTGGATAACTTGGAGAGAGCCATCCACGCCAAAAATTAATGGTAATGGCTCGCCGCCTGTTGGAACATCTTCCCAATTACAGGCAGGAGAGGATGCTGCTCCCCCCGTTTCCTCAAAACTGTCACAGAACTTTTCGACTAGCTCACTCTTCAGAACATCTAAATGACCCAGTCGCGAGGCGCGTTCCCCCGGCAACCTTTTTCCTGGTTGATAAGGCATTTAGTCAACTCCTTGCGTGGGCATAGGTGGTTCAAATTTACGAGCCTGAACAGATACAACAAAACGATTGGAACGTGTCAGCATACGCATATATCCAGGCGTTTTTGCCATCAAAATATCGCCCTTCATGCTTTGATAAGCGACATTCACTCTTGCTAAAGCATTCACGTCATCCTCGGACGCAAGATGTGCGATAAAAAAGTTTTCAGTTTGAGCGAGCAAATCACGGCTGATGGTAGTAGGGGATTGTGTGGAATAAACCATGCCGATGTGGTATTTCGCTCCCTCTTTGGCAAATCGGCTGTAAATCGCCTTTCCATCATCTTTTGCTGGAAACAGATTGTGTGCTTCTTCAAAGTATAGTTGCACATATTTATCGCCCAGGTTATTGTTAGAGAACTTATCCACTTGGCTATTGAAGACTTGTCGTGAAAGCTCGTCGGAAAAATAGCCCACTACTTGATCGCTCGCATTCCCTAAGTCAAGTATGATGGTTTTGCCATGATCAAGTGCCACTAAAATTTCTTGGACGAAGTTTCCGGCATTCCGGTCGTGATATATCTTGTAAGGTTGGATTAGAGAAGTACCACTTCGACCGGGCTGAGGTTCTAAAAACTCAAGAAGTGCAATATCATTCGAATCAAACATAGGGTTCCCGGAACCTGATAGAAGCAATGGATTAGTAGCATTGTCGCGTCGGTAACGTGCAAATATCTCCAGTTCAGATCGCAATGTTCCCATAGAGCTTGGGGCAGCAGGGGGCGGATTTATGCCAGCAGCGGCGTAGACTGCTGAACGCAGTGGAGCGTTAAATGATGGATTGAATTTGCTTGCTCTATTGCCGGAGGGTGCCAGCGTATACAAATCGTGTGCATCAACATCAAAATCGGCTTTATAAAGAACCGCCCAATACATTTGCAGCTTTCGGATTGATCGATTTTTTTCCCCTTGATCTGTCAGTCCTTCAACTTCTTCTAGAGAAGGCAGTTCAACGCTGGCAAACGCATCAATGTATGCAGATGGTTTACCATGCTGCCGCAAAAAACTGGCGATGATAGGCATTGTACTTTCAGGCCGCTCGTAGAAGTTAAGTTTGAGCGGCTTTGAGGGCGTGGACTGTTTTGGAGTCAGCGCATATACAACGCATTTATCAGGAAAGGACGAAGGTAAGGCCACATTCTGTGGGTTATCGTTTGCATACTCCCCATTGATATCAAAGATCAGTTGTCCAACATTGTTCGTTTGTGCTGTTTCCTCAATAACACTTTGAGCGAGTAGTTTGACAACATTGCTTTTGCCTAAGCGAGTTTTACCGAACATAGCGGTACGCGCACCAACAATGTCGCTAGAAGAAACCTTTACTGGTACATTCGGTAGCGGCTTGTTTGGCAAAGGAAGTCGACACTCGGTTAAGCGCAGGTTGCCTAAAGTAAATTGACCCTGCAAGGGTACTAAACAGTTGACAATCAAATTAAGCAGAGTGTCATCAGGAGCATACAGCCGATATTTGTGTGCGCTGACGAAATTGTTGAGATCACCTGAAAACTCAACCGCATTGTGCTGATCTGGGTTAGAGTAAAACATTCCAAGAACGCCAGTCTTTAGCGCACCCCACTGAAGCTCGCTTTGCGTGAACACGTCAAGTTCTGGCATAGACTTCTTTTGCAACTCGAAGTACGTTTGCTGAACTTCACCCGATAAAGGCGTTGACGCGGATTCAAGCACACGCAAGAGTGTAAAGTGCGGCGGCAGATCAGCGTGGTCTTGCGGCACCATTACCAGTAGAGAATTACGCGGAATACCCCCAACGGCGATTTTGTAGGGATCTGATGTAATAACTGTTACCGTGTCGTAGCCGATGTCCAGGACATAGCCGACGAAACGCATTTTGTCGTACTGCTTCGCCATCTCGTTGGATTTTTCCGCAGCTAAGAAATCTTGCAGAGCGCGGAGAGGATGATTTTGCATCGCCGCTTTGTCGAAAAATTGTTTCATGGTATTATTTTCCGTAGTTACAGATTAGAACTTCGCCGCAGGTGGTAGATAGTTCGCCTGGCCGTTTGCCGACGCCCATTGCAAGCGTAATAACAACAGCATCTGGAAACAAGGCTATGATATCAGGGTGTGATGAAGTTGTCATTGCCCATCGAACATTGCGCTGAGTAGCACGATGAAGTGCATCCGCGAGACGCTGATGATCAGCGAACAAAAATCTTGAACAAATATAGTGACCGTTAATCATATCCCGTGCGCCGGGCGAATATGGCGGGTCACAAAAAATGACATCGTTGGCGCCGCAACGATCAATAACGCGCCCAAAATCTGCTTTCCTCAGTCTTGCCTGTCTGAGAGCATGGGAGGCTTCTCGAAGTGCAAGTTTGTCTATCACATCTCGTCTTGCTTCACCACCATAGCCAACATTGAACTTTCCTTGAGCGTTATGTCGCCACATTCCTTTGAAGCAAGTTCTATTAAGATATAATGTCCGAGCGGCTCGCTCCGCAAGTGTGAGCGAAGCAGTATCCATATCTCGAATTTGGTAATAGCCTTCCTTTGTACTTGGGAAGGCACAGTAGGCTTTCCAAACTAAAGTGTATCTGTCTCGGATGCCGCGATAAAGATCAATAAGTTCGCCATTCAAGTCGGTTAGAACAGCACGTTCAGGACAAAGTGCAAAGAAAACGGCCCCACCACCCATGAACGGTTCAACAAATCTTCCACAGGTCAAAGCGAGCGGTTGCAGATGTTGCAGCAGTTGCTTCAACAGGCGTTGTTTTCCTCCGGGATACCTAAGAAACGCGGCGGTTTCATTATTCATATTGGATTTTTGTCTGCATATAAGCGTCTACTCGTTGTTCGACACGAAAACCGGAAATCCTCCTCGGTAAATAAAAAAGCCCCGCGCCGTAAGGCGCGGGGCTGTTTTTGCTGCCATCCTAGACGGCGGCGGGGCGGGGCTGGAGGGTGTCGAGCAGGTGGCCGGCGGCGCTGATGCTGTCTTCTTCGATGAGCTGGCGCAGGACGTAGGGGAGGATGCCGCCGTTGAGGTAGTAGTCTACTTCAATCGGGGTGTCTATGCGAAGCGTCAAGGGGACTTTTTCGGTGTCGCCGCTGGTCCGGTGGATCACCAATGTCACGTCCATCTGGGGCGACAGGCCGCTCTCGTAGCCGGTGAGGTCGAATGTCTCGGTGCCGTCTAAACCCAGCGTCTGGGCATTGGTGCCTTCCTTGAACTGGCAGGCCAAAACGCCCATGCCGATCAAGTTGGAGCGGTGGATGCGCTCGAACGACTGGGCAATCACGACTTTGACGCCCAGCAGATTAGTCCCTTTGGCGGCCCAGTCGCGCGAGGAGCCGGTGCCGTATTCCTGCCCGGCGAAGATCATCAAGGGGACGCCCAAATCGCGGTAGATGAGGGAAGCGTCGTAGATGCTCATGCGCTCGCCGACAGGCTGGTAGACGGTCACGCCGCCGACGACGCCCGGCACCATCAGGTTCTGAATGCGGACATTCGCAAACGTCCCGCGCATCATCACGCGGTGGTTGCCCCGGCGCGAGCCGTAGGAGTTGAAGTCTTCTTCGGGAACGCCCTTCTGCTGCAAGTACAGGCCCGCCGGGGACGACGGCTTGATCGCGCCCGCCGGGCTGATGTGGTCGGTCGTGACCGAGTCGCCGAAGATGGCGAGCGGACGCGCTTTTGTAATCGCCGGGGCCGAAGTCGGAATGACCATGCTGAACTTGTCGAAGTAGGGCGGCTCGCGGATATAGGTAGACGACGCATCCCACTCGTAGACCGAGCCGAGGCTGCTGGGGATTTCCTGCCAGAGCGGGTTCTGCTCGGCGAAGTCCTTGTACAGCCGCCGGTAGACTTCGGGGTCGTTCGCGGTTTGCAGCATCTCGCCGATCTCGGCAGTCGTCGGCCAGAGGTCTTTCAGATACACATCTTGATTGAACTTGTCCTGGCCGATAGGGTCCGTGTTCATGTCAATATCCACGGTCCCCGCCAGCGCGAACGCGACGACGAGCGGCGGGGACATCAGGAAGTTCGCCCGGACGTTCTGGTGGACGCGGGCCTCAAAGTTGCGGTTGCCGGACAGGACCGACGCGACCACTAAATCGTTCCGAGTCACGGTCTTTTCCAGGTTCGGCTCCAGTGGCCCGGAGTTGCCGATGCAGGTGGTGCAGCCGTAGCCGACGGTCTGGAAGCCCAAGCGGTCTAAATAGCGGGTGAGGCCAGTCTTGTCCAGGTACTCGGTGACGACGCGGGACCCCGGCGCGAGTGACGTTTTGACGGTTGGGCGGACAGTCATGCCGCGCTCGGATGCCTTCTTCGCGACCAGCCCCGCCGCCAGCATCAAACTCGGATTGGCCGTGTTGGTGCAGCTTGTGATCGCGGCAATCACGATGTCGCCGTGGGACAGCTCCACCATCGCCTGCGGGAACTCGCCGAGGGGAACGTCTTCGATGCGGTCAGGCGTTGGCCGGTTCTGCACCATCTCATTTTCGGTGAACGCCGCCGTATCGATAACCGTATCCAGCGGCGCGGTTTCTTCCGGCAGGGTTTCCCCGTCCTGATCGCCGCCGCCGGAGATCGGCTTGACGTTGTGGCTCATGCCGGTCAGCACCACAAACTTCTTGTTCAAATCTTCCAGCGACTTGTTGTAAGCGTTCGGGTTCAAGAGAAGCTCGTGGAACTTGGACTTGATTTCCGGCAGCTCAATTCGGTCCTGCGGGCGCTTCGGCCCGGCGACGCTCGGCTGCACCGTGGACAAATCCAGTTCCAGAAGCTGGGAATACTGGATTTCGCCCGCCGCCGGCATTCCAAACAAGTCCTGCGCCTTGAAATACTGCCGAAACGCATCTACCTGATCGTCGGTGCGGCCCGTTGCGGCCAGATACCGGCAGGACTCTTCATCTACCGGGAAGAAGCCCATCGTCGCGCCGTACTCCGGCGCCATGTTCGCAATCGTCGCCCGGTCGGTCAGCCCCAGCGACGCCGCGCCTTCGCCGTGGAACTCGACAAATTTGCCGACCACTTTGGCCTTTCGCAGCATTTCGGTAATCGTCAAAACGAGGTCGGTGGCGGTGACGCCCGGCATGAGCGCTCCCGACAGATGGACACCGACCACGTCCGGGGTCAAGAAGTAGACGGGCTGGCCGAGCATTCCGGCTTCCGCTTCAATGCCGCCGACGCCCCAGCCGACAATCCCCAGGCCGTTAATCATAGTCGTGTGTGAGTCGGTGCCGACCAGCGTATCCGGGTAAAAGACATCTTCTTTGGACAGCACGCCCTTCGCAAGATATTCCAAGTTGACCTGATGAATAATCCCGATGCCGGGCGGCACGACCGAAAAGCCGTTGAACGCCTGCATTCCCCACTTTAAGAACTGGTAGCGGGCGCGGTTCCGCTTGAACTCCATTTCCATGTTGAGCTGCAAAGCGTTTTCAAGCTCCGAGAAGTCCACCTGCACCGAATGGTCTACGACCAAATCCACGGGAACCAGCGGCTCGATCATGCCGGGATCGCGGCCCATGCGGGAAACCGTCGTCCGCATCGCCGCCAAATCCACCAGCAGCGGCACGCCCGTAAAGTCCTGCAAGACGACGCGGGCGACTACAAACGGGATCTCAGCCGTCCGCTCGGCGTTCGGCTGCCAGTTTGCTAATTCGCAGATGTCCGCTTCCCGCACCCGCTTCTTGTCGTAGTTGCGAAGCACGGACTCCAGCACGATCCGCAGGCAGACCGGGAGCTTCGAGATCGGGCCGACATCGGCCTTTTCAAGCTGGGGCAGCGAGTAAAACTGCCCTGTTTTCCCGTCGCCGTAGGTAAACGATTGCAGAGTGTCAAAAAGTGAGTGTGTTTCTGCCATGAGTTAAGAACCTCTTCCAAATTTGCTGTTATCTGCCTTTAGTATATCGGCGTCAGGGCAGACAAGTCAAGCAAAAACCATTCTGTCTTGCGATACACTCGAAAAGCCACAAATCGGTGGGATGTTCGCTTTCGCTGCTTTCCTGACATACTTGTTTGTAAGACTAATTGGGAGACAGATGAGTGACCGATCAGCAGCTACTCCGGCAATTTGTGCAGAACGGTTCACAGGCAGCGTTTTCGCAGATTGTCGCGCGGCACTTGAACTTTGTGTATTCGATCTGCCGCCGCGAAACCGGCGATGCGGCACTGGCCGAAGATGTCACCCAAGTCGTATTCCTTCTTCTGGCCCGAAAAGCGTCGTCGCTGCGTGTCGAAGCGTCCCTCTCCGGCTGGCTGTTCCAAACCGCCCGCTTTGCCTCAAAGAACGCCCGGCGGCGTGAAGCCGCCCGAAAAACGCAGGAGCAAGCTGTGGCAGAGCAAATGTCTTCAAGCCCAAGCGAAAACGCGCTCTGGGACCAAATCGAGCCGCTCTTCAACGCGGCGCTGGCTGCCCTCAGCGCCAAAGACCGGGAAGCGATCCTGCTGCGCTTCGCTGACGGCCTCAGCTTCCGGGAACTGAGCAAAGCTCTGGGAACATCGGAGGACGCCGCCCGGATGCGCCTGAACCGCGCCGTCAGCCGCCTGCGCCAATCGTTTGCCCCTACAGGCATCACCGTCTCCGCCGCCGTCCTCGCCGCTCTGCTGACCGAGCGCACCGTCCAAGCTGCTCCACTTACCTGTACGGCTGCCGTCACAAAAATCGCCGAAAGCTTTGCTGTAGGGGTAGGAAGCACGGCAGCCGTGAGTTCAAACGTCTCTGCATATTTACAAGGAGCATTGAAAGCAATGACCATGACGAAAATTACATTCACTGTCGCTGGCCTGTTTACCGCTTCGGTTGTAATCTTTCCTCTGATAACTCTCGCGCAGAGCCATCGGGTTGGGCAGGTAAAACCTGTTGTCAAAAACTTGACGGAAACCGCATCTCCTTCAAATCTGCCCAATCTGGAACTGAAAGATGGCTTTACCCTCCGGTACGACCTGACGGAGAAGGACACGCGGACCCCGCAAATGAGACTGCTGGAAGCCCAGCAGTTCGCGAGTGCTGAACAGCACGCCGTTCTGCAAGGCTTTCAGAAACAAGCGGACGCCAATCGCGCAATCCAGTCCGAGAAAACAGTAGACACAATGCCTGTAACCCCCCATGAGTATCATGTCACGCTGTCAGCCCAAAATGGCAAGCTGCTTTATATCAGCGAGCAGCATGGGACGCCCAGCTATGGCTTGACGCCCGATAATCGATGGATAACGGAGCCATACGAGACGAAAGTCATCTTATACGATGGGCAGAAGACCTACTCAATCCGTAGCTGCCCACAAAGCAATGTAGTGCCTCGGATGGAGATTTATACGGGCTTTCGACCTGACGACATGATGAATTGCCTGCTGCCCGGCGTTGGGCTTCCTTCAATGCCCCTCGTCAAAGCAGCTTCATTAGCAAAACTGTCTTCCGGCGCAACGATCCGATGCGATGTATTCTCCTTTTCAGGCAATAAATACTGGCCCGGTATGGTCACTCTGCAAGGCGCAGGCCGAAATGCAAAATTGTCCCGAATGATTGTCGGTCAGCCTGATCATCCAATGGAAGTCTGGAAGTTTCAGAAACCGCAAGCCTTTCAAGGCGGCTGGATTTCCCGAATCGCTGTCCATGCCACTTTCCCGTTCATGTTCTTGGAAAAGTCTGTCCCTTCCGGTCCGTTAAAGATTGCAAAATATGCGGTGACTGACATACAGCCTTCTCCTCTCAGCATGTCACAATTTGATATTCATACCTATGTCGTTCCCAACATGGATGTCGAGGACCACTCGGTCCAAAAGTAGGGCATGGAGACTCATAGTTTTCGTTGCAATCCTGCTGGCAGCGATCTTGAGGTGCAGGAGAGAGCCGCTGTCCATTGACAAAGCAACGCCCCGGCAGATACTTCTGCCGGGGCGTCTTGTCGGCGGCTTAATGCAGCAGTTCCAGGCCACTGAGTTTCGCGTTGTCTTTGACGGTCGTAAATACGACTGTCACTTTGCCGCTTGCATCAGCCTTCACCGAGAACGTCTTCACAATCGCTTTGTTTTTTCCGTTCGCGGCGACGAAGATGTCGAAGTTCGACAGTACGGTGGTCTTGTTGACGGCGACATTGAAAACGCGCTTTCCGGCGGCGTTCCAGTAGATCTCCGCGAAGTGCAGACGCAGCGTGTAAGCCGCTCCGGGCGTGAGGTTCGGCACGGTGTAAGTGAAGCTGCCGTAGCGCTCGCTTTGGTACACGGCTTGAGGCGCAGGATTGACCGCGCCGGAGGTGCTGATGGCGGTGCTTGCGGCATAGGGCCTGCCGCCGGAAAAGTCGGTGTCTGCGGTGAAGGCGCCGGACGCACCGCCGCCCGCATTGATCTGAACAGGCTTGAAGACTGGAGCTGCGGCGACGGTCAAGGTGCCAGTCCCAGAAGACGCGCTGAGAGTCATGTCTCCGGTAAAGGAAACGCCTAATGCGTGGCCCCCGACAGTTGCCGCGGCAGGGATCGTGTAGAGCAAGGCAGCATTCCCAGTGCTATCAGTCACGGCAGAGCCGACCGCCGCGCCGTCCACGCTGAAGCTGAGGGTCTTGCCGCTTACGACCGCCGCGCCGGAATTGTTAAGAGCCGCGTTCAGTGTCACGATTTGCCCCGCCGTGCCGGACGCATTCGCCACGAGGGTTACTGTGGGCGCGACATAAACTTCATACGCCCCAATGCTCGGCGGATTAGGCCGGGTGCGTCCGTCAATGGTCAGCGCCGGCGCACCAATGGCCGTTCCCGCGCCGAGGCAGGGCGAACCCGGCAGAAGATGCAGATCGTAGGGGGGGTAAGCCCACGCCGGGTCGGCATTCAGGTTGCCTGTGCCGCTGTAGCCGCCCTGGATGTCGCAAAAACTGAACACAGCGTTTCCGCCTGAAACCTCGTCGCTGTTATCCCTGAAAAGAATATCGTTGGTGAATGTGATAAGGCTGCTGCCGACGGGATAGCTGTAGTTCGTGACGCCGCCGCCAGTAGGATTCGGCCCGGTAGAAGTGGCTGTGTTGCCGGCGATCGTGCAGTTGATGACAGAGATCGTGCCGGCAGTTTGTGTGTAATTGGCTATGCCGCCACCTTGACTGGAGCTGATCGCCGCGTTGCCGGTCAGCACACAGTTTACAATCGTGACCGTGACCGTGCTGGAAAGCAGGCTGTAGATGCCCCCGCCATAATCAGCCGTATTGCCTTTTAGAACACAGTTCTGGACTGTCACACCGGCATTGTTGATCAGAATCCCCCCGCCGCTGGTGCTGCTCTCGTACCCGTTCTCAATAGTAAGGCCGCCGATAACTGCATTGGTTTCGCCGGAATGCAGATAAAAGCCCCGATGGTTGGCGCTGGTGCTGCCCTGGCAGTCAATGATCGTTGCCGAGGCGCCGTGCTGGGAGGTCACGGTAATGTTTTTGCCGCCGAATTCCAAATCCACATCGCCGGGACCGGTGTAAGTGCCGTCGGTAGCGACAACGGTATCCCCGCTGGCCGCGGCAGTGATGGCCGCCTGGATCGTCTGCTTCGGTGCCGCCGCAGTCCCTGGGCTGCTGTCGGAGTCGGACGGGGAGACATACCATGTTACGCTGGGTGCTGCCTCATACGCTCCAATACTGGGCGGATTGGGCCGCGACTGTCCATCAATGGTTGCGGCCGGTGCGCCCGAAGCTGTTCCCGCACCGAGGCAGGGGGACTTGAATTGAAGGTGCAGAGCCGCAGAAGAAAAGAACAAAGGATCGGCGGCGATGTCGCCGGTTCCTGGGTAGCCGCCCTGGATGTCGCAGTTGTTCGCGGCGGCGTTGACAGCGGCGGCGTTGACAACCTCACCGCCCGTATCGCCGTATACGATGTCGTTGGTCAGCGTCAGGATGCTGGCAGTCAGGGGGTAGGGATGGTCGTAAGTGTTGATTGCGCCGCCGAAAGCGCCCCCGCTGCCTGTTGCAGTGTTTCCGGTAGCAGTGTTTCCGGTAATCGTGCAGTTGACGAATGATGTTATGCCGCCTTCGCTGTTGTCGGCGTAGGCGCTGCCGGAGCTTGCCGTGTTGCCCGAAAAGACGCAGTTGGTTACTAAAACCGTACCACGGTAAATGGAGTTGTAGAGGCCGCCGCCCTGAGAAGCGATATTGTTCCGAATGATACAGTTTTGAAGCGTCAGGCTTGCATCAAGGTTGTAAATACCGCCGCCGGGGTAATTGTTGCTGCCGGGGTAACTTCCGCCTTCCTCGCCGTTTTCAATCGTTAAGCCGCTGATGACAGCATTGGTTTCGCCGGTGTGCAGGTAAAAGCCCCGGTGGTTTACTGTGCTGCTCCCGCCGCAGTCAATAATCGTTTTCGCCGCACCGTTTTGGGAAGTCACAGTGAGGTTTTTGCCGCCGAAGTCAATGTCTACGTTGCCGGGGCCGGTGTAGGTGCCATCGGCGATCAGTACGGTGTCGCCGTTTGAGGCGGCGCTGACAGCGGCTTGAATGGTCGGATACTGGGCCGGCACGGTGAGTGTCGCAGCGATGGCAGGCAGGCCGAGCAGGCTGAGGCCGGCAAGGGCAAAAAGCGGCAGGCGGCGGAGAAAATTAGGCAGCATTGCAGGTTCCTTCTCACAGGGTTCATAGCAGCAGGGTATGGCGAGGCTCGGAACGAAACGACTGTTTCCGAGGCAGGCAAATGCGATACCCCACTATAACACAGACTGCTTGGTTTGGCAAGCTATATGTTAGGAAGGATAAACACAAAACGCCCCGGCAGATGTTTCTGCCGGGGCTTCTTTGGCTTCTAAGGAGCGCCCTGGTCAATCCCGGCAAAGTCGCCGTTGCCGGGGCTAGGCGCATCAAAGTAGGTGCTGACGTTTCCGTCAAAGGCTTTGGTGAAGTCGTTGCCTGAGTTTGCATAGGAACCGGGCGTTCCAAACGGCGTCCCGCCGATTTTGACGGCGCTTGCGCCGGTACCGGAGTAGAATGCAAGCTCGGCGATGTTGCCGTAAGCGCCGTCGGGCGCGAGATACCGCAGGAAACGGTAACTTTTCGGGTCGGCGGCCAGCATCGTAACCGTCTGCTGGCCGTCCGGCGGTGCGGGACCGATCGCTGCGAGGTCTGTGTAGGTCACGCCGTCGGCGCTGCCCTGGAACCTGCCGCCGACCATCCGGCTTGCCCAGGCTGCACGCGGCGTGAAGTGGACTTCGCCGAGGGCAGTGACCCCGGCGCCCTGGTCGATGCCGGCAAAGTCTCCATTGCCGGGACTCGGCGCGTCGAAGAATGTGCTGGTAGTGCCGTCGAAGACTTTGGTGAAGTCATTGCCGCTGCCCGCGTAAGACCCCGCCGTGCCGAACGCCGTGCCGGTCAGTTTCTTGCCCTGGCTGTCAAATTCCAGCTCCGCGATGTTGCCATAAGCGCCGTTCGGAGCCAGATACCGCAGGAACCGGTACGCGGCGGGATCCACGCTCAGCGGGACAGTGGTATAAGCATCGCCGGGTGCCTGGGTGACGGTCGCAAGAGTCGTGTAGGTGACGCCGTCAGAGCTGCCCTGGAACTTGCCGCCCACCATGCGCGACTCCCAGCCGACGCGCGGGAAGTAGCGGACCTGGTTAGGGGTGGCGCTTCCCTGATCAATGCCGACAAAGTCCCCGTTGCCGGGATCGGGCGCGTCGAAGTAGGTACTGGTGCTGCCGTCAAAGGCTTTGGTGAAGTCGTTGCCCTGGTTGGCCCACGAGCCGGGCGTCCCAAACGGCGTACCGCTAATTTTGGCAGCGCTTGCGCCGGTGCCGCTGTCGAACTCCAGCTCGCTGATGTTGCCATACGCGCCGTTCGGGGCCAAGTAACGCAGGAAGCGGTAGGCCGCCGGGGAGGCGAACGTCAGTGTCGTGAGCTGGTTGTCGGGCGGGGCTTGAGTGATCGTTGCAAGCGTCGTGTAGCTGACGCCGTCGCTGCTGCCCTGGAACTTGCCGCCGACCATGCGCGATCCCCAGCCGACGCGCGGCGCGAACCGGGCCTGGCTCGCCGGAACAGGACCAGCGGCGGCGACTGTCAGTGTGCCGATCCCGGACGACGCGCTGTTTGTCATGTCTCCGGCAAACGAGGCGCTGAGCGCATGGCCCCCGACCGTCGTCCCGGCTGGGATCGCGTAGGGCAGGGCGGCGGTCCCGGCGCTGTTCGTCACGGCCGTGCCGGCCGCCGCGCCGTCCACGCTGAAGCTGAGAGTCCTGCCGCTCAAACCCGCCCCGCCGGGATTACCAAGCGCCGCGCTCAAAGTCACGGTCTGCCCCGCCGTGCCGGAAGCATTCGCCACGGTGACCGCTGTAGGAGCGACATAAATTTCATACGCCCCAATACTTGGCGGATTAGGCCGGGTGCGTCCGTCAATGGTCAGCGCCGGCGCACCAATGGCCGTTCCCGCGCCGAGGCAGGGCGAACCCGGCAGAAGATGCAGGTCAGTGGAAGTGTTGACAAACAATGGATCGGCATTGATAATTCCACTACCAGCCGGATATTGGCTGTCTTGAATGTCGCAGTTGGAGACGGATGGCTTAACGAAACTGCTGAAACCTCCTCCTGGATTGTTGTAGAAAATGTCGTTGGTAAGAGCAATTACGCCGATGCCGAAGGGAGTGCTAGTGTTATAAATGCCTGCCCCAAAGCTGGTTGTCGTATTGTTTGTGATAGTACAGTTCGTCACGCTCAGTGTGCCAGTGTTTGTCGTATCACTGTAAATACCACCTCCTTGAGTCGCTACGTTACCGATCAGGACGCAGTTAACGACAGTGAGCATCCCATTGCTCGTGGGAATACTATAAATGCCGCCTCCCGCGCCGTAGCCTCCCGCTGTGTTGGTTGTGATAATGCAGTTCTGAATGGTGAGACCTGTGCAGGCAGCGTAAATCGCACCGCCGCCGCTGCTGCTGCCATTTCCGATGATTTCGTAGCCGTTCTCAATGGTCAAGCCGCTGATCACGGCATTGATCTCGCCGCGATGCAGATAGAATCCACGATGATTGCCTGATCCGTCTGTAGAGGTAAATCCCGCGCAGTTGATGATAGTCGTGGCCGCTCCATGCTGTGACGTCACTATCAGATTTTTGCCCAAAAAGTCTAAATCTACATTGCCGAGGCCGGTGTAGGTTCCATCCTCAATAACAACGGTGTCACCGCCCAAAGCAATGTTCATCGCTGCCTGAATCGTTAGCTTCGGTGCGGCCTGCGTTCCGATATTGCTGTCGCTGCCTATAGGCGAAACATAGAGCGGACTAACATGGGGCGTCACAACTTGAGCGAGGGGTGCGGAGGCACTGGCAGTGTTGCTGGCGTCTCCTTGATAAGACGCCGCGATTTGGTGAGTTCCCGCAGAAAGACTCGCAGTGGCATAAGTGGCTGTTAGCCCATACAATGCTCCGTACCCCAGGAAGGCGCCATTGTCCGTAAAAACAAGATAGCCTATTGGGTTACTGCCAGTCAGGTTTGCTGTGAAGACAATCTGCTGCCCAAAGGCTGCCGGATTAAGACTGGAGCTTAATTTGATTGTTGTCGTGGCTAAATTGACTACCTGTACCAGTGGAGGAGAGGTGCTGGGAGCAAAGACAGCATCACCACTATAAACGGCTGTAATACTCGTTGATCCCGGAAAAGTTTGGTAAACAGCAGTTTGTCCGACAAGCGGGGCAGTCCCCAGCGCGGACCCATAAGCAAAAAAGGTTACAGTGCCTGTCGGCGTTCCACTCGTTCCTTTGATGGTCGCAGTGAACGTGACAAGCTGACCTGCAATCGAGGGATTGAGGCTTGAGGTTAAAGCAGTTGTTGTAGTGACAGGACCAGTCAATCCCGCTTCATATGCGCCAATACTCGGCGGGGTCGGCCGAGTACGTCCGTCAATCGTCGTAGCCGGAGCACCACTGGCAGTTCCCGCACCGAGGCAACGGGAAGAAGCTTGCAGGTGTAAGTCACTGGGGTTGCTGAAAAAGAGAGGGTCAGCATTGAGATTGCTTGGGTCACTTGCAATGTCACAATGATAAGAAGTGATATTTCCACCTGCGGTTTCGCTATTTGTGTCCCCATAGATAATGTCGTTCGTCAGGGTCATTGTCCCACTGCTCGTAGAATCTGTGTTGTTCGCGATGCCGCTGCCATTGTACGCGGTGTTGCCGGTGACGGTGCAGTTCGTCAGCGTGACGCTGCTGCCTTGATAGCCATTTTCAATGCCACCTCCATAGGAGGCTGCGGTGTTGCCGGTAAAAACACAGTTGGTCAAAGTAGTGTTGCCGCCGCTCACATTTTCAAGACCGCCACCGCCGCCGTAACCGCTAGCCGTGTTGTTTTTAATCACACAGTTCTGAACCGACACCCTACTGCCGGAGATGTATAATCCGCCCCCGGTACTAACGACGCCACTGCTGTTGATATTATTGCCTTCATAACCGTGTTGAATCGTTAAGCCGCTGATGACGGCGCTGGTTTCGCCGCTGTGGAGGTAGAAGCCGCGATGGTTGGTGCTCGCGCTGCCGCCGCAGTCTATGATGGTGCTGGCGGCTCCGTGCTGGGAAGTCACGGTGATATTCTTGCCGCCGAAGTCAATGTCGACGTTGCCGGGGCCGGTGTAGGTGCCGTCGGCGATCAGTACGGTGTCGCCATTGGAGGCCGCGCTGACGGCGGCCTGAATTGTGGCGTACTGGGTGGGGACGCCTAATGTCGCGGCGGAGGCGGAGAATGCAGGCAGGCTGAGGCCGGCAGCCAGAAAAAGCAGCCGAAGAAAGAGGGCAAGAGAGCGGGACATAACAGTGTTTCTTTCTGCGTTGAAGTGCTTTCGGTGAAAGCGGCAAAACTTGTTGCAGCAGCCAGGCGCGGAAACAGCATTACGCCCGCGTCATTGTAACATACCTGCGAGATATTAACAAGAGATTGATTTTGCTGTCTTTCTGCCTTGCTGCGCCCGAACCGAAAGAGGCGGCACAAAAAAGCCCCGGCAGGAAAACCTGCCGGGGCGGCCAAAGCGTGTTTTACCGCAGGGGCTGACCAACTGTGACGATCACGTTCGCTGCCGCTCCTGCCTGCGCCGCTTTTCTTGCCGGCATTCCGTTGATTGCCGTGCTGGAGGCGGCGCCTTCCCGGTCAATGCCGACAAAGTCTCCAGTGCCGGGATCGGGCGCGTCAAAGAACGTGCCGGTGCTGCCGTCGAAGGCTTTGGTGAAGTCGTTGCCTTGATTGGTCCACGAACCGGCGGTCCCGAACGGGATGCCGCTGATTTTGGCGATGCTTGTTCCGGCACCGCTGTCGAACTCAATCTCACTGATATTGCCGTAGCCACCAGACGGCGACAGGTAACGCAGGTAACGGTAGGAGGCCGGCGAAGCAAATGTCAGCGTCGTCAGTTGATTGTCTGCGGGCGCCTGGGTGATCGTCGCCAGTGTGGTATAAGTGACGCCGTCGCTGCTGCCCTGGAACTGACCGCCGACCATGCGCGACTCCCAGCCGACGCGCGGCGCAAACCGGGCCTGGGTTGCGGGTCCCGCCTGCACGGCGGGGGCCGACTGATCAATGCCGACAAAGTCTGCGCTGCCGGGATCGGGGGCATCAAAGAACGTGGCCGTGCTGCCGTCAAAGGCTTTGGCGAAGTCGTTGCCCTGGTTGGTCCACGAGCCGGGCGTGCCGAAGGGTGTGCCGGCGATTTTGGCGATGCTTGTTCCCGTGCCGCTGTCGAACTCCAATTCGCTGATGTTGCCGTAAGCGCTGTTCGGAGCTAAGTACCGCAGGAAGCGGTAAGCGGCCGGAGAAGCGAAGGTTAATGTCGTGAGCTGGTTGTCGGGCGGAGCCTGGGTAATAGTGGCAAGCGTGGTGTAATTGACGCCGTCGCTGCTGCCCTGGAACTTGCCGCCGACCATGCGCGACTCCCAGCCGACGCGCGGCGCAAACCGGGCCTGGGCCGCCGTCGCAATCACGGGCGGCGGAGCTTGCAGCAGGCCGTAGACGGCGATGGTGGAGCCGCCGGTGGGAACATATACTTTGCCGTTCACGACTGTGGGGAACTGGAAGTGGCCGGTGTGGCCGATCCCGTCACGGCTGGAGTTCTGGGCGCTGTCCCACAGCTCGGCGTTTGCGACATTCGTGGCGTCAAATGCCCGCACGGTTCCTTCGTCGCCGACCGCCCATACAATGGCGTTTCCCGTACCGTTCGACGACACGGCCAGCGAGCCGCCGTTGGTCGCCGTGCCGCCGCTCGCAAAGATGCCTTTTGGGTTCAAGTTGCTCACGGACGGGTCATACCGAAACTGCTCCAGCGTCTGGCCGCTGGGCCATAAGTAGACATACTTGTAGGAGCCGCTGTCCCAGGCAATCGGGTTCTGCCCCACCTGGTCGTTGGCGCTGACCCCGTCAATGCGAGCCAGCACTTTATCCGGCGAGGGATTGCTCGGCGTGGCTGCTGTGAACTTGCCGAGGCTGGTGGAATCCAGCAGGAAGGCGCTGCCGAACTTGGTGCCGCCGCCGAACAGCGCTGTGGTTCCCGGAATGCCGACGACCCCGGAATTGCCGAGGTCCAAATCCTGGTTGCTGAAAGTCAGCTCGTCATGCGGCGAAAAGTAATCCAGGACTTGAAGTGAAGGACTCAGCTTCATGTAGCACATGCCGTAGTCGAGGCCGCCGGTGTTTGCATCGAACGTCCCGTTGCCGACCGAAAAGTAGATGTTGCCGGCGGCGTCCGCCGCCAGACCTTTGCCGGCCTGCCAGATGCCGCCGTCGCCGCCGTTCGGGGTCGTGCAGAAGACCGCCGCCTGGGTGAACTTCGTGCCGTCGTACTTGTATGCCAGCACCCAGCCGTGGTAGGGGAAAGAGTCCGAATTGTGGGCGAACGCCGTGTAGACCATCCCGTTCGCAAACAAGAGGCCGGGGCGGTCGTTGGCGTGGAAGCGGTTGCCGTTGTAAAGCCCGTCAAAGTAGACGGACCCGCTGTAGCTGCCGTCGCCCTTGCCGGGCGCGGACGCCTGGACTTGAAGGGGGCTGCCGGGCTTGTCCGCGCCGGTGGTGATGTCAAAAGCGTGCAGGTACGTCAGCCCGGTATCATCGGTCGGGCCTTTTGTCAGCACAAACATCGTGTTTGTCGCCGGGTCGATCACCGGGGTGGCCGTGGTGTAGGTAGCGGAAGGCGGCAGGATCGTCTTCCAAAGCTGCGTGCCGGTGTCGGCGTCGTAGGCATAAACGCCGCAGGGCGAGTTGTCGGCGTTGTTGGAAGTGTACGCATAAACGACGTTATGCTTCGCGCCGCCGACCGTGACGCCCGGCACATACAGCACCTGGCCGTTGACGTTTGCGTTCAGGCCGGTCATGGTAAACAGCTTGCCGAACGTCGCGGTTTTGACATTTTGGGGCGTCAGCACGGTCTCGGCGATATTCGAGCCGGTGCGGGCGTTGTCGTTGTTCTGGGTCAGAACAGCCGTCTGAGCAAAGGCGGGGTGAACAGCGGCTGCGCCGAGCAGGGCAAAACCCAGCGCGGCAAGCGGGCGCGTGTGAGAAAGTGCGGAAAATCGGGAACAAGACAGCATGACAATGTTCTCCATTCTTGGGATTGGCTTCTTTGCGTTCAAGCCGATACAGCGTACCACGAAAAACGTCGAGGGAAAATACAAATGCCGGGCGTACTTAGACAAATATTTTTCAGCGCCACTTTCGGGAACGAATAAATGGAACTGATCCGCAGGCAGACGCAGCGGGGCCGCACCCGCTTTCTTTTGCTGACCGATTCCGACCCGAAGACCGGCGCAGCCCGCGCGGTCACGGTAGACGTACACGCGCAGACGGTCGAGCGGGTGAAAGATGCGGCAGCGCTGCTGCGGTCCCCCATGTGGCAGCCGCTGACGAAAGCCGATCCCGATTTAGACGCCCTGGTGAGGCAGGTTCCCGCGCTTCGGCGGCATCGGGGCATCGAGATCCGCCTGCCGTCAGGCGTGACGGCGTGGGTACTGTGGCGGCAGTGGTCGAGCGCCGATGCCGCCGTTCAGGCCAGGCTTTCGGCGCTCACTCAAGACGCCGCCGTTCCTGCCTACGAACCCGACGGCGACTTTTTCCTGGCCGAGTACGCCGCAAAGGCCCTGGGCGCCGAAGTCCTCGACCCGCCGCGCTCGGTTTTCCAATCCGGCGGTGAGGCATATTAAAAATTGCCCTTGCGAGGCGCGGAAATTTGTGCTAGAATAAGCCTCGACACCGACGAGGAATGGAACAGCATGGCCGAAGAAGAAACAGGATTTACATTTGTGGACCGCCGCCGCACCGCCGTGGAAGCTGTGCCGGAACCAGTCGCGGCTGAGACTTATGCCGAGCCGGTGGCCGCGCCGGAAGCGTTCAGCGACGCAGACATGCTTGACGCAGAAAGCGCGGAAGACGCCGAGTACGACGGCGACGGACGTGTGCCGACCACCTATGACCTGCTCGGCTACTGCATCAATCTGCTGGCATCCCAGGCATGGCAAAAGCTGGGACTGCTGGCGGACCCGCAAACCGGCGAAGCGCAGCCTGATTTGGCGGAAGCCAAAGTGGCGATTGACGCCGTCGGTGATCTCGCCTCCCATTTGGATGCCGCGCCGGATAGCGCGATCCCGCCTGATCTGCGCCGGGAACTGAAAACACTCGTCAACGACCTGCGCTTGAATTACGTTTCCCAGCGCGGCCTGTCCTCCTAACCGTGTTTCCTTGACTTTATCCGGTTATTTTTTATTATGATCCGAAGCAACCTGCCTCTTCCATTTTTGTACCGCCTGCGCCTGCGAGCCGGCGCTGCCGCACGGCGGGCCGCATCGGCCCCCGCTCGGCCCCCGGCCCGCCGCCCGGCCTCGCGCGACGCCGCATCGGTCTGGCTGCTTTTTGTGGAGCAGTACGAGCGCTTCACCGAAGTTTTATGTGCGGCGGCGAAAACCGGCTGCGACCCGCGCCGAGAGGCCGAATATGCCCAGCTTCGCTGCTGGTTTGTCGGAAACTATTACCGCATGGCGGCACGTCTGCGCCCGGAGCTGGAACGAGAGTTTGGCGGGGATGCCGGGCCGAGCATCGCCGACTATGCCGGGCAGAAGCGCTCGTTGGACGCTTTGGAAGCCTTGTTCCTGCCGCCGACCCTGCGCGAAGTCTTCCAGCATGATACCGGGGATCTGATCCCGCGCGTCGCCCGCATCAGCGAAGTCGTCTACCGCTGCCACGCGGAATGGGAACAGGCACAAACGGCTTAACAGCACAAACAAAGAACCCGGCGCTTCAAGCGCCGGGTTCTTTGTTTGTTTTAGACCGTCGCCGGCTGCGCCCGCAGATCGGCCAGCGCGGCTTCGTTGTCGTCATATAACTGGAAGATCTTCACCAGCCGCGTGATCTCAAACGCCCGCCGGACAAACGGGGTCGTTTGAACCAGGCTGATACTGCCTTCATGCTCGCGCACACGCCGAACCGCATCCACGAGAACGCCGAGCGCAGCGCTGTCAAGATAAGGGACTTCGGCCAGATTGATCACAATCCGGTAGCAGCCCTGCTCGATCAATTCCCGCAGCGCATCCCGCAGCAGCGAACAGGTATGCAGGTCAATCTCGCCTTTCAGACGCACAAGCGCGATCTGGTCCGGCATTATCTGTGTGTCTATTTCCAGGTTCAAGTCGAAAGCCTCCTCTTGTTGAAGCAAAGCCGGTCAGTCACGAGTTTCAGTTAAAGCGTGTGTACCCAAATCGCTTTTAATCCAACACGTTCAGCGCCAAAGCCGCGCAAAACCCCTATTTTTGGGTATCCTCGCATTGATTATTCCACGATACGCAAAAAAGAGGCAACAAATCATGCAGTACCGGCACTTAGGGAAATACGGAGTCCAAGTCAGCGAAGTTGCGCTCGGCTCCTGGCTCACTTACGGCGGTGCGACCGAGGACGAAGCGGCGCGGTCGTGCATTGAAAAAGCGTATGATCTCGGCATCAACTTTTTCGACACGGCCAATGTCTACGCGCGGGGCAAGTCGGAGGAAGTCGTCGGGAAATCGCTGGCGCCGTATGCCCGCGACTCGTACTTTCTCGCGACCAAAGTTTACTTCCCGATGGGCGACGGCCCGAACGACCGGGGCTTGTCCCGCAAGCATATCTTCGAGCAGTGCCACCTATCTTTGAAGCGCCTCGGCACGGACTACATTGACCTCTACCAGTGCCACCGCTACGATCCCACGACCCCGCTGGAAGAAACGCTGATCGCGTTGGATGACTTAGCCCGTCAGGGCAAGATTCTGTACGCGGGTGTTTCCGAGTGGAGCGCCGGACAGATCGCCCACGCCGTTGACTTTGTTCGCGGGAACCACCTGCACCCGATTGTCTCCAACCAGCCCTACTACAGCCTGCTCGGACGCGGCATTGAAAAAGAAGTCATCCCGCTGTGCGAGCGCGAAGGCATCGGCCAGGTCGTCTTTTCGCCGCTGGCCCAGGGCGTTTTGACCGGCAAATACAAGCCCGGCCAGCCGCTTCCCGAAGGCAGCCGGGCTTCCGATCCTGCCCAGAATGCGTTTCTCGGCAAAGACCGCTTGAACGAGGAAACGCTCACCGGCGTCCAGAAGCTTGCCCCCATCGCCGAAGGTTTAGGTTTGTCTATGGCCCAGCTCGCGCTGGCCTGGTGCCTGCGCCAGAAAAACGTCAGCTCCGTCATCATCGGCGCGTCCAGACCCGCCCAGGTCGAAGACAACGCCGGCGCGTCCGGCGTCACGCTTTCGCCGGAAACACTGACCGCAATGGACGAAGCCCTGGCCGGCGTCCCGGCTGCCCGTTAAGGGTATACTCGTTGGCAGCGACATCAAAGGAGGCAGGCAAATGGGAGAAGCGCAGGTGCTGGAAGGCACGACGGAAGAAATCACGGCCCGGCTCCGGGAAGCCTACCCGGAGCAGACCCTGCGGGTGACGGTTGAGCCGCAGGAGGAAGAGCTGCTGCCTGATTTTGCAGATTACCCTCCTACTGTAACCAGCGAGGCACAGCTTGTCGGACTGCTGCTTGAAGCCTTGAACAGCTTTAAAGACGGCTGTGATGCACAAAGTCACCGAAGATACTTGGGAGCAGAGGAAGGCGGAGGTTCGCCGCCGTGCGGTGAGGCGGCAGGAAGCTTGAGACATGAACGAGTGGTCGTCGCACCCTGAACTCCGCTGCCCGATTTCCTGGCTCTCAACTGGCGATCCCGGCTGCCCTTACTTTGAAGTGGTTGACGGAATAAATTGGGAAGTTCTGATTGAGTCATCCGGCGAAGGCGAACAAACTGTTTATGCTCTTACCATAGGCGGTGCGGAAGTGATCACGTTTGACGAGTGGCCTTCTTTCTGGCACAGGCCGCCGGGTTAGACGACCTAACATCACGCGAATAGCAAGAGCCACGGAATGAATTCCGAGGCTGAACGAAACAGTGTCGCGGCGACACATAAGTGAACATCTAACGCATTTGGTCTTCCGTCGCTTCGACGGTGTTTTCTCCCAGCTTCGGAATTCATTCCGTGGCTCTTGCTTTTCAACATTAAAGAGGTTAATCTATGACCGATTATGAAATCTTGGCGACGAATAAAGAACTCGCGGCGCGGGCTGCGGAACTGATCTACGGCGCGGCGAAAGAAGCGATTGCCGCGCGAGGGCGATTTACGATTGCGCTGACCGGCGGGGCCAGCCCGCGCCAGACGTATGAGCTGATGGCGCATGCGACGCCGGAGCAGATGGACTGGGCGAAAGTGTTTGTCTTTCTCGGCGACGACCGCTTTGTGCCGCACAGCAGCAAGGACTCGAACTATGAGATGTGCCGGGATCTGCTTTTGAAGCATGTGCCGATTCCAGCGGAGCAGATCTTCGCGGTTCAGACCGACACGGCGACGAAAGAAAAATCCGCCGAACTGTACGCCGAAACACTGGCGAAAGTGTTCAATATGCCGCTGTCCGGCCCGCCGCCCGCCTTTGACATGATTTTACTGGGCATGGGCGATGACGGCCACTGCGCGTCGCTGTTCCCTGGGATGCCGATGCTGACGGTCACCGACAAATGGGTCGTGTCGTCGCCGCCCGGAACCCTGCCGCCGCCGGTGGACCGGGTGACGTTCACGTTTCCGGTGCTGAACGCTGCCCGGTTCGTGCTGTTTCTCGTGGAAGGGGCCAAGAAAGCCCCTGCTGTCCGGGACATCCTGGAAAGCGGAGCAGCCGTCAATGTCCATCCCTCCGCCGGGGTGCAGCCCGTTCATGGCAAGCTGCTCTGGCTGCTGGACCGAACGGCGGCGGAATTATTAAGGAAGCCATGAGCGCGGAAGCGAATGTCTCCAATCATCTTGCCAACGAGCGGACCTTTCTCGCCTGGTTCCGCACGGCGATTTCCCTGCTCGGCTTCGGCGTGGTGATCGCCAAGCTGCGTTTCTTGGAGGGTGCGTCCGGGCTGACGCCGGGGACGGGCGTTCGCTCGACCCACCTGGGCCTCGCCTTTGCGTTCGGCGGGCTGCTGACCCTGGTTCTGGCCGCATGGAATTATTACCGCACCAGGCGCATGATTGACAATGGAACTTACCAGCCCCCAATGCTGGTGATTATTGCCTTTTCGGCGATTGCCTTCGCGCTCGGTCTTGCCAGCGTGGTTTATCTGCTGACCATCTCAAAGTAGCCAAACGCCGGAAACAGTCAGGCTGAGTGTCAAAACACCCGCTCCACCAGCCCGTACCCAATCAGGCCGCCCCAAATCGTGCTGAGGCCGCCGACGAGGCCGGCGATCAAAGCGCTGCGCCAGGTGGCGTCCGCGTGCATCGCGCGGATTGCCAGGGGGCCGAGCGTCAGCCCGATCACCATCTCGGCAGCAGCAATATAGACGGGCGTGTGGCCGAGCATCCGGCAGTTTCGGTACTGCCACCAGTGCGCGTGATAGGCCATTTCTTCGTAGAAGGGGATATTGACTGCACCGAGCAGGGCGGTCAGCGCCATCCCCTTCACCGTGCCGAGGCTTGCAATGAGGCGGTGGCCCAGGTAGCCGATTTGAGCCGCCACGACCATCCATGCGGTCGGCATCCAGAACGGCGACAGCCAGAGCATAGGGCTATGCGCTGCGGTGTAGTCTAACGTGCCTGTGAAGCGAATGCAGAGCGCGTCGGCAAGCAGCTCGACGATCCCCAGCCCTAAACCGAACAGCAGCAGGCGGGCCAGAACACGGTCTTTGTACTTCGCGATGTGCCACAAAAAGATGCCGATGGAAACTGTGTTCAGCGTAATCGCCGTCCGCCCGTCCGACCAGGGCCGGTCCCGCAGCACAGCGACGGTCAGCACCGAAAGCGCGACTGTCGCCAGCACCGTCCGCAGGCGTTTTTGCTCGAATTCGCTATAGGTCACTGGCTGGCGGCTTCTAAAGCGTGACGCAGAACGGAGAACACGGAGATCGCGAACACGGCGGCAATGAAAGCCAGCAGCAGCCAGGCGACGCTGGTAATGAACCGGGGCGTCAGAACGCGCGAGCGGATCCGCGACCAGAACCAGCTCCGATCTGATTTGACCCGGTGCGTGTGCTTGGGTTCCGGGGAGGACGAGACAAGTTTCATAAGCAGCTCCTGCCTTCCTATAACGCGCCCGGCGCGGTTTGGGTTCGCGCCCGAAACGGTTCGGTGGAAATCATGGTATCATAAAGGGCCATGATCGTACAAAAACAAGGCTGGCGGCAGATGGACTGGATTTTGCTCGGCACGGCGCTGCTCATCTGCGCCGCCGGGGTAGGGGCGATCCGAAGCGCTCTGCACCTGGACTTGCACCCGCTGGACATGGTCCGCAAGCAGATGGTCGGGGTCGTGCTGGGCGTCGCCGCCGCTGTGGCTTTGGCGCACTCGGACTATGAAGCGCTGATCAAGCGCTATGCCCGCTATTTGTATCCTCTCAATATCTTTCTGCTGCTGATCGTTCTCAGCCACTTTGGGGGACACGCGGCGAAAGGGGCGTCGCGCTGGATCAAGCTCGGCCCATTTGAATTGCAGCCGTCGGAGTTCGCCAAGATCATTCTGATTACGACACTGGCGCTGTTTCTCGCCCAGCATGAGCAGACAATCACCGAATGGCGGACACTGCTGAAGTCGCTGGTGCATATCGGCATCCCGATGCTCCTCATTGCCAAGCAGCCGGACCTCGGCACGGCGCTGGTGCTGCTCGCCATCTGGTTCGGCATGACGCTGATGGCCGGGGCGAAGCCGCTGCATCTGCTGGCCGTGCTGCTGGCCGGCATCGCGTTTTTTGCCCTGCTGTGGCAGTTTAACCCCGGACACATTCTCAAAGACTACCAGAAAAACCGGCTGCAAGTTTTTCTCAATCCGTCAGCGGACCCGCGCGATACGGGTTACCACCTGCGTCAAAGTGAGATCGCCATCGGTTCCGGCGGGATCGGCGGGGAAGGCTACGAGAAGGGGACGCAGAGCAACGGGCGATTTATCCCGGAGCAGCACACGGACTTTATCTTCACGGTTGTCGGAGAAGAAGGCGGCTTTGTCGGCTGCTTGGTGCTGCTGGCGCTGTATTTGATCCTGCTGGAACGAGGCGTCGCGGTGATGGCGGACTGCCGCGATCCGCTGGGGCGTCTTTTGGCGGCCGGGGTGCTGTCCATGCTGACCTTCCACGTTGTCGTCAACGTCGGCATGACGATGGGCATTATGCCGGTGGTCGGTGTCCCGCTGCCGTTCTTTTCGTATGGCCTGAGCAGCCTGCTGGTCAATTTGTCCGCCGTCGGCCTGCTGCTGTCCGTCGCTGCCCGCCGCCACCGGGTGATGTTCTAGCGCCCTTCAGTTCTGGGTACATTCTTGTCAGCACACTTGGGAAAGACAGGAGACGGTGCCGTGTCTCGGCTGCGGCTGGTTTTAGTTGTCGGCGTCTGCGTTCTTTGCTGGGCGCTTGTCGGCGCGGTTCTGGGCGGGCTGCTGCGGCATCCGCTGGGCGGCTTTGTCTGCGGCCTGTTGCTGGGCAGTGTCTATGCCGTCGCCTGCTCGTGGGCCGCGCCGAAGTTTCCCGGCGACGTGTGGGACGCGAAGCTTCTGGAAAACGTCAACGCGCCAAAGCTGTACGAGATGCTTCATACGCTCTCGGAACGGACAGGGATTGCGCTGCCCACCCTGTATTATATGCCGGACCTAAACCCAAATGCGTTTGTGACCGCTGGGCGCGACGGCGAAACGGCGATTGTGGTTTCGTCGGGGCTGACCCGGAACCTGGAAAAAGACGAAGTGCAGGCGGTCATGGCGCTGATGATGGCCCGTCTTGCGACCGGCGCGATGCCGGACTGGACTATCGCCGCCACGCTGGCCGGAGCGCCGGTGTCTGTGGGTCTGTCCTGGCTCAAGCGTCCGGGCTTCGCGCCTTTGGGCAAAGCGCTGCTGACGCTGACGGCGTACCCGGCAGCGGCGCTGAATCAGATTGCCTGGGATGAAAAAGTCGTGACCGCGTCCGATTACCATGCCGCGCATCTTGCCGAGCAGGCCGGTTCTCTGGCACGCGCTTTGGCAAAGATCGAGGCGGGTCTGACGCAGGCCGGGGACGCAGCGGGTAATCCTGCGACTGCGCTTTTGTTTGCCGTGCCGCCGCTGCCTCCGGCAGCGTTGAACCCACCTTTGTGGCAGCACGGCCTGTCGGCTTTCCCGTTCCGCGCTCCTGATGCCGCGACACGGGCGGCGCGGTTTGCCGAAGTAGTTCCCTCTTATGAAACACCGGCGCCGGAAGAGTTTCCTATCTACTAAGCAGATTTGACACAACCGGCGAAATTCGTCTATACTTGGGGAAATCTGTTTTGCCTCAGCCCAACACCATGAACGATACCCCGCCTGCTGATATTCTGCTCTGGGAAGCTCTGCCGGATCTCACACTCAACATCGCGCAGGCTGCCGCGCTGTGCGGCATTTCCGTCCGTCAGCTCGGTTACTGGACCCGGCAGGGTTATGTCGAAGCGTCCGGGCAGGAGACACGCCGGGCTTATGGCCTGGGGGCGATCCGCCGGGTGCTGGGCATCCGCAAGGCTATGGAAGCCGGCGCCTCTCTGCGCCAGGCTCTGCGCCAATCTGCCGACGTTCCCAAAGCCGACATTTCTAATTTCGACGTTTCGCCGGCGACCCTCAGCGGAACTGCCCTTTCCGCCGCGCTTCTTTCCCCCGCCATGCCTGCGCCCCTTTTGCCGCCGCAGGCTCCGGCGGTGGTCCAAAGTTTAGCGGCGTTTTTTGCGGTCAACACCCATACCCGCGACCATGCAGGCGGCCTGGCCGTCAAGCTTGGCTGGGCGGAAGACGACGTGCGCCGGGCCGCCGATGCTCTTTGCGAGTCCGGACTGCTGTCCTGCTCAGTCTGCCAGGGCATGACCGTGTTTCACCCGCGAGAAACAGAAAGCGCCCATGCCTGAAACAGTCAAAGAAAGCAGCGGCATCCGGGAAGATCATTCGGAAAAAGCCGGCTGGGAGATCGGCCGAACGCCGCTCGGTATCGGCGCACTGGACCGGCTGCTGGGAGGCGGCCTGCCGGAAGGCAATTCCGTTCTCGTTCAAGGAGCGCCCGGAACCGGCAAAACCGTGCTAGGGATGCAGTTCTTAGAAGCAGGCATCACGCAGCGTGATCAGCCCGGCCTTTTAATTACGTTTGAAGAGCACCCGCGCCGCTTGTACCGCGATGCCCGCGCTCTCGGCTGGCCGTTTAACGAGTTCGAGCGCGACCGCAAGCTGGTGGTCGTCTTCACCTCCCCCGAAGCCTTTCTGCGGGAGCTGGTGTCCGACCAGTACGGGCGTTTGATCCAGGACTACGGCTTCGGGCGGGTCGTCGTAGACAGCTTGACCCAGTTTGAGAGCTACCCCAGCGTGTCCGAGCAGGCGCGAGTGCGGTTCGAGCGCGTGGTCAACGGCCTCCGGCGCGAAGGGGTCAGCGTCCTGATGACCCGCGAAACGGAAACCCGCGAAGCGCCGTTCCGGGTGACCCCGGAAGAGTACCTCGCCGACACGATCATTCAGCTTGAAAACAGGCGCCTCGCGGATACTCGCGACGGGCGGCGAACCCGGCTGCTGGAAGTCCTCAAGAATCGCGGCTCCGCCCACTCGTCGTCCGTGCATCAGTTCTCCATCGGCCCCGGCGGCCTCTCGATTGCGTTCGACTCCCACCCGCAGTAACAACCGGAACAGGCGAGCAGAGAAGAAGGGCGAGCAGAGAAGAAGGGCGAGCAGAGAAGAAGGGCGAGCAGAAAATTCGCCCTTCTGCGTGGGTGTTCGCCCTTGTAGGCATTTGGCCTGTGTTGCAGCCACTCGTTTCCTATCATCCCTGCCGAAAATCGGGTAAACTGAAGGCAAGAAGGCTTCAGTTTAACTCATGACACTTCCCTCCCAAATCTCACTTTCCCAAACCCCAATCACCTCCTGCCTGCTGTTCGCCCCGGCGCTGGCGGGGCTGCACGAGCCGGCGCAGATCGCTGTTTATCTCAAAGAGCAGCACCGGCAGATCAACAGCCCGGCGTCTCTGCGCGAGAACACCGGCATGGGCCTGCTGGCCCATAACACGGCTCTGGTGGACGCCGTGCTGCGGCGCTTGTTTGCTCTGGCGATTGAGCGGGCGAATGCTGAGGGACAAGGACAATCTGCGGCCCCGGCGCTGGCAATCATCGCCACCGGCGGCTACGGGCGGCGTGAGCTGGCCCCGTTTTCCGACGTAGACGTGACATTTGTGCCGGCCCTGGAAGACGATCCCTACCTCAACATTCTGATCAAAGATATGTTCCAGATGGTCATGGACGTGTTTTTGTACGGCGCGGATCTCAAAGTCGGCTATGCCTATCGCTTGATCGGCGACTTGAAGCGCCTGGATCATCAGACCCAAACGACGCTGCTGGATGCCCGCTATCTGTGCGGCGATAAAGCCTTGTTCACCGAGTTCCGGGCCGAGTTCCGGGCGCACCTGCTGACGGCCGATTTTCTGTTTCAGAAATGGGCTGAACGTGAAAGCGTGCTGCAAAAGCACGGCGGCGACCAGGTGTATGGAGTCGAGCCGAATGTCAAAGAAGGCGCAGGCGGCCTCCGGGACATCCAGAACGCGGAGTGGATGGGCGAGGTGCGCTGCCATTCAGGCTTGTCCCAGGTGTGGACGGTACTGGCCGAGCAGGGTTATGTCACGCCGGACGATGCCGCCGAGATCAAAGCCGCCCGTGACTTTCTGCACTGCACCCGCGCCGCGCTGCACATCGCCGGCGGTGGGCCGAAGGATAAGCTGACCGCCGAAAAGCAGGAAGCGGTCGCCGCGCTGCTCGGCTATGCCGACACGGCGGATGCTCCGGCAGTCGAGAGCTTCATGCGCGACTATTTTTCGCATGCCGCGTCCGCTCGGCGGATCTCGCGCAAGGTCATCCGGCGCTGCCTGGACAGCGAGATCGGCATGGGCTTGGGGCTGGCCTCCGTGCGCCGCGTCTTGACCCTGGCCGACGCCGAGGCGGCTGAGCGCGACCCCGCGCTGCCGCTTCATGTCGCCGAGCTGGCGCAGGCGTATGGGCTGGTAGTTTCAGACGGCCTTGACGAAGAAATCCGGCGCTTTCTAGCGCGGGTTCCGGCGCCTCCCGACTGGCCTCTGGCCGGGCGCGTCCTTTCCCGTATTCTGCTGGCGGGGCGGGATGTCGCGGGCGCATTGGACCGGCTGGAAGCCTTTGGCGCTTTGGCGTGGCTCCTGCCGGAGTTCGGGCCGCTGATGACGCTGATTCCCTATGACGCCGCCCATGACTTCACGGTGGGGGCGCACTCCCTGCACGTTGTCCGCAATTTGGAGCGCTTCAAGACGAATGCCGGCTTCCCGGAAGGCCGCCGGATCTTCGGCGAAGTGGCGCATCCCGAAGTCTTGTACCTGGCGGGCCTGCTGCATGACATCGGCAAGCAGTGGCCGCATGGGAACCATGCGGAAACCGGAGCGGACGCCGCCGCGCTTATCTGCGAGCGGCTGGGCTGGGACAGCGAGCGCCGGGACAAAGTCGTCTTTTTGATCCGGCATCACCTGCTGATGGCTGAAACCAGTCGCCTGCGCGACCTGGCGCTGGAAGAAACGACCCGCGACTTCGTCCGCCAAATCCCCGACCCGGACTGCCTGCATATGCTGTACCTCCTGACCTACGCCGACACGGCCGCCGTGGGAACCGGAGTTTGGACTGATTTGCAGGGACGACTTTTGGCCGAGTTGTATGGGCGGGCCGAGGCGCTAATGGCTGCTCCGCCTGCCGAAGAGGGCGGCCCGCCGCCTGCCCCGGCGCTGGACTTGAAGCGCCAGCGCGAGCGTATCCGCAAAGGGCTGGCCCAGCACAACCTGCCGACCGACATTATTTTGGAACACACGCGCAATCTTCCTGCCCAGTACCTGCTGAACACGCCGCTGGAAGAAATGTACCTGCACATCGCCATGATCAGCCGCCTGCGGGAGACGTTTGAACCGGCGATAGATTTCAAGCATGAGTTTGGGGCTGACTACACCGCGCTGACGCTGTGCGCTTATGACGACCCAAAGCCCGGCCTGCTGGCGAAAATTACGGGCGTTCTGTATGCCCATGATGTCAACCTGCACACGGCCCAGGTGTTTACCAGGGAAGCCAGCGTTCGTATTGCGATAGACACGCTCTGGATAGACTACCGGGGCAAGCCGCTCTCTCCGCACAAGCGCGGGGAGCTGTCGGAGAGCCTGCGCCGAGTCCTGCTCGGCGAGATCGGGATCGGCGAGCTGCTGCAATCGCGCCGAAAGCCTCTAAAAGAGCAGGCCATCTACGCCGCGAAGCTTGACGAAAACGCCTCCGAACGCTTTAGTTTATTGGAAGTCAGCGCTCCCGACGAGACCGGGGTTGTATACCGGCTGTGCCGCGCCGTCTCCGACCTCGGCTGGAACATCCATGCCGCCCGCTTGTCGGTCTGGGGCAGCCGCGCCCGCGATGCATTTTACCTCACGGGCCGCGACGGCGAGAAGGTTCCCGCCGCCGACGTTTCCCGCCTCTTGTCGCTTCTGCCCCAGGAAACATGGAGCAAAAAGAAGCGGCCGGCAGCGTCCACGACAGGGAAACGATAGGAAAAGCTCGCCGTGCAAAACGATCTCAAGCCGCACATTCTTGACCACGTCAATATGTATCTGGACTGTGCCTTCTCGCCGGAGGGGGCTTTGTTGGTCGTAACCGGCACGGCGGCTGCAAGTTATACCGGAGTTCGGGAAGAAACCGACAAGTATTCCTATGTTTCTGTTTGGGATGTTCAGACTGGAAGGCAGCAAGCAAATTGGAAGGCTGGCCCTATCAACAAAGCCATTTTTGCACCCCTCGGCATGACGCTTGCAACAGCCCACGATAATCGAATCTGCCTGCGGGATGCAGTCACCGGGCAAGTCCAAAAAACATTCCTTGAAAACCTCTCGGCAAAATACAGTCCCGGTTTTTGGACGCTTGCGTTCTCATCAGACGGCGGCAGCTTAGCGGTTGGCTTGGAGAACAGCGAGGATATAGCTAACGCTTACAGTGTTAGTCTCGGCGCGGAGACATCTATTATGCCGCTCCAGGCAGCAAATGACGAGGAAACCATCCCTCGCCGCAGCGTCGCACAGTGCCGGTTCCTGCCGGGGAACCGCTTGCTGGCGGGAACAGGCTATACCTATGATGATGAAGACTACGTCTACTTATGGGACCTCGCGATAGGAAAAAAACTGTTGACATTTGGCAGCGAATCAGCCGAGTTTGAGGGAGAAACAGGCCAGCCGATTATTCTCTCGCCGGATGGGACATTTCTGGTCCTGGCCCCCGAACCAGGAGATGCTGCTAGAAAAGCGTCTGTGCGAAGGCTCACAGAGCGGGAGGGAATATATTCCTGGCAGGAGCAATGCACTGTCGGCGGCGATCAGTACGCAACCAGACGTGGCACATTCTCGCCTGATGGACGGCTGTTTGCGACCCCGAAGATGAAAGGCGGAGACCTCACAGGAGACGTGCCGGCATCTTCAACAGTGACGCACTGGGAAATGCCGTCCGGTAAGGAGCGTGTTTCGTTCACGGTGCCGGGCCGCTGCTACTGCTGGGCCGTCTCCCCGGATGGCAAGACTTTTGCCGCGCTCAGCGGAATACCCGAAAAACATCACTGGGGCGATGCGCCGAAGTATTTGCTCCATCTTTGGAACACCGAGACGGGTCAGGAACGGGCCGTGATGCGGACGGAAATCCGGAAAACCAACCAGCTCTTCCACGAGCCGCGAAGCGCCGTGTTCTCACCGGACGGCAATTTCCTTGCGGTCAGCCACCTATGCCACGCCGAGCTGTGGAACCTGACATCAATTTTAGACGCTTAGGCCAAATAAAGAACGAGAAAGACTTTAAGAGTATGCCATTCACCAAGCACAGCCACGGCGGGTGGGGCGGGAGCGGCGAGACCAAGCCGCTCCGCACTCCCCAAGACAAAGGGCCGGTCTTTCCTCGGCGCGGCAAACACGGCTTCTCTCACCCCAACCTGCTGCCGCGCCAGACGCCGTGCGCCCCCGGCCCGCGCCCCGCCGTCCGAAAAGAACAGAAAGCGCAGTGATGTTATGCCGAGCGACACCAACAACGCCACTGAATACAGCGAAAAGTATCTGCACGTCAAGCAGAAAGCCGTCGAGCGGGCGAAGGCACGCGGCGAGACCGGAACCCGGATCGCCGCCCCGCGCTCCCAGCGCCTGCCGCCCGGCCAGTACCTGACCGAGAAGTTCCCGGTTTTAGACTTAGGCGTCCAGCCGATGTTCCTGCCGGACAAGTTCCGGCTGACCATTGACGGCGGGGTCAAGAACCCTGTTTCTCTGAGTTTAGACGATCTCGCCGCCCTGCCGTCTATTGAGCTGACGGCGGACTTCCACTGCGTCACCCACTGGAGCCGGTATGATCTGCACTGGACCGGCATTCCGTTTGAGAGCCTGGTTGATTTAGTGGAACCTGAACCCGGCACCGCCCATGTCATGCAGTACGGCAAAGACGGCTACACGACAAACAACACCTTAGACGAGCTGATGCACCCGGACGTCATCGTCGCGTTTGCGCTTGACGGCAAGCCGATCCCGCGCGAGCATGGCGCTCCGATCCGCATCATCACGCCGCACCTGTACGCCTGGAAAGGCGCGAAGTTCCTGAACCGCATCGAGTTTTTGACCGCCGACAAACTTGGCTTCTGGGAGCAGCGCGGCTACCACAACCACGCCGACCCGTGGACCGAAGAGCGGTTTTCGTGAGCATGAAGGATAAAATCACCGTCAGCCTCATTCCGATAGACCAGCTTCACGTTATTCTTCCGCTGGTCAAAATGCTCAATCCCGACATTGACGAAGCTGTGCTGGCCCGGCGGCTAGACGAAATGCCGGGACAGGGGTATCAATGCGCCGGGGCGTACCTGGAGGGCCAACTCGTCGGCATCTGCGGGCTGTGGATTGCGACCCGCTTCTACTGCGGCAAGCATCTCGAACCGGATAACGTCGTCGTTCATCCCGACTACCGCTCCCTCGGCGTCGGCCAGAAGCTCATGGCCTGGGTCTACGACCACGCCCGCGCCCAAAGCTGCCAAGTGGTCGAGCTGAACTCGTATGTCGGCAGCCCCCGCGCCCACAAGTTCTACTTCAAAGAAGGCTTTGCGATTTTAGGCTTCCACTTCCAGAAGCGGCTATCAGAAGCGGCTAGATGAAGATTAATTCACCTCTGCATAAGCGACAGGAGTGCCGGCAAGGTACACTGTTGCCATGCTTGTTTTTGTTGATGAGTCTGGCGACACCGGCTTTAAGCTAGGCCACAGCTCCAGCGGCCAGTTTACGGTTACTCTTGTCGTCTTTGCCGATAACGCAGAAGCAGAGATCGTGTCGCATAGGATTGATAGGCTGCGAGTTGAGATGGAACTGCCTCAAGACAGCAGAGCAGGCGAGTTTCATTTCAACGACAACAGCAACGAGCAGCGTGAGGCATTTCTCCAAGCCGTCAGTGTATTCGACTTCTCAGTCTTTTCCGTTGTCGTGAACAAAGCGGGGCTTGCCCCGGAAGGCATCAGCAGCAAGAATGCCTTTTATAATCTTGTGTGCGGCCTCGTCTTTGACAGGGCGAAAGACTTTCTTGTGGAAGCGAATATCGTCATTGACTCCACAGGCGGTAAAGAGTTCAAACAGCAGCTTGAAAAGTATCTGAGGCAAAGGATGAACGAGCCGAACGGCAGGCGGCGCATCAAGCAAATCCGCATGAAGCCGTCCCATACCGACAATCTGCTTCAGCTTGCGGACATGGTCTGCGGCGCGATTGTTCGCGCCTGCTACCAAGACCTAAGAACAACAGCACGGTTTCGTAGAATTATCCAGCATCGGGAAGTATCGGTGCTGGTCTGGCCGCAATAAAAAACGCCGACCTGGACAGGTCGGCGTTTCCAGCAAGTAAGTGATCTGCTTCCTAGAGAAATATATGTCCCACGCACACATCCATACTAAGCCCCATTTGGTTAGGGGAGGCGACAATTCGGAAGGCAGACCTCTTCTGTTCTTATTATGACATATCTGTACGAAAAAGTCATATGTTGGGGCCAACTGCTTTTCCACAGGGCAAAATTTTCTAGTTAGTCAAGCTAAACTCGTATGTCAACAGCCCCCGCACCCACAAGTTCTACTACAACGAAGGCGTTTGAATTCTCGGCTTCCACTTCCAGAAAAAGCTGGATGAGAATGGACAATAAGCACAAACAAGGTACAATCAACCCATGACAACTATGACGATCATCATAGACGAGGCGACGGAAGCCGGCCTGCACCAGCTTTCCGCCAAAGAAGGCCGTCAGGCAAGCGAATACGTCGCGCGTCTTGTGGCCCGTGCGGTTCGTGCCGCCCGGCCTCGTCCTGAATTCGACGCTGAACTGATAAGAGCGTACACGGAAGAAAACAAAGATGAGGAAGAGGCACTTGCCGAATCTGATTTAGCACACCGCGCGGGGCTTCTTGCTGACGAGGAGCAACTATGAAACGCGGCGAGGTGTAAATGGTGGACTTGAGTACATAGTCTAGCTGGAACAGGACGGCGCTCGTCTTGTTGTAATTCGCAAGATGACAAAATTGGAGGTGCTAATTGTTTCGTCTGTTAGAAAAGTTGGTTGTTGGTACTGTCGCACTCGTTGCACATATAGCAACAGAAGTTGAACAAGATGCGGAACACAAGCGGGCTGGCACTGGCCCTTATTCGCCGGAAGCAATTAAAGCCGCAGATTTACGAAAAGAGCAATCTGATCGAGCTTACAAAGAAGCAAGAAACAAACAAAGGAAAAGCAGGCCAGTCGGTCATTGGCTGCCATATTGCTTTCCGGTATCAGCAACCAAGTTCCATGGAGGAAGCCACGACGCCAAAAAAGTTGCCGAAACGCTAGGTATTATTGATGCATACCTTGAATTGATCGACGCGCCAATTAACGACATCAAAAAATTGAACCAACTTGACATTCAGGGTTCATTTAAGGGCGAATACTTAGACTTTCTCGGCGGCTCCCACACCGAAGTACACTCAAGAAACAGAGTGTGCAAAGCAGGAGAATTGACTGAGAAAGAGGCATACGAGCTGCTTTCAATCAGAATTCGATCCAGGCTTGGGAACGCTCAGTTTGAGGATTCCTGGCAAAGAGGTAAGCTACGAGTGACAGAGCATCTTGAAGAGCTGCAACGATGCATCGCGGAATGGGACGCCTGCTACGACTCATATTCGGACAACATCAACACTTCTTATTCAGTACAGAAAATAGTGGGATTAACAGGTGATTGTTGGAGATAAACCATTCCTAAACATACCTTTCTTCAGGAGGATAAACCTAACACGATGCCGTACTGTTTTAGGGAGTGATTTCCTGTAAAACCACATCTATTGCTTGAAGGAGTATTTGATGATTCATCTCGTTATCGGCGGTATGTTAGCGGCTCATGCAGTTAAGCATATTCACAAAGTCATCACAAACCACACCACGAAGCATGGTGGACGCATACTTGGGAACGCTTGGACACAGGGCGCAGCCCATGTTCAAAAGCATACGGCGAAGTTTATCGCTAATCAGGCTGCCCAAAATGGAGGTGTTAAGTTCAAATAGCTCCTCCGCTTACACGAATAAGCTAAATCCTGATAGCATCGGCGGCTTCGCCAAGAATTTGTGCGAGGCGCTGGCAATCTCTAATGCTAAGGACGTCCAAAAGGTGAGGGTTGGGGATGATTGCTTTGACATAGTTGCCTTCAATGGTTCCTTTCCCTCTTTTATCAAACACTGCCTGTGCGTTCGTTGTTTCGTTGTAGTCCCATACCCAATCTGTTGCATCTGCAATGCTTCCGCCTGATAATGTCCAGTGTGCTTTTCCATCTCTGGTTTCGATAGTCACTATCGAGTCGTCTTCAGTTTTATAGCTACTTCTCATTGATGTATTTCCCTTAGAGTTGCCAGTTTACCAGAACACGCCTTCTGTTGAACTGTTCTAGTTCGTGAAGCGTAAAGTTATATGCTCAAATTTGCCTCATGGCATTGCCAATGATGTTCAGTTCACTCATAAGGGCTTGGAACGCGGGGATGGTGATGGACTGAGCGCCGTCTTTGAGGGCTTTTTCGGGGTTCGGATGGACTTCCACGAGCAAACCGTCCGCGCCGACGGCGAGGGCGGCTTTGGACATGGCGGGGACCATGGAGGACCGGCCTGTCCCCTGGCTGGGGTCTACGATGATCGGCAGATGGGATAGCTCGCGGACGGCAAGCACCGCCGAGAGGTCCAGCGTGTTGCGGGTATAGGTCTCGAAGGTGCGGACGCCGCGCTCGCAGAGCATGACGGCGTTGTTGCCGCCTTTGATGATGTATTCGGCGGCTTGCAGCCATTCTTCAATCTTCGCGGACATCCCCCGCTTCAGCATGACCGGCTTTTTGAGCTTGCCGACTTCAATTAAGAGGTCGTAGTTCTGCATGTTGCGTGTCCCAATTTGCAGAATGTCGGCGTACTTGCAGACAAGATCAATGTTGCCGATGTGCATGACCTCGGTGATAACCGGCAGGCCCGTTTCTTCCCGCGCCTGGGCCAGAAGCTTCAGGCCATCCTCGCCCATGCCTTGAAACGAGTAGGGGGACGTGCTGGGCTTGTACGCCCCGCCGCGCAGAACCGTCGCGCCGGCGGCTTTGACCGCGCGGGCGGTCTCCATAAGCTGCTCTTCGGACTCAACCGTACACGGGCCGGCCATCATCACAAACTTATCGCCGCCGATGACCACGTCGCCGACTTTGACGACGCTTTTTTCCGGCTGAAACTCTTTGGAAGCGAACCGATACGGCTTCAAAATCAAGACAGCTCTTTCTACTGCCGGCAGCGATTCGACCTGCTCGGCGACCCGCGCTTCGTCCTGCGTCGGCGTTCCGACCGCCGCGATGACGGTCCGCTCCACTCCATAAATGGGATGGATTTCATACCCCCATTCCTGCAACGCGCCCTCCACTTCCGAAATCTGGGCTTTCTCCGCGCTGGCTTTCATTACAATAATCACTAACTTCTCCTCTTAATGGCGTCCGCAAGACGCTGCATCAGATCACGGTCGCGCTCCGGGTCAAATGGCCTCGATGCCCGCTGTTCACGCGGGTAAGAAAAAACGGGGCGGCCCACATACTCTTTCGGCTCTGCCGTGTAGCGCGGGAAGATATGCGTATGCAGGGCCGGGTCCGTGTTGCCGAGTATCTCGTAGTTGATGCGGTAGGCGTCGGTTTCTTCCAGCAGGGCGTCGCCGATAATCGCCATGTCGGAAAGATACTGCCGCCGGGCGTCGGCGTCCAGCGCGTTTAAATCCGGCACCACGGGATCGGGCAGCAGCAGGCAGTAGCCGGGAATAAACTGCGCGTCGCCCAGCACGGCCCACCCGGAGGGCATCCGGCAGAGGACGGTCGGGTTTGTCCCGGCCCGTGCCATTTCAACCCGCTCATGGATCAGTGTTTTCATTCAGCTATCTTTCAGATACTTGTTCAGCCACGCGAGGTTGCGCTCAAGCCGGTCCAGGCGCAGATCGGGCGGGCCGTTGCGGGACAGACCATGCGACGTTTCCGCCGGGTAGCGGACAAACTCGACGGGTTTGCGCTGAAGCCGCAGGGCGGCAAACAGTTCTTCGGCCTGCGAGACCGGGCAGCGCAGATCGCCGTCGGAATGGATCAGCAGCAGCGGCGTGTTGATCCTCCCGGCATAGGCCATCGGGGAATGCTGCCAGAGGTCGGAAGGATCGTCCCAGCTATTGCCTTTGTAATACGTCCCGTGCGACCAGGGAAAGTCGCAGGTTCCGGCCATGGATTGGAGGTTATTGACCAGGCGGTCGGCAATGGCGCAGGCAAAGCGGTCGGTATGGCCGACCGCCCAAGCCGTGAGGTAGCCACCGTAGGAGCCGCCCATGATGGCGGTCTTGTTCGGGTCAGCGTAGCCGCGCTTGATCGCTTCATCCGCGACGGCTTCCACATCGGCCAGCGCCGGGCCGCCCCAGTCGCCTTGGATGGCTTTCGTGTGCGCCTCGCCGTAGCCTTTGGAGCCGCGCGGGTTGGCATACGCGACAACATACCCTTGCGCCGCCAGCCATTGAAGCTCGTGGAACAGCATGTTGCCGTACTGCAAGTGCGGCCCGCCATGCACATAGACGACCAGCGGCGCGGTGCCGTTTGCGGTGAAGTTCGGCGGCGTCAAAAACCAGCCTGGCACAGTCCCGCCGCTGCCGTTGTCAACCGCGAACGGCTCCGGCGTTTGCAGGGCGACGGTGTCCAGCCAGCCTTGATTCAGAGAAGTGACCTGACGGTCGCCGGCAAAGACTTCGCCGGGCGCAGTCGGCTTGGACACGGAAACGGCAAACTGCTCGCCTGCGATGCTGAACGCGCCGACGACTTGGTTTGCGTCTGTCAGCGGCGTCATCTCACCATCACTCAAACTTAAGCGGTACAAGCGCACGTCGCCGTTTCGGCTGACGGGGAAATACAGGCTTGACCCGTCGGCACTCCATACCAGCTCCTCGCCGCCCCCGCCGCCGACATCGGAAATCGCCAGATTGCCGACGGCTAAGTCGGTAGGACCCGTGAGGTCTTTCGCTTCGCCGCCCTCTGACGGCAGAAGGAAGACGCGGTCGTTGTTGGTTCCCCATTGGTCGGTCGCGTCCGGGTTGCCGATATACGCAAGCTGTGTTCCGTCGGTGGACCAGCACAGGCCGCTTTTGTCGCCTTCGGGCGCGGCAATCTGGGTCAGCTCGCCGCCTCCGACGGGAACCGTCCAAAGCTGCGTGTTCGCGTCCGGCAGAGCGTCGCCGTCGGGCCGCCGGTCAGACAAAAATCCCAGAGTCTTGCCGCCCGGCGACCACGTCGGGCTGGCGCACGAAAAGTCGCCGCTTGTCAGTATCTTTGTCTCGCCCGTTGCTGCGTCGGCAACCGCGACCTGCCAGTAGGCGCCGTCAAAGTAGCCGAAGCCGTCCAGTCGGTAAAACAAATGCGTGTGGACACGCGGCGGCGATGACAGCCCTTTCTCTTTACGCTCTTCTACGGCTTTCTTCGTGTACGCGGCAGGCGTCGCCCGGTAGACAAACGCGATTTTTGTGCCATCCGGCGACCAGTGCAGGCTGCGGATGCCGCCGGGGTCAAGCGAAGTCAGCGCCCGCGCCTCGCCGCCGTCCGGGGCAATCAGGAAAATCTGCGCGGCCTCGTCTACGCGATCCGACACAAACGCGATCTGCGAGCCGTCCGGCGACCAGCGCGGCGACGAATCGCTGCCCGCGCTGCGTGTGAACTGCCGCGCCGGGCGGCTGCCATCCGCCGGGACGCGCCACAGCTCGCTTCCGTAATTGTTCTTATCGGTGTTCGTCGTGCGGACAAACACAATGTCCGTGCCGTCCGGCGAAATCTGCACGTCACCGACGTTTTGCAGCGTCAGCACATCTTCGGCAGTGATTAGTCGTTTCGTTTCAGTCATTCGGGTTTCCCTTGCTGCAAGGCATTAATTTGTGCCAGCACTTCTTCTCTCGACAAGTTATCCAGCCATTGATGGCGTTCTATAGAATAATCGCCTTCTCCATTGGAGAACTGCTGCAAGAACCGCACCATGCCGACGACGCCCAACTCGCGCCTCAGCGCTTCCAGTCCGTGGCTGCGAATCTGCTCACTCGTCATTTCTTTCATTTGCAATTACCTCCATCAGCCAAGTCGCGGGGTTTGCAACCCTCACCGTCAGTTGTTCCTGCGTCCGAAGTGCGAGCCGCAAAAGCCGATCATCCGTCGTCAAAAAGATACTTGCGCCTGCCGTTTCAGCACAAGCAAGATGAAGCGCATCGAATAGGTGAAAGCCGAGCTTTTGCAGGGCATCGGCACGGTTAATTTGCTTTTTTCCGACTGTGATAAACTCTGTGGCATCGCTCACAAGTTCTTGAAGACGCAATTGGAGTTCTTGGTTTGAGTTGTTGTTGATTTCGGTCTGGACGACGGTGCTGCTAATGCTCAGTATCTCACCATTTTCAATCCGCGTCAGGATAGAAGGCGCCGCAACTGCTTCCAAGCGAATACGGTCTTGCGTTTGATCATTGAATGGGCGGTTGAGGCAGCAAACGTCAAGATAAACTTTAGTCATTGAGCGCACCTCCTATCCGCTTCCAGTAGATCATGGTTCCGGTCAGGCCGCCGCGCGGCTTCAGCGCGTAGCCCGGGATGACCCCGGCGAGCATAAACCCAAGCCGCTCGTAGAGGCTTGACGCTCCGCCGTCGGTCGCCGTGTCTAGTACCAGCAGCGTTCGCCCGCGCTCAATGGCTTGTTTCTCGGCTTCCTGTATAAGCGCTGTTGCCGCACCTCGGCCCCGGTAGTCTACGCGCGTCATCAGCTTGGCGATCTCGGCCCGGTGCGGCTGGTTCGGCGGGCAGTCCAGCAGCAGAGTGACCGTGCCGACTAAGATTTCGCCGTCCCACGCGCCGAGAATAATCCGCTCTTCCCGCGCTGCCGCCGCAAGGGCATTGTCCCAGAACGCGGCAGCTTTTTCCGGTTCCAGTGGGTGCATGAAGCTGACCGAGCCGCCGTTTGCGACGGTTTCAATCAGCAGATCACTCAGCATTCCGCAGATCCCCGGCGAGGCCGTCAGTGTTTTGATTTTAATCCCCGGCATTATGATTGCCATCGCTGCGTGACACTGGAACCCGCCAAAGGGCCTGACGGAAGATAAACTACCCCTGCCTGCTGGTTGTACTCAACGCTCACCGACAGCGCTTCGTTTTCCGGATTGCACACGGTCACAAAGGCTTCCTCTTGGTCCTGTCCAATGACAAGGCAAGAGTGGCTTACTGTGAAGGCAGCGGCAGAGCCGGGCGCGTAAAATGCGCACAGTGTCCGCTGGGTAGTTTTGTCCCAAAACGCTTGTGCGTCTGTGCTGTTTCTCTGAACCAAGCTGGCGCTGTCCGCAGCCGCATTGGGCATATCTTCTAACAAGATGCCGGGAAACATCGCGTACTCATAAAAGCCGTTCTGGACCCCGCAGCCATGCTCAATCCAGAGGCTAAAGATGGGTTTCTCGGCAAGGTCCCTCGGCAGCGTCTCCTGATACTCTAGAGCGTCTGCCATGTTCATGATCTTCTCCCAGCCGCCGGGCTGCGGGCCGACGCGGAGAACGACCTGCTGGACGGGTGCAAAGCTGTAACCGACCCCGTCATGCCACACCCATTCGATGTCATCTCGCGCGTCGCCGTCCGACAGTTTCCGCACACCTCGCGCGTCCTTGACCCAGACCTCGCCGTTAAGCCAGCACTGGTTAACGCCTGTTTGCAAAAGTTCATCTTCCGGGCCGCTGAGACCCGCACCGACGGCGACAAGGACGTTTTCCAGCAGGGCGCAAGCCTTGTGCGCGTACACCCCGTCGCGGTCCAGTATCCAGGCGGCCAGTCCCACACTGCTATCGGTGACGCCCCCGACAAAGCGCGTGGTTCCGTCCGCGCCGGTGCCGAATTCAATGGGCGGAAGCACACGCTCCGCCGCCGTGCAGGTCGCGCCCGGCAGGCGGTGCCAGTCCCAGACAGGATAGATATTCTTGTATTCGTCTCCGCGCTGCATGAGCAGATTGCAGCCGAAGAGCAGATAATAGTTTGTCAGCCCCTCGCCGTTGCCTTCTTCCGTGCCGAAAATCCGCACCGAGTTCATCTTGACCGAGCCGAAGTAGTGCGGGGACTGGCGCACCAGCAGATCGCTTTTCCAGAAGTGCCGTGCGCCGTGAAGCGACAGCGTCCTATCGGACGGATGGGGAGCTTCCAGGCGGCTCAAAAACCGCTGCCACTCCACCTCGCGCGGCGCCCCAGCGGAAAGCATATTCCGGCAGATGGTGGCGAAGATCGGGCGCATGTCTTCTTCGGGCCGGGAAGTTTCCCGCCCGCGTGCCGTGACTTCAAACGCCCCGCCCCGGATCATCCACTGTGTTCCATCGAGGATGAAGCGGCTGAAAACCTCGACCGTCTCCGACGGTGCGGCGAAGTGGGTGCCGGCGACGACCGCCATAAGACGGGCGATGGTTATGCCGTGGCTGCGGCCGTACCCCCCGGAATGGAGCTGCGGGCCGTGGAAGTGATAGCTGGCGTCGGCCTGTATTCCCTCCCCGTCGCCGACCCGGACGATAGGCCAGAGAAGCGATAAGGCGGCGTCCGCACCGGCCTCATCTCCGGCCAGCACCGCAGCGATTAGGCCGATCCGTACCTGGTGCGTTCCATCCGGCCCTGACCTCGCCCGCCCTCGCCGAACGATCTCCAATGACCCCGGCACTTCCCCCGGCAAGAACGCATCACCCATGAGCAGGAGGACAGTTCCGACCTCGTGCGGTGTGCCGATGGAATTGTACCACCAGTTATCGGAGTGAGGATCACGTTCGACCCAGGCAATCAGGGCCTTCCGTACCGCTGTGCCGAGTTTCGCAGTGTTCTCCAAGCGAAAGAGGATTGCCAAGTTCCTCATACGGTCGAGATGCGCGAACGGCTCCCACGAGCCACCGTCTCGGTTTGCGTAGTCTATGTCGGGCCAGGTGCCGTCCGGGCGCAGCGCTTGCAGCGCCGCCAAAATCTGACTTGTATTGATTGGCGACTGTGATAGCCAGTCGCTCAAACGCTGACGAATCAACGCGAAATCCGCCGATGTCTTGGTCTGCATGATGCGGTTAAATAAGCACGACTTTCAGCGCTGCGATAAAGCGCTCGTTTTGGGCCTGGGTGCCGGTTGAGACGCGGATAAAGTGGGGAAGACCCATGCCGTAGGCGGCGCGGACAATGACGCCTTTTTGCTGGAGCTTCTCGAACACTTCGCGGCTGTCGCGGCCTGCGTCTACCAGGACAAAGTTGCCTTCGCTGGGGACGTAGGGGAGGCCCATGCGCTCGAACTCAGCGTAGAAGTAGCGCAGGCCGTCGGCGTTTAATGCGACGGTTTGTTTGACATGGTCCGTGTCGGCCAGCGCAGCGGTCGCGGCGGCTTGGGCAGGGAGGTTGACGTTGAACGGGGAGCGGACGCGGTTCAGTACCTCGGCGATTTCGGGGCGGGTCATGCCGTAGCCGACCCGCAGGCCCGCGAGGCCGTAGGCTTTGGAGAACGTGTGCAGGATCATCACGTTGCGGCCTTCGCGGACAAAAGGGCGCAGATCGGGCTTTTCGGCGTCGGCGACATATTCGTCGTAGGCTTCGTCAAAGGCGACAATGACATGATCGGGGATGCGGGACAAAAAACGCTCAACTTCAGCCTGGCGCACCAGCGTTCCGGTCGGGTTATTGGGGTTTGCGACAAAGACAATGCGCGTCTTCGGCGTGATCGCGTCGGCCATCGCCTCTAAATCATGGGTGAAGTTTTTGAGGGAAACTTTGACGGGAACGGCATTGCACTGAGCCGCATAGATTTCATACATGCTAAACGACGGGTCCCCCTGGACAATCTCATCGCCCGGCTGCAAAAAAGACAGGGACAGGAGGTGCAGAACTTCGTCGCTGCCGTTGCCGAAGACCAGCGTGTTTTCGGGCATATTCTGGGCCAAAGAGACGGCCCGGCGCAGGGCGGGAGCGCTGCCTTCCGGGTAAAGCGCAACCCCGGCGGCCGTGAGCATCAGCGCTTCTAAAGCGCGGGGCGAGGGGCCGAGCGGGTTTTCGTTCGAGGCCAGCTTGATCACGTCCGACAGCCCCAGCTCGCGCTGCACTTCTTCAATCGGCTTGCCCGGCACATACGGCCGCAGCCCGGCGATGTGGTCCGCCACAGTGAGTGTCTGCATAATCTTTCCCTCTGTCTTCGGAGTGCTTTCAGTGTAGCATAAAATTTAATGAAAACTTAACATAACTTTTATATAAAATTGTTGACCTTTGGGAATATACCCAGTATAATAAAACTATCGCAACCGTAGCGATCCCTAACACTCTCAAACACGCAACGTGACAGTGATGTGCGCGGCGCTCTCTGAGCCAGCTAGAGTACGAAACTAGACGCCCAATTTTAAGCAAAGACTTAAGGAGAACCCGTTCAATGCATCGCAAATGGAATAAAGACGCCATCGCTTTGGAGATTCTCTCCATGTACGAATCCGGCGAGAATTTGAACTATTCAAGCGTCGCCAGCAACAACCTGTCGCTGCTTCGCGCCGCTACCCGCTACTTCGGGACCTGGGAAGACGCGGTTAAATTTGCCGGCCTGGACTATGACTCCATCCGCCGCTACAAGTCCTGGACACGCGAGCGGATTATCGAGCGGATCAAAGAACTGCACGCCCAGAGCGCCGACCTGTCCTGGCGCAACGTCTGCCTGAACATTGACCCGCAGCTTGCCGCCGCCGCGACCAAAAAAAGCCACTTCGGCTCCTGGCGCGAGGCGCTGGAAGCGTCCGGCTTAGATTATGATGCTATTCGGCGCTACCGCGAATGGGACGACGAGCGCATTCTCGAAATGGTCCGCGAGTTCCACCGCGACGGCAAAGAGCTGAACGCGAAGAACATGGAGATCGAGGACATCACGCTCATCACCGCCGCCCGCCGCCGGTTCGACTCCTGGCACAAGGCGCTCACCGCCGCCGGCCTGGACTACACCGAGATCGTTCACCGCGCCCCGTTCAAGCGCGGCCTCGGACGCGGCCAGAGCAAGCGCACTGCCGCCGCGAAGTAAACGAACGACGCTAGGATAAACCACGACGCCCGGCGGCTCAAAGAACCGCCGGGCGTTTCTGCGCTTTGTTGACAATTCTGTTTCGCTGTGCAACAATACGCTTATGGAACACGCGGACTTTACCATTCAAATTCGGCGCGAACAGCTCAGTACCGGCGAAGACATTTACGTCGCGCTTTGCCTGGAGCTGGACATCGCCAGTCAGGGCGCAACGGTCGAGCAAGCGAAAACCGCCGTCAAAGACGCCGTCGAGGCTTTCTTTGATGTTGCTTCGCCTGCGGAAATCGAGCGGCGAATGCCGTTCCGCATAAGCCGACATTCCGAGCTTTTTCTTACAAACATTGAGGTTTCCTTTGGGCAAACTGCGCGTCTTGTCGGGGCGGGAAGTCTGTGATCTGCTAAAGGAAAATGGCTTTTCTTTTGCGCGTCACGGCAAAGGAGACCATGACGTTTACCAAAAACAAACCGATGATGGAACAATTACCGTTTCTGTTCCCATACACCGGGAAATCGCCGTCGGTACGCTCGTGTCCATCATTCGCCAATCTGGGCTGCCCCGCAGCATATTTGAAGCATAAGTATAACTTGACTCAACCAGGACTCAAAAGATGCAGACCTGATTTGCGCGTGATGGCACCGTAGCTCCACAACGTTGGGGACAGAAAGAAGATAATCACGCAAAATTCTTCGAGTGCTTCAGGATGTTCCGCCCACATTACATAAAGACGCCAATCCTGCTGTGCCTCCAGCATATGCAACCGCTGAACGTTTTCTGACGATACCTCTGCCAGTGAAGCCGCCTCAGCTAGTATCCCTGGTTTTTGGGTTCCAAGCCGCCTCAAAAATTCTTCGTGACCGTGAGATGTAATCAAGTCAGCACAAATATCAGAGCATTCCTCTTCCAACGATAGCTCTGCAATTTCTTCCTCTGACTTTTCGTTTTCTTCTTCCATTCACTATTTCTCTTTCCGCCACTCTTTTAAAACCGTTCTTAAGACCCGCCTGCGTTGGAGCCTGCCGTCGTGTCCGGCTCAACCGTGGACGTGACGGGGTGGACAAAGTAGGTGTTGGCGACGCGCTGGACATCGGCGGCGGAAACGGCGTTGATGTGCTGGGTGTAGTCGGTGTCGAGTTTGTAGCCGTCGGGGGCGGACAGTTCCGCCGCGCCGAGCAGGGAAGCGCGGTCTTCCAGACGCTCATGGCGCAGGGCATACGCGCCGATCAAATAATGCTGGGCGCGGGACAGCTCTGCCGGGGTGGGAGGCGTCGTTTGCAGATGCTTGATCTGGGCTAAGATGCCGTTTTTGATGAGGCCGACGGTCGGCACTTCTTTTTTTGTCGTGGGGTCCATCTTGGTCGGAGCGCCGAAGACGTAGCCGGCCAGTGCGGCGGCGGCGAGGTGCGGGTCGTAGACCGAGCCGAGGTCGTAGGCCAGGCCCTGCTGCTCGCGAAGCTGGGTGAACAGCCGGCCGGACTTCATGCCGCCGAAGAGGGCATTCAGAACCAAAAGCGGAAAGTAGTCGGCACTTGCCATCGGTGCAGCCCGGCAGCCGACGACGACGCAGTCCTGGGTCAAGTCCGGCTGGTAAGTGTGGATTGCGGGCAGGTCAACGCTCAGCGGCGGCAGGGGAGGGGGGAACGGCAGGACGGCGGGGCCGGGGCGTGCGAAGTCGTAAAGATCGTCGCTGATGACTTTTGCGGCGTCTTCCGGGGCGATATTGCCGACCACGACCACGACAATGTTCTTCGGCACATAATAGCGGGCGTAGTAGTCCAGCAGGTCGGCCCGCGTGAGGCGGCTGATCGTGTCCGCCGTGCCGCCTTCCGGCCGGGCGTAGGAAGTCCCCGCATAAAGGCTCTGCTCCAGCTTGCCGTAGGCGATCCCGAACGGGTCGGCGTCACGGTTATCAAGTTCCGACAAGATCTGCCCGCGCGTGTCTTCCAGCGCGGCGGGGTCAAAGTCGGCGTTTTCCAGCGCTTCCGCCAGCAGCGCGACGGCATCTTTGTAGCGGTCGCGGACCGTGAGCGCAGAGATTTGGGTCCAGTCGGGGTGCCACGCCGCCGACACGCTGCCGCCGAGGGCGTTGATCCGCGCCGTCATATTTTCCGGCGTGTTGTCGACGGTTGAGTCAAAGAGCGCGTGCGCGACGAAATTGCCGACGCCGTTTGTGGCGGCGGTCTCCTGGGGCGACCCGGCCCGGACAAAGACATCAATCGCAATCAGCGGCGTGGCCTTTTCCTGCTTGCAGATAATTCGCAGCCCGTTCGGCAGCGTCGTCTTGACCGGCGCGGCGGGGTCAGCGCTCGCTGGTGATGCCAGTAACAAGAGCGGGAGCCATGCCACAAGAGACCATGTGTTGAAACACACGGCTACACGGCGCGGACGCCACGAAACACCGCTTCGCGGCACTAAGACAGAAACGGTCTTGCTCTTAACCCCGCGAAGCGGTGTTTCGTGGCGTCCGCGCCGTGTAGCCGTGTGTTTCAACACATGATCCTGAAATGTTTTCGTCATTAGTTTCCCGTTCCAATCGTCGCCGTCTTGAGTGCATTTTCCAACTGCGTGTGGTCTCGTCTTCTTTTCGCCAGCAGTTTCGGCGGTCTCAGCGGCTTTGGTCATAGGGGTCTTTTTTCTTCGGCCAGCAGTGCATCAAGTGTTTTAGAAAGCTCAGTTTCGACGTTTTCGGAGTAGCCGTCGGTGACGGCGCGGACTTTGCCATCCGCGCCGACGACGATCAAAAGCGGGATGGCATCGGCGCCGTACAAGGCCGCGACGTGGTGGTCGGTGTCGGAGAGCATGGAGAACGTTAGGTGGTTTTGACGCGCGAACGCCGTTGCCACTTGGGGCGGGTCGCTCGAATTGATGCCGTAGAACGCGACGCGGCCCTGATACTTCTGAGACAAAGTCTGCAAATGCGGCAGCTCGGCGCGGCAGGGGCCGCACCAGGTCGCCCAGAAGTCCAGCACCAGAGGCCCGTTTTTCGCGGCGTCGGTCAGCGAGAACGGCTTCCCGGTCGCGGCATTGTTAATCGTAAACGTCGGTGCGGGCTTGGCGGACGCCGCAGCGAGGAGGCCAGGCGGCGTGTCGGCAATGCCCGCGCGGCGGACACTCGCAAACAGCGCCCCGAAGGCGGCGGCGACCAGAAGAATGGCAAAAAGAAGTTTTGTGCGCTCCATGAAATGCGCCTACTTGCGCTTCTCGGCGGCCCGGCGGCGGGTGGCGTCTATCGTCTGCTCGGTGACGGCCTTTTCAAAGGAGCGGTAGCCGGCCAGATGGAAACCGTGCTTTTTCGCGAGCCGCTCGGTCTCCTGCGCCTGCTCGACTGAGACTTCTTTGCCCAGCGTGAATGATTCGTAGCACCCGTCGAGCGCCAGCATGATCGTCTCGGACATGCAGGCATACGCGGTCTTCGGCGGGAAGCCGAATGTAAAGTGAAAATCGGCGTCGGGGCCGGGGACGGCGACGACGCCGCCTTCAATCACCAGCACGTCGTCGCGCTCTTTGGCGACCCGGACAGACACGTCGCGGGGGCGGGCCACGTCGCAGACGACCGAGCCGGGCTTCAAATCTTCGGGTTCAATCACGGCGTCGCGGGCGCTTGTCACGGTGATGACGAGATCGGCATCCCGCAGGCCGAGATGGACATCGTCGTAAATCCGAACACACGCGCCGGGCAGCTCGCGGGCGACGGCTTCCAAACGGGTCATGTCCCGCCCGATCAGCGCGATCTCGGCGCACTTGGGCGCAAGCATCAGGGCGCACGTCCGGCCGATAGAGCCGGTCGCGCCGACCACGGCGACTTTGGCGTTCTCGATGTTAATCCCCATGCGCCGCGCCGCGTCCAGGCCGCCTTCCACGGCAGTCGCGACCGTGTACGAATTTCCCGTGGTGACGGCAATATCTAAGTTCTTCGCGATGGTCACGCCGCCGTCGCCGACCACCGACGTGAACGCGCCGAGGCCGATAATCCCTGCGCCGAGCGATTCGGCCAGTTTGCCGCACTGGATGAGCCGCTTGTAAACAAACTCCGTCGGCAGGGAAAGAAGCTGCTTGGGCGTGAGCGGGCAGCCGATAAACCACCCTTCGGCCTCCGCCCCGGTCGGCGACTGGATGCCCGTAATATGAGACATGACGATCGGCGACTTGAACTGAATGCCCCATTCCACCACCGGCTCCGGCAAGTACTTCGCGGCTGTGTAAATCCCGCCCTTCTTGGCGACATCCCGGCGCACGTCAAACGGGTGAATAATAAATGCAAACTTTTCCAAGAAGACTCCTTTAGACGTCGCGCGGGTCAAGAATTCTCACCGTCGGCGCGAGGGTGGCAAAGCGCTTAAAATCACTGCCGTTAAACGTGAGCAGATTGTCCATGCCGTAGACAACCGCGACCGCCATTAAACGGGCGTCATGCGTCGGTTTGCTGGAGACGCCGGCCTTTGTCACAAGCCTCCGCCATTCCTGATAGATTGCAGGAATGTCCGGCAGCAGCGGGAACAAAGCTTCAATTCTCGCCAGTTCCGCTTCAGCTTCCGCAGTGGTAAATCCCAGCCCATTCGCAGTCGCAGGGCGTGTCGATACGGCCCAGAACTCGGTGCAATTCTGCGGGCAGGCGTATAGGGCTTCCCCGCGCAGGCGCAAGGTTGCGACAGCAGCCTCCGTCACAGCAAACTGGGGGTGCGAGATCTGTACGCCTCTCAGCAGCAGATTTGAGTCCAGGAGATTTTTGACAACGCTGTTTTGCGGCAATAACAATTCGTCAATCCTCATAAATCGCCGCCCGGCTGTCGTCCAGGAGCACCGGCGTTTTAGAACTGCGGTTGTACGTCCACTCACGCCAGGCTTTCACCCACTCTTCCGCCGTCGCAGTTTCATAAAGAGGCCGTGCCGGCAGAGCAGGAGCTGCCGTTCCCAGTGCTTCGCTCAACAAGCGAGCGGCATAAGCCGGCTCATCGCTCCCCGCATCAGCCGCCCTTTCGCGCAGGGCGGCTTCCTGTGCTGGGTCTAATTCTAATACAAGCGTCATAGACGTTTTCTTTCTCCTGTTATTTCACCGGAACCAAATGAACACTCGGTAAATACTGACTGAATGCGCTTTTTAGTCTCACCATAAGTACAGGCAGCATCGGGGCTGCCATTTTTGGATGACTCCAATGATGCCTTCCGCAGAGTAGCAGCAGTCGTCAAAATCCCAGCCCTGTGTCCGCTTAACCCGAATACTCCGGCGGCAGCAAGCCGCGCACTTTGTATAGCTCGTCCAGGCGCCAGGTGTCAGCATAGGCATCCGCGAGGCGCACTGTGAAGCCCTTGCCGTCAGTATCTTCGTCGGCCCCGACGGCAATTTCTGAGCCATCTAACCAAATGTAAGTTTCGTATGGCTCAATGTCTCTGCCGAAAGCGCCTTTGACAAGGCGAAGAACTTCTCCGTCAAAGCCGATCCGGGCGGTGAGGCTGATTTCAGCAGGTGTCAGTGTGTTGTTGAAGACGTATGTTCCTTTAGAGCCTACTTGTGTGGAATGAGCAAAAAGCCTCGGCGGATGCCGTTGTGAATGCCGTTGCCGATGATCCAGCCATTGTTGTTGATGACGAGCGCGTTTTGCAGCTTCCAGCCGGAACCGGGCGGGACAAGCGTGTTCAGCTCGTACACCTTGCCGTGCTGCCACAAAAGTGCGGCTTCATCGGTCTTGTGATAGGCGTTCCCGACGACCTGCCCCCGGTCATTCAGCGCGGACGCCTTGCTGTCCGGCAGGCGCGGGATTGAGCCGAGGCCGCGCATCTTCCCGTTCTGCCACAAAAATGCCTGGTAATGGAACGTCAAACCGCGCCCCGACGTTCCCCCGGACGCGCCGACCCAGCCCGCAGCCTGAGCCTCATTGTTTACCCCCCGCGCGATGCTGTCCGTGTAGCCCGGCAGGACGCCTAAGTCTTTCGCCTGCCCGGCGGCGTTCCACAGCAGCGCATGGGTCGCCGTCTTGCCTCTGCCGATCTTATTGGCCTTGCCCGCCGCCATGCCGGCATCATTCACCGCCCCGGCATCCGCGGCGGTGAAGAGCGGCGGCGGCGCGAGCTTTTTCATCTTGCCCGCGCTCCACAAAAACGCCTGATTGTTGGAAATCCCGACCGCCTGGCCTTTCGCGTTCACGGCCTCGGCCTCAGACAGCGAGTAGCCGTGTTGAGTCGCCGGAAAGCCGCCGAGCAGCTTCACTTTGCCCGACAGCGTAAATAGCGCCGCCGCGAATTTTGCTTTCAGGGGGTCCGGGCTGTACGCGCCCGCCATCTGCCCGGCGCTGTTGACCGCGACCACAAACGCATGGCTGCCATCCAGCCCCGGCACCGCCCGCATGTGTCCGTTCTGCCAGACAAACACGTTCGTCAGAAACTCCGGCCCCTTGCCGTGCTTCGCCGTATCCGCCCCGCCGACCACCTGCCCTCTGGCGTTCAGCCCCGTCGCATCGCACTCCTGCCCGCCGAGCGAGCCGAGATCAACCACGGTGTAGTGCGGCGGCGCTTGAGCAGAAGTCGGCTGGGTGAAAAGAAGCAGCGGCAGACAGAATGTGATGAGTAAAGGCTGCTTGAAGCAATTAAGTAAGGACATAGGTACAGGCAGTCGCCTCAGTGTGTTGGGATTGCTTTATGTTACCCCGAAGCGGCTTGTTTTGGACGAGAACCGTGAATCTAGGAGTTGGGGCCGAGGGATCTTCTGTCTGCGCCTCCTACTCACTTCGTTCGATAGCGGAGTAAAAGGCAGACAATCGCACTTCAGAAGCCCTGGAATTCATTCCAGGATCACACAACCCGCACAATCAGCCTGCCGAACAGAATGGCTTCCTGCCCGATCTCCTCGCCGCTGAGTGCCTCCAGGTTCTGGTAGGCTTGCTCTGCTTGTAATCGGTTGACAGAAAAATCTACTCGGTCGCCTCTGTGCAGGATCTCGGCATTCGGGTTGTGAAGTTTGCCGAAAACCGGCCCTTCGCCGGTCAATGTAATTTCACAGTAGCCGATAGATGTATGCTCTTGATTTTGTGCGGGCGGCTCGCTCGACCAAATATCAATGTCTTCGCCGCGCGGGCACGTTGTTGCTAAAAACCAAAGAGACCAGCGGAAGTTCGCCAGTGCCACCGCATTAAGTTCCGCGATCAAACACTTGTCGTCTACGTACATTCGGGCGGCATGGTGGCTCTCATCGTCCGGCAGAGGCGGCTGCTGAAGCATGGCTTTATTGTCTTCTCACCCTTTTGGGTCCAAAACTTCATGATAAAGGGCGGCTTGGCGGGCGCGGGCTTTTTGGTAAATCTCGTGCGTCTTGGGGTCGGGATTGTAGGTCTTCCACAGGAACGCGGGGACTTCGGACAGGTCGGCGATCTGGCCCAGGGAGTGCAGGGCCAGCAGGCCCGCGCCACGGCTGGTGGCCTCGCCGACGCGGCTGGTGGTGACGGGGGTTCCCATCGCGTCCGCCATCATCTGCGCCCACGCCGGGTCGCCGGTCAGCGCCCCGCCGGAGGCGACAATCTGAGTCGCGGTGGGGAACTGCTGGATCAAAATATCGTAGACATCGGCGAACTGGAACGCGACGGCTTCCAGAGACGCGCGGAGGATCTCGGCGGGCGTGGTGTGCAGGTTCATGCCGGTGATGGCGGCTCTAGCCCCGGTGTGCCAGCCCGGCGAGCGCTCCCCGGCCCAGAACGGCAGGACCGTGAGACCGTGGCCGTCGGGCGAGAGCGCGGCGGCGGCTTTGGCGGCTGCCCGGCGGTCGCCGAGCTGAAGAGTTTTTTCAGCCCACGCATAAACGTTGCCGCCGTTGGCGAACGCGCCGCCGACTAAAAACCGCTCGTCGTCCACCCGGTAGCAGAACAGCTTTTCGGGAATGTCCATTGTGTCCGCTTTGACGGCGACTCGCATGGCTCCCGACGTGCCGACATTGATGGCGATGCGGGCCGCATCCACGGCCCCGCTGCCGACATTGGAACACGCGCCGTCGCCGGATGCCGGGAACCAGGGCAGGTCTTTGAGAGGGGCAAGGGTACGTGCCCATTCGCCGGTTAATCCCGTCACAGGCGTGTCTGTGTCATTCAGTGCATTGAGCTGGCGCAGGGCAATCGGCAGCTCCGTGAGCGTCTGCGGGTCCCATTCTTTCGTGTTCTGGTTCAGAAGACCCGTCCCCGACGCCATAGACAGGCTGCAAGTGGCGCTGCCGAACAAGCGAAATTGAAGATACTCGCCGAACGACATCCAGTGCGCCGATTTGCCGAACTGTTCCGGCTCCATTTCCTGAAGCCAGAGCAGTTTGGCGGGCCAGTAGCAGGGGTGCAGGACGCAGCCGGTCCGGGCATGGTAGGCCGCGCCGTCCATCTCGGTTTTCAGCTTTTCCGCCTGGGCCATCGCCCGCGAGTCGGCCCACGAGAACAGCGGGGTCACGGCCCTGCCCTCCTCGCCGACCCCGACCAGAGAATGCCAGAAGCACGAGACACCGACCCCGGCGATCCGCCCGCGCGTGTCTTGGTCGGTCTTCCGAAGGAGCTGCTTCAAGCAGCTCACCGTCAGCGTCAAAAGCGCTTCGGCGTCGGTCTGCACCCCGCCGTCGGCGGTGGTCGTCTGGGCGTAGGCGGTCTGCACTTCGGCGTCCGGCAGCGCCCGCCCCCGCGTGTCGAACAGCATGGCCCGGACCGATGACGTTCCCATGTCCAGCGTGAGTATAAGTGCTTTTTTCATATTTAGGGTGAGTAGGGTATAACAGAGTGTATGTATGCCGTCGTTCGACTGTTTCTGCCGGTGCTGCTGCTGATCACCTTGACCGGCTGTACCCGCGTGGTTCCGCCAGTGCTGCCGCCAGTGCTGCCACCTGCACCGCCGCCTGCCTCTCAGCCGGAACCCGTTGCAGGGGTCACGGCAAACTCCGGCGGCGACACGCGCGGGACGATTTCGTACCGGCCAGGTCCGGCGCCCACAAACCCGCCTGATCCCTACGCCGCTGTCAGCGCCAAAATTACTCTGCCGCAGCGCCAAAAATTCGCCTGGATGCTGGCCGAGATAGACCTCCACGCGCATCAGCAGGCCGCCAATGCTGATCCTGTGCCGGAACCCGGCAGTCCCCGCTATTCTTCCAAATCCGCCGCGCGGGACGCCGCCGAACAGCAGGCTGCGTTTAATGCTTACCTGCTCGAAAAGTACGATGCCCGCTTCTGCAACCAGTTCCACCTCACCTACGACCAGCTTGCGCTGATCCGGGAAGAAGGCCGGGACAAAAACTGGCCGATGCCGTCATCCCCCACAGAGTAGGGGCGCTGTTTGCGGCGCCCTCAATGTGCGAAAAACGTGAACCGCTGCGTGGTCGGCTTGATCCCGGTTTCTCCCGCCGTGCCCTCCGGCTGCGGCAGGCTTTGGAACGACGCCAGCGGAGCAATCGGCGGGTGATGCTCGCTTTCCAGCAGGTCCATCTGGGCGGATGCGTTCGCATTCTGCGGCGTGTAAACGAACGAAACCGTATTGATGCCCCGGCGCAGCTTCATCGTAATATCGCGGTCTACCAGGCCGTCATAGTCGCCTTCCCGGATGCCGTTCAGCAGCACCGAAAGGCGGGCGTTCTGCACCCGGCCCCGGAGCCAGTGCGAATGTTCGGTCGGCATCGCAGGGCCTTTCAGCGGGTCACTGCCGGCAAGTGGGTCGGGCTGGGCAGGCTTGCCCGACGGCAGAAGCGGGTCGGCGGTCGAAAGGCCGCTGGAGCCGGACACGAGCGGGTCATCCGAGGGCGCTGCCGGGGCAGGGGACACAGCGGCCATCGGCGCTGCCGGGGCGGGAGCCGAATAATTGCTGCTGGACTGGTTTGGGTCCGGCCCGCTGTACGGCCTGTCATCGTCGCATCCGCTGAGAAGCAGGCTGGCGACTATCACTGCCAAAAAACGCGCTGGATTCATAAAATTGCTTTCACTGGATCATGCCTGCGCCGACTGTTTCATTGGTCGCTTCGTCTATCAAAATCACGCTGCCGGTCGCCCGGTTGCGCTTGTAGGGGTCAAAAAACAGCGGCTGGGTCGTCCGCAGCGTCAGACGCGCGATCTCGTTGAGGCTGACGCTCTTGTCGTGGGTGTTTTGGTCCAGAGTAGAGATGTCGAGCTTATAATCCACCGACTTCACAATCGCCCGCACTTCTTTCGTCGTGTGCTTCAGCGTGTACTTGCCGCCGACCATCAGGCTTTTCTCGCCAAGCCAGCAAACCATGATTTCCAGGTCTTGAGACACCGTCGGTGGGTCATCGGCGGCCACAATCATGTCGCCCCGGCTGATGTCTATCTCGTCTTCCAGTGTCAGCGTTACCGACAGCGGCGCAAAAGCTTCCGGCAGGCTGCCCCCCATCATATCCACCGACTGCACTGTGGACGTGAACCCCGACGGCAGCACCTGCACGGCGTCGCCGGGCCGGAACACGCCGCCCGCGATCCGCCCGGCGTAGCCTCGATAGTCCGGGAACTCCGCGGACTGCGGGCGAATGACATACTGCACCGGGAACCGGGCGTCGGTGTGGTTGACATCGCTCTCAATCGGCACGGTCTCTAAAAGCGGCAGCAGCGCCGGCCCCTTGTACCAGTCCATGTTCTGCGACGGGTCTACGACATTATCCCCGTTCAGCGCACTGATTGGAATAAAGTACACATCGCCGAGTTCCAGTCCTGCCGCAAATGTCTCAAAATCGCGTTTGATTCCCCCAAAAACGTCCTCGCTGAAATCCACCAGGTCCATCTTATTCACGCAGACGACCAGATGCGGGATACCCAGAAGCGACGCGATAATGGAGTGCCGCCGGGTCTGCTCGATCACCCCTTTGCGGGCATCCACCAGAATAATCGCCAAATTGGCCGTAGACGCTCCTGTGACCATGTTCCGCGTGTACTGGATATGGCCGGGCGTATCCGCGATAATAAACTTGCGCTTCGGGGTCGCAAAATAGCGGTACGCCACATCAATCGTAATTCCCTGTTCCCGCTCCGCCCGCAGGCCGTCGGTTAGCAGCGCCAGGTTGACCCCTTCCTCGCCCCGCCGCTCCGTCGTTTCGCGAATGGCCTCATACTGGTCATCAAAGATCGCCTTGCTGTCGTAGAGAAGCCGCCCAATCAGCGTGCTTTTCCCATCATCTACGCTCCCCGCCGTCGTAAACCGCAGCAGGTCCATGTCCAAATAGCCCGTCGTCGAAAAATCGTCATTCATTGTTTGTCATCGCCCGCTTTGTCGTTGTAATATGTAATGCTGATGTAAGCATCACCGCCGCCGTAATCAAACTCCGAAACCGCTTTGCCCCAGGGCCGCAGATGGTTCGGTGCTTTGCCCATTTCAGGCGCGTCCGTACCGTAAGTGTCGGTAAAAGCGTCCGGCTCACCTAAGTCTTCTCTAAGCAGTGCGTCATGGGTTTGCTTGCGCTCAATCCAGGCCCCGTCGTACTCGCCAGTTGTATCGGCTGTCATCAGCGTTTCGCACGTCAGCGAAGCACGCCTCAGCGTCTCGTTCTGAAAGCTCAAACCTACAGTGAAACTGCCAGTAACCGCGTCACCTGCGTCTTCTGAAAACCAGCACTCCCCAGGTGTTGAAGGCGGACGATGGGCTGTTGCATTCCGCCCAAACCATGACTGCCGGAACTCCTTCAATGTCAGCGTGGGGGTGATGACAAAGCCGTTCGGCAGGTGAATGTTTCCGGTATCGGTGTCAATCATGTTGTTTCCAAAGAACCATGCCACAGGAACCATACAATAAATTGTACGGCTATACGGCGCAGACGCCACGAAACACCCGCTTCGCGGGGTTAAGACAATATCAGTCTGCTCTGAGTCCCGCGAAGCGGTACTTCGTGGCGTCCGCGCCGTGTAGCCGTGTGTTTTAACACATGGTCATTTGATTTCTTTCGTCCGTCAAAAACCCTTGCGCCGCCGCGTCGTTAATCAGTGCTTCGGCGTACTCCCAGAGCGAAAGTGAGCCGTCTTCAATGTGCCGGTTCAGCCTCAGCACCTGTTCTTTTGAGATGTTGTGTTCGCGCCAGCTTTGGCCCTGCGTATGGTAATTATGCAGCAACGGCATCAGCCTGTCCAATGCCGCCGCAAACTTAGCTTCCGGCGTTTCCCGCGCCTCAAACTCTTCCCAGAGTTCCTGCACCTCGGCGCTCTGATTGCTTGGCAGCAGGCCGAAGATGCGAGATGCTGCTTCCTGCTCCCGCGCCTCTTTTGTGTCATTGCCGGCTTGGTCGTAGATATAGGTGTCGCCGGAGTCAATCTCGACAATGTCATGCACCAGCAGCATTTTCAAGACGCGCAGTTGGTCAATCTCGGCGTTCGCGTGTTCCGCCAGCATCAGGGCCATGACAGACAAATGCCAGGAATGCTCCGCCGAGTTCTCCCTCCGCGCCTCGTTTAAGAGATAAGAGCGCCGCAGGACACTTTTGAGCTTGTCTATTTCTAAGACAAATGCCATCTGCCGGTCAAGACGTTCGGTGTTCAATCGCTGTCCTCTGCTTATTCCAACGTGACTTCGCCGGCCTGAAAGTCAACAACCAGCCGCCGATGCTGCCGACAAAAATCAAGGCCGAGCAAACCTTCCACATTGGATGCGGCAGGCAGGGCATGACATGTGACGGCAAAGTCACGGCGCTCTTGATCCAGGGCTGCGATGCGGCTTACCACTAAGCGAGGACGGGTCATCTTGCCGCCTGCCGTGACAATCTGAACCTGGCCTGCTGCCAGCGAAAGATCATAGCCGATGGCAGTCAAGATCGTTGGATGAATGACTGTCCCGACTGAGCCAGTATCTACTGCTAAGCGAATAACTGTATCACTTGTCGGCCCATAAATGCGTGCCGTAACCACAATCAGTTCCCCGTCACTGTTAAAGAAATTGCTCACAGCATCATAACTATGCCTTCGGTGACACGCCCTGTATAAAGATATGCGGAATGCTTTGGACGAAGCTCGTTTGCTTTTTTGTAGACTTCGTCCCGGTCTTTGCTGTGATACAGAACTTTACCGCTTATCACTTCCAGTTGCGGAGTGACTTCCGGGTCTTCCACCAGTACCCATTCTGATTGGTAGCGAGCTTCAATTTCTTGAACTGTCAGCACTTCATTCATAGGTTTATCCCTTCGGCCACTGGCACAACGAGAGTGTCGCACTCGTTCGGATGCACCTGGCGCAGACGCCGCCAGTCGGAAATCGCTTGATCATCGAGCAGAACATCGGGCTTGGGCAGGAATGCCTGGAAGCAGCCCGCGATGCCGAACTCTTCCGCGCTGGCGCGGGCGTACTCACCTCCGCCGGAACTCCAGCAGTAAAGCGTCTCACCCTGCGTGTGCAGTTGACGGATGGTGCTGATGACGGCGGGCATTGGAATACGCTTGGTGCCGTAGCTGCGGACAAATGTGTCGTCAACGTCTACATAAATAACCATTAAAAGCAGCCTTTTATTCCAGCACAACAATTATTCCAGCACAACAAAGCCGGTCCGAAAATCAACGACGAGACGCCCGGCGCGAAAAAAGTCCAAGCCAAGCACGCCGTCTATCGGCAGGCCCGGCGGCAGAGTATGGGCCTGCACAACATAGCCGCTGCGCTGCCGGCCGAGCGCATCCAGCCCATCCAGCGTCACAAGCGGGATGGCAACAATGCCGCTGCCGGTAATAACTGGGACAGTTCGCAGGCCGGGCTGTGCGGGGTCTATTCCGACAGCCCGCAGCGAGCGGCGGCTGAGAGTTGTCTCGGTCGCCCCGGTATCCACCGCAAGCCGGGCAATGCCGCTGCCTGTCGGCCCGGAGATGCTGACCTGAACAATAACCAGGCCCTGCTGCGGGTTGAAAGGATTGCTCATGCCCAGATGTTCAGCAAAACAGAAGTTTCCGGCATCGGCCCGAAATAAAGTGATGCCCAGTGGCAAACTTGTTTGTCTATCGCCTCCTGGTAAACGACTTCCGGGTCTTTGCCGTGGCTGACGACTAAGCCGCGAAGCACTTCCAAATTTTTATCCACTTCCGGGTCGGCAACGATCACCCATTCCCCGTCAAACTGCGTTTCCATCTCAGCCCGTGTCAGCACTTCATTCATGGGACGATCTCCTAATGCCGCCTCAAATGCCTGCAAGAACGACAGAAGCTTCCCGCGCGTAATGTCACCGTCAGCGCAGGCATTGAGGAACGAGCAGCAGACTTTGCGGGAGCGATCTTCAACCTGTGCAATAAGTACTTGAACCTGAGTGAGTGCCTGCTGAACAACTTGATAGCCGACGCTGCGACCCCACTGTGCGACCAGTTCAGGATCGTCGGAAATCGCGTCAATGCCGCAGCACCCACGGACGCAGAGCGTCTCACTGTGCTGAAAGCAGCCGCTTAACGGATACGGGACTTCAAGTTCAACACCGACTGCCATCAGAAATAGCCTTCTTTTTTGCGGTCTTCCATTGCGGCTTCGGAGCGCTTGTCGTCGGCGCGGGTGCCGCGCTCGGTTTGGCGGCTTGCGGCGACTTCCTGAATGATCTCTTCCAAGCTGGTGGCGGGAGACAGAACCGCGCCGGTGCAGGTCATGTCGCCGATGGTGCGGAAGCGCACCTGGCGCATTTCAGGCGTCTCGGTCGGACGCTTGTTCAAATACTCGGAGGCGGCCAGTAAATTGCCGTCCCGGATAATAACCTCGCGCTCATGGGTGAAGTAAATGCTCGGCAGGGCAATCTGCTCCTGCAAGATGTACTGCCAGACATCCATCTCGGTCCAGTTGGAAATGGGAAAGACCCGGAAATGCTCGCCGAGATGTTTGTGGCCGTTAAACAGGTTCCACAGCTCAGGACGCTGGTTTTTAGGGTCCCACTGGCCGAACTCGTCCCGGTGCGAGAAGAAACGCTCTTTCGCGCGGGCTTTTTCCTCGTCCCGCCGTGCGCCGCCCATCGCGGCATCTATTTTCAGCTCTTCCAAAGCATCCAGAAGCGTGACGGTTTGGAGCAGGTTGCGGGACGCATTGTAGCCTTTTTCTTCGACGGCTCGGCCTTGATTGATGGAGTCCTGGACCGAGCGAACGATCAGCTTGGCGCCGATGGTTTCCATCCAGTCGTCGCGGTAGGAAAGCGTTTCGGGGAAGTTATGCCCGGTGTCAATATGCAGCAGCGGAAACGGGATTTTTGCGGGCCAGAACGCCTTGCGGGCTAAATGACTGAGAATAATCGAGTCTTTGCCGCCGGAAAACAGCAGCACAGGCCGCTCAAACTGAGCGGCGACTTCGCGGATGACGAAAATGGACTCGGCTTCCAGCTCCGCGAGATGGGAGATATGCAGATCGGGACTTAACATAGCGGTCATAGCCTTTATTTTACCACAAGACAAGTAGTAAAAGAAAAAGGCGCGAGCCTGCTGAAAAGTTCCGCCGCGTGACATTCACTGAGAGACGAACGCCGGGTAGCCGTCGTGATTGAGCGTATAAAGCTGCTTTTTGGCATCTGCCGGGCGCAGGAACTTACCTGTTTCCACCACATACGTCGGCTTATGATGCGGTTCTGTTGTTTCGCGGACAAAGGCGTGAAAGCCCCGCCGCCGCAGCGCTCCGGCCAGCGTTTCAGCCACGGGCCGAACCACAAACGCGGCGGCGGCGACATGGTACGCCTTCAAATGCGAAGTCTGCACTCTGAAGCGATTCGGCGCTCTGAAGCGATTCGGCACAGGCCGCGCGGCTGGAACGCTCTGGGCCGCTCTGCGCCGGGGTGCGAGTTTCGCGCGATGAGCCGGCGTCAGCGCGGCAGTTCTGGCTGGCGGGGCAGGGGAGACAACCGCAGGGAGCGGAGTGACGGGCGAAGGCGCGGCATCAGCGACAATCACCAGGGAATGCGAAAACGCGCTGATCTTGCGGCTGTCCAGCGCACTGGCCGTGAAGTTGTAACGGCCCGGTGCGGCCGGTGTCCAGGACGCCGTAGACAGGCTGCCCTGCGCGAGCGTCAGCAGGGACCGAGGGCCGCCGTTGCGCGTGTAGGAGATGGCGATGGTCGCGCTCCCGGCGGGCGGCAGAGCGGCATAAGCCGAAATCAGCACCGGCTGCCCCACAGGAACATGCTTGCTGCTGCCCGCGCTGTAGAGCGCGACGGCGAGGGGAACCTGCCCGTCGGCGGCTGCTTTCGCCGGGGAAGGCTGTGCGGGGACCAGCGGCGGCAGGGCAGGGTCTGCCGGCGCCGGGATGGCCGCCGGGCCGGACGGCAGAGGCGGATTTCTGGCCGAGCGCGGGACCTGGGACAAGCGCGGCAGAACGGCGAAGAGCATCACAAGCAGCAGGCCCAGCACCGCCGCCGCCGACAAGACCCAGGGCAGGACGCGCCGAAATGGGCTGCCGGCCTGAACCGGCGCCAACGGCGGCGCGGCGTTTTCAGGCCGCAAATTGTCCGGCGGCGGGTCTTGAAGAGGGTCGTGCGGCATAGTCACATTTTTCCCGGCAGGGCGGCATTTCTAACCCTGCTTCTTCCCGCCGCTTCTTGGGTACACTGCTGAACATGGCTGAACCGCTGGAAACGCCGAATTGGAGCCTGAGCGGCCCGCAGTGGGACGCCATCGTGCGCCGGGCGCAGGCCGGGCCGGACATCCTCGCGGACGGCGCGTTTGTGCGGGCGGAGTTTGTGAATGAGACGGAGCAAACCGAGCTGATTTTCTTCGCGACCATGCGGAACAAGCCGCTTGGCTGGAATTACCCGTTTCTGGAAGAAATCCCGCAGACCCGAACACGCGGCGCTTTCATCGGCCGTGCCTGGCGCGACAGAAACACGGAGCTGGTTGCGTTTGAAGTGACGCTGCCTGCCGCCGCGCAGGCGATTGCGGCGGATTACGAAAGCGGCGCGTCCGATTTGGACTTTGTTACCTATGAACAGGCCGCTGAACAGGCCGTGCGCGGGACTCCCCACGACTTGGCCTGGCTGCACGGCGAGTTTGGACGGCTTGCCGTGCTGTCGGTAGGTTAAGCGCTTTTCTTTTTCGCCACTTCGGCCAAATGCGCGGCTTCGGCGGCTTCAATTTCCGTCAGGCTTTTGCGGGCCGGCTCGGCGGCGTCGCCGGGCGACAAATCAGACACGCTGACGAGCAGGCTGTAGCGGAGTGAGAACTTTTTCTCGGCGGCGGACAGCTTGTTGCGGCCTTCTTCGGAGAGTCCATCCAGCCATTTTTGGCGCATGGCGTCGGTTCCCGCCTGGTGGCGCTTGCGGATGTCGTCCGGCAGGCTGCCGGGGTCTACGGCGACCGCCGCTGTGCTGTCGCTGTAGAGTTTTGCGATTGTCCCGGTCAATCCCCGGTAATATGGGTAGAATAACCCCGATTTAGTATCGGCGGCGGTGGTCTCGCGGTCTGCGAGGCGGACGGCTTCGCCCTCGGTCAGTGGTTTTGCAGTCTGTGCCATAGGGCAGTGTTCTTCACTTTCTTTCGATAGGAAAATAATTTATGTCTGATGTTCTGTTTACAATCGGCGAGGTGCTGACTATTCTCGCGCTCATCGGCCTCGTCGGGGTTCTCATCTTCTTGGGAATGACCGCGCTGAAGCTGAAAACGTCGGTGATTGACAATGCCGGGCGGCTCTACAAGCGGCCCCTCGCGTCCGGCAAGAATTTAGCGGCGACGGTGAAGGGCATTGCCCAGCAGGAAACCGTGCGCGGCAAGCATATCGCCGGGTCGGCAAAAGCCGCCGCGCTGTCCGTGAAAGATGCCGCCGTCCATATCAAGGGCGCGGCGCAGTCGGTCCACCCGGAAGAGCTGAAGCCCGCTGTCTCGTATGTGTCCAATGTGTCCAACGCTCTCAAAGTTGCGGTGAAGCTGTCGCAGGTCGGGGCGCGTCAGCGAGCCGGCAAATAGACTACTTCGTCGCCGCCTGCACGGCCCCCAGCATCTGCTGGGGCGGCTTGGCCGAGATGTCGCCTGTGACGACCGGCTTGCCGTCCACAAAGACGCCGTTTCCGGTGACGGCTTGGGCCGCGGGAGAGCGGTCCGATGCCGGGACATCCGTGTTGACGATGACCGCTGAGACGCTGCCGCCGGTCTTCTGGGCGTAGTCTTGAATTGCTTTGATCGGCCCATTCAGCGTGTCCGGCTTTTGCTGATTGGCTTCGTTGTACGACCAGCCGACGACAATTTTGTGCTTGGCCGTAGCCGGGTTGCCGACGGTCTGCTCGGCAGGCAGATCGCTTGTCGCCGTGGCCGGCAGCTTAACCGGTGCGGGCGCCGGGGCTGATTGGGCGGCGGGCGGCGGCGCATCATCGTCATGGTCCGGCTGTCCGGCTTTGTTGATGCCCTGGTTGATGAAGACCAGCGCGATAATGAGAATTGCCAGTCCGGCGATTACAAACAAACGGTTCATTTCGCTCCTTCCGTGCTTCCCTAACTTTTAATGCCTAAAAAGCCTGCCATGCGTCCGGTTGTCCCGTCGCGCCGGTAGGAGAAAAAGTCTCGCTTATTGCGGAACGTATCTTCGTCGCAAACCGCGATTGCTCCTGCCGGGATGCCTGCATGGAGTAATTGCCCGAAAATGACAGCCCGTAGATTAAGATTGTAAGTGCCGCCGAGGTCGGAGCGCGGAAGAACGACGCTGGACGACGCTGCGCCGGGAAGGGACCGGAAAAGGCCGGCGACTTCCGGCCCGACTTCGTAGCTGCCTGCGCCGATGGACGGCCCGACGGCGGCGAAGCAGGCCGACGGCACGCAGCCAAACTCGGCTGTCATCGTTTGCATCGTTTTTCCCGCAATGTTCTCCGCCGTCCCGCGCCATCCGGCATGGGCCAGCCCGATGACTTTCCGTACCGGGTCTACTAAATAAACAGGGACGCAGTCGGCGAACAGCAGAAACAGCAGCAGCCCCGGCGTGTTCGTCACCAGCGCATCTGCTCCGCTGACGGGAACAGCGCCCGACCCTGCCGCGACCACTTCGACTTTATCCCCATGCACCTGCTCCGCCAGCACGACATTTTCCTCGGCGGCACCGAGATCGTGCCACACCCGCCGCCGGTTCGCCGTCACCTGCGTCAAATCATCGCCGACATGCGCTCCCAAGTTCAGCGAGTGATACGGCCCGGCGCTGACCCCGCCCTTCCGGGTCGTAAACCCCTGCGTGATGCGCGGCAGCCAGGCCATCGTTTGAGCTTGATAGAGCGGCAGATCGCCAATCGGTTGTTTGCGCCACCCAGTCAAATTGCTTGCTTCATCTCTAAAACCTGCGGCTCAAACGTCTCAAAGTCCGTGTACAACTCTGCCGACCAGCCTCGCTCTTTCGCAGCGTCCACATGGCGCGGCGCATCGTCCCAAAACGCGATTTGTTCCCCGCTCAGGCCGAGCGCGGCTTCGACCGCTTCATAAAACCGCGCGTCCGGCTTTTTCGCGCCGATCTCGCACGAAAAGAACAGCCTATCAAACTCTGCGGCCAATCCCATGACTTCCCGTATATACTCCGCCCGGTACGGTTCTTGATTGGAGGCAAGGCAGCAGACAAATCCGGCGTTCCGCAGCCTCTTCACTGTGTCCAGCACCCGTGCATCGACCGCGTCTTCCACGGAAAACCAGAGCTGCATGAACTCTTCCGCCGAACCCTGCCAGCCCCCTTCTTTTAAATACGGCGGCAGCACCGCTTTGAGATCGGCTTTGCCCAAAATGCAGTCCAAAAACTTGCCCTGCCAGAACGCCTGCATCGCCTCCTGCGTAATTTGATGCTCTCTTGAAAGATGCTCCGCGAACCGCCACGGAAAGATCAAAACACCATCGGCATCAAAAATTACGGCTTTTACACTCATTCCGACGCTTCAATTTCCCGCGCTTCCTTGCGCGTCATCGGCTTCTGCGCGGCATGGCGGACATGGATAATTACGACTGTCGGCGCATCGTCGGGGTTCTCGCGCAGAACAAACAGCACCCGGTACGCCGGGCCGCTCGGCGTCCGGCGGTACAGCATCCGCCGAACGCTTTCCCGAAACAGCTTGTCTTCCTCGGCCACCGGCCAAGACCCCGGAAACTGCGCGAGCTTGGCGACCTCCGCGTCAAGTCCCTGTCTCCAAGCCCTTGCGATTTCTTCATTCGCGGTTTCGGCGAAGTAAAACCATGCGGCTGCTCTGTCGCTATTTGCCCGGCGGGTCATTCGTATGGCCCAAACCTTCGGGTTCTCGCTTTTATCTTTCACGAGATGGGCGTCGCTGACTGCGAATGCGGGTGCTTACGCGCTCGTGCTTCTTGCCACGCGGCTATTTCTTGGTCCAGTAAATCAGAAGCCTCTTCGAGAGAGTAGGTACGTCCGGCCTCTAAATCCGCCAAGCCTTCTCCGATACCCGCGACCGAGTCGTCGAAATCTGCCTGGTCCTCAAACTCAGTTAAGTCAATGACCTGATCGTTTTCGGTCAGCATTACAAGGTACTCGGTAATTTCCTGGCCGCGAACCGTCGCCTTCATGCGGATTTGCGCTTCGGCTTCAGGGCTAACTTCTAAAATGAGTGTCATCGGCTTCTCCGTGTAATTTTGGCTTGTCTTGATCGTAAACCTATTCGGACGCTTCAATTTCCCGCGCTTCTTTGCGCGTCATCGGCTTCTGGGCGGCATGGCGGACATGGATAATTACGACTGTCGGCGCATCGTCGGGGTTCTCGCGCAGAACAAACAGCACCCGGTACGCCGGGCCGCTCGGCGTCCGGCGGTACAGCATCCGCCGAACGCTTTCCCGGAACAGCTTGTCTTCCTCAGCTATCGGCCACCGAGTCGGAAGCTGCGCGAGTTTAGCGATTTCCGCATCAAACCCTTTCTTCCAGGCACGGGCAATCTCAATGCCTTCCCTCGCCGTGAAACAATCCAGCGCGGCGGCGCTATCCGCTTTCGCTCTCAACGTAAACCGAAGCGCCCAAATAAGAGGCTGATCTGAGTCCTGCCTCATAAAGCGGTCGCTTCTTGACGCGGAGCCTTCGCCTGCTGCTGGCGTTCAAGCTCGTCCAAATGCGCCTCCAAGTCGGCAGAGGTTTCCTCAAACGAGTAAGTCCGTCCTGCTTCTAAATCCGCCAAGCCTTCCCGAATGCCCGCAACTGACTCGTCAAAGTCGGCTTGGTCTTCGAACTCGCTCAGGTCAATCCCATGACGATACTCAGCAAGTTCTACGAGATATTCGGTCACGTCTTGCCCGCGCTCCGCCGCATACATTCTGAGACGTGCTTCGGTTTCCGGGTTGACTTCCAATACAAGCGCCATCGGTTTCTCCCTACTGTTCTGAGACTGTCTTCATCACAAACTTATTCGGCGGCTTCAATCCCTCGTGCTTCTTTTCGCGTCATCGGCTTTTGCGCGGCATGGCGGACGTGGACGATTGCGACTGTCGGGGCGTCCTGTCCGTCATCGCGAAGGAAGAAAAAGACGCGGTACGCGGGGCCGCGCACGGTCCGGCGATACAGCAACACGCGGATTGTTTCCGTGAATAAATTGTCTTCAGGCGCGACCGGCAGACGTGCCGGAAACTGAGCGAGCTTGGCGATTTCCTTTTGCAGTCCTTCTCGCCACTCTTCTGCAATATCCTCGCTTGCCGTGCGCGTAAAATGTTGCCGCGCTGCCGTTATCTCAGCATCGGCTCGTCGAGAAACCCGAATCGCCCATTTGGCCGGCTGCTCTTCCTCAAATCCATTTGCCGTCGGAAAGTTCATCCGGCAACTTTCTCTAGATTATGGGTATCTTGCTTCTGCCGACGCCGTTCTTCTTTTCGCTCTGCTTCCCGCGCACACCATTCTTCAAAAGAAATGCTGTTGCCTGCGTTGAAATCTTCTATGCCCGCCTGAATTCCGGCGACAGACGATGCATAATCTTCCAGTCCGTCATATTCCGAAAGGTCAACGCTCAGGTCGCTTTTGACAAGTTCCAGCAAATAGCCGGTGATGTCCCAACCGTTTTTCGCCGCCTTCAGCCGCAGCAAAGTTTCCATGTTCGCCGAAATGTCAAGTGTCAGTGCCATTGATTTCTCCTAATCCGGTTACGCCGATCCTAAAGCCTTCATCTGTGCTTCCATCGCGTCCACAGCCTCTTTGGAGGCCGCCAGACCGGCTCAAGTTTGTTCGCGGTACAGCTTGATGGCGTTGATTTTGCGGCCTTGCGCGATTAGCTCCTGCACGTCCGTCAGCGGTGCTTCTTTAATGCCGAGCTGCGTTGAAAGATCGCTGACTCGGCGTTCCAAATAGGCGATGCGTTTAGCATTGAGATCGGGTGCAGGCCAAACTCGCTGAATAGCAGCAGTGAAGAGGCTGATAGCAAAGGCAGCCTCAAGTCCGAGAAACCAGCCATTAGAAATCATTGCTTGCTCCCTATGTTATAATAGTGCTTAGTCAGCTAGTTCGTACAGGTCCATGTTGCCGGTGAGCAGGGCGTTCTTGGAGTCGGACTCGCAGAGCTTGTCGAGCTTCGCCAAATACTCGCGGACGGTCATCACGACGGTGGCGTGGGACCAGGTGAGCGGCGAAACGGAGATGGGGTCGCCGTTGTAAGGGTGGATCTGCTCGGCGAGAACGCCCGACTCCAGCGTATGCTTGCGTACCCATTCAAGAATATCTAAAGCTTTGGTCAAGTCTGAGAGCGTTTTGGCTTTGGCGATATACCACTCGGCCAGCCAGAGGGTGCAGATGATCCACGGGTTGCCGGGGACTGCACCGATGTCCTGGCTGATCTGGTGGTAGTAGTCGTTCTCGTAGCGGGCGACCCCGCCGATGTCGGTCTTGCACCAGAGGCGCTCTTCAATCTGCTCCATCGTGGACACGACCATCGGGTCGTCGGCAGCCAGCATCCCGAACTGGAAGACGCCGTAAAGGCTGGCGTCAATGTTCAGGTCGGCGTCAATCGCCCCCGTTTCGCGGTCGACGGTGATGCGGCGGACAAAGCGGTTGCGCTCCGGGTCCCACAAATGCACGAGCGCAGCGGCTTTGATTTCTTCCTGGGCCGTCCGAAATGCCAAGGCGTGTTCCTCGTCGCCGAACGTCTCGGCAAACAGCGCGGCGGCGTTGAGGCCCGCCCAGACAGCGGCGACCGTGAACAAATGAATGCCGTGGCGCTCTTCCCATAAATCATACGACGCGCCGGGCAGGCCGGTGTGCGGCTCCCGGTACTCCGTCATAAACTCACCGGCACGCCGAATAAGAGGGGCGTAGAGGCCGCGAATGAACTCGACATCTTTGTAGCGGGCGTAATGCTCCCACAAGGCCCAGATGACCAGCGATGTCTCGTCTTCCTGAATGGGAAGCTGGGTATTCCCTTCGCCGTCGGCCCACGGGTGCCACGACGATCCCAGCGACTTGTCCGGGTTGTACTTGTGCAGCAGGTAGCCTTCGGGCAGGAGAACGTCCCGGCAAAACTCGTAAAAATTGCGAGCCACTTCCGGCTGCCCGGCCAAATCTAAAGCGTAAGCGACTAAAGCGCCGTCGCGCGGCCACATATAAGAATACGTGTCGTTGTTGAATGTCAGGTAGTCGGAATCGTTTGCGGCGATAATTGCGCCGCGATTATCTATCTGGGTGCGTAAAATCAAGAGAGATTGCTTGTATAATGTAACCAGAGCGTTCGGCAAATCGCCGTAGGGAATGTCGTCTTTGTTGACCCAGCGGTTCCAGTAGATCCGCGCCCGATGCTGGAAGAACTCCGGGCCGCGCTGCTGCACCAAATTATGAACAAGCTTGACGGCGGCGTAATCCTCGCCCGCCGCCAGCCAGTAATACGCAGTCGCCGTGCGGTCAAGCGTGACATGGGCGGCAATCGTGCTGTCTACTGCGCCCTGCGCGACCGTGTTCATGCCGAGGACGCCGTCTTCTGCATCCCGCCAGGTTCCTTCCGCGCCGTGGGCGTGGGAGACGCCGATGGCGTAGTGATGAACGCCGAAGTCCGCTTTGCCGTCGTCGCGGCTGCCGTCTTCAACGCTGACGGAGGCCAGCATCCACGTTTTGCCTTTATAGTGGATCATGGCTTTCAAGTTCGGCGCGTAATAGGCCGTGTTGCCCTCGGACGATTCGTTTAAGTTGAAGTCATGGTGCCAGAACAGGCGCACGTCGCGAGTCATCGGCAGTAAGTTTTCGATTTCAACTTTCCGAACATAAAGATCACGGTCGAAGTCCACGCAGTCCCGGCAGACCAGGCGCAGGCCGAGGCCCCAGTGGACCGCCGACACTTCCGTGACCAGAGTTTCCGTCTCGTAGCGCAGGGTCTTCTCCCAAGCCGGCTCGGAGATCCAGGACATCTGGCCGTCCACCCAGACACCGAACCGGCAGGCTTGACCGCGCGTGTGGTTCGCCTGGCCGACGTAGGGATAGTAGACATCGCGCAGGGTGTAGCGGGAGTCGAAGGTCAGCAGCAGATTACCGTTGCCGATGGGGATGTCTCTTGGCATGGCGTTATTATACCACGGCGGCCGGGCTTAACGCCCCGTGTTTTGTCCGCGCCTGCGTTTTGTGTTGGCATGAATAATGCACATATGAAAGGCAGCGCACGGATCAAACATAGTTTTAGAAAAGCATAGTTCACACTCAGGAAGCCTAGATGCCAAACCCCTTTTCTTCATTTCTTCAGTCGCTTCAGCAGCAGCAGGAGCAGCGCCGCCGCCGTCAGCAGCGCCGCAAATCGGAGCGGGAACGCGCCCGCCGTCAGGACGAAGTCCTCAAATCCGCCGCCGGTCAAAAATCGGCCCGCCTGCGGGCGCAGTTCTTTCAGGGACTGCGCCGAAACGCTGCCGGACGCCGGGAGGCATTTGCAGACGCGCTGCGCTGGAACACGATCCGAGGCCGCGCGTATGAACTTGGCGGCGGGCCGGGCCAGCCCGCTCTGCGCCGGTTCGCCTCGCGCTTTGTCTACGGCCTGGCGGTCGTATCCCTGCTGGCAAATGTCGTCTTGTTTGTGCGCTGGTCGCCCAGCCGGGCGCTCCTGACCGTTGGAAAACATACGGTCTCAAAGCGCGATTATGAAGCCAATCTCGATGCCGCCGCCGGGAAAGCCGTCCTGAACCGCATGGTCGTCGCCGAGCTGATTTCCCAGGCCGCCGCACGGGCCGGGGTTACTCCGACGGCCTCTCAGATTGATGCCCGCATCGCCCTCCTGCGCCGGGAGGGAGCGCTGCCGCCTCAGCCGGAGGCGGACCTGCGGGACTCGATCGGGCAGAATTTGGCGCTGGAAAACCTGCGGATGCAGGGCATCTCGGTTTCTGACGCCGACATTGCCGCTGAATATGCGAAGCACCCGGAGAAGTTCCGACTGCCGGCCCAAATGTCGGCGACGCTTGTGGTCGCGGCCGGCCCGGACACAGCCGCTCAGGCGACGCATCTGCTTCAAACCGGCGTGGCGCCGTCCGTCATCGCCGCCGTTCCGGGCTTGCAGGTGGACGGCATCAACGGCTTCGCGCTCCCCGCCGGAGCGCTCTCGCCGGGTCTGCGCCAGACGATTTTGGGGCTGCGCGACGGCGAGGTGAAAGTGTTCCCGTCGCGCGGCTCCGGGGCCTCCCTCGTCGCCAGAGCCAACTCGCATACGCCGGGCGCTCTGCCGCCGCTGCCGCAGGTGCGCGACCTCGTGGCCCGCGAAATCAAGCTGCAAAAAGCGCCGACCGCACCCGCCGAGCTGCTGACGCTGTACGCCGCCAACAAGCCGGTCTTCGACATGACTAACTATCAGCCGTACCTGGGTGAGCTGGACGCCGCCGCGTCCCATCTGCCGCCTGCCGCCACGGCGAAACCGACCGCCAAGACGGCCAGCCTGCCGCTGCCGTAAGCACATATGACTATTCAGGAACAATCCGCTTCTCAGGAACAACCCGCCGCGCCGCTCGCACCTGAGACACGTCCTTCTGCCGCCCGGCTTGACTGGCCCACGGTGGTCCTGCTGACCGTATCGACGGGGATGCTTACGCTTGTCGCCTGGACCGTGCTGAAACAGTGGGTATGGGCGTATCTGGAGCCAAACTCGTTTTACGTTTACGGGCCGGCCATTCCGCTTCTTGTCGCCGTGATGCTCTGGCACCGGCGAGCTGCCCTGCGGGCCGTGCCGAAAACGCCGTCGTATGCCGCGCTGCCGGCGCTGGTCGCGTCGCTCGGCGTGCTGCTGGTCGGCGTCAAGCATGAGCTGCTGGCAATTGCCTCGCTCGGCCTGCTGTGCGCGGTCTGGAGCGCGGTCTGGCTGGTAGGTGGCGGCCGCTTTTTCCGGGCGGCTTGGTTCCCGCTGCTGTTTCTCGCCTGGATGGCCCCGCTGCCCGGCCCGCTGCTGCATGAAGCGACCTTCGGCAGTCAGCAGCTCTCGACCGAGCTGACCAATCGGTTCCTGCACGTTTTGCAGTTCCCGACCGTTCTGCACGGCAACGTCATCACGCTGGAGAGTTTCTCGCTGTTTGTCGAAGAGCCGTGTTCCGGGTTCATGCTGCTTTTGACGCTGCTCGTCATCTCGTCGGCGTTTGCGTGGCTGGCGGACGGTCCCCAGCCCCGGCGACTGCTGCTGTTCGCGCTGTCTTTGCCGCTGGCGATTGCCGACAACGTGTTTCGGTTGACGCTTCTCGCAGTGGTCGGCGATAGCTTCGGCGCCCGCGCCGAGCACGTCATCCACGACCCCAGCGGCCTGGCGGTCGTCGGTTTGGGGCTGCTCGTTTTATTTTGGATTGCTCGGAGGATGGGATGCCGCACTTTCGCGGGGCTGCCGCTCTTTTAACACTGTCTTTAGTGGGCCTATTCGGGGCCGACCGTTTCTGGCACCCGCCGCTGGAGTCGTTCCCCGCCGGGGTCGCCAGCGCCGATGTTCCGAAAATCGTTGCCGGCGATACCGCCTCTGCCGACCTCCCGCCGGGCAATTACTTGATGTCGGCGCTGCCGGGCGCAAAAATGCTGTTCCGCACCTACGGCGCCCCGCCGGAAGCGATAGATTTTTTGCTTTTGAGCGGCACGGCGGGCGTGGCTCTGCATGACCCGCGCCTCTGCCTCAGCGGCTACCGCCTCTCCAACCCGCAGACGCTTTCCGTTCCCGGCACGCCGGTTGTCATGCAGACTTACGACGGCTGCACGACTGCCGGCCTGCCCGATCTTTCCCTCTCGTATTTCTATGTGGTCAACGGCCATGTCCTCAGCAGCAGCACGCGCATCCGCACCGCCATGCTGGAAAATGCGCTGATCGGCCGTCAAAGCACGCCGGTCTACTTTTTCCGGTTCATCGAGCCGCTGAGCCAGGACCCGGCGACCGAAGCCCGCCGCAAAGCGCATCTGCTGACGTTTGCCGCCGAGATGTGGCGTTCTTTGAAGCCGCGCATTGCTCCCAGCGCGTGATTCCTGGCTTGACGCCGTGCCGGGCTTAGGTTATAATGCAGACATGGCACGAACGGCATCACTGGACACAAAGACGGCAGACCGGAAAGCGGGCAGGAAGACGGCGCAGGGGAAAGCCCGGCGGGGGAAAAAGCGGGAACAGCCGCTGGGCATTGCCATTGCGCTAGCTCTGGCAGCGACGCTCGCAACAGCCATCGTTATTGCGGTGGCGTCGGTTCTGATCCCTGGCACGCCCGCGCACCAGTTTTACTCGCTGGTCGCACACATCCATTCCGCGACGCTGCCGCTGGACCCGCTGTACCAGGAGTGGTTTGAGAAGATGAGCGAGGAGGACACGCTGTTCGGCACCCCGCTTTCCCTGCTCTGTGGGGGTTTCGCGCTGGGCCGACTGGCACCGAGCTACGCCGACCGTCTGCGCGTGCTGATCTCCGGCGGGTTGATGGGCTTGGGCGTCATCGCCGCCGCCGTCGCATTTGAGTGGGTCTCAGGCACTCTGAGCCAGAGCACGCTGAACCACATGGAAGGCGGTCAGCAGGTGAACATCACCCTGCCGTCGGAGCTGATCGCCAAGCTGATCGTCGTCGCTATCTTTTGGACCGCCCTCTGCGTGGGGGGGACCTGGCTCGGCCTGCGGCTGCGGGAACGCACGCGGCAGCGGTAAGCTCCTCGCCCGGTCGCTACGGTTCCATCTCCATCCCTGCCAGCCGCACGGCGCTTGCTTCAATCACGACGCCGCCGGACGTATGATGCACAGTCCCCGCCACCGCGACTTTGTCTCCCATGATGACCGGCGGCACGAGACGCGGCGCATCAATCTCAATCGGCATCTGCCCCAGTGCATCGGCGGCAAAAAAGTGATCGCCTAAGCGGTCGGAGCCGCTGGACACGACGACGCTGCCCAGCACGATTTTTTCCCCTTCCGGCGCGTCGCCCAGACCGACGACAGTGCGGCGAAACTGCCCCTGCGTATCAGGAATCCATGTCGTCGCTCGACCGGCCTGCACCGCCACGCCGCTGAAGGAAGTGCCGGGGACCACGACCTGATAGCCGCCGGGCGGCAGGCTCACAAACGCATAAAAGCCGTTGCCGTCGGTGCGGACCGTGTGCCGCAAGCCGGTTTTCGTATTGATCGCCGTGACCTCCGCGCCGTCTTCCGGCGTCAGGTCGCCGCCCGTCAGCAGCGTTCCCATCAGCGCCCCGGTCTTTGGGTGCAGCTTCCAGGCCATCGGCGGCACGGGGACGTTCTGCGTCCAAACGCGCGGGATGGCGGCAAACAGGGCCGTGTCGCCTTCATGCTCGATCCCGTGTGCGCCCGAAGTCGTATCGTAGCAGTAGACCACCGCGCCTGCCCCGGTGTGACCCGCCGCCGTCGGTTTGCGCGTGCTTTGCAGCAGCAGCAGCGTTTCCGGCACGGGATTGAGATACGCCCCGACCCCCATCGCCACCTGCCGCCCGTAGGCGTGGTTCTTCGCGAACGTGTTCCAGCCCGACCACCGCGCCGCCGCTTTCGGCAGGGCGAAGTAGGCCATCGGGCAGTTGAGGTCTAAAATGCCCTCACGCATCCAGTCCCGAAAGGGCGCAAAGACTTCGGTGTACGACGCGCTCTTCGTCTCATACGCCCGGTCACTCGGCGGCGCGTCGCCCCAGCAGATTGTCGCCGCGCTCACCACCAGATGCGGCTTAAGCGAGGTCGCCGAGACATACACCCGGCGCACCAAATCCGTCACCTGCTCCCGCCGCCACGCCTGCCAGCGCGGGTCATTGAACACCGGCTGCCCCGTCGTCCCATAGCGGGCGTTGTACCGCGCCACCGAGACGGCGTTGTAGCCCCAATGCCCGGCAGTCTTGCCGTCGCCCCCGTAGCGGATGAAGTCCAAATGAATGCCGTCTACGTCGTAATGCCGGACCACGTCCATATACACCCGAAACGTCCAATCGGCGGCCAGCGGGTTCCCCGGATCAATCTTCGTCGCTTCCCCGTCAAAGTCCGCTCCTGTGTCCGACAGTGACAGCCATTCCGGGTGCAGCTTCGTCAGCGCCCCCGCCGAAGCGTTCCCCCCGACCGCCGCCGCATTGATCCAGGCATGGACCTGAATACGCGGCTTGCCTGCTTCATGCGCGTGCTGACACAGATACGCCAGCGCATCAAACTGTTCCGGGTCGTCCAAAGCCCACCCTTCATAATGCGACTGATAATATGCATCCGCCCGCTTCCGCATCTGCACAAACACGGCGTTCGCGTGCATCGCCCGCAGCCGGCGGAGCAGCAGATCGCACTGCGCGGGCGTCTTAAACCCATCATTAAACCCATCCACCCAGAACGCCCGCAGCTCCGGCTTCTCGGCTTGTTGAGAGGAAACAGCGTGGGAGCGAGCGAGGGCAGGAGAAAGCGCCCCGCCCAGCAGCGCCAGCGTCAGCAGACCAATAGAAATACTTCTCATGCTGTTATTATACTCGAATTGACTTTCCCTGTCGCTTCGCCTATAATACAGACAGCAATTACATAATACAGACAGCAATTACAAGGAGCAAAACTGTTATGACAACCGTTGCCTTAACCGCCGACTTGGAAGAATATGTCAACTTCAAAGTGCAGAGCGGTCAGTTCAATTCGTCCGGGGAAGTCATTCGGGCTGGGATTCAGCTTTTGCAGGAGCAGGATATGCTTAGGCAGATTAAGCTAGAGCAGCTTCGCAAAGACATCGCCATTGGAATTGAGGCAGCCGACCGGGGAGAGGTTGCGCCACTGGATGTTGAAGCGATTATCGCTGAAGGTCACAAGCGTCTGGCAGAAAGATCGCGCAAGTAATGGCTGAAGTCATCAGGGCGCTGCCAGCCAATGCTGATCTGATGGAAATTTGGGTTTACCTAGCGGCAAGAAGCATAGAAACGGCCAACAGCACAATTCAGGCCATTGGCCGCAAGTGCCAAGACTGCGCTGAGATGCCGGGGATAGGACGCCGCCGCGATGATCTTGCTCCCAGCCTTCGCAGCATTTCCCGTGATAATTAATTCATTTTTTACCGACCTATAGACGATGGCATCGAGGTTGTGCGCGTTCTTCACGGCTCGCGAGACTTGCCAAGCCAGTTCGACGAGAACTAACCAAAATACTGCTGCGGCAGTAAAAAAACGCGGGCAATGAAAAAAGCTACGGTGCAGACGCGGTCAACACATCACAGCTTCGCGGCTGACGCCGAGGAAGCGCTTTTAGAAGCGTTCAAGGCAACGCTGCTTTCTCTTGAAGGCAGCCGTGTCTACAACCTGCTGGAAGAATACCGGCAGCAGCACGGGCGAGCGGCCCGTGAGACCGCTTTTCTCACCTATCACGGATGGCGTAAAGGGCAGGCGGTCTTCTGGAACCTAACTTCGGCCCGGCTCTTCGATCTGCTGCCGCATCACCTCAACGAAGAGGAGAAACTGTTTTTGCTGCGGCGGCTCCGCGCCGATGCGTTAGAGCGAGTGAAGCCGTCCGCGGTTCGTTTGACGCTTACCCGCTCCCGTGACCTTGCGGCAGTCGTTTCGCAGATACTGCCCCTGCTCCGCCGCATGGAATCCGTGGAGCTGCCTGCGAAGTTCCCGATTTTGCAGCATTGGTTCTTCGGCAGCGACACGCTGACCCTGGCCCGGATCGTGGAGGAAACGGACCGCCTGCTGGCCGCCCGACGCTTGGCGGACTTGATTGTGCGCCTCGCCCAGTTGTTTCGACTTCGTGCTCTTGCAGACGCCGAAACCCGAATTCATGTCGTCGCGTCTTTTGTCATCCCGACAGCGACCATCATGATCGAGTTCCGGCACTCGTTTTGGAAGGAAAAGCCGATGAATGAAAATACCGAAATGGATCAAGATTTTCTGGTGCGCCTGCAAGACCTGGCGCTGACCCAGGAATGGCAAAACGGCGCAATGAGCTATGTGGATTTTGTCATGCGAACTTTGACTCCACTGGAACAGGAAAAGCTTCGGGCTGTTGCTGTCGCCGAGGGGTTAAGAACTGAAATCCTGCTGCGGGAGCTGCATGTCAAGACGCTGGCTGCCAAAGCTGACATTGAGCTGACGCTCGAAACCACCCGCAAGCTCAAAGAACAGCAGCATCGCGGCAAGATCATTTCCGAACATACGACTGCCTCCGGCACAACGCAGATTGAGGTGGTTGTGGAACCCTGCCCGCTGCTGAGACCGCTGACTGGCTGGCGAAAGCCCAAACGCTTAGAAACATGATGGTTCTGGCGCGAGCGGTAGACGGGCCGAGCTTGGTCACGCTGTACCCGGAGGATGTGCCGAGTGGCTGACAGGCTAAACGGGGAGGCTCTTGATGTAGGGGCGGGGCTTGCCCCCGCCCTTTTCTTGCTTCTTTAGTAGGAAAGAGGGACAAAAAGGAGGGTAGGGGCAAGCCCTACCCCTACGGGGAAGCAGAACTAAATTAAATCTCCCAGCAGGTCTAGGGCGTCCTGGACGCCGGCGCCGAAGACGCCCAGGACGGTGTCTATTTCGGCGCGGGTGATGATGAGGGGCGGCTCGAAGCGGATGACTTTCGGGTTGTTCAGGGTGTAGGCGGCGATGACGCCCCGGTGGACCATCGTGCCGATGACGAGCTTGCCGATGTCGCTGTCGGTGAACTCGACGCCGAGCATGAGGCCGAGGCCACGCGCTTCTTTGAGGATGTTCGGGTGGTCGGCGGCGATGCGCTTCAGGCCCGCGAGGAAGTACGCGCCGTTCTCGGCGGCCTTTGCGGGCAGACCCTCTTCCCAGGTGACTTCCAGCGCGGCCAGCGCGGCGGCGCAGGCCATCTCGCCGCCGCCGAAGGTGGTGGTGTGGATGAACGGGTTTTCGCGGAAGACTTTCGTCCAGATCGCTTCCGTCGCGACGGTCGCGCCGATGGGCATGACGCCGCCGCCGAGGGCTTTGGCGAGGATCATAATATCGGGCTTGACGTTCCAGTGGTTGATCGCGAACATCTTGCCGGTGCGTCCGAGTCCGGTCTGCACTTCGTCTATAATCAGCAGGACGCCGCGACGATCGCAGATTTCGCGGACGCGCGGAAAGTAGTCGTCGGACGGCACTTGTATGCCGCCTTCGCCTTGAATGGGTTCCAAAATGACGGCGGCGGTTTGGTCGGTGATCAGCGCCTCAATCGCGCCCGCGTCGTTAAACGGCGCGAAGCTGGCTCCCGGCAGCATCGGTTCAAATGGCTTACGGTAGACCTCGCGGCCTGTCACCGAGAGCGCCCCCATCGTTTTGCCGTGGTACGCGCCGTGGGTGGAGACGAAGTCGGTCTTGCCGGTCGCCATGCGGGCAATTTTGAGGGCGGCTTCGGCGGCTTCGGCTCCTGAGTTCGAGATAAACGAATACTGCAAGTCGCCGGGCGTGATCTCGGCGAGCTTCGCGGAGAGGTCGGCGAGCGGCTTGTTCAGAAACGTCTTGGATGCCATCGGGATACGGTCGAGCTGGTCTTTGACGGCTTGGACGACTTTCGGGTGGCGGTGTCCAAGCGAAAAAACGCCGTAGCCGCCGAGGCAGTCTAGGTACGAGTTGCCCTCTAAATCCGTCAGCGTCATACCCTCGGCAAAGGCTTCGATATGGTCAAAGCCGCCGACTTTCAGCAGGGCCACCTGAGTCGGGTTCACGAACTTCTGGTACTTGTCAATGACGTCCTGCGTCACGTCTTCGGCGTCAGGGTAAGGGTGTTCCATGCGTCTACTTTAGCCCAATGGGGTGGGGGATGTCAAGGTACGAACGGGAGAACGAGGGCGTGAACGCCCTCGCTGGGGAGCGCAGACGCTAAGGTCCCGTGGGTAAGGGACAGGACAAATCTTTCAGACTCTTCCGCCGCGCAGGCGGCGGCTTGGCGCTTCGCCCCCCAGCGAGGGCATTTATGCCCTCGAAATCATGCCCACTCCTTTTCTATTCCTACTTCTTAACCTCTTCCGCCAACCGCCGCTCTAAAAGGGCCATGACGGCGGCTTCTTCGGGCTTGAGCGAGTGCAGCGTGTCGGCCAGCTCCTGTTCGGTGCGCTGTTTCAAGGTTTCGAGCAGCGTCCCGTCTAAATAGCTGGCGAAGACGGCAGGGTGGACATAGCATTTGCGGCAGACGGCGGGGGTGTTGCCGAGGCGCTGAGAAACGGCTTTGATGGCCTGGGTGACGTTCCGCTTGGCCTGGGTCTGCGTGCCGAACGCTTCAAACTCCTGCAAAGCGAGGGACGCTAAGATGGTCCCCGCCCAGGTGCGGAAGTCTTTGGCGGTGAACTCGGACCCGGCGATCTCGTGGATATAAGCGTTCACGTCTTCCGAATGAACCGAGTGGCGCGTGCCGTCGGGGTTCGTATATTGGAACACTTCCTGGCCCGGCAGGTGCTGCAATTTGGCGATCACTCCCGCCAGCTTCCGGTCTTTGAGGTCAATCGTATGCTCTTTGCCGCTCTTGCCGACAAAGTGGAAATGCAGCGTCGACCCGGCGACTTCCACATGCTCGTTTTGGAGCGTCGTCAGGCCGTAATGCTGGTTTTCTTTCGCGTACTGCTCGTTGCCGATACGGATCAGCGTCGTTTCCAGCAGCTTGACAATGGTAGCCAAGATTTTCTCGCGGGGCGTACCGGGCCGCGCGAGATCGGCCTCGACCCGCTCCCGAATGCGGGGCAGGGCGGCGCCGAACGCTTTCATATGTTCGTACTTGGTTTCGTCGCGCACTTCGCGCCAGTGCGGGTGGTAGCGGGCTTGCTTGCGGCCTTTGGCATCGCGCCCGGTGGCCTGCAAGTAGCCGTTTTCAAACGCGCAGATCCAGACGTTTTCGTAGGCGGGCGGGATGGCAAGTGACCTAATCCGGGCCAGCGTTTGTTCGTCGGTGACTTCTTCGCCTTTAGGGCTGAGGTAGCGGAAGCCGCTGCCTTCGGGGTCCGGCTCGCGCCGAATGCCTGGCTTGCTGTCGGTGACGAAGCGCAAGCCGGCGGCTTTCACTTCGGTTTTGATTTCGGCATGAGAAAGAGCCGTTTCGGAACTTTCGGCAGGGGCGGGGTGTTGTGTCATCGTAGGCATAACTTGGTTTTACCCAGATATGGGAACAAAAAGACACGTCTTTTTACGTTGACAAACATTGTGAAAAATGCCACAATAGATTGTGAAGAAAGGTACAAAGTCAATGCCGCCGAAGACCCTCCCGCCCATCTCGAAGTCCGGGTTCCTTCTTGGAGCCTTGCTCGCCGCTGCCGCTGCCGCCGTCAAGATTACGGTTCTTGATGCCCTGGACCGCCGTGCCGGACGCGCCATCTCGTAAGTAGGGAGCCCATGAGCCAACTCTTTGTGCTGGACCGCTCGCCGCGCGGCCTGCTGGCGCTGACCGGCGAAGACCGCGAGACATTTTTGCAGGGCATGGTGTCAAACGATGTCGTCGGTATTCCAGAGGGCGAGACACGCCATGCGGCCCTGCTGGATGCCACCGGGCATATTTTGGCCGATCTGCATGTTTGGAGCCAGCCGCCGGACACACTGCTGATTGAAACCGACCCCGCGACGCTGAGTGTCCTGCGTTCCACCCTCGACAAGTTTCTTATCATGGAAGATGTGCAGATCGCTGATTTCTCCGCGCAGTACGCCGCCCTGACCGTCTACGGCGAAGACGCCGGACTGATTTCCACGTTTCCCGTTCTGCCTGGCCGGGACATCTGGGCGCTTGCCGAAGAAAAAGAAGCCGTGTGGAACAGCCTGCTCGCCGATGACTTTGTCCCGATGACTGCCGAAGAGGCTGAGGCACTGCGGGTAGACGCGGGCATTCCAAAGTGGGGAGCCGAGCTGTCGCCGTCGGTGCTGCTGCCGGAAGCCGAGATGCCTGACGCGGTTTCGTACACCAAAGGCTGCTATGTCGGGCAGGAGATTGTCGCCCGGCTCCATGCACGCGGCCACACCAACAAGGCTCTGCGGCGAATACTGCTGGCCGAAGACGCACCCGTGCCGCCGGTCGGCGCGACGATCCATGTTCCCGAAGACGGAGCCGAGCCGGGCCGTGAGATCGGGAACATCGCCAGCGCCGCCGAGTCGCCGTCGCGGGGCGGTCAGGCGGTCGCGCTCGGCTTCGTCCGCAAAGAGTATTTCGAGCCGGGAACGCGGGTTTCGGTGCAGATTGCCCAGCCGAACGGCCTGATGTTTTCCTATGCGGCGGAAGTGCTGTAGGAACTTAATCCGGCACTTTCGGCAGCCTCGGCGGGGCCTGCACCGCCGGCTCTTTCGCGAGAACCACTTTGAGGCCGCAAAAGCGGTCGCGCAGGACATTCGCGAGGGCGGACAGCGCCCAATGCTCCGCACGCGGATGGCCGACAATGACCAGGCCGAGGCCGGTGTCCAGCAGAGCTTCTTTGGCCGGTTTTCTTAACTGCCCCGTCACATACACTTCCGCGCCCCGCTGAGACGCTTCGTGCATCAGCTCCGCCGTCATCGCCCCCACCACGGCCACTTTCGTGACTTCATTACGCTCACACGTTCGCGCCTCATCGCGCCCGCCGAAGACTTCGGAGACCGCCTGGTAGAACGCCGCGACGGTCTGCGGCGGCACACCGCCAAGCATCCCCAATGGACGGCCTTTGCGGTAGCCGAGCGTATCCAAATGCGTCATGCCCAGCATCGCCGCCAGGCGGGGGTTGTAGCCGAGCGCGAGCTTTTCCTCAAACGGCAGATGCGACGCCATCACGCCAATCCCTTCGGGGAGCGCATCCCAGTCCAGCTTAAACGCCCGGTGCAGGAACACGGCGTCGAGCTTTTCGGCGGCGGCCCATTCCGGCAGTCCCGGCCAGGCTTCCAGGGCAAGGCCGAGGCGGCGCACGGAATGGGGAAACTGGCGGCGGACCAGTGGGGGTTCATCGGCGTACTTTGCCGTTTCCAGGTACTGGTCCAAGAAGTTTGCAAGGTTGTTCGGTGAGATCATGTCTTTGTTGTTCCCAAGCGCGGCGTGTGCTACACTTTTACTCACATTTCCTTGACTTCGGCTCCCTAAATCTGCTATAATTAACACAGATTTTCAGCAAATAGTTGAGACTTGCTGACAACAAAGAGAAACGACTTGGTGTAGGAGAAACGAATTGGCGAAAGCAAAAACAGGATCACTGCCGGACCGCGAAACAGAACGCGCGGAGCCGGTCGCGCTGGACGGATTAGGAACAAAAGGGCGGTCGGAAGATATGGCCCTGCTGGATACGACGGGCCGGCAGGTCGTTGTCGAGCTGCTGGAAAACGGCGAGCCGCAGGATTTAACAAAGCCGCAGGATTTGATGGAGCCGACGGATATTGGCGATCAGGCGGATGTCAGCGAGCAGGACGCGACGGCGATGGGCCATGTCAGCGAGGATTACACCGCCGACACGATCCGCCTCTTGGAAGGGGTCGAGCATGTCCGCACCCGCCCGGCCATGTATATCGGCGACACGGGCCCCAGCGGCCTGCATCACCTGCTGTTTGAAGTGGTGGACAACTCGATTGACGAAGTGCTGGCCGGCCACGCGACCGAAATCTGGGTGACTCTGAACCCGGACAAGACCGTCACAGTCCGGGACAACGGGCGCGGCATCCCCGCCGACACCAACAAGCAGACGGGCCTGTCGGGCGTAGAGCTTGCGATGACCAAGCTGAACGCCGGCGGCAAGTTCGGCGGCGGCGGCTACAAAGTCTCCGGCGGCCTGCACGGCGTCGGCCTCTCCTGCGTCAACTTCCTGTCGGCCTGGTGCGAAGCGGTCGTCGAGCAGCGCGGCAAGGCGTACAAGCTCCGGTGCGTTCAGGGCGTTCCGAAGCCGAAGGGCCTGAAAGAAATCGGCCCGTCGGACAGCCACGGCACGACTATTACCTGGCTCGCGGACACCGAGATCTTCGGCGACTATGTCTACAAGCCGGAGATCTTCGAGTCGCGCATTCGCAACACCTGCTATCTAAACCGCGAAGTCACAATTCACTTTCACGATAAGCTGACGGGCGCGGAGCCTGTGACTTACCATTATCAGCGCGGCATCGCCGAGCTGGTAGACCACCTGAACGAGAACAAAAACGACACCAAGAACGAGTTTGGCCCGACCATTTACTTCTTAAAGAAGCGGGATGATGTCCAGGTCGAGATCGCACTCCAATACAACAAGTCGTACTCGGAGACCGTGCTGTCGTTTGCGAACAACGTCCATACCAAAGAAGGCGGGACGCATCTGTCGGGTTTCCGCACCGCGCTGACCCGCGTCATCAACCAGTACGCCCGCAAGTCCGGGGCGATCAAAGAAAAAGACGCCAATTTGAGTGGCGACGATGTCCGCGAGGGCCTCACGGCGGTCATCTCGGTGCGTCTGTTCAAGCCCCAGTTTGAGGGCCAAACCAAAGCCAAGCTCGGCAACTCCGAAGTGGAAGGCATCGTCAACTCCATCATGGGTGAGGGCTTGACCCAGTTTTTGGAAGAGAACCCCGCCGTCGGCAAAAAGATCATTGACAAGGCGCTGACCGCCCAGCGTGCCAGAGACGCTGCCCGCAAGGCCGCCGACCTCATCAAGCGCCAGAGCAGCTTAGAAAATTCCAACCTGCCCGGCAAGCTCGCCGACTGCACCGAGCGCGACCCGAAAAAGTGCGAGTTGTTCTTGGTTGAAGGCGACAGCGCCGGCGGGAGCGCCAAACAGGGACGAGACCGGCGGTATCAGGCGATTTTGCCCCTGCGGGGCAAGATTATCAATACCAGCAAGGCGGCATTGGACAAAACGCTGGAAAACAATGAAGTGCGGTCGCTGATTACGGCGCTCGGCATCGGCATCAAAGTGGACAGCGATGGGGACGACGAGGGCGAGTCCACATCGAAGTTCGATATGTCAAAGCTCCGCTATGACCGGATCATCATTATGACCGATGCGGACGTGGACGGGGACCATATTCGGACGCTGCTGCTGACGTTCTTCTTCAGCTACATGCAGCCGCTGATTGAGCAGGGCCATGTGTATATCGCCCAGCCGCCGCTGTATTCGATCAAGTCCGGCAAAGACACGCGGCTGTACGCTCGGTCGGAAGAAGAGCGGGACCGGATGGTCAAAGAGCTGAAGCGCAAAGATGTTCAAGTCGGGCGCTTCAAGGGCCTCGGCGAAATGAACGCGCAGGAGCTGTTCGAGACGACGCTGAACATCGAGTCGCGCAGTTTGGCGCGGGTCACGCTGGAAGACGCCAATGCCGCCGCCGAGATGTTCTCGATCTTGATGAGCGACAAAGTCGAGCCGCGCAAGCAGTTCATCATCAAGTACGCCCGCGAAGTCTCAAACGTTGACTGGCACTGCTAATATGAAGAAGCCCCCCCGCCCCAATTCTGGGGAGCCGGAGAAGAAAAGAAGGCCGACAAGAGAGGTTTCCTGTTCTGTATGGCTCCCCAGAATTGGGGCGGGGGGGCTTCTTCTTTTTATCTTCGCTTTCTCCGGCTGTGCGCCCCGCACGGCCTCCGCCCCAAATCCCCCTTCTCCGTCTGCCGGCGCTGCCGAGACGCTCGCGCCGGGCGTTGTTCACCGGGCCATTCCGACGACTGGCGACACTGGCATTGACCTTGTAGACATAGACCTCACGCAGACACGGTGCCGCCTGGCGATTGAAACGCGCGGCATTACAATGGCGGACGGTCATGTGGTTGGGCAGGCGTACACGCCCCACGAATGGCTGACGCGAACAGGCGGGCTGATGGCGGTCAACGGCGGCTACTTCGGAGGGGAAGACGGTGCAGGACGTAAGGAATTTGTCGGCCTGCTCGTGCAGAAAGGACGGGTGCGCCATGCGGCCCCCCCGCTGGTTGGCTCCGGCAGCGCGACTATTCGGCGCGGCCAGTATGTCCGCAGCGCGTTCGGCCTCCTGCCGGACGGAACGCCGCGCATTGTCTGGGCGGCCACTGAGCCGAGCCACCCGCAGGCGCTCCGAAGTTATGCCGGGCCGATGCGCCCCGGTGGCTCTATTTGGAGCGTCGCCGACGCGGTCGGCTGCGGGCCGACTTTGATTGCAGCCGGCAACATTGTCGTCACTCAGTATCAGGAGCGGTTAGTCAGTCCCGGCCCGGAGCCGCGCACGTTCGTCGCCTACGACAGCGTGAACGGCAAGCCCCGGCATCTTGTCGTCGGCATCGCGTCGGGATCGGACTTCGCCGCGCTCGCCGCTTTTCTGGCCCGCTATTTTTCTCGCTACGACGGCACTCATGCCGAAGCCGCCATGTGTCTTGACGGCGGCGCGTCTACCCAGATGACCTACACGCTGAACGGAACAGCACAATCGCCCCGTGAAACCGGCGTCACCGTCCCCGATGCGCTGGTGCTGCTTCCAGGGCGTTAGTGGACTTGCGAGCGTTCGCCTGCCTGGGGTACAATGACCGACTGATGGAAGGCGGGATGGACGCCGAGCGGGGAGGGAAACGCAGATGAAGCGCTACAAGACGGCGGTGACGGATTACGAGGGGATGCAGGGCGTATTAGATACGCACGCGGAGCAGGGCTGGGAATTGTTCTCGCTGACGCCCGATACCTGGCGGCGTTCAATGTCCGAAAACAGCGATTTAGAGCAGTCGCCGTTTGAAGAACTCGCGACGCAGAACCGAGGCACCCGCGAATACTCGGCGTCTTACTACCTGCTCGTGTTCCAAAGTGACGAAAAACGAGACACGACCGAAAGCTATGCCGCCGCCGAGCATCCGCTGCCGTACAGCGCGGCTTTGCCCGGTTTTGAGGAGTAGCGTCAGCTGGGCCGGGCAATGACCCGTTCCTGGGTCACGAACTGCGGCATGTCGGCGGTCTGCCAGACATAGGTGCGGCCCGGCGTAGTGGAATAACCGGCGTGAGCGCCGTTTTTGTCCAGCGCGACAAAGCTCATCACCGGGTCAATCGGCGGCGGGACAGGGATGGAAAACAAGTCGCGGAACGCGAACACGCAGGCGTCGTCAAGACTCAGACCGAGCTGCATGGCAAGCACGACGGTTCGGGCCGTGGACGCCCGAAGGGACCATTCGCCGAGGCCGGTGCAGGCACACGCGCCAAAGCGGTCGTCGCAGTAGTTGCCCGCCCCGATGATCGGCGAGTCCCCGACCCGGCCCGGATGCTTAAAGGCCCAGCCGGATGTACTGACTGCCGATGCGATCCGGCCTTCGTTGTCTTGGGCCAAAAAGTTCACCGTACCGTAAGTGTGTTCGGCGCTTTTCTCGATATTTCTCTTCACGTCCGTGCCGTCAAACGCATATTCTTCGCCGGACAGCGTAAACTTCTTCTGCCGGAACGCTTCCCCGGCGGCATCCGTCAGCAGCTCGCGCTTCTCAAAACCTTGCGCGGCAGCGAACTTCGCCGCGCCTTCTCCCACGAGCAGCAGATGCCGGGGCAGACGCTCCATCACCGCGCGGGCGACCGAAAGGGGGTAGGGGTAATCTTTCAACGCCGCGACTGCGCCGGCCCGCCGGGTCGTTCCTTCCATCAGCGACGCATCCAGCTCCACCACGCCGTCCGAGTTCGGGAAGCCGCCGGTCCCGACCGAGTGATCTTCTTGATTGTCTTCCACGAGACGGCAGGCGGCTTCAACAGCATCCACTGCCGACCCGCCCGTGCGGAGAATATCCATTCCCGCTTCCATTCCGACATCACCGTTTGCACTCGCCACAATAATCAATCGCATTTCCTCAAGCGGAGGTTTCTGCACAGAGGCGCCTTTTTCCTGCGTCGGGGACGCGCAAAAAGAAACCGGACGCGCGGGAAGCGCGTCCGGGCAGGAGCGGGAACTCAAAAGAGGGGACAAGCTCAGTCGCCGGACAGCGCCGTCGGCAGCCAGGGCTGGCCGGCGCTGTCGGATGCCGCTCCGAAGATGCCGAAAGGGCTGACCGAGCCGTCGCCCGCAATGCTCCACAGCATCGAGCTGCCGTCAAAATGCCCCCACAGCACATACGGCAGGCCGGAAGGCGTCAGGGCCAGACCCAGGGCGTGCCACAGGTCCGTGCTGACCGGCGGGTCCGTGTACGGCCCGTAGCCCGCAATCGCCATCGGCGTCAGGGAGCTGTCCACGCTCCACAGCATGGTGCGGCCGTCCGGGTGGTCCCACAGCAGGTGGGAAGTGCCGTCCGCGCTGACCTGTACGGCCACAGCTCGCCACAGGCCGGTGTTGCCGGAAACGCCTGCATCCGTCGAGTCGGTATACGGGCCGTAGCCGCCGATCTGGAGAACGCCGGCTGAAGCGGCCACATCCCAGAGCATGACGCGCCCGTCCAGGTGGTTCCAGAGCAGGCGGAACGAGCCGTCAGGGGCATTCGCCAAAGCCGTGACGTGCCAGACCGCCGCATTGCCGGAGATACCCTGATCGCTGCTGTCGGTATAAGGGCCGTAGCCGCCGATGACCGCAAACGTGTTGTTGCTGCTGACGTTCCACAGCATGGCCCGGCCATCGGGGTGATCCCACAGCAGGTGGGTCAGGCCGTCCGCACTGACCGACAGGCCGGCGGCATGCCAGACCGCCGTGTTGCCGGGAACGCCTGTATCCGTCCAGTCGGTGTACGGGCCGTAACCGGTGATGGAGAGGGGCGTGCCGGAGGCATTAAGCCGCCAGAGCATAACACGGCCGTCGGGATGCTGCCACAAGAGGCGCAGGGTGCCGTCGGGGGCGTGGACGACGGCGATGGCCTTCCACAAAGCGGTGTTGCCGGGAACGCCGGTGTCGCCGCTGTCGGTGTAGGGACCGAAGGTGCCGAGCGTCGTCTGCGAGCCGTCGGAATTGGCGGCGCGGACCTGCACCTGCCCGTCGGCGCTGTTCCACAGGACGCAGGCAAGGGGAACGGGCGGGACCGTGACGGCGAGCAGGACGCTTGCCGTCTGGCCGCCGAAGGCGGCGCTGATGTGGGCCGTGCCTGCCGCGACGCCGGTGGCGACGCCGGCAGAGCTGACCGTGGCGTCGGCTGTGTTATCGGAAGTCCAAGCTGCCGTGCCGGTAACGACCGTCGCGGCGCCGTTCGAGTAATGGGCCGTTGCTATGAACTGCTGCGTCGCGCCGATAATGACGGAAGGCGGCGGGGCGGGCGCAAGCGTAAGCGCAGTGAGTGTCACCGCCTTCTCGTAAGCGCCGATGTCGCTGCGGACGCCCTGGGGCCGGGGAATGCCGCGCTGGTCCACGGCGGTATTGCTGCTGTAGTCGGCGTCAAGGGCAGGAGAGCCGGACAGCAGGGCGCAGGTCTGGGTCAGCCCGCCGTTGCCGGCGAGCGGCCCGACATTGGCCTGAGCGGCGGAGACGCCGAACTGGTCGTGTGCGCCTGCCGTGCTGAAGTCGCCGCTCCCGGCGGCATCGCCCAGAAGGTTCGAGCCGCCAGACGTGACCGTGCCGGCATTCAGATCAATATCGCCGCCGGCGCTGCCGACGAACAAGCAGGCGGTAACGGTCGCCGCACCGTCTTCGCAGAGGCCGCCCCCGCTGCCGCTCTGCGTGGCGGCGCTGCCGGAGAACGTACAGGACGTGACCGTCAGCGTTCCGGCATCGTAAGCGCTGCCGCCGTAAAGTGCGGTGTTGCCGGAGAAAGTGCAGTTTGCAGCGGTTACGGTTCCATAGCTGCACAGTGCGCCGCCGCCGTTTGCGGCGGTATTGCCGCTGAAGGTGCAGCTCGCGAGGGTAACGGTCCCGACGGCGTTATATAATCCGCCGCCGTCGCCTGCGGTGCTGTTCCCGGCGAAGGTGCAGTTCGTCAGGCTTGCCGTCGAGGCGTTATACACGGCGCCTGCCGCGCTGGCCGCAGTGCCGGAAAAAGTACAGTTTGTGGCGGAAAGCGCGTTCTCGTTGTCAAGGGCGGTGCCGATGCTGCCGGTGAGAGCAGCGTCCGTCAGCGTGAGCGCTCCGCCGTTGACGATGTCGCCGTCGTCATTCGCGCCCTGGCCGTTGGCGGCTGTCAGGCCGGAAATCGCGACTGTGCCGCCGGTGATATAAAACACGTAGCTTCCGTGGCCGGCGTCCAGCGTCAGCAGGCTCGCGCCCGGCCCCCGGATGGTGACATCCTGGCTGATGTCCAGCTCGCCGCCCAGCGTGATTGTCTGAGGCGCAGCGAAGAGAGTCGGGTCGAAGGCGATGATGTCGCCGGGAGCGGCCGCAGCCAGAACCGAGCGCAGAGTGCCGGGCGAGCCGTCATCGGCGGCGGTCGTGACCATATCCGTGCTGACGGTCCGCAGAACGACAGGCTTGGAATGCAAAAAATGCGGAAGCGCGTCGGCGCTCAAGGAGGAAGCCAGCAGCAGGACAGCCCCGGCGAGCAGGGCGCGTCCTGACGGAAGCGTTTGATGTGGTCTCGGAGACATGAAGAGATTTCCTTTGCCGTATGCCCAAATCAGTCAGTGATGCCTCGGCAGGGTCAACTCTGGCCGTAAGGCGGGACATCACACTGAGTATCGGCAAAACTACGGGGAAACTTAAGGAAGGACTTTCTGCCCCTGGGCAACGGGAGCGCGAAGCTCAAAAGACGGCAGCGCCCGCTTTCAGAAGAAAATCATTGACCTTCTGAAAGCGGGCGCTGCCCGATGTTCTATTCTTTGGGTGTCCCGTCCGCCTTAGAGGCCGGACAGAGCGTTCGGCTGCCAGGGCTGTCCGGCGCTGTCCGAAGTGGCCTCAAAGACCCCGGAGTAGTTGATCGAGTTGTCCGCCCCCACGTTCCACAGCACTGTCCTGTTGTCCGGGTTGCTCCACAGCACATACGGCAGATTGGCGGGCGTCAGCGCAAGGCCGATCGCCTGCCACAAGCTGCTGCTGATCGGCGCGTCCGTGTACGGCCCGTCGCCCATGAGGCCGGCGATGTTGTAGGAGCCGTCCACCGTCCACAGCATGACCCGCCCGTCCGGGTGGTCCCACAGCAAGAAGGCGCTGCCGTCCGCACGGGCCTGCACGGCGACCGCTTTCCAAAGGGCCGTGTTACCCGCCACGCCCGTATCGCTGCTGTCGGTGTAGGGGCCGTAGCCGCCCAGCGACACCAGCGAGCCGGCCCCGCTGACGTCCCACAGCATGACGCGCCCATCGGGATGGTTCCACACCAGCCGCAGCGAGCCGTCGGGAGCGCTCGCTAAAGTCGTCACGTGCCAAAGAGCGGTGTTGCCTGCGACGCCCGTATCGCTGCTGTCGGTGTAGGGGCCGTAGCCGCCGATGACCGCAAACGTGTCGTCGCTGCTGACGTTCCACAGCATGGCCCGGCCATCGGGGTGATCCCACAGCAGGTGGGTCAGCCCGTCGGCGCTGACCGAGAGGCCGACCGCCTGCCAAAGAGCGGTGTTGCCCGCGACGCCCGTATCGCCGCTGTCGGTGTAGGGGCCGTAGCCGGTGACGGAAAGCATAGCGCCGGAAGCATTAAGCCGCCAGAGCATGACGCGCCCGTCCGGGTGCTGCCACAGGAGGCGCAGGGTGCCGTCCGGCATGCGGGCAATGGCGATGGCCTTCCAGAGAGCGGTGTTGCCGGGAACGCCGGTGTCTGTCGAGTCGGAGTAGGGGCCGAAGGTGGCGAGCGCGGTCTGGGTGCCGCTGTAGCTGACGGCGCGGACCTGCACCTGCCCGTCGGCGCTGTTCCACAAAGTGTACGCAATCGGCCCGGCCTCGTAAGCGCCGATGTCGCTGCGGACGCCCTGGGGCCGGGGAATGCCGCGCTGGTCCACGGCGGTACTGCTGCTGTAGTCGGCGTCAAGGGCAGGAGAGCCGGACAGCAGGGCGCAGGTCTGGGTCAGCCCGCCGTTGCCGGCGAGCGGCCCGACATTGGCCTGAGCGGCGGAGACGCCGAACTGGTCGTGTGCGCCTGCCGTGCTGAAGTCGCCGCTCCCGGCGGCATCGCCCAGAAGGTTCGAGCCGCCAGACGTGAGGCTGCTGCCGTTATCAATGTCGCCGCCGGTGCTGCCGACAAACAAGCAACTGGTGATGGTTCCCGTCCCGACATTAAACAACCCGCCGCCATAACTGCCGCTCTGCGTGGCGGTGTTGCCGGAGAACGTACAGGATGTAGCGGTCACGGCGCCGGTACAGTAGATTGCGCCGCCGAAGCGAGCCGTGTTGCTGGCAATGGTGCAGTCCGTCAGAGTGAGCGTGTTGGTGTTGTTGCCGCCGCTCAGCACCGCGCCGCCGTTATAAGAGGCGTTGTTCGCGAAGGTGCAGTCTGTGAGCGCGGCGGCGCCGGAATTGTACAAGCCGCCGCCGCTGTAGTTGCCACCGACGTTGTTGTTCCCGGAGACCGTGCAATTCACGGCGGAAAGCGAGCCGGAGTTGCTGATGCCGGAGCCGGTACTGCCGGAAACGACGACATTTGTCAGTGTCAAAGTGCCGGCATTGACAATGCCGCCGTAACGATTGGCGCCCGCGCCATGCGCGACTGTCATGCCGGAAAGTGCGACGGTGCCGCTGGAAATGTTAAACCCGTAGCTTGTCCCCTGAGCATCAATGGTGAGACGGTTGGCGCCGGGTCCTTGAACGGTGACGCTGCGGGTAATGTCCAGCTCGCCGCCTCTCAAAGAAATGGTCTGCGGCACGGCAAAGACGGCCGGGTCGAAGAGGATGGTGTCGCCGGCAGCGGCGGCGGCCAGAACCGAGCGCAGGGCGCCGGGCGAGCCGTCATCGGCGGCGGTCGTGACCACATCCGTACCGGCTGCTGCCGCCTGGGCGGGGGAAAGCAGCACTGACCCTCCAAGAAGGCAGCAAGTAAAGAAGTGCATTTTGTATGATTTTAGAGGCATGTATCAGGTTTCCTTTTCGGCTGCGGGAAGAAAGAGCAGCGAGCTTGATGGGACTGACGAGAAAAGGCAGCAAATTGTTTCAGCGGAAGCAGATTTTGTAAAAAAAGATATTGTGAAGAAATTTTGTGAGGCGCCGAAGTGATAGGCCGAAAAATGAAGCTGTTGCACTACTGGGTAAAGTAGTCTAAGTATCTCTTGAGCGGCCTTAAAGGCAGGCCGTGCTTTCCCGCCACGGAGGTGGTCATCGGCATAGACTTCCACAAATGGGGCGTCTTAGCCCAAACCAGATTTCCGGCGGCATCCACAACGACAACCCCCTGAACATATTTCGTGGTCTCGCCGCCGGCGAACTTGACGCCGACAGCCGCGCCCTTGTCTGCCGGGTAGCTCCAAATATCGCCGACATTTTGCAGAGGAGCGCCCAGCGTTTGGAGAACCTGGTCTTGACTGGACAGCGGCGTAAGAGCCTCCGCATCCGCGATCCGAACGAGATGTCCCGGCGTGTTCTTCGCATCATGTCCCACGCTCTTCGCGTCGGTTTCTGCGGTTTTCGCACTGCCCCGGTTTTTGGCATCCGTGTGTGCGAGCGACACAGTGATCAGCAGCGCGGCGACCAGTGCAATCCCGACAAGGGCAGGCCAGAGTGCGGACGGGATCGCTTTGCCTTTGCGCCGCACCCGCTGCGAAGCAAAATGCGTTTCAGGCAGAGCCGGAAGAACCTGTGTTTGGTCGAGGGGCGGCGTAAATTGGGTCCGGTAGGCATGACCGCAATTTTCACACACGGCAGCCCGGATCGGCGCGGGCGAATTGCACGCCGGGCATGCCTTTTGCGACTGCGTCATTGATTTTCTCCCAAAACCAGAGCTCTTTGGCATCAGCCCGGTTTTCGTGAGCATTTTTTGAAAACGAGGGGAACGATTCGCTATTTTAGGGCCACCAGCATGGGTCGGAGAGCGGCCCAAAGGGCCATACGGAGCAGACAGCGGAATTTCAAGAGCAAGTTTGGTGATTTCGCCCCAAACTCACTGCTCTTACTATAAGTCAAAAATGGTGGACAGTACAAGATTCGAACTTGTGACCCCTTCGATGTCAACGAAGTGCGCTACCACTGCGCCAACTGTCCAATATAAATGTCAATGAGCGGCAGCAGCCGTCAAACTTCGCGTCCCGGCGGCAGAGCATTCGGGAAACGAAGTGCTGCCATTATACCAGCGTTTTCCGGCTGTGTCAAGAGCAAAACGTCTCTTCCGGCAGGCAGGACGGCATCAGCTTGGTCAGACGAGCTTTTAATTCGTTCAGCAAAACCCGACACGCTTTGTTCAGCAAATCAAGCAGGGCTGAAGGCAGGGCTGAAGGCAGGGCTGAAGAATGCCTCGGAAACTTGACAGGGACTTTCGGAGCGTGGTATACTCCGGTGTTCCTCGGCGCGGGTTAAGCGCCGGGAAGACATATTTTAACGGCGGGGGGGTGGAGACAGTTGACCCAGATCCAGGTTCGGCCCAATGAGTCGCTTGACAGCGCATTGAAGCGCTTCAAGAAGCAGCTTCAGCAGACCGGCATCTTGAAAGAAGCACGGGAGCATGAGCATTACGAAAAGCCGAGCGACAAAAAGCGCAAAGCGCAGGCCGCCGCGATTCGCAAGATGAAACGGAACGAAGAAAAAGAAGGGCTTAACAAGTAGCCTTTTCGCAGCACTCAATCGGCGCACTTTCTTGTGACAGGCGGGAATGTGCGTCTTTTCCATTTCCGGTAGAAACTTCGCGAGCGTTTTCCCTGTCTTTTGTCCGCTCTGCCCTATGGCACGAGACCCTTCTGCTTTAACTTCATCATTTTCCCAGTCGCTGGGACGCCTGCCGCGCCGCCGCAAGCCGCGTGGCAGCGAGCGCCGGCCTGGCCCGTTTTGGCGTCTCCTGCCCCTGCGGGCGTGGCTGGCCCGGCTGGACTGGAGCCGCGTCGCGCTGCTGCTCGGCACGGTGGCCGTGCTGTCGGCGCTGTTGTCCCTGCATCTGCTGCCGGATAAGGTCGCGCTCCGAGTCGGAGAAATCAGCGGCCAGGATGTCCGCGCCCTCCGCACCGTGCGCTATCTGGATGACGGTGCCACCAACACCCTCCGCGCCGCCGCCGCTGCTCGTGTTGAGCCGGTCTACAGCACCGCCCATGCGGCGTCCGAAGCCGACGAAACCATCACCGACGCCTACCAGCGCCTGCGGCGGGACCAGATGGTCGGGTTGGGTGCGGTCCAGACTTCCCAAGACCTGCGCCGGGAAGTCGGCCTTCTCCTCTCTGCCAGCGATCTTGCCCCGCTGGTCAATCCTCGCGCGGGCGCGTACCATTTGGACCAGGCCGAGCGGCTGACGCACCAAGCCGTTCACGAGGCGATGGATCGGGAAATTCGCGACGACCACCCGGCCGACCTCGCCGACGCGAAAGCCCAGGTTTCCTCCACATTATCGGCGTCCATGCTGCCGCGCACCCATCTTCCGGCGGCGCTTGCCATCGCCCGCGCCGTGGTCCAGCCGAACCGCCTGCTGGACAAAAGCAAGACTGCGGGCGCCGTCGCCGGTGCGGAACGGCTGGTCGCGCCGGTCTACAGCCAGGTCTTTGCCGGGGACATCGTCGTCCGCACCGGTCAGGTCGTGACACCCGGCACCATCGCCAAGCTTCGCGCTCTGGGCCTGCAAAACCCGCGTCTGGACCCCGGAACCGTGGGGAGCATTGTCGGGCTGGTCGCCTTTATGGTCGGCCTGGTCTGCTTCTGGCTGGCACGCGAGCATCCCAAGCTGTTTGCCTCGACAAAGACCCTGCTCCTGCTGGCTCTGCTGGTCGCCCTTGGCGTTTTAGGACTGCGCCTCGGCAGCGCTGTGCTGGGAGTGCGGCTGTCGGCCTCACAGCTCGGCTATGTCGGCATGCTGTGGGTCGGGTCGGCGGGAATGCTCATCGCCGCACTGATCAAGCCCCGCGTCGCCCTGCTGATCACCGCGCTTCTCGCCGCGCAGTCAGGCGTCGTGCTGGGCAACGACCTGCGGTTTTCGGTGCTGACTTTGCTGTCGGCCTGGGTGGCGATTTACGCCGTCTCGGATTTGCGGAGCCGGGGGGATATCCTGCGAGCGGGCGTCCTGCTCTGCGGCGCGAACGTCATCTTAAGCCTGTTGGTAGGCCAGCTTCAGGGTGACACGCGCTCGGACATGGGGCAGTCGGTCGTTTGGGCGTTCTTTTCCGGCCTCCTCTCGGTGGCTTTGTTCGGCGTCACCGCCGCCTTCTTTGAGCGCGTCTTCGGCATCACGACCCCGCTGGGGCTTTTGGAGCTTTCCGACCCGAACCGGCCTTTGCTGAAACGCTTCTGCGAGCTGGCGCCCGGCACTTACACGCATTCGATCTTAGTCGGCAACCTGGCCGTGACCGCCGCCGAAGCCATCGGGGCCGATGCGCTTCTCTGCCGCGTCGGAGCTTTGTACCATGATCTCGGCAAGATCCAGCGGGCGCAGTTCTTTGTCGAAAACCAGGCCGGCGGCGACAATGCCCACGAGCGCCTGAACCCGTCGCTTTCCGCGCTTGTCGTCACCGCCCATGTCCGCGAAGGATTAGAAATCGCCGAGCATGAAAAGCTGCCTCCGATCATCAAAGCATTCATTACCGAGCATCACGGGACGAGCTTAATCCGTTACTTCTACCATCAGCAGTGCGCCGGGGACGACTGCGAGGCCGCACCTGTTTTAGAGCAGCAGTTCCGCTATGCCGGGCCAAAGCCGCAGAGCCGCGAAACGGCGATCCTGATGCTGGCCGACAGCGTTGAAGCCGCGTCCCGTACACTGGATAAGCCAACTTTAGGACGTATCGAAGATTTAGTCACGAAAATCGTTGACGCCCAGCTCGCCGACGGCCAGCTTGATGAGTGCGACTTGACTCAGCGCGATCTGCGGGGCATTCGGGAGGCGTTCGTTCGCCTGCTGTCCGGGATGCTGCACTCGCGCATTGACTACCCGGACAGCTTCAAAGACGCCGCCAAGAAGCCCGCCGACCTTACCCTGCCGACACCCTCTGCCAATGCCGCTCTTGATCCACTTCCAAACCGAATCGCCGCCGCTGCTGAACGTGGAGGCGACCTTGACCGGCCCGCTGGCGGCTCTCTTGCGGCATGAAGATGTCGCAAACGACCCCGAAATCAGCGTCGTTCTTTGCGACGACCCATTCATCCAAACGCTGAACCGCGAGTACCGGCAGAAAGACAAGCCCACCGATGTGCTGTCCTTCGCCCAGGATGACCCGGAGGTACTCGGCGACATCGTGATCTCCCTGCCGACCGCTGCCCGTCAGGCCGACGCTGCCGGCTGGCCTTTGGAAAATGAAATCGCCCTGCTCGGTGTTCACGGCCTCCTGCACCTGCTCGGCTACAACGATGAAACGGCCGCCGGAGCCTGGGAAATGCAGCGGCCCACCGAGGCTGTTTTGAACGAATGTGGTATTACGGTTCCGGGTGCGGGAATCCACCCGTTTTTTGTGGAAGATCCGGAATGATTCCAGCCCTTCAAGGGAGGCATAGATGGCAGACGGTTTCGCAAACACTTATAATGCTGAACTTCTCTTTGAAGCGGAACCTCGCATAAGCAAATCCGAACTTCTGTCTGCCCTGCGTCGGCATTGTGGAAGAGTTGAGCCTTTAGACGGCAGTGCGACCTCTGACCAGCTTTCTTTTGTCTATCCTGATTATCCTATTGTGCTTGGTGATGCAAAGATAGCCGCCCAGACTTTTGCCGCTGTTTCGCCGACAGGGCCAAACGCGGAGAAATCGGAAGCTGCACTGCAACAGACTTGGGATTGGCCGGAGGCGCGTTCTGTTGTTGCCCGCTGCCGTTCCACAATGCTCGTGACCGATTTAATGTCAAGCAGTCTCGAATACAAAGTGCGTCTGAGGCTGTTCCAAAATGTTGTCTCAGCATTTCTAGAAGTTGTCCCTTGTCTCGGAATGCGGTGGCTCCCCAGTGAGCGTTTTGTCAACCCCGAAGCATATTCTCAGTCTAAGCAGGCTCACAGTTTCGACCGGCTGTTCCCCGCCGTAAATGTTCGCTTGTTCAAGATCAGCAATGGGGTTGCCAATGAAACGCTTATGGATACTTTGGGTCTGGCGGCTCTTGGAGTGCCGGATCTGCAATGCCATTTTAAGGGGCTTGACGTCACGGAAGTCGCCCGCGTACTGTACAACTCCGCGTACTACCTTTTTGACAATGGAGATGTGATTGATGACCGGCAGACGATTCAAGGCGTTCGACCCGAAGATCATTGGCGGTGCCAGCATGAGGACGCGCTGGCTGGGCCGGCGCGGATCGTGCTTGACCTTGATCCGGGCAGACTTTATGCCGCAGGCAATCGCCGCTAACCATTTACCAAATCATTGATGCGCCAAGTACCCAGGCCGAAAAATCATTTAGACTCGTTCCGCTATGCCGTGGAAGGGATTGTCCATGTGTTTCGCACGCAGAAGCACATGCGGTTCCACTTCTTCACGGTTGTGCTGGTGCTGCTGATTGCCCTGCTTCTGCGGCTGTCGCGGGTGGAAATGGCCGTGCTGTTTATTGTCATGTCGGGTGTGCTTGTGGCTGAGATGATGAACACGGCGATTGAGAGCGTCGTGGATATGGTGACGCAGGCGTATCACCCGCTGGCGAAGCTCGCCAAAGACATCGCAGCGGGAGCGGTGCTGATTGCCAGCCTCACGGCGGCGATTGTCGGCGGGATTTTGTTTTTCGGCTCCAACAAGCTCGCCCAGCTTCATCTGGAAATGAAGCACGACCCGCTGCCGGTGACAGTCATAATAACAGTCATTGTGCTGGTGCTGGTGATCGTTTTGATCTCGAAAGTGCTGGGGAAAAAAGGGGCCATCTTGTCGGGCGGGGTTGTCAGCGGGCATGCGGCGGTATCGTTTTTTCTCGCGTCTACGCTGATTTACCGGACGATGGACTACTTCACTGGCATTCTCGCACTGCTGCTGGCGTTTCTGGTCGCGCAAAGTCGGGTAGAGGGAAAGATACATACGCTTCAGGAAGTCGTTCTCGGCGGCCTGCTGGGGATTTTGTTTACCTGCGGCATTTACTTCGTCCATATTTTTCCCGCTCACTAACTCCAATCTACTGAACCGCGCCCATCACGCTCATGCAGCCTTCCCATAGTTACGCGCTTCTTGGCCTTATCCTGCTGACTTTTCTGAATGCGTTCTTTACGCTGGCGGAAACAGCGCTGTCTTCGGCCCGCAGCGCCCGCTTGCAGGACTGGATTGACGAAGGCGGGACGGACGCAGGCGCGGCGGCCGCGGCGCAGATCCTGCTGCGGCAGCCGACCCGCGTGGTGGCGACCGTGCAGGTCGGTATCACTCTGGCGGCCTTCGCCGTTGCCGCCATCGGCGCGGCGGTGCTGGCTCCCGACTGGGCAATTTTCATTCCGCCCCGCGTGTCGCCGCATCCTCTGCGGTTTGCCGTAGTCGGCGTGACCCTGCTGTTTGCGCTGTTTACGATTGTGGTCGGCGAGATTGTCCCGCGCTCCATCGCTCTGCGTCGCCCCGAAGAAACGGCTCTGCGGATTGCCCGTCCCCTGCGCGGGTTCATGCTGCTGCTGACCCCGCTGGCGTCGGTTGCCCTCGGCGTTTCCAACCTGCTCGTGCGCCCGTTCGGCCTGACGGCAACGTTCGCCGCGCCGATGATCACGGAGGAAGAATTGCGGGCGACGCTCGAAGCCAGCGCCCAGTCGGGAGCGATTGAAGAAGACGAAAAAGAGATCATTCGGAACGTCATCTCGTTCGGCGACACGGACGTCCGGCAGGTGATGACCCCGCGCATTGACATCAAGGCGATTGACGTCGGGGCAGGTCTGCCTGCGCTTCTGAACCTGATTGTCGAAAGCGGCCACTCGCGTATTCCCGTGTATGAAAGCAGCGTGGACAACGTCATCGGCATTGTTCATGCCAAAGACCTTCTGCCTGCGCTCGCTCGCGGCGAGCGGACACTGGATTTGCGCCCGCTGATGCGTCCGCCACTGGTCATCCCCGAAAACCGGCGCATTGACGATTTGCTGGATGAGTTCCGGCGCTCGTCTGTGCAGATGGCGATTATTCAGGACGAATACGGCGGCACGGCGGGTCTGGTCACCGTAGAAGATTTATTGGAGGAGCTTGTCGGCGAGATTCAAGACGAATATGACCGGGAAGATGCCCAGTTCCAGACGCTTAAACCCGGCGTTTACCGTGTAGACGCCCGCATGGCAATTGACGACCTGAACGATCTGCTGGATTTGGACCTGCCGCACGAAGATTTCGACACGGTCGGCGGCTTCGTCTTCGGCCAGTTCGGCCGTCAGCCCGGCGTCGGCGAAGCGGTGCAGTACGAGAACTTGGAGTTTATGGTGGAAAAGACCGATGGTCGGCGCGTGGACCAAATCAAGCTGAGAGTTCTGCCGAATGGGTCAGGGACAGAAGACGAGTAGGGAATAGACAAAGCCGCGATGAACGAGGGCGGAAACGCCCTCGCTGGGGAGCGCAGACGCTAATGACCCGTGGGTAAGGGGCAAGATTGAAACACAAATTCTCTCCTCTGCCGCGCAGGCGGCAGCTTGGCGCTTCGCCTCCCCGCGGGGGCGTTTCCGCCCTCGTGCTGCAATTTGAACAATAGGAACGATATAATGCTCGAACTCGCGCAGGTCATTGGCGATATTCAGAAGATGGGCCTGGAAGCCCGAAAACGCGGCGATAAAACCGCCGCGCAAATGCAAACGGCGCTGACGCAGGCCCGCTTAGACCCGGAAGCATGGGCGGCGACGCGGGCGCAGAGGGAGTCCCTGCCGAAGCCGTCATTTCTAGCCGCCGACTGCCGCGATGTCCCGCCGTCGGCGACGGTTCCGCTGCCGGACGGCAGGCCGGAAGTCTATACGGCGCTTGCGACCGACGGTTCCCAGATCCCGCTGGACCGTCATGCGGTCGCACCGTGCTATCTCATCAACGTCGGTCAGATTGCCCTGCACTACGGCACCGGCGAGCGTCCGACCCTGGAGTCGCAGGCCGTACTGCATTATCGGGAGGAAGATCTCTACCAGACCGAAGACGGCGGTGATCCGGTTCCGCTGTCGGATAAAATTGTCGCCAACCGGCGGCTGCTGGCGGAAAGCGCGGCCCTGGCGGCGCTGATCGAGGCGCACAAGGGCCGAGACGCAGTCGCGCTGGTAGACGATCCGCTGATTGTTTGGACGCCGCAGGGGGAGTCGGAAGCCGAGCAGAAGCGCATCATTGACGGCTTCTGCGAAATGCTGGCCGCCGGGCAGGCGCACAGCACACCCGTCGCGGGCTATGTCAGCCGGCCCGCGCACAAAGACGTGGTCGGCGCCCTGCGCCTGACCCTCTGCGAGCCGGGCTGCTCCCATGCCGCCCAAGATGTCTGCGCCGAGCTGGCGTCTTTGACCGACGTTCAGCTATTCTCGCGGCTTTTACTTAGCCCCGGCGACCGCTCGCCGGTCTTCGGCAGCGCCAATCCGAGCTTGAAGCTGTACCCCGACGACCAGAAGATCGCCTTCTTTTACCTGAACGCCGGGCCGGAGATCGCCCGTGTCGAGATCCCCGCGTGGGTGGCCGAAGACGCCGATTTGACACAGCAGGTCCATCGCTTCGTCTTCGACCAGGCCCGAAAAGGGCAGGGGTATCCCATCGCTTTAGCCGAAGCGCATGAGCGGGCGATTGTGCGCGGCCCGGAGCGGGAAGCGTTCTTTCGGCTGGTGGAGAATGCATTTGTCCGCGAAAACCTACCCGCCCTCCAAACGCGCAAGGCGCTGTCCAAGCGGACACGGGTGCTGTAACCCCTCCCGCCTTGCTTCGCAGGGTCCCTCCCCTGTTAGGGAAGGGCTCCAGATAAGAAAAGCCCACGCCTTCTGTCCAGAGGCTGAGCTTTTCGACACTTCTATACTTCCTTGCCCTTTCCTAACAGGGGAGGGACCCTGCGAAGCAAGGCGGGAGGGGTTCCTAAATATGGCAGCTTGACAGCCCGCGCTTCTCCAAATACTGCTGATGGTAGTCTTCAGCAACATAGAACGTCTGCGCCGGGACAACCTCGGTCACAATAGGACGCTTGAAGCGTCCGCTCTTGTCCTGCGCGGCCTTCGACGCTTCCGCGACTGCCGCCTGCTCCGGGGAATGCGTGAAGATCGCCGAGCGGTACTGGGTTCCGTGGTCCGGCCCCTGATAATTTAACGTCGTCGGGTTGTGGTTGTCCCAAAACACGTTCAGCAGGGTCTCGTAGGAGACCTGCGCCGGGTCGAACGTCACTTCCACCACTTCCGCGTGGCCGGTCGTGTCCGTGCAGACATCCCGGTATGTCGGGTTCAGCAGCGTTCCGCCTTCATACCCGACTGCCGTGGACTGAACGCCGGGGATCTGCCGGAACGCGGCTTCGACGCCCCAAAAGCAGCCTGCGCCGAACGTCGCCTTCTCAAATTGCGCCATTTCGAGTTCTCCATTTCCTTAATGCTATTACCCATAAAACAGCAAACAAAGCGCGGAAAGTTCCTGGTTTAAGTCCGCCCCGCCTGGGTAAATTGGCTGTGCTGAACATACTCAGCCACTTATCTCAGGAGAACACTATGACCCCCGAAGAAGTAAAATCCCAGATCAAAGACCACATGGAAGTCGTTGGCTCCGACGGCAAGCATGTCGGCATCGTGGACCATTTGCAGGACGACAAGATCAAGCTGACCCATGACGACTCGCAGGCGCACGGCCAGCATCATTTCCTGCCCCTCACTGCTGTTGCGACAATCACCGAGTTTGTTACCCTCACCATGACCGGCGCTGAAGCCGAGGCCCAGTGGACTACGGAGTAACAGCCTCCCCAATGCAAGCCCAAAGCCCCAGTCAATGCATGACTGGGGCTTTTTCATAGTTCTCGGCGAAACACGGCAACTTCGTACTCTTCTTCGGGGAACACTCCATGCAGATAAAAACCCGTGTCTGTGTAAAAGCGGCGCAGATTTGCATTTCCTGCCCAGCAGTCTAAAAGCAGCACCGCCGGGGCCGCAAGCTTTTCCTGACGGCAGATGCCGTGAAGCAGAACACGGCCCCACTTCCTGCCCTGATGCTCCGGGTGAACAACGAGGCCGTACAGAAACCAGGCAGGGCGGCATCCCGCCACGGCGTTCCAGGAAGCGATCTGCGGAAACCGCTTCGGCGTTACCGGCTCAACGAACGCACTGCCGATGACGCTGCCGGAGACTTCCAGAACAAACATCTCGCCGCGCTCGGTCCGCTCCCGCACATTCTGCGCCAAGTAGCCGGCAATCTGCTGGGCGCTTCTGCCGTGCGTCAGCTTGTCCTGCGCGGCCTGTGCCGTCACCAGCAGAAGCGGCAGTTCTGAGGCTGCCGCTTCACGGACTTGAAACTCATCCGGCACGGGTTATTCCCCCGCCAGCTTGTACCCGAAGCCGCGCACGGTGAGGATACAAATAGGGTTGTCTTCATCGGCCTCAATTTTGCGGCGGAGGCGGCGGATATACACGGCAAGCGCTTTGATGCCTTCTTCGGGTGCATTGCCCCACACCTGCTGGAAAAGCCAGGTCTTGCCGAGCGCCGTGCCGCGCTGACGGGCCAGCAGCAGCAGAACTTCGTACTCGCGGTCGGTGAGGTGCGCGGGATGACCCTCCACCACCGCGTCCCGGCTGCGGAGGTCTAAAACGCGGCCCGCGCCGAGGGGCAAGGCGTCGGTTTCCTCAGCGGGAACGGCATACTCGCGGGTACGGCGCAGGTGAGCCTCGATACGGGCCAGCAGTTCATAGGGGTCGAACGGCTTGGTGATGTAGTCGTCGGCGCCGGAGTAAAGGCCGTTGATCTTGTCCGGGCTGCTGCTCCGGCCCGTCAGCATCAGAACCGGCTGGCGCCAGCCCTGCTGGCGCAGGGCGCGGCAGCAGGCGAAGCCGTCCATGCCCGGCAGGGCCACATCCAGCAAAGCTAAGTCGTAAGAGGGATCTTCAGCCAGGTGCGCGGCGGCCTCCTCGCCGGTGGCGACGGCATGGACGTAGTAGCCGTCACGGGCCAGCAGGCGCAGCAGCGACTGGACAATCGCCCGGTCGTCTTCAACCACTAATATCTTTCCGGCGATGGTGTTTTCCTCTTCCTTTGAAACGAGCAGGCAGGCGAAAGAGTTCCGCCGAAGCAAGACCGAGTAGCGGGAACTTAATTGCCGGGAAGATTCGCTATAATCAGACTATGAATAACAAACTTCCCTTGCTGCCGTTGGCGGCACTTGCACTATTGGCCGCCGTTCCTAGTGGGGCCGCACCAGCCACTGTGCCGAATTACCATCTGGTGCAGAAAGTTGTTCTCGGCGGCGAGGGCGGCTGGGATTACTTGACGGTTGACCCGGACGCCCGCCGGGTGTACATCAGCCGGGGCAGCCATGTCATGGTCGTGGACGCCGACACCGACAAAATTGTCGGTGACATCCCCAATACCAATGGCGTCCACGGCATCGCGATTGCGTCCAAATTGGGCCGGGGCTTTACGTCGAATGGGCGGGACAACACGGTCACAATTTTCGACCTCAAAACGCTCAAAACGCTCGGCACGGTTCCGGTCGGCACCGGCCCGGACTGCATCGTCTACGAGCCGAAGACCCAGCGCGTGTTCACGTTTAACGGCCGCAGCAATGACGCCACGGCGATTGATGCGAAGACCGGCAAAGTTCTGGGAACTATTGTTCTCGGTGGCCGCCCGGAGTTTGCGGCAGTAGACGGCACGGGCATGGTCTATGACAATCTGGAAAGCACGAGCGAAGTGGTCGCCATTGACGCCGGAACGCTCACTCTCAAGAACCGCTGGCCGCTCGCCAATGCCGAAAGTCCGTCGGGCCTGGCGATAGACGCGAAAACCCATCGGCTGTTTTCCACCTGCGACGACGGCAAGATGGTGATCTCGGACGCGGTCTCCGGTAAAGTCACTCAGATCGCAGCGATCGGCAACGGCCCGGACGCCGCAGGCTTCGATCCTGCAACGAGCTTCGCTTTCAGCTCAAACGGACAGGATGGGACGCTGACTGTACTCGATCCACAGCCGAAGACGGAGGGTATGGTGATCGTTACGCAGTATGTTCCTGGACAGACTGTGCCGACGCAGGCGGGCGCTAGAACAATGGCGCTGGACACGAAGACGCACCGGGTCTTTCTCGTGACCGCGACGCCGGACCCGGCTAATCCCGGTGAAGGCCGCCGCCGCAACTACGTCCCCGGCTCGTTCACCCTGCTGGTGGTCGGGCAGTAAACCTACCTCCTTGCTTCGCAGGGGTCCTCCCGAAGCGGGAGGACTAGGAGTTTGAAGAGAAGCCAACTGCCGCGTCTTCTTCTGCCTCTTTGTCCTCCCTAACAGGGAGGACCCCTGCGAAGCAAGGAGGTGGGCAAATTCTTCTTGACAAAGTGCGAACTGTATGGTACGTTAAACTACTTTCTATTTCAGGAGCGTACCCGCTATTCTGCTGTTTCCCGCTGAGTGGCCGCCTCTTGGCATGGTTTTTGCTTTAAGTTATTGTAACCCATCATCCGAGGAAGTAGTACCCCCGCCCATGCGTTCCGTTCGATTGACTGTCCGCTCACTTTTTCTTTTGCTGTGTTTGACTCTGCTGGCCCAAACGCTGGCGTTTGCACAGACACCCGCCGTGATTGATGCCAATGCGAAGCTGCATATTGTGGTCGCCAACGAAGCCCAACTTACCGGCGATTACACCGTTGATGCCGCCGGCAATATCACCCTGCTCTACATCAACCAGGTGCATGTGCAGGGCCTGACCCCCGCGCAGGCCGCCGCCGTTATTCGGGGCCAGGGGGCCAGCGGGGGCCAGGCGGCGACGGGCCTGTCCAAATTTTATGTGTCCCCGCAGGTCGTCGTCTCCATCGCGGATGCCGGCGGCATCGCCGTAGATGTGACCGGCCTGGTCAGCGCCCCGCGCCGCTACACCCTGCCGTCCACGGCCCATCTGAACGACATTCTTGTGCAGGCCGTCCCCGCGCTGAATTCCGACCTCTCGAAAGTGGTCATCACGCGCGGCGACACCAAAACGCAGGAGACGTTCGATTACCGCGCCTACCTAGACAACAAAGTAGAGGCCGGAAACCCGCTGCTGCGGAGCGGCGACATCGTCAATGTCGCCAGCACCGAATCGCTGCCGATTTACGTCAATGTCCAGGGCCAGGTCGCAAAGCCGGGCCGCTTCCAGGTTCCGGCCACCACGACTGCCTACTCGGCGCTTCAGACCGCCGGCGGCCTGACCGTCGCCGCGAACTCCAATGCGATCGTCTTGAAGCATTTCGGCGTGACCAACACGATCCCGCTGAATGTGACGGCGGCGGCTCAAAACCCGAATGACCCGGCGGCTGACCCGGTGCTGCTCGACGGCGACACGATCATTGTCCCGGAAGCGCCGGTGACATCCACCTACACCATCACCGGCCCCGGCGTCCGCAACCCGGCGGAATACCCGCTGCCGAACGGCACACCGATCACGCTGGCCTCGGCTATCGGCAAAGCGGGCGGCCTGTCCGACCGCGCCCAGGTCAAGAATATCCAAATTATCCGAGTTGACCCGCGAACGCAGGCGTCCCAAACCATCAAGCTGGATGCCAGCAATCCCGGCGTTCAAGGCTCGTACCTGGTGCGTCCCGGCGACAACATCACCATCGGCCAGGGCAGCCCGCCCAGCAAAATTGACCCGTTCCAGATACTGGGCATCATCATTGCCATTGTCAGCATCGTGCGCTAATGCCGCATGGTCAGGAGAAGATACAAAAAACGCCCGGCATCTCATGCCGGGCGTTTTTCCATAGAGAGGTGGATGAGGGCGTGATGAACGAGGGCGTTTACGTCCTCGTTTAACTTTCTTTACATCTGAATTTCAGCCGCCTCACTCCCGCCCATTTCAATCGGAACCTGGCTTTCGCGGCGCGGGTTCGAGTTAAAGCGCCGGCTGATCTTGGCGATCTCGCGCAGGCGGCTGATCTCGCGGCTGATATTTATTGCTTCAATCTGCACTTTATCCCGGCTGTCCAGGGCGTTGATCACCCTTTCCGCCAGACGGATCGCGCCGAGTGCGACCAGCTCGTTGTCGTAGTCTACCGTGACATAAAACATCCCGCGTGGGTCCACGGTCCAGTTCCAGCTTGTTTCGCCGGACAGCGGTGCGCCGATCCCGCGCCGGACCTGGTCCTGAATCTCAATGATCAGATGCTCGAACAGGTGGGGGATTTCCGTTGCCTGCGCTTCCCGGCGAAACGACAAGCCGTCGTCGTTGAAGCAGTGCTGGGTCGCCATCTGCGGCAGCAGCTTGAACAGAATGCGGGGAATGTGCGGGCGGCCTTCGGTGGTGAAGGCTTCAGTTTCCAGCATTTCCACAACCAAAGTCGCGCGGCAAGGTTCGTGGAAAACAATCTCGGTGACTTTCAAGAATTTCTAGTCCAGGATTTCTCGTGCATTTCCGGGCCGCTCCCCTTGACAAAAAACGCGGCAGCGGCTATAATCTTTTTGGCTTTCGTTCCCTGATAGCTCAATTGGCAGAGCGTTCGGCTGTTAACCGAAATGTTGTAGGTTCAAGTCCTACTCAGGGAGCCATTTCCCCTTCCAACCCTTAGTGTGCATCTTTGCACTAAACCACCCCCATTGTAACACAAGAATACCCGATTGTTTCATTCTGCGGCTTTATTTGTCGCTCCGGGGAACAATTCGGGATAGCCGCCCGCCAGAATCTGCAAGTCATGTGCCGTGACCGTGCGTGCCTCGCCCGGCAGCGGCTGATCCTGGGCATCGAAGTGGACGGTCTCGACCGGGTACATGACGTCGTCCGGGTCACTGCTGTGGCCGGAAATGCCGAGGGCATGGCCGAATTCATGCGCCGCCGTCGCCTGCAATTCTTCCGGCAGCATCACTCCTTCCGCCAGGCGCATCGAGGCTTTTTGGAGGACGCCGCCGGACGAATAAATGGTCGTCTCCCCGACGGCCCGCGTGGCTGCCGAAAGGTAGCGGCCCGGCACGAACTGTACCGTGATGTCGGCTTTGTTCGGGTCGGAAACCTGAACAAAACAGATTTTGCCGTGAGACGCCGCTTTCCACTCCTCAAAGCCCGCCAGGGCCGTCGGTACTTCTTCCCTCTGCCCCAGCCCGTGCGCTTCCAAAGAAATCCGCACCGGAAAGTGCGCCCAGTGCAGCACACGCATCGGCGGGGCAGCGTCCGGGCGGCAGAAGGCGGGGGAAGCGGTCCAGGCGAACAGGCAGAGGGGTATCGCGTACTTCATAAGTTCGTAAGACGACCGGGCAGGCGAGGAGGTTCCCGCACAGGCCCCTTATCTTCCATCACTATCTATCTTCCATCACTATCTATCTTCCATCACTATCTTTTTTCTTCCGCCTCTCTGTTCCGGCGGCCTCACTGCCGACAATCATTCATGGAATATGGGCGAGAGACAGCTGCGTTCCCGCGCCGCGAGGAACAAATCCGTATGCTCAGTCGTTATAAAGAATAACTAATGCGTACCACAAAAGATGAAGACGCCCGCGAGGCGTGGAGCCTGCGGGCCGGGGCGGAGCTTTGGAAGGCGGTCGTCGCGGAAGCCGGCAATCCTGCCGAAGACACGCAGAAAGCCCTTTCCGCCGTCCGGGCCGCGCTGGACTGCGCCCGCCGCCTGCGCTGCTGTCCCCCGGAAATCACGCCACAGGAACGCGCCCGTCTGTCTGCCGAATGCGACCGGGCCGGCGAAGACCAGATGCTGGCTTTGCGTGCCTGGGGACATGGACGCGGCCTGCGCTGGGATAAAGAATGGGGGACTCAGTGGGGCGAAGCGCTGCTGCCCGGCCCCACTGAGTCTGCTTCCCTGGAAATCGTCCCGCGTTTACCGGAATGCCGCTAGATCCGTGCTGCACTTTCGGGCAGCCGCTCGGCGCTTTTTTGATCATCCCCCGACAGCGCTTTCACCGCCAGATACGCCGTGATCGCAAAGCCGACTTTGTTGACAATGTCCGCCGCCGACGATGCCACGTTGAACCAGTCCAAATTGATACTGGGATTGTTTACCGACACCGCTTCAGCGATATAGACAATCGGATAAACACCCCACAGCGTCAGCAGATAATAGTTCATCTTTTTGATGCCGTTTCGGATCGGCTCCGGCTGGGTGTCCGCCAGTTTTTTGCCTTCAGTCAGCAGCAAAAACAAAATGACCGCATAACCTAAAGTGGAGATGAAGCCCCAGACGTAGTGTGCGGTCGTGCTGCCGCCGGGGTTCAGCACCCACTGCCCGTTGACGGTGTGGCCCGAAAGCTCGCCGATGAACCCGGTGATGATCATAAACAGGTCGGCGAGAATAAGCTTGGTCGCAAAGCCGATGCCGCGCACCCGCAGCATTTCCGGGTACTTCAGCACCAAAAGCGGCGTCGTTACCGTCCAGTCAATGTACCGAATATCGGTCGGGAATGGCTGGTCGGGCCGGTAGCGGCTCATCAAAAAGTAGTACGCGACGGCGGCGACGCCGCAGATGATGGCCGAGGTCACCATTGTCCCTCGGTAATCCGGCAGAATTTTTTCTTTTTCTACCAAGAAGAAAACAAAGCCCGCGCCGAGCGCGAACATGGCGACAAACAGGCTGTAGTGGACAAATGCCTGCGAAGTCGTGAGCTGAGTGGCGTAGTTGTCGAGACTCATGCTGAGAATCCTCGAACTTTCTAGATACAATGTATCGCCTCTCCTTTTCTCACAAAGACGCAGACTTGAAACCTTTCCCAAAACTGATTTTTGGAGAGAAGCTTTCGAAATCCAGTGATGTATCTGCTACAATGCACAAATGAGCAACGCCCCTCCCCATGCGAAACGGCCCACGGACGCGCCCGGCGACTCCTTCTGGTACACTGAACACACGGCTCTTCTGATCAGCACGGTCAAATGGGCGCTGCTGGGAGCGCTGGCGGGGGTCTGCGTCGGGGGCGGCACGCGCGGCTTTCTGTGGGCGCTTTCGGCGGCGACGGCCTGGACCGCGCATCTCAACACGGGCGGGTTCCGGGCCTATTTCCTGCTGCCGCTGGCTTTGCCGCTGTCGGTCTGGCTCGTGCGGACCTTCGCGCCGACCGCGAAAGGCCACGGCACCGAGGCGGTCATTGCGGCGGTGCATGAAGATTACGGGCGCATTGACTGGCGCGTCGCGCCGATTAAGCTGCTGGCGACGGTGCTGACGCTCGCTTTCGGCGGCTCGGTCGGCAAGGAAGGGCCGTGCGCCCAGATCGGGGCGTCGCTGACCAGCCTGTTCGCCGACCTGCTGCGCCTCAGCAATGACGACCGGCGGCGGCTGGTCATCTGCGGGATCGGGGCGGGCTTCGCAGCGGTGTTTGGGACGCCGGTTTCGGGGGCGCTGTTTGGGATTGAAGTGCTGTATCTGGGACGGATCGAGTATCCGGTGCTGTTCCCGTGCCTGATCGCCGGCATTGTCGCGCATCTGGTCTGCGGAACCGCGCCGCCGGTGCCGCACCTTTCCGAAGGAGTGGGGCGGCTCGGTCAGCCGGCTTTGGTGCTGCTGTCCCTGGGCTTCGGCGCTGTCTTCGGCCTCATGGCGCTGCTGCTGATCGAAACCCTGCACGCACTGGAGCGCGTCCTGCGCCGGTTCCGCAGGGAGCCGTACTGGGTCGCGGTTTGCGGGGGAGCGGCCTTGGCCCTGTTCTATCACTTGGCCGGGGGGCAGTACGCCGGGCTGGGAACGGCGACGATTGACGCCGCGCTGTCGGGAACCGCGAAGCTGCTGCTGCTGGCGTTCGCCTTGAAGATCGCCGCGACCGCGCTGACATTGGAGACCGGCGGAAGCGGCGGGATCGTCACGCCGCTGTTCTTCATCGGCGCGACCGGCGGCGCGGCGCTGGCCCGCGCCCTGCACCTGCCTGAAGGCGTCTTCGCCGCGTTCGGCTTCGTCGCCGTGGTCGCTGCCGCCGCCAACACGCCGATTGCCGCCGCCGTCATGGGGATTGAGCTGCTGCCGACGCCGCTCGGCGTCTACGCAGCCCTGTGCGCCGGGACTGCCTACCTGATGGTAGGCCACCGGAGCGTCTATGCGTCCCAGCGCCTCGGCTTTTCCAAGTCGGCGGGCCTGAGCGTGCCGCTGGGCGGCCCCATCGGCAGCGTCTCACGCCGCACCATCGGCACAGTCGAAGGCAGCCTCGCCGCCCGCGTCCACCGCCTGCGCCGCCGGAAGAAGTGAAGCGGAAACCCATTCTTCATTGTCAGTGCCTATTGTCAATCTACCAGTGCCAGCTCAGACACGCAGTTTGCCTCCAGACCTGCCACATAGCGGCGGAAATCGGCGTCCAGCTCGCGCCCGAAGCGGCGGGAAAGGCCGAGCGATTCGGCGATGTCGGGCAGGAAGCCGGGCGGATCATAAGCGATGGTCAGCGTCAGCTCAATGCCGGAGCCGCGCTTCGGCTTTTCTAAACGCAAAGACAGCAGATACAAAAACAATGTGCCGAGCGACTGCCAGCACAAAGTCTGGTCGGCGCACATGGTGAGCTGTGCGGCAAACTCGACCTGACGGCCTTCCAGCAGCACCGTAAAGATCGCCGTGTCTTCGGCGCCCGTCGGCATGGCGGCGCAGATATGCGACAGCAGGTGCGGCAGGCGGTGGACGTCGTTCCATTCGGCCCAAACCGTGCGCCAGGGCGCGTCGGCGGTCAGCGTGATCTCGTGAGTGAACTGCATAAAAACTAACTTTCGCGGCTGAGAACAATCCGGCCGCCGAGATACGGCGACAGGGCCGGGGGAACAGCCACCGTGCCGTCAGCCTGCTGGTAGGTTTCGAGCAGCGTCGCCATCAGCCGGGGCAGAGCCGTCCCACTGCCATTTAAGAGATGCGGAAATTCCGGCTTTGCGCCCGGCTCGCGCCGGAACCGGATATTGCCCCGGCGGCTCTGGAAATCCCCGCAGTTGGAGCAGCTTGATACTTCCAGCCAGAGGTCCGCGCCCGGCGCATAAATTTCAACATCGTAGCACTTCTGGGCAGCAAACGAAATGTCCCCCGCCGCCAGCAGCTTCACCCGGTACGGCAGGCCCAATGCTTCCAGAACATCCGTGGCATCCGTCAAGAGCGTTTCCAGCGCGGCCTCCGACGCTTCCGGCAGCGTGTATTTGACCATCTCCACTTTGTCAAACTGATGCACCCGGAGCAGCCCGCGTGTGTCCTTGCCCGCCGCGCCCGCTTCCCGCCGCCAGCACGGCGAATACGCCATATAATTTAAGGGCAGATCACGCCCGTCTAATATTTCGTCCCGGTGGATGTTGACCAGGGCCGGCTCGGCGGTCGGCAAAGCGAACAAATCTGCCTCGGCATCGTGGTACATTTCCGGCTGAAACTTCGGCAGGTGGGCCGACGCCGAAACACTCGCCCGCGACAAGAAAAATGGCGTTGCCCATTCGGTGTAGCCGTGCTTCGTGCGGTGCAAATCCAGCATGAACTGGATCAACCCCCGTTCCAGCATCGCGCCGAGACCTTTAAACAGCACAAACCCGCTGCCGGAGAGTTTCGCCCCGCGCGTGAAGTCTATCAAATCCAAATCCGTCGCAATATCCCAGTGCGCTTTCGGCGCAAAATCAAACGCTTTGTTTTCGCCGAACTCTTTCACCATCTGGAAGTTTTCTTCCGGGCCGGGCGGCGTGGTGGGCGACGGCAGGTTCGGAACGTAAAACAAGAGCCGGTCCCGCTCTTCTTCCAGCCGCTTGGCTTCGTCGCCGAGCGCGGCCTTGCGATCGCCGAGATCGCGCAGCGAGGCTTTCAGCGCTTCCGCCTCGTCCCGCCTGCCTTCCTTCATCAGTTGGGGAATGGACTTGCTGCCTCGCCCCAATTCCGCCTGCAATTCCTCCGCCTCCGCCAGCGCCGCCCGCCACCGGGCATCGGCGTCCAGCACGGCATCAATCGCCGCCGTGTCCGCCAAGCGGTCTTGAAGCCGCGCTTTCACCGCATCGGGTTCGGTTCGTATCTGTCGAATATCCAGCATGATTTAGTACGCTTGTTCCTCTACTCGAAAGACAAGTGCCGCGTCCGGCGTTATCTTGTCCGACTGGTCCGGGTGATCGCCGCAGGCGATCAGTGCAAAGCTGCCGTCCTGCCGCTGCTCCGGCCCACTAAACCATTCCCAGTTGCGTCGCCCGGCAAAAGGATTATCCACAATGGAGGCTGAAGTGCTGCCGCCTAACTGAAGGAGCGGCGCGGCCCGAAAGCTGCTTTCTTTCAGCAGATACTTGACCTTGCCGCCTGATTCGAGCTGATCTCCACTCGGCATATATTCGCCCACCAGAAAGTTCAGACGCTTGTTGAGCGGCCAGCCGATTTGCGGGTTGACTCGCATTACTAAAAGCCTCTGCGGCGGCTTGCCCTTTGACTGCACTTCCAAAATCACGTCCACCTGATGTGCCGGCTTCGGAGCCGTGACCACAAACCGCCATAGGTTCAGGCCAAGCATTTCCGACTCATCGGTTTCTGGAACGGCAACCACTGCAATTTTAACGCTTCTGGCCCATGCTGAAGCTGCTTGGGAGGCGGCTGAGGGTACAGCGGCAGTTTGAGCCACCGCGCCGGTCGTGTTCATCAAAAATAGGCCGGCTGTTGCCGCGCCGCAGAGAAGAAAACAATTTTGCATGGGTTTTGCCTTTCGTTTCTCAATCTTCGTCAGGTTCATTTTCGTCGGATTGCCTTGTCGCAGAGTTGAAATGCTGCTGTGCGCCGTGCCGCACACGAAGTACGCGAACTAATCCTGCTTCATCACCCTGACTATCAAAGACCGAAAAGAGGATGCGGTAGGCCGTGCCGCCTTGGCGGTGAACGAGTTGCCTCATTGGATGCTCTAGCTGATTGTTGTCAGGGGCCACTGCACAGCGCTTAGGCATTTCAGCGAGGGAAGCAAAAGCGCTGTCTAGTCCTTCCCGGAACTGAGTGGCTCTGTCGGGAGAGCGAAGCAGAAGCCGCCCAAATATGTTTTCTACATCGGCTTCCGCAAGCTCCGAGACAAGAATTTCGTAGGAGGTCATGGTGTGTCCGTTACCTTTGGAAGAGGGTCTGGAAAACGCCGCCGGTGGTCCGCGAGGAAATCTGTGTATGGTCTTTCGCGCCCTTCGTGTATCGCTGTCCAGGCTTCTTGAACGGCAGCAATGTCTTCTGCATACTCTTTTTCCCGCTGGGCCAACACTTCCGCCAGCAGCGAGTCCGCTAAGGAATCCGCATCCTGACCTTCCCACTGCGCTGTCTGCCGCAGTTTTTCCTCGGTTTCCGGCTTCAAGATAATTGCCATCTTTTTGGTCCTTTCATTGTCTAATCTTGATTGCTCAGTCCATTCACTAAATACACCAGCAGGGCGACCATGTCCTGCAAGTCGGCGACATGGACGCGCTCGCGGGACGTGTGCGGGGCTTTTTCGGGAGCGCCGATGAAGACCCAGTCCATTGGAACGCCGCTGCGGTCAATGCCTGCGCCGTCGGAGCCGCCGCTCCCTTCGATCTCGCGCTGGAACGGGAGGCCGCTGCTTTCGGCCAGCGCCAGAACGCGGTTCAAGTAGCTCTGGCGCGGGACGCGGCTGTCTCTTAAAGAAACGGCGACGCCGGAACCGCGCTTGATGTGTTTGGTATCCCAAGTCAGATCGGCAATTAACGCCTGCGTGATGCCGTGCTTTTCGTACAAGCGGCGGGCCGTGACCCCCGCGCCGTGGCTGCCGGTTTCTTCCTGCACGGACAGCGCCAGCGCGATTTGCGGGCAGGCGAGCAGCGCCTGAAGCGCGGCCCAAACCCCGGCGCGGTTGTCGAGATAAGGGGCGGTGATCTGGCCGTCTTTCAGCTCAGGGACAGCCGCATAGACAAAGCGGGAGCCGGGCGCGGCATCGAGGCTGCCCTTCACTTTCCAGGAGCCGTCTTCGCGCCGGGCGAGCGTACCGCCGGTGTCCGGGCGGCGGACAGGGCGCACCCCATCGCCGGGATTGCCGTCGGGACCGCCGATGCGAAGGAGCTGCTTGCGGTAGCCGAGCGTCCATCCGGTCGTGTCGAGATGCGCGAAGACGACGACTTTCGGGGCTTTGCCGCGCGTGACAATTAAAGAGTCGCCGAGGCGTTCCACGGAAGCGTCCGGCGCTTCCCGCGCCAGCCAATTTTCCAGCCAGTCCGCCAGCGGGCCTTCGTCTCCGGCGGGGCTGTCCTGCGCCAGCAGGTCCCACAGCAAATCCAGCGAGTATTCCAGATCCATTCTTGGTAAGCATTGTATCTTAAATCGTGTTTGGTTGTCAAACCGACCAAAGAGGGATTTGCGCTGGCCGGAGTCAATAAACCTCTTGCGTAAGTCCGAGGGTAGATCACCCGGATCGAAATCCGGGTCTTCTCAAATGCGATTGTCCACCTGCGTGGACATAGGAGCTGAGAAAAAGGCTGTTTTTATCTGATATCTGATTCTTATGTCTGATTCTTATGTCCGATTCCTATGTCTGCGAAGGCAGACAATCGCCCTTCAAAAGCCCTGGAATTTTATTCTAGGGACTTACGCAAGAGGTCTAATAACGAAATCAACGCTAAATGCGAAAGGAACAACTTTTACGGCGACTGCCACGCTGGAGTTGTTCGCCCTTCCCTCTGTGTTCGCCCTTCTTGCTCCGCATAGCTGGCTCCCCAGAATTGGGGCGGGGGGCTTTTCTAGCTCCCCGGAATTGGGGCGGCGGGCAGTTTTTGTTTGACAACCGCCTTCATGTATGATATAGTCAAGCATCCGCCGTTTAGTAGGCTTGACAACAGAAACCAACACACCGGAGATCACGCTTTTCCATGACACAAACCCCGCGCCGGCCCGCCTCGCCCCGGCCGCCGCTTCGCCCATCTTCCCGCACCGCTCCCACTCGGAAATCCCGCCGGTCTCCCGCGCAGAAGCTGGGCCGCTTGTTCGGCGGCCTCGCGCTGGCGTCGCTCGCCGCCGCGTCTATGTACGGAGGGTACCTGTATCGCACCAGTGGAACGCTCCAGCGGCTTCTGCCGCCGCTCTTGCAGCGGCAGTCGGTAGCCGATGCCTTCCCGAACCAGACCGCGCTCAATCTGATGATTATCGGGCGAGACCGGGATTATGACGACCGCACCGACCAGGTGCTGAAGAGCCGTGCTCGGTCGGACATGCTGATGGTGGCGCATCTGGACTTCGCCAAAAACACGATCTCCCTGCTGTCTATTCCCCGCGACACCCGCGCATTTGTGCCGGGGCGCGGGACGACCAAGATCAATGCGGCTCACCAGGTTGGTGGCCCGGCCCTCTCGGAGAAAGTCGTTCAGGACACGTTCGGCATCGGCAGCGGCAAGTATCTGGCACTGGATTTTGAAGGCTTCGAGCAGGCGATAGACAAGCTCGGCGGCGTGGATTTAGTGGTTGACAAAAAGATGGATTACGACGACAACTGGGGCCACCTGCATATTCATTTGAAGCCGGGTTTCCAGCACCTGAACGGCCGGCAGGCGATGGGCTTTGTGCGGTTTCGGCACTCCGACAGTGATCTTGTCCGCACCCGGCGGCAGCAGGCGCTGATTGCCGCCCTGAAAACCAAGCTGCGCTCGCCGGAAGCGCTGGCGCAGATCGGGCCGATGCTGGAAGCGATTGACACGCATATCGACAGTGACTTGACCCCCGCTCAGGAAGTCGCGCTGGCTCGGTTCGCCCATGACACGCCTCACCAGAGCGTTCACATGGATACTCTGCCGAGCCGCGCCGCCGGCAATGATGTCGCGACAAACTGGCCGGAAGCGCGTCCGATGATCCAGAGCATTTTCGGCGTTTCGCCGCCGCAAACCGAACTGGCTGCCGATGACGGTGAAGGGCATCACCACCGCCGCCGCCACCGGCATCCTGTGCGGGTCGCGTCCCTGCCGTGACTACTCCCATTCGAGTCCTGCATGTCGTCCGCCCGGCGGCGGGCGGCATCCGGCAGCACGTTTTGTCGCTCTTGAACGGCCTGGACCCCGCCCAAATCACAAACTCCGTCGCCGCGCCGCCGGAGCTTCTGGCGGGGATTGCCGACGCCCGCAATTTGTTTGCCTCGGTGCCGCTCCTGATCGCCCCCATGCTTTCGCGGTCGGACGGGCGTGCGGCCCGGCGCCTGGCGCAGACCCAGCCGCAGTTCAGCGACCTCGCCCACGCGCACGGCCTGCGGGCGGCCTGGGTGGCGGCGCTGGCCCGTCGCCGCCGTCCGTTCCCCTTGATCTTCACCGCGCATAACGCCGTCGAGCGCACTTTGTCCGCACGGCTCGCTTTGGCATTTATCAGCCGCCATTGCACAAAGATCGTCGCTGTGTCCCAATCTGTCGCGGACAGTCTGGCGGCTTGCGGCGTGTCGCCTGCCAAGCTGCAAGTGATCGCGAACGGCATAGACATCGCCCATCTTACGCCGCCGGCAGACAGCCGCGCCGAGGCTCGCGCTCTGCTTTCTCTGCCGGAAACGGCGTTTGTCGTGGCGTCCGCCGCCCGGTTTTCGCCGGAGAAGGGCTTAGATATTCTTCTGCAAGCCGCCAAGCAGCGCAGGCACATGACGTTTGTGATTGCCGGGGATGGCCCGCTGTTCGGCACGCTTTCCCGTGATCTGCCGCCGAATGTCCGGCTGCTCGGACGCTTGGAGGACGTTCGCCCGCTGCTGTTTGCCGCCGATGTGTTCGCCGTGCCGTCGCGCCGGGAAGGGCAGGGGATCGCCGCCCTGGAAGCGATGGCGGCAGGCGTTCCGGTTGCGGCCTCCAACGTCGGCGGGCTGGCGGAGATGCTGACGGACGGCGAAACCGCGCTGCTTGTCCCGCCGGGCGACCCCGACGCGCTCGCGGTCGCCCTCAGCCGCCTCCAAAGCGACAGCCGCCTGCGGCAGAAGCTCGCCGGGAGCGCGTCGGTATTGGTGCAGGCCCGTTACAGTTTGCCGCCGATGCTGGACGCTCTGACGGCGCTGTATCAAGAAGTCGGCGGGAAATTGCGGGGAGGCGCGAAGTAAGAAGGGCAGGCACCGTGGCCTGTTCCTATAGGTTAATCCGAATCCCGTAGGGGCGAACCTTGTGTTCGCCCTTCTTGTTTGTGTTCGCCTACTCCTGCCGCCGCCGGGCAAACAGATGTGCGCTTGATTTTGGCCGCGAATTCCTTTATAATGGTTCTTTGTATCCCAAGCCTTTGTTTGTCCTAAAGTGAACCCAACCCATGTATGAAGAGTTTTATGGCCTGCGCGAGACCCCGTTCTCCGTCCAGCCTGACCCGCGCTATGCGTTTCCCAGCGTCGAGCATAAAGTCAGCATTGCCAAGATGCGCTATGCCGTGGACCAGAAGCGGGGCCTCGCCGTGCTGACCGGGCCGGTTGGGGCGGGCAAGACGACCATCGCGAACTCGCTCCAAATGACCTGGGAAGATGACGAGACCAAAACGGTCGCGTTTCTGCCCGGCGCCCCGGTGCGGACCCCCGGCCAGTTTCTGCGGCTGATCTTGGAAGCTTACGGCATCACGGCGCTTCGGACCGAAGCCCAGAACCGGCAGGCACTAGAGCAGTTTCTTTTAGACGAATACATGGCGGGCCGTCATCCTGTGCTGCTTCTCGACGAAGGCCAGAATTTAGCCTCGCGCGTGATTGACGCGATTTCCGACCTCACGAACTTCCAGACGGCGCAAACGAAGCTGATCACGGTGGTCATGCTGGCCCAGGACAACCTGCCCAAAAAACTGGAGCGCCATGATGCGTTCCGCTCGCGCATCGCCGTCGTGGGCCGCTTAGACCCGCTGAGTTTAGAAGAAATGACCGACATGATCGCCTTTCGGATCAAAACAGCGGGCGGCGGCGAGATTGACGCTTACTTCGAAGAACAGGCGCTGGCCGACGTGCACGCCATTACCAAAGGCGTCCCGCGCGATGTCTGCGTTTTATGCGATGCTCTGTTCGTCAACGGCTACGTCCGCGACCAGCGCTTGATGACCACGGCTCTGGTCCAGCGGACGCTGTCGGAGATGAGCCGTGAGAAAAAATGGCCGGTCACGCTGAAGAACACCGGCAAGTAATGACACAAGAAGGGCGTAGGATTGAAATCTTACGCAGCTTTGCCATGCCCAAACCCTAGACCCAGGAGAGTTGCCCCGATGACTACGCTCGCCGAGCTTCGGCTCGCCAATATGCGCGAACAAAAAAAGTCCGCTGACGCCGCACCGCAGCCTATCCCTGCCGCTGAGGCTCCCGCCGCTCCCATAGCCGCGCCCGAACCGCCGCCTGCGGAGCGCGAAGAAGACTTAGTCCTGTCACAATTTATTCCCGAAGAACCGCCGGTCATCGCCATCGTGCTGGAAGCCGACTCCGACGCCGAGAAAAGCGCGGCTTTAATTGCCCGTGTCCAGTCAATGCTCGCCCACAAGACCCTGCACCCGAATGGAGCCAAAGCCACCGTAGATATGTCCCCCGCGCTCTTTCACCGCGCCAAGCGCTACTGCCTCGACCACGGCAACGTCACCCTCCGCCAGCTTTTCCTGGACTTAATGACAGCATTTTTAGACGAAGAAGGCTACTAAGCCAATAGAGAACACGCTAGAAGCAGTGGCGGCTGGGATTGTATCGAAAGATGACGACGAGAGAAGTTATGCGCTTCAACTCGCCGGTGATCTTCTGAGGACGCAGGACGCTGAACTGCTGAAACAAGTCCTCTCCAATGCGCTCCGGCAGGAAACTGACTCACAACGCGCCTCTGAGCTGATCTGGGTACTGGGAAAAAGTTGCGATGCTCGCTTCATAGGAACCTACCATGCCTTCCTGCGGGAGTTCATCGGCGATATGCCGGCGGCGAGCGGGGACCTGTACCAGACGTTGATTGCCCTGGACAACTGCGGCGAGCCTGTCTTTGAGCGTGATGGGCGAGGACGTAGTTCTCAGAGCATCCTCAATGTGGAGAAAAATCTGCGGCAGGCCCAAGCCTACCTCGCAAACCATAAAGTGGAAGCGTCTTTATGATTTGTTCCAGGGCAGCCGCAAATACTTGTCTTGACGCCGCCCCTGTTTTTTCTGTATAATCACTTTAATCACCTATTCTACAGACAGCAGAGGACGAGAAGCGATGTCAGGACATAGCAAATGGCACTCTATTAAGCACCAAAAGGGCAAAACCGATGCCCAGCGCGGCAAGCTCTTCACGAAGCTTGCCCGCGAGATCATTGTCGCGGCAAAGACCGGCGGCGGCAGCCCCGACTCCAATATCACGCTCCGGGCGGCGATTGTGCGGGCGAGAGCAATCTCCATGCCCCAGGACAACATCAAGCGGGCGATTGCGCGGGGCGTCGGCGGCGGCGAGGGCGCAAACTATGAAGACCTGACCTACGAAGGATACGGCCCCGGCGGCGTCGCCGTGCTGGTCTCTTGCCTCACCGACAACAAGCAGCGCACCGTCTCGGATGTCCGCTCGGTCTTCACCAAAACCGGGGGGCGATTGGCGGAATCGGGCAGCGTTTCCTATCTATTTGATCAAAAAGGCGTGCTGATCGTAGACCCCGGCGTCACGACCGAAGAGGCCCTGACCGAAGCGGCGATTGAAGGCGGCGCGGAAGACATTCAGCCCACCGATGACGGCGGCTTTGAAGTCACGACCGCGCTGGAAGATTTCGGGAGCGTCCAGAAAGCATTGGAAGCCGCAAAGATCGCCGTGGCATCGGCGGAGCTGACCATGCTGCCGCAGACGACCGTGGATCTCGCCGGCAAAGAAGCGGGCCAAGTTTTGCGCCTGATAGACCTGCTGGAAGACAACGACGATGTCCAGAAAGTCTACGCGAACTTCGACATTTCCGACGATGAGCTGGAAGCCGCCGAGGGCGGACGCGGTTAGCGTAGAGAAGCAAGACGGATACAAGGGCGAACACAAGGTTCGCGCCCTACATCATCCGAACCGGACCCGTAGGGGCGAACCTTGTGTTCGTCCTTCTTGCCGGGTGTTCGCCCTTCCTGACTGCAATTTATTCGTTCTCCGAGGCTTACCCTATGAACCGGCCTGCCGCGCGTCTCTTATTCCTCTTTGTAAGCGCCGCGCTGCTGGCCGGTTTTTCTCTGCCTGCCGTCCGTGCCGACGGCCCGGCACTCACCGCAAAGTTCGGCATCGCCGGGCGCTACAAGCCCGGCGGCTGGTGCCTGGTCACGGTCGGCGTCACGAACCCCGGCCCGGACACGCTTTCCGGCCAGCTTCAAGTGGTCGCCGCGAACACCGACAACGGGTCGTCGCCGTTTGGACGGCGCGGGGGGCGGGCAAATACTCCCAGCGCCGTGTTCGCCTGCCCCGTCTCCGTCCCCGGCGGCACGACTTCGCCCCGCACGTTTCCGCTCTATGTTCGGGGCGTTGATCCGGGGCAGGCGGATCTCACAGTGCAGCTTGTCGAAGGGCGCGAGCGCGGCGACGGGCGCGTCCTGGCAAAGATCAGCAACCAGAACCCGAACCAAGCGGCGGCGTTCAGCGGCAGCCCGGTGACACCCCGCGACACACTGCTGGTCGGCTTCGGCGGCGATCCCGGCGCGTTTCTGTTTCTGAACGGACGCAGCCTGGGGGCGGGAACGGTGCAGAACGGGATGCCTGCCACGGAGCAGGTCGCCGAAGCATCGGCGTCCGACCTGCCGGACAAGGCGGCCGGTTACGGCGGGGTCAGCGCGTTTTTGCTGCGGAGCGATGCGCCGCTGGACGCGCTGACCGAAGCGCAGGCCGACGCTCTGAAAGCTTGGGTGGCATCAGGCGGGCATTTGGTCGTCTGCGGCGGCTCCGACCCGACCCGCTTCGCCGCGCCGTTCTTCGAGGGCCTGCTGCCGGCGGCCGTCGGCCCGGCGGGCGCGGGCGGCGCTTTGACCCTGACCCCGAAGCAGACGCCCGGCGTCCGCGTGGTGCAGGCCGCGCCGTTCAACTCGCCCCGAATCGTCGCGGGGCCGTATGGCGCGGGGACGGTCACGCTGACGGCTTTTGATCCGACGCCGCCCGTCTACCCCATGCTCGGCCCGATGGCCCTTCCTCCGGTCTGGCAGACAATCTTTCGGGAAATGCCGGATTATTCTTCCTCGGTCCTGACGATCACCGGGCAGCGCGAGGAAAACACCAATGCGTTCTACTTCGGCAATACTCCGCCGCTTTTGTCGGAAGCGGTCATGCGCGGGCCGTCGCTCGATGCCCCCGGCACGTCCGTCATCGCCCTTTTCCTGCTGGCCTACTTGGTGATTTTAGTTCCCGTCAATTACCTGGTCTTGAAGCGGCTGGACCGCAAAGAATGGGCCTGGGGGACCATCCCGGCGCTGGTGCTGCTGTTCGCCGCCGCGACGTTCGCCGTCGGCTACGCGGCGAAGGGCGGCAGCGTGTTCGTCAACCGGGCCGCACTGATCGAGACCAACGCCGGGTGCCGGAACGCAGGGGTTTATTCCGAAGTCGGCTTATTTTCGCCGCGTCGGTCGTCTTACGACATTGATCTCGCGGGCGACGGCTTAGTGTCAGCCATTCCAAACCCCGGCACCGACTACAGTGGGCGCGGCAATCCCTTAGATGCCGGCACGGCGCAGTTCGTCGAGACCCCCGCCGGGGTTTCGCTCCCCGCCACGCCGGTCAATATGTGGGCCATGCGGGCGTTCGATACCCAGTCCGCGACCGACTTAGGCGGGGCGATTGACGCCAGCCTGTCGGGCAGAACCGGCTTAACGGGAACAATTGTCAACCGCACTCCTTACCCGCTGACCGACTGCGCCGTCTATTTTCAGGGCCGCTGGCTCCTGCTCGGCTCGCTTGCACCCGGCGCGACATGGGCGGTTCCGGGGACGAGCCTGAGCCGCGTCCAGACCGGGGAGTTCTCTCTGCCGCTTTCGCCGACTCCCGCCGGAAGCGAAATACACGCCCGGATGCAGGCGTCCCTCGCCGGCTACTTCCGCTCACTGGGAGAGCGGCAGCCCAATTACAATGGCATGAACACGCGCCTCAGCTATATGCCGTCCAATAATGAAGCGCTGTTCGCCGGCTGGAGCCGGGACCCGAAGCTGGCGGGTCCCGCGCCGAGGATTGACGGGCAGGCGGTGACGGAGAACGACGAAACCTTGGTTGTTGTCCATGTGCCGATTTCTGGTGCACCCGCACCGGTGGCCCTTGTGCCGCCGTCTACCCCGTATCTCGGCTATCAGTTCGCCGCAATCTCAAAATCATCGCCATTATTTCGTCGCGCCCTCACCGCCAGCGCCTTGGAAACAGGACCGGCTTCACAAGTCACCGGACGTCCCGTTTGGATTTTGGGGATCGTCACAGCCGTCCAGCATAACCCCGCCTTGTCACCGAGACCTGTTCTTATGTTGACGCAGGGGGGTGTTCCTGTAACAGTACAGTTCTCGACAGGCATTAACGACAGAGCCATACATGGCCTTTCGGCTCAGGAAATTCTGATACAGGGAGTTTTAATGCATCCGTCGGCTGTGACAGGGTACGCCAAAGAGTTCGTCATCTCCCAGCCAGGTCAGCTTCGGATTGTTCACTAATCGCATGGGAATCCTGTCCAACAACCCGGTGCTGGAACGTGAAATACGCGGGCGACTTCGCCTGCGTCCGAAAGGCCGACGGGCCGCGAACCTCTGGGTCGCCCGGCTGCTGGGCGTGGTCGTCGCTTATTACTACGCTCGCGGCCTGCTCGGCATCTTGGGCGGGACGACGCAGGACGCCTGCGAGCTTTGGCCGCTGCTGGTCTACGGCGTATTGTCTTTGATTGTGGTGCTGGCCCCGGCGCTTGCGGCGACCGCGATTACAACGGAGCGGGAACAGCAGACCTGGGAGATACTCGCGACCACCCGGCTGACGGGGGCGGAAGTGCTGCTCGGCAAGTGGCTGGGGCGTCAGATTATTCCCTGGCTTTTGCTGGTGATTTTATTGCCGTACATGGCGGTCTGCGCGGACCACGCCGGGTTCGGCTGGCCGATGCTGCCCTGGGTGCTGGCGTTCTTGATGATCACCACCGCCTGCTACAGTGCGCTCGGCCTGCTCTGCTCGTTCCAGGCCAAACGGACGATGACTGCAACTGCGACGGCACTGACCGCCTCTGCATTTTTATGTCTGGGAACAATTATCATTGATCAGGTCTCCGGCCTGCTGCGCTCTCATGGATATGGATATCAATACGGGCCTGCGCTTTGGATCAACCCATTTTATGCCCTTTCAACCATGATGGTGCAGATTTCGCCGGACCTCGGCAGCATTGACCCCAGGGCTGACCCGACGCTTGTCGAGTGGTATTTTCTGCTGACACTAACCGCCACGGCTGGGGCGCTTGTCTTCATGGTGCGCCGCTACCGCCGGGCGGTCCGGGAACGGAGCTAGAAATAAAATTGATCCAAATTGAACATCTCTCGAAAGAATATAAGGGCCTCACGGCGGTGAAGGACCTCAGCCTGAACTTAGAAGCCGGGGACATCTTCGGCTTTATCGGGCCGAACGGGGCGGGTAAAACCACCACCATCAAGATGCTGGCGACCCTCTTGAAGCCGACCTCCGGCACGGCCCTGATTGACGGCATTGACGTGGTGGAGCATCCCGAAGCCGTGCGCGGGCGCATCGGCTATATGCCGGCGTTCTTCGGCATTTATGATGATATGCGGGTGTGGGAATACTTGGACTTTTTCGCGGGCGCATACCGCCTGCCGAAGGCGCAAAGACCGCGCATCATTGATGATGTATTAAGTCTTACAGATTTAGGAGGAAAAAAGGACAGTTATGTGGAAGAATTGTCTACCGGCATGAAGCAGCGCCTTTGTCTTGCCAAAACTTTGATCCACGACCCAAAAGTTTTGCTGCTGGACGAGCCGGCGTCCGGGCTGGACCCCCGCGCCCGCATCGAAATTAAAGAACTGTTCAAAGAGCTGAAGGCGATGGGCAAGACGATTATTATTTCCTCCCATATTCTGCCGGAGCTGGCGGACTTCTGCAACAAAGTCGGCATTATCGAGCGCGGCGAAATGCTGGTATCGGGCGATGTGCAGGACATCATGGACCAGGTCACCGGCGGGCGGACGCTGGAAATCCGGCTGCTGGACGGAACCGACAAAGCGGCGGAGCTGCTGGCCGATGCGCCGGGTGTCCGCGCCGTGCGCCCTGTAGATTCGCACTTGCAGGTAGACTTCACCGGCGGCCCCGAAGCGCAGGCGGACCTCAACACGCTTTTGATCTCGCACGGCCTGCGCGTGCTGGCGTTCACCGAGCAGGCGATGGATTTGGAAGACATTTTCATGAAAGTCACCAAAGGTTTGGTGCAGTGAAGAAGGAATAGGACACCGATTGCAGACAGGCAAAGGCCACCGATAATGCGAGGGCTGTTTCGGGTAGGGATTTTAGGGTTTTCGCGGCGGATCGGGGCGTTTTCTGAGCTTGGCCTGCGGTCCTGGGAAGAAGCAGGCTGCGCGGCAGTGGAAGCAGCCCTGATGCGCGGCAACGAGCAGGTCTACACCGTCCATCGGCCCCTGGTCATTCGGATTGACCGGGCCAAAGTCCAGAAACTTCTGCGGGACTGGTGCGACGCGCCCCATTCGCAGTCGCGCTGCCACCTGATCCTGACGGTCGGGGCGGCGGGCTTCACGAAAGACGACATTGTCCCGGAAGCCACCCGCCCGCTCCTGACCCACGAGACGCCCGGCATCGCCGAGCTGCTGCGCCGGGCCGTCGCCGATGCCGGCTTTCCGCTTGACAGCGTTACGCGCGGCCTCGCCGGCATCCGTCGCGGCACGCTCCTCATCAACCTGCCCGGCGACCTCCACGGCCACGCAAACCCCGCGCCCCTGTTCGCGGCCACCGAGTCCCTCCTGCCGATCCTCCCAACCCTCCTCGCCGATATAGAATCGCTTCGCAGTTAGTCATAGGGGGACTTTCTATTCTGGGCGAACACTATGTTTCGTCCTGCTTTTTATGCAGTTGACCCCTCCCCTTCAAACATGATATACTGTTGTTATGACGGAGCCGTCCCACGCTGCTGATTTATCCCGCTATGCAGTTCTAGGGCGGCAGCCCGCCGAAGTCTTCTGCCCGCAGTCGCCGGAAGAAGCGTTAGATGTTGTGCGCGAAAATGCCGGCAAGGCGCTTGTGCCGTGGGGCGGCGGAACCCGCCAAAGCCTCGGCTACCTGCCGGAACGCTACGACGCTGCGCTGGTGACGACGGGCCTAAGTCAGATCACCGAGTATGAGCCTGCCGATTTGACCATCACGGCGCGGGCGGGCGTCTCTGTCGCGCAGTTACAGGCGGTTCTGGCGCAGCACGGGCAGTGCCTGCCGCTTGATATCGCAAAACCCGAACGGCAGACGCTCGGTGGCGTGATTGCCGCCCGCGCGAACAGCCTGCGGCGATTTTCCCATGGCAGTGTGCGTGATTTACTGCTCGGCGTCACAGTCATCAACTGCCGGGGCGAACTCGTTAAAGGCGGCGGCAAAGTCGTCAAGAATGTCGCCGGGTATGACCTGCCGAAGCTTTACTGCGGCTCGCTCGGCACTTTAGGACTGATCACGGAAGCGTCGCTGAAAGTCTCGCCCCTGCCGGAAGCGTCGGCGACGGTGGCGCTGCCGCTTGATGCGGAACATAACAGCGAAGACGTGTTAGACCATCTGCTCGGCTCCGATCTTTCGCCGTCGTTTCTGTTTCTGCTCAGTCCAAAGGCCGCCGCGTCCGTCGTTCCCGGCGCCGAAGACGCGCAGTATGTGCTGCTGGGCTTCGACGGCGACGGCGAAGCGGTGGACTGGCAGGTGAACACGCTCGGCGCGGGCTGTTTGGAAGATGCTCTCGCACGGCACGTCCAGTCGGCTCTGCGCGATTTCGCACTGAACCCCGCACTGATGACCGCCGAGTTTCATATACTGTCGTCGCAGGTCGGCGCGTTTTCGCGGATGCTGGAATGGACCGCCCGGCGCAGCGGGTTCACAGCGGAAGTGGCGTCCGACGCCGCGCTCGGCCTGATGACCGCCCATTTCGCGCCTCAATCCGAAGGGGCAAACTGGCACCCGTTTTATGCCGATCTCAAAGACAAAGCCGACCGCTGCGGCGGCAGTTTTGTGATTACGCAGATGCCGGAGGCGCTTCGAACAGCAGATGTCCCCGTCTGGTCGCCTTTGCTGCCGGACTTCGGCCTGATGGCCCGGCTGAAAGAAACACTTGACCCAGCCCGAATGTGGAACCCCGGCCGGTTTGTCGGGAAGTTATGACGAAAACGCAGCGCAAAAACGAGCAGCATGAGCAGGATTTAATGGCGTGTGTCCACTGCGGCCTGTGCCTGCCGTCCTGCCCGACCTATTTAGAAACCGGAAGCGAGGCGGACAGCCCGCGCGGGCGGCTGGTGCTGATGCGGCAGATGCACGAGGGCCGCCTGTCGCCCGCAGACCCCGATGTGACGCGGCATTTGGACCTCTGCCTCGGCTGCCGTGCCTGCGAGACCGCCTGCCCGTCCGGCGTTCCCTACGGGCGCATTTTGGAGACGGCCCGTGAGCGGATCCTTGCCGAGCGTGTCCGGCCCGCACTGACAGACGCCGCCCGGTCGGCTTTGCTGGGGACGCTTGCGAAGCCGAAGCGCATGACGGTTGCGCTGCGGATGGCACAGGTGATGACGGGCGGCATGGTCCCCGCGCCTGCTTTGCGCCTGCTGTCCGGCAAGGCGACTGCCGACGCGCAGACGCCTTTGCTGCCCCAAACACTGTCGCCGCCGCTGCCGCCGGTCGTCACGCCTGCTGTGGGCGTCAAACGCGCCCGCGTCGGAATGCTGTCTGGCTGCGCCATGCGCGTTCTGTTTGGGGATGTCAATGCCGACACGGTGCAGGTTCTCGCCGCGAACGGCTGCGAAGTCTTGGTCAACCGCCGCCAGGGCTGCTGCGGGGCTTTACACGGCCATAACGGTTACGGGGACGAGGCCCGTTCGCTTGCTCGTCTGCTCATTGATGCATTCACGCCTTTTGACGGGCTGGATGCGATTGTCGTGAACTCGGCGGGCTGCGGCTCACAGATGAAAGAGTACGGACAGTTGCTGGCCGATGACCCGGCGTATGCCGCAGAAGCGGCGGCATTCGCGGCAAAAGTCCGCGACGTGAGCGAATGGCTGGACGAGATTGGCTGGGTCGCCCCGCTGACGCCTGCATCGGGCATAACGACAATGGCCTACCATGACGCCTGCCACTTGGTTCATGGGCAAGGAGTTCGCGACGCGCCCCGCGCTTTGCTGGCCCGTCTGCCCGGCACGCGCTGGGTGCCGCTGCCCGAAAGCGAAGTCTGCTGCGGCTCGGCGGGAATCTACAACTTCACCGAGCCGGACATGGCGCGTCGCCTGCAAGCCCGCAAGCTGGACAACATTGTTTCGACGGGAGCATCGGTGATTGCGACCGGCAACCCCGGCTGCCTAGCGTGGATTGCGTCCGGCCTCAAAGAGCGCGGCCTGCCGGACATCCGCGTCGCGCATCCGGTGACGCTGCTGGCGGAGGCATTAGCGACCTAAATTATGCTGACACGACATGTTGAAGAGCTTCAGCAGGACTTAGTCAGTCTGCTGGATCATACAGAAACGCTGAACGCGCTGTCCGAGGCAGTGCTGACCGCGTTCAATACCGGCCATAAGCTGCTGACCTGCGGGAACGGCGGGTCGGCGGCGGAAGCGGCGCACCTCGCCGAAGAGTTCACCGGGCGCTTTTACCGGGAACGGAAGTCTCTGCCGGGAATGTGCCTGTCGGTGGACGGCACGGTTCTGACCTGCATCGCCAACGATTACGGCTTTGACGAGATTTTCGCCCGCCAAATCCAGTCGCTTGGAATGCCCGGCGACGTTTTGATAGCGTTCACCAGCAGCGGCAACTCGGAAAACATTCGGCGGGCGTTGACGGCGGCGCGGGAACGCGGGGTCGTGACGGGGCTGTTTACGGGAAAAACCGGCGGCAAGTGTCAGGGTTTAGCAGATTACGAGATGTGCATTCAGAGCGTCAACCCCAGCGCCATGCGGATTCAGGAGTGCCATCAAGTGATGCTGCACACGCTCTGCGAGTCTGTCGAAGTCAAGCTTGGAATTGGATAAGAAACATGGCATTTTGCGATAAATTAGCGGCGGGTGTGCCGACACTCTCTTATGAGTTCTCGCCGCCGAAGAACCCGGCGGGGTGGGCGACACTCTATTCCACACTCGGCGAAATGGCGCGTCAGGCCCCCGACTTTGTCTCCGTTACCTACGGTGCAGGCGGCTCCAACCGGGCGAAGACCGTAGATTTAGTCAGCCGCATTGAGCGCGAGCTGGACATAGAATCCGTGCCGCACTTGACGTGCGTAGGCCATTCCAAAGAAGAAATTTGCGAAATCCTGACCACCCTGCAAGCCGCTGGGATCAACCATCTGATGGCTCTGCGCGGCGATGCGCCGAAGAACGATTTCTCCTACCAGCCGCACCCCGGCGGCTTCGCCCATGCCAGCGATTTGATCGAATACGCTGAAACCGAGTTTGATTTTCATGTCGGCTGCGCGTTCTACCCGGAAAAGCACCCGGACGCCCTGCATTTAGACGACGACATCAAATGGCTGAAACACAAGCAGGACTGCGGCGCGGAGTTTGCGACCTCGCAGGCGTTTTTTGATAACGCGGTGTACTACGAGTTTCGCGAAAAAGCGGCGAAAGCCGGGGTGACGCTCCCACTCATTGCCGGGATCCTGCCGGTGACTTCACTCACTCAGCTCACCCGGTTCCAGGAACTCAGCCGCCAGGAGATCCCGCAAATGCTGCTGGAGGCGCTGGGGCAGGGGACAGACAAAGACGTGCAGGAGCGCGGGATGGCCTACGCTGCCCAGCAGTGCCGGGATCTCCTGCAACACGGCGTGCCGGGCGTCCATCTTTACACGTTCAACCGGGCCGCATCCGCCGTTAAGATCACCAAGACGCTGCGTGCCGAAGGCTGGTTTCCCGTCACGCCGAAGGGGAAGTAAAGGGGGAATGAGATGAAAAGATTTTGGCTGCCTGCCGCGCTTCTCGCCCTGCCGGATGCGGCGGAAGCAGCTTACCCAAAAACACGAGCGACCCGATCTTTTTCGTGCCACACTCAGTTTCGACGACGCTCTCCGATGGCCTGACGGCGACGCTGACCAACCCGACTGCTCAAGCTATCACCTACCAGCCTTTTATCTACCCGGCAGTGTTCGGCACTGTCCCCGCGTCGCTGGTGATCTACAACTCTTCAATCCAGCCGGTTTATCCCACAGGACCAATTTCTGCGGCAGTCGCCAATGGCCCGGTCGTCACACTTGCGCCGGGTCAGTCGGTCTCGGCAATTCAGGTTGTCAGCACGAAAAATGATCCGGGGCTGACACCCTCGCAGGGCTGCGCCGCCGCTGGGCATCACACAGCGAACGCCTTCTTCTCGGTGGCTTCGACAACCTCCTCTGTCACCAGCCAGCCGGGAACAGGGACAGCAGGGCCGCTAACTGTCACGGCCCAATAACCCTTCACAGCAGCACCTTTTCACAGCAGCACCTTTTGGCCGGAGCGGGCGGAGGCGGCAATCGCATCCAGCGCGATCATGTTGTGCAGTGAGTCCATCGGCGGCAGCAGAAAGTTCTCTTGGCCCAAAAGTCGGCACGACATCGCCTCGACTTCGCCCGCGTACATATTGCCCGGTTTTGAGAGCCGCTCCTCCGCCTCGCCCGCGTAAGACAGCCGGTAGTCTCCCGCTTCCGGCTTGCCGCCGGAGCGCAGGCCGCCGAGCAGAAAGCGCGGCACACTCACCGAAGCATCGCTGCCGACGATCTCATACGACGCCCGGAACGACAGCGAGAACGAGCAGTCAATCAAGGCCATGCCGGTCGTGCCGAACTCCAAAAGCGCCGTCGTGGTTGTGTCAATCCCCGTGTCCGGGTCGTACAATGACTTCGCCGTCGCCGCTGTCGGCTCCGCCCCGAACGCCATCCGGGCAATGTTGACGCAGTAACAGCCGACATCAAACAGCGCCCCGCCGCCTGCGCCGGGGTCGCGTCGGTAGTCCGCGAGATCGGTCTGGACAAACGAGTACGAGGCCCGGACCAAGTGGACCGCGCCGAGGCCGCCGCCCCGCACGATGTCCTGGATCTCCTGCTGCAAGGGGTGATAGCGGTACATAAACGCTTCCGACAGCACGACTCCGTTGGCGTCCGCCGTTTCCAGCATTTCCTCGGCTTCCATCGCGTTCAGCGCCAGCGGCTTCTCGCACAGGACATGCTTGCCGTTGTTCATCGCTTCCACCGCCCAGCCGAGATGCAGCTTGTTCGGCAGGGGCAGATAGACCACATCGACCGCGTCGTCGGCAATCAGCGAATCATAGTCGCCGTAAGCCGCCACGTCCGGCCCGTAAGCCGCCGCGATTTCTTTGGCGCTGTCCCGATTGCGCGACGCTACGGCAGTTAATTCCGCGTGCGGGCTGTCCAGGATCGCCGGTATGACTCCTTTTTGCGCGATCTGCGCCGTCGCTCCCACCACGCCCCAGCGTATCTTTTTTGTGTCCGCCATAGATAATCCCTTTAAAGAACCCCTCCCGCTCGTTCCTCGCTCCCTCCCCTGTTAGGGAAGGGCTTTGGATATTGATGCTGGGTTTACTGCTTTCATAATCTCGGCGAGAACTGCCGGTAAATTGTGCGCGATGGCATCATTGCTAAAGCGTAGGATGCGTAAGTTGTAGGCCGCGATAATTGCGTCCCGTTCCTGGTCGTACTCAGCTTGGCTCGCATGAACAAGGCCATCGCACTCAATCATCAGCCGGGCCGAGCGGCAGTAAAAGTCCGCGATAAAGCCGCCGATGACCTGCTGCCGTCGAAACGACAACCCTTGAAGACGGCCTGCTCGAAGTCGTTCCCAAAGGCGTGCTTCGCTCGGCGTCATCTCCCGCCGCATCTGCACGGCCAATGCCTGCTTTTCGGGCGTTCGGTACGCCCGGACAATTTTCTCTTCCATAAGTTTTCAGAACCCCTCCCGCTCGTTCCTATGCCTTCGGCATTACTTCGTATCTGCTCCCTCCCCTGTTAGGGAAGGACAAGTAAGTTCTTAAGAACAGACCAGTCCAGTGGACGCGGGGTGGCCGTCTTCTGCTCTGTATAGCCCTTCCCTAACAGGGGAGGGAGCAGATACGAAGTAATGCCGAAGGCATAGGAACGAGCGGGAGGGGTTCTTAATCCATGCAGGATTTCCCCCGCTCCTGCGCGTATCATACCCGTATGAACGCCCGCTTTATACCCCTGCTCGCCGCCGCCTGTCTTCTGCTTACCGGATGTCACGAGACTACACCGTCGCAAACTGGCACCATGCTCTCGCCGCACGACGAAGCCATCGCCGCAAACCAGCTTTTTCTCAGCCAAAAGACCTTTGATCCCTGGATTTTAACTTCGTCCGCTTCTCGTTACTATGTCCTGTTTTATACCAGCAATGGACAAGTCAGCTATCTTGTGTCACCGACTGGGGATGCAAAAGGCGGTTTTCGGGCTGGCGTCTACGAGAATGGACAGCTTCAGCCTGTGAACCAAGTTGCGCTTATCGGTGCCAATAATTTAGGGGTCGAAAAAAGCCCAACACCTATTCCCTACTCTCAGCAACTAGATATGCAACGCGGGGAGTTCACAACACGCGACGGTCAGGGAAACGGGATTGTCGTGCGTAATTTCGATGATCAAGTTAAGCGCAACTGGCCCAAGATTTGGCAGACTTCGGATATTGTCATTAGCGGCGACCCGGAGGCGCAGCAGGTGACGCATGCAAACTTATTCTACCTGCTGTCGTCCACTTACCCCGGCTCGGACCATTCCATTCCGCCGATGGGGCTGTCGTCGGACATCTACGGCGGGCATATCTTCTGGGACGCCGAAATCTGGATGCTGCCCGCACTTCTAGTCCAGCACCCGGACTACGCGAAATCCATTATAGATTATCGGTTCAAGACGCTGGGACAAGCCAAGAAGAACGCCAAAATGCACGGGTTCGCGGGAGCCGAATACCCGTGGGAAAGCGCGGGCACCGGAGCGGAAATGGCGCCGGCGGAGTTTGCGCAGGAGCGGCATATCACGGCGGATGTCGGCTGGGCCGCCTGGCAGTATTTCTTGTGGACGGGCGACAAGGCGTACTTAGCCAAAGAAGGCTGGCCGGTGCTGTCGGCGACGGCGGCGTACTGGGTGTCCAGAGTCAGCAAAGGCGCGGACGGCAAGTACCATATTCTCAAAGTGCTGTCGCCGGACGAGACGGCGGGCGTGGTCAATGACGATGCTTACACAAACGCGGTCGTGCAGGCGAACTTACGCGCGGCGGTCTCGGCGGCAAAAGTGATCGGGCAGCCCGCCGACCCGCGCTGGGCGGCGATTGCCGATGGCCTGTATTTCCCCTATGACAAGACGCGCGGCATTCCCGCCGAGAACGACGCGCCGATGACCGACCGCTTCTCGGCCAAACAGGCCGACACGCTGCTGCTGATCTACCCGCTCCGTAAGCCATTCCCGGCGGCAACTGAGGGCAAGATGCTGGACTTCTACTCGGCGCATACCATCAAGAACGGCCCGGCGATGACGGCTAGTATGCAGGCGGTTGTGGCGGCACAACTCGGACGCGGGCAGGCGTCATTGGACCAGTTCCATGACAGCTACCGGCCGTTCATGCGCGGGCCGTGGGATGCGTTCGCCGAGAAACGTACCTCAAACCGCGTGTATTTCTGTACGGGCATGGGCGGGTGTTTGCAGAGCGTTTTGTACGGCTTCGCAGGGCTGCAAGCCGTGGAAGCAGGGCAGAGGGCGGCGGGGACGAAAATCGTCGGTGACGCTATCGCGGCGCTTTATGCCGACCCGCATCTGCCGCCGGGGTGGGGCGGCTTAACGGTCAAAGGCGTGCAGTTTCACGGCAAATCGTACACGGTCACGGTGAAGCCCGGCAACCAGGTCACGGTGGCCGCGCGATGAGGTCTCCGCCCAAATTCGACTACTTCCGGGACCCCCTGCTGCGCCTGCGGCTGGCGCTGCTGGCCGGCTTTTTGCTGCTGTCGGGCGGCACGCTGGGGTACATGACGATTGAGCGCATGTCGTTTCTCGACGCGCTCTTTATGACCGTGATTACGCTGAGCAGCGTCGGCTACGGCGAGGTGAAGCCGCTCGATGTCGCGGGGCAGATCTTTACAATCCTGCTGATCGTCGTCGGCCTCGGCACCGCCGCCTGGCTGTTTACGACTGTTTTAGAAACACTGACGAGTGAGCAGACCCGGCGCGTGCTGGCCCAGAAACGGATGAACCGCGTGATCAATTCTCTCAGCAACCATTATATTATCTGCGGCTACGGGCGCATCGGCCATCAGATTGCAGACGGGTACACCCAGAACAAAATCCCGTTCCTCGTGATCGAGCGGGACCCGAATCGGATCGGCGAGCTGCGCGACGCGGGTATTCTCTGCCTCGAAGGCGATGCGGCGGACGATGCTGTGCTGGTGTCGGCGGGAATTCACCGGGCGGCGGCCCTGATTTCGGTGACCCCGACCGATGCCTCCAACACGTTCATCGTGCTGTCGGCGAGGGGCGTTCGTGCCGACCTGTTCATCGTCGCCCGTGCCGACGCCCCGCAGAATGAAGCGAAGCTGCTCCGGGCCGGGGCAAGCAAGGTCATCTCACCCTACACCCTCGGCGGCCGGTGGATGGCCGCCACCGCGATCAACCCGGCCCTCACCGACTTCATCGCCGCGATCACCCAGGCCGACCCGGCGGCGTTCGCCGTGCGCGAAGTGCAGGTCTCGGCGGAGTCGGCCTATGCCGGGCAGACGTTTGGGAACGCGCAGTTCAAGCAGAGAACCGGGGCGCAGGTGGTCGCCATGCGCCCGGCCTCTCAAACCAGCGGCTTTTTTCCTAACCCGCCCTATGAGCGGCGGATTGTCGCGGGGGACGTTCTGATCGCCCTCGGCTCTCCGGCACAGCTCGCCCAGCTCTCAGCCCTGCTTCAGTAGACTCTTTTTAGCAGCGCATTGCCGACTGAGGCCAGCCACTCGCGGTCGGCTTCGCGCAGACCTTCGCCGACTTCCACTTCCTCGCCCCGGCCCTGAATGACCAGGGTTGCGGCATCCAGCCCCGGCGGGACACGGTGCAGAGTAAATCCGCGCACATCGGCTCGCGCCATCGCCCGCGTCTTCGTCCGTCCCCAATCCGTGCGATTGAGAGTGACCCACTCGGCGTCTAAAATCAGCGTTTCATGGAAAAAGATGGGCCGCAGGATCGCCGCCAGGGTAAAGACGCCCAGCGCTTCCGCCAGCCCCAGCGCGAACAGCAGGAAGCCGGCTTGCGGCTTGAGGGAGACCGGCAGGCCGCCCGGCGCGATCTGCGCCATGCCCAGCACGCTTTTGTTCGCCAGCAGCAGCATGAGGCCGGTATACAACGCGACCAGCAGATTGCCGAGCAGAACAGCGGCGAAGAAAAGGACAATCGGGGAAACGCCGCGCGGCGGCAGCGTGATAGTAACGGTATCGCCGTCCGTGACGACTTGAATCGGGCAGCCGCCGGGCCGCTCTCCCGCGCCCGGCACTTCGTTTAAGTCGGCTGCCATAGCGTCTGCGTTTCTAATATCTTTGCGGGCGACTGAAGTCGCGGCAACAAGTACACGAAACCTGCCTTCGCAGGTTAGGAGTAAGCCTCGGATGCTGAGTCCGCGAAGACGGACTTTGTGCTTTTGTTGCCGCGACTTCAGTCGCCTGCACGCTCATTGTTCAGCGTCTAATAAACGCCGGAGGGCGGCGTAGTCGGCTTCCTGCGCGGCGTGACTGCGCCCGGTTGGGCTGATGGCGACCTGCGGCGATGGGTGGTACAGCGGATACAGGGTCTGTCCGTTCCAAGAAACCGCTACTGCGGCATGGTCCCGGAGGGTGTAGGAATGCGGCGAAATAAGATGCAGGGCGGCCAGCGCTTTGCTGCCGAGGGTTGCAATGATTTGAGGCTGCACAACGTCCAATGTTCGGGCCAAAAACGAAGAGCAGGCGCGAAGCTCGGACGCCGACGGCGGGGCGTTCGTGCCGCGCTCGGTGCGCGGGTTGCACAAAGCCGCGTTCGTCACAAACACGTCCTCACGCTTTAAGCCCGCTGCCATTAGATACCGCAGGAAGTTCCGGCCCGATGCATCGCCGGTCAGCGGAACGCCGCCTTTGTCGCCGCCGAGCCGTCCCGGCGCTTCGGCGATAAATAAAACCCGCGCCGACAGCGGCCCATTGGCGGGCGTCAAAACGCGCCGCCGGCCTTCCATGCGCGGGCAGGCTCGGCACGCCTGAGCATCCCGAACCAGCGCGGCAAACCGCGCCTCCTGCATTCCTGCCGCCTCAGCGTTCACAGTTCCAGCTTGTCAAAGCGGCCCGCGCCGGGGTCCAGCTCTTTTTGCAGGACTTGGTAGGCTTCTTCCACTTTTTGCAGGATCATCTGCGACTCCGACTGCTCCACCGAGCCGTTCGGGAAGCGCGACGGGGCGCAGCGCTCCCGCAGCTTGTTGACTGCCGTTTGGACGGTCAAGTAATCGGAGCCTGCCGGGACGCCGATAATCTTATACGCGGTTTGAATGGGATCGGTAACGGTTTGGCCGACGGGACGCGCTTCCGTCCGCGCCGCCGTCTCGCCCCGCGCGGCGGCGATCTTCGCCTGGGCGCGGGCCATCGGGTCGGCGGGGCTGGAAAGGCCGGACTGAATATCATCGCGGTTCAAGGCACGAGAGAGTTCTTCCTGGGCGCTCTCGCTGATGTCGCTCACCCGGCCTTTGGCTTCGTCTAAATAGGTCTTGGCAAGGCGGAGTGACCGCCCGAACAGATTGCTCATGGTGTTTGACTAAGCCGCCGTCCCGCCCCCGCCGCCGACCCGCGCTTCGAGTTCCTGAAGCTGACGATCAATGTCGGACGCGCTGGTTGTCGCCGTGTGCGGGGCGGTGGCAGCCGCAGGCTTCGAGGTCAGACCGAGGCGCTGCTCCATCTGGGTCAGTTCATCGTCGGCGGCATTCGACGCTTGAATATCGTCGAGGCCAGCCAGCTTGCCGCTGAGACTCTCGCGGGCCAATTCCGTCCGGGCCTGGCCTTCCGAGCGGGCGTTGGAGATCTTGGAGGCGGCCCGCTCAAACGCCTGGTCGGTGCCGTCGGCGGACATGCCTTCCAGCGCCTTGTTCATCGAGTTTTCGATTTGGGCCTGTTTCCACTGGGCCTTCATTGAAAGCGCCTGGGCGGTCTTCGCCCGGATGCGCTCTTCCTCGCGCCGCATGGCCTGCTTGACGGCTTCGGTCGTTTCCAGCGCCTGGGCCAGCGACGCTTTGGTAGACGTCAGCGTGTTGTCATACTGGCCTTTTTCGACCAGAAGCTGGCGGGCCAAATCGCGGTCGCCGTTTTTCAGGGCAAACTCGGCTTTTGCGCCCAGATTGTCTACCATCTTCTGGGTCTGGTCCACGAGCGCCTGCAAGTTGTTCTTCTGCGTGATGGCCTGGACGGCCCGTTCACGGTTCTTGGCCTGGGCCTCGCGCATCTCCTGCTGGGCCTGCTGAAGCAAAATCTCCGGGTCTTCGAGCTGGTCCAGCTTGAACCCCAGCAGGCCCTTCATGTAGCGCATAATTCGACTGAGCATGGACTGTCTTCCCTTCGGTAAGAAACTTCTTGTCGGAACTTCTATTGCCTATGACACGCAGGCGCGGAAAAAGTCGCAGATTTCTTTGCTGGGTGTATTATATCCGACAAGCCGCGCTTTTGCATCAAATCGGTCCATAGAAACGCGGAAACTGCGTCCGGGTATAATGAAGCTATGCCTGATGACGACACAATCTGTGCGCTGGCAACCCCGCCGGGAACCGGCGGCCTCGGCGTTGTTCGGGTCAGCGGCCCGTCGGCGTTTGCGGTGGTAGACGCCGCGACGCGCGGCGGCAGGTCGTGCGCGTCATTTGCCGGCCATACCCTGCACCGAAACCGCCTTGTCGGCGCGGACGGCGGCATGATAGACGACGTCTTAATCTCCGTCTTTCACGCCCCCCGGTCGTACACCGGCGAAGATGTCGCCGAGATTTCCGCCCACGGCAGTCCTTTGATTTTAGGCCAAATTTTAGCGCGTCTGCTGGACTGCGGCGCACGCCTAGCCCGGCCCGGCGAGTTCACCGAGCGAGCCTATTTGAACGGCAAGATGGACCTCGCCCAAGCCGAAGCTGTCGGCGACTTGATTGCCGCTCAGACCGCGCAGGCGCAGCGTCTGGCCCGGCGTCAAAGCGAAGGCCGCTTAAGCCAAGCCGTGCGGGCCGTTCGGAGCGGCGTTTTGGGCGTGCTGGCGCAGATTGAAGCCACAATAGACTTCCCCGAAGACGTCGGCGAGCTGGACGCTGCCGCCTGCGAAGCCGAACTTAAGACCGCCCGGCGGCAGCTTGCGGATTTGCTGGCGACTGCCGATTCCGGCATTCTGGTCCGCGAGGGTCTGTCCGTCGTGCTGGCAGGCCGCCCGAATGTCGGCAAGTCCTCGCTCCTGAACGCGCTTCTTCGCACCAGCCGGGCGATTGTGACGCCGATCCCCGGCACGACCCGCGACGTTTTGGAAGAAACTGTCAACTTAAGCGGCGTCCCGCTCCGCCTGTCCGACACAGCGGGCCTGCGCGAGACAACCGATGAAGTGGAGCAGCTCGGCGTCGCCCGCACCCGCGCCACTCTGAGCGCCGCTGATCTTGTGCTGCTTGTCTTGGACGCCGAAACCGGCGAAACACCGGAAGATGCCGACTTGCGCCGATCGCTCGCGGGCCGCCCGCACCTAGTTGTTTGGAACAAGTGGGATTTGTCCCGGCAATCGGGACCGCCGACCAACGGGATCGCCGTGTCCGCGCTGACCGGCTGGAACCTGGACGCACTTGAAGCCGCCATTTTGCAGCACGCGCTGGGCGGCGCGTCGAGCATCCCCGAAAGCACGCTTGTCACTCACGCCCGCCACAAGCAAGCCCTGTCGGCAGCGTCGCTCCAGATTGAGCAGGCGAGGCAGTCGCTCGCAGAGGGTCTGCCGGCGGATTTCGCCTCTATCGACCTGCGCGGGGCACTGAACACGCTTGGCACAATTACCGGAGAAACGGCGACGGAAGATGTGATTGCCGAAATATTTTCGCGTTTTTGCATCGGCAAGTAGTGTGGGTGTTTAAGCCGGACGTTTGAGGGGCATAACGCTTGTGTCAGACAATTTCATAACGACAACCGAATACTGCCCTATAACTTAATAAAGACAATTAAATACTGCCCCACAACCGAATACCGTAAAAACCAAACAACTTAACAAAGCACAAAAACCGGCGGCCTCCGATTTCTCGGAGGCCGCTTTTTCATATCTGCCCGCAGTGCGTTCAATAGGACGAGGGCGTGAATGCGAGGGCGTAAACGCCCTCGCTGAGGGGCGAAGCGCCAAGCCGCCACCTGCGTGGCGGAAGAGTTCAGAAAGATTTGTCTTGTCCCGCGCAGGCGGGACCTTAGCGTCTGCGCTCCCCAGCGAGGTCGTTCACCACTCTTGAAGCCACGGGGCTTGCCCCGTCGGTCAGGAACTTGCGCCCTCGCTGGGGGGCGCAGACGCTCAGGATCATCCGAAAATGCTTTTCTCGAAGGCGAACGCCCGCGAAACCGGGGAGCCGCCCACGACCTGCAAGGCCCGACGTCACACCAGGGCGGCGTCAAGAGGCAACGCAGAAGCCCTTGGGGCTTGCCCCAGGGTCGTTCACGCCCTCGTCTTCACGGCGGCTTCCGCATCCTCATTTTTCGCCTCTTCTTCCGCTGTAACTTCCCCGGCCTTCGCTTCCTTCGCTTCCTCTTCCGCTTTCGGCTCTTCCGGCGGCTGCGGGATGCGCTTGTTTTCGGCGTCCTCCACCTCTACCGCACCGTAATAAGCCACCGGGCTGCCGACGCGGAGCGCCCAGCCCTGGTCGCCGTAGCTCCAGTGCCACCACTCGCCGACATAGTTGGTCAGGCCCGTGGACTCCATCGTCTCAATCAGCAGCAGGCGGTTTGACCGGGCGGTCTCGGACAGTTTGCCGCAGTAGGTCGGAGCCGTCGCCCAGAAGCTGTCGCCCGCGCCGAAGTCCAGCGCCTGCCCGTCGGGGCCTTGAATGCCGACATCTAAAGCGCCGCCGCTGGTGTGCGGGGGCGGGGACGGGTCATCCGGGGGCGCGACCATCCGGTTCAGCATCCGGGCCAGCGTCGCCGCCGGCCATTCCGGGTGCTTTTCCGCCATGTCTTTCGTCACGTTTTCGCGGATGCCGCGCTGCATGGCAAGTGTCCGCAGGCAGGTTCCGATAGTCAGGATGTGGCCTGCCGGCAGCCGCTCCTGCACTTGATTGACTTTCAGAGCGACCGTCTCGCGCAAAAACGGCAGGCAGCCGGGGCGCAGAATAACGCCGGGACTGAATTCGCGCAGGTCTACGAGCGGCTCCCCGGCATCCCGGATCGGGACGGCCCGGAGCGCTTTTAATGGCTCGCCGAACGAGCGCAGATCAAAGCGCTTGTCAAAGCTCGGTTTTTCCGGAATTGTTCTCTTAGGCGGCGCGGTCAAGAGCGATGTCTCCTTCATACACGAATTGTGCGGGTCCCGTCATCAGCACTGAAGCGCCTTCGCCCGGCCAGGTGATCCGCAGTGTTCCGCCTTTGGAAACAATGGCAAGCGGCGCGTTTGGGGCCGCAAGATGGTTCAAAACCGCCGCCACGCCGACCGCGCAGGCACCCGTGCCGCAGCCAAGCGTTTCCCCGGCGCCGCGCTCCCAAATGCGGATGTCAATGGTGTCCGTGTCGCGCGGTGTCGCCCACAGAACGCTCGTGCGCTCCGGGAACAGCGTGTCGTTTTCGATCAATGGCGACATACGCTGGAAGAGTTCTTCGGACGGCGGCGGCCCGAAGATGACCGTGTGTGTGCTGCCTGTGTTGACGACTGTGATTAGAAACTCTTCGCCGCCGACGGCCAGTGGATAACCCACAATCGCCGCCTCAATAGCGCCGCAGAACGGCAGGCGTTCAGACGCAAGCTGCGGAACGCCCATGTCCACGCGCAACTCCGCCGTGCGCTCGTCGCCGCTCACCGACAGCATTTCGACAGCGCGGGGACCGTCTAAAGCGGCCACCGTAAACTGCGTCTGCCCGTCCAGCCAGCCGGCGCGGTACGCCCACAGGCTGACGCACCGGAGGCCGTTCCCGCACATATCTTCCGTGCCGTCCGGGTTAAACATCCGCATCCGAAACGCCGTGTCTGCCCCCTGCTCCCGCGAGACGACCAGCAGCCCGTCAGCCCCAATGCCGAACTTTCGGTCGCACGCTGTCCGTGCTAACTCAGGCAAAAAACTCGCTGTTGGCAGCATTGCCGCGTCTACGACCACAAAATCGTTGCCGACGCCCTGCATCTTCGTAAATTGCATATCAGACAAATGCCCGGAGCGCGGTAGGGGTTCCCGCACGGCCTACGAACGCCGCTTCTCTAAAAACAGCAGCAAGATGCCCAGCGCCAGCGCGGATGCCGGGACCAGCGCCAGCGCCCCGCGCCAGCCCCACGTCGTTCCCGTCAGCGCCCCGACCGCCCACGGAACAGCCGCGCCGCCGACACCGCCCGCCGCGACCACGCCGCCGAAGACTGTTCCTGCCGAGCGTGGGAACCGATTTCCGGCCTCGGCCAGCACCAGGCCGAAAATGCCGGAGAAACACAGGCCCGTTCCCAAAGCGCAGGCCAGCGCAACACTGACGTTTCCTGTCAGCAGCATCGCCCCCGAAGCCGCCGCGCCCAAAACGGCTAATCCACACGCAAGGCGCGTCAGCGGCAGGCCGAAGACTCCGCCGCCGACGGCGGCCCGGCCCACCGTCATCGTCACCCAGAAGCCGCTGACGACCACGCCCGCCCAGGCCGCGCCGCCAGGAAGGCGTCCAAAGTAGCTCGGCAGCCACGACGAGAACCCAGTCTCGGCCCCGACATACAGCGCCTGACAGCCGCACAAAATGAGGAACGAAGGCTGTTTCAAGACGGCCCGCAAAGCCGCGCCGTCCAGCGCTTCCGCCGGGTGCGTCGGAAGCGGAACTTTCTGCACGGCCAGCAGAGCCAGCATCACAAAGTTTGCCAGCGCGACGCCCAGAAACAGCCGGTGCCAGTCGGTGCCGAGCGTCAGCAGTTTATGGGCCAGCAGCGGAGATACTATTGCTCCCGTGCCGAACGCGATTTGCAGCGCGTTCAGGATCGCCGCCCGCTTTTCGGGAAACACATCCGCCGCCAGAGCGCTTGCGACCGTTTCCATCGCCCCGCCGCCCGCCCCGATCAGCGCAAACGCCGCCAAGACCAGGCCGAAACTGTGGGAAAATCCCGCCAAAGCCAGCGCGGCGGCGTACACGAAAATCGTGCCTAAAAGAACACGCTTGCGTCCCAGCCGGTCCGACAAAATGCCGCAGGCGAGGACTGCGACGACATACCCGCCAAAGCTCGCCGGGAAGATGCGCCCTTCCACCGCCGGCCCCAGCCCGAACGTCCGCCCCAGCGCCGGAAGGAGAATGCCGATGGCACCGAGATACACCGCAAACAGAAACAGGGCCAAGCAGCAAAGCGCAGCCAGCGTGCCGCGCCCGCCGAACGTGCGCGGGTCGTTTAACCGCACGCGCCGGGCCGTGTCTTTCGCAGCATGACCCGGCTGTGGCCGGTGGCGTAATAATTGTCCTGCTCAAAGACGATGCGGTAGCCCTGCTTCTCATAGAATTCGGGCGCTTCATACCCGGCGGTGACCACGAGAAAGCTTGAAACGCCGAGCGGCGCCACGCGGTTTTCCAGCTTTTGCAGCAGTTCGGCCCCAAAGCCCTGCTTCCGGTACGGCTTTTCGACGAACAAATCTGTGAGGTAAAACCAGCCGTTATACACATCGCCATTCTTGTAAACCAGTCCGCTGGAACAGCCGACAAACCTGCCGCCGTCCGTCAGCACAAAGCCGTAACGCTCCTGAGTCTGGACCGGATTGCCGTGTTCCCGCGTATGCTCGTCAAACCCGGCGTTCATCCGGGCAAATTCAGTGTCGCTCATCTCGCGCTCGATAATTTCAATTTCGCTCAAGTGAAGTCAGCTCCAAAAGATACCCGTCGGGGTCCTGAAAAAACATTTGGACCGCACCATCAGGCCGCAGGCCCGGCTCGCCCTGAAGTGTCACCCCGCGCTCCTGCAATGCCTCAGCCGCCGCAAAGGCGTCTTGAACCAAAAACGCAATATGCAGCGAGTGCCGCTCTTTGTCCTGGTTCTGCGTGTCTATATTCAGATGTAGCTGCTGGGGGCCGAGTGCAAACCAGGCCCCGGCAAACCCGAAATTCGGGCGCGGCAAACGCGGCAGGCTGAGAACTTCGCGGTAGAACTGAACAGACGCTTCCAAATCCCGCACATACAGCGTCACATGGTTTAGCTCAAGGACGGCCAGCGCAGCGGCTTTTTTGGTCATCTAACCCTCCGGGTATGATCCCAGTACGTTGACGTAAATGGACTGCTTCCGTAGATCTTCCAGTGCGAGCTTGACCGGCTCGTCGTTCTCGTGGCCTTGAAAATCCGCGAACTGGACATACTCCCAGGCCGTGTTGCGGGCGGGACGGGTCGCGACCATGCTGAGGTTGACGTTGTGCGCCTCAAAGGCCCGGAGGGCGCGGCCCAGTGAACCCGGCTCGTTCTTGACGGCGAAGAGGGCTGAAGTCTTATCACGCCCGGTCGGCGGCGGCTCGTTGCGGCCAATGACCAGAAAGCGGGTGCGGTTGTGCGGGCTGTCTTCAATGGACTCAAACAGCATGGGGACGCCGTACACTTCCGAGGATCGTTTGGGAGCAATCGCCGCGCCCTGCGGGTCGGCGGCGGCGCGTTCGGCGGATTTGGACGTCGGCATGATTTCGATGATCTCGACGCCCGGCAGGTGCTGGTCCAGCCACCGGCGGCACTGGGCGAGCGGCTGCGGGCCGGTGTAAAGCCGCTGGATTTCGCCGAGCGACTTAGCATGGGTCAGTAAATTCTGGATAATGGTCACGAAAATCTCGGCGCAGATTTTGAGTGATGTTTCATGGAACATATCCAGCGTGTAGTTCACGACACCTTCGGTGGAGTTTTCGACGGGAACGACCCCGTAATCCGCCCGCCCGCGCTCGACTTCCCCAAACACGTCCGCGATGCCCGCGCAGTCGTAGTACGACGCCGACGAGCCGAAGCGGGACATGGCCGCCATTTCGGTAAAGGTCCCCGACGGCCCCCAGTACGCCACCGTCATCGGCTTTTGCAGGGCGATACTGGCCGAAATAATCTCCCGGTAGATGGCAAGAAGCGAGTCTTTGGGCAGCGCTCCCGACCCGTGCAATTCCAGCAGCCGCCCGATCATGTCCCGCTCGCGCTCCGGGGCGAAAAACCGGGCGCTTTTGTCTTCCGACTTCTGCCGGCCCACTTCCAGCGACAAAGCCGCGCGGTCGTTCAGCAGCCGGACAATCTCGGTGTCAATGCCGTCAATCTTTAGTCTCAGGTCTTGGAGGCTCATAGTGGACAGGTATTCGGCAGGCGGCATAGGAATTCCTGCCGCGCCTGTGCTACAATGTCGCAGGAGCAGTGCGCGTGACCGAACAAATCAAGAATGAGACGATTGTAGAAGCTGTGCGGACCCTGTCCCAGCTTGTCGCGGCCCACGGGCTGTCCAAGCTGACAGTGGAACACGAGGGCGTGACGCTGACGGTGAAAGCAGCCGTTTCCGCGCCGGCGTCATCTGTGCCGATGCCGACAATGGCGGTTCCGGCGCATCCGCATCTGCTGTCGCCTGCGCAGTCGCCCGCGTACTCGGAGACGGCGGTATTGACGCCGCCAAAGCCGAAGTCGACCGCAATCGCGCTGGAGTCGCCAATGGTCGGAGTCTTTTACCAATCTCCGTCGCCCGACGACCCGCCGTTTGTGGCGGTCGGCGACTTCGTCAAAGTCGGCCAGGCGATTGGGCTGATTGAAGCCATGAAAGTCTACAGCGAAGTGCCGTCGGAAGTGGCGGGCCGCGTCACCGAAATGCCGGTCGAGAGCGGCAAGCTGGTCCAGCAGGGGCAGCCTTTAATTTTTGTGGAGCCGCAGTGACCAACAAGAATCAGATCAATGTCGGCATTTTGGGCCTCGGCGTTGTCGGCAGCGGCACTGTGCGAGTCTTGACGGAGAACGCCGAAGACATTGCCCGCAAAGTCGGTGTTCCCGTGGTTGTGACACGTATTGCCATCCGCGATAAGTCCAAAGCGCGTGATGTGGACGTTGACCCCGCGCTGCTGACCGAGCGGCCTGAAGACGTGACCGATGACCCGGAGATAGACATCGTGTGCGAGCTGATCGGCGGCGTCAGCCCCGCGCACGACCTCGTGCTTCGGGCCATCCGGCACGGTAAAAACATCGTCACGGCGAACAAAGAAATGATGGCGAAAGCAGGCCATGATTTATTGCACGAAGCCGAAACCCGCGATTTAGACTTCAGCTTTGAAGGCAGCGTCGGCGGCGGCATCCCCATCATTCAGCCGCTCAAGCAGGCGCTCGCCGCCAACACGTTCTCCGAGATCATGGGCATTGTCAACGGCACGACCAACTATATTCTTTCCAAGATGACTGCCGAAGACGCCGATTTCGCGGACGTGCTGGCCGAAGCGCAGCTTAAAGGCTACGCCGAAGCCGACCCGACCAACGACATCGAAGGCTACGACGCCCAGTACAAAACGGCGATTCTGTCGTCCATCGCGTTCACATCCCGCGTCCTGCCCGAAGACATCTATGTCGAAGGCATCACCAATATCTCTAAGCGCGACATCGCTGTCGCCAAAGAACTCGGCTACGTCATCAAAATTGTCGGCATCGGGCAGGATTTAGGCGATGCCCTCCAAATTCGCGTCCACCCTGTCCTGCTTCCCATCTCGCACCCCTTAGCGTCCGTCAACGACGTTTACAACGGCATCTACTTAAAAGGCAACGCTGTCGGCGATGTCATGTTCTACGGGCGCGGCGCGGGCAGCCTCCCGACGGGAAGCGCGGTCGCCGGGGACATCATCGAGATCGCCCGCAACATCCGGCGCGGCGCGACGGGCCGGTTAGGCTGCACCTGTTACGACCAGAAGCCGACCCTGCCGATTGACCGCCTGCGAACAAAATACTACATCCGCCTGACCGCCCACGACCGCCCGAAAGTGCTGGCGAGCCTCGCCTCCGTCTTCGGCGACTTCAACGTCAGTATTGAAAGCGTCGTCCAGCGTGCCTTGCCGGACGGCGATGCCGAAATCGTCTGGATCACCCACCAGACTTTAGAAGCCAACCTGCGCTCGGCCTTAGACGTGATCAACCGCCTGCACATCGTCTCCGCCATTGAGAACTGGATACGGGTAGAGGAGTAAGTGGAAGAAGATGACTACAACCCGGATAACTACGATGAAGACGGCTTCCTGAAAGGCTCGCCGTTTCGCCGCTACGAAGTTGTCGAGATCAATCCTGTTGATTTTGAGACTGAGCCGGAGGTCGTGGAACTTATCGGAAAACGGGGTGTTCTTACCACCTCTTCGTTCTTTAACAATGAGTGGTCATATAGCCTAGCAATCCAAAGCGGTGAATGCTGGTGTTTCGACGCTGCCGAACTCACAAGTCTCGGCATCATTTTGACTGAAGACGAGCTTTACGGCCCAAGCGTCAAGCAGGAATGGACGCGGATTAACAGCGACGGAGAAGGCGTGGCCGGCGACCCCAGTTTCTTGAAGCGCGGGCCGACGCCGCTGTCTGTGGATTTGGAACAGCTTGTGCCGAAGCAGTAGACGGAAGGAACAAGAAGCGTGGGAATAAATTCCTACGCTGTATGCCTGCGGCATTACTTCGTATGGGGCGAAGCGCCTAATCTCCACCTGCGTGGAGAAAGAACAAGATTATGTATACGGTCTGCTCCCTGTCGGCGAAGGCCGACATTAGGCGCTTCGCCCCATACGAAGTAATGCCGCAGGCATACAGCGTAGGAATTTATTCCCACGCCTTTAGAAACAACAATTTTATGCACTATATCGCTGAAAATATCCCGCGCGAGGTCAATGGGAAAATCTGGGCGGCGCTCATTGCGCCCCGGCCTCTCGCGCTGATTTCGACCCAAAACGCAAACAATGTCCCGAATATCGCGCCGTATAACTCGTATGCAGGGCTGGCGACGTACCCGCCGATGCTGGGGGTCTCGTTCTCGCAGCGAGAGGGCGGAGATAAGCACACATTAGAAAACATCAAGGCGACGCAGGTGTTTGTGATCAATTTGGTGCCGCGTTATCTCGCCGACGTGATGAACCAGTCGGCGGAAGGGACGGCGATGGAAAACGACTTCGTGCGTCTGGGGCTGACGCCGGTTCAAGCCGAGACCGTAAGTTGTTCGCGCATTGGCGAGTGTCCGGCGAGCATTGAGTGCCGCGTCACGAGCATTTTTGCACTGCCGCCGAGCAAGTGTGAGTTTGTCGCGGCCCAGATTACCGGGGTCTACTTGCGCGACGAGTTTGTCACGGAAAGCGGCGGCTTTGACCCCATGGCGGCGGATCTGCTGGCAAGCGTTGGGGCGGAAGATTACTTGTCGCTGAACGGCGAGATGCTGCATCTGCCGAAGACGTGGGGATGACGAGAACACGGGGCTGAACCCCCGTGCTTTGAAGGGCAACTCCCCGCCTGCGCGGGCAAAGACCTCACTCTATTTCTTATCCTCGCCCACGAAGGTGGGCGCTTGCACTTTAAAGCCCTGCCGTTCAGGGCAGGGTATTTTATGAACCTTTCCAGCCCCGCCGCCGTTTCCGCACTTCTTAAACGCCACAACCTGCACCCGCGCAAGCGGTTTGGGCAGAACTTCCTCGTAGACGGCAACACGCTGGCAAAAATTGTCGCTGCCGGAGAACTTGCGCCGGGCGGGGTGGCGCTGGAAATCGGCGCGGGGCTGGGCGTGCTGACATCGGCGCTGGCGGACGCCGTAACCGAGACGGGGCGGGTGGTGACAATCGAAGTGGATTCGGATCTGCTGCCGGCGCTGGCGGAGACGGTCGGCGAGAAGCCGCAGGTGCAGGTTGTGACGGCGGACGCGATGGCCTTAGACTGGCCGCAATTTCTGGACACGCACTTTGATGCTGGCGTCAAGCCGTCGGTGGTCGCGAATATCCCGTACAATATCACCTCGCCGCTGCTGACGACGCTTTTAGAGCAGCATGGGCGGTTTGCGCGGATTGTCCTGCTGGTACAGAAGGAAGTCGCGGCGCGGCTGGGGGCGAAAGCGGGAACGCCGGATTACGGCTCTCTCAGCGTGTTTGTCCAGTACCACGCCGCAGTGGAAACGATCGGCATTGTTTCGCGGCGCGTCTTTTTCCCGCCCCCGGACGTAGACAGCGCGATTGTACGTCTGACTCCCTACGTCAAGCCGCCAGTGGATGTGCCGAGCGAGGCGCACTTGTTCGCGATTGTCCGGGCGGCCTTCGGACAGCGGCGCAAGGCGCTTTTGAACGCCCTCAGCGGCGATCCGGCCCTCGGCTGGGACCGGGAACAGGCGGCGGCGGCGCTTTCGGCAGCGGGAATAGACAGCGGGCGGCGCGGCGAAACACTGACACTGGCAGAGTTTGCGCGTTTGGCTTCTTAAGGAACCAGCACGATCTTTCCGAACGCGCCGGGTTCCATGATCGCCTTGTGCGCCGCCGAGGCGTCGGACAGCGGAAACTCGCGGGCGACAACCGGAGTGAGCGTCCCGTTCGCAAAGCCTGCGCCGAGCGCGGCATGAAGCTGGGTCAAGTCCGCCTCAGTCGCGTTCATCAGGCTCATGCCGAGAATGCTGGAATTGCGCTGCATGGTTTGGCGTGGGTCAATCTCGACGGGTCCCCGGCTGCCGATGACCACGACACGGCCATTTTGTGCGATTACTCCCAAGTCTTGAGCAAGATTGACATTCGCCAGCATTTCCAAAATAATATCCGGGCCTTTGCCGCCGGTGAGTGCTTTCACTTCGTCCAAGTAGCCGTCTTGCGTATGGTCGAGAACGTGATCTGCGCCCGCCTCCGAAACCGCTGATTTTCCCTTGTCGCTGCCTGCCGTACCGATCACGGTCAGGCCCGCAGCATGGGCGATCTGCACGGCGGCGAGGCCGACTCCGCCGCTGGCCCCATGTACTAAAACAGTCTCGCCGGGCTTGGCCTGAGCTTTAAGGTGCAGGCCATAGTAAGCGGTGTAGTAGGGGACATGGATGGCTGCGCCCTGCGCAAACGACAGCCGCTCCGGCAAGGGCTGAAGCTGAGACGGGCGGCACAGCGTTTTCTCGGCATACGCGCCGGTCAGTGTTCCCGCCGTGTAGACTCCCTGCCCCACTTGAACCCCCGCAACACCGTCGCCGACAGCTTCGATGGTCCCGGCGGCATCGGACCCCGGCGTGTAGGGGAGGGGCCGCTGGCCGTAGTTTCCCGTAGCGATATACACGTCCACCGGGTTGACGCCGATCGCTTCCAGTTTTACTAACACTTGTCCCGGCCCCGGAACTAAATCGGCGATGTCTTCCAAACGCAAAACGTCCGGCCCGCCGAACTCACTGACGCGAATTGCCTTCAAGCTGCTAGACCTCCATCTCGTCCACATAGCACCAGCGCCAGGTTTCGCCCGGCTCAAACGACTTCATAATGGCGTGCCGGGTTTGCCCAAAGTGCTTGGTCGCGTGCTTGTTCTTTGAGTCATCGCAGCAGCCGATATGACCGCATTCCAAACACTCGCGCAGGTGGACCCAGGTGTCCCCCATCGCCAAACATTCCTCGCATCCATTCGGGGTGCGGGGCGAGACATTCTGGATTTGATTGAGGTGCGTGCATTGTGCAGCCATGATACTCTCCGAATCGGCTTTTGATGGGGCCCGCAAACGTTCTCGCGCCTGCTGTCAAGTTGCCCGAAAGACGCGCCGCCTAAACACGCCCGCGCACTTCGTCCCGGAGCGCGAGCAGCGCTTTCATCACGCCTGAGACATCAAGGCAGGTGCGCGGCACGCCGAAGGCATCGTGAATGAGTTGGTACTGGGCATACAGCCGGTTGTAAATCGTCTGGCTGTTTGGGTCAGGCATGAAGACTTGCGGCTGCACGGCGGTCATAAACTGCATGGCTTCGGTGAACGTCGGGTACACCCCGGCGGCGACTGCGCCGGCAATGGCCGCGCCGAGAGCGGCAGCCTGCCCGGTCCGGGGCGCGGCAATCGGCTTCCCCAAGACATCGGCGTAAATCTGCATGACCAGCGGGTTCTTGACCGAGATGCCGCCGCAGTTCACAATACGCTCCACTGTCTGCCCGTATTCTTCCAGGCGCTCGGTGATGACCCGTGCGCCGAACGCCGTGGCTTCGATCCACGTCCGGTACATCTCGCCGGGCGTTGTGTGCAGTGTCATTCCCAAGAGAGCGCCGGTCAAGCGCTGATCTGCCAGCACGGTTCGGTTGCCGTTGTGCCAGTCCAGCGCCAGCAGGCCGCTTGCGCCCGGCGCTGACCGCTCTGCTTCAGCGGTCAGCGCTGCGTGGTCCATGCCCGCCGGCTGGATGGTCCCGGCAAACCAGTTAAAGATGTCGCCCACCGCCGACTGCCCGGCTTCCAGGCCGTAGCAGCCGGGCAGGATAGACTCCGGCACAATGCCGCACAGCCCCGGAATGTCCGGCAGCGGGACATCCAGCGGCGCGACCATCATGTCGCAGGTGGACGTGCCGATATTTTTCACCAGCATTCCCGGCGCAATGCCGCAGCCGACCGCGCCTAAATGGGCGTCAATCGCCCCGACCGAAACGGGAATATCGACCGGCAGGCCCGTCTTTGCCGCCCATTCCGCACTCAGCCCACCCACCGCCTGCCCGACCGCAAACGCTTCGTTCGGCAGTGTCCGGCGCAAGTCAGCAAGCTTGGGATCAAGCGCCGCCAAAAACGCGGCGTCCGGGTAGCCGCCCCAGCTTGAATGAAACATCCCTTTGTGGCCCGCCGCGCAGAGGCCGCGCTTTATTTTGTCCGGGCGCTGGGTTCCCGTCAGCACGGCAGGCATCCAGTCGGCGTGTTCGACCCACGTAGAAGCCGCGTTGAAAACGTCCGGGTCGGTCCGCAGGCAGTGCAGGATTTTGGCCCAGAACCACTCGGCGCTGTAGACGCCGCCGCATTTGAGAAGATAGTCCGGGCGCACCTCGGCAGCAAGCGCCGTAATCTCCGCCGCTTCGGCGTGGCCCGTGTGGTCCTTCCACAAATAGACCATCGCCGCCAAGCGGTCGGCGAACTCCGGCGTTAGCGCCAGCGGCACGCCGTCCGCGTTCACCGGCAGCGGCGACGAGCCAGTCGTATCGACGCCAAGCCCAACCACTTGCCCCGATTCAAACCCCGGCACAGCGCGTGCCGCCGCCAGAACTTCCTTGATCACCGCAGCCGCGCCGTCCAGATAGTCCTGCGGGTGCTGCCGGGCAAGAAGCGTATCCCGCGCGTCCGTCAAAACTCCACTTACGCCGTGCGGATAAGCAAACTCGCTGGTCGCGACTTCTGTACCGTCCGCCGTGTCCACCAGCAGGCCGCGCACCGAGCTTGTCCCGTAATCCAGACCAATCGTGTATGTCGGCATGAAACTTTTCCTGCTGTCCGGGACAGCGGCCATGAGCCGGACTCGGCGAAGTTGATGTGTTATTGGAGTGAGGCGGGTGCTTCAAGCGGCAGCCGCACCTGGAAGCGCGTGTCGCCCGGCTCGGAAACGACGCTGAGGTCGCCGCCGTGGCGGGTGACGACGATCCGATAGGCGGTGTCCAAACCCAAACCCGTGCCGTGGCCGACTTCTTTGGTGGTAAAGAACGGCTCGAAGATGCGCGACTGCACTTCTTCCGGGATGCCGGGACCATCGTCGCCGATTTCTACCAAGATGCAGTCGTTTTCGATAGACGTGCGAACGAACAGATGGCCTTTGCCGTCCAGCGCATCTAAAGCGTTGTCGATAAGATTGGTCCAGACCTGGTTCAGCTCGCTGCCGTAGGCCGTGATGCAGGGCAAGTGCGGCGCGTAGTCGCGGACAACCGTGACGCCCTGTTTCCACTTGAACTGCAAAATCGTCAGCGTCGTTTCCAGGCTGTCCTCGACGCACACTTCCTGCTGCGGAGCCTGGTCCATGTATGAATAGGCTTTGATCGCCGTCACTAAATCGGAGATGCGGTCGGCGCTCTGCTCGACCGTTCGGAGAAGCTCGATGGCTTCCAAGCTTGATCCCAGCCAGGCCAGGCTTTCGGCCAGCGTGTCCGGGTCGGAGACCTGCGCCGCCAGGGCGTCAAGCGAGCTTTCGGTAAACCCCGCTTCCGCCAGGGAGGCCGAAAGTTCGCAGCCGGACGGCACGTTCCGCGTGTCCATCCAGTCGGCGATCTCGTCCTCGCGCTCACTCAGCGCCAGGCTGTCCAAGCCGGGAGGGGCTGCACCGTGCTGCAAGCCAAGCAGCAAGTCTTGGTCGGCTTCCGAGAGCTGCTTTTCTCCCAGCCGAAACGACGACCTTTGCACCGCTTCCAGCGCCTCGCGCAGACGGGCCGCCGCCCGCCGCGCCGCCGCCGCCGGGTTGTTCAGCTCATGCGCCAGTCCCGCCGAAAGCTTGCCCAGCGCCGCCATTTTCTCGCGCTGCTGGACTAAAGCGTCGGCTTCGGGCTGGCGCTGGGCCATTGCCCCAATGATCTTTGTCGCGATCTCCGGGCGGGCCGCCATGAGCTTCTGAAAGCCGTCCAGCGCGACTTGCAGGACCGAAAGCTTCCCGACAGCGCTGCCGGCTGCAACCGACGGCTCGCCGCTGAACAGCGATAAGGCTCCGGAAAATTGGCCCGGCCCATGCTGCACCAGCACGATCTCGCCGCCGCCCGCCCGGCGGGTGATTTTCAGCTCGCCTTCCAGAACCACATAAAAATCAGTCCCCGCATCTCCTTCGTCGAACAAGGCCCCGCCGGGTTCGAGTTCAATCCGGTTCCCATAAGGTAAGATGCAGGCAATCTCTTCGGCAGAGAGGGTCGGATAAAGCGGGTTCGGCGTTCCGGTGGGCATGGCCGCTATCTCACTTTCGCCAGATACTGATGGACGAACATGACCGCAATCGCCCCGCCGCCGACGGCGGACGCGACACGCTTGACGCTATCGTGCATCACATCCCCCGCGACAAAGATGCCGGGAACACTGGTTTCTAAAAGAAACGGATCGCGGTCGAGCGGCCAGCCGACAGGGCGCTTGCCGCCGTTCATCAGCGACGGCCCCGCGAGAATAAAGCCGTATTTATCGCGCTGGACGATGCCGTCGAGCCAGTCTGTCCGGGGCGATGCGCCGATAAAGATAAACAGCGACCGAGCCGCCACAACTTCCGTTTCGCCGCTGTCCGAATGAGCGATTGTGATGGTTTCCAAGTGAGCCTCGCCGTCCACCACCGTCACCGCCGAGTGGAGCGAGACCCGGATGTTCGGCTGCTCTTTGATCTCGTCAACGAGGTACTGAGACATCCCCTTTTCCAAAGAGTCGCCCCGCACCAAAAGCGTCACGCACCGGGCATACTTCGCGAAATGCAGCGCGGCCTGCCCCGCCGAGTTTGCGCCGCCGATCAGGAACACGTCGTCGTCCTGGCAGGACAGCGCTTCCGTCATCGCCGCGCCGTAGTAGACGCCCGCCCCGGCCAGCTTGTCTTCGCCCGGAATGTTCATCTTGCGCCAGGAAACGCCGGTTGCGATCAGCAAAGCATGGCAGGACACTTCCGAGCCGTCGCCGAGCGTGAGTATCCGGTATTGGTCCTGAACGCGAAGCTTGGTCGCTTCCTGGCTCAGAATCTCGACCCCGAAGCGCTGGGCCTGCGCGACCGCCCGCCGGGCCAGGTCCGCGCCGCTGAGGCCGCTGGGAAAGCCGAGATAATTCTCGATCCGCGACGATGTTCCCGCCTGCCCGCCGGGCGCTTCCCGCTCGACCAGCAGGGTTTTGAGGCCCTCCGACGCCCCGTAGACCGCCGCCGCCAGCCCCGCCGGGCCGCCGCCGACGATGATCAGGTCATAAAACGGCTGCTCCGCCGAGGTCTTCAGCCCGGCTTTCTCGGCCAGCATCGCTGTGTCGGGATCTTCTAATCGTGTGCCGTCCGGGAAGACCACGATGGGCAGCTTCGGCGCGTCGGCGTTCTCGTAAATCCCGCAGGCTTCCGCGCTGTCTTCAATGTCCTGCCACTCGTAAGGAACCTGGTTGCGGGCCAGAAAATCTTTGACCCGGTGCGAGTCCGACGACCACCGGTTGCCGATCACTTGAATGCCCCCGAACGGCGGCTGGTGTCCCGCCTTCCAGTCATCCAGCAGATCGGTCAGCACCGGGTACAACTGCTCTTCCGGCGGGTCCCAGGGTTTCAGCAGGTAGTGATCGGTCTTGACTTTGTTGATGGCTTTGATCGCCGCTTCCGTGTCGGCATACGCCGTCAGCAGAATGCGCTTGCAGTCCGGGTAGAGCTTAATCGCCTGCTCCAAGAAGTCCACGCCGCCCATGCCCGGCATCCGCTGGTCTACCACGAGGAGCGCGACCGACTCATTCCGTTCTTGGAGCTGAGTGAGGGCGTCCAAAGCCGTCTGTCCGCCGTCCGCGCTGAGGACGCGGTACTCGTGGCCGTACTGACGCCGCAGGTCGCTTTTAATCAGCCGCAGAACATCGGCATCGTCGTCCACCGCCATTATGACTGGTTTTGCCGCCATGTTTCTCCCCATTCCTGCGTTGCGGAACCCGCTGCGCTGCCTGCTTGTTTGCCGTTTATGAACACTCGACGTATTGAACCCGGTCCCGGCCAGGAATCCGTTTGGGATTATCCCCGCCCGCCGCTCCTGGAAGACACGGACGCACACATTCAGATCGTTCTCGGCGGCGTAGTCATTGCCGACAGCCGCCGGGCGAAGCGCGTTCTGGAAACCAGCCACCCGCCGGTCTACTACCTGCCCTCCGAAGATGTCCGCCTGGAGTATTTCATCCCCGCACCGGGCCGGTCTTTCTGCGAGTGGAAAGGCATTGCAAGTTACTATACCATAACGGCCGCCGAGAAAACTGCGGTGCAGTCTGCCTGGTATTACCCAGATCCCACGCCTGCGTTTGCGGCCATCAAAAACTACATCGCGGTCTACCCCAGCCGCATGGACGCCTGCACTGTGAACGGCGAGATCGTCACCGCCCAGCCCGGCGACTTCTACGGCGGCTGGATCACGTCAAACATCGTCGGTCCGTTTAAAGGCGACCCCGGCACGGCAGGCTGGTAGAAGAGGATAACTTTTGAGCAGCGGCAGGATTCTGTTTTTGCAGGGGGCATCCAGCGCCGGGAAAAGTACGCTGGCAAGCGCCCTGCAAGTCTCGCTCGACGAATGTTGGTGGATACTGGAAGCCGACGACATCACGCGGATGTGGCCGACGTCTGAGCGCACCGGCTGGTGGGACCCCGGCCCGGAAGAGCGCCCGCATCCCTCCTGGGACCGTGATTTGCGCCTGTCCCGCTGGTACGCGGCTTATTTCGGCTGCCTGGCGACGATTGCCAAAACCGGCAGCAATGTGATCGCCGTCGGCGGCTGGCTCCAAACCGCCGAGTTGGTTCAGCTTGCGGACACGCTGGACGGCCTCGACGCCCTCTGCGTCGGGGTTTTCTGCCCACTGGAAGAATTGGAGCGGCGCGAAATCGCACGCGGCGACCGCCCTTCCGGCTACGCCCGCTCCCAGATAGACTTAGTTCACACCCACGCCCCGTATGATGCCGCAGTCAACACCGTAACGCAAACCACAGAAGAAGCCGTCGGCGTCATCCGAAATGCTCTCGCATCGCCCTCGGCCCTTCCGTTTTTCGCCCGTATCCGGGAACAGAAATACCCCCTGCCCTGAACCCCCGTGAGAACCAGGCGATTCAGGCTCTAGCCCGCCGCCTCCACCCGCGTCAAGAACTCGTCTACGACTTCCAGATACCGCGCCGTTTCTTCCGCGTGCGGCATATGCGAGCTTTCCTCAAACAGCGTCCATTCGGAGCCGGAAATGCCGCGCTGGACCGTTTCGGCAATCAGCGGCGTCGCCTCATCGTAGCGCCCCGACAGCACCAGCGTCGGAGTCTGGATTTCGCCCAGGCGCGGCGTGATGTCCCATAGTTTCAGCTTCCCGACCACATAAAACTCGCTCGGCCCGTTCATCGTGTGGTACACTTCCGGGTCGGCCTCGATCTGGTCAAAGGACCGCTTCACATACTCCGGCAGCGGGTCCACCCGGCAGACATGGCGGCCATAAAAGACATTCACCGCGTCCACATACTCCGCCGAGTCCGTCGTCCCCGCCTTCTCGTGCTTCGTTAATGCCGCCTGCACGGCTTCCGGCAGCTCCGCCCTGAGCCTATTCGCCTCCGACACCCATTGGGTCATAGACGCCGGCGAGTTCGCGATAATGAGGCTCTTCAAGCCTAACGGCTGCGTGAGCGCATACTCCATCCCCAGCATCCCGCCCCACGACTGTCCTAAAATATGCAGGTTGTCCAGCCCCAGCGCCTCCCGCACCGCCCCGACTTCCTCCACAAACAAGGAAACGTCCCACAGCGACGGATCATGCGGATGGTCCGACAGCCCGCACCCAAGCTGGTCATAAAAAATTACCGGCCGGCCCGTCGCCGCCAAAGCCCCAATCGGCTCCAAGTAATCATGCGCCGCCCCCGGCCCCCCATGCAGCACCAGCACCGGAAACTTCCCCGGATCGGTTCGGTCGCCGACGATCTGATACCAATCCGTAAACCTTCGAAACGGCAGCCGGCCTTCTTTCGCGGGAATGTTTTCAATAGATGCGGGCATGGGTGAAATTCCTGATAAGTTTAGATTTGGCTAAATGAAACAAGGCTATCACGAAATACGCGGATGTTATCAGCGACACTTCTTGCATTGTCCGGTAGTCTCGCAGGGGGCGACTCGATCTCTAATCGCTCAATACGGGATTTGATTGACATACGGGCATAAAAGAAGCGCCACCGCTGATTGTTAATCTGCGATGCAAACCAAACCATCTCGCGGAAGCTCATTGCATACTTTGGGAGTAGAACACGAACAGAACTTCCTCCGTTTCCTCGTGCCATGAAAGCCCACGGCTGAATGGCCGCAGCTCCAAATGCAGTCACAGTGAGGCCGCCGTTCTCAAATGTCTCGTCATTAACTTTTGACACGAGGCGAACGATGCTGTTGGAAGTATCGCCGCTGGAGATATAGGGGAGCGACCCATCCGCATAATTCTTTTCTCCAGTGGATTTCCCATTCGCGACAATGAAGAAATCGCTGACTTTCCCTTTCGTATTGAGTGGGAAGGCTTCTAAGTCTGACCAAACCAAGCTGAACTCGGACAGCGCTTCATCCGCCAAATCAGGAAAGTGAGCTACGGCTTGATAAATTGCCTGTACTGTCGAGACTTGCTGACGGTCCAATTCTTCTTCTGTCGCATGCGGCTGAGGAAGCCACTGCTGCGGACTCCACTCCTGCCCGCCGCGGATGTCTGCCCCGCGTATGGTCGTCGCGAGTTCCGATGAAAGAGGATTTCCAATCACGAACTGCTCGAAGTCGTTCTTAATCTCAGGTAACTGGCTTCCTAAAGCCTCAACCCGTCTGCTCTTAAGCTTGATGTAGCCGTCGTTCCAAACTCTCGCCATCATCACGCTGTCGGAATCCGCCAGTGGAATATGTGCCTGTGCAATGATAATAGAGGTAGGAGCCGCCGTCGGGTAGAATAAGTCTTCCGGCAAGCTGACCATTCCAAGAAGCGTATGCTTCCTCAAGAACTCCCGACGCCAATTTTGGTTTTCATCGTCAGCGAAAATCCCCGCATAAACGACCGCCGCCAAAAGACCTTCAGGCTCTAATCCATCCATTGCGGCGTTGATAAAATCACGCTCCGGCTCTCCCTCCTGCGAAAAGGGGGGATTGAGGAAAGCACGAGTGAATTTTCCTCGCACTGCATCCCGATTGGCCTGGTCAAAACAGTTACCATACTCGATATGGCTTTTCCCGTCACCCCGAAAGAACATATTAAGAGTCGCCAGCGCCCAAACCGTAGGATTGGTGTCAAACCCATAGAGAGACGATTTGACTTTGTCAATCGATGCCTGGCTGCGGGCGGCACGGATCATCGAGTCATAAGCGGCAACTAAAAAGCCTCCGGTTCCAGAGGCAATATCTAGGACACGGTCACTTGGCGTCGCCCCCAGTAACTCCACACAAAAACGTGTGATATGACGAGGTGTGAACACAATACCAAGCGCGTTATTGTCGTAGCCGTATCTTAAAAACGCTTCATAAAACATTCCAAGAAAATCCGTGTCAGTTTGCAGAACAGGTTTTACATTCAGCCGCCGAAGGATCGCAACAATCCGGTTAATAAAGGCCGCTAAACGGTGGAAATCAGTTCCGCTTAACTTTAGTCCATCTATGAGATTGTCTTTTTTCTCATTGTTGATGTCAATCGAGCTGCGAACGGCTTGGTCTACTAAGCTGTTGATGGAGGCTAAAGCATTTGCAGAGTTCGTGTCTATTGTGCCTTGATAAATGGCGGCAACCATCGCCCCAATCACTTTAGGACGTAAGGGAGCTTCGACTTTCGCCGCACGCAAAATTGAACTTAATTCTATCGCGGCATCAATAAACTCGTGGCTTGCAGGAATGGAAACAACCGTTGTGCCGTCGTCAGCGCCGAGGGCAAGCTCTATTTCTCGTACTGAAGGAACTGTACTCAGCTCAAAGCCAAGCGCCTTCAGCGGCACCCATCCTGAAGCCGATAAATAACGCACTGAAACGCTGAAGCCCGCGTCCTGCTCGCCTGCGGCCCCGACAACGACTTTGATCTTGTAGCGGTCAGAAGCATTGATTTGATCGGCGTAGTTGATACCTTGACTGATGGCCTCTTCAATTTTGCCTGCTTCATTTTTTGCTTCGACAACCGCAACCGGCTCACCCCCCAGACACATGAGGAAGTCGGGCTTATCGAGATGTAAGTTTATATCGAGAAAGTGAGCGGTGATCTCATTCTCTTCTAAAAATTGGCCTCCTGCCGAGAGATGTTCTACCTTCCAACCTCGCTGTTTAGCTTGGTCTCTAATGTAGTAACGCGCTCGGCTTTCTGCCCTGGTTCCTGTTCTTGCTCTTCGGCTCATTTGTTTTCCTCCATGAATATCCCTGAATAGGTCTCTGCGCCGTCATGCCTTGAAGGCCATGTGTCGGATAAGCCTCGTTTTGCTCTTTGCTCCGCTAGGTACTGAGCCAATGGCTTTTCTCGGCCCGCTTCCGCCGCCATTGCGCTGCGAACTGCCGCCGCGATTTCCTCGGCTTCTCGCTTCTGTGCTTCCAGACTGTCAGCCAGGAGCGTGTCAACGAGAGTATCCAAATCCTGCCCTTCCTGCCGCGCTTTCTCAAGCAGTAATGCCTCGGTGGACGGCCTTAATGTAACTGTCATTCGTTTTGCTCCTGTTGACGCAAAGTATACCCGGCTTGGCTGCTACGGCGTGACGGTCTCCCACTTCTTGGTCTCGGCGGACTTGGCAATGGTGTCCAAAAGCACATTGTTTAGGTAGCCGTCGCGGAAGTTAGGGGAGGGGTTCTCGCCTTTACCAATAGCCGTGAATGCATCGTACAGCAGATTGGTGAACGTATGCTCGTAGCCGATGTTGTGGGCCGTGGGCCAGTAGTGGCCGGTGTAGCGGTCCTGACCGCCGGTGACGCTGACGGTGCGGAAGCCGTGGGTTCCGGCATGGGTTTCCTCAGTGTAGATTTCCAGCTCATTCGGGCGCTCGGCGTTGAAGATGAGGCTGCCTTTCGCGCCGTTGATCTCGATGCGGTTGTGGTTCTTGCGGCCCAGCGCGAACCGCGTGGCCTCAAATGTCCCCAAAGCGCCGTTCTCAAAACGGGCCAGCGCGAGAGAAGCGTCGTCTACGGTGACTTTGCCCATGGTCTTTGAGGCGATGCCCCCCATGCGGTCGTCGGAGGCGGCCAGTTCCGGGCGCTCTTCAATGAACGTCTTTAAGAGGCCGCTGACTTCCGTGATCTCGCCGACCAAATACCGGGCGGTGTCTAAACAATGCGCCAGCAGGTCGCCGTGGGAGCCGGAGCCGGCGGTCTCTTTTCGCAGCCGCCACAGTAGCGGGACTTCCGGGTTGACCAGCCAGTCCTGCAAAAACAGCGCCCGGCAATGGTAAATTTGGCCGAGGACGCCGTCATCAATCAATTGCTTTGCAAACGACACGGCGGGATTGGCCCGGTAGTTGAACCAGACCAGGCTCTTGACGCCCGCTTCGGTGACGGCGTCCAGCATCTGTTTGGCTTCACCCGCCGTGTTTCCCAGCGGCTTTTCGCAGAAGACGTGCTTGCCGGCCTGGGCCGCCGCCACCGCGATCTCGGCGTGCATGTTCCCCGGCGCCCCGATGTCTATGATGTCAATGTCGCTGCGGGCAATGAGTATGCGCCAGTCAGTCTCATATTCTTCCCAGCCGAACGTTGCGGCGGCTTTCTGGACGCCGGCTTCATCCCGCCCGCAGAGCGCTTTCATCACGGGAACGACTGCAAGTTCAGGAAAGAATCGCCCGACCTGGCGATACGCATTGGAATGCGCCTTGCCCATGAATTTGTAGCCGACCAGGCCGACATTGAGTGTTTTCGCTGCCATAAGTGTCTCCGCAGATAACAAAGAAACAGCCCGCCGAATGCAATTCGGCGGGCGATGAAAATGCCGCTACTGGCCTAAGTAGCTGACGACCGTGGCGGTCTTCCGCAGGTTCTGGACATACGCAGGGATCGCGGCCTCGACCTGCTGCTGGCGGGCGTCCGCGTACAGCTTGGCGTCGGCAGGCGTCGGCGCGGCGCTGGTGCTGTCGAGCTTAATCAAGTGGTAGCCGTATTGGGACTTGACCGGCACAAGCGTGACTTGGCCGGGCTTCAGCGCCAGCGCGGCTTGGAGGAAGTTCTTATCGAACGGCGTGTTGGCATCAATCAAGCCGAGGTCGCCGCCTTTGCCTTTGCCGGACGGGTCTTCGGTATATTCGTTCGCGACCACCACAAAGCTTTTGCCCGCTTTCAGCTCCGCCTGAGCTTTGGCAATCAAAGCCAGCGCCTCGGCGTCGGTATGCAGTGGTTTCCCGCCCCCCTGCGCGGTGGTCAGGATCAGCAGATGCCGGGCATGGTAGCGCACGACGGTTGAAGCGGGCAGGGTCTTCGCGACGAGGGCTTCCGCTTCCATCTGGGGGACAAGCTGCTGCTTGAACGACGCCATGGTCTCATGGCGCTGGGCCAGAACCGTATCTAAGCCGCCGGGAACGCCCTGCGCGGTGGCCCGCTGCCGAATATCTGCGATCCGGGCGTCCACCTGGGCGGGCGTAATGACGATGTTCTGCTTCTGCGCCTGCTGGTTGATCAGGGTGATCAGCACCATCGTCTCGAAGATCTGCGGGCCGTAGAGGCTGATGGCCTGGTCAGCCACCTGGGTACGGGTGATCTGCTGGCCGTTGACAATCGCGGCGACTCCGGGCGGGCCGGGGGTCGTGGGCGTGATAGTCGGCGGGGGCGCGACCGGCGGCGGGGGCGGCATTCCGGGGTTCATACCGGGGTTCATCGGCATCGCCTGGGCGAACGCGGCGGGCGCAGCGGCGAGCAGGAAAGCGGCGGTCGCAGACCAGCGCAGGGAAAAGCGTGTCAAAATAGAGAAGTTCCTTTCGCAGCCCTGCCGGACCATCGCCGGCAGGACCGTTTACATTAAAATGAGTTGCTCCTCTATGTTACAACAAAACGCGGCCTGCGTCAAGGGCCGGGATTCTTACTCCACCATCAAATCCCCGGAAACCGATTGCAGGCGAATACTTCCCGTGCCATTTCCCAGCGTTCCGGCGGCATGACGCTCCGCCGTGACGGTGTCGGAGGTCGGCAGCTTCAGGGACAGCGTGCCGCTGGTCGTGTTCATTTCGACCCGCGCGTCGGACTCCGGCGGCAGGGACAGATGCAGGTCGCCGCTGACCGTGGTGCCGGAGAACGCGCCGCTGAACGCGCCCGGCATGGCCCAGCGTGCGTCGCCGCTGACCGTGACCAGTGAAACCGCCGCGCTGACGGCCTCCGAGGCTTCCACATCGCCGCTGATGGTTTTCACCGTCAGCGTACCCGAAACCGAACGAAGCCGGGCGTCGCCGCTGACCGTCTCTACCTGCACCTGCTCGGCCTGCGTGTCGGTCAGCTCCGCCTGCCCGCTTTGCGTGCGGAGATGAACGCGCGTTTTCGCCGTGCTGCCCGCAACGCACACGTCGCCGCTGGCGGACTCAAAGAGGCCGAGGGACCCGGCATGGATGGCCCGCGCGTCAATGTCGCCGCTGCGGCTGGTGAGGCTGATGGTTTCGCCGGAAATATCGGACGCATCAATCGCCGCGCTGCTGGTTTCGACAAAGACGCTGCCCTGCGGCCCATTCCAGCGGGCAATCTTGACATCACCCGAATGAGAATGCAAGCGCGTCTCGCCGGGCGCATCGGTGTTCGGCTCAAACGCCTGGATTTTGCCCGATGTCGAATGCACGGAAAGAAACCCGGCCGTTCCCGTCGCCGAGACTGCGCCGTAGGTAGTCGCCGCTTCCAGTGGCACGGTGCGCGGCACTTTGATTTCGTAATCCACAGTCAGCCGCTCGGCGGCGTCGCGCGGCGCCGCGATCCCGATCTTGCATCGGCCATTTTCGGTCTGATGGGTCAAAAATACCTGCTGCAAAAAGACGCGGGCCTCGGCTTCGGACTCCGCCCACGCGGTCTTTGTCACGGTCGCCTCCGCCGTGCCTGCCGGAATGTCCGCGCCGATAACCGTGATGCTGCCGTAGTGGTTTTCTAACGCCAGCTTGTCTGCGCCCGACCAGGCAATGTTTTCGGTGCTGGTGCCGGCCGCTTCCGGCTGACCCTCGGTGTTTCGGGGCCGCCCGCTCGGCGTCTCGCCGCCGAGATTGAAGTTAAACTCAAATTTCATGGCTTTGCGGCCCTCGCGTCCGGCCCGGCGGGCCTCGTGCGACGCCTGCCTCGCCGCCGTTTTTGCTGTCCGCAAGGCATCATTTTTCAGCGAGTTCAGCCCGCGCATCGCTTCGTCCACGGCTTTGTTGATTTTGCCCATGTCGAGATCCGGCTTCGGCAAAGTATCAAAAATTTTGCCTGCCAGCGACGAGGCATAATCGGTCGTGCGGGACGTTTGGGCCGCGCCAAGCTTGCCCTGCAAATCGCCGAGCTTCCCTTGCAGCTCGGCCAGCTTCGCCGACATCGCCGCAATCGCCGCCGTGTCCGGCTCGACCACCGGGGGAACCGGCGGCGCCGGGGGAACGGACGACGCCGGGGGAACCGGCGGCGAGGAAGACGACGGGATGTTCTCGCGAACGGCCCGGAGCAGGGAATCGGCCTGCTCGGCGGTGACTTTGCCCTCACGAAGCATATTGAGGATGAGAACGCTTTCTTCAGACATGAGTGACTTCTTTCTTCTAAGGCGGGGACTAAAAATCGTCACAACGCGGCGGCGAGGGCGGCGACGGTGACGGCGAGCAGGACCAAAGTGCCGCCTTCATAGCAGCGGTCCAGCAGGGACTTCGTGCGCGGCCCGAACGCGCGGGGCGCGGCTGCGCTGGGCAAAGTCTCGTCCCATTCCAGAAGCGCCAGATGGCCCTGAGTCTTGACGCTGGGCGTGACTTTCGTTGATTTCGTTTCCGTCGGGCGAAGCGGTGCGCTGATCATGGTGTGTCTCCTAGGGTGTCTCTTACTTATCGTCGGATAGGGCTTGCAGGGCGGTCAGCCCGGCATCGGCATCTAATGTGCCGTTTTCAATCGCGGCCAAAATCCCTTTGCGCCGGGCCGCTTTCTGAGCGGCGCTCATCGGCGTAGGCGTCGGCGGAACGGGGGGCTGTGGCTCGGCATAGGGGCCGCCGTCAAAGCCAAGCGAGACCAGCAGGGCATCCAGCCGGGCGCGGACAGTCGGGTAGGAGATGCCGAGCGCGGCTTCCATGTCCCGGATGACGCCCCGGCAGCGCAGGAACGTCTCTAAAAAGCGGATCTGCTCGGCGTCTAAGTTGCGGTACGGCGCAATCGTAAACTGCCCGTGCATCTGCACGTCGCACTGGAAACAGCGGATTTCGGTGACTTCCAGTTCGCCGCTGCAAAGCGGGCATTTATTCGGCATCGGCTGTGTCATTTGTTACCTTCTTTTGTATTATAGGCTAATATATTAAAAAAGTCAATAATTATATTAAAATAATTAATTTATTTTTGCAAGCCGCTTGATTTGACTTGCCCGCCTGCTTTTGATATACTGGGCTATGGCTATTCTTCACGTCACGCCGGACCTCATCACCCAGGGGAACCGCTTCGGCACGCGCTTCAACGCCGCCCGGTTCGGGGCAGCAGCGGCGCTTCCCGGCAACCCGTTCGGCGTCGAGATGCGGCCTCTTGGCGACGGCATCGCAATTAAAGTGCGTCACCCTCTGCTGCGCGGCAAGAACCGCGTCTACGGGTTTCAGGCAGGCGACCTGAAGCTGCTGGAAGAACTGCTGGCATGGTACAAGGCTGATGGGCTGGCCTGCACGGTGCATGTTCCGCAGGAAGCGATAAACCGTGAGCTGTTCCAGGGGCTGACAGACGCCGGGCTGTGGTCGCCGGCAAGCCGGTCGCCATGGCGTCTTTTCCCGTCATAGATGGGATCGGCTATTTCGGAGCCGCCGGAGTTTTGCCGGAATACCGGCGCCGCGGCGTCCAAGCCGCGTTTATTCGGCGGCGACTGAAGGACGCACTGGAACTTGGGTGCAGCCTCGTGGTCGGCGGCGGCAGTCTCGGCACGATGACCTTCCGCAACCAGGAGCGGGCGGGCCTGCGCCTTATCCCGTCCGGCTCCGTTTGGCGTGAATGAACAAGGGCATGGGATTGAAATCCTACGCTGTATGCCTGCGGCATTACTTCGTATGGGGCGAAGCGCCGACTGTCCACCTTCGCGGACAAAGATTAGAGCATTGTCTTCGGTCGGTTCTTTGTCCATGAAGATGGACAGTCGGCGCTTCGTCCCACAGCCGCGCAATTTATTGCCACGGCTTCCTTCCCTTTCTAACATCAGTTATGTGCGCACATAAGTTATAATAAGCTATGCGTTTAACTCCCCGCTTTGTCCTTCTTCTCGCCCTCGGCGCACTGCCTCTGCTCTTTGTCGGGTTCGCCCCCTGGCTGCTGGCGGTCGTTCTGGTCTACAATGCGGGGCTTGCTGCCTGCACACTGGCCGATTTTCTCGCCGCGCCGAAGCCGGAAACAGCCTTGACGCTGTCTCGCACCGTAGACGAAAAGCTGTCTTTAGGAGTCGCGAACCCCATCACGATCACGGCGCAGAACAAATCCCAAATGGCCCTGCGCCTGCGGGTACGCGACCTGCCGCCGCCGACCTTTGATCTGGACGGCCCCGCCGAGCGGACACTGATTTTGCCGCCCGACCCGCGCCCGCTGGCCTTCGCTTACCAGGTGACGCCGCCCGCGAAAGGGGACTTTGACTTCGGCGACCTCTTTTTCCGCTATCCGGGCCGTTTAGGGCTGATCGAGCGGCAGGGCCGGGTTGCCGCCGGGCAGACCATCAAAGTCTATCCCAATCTCGTGGAAACGGCCAAGTACGAGCTGCTGGCCCGGCGCGGACGGCTTATGCAGCTCGGTATCCGCACGGCGAAAGTGCGCGGGGGCGGCTCGGAGTTTGAGTCGCTGCGGGAGTATGTGCCGGGGGACGAATACAAAAAGATTGACTGGAGCGCGACCGCCCGGCGCGGTAAGCTGATTTCGCGGCAGTATGAAGCCGAGCGCTCGCAGAACATTATTCTCATGCTGGATACGGGCCGGAACATGCTGCAATCTATTCAAAAGATGGCAAAGCTGGACTACGTCGTCAACACGGCCCTGATGCTGGCGTATGTCGCGGCGGCAGGCGACGACAAAGTGGGCCTGATGGCCTTCGACGCCGAAGTCCGCGCTTACCTGCCGCCCGCGAAAAGCAAAGCGCAGGTCTACGGCATTCTGGAAAGCCTCTACAACCTCAACGCCCGCATGGTGGAAACCGACTACAAAGCGGCCTTCCAGAACCTCTCGACCCGCTGGCGCCGCCGCTCTTTGATTGTGCTGTTCAGCGATTTGGTTGACCCCGACTCGTCCGCCCAGATCTTAGACGCTGTCCCCATGCTTTCCGACAGCCACCGCGTCGTCTGCGTCACCGTCTCCGACCCGAACATCCTCGCCGCCGCGAACAGCGTTCCCGAAGACAGCGCGTGCGTCTACCAGAAAGCCGTCGCTGTGCAGGTGCTTCAAGAACGCCGCGCCGCCATTTCCGTCTTGAAGCGCCGTGGCGTCTGGACCATTGACAGCCCCCCCGAAGACCTTAGCGCCGATTTGATCAACCATTATTTAGATTTGAAGGCGCGTTCGCTGATTTGAACTCCCTATGACTACAGAAAAACAAGCACTGGCCGAGGCGATTGAAGGTTTGTACGCGACATTTTCCGGTTATTCGCTCGCCCAGAAAGTCGAAGGCTGCCCCTGCTGCGTTTCTGCCGAGGATGAAGCTGTGCTGCACCTTCAGCCTTTGCAAAGAATGACAGCGGAAGACCTCCGCCGTTACGCCACCAAAGCGTTAACGACGTGGGGAACGGAAAATGACTTCAAGCATTTCTTGCCGCGCCTGTTTGAACTGGTCATCGAAGAAGAGGGGATCGCCTACGAAATTGACTTGGCAATTCTTTTCGGTAAGCTAAAGTATGCACACTGGAACACCTGGCCGAGTCAAGAACACGCGGCGGTCCGCGACTACTTGGAGGCGCTTTGGCTCTTCGTACTGTCCGTGCCGATGGAAGCCGTGACAATAGACGAATATCTGTGCGCTATCGGTCAAGCAGAAGAAGAACTGTCACACTACCTCACTGTTTGGCAAAACTTGCAATCCAACACCGCGCTCAATCATCTGGTTGAATTTGTTGAGGCGCAGGATAGCCTACATAAAGGGAGACTGATGGACGCTTTTTGGAGCGGGCGGCGCGAACAAATGGCGCAAGTGGTGGAGTGGCTGAGGAAGATGGGTTTGGCGTAGCCGCAGGGACCATGTGTTAAGACACACGGCAAAGACGCCACGAAGTACCGCTTCTGCAATGGCAGACCTGGAAGGCGCGGCACTGGGAAATATCTTATTCTGAACCCCACGAAGCGGGTGTTTTGTGGCGTCTGCGCCGTGTAGGCGTGTGTTTATGCCTGCGGCATTACTTCGTATATCATCTTGATTACTTCGTATCAACACATGGTCTGAAAACACATGGCTTTGAGGCTGAGTATGAGTTCTAGGATTTTGGGAGACTAACTGAATGCGTTATGGATACTGGCTGCCGGTGTTTGGCGGCTGGCTGCGGAATGTGGACGATGAGAACATGGACGCTTCGTGGGACTACGCGAAGAAGCTGGCGGTGCGCTCGGAGCAGATCGGGTTCGATTTAACGCTGATCGCCGAACTCAACTTGAACGACATCAAGGGCATGGACGCGCCGTGTTTGGATGCCTGGTCTACGGCGGCGGCATTGGCGGCGGTGACGGAAAAGTTAGAGCTGATGGTCGCAGTCCGGCCTGCCTACCATGCCCCGGCGCTGCTCGCCAAGCAGGCGGCCAATATCGATAACATCAGCGGCGGGCGGCTGTCGCTGAACGTGGTGTCGTCGTGGTGGGAAGAAGAAGCCAAGCAGTACGGGGTGCAGTTTGACCGGCATGACAACCGCTACGCCCGCACGGAGGAATGGCTGGCCGTGGTGAACGGCCTTTGGACGGAGCCGCGATTTTCGCATTCGGGGCCGCTTTACAGTGTGCAGAATGCTCTGTTGTCGCCGAAGCCGGTGTCGAAGCCGCGCCCGACGCTGTATGCAGGCGGTGAGTCGGAGGCGGCGAAAGAATTGATCGCCCGCACCTGCGATGCCTATGTCATGCACGGCGATCCGCCGGAGCGGGTGGGGGAGAAGATTGGGGACTTGTCGGCCCGGCGGGAGCGCATGGGATTGCCGCCGATGACGTTCGGCGTGGCGGGCTACGCGATTGTCCGGGACACGCTTGAAGCCGCCGAGGCCGAGCGTCAGCGGATTACGGACGTGAAGCAGAGCGCGGCGGGGTACGAAAACTACCAGCAGTGGCTGTCGGGAACGCAGCTGGAGCAGCAGGTGTCTTTGGAAGATTATTCGGTCTCCAATCGCGGCCTGCGCTCCGGGCTGGTCGGCACTCCCGACACGGTGAAAGCGCAGATTGCCGCGTTTGAGGCGGTCGGTGTCCATTTGCTGCTGCTCCAATTCAGCCCGCAATTTGAGGAAATGGAACGGTTCGGGAAGCAGGTCATTGGGGAATAACCAGGGTAGGGCTAAGATGGCCCGGAAAGAGACCATTATGACAAAACTGATACTTGCCGTCTCGGCGCTTGCCGCTGCACTGACGCTGAGCGGCTGCGGCAACACGCTGAACGGGGCCAAGCAGGACGCCGCGACCGATTCGGCGAAGACCCAGCAGGCGGCAGACCAGGCCGGGCAGGCGGTCAAAACCGACGCCCGGAAAGCGGACCAGGCGGTCGCTAATGTGCCGCAGGACGCCGCAGCGGACGCGGTCCGTATCCCCGTCAAGACCGCGATTATCCGTGACCCGGTGCTGGCCAACACCCGCAACCTGATCAATGTGGACGGGCGCGGCCATACCATCACCCTCAGCGGCCATGTCGCCGACGCTTCCATGAAAACGCGGGCAACCCAAGACGCTAACGTAGCGCTCAAAGAGCATCCCGGCTACATTCTGAAAAATGATCTGATTGTTGCAGGCGCGGCGCAGTAAACGGCTTTAGGTCGGCGTCACGGCATCAAAATAGTGCCGGAAGAATGCCAGAGTGTCGACGCTGACTGCGATCTCGTGCGGCTTCTCGGCGGCGTTGGGGTTAAAGAACGTTTGCCCCTGCGTCCGCGACTGACTCGTGTCCACTTCAATCCGCTGCCGCTCGGTTCGGCATAGCTCCGGCGCGAAGATCAAGGCGGCAGCCAGCGGATCATGAAAAGTCATCTCGGATTTTCCCTGGAACCAGACTTCGGCCATGTCAAGCACTAAGTCAAGCGGCGGCCCGGCCTGCGCGAACTTCTCCCGGACTTCTGCCGACGGCATCCGGCACGGTTCGGTGACATCCAGGCCGACCGCCAGCAGGCGCGGCACGGGGGCGTGAAAGACAATCGCGGCGGCGTGAGGGTCACAGCGCATGTCCCATTCGGCCCCCGTCACGCCCGTATGGCCGACGGAGCGGCCATAATACAGGCCGCCCATCAGCACAAGCTGCTTCAGAAGCGTCGGCGCTTCCGGGTCCAGCGTAAACAGCACGGCCAGATTGGTCAGCGGCCCGATGGCAAGCAGCGTGACTTCGCCGGGCCGGGCGCGGATCGTCTCACGCAGGAAGTCTACGGCGGTCGGGCGCGACGCCGTGACAGGCTCGCTCAGTACCTCCGCTTGCGGGGCGCGGGGCTGAAGCGGGGCGGCGAGCAGAGGCTGCTCTAAGCCGGCGTGGACCGAAATGTCTTCGCGCCCGGCAGAGCGGCAGACGGCGCGGGCCAGCGCGGCCCGCTTTTCCGGCTCGCCGGAGACGGTCGTGATGCCGAGCAGGTCGCACCGAGGCTGACGCAGGAGATACGCCAGCGCGACGGCGTCGTCAATATCCGAGCCGATGTCGGTGTCCAGCAGCACAGGGATAAGCATAAGCCGTTGTTCGGCTGCTGATGGCGCTTTTCCTGCTTGTTACTTTTATGAGTCACGCGCTTTACGAGAGAGTTTGCTGGAAGACCCTGTGTCGATACGAAGTAATCAAAATGATATACGAAGAAATGCCGCAGGCATAAACACACGGCTACTGGGCGCAGACGTCGCAAACTACACCTTCGGCGCACTGGGAATGGATTGATCTTCTCCCGGCGCCGCGCCTTCCAGGTCTGCCCTCCGGGCAGCCAGTGCTGCCAGTGCAGAGCAGTACTTCGTGGCGTCCTCGCTGTGTCGCCGTGGGTTCATGCCGTCGGCATTACTTCGTATATCATCTTGATTACTTCGTATCAACACAGGGTCCTAAAATGCACCCACACCGACAATATCATTCGGCAGGACAAACCACAGGCGGCGGAGAATTATTCTCCGCCGCCTGTTTGTATGTAAGGAGCATGCTTTGGAAGTTAAGTACGAATTGACGCCGGAGGATGTTTGGCATTATCAGGGATATTACCGGCGGCGTAAAGTAGGGCTTCGCTCGATTTTTGTGTATCTCCTTTTTGGTTTAGCCGGCATTGTCTGTGTCGGCAGCAGTTTTGTGGTCTGGGAGACATGGTCGCGCTCCGGGAAAGTGGAATGGAATACCCTCCTGCCTTTACTGGCAGGTATTTTTGTCGCTTTATGTTTTTTGCCGCCGTCAAAAGCCAGGATGACCAAAACGTATCGCCAACGGCCGGGGGTTTTTGCGAGGCACACCTATCAAATCAGCCCTGAATGGCTTTCTCAACTCACTCCCGTGAGCGAAAGCAAAAACGCATGGGCGTCCCTCTTTTCTTTGGAGGAAGATGAGAGTTACCTTTACTACTTCCTGACGAAATCCACTGCCTACATTATTCCGAAACGGGCTTTTACTTCTTACGGGGAGGCACAGGCTTTTTTGAATATGTCCCGTCACTATTGGGAAGCCGCCAAAACTGGAACACTCTCTGCCGCCGAACCAGAAGGCATCTGGCCGCCTGCGCCACGCCCCGGAGCCGGATAATTATGAGTCCTGTCACAGAACGAACAGCGGCGGTTTATACGAGTCAGGCGCGGTGGACACCGGAGCGTCCGCGCGTGCTGGTCTCCTGCTGCTCCGATGGCCGCTTGCAGGAAGCGATTGACGAGTTTCTGCAATCTCACCTGAGCATCTGCGACTACGACCGCTTTTATGCGCCGGGCGGGCCGGGGGCGCTGACGCCGGGCGGGTACGAGTTCCTGCGGGCGACCCAGTACCGGGACGATCTGGCGTTTCTGGTTCGCGCCCATAAAGTGGAAGAACTGCTGCTGATCTTCCACGGCTCCGCGCCGGGCGGGCCGAACGAGGCGACCTGCGCCCACTACAAGCGTGTCCTGCCGGGCGCAAGCGCCGACGCCGTGCGGGAGCAGCAGGAGCGGGATCTCGCGGACCTGCGAATGTACCTGGACGGCCTGCGCTTGACCGTGCGAATGCGGGCGTTCCGGGCGGAAGTGCTGGCGGATCGGCGGGTCCAGTTCGTGCCGATGGGATAGCGCCGTTCGCAAGCTATTTACAAATCTCTTCGTAGGGTGCAGGGTTTACCCCTGCCCTCCTTTTCACGCTCCCAAAAGAGCCGTGGGCAAGGGAGCCGGGGCAAGAGGGTAGGGGCAAGCCCTACGCCCTACAATCTCGGTTTCCAGTGCCGCGAAGCGGTACTTCGTGGCGTCTTCGCCCAATAGCCGTGTGTTTCAACACATGGTTTCTAACTCAGCAGGACAAAACGCAGGCGGCGGAGAATTATTCTCCGCCGCCTGTTTCTGCATCTATACCTTTATGGAAATAGCCTACACATTCACTGACAAAGATGCCACTTTGTTCTTCCGCGAATACAGCTCAGACTGGCGGGAGTCAAAGCGCAAGCGAGGGCCGCAAAGCAAATCCTGGATGACGCTGTACTATTTTCTGTTGTTGAGCTGCTATTGATCGTACCTGCGTCAGTTTTTGCCGGTGTTGCCGAAGTTGGCGCGGGGTATGATGTTGCTGTCATCGCCGCGCTGCCAACTGGCTTTGGCTGGCAGTGGATACTCAATTTGTTGTGGCATCATTGGCAAAGAAATCGCATTCGTACCTCGCCCCAATTTGTTGGCCCGCATATCATCGGCATATCGTCGAAAGGATTGTGCGATCAAAGGCCGGAAGGCGAGTGGGTCGCATACTGGTCACACCTTGCTGACATCCGAGGAACTAAAAACTTTCTGCTCTTTATATACCAAAATCGGGCTGTCGTTCCTATTCCCCGGTACGCCTTCCAAAGTGCCGGAGAGGCCGACCAGTTTTATCGGCAGAGCCAAGAGTATTGGAAGCAAGGACATCGAGTCTGGCCGCCTGCGCCGCGTCCAAGCAATTCTGCGGAACCCGGCGATACCCGGTAATGTTAAGAGGTATACTAAGATGTCAGGCAAGACAAACCATCAGCGAGGAACTCTACTAAACTATGATACAGCGTGAAGTGCTGCCGAACGGTGTCCGCATCGTGACGGAGAACATTACTTATGTGCAGTCGGTGGCGCTCGGAATCTGGGTCGGCGTGGGCGCCCGCGATGAAGCGGACAACGAGCGCGGCATCTCCCATGTGATTGAGCATATGCTGTTCAAAGGCACCCCGACGCGGACGGCCCAGCAGATCGCCGACCAGATTGATTCGGTCGGCGGCGACATCAATGCGTTTACGTCGAAGGAAAGCACCTGCTACTATGTGCGGATGCTGTCCGAGCATGTGCCGCTGGCCGTGGACGTGCTTTCGGACCTGTTCCTGAACTCGAACATTGAGCCGGAAGAGCTGGGGCGCGAGCAGAACGTTATTCTCGAAGAAATCAAGCGGCGCAACGATGAGCCGGATGATCTCGTCCATGACGTGTTCACCGAAACCCTCTGGCCGGGCCATGTGCTGGGCAAAAGCGTCATCGGGACGCCCGAAACCGTCTCCGCGCTGACGTCCGCCGATCTCAAGGGCTATATGCGGGGGCATTATACCCCGGATACGATTGTGATCGCGGCGGCGGGCAACTTGAACCATGACGAGATTGTCGAGATGGTCCGGGAGCGGTTTGGACATCTGACAGGCAAAAAGTCCGACTGGCGAACGCCGGATACGGCCCCGCTGTTTGTTCCCGGCACGGCGTATGTCGAGAAGGCCATTGAGCAGGTCAATTTAGTCCTCGGCACACGCGGCTACGCCCAGATGAACGACGACAAGTACAAGCTGTCTATTTTGGACGCCGTGCTGGGCGGTTCCATGAGCAGCCGCTTGTTCCAGGAGATCCGCGAAAAGCGCGGCCTGGCCTACTCCATCGGCTCGTATTCCCAGTCGTTCCGGGAAGGCGGCTACTTTGCGGTCTATTCGGGAACCAGCCCGACGACTTCGGAAGAAGTCATTGATCTGGTCAAGACCGAGTTTGCGAATATCCGCAAGAACAACATCACGGAAGCCGAGCTGAACCGGGCGAAGAACCAGTTCCGGGGTTCTATCGTGATGAGCCAGGAAGGCATGAATTCCCGGATGCGCCGGATCGGCAGCAACGAGCTGGTCTACGACCGGGTGATCCCGATTGACGAGACAATGGCGAAAATCACGGCGGTCACGCTCGACGACATCGCTGAAATCTCAGAATATCTGTTCGCGTCAGGCGAATATGCGCAGGCGACGGTCGGCCCAAAGCTGGAGAACTAGAGTAGCATGGCAGACGTAATCAAAGTCGCGGTGGCCGGGGCCGGCGGGCGCATGGGCCGGGAAACAGTTGCGGCAATTCGGGCCGAGCCGGAGATGGAGCTGGTCGCCGAGATCGAGCGCGGCGACAATTTAGCCGACATCCTGGCGGCGACAAAGCCGGCGGTGCTGGTAGACTTCTCGGTCCCCGACTCGATTGTAGACAGCATCGAGACGGCGCTGATCGCCGGGGTCGTCCCGATTGTCGGCACGACGGGGCTGTCTCAGTCCGACATCGCCATTGTCCGCGAGCTATGCTGCCAGTACGAAATGGGGGCATTGATTGCCCCCAATTTTGCGGTCGGGGCGCTCCTGATGATGCGCTTCGCCCGCGATGCCGCGCGTTACCTGCCCGATGCTGAGATTATCGAGATGCACCACGAGAAGAAGCTCGATGCGCCGTCGGGGACCGCCGCCAAGACCGCCGAAATGATCGCCGAAGGCCGCGCCGAGGCGGCTCCAACGGCCCTGCCCGCAGACGCCTACGAAAAGCTTCCCGGAGCCAGGGGCGGCAGGGGAGAAGGCGACGTTCCCATTCATAGCGTCCGCCTGCCCGGCTTTGTCGCGTCCCAGATGGTCATTTTCGGCGGCCCCGGCCAGACGCTCACCCTGCGCCACGACAGCCTGAACCGCGAGTCGTTCATGCCCGGCGTCCTCTTGGCAATCCGCCACGCGCCCGTGCTGGCGGCAAACGGCGGCGATCTGGTCTACGGGCTGGAAAACTTGCTTTAAACTATCTCGCTGCGCCTTAATCCCATGAAATACACTTGCCCCTGCTGCGGCTACAAAACGCTTGACGAGGAGCCTCCAGGAACTTATGACATTTGCCATGTCTGTTTCTGGGAAGATGACGGAGTTCAATTTCGCAACCCGGATTATCGCGGCGGAGCAAATACGCTTTCGCTGCGCGAATGTCAGCAGAATTTTCAAGCCTATGGAGCCTGCGATGAACGCTGTCGTTCTTTCGTCCAATCGCCTGAACCCGCTGATGTGAAGGATCCGAATTGGCAGCCGTTGCGGCCGGATGCCCGGCCTCTTTTACAGCCTCGGTCGTCCGATCAAGTGATCCGCTTGCCCGGCCCCACCGAGGAGAATTATCGCATCCCTGGATAAGCTATACGAGATAGGCTCCACGGGGCTGAACCCCCGTGCTTTGAAGTGCAACTCCCCGCCTTCGCCGGCAAAGAGCCAAGAGTGTGTTCTTCTCCTCGCCCGCGAAGGCGGGAGATTGCTCTTTTAAAGCACGGGGGTTCAGCCCCGTGTTACTTTCTCTTAATAACGCCCTTCCCTGTGTACTCAAGCTCCCTCATCCCCCGTTTCATCGCCTGCGTGTGCCAGCGCAGCTTCAGCGGCATCAGCAGCGCCTCCAGCACGACTCCTTTGGACAGCTTGGACTGGCCGGCGCGGCGCTCTATGAAGATGATCGGGACTTCCACAGCCGCCATGCGCCTGTGCGGCGGTCTGTTCTAGGGGCAGACGCCTCCATTGTGAATGGAGGGAACGAACGGAGCGCCTCCTGTTTGAAGACTGCTGATCACGTCGCTTCCGTTCCGGGAGGAAGACGCCGCCGCTTGGGGAAACTTGTACCATTTGACATGACCATCCAGAAAAGACACATTGGAGCCATCGGTGTGCCGCACCGAAATGCTGTCCCCATAGAATAAGCTGAAATAGCCGTCATTGGTAGACGCAGGCTGCCAGAGCCCTAAGTCCGCCGCCTCCTCCGCAAGCAAAATCTCGCCCGCCGGCGCCTCGAAGGCCGCGAGTGACTTGCCGGGCCGTGGCTGCGGAATACCGGCGGGCGCACCCGAACCCGTGTTGATGTCGGCGGAGGTGTCTACCGTGCAGGAGTTGAGCGCATAAGACAGCCCGTTTGTTTGGCCGATCCCATCATCAGGACAAACAAAAACATCACGATTTTCAACATACGGATAGATGCTCCCGCGCGTCACATCAAACACGGCATGACTGAAGCCACTGCCGAGCGTCGTGTAAAACACCCACCCGCCGGCCACCCCAACGCCTTGTGGGCCATCAGTCGCTCCCGGCATCGTGTCGTCATTATCCTGCGTGTAAAGGGTAAAAGCGATGGCAAGCTGTTTGAGGCTGCTTTGGCAGGAAGCGCGGCGGGCGTTTTCGCGAACACGCTGAAACACCGGAAACAAAAACGCCGCCAGTAGCGCAACAATAGCAATCACAACAAGCAGTTCAATGAGCGTAAAGCCCAGCCTGCTTGGGAATGCTGTCTTTGGATTGAGACTTTGACGCAAATTACTCACTATAATGCCCCCTTGCTTGCCACATAATACCATAGAGAGTGGCTTTATGGCGTCGTTCATTTATCCTGTCTTTTCTGCCCCATGTTCTTTGTTCTGTCCATTCCCCGCTTCATGGCCCGCGCGTGCCAGCGCAGCTTCAGCGGCATGAGCAGCGACTCCAGCACGACTCCTTTGGACAGCTTGGACTGGCCGGCGCGGCGCTCCATGAAAATAATCGGGACTTCGACAATTTGGAAGCCGCAAAGCTGGGCGCGGAAGGTCATTTCGACCTGGAACGAGTAGCCGTTGGAGCGGACGGAGGGCAAGCCCAGCGCTTCTAAAACGCGCCGGTGGTACAGCCGGTAGCCGGAAGTGCAGTCGTTGACAGGGAGACCCGTCACGCTGCGGACATACCAGTTTGCACCCCACGACAGTAAGATGCGGCGCAAAGGCCAGTTGATGACCGAGATGCCGTTCAGGTAGCGCGAGCCGATGACCACATCGGCGGTTTCGGCGGCTTCAATCATGCTGGCAAGATACAGCGGGTCATGGGATAAATCGGCGTCCATCTCGACCACGGCGTCGTAGCCGTGTTCTAACGCCCAGGCGAAGCCGGCGAGATACGCCCGGCCCAGCCCCTCTTTACCGGGACGATGCAGGACATGCACCCGGCCTGCGCTCTCAGGCGAAGCAGTCAGCGTGTCGGCGATGTCTCCGGTGCCGTCGGGCGAGTTGTCGTCCACAATGAGGAGGTCAACGAGCGCGGTCTTCAGGACTTCTTCAGTGATCTTTTCAATGTTCCCGGCTTCGTTGTAGGTCGGGATGACGACGATTGTGCGGGTTTTCGGGTATTCTGTTGACATAACTAATGACTTTTGGGCGTAAAATCGCAAACCGGATCGTGCTGGCCTATTTAGTCCCCGTGGCGTTCATGCTGGCGCTGGGAATACTCGTCATCCACTTCCACGGCGACGAAATCCGGCTGCGCGATTACGCCCTCGGCATGGCCCTGGTGCTGATCCCCGCGCTTGTCATCGGACGGCTGCTGACTTACTCGATCACGGCGCATTTAGAGCAGCTTCGCCGAAGCGCCGAGCAGATCGAGCGCGGCGATTACTCGGCCCGCGTCGTGCCAAGCTCCGGGGATGAGTTTGCGGATCTCGCCCGTGCGTTTAACCACATGGTAGACGTGCTGGCCGAGCGCGAAAGTGCATTGAGAGAGCAGAACCAGACACTGGCTTCGGTCAACCACCGGTTCGAGGCGGTGCTGAACGCCGCAAACGACGGCATCGCCATGCTGGATACCGACGGCTGCTTTGTGCTGGTCAACCGGCGCTTCGGCGAGCTTCTCGGCACCCGCGCCCCGCTGCTGCTGCATCACACGCTGGAAGAAGCGCGGCCTTTGCTGATTGATAAGCTCTCGCACCGGCTGGCTGCACTGGCCCCGACCGAAACGCGGGCGGTGGCCGAAGAGATCATTGCGCTGGAAGAACCGGACCGGCGTTTTTTGCAGTTTTACACGGCCCCGGTCGCCGGCGTGGACGGCCAGGAAGTGATCGGCCGGATCATCGCTCTGCGCGATATTACCCGCGAGCGCGAGCTGGACAAGATGAAAACGGACTTTATCTCGGTCGTCTCGCATGAGCTTCGGACGCCGCTGACTTCCATCAAAGGCTACACGGATTTACTGCTGTCCGGCGCGGCGGGCGAGAACTCGGAATTGCAAACAGAGTTCCTCGGCATTATTCAGCTTAGTACGACCCGCTTGTCCAATTTGATCAACGACGTTTTAGACATCAGCCGCATCGAGTCGGGAACTCTGAAAATTAAGCACGAGCCGATTGACTACCGCCACCTGGTTGCCGATACGCTGCGGGTGATGAAGGCCGCCGCCGACGCCAAAGACATCTCGATGGACGCGGCCCTGCCGGAAACCATCCCGCCGGTGCGGGGCGATTCCGATAAAGTGACCCAGGTTCTGACAAATTTAGTGTCTAATGCCATCAAGTATACCCCAGAAGGCGGCTGGGTTAAGATCAGTTTAGAAGTCAGCGGCGACACCAGCGTCACTACCTGCGTCGCCGACAGCGGCATCGGGGTCGCGCCGGAAGACCAGGCAAAGCTCTTTCAGCGGTTCTTCCGTGCCGACAACAGCTCCACCCGCGAGGCCGGCGGCACGGGCCTGGGCTTAGTCATCGCCAAGACTCTGATTGAGCTGATGGGCGGCGCGATCTGGCTGGAAAGCGAGCCGAACCGGGGCAGTAAGTTCTACTTCACGCTGCCGCTGTTTTTAGAAGCCGGCAACGCGCCCGCCCCAACGCCGGTCGCTTTGCCCGAACGCGGCATCGGCTTAATTTTGATTGTAGACGACGACGCTTACGTCCGCAGCCTGATCCGCCATGCCCTGCACCGGCGCGGCTACGGCACGTTGGAAGCGTCGGACTGCGCCGAAGCCCAGCAAAAAGCCCGCCTGCACAAGCCCGACGCCGTGACGCTCGATATGATGATGCCGCAGATGGACGGCCTGAAAACCCTGCGTGCACTCAAAACCGACCCGGCGACCGCGCCCATTCCGGTCATCGTCGTGTCCGTGTTAGGCGACCCCGCCCACGGCGATTTGACACTTGGCACGTTCTCATTCGGACAAAAGCCGCTTGTTCAGGCCGATTTACCGGCGCTCGTCGCGGCGGCGTTCAGCCCCAAGTTCGACCAGACCCGTGCGCTCATCGTCTGCGCCGCCGACAGTCAGGTCCGCCGAGACTTCGAGGCCGCCGCCCCGAAGTTATCTGCCGAACACGGCATCGTCTTAACCGTGGTGGAGTCCGCGCCCGACGCCGTTGGGTTCGTCATCACCGAAACACCCGGCGTCATTGTGCTGGATACCGCCATGCCCGACGCCGCGCTGTTTGATTTGCTGACCGCCTTGAAAGCCGAAGAAGAAGCCGCCCGCATCCCGATTATTTTGCTCACTGACGACATCGCCGCCGGCAGCCCGCCCTGCGCCGCCGACACGGATACCGGGGGCGCACTTTTAGACACACTTTGCGAACAGCTCTCCCGCGCTATCCCAACGTGGGAGATGCCGGCGAAGTAGATCATTCTGACGTAAGTGGCAGATGTTTGGCAATGCTTCCAATAATGTTGAGTAAGATAATTATATGATATACGAGTGTGAACAGTGTGAAACTGCATTGCCGCCCGGCGCTTTAGCTTGTCCCAAATGTGGTGAAGTTTTTGAGGATGCAGTTCCCCAAGATGCAGTAGTACGCAGAAGCGGGTGGAAGCCTAAAACTGAGGAGCATTCTACCATACCTGCCGCACCTCCGGTTGATACCGTTGCTACCGAGCCGTACCCTGACTATATTTTGCCGGATGAACCCTATAAAACAAATACATCTAAAGCGCCTCATGCGAACCAGCATTCATCTTACTGGACATTTACGGCATTAAGTTTGTTGCTGTGGCCGGTTGGCGTGATTGTCGGTATCGTTTTTCTTACTAAGCCGACGCTTTTGGAGCGTAAACTTGGTGAACATACTGTAGTTATGAGCATTCTAGGGTTTGTCTTAGGTGGAGTTTTGTCTGTTTTAATGTTCGGGACCCACAACGCTTCACCCAGCAATGCTTCTTCCAATCCTGTGTCTGTACCTGTTTCAAGTAGTGCCGCTACGCCAGAAAGTGTTGAGAGTAATACGGCTAGTGACTCCACTAACACAGATAATAATGCCACTCTAAGCGATGAAACGGAACTTGAGAAAGGGTCAGAAAACTTTAGTAAAGAGTATGGATTTGTTAAAGTTAGCGGCGAAGTGACAAACATCAGCTCACAATCAATTAAGAACGTCGAGGCCGAAACGACATTTTATGATGACAGCGGTAATGTTGTTAAAACAACATCCGCGTTGCTTGAGTTTAACCCGATTTTGCCAGGGCAAACTTCGCCTTATCAAACGATGGACACTGATAACCCGGAGATCAAAAGAGAAAAAACAAGTTTCTCTATTATGATGGGCGGATCAGTTACCTACCGCGACAAAGCTAAAAGCAGTAGTTCTCCATCTGACAGCGATGGTTTGAACAAGCCAATCACGAACTTTCGCTCACGAATGAGTTTGCCGCAGAACGACTTTTTTTCCAAGTATGTATTGGTTTCAGAACCAGGCGATGATTATGGTATTCTGAACCTCACCATGATGTCGGATTTTGCTTTACTAAGCCAAGCCAAGAAACATGATGCAGAATATCACCTTTGGCATCTTTGGCACCATGTATCAGGCCACGATGAAGATACCGTTTATTTTAACGACACACACAACAAGAGTATAGGTAGTATGGAAAACGGCAAGTTCAGCGAGGCTAATTAAAAGTTGCTTCTGTGGTTACGTCACAGAACATAAAGAAAAGTCTCAACTTTTTCCTACACTTGCTTTCTACTTTGGCGAACACTATGACAGATTACAACATTGCGGTTGTCGGGGCGGGGGCGGTGGGGCAGGAAATGCTGCGGGTGCTGGCGGAGCGGCGGTTTCCGGCCCGGTCGGTGCGGGTGCTGGCCCGGAGCGCACGGCCATTGACGGTGGACGGGCGCGAATATCACGTTGAGCCGACGACGCCGGAAGCGTTTGACGGGGTGGATATTGCACTGTTTGCCGGGACCGAAGGGGAACGCGGCGCGGCGGTGGTGTTCGGGCCGGAAGCGGTGAAGCGCGGCGCGGTGATTATTGATAACGGGTCGGACTTTCGGATGCGGCCGGATGTGCCATTAGTCGTGCCGGAAGTCAATGCGGCGGCTTTGTTGAAGCACGAAGGGATTGTCGCGAACCCGAACTGTTCGACGGCGCAGCTTGTTCTAGCACTAAAGCCGCTGCATGATCTCGCGAAGATTACGCGGGTTTGGATTGCGACCTACCAGGCCGTGTCCGGCGCGGGTGCAGCAGCGGTGGACGAGCTGAACGCGCAGAACGAGGCGCTGGCGGAGCATCGGGCGATTTCGGCGGCTGGCCCGGCGTTTCCGGTGCAGATTGCGGCGAATGTGATCCCGCAGATTGGCGGGTTCGATGAGGCGGGGTATACTTCAGAAGAAATGAAGCTGGTGTACGAAACCCGCAAGATCATGGGCGAGGAAAATCTGCGAGTCACGCCGATTGTCGCGGCGCGGGTTCCCGTGGCTGTCGGGCATTCGGAAGCGGTCAGTGTTGAAACCGAGCGGCCTGTGACGCCTGCCGAAGCCCGCGCCTTGTGGGCGAATGCGCCGGGCGTCGCGGTGCTGGATGACCACAGCGGAACGGACCCGTACCGGGCGTACCCGATGCCGCTGTTTGCGGCGGGCAAAGACACGACGTTTATCGGACGTATTCGGCAGGACTTGGACAATCCGCACGGGCTGAACTTCTGGATTGTCAGCGACAATCTGCGAAAGGGCGCGGCGACGAATGCGGTGCAGATCGCGGAGAGCTTGGCCCGGCAGGGATTGTTAAGGCGGTAGGAATAGGCGCAGCAAGCAAGGAGGGCGCAGCAAGCAAGGAGGGCGCAGCAGGCAGCGCCCCTACGGGGTAATCAGAACGGAATGTAGGGGCGCTGCTTGCTGCGCCCTCTGGAGCAAGGGACTATGAGCAGAATGGAACCGAGGTTTGGCCGGGTGCTGACCGCAATGGTGACGCCGTTTAATGCGTCCGGGGACGTAGACTATGAGGAAGCGGCGCGGCTGGCGGTGTGGCTGACCGAGCATGGCTCCGACGGGCTGGTGGTTACGGGGACGACCGGCGAGAGCGCGACGCTGAACCGGGAAGAAAAACTGCGGCTGTACAAAACGGTGCGGGACGCGGTTGCGCCGAGGCACATGATCCTGGCAGGAACCGGCAGCTATGACACGTCGGAAACGGTGGTGCTGTCGCTGGAAGCCGAAGAAATGGGCGTGGACGCGCTTTTGGTCGTCACGCCGTACTACAACCGGCCCTCGCAGGAAGGCTTGTTTCAGCACTACAAAGCGGTGGCCGAGGCGACGGAATTGCCGATTGTTTTGTATAATGTCCCGGCGCGAACGGGAGTCAATTTAGAAGCCGCGACAACTCTGCGGCTGGCGGAGATTGACAGCATAGTCGCAGTCAAAGAAGCGAGCGGGCTGATGGCCCAGGTCGGGGAGATTGTGCAGGGGGCCCCCGACGGCTTCGAGCTGTACGGCGGAGCGGACGAAGTGAACCTGCCGATACTCGCGCTCGGCGGGGTGGGGAACATCAGCGTGATTTCCCACGTCGTCGGCCCGGACCTTGCGGAAATGCACCGGGCGTTCTTTTGCGGCGACATGGACACGGCGCGGCGGCTGCACCTGGGGACGCTGCCGATGACGAAAGCGATGTTCAGCGCCCCTAGCCCGGTGCCGACCAAGACCGCGCTTCAGATGCTCGATGTCCTGCCCGTAAGCCGCGTCCGCCTGCCGCTGGTAGATGCTGGCGAAAAAGAACGGGCGCTTATTCATGCGGCCTTGAAAGATTATGGACTGCTCAGAGGGTAGGTTCCAGCGAAAACGAATTATGACAACACCAACAAACACACAACCAACAAAGACAAAGCAAACCAACAAGCCGCCGAAGACGGCTTCCGCCCAAGCGGCTTCCACGGGAGCCGCAAACACGAAAACACTGCAAATTATTCCGCTCGGCGGGATCGGCGAAATCGGCAAGAATATGACCGCCATTCGCTGCGGCGACGAAATCATCGTCATTGACTGCGGACTGGCGTTTCCGGGCGCGGACCAGCTTGGGGTAGATCTCGTCATCCCGGACATCTCGTATCTGCTGGACCACAAGGAGATGGTCAAAGGGATTATTCTCACCCACGGCCACGAGGACCATATCGGCTCGCTGTCATTTGTTCTGAAGCAGCTTAACGTGCCTGTCTACGGAACGCGCCTGACCATCGGTTTCACGAAAGGCAAGCTGAGCGAGTACCGCGTCCTCGACAAAGCCAAGCTGCACACGTTCAGCGCGGAAGACCGCTTCAAGGTCGGCATGTTCGATATTGAGCCGTTCCGCGTGTCTCACTCTATTCCTGATGCGGTCGGCTTCGCCGTGCATACGCCCGCCGGAACACTCGTGCATACCGGCGACTTTAAGTTCGACCAGACGCCTGTAGACGGCCAGTTGTTTGACATCGCCCGCTTGACCCGGATCGGACAGGAAGGTGTTTTGGTGCTGCTGTCGGACTGCACCAATGTCGAGCGCCCCGGCTTTGTGCCGTCGGAGCGGATTGTCGGCGATTCGTTCGACAAGATCTTCCGGGACGCCCAGAAGCGGATCATTCTCGCGTGCTTTGCCTCCAATGTCCACCGAGTCCAGCAGGCGATTGACGTTTCGGTGAAATATGGCCGCAAAGTTGCCCTCATGGGCCGCTCGATGGAGCGCAATATGGAGATGGCCCAGCAGATGGGCTACTTGAAAGTCCCCGAAGGGACGCTCATCCGGGCGGACGAGATCGAAGACTATTTCCCGCAGCAGGTAACGGTCATCACGACCGGTTCCCAGGGCGAGCCGATGGCGGGCTTGTCGCGGATCGCGCAGGACGAGCATCGCAAGATCAAAATCGTCGCGGGCGACTCGGTGATCCTGTCGGCGTCGGCCATTCCCGGCAACGAAGACGCGGTCTACCGGACGATCAACCACCTCTTTAGAAGAGGCGCGAATGTCTACTACGACAGCGTTTCGACGGTTCATGTCTCCGGCCACGGCTACGCCGACGAGCTGCGTCTGATGCTGAACTTAGTCGAGCCGCAGTATGTCATGCCGGTCCACGGCGAGTACCGGATGCTGCACCGGTACGCGAAGATGGCCGAAGACATGGGCTGGCCGCCTGAAGACATCATCCGGGCGGAGATCGGCGACATTATTGAAGTCGGCGAAGATGTCGCGGGCGTCATCGGTCGGGTCGAAAAGAGCGGCGCGGTCCTGATTGACGGCACGGGGATCGGCGATGTCAGCGAGGTGGTTCTCAGAGACCGCCTGCACATCGGCTCCGACGGCTTCTTAGTTCTCGTCGTCGGCATTAGCCAGGAGACCGGCGAGATTGTCAGCGGCCCCGAAGTCATCTCGCGCGGCTTCGTCTACATGGACCAGTCGGAAGAGCTTGTCGAGGAAATCAAGCAGGTCATTATCAACAAAATCAAGAACCTGCCGGAAGAAGACAACGACTGGATGGTGGTCCAGCAGGATTTGCGCGACGCCGTCTCCAAGTTCCTGTATAAGAAGACCGCCCGCCGCCCGCTCATCCTGCCGATCCTGCTGGACTTATAAGAGGGAAAGCCATGCAAGCGCTGAAATACAAGGCGGAAGTCGGCGCAGACGGGGAAGTGATGCTTCCCCGTCTGCGGCTTGACCAGGGAACGCCGGTTGAGATCATTGTGCTGGTGCGCGAGCCGGAGTCGGAAGATGATCAGGGACTCCGGCATCTCGCCGCGAAGACAATGGATTTTTGGGATAATCCGGTTGACGATGAGGTTTGGAACAATGCCTAGCCAACGCGAGATTGTGCTGATTCCCGTTCCCTATTCCGACCTCAGCGTCATCAAAAATCGTCCTGTGCTGATCCTGTCCTCAGACAGCCTGTTATAGCGTTCGCCCGATATGCTGGTGGCTTCAATCACTTCTAACATTACCGCCGGAATGGCTGGAATTATTTGTGATACGTCTGATATGGAGCGAGGAACACTTCCGCGTAAAAGTCTGATCCGCGCTGACAAAATTTACACCCTCAGCCAGCGGGAAATCCTAAAGTCTTACGGTCTTCTCAAACAGTCTATTTTTGAGAATGTTCTGTCTGATCTGGATGCTGCTCTTGGCCGCTGAAGTATACCTAATGGACAGTTTATATTCAAGCGAAGGAATAAGAACATGGTGATCGGTAAAATCGGCGCGGACCTGCGCCCGATGGTTCCTATTGTCGTTCAAGGCGCAGACGGGCAGGAGCGCAAAATCCCGGTTCTGCTGTCTACGGGGTTTCGCGAGGCCCTACTTCTGCCTGCCGCCGAAGTCGCCGCACTCGGCCTGCCGCAGACAGGGGAGCGCCCCGTCGAGTTCCCCGACGGCAGCCGGATCGTCGCGACCGTGCATCCCGGCCAAATCCTGCTGATGGGCGAAGCGCAAAGCGTGGACATCCTTGCGGGCGGTTTCGAACCGCGCATGGGCCTGAAGCTGCTGGATGACTGCCGGATCAGCATGAAGTTCGTGCCGGGCGAACCAGTGGAAGCCGAGCGGCTTTGATCTAGGAGAAGGCCGATGCTCCGTGTTCCGCTATTCCTGCCTGTTCTGCTCGGTGCCTTGTCGCTGACCTCTGTGTCTGCGGCACAAACTCCGCCGCTAAAAATCGCCGCAACACTGCCTCGTTTGTTCCCGTTGCCGGAAGACACGTTCAGCCCAAACACAGAACTGACAATGGGGCTGAAGAACGATCTCCCTAACAAAGCCGCGCAATCCCCATAACAAAGCCGTGCAATCCGTGCTGGCGCTTCTGCCGCAGTATATGCATTCCCTGGCGAACCCTAGCGGGCGCATGACAAAAATCACGTGCCCTTTTCCTGCTGCCTAGGGATACCACTGAATGCCGGCATCCACCACTTCCTGTATCTGCTGGCCGCAAGTGACGGTGTTGCTGTTGGTATCCGTTGTCAGGGCAGCGGGATCCGCACACCAGTCCGTGTATTGCGTCGGATCAACCGGCATGGCGACTGTGCTGCCGAAGTACGCAGCCTTTCCGATGTGCAAAAGGACCGGCTTGACATGGCCGTCCACAAAGCAGAAGTTGAAGCGGCCGCTGTGGCGCAGGCCCGCGCTGGAATTCCCGGCGAGGGTCTGGGGCAGCCCAAGCATCGTGCTGCGGTAGCCGCTGTTGGCGCCGGACATCGTGTCGGTGACGGCGAAGGTGCTGGACGGCGCTGGGATGCCCGCCAAAGGGACACCTTGATAAATCGTGGTTGTTTCATAAGTCGCCGGATTGCTGCCGGGAACCTGCACGGTGACCGACTGCCCCTGCCGAAGCAGACCGCTTTGCGGAAACGTATAATTCTGGGTACCGTTGTTGGAATAATAATAAGTGGAGTAAGGTCCTCTGTTATAACCGTAGCCAATGCAGCGCGTGTCGGGAAGCGGCTCGGCGTAGCCGGCGGCGGCGGCGCAGCCTTTGTCCGAGCGGTCCGGGCAGTAGAAAACCTCTGTGTTTTTCGTGTAGGCGGTCAGCAGATTCCAGTAGTCCGTGCCGTAGACCGTATCGCCGGGACCGGGCGAAAGCAGCGACGGCATCGTGTCGTCGCTGTCCTGGGCATACAAAGCCAGGGCCAGTCCGATCTGGTGCAGGCTGGACGCACAGGCGGTCCGGCGGGCATTCTCGCGAACGGAAGAAAATACCGGCAGCAGAATCGCGGTGAGGATAGCAATCACGGCGATGACGACGAGCAGCTCAATGAGCGTAAAGCCCTGGCGGCGGCTTTTTGGGGTAGGGGCATGCATGACGAATTCCGGCCTTTCTGGAGAGCAGCAGTGAAAGAATAGGCCATCAGGGCCGAGTAAGATGCTCTCCACGGTTAAGCGAAGCGACAGAAGCATTCTGACACCCGCTGCCCAGTCGCGGTGAGACATACATAACAGTCTGCCTGTGAAATCAGTCACATCAATCAGAAGGCTGCCTCGCGCAGAACAACTCGCGGACAAACGGCGGGGGAAGTATGGGACGCCGTTAAAGCTATGACTGCAAAAACCATGCCAAGTCTGCACGGTTTTGATCCAGACACCGGTGATTTTCAGCAGGGCTGCCGCCTGGGCAGGACTTGTGAAGGACAAGACGGCAAAAAGCGCGGATGAGTCAACTCATCCGCGCTTTTTTGTGCTTGTTTTTGCTTTTTTAGGCCGAAAGAACAAGCTAATCCGGGACAGCCCTGCGCCGTCGCGCCTTGAGGAACAGCCCTGCGCCGCCGAGACCGACGAAAGCCCAGATGGCTACGGCGGACGGCTCCGGGGCAGGCGAAGCGAGAAGGGGAGAATTGCTGCTGGTGACGTTCAGCCCGCCGAAACCGGCGGCAAAGTTCGCCCCGCCAACGCCGCCGTTGAAGATGTGATTGTAGTAGACCAGTTCAATAGGATGCAGGCCCGCGGTGAGGGTTGCAGAGTTTTGATTGAAGTGCGCGGGCGCAATGCCGTCATTGCTGACGACCGCGTTCCCGTCAATGAATAATGCTGAACCGTCATCGGAGACCGTGCCGAAGGTATAGGAGTCTGCCGTGGTCACGTCCACATAACCCGTGATGTCCAAGATGCCGTCTTCAAGGTTTGCAGTGGTTAGGCTGCTTGAATTGGTCGGGTGATACGAGCCGCCGTCGCCTCCGAGGAAAGACTGCGGCGTGGACGTGTCCACGCCCGCATAGGCGGCCTTGCTGGTCAGCACCTCTTGGGTCGCAGTGAAGGTGCCGGTCGGGGTTGTGATGTTGTCCTTGATGTAGGCCCGCGCCTGGTCGATGGAAAGAATGTTTGCCGCCGGGTCTTGAAAGAAGGCGCCGTTCAGGGTGTTGGTAATTAGCGTCGTCTGTGCGCTGGTAATTAGCGTCGTCTGTGCGTGCGCGGCAGGCGCGGCGGCAAGGCCGAGCGCGGCTATTCCCAAAACCGGGGCAGCTTTGCTGAAGAAGTTCTGCATAATTGCGAGTTGCATGGTAGATCTTTCCGTAGAAGTGCGAGAAAAACTAGAAGTCTGAGAAAAATTCAGATAATGCCCGTCGCGGCGGGCCTTAAGACACGATAACTACATCTTTTATTCTATCATAAATCATGCCAAGTAAGCGTATTTCTTTCGGTCAGACGAAAAATAGTTCCTATTATTTTCGTAATGAAATATAGCCTACGATTATTTTGCAAGAAATTTCCTGAAACGCCTTTTGCGAGGGCGGCTCGCGCCGAAGAAGCTGCCTCCGATACAGCCTCTACTTTTCGTTGGCGATGTAATCCACAATCACTTCGCAGGGGGCAGCTAAAAAAAGTTCGCGGCCCATGTCGCCGGGCAGTCCGCGCAGGCGGTCGGGACGCCCGCCGAGAACGAGCAGGTCGACGTGTTCTTCGGCAATCAGCGAGAGGATGCGCTCATGTGCCTTGCGGGTGCGGTGGATGGTTGACTCCACCTGCACTTTGTACGGCACGGCGGCCCGTTCAGCGATGTTGAGGGCGTTCGCCGCGACGGATTCGGCGTCGGGCAGCGACGCATCGAGCGGCAGGATGCGCGGGACTTCGATAATATACGCAAGCTGGATGCGCGTCTTTGTGCCTTCGGCCAGGCGGTACGCGACTTCCAGAGCGCGGTTGGAGTACGGCTGATCCACGGCAGGAATGAGCATGCATCTCCACTGGCCCGGCAGCGCGTCAGAGGCGGCGGAATCGGCGTGAGCGCGATGCGGCAGAAAGCGGGACAACAGGGACATAGTGCGACGAAGCCTCTTTGACAGGTGACGGTCGGGACGGGTATACTCTTTCGTGAGGATTGTACCCGAAATGGCGCTCACAACAGAGAATATAATAACAAACGAACAGATACTTGCGGCCCTGCGCCGTGTCATAGACCCGGATTTTCGCAAAGATTTAGTCACGCTGGGGATGATCAAAAACGTCGCCGCCGACGGTCCCAACGTGTCGTTTACGGTCGAGCTGACGACGCCCGCCTGCCCTTTGAAAGAAGAAATCGAGCGGATGTGCCGGGAAGAAGTCGGGAGCATCCCCGGCATCGGCACGATCACGATTGAGATGACCGCTGTGGTCCGGGCAAACACCGGGCGCGGCATTCCGACCCAGCAGGCGCTGCCGGGGGTCAAAAATATCATCGCGATTGCGTCCGGCAAGGGCGGAGTCGGCAAAAGCACGGTCTCGGCGAACATTGCCTGCGCCCTGGCTCAGATGGGCGCAAAAGTCGGCCTGATGGACGCCGACATTTACGGGCCGTCCATTCCGATCATCATGGGAGTCGAAGACAAGCAGCCCGACGTAGATAAGAAAAAAGAAGTCATGCTGCCGATTGAGCAGTACGGCGTCAAAATTATGAGCATGGGCTTTTTGCAGCCCGGTGGCTCGGCGGTCATCTGGCGCGGCCCGATGGTCGCCAAAGCCGTCCAGCAGTTCCTGCGGGACGTGCAGTGGGGCGAAATTGATTATTTGATTGTGGACCTGCCGCCCGGCACCGGCGACGCCCAGCTCACGCTGGCTCAGGCCATTCCGCTCTCCGGCGCAGTCGTTGTGATGACGCCGCAGGATTTGGCGGCCGCCGTGGCGGTCAAAGCCGTGTCCATGTTCAAGCGCTTAGATGTGCCGATTTTAGGCATCGTCGAAAATATGTCGTACTTCTTATGCCCGACCTGTAACTCGCGCCACCATGTCTTTTCGCATGGCGGCGGCCAGCAGGCGGCGGAAGCCCTGCAAGTGCCGTTCTTCGGCGGTATTCCGCTGGCGCTTGAGATCGGCTCTGATGCCGACGAAGGGACGCCGTCGGTAGTTGCGAACCCGAACGGCCCCTATGCCCAGGTGTTTCGGGAAGTCGCCGAGCGGATCGCCCAGGCGGTCAGCCTCGGCGCACGGGCCTTTGTGCCGCTGGCGATGAGCAAATGAACCCACCTCCTTGCTTTGCAGGGGTCCTCCCCAAAGGGGAGGACGAAGAGGGTAAAAGACGGGAGTCTTGCCCAGAACTCCTTGTCCTCCCCTTTGGGGAGGACCCCTGCAAAGCAAGGAGGTGGGTATGACCCTCCCCGAATACCTCCTGCTTATCATCGCCTTGTTGTTCGGCTTCGGCGGGACGGCCTGGCTGGTCAGCCGCTACGATATGCGCCGCCCCAACTTCCTGAAACAGCGCATCCCGTCGGTCGCTGGCTTGGCATTTGTGCTGGGCGGCGAGTTTTTTTATGCCTGCGAGGCGCTGGCGTCGGGCTGGAGGACTTCCCTGGCCTCGGTCTACTTTCTGGTGACGGTCGGCTTCGGCGGCTTGGGGCTTTTAGATGATTTGAAGGGCGACCGGAGCGCGGGCGGCTTTCGCGGGCATTTCCAAATGCTGCGGCAAGGCAAAGTCACGACGGGGGCTGTGAAAGCGATTGGCGGCGGGATTTTGAGCCTTGTCGCGGGCTACTTCATTGTCGTGCCGGGGCCGCTTTGGACGGCGCTTGTCGCTGGCCTGCTGATTGCCCTGTCGGCGAACACGCTCAATCTACTGGATTTGAGGCCGGGCCGCGGCTTGTTCGGCTTCGGGATAGGCGTGCTGGTGATTTTCCTGACGCTGCTGGGCCAGCATTCGCTGTCATCGGGGCTGCTGCTGTGGGCGGCGTGCGCGTTCGCCGTGATCTTGTACCCGCTGGATTCCGCCGGAACAGTGATGCTGGGGGATACCGGGGCAAATGCGTTTGGGGCGGTGCTGGGCGTGGCCGGCGCGATTTACTTCCCGCCGCTCGTGCAGGCCGTCTTAGTCGCGCTTTTGATCGCGTTTCAAGTGTGGTGCGAGCGGCACTCGCTAACGCGCTTTATTGAGAGCCACCCGATGTTACGCGCTCTGGACCGCAAAATCGGCGTCCGTGCGGAGCCGGACCGCCCCGACGTAGGCGGCTAGGTAGTCGGGCGCGTCGCAGAAGTCAACACGGACGCCGAGGCCGCCGCGCGAGTGCAGAAAGCGGCCGTCGCCGAGCGCAAGGCCGATATGGCTGGGGCTTCTGTCCTCCCGGCGGCTGAACGCGACCAAATCCCCGGCGTCCAAAATCGCGGTTTCCAGCGACTGTTCTTCTTCCACGCGCACAAAGCGCTGATCGGTAAATTGCAAGCAGGCGTCCCTGAGCAGCTGGAGGCCGCTGAGCTTGTAGGCGAGCTGGGTCAGGCCGGAGCAGTCCAGGCCGAACGGCGTCGTGCCGCCCCATAAGTAAGGAGTGCCGATGAGGCGCTTGCCGGTCTCGGCGGCGACGCTGCCCAAAGCGCTGACAATGTCGCTGCGCTTCAGGCCGCTTTCTTCGGCGAATTGGAAATTGTCCGCGTCGTGGGTCCGGCTGAGGCTGACGGCGTGAACAAATCCGTCCAAATCGCCGGGCAGATGAATGGTCGCCCAGTCGTCCATGTCGGTGCGGCGGTCCAGGGCGACGCGCGTTCCGGCGGTCAGCTTGGTCAAAATCTCGGAACGCGCGTCGGGGTAGGTATAAACATCGGCAAATAGGGTAGCAATGGTCGTGGACAGCAGATCGCCGAAATCGCTTTGCGGGGCGAGAAGTTGCGCCTTGATCCAGCCTTCGTAGCGATCTTCGGTCGAGACCCGGCAGAAGCCGCTTTGTTCTTCCAAAACCGTCACCCGTTCCCCCAATATGGCCTGGGAAACCAGCTCTGAGTCTGCGTCGGGGGCGGCGTACAGCGCGGAGACGTTTTGGGTGACAACTTGAGCGCTCACTCGAACGTGATTTCCGTGCGGTCGCCGAGGTGGATGCGGTCGCCCTGGACGAGAAGCTGCTCCTGGTGCGACGTGAGCGTTTCGCCGTTCAGCCGGGTGCCGTTGGTGCTGCCGGTGTCTACGAGATAGTAGCCGCCTTCGCGGCGGACAATCTCGCAGTGGCGGCGGGAAACCGCGTCGTCCATCTCGATCTCCACATCCGGGTAGTAAGACAGGGCGCTGTCGGGCCGCCCGACAGTCGTTACGTCTTTGGTCAGCGTGAACGGCGCAGACATTCGCCCGATATGGACCACAATCTGCGGTGCGGCGGGCGGGATGGCGAGAACAGGAGTGTCCAGAACAAACGGCGCGACGGGAGGGGTTTCGGCGCTGAAGTCGGAGGAAAGCCAGGACGACGCCGCCGCAAGCGGCTCAAATTCCGTCTCCGGCTCAAACTCGGCTTCCGGCTCAAATGTTGTTTCGGCAGAAGGGGCTTCCGGCGGCGGCATCGCAATGACGGCGCTGTCGGTATAAGTCGGCGCCTCGTAGATATGCGCGTGCGGCTCTTGTGAGACGGGTTCCGTGTAATCCACAAGCGTGAGGGCGCTGTCGGCATGGTCGAGTGCGCCTGCGGCGTGGCCGTGATCCAGGCCGTCAAAGTGAGAACCGGCATCAAAGTGGGTGTCGGCATCAAAGTGGGTGTCGGCATCGAAGTCGGGCAGACCGGGAACAGTGTCTAAAAACGGCGATTCCGGTGTGCTGAGTGTTTCCACCGCTGATGAGGGATCAGAGGAAGCGAGATCAGAGTCCGTGCCGGGTGTTTCTGCCGATGCTTTGTCCTTGCGTAGTTTCCAGCCTGCCATGAATCAGTTTGCTCCCGCGACTTAAGTGTTGAAGATAGGGGATTATATCACGCAGGAAGGAGCGTGTCAAGCAACCGGCAGGGACGACTGCAATTCTCGGTTGCGAAACGCCGCGCGAATGTGCTATAATTCGGCACACTTTACGACACAAGCAAAAATTGAACGGTCAGCCAAAGGAAAGAGACAATGAAACGCACTTATCAGCCGAAGGTCCGGCATAAAATGAAGACCCACGGGTTCCGCGCCCGGATGTCTACGCCCGACGGCCGCAATGTCCTGAAGCGCCGCCGCGCCAAAGGCCGCTACCGGCTGTGCGTCACGCATACGGTGACGATCCCTAAGAGCATTTAAGTGGTGCGTCACAAATTTTTGCGGGGTGGGCGGTTAAAACCGCCGCAACGAAAGCACGAAACCTGCCTTCGCAGGTTCGGAACATATGACTTGTCTTAAGACTTGTCTTAACCTGCGAAGGCAGGTTTCGTGCTTTCGTTGCCGCGAATTCATTCGCCCGCAAGAACTAATGACACGTTGCCGAGTAAGAAAAGCGTGAGAGTTCCATCTCCACGCGCTTCCGAGGGTAAATTATGCTGCCGCGCGTGTCCCGGCTGAAACGCAGCCGGGACTTTCAGGCTGTTTACAAACGGCGTGTGTCCTGGGCGTCACCCTCGCTCGTGCTTTACGTCCGGTTTCGCACCCCGCGCGAGCCGCAGACGCCGCGCCTAGGGTTTGTCATCTCGAAAAAGATCAGCAAACGCGCTCACGACCGCAATCGCCTGAAGCGGCGTCTGCGCGAGATCAGCCGGCTTCGGCTGCTGCCGACGGCGGCACGGCCTTATGATGCTTTGGTGGTGGCGCGGACCGCTGCGCCGGACGCCGAGTTTGCCCAGCTCACGGCGGAACTGACAAGTTTGGCCCGGCAGGGCGGCCTGCTGTAAGGATTCAAAATCCGCCATGCGGCACGTTTTAGTAGCATTGGTGCGTATGTATCAGCGGTATGTGTCCCGATGGACCCCGCCCGTGTGCCGGTTTTCGCCGACCTGCTCGGAATACGCGGCCCAGGCCATTCTGAAACACGGTTCGCTGCGCGGGAGCGGCATGGCGCTGTGGCGGCTCTGCCGCTGTCACCCATTCCATCCGGGCGGGTTCGACCCGGTCCGATAAGCAATACACAGTTTGGGAGTTTGGATGAAGAGTCTTTTCGCCGCCCAGCGTCCTTCGCTCAGCGCGGCGTTCATTTTTTTCGCGCTGCTGTCCTTCAGCGCGTCGGCCCTCGCGCAGTCGCCCGCCGACGTGCCGCCGGCCTATGGCGTCGCCCAGCGGCTGCAAGCCGAGGCTGTCCAGGCGCAGAATGCCGGCGACGCCCAGATTGCCCACAACCGCTATTATCAAGCTGTCTTGCAGCTTCAGCAAGTGGTCAAAAGCAAGGCTTACGGCCATACGGACTTTGCCAAGCAGGCGCTGTTCCAGCAGGCGGCGATTGAAGAAAACCATCTTCAGGATAAAAACGCGGCGATCCAGTCGCTGCAAACCCTGCACAACACGTTTCCCGAAGACAAAGCCGTCCTGCCGGAGATCGTCCGGGTCGGCACCGAGTTAGACCATTTCAACAGCACGGTGACGCCGCGCTCGACCCCGTTTCATATCTTCGGCGCCGCGCTGTACCATGTCATAGACTTCTTTGTCACGCTGACCGGGCGCCGAACCTGGTCGTACTGGCTGGCGATTCTGATGATCTCGGTGCTGGTGAAGCTGGCGCTGACGCCGCTTTCCAACAAGCAGTATCGCTCGATGAAGGAAATGCAGAAGCTTCAGCCCTATATTCAGGAGCTGCAAGCCAAGCATAAGAATGACAAAGAGCTGCTCGGACGCAAAACAATGGAGCTGTACAAAGACCACGGGATTAACCCGATGGCCGGCTGTACGCCGCTCTTGTTCCAGCTTCCGATCATGTATACGCTCTACTACACGATCCGTCTGTACCAGTACCAGTTCTCGCACGGCACGTTTTTGTGGATCGGCAGCGGCCTTTCCCATATGTTCCCGCAGTATTTAGGCATCAATCTGGGGCAGCCGGACATCCCGATTTTGCTGATGTACGCGGCTTCCATGTACGTCACCCAGAAGATGACGGTGACGCCGACGATGGATCCGCAGCAGGCGGAAACACAGAAGATGATGGCGATCATGACCCCGTTTATGACCACCTACTTCTTTTTGCAGTATCACCTGCCCTCGGCGTTCGTGCTGTACTACCTGATTTTCAATATCTTGTCCACGGCCCAGCAGAAGTATTATATGCGGAAGCGAGCCGGGGACAATTTTTCGGGCGGCGGTCCCGCTGCGATCCTGCTGAACGGTCAAAGCAGCGCGGATGAAAACGGGATTGCCGGCAGCCGCCGTGTTCCGGTCGGCTTGCTCCCGGAAAATGCTTCCAACGGCAGCAAGGCATACACGAACGGCAGCAGCGCGAACGGCACTGCGCCGACGGCCAAAGGCGTCATCGCGCCGCCGAAAGTGCATCCGAAGAAGAAGCGGCGTTAGGCCGCTTGTGGAAAGCCGAACACAGGAGAGATGGGCGAACACAAGGTTCGCCCCTACGGGTTTGGAGACGAAATGTAGGGCGCGAACCTTGTGTTCGCTCTTTCTGTCTTTAGCCTGTAATTATGCCGAAAGAACCGGAGCCGCTTTGGCCGAACCCAATACCGCTGAACTGAAAACTGCCGAGCCGAATACCGCTGAGGCTTATGTGGACGCGCTGAGCGCCCAGGCCCTCACCCACCTGAAGACACTGCTGTCGCTGGCCGGGTTTGAGGCCGAGGCTGCCGAAGAGTCGCGGCATGGAGACACGATCACGTTTGCGGTCTCCGGTCCCGACGCGCCTCTTCTGGTCGGTCAGCATGGACAGACTCTGGATGCGTTCCAGTACCTCCTCATGCTGATGACCAACAAAGGGCAGCCGAACCGGGTCCGGGTCACGCTCGACAGCGACAGCTACCGCGCCCGCCGCGCCCGGAAGCTGGCCGACTTTGCGAACGAGCTGGCGGCGGAAGTCGGCAAAAGCGGGCAGGAAGCCGTGACCGACGTGCTGAACCCGATGGAGCGGCGCTTGATCCACACGGCTTTAGTCGATCACCCCGATGTCGAGACATATTCCGAAGGTGACGAGCCGAACCGCTACGTCGTCGTGACGCCCCGCCGTGACACCAAATAAATGAGGTCTCTTCCGTTTGATAAGGCAGGCCCACCCGTAAGGGGCCTGCCTTTTTCTTGGCTTGACTTTGCGCCGAATACCCCGTATAATGTTCTGTTAATCGCTTGTCTCACTAGATATGCCGTTTCTGCCCGAATTCAGCGCCCACGCCTATGCCGACAGCCGCCATCTTAGAAGACTGCTTAGAGACTGAAACTCCCGAAGAAGCCGGTGCCGAGCGGTCTTTGTCCGACCTCACCGTCTGCCTGCCCGGAGTCAGCGAGACGTTCGCCGTCGCCCTCGGCAAAGGGCTGAACATCTTTACGGTCGGCGATCTGCTCAAGCATTACCCGCGCCGCTACGAAGACCGCACTCACTTCAAGCCCATCTGCGACATCAAGCACGGCGAGTCGGTGACAATCAGCGGCAAAGTCATCGGGGTTGAAAACATCCCGACCCGGACGCGCGTGACGCTGACCAAGATCGCGATTGACGACCGGACCGGCATCGCGTTTTTAGTCTTCTTTAATCAGTGGTTTCTCAAAAAGCAGTTCGATAAGCTGCAAGGGAAAATGATTGTCGCCTACGGCAAAGCGTCGCGCTCAGGCCGGGGCGGCTTGGATCTCACCGATGTGGAATGGGAAGCGCCGGAAGAAGACAAAGATGTTTTGTCGTCAGGCCGCATCGTTCCCGTGTATGCCCTGAGCGCCGGATTGCTGCAAGGCAAAGTTCGCCGGGCTGTCTACACGGCTTTGGAGCAGTACGGCGACTTAGTCGAAGAAACCCTGCCGGAGCGATTGCAGGAACGGCGCGGCCTGCCGCCGCTGATGGAAAGCTTCCAGCAGATCCATTTTCCCGACACGGAAGACGCGCGGCTCCTGGCGCAGCGGCGCTTTGTGTTTGACGAGTTCTTTGGTTTGCAATTATTACTCGCCGTTCGCAAGCGCCAATCGGAGAAGGCCGCCGGGACGAGCTTTGCCGAAGTGAGCAGCCCCATAGACGAGCTGAAATCGGTCCTGCCGTACCCGCTGACGGGGGCGCAGGCGCGGGTGATCGGCGAAGTCGCAAAGGACATGGCCGCGCCCCGGTCTATGAACCGGCTCGTGCAGGGCGATGTTGGTGCGGGCAAGACCGTCATTGCGATGGCCGCACTGCTCATTGCCGTCCGCAACGGCTATCAAGCCGCGCTGATGGCCCCGACCGAAATTTTGGCCGAGCAGCATTATCTTGGTATACGGCGGACGATGGAAAGCTTGGGCGTCACCGTAACCCTCCTGTCCGGCAGCCTGCCCGCCAAAGAAAAACGGGCTGCGCTGGCTTCTGTGGCGTCCGGCGAGACTCACATTGCGGTCGGCACGCACGCGCTGATTCAGAACGATGTCGCATTCCACAATTTGGGCCTCGGCGTCGTAGACGAACAGCACCGCTTTGGGGTCATGCAGCGGGCCGCGCTTAAAAGTAAAGGCACCGCGCCGGACGTGCTGGTGATGACGGCGACGCCGATCCCGCGCACGCTGACATTGACTGTTTATGGCGACTTAGAAGTCTCGATTATCGACCAGATGCCGCCGGGCCGCAAGCCGATCAAGACCCACTGGAAGCGCAGCCACGAGCGGGCGCTCGTGTATGAAACTTTGCGAAAGATGCTCAAAGAAGGCCGCCAGGCGTATGTCATCTGCTCGCTCATTGAAGAAAACGAAAAGCTCCAGGCCCGCGCCGCGACCGAGCTGGCCGCCCACTTGCAGGCGCACGTCTTTTCCGACTACAAAATCGGCCTGCTGCACGGCCAGATGAAGGCGACCGAAAAAGAAGAAACCATGACCCGCTTCCGCGACCGTGAGCTTCAGCTTTTGGTTGCTACGACCGTCATTGAAGTCGGCGTGGACGTTCCCAACGCTTCCGTGATTGTCATTGAAGACGCGGACAGGTTCGGCATGGCCCAGCTTCACCAATTACGGGGCCGGGTCGGACGCGGCGAGACCCAGTCCTACTGCCTCTTGATCGGCGACCCGAAGACCGAAGACGGCGCTTCGCGCCTCACGACAATGGCCCAGACCACTGACGGCTTTCTCATCGCCGAAGAAGACCTGAAATTGCGCGGCCCCGGCGACTTCTACGGAACCCGCCAGTCGGGTTTACAAGTATTGCCGTTTGTAGACGTTGTCCGCGACGTGCCGGTTCTCAAAGAAGCCCGCGAAGAAGCGTTTGCCGTGCTGGCCGAAGACCCCAAGCTGCTCCTGCCCGAACACGCGGCGCTGAAAGCCGTCGTCAAAAGCAAATATAAGAACGTGCTGGGCGTCTCGGCAAGTTAGAGGCAGCAAAAAATGGCTGAGGAGATACATTATTACCCTTATTCGGGTGAGGTCTTGCCCGGAGGCAGTCTGAGAGTACCGACCGCCTGGACCTCTACCGAGGGAGAGCGTCTGAGCGGCTGGATTGTTGCAACGCCAGAGCATCCAAGCTATGCGCTGTGGCTGTCGCAAATAGAGAACAAAGAAGCATATTGGGCGGCTTACGATGCAGAGCTGAAACAGGCACGAGAACAGCGAAGGCAGAAAAGCAGATTGCAGAAAACCATGTCCTGAAGGACACGGTTATTGGGCGCGGACGCCGCGAAGCGCCGCTTCGCGGGGCTAAGATGAAGATTGATTTATTTTGAGTGCCGCGAAGCGGTAGTTTGCAGCGTCTTCGCTTAATAGCCGTGTCCTTCAGGACATGGTCTTGAAGGTTTTCAATGAAACAATGGGCTACAAGCGGGACGGCAAAACCTATGAAGCAAAATGGACCAAGTGGCGTCAGGAGAATGAGCATTTAATAGCGGCTTCGGGAGTGCCGGAGCTGGTTGTCTCCACTGCCGACTACTGGTACGACTTTCTTGATCACGGTTATTTGGATCACCATGAAGACCCCTCACAGTTTGTAGTGGAAAACTTGACAATCAGGCAGAAAGCGTTTTTGCTTCAGCTCATCGGGACTGAGGCAGATGGGTTTAGCAGTATTACAGGGCAAGCGCTTATCGTAGACTTAATCTCTGCGGTCAAGGATCGCTACAGGGAATAACGCAATGACACTCACTCTGACACCGCAAACGGAAGCTAGGCTGCTGGCTTGGGCGGAATATGAAGGACAGGATGCTGACATCGTGGCCGATGTGCTGCTGGCAGACGCGCTTGCGCGTGTCCAGGCAGAGGAAGTGGAAGCGATCCGGGTGGGGCTCGAAGCGTGTGATGCGGGTCGCGTCCGCCCTTTTGCTGAGTTTGCTGCTGAGATGAGGGCTAAGTACAACCTGCCGACTCACCTCTCCGATGAAGAGATATTCTCCGGCGAAGATGGGCTTGTCAATAAGTGAATTTCACTGTTGTGACATCGGATGTCGCCGAGGCTGAAATTGAAGCGGTGTTTCTGTCGTTGTTCCTGCGGAACCCTGAGTTCGCTGCACACTGGCTGGAAGGGCTTAACCGAGCGATTGCTGCGCTGGACACTTTTCCGGGTCGCCATGCTCGCGTCGATGAAAGCGATATTCTGGGACGCGAGACTCGCCGGATGATTTACCGCAATGGACAAACGGTTTATCGGATTTTGTTTACGCTCGTCGATGCTGACGGCGACGGCGTAGATGACACTGTGCGAGTTCTGCGTGTGCTTTATGGAGCGCAACGCCCTCTGGGACAAAGTGCTGAGGATGACGAATGATTGCTGTGTATCCCGGCAGTTTTGATCCCGTCACCAGCGGGCATTGCGATGTGATTGCCCGCGCGGCGGGGATGTTTGAGACGCTGATCGTGCTGGTGGCGGCGAACTCGTCGAAGTCGCCGCTGTTCACGGCGGACGAGCGGGCGGAGCTGCTGCGGTTAAGCTGCGCTCATCTGCCGAATGTGCGGGTGGAGCTGCTGCCGAGTACGCTGCTGGTGTCGTTTGTGGTGGAAAGCGGCGCTCAGGTGATTGTCAAAGGATTGCGGGCGGTTTCGGATTTTGAGTACGAGTTTCAAATGGCGCTCTTGAACCGGCACTTAGAGCCGAAGGTCGAAACCATTTTTTTAATGACGGCGGCGGAACATGCGTATTTGTCGTCGAGCATCGTCAAAGAAATCGCGCGTCTCGGCGGCGACATCACGGGCTTGGTGCCGGCGCCGGTTCAAGCCGCGCTGGCAAAGAAGTTTCAGTAAAACGAACACAAAAGAAATTACTCCGGTAAAAGAAATTACTCCGGCAGGGGATACACATGGACATAATCAAACTCTTAAATGAATTGGACCGACTGATTGACGAGCAGAAGACCGTCATGGGCCTGGCCTGGAACTTCCACGCGGAAGACTACCTCGACCTGACCAACAAGATCCGGGCGTCGCTGCCGGAAGATGTCAAGAAAGCCAGCCGGGTCACGGCCGAAAGCGATCAAATCGTGGACGGCGCCCGCGTCACCGCGGAACAAACTTTGGAAGATGCAGCGGTGGAGGCCGATGAGATTGTCCGGGAAGCCCGAATCAATGCCGAGCGCCATCTGCGTGAAACCGAAGCGGAGACGAACAAAATGAGTATGACGGCGGAAGCGCTGGCGAAAAAGACTGTAGAAGACGCGCGGGTGCGGGCGGAAAAAATGCTGGCCGAGGCGCATTCGCAGTCGGAAAAGAAAGTCGCCGATGCGGCCCAGGAGGCGGAAACCATGCTCAGCCAGAGCGAGCTGGTCCGGCTTGCCACGGCGCAGGCTCGCGAGATCGTGGCCTCTGCCGAGCAGGATTCGTCGTCGCTGCGCCTCGGCGCGGACCAGTACGCGCATGGAGTCATGGCCGACCTTGAAAAGCAGGTCGGCGAGCTGATGGCGACCATTCAGCGCGGGCGCATGAAGCTTGACGGGCGGGTTGAACCCGCCGCCGGTCACAATGGAACGGCCAACGGCAATGGGCGTGGGGCGGAGCTTGCCGCAACGCGCCGCTAAAGCCTGATTTTCAGATAAAGCCTATTCCCAGGCTCAGGCAAAGAACTTGCTTTTGCCCGAATTTGTGGTACTATAGGGGGCGGCTTAGGCCGTCTCTTATTTTTCTGCCTCGGTAATGTCCGGCGCGTGAAGGTCCTGAACCATGTTAAGATTTGATCTGGCGGAACTGCTGCGGACTCCAGGAATGCGGCAGGTCTACGAAATTTACGAACAGCCGTACACCGACGACGACGTAGAGTATGTCGCGCCGGTGACGGGTCGGGTGACCGTGACGAATACCGGCACGATGGTGCTGGTGCGCGGGCCGCTCGACACGACCATTGAAATGGAATGCTCCCGCTGCCTCGACCCGGTACGGGCGGCGATCCATGCCGATTTAGAAGAAGAGTTCGACATTGAAGTGGTCGAAAGCGCGGCGCACCGGGACCCAAAAGTTCTGGTGGTCGAAGAAGAAATCGGGCGCGTGTTTGATGGACAGACTCTGTGCCTGGATGTTCTAATTCGGCAGGCGGCTTTGCTCGCCGCCCCGCTTCAGCCGCTGTGCCGCGAAGCCTGCCCCGGCATTCCGGTCCAGGAACCGGCGGACCCGGAGGCCGAAGTCATCGCCAACTCGCCCTTCCGCGATTTAGAAAAATTGCTGACCGAAGAGAAATAACCGATAAGTTAGGATAAGATCATGCCACTGCCGAAACGACGTCATTCCAATCAGCGGACCCGCAAGCGCCGCACTCATTACAAATTAACCCCGCCCGAAGTCGTCCAGGGCTACTGCCCCGGCTGCCAGAAGCAAAACTTCCGGCTGGACCACCACGCCTGCCCGGACTGCGGCTTTTACAACGGCAAACAGATGATTGCCATTAAAGAAACTGCCGACTCCGAAGAGTAAATTATGCCGTTGAAAATCGCGGTGGACGCGATGGGCGGCGATTTCGCGCCCACCGAAGCAGTTCAAGGGGCGCTGATCGTCGCACGGGAACGACCCGATCTGGAGATTGTCCTGGTCGGCGGCGAGGCCGCCGTTTCCGAAACTCTGAATGCACTGGGCGATGTCCCCGCTTCGGTCACGGTCCGCCCGGCGGCGCAGGCGATTGAGATGGGAGAACACCCGGTGCAGGCCACCCGCCGCAAGCGGGATTCGTCCCTGGTTGTTTGCGGTTTGATGGTCAAGTCGGGTGAGACGGATGCGACCTTCAGCGCCGGCAGCACCGGCGCGGCGATGGCAATTGCTACGCTTGACATCGGGCGCATTCCCGGCATTGAGCGCCCTGCGCTTGCCACCGGCATTCCGACCATTCAGGGCCGCGCTCTGCTTTTGGATGCCGGGGCAAGTGTTGACTGCTCTGTCCGCAACCTGCGCCAATTTGCCCTGCTCGGTGCGATCTACGCCGAGCGTGTGATGGATGTTGAAAACCCCAAAGTCGGTCTGCTTAATATCGGCTCCGAAGAAGGCAAGGGCAATGAGCTGGCGAAAGAAGCGTTTTCTCTTCTGAAGTCAACTTCGCTGAACTTTTTTGGAAACGTTGAGGGGAAAGATGTCTTTGAACACGCCGTAGACGTGGTGGTCTGCGACGGTTTTTGGGGCAACATTCTCGTGAAAAGCGGCGAAGGCATGGCGGAGATGATCTTTGACCTGCTGCACCGCATGGCTGAGTCCGAGCCGGAGCTTGCCGGGTCGCAAGCGACGCTGGACCTTCTCTTTCGGCGCCTTGCTCAGCGCATTCACTATTCAGAGTTTGGCGGCGCGACGCTTCTCGGCGTCAACGGCGTTTCCGTGATTGGACATGGCCGGTCGGATGCCAAAGCCGTTGCCGGCGGTATTCGGGCGGCGGCGGACGCGGCGGCGGGCGGCTATGTGCAGGCGATCCGCGATGCCCTGCCTGCCTTCGAGGGCAAGGCATGAGTCTTGGTCTGCCTCCTGTGTCTCTGCGCCGCGCCGGAATATTGGGAACCGGCTCTTTCGTTCCGCCGCGCGTTGTGACCAATGACGAGCTGGCGGCGCGAATGGAGACCTCCGACGAGTGGATTTCCAGCCGCACCGGCATTCGCGCTCGCCACTTAGTTGAGCCGGGTGTCCTGACTTCGGACCTCGCTGCCGAAGCCGCCCGCCATGCGCTGTCTTCCGCCGGCCTGACGCCCACCGATTTAGATTTGATTATCGTTGCCAGCAGCACCCCCGATTATCCCGGCTCGTTTCCGTCTACGGCCACGGTCGTCCAGACCAAATTGGGGGCCAGAAACGCCGCCGCGTTTGACCTCGGCGCAGTCTGCTCCGGGTTTGCTTATGCCCTCCATGTCGCTGCTCAAATGGTCATGTCCGGGGCTAACCGTCATGTGCTGGTCATCGGGGCAGAAACGCTCTCGCCGCTCCTCAACTGGGACGACCGCAGCACAGCGGTCTTATTCGGCGACGGGGCAGGGGCGGTCATTGTCGGCGAAGTTTCTGAGCCGAATGGATATTTAGGCGGTGTTCTCGGCGCAGACGGCTCCGGCGGCCCGCTGCTGTGCGTCCCGCGCACCGGCGACTGCCCCGGCACGATTTACCAGAACGGCAAAGAAGTTTACAAATTCGCCGTCACCATTATGGGCGAAGTCGCGCTGCAAGCCGTCGCGGCGGCGGGTTTATTACCGTCCGACATTGACTTTCTGATCCCGCACCAGGCCAACATTCGGATCATTGATAAAGCCGCCGAGCGGATGGGCCTGTCCCGCGAGAAAGTCATCGTGAATTTAGACCGCTGCGGCAACACGTCGTCGGCCTCTATCCCGCTCGCGCTTGATGAAGCCGTCAAAGCAGGCCGCATCCAGCCCGGCCACCTGCTTGTCTTCGTCGGCTTTGGTGCGGGTTTGACGTGGGGCGCGAACATAGTTCGGTGGGGCCGGTAGGAATGTACCCTGCCCTGAACGGCAGGGCTTTAAAAGTGCAAGCTCCCGCCTTCGCGGGCGAAGAATTGAATTCTGCGAGTATTTCCTCTGCCCGCGCAGGCGGGGACTTGCACTTTGAAGCATGGGGGTTCAGCCCCGTGGTGTGCGTACTCCCGAAGGAAAAGGAACAAGCCATGATTGACCGTACTTCCAAGTTTTTGCTGACTGCCATTACGTTGTTACTGCTGGCGTTGTTATTGCGGCCCATGCTCGCTCCTATACCAGCTCAGGCACAAACAAACAACACACCGGCACCGGCTTCTGCACAGTTGACTGCTGATAATGGCACAGTTTACCTGTTGCAGAATGGTAAGCTCTCAGCATACATTTTGGAAACGCCCACCACAAGGAAGGCTCTAGCTCAACTTGGCTTGGGTGGGAATGAGCCTGTCACTTTCCGCCATCTCGCTACTGTAGATGTCAATAAGCCGTAGAGCGGCGATAGCCACGGAGTTCCCTCCGTGAAATAGCATTATGACGAAAATTGCTTACATCTTTCCGGGGCAGGGGTCGCAGGCGGTCGGTATGGGGCAGAATATCTGCGCTCATTCCAAAGCTGCGCGTACTATATTCGAGCAGGCGGACGAGTATCTCGGCGAGAAGATCAGCACGCTCTGCTTTGACGGGCCGGAAGACGCACTGAAGCAGACGATTCATACCCAGCCCGCGCTGTATGTCACGTCGGCAGCCGTCTTGGCGGCACTGCGGGAGCGCGGCGCGGCAGACCCGGAGGCAGTGGCAGGGCATTCGGTGGGCGAATACGCGGCGCTCTATGCGGCGGGCGCGTTTGACTTCGAGACGGGGCTAAAGCTCGTCGCCCGACGCGCTCAGGAGATGCACCGGGCGGGCTTATCCCAGCCGGGCGCGATGGCGGCGGTTTTGGGACTGACGGCGGCTCAAGTCACGGAGATTTGCGCGGACGCGCAGGGTGCCGGGCTGGTGTCGGCGGCGAACTTTAACGGCGGCGGGCAGGTGGTGATTTCCGGCAGTCCCGAAGGCGTCGCCAAAGCGTCCGAGCTAGCAAAGGCGGCGGGGGCAAAGCGCGTTCTGCCGCTCAATGTGTCCGGGGCGTTTCACTCGGCGCTGATGGCCCCGGCGGCGAAAGTGATGGAAGACGCACTGCGGGACGCGGCTATTCGCAGTGCAGCTATCCCGGTGGTTGCCAATCTGACGGCGGACTACGAGGCGACGCCGGACGAGATACGGGCGAACTTAGCGGCACAGATTGACCATCCGGTGCGCTGGGAAGAAATAATTCTGCGTCTGGTCGGGGATGGGTTTGACACGTTTGTAGAGATCGGCTCTGGAGCCGTGCTGGCGGGGCTGATGAAGCGGATTGCGCCGGATGTCAAAGCCGTCAGCCTCGGCGATAGTGCGGCGGTTGAGGCGTTTGCTGGAGGCGCAGGGTAGGGGACATGATCTTAGCGGGTAAACACGCGATTGTGACGGGCATGAGCAGAAGCGGCGGCGGCATTGGACGCGCGATTGCGCTCGCTTTGGCCGAAGCCGGGGCGGATGTGGCCGTTGCGGGCCATTCATCGCTGGACGCCGCGCAGGCCGTGGCGGCGGAGATTGAAGCGCTGGGACGGTCGGCGATTGCTGCCCAGTGCAATGTCTCGGATGCCGCCGATGTTGAAAAATTCGTCGGCCAGGTCTTGACATCGTGGGGCAGTTTGGATATAGTAGTGAACAATGCCGGAACAACCCGCGATGGCCTGCTTCTGCGGATGTCTGAGGACGATTGGGACACGGTGCTGGACAGCAACCTCAAAGGCACGTTTTTGATGACCCGCGCCGCGCTGAAGCCGATGGTCAAGCAGCGGCAGGGGAAGATTGTCAACATCACGTCGGTGATGGGACTGATCGCAAACCCCGGACAGGCCAATTACTCAGCGTCGAAAGCGGGTTTAATCGGCTTTACCCGGACGGCGGCCAAAGAAGTCGCCAGCCGCAACATTCAGATCAACGCCGTCGCGCCGGGGTTTATCGAAACCGCCATGACGGGCAGCATGAAGGACGAGTTAAAAGCGTCCATTCTGAAAGAAGTCCCGGCGGGCCGGCTCGGCCTGCCGGAAGATGTCGCGAATGCCGTGCTGTTTTTGTGTTCGCCTGCGGCAAACTATATCACAGGCCAGACACTGACCGTGGACGGCGGCCTGACAATTTAGAGTACAAGTTTCTGCAATTTGAGGAGAGAGAATATGTCAACTTTTGATCGTGTGAAGAAGGTAGTCGTGGAGCAGCTTGATGTGGCCGAGGACGAAGTCACTCCCCAGGCGTCTTTTGTGGACGATCTGGGCGCGGATTCGCTCGACGTAGTCGAGCTGGTCATGGGGCTGGAAGAAGAGTTCGATGTTGAGATTCCCGACGAGGACGCTGAAAAGATCACGACAGTTCAGGAAGCTGTTTCGTACATTGACGAGAAGAGCAAGTAGGCACACTCAAAGAGAGATAAGGCTATTCCTGGTCTGAAGACCAGGGCTTTTGGAATGCGATTGTCCGCCTTCGCGGACACAAGAGAAGCCTTTCGCTGCACCTCTTCTGTCCGCGAAGGCGGACAATCGCTTTTTAAAAGACCCGGATTTCAATCCGGGTCATCTGTTGACTAACTTATGACAAGCGAACGACGGGTAGTAATCACAGGACTGGGAGCGGTGACGCCGCTCGGCATCGGCACAGAACAGTATTGGCAGGGGCTTCTTGCCGGGCGCAGCGGCGTCAGTAAAGTCGAAGACTTCGACTGCTCCGCGATTGCCACCCGGATTGCCGCCCAGGTCAAAGACTTCAAACCGGAAGACTACTTAGACCGCAAAGAAACAAAGCGGATGGACCGCTTCGCTCAGTTCGCCGCCGCCGCGTCCCAGATGGCCGTTGCCGACGCCAAGCTTCCCATCACCGACGAGACCCGCGCCCGCGTCGGCGTCTTCATCGGCTCCGGCATCGGCGGCATCGCGACCTTTGAAGAGCAGCACCGCAAGATGATGGAAGGGGGCCTCGGCCGGGTCAGCCCCTTCTTTATCCCCATGATGATTGCCAATATGGGAACGGGCAACGTCGCCAAGATTTTAGGGGCACAAGGGCCGAGCGAAACCGCCGTCACTGCCTGCGCGACTTCCACCAACTCCATCGGCGATGCGTACCAGGTCATCAAGCGCGGCGAGGCTGATGCTGTCGCCGCCGGCGGCTCCGAAGCCGCCGTCGTGCCGATCTCGATGGCGGGCTTTTCGAATATGAAAGCCATGTCCACCCGTAACGACGACCCTCAGCACGCTTCGCGCCCGTTCGACACCGGCCGCGACGGCTTTATCTTGGGCGAAGGCGGCGGCATTCTGATTTTGGAAGAACTGGAAACCGCGAAAGCACGCGGGGCCAAGATTTACGCCGAGATCATCGGCTACGGCATGAGTAACGATGCCTACGACATGGTCCATCCCGCCCCCGAAGGCGCCGGCGCAGCGCGGGCCATGACTGCCGCCCTCCAAAGTGCCTGCGTTCCGCCGTCCGCCGTCGGCTACATCAACGCCCACGGCACGTCCACGCCGGCAGGCGACGTGCTGGAAGTGCAGGCCATCAAAAGCGTCTTCGGCGACCACGCTTACAAGCTGGCCGTTTCCTCCACCAAGTCTATGACCGGCCATCTCTTGGGAGCTGCCGGCGCGATTGAAGCCATTGCCGTCGCGCTCGCACTCTACCACGGCATTCTGCCCCCGACCATGAACCTCCAGAACCCCGATCCTGAGTGCGATTTGGACTTTGTCCCCAACAAGCCGCGCGAGCAGCAGGTAGACATTGCGTTGTCCAACTCGTTCGGCTTCGGCGGCCACAACGCGACACTCGTGTTCAAACGCTGGCTCGGCGAGTAACTTATGGCTGAATGAGACATTGAAGCCTTGTTGCAGCGTGTGAAGCAGAACGGCCACGATGTCTGGGTTGCTGGTCCGCAATCTGAAGAGGACATTGTTGCATTGGAAGCTGCGCTTCAAGTGCATTTACCCCCTTCATATCGCCATTTCCTACTTCGCTATGGGGCCATGTCAATTTATGACTCCACTATCGCGGGCATCGTCGAGGGGCAACCCCTTTATCTTAATATCAGCTCCATATATTACGCCACCACAGATTTTCGCCAGGAACAGGGTCTGCCTGACTATCTGATTGTTGTCGAACCGGACGATGAAGCGCCTTATTGCTTCGATACGCGCTATCCAGATGCCGACGGGGAGTTTCCTCTAAATTGCTATGAACTCTATTCGAGCGCGGACGGCAAAATCGCCGACAATTTTCCGCAATTTGTCGTAGATTGGTTCCTAAAAGCTTGGCTGGAAGAATAGGAACCATGTCCTGAAGGACACGGCTATAGGGCGCAGACGCCGCGAACCCACCACTTCGTGGGGCTGAGACAAGATCAATCTATTCCGAGTGCGCCGAAGGCGTAGTTTGCAGCGTCTTCGCTCAATAGCCGTGCGTTTCAACGCATGGTATCCACATTATTATGCCCTGTGACCTTCAAGCCATCGTCGAGCGCATCAACACGGGAACCGAAAACCCGGAGACTTCGCGGGCGCTTGTCGTCTTCAACTCCACTTTCCAATCCCTCAGCGGCGTCGCTGTCTTCCACGTGTCTATGGCCTGGCCGCGCGATACGCCGCTGCCGCCGGTTTCCGTCGCCGACGCCGCTGGAAGCGTAGTCGCGTCTGCCGTCCGCGAAATGCAGACCTGGCCGGATACGAAAGGCCGCGCGGATCGGGTGCAGCTTTCGTTCTCCCTCTGCTTTGCCGTATCCGACGTTCCTGCGAATGGCTGGCGTACTTACATTGCGTCCTATGCCGAGGGGCCGACGCTGGCGCTGGAAGATTTTATCGAAACTCCCGGCCTAATTGTGGTAGAAACCACCCGGCATGGCGGCGACCTCGCGATGGCGGGGGGAGTGCCTCGCTTCAATCGGCCAGTATTTTCTGCTACGCTTAAGCAGGACTGAACCCGTGCTTGAACCTTTTTTGGACTGCCCCACTTGCGGCGAAACCACGAAACAGCACCGCGCCGGCAAAAACTTGACGGGGACTCGACGCCGCCACTGCGGGCGCACCTCCACGCTTGTTGCCAAGCGCTACGGCTGTGTTCCGGCCCTCCGCCGCCACGCCCTTAAGCTCTCTCGTGCTTGTAGTGGCTCTTGACAAGTTTCCGCTGAGGCTCTACAATAAGGGTCTATGAACAAACGCATCTTTTCCCGATGGGCGGGCATTGCCGCCTTCTGCACGCTTTTCACCAGCACGCTGCTGACCGTTTCCGCCCATGCCCAGGCCGATCTGCCGCCGCCCCCGCCGCCGATTGGGCCGTCCCCCAACGCGCCCCAGCCCGCCATGCCGCCGATCCTGCCGCCGCAGCCGGCCACGCCGGCCCTGCCGCCTTACGAGATCCCGACGCTGCCGCCTGTCGCCGCCGAACCGACGCCGATCACCGTGGACGCCGCCAAGCGCCATGATATCAGCCCCCTGATTTACGGCGTTTCCCCGGCGACACCGGCGCAGCTTCAGGCGCTTAATGCCCCGCTCGTTCCGGCACAGGTCGGGGCGGGCCTGCTGAACTTCCGCGCCCTGCAACTCCCCTGGCTCCGCCGCGTCTTCAGCGAAGACACGTCGCCGGACACCCAGGCGCTCCGCAACCGCTCGACCCGCCTGCTGTGGGACCCGCACTACGCCGACCCGTCTGGCACGGGGATTAAGACCGCGCCGGCCGCCCTCATTCCGGGCCTCCTGAAGCGATTGACGGCCTACCCGCCCGGCACGAAAGCGGGCCTGACAAACTATAGCTGGGGGGCAGAAGATTCCATCGGCGGGGCGACCGCGCAGGCGGACGTGTTGGGAATTTTCGGGCGCGAAGGCTTGGGCCTCGCCACCCGCGCCGTGCCGGGGGCGGACACGCCGACATTTAAAGCCATGCAGATGTACCGCAGCTACGACGGCAAGAACGGCGCGTTCGGCTCCATCGGCGTCTCAGACGGGACTCCCGACCCCGACACGCTTTCGTCGTTCGCCTCCGTCCGACGCTCCGACGGGGCTTTGACCGTCATGGTGATCAACAAGTCGCTGAACACGCTTCCGATTGCGCTGTCCGTCCTGCATTTTCCCGGCACGGCAGTGAATGTCTGGCAGCTCACGAGTGCAAACGCCATCACCCACCTGCCCAGCGCCGCTCTGAGCGGCGGCCGTTTAACGACAACTTTGCCGGCCCAGAGCATCACGCTCTTTGTCGTGCCGGCATCCAAGTAGGGGCAGGGCTTACCCCTGCCCCTACAAGTTCAACTCGGCTTTGACTTCGCCGAACATTTGGACGGCGTAGGCGAGGTCGGCGTGGGAATGGGCGGCGGAAATCTGCGTCCGAATGCGGGCTTTGCCCTGCGGCACGACCGGGTAGGAGAAGCCGATGACATACACGCCTTTTGCCAGCATCGCGTCGGCGACCCGGCCTGCCAGCGCGGCGTCGCCGAGCATGATGGGGACAATCGGATGCTCGCCGGGCAGCAGCGTGTAGCCGAGCGCCGAGAGGCTTTCCCGGAAGAAGCGCGTGTTGCCTTCGAGTTTATCCCGTAATTCCGTGGACGCCGACAGCATCTCCAAGACGGCAAGCGACGCGGCGGCAATCGGCGGCGCGAGGGTATTGGAGAACAGGTACGGGCGGGAGCGCTGGCGCAGAAGTGAAACGATCTCTTTGCGCCCGCTGGTATACCCGCCGCTGGCCCCGCCGAGGGCTTTGCCGAGCGTCCCCGTGAGGATGTCCACGCGGCCCATCACATTCCGGAATTCATGGGTCCCGCGCCCGGTCTTGCCCAGAAAGCCTGTCGCGTGGCAGTCGTCAATCATGACCAAAGCGTCGTAACGCTCGGCGAGATCGCAGATCGCCTCTAAGTCGGCAATCGTGCCGTCCATCGAGAACACGCCATCGGTCGCGATCAGCCGGGTCCGTGCGCCCGCCGCTTCCTTCAGCCTGGCTTCCAGATCGGCCATGTCATTGTGCGCGTACCGATAGCGCTGGGCCTTGCACAGCCGAATGCCGTCAATGATGGAGGCGTGGTTCAGGGCATCGGAGATGATCGCATCTTCCGGCCCCAGCAGCGTCTCAAACAGGCCGCCGTTCGCGTCAAAGCAGCTCCCGTACAAAATCGTGTCTTCCGTGCCGAGAAACTCCGAGAGCTTCGCTTCAAGCTGCTTATGCACCCCTTGAGTCCCGCAGATGAAGCGCACCGACGCCATGCCGAAGCCCCATTCGTCCAATGCCGCCCGCGCCGCCGCCAGCACTTGCGGGTGTTCCGCCAGCCCCAAATAGTTGTTCGCGCACAGGTTCAGCACTAGCGGCCCGTCGCCAACCCGCACATGGGAGTCTTGCGGCGTCGTGATGACGCGCTCCCGCTTGAACAGCCCCGCGCTTTCGATGCTGCCGAGTTCTTCCGTTAATCGTTCTTTAGTTGCTCCGTACATAGAAACCTTTCAATAATTTGCGTGGGACTGAAGTCCTCCGCTGTGGGGCGAAGCGCCTAATGTCCGCCTGCGCGGACAAAGAATAGGACACCGTGACACTCTGCTCCTTGTCCATGAAGATGGACATTGGGCGCTTCGCCCCACAGCGGAGGACTTCAGTCCCACGCACCTATCTTCGTTTGCCCTCGCTGACAAGCTGTGCTTTGATCTCGTCAAAGCTGATGTCCGTAATAATCTGTCCGTCTTCCAGCCTCCGCTTCCAGAAGAACTTTGGATGCAGCTCAACAAACTCCGGCTCAATGATCGTGCCTCGGCACTGAATGTCAATGTAGCCCTTTTCGGCGCGATGGCTACGAAGACTAAATTCGGTACATGGAAAGCGGCGCGGTTGATTGAGTTCCGGGTCGTCGTCAATCGGCCCGTGCTCATAAAGATGCTGCCCAGTCAGATACAAGACTGTTCTATTAGTCAGCTCTACGAAATAGTGTGAGCCTTCATCTTCGTATTCTTCCAGTTGAAACGCGCGTGTCGCCTGATAATTCGTTGAAACAAGCAGCCCCCTGCCTTCCAGGTCTCGGACATACTCCGCCAAGCTAAGTTGTTCTTTTTGCCAGTCAACCGGCCAGTTGAAAAGCACCTGGGTCGTGGCAGTCAGCAGCAGGAACAGCACCCCCATCACAAGCCCAATCAGAATGCCGCTGGCTTTATGTGAGCCATTATCAAGAATGGGACCGAGCAGAGATACCGCAAGCAGCGCCCCGCCGAATACGAAAAGCCCGGCCAGGATGACGCGCATAATGTGTTATCTTGCCGACTACTCCCAGTTTAAGATGACTTTCCCGGATTGCCCGGTACTCATTACGTCAAAGCCTTCCTGCCAGTCGGCGACGGGGAAGCGGTGGGTGATGACCGGCGTAATATCCAGCCCCGATTGGAGCATGACGCTCATTTTGTACCACGTCTCGTACATCTCGCGCCCATAAATGCCTTTCAGCGTCAGCATATTAAAGACCACTTTGTTCCAATCCACGTCAATCGGTCCCGATGGAATGCCGAGCATGGCAATCTTGCCGCCGTGGCAGAGCGAGCCGATCATGCTTTGGAGCGCGGCGGGGCTGCCGGACATTTCGAGGCCCACATCAAAGCCTTCCTGCATTCCAAGCTGGTCTTGAACTTCATCTAAAGAGCCATGAGCGACATTGAGTGCAACCGTCGCGCCCATTTTGCGGGCAAGCTCCAGGCGGTACTCGTTGACATCCGTGACGACGACAAACCGCGCTCCGGCATGACGGGCGACGGCGGCAGCCATGATGCCGATGGGGCCGGCTCCCGTGATCAGGACATCTTCACCGAGTATGGGAAACGAAAGCGCCGTGTGGACGGCGTTGCCGAAGGGGTCGAAGATCGCGGCCACGTCCAAATCAATGCCAGGGCGGTGGTGCCAGACATTTGACATGGGCAGCGCGATATACTCGGCGAACGCGCCGGGGCGGTTGACGCCGACGCCGGACGTGTCTTTGCACAGGTGCCGCCGGCCCGCCAGGCAGTTGCGGCAGCGGCCGCAGACGACATGGCCTTCGCCGCTGACAATCTCGCCGGGGAAGAAGTCGGTGACATTCGCGCCAACTTCGACAATTTCGCCGACAAACTCATGCCCGATCGTCAGCGGCACGGGAACGGTCTTCTGCGCCCAGGCATCCCAGTGGTAGATGTGCAGGTCTGTCCCGCAGATGCCCGTGCGCTTGACTTTAATCAGAACGTCGTTTAGGCCGACCGCCGGGATCGGCACGTCTTCGAGCCATAGTCCCGGCTCGGATTTTGATTTTACTAAAGCATTCATAGTTGGATTAACGGCCTGCCCGGTGAGAGCGTTCCAAAAGACATTAAAACAAACGCAAATTTGACAAAATGGAAAATGTGCTGTAGAGTAGGAAAAGAATTATTGTCATTTAGAGTAAGCCTTAGCTGACTCACCCCGTTTCAACCGCCTCGTTCCGCCTTCCCCGCACGACCTGCTCCGCTGTTGTCCTCTTGAGGTCGGAACACTTTAAAAGGAGATTACTATGCACGAAGAGACCACGCCTGAAGGGCGCACACTTGTCTCCCGACGCGGCCTGCTGGGCGGCATACTCGCCGCCGCAGTTGCGCCCGCACTACTCTCAAAAGCCTGGGCGCAGCCGGGTCTGATCCGGCCCAAAACGCCCCGAACACACATCGAGAACGCCGCCTCCGGCGCGGCTTGCCTGCCGATCACCCGCTGTCAGCATGCGTCGGCGACGCTTGCCGACGGCCGCATTCTCGTGGTCGGCGGCTGGCGGCATTCCGGGCTGCCGGCATATGTCCCGCCGCTGGCGGACGCGCAGATCTACGACCCGAACACCGACATTTGGACACAGGCCGCCGCCATGAAAATCGCCCGCGCCGATCACGCCGCCGTGGCGCTTGCCGATGGGCGCGTACTGGTCATCGGCGGCATGAACAGCGTGCCCCTGGCGACGACTGAGATCTATGATCCCTTTGCCGATACCTGGACTGAGGCTGCGCCGATGAAGCAGGCGCTGTACAGTCACGCCGCTTCGTTCTCGGACGGCCTCGTCGTCGTCACCGGCGGCTTCAAGCGGGGACCACTGGCAAGCACTCAAATTTATGACGTCGCCGCCGACGCCTGGCGCTCGGCCCGCTGAGGGGCTGCGTCGCTGATCAGAATAGACAAAAACAGACAAGAACACCTAAGGAGACAGCAACATGGCTATTGACCTTTACCTGACCATTCCCGGCATTCCCGGCGAGAGCCAGTCCACGTTTCGGCTGCCCGGCGGCCCTTCCACAGTTCCGATGGAACTCCATTCGTTTAGCTGGGGTATGTCAAACACCGTTAACATCGGAAGACAGAGCGGATCCGGCGCGGGAAGAGCGCAGTTCTCCGACCTGAACATTGCCAAGAATTTCGACAGCGCCTCCCCGCTGCTGATGACTGCACTGACGCAAGGCACACTCTTGAAGTCGGCGACGCTGAGCCTGGTCAAATCCAGCAGCGCAGCTTATGCCAATACGGCTTACCTGACCTATCAATTGCAGGACGTCGCTGTGACAGCGATCTCCGACAGCGGCGCGGATAGTGTTGAGGAAAGCATCAGTTTTGCCTTCGGCCTCGTCACTGTGACTTACGTTCCACAGGATGCGAAAGGGATGTTCGGCAAGCCTATCGTGTTTCACTGGAACATTGAGAAAAACACCCTCTAAAAGAGCGGTGGTCAAGTAAGATGTGAGTGAAAATGGCGGCATAATAGAGTATGCCGCCATTTTCACCTGAGCCATTAGCCTATCGTCAGCAGCGCATCGTCGTCCACAGTCAGCGGCAGATCAATCCGGCACCGGCGGCGGCTGGATTCGTAGGCGGCAAAGATGATCTCGGTGGACTGAAGCGCAAAATGCGCCGACAGCAGCGGCTCGCGGCCCGTGCCGAGCGCATCCACCAGGTCGGCAATGCCCCGGCTGATCGCATCCCAGTCATGCAGGTCGTCGGGCTGCTCAATCGTCTGCCAGCCATTGCTGTGCGCGTTCATCAGGCGCAGGTAAGGCGCGTCCCAGCGCACTTCCATCATGCCTTCGGTGCCGATCAGCCGCTGGGCGGCGTCGCCGTGCGAATGCTCCCCGGTGGTCAGAAACGCCCGGACGCCGTCTTCAAACCCGAACTCGATCAGGCCCTGGCTTTCCATCGCGACCCCGAAAATCGTATGGTCCTTACGAAAGTCGGTTTGTGCCATGACCCACGACGCGGGCGCCTCGTTCCGGTAGTAAAAAAACATATTCAGCCAGTGAGTTCCCCAGTCGTACAGGTCGCTGCAATTCCCGTGAAGCGACACCATCTTTCCGATCGCGCCGTCGTCCAGCCGCTTCTTGGCGGTCTGGAATGGGCCGAGCATCCGGCGCTGATGGTTAAACGACAGCGCAACCCCGTTCTCATCGCAGACCCGGACCATCTCCTGCGCGTCGGCCCACGTCGTCGCCATCGGCTTCTCGCAGTGAATGGCCTTCACGCCTGACCGCGCGGCGTCTATGACAATCGCGGCGTGCTGATGCGGCCAGGTGCAGACATCTACAATGTCCGGCTTTTCCGAAGCCAGCATTTCGTGGTAGTCGGTGTACGTCTTCGGCAGCCCATACTTTTCCGCGAATAAAGCCGCCGCGCCTGCGTCTAGGTCCGCGCAGGCGTCAATCGTGCAGCGGCCTGTCTTCAAAAACCCGTCCGCGTGCCGGTACGCCAGCCCGAAGCCCGTCGCGCCTTCAGTGCCTTGTGGCCGGCCTGTTCCGATAAATGCTACTCGGTAAGTCGTATCTGTCATAGAACCCTATCCCCTCGATATAAGATGGGTGAACACAAGGTTCGCGCCCTACGTCTTCGTCCAAACCCCGCAGGGGCGAACCTTGTGTTCGTCTTCCTAACTCTCACGCGAAACTCTCACGCGAAACTCTCACGCGAAACTCTCACGCGAAACTCTCACGCGAAACTCTCACGCGAAACCTACGGCACAATCAGCGCTTTGACCACTGCGCGGGACTCCACGGCGGCCAGTGCCTCCCCGGCCTGCTCCAAGCCGTAGCGGGCCGAGATCATGCCGGTCCACGCGAAGCGGTCGCCGAACCGAGACAGCGCTTCCATCGCCCGGTACACATGGCTGAAATCCACGCCCCAGCAGCCTTGTATGGTCAAGTGCTTGCGGTTGATGTCGTAGTGCGGATTGATTTCGGCGGGGCCGTTGTCCGAATACTGCCCGACAACAACATACCGCCCACCGTCGCGGGCCATCGCGCAGCCCATCGAAACCGCGCTGGGAGAGCCGCTCGCTTCGATCACGACGTCTGCCCCGCGCCCGCCCGTCATGCGGCGGACGGCTTGGACAGTCTCGGAGCCAAGCGCGATGGCCGTGTCCGCGCCCATCTTCTTCGCCGCTTCCAGCCGGTGCGGGACGGCATCTATGACGCCGACCCACGCCGCGCCAGACGCCGCCGCCAAAGCGCACGCGCTCAGGCCGACGGGACCCGCACCCTGCACGACAACCCGGTCGCCGAGCTTGATCTGGGCGAGGTCCACTGCATGAAGCGCGGTCGGCAGGCCGCAGCCGCCGGAAATCCAGAGTTCGGGCGTCACCCCGCCGGTGAGCTTGACAATTTTGACCCCCGGCTTCAAATAAATCTGCTCGCTCCATCCGCCGAGCAGGCCGTCGTCCGCGCCGTAAGTGATCCCGTAGACCCGTCGGTGCGGGCAGCGCGTGCTTTGCTTCGCGACTAAACAATACCAGCAGTTGTAGCACGTCCCGTGAACGTCCAAGAAGGTCACGGCCTCGCCCGGCAAAATTAAATCGCCGTTGATGTCTGTGACAGGGCCGTTCGTGTCCAATACTTCGCCGACCGAAATATGGCCGGGAATGAGCGGATAGGGAACCCCCGCCAGCCGCCCGTGCCACAAATGCACATCCGTTCCGCAGACTTCCGAAGCGAGAGTTTTTAGGATGACGGCGCCGGGTTCCAAAACGGGTTTTGGGTAGGCGCGTACTTCCACGGGCGTGTTCGGTGCGGGAATGACTGCGGCGCGGACTGTCATAAATTGTCTTTCTCCCAGCCCCGTGACGCCTTCCCGTTACCTTCCAATGCTGCTTTCCCATAAACTTCGCGAATGCCGCTGTCAATAGGGCGGAACGTCAAGCCCAGCGCGGCGTCGGCGTTGACCCCGCGCGATGTGTTGTCAAACAAGGCAAACCCAATCAGCCCGCGCGTCAGCGGCGGGTCGGGCAGGTTTTCCAGTACACCTGCCGCCGCGTTCATCGCCCCGACCGGCAGATGAACAATCGGTCTGCGCCGTCTGAGCGCGGACATCAGCAAGTCCAAAATCGCATTCGTGCTGAGCGTGTTCGGCCCGCAGGCATCCAGCAGGGCGTTTTCGGCGCGAGGGTTTTCCAGCGACGCGGCGATTGTCCGCGCCAAGTCATCCACATAGATCGGCGCAGACAGCGCCCGGCCATTGCCGAGAACCGGCACAACCGGCCCAGATTCGATCATCCCGGCCAGCCGTGAAAAATAATGGTCGCCGGGACCATAAACAATGGACGCCCGCAGAATGGTCCACGGAATGCCGCTTTTTTGCACCCAGCGCTCTGCTTCGAGCTTCGCGTCAATGCCGGGGTGCTGCCCGGCCAGCGCTTCCTGCACGGCCGCGCCGCTCAGATACACTAACCGCTTCGGCTGCCCATGCGCTTTGAGTGCGCTGATGACATGGCGCGTCCCCTCGGCATCTACCGCGTGGAACGTGTTTTGCTTTTCCGGCTGCTCCACCGGGAAGCCTGGAAACTGGTGGGCGACGACAACGGCGTCTATTCCCGTGACCGCTGCGGTGAGGCCGCCTTCATGGCGGACATCGCCGCGCACGACCTCAAAGCCATCCACTTCTTTTTCGCTGCGGGTGCTGGACAGGAGGCGGACCGTGTGGCCGCGCTCCCGCAGAGTTTTCGCGGCGGCAAGACCGATAAAGCCGCAGCCGCCGGTGATGAGTATGTGCATGGGTGTTTGTTAATGGGAATGCATAGAACTTTAGTTCCACGCCTCTTCTTTCCGCTTATTCCAGGTCTTCCAGCGCCCCTTGAAGCGCGGGGACAAGCTGCTTTTTGCGGGAAACGATATTGCCGAGGTCGAACTCACTCGGACCCTGACGCGCAAACGGCAGGCCCGCCCGGATCGCCTGGTCGCCCCGGCAGAGCAGGCGACTTTGGATCGTCACCACATCCGTGACCATCAAACAAATCAGAGCGAGATTTTCTTTCTCCACCCGCGCTTCCAGCGCCGCCACCAGGTCGGCCTTGCGGTCCGGCAGCTCCTCGAAGCCCGTCACTTCGACCTGCGCGACCGAAACCGACTTGCCGGCCATTTCGTAGGCTTTGCGGTCGGAATCCACGATCTCGTCCGCCGAGCGATCCGCCATGCCGGGCGAGGCTTGCAGGAGATGCCGGCCGTAATCGGGAATGTCTACCTCGCACAGCCCGGCGAGCCAAAGGGCCGCGCTCTGGTCGCGTCCGGTCGTGGTCGGCGAGCGGAAAATCAGCGTGTCGGACAGAATGCCGGACAGCAGCAGGCCGGCGATCTCCGGCGTCGGCACGGCGGCGTAGCGGCGGCAGGCTTCGGCGACAAGCGTGGAGGTCGAGCCGACAGGTTCCACGACAAACGGGATCGGCAGAGCCGTAGAAGCATTGCCGAGACGATGATGGTCTAAAACGCCGACGATCTCGGCCTCGTCGGCCCCCGGCACGGCCTGGGCCAGCTCGTTGTGGTCAACAAGAATGAGCTTCGCGCGGGGCGGCTCTAAAAGAGACTGCCGGTTGGTCGTGCCTAAATAACGGCCTTCGTCAGTGACGACCAAGAACTCCTCGCCGCCGCCCCGCAAAAGCGCCCCGCGCCGGTCCCGAATGCGGTCCGAGCCGGGCAGCTTCGGCAGGTCTTCAACAAACGTCCGGCAGTTCTGGTCGGACGCGCGTATCTCCCCGCTTGCGATCTGGGCATAAGCCCGCGCCAGCGCCAGCGGGGTCAGGCCGCCGAGCAGCTTGCCGCCGTCTTCTGCGACGGGGACCAGGCGCTCGCCGAGAGCCAGCCGGGCCATCGGCTCGGCCAGCGTGTCCCAGGGATGCACCGGCGGCTGCGGCTCGGCGACATGGGCGAAGGTCGGCGCGGCGCTCGACAACACGCGCGGCGGGCGCACTCCAAAGTAGCCGAGTGCGAACGCCGCCTGCGCTCCCACTTGCCCCGCGCGGGCGGAAGTCACCTTATCGTCGGTGGTTTCCGAGAGGCACCAAGCATAGCCGAGCGCCGACGCGATCGCGTCCATGTCCGGCCGCTGGTGTCCGATCACGTAAGTCAAGTCCGAGCGCCACGGATCATGCCGCTCTCGAATCGTCGCCATGCAGTTCTTCCTCGCAGTCTTGAAGAAGAGTATACCCACAAAAAAGCCTGCCGTCTTAAAGACGGCAGGCTTTTGTCGTTATTCATGGAGGTTAGCGGGTTCGAACCGCTGACCTTCTCAATGCCATTGAGACGCGCTACCAACTGCGCCAAACCCCCACAACAGACGCTATGATACCCACTGACGGCCAAAAAATCAAGTGCTGGGAGCGATATTTTTGATTGCCCCGTGCGGCAGAACAGCATGGACGCCGCAGACGCCGTTGACGATCTGGGCGCGCAGGTCAACGGCAGCGCTTGCCAGTGCGAGCGCGTCGGGGCGGGACAGCGAATAGCGCACGGTCATCAAGTCCAGCATGGCGTTCAGCGCCTGATAAGTGGCTTCATTGAGGTCTTCATCAAAACCGAGCGTCAGCCAGCCGGACGGCGTTTCGGCACGAGGCGTCGTCAAGTGTAAATCGGGGTGCAGAACAAACGTCAGCTCCGCCTGGTCTACCGGGCATTCAATCGCCATCGTGCTGACCTCGCCGTCGCCCTGCGCGGCGTGGCCGTCGCCGGTGGAAAACAGGCCACCAGGAACAGCAATGGGCAGGAAAAGACGGCTTCCGGCGACAAGCTCTTTGCAGTCCATGTTTCCGCCGGTTTCGCGCGGCGGCGGGGTCGGCTGCGATCTCGGCACGTCCGCCGGCATCCCCATGACGCCCATAAACGGGCGGAGCGTAACTTCATGCCCGTGCTGGTTCGTCCCGGTCATCGCGTCCGCGTCCAAAGCCCAGCGGTGAACGACTTGGGGCAGGTTGGCGACGCCGAGCCGTCGGTTCGGCAGATTGTCCCAGCCCCCGGCGAGGGTCCAGCCCCAGGCGCCGGGCCGCACGACGTCAATCCGCACTTCCAGTGTCATGCCCGGTTCCGCGCCTTCCATCAAGACCGGCCCGCAGAGTGCATGGCCGCTGTCCCTTTCCGGGTCACGCGGCGTAAACAGCCGGCGCGGCGAGCCGTCTTCGTGGTACTGCTCTAGGCCCCAGCCGGCGTCAAGCGTCTGGAACCGCACCGTGTCGCCGGATTGAATGGTCAAGACCGGCGGCAGGTCGCGCGAAAAGTGGCCGTGCAGGGTGGCACGGCTGAGGGGAAGGGTATGGAGGGTCATGTGCGGTTTGTTGCCTTGCGAATAAATTGCGTGGGAATAAATTGCGTGGGAATAAATTCCTACGCGCTCCTGCTTCCTTTAATCGCCATAAGCGTCGCTGACAATCTTCGCAATCGTCTTTTCCGGCTTGCCGCCGACATAGAACCAGAGCAGGTACGCGAGATGGCCCAGCGTCCAAACGGCAAGCAGGGGCCAATAGACGAAAGGGCTGAACAAAGAAAAGTGAGTGGAAAGCTCCGGCAGAAGCTGCCAGGCGCGGTAAGCGGCAAACAAATATAGGGTGACGCCGCCGAACGTGAACGACACGGTGGACGCGCCGATAAACGTGTACGGGCGGCCTAAATCTATCGCGACGAACTTTGGAGCAGGCGTCCGGTAAATGTAGGCGTCTTCAATTTCATGCGCGATTAAAAGCTTCGCCCCGACGGCTGCATTGATCTTCTTCTCTAAGGCCGTTGAGTAGATACGGGCGAACAAGTTATAGGTCAGCAGATACGCGCAGAAGAAGCCGGCGTAGACAATAAAGAACGGCAGCAGCAGAATGGCTGCGCGGAACGGCGGGTACAGGCTAATCGCAATGTTCGCCAGGGTCAGCACCGTGAACAAATGCGTCGCCTGGAAAAACTGGACGTAATAGCCGTAGTGCATCCCGCGCATCCGCTCAAGCTGGGCCTGCATGACCCGCAGATGCACTTCGTTGATATGCTCGGTGGTCTCAGACGCCATCAGCTATTTCTGGCTTTCCAAGAACGCATACAGCGGGGCGCTCTGCTTGACCGGCATATGGTACACCGGCATCGGCTTCTGAACGTGGCCGCCGTCTTCGGTAATGCCCGTATTCATCACGCGCTCAAACGTCGTCAGCTTGTACTGCTTCAAGATGCCGTTTGCCCGGATGGACGGCGAGAAGCCTTTTTTCCCGGCGTAATCGGCCCCGTGGCAGGAGTTGCAGCCATTGTTCTCGGCAACGCCTTTGCCCGCAGCAGCAAGCGCCGCGCTGCTGCCCGTTGCCGGGTGCTTCATCGCGTGAGGGGGGGCCGCCTGAAGGCCGGCAAAGGCCGCGCAGAGGCCGAAAGCCGCCGTGAGTGCGACAAGAGATTTAAGTAGTTTGTTCATTAGGTGGTGCTAGGATAGTATGAGAACACGGGGCTGAACTCCCGTGCTTTGAAGTGCAAGCCCAGCCTTCGCGGGCGAAGATCAAGTGATAAGCTTGCCGTTCAGGGCAGGGGAGCTTCTTCCGCCACGTCTAAGCCCTGCCCGCGCAGCCAGCCGAGGGCGGCGCCTATGCGGTCGTCGTCTCCGGTCAAGCCGACAACGAGCCAGCCGCCGTTTTTGGCGTCAATGTCCGCCCGTAGGAGGTTGGGCGATAAGTCGTAGTCGGTGACAAGATGCGTCATCACCGGGGCGCTGATTTGATCCAGCGGAAAGTGAATACGGTACTTCTTTTCGGGATGCGTTTCCATGGGTGATTGTTCGCCGCGCGGCGGCGAAGTTCCTGCAAAAAGGGCGAACACGGGACAAGAAGGGCGAAAGAACCAAGAAGGGCGAACACAAGGTTCGCCCCTACAGGCGGCTAAGACTGCGTGACGGGCGTGACCTGGCCGCCGTTTTTGGCCGATTCCCAGGCGGCTTCGGTCAGCTCGATGGTTCGCAGCCCGTTGATCGGCGCGGCGGCGACGGCTTCTTTGCCCTGAATGGCATTGACGAAGTTCGTGTCTACGTCGGAGCCTTCGGGCATCTGCGAGGCGTCCATCTCAACCGTCTTGCCGTCGGCCCCCTGCACCCGGAACGTGCCGTCGTTCCTGACATAAAACGAGCCGTTATCGCACCAGATCGTGATGTCCTCGTACCAGCCCGCCGCGTCCCCGACGACCGAGATGTTGCCGTGGGCGCCGTTCGTGAACTTAATGGACAGGGCGCTGTTGATGTCTACCGGCGTTCCCCGGTTGTCCATAAACGCGGCGACTTCTTTCGGGGCAAGCCCGGTCGTCCACAGCACAATATCTAAAAGATGCGAGCCGCTGTCGTTGATCTGGCCGCCGCCGGACAGCGCGGCGTCCTGACGCCATGAGCCTTTCGTGCCTTTCGCCCAGCCCTGCTGCTGCAAGGCATTGATGAACTGGACCTGGCCGAACTCGCCCGATGCGATCTTTTCTTTGATGTACCGGAAGTGGGGCATAGAGTGGCGCTGGTAGCCCAGCGCGACGATTTTCTTGGTTTCGTCAATCTTTTGGAGAAGCGCGTGGGCTTCGGACACTTTGTTCACCATCGGCTTTTCCAGCAGCACATGGCAGCCGGCATCGAGGCTGTCCATCGCCATCGGGAAGTGCAGGGTGTGCGGGGTGACGATGACCACGGCGTCAGGCTTGATGGTTGCCAGCATTTCTTTGTAATCCGCGAACGCCGGGATATTGGCCGCCGCTTCGCCGTGCCGCGTTTTCGTGCGCTCCAGCGCTTGCGGGCTGATGTCCACCAGCGCCGCCAGCTCGACTTCCGGCATCGAGAGCAGCTTGCCGATATGTCCCTGCGCCATGCCGCCGGTGCCGATGACTGCAATTTTCAGTGTGTCCGCCATAACATAATTGTCCTTGCTGAGATTTTTATTGAGATCAAAACCCGTGTTCGCCGCTGTCCTTACGAATTCCTGCCGCTGTTTCATCCAGCAGCGCCGGAATAAAGTTGGGCATTCGTGCCGCCGCTTGACGGACCACAGAAACCAGTCGTGCGAAGTTCTTGCCTTCAAACGTGTCCTGTCCGGCGCGGCGGCAGAGATTAGACAGCCCGGTCGCGACCCCGTCATCGTCCGCGTAATGCCGTAGGTACTGGGTTTCGGCAAAGCGTTTTAAGACATAAGGCAGATGCGGGAGCGGTTTTGCTGTGGCTTTCTCTGTCCAAAGCGCCGCCGCGTCAAAACCGGCGACGGCAAACGCATCATAAAAGCGGTCCGCCAGCGCCGGGTCGGCGCGAAGCAGCGCAGCATCCAGCACAAGCTCCGTCAAAACGTGCGCTACAAAGAAGCGCCGGACACGCATCCCCTCAAACCGCGCTTCCGCCAGCAAGCCGCTCACTTCCGCCTGCGCCGAGGCAAACGCCGCCGTTTTGTGGAACGCCGCGTCGGTTGCTAAATGTACCGAGACTCCGGCCCGAAGTGCGGCCTCAAACGCCGTTCCCGCTTCTGCCGATGCGACCTGTGCCGAACGCAGGCGCACGCGGCGTTCGGCCAGCGGCAGCAGGTCCGGCAGGGCTGTCCCCAGCACATACGCGGGAAGCGGCTCTTTCGGCATCAGGAACCGCGTTGCGATCTCGAAATGCGCGAGGAAGTTCACCCGAACAAATCCATCGTCATCTGGTTTGGGTTTGGCCGTTTGGCGACGGGGACGGGCTTTGGGAACAGCGTGTCGAATTTGTCCTCGCCGACGGCTTCTTTTAATCGCCCGGCGAACTTGTACAGCTTTTGGGCATAGTAGTCGGTGTCCTCGTCTTTCGAGTAGTCCTGCACCAAGCCCAGCGACTTGTCGCGCTTTTGATACAGGGACACAAACTCCCCCTGACTGATGCCTGCGCCTTTGATGGCGTCGGCGGCGCGTTTCCGCATTTCCGACGACAAGAGCTTGTCGGTGACACGCTCGCGCTTCGCCAGCAGATCGATCGGCATCTGACCCGCTTCGATTTTGTCCATCAAGTCTTTGTATAAATGGGAGAGCTGGTCCGGGTTTTCATCTAACAATAGGTTGACGGCATCGGTCAAAAAGACCCGCCCGTAGCGCTCATCGGCCCGTGAACGTAAAGAAGAGCCTTTGAATATCTTGTGGCCGTTCGGCTCGACTAAGACATAATTTTTCATCTTCAGCGACAGCATGGCGGCGTAAGAGCCGTCGTGCGCGAGACGAATGCCGGGCGGGAGCGTCGCACCGATTTTCTCGACATACGCCAGCTCGTCGGCCTCGGTTTTGACTTCTTCCGGGGGCTTGAAATAGACGCCGTCCGTATCTATTTCAATCACATGAGCGCCCTCGGCTTCAAGCTCGGCGGCGATCTGCTTCACAATCGTTTGGCCCGCTTCGGTGACGCGCCGGGCGGCGTCATAGTCGTTAAAGTAGAACGGGCCGCCGACATAGCCGTAGAACGAGTTAATGATGGTCTTGAACGAGTTTTGCAGGCCGTCCCAGTAGGCATAATCGCGGGTGTCCTTCGGCGTCGTCTTCAGCTTACCTTTGGCTTCCAGCCGCCGCTGGGTCAAATCCGACAGCAGAGGTAAAAAGATGCCGAGCGTGTCCGACGCCGGGCCGATGCGCTGAGTCAGCATCAGGCTGGGGTACAGGCTTTCCACGTCGGCCTTGACAATCGGCTTGACCACGCCGGTGACGCGCACCTCGGTATAGCCGCCGGGGTACGGCTGGGGCGCTTTTTGCTTTGCCACCGCCCGGCCCTGCCGCAGATACTCGCGCAGCAGAATGGCGTTGATCTTCTCGCCGTTGCCGGTGACGGCGACGTTCTGGTACGAATCGGGAACCATCTGGGTCTGGTAAAACTCCGTCGGCGCGACCAAAGCGGCCAGCGCGGCGGTTTCTTCCACGTCCTGGGCCGCGTAAGTTTTCACTTTTTCCGGGTCGCTTTGATAGATTTCGACAATCTCAGCTCGGTCTAAATAGACGCGGTCTTTCGGTGCGATTCCGTAAGTCTGGGCGCATTCTTTGAGGCCGTAAGAAGAAACCTGGCCGCGCGACCAGTCAAACCGCTGCACCTGGAGCAGCGTATCGATAATATGCCGCCCGTACAGGTAGCTCGGCGTAAACTGCCGGGCGTTGGTCCCGATGGCGCAGTTCCGGGGCGCACCCACCACAGCGGGAGATCCGTACCGGCCCAGCGTCGGCGCGATGCCTAAAGCGCCCATGCGAGCAATAATATAGGGCAGGTCAAACGAGTAGAAGTTATGGCCTTCGACCACGTCCGGGTCCCGTGTCTCGACAATAGACAATAGCTGCCGCAGGATGTCCGCTTCCGGCCCGATCAAAACGTCGGCAAAGCCTTTATTGTCCGAGACGCTGATCATAAAGATAGATGCGCCGGGCAGGGCAGGGTCCAGCGAAGTCGTTTCAATGTCAATTTGCAGGCGCTTCAAGTCGTCAAACGCCATACCTTTGAAGAGCGTGTACCCGGACGCCACCATGAACTGCTTGATTGCGCTCCCGTACTGGCAGACCCCCGCGTGTTCATCCCGCAGCGTCCGCTTCGCTTCCTGGTACGCCCGCCATCCCGACGGGAACCGCACCAGCCAGTTGTACCCGTCGCCTTCTAAAGCCGTCGTCTCCGCGCCGGGAAAATAGCGCTCTTTGTCGGTCGCCAGCCACGGCACAAAAGGCACAATCTTCGTCTTCGTCTCGTCCCCATCCCGCAGAAACAGCGTCGCGTCCTTGTCGCTCGTTTCCACCGCCACAATCCGCTCCGCCGGGTTCGTCCCAAACAAAACTTCGTCTAAACGTCCTTCACTCATGCCCTCTATTGTACCCGACCCGCCGCCGTCCTAACGATGTGGAGGTTAGGTACATATACTCTGACATACTCTCATTAAGTGCCTGACCTGAAATAAGTTAGACTCTTCGAGGGGCTATGTTGCACACGCTTACTCTCAACTTAGCCTCTTGAATGAACATGGATGATCTAACGTATTTCGGAATTTGTACTTATCCCCAAATATGCTACACTTGCCAATGCCTCTTAACGTGAACATGATTATTGAGTCCTATCAAGACGCTTATGAAGAGCAGGTCGTAGCGCTGTGGCGCTCGTGTTGCTTAGTCGTACCGCAAAATGATCCGCATAAAGACATTCAAGATAAACTTCAGGTTCAACCCAAGCTTTTCTTCGTCGGCCTCGCTGATGGCTTAGTTGTCGCTACGCTGATGGCGGGGTACGAAGGGCATCGCGGCTGGCTGAACTATTTGGCTGTATCTCCTCAGATGCAGCGACAGGGGTTGGGGCGGCAGATCGTTCAGTTTGCGGAAGCCGCACTCAGAGATCTAGGTTGCCCAAAAATGAATTTGCAAATTCGCGCATCGAATAGAGCGGTCGTGGAATTTTATCGAAACCTTGGTTTTTCTGAAGATGATGTAATCAGTATGGGAAAACGACTTTGATGCGGAATAAGTCTTGCGGAAGTTGCCACCGGCAAGTCAGAGTACGCGAGTATCAAGTCCCAGCGGATTGACACCTTTATCCTCAAAGTTTACGTCAGAGCAGGTGTTGCGCCCCCAGTTCGCGGAACAGAGCGACAATTTTGACCGCAGCGAATGTGGTAGAATGACAGCATTATGTAACAGGAGAACAACTATGGAAAGTGCTGTGATTGACAAAGAAAAAACTCAAGAAAAAGCAGCGGAACTTGAGCAGGCAGGCAAAGAAAAAGTGGAACAGGCCAAGCCAAAGTCGTCCGAGTGGGTTATCCAGCGTCCGAAGCGCAAGACGGTGACGGAGGAAGAAGCGCTGGAATGGACTAAAAGTTTTGCTGCCGAGCGAAAGGAGTCGTTCATTGCCGCTATCCGAGAAAGCAAGGGTTGAGGTCTACATCCCGGATCTGCCTGCGCCGGCCTATCAAGAGCTGCTGGAACGCCTGGAACGGGAATTCACTTTTGGGTTCGGCGGCTGTACCATTCTGCGCGGATTGAGCGGAAGCTACTTATCGGATTTCGGTGTTCCAATCCAGGACCGGATCACTTTGATCTACACGGATCTGCCCTATGCGTTGAGCCGCCATTTAACGACTCTGTCGACTTATGCGGATGAGCTGCGTAACGCCGCTTTTCTTGCGCTTGATGAAGAAGCCATTCTTGTGACTGTGACACAAGTTTACCACTCTTAACAGAATCCAGCCTCATTGCGAGGAGCAAATTATGGATCAGCCCGCTCTTCTAATGCAGTTCCGGCAGATTGTCCAAAGCCGTTTGGATGAGCTGACTGCACCGCTTGTCTCTGAACTTGCTGTTATGGCTCAGGCGCAGCAGCCCGACGGGACGTATCTTCTGAACTTCGAGGTGCATTCCGATGGTCTCGCTGAGGGCTTTCCCGTGTGCTGGGAACCGATGAGTGCAGAGATAGACCAACTTGAAGATCGGGTTGACCTCCTGCCCACGCTTACTTATACTCTGCCGGATGACATTGTGAACGAAGGAATTTATACCGCATCGGGAATTAATTGCTGGGATACTGCGTTCCAACTGCTTGTCGTCTGGTTCGGGAAATGCTGGCACAAGGCCGGCGGAATGTCGTGCGCTTATCCGGCCTATATCTGTCAGCACGACGATATCGAGTCGTATGACCTGCGGCTCTTGAAGTGGATTTCTGATGATGAAAAATGGCCCAGCTAACCGCAATTTGCAAAAGGAAGCCCTTGTGCCTCTTGAAGCGCTGCTTCTCGCAGGGCTGGAATCCGGCGAGCCGGCGGAAGTGACTGAGGAATATCTTCGGCAGAAACGCGCCGCGCTAATGCAGCGGCTTGATCGAGCCGCGCCGAAGGACAGCTAAACCTGTCCCTGTGACACCCCAGAAATAGGCCGAGCGCGTCCTGCCGTTAATCCGCGCCTGGCTTCCATTCGCCAATGGAGGGTAGATCGGTTTCCCCTTCGCCGCTTTTTCTGCTTGACAAATCCCGGCACTTCTATTATAATGCTTTTGCCACTTAAGCGATTAAGTGATGCGGCTGCTGGTTTATCTGACGCGCCAGGCTGTGGCTGGGACGCGAAAAGAGAAATCGGTGGCGTAAATGCCATTGTTGCGGTACAGAATGGGCCGGGCTGCTGCACTTTCGCCTGGATAAAGACTTCAGGCGGTCGCTTGGCGTTCCGGCTGAATGTTTGTGTTTGTGAAACAAGACGAAAGAAAAACTAAAAATGCTTAGAACTTGGAAGAAAGTCGGGGTCGTGGCGGTTGCAGTGTCCGCAATAGGGGCCGCATCGCTTCTTGCCGGATCACATGGGGCGAGGGCAGACAGCTACAACGACATGGCGGGCGAAGTCAGCTATATCACGCAGTGTTCCTGCACCGCCGCTAATTCCACTACGGCAAGTGTGCCGAATACCGCGCCGGCGTATGGGGTGTTGAATGACTGGCGCATCGGCAATGGGCAGCCCGATTTCGTTCAGCCGGGAGAAGCCGCCATCGGTTCCATCGGGCTGCTGTACGGCTACCACCGCCTCGTGGCTGGTGGTAAAAGCACCTCCACTCTTGACAGCCAAGCCAAGACTGCTCTCAGCGGCTTTTTCTGGAGCTGGGCCCGCAACACCAGCAATCAGGCGGGAAACGGTTTCCCGGCAAACATCGCCTATAACAGCAGTTACGGCGTCAGCTCCAAAGGCGGCGGGGATGCCCGCGTGACGGCGGAAATGCTGATCGCGATGTGGAAATACACCCAGCTCAGCCCGAACGGCGACGGCGCAAACTACCGCACCCAGGAATACACGCGGGCACATGCTATGGCGGATTTCGCCAATGCCAATCTCAACTCCTGGACAGTAGATCGCTCTTACGCTGTGGCAGCCTTCCGGTGCTTCGCCAAGTGGGCGTCGTCGGTCGGCGACACGGGGACGAGCGCTTATTACAGCAAGCAGGCGGATTTTGTTTCCAGCCTGCTCGCGAATGCCCAGGACAAGGGAAACTGGCGTAACTACTACGATTATCTGGACGGCGGCGGGAACGGAGTCTACAACGACGGCATTGACCAGACCGGGTTTGCGCCGTATGAGTTCGACGCCCGCCCGGAAAGCGAGCAGTACGCAAAAGCTGTGGCAGCCTGGTGGGATCAGGGAACTGCCTACAACGGAGCATATTTGTCCGTGCAGAGCGGGCCGTATGCGGGCGGGGTGCATCAGTCCACGCCGCTCTCCGGCACGAACACAAAGATTTATCCTGGATCGGCCTTGCAGCTCGCGGACGCCGAATGGAAGATCGCCCACGCCACCGGCAATGACAACAAATTGTACGCCTCGGCCTTGTCGCACTACAACTTCGCCAAATCGGCGTTCGGCTCGCCCACAGGCTCCGGCAACTGGGTCAATACCGCAGCCATTGATCCCCCGTTTATCGGCGGCTTCATTGACTGGGTGGACACGTCCACGGGCAAGCGTCCGCCAACCTGGCAGCGGTTCGTGGATACCAGCAGCTACATGATCATTGCCACGGAAGAACTTTCGTTCTCCAGCATCGTGGACTTTAGCAGCTAAACGAACACGCCGAACCGGCTGGGGAAAGCCTTTTCTTCCTCAACAGCACCTAGTTTGGGAACGCCTGCTTGAACGGCGGTCGGGGGTTCCAGGTGCGCTCCCACGTCACGCCGAAGCCGAGAAATCAGCGCGAGGCGTGGTCTACGCACATGATGACGCAGGCGGTCTCTTGGAGTGACGAAGGTGAACAGCACTATAGCAGAAAATGCTTGCCGATAAAATAGATACCCCTGCCGCTTTTTCTGCTTGACAAATCCCGGTGCTTCTATTATAATACTTTTGCCACTTAAGCGATTAAGTGATGCGACTGTTGGTTTATATACCGCATCGCACTGTGGCTGGAACGCGAAAGGAGTAAATGCAATTATTGCGGTATAGCGCGGGCCGGGCCGCTGATTTTGAGGCACCGGCACGGCTGCACTTCAGCCTCATTCAGAAGTTCAGCCATTCGCTTGGCGAACCGACTGAACTTTTATCACACTGAACTTTTCAGCCTGGTTGCCGGAGTGGGCAATGCCGCTGGAAACTCATCTTCGGCAATCAAGCCGAAAGATTACAAAGAAAGATTACAATGCGTACAACTTGGAAAAAAATCGGGACGGCAATGGTTGCCGTATCCCTGCTGGCGGCTGGCCGGAGCGCTGTCGCGGACAGCTACAACGACATCGCGGGCGAAGTCAGCTATATCACGCAATGCTCCTGCACAGGGGCGAATTCCTCCACGGCGAGCGTGCCGAACACCGCGCCTGCGTATGGGGTTTTGAATGACTGGCGCATCGGCAATGGGCAGCCCGATTTCGTCCAGCCGGGAGAAGCCGCCATCGGTTCCATCGGGCTGCTGTACGGCTACCATCGCCTCGTGGTTGGTAATAAAAGCACCTCCACTCTTGACAGCCAAGCCAAGACTGCTCTCAGCGGCTTTTTCTGGAGCTGGGCCCGCAACACCAGCAATCAGGCGGGAAACGGATTCCCGGCGAGCATCGCCTATAACAGCAGCTACGGCGTCAGCTCCAAAGGCGGCGGGGATGCCCGCGTGACGGCGGAAATGCTGATCGCGATGTGGAAGTACACCCAGCTCAGCCCGAACGGCGACGGCGCGAACTACCAGGCGCAGCTCTACGCGCAGGCGCACACCATGGCGGACTTTGCCAATGCTAATCTTAGCACCTGGACGGTGGACCGCTCTTACGGCGTCGCCGCCTTCCGATGTTTTGCTAAGTGGGCCACTGCCGTCGGGGATACGGCAACCAGTACCTACTACAGCAACCAGGCGAACTCCCTCTCCGCTCTGCTTGTGAACGCGCAAGATAAGGGAAGCTGGCATACCTACTACGACTACCTCGACGGCGGCGGCAACGGGGTCTACAACGGCGGCATTGACCAGACCGGGTTCGCGCCCTATGAGTTCGACGCCCGCCCGGAAAGCGAGCAGTACGCCAAAGACCTGACGACCTGGTGGAACTCCGGGACGGCTTACAACGGGGCATATCTGTCCGTGCAAAGCGGGCCGTATGCAGCCGGGGTGCATCAGTTCACACCGGCTTCCGGCACGAACACCCAAGTTTACCCCGGATCAGCCTTGCAGCTCGCCGATGCCGAATGGAAGATCGCCCAAGCGACCGGAAATTACAACAACTTGTATGCCTCGGCCTGGGCGCACTACAACTTCGCCAGATCGGCGGTCGGCTCGTCCACGGGTTCCGGCAACTGGGTCAATACCACAACCGTTGATCCTCCGTTCATCGGCGGCTTCATTGACTGGGTGGACACGTCCAGCGGCAGCCGCCCGGCGAGCTGGCAGCGGTTTGTGGATACCAGCAGCTACATGATCATCGCGACGGAAGAACTTTCGTTCTCCAGCATTGTGGACTTCAGCAGCTAAACGGCACCGACGGATTGCCGCTTTTCCTCCTTTCACCGACTCCCAGCCAGTTCCAGGCACGCGGAACTGGCTGGGCAAACCTCTTTCTGCCTTTACCGAAAGAGCCGTAAGGCCCCTGCCTTTAGGCATGGGGATATAAGGCTCCATGCCTTCGGAAAGGCATGATATTGATGCCTTACGTTTTTTAGATGTGTTGACATTAGATAGCCTCTTGTGGAATACTAATTGCATGGTTACGGAACTGCGCTCAAACAACAATGTCGCCTACTCCTGCAAGTATCATGTCATTTTTTGCCCGAAGTACCGCAGGAAGGTTCTGAATGGCGACATTGCCGAGCGGCTGAAATCTATTGTCCATGAAGTTGCCGACGAAACGCGGTGCGAAGTCATTGAACTGGAAGTTATGCCCGACTATGTGCATCTACTTTGCGAAGTAGACCCGCAGTTCGGCGTTCACAAGTTCGTCAAACTGGTCAAAGGTCGTTCTTCTCGATATCTGCGTCAAGAGTTCCCTGTTCTAAAGTCACGTTTGCCTTCGCTCTGGACAAACTCCTACGCGGTTTTAACTGTGGGAGGCGCACCACTCTCGGTCATCAAGCAATACATTGAAAACCAGAAACACATCTGAATACAAACTTGCTTTTGTATACCGCGTGTATCCAACAAAGGCCCAAGAGACTGCCCTGACGCAGACGCTTGAAACCTGCCGACAGGTCTACAACAGCCTCTTGAACTGGCGCAAACACGACTACGAAGTGCTGGGCAAGTCGCCGTCTAAAGTCGAACAGCAGGCCGCATTCCCGAAGTGGAAGAAGGAACACCCTGAACTTTCGGACGTGTTCAGCCAGGTTTTGCAGAATGTCGCCGTTCGCGTTGACCTTGCTTTTGATGCCTTTTTCCGCCGCGTAAAAGATGGGGAGACACCAGGCTTTCCCCGCGTCAAGGGCGACGGCTACGACTCGTTCACCTACCCACAGAGCGGATTCGGGTTTCAGCAAGGCAAACTGCGCTTGTCCAAAATCGGTGATGTCTCTATTCGTCAGCACCGACCCATTGACGGCGACATCAAAACTTGCACCATTCGCCGCGTTCGCCACAAGTGGTATGCCTGCTTCTCGTGCGAAGTCGGCCCCGAACTGTTGCCGCCGTCCGAGGAACAGGTCGGCATTGACGTTGGCCTCAAAGTCTTTGCCTCGCTGTCCAATGGCGAGAACATTGAAAACCCGCGCTTTTTTCGCCGCGATGAAAAGGCCCTTGCCAAAGCACAGCGCAAGTTGGCAAAGCAGGTTCGGGGCTCGAAGGCACGGCACAAGGCCAAAAAGGTCGTGTCCCGTATCCATGAGCGGGTTCGTAATCGTCGGCACGACTTCGTTCACCAGACTGCTCGTAAAATCGTCAACCGCTTCGGCGTCATTGCCGTTGAAAAGTGGAACGTCAAGGGCATGGTCAAAAACCATTGCCTTGCCAAGTCTATCTCTGACGCTTCCTGGTCAATGTTTCGGAACGTACTCTCCCAGAAGGCTGCAAGAGCCGCTAGGGTGTACGCTGAAATCAATCCCGCCTACACAAGCCAGACCTGTAGCGGGTGCGGACACATTGCCAAGAAGTCCCTTTCCGAACGGCAACATAATTGCCAGCAGTGCGGTTTGTCTCTTGACAGAGACACCAACGCCGCCATCAACATTCTCTGTAGGGCAGTACAGAGTAGCAGCATAGACTGCTAAGAAGCCCCGCCCTTTAGGGCTGGGGAATTGTCACTTTATTCTCTCTTGACAATTTCTGCGGGAATGAAGTAGAATGAGTACGGTTTTAGCACTCGCAAGCCTAGAGTGCTAACGCACAGGCTTTCCAGTAAACCTACCAAACAAACCACAACGAACTGTGATGAGGAGACATGAAGTATGGCAGTCAATTTCCGGCCCCTGTCGGACAAAGTGCTGGTCAAGCCCAGCGAAGCCGAAACCCAGACCAGCGGCGGCATTTATATTCCTGACTCGGCGAAGCAAAAGCCGCAGGAAGGCGAAGTCATCGCGGTCGGTCCCGGCCGTATTCTTGATGACGGTTCCCGCTCGACCCTGACAGTCGCGGTCGGAGAAACCGTCATTTACTCCAAGTACGGCGGCACCGAGCTGAAGCTCGACGGCACCGAGTACATGATTTTGGACGAAGACCAAATTTACGCCGTCAAAGGCTAAAACGCTTTTTATAGGAGACTACACAGATTATGGCAGCCAAAACATTGCTGTTTGATGAAGAAGCACGACGCGCACTGGAGCGCGGCGCAAACGCCGTCGCAAATGCCGTCAAAGTCACACTGGGGCCAAAAGGCCGCAACGTCGTTTTAGATAAAAAGTGGGGCAGCCCGACCATCACCAAAGACGGCGTGACGGTCGCCAAAGAAATTGAGCTGGATGATCCCTACGAGAACATGGGCGCACAGCTTGTGCGCGAAGTCGCCTCCAAAACCAACGACGTGGCGGGCGACGGCACCACGACCGCGACCGTGCTGGCCCAGGCGATTGTCAACGAAGGCTTGCGCTACGTCGCCGCCGGCGGCAACCCGATTGCTCTGCGCCGAGGCATTGAGCTTGCGGTCGAAGCGGCTGTCGCTGAGCTGAAGAACCGCAAAATTGACATCACCGATAAAGCGTCTATCGCCCAGGTCGCGTCCATTTCCGGCAACGACCCCGAAATCGGCAACATGATCGCCGAAGCGCTGGACAAAGTCGGCAAAGACGGCGTCATCACGGTTGAAGAGTCAAAAGGCACGGACACGACCCTGGAAGTCGTCGAAGGCTTGCAGTTCGACAAGGGCTTCATCTCCCCGTACTTCGTCACCGACCAGGAGCGGCAGGAAGCGGCCCTCGAAAACCCGCTGATCCTGCTGAACGAGAAAAAGATTTCGTCGGCGCAAGATTTAATTCCGCTGCTGGAAAAAGTCTCTCAGTCCCGCCGTCCCCTGCTGATTATCGCTGAGGACGTAGACGGCGAAGCGCTTGCCACCCTGGTTGTCAACAAGCTGCGCGGCATCCTGAATGTCGTCGCCGTGAAATCCCCCGGCTTCGGCGACCGCCGCAAGGCTATGATGGAAGACATCGCCATCCTGACCGGCGGCCGCTTCCTGACCGAAGACCTCGGCATCAAGCTCGACAGCGTCGAGCTGACCGACCTCGGCACCGCGAAGAAGGTCGTCATCACCAAAGAGAATACCGTTCTCGTTGAAGGCGGCGGCACCACCGACGGCGTCAAGGGCCGGATCGAGCAGATCCGCCGCCAGATCGAGAACACCGACTCGTCGTATGACAAAGAGAAGCTGCAAGAGCGGCTTGCCAAGCTCGCCGGCGGCGTCGCCGTCATCCAGGTCGGCGCGGCTACCGAAACAGCGCTGAAAGAGAAGAAGCACCGCTTCGAAGATGCGCTCTCGGCCACCCGCGCGGCGGTTGAAGAAGGCATTGTCGCCGGCGGCGGCGCGACCCTCATTTCCATCATTCCCGTCCTGGACAACCTGGGTCTCACCGGCGACGAAAAAGTCGGCGCGAACATTGTCCGCCGCGCGTTGGAAGAGCCGCTGCGCCAGATCGCCGCGAACGCGGGCCTCGAAGGCTCAGTCGTCGTGCAGAAAGTCAAAACTCTGCCCGCCGGCTTCGGCCTGAACGCGCTGACCGAAGAGTATGTGGACCTGGTCGCCGCCGGCATCGTGGACCCGGTCAAAGTGACCCGTTCCGCCTTGCAGAACGCCTCGTCCATTGCCGGCATGATCCTGTCCACCAACTCGCTGATTGTCGAGAAGAAGGAAAAGTCAGGCCGGGGCAACGCCAGCGCCGCCCATGACGACGACGATTACTAAGCCTTGATTGGCACAGGAAAGGGGCGCGGCATATGCCGCGCCCCTTTTGTTTGTTAATCCTCCTGCTGGTAAATCTTGTCCTTGAACAATCCCGCCTGCCGCTTTCTGTGCCACTGCTTCCAGCCGGAGAAGGCGTACTGTCCGTTCGTGACGGTAATAAAACACCAGTAGATAAACTGAGTCCAGGTCGCTTTGGGGGCGTGTGCGGCTAGTTGTAGGCCCAGGCCGAGCGTAAAACAAATACAAGCCGTGGTGATGACTGTCCAAATGATGCTGCCAAAAAGAGACGGAGGCTTTTGCACCAAGCGTTCCAACATTGGAAACAGCCGCATCGGCTTCACAGCAGGCAGACAGCGCCAGCAAACCCACCAAAACAAGGTCAAAGCCCAGGCAATCGTTGCGCCAACAACGGAGTCCGAATGCAATCCTGTACGGCTCAAGACCAAGTGGTTCCCGTTGCCGTCAAAAAGCATCAGCATTATGAGGGTAACACCTGACACCAGTGAGAATGTGAAGCCGATGCCGATCAGGACGCGCAATAAGTTAAGGCCAGCTTTTCTTATCATTTCAGTTTATTCTACGTCGTCCATCTCCATCAGCATTCGGAGGCCGTCAAGTACCTGCCTCATGCGGCTTGCGGAGAGTGTGCCGATCTGCTCTTCAAGCTGAGTTTTGTCTAGTGTCTGAACCTGAGAAATGAGAACGACGCTTTGTTTCGGCAAATGTCCCTCGCCGGGATTAAGCAGCACGTTCCCTGGCGCTTTCGCTCGCTCTAACGCTGAACTCAAAACACAGACCACGGTGGTCGCAAGGCGGCTTCGGTTAAAAGAGTTGCCTTGAACAATGACAACGGGACGGTGAAAACCCGGCTCGGAGCCTTGAGGCGCACCCAGATCAGCCCAATAAATCTCCCCTTGATGGACTACCATTCAGCCTCGGCAAGGCGGCGATGGGTGGGACGCATCTGACGCAGGATTTCTTGGTCTTCTTCCGCTGCTTTATCGGAATAAGTTTCGTTGAGCTGCTGGGTAATCCGGCTGCGGCGAATATCTTTCACCAGCTTTGCCGCCGCGATGGCAAAAAAGCGGCTTCGTGAAATTTCCATTGCTCCTGCCAGTTCCTCGACTTCCGCAAATAAGTCGGGCTCCACCGAAATCGCTGTCTTGATGTTGGTCATAATTTCTTTCCTGCACTCAGTATAACCGGCGGTCGGAAGAATGTCAATACTTCTTATCTCTTCCACTTTATCTCTTCCACAGTGCAGCGTTCAGCGCACTGTCTCGCAGCGCATCCCGCGTGGCAACCAGTCTTTGCCGCAAATCCTCGTTTCCTGCCGCCTCTGCCTCCTGCGCCGCCGCGCCCAGCGTTTCGACTGTCTGAGCAATTTGGGTAATCAAATCACGCTGGGCTTTTGTCAGACGGATTTTCTCGCGGGCCTGCACAAACAAGTCCGTCGCGAGATTCGTTGTCATGGCAAGCCTGCTCTTGGCAATCGCCGTCTCGATTTGCGCCTGCTTTTCTTCTGCTTTCAGAGCTAATGCCTCCGCCGTCATGGCGCGAATGCGTTCTTCTTCCCGGCGCATTGCGACCTTGACAGTTTCGGTCGTCGCGGTTGCCGTCGCTAGAGACACCTCTAGCTGAACGAGCGTTTCCTGATATTTGTCGCGCTCGGCCAGTCGTTCCTCCACGACTTCCTCTTCGGAAGAAGCCTCGGCTTGCCGGGTCAAGCGATCCACTGTTTTTCGGGTCTGATCCAGCAGCGCCTGCAAGTTGTTCTTCTGGGTGATGGCTTGAACTGCCCGTTCGCGGTTCTTGGCTTGGGCCTCACGCATCTGCTCCTGTGCCTGTTGCAGCAGAAGTTCACTTGTCAGAATAGGCGCTTTCTTTTCGCGCTTGATCAGCAGCGGGAAGACGCAGAAAAAGCCGAACAGAACGCCGAGTAGAGATGGGCAGGAGCGTGGTGTCATCATTTCAACCTTCATTGCCGGCGGTGCCTGGCTGCTTGTTCTGGTTCTCTGAGTTTACCCGCTGGAAAGTCCGGGTAATCACTTAAGGCAAAAGACGGAAAGGATGTCAATGAAGGGCGCGGGGAGCGCGGGATTGACAGCAAATGACGCTTGTGAATGAAACGCAGAAGTGGCCGGAGCGGCTTTGGATTGTGCGGCACGGCGAAAGCGCGGGCAATGTCGCCCGCGATGCCGCTGAGGCGTCGGGACAAAGTCTGATTGACATCCCCATCCGGGATGCCGATGTTCCGCTGTCGGCCCTCGGCGAGCGGCAGGCGCAGGCGCTGGGGCACTGGTTCCGCCGCCTCCCGCCCGAAGAGCGCCCGACAGTGGCCCTCACTTCTCCCTATCTCCGCGCACGCCAGACTGCGGACATTGTGCTGGAAACGGCAGCTCTGGGACGCGAGGAAGATACTTTGATTGTGGACGAGCGGCTGCGCGAAAAGGAGTTTGGCGTTTTGGACCGATTGACCCACGCAGGCGTCGCCGAGCTGTATCCGGAGCAGGCTGAGTTTCGCCGCCTCCTGGGCAAGTTTTATCACCGGCCGCCCGGCGGCGAAAGCTGGTGCGATGTGATTTTGCGGCTTCGCTCCAGTCTGGACACTATCACGCGCGAGTTTCACGGCGAGCGTGTCCTGCTGGTCGGGCATTCCGTGGTCGTGCTGTGTTTTCGGTATCTGCTTGAGCAAATGACCGAAGAAGAGATCTTAGAGGTAGACCGCACCAATGAAGTCGCCAACTGCTCCGTGACTTCCTATGTCTTGGACCCGGCGCTCGGCAGGCACGGGAAACTTGCGCTCCAAGAGTTCAACTTTGTCGCACCGCTGGAAGAAGCCGGCGAAGACATCACAACCGACCCGGATGCTCCCGGCACGGCCCAGCACCTCTTTGAAGCGAACCCCTAACCCATGAAAGAAACAGCGCAAACAGACATCACTCCGGCCCTGCTCGCCGGCTGGCCTCTGCCCCAGCACGATGAGGGCGACGACAAGGAAGGGCGCGGGCGCATTTTTGTTGCGGGCGGCTCGGCGGAAATCCCCGGCGCTTTGATCTTGTCTTCTTTCGCGTCCCTGCGGGCAGGGGCCGGGCAGCTTAAAATCGCCACCGGGGAAAGCATCGCCCGGCATGTCGCCGTCGCTGTCCTGGAGGCTTGGGTCGTCTCCCTGCCCGAAACGCCCGGCGGCGGCTTCGACCCTGCCTGCGCCGAGGCGCTTGCGGAAAACGCCAACAATGCCAATGCCGTTTTGCTCGGTCCGGGAATGCAGGACGAAGAAGCGACCCGCATTCTGCTTCACGCGCTTCTGCCCCAAATCCATGCGCCGACGGTAGTGCTGGATGCCGCTGCGCTGGCCTGCCTCCACGACGCCCCGCACCTGCTGCATTCGTTAGAGGGAAACGTCGTCGTGACGCCCCATGCCGGCGAAATGGCCGGCATTCTTGGGCGCTCGAAAGACGACATCAAAGCCGATCCGCGTGCGGCGGCGATTGAAGCAGCGGCGACTCTGCGGGCCGTCGTCGCCATGAAGGGAAGCGAGACATTTATCGCCACCCCGGAAGGCCGCGTTTTCCGCAACCGGCACGGCTGCGTCGGCCTCGCCACGTCCGGGTCCGGCGACACGCTGGCCGGGATCATTGCGGGCCTCGCCGCACGGGGCGCGACGGCGGAGCAGGCGACCGTTTGGGGCGTCTTTCTCCATGCCAAGGCCGGGGAAATCCTGGCGGAGCGGGTCGGGCCTCTGGGCTTTTTAGCCCGCGAGCTGCTGGCGGAAATCCCCCGGCTGATGCGGAAAACCGGAGCCGCCGAGAAGTGAAAGCATCACCGGACCATCCCTGTAAGGCAAAGCGGTAGATATTCCATTTCGGTATAAACGCCGTCGCTCTGGGCCGACTGGAAGCCGAGGCGGGTATAAAGATGCTTCGCACGGTTGGCGGCGGCGACTTGAAGACGGAGGGGAACAGCAGCGGCTTCGGACTCGGCAATCAGCTCCTGTAAAAGCGCGGTGCCGAGGCCGCGGCTGCGCCATTCCGGCAGGAAACTGAGAGACAGCAGGTGAATCTCCTCCGGGCGGCGGGCAACCGAAAGGCTGCCAAGAGGAGCTTGGCCGAACAACAGCACGAAATGGGCGGCGTCCGGAAACGCCGCCGCGTAGTGGGTCTGCCGGGCGGAAAGCTGCTGAGACAGAAATGCTTCTTTTTGGATGTCGGTCCACGGAAGCCAAGCAAGCTCTTCGGCACGCTCGGCGGCATACAAACAGCGCAAAAAAGCGGCGTCTTCCGCACCAACCGGCCGCTGCAGGAGATTAAGCCGCTTCAACTGTCAGTACCCGGTAGCCGAAGCGGGCGGGTACAAACCCGCTGAAAGTGCGCTCGGTCAGCGGCCCGGCGAAATGAGTCAGCCCGGCCGGGTCAAAGCAGCAGGCTTGCCAGTGCGGCTCGCCAAGCGCAAGCACATAAACGCCGGGCCGCAGCTTCGGCTGATCTGAAGCGGCGTCAGTGCGGAGACGGCAGAAATATTCCCCTGCGCCGACTGCCGACAGCAGCACGCAGCCGGAGATGACCGGAACAGTAAAACGGCACGCTGGGCTGCTTGGCGCGGCTGTCCAGGCACGGAACAGAACCGGAGAGTCGTGACCGGGAATGTCGAAATAAGCGTTGATCGCACGCAGGTCCTGCCCCCGGTGATGTCCCTGCACCGTGATACGAATAACGCGGAGCGCGGGGTCGCCTGCCGGAAGATGCCGTGCATCCACGAGGGTTGTTCCGGTCCAATAGGCAAGGGAAAGCGGAGGGCCGGGAGCAGCGGGTTTTGCCTGCGCGGCGCCGCCCACTCCGAGGGCGGCACCGCCGAGAACGGCGGCGGTCCTGCAAAGAAACTCGCGGCGCGAAGAATGAAGCTGCGGAAAAAGTTGAGAATCAGTCATCAGAGGTCTCCTGCCGTAACCGGCGGTGAATAATTAAGAGCGCGGATAATTAAGAGCGCGGCGGGTAAATGCCGGTGAGCGCGATAATAAAGCTCATCACCAGGTACGGCTGCAAGTTGTTATGCGGAAAGCTGCTGCCGGCAGGGGAGACGGCAGCGCCGGCTTCGGCTGCGCTGGCCGGTCCGGGGCTGTAAAGGCTGTTGAAGCGGGGGTTGGCGGCGGGGATCGCCGGCAGCGCCCCCTGCGGCGAATGAGATGTGGCGCCGCTGACCGCGCTAGTAACGGAATGGGTATGAACAGGAAGCTGGGAAGGCAGCAGGGTGACGGTTTCGACGCCGCCGGTCTCGCCTGGAAAACGCGGTGTGAGGCCCGCACCGTTGCCCGTACCGAGCGGGACCGCCCCCTGCAAGTTCGGCAGAGCGAAGTTCGTGGTTCCGTTGCCGCCGTAGAAGGTTCCGAGGAGAGAAAACAGTGCGGTATTCTGGCTGATTGTCAAAATCTGGCCGTCGCAGAGGGCCCAGCCGACGGGCGCGAAGTTTCCGCCGAAGATGCGTATCTCGCCGAGGAATTGGTCTGCCATGAAAAGTTTCCTTTTGGGGCCGTGAATCGGGTCCCGCTAATTTTGGCTGGGGAAAATCCCGAAGAGGGCAATAATAAAGCTGATGCCGACGAACGGCTGCATATTCTCGTGCGGCTGACCACTGCCGGTGCTGCTGAGTGTTCCGGTGGTAGGCTGGGTCGTCCCCTCCACATACACCGGGTTGGTGCTGACGGCCGGGATTTGGCCGCTTGGGCTGCGGCTGACGGCTGGGTTCAGGGAGCCGATTCGGGAATGGGTATGCACCGGCATCTGCCCCGCGGTCAGCGTGACCGTCTCGGCCCCCTCTGTCTGCCCTAGGGAAGCGCCGCCGCCCCGGTGGATCGGTACACGGCCCTGCAAATCGGGCAGGCGAAAGGTCGTCTGGCCGTCGCCGCCGTAGGTGGTGCCGATTAAAGCAAAAAGCGCTTGGTTTTCCTCGATGGACAGCGTTGCGCCGTTGCAAAAGCTCCAATTCGCCGGGGCAAAGCTGCCGGCGAACAGTCGAATTTCGCCGAGATAAGGCGTAGACATACAAATCTCCTTTCGAAGCGGCTCAGAAACGAGCGCCGTTAATCGCGGCTGGGATAAATGCCGACCAGGGCAATGACGAAATTGACGACGAGGCAGGGCTGCTGGTTAGGATGCGGCGCACCGGCCCCGGCGCTGCCGACGGCAGCCTGCATCGGCGTCAGGTTCGTGGGTAGACCGTAGACGTTTCCAAGCCCAGTGGGAGCCACCGCCGGCAGGGCCTCGGCCGGGCTGCTTGATTTCCCGACTGCTGTGGTGACGGGCAGGGCGTGGGTATGGGCAGCCATCTCGCCTGCCGTCAGCGTGTGGCCGACTTCGCCGCCGCTTTCACCCTGGATATGCCCGTTCCCGGTATGCATCGGGACACGCGCTTGCAGGTTCGGCAGGCCGAAGGTCACTTGCCCATCGCCGCCGTAAAAGGTTCCGAGGAGGGAAAAAAGCGCCTGGTTCTGGTTGATTGGCAAAAGCTGGCCGTTACAGGCCGCCCAGCCTTTTGGGGGAAAGGAAAACGATGTCAGGCGGATTTCGCCGAGGTACGGTGTCGCCATGAGGAATTATCCTTTCGCGGCCAGTGCGCGGGAAGGCCGGCGGGCCGCGCAGAAGAGGCCGCCGAGGCCGAGCAGAAGGGCCATGGAAATCGCCGTGCTGGCTTCCGGCACAGCCGCCATCGGAGTCAGTGTGATGTTATCTACCAAGAGGCCGGAGCCGATGTCGGATGTGTTGGCATTGACAACTCCCAAGCCAAGCGTGTAAGTGCCGGGGCCGATCAGCGCTTGGAACGTGTACGTCTTGTAGCCGGTCTCGCTTAAGTAATCGTCAATGGAGGGCGACGATCTCCCGGTCTGGGCGGGTTCGAATACGGTTGCCTGCGCGGCGTTCGCCAGCACGCTCAGGCTGGTCGCCGAGCCGGTAAGACTGGCGAAGCCGAAGTCCGGGTTAGGAGAGTTTGTCTGGTCTTCGGCAGTCACAAAGTCGTAGCTGAAGACAAGTTGCTCGGTTTGGGTCAGCGTAAACTTTTGTTGTATTCCAGAGCCGGTCGTCGCTGTTCCATTGCCGAGGGACGATAAAGCACCGCTTTTCAGGTTCAAGAAGCTTTCGAGGCCGTTGGCCCCGGCGACGCTGACTGCGTTCGGGGTGGTGTAGTAGTCGCTTGCCTGGGAGTCGTTGTTGAGGAAAAGCTGTTTTGTACCGCTGGCGGGCGCATCACCGAATGAAGAATCCGTGATAATGGCGCTTCCAATCGGGTTCCAGCCGGTGATGGTCGTAGACCCGGCGCTGTTCAGCTCAAAGCTGCCGTTGAGGATCTGGGCCGAGGCCGATGAGGTCAGCGCGAGAAGCGTAAGCGCCGTACAGGACAAGGCGAGATGCGAATAAAATGCAGTCATGGTATCCTTTCGTTGTGAACAGAAGCAGGTAGCGGCGGAAGCCGCCGAAGGGTACAGCTTGATGACGGAACCATTTTAACATACGCCTGTCCGCCTGTCAACAAATACTTGAAAATCCCGCATTTTTACTGTGCATCCGGCCACGTTTCCCACAGTACTTGACCGGGCTTGAGGGCCGGGCAGCGCAAAGCGCCGGCAAGTGCGCCAAAAGCCGAGGGGCCGGGCAGGGCGCCGATAATCTCGCTTTCAACGGCGGATGTGCCGAGTTCGGATGCCCTGCGCTCGACATACTGAAAGACGGCAAGCAGCGGCGTCTCGGCAGGCCGGGTCAGGTTCATCGAAACTTGCGAAAGACCGCGCGACGGCAGGCGCAGGCCGAGGGCGCGGATGCCGGGCAGGCTGGGCAAAGTCCGCAGCTCGCGGGCGATGGTCCGAGCGACGTCGGGGTCGGGCGCGGCAAGATTGACGTTGTAGGCGATGAGCGGCCCGCGTGCGCCGATGACGACGGCTCCGGCCGTGGGGTGGGGCGTGTTCGGACCGAGATCGGGCGCAAGCGACCCAAACGCGGTTTTGCGGACGAGGGGCAGGCTGCTTCCCTGCGGCGAGGCAGCCTCGTAGAAGAAGACAGGCAGGGCATGACGCGCGGCAAGCTCCTTGCCGACACTCAAGGCAAGCGCGGCGCACTCGGCCAGGGTGATCCCCAAAAGCGGCACGAAGGGCAGAACGTCTATCGCACCGAGACGCGGATGGACGCCCTGATGCGCCCGCAGGTCAATGTGGTTGATCGCGGCAGCAGCCGAGGCGAGGGCGGCGGCCCGGACCGGCTCCGGCGGACCGAGAAACGTCACGACCAGGCGGTTATGGTCGGCGTCGGCGCTCCAGTCGACCAGCCGGACGCCGGGCGTCTGACGCACGGCCGCGACTATTGCCTCAATCGCGGCCCCGTCCCGCCCAGCGCTGAAGTTCGGAACGCACTGAATTAAAGGGAGCATGAGATCAGCGGCGTCATTTCTTGGCCGACTTAGGCTTCGGCGCCGGCGCAGCTTCCGGGGCCGCGTACTCAAACGTCAGCAAATGGCGCGGGTAGTCAAACGTCACCCGGCGGGCATAAGTGAAGCTGGACGCGCCGAGAAGCAGACCGATCTCAAAGTCGTAATCGGGGCTGATTTCACGGTCAAGGGAGGTTCTGCCGACAGTGTCCGTTTGAACCGAGATTGGCGGCTGGTCACTCAGCGTAATGTTGGATTGATCACGCGAATAAACATATTCTTCGCGCTGATCTGTATCGCCGACACCGCTTTGCCCATGAAGGGTTCCGGTATGGTAATCATCCTTCGGTACGCCCTTGAGCTGGTCTTTAGCAAAGCCCAGGGACATCACGGTTTGTTCCGCTCCGGTGTCCAGCATCGCCCAGGCCGGGTGGCCGTTGACCCAGACGGATAAAAACAGATGGTCCCGATAGACCCGGAACGGCAGGGCGACTACTTGATCGCCGGGAAGCGGGGGCGGGGCGGCGGCAGTCTTTGCGGGGCTGAGCGTGGCGGTCTCGCCAATATAATCTAGCGTAATCACGCAGTCGTCGAGTGTGCTGCCGCCAAGCAGGCCGTCGGAGCCGGCGGGGGACAATCCCATGGTTCGGATCGGAATAGAGCGGTAGCGGAGGTCGCCCAAAGCCATCGTACTGGCTTTCAAGACTTGGCTCGGCTCCCGCCCGTTCACGCCGCGAACGTAAGAGTGCGCCAGCGTCGGCAGTTTCAGCCGCTTAACGGCGTTCGGTGTCATCACCAAGTCACCGGCGCCTGTGTCAAACAGCAGCCGGAACCGCTGGTCGTTTATAGTGACAGGGAAGACAGCATAATCTCCCACAAAATCCACTTTCAGCGTCGCCGCCTTTTTTTCATCGGCTGGGCCTTTGCCTTCAATTTGCTGAAAGGGCGGGTCGGCGTCAAAGCTATGCCGGTAGGCCCCGGCGTTTGCCTGGAAGTCGCGCAGCCCCTCGTTTTCTCGGTCAAACGGCTGTCCCTGTGGGTTCAGCGCCAGATACTTTGCCGTGACCGTTGTTTTCTCGGCGGCGTCTTTGTCGTCATCCAGCGTTCGCAGCAGCCCCAGCAGGGCATCAGGCCATTCGGGGTGGAGCGCAGAGGCTTTACGGAACAGGGTCCGGGCGTCCTCAATATGCCCATCCCAGTCGGCGATGCGGCCCGATGCCACCAGGCCCCAGTAATTATTGGGATCAAGCGCGAGCGACTGCTTGGCTTCGCCTTCATACGGCGGCTGCCAGCCTGAACGAATTAAACACAGCGCCAGCAGGCCGTGGGCGTCGGCGCTGTTTGGGGACTTCGCGGCGAAGCTTTGCGCCGCCGTGACGGCCTCGTCCCAGCGGTCCAGCCGGAGCAGGGTACGAATGAGGCCCGTCTGTGCGGCGGGGTCAGAAGACGCCGCGTAGGCTTTGCGGGCCGCTTCAAACTGCCCCTGCGCGAAAAGCTGATCCCCCGCAGGCGGCGTTTGTGCCGGCGCAGGCCGCAGCGGGAGCGTCAGGAAAATAAGAGCCGCCGTGATGCCGAACCGATTGAGCATGAAGTTTTCTCCTGCGGCTATTCTACCTCCGTAAAGCGCAAAAAGACAATGCGCGGGTCGTCGCTGGATGTGATTTCAACGACTTCATCAATGTTGACTTCGTCGGAGATGAGGCCCCGCGCGTTTTTGTGGTACACATGCACCGGGTTTGTGACCGAGTGCGTGTGCTGATTGTCTTCCTCGCCGCCTGCCGAGATCACAACTGTCCCCGGCTCGCCGTCTTTCTCCTCAAATGTCAAGCCCACCAGCGGCTGCTTGTTCCAGGGGAAGACGGGGTCGCCCTGCGGGTCATAAATCAGCTCGACGGATACCAGCTCTCCGGCGCGGGCGCGGCTGAAGTCGTCAAAGTAGGTCTTCCATTCGGCGCGGGCAATTTCGCGTGTCGGCATGTGTCTCTCCTAATCCCGTTTCTGTGGGTATGATGGTGCTATGACCATTGCTGACACGTTATATACCCAGGCGCGGCTGCCTTTAACTGACGGCCCTGCCGACACGGTCGCAGTCGCGGCGGGGCGCATCGTCGCCGTCGGCACCGAAGCCGACTTGCGGGTGCTGGCCGGGCCGGCAACCCAAATCTCGCCGCTCGGCGGGCGGACACTCGTGCCGGGCTTCCACGATGCCCACTGTCATGTGCTGGGCTTTGGCCTGACGCTTGCCGCCGTGCCGCTGACGGGCGTTCCGACGATCCCCGAACTGGTTCAGCGGCTGCAAACGCGGGCAGGCGAGCAGGCTGCCGGGCCGAAGACGTGGATACGCGGGCGCGGCTACAACCAGAATATGATGGACGAGAAGCGCCACCCGACGCGCCGAGATTTAGACCAGGTCGGCGGCGGACAGCCGTTTGTCTTAATCACCCACGCATCCGGCCACGCCGTTTCGGTCAATTCGCGCGTCTTGGAGCGCATGGGCATCTCTCTGAATACCCCGGACCCGCCCGGCGGCACGATTGTCCGGGATGAGGCCGGCGAAGCGACGGGAGTTCTGCTGGAAACGGCGGCCAATCTTGCGTATGACGCCGCGCCGGAGCCGACTGTCACGGAAAGAGTGGCTGCCCTTCAGCGAGCTTCGCAGGCCATGAACGCGCTCGGCATCACCAGCGCCGTAGACGCCACGCTCGGCCTGGCCGCCCGCGACAGCTTCCGGGAAATCGACGTGTACCACGAAGCGGCGTCGTCCGGCGCTCTGACGCTGCGCTGCTCCTTGATGATGCTTCTCTCACAGATCGCCGCGATGGACACCGTGCCAAACCCGCGCGATGTGACCACCGAAACCGACTGGGTGCAGATCGGCCCGGCCAAAGTCTTCACCGACGGGGCTTTGACCACGCGCACCGCGCTTTTGCGCTCGGCGTTTGTCGGCAGCGACAGCTTCGGCACGGCGGTCTGGAGCGCGGAAGATCTGAATGCGATGGTGCTGAAGGCGCACACCGCCGGCTGGCAAATTGCCGCGCACGCTATCGGTGACGGCGCGATTGACCTCTGCTTGGACGCCTACGGCAAAGCTCTCGCCAAATCGCCGCGCACCGATGCCCGGCACCGGATCGAACACGCGATGCTGCTCTGGCCCGATCAAGTCGGACGCCTGGCCCGCCTCGGCATCCTGCCCGTCTACCAGCCGGAGTTTATCCTGCGATTCGGCGACGCCTACACCCAAGCAATCGGCGAGTCCCGCGCCAATCGCCTCATGCCGTATGCCGAAACGCAGGCCGCCGGCCTGCCGCTCGTCTTCTCGTCCGACATTCCCGTCATCCCCGGCGCCCCGCTCGACGGCATCCAATCGGCGACGGAGCGCCACACCCCGTCGGGAACAGTTCTCGGCCTCGGCCAATGCGTTTCTGCGCTGGACGGTCTGCGGGCGTATACCGAAGGCGCGGCGTACAGCGTCTTTCTGGAACACGACCGGGGCCAAATCGCGCCCGGCCACCGTGCCGATTTTGTTGTCTTGGACCATTGGCCCGATGCGCCGACCGTGCAGGCCACGATTGTCGGCGGACAGACTGTTTACGGAGGCACCGAATGACAGAAATCAAGACGATCCAAACCCCGCTGCTGGAGATAGGCTACCTGGAGCAAGGCCCTACAGACGGCAGGCCGATCATACTTTTGCACGGATGGCCGGATGACGCGCATACCTGGGATGCCGTCACCGGGCCGCTGGCGGAGCAGGGCTGGCACACATTCGCACCCGACCTGCGCGGCTTCGGCCCGACGCGCTTTCTAAGTAATGAGTCATAAGTTCTTGCGGGCGGTTAAAACCGCAGCAACACTGGCACAAAACCTGCCTTCGCAGGTTAAGAGCAAACGTGCGCTTCCGAGTGCGCGAAGGCGCACTTTGTGCCATTGTTGCTGCGGTTTTAACCGCCCAGTCTGCAAAGACTTAGGACACGTTACTTAGACGACAAGACCCGCCGCTCCGGGCAGATGACGGCGGTAGCCCAGGACGCCAAAGACTTCGCCGATGCCGCGTTCACGGCGGCGTCTTCCGCCTGGGACAATCCCGATTGGGTGGAAGTCACGCTGCATTCGTACCGTGTTCGCTAGGCGCTGGCCCTGCCCGACCCGCAGTGCAAAGCCCTGGAAGCGACCCAGCTTTTGACGCCGCCCATCACGGTTCCGACAACTCTGCTGCACGGCGCGGAAGACGGCGCGAGTCTTGCGGCAAGCAGCGAAGGCAAGGATAGTCTTTTCAAGACAGGCTACAGGCGTGAAGTCCTGCCCGGCGTCGGCCATTTTATTCCACGTGAACAACCGGAGGCAGTCGTTCAGGCGATTGTGGGAGAGTTTCCACGGGGCTGAACCCCCGTGCTTTGAAGGGCAATTTCCCGCCTTCGCGGGCATTAAGAACCAACGAAGCTGGCGCCCGCGAAGGCGGGGGCTTGCTCTTTAAAGCTCCGCCGTTCAGGGCGGAGTTAAACATCCACATCGTCCCGGTCACGCGCCGTCGTCATCACGTCGGGGCCGGTTGCAAGGGCCGGGGCGGGAACAGGACGCCTGGCGAACCAGCTTTTCACCGCCGCGACTTGGCCCAGCAGCCAGGCGCGGGACAGCTCTTCGCGCCCGAAAATGCCCTGGGGCCGGGTCAGCATGAGAATGATTAGGAGAAGCGAGTAGGCCACCAAGCGGTACTGGTCAATCCCGCGCAGGGCTTCGGGAAGAATAGTTAATAGCACGGCGGCGATGGCGACGCCGCTGATGGAGCCGAGGCCGCCCAGCACGACCATGACCACCGTGTCAATGGATCGGACAAACGAGAACTGGTCGTTGGAGAGCGACGGCTGGTACAGCGCAAACAACGCCCCGGCAATGCCGGTAAAAAACGCGCTGAGAACAAAGGCCGTTACTTTGTAGCGCGTCGTCGGAATGCCCATCGCCTCCGCCGCGATCTCATCTTCCCGCACGGCGAGAAACGCCAGGCCGTGCGTTGAGAACCGCAAACCGTAAGACACCCAGAGCGTCAATGCCGCGAACAAAAAGACCCAGAAGAAGTTGGTGAGGTGCGGCGTCAAAATGGTGGTGTCGCCGCGCGAGATGCCCGTAAACGAAGTCGCGCCGTCCACGGCTTTGATGTTTCGGATGACCACCTGAATAATTTGGGCGAACCCCAGCGTGATAATCGCGAGATAATCTCCGCGCAATCGGAGGGACGGCAGCCCGACCACAAACCCGACCGCCGCCGCTGCCACTCCCCCGATAAGGCACAGCAAAAGCATCGGATACGCGCCCTGCACGACCCCGATCGGGGAGCCGTCAATCGGCAGGCTTGGGAAAAGCCGGGCATGGCCGTAAGTCGCGACCGCCGCCGCGACATACGCTCCGACCGCGTAAAACCCGATATTCCCCAGCGAAAACTGCCCGGTGAAGCCGTTCACCAGGTTCAGCGCGACGGCGAGAATCACATAAATCCCGCACGAGATAATCACGCCTTCCTTGTACTGGTCCATGCCGTAGAACGAAGTCGCCGACTGGTCCATCAAAGGCCGCTCTACCCAGGCATTGCCCAAAAACAGCAGGCCGAGCAGACCAATCGTGCCGAGTATCCGCGTCAGAACAGACGGAGACTTAAATGCAGCGGAGCTTCCCAAACTAAACTTTCTCCCGACATTGTTGCAGAAATACGCTTGCTATCTGAACCATGTGTTTCAGAACCATGTGTTTCAGAACCATGTGTTTCAGAACCATGTGTTTCAGAACCATGTGTTTCAGAACCATGTGTTGAAACACACGGCTATACGGCCTTCGGCCACGAAGTACCGCTTCGCGGCACTAGGAACAATTCTTTCCGGCTCTTATTCTTAACCCCGCGAAGCGGCGTTTTGTGGCGTCCGCGCCGTGTAGCCATACAATTTATTGTATGGTTCTATCAACGCATGGCCCGAACACGCATGGTATGAGAAGCGTGCTTATACCTTCTCCGGGGCTAGTCGCCCGAACAGGCCGGCGGGGCGAACCAGCAAAATCACAATCAGCAGAAAAAACGCCACGGCGTCCCGGTAGGTGCTGGGAATGCCGACGCTGGGGCCGTAGGCGACGACCAGCGTCTCCGCCAGGCCCATGATCAGGCCGCCGACCACTGCGCCGGGAATGCTGCCGATGCCTCCTAACACTGCCGCGACAAACGCTTTCAGGCCCATCAAAACCCCGACATAGGGCGTGAACGCCGTTCCCGTCAGCCCCGTCACCATGACCCCCGCCGCGCCCGCCAGCGCCGCGCCGAGGGCAAACGTAAATGCGATGACCGTGTTGGTGTTGATGCCCATGAGCGCCGCCGCGTCGGCGTCAAACGACACCGCCCGCACGGCTTTGCCGATGCGGGTGTAGGTGACGATATACGTCAAAAGCGCCATCAGGATAAGCGACAGGCCGAGAATCAGCAGGGTCTGCACGGACAGCGAAACGCCGAAAAGAGAAACGCGGTTCGGCAAGTTTACAATCTGCTTGGTCTGAATGAAGCGCTGGTCCGACGAGAAAATCTGCGGCAGCAGGCCGAAGTTCTCCAAAAACAGCGAAACGCCGATAGCGGTGATCAGCGCCGTGAGGCGTGACGGCGTCCCGACCGCCCGGCGCTTCTGGGTTGTCCGAAGCAGCAGCGCAATCCCGATCCAGACGACGATCCCAATGGCAATCGCCGACGCCGGGGTCCGGTTGCCGTTGATCGCAATGCCGTAAGCGACGTAGCCCGACGCGCCGCCGATGACCAGGCTCGGCACGATCCAGGAGCGTGTTCGCAGGGGCCGGTACGCCGCCTGCTCAATCACGAGGCCAAGCAGGGCGCAGAGCAGCATTGCCGCCAGCAGCACGAGAAGCGCTCCGAACGGCGACGGCAGCAGCGAGTGCAGGGGCGTGTGTTCGGGCAGCCAGGTTCCAAGAACGCCTGCCGCGCCGAGGCCGGCATACGCGCCGACCATATACACGTCGCCGTGCGCGAAGTTGATGAGCTTCAGGACGCCGTAGACCATCGTGTAGCCGAGGGCGATCAGCGCATAAATACTGCCGAGCTGAATGCCGATGAGAAGTTGTTCGGGAAGTTGGTGCATGGAGTTCAATGAACCCCGGATTAAAATCCGGGGCTGAGGAGCCTTCGGCTGATTGTCCTGCGGACAAAAGAGCAAACGGGATGTTCTTTGTCTTCTGTCCGAAGGACAGCCGGCGCGATGCGCCCTTCAGCCCCGGATTTTAATCCGGGGCAGTCTATGGATTCACCGTTGAGATATACTTGTAATCGCTGCCGTGGATCTGAAGCACGACGGCGGGCTTGACCGCGTTTCGGTCCGGGCCAATGGTAATCGTTCCCGTGATGCCCTTGTAGCCTTTGGTCGCGGCCAGGGCATCGCGCAGCTTGGCCCGGTAGGCAGGCGACGCATAATTGCCGTCTGCCGGGACGCCCGCGCGTTTCATTGCGTCTACGAGGACGCCAATCGAGTCATAGCCGAGAGCCGCGAGCGAGTCCGGCTGCTGGCCGCCGTAGGCGGCTTTGTAGGCCGTGACGAACTTTTGGATCGTCGGGTCGGGGTTGCTCATGGACGAATGGTTGGTGAAGTACGAGCCTTCCAAAGCCGCGCCCGGCCCGCCTGCGCCTTCCACCAGCTTCGGCGAGTCCCAGCCGTCGCCGCCGAGCAGGGGGGCATTCAGGCCGATGGCCCGCGCCTGCTTGGCAATCGGGCCGACCTGGCCGTAGTAACCCGGCACATACAGCACATCCGGGTTCGTCGCTTTGATCTGGGTAAGCTGGGACGTGAAATCTACGTCGTCTTTGCCGTAGTTCTGGGCCAGCGTGATCTGCCCACCGCCCGCCGTGAAGCTCTGGGTAAAGAACTTGGTCAGGCCGATGGAATAGTCGTTCCCGGCGTCGGTCAGGATCGCCGCGCGTTTCGCGTGCAGTGTTCCAAGCGCGAACTTCGCGGCGGCGGTTCCCTGGAACGGGTCAATAAAGCAGACTCTAAAAACGTAGGGCCCAAGCTGGGTCACTTTGGGGTTGGTGGACGACGGCGAGATCATCGGCACTTTGGCGGCGTTGCAGATCGGCGCGGCCTGAATAGACAGCGTGGACGCCACTTCTCCAATCACGGCAGTCGGATTGTCGCTCGTGATGATCTTCTTGACGACGCTGGAAGCCCCGTCCGGTGTCCCGGCGTCGTCCTGCACATCCACGTTCAGCAGGTGGCCGTTGACGCCGCCCGCCGCGTTGACGGCTTTCACCGCAAGCTCCACGCCGTTGTCGGTGGAATGACCAAACGTGGACTTATCGCCGGTGAGCGACCCGAACTCGCCGATCGTGATGGTGTTCGACGCCCCACCGCCGGACACGGCATTGACGCTGGTTGAAGTTTTGTTGGCGCAGCCGCCGAGAACAGCGGCAAAGACGGCGGCAGTGCTGAGGCAGCCGAGAAGACGTGCCGAAAGACGCGCGGACGCGCTGGAAAGAGGCATAAATCAAGTTTCCTTCAGTTAAGTCGGTGAGAATGAGTCGGGGCGGCACTGCCCGGAAGCGGATTGTCTTTCTTATTCGGCAGGGAAGCGCGAAAATCCTTCCCCTGCTGCAAATTTCTTTGCCAGCGCGTAACTGCCCGCGCCGGAAAGCAGAGCCAGCGTCAGCAGCGACAGGTAGAAGCCCAGCCGGAACGGGGTCGGGGCGTAGGAAAAGACCAGCGTATGCGGCCCTGCGCCCGGAACGGCGACCGCTCGCAGGCAGCCGTTGTAGGTGTCAATCGGCATGGGGCGTCCGTCCAAATCTGCTGCCCAGCCGGCGGCCTGCGCGTCTTCCAAGATCAGCGTGTCCGGCGCGGTCGTCTGAAACGAGAGCGAAACCCGGTCCGGGTCGTCCTCGGTCAGCGTCACTCCCGACGCCGAACACGCCAGATGCGCCCGCGCCTGCCACCGCAGATCACGCGACAAATAAACCGATGCTTTCGGGCCGTCTTTCCGGCCCGGCGGGGCAAGCGTCGGCGCGGCCCGGACGGCGGCCAATCCCGGCAGGCTTGTTTCCGGCGGCGTGACCCGGACGAGCGCGACATACTTGACGCCGAGCGCCCCGCAGAGCGCCGCCGCTTGGGACTTCTGCGCGGGCGTCGCCTTCGGGCCGAACGAGGCGGCGGCCTTCTTCGCCGCCATCTCGGTATTTTTGAGCGCGACCGGCTCGTAGCCGGACGCATCGGCAAGGCCATAAGGCATCGTGAGATTGGGCGTCAGCGTGTCCGCCCACAGCGTTTGATAATTCGGCGCCGACTGCCGAAAATCGTTGTAGTTCGTGAACCGGAGCCAGACCCCGTTTGTCGGCGCGAGTATCCGCGCCTGATGCGCGGCAACATCGGGGTCGTTTTGAACCAGGCCAACATTCGGCGAGGACGGATGGAGAGCCGCGGGATCAGCCAGGGGGTACAGTGTCCGCCCGAAGTGCGCGAGGTCGGCAAACGCCAGCAGAACAAGCCCAATGAACGCCAATCGTTTACCGCTCAACTGCGGCAGGCGCTCCAGCCCGAACCCCGCCAGCAGCGACAGGGCAAAGCAAGCCGGGAGCAGGCACCGGGCGGGGTCATGGAACGACCGAAATCCGGGCAAAACAAAGTAGGCCCCATAGTAGAGGCCGCCCGGCCCGCCGAACGCCAGCCCCAGGCTGACCAAAAAGATGCCGACCCAGAACCGAGCATCGCGCGATCCTGACCGGCGGCAGGCGCTCCATCCTCCCCACAGCGCCAGTGCAAACGAAATCCCACCGACATAGCAGCAGGTTTCCCAAGTGTTGCCCCGCGCAGTCCAGTTCCCGTAAAACGGGCTGCCGTGCAGGTGCGGCAGGACGAAGTTTCCAAGCTGGTTAAACGGCAGGTAGAAACGGTCTACCACGGCAAACGACAGCCGCTGCCGGGCGGCGTCCCGGAACAGCGCCAGCGTCGGCAAAAGCTGTCCCATCGCCAGGCCGCAGGCGGTGAGGAGAGATAAGAAGATAAGGCCCCCCAGTCGCAGAAGAGAACCCCTCCCGCTTCGTTCCTCGGCACCCTCCCCGAAACGGAGAGGGGCAGAGTCAGCAGCCGGAGCCTTGGTTGAAACTCTGCGCCCTCCCGCATCGGGAGGGCCGGCGCCCAACGAACCGGGCTGGGTTCCGGCTCCTAATCGCACAAACACGCCGTAAGCCGCCGCGAGATACAGCGTCAGCAGGGTCATCTGCACATGCGCGGCGAGAAGCTGCAAACCCAAGACCGCGCCGAGGGTGAGCGCGTCTTGGAGTCGGCGCCGGCGGAGCAAGGTGTCCAGGCACAGCAAAATCCAGGGCAGCCAGGCCGACGCCTGCACCATGTTGGGAAACTGCTCTTTCGAGACAAGCTGCCCCCCGAACATAAACGTCACGGCGGCCAGCAGCGCCGGCCCAATGCCCAGCCCGAACGCCCGCCGGGCGAGCGCATAGGTGCCGAGGCCGGCGATCCAGACGTGCAGGGCGATGGTTAAGTTGAGGAACTGCGTCGCGGACACAAACCGCAGAAGCGCCGTCACGGGGTACAGCGGCCACGTCTGGGGGTTGCCGACATAGGGAGTGCCGCACAGGATCAAGGGGTTCCAAAGCGGCAGGCGTCCTGCGCTCAAGTTCTGCTTCAAGAAACCCGTCATCGGCCCGAAATACAGCCCAATGTCGCCCCAATAAAGCGCCTGCCCCAGAACCACTTGCCGCCAAAAGTAAACGACTGTCAGCAGAAGCAGAAACCCGGCGGCAAAAAGACGCGCTTGCCAGGGGCGGCCGTTTCGTGTAGAATGAAGAATACCAGCGACGGAAGAACGCACGGCAGGCAGTGTATCACGCGGAAAGAGAGTTTGTCAATGCTTACGGTGGCAGTAATTGGAGGAACAGGGTTTGGAGCGGCGCTTGCCCCAGGGACGCCGGAGACGGTCGAAACCGAGTATGGTCAAGCATCTTTGACCCGCACGGCTCTCAGCGACGGCTTGACCCTGCTGTTTCTCGCCCGGCACGGCGCAGGGCATTCCCTGCCGCCGCACCGAATCAACCACAAAGCCAATATCGCCGCGCTTCGAGATTTAGGGACAGACGCCGTGTTCGCGACTACCGCCGTCGGTTCCCTGCGGCCTGAAATCGCGCCCGGCGAATTCGTGATTTTGGACGACTTTTTAGATTTTACCAAAGGCGAAGTTGTCACGTTCTACTCGGAGCCGGGGCAGGTGCGTCATACGGATTTCGTGCATCCTTACGACCCGTACTTACGCGAAATCCTGCTGCAAACTATGCCGCCGGAGATCGCGCCGCGTGTCCACAGGGCCGGGACTTACCTCTGTGTGTCCGGCCCGCGCTACGAAACGCCCGCCGAAGTGCGCCTGTTCGGGCAATGGGGCGGGGCGGTCGTCGGCATGACCGGCGCTCCCGAAGCGATCTTATGCCGCGAAGCCGGTTTACGCTACGCCGGGGTCGCGCTGGCGACCAATTACGGCACGGGATTAGTCCCAAATCTGCCGCTTTCCCATGCCGAAGTGGAGGCGGAAATGGGCGCAGGCCGGAATGCCCTCGCCGCGTGGCTGCTGCGGGCCGCACGGGCTGTAAAATAAATTTTTTGCGGTGCATGACTCCGAAATTTCGCCTGAAAAATACTGTATAATGAACCGACAATGACGTTTGACTTACGCTTTCTTTTTCGGCACTTTTGGGACAGAAAGACAAACCATGAAAAACACCCTGCCCGCTAAAATTGGGAGCGCCTGCCTGGCGCTTGGACTCATATTCTTGATGCCGGGGTTGTCCCGTGCCGATGACGACGTGACGCCGTTTCAGCAGGCGGAGCATTACACGGTCGTCGGAACTGTGCAGTCCGTCAACGGCTCCGGGGACCGGCTGGTGGTCAACGGCAACGATTTCAACCGCTATATTGTAGATGCCTACGGCGCGGACATCACGCTGCTGGACCGCCATGTCGGCGAGACGGCAAACCTGGCTCGCGGAATGCGGGTGCGGGTCGTCGGGACGCTGCTGGGGCGAAACCTTTTGGAAGCCGACCGCCTGCGCGTCCTGCCGACCTTCGCCGGCTCCGGCGAGATCGCTCCGCCCGTCCAGCCTCAGCCGGAAGTGGTGGAACAAGCGCCGGAAGCGCCCGTGACTCCCGTGCTGCCGCTGCCGGTTCCGACCGTTGCGACTGCGCCCGGTCCGCAGTTCCTTTTGGACGGTTTGGTGCGCGACATTGACGCTCCCCATTACCAGGTGACGCTGCTCGGCGACGACGACAAGCGGTACACGGCCAGCCTTCAGGACACCGACATTATCCTGCGCGGCACCGAGCGTGCCGGCCAGGTGGCGGACCTGTCGCGCGGGATGCGCGTCCATGTCGTCGGCGTCCTGCTGCCCGACGGCACCGTGGAAGCCGACCGCGTGCGTGTCCTCCCCGCCGCCGAGCTGCCCGCCCCGGCGGCCCCCGCCCCGGTTGTGGTTTCCGAGAACATGGACTCCTACACCGGCATCCTGATTGACGCCCGCGGCCTCTCCGACATCAGCCGCTCCCCAGCCCCGGCCATCTACAGCGCCCAGCCGGACGCCGCTCTGCTCTACCCGGACCGCTCTCATGTCCCGACCCCGGACGAAGTGCAGGAAGAGTCCATCGTCCGCTACTACTGGAACGTGGACGCGGCCGCTGGCGGCGTCGGCGGCACCAACCCTCTCATTCTGACTGCCGTGTCCGTGCTTGGCCCCGCCAAAGACGCCGTCCAGTTGTCCCCCGAAGACGCCGCCCGGTTCCAGGCCCTCGACAAGCGCCTCCACTTCACCCGCACCTGGAAAGTCGGCTTCCTCATGCCCGCCGATCACTAGGGCACCAAAAACCCGCTAAAGCTGCAAAGAACCTCACCCCGGAACTCCGTTCCGATTGGAACAAACCGGAACGGTATACGCAGTAATGCCGCAGGCATACCCTCTCCTTTCTCAAGGAGAGGGTGGTCGCGAAGCGACGGGGTGAGGTTTTCTCTGTGTCTGCTATGGGTTAGGAGAAACCGCATGGAGCCAGGCCACGAGGTTCTCGCAGTGTTCGGCGTCCGGCTTGTCGCATCGCTCGGCGGCAGGATCAACCGGCACTGGCTTGTAGACGCGCGGGGAGAACAATTTGTCCTGCGCTGCTGGGGGCAGTCACCGCTCCTTGATGACGCCGCGCTGATTGACGAGTCTATTCACTACGAGGTGCGCTTGGTCGAGTCTCTGGCGGCGCTGGGATGGCCCGTTGCCCCTCCGGTCGCGGGGCCGATCAAGATAGCCGGCCAACTGTGGAGCCTGGCTCCTTTTCTTCCCGGCGATGTACCTGCGATGGATCACACTGTCCACGGAGGCCGCGAAGAGCAGCGGGCGCGGGGACGTTTGCTGGCGGAGTTTCATGCCGGGATGGCGCAGGTTCCCGCGCTGGGGCAGCGGCCCGGCTGGCGGCGCTGCGAGGAAGTGTTAGCCGATCCGGCGCTTGACACCGTCTTAGCGCAGCATGAGCGGGAGCGCTTGGAAGAAGTTCGGATTTTGCGGTGGCATCTGGAACAGGCTCGCGAGCAAGTCAGTGGACTTCAGCTTCAAGGCCGGCCCGGCATCATCGTTCATGGGGACTTTACGCCGTGGAACCTGCGCTTCGTTCATGGCCGGCTGTCCGGCATTTTAGATTTCGAGCTGGCGCACTTTGACCACCGGGTCGGCGACTTCGCGCTTTCGTGGCGCGGCAAGTATGACGACGTTCTGCTGGGATATGATGAAGTGTCGCCGCTGGAGCTGCAAGAATGGGCGCTGATCACGCCGCTTTGGTGGGCGCAGCTGATCCATCTTGCCTGCCTTGACATGAACGCCGGTGTTAAAGACGACGGCTGGATCGTCGGCAAGCTGCTCCTGCGCTCCGCGCTGATGGAAAGGAACGCCCGGACGCAGTAAGCATCCGGGCGTTTGCCTTCTGTGAAGCCATCCTGTAAGCCGGGTTCTGTGTTTGTGTGGCCATCTCTCTGGGACACGCATTACTACGCGCCTCAAGCGGCGTTCGCAGGCGCGTCGCGCGTTCGCCGTTCCAGGCGAGGACGAACACGCTCAAGCCGCGCCCTCCTGCCTTGCTTCCGATGGGGTTTACCCGGCGCCTGCGTCTCCGCAAGGCCCGGTGCGCTCTTACTTTAAGCCCCGAAGGGCCGCACCATTTCGCCCTTACCCCGGCTTTTCTTTGCAGACAAGCGGGGCGGTATGTTTCTGTGGCACTTTCCGGCGGGTCGCCCCGCCCGGCCGTTAGCCGGCATCGTCGCCCTGTGAAGCCCGGACTTTCCTCTGCGTCGCGCCCGGCGGCACGCGCAGCGGCCACCCGGATGACTTCGGCGTTAAGTATAGCACATTTCCGGGTTCCTCGGTAAAACTTCTTGATAACGCTTGCCGGTAAAGTTTTCCCGCAGGTCTGCCGACAATAGACGGCATGAATGGGCTTGACATCGGACTGGTTGTTCTCATTACGGCCATCGGCGTCGTCGGACTCGTGCGCGGGTTCGGGCGGACAGGGCTGGACACGCTGGCCTTATACGCCGGGCTGTGGGCTGCCTCGCTGACGGCGCCGTTCCTGGCCGCGCGGGTCTCCTTCCACGCAGGCGGCGCGGGCATCAACGAGAGCTGGGCGTTTACTCTGCTGTTTCTGGTGTTCGGGGCTTTGCTGCTCGGCGTGTCCTGGTATGTCTACGGCTTGACCCAGTTCGACCTCGGTATGTTCGACAAGCTGCTCGGCCTCGCTGTCGGCCTCGCCGCCGGAGTGATTGTCGCCCACGCGCTCACCGTCACGCTTGTGATGGGCGATCCCACCTGTGTTGCGGCGGCAGCCCCGGTCAACACCGGCACGGTCGGCGGCGAGCTGTACGGGTTCCCCGGCTACCACGCAGTGATGGACACAATCACCGGCTCGAAGACCTACCTGCGGGATGCGCCCAATCCCACGGCGATGGCCGGAAAATAGCCTGAAACCGCCTCTTTTACCGAAAGAGCCGTAAGGCCCCTTTCTTCAGATATGGGGATATAAGGCTCCATACCTTTCCGAAGGCATGATATTGACACCTTGCGTTTTACACAGAGCTTATGGTTTAATAGGTTTGTGCAAACACTTTGCCTAAAATACCGCTTGTTTCCGTCAAGGGAACAAGAACGGAAACTGAGCGACACACTTGAAACGTGTCGGCTTGTTTACAACTCGCTTGTCAATGACCGCGTGTTCCAGTACGAAACGGCGAAAGTGTCTATCAGCCGCTACGAACAGCAGAAGATGTTCCCGAAATGGAGCAAAGACTTTCCCGAAGTCAAAGCCGTTCATAGTCAAGTTTTGCAGAACGTCGCCGTCCGCGTTGACCTGGCTTTCCGCGCCTTTTTCCAAAGAGTGAAAGAGGGCAAAACACCAGGCTTTCCGAGGCTCAAAGGCACAGGCCAGTATGACAGCATCACCTACCCGCAGTCAGGGTTTAAGGTCGGCGCGTCTTCTGTCTGGCTGTCACTGCAAGGCAAGCAAACCCAGGTCAAGGCCAAACTGCACAGGGCCATTGTCGGCGCGGTCAAGACTTGTACCGTGCGAAGATGCAGCGCAAAATGGTTCGTGTGTTTCTCCGTAGAACAGGAGGATAGCCCCCTGCCGCTCTGCGCGGATACCGCTGGTCTTGACGCTGGCTTGAACTCATTCATGGCCTTGTCCAATGGCGAGTTCCTAGACAACCCGCGATTCTTCCGCCGTGATGAGAAGGCACTGGCGAAGGCGGGCAGAAAGCAAGCCAAAACCAAGAAGCGGAGTCGTGAGCGCAAAAAAGCCAACAAAGTTCTGTCTCGTATCCACGAGCGTATTCGTAACCGCCGCCATGACTTTGTGCATCAGACAGCGCGGCGGCTGGTCAATCGGTTCGGCGTGATTGCCGTTGAAAAACTGAACGTCAAAGGTATGGTGAAGAGCCACTGTCTCGCCAAGTCTATTTCTGATGCTTCTTGGTCAATGTTCCGTACCGTCCTCACGAGTAAGGCTGAGAGTGCCGACCGTGAAGTGATTTCTGTTAATCCTGCCTACACAAGTCAAGATTGTTCGGTTTGTGGCTACCGCGCCGATGGGCTGGAAGGCCGCACCAAGAAGAAACTGTCTGACCGCTGGCACAACTGCCCGATGTGCAGTGCTTCCTTAGACCGCGACACCAACGCGGCGGTCAACATCTTGAACCTCGCATTGCGGGGAACAAGTCACGCTGGGATTACAGCGTGTCAGGTAACACCTGTAGAAGCCCCTGCGTTTACGCATGGGGAGTAATCACTTCTAAATCCCTTGCTTTGCGCTCCAACAGCTTGAATCCACAGGCGAGGGCTTGACGGCCCTCTGCCTGCCGTGTATAATGAACGCAGGCTGCCGGTTCTTTCCGGCGCCTCCCACCAATTCATTCTGCATCGGTTTATTACGAAGGGTTTCATCATGCAAGGCAATATCACCAGCAGCAACTTATTTTCTGTCGGCGTGGACCTCTTCGGCGAAGTTCAGCGCGTCATCGGCAGCAACAGCGTGCGCGGGCTGCGAATCAAGTTCGGCAACCGCTTGATCACAGAAATCCCAATCGCCCCGCTGTCCACCGCCGCCACCGTCGCGATTGTCCTGCTCGCCGTCGTCGTCAGCACCCTGTCCATCGAGATTGACCACGAGCCGACCACAACCGCCCGCTAATTATTATCCATCTTTTTCATTCTTACGTCTTTTCCTCCAGTGAGGCTCCCTTTGTTCAGAACCCAGTCCAGCGATTGGAGCGCCGCCGGCGACCTTTCGGATCGCCTGCGCCAGTCCCAACTTAAATATGCCGATATGCCGGACCGCGAGATCGTTTCCCGCGCCCAGCGCGGCGAAAACGCCGCCGCCGAGTATTTGCTTTATAAATATCGCAATTTAGTCCGCACCAAAGTCAAGTCATATTTTCTCGTTGGCGCGGAAAAAGAAGACCTTTTGCAGGTCGGCCAGATCGGACTCTGGCAGGCGATTATTGATTTTCGCTCCGACAAAGCCATCTCGTTCCCCGCATTCGCCAAAGTCTGCATCACCCGCCATATCATCACCGCTATCAAAACCGCCACGCGCCAGAAGCAGATGCCGCTGAACCAGTCCCTGTCGCTCGAAAGCCCGTCGGAAGACCCGACCACCGACTGGAATTTATCCGACATCCTGCCTAATCTCGGCGGCTCCGACCCCGAAGACATGGTGCTTCGCAACGAAGACACCAAGCTTCTGCACGAGACCTTGCAGCAGGTTCTGTCCGACTTCGAGTGGCATGTCCTGTCCGGCTACCAATTAGGCAAATCCTACCGCGAGATCGCCTCCGAGCTGCGCTGCAACACCAAAAGCGTAGACAATGCCCTCGCCCGCATCAAGCGCAAAGTCAGCGGCGTCTCCATCGGCGACGCCGATTTAAGCGAGCTTCTCTAGCCATTATCTTTCAATAATTGCCCGCCGAGTCTTTGACAACCGGCGGGCTTGTTTATCTATAAAGGCAGCCAGACCAGCCTTCCGCGCTGTGGGCTGCTTTTCCCGGCGAACATCCTTTGTCCGTAGGACAGCCGGCGCAAAGTGCCCTTCAGCCACGGAATTCATTCCGTGGTTCCCGAACATCGGGGTATACTCAGTGCGTCACAGGAATTCCAGGCTGAACGCCGACGTTGAGGCGGTTGGCAGACTTCTTGCAAGGGAAACAGTACCTATGACTGCACTTGCCCTTAAACTTAGCATCCATTTCACCATGCCGCCAAGCGCCGATCGCTGGCCGTGACGCAGGGCGAGCAGGCGCTGCTCGGCATTCTGCTGGCCGTGGCCGTAACTCTCTTTGTCATGCAGGGCTTCTGCGTGTCCGGCGCGTGTATGCAGCCGCACCTTAACACCGGCGAGCGGGTGCTGGCGAACAAGCTGGCTTACCGTCTGGGAGAACCGAAGCGCGGCGAGATCATTATTTTCGACTACCCCAAAGACCGGACGCAGATTTACGTCAAGCGCGTCATCGGCCTGCCCGGTGAAACCGTTGCCATCCGAAACGGCAGAGTTTTTATCAACGGCAGGCGGCTGGCGGAGCCGTACAAGACGTATGAGGCCCACGGCGACATGGCCCCGCGCCGTGTTTCAGCCGGGCAGTACTTCGTGATGGGCGACAACCGGGACGTGTCCGACGACAGCCGGTACTGGGGCGACCTGCCGCGCACTGACATTGTCGGCCAAGCCATCGCCTGCTACTGGCCGCCCTCTCGCTGCCAACTGTTAAGATGAATGCATAATTGGCGCATCTCCTTGCCATGTTGAAAGGCTTTTGAGAATGGAATTACTGCCGTATGATGAGTTTGGGCGGCTTCGATTGGCCCAGTTCGTTACTGATCCTTCCGAAATCGTAGAACTGGAAGACTGGGAATATGCCGACTGCCTTTGGGTTGGTGAAGCAATAGGCTTCACAGAATGGCTCCGATATGAGGATGAAACAGACGTTTTAGGATGCATCTCTCTTGACCTTGAAGCGTTGCCAACTGAGATAGGCCAGAATATACTTCGACGCCTCAATCTGCCACTTATAAAGGGAATGAATTATGAGCGAGTAGTTGCCTTATTAGGTGAGCCGAGAAATGTGCTGATTTTCGTCAACTCACAAAAAACGTTTGAGTTTGATATTGGGACTGTAGCAGAATATCAGGTAGATTGCACTATCCATCAGGATAGCGGGCTAAAATACATCACGATGATGGCCGTCGAAAGCAGCTTTGCGCCCTAATCACTGCTTGAGATGATACTTGCATAAAAGCGTCTTCGTTTTTGATATATGAGCACTTTAGATTACACAGCCTTGCGCGGCTACGCGACCAAAAACATTCCCGATCTGCTGTTTGTGTCGGTCAGCGGGGCGCATTTGTATGGGTTCCCGTCGCCGGACAGCGATGTGGATTTGCGGGGGACGTTTGCCGCGCCGCTCGAAACGGTGCTGGGGCTGGACACGCCGCGCGAGACTTTGGAGCCGAAGGGTCTGGTCGGCGGGGTGGAAGTGGAGCTGGTCGGGCATGAGATCGCGAAGTATCTGCGGCTTCTGATCAAGCCGAATGGATATGTGCTGGAACAGATCTTGTCGCCGCTGGTTGTCTTGACTTCTCCGGCGCACGCTGAGCTGCAAGCGCTGGCGCGAGAGAGTTTGAGCAAGCGGCTGTATTTCCATTATGCGGGTTTCGCGAAAGGCGAATGGCGGGATTACCAAAAGCCGGGTGTGGGAAAGACGGTTAAGCGGCTGCTGTACCTGCACCGGGTCTTGATGACGGGGATTGTGCTGCTGACGGAAGGCGTCGTGGAAGCGAACTTATGGGCCCTGAACTCGCGCTTCCATCTGCCCCTAGAGCCGCTGCTGGCGATGAAAACGCGAGAGCAGGCGGAGGTGGAAGGGGATGACTCGGCGTATCAATCGGGTATTATGACGTTGTTTGAACGGCTGGACGCGGCGCGGGAACAATCTTCGCTGCCGGAAGACGTGCCGAACCGGGCCGCGATCAATGATTTTTTAGTGCGTCTGCGCTTGTCGAGCTTGTAAGACTTGAGATTGATTTGGGGAGTGTATGTTATGGCCGCTGCGGAACTGGGGATGGAAGACGACGTCGCAGAAGTTTTGCTGACGGAAGACGCAATTAAAGCGCGGGTTGCCGCGCTGGGCGCACAGATTTCGGCGGATTATGCCGGCAAAGAATTGATGCTGGTCTGCATACTCAAAGGCGCGAACATCTTTCTGGCCGACCTGGTGCGGGAGATCACGATCCCGCTGTCGTATGACTTTGTCGCCGTGTCGTCCTACGGTGCGGACACGAAATCGTCGGGCGTCGTGCGTATTCTGAAAGATTTAGATGAAAGCGTCGAAAGCAAGCATGTTCTCGTGGTGGAAGACATCGTGGACACGGGCCTGACCCTGCGGCTGTCCTACCTGCTGGAAAACCTGCGCTCGCGCCGGGCAGCTTCGGTGAAAATCTGCACGCTGCTCGACAAGCCGAGCCGGCGGCGCATGGATGTCCCGATTGACTACTACGGCTTTCAAGTGGAAGACCATTTTGTGATCGGCTATGGACTGGACTACGCCGGTATGTACCGTAACCTGCGCTATATCGGCGTTCTCAAGCCGGAAATCTACGGCGGCGGGTAGAGCGGGAACACGCGCCGAAATTCCCGTGTTTGCAAAATACCGTCAGTATGGTATAATAACGCTGAAACCGACCTGCTCTTCAGGTTTCAGCGGGGCCTTCTAACGCCCTACGCGCTTTGCGGGCTTTTATCGGCCCGGCGTCATCCCCAATTTTCGTCCACCAGCATCTTTCGGCTTTTTGACCCCACGCCCGGCAGCCGTACTTACTCGGTCTTCTTTTTTCAATCTTTTATTTTCCAAAGGTAACTACACAGCACATGGCAAACGACGCTTCCGAAAGCACAACCGCCCGCCCGCCGCAGGCGGAGAACCCCATTCCCCCCCTCACCCCCCGCGCTCCCCGAAACGGCAAGGACGGCAGCAGCCGTGAGCCGCGCGAACCCCGCGGGTCCACGCGCGAAGTGTCCCGTGAGCCGCGTGACACCCCAAAAGAGCCGCAGGAGCCGCGAGACATGGCCGACGACGGTGCGGGGCCGCGCGGCGACGATTCCAATGCCCTTACAAAATCGGGTGTCTTGGAGATTTTGCAGGAAGGCTGGGGGTTCCTGCGCCAAAACAACTTTGATCCCGGCAGCCAGGACATTTATGTCGCCCAGGCGCAAATTAAGCGCTTTAATCTGAAGACCGGCGACACCGTGACAGGCCAGGTGCGCCCGCCGAAAGACACCGAAAAGTATTACGGCCTGCTCCGGGTCGAGTCGGTCAACGGGGCATCGCCGGACCAGGCCCGCAGCCGGGTCAACTTTGATGATCTTGTTCCGATTTATCCCGACGAACGCTTTCAGCTTGAAACCGACACGAAGAACCTCACGGCGCGTGTCATAGACCTCATTGCGCCCATCGGCAAAGGCCAGCGGGCGATTGTCGTGGCCCCGCCGAAAGCCGGCAAGACGACCATTCTCAAATCCATCGCCAATTCTATCACGACAAACCATCCCGATGTCCATTTGGTGGTGCTGCTCATAGATGAGCGGCCGGAAGAAGTCACCGACATCCGGCGCTCGGTCAACGGCGAAGTGGTCTCGTCTACGTTTGATGAGCTGCCGGAAAACCATATGCGGGTGGCCGACATGGTGCTGGAAAAAGCCAAGCGGCTTGTCGAGTCGGGCCGGGATGTGGTAGTATTACTCGACAGCCTGACCCGGCTGTCGCGGGCGTCGAACTTGACCGTCACGCCGTCGGGCCGGACGCTTCAGGGCGGCCTCGACCCCGCAGCGATCTATCGCCCGAAACGTTTTTTCGGCGCGGCCCGTAACATAGAAAACGGCGGCAGCCTGACGATTATTGCGACGGCGCTGGTGGAAACCGGGTCGCGCATGGACGACATCATCTTTGAAGAGTTCAAAGGCACCGGTAACTCCGAGCTGAAGCTTGACCGGGACATCGCGAACCGCCGGATTTTCCCGGCCATCAATGTCAAAGAGTCCAGCACCCGGAAAGAAGAACTTTTGTACGGCGAGGAAGAGCTGAAATCGGTCTATCAGCTTCACCGGGTTCTGGCGGGCCTCGGCGCGGTGGAAGCGACCGAGCTGCTCTTGGATCGCCTTTCCAGCAGCAAAAGCAACAAAGAATTCTTGAAAACCGTCAGCAAAACAGGCCGGCGCGACGATTAATCTCTGATTAATCTCTTTGGAACTATTCTCCAAAGAGCTGAAATAGGAAGTGAGGAGAAGGTGGCAGGCGATTTCGACAAATTGTTCGACGATGATTGGCGGCCCCAGGACACCGACCCGGATGGTCTGGCGTCCCTGCGCGGCCCAAGCCGCGAAGAGTTTCCAAGCCGGGAAGACACGGAAATACCGGGTGAGTTCACTTCGGAAACCGAGAATACCAAGCCGCGCTCGCTCAACGAAAAAGAAGTGAAAGTCATGGGCGTCTATGCCCATCAGGACCAGGGAACGGTCGCGAACCATTTTGTCCTTTTGCGGGATAACCGGGGCCGGCGCGTTCCGATTTTCGTCGGCCAGTTCGAAGCCTGGGCGATCTCGCTGGCACTGGAAGGGGACTCGCCCGATCGGCCTTTCACCCATGACCTGATCAAGCAAATGCTGGAACGATTGGATGCCACCGTCGAGCGCATCATTATTGATGATCTGTGGAACGAGACGTTCTACGCGAAAATCGGCATCGTTAAGGCGTCCGGCGAGACTTTAGAGCTGGATGCCCGCCCTTCCGACGCCGTCGCGCTGGCTTTGCGTGTTCGCGCCCCGATCTACATGGCCGAAACGGTGCTGGAAGCGACCATTCGGACAGAATAAAACGACCTTCCACCCTGTTGGATAGGAGTAACAGGGCGAACACAAGGTTCGCGCCTTACATCATCCGCGCCCTGCATTCCGTTCCTCATCCTGGCCCCGTAGGGGCGAACCTTGTGTTCGCCCTTTCTTTGTTTTTCCATGTTCAAGCGCCCCCTTTTTCTGCTCGGCCTGCTCCTCGGCGTTCTCACCGGCTTCCGCCTGCGGCTTCCCAAGCCCCGCCCCTCGTCTTCCGCCTCCATTGACTTCTTTGCCGACGCTTTGATTATCTGCGACAGCGCCGAAGCCGTTGTTGAAGCCAATGCCGCCGCGCAGATATTGTTCGGCGTGAGCCGTCTTCCCACTCTCCGCTACCTGACCGGCCAGGCCGTGCCGCCGGGTCGGCATCCCCTGCGCCTCGCGGCTGTGTCCCGCGAAACGAATTCGGGCCTTTATCATTGCATTGTTGCCGATGGCTCGGAGCGTATTTTAGACATCACGGCTCGGCCACTGCCGGATGGGAAAACGGCGGCTGTTTTCTGTGATGTGACCGCGCAGCACGAAAGCAAAGACCGAGAGCAGGCCGTGCAGGCGCGGCAGGCCGTTGTTCAGACACTTTGCCGTCGTCTCCGCGTGGCGCGGACGGCGGAAGAAATGGCGCTGGCCGCTGCCGAAGAAACCCGCGCCCTCCTCCGCGACTGGCCGGACGTTCAAGTCAAGCTGTTTGTGTTTGACCGAGCGGCGGACACGCTCGCCTGCCTGGCGACTGCGCCCGATGACCGGCCCAAGCGGCCTCGGTCGGCGGCGGAAGCACGTCCCCAGACAGTCCGCTTCGACGCGCAGGCCCCTGAACTCTGGCAGCTTTATGTCGCCCGCGAGCCTTCTGCAAACAGTCTGCCGCTGATCGCAGGCGGCGTCGCCATCGGCCATGTCTCGGTCACTTCTTCCGCAGTTGATATTTTCGAGAACCCAGCCATAGGGGAGACATTGGATCTGATCACCTCCCTGGCGGCACTGGCTCTCGCCGGAGCATCGGCGTCGGCCCAGGCGGCAGCGCAGGCGGCGCAGGTAGACGCCGTGCGCGAGATCACGGCGGCTGTGATCGGAGGCAAAACGCCCGATGAACTGGCGGATTTGGCGGCGGTGCAGATCAAGCAGGTAACGCAGGCCAAAGTCTGCACAGTCAGCGTACCGTCCGGCGGGAAGCTGTGCGTCATGGGGCAGGCGTATCGAGACGATCTGCTCTTCCCACAGACGAAGCCCAATGACCCGCGCCTGCACAGCAGGGCGACCGCGAAAGCCTGGCGGACGCAGAAAATCGCCGCTGAACTTGGACTGGTGCAAAGCGAGGACGCCGGGCCGTGGCGGGCCTTTACAGGCAGCGCCGGACTTCACTCAGTCGCTGCCGTGCCGCTGCCCGGCAGGCGCGGCGTTCTCTCGGTCTACACCACAAGTGACAAGGCCCTGCCGGACGGGCAGAGGAAGTTTCTCCAAACTGTTGCCGCGCTGCTGGCGCTTAACCCGGCGGCAGCCACTGCAAAAGCAGATGGCGCAGGTTAGCCCGTGTTTCGGCATCGCCGGGCCGCAGGCAGAGCGCCCCGACCGGCGTATCGGGGCCGCGCCCGTAAGTGATGAAGGTGCGGTTTGGGGTTTGCGTCAGCCCGGCGTATAAACACCAGGCGGCGGCGACGCGGCGCGTTCCGTCCGTGCCGACGATGCCGTCACGGTAAGCATGCATCTGGTTGATGTCCTCGCCTTCCTCGCCCGGCTCCGTGTAGGGCTTGAACTTGGCATCAAAAATCCAGACGCGCTTGCCGTCCGACAGCGTGATGTCCGGCTGCATGGCGTGCGTCAGCGACTCGCGGCCTTCGGCAAACGTTTGATTGTAAGTAAGTGTCAGCGCCTGCCCGGACGCCGAGCGCAGATCAATGCGCGATTTTGCGCCGGCTGCCAATGTCAGCGCCAGGCGGCCCGTGCGGACGGCAAATGTACAAGAGGGCGGCACGACTTCCCAGCCTATCTCTTGCAGCGATTGCAGTACGGTCAGCAGGCACCACACTTCGTATAAGCGCCAAATCTCGCGCGGCGGCAGGGACAACAGCGGCTGGTCCCAGTCAAAGCCGAAGCCTTTGCGGTATTCCGCCCGCGCACGCGCAATTCGCGCGTAATCCGCCCGCACGAGTTCGCGGAAGGTCGGGAGCAGGGTCCAGTCGCCCCGCTTCGCCGTGACTTCGTCCCACCATGCCGCACAACGCAGTCCACGCAGACGCCGGGCGCAGCTTGCCGCCCGCGACGCCGCTTCGGCTTCTTCTTCGGCTTCCGCGAGCAGGAAAATCTCGCGACAGTCCCGCGCTAAGACCTCTGCAAACGACTTAACGGCACGGTTCTCCGGCGTATCGTGCGCCAACACGGTCACAGTTTCATCTACAGTGCGCCGGGCTTGGCCGAGCCGGGCATGGGTCATCCACGCCGATGCCGCAACGCGCCGTGCCTGCATCGGCGGAACGGCGCGGGCCAGGACCGCAGCGGCACTCAGCGGCGACCGTTCAATCTGCGCGACCGCCTGCACCAGTATCGGCAGCAAATGCTCAATGAAATGGAGCTGCTCCACCGGCGATTTTGGTCCGGCGTCTCCTTCGGGAGTGGCCCCGAATTCCGACCACGGCTGGTCGGGAAACAGCTTCGCGCCGACCGCCAGCGAAACGCAGGCGATGCCGTCAAGCATCTCTGCTCGCTCCGCCGCCGAAAGCAGAGGACGCCAGTCTTGGGGGTTTGGGTCGGGGTTTGTCATGGAAGCAGGAGCGCGTGGGAGTGAACTCCTACGCTGTGGGGCGCGGACGCCCAATGTCCGCCTTCGCGGACAAAGAATAAGATGAAAGAATAGGATACCGTGACATTCTGCTCCTTGTCCGCGAAGGCGGACATTGGGCGTCCGCGCCCCACAGCGTAGGAATTTATTCCCACGCTCTTTTTCCTCCCTCACTCATAAAAGCGAATATAGCCCGTTTCCGTGCCGTGCGCCCGCATCCGGGTAATCTTGGCGGCGGTGAATGTCAGCCCGGCGTCTGAAGCCCAGGCTTCCAGACGCGCCAGCAGGGGCGCAAGCGTGTCGCTTTGCCCATGCAGCTTCGGCAGGACTTTTTGCAGGACTTGCAGGTCCAGCCCCAGCAGAAAGTTCTCAGTCGGGTCTGCCGCAAGCAGGCCACTGTTTGTCTCAGCGTCAAAGCTGTTGGCGAGGAACATCAACACGTCGTCACGGACACGGTACGCGAAATGCAGCCGATAGGCGTACAGCAGGTCGTTGACGGCTTGCAGGGCGGACAGCGCCCGGCCTGGAAAGTCCGGGTCAATCAGCGCCAGCCGCTCCCGCGCCTTGCCGACATTCGGCACACGCGATGCCAGAAACAAGGCTTGACGCTGAACAGCCGTCGCCGTGTCTTCGCCGATGCCTTCCCGGCCTTTGGCCGCGGGCGTCAGAAGCAGCGTCGGCGGCTCGTCAAAGTCCAGCGTGTTGGCCCGGTCCAAAACTTTGCGCGAGAAGCCGTGCGTCGTTTCGTCCACGTTGACTGTTCCCGTCACGAACAGATTCGGCGGCAGGGCTAAATCCGCAATGCCTTCATGCAGGGGGATTTTGTGCGCCCGCGACTCCAAAGCTGACAGATAATCCGCCAGATAATGCTCGACGCGGGCTAAATTCATTTCGTCGAGGCAGACAAAGAACGCCTTGCGGCGGTTTTCCGGCAGCCCTGCCGCCCGGACAATGTCGAGAAACGGCGTAGACACATAGCGGTTTGCCAGCACGTTCTGGTAGCCGAACAGCGCCGAAGCGTCGTTCCAGTCGGGCCGGACAGGGATGAGGCGAAACTGCTTCGGCGCAAGGCCCGTCATCGCTTCGGCGAACAACTCGGCCAGCCGTGTTTTGCCTGTTCCCGAAACGCCAGACAAAATCGCAAACGGCTTGGTCTTCAGCGCGACATAATAAGAGCGCAGGCGGTAGGCGGGGAACGTAAAGCCGAGGCCGAGCGCATACTCTTCCAGCCCTGCCAGCAGCCGCGTTTCGGTGAGTGCAGGCCGAGGTGCGGCGTAAGCGGCCTTCGGTTCCCGCACATGGAGTTCAGACGGCGGCAGTGCGAGCAGCGGGGCAGGACTGCGGAGTGCATCGTCCACTTCCGGGTAGGTCTTTGCCCCTAAAATGTCCCGTAACTGCTCATAGACAACAAACAGCGCCAGCATCTGCTGCGCGGCTGACGCTGGGCCGCTGTCCGGCAGATCAAAGCTGTAGACAACGGCGGCGTCTTCCAGGGCAGTGTGTTTTTGGTCAGGCGTCAGGGCCAGGCGCTTCAAGGCTCGGCGGGTCAAGAGAGGGTACGTTTCGGGGTCAAACGCGCACAGCAGGCCCGATGCCGTTTGCAGTCCTGTTCCCCGCTGGGCCAAAAAGGCCGAGACGCGCTCAAACAGCGGCTCCGTGCCGAGCAGCAGGCGCCGCAGGCGGTCGTCAAATGCTTTCGGATCCGGCGCAAACAGCCGGCGCGACAGATTGCCGTTCGGGGCCAGCTCCGCCGCCGCCCGCAGAAGCGCCAGGCGGTTTTCAGGAGTGAGTGGTCTTCCCGCCGCAAAGCCGCTGTCTGTCAGCATCTCCGCAAACGCCGCGGACGCGGCGGCCTGCGCTTCGCGCCGGGACCAGAACTCAAAGCGCCGCTCGCCTTCCTCCTGCCAGGCCCGGACCGAGGCCAGCCAGTTAAGCTGTGTTTCGTTAAGTGTGAACATTGAAGCCTAACAACTGTCAGCAGTTATTACGCTTCAATTATACCTAACCCAGAGTAGATTTCGTACCGACCACCACAGACAGCGGGTCGGAGCGGCTTGGGCGGGGGCTGACATTGAACGCTTCCGCGCTGCCCCAGCCGCCTTCTTCAAAGTAAAGCTGCACCAGCGCGATATGCTGGGCATCATCGGTAGAAAGCCACAGCGTCGTCGCCTTTGTCGGGAAACACCGATTGGAAAATGACACGATAAACTGCCCGCCGGGCCGCAGAACCCGCCACACTTCGGCAAACACTTCGGCGGGCCTCAGCAAATACTGCACGCTCACCGTGCAAAGCGCGACATCAAACGAGGCGTCGAGGTAGGGGAGGGTCGGATCATCATTCAGGCTATGGACGACATGCTCCGTGAGCTGCGAATTCGCTGCCATTTCCGCGTCGTTCATGCCCAGCCCCGCCACCCGGCGGCATTTGACCCGGACATCCGGCGGCAGGTGTGTTAAGTACGCCGACATCAAATCCAGCACATCGGCATTATCGGGAACGCGCTGCCGCAGGAAGTCTCCCAGTGCGGCAATCGCGCCGTCGTCAATATGGGCAACTAAACGCGGGGCTTGGTAGAACTGAAAATCGGAGCTTTCGTCTTGACGCCGGAAATATTCGGCGGGTATCTCTTCTAAGCGCATGATGCTAGGTTTCTAATCGCAGCGCTCCGTCTGCAAGCATTCAATGAAAAATGCGGCGAGCCGCTGGTAGCCGTCATCGTTCAAATGCCCCTCGTCGGCCGATAATACGCCGAAGTTACGAGCGTCAATCCCGCCGCTTTTCCAGGCATCCGCCATTTCCAAATCGTACCGTTCGCCAAGCTGCCGCACCGCCTCGTTGTAGTCATCCAAGACCAGCCCCAGCGGGTTCGGCGTCTCTGCGTCGGCCCGGAACTGGCAGGTCGCCAGCACCAGCCGCGTGTTCGGCAGGTTTTCAATCAGTCCGCGCAGGGCCGTATCATAGTCCGACGCATACGTCCCCGGCTCGAACTTTTCTAAGCTTCCCAGCGGGCAGCCGTGCACAAAGTCGTTCGCCCCATACGAGATAAACACGACATCGGGCTTTGCGTGCAGGACATCGGGGACACGACCGATGCCGCTTTCCTCATCGGCGATCAGCCCATCCTCGCCCCGCCCGGTCATGGTCGTGCCGCCGACGCCGAGATTGACTTCCTCCCAGCCCAGAGCCTGGCACACCAGCGTCGAAAACCGCTTGTCGGGCGACGATGCTCCTGCGCCTTCCACCGACGACGCTCCAAAGAACACAGCTTTAGTCATAAGCGATTGTTCCCGAAAGATGGGGGTGGTCAATCGGGGTGAAGGCAATAGAAACCGAGAAGAACCATGCCATGAATGGCACGGCTATTGGGCGCGGACGCCGTAAACTACGCCTTCGGCGCACCCAGAGAAGAAATTGTTACTTTCAGCCTCACGAAGCGGTAGGTTCGCGCCGTCCGCGCCCCTGTTCGATTTCCGCGATTGCTTGATTGAATGGAATGACTTCATCCACGGAGGCCATTGCCGCATCGTAAACGCGAATGTCTTCCAGTTCTTCGACAATCCGCTGGAACTGTTCCAAGTCAAGAACAACCCCGACCCGTTTGCCTTCTCGGTCTGTTAAATACTGTTCCTGCATCGTTACCATAGATGTTGTCTCCTCATCACTTGATACCATAAATCTGTGCTTTATGTCTCTTGCAATTCTACAAAATAGAGGCTTTGGTCAGTCTCTAAATAAAGTCGAGAGCCTCTGCCAAACGCGGATCTGAACTTTATATCGCTCCCGCTTTCATCAACAGCGTGACATTCTTCCGTCATAAGCTCTTTGCCGTTAAGCCGGTACAAGCTGACAACAAAGAGCTTCCCTCTTTCACTATAACTACCGGAAAACAAAATCCTATCTTTGCAAACCGCGAAGGCGTGTGACCCGCATACAGGGTTCGTGTCCCACTTGTTGCTAATCTGGCGGTCTTTGATTTTCACGATTGGGAAGTCAGTATAAGGGCAAAGCCATACCTCATCATTGCTTACAGCATTAAAAGAGTAGCAGTCCGCAACCATGCCTTCAGTGAGGCGATTGAAGTCAAACAAAAGCCTGTCATCTGTGCCGAAGCAGGCCAAGCCCGTATGGCCAAAGGTTGTATCGCCAAAAATGCCTTGATCAAAGTAGCTCACCCAGAGCTGCCCGTCGGCGGTCGTCTGAACGTCCTGAATGCCGTCACCCAATGCGATAGTTCGGATAAGCTCGCCTTGCGCTGAGTAGAAATGTCCGTTGCCGTCAGTATTGCCTCCTGAACGTCCCCGCACCACAACCCACTTGTTGCTAGGAAGCGGTTGGGCATAGTGCATATTTTGGCGTGTCTCTTGCAGATCGCAAACAACCCATCCATGCTCCGTTAAGTGCTGAACCCGGAAATTGTTCGGCTTGTTCACGAACGACCGAGGAGAAGTGCCGTCGCGATTGCGATAGCTTGGCTCCTGCTTCAAAGCCAAGATGACTAGATCGCCGGAAGGCCCGGCGGAAACACTGATTTTGTTCCAGCCGGACAAAACCGGGGCGAAGTCAAACAGATGATGAACGATGACGGGGCGGCTCATGTTAAAGTGCCACCGTCTGGAATGGATTTTCGCAGGGGACGCCGTCGGTGAGCATCAGTGTTTTGGCCGTGACATCCATGACAATCGCCGTGACGGTGATGGCGTGGTTCTGCGGCGGCTCCAGCCCGACGGCGGCGTGACGGCAGATGCCGTAGGGGTAGCGCAGGTGGTCCTGCAAATCGGCCTGAATATCGGCGATGGAGATTTTTGGGTGCAGGGACAGCAGTTCGCCCATGCGGGAGCGGCGGCCTTTCGAGAACTCGCGCTTGGGGTTCGGCGGCTCGGCGACGCCGATGCCGGCGGGATCGGTGAAGTTGTTGGTATGCACGAGGCAGCCGCCTTCGCATTCCAAAAGGCGCAGCTTGCCCGGCGCGGCTTCGATGTCGACCACTTTGTCCGGCGTCTGGGCGATTAAAAAGTTCGTGGAGCAGGCGCGGTTTTCGGAAGTCACGACCGACACGGCGGCGTCGAAATCGCAGGAGCGCAGAATCTCGTAGCAGCGGACGTGGAAAGGCTTCGCCAGCGTGGACCAGTCGTCTTCGGTACTCATCATGCCGTTGATGGCAAGCGCGACGCCGTGCGAGTTGAAGCCGATCTTGCCGCCGACAATGCCCGCTTCGGTGAAGGCCAGCGTTTCGGTGCCGCCCGCGTCGGTCGTATGCAGGACCGCGCCCTGGACTTCGGGGATCCAGTCCCAGTTTTGGCCGACCAGCAGATGCCCGTTTTCAGACGCTTCCGGCAGGACGGCAAATGCCGTGCAGCCGTCTACGTCTTCCGAAGTGCGTCCATACTGAAAATACAAAATTTCGTAGCGCACTTGCAGCGCGGCGATCTCTTCCAAAGGGAACCCGGAGCCGTCGGCGACCCCGCGCATCCCGTCGAAGTAGTCCCGGTTCTGCCCGGCAATCGCCCCGGCATAACGAGCGGCCCGTGTCAGAACTTCAGACTTTGGCAGCCCGGCTTCGCGCTCGAAGCGGGCAAAATAAACGTCTAAATTGTGAGCGATGCGATCTTTGAGCTGCCGGCCATGCGAGACGCCCTGCTCATACGCCGTGCCGGTCAAATGTAAAACTGGGAATGTCATAGGTTTTTCTTTCTTTTCTCGCTGTTGTTCGCCGCAAGCCTGCATTATCCCTGCCGGGCTTAGGAAACTCTTCTTGTCAGACATTCTTAGGCAACACTTGGCATAGAAATTGCACTGGGTTCAGTATTACTCCGGCAAAGGTACTGTTATGACACAAACGGCGTTTCCGCCTGCGCTGCGCCAGGAACGCATTGGCCTGCACCACAACAACTTTGACCTGCTGCGCTTTGCGCTGGCGGTCGGAGTCATCGTTTCCCACGCCTACCCGCTCCTGCTGGGCGCGGCTGTTTCGGAGCCGCTGCTGGACGTGACCCATGGGCAGTTCACGCTCGGCAAGCTGTGCGTCGCCGGCTTTTTCATCATCAGCGGCTTTCTGGTCACCGGAAGCTGGCAGCGCACAGCGACCCCTTTAAACTATCTGTTGAAGCGGGGTTTGCGGATCTTCCCCGGCCTTGCCGCCGCGCTTCTGGTCTGTATCTTTGTGGTCGTCCCGCTGGGCGGAGCCGTCTTTCCAAGCTACCTGCACGCCGCAAGCACCTGGAAGGTGCTTTCCATCATTACGATGCGGGACCCGGTGCCGGTAGATTCTCTGCCCGGTGTTTTTTCCCATTTGGCTTACCCCGACCTGATGGGCACCACCTGGACACTGCGATTTGAATTCGGCTGCTACCTGCTGGTACTGGTGCTTGGAATGCTGCAAGTGTTCAAGAATAGAACAGCAGGCGTCGCCGTAACGGGCGGCCTGCTGCTGCTGTCACTCGCCGCAGGTCACTATGTGGAAGCTCACAAGTCCGCTTTACGCGGGACCGTAGTGATGGCGCCGCATTTAGTTGTCTATTTTGTGGCAGGGAGTCTCGCTTACCTGCTGCGCGAGCGCATCCCGCATTCCCGGTGGCTGGCCCTCGCCTGCGCCGCCGGGATTGTGCTTTGCCGCGCCCATTTCCTCGACGATGTCATGCCGATTGCCGGAACCTATCTGTTGCTGTATTGCGCGTTCTCGGAATCGGTCCGGCTGCCGCACTTCGGCGGCAAAGTGGACCTGAGCTACGGACTCTACTTATACGGCTGGCCGGTCGAGCAGTTGCTGGTCTACCATTTTGGAGCGCATCTTTCCCCAATCACGTTGATTGCGGCGGCCCTGCCGATCTCGGCGGCACTGGCTTGGGCAAGCTGGAATAGTGTCGAGCGCCCCTGCCTGCTTCTCAAGACCCGGATGCCGCGCCGGCGCCAGGCGGCGTCGCTTCCCGCCGCAGCCGCCTAAAACTTGCCGCCTGAAATTTGGGTATAACAGCGCGATAGGAGGCACAGTATGCCGTTCTCATTACCGAATGTGGGGCTGAAGGCGGTTCCCGCGCATGCGCGAGGCGCGTGGCAGGTCTGGAGCCTCGTCAAAGGTCTGAACGTGTCGGAGATCGCCGAAGCCGCCGAACGACCGTTCCATTTGGCGCTGGTCGGATCGCCCGACCATACGGATCTGCTGGCGGCGCGATTAGCGCTGGAGTCGGCTGTGCCGCGCGATCTGGGACCGTCCGGCCCGGTGGACATCAGCGGCTTTGTGCAGAGCTACCGCACCGAAGCGGATGTTCCCGTGGACAGCCTGATGCTGGACGCGGACACACTGACCGCAAGCGAAACCGATCTTGGGGCGGCGCTTTCGGGCATGGCGGCGGCGCACCCCGATTTGCGGCTGTCGCTGGCCCGGCACGTCCCGGCGTTTCGGCCCGCCGTGTCCCTGCTGCTGATCAACGAAGCTTCCAAAGAAAACGCCAAGCTCGCGATGCTGTCGGCCCTGCCGGGCATCATTCCCTTTACTGATTTTCTCCTGCCGGCCACGGCGCTCGGCGATATAATCCTCTTGACGAAAAACCAGGGCCTCTTGCTGCTGTCCATCGCGGCGGCTTACGGCAAAGAAGTGGACCTGAAAGCGCGGACGCGGGAGCTGCTGCCGGTGGCGGGATCGGCGTTCGGCTGGCGCATGGCGGCCCGGCAGCTCATCGGCCTGGTTCCCGGCGGGGTCGGCGTGGCCGTGAAAGGCGCGGTGGCCTATGCCGGAACCTACACCGTCGGCAAGTCGGCGGCGCTGTATTACTCGACGGGGCAGACGCTGTCCGGGCCGCGCTTGCAGCAGGTGTACCGGGATGCTTTGCAGCAGGCCGTCGCCCGCGCGGTTCCGTTCACGAAGCGGCTGAAGCGCGGTTGACAGACAGCGATGATTTCGGGTATACTGACGCCCAATTCGGCGAAAATAACAACTCCGAGTAAGGGGACTGAGTGATTTGGGTGACATTGAAGAGATCGTCCTGACGCCCGCCGGCTACAAGGAAATTGCCGATGAGCTGGAAACGCTCCGCACGACGGAGCGGCGCGACGTGGCGGAGCGCATTCGGGATGCCATTACTTACGGGGAGCTGACCGAGAACTCGGAATATGAGGACGCCAAAAACGCTCAGGCGTTTCTGGAAGGCCGAATCGAAGATCTGAAACACATCATGCAGATCGCCCGGCCTCTGGACACCGAAGAAATCCCTACCGACCACGTCGGCATCGGCTCGGTCGTGACCATTAATGACGACGAGGAAGATTGGGAATTCACGCTGGTCTCGCCGGTGGAAGCCAATCCCAACCGCGAGAAGATCAGCGACGAGTCCCCTGTCGGTGAAGCCCTCATGGGCAAAAAAGTCGGCGACAGCGTGAGCGTGACCACGCCCGCCGGCAAGACCAAATACAAGATCGTCGCGATTCGCAAATAGAGATGCACAGGTTCCTATCTTAAAGCAGGGCGAACGCCAGGTTCGCCCCTACGGGGCAGATAATTCCGCCCGAACCGTAGGGCGCGAACCTGGTGTTCGCCTTTCTTACGGCATGACTTAGAAAGATCACCCCCTTGTCCGAAGAACCCCTAACCTCCAGCTTGCACGACAGCATTGATCCCGTGCGGCTGGAAAAACTGAAGGTGCTGCGGGAGGCCGGTCGCGATCCGTTCCTGGCCGAGCGGTTTGATGTGACTCATCCCGCGGCGGAAATTGTCACGGATTTTGAGCGGCTGGACACGCACACGGTTTTGCTGGCCGGGCGCATCACGGCCGTTCGGGTGCAGGGCAAGGTCGCGTTTCTGGATTTGACCGACGGCACAGGCCGCATTCAGCTTTATGTCCGCAAAGACGAAGTCGGGGAGGTGCTGTTTGACGACATCAAGCACCACTTGGACCTCGGCGATATTGCAGGCGTTTCTGGATTTGTGTTTCGGACCCAGCGCGGCGAAATTTCCGTACATGTGCGCGAATGGACGCTGCTGGCAAAATCCCTGCGCCCGCTGCCGCTCGGCAAAGAATATGAAACGGACGACGGTGAGGAAAAGCAGTCGGGCGGCTTGAAAGACCCCGAAATGCGTTATCGGCAGCGGTCGGTAGACCTGCTGGTCAATAAAGCCTCGCGGGAGCGGCTGCTGGGGCGGATGAAAGTCGCCCGCGCGATGCGGGAGTATCTCGACGGCAAAGATTATCTGGAAGTCGAGACTCCGGTGCTGCAAACGGTCGCAGGCGGCGCGGCGGCGCGTCCGTTTCTGACCCATCACAATGCGCTTGATTTGGAGCTGCACCTGCGGATTTCTTTGGAGCTTTATTTGAAGCGGCTCGTTATCGGCGGCATTGATAAAGTCTACGAGATCGGGCGGGTCTTTCGCAACGAAGGCATCTCACCGCGCCATAGCCCGGAATTTACGATGATGGAAGTCTACGCGGCCTACGCCGATTTAGACGACATGATGACTCTGGTCGAGGGGATGTACCGCTTTATCTGCCGTGCCCTGCACGGAAGCGAGCAGTTTTCTTACCAGAACCAGGCCATTGACTTTGCGCCGAATTTTGCCCGGCTGCCGATGCTGGACGGCATTCGGCAGTATGCCGGGGTCGCGCCGGAAGAGCTGGCGACATTGGAGTCCGCCCATGCCGTGCTGACGCGGCTTGGCCTGCCGACCGAGAATGAGCCGACGATTGGCGGGATTATTGAAAAACTGCACGAGCGGTTCACCCAGCCGAATTTGATCCAGCCGACATTTATCACGGACTTTCCAACCGAAACATCGCCGCTGGCAAAGAAGATGCCGGGCAATCCAGGGCTGACCCGCCGCTTTGAGATTTACATGGCGGGCGCGGAGCTTGGCAATGCGTTCAGCGAGATCAACGATCCGCTGGACCAGCGCGAGCGGTTCGCGGCGCAGTCGGCGCTTCGGCAGAGCGGCGATGCGGAGGCGCACCCGATGGACGAAGATTTCCTGCGGGCGATGGAGTATGGAATGCCGCCGACCGGCGGCTTCGGCGGGGGCGTGGACCGGCTGGCGATCATTCTGACCGATGCGCCGTCTATTCGGGACGTCATTTTGTTCCCGCTGCTGCGGCCGGAGCGTGCCTAATCGCCGATAATTCGGGTAAGATGAAACGTGACTTCGCAAGCAAAAATTTTCGTGACCAGTCCACTGCCGAAACCGGCGAATGTTATTGCGTCATGGCTGCTGACGCTGTTTCTGCTGGCGCTCTGCACCTGGCTGGAAATCGGTTTGACCGGCATCGTCGGCGTCCATCGCCCGTACACGATTTTTTATCTGATTCCTGTCGCGGTCGGCGCGGCCCTGCTCGGCATCTGGGGCGGCATCGGCACGGCCTTTCTGGCGCTGGCGCTGGCGCGAGTTTATCTGTTCGCGGACAGCAAACACGGTCTCCAGCTGGTGTCGTTCCCCAGCCCCGCCGAAGGAATCGAGTTCGGGGCGATGCTGCTGGGAACAGTCACGATTGCCATTGTCACCGGAACGCTGCGCTCGACCCTCAGCCGCTACAATGACTCCAACACAGAATTGCAGGCAGTCAACAAAAAGCTGACCGAAAGCGAAAAACAGCGGAGCGTCTTTAACCGCGATGTCCTGCTGGCCGTCACCGGCGGCAAGCTGCGGCTGGTGGAACCCGGCGAGATCCCGCCGGCCGATCTGGCCCATGTTCCCCCGGCGTTCACGCAGACACTTGTTGAGCCGGCCGATGCCAGCGCCCTGCGCCATGTCCTCAGCCGCATCGGTCGGGAAAGCGGTATGGACCGGGACCGGGTGGACGATTTGTGTACGGCGACGACCGAGGCCGCGACAAACGCCGTCAAGCACGGCCACGGCGGCCGGGCGACGGTCTGGGCGGTCGGCGACTCGGTGACCGTGCAGATTGCCGACAACGGCTCCGGCATCGCGCCCGCGCATCTTGCCCGCGCGACTTTGGAACAGGGATTCTCGACGCGCGTGTCGCTTGGGATGGGTTTTCATCTTATGCTACAATCTACCGACACATTAGCATTATGTACGGATGTTCACGGGACAATCGTTTTTCTCCAAGTTTCCAATAAAAGCCGCCCGTCAATCCAGGAGTCGGTGCTTGCCCGCTATGCAGGTATTGAGTAGAAAACCATGATGCAAAAAATCGAAGAAAAGGCGCTGACCCGGCGCGATCTCCTGAAAACCGCCGCCGTGGCAGGGCTTGCGCTTGCTCTCACAAGCCCTGCCGAAGCCGCCGCCGACCAGTGGACCGCTGTCGGCAAGTCCGAGCTGTTTGTGGTGGGTACTCCCCAGCGCGTCACCGTCCCGCACGGCGGCGTGCTGTATGTCACCCGCACCGATGCCAAAACCCTGATCGCAGTCACCGCGAAATGCACCCATCGGGGCTGCGAAGTCGGCTGGTTCGCTGAAGCGTCCCAGCTTCAATGCCCCTGCCACGGCGCGGCGTTCGCATCTACCGGCAAAAACATCCACGGCACCCGCCGCCATCCCGAAGAAGCCCTGCCCGCACTGGTTTCCCCGGCAGTCCGCGAGAAGGCCGGGGTTGTGGAAGTCAACCTCGGCAGCGTCACCCCCGACGAAATCGAGCCGATAGAAGATTAAGCGCAGTTCGCTCCCGTGAAGCAGTCCGCAAAAAAGAACCGCCGCATCGAATGATGCGGCGGCTTTCTTGGATGCCGCTGCTGCTTTTGCTGAAGAAACGGCCTGCTTTGCTTGCAGGCGTTCTGCGGGCGCACGTTTGCGATTTTGCTGCTGATTTAATCTAAGTAATGAGTCATAAGTTCTTGCGGGCGGTTAAAACCGCAGCAACAATGGCACAAAACCTGCCTTCGCAGGTTAAGAGTAAACGTCCGCTTCCGAGTGCGCGAAGGCGCACTTTGTGCCTGTGTTGCTGCGGTTTTAACCGCCCAGTCTGCAAAGACTTAGGACACGTTACTTAGGCGCCCCCAGGACCGGAAACTTTTGACATCGCGTAAGCGTTATGCTATACTGAGGCCCGATGCTTTTTCAAACACTGCTGCAACTGAATATCCTGATCCTGGCGACGCCCGCGCTGGCCGGCTGGTCCCTCCTGCCGCCTGTGCATGGTACGGTGAGTGTGGCCTGCGTTGTTTGGCAGTACCGCGTCGCCGAGACGCCCGCGCCGAAAGCCGCTGCTGCGGTTACGGAAACGCGGCAGGTTAAGCGAAGTCCGGTTCTGCCCGCGCTGTCTGTACCCCTTGCAGCAGTTCACGCCCCGACGCCTCGAACAGTTTTGGCTTTGCTTCCAATACTGCCTCATGCCGCCCGCGCCCCCTAGCGAGATTAAGACACTCAAAGACCTCACCCGGCCACAAGTGTCCACCCTCTCCTTGCTTAAGGAGAGGGTCGGCGAGGAACGGGCCGGGGTGAGGCTCGTATTCTTGATTCTCTTGACGCGAAAGGCAATTACTTTACCATGCAGTTTCTCCGAAACTTATTTGACGGCAACGAGCGCGACATCCAAAAATACCGGAAAGTCGCCGACACAATCAACACTCTGGAACCCGAAATGGCGGCGCTCTCCGACGAGGCGCTGCAAGGCAAGACGACCGAATTCAAAGAGCGGGTTGCAAAGATTATGGACGCCGAATGCGAGCGGCGCGGCGTCGCCTGGCACGACCTGGCGCGGGATGACAAGCGGGCCGTCTGCGACCTGGCGCTGGACCCCCTGCTGCCGGAAGCCTTCGCCGTGGCCCGCGAAGCGGCGAAGCGTACTATCAAGATGCGCCCGTTTGACGTGCAGCTGATCGGCGGTATGGTGCTGCACGACGGACGTATTGCCGAGATGCGGACCGGCGAAGGCAAGACGCTCACGGCGACTTTGCCGATCTATTTAAACGCGCTGACCGGCAAAGGCGTTCATCTGGTCACGGTCAACGACTATTTAAGCAAAGTCGGCGCGGTCGCGATGGGGCCGCTGTACCACTTTCTAGGGCTGTCGGTCGGCATCATTCAGGGCCAAAGCCCGGAAACGGGCGATCTCGGCGGCACCTATATCTTCGACCCGGAATACCGGCACCCGGACCCGCGCTACGATTTCGCCCGGCCCGCCGAGAACCGCCGGGGCGCGTATGACTGCGACATTACTTACGGCACGAACAACGAGTACGGCTTTGACTACCTGCGCGATAACCTGGCTGTGCCGGGGCAGGAGCTGGCCCAGCCGGAGCTGATTTTCGCGATTGTGGACGAAGTGGACTCCATTCTCATTGACGAGGCCCGCACCCCGCTGATTATCTCCGGGCAGGCCGAGGCATCGTCGGATCTATATGTCAAGATGGACCGTATTGTTCGGCAGCTTCAGAACGAGCGGGATTATAAGATCGAAGAAAAGCAGAAGACGGCGACGTTCACCGATGACGGCCAGCGGCGGGTGGAATTAGCTTTAGGCATTCAGAACCTGTCCGACTCCGAGAACCTGTCGCTGATGCAGCACGCGGGCGCGGCTCTGAAAGCCCACGCCGTCTGGAAGCGGGATATTGACTACCTGGTAAAGAAGAACGAAGAAGGCAAGGAAGAAGTCGTCATCATTGACGAAAATACCGGGCGGCTCATGTTCGGACGCCGCTGGTCGGACGGTCTGCACCAGGCCGTGGAAGCCAAAGAAGGCGTCAAGATCGAGAACGAGAACCAGACACTCGCCACGATCACGTTCCAAAATCTATTTAGGCTTTATCCAAAACTCGGCGGCATGACCGGCACGGCCAAGACCGAGGAAGACGAGTTCCGCAAGATCTATGCGCTGGACGTGGTGACGGTGCCGACCAACAAGCCGATGATTCGCAAAGACCAAGCGGACATTATCTACAAGTCGCAGGAAGCCAAGCTGCGCGGCATTGCCCGCGAAATCTTGACGCTCTTTGCTCGCCAGCAGCCGGTTTTGGTCGGCACCCGAAGCGTCGAAATGTCCGAGCGCGTCTCCGACCGCCTGCGCTATGACCGCCTGCAATTACTCGCGATGAGCGATCTGCTGCGTGATAAGCTGGAAACTACTAAAGGGCTGGACAAAGCCAAATACGCCGAGTGGAGCGCGGTGCTGAACCAGCGCCTTTCCCCTTACGGCGCGGCCAAAGGCGAGAACCCGCCTGTGCTCACGGCAGGCCAGATGGCCGAAGCCGCCAAACACTTCGGCATGACGACCAGCATGACCGACCAGGCCAACCGAGACGCACTGGCAGCTTTGCTCGGCATTGCGCCTGATGACCGGGAGCGGCTGGACGAAGCGCTGACTCACGGCATTCCGCACAACATCCTCAATGCCAAGTCGCACGAAAAAGAAGCGCATATTATCGCCGAAGCAGGCCGCAAGGGACGGGTGACGGTCGCGACCAACATGGCGGGACGCGGCGTGGACATCCTGCTCGGCGGCTCGACCGTCAGCGAGATCGAGTCGGCAAAAGGCGCGGGCGACGATTACGATTATCAGCGCGGCGGCAAGCCGCAGATCGGCCTCACGCCGGTCGGTGAGCGCGGCAGCGCGGAGCATCAGCGCGAAGCCGAAGAAGTCCGTCAACTGGGCGGCCTCTATATCTTGGGCAGCGAGCGGCATGAAGCCCGGCGCATCGACAACCAGCTTCGAGGCCGGGCCGGTCGCCAGGGCGACCCCGGCGCGTCCCGCTTCTACGTTTCTTTGGAAGACGAGCTGTGGCGCTTGTTCGGCGACAAAGCCAACTCGCCGCTGCTCCAAAGCTGGGCCGAAGACCAGGCGATTGACGCCAAAATGCTTTCCGCGATGATCGCCCGCGCCCAGAAGAAAGTGGAGCAGTTCTACTTCGACCAGCGCAAGTCTACGCTGGACTACGATGACGTGATGAACGTTCAGCGGGCCAACATCTACGGCGAGCGGCGGCGGATCATGGAAGGCGCGGACCTGCGCGAGACCATTGCCGGATACCTGCACGATACGGTGGAAGCCGAGATCGGCCAGTACGCGCCTGAAAGCGTCCCGGCTGAAGAATGGGACCTGGAAGGCTTGTACAACACGCTGGGCCAGACCTTCCCCATTGGCGAGTACGCCCAAGTGGACGATCTGAAGAACAAAAAGCGGCCTGAGCTAATTGAATATGTCACCGATCTTGCCGACAAGTCGTATGCCGACAAAGAAGCACACTTTGCCGAAAACTTGGGCGGAGAGCCGGGCCTGGCTGAGATGCGCGACTTAGAGCGGCGCGTCACGCTTCAATCGCTCGACCGGCACTGGATGGAGCATCTGTCGGCGATGGACTACCTGCGCGAAGGCATCGGCTGGCGCGGCTACGCGGGCATTGACCCGCTGGTGCTGTACAAAAAAGAAGCCTACGATATGTTCCAGCAGATGCAGGCGTCTATTCAAGGCGAAGTCGTCCAGATCATGGCGTCTATCCAAATCAGCATGGACGCCCAGGTTCCAGCCGACCCACTGGCCGGCCTGACCGAGCTGATCGAGCAGGGCGCGGATGAAGACGACTTCTTCAGCGAAGAACCGTCCACTGAAGCCGTCCTCGCCCCCGCCGCCCGCCGCCGGGTTGCGAAAGGCAAGGCGCGAAGCCGGGACTAAAACCCGTAGACACAGAAAGCCCGGTACTTCTCGTGCCGGGCTTTCTGTTTTTGTACTTGACAAAGCGTACCCAAATGTGATACGCTTTCGCTGTGATTATCAGCTTCCGCGACCTCGAAACGGAAAAAGTGTTTCAAAACATAGTCTCCCGGAAGTTTCCCGCGAATATCCAAACAACCGCGCTGCGAAAACTGCTCTAACTCCATGCCGCTGTTAGTCTTAACAGTCTGCGCGTGCCGCCCGGCAACAGACTGGAAGCACTGAAAGGAAACCGAGCCGGTCAGCACAGCATTCGCATCAATGACCAGTGGCGTGTCTGCTTCGTCTGGATCGGAGCCGATGCGGAAGAAGTGGAAATTGTGGACTATCATTAAAGCAATTTTGAACAAGGAAACAAAATGATGGAACAACTGCCGAATATTCATCCGGGAGAAATACTCCAAAAGGATTTTCTAGAGCCGATGGGCGTTACCCCCTACCGCCTGGCAAAAGACCTGAGCATCACGCGGGCGCGTGTCGCCGATATTCTGCATGGACGGCGCGACATCACGCCGGATACCGCCATTCGCTTAGGGCTGTATTTCGGCATCGAGCCGGAGTTTTGGCTGAACTTGCAGGCACACTATAACCTTGTGGAAACGCGCCTGGCCCGCGCCGAGAATTACCGGTTTATTCAGCCGCGCCGCCTGGAAGCGGCATAGGCGACTTTGCAGGAGACCTTATGCCCATTCCGCCGCTGCATGAGCTTCTGAGCAAGCCCTATCCGCCGAAGTCGCTGTTGCCCCCGTCGCTGGGTCACGCAAGGCAAGGCTCGGAGTAACTAAGAACCAAAAACCCAGCCCGGAAAGTGCTGGGTTTTAATTGAGAAGGCCCCCGTTTGCCGTGCAGCAGACGGGGGCTTGCATTTCTAAAGCCGACGGGTTCACAGCCCAGGAAGGATTTTATGCTGGGGTTGGCTCCACCCGGACAAGCGTGATCAAGACTTGCAGCGGCTCATTCCCGGTGTTCTTGATGCGAAACGTGTGGCCCGCCGGCTCATAGTAAAGCGTCTCCGGGACAAGCTCCACTTCTTTCGCGTTGTCCACAATCAGCAGGCCCCGGCCTTTGTGCGGCACTAATACGACTTCGAACCGCTCATGGGGATGCGAGGGCATCTCCTGGCCGGGCTTCAGAAACAGCAGAACAGCCTCGCTCTGTTCGCCTTTATAGACGCTTTTGACAACGAACTGATCGTCGCTGTATTGTTCCATCTCATTCATGTTCTTGTGCATCAGTGTCAGCTCTTTTCTTCCAATATCTCTTCCAATATCTCTTTAGATGTCGGCAATCAAATCAAAGTATTCTTCGTCTTCCTTGATGCCGCCGTAGCCTGCGCCGACTTCTTTTTCACTGGCGATAAACTCAATCGCGCTGATCCACTTGACCATCTTGTAGCCAAGCTGGTTCTCGACGCGCAGGCGCAGCGGCGCTCCGTAGACAGGTCCTAAAGGTGCATAGTTCATTTCGTAGGCGAGTAGGCTCTGTGGGTGCCTCAGGTTTTCCATCGTGTGCGTGTCGTAATACTGCCGGCCGGAACGGCTGTCGCCGAACGAATAGAACGCCGCCGCTTTGGCCTCCGGGAAAGGCCGAACAATCTCCATCAGCGCCGTCAGCGGCAGACCGCCCCACTCGGCAATGCCCGACCATCCTTGAATGCAGTGGTGCAGGGTCGTCTGCTCCTGCTTGATCAGCGCTTTGAGTTCGTCCAGGGATAACTCTACCGGATTCTCCACCAGGCCGTAAATACGCAGCCGGTAGTCCTGGAAATCGCCTGCGGCCAGTGCCAGCCATTCGGCGGAAGTCGGCAGCGCCCCGTTCGGCCAGAAATGGGGCGAAATGTCCTGTCGGCGATATTCGGCTCGCGGCTTCAGCGGGTTCAGCCCCCGAACCAGCAGGGCGCCGGCCGTGTGTTTCGCGGCCATCTGCACGGCACGCGGCCGGTTCCAGGAAAGCCAGTACGCCCCAAAGCACGCAGCGACCACGGCGGCAATCCCAATAATGCCTAGGATCAGGCCGCGCGGCCCGGTGTCGTCCCGCCCCAAAACGATGTGGTTCATGTTCTGGTTGTGGCCGGTGGCGAATACCAGGCCCACGTGGACGATGATAAAGGCGACATAGCCGACCAGCAGCAGGAAGTGCAGGGATCGCGCCCCCTGCCGCCCGCCGAACACTTTGGGATACCATTGGAAGTGGTTGTCAAAAGCAGGCGACATGGCGATGCCGGTTAAAATGGAGAGGGGTGCCAGCACAAATGGGACGGCAAAGTAAGCGATCTGCTGCAAGGCGTTGTAGCGGTAAAAGCCATCCGGCTCCGGCGGCAGGTGGAAGGTGGCATAGAAAACAAAAGTCGCCCATGCTTCCGGCAAAATGTGCCAGGAGGTCGGAACAACGCGCTCCCAGTGGCCGGACACAAACAGCATTCCAATGTAGACAAGCCCCGCGACTATCCATAGCAGGTCGCTCATGAAATGCCAATGCCGCGCCATGCCGACCGTGTGACGGAAGCCGGGCAGCCCCAGCCAGGGGGACAAATAGCGCTGGTCATCGTTTGCCGTGTAAAGCCGGTCTGTCGGCACTTTGGTCGGCGTGAAGCGTATCCACTCGCTGCCGGGAGTGCAGTTGACATTGGTATAAAGCCGGGGGTGATCCCACAAAATCGACAGCCCGCTGCGGATAATCAGCACCATGAGCAGGAAGTTCGCGTAATGCGCGAGCCGCAGCCAGGCCGGGAAGCCGGGCTTAACCGGCGAATGATGAAGCTCCGCCAGCGTGTAAACGTGGATATACGGCAGGCCGAACAGCAGATATTGCCCCCAGGCGGCGGCAAAAACGGCAAGCACAAGAAGGCAGGCGGGAAGGAGCAGTGAAAAGCGCACCCAAATTGCCTGACGGCGATCCGGGGGGTAATGACCGGCATCCTCTTTCGGGCCTGTCTTTTTCGGGCCTGTCTTTTTCGGGCTGGATGCAGCCGGCGCGGCGGGTGTGATCGGTGAAGCCATAAAAGCCTTTCTTTTCGGTGCGTCTCGTGCGCCGTATGAGTGGGCTGCTCCCATGATCAGTACCGCATAAAAGTATACCCGGCAGGCCAGAGCATTGGGTACGCGAATTGAATCTCATCGGGTGTCATTCCCCGAAGCTTGCTTCGTTACCTGATTTGCGTCTTTATTCGGTATGATGTGTTGGCATGAGCGAACACACTATGAGCGAATACATCCACAAAAGCCACAATGTCTCGGTGCTGTTGTACCACGCGGTTTGCCCGACGAAGTACCGCCGCGCTGTCGTCACAGACGAAGTGGATGCCGTGCTGCGGCGGGTCTGCTTTGACATCAGCAATCGCTACGAGATCACGTTTCTTGAGATCGGTACTGACCAGGATCATGTGCATTTCCTGGTTCAGTCGGTGCCGATGTACAGCCCCAAGAAGATCGTTCAAACGATCAAGAGCATTACAGCCCGTGAGATACTGCGCCGTGTGCCGTCGGTGAAGGCGCAGCTTTGGGGCGGCGCGTTCTGGTCAAGCGGCTACTACATCAACACGGTCGGGCGCAACGGCACTGAGGAAACGATCCGCCATTACGTCGCCAGCCAGGGACGCGAAGCTGAATACCGCAAGTTTCCGGCAGAGGAGGGGCCGCCCGCCTCGCAGTTGGAGTTGTTTTAGACGCAGTGGCTTCCGCTACCTTCTTTTAGATACACCGTAGCTTGCTACGGCGAGTTTTCATTTACTTCCCCTTCACCCGCAGCTCATCCCCCTCCACTTCAATCGTTACCGTATCCACCGACAGTGCCGCCATGCGGGGAACTGTCCGGCAGATCCGCAGACGCTGACCGCCCCACACCGTCAGGGCGGCAGAACCACCGGGCGTCGAGCCGATGACCATATGGCCGCCGTCCTGACGGAGCGAAAGGCGCGTGCCGTCGGGTCAGCCAAGCTGGGCCAGCGCCTGCTTCGGCACGGCCGGCGCCCCGTCACGCCGGGTTCGGCGGCGCGGCGATCTTGACGCCGAGGCCGAACGCGGCGGGCGGGGCAGAACATGCGCCGGCCCGGCAGGAACGCTGTCCGTCATGTCCCGCGCCTGATCGGCTGCAACCGGCGGCAGGGCGGCTAAATCGCGGGTCGGGTAAGTCCGCGGCTTGACTGCCTGAAAGTGGTACAAGAACGCCCGCGAGGGTGATGTCCCGCCGGTTTTGTGCCGGGCTTTTTCGGGTCTAGGCCCATTTTCGGGTCTAGGCCCAGTTGCTGAGGCCCCAGTTGACGAGGTCTACCATCGCCCCGCCCCCCGCCGCAATGTTGTTATCTTCATTGCCGATGCCGAGGAAGCCGCCGCTGATAGTCTCGCCGCCGCTGGTCGTGCCGATGGCGTGCGGGCCGTCGCTCCAGAACCCGTACATCGGTCCGCCGGAGTCGCCCGGCGACGAATCGCCGTGATGCTCGATCTCTTGTGCCCCGCTGTCCTCATCGTCATCCAGCACAGCGACGCCCGATTGATAGGAAGGACGATTGGCGCCGGCAATTGAACCGGGGTAGCCGGTCAAGGTCCAGTAGTTGCCGCCCTCCCAGGCACCGTCGTAAGTCTTGGATCCCATCCAGCCGAGCTGATTGCCGAGCGGCTGAAAAAGCCGCAGCAAAGAAATATCGTGAGCCGCAACCTGATCATTCGTGTTCCATCCGCGATAATCCGAGACATAGGAGCTTGCGCCGGCTCCATATACCGATGTGCCGTCCCAGTACGCCGGGACAAACAGCATTGCCCAGTTGGGGGACCCCCACGGTGCGACATGGCCGGCGGTCAGCACCAGGCGCGGACCCACCAGAACGCCCGACCCCGACCAGGCCCAGTTCGGCGTCGGCCAACTGGTATAGGTAAAAATCCGCCCGGTACACCGCCACGGGTAGTCACTTGGATAATAAACCTGACGCGCATCGGGATTGTCGTAAACCCCGTAGTACGCTTCAATCGTGCGGTTTTTGATCGTCCGCATCCGCTCGTGGCGGAAGGGTGCGGCAATGCGCGGCTGATACGAAATGCCGGACCAGTCCGGCCGGTAGGGGGGTGTCGAAACAGCCCCGCTCATGCCTGCCGTCGCCCGGTTGAGCCGCTCGCCGGTCCGCCCGGACAGGCCCGCGCTCGCGCCCGGCGGCAGCCGGAGCGTCCATGCCGCATCTGTCCCTTCCACTGCGCTCAGGCAATCTTCGATCGCGCTGCGATGGGAGACGCCTTCCAGGTAGATGCGCGGCGTCGCTAATTCTTTCTGGACGGCTTCCGGGAGCGCTTGATTCGGCTCGTTCTGCAAGCCGAGCATGTCCTCGGCGCTGAGGGGCGCTTTCGCGCCGATTTGCTTTGGGTGTGTTTTTGATAAACTGACCTGCGTTTTTGCCATTGTTTGCACGCTTTCTTTGTCTTGATACGTCATTGGGAAATGCACCGGGACGATACGGCTGTGTACCGGCGGATCAATTCGACGAACAAGGGCCGCTTGCGGCCGTATGTTCTCTCATGGGTATTTTCTCGTGATCCTCCTTTCTACTGCTTTGTACAGCGTCTCGGCAGGGCTATCAGCAATCTGCTATTCTAGACTGAGGGAAGCAAGGCGGATGCAAGCGATCACAAGCCGACAACAAAAATCAGAAACAAGAAAAATAAGAAAATCAAAAATCCGAAAAAGCGAGAGGTAGTGCAGTTGTGTGGCACGGGAACTGAAGGCAGCCACGAAAGCAGTTTAACAGATTGTGTGCCACCTGTCAAGTGATTTGGCAGATGTGTGACAAATTTCACATCAGCAGAGCAAAAGAAAAACGTCCTGCCAAGTTCGGCAGGACGTTTTTCCGCGTTGGGTAAGGGTTCAGGGGCGGCGAAGCATCTGCTTCATTTCGGTGACATTGCCGGCGTTCGCCAGGGCTTCTTCTTCGGAAATTAGGCCAGCCCGGACGTACTTGATAAGGCACTGGTTCATCGTCTGCATCCCCCAGAAGTTGCCCTCGGCAATCGCGCCGTAAAGCTGGGACGCCCGGCCTTCTTCAATCAGCTTGGAAACGGTTGGGGTCACGACCATGACCTCGACGGCCCCGACCCGGCCCGTGCCGTCTACGCGCGGTGGGAGCTTCTGGGAAATAACGCCCCGGAGTGACCCCGCCAAACGCAGACAGACCATGTCCCGATCTTGGGGCGGGTACATGTTGATGATACGGTCCAATGTCTCGGCGGCGGACGCCGTGTGCAGGGTCGAAAAGACTAAGTGGCCGGTTTCAGCGGCGGCGAGGCCGACGCTCATGGTTTCAATGTCACGCATTTCGCCGATGAGCAGCACGTCCGGGTTCTGGCGCATCATGTATTTCAGCGCATCGGCAAACGAATCCGTATCCAGGCCGATTTCGCGCTGGGAGACAATGGACATCTTATCCGGGTGCATGAACTCAATCGGGTCTTCGCAGGTGATGATGTTCGTGCGCCGAGTCGAGTTGATGAGGTCCAGCATCGCGGCAACCGTCGTGGTTTTGCCGGAGCCTGTCGGCCCAGTCACCAAAATCAAACCCTGGCGGGATTTGGTCAGCTCGGAGAGAACCGGCGGCATACCGAGCTGTTCCAGTGAGAAGATTTTGAGGGGGATCAGCCGCAGCACCATGCCCATCGAGCCGCGCTGCTGGTAGACATTGCAGCGGATGCGGCAGACTCCTTCCACCTCAAACGCCAGGTCCAGCTCGTGCCGGTGTTCAAACCGACCGATCTGCTCATGGCTCATAATGCTGTACGCCAGGTTGCGGCAGTCATCTTCGGTCAGCGGCGGCGCATCGGTCATGTGGATGCGTCCGCTGATCCGCATCGCCGGCGGGCTGTTGGCTTTGATGAAAACGTCGGACGCTTTTTTCGACGCCGCGACTTTCAGCAGCTCGTGTACTTCTAGCTCGTGTACTTCTTCCATTGTTATTTCCTTATTCGATTACTTCCGGGTTCCCGCTTCCAGCCGGGTCTCGGCCTCTGCATCGGAATTGCTTCGCTTCGGCTGTGACTGCGGCAGCCGCGCCGCCAGAAGGTATACAAGCACGCCCGCCAGCGCCGCGAGGCCCAGAATGCCGAGCAAAATCCCCCACGGCGATTTGTGAGCAGGAGCATTCACGGCGGTTCCCTGAGCCGGCGGCAGACGGCTGAAGTTCTGGTTTAAGATCTGAATTTGATAGACATACGATGTCTCGTGCTGATCCAAAACGACTTTGATGTCATTGTCGGCATACGACCGCGCTCCCTGGAACTGAAATTGCGGCCCGACAATAAACACCGCGTTCAGGCGCTTGTACCGCCGGAACACCCGCGCCAGGGCTTCCACGGGGAACGTGTGCGTGGCGTCCTGCACGACCCCCGGCACGGCGAAGGTCACGCTGGTCATCGCGCCGGGTCGGTTGGTCAGCGGCGAGGCAGCTTCGGTGATACTCCGGCTGCTGATCGGCCAGCCGGTCGCCTGCGTCAAGGCGTCCATGTCCGCCGCTGCCTGAGCCGGAGTGACTTTCGGGTCGTAGGTGACGGAAACCTGGTCCGCCCCGCCCGGCTGCTGATAGACCAAGATCAGTACGCGCGGTGGCCCGACGATCGCCGGCGTGGCCGACGACGGCGTAGTCTGCGCGTGACTCGGCAGGCTGAAGGTAAGCATCAGAGCCAATAGGGCAAAAGAAGTATAGGAAAGAGCGTGGGAATAAATTCCTACGCTGTGGGGCGATGCGCCTAATGTCCGCCTGCGCGGACAAGGACATGAATAGGCACCTCCTGCTCTTTGTCCGCGCAGGCGGACATTAGGCGTCCGCGCCCCACAGCGTAGGAATTTATTCCCACGCATCCCACGCGCTTCTTGCTTCTGTCGCTTCATGTCTTCTCCTGCGTCACCTTCGCGTACATCGCCAGGGCGCGTTCCCGCTGCCTTGCATGGTCCACCACGCGAGGGGGATAATCCGGGCAGACCAGCGCCCGCTCGGCGTCGGACAGCTTCCACGGGAAATGAATGAACTTCGCCGGAACCCGCGACAGCTCCGGGACCCACCGCTTGACATACGCGCCGTCGGGGTCAAACTTCTCGCCCTGGGTGGTCGGATTAAAGATACGGAAGAACGGCTGGGCATCGGTTCCCGTTCCCGCCGCCCACTGCCAGCCGCCGTTGTTTGCGGCCTGGTCGCCGTCCACAAGCTGCTGCATGAAGTAGTTTTCGCCCCAGCGCCAGTCTACAAGCAGGTCTTTGGTCAGAAACGACGCCGTCAGCATCCGCCCCCGGTTGTGCATCCACGCCTCCGAGTTAAGCTGCCGCATCGCCGCATCAATGATGGGATACCCTGTTCTACCCGTTTTCCAGGCTTCAAAGAGCGTTTCACTGTTTTCCCATTCCAAAGCGTCAAACTGAGGCCGGAACGCGCCCTCGGTGACATAGGGATAGTGGTGCAAAATCTGCAAGTAAAAGTCGTGCCAGGCGATCTCCGTCAAGAACGTGCTATGCCCCGGCTCCGCCCGATGCTCGCTTTTCTGCTCGTCGTCCGGCTTTACTTCCGACGGCTGATCCAGCCCCGCCCGACGCACCGCGTCCACGACCGCCCGCGCCGACAGGGTGCCGAGGTGCAGGTGCCGGGACAGCAGCGAGGTCCCGTCCACGCTCAGAATATCCCGCGCCCCATCATAGGCTTTGATTTTTTGTTTGAGGAACTCCGCCAGCAGCGCCTGCGCCCGGTCTTCCCCGCCGCATTCAAACGTCTGCGCCGTCTGGAACTTCAGCGTTTCCAGTGACGGCAATCCGTCGCTTTTGGCGTCTGCCGGCACCGGCACGGAGCTTGGCACCGGCTTTGGCCCCTCGGCAGGCTGGGAAAACCATTCCCGCTTATACGGCCCGAACACCGTGTAGGGCGTCCCCGTTTTCGTCATAATCTCCGGCGGCTCAAACAGCGACAATCCCGGAAACGTCTCGATTGCCGTGCCGCGCTCTTTCAACGCCACGGCGACGGCTTCGTCCCGCTTCACTCCAAACGGCTCGTATTCCCGCTGATGGAACACCGCGTCCGCCCCGAACTCCTCCACGGCTTTCACAATCTGCTCCGGCACCTTGCCGTTGCGAATGATCAACCGCCCGCCCAGCTTTTGCAGATTGGCATCCAGCACTTTAAGTGCGTCAATTAAAAAAGCCACTCGCGCCGCGCCGGTGTCCTCGCGCCTTAGAATGTCCGGGTCAAACACAAACAGCGGCACAACTTCTTTCGCCTGCTCGCAGGCCGCGTAAAGTGCCGCGTTGTCCGACACCCGCAGGTCCCGCCGCAGCCAAACAATCACCGTCCCGTACTTCTTATTTTGCGCGTGTGCCATAACTTCTATTATACTTCCCAAACTGCGTTTTCGCAGGTAAACTTGGGCTTCAATCGCGAAAGCGTTTGGAGCCTTGTTTATGTCAGCACTGACACTCACAGAAGAGACACGAACGGAAGTCAAGCGCCCGGTGGATTGGGAGCGGCTGGCGGCTGTAGAGGCGGGAATGACTTGACTCTTTTTCTGAAATCGGCCATGATGAAATCCACTGCAAATTCTTTAAGGGCGACTGAACTGAGGAAGCGAATGCTGGACACACAACAAACACACGCGATGAGCGACTTTCTCCAAAACCCGGAGCGGCATGTCGCCCGGCTGAAAGAGACACGGATGCCGGAAGTGCTGACCGTGGACGGTCGGGCGGAGGTCGTTCTGCTGGATACGGAAACCTATGAAAGCATGGTGGAGCAGTTGCATCATGTTGAGGCGGTCGCCGCTGTCCGTGCTGTTCTCCGCGAGGCCAGATGTGCCGGGCCAACTGAGGAAATCCCGGCGGCTGAAATGGAGCGTCGGGAAGCCGTTATGCAGGAACTGGTCGAGGAAACCGAACGGCTCGGCCTGTACCGATGAACGCTGTTGCCGTTCTGGACGCCTGCGTTCTGTATCCTCCCTCGCTGCGCGACCTGCTCATGCGGGCTGCTGTCGCCGGATTGTACGCCCCGCGCTGGACAGAGCAGATACATGAGGAATGGACGCGGAATGTGCTGGCAGACAACCCGCAGGTGAGCGCTGCACAGCTAAACCGCACTCGCCGCCTGATGAACCAAGCGGTCCCAAAAAGCATTGTGTCGGGCTACGAGGCGTTGATCCCCGCCCTGAGCCTGCCGGATGCCGAAGACCGCCATATCCTCGCCGCCGCGCTTCAGGCAAAAGCCCGGCTGATTGTGACATTCAACTTATCGGATTTCCCTGCGGCTGTTCTGCGTCCCTACGGCGTTCAGGCAGTTCATCCCGATCCTTTTCTTGACGGGCTTTTAGACGAGTGGCCGGACCTGTTTCTACAAACTGTGCGGGCGCATCGCACTTCCCTGCACCGTCCACCGAAAAATCCTGACGAGTACCTCCAAACGCTCAAGGCAAACGGCTTGAAAGAACTTGCCCGGCGTTTAGAAGACACGATTGACCGGATATAGCGGCTGATGCCTATGCTGACACTGGAAGAAACACGGGCGGAAGTCAAACGACCGGCGGATTTTGGGGCGTTCTGGGCCGGGGTCAAGGCCGAGCTTGACGCGGTTCCTGCGGACTGGGAGCGGCTGGCTGGGGCGGGGGGCGAGACGGCAACCCATACCATAGACTGGATTCGGTTTTCGTCGCTCTCCGACACACTGGTCTACGGCTGGCTGGCGGCGCCGAAAATCCTGACGGAACAAAGTGGCAATCGGGGGTATCTGTGGCTGCCGGGGTACTCCCTCGGCAACCCGCCGCCGGGTCCCGAAGCCCTGTACCCCGATACGGTGACATTAGGACTCAATCTGCACGGCAATCTGCCCGACACGCCGTACAAGCACCCAAGTTTGTCCAATGCTGATTACATAACGCAGGGGATTGAGTCGCCGCAGACGTACATTTACCGCCAAATCGTCGGCCACTGCCTCCAGGCTTTGGATGTGCTGGGGGCGCAGCCGGAAGTCAGCGGTGAGCGGCTGATGGTCGGAGGCATGAGTCAGGGTGGGGGACTAGGCTTAGTCACGGCAGCGCTGGCCCCGCAAGTTAAGCTCTGCCTTGCGGATATGCCCTGGCTCGGCGCTCTCCACTTGGCGCTTTCGCTGCTGGACCGGGACAAATACAAGAAGATGAGCGCAGGCCGCTACCCGGACGCTCGCGGACTGATCGCCGACTATGCCGATGCCCATCCCAAAGCCGCCGACCAAATCTACCGAACGTATGCCTACTTTGATCCGCTGTCCCATGCTGCGGACATCCGCTGCCCGACCCAGATGAGCGCGGGCGGGCGCGATCCAAGCTGCAAGCCGCCGACGGTCTACGCCGTTTATAACGCGCTTCGGTGCGAGAAGGAAATGCTGTACCTGCCGGCCACCGGCCATGACATTGTTCCCGCCATGCACGACGCGCACGCAAGTTGGGTACAACGGGTGTAAGAGACTTTGATTTTTAAGAGACTTTGATTTTTTAGGAGACTTTCAATAATGGCAGATGACATTGAGGAGCATATCGGGCTGACACAGCCGGATGCATTTGAGCAGCCTGTTCCGGCGGACACGGTCACCACCAAGCTTATGTTCGCGGACGGCGGCGACGGCAAGGAAAAAGAAGCGACCCTGCACAGCCACCATGCCGGAGCCAGCAGCACTGCCCCGGCGTCGAGCGGTATTCCCAGCGCCGAAAAGCAGCACGGCGACCCCGGCGAAGCCTACGACAAGCAGACGGAAACACCGATGGCGGGTCATGTCCAGCCTGCGACCCAAAGCACGCAGTAGACTGGGACGCAGTAGAGATGACGCTTATTCTCGGCATTGACATCGGCGGCACGAAGTCGGCAGCTTTGATCGGTGACACCGCCGGGAACGTGCTGGCGCGAGTCTCAGCGCGGACGCCGCAGACAAGCTTTCCCGATGCTTACGCGGTTTTGATCGGTCTCGTCAAGGACGTTTGCCGGGAGTACGGCATTTCTTTGACCGAGCTTGCGGCGGTCGGTGTTTCCTGCGGCGGACCGCTGGACTCGCGCACCGGCATTGTCCACGCCCCGCCGAACCTGCCGCACTGGGTAGATGTGCCGCTGAAGGCCATGCTGGAAGCGGATCTGGGGCTGCCGGCGACTCTCGAAAACGACGCCAACGCGACCGCCCTGGCCGAGCATCGCTGGGGCGCGGGGCAGGGCTGCCGGGATATGGCGTTTCTGACGATGGGGACGGGGATCGGGGCGGGCCTCATCTTAGACGGCGCGTTGTATCGGGGACGTCGGGACCTGGCGGGCGAAATCGGCCACGCGACCATCTACCCCGGCGGCGTCCCGTGCCTCTGCGGCAAGCGCGGCTGCCTGGAAGCGATGGCGTCGGGGACGAGCATTGGACGCATGGGCCGGGAGCGGTACGGCGAAGACCAACTGACCGCGCACGATGTCTGCGCCCGCGCCCGCCTCGGCGACCCGGTCGCCCTCTCGGTCATCGCCGACGCTTCGCTTGCCATGGGAATCGGCCTCGCGAACTTACTGCAAACCCTTAACTTAGAGCGCATTGTTTTAGGAACGCTGGCAGTTCACGCCGCCGATTTGTTCCTGGAACCCATCCGCGCCGCGACGGAGGCTTACTGCTGGCCGCGCGTCTGGGAAGGAGTTTCCATTGTCCCCGCTGCCCTCGGCGACGCCGCGCAGGACAAAGCGGCGCTGGCAATCGCTCTTTTTTCCGTCTGAAGTACTTTTTGCATAAAAAATAATGCTTGTGTTAAAGCGAGTGTTGCTGTATAATGGGCCAGCACCAATGCAGGAGGAACTTATGCAGTTTTTGTCCGTCAAAACCGTCTCCGTCTTATCGGCGGCTCTTTCTTTCGGCGCGTTCGGCCTGGGAGCCGCTCTGCCGCAGGCGGCGCACGCCGCCTCGTCCGGGGTCTTCGGCGGCGGCCCGCTTTATATCAACGCTGCCGGCCACATCAATGAACTGAAAAACTCCGGCTTCAATGAAGTCGTGGTCTGGAACATTGAAGTCCGGTCGAACGGCGATCTTAACTTCAATGGAGAGTTTCCGCTGTGCGCGAACGGCGTCTATATCGGCGGGGCGACCCACCCCGATTTCGCGGGCAACATGGCAAGTCTAAAGCAGGGGACCGTGCGGCGGGTCACGTTCAGCGTCGGCTCCTCCAACTACGGCGACTTTGAGGATGTCCGCGACTTGATCAAAGCCCAAGGCACCGGACCGAGCAGCATTCTTTACCAGAACTTCCAGGCGCTCAAAAAAGCCATTCCTGCGCTGGATTCCATTGATTTCGACGACGAAAACTGTTACGACCAGAGTTCAATGACTTCTTTTGCGGTCATGCTGGGCGGCCTCGGCTACACCGTGGCGCTGGACCCCTATACCTACCAAAGCTTCTGGACCAGCGTCGCCGCGCAGATCAACACGCAGCGCCCCGGCACCGTGGACTTGGTGCATTTGCAGTGTTATTCCGGCGGTCAAGGAAACGACCCTGCCCAGTGGAACTTCGGCGGCATCTCGGTCCAGCCCAGCGTGGACAGCAATGAATACAGCCCCAGCGGCACGCAGTCGCAGATGGCGTACTGGCGCGGCGAGGCCGGCAGCACCGGCGGCTGGGTGTGGCTGTATGACCAGTTTGTCGGCAATGCAGCCTCGTATGCCCACGCGATCAACGCCGGGATCGGCGGCCCGACCGCCCTGTCTGCCGTTGGGGGCCCCGGAACGATCGCGCTGACCTGGAGTGCCGCGTTCGGTGGCGGGACCTACAATGTGTACCGGGGAACGAGCGCGGGCGGCGAAGCTTCCTCCCCGCTCAAGGCCGGCCTTTCCGGCACGGCTTACTCCGACAGCAGCGCCGTTCCCGGAACCACCTACTTCTACCAAGTGGCTGCCGTGAATTCAGGCACTGTTTCCGCGCCCGCCAACGAAGCATCCGCCGCCGCCACGGCCGTCATGCCGATCCTGTCCGGCGCCGTGTCCCTGCAAGGAACACCGTCGGGGCGACTGGCACAGCCGCTTTCCTTTACCCTGACTCCCACGGGGACGACCGGCGGCAGCGCCGTCAGCCAAACCCTGACGCCCGCTGCGGACGGTTCTTTTACGCTCACGGCGCCTGCGCTCGGCACGTATCTGCTTTCAGTCAAGGGCAGCAAGTGGCTCCGGCGGACAGTCTCCGTTAATCTCTCTAACGGCAATGTATCAGGCTTCACCGTCTCACTGCTCGGCGGCGACATCAACGGGGACAACTTGGTGTCGTTCGCCGACTTTCTGCTGCTGCGGAACGCCAACGGCAGCAGTCCGGGGAAAGCGAACTGGAACCCCAACGCCGACCTCAACAATGACGGCCAGGTGACACAAGCGGACCTTGTAATTCTGCAAAGCAGCTACGGCAAAATGGGCGACAAGTAACAAATAATAGGGAACACAGGTAAAACCATGAAAATATCGTTGACACAGATCGCAGGCCGCTTCCATGCCGCGCCTGCGGCGCTGATCGCACTCGGCTTGCTGCTGGCCGGCGGGCAGGCCGCCCAGGCCCAGGCCGGCCTTTCCCTCGTGCAGACTTCTTCGTCCGGTTCCACGGCGACCTTCGCCGTAAACCTGGCCGGCGGCACAAATCTCAGCGGCTTTGATTTCAATGTTCTGATAGACCCGGCCTTTCTCAGTTTCGCCGGGAATTCTCCTTTTGCAAGCAGCTCCGCCAATCCCTTTGATACCATGCTTGCCGACGCGCTTTCCGCGCCCAATGATCTGCGGGTCACTTACGGGCAGTTCGGCCCCACCGCGATCACCAATGCCGGCACCACAACTCTCGGCACCTTTCAGGTCACCACTCTTCAGCCGCTTCCGGCGGCGGGAACGGCTTTATCTTTCGGCGCGATCGGTATTCCCGACGCACCCACGAACGGCAGTGCGGTTTTTGACACTGCCGGAAACAACGTGCTTTCCAGCGTGTCCGGAGCCGTGCTGACTCCGGCCGCCGCCCCAGTTCCCGAAGCGTCTTCCCTGGTTTCAACGGGCCTGCTGCTGGGGCTGGGCGCTTTCTGCGTGAGCCGAAGACGCCGCCAGACCGCGAATTAACAGATCAACAAAATTTCGTTGTCAAACAGCTTGACAACGGCTTCGCTCTGTGTTACAATTAGAGCAACCCCGGACACTCTCCGGCTGCGCCCCCGGCACTCTGAAAGAGAATCCGAGCGCAAAGAAAAGCCGTCCCGCGTCAGCCCCAAAACTGACCGGCACGGCTTTTTTCTTGTCTTCTCACACTTCGGCCTTCCCGGAAGAGATCTCATACGCCGCCACTTCAAAGCGGTTATTGCGGTAGCCGTCGCCGGTGCGGAGCCACTGCCAGGCAGACTCCAGCACATAGGCGGGCAGAAAGAATGGCCCCCAGAGCCGCCCTTGATAGACATGCACCCGTTCGTGTGCGTGCAGGATCGGAACCATCTCGCAGCACGCATACAGCACTACATCGCCGAGCGTAATGGCACCGGCCCAGCCCGCGCGGGACAGCAGACCGATCAGCCAGCCGCCGGAGACTTCCAGCATGAAGTCGGTGCTGTCCCAGGCCGCTTTGCCGCCCGGTGCGCCGGCGAGGCCGATCAAAGAATTGCCGCTGTTCCACAGCATGGCCGCTAAGAGTGGCAGCCGGACTTTCGGCATGGTATAATGGGTTGAACTCCGCTCTTTCTGCGTCAAAGGATTTTCCATGTTTTCCGTTTCTCGTTCGTCTTCCTGCCTTGCGGCGGCTTCCCTGCTTTCTTTAGCGCTGGCCGGCTGCCATTCTTCTCTGCTGGCTCGATTCCATCACGCGAAACCGCAGGCCGTTGCGGTCTCGCCGAAAATTCCTGCGCCCGCACAGGCCCTGCCGATGCTGCCGGTAGACCTTACCAAAGTACAGCCGAATGAAGCGGGGCTGGTCCCGATTTTAGAATACCATGATCTTGTCCAGACCGCCAAGACCACCGGCTATCAGTACCCGGCGGCGGCGTTCCGGCAGGACATGGAATGGCTCTACGCTCACAACTACCGGCCGATCAGCCTCGACGACTATGTCAACGGGAAAATAGACTGCCCCGCCGGGATGTCGCCCGTTATCTTGACGTTTGACGACGCCCTGCGCGGCCAGTTCAATTATACGGAGGGCGGCAAAATTGACCCGAACTGCGCGGTCGGCATTCTGGACGATATGCACGCGCGTCACCCGGACTGGCCGCTTAAGGGGACGTTCTTCGTTCTTACCAATGTCGGGACAACGCTGCCGCCGCCGTTCTACCAGAAGTCATTCGCCCAGGGCAAAATGGATTATCTGGTCCACGACGGCTTCGAGGTCGGCAACCACACCATCCATCACAAAGCAGGTATCCGTCACTGGCCGGACAGTCAAGTGGAAGCGGAGCTGGCCGGCGCGGTCGCAAACATTCATACTTACTTGCCGAATTACAATGTGGACACGCTGGCGCTGCCTTACGGCGTCTTTCCCAAAAACAAGAAACTGGTCATCAGCGGTTCCAGCGGCGGCCAAACCTATCACAATATCTGTGCGCTGAAAGCGGGCGCGGACCCGGCGGCCTCCCCAATGGGCAAAGACTTCTACGGCCACAACTTCAACCCGTATTACATCCCGCGCATCATCCCCGGCGCGGGCAAGTATACGATCCGCTACTGGCTGGATTTGATGGAAAAAAACAAAACTCTCAAGTACGTCAGCGACGGCGACCCGAACACCTACACCGTCAGTGCCATCGCGAGAGGCCAAATGAACCTGCCGCGCCTGCAAAAAGCCCACCTGCACCTGCGGGTCTACAATGGAACCCAGGTAACTTCGAGCAGTTAAGGCGGAGAGCGGGAGCGTTCCGAACGAGGGCGTGAACACCCTCGTCATTTGTTCTTCACTCTCATGCCTTCTGTCGTCAAATTTGCCCGCATAAGGAGACCACCATGACAAAACATCTTTCCCTGCTTGCCGCCGCACTCGCTGCCGGCACGCTTCTTGCGGCTGTCCCCGCCTCGGCCCAGCAGGCTGCCGCGCCAGTGACGACAGCATCCCCGGTAATGACCGTTCCTATGACGATGGGAACGTCGCCGCTCGTCATTCCACCGCCGCCGGGCGGAAAGCTGCGGGTGGAAATGGACGCCCGCTCGGAAGACCTGCTCGGCATGATGAAGTCGTTCCTGAAAGGCATCGGCGAGACCGGGCAGCCGGTTTATCCGGCATCGGGCCGGGCCATGTCGCCGTCGAACCCGGTGGCGGACGCCATCGCGAACGGCGACTTGGCCGCGATGCTCAAGGACGTGAACCATGTCCACATCGCTGTTTATGAAGTCGCCGGGCCAGCCCCAATGCCGCTGTTAGGGCTAGTACCACCCGGCACGATCGGCCTGAAAAAGATGCTGGCCGCACCGACTATTACGCCAGCGTCTCCAGTCATTCCAGCCTTCGACTCCAACAGCTTCTACGAGAGCGCGTTTGCGGCGGAAGGGGCGCACCGGCTGCTTTACGCCGACGCCGATGCCTACAAGCTGGTCATGGTCGGGTTCCCGAACCGTCAAGGCTTCGCGTTCGCGGCGTCCGGCGGCGGCTACGTCTTTGTCGAGCGCTCCGACGGCTACCCCGACCTGGAAATCTTGACCGCCTTTATCTCCCATGTCACCACAGCGGTCGTCAACTCGCAGATAGGCAAAAAGATGATGAATTCCGCAGTGGGCGGCACGACATTGACCATGCCTGCCGCAAACATGCTGGACAAAAAGTAGCAGCATAAAAGTAAAAGCAGGGGCGAACCTTGTGTTCACCCTTTTCTTCTGTGTTCGCCTTTTCTTCTGTGTTCGCCTTCTTGTTTTGTCCGCCCCGCAATCTTTTTCAGTAAATGCCTTGACACCCGGCAAACAACCGGGTATAATCCGCGGCACAACTGAACATCTTGAACTGCACTGACGAGGACAATGTTCGAGTGCGCTTGTTTTCAGAGAGCCGTCGCCTGGTGCGAGACGGCAGCAAGCCCTTCGTTCTCTCCCCTCCGAGCAGGCATTCCGAACCCCCTGTGGGAACTAAGAACGCCCGGTTCGCGCCCGTTACCGCGCTCCAAGTGCGGCCGATCGCTTCTACGAAAGAAGTCTTGGGCCGAACAAGGGTGGTACCGCGTGAAGCTGCTCACTAGCCTCTCGTCCCTTGCCTCTGGGCAATTGGGTGACGAGAGGCTTTTTTGGCATGATAGAAGGACTGTAACTGATGAAAATGACCGGCAGCCGCGCATTGTTAGAATGCCTCAAGCGCGAAGGCGTGGATACGATTTTCGGCTATCCCGGCGGGGCCGTCATCCCGCTGTACGATACGCTGTATCAGTTCCCGGACATCCAGCATATTCTGGTACGCCATGAGCAGGGCGCGGGCCACATGGCCGAGGGCTATGCACTCGCCACCGGCAAAGTCGGCGTCTGCCTGGCGACTTCGGGGCCGGGCGCGACCAATTTAGTCACGCCGATTGCCGACGCCATGATGGACTCGGTGCCGATTGTGGCGATCACCGGCCAGGTCAAGACCAACTTGATCGGCACCGATGCGTTCCAGGAAGCCGATATTACGGGCATCACCATGCCGATCACCAAGCATAACTGGCTGATCAAAGATGTCGAAAAGCTGCCCGGCATTATCGCCGAAGCGTTCCATATCGCCCGGTCGGGTCGGCCCGGCCCGGTGCTGGTAGACATCCCGCAGGACATTCTTCGCGCCGAGTTTGATTATGTTCCCGTGGAAGAAGTGTCTATCCCCAGCTTCAAGCCCACCGTCAAAGGTCACTCGCGCCAGATTCAGCGGGCGGCGGAACTGATCAATGAAGCCCAGCGGCCTCTGCTGTATGTCGGCGGCGGCGCGATCTATTCGGGCGCTTACGAAGAAGTTCGGGCGCTGGCAGAGCTGGCCGATATTCCCGTCGCCACGACATTGAAGGGCCTCGGCGCGTTCCCGGAAACCCACGCCCTGTCGCTGGGAATGCTGGGGATGCACGGCACGGCGTACTCCAACTATGCCGTCAGCGAATGCGACCTGCTGATTGCGGTCGGCGCCCGCTTTGACGACCGCGTCACCGGCAAAGTCGACTCGTGGGTGCCGCAGGCCAAGATCATCCACATTGACGTAGACCCCGCCGAGATCGGCAAAGTCCTGCCCGCCGATGTCCCGATTGTCGGCGATGTCAAGAGCGTTTTGACCGAGCTGCTGAAAGCCGTCACGCCCGCGACGCACCCGGAATGGCACGCGCGGGTCCAGCAGTGGAAGGCCGATTTCCCGCTGCATTACCCGCAGGACGGCATTCTGCACGGCCAGTATGTGATTGAGCAGATCGGCGAAGTATCGGGCCACAACGGCATTGTCGTCACCGATGTCGGCCAGCACCAGATGTGGGCCGCCCAGTTCTACCAGTGCCGCCGCCCGCGCCAGTTTGTGACGTCCGGCGGCCTCGGCACCATGGGCTTCGGCCTGCCCGCGTCCATCGGCGCTCAGTTCGGCTCGCCGGACACCCCGGTCTTCTGCGTCTCCGGCGACGGCTCGATCCAGATGTGCATCCAAGAATTGATGGTCGCGACCATCTACAAGCTGCCGATCAAAATCTGCATCTTAAACAACACCTACCTCGGCATGGTCCGCCAGTGGCAGGAATTGTTCTGGGACTCCCACTACTCCAGCGTTGATTTAGAAGCGTCGCCCGATTTCCTGAAGCTCGCCGAAGCCTACGGCGCTCACGGAATGCGCTGCTCCACGCCGTCCGCCGTTCGGGCGACTTTGGAAGAAGCCATGTCCATCACCGACCGCCCGACCGTGATTGACTTCCGCATTGCCAAAGAAGAAAACGTCTACCCCATGATCCCCAGCGGCGGCACCATCTCCCAGATGGTCGTCTCCCGCCCCGAAGGCATGGTTCCTTTGGACAGCTACATGGCAAGCGAAACCTACATGGACGACGAGGACACGCGCCCGGCCCATGAAGACGAAAAAACTGAGCGTATCCCCGCCTACGCCGGCCAGGAAGCGTTGGGGTGAACAATTAGCTAAGTGCCTTTCGTTACCCCTGTGAATACGGTTGCTTGTTGCAACCAATTTTGTTGCATGATAGGAAACATTTGTGCCTGAATTTGATGAAAAAGAACCCGAATCTGGCTTGAATCAATTTCTTGGTAAGGCTCTCGATATTGCGATTAATGGTGCTTCCGAACTAAGCATTTCTTCAGCCTATGAATTGGCAGCTAATTACTCAGGAGGTACAGACGCGCTTGACAAAAGAGTTGACCGCTTGATCAGGTTCCAAGATGCAAAAGCAGCAACATCTGGCTTTGTGACTGGTTTGGGTGGCCTTATAACTCTACCTGTCACCATTCCAGTCAACATCTCAAGCGTGTTGTTCGTTCAGCTTAGAATGATCGCAGCGATTGCTGTTATGAATGGCTACGATGTAAAGGACGATCAAGTCAAGACTCTCTGTTACGTTTGCTTAACAGGGAGTGGAGCGGAGGAGCTTCTAAAAAACACAGGGATAGTAGTAGGAAAAAAGATTTTGCAGGCGCAACTCAAAAAAATGTCTGCGGATGTCTTGAAGAAAATTAATCAGAAGGTCGGTTTCAGGTTGGTCACGAAGTTCGGCGAGAAAGGCATCCTCAACCTTAGCAAACTAATACCTGTTGTCGGTGGCTTGGTCGGCGGTACATTGGATTGTATGACTACACACGCAGTTGGAAAGGCAGCAAAGCGCATTTTTCAACCTCAGTGAAATAGTGAACTACTGTCTATAACCTTGCTCATGTTTAGAAATGCCCGGCAAGTAAGCACCATGACATTCGAGAATTTAACTGGAATCGAGCGCGGGACTGGAAGAAGATGCGTAATGGGTGGAGTTCGCCGGCTGGAAGGGTGCGTCTGCGCGGACGCTGCAAGAGATTTGGGATAACGACAAAGACGCGGTTTACGATAGCCTTTTATGATAGCCTTTGAGGTAAACGATCCATGACACTCACTCTTGAAATACCTTTGGAAGCGCAGGCCCGGCTGGAAATTGCCGCACAGGAGCAGGGACAGGCCGCAGACGAATATGTTCGAGAGTCGTTTCGCATCTGGCTGAGTTTGACTGCGCCGGAGTCGGAAGAGGCAGCGTTTCAGGAGATGCGGGCGCTGTCACTGCCGACCCTGGAAAAATACTGGATTAATGAGCATGATGCAGTCTAGGACACTTTATGAGAACGGCATCTTATCGGCGCGGCGATGTCCTCTTTGCCGAGATTATGTTCAGCGGCAGCATCGGCAGGAAAAACCGTCCTGTTGTCGTTCTCAGCATCAGCGCATTTCATCAAGCAGGTTCAAAGCTGATTGTCGCCGGGTCGACAAGCAATGTTTCGCCGCCGCTTCGGCCCGGTGACACGCTGATTAGCGATTGGGAAAATGCGGACCTTGCGAAACCCTCGGCAATGCGTGGATTGGTAACAACGATAGATCAAAATGAGGTTGTGCGCCCGCTTGGGCAGTTGTCGCCGCAGGATTTCGCGGATGTGGAACAAGCCGTCAAAAGCATCATGGGGTTTTAAGACGCTGAGGCTGTTCTTGCAGGACTGAACAAGGAAGGACGCGATGCCTCAAAAAACTAAAGTGTTTCTGCTGTGCGCCGGGCTGGGCCGGATCAACCGGGGCTATGAGTCGTTCACGCGGGAATGCTTTGATGCGCTGGCTGGCAGACCGGAGCTTGATCTGACGCTCTTCAAGGGCGGCGGTCGGTCGGACGGGAAGCAAATTAGGCTTCGGTGCCTGCCGCGCGGAACGCGGCTTGCCGCCTGGCTCGGCGGAAAGCTGAAAAAAGATGCGTACTGGGCGGAGCAGGCGACATTTGCCCTCAGCCTGCTGCCGCATCTCCAGCGGGTGCAGCCGGACGTGGTCTATTTCAGCGACAGCACCGTCGGCCATCTGCTGTGGTACTGGCGGCGCTTGACGCGCAGCCGCTTCAAGCTGCTGCTGTCCAACGGCGGGCCGCTCCCGCCGCCGTTTCCGCACTGCGACTTCGTGCAGCAGGTCGCGCCGCCGCATTTCGAGGCGGCGCGGAAGATGGGGCAGCCGACGGAAACGCAGGAGCTGCTGCCTTACGGCATACAGATGGAGCCGGAGCTTGTCGTGCTGTCCCAAAGCGAGCGTGCCGCCCTACGGGAGGCGCTGGGGCTGCCGCAGGACAGGCCGGTGGTGTTGTCGGTGGGCCTGATCAACAAATGGCACAAGCGCATGGACTATGTGGTCCGGGAAGTGGCCGCCCTGCCGGAGCCGAGGCCATATCTGGTGCTGCTGGGCCAGCAGGAAAAAGAAACTGCGGAAGTGCGTGCGCTGGCAGAAGAATTGCTGGGGGCGGATCACTACCAGATCCGCACGGTGCCGCATGAGAAAGTCGCGAGCTATTACCAAGCGGCGGACGTTTTTGTGCTGGCTTCGCTGTCTGAAGGACTGCCCCGCGTGTTCCTGGAAGCGCTGTCTTGGGGTCTGCCGTGCCTCGCGCACGATTATGCACTGACCCGCTATGTCCTTGCGACGGGTGGTTTGCTGTCGGACTTTGAGCAGCCCGGCAGCTTGACGGCTCGGCTTCGCGAAGTCTTCACGGAAGGGTATGATTTCGCCGAGTGGCGGAAGCGGCGGCAGGCGACGTTCCAGCGCTTTAGCTGGCAGCATCTTGGGCCGGGATATGTCGCCATGATCCAGAAATGTGCTGCCCTGGCCTAATTTTTCGGCAGCAGACAAAAGGAGCAAAGACGCTTTGCAGCAGATGACAACCAACCAGCATACAATTACTGTCCTCGTAGATAACAAGCCGGGCGTACTTTCCCGCGTTTCCGGGCTGTTCTCACGCCGGGGCTACAACATCGAATCTTTAGCAGTTTCCATCACGGAGAACCCGGAGCTTTCGCGCATGACGCTCGTGGTCAACGGCGACGAGCAGGAAGTAGAGCAGATCACAAAGCAGCTTCACAAGCTGATTGAAGTGTCTAAAGTTCAGGACTACATCAATATCCCGATTATCGCCCGCGAGCTGGCCTTGATCAAAGTCAACGCGCTGGTCGAGAACCGAACGGCGCTCTTGCAGCTTGTCGAAGTCTTCCGGGGCCGGGTCATTGATATGTCCGAAAAAACGTTCGTGATCGAACTGACTGGGGCCAACGATAAAATAGATGCATTCGAAAAGCTCTTGGAGCCTTACGGCATTCGTGAGCTGGTCCGCACCGGGCGGATCGCGATGGCGCGAGGCGTCCGGGGGATCTAAGTGAGGAAATTTGAGTGAAAGAGCTGATTGACCTGCATCAAGCCCATCTGCTCATGCTCGGCGTCCTCGTGCTGTCCCCGCTAATTGGGCTGGCTTGGGGCGTTATGAATAAGCGCCTGCCGCTTGGGCTGGTGGCTGGCGTTCTGATCGGCGGCGGCAATTACGCACTCTGGACCGTCTACAATGCCATCACGCAGAAGCTGGGACTAGACACCGTCGCCAATCTGCTGGTCAATCTCGCTTTGTTTGTTGTGATCGGAATAGCACTCGGCGTCGGTGCGGGTCTCTACACGGCGCGAAAGCAGCCGAAGCCGCAGGCCGCTCAAGGAGGAGATAATGGCGACATGGCAGGAGATCGGCGTTGACAACTTTCGCGCAGGACGTGAGTTGTTTGACGCCATGCGCTACCGCAGCAGTGTCAGTCGCTTCTACTACGCGGCGTTTTCAGTGCTGACCCATGAATTGTTGCAGACTTCGTTTCTACCGAAGGAGGAGCGGGAAACGCCGGATCATTCCCATATGGCCGAGTGGCTGAAGACCTACCTGACGAAGTATACATTACGTCAGCGTACAGACATGGCTGCCGCCATTCGCCGTCTTTACGAGAGGCGGCTTGCTGCCGACTACCGGCTGCGAACAGTAGATGAGCAAACCGCACGGGAAGCGCGGCGCGATGCAATCCTTGTCTTGACTTATCTGGAAGTGGAATTGTGAGTGACTGGAAGTGGAATTGTGAGTGAAGTGATGATTACAGACCAAACCATCGCCGAGACACGGCAGCAGATTATCGAGATCGCCGAGAAATACTTGGAGCCGCATCAGCCAAAAGATTACCGGCTGAATGTCCGGCCCAAAGGACTGCGGCAAGATGGAGATTATTGGTATGTCGTCGTTCAGCCTGATAAAGAAGATGTCCGTTCCTACGATTATTATGGGCGTCTTGCCGAAGCTGAAAACGACATTGAAGAAAATGAGGATCTGAAAATCCTGCTTGTGCCGACGCTGCCGGGCTGATCTCAGAGGAAGAGACGGATCAAGGAGGAGACAATGGCGACCTGGCAGGAAATCGGGATTGATAACTTTCACGCAGCAGTCGCACTCTACGACGGCTGCTATTACCGAAACGCAACGAGCCGATTTTACTACGCGGTGTTCTCCGTACTGACGTATGAGCTGGCACAGAAAGGGGTAGCGTTTCGGCTGGGACGTCAAACTCCCGCTCATGCGGAGATGGCCGAACTGATTGTAGAAAACTTGACGCAGTTTACTGAAACACGCCGCGTTGCTGTTGCGCTGGTGATGCTGAGGTTGTACCGACTTCGGCTTGATGCCGATTATTCTTCGCAGCGTCTTGACCGCCGAAGCGCGGAAAAGGCAAAACGTGATGCCGAACGGCTTTTTCGCTATTTTGGAGTGAAACTATGACGCAGATCCTTGATGCCACACCTCATACTGCCCCGGAAGTCGTCGCGCTGGTCCAGGAGCGCTTGACGCCGTATCAGCCGTTTGACGCCCCGCTGGAAGTTCTGCCGAAAGCGGTTCACCAAGAAGGCCACTGGTGGTACGTCGTCGTGCCGCCCAGCCGAAGCATCACCAGCGCTTCTGATTATAGCCGTCTCGTCGAGAAGGTGCAGCGCGACCTCAGAAAGCGGGACCATCTTTTAGTCAGCATCCTACCTGTCATGCCGGGGTGGATGAATACGCATAAGTAGCGAGAGGGACCCCGCCATGTTCAACGCCCCTGAGTTCGCCGCGCGTCTATCTACTCGCGAAGATCGCTGGTCTCTGCTGAAAGACTTTATCGCCGAGTGGCATGGCCCCTTACAGCCTGGCGACGGTTACTCGGAATCAGAGATTGACGCGGCGGAGCAGCGGCTGGGTTTGAAACTGCCGGAAGCACTGCGCGAGTTGTACGGGTTTGCAGGGAAGTTTATTGAGACATTTTCAGTAGACCCGTATGCGTTCACGGCGTTGAACGAACTGAACATTGAAGAAGATGACAACGAAATGCTTTGGCTGTTTGCAGAAACGCAAGCAATAGTTGACTGGGGAGTTAGGCGACAGGACTTAACACAAGCTGACCCGCCTGTCTACAGCGAAAATAGTTATGCTTCAGCGGAACTCCTGCTGGCAAACAGGATGTTTTCGGAGTTCGTTTTACAGGTTGTGGTTCATCAGACGGCTTGCTTTACGGAGATCGGCGGCAATGCTTCCGGCAAAGAAGACACGGCAAACATTGTATTTGCCAATTTCCAGCCGCTTGGGCTGCCTTCCTGGCGCTGGCCGAGCGACCAGGCGCAATTCTATGGCAGCGACGATGTGCTGATTGAACTTGATAGGGACGATAAGGGCTACTGCTGGATTTGGGTGGCAGCCCGTAGCGAACGCGCCCTGCACGATACTGTCAAGAAGTTCGGTTTAGGGTGGGAATATCTTTATGACGGTATTCCTACAGACGAAAAGTGATTACACGAGGAGAATACACAAACACATGGCCGCGAAGGTTTATTACGACACTGATGCCGATTTAGGTTTTTTAGAAGGCAAAAAGCTTGCCGTGATCGGGTACGGCTCGCAGGGCCACGCTCATGCGCTGAACCTGCATGACAGTGGGCTGGATGTTCGCGTAGGGCTGCGGCCCGGCTCGAAGCGCTGGGCGCAGGCCGAGGAAGCGGGCCTGGTAGTCAAAAGCGTGGAAGACGCGGCGAAAGAGGCCGATGTCGTGATGATCTTGATCAACGACGAGATCCAGGGCGATGTTTACAAAGAAAGCATTGCGCCCTATTTAGAGCCGGGCAACGCCCTGGCATTCGGCCATGGCTTCAATGTCCACTTCGGACAGATCCCGCTCAAAGACGGGGTGGACGTGTTTATGACCGCGCCGAAAGGGCCGGGGCATCTGGTCCGGCGCACCTACACCGAGGGCAAAGGCGTCCCGTGTCTGATTGCGGTCGCGCAGGATGCGACCGGCCACGCCAAAGACATTGCGCTGGCGTGGGCTAAAGGCATCGGCGGCAGCCGGGCGGGCGTGCTGGAAACGACGTTCAAAGAAGAAACCGAAACCGACCTCTTCGGCGAGCAGGCGGTTTTGTGCGGCGGCACAACCGCGCTGGTCAAGGCGGGCTTTGAGACTTTGGTGAATGCCGGGTATCAGCCGGAAATCGCTTACTTCGAGTGCCTGCATGAGCTGAAGCTGATTGTGGATCTGATGTACGAAGCCGGCATCGGCGGAATGCGCTACTCGATCTCGGACACGGCTCAGTACGGCGACATGACGCGCGGACCGCGCATTATCACTGACGCGACCAAAGCCGAGATGGCGAAGATCCTCAAAGAGATCCAGACCGGGCAGTTCGCCCGCGACTGGATTTTGGAGAACAAAGCCAACCGCCCGATGTTCAACGCGCTGGCCGCGATGGACAACGCTTCGCAGCTTGAAGCCGTCGGCAAAAATCTTCGCGGCTTGATGTCCTGGGTCAAGAAGCCGGACACCGTAAGCGATTAAACACCGGCCCATGTAGGGGCGAACCTTGTGTTCGCCCTTTCTCAACAGCGGGCGCCGAGCAGAAAGCGGACGCCGAGCAGAAAGGCGAACACAAGGTTCGCCCCTACAAAGTGAGAATGTGAAATATGCTGACACTTGATCTGACCAATAAACTCGCGGTCGTCACCGGCGCAACCGGCCAATTAGGGCGCGTCATGGTGCGGACGCTGGCGTCCTGCGGCGCAGACGTTGCCATCCATTACCTTCAGAACGCAGACAAAGCGGCGGTGCTGAAAGCCGAAGTCGAAGCGATGGGGCGGCGGGCAATCTCGGTGCAGGCGGATGTCTCGGACAAAGCCAGCGTTCTTGCGCTTCGCGATGCCGTTATGCAGCAGTTAGGCACAGCGGAGATTATTGTTAATAACGCCGTGAGCGGGTCGCCGTGGAAAAGTGTGCTGGAACAGTCTGTCGAAAGCTACGAAAGCCAGTTCCGAAGCTCCGTGCTGCATAACGTGCTAATGGCTCAGGCGTTTGTTCCAGGCATGATCAGCGGCGGCAAAGGCGGGCGAGTTATCGGCATCAATACCGAATGCGCGATGCAGAACTTCTCGACCCAGTCGGCGTATGTCAGCGGCAAGCGGGGCATGGACGGCGTTTTGCGCGTTCTCGCGAAAGAAATCGGCGAGCATGGCATCACGGTTAATCAAGTCGCGCCCGGCTGGACCATCAGCGACAACGACCGGGCGGCGGGGTCGGAAGTGCAGCCGGATTACGAAAAGTCGGTACCGCTCAAACGACGTGGAACCGACCAGGAAATCGCCAACGTCGTCGCGTTTCTGGCGTCCGATTTGGCAAGCTACATTACGGGTGCGTATGTCCCCGTCTGCGGCGGCAACGTCATGCCGACGATTTAAGAGGCGGTCCCAGGTTGCGGGCGATTGAAATCGCGGCAACAAAAGCGCGAAACCTGCCTCCGCAGGTTAGGAAAACGTGATCCGAGTCTGCGAAGGCAGACTTTGTGCCCTTGTAGCGGCGGTTTTAACCGCCCAATTAAAGTGATCTTCGAGTAAGAACATTATGAATACCAACAGCCAAGTCCAAATCTTCGATACCACCCTGCGGGACGGCGAGCAGTCACCGGGGGCGTCGCTCAATGTGGACGAAAAAGTGGAGATCGCCCGGCAGCTTGTCCGGCTCGGCGTGGACGTGATTGAAGCCGGCTTCCCCGTTTCCAGCCCCGGCGACTTTGAGGCCGTGCGGCGAGTCGCGGCGGCGGTCGGCGACCGGTCCGTCGTTTGCGGGCTGACCCGCGCCGTTCCGAAAGACATTGATGTCGCGTGGGACGCACTGAAAGGCGCAGCCCGACCGCGTATTCACACGGGCCTCGGCGTCAGCGAAAGCCACTTAAAGCACAAGCTGAAAAAGACCGGCGAAGAAGCGCTGGCGATCGGCGTGGCGGCGGTGAAACACGCCCGCTCGCTCGGTTGCGAGGACATCGAATACTTCACCGAAGACAGCGGTCGGGCTGACCCGGAGTATTTGTACCGAGTCATTGAAGCCGTCATCAAAGCGGGCGCGACGGTGATCAATGTCCCGGACACGACCGGCTATATGTCGCCGGAAGAATATGGGGCGCTGTTTGCGGGCATCCTGAACCATGTCCCCGGCAGCGAGAATATCACCCTCTCGGCGCACTGCCACAATGATTTGGGGATGGCGACCGCAAACGCGCTTGCGGCGGTTCGGGCCGGAGCGCGTCAGGTAGAATGCACGGTCAACGGCATCGGCGAACGGGCAGGCAACACGTCGCTGGAAGAAGTGGTCATGGCGCTCTACACGCGCGGCGATGTCTACGGCGTCGGCACGCGCATCAAGACGGAAGAAATCTACAAGACCTCGCGTATGGTTTCCACCATGACCGGCATTTTGGTCCAGCCGAACAAAGCGATTGTCGGCGCCAATGCGTTCGCCCACTCGTCCGGCATCCATCAGGACGGCGTTTTGAAAGAGCGCTCGACTTACGAGATTATGGACCCGAAGACCGTCGGCATCGGCGAAAGCAAGATCATTCTGTCGGCCCGTTCAGGCCGCGCCGGCGTCCGGCACCGCTTGACCGAACTGGGCCACACATTCGCGACGGAAGACGAATTCGAAAAAGTCTACACGCGCTTTCTCTTAGTCGCCGACAACAAAAAAGTTGTCTATGACGAAGATTTAGACGCGATTGTCGGCGATGAGCTGACTATCGTGCCGCAGACCTATGAGCTGGTGCAGGTGCAGGTCTCCTGCGGCGACCAGGCCATCCCGACGGCGACAGTCAAGCTGCGCCACGCAAACAAGGCTATCTTGATGGACGCCGACACCGGCAACGGTCCGGTGGACTCCATCTACCGGGCGATCAACCGCATTGTCCAGGTGCCGAATGAGCTGATTGAGTTCACCGTGCAGAGTGTCACCGAAGGCATAGATGCAATGGCCGATGTCACCATTCGGATTAAGGCCGAAGGCAATATGATCTACACCGGCCATGCGGCGAATACGGACATTTTTGTCGCGTCTACAAAAGCCTATTTGCAGGCGCTGAACAAGCAGATTGCCCGGTCGAGCGGGCGGGTGGAGACGGAGCAGGTGCTGGAACATGTGTAAGGACAGCATGAGACGTGGAACTAAAGTTTTACGCTGTGGGGCGAAGACGCCTAGTAACCGCCTTCGCGGGTACAAGAGAAGACTGTAATTGCTGTCCTAATCTTTGTCCACGAAGGTGGACATTGGGCGTCTTCGCCCCACAGCGTAGGACTTCAGTCCCACGCGCCCGATGCCGTTTCCATCTCATTCGTCATGCCCGAAACCCAAATCCGACCCGCACAGCCGCTCGACCTGCCGGCGATTATCACCCTCTGGCGGGCGTTGCAGGACATCAACGCTTCCTACGACCCGCGCCTTGCGCTGAACGCGGGGGCGGACGCCTGGTTTCTGGGTTACCTGCGCGATAACCTGGACAACCCGAATATGGCGATTTATGTGGCGGATCACGGCGGCAGCGTTGTCGGCTACACCTTCGGCCAAGTCATGCAGCGGCCTACGCTTCAATCCGGTGACTGCGGCTACATCGCCGATGTCTGCGTCCGGGACGGCTGGCGGCGGCAGGGCGTGGGCCGTCAACTCCACAGCCGCTTGAAAGCCTGGTTTCTGTCGCGCGGCATCACGGCGATTGAAGTGCAGGTCGTCCGGGCAAACCCCGCGTCGCAGGCGTTCTGGCGCAAGATGGGGTACAACGACTTTCTAAGAACGCTGAGAAGTGAGTAGGAACCCACCTGGCACAAGTGCCTGTCCTCCCGAAGCGGGAGGACGAAGAGGCTATGAATACTAAGTTTGGCTGAAACTCTTACCCCTCCCGAAATGGGAGGGGAGCCGCTTGCGGCGGGGTGGGTTCTTGCAGGAGCATACACGATGGCAAAAATTGCAGTCATGGCCGGTGACGGCATCGGCCCGGAGATCATGGCGGAGGGCTTGAAAGTCCTCCACGCAGCAGCGGCTAAGTACGGCCTCTCGCTGGAATTGACCGAAGCGCTGGTCGGCGGGGCGGCGTATGACGCCGCCGGCCACCCGCTGCCGCCGGAAACGCTGGCCCTAGCGGAAAGCGCGGACGCCATCTATTTTGGCGCGGTTGGCGGCCCAAAATACGATGCCATCCCCGACCCGAACCTGCGCCCGGAGCGCGGCGCATTGCTGCCCCTACGCCAAAAGCTGGAACTCTACGCCAATCTGCGCCCCTGCGTTTTGTATGCGTCGCTGGCGTCCGCCTGCCCTCTGCGGCCTGACTTGGTCGAAGGTGGCTTTGACATTTTGGTTGTCCGCGAGCTGACCGGCGGCCTATATTTCGGGCAGCCAAAGGCATGGGAAGGAGACCGGGCGGTAGACACCTGCGTTTATACCCGCGATGAGATCACGCGGATCGCGCGGGTCGGCTTTGAAGCGGCCCAGAAGCGCAGCCGTCGGCTTCTGAGCGTAGACAAAGCCAACGTTTTAGAAACGTCGCGGCTGTGGCGCGAGACCGTCACCGCGCTTGCCGCCGAGTACCCGAATGTCGAGCTGACGCACCAGCTCGTAGATGCGACGGCGATGGACCTGGTGCGGCGCCCGCAGTCGTTTGATACGATTGTCACCGAGAACTTATTCGGCGATATTTTGAGCGACGAGGCCGCCCAGCTCACCGGGTCGCTCGGCATGCTGCCGTCCGCGTCGCTGGGCGCGAAAAAGACCGAGTACGGCACGTTCGGCCTGTATGAGCCGAGTCACGGCAGCGCCCCGGACATCGCCGGCACGGGCAAAGCGAACCCGCTGGCGACCATTCTGTCCGGCGCTCTGCTGCTGCGCTACTCGCTTGGCGCGGAAGCCGCCGCCTGCGGCATTGAAGCCGCCGTCGCCCGCATCTTGCAGGCGGGCTACCGGACCTCGGACATTCTGGAAGATGCCCCCGGCGCCGTCCATGTCAACTGCCGCCAGATGGGAGACCTGGTTGCGGGCGCGGTCATGCAGGGAATGGACCCACGGGATTAGGAACCCCTCCCGCTCGTTCCTCGCTCCCTCCCCTGTTAGGGAAGGGCAAGAGCAATCCAGGACCGATGACGAAAGCCCTACGTCTCGGTTCCGCCTCTGTATGGCCCTTCCCTAACAGGGGAGGGAGCGAGGAACGAGCGGGAGGGGTTCCTAACGGCAGGGGTTCTGGAAGACTTATGCAGAAAATTGAAGCCGTCATCCGCCCGGCCCGCTTGGACCAGGTGAAAGAAGCCCTGGAAGATTTAGGCGTCGTCGGCATGACTGTGACCGACGTGCGCGGCTACGGCCATCAGCGGGGCCACACGGAAAAGTACCGGGGCAATACATACGTCGTCAACTTATTGCCCAAGCTCAAGTTAGAGCTGGTCGTCGCGGATAGTGTGGCCGAAGCCGCGATGCAGGCGATTGAAGATGCCGCCCGCACCGGCGAAATCGGCGACGGCAAAATCTTCGCCTACCCCGTCGAGCGGGCCATTCGCATCCGCACCGGCGACGAAGGGGAAGACGCGCTGTAAGAACCTACCCCGGCACAAGTGCCGACCCTCCCGAAACGGGAAGGTTAAGAGATTTAGGAAAATCGCGCGTATTTCTGGGAGCTTCTTGCTGCAACTCCCTACCTTCCCGTTTCGGGAGGGTCGGCACTTGTGCCGGGGTAGGTTCTTAACTTATGACCACAAAAATAGACATCTATGATACCACGCTGCGGGACGGCTCGCAGGGGGAAGGCATCTCGTTCAGCGTGGAAGACAAAGTCAAGATCGCGCGGCGCTTAGATGCCTTCGGGATTGACTATATTGAAGGCGGCTGGCCGGGGTCGAACCCGAAAGATATTGAGTTCTTCGAGCGCATGAAGTCGTTGCCGCTCTCTCACGCGAAGCTAGGGGCGTTCGGCTCGACGCGCCGCCCGAACCGACGCGCCGAGGACGATCCTAACTTGCAGCAGTTGTTGGACGCCGGAACGCCGGTGATCACGTTTGTCGGGAAGTCGTGGGACTTCCATGTCACCGAAGCCCTGCGCCTGCCGCTGGAAGAGAATCTGGCGATGATCGCGGATACAGTCCGGTTCTACAAAGCGCACGGCAAAGAAACGATCTTTGATGCCGAACATTTTTTTGACGGCTGGAAGCGGAACCCAGGCTACGCGGCCCAGTGTTTAGATGCCGCGCTGTCGGCAGGCGTGGACTGCATCGCCCTCTGCGACACCAATGGCGGGACGCTGCCGAATGAAATTGAAAGAATTGTCAGGGAAGTGGTCGCGCAGTTTCCGGCAGGCCGGTTTGCGATCCACACGCACAACGATACCGAGTGCGGGGTCGCGAACAGTCTGATCGGCATTCAGGCCGGCTGCGCCCAGGTGCAGGGAACGATCAATGGGCTGGGGGAGCGGACCGGCAATGCCAATTTGACTTCAATTATCCCGTCGCTTTCGCTCAAATTGGGCTATGACTTGCACTGCGCGTCGCACCTGCCGGAACTGTCGGAACTGTCGGCGTATATGGACGAGATTGCCAATGTGACCCCGCGCACGTCGGCGGCGTATGTCGGGCGGTCGGCGTTCGCCCATAAAGCGGGTCTCCATATAGACGCCATGCGGAAGAACCCGGAAACTTATATTCATCTGGACCCGGCGCTGGTGGGGAACGAGAACCGTATTCTCGTGAGCGAGCATTCCGGGTCGTCGGCGATTTTGGAGAAGGTGCAGAACACGGGCTTGGATCTCCGCAAAGACAGCCCGGAAACAAAAGAGATTTTGTCCCAGTTGACCGCACTGGAGCATCAAGGCTACTCGTTTGAAGGCGCGGAAGCGTCGTTTGCCCTGCTGGTCCAAAAGGCCACGGGCCGCTACCGGCAGTTGTTTGATTTGATCGGCTACCGGGTGATTGTGGAAAAGCGCGGGGGCGACAAAGAAGCGATTACCGAGGCAACGCTGAAGCTGCGGGTCGGCGGCGAGGAGATGCTGACGGTGGCGGAAGGCGACGGCCCGGTGAATGCCCTCGACAGCGCCCTGCGGCTGGCCCTGACCCCGCATTACCCGCAGCTTAACTTGATTCGGCTGACGGACTTCAAAGTGCGCGTGGTCAATGTCAAAGAAGGCACGGCAGCCAAAGTCCGCGCCGTCGTAGACTACGCCGATGCCGGGGAAACTTGGTCCACCATCGGCGTTTCCACCAATATCATTGATGCGTCCTGGCACGCGGTTGTAGACAGCATTGAGTACGGCCTGCTGCGGACGAGATAGCGATGCCGAACCTCTCCCTTCCCAAACCCACGCGGCGCCGCTCCCTCCGCGCCGACCTCACGCTGGCGATTTTGCCGACCGTGACTGTGCTGCTTGTGTTCGCCGTGGTGGACGCTTGGAGCCGTCAGCGCCTGCTGTTTGCGCCCCTCGCCGCCAGCGCCTTTCTGGTCTACCTGGACCCGGAACATGAGACGAGCAGTGTGCGGACACTGGTATTGGCCCAGGGCTTTGCAGCGGTTGTCGGCTTCGCGGCCCATGCGCTGCTTGGCCCCAGCTACTGGGTTGCGGGGGCGGCGATGGTGGTGGTCATCTTCGGCATGATCCTTGCCCGTGTCATGCACCCGCCGGCTGTTCCCACGGTACTCTCATTTGTTTTGGGGGCGGGGTCAGGACGCGGCTTGCTGTTGTTCGGCGTGTGCGTGGGCCTGCTGGTTCTGCTGGTCTTTCTTCAGTTATTCGCGCTGCGCCTGTGGTCCGAAAGGAAAAAAGAGAATGCTGAGTCTTCGGGCTGAGGACGCCCTTCAAGAACTGGTTCAGTGGCTCCGGCTCGGCGTGGAGGCGATCGGCGCACTGATTGTTGCACTGGGTGTTTTCCTGGCCGCACTGTTGTTTGTGCGAGCGCTGGTCTCGCGGGAGACCGCCGACTTCAACGCCATTCGCCTGACACTTTCCCGTTATCTGGCGCTGGCGCTGGAATTTCAGCTCGGCTCGGACATTCTTTCCACAGCGGTCGCCCCAACCTGGACGGAGATCGGCAAGCTCGGCGCGATTGCCATTATCCGCACGGTGCTGAACTACTTTCTAGGAAAAGAAATGCAGGAAGAGCAGGCGGGAGAACGAGACGGCGCGGACAAAGCGGTCGCGGCGAAAGCAAAGGGGGACGGCTGACCCAAGACGCCGGGCGTGTTGACTTCTGCCGGCGTACCGGGTACAATTTTTTCATTGCACTCGTAGCTCAGTGGATAGAGCAATCGCCTTCGGAGCGATCGGTCGGGCGTTCAAATCGCTCCGGGTGCATTTCAAATCTTTCGCGACCTGTTCGCCGACACCGGCTCAGGTCGCTTTTTGCTGATAGGAACCTATGGCTGTTTTACTGAGCTGCGCGGCGCTGACCAAATCTTACGGCTCCCGGCCCTTGTTTCAGGACATTTCGCTGGGCGTCGGGGACGGCGAAAAGATGGGCCTGATCGGGCCGAACGGGGCGGGCAAGTCCACGCTGCTCAAAATCTTTGGCGGAAAAGAAAAGCCCGACAGCGGGACGGTCTCCTCCCGGCGCGGCCTGCGGATCGCTTATATCGCGCAGGAAGATTTATTTCCCGCCGGTGCGACGGTCGGCAGTGTGCTGACGGAGGCGATTGACAGCGAGCATTTGGACGAGATCGAGCGGGATGTTCGGATTGAAGTGGCACTGGGCAGAGTCGGGTTTGCCGAGCGGGACCAGGCCGTGGAAACGCTGTCCGGCGGCTGGAAAAAGCGGCTTTCACTGGCCCGCGCTGTGGTGCAGGACGCCGAGCTGCTGCTGATTGACGAGCCGACAAACCACTTAGACCTGGAAGGCGTTTTGTGGCTGGAAAGCCTGCTGCAAGAAGCGCAGTTTGCCTTTGTACTGATCAGCCACGACCGGGTGTTTTTGGAGAACGTCACGAACCGGGTGGTCGAGCTGCACCCGGCGTATGCCGAAGGGTATCTCAGCGTCAGCGGCGCTTACAGCGACTTTTTAGTTCAGCGCGAAGAATATCTCGCGGCCCAGGCGCACCGGGAAGACGCGCTGCAAACGCAGGTCAAGCGGGAAATCGAATGGCTGCGGCGCGGGCCGCAGGCGCGGACGACCAAAGCCCAGGGGCGCATTCAGCAGGCCGGGCAGATGATTGAAGAACTGGCCGAGCTGAAGTTTCGGAATTCCCAGGGAAAAACTGCCGGCATTGACTTTAATGCGTCGGGCCGCCAGACCCGCGATTTAATTGTCACGAAAGATTTGTCCAAAACGCTCGGCGGCAGGACGCTGTTTTCAGAGTTAGACCTGACGCTTGCACCGGGAACACGGCTTGGTTTGATCGGGCCGAACGGCAGCGGCAAGACGACTCTGATTAAGCTGCTGACGGGCGAGACTGAGCCGGACAGCGGGACGATCAAACGCGCCGACGGCCTGCGGATCGTGCTGTTTGATCAGGCCCGGCAGCAGCTTGACAAGTCGCTGTCTCTGCGCGATGCCCTCAGCCCGAACTCCGACACCGTGACCTACCGGGGGAACCCGATGCACGTTTCCGGCTGGGCCAAACGGTTTTTGTTCAAGACCGAGCAGCTTCAAACTCCAATCCGGGTGCTGTCCGGCGGCGAGCAGGCGCGTATTCTCATCGCAAGGCTGATGCTTCAGCCCGCCGATGTGCTGATCTTGGATGAGCCGACCAACGACCTGGACATTCCGACTTTGGAAGTTCTGGAAGACAGTTTGCTGTCGTTCCCCGGCGCTTTAGTGCTGGTGACCCATGACCGCTACCTGCTGGACCGTGTTTCCACCGACCTGCTGGCGCTGGACGGGCGCGGCGGCGCGGCCCACTTTACGGGCTTGTCTCAGTGGGAAGCCGCTCAAAAGCCTGTCCCGGCGGCTGTTCCGGCTGCCGCTGTGCGCCCGAAAGCGGCCACGCCTGCGCCCAGCCGCTTGTCTACGGCGGAGCGGCGCGAGCTGGGCCAGATTGAAGCCAAAATTGAAGCCGCCGACGAGGCAGTCGCCGCTTTAGAGCGTCAACTGGAAGACCCGTCGGTCGCCTCGGATGCCGCCCGTCTGCACGAGGTTTGGAATGCCCTGCCGGCTGCCCGCGACCAGGTTTCCACGCTGTATGTCCGCTGGGAAGAGCTGGAATCAAAGAAGGGTTAAAGCAACACAGAAGCGCCGCTCCGATTGGAGCGGCGCTTTTTTTGCGCGATACAACTTGCCTCAAAGAAAATAGTAATTATTGACAGCAAAACATGGTAAATAATAGGGGCATGAAAATAACAATCAGAGCAGCGTCTTTGGATTGCCTGTCTGCACGAGAAAGCCAACCATGATTGATTTCCCTTTTGTTTCTTCTCAAAGCTGCCTTGATGGCAGCAAAGCCGAAGCAAGACGCCTGGCCGCGCTGCATTCTTACAACATTCTGGACACGCTGCCTGAAAAAGAATTCGACGACATTGTCCAGCTTGCCGCCACCCTCTGCGGCGTCCCGACGGTGCTGATCAGTCTGGTAGATGCCGACCGGCAATGGTTTAAAGCGCGGAAGGGAATGGCAGCAAGCCAGACCTCGCGCGACCTATCGTTCTGCGCCCATGCTCTGGCGGAAACAAGCCTGTTTGTCGTTCCCGATGCGGCTGAGGACCCCCGCTTTGCCGGGAATGCTCTGGTGACCGGCGAGCCTCACATCCGGTTCTACGCGGGAGCGCCGCTGCGGACGCCGGACGGACAGACGCTTGGCACGCTCTGCGTCCTTGACAGCAAGCCGCGCACCCTCTCCGCCGGGCAGCAGGAAGCGCTGCTGACACTGAGCCGCCAGGTCATGGTCCATCTGGAGCTGCGCCGCCATATTGCCGTCCAGGAAGAGCGGATGCAGGCGCAGGGAAAAGCCGAACAGAGAGCCGAACAGCGGCTGCATCTGCTGGAAATTGCGGTGGAAAGGGCCAACGACGTGATTATCATTACCGAAGCCGAGCCGTTCGACGCCCCCGGTCCGAGCATTGTGTATGTCAACCCGGCCTTCACCCGGATGACCGGGTACACGCCGGAAGAAGTGCTTGGCAAGACGCCGCGCATTTTGCAGGGGCCCGACACGGACCTCGCGGTGAATGCCCGAATCCGGGCCAGCCTGGAAAAGTGGCAGTCGGTGCAGGTCGAGGTGCTGAACTACCGCAAGGACGGCACTCGGTTCTGGTCGGAGCTGAACATTGTCCCGATCGCCGATGAAACCGGCTGGTACACGCATTGGGTGTCCGTTCAGCGCGATGTCACCGCCCGGAAAGCCAAGCAGGCGCGAAGCGAGCAGATCAATCACGAGCTGGAACGGCGGGTTCAGGAGCGGACCGGAGCGCTGGCTGCTGTCAATGCGGCCCTGGAAGCGGAGATCGCCGAGCGCAAAGTGCTGGAAGTGCAGCGCGAAACCCTGCTTGCCGAAGCGCTGGAACGCGCCGAGATTGACCCGCTGACCGGGCTTTGGAACCACCGGGGCTTTCAAAAGCGCCTGGAAGCCGAAGCGGACCGCGCCCACCGCACCGGGGGCCGGCTGGCGCTGGCGATGATTGACGTAGACAATTTCAAGTTCTTTAACGACGTGTACGGGCATCCTCTGGGCGACGAGATTTTGTGCAAAGTCGCGTCGGCGCTGCGGGCAAGCTGCCGCTCTTATGATACGCTGGCCCGGTTCGGCGGCGACGAGTTTGCCCTGCTGGCGTCACTGTCCGAAACCGACGATGTTTCGGCATTCACCGCGCGGGTGCGGGCATCTCTTGCGGAGCTGGGATACACGCCGCCGGGCTATGACTCGGTGATCCCGGTCGGCGCGTCGCTGGGCATGGCGGTTTTTGGGGAGGAAGCGGCGACCCGGCTGGAACTGGTGGAGCTGGCCGACCAGCGCCTGCGAAGTGCAAAAGCCGGGGAAGGCACGAAAGCCGCGCTTGTGGACCGCTTTCAGACTCTGTTTGCCAAGTCCCGCTCCGGCTTCCCAATGCTGAGTGCCCTGGTGAACGCCGTAGATGTCAAAGACCGCTATACCGGCCGCCATTCGGAAGACGTCATGGTCTACAGCCTGCAAATCGCCCAAAGCCTCGGTCTCAGTGCGGCGGTCCAGCAGACAATCGCGGTCGCCGCGCTGCTGCACGATGTCGGCAAGATCGGGGTGCCGGACGGTATTCTTCGCAAGCCCGGCCGCCTCACGCCGGAAGAGTTCGATGCTATCCGGCAGCACCCGGACATGGGCGCAAACATTGTCGGAGCGGTTCCGGGCTTTGAAGAAGCGCTCGGCGCGATCCGTCATCACCATGAGCGGTGGGACGGCGGCGGCTACCCCGGCCGGCTGCGCGGGGAGGAGACGCCGCTTGCGGCCCGTTTGATGGCCGTAGCCGATGCGTATTCAGCGATGACGACCGACCGCCCGTACCGCAAAGGGATGCCGCCGGAGAAAGCGCAGTGCCTTCTGGAAGAAGGCGCAGGGTCGCAGTGGGACCCTGCCTGCGTTCGCGCGTTTCTTTCGTTTACGGCGCTTCCGCTTTTAGTCCAAAGCCAGCAGGAGGTCTAAGTCGAAGTCCGCGCTGCGGATTTCTTCTTTCAGATCGTCTACGTCGGGCCTCACGCGCGGCAGCTTTCGGAGCGTGTCGTACAGCTCGGTCGGCGGGTTGACCGAGATGACCATGACGACCCGGTTGTTTTCATCTAAGTATAGCTCGTCAAAGCGGTTTGTTTCCGGGTCGCCGTGAAACAGGCCGCCTGTACCGCCCTGGGGGTCCCCAAACATCTCGAAATGGATGTCCAGCGCATCCGAGTAGAAGTTCGCGACATGGTCGTAAGCAATCTTTTGGCCGGCCATGTTCGCCCCGGCAATCTCGCCGTGCCAGAGGGCGTTATTCCAGAACTCTACACGCCACTGCCTGCCGAGAACCGGGTCCATAAACCCCGCGACATCCCCTGCGGCGTAAACATCGGGCGCGGACGAGAGTAGAAACTCGTTGACCAAAACGCCGTTATCTTCGTCGGTGTCCACTCCTGCCGCCCGCGCAAAGTCCAAATTCGGCGTGAACCCGGACCCGATCAGCACAACATCGCCGTCAATCTCGCGGCCTGCTTTCGTTTTGACGCCCGACGGCGTTATCTCGACAACCTCATCTCCTAAAAGAACCTCGGCCCCAGCGGCTTCCAGCTTCTTTTGTAAGAACGCGCCGTATTCCGGCGACGCGAACTCGCTCCACAGATGGTCGGTCGGCTCAATGATTGTCGCCTGGCCGCCGTTCGCGAGATAAACCGAAGCCACTTCGACCCCGATGCAGCCGCCGCCGATGACAATGATATTCCCGCCCAGCCTGGCACGGAGCGCGTCGCTGTCTTCCCAGGTTTGCAGGGTATGGACATTCGGTCCGTCCGCGCCGGGAACATCCAAAACCTTCGGCGACGACCCCGTCGCAATCAGCAGCTTCTCGTAGGCTGCCGTGTCGCCGCTGTCCAGCGTGACGATTTTCGTCTTCGTGTTCGCCCCCGTCGCTTTCATCCCCGTCAGCAAGGTCACTTCATTCTGCGCGTACCAGTCTTCGGTTTGGATGAGCAGAACGTCTTCGGCTTCGGCTTCTCCGCGCAGGTATTCTTTTGAGAGCGGCGGACGGTGGTAGGGGAGGTGGGGTTCCGAACCGACAATCAAGATCCCGCCTTTGAGGTCGTATTTACGGATCGTTTCCGCCGCTGCCGCGGACGCGAGGCCGCCTCCGACAAGAACGTAGCGGGCGGAATGCTGTGTCATAAGAGAACCCTTTCCGGGGAGTAAAGAAAAAGATGACACAAACTTACCCGCGCTGGGCCGGGGTCAATCAAACGTTGAGGCGGGGTCAATCAAAAGTCAGGCATGAAAAGGGACAAGCCGCCTCGGAAGCGATTCCGTGGCGGCTTGCTGTCTTTTGCCTACCACCGCACTTCCAAATCACTGCCGCCCGGCACGGCGTACTCGCGCTCGCCGTTTCGTGCGGATGAACCTGTCATTTCTTTGCCGTTGAGATGCACCGTGACACTGGACAAATCGCCGCCATCGGGGGCAATCAGCTTCAATCGGCAGAAAAACGCGGGAACGCCGTGGACACGCAGCTCGGCGCAGCCGGGGACAGTGTTTAGGATTGTCAGCGGATAATCGCAGCTCATCTGGAACGGAGCATCCGGCGGCGTCTGGAACGAGCGGACGGCGAAGGCGAACGCCGCGCCCGCGCCGTAGACTTCCTGGCCGACCTGGCCCGCCGGCTCGCCTGCCGGATACAAGTCTTCCATGGGAACCGCCAGGGTCCGGTCCAAGCGCCCGTTGCGGACTTCGGATGCGAGGGCGTCTTCGGGCAGCTCGCCGGGATAATAATACCAGGCTCGGTTCAAGAGGCACCGGCAGTATTCGGTGACAAGCAGCCGCGCCGAGTCGGGCAAAGCATCGCCCGCGCGGGTGAACATCTGGTGGAACGCAGCGAACGACTCGAACGCCTCAAAAACCGCCGTGTATTCGGCATCATGCAGGCACAGGACGCCGAGAAACGCCGGGAAGTGTTTGGCCGTGCCGAGCTTGCAGTCGTAGAATGTCGTGTGCTGGAAGAATGACGCCAGGAGCAGCAGGCTCTGGTCACGGAAAAAGTCGTCGCCGGTCGCCTGCCACAGCCGCAAGCACGCCGCCGCGCCGATGGCCGTGATGTTGAACTGGTAGCCGACCGCGAACCGATAGCCTGTCATCCCCCGAACGGCCGCTTTGGCTTCTTCTAAGTAACGCGCGTCGGCAGTCAAATCCCAGGCTTCGATCATCACGGCGGCATAGATGCCGCCGACATCCGACTGCCCCGGCTCGCCTTCTTTTCGGACATCGGTCAGGACTTCCAAAGTCTCTAAATTGAACTTGACAGGCCACCGATAGCGGAAGTGATGGGCGACTTTGATGGCATGTTCCAGCGAGCCAAGCAGCATTTGCTTGGCCCCGTCGTCGCCGCGCTTGGCGAGGCGCCCTAAATCCAGCAGGGGATGGTATAAGTACCAGGAGTCGGACTCCGCGCGGTCTTTGCCGGGCGGGACATCCGGGAGATAGCGGCGCATCGCGCCCAAATCGGCGTCGAAGAACGCCGGAACACCCGCCCGGAGCGTATCGGCAAACGGCATCGGCTTTCCCGCCCATTCGCCGTATTCCACAATCGGCAGCGTCAGGGCAAGCTGGACCATGCTGTCCGGCTCTTCGCTGCCGACATAGGGCCGGGCATAAGTGAACCCATTCCGCTTCGTCAAGCAGCCGTCGCCGGTCTGCAAATCGTAAAGGGAATTCGCAGCCCGCTTCGGCCAGTCCCGCCACTCGGTTTCCGGCTGGGCGAGATGGGGATACACCGCTGCCAGGCTGTCCAGATACAGCCTCGCCGCTTCCCGCTCAGTGGCGGGAACAAGCGGGCTGACGCAGACAAACGCATCCGAGACGACGATTTCCTGCCCGGCAGGCAGTGGAGTCTCCGACGCCGGAAGCTGAAACCCAAGCTGCGGCCATTTCCCGCCGACAAGACCGACCGGCTTTGTGCCGAGCGTCTCAAACAGCGGGTTCAGCGCGGTGAAATTGTGCAGGTACAGCGCCGACCCGAACGCCGGCTCCGACAGCGTGAAGAACAGGGCCGACGCGCCGACCATCGGCTGCCCGGCGTGCGCCGTGCCGCGTGTCCCGATAGGGCTGTTGTTTTGGTTTATGGGATAAACATCGTGCGGCGTGTAGGGCAGGATTAAATCTGCCGACGGCGTAAGTGTTGTCGTCCAGTGCAGCAGCCCGCCGTTTAAGATTTGAACGGTGACTCCAAACGTGCCGAGCGGCGTTTGGAGCGAGACTTGAACCGACTGTTCTTCCGCTTCGGCCTTTTCTACTGTCAGGCTGCCGCCGGGCGCGTAGGCGGCTCGGAACGCCGTCCCGCCGCCGTGCGGCCCGCGCACGACCAGCCAGAGCGAGTCCCGGCCTGCCTGCACGTCGAGCATTATTCCGTCAGCCAGCGATTGCGAATAAAGCGGACTATTTGCGGACAGCTCACTCTGCACCGCCGCCGTCCAAGCGTCAAATCCTGTTACCTTGTCGTCTTCAATTTGATCTTCACTCATTGCGTTTTCTTTCCCAAGCAAATATGCCTGCTTAGTTTTCCCAAAAATGAGCCTGGGTATACCATTGTGGGAGAAAAACCTAGAAAGAAAACAAGCAATGCGAAAAGAAGTTACCCCGACCAGCCTGCAAGGCAAATCGGTCATCGTCACCGGCGGAACCACCGGCATCGGACGGGCGACCGCCGAGCTGCTGGTCTCGCAGGGCGCGAACGTGTTAATCTTAGGCCGCCACGAGACCGAGCTGAACGAAGCCCTGGCCGATATGCCCACCGAAGGCAAAGTTTACGGGATTGTCGCGGATACGACCAAGCCCGACGACATCACGCGCATCTTCGCCGAGGCCGACGCAAAACTCGGCGGCGTGGACATTCTGATCAACAACGCCGCTGAAGCCGCCCAAAGCATCGTGGATACCGAGTACGCCGAGTGGAACTATGTGGTGCAGGCCAATATCTTAGGGTATATGGGCTGTTCCCGGCAGGCAATTGACCGCATGAAACTCAAAAAAAGCGGCCACATCGTCAACATCGGCTCGCTCAGTGCGAAGCTGCGGGACGGGGGCGCAGACATTTATGTCGCCACTAAAGCCGCCATTGAAGGCTTTTCCGAGTCTCTTCGCAAGCAGGTCAACGAAATGGGCATTAAAGTGTCTTTAGTCGAGCCGGGAAAAGTCGGCGCGGACTTTCCGAACTCGGCCCCGGAAGAGCAGCCCGCCGAAATTGCCGAAGGGAAAATGCTCATGGCCGAGGACATCGCAGCGGCCGTTCATTTCTGCCTGATTCAGCCGAAGCGCAGCGATGTGATCCTGCTTCAGATCAGGCCGCACGCGCAGAGCATTTAGCTTTTCGGCACTTGGCATGGATTGTGCAGGAATAACTCTTTATGACCGCTTCCTCCTACACTTCTCCCGCTGCCGCTCCTCCGAAAACCATCCTGTATGCCGATCATACGGCAAAGCTCGGCGGGGGCGAGATCGCTCTGCTCAATTTAGTCACGGCGCTGGACCAAACGAAGTACCGGCCGCTGGTCGTGCTGGCCGAAGACGGACCCCTGGTGAAAAAGCTGCGGGCGGCAGGAATTAAAACTGAAGTCCTGCCGCTCGACTCCGCCCTGCGGGAGACGCGCAAAGACACACTGGGAGCCGGCTCGCTTTTGAAGCTGGGGCAGATCAAAACGCTTTTTGCCTATAGCCGGCGCTTGGCGCGTCTCGCAAAAGCGCAGAAAGCGGACTTGATCCATACCAACTCGCTTAAGAGCGACATCTACGGCGGGGTTGCCGGGCGGCTGGCCGGTATTCCCGTCTTGTGGCATGTCCGGGACAGCATCAACGCCGATTACCTGCCGGGCCCGGTCGCCTCCGGCTTCCGCCTTCTTTCCCGCCTGCTGCCGCAGGTCGTCGTGGCGAACTCACACAGCACGCTGCGCCAGCTTTGGCCGACGCGAGCTAAAGCTGGCGCAGTCGTTTACAGCGGCGTTCCGACGGAAGTGGTCCATGACGGCTATGTGGAGGAAGCGGCTGCTGCCGAAACGCCGGCTGACTCCGGCGCTTGGAACCTACCGCCGGTCGTTGCTCTCATCGGGCGAATTGCCGAATGGAAGGGCCAGCACGTCTTTCTGCGGGCCGCCGCCGCCGTTCGGCACCGCTACCCGGACACGCGCTACTGGATCGTCGGCGCCCCACTGTTCGGCGAATACGAGTATGAACGCTCCCTGCACGAGATGACCGAGCAGCTCGGCCTGACCGACCGCGTTGAGTTTCTCGGCTTTCAAGACGATGTTGCCCGGCTGATGCCTCAGATAGACATTGTGGTCCATGCCAGCACGCTCGGCGAGCCGTTCGGCCAGGTTGTAATTGAAGGTATGGCGGCCGGCAAGCCGCTGATCGCGACCGACGGCGGCGCTCTGCCGGAAATCGTCATCCCCGGCGAAACGGGTTACCTCGTGGCCATGGGCAGCGCCGAAGAAATGGCGTCGGCGCTGGAGCGCCTGCTGGCCGACCCGGCCCAGGCGCAGGCGATGGGCCAGGCGGGATGCCTCCGGGTCGAGCGGCTGTTCACGATCCGCCACACCGCCCGCAAAATGGAGGCTGTGTACGACGCCTTGTTTGGCCGCCGCCGGATCAGCACTGCCGAACCGCTTGGAACCACTTCGTCCGCCACTGGAATTTCCGGGCAAACTTAGGTATGATAGCGGCATGAGAGCAGGAAAGGAATGAAACAGGCAGTAAGCGTGAGCTTAGGGTCGCCGGCCGGCGATTTTGTGCGGGAAATCACGCTGGCCGGGCAGACCGTCCGGCTGACCCGCGAGGGAACAAACGGGGACATGGACCGGGCGCGGCGGCGCATTGAAGAACTTGACGGCACGGTGGACGCGCTCGGCCTCGGCGGGATAGACATTTCGCTGTCGGTCGGCGGCGAGCGATTTCTCATCGGCGACGGTGTGCGCCTGGCTGAAGCCGCCGTCAAAACTCCCATTGTTGACGGCAGCGGCCTGAAAAATACGCTGGAGCGGCGCGTCGTCCGCGAGCTGGCGGCGTCCGGCAGAATTACGCCCCGCTCTTCTGTTCTTATGGTCAGCGCCCTGGACCGCTTCGGCATGGCGGAGGCTTTTGTCGAGATGGGCTGCCCCTGCGTTTTTGGTGATTTGATATTTAACATCGGCTTAGACTTTCCCCTGACCGCGCTTTCCGAAATCGAAGATTTAGCCAAAAAGTACCGCTCCCGCCTCCTCTCCGTTCCGTTCCACCAGCTTTACCCGACCGGCGCAGCGCAGGACACGTCCGCCGCCGACCCGCGCTATGCCAAATACTACGAGGCCGCCGACGTGATGGCAGGCGACGGCCATTTGATTTTGCGCCACCTGCCGCCGTCGCTTCCGCCCGGCAAAGGAGTCGTCACCAACACCACTCGCCCGCAGAGCTTAACCCGCCTGGCGGACGCCGGGATCGCGTGGATTGCGACGACGACGCCGGAGATGGACGGCCTCTCCGGCGGGACCAACCTCATGGAAGCGGCGCTTGTCGCCGTCATCGGCCTGCCGCTTGCCGAGATCACGCCCGCCGTGTACGAGGAGTGGATCGAAAAGCTGGGCTGGCGCGGGACGGTTCATACGCTGAACAACTTATAAAAACAACCGGCACTGGAAGTGCCGGTTCTTCCCATTCACAAGGAGAAAGCTGAATGGCAGCCGCCGAAGAACTTACAGACAGCCTGCAATCGTTTGCCGAAAGCTGCAACGAAAACGCCCGGCTGATGGCGATGATTAAAGATTGGAACCGGGTCATGCACATCCGCGCCTCAGACCTCAGCGCCGACGCCGGATTGGTGACGCAGGGCGGTACGGTGACGGCGCTGCCGGACGCTCCGGCTGCCGCCGATTTAGTGCTGGAGTCCACCGCCGAGATTTTGACCCAGATTTTCTACGGCGAGCTGTCGCCCAACGACCCGTATAACGCCGGGACGCTTCGTATTCAGGGGGCGGAAGAGGACATCGTGCGCCTCGATTTCGTCATTGCGATGCTATGGGAGTAGGCGGCAAGACAGCGGCTCCGGGATTGAAGCGCTCCATCGGGCTGGCGACGGTCGTGTCGACAAGCGCCGGGCTGACTTTTGCGTCGTCAACGTTTCTTGTCGTCGTGCAGATGGCCTGCTACCTCGCAGGCGACGCCGCCTGGATCGCCATTGCCATTGCCGGAGGTCTGTGCGCCCTCGCCGCCGCCGCGTTTTCCGAGCTGAACGGGATGTGGCCGAGCGTCAACGGCATCCGGCTTTATCTCTATCAAGCCTTCGGCGAAAAAGTGTCGCTGGTCACCGCGCTGTCGTATATGTCGGTGGTGACCCTGGTGGTCGGCACGGAAGCGTATGTGCTGTCCCACGTTTTGTCTGAGGCGCTGCCCGCGATCAAGCCGCCCTGGTGGATCTTTTTGATGCTGACGCTCGCCACAGCCCTCAACTTCCGGGGGCTGAAAATCGCCGGGGCGTTCCAGAATGTCCTGACGTATTCGGTCGTCGCGTCCATCGTGACGATGAGTGTTCTGGCGCTGGCTCATGCTCACTTTCATGTCCCCGCGCCGACCCACACCGGCGGGGCAGGGCCGCTGTTTTCGGCGGTCGGCGTCGGCGTCTTTTTGTTTGTCGGTTTTGAGTGGGTGACGCCGCTGGCCGACGAAGTCAAGTCGCCCCGCGCGATCCCTTTGGGAATGTTCATCGCCGTCGGCCTTCTGGTCGTGGTCTACGCGCTGACGGCGACCGCCATGTTCACCGGCCTTGTTCCCCGCAGCCTACTCTTCGGCACGCTGGCGGCGCGGCAGCCGATCCCGCATGTCGTGTTCGCCCGCAGCGTCCTCGGCCCGGTCGGCGGCTGGGTGATGATCGGAACCAGCCTGTGCATGTCCCTGACGACGTTTAATGCCGGGCTGATGGGTGTCAGCCGATTCCTGTACGGCATGGCCCGCGACAAAGTGCTGCCGCCCAGTTTAGCTTCTTTGTCGGCCCGCTTTGCGACCCCCGACCGGGCCGTGCTGGTCGTCTACGTGGCCGCGCTCCTCGTCTCCGCTTTGGTTTACTGGACCCAGCGCTTTGTGCTGCTGGTCAACCTGGCCGCTGCGACTGAAGCCTTTATTTATGCCCTGGCCGCCGCCGCTGTGATCGCCCTGCGCCGCAAAGACCCGTCGCGCCCGCGCCCCTTCCAAATGCGCGGCGGCCTGTGGCTGCCGGCTTTGACCGCGCTCGTCTTCGCCGCCCTCGGCATCGGCGTGTTTGTTCAGCCCAGCGCCGAGTCCTGGGGCGCAGGCATTCTGCTTGTTTTAGTGGTGCTGGGGTGGGGCTTCTACATTCATTTCTTCGCCCTGCCGCGCCTCATGAAGCTTCGCGCCGAAGCCGCCGCCCGTCCGTCCCGCCGCCCGCCCAAGCGTTAGCGTCATTGATGCAGGAATATCGTGTCCTGAGCGCGAATAGTGCCGCTGGCAGCCTGCGTCTGTTGCGGGGGCAGACGCTGCGCGGCGTTTGGTTCTACGTCGTTGCGTCCTTCGCCGGTAGTATCGGCCTGGTCTTATGTGGGGTGGGGATGCTGGCGACTTACCCTGTTTTTTTAATCGCCTGCATCGCCCTGGCCTATCTGGCGCTGACATCGCCTGCGGGTGATACGCCGGAGCTTGACCCTGCGCCGGTGGGCGTCTGGCCTCCGCCGCCTCGCGTCTCGTAGGAGAAGACCCATGAGCATTCCAATCCAAAATCAATCGCAAACCGGCCCGACTTCTTATGTGACGGGGCAGGTCAGCTACGGCTGGATTTCCGAAGCATGGCGGCTGTTCAGCGCCCAGATGGGTCCCTGGATTGTCGGAACCCTGGTGCTGTTCGGGCCGGCCTTTGTGTTCGGCATCGGCCTTTACGCGGTGATGCTGACGACGATGTTTGCCGGCGGGTTTCCGCCGACGCCTCCGCCGCCCACCGTCAACGGCCTGCCGACTGCGCCCCTCAATCCAGGAGGAAATATGGCTCAGATGAACGCCCAGATGGCAGGGATTTTGCCCTGGGAATTGGGGTTTTTTGGAGTCTACGCCTTCTGGTCAGCCTGGCTGTACGGCGGCCTGTTTCGGATGGCCGTGCGGCAGGTGCGCGGCGTCCCCGTCGAGATGAAGGACATCTTTCGCGGCGGGCCGCTGTTCGGGCGGATGCTCGGCGCGACATTGCTGCTTATTCTCGGCGCTTACGGCCTAGAAGCGCTCTGCCTCGCGCCGATGGGGATCTCGGTCTGGCGGCATGGCTCACCGCTCACGACGGCTCTGACAGCCACCGCTGGCGCTGTGCTTGTCTTGGTGCTGTTTTTCCTCGCTTACGGGCTGCTGCTGCCGGCGTTCGCGCTGATCGGCGACGGGATGAAAGTCATTCCGGCCTTGAAGCGCAGCGCCGTGGCGATGAGACCGCGGATGTGGGCGGCGGCGGGCTTTGTGTTCGTGGTTGGGCTGCTGGTATACGCGAGCGAGCTGTTGTGCGGGGTCGGCCTTTTGGCCACAATCCCGATGGTGTTTTTAATCTGTGCGCTGGCCTACCGAGACATGATCGGGATGCCGGACATGGCCCCACCGCCGGGACCGGCCTACGCCCCGTCCGCCCCCGGCGTTTGGCCGCCCGCGCCGGGGACCTGGCCCCCGCCGCCAATAAATCAGCCTCCACCAATAGGCCAACCGCCGGGGAATGCAGACGAAAGGAACTGAAAAGATGAGTATTCCGTATGGCATGCCAGCCGGCGCCGCTTACCCGCCGCCGGGCCGGGTCAACTACGGTTGGATCGGAGAAGCGTTCAACCTGTTTGGGAAAGCCGCAGGCGTTTGGATTCTCGGCGTGCTTATCTACGGCATTATCAACAATGTGGTCAACGGGATTATTGTGCATACTCTGCCCAATCCAAGCTATGCGGCGCCTCCCGGTGCGTTCGGCCAGAGCCAGTTTCAGTTCGGCATCCAGTACGGCACAAACAGCAACGTGACGCCGCTCGGACAGGCGCTCGGCCTTTTGTTCGCCTGGCTGTTCAGCTCGTTTCAGGCCGCGTCGCTGTACCGGGTCGCTTTGAAGCAGGTGCGCGGCCAGCCTGTTGCGTTCGGCGACTTGTTCAGCGGTGGCCCCTGCTTTGGGAACATCCTGCTGCTGAACCTCATCCTCGTGGCACTGTATGCAGCAGGGATCGTCGCCCTTTGCGTCGGCGCGTTGGTTGTCGGCGCATTTGTTCTGCCGGCCACTGCTATCGCCGCCGATGGACGCTCGGCGGCGCAGGCGCTCTCGGAAAGCGTAGCGGGCATGAAGAAGGACTGGCTTGCGGCAGCGGCGTTCCTTGTGGTGTATGGCTTGGTCATGCTCGCCAGCGTCATTCCCTGTGGACTGGGATTGTTCGTCACCATTCCGATGGTCTATTTGATCGGCGTTTTGGTCTATCGAGACATGGTCGGGATGCCCGGCGCAAGTCAGGGCATCTCCGCCTACGGCGCTCCGTCCGCCCTCGGCGTTTGGCCGCCCGCGCCGGGAACCTGGCCGCCTGCGCCGAATGCTGCTCCGCCGCAGCAATATCCAAATTTCCCGCCGCCGCAGTATTCGCCGCCGCCCGCGCAGCAGTACCCGTCGGCGGAGCCGTCTGATGAGACGCCGCCGGCGAACCCGTGGCAGCCGCGTCCCTCTCCGCCGCCGTCGGGAGAATAAAAGTGTCTCAGCGGCAGACGGCATGGGGGCGGCTGGGGCTGGCGGGCGCGGCGGCGCTCCTCATTGCGGGGGCGACCTGGGCGCACCAGAACGGGCTGGCGCTCTCGGTCGGCATCGGGATCGGCGGCCTGCTGTTTCTTCTCGGCATGGCGACCGGCGGCGGCCTCGGCAATGCCCGCCGCTTTGAAAAGAAGCCGGCGGACATCAATGCCCGCATCGGAACGTGCCTGGCGGCGGCAGGCATTGCCTCGGCGGCGCTCGGCTACCAGCCGCCGTTCCCGCTGCCGTTCCGCGTCTTTTACGGCGTTTGTCTGGCGGTCGGCTGCCTCGGCGCGGTGGCTCTGTCGGTGAATGCACTGCGGGAGTAGGAACCGCTCTGCGCTTGTTGCCTTTTGGCTGTCAAAGCGTTATACTAATTTTATCTATGAACATCTCTGCGGGAGCAAAAACCGATACCGGGCAGCGGCCCAACAACGAGGATCGCTACGCCGTGGTGGACACGCGCAAGCGGCAGATCCGCGCCGACGGCGTTCTCATCATCGCCGACGGCATGGGCGGACGCTCGTTCGGCGAACAAGCGGCGACGGCCGCCGTGGAAACCACCGAAGACGCGCTGGCGGAGCTGCTGGACAACCGGCAGGTGGGGGACGTGGAAGTCGCCGACGCGCTGACGACCGCGCTCCGACGGGCCAACGCGCGGGTGTATGAGCTGGCATCCGCCGATGACGACCGCAAAGGCATGGGGACAACGTGCGTGGCGGCGGTCATCGAAGGCGACCGGCTGTATGTGGCCCATGCCGGGGACAGCCGGGCGTATCTGCTCCGAGACGGGCTGCTGCGCCAGATCACACACGACCATTCCTATGTCGCCGAGCAGGTGCGGGCCGGGGCGATTACCGAAGAAGGGGCGAAATCGTCCCGCTTCCGCAACATCATCACCCGCGCCATCGGCATCGAGCCGACGATGGACGCCGAAGTCTCCGAAGCCGATGTCCAGCCCGGCGATACCCTGCTGCTCTGCACGGACGGCCTTTCCAACATGGTCACGGAAGAAGACATCATCCGGACGCTCATGCAGTCGCCGTCGCCGCAGGCCGCCGCCGATCGCCTGGTGCAGATGGCAGTCCGCAGCGGCGGCCGGGATAACGTGACCGCGATTGTCGCGCGTTTGCAGGCGGGAACGCGGACTCTGCGGATGCAGGTCGCCGACCTGGTCCGTCCCGCCCCGCAGCCGGCCGCGCTGCTGGCGGCAGACGCCGACCTACGGGCCAGCGGCGCGGCTTCCTACACATCTTCGCGTGTGCCGCGCTCTGCGCCGCCGCTCCGCGCCGGTGTTTGGCCGTCCGTCGCCGGGCTGCTGCTGGCGCTGACCCTCGCTGCCGGGGCGTCCGCCGGCTGGCTTGTGCATATGCTGCACCATGACGGGTATTCGTTCAAAACGTCGCCGCCCTTTGCCGTGAAGCCCGTCCCGCCCCCGCCGCCGAAGCCGCCGGATTTGTCCCACCTTGCCTATGACCCGCCCAAAGTGTTCGGCTTCGCGCCCGTCAGCGGCAGCTTTCTTCTGGTCAGCCCCGTAGACGGGACGGTGACGGTCGCCTCGCTGACTGGCGCAGTGCTGGCGCTGACGCCGGGAAGCGGCAAGCTGCGCTACAAGTACGCGCTTCCGTTCGTGAAGCCGCAGACGCCCGTGCCGCCCGGCGCGATCGGCGCAGGCGGCGTCACGCTGCATACCGCGACCGATCCGCAGGGCAACTTGTATGTCTCAAACGCCGTCACCAGGACCGTGACCAAGTACCGGGCGAACGGCGAGCCGCTGGGCCTTATCGCCCGTTCATCGCTCAAAAACCCGCAGGCCATCGGGGCCGCGCCCGACGGCACGCTTTATTTGATAGACAGCGGGCGCCTGCTGGCCTTCCCGGCACACCCGTCGGGAACGCCTCTGCCGCCGATCCCGGTCATTGTTCCGCCGAATCCTGCTGTGCTTCCCATGACGCCGCCGGCCCCGCCCGTCACCCCTCCGGTTCCTGTGTACCGGCGCGGCTACCGGCACTATGGCTATCGGCGTTAGGATCAGTGCATGGGGAAAGAGAGGCTGACGGCATTCAGCGACGGCGTGCTTGCCATTATCATCACGATCATGGTGCTGGAGCTTCGCGTGCCGGAGGGCGCAGGTTTTGCCGCCCTGCGCCCGGAAATTCCGGTCCTTTTGAGCTATGCACTTTCTTTTATTTACATCGCCATCTACTGGAACAACCACCATCACTTGTTTTCTGTGACCGAGAAGATCAACGGCACGGTGATGTGGGCAAATATGCACCTGCTGTTCTGGCTGTCTTTGACCCCCTTTGTGACTGAATGGGCCGGGCGGCATCCATTCGCGCCTGCTCCGACTGCCGTGTACGGGGGCTTGCTGCTGATGGCGTCTCTCGCGTACTGGCTGCTTCAAAGAGCCATTCTCAAAATGCAGGGAGCAAACTCGCTGCTCGGCGCGGCATTGGGACGCGATCTCAAAGGCAAATTGTCCCCCGCGCTGTATGCGCTCGCGATTGCCCTGGCGTTCGTCTCGCCTCTGCTGTCGGCTATGCTCTATATTGCCGTCGCGCTGCTCTGGCTGATCCCGGACCGCCGGATCGAGAACGCCGTCGCCGGGGGCGCGGAGTAAGGTCTCAACGTGCCGCTCGAAAAGATTGGAAAATATGAGCGCCTGGACGTGCTGGGACACGGGGCGTCGGGCATCGTTTACCTCGCCAAAGACACGCTGCTGGGCAAGCAGGTCGCGCTCAAAGAAATCAGCGCCCAGGGCGACGACAAAGAGCGCTTTCTGGAAGAAGCCCGTGTTCTGGACCGCCTGCGCCACCCGAACATCGTGCAGGTCAACTCGGTGGACGAGATCGGCGGGCGCGTGATCATTGACATGGAGTATGTCCGTGGCCGCAACTTACAGGAAGTGCTGCGCCTGACCCCATTTCTGCCGGTGGGCGACGCCGTTTCGATTGCCGCCCAAATCTGCGACGGCCTGGCGTATGCCCATTCCCAAAGGACGGTTCACCGAGACATCAAGCCCGCGAATATACTCTTGACCCGCGAGGGGACAGTGAAGCTCGTCGATTTCGGCCTGGCGGAAGTTTTGGGGACGCACTCGTTCGCGGGGGGCGCGGGAACCTATGCCTACATGGCCCCGGAAGACTTTCACCCCGAAGAGCAGTCCGACCGGCAGTCGGACATCTGGGCTGTCGGCGTGATTTTGTACGAGATGCTGGCGGGCCGCCGCCCGTTCCAAGTCGCCAAAGCCAAAGACCCGTTCGCGTGGAAAACGGCGATTGAAACCGATCTTCCTGTTCCTCTGCACGCGCTGCGCCCGGAAGTCCCGCCCCAGTTAGAAGCAATCACGACTCGTGCGCTGGCCCGCGACAAGGCCGTGCGGTACAAAGATGCGGGGGAAATGGCGGCAAATTTGCGCGGGCTGGGGATGGAGCTGGAAACCGGCACTGAAAGTGCCGGTCTACTTTGGAGTGATAGTCGCTCCGCGGCTGGGGATTATCTCACGGTGGCAAGTTCCGCAGTGTCGGTGACGCTTTCAGTGCCGGGTCTTGATGCTGCCGATCTCGATACGTTCCTGGCACACGCCCCCGACCATTGGGACGCCGCGCGGGACGCGCTCGGAGAAGGGACGCTGTCACGGTGGCTGCGGGGCCTGGGCGAACAGCCGCTGGCGGCGGTTGCCGACGAAGTGGCGGCGGACGCAGGCCGGGACGCCGACGACAAGCTGCGAGACTTTCTCTACCGGGCTGGAGTGAACACTGCCGACGAAGCCCGCCGGGATTACAAAGAAGCGCAGCGCCTGGCAAGAGCGGGCGACCTGGACGCCGCCGAAGCGCGGCGAGTCCGCGCCCTGCGTCTTGACCCCAGCCGTTCCGAATACCGCCGCAGCCTGGTCACGGTCCCGTCTGTCGCTGCGGCTGACGGCGCCGCACTCACCCTCAGCCGCGATACGGTAAACTTCGGCGTTCTGCGCCGGGGCAAAAGCCGCCAAAGTAAAATCATCCTCCAAAGCAGTGCAGGCGGGACGGTCGAAGGCCGGGTCAGCGCCGCACCCGGCTGGGTGCGGGTCGAGCCTTCGGCATTCTCGGCGCGGCGGCGGCAGACGCTGACGCTGACGACAGAAACCGACACAGTCTGGGCTGTTCCCGTTTCTTATGCCGACACGGTGACGCTGGACACGCCGAGCGGACGGCAGGAGATCGCCGTCCGGGTCCAGATACTGCCCGCCCGTCTGGGGTGGGGGCAAATCTTCTTCTGGTACTGGCCGCTTCTGGTTTGCGCGGGTCTGCCGGTCGCGGCCAGCATCGCCGCCCGGAGCCTGCATCCGCCGGTGCATCACATCCAGCAGACGGGGTTTGCCGCCTCCGGGCTGCTGTTTTTGTCGGCGTTCATGCTGTCCCTCGCCGCCGACATTGCCTGGATGCCGCGCCTGCTGCCGCTCGGCTTGTCCGTGCTTGCGTTCTGGCGCCTGGGCCTGATGCCGCCGGTCGCAAGCGGCCGGGGGCATCTGATCCTCGTGCAGGCCGTGACGCCGGTTTTGATGCTGCTGGTCCTGCAAACCTGCGCGTTTTTTCTCGACGCCAAAGGCTGGGGCAACTGGAAGATCTGGCGCTGGATCACCGCCGCCGTCGGCCTTCTCGTCGGCTACTCTTTGCTGCATTCAGGGTAGAATACTTTCATGGACCATACTCCGACAAACTTTGAAGTCGCCGATGTCTTTGAGCAGATCGCGCAGATATTGGAAGGGCGCGGGGAGAACCCGTTCAAGATACGCGCGTACCGCAATGCCGTTCGGACGCTGGAAAACTTGACCGAGCCGGTGGCGGCCATCGGGGCGCGGGGCGAGCTGAAAAAGATCAGCGGCTTTGGGGACGCGATTGCCGGCAAGACGCAGGAGATCTTGGCGACCGGAACGTGTGAATTGTTCGAGCGTTTGAAGGCGGAGGAAGCGGCCAAAGATGCGGAGGAAGCGGCTCCCGTTCACACCGAAGAAGACGCGCCGATTGCGGAGGGCGAAGCGCCTGAGATCGAGTCGCCGTGGTGATGCCGCTGCCGACAAGCTTTTATTTGCAGGATACGCGCGAGGCTGCCAAAAAGCTGCTGGGTCAAATTTTGGTACGGACGCTGCCGGGCGGCGAAAGGCTGTCGGGCGTGATTGTCGAGACGGAAGCCTATCTCAAAGATGACCCGGCCTGCCACGCCTACAAGGGGCAGACCCCGCGCAATGCGATGATGTTTGGTCCGCCCGGCCATGCGTATGTATATTTCACCTACGGCCTGCACATGATGCTCAATTTAGTGTGCGCCCCGGAAGGCACCGCCGAGGCCGTTCTTATCCGGGCTTTAGAGCCGGTAGACGGCGTTGACCTCATGCGAATGAACCGGGGCGGCATCGCCGAAACCAAGCAGCTCACCAACGGTCCCGGCAAGCTGGCGCAGGCGCTGGCTTTGACCCGGCTGGACCATAATGGCCTGGACATCACGACACGAGGCAGCGAGTTATACATCCTGCCTCATCCTGCTGCTCCGTTCGAAACCGTCGAGACTACTCGTATCGGCATCTCGCAGGGCGTAGACCTGCCCTGGCGCTACTATGTACGCGGCAATGAATACGTTTCGCGGAAGTAACACTTTAACCGGCTGGGCCAGTGCCGGTTCCCAACCATGCCTTCTCATCTTCTGCTCACTGTTCCCCTCGGCCTTGCGCTTGCCGGTGCCGTCGCCGCGCTGGCGCATCGCGCTCATGTCCTGACCCGAAGCGGCGCCTTCGCGGCGTGGGCGGTCGGCACCGTCGTGTTCGGGATTGGCGGCTGGTGGGCATCGGCGGCCCTGCTGACGTTTTTTGTTTCGTCGTCGCTTCTCAGCCGGTGGCGGCGCCGGCAAAAAGAGTCGCTCGGCTACGAGAAAGGCGGGCGGCGTGATGCCGGGCAGGTGCTGGCGAACGGCGGCGTCGCTGCGCTCTGTCTTCTGCTGCCGCTCGGCACTCCAAACGCCCTGCCGCTGTTTCTGGCCGCGCTGGCCGCTGCGAATGCCGATACCTGGGCAACGGAAATCGGGTCGGCAGTCGGCGGCCGGCCTTACGACCTTCGCACCGGGCGGCAGGCGGACGCGGGGACTTCCGGGGCGGTCAGCCTGCCGGGGACACTCGCGGCGCTGCTGGGCCTCTTTGCGGGCAGTCCGAAGGCGTTTGCCGTCGTGACGCTGGCGGGCTTCGGCGGCGCTCTTTGCGACAGCCTCTTCGGCGCAGCCGTGCAGGCGCAGTGGCGCGATCCGGGGCATCCCGGCCGCTGGACCGAGCAGCCGCAGGCGGGATCGCCGCAGCGCGGGGTGCGCGGCGTGGGGAACGACGCGGTCAACTGGCTGTGCACGCTTTCGGGGGCGGGACTGGTCGCGCTTCTCGCTTACCTCTTCTGAAAAATAAATGAAAAAATAATGGAGCGCATCCCGCACAAATCACGAAACCTGTGTTACAATAATTATGCAGGCCGTTGTCGTAGATGTTCCCTCCGGCGGCCTGAGATGTACCATAAGGAGTGACCCCGCTTTTGGAACTACCTACTGGAGACGCCTCCACATCGCGCCGCTATGTGTCCGCCGAGCAGATCGAAGATACCGTGCGTCAGCTCAAAGATGTCGTCTCCGTCCGTGCGGTTTTAGGACCGTCGGGCCGGGTAGATGAGCTGCACGTTTTAGTGCATCCGAGCCGTGCGCCCAAACAAGTCGCCCGCGACATTGAATCGGCGGTCCGCGCTCACTTAGATTTCATTCTCGACTACAAAAAGATTTCCATCGCCCAGGTTCAGAGCCGTGCGTCGATTGCCGGCGGCGGTTCGGCCCGCCTGCCGCGCCTCGGCTTTTCCGATGTCGCGCTTTCCGTCAACGGCAGCCGGGCGGAAGCGGTCGTGCATCTGCTTCGGGGGGACGCCGTCTACACCGGCACGGCATCCGGCCATGCCTCGGCTCACAATCAGCTCCGTCTCATTGCGACCGCCGCGATCCGGGCTGTGGAAGACAGCGGCGGTGACGACGGCACAATGGTCGTCGAAGATTTGCAGACCGACCTCCCTGTGGCAGGCCGCAAAGCGGTCTTGGTACTGGTCAGCGCGTTAGGCTCCGCCAAAGGCGAGGAGCTTCTTACGGGAAGCGCTTTGATCCGCCAGGACACCTGGAAAGCGGTCGTCAATGCGACCCTCGATGCCGTCAACCGGCGTGTCAGCCTCGCGTTTTTGGAAGAGGAACTTTAGTTTTTCTTCCTGATGTTCTTCTCCTTCTCCGCAGTAAAATTACTGCAATTTGCACCTTGACAATGGAATAATGTTCTTGTAGACATTTCATGCAAATGCTTCGAACTTTGTGTTCCGAGCAAATGCTTTTGATAGATGTTTCCGATTTGGGCTGCGGGAAATTAAGAGACTTGAGGAAGTCTCGCAAGCGAAGCCGGCATGATGTCCGAGAAGTCGGCGCTGCCGTGTTGTATGTAGGTACTCCATGAATACCGTTTCCAAAATGATCAAGACCCTGTCCACCGCCATCTACGGCTGCGGATGTGTTGGCCACTGGCCCGACTAGTAATCGTCTGGCTGACCAGGCGAACCGTATTCATGCCCGTGGTGATGGTTCCTCTTGAAAACACCGCTAGACATAATGATTAAGACAAGAAGTAATTTCTCGCGGCCCATAAACAAATATCTCCAATTTTCAGCGTTCCGTGCGGGCAATGCTTTGTCAGCATTGCCGCCGGGCTTTGATTAACTGCAAGAACTGCTGTATTCCATGCACATTCCATTGAACACCGTACAACTACAAAAAATAGGCTTAATACCAGAACGGCTGCCGAGGGTGGCGACGACTTATGCGGGGTTCCGCCGTCAGCTTGCACAGGTCGCGCCATTCATTGCCTGCCTCTGCTTCTTGGTAAGTCCTTTCCCCTGGCACGAGTGGCGCGGCGTAGCCCTGCTGACCGGCCTTGCCATGCTGACCAGTCTGCTTTCTGTTCGGCTTCCCAGCAGCAAGCTCGCGACTTATCCCGGCATCCCTGTTTTCTTAACAATCGTCGGTTTATTCGGCGCCTCCGCAGCGGTCATCGCAGTATCGGTATGCGTGGTGGTGCAAGGGTTTACTTCGCTCTCGGCTGCGAGCCGGTATGATTTCAAGAAGTATATTCCAAATATCGCTGGTCAAGTCATTGCTTTTGGTGCCACCGCATTAGTTTATGCTCTCTTGGAGCGTCTTTGCTTTCCGCATAATGGAGTGCGCATTGGCGAACATCCGGGCTGGCTTTCCTGTCTTCTGCTGCCTTTTTGCACCTTTGCAGCGTTTATGGGAAATGCACTGCTGACGACAACGCTCATTAGCTTCTACGAGAACAAGCGCTGGGACGTGCTTTGGTACAATAATTTTCGCTGGCAGATGCCGAGTGCAATCTATATGTCGCCAATCGCATTGATTACTGCACTTTTATATCATCGAAATTGTTGGCTTGCGATTGGCTTTATTGTCGCGCCGGTGTATGCGCTTCGCCTCGCAGTCCTCACCCATGAGCGGATGCTGGCGGCGTACCGGCAGGGGGTGGAGCTGATGGGGCGGATGATGCAGGAGGCGCATCCGTACACGCACGGACACCTGCACCGGGTCGCAGGGTGGGCGATCAAGATTGCCGAAGATATGCACCTGTCACCCGCCACGATGGCACAGATCGGGGACGCGGCGATCCTGCATGATATCGGCAAAGTGGCCGTGGACGACCGGGTACTAAATAAAGTCGGCAAGCTGACCGACGACGACTGGGCGATGATCAAGCGCCACCCCGTCACCGGCGCAGATTTAGTTGTTAAGATGAGCGTCATGGGCAAAGTCGGCCACTGGATCCGCCACCACCATGAACGGCCCGACGGCAAAGGCTACCCGGATGGCCTCTTCGAAGCCGACATTCCCCTCGAATCGTCCATTATCTCGGCGGTGGATGCCTATGATGCGATGGTCGGCGGGCCGGCCAAAGAAGACCAGCGGACTTACCGGCAGCCGATGAGTCAGAACGATGCCGTCGCCGAGCTGCGCCGCCATTCCGGGACACAATTCCAGGCTGATGTGGTCAATGTCTTTGTTTCAATTTTAGAGCGGGAGCGGCAGCTCGAAGCTGCCGGCAAGCCGTCCGGATCGCAGCCGGGCGTCTTCGATGACTCGCTTTGGGCGGGTTCTTATGACAGCAGCGCCGTTTACTCCTACGCTCCCTGATTGTTTTCGCTTATGGATCTCAGCATCACCATCATCGCCGCGACAGTGTTCAGCGTCTCGTTGTCCGTCATCTTTTTGTACTTGCCCTGGACCGTGCGCCGCTCGTACCGGCAGACGTTTATTGCCCTGGCGCGGACAGTCGAAGCGCGTGAGCCGCACCTGGTCGGCCACGCCGAGCAGACATCCCGCTATGTAGTCTGGATGGCTCGCCTGCGTGGAATGAGCTTGCTGGCGACCCGGCGTCTCGAATATGCCGCTCTCCTGCACGGCATCGGCAAGGTCTCCATCCCGTTTGAGCTGCTCAACAGCCCGGCCTGCCTCATCCGCCCGCGCGACCGCTTCGTGATGCGGGATTATGTCCGGGTGGGCGCGGCGATCTTCGACGCAATCCCTATTTTGCAGCCGGCGTCCGACGCTGTGCGTTATCACCATGAATACTTAGACGGCAGCGGGTATCCGTTTGGCCGCTCCGGTCGGGCGATCCCGATTGAAGCGCAAATGGTGTGCGTCGCTTCCGAGTACGTCGCCATGACCACGCCGCGCCTCTACCGCGCGGCGCTTTCGATGCGTCCGGTCCAGGCGGATCGCTTCCTTCTGGGGCAGGCCGGACGGCGCTACTCGTGGTTTGTTGTCGTTCTCTTCTTTGCCGCGCGGTTCAGCGACCATCTCCAGCTTGCGCTGACCGCGCTGTACCACCGCCTGGCCGTCCGCGTTACTCCTTTCCTGCCGCCGGCCCGCCTGCCGGACCGTGTCTTGTAGCAGACAAGAAAAAGCCCCCCGCCCTCGAATTGGGGCGGGGGGCTTTTTCTTGTTACTTCCGTCCGAGCAGGCGTCCCAGCAGGCCGCCGGACTTTTCGGTCTCTTCCGTGTTGGCCGATGACGGCGGCATCGTTTTTTGCCCCACGCCGCTGCCGTTTCCATTGCCGTTTCTCGGCGGAGGGGGCGGCATACTGGAAGACGGAGGAACCGTCCGCGTGGATGGCTGGGCGGCGGAGAGCCGGGTCAGCTTGGCCTGGATCAGCTTGGAAGGCGCGATCTCAAGCGCTTTGCGAAACTGCACGGCGGCTTCCTCGCGCCGCCCCATCTGGACCAGGGCGTCGCCTAAAATTTCCAATGCCCGGACATGGCGCGGGTCGCTTTCCAGAATACGGACGCAGAGGGTACGCGCTTCCACAGGCTTGCCGGCCATGATCGCGTTTTCGGCGCGTCCCAGCATTTCGGCATTGGCCTGAGACCGAACCGGGCTGACCGGCTGTACAGGAGCCGCCGGCGCGGCCTGGGGCGCCGCCGGGGAACCGTTCGGCTTCGGCGCGGCATTCGCCGCCGTGCCGTTCGGCGAGCTGCCGGCTTGAAGCGTGGTGTTGTACTCGGCGCGTCGCTCCGGGTTGCCGAGAACGCTGTACGCCTGGTTGATCTGCGTGAAGACCCGCTGCCCCAGGACTTTGTCCTGGACGACATCCGGGTGGAACTTCCGTGCAAGCTCCCGGTACTTCTTTTTAATTTCGTCCGTCGTCGAGCCGGGCGGAAGGCCCAGCACTTCGTAATAATTTCGCTGTAAGCTCATGAAAATTGCTCCGAGTGTATCAATAAGTCAGATGCCGTCCCTGTAATGCTCCTCTTTCTTCAACCGCCGCGCAGAGAATAAATAAAAGAATGCTGCGCCGTTGCTTTGATTTTTTCCCCTAAGACTATGGCCCGTTCCTACCGGCACTATGGACCATCCGGGTTCGCCATGTCGTTCATCTTGTCAAAATAGCCTGTGTAGAAGCTGCCGACTACCATTGCCACCCGAATGCCGGCCACAATCAGCGCAAATGCGCCGAGCGAGACCGCAAGCTGGTGCAGACGGACAACCGACTCCTGCTCGTAATACTCCGCGACCTTGTCCATGATCGCGTCTAATCCGCCGGTCTGCTCGCCGGTCCCTAGCATAGACACGACCATCGGCGGGAACGCGCGGGTCGCCATCAGCGACTCGGCGATCCCGCGCCCGGCCTGAATGGGCGGAATAGCCGAAAGCATCCGCCGGGCCAGAAACTCATTGCCGGTCGCTGCCGCCGAAAACCGGATGGCTTCCGGGATGCCGACTCCTGATGCATACAGCGACGCCAGCGCACGGGAAAACCGGGCTAAAGAAACCATCCGCACTGCGCCGCCGATCCCCGGCAGGCTGGAAATAATCGCGTCAAAGATAAACTTGAACTGGGACAGCAGCTTGCCGACGACATAGATCCCCGCAACCACGCCGGCGGCGGCCAGCAGCGGGTAGACTGCCGCTTCCAAATATCCGCGAACATCGTGGCTGACAACCAGCAGCACTACCGGCGGCAGCAGAAAACTCATCAGCAGCGTGACAATCGGATACCAGGTCTCGCGCTTGATGTTGTTCCGCAGTGCGTATTCCTGCTCCAGCGCCGACGACAGGCGGGACATCATCGTGTCCAGCCGCCCGCTGACCTCGCCCGCCGAGATCATGGCGCGGTGAAAGTCCGTGAAGATCCAGGGCGCATCGGCCATCGCCGTCGTCAGCATCTCGCCTTCCTGCACCCGCACCGTGATCTTTCGCAGATGCCCGCGCAGAACGCTGTTCCCGGTCTGCTGGGTCAGCGACGTCAAACACTGGTAGATCGGGACGCCAGCGCCGAGCATGGCGGCGAACTGCCGGTACATCAGCGCCATATCCCGGAGGCCGACCCCGGAAAACAGCGGAAATACCAAATGCGCCAGCAGCCACAATCCCGGCGACATCGCGCGGCGCGGCAGCAGGGCGGCGCTACCGTAGCGTGTAGACCCGCTCTGCATTGAACGGCCGGTCGGTACTTCTTGAGGGACTGTTTGCGGAGAAAACGCCGCCGCGCCGCCCTGCTGCGGTGCAAGGCGCATGGGAAAGTACCCCATGTCGCGGATCTCCTGGGCGGCCTGACGCTCGGTTTCGGCGTCAAGGGCGCCGGTCACGGTGCGTCCGCTCTGGTCTTTAGCTTGGTACGAATACAGCATGTCGCGTCCTTCAAACAGGAAAGCAGAAACCAAACAGGAAAGCAGAAACGCGGCAGGGCTTTTTTCATCTTAGACGACGCCGACGCGCCGAATGTTCCCGCCTGCCCGAAAATTATTTGCCAGCTCTGCTACGGTCTGATTGTCCCCCGGCAGCGTAAGTTCCGGCGCGATCTCCGCCAGCGGGACCAGCACAAATGCCCGCTCGCGCAGGCGCGGGTGGGGGACCGTCAGCTCCGGCAGCGCGATCTGCTGCTCCCCATACAACAGCAAGTCTAAATCAATAACGCGCGGACCCCACCGATAGGTTCGCGTGCGCCCCAGTAAGTTTTCAATGTTCAAAAGAGCGCTCAAAAGCGCCGCCGCCGAAAGCGACGTTGCAGCTTCGGCGACGGCGTTTAAAAAGTCCGCCTGATCTGTCACTCCGACTGCCGCCGTCTCGTACAGCGATGAAACACGCATCAGTTCCATTGTCGGCAGATTGTCGAGAGAAGTCAAGGCAGCTTGTATGTTTGCGGCCCGGTCCCCCAAGTTCGCCCCCAGCCCGACATACGCCCTCAACGAATTTTGTATGATTAGTGCCTGTTCCCTTTATACCACATTCCGGGCAAATTTGAACATACCCAAAAATCAGCGGCGGGCTACTGCCTCGCCGCTGATTCTGAGGCCACCTAGCTTCCGTTTTCAAGCCCAATCTAAATTACGCCCAATAATTAATTCCGTCATCTGTGCGTGGTGCGTGTTCTTCATGGGAATCGCTTGCACTTGAAATCCATGTTTTCGGGCTAAATCAACCACGCCGTCTGCGTTGTCGTATGTCATTAAGAAGTCTCCCGTGAGAGTCTCAGCGATTGCGAATAGTTCTTCATGGTCAAGCTCGCTGTGCGTATAAAGCCTTGCGCCTGCTTTTTTCCCGGCGGCAGTGTAGGGTGGATCAATGAAGAATACTGTGTTCGGGCAATGTGCGTTTTCTTTTAGAACAGTTAAGCCGTCACAGTGAACAACTTGGGTTCTATTTTGGATAGCTTGAATATCCAATATCCGGCGCTTCAATGTCTGCGGATACCAGCGCGACGTTAAGCCTTTCCCGTTTTCGCCTCGCTTTAAAACGCCGGTGCCGGGTGCGAGAATGCCGCCGTGGTTGGTTCGGTTCCGAAGAATGGTCTGGAATGCTTTTTCGTAGACTTCGGATTTCTCTTCTGCGAGTTCGCGGCCTACTGTCTGCGCGTTCAACTCAAAATTCATAATCCGCTCGGCAAGCCACTCGTTATGCTCCCCTAAGATTGTCTGCCAGACACAAGCGACTTGGGCGTCTAATTCCACAAGCAAAACACTCTGAGCTAAGTCTTCAAACGCGGCAGTCAAACCGACAATGCCGCCGCCGGCGAAGGGTTCAATAAGTTGGTGCGGCTTTTGAGGCAGGCTGCGGAGCCACTGCCGGATGCGTGGTACAAGCCAAGTCTTGCCGCCCGGATAGCGGAATGGGCTGCGCTGCGGCACGGAAGCCACGTTGACAATCGCTTCGCGCGGGTTGCTCTCAAACAACGAGTATTGTACCGTCGGTTCTTGGACTTGCGGATTAGAACTCTGGATTGGGTGTGATTGCTTCGGGAGCGTTGGCATTGTTTAACCTTTTGTCGAGTTGCTTCTGCATCTGCCCCAAAAACAGCGTTTCTTCGCCTGCTTCGGAGCGCGTCATTTTGATCAGCGTCGGCTCGAACTTCGTGTACACTGTTTTGTTCAGCGTTAGGACATAGCGGTTTTGCGTCGCATCCAGAACTAAGTCGTAGACGAAGAACGCAAGATCTGCTTCGGCGGGGTCTACTTCGTCGAGTACAGGCAAGGTGTTGTAAAAGCCGGTGTTCAGAGCCGCCGCCATTTTGCGGCCCCAGCCGTTCAGAATGCCTCCCTTGAAAATGAGCTGCGGGGCAAGGCGCTTGCGCGACGACGACAGATAATCCGGGCGCGGATAATTACGCTGACCGCGCCAGTCCATGTCCGCGCGGGCATGTGGGTCTTCCATGTAATGCTGAAACGGGGTGCTGATGTTGCCGGAAATGTAGACGGCCTGCACTTCTAATGCCCCGTAATCAATAATCCGGCCCAGCGCGTCATACGAGAGCAGGACGACATCAATGTTGCCGGCGGACTTGCCTGCGCTGTCTTTCAGGCGCACTTCGGTCAGCGAAGTCCAGGCTGCGCCGGGCGGAAAGAAAAAGCCGGCGGCATCGGACGCGATGCGCCAGCCTTCCTGAAACCGGACCGGGCAGGTGATGATCGCCTCGCCATTCGCGCCGTGGACGCTGCACACGCCGAGCGGGTTTTCAATGCTGGTCTTGGTGCAGTTCGGCACGGAGTTGCCGAACGGACACAAGCGGTCTCGCCGGTGCCGGTCGGCGTCAGCAGTCAAGTTGTCGGTCGGAAAGCCGAAAACTTCGGCAAGAGGATGGTTTGGCATGGCATTGTTATAGTGAGCTTGGAAGCGTGGTTCCCCAGCCGCCGGCAGTCGCGTACTGGACCGTGATGGCCGTCAGCAATTCCAGCGCCGTGGTGTAATAAGTGGTACTGAGAAGAGGATCAACAAACGACTTTGTCGGCGTTCCCCAGTCGGCGCTCGCTCCGTCAAAAACCACAAAAGGATATTCAGGGTTTCGTTCCTCTTGATTGCTGAACGCCTTCTTGCCAATCTGAGAAGGCGAGAGATGCTCCATTTCCTTGATCAAGGACACCACGCTTGGCGCAAAGTGGGAAACCACCTGGCCCAAAACCGCATGACCGCTTGCGTCAGTGACGGGGCTATGCGATTTTGTTACATTCTCCCACCAGCCAAATGCCCCTTCTAAAATCAAGACAGCCTTGAAGCCGAGTTCAGCGGCCTTCATGGACGAAGTAATCGCGCCGGGCAGCCGCTCGGCATGATGGAGAATGCGGGCATCTTCCAGATGACGAATTGCTTCCTCAAACATGGCTCGTGCAAAAACCTCCGTGTTTGGGTAGATCATGCTGCTTCTTTCGCAATGACGAGGCTGTCCAGGAAGGTCAGCGGATTGACATTTTCCGCCGCCTCATTGGTCTGCGCCAGGACTTTCGCGACAGATCCAAACGGATTCTCATAGATGACTTCATAGCCCTGCTGAACCCGCGCGAATATATCGTTTCGCAGAAGTCTTGTCTCGGCATCCCTAATTCTGCCGGGCTGCTCGAAATCTTGGGTTGGAAGGATATGGAGCCTGAGAAGCCCGCGCAAAGGCAGTGCCGCCGTGCTGCGGAAAGTGACGACGGAAGGCTCCTTCCAGCCATCAACCACTTCCAGCAGGTCAATGTCAAACGTGCCGCCGCGCGTGACTAATGGCCCGAACGCAATCATAGCACGAAGCTGCTTTTCATGAGTCTTCAAATGAGCGCGGAAAAGTTCGCCAATAGCGCGATATTCGTCATAGGGAATTTTTATTGTTTCTTGTTCAAGCATCATTTGTATCTCCGAATCGCTTTCGATCTGTTAAGGCGGGTTCGCTGTATCGTTCATCATTTCCGAGAAAATGTCGTGGAGTTGTTCTTCGTCATTTGCGTAATCCGGTATGACAGGATTTATTCGCACAGCGGTTTCCGGTTTGCCGCTTTCCTCATCCTCATCGCTGTCATAAGTCTGCAAGTAAACTGCGAAGTCTGAAGCCTGTTCCTTTATCGGCCGGACTGGTGACGTGCCATCCAATATGTTCAGTAGGTGAACCAAGCAAAGATCGAGAGAATACCCGATGATACCCTGTATTTCCTCCCGGTCAGAGGCTTGCAGAGACTGAAACCACTTGAAGTGCTGCACCTCGTCTGCGTGTGGCTGACCGCCGGGCGGGCCATCGCGCAGAACTCCCATTATCTCAGGAAGCATCGTTTCAGAGCACTCCTTGATGAGTATGCCGACAAAAAGCCGCGCGGCTTCCTGTCTGTTACGGCAAATGCGCCAGGTCATTTTGGTCTTTTAGCCTGCCTCTTTATTGCGCTTCAAATTGTCCAGATTGATAATACTGACTGCGATACCGTCTATCGTCGCGATCTCGCGGTTCTCCCAGCAGTCCGCAAACTCGACGCCGGAAATGTCTGTCAGCACTTCAATCCGCAGAGGAGGGTTGCCCATGCGAAATACGCGGTTCGGCGTGACAAACAGCGACGGCGAAATACTGGAAGCGCCGAAGCCAAAAAATCTCAAAGCTGCTGTTACCCGCTCCGCGTTTGCCGGACTTTTAGCGATCCAGATGTCCATATCGCCGGTGGCACGGGGATAACCGTAGTAGCCGACTGCGTAGCCGCCGACCAGCAGGTACTCAACCGCGTTCGAGTTCAGCAGTCTCAAAAAGTCTTTCAAGTCGGGCGGTAGAAGGATCATAGCCATACATCACCTGCCGCATCAGTTCCAGCGCTTGAAGCCGGGCTTCGGGTGTCTGCGCCTGCCAATAAGCCGATTCGTCCGATTCTTCGGTAAGACCGGCGACTGCGAAAAATGACCTGTCCATCTTCATGTCTTGAATAAGGCTCATTTAGTCGCTCCCCAGCTTCAAGACGCTCATAAACGCCTCTTGGGGGATTTCGACGCTGCCGATGCTTTTCATGCGCTTTTTGCCTTCTTTTTGCTTCTCCAACAGCTTGCGCTTGCGGCTGATGTCACCGCCGTAGCACTTGGCGATGACGTTTTTTCGGAGCGCGGAGATGCGCTCGGCGGCGACGACTTTTGCGCCGATGGCAGCCTGGATTTTGATCTCGAACTGCTGGCGCGGGATGACTTCTTTGAGCTTTTCGACAAGCTGCCGGCCGCGCTCCTGTGATTTGTCCCGGTGGGTGATAAACGAAAGGGCGTCCACCGGCTCGTCGTTGATCTTGATGTCGAGCTTGACCAAGTTCGACTCTTCGTAGCCGGTGAGTTCATAGTCAAACGACGCATAGCCTTTGGTGCGGGACTTGAGCTGGTCGAAGAAGTCCATCAGAATTTCGTTCATCGGCAGCTTGTAAAAGATCATCACGCGGTCTTTGGCCGGGTACTCGGTGCGGAGGTAAATGCCCCGGCGGTCCCGCGCCATGTCCATGACCTGCCCGACGTACAGCGAGGGGATGATGATGCTGGCGGTGACATACGGCTCGTCCATAGAAGTAATCTCCGACGGCGGCGGCAGGTTCGCCGGATTGTCCACTTCCACCATCTCGCCGTCGGTCAGGTGGACTTTGTAGATGACGCTCGGCGCAGTCGCGATGAGCGTCAGATTGAACTCGCGCTCCAAGCGCTCCTGGACGATGTCGAGGTGCAGCAGGCCCAAGAAGCCGCAGCGGTAGCCGAAGCCGAGCGCCGCCGACGATTCGGGTTCAAATGTCAGCGCGGCGTCGTTTAATTGCAATTTGCCCAGCGCTTCTTTGAGTTCGGGGTACTGGGAGCTATCCACAGGGTACAGGCCGCAGAAGACGACCGGCAGGGCTTCCCGGTAGCCGACCAGCGGCTCGGTCGCGCCGTGGTGGGCGAGCGTCAGCGTGTCCCCAACCCGGCAGTCGCCGACGGTCTTCACCGACGCCGTAATATAGCCGACTTCGCCGGTCATCAGCTTGTCCACCGGCTTCATGCGGGGCGCAAAGATGCCGACCCCGGTAACGTCAAAGGTCTTGCCCGACGCCATCGCCCGAATCTGTGTTCCCGCCGCAATCTCGCCGTCGCGCACGCGCACATAGGCGACCACGCCTAAGTAAGCATCAAAGTGGCTGTCGAAAATCAAAGCGCGTAATGGCTTTTCGGGATCGCCCGTCGGCGGCGGGACGCGGCGGACAATGGACTCTAAAATTTCTTCCGTGCCGATGCCTTCTTTCGCCGAGGCCCGGATGGCCTCGGTGGCGTCAATCGCCAGCACTTCCTCGATCTCTTCGGCCACGCGGTCCGGGTCGGCGGCAGGCAGGTCAATCTTGTTGATGACCGGCACGATTTCGAGTTCACTGTTCAGCGCCAGATTGACGTTCGCGAGCGTCTGCGCTTCGACGCCCTGCGCCGCGTCCACGACCAGAACCGCTCCCTCGCACGCGGCCAGCGAGCGCGAGACTTCGTAGGTGAAGTCTACATGGCCGGGCGTGTCAATCAAATTCAGCTCATATGTCTGCCCGTCATGGGCCGTGTAGTTCAGGCGCACCGCCGCCATTTTAATCGTGATGCCGCGCTCCCGCTCAATATCGAGCGAGTCGAGAAGCTGCTCCTGCATGTGCCGCCGCTGGACCGTCCCCGTGAACTCCAACAGCCGGTCGGCCAGCGTAGACTTGCCGTGGTCAATGTGGGCGATGATGCAGAAATTGCGAATATACTTTTGATTGTCTGTCATTATGCATTCATTATACCAGAGTGGGGGACAAGGCCGTTTTCGCTGACGAATCCTTAATCTTTCCTTAACATAGTTTTATATAAAAATGTGAGTGTCTCGTGGTACAATACCGATGACACGCAAAATTACCGGGAATTGCTGAAAAACTTGCTGAAAAGACGTGGAGGAACGCGATGACTATTGAACTCTTAGAGCGGCCCGCCCGCCAAATCGAAGAAGACCAAACCGAAGAAGACCAAACCGAAGCTCTGCATGAGTGTGCAAGCTGCCGCCATAAAAACAGGGTGTACCTGAGCGCCCCCACAGGAACGCAGACCGCCGCCGTCTGGCGCTGTGGCCTGCTGTCCCAAAAGACCCGGCGCGAAGTGATTGTGCAGCCGCACGAAAACTGCTTTGAGCATCGCAGTCTGAGCGACTACTGGGAGCAGACCGATCTGCCGCTGGTACGCTGAGCATCTGCCGCTGGTACGCTGAGCATCTGCCGCTGGTACGCTGAGCATCTGCCGCTGGTACGCTGAGCATCTGCCGCTGGTACGCTGAGCAGCTGCCGCTGGTACGCTGAGCAGCTGCCGACAAAAAACGCCCCGGACGCAGCGCGTCCGGGGCGTTTTTTCTGCTACGGGGCAAGGGGGCTGTTGATCTCAATCAAGTGGCCGTCGGGATCACGGAAGTGGGCCGTGCGAATACCCCAAAGCGGCCTATCTGTCGGCTCCGTCACCAGCGCCACGCCTTTTGCCCGCAGCGCGTCCGCTGCTTCGTCCACGTTCTGTGTCGCCAGCACCAGCACGGCGGCGTCCTGGGTATCCGTCGGGGCATCGGCCCGACCGACGGCTTCCGCCATCAGTGACCGGTCAAACAGCGCAATGCCCTGGCCGCCGGTCTCGAAATCGGCGTACACGTCGTCTTCCGTCCCGAACGCCGGCGAAAAGCCGAGCGTGTCCCGGTAAAAGCGAAAACACGCGGGAAAATCATCCACAAGCAGGCGGATATGCGGCGATTGGAACATGGCAGGGGTTCTCCTTAATCTAAAGCAAACATTTGTTTGCTGTGCGTATTTTAGCACGAAGCTAGGGAGCTGTCAAGAGCAGTGCCGCAGGCGACGCAGTGCTGATCGCCGCGTTTCGCCTGCGTCCCGCAATGCGGGCAAAGGCGGACGTGTTTCGGCAGGGTAGACGCCCCGCATGAGGGGCAGAACAGCGCGGCGCGGGAAAGGGGCCAGCGTTCCCCGCAAGCTCGGCAGCGGGCTTTTGCTGCACGCGAGTAGACCCAAACCACGGCGGGGTCGCCCGGCAGGCCGAGGAGCGCTCCCAGCAGCAGGGCATACGCGCCGTCTTGGGTCCAGCTTAAGCCCACGCCCAGCAGATCGGGGTTGGGGGTGTTTAAGTTCGCCACTTCAATGTCGGGAATATGAAACTGGTCGAGCAGGCGGTTGACCGAAGACGACACTTCAAGCTGCGATCCCGCAAGCTGAAACTTCACCCGCTCCGGCACCCGCCGCTGCCCCTCGGCGTCCCAGTGCAGCACGAGCAGCGCCCCGACGAGGCACAAGAGCGGCGACCGGCGCAGTCCCAAAAAGACCAGCACGGCGACCGCAAGGCAGAGACTGCCCCAGACAAACACCCACCCCGGCAGATTGATTTCAATGTTGTGGAACACCCGAAACGTCGCCCACGGCGAAAGCGCCCCCGCAAGGATACCCGCCGCCCCGCCCAGCATCAGCAGGGAAGCCAAACCGTTCCGAGACCGTGCGAGGATAGGAGGCAGGGTAGAGATCATTGAAGCAGATGGACGCTCACATCCGGCGCATGACGAGAAGCTTGATTGGGTAATCTCCGGTCAAACGTCAGCAGCCGGGTCGTGTATGTCTGCGACAATTCTTCAGCCAGAGCGATGTAAATGGCATCGGCAGACCGTCCGCATCCATAACCTTCGCAAATTTGAGCGGCCCGGAGAATGAGGCTGACTTCGCCGGTCGGGGGCGGCAAAACCGGGTTCATAAAAACCTGGAAGTCGGCGACCGCTTGCTCGTATTCGTCAGGGTCCAGCAAGCCTTCTCTTTCTTTGCCGCAGAGTACAAAAAGTGTTTCCGAGACGATGACGCCCGGCGCAAACAGCAGATACCCGTTTTTGGTATAGTAGGCAATCGCAGCTTTTGCCTGTGCTTCCTTCGCTGACTCCCTGGCAGCTAGAGCGATCGAGAAATTGGCGTCTATGACGACGGATCCGGGCTTACTCATCGAGGGGTTTTCTGCCATACATGCCTCCGTTGCGTGCCTGCCGGAGCAAATCCTGCGTTTCCTCCCCTGAAGTATAACGCCGCCCCTGCTGACGCTTCTCCAACTCCCCCAGCATCCGAAGCGCCGCCTCATTAGGCGGTCCAAGATTTGGGGGGCCGATGTTCGGCGGCTGCTTGGCCTCCGACACTTCTTCGACAACGACTTTCAACCGCTTGCCGATGAAGTCTTCGGCGTGCGCGGCGATTTCTTCCCAGGTTCCTTCCAAAACTAGACGTGCCATTAGATGCCTCCTAGCGCTATAATACCTTACTCTTGCCAGTGGCGGCTGATATAGTCCGCGTAGTTCTGATACTGCTCTCGGTGGGTGAGATAATCTGCGTAGCCGCGAAAGTGAAAGCTCCAGTCACGTATGTCATCGGCATATTTTTCGGTCAGGCCGCGCCGTTCTACGACTTCCTGGAAAAGTACCAAGTCATTCTGCCACTCCTCGCATTCAGCCACCGTAGCACCGTTCGATGTATATAAAACGCCTGAAGGTACTTCATGGACAGCGTAGTCGAAGTGGTAGGCAAACTCTTTTATCAGCGCGTCTTGTGTTAAAGCATCATCTGAATTGCGCCGAAACGCTTCCTCCAAAAGTTTCATTGGATAAGAGTTAATGCCAGCAAACAAATGTCGAGCAGATGGTATGGTAAAAAAGCGAAAGTAATGAGTGATCCAGCGTCCTGTACTGCTGTTTCCATTTTGATAAGCCGAGACAAGATATGGGCCAATAACTCCGGCGAAAAGCGGCTCTCGCAACGGCAGAGGAACGCCGTCATCTGCCATTTGGCGGCAGAATGTCTCGGCAAAGGCGTCTCCCCGCTCTTGTGAATCTGCTTGCAGCGCGGTGACGAAGGCGGCAAGGGCCGACAGCGTCTGGGGCCGAACTCCCTGCGCTTCGGCAGAAAGATACTGCTGCCAAAGCACGGCTTCGTCTGGGGTAAGCGTGTCTGTTAAAGCATCGCTCATGGCTTACTCTTCCGCCAGCGCCCGGCGCAAAAAGCCGCCCGCGTGAGACAAACGGGCCTGGGCATCGGGGGCGGAGAGGCCGAGCTGGAGCATGAGAATAGCAAGCTTGGCGGAGCCGCCGGACTGCACCAAAGCCGCTTCGGCGCGTTCGGGCGTGGCCCGCGTCACCTGGCGGATAATGCGAACGGCGCGGGCGTGGAGCTTTTTGTTGGTGTCCTGGACATCTACCATTAAATTGCCGTAGGTCTTGCCGATTTCAATCATCGCGCCGGTGGAGATCATGTTGAGGACCATCTTTTGCGCCGTGCCGCTTTTCAGGCGCGTGGACCCCGCCAGCACTTCGGGGCCGACGACGGGGGCAATGGTGAGGGAGGCGACGGTTTCCAGCTCAGAAGGACGGTTGTTGGTCAGGGCGACGGTCGCCGCGCCGCGCTTGACGGCCTGGCGCAGTGCGCCCAAGACGAACGGAGCCTGGCCGGACGCGCTGATGCCGACAACCGTATCGCGCTGGTTGACGTCGGCGTCAATGATCGCTGCCGCGCCGAGGTCGGGATCGTCTTCCGCGCCTTCGACTGCCTGGAACATCGCGCCGGGGCCGCCAGCGATCAGGCCCATGACTAGGCCGGGCGGGACGCCGAAGGTCGGCGGGCATTCGGCGGCATCGAGAACGCCAAGCCGTCCGCTGGTTCCTGCGCCGAGATAAATTAGGCGTCCGCCCGCCCGCAGCGACGCGGCGGCTTTTTGGACCGCGCGGGTGATGTAGGGAATTTCCAGCGCGACGGCGGCGGCGACCCCGGCGTCTTCGGCGTTCATCAGGCGCAGGCGCGTCTCGGTATCCAGCGCGTCAATCCCGGAAAGTTCAGGGTTGACGGCTTCGGTGGTTAGCGTCTCGGTGGCGATGGGGAACCGGCCTTTCGGTCTGATGTGTTATACTGAAAGAGAAACTATTATTTTGAGTGAGGTACGAGTGTCTTATGCCGACTTATGGCTACGAATGTTTATCCTGTGACAACCAGTTTGAGACTTTTCAAAGCATCAAAGACGATGCGCTGACAACATGTAACGAATGCGGCGGAACCCTTCGCAAGAAGATTTACCCCGTCGGCATCTCGTTCAAAGGTTCCGGCTTTTATGTAAACGATTATGCCGCCAAGCCCAGCGGCGATTCAAGTTCGGGTTCATCCGAACCGGCCAAGCCCGAAGCAAAGGCCGATACCAATGAAGCTAAAACCGAGCCGAAGGCGGAAAGCAAGCCCGACGCCAAACCGGAACCGAAGGCGGAGGCCAAGCCGGCAGCCCCGGCGACAACGACAGCCGCGTGAATAATTGGGCGGTTGAAACCGCTGCAACAAAGGCACGAAACCTGCCTCCGCAGGTTAGGAGAAGAGAAGCTTAGTCCGCGAAGGCGGACTTTGTGCCTTTGTTGCAGCGGTTTCAACCGCCCAACTCTTTAATCTTCGGGCCGCTCGCCTGCCGGGATGCCCCGGTCGCCGGCGCGTTCCGGCGGGTCAATGGTCATGTCCTGGGTGACGCGCACCTGGCAGGACAGGCGGTACTGGCCGAGCAGGCCGTCTTCTTCCAGTGTTTCCCGCTCGGCGGGGTTCATTTCGGACGGCTCGCCGCTCAAGAAATGGACTTTGCAGGTCGTGCAGCGGGCGATCCCGCCGCAGCGATGCAGGATGTCGTATCCTGAATCTTCAATCGCAAGAACCAGCTTTTTGCCGCTCTCGACCTCAAATGTGTCCAAGCCCTCAATCGTAACTGTCGGCATAAGTGTTTTCCTTCTTGGAAGAATGGTAAAGAGGGACGAACACAAGGTTCGCCCCTGCGAAAATGGCCGGATTAGCGGTTCCACCAGCTTCGGCCTGAATCGGTCAGCATCTTGTCGGCTTCCTCCGGTCCCCAGGTTCCGGCGGCGTAGTTCGGCAGGGCGGGGGGCTGATGCTCGGCCCAGCTTTTCAAGACCGGCGTAATCAGGCCCCACTCAGCTTCCACTTCGTCGTCGCGGGTGAACAGCGACGGGTCGCCGAGGAGGGCGTCCATAATGAGGCGCTCATACGCATCGTGGATACGCTGGCCGAAGGATGTGCCGTAGGTGAAGTTCATGTCTACGGGCTGAACGACGGTCTTCTGGCCCGGCGGCTTTGCACCGAGGCGCATGGAGATGCCTTCGTTCGGCTGGACCCGGATGGTGATGACGTTCGGCTCTTCCGGCTTATTGTCCGCGGTCGCGACAAGCACCGTCGGCAGGGCTTTAAACGTGACATTGACTTCCGTAACCCGCTCCGGCAGCCGCTTTCCCGCCCGGATATAGAACGGCACCCCCGCCCAGCGCCAGTTCTGAATGGAGAGCTTCAGCGCGACAAACGTGTCCGTCACCGAATCTTTAGGAACATTCGGCTCGTCCCGATAGGCTGGGACTTCTTTGCCGGCGATTTCGCCTGCGCCGTACTGGCCGCGCACCACGCATTCATTGCAGTCATCGCCCAGAATTGGCTTGATTGCCCGCAGGACTTTCGCTTTCTCATCCCGGATGTCGTTCGCTGAAAGCGTGTTCGGCGGCTCCATTGCAATTAGCGCGAGCATTTGCAGGGCGTGGCTCTGCACCATGTCCCGCAGCTCCCCGGCGTGGTCAAAGTAGCCCGCCCGCTGCTCGACGCCGACTGTCTCGGCGACCGTTACCTGGACGTTGTCAATGTATTTGGAGTTCCACAGCGGCTCGAACAGCAGATTGGCAAACCGAAAGACAAAAATGTTCTGGACGGTCTCTTTGCCTAAATAATGGTCAATGCGGTAGATCTGGTCTTCGCCGAAGACCAGCTTCAGCTCGGCGTTCAAAGCACGGGCACTGTCGAGGTCCGATCCAAACGGCTTCTCGACAATAATGCGCGTAAAGCCCGCGCTGTCTTTCTCCTCGCCCGCTTTCACCAGGCCCGCTTTGCCGAGCTGCTGAATTACGGTGGTATAAGTTGTCGGGGGTGTCGCAAGATAATACAGCCGATTTCCCAGGGTGCCGTCTGTCTTGTCGAACTTGTCTAAACGCTCTTTTAGCCAGGTAAAGCCTGCGGCGTTGTCGAAATCCGAACGATGAAAGACAATGCGCCGGGAGAACTTTTGCCAGGCCGGCTGGAAATCTTTCCACAAATCGGGCGCAAACTCCTGAAGCGACGATTGCAGCTCGTCGCGGAACGAGTGGTCGGAGAAGTCGCGCCGGGCGAACCCGATGATTTTGAAGTGGTCCGGCAGCAGGTTCTGCGTTTCCAGCGAGAACAGAGCCGGGATCAGCTTGCGGTGGGTCAAGTCCCCGGTCGCGCCGAAGATGACGAGGCAGCAGGGGGGGATGGGTTTCTCGATCAGCATCGGATCAGGCGCAGTGTTTTCCGCCGGCGCTGCTGTCTCTGCCGGTTTCTGTGTGGTGGTCATAAAAGCTCCGTTTAATTTCGCAATTTTATTCCAGTGATTGAATATAAGCGACCAGTGTTTGAATTTGGGCCGTCGTCAACTGTTCTTTATACGCGGGCATCTGCCCTGGGTAGCCGTTGGCGATGTTCCTGGCGATCTTGGCGTCCGGGTCTCCGAGATGGTGCAGAGTTGGGCCGAGATGGCCCTGCGCGTCCGCCCCATGGCAGCCGACACAGGCCAGCGAAGAATACAGCGTCCGGCCCGATGCGACAAGCTGCGAGGGCGCGATTTGTGCGCCGGCTTCCTTGTCGGCGCCCGCTTCGTGCGACGGCTGCTTATGCGAAGCGGTGTGCGTCCCAATCGCAGATAGCCCGTAAGCCGCGCCGACCACGCCGAGACCGGCGATCAGTCCGGCGAATAAGCCTTTGAGTTCTCGTGCCACCAGTCCTTAACTTCCCATCAGCTCGCCGCCGAAATAGCCCGCCGCGCTCATCAAAACTGCCGTGAGCGCGGCGCAGACCAAGTACACGCCGAACGCGGGACGGGCGGAGTCGCCCCGAACGACCAGCCGCCAGACGGCAAGGCCAACCATGAGGCCGAACGCAGGCCAGACAAAGTCGTGGTGCTTCAGCAGCAGGCCGCTGCCGAAGAACTGCCAGGCCGCGATCGCAAGCCCCGACAGCACGGCTACAAACGTCGCCGCCGCACCCAAAAGAAGCGAATAAAAGCCGGCGGCGTGGAGGTCCCGCTTGGCCGGTTCTTTATTCCAAACGAACGCGGCGAAGTCGAACAAGAACGACGCGATCATCAGGGCAATCGGGAAATGCGTGCTGCCGCCGTGCAGGTTCGCCCAGAGCTTTTCCAAAAACTCGCTTGTCTTTCTTATGTTATGCTTTCACGGCGTCGCTGGCATCAATCGCGTCAATCGTTTCGGCGGCTTCGGACGCCGACGCGCCCGGCTGGATCTGGTCGGCAGTGCTGTCCGACGTGCCGGAATAGGTGAGGGCATCCCCGGAGCCTGTCGCGTCGTGAACCGTGCCTTCGGCGGACCGAACGGCATGGCCGCCGAACTCGTTCCGCAGCGACGCGATGACTTTTGCCGCGAAGTTCTCCGTTTCGCGTGAGTGGAACCGCTCATACAGCGCGGCGGTGATGACCGGCGCAGGGACGTTGTGGTCAATGGCTTCCTGAATGGTCCAGCGCCCTTCGCCGGAGTCCTCTACATAGCCGCGCACTTTTTGCAGGTTCTCGTCGCTCTTGAACGCCAGCACCAGCAGCTCCAAAAGCCAGGAGCGGACCACGGAGCCGAACTGCCACGCCGACGCAATGGCTGTCAGGTCCAGCTTATATTCGGAGGCGTGCAGAATGTCGAAGCCTTCGCCGTAAGATTGCAGCATCCCGTACTCGATGCCGTTATGCACCATCTTGACGTAATGCCCTGATCCCGCCGCGCCCGTATACACATAGCCGTCTTTCGGCGCGAGCGTCTTAAAGATCGGCTCACAGTACTTCGCCGCCTCCGGGTTGCCGCCGACCATCAGGCAGTAGCCTTCCTTCAACCCCCAGACCCCGCCGCTTGTGCCGCAGTCCAGGTAGTCAATACCGACCGCTTCCAGCTCTTTGCCTCGGTGCACCGTATCTTTGAAGTACGAGTTGCCGCCGTCAATGACAATGTCGCCCTTGCCCAAAACTTCTTTAAGCTTGGCAATGGTTTCATCCACGGGTTTCCCCTGCGGCACCATGATCCAGACGACTTTGTGTTCCTGATTCTGGTGGTTGACGGCTTCCGCGAGGTCCGTCACTCCAATCCCGCCGCGCTTTTTCACTTCCGGCATTTTTGCCGGGTCCGTGTCAAAGCCGTAGACGGTATTCCCGGCCCGCGCCAGCCGCTCCAGCATATTCATGCCCATGCGTCCCAGTCCGACAATTGCGATCTCCATGCACTGCTCCCTTTGGGGTAAGCCCCGTGTGTCAAAATGATATGTCTGTGCTTTCTATTCCCCAGCCTTGTTCGTGTCTAACCTGCCGAATTCCTCCCCGGTTCCATTTTGCCGAGGAAACAGCACAAAAAAGCCTGGAAGCGTTTGCAGCGCTTCCGGGTGTCATCGGCAGATGGATTTTAATGCTTAGCGGCTCTTTGCCATCCCTAAACCGTGTCATGGGACGCTGTCTGCGCGACTGGAAGCCGTGGCCGAACGCATCGGATCAGGCAGAGCCTCAAAATGGCCGGCAACAAGTAAGTGCGGGTAAGGGCGGGAGCAGCCTCCAAAAGAAGCTGCCTTACCCTAACACAATTTTTCTACAAGCAATCGCCTGGGGAATACATCGCATGGTTGCAAAATTTTGCAAACCATGCTATAATTCAGTGCTGTTCAGATGGAAACTCACGCCCACGTAGCTCAGTGGTAGAGCACTTCTTTGGTAAAGAAGAGGTCAAGGGTCCGATTCCCTTCGTGGGCTTTGCCAGCCTTACTCTTCTCCCGCCGCATCGGCAAAATCCTCTCTTCCGTGCTTTATCTGCCGTGCTTCCGCAGTTCGCCGACACGGCTATAAACGCTGCCCGGCGAAAAAGCAGGATCATTTTCTGGTTTTCTTCGGCACCGTCCACCGGTCCAGCGCAGTTCCTTTTCTGAAAATCCGCTTTTTCTGAAGATCAGTTCGCGAGAGAAATGGACAGGCAGGCTTTATCGGGGTGACTTTGTGCTTTTGCTGCTGTGGTTTTAACCGCCCAAGCGGCAACAACTGAGGACCTGGAGTGCTGTGCTGGCCGGATCTGTTCGCCTTACCCTGGTGCTGCTGGCGTTGAGGCACTCGCCGTCCGGTGCGGGAATGGTCTCCACGTGCCTTCACCGCTGCCGCTGATGATCCCAATGGCGGCTGTGCTGTTTGTTCCCGTAGTCTTCCTGGGGCTGAATTTCGTGGAAGATACGCTGCGGGTTGCCCTGCCGCGTATTTGTCATGCGCCGGTGGTGACGGCGCGGACAATAAGCATAACGCCGATGAGGGTAATGGCGGCGGCGCTGACAACCGGCAGGCGGCGCAGCAGCCCTTCGCTGCTCGGAAACCGCTCCATCCAGCGCCGCGTGGAAACGACCATCAGGCCGATGACAATGAGGACCGAGGCTAACCCGATGCTGAATGCCGTGATGAGAACCATGCCGTAAGCGATCCGGTGCAGGGCGACGGCGGACAGCAGAACAACCAGCGCGGAAGGGCAGGGAACAATTCCGCCGGAAATCCCCAGCGCCAGCAAAGAGCGCAGCGTGATCGGCCCGTCCGGGATGTCGTGAGTATGCTGCCCCGGCCCGTGACCGTGGACATGGCCGTGGCTGTCGTCTTCGGCGTGCAGGTGGATCTCGTCCGGGCCGTCCGCCCGGTGATAATCCTCCTGTGCGGGGTCATCCTCCTGTGCGGGATCATCCTCCTGTGCGGGGTCATGCGTGTGGTGATGAGTGGCCGGAAAGCCGCGCAGGCGGGACACAAGGAGCCAGACGCCGACGCCGAAGACGGCAAAGCCGCTGACGGCGCTGAGGACCGGATACAGCTTCTCCGGGACAATGTAGCGCGACGCGAACAAGGTAATCAGACCCAGCGCGAAGACGCCGAGCGTGTGCGTAATGGTGACGATCAGGCCCAGCGTGACGGCATGACGCGCGGTTCCGCGCGAGCCGACCAGGTACGCAGCCACCATGGTTTTGCCATGTCCCGGCGACAAAGCATGGAACGCGCCGAAGACGAACGCAATCAAGAAGCCGGCCAGCATGATACCGGGCGTCAGCGCACGCCGGGCAATGGCCTGCGTGAAGAGGTCGCGCGGGGTCGCATCGCGCGTCGCCTGCGGAGCGGCGGCAGCGCCCACTGCTGCCGCCGCTGTTCCGGGAGCCGCCGAAAAGCGGGCTTTGGTGTCCTGGGGCGGGACAACGTCGCGTGGGTAGATGCTGAGTCCTCGGCTGCGGTCCTGGCTGAACGCGGACGCGCCCGACAAAGCAACGCCGTCCCCATTTGCCGCCACAATTTCTTTCCACCCGGTTCGCGACGGATAGTTGCGGTCCTCCCAGCTGATGTCGCGTGACCCCGGCGGCGTCGCCGCCGACCAGTCCAGCGTGATTTTCAGTGTTTCCAATCCGCCCGCGCCAGGCGACAAGCGCAAATGACTGTCATCCAGCGTCAGCGCCGCCGGCTGACCGTTGACTGTCAGCGTGACTCCCGACACAAGCTGCGCGGCCCGCGCGGCAAGATAAGCCGACGTTTCCGCCGGGCTGACCGCACCGTTGTGGCCGGCGTCGAGCGTCTCCTTCTCGCTCAGGGCAGGGATTTCCGCCATGTCAATGACATAATGAATTTTTACGTCGCCTGAGTCTGCCTGTATCCGCGCGTAATGGCAGATGGCAAAATTTCCCATCGGGTGCGCGGATACCGGAGAAATGGAAGCCAGGCAGACGGCCCAAAAAACGGCGAATATAGCTGCGTACATCCCCCGCAGCCGCAAAGTCTTCAAGCGCATTAGGGCTGCATTCCCGCGGTATCTATCTGCCGCAGCGCCGCCGCAGCCAGCGGGGCGTCTATCGGGCTGAAGTCGGGATTAAGCTGGACAGCCCGGCGCAGGTAAGTACGCGCAGCCTTGCTGTCACCCTGCTTGATGGCAATTACGCCGGCATGGTACAGGAAATCCGCTTCCGGGGTCTTTTCCGCCAGCGCAGCCCGGCTCATCGCGGCGGCTTCGTCATACCGCTCTGACTTGTACAAGCACCAGGCCAGCGCGTCGGCGGCGTAGACGTTTTTGCGGGTCTTGTATTCTTCCTGGGCATCCGCCAGCGCTTCCGGCAGATCCCGATTGTGGTTCGCCCGAAACAAGGACATCTGCCAGCCGCCGCGCACGCCGTTTGCCTTCTGGATGCGGTCAATGTTCTCCGCCAGCCGGTACTGCTGCTCGGCGTCTTCTTTGCGCCCGGAAAGGGCATACAGGTCGCCGAGTGCGGCGACGGCTTCGATCTGCGGCACGACATCAATCGCTTTGTGGTACGAGTCGATGGCGTCAGGATAATCGCCCCGGCCGGCCAGAACACGGCCCAGCGCCATTAAAACTCGGTAGTTGCGCGGCGTTGTCGTCAGTGCATCCCGCAGCGTCTGCTCGGCGGCGGCTTGATGGCCTTCGCTGTAAAGCATCAAGCCAAGCTGGGCGCGGCACCATCCCGTGCTTTCGGCGTAAGGCCCGCCGGCGTCAATGGCTTTGACCATCAGCCAGACTCCCTTCCGAAAATTTCCTGTCAGCCACAAGAGATGCCCGCCCCGGCTGTAGGACGCCAGATCAGGCCGGAGATTGAGCATTCGCTGGTAATGGGCATAAGCGGCAGCGTAATCGCCCAGCTCCTGGTCGGCGTCGCCGATCAGGCCGTAGGCATCCTGGGAGTTCGGGTCCCGCGCCAGCGCCTTCCCGGCCCACGCTTTGCTCCTTTGAAACTCATGCCGGTCACTCGTGACCCACGCCATGCCGTCGAGCGCCGGAACATTGTTCGGGTCCCGCGCCAGGGCTTTTGTGTAGTCGGTCTCAGCAAGGCGATAGTAGCTGAGGTCGGCGGTCTCCCTTGCCTTCTGCATGAGCGCGTCGCCGAGGTCGGTCCAGGCTTTCGTAGCGTCCGGCGTCTTTTGAGTCGCCAGCGTGTCTTTCGTGATCGCCTGGTCCAGCTTTTCGACTTCGCCCGGCGGCAGGGCGGCGGAACTTAGCGCAGCCTTTAGCGGCGGCGCGGCGCGGGGCGCAGTGGCAGGCCGATGCAAAGCCCATGCTCCTGCCGCCAGGCAGAGCGCAAGAATGCCGACAGGGAAAAGCGGTTTCACGTCGCGTTCGCTTTCACGCTTGGCTTTGCAGGCGCGGCGGATGCGGCCCGCGGCGACGAGCCGAGCTGCTTCAGCGTGCCGGCGGCGATTTTGGCATCGCGCAGATCAAAGTATGGGTTCAGGCTGAGGGCATGGGCCAGGCACTTGCCGCCGGTGATCCTGTCTCCGGCTTTGGCGTAGATCATGCCCGCATGGAACAGCATGGTCGCTTCGGGCGTGCGCCGGGCAAGCGCGGTCTGGATGGCGGCTTTGGCCGCGTCTTCCTGCCCGTTCTTATACTCACACCAGGCCAGCGTGTCGGCGTCATTGATATTTTGGCTCGCTTTATTCTGTTCAGCCATCTGGAGCGCTTCGGGCAGATTCCGGTCATGGTCGGCATCAAACCGGGCGATCTGCATGTGGTCGTCTATGCCCGCGTCCGTGTCCTTCTTATACAGAGCTTCAACCAGTGAATACTGCTTCTCAGCCCCGGCTTTGTTGCCGGAAAGCGCGTACAGGTCGCCAAGCAGGGTCAATGTGTCCGTATCCGGGGCCAGGGCGACGGATTTTCGGAGCAGCGCGATTGCTGCCGGGTAGTTCCCCCGTGCGGCCTTGAACCTGCCCATCGCCGCCAGAGCATTGGCGTCGTTCGGCGTGGTCTTCAGCACTGACTGCACTGTCTGCTCGGCGGGGAGCAGGCCGCCCTGGTCAAACAGCATCTGGGCGAACTGAACGCGGCACCAGGCGGTATTTTCGGCGTAGGGGCTGCCGGTCCCGACGGCTTTCGCCATCAGCCACAGGGCTTTGCGGGCGTTGCCGTCTTGATATAAGAGCCGTGCGCCCCGGCTGTAAGAGGCGATGTCGGGCCGGATATCCAGCATTTTCTGGTAATGCGTGTAAGCGTCGTCGTAATGCCCCAATGCCGCGTCATCGTCGCCGAGCAGGCCGTAAGCCGTGTTGTTTTGGGGGTCGAGCGCGACAGCTTTGGTGGCCCAGCCCGCGCTTGTGTCGTACTGGTTGCGGTCGCTTGCGACCCAGGCCAGCCCGGTCATGGCGTCCGCCGAGTTTGGGTTGCGGGCCAGCGCCTGCCGGTAGACCTGCTCGGCGCAGGCGTAGTAGCGCGGGTCGGCGGTCTCGCGCGGCTTCTGCATCAGCGTGTCGCCGAGGCGGACCCAGACTTTGTCGTCGCTGGGATTTTGCTTCAGCAGCCCCGCCCACTTCGCGATGCCGTGGTCGGAGGCGGTGTGGGTGGAGGACACGGGAATGGCCGCCAGCGTTACGTTAGCCGCCGGCGGGGCCGGCGCGGCATTGGCTGTATTCTGCGCCGAACTATCGGAGGCGGTGCGATGGGACGCGCAGCCGGTCACTGCCAGGGCGCAGGGAATGACTGCAAGGATAAGTTTTAGGATGAGTGCGTTCTTCATGGATTATGTCAAATTACCCGGATGAGAAATCCGGGTCTTCTAAAGCGATTGTCTGCCTGCGCGGACATAAGAGTTGGAATGCTTTCGCCCTGCGTCTTATGTCCGCGCAGGCAGATACGAAGTAATGCCTTCTGAGGCAGACAATCGCACTTCAAAAGCCCCGAATTTCTAATTCGGGGCAACCGCCTACTCTCCGACGTTCGGGCCGTCGTCCTTCGAGTTGCGCGTGCCGGCATTCGGCGTCCCCGCATACGGGAAGGTCATATTGTAGACCTGGTCGTTGGCATTGACATTGTCCCCCAGCAGCGTTACCGTGGTGTAGGAAGGACCGCTCGCAATCGCGGTCAACGCAATGTCCACGACGTCATCCCCCAGACGGCGCCCGTTCGGCCAGCCGCCGGGAACTGTCGCGCCGCTCGCGGTCTTCAGCGTGTCGCCGCCGATGAAGCTCAGCCGGCTGAAGGCCGCCTGGCCGGAGAGGTTGACCGGGGTGGTGGTCGTGTCCACCCGAATCACATCCGGGATATACACGGCGGCAAGGTCCGTGCGGTTGCTGGTAGCGAAGTTCGTTTTATAAGTGGCGTTGATGAGCGCGGCGACTTCCGGGTTCAGCGCATAGGTCTTGTACTTGGTCATGTCTGAGGTCGGCAGATCCCGATTGTAGTTGTCTTTGTCCCGGAGGGCGACCAGCACTTCGTTGAAGAGCGGGTTCGCTTCGCGGTTGACCTGAATATACGGACCGGAAGAGACATTGTCGCCGGTCGTCGAGCGCAGCGTGATGCGGGGCCGAGAAACCGACGCATAAACGCCGACGCCGATGTTGGTGCCGCCGGATGTGAACGCACCCTGGTAGGCAGCCGAAGCCGAAGCCAGGTCGGTCAGCGGAATCACGATCGCGTAGTGCAGGACGTTGTAGCCCTTGAAGCCATCTACGCCGGTGCCGTCCTGGCCCAAGCCGTTGCCTTTTTTGTTCATCAGAATGCGCGAGTCCAGCAGGTCGAAGATGCCGGGCGTGTCGGCGTAAAAGCCATCCTCGCGGGAGCCGGCAAAGACTGTCGTTTGTCCCGCGACGCCGGGAACGGCGGGCAGGTCGTAGGTGGTCTCGCGGGTGTAGGTGTCCAGCCCGGCGCGGGTGGACGCGCCGCTGACGGCCCGGCCGTAGTTCGGGTTAGACGCTGGTGTCCCGGTCATGTCATCGTACAGGGGAGTTGTGTTCACGCCGGTGTTATACGGCGGGACCATCAGCTTCATGGAAGCCGGGCTGATCTGTGTGGACGTGTTCTGACCGCCGGCTGTGGTCACTGTCTTTGTCACGGTGTAAGTCTGAACAAAGTTCTGGTGGGCATCGCCGACGTTCTGAATCGGGCCGACATCGGCGGCGCCGTTGATGTTTGCGCCGCGTCCGTAGCGCAGGATCGTGTCGAGGTTCTTGTAGCTGCCGGCGGCGCTTGAGACCGGCGAGAACTTGAAATCGTAGCGCTGCACCTGCGCCCCGGTGATCGGGTTTGCAATATGAATGGAATAAAGGGCGTCATCCGAGAACGAGTCATACATGACGCCGTCGCCCGGCTCCGAAAAGGGGCGGACGCTGACTTCGACGACCAGCGCCGGCGTGCCGTTCGACATGGTCTGGCGGAACGCATATACGTCGGTGAGGTTCGCCTGCGGGTCGAGCTTGATGAGGGGCGCGTCGCTGTGGCTGGAAGCATAGGCCGCCCCGCCGCCGAGGCCGAGTGCGCCGAGCGCCGCCGCTGCGCAGAAAAGAGTCTTGAAATTCATCGTGTGTTCTCTTGTTTCTAAGAATCGTTAAGATTGAGTGGCTGCCGCGCGGCGACGCCGCACGGCGACAAGTGCAAGCACGGAAAGGCCCAGGCCCAGGGAGACCAGCGTGCTGGCTTCCGGCACCGGAGCGCCGCCCGGTCCGAGCGTCGTTCCGGCTGAAGTCGCTCCATTCACGTCCAGGGTATCGAAGGACACGGTGGAAGGCGAGAAAACGCTGTCGAACGAGAAACCGGAAACCGTGCTGCCGGCGCTGAAAGCTTGGGTGCTGGTGAGTGTCGGCGAGAACGACAGGATGCCGACGCCGGGGTCGAACGTGGTCTGGAACCCATCGGGCGCGGTCAAGTTGGTCGCCGTGTCGGACTCTTGCGGCAGGCCGCTGATGTTGACAATGGCAAGGTCTGCGGATGTGAAGTTGGTGATGCTGTAATTGTAGGTGAACAATGACCCGGTTTGGGTCACAGTCGGCGCGACGACGACTTGAAGCTGGGCGCGGGCGGAACCCGCGGAGAAGAAAGCGCCGAATGCTCCCGCAAGAGCCAATGGCGCTGCGAGTCGGCGTGGACGTGGAAGCATGGAAGAGCCTGCCTTTCAAGCAAACAATGCACGAGAAAGCGTTCCGGCAAAAGCAAAGAAGGCAAGTGGCGGCAAAAGCCGTCACTGTGATAAAGCCGTCACGGTGATAAAGGTGGGCCGAGAACGAGGCGGCAGGCGCCGCTGCCGCTTCGCACTTAAGCGCAGTGGTCCCTGAAAAGCGCAAAAGCTTGACAGGCGGTGAGCTGTCTCCACGGGGCCGGCGGGGTGGGTAGAACGGGGCGTCAAAGCAGATGCGGTCTGAAAGCGGCAGAAACAGCAAAGAAAATGAAGATTAGCTCAGCTCACGTTCAGGAGTATACCTAGCGGTGCAGGAAGATACTCCCCAAAAGCCCCTGCAACATTAACCGGCGGTTACAACTCAAACACGATGATTTCAAGCCAAATCCGTGTGCCGCCCGCGTTATTCCTGTCACACATGCCGTCTACTCTTAAACCGGACAGAATTCGGGTATTGTCTGAGGAGTAAAGGCGAACAATCACAATGAGCATGACACGGGAAATCGGGCCGAGCGAGCGGGGCGGACTGTATTCGGTGCCGGACAATGAGCTTGCCATCGGCAGCACCCTCGGAGGGCCGAAAGCGGCCTGCATTATCAAAGCGACCGGGGCGATCCAAACCGTTTATTCTATTGACATCGGGCAGGCGCTGTTCGGGACGCTGGTGCTGCGGCACTATGACGCCGTAACCGGGATGCATCTGTCGCAGGACCAGCCGGGGACCTTTTTGATCCACCCGGAGCATCAGGCCCATCGGTTCGGCCTGCCGCCCGGCCTGGCTGTGACGGAGAAGATTTTCATCTTAAACGGAGCGCCGGACGCAAAGGGCGCGGTAGACCCGCCGGGAGTCTATTACGCCGTGGAGATGACCAACAGCAGGCAGGAAGCCGTCCAAATCGCCACCTACGCGGCGGCCCAGCTTTCCGGCAATACCGGGCATGATACGGTCGCTGAGTATGATTCCAAGCTGGAGGCGCTTGTCGCCTGGAATACGTCGCATCCCGACTGGGTGCGCATCTTCGGCTGCTCGGACAAGCCCACAAGCTATGCAACGTCGCTGGATTATGGCCGCGCCGTGGCAAGTTCTTATCCCGGCCCGCTGTCCGACCAAACAAACGCGCCCCTCGATCCGCTGGGCGTTCTGCATCATGTCCGCGAAATCAAAGCCGGGGAAACGGCCAAGTTTTATTACCTGCTGTCGTTCGGCACGGGGCGCAAGGAAGCATCGGCGAATTACAAAAGCTGCCCGCCTGCCGACGCGGCGCTCGAAAAAACGCAGGCATATTACACCGAGATGCTGGGCCGGGCCGTGCTGATGACCCCGAACCCGACAGTCAACCGGGGCGTTTTGTGGGCGAAAGCCAACATGATGCGGACAATGATTAAAGCACCGACCGGCTGGTGCTTTGTCAACGACCCGACCCGCTCCAACAACAGCGTGGGCCGCGATACCTCCTGGTTCGCCAACGGCGGCGATTACTTCCAGCCCAGCTTCGTCCGCGAATCGCTGCTGGCGTATGTCCATAACCAGGAAGACAGCGGCAAAGTGGTCGAGTATTACGACATTCGGAACGGCAAGACCGCCGATTACGACCTGAACATCAACGACAACACGCCGCTTCTCGTGTACGCCCTCTGGCACCATTACAACACGTCCGGCGATATGGATTTCCTGAAGGAGATTTATCCGGCGGCGATCAAAGCCGTGCGCTATATCCTCTCGCAGCGCAACGATCAGGGACTGGTCTGGTGCACGGCGACCGGGACGTCCGACTGGGGCATTATCGGCTGGCGCAACGTCATCACGAATTACCGGATTTCCGGCGCTTCCACCGAAGTCAATTCCGAGTGCTACATGGCCCTGCTGACGGCGTCCCACATGGCCCGCATTTTAGGAAACCACGACGAAAGCTTGGAGCTTCTGAACGCCGCGGAAACGCTGAAGACCGTCATCAACACCCATCTGAAGAACCCCGAAAACGGCCTGTATTATCTCAACATAGACGTTGACGGATACCCGCGCACAAATGTCACTTCGGATCTGGTATTCCCCGTCATGTTCGGAGTGGCAGACGAGCAGACATCGGCGCAGATCATCAGTCGCCTGTCCGACACAGATTTCTGGACCACTGCCGGTATCCGCACGACCCCGCGCGATGCCCCTGATTACGATCCGAACGGCACCAATGCCGGCCCCTACGGCCTGCTCGGCGGGGTCTGGCTCGGCTGCTCGTTCTGGTTTGCATTCGCCGCCGCCCGCTACAACCCGGAGTTTATGGACCGGGCGCTCTCGGATTCGTTCCGAAACTTCTCAATGGACCCGCGACGCAACAACACCGTGCCGGGCCAATTCTCGGAATGGCTCAACGGCGAGACTTTGACCAACGAAGGCATGATGCTGTCGCCGTGGGACCCGCCCCGCTACCTGTGGGCCGCAATAGAGGGCGTTGTCGGCCTCGACCCGTCCGGTGACGGCGTTTCGCTCCATCCCCGCATTTCCACCGACTGGAAATGGCTGGCGGTCCAGAACCTGCCCTACCGTCAGCGCCGCCTCTGCTATTTTGCCGTCCGTGTTCCCGACATCAAAATCTATGCGAACTTCCACCCGCACACCTCGCTTCCGTATGAAGATTATGATGACGACATCAGCGATCAGGTCACGGCGGGCCTCGACAGCGTCTGCGCTCTCGGCCTTCGGAACGGCGAGCGCTTGATTTTGTTCGCCGGCAACACAGGTGAGCAGACGGTCTACACGTCGCTGAAAATCGACGTCCCACTGTCCGGCCGCTACCGATCCCGTATCTACGAGAGCCTGCTCGGCGAATGGCAAGACCGCGGCCTGCTGCCTGCGGAACAGCTTCAGCTGGGCCGTGTCCTGAAAATCGAGCGTAAAGGCTTTTGTCTGCTGGAACTGACGCAGGAGGTTTAATGGCGGACTCCCTGCAAGCCCGCGAAATCGCGCTGTACGACCATTGGAAGCGATACGGCCCGCATCTGGAAGAATACGCCAGCGAGTTCGCCGGGACGGCGTTTCTTCTGGTGTGGGTCGTCGGCATCGTCGCGCTGACCTTCAGCCCCAGCTCGCCGCTGCCGCACCTGCTGCCGTCTTTGATCCTGCGGCTGGCCTTGATCGGCCTCGTCCTGGGCCTTGCAAGCTGGGCGGTGGCCCTGTCTCCGCCGGGCCGGCTCAGCGGGGCGCACCTGGACCCCGCGATCTCTGCGGGCTTCTGGCTGCTCGGCAAGATGCACGGGCGCGACCTGATCGGCTATGTGGGCGGCCAGATGGCCGGAGCCGTCGCAGGGACTCTGCTCGGCGGCGCTCTTTTCGGCTCCTGGGCGAAATCGGTTCAGATGGGGTCGCTGCATCCGGGGCCGCATGTTTCGCTGCCGGCAGCCTGGGCCGGGGAATTGGCCTCCACGTTCGTGCTGACCTTCGGGGTCTATGCCTGTGTCAGCCTACCGAAAGTTGCCCGCTGGACGCCGGGGGTCGCGACAATTCTGTTGGTGTTTCTGATCGGCGCGGACGGCAATTATTCAGGGGCGGGCATGAACCCAGCCCGCTGGTTCGGTCCGGCCCTGGCGGCTCATCTTTGGCCTGCCGGCACAGCTTATGCGCTTGCGCCTCCGCTCGCCGCGCTCGCCGCCGCCGCGCTGCGCCGGTCGTTGCCGAAGAGCGGGCCGCCGCATACCGCCAAGCTGTTCCACGACCCGCGCTATCGCTCCATCTTCAAGGGCGACGGTGCGCTCTCGCAGCCCCCGGCAAGCGTTCTCAGGAAGGCGAGGGAATCATGAGAAATGACCGGCAGCAAGAACTTGAAGCCCCGCAAGCGGCACTGACGGCAGCGCGGCGCACCAACGACTAAACCGGCTGGTTTAAGGGCCAAAAAATGGCAGCAGATATTGGACGCGGACGGCGGAGGGCAGGATCGACTGCGCCTGCCGGGGCGAAACGAGACCCAGGCAAACAAGCTCCGCCGGGGGCGGACGTGACGCCGGAAGTCAGCGCTCACCGCTGGTGGATTTTGCTGGGGCTGATCATGGCCGCCGCGCTGGAGATCTTAGACACCACGGTCGTCAACGTCGCCCTGCCGCAGATGTCAGGCAATCTCGGCGCGACCACCGATGAGATCGCCTGGGTGTCTACCGGCTACATTCTTTCCAATGTGATTGTTCTGCCGATGACGGCGTGGCTGTCGGGGCGGTTCGGACGCAAGCGCTACTTGATGGTGTCCATTGTCATCTTCAACATCGCCCGCTTCATGTGCGGCGTTTCCGGCAGTCTTTCGGAGATCATCTTTTGGCGGCTGGTCCAGGGCGCCGGCGGGGCTGCGCTGATCTCCACAGCCCAATCTACATTGGTAGAGATCTTCCCGCGCTCTCAGCTTCCCACCGTGCAGTCTATCTTCGGCCTCGGACTGATCGTGACCCCGACAATCGGCCCGGCATTAGGCGGCTACCTGACCGACAACTACTCATGGCACATGATCTTCTTTATCCACATTCCGATCGGCATTGCATCCCTGGCGCTGGTCGGCCTGTTTTTGCAGGACTCCAAGCACCAGAAGCGGGTGGACACGGTAGACGTTCCCGGTATCCTGATGCTGGCGGCGGGCATGGGGTCGCTGCAATATGTGCTGGAAGAAGGGGAGCGGTATGACTGGTTTGACGACGCCTGGATTACGCGCCTTGCGGTGATCGCAGTTGTCTCGCTGGTCGGGTTTGTCTGGTGGGAGCTGACGCCGCGCAACAAAGCGCCGATTTTGGACCTGCGCGTCCTGCGGGACCGAGGGCTGGCCGGCTCGGTCGTGCTGGGCCTGGTGCTGGGCTTCGGCCTCTACGGCGGAGTTTTTATCTACCCGCTGTTCGTGCAGACAATTTTAGGGTTTTCGCCGACAACCACCGGGCTTGCGCTGATCCCCGGCGGCCTGCTGACCGCCGTGGCCGTCATCTTGTGCGGCCAGCTCTTGCAGCGCGGCTCGGACGCCCGCATCCTGATTATCGGCGGCATGTTTATCTACATCGGCGCGATGTGGATGCTGGGACATCTGACGACTCAGAGCGGCCAGTCGGACACGCAGCTTGCTTTGATGGTGCGCGGCTTCGGGCTTGGCCTGGTCTTCATTCCGATCCAGACCGTCGCGTTTGCGGGCCTGGAAGGAGCGCAGATCGCCCAGGGCTCTGCGTTATACAACTTGATGCGCCAGCTTGGCGGCTCGTTCGGCATCGCCGTCCTGACGACCTACATTACGAACATGACCCAGTACCACCGGGCGAATTTAGTTTCCGATCTTTACAGCGGCAACTCGGTTTATGAAAGCCGCCTGAGCGGAGCGGTCGGGGCGCTCATAGGCGACGGCTACAGCCTGTCCGCCGCGCAGGCCGGGGCGCAGCGGATTTTAAACCAGGCTGTGCAGGCGCAGGCGACGGTCATGGCTTACGACAATGCGTTTATCCTGCTCGGCATCACGTTTCTGATCGCCATGCCGGCGGTACTTCTCCTGCGGAAGCCGAGACGCGGCGCGGCCCCGCCGGCAGAGGCGCATTAGGAGAGTCGCGAGTTGCTTACCTCCGAAACTTCGGACGCTCCGGGCGGCTCAAGGCGGGGGCAGCCAGCTCGACTTTGACTTTGCGCCCCCGAATAGTCGCGCGGCGCAGGACCGCCACCACGTTCTGCGCTTCCGGCGCGGGGACTTCGACAAACGCCGTCCGGTCCAAAATATCTATCGCGCCGATGGAGCGGCCCGTCAGGCCCGCTTCGTTGGAGATCGCCCCCACCAAGTCGCCGGGGCGCAGGCCGTCCTGACGGCCCAGGCCGATAAACAGGCGGGCCATGCCGACTTCCGGCTGCTCGGAGGCCGCGTTCAGCTCTTCCTCGGCCTCCGCAGGGCCGGAATGCTGGGAGGTCCAGAGCATTTGGAGCGCGGCGGCAGCGATCTCGCCGGGGTCGTATTCTTCCGACAGCGCTTCCACGGCGGCAAGATGGCCGTCGAAGTTCCGGGCGGCCAGCGTCTCGCGCAGGGATTCTTGAAACAAATCCCGGCGGCGAGCCGCAATGTCGGCGGCGGTCGGTATACGCGCGGGCTTGATCGTCGCCCCCGTCATCTGCTCAATCGCCCGTAATTGACGCCGCTCCCGGCCTTCCACCAGTGTGATCGCGTCGCCCGTGCGCCCGGCCCGGCCCGTGCGCCCGATGCGGTGGATATACTGCTCGACATCCCACGGTATATCATAATTGATCACATGGGTCACGGTGTCAATGTCTAAGCCTCGTGCGGCGACATCGGTGGCAATCAGCAAGTCCGCCAGCCCTTCGCGGAACCGGCGCATGACCCGGTCGCGGTCGGCCTGTCCCAAGTCTCCATGCAAAGCCTCCGCGCTGTAGCCGCGCAGGCGCAGGGCGTCGGCCAGATCGTTTGTTTCCTGCCGGGTGCGGCAGAACACGATAGTCGGGCCGGGCGTTTCCATGTCCAGCACCCGCGCGAGGGCTTCTAATTTACGGCCCGGCGCGACTTCATAGTAGGTCTGGTTCGTCGCCGCCACCGTGCGCCGCTTGGCGTCAATCGCGACATGCACCGGGTCTTTCAAGAAGCGCTGGGTCAGCGCAGCGATGCGCGGCGGCATGGTCGCGGAGAAGAACGCAAGCTGGCGCGGCTCCGGGAGCTGGGCCAAGATCGTTTCCATGTCTTCCAGAAATCCCAGCGCCAGCATTTCGTCGGCTTCGTCCAAGACGCAGACTTTGACTTGGTCCACGACCAGTGTCCCGCGCCGCAGGTGATCCAGCAGCCGTCCCGGCGTGCCGACGACGATGTGAGCCCCTTCCCGCAGGGCACGGAACTGGCGGTCTAACGGCTGCCCGCCGTAGACAGGGACAACGCGCAGGCCGGTGTGCTTGGCAAGCGCCAGAATGCCGCCGGCAACCTGGATGGCAAGCTCGCGGGTCGGTTCAAGCACCAATGCCTGTACGGCCGGGTTAGCCGGATCACAGCCCTCAATCAGCGGCAGGGCAAACGCGGCAGTCTTGCCGGTTCCTGTCTGGGCCTGCCCGATCAAATCGCGTCCGGCCAGCAGCACGGGAATAGACCGCGCCTGGATCGGTGTCGGCGCCTCAAAGCCGAGATCGTTGATTGCCCGCATGACCGGCTCGCTCAGGGCCAAATCCGCAAACAACGGCAGTTCTTCGGCGATTTCGGGTTCGGCGGCGACAGTGACCGGCTTCGGCGCGGCGGCTTTGGCCGGCTTCGCCGTGTAGGGCTTCTTTGCCGTGCCTTTGGCCGTCGGCGGCTTGGCGGCAGACGGCTTGGCAGAGAACGGTTTGGCGGCAGGCTTGTATGGTTTAGGCATGGGGTTTAACCTCAGTAAGAGTGTACCCTGCCCTGAACGGCAGGGCTTCAAAGCGCAAGCTCCCGCCTGCGCGGGCGAAGAATTTATCCCCGGCAGTTTATCTTCTGCCCGCGCAGGCGGGGATTTGCACTTCTGAAGCACGGGGGTTCAGCCCCGTGCAATTCGTGAAATCTGTGTTTCAGCCTCAGTGTACCCCAGATGGAGGGTTGCCGAAAGCCGAATGTCGCGCGACGACGCGCCGATGTCGAGCGCATACGCGCCGGGGTCTGTTGTCCATCCGTGCGTCTTCGTATTCCAAAACGCGAACGCCTCCGGGCCGAGCGTCAGCATGACGCTTTTTGTCTGCCCCGGCAGGAGCGGCACTCGCGCGAACGCTTTCAGCTCCCGCACAGGCCGGTCGATTTTCGGCGCAAGAGGCCGGACATAGCACTCAACAATCTCCTCGCCCGTGCGTTTGCCCGTGTTTTGGACGGAAACGCGCACGGTTGTCGGCTGGCCGATACTGACTCTCCCCGGCGCTTCAAGACGGCGATAGACGAACGTCGTATACGAGAGGCCGTAGCCGAACGGGAACAGAGGCTTGATCTTTTCTTTGTCAAAGTGCCGGTAGCCGACATACACGCCTTCCGTGTAGCGGACAAAGCCGCCCGCGCCGGGGTAATTGCCCCAATCGGAAAACTCGTCGCGGGCATTGGCCCAGCTTCCGGCGAGCTTGCCCGACGGGCAGGCGTCGCCGAAGATGATGTCGGCGGCGGCATGACCCGCTTCCTCCCCGCTATACCACATTTCCAGCAGTCCCGGCACCCGTGAAAGCCAGCGCGAGACCAGCAGCGGTGTCCCGCAGTTCAGCACGACCAGCGTGTGCGGGTTCGCGGCGGCAACCGCCTGAATCAACTTCTCCTGATCGCCGGGCAGGTGCAGATCGGGCGGGTCCATCTCCTCGCCCTCGTAGGTGTTGTCCGTGCCGACCACCACAATCGCGGCGTCGGCGGCTCTCGCCAGCGCGGCGGCCTTTTCAATCTCGCCGGGGGCGCTCGCTCCGGTGCGGGGGCAGCCCTGGGCAAACAAGACAGTGGTATTTGGGCCGAGCTTCTTTTTGAGGCCGTCTAAAACCGAGACCTGGTAGAACGGCTTGACATCCGCGCTCCATCGCCCGCCAAGCTGCGTGTCGGAAGCATTCGGCCCGATCACCGCCAGCGACTTGAGGGACTTAGGGAGGGGCAGAAAATGGTTCGTATTCTTTAGAAGCGTAATGCCTTCCAGTGCGGCTTTTCGGGCCAGCGCCTGATGCGCCGGGCTGTTGACGACGCTCTGAGGGACAGGGTGGGCCGGGCCCAGCAGGCCCGTCCGCAGCATGAGGCGCAGGACACGGCGCACGGCGTCGTCAATCTCGCCCTGGGTGATCTGTCCGCCGGCCAGGGCATTGGTGAGGGCAGTCGGGCTGAAATGGTCCGGCTGGGGCATCTCGACATCGGTCCCGGCGATCAGAGTCTCGGCGGTCGTGTGGACCGAGCCCCAATCGGACACTGCCAGGCCGTCCCACCCCCACTGCGTCTCCAGCAGATCGCCCAGCAGCGGCTTGTTCTGGGCGCAGAACTCGCCGTTGACCCGGCCCAGCGCGGGCATGAGTGCCCAGACATGGGCCTGATGGACGGCGGCATCGAACGCCGGCAGGTAAATCTCGTGCAGAGTACGCTCATCCACGGCGACATCAATGTCGTGCCGGTCCGTTTCCTGGTCGTTGCAGAGATAATGCTTGATGCAGGACGCGACGCACTGGCTTTGCATCCCGTCCACATAGGCGGTCGCCATCTGAGCGTTGATGTATGGGTCTTCGCTGAAGTTCTCAAAGTAGCGCCCTCCCTGCGGCGTCCGCTGGATGTTGACGCACGGCCCGTAGACGATCTGCCGGTTCTTCGCCCGCGCTTCCTGCCCGACCGCCGCACCCACCTGCCGCACTAGCTCCGGGTTCCACGACGACGCCAAGACCACTTCCATGGGGAACGCCGACGCCGGGCCGTCCCGCAGCCCCACCGTGGAGTCAATCGTCCGCAGGCTGGGGATGCCGAGGCGCGGGATCGCCGGCAGGTCCAGTTTATACGGGTCGCCGTACCCGATCAGGGCCAGCAGGCTCAGCTTCTCCGGCTGGGTCAGCCGCGCGAGTAAATCGCTGACCCGCGCCTCTGCGGGCGCTTTCGGGCTGGCATAAATTGCGTTTGGAAGAAAGCCCGTGCTGGGCGTGTCGGCCCGCGCATGGGTGATGGCAAGGAAAAGCAGGGTGCTGAAGAAAATGGCGAGTGTATTTTTAGTCATGGGGGTTTTAGGAAACCTACCGCCTTGCTTCGCAGGGTCCTTCCTAAAGGAAGGATACAGACAACAATCAAGCCCGGCATTCGCAATCCTGATCCTTCCTTTAGGAAGGACCCTGCGAAGCAAGGCGGTAGGTCTTAAAGCATTTGACAACGCAGGCCGCAGCCGGTATAATAAAAGCCGTAAGATGCACGGGGTTGTAGCTCAGGGGATAGAGCGAGGGACTCCTAAGCCTTAGGCCGCTGGTTCGATTCCAGTCAACCCCACTTCTTTTTGCTCTTGCTTCCATAGTACCACAATCCTCGAATACTTTTTCCGTCCCTCCCACGAAACTTTGCCGCCCGGTGCGGGTACACTCAGTCCATGAAGATCGCGTATTTCGACTGCTTCTCCGGGGTTAGCGGCGACATGGCCCTCGGTGCTTTGCTCGCGTGCGGCGCGGACGAAGCCGCGTTCCGGCGGGCGCTGGCGGGCCTCCGCGTTCCCGGCTATGAACTCAAAATCGAGCGTGCCACGCGCGGCGGTATCGCCGCAACCGATGTGGATGTTGCGCTGGCCGAACACGAGCAGGGCCACGGGCGGCATCTGTCCGACATTGCCGCGCTGCTGGAACACAGTACCCTCTCCGAGACCGTGCGGCACAAAGCGCTGGCCGTGTTCACGCGGCTGGCTGACGCCGAGGCGGCGATCCACGGCACGACCCGCGACCAAATCCACTTCCACGAAGTCGGTGCGGTGGATGCGATTGTGGACATTGTCGGCGTTTGTTTGCTGCTGGAAATGCTTGGCGTGGAGCGTGTCGCGCTCTCAGCCCTGCCCTGCGGCTACGGCACAGTCACCTGCGCCCACGGCATTCTTCCCGTGCCTGCCCCGGCGACTTTGGAGCTTCTGGCCGGCTTCCCCGTATACCCCGTAGACATTCGCGGCGAGCTGGTCACGCCGACGGGGGCAGCGCTTTTGACGACCCTCGCTGGTCCTCAGAGCGCCGGGCAGATGCCGGCAATGCGGGTTGTCAAAAGCGGCTTTGGAGCCGGCAAAAAGCAGTTCGACCCGAACCGGCCCAATCTGCTGCGCGTCGTGCTGGGCGAAACCGAAGAAAGTGCCGACCGAACCCCGCAGACAATCGCCGTGCTGGAAACCAACCTCGATGACCAGAACCCCGAAACTTTCGATCTCCTGATGGAGCGATTGTTTGCCGCCGGGGCAGTGGATGTCTTCTTTGCGCCGATCCAAATGAAGAAAAATCGCCCGGCGACACTGGTGACGGTGCTGTGTTCGGTGCCGAAGATTGAAGACGTGGCGATGGTACTGTTTCGGGAGTCCGGCACCTTCGGCATCCGGGTTCGCGAGCAGAAGCGCCTGACGCTGACGCGCTCCTGGCGCACCGTGGCGACCGAGTACGGCGACATTCAGGTGAAAGCCGGAGCGTGGCAGGGCGAGGAGCTGACAGCGTCCCCGGAATACGAAGACTGCAAGCGGGCGGCGCTTGAACATGGTGTCCCCCTGCGCCGGATTTACGATGCCGTTCGGAGCAGGCCATGAGTCCGAATGCCGTTCTTCAAGCCGTCCACGAATGGCAGAATTATTACACTCTGCTTGGCGAAGTCTCGGCGACACTGACCGGGCTGATGTTCGTGGCCGCCAGCCTCGGCGCCCGGCTGATTGATGACACTGCCGGCCCAAAAGTGCAGACGTTTATGACGCCGACCGTGGTCTATTTCTCTCTGGTTCTGCTGCTGTCGGCGCTGATGAATGCCCCGGTTCAAACCCGGCTGTCGCTGATCATTCAGTTCGCCGCCGCTGGGGTGTTTGGGTGCGGCTACAGCCTGTCTCATCTTCCTCGCCTGCACCAGTTCCAGCATGATGGCAGCCTGAACGGTCCGGCCTGGGTCTGGACCGTCGCCGTGCCCTTGTTCGCTTCTCTGTGGCTGCTGGGCGCGGCTTTCGGCCTCCCGCGCTCTTTCTCCATCGGGCTGAATGCGGCGGCTGTCGGCGTCCTGCTGCTGGTAGTCATCGGCCTGCACAACGCCTGGACCGTGACTCTGCGCCTTGTGCGCCTGACCCCCAGTTAGACGTTTGACGGTCTTCGTTTAGAATGGCGAGTCTACGGGAAAGTCTGCTTCATATTTAGGAGGAGTAAGTTAATGCCTCACGATGATTCTTCTCGTTCCGCCCTTTCGCAAACCGAGTTAAGCCGCCGGCAGTTTTTGCGGACGGCAGGACTTCTCGGCGCAGGACTTGCCGTCGCCGGCCCGGCTGCCGCGCAGGCCGGCGGCAACAACAGCGGCGGCCAGAGTTCAGGACAAAGCGGCGGCCAGTCTCAAAGTATGTCCCCGCCGTCGCCTTCCGGCATTGAGGAAAACGGGCCGTCGGAATCCTCGCGCCGCACTACCGGAGCGCTCGGCAGCAATACGCCCGGCCCTTCCGCCCCGAAAGGCGTTCCCGACGGCCCGCCTGCCGGTTCCGGCGACATTCCCCGCAGGCCGCTCGGCAAAACGGGCCTCACCGTGTCCGCGCTCGGCCTCGGCGGGCATCATTTGGGCGATGCCGACAGCGTGAACGAAGCCATGAACATCGTCCACGAGGCGATTGACACGGGCGTGACGTTCTTCGACAACTGCTGGGAATACCACAACGGCAAGTCGGAAGACTGGCTCGGACGCGCTCTCGCCGGAGGACGGCGGGACAAAGTCGTCCTGATGACCAAAGTGTGTACCCACGGGCGCACCGCGCCGATCGCCATGCGGATGCTCGAAGAGTCTCTGCGCCGCCTGCAAACCGACCACTTGGATGTCTGGCAAATCCACGCCATTACCTATGACAACGACCCGGAGCTGGCCTACGCCAAAAACGGCGTTCTGGAAGCGTTTGAGCAAGCCAAACAGCAGGGGAAAGTGCGCTTTGTCGGCTTCACCGGCCACAAAGATCCCGGCCTGCACCTCAAGATGGTTGAAATGGGCTATCCCTTTGACACGGCTCAGTTTCCGCTTAACCCCTTCGACCACGGCTTTTTCAGCTTTGAGCAGCAGCTTCTCCCTGTGCTGAACCGGAAGCAGATCGCGCCGCTCGGCATGAAAAGCATGAACGGCGGCGGGGATGCGGTGAAGCATGGGTTAGTCACTGCCGAAGAGCTGCTGCGCTACGCCATGAGCCTGCCGGTCGCAACCACCATTGCGGGCATGGAGTCTTTGGACGTGCTGCATCAGAACCTGCGGGTCGCCCGTGGGTTTACCCCGATGACCCCGGCGGAAATGACCGAGCTTCGCGCCCGCTGCGCCCCGACCGCCGCGGACGGGCGCTACGAGCCGTACAAAGTGTCCATCAAGTTCGACAACCCAGAAACGCGCCATCCGCACGGCTTCCCCGACGATCCCAAAGTGAAAGAAGTCGTAGATGAGATGAAGACCGGCATCGCCCGCGCTCCCTCGTCTATCCTCGCTGGAACCCTTTAAGAAAGAACCCGCCATGATCAGTCCTACCTCCCCGGACCCAAAAGCGCCGGATATGCCGGACACGCCCGAAAGCGATGCCAACGACATGGGGCCGTCGGGTGTCCAGAACGAAAGTGTCGGCGGCTACGGGGTCGCCCATGACGCCGACCCCAAGCCGCCGATCTTGCAGCGGCCCGGCACGGGAAGCGGCCTCGGCACGGCTATTCCGGTGGCGTCCGCCCAGGCCGCCCTGCCCAGTGCACTTGTTCCGCCGCCCGCGCCGCTGCCCATGACCCGCACCGGGCCGGGCGAAATCCCGCAAAAGCCGTTCGGTTCCACCGGCCTGCACGTCAGCATCATCGGCATCGGCGGCTCAAGTTTAGGCGATGCGTCTTCTCTGCCCGAAGCGGTTTCTATCGTTCACGAAGCGGTGGATGCCGGCGTCAACTTCATGGACAATGCCTGGGAATACAACGCGCACCGCTCGGAAGACTGGATGGGCCGGGCGCTCCAGGGCCGCCGCGACAAAGTCATTTTGATGACCAAGTGCTGCACTCACGGGCGCGACAAAAAAGTGGCGATGCAGCAGCTTGAAGAGTCCCTGCTGCGGCTTCGCACGGACCATTTGGACGTCTGGCAGATCCACGAATGCGTTTACTATGACGACCCCGACCTGCACTTCGCCCCGAACGGTGTCTGGGAAGCGATGCGTGACGCCAAGCAGCAGGGGAAAGTCCGCTTTATCGGGTTCACGGGTCACAAAACCCCGCAGATCCACCTGCGAATGCTGGCGCTCGCGGATCAGCACGGCCTCCACTTCGACACGGTTCAGATGCCCTTGAACGCCTTTGACGCCACTTACCGAAGCTTCCAGCAGTTTGTGCTGCCGGAAGCCAGCCGCCGGGGCATGGCGGTTCTCGGCATGAAGAGTCTCGGCGGGGGCGGCGAGCCGCTTCAGCAGGGAGCGATCACAGTGCAGGAAGCGCTCCGCTATGCCATGAGCCTGCCGGTCGCCACCACGGTCAGCGGCATTGACTCCCTGCAAGTGCTGCACCAGAACCTGGCGATTGCCCGCGATTTCAAGCCGATGACTGCCGAGGAAATGACCGCTCTCGCCCAGCGCTGCCAATTCTTAGCGGGCGACGGCCATTTAGAGCTGTACAAAAGCACCAAAAAGTACGACGCGGACGTCGGCCGTTCCCAGCACGGCTACCCGTCTCTGGAAGAACTGCCGATGTGAGCGTGTCTTTTGCGGCACAACCGGACTCCGAGAAAAAACTGAACTGGTGGGTACTGGCGGCCGTCGGCACCGGGACTTTTATGTCGGCGCTCGACGGCAGCGTCGCCAACACCGTCCTGCCGGTTTTGATGCGCTTTCTGCACGGCACGGCGGCGTCGGTAGAATGGGTGGTCACCGTCTACCTGCTGGTGTCGAGCGCCCTGGTGCTGAGTGCGGGCCGCTGGGGCGACCTGCACGGCCACAAGCCGATGTACCTTGCCGGGTTTACGATTTTTATCGGCGGCTCTGCGCTCTGCGGCCTGTCGCCGAACATTCCTGTTCTGGTGGCAATGCGCGGGGTGCAGGCGCTGGGGGCGAGCCTGCTGTTCGCGTCGTCGCCGGCCATTGTCACGCTGAACTTCCCGGCCCGTGTGCGCGGGCAGGCCCTGGGGATGCAGGCGACGCTGACTTATCTCGGTCTCAGCGCGGGGCCGCTGCTCGGCGGCTGGCTGACGACGCATTTCACCTGGCACGCAGTCTTTTACGTCAATGTTCCCATCGGCCTCCTCGCCCTTGCCCTCAGTCAGCGCTTCATCCCGAACGACGTTCCCCGGAACTCCTCGGCACGTTTTGATGTGCTTGGCGCGGCGCTGTTCGCTTCCGGCCTCACGGCGCTGCTGATCGCGCTCAATCAGGGCCATGCGTGGGGGTGGGGATCGGCAGGCACCGTCGGTCTGCTGTCGGCGGCTGCCGGTCTGCTGGCAGGGTTCGTATTCTGGGAGCGGCACGCGCAAAGCCCGATGCTGGACTTCGGTTTGTTCCGGGACCGGGCGTTTTCGGCGGCGGGGGTCAGCGCCCTACTGTCTTTCGTGAGCCTCAACGGCCTGCTGTTCCTGCTGCCGTTTTATCTCATCAGCGGGCGCGGCCTGTCCGCCGCGTCGGCAGGGCTGATCATCGCCGCCCTGCCGATCTCGATGGCGCTAGTCGCGCCCGCAAGCGGATTCATTTCAGACCGCATCGGCACGGCCTTTCCCGCCACTTCGGGCATGGTTCTTCTCGCGCTCGGAACCTTGCTGCTGTCGCGGCTTGGCCCGCACACCGGTCTGCACCACATTGCGGCGATTCTGGCGCTGTGCGGGGTAGGAGTCGGCGTCTTCCTGTCCCCGAACAACAGCGCGTTGATGGGATCAGCCCCGCGCGAGCAGCAGGGCATCGCCGCCGCGATTCGGGCCACGGCCCGCAACGTAGGCAACGTGCTTGGCATCGGCATTGTCGGGGCCGTCTTCAACAGCGTCCTGGCGCATGGCTCTGAACACGCCGCGCTCTTCCCCGCCGTTCACGCTGGGCTTCTGACCGTCTGCGTCGCCGCCTGCCTCGGTGCGCTGGCGTCCGCCATCCGGGGCCGGGCGCGGAAAAGAGCATGACAAACACAACGGACCACCGCGCGTCGCGCAGGACTAAAGCGCGAACGACGGCTGCGTCCCGCTGTTTGGCTTGTCCGAGTTCAGCACCTGCGTCGGCATGTACCAATGAACATGGCCGTCTACGAACGCATAGTTGCATCCGCCGTTGTGCCGCTCTCCGCCGGGAGACCCAAACCAGGTTTCGCCGGGAGCCAGGCTGCCGAGGCTTTCCGGGGCAGTCAGCGTGTTTGCATTCTGGTATGACGTGTTTTGCCCAGTTGTCACAGCACGATAGCCAGACTCCGCGAGGGCCACGGTCGCGGTTGGAAACGGAACCCGCGCTATTGAAAGACCAGTCTCAAAAATGAAGTCCGGGTTGCTGTAATCCAGGGTATTGAGCGATTTGTTGAGCGCGTAGCCTCTGGTCGCGGAACCGTAAAAGTAAATGTCTGGATAATCCCACGCCTGCGGAAGCTGTACGTCTGGGCATCGGAACAGTTCCGTCGAGTTAGCGTAATGGAATACAGCGAGCGACCAATCCGCATGAGACTGGTTCCCCGTCGGGAACTGTCCTTCATTATCCTGCGTGTAGGCCGTCAGTGCTATCTCAATCTGCCGCATATTGGACGCGCAGGCCGTGCGCCGCCCCTTCTCCCGCACCCCGGCGAACACCGGAAACAGAATTGCCACGAGAATACTGATGACGGCGATGACGACAAGCAGTTCTATCAAGGTGAAAGCGCGTAGTCCGAAGCGGTTCTGGTTGTTCATTGTTTTTCTGTAAGGATGTGATTGTCAGCTTAGGTCCGCCGCTGCTTTGAATCTCAGCAATAGCCAAGCGTTTAGAATGCAGGCCGCTGTCGGTAGGAAAAATAACATCCAGCAGACGCGCCAATCAAACGAATGAGATGTGCGGGCGATCAAATAAGCCTCGGCACAATCAATGACCACAGCAAAAGCTATGGCGACAGGCATAAGTTTGCTCAGTTTATTGCCGATTAGATTTTGGACAACAAGCACGGTAACAGCGATTAACAGAGGAAGCAGCATCGTGAGGTTGTTGACCCAAACACCCGTTAGCGCAATCAAAACCAGTGGAACATAGTAAGCAATGATTGCACAAAAAAGCAGTCCAATCCCAAAACTAAGGCGCGGGTCTAGCTCCCGTAATACTTCAAGCATCTCACCCCGATTGTCCTGAAAAGATGTATCAGAATTTCTTGTTTTCATTCTTCATTCCTTTGCGTTCAACTGACCGAACATTTTTCTAACCCATTTGTGGCAATGTGTGCCACTACCGAAAGGCAGACTTTGTGTGTGCTTCTGGGATTTTGCAGCCTTACAAAAGCCTGCAAAATCCCAGATTTTTGTTATGCCGTCATGCAGCATGGCGTCTAGCTGCCAGGCGGCGGCGGTGTATATTGGTGGGGGCAGTTGATAGGGGGGCAAGTGTTGTTCAGAATGTCACAGCATTTGCCAGGGCCAGCTGAGACGATAGTACATGAGCTTGTTTGACGATTATTCACCTTTGTAATAGGGTCAAAGTAACAAGCGCCAGAAGGAGTGATGGTGGTTCCCTGGTTCCACTCGACAAGATTGCAGTAGCCATTTTGGTAGGCTTGACACCCGGTAACGGGTTGACCGTTGACATAAGTGACCATAGCAGTGGGACCCTTTGCCAGGGCCATGCTGGTCACACCGAAGATGCCTAAAAGCACTAAAGCTTTTGTTCTTGCCGATTTGCGTGTAGTCATTGTTGTGCTCCTTTTCTTTGTGCGTTCTGGATTTGATCGTGGAGACCAACCAACTCCCGCTGGGAAGTCGCCCAGCCTTCTTGTTGAAAAATGATGCGCCCGCTCTTGTCGCAAACGAGCAGCATGGGGGTGGCAAAGTTCAGTTTGCCGCCCGTGAAACAGCCCTCCTTTGAGAGAATCGTACAAACCGGGAGTTCACGCCAGGCAAGGTGCATGGCAGGTAACTGCTCTTTTGCCAGCTCACAGGAGCCGCATTGCGCCTCCGTGACGACATACAGCACTCCCGGCGTCGGCTTGCCCAAAGCAGGGGCAAACTGGGCGAGGGAAGTACCGACAAGATTGGAGGCCACTGACTCCGGCGGTTCTCCTGCGCGGACATAGCCGCCGAACACGAGTGAGTGACGGACGAACAGGCACATCAGCGCGACCGCCAGCGAGGTTCGTACCCAGATGGGAAGGGTGAAGCCGGGCAACTTGGCCGTCTGCAAGGCTTCCAGGCTGCACACGAAGTAGACCGCAGAGATAAAAGTCACGGCGAGACACGCTGGGCAGAGCTTCGGCTCGGCGGTCAGCAGGTACGACTGCACGGCCGGAACGAAACCGGAAACGGTTAAAAAGCAGCGTAGCACCAGCGGCGGCGGATACTGCCGTAGGTGAAGAGAACCATACCGCCCGCAAGATAGGCTAACTCAGCCAGCGGCGCGTAGACCGAAAGCGGCGTGGACGTGAAACCGCAGTGGACGCACCGGCCCCACAGCGACGCAACGGCGACTAGCCCAACCACGGGAAGCAGGGGCAGAACAAACGTCATTTCCGACCGGAACACATAGGCAATCAAAATCAGGGCCGCCATGACGACCAATGCTTTTTTGCCGAGTTGAATCTCATCGGGTGTCATTCCCCGAAGCTTGCTTCGTTACCTGATTTGCGTCTTTATTCGGTATGATGTGTTGGCATGAGCGAACACACTATGAGCGAATACATCCACAAAAGCCACAATGTCTCGGTGCTGTTGTACCACGCGGTTTGCCCGACGAAGTACCGCCGCGCTGTCGTCACAGACGAAGTGGATGCCGTGCTGCGGCGGGTCTGCTTTGACATCAGCAATCGCTACGAGATCACGTTTCTTGAGATCGGTACTGACCAGGATCATGTGCATTTCCTGGTTCAGTCGGTGCCGATGTACAGCCCCAAGATGATCGTTCAAACGATCAAGAGCATTACAGCCCGTGAGATACTGCGCCGTGTGCCGTCGGTGAAGGCGCAGCTTTGGGGCGGCGCGTTCTGGTCAAGCGGCTACTACATCAACACGGTCGGGCGCAACGGCACTGAGGAAACGATCCGCCATTACGTCGCCAGCCAGGGACGCGAAGCTGAATACCGCAAGTTTCCGGCAGAGGAGGGGCCGCCCGCCTCGCAGTTGGAGTTGTTTTAGACGCAGTGGCTTCCGCTACCTTCTTTTAGATACACCGTAGCTTGCTACGGCGAGTTTTCATTTGGCGTCGTCGCGTCCAGCACCGGCTGAAGCGCCTGCGCTACGGCAAATGGAGTGGAAAAAAGCTGAATGCCGCCACGCACCGGGATGACAAGCGACGGGCTTGCCGCGCTGTTGGCTCCCGTCAGGCGATAGACTTCCGCGCCTGCGCCGGGCGAAAGCAAATCAAGCGTTCGAATGGCGACGTGCGCGTTTAGCCACTCCGCCGTTTCCGTGGATTTGATGTCCTCATGGGAGTAAAAGTAGACGGATTGCTTGAGGCTTTGAAGCTGCTGCGCTTCGAGATGGTTCAAGGCAAAGTAAGTCGCCAGAAAGCACAGGCTGCAGCCGAGCAGATAAAGATAGGCAAGGGAATTGAGGCGTGGTTGGACAGGCTGCCCGGAGTGACGGCGCAACGGCGTTCATGATCGGATTCCTTTAGCTTCGGTACGCAGGACACGAAAAAACAAAGAGAATACATAACAGCCGCGCTTGCCGGGAGGGGACAAGTGCAGAACCCAGCATTGGGTCAAAATTGTCAGAAAGCAGAAGTTTGTTCTGTTGGTCGGATTATAACAGAAGTTGGCGAGGAATGCAAGGGCCGCAGAAATTTATTTTTGTGCGGCGTTTTCTGAAAAATTGCTGTTGATGCGGTGGGCGTAGCAGGCCGCGCCGAAGCCGTTGTCGATGTTGACGACGGCGACGCCGCCGGCACAGGAGTTGAGCATGGTGAGGAGGGCGGCGACGCCGCCGAACGCCGTGCCGTAGCCGACCGACGTGGGAACGGCGACGACGGGGCGGGAGACGAGGCCGGCGACAACGCTGGTCAGCGCCCCTTCCATGCCGGCGCAGACGACGAGGGCATTGGCACGCTGGACAATGTCTAGGTGGCCGAGCAAGCGGTGGAGGCCGGCGACCCCGACATCGTAAATGCGCTCGACCCGGCTGCCCTGCCATTCCAGGGTCAAGGCGGCTTCCTCGCCGACCGGCGTGTCGGCGGTTCCGGCGGTCAGCACGGCGACATAGCGGTCGGGATGGGTCGGGGCGGGCGGCATGCCGACGGTGATCAAGCGGGGCAGGGAATGAAAGACGGCATCGGGGAGCAGGACTTGAACAGCGGCGAACTGTTCCCGTGTCGCACGGGTCGCCAGCACCCGGTCGGAATGGGCCGCGAGCCGGAGCATGATCTGGGCGACTTGATCATTCGATTTGCCGGGGCAGTAGACCACTTCCGGCAGCCCTGTCCGCACGGCTCGGTGCGTGTCCAGCTCTGCAAAGCCGCCGACGGAATCATACGGCAGCGAGCGCAGGGTTTCAAGCGCGTCGCTGACAGAAACTTCGCCCGCCTGCACCCCGGTCAGCATGGCCGACAAGCGATCAATGTCCATGCGCTGTTCCTAAATTGGCATTGAGACTTCCGCTTTTGTAGCCGCCCAGCTCGACCGCGACATAGGTATAGCCCAGCGCTTTGAGCTTGTCGCTGATCTGCCCGCGCAGGCGGGAGTCCATCAAGCGGTCCATCTCGGAGGGGTCGACTTCCAGCCGGGCAATGGTGTCGTGGTGCCGTACTCGCACCTGCTTGAAGCCTAAGTCATGGCGGAGATAATCTTCGGCGTCGTCAAGGCGCGACAAAAGCTCGGCAGTGATGCGCGTGCCGTAAGGAAAGCGCGACGATAAGCACGCAAGCGCCGGTTTGTCCCACGTCGCCAGCCCCAGGGATTTGGACAAATGCCGGATTTCGGCTTTGGTCAGCCCGGCTTCCAGCAGCGGAGCGAGGACGCCGAATTCCGCCGCCGCGACCTGGCCGGGTCGGTAGTCGCCGAGATCGTCATGGTTCGCGCCGTAAGCGATCCACCGAATGCCCCGCTCCTGAGCGACCCGCGACAGGTGCGTGAACAACTCGGTCTTGCAGTAGTAGCAGCGGTTTTCGGGATTGGACGCATAATTTTCGTCTTGCAGCTCATTGGCTTCCACGGTCAAAACGGGAATTCCCATCGCCGCCGCCAGCGTCAGCGCGTCCTCTTTTTCGCGCCGGGCATACGACTCTGAGAGGGCGATCACGGCCAGCGCCTTGTCGCCGAGAACATCATACGCGACTTTCGCCAGCAGGGCGCTGTCCGCGCCGCCGGAAAAGCCGATGACAACTGAGCCGAGCGAGCGCAGATTGTCTTTCAGCGTTTGGTACTTTTCGTCGAGGGTCGGCTGATGGGCTTCAAAGTTGGTGTTGACGGGGAGAAAACGCGCCAGTGCTTGCATGAGAAAAGTGTACCCGGCGAGTCGGGGCGGGAAACCTCGCCCCGCGACAAGGGGCGAGGCAAGGTTCTTACTGGTCGGAAACAGTCACAGAAACGCCGTTATTATACTTGTCCGGGTTATGGTCGGGATACTCGTAAATGCGGGCCTGGCTCCAGCGCATCCACTTGGCATGACCGTCGTAAAACAAGTAGTTCGCGCCGCCACGGTGGCGATTGTAGGCAATCCAGCCTTGATGCGTATACGGCGCAGGCCCGGAGCCGTTGTTGACGAGATTGGCTTCGCCGGGCCAGGTATCGTAGTCATCCTGCGGAACATAACCCCAGCCGGTTCCCGCGCAGAACTGGTCGGTGGATGCGCCGTTTGCACAGTCATCCAGCGCGGCTGAGTTGCGCTCGGAAAACATAATGATGTTCTGGTCCGGGAGTGCGTTGAGTGCGGCTTCGGTGGCGTAAGTCGGCAGAACGCCCGTCATGGCGTAGCGGCAAGACTTGTGCGTGAAAATGGAGTTCAGCAGGTAGCTCCACATGGCGTAGCGGTGATTGGCCTGCTCCGCCTGACACTGCTCGCCGTTCGGGGCCGCGCTGCATTCGTCGCCTAAATTGGTGATGCCGCCGTTGTAGGCAGCAATGGTGCTGACTTCCTGCGGCGAATGGGGCGCACCGTCATCCGGGCAGAAAATCACATTGCGGGAAGCAAGGTAAGGCTGGAAAAAGATCGCCCACGGTTTCTCCGCATTGGAGTTGCCGTTGCCGCCGCCGATGCACCCACTAACATCCGAGGGCAATGTGTGAGTCTGCGTCCCATCATCCAAAACATAATCTTCGTGGTGATGGTACAAGCCGCCGTCATTGTCGTTCATGTACTGGTTCGCGGCCAGCCCGATCTGTTTCAGATTGGATAAACAGGCGGTGCGGCGGGCGTTCTCGCGGACGGATTGGAAGACGGGAAAGAGGATGGCGGCGAGAATCGCGATAATGGCGATGACGACGAGCAGCTCAATCAAAGTAAAGGCGCGGCGTGTGGCAGGCATAAGTCGTGTTTTCTAAGACTGTCGGAAGTCTTAAAGAGTGTGGCACAATTTCAGCAGAAAACAAGCAGATTTGCCAAAGATTGTAAGAAATTTAAATCCATCCTAATTCAGCGCGTAATATGCTATGATAACGCAGTGAGAAAACGCAGTGAGAAAACGCAGTGAAAAGACTGAGTGAAAAGACTGAGTGAAAAGACTGAGTGAAAAGACTGAGTGAAAAGACTGAGTGAAAAGACTGAGTGAAAAGACTGAGTGAGATCCATGACTGGACATGACTTTGAGAGCGAAAGCGGGCTGCAAGACTGGATCAAGCACGAACTCAGCCACCTCGCGGCACAGGAACAGGAAAAACTCGCGGGAACCGCCCTCGGCTCCCGTAATTTGTCCCTGCGCGTACCGCTGGCCCTGCATCTCATGCTGTCCAGAATTTCGGAAACGCTGGATCGTTCCAAAAGCGCCGTCTCCGAAGAAGTGCTGACCTGGGCCGTCCGAGACGTTTACAAACAATTTGGCCTGCCGCCCGTGACCCAGGCCGATCTCGAAGAGTTCGCCGCACTGCTCGAAAAAACGCCCACCGACAAGCCTGCTGCGAAAAAAGCCACTCGCTGATCCCCGACCCCAGCTTTTGCTTAGAATTGACACTTGATGCGAACCCGCACCCGAATTGCCCTCCTGATGACGCTCCTCGTGGCCGCCAATGCCCTGTTCTGGCTGCTGGCGTGGAGCGCGTCCCACACCTACGCGCTTCTTCTGTCCACCGGCCTGCTGGCTTACGGCTTCGGGCTGCGCCACGCGGTTGATGCCGACCATATCTCGGCGATTGACAACACCACCCGGAAGCTGATGCAGGAAGGCAAAAAGCCCATCGGCGTCGGCTTTTACTTCTCGCTGGGCCACTCGACGGTGGTTATCCTGCTGTGCGCGGCGCTGGCGCTGTCAACTGCGTATGTGGAGCATCACCTGCCGCAGTGGAAAAGCGTCGGCGGGGTTGTCGGGACAATCATTTCCGGCTGCTTTTTGTACCTCATCGGCATCATCAATCTTGTTGTAATGATTGACCTGTTCAAAGCGTTCAAGCGCGTGGCGAACGGCGAAAAGTACGATGACTTAGATGTGGAACAATATCTTGCTAATCGGGGCCTCATCGGTCGGTTTTTCCGGCCTTTGTTTCGCATGGTCAGCAAAAGCTGGCACATGTACTTGATCGGGTTTCTGTTCGGCCTCGGATTTGACACGGCCACTGAAGTCGGCATTCTGGCGGTGTCGGCGCACGGCGGCCAGGTGGGAATGCCGTTCTGGACCATTATGCTGCTGCCCGCGCTGTTCACGGTCGGAATGTGTCTGGTCGACACCAGCGACGGCATTCTCATGCTGGGCGCTTACGGCTGGGCCTTTATCAAGCCGATCCGCAAGCTGTACTACAATCTGTGCATCACGCTGCTGTCTGTGCTGGTCGCGTTTGTGGTCGGGACCTACGAGCTGCTGCAAATCATGCAGGCGCAGTTCCACCCACGCGGCGCGTTTTGGGACACGGTAGGACGCCTCAACTTTGACAATCTCGGCTTCGTGATTATCGGCACGTTCCTTGCCGGCTGGCTGGTGTCCATGCTGGTCTACAAGTGGAAAAAGTACGAGACGGTGGAAGAAAAAGTCATAGACGAACGCGACGCGGCGGTTCCTGTCGGAACCCCGTAGGGCAAACCCCGTGTTCGCCCTTCTTTATCCGTGTTCGCCCGCTCGCCAAGAATGCCCTGTTGACTTCGCTCCGCGTTTCGTGTAATTATGAATGCCATCTTAGGACGTTCTAGAACAAAAGCATAGGAGCCTGATGGATACCTCTGACACAGGCCCCGTCAAAATCGGCATCGTCGGCTGCGGCAATATCAGCGACATCTACTTTCAGACCGCCAAACGCCTCGAAATCTTAGAAGTCGCCGCCTGCGCCGATTTGGATGGAGAGCGAGCGAAAGCCAAAGCCGCGGCCTATGCTATCCCCAAAGCCTGCACCCTTGCCGATCTGCTGGCCGACCCTGAAATCCAGATTGTCGTTAATCTCACCCTCCCGATAGCACACTACGACGTGTGCCTCGCCGCGCTGAACGCCGGCAAAAGCGCCTATGTCGAGAAGCCTCTTTCGCTCACCCGCGAGCAGGGGCGGGAACTTCTGCGCGTCGCGAAAGCCAGCAATCTCCAAATCGGCGGCGCTCCCGATACGTTTCTCGGCGCGGGCCTGCAAACCTGCCGCAAAGTGATTGACGACGGTCTCATCGGCGAGCCTGTCGCGGCGACTGCGTTTATGCTCTGCCACGGCCACGAAACCTGGCACCCGGACCCGGAGTTTTACTACAAACCCGGCGGCGGCCCGCTGTTCGACATGGGGCCGTACTATCTGACCGCTTTAGTCGCGCTGATGGGGCCGATCACTCGCATTGCCGGCTCCGCGCAGAAAGCATTTTCCGAGCGCACCGTGACCAGCGAGCCGAAAAACGGGTATGTGATCACGGTGGAAACGCCGACCCATATTGCCGGGACAATGGACTTTGCCAGCGGCGCGGTCGCGGCCTTGATTACGTCGTTCGATGTCTGGTCCAGCACCCTGCCGCCGATTGAGATCCACGGCACACGCGGCTCGCTGCTGGTTCCCGACCCGAATAGTTTCGGCGGTCCGGTCAAGGTCAACCGGGGCGGGGGTGGCTGGGAAAACGTGCCGCTCCTGCACGGCTACGCCCAAAACAGCCGGGGCCTCGGCGTCGCCGATATGGCGTATGCCCTGCGTGAGAGCCGCCCGGCCCGCGCCGGCGGCGATCTGACGTATCATGTGCTGGAAGCCATGTGGGGGTTTTTAGACTCGTCCGCGCAGTCTGTCTACTACAAGATGCAAAGCACGACCGAGCGCCCGGCCGCCCTGCCGGAAATCTGGCCGCCTGCGTAATTCGTCGCTCAAAAAGAGTGCCCTGGGGCTGAAGCCCCACGGCTCTTCTTCGTTCTCACCCTAGAAAGACAACCTATGCCCATCAACTTTGACCTGCTCAAAAAGCTTTGCGAGACGCCCGGCGTTTCCAGCCGCGAAGACAAAGTTCGCGATTTAGTGATTGAAGAACTGAAGCCCTTGACCGACGAAATCCGGGTAGACACTCTCGGCAACGTCATTGCCATCAAAAAAGGAACCGGCGGGCCGCGTGTCATGCTGGCCGCCCACACCGACGAGATCGGCTTTCTGGTCAAATTCATTGACGACAAGGGCTTCCTGCGCCTCCAGCCCGTCGGCGGCTGGGACCCGCGCACAATGGTCGCCCAGCGGGTGCATGTCCACGGCTACGGCGGCCAGACGCTGCTGGGTGCGCTCATGCCCGCCGCGAAGCCGATCCACCTGCTGACTGCCGAAGAAATGGGCAAGCCGCTCAAAATCGAAGAGTTCTTTGTGGACTTAGGGCTGCCCGTGGACGAAGTCAAAGCGCAGGTCGAAATGGGAGATATGGTGACGATGGCCCGAACGACCGAGCGGATCGGCGACAACGTCGTTTCCAAGTCGCTCGACGACCGCCTGAGCGTTTTCGTGATGATTGAGGCCCTGCGGGCCGTCGGCCCGCACGCCGCCGAGATTATTGCGGTTGCGACGACTCAGGAAGAAGTCGGCCTGCGCGGCGCGACCACGGCGGCGTATGCGCTCGAACCCGAAATCGGCATCGCGCTCGACGTGACGCTCGCGAACGACTTCCCCGGCACCGCCGACTTTGACCAGGTAACCCGGCTCGGCGAAGGCGCGGCGCTCAAAATCATGGACGGCTCGACTCTCAGCCACCCCAAGCTGCTCCGGCACTTCCGGGATCTCGCCGAAAAGTACGGCATCAAGCACCAGCTTGAGATATTATCGCGCGGCGGCACCGATGCCGGCGCGATCCAGCGCTCCCGCGCCGGTGTCCCGACGTTTACGCTGTCCCTGCCGACCCGCTACATCCACACGGTCAACGAAATGGCAAGCGTCGCCGACATTGAAGCCACGACTACCCTGCTGGCCCGCTATTTGGAGGATGCCCATAACGGCCAGTACCATTAGCACGGCAGGCGAGCAGGAGCGTGGGCAGAGCCGGGCTGGGATCGGGCTGGCCCTGTTCTGCACCTATGTCATCTGGGGGTCTACATTTCTCGGCATGAGAATTGCCCTGGAAGGATTGCCGCCGTTTCTCATGGCGGGCTGCCGGTTTGTTCTCGCGGGCGGCGGGATGCTGCTGCTCCTGCGCGGACGCGGCGTATCCTGGCCGCAGAAAAGGCAGTGGGGCGGGGCTGCTTTAGTCGGCGCTTTGCTGCTCGGCGGCGGCAACGGCGGCATTGTCATGGCGGAGCATTTCGGGGTGTCGTCCGGGCTGGCCGCTCTCGGCTCGGCAACTGTACCTTTGTTCGCCTCGCTGTTTTCCGGGCTGTGGGGCGAATGGCCGACCCGGCGTGAATGGACGGGTCTTGCGGTCGGCTTCACCGGCGTCCTTTGCCTCAGCTTAGACGGCGGCTTGCGGGCCAGTCCGTGCGGGGCGTTCGCGCTGCTGGTGTCTTCGGTCTGCTGGTCGTTCGGCTCGATTTGGAGCCGACGCCTGCCGCTGCCGATGGGCTTGTCTGCGCCGGGAGCGCAAATGCTGTGCGGGGGTCTGCTGCTGCTCTTGTTCAGTGCGCTGACACGTGAACACGCCCCGGCGGCCCTGCACCTGCGCCCTGCGCTTGCCTTCGGGTACTTGGTGATTGCGGCAGCAGTTGGCTACGGCGCGTATGCGTATCTCCTGCGCCGGGTGCGTCCGGCGCTTGCGACTTCCAACGCCTACGTCAACCCCATCATCGCCGTCGCCCTCGGCGCGGCCTTCGCGGGTGAGCGCATTTCTGTCCTCGGCATCGCCGCCCTGCTTTTGATTTTAAGCGGCGTCGCGCTGACCGCGTTCACGAAGAAGTCTGCCGGCGTCCCACAGGAAAAGCCATGAACATTCAATCACTGGGCTACCGCACGGATCTGTTCTTTCCCCGCTTCGACGGCGAAGTGCTGGACCGGGGCGAGTACGTCGTCATTCGCACGTCATCGAATCCGTCGTTCCACTGGGGAAACTTTCTGCTGTTTGACCAGCCTCCTGCCGCCGGGGACCTCAACCGCTGGCGGCGGCTGTTTGCGGAAGAAATCGGGACGCCGCCGGACTTTACGCATCTCGCGTTCGGCTGGGACAACACGACCGGCGAGACCGGCGACATTCAGCCGTTCTTAGACATCGGGCTGCGCCTGATGCATTCCGTGGTGCTGACAACTCAGGCGGTCCATCCGTCGCCTAAAGTGAACCATGAGATCGTCATTCGGCCTCTGCGCGAAGACTGGGAATGGGCTGCCGCTCTTGAGTCGCAGATTGCCTGCCGCTCTTCCGAATACACGCTGGCAGGCTACACGCCTTACAAGACCCGCGCGATGCTCCGCTACCGCCAGATGGTGCAGGCGGGCCTCGGAGAATGGTTCGGCGCGTTTCTAGAGGGCCGCGTCGCCGCAGACTTAGGCGTATTTGTTCAGGACGGCGTCGGGCGGTTTCAGTCGGTCGGTACGCACCCGGACTATCGGCGGCGCGGCATCTGCGGCACGCTGGTCTACGAAGCGGCTCAATATACCTTCCAGAACTTGGGCGCAAAGACTCTGGTCATGGTCGCAGACGAAAAGTACCACGCCGCCAAGATTTACGAGTCCGTCGGCTTTGTCCCAACGGAGCATGAGATCGGCATGGACTGGTGGGAGGGCGCCGATGCCAACCGATAAACAGGCCGCAGAAGCCATTCTCGCCCAAATCGCCGCCGTCGCCGACGCCCGGATGCGCCCCATGTTCGGCGGGTACGTTATCTATGTCGAGGAAAAAGTCATCGGCCAGTTCGACGAAAACACACTGTTCATCAAGACAACTAAATTCGGCGAGCAGTACGCCCCAGAACTGGAACGTGCCTCCCCGTACCCCGGCGCAAAGCCCGCGTTTGTCGTCTCGTCGGAGCGGCTGGAAGACACCGACTGGCTGCGAGAATTTATCATCGGCACTCGCCGACAGATCAAGTAAACTCACACGCCAAACAATGCCGGTATGCTTAGTCAGCGTTTAGGTATAATAGCGTCAGCGAAAAGAATAGAAAGCAATTTATTATGGCGTTGAACGGGCGGACGGTGATGCTGGCGCTGGCGGAAAATGAGAGCGTGAAGCGGACGCTGGTGCGGAACGGGATGTCGAAGGGCATGGTGCAGCGCTTTGTCGCGGGCGAGACTCTGGATGATGCCCTGGCGGCGGCGACACGATTGAAGGCGCAAAATATCGGCACGGCATTAGATTTACTCGGCGAGAATGTGGCGACGGAAGCCGAAGCGGCAGCGTCTACGGAGGCTTATATTGGGGTGCTGACGGCGGTGGCGGAGGCCGACCTGCCGCCGCCGTACATCTCCATCAAACTGACCGCGCTGGGCCTGGACTTAGGCGACGGGCTGGTTGCTGCCCACCTGCGGCGCGTCTTAGTCGCTGCTCAGGCTATTCCCGGCGCGTTTGTGCGGGTAGACATGGAAGGCTCGGCATACACGCAGCGGACGCTTGATATTGTCCGGGCGGCGCATACAGAGTTTACGAATGTGGGAACCGTGCTGCAATCGTATCTGCGCCGAACCGACGACGATTTGGCCCTGCTGAACGCTGAAAAGATTTCGGTGCGCCTGGTCAAAGGCGCGTATGCCGAGCCGGCGGAAGTCGCGTATCCCAACAAAGCCGACGTGGACGCCGCGTACATCTGGCAGATGCGGACGCTCTTGAAGCACGGGCATCACCCGGCGATTGCGTCCCAAGACGAGGCCATTGTGCGGGAAGCGAAGCGGTATGTCCGGGAGCAGCGCATTCCCAATGACCGCTTTGAGTTCCAAATGCTGCTGGGGGTCCGGCGTGACTTGCAGGAGTCGCTGGCCGCCGAGGGCTACTTTGTCCGGGCCTATGTCCCCTTCGGCGTCTCCTGGTATCCGTACTTCATGCGGCGTTTGGCCGAGCGTCCCGCCAACATCGGCTTTATCTTGAAGAATCTGGTCAAGTGAACACTGCCGATTACGCCGACAACTGGGACAGCCTGCCGCTGGTTGTGCAGGACGCGCTGACGCCGATTGTCACGCATTTGGAAGAAGCCGCCGATCTGCTGTTTGACCGGCGGCTCAACTTGTCGTTTGAAGCCGCCGTCAAAGACATGAGCATTCCGGGCATCGTCGCGCTGACGACCGGCCTGCGCGAGCTGCGAGATTTACTGGTGGAACGAGTGACGATAGAAGACGCCGGGGAGGGGAGACTGCTGTTTGACGGCACCCTACCACTGACGGCTTACGATCTGCCGCTGTATGCGCCTGCTGTTTACCTGTCGCAGCTTGCACAGTACATGGACGGGCAGAACGTGCGCGTTTGGAAAGAAGCAACGGCAGAAGAAATTGTCGGGGTGCTTCTCATCATGGCGAGATATGTCCGGCCCGACATCGAGACTGCGCGGGTGCTGATCGCCGCCCTGCACGACATGGCGTACTTATATCCTGAAACGCTCGCACAGGTGAACGCGGCGGCAATGCAGAATACCCTGCCCAACGCCGCGCACATTGCGGGGCTTGCCGCGCAGATGGCGCGGAAACACATCGCACCGAGGTAACACTATGGCGCACTTGCCTTCATCGTTGTGCGGCCTCTTCCTGCTTCTCCTCGCCGCTTTTCTGGCCCCTGTTCAGGCGGCGGGCCGGAGTGTCCCTAGCGACGTACCGGTGAATGATGGCTTTTACAATGCTTACATCCTTCCCTTAACTTACGCCACCCCGGACTTTATCTTGGATGAACTCAATCTTTATGTCCGCCCGGACACAGGGAATTCAACTCTGAAGCGACGTGAAATACTCTGCAACGGCGTCAAAATAGAGGGCATCGAGTCAATCGGCCCGGAGCGCTATGACAACAGTCTCGTGATCTTTGCCACTCACAACGGCTTCAAGGCGATGAAAGCTCTTATCAAGAGCATGGACACCCCCTTCGCAGTTAAAGCGGCTCTGCGAGGGCGATTTTTCCCACGACTGCGTGTTAAAGTAACTTTCCTGGGCGGCCCGATCCCAACCCAACTCGTCAAAATGGGAAATGCCACCTTACGGAGCGGCAAGAAGGTTCCGATGTACCTTCAGCCCTGGGGGCAAAACTTTCCGGTGTTGCTGCGCGTGACGAACTCGTCGGCTGTTCTGCAATCATTCGTTACCTTTGGCTGTACCTGGGATCAGAATTGGCAGGTGCGAGCCGTCGGACACCATCGCAGAGATGAAGTCCGTTTTGGGCCGGGGTCTTCCTATGCCGCAAACCCGCTTTTGACCATAACTCTTAGAATGTATCTCAAAACGCAAGCGTTGGGTCAAGTTCGTGCCAGCGTCGGAACCACAGCAAGGCACACGCAAGTTTAACGGTCGCCAGATAGCGGTCTGCCCGCTTCTCGTACCGTACCAAGATCGCACGGCAGCGAGACAGCCAGGCAAAGGTGCGCTCTACCACCCAGCGGCGGGCGGGGTGGGTCTTCTCGCCCTGCACGTCGAGTTTCTCTTCGCCGATGCGCTTGATGTGGGGCACATAGCCCGCTTCTAAAACCACGGCTTCGGCAGGCGCATTGGCATAGCCTTTGTCCAGGCACAAGTGCTGCGGTTTCTCGGTGGTCGGCATCGGACGCACCACGACCACCGCGTCAAGCGTCGCTTTCAGCAAACTGGTGTCGGGGACGTTTGCCCCGCTGATGCAAGCTGCAAGGGGCCTGCCGTGGCCCTCAACCAGCAGGCTTTTCTAATAGTTCCTCTTGACGCCAGATTTGCTGCGGTCGCAGGGACTGGGGCCGACGCACTGCTCTTGCGCCCCTTTTTACCGACCCCGCTTTGGGGGACGCCGCGTGCTTTGCCCAGGCAGCCATCGGCGGACTGCCAGTGCCAGTCCACGCCTTGCAGGTCGTCGCACTTGGTCAAGAGGACGGCCCAGAGAATGTCGAAGATCGCCTTCTTCTCCCAGCGGGCGAAGGCGCGGTAGACGCTGCTGTCATCGCCAAACTCAGCAGGCAGGTGGTTCCACTGGCAGCCCGTCCGCATTCGGTAGATGATGCCATCGAAGGCCAGTCGTTCATTGCTTCGCTTGCGTCCTGTTTTGGCAGGCGGGTCGTAGACGGTCAGGACTTTCTCGATCAACTCCCAGAGCGGGTCGGGGACGTTCCAGATCGTCGGCAACGGCTTTTTATCAGCATTCTTCGGTTCAGGCTTTGCTTCAACACTCGGTTCATTAGGTGGCATCATGCCGCCATTATCGGTTTATCGCGGCCTGCTTTTTAGGGCCGTGTTTTGAGATACATTCTTAAGCCGGGTGGTTGTTACCAACGGCAGACTGTCGTGAGCATTCGGGCAATGGACCGCCCTCACCGCGTTCATTTCCAAGTGGGGTTTGTACGGAACCCTGGCGTGTCAGCGCCATTTTCCAGTCAGCCCAATCGCATTTTTTGGAGCAACAAAGTGGCGGTTTCCGTCACCAATGCTTATGGAAATTAGGATGCTTACGAAGCGCCCAAAGCTTTCTGTAACGCTATCATTGTGATGAGGAGATAACCTATTGGACTCTCGACTGCTTCGCTTCGCTCCTAGCTTAATGCCTCTACTGATGCTTGGCTCACCCTCTGTAGTGTGCGCCGCCATCCTCAAAGTCGCCCCAGATGGCAGCGAGCAGTACAGCAATATCCAAACCGCCGTAGACGCAGCGTCGAATGGCGACATTATTCTGGCTGCCGCCGGCATATATTCAGGCCCTGGAAACCGTGACATTGACTTCCACGGCAAAAGCCTCACAGTGAAGTCCCAAAATGGACCCGCCAAGACAATCATTGACTGCGGGGGCTATGAGTCTAAAGACGGCTCCGGCAACCATCGCGGGTTCTTCCTGCACAGCGCCGAGAAGCAAGCTGCGATCAGCGGCTTCACTATTAAGAACGGATGCGAAATTGATGCCCCAGACAACCAGGTATCGCCAGGTATATTTCGTGCATCGCCTGGTTTTAACAAAGGTGGCGGTGTCGAGTTCAGCGACTTTCTCAGCGGCGATACTTTTGGCACTCTCTCACTTTCCGACTGCATTATCTCCGGGAACACTGCTACCTACGGAGGGGGTGTCTACAATAACAACGAATGGCATGAAAAATCTGGAACGCACGGCGGCACTATCATACTCACGCACTGCGTTGTTTCCGGGAACATGGCTTTGTTCGATAAGGGGGATAACGAGAGCGAGGGCGGAGGCATCTACAACAGGAACGCAAATGGTGGCAAGATTATGTTGATCGATTGCACGATCTCAGATAACCTCGCCTCGGCGCCCTCCGCTTCGGGTTCAGCCGGCGGCGGCGTCTGCAACGACAACTACAACGATCAAACCAGCGGGGATAAAAATGTGACTGAGGGCGGAACGATTACGCTTACCAAGTGCACAATCTCAAAAAACCATGTGTTTGGAGAGAGCAGCCGCGGTGGGGGCATTGAGAATGTCAACCTTGTCGCTCTTGGTAAAATCGCGCTCACGAACTGTGCCATCCTTGAAAATACGGCCGCCGGGTATGGAGGCGGCCTCTACAACGGCAGCGCCACCGGTGGTAACGGGGGAATGGTGACACTCACCCATTGCACTGTCAGTCACAATGCCGCCTTGCATGGAGGAGGCGGTATGTACGACAGCTATTTTCTCCACAGCGGCAGCATATTTACACTCACCCACTGCATATTTTTTGGGGACAAAGGCGGCGAGATCGCAAACGACTATACGCAGACGGCGGACGACCTGAAACTTTTGCACGCTTTAGGCGTCAAAGACAAAATCATAAGGAAAATAAAGCATACACCCGCCCTGCCGATAAAGATCAGTGTTACTTCCAGCGACATTCAAGGTGGATTTCTGGGCGCTGGCAATATCAACGCCGACCCGCTTTTTGTGGACGCTCCGGCAGGCGACTTTCACCTGAAGCCGGGTTCCCCGTGCTTCGGCATGGGAGGGGATGGGGCAAGCAAGCCGTGACAAAGAAAAAGCCCCGGTCTCACTCTGAGACCGGGGCTTTCTTCGTTGATATTAGCGACCGCGCCGCGCGGGCATCGCGCGGCGTCCGCCGGACTGGGCGCCGCCGTCCCAGCCGCCGCCGTAGGTGCGGCCGCTGCCCTGGGAGCGGCGCATCTGCTGGCGAGCGCCCTGGCGGTTCTCGTTCGGGTCTACCGGGTTCGGGTCGAGACGCTGGCCGACCAGCTTCTCAATCGCCCGGAGCTGGGGCGTGTCGCCGTGGGTCACGAACGTCAGCGCCTTGCCGGAGCGTCCCGCCCGGCCTGTCCGGCCGATGCGGTGGATGTAATCTTCGGCGTTCACGGGAACGTCGTAGTTGATGACATGCGTGATGTGCGGGACATCAATGCCCCGCGCGGCGACATCGGTGGCGACCAGAACGTCAATCCGCTTGCCCCGGAACTGGGCCAGAACCCGCTCGCGCTGGTTCTGCGAAATGTCGCCGTGGATCGAACCCGAACGCAATCCCGCGTCGGCAAGCGTCTTTTCGAGGCGGTCAACGCCGTGCCGGGTGCGGGCAAACACCAGCGCCCCGCCGCCGCCTTCGCGGGCTTCATGCAGGAGCGTCAAGAGCAGCTCGCCTTTTTCGGCGGCAGTGACGCGGTGAACGATCTGCTCGATCTGCTCGACCACCGTGGAGCGCGGACCGGCATTGATGATGACCGGGTTATGCAGGTAGGCTTGCGCCAGCTTTTCGACATCGCCGTCCATTGTCGCCGAGAACAGCATGGTCTGGCGTCCTTCGCTTTTCAGGTGCTTGGCGATCCGCTGGACCTGGGGCAGAAAGCCCATGTCCAGCATCCGGTCGGCTTCGTCCAAGACGAACGTCTGGACTTCGGACAGGTCTACATAGCCCTGCTCCAAATGGTCGAACAGCCGGCCCGGCGTGGCAACGATCAGGTCCACGCCGCGCCGAAGCTTGGCGACCTGAGCGCCCATGCCAGCGCCGCCGTAAATGGCCGCGCCGCGAATGCCGGAGCCTTTGCCGTAGAGGGCAAACGCGGCTTCGACCTGGACGGCCAGCTCGCGGGTCGGGACGAGAACAAGAGCACGCGGCTTGACAGCGTCGCTGCGGTCGAGCTTGTTGATGATCGGGATGGCGAAGACAGCCGTCTTGCCGCCGCCGGTCTGGGCGCAGGCAATCAAATCCTCACCGCTGAGGGCAGCGGGAAGTGCAAGCATCTGAATTTCGGTCGGGGTAATATGGCCGGCGTTTGCAAGGTTCGTCTGGATGACGTCCCGTAGGGCCAATTCAGCAAAAGTTTCCAATATGTTTTTCCTTTTTCTATCCTCCGCACAAAGGGAGGGATGCCGCCCGTCTGTGAATTTGAAATTACAGGCGGCGCAATCCAAATCTCCACTCACGCACGGAAGGCAGTTAGAAAAACCTCAACAGGAAAGACTAAACGGCTTCGCACTTTCTCGGCCAGGCGCAAACGACGGATCACTAGCAGAACAGGGGGCGCAAACGAACGAGAACAAGCGGATACTTTGAAACTGTTATTCTTATCATACCACATTTTTATATAAAATGATACATGAGTCTGAAAATAAGTGAGAATGACCCCCGCTGAATGAAAATGGTGAGTAGGGTATACTTGCGGAAAAAGTTGGAGTCCTGCTTGCTTATTGAAGGCACCGTGTTTCGCACCCATAGCGGCAATTACTACGTTCAAACCGACGCGGCGGGCGTCGTCGTCTGCAAGCTGCGCGGGAATTTGAAGAAAGAACTGGTGTATTCCACGTCAACTAGCCATGCCCGCCGCGTCGAGCAGGCCGGCAAGCGCCGTACAACCGACCCACTGACCGTCGGCGACCGGGTGCAGCTTGACGCCGAGCTTGCCATGATCGAAAGCGTGTTCCCGCGCACGTCTTCGCTGTCACGCCACTCGCCGTCGGGCCGAGGGGAGCATACGCTGGTCGCCAATCTGGACCAGGCGTTTCTCGCCGTCGCCGCCTATCCAAAGCCCGATGTCTGGCTGCTGGACCGCTTTCTCGTGCTGGCGGAAGCCGCCGACATCCCGCCGCGCATCATTGTCGGCAAGCTGGATCGTTTGGAAGACGCCGACCGGGCGGAAGTCGAAGCGATGATTGCGGTTTACGAGAAGATCGGCTACCCGGTGTACTGGGTCAGCGCCAAAACCGGGCAGGGGGTGGAGGCCGTCCGGGACGCGATGCAGGGCCGCATTTCCGCCGTCGCCGGGCCGTCCGGTGTCGGCAAGAGCAGCCTCCTGAACGCCGTCCAGCCGGGCCTTCAGCTTAAAGTCGGCGACATCAGCGCCACAAACTTAGCAGGCCGGCACACGACAACCACCGCCGAACTGCTGCCTCTCGACGGCGGCGGCTGGGTCGCGGACACGCCGGGCTTGCGCCAGGTGGATTTCTGGGAGATTGAGAAAAGCGAGATCCGCTACTGCTTCCCCGAATTCGCGCCTTACTTAGATGAGTGTAAGTTTGCCGACTGCCGCCATCACACGGAGCTGGGCTGCGCCGTCCGCGCCGCCGTAGACACCGGCGAGATAGACCGCCGCCGGTATGACAGTTATCTAGGAATGACATGAATGAAATAATTCTTGAGACCCCTCGGCTGCGGCTGAGGCCGCTCCGCCTCGCCGATGCCTCCCGCATCCAGCAGCTGTTTGCCCACTGGGAGGTTGTTCAGTATATGGCAGCGGCAATTCCCTGGCCCTACCCGGAAGACGGCGCACGGCAGTTTCTGGAAAGCGTCCTGCCGAAGAACAAAGCTGGAGAGCAGTATGATTGGGCCATTACGCTGAGGTCTGACGACAGCGATCAGCTGATTGGCGCGATAGGGCTTTATCCTCACAGCAAAGAAGACAGTCGCGGGTTCTGGCTTGGGAAAGCGTACCACCAAAAAGGCTACATGAAAGAGGCCGTTTCTGCGGTCAATGACTTTGCGTTCGGCCCGCTGCAACTGCCGTTTTTGATGCTCAACAATGCAGAACCAAACACTGCGTCGCACCGCCTCAAAGCACTTTCCGGGGCAGTCGTCGTGTCCCTACAAGAAGATGTTCCCCATGTCGGAGGTAGTTTTAGGAATGTCCGCTGGCGGCTGACCCGTGAAAATTGGGAGACGCATCGCGGCTACTCAAACCCGAAAGAGCCGTAGTCGGCGGAGGTGATGCGCCAGACTTTCGTTGGGATGATGAGGTAGCGGTTGGCGTCTTCGCGCTTCCACTGGGCGACGACATCATGGCTGTAGAGGACATGGCCGTCCGCCGCCGAGAGGACTTGCAGATGGCTTGTGGAAGTCGCCGTGTCGCCGGAGACGCTGATGACGGGCAGGGACTGGGTGATTCGCACCGGCTCACTGCCCTGGACTTTGTTCAGGAGAAACCGAAGCTGGACCGGGGAGGGGACATTGGCGTCGTGGTAGTTCGCCGACACAATGCCCATTACGCCGCCGACATCGTGCCGCTCCCCGGCAGCCCGCGCCGCTTCAAGCTGCCCCGCAATCTGGGCCTGGTCGGAAACCGGCGGCTGGCGCAGGAACACAAACGCGGCGACGACAAACACTAAGAGCAAAGCCAGCCAGAGCAGGATTTTAGACGAGGGTTTCATGCTGAGTTATACCCAGGCCCACGTCTTTTTCCGCTTCTCCCGCTTGTCCTATTCTACGTTCCCGGCATTGGCCGCGTAGTGCTTTTGCGCTTCTTCCATTTCGTCCAGATGCGCCTCGGCCCAGTCGCGGATCGCGGCCACCGGCCCCTGCAAGGTTTCTCCGAGCGGGGTCAAATAGTATTCCACTTTAGGAGGGACGACCGCGTAGACCTTCCGCGCCACAAAACCATCCCGCTCCATGCCGCGCAGGGTCTGCGTCAGCATTTTCTGAGACACGCCTTCAATATCCCGCTGCAATTCACTGTACCGGCGGCGTCCTCCGGCAAGCGCGTAAATAATCAGCAGCGTCCACTTATCTCCGAGCTTTTCCAGCGCCCGCTGAGGCTTGCAGCCCTGGCGGAATACCACCTCTTTCGCACAATCAGCCATCTTACGCACCTCCGGGTATGTATACCACTTTGCAGTACGTTCTTGCAATCCTGAACGTCCCTAGGTAGACTCCGTTATGCTGAACCGCATCCAATCGTGGATACCTACAACGCACGGAAAGAAGCATTATGACGCACGATCCTATCGCAGTTGTCCAAGCCGTTCTCGCGAACGCGACCAACCTTGAGACCCTCAGCGGACTGGTGACGGAGGACGTCACTTATGTCGCCCTGAATTACGAGAACGCGGCACTGAAGGCTATCCTGCCGTGGGCAGGCACGGGACACGGGGCCAAACACATCGTAGACACGTTTACCGCCGTCGGCGAGCGCTGGGAATTCCTGGCGTTCGAGGTCAAGGACATCTTCGGCTCCGGGGAGAATGTCGCTGCGTTCGGCAGCGTCACGCTCAAGTCCCGCACCCTCGGCAAGACTTTCACCTCGCCGTTCTCGATTCTCGCCAAAGTTTCGGACGGCAAGGTGCGCTACATGCAGTTCTTAGAAGACTCGTTTGGGACGGCTTCAACTCTGGCAGCCTGACCAGCCCAAAAATTGTTCCAGCCCAAAAATTGTTCCAGCCCAAAAATTGTTTCAGAGAAAGAACCCTATGAAAATCAATCGCACTCTTGCCGTATTTGTAGGAGCGCCTTTGGCGCTTCTGCCTTCGGCTCGCCGGCATTGGCTCAATCCGGCTTCACCGCACCGGGCATCGTACAGCAGGCTCCAACGACGTATTCTTTCAATGTGGGTAGTATCCGCATTACGGCCCTCTCCGTCGGGACCGTCCCGCTGGACACGCACACGATTCTGCTAGGCACGACCACTCAGAACACTGACGATCTTCTCAAAGACAGCTTGCAGGTTAATCCCGTGGAAGTGTCAATCAATGCATATCTGTTCAAGGAGGACAAACGGGTTGTTCTTGTGGATACGGGCGCGGGAGAGTTCTTCGGGCCGGGCTACGGCGGCAGGCTGCTGGCGAGTCTGGCGGCGGCAGGCGTCCAGCCCAGCCAAGTAACCGACATCCTGCTCACGCACGCACACGACGATCACATGGGGGGACTGGTTCATGGCGGGAAGATTGTGTTCCCGAACGCGACGGTTCACATCGGCAAGCCCGACATAGACTTCTTTCTGGACCGTTCCAATGCCGCCAAGTCGCATTACGCCGTGTCCTACTTCGAGCAGGCGGTGACGGCGCTGAAACCCTATCTTGACGCGGGTAAAATAAAAACCTTTGACGGAACCACCCTCATCATGCCGGGGGTCACGGCAGTTGTCCATCCCGGTCATACGCCGGGAAGCGCTTTTTATACACTGGAAAGTGACGGCCAAAAGATCATCTTCGTGGGCGATATAGCCCATGTCGTCGCGGCCCAGTTTCCAGAGCCTTCGATCACTGTTACCTACGATGTCAACCCTGAACTTGCCGCTCAGGTCCGCAAGCAGGCATTTGCTGCGTTCGCACGGGATCATACCCTGATCGCCGTCCCACATATCCCGTTTCCAGGGGTGGGTTATGTTCGTGCCGTCGCGACCGGCTACGACTGGGTTCCGATCGAGTTCGGCGACCGGCCCGCAAAGTAAACAATTCGCACTGTCCTATTGACAGCGAGAGGCCCCGCCCCAGTTTGAGGCGGGGCCATGCTTTAGGGCCGCGTGTCTTTGCGAGACTCCAGCCGCCAGCGGAAGTTCAGGGGACCGATGCCGTAGGTCAGCGAAAACGGCGGGACATGGTAGACGCTGATCCGGGGCAGGCGCAGGGGATTGTCGGCGGGACGGGCTCGCCCAAACTCGGTGGTCACGGCCTGCGCGTAGCCTATCTCTTCCGCCAGGCCGGCCACAGTGTCGCTGACATCGCCGTAAGGGTAGCACAGCACGGAAACCGGCGCTTGCAGCTTCTGCTCCAGCGCTTCTTTGCTGTCGGCAAGCTCTCGGCGGGCGGCAGCAGGAGGGAGGGAGCCGAGTTTCGGATGCGTCGCCGTGTGCGCCTCAAACGAGACCAAGCGGCTTTTCTGCATTCCGGCTATGTCGTCCCAGGACAGAAGCGGGGTCGGATCGTAGCCTTCGGGCGCGACCCAGTCGTTGGTCTTGCCGACACGCTCCGAGACTAAAAAGACCGTGTATGCAAAGCCAAGCTGCTCCATCAGCGGGTAAACATTGGTCTTCAAATTGGCGTAGCCGTCGTCAAACGTCAGCAGGACAGGCTTGGGGGGAAGCGACGCCGTTCCCGCGCGAGCGGCAGCCAGCTTCGGAAACGTGATCGGGGTGTAGCCCGCGCGTTTCAGCATTCGCATCTGCCCGGCAAACTCGCCCGCCAGCACATAAAAGTGCTTGTACTTCGGCGGACGCGGCGCGTCTTCGACCGCATGGTACATGAGAATAGGAACGCTGATGGGCATGGTTAGGCTGTGAGGACGACCGGGCAAAGCTCACGGTAGAGAGCTTCCAGGCGAGTGATCTGTATCTCTTGCGAAAAGCGCTCTTCAGCGGTTTTGCGGCCGCAGCTGCCGAGTGCCGCACGGAGTTCCCGGCCTCGGACCGGGTCGAGCAGTCGGCGCAGCGCAGAAACCAGCGCGGCGCGGTTGCCCGGCGGGACAAGCAGGCCGGTGACACCGTCCTGAACCACTTCCCGGCAGCCGCCAATCGCCGTGGCGACCGTCGGCAGCCCTGCCGCCATGCCCTCGGCCAGCGCCAGGCCAAACGCTTCATCGGTCGGCAGATGCACCAGCACGTCAAACGCCGTTAAAAGTGCAGGAATATCCGTGCGCGGCCCGGTAAAAACGAGCCGGTCACGGAAACCGCCCGCTTCCGCCTGCGCGGTCAGCGCGGCTTGCTCGCCGGATTTTCCCTCGCTGCCGACGAGAACAACCCAGAGGTTCGGACAAGTTTTCACCAATTCCGGGACTGCGTCAAAAAGCTGTCTTTGGCCTTTGGCGTCCAGGCGTCCAATCATTCCCAGCACCATTGCGTCAGCGGGTATCCTCAAGTCGTGCCGGGCAGAGACATGTCGCCGGGCCGCTTCTTCCGACCCAGGCCGGGTAAACCGCGCAAAATCCACACCGTTCGGGATCACATGTACAAAGGCCGGGTTGAACTCATGGGCATGACGCAAAACATCGCAGACCGTGCCGGAAACGGCAGCCACGGCGTCCGCCCCCCACTCAAAGAAGCGGCCGCTCAGCTTCGCCGGTTCGCCGAGGGGCCGGACCATGTGGGCGTGCAGCACCAGCGCCACCCGGCGGCGCAGAACAAACCGAGCCAGCGCGACTCCCAGCACGGCGACGACATAGTCGCGCCGGGAGTGGGCATGGACAAGGTCAATGCGCCCCGACCCGATCATCTTTGCCAGCCGCCAGGCCGCGCCGAGATCCCCGGAATTGCGGACTTGAAGCAGAACCGTCGGCAGGCCGGCTTCCCGGCACCAGGTTTCGACAAAGATGCCGGGAGCGCAGGCAAACTGCACCGAAAAACCGCGTTCGGTCAGGGCCGCCGCCATTTCCACCGAGTGCCGCTCAATACCGCCCTGGCTTTTGGTGCTGGCGACGTAAAGCAGCCGAAGTGGTTCCCGGACAGCAGGCTGCTCCCTAACGCCGTTACTGGCGCTCGGCGTACCATTTCTGCATAAACTGCTGGTATTCATGCTGTTTTTCTTTGATCTTCCGCCACCAGCCCTCGTTGGCCTGATACCACTGCACGGTTTCCGCGAGGCGCTCTTCAAACTTTTCTTTTTCGGGATGGTAGCCGAGGCCCGCCATCTTCGTCACGTCTAAAGAATAGCGGCGGTCGTGGCCGGGCCGGTCCTGGACATGGTGGATGAGCGTGTCCGGCTTGCCGAGCAGCTTCAAGAGCAGATGCACGATTTCTAAATTCGGCCGGTCATTGTCGCCGCCGACATTGTAGACTTCGCCGGGCGTCCCGTGGTGCAGGGCGATGTCAATGCCCCGGCAGTGGTCCATGACATACATCCAGTCGCGTACCTGCTGGCCGTCGCCGTAGACGGGAACAGGCTTGTCGTCTATCAAATTCGTAATAAACAGCGGGATGATCTTTTCGGGATAATGGTACGGGCCGAATGTGTTCGAACCGCGCGTCACAATGGTCGGCAGGCCGAACGTCTGGTGATACGCCCGGACCATCAGCTCGCCGCCGGCCTTTGCCGCCGAGTAGGGCTGGTTCGGCTCCAAAGCATCGCCTTCCCGGAAGATGCCGTCTGTCGTGCCGTAGACTTCGTCGGTGGACACTTGATGGAACCGCTCGTGCTTGTATTTGCGGGCGGCTTCGAGCAGCACGAAGACGCCGTTGAAGTTTGCCTGCACGGCGCTTTCGGGGTCTAAGATCGCCCTGTCGTTATGGCTTTCCGCCGCGAAGTTGACGATCACATCGGCGTTTTGGGCTAAGTTGTTGACCAAAGGCGCATCGCCGATATTGCCCTGAATAAACGTAAAATTCGGGTTCTTCCAGACATCGGCTAAATTGTCCAGATTACCCGCATAAGTCAAAGCGTCTAAAACAACGATCCGGTAGTCGGGATACTTGCCGAGTAGATAGCGCACAAAATTGGAGCCGATAAAGCCCGCGCCGCCGGTGACGATCAATGTCTGCATACAACTTTTTCCTAAAGCCCAAATCGGCCCAGCAGGCCCTGAAGCATTCCGCCGCCTGCGCCGCCCTGACCGCCTGCTCCGAGAACATCGTTCAGCAGGCCGCCCGCTTCGGGGAACCTGTTGGCAACTTCCGTGACCACTTCCGGGTGTGAGCGGGCCAGGGCCAGGGTCGTCGCGACTAAATCGCTGTGAGACATCTGGCTGGGATCGGTGGTGCCGACGCCGGCCCCGCCGAGCAGGCTCTGGACGTTGACGCCCTGGCTGCCGAGCATTCCGAGCGCTTCCGACAGCAGATTGCGGTGGGCGTCTACATCTTCCGGCGACGCCGACGCGACGGCTTGAGTCGCCTCGTCCTGCCCCTGTCCGTCATCTTGATAATCGTCTGGCATGAAAAATGTCTCCTGAAAGTGGTTGAAACGTGAGTTTGAGCTTATTATAACACAATGTCGCCGCAGAGGGAAGGGGGAAGTTACCAGTTTTACACGGAGCAGTTGAGACAAGAGCATTTCGGGTAAAGAAATAGGAAGGCTTCTTATGAAACAAAAACCGTTAGAATGTATCTCAAAACGCAAGCGTTGGGTCAAGTTCGTGCCAGCGTCGGAACCACAGCAAGGCACACGCAAGTTTAACGGTCGCCAGATAGCGGTCTGCCCGCTTCTCGTACCGTACCAAGATCGCACGGCAGCGAGACAGCCAGGCAAAGGTGCGCTCTACCACCCAGCGGCGGGCGGGGTGGGTCTTCTCGCCCTGCACGTCGAGTTTTTCCTCGCCGATGCGCCTGATGTGGGGCACATAGCCCGCTTCTAAAACCACGGCTTCGGCAGGTGCATTAGCGTAGCCTTTGTCCAGGCACAAGTGCTGCGGTTTCTCGGTGGTCGGCATCGGACGCACCACGACCACCGCGTCAAGCGTCGCTTTCAGCAAACTGGTGTCGGGGACGTTTGCCCCGCTGATGCAAGCTGCAAGGGGCCTGCCGTGGCCCTCAACCAGCAGGCTTTTCTAATAGTTCCTCTTGACGCCAGATTTGCTGCGGTCGCAGGGACTGGGGCCGACGCACTGCTCTTGCGCCCCTTTTTACCGACCCCGCTTTGGGGGACGCCGCGTGCTTTGCCCAGGCAGCCATCGGCGGACTGCCAGTGCCAGTCCACGCCTTGCAGGTCGTCGCACTTGGTCAAGAGGACGGCCCAGAGAATGTCGAAGATCGCCTTCTTCTCCCAGCGGGCGAAGGCGCGGTAGACGCTGCTGTCATCGCCAAACTCAGCAGGCAGGTGGTTCCACTGGCAGCCCGTCCGCATTCGGTAGATGATGCCATCGAAGGCCAGTCGTTCATTGCTTCGCTTGCGCCCTGTTTTGGCAGGCGGGTCGTAGACGGTCAGGACTTTCTCGATCAACTCCCAGAGCGGGTCGGGGACGTTCCAGATCGTCGGCAACGGCTTTTTATCAGCATTCTTCGGTTCAGGCTTTGCTTCAACACTCGGTTCATTAGGTGGCATCATGCCGCCATTATCGGTTTATCGCGGCCTGCTTTTTAGGGCCGTGTTTTGAGATACATTCTTAGTGGAAGACGTGCAAAGCTTCGCGCAAAACATTGTAGACACGGTGCGCGAGCCGCTCCTCATCCTTGACGCCAATCTTTGCATCCGCTCCGCCAACCGCGCGTTTTACCAGACTTTTCAAGTTTCCGCCGGCGAAACTGAAAACCAGCGTATTTACGAACTCGGCAACGGCCAATGGGATATTCCTGCCCTCAGAACACTGCTTGAAGACATCATCCCCCAGCAGTCGGTTTTCGATGATTTTGAGATCGCGCATGATTTTCCCACAATCGGGCCGAAGGTCATGCTGCTGAACGCCCGGCGGCTGCGCCCCGGCGATCACACCGAGTTTTTGGTTCTCGCCATTGAAGACGTGACCGAAAGACGACGCGCGGAACGGCTTCTCGCAGAAATCGAAACGTATGCTCAAAACATCGTGGATACCGTGCGGGAGCCGCTTGTCATGCTGGACCCCACGCTGCGGGTCCGCAGCGCAAACCGCGCTTTCTACCAAACTTTCCAGGTCTCCCCGGAAGAAACCGAAAACCAGCTAATTTATGAGCTGGGCAACGGTCAGTGGGATATTCCCGCGCTCCGAACGCTGCTCGAAGACATTATTCCCCAGCAATCCGTTTTCAACGGCTACGAGCTGGAACATGACTTTCCGGGCATCGGATGGCGCGTGATGCTTCTGAATGCTCGTCAGCTTCGCGCCGGCAACCATTCAGAAATGCTTGTCCTGGCGATGGAAGATGTCACCGAGCAGCGGCGTGCGGCGCGGCTGCTGGCGGAGATAGAGACTTACGCGCAGAACATCGTAGACACGGTGCGCGAGCCTCTTTTGATGCTGGACACCAGCTTGCGGGTTCGCTCTGCGAACCGGGCTTTTTATCAGACTTTCCATGTTTCCCCAGAAGAAACCGAGAACCATCTGATTTATGAGCTTGGCAACGGGCAGTGGAACATTCCTGCTTTGCGAACGCTTCTTGAAGACATCATTCCGCAGCAGTCGGTGTTCAATGACTATGAGCTTTCTCACGAGTTCCCGGACATTGGGCTGCGCGTGATGCTCCTGAATGCCCGTCAGCTCCGCGCCGGCGGCCAAACGGAGATCCTTGTCCTGGCGATGGAAGACGTGACCGAGCAGCGCCGCATCCATGACCTGGAAATCCAGTACACCGAAGGGTTGCAGGAAAGCTATCAGCGGCTTCAGGAACTGGAAAAGCTGCGCGACGACCTCAAAAACATGATTGTCCATGACCTGCGGACCCCGCTGACTTCCGTGATCACCGGGATGCAGACGCTGGAGCTGATTGGCGACTTGGACAGCACACAGCGGGAAATGGTTTCCATCGCGATCAGCGGCGGCGAGCTGCTGCTCGGCATGATTAACGATCTCTTGGAAGTGGAAAAGATGGAATCCGGCACGATGGCGCTGGACGACGCCTTGCTGGATGCCGTCGCGCTTACGGACAGCGCTGTGCGCCAGGTCGCGTCGCTCGCCAAAAACGAGGGGCTGACTCTTGTGTGTCAGATCGAGCCTGATCTGCCGGCGTTTCGAGGGGACAACACAAAGCTGCGCCGCGTCTTGGTCAATTTGCTGGGCAATGCGATCAAGTTTACGCCGTCCGGGGGAACCCTCACCCTTGCGGTGCGTCTTGAAGCAAACGAGCAAGTGTTATTATTTTCCGTTCGCGATACCGGGGAAGGGATTCCATCCGAGGCATTTGAACATATTTTCCAGAAGTTTGGCCAGGTAGCCTCGCGCCACGGCGGGCGCACCATGAGTACGGGATTGGGATTGACCTTTTGCCGATTAGCCGTCGAGGCGCACGGCGGTCACATCCACGTTGAAAGTGTTCCCGGCGAAGGAAGCGTGTTCTCATTCACAATTCCACTTGCGAAGTAGAAAAGCAAAAAAAAGTTCTGTGCTTCTATTTGGGCGTCAGGCTGTGCGACTGCACTGCGGCAATCAGGCTTTTTGCGGCGGCCGTATGCTGACCGTTGGGAAACTTCAGCAGATACGCCTGCCATGTTGCAATCGCCCGGCCCGGATCCCCAATCTTGGCATAGGCGATTGCTTCGTTAAACAGACTGTTCTCGTGGGCGGGGTTCTGACGCTGAGCGGCTGCATACTGCTCTAATGCCTGCTGCGGCTGCGATGATTTGAAGTAGGCAACGCCTAAATCCGTGCGAATATCCGGGTTGTCAATGCCTTCGGCAATCGCTTTCTGGTAAGAATCTATCGCCTGGGTCCACTGCCCCTGATCTTCCTGCTGATTGCCAAGCTCCCGGTTCGCCTGCGCGGTCTGCGTTCGGCTCTGCGACGCCTGCGCGAGCGCGGGCCGCAGGGCAAGGTACGTTCCGCCTGCGCCGAGCAGCGCACAAAGAAGCCCGGTCAGAATGTAGCCCAGAATGCCTGCTCTCGGCCCAGCAGGGGAAGACGGAGAAACGGCGCGGCGGGTCTTGCGCGGCATGGTCAGCGCACTCCCGCCGGCAGCTTTTCAAACACGCTTTCGGTTTCGTTCAGAGGCGCAGGCCGCCGTGGCATCTGCATCAGCGCCTTGCGGGCCGTTTCTTCGGCAGTGAGGCCCGCGAGATCACGCAAGACAGGAACCGGGCCGTGTTCAATAAAGTGGTCGGGCAGACCGATGATAGTGGCCGGGACAGTTACTCCTGCTTCAGACAGCAGTTCAAGCACCGCCGAGCCAAAGCCGCCCTGAGCCACTCCGTCTTCCACCGTGACAACTGAGCCGCAGCGGCGAACCGCGTTTAGAATGGTTTCAGAGTCGAGCGGCTTGCAGAAGCGGGCATTGATGACAGTCGCTTCGATGCCCTGCTTGGCGAGAATGTCTGCGGCATCGAGTGCGATCTTGACGCCTGCGCCGAGACCGACCAGCGCGGTGTCACCGCCCCGGCGCAGGACTTCGGCCCGGCCAAGCTCAATTTCGCGGGGCTGCTCGCCAAGCGCGTCCTGCCCGCCGCGTGGGTAACGCACGGCAATCGGCCCGGCGTCGTAGCCCAGCGCAAAGCGGGTCATCGCCCGCATTTCGTCGGTGTCTTTCGGAGCCATCAGCACAAGATTCGGCACACAGCGCAGGTAAGCCAAATCAAAAACGCCGTGGTGGGTCCCGCCGTCGTCGCCGACCAGGCCGCCCCGGTCAAGAAAGAACCGCACGGGCAGGCGCTGCAACGCAACATCGTGGATGATCGGGTCGTAGGCTCTTTGGAGAAACGTCGAGTAGATAGCGGCGACCGGCTTGAAGCCCTCGGCAGCCAGTCCTGCGGCAAAGACGACCGCGTGCTGCTCGGCGATCCCCACGTCAAAGAACCGCTCTGGGTGGTGCTTGGCGAATTTGTTCAAGCCCGTGCCGTCGGGCATGGCTGCCGTGATGCCGATAATTTTGTCGTCGGTCTCGGCTAAATCGTTCAGCGTTTCGACGAAAGCATCGGTAAACGAGACGCCTGCGAGTTTTGCTTCGGTCTTGCCGTCGTCCGGGCTGAACTTGCCCAAACCGTGATAGGTGCGCGAGTTCGCTTCGGCATAGGGAATGCCTTTGCCTTTGACCGTCAGCACATGGACCAGCACGGGGCCTTTCAGGCGCTTGACGTGCTGGAAGACGTTGATTAAATTCTCTAAATTATGCCCGTCGATGGGACCAATATAAGTGAAACCCATCTCCTCAAACAGCAGGCCCTTATGGGCGGGGGTTGCAAAATGGGTCGCCGTGTGCTTCGCGGCCTTCGCCGCTTTTTTGATAATCCCGGAGCCGACCGGCATTCCGGCGATCATGCGCTTGGCGGTATTTTCGCCCGCCTGGTACAGCGGCTCCATGCGAAGCTTCGCGAGATAGGTCGCCAGTGCGCCCACGTTTTCGGCAATGGACATCTCGTTGTCGTTTAAGACAATCGTAATATCCGTGCCGTCATCAGCAGCGTTGTTTAAGCCCTCTAACGCCATGCCGCCGGTCAGCGCCCCGTCACCGATCAGCGCCAACACCGAGTAGTTCGCGCCCCGGAAATCACGGGCCTTCGCAAAGCCCATCGCCGCTGAAATAGAGGTGGACGCATGGCCTGCGCCGAACAGATCGTAGGGAGATTCGTCAATCCGCAAAAAGCCCGATAGCCCGCCGTGCTGCCGGATGGTCGGAAGCTGCTCGCGCCGCCCGGTGAGTATCTTGTGGACATAGCCCTGGTGGCCGACATCCCAGATCAGCTTGTCTTTCGGCAGGATGTAGACTTTGTGCAGAGCGAGTGTCAGCTCAACGACGCCGAGGGACGGAGCGAGATGCCCGCCGGTCTTGGCGACGGTCTGGGTTAGGTACACGCGGATTTCCTGGGCCAGCGTTTTAAGCTGCTCCGGGGAAAGCTCTTTAAGGTCGGTGGGGCTGTCGATCCCGTCCAAAAACGACATCTTCAATAGCTGCGTCGCGCTTGTGTCGGGCTGGTCCATGCGGGGCGTCTCTTTCTCGGTAGTGCAGTCAGGGGGTGCGGGTACAGTGAATGATACCTGCGCCGCCTGCGGTCTGGGAAGATTATACCCGCCTTTGTCGCTTTATTTCACAAAGTAGTTTGCGTAATTATTTTATTTCACGCATCGGCGGGAAAACTGGTATAATCGCGGGCATGAAGGCCGGCAGTACAGCACCCGCCGATGTAAACGCGGCAACCCCCGCCAAAATGCTCCCGTTCGTCCGCGCCCTGGCAAACGACGTTCATCTTGCCTTGCAGCCCGGCCTGCGCTGTCCCGTTGCCCCGGAAACGCTGCTGGCGGCGACCGAAGCCTCGCATCAGTTCTATGAGCAGACCTGGCGCTATGTCCAAAGCCTCAACATGGTTTCCCATGCCTGCGCCGCCGGGTGCGCCTACTGCTGTCATTTAACCGTGGAAGCGTCCGCCCCCGAAGTTTTTCTCATCGCCGACTATCTCAAAGCGCATCTGCCCGCAGGCCGCTTGGAAGCCGTCAAAGCACGTGTTCGGCACACGGCTTCCGCCGTGCGCGGCCTGTCGCCGGACGCGCGGGTCCGCGCCGCCGTGCCATGCGCTTTGCTTGAAAACGGGCAATGCAGCGCCTACGGCGTCAGGCCGCTCGGCTGCCGGTCGTGGAACAGCCGGGATGCCCACGCCTGCGCCCGTGTTCTGCACGAGGGCGGGGGAGATTTACGCCCGGTGCAGGACCAGCGCCCCGGCGGCATTGAATCAGGAATCCGCGCAGGCTTCGCGGCGGCTTTAAGTTCGGCGGGCCTGCCGGAAGACGACACGCGCCGGTGCGAGCTGAACACGGCCCTCCAGATCGCTTTGGGCGACCCCTCGGCATTATCCGGCTGGCTTGACGGAACCGACACGCTGGCCCCGTCCCGCGCGGCGGTGGGGTATGAAGAAGCTCAGGATTGAAATCCTGGGTTTCCAAAAAACTTCGCCGTTTTGTAAGCCGCCTCGCGTTACGCCTCAAAAATTCCTTTCCTCTTAATGCTCTCTTAACATTGCCCTTGTATAATCCTCGCGTTGTACCATGAGCTTTTGTGTGTGACTATTTATGTAAGGAGCTTGATCCCATGAAATCCTCGTCCCTTATCACCTTTCGGCTGGCCTGCGTCGCGGCTGTCGCGGCTGCCGGCCTGCTGTCCGCGTCCGGCGCGTTCGCCCAAGCGCCGCCTGCGTTTTCCTTCGGCGTGGAAAATGACACGTTCTCCGCCGGCGATCCCGTGTACTCCGTCACAGATGACCTGACCTTCACGAACCTTCAGATCAACGAAGTCTTTGCGGGAGGCTTCACGCAGACCATCTTTCTGCCCAGCCTCTCTTCCAGTGCGGCGCTGCCGGCGCCTTATGCCGAAGCGACCCCGACATTTACCACGAGCAGCCAGCTCCTTTCGGCGGTCCTGACCGGCTCCATCGCAGCCTACCCCGGCCAGACGGCGCAAACCGTGCTTTTGGCGACGGATTTCAGCGGAAACACGACCCCGCAGTATGTTTCTTCCACGTTCTCCGCCAGCCTGTTCGGGCCGGCTCAAGCCGGGACTGCGCTGGGCATCTTCAGCCTCAGCAGCGGCAACAACATCATCACGGCCGTCAACATCGTCACCCCGGCAGCCGTGCCGGAAGCGTCCACCACCGTTTCGCTCGGCCTCCTGCTGGCCCTCGGCCTCGGCGCGATCGCCGTTTCCCGCCGCCGCACCGCTTCCGCTCAGTAATTATTCGTCAGCGATGAGGAACATCACACCATGACACGCAACCAAATCAAAGGCCGCCAAATTAAAGGCAGCGCCGCCGCACTCGGCGCGGCGTTTTTGACCCTGCTCGGCGGCTCCGCCGCCTTCGCGCAGGTAGACGGCACCAACTGGGGCACTGTTACGACGCCCGTTTACGGCACGTCCGAAGGGCTGCGGGCCGATGGCACGCCGACCACGACCTACAGCAGCGCCGAGCTGCTGGCCGGTCCCAACAAGTCCAAAGAGCTGACCCTGCCGGCGGGCGCGACGCCAACTTACTTTGACGGCGTCCTGCCGAACGGAAAGATCGTTACCCCCGCCGGCGTCGTCGCCCAAATCGGGATGCACCCGCTCGGCAGCGCCCTGACGCCTGATGGTCAATATATTGTCATTTCCTGCGACGACGAGCGCAGCATCACCGGCGGTCTGTCCACTCTTCCTTCGGCCACGACCGCCGGCAGCACGGTGAACCTGCTCGGCGGCTACTCCGTCACCGTCCTGCGGACTTCCGACATGACCGTCGCCGCTCAGACCAATGTCGGCCTGCTGTTTGTCGGCCTGCAAATCGTGCCGACCGCCACCGGCTACACCATTTATGCGTCCGGCGGCGGCGACCAGAACGTCAAAGTGCTGACGTTCACGCCTCCGACGGGAACGGCAGCCGGAACACTGACTTCCGGCACGGCGATCAAGATCAATCCGATCACGCCGAACGGCGCAGTCACGAACTTCAGCCAGGCCGCAACGACCGGGGCGCAGGCCGCCGCGTTCAACGGCGGCGACTTCCCGGAAAACAGCGGCTCCAGCGGCGGCAGCGTCGGCGCGGCCCGGATTTCGTTCCCCGCCGGCTCCGCGCTTTCCCCGGATGGCAAGTTCCTGTACGTTGCCTGCAACGGCGACAACAGCCTGGCCGTGATTGCGACGGCCACCAATACAGTCATCAAGCAGATCCCCGTCGGCTTCCTGCCCTACGGCGTCACGGTCAGCCGCGACGGTACCAAAGTGCTGGTTTCCAACTGGGGCGTCCAGCCGTATACATTCCTCGGCACGCCGAGCTTTGACAGCACCGGCAATGTTACGGCCCTGCCGTCAGTCGCGCCGGGCCAGGACACGAGCGGCCTGTTCTTCGTTCCCATCACCAGTATGTCCGGCGGCAATCCGAAAACTTCCTCGGTCTCGGTCATCTCCGTTCCCGGCGCGAATGGGGCGAATGCGTCGGTGGTCGGCGCGGTTTACGAAGGCCAGCCGAACGGCCCCGACGACCGGATGCTGGTCGGCGAGACCCATCCGTCCGCGACCGCGATTGTCCGGCGCGGCACCCAGGAAATCGAGTATGTTGCGAAGTCGAACTCCGACGCGCTCGGCCTGATTCTTGTCGCCAACAACCGCAAGCTGCCCGACTTCAACCTGTCGCCGCTGAACCTCAACCTGCCGGACGGTCACCTCGTCCACGGCTCGTACCCGAACGCGCTGGCCGTCTCACCCGACAACACCCGGCTGTATGTTGCCGAAGCGGGCCTCAACTCGGTCGCGGTCTTGGACGTGTCCACGCCCACCGCGCCGAAGCTGCTGGGCCGCATCCCGACGGGCTGGTATCCGACGGCTCTCTCGGTCAGCGCCGACGGCAATACCCTCTATATCGTCAACGATAAAGGCGTGGCCGAGGACCTGAACCCGGCCACGGATTTTGCCGGCAACCCGACGGCAAGCGGCGTCGAGTCGTTTTCCAACTCGAACTCCATGTTCGGCACGCTGCAAAAAGTCAATCTGGCCTCGCTTGTTCTGGACAACACGACGGCTCTGAAAGACAACTTCACCGTCCAAAGCGCGTCTTCTTTGGACACCAGCATTGTCCCGCTCGGCGGCGGGCCGTCCGGCAAGATCAAGCACGTTATCTTTATCCTGCATGAAAACAAGACGTTCGACTCCATGCTCGGCAACCAGCCGCACTTCGGCGTTTTCGCCGATCAAGCCTATAACCTGACGCCGTTCCCGTCAGCGACTTCCACGTTTAAGCCCGGCGCGACCAGCTTAGACCAGGAATACGCCGTGACCGGCTTTACCGGGTTCACGTCCCTGGCGCTGAACACTCAGGCCCTCGCCGACACGTTCGCCACCGGCGTCAATTACTACTCGGATGCCGAAGAAAGCGATGGCGGCCACCAGTTCTCGGCATCGGGAACCGCGTCGGACTTCACTGAGAAGACGCTGCTGGTCAAAGGGGGACGCGGCCTGCTGTCCAATAAAAACATGGAGCCGGAAGACTACCCGGAAGGCGGCTACATCTTCAACAACGCCGCCCGGAACGGCGTCTCGTTCAAAGACTACGGCGCTTTGATCCGCGTTACCGGAACCGACAACGGCTACGCGAACCCCGCGAAGACGATTGACCCGCCGAGCGGGCTGGCGGGTGTACCGCTTGCGCCGGAAAGCAATGGCGTCCTGAACGGCATGAATACGGTCGGCCAGCAGAACCCGCCAAACGGCACTGCCACCATGCCGAACTCGGCCGTTCCCACTCCCCCTGCCGCCAATGCGCCCACCGAAGTCGCATCCAGCGATGTCACGTCAGCCACGCAGGGCCTCGGCCAGTCGTACTTCCTCAAGAACCCTATTCTTGCTATTCTCGGCGAGAACAACGCGAGCGGCGAGCCGCACTTGGACAAGAATTATCCGGGCTACAACTTTGGCATCTCCGACCAGCGCCGGGCTTTGGAATTCAACAAGGACTTCGACCGGATGCTGGCGGCGGGGACACTGCCGACGTACATTTATTTGTACCAGCCGAACGACCATTCCGGCAACCCGGCGGCGACCCCGAATATCGCCATCACCGGCGGCAGCCCTTCCGGCGCGGAGCTGATCGCCGACGGCGACACGGCATTGGGCATGGTCGTCAAGCATATCATGCAGAGTCCCGCATACTACAACAGCGCGGACGGCACCGGCGCGGCCATCTTCTTCACCTACGACGATGCTCAGTCAGGCCGCGACCACCTCGACCCGCACCGGACACCGATGATCGTCATCAGCCCCTACGCCAAGCCGGGATTCATCGCCACTCGCCACTACTCGACGGCGTCGGTCGTCAAGACCGAGGAGCTTCTGATGGGCCTGCCGCCGAATAACTACGGCGACCTGCTCGCGACCGACCTGCGCGATATGTTCCAGTCCACCTACAACGGCATCCACCTGAGCGCGGACGGCCTGACGCTGCTTGGACCAAATCAAGTCTCACTCGCCAAGCTCCACGCGAAAAGCACTTATGTCGCGACCCAGCCGGGCCGCAAAGTGTGGACGCTGTCCCAGAAGCTGGACTCATCTTCGCCCGATCAGGACTCTTACCGCCTCAGCATGGTCACCCTGCTGTCCATGCAGGCCGACACGCTGTACCATCAGGCCGCGAAGAAGCACATCCTGAACACATCTGCGTATAAGTCAGAGCAGGCGCGTGTCTACCAGGCGGCGGTGAAAGTGGTCAACGGCCCAAAAGTCGGCGATACCGACAATGACGGCGGCTAGTTTCCGCCCCCACGGAAATGCCTCGGCCCCGGTTCTTTCGAACCGGGGCCGTTTTGTGCTTTTAACAAGCTGGGAAGGCCGTGGAACTGAAGTTCTACGCTTTTCTTCTTAGCGGTTTGCCTCCACTTCTTAATCTTTTCTTAATCCTCGCTTAATGCTGCTTTAACACTGTCCTCGTATAATGACCGGGTCATACCGCAACGCCCATGATTGCTGAGGAGACCCGTCCATGAAAACTGCCTTTCTCTTGCCCCGTTCCCGCGTCCTGACCAGCCTCGCCGCTGCCGGAGCTGCCCTGCTGTCTGTCGGAGCCGCTTCGGCCCAGACCGCAACTCCCTTCTATGCATTCGTCGTGAACAACTACACGTCATCGAGCGGCACGGCTTTTCCCGTGCAGGACTCAGTCAACTTCGCTTCCACCCAGGTCAATGAAGTCTTTGCCGACGGCTTCACCCAGTCGCTTTTTCTTCAGGATGCTTACGGCGACCCGACCGGCACGGTCACGGCCCAGGACAGCGTGCCGAGCAGCCTTCAGACATTCTCGTTCGGGAACGGCGGGTATGCTGACCCGACCCACGGCGCGTTAACGTCCGCGACTTTGACCGGTACGATGGTCTTTCCCGGCTTTGTCCCGACCAGCACTTTGTCGCTGACGGTCCAGACCGACGCTGCCGGCGATACAATTCAGCAGAATGTTTTTTCGCCGTTCTCCGCTTCCTTGTTCGGGCCAGCCTCGTCCGGGGTCGCCATCGGCACCTTCAGCCTGCTGAACCTCGGCAGCGGCCAGGGTACGCAGGTTACTATCAACGCCGCGCCGGTTCCCGCCGCCGTGCCGGAAGCGTCTACGACCGTCTCGCTTGGCCTTCTGCTCGTCCTCGGCCTCGGCGCTCTTGCCGTCACCCGCCGCCGCGCTGTCCGCGCGAACTAAACGCATTTAAGAACCGATCCAAGTTCAGGAGACAACGATGACTATCCAATCTTTTCGGCATCAAGCTCTTTTCTGCGGCGCCGCTGCGGCGGCCCTCGCGCTTCTCGCCGCGCCGGCAACGGCGCAAAACCCGCTGGTGACCGGCAAAAGCATCACGCTTCCGCCGCTCGGCACTCAAACCAATGTCGGCAGCCTGCCGATGAACATGATCGCCACGCCGGACGGCAAGTGGGCCGTGACCAGCGACATGGGGTTCCGCGAATCTCTGCACGTCCTCAGCACGACAACCGGCAAAGACGCCGGCCCGGCGCTTGTCTTCGGCAAGGACAACGGCAACGGCTCCTTCGGGCCGGGCGGGATGTACTACGGCCTCGCCGCCCAGTCCCACCCCGACGGTTCCTCGACCGTTTATGTATCCGAAGGCGCGGTCGCCGTCATTGCCGTGGTCAATATCAGCCCGTCGGGAACACCGACGCTGACGAAAACGATTGCTCTGAAAGCGGGCGACTTCCCCGCAGGCGTCGCCCTCGACAGCCGAGGCTATTTATATGTCGCCATCAACGAGAACTACGGCAACGGCTCGATCAACAATATCACGACCCCCGGCGCCCTGGCAATTATTGACACCGGCAGCGGAAACGAGCTGGGCCGGTACTCGTTTATTGAGCCGAAAAGCACGCTGAACATTGCCGGCGCAGCGGTCCCGTTCTCGCCGACGAACTTCCCGCTCTCGGTCGCCGCCGTGGCCGATGGCTCAAAAGTGTATGTTTCTTCCCAGCGCGATAACACGGTCTCCGTCCTGAACTGCGCGACGCCCGCGACGCCGACCCTGACTACGACCCTCGCGACAGGCCAGCATCCAATCTCGCTGCTGCTGAACCGCGCCGAGACCAAGCTGTATGTCGCGAACGCCCATTCCGAGACCGTCTCGGTGGTCAATACAGCCACCAGCACAATCGCGAGTACGATCCTGCTGGAGCCGACCGGGGCGCACAGCCTGCCGGGCGTCACACCCACCGGCCTCGGCCTGACCCCGGACGAGTCCCGGCTGTATGTCTCGCTCGGCGACTTCAACGCCATCGGCGTCGTAGACACAGCCTCGAATAACCTGATCGGCTACATTCCGGCGGGCTGGTATCCGACTTCCATTGTCGTTTCCCCCGTCAAGCCCGTCATTCTCGTCGCCAATGCCAAAGGCACGCAGACCCGCTACCCGAACCCCGGCTACCAGCAGTTCTCGTTCGCGGGCCAGTATGACCTGAACTTGATTGAAGGCACGGTCGAGACGGTCCGTGTCCCCGGCGCGTCTCAGCTTGCGGCGGACACCCAGATGACGCTGGCGAACAACAAAATCGCGTCCCTCGCCAACCCTGGCCCGAACCCGCTGGCAGGAATCAATATTGCTTCCGGCAGCGCGAACGGCAGCATCAAGCACGTCTTTTACATCATCAAAGAAAACCGCACCTATGACCAGGTTTTAGGCGATCTGCCGCAGGGCAACGGTGACCCATCGCTGACTTTGTTCGGCCAGAACGTCACCCCGAACCTGCACGCGCTGGCATCCCGGTTTGTGCTGCTGGACAACTTCTACGACTGCGCCGAAGCATCCGGCGACGGCTGGCCCTGGTCCACGCAGGGGCAGGCGTCCGAGTACGTCATCAAGAACCTGCCGTATAACTACAGCGGCCGGGGCCGGAACTACGACTTTGAAGGCGCGAACAATAACTACCCTGTCGGCGGCTTTCCCGTGAACGATCCTTACGGCGTCCCGCTTGTCCCAAACTCGCCCTTCAAAGATAAAACATCGGGTGTTGCGCCCGCTATTCAGGACGTGTCCGTCGCTCCCGGCGGCCATATTTGGGACGATGTCCGAAATGCCGGCCTGAGCTACCGGAACTACGGCTTCTTTTCTTTGTTCGGCGACAACGTCAACACGCCGGACAATTACCCGGCCGACCTCGGTCTGCGGCCCGCCGGGCATGACACCGGCGGGATCACGGATATTGATTTCCGCGAGTACGACGCCACTTACCCGGACAGCGAAGGCCCCGCCGCCGTCGGCAGCCCGTACCCGCGCACGGCTTACGGCCACTACGCCTCCCCCAGCCGGTACACCGAGTGGAACCGCGAGTTCCAAGAAATGCTGACGGCAAAACCCGACGGCAGCACGGTTCCGGCGTTTGAGACTGTCCGCTTCATGCACGATCACACCCAGGGCGTCAGCACCCACACGGTCAATGGCGCCGCCGTCGGAAACCACCTGCCGACCGCCGAAGTCGCCGACAATGACTACGGCATCGGCCAGTTCGTCCAGGCCATCAGCCAGAGTTCCATCTGGAACTCGTCGGCGATCTTCATCATTGAAGACGACGCCCAGGATGGCCCGGACCATGTGGACTGCCACCGCTCGACCTGCTACGTCATCTCGCCGTTCATCAAAAAAAGCTCGGTAGATCACACGTTCTACAACACGGACAGCGTCTTGAAGACAATGGAACTGCTGCTGAACATCCCGCCGATGAACCAGTATGATGCCGTCGCCAGCCCGATCCTGGACTTCGACACCGCGCCGAGCAACGCAGGCGTCTACACGGCGACCCAGCCCGCCGCGTCCATCCTGAGCGGCCTCGCCCCGACCACCACGTCCAGCGCCCTGTTCCCGCTGGAAAAACTCTGCAACTCCATGGACTTTGTCCACCCGGACAGCGCCCCGGAGAGCGTCTTGAACCAGGTCATCTGGAAGAGCGTCAAAGGCGTTCACTCCAAGATGCCCGCCATCCGCCATTCGGCCCGTTTGCTGGGAGCCGCGAAGCCCGCGGTCCATACGGCACACAAAGACAGCGACGATTAACCAAAGCCAATGAAACAGTGGCGACGAGCAGCGTCTGCCGCCGAAAATAAAAAGCCCCGGTTCCAAGCAGTGGAACCGGGGCTTTTCTTAATGCTGCACCCCTTGTTCGTCAGGAAGAGGGATGTCGTAGAGCTGGGCCATCTTTCGGGCGGACTGGGCGACAGCGGCACGCAGGGGGGCCGGTTCCAAAACTTCGGCCTGAGCGCCGAACGACAGCACCCAGTACAGCATCTCCTCGTAGCCATGTACGGTCACCCGGAATAGCAGGCCGCCGTCGGGCTGCTTTTCGATCTTCTGCGTGGCGTGCCAGTGGCTGTTGGCGATCCAGCTTGCCACTTCGGCGTCGAACCGCACCACCACTTCGGTCGGCTCGCCGCCCGCTTGAAGCTGCCAGCCCTTCGCCAGCCACTCGGCCAGATCAAAGTCAGCGGGGTAGGGGAACCGGGCGTCTTCCCGTACCCGCATCCACTTGATCCGGTCCAGCCCAAAAGTCCGAATGCCCTGACGCAGATGGCAGTAGCCGACCAAATACCAGGCCCCGATCTTGTACGTCAGGCCATAGGGGTCCACGCGCCGCCTGGTCGGCTCAGGACGGGTCCGGGACAAATAAGTGATGTCTACAGGGTGATGCCGGACAATCGCCGCCTCTAGGTTTTGATACACGTCGGCGGAAAAGTCGCGCACGACCGGCAGGCCGACCGAAACACGCTCCCCGGCTTTTTTGACTTCGGCGGCGGTGCGCCGGGGCAGGGCCTGGTCAATCTTTTTCAATGCCGAAGTCAGCGCGTCCTTGTAGACCGACCCGGCCTGAGCAGCGAAGCTCGTTCCGGCGAGGCGCAGGGCGACGGCTTCCGGGGGCGTGAACGAGGTCGGCAGGAACTTCATCTCGGCCAGGCCGAACTTGCCGTCTTTGCGCTTGACCTGGCCCCACTGCCGGAGGACCGCGATGTCCCGCTCAATGGTGGCACGGGACACGTCAAACTTTTCTTCCAAAGCGGCGGCGTCCCAGTGGAACGGCTCCCGGTCCAAAAGCTGCAAGATCTGGATCAGCCGCGAAAATTGTTCTTCTAAGGTCATAGGTGATGTTCAGTTGAGGAACGGGCGATTGAAATCGCGGCAACAAGTGCGCGAAACCTGCCTTCGCAGGTTAAGATGGCCTCTTAGTCCGCGAAGGCGGACTTTGTGCTTTTGTTGCCGCGATTTCAATCGCCCGCAATCTTTAGACTTCGGACAAAAGAAGGGCCTCGCCGCCCGCGGAGACCGTGTAGCGGACTTTGCGGACGGTGCGCTCCGGGTCCCAGTCTTCCATCTTGTCGTTGGTGATCAGCGGCGCGTTCATTTGCTTGGCGACCCGCAGCAAAACAATATCGGCAGCCGTTCCGGCATCCACGAGCGTCAGCTCCTGCCGGTCGCGCATTCGGAGAAGCGCGGCTTTGTCGTCAATAAAGTAGGGCAGGTTGGCATCGGCGTACAGCACGACGGGGAAAAAGCCCTTGGCCCAGAGCGCCCGGCGGATCGCAAGCAGCGGCCGCAGGCGGGGATGGCCCTGCACGAGCGATTCCTGGTCAAACCACGCGACATTGCTGCCGTCCACCAACGCCGCCCCGCGCGGGGTCCGCTTGAGTGGAAGAAGGCGGAGCGGGTCGTCGGATGCGGCCTGCTCCAATGCGGCCCAGGTGCGGGCATAAGTGTCGGCGTCAGCGGCTTCCAATTCCAGCAAAGCCGACCGGGCCGCCTCTACCAGCGCCGTCTGCGCCCGGTCTACGGCGTCCGCAAGCTGACGGGCGGTGACAGGACGGCCAATCGGCAGCGTGAGGGGCAGGGGATCATCGGGGCCGAGCGCCCCCGGCGGCGGCATTAAAACAGGACCGAGCTGCGTCCGGGCTGCAACATACTCCGTCAGCCAGCCGTGCGCAGCGGGATTGCCGCCGCGCAGCCGCCCCAGCATCAGACGTGCCGCCGAAACAGCCTCGCTGTTCTCCGCCGGAAAGCCGGCGAGGAAAAGCCGGACATCGGGTTCTGCCTGCTCCGGCGATGGCGCAAGGCGCATCAGTGTCAGCAGGGTTTCCGAAGCGGCGTGGTAGTCGGCACGGCGCAGAAGCACCGCCAGCAGGCGGCGGGCCAGGCCGAACGCGAGGCGGACTTCTTTGCGGCCTTCCGAAGCTCGCACGGCGATTTGCAGGGCGTCGGGGTCGTCTGGATCGGTTTTGAGAACCTCTTCCGCCAGGGCCAGCGCTATATCAAATTTCGCTTTGTCCAGCAGATGCGAAACAGCGACCGGCCAGGCCGTACTGACTGAGGGCGTCTGCGGCTTTTCCGGACCGGCGCTGGGACGGCGCTGGGGCGGCAGGGGCGAGACTTTGTCTTCGTTCAGCGCTTTCACCAGCCGCGCTTCGGTCTGGGCGGCTTTCGCGGCTTGACGCTCTAGGCGGCTGATCCGCTCGCTCTGCTTTTTTGCCGTCTGCCGGGCCTCGTCGCGCTCGGCTTCGGCAGAAGCGCGGGCTTTTAGGGCGGCGTCCAGGGCGGTCTGTGCGTCCGCGAGTTCCTGCCGGGCCGCATCGCGCTCCTTGCGGCGGGCGTCGCGTTCGGCTTTCAGGGCCGGGACCGGGTCGGGCTTAACCGAAGGGGGCAGGGGATTTTTCGGTGCGGCTGTCGCGGCAGGCTTCGGAACGGGCTTGGCAACACTGCCCGCCAGCGCTTGGAGCTTTTCGGCGAGTTTTGGTTCTTTAACCGCAGTTTGCGCGAGCTTGCCTCGGACAAGCGGGTTGGAGAGACTTTTTGGGTCAGGCCGGAAACCGGCAAAAGCCGGGCTGACGGCGAGGCGGTAGTCGGGGTCTTTCAGGAGCGCCAGCACGGCGGCGGGTTTGACGGCGTTCAGCCAGCCTTCGGCATCGGCAAGAGTGGTCTTCGGCAGCGCGTCTTCGGCGGCAGCCTCTTCTGGAATCGGGGCCTCTGTCTCCCCAGACATTTTATGCCGCTCCCGTCAAAACCGGCTCGGAAAGCACCGTCAAGGGGCGCGAGGCCGGGCGGCGTCGCTCGCTTTCGGTCACAAGCTGGCCGCAGGCGGCCGCGATCTGCCGTCCCCGCTCCTTGCGCTGGGTGACGACCACGCCCGCGTCTTCTAAAATGCGCCGGAAGGCGAAGATGCGGCCCGCGTCGGGCCGGTCAAACGGCTCGGCGACCGAAGTTGGATTGTACGGGATGACGTTGACCGCCGCCGACGTCCCCTTCAAAAGCTGTGCCAGCTCGCGGGCGTGCTGCGGCTCGTCGTTGACGCCGCTGAGAAGCACATACTCAAACGTCAGCCGCCGCCCGGTCTGCGCGGCATAATTGCGGCACGACGCCATCAGCCGCTCCAGCGGGTACGTTTTGTTGACGGGAACCAGGCGGGTTCGAAGGGCATCGTTCGGCGCATGGAGCGAGACGGCCAGCGTGAGCTGCAAGTTTTCTTCCGCCAGCTTGTCAATGTTCGGCACAATGCCGACGGTGGACAGCGTGATGTGCCGCATCGCGATACCGCACTCGGCGTTTAAGATGCGAATGGCTTTCAGCGTCGCGTCGTAGTTCAACAGCGGCTCGCCCATGCCCATCAGGACAATATGCGTGATCCGGCGCTCAGACAGTGATTGGAGCAGCAGAAACTGGGACACGATCTCAGCGGTTGTCAGATTGCGGGTCAGGCCCTGCGTTCCCGTGGCGCAGAACGCGCAGGCCATCGGGCAGCCCGCCTGCGTGGACAGGCAGACCGAGACGCGCTTGGCGTCGGGCAATAAAACGCACTCAATGGGCGATCCGCCGTCGGTCAGCACGGCCAGCGCCTTCAGCGTCCCGTCGCGCGTGTCGCTTTGCTGCTGCACCAAGCGCAGCGGCGGCCCGGTGAACGTCTCGGAAAGCATCTCCCGAACACCATTTGGCAGGTCGGTCATGGCGGCAAAATCCGCATTAAACCCGCCGCCGGTTTCGGGCAGAAGCCTCCGGTAGAGCCATTCCGCGACCTGCGATCCCCGGTAGGCCGGTATGTCCATCTCCGCCAGCTTCGCCCGGATTTCAGCCGTCGTCAGCCCGATCAAACTGTTTTGCATCAACACAAATGAATTATACCCGATAACGACGCCTGCCGCGAAGCCCTGCTCGCGCCGGGGCTTTCTTTTCGATTCACGCTTTTTTCATGTTCACCGCCCATACTACGAGCGAAAACTTTTCCGCAGAACTTTTCGCCGAGAAAAGCGTCGTCAGCAAAAAGCCGAACAGAAAGCACGAAAAGAATGAGGTTTACTTCTATGAAACAGCACACACAATCTCAAGCCAAACACTCCCAGGCGTTCACCTTGATTGAACTGCTCGTCGTCATCGCCATTATCGCGATTCTCGCCGCGATCCTTTTCCCGGTCTTTCAGAAAGTCCGCGAGAATGCCCGCCGCACGTCTTGTTTGTCCAACGAAAAGCAGCTTGGCCTCGCGTTCACCCAGTACACGCAGGACTATGATGAACGATATCCCTGCGGCGCTGTTGCAGGAACCGGCGTGAAAAGCACCGGCCAGGGGTGGGCAGGCCAGGTATACAGTTACGTCAAAAGCACCGGCGTTTATAAATGCCCGGATGACAGCACGGCGCAGCAGACAAACTACGGCTACCCCGATTATCCTGTCTCCTATGCCTACAATGCCAACGCTGTCATGGGCGGCTCCGGGGCGTCTTTGTCCCAGTTTAATGCTCCTGCGTCTAGTGTTCTGCTGTGCGAGGCATTCGGCGCTCCTGCCCGAATTGACCAAACGGACGAAGGCGTTCAGAGCGGGACCAACTACGACCTGTCGCCGTCCACCGACGGCCTGCCCGACCCGACCAATGCAGCGGGTGTGCTGTGCGACTCGGTCGTCTGCAACCACGGCCAGGGCGGCGGCTTCGATTTACAGCTTGCGACCGGCGTTATGCCCGGCGGCACCGGCGGAACGCTTGATCCCACGCTGTATAGCTCCGACACGCCTTTGCCTTACACCGGGGGCGGAGTGGGCATCCATACCGGCGGCGCGAACTTCCTGCTGGCGGACGGTCACGCAAAATACCTGCGCCCGAATCAGGTCTCGACCGGCCACAACGGCCGTCCCGGTTACGATCAGGAAAGCGGCAGCTCGGCGGGGTTCAGCGGCTTCAACGCGGCGGACACGGATACTATGTTTATTGATCCAGGCCACACCGTCCCCGTCGCGGCGACGTTCAGCATCAATTAGTCCGCATCAATTAGCGGTTGAGCAAAACAGCCCCGGTCTGAAAGACCGGGGCTGTTTTTATTTGCTGGGTTCGTCGCCGGTCGGAAACGGTCTCAAACTGAGCTTGGTTTGGTGCTTCGCCGCGCGGGCGATTTCCGGGGCGCGGCCCTGGAAATAATGCTTTTGCCAGCCGCGCTTGGCGGCGTCGGACTGCGGGTTCGGCAGGGCATCGTTGAACTCGTTACGGTCAACCAGCCAAACATCGTAGCGGCGCTGGGTGTCCGGGTCGTCGGCAAGGGGCCGGGACTGCGGGTGGAACGATTCGAGTTCGCCCCGGCGCTGCGGGACCACCATGCAGATCGGCTCGCCGATCTCAAACGTCACCGGCCAGTGCGGGCGGGTCAGCTTCCAGTTCATGGTGAACGTCGCCACTGACCAGTCCGTCTCAATGACGCCTTCCAGCGCCTGAACGCCGTCTTTGGGCAGGTTGGCCGGACCCCGCGCTAATAAATTCCAATCAGGCGGCGTCCGAAACAGGTAGGGCAGCGTCCAGGTCAAAATCCCGTAGCCGAAGTGGCTGGACATCGGCTCCGCGCCGTCGCCGTCCTGAACGGTGATTTTGATGTCGTCGGGGAGGTTTCCGCCATTCCAGACGGCCTCAAATCGGTGCGAATTTAAAATAAACCAGCCCGACTGGGCGGCAATGAGCATCGGCAGGCAGCGGTTCGCAAAGTGCAGGTGGGTGGCGTTCATCCATTCTCGGTAAGCCGGGGCAGGGACGAGCGGCATATCCATCCAGGGCGCGACATTGTAGGCGATGAGCTGCCGGGGCTTCGCGCCCCGGCTCTTGACGAGTTGTTTGGTCATAGTTTTGGAAAGAACCGGCACTGGAAGTGCCGATTTCCTTTCATCGCACCCCTAGCAGCAAATCAAACACGCGCTGGTCCAGCTTCTCATACGGCAGCGGGCGGGCGGCAAGCGCGTCCGCGTCAAAGGTCCGGCTTTTCAGGGTCTGCGCGTTTTCGGGCGTGAAAGGCGCGGTGAGCATGGGGTCAAGCGCGGGGTCCGTCAGCGTGATCTCCTGCAAGACGGCTTGTATTTCCGGGTTGGCGTTGAACTCGGCGGCCTTCTCTTTCAGGATCAGATAACTCCGCATACAGCCTTTCGCGAACTCCCACACGTCGTCTGGGTCGGACGTTCGCAGCGGGTGGGCGTCAAAATGCTTCGGGCCGTCATACTTGTAGTCTTCCAGCAGCTTCACCAAGAAAAAGTTCTGCTTGTAATCTTCCTGGCCGAACCGGAAGTCCTGGTCGTAGCGGCCCGGCTTCTGGCCGTTCAGGTCAATATGGAACAGCTTCCCCGCTTCTAAAGCCTGCGCGACGGCGTGGTAAAACGACAGGCCCGCCATTGTCTCATGCGCGAATTCCGGGTTGACGCCCACCATGTCGCAGTGTGCCAGCGTCGCGATAAAGCCGAGCATCGCGCCGACCGTCGGCAGATAAATGTCGCCGCGCGGCTCGTTGGGCTTGGCTTCCAGGGCGAGCTTGTAGCCGTAATTCTGCGAAAGGGAATACTCGGCCAAAAAGTCAATGGCCTCCCGGAAGCGCTTTATTGCCGTGATGGGGTCTTTCGACGCCTCCACTTCCACGCCTTCGCGCCCGCCCCAGAAGACGTAAATCTTTGCCCCCAGCTCCGCGCCGAGGTCCATCGACAGCATGGCTTTTTGGCGGGCAAAGGCGCGAACCTTCGGGTCATTCGACGTGAACGCGCCGTCTTTGAACACTGGATGACTGAACAAGTTGGTCGTCGCCATCGGGACGACGACTCCGCTGTCATCGAGGGCCGCTTTGAACTCTTGGACAATGGCGTCGCGCTCGGACGCCGACGCGCCGAACGGAACTAGGTCGTTGTCGTGCAAATTGACGCCGTATGCGCCGAGGCTGCCGAGCTTTCGGACACGCTCCGGCGGCGAAACCGGAACACGGACGGGCCCGCCGAACGGGTCCGCGCCGGGATTGCCGACGGTCCACAGCCCGAACGTGAACTTGTCGCTTTTCTGCGGAACGTAACTTGCCATTGTCTCCAAATCTCCTTCGATGACAGCGCCTGCGCCGGCACCACTGCCTGGCGGTAGATGTTCGGCCCAAGGCGGCTCTTTTCCTGCCTCCGCCTGAACTTCCTCTTGTCATACACGTTTCCTCTAAACGCTTCTCACTATTTTGCCATAATAGGCGGTAGAACCCGGCTCTGATAATGACGAAAGATGAGAAAGAAAGTTAGTTTTTGTTATGCCATTCGTGACAGGAAAACGACCCGCCTGCGTCCCGGCGTCCATAAAAGAGACCCCAGACGGCTGCGCCCGCTGCCAATTCGCCCGCCGCCCGGAAGCGGGAAGTCAGACGTATCTGCTGCTTGGGCCGCCGAACGGCAACGCCCGGCAGGCTCTGATCAATGCTCTGGAAGAAGCGAACACGCCTTACCGCTCGTGGGACAATGTTCTCGCCCTGCCTGCCCTGCGCGAGCGGGTGGCGGGGGTGACGGCGGCGTTTCTCGCCGGCCTGGCCGACGCGACAATTGCGGATGTTAAGGGCGTCTTTTTTTCCGGTGATCTGGAAAACCCGGCCAGCGCCCTCGCCGCCTTTGTCCGGGCCGAGCCGCTTCTGAGCCTGAAAGAGCGGGCGCAGCACGACTGGGTGCGGGACGCGCTCGACGATGACTGGCTGTTTTCCCTGTTCCATCCGATTGTGCAGGCCGATTCCGGCGTCGTGTTTGCGTATGAGGCGCTGATCCGGGCAAAAAACCCGCACACGGAAGAAACCATCGGCGCGGGGCCGCTGATCAATGGAGCCGTGAAGCTTAGAGACTGTATAGAAAGGTCATTTCGGTGCTAATCTTCGCACCATCAAGGCGGTCATCGCGACTTGAATGAAGGCCAGGCTTGAGGCAGGGCGTTCTTCGTAATCTTTGGACAGACGCCGCTGCTTGCCCAGCCACGCGAACGTGCGCTCTACCACCCAGCGGCGCGGCAAAACCGAAAAGCCTTTCTGCTCGGCAGGCTTGACCACGATCTCAAGATCCAGGTTCCAGCACGTCTTGACCCACTCCACCAGCGGGCCGTCATAGTTGCCGTCCGCGAAGAGGTGAGACAGGCGCGGCAGTGTCAGCCAGACACGGCGCAGCAGGGCTTTGGCCCCCTCACGGTCGCCTACATTGGCAGGCGTTACATGGCAGCCGAGCATGAAGCCTTCGGTGTCTACGAGTAAATGACGCTTGCGGCCAACGATTTTCTTGTTGCCGTCATAGCCGCGTGGCCCCCTTTTTCCGTCGTCTTGACGGATTGGCTGTCCAAGACGGCGGCGGAGGGCTGCGGGTCACGCCCAAGTTTGACTCGCATCTGCTCGCGCAGTCGGTCATGCAGGCTTTGCCAGGTGCCGTCCTGCTTCCAGTGCCAGAAGTAGTAGTGGACCAGCGACCAGGGCGGCAGGTCGTGGGGCAGATTGCGCCAGGTGCAGCCGTTCTTGATGACGTAAAAGAGCGCGTTGACGATCTCGCGCCGCTCGTAGCGGGCGGGGCGTCCGCCCGCTTTGGCGGCAGGCACGAGTGGTTCAAGGAGTTGCCACTGGGCATCGGTCAGGTCGGTCGAGTAGGCTTTTCGCGGGGCTTGGGGTTCCATGCCCTCATTATTGGAACAACACAAACCTTTCTATACAATCTCTTAACATCGAGCATGTTTTCGACCAGCGGGCGCGTCAGACCGCCATCCGCAACGCCGCCGCACTGAACATCCCGCGCATGCGCCTGTTCATCAATTTTATGCCGAACACGATTTACGACCCGGAAGTCTGCCTGCGGACAACAATGGAAACTATTGAAGAATGCGGCATGGAACTCTCGGATTTGGTGTTCGAAGTGGTGGAAACCGAGCATATCCCGGACATGAAGCGGCTGCACAAGATCTTGGACTATTACCGGTCGCGCGGCGCGGGAACTGCCGTGGACGATATGGGAGCCGGCTTTTCGAGCCTGGAATACCTCACGGCCCTGCGGCCTGATTTTGTGAAGCTGGACCGAGACCTGGTCGTCCAGGCCGAGCATAAAGCGTCCGCCCGGCAAAGTTTAGATGTCATTATCTCGCAGGCTAATCAGCTTGGGATCAAGGTGATTGCTGAAGGCATTGAAACCGAAGAACAGATGCAGATGTGCCGGGGAGCGGGCGTGGATTTCATGCAGGGCTTCCTGTTCGGACTGCCTGCCAATCCCCCGCAGGCATCCCGTCCCCTGCTGCGCCTGCTGTCGGCAGCTTAGAAAGCCCCCCGCCCCAATTCTGGGGAGCCATACAGAACTCAGCCTTCCTACTCCGGCTCCCCAGAATTGGGGCGGGGGGCTTCTTCAAATCTCGCCTGGCTTGACTTCGCCGTTTTCCCGGCCATCGGCCCGCAGACGCAGACTGCCGAACCAGACCTGCGCGACAGCCCCCGGCTTGCGGCAGGGAGTCAAAATCGTCAGCGTCCGCCGCCCGAAGTCAATCCGGTCAATGCGCCCGATGCCGAGCAGGAGGCCGCCGCTGGAGACCAGCCCGACCAGCAGGCCGGCGAACTTCTGCGCCGCCGAGACCGAGACCGTGCGGATGCCGAAGTAGCTTTCCACTGCCGCGAGGCCGGACGTGTCCCACGTTTCGCCGCTGACGATCACCGACAAGTGGCCGCCGGAACGCTCCGCGTGAAGCGCAGGCCGGCCCAGCGACCGGCTCAAAAATTGCAGCAAGTGGAAGGCCAGCGGCTCGCCGGTTCCGAGGGCGGTTCCGAGCAGCGCGACGCGGTCCAGCGTAAACGTCAGCGGCTCCGCACCGTCCAAAGCCGCCAGAAACCGCGCGGCCCGGCGGGTGGCCCGCGACGCCGGAGTCTTGCGCTGTGCGGCCTCGGCGGCGGGAACACGCCAGATGTCCGGGGAGTCTTGATTCTGGAAGGCCAAAAGAAGCGGGTCAAGCTCATCGCCGCGCGGCAGCGCGACCACGACCTGCGGCAGAAGCAGCTCGCACAAACGCCGCTTGAACTGCCGCGCTTCCCGGCCCTGCACATAACCGTCGGTGTCTACCAGCACAAGATCGGGACGGCTTTTTTTGATCGCCCGCGCCGTCTGAACCGCGCCGACGCACACGTCCAGCGTGTGCCGGCTGGGAGAAATCGCCCCGACAAAGTAGCCCGCCGCGACCGGCAGGTCGCGCAGCGAGCGGAACGCTGCCCCGGCTTCGGCCCGCGCCGCGCCGAGGGTTCCGGGCGGCCCGATCTCGCTTTGGCCGAGGTCGCAGTCTACGACGGCGACTGTCCGGCCCGCCTGCGTGAGCGCCGAAACTGCGTCCCGCACGAAAGTGGACTTGCCGGAGTCTGGCGCACCCAGGACAACAATTGTCGCCCCGCGCGGCAGCGCCAGCAGCCCCGGCAGCAGATCCGCCGGGCTTTGCGGCTCCGTGTAAACAATGTGAGCCATGGAGCAGTAACAACCCGGCTCTTGAAAAAGCCGTTTTCTTCCGATAAAAGACGTGTAAAAAGCACCGAAAACGAGTAAACTAAAAGACGCAAGGCAATGACGCCGCGCGTTCACCACTTAGGTTCGCTTGTTTCACGACGAGGAGGTCGTATGAAACCCTTGATTTTTGTTCCGCCCGCTCAGGCGGAAGCTTTGTTTGATACGCAGGACGATCTGCGCTCCGGTGATTTCGGGCCGCGCCAGCCGTGGCTCGATGATGACGGCGTGGAAGAATGTCTGCCGCCGGCGCGGCTGCCGCGTCAGCGCACCGCAAGCGCTGCTTCAAAGGCCCAGCTTTGGCCGAGTTCCGTAAACAATTCGCGGTGAAAGTCCTGAGACACGTCCCAAAGCTGCCCGAACCACTGTTCCAGCGCCGCCACGCTTCGTGCATCCGAGAGCGCCACGTTCAGCTCGGTCGGGTGGGCTTCCCCACCGAGCGTCAGGTTGCTTGAGCCGAAGATGGCGACGCCCGGCCCGAAGCCGGGCGGGTAGCTGATGAGGGCAAGCTTGGCCTGAATGCGCCCCTCCGTGTAAAGCCGCATCTTGAGGCTGCCCCGCGCGACGCATTCCGCCAGGGTCAGCAGGAGCGCCTGCATCTCCGGGGTCCGGTCCAGCGCGGCGAGGGTTTCACGCAGGTTCAGCGCCGTCTCGACCGTCGCCCGGTCGTGGGTTTCCCGCAGGGTCGCCGCGACATCTTCCTGTTCTCGCACTCCGGCATCCCCGCCCCGCCGCAGGGCCGCTTCTTCCCGCACCTGCTCCTCGGTCAGCCGGTTCACGACATTGCCGATGAGAATTTCAAGGGTTTCCAGCCCCGCGAGCTGCGCCCGCAGCGGCACCAGCCCGTCGAGAAACAAGTAGCCGACCGCCAGCCGTGCGGTTGTCGCCCCGGCGTGGAGGTAATCGCCGACTCGCTCCGCCAGCCGCTGCTCCCGGCTGTCTAGAATTTCCGCAAAACCTTCTTCGGTCACAATAGCCCAAGTATACCAAACGGGCCAAAAGATTGCAAGAAATTCTTTTCTCTTTCCCGCGCCCTGCCGCTGAAAGCCCAAAAAGTAGGGTATAACAAAGCGGTTTTGCCGAAAAACAAGGGTGCAGCTGAAAACATATTCCGAGGAGAGTCCCATGAACATTGAAGCAGAGATGCTTGAGCGCGGCACAGAGCAGTCCGCAGCCCCGTCCGCCAGCTTTATTGAAGCCATTTCCCGCTTTTTAGACACCGACCCGGATGATCTTCTGGTCGAGCTGGGCTACTATTCCAGCGAAGCAGAGTTAGTCGCGGATCACTAATAAACAAAAAACGCCCGCTGTTCCGTTCAACTGGAACAGCGGGCGTTTTTTTGCGCCGTGGGCTTACTCGCCGGGATGCGTGACGAGCTTGTCGGCGAGTGTTTTGCGGGACTTGATGCGCCAGCCTTGCGGCGTGTTCACCCAGAAGTCGCGGACCCAGAGGTCGTCGGCATAGGTGCCTTTAAACTTCATAAACAGGACGCGCTTTTCACCGATGCCCTGCGTGTGCAGCTTCATTTCAGCCTCAACCCCGCCGGGGACGGACACAAAGTTGCCGACTGTGAACCGGCTCTGCATGGTCTTGACCTGTTTGAGCTGGTCGGCATACTGCTGCCGGGTCTGCTCTTTGCTGTACGTCGCCCCTTTTTCATCCACCACTTTGTAGTCCGGCGTGAAGTAGGTCATAAAACGGTTCAGATCGTGCTGGGTAAACGCCGCATTGATCTGGCTGTACGCCGCCGAAATCGCCGATTGGGCGGCGGGCGGGACTTCGGCGGACCCACGAATGGCCAGAAGCCCAAACAGCGCACAGCCGAAAAGGGGCAGCAACAAGTGACTTGATTTCATGCGAAGTTTCTCCTGCAATTTTTACGGCGGAAACGGATTTCTCGCTACAAGCCGGACGACTGCATTTACTTGCTTGTTCCTATCGCCTATTTGAGATCCCCTAGTATTTGAGATCCCCTAGTATTTGAGATCCCCTAGTATTTGAGATCCCCTAGTATTTGAGGTCCCCTAGCTGCCCCGGTACTCGCTCAGCAGTCCGGCGGCTTCCGACGCCTGCTGCGGGTCGCCGAGAGTGAGCGCGGCTCGCCACTGCGCCCGCGCTCCGGCATGGTCGCCGGCCAGATACAGGGTCGTGCCGAGCGCGACACGCGCGGCGGCGTAGCGCGGGTTCAGGTGCAGGGCTGTTCGGTACTGCTGCACGGCATCCGCATGGCGCCCGGAGTCATCCAGGGCTGCCCCTAAAAAGAAGTGTGCCTCCGGGCTGCTTGGGTCGGCGGCGACGGCTGTTCGCAGCGCCGTTTCGGCCTCGGCGAGACGGCCCCGGTTATACAAAACCTGCCCGCGCTGAAGAAGCGAAGACGGCGGCAGAAGTACCGCCGGATGCGGCTGGGGCGCGGCCCGGATCTCTTTGCGTTGGTTTTCTTCGGCCTCCGCTTTCGCCAGGTACACGCGGGCATAGGCCAAATGCGGATCGTTTTGCAGAGCCGCCCGGTATTCTTTGATCGCTTCGGGGCGCCGCCCAAGAGCGGCCAGCGCCAAACCGCAGTTGTAATGCGCCAGCGCGAAACCCGGTTTCAAGCGCAGAGCCTGTCGGTATTCGGCGACCGCCCCCGCGTGCCTTCCGGCGACATCCAGCACGTTGCCGATTGCGTTGAACGCATCGGCATCGCGGGGGTTGAGCCGGATGGCAGTCTGGTATTCTCGAATTGCGCCGTCATGGTCGCCGGTGTCGTCCAGTGCATTGCCGAGCGCGTAATGGGCGCGGCTGTCGCCCGGCTGAAGGCGCACCGTTTCCCGAAATTCGGTGACGGCCTCGGCGTGGCGGCCTTCCTTCTGCATAAACCGGCCCTGCATATAGCGGGCGGGCGCGAAATCAGGCCGCAGCGCGATGGCCGCGTCAAGCTGGGCGACGGCATCTGCTGTTTGTCCGTGCTTGTCCAGCGCCAGCGCCAGATTGTAGCGGGCATCCGGGCTTCTGGGCCGCAGACGCACCGCACTCTGAAACTCCGCCAGCGCCTCCGTGTCTTTCCCCTGCCGCTGCAAAACAATTCCCAGGGCGTTGTGGGCGTCCGCTGACCTGGGGCTGAGACGGATCGCTTCGCGCAGGTCTGTCTCAGCGGCTGGGAGCTGCCCGCTTTGGTAGGCCGAAACGCCTGCCGAGAACGCCTGCGCTGCCGCCGAATCTGCCGTCGGGGCAGGAGTTTGAGCCGAAAGCGGCACGGCAAGCAGCCACACGGCCAAACAAGCAGCGGAAAGATGATAGCGTTCGAGCATGAAAAGACCTTTTCCAGCGAGGCGTTCCCGATCATTTTACCAGACATTTTGATTTTTCGCCGCCGACCCCGTATAATAGACGGTAATGGACGAACAAGAAGCCGAACAAGCGAAGCAGCTTGACGAAGGGCGGCGAGTGATCGCCGAAGCCGCGCGGGCGCTGGACCGGCTGGCGGAGCAGTTAGACGGCTCTGCGTGGGCCGCTGCCGTGCGCCTGGTGTTAGACACTAAAGGCCGCGTCGTGACCACGGGCTTGGGCAAAAGCGGCATCATCGGGGTCAAGCTGGCGGCGACCCTGTCGTCTACCGGAACGCCGGCCCAGTTTCTGCACTCTGCCGACGCCGCGCATGGCGACCTCGGCATGCTCCAGCGGGGCGACTGTGTGATCGCGTTTTCCTACAGCGGCGAGACCGATGAGCTGCTCGCGCTCCTGCCCGCGTTTGGGCAGCGTGGAACGCCGCTTGTCGCGATCACGGGTAATCCGCAGTCCACACTGGGCCGGGCCGCGAAGGTCGTCTTAGATGTCACCGTCGAGCGCGAAGCCTGCCCGATGAATTTAGCCCCGACCACCAGCACGTCGGCGATGCTGGCGCTCGCCGATGCTTTGGCCGTGACCGTAATGACCGCCCGCGACTTCACCCCGGAGCAGTATTCGCGTCTGCACCCGGCGGGAACACTTGGCCGCCGCCTGACCCTGCGCGTCCGCGATGTGATGCGAACCGGCAGCGCCGTCGCGATTGTGCCGGGTCGTAAAACCGTGCTGGACGCCATGTTCGCTATTACGCAGGCCAACGCCGGGGCGGCGATCATCACGAATGCAGACGGCAAAGTCGTCGGCCTCCTGACCGACGGCGACATCCGGCGGCATCTTTTAGAGGACCAGCAGGTGCTGTCCTGCCCGGCGTCCGACGCCATGACGCCTCACCCCGGCGTCGTGTTCGCCGACCTGCTGGCCGCCGAGGGCCTGCGCCTGCTGGACACATTCCACCCGCTGCCCGGCCAAAAGGCAGGGGACGCGCCGGTTGTAGACGCCGAAGGCCGCCCGCTCGGAATGCTCACGCTGAAAGATTTAGTGAAAGCGGGGATAGTTTGATAAACCTTTTGCGTAAGCACCCTGCACTGGAAGTGCAGGGCTTTTGAAGTGCGATTGTCTGCCTTCGCAGACATAAGAGTTAGGTAGAAGGCTGTTCGTTTCCTATGTCCGCGCAGGCGGGCAATCGCCTTGCAGAAGACCCGGATTTCCAATCCGGGCGACGCGGCTTACGCAAGAGGTCTCATCTTTGCACAATATCAAACTGATCGCTTTAGACGTGGACGGTACACTGACTGACGGGACGCTCTTATACGGCAGCGACGGCGGGCAGGCAAAGGCATTCCATGTCGCCGACGGCCTCGGCATCGTCATGGCCCAAGCGGTCGGCCTGCGGGTCGCCGTGATTTCGGGCCGGAGCAGCCGGGCCGTAGAAACGCGCATGGCGGAGTTGAAAGTGGTGGATTTGGTGCAGAACTGCGGCGACAAGGCCGCCGCGCTGGGGAGCCTCATGGCGAAATACGAAGTCAGCCCCGAAGAAACGGCGTTCGTCGGCGACGACATCAATGACCTGCCTGCGTTCGCTGTTGCCGGTGTCAAAATTGCTGTCGCCGATGCGTCCGAGATATTGAAAGCAAGAGCCGACTGGGTGACGCCGCGCAGGGGCGGTGCAGGGGCCGTCCGCGATGCGGTAGAAGAAATTCTGCGCCGCCAGGGCCGCTTGGACGAAGCCGTGGCAGCCTATTTGGCGGGCGCAAAGCACGCCGAGGCAGCGCGGCAATGACCGACCAAAAATTGCTGACGGTGCTGCACACGAACGATTTCCACAATCACTTGACTCCGGCGCAGGCGGCGTTCATCAAAAGCGAGAAAGCGAAATACGAGAACGTCCTGCTGCTCGATTCCGGCGATGCCATTTCCGCCGGCAATGTCGGCGTCCGGCCCGGCGGCGAGCCGATCCTGACGCTGATGTCCGAGACCGGCTACGACGTGATGACACTGGGGAACCGAGAGTTTCATGTTGCCGACACGCTCCTGCGCCTGAAGCTCAGCAAAGCGGCGTTCCCGGTGCTGTCCGCGAACATCCGCTGGCGCGAAGACAAAGGCGAGACGCTGCCCGTCGTGCCATCGTGGACCCAGACACTCCCCAACGGCCTGCGGGTCGCCGTGCTGGGCCTGACCGTGCCGATGGTGACGCCGCGCATGACTGCACGGCTAGTCAGCGCATTTGTCTTTGACGACCCTGTAGAGACCGCAAAAGTGGAGATCGCGCGTCTGCGCCCCAACGCAGATATTTTGATCGCGCTCACCCATATCGGCTTGCGCGAAGACGAGCGCCTGGCGGCGGCCTGCCCCGAACTTGATCTTGTTATTGGCGGCCACAGCCACAACAAGCTGCACAAGCCGTCGGTTGTGAACGGCGTTCCCATTGTGCAGGCGGGCTGGTTCGGGCATTTCTTAGGCGAAACCACACTGATTTGGAACGGGCCGGAAGCAAAGCCGACGGTGACGGGCCGGCTGGTGGATTTGCGATGCTGACAAGGATGGGCGGTTGAAACCGCTGCAACTAAGGCACAAAACCTGCCTTCGCAGGTTAGGAGAAGAGAATCCTAGTCCGCGAAGGCGGACTTCGTGCTTTTGTTGCAGCGGTTTCAACCGCCCATCCCCTCCTGCTCATTGGATGACTTCTTGCTTAACTTCTTCTTATTTCTCATAACCGCGTGGGCCGCAGTCGCCGCAGGCCGGACTGTTCTCGTCTGGCTCGGCTTCGGCGGGGACACACCCAAGTTGGAACGGAACCTGATCGCCTTCGCGCTCGGCCTCGGCCTGCTCGCGCTGCTGATGCTGGCGCTCGGCTTGTCCGGCGGCCTGTACCGCCCGCTCGGTTTTCTGCCGCTGGCGGCGCTGCTCGCGCTCGGTGGGCGGCAGCACGTCTCAATGGCGCTGGACTTACGCGACTGGACGAAGACTGTTCGGCTGACGGGGTGGGGCTGGGTTTTGGCGCTTGTGTTTGCGGCGTTCGCGTCGGTTTCATTCGTCGGCTGTTTTGCGCCGCCAACCACAAACTTCGAGTGGGACAGCGTTGCGTACCACCTCGCCGACCCCAAGATGTACTTGCAGGCCCACCGCATTATTTATCTGCCCTGGGAAGACCATTCCAATTTCGCGTTCACTGCCGAGATGTGGTATCTCTACGGCCTCCAAATCGGCGGCGTGCCGCTGGCAAAATTGTTCCACTTCGCCTGCGGCGTCGGCGCCTGCCTCGCGGTTTACGCACTTGGAACCCGGCTGGTTTCGCCGACTGTCGGCACACTCGCCGCGCTGCTGCTGGCGTCTATACCGCTTGTCTTTTGGGAAGCCGGGACGGCTTATATAGACTTGGCGACGACGTTCTTTACGACACTGACTTTGCTTGCGCTGGGGCAGGGGATGATGCAGCGTGACCCGCGCTGGCTCCGGCTGGGCGCGGTCTTGATGGGTCTGGCTCTGTCCACCAAAGCCACTGCCCTGGAGACACTGCTTCTGCTCGCCGTCGGCGTGCTTGTTTGGCACTGGCGCGGCCTGAAGCAAACGCCGCTTGCCGCACTCAGAGCGGCGGTCGTCTGGAGCCTGCTCGCGCTCCTAGTGGACGCGCCCTGGCTTGTCAAGTCCGCTGTTTTGACCGGAAACCCCGTTTACCCCTTGTTTTACAGCCTCCTCGGCGGACAGTACTGGGACACGCTGGCGGCGAACTTTTACACGAACTCGACGGCGCAATTCGGCATGGGCCACAGCTTGTCCGATCTCGCGCTTGTGCCGTGGAACTTGACCATGTTCCTCCTGCCGGGCCACCTCACGGCGTACCAAAAGCCGTTCAACGATTACCAGACCCCGTTTGGCGCACTGTCTCCGGTCCTTTTGGGGGCGCTGTTCTTTCCCGCGTTTGTGCGCGGCGCGTCGGTACAAGTCAAAGCGCTGGCGGCATTCGCGCTCGGCTCTCTGCTGCTGTGGGCCGGGACCATGCAGTATGTCCGCTACCTGCTGCCGACGCTGCCTGTTCTATGCCTGCTGGCCGCCGCCGTCCTGACCCAGGCGTATCAGCTCAAGCTCAAATCCGGCTATGCGCTCGCCGCCCTCGGCGTTTGCTCCCTGCTGTTCTCCGGCTACATCGGGACACTTCTGCTGTCGCAGGAAGCGCCGGTCGTCTTCGGGCAGGAAAGCCGCGACGACTACATCACCCATAACTTCGGGCCGTACCCGGCGATGCAGTTCATTAACAAGCAGCTTCCCGCAGGCTCCAAGATTGTTATGTACGGTAACCCGCTCGGCTTCTACTGCGACAAGCCGTACCTGTGGGGCGATGCCATCCACGGCTCTTACATCCCCTACGACACGTTCCACAGCGCGGACGACCTCAAAGCCTACCTGCACAAGCTCGGCGTCACGCACATCTTGGTCTACGAAGCCGGCTTCCCGCTGAACCCACCCAAGCCCGATGCCCCGTCCTATGCTGATTGGGTGTATGCGCTGACCAAAGGCACCGGCCCGCCGCTGTTCTCCAAACATGGGACGGATATTTGGGCTGTGCCTTAATAGGTTTTGATGCTATGGCTTCTTTTCTGTCTGTTTATGCCTGTCCTTGCTGCGGTTTCTTTGGGCTAACTCAAGCCGCTTACCAGAACATTGGTCTTCCGCCGTGGCATGAGCGGGAGCAGCCGCCTCCGTATCACTCTTACTGGGGTGAACCGTCTTATGAAGTATGCTCTTGCTGTGGCTTTGAATTCGGGAACGATGATGACCCAGGTACAGCCTCTCCATACTCGTTTGAGCAGTATCTCGCGGAGTGGATGAGTACGGGCTGTGTCTGGTTTGCAGAAAATCAACGGCCTGCGGAATGGCGGCTGGCCCCACAACTGGAAGCGGCAGGGATAGACATTTAGGAACCATGCGTTCTCGGACCATGCCATGAATGGCACGGCTATTGGGCGCAGACGCCGGGAACCCACCGCTTCGCGGGGCTAAGAAAGGCTGTTGTGTAGGGGCAGGGCTTGCCCCTGCCCTTCTTTTCATACCGCCCTTCTTTTCATACCGCCCTTCTTCTTTCCTTGAAGTGCGGAAGAAGTCAGGAGGGTAGGGGCAAGCCCTACGCCCTACACGACGGACTTCAACAACGCCGCTTGCCGGGTATACTCACCTCACATGGCCCATTCGTCTAGCCCGGCCCAGGACGCCGCGCTTCTCGGCGCGGAAACCGGCGGTTCAAATCCCCGATGGGCTACGATTATTTTCAAGAGATTCTTATGATAGATATGCACGTTCATGTGGTGAACTCGCTCCTTCCGGGCGCGAAGGCGGACCAGACACGGCTGGCGCACCCGCCGGCGGAGACCGCCGCCTGGCTGAAGCGTGAGATGGAGGCGGCGGGCGTTGAACAGGTGCTGGCGATGGGCTGCCTCGCTGTGTCCGCCGAGGACCCGCTGGGGGTGCGCTCGACGCTGGCGGTCGCGGACTGCCTGCCGGGCGTTCATGCCATCGGCATCGCAGACCCGTCGAACACGTCAGCGGAGCATCTGGCGCGGGTGGAAGACGAACTTGCGGCAGGCCGGGTGAAGGCGATGAAAGGCTATTCAGGGTATGTTTACTTTGGCCCGGACAGCCCGGAATACGCGCCTTATTACCGGCTCGCGGCGCGTTACGGGCTTCCGTTTATTTTCCACACGGGCGACACTTACTCGGTGCGGGCGAAAGTCAAATACGCCCATCCCCTGCGGCTGGACGAAGCGGCGGTAGACAATCCCGACGTCAAGTTTGTCATGGCCCACTTCGGCAACCCGTGGCTGGCCGATGCCGCCGAAGTGGTTTACAAAAACGAAAATGTCTGGGCCGATCTATCGGGCCTGCTGGTCGGAAGCGAAGCGGCGTTTGACGAAATGGCGCGGCGCGGGGCGCTGGACGAAGTTGCGGCAGATGTGCGAAGGGCAATGCGCTATGCCGAGCGGACGAACCGCTTCCTCTACGGCTCCGACTGGCCGCTTGCGCCGATGTCCTGCTACCGCGACTTTGCCGAGCGCATTGTTCCGGCAGAACAGCGGGACGCGGTGTTCATGGAAAATGCACGGCAGCTTTTTCGGCTGTAAACAGCAGCGCATAATTTTTTATGGGCGACTGAAGTCGCGGCAACAAAGGCACGAAGTCCGCCTTCGCGGACTAAGATTCTCTTCTCCTAACCTGCGAAGGCAGGTTTCGCGCACTTGTTGCCGCGACTTCAGTCGCCCGCTCCCCCATAGGCCGGAGACAATCCAATTACTTGCCTGCCTTGACAACCCGGCCTGCTTGCGGGTATTCTCGGCGCGTTCAAACAGGCGGCTGTCTCACGCTTGGCCCCGGCCATTCCCCGCGAGGCAGGCGTCTTTTTGTGCGTCTTAAGTTTGGTTTTGGAGGTGAAAGATTGGGAATCAGCATTCCTGCCGCGCGAAGCGGCAGCAGTGAGCCGGCGGCGCCGACGCTTAAAGCCAACGCGATTGGCCTGACCGACTCGGTGGTCATGGCGCTGGCCGGGACCGCCCCGGCGTACTCGCTGACCGCGACAACGGCCACCCTGGTCGCGGCGGTCGGACTGGGCGGGCCGGCGGCGCTGCTGTATGCGGCGATCCCGATGTTCGGCATCACGTTTGCGTTCTTTTACCTGAACCGCTGGCGCTCGGACGCCGGGGCGACCTACACCTGGATCGGGCGGTCGCTGTCGCCGTCACTCGGCTTCATGGCGGGGTGGGCGCTGCTGGTCTCCAACGCCCTGTCAATGGTCTCCGGGTCGCTGCCACTCGGCGCGACGACGCTGCATATTATCGCGCCGAGTCTGGAAAACAATGTTGTCGCGGCGACGCTGACCGGCGTGTTCTGGTTTGCGGCAGTCGCGCTCCCGCTGTTTTTCGGCATCACATCCACGGCCAGAGTGCAGAAGGTGATGACGAGCATTGAGATCTTGGGCCTCCTGGCGCTGGCAGGCGGCGCACTTTGGAAGTTCTCGGCGCACCCGGTCGTGCCGTTCTCCTGGCACTGGTTTTCCATCCATCAGTTCGCCAATGTGCCGACATTCATGGCCGGGATGCTGATCGCCGTGTTTTATTACTGGGGCTGGGACGTATCTTCCAATCTGGCGGAAGAAAGCAAAAACCCGCGCACCGATCCGGGCATCAGCGGCGTCTACGGCATGGTCGGCCTGGTGTTCTTGTTTCTGCTCCTGCAATGCACGATCCAGATGGGGCTGACATCAGATCAGATCGCCGCGAACCCGGCGACTCTGCTGACCGCGCTGGGGGACGCGATTCTGCCGCGCCCGTTCGGGGCGATCGCTGTGATTGCCGTGCTGGTGTCGTCACTGGCGACGCTTGAAACGGCCATGCTCCAGTCCAGCCGCACGCTGTACGCGATGGGCCGGGACCGGGTCGTCGGCGCGAAGTTCGCCGATCTGAACCCGCGCTTTCAGACGCCCTGGCTGGCAAGCCTCGTCACGGTCCTGATTGCCCTGGCCTTGTTTGTGCTGGCGAGCTTCAGCACGAGCATCGGCAAGCTGATGGCGGACCTCATCACTGCCATCGGCCTTCAAATCGTCTTTTACTACGCGCTGGCCGGGATCGCCTGCTTCTGGTTCTACCGTCATACAAATTTGAAAAGCGTTTCTAACCTGCTGATGCACGCCGTCTGGCCGCTCGGCTCCGCGCTGTTTCTGATTGCGGTCGGCTACTACAACATTCAGTCGCTCCCGAAGCACGTTTCGATGATCAGCGCCGGGACCATTCTTGTCGGCATCGTGCCGCTTTTGTATTATCGGTGGCTGAACAAAAGCGCGTACTATACCGAGCCGCGTGAGGCGGCTCCGGCGTAATCGCAGCGAAATGTGATACACTCATCGCATGAACAGAATCGCAAAATTGGGCTGCGGCGTGCTTGCGGCATCGCTGATCGCTGCGTCAGTGACCGCCGATGTCGTCCCGGCATCTTTGCCGATGCGCGTTCTGATGCTTGGCGGCGGCCCGGACTTGTCGCACAACCAGGCGGCGATTGAAAGCAATGTGCGGTATGTGGATCGCCTGCTGCCGCCGGACGCCGAGAAGCGGGTGCTGTTCTTTGACGGCCGGGCGCAGTCTAAAGACGTGCTGTGCGAAGACAGCAGCGGCAGGCAGTATTACCGGATGCCCCATCTGCCGCGTCTGGACGGCCCGAACACGCTGCCTGCCATCAAAGCGGAATTCAAGACGCTGGCCTCCGGCCCGGCGAATAGCCCCGTGCTGATTTATGCCACCGGCCACGGCAGTCCCGGCGACGAGACGTTGGACAACAACGATTACGATTTATGGAACGGCGGGTATCTTTCGGTCAAGACACTGGCGGGCCGGATCAAGACCCTGCCGGAGTCTGCGCCGGTCACGCTGGTCATGGTGGAATGCTTTTCCGGCTCCTTCGGCAACCTGCTCTTTGAGAACGGCGGCCCGAACGCGCCGCTCATCAACCGTGATCTGTGCGGCTTCTTCGCCTCTACTGCCGCCCGCCCCGCCGCCGGCTGCACGCCGGAAATCAACGAGGGCGATTACCGCGACTTCACCGGCTACTTTTTCAGCGCATTGAGCGGTAAATCGCGCTTGGGCAAGCCCATCACCGGGGCGGACTACAACCATGACGGCAAAATCGGCATGGACGAAGCGTTTGCCTACACGCTCATCCACGACGATTCGATTGACACGCCGGTCTGCACCTCGGATGTCTTCCTGCGCCGCTTTGTCCCGGATGAGAAGTTCAGCTTCGTCGAAACTCCCTGGCCCGAACTCACCGCCTGGGCCACGCCCGCCCAGCGTGCGGCTCTGGAGGGACTCAGCGCCGATCTGCACGAGCAGAGCCAGGGCCGACTGCGGGACGCTTACGCGCGGTTCCAGAGAACGGATGCGGACGCCGAAGATCTGCCGAGCGTCCACGTCCTCCGGCTGATGCGCCTGGCAAAAAGTGTCGTGTTGGCGCATCGTCTTATGACTTCCGACGCCCCTGCCGACCAGCCGCTCAAAGCCCGTTATCAGCTTCTCAAGGCTGCTGAAGCCCGGAACTGCTTGGCAGAAGCGCCTTAAAAATCGCTTTTTAGGAGACTCAAAAATGCCTGCGCCGCCGCACTGTCCGTCTTGTCGCGCAGGCGGACCAAATGCAGCGGGCGCGTGATGGCAAGATCGGACAGCGGCAGCGGGCAGAGCAGGCCGGTCGTGATCTCCGTTTCTAAGGCCAGCCGGGACACAATCGCGACGCCGAGGCCCGACGCGACCCCCTGTTTGATCGCTTCCGTGCTGCCGAGAGACATGGCGGGCCGCACGATGACTCCGCGCTGATACAGCGCCCGCTCCACGACCTCGCGGGTCCCCGATCCCGGCTCCCGCATCAAAAACGGCTCCGCGCAGAACCGGGCTGCCGAGATGGCGCTTTCTTCCAGCAGCGGATGACCGGGCGGCACAATCGCTGTGAGCGTGTCTTCGGCAAAAATCTCGGCGTCCAGCGCCGCGTCTTCGGCGAAGCCTTCGGTGAGGCCGAGATCCAGTGCGTTTTCACGAAGCTTTTGCTGAATGACGCGCGTATTAGCGATCTCCAAATGCAGCGCAATTCCCGGATAAAGCTTGCGGTACGCGCCCAGCAGCTTCGGCATCAAGTAACCACCGATGGTCAGGCTTGCCCCAATCGTCAGTTTCCCCTGCCTCAGCCCTTTCATCTCCGCGATCGCCTGCTCCGCGTCGGCCTCGGTCGCGAACAGCCGACGGGCATAACCTGCCAGAAGTTCCCCGGCGGCGGACAAGCGCAGGCCGCGCGGCAGGCGATGGAACAGCGAAACACCGAGTGCGGCTTCCAGTTCTCCGATCTGCTTGGAGACTGCCGGCTGGCTGATAAACAGCCGGTCGGCGGCCCGGCTCATGCTGCCTTCCTCCGCCGCTGCATGGAAGATCGCCAGGTGGTTTAAGTTCATAGCTTCAAGTTATCGCTGATATGTCAAAGATGTATTTGTATTATACCAGCCAAAGCGGTACAGTGGGCTTATGAATCGCAGTCTCTTCTTGATCACACTTTTGTTCTGCCTGACCCCCTGGGCGTCGCCTGCCTCGGCACTTGCGCTCGGCATCGGGCTGGCGCTGACAGTGGGGAACCCGTACCCGGAGATCAGCCGGAACACGGCGAAGTGGCTGCTGCAAGCGTGCGTCGTGCTGCTCGGCTTCAGCATGAACCTGTCTGTCGTGCTGGAAGCCGGCAAAAGCGGGATGCTGTTCGCCGCCGTCAGCATCTTCGGGACACTGACGCTGGGATATTTCGCGGGCCGACTGCTCAAGATCAATGCCAAAACGTCGGCCTTGATTACGGCGGGGACGGCGATCTGCGGCGGCTCGGCGATTGCGGCGGTCGGCTCGGTCATCGGAGCGGCGGAGGGGGAAATGACGGTCTCGATGGGAACAGTATTCTGCCTGAACGCCGTCGCCCTGTATGTCTTTCCCCTGATGGGCCATGCCCTGCACCTGTCGCAGACCCAGTTCGGGACCTGGGCGGGCATTGCGATCCATGACATCTCTTCCGTCGTCGGCGCGTCGGCCCGCTACGGACTGCCGGCCCTGCAAACGGCGACGGCGGTGAAGCTGGCGCGGGCGCTCTGGATTGTCCCGCTCGCGTTCGGCGCGGCGATGGTGATGGGACATTCCCGCCGGGGAGTGACGGGAACCGCAATCGGCTTTGATCCGAACCAAACGCCGCCCGAAGCGCACGGAAAAGTGCAGATCCCGTGGTTCATCGGTCTGTTCCTGCTGGCGTCCGTCGCGCGGAGCTTCATGCCGCAAATCGCCGCTTTATCCCTTCCTATCTCGCATTTGGCGACGGTCGGGCTGACGGTGACGCTGTTTCTCATCGGCTCCGGCATTTCGCGCGGGACGCTCCGAGCGGTCGGCTGGAAGCCGATGGCGCAGGGGGTCGGGCTGTGGCTCGTCATCAGCGCCGGGTCACTCGCGTTCATCCTGCACACGATCAACTAACGGCTTGTTCCCAGCGCGTGATCTTCTCCGCGATCGCGGCGGCGGCTTCGTGCAGGGCGCGGGCTTCTTCCTGCCAGAGCGGCGGGGATAGGACGCGCACGACGCCTTGATTAGAAACTAAAAGCGGCAGGCCGAGGACGCCGCGAATGCCGTAGACGCCATTGCCTTCCAAGAGAACCTGGCCGGCGACGCTCATTTCCCGGCCCTCCATCATCTGCCGGACCATGTCTACCGTCACGTTCGCCGTTGCCATGACGGTTCGCGATCCCGACAAATGCGTCAGTTCCGGGCGAAGCTGCACTCGGACATCCGGCGGCAGGGCTTCAACCGCTTCAAACGCGAGGCACGTCTCTGTATGCACCAAGTGCGCGATAGACTCACGGGCGGCGGACACCCGCGCCGGGTAATCGGCCAGCGTTCCCGCGCCGCGCAAAGCCTGCACCGCATCGGCAGTTTCCGGGTCGTTTAGCCCGTAGACTCGGACACTGCTCCACAGCGGAACCAAATTCGCGCCGTGTTCCCCGGCCACATAGCCCGAAACGAGCTGGCGCGGGACGCCCAAATCGGCGGCAATCTCGCGCCGGAACCGCAGGGAGTCTGAGTACGCGCCGATGCCGATGACTCGCCGTGCGCCCAGCTCCCGCGCCATCACAGACACGCCCAGCTCGACGGGGTTCGTCACCATGATGACCAGCTCATGGCCCTGGCCGTGCGCCGCCAGGGCTTTCGCGTGGGCCGCAAACACCGGCAGGTTGGCGAGTGCCACATCGTCGCGGGTCATCGTCCCGCCGCCGGAGCTTGGGCCGGGGGTCGCCCCCGCCGCCATGACCACAATGTCCCCGACCACTTCTTCCGGCCCCAGCGCAATGTCCATCTGCGGGGCGTTCTCGGCGTAAGCGTCAGTCAGGTCCGAACGCAGCCCGTACAAGACCCGCTCCGACGCGCTTCCCCGCTTGCCGACAAGCTGCAATCGCTCGGTCGGCCTCAGCACCCGTCCGGCGACAAGCTGCGCCACGATCTCCCGCCCGATTGCCCCGCCCGCCCCAATCACGCTGATGTCCAAGTGTGTTCCATTCTGATTGATAACCCAGAGGTTCCTGCGGGCGAATGAATTCGCGGCAACAAGAGCGCGAAACCTGCCTCCGCAGGTTAAGACAAAAGTTGAGAGCAGAACTATCTTATTCCTAACCTGCGGAGGCAGGTTTCGCGCTCTTGTTGCCGCGGTTTTAACCGCCCACTCCGGCTGAACGGTTCAGTTCCACGCCTGCCGGGCCGCCGTGATCGCCGTCTCAATGTCTGCCGCCGACACGTCCAGATGTGTCACCGCCCGCAGGAGGCCGTATGAGCCGCTGAATCGGACGCCCTGCGCCTCAATCCGTTCCCGTACTTCGGGGCCGCTCATGCCGTGAACCGTAAAGAAGACCAGATTAGACTGGACACGAGACACATCCACCGACACATTCGGCATGGCCGCAAGACCTTCGGCCAGGCGCTTCGCGTTCGCGTGATCTTCGGCTAACCGCCCCAAGTTATGCTCCAAAGCGTACAAGCCTGCCGCCGCCAAAACGCCGGACTGACGCATCGCGCCGCCGAGCAGGTGCTTGGGCCGCCAGGCGGCTTCAATGAAGTCTTTGGACCCCGACAAGACAGCCCCGATAGGACACCCCAGTCCTTTCGATAAACACAGCGTCACACTATCAAAATGCTGTGTGATCTCGCGCGGCGGCCTGCCCAGGGCTGCCGCCGCATTCATCAGCCGCGCCCCGTCCAGGTGCATCGCCAGGCCGTTTGCCCTCGCAACATCCGACACATCGGCAAGCTCGGCCTGTGTCCAAACTGTGCCGCCGCCGGCATTGTGCGTGTTCTCGGCACACACCAGCCGCGTCCGGGCATAATGCGGGTCGTCGGGCCGAACGGCATCCAAGACCTGCTTTCCCGTAAACACGCCGCGCTCGGTGTGCAGAGCGTTCACCGCCGCGCCCGCCACTGCCGCATACCCGCCGCCTTCCCAGACGACGATGTGCGAATTGTCGGTCGCAATAAACTCATCGCCGGGCTTCAGATGTGTTTTGAGCGCGATTAGATTGCTCATGGTCGCCGACGGCAAAAACAAAGCCGCTTCTTTGCCCAGCCTTTCTGCAACCCGCTCTTGAAGCTCATTCGTCGTCGCGTCTTCCCGCCGCTGCTCGTCCCCGACTTCCGCCATCGCCATCGCCCGCCGCATCCCATCCGACGGCTTAGTCGCCGTATCGCTCGATAAGTCTATCATAAACGCTTGCTCTTTCTTTAACTGCCGTCAATCGTGGCGACTGTCTGCACGGCCCCAGTCTTTGGGTTGATGGAAACAATGTCGCATTTTCCATGTTGCGTGGAAGCTTTGTAGGTCAGCATTCCGCCATTCGAGCAGAAAGCCAAATTCATCCCGTCGCCGATGCCCGTCCCGACAGTCCGGCGGCAGGTGCCGTTCGTGTTGATCATTGCGAGTGTCTGATTTTGCGGCTGGTCATAAAATGCAATTTGGAGATTGTTTGGAGACACGGTCGGCCGTGTGCCGAAGCCGAGCAGGCGCGGAGAGCCGCCGGCGGCACTGACGGCATAAATCTGCAATCGGCTAACAGCATCAGCATAGTGCGAGTAATAAACTGTTTTTCCGGTTCGGTCGAAAGTCGGCGTTCCGTCCTGCTGGCTCGTGCTGGTCAACTGTCGTGTGCCTCCGCCGGCGGCGCTTGTCACCCAAATCCGCCAAAGGCCGTAGTGTGGGCTGTTGACGTAAGCAATCTGTCTGCCGTTCGGCGAAAAGCAAGGCTCTGTCTGGCTGTCGGGGCCGAAGGTGAATTGATGCTGTCCCGTGCCGTTCACGTTCATCAGCCAAAGATGCGTGCTGTCGCCGGCCTGTCTCACAAAGACAATTAGCTTGCCATTAGGGGACACGGCAACGTCGCTGTCGTCACTAGAAGTATTCGTCAACTGCCGGCTGACATTGCTGTTCCAGGGGACAGAACAAATATGGCTCACGCCGCTGCGCGAGGAAGAGTAAAGGATAGCGGATTGATTTGGCAGCGGAGCGATCCGCCCCAGCCCTCTGCCGCCGTTGTAGTGCCAGCGGTCGCCGAATAGGGAACCAAGCGGTGTAAATGCAAATCCGCCGGAAAGGAAAAGGAGAGCCAAAAGTGCCGCTGGGATAAGGCAGACGAGAGAAATCCAGGCTAACCGCTTCTTCATGGCTGTTTTCTCCGACGCTGTAGGTATGTTTCCGCCGCCGCTCGGTATTCCCACTCTTCGTCTTGCAGCAGTCCGCGCCAGCCTTCTTTTGTGTTGGTGATGGCCTCGGCAAACGAGCCGAATAACGACTCCAAGCCCGTCGGTGTCTTGGCGATCTGCAAAGCCGCGACGTTCTCGGCGATCTGCTCCCGTGTCTGCATGGAGACCAAAATGCCGTCTATGTTGGGCTGTCGGCTGACCCAGTACAAATGCGCCTGACCTGCCGTGAAGCCGTAGAAGTTCTTGGTCAGGTTGCGGTATCGCCAGGTGTTCGGGAAGTGCACAAACGGCACGCCGCCGACCCAGGCAAACGGCTGTGCCGCGAGTGTCGTGATGTGTTTAGACTGACACAAAGGGAACAGTCTTTCGCCCGCTTTTTGGTCCAGATAATTGTACCGCGCCACGACGACATCCAGTGTCAGCGCGTCTGTTTCTAATGTGTCGGCGAGAAAGTCATAGGCACCGTAACAGGTTACGCCGATGTGTTTGATGTATCCCGCCGCCTGTGCTTCCGCCAGCGCCGATTTCGCCCCGGCCAGACGACGCGGCGTGTGTGTCTCCGGGCGAAAATCGTACAGCAGGAACACGTCCAATGTGTCCACGCCGAGCAGTTCCCGCTTGCGGGCGACCGCGTCCCGAATGGCCGCCGCCGCGCCGTCCTCGGTGTCCGGGCAGCGGTCCAGCGCGTCGCCGTCGGTGGTGCTAAGGGTCACACAGTCCCGAACGCCGAGTGTCTTCAAAGACTGTCCCAGCGACTGCGCTTCCCGCTCATACGCGGCATGGAAGTAGGTAATGCCGGCGTCCAGCGCAGCCCTCACTGCCGCCGCTCTCTCTGCGGGCGTGGCGGCGTATATGTCACTGGCCGGTGACACCGTGCCAGGTTCCAGGCGAAACGGGCGCTCGCCGTAGGCAAGCAAAGTGGGTAAAAGTGTAATGGGCATGGATTTTAGAGAGCGACGTTTCTCTTGACAAACACATCAAAACACGTTAGAATGACAAACACACATGGCTAAATCCGCTTATGACATCGCGCCGGATGCTACGTTTATCGAGGCCGCACACACTTCTCTCCGCCAGCAGCTATTGGAGATGATGTCTCACCTGGACGGCACACGCCGGGGCGACGACATTGAAGCCCTCCATGATATGCGGGTCGCGTCCCGACGCCTCCGCGCCGCCCTGTCCGTTTTCGCCGCCGCCTTTCCGCCGAAGCCGTTTGCGCTGATTGAAAAAGAAGTCTCTAAAACTACCGATGCTCTCGGCGCGGTGCGGGACAGCGATGTCCAAATCGAGTTCATGCAGGCTTCCGTTGAGGCCGCGCCCGAAAGCGAAAAAGTCGGCCTCACGGCGTTTATGTCCCACTTGCAGTCGGAGCGGGACAAGCAGCGTGTGCTTCTAGTGAAAGAGCTGAACCGCCTCGAAAAAAGCGCGTTCGTCAAAGACTTCGGCAAGCTGCTCGGCGACGACATGCTGAGAGGCAGCGTGAGAGCAGAATTGGAGGCGTCTCATGGCTAAAGCGCTGCCGCTGTACGCCGTCAACCCGCAAGAGTCCCTGCGCTCCAACGCGCCCCTCATGCTCCACACGCGCCTGGAAGAATTGTACCAGTTTGCGCCCTATATTGCTGACCCCGCCAAGGTGGACGAGCTGCACGCTATGCGGATCGCTTCCAAGCGCCTGCGGTACACGCTGGAAATCTTCGCGCCCTGCTTTACGAGCAAAGAGTTCGAAAAGCTGTCGTCGCAAGTAAAATCTGTTCAGGAGCAGATCGGCGAGATCCACGACCGGGACGTGCGCGGGCCGCTGCTGCAAGCGTTTCTGGATTCTCATGCCGACAGCCGCCCCGAAATCCGTGCCGGCCTGGAGCGCCTGATCGAAAGCCAGCAGTCCGAGCGGGCGGCTCTGTACCGGAAGTTTATTTCTTACTGGGACAAGCTGCAAAAGCAGGGCTTCAGGCACGAGTTCCTGCAAATGCTGGTCCAAGCCGAGGATGCGCCGAGTGAAGACGTTTCTCCCGAAGAGAGTGTACCCAACCTATGAAGAAAACTGCCGCCCGCAGCCGGCCCGACACAACTGAAGCCGACAAGCCGGTGCTGGAAGAAGCCGTGCAGACCGCGCATGGCGATGACGCTGCAAACGGCACACGAAAGTCTGAGCTGGAAGGCGTCCCGTACCTCGGCGAGACCCGGCGGCAGGCGCTGGCCGAAGCCGGCCTCATCACGCAGGAAGACCTGCGGCGAGCGACCGCCGAGCAGATCGGCGGCGTCAAAGGCGTCGGCATGGGCAACGCCGTCAAGATCAAAGCCTGGCTCGAATCCCCCTCCGCCCCGCTGCCTGCGGCCGTGCCGACTGAAATAGATCCCAGCCTGGCGTCGGCCAACCAGAACGTGCAGGACGTGTTCCAGAAGCTCGGCGATGCTGCTGCCCGCTTGAAAGATCAGCTTCCTGAAAAATCCCGCGACAAAGCCTTGGACCGCCAGCTTGATAAGCTTGACTCGGTTGCGTCGGAACTGGCCGAAGGCCCGGATACCATGTCCGCCCGTCAGTTGCAGGAGGCAGTCAAGACGTTGGACAAAATCGCGGCTCTGCTGCAAAGCGCCGCCATCGATGCCCCGAACCTCTCCTCGAAGAAGCAGGCCGCGCTGATCGAAGAATTGCGGACGCGGCGCAAGCGGCTTCAGAAGACGCTGGATGATTAAAGATTTCCCTTTAGGCAGGGTGCCACGGGGCTGAACCCCCATGTCACCCATATTTCTGGAAAGACCCTGTGCAGTACGCCGTTCTCAGTGATATTCATGCCGACATTCGCGCTCTCCAAGCCGTCTGGAGCGCTCTGGAAGCCGATGGCCTGACCGAGCGGCCCGTGCTGAACGCAGGCGATACCGTCGGCTATGGCCCGGACCCGGAAGCCTGCGTCCGGTTTTTGCGGGAGCATCCAAACATCGTCTCAGTGAAAGGCAACTACGACAAAAACGTTGCCGTGTTCCCGGAGTGCGAGGCCGAATACCGCAAGAAGTGGGCCGGACCGCGTCCCGATAAGTTTCAGACCATTCAGAATAGCAGCGCGGCGATTTCAAACAGCACCCGGCAGTGGCTGCTGGACCTGCCCGCCGAAGCTCATCTCCCTTTGGACGGCGTCTCAATTATTGTGACGCATTATTCTCCCGGCAGCAAGCAGGGGCTGGGGGCCTGGACGCCCGACTCGCATCTCGCCGAACTCGCCGAGACCACTGAAGCCAAAGTCGTCGTTTGCGGCCATACGCACACGCCGTCTGTCCGCCGCGTCGGCGGCATCCTGTGGGTCAACCCCGGCAGCCTGGGCCGCGACTTTGGCGGCAAGCCCCGCTATGCCGTGCTGACTCTGGAACCCGGCCTGCCGCCGTCGGCGCAGCTTAAGTTTGCGGAGTAAGCCCCCCGCCCCAATTCTGGGGAGCCGGGTGAATGCCGGGAAGGGCCCGCCCTCTGTACTGCTCCCCAGAATTGGGGCGGGGGGCATCATTTTGAAGCAGGAAATTATTATGCGCCTCGCCGCCATTGACATCGGAACCAACTCGACCAAGATGACTGTCGCCGATGTCTCGGCGAACGGCCTGCTGTCCGTGGTGTCCGAAGACGCCGACGTGACCCGGCTCGGCGAAGGCGTAGACCAGGCCCGGCGGCTCGGCGACGTGCCGATGGCCCGGACCCTGGAAGCCATTGTCCGTTTCGCCGAGGCCGCCCGTGCGCTCGGTGCGGAAACCGTGCTGGGGGCGGGAACCAGCGCCCTGCGGGACGCGGTCAACGGCGCAGACTTCATCGCCCGTGTTCAGGCGAGTGCGGATGTCGAAGTCCAAGTCATTACAGGAGACCGGGAAGCGCAGCTTGCTTACGCAGCAGTCCGTTCCGACGCCAGTCTAAGCATTCCCGCCGACGCTTCCCTGCTGGTCTTCGACATCGGCGGCGGCAGCACCGAGCTGATCTTAGGCGACGCGGGTGGGGTAGGGCGCTACAAAAGCTTGGACATCGGAGCCGTCCGCCTCACCGAGCGATTTCTCCATTCGGACCCGCCTGCCGAAACTGAGCTGACACAGGCCCGGCAGTTCGCCGCCGATGCCCTCACGACTTTTTCCGTGCCTTCTTCCCCCCTGTTCGTTGCCGGCATCGGCGGCACGGCCCTGAACATCGCCGCCGTCACGTCCGGGCAGCCTCAGCCCGACTCCGACAGCATTCACGGCGCTTCGGTGTCTTCCGCCGAAGTCGCTGCCGCGCTCGCCCGCTTCTCCTCGGCACCCTTAGCTGACCGCAAAACCATTCCCGGCCTCGAACCCAAACGCGCCGATGTCATCGTTGCCGGGGCGCTCATCTTGAATGCTCTGCTGACCTATTTCGCCGCCGACCGCTTTCTTCTCAGCGCCCGCGGCCTTCGCTACGGCCTGCTGGCGGACTACGCACGAACTCAAAAATAACTTCACGTCCCCGAACCTTTTTCCTGCTACCGACTGTTTAAGAGCGCATGAGTAATGCACTGGAACGATGGCTTGTCCGAAGCTTGGAACGCTCGCTGAACAGGCCGTACAACAAGCCGCTTCAAGCGCTGCGGCTTTTGCCGAGACCTACCCTGCCTACAGTCAACCTTTCACTACTCTTTTATGTTCGCAGTATGTTCGTGTTCTTCGCAGCATTTGTCGTGCTAGGCTTTGTTAGCCTTGCAGTCTATTTCGTTTACTTGGTGCTGAACATGTTCACTCTGCATCAGATTCAACATCATTACCACGCGATGTTGCACGTCGCCTTTATGGCTACAAAGTCTGAAATAATTATATTGTGTCTCACTCCGTTCGCAGCGGTATTTTTGTCTGGGGCCGGTTTGGCTCCCTCTTTTTGGGCCTGGAACCGCCGCGCCCGCCGTTTAAGCCTTGAGCCAGTCATGCCAGAGCCGACTCCCGCTGTGACGCCTGATGTTTGGCCTCCGCCGCCGAGAACCATGTGCTGAAGCACACGGCTATTGGACGCGGACGCCGCAAAGCACCACTTCGGGGGGCTAGAATTTGGGGCTTACTCTGAGTGCCGCGAAGCGGTAGTTCCCGGCGTCTTCGCCCAATAGCCGTGTGCTTCAGCACATGGTCCGAAACCAAATGGTCCGAAACGCCTGTTCTTCTTTCGGGTAAACTGTCTGATATGTGGGAGCGGTTCTTTAACTGGCAGAGCGATATGGACTGGACCTGGGGGCCGTTTTTGCCCCTGCGTCCGGCGCGGACCGAGGCCATTCCGCCCTGGGTGTGGGTGCGGCTGTTCATCGCTTTGTCGGGAGCCGGAGCGCTGCTGGCGGTGCTGGCGGGAATGATCTGTGTTTGGGGGCCGAAGATGGCCGTGCGGCAGCACTGGCGCCTGCCGCCGGGCATGACGGAGACGCTGGGAACACTGGCGGCGATGGGGAGCGACCCCAGCTTGCTGGGGCTGCTGATTGGAATGGTGCTGTGCCTGCCGCTGCTGTTTTTCGCGTTCTGCCTGCCGTTTCATCTGGCGTGGAACCGGCGGGCGAGGCGGCTGTCGGTGGCAGCAGGCGATGCGGAGCAAGAAGCCGCTTCGGAGAGCTGGCCGCCCGCGCCGAGGCCACATTAGCCGCGCAGACTAGGGCGGCCCGGCGGTCCGGTCGGCGGCGTAAGCGGCGGATGGGGCGCCGGGCGTCGTGGCGGGATGCGCCGACAGGTACTTTTGCAGGTCCGACGGCGGAAGGGCGGCTTTCAATGCGGGAGCGGCGGCGCTGGGAACCGGCGCGGGAGCAGACGGGCGGCCAAACAGGAATCCGCCTAGCACCGAAAGCACGAGAACGGCCAGCGCCGCCCCTCCCCAGGCATAAGCCTTGGGGGGCGCGGCGGCCAGCGAGAACGAACGCGCGGGGGCGGGGAAGCTCGGAGCCGCCGGAACCGGGGCTGTATAGCCGGAAGCGGCTTTTTTGACGGCATGAACCATGTCAAGCGCCGCCGGGTATCGCTTGTCGGGGTCTTTTTCTAAAGCCCGCGCCAGCACGGCTTGCAGCGCGTCCGGCAGGCCCGACACCGGGGCCGGCTCGCCCATGATGACCTGGTGGGCGACCATCTGGAAGTTTGCGCCCTCAAACGGCGCACGGCCCGCCAGCATCTCGTACAAGAGGACGCCGAGCGCCCACAGGTCGGACTGCGGGGTCGCAGGACTGCCCCGAAGCTGCTCCGGGGCCATGTACGCCGGCTCGCCGACCAGCGCCCCCATCAGCGTCACGGTCGTGTCGCCCGGCTGACGCGCCAGGCCGAACTCCACCAGCTTCACGCGCCCATCGTGCAGCAGCATGATGTTGGAGGCCCGGATGTCCCGGTGCAGAATGCCTTCCGCATGGACGGCATCAATGGCGTCTGCCGCCTGGGAGAGAATGTCCAGCGTCTGAGGCATGGTCAAGGAGCGCTGGTCAAGGTGCTGGCGCAGCGGGTGTCCGACGAGATATTCCATGATCAGAAACGGGTGGCCGTCCTGCTCGCCCATTTCGTAGATCGCCGGAATGCCGGGGTGGGACAGCGACGACAGGGCGTGCGCTTCCCGCTGAAGCCGGGTTTCCAGCACCGAGGCGAGGTTGGGGTCGGCGCCCGATTCCGGCGCGTCCGGGGTCACATGGAGGATTTTGATCACCACCATCTGTCCCCGGCGCGGGTCTACCGCCTGGTAAAGCGTGTAGTGCGTGCCGCGACCGATTGCACGCACCAGCACGTAATCACTGATTTTGCGGTATGTGAGCCGCTCAATGCTGTCTGCCATGCTTCCATTGTCGGCAGATCGGGACGGTTTATGCAGACCTGACCTCCGGCATAACTTTTCGCCGTTTCGGGTAGAACCGGCATGAAAAGCGAGGCGTAAAAAGCAGGACGTAAGGAGAAAGACAATGGGAATGCTTGACGGGAAAGTGGCGTTTGTGACCGGCGGGGCCAGCGGGATCGGGAAAGGGACAGCGCTGCGGTTCGCGCAGGAAGGCGCGAAAATCGCGCTGGCGGATATGCAGGCGGAGGAAGGCGAGAAAGTACGAGCCGAGATTGCCGAGACCGGCGCCGAAACCCTGTTTTTCGCGCTGGACGTGTCCGATCCCAAAGCCGTGGAAGCGGCGATTGCTCAGACTGTGGGAAAACTGGGCGGCCTGGACATTGTATTCGCCAATGCCGGCATCAACGGCGTCTGGGCGCCGCTGGAAGAACTGGAGCCGGACGAATGGGACAAAACGCTTGCCATTAACCTCAAAGGCACGTTTCTGACGGTCAAGTACGCGGTGCCTTATCTGAAGCGGGCGGGGGGCGGCTCGATTATCATCACCAGCAGCGTCAACGGCAACCGCACGTTTTCCAATCCCGGCGCGTCGGCCTACTCTTCCAGCAAGGCCGGCCAGGTCGCGTTTATGAAGATGGCGGCTTTGGAGCTGGGCCGGCACGGCATCCGGGTCAACGCCGTCTGCCCCGGCGCGATTGAAACCAACATCAACGAGCGCACCGAGCCGAGACACACGGACAGCATCGGCATCAGCGTCGAAATGCCGAAAGGCAGTCCGGCGCTCCATGAAGGTCAGGGCGAGGCAATAGATGTCGCCGACACCTGCCTGTTTTTGGCGTCCGACCTCTCCCGCCATGTTTCCGGCGTAGACATCTATGTCGACGGCGGCGCGTCTCTCCTACGCTGACCCTGCTCCTGCGCCGGCCATTCCACCCTGGCTCACATTGCCCTGTTTGGCCGTGACCAGTGTGTTCCGCCCCGGTGCCCAAGCCCGAATGCCCAACGCCGGGGCGGAACTCGGCATTGGCCCGCCCGCGCATTTGCCAAAGCGGCCCTGCCGGACTGGAAAATAACCCCACTGGTTTTTGGTCATTTCCCATGATTTATGCTTGGTTGGCATAGTTTGTGCAGTAGGTATATTTGCGGTCGTCGCTGCCCTGACCGCAGGCAGCACCTCATCCCGTTTCCAGTCCGCTGGATAGAAAGCGCTTCCCTCATGCACATCTCCCGCACACTTTGCCTCGCACTGACACTGACTGCCCCTCTCGCTCTTCTGGAGGCCGCCGCTCATCCCGCTGCTGCCCAGGAACTTACCTACACGCTCAGCGGCGTCACTTTTGCTGACGGCGCGACCGCTTCCGGCTCTTTCAATTTCGACCTGTCTACTCAAACCTTTGGGGACTACGACATGACGACGACCAACGGAATTTCCGATGGGCAGCTCGGCCCCATACATGCCAGGCATAGGCACCAATTCATATGGGACTGTGTCTCAAGGAAATTATAACGGATCGTATTTCTCGCTCTATGCGAACACGCCTTATACGAACGTATTTTACGACAATAACATCACGTTCTATACGACTTCTATTGTCACCGGTGTCGGCACCTACACACTGCAACCCGGATTTGCCACGCTTGATCTTCAAGGGATTACTTACAGCGGCGAGTTCACCTCCACCATAAGCGGTGTGCCTACTATCGCCGCTCGTGGAATTGCGGGGGGATCGTTGATTGTTACTCCGGCAGCAGTTCCCGAAGCCTCCACAACGGTCTCCTTCGGCCTGCTGCTGGCCCTCGGCATGGGCGGCGTGGTGATTGCGGCCAAGAAGAAGAAAGTTGCTGCGTCTGCCTGAGCAAAGCTGCCTACAGAGGAACCCAGAAAAGCCGGCAGCAATAATGCTGCCGGCTTTTCACTTCACCGCTCTGCACACTGGCTTCGGGCTACAGATCGCCGCCGCTTCCTGCGTTCTTCTTCCCGGACGCCGCTTGTTCTGCGGCCATCTCCGCCCGTGCTTCGGCAAGGTCGCCGAGTGGCTTCACCGTGCCATCCAGAGGCGCGGGCGTCACGCCATCGGCGATCAACGGGGCCTGGAACGCCTCGGTTTCCTTTTGGGTCTGCTTCATCTCTGATACGCGATGCGCTTCACCCCGTAACGCAGCCCGGCGCTGCGCTTCCGCACCAGCGCGGCGATTTGGTCTGCGGCTTTGCCGAAAACGCACATCGGCTGGTAGTTGTTTCGCAAGACGCCTGCGCTGTTTCGGGCATGGCTGGAAGTCGTCCAGCACGGCACGAGCGATGCCGGCAAAGTGCTTGTTTTGCCGCCGCGTGTCTGAAAGCGCAGGCGCAGAATCAACGTTTCCGGGTGACGGGCCAGCGAGTTGCCGCCGAACGCGAAGTTGCCGAGGCTGTAGGCGATATATCTGCCATGGTAGCGCTCGATCCCCTGCACGACATGCGGGTGATGGCCGACCACGGCGTCTGCACCGGCGTCAATGAATTGGTGTCCCATCTTCTGCTGCCACTTAAACGGAGCCGTGGCAAGCTCGCTTCCCCAGTGCATCACGACCACGACAAGAGTGTCCGGCTTCTTGTACTGCTTGATTTCGCGCAGGACCCGCTGCGGCGCCCCGTCAATGAGCGTCGTGTTTTCGCCGACGACTGTGCAGTCGCCGATGATGACTGTCCGGACGCCGCGCACGGTCGTCACATACGGCGTGTTCCGGGAAAAGACCGGAACACGGGCGCGGCGAAAATTGGCGACCGTCTCCTGAAACCCGGCTTCTCCATAATCGTGCGAGTGGTTGTTCGACAGACCGACCGCCTCCACCGATCCCGCCGGAAAGATCAAAGCGTACCGGGCGTCCCCCTTGAAGTGCCACTGCTTGTCGGCCATTTTGACGGCATTCGTCAGCGTGCATTCAAAGTTCACCACTGTCAAATCGTCGCGCAGGAACCACGGCTTGACCCGATGAAACGGGTAGTCTTGGAGGCCGGAGCGCCGGTACACCGAGGGAAAGCGAACTGCGCTGTCATCGCCGTTGACCGCGCCGAACGTGCAGTCCCCGGCAAACGAGAGCGTCACCTCGCCCGGTGGCCGGTCTGCGGCCTGCCTGTGCGGAGGCTTCGCGCAGGACGCCGAGGTCAGGACAAGCAGAAGGATCACGAGGAACGCGGACCTCGGCTTCTTCATAGTCCTGCCTGCCGCCCTTCGCCGGGGACAACGGCGGACACTTCCAGCGTCGCGAGACGGGTGTGGATCTCGCCCATCTCCTGCTCGCCGAGCTGCTCCGCGGCGCCTGCGACTGTCCGCCGCCCCTGCTCCGCCAGCGCCCGGCAGGCAGCGGGGTCGGAGACGGTGGCCGCGATGTCGCTGAGCGCCCGCAGCATCCGCAGGTTGACGGCCACGTCCGATTTCGCGTACAGCCGGATCTGCTCAAACGCGGACACCACCAGCCGGTCGAAGCCGGGCCACGGAATATAGACCCGCAGCGTGCCGGGGGGATTGTACAGCAGGGACTCCAGCGGCTCGCGGGAGGCGAACCGGATCAAAATCCGGGAAAGCTGGTCCACGCAGCTGATCGCCGTGCTGGGATCGTTGACGGCGGGGGAGATCGCCTTCAAAGCAATGTCCACGATTTGGAGAATGCCGTATTCCACGTCCTGCTGCAACGTGCGGGTCGGGCCGATGTCAAACGCCTCGATCAGAGCGGCGGCGGCAGCCGGAGACAGCTTGTGTCCTTTGGAGACCATCAGCAGCGGCACGCCCGCCGGGACGAAATGGCCGACACGCCGCAGGACACGAACCGTGAGGCCGCTGCTGCGAGCGACAAGCACCAGCCGCCGGACATTGATAAACCGGACATACCCGGACTGCTCGCTCAGAACCGGCGTTTCCTGAGCATCCGGCGCCATGTCTGCATCCAGCGGCACAATGCGGCTTTCCCGAAGCGGGTTCGGCATCATCTCATCAATGATTTCTTCGGTCTCGCTCGCGATCCGGTCCACGATATAATTGACGCTGACAGCCAGCGAGATATGGTGAATGAAGTACAGCAGCCAGGCGACGCAGGCCAGCGCCAGCAGCATCGCGCCCAGCACGGTCGCAACGGGGGCGAATGGGTGGGGCAGCGAGCGGGCTGCCGGCAGGGCCGCCAGGCAGTAAGCGAATGTTCCCAAAAAGATGCCCAGCGTCTGCTGGGTCACGCGGTCCTGGGAGAACGACACGATGATCCGGGGCGAGAACTGCATAGACGCCAGCGTCAGCGTCATCAGCAGAATGGCGAAGACAATCGAAACGACCGTCATCATGGAGGTCGCGATACTCTCCAGGATCACCTGCGAAACCTGCGGGTCGGCGTGGGACGGGAACAAAACACGCGGCACCCAGGCGCTCAGAACGGGGAACGTTTCTTCCAGCGAAGAAAACAGTGCCCCCATCAGCCCAAGCGTCACGGCGATGATCAGCGGCCGGACCAGAAAGCCGCCGCGCAGGTTGTAGCCGACCTGCTCCAAGAGAAGCGGCAGGCGGCTGCTCAAAAATGGCAAGTCGTTTTCCTCTTAAACGTTTCACTCTTATCAAACGTTTTACTCTTAAAGAGGATTATAGCACATCAACTGGTACGCTGAACACGGGGCAGGCCGCGCCGGAAGGTGAGAACGGTGAGTTCAGGACGGGTCAGGAACCGCAGGGCGAGGCCGCTGATGCCGATGCCGCGTGTGACGTAAAGCTGGGTGCGGCCCGGACGAATGCCGACGGCGCGGCGCAGGCGGCCCCGGCTGTAGTAGCCGTCGCTCATGCGGCGTCCGAGCAGGGAATGGGTGTATAACGCGCCGTACCAGGGCAGGCGGATCTGGCCGCCGTGGGTGTGGCCGGACAGCACCACGTCCACGCCCCGAAAAACGGCCTCGGCGACAGGGTCGGGGGAGTGCATGAGCAGCAGGGTGAAGAGGTCGGGAGGAGCGCCGTGAAGCGCGGCGGCGATGTCGTCTTTGTCGTTGACGGGGTCGTCCACGCCCGCGAGGGCGATCTGTGCGTCGCCGCGCGAGATCAAGACATGGGAGTTCATCAGCGGCGTGACGTGATGCTCGGCCAGTGTCCGGGCCAGCGCAAAAGGCCGAACGCCGTTTTTATGCTCGGAGTTGCCGAACACCGCGTACACGCCGTCTTTCGCTTTGAATGCCTGAGCAATTTCGAGAAACGGCGCAATGCCGGCGGGCGTGTGGACCAAGTCGCCGGTGACGGCGACCAGGTCCGCCGGCGGAAGATCGCGCAGCAGGGTGTCTAAAAGCTTCTCGCGCCGGCCCCTCTGGCGCATGTGCAGGTCGGAGACTTGGATGACGGTGTAGCCGTCGAACGCTTGCGGCAGGCGCGGGGCGAACAAGTCCAAGTGGACCGTCTCAATCGCATACGGCTCCCAGGCAGCGGCATAGGCCAGCAGGCCCAGCCCTGCGCCGCCGGCGGCAAGACCCCAGGTGCGCCCACGGCTCATACCGACGGGACTTTCTTGGCTCCTGTCGCGCCTTCGGGCTTTTGGGCGACGCAGACGACCGAGACGCCGAACGGCAGGTTCGCGGTCTGGATCAGCTTGGTTTCCCACTGCGACAAAGACAGCAGGGCTTGGTTGACCGGCTCGGAGAAGGGGACGAGGTTGGCTTTTTTCTCGCCTTCCGCCCGCTTCTTCGGCAGGAGATTGCTGATCTGGCGATATGCCCAGATCGGCGAGAACAGCGTGGTCACCGTGTAAGAAATCTTGGAAACGCGCAGGCCCACTCGCTGGAAAAGGTCTTTCAGGCGCGGGGCCGTGTACCGCCGATAATGGTGCAGAGCCTCGTCATGCTCGCTCCACAGCGACGGAAACGCTGGAACGGTCACAAAGAGCCGCCCGCCGGGCTTCAAGACGCGGAAAATCTCGCTCGCCGCCGCCTTGTCGTCGTCAATATGTTCAATAATGTCCATCGCCGTCACCACGTCAAACACCCCGTCCACGAACGGCAAACGCCGAACATCCGCGCGGGCCAGTTCGGCGGGAGCGCCGCGCGTGACGCAGAATTGCAGCGCTTCCGGGGAAAAGTCCGCGCCAACGACAGGGCCGAACGGTTTCAGCTCATCGAGCATCGCGCCGGTGCCGCAGCCGATGTCGAGTATCTGAGTCTGCCCATCGCGGGCGTAATGCTGCTCCAGGAGAGAAGTGATCAAATGGCGGCGGGCGATAAACCACCAGTAACGGTCCTCAAAGCGGTACATCCGCTCATATTCTTCATGCTTCATATTTTGGAAATTTATACTTTGGATGTGACCGTCGGGGAGGGGTGCTTGAGCTGCCGGTGCATCCAGCGAATACGCGACAAATCCGCCAGCATTTTGAGACCGTCCCGGACCATGCTGACTTTCGAGCCGTCTTTATGCGACCAGCGAATGGGAACTTCGGCAATGCAGTAGCCGAGCCGACGGGCGATAAACAGCGCTTCGCTGTCAAACGCAAAGCCGTCGATCCGGCAGCGTGAAAAAACTGCATCCGCTGCATCCGCCGTGAAGACTTTAAACCCGCACTGCGTATCTTTGATCCCCGGCACCGCGAGAAGCTGCACGGCGGCGTTGAACGAGCGCCCCAGCTGCTCCCGGTACCAGGGCTGATGCACGAGCAAATTAGAGTTCCGCAGGGGCCGCGACCCGATCCCAATCGGCGCATTCTGCGTGTCCATTGCCGCCAGCACGACTTGGTATTCTTCGGCGGGGGTCGCAAGGTCGGCATCGCAGAATACGCGCCGCTCGCCGCTCGCCCGCAGCATCCCGAACCGCACCGCGTAGCCTTTGCCCCGGTTGCCGCCGTAGGAGAGGCACTGCACGTCAATCTCAGGCCGCAGACGTGCAAACCCGCTCACGACCGCCGCCGTGCTGTCTGTGCTGCCGTCATCTATGACAAGAATCTCGAAGGTTTCCCCGCGCGTCGCAAAGTAATCCGCCGTCGCCGCCAGCGTCGCCGGCAGGCGCACCGCTTCATTATAAGCAGGTATAATCACGGAAACGGACATTATTTCCCATTATAGGCCGCACATGGCCTTGATGTCAAGGGAAGTGTCACGCCGCGCCGCAAGGAGCCAGTCAAATGCGTCTCAAATCGTGTGTTTTAATCGGCTTTCTGCTGCTTCTGTTCGGATTTACAAATGGCCTGCGGGCAGACCCTGTTATCGGCCCGGCAGTGGAGCAGCACGGCCTGCGGTTTGAGTCTTGGCTGGCAAGCCCAAAGATTGTTATTCCAAGCAAGACTGTTGACTACAACCACAGCACGGCCACGATGCTGTTCAGCGTCCGCGCCACAAACTTGACGCAGAAGCCGGTGCGCCTTAACCCATTCGCCGCCAGACTGCGGCTCATTAAGCCCAACGGGAAAGAAATCGAGAGTGGCTTCGGCATTGCTGGGGAATTGAGGCAGCCTCAAAAGCCGGACTTCATGGTCCTTCAGCCAGGCCAAAGCCTGGTGCTTCCTTTTCTCAGCCATCTGTATTGGTACAAGAACGGCTTGTACCTGGATTGGCCTACATTTTACAGGGGGCGCTCCATAAATTATGAGGGATTGACGGCAGGCAGTTACTATTTTACGATTGATTATGATTGCCAATGGCTGATGCCTATATTTGCCAGCCGAAATATCCACAGCACAAAGCCCGTCAGTACGCAATCCATTCCTGTGCTGGACGATCTATGGACTGGAAATGTCAGCGTGACATCTATGACGTTTGAAGTGACGGAACCCGCCCCGGCTCGTCCCTCGCCACCCCTCCCGAAGCGGGAAGGACCAGAGCAGCCGTGACGAAGTTCCGCAGACGCTTCTTAACCGGAAAGACAGACAATTTCGTCGCCGACGCGCAGCGTCTTTTCGGATTCGGTGTCCGGGACACGGGTGTTGACCGCGAGGCGATAAAAGTGGTTGAAGCGGGCGCGGGCGGCCCACGGCGGCAAAGTTTCCTCCCGCTTTGCCCGAAAGACCTGCGAGAAGTCGGGGAAGATTTCGCCGGTTTCCGGGTCGCGCGGCGGCACGGCGCAGCGCTGGCAGGGGTTGACGCCGTGGAACAGAACGCCGCCGATTTGGAAAGGAACAGTTGTTTCAAGCTGGCCGAACAAGCGGTCTTCCCAGAAGGGCGGGACGCCGCCGATCTCCAAATTGGCCCGGAACCGGACCCGCGCACTGTCCACGCTCAGGCCGGGGAACCAGGAGGCGACTTTTTCCAATGTCGCCGTGCTGATGACGGTCGGGCCAGGCGCGTGGAGGTCGTCGGGGAAGCCGCTTTGCACGTTCCGCCGGAGCAGGACCGGCTGCCCGAAATAGCGCGTCAGCCAGGCTTCGAGCATTTTTTGGTCGTCCGGCAAGTGGAACCGGCCAAACAGGCCGTTTTCCGCCGCTTCCAGGCACAGGTCGCCTGTCGCGAGATCAAACACCGAGCGCAGGCCGTGAATCGCCGGTGTCCGCTTGCTGTTCAGCACCCGGCCGTCTTCTGTGAAGAAGGCCCATTCCCGGTCGTGCCGAAGTGCGCCCCCGGCAAGCAGGACAGCCTGCAAAGGCGACACCGGCGGAAGAGACTTGATCGGATACAGGCAGATGCGGGCGAGATAAGGCATAGTACGTTTTAGAGAACGGCCACGGACTTTATTCCGTGGCGGATTTACGCAGGAACGCGGGCTTCTTCAAACGGGCTGCCGTACTTGCCATGCGTTTCTTCGAGGTCACGCTCGATCTCTTTCACCGCTTCCGGCGAACGCTTCCGCAGGATCAGGAACCAGGCCGTGCCGGCGAGAAAGTAAGCGAGAAAGACATACGGGAAGTAGTTGACCGGCGCCGGCGGAATCGGATACACGCTGCCGATGGCCGGAACCAGCAGAAACAGCACCGTGACTGCCGCCAAAGCGATATTGCCCGGCGTCAGGGTTCCTTCTTTCTTCAGGTAGAACGGCGCGGCGACGGTGATAAAGAAGTATGCGAACAGGAAGCCGAACGCGCCGTAAGTGCCGGCCCAGTTGAAGACGTCCAGCACCGCGCCGTGGGCGCCGTAGATGCAGGAAACAATCACAAACATCAGTGCGGCCATTACCGTGACGGCGACGTGCGGCGTCTTGTGCGTGTCATGCGATTTGCCGACCGCGCTGTGGAAGACGCCGTGGCGGCCCATCGGAAACAAGATCCGCGCCCCGGCATTCATGCAGGACAGCGCCAGCGAGAAGAAGCTCGTCATCGCGCCGAGCGAGACCGGGATTTTGATCCAGCCGATCCCGTTCAGGTCCGCCAGATCGTTCAGCGGCGCAGCGAGCTGGTCTAAAGTTGTTTTGTAGTTTCGCAAGCCGTACACTTCCATGTACGAGACTACGATAAAGAAAAAGCCCGTTGCCAGCAGACTCCAAATCACGGCGCGGGGAATAGTTTTCAGAGGCTGCTTGGTTTCGTCGCCGAACGCTGTGGCGGACTCGAACCCGACCAGGCTGAAAATGGCGATGACTACGCCGAGGCCCAGACTCGACGGCTTCATGCCGTGCAGCGAGAGCTGCGCGTGGTCCACCGGCAGGCCGTGACGGAATAAAACAACGCCGGTCAGCACGAGGATCAGCGCGACGGAGATGCCTTCTAAAGCCAGCATGAGAATTGTGGAAACTTGGATGTCTTTGTAGGAGACATACCAGGCGGCTAACGCGCAGACGCCGAACAGCACGGTCAGCGGCACATGCAGATGCGCCATGCCAAGCAGGATCGCGGCAAAGTTCGTGAAGCCCGTCAGGCCCGCGATGCCGATAAATAAATACGCCCAGATGAGGCACCAGCCCGCGATCCCGCCGGCGGTGGGACCGAGGCCGCGCGACGTATACGCATACATGGAGCCTGCCGAAGTGGAGCGCCGCGCGAAGTGGTTCAAGTTCAGCGCGACAAACAGCAGCATGACTGTCCCGAATAGATAGGCCAGCCAGCTTCCGATTCCGGCGGCCCCGAACATCGCCGGCACAATCAGCGCGGCAGTCATGGTCGGCGAGATGAGGGCGATCGCCTGCGCCCAGACTTCCCAAAAGTTCAAGCAGTTCGGACGCAGGCCGGGCAGCCGCTGGGCGGGTAAGGTCGTAGCCATGATTTTCTCCTCGGTGTCAGTTGCGGGAACGCATGAGACAAGACGACGCCGTCGCGGGAACAAAGCCGGCGTCATTACCGGAGGAGAAACATAAGATAGGAAAATCTACAAATAGCTGCCTAAAAGAGCGCGGGGTGACGCGCAGGCAACGAGAATCAGCTCGGCATCAGCGCCGTGCAGCGCCGACAGGCGGTGCGGGACCCGCGCGTCGAAGTGCGCCGTATCGCCGGGGTGCAGAATATGGGTTTCGTCGGCAAGCGCAAGATGCAGGGTGCCGGACAGCACAAACAGCCATTCTTCACCGTCATGCCGGTATCCTTCGCCGTCTTCGCGTCCGGCAGGCACGACAACCCGGATCGGCTGCATCCCCATTGGCCCCTCTGGGAGAGAAAGCGGCGTGTACCTCAGCCCGTTGCCCGCCTGAGCCGGCAGGGAGCCGCCACGAAGCACGACGCAGTGCGTCTTTTCCGCCGCCGGAACCGTAAACAGCGACGCCAGGGCAATGTCAAACGCCTGGGACAAAGACAGCAGCGACGCCAGCGACGGCTGCCGGTCGCCGTCTTCGATCCGCGACAGATACGATTTGCTGAGGCCGGCCCGCCGCGCCAGCTCCTCCTGCGTCCACCCTCGCGCCGTCCGCAGGTCCCGCAGGCGAGAACCCAGCCGCGCCAGCTCCTCCTGCGCTCCGTCTTCGTCTGCCGTCATGCGACCAGTATAACACAAAGTTGCCTGAGAGTCAACATACCCCGCAGACTGGGCAAAAGCGTAAACAGGAACAGAAAGGGCGAACACAAGATTCGCCCCTACGAGGTCAGGATTCGGAACGGATGTAGGGCGCGAAGCTTGTCTTCGCCCTCATCTTCTGCATTTAGCTCTTATCTTCTGCTTTTCGCCCTAATTCCTCATTTTCTGCCGTTGACGAATGCCGGGCAATCAGTTATAATACTGTTGGCTCGGACACGTTTCGTCCTTTCGGAGACTTCTACCCCATGCGCCGAACAAAAATTGTCTGTACCATCGGCCCGGCGACCCGCTCGCCGGAGAACCTGCGGCTTCTTGTGCAGGCCGGAATGAATGTCGCCCGGCTGAACTTCTCACACGGGACACATTCCCAGCATGCGGAAGTGGTGGCGTCACTGCGGGAGATCGCAGCGGATCTCGGCGTGCCGCTGGCGCTTTTGCAGGACTTGTCGGGACCGAAAGTGCGGGTGGGAAATGTTGAGGGCGACGGTGTCCTTTTACGGCCCGGCGCGGAAATCACGCTGACGATGGACGATGTGCCGGGAGATGAACACGAGATCAACCTGCCGGTGCCGGAGATCTTTGAGGCCGTCACAGCCGGGACGCATTTGATGCTCGACGATGGGCTTTTGGAACTCAAAGTGAAGTCCAAGCGCGGCGGCGCTCTCTTCTGCGAAGTCGTGGTCGGCGGGCTGCTGACTTCTCATAAAGGCGTCAATGTCCCCGGTGTCACCCTGCCGATTGCCGCCGTGACCGACAAAGATTTGGAAGACCTGAAGTTCGGCATTGCCCAAAAAGTGGACTATGTCGCGGCGTCGTTTGTGCGCTCGGCGTCCGACATCGCCGTCCTGCGCGGGGTCTGCGAGGCGGCGCGGGCGAAAATCCCGATCATTGCAAAAATCGAAAAGCATGAAGCCATTGCAAACATTGACTCCATCATAGAAGCGGTAGACGGCATCATGGTCGCGCGGGGGGACTTAGGGGTCGAAGTGCCGATTGACGAAGGCCCGATTATCCAGAAGATGCTGATCCATAAGTCGAACCGCGCCGGCAAGCCGGTCATCACGGCGACCCAGATGCTGGATTCGATGATTAGAAACCCGCGCCCGACCCGCGCGGAAGTCTCGGACGTTGCCAACGCCATTTTCGACGGCACCGACGCCGTCATGCTGTCGGGCGAAACCGCCATGGGCGCGTACCCGTTTGAGACGGTGCGGATGATGGCGAAGATTGCGACGCACACGGAGGCGTCTATGGACTACGGCAAAATCTTAGACGAGAAGATGCGCTTTGATACCGGCCAGTCCATCACCGGCGCCATCGGGCAGGCAACGTGCGACATCGCCCACGACCTGGACTGCGCGGCGATCCTGACCGCGTCGGCGACCGGGCGCACGGCGCGGGTAGTGTCCCGCTACCGGCCCCGCGCCCCGATTATCTGCGCGACCAACCGCACCGAGACTTATCAGCGGCTTGCTTTAGTGTGGGGTGTTCAGCCGGTCATGGTAGACATGGCCGACGACTCCGACAGCATGATGCAGGCGTCCATTGATGCCGCCGGCAAGACCGGCTTTGTCAAAAACGAGGACATCGTCGTCCTCACCGGCGGCGTTCCGGTCGGTCGCCCCGGCTCGACGAACTTTATCAAAATCCACCGCATCGGCCAGCCCCTGCGCCCGGAATGACATCTATGACCGATAAACTTGCTCCTCGCCGCCGACAGCGTGCCAAACGTCCCCGCCGCATTCTGAGCTTGTGGGCAAGAGCGGCCCTGTCGGTCGGCCTGATCGCCGTGACGGTATTCCTCGCCGTGTGTTTGGTGGCGAAAGCCGTCAAGCCTTACCGGGAAGCTCGCGGCCAGCGTGTCCAGCTCGCCGAAACCCGCCGTCAAAGCGAAATGCTTGCGGCACAGAATGTCCAGTTAGAGCGCCGAGTCGCGTATCTCAGAACCGCCGACGGCGTGGCGTCCGAAGCCCGCCGCATGGGCTATCTGCGCCCCGGCGAGTATCCGATTGTGGTGGAGGGCCTGAAAGGCCGGTCCGATCTCGGTGAAATCCCGTTCGAGACCAGCGCCGCGCCCTCCGCACCTCCGCCCAGCCCGCTGCGCCGCTTCTGGCGGCACTTGGCGGGCCAGTAAAATTACCCGTCTGCCGCCTGTCCTGCCCCCTCTCCTTTCGGAAGGAGAGGGCTGGGATGAAGTTTCTCCTCATGGCAGGCAGACAAGAAAGAATTTGAACAATGGCAAAAGAGATTATTGTCAATGTGGACCACCGGGAAACGCGCATCGCGGTTCTGGTGGATAAGCAGTTGACCGAGCTGCATGTCGAGCGCGAACAGCGCGTCGTCGGCAACCTTTACAAAGCAAAAGTAGACAATGTCCTGCCCGGCATGGACGCGGCATTTGTCGAAATCGGCCTGGAGCGCAATGCGTTTCTGTACGTCGCCGACATCCTGCCGGAAGACGACGAAGACGGCGGGCCTCGGCGCAACCGCCGGGACCTGCACATCACGGACTTGGTGAAGCGTGGCGATCAGCTCTTAGTCCAGGTCGTTAAAGGCCCGCGCTCCACCAAAGGTTCGCGCGTCTCGTCGCGCGTGTCCCTGCCGGGCCGCTTTCTCGTGCTGATGCCCGATGCCAACAACTTGGGCGTCTCGCGCAAGATTGAGGAAGGCAAAGAGCGGGATAGATTAAAGAAAATCGTCCAGAAGTTCCGGCAGCAGGGAACCGGCGTGATTGTCCGCACCGAGTCGGAAGGCCGCACCGCCGCTGAATTACGTTTGGACTACTTGATGCTGCTGGAAACGTGGAACGGCATTCAGGCCAAAGCGAAAGTCACGCCCGCGCCTGCGCTCGTCCATCAGGACATGGGCTTAGTTCTGAAGATTTTACGCGATGCATTCGGCTCCGATGTCAGCCGCCTGGTCATTGACTCGCCTGTAGACTATGCCGGGGCGCACGAAATTATCGCCCGCCTTTCCCCTGATTTGCAGGACCGCATTGAGCTGTATGATGGCGACAAGCCGATCTTTGAACACTTCAAGATTGAAGCCGATGTCGAGCGGCTTTTGCAGCGCAAAGTCCCGCTGCCATCGGGCGGCTCTTTAATTATTGATCAAACAGAAGCGCTTGTCTCGATTGACGTGAACTCCGGCAAGTTCACGGGATCTGTCGGCCTGTCCGACACCATCTTAAAGACAAACCTAGAAGCCACCGAAGAGATCGCCCGCCAGCTTCGCCTGCGCGATCTCGGCGGCATGATTGTTCTCGACTTCATTGACATGGACAGCGCCCGCGACAAAAAAGCGGTCATGGATGCGTTCGTCAAGGCCCTGAAAGACGACCGCTCGCGCACCAAAATCTCGTCCATCTCCGCCCTCGGCCTGATCGAGATGACCCGCAAGCGCACGGGCGAAACGGTAGACACGGCCATGACTGAGATCTGCTCGTACTGCCACGGCCTGGGCCGCGTGGATTCCGCCGAAACCGTCTCTTTAGAAGTCGAGCGCGAGCTGCGAAAGCTCGCCGCGACCACCCCGCACGAAGCGTTTGTCGTCAGCGCTCACCCGGACGTCTGCGCCCACCTCATCGGCGCCCAGGGCGAGGACATTGAAGAACTCGAACGCCAATTACGACGCTCCATTTATGTCCGTGCGGTGCCGTCGTGGCACCACGTCGAGAAGTTCGACATCGACTCCGGCTCTTTGTCCAAATTTGAGCAGCCCCTCGCGCCGCCGCGCCGGGGCCAGATCGTCGAAGTCCAGGTCGGGCGCGAAGACCCGCATTCCGACCGCGCCCCGTGGGCGACCGGCCACCTGCTGCCCCAGCGTGCCTACCAGGTGGAGCTGACCAACGGCGCTCGCTACGGCGGCCAAACCGTCAAAGTCCGCCTCACCGATGTCCGCCGCTCCGTCGCCATCGGCGACGTGCTGGTGAGCGGCAATGGAAAAAGCCAGAGTGGGAACGAGCGTCAAGGTCAAGGGTCTGAAAACGGGCGCGGCAACGGCAGCGGCGGTGGAAACCGGGAACGGGTAGGGGTGTAGGAGCGTGAGAAGAAGCGTGGGAATAAATTTATACGCTGTATGCCTGCGGCATTACTTCGTAGGGGGCGAAGTGCCTAATGACCGCCTTCGCGGGCATGAGACTATTTTGACAGCTTCGCCCGTGCAGGCGGGGGCTTGCACTCTTAAAGCCCAGGGGTTCAGCCCTGGGAAGCCTTATGGAAACCGAAGAAAGTTACAAAGCCGCCCTTGCTCAAGTTGATGTGCTTGCCGATGCCGAGGCAGGCACGGCAGAATTTGATCGCTTGGACGTTCTCGTGATGCCCGCTGAAGCCTACGAAGCCAGCCATTATCCCCGCGGCGATCATACTTGAAGGGACCGAGGAATATCATGGGGGAAAGCGTGCAGAACCGAAGAGGGCGGAGGCAGCCTCATCGTGTGAACATTTCACAAGCCCTTGCCTTGCTTCTGCTCGCTGGGGCTGCCGGATCGGGACAGGCGCAGTCTCCTTCGAATCACCCCAGTACGGTCAGTCAGACGATTCGCGGCGTGACGGTCCAGTTGACCGACCTCCAATGGAGTCCGTTCGATCCGCCGAACAGCCCTGTTCCCTTCTTCAAGGAATTCTATCTCAGCTATCGTGTTTTTGATACTCGGCTGTCACAGCCGCTGCCCACGCAGAAAAGCCTGCTGGATGACATTACGGCGATCACCGCCGTCAGCCCCGACGGCCGCCTGCTGCCTAATCCCGGCAGCGGCATGGTCCGCAACCGAGACGGCGCTACCGTCAGCCGTTATTCCTATTGGGAGAACGTAGACCCGCGCTGGCCGCTGGTAGCCGTTGATGTTGACTTCATAGACCCGGCGGCTCCGCTTCGCGCCAGCGGACGCTTTGCCGGGCCAGTCACAATCACAGGCATTCCGGTTCCCGTGGAGTCTGACAAAATTACGCCGGTTCACGCCGAAGCGACAACGGTGCTGGGGACGAAAATTGTGGTGGAGAAGGTAAAGGTTTCACCCGGTGCGAAAGAGTATCAAACGACTTTCGTGTTCCGGGTCGTCCCGGCCCCGGATGCGCCTGATCTGCAATTTATTTTTTCTTCCGGGGGCAAAGTTATTGACGATACCGGCGCAAGAGTTAATCCGACAGGTGTTGGAATCGCAGGCGGCGGCGACTTGCTGGAGCCTCAGCTTCCGTATCAGTCTCAAACCCGCAGCGTCGGCGTCGCCGGTGTTCCCTCGGCAGGAGCGAAAACCTTGACGCTGACGCTGGATGTCAATGAGTCGTCCGAGCAGCTCAAAGAAGATCACTGGTTCCGGCATTTTCATCTGCTTGTCCCCATGCGCCTGCTGGACCCAAGCGGCCGGCGTCCTTATTCCTCGCTGGCGGCCGTGGAGGGCAAACAAGTTGCGGCGACTCTGGAGTCCCTCACTCCGCAGCAGAGTCGGTATCGAACGCGCTTTACATTTCAAGACCGCACCCATTCCGGTCTCACCTGGCGGCTTGATGCTGTGCGGGGCAAAGACGATGCCGGGAACCCGCTGACCAGCAGTCCCACCGGAACTGCATTCTTTTGGAAGGCTGATGGTTCCCCGCTGGCAAAAAACGAAGACAGCGAGGAAGTGGTCTTGGGAGCGCCGGGCGAGCCAAACGGCCCCTTCGGTGTCGCCGCGCCGAAGCCGGCGAAAACTTTGGCGCTGGAAGCTGACGTTTCAGCCGTGCGCGAACAGTACCATGTGCTGGATTTTCCAAAAATACCCATTCCCGCCCCCGGACAATTCCGTGTCCTGAACCGAGCCGTGCAGGATGCGTCCGGCGCACGGCTGATACTGCGGAAAATCGGCGCGTATTCCCCCGATGCTCCTCTGCCCGGCCTCAATTTCTCCGATTTGTCTAAGCCGCCCTATTACTTGTCCCCTCCGCCGACCGGCATCGCTGTTGTGCTGGCCGAGCCGCCGGACCCAAAGGGTAAAACAGACTTTGACTTCACCGTCGTGGCCGCAAACGATCCCTTCCGGCGGCACCTGGGAAGAGAAGATGGACTCACAGAAGTTTCGGCCCCCGGTGACCTGGTAGGCCCTGGTCCTTCTATTTCCCCTAATGTCCCCGCGCGTGTCCGGACATTTTTCTTTCGCGCCGCAAGCCTCGGTGCTGCGACCTTTAACTTGCGGATGGGCTACGACGCCGTCATCCACTTAAATCGGCACGAAACACTCGTGTTCCCGGCAGTGGCAGCTCCGGAGATAAAGTAACAAAAACGCTTGACAAAGTGCCTGCCGTTGTGTCATACTAACTCCCGTTGTCTTAGGACAAATGCTTTGAGTTTTACTAGAAGTTCGCACACGCGAAAGGATACGCTGTCTTATGTACGCGATTGTCAGGTCCGGCGGCAAGCAATACCGGGTCGAAGAAAAAAACATTCTCACGGTGGATAAGTTCGAGGCCGAAGCCGGCACGACCATGACGCTCGGCGAAGTGCTGTACCTCGGCGGCGATAACCCGCAGTGGGGCAAGCCGACTGTCGAAGGCGCGACCGTCACCGTGACTGTGTTGGAGCAGACCAAAGGCAAAAAGATTGATGCCTTTACGTTTAAGCCCAAAAAGAACATTCACAAGCACTGGGGCCACCGCCAGCAGCTCACCCGTGTCCGTGTCGACTCCATCTCGGCCGGCTAAGATTACAGAAAGAAACCGAAATGGCACATAAAAAAGGGGTCGGCTCGACCCGTAACGGACGCGACAGCAACCCGAAAATGCTGGGCGTCAAAGAGTTCGCCGGCGAGCATGTCAAGGCCGGTCACATTCTCATTCGCCAGCGCGGCACGCAGTTTGATCCCGGCACCAATGTCGGCATGGGCCGCGACCACACGCTGTTTGCGCTGATTGAAGGCTACGTCAAGTTTGAGGGCAAGAGCAAGGCAACCCGCCGGATCAGCGTATACCCGACCGCTCCGGCTCCTGCGCCGACCGGCTTGCAGCTTGCCGATTAGTTGTGTTGGTTTGAAGAGGCCCGCTTTCTGCCGCGTGTAGAAAGCGGGCTTTTTTGTGAATTAAGAGCAGAGACAGAAGACGCCACGGAATAAATTCCGAGGCTAGGGCAAACAGTGTCGAAGCGACACAAGAGCGATCGCAGTTGTTTTCTCTCTTCCGTCGCCTCGACGGTGTTTTCTTCCGAGCCTCGGAATTTATTCCGTGGCGTCTTCTGTCTCCGCTTCCGAGGAGAAGATACCACAGTTGCAGCATCTTATTGACGGAATTACGCATCTGATCGCGACGCTCGGCTATCCCGGTGTTCTGCTGCTGATGTCGCTGGAGTCAGCCTGTATTCCCGTGCCGAGCGAGGCGATCATGCCGTTCGCCGGGGCGCAGATTACCGCACCGACGGGGACATTCCACCCAAACATCTGGACTTTGACGCTGATTGGGGCGCTCGGCAATCTCATCGGCTCGGTTCTTGCTTACTGGGTGGGCCATACGGGCGGGCGGGCGTTTCTGGACAAGTACGGCAAGTTTGTCTTGATCCGAAAGCGCGACATTGACAAATCCGATGCGTTCTTTCATAAATACGGCGACTGGACGGTCTTCTTTGGACGCTGGCTGCCGATTGTGCGAACCTTTATTTCGCTCCCTGCCGGGATTGCCCGGATGAATTTCCCCAAGTTCTGCGTGTTTACGTTTGTCGGCGCTCTGCCGTTCTGCTACTTATTAGCCTGGGCGGGAACGAAGCTGGGGAACCACTGGGCGCAGGTTCACACCTGGCTCCAAAAAGCCGATCTGGCTGTGACGGCGGTGCTGGTCGTGCTGTTCGCCCTCTGGCTCTGGCACCACCTGCGGCCTGACCCGGAAGACGCTGGAACAAATCCTACCCCCGCCTCGTAATCTTATTATTAGACCTCTTGCGTAATTGTTAGGCGGCAAGTTCATAGTTGTAAAGTGCGGCAATCAAGTTGAAGCGCAGGCCAAAGCGCTTGCGCCGGTTGCGGTAACGCTCCGCCAAGATGCGAAAGATTTTCAGGCTCCGAATGATGTGCTCAATCACGAACCGCTCCCGCGAAAGCTGACGATTACTCGCCTTCTGCTCCGGCGTGAGCGGATGATGCTTGCTCTTTTTCCTCGGCAGGCGGCTGTTGGAGTGCAGGTTCGCCAGCCCCAGATAGCCGCTATCTGCCAGGCACTGCGTCTTGGGCAAAAGCGGCAGGCGGCTCTCCTGGAACAGCTTGAAGTCCTGCTTCTTGCCTTCGCTGAAGCTGGTGACTAAGATGCGCTTTGTCTTCGGGTCGGCGACAACCTGCGCTTTTTGGGTATGGCGCTTCTTCTTGCCGCTGTACCAGTGCCGCTGTTTTTTTTCGGGCGCTCGACGGGGCATTCCGTGGCATCGATCACGATGACCGCAAACGAGAGGTCGCTTTTCGTCAATGCCTTCTTGCCTGGCAACGTAAACTGACCGGAACGCAAAAGCGCGGTTTCGATGGCGTGCACCGTGCGGCAGACGGCAGACTCGCTGAGGCCGTAGGTTTGCCCAATGTGAACAAAGGTGCGATACTCGCGCCAATACATCAGCGTCAGGAGCAGGCGGTCTTCCACCAAGTGCTTGGGCCTGCGCCCGCGCACGGGCAGATGCGTTTGGAGAGCCTCGCACATGTCTCGGAAGGTTGCGGGCCGCACACCTGTCAAGCGCTTGAAGACGCCGTCAGGCTTGGTTTTCAGGTCGGCATAGAACATGCCGTTAGTATACACCAATTACGCAAGAGGTCTATTGTGTCTCACTATCAGCGCAAGCTATGGTATAATCAAAGTAGACCAAGTTCAGCGCAGAACGCCGGTTCGGGCCATCGCGCCCATCCGGCAGCATTCAGAGCGGACAATGAGCGTCTGTCGTTTCCCCCTCACCCACCTTCACAGAAGAACTGCCCCTTCGCGGCAGTTCCACACGACGAGGCAGCGCAGACGGAAGACACAGAAGTAAGACGCAGCAAAACGGTATACAGGCGCAGCCTCGGTGATGTAGACACTCTACAGACGCCGGGGCTTTGTCGTTTTAAATTTATTCACGCACGAAAGGATACAGCATGAGCAACTGGGACATTCTGAAACAGGCGGAAGAGCATCGGCAGCTTGCGGACAAGCTGCACTGGGAAGGCACGTTCAAAGACTACCTCGACATCGTCGCTAAGAACCCGCGCGTCTCCGACCTCGCCCACGCCCGGATGTTTGACATGATTGTCGCGGGCGGCGTGGACGATCCCGGCGAAGGGCAGCCGAAAACCTACAAGTTCTTTGAAGGTGAGCTGTTCGGCATGGAGCGGACGATCCAGCACCTCGTGGAAGAATACTTTGCCCCGGCGGCCCGGCGCTTAGACATTCGGAAGCGTATTCTCATGCTGGTCGGCCCGGTCGGCGGCGGCAAGTCCACGCTGTCCACGCTTCTCAAAAAGGGCCTGGAGAAATACTCGCGGACGGACGAAGGCGCAGTCTACGCCATCAAAGGCTCGCCGATGCACGAGGAGCCGCTGCATCTGATTCCCGAAGAACTGCGGGCAAGCTTCAAAGAGCATTTCGGTATCCACATTGAGGGTGATCTGGACCCCGTGGACGCCTATAAGCTTAAACACGAATGGGGCGGCAAAATTGACGATGTGCCGGTCGAGCGCATCTCGCTCTCCGAGCGCGAGCGGCGCGGCATCGGCACGTTCAAGCCCGCCGATCCGAAGTCGCAGGACGTAGCCGAACTCACGGGTTCCGTCAACATTCAGGCGCTGACCGAGTACGGATTGGAGTCAGATCCCCGCGCGTACAACTTCGACGGTGAGCTGAACATCGCGAACCGGGGCGTGATTGAGTTCATCGAAATGCTCAAAGCCGAAAAACGCTTTTTGTATGAGCTGAACACGGTCGCCGGCGAGCAGACGATCAAAGCGTCCCGCTTCGCGCTCATCTACGCCGACCTGGTGGTGCTGGCCCACACCAACGAATACGAGTACAACTCGTACTTCGGCAACAAAGAAAACGAGGCGATGATTGACCGCATCTTCGTGGTCCGCGTCCCGTACAACCTGCGGCTGACCGAAGAAATCAAAATCTACGAGAAGCTGATCGGCCAGTCTCAGCTTCAGGACGAGCGCCTGGACCTGACCGCCGTGCATATCGCCCCGCACACGCTCCGCACGGCGTCCATGTTCGCGCTTCTCACTCGCCTCAAGCCGTCCAAGAAGTCGGGCTTGTCCCTGATGACCAAGCTGAAGCTGTACGACGGCGAGAAGCAGGTCGGCGACTGGGACCAGAAGCACATCCGGGAATTGCAGGAAGAGTTTATGGACGAAGGCATGAGCGGGGTTTCCCCGCGCTTTGTCATCAACCGCATTTCAGCGGCATTGGTTAAAGGCGGCAAAGGCTACGTCACGCCCATTGACGTTCTCCGGGGGATGCGCGACGGCCTCCAGGAATACACGAGCAGCGAGGAGGAGCATCGCCGCCTGCTCGGCTTCATTGACGAGACCCGCAAAGACTACGACGAGCTGGCGAAAAAAGAGGTCCAGCGGGCGTTTGTTTATTCCTACGAAGAGTCCGCGACCACGCTTCTGGACAATTATCTCGACAACGTAGATGCCTTCTGCAACCGCACCAAAGTCAAGGACCCGATCACCAGCGACGATGTGGAACCCGATGAGCGGCTCATGCGAAGTATAGAAGAGCAGATCGGCGTCTCCGAAAACGCCAAGAGGGAGTTCCGAGAAGGCATCATGCGCTCCGTCGCGTCCGTGTCCCGCCGGGGCGGCTCGTTCGGCGTCGGCACCGACGAGCGTCTGAAAGAAGCATTAGAGAAAAAGCTGTTCTCGGATTTGAAAGACATCGTCAAGATCACGACCAGCACCAAGACGCCGAACCAAGAGCAGCTCCGCCGCATCAACGACGTGGTAGACCGACTGGTCAAAGACCAGGGCTACACCGAGCAGTCCGCCAACGAGCTGCTGAAGTACGTCGGCACCCTGCTAAATAGGTAACAGCATGAGAACCAGTCTGATATATGCGCTGATGTGGCCGGTTGTGTTATCAGGCTGGGCCTTCAGCCCAGGCCCAGAGGAAATGGATGAACCGACGGACAGCCAAATTGTCTACGACATTTCTCAGCACTCGGCACAGAGCATTGCGGCTTCGCTGCTCGCCTTCCCGAACACGGCAATGATTTATCCTGCCGATCCCTCATGGTATCAGTGGAAAGCCCGCTGGCAGAACGGTAACAGATTCATTGATTTGAACCTGACCCTTTTTAATGACGAAGAAACTTGGGGCGGTTCAGAAATTGAGGCGAGTTGCCTTGCAGGCGACATAATTAAGCTGTGGTCGTTCCTGCAAGCAAAGCACAGCGGTGTCTGGCTGCACGCTCCTGACTGCACAATGCACACCCAAGAGTCTTTCTTAACAGAGTTTATCGTCGGGGAAGCGCAACAGAGCTGGCCCGATGTGGAGGAGTAGAGCGAAGATGACGACGGCACTGCTGGAAAAACAAAAAGAGGAAGCGGCGAAGGGACAGGCGGACGCTGTGCCTTATCACTGGACGGTGGAGAAGTTTTACCGGGCGGCTGAGGCCGGGGAATTCGGCGACCCCGGCAGGCTGGAACTGATTCATGGAAGGATACAAGAAAAGATGCCGGAAGGTGGCCGTCACACGGGTTTGCGGAGGCGTATCGCTCGGCGTCTGCGGGCGGCGCTGGAGCCGCACTGCTTCGTGTGCGAGGAATGCCCGCTGCGGATTGCCTTTGATGGTGAGCCGATCCCGGACATCTTGTTCACAAGGGAAGAGGATTACGGAGATCGGCACCCGACTCCGGCGGATGTTGTGCTGCTCATTGAAGTCTCCGACTTATCGCTCGAATACGATCTCGGCGGGAAAGCCCTGCTGTACGCGCAGGCAGGCATCCTTGACTATTGGGTTGTGCTGGTCAAAAATGGGACGATTGTTGTTCATCGGGAGCCGTCGCCGGAAGGCTACAAGAAAACTGTACGGCTGACAGGTGAAGATACACTCTCGCCGCTGGCGATGCCGGGGGTTGTCTGGACAATCCATGAACTGCTGGAAAGCAATGAAGCGTAAAACAGCAAGAAAAGCGGCCGTGTATGCCTAAACCTTCTTCCGCGCCGCCGCAGGCCGGCTTATCGGCGGTGCGCGTCGTCACGGTTGCCGGCATCCCGATCCGGCTGCACTTTACGTTTCTGCTGTTCCTGCTGTGGGTCGGCCTGGCCGGGCCGCACCGGGCGGGCGGCCTGAGCGTCGCGTATGTGCTGGCGCTGTTTCTCTGCGTCGTCCTGCATGAGCTGGGGCATAGCGTGGTCGCCCAGCGGTACGGCATTCCGGTGCTGGACATCACACTGTACCCCATCGGCGGGGTCGCGCGGATTGAAAAGCGCCCGACCGCGCGGCAGGAGCTGGCGATCGCGGTCGCCGGGCCTGCCGTCAATGTGGTCATTGCGGCGGTTTTGGTCGCCGTGCTGGCGGCGATCAAAGCGCCGCCGATGCTGACGCTTTTGCAGTCGCCGGTGCAGACCCTGCCGGTATTCCTGGCGAAAGTGCTGCTCGCAAATGTCTGGCTGGTACTGTTTAATCTGATCCCCGCGTTTCCGATGGACGGCGGACGGGTGCTGCGGGCGATTTTAGCGCTCAATTTGCCGCCGGCGCGGGCGACGGGGATTGCCGCGATGATTGGGCAGAGCATCGCGATTGCCGCCGGCATCTGGGCGATCTTCAGCGGCCAATGGTTTTTGATGTTCATTGCGCTCTTTATTTACCTCGGCGCGGGGCAGGAAGCGTTCGCCTACAAGCAGGAGGCGCTCGGTGAGGGCGTCCCGGTGCGGAGCGCGATGATGACGGATGTGCGGACGCTCTCGGTCGGCGCGACGCTGAAAGAAGCCGCCGATGCGCTTTTAGATACGTCGCAGCAGGACTTCCCCGTCGTGCTGGGCGATCAGGTGCAGGGACTTTTGACCCGCGACGGCCTCCTGCGCGGGCTGGCGGAAGCGGGACCGTCGAGCTATGTGGCAGGTTCCATGTTCCGGCAGTTTGCGACGGCTCGGCCTGACGACACTCTCGCCGAGACGCTGCCGGCCTTGCAGGCGTCCGGCGGCCCGCTGCTGGTTTTGGACCCGGACTCGGAAGGCCGCCTGCTCGGCATGATGACAGCCGAGAACGTCCGGGAGTATTTCGCCGTCAAGCAGATTGTCGCCGCCCGCACGGCGGCGGTTGATACGACAGATAGCAGGAGTGGAAGATAATTATGGCTGATCCTCTGTATTCGCTGTCCGACGATAGCTGGGACCTGCACCGGCGGGCCGACCGGGACCGGGCGCGGCACAACGACAAAATCAAAGAGGTCATCAAAAAGAACCTGGGCGATATTATTTCCCAGCAGGACATCATCACCGCCGACCGGGGCAAGATCGTCAAAGTTCCCGTGCGCGGTTTAGAACTGCCGCGCATCCGGTTTGATCCCCATGACCGGGAACGGATCGGGCAGGGCGCGGGCGGCACGAAGCCCGGCGACGTGCTGGGCCGCGCTCCGTCGGACAAAGAAGGGCAGGGGGTCGGCAAGCAGGCCGGCCAGGACCCCGGTATAGACTACTACGAAGCCGAGTTTACGCTGGACGAACTGGCGCAGATGGTCTTTGAAGATTTGTCGCTGCCCAATTTAGAAGACAAAGGCGCCAAGCAGATCTTGTCCGAGCAGATGGAGTTCAACACCATCACCCGTCGGGGCATCGCCTCCAATCTAGACCGCAAGCGGACGCTTCTGGAAGCCTACCGGCGTAATTCGCGGCTTGGCAACGAAAACAAGTGGGAAGTGCGCCCGGAAGACAAGCGCTTCAAGAACTACGAGATGATCACCGAACCGCAAAGAAACGCCGTCGTGTTTGCGATGCGCGACGTGTCCGGGTCTATGGGCGAGTTCGAGTCCTACATCTGCCGGTCGTTCTACTTCTGGATGACCCAGTTTTTGAAAACCAAATACACCAACACCGAGATCGTCTTTATCACCTGCCACACGGAAGCCAAAGAAGTGAGCGAGAACCAGTTCTTCTCGCTCGGCGATACCGGCGGAACCCGCATGAGCAGTGCGTACAAGCTGGCACTCGACATCATCGGCAAGCGCTACAATCCGCGTGAGTGGAACATCTACCCGTTCCTCTTTTCCGACGGCTACAACTGGGGCGACGCCGAGTGCGTAGATCTGGTCAAGAAGATGCGCGATTTATGCAACCTCATCGGCTACGGCGAAATCGGCAGCGACGGCTGGCAGTCCTCCTTCGGCTTCGCCCCGCTCGGCCAAGCGTATGAAGAAGCGTTCAATGCCGATTCGCGCGTCGTCTTGGTGAAAATCAACGACAAAGAAGATGTCTGGCCCGCCCTCAAAAAGTTCTTCGCCAAAGGCCCGGTCGGAGCGCCCGCGCATTAGCACCATGAACAAAGAAATCAAAATTGCTTTAATCGGCGCAGGCGGGTGGGGGCGGCAGCACGCGCGGATTTTTGCGGCCCGGCCTGATGTGAACTTCTGCGCGATTGCCGGGCGCACGGCGGCGCGAACCGAAGAACGGGCGCGGGAGTTCGGCACGAAAGCCTATACGGACATCGGCGAGATGCTGGAACGAGAAAAGCCTGATCTCGTGAGCGTCTGCCTGCCGAACGAAGGCCATTTTGCACCGACGCTTGAGGTCATCAAAGCCGGCTTTCCGCTGCTGGTGGAAAAGCCATTGGTCTTTGACCTGGCCGAAGCGGACACGCTGCTGGCGGAAGCGTCGGCCCGAAATCTATTTTTCGCGATCAACTTCAACCATCGGTACGCGAATCCCGTCCAGAAAGCGAAAGAAGCGATTGACGCCGGGCGGCTTGGCGAAACCACGTTTGCGACCTGGCGGTTCGGCGGCGAAGGCGGGGCCGGGCATCCGTTCGGCAATCTTGTTGAGACCCAGTGCCACGGCTTTGATATGCTGGAATACTTGTGCGGTCCGATTTCTACCATCATGGCCGAGATGTCGGACAAAACGACTCCGGGCAGCTACGGGGACATGGCGATTTCGCTGCGCTTTGAGAACGGCGCAGTCGGCAGCCTCCTCGGCTCGTATTCCTCGTCTTATGCCTACACGGACACGCACCGGGTTGAAGTCAACGGCACCCAGGGCCGCGTTCTGATTGAAGACACCGTGCGCCGGTACTCGTTCCAAGCGGCGGGCAGCGAAACGGCGGAAGTCTGGCAGTCCGGCTATTTTAACGACCGCGACCGGGAGTTCCAGCGGACGTTTGATGCGTATATGGAAGCGATGCTGACCGCATTTCGGCAGGGGGAGGCGCCGCCGGTTTCGGCAGAAGCAGGCCGCCGGGCCTTGCGCCTGGCCCTGGCAGCGATCAAGTCGTTTCAGACCGGAACACGGGTTTCGGTTTAGGAGTGAATGTATGTTTGACCGAATTGTCTCTGATGCCGGCGTTCTTCGGGGGAAGCCACGTATCCGTGGAACACGGATCACGGTCGAGTTCATTTTAGAATTGATTGCAAGCGGTGCCTGCCGCCGAGACATCACCGCGTCTTACCCGCACCTGACGGAAGACGATGTTGAAGAAGCGGTTCGTTATGCGGCACAATTCGGAGGCTAAAGTGGAGACGAGTACAGGTGTATTGAACCTGAGCGTGGACGATTTGGAGCGTCTGGAACATATTCTTGACATCATCGTTGAGATGCACGATGCTTTCGACATCAGTCTGGAAGAAGCCGCAGGGCGCTTCGACTGTTACGCTCAACAATGTATGCGTTTCGTCAATGGCGAAATGTTTTTTCATGCAACGGCAGAAGATTTAGCCGGTGGAATTTACTTTGGATTTGATGAGTGGCGGGAGCAAGGACAGGACCCGTGGCGTCGGCTTGGCCCGGAAGAATGGGCGCGGCGTGGGCGAAATCCGCCGGTGCCATTGCCCTATCCTTGACATTGTACGCAGGAAAATTTGCTGACCATTGGCTGTCAATTTGGGAGGTAAGTAGTTATGGGACTTTCGCCGACGGAAACTGTAGAACTCAATAAATGGCTGGAGATTATCTGGGATCAGGCGCAGGAATTTGGGCTGGACCCGTATCCAACCCATTTTGAGGTCGCCCCCCAGCATGTCATTTATGAGCTGGGCGCGTATGGTCTGCCCGCACGGTTCTCGCACTGGACCTTCGGGCGGGACTACCACCGCCAAAAAACTTCCTACGAGTACGGCATGTCGAAGATCTACGAGATTGTCTTTAACACCGATCCCTGCCAGGCGTTTTTAGTGGAAGACAATTCCATGCTCTCGCATAAGTTCGTCGCCGCGCACGTTTTAGGCCACTGCCACTTTTTCAAGCATAACTCGTATTTCGCCCACACCAACCGGCGCATGGTCGAGCAGATGCGCCTTCATGCTGACCGCATCCGAAGCTATGAGCAGGAGTTCGGCTGGCGCGAAGTCGAAGACTTTCTCGACACGGTGATGACAATTGAAGAGCATTTCGATCCGACCGCGCCGTCGCTTAAGCGCAAGACTCACGAGCAGCACGAGGAAGACCGCCTCAGCGCCGGGCGTCCTTCCGAGACCGATTACGACGACATTTGGAACGTTTCGGGGTACGCCGACCGGCCCCGTCCGCCGGGCAAGAGGTTCCCGGAAGAACCCGAAAAAGATCTGCTGCGCTTTTTAATCGAATATGGCCGGGAGCTGACGGAGTGGCAGCGGGACATTTTGCAGATCATCCGCGACGAGATGATGTACTTCCTGCCCCAGATGCGGACGAAGATCATGAACGAAGGCTTCGCGTCTTACTGGCACGAGAAGATCTTGGAGTCGCTGGATTTGACCAGCGAGGAACACTGGGAATTTCGGCGTCTGCATTCGTCGGTCCTATCGCCGTCGGGGTCCAAGATGCAGATGAACCCTTACTACGTCGGGTTCCAAATCTTAAAAGACATTGAGCGGCGCTGGGACGGCAAAATCGAAGTCGGCGACGAAGAGGAAACCGACTGGATGGGCCGGGCTATCGCCCGTCCGTCAGGCCAGGGCCGGGCCAAAATCTTCCAGGTCTGCGAGGAAGACAACGACGTGACCTTCCTCCGCAAATATCTGACGGAGCCGCTGGTCAAGAAACTCGATCTCTACACCTATAAGCTAGAAGAGGTGGACGGCGAGGAGCTGTGGGTGGTCCAGGACACCGACTGGCGCAAGGTCCGGGATAGCATTGTGGACTCCATGACCAACTTCGGCCAGCCGATTTTGACGGTCGAAGACGGCGACTACAAGCGCCGGGGCGAGATGTACCTCAAACATGCCTTTGACGGCAAAGCCCTCGACCCGGATTATACCGAGCGGGTTTTGCGGAACATCCAGAAGCTGTGGTCCCGCCCGGTGCATTTAGAAACAATGAAAGACGACAAGCCCATCCTGTATTCTTGCGACAACGAAGGCGCGGTCGCGGTGGGGAAGGTCGGCTAGGAGAGACCTACCACCTTGCTTCGCAGGGTCCTTCCTAAAGAAAGGATACCGAGAAGAGGCAGGCGTCATAATTATATTCCTAATCCTCCCTTTAGGGAGGACCCTGCGAAGCAAGGTGGTAGGTCTATCGGGTAAACTCTCCTCATGCTCATTACCGTCCGAGAAGCGACACTCGCCGACGCCGCCGGGATTGCGCGGGTGCATGTCGCAAGCTGGCGCACCACCTACCCCGGCATCATGCCGCAGGAGCATTTGGACGCCCTTTCCGTCGCCGAGCGTGAAGAAAAGTGGCAGTCGATCCTGTCTTCCGGCAACGCGGACATCACTTATACATTTGTCGCCGAAACCGAAGATGGCGCGATTGTCGGCTTCACTGAAGGCGGCAAAGACCGCAGCGGCGGTCCCGCCTCCCAAGCCGAGATTTATGTCCTCTACCTCTTAAAGTCCCAGCAGGGCCAGGGCGTGGGGCGACGGCTGCTGCAAATCGCCGCACGGCGTCTTCACGCTAATGGCTATTCCAGCCTCTTTCTCTGGGTCAGCGCCCTGAACCACCCCGCCTGCCGCTTTTACGAAGCCGTCGGCGGCGTCCCCGTCCGCACCGGCCAGCGCACCAACCACGGCATCACCTACGACGACATCGGCTACGGCTGGAACGAAGACGCTCTTCTACGGCTGATTGGAAATACCTATGCTGACAATTCCCTTTCTCGCCGAGATTGAAAAAGCCGAAAACATTCTGGTTGCCGGGGCCGGCGGCGGCTTCGACATCTTCAGCGGTCTTCCGCTTTACTTCGGCCTGCGCGAAATGGGTAAGCGGGTTCATCTCGCTAACCTATCCTTCTCCGACATTCACTCGTCCACAGGCCGTCGCCTTGCGTCGTCTCTTGTTGAAGTCATTGCTACTACCGAAGGCCGCGAGTTCTATTTCCCTGAGCTATATTTGTCTCAGTGGTTTGAGCGCCAGAACCAGAAAGTGCCGATTTACTGCTTTGATCGCACCGGCGCGAAGCATATTATCCACGCCTACGGAGTGCTGGCAGAGCGTCTCAACGTCGATACTATTATTTTGGTAGACGGCGGCACGGACAGCCTGATGCGCGGCGATGAGCCGGGTTTAGGAACACCGCAGGAAGACATGGCAAGCATTGCAGCGGTTCATGCGCTGGACATCCCGCGTAAGTTTTTGGTTTGCCTCGGCTTTGGGGTAGACACTTATCACGGCGTTTCCCATGCGTACTTCTTGAAAGCGGTGGCCGAGTTAATCCAAAGTGGCGGCTATCTTGGCGCATGGAGCCTGACGGAAGAGATGCCGGAAGTCAAGCGGGCCCGTCAGGCGTCGGAGTTCGTGCGCCGCGCCATGCCGCAGCAGGCAAGTATTGTAACCGCTTCAATCCAATCGGCCTTAGACGGTAAATTCGGGGATTATCACGAGACACGCCGCACAGCGGGAGCAACCCTCTTTATCAACGCTTTGATGTCGCTTTATTGGTGTTTCCAACTTGATGCTGTGGCGGACAGAAACCTTTATTTGGACAAGATTACAGGAACCGTCACTTACGGGGATCTGTCTGTTGCCATTGAGCGGTTTCGAGCTACAACCGAAAGTCTGCCGTGGATTGACCTTCCAATGTAAAACGAAAGTAAAACAGATTTGAGTACAACAATCGAGATCGTCAAGGGCAGCGTGATTGAGCAGGATGTGGACGTGGTCGTGAACGCCGCGAATACGGCGCTGCGGGGTGGGGGCGGGATTGATGGAGTGATCCACCGGGCGGCAGGGAAGCCGCTGATGGCGGAGCTGATCCGGGTCGCGCCGAATGGGACGAAAACGGGGTCGGCGGTGCTGACAAAAGGTTTTGGGCTGTCTCAGCCGTTTATTCTGCATACGCCGGGGCCGGTCTGGAAGGGCGGAAACGCGAACGAGGCGGTGAAGCTGGCATCGTGCTACCGCTCGTGTCTGGAAAAGGCCGACGAGAAGGGTCTGACTTCCATTGCGTTCTGCTCCATTTCGACGGGGATTTACGGGTATCCGCTGGGGGAAGCCGCACCGCTGGCCCTGCGGACGGTGACGGAGTATCTGGACACGCACCCGGAGACGGCGTTGGAGCGCATTGTCTTCGCGATGTACCAGGAGCCGGAATATCGGGCGTTTCTGAAGGCGTGGGAGGGGATGCAGGAACCCACCCCGGCACAAGTGCCGACCCTCCCGAAACGGGAAGGTCAAGAGTTTCGGAATTAGGCGTCGGGCCTGCTGCTTGCTGCGCTCTTTTATTCTTCTTTTTGCTCCTCACCTACCCGTTTCGGGAGGGTCGGCACTTGTGCCGGGGTGGGTTCCTTGACTTCCCGCCGACCCTTCGGCTACAATAGCCGCAATGCCATCCCAGATTGTGATACGCCCATGACCACGCCGCCCCAGCAGCGAATGCTGTCCCAGCGGGCCTTAGACGCCGCCCCGTCGCCGACCCTTGCCATTACCGCAAAAGCCAATGCCCTGAAAGCGTCCGGCAAAGATGTCGTGTCGTTTGGCGCAGGCGAACCCGACTTTGACACGCCGCAGAACATCAAAAACGCAGCTATCACCGCACTGGAACGCGGCGATACCAAGTACACGCCGTCCAGCGGGACCGTGGCGCTCAAAGACGCGATTGCCGCGAAGCTGAAACGCGACAACGGGCTGACCTACTCGCGCAATGAGATCATTGTCTCATGCGGCGCGAAGCACTCTATCTACAATCTCATGCAGGCGCTGCTTGATCCCGGTGACGAAGTGGTCATCCCGGCGCCGTACTGGGTTTCCTACCCGGAGCAGGTCAAGCTTGCGGGCGGCGTTCCCGTCATCGTGACCGCCGATGACAGTACGGGCTTTTTGTCCTCGGCGGCACAGATTGAAGCCGTGCTGACCCCGCAGACGAAGATGGTGATTGTCAACTCACCGTCGAACCCGACCGGCGCGGTTTACACGCCGCAGGCTCTGCGCGAGATCGCCGAGCTGTGCGCCGGGCGCGGCATTTACTTGATGTCCGACGAGATCTACGAGAAAATCTTGTATACGGGCAGCGAGTTCGTGTCCCCGGCGTCGTTCAGCGACGACATCAAGAAGCTGACCATCACCATTAACGGCTTTTCTAAAGCCCATTCCATGACCGGCTGGCGGCTTGGCTACGCCGCCGCCGATCTGGACATTGTCGCGGCCATGTCCAAGATACAAGATCAAAGCACGTCCAACCCGACTTCCATCGCGCAGGCGGCGGGCGTGGAAGCCCTCAACGGGCCGCAGGAGTCGGTGGAGACAATGCGGCAGGCATTTGAAGAGCGGCGGGATTGGATCGTGCCGGCTCTGAACGCCATCCCCGGCGTCGAATGCACAATTCCCGGCGGCGCGTTTTATGTCTTTCCAAATGTCTCTGCGCTGTACGGCAAAAGCTGGACCCCGGACGGCGACGCTACCCGCACGATTGGCGGCTCGGACGACTTCGCAGCATACCTGCTGGAAAAGTATGAAGTCGCGGTCATTCCGGGTTCGGGCTTTGGGGCCGACGCCAACATCCGGCTGTCCTATGCCACGTCAATGGCGAACATTCAGAAGGGCATCGCCCGCATCGCCGAGGCCGTACAGGCGCTGGAGTAATGCCTGAGCCGCTGCCGATTAAAGACCAATCTGCGCTGCGTCAGGCGCTGACCCATAAATCGCTTGTGCCGGACCACACGCTGGACTCCAACGAGCGCTTGGAGTTTCTGGGCGACTCCGTGCTGGGTCTGGTTGTCGTCGAATATCTCTACGCCCAGTTCCCGACGCGCGGGGAAGGGGAGCTGGCAAAAGCCAAAGCGCTGATTGTCTGCAAAGACGCGCTGGCCGCCGCCGCCCGGCGGCTAGACTTGACTTCCCAAATCCGCTTAGGCCGGACCGAGGAGCAGATGGGCGGGCGCAATAGAGCCAGTATTATCGCCGATGCGTTTGAAGCGCTGGTGGCGGTGATCTACCGCGAAAGCGGCTATCCTGCCGCCCGTGACTTTATCCTGACGGCCCTGGCCCCGGAAATCGCCGCCGTCAACGCCGAGCGGGACTGGCGCGACCCCAAAACGGTCTTGCAGGAACTGCGTCAGGCCGCACACCTGTCGTCGCCGGTGTATGTAGTCACCGGCGAGCGCGGCAGGCCGCACGACAAGACGTTCACGCTGGATGTTCTCTTAGACGGCAACGTTGCGGGTTCGGGAACCGGCAAAACGAAAAAAGAAGCCCAGCAGGCAGCGGCGGAAGCGGCCCTGAAGACACTATGACACAGCCTACGGCAGAAATCGGCATCTTCGGCGGCAGCGGGTTTTATGAGTTCGCCGAAGGCGGCGTGGAAGAAGTCACCGTAGACACGCCTTACGGCCCGCCGAGCGGCCCCATCGCTTTGATGACGGTCGCCGGCAGGTTGGTCGCCTTCCTGCCCCGGCATGGCAAACACCATACGCTGCCGCCGCACAAAGTGCCGTACCGCGCGAACTTATGGGCGTTCAAGCATCTTGGCATTACGCGCGTCCTCGCGCCCAGCGCGGTCGGTTCCTTGCAGCCGCACATCGCGCCGGGCGACTTTGTGGTCAACGACCAGTTCGTTGACCGGACCAACGGACGCGCGGACACGTTTTTTGACGGCCCTGAAGTGGTCCATGTGTCGTCGGCGGATGCCTATTGTCCCCAAATCCGCCAAGTCGCCATTGACGCCGCCCGGCAGAACAATGTCACGGTGCATGAGCGGGGAGCCGTCGCCGTGATACAAGGCCCCCGCTTTTCCAGCAAAGCCGAAAGCCGCTGGTTTACGCAAATGGGCTGGGACATCGTTTCGATGACCCAGTACCCGGAAGTCATCTTAGCCCGCGAGATGGAGATGTGCTATGTGACGCTTTCCCTCGTGACCGATTACGACGCTGGGCTGGTCTCGGACACGGAAGCCGTCTCGGCGCATGACGTTCTCGCTGTGCTGGCGCAGAACACGGAAAACGTCAAGCGCGTCTTAAAAACAATCCTAACGACCCTGCCGACGGAGCGCCTTTGTTCCTGCGCCGACTCGCTGAAATACGCCCGGATGTAACCCCACTTAAACGGAGCCACCCATGAAAGCCCTGCTTCTCGCCGCCGGTCGCGGCACCCGCCTCGGCCCGCTCACTGCAAACCAGCCCAAACCCATGATCCCCATCGGCGGCGTCCCGATGATCGAGCGCATCATGTCGTCCATCGCCGAAACGACGCCGGTCCGCGAGTTCGTGCTAATCACCGGCTACAAAGCCGAAATCTTAGAAAGCTACTTAGGCGACGGCAGCAAGTGGGGCTGGAGCATTGAGTACGTCCCCCAGGAAGTCCCGCGCGGGGTCGGGGATGCCGTCAACACCGCCGCGCCCGCCCTGTCCGATGTCCCGTTTTTAATGACCTACGGCGACATCATGCTTGATCCCGTCAACTACGGCCGCTTCGCCGCCGAGTACGACGCGAACGGCGGCACGTCCACTATTAAAGCCTACGTCGGCCTCAACTGGGTCGAGGACCCCTGGGCCGGCGCCGCCGTTTATTTGGACGCTGACAACCGCATCGAGCGTATCCAGGAGAAGCCCCCCAAAGGCACCGCGACGACTCATTGGAACAACGCGGGCCTCTTCATCTTCGACCCACTCATCTTTGAGTACACGTCCAAGATCGTCCCCTCCGCACGCGGCGAATACGAGCTTCCCGACGCCATCACCGCCCTCATCAGGGACGGCCACCCCACCAAAGGCATCGCCGTGGAAGGCAAATGGCGCGATGTCGGCACTCCCGAAGACTACGCCGCCATCAACGCCGAATTTGATGGCGTGTAGATGTTAAGAAACGTGTGGATGCAATGCCTGTTTATGCACATCTTGAGCACCACGACGTTCCCTGTCCGAACTGCGGCGCTGCTCTGAAGTGCGGCTTCGAGCCTGAGCCATGCTTTATCACGTTCCAATGGGGTTATTGCGCCTCGCGTAGTGCGTATGGACCAGCATATCAAGTCGGAGACAACATTTACTGGCGACCTTGCCGCGATTGGTTAGTGCGGGGTGAAACATCTTTTGATGGCGGCTACAGCTTCAATGTCGGTGATCCTGCGTTATCCGAAGTAATCGTCCTTGATGTCGGCACAGATACCGCCCATTTTCCACAATGGTGTTCAGTATGCGGTGTAGCGATTGGCGGAGCAGCTTTGCTCATCGAAAATAACGTTATCAAGTCAGTGTGGGCATTTTTGCGGGGCCAACTCACGCCGGACATCCCGGCAGTCTATTATACACAGCTAAATGGCGAAACGGTGGACCTCCCAGCGGCGGAGGCAGAACCCTGGCAAGCTGTAAATGTTTATGTCAAGCATGACGAAAATTTCTGGATGCCGATGCGGGAGTGGGAGTTTCGCGGCCCCAGCTATTTTGACTAGCGGCAATATCGCAAAATAGGCACGGGAGGATATAATCATGGCCGCAAGCGTTACCGCCGTTAGCCGCAGCGGAACTCATGAGTTCAGCAAGACCAGCCAAGACAGCGTTCGGCTGATTGCTGGTCAAGGCGTAGAAGGCGACGCACATTCCGGCGCGACGGTTCAGCATCGTTCGCGGGTAGCGCAGGATCCCAGCCTGCCGAACTTGCGCCAGGTGCATCTTATTCATTCGGAACTCTTTGAGGAGCTTCAAACCGCCGGGTTGGACGTGTCGGCTGGGCAGATGGGCGAGAATATCACGACGCGCGGGATTGACCTGCTTGGTCTGCCGACTGGGGCACATCTCACTCTTGGAGATCAGGCCGTGGTGAAAGTGACGGGCTTGCGGAACCCCTGCGCCCAGCTTGACAATTTCCTGCCGGGGCTGACGGCAGCAGTTTTAGGGCGCGACGCCGAGGGTAATCTGGTTCGCAAGGCCGGCATCATGGGTGTTGTGCTTGTCGGCGGTGAAGTTTCTGCCGGAGATATGATTCGTGTCGTTCTGCCGCCGAAACCGTACAAGCCGTTAGAACGTGTTTAATATAAGCAGGCTTTCCAGCATTAACAACTTGTATCTACTGCTGTATCTTCCGCTGGCGGGATTGCTCCTGCTCTGCCTGCGCGGCGGCTGGAAGTTTATGAAGGAGCGTCGGCTGCACTCGCGCGAGACCTGGCTAAGAACCGGCGGCGCATCACTGGCAGTCATGCTGTTCACAGCGAGCTACGCCGTCCTGATTTCCACTCACGGTCATGGATACAGAACCGCTATGCTGTTGATCATGGCGATGGCTTTAGTGAACGCATTAAGAACGGCTTCGCTGCTGAGGTCGGCAAAGGTCTCGCCCGATGAATGACATTTCCAACATCCTGCGCGTCTTCGCCGACCGTGAAAAGGTCAAGCTGCTGGGTTTGCTTTCCGATGCCGCGCTGCCTCTGCATACGCTGGCACGGATGGCCCGATTGACGGAAACCGAGACGATGCGGCACATTGGGGCATTAAAAGACGTGGGGCTGCTGGAAGAGACATTTGCGGAAGACGGTTTTCGGTGGCGGTATCAGCCGAAGCCGGTTCACACGGCGCTAGCGGCACTGAAGCAGGACGCGAAGCCGGTGGGTGCAGACGGCGGCGGGGAGTGGACTGCCGAAGAAGCGAAAGTCTTAGGCGACTTCTTTGTGGGCGGGCGGCTGAAGACGATCCCGGCGCAGCGGAAGAAGCGGGAGATTGTGCTGCGGTTCTTGGCGTCCAAGATTGATCCGGGCAGAACATTTACCGAGCAGGAAGTCAGCTTTCTGCTTTTGGAGTACCACGAGGATTACGCCAGCCTGCGGCGCGAGATGGTGGACACCGGCCTGATGGCCCGCGAGAACGGCATCTACCAACGGCTTTTTGATTGACGGCTTCCGGCGGTATAATGGCTCAAAAGAGCAGAATGCGGAAAGATCAGGAAAGACAATGGCGCTGACGGAAAGCAAACTCGTAGAAAACGCAGTCGCGGCGTACACGCGGCAGTTTGGAACCGCACCGGCGGCGGCGGCGCTGGCGCCGGGGCGGGTGGAGATCATGGGGAACCATACCGACTACAACGGCGGCTTTGTGCTGCCTGCCGCGCTCGACAAGGCGACGGTCATGGCGGGGGCGGCGACGGGTGGGGATACGATCATGCTCCATGCCGCCGATTTCCGGCGGACGGCGAAGTTTAACTTGAAGGAACTGAAACGGGACCCGCAGAACTCGTGGGCGTCGTATGTGCTGGGCGTCGTGGAGCAGCTCCAGCAGCAAGGCGTGCCGATCGGCGGCTTTTCGGCGGTCATTCACAGCGATGTCCCCGGCGGCGCGGGCCTGTCGTCGTCGGCGGCGCTTCAAGTGGCGACGGCGCTGTTTTTGAAGCAGTTGTTTCCCTACGACGCAAGCCCGATGCAGATCGCGCAGCTTTGCCAGCGGGCAGAGAATCAGTTTGTCGGGGTGCAGTCCGGCCTCATGGACCAGTTTTCGTCGGTCTTCGGCATTGACGACGGCCTGCTGTTTCTGGACTGCTTGACGCTGGAACATTCGGCAGTCAAAATGGGCCGGGACGACATTGCGCTGGTGGTCTGCGACTCGAATGTCAAGCACGCCCTCACCGGCGGCGATTACAACACGCGCCGGGCGGAGTGCATGGCGGCGGCGGCCTTTTTCGGCAAGCCGCTTCTGCGCGAAGTGCCGTGGGACGAGTTTGTAGCCCGCCAATTTGAGCTGCCCGAAAACCAGCGCAAGCGAGCTTTGCACGTGTTGACCGAGGACCAGCGCGTGCTGTCCATGCGCGACGCGGCCCAGCGGGGAGACACGGACACGATGGGGCGGCTGATGGCGGAAGGGCAGGCATCCTGCCGGGACTTGTTTGAGAACACGACGCCGGAGATTGATCTGCTGGCGGACCTGGCCGCGCAGCTTCCGGGCTGCATCGGAGCGAAGATGACCGGCGGCGGCTGGGGCGGCTGCACGATCAATTTGGTTTATGCCGATGCCGTCGACGAGTTTTGCCGTGTTCTCGCCGCCGACTACAAAGAGCGCACCGGCACGATTGCGTCGGTCTACGCCTGCCGCGCCGCGCAGGGCGCTCACCCCGTTTCGCTTTAACTTCACACTGCAAGGAACTACACGATGACACCATTCACGACACGCACCGGCGGGTTTCCCGTCGGCTTTCGGCGCGGCGGCTGGGCCTGGCAGCGGGAACTGCCGGCGGCGATTGATTGGGCCAAAGCCAACGGCTTCAGTGTCATTGACCTGTCGCGCGGCCCCGCCGACATCCAAGCCATGCAGGACGCCGGCCTGCGGGTCGGGTCGGTGGACCTCGCGCACGGCCGGAACCTGACATCCCCGGACGCCGACAAACGCGCCGAAGCAGTCCAGCAGGTCAGCGAATATGTCGCCGCCTGCGGCCCGCAGAACTTTTTCGCCGTGATGATCCCTGAAGACCCCGGCCGCCCGCGCTCGGAGAACATGGGGTATTTGATCGAGTCGCTGCAAGCCATTTCCGGCCCGCTCGACGCCGCCGGAGGGCGTTTAGTCATTGAAGGCTGGCCGGGCGCAGGCTCCCTGGTGTGCACCCCGGAGACGTTTCGGGCTGTGTTTGCCGCCTGCCCGTCCCTGTCCATCGGCATCAACTACGACCCGTCGCACCTCCTCCGCATGGGTATTGACCCCATTCGGTTCCTCAAAGAGTTTGCTCTGCGTGTCGGCCATGTCCACGGCAAAGACACGCTGATTTTGGCCGACGAGCTGTACGAATACGGCCACGAGCTGCCCGCCGCCTACAAAAAAGACCCCTTCTGCGGGGCGTCCGCCTGGCGCTACACCATCCCCGGCCACGGCGGCACCCCCTGGACCGAAGTCTGCCGCATTTTGGCCGACACCGGCTACAAAGGCGCAGTCTCGATTGAGCTGGAAGACAGCGACTACCACGGCAGCGCGGAGCTAGAGCAGCAGGGACTTTTAGACTCGGCTAAGTTTTTGGCAAGCGCCTAGCGCGGGTTGAGCGTGGAACCGAAGTTCTACGCTCTGGGGCGCAGACGCCTAATGTCCGCCTTCGCGGACAGAGAACAGGGCGATAATCACAGTCTTTTCTTGTACCCGCGAAGGCGGTTACTCGGCGCTTCGCCCCAGAGCGTAGAACTTCGGTTCCACGCCTTCTTTGTAAAGGAAAAATTGAATGACCAGTAAACCTATCGCGGTCGTGACCGGCGCGAGCAGCGGGATCGGGGCGGCAACCGCCCGGCACCTTGCGGCGGCGGGCTACGATCTTATCTTAGGCGCACGCCGTCTGGACAAGCTGCAAGCGGTCGCAGGGCCATTGAGCGCAAAGGCGCTGACGCTGGATGTAACCGATGCCAAAAGTGTCGAGGCGTTTTGCGCCCAGGTTCCCGCTGTCAACGTGCTGGTCAACAACGCGGGCGGGGCGCTCGGCGTGGAGCCGGTCGCCGAGTCCGTGGACGAGAAGTGGGAGCGGATGTACGATACGAACGTGCTGGGAACGATGCGGATGGTGCGGGGTCTGCTGCCGAAGATGGAAGCGTCCGGCGCGGGGCATATCGTTGTCATCGGCAGTGTGGCGGGGATTGAAGTGTATCCCGGCGGCGGCGGGTACACGGCGGCGAAGCACGCAGTCAAGGCCGTCACGGAAACACTGCGAGTGGAGCTTGTCGGGAAGCCGGTGCGCGTGACCGAGATCGCGCCGGGTCTGGTGGAAACCGAGTTCAGCATCGTGCGTTTTGGCGGGGACACGGAGCGGGCGAAGAAGCCGTATCAGGGCATGACGCCGCTGTCTGCCGATGACATTGCCGACGCGATTGTCTGGACTGTCACCCGGCCTGCCCATGTCAACATTGACACGCTGGTCATCAAGCCGCTGGACCAGGCGACGGCGACGCTCATCCACCGGAAGCCGGAATAAAGTCAGTCATGCTCTGCTATTATGTCACCGGCCACGGGTTCGGCCACGCGGTCCGCACGGCCCAAATCCTAAAAGCGCTGCCGCCGGAGCTGCCCCTGATTGTCAAAACGACTGCTCCGGAGCGGCTGTTCCGCGAAGAGCTGCCAGGCCGCGAGTTTGAGTACATTGCCGCCGAGTACGACTGCGGCTGCCTGCAATCCGACAGCGTCTCGGTCCTCAGGCGCGAGACGCTGACCCGCTACGCGGAGATCGCCCGGCGCAATCAAGCGCATCTGGCGGACGAGGTTGCGTTTCTGCGGGAGCGCGGCGTCCAGTGTGTCGCGTCCGATATTCCCTCGTTCCCGCTTTTTGCCGCCCGTGAGGCCGGTGTGCCGAGCGCGGCGATTGGAAACTTTACCTGGCACGATATTTACGCGGAGTACGCCGAGACTGCCGAAGACGAAGCCCTGCTGGCGCAGATGGCGCGGGAATATGCGTCGGCGACTGTCGGCCTGATCACGCCGCTCCACTTGCCGGCCATGCCGAAGCTGTTCCCGAACGTCGAGCGTGTCCCGCTGGTGGCCCGCCGGGGCAAGCCTATCCGCGATATTCTCACCGAAGTTTTGGACATTCCTGCGGAAAAGCATCTTGCGCTGCTGTATCTGGGCGGGTGGGGGCTGGAGATTGACTGGCCGGCTTTAGAGCGCTTCACCGACTGGGTATTTCTCCTAGACCGGCCCCTGCCGACGCCGATTGCCAATGCCCGCGCGTTCGACCCCGGTGTCCTGCGCTACGCGGACGTTGCGGCGTCGGTGGATGCCGTCGTCTCGAAAGCCGGCTACGGGACCGTGACCGAGTGCATCGCAAATTCCGTGCCGCTGATCTACCTGCCGCGATTCGGGTTTGCCGAGCATGACGCCCTGGTTTCGGGTATGAACCACTGGGGCGGCGGGATCGCAATTTCCGAAGCCGCGTTCCATGCCGGCGACTGGGCGGGTGCGCTGCATTCAGCGCTGGAAGCCGCGCCGAACCCGAACGCTTTTGCGACTAACGGCGCAGAAGTGATCGCTCAGAAACTCACGGAGATGCACCAATGAACCAGCCGAAAATTATCATGTACAGCCGCCCCGGCTGCCCCGATGTCGCGCGGGCGTCGTACTTTCTGCGTGAGCGTGGCCTGCGCTGGGACGAGATCGACATAGAGGCCGACCCGGACGCCAAAGCGCAAGTCGTGGCGTGGACCGGCCGGGCCGTGACCCCGACGCTCTGGATCGGCGACATCATGCTGACCGAGCCGGATGGGGCGGAAATTGACGCGGCGCTGGCAAAAGCCGCGTAAGCAGGCCGGATATGCTATACTGAAATCTGTGCTGACAGCATTAAATGGGAGCCTCACAGACCGCATCACCCTTGTCGGCCCGACTGCTTCTGGCAAGACCGCCGTAGGGGTCGGGCTGGCCCAGAGGCTGGGGGCAGAGATCGTGTCCGCCGATTCGATGCAGGTCTACCGGCACATGGACATCGGGACAGCGAAGCCGACCGCCGACGAGCAGAGCCGGGCCGTGTTTCATGCCATCAATGTCGCCGACCCGGATGACGAATGGACGCTTGCCGACTATCAGCGCTTAGGGGATGCCGCCTGCGCCGAAATCGCATCGCGCCGGCGTGTTCCGTTGATTGTCGGCGGGACCGGCCTGTACGTCCGGGCGCTGACGACCCGGCTGGACATCCCTGCCGCGCCGCCCAACGACGATTTACGCCGGAAGTGGCGTGAGTTCGCCGCTTTGCACGGCAACCCGGCGCTGCTGGCGGAAGTCGCCAAGATTGACCCGGAGACGGCGGCCCGGCTCCATGTCAACGACATCGGGCGGCAGATCCGGGCTTTGGAAGTGTTCGCGGCGACCGGCCGCACCTTGACGGCGCTTCATGCCGAGAACAAGGCAAGTCAAAGCGCCGAACAGCCGCCATTGTTTGGTCTGCGGTTTGCCGACCGCGAGGGGCTGTACCGGCGGATCGGCGACCGCGTCCATTTTATGCTGGAAGAGGGCTTTGTCGGCGAAGTTGAAAGCCTTCTGAACGCCGGGTACGCGGCGTCGCTCAAGCCGATGCAGGCGCTCGGCTACCGGCACATGGCGGCATTTCTTGCAGGCGAGACCGACCGGGCCGCGGCCGTCGAATCCATGATCCAGGACACGCGGCGGTTCGCCAAGCGCCAGATGATCTGGTTCCGGGGCGACCCCCGCGTGCAGTGGGTGGATGCCGACCATCAAACCGCCGAGCAGCTTGCGGACACAATTTACGACTTGACACAAAAGGCAGCGCAGACGTTATGAACAAACCGCAGATGAACCTCCAGGACCTCTTTCTCAACCAAGTCCGCAAAGAAAATGTCGGCGTGATGATTTACCTCATCGGCGGCGTCCAGCTTCGGGGCAACGTGCGCGGGTTCGACTCGTTTACTATTCTTTTAGACAGCCCCGGCAAGCCGGTCCAGCTTGTCTACAAGCACGCCGTCACCAGCATTGTCCCGATGCGGCCCATCCAGAACCTTTACGCCGAGTCCCAGCGTGAGGCAGGCCAGGCGGCGCAGGCCGCTTCCAGTCCGACCGCCCCCCCGCCGGTCCCCGCTGCCGCCGCGCACCCGGACGCCGCCGTGACCATCCAGACGCCGACCCCTGCCCCGGCGTCCGCAACACCTGAAGCCGCCCAGACCGATCCGATTTCTTAGCATCTCACTTTTCAGGAATAGGCTTATGCACTTTACGAAAATGCACGGCATCGGCAACGATTTTGTTATGGTGGACTGCCTCGGCGAGAACGGCCCCGCGCTTTTGGCTGAGTGCCGCCGGGCCGTGGAGCTATGCGACCGCAAGTTCGGGATCGGCGGCGATGGCGTCATCGCTCTGCTGCCCGGCGAGACTGCGCCTTTTGCTATGCGGATGTTCAACCCCGACGGCACCGAGGCCGAGATGTGCGGCAATGGCATCCGCTGCTTCGCCAAGTACCTGTTTGACCGCGATCTGACCGGCGGCCAGCGTGAGATCGCGGTGGAGACCGGCGCAGGGCTGCTGCACCTGCAAATCACGCCTGGCGCGGACGGCAATGCCGCGACCGTCCGCGTTGACATGGGCGAACCTGTGCTGACGCCGTCGCAGATCCCGACCGTGCTGTCTGAGACCGACGCGCCGATTATCAACGCGCCGCTGACACTCGCGGACCGCACTTTGAACGTCACAACCGTTTCCATGGGCAACCCGCACGCCGTAGTCTTTGTAGAAAACGCCCAAGCTTATCCCATTGAAACCGTCGGCCCCCAGGCCGAGCATCACCCGGCCTTCCCCCGCCGGACCAACACCGAGTTTATTGAAGTCGTCTCAGATTCAGAGATCATCTTCCGGGTTTGGGAGCGCGGCGCGGGCGAGACCCTTGCCTGCGGCACCGGCGCGTGCGCGGCGGCTGTCGCCTGTGTCCTGAACGGTAAGACAGGCCGGAGCGTCTTGGTTCATCTTCCCGGCGGCGACCTCGACATTGTGTGGTCCGAAGCCGATAACCACGTCTACATGACCGGCCCCGCCACTGAAGTCTTCACGGGAGAAGTATAAAGGCGAGGCACCGGATATGTTCGACTTCGGCCTCACTGTTGACCTGACAATCCGAAAGCACTGGCTGTCTGTGCGAGTTGTTCCACGGCGGGGTGAAGCCGTTCAAGTTGAAGGGATAGCTCAAATCACACTACACAGGACTGGCAAAGGCCGCAGGGTTACTCTTGATATTGGGGAAGCAGCAGCCTGCGTAGAGACACGAGACGTGGTTCTCGTCACTGCGTTTTGTCATCCGCGTGTTTTAATCGCCGGGTTTGATGATGCCTTAATTGTTGTGCGTGAGTTCCTGCGGCGAGCATCGGGTACTGGGAAGCCGCCATACACTTTCGTCTGACGATTTATGTTCCTGATGATCTGGAAGGTGGTCTGACAGATGTCGAGGAGCGGGCGCTGATAGAACTTGGGCTGCGCCTCGGAGCGCGTACTGTTTCTGTTCTCCCGCAACCAAGAAATGTGCCTGTTCTTCCTGCTCCCTAGCAATGCTTTATCGTGCCGCGAACTCACCCGCTTCGCGCAGGGTGGCGGAATAAAATCCGAGGACGATTTGAGTTTTGGCGATCCCCTCGGCGACGAGTTCGGGAGCAAGGCCATCTTCGGTATTGTCGGTCAGTATCCAAATTTTCTCGTCACGAATTTCTAAATAAGCCAGTAGGGAGGATTTGTAACGATCTCCGTCGAAGTCGATATGTGTCAAAGAATAGCGGTCACGAGCCGGGTCCAGCACTCCGACAATCTGAAACAGTGAGAGGGCCGGATTTGGGTACTCTTCCCAAGCGCGAAATACTCGTGCAATCGCTTCTCGCAAATGCTCCGTTTGATTCATCTCTACGGCAGCCATTGAAGGATTTCCTCTCTGGTTGGACTGAAAATAAATGCCCGCTTGATCCGTTTCTGGAGTGCGAGCTGTCCGATACGCTCTGAAAATATTTGAGCGAATGCTTCTTCGGGGATTGCCAGATAAAGTGCCCTCTCTGCGTCTAATAACTGCAAAATATCTTCATACAAGCTGTATTGTCCGATTGCCTGTTCCAAATCGGCGACAGGCGAAGGGTTGCGAAAGGTCGTGATCTCGACAGCAATCCTTTCCAGTCCGCGTTCCGCCGCCAGTAAGCGTTCCGCACCAAAATCGGCATATAGCTTTCGTTCGCCGAGTTCCAGCGTCAGCGGGTCATCTGTGATTATCCAGTTCTCTTTAGTCAACGCGCGGCGAACAGTCTCATGGTAGCGATCTAAACAGGCATACCGAAGAGTATACCCCGATCATAGCCGCAGCAGGCGATTAGCGTCTTCCGAACAGTGGGCGTCCTGGGCCGAACCTGCATAGGAATGGTTTTAGTTGACCGCCCGGCAGAAAGTATGATACAATCAAGCACTATGCGGGCAGTAGACCTTATCCAGAAAAAGCGGCGAGGGGACGCGCTCACGGCGTCGGAGATCAGCTTTCTGATCCAGAACTATGTGCAGGGCGCGATCCCCGACTACCAGATCAGCGCCTGGCTGATGGCGGTCTTGTGGCGCGGCTTGACGGAAGAAGAAACATTTGCGCTGACTTCGGCTATGGTCGCGTCCGGCGACACGCTGGATTTATCGTCGCTGTCGGGTCCCTGCGTGGACAAGCATTCCACCGGCGGGGTCGGGGACAAAACGACGCTGGCGGTCGTGCCGATTCTGGCGTCGGCAGGCGTCAAAGTCCCGAAGATGTCCGGGCGCGGCCTCGGCCATACCGGCGGCACTTTGGACAAGCTGGAGTCGCTCGGCGGCACGCGCACGGCGCTGACTACCGACGAAATCCTCGCGCAAGTGGAAGCGGTCGGTGCGTGTATCTGCGCCCAGACCAGCCGGCTTGTCCCCGCCGACCGCCTCCTGTATGCTCTGCGCGATGCGACCGACACGGTCGAGTCCCTGCCGCTGATCGCCGCCAGCATTATGAGCAAGAAAATCGCCGGCGGCTGCCCATTTATTGTGCTGGACGTGAAAGTCGGCGGCGGCGCGTTTATGAAGACCCTGCCGGAAGCCAGGGCCTTGGCGGCGCTGATGATCAAAATCGGCGCGGCGCACGGGCGCAGGGCTGTCGCCATACTCTCGGACATGAATATCCCGCTCGGCTACACGGTGGGGAACCGGGTGGAAGTGCAGGAAGTCGTTTCGCTGCTCCAAAACAATGCCTGGGCCGAGACGCGCCTCAAAACCATCGTCTGCACGCTGGCTGCGGCCGGGCTGGTGCTGACGGGTCGAGCCGCAAGCCTTGATGAAGGCAATGCGCTGGCAGAGGCACAGATCGCGTCGGGAGCGGCATTTCAGAAACTTGTGGAAATCGTGCGGGCGCAGGGCGGCGATCCTGAATATCTCCTCCATGCCGCCAAGCCGCCGGTGGCAAAAGTCAAGCGGGACGTTCGGGCGGATACGAGCGGCTTCATTTGCCATGTGGATGCGGAATCCGTCGGCCTGTCCGCCATGCGTCTCGGCGCGGGCCGGGCAGCCAAAGAAGACCCGATTGACCCGACTGCCGGGGTCGTCCTGCGGGAAACGGTCGGCTGTGCGGTGACGGCAGGCAACATCATTGCGACCCTTTACACCGGCAGCGAGATCGCCGCGCGGGAAGTCGCGCCGCAGGTTCTCCAGGCGTTTCAGATCGGCCCGGAACCGCCCTCTCTCCCGCCGGTCATTCACGAAATCATCGGCCTTGACGTCTAAACTCTCTCCTGAGCAGCAGGCGCTTTATGATTTGCTATGCGCTGAGTTCCACCGGCTGAACGCCGTCCACTTTGAGGGGCGGCTGACCCTGCCGGAGATCGTGCTGTCTTCGCGCAAGACCTTCGGCGGCTACTACCAGCCGTCGCGCCACCGGATTGTACTGAGCTGGCAAGCCTACAGTGAACATGGCCTGCCGGAGACGCTGAACACATTCCGGCACGAAGTCGCGCACATCGTTCACCCCAATCACAGGGCGGCGTTTTGGGAAGTGGCTCTCGCGCTGGGCGCGACGCAGAGATACGCCAGCCCGCCGCGCGTCGTCCGCGCCCGCCGCTATGTTTATGCCTGCCCCGCCTGCGGCAGACGCATCGAGCGCCGCCGTCGTCTCCGCGCGGCGTCCTGCGCGTCCTGCGACCGTGCCTACAACCCTAAGTACGCGCTTCAGCTTGTGGCGGGCTGAGTTTCGCCGGCACGCGATTACTTCACATTCATTATCTACTATGGTATGATAGGGGCATCTCGCTAACACTAAGGTAACCACTATGCAGACACTTTCCCTTCGAGCTTCCCTCGCTGCCGGCGCAATTGTCACCGCCTTTCTTCTGGCAGGCTGCCATGACGACACCCCGCCTCCGCGAACCGTCGTCACGGCTCCCGCGCCGTCCACGACCACGGTTGTCCCGTCAGGAAGTACGTCCGCGCCCGGCGCAGTCACCACGCCGCCTGGGCCGGACACAAAGATCAACACTAACGCCGGGCCGGGTGGCTCCACCGGGACCGATGCCGGGCTTGCAGACCAGATCAACACGGCAATTGTCCATAACAAGCAGATGACCGGCTCCCGCGTCGAAGTCGTCGCCACCGCCGGGGTCGTGACGCTCAACGGCACGGTGCAGAACCAGCAGCAAAAAGCCCTAGCCCAGACGACCGCTCAGAACGTGCCGGGCGTCGGCAGCATCAAGAACAAGCTGATGATCGTCACCACCGGCGGAGCCAAACCGAAGCCGATCGTAGTCACCAAGACCAAAACTGTCGTGATCCACGACCAGGCTCCGGCCCCTTCCGCAGACAGCGCCGGCACGGCCCCAACCGACGGCGGTACACAAACCCCGCCGGACGCGGGGACGACCGGCCAATCCAGCACCCCGCCCGCGCCCCCGGCCACAAGCGGCACGGCGGGACAATAAGAGAAGGCAGGCATAGGAGGGCCGAGCAGGGCATCCATGCTCATCCCATTAGACCGAAGGTGCCGCCGATATTTTGTGGAGGCGTGTTCCTTCGGTTAAAGCAGGCAAAGAGTCCTAATGACTCCGAAAAAAATCCTAATGACCCCGGATGCTCAGCAATCTACGCCTCCTTTTGATCAGATGTTGGCAGCCGATGAGCCTCTTCTCTGGCTGGCACGCCCTAATGCTGAAGCCTTCAGGGCACAAAAAGCGAAGATTGAGCTGTACATCTGTGGCTTCTCAGGTGTGACAATACTTTTAGGCGGTTTGGTGCTCAGAAACTATGTATATGCCGTTCTTGGTTCTATCATTGTCCTATGGGGAGTTATTTCAGCGAACGGAACCGCTCGTGGGGATGAAGAGTGGAACACCATCTGGTATGCGCTGACGCCGCAGCGTCTCTTGAAGCAATCCCTCGGTACGAAGAACCAGGGCTACCGCCGGATCACGCAGGTCGCCCTAACTGACTTGCGGCATCTGCGCCTGCGGAAGAAGTACATTCGCTTCGGAACCTGTGTCGGGACGATCACCTGCTACACGCCCGCGCGGTATGTGGAAGAATACTTCACGCTCGACTCTATTGAGAACCCTGACGAAGTGCTTCGGCTGATAGAGAACGCCCGCGCACAACTTCCATCGCCCTAACGCCGGGCGTTGAAGATTACTTTCGTGCCGTCGCGCTCCAGGCTGAACGGCAGCTCTTTCATATCGGCCAGCACGTCGCGCACCGCCGATTGGCGGTCGGGGGGGCAGTACAGCAGCAGAAAGCCGCCCCCGCCCGCCCCGGCGACTTTGCCGCCGGTGGCGCCCGCATCGAGCGCACTCTCATAAAGCGCGTCAATCTCCGGGCTGGAGATCTTACCCGCCATCTGCTTTTTCCAGTCCCACCCCGCCTGCATCAGCCGCCCGATTTTGTTCATATTTCCCTCGGTCAGCGCTGCCTCGACTTCAGGAACCTGCGCTTTCATGCGGTCCAGAAACACGCGCTTGTCTTCAATGTTTGCCTTTTGCTCGGAAAGAATACTGTCGGCCTTGCGCGTGATGCCCGTATAAAACAGCATCAGCGCCTCGCCGAAGCGCCGCCGTTTTTCATCGGGCAGCTCAACGGCCACCGCGTCCACGGAGCCGTCGGCGCGGAACTCGAACCGGCGCAGACTGCCGTAAGCGGCGATGTACTGGTCCTGCTTGCCGATCGGCTTGCCCAAAATGTCTATCTCAATCCGGCACGCCTGCTGTGCCAGCATTTCCGCCGTCACTAAACGTCCCTGATAAGCGTGCATCGCGTTGAGCAGGCCGACCGTGACCGTGCTGGACGATCCCAGTCCGCTGCCCGCCGAGGGGATGTCCGCCATGGTCGCGATCTCGACCCCGCCGGTGATCCCTGTCAGCAGCATACACTCCCGCACCAGCTCATGCTCGATCTGCGAGACTTCGTCCACCATCTCCGTGCGCGTGTAGCCGACCCGGATTTTCGAATCAAACCGCTCTTTGATGACGACATAGATGTACTTGTCAATCGCCGACGAGAGAACCGCGCCGCCGTCTTTCTCGTAGTAGCCGTGGAAGTCGGTCCCGCCGCCGGCAAACGAAATCCGAAGCGGCGTTTGTGTGATAATCATAAATCTTTCGCAATCATGTGAGTTCCAATGTGAAGCCGTCGCCAAGAATGCTGTCCTGAACCTGTGCGCTGGGTGCGACTCTTGCCCCCGTCAGCAAAATGCTGTTTGTGACAGCCGCCCCATCGCCGATCTCAGCACCCGCGTCCACGACATTTCGCCCTGTAAACGTGACATTGCGGCCAATCTGTGCCGTCGGCGCAGCCCAAAAATTGGGATCGTCAAACCGTATCCCGGTGCGGCCCGCCAGCAGATCGAAGTTCGCCTGCCGGTAAGCCGTCGGCGTTCCCGTGTCCTGCAAGTAGCCGCCGAGCGGCGTTCCATACAGCGGCTTGCCCTGCGCGAGCAGGGCGGGGAAGATGTCGCGCCCGAAGTCCGCCGGCACAGCTTCGGGAATGCTCTCAAAAACCGCCGGGTCCAGCACATAAACTCCGGCGTTTGCGAGTGGGCTGAACACTTCCTCCAAAGGCGGCTTTTCGACGAATCGCGTGATCCGGCCTTCGGCGTCCAGGCCGACGATGCCCGCCGCCATCGGGTTCGGATGCTCAAATAGCGCCACGGTGCCGATCCCGCCGCGTGCGGCATGAAACGCCCCAAGTCGGCGCAAGTCGGCGGCAATTAAGTTATCCCCGTAGATCACAAAGAACGGCGCGTCTTGGAGAACACTCTGCGCGGCCTTGACACCGCCCGCCGTGCCGCGCAATGTATCCTCAAAGAAGTAATGCAATCGGATACCGGCGAACTCTGCGCCGAAATAGTCCGGGATGCTCTGAGGGCGGTGGTACAGATTGATTGCCGCCTCGGTGACGCCTTCACCCGCCAGCCAGCTCAAAGTACGCGCCAGCAGTGGCGTCCCGACAATCGGCACCATTGGCTTCGGGAGCGCCGCCGTCAGCGGGCGCAGCCGCGTTCCTTCACCCGCCGCCAGGATCATTGCCTTCATGGCGTATTATAGCAGGATTTGACAACCGGGGCAATCGCCGCCATAATGACGGCATGGAAAAAAAAGCGATACACACCGAAAGCGGGCCACTGCAAGGAGCGCCGTACACGCCCGCCGTGCGAGTCGGACCGTTTGTTTATGTTTCAGGGCAGCTGCCGCTTGACCCGGCCACCAGCCGGATTGTGGAAGGGGACTTTGAAACCCAGGTGCGGCAATGCCTGCGGAACCTGGCTTCTGTGCTGAAGCAGGAAGGTCTGGGTCTGGACAGCGTCGTCAAGACGACGATTTTCTTGAAAGACTTGAACAACTTTGCTGCGCTGAACACCGTCTACGGCCCGTACTTCACTGGTGTTAAGCCTGCTCGGTCCACGGTGGAAGTGGCCCGTCTGCCGCTTGATGTCATGGTGGAAATCGAAGCCATCGCCGTTGCGCCCGATGCTTAACAAGGAAAAGCCTCCGAGAATATCCCCGGAGGCTTTTTGCTGTGCCGCTTAATCTGAAACGACTTTCTTGGAGGGCCGGCCACGGCGGCGCGGCACAGCCGGAGTCGCCGGGGAGTCCGTGGCCGGGTTTGCCGAGCGCTGGGCTGCCGCTCGCTGGCCGCGCATCTCGCCGCCGCGCCGGCCGATTTCAGCGTAGAACTCGGTGCCGCGCTCGCGTTTTACAGTCTCACCGCCCTTGCGGCCGATGCTCTGGTAGAACGACGGCCCATAACGGTTCTTGACCGTCTCGCCGCCCTTGCGTCCGGCTTCGCGGGCGAGGTCCGGGTTTGCGGCGAAGCCGCCTTCTTTGTCGTGATCATGCGAGCCGCGATGGGCTTCTGCAATTTTACGCGCTCCTTCGGAGCCTGCGGTCGGTCCTGGTTTTGCCATGATTTTTCCCTTGTACTGCTTTCTTTCTAGGAATTTGATGTTGTGTCGTCGAGTTAAATGGTTTCCGTGGGGTGATCCACGGGCATCTCCGCCTGGGCAGTCAGCTGGTCTTTGGTTTCCTGCGCGGCCTGTTTTCCGGCGTCTACGGCTTCCGTAATGCGTGATTTCTGGTCATCCGCAACCGCTTTGGTCCGGTCTACAAGGCTTTGAGCGTTTCCTTTGACCGAGGTGACTGTGTCGCTCGCTTTGGCGCTGAGGTCGACCGCTTTGGCTTTGACCGTGTCGCTGGCCTCATTTGCCTTTGCTTTCGCGCTGTCCACCGTGTCGCTGGCTTTGCCGGAGATTTCGGCGGCTTTCGCTTTTGCCGTGTCCGACAGATCGCCTGCTTTGCTTTTCGCGAGGTCGGTGAAGTCATCGGTCTTTTGCTTGATGAGGCTGCGGGTCTCGTCCCCTCCCTGCGGGGCGTACAAGAACGCCAGCAGGGCACCTAGAGCGCTGCCGAGCAGCAGGCCGGTAAAAAACCCGCCGCCGCTCCCGCTTGCCTTCACGCTGTCCTCGTCCACGCGGTGAGGAACCGCCATATTCTCTGCCGTGCTGCTTATGTCTGCGCTGCTGCTTCCGGCGCCAAACCCTTTTGCACTCACGTTGTCTGCATTCTCAGTATCCGCCATAGTCTGCTCTGCCCCTTAGTCACGTCAGTTTATCGCTATTCCGTCTTCTTGTCGTACTTTTTTGCGTTATGCTCCTGCGCGTCTGCTTTTGTTCCGTTCCCTGAACCGGGGTGGGTGTAGACCGCGAAGCCTTTCGTAATGCCGCTGATGAGGCTGCTGATATTGATGAGCGGCCCGATCACGGCGCTCTGCACGACGCCTGCTGTCTGCTCGACACGGCCTGACACATCATCGGTCAGCGCTTCGCCTTTGACTAACACTTGGTCAGCTTTTGCACCGATATTCGTGGTCACGCGCGTCACCGTATCAACCGCATTGGAGGCTTTCCCGATCAGCGGGTCCAGCTTATCCGTCACCTGCGCCAGCAGTGAGACCAGCTTGTTCAGCGCAAACGCAATGGCTCCAAAAAGAGCAACAGTGATCAGCGAAAACAGGCCGCCAAAGATCAGCAGAGCGATTTCCGCCCAAGTGTCTAAATGCATCTAAAAAGTTCTCCGAACCGTCAAGCTTGCACACATATACCCGCTCTTTCCCGCGCGTCAAACGGTTCCGCGAAAATCGTCTGCGTCCAGCCGCGCCTCCAGGGCCGCCAGCGCCCGCGCCCGGTGACTGAATTGACCCTTCTCGCTTGCCGTCAGCTCGGCGGCGGTGCGTCCAAGCTCCGGGACGAAAAACAGCGGGTCGTAGCCGAACCCATTCCCGCCGCGCGGCGTGTCCAAAATCCGGCCCTCGCAGATGCCTTCGGCCTCCAGGCTGTTCCCATTCGGCCAGGCCAGCGAAACTACGCAGACATAGTGCGCCGTGCGCTTCTCCGCGCTGATGCCCGACAAACGCACCAGCAGCAAAGCGTTCCGGTCGGCATCAGTCGCCTCATTGCCCGCCCACCGGGCCGAATGCAGGCCAGGCTCGCCGCCAAGCGCGTCCACGCACAGCCCCGAATCATCCGCCAGCGCCGGCAGCCCCGTAGCCGCCGATAGCGCCGCCGCCTTCAGCCGCGCGTTCTCCGCAAACGTCGTTCCTGTCTCATCCACAATCGGCAGCGGCCCCGGCCAGTCTTTGGGTGTGAGCAGTTCCACGCCTCGCCAGCGCTCCCACTGCCCCAGCAGAAACCGAAACTCCGCGACCTTGCCCACGTTCGTTGTCGCCAGAATTATCTTTTGCATCAAGTTTATTGACCCCAAAACGGCAGCATGGGCTTCTGGTGAATAATGCTCCAAACGAAAAAGGGTACTGAAAAAGCCAGGCTCAGTGCGCCCTGTGTGTAAGCAAACACAGTCAGTGACCGCCGGACCAGGAGACGGCACGCGAAAACTTCCATTGCAACAGCGGCTGCTGCAAGAAGTAATAGCATCCCCGGACTGAAATTCATCCAGGCCGCTACAGAAGGACCAACAGTGGGAATGAGCAGCGCCAGAAACACTAACAGATTACCGAACACCATAGCCCATACCAAAATAGGCCCGAAATAAAGAAATAAGCCGAGAGGAGCAGCGGCCACTACTGCTGCAATAACTTGTAGAAATGTTCGCTTAAAGTTGAAATTATAATGCTGGTCAGCCATGTTTTCCCCTCACGGCAACCCGCTCACCACTTCGCGCTGCTTGGCAGCATCCGGTGAATACCGCTGTTTAGTAATAATGGCCTACGAGTGGCATGGTCTGCCGCCGCGACCACGACTTGTGCGCTTCATCCCGCTGAAAAAGAACGGCGATGCCGGCTTCTTGGGTCGCTTCCTCGCGGAGATCGCTGGGTGGAGACAGCTCGAAGCCGATCCCGACCGCGAGAACGCCCGGCACGGATTTCGCGGCTTGAACATACGGCATGAACAACTGCTCATAGGACAAACCTGTCTGCCGAGCGAGGTGCACGACCTCCTCCTCATCAAACTCAATGTGGACCGCAACCATTTTGTCCGATTCTTGTTTGTTCGTTTCTTGAACCAGCAGCAACATTGGGTGCATGCCGCCTCCTAATGCGGCTTCTCCGCGACTGACCGGAGATGCCGCTTCCTGACCGCCTGGAATCAATGCTTGAAATGCTTGAAGCGTCTCTTTAAGACTGTTAATACAAAGTTTATCTATCAGTATGAGGCAACCCACAGTCGGATAGGTTCCAATCATCGTATTTGCACTCCTGTTCGATAATGAGCAATCTGAGCCGGTGTCGCCCGCCAGGTTGACTCAAATGTACCATTCAACCGGGCAACGACAACTTCGGTGCCCTTAATGTGAAACACTCTGTCACTTCCGCGAAAAGGCGACTACCATACTTCGTCGGCATTGGCAGCATTACCTACAATGATTTCTGCGAAGGATTGGATTTGAGCAGCCGTGACATTGCCAGAGAAGCCCCAATCGCCGCCCCGCCTTGCAAGGATGCTTTTCAACTTGTCTCCATGATTGGCAACAAGCTGGCCGGCGTCACCCGTCACAGCAAACCCTCCAGGGCTTCGCGCTGCTTGGCGAGCATCTGGCGGATGCCGCCGTGGGCGAGGTCAAGCAGGCGGTTCAGGCGGTCGCGGTCGAACGGCGCTCCTTCGGCGGTCCCCTGGACTTCAATAAACTTGCCGGTGTCGGTCATCACGATGTTCATGTCGACCGACGCTTGCGAGTCTTCTTCGTAGGCGAGATCTAACCGCTCCTCACCCTTGACGACGCCGACCGAAACCGCCGCGACCCACTCAGTAATGGGGATCGTCTTGATCTGGCCTTTCGCTTTCATCCACGCAAGCGCTTCGACTAAAGCGACGAACGCGCCGGAAATGGCGGCGGTGCGGGTGCCGCCGTCGGCCTGCAAAACGTCGCAGTCAAGCGTGATGGTGCGCTCGCCGAGCGCGTCCATCTCGACTACGGAGCGCAGGGAGCGCCCGACCAGACGCTGGATTTCCACGGTGCGCCCGCTGGGCTTTCCGGTGTCCCGCGACGACCGGGTATGGGTGGCACGGGGCAGCATGGAGTATTCGGCAGTGACCCATCCGGTGCCTTTGCCCTTCAGAAACGGCGGGACTTTGTCTTCGACGCTGGCTGTGCAAAGCACTTTCGTCTGGCCGACTTCGACCAGGCATGAGCCTTCGGCGTAACGGGCGTAGGAGCGGGACAAGGTAATCGGGCGGTATTCGCCGAGGGCGCGGCCATCTTCGCGGGGCATGGGGAACCTCTTTGGGTGTGTGATGAGGGCAGTATACCCGCTAGAGCGCCAGCGGCGCGACGCAGGCAATCGGAGTAGCAAGCAGCAGCGAGGCGAAGCGGCGGAAGTCGTCGGGGTCGCCTGATGCCGCGAAAGACACCGGCCCGGCGGAACTGCTGGGGAAGGCGGTGGGCGTTTGGACAAGCGCGGCCCGGACGGCGGCTTCCGAGGGGTCTACAAACGCGGGATGGAACTGCGGGTCTGCGATGCGGGCGACGGCGCTCTGGAGCGCGGGCAGCAGAAAGGGAAAGTGGGTGCAGCCGAGGATAATTGTCTGCGCCTCGGCGGCGTGCAAGGGCCGCAGGTATTCTAAGGCGGCAGCTTCGGCATCGGAGGTGTCGGCGCGGCCTGTCTCGACAAGAGGGACGAACTTGGGGCAGCCGATTTCGAGAACGGAGCGCGTTGGGTCAAGCATCTGAACGGCTTCGGTGAACGCGCGGCTGTTCGCCGTCGCGGTAGTGGCGAGGACGCCTATGGGGCCGCTCGTGCCGGAAACGGCGGCCTGGGCGCCGGGCGCAATCGTGCCGACAATTGGCAGGGCCGGGTAGCGGCTCTGGGCGGCGACAAGACCCGCGACTGTGGAAGTCCCGCTTGCCATGATGACGATTTCCACCCCGGCGTCTACCAGACAGTCCGTAAGCTTCAGCGCCAAATCACGCACCACGCTGATCGGCTTGTCGCCGTAGGGGACGTTTGCGGTGTCCGCTAAATACAGCACCGACGCGCCGGAAGCTTGACGCTGGATTTCCCGCAGGACCGACAGGCCGCCGAGGCCCGAATCAAAAACGCCGATGTCTGCTTTAGGAAGCCTCACTGGCTGCCGCCTTTGGCTTCCAGCGCCGTGCCGGGGCGAATGACATCCACCGGGCTGTCAGCCGAGAACTCGCCGAACGTCTTCACGTCCCGGCCCTGCACTTTGATCCGGTACGAGTTGATTTCCGGGAACTGGCCGAGCGTCATGGCGAGCGCGTTCAGGCCGGCGCTTTGCTTGCCCTCACCGCCGGCTTTGATCGGGCTTTCCGAGAAATCCAGCGTCGCGATGCCGCTGTCTACCGCAATGCCGCGCAGGGACACGTCCGGCGCAAGCGGGGAATGCCGCGCTTCCAAAAGCGCCGTGACAGCATCTTTGGCGGGCGATGCGGGGTGCTTGACCGCGACCTCGCGCGGCATCAGCAGAGTTTCTTCCGTCGTCGCCTTCGGGTTCAGCACATAGATGGCGATCTTTGACGGAGCTGCGTCGGGAGGCAGGGCCGCCTGCGGCCCGGCAGTCGGCGGCGCAGGCTGGGACCCTGCCGGAGCCGGATTGTTCTGCGTTCCTGCCGGGCTGTGGCAGCCGGACGCAAGCAGTCCCAGCCCGGCAGCGGCAAGGCATACGGCAAAGAAACGGTTCAATTAGCGCGGACTCCCAACAGCGTCATCGGTGCTGGTCGGCAGCGTCCGCGCGGAGCGGAGCATCCGCACCTGGTCGGCGATGAAGTCGCGCAGGCCGGCAGTGATGCCCTCGGCGATTCGCTGCTGCCCCGCGTCGTCCCGCAGGGTCGCGAGATCCCGGTCGTTGTTCATGTAGCCGGTTTCGACCAGGACAGCCGGCATTTCGCTGCCGCGCAGGACGGCAAAGCCGGTACGGAACCGGATCGTGTCGGACTTGACGCCGTTGTAGGAAATACCCGATGTCTCAGAAATCCGCCGTCCGATGTCGGATGCCATAAGGCGGCAGACCGAGTTCTGGGCATGGAAGTACACCGTGGTTCCGGCCAGCGTGTTCCGGCCAATCGCGCTGGAATCGGCATGAATGGAGATAAAGTAATCGGCATGACGGGCGTTGGCAAGCGCCGGACGTGACTCCAGCTCCGGGAAGCTGTCGTCGGTGCGCGTCATAACCACCGTTGCGCCGTTCCGTGTCAGCGCCGTCTGGACGCGCCGGGCGATTGCCAGAGTGATGTTCTTTTCGTACACATCGGGCTGTATCTCCGCCGACGCGCCGGTATCCCTGCCGCCGTGGCCGGGGTCAATAACGATAAGCTTGCCGGCCAGGGACACGGAAGTCGGAACCGAAGGTACATACGGCCCGACGGGGGCGACCGGCGCGACAATCGCGGTCGATGCCGCCGGGTCGCTCGTGATGACGCTGATTAAATAGGTCATGCCTTTCTCGGTGGGGTGGCTGTCTACCGTGAAGCTGACCATGCGGGACAAGTCCAGCACGACCCGCCCGAACCTGGTTTGCGGGGTCAGCAGGCGTCCGACCCGAATGGCTTTGATGACCGGGTTATCTACGGCCTGGCTGGTCTTCACGCCTTTGTCTAAGACTGCGCCCGCCAGGTCAAACGCCAGCCGGTTCGGACCGTTCAGTGTTTCGGTTCGGTACTTCGCCGGGCCGTTTGTGCTGACCAGGATTTGCGTGAGCGCGGGGCTGACTACTTTGTAATCAACTCCCATGATCGTAACGGCGTGTGGATTAACCGGCAGTTGCGGGGTCGCGGCAGCGACCAGCGGGGGCGGGGCGGGGGACGGATGGGGGAGGGCAGATGGATCGGCAGCGGGACCGAGCGCGACTTTGACTTCGCTGGCTTCAATCCCGCTCAGGACTTGGAACGGCTTCGCGCCTTTCAGGTCCACCGTGATTCGCACGGTCTGGTCGTTGATCTGCCCGGAGCGGATCTGCGCGATGTCCCCGCCGCTTGCGGGAACCGAGGCCGGGGCGGTTCCGAGAGCAAGCCCGTACAAGTCCACATACAGCCGCTCCGGGCCGGCGATGCGCCGGACACTGTAGTAGACGGGGTAGGAGGTGTAAATGGAAAGCTGGTCAAAGTTCTGCCGCACCATTTGGAGCTTTGCCCGCACTGTCAAAGTCGCGGTGGTCGGCTGCCAGTCCGTCAGGCCGCCAAGCGCAAGCGCGACTTTCTGGAACGGCACGCAGTACCGCTGCCCGGTCAGCGTGTATGGGACGCGAATCTCCTGACCGCTCGCCGCCGTGATCGTCACCGTGCCGTTTGCGTTCGGGTGGTAGCTTGCACCCATCAAACGCACGGCGTCCACCGGCGCCATCATCTGCCCGTCGGTCCCGACATAAGGCTTAACCTGAAACGGCACCACATGCCCGCCGATGAGAAGAGTCGCCGGGACTGGGGCGGCCCTGGCGCTGAACGCCGGCAGAAAAAGAGAAAGAACTGCGATTGGTAAGCGTAAATTCTTCATAAGTGCTGTTTCCTGTACCATCTGTTCTAGTTTTCGTACAAGGCCGTACAGCATTCTAACACAGGTTTGACTCATCGGTCAAGCGCCAACGGCTAAAAACAAATCATAATAGTCATAAATTGTCGTTTGCCGAAACCCGCAGGCTTTATAAATGGAGAGCGCCGACGGGTTTTCGGTCGCCACATCCAGTGCAAATCGCGTGTGTCCTTCCGCCCGCATCTTCAGCAGCAGACTCCCCAAAAGCTGACGGCCATAGCCGCGCCGCCGGTACTCCGGCAGAATGCCGACCCCGCGAATATAGACGCCGCCTTCGGTCTCAACAATGCCAATCTGGCCGATTGGCTTTCCCTCGAAGACTGCAAAGAAGTACCGCACGTTTGGCTCTTCAAGCCGCGCCGCCAGCGCGTCTAACGGGTATTTGTCGCGCCCAAACGTCGCCGTCAGCATCCCGGCCAGCGCCGCTGCGTCCGCCACAGCGACTGTCTCAAGCGTCACCGGCCCGGTCTCTAACACCGGCAGCGAGGCAGCGTCCGCTTCCATGCTGTATTCCGAGGACACATACGGCACTCTCAGCGCCTGCACCGCCGCTGCTCCAGACACCGAGCTTCGGTAACTCACCCCCAGCAGCTCCGTCGCCCCGCGCCGCCGCGCTTCGTCCGCTGCCGCTCGGAGCAAAGCCTTGAAAATCCCCTGACGCCGGAACGCCGGGGCCACCGCCGCCGTGACTTCAAAGGCTTTCCCGCTTCCTTCCAGAAGCGCATAGCCGATAATTTGTTCCCCGGCGCGGCAGCAAAAACTGCCCGCAAGCGGCGTGTTTCCTGCTGCCGCGAACTCCCAGTCTATCTTCAGCGCGGCCCCGTCCACGCGCAGAACTTCAGCAGCAAGGCTCTGCGCCAGCGCCAAGTCCTGCTCGCTGAGGCTGGGCTGCAATAAGATTGTCCACACAAATTCAGCGTTAGTATCCAAAAATTACCTCCCGCGCGGCGAAAATTGCGTTGTCAACATTGTTGGTGTCCGGGTCACGGCCCATAGCCTCAAACCCTGCCCGCCACTCTTCCGCTTTTGCTTCTTCCTCGCGTAAGAGGTGCATCTTCAAAGCATCCGCAAACAAACGGATTACGTCGGCTCTTACGCGAAAAATCGTCGTTGTCATCTTGATGTCTTTTCCTGAATGTAGACAAAAAAGCCGCCCTGCTTGGTGGCAGAGCGGCTTTCTTGAATTGGTGGAGGCGGAGGGATTTGAACCCTCGTGTCGAGCAGCGAATACGCAGGCTTCTACAAGCATAGCCGATCATTTGAATTTCGCGCGGAGGCCGCCGGTCGGCAGGCTGCCCGTCGTGCTAGCGGTCCTTTGGTTCCCATCTGCGCCGAACGGCAGCTCGCAGACAGTAGCCCGCATAGTTGACATCCAAACTTCCACTGGCGGGCGAGAAGGAAGGGGACGGGACGCCCGGAGGCGCCGCTTTAACTGGTTAGGTTAGCCCTTGCGGGAAAAACTAAGCAGCCAGCGCGTAGGAACGCGCTGTGGTGAACGAAGTATTCTTCGCGTTTGTTTTTTTGCCGCTTTTTAACGAGGCCCACGGCGCCTCGACTCGCAACCCACGCGATCAATCTCCCGATCGAAACCAATCGCCCCCATGACACAGTTATTATAACCGATTTTGCGGAAGAATTGTTCCCGCGTTAAGAATTGTCCGACTCTTTTTCGACAGCGCGGACTAACTGCCGGGCGTCCGTGAGAATATCCGCCAGAACTTCAATCGGCGTTCGGCCCGTGTCAATTTTCCGCACGATTTCCGGCGCGTAGTGTCCCAGCACCGGCGCGGTCTCGGCTTCGTAGACATACAAGCGGTTCTGGATGGTCGCGTCCGACGCATCATCAAAGCGGTTCTCGTGCAGGGCGCGGCGCTTGAGGCGCAGGGTAATCTTCTCTTTGTCGGCGCAGTCTAAGTAATACAGGCGACGAACATCAATATGCGTGTCCATCAGCCGGGCCTGAGCGGCATTGCGCGGGATGCCGTCGAGAATGAGAATGTCGGCATCGGGGTCATAACGGCCTAAGTGGATCAATCCCTCCACATGCTCCTGCCAGAGCTGCACCGTGAAGTCGTCCGGCACCAGCGCTCCCCGGCTGCTGTAATCGAGAAAGACTCGGCCAAGCGGCGTGCCAACCCGCAGGTCCCGGAAAATCTCGCCGCAGGCGACATGGACCAGGCCCGGAATCCGTCCGAGGATGCCGCCCTGCGTCCCCTTGCCGCTGCCGGGTGCCCCAAAAAGAAGAATAGTTTTATATTTCATCGCGCTCTCACTTTAAATCACTGTGAGTGCGATTATGGCACAGGCGGCGGCAGGTGTCAACTTAACGTCCGCCGTGACGGGCCAGCCACTTGCGAGCATTCACGCTGTATTGATCGTTTCGGGCGGCCAGCCGCAGAAAGATCGGTCTTGCCTCGCTGATCCTGCGTTCCTGGCTGAGCTGACCGCCAAGCACAAGGAGCGCATCCAAGTTATCCGGCTCGACCCGCAGCACCTGCTGCCATTCTGCGATGTCCCCGGCATGGTCCCCGCGCATCATATCTAGGTGCGCGAGGCTGGAATGGGCGGCGGCATCGTTTGGGTTCTTCGCAATTGCCGCCCGTACTTCGGCTTCGTTTGGGTTGTTGTACGCGAAGTCACGCAAAGCCTGGCCTGCAATCCAGATCGCGAACCCCCCGAACGCCGCCGTGAACAGCGTGCTGAACAAAAGCAGCCAGGAAACACTCCGCTGCGCCCGCGTTAAAGGATTTCGCAGAAGCCGGGCGCAAAGCAGGCCGCTCAGGGCAAGAAGAGCGATTGAGACCCAGCCGAGCATCAGCATGTGAGGCAGTGCCGCAGCCAAATATAAAGCAAGACCGACTAAGCCGGCCCCTAAAACCCAGCCGCTTGCTTGAGAAACCGGCGCTGCCAATTCTCCCCGGCGGCCTGCCCGAACCATAATCACCCCAAAAATCAGCAGCAGCACCGGAAACGTAAACGTAACTACCGATCCGGCAGTGACCGCGGCAAGTGTCCATTCAGCCATGAAAGTCCCCTAAAGAGTTTGATGCCATTAGGAACGTCGCAGCGGCCCAAAAGGGTTCGGGGTGGTTTAGTTTTACGGCATTATTCTTGTGCGCTTCGGGCCTGTGCAAAGAACTGGGCCGGCGTCGTTGTTCCGGCAACCGACTCGGCGCCGGGAGCGCCGAAGGCAATCCAGCCGGAGTTGCACCCGTCCATCATTTCCTCGTACAGACCGGTGCGGCCCGGCGGCAGGCCGAAGGCTTCCAGCGTGGCGGCCCACTGCTCGCGGGGGATCGCCTGCGCGGTCACCGGCTGGCCGAGCGCCTGGCCCATCGCCTCGGCAAGTTCATTTGCGCTGACCGGGGAGCCGATTTCTACAATCTTTTTGCCTTCCCAGCCGGTTATCAAAAGCCGGGCGACTTCTGCGCCGATGTCCGCCGTCGCGATCATCGGAAAAGCGCGGTCCACCGGCTGAAAGAAGGTGTAGTACACGCCGGCCGCGGCAGCCCCGCCGAGGCCGCCGAGGTAGTTTTCCAAAAACGAGCCGCCCCGGACAAAGGCGGTCGGGAACGGAAAGCTGCCCAGCGCTTCTTCCATCAGGTGCGTCGCGGTGATGTTGCCGAGTCCGCTGCTTTGTTCGGAGCCAAACGAGGATAGCAGCACCAGCCGGGGCGGGGGCGACGTTTCCAGAGCTGCCCGGAACGAGGCGATGACGGCCTTCGCCTCCGTGAAGTCCGGCGACGGGACCATGATCGGCGGCATCATCAGATACGCGCCTTCCACGCCCTCTAAAGCGGACGCGACAGCGGCGGGGTCGGTGAAGTCTCCCTGCCGAACGTCCACGCCCAGACGCGCCCATTCGGCGGCCTTCTGCGGGTCACGGGCCAAAGTCCGCACGGCGTAGCCTTCGTCCAGCAGCTTGCGGGCGGCTGCCCCGCCGACATTGCCGGTGATTCCTGCGATAAAATACATAGCATTCTCCTTTTGGTCTACTGAGTCCGTAACGCCTGCTCCGCTGCTTGTCGAAAAGACAACAGCGGCCTCGGCAGAATCGTTCGGATCGGCGTGGGGTCGCCGCTCGCATCCGCGTCCACGCTGTCCACAATCCCTTGGAATGCCCCTCTCGCCAGCTTGCCGAGGCGCTCGATCAGCGGGGCGAATGCCCCCAAGAGCGCCGGCGGGATTTGGAGCTGACGGGGCGGGCGCTGGCCGAGGATTTCTGCCACGACTTCGGTCATTTGACCATTCGCCAGCACGTCGTCATTGCCCACGTCGTAGCATTGCCCGTAGGAACGGGGATCGCTCAAGATTCCCAGGAGATAATAAATCAGGTCATCCACGGCAATAGAGCGCATCTTCTGGCTGCCGCCCAGGCTGACGGCGACCGCTCTTTTAGCCTGGCTCGCCAGCATCCTGAAGCCGCGTCCGCCTGCCCCGACAATCATGCCGGGACGGATAATTGTGACATCGAGGCCGCTGCCGAGGAGGAACTGTTCCGCCCGCCAGCGTTCCCGCAGCCATTCGCTTGACGCCTCCGCCGTAATCCCCAACGACGTGACATAAATCACGCGGCGCACCCCCGACTCCCGGCAAGCCGTGACGACGTTCTTCAGCCCTTCCAACTCCACGGCCATGAAGCGCTGATCCGGCCGACTGCCCGGCTGGGGCGACAGCGTGTGAATGGAAATGTAGACAGCCTGAACGGACTCCATGGCTTGCTGCACGGATGCAAGATCAGAAATGTCGCCTTTCACGACCTCGCCGCCAAGCGCCGCCAAATCCTCCACCCGCGCCGGGTCCCGCGCCAGGCAGCGGACGGCGTAATCTTTCGCAAGCAGGGCTTTGGTCAGATGCCTCCCGACAAAGCCGGACGCGCCGATCACGAGAATTGTTTTCATAAGTGATTGCTCCTCTTCCCTACGCTCTGTTTAGGCTTCATACTGCATCTGTTCAAGGTCGGCGATCAGTCCCGGCCCGACCGGATGCCAGCCGAGCTTCTCCTGCGTCAGTGCGCTGGACGCCGGGACGTCGCCCCCGGCGAACGCGGCCAGCCAGCCGAAATGCGCGGGCGCTTCCTCCGGCGACAGGCTCACCACCGGAACTTCTAAGCCTCGGCCGATGACTTCCGCGATCTCACGCACCGGAATTCCCTCTTCCGCGACCGCATTGTATCTGCTTCCTGCTTCTCCCTTTTCCAGCGCCAGCCGGTACAGCCGGGCGACATCCAAGACGTGCGCCGCCGGCCAGCGGTTCCCGCCGTCCCCGACATACGCTGAGACGCCTTTCTCACGCGCGATCTGGATCAACGGCGTGATGAGGCCCTGCTTGACCGGGTCGTGAACCTGCGGGAGCCGCACCACCGACACGTTGACGCCGCGCTCCGCCGCCGCCGCGGCCGCCTCTTCCGAGGCCGCGCGAGGAATGATGCTGGCGGGAACAGAGGGGCTGTCTTCCCGCGCGGCCTGCCCCGGCGCCGTGCTTGCCATTGCAGTCCCGGAGGTAACGATCAAAGGGCGGTCTGAGCCGGCCAGTGCGTCGCCCAGCGTCTCGATGACGCGCCGGTCCAGCTCGCAGTTCGCGGCAAAATTCGAAAAATCATGGTTGAAGGCCAGGTGGATCACGCCGTCCGTGGCCGCCGCGCCGCTGCGCAGACTGTCGAGGTCTTCTAAATCGCCTCGGTGAACTTCGGCCCCGGCGGCGACGAGCGCCTCCGCCCCCGCGTCCGAGCGGGTGAGGCCCAGCACCTGATGGCCCGCGCCGATCAATTCCGGCACGACAGCCGAGCCGATGAAGCCGGTGGCTCCGGTCACAAAAACACGCATCTGTCTGTCCTTCCAGGTATAATAAAGTGTCCTATCCCAAGATACTCTTGCGGGAGTATTGGGAGACATCATACCCGATTACTTTCGCGAAAGCAATATGTCTTCCATCCGATTATTTATTTTGTCTTCTTTTGCTGAATATGGCCCGATGCACGGTCACCGCCTGCGGCTGACGGCGGAGCGCTACCGGGTGCATTTGTGGACCGATATTACCGTCGGCGCGGTCTACGGGGCGATGAAGCGGCTTGCGGCGGAAGGTCTGCTGCGGGAGTCGGGCCGCGAGCGCGAAGGAAACCGGCCGACCCGTCAGCTTTACGAAATCACCGACGCCGGCAATGAGGCCCTTGCGGCGCTTCAGCAGGCAGGTTTGCACGAGATTTGGTTCAAGCCGGACCCCTTCGACCTGGCTCTCACGCGGCTTGATCCCGAAACTCTGGACGCCCTGCCGTCGGTCTTGACTGAGCGATTAGAAAAGGTGGGGGGGATGCTGGCGGAAAGCCGTCGGGTCAACGAAGAAGCACGGGAATATGTCGGCACGGCCAAGCAGTGGGCGCTCTGTCACACCGAGTACCGTCTGGAAGCCGAAGTGGCTTACTTGACGGACCTGCTCGCCGCCGCCCCCGAAATCGTTGCCGACGAGCGCCATCCGCACCCGCGCAAGGTGAAAGCGCACGAGTCTGAACAAAAAAGAGCGAGCAAGTAAACTTCACTCGCTCGCTCATCACGTCCTTCGGGCGTCAGAAAAGTTCTAACCGCCGATGCGCTGCCTGCCCTGCTCCGTGATCGCCCAAATGCCGCGCCGGCTGCCGCCCAAGTCGCCGCTCTTGACGAGGGCATGACGCACCCATTGCAGGGTGTAAACCCACTTATCGCGGGCATGGACAAGGTCGTATTCCGGCTCTTGCCCGGCAAACCCCATTTTGACGGCTACTTTCCGGTATAGCTCCTCGCCGGGAATAACATCGGTGCCCATCTCGGCAATGCTTTGGAGCAAGGGAAGTTCATAGGAGGAACGCGGTATTTTCTGTGCTTCCGACACGTTGGCCTCACTCAAAATCTACGGCTGCGCCGGCGCGAAAAGCAAATTGTTCTTGGCCGTGACTGATCGGCTGGGAGAACGCAAGCCGAAACATCAGCGTGGGATAGTCGGCAGAAACCGTCTGCAAGAATGGAAGCGGGGCAGACCAGGCCGTCTCGAACGAGTAAATCAATCTGTCAGCCTCTTCGCTGAGATTCGCGCTGGACGCGCCCCACTTGACGCCCCAGTTCGCTTTTTGCCACTCATACCCGCCGCCCTGTGCGCCGTAGTCCCGCGCAGAAACTTCGGCAGGAACCGGCAGCAGCCGGTGAAAGCTCAAAAGCGTCGGACTGCTGCCGGTGTAGGGATCACGCTCCGACGGCGGCGCAAGACGCGCATCCGCTTGAACGCGAAAGCGGCGCAGTTCGGCAATTTCGCCGCTGATTTTCAGTTCATTCTCCCCCATGTCTGCCATTGCTTTTCTCCCGTCAACCATACTTTTGGAGAGCGTCAGTATACCACGCGCTTTGAGGTTAAGCGGGTATAATCAACTTCACAGCACAATGATAATAGATTTTGAGTGGGATGACGCGAAAGCAGACATAAATAAGCAAAAACACGGCGTTTCGTTTGAAGAAGCTGTCACTGTTTTTGATGACCCGCTCTCGGAACTGCTCGATGATTTGCAGCATTTCGGTCAAGAAGAACGCTTAATTTTGATGGGCGAATCCGACGCGCGACGGTTGCTGGTAGTTGGTTTCACCGAGCGCCCCAACGCAACCCGCATCATCACCGCAAGGCTGGCAACGAAGGGAGAAGCAAAAAGATATGGAGCATAGAATTCACGTTTACAGCGACCCAAACGAGGACTTGGAAGACGATTTGTTGCCGGAGTATGATTTCAGCAAAGCGAAACATAATCCCTACGCGGAACGAGCTTTGCGGCGAAAAGCCATCATTTTAGAAAAAGACATCGCCGAAGTGTTTACGACGTCGGAGCAGGTCAACAAAGCATTGCGGGCAATTCTTGAGGCCGTGCCGGTACGTTCTGTTCAAGAGAACGCTGCCTAACGGTTCACGCCCAAATGGGTATACTTCTTGTCTATGGCACAACTTTCTTATAGTACGGCGACGGAAGAACGGGCGTTGGTGGTTTCGCTGTCTCTGGCGGGCGGCGAGGACGATATGGCGATGCGGCTGTCGGAGCTGCGGGAGCTGGCGATGACGGCGGGCGCACGGGTGGTCGGCGAGTTCTCCCAGTCGCGCCGCGCCCCGGACATGGCGACCTACATCGGGCCGGGCAAGGTGGAGGATTTGAAGGGCGAGCTGGCTTCCACGAACGCCGAGCTTGTCATCTTTGACGATGAGCTGTCCCCAACCCAGCAGCGGAACCTGACCAATGCGCTTGAACGGCGCGTGTTGGACCGCACCCAGCTTATTTTGGACATCTTTGCTCAAAGGGCGCGGACGCGGGAGGGCAAATTGCAGGTAGAATTGGCCCAGCTTAACTACCTCTTGCCCAGATTGTCGTCGCTGTATACCAAGTTCGAGCGGCAGCAGGGCGGCATCGGCGGGCGCGGCCCCGGCGAAACCAAGCTGGAAAGCGACCGGCGGCGGGTCAAGGAGCGGATCTCGCTGCTCGGCGGCGAGATTGACGAAATGAAGGAGCAGCGGGCGCAGCAGCGGCAGATGCGCCATAAGCTGCCGTTTCCAACGTGTGCTTTGGTCGGTTACACGTCAGCGGGCAAATCTACGCTTCTTAACTTACTATCGGGCGCGGAAGTGCTGGCGGACCGAATGCTGTTCTCGACGCTCGACCCGACGACGCGCCGGGTGGTGCTGCCGCACGGCGGCTGGTCGGTCTTAATGACCGATACGGTCGGCTTTATCCGCAACCTGCCGCACCATCTGGTCGCGTCGTTTCGGGCGACTTTGGAAGAAGTCGTCCAGGCCGATTTTCTAATCCATGTCGTAGACACGGCCCACCCGGAGCGCGAGCGGCAGATGCGGGCGGTTTTGGAAGTGCTGGCCGAGCTTGGCGCGGAGAATAAGCCGATCATCACGGCGTTCAACAAGGCTGACCTAGTTAAAGACCCGTATGAGCTGCAAACCCTGATCGCCGAGACGCCGAACTCGTGCTACCTTTCGGCCACCAAGCGCGACGGCATCCCGTTCCTGATGGACCGGATGGAAGCGACCCTGCAATCTCTGCTCGCGACTGTCACACTCATTCTGCCCTATGATCGCTCCGATGTTGTCGCCCAGTGCTACGAGATGGGCCGGGTTCACTCCGTAGACTACGGCCCGGAGACGATCACGGTTAAAGCCGACATCGTGAAGGAACTCGCCGGGCGGCTGGCCCGCTTTGCGCCCGGCTATGTCGAAGACTAAGTTCTGGTCCACCCATATAAGAAGGCCAATATGCGACAGCAGAACAGTGTTGTGTCTGACGAGGGACTTGAAAATCATCCATTTCAGCACCACCTTGAGGTCGGCGAAGTGCTGATTTGGGTTGGTCGCCCTGATAAAACAGATTTCATGCGACAGTCATGGCGTGGCTGCTACATCGCTGTAGGGCTTTTGTGTCTTTTCCTAGTAAGCATAATTGGGAACGACATTTATTCCCCTAGCCCTGTTAATGACTTTTTCCTTGTGATGTTTGGAGTTTTGGTCCCGTTGACAATATGGATGTTTGTTTCTTTTACTCGCAGTGGCTACGACTCCGCGCCCTGGTATGCCTTAACAGACCGCCGTCTTTTTGCGGCAACCCCGGACGAGGGAAGTCCTGTCATCCATAAGACAAAACTGGATAACATTAAAGACATTTTCGTTCCTAGATGCGATGACATGATTGGTACAGTACGCTGCACCTGCCATGTTTCTATTCCAAATCTGTGGAGCAAAACGCTCAACGTGGAGAACGTCCAGTGCCCTCAGCGTATCGCAGAGATGATCACAGAAGCAAAATGCCGTATCGTTGCTGGGGTATAATGCCTTGTGTGCGCCTTTAAACCTCAACCCTCTGCAACACTTCCCACGAACGGCCCGCCGCTGGACACGCTCGAAGGCGTGATCGAGCGCATCACCTTCCACAACGAAGACAACGGCTACACGGTCGCGCGTCTTTTGCCGCCGAACGCCCGCGATGTCATCACCATCATCGGAAGCTTTTCCAATCCCGTCGTCGGCGAATCGCTGCTCTGCTACGGCACCTGGACCAATCATGCTCAGTGGGGCAAGCAGATGACGGTCGCCCGCTACGAAGTCGTCCGGCCTGCGACTGCCTTTGCGATTGAAAAGTATCTGGGCAGCGGCATGGTCAAAGGAGTCGGGCCGGTCACGGCGAAGCGCATTGTGGCGAAGTTCGGCGAGGATGCTTTAGACATCATCGAGAACCACCCGCGCAAGCTGCTCGGTGTCGGCGGCATCGGGGAAAAGACGCTCGCGAAGATCACGACGGCGTGGAAAGACCAGCGGGAAGTCAAGAACATCATGCTGTTCTTGCAGTCACACGGCGTTTCCCCGGCGTATGCCGTCAAGATTTACAAAGCCTACGGCAGTAAATCCATTGAAGTCGTCGAAAAGAACCCGTACCAGCTCGCGTCGGACATCTGGGGCATCGGGTTTAAGAGCGCGGATAAAATCGCCCGCGCCATCGGCATCGCCGAAGATGATCCCCGGCGGATTGAAGCGGGCGTTGTGTATGTGCTGAATGAAGCGGTTGAATCGGGTGGCAATGCCTACTTGACCCAGGCCGAGCTAACCCAAAAAGCGGGCGAGATACTGGGAGTAGGGGATGTCGTCAGCGCGATCAAGATACTGGCTGACTCTGGGCGTCTCGTCGCCGAGCCGTTCACGCTGATGGGCGACACCGAGATCGCCATTTACACGCCGTCGCTGCACAAGACCGAGATCGGCGTTGCCGAGCGCCTCAAAGCGCTGGTTGCATCCCCCGTGCCTCTTCCCGAATCGGACGGCGACTGGCTTTCGGCGCTTCTTGACCAAAATGGCACGGCGCTGTCCGAGCAGCAGCGCGAGTCTGTGCAAACCTCTCTGCAATCGCGCTTTTCTGTGCTGACCGGCGGCCCTGGGACGGGTAAGACCACGACAACAAATGCCATCGTTGCCGCGTTTGAGGCGCTGGACAAAGACGTGTTATTAGCCTCGCCGACGGGCCGGGCGGCGAAGCGCATGGCGGAAGTGACCGGGCGGGAAGCGAAGACTGTTCATCGGCTCTTAGAGTTTGACCCGGAGCAGCGCGGCTTCAAGCGCGGCTTAGAATCGCCGCTCGAATGCGACGTTCTCATCGTAGATGAAAGCTCGATGCTGGATATGGTGCTGACTTACTCGCTCCTGAAAGCCGTTCCGCCGGAAGCCCAGGTCGTGTTTGTCGGCGACGTGGACCAGCTTCCGTCGGTTGGGCCGGGCAACGTCCTCCGAGATCTCATAGACAGCGGCATCGTCCCTGTCTCGCGGCTTACCCAGGTCTTCCGCCAGGCCGCCGAGAGCTTGATCATTACCAACGCCCATGCGATCAACGCCGGACGCCTGCCGGAGCTGCCGCCGCCGTCCGCAAACCGCGACTGCGCGTGGCTGGACGCGGACGAAGCCGACGAGCTTGCCGAGAAAGTCGTCGCGGTCGTCGCCAAAAGCCTGCCGAAGCGCGGCTACGCCCCCGGCGATATTCAGGTCCTGACCCCCATGCAGCGCGGCTCTGCCGGGGCCGCCCACTTGAACACGCGCCTTCAGGAAGTTCTCAACCCGCCCCGTTTCGACAAGCCCGAAATCCAGCGCGGCCTGCGCCTGTTCCGCGTCGGCGACCGGGTCATGCAGATCGTCAACAACTACGACAAGTTTGTGTACAACGGCGACATCGGCGCGGTGATCGCTGTTGACCTGGAAGAAGAAATCCTCACCGTCGCTTTCACAGATGCCCAGGGCACAAACGAAGTGATCTACGAGTTTTCCGACATAGACGAGCTGACACTTGCCTACGCGGCAAGCATACATAAATCCCAGGGCAGCGAATACCCCGCCGTCGTGCTTGCCATCCACACCCAGCATTACATGCTCTTGCAGCGCAACTTGCTGTATACCGCCCTCACCCGCGCCAAGAAGTTCGCCGTCTTGATTGGCCCCAAACGCGCGATTGCGATGGCCGTCAAGAAACAAAACGACATTCACCGGCACACGCGGCTGAAAGAGCGCTTGCAGGGGTTGCTGTGGGAACCCCTCCCGCTCGTTCCTCGCTCCCTCCCCTGTTAGGGAAGGGCCGGAGTACATATCTGGCCTGATGCCTCTTGTCAGCGTCAGGATGGTGGTTTTGCCCTTCCCTAACAGGGGAGGGAGCGAGGAACGAGCGGGAGGGGTTCTTACTCCCGTCATCCTACCGGCAAAACTTCCACCACCGGCGGCAGCAAAATAGACTGCGGGTTCGTCGCGGCGGCAATCGCCGGAACATCATTCAGAAAATGGTAACAGGCGCCAAAATCCGCATGGTCCGTTACTCTGTCGCCCAGCTTGAACGTGATTGACACATCGCCGTCATGCGTTAGCCGTACCGTCATGGACTGGCACCCGTCTGGCAGTCGCGTAATTGCCACTGCTAATGCTTTATTACTGTCAATCAAGTGAAACCACCGCTGCGAGACAAACGCTTCTTCGGTTTCTACTTCCCCGACATAATCTACACGCCCCGCCGTCGCTACTGTCCACTTGGCATAGGGCGCGTTCCCAAACTCTGTTCGCCAGACAATTTCTGTCGCTTTGCTGTCTAGTTTCCCGAACACATACCCGCCAACGCCGAAGTCACAGGTGAGGGTAGGGGACGTGATCGCAAGCGGCAAAGTGAACACAATTTCATCATTCGGCTTCGCCTGTTCCAGCGTGTGCGTAATCATTTCCCACGACTTGACCGCAGTGATGTCGGTATGTGTCGTTGCTGCTCTATCGTCGGGATACCGCCCTACAGCCTCCACATAAGCCGATAGTTTAGCAAGGGCAACAGGTGTATGCTTGCTTTTTGTCACATCCATTGGTCTGCCATTGCAGGTAATCGTAGGCAAGTCTTGCGGAAAGAAAACTCCATCATAAACCACATCACGATGAAGTGCATCATGTCTAAGAAGCATTGTAAAGCGCCTCTGTCTGCTCCATATTAACCCTTTTTCAGACGCAATTTCTGCATTTAGTGGATCATCTATGACTGCATTAGATCTATCATCAGTAAGTAAGAATTCTTGTTCTGCAAACGGATCAAGCGAAACCGCAAAATCTATACGGTATTGTTTTTTGCCCCATTGTGTCATCTGCATAGGAACAGAGGTGCCGTCAGGTGCAACAATTTGTGAGTCAACCGGGTCTACATCGGCGGTGCTGACATACGCCGTCAGCGGGTACAGGAACCGCCGAATGCCGGACGTTTCGCGGACGCGGATGCGGGCTAGTATTTCGCTCATTTTCGCAACGTCTCCTCAAAGATGGCGGCGATGTGGTCTACGGTGAACTTGGTCGCGCCCTGGCTGCCCTCGAAGACCGACAGGGCGGCGCGGCCCATTGCGGCGCGGGCGTCGGCATCGAGCAGGAGTTTGGCAAAGGCGGTGGTGAGCTGGGTTTTCTGCGCTTCTTTGTCGGTCTCGTCGGCGGAAATCTGGGCGATGCCGCCGCGCTCGATAAAATCGTCAATGATCTGGGGGAAGTTCAGCATGGACGGGCCGACGACGATGGGTTTGGCATAGAGCGCGGGTTCCATGATGGACTGGCCGCCGTGGGGGATGAGCGTGCCGCCGACAAACGCGACGGTGGCGAAGCTGTACGCCGTGCCTAGCTCGCCGAGGGTGTCTAAGACTAAGACTTCGGCGGAAGGGTTGCCGGGGGCGGGGTCGGAACGGCGCTTGACGGTGAAGCCCTGACGCTCGGCCATTTGGGCAACGGCGGCGAAGCGTTCGGGGTGACGCGGGACCAGAAGCAGGCGCGTCGTTTCTAAGCCGGGCCTCTGGCGCAGGCGGCGCAGAACTTCGAGCAGCGTCCCTTCCTCGTCGTCATGGGTACTGCCGGCGACGATGAGTGGGGCATCGGTGACCGTGAGCGCCAGCGCCGCGTCCAGTGCGGCAGCCTGCTTCTGAGTGATCTCTTTCTCGGCGGCAACATTGCGGTCGTACTTGATGCTCCCGCTGACTTTGATCTTGCTCGGCGGCGCTCCCATGCGCTGCAAGCGGTTCGCGTCTTCCTGGGCCTTCATCAGCAGAAGCGCATAGTTCCCGAAGACAGGCCCCATCAGCGGCTGCACCCAGCGATAGTAGGTGAACGATTCGGCGGAAATACGCCCGTTGACCATGACTACGGGGATACCGCGCTTCTTGGCTTCATGCAGAACATTCGGCCAGATCTCGGTTTCTATTGTGATAAGTAATGTCGGCTGAAGGGTGTCCAGAACTTTGTCGGCGATGGAAGCTAGGTCAATCGGGAAGTAGAACGAGTTGCCGTCGCCGTACTTCGCGAACCGCTCCTGGGCAATGGCCTGGCCGGTCTTGGTGATCGTGGAGAAGACCAAACGCGCTTCGGGAAACCGCTCGTGCAGGGCCTGGGCTAAGGGCTGAACGCTCAGGGTCTCGCCGACGGAACACGAGTGTATCCAGATCGTCGGTCGCCCGTCGGAGCGCAGCGTGTCCGGGAGATGGCCGAGACGCTGACGCAGCGCAGGCAGGTACTTCTGGTGCTTCCAGGCCCGGTACAGGAAGTAGGGGGCCATGAAGAGTATCCATGACGAGAAAAGCAGGCTGTAGAGGAAATACATAGGTGAGATGAGCGCGGAGTAAGAGCCTCGGCATGAATGCCGAGGCTGAACAAAACACCGTCGAGGCGACGGAAGACTTCGAAGTGTGTTCTTCTTTTGTGTCGCTGCGACACTGTGTTTCGGAGCCTCGGCATTCATGCCGTGGCGTCTGAAGAAGAAACTCGTTCACGCGCTGTTGACCGTCTCGAACATCGTAATCACGCGCTCTAAATCGGCTTCGGTGTCCACGCCCACCGTGTCATGCGGCGTTTCGGCGACGTAGATGGGAACGCCGTTCTGCAAAAAACGAAGCTGGTCCAGGCTCTCGGTCAGCTCCAAAGACGACTGCGGCAGGCTGTGGTACAGCGAAAGCGCGGCGCGGGTGTAGGCGTACAGGCCGATGTGCTTGAAGTGCCGGGCCAACCCCACACCGGCCCGGTCGTAGGGCAGGGGGTAGCGCGAGAAATACAATGCGAGATTGCTGTCGGCGGTGACCACTTTGACGTTGTTCGGGTCGGCAGCCTCAGCCGCAGAAACGGCGACTTTCAGAGTCGAAACTTGAACGCCGCTGCCATCCAAAAACGGCTGAAGCATCAGCTCCAACTGGTCCGGGCGTAGGGTCGGCTCATCGCCTTGTATGTTGACATAAACGTCGGCGTCGGTGCGGGTCAGGACTTCGTGAACGCGGTCGGTCCCGGACGGATGCTCGCGGGTCAAATACACGGGGATACCGGCGGCCTCGCACGAGGCTTGAATTTCCAGGCTGTCCGTCGCTACGGCAAGATCGGTCAAGAGCGGCGAGCGCTTGGCGTTGAAGTAGACCCAGTGGATCATCGGACGGCCCGCGATCTCCCGCAGGGCTTTCCCCGGCAGGCGCGACGAATTAAAGCGGGCGGGAATAACGCCCATAATTTTAGGTGCGCTCATACTTTATACAAATGCGAGGAGCGGTCGGTGCGGCGCAGGGACTCGCCGATGGAGCCTAACACCTGGCCGTTGATTGGGGCGGCAATGACGATACCGAGGGCGTCACGGTGCAGTCTTTCTAAACCGTTCTCGCGCAGGTAGCCGGACTTGCCGGCGATCGCTATGGCGTCGGTGGTCATTTGGAGGGCATTCTCGGACAAAAACAGCTTGGCGGTCATGGTTGCGGACTCGACCGGCAGGCGGACGGCATCGGGCAGGGACGCCATCTGGGCCAGCGCGTAAACGTGGGTTCGCATGACGCTTAATGTCGCGGCAAGCTGAGAGACGCGCACCCGGACGCTTTCGTACTTTTCGAATGAGTTGTTGGCTTTGACAATATCTAAAAGCCGCCCGAAGGTGCCGAGCGCAATGCCGGTGGCGACAATCCCGGAGTGCAGGCCGCTCTGCATATCAAAGTTGATGATCGGGCCGATATTGCCCGGTGTCCCGACCCGCTCGCTGTCGGGAACCAAAGCGTGGTCCAGACCGACGACGCCGGAATGCGTTCCTTGCAGGCCCATCGAGTCCATCGGCTCGCCGATCCGCAGGCCCGGATTATCGGCGGGAACGAGAAAGAAGCCTTTGCCGTCGGTCGTGTCGGTCATCACCATATAGACGCCTGCGTGGCCTGCGCCGGTGCAGAAGGCTTTTTGGCCGTTCAAATGCCAGACGCCGTCCTCGCAGTAGGCTTTCGTGTTCAGCACGCTTTTATCCGCGCCGACGCCGCTTTCCGACCAGGCCGACGCGCCTAAAGTCTCGCAGGCGATGGGCGGGAGATATTTGCGCTTCTGGTACTCCGTGCCGGCCTGATTGATGCGGTTCGCGGTGAGCGTGTGCAGGAGCAGCACAAACGCTGTTGCCGGGGCGATACGGGCAATCTGCTCCACGGCGTAAGTGACGTTCAACGTGTCTAAACCCAGGCCGCCGTATTCGGTCGGGATTTTCATGCCGAGCAGGCCGTTCGCGGCCAGCATTCGGATGTTTTGTTCGGGAAACTCGCCTTCATTCGCGCGGGCTTCGTCGGTGTGAACGACAAGCTGATCGTTTAACAGCGTTTCAATAATGCCGCCGATCTGGATGCCGGAATAAAGCTCGCGCGGGTCCTGATCCCAGGTAAGAACCATAGTGGAATGGCCCCTTTCTGCCGTGAGTATAGCCGATTCCGGCAAATCCTGTCAACGGACATCGGCTTGACGTCTTCTTCTTGTCATACATAATTCATACATAAGCAGGGTGAACAATTTCGTACAATACGCCGATAACAGGGCAAGAAGATATATCCTCCCATGTTCTCAAAGATTGCCCTTCAAAAAACGTTTTTCGTTTGCGCCGTAGCGGCCTGGCTGCTGATGGCGCTTTTTGCCCTCGGCTGGACCGAAAAGATTGACGGGGCGGCGGGAAGGGCCGCGCATCCGCCGGCACACTTGCAGAAACTCGCGCTGGCCGCGCTTGACCCAAAGAAGCCGACATTGATCATGCTCGTCCATCCGCAATGCCCATGCAGCCGGGCGAGTTTGACGGAGCTGAACCGTCTGGCGGCGCTGTGTCCGAACACGGCGAACTTAGTTGTGCTGTTTCTGCGGCCTGCCGGCTGCCCGGAAGCCTTCGCCGAGACGGACCTGCGGCGGCAGGCCGAAGCCATCCCCGGCGTCTCGGCCTTGACCGACGACAACGGCGACGCGGCCCGGCGCTTGGGCGCGGCGACTTCCGGCGAGACCCTGCTGTATGCCCCGAACGGACGGCTGCTGTTCCACGGCGGACTGACAGGCTCGCGCGGCCATGAAGGCGACAATGCAGGTTTGGCGGCAGTTACGGCCTGGCTGCACGGCATCTCCGGCCCAAGTCAAGCGCCGGTCTACGGCTGCCCGATGACGACGAATCGCACACCCGCGCACTGCAAAATTAGTCGGAGAAGCATTTCATGGCTCCCTTAGCGCCGTCTTTACAGACAGACGAAATTGCGGCCCGCGCTTTAAGCATTTTCGAGGCCCAGCGCCAGGCGATTTATTGCCGGACCGACAGAATGTTCGCGGGCCTGATGGCGGCGCAGTGGGCCGGCGCTGTTCTTGTCGCCTGCTGCCTGTCGCCGCGTACCTGGGCCGGCACGGAAAGCGTGGTCCACCCGCATGTCTTAGCCGCAATCTTCCTCGGCGGCCTGCTTTCTGTTTTTCCAATCGGCCTGGCCCTGCTCCGCCCCGGACAAACGATCACCCGGCAGGTCATCGCCGTTTCGCAGCTTCTCATGTCTGCGCTTTTGATCCATATCAGCGGGGGACGCATTGCGACGCACTTCCATATTTTCGGCTCGCTGGCGTTTTTGGCGTTCTACCGCGACTGGCGCGTCCTTCTCTCAGCAACGATGGTGACGGCAGCGGACCATTTCCTGCGCGGCATCTTCTGGCCGCAGTCGGTGTACGGCCTGGCGTCCGCCGCCCCGTGGCTGACGGCCGAGCATGCCGGCTGGGTGGGGTTTACCGACATCTTTCTGCTGATCTCCTGCCGGCAAAGCCTTCAAGAGATGTCCCAGATCAGTCTGCGGCAGGCCCAGCTTGAAGTGGCCGAAACGATTTTAATACAGTCGCATGAGACGCTTGAAACGCGGGTCGCGCAGCGAACTGAGGCTCTGGCACGAGTGCAGCGCCGGAATGAGCTGCTGCTGAACTCGGCCGGGGAAGGCATTTACGGGGTGGACACAAATGGCATCACCCAGTTCGTAAATCCGGCGGCGGCAAAGATGCTGGGATACGACGTCGAAGAAATCATCGGCCAGCCGATGCACGCACTTCTGCATCATACCCACGCCGACGGCGGGGCGTATCCTAAACAAGACTGTTCCATTTATCGGTGCCTGCATGATGCCGAAACGCGCCAGGTGGATAATGAGGTCTTTTGGCGCAAGGACGGCACGGCGTTTAACGTAGAATACATCGCCACGCCGATCTGCGAGGAGGGTCAGGTGCTGGGCGCGGTCGTCACGTTCCAGGACATCACCGAGCGGCGTCAAACGGCGGAAGCGCTGCGGGAAAGCGAAACCCGCTACCGGGGCCTGGTCGAGAATTCCCCGGAAGCGATTTTCGTCTATTCGGAAGGTGTTCTGCGGTATGTGAACGCCGCGATGGTCAGACTGCTCGGCGCGGGGAACGCAGACGAGCTGGTCGGCCGCGCGAACCTGGACTTTGTCCATTCCGACAGTGTGGCCGCCGTGCGCGAGCGGATGGCTCAGGTCGTTGCCGGCACCGGGAACTCGCTGGTTCAGCTCAAATATGTCCGGCTCGACGGCAGCATCATCGATGTGGAAGCCGTCAGCATGACGACTGTTTATGACGGAAAACCGGCAGGGCAGGTGCTGGTACGCGACATCACCGAAAGGAAACATGCGGAGACCGCTTTGCTGGAAAGCGAGACGCGGTATCGCGGTTTGGTGGAGCATTCGCCGGAGGCGGTCATTGTTTATGTGGAAAGCCGCTTTGTGTATGCGAACGCGGCGGCCGTGACACTCCTGGCCGCGTCCTGTGCCGAAGACCTGATTGGCTGTCCCGTTTTGGATTTCGTTCATCCCAGCTTTCACGCGCTGGCACGGGAGCGTGCTGCCCGGAGTCAGAGTCTCGGCAAGTCCAGTCCGCTGACCCAGCAAAAATACGTCCGTTCAGATGGAAAAGTGATTGACGTGGAAGCGGTCAGCATCGGGATCGTCTACGGGGGGAAACCGGCAGGACAGGTGCTGATTCGGGACATCACCGAGCGCAAGCGGGCCGAAGAAAGTATTCTGGCGCTGAATTCGGAACTGCTGCATGCCTACGACGCCACCATTGAAGGCTGGTCCCGCGCCCTCGACCTGCGCGACCACGAAACCGAAGGCCACTCACGCCGGGTCACCGAAATGACCCTGCGGCTGGCGCAGGCCGTCGGTATCCCCGAAGCCGAGATGGTCCACGTCCGGCGCGGCGCTTTGCTGCACGACATCGGCAAAATGGGTGTCCCAGACGCCGTTCTCCTGAAGCCCGGTCCGCTTGACGACGACGAATGGATCACGATGCGCCGCCACCCGGCCCTCGCCAAAGAAATGCTCGATCCCGCAGAATTTTTGCGCCCTGCTCTGACCATTCCCTACTGTCACCATGAAAAATGGGACGGCTCCGGGTATCCGCAGGGGCTGCGCGGCGATGAAATCCCCTTGTCCGCCCGCCTGTTTGCGCTGGTGGACGTGTGGGATGCGCTTTCGTCCGACCGCCCGTACCGGGCTGCCTGGCCGCCGGAGCGGGTCAAAGACCATCTGCACGGCCTGGCCGGAACCCACTTCGACCCAGACCTAGTTTCGGTCTTTCTGGAACTGCTGGATGACGGAGCCGCTGCCGAGGCGCACGCGCTTTCGCGGGCGGCCTGAGTTCGGGTATACTCTCGTCATGCCCCAGCCTATCCGTTTGATGCACTTCGGCGATGTCCATTTCGGCGTCGAAAACTATGGCCGGTTCGACCCGCAGACCGGCCTGCCGTCCCGCCTGCTGGACTTCCGCAACGCGCTGCTGGAGGCGATCAACATTGCGCTGGAAGCCGATGTCGAGCTGGCCGTGTTCGCCGGGGACGCCTACAAAACACGCGACCCGAACCAGACCCACCAGCGCGAGTTTGCCCAGTGCCTGGCAAAGCTGACCACGGCAGGCGTGCCGGTCGTCCTGCTCGCCGGCAACCACGACATCCCGAACACCAAAGGCCGGGCAAACGCCATTGAGATCTTCGGCGCCCTGTCCGGCGACAAGCTGCACGTCTTTGATACTCCCGGCCACCGGGTCCTCCCGACCAAGCGCGGCAACCAGGTTCAAATCGCCGCCATGCCGTATCTGATCAAGAGTCTGGTGCTGTCGCGCGAGGAAAACAAAGATAAAGGCGTGCAGGAGACGACCCAGCTTATTGTAGATCGCTACACGCAGGGCATTGACACGCTCGCCGCCCTCTGCGATCCGAATTTACCGACGGTGCTGATGGGCCATTTCTCCGTCACAAACGCGAAGCTCAGCGCCAACCAAGTCGGCTACCTGACCAATGAGCCTGAAGTCCCGCTGTCTACGCTCACGCAGGCGCCGTTTGACTATGTCGCCCTCGGCCACATCCACCGTTATCAAGACCTGAACAAAGGCAAGCAGCCCCCCGTCGTCTACTCCGGCTCCATCGAGCGCATTGACTTCGGCGAACGCTCCGAAGACAAGGGCTTTGCGCTGGTAGACCTCGCTAAAGGGGCTGCTGAAGTCAAGCACGTCGCCGTTAAAACCCGCCCATTTGTCGAGATAGATGCCGATGTGACCACCGCGGGCGACGCGCCGACGGAAGCTATCGTTGCCGCCATCCGCAAGCAGCCGATTGACGGCGCGATTGTCAAAGTCTCCTACAAAATCAACTCCGAGCAGCAGGCCGCCGTCCGCGACCCCGACATCCGCGCCGCCCTCAGCGCCGCCTTTTTGACCGTCACCCTGCACAAAGAAATCGTGCGCGACACCGACGCCGTCCGCTCCAAGCTCCTCACCGAAGCCCTCAGCCCATTAGAAGCCCTGGCCGTCTACTGCGACACCCGCGACACCCTGCGCCCGCGCAAAGACGAGCTGGTCGCCCGCGCCGAGCCGCTCCTGCGCGAACTGGAAGCCGAAGAAGCATTGAAGTAGGCGCGGGGTATACTGAAGCGAAAAGACCCGGCTTCTCAATGCCGCTGCTACTGAAGCGCCGACGCATCCCAAACAAGAATTCGCCGCCCGCACCGGCTGACAAGCGTTTTCCCATCCTCCGAAAACGCCAAGCCGCCGGGGATCGCCCAATCAGGAATGGTCGTGCCGGGCGGAATAAAGGGCCGGAATAGCTCGCGCCCCGTTTGAGCATCCAAAACAATCAAGTGGCTGTTGCTGCTTGCAAGAACGATATACTTACCGTTCGGTGAAATTGCGATTGAGTTCAAAGTCGCATCGGGATCGGCGTTTGGTTCGTTCATCCGCCGCTCTCGTGTCCATTCCGCTTTGCCGGTGTTAAAATCCACGCGTCGCACGACTGAGCCGTCCGTTCCGCCCGTCATGCCGTCGGCCTCACTTGCCATCACCAGCCACTGTCCGTCACGCGCAACATCAAACGCGCGGACTCGGATGAACGGAAAGTCTTTCGCTTCTTTGCCGGTGTGGATGTGCCAGAAATGCAGCCGGGTTGTGGCATAGTAGCTCTTGCCGTTATCGGCGTCCCGCATTCGCCTCGTTTTGGGATCAAGGGTTACGTCGTCAATAATGCCGAACAGTTTACCGTCCGGCGTGAACTCGCTCTGCCTGTCAGCCGCCCCATGCGCCGATGTTCGGCAGACTAGCCTGCCGGTCGCGGCGACGCGGATGTTGTTTAAGCACCCAACCAGCGTTCCATTTGGGGAATAACTGAACGGCATACAATCGTCCGTTTTCCCATCTTGCCCCCATTGCTTCTGCCCGGTCTGCCAATTCCAGGCAACGATTCCGTCGGACCCGCCGTTCGCGGCGCGAGGACCGGGCGTTCCGCAGGCAATAATTTGTTCGCCGCTTGGGGAAGCCGTTACGCTGGAAGATCGCCAGTAGAAGGAAGGCAGCCTGCGAAGAATACGCCCATCTGCCGCGCTCCACACAAATACATCCCTCGGTTGGTTCTGAACAAAATGCGGCAGGTCATAAGCCGGTCCTTCGCCGCTGAAAATGGTCCGCCCGTCCGGCGTGACCGAGACCGCCGTGACGCAGCCTTCTTGGGCAATCGTTAGGCGCGGCCATCGCATCTGCCGGATTAGCACAGCGCGAAGAACGACCGCCGCAATCGCGAGGCAGAGCGCAATCCCGGCACACCATCCCAAAATACGGCGGGTACGCCGCTTTCGTGGCGATGTCAACACAGGCTCGGAAGCAGTCATGCCGGGATCTCCTCTGCCGCTTCGGTGGGTTAGGCCGCCACACCGCGCTTCCAGGCCGGACGCGCGGACTCATAGGCCGTGATGTCCGGCTCGTGCTGCAAGGTTAAGCCGATGTCGTCCAGGCCGTTCAAGAGGCAGTGACGGCGGAACGGGTCTACTTCAAATGCCGACGTAAACCCCTGCGTGTCGCTAACCGTCTGCGCCTCCAAATCCACCGTCATCGTGTAGCCCGGCGTCTTCGCCCGCGCCAAAAGCATATTGATGGTGTCTTCCGGCAGCGTGAGCGGCAGCATCCCGTTCTTGAAGCAGTTGTTATAAAAGATGTCGGCATAGGACGGCGCGAGAATGGCCTTGAAGCCGTAATCCGCCAGTGCCCAGGGCGCGTGTTCGCGCGACGACCCGCACCCAAAGTTCTTGCCCGTAATGAGAATGGACGCCCCGGCATACTGCGGCAGGTTCAGCTCAAACTCCGGGTTCGGCGTCTTGCCGTCGGCCTCATAGCGCCAGTCAAAAAACAAAAACTGCCCAAAGCCCGTCCGCTCGATGCGCTTCAAAAACTGCTTCGGGATAATCTGATCCGTATCCGCGTTCACCCGGTCCATAGGGGCCGCCAGCCCCGTCAATGTTGTAAATGGTTCCAATGGTGCTCCCTCTACCCGCCTTCAGGCGGATCGCTTAATTCTTTGACTTCTGCCAAAACATTTTTTGTGATGCGGGTAGCCTGTTCCAGCAAATCCACGTTTACCGCCGCTGCAAAGCCATGCACTGCTGCATTTCGTACAGGCAGCAGTCGGTTCAGCGTTTCATAATCCTCCGGGTCCATCAAGCCATAGGCGACGCCCTGCTTGAGAATTGCTGCTGGCACGTTGTTAATAAAACTGGCAGGAACTCGCTGCAATCCGTTTCGGAGGGTCGCTTCGAGTGCTGACCAAAGCAGGATGACAGCAGCCTGCAATTCGCCCACTGAAGCCAAGTACTTGCTGTTCCCAATCCGTCCTTCAATTTCCGAAAACCCGATTGTCGGAGACCCTAGTTCTCCAATAGCCTGTAGTCCTCCAGCAGCCTGCTCTGGGTCAATCGGTTCAGGGAGATGACCGAGAATAAGCTCTAGCCGCCATTTTGGATGGCGTTCTACAGTTTCTGCTACTTGCTCCATTACTTGAGAGCGTGCAACCTGTCCAAAAGATTGAATCTCTACAATGACAGACTCCGAGCCGTTCGTAGCCAGAAGATCGGGCCGAAAGTTAAGTTCTCGCAGAAAATCCGGCAGTTGTTCGACAGTCGGCTCCTCTACGACTTGATAACCGCGTTGTCGGTAGCGGCCTGCTACTGACGCGGCACGCTCACGCTCAATTACTGTCTCCATAATAGTTGCTCCTATTCCCACTCAACGAGGACATGAAGAAAATCGCTTCGAGACCGCAATCCAGAGACCAGTACCGAAGAAGCATTTGCAAATACTGCTTCGTGGCTGACGATGCTGATTTTGCGACTGGTGACACTAGTTACCTGCTTGTCGTCGACATAAACAAGCATTTTTAGCTGATCCAAAACTGGCTTGATGACATTGTCCACATCCAACAGGTCGTTGGTGTAGAAATAGGTGAGTGTTACGCTGACTGGAACAAGAAGTGATGAACTATTCCCAGGCCAGCGATCAACGGCGGCTCGCCTGATGTCCTTTTTATAGTTGTCCATACGGCTCCTGTTCCGTGTTTGTACTGTGCAGGGAACGCCAAGACGTACAAACTCAAATGTAAGCATCCGGCGATTGCTCCTTTGGGATTATGACATATTGCGCTAGTTCTTCGACCAGTCGCGGATGTCTACAAGGTGTCCTGCAATGGCGGCGGCGGCGGCCATTTGGGGGCTGACGAGGTGGGTTCGCCCGCCCTTGCCCTGGCGGCCTTCAAAGTTGCGGTTGGACGTACTCGCGCAGCGCTCGCCGGGCTGCAAGATGTCCGGGTTCATGCCGAGACACATGGAGCAGCCGGCTTCGCGCCAGTCGAAACCGGCGTCTTTGAAGACAACGTCTAAGCCCTCGGCTTCGGCCTGGACTTTCACCTGGGCGGAGCCGGGAACGACCAAAGCCCGGAGGCCGGGGCTGATTTTGCTGCCCTTGAGGATAGCGGCGGCGGCGCGGAGGTCTTCAATTCGGCCATTGGTGCAGGAGCCGATGAAAACCGTGTCGAGCGGAACATCCGTCAGCGAGGCGTTCGCGGTCAGGCCCATGTATTCTAAGGCCCGCTCGGCGGCGCGGCGGTCGGCAGGGTCGGCGTAATCGTCGGGGGAGGGGACCGCCGACGTGATCGGAACGACCATGCCGGGCGACGTTCCCCAGGAGACGTGCGGGGCGATCTCGGCGGCGTTCAGCTCGACCAGCGTATCGTACTCGGCTCCGGCGTCGGAGGGCAGCTTTCGCCATTCTGCAACGGCGGTGTCCCAGTCGTCGCCTGCGGGCGAGAACGGCTTGCCTTTGATATAGGCGAACGTTTTCTCGTCCGGCGCGATCATGCCGGCGCGGGCGCCCGCTTCAATGGACATATTGCAGACCGTCATCCGGCCCTCCATGGAGAGCGACTTAATGGCGTCTCCGGTGTATTCGACCGCGTAGCCGGTCGCGCCGTCGGTGCCGATCTTGCCGATGATCGCCAGAATAATATCTTTTGCTGTGACGCCGTGGCCGAGCTGGCCGCTCACCCGGATTTCCATTGTCTTGGGCTTCGACTGCGGCAAACACTGGGTCGCCAGAATATGCTCGACTTCGGACGTGCCGATGCCGAACGCCAAAGCCCCGAACGCGCCGTGGGTGCTGGTATGGCTGTCGCCGCAGCAGATGGTCATGCCGGGCTGGGTCAGCCCAAGCTCCGGCCCGATCACATGCACAATGCCCTGACGCTTGGAATGGATGTCGTAGAGCGTCACGCCGAAGTCCTGACAATTCTGGGCCAGCGCCTGCATCTGCCGCTGCGAAATCTGGTCTGCAATCGGCAGCGAGCGGTTCGTCGTCGGGACATTGTGGTCCATCGTGGCGATGGTGAGATCCGGTCGTCGGACTTTGCGCCCCGTCAGCCGCAAGCCCTCAAACGCCTGCGGCGACGTCACTTCATGGACTAAATGCAGGTCAACATAGAGCAGTGCGGGCTGTCCGGCTTCTTCGCGGACGACATGTGCGTCCCAAATCTTCTCAAACATTGTTTTCGGCATGGTGATTTCCTTTGATAAGTTCTTAATAAGTTCTTTAATTGAGAGTATAGCAGAACCGGAACCCCTCCCGCCTCGTTCCTCGTCTCCCTCCCCTGTTAGGGAAGGGCTATAGGACTAGGCCGGGCAAGAGGAAGGCCCTCGACTCTCGTTCCCGCTTCATCAAGCCCTTCCCTAACAGGGGAGGGAGACGAGGAACGAGGCGGGAGGGGTTCCTTCACCGCCCGCAGCAGCACGCGCGGCCAGGTAAACACGGTTTGGCTGTCCGCGCCCAAGACAATCTGAAACGCAGCGCGGGCGCTGTCCGGCGCTTCGGCGAACGCGCGGCGTACCAAGTCGGCCTGCTCCGGGGTGCAGCCGGCTTTGGTGATCCAGTCCGTCAACGGGATGGTGATGCCGCTGCCTTCCGTGTGGCACTCAGTCACAGTCAGTCCGGCGGCTTCAGCCATTTGCCGCCACTCGCGCGGCGGGTAGTTTCTGACATGGGACGGGTCCCGCACGGCTTCGACCGCGTTCTGCCAGTCCGCCGCTTCCGGCAGACCGTCCGGCACGGTCGTGTCCGCGAGAACAAAACTGCCTCCGGGCTTCAAGACGCGGGCCGTTTCGGCTAAAAACTGCGGCACACTCAGAAAGTGGTGCGGCGCGATCCGGCAGGTGACCAAATCAAACGAAGCGTCGGCGAACGGCAGGGCTTCAGCGGCGCCTTCCTGAAAAACAGCGTTGGTGATGCCCCGCTCGGCGGCGTAGTTTTCCGCCTGCCGCAGCATTCCCAGCGATACGTCCAGCCCGATTACCGACTGTACCAGCGGCGCAAACGCCAGCGCGGTAAATCCCGTGCCGGTCGCCACGTCCAAAACAGCGTCCGTGGGCCTGGGCTGTGCGGCCGCGAGCATCGCGTCCAGCGTTTCCTCGCTCCAGGTGTTCCACTGGGCGTTATACTCCGACGCCTGCTGGTCGAACTGCTCTTTCGCCGTGCGTTTCGGTGCTGTGCTTTGCATACGTCTATTATGCGCTATAATCGTGCGTGTGTCCAATATATCTTTCACGCACGATTAAGAGGTACAGCCTATGGAACTCCGGCACCTGCGCTATTTTGTGACCGTAGCCGAAGAGCTTCACTTCGGACGGGCTGCCGCCCGGCTGTTCATCGCCCAGCCGCCGCTCAGTCAGCAAATCCAGCAGCTTGAGCGTGAGCTTGGCGTTGCGCTGTTCGCCCGCACCAGCCGCCGGGTGCAGCTCACGCCCGCCGGCACGGCGTTTCTCGCCGAAGCGCGGCAAATCCTGACCCGCGTCGAGGCGGCGGCGGACACGACAAGACGCGCCGCGCGGGGCGAGACCGGCTGGCTCGGCATCGGCTTCGCGGCGTCGGCCACTTATGATTTATTGCCTGCTGTTCTGCATGACTTCCGGGCGGCGTTCCCGGAAGTCGCGCTGTCGCTGCAAGAACTCAACGCCGCCGAGCAGGCGGCGGCCCTGCGCGAGAAGATCATTCATGTCGGCTTCGCCCGGCCCTACGCGCCGCAGCCGGAGGCGGTCGTCCATGCCATTCAGCGGGAACCGTTTCTGGCCGCGCTGCCGAACGCGCACCCTTTGATTCATTCCGACTCGCTGCCGCTTTCGGCGCTGGCGAACGAGCTGTTTATCTCGTTTCCAGAGTCGCCGAAGCCAAGCTACGCCGAAGTGGTCCGATTGGCCTGTGAAGGCGCGGGCTTCACGCCGGTCGTGGTTCAGGAAGTGCGCGAAATGCAGACCGCGCTGAGTTTAGTCGCGGCGGGCTTCGGGATTGCGCTGCTGCCGTCGAGCGTCCGGCACCTGCACCGGGACGGCGTCGTCTACCGGCCTTTAAAGGAGCCTGCGCCTCGCACGGAGCTTGCCGTCGTTTCGCGTCTTGATGACCCGTCGCCGGTGCTGGAAAACTTTCTGGCGATTGTGCAGCGGCAGGTGGCTTTGCGGGAGGGGATGCTGGGCGATTGAAATCGCGGCAACAAAAGCGCAAAGTCCGCCTTCGCGGACTCGGAAGTTATTTGTCTGTATTATCCTGCGGAGGCAGGTTTCGCGCACTTGTTGCCGCGATTTCAATCGCCCGCTTCTTCCTGCCGTTGACACGCGCCCCGGCCTGTGCCATACTCATCATATGCCTTCCCCTGCCTCGTTTTCCGTCCGCGAACTTTCTTCTCCCGCCGAGCATCTTCTGTGGAACACGTTTGTCGGGCGCGTTTCCGAAGGCGACGTTTTGCAGTCGTGGGAGTGGGCCGGCGTCAAAAGCCCAGACTGGTCGCCCCTGCGCCTCGGCCTGTTTGACGGCGAAACGCTGATCGGCGGCGCAGCTCTTTTGAAGCGCAAGCTGCCGCTGGTTGGGAACTTCTACTACGCCCCGCGCGGGCCGCTTCTCGCCGACTGGGCCGACGAAGCGGCGTTCACGACTCTGCTGGACGGGATCAAAAAACACGCGGCGGTGGACGGTGCGGCATTTCTGAAAATAGACCCGGCGGTATCCGCTGAGCGCACAGACGTGTCGGCGCTGCTGAAAAAACACGGCTTTGCGCCGCCTGCCACTGCCGACGTGCAGGGCTTTGGCGGCACCCAGCCGCGCTGCGTCATGCAGCTCGACCTGGCAGGCCGCACGGAAGCCGACCTGCTGGCGTCGTTTAAGCCGCAGGCCCGGCGCAACATCAAGCTGGCGCTGGAAAAGCACGGCGTCGAGATGGTGCCGGACTTGACGCGCGATGATTTAATTGTTTTCAATGAGCTGATGCAGGTGACGGGGGCGCGGAACGGCTTCCGGCCTCGCCCGCTGTCTTACTTCCAAACCCTGTGGGACAATCTGGTTCCGGCGGGCCTCGCCAAGCTGTTTATGACCCGCTACCACGGGCAGATCCTGTCGGGGGCGTTGTGCTTTGTCATCGGTGATAAAGCCTGGTATGTGTACGGCGAGTCGGCGAACGAGCACCGGAACGTCATGCCCGCGTATGCGATGCAGTGGGCGATGATCCGCTGGGCGCGGGACCTGGGCTGTTCGTGGTACGATTTCCGGGGGGTCAGCCCGCGCCGCCGGGGCGAAGGGGAAGCGGCGTCGGATCTGGAAAAAGAAGACCATTTGCAGGGTCTCAATCGGTTCAAAGAAGGCTTCGGAACCCGTTATGTCGAGTACGTCGGCGAGTTTGACTTAGTCTACAGCAAGCCCGCGTACTGGATTTACACGCAGGGCAAGCCTGCCGCGCAAAAGCTGGTCCGGCGGCTCAAGCCGCGCTGATGCCCCTGCAAACTTGCGGGGATTATTCCGATAGTAAGAAAAGAACTGCTGATGGAGAAGAAAGAAAAGAAGGAACGAGAGCGCAGATTACGAGGGCGTGAACGCCCTCGCTGGGGAGCGCAGACGCTAAGGTCCCGCCTTCGCGGGACAAGATTAAGTACAAGACATCTGACTCTTACTCTGGCTCTTCCGCCACGCAGGTGGCGGCTTGGCGCTTCGCCCTCCAGCGAGGGCGTTTACGCCCTCGCGCTCGCCGCCCTTTTCTTATTCTTGACACTTGCTCCGGCCCATGCCGAAAAGAACCTGGCGCGTCCGCCGGGAACGACCCGCTACGGTGCAATGGTCCAGGAACTCAACGGGCTGCTGCGCTACGACCAAGCGCACGAAAAGCGCATGACGCTTTCCAGCCTCGGCCGGTCCGTGCGCGGGCGCAGACTTTGGATGGTCACGCTCGGCGCGGGCGGCCCCAAGCGGCTATTCTATCTCTGCCGCCAGCACGGGCATGAGCCGGCGTCTACCGAAGGCGCGTTGGCGTTTATCAGCGAGCTGGTCAAAGCCGGCGACGATACGCCGACGGCGGGTTATCTGAAAGCCGTCACGGTGTATGTCGTGCCGATGGCGAACCCGGACGGCGCGGAAGCGTTTCTGCGGCACAATGCCAAGGACGCCGACTTGAACCGGGACTGGCTCAGGCGCACCCAGCCGGAAACGCGAGCGCTGTACGCCGAGATCAGCCGCCTGAACCCGGATTTGATGACGGATCAGCATGAGCTGTACCCGAACGATACGCGCCCGGATTTTACCGAAGTGGTCAGCGTCGGCAGCGGCGCGTCGGCAAGCGTCATCGCTGCCTGCGAAGACGCACAAACCGTCGTCACGGGCGCAATGGCTGCCGAAAGGGTTCCCGTAGTCAATCACGCCGTCACGGACACGCATCCAGCCCGGCTGGCGCATCGGTTCAGCGCGATCAATCTGGGCATCCCGACCGTGCTGTTTGAAACGAACCGGCTGACGGGAAGCGGGCGCACGGTCGCCAAGCGGGCGGCGGCCCAGGAAAAGTTTATGATGACCATGCTGCGGTATCTCGGCGGGGACCGGGACGCGCTGCTGGCTGAAGCCGCGGGGCAGCCGCTTTCGCCTGCGCCGACAGAACAAAAAGGCACCGATTGAACGCATTAGACCTGGCCTGGATTGAAGTCAGCCGCGCCGCGCTCCGGCACAACTTGGGCGCGGTGCAGGCGCTGGTCGGACCGAGCGTCCAGACCATCGCCGTGGTCAAGGCCAATGCGTTCGGGCATGGGGCAGGGGAAACGGCGCGGACGTTCCAGAACGCCGGGGCGGACTTTTTTGCCGTGACGACGCCTGCCGAGGCGCTGGAGCTGCGGGAGGCAGGAATCACAGGGCGTATTTTGGTCTTCCTGCCGCCGCTGCCGGATCAAATTGACGCGCTTCTTTCGGCTGGCTGTGACCTGACCGTGTGCGACTTCGGAGCCGTCGCGGCAGTCGCAGAGGCCGCCCGGCGGCTCGGCCTTTCGGCCGCAGTGCAGCTCAAAGTAGACACGGGGATGGGGCGTCTGGGAGTGTTGCCGGGTGAGACTCTGGCTGTCGCACGGCAAATCGCCGACGCGCCGACACTACGCTTCGCCGGCATTTACACGCATTTCGCGCGGGCTTTGGAAAAAGATGAAGCGGCCACAAAAACGCAGTTTGCCGTCTTCCAGAAAGCGCTGGCCGAATTGGAAAGTGCGAGCATAAGTCCCGGCCTGCGGCACTGCGCGAACTCGGCGGCGTTAGTGCGCTTCCCCGAAATGCGGCTGGATGCCGTCCGCCCCGGCACGATCTTGTACGGGCAGTTTGCGTCTGCCGCCGTGCCGCGCTCGCTGGAATTGGAAGATACCTGGCGGATGCAGGCGCGGATTGTCAGTGTCCGTGACCTCCCGGCAGGCAGCGCGGTCGGCTACGGGGGCGAGTTTGTGACACGCCGGCAGACCAAGATCGCCGTTCTGCCGGTCGGCTATGCCGACGGCTTTACGGCTGCGCCGCAGAGCGCGTCACAGGGCCTGCGCGGCCTCCGGCAGTTACTCCGGCCTGCGCCGGTGACGGTGACGGTGCGCGGCTCCCGCGCGTCCGTGGTCGGGCGCGTTGCCATGCAGACCTGCACGGTAGACGTGACGGACATTCGCGGCGTCCAGGCAGGCGACATCGTGAGCATCCCGGCCCGGCGGCTGATGGCAAGCGCCCGCCTGCCGCGCATTTTCACTGAGCATTTTGAGTGACACGCATTTATCTTAATCCTTGCCCGCGAAGGCGGCCGATAGGCGTCTGCGCCCCACAGCGTAGGAGTTTACTCCCACGCCTCTTTTTTCTGCTCCTTTTCTTTCTTTTAGCCGTGCCGCTGTCTGCGAACCCAGTCCGCATCACCACTTACGCCCAGATGACGGCGCGGCTTCAGAGCGATGCCCAGCAGTCGCCGCTTGTGCGGGTTGCCTCGCTTGGTCAATCCGCAGGCGGCACGCGGCGGATTTGGCTGGTCCGCATCGCCGACCCGAAAACCAGCCCGGCACACACCCAGCGGCTGTTAATTTTATGCCGACAGCATGGCGATGAGCCGGCGTCCACCGAAGCGCTGCTGCGTTTGATCCACGGCATTGCGTCCGGCGGCGACCCGGCCCTGCGCTCGGAGCTTGCTCATGTCACGCTGTATGTCGTGCCGATGGTCAATCCCGATGGGGCGGGGGCGGGGACACGCCGGAACGCAGCCGATGCCGACCTGAACCGGGATTGGGGCCGGTGGACCCAGCCGGAAACACGGGCCGTCGCGGCGGCGGCAAAAACTATTCGCCCGTCGCTGGTCGTCGATGCCCACAACTGGGACGGCAATGACGAATACAATGCCGACTGTCTGGAAATCCCGCGCGAGATGGAGTCGGCGCGGGGACGCGCCGCCCATGCCTGGCAGCAGCAGGAAGTTCAAGACTTGGCCCGCTCCGGGTATGCTGTCCACCCGACTGCCTGGGGCGACGGCTCCGACCCGCACCTGGCGCACCGCTGGTTTATGCGCCAGGGTATTCCCAGCGTCTTAGTGGAAACGCACTCCGGCTCGCCTGCCGACCGCACCGATTTTGAGCGCCGCGAGGGGATGTACACGGCGCTAATCCATAGCCTTGCCCGCCGCGAAATCACGCCCTGGGTCAAGCAAGCGGGAGGGGATACGGACGAAGCCGCGCTGTTCCCGCTGCCGAAGGCGCCGATGGCCGCCCGGCAGGCCGCGTCCGCACCCCGAACCGGCAAACCCTGGCTGTGGGCGCTGGGTCTGTACGCGCTGGCGCTTTGGGGAATGAGCCTGCGGAAGCCGGAAAAAGAAAACTCCCGCCCGGTGCGGCCTGCAAAGGCACGCTATTCTTATCCGTCAAAGCGGGACAGAACCGAAGAGCGCCGGTGTCGAAATGGAGCGTAAAGCACTCGCCGGAACCTGATCCTTTAAGGAGACCTCCGCCGGCTGCGGTAACGCCCGGCAGGCGGCTCGCTCAGGGATTAACGAAAATAATTCAGGCTGCACTATGTTGAACTCTATGTTGAACTACCGGTTTCATGCTCTCATTCTTATCCCCCGGCACTTTGGCACAATTTTTGCTAGTATCATTCATGTCGCGGTCGGATGAAATGCGGCCTGAAACTGCTCCGTGTTTAATGGATACCTTTTGCCAAAACCGGCAATTTATGATATGATAAGGCAAAGCAGCGGACATCCATCAACGTCAGGAAAAGAGTACGAAGGAAATTATGGAACCGGACACAGAACAATCCGTAGGCTTTTCCCTGCAAGACTACCTTGCCATCCTGCGCCGCCGCCGCGCAATTATTATTCAGGCGTTTATCTTAATCACCGTGATCGGGGTCGCCCAGGCGCTCATCGCAAAAAATGTTTTTCAAAGCAGCGCGAAACTGCTCGTTGAGGGTCCTGCCTTAAACTTAAACACCGTGGACAGCGCCAACCCGCTGTCGTCGCTGTTCCAGATCAGCCAGCAGCAGACCGTGGACACCCAGGTCGAAGTTTTGCAGTCCCAGCCGCTTCTCGACCAGGTGATCAAGCAAGTGGGACCCGCACAGATCACCGTCGCCACCGTCGGCCAGACCAACGTCATCGCGGTCGCCGCCGAGTCCAATGACCCGAAAACCGCCGCCGCCGCGCCGAACACGCTGCTGAACCTGTATATCACCCAGAACACAAACGCCGAGCTTGCCGAAATGGAGCGAGCTAGACAGTTTGTGCTGACCCAGGGCAAGCAGGCCCATGACCGGCTGAACGCGACCGAAAACGCGCTGAAAACGTTTCAGGAAAAAACCCACATCGCGAATCTGACGAAAAACCGGGACGACCAGATCGCGCTGGTGTCCAGCCTCGCCGGCAGCAAGCAGTCGCTGGCCGCAAGCCTCGCGTCGCTTCGGTCGCAGATCGCCTCCGACCGGGCGGAAATGAACCGGGAGCCGGGCGCGGTCGCCGCGAAGACCCAGACTTCCAACCCGGAAGTGATCGGCCTCAGCGATTCGATCCGCACTTTGCAGGTGCAGCGGGCCGGCATGGTCCAGCCCGTCTACGGCTTTGGCCCCAAAGCGCCCCAGCTCCTGGCGATAGACGCCCAGATCGCCGCGCTGAAGGCGCGGCTTGCGGCGCAGCCGACGCTCGCCACAACCGTGACCCAGTCGCCGAATGCGTTTCGGATTGGATTACAGCAGAAGATCTCCGATTTGCAGGCGCAGATTCCCGTCGTTCAGACCGAGATCGCAACCACCGGGGCCAACCTGAAAGCGGCCCAGGCCCAGATCGGCTCCTATGCCGGGCTGGAGCTGACTTTGAACCGCTTGACCTCCGAGCATGACGCCGCTCAAAGCCAGGACAAGGAATTCGCCGACCAGCTGAACGACCTGAACCTGCGCGAAAAGGCCCATCACAGCGCCGCCCGGATTATTGAGACGGCTCAGGTCCCCGACGCCCCGATCCGGCCCAAGCGGGTCCAGAGCATGATCTTCGCCGCGCTCATCGGCCTCTTCGTCGGCCTGTGCCTCGCGCTCTTGCAGGAGTTCTTAGACGACCGCATCAACACGGTCGCCGATGCCGACCGGGTGCTTCAGCTCCCGTCGCTCGGCTATGTCCCCGCGCTGTCCGCCGCCGACGCCCACCTGCTGCCGCAGATGAAGGGCATGGACCCGGCCTCCGAAAGCTACCGCGTTCTTCGCACGAATATCCACTTCGCCACGGTAGACGCCCCGGCCCGGACGCTTCTCGTCACGTCGGCGAACCCCGGCGAAGGCAAGACCACCACCGCCGCAAACCTCGCGTTCGCAATGGCGATGGACGGCAAGAAAGTGATCTTAGTAGACACCGACCTGCGCCGCCCGTCCCTGCATAAGCTGCTCGACATCCCCGCCGTGCCGGGGCTGACCGATGTGCTGCTCGGCCACGCGCCCCTCACGCCGGTCGAGATCATGTCCGGCCTGTCCGTGCTGCCCGCCGGCTCGACCCCGCCGAACCCCGGCGAGCTGCTGAACTCCCGCAAGTTCCGCAATTTAGTCTTAGAGCTGACCGAGCAGGCCGACATCGTCATCTTCGACAGCCCGCCGGCCCTGGTCGCCGCCGACGCCGCCATTCTGGCGTCCCAGATGGACGGCACGATCATTGTCGTCGAAACGGGGGCCACCAAGAAAGCGTCGGCCCGGCGGTCGCTGGCTCTCTTGAAGCAGGCCCGCGCCGCCGTGCTGGGCGTCGCCTACAACAAGATGCGCTCGTCCGACGCGCCCGGCTACTACTACTACAACTACCGGTACAACAGCACCCCGCTGCTCACTGCAAGCGCCGACAAGTCCCTGCCAAATTCCTCGGAGAAAGACCCCCAATGACACAGGTCACTCTCAAATTCCGGCTCCCCAGAATTGGGGCCTTCCAGGTAGCCAGTGCTGCGGGGGGGCTTCTCCTTCTCGCTCTTGCCCTGCCGGCCCCTGCCCAGACGCCTGCGGTGACCGCGCCTGCGCTGACCCTGCCCGCCCCCGCGCCGGCTTATGTGCTGTCGCCGGACGACCAGATCGGGATCACCGTGCTGGGTCACCCGGAGTTCAACGCCGACGTGACCCTGCTGCCCGACGGCACGTTCAACTACCCGCTGCTCGGCAAGGTTCATGCCGCCGGCCTCACCGTGGACAGCCTCACGGCCAAGCTCGTTTCCGGTCTGTCCAGCCAGCTCAACCAGCCCGACGTCACCGTGACGCTGAAGGCAGGCCGTCCCCGCAAAGTCACGGTCGTCGGCGACGGCGTCAAAGCCGCCGGGCAGTACGACTTCAAGACCGGGATGCACCTCCTGGACCTGCTCGCCCTGGCCGGCGGCCCCGCCGGGGAGCCGCAGCTTGTCTCGGCGACGCTCGAAACCGAAGGCGGCGCGACCGTTCCTGTCGACCTCTCGAAGCTCCTGACGGACGCCGACACGGCCCAGAACCTGCCGCTCGCGCCCGGCGACGTGCTGTTTCTGGTCGCCCGGAACCCCGAAGTCGGCCAGGTGCAGGTCGTCGGCGACGTGGACAAGCCCGGCGCGTATTCCATCATGCCGAGCGGCATTTCCGTCCTGTCCCTCTTGAACCAGGCCGGCGGGGCGCTCCCCACCGCCCGGCTCACCGCAGTCCAGATCATGCACGCCGGGCGCGTCCAGACCGTCGACCTGCGCCCGCTCTTGACCACCGACCTGAACTCGGCCGCCAGCCGCATTCGGATCGTGCCGGGCGACGTGCTGCTCGTCCCCGCCAACCGAAACCGCATTCTTGCCCTCGGCGAAGTGCGCTCACCTGGCGTCCTGCCCATCCCGGAAGACCGCCCGCTGCGCCTGACCACCGCCTATGCCCTCGTCGGCGGCGCGACCCCCGACGGCGACAAAAAGAACATTGACATCATCCGCCGCGACCCATCCGGCCACGCGACTTTGATTGCGGTCAACATGGAGAACCTCTTGAAAGGCAAAGACGGCCAGACCGACCTCGTCATGCAGCCCGACGACATCCTGTTCATCCAGACCCGCAATCATCCGCAGTCCCTGGGAACCATCCTCGGCGGCCTGAGCGGCCTCGGAACCATCGCCACCCTGTCGCGCTTGTGACCGCGTGCCGATAAGATAACAAGATTGAACCCATTTCCTGCGCCCCCGGCGCGGAACCCCTGTGCGGACACACACAGCAGACGTGCTGGTCCGCACACCGGCAGCGACTCGAAGACGGAATTGGAAGCGCTGTCGGTTAATTTTAGAAACGCACGAACAAAGCCGAAGAAAGAACACGTATGCCCGCTCCCGTCCTTACGCCCTCCGACATCACGCCCGGCGTCTTTACCGACACGCCCGCCGCAGGCGTCTCCGTCTCCGTGCGCGGCCTGTCCAAGTCCTACAGCATCGCCCGGAACGCCGAGCAGCATTCCACGATGGGCGAAGCGCTGATGCACAAGCTGCGTCACCCGTTCCAGCAGACCCAGCGGGACACGTTCTGGGCCTTAAACGACGTGAACTTCGACATCCAGAAAGGCGACGTCGTCGGCATCATCGGCCGGAACGGCGCGGGGAAAAGCACGCTCTTAAAGATCCTTTCGCGCATCACCGAACCCACCAAAGGCCGCATTGACCTGTATGGCCGCGTCGGAAGCCTGCTGGAAGTCGGCACCGGCTTCCACCCGGAGCTGACGGGCCGCGAGAACATCTACCTCAACGGCGCGATCCTCGGCATGACCAAAGCCGAGATCGCCCGCCAGTTCGACGCCATCGTGGACTTCTCCGGCACCGAGCAGTTCCTGGACACCCCCGTCAAGCGCTACTCCTCCGGCATGTACGTCCGCCTCGCCTTCGCCGTCGCCGCCCACCTGAACCCGGAGATATTGATTGTAGACGAAGTGCTGGCCGTCGGCGATGCCGAGTTCCAAAAAAAGTGTATCGGCAAAATGAAAGACGTCGCCGACGGCGGACGGACAGTCTTGTTCGTCAGCCATAATCTTCAAGCTGTTAAGTCTCTTTGTAATCGAGTTGTATTTCTTCAGCAAGGGCAAGTGCAAGCTGATTGCGGAACGGACATGGGAATCGAAAAGTATCTTTTTAATGATGGAATGCTCTCGTCGGAGCAGATTTGGAATGACCCGCTGACACGACCCGGCGACGAGTTGTTCAGGCTAACGTCGGTACGTGTGCTTGATGAGCAATTTCAGCCTGCAACCACATTCTACAGCAGCCAATCCATTCTAGTAGAGTTTATTTTTGATCTTACTGCTGTGAATCATTCCTTGTGCGTTGGATTTGACCTCAGTACAAGTGATGGAACCTGTGCATTTCGCAGCTATCAGACGGATGTTGATCCTGCTTATGTACCTCGCTTGCACCCAGGCAAAAATCGGTTGGTTTGTACCATAAATAGTGCTATGCTCAATGCAGGTGCTTATGCTATCAATGTCCGGGTCAGTCTTCACCACCAAAAATGGGTCGTCGAAGTTGATGGAGCCGTACAGTTTGACGTGATGTTCGATCATGGCACTTCACCTTTTTTAAAAAGCGGAGGACGCCCCGGTCTTGTCGCTCCGGTTTTGGACTGGATTTCCTATAATAATGTTGATCAGTATTCTCCTGTCAGGACAAACAATCTCAACAGGCAGCCATGATTATTGTTGCTAATAAATCAGGACAACTTGCAAACCGATTATTTTTGTTTGCTCATCTTGTTGCATTCGCCGCCGAACATGGAATAACGGTAGCAAACTTGTCGTTTGATGAGTACTGCATTCATTTCGACAGCACAAAGCGCGACTTGTTTTGCCGCTATCCATCGCGATCCAGTTTCATCAAACCGACGAAAAAAAGACGGCATCGGCTATACGGATTGGTCTACCAGTGGATCCACCGTTTTAGCTGGCATAGGTCGTTCATCCCTAGAGGCATGGAAATCTTGGAAATTGAGCTGGAACAAATCTGTCGGATGGAGGAGCCGAATTTTCAGAGTGCAGTCTCTAAGTATCCTCTGTTTTTTCTCTGTGGTTGGCATTTTCAGGACATGGCAGCGTTCAAGAAGCATAGCGATACAATTAGACGTTTTTTTGAGCCACTGCCATCTATCCAAAAAAATGTCTCCGCGTTGATCGGACATTGTCGTCAAGGTACCGAAGTTATTATCGGAGTTCATATCAGGCGTGGCGACTACAAAGACTTCATGGGTGGACAGTATTTTTATGATCATGATAAATACGCAGGATTGATGCATAGGATAGAAAGCTTGTTGCAGGGTCAAAAAGTACTGTTCTTGATCTGCTCCAACGAACCAATACCGACAGAGGTCTTCGACGACTTCAATCTCTGTCTAGGCAATAATCATCTTGTCGAAGACTTGTATTCGCTCGCTCAATGCGACTATCTTATCGGACCGCCTAGCACCTATACAATGTGGGCTTCTTTTTATGGGCAAGTTCCACTTTATCGTGTTCTAGATTTGAGTGCGCCTTTTTCTTTAGATGAGTTCAGCATTCATAATGGCTGGTTCTAGCTAGTTTGAATTGGAGATGAAAAGAGAATAGCTTTGCTTCTTGTCACCGATAAATCAGGGCAACTTGCAAACAGGTTGTTTCTTTTTGGGCATTTAATAGGATTTGCTCTGGAACACAGTTCCACGATATTGTATCCGACCTTTGATGAGTACGCGCCCTACTTTCAGGCAACGCGCAAAGACATCTTGTGCCGGTTTCCACCTGTATTTCCGGTGGTTCCCGCAACGACTCGAACTCGGCGGAAGTTGCTCGATATTATGTGGCGCGTTCAGACACAGATTGTTCGTCGTAGATTGTTTTCTGCATCGCTTTATCGCATCAGCTTAACTTGGGACGAGGCATGCTGTATGAGCCGCCCGGAGTTCGTCGCGCTGGCGAGCAGCAAAAACTTAATCCTAAACGGATGGCGTTTTCGTGACCATGATAACTTCAATAAACACGCCGGGTTCATCAAAAAACATTTCGAGCCTACGACGCTGATTAAGCATTCAGTCACGCGCTTAATTGCGGACTGCCGCCGTGAGAGTAGTTTGTTGATCGGTGTGCATATACGACGTGGGGATTATCGTGAGTTTCGCGGTGGTCTGTATTACCGTGAAGACAGCGAATATGCGGAAGCAATGACACGGCTCCAGCAGATGCATTCGAGCAAAACAATTATCTTTTTGCTCTGCTCCAACGAGCCTATTGCCGCAAATGCGTTTCCCGGCTTTCACTGGCGACTTGGCACGAATCATTTAGTTGAGGATTTATATGCCCTGGCGGAATGTGATTATCTAATTGGGCCACCTAGCACATTTTCACAGTGGGCTTCGTTTTATGGACAGGTTCCACTGTATCAAATGAGAAAATCCAAAGAACTTGTCTCGTTAAACCAATTTGATGTTGCAGACAGTCATTGTGACCTTCCTGAAGACATCGCTGCCTGTTCAAACATTGTACTAAATTAAGCCGACAAACAGCGATCCATGATGCAACCTAAATCACTTTCTATTATCATCTGTACGTGCAACCGGGCGAAGCATCTGCGTGGAACTCTGATGTCACTGGCAGGGGTCTGTGTCCCGATGGGGCTGCCGACGGAACTGCTGGTCGTGGACAATGGCTCGACAGACGACACCGCCGAAGTCGTGAAGTCGTGCCGGCTGCCGAACGTGGCCGTGCGCTACATCTATGAGGCGCGGCGCGGCAAGGGTTATGCTTACAACCGGGCGATGGCGGAAGCTGCCGGAGCCGTCTTCTTGTTTACCGATGATGATGTCCGCTTCCCGGAAAACTGGATCACAGGGATGTGCGAGCCGATCTTGCAGGGGAAAGCGGACGCCGTCGCCGGAGGTGTTCGCTTCGCCCCGCATTTAATGCGCGACTGGATGACACTGGATCACCGTTCTTCCCTGGCGTCTACCGAACGGCTGAACAGAGATGCGCCGGAGGAAATGGTTGGGGCGAACATGGCGTTCGCGCGTCATGTTTTAGAACAGGTGCCGGAGTTTGATGTCAATTTGGGGCCGGGTGCGCTTGGCTTCGGTGACGACACGCTGTTCACCTTTCAACTCAAGCAAGCAGGATACCGGGTGGTGGCGGCACTCGATGTCAGTGTGGAACACCATTTTGATCCATCAAGGCTGACGCGAAAAAGTCATCTTCAAGCCGCAGAAAAGTTTGGCAGAACACGCGCTTATCTAGCATATCACTGGCAGCATGAAAAAGCTTCCAATCCTCGGCTGTACCTGGTAAAGCGGTCACTCAGGCTCATTTACTGGCGCATCCGTCGCAGAAGTCAAAATGCAGCGGCAGAGGGGATACCGCTTTGGGAAAAAAACATTCTGATGGACATTTATTTCTACAAGCAATACTTGCAAGAACAGACCAAAGCTCGCTTGTATGACCGAAACGGTTTGGTGAAGCGCGAGTATGCCTAAAGTCAGTATCATCACGCCCTGCTATAACTCTGAAGCGTTCATCGGGCGAACGATTGAAAGCGTTCGGGCGCAGACGCTTTCGGACTGGGAGCATATCGTTGTGGACGACGGCAGCACGGATGGCTCGGTGGCAGTGATCAAGTCCTATCTGAATCAGGAGCCGCGATTACAACTCGTAGAGCAACCGAACGGCGGGGTCAGCCGCGCCCGCAACCGGGGCTGCGGCGCGGCGTCACCGGACAGCGAATTTCTGCTGTTTCTGGATGCCGATGACTGCCTGGAGCCGACGATGCTGGCGACGCTGAGTGCGTATTTGAGCGCTCGGCCTGAAGTGGGCATGGTCTACTGCAAACCGGGCTTTGTTGATGAGAACGACAATCAGCGCGACTATGCAGGGCTGTTCGGGCCACGCTATGTGCCGCAGGGATTGGGCGTTGCGGCCTTGCCGGAGACAGCGGCAGAGACGCCGCTGCTGTCCATCTTTACGCTGTGCGGCCTGCTTCCGTCGCTTGTGCTGATGCGCCGTGCCGTTTACGCAAAAACCGGCGGCTGGGACGAGGCGCTAGGGCATATCTACGAGGATACCGACTTGTTCCTGCGAATGGCGCTGCACGATGCCGTGCATTACTTGCCGCAGCCGCTGCTGCGCTACCGAAGGCATCCGAGCCAATCAACAGCGTCAGAAACCAGCCTAAACCGAGAGGCGACTCAGCAAGCAAAGCTTTACGCCAAGTGGAATGCTATCACGAACCTGCCGCCGGACCAGCAGGCGAAGCTCGATGCCGCACGGGCGTTCCGGGAGGGCCGCGTCCTTCCGGTTTCCGGCCTGCACGCCGGGACTATGCATCTGCGGCGCGGCGAGTGGCGCGACGCTTTGCGGTTTTACGGGGGAGCGGTTCGCCGCTACGCCGCGTCCCTGATTTAAGCCATGAAGATACTCATCACAGGAAGCCGGGGGTTTGTCGGCGGCAGTGTCGGGCGCTTTGCCGCCGCTGCCGGGCATGACGTTCTCGGCATTGCGCGGTCCAGCCAGCCGGAGCCGGACTGGCCGGGCCGGTACGCGCAGTCCGATGTGCTGAACGGGTCCCTGGTGGACCTCCTGCAAGACTTCGCGCCCGACGCCGTGCTGCATGGCGCGGGGACTGCCTCGGTGGCGAACTCCCTGCACGCGCCGCTGGAAGACTTTCAGGCCGCCGTGCTGACCTGGGCGAACCTGCTGGAAAACGTGCGCCGCGCCGGGATTCAGCCGGTGATCCTGTTCCCGTCAAGCGCCGCCGTCTACGGCAGCCCGGAGGCCCTGCCGGTGGCGGAAGACGCGCCCGTCCGCCCGATCTCGCCGTATGGGTTCCACAAAGCCGCCTGCGAGCTGATCGCCCGCGAGTATGCCGAATGCTTTGGGCTGAACATCGTCGTCTGCCGCTTGTTCTCGCTGTTCGGGCCGCGCCAGCGGCGGCTGCTCGTGTGGGAGATTTTCAGCCAGCTGGACGGCCCGGACCCGAACGTCTGGCTGCAAGGCACGGGCCGGGAGTCGCGCGATTACCTGCACATTGACGATTTAGCGGCAGCGATGCTGCACCTGGCGGCGCATCCGGCCTTCGCGCAGCGGGCCCGGACCGCAGAAAACGTCAATCTCGGCACCGGGCAGGAAACGTCCGTGCTGGAGCTGGCCCGCTGCATGAGCGGGCTGCACGGCGCAGACAAAGCGATCGCCTGCCGGAGCCGGGAACGCCAGGGCGATCCGGCCCGGTGGGCGGCGGATGTCCATCGCCTGCACGCCCTCCTGCCCGACTGGCGTCCGGCCCCGCTGGCCGACCGCTTGACCGAGTGCATGAACTCTTGGACCGCCGCCGCAAAACATCTATGAAGATCCTGTACGTCACGCAAAACTACCTGCCGTTTATCGGCGGCATCGAGCTGCAAACACACCTGGCCGCGCAGGAGCTGTCCAAACGCCACCAGGTCGCGGTGGCGGCGATGAACTTCGCCCCCTGCCGCCTGCCGAAGCGGCTGGGAAGCCTCCACAACAGCCTGCTGGCCCCCGCGTTCGCCGACTACGTCGACGGCCCCGTGCCGGTGCATTCTCTCGCGCCCCGCCTGTGGGAGCGCCTGCGCCTGCTGCCGGCGGCGATTCGCGCCCTGCCGGTCCTTCAGCGTTATGCGTTTCATGGCCTGAACCGCGCTGCCTACCGCGCCTACCGCGCCGTGTATGTGCCGCGCCTGCGCCGCCTCCTGGCCGGCACGGATATTGTCCACTGCGCCACCGGGGGACACCTCGGCTGGGCCGCCCAAGAAGCCGCTCACTCTCTGGGCATTCCCGTCGTCTGCACTCCCTACGTTCACCCCAGCCAGTGGGGCGACGGGCCGGACGATGTCGCCTATTACAAGCGCTGCCGCGCCGTGATCGCGCTGCTGGAAACCGACCGCCAAAACCTGGCAAAAATCGGTGTTCCCGAACACCTGCTGCGGATCATCGGGGTTATCCCCGTGGTGTCTGAGGCCGCCGACCCGGCCGGCTTCCGCGAAAAGCACGGGCTGACCGGCAAGCCGCTCGTCTTGTTTCTTGGACGCATGACCGAATACAAAGGCTTCCGCGCCCTGCTCGACGCCGCCCCAGCGGTCTGGAAGGCCGTCCCCGACGCCCACTTCGTCTTTGCCGGCCCCGCCAATCCCGCCGAAGCGGCGGCGTTCGACACTGCCGACCCGCGTGTCCGGTTCCTGGGCCGGTGCAGCGACGCCGAAAAGTCCGACGCTCTGGCGGCCTGCGACGTGTTCTGTATGCCGTCCACCAGCGAAATCCTGCCGACCGTCTATCTGGAAGCCTGGACCTTCGGCAAGCCGGTCATCGGCGGACGTGCGCCGGGCCTGCCGGAGCTGATTGAAGGCAGCGGCGGCGGTGTGGCCGTCGCTCAGACCGCCGAAGCCGTCGCGGACGCCGTCATCCGTTTTCTCTCCGACGCTGATCTGCGTCACCGCTGCGGCAGCAAAGGCCGGCAGCTTGTCGCCGACCAGTATTCTCTCTCTGCCGTCACCGGCCAACTGGAAGCGCTTTACCGCGAACAAGTCCAGCCGCCGGTCTTGCAATGTGCCTAATTTTGGTTTCTACGCTTTAAATGACAAACCCGAAACCACTAACAATCTTTGTACACCGCGCCTCTGAATGCCTGACGGATCACGAATCGCATGGGGAAGGGTTAATCTGTTTTTCCCTGCTGCGCGGTTTAGCCGAGCGCGGTCATCAGATTTATGCTTACACAAACCGAGCGGCAATAAATGAGATGCCGGAGCGGATGATTGTCAAGTCTGAGCAGCACCGTGTTCCAGCGAACTCTCTTGCCCCGTGGGAACACGCACTTCGGGCGGACCGCTGGCTGCGGCAGTTGACAGACGACGGAAGCAAAATTGTCCTTGTTTGGTACATGAATCCAGGGGGAGGAAGTCCGCGCCCACCGCAGACGCTCGGCAGGCCGCTTGTCGTCGGCCCTCTTTACTACGGCTGGCCGGAGCAGCCGGGCGGAACGCCGAAATCAGGCCGGCCCCGATTGGGTGTTGGGCTGCAAGGCGTTGTAGGACCGTTCGCAGAACGCGGCTGGGAGCGGACGCTCTCGGCGGCGTCGCTGATCTTCTGCGCGACCGGCCCGCAGGCCGAAAGTGTTCAGCGGCAGCATCCCTCGGCGGTTGTCAAAGAACTGCCGGTGATTGTAGACCCGCCGCCCGGTTCTGAAGTCCGCGCGGCACGAAGCGAAAGCCGGGAGACACGGGTGACACTGCTGTTTGTTGCCAATTTGGTAAAAAACAAAAACCCGATGATTTTTTGCGAGACGATCCAGCGATTGCGGGCGGCAGGCATCAGCGCGACCGGGACCCTCCTCGGCGACGGGCCGGAACGCCCTGCGCTGGAAGCTTACTGCGCCGCAAACGGTCTTCAAGACGCGGTCTGTTTTCAGGGGAAAGTCCCGAACAGCGCCGTTTATCACGCGCTCCGTGAAGCCGACTTTCTCGTCTCCGCTTCTTACGGTGAGCCTTACGGACGCGGCATCGCCGAAGCCATGTCGGTCGGCACTCCTGCCGTCTGCCACCGCTCCGGCGGCCCGGCAGACTTCATCCGTGACGGCCACGACGGCCTGCTGGTCCCTGACTTGACCTCGGACGCTTACGCCGCCCGTCTGCAAGCCGCGCTTGCCGACTCTGCCGCCTGGAACCGGCTGTCCGCTGCTGCCCAGCAGAAAGCGCGGTTGTGGCGCACTGACACTGTAATAGACGTGTTGGAAGCCGGACTGTGTATGGCAGCCGCCGGGCAGCCGCAAGAGGCATCTTAATGAAGCGGATTTTGTTTTGCAGTCCTGTCCAGCACTCAAAAGAACTCGGCGGGTCCAAAGTCGTTGTTGAGTTGGCAGAAGAAATGCGGGAGATTGGGTGGGATTGCCAAATAATCTGCCCTTCGGACGTATCCAATCCCAGAGACAAAGATATTTTGGCGAGTTTTCCTGAGAACTTGCGGCGATATTTACAGCAGCATGCCTCTGAATACGATGTTGTAGATTACGATCATGGCTACCTGCCTTTTGAGCGGTCAGAATTTAATTCTGAGACATTGATGGTCGCTCGGTCGGTACTGCTGGCACAGCATTTAGAGGTGATCCCTATTCCCGATCCGCCCGGCATAAAGGCGGCTGTGGGAAGGCTGCTGCGAGGACGGGAACGACGGCAGCGGCGGAAGGCGATAATTCAGCGAGCGCAAATTACGGTTCAAGAAGCCGATCTTGTCAATGTCAGCAACGAAGACGACAAAGCCGAACTAGTACGGCGGGGCATCAAGGAAGATAAGATTGTTGTTCTTCCCTATGGGATCAGCCGGTCGCGCCGCCCTTTGTTTGATCAAGTCTCCAGCGAAGCGCCGCCGCAGCCTGTCGTCGCTTTTGTCGGAACATTTGATTACCGCAAAGGAGCGCGGGAGTTTCCTGAAATAGTCCGTCAAGTGGCGGCAGCAGTACCGGAGGTACGCTTTAAGCTGATGGGAACAAAAGGGATGTTTCAAACGGAGGCTGAAGTCCGTGCCCATTTTCCAGAGCGGATGCAAAAGCATTTAGAAGTCATTCCCGGCTACAAATCCGAAGAATTACCTCAGATGCTCTCGTCCTGTTCCGTAGGAATCTTTCCTTCTCACTTAGAAGGTTTCGGATTTGGCATTTTAGAAATGCTAGCAGCTTCTGTTCCTGTCATTGCGTATGACGCGCCTGGGCCGCCAATGATGCTGCCTGCGGAATGCTTAGTCGAAAGAGGCGATACAGACAACTTGGGCCGCAAAGTCGCAGCACTTTTACTTGATCCCGTGCAACTGCAAATATCACGAACCTGGGCTAACGAGCGCTCACAAGATTTCTCGTGGGCTGCTGTCGCACAAGCAACCCATACTTGTTATATGACCGCCATTAACTTGAAACAGCGCACCCTCGCAACAAAACTTTAATGCAGATATTAAAAGTCGCCAATATTCAAAACAGCCGGAACTCTGGGATGGGGCGCGTGATGCACTCGACCGCTGACGAGCTGCGGGGCATGGGACACACGGTAGACCTACTGTTCTCCGGGGATGTACCACGCCGAGGTGCTGGTGCAAGCGACCGTTTAGTATTTCCTGTTGCCCTGGTTGGAACCATCCGCAAGTGCATTCGGGAACGTGGGCGGTATGATGTCGTGGAAATCCATGAGCCAAGCGCTGCCTGGTACTGCTTTCAGCGAAAACGGGACAAGATCCTGCCGCCCTGCGTTGTCATGTCTCATGGACTGGAAGAAACGCAGTGGCAGCTCCGTCAAAAGCTGGACCGATCTTTGGGCAGGAAAACAAGTCGCAAAAGTAAGCTTTTAGTTCCTCTGACGCTGCTTTCGCAGGCACGGTACGGCCTCAAACAGTGTCAGCAGGTGATGTGTCTCAATTCGTTTGATCAGCAGTATTTACATAGCGCTCTGAAGATTCCATCCGAGAAAATCACGCTGGTCCAAAATGGGGTTTCCCCTCTGTTTTTCGATGATCAGCCTACGCATATTCGCCGAGGAAAATCCCTGCTGTTCGTGGGAAGCTGGCTGGAACGAAAAGGAACACAAACGCTTGCCGAAGCCTTCGCATGGCTGCACAAGAGCGATCCAGAAGTCAGCCTCACGCTTGCCGGCGTAGGGTTCCCGGAGAATGAAGTGCTGCGCTCTTTTCCGCACGAGCTGCACGCATCAATTTGTGTCATTCCATCCGCAAGTGATTTGCAGCTACGGGACCTTTACTATGAGCATTCGGTATTTGTGTTTCCAAGCTACTTCGAACCCTGGGGCCTTGTCTTAATGGAAGCTGCTGCGGCAGGAATGGCGATTGTCACCACCAATGTCGGTGGCCCAAAAGATTTATTCTCGAACGGTGAAGATGCTTTGCTCATCCCTGTTACAGACCCGAAGGCTCTTGTCTCTTCCATACAGACTTTGCTTCAAGACGATAAGCTGCGAGAGCGTCTAAGCCGAGCGGCGCAGGAACGTGCAAGGCAGTTCACTTGGGCTGCTGCTGCACAAAGCCACTTGAGAGCTTATGAGCGTGTGCTTGCCCATGCAGGAAGCAAGATATGAAATACTGGTTTACGACTTCTCTGCCTGATGGTGGATACCGGGAAGACGCGGCTTGGCTTGCGTTAATGTCAGACAGAGTTCTTGCCTCCGGTAATCCTCGCTATCGACCTGCTTGTTCTGCCGCCGAAGCCGATGTGATCGTCTTTTTTGAGCCGGGGTACTTCAAAAACCGGAAGTATGTCCAAATGCTGTCCTCACATCCGATCATCCGCGAGGATCCCAACAAATGCTTTGTGCTGGATTACGATGATCACCCATTCGGCTTTCTGCCGGGCGTCTACGGCAGCATGAAGCGCAGCCAAATGGACATCCATCGCCATCGGGCAGGCGGCTATATGGGGCAATACAATCTGCTGACCACTGAGCTTGCTGATCAACGGCATCAGGAACCGCGCCTGTTGTTTTCCTTCCGCGGGGCGGCCTCGTCCGAAGTGCGAAAGTGCTTGTTTCAGGCGAACATTACAGATGAGCGTAGCCGAATAACGCAGGTGTTCCAATGGTTTAACCACACGGAAGCGGAAAAGCGAGCATATGTCGAGGAAATGCTTGACAGCAAGTTTGTTTTGTGTCCCTGCGGCCTCGGTACGCAGTTCATACGCTTGTTTGAGACAATGGAACTTGGGCGTGTTCCAGTGATCCTGTCTGACGAATGGGTTGCCCCGGAAGGCCCAAGCTGGTCACAATTCTCCCTGCGGATTTCGGAAAGCCGAATCCATGAACTGCCGGCTTTGCTACGTGAGTACGAGCAGTATGCAGGCGAAATGGGGACCCTGGCGCGGCAGGCATGGGAAGATTGGTTCAGCCCCGGCGTCCGCGTCGCACATATGCTGACCTCCATTGAAGACATCATACGTCGCCGTCCTGCCGATCATGATGAAGCAAAATATCAAAAAGAATGGCTGAGTCTGCATTACGCCTGGACGCAAGGCTGGACACCCCTGCAAAGCGCTTACCGAAATGTCCGGCAGGGGACGCTCACCAGCAAAATCAAAACCAAAGTTCACGCGCGACTGAACCCGGACACTAAGGGAAGCCAGGCGTGAAACTCCACATCATCGCCGCTGCCCTGCCGCCGCAGCTTGACGGCATTGGAGATTATTCGGCGCGGGTCGCCGCCGAGCTGGCGCACTCCGCCGAGGTCACGGTTCTGACCGGCGCACCCGATCCCGACCCGATCCCCGGCGTCCGCATCGAAACCGTGTTCTCGCCGGACCACCGGCGCAGCGTCTACAATCTTGCCCGGCGGGTCGAACAAGACCCGCCGGACTGGGTGCTGCTGCAATTCAACCAGTTCAGCTTCGGCAAGTGGGGCCTCAACCCGTTTCTGCCGGCGGCGATGACGCAGATCAAGCGGCGCTGCCCGCAGACGCGCTTTGCCTGGATGGCCCACGAAGATTTTGTGCCGATTATTTCCTGGAAGTTCGCCGTGATGACGACCTGGCAGCGCCGGCAGTTTCGGGAATTGGGCCGGGCAGCGGACGTCCTTTTTTTCTCGATTGATCCCTGGGTCAAGCAGTACCGCCCCTGGTTTCCCGGCAAGATTATTGTTCACCTGCCGGTCGGCTCTAATATGCCCCGCGCCGGCCTCAGCCGCGCCGAGGCCCGCGCCCGGCTCGGCATCGGGGAAAACACGCTTGTGCTGGGCTTGTTCGGCACCGCCCATTCGTCGCGCCTCCTGCACCTGATCCGCGCCGCCGTGCAGGCCGCGCACGCCCGGAACCCCGATGTCCTGGCGCTGTATATCGGGCCGCACGGGGACGCCGTGCGGGAAGCGCTCCACGGCCTGCCGACCCTGGCGGAAGGCCCGTTCCCGGCAGAAGAAGTTTCCCGGTGCTTTGCAGCAATGGACATTTACTTGGTTCCCATCACCGGCGGCGTTTCCAGCAGGCGAGGGTCATTTATGACCGCCTTGCAGCACGGCATCCCGACCGTCAGCACCTTCGGCCCGCAGACCGACCAAATGCTCATGGTGGAAAACAACGGCGCGTTCGTGCTGACCGACATCAACTCGCCCACGGCGTTCCCGGACGCCGTGCTGGCCCTGTCCCAAGACCCCGCCCGGCAGCAGGCGCTTGGAGCGCAGGGCCGCCAGCTTTACGACCGGGAATTCGACTGGGGCAAAGTCGCCGCGCGAATGCTGACCGAGTTCTCAAAGGAAGCAAGCGTATCCGGGAGGCGGACATGAGGCAGTACCCTAACCGCCCGACGCGGGATTATCTTTGTACGCATATGATCAGCCGCATTCCGCTTCTGGCGGCTCGAATGGCCGCCTACCGGCGTGTGGGTTTGCAGGTCGGAGAGCAAACAACTCTGCTCATGTCCATAGAAGTACAAGGAACGGAGAAAATCGTAATTGGAAAAAACACGGTCATCAACCCGCACTGTTATCTCGGCGGGCGCTCCGGGCTGTTTATCGGCGACAACGTGAATATCTCGTCCCACACGCTTTTAGTGACGGGGACACACGATGTCCGAGACGGCGAAAACTTTCGAGGCTGGTACGAGCCGATCACAATCCATGACCGTGTTTGGCTTTGTACGCGCTCAATGGTTTTAGCCGGCGTCACTATCGGCGAGGGCGCGGTTGTCGCCGCCGGGGCGGTCGTGACGAAATCGGTGCCTGCGTTTGACATCGTAGCCGGCATCCCCGCCCGGAAAATCGGCGAAAGGCCGACGGATTTAAGCTACACTCTCAGTTATGATGTTTCCTGGCAGTAGAACGCCTCTTATGAAGATTTGCCTAATCACTCCTACCTGGCCGTCGTTCAACTGCGGCATCGGCGACTACTCGGCTCATGTCGCGCAGGCACTGTCTTTGCAGGACGATGTCACGGTGCTGACGGCAGAAAGAGGAGTAGCCACCCCTGTTGCCGGAGTCGAAGTCAAAGCAATCTTCAACCCGTCCAACTTAAACGAAGTTTACCGGATCGCGGACTATGTCGAAAATGAGAAACCGGATTGGGTTCTGCTTCAATATAACCCGTACAGTTTTCATGCGCGAGGTCTCAACCTTCACCTGCCCCTAATGATGCAAACCCTTAAGAAAAGGTCTCCGGGGACGAAGATCGCCGTTATGGTGCATGAGGCCCGCCGACCAATCGAGAGTTGGCGTCATGCTCTCTCGACCTCCTGGATTCACTGGTCGCTGTCGACGATCGGACGTGCGGCGGATGTCTTGTTCTTTTCGATAGACCCCTGGGTGAAAAAGTATCAATCCTGGTTCCCGAACACTTTGGTTCTGCACCTGCCGGTCGGCTCGAACATCCCGGTGGTCAATCTGCCGAAACAAGAAGCAAAACGGCGGCTTGGCCTGGAAAGCGACTGTCTCACGCTCGGTATTTTTGGAAGGGTGCAGCCCTCGCTCTCGCCGGAACATATCAAGGACGCAGTTGGGAGTGTCAAAGGGACTGGCATCCCTCACGCGGTTCTCTATGTCGGGAGCCAGGGAGCCTATGTGTCCAGTCAGCTTCCAGGCTCTCCCATGATCGCAGACGGGCCGCTCGCGCCTGAAGAAGTCTCCCGCAGGTTCCAGGCGATGGACTGTATGCTGCTGCCTTTCGTGGAGGGAGTCTCAACACGGCGTACCTCGCTGATGACGGCTCTTCAGCACGGAGTGGCGGTTGTCGGAACCTGGGGAGCGCTCACAGACAAAATGCTTTTAAAACAAAACCCAGCGGCGATGTTGCTTGCGCCCGCTGGAAACCGTGAAGAATACAAGCGCAATATGTGCCGCCTTGCCGCCGACGCGCCGCTGCGGGAACAAGTTGGCACGTCAGGACATCGGTTTTACGAAGAAAACTTCTCGTGGGAAGTGATCATTCAGCGCCTAAGAGCGGTGATGGAAGCGAGGGCATAGCGCATGAAAATCGCGATCATCATGCCGCTGGCGGAGCAGCGGGGCGGCGGGGAGCTGATGCTGTGGCACTTGATGCAGCAGGGGCGGAACGCCGATGTGGAATGGGTCGTCATCTTTACCGAACCCGGCCCGATGGTCGCGCAGGTGGCATCCCTCGGAGTAGAAACCCATGTGATTGAAGCCGGACGGTTGCGGCAGGCGGCTCGGTTCGTAGGGACGGTCCTGCGGATCGCGGCCCTGCTCCGCCGAACGCAGGCAGACGCGGTGTTTAGCTGGATGTCCAAGTCGCATCTCTACGGCAGTCCTGCCGCCGCGCTGGCCCGCATCCCCGCCTTCTGGTATCAGCTTGGAATGCCATCGGGTCAAAGCCGTTTAGAAATGGCGGCGACGCTGCTGCCTGCCTCTGGGATTTTGGCCTGCTCCGTGGCCGGGGCGAGGGCGCAGGCCCGGATGCTGCCGCCGAGGCCGCTGGCTGTGGTCTATCCCGGCGTCGAGCTGGAGCGCTTTGATCCCGCCTGCCTGCCGACTCCGGCGGAAGCGCGGCGGCGGCTGGGGCTGCCGCCGTCGGGGCCGCTCATCGGCATTGTCGGCAGGCTTCAGCGCTGGAAGGGCATCCATGTTCTCCTGGAAGCGATGCCTGAAATCGTCAAACGCTATCCCGATGCTCATTGCGTCGTCGTCGGCGGGCGGCATGAGCTGGAAGCGGACTACGAAGCGTATCTCCAGCAGCGGATTGAAGCGCTGGGGCTGGGGCAGGTCGTGATGATGGCGGGACTGCAAAGCAATGTCCCGGAATGGATGCAGGCGATGGACATTGTCGTCCACGCCTCCGACCGCGAGCCGTTCGGCATTGTCGTCATTGAAGCCCTGGCGCTCGGCAAGCCTGTCATCGCCGGGAACGCCGGGGGGCCGACGGAGATCATCACGGACGGCGTACACGGCCTGCTGACGCCGTTCGGCGATGCCGATGCCCTGGCGGCGGCCGTTCTTCGCTATCTGGCCGACCCTGCATTCGCACGCGAGGTCGGTCAGGCTGCCAGGGAACGCGCGTTGGAGTTCTCCACGCAGCAGTACGCCCGCAGCTTCATCGCCGCGCTGACGCGCCTGCTGGCGGAAACAAAGATCAAGAAATGAACAATCTTTCAGCGCCGCAATCAAACTCGCTGCCGCCTTCGGGTTTTCAATATCGGGAAGACGGGCCTTCCAATACGCCCTGGTTGCTGGGCCTGCTCGCCTTCGCCGGACTGTCGCTGTTTCTGTTCCAGACCCCGGACGGCCAGCGCATTCTGCTGACCATTACCATTTTCGGCTGCCTGCTCATGCTTCTGGGCTACTCGCCCAAAGTCGGCATTCCCGCCTTGCTGGTTTATCTTTCGTTCCTCGGCGGGATGCGCCGCTGGCTCATTCCCGTGTTCGGCTGGCCGCAAAACGACCCGCTGCTGCTGGTCGCGCCCCTGCTCGCCATTTTCTTCTTTCTGAACCTCCTGCCGACCCGGCGGCTGCCGGCGGACACCAGGCTGGCCCGGATGCTGAACGTGCTGCTTGTGTTCATGCTGGCCGAGGTAGTCAATCCCTTGCAGGGCGGGCTTGCCGTCGGCATCGCCGGGGCGCTCTTCTACATCGTGCCGCTGATCTGGTTCTATCTCGGACGGCAGAAGGCCACGCCTGACCTGCTGAAGCGCCTGTTTGCGACGGCCACCGTCATTTCAATTCTCGCGGCGCTCTACGGGCTGTACCAGACCTGGTTCGGCTACTTGCCGAGCGAAGAACAGTGGGTCAAGCTCGCCCACATGGAGGCGCTGCATGTCGGCGGCGGCAACCGGGCGTTTGCGTTCTTCACGTTCTCCGCCGAATACGACTGGTTCCTCTGCCTCGGAGTTATCCTGCTCTGGACGGCGTTCCTGCGGAAAAAGTATCTCGCGCTGCTGCCGGTCCCACTGCTGGCGCTGGCGATCTTCTTTGAGTCCGGGCGCGGACCCGTCGTGTCTACCCTCGCCGCCTGCGTTGCCCTGTGGGCGATCCAGGGGCGGACGATCCGGGTCTGGCTGCCCCGCAGCGCGTTGGCCCTGATCCTGGCGGTGGCCGGGCTGGTTCTCAGCTTGCAGCAGGCCCAGCAGATGCAGTTTTCCTCCCAAACGCAGGCCCTGGTCTCCCACCAGACGAACGGGCTGCTGGACCCGACAAATGCAAAAACGTCAACGGCGGGAGTCCATTCGGGGATGATATTATCGGGGTTCGCGACCGGCTTCAGAAACCCGATAGGAGCAGGTCTCGGCGCGACCACCATTGCGGCGCAGAAGTTTGGGGCGGGGGAAGGCAGCACGGAAGTAGACATGAGCAATATGTTTGTGTCCCTGGGTTTTATTGGAGGCTTTCTCTATCTTGCCGTCGTCGGCACCGTTCTTACTATGGCGATCCGCTTCTGGCACCGGACGCGCTCCGGGGTCGCGCTGGCGATTGTCGGAATACTTTTGCTGAACTTCGGGCAGTGGCTGAACGGCGGCCAGTATTCCATCGCCTTCTTGATCTGGTTCTGCATCGGCGCTCTGGACCAGATGAACCGGGCCGACCTGCGCCAGAACGCAAAGATAAACCCGGAAGACGCGCTCATCCCCGCGCAGGCCGCCTTATGAATGTAGCTTTATGAAAATCGCCATCGTCACGCACAAGTTCGGCAAAGGCGACGGCCAGGGGCGCGTCAATTTTGAGATCGCCCGCGAAGCGCTACGCCAGGGACACTCGCTGACGCTGATTGCCACAGAGATCGCCGCTGAGTTCCAGGCCCACTCCGCCGTCACCTGGGTCCCGATCCCCGTCCGCCGCTGGCCGACCGCACTGCTCAAAGGCCAGGTCTTTGCTGCAAAAAGCGCCCGCTGGCTGAGAACGCACCGCCGGGAAATAGATGTCGTTCAGGTCAACGGGTTTATCACCTGGGCCGCAAGCGACGTGAATGCCGTTCATTTCGTCCACAGCGCCTGGGCCAAGTCGCCGGTTCACACCGGACGACTCCGGCGCGGGCCTTACGGCCTCTACCAGCGGCTCTACACGGCTCTGAACGCCCGCCTGGAGCGCAGAGCCTTCCGCCAGGCCGGAACCGTGGTTGCCGTCTCGGAGCGCGTCAAATCGGAGCTGACGGCAATCGGCGTCCCCGCCGAGCGTGTTCAAGTCATCATCAACGGCGTGGATTCAACCGAGTTCGCGCCCGGCCCCGCTTCGCGGGAGGCGCTTGGGCTGACCGGCGGCGTACCGCTCGCACTCTTCGCCGGGGACATCCGCACCCCGCGCAAGAACCTGGATACCACGCTCAAAGCGTTGGTCTCCGTGCCGGACCTGCATTTAGCGGTCGCCGGTAACATCGCCGGCAGCCCTTACCCGGCGCTCTGTACCCGGCTTGGACTGGATAATCGCGTACATTTCCTCGGCTTCCGCCGGGACATGGCCGCTCTCATGCAGGCGTCGGATTTGTTCGTCTTTCCGTCCCGCTACGAAGCCTGCTCGCTCGTCCTGCTGGAAGCCCTGGCTTCCGGCCTGCCCGTCATCACCGCCGAAACCGCCGGGGGCGCGGAAGTTGTCACGCCGGACTGCGGGATCGTTCTGCCGGACCCGGACGATGTTTCGGCCCTCGCGGCGGCGATGTCCGCGCTGACATTAAGCGCAGAGCAGCGGCAGCAGATGAGCCGCGCCGCGCGGGCTGTCGCGGAGCAGCATAGCTGGGCCGGCATGGCGAGCGCTTACCTGGACGTGTGCCGGCGCGAAGCGCGGCCCCGCGAGGATTTCGGACGCCTGAAGAAAGCAAACGCATGAGCAGTGAACGCAGGAATACCAACGACCCCAAACCCGGAGATTACCAGACGCTCGACGCCTGGCGCGGACTGGCAAGCTTGTGGGTCGTTATGTATCACATGACCCTCGTGCTGTTCGTCAGCTACCCCCACATCGCCCGGTCGCCCCTCTACACGTTCAGCCTGGCGGGAAGCCTCGGCGTCCAGATCTTCTTTGTGATCAGCGGCTACTGCATCGCCAACGCCGCCACCAAGGCGATTCGGCGCGGTCACGGATTCGGCCCCTTCATGGCCGCGCGGGTGCGCCGCATCTACCCGACGGTCTGGGCCGCGCTTGTTTTCGCCATGGCGCTTTCCATCACGGCGTCTTTCCTCGTGGCGACGCACCATCTAAAATCCAGCACCCTGGGGTCGGAAGACATTCTGCATCAAAAGCTGCCGTATTTTGCTGAAAACTTCACGCTGACCCAGTGCCTCTTTCGCCAGCCTTCCATTCTCGCCCAGTGCTGGACGCTGTGCTACGAAATGGCCTTTTACCTGCTGATCGGGCTGTTTATTATCCCGGCCCTGTGGCTGAAAGAGCGCTTCCCGCTGCTGCCCGCCCTCCATGCCGCCACGGGAATTGTCCTGCTCCTGCTCATCGCAGTTCCCCAGCGCATCAGCTATCCAGTGGATCTCTGGCCGGAGTTTGGCCTCGGCGTCGTCGCCTATGATGTCCTGACGCACTGGCACAAGTGGCAGCCGAAAGCCTGGCTGGGCGTGATCAGCGTCTTGACCGCCGCGTTCTGCCTCACCCATAGCTACAACATCGGCGTGATGACCGAGCCGAGCCGGCTGACGTTTCTTTTCTGCCTGGGGTTCACTTTTCTGCTGATTGTTCTTTACAAGTACGAAAAGCTCTTTGCGCCTAGCTTTCCGGTTCGGCTGTTGTCCGCGCTCGGCTTGTTCTCGTACAGCCTGTACTTGACGCACGTTTTCTCCATCGGCGTCGTCAACCAGTGTGTAAAAATCTTTCATATCCCGGCGCGTTTCCATGACGCTGTGTTTGCCGTCGTCATTCTTGCGGCCATCGCCTTTGCCCGTCTCTTCTTCCAGTTCTTTGAGCGGCCTTTCCTGGGAAGCCTACGGAAACGCATCGAGGATACAAACCCGGTTGCCGCTGCTCTGAAGGTAAGCTGACCCTATTTTATGAGAAAACTGCTTTTACTCCTCTGCGTCATTCTGCCGCAGGGCCTCAAACAAGGGATCTACCGGAGCGTGTTCCGCTGGAAAATTGGACGGCGCGTTCGGATCAGCTGCAGCTACCTGGGCTGTGCCGCCGTGGGTTTAGTGACGATGTCCGCATCGGGCATTTCAATGTGCTGCGCGGCCTTCAGCGGTTCCAGGTCGGGGAGCGCACTTACATCGCAAACTTCAATGAGTTCTTCGGCAACGGCGGGACCTACGAAAGCTTCAAGAGCGTACTGACCTTCGGCTGCGGGGTCAATTTTATGAGCCACCATTTCATGGATGTCGGCGGAACAGTCACGATCGACGACGGAGCCACCATCGGCGGGCGGGACACGCACTTCTGGAGCCACACGCGCACCCTCCGGGGCGGCGTCCCTTGCCTGGAGCCAACCGAAGTGACGGTCGGGGCGAATGTCTATGTCGGTGCCCGCGCGACTTTGGTGGGCTGCTCCATTCCCGGCGGCGCGGTAGTCGGCGCGGGAAGCGTCGTCACCAAAAGCTTTGCCCCCGAAGCGCAGCGCCTGCTCATCGCCGGCAATCCCGCCGCGATCCGTAAGCGCTACGACGTGCCTCCCAGTACCGAGCGGCAGGAATAACGGCGTTGATGAACCCTGTCACACTTTGGTGATGGAGCCGCGCGGCGTACCGCCGGAAGATACCGCTGGTGCCGCGTTTGCTCAAAACCGTGATCTTTCTGGTGTTCCATGCCATCCTGCCCGGCGAGGCGGTTGTCGGGCGGGACTTGATGCTGGATCACTATGGCCTCGGCGTGGTCATCCACCCGAATGTCACGATAGGGGACCGGGTGCGGATTTATCACGGCGTCACCCTGGCCGCCGAAACCTGGGTCGGCTCCGAGCATCGCATCGTCGTCGGGGATGATGTCATGATTGGCGCGGGCGAAATTATCGTCGCCCGCACCAACACCAGCCTGCATCTCGGAAACGGCGCGAAGATCGGCGCGGGGGCCGTCGTCACCAAAGATGTCCCGCCCGGCGTTACCGTCGTCGGCGCACCGGCACGGCCGCTTCATGCGCGGCCTAACGAAAACAGCACAAATTTGCCATAATGCGAGTGGGGGGCAAAGAAAATACGAATCGAAAGAAGACCAATTCTATGCCTACTTCTGACTCCGGCAGGGCCATCGCCAGCCGCAACGCCACCACCCACGGGCTGTTTGCCCGCGACGTGGTACTCCCCGCACTCGGCGAAGACCCCGAAGGCTACAAACAGCTCGAAGCCCAGTGGATGGCCCAGCTTCGGCCCGGCAACCTGCTGGAGCGCCACTACGTCGAAAAGATTGCCGCGGCAAGCTGGCGTCTCCGCCGCTTCCACCGCTGGCAGGCCCAGATCTTCGAAAACACTTCCCTGACCGAACCCGAACGACTCGACCGCCTCGACAAGACCCTGCGCCATGAGACCGCCTTGCAGCGCCAGATCGATGCCGCCGTCAAAATGCTCAACAAAGACGCCGCCCAGCTTTACGCCCAGCGCACCAAAGACCTGATCATGGACGAGACCCAGACCACGCCGCGCGAATTCGCAGGCAATGAAGAGGAAGCCGTCAACGTCGAGCTGAAAGTCCAGGACCGCCTCCGCCAGATCCGATCCGACACCGAAGCCGCCGGACTGGCCCTCGCCGAAGCTCCCCTCGATGCCGCCGACGACGAAACCCCGGAATTTGACAAATTCCAAAAACCGTGTGACAATGATCCGGGCGTCCCGACGGAAGTTCCCCAGAATTGGGGCGGAGGGGCGGAAGTTCCCGCAAATGGGGACGGAGGGGCGGACGCCGCAGAAAATTGTCAAAACGAACTTACCGCCCTCATCAAAAACCCGTTCCGCTGGTCGGAATACCTTGATCCGAACCATCGCCACCATCCTGCCCCCCGCTCTTTCACCGTCACACGCTGGGGACAGCTCAAATAACTCGCGCCGAGCTGCTATGAACATCTTGTTTTTTGCCGATTTTGTGTTTGAAGACCTGCCCGGCGGCTCCCGCGTCGTCGCCCGCGAGCTGGCCCGCGGCCTTGCCGCCCGCGGCCACGCCGTCACATTTCTCGTCCGGGCCAAAGAAGGCGAGCCGGACTCCGATACTACCCAGAACAGCAGCCGCATCGTGCGCTACGCCGTCCCCCGCAGCGGCATCTCCGCCTACGTCAAAGCCGGCCGCGATGCCTGCGCCCGCCTGCTCAAATCCGAGACGTTCGACATCGCCCACACGCACTTTTCCTACGGCGCGGTCGGCCCCCTGCAAGCCCTCGCGCAAGCCGCCGCGCCCGCTCACTGTCATGTCCGCTCGTTTTATGGACCCTGGCACGAAGAAGGACGAGTTGAAGACTGCCAGGCCCTCAGCGACCTGCGGAAAGAGCCGTCCAGCTTCCGCCGCCCCGTGCGGCAGGGCCTGTCCTACGGGGCATTGCAGGGCCGCTTTCTGCTGCGCCGCCGCACCGAGCAGCAGAACCTGCGCCGCGCCCAGGCCGTCATCGTCCTCAGCGAGCATTCCCGCCGCGAAGTGCTGGACCTCCGCTTCCCGGCGGAGCGCATCGCCCTCATCCCCGGCGGGGCGGACACCGCCCGGTTTGTTCCCGCCCCGCACGGCAAAGCCGCCGCCCGCGCCGCCCTCGGCCTGCCCGACGCCGGGCCGCTGCTCCTGTCCATCCGACGCCTCGCCCCCCGCATGGGCCTGGACAACCTCATCCGCGCCATGCCCGCCGTCTGCGCCGCCTCCCCAGGAGTCCGCCTGCTGATCGGCGGCAAAGGACCCGAACACGCCCGCCTCAGCCGCCTGATCCAGACCCTCGGCCTGCAAGGCAGCGTCTGCCTCTTAGGCTACATTCCCGACGCCGATCTCGCCGCCTACTACCAGGCCGCCGACCTCTTCGTCCTGCCGACCCTCGCCCTGGAAGGCTTCGGCCTCGTCACCACCGAAGCGCTCGCCTGCGGCACCCCCGTCCTCGGCACCCCCATCGGCGCCACCCCCGAACTCCTCGCACCCCTCGACCCCCGCCTCATCGCCCAAAGCGCCGCGCCCGCCGACCTCGCCGACGCCGTCACCGGCTTCCTGAACGGCCAGTGGCGGCACACTCTGACCCCCGACCGCCTCCGCACCCACATTCTTGACCACTACACCTGGGACCGCCACACCGAACAAATCGAACAAGTCTATTACGACCTCATCCCCGCCGCCATCCGCAGTGCAGACACAGAAGACACCCGGCTCCGGCCCCACTTCAGCCCGCCATCCACGTGAGCGTGTCCGCGTTCCGCACCGCATTGCCCTCCCCATCATTGTTGAAGTAAACAAACACTTCCTTGCCCGCCGCCTGCCACTCCCCCAGTCGATCCGCCCACCAGCGCAGGCTGTCGTCGGAATACGACCCGGCATACAAAAACCCCGTGTCAGGGCCATGCAGACGCACATAGACAAAAGCCGCCGTCGCCCGCAGGACGCACGGAAGGTGAGCCCCGCTCATAACGCAGTAAGCCGCCCCGTGCGCTTCCAGCAGCCCGAACACTTCCTCCCGGTTCCAGCTCGGATGCCTCAGCTCCACCGCCGTCTTCTGCCCCGCCGGCAGCTTTCGCAGGAAATACTCAAGGCGCGGCAAGTCGTACTCAAGCGCCGGTGGGAGCTGCACCAGAAGAACCCCGCGATGCGGCCCCAGCAGGCACAGTCCGGCCTCGATCCGCGCCAGCCATTTCTCCGGCGCATAAAGGCGAGCGCCGTGCGTCAATCCGCGCGGCGCTTTGACCGTCATCAAAAAGCCTTCCGGCAGCCGCTGATTCCACCGAGAAAAGGCCGCATCCGGCGGCCACCGGTAAAACGTGCTGTTGATCTCCACGGTCTGAAACCGGGCCGTGTAGTAGGCCAGCCGGTCAGCGGCGGCCAGCCCGTGTGGATACAGAACCCCGTTCCAGTGGTCGTAACTCCACCCTGAAGTGCCGATGTGAATGCCCATTGCCCTTGCCTCCCGTCACGGATTTCTCCGCCTATGATGTCTCCGCCTACGATTTCCTTGCTTCTTCAATTCCCGCGTAGAAGTTAAAGACCCGCTGCGAAACCTCCTGCCGCCTCCGCCCGCCTCCGCAAATCGGCATAAAACGCGCCCTGTTCCGTGTCCGGCGGCAGCTCGGCGACCTGTGCATCGCCCAGCTCGACAATCATCCACGCGTCCCTTTTCAGTTTGGCGACATCCATCGTGAAGAAGCGGCTGGAGATTGTCCGTGCAGCCGCCGTAAACTTTTCAATCGGCGGCGTCTCGCCTGTGTAGTCGCCGGTGTCCCAGTAGCGGCTTGCCAGAAGGATTTCGCCATCTAAAAATACCAACCGGAACTCGCGCGTCAGCGGCATCCCACTTTGGGGGTGCGCCGAAAGCGGCTCAAACTCGGCGAACGCCCGAAACACGAGGCCGCCGGCAAGATCGCTGCCCTGCCGATGCAGAAAAGTCCCCACAATCCGAGCCGCTGCGTCCGTGTCGGCGGCGGACGGCACAAAGCACGCTTGCGCCCACTCATGCTTGCGCGACTTGACATAGTCTTTAACAATGACCGGCCCATCGCCGAACGGCTCCAGCAACGCTGCTAAGTCGTTCATCGCGAACTCTTCTTTTGCCGTCCAAATGGTTTTCGGCGTGTGCGCGGCAATCTCGTCATACGACAGCGGCAGCCAGTGGCAGTGCGCGTACTGCTTCGGTGAGTTAATCAGCACGATCCCACGCTCCTGCAATAGTTCAAACAACTGCCGGTACTGCTCTGCCGTCAGCATCCAGCCCCGGTAAACGCCCAGCATCGGCGGGTCCGCCGCCGGAACCCGTGCGGCTGCCCCTGCCGGATCATTCTCGTATACCAGCGACTCAAAGTTGATGAGCGAGACATCCGCACCGGCGCTTAAGGCGGCTTCGTATTCGTCTTGGTACGCGGCATCTACTCGACGCGGCTGAAGCGGGCCGGCGCAAAAAAGAACTTTCATGCCCGCATTTTACCCGCTGCCGGTCTTCATCTTGACACTCTGCGCGGAGGCAGGTATACTCTTAGGACTTGGGCGAGTAACTCAGTGGCTAGAGTGCTTCCTTTACACGGAAGAAGTCCGGGGTTCGAAACCCTGCTCGCCTATTCGGCGGAAGTCCGCACGCTGAGACTTGAAAGCGACCCTGAAATCACGGGGTCGCTTTTTTCGTGTGCGGTGTCGGGTGAAGAAGGCGGCGGGCGGTGATGCTGCTGCCGACCGCGCCGCAGGAAAAGAAAATGCGGGCCAGAGTGGCGGAAAAAGAAAACAGATGAAACCGGAATTCCTGCCGCTGGGAGGCTGCGGGGTTCGGATGCAGTTCGGCAGCGAAATCAGTCCGGCGGTCAGCGCTCGCATTCGCCGCTTTGGAGCGGCCCTGGACGCCGCCCCCATTCCCGGCACGACGGAATGGGTGTGCGGGTACGCCGTTGTCACAGTCTATTACCGTCCCTGGAGGATCGGCTACGAAGACCTCTGCACGGCGCTCCGGCAGCGTCTGCGGCGATCAGGCGAGGACGAGGCCGGCTTTGTAGAACGGGTCGTCGAAATCCCGGTCTGCTACGGCGGGGGCTTCGGCCCGGATTTAGAAGAAGTCGCGGCGTGGCATCGCCTGACCGCGCGGCAGGTCATCCGGCGGCATTCCCGCCCGGTGTACCGGGTCTATTTTCTCGGCTTCCTGCCCGGCTTCGCTTATCTAGGCGGCCTGCCGCGCTCGCTGGAAACCCCGCGCCGGTCCAGCCCGCGCCGGGGCGTTCCGGCGGGGTCGGTCGGCATTGCCGGGAGGCAAACGGGCGTGTACCCGCTGGAGACGCCCGGCGGCTGGCAGATCATCGGGCAAACGCCGCTCCGGCTCTACGATCCCCAGCGCGAGGCTCCGGCGCTGCTGGCGGCGGGAGACCGGGTCAAGTTTGTGCCGATTGACGCGGCCCGCTACCGCGAGCTTGTGGAACTAAGATTGGAGCAGGCAAATGCGCCGGGTTGACTTAAACGCCGATTGCGGCGAAAGTTTCGGCGTCTACACGCTCGGCGATGACCCGGCCCTGCTGCGCGTTGTTACGTCCGTGAGTATCGCCTGCGGGTTCCATGCGGGCGACCCCGGCACAATGGCGCAGGCAGTCCGCCTTGCTGCTGCGTCGGGGGTCGGCCTCGGAGCGCATCCGGGCCTGCCGGACCTTGCCGGGTTCGGACGCCGGCGCCTGGACATCACGCCGGCGGAAGTCCGCGACCTGGTCACCTACCAGATCGGGGCGCTGGCGGGCTTCGCCGCGCGGGAAGGCCGGGCGCTCCGGCATGTCAAGCCGCACGGCGCGTTGTATGCGCTGGCCGAAGAAGACCCGGTGGTTGCCGCCGCGGTTGCACTGGCCGTGCGCGAGTGGAGCAGCGAGATGATTGTGTTCGGGCTTTCCGGCGGTCGCCTGGTCGCGGCAGGCGAAGCCCTGGGCCTGCCTACCGCCTCGGAAGTGTTCGCCGACCGCGCTTATTCCCCGGACGGCTTGCTGGTCCCGCGCTCTGCGCCGGACGCCGTGCTGCATGACCCGGAGCTTGTCGCGGCCCGGATGGCGCTCTGGGCGCGGACGGGAACACTGCTCGCCGCTGACGGCGCTACGGTGCTCACGCCGGCGGCGGACACGATCTGCCTGCATGGCGACACGCCCGGCGCGTCGGCGCTGGCTGTGCGCGTCCGGTCTGCCCTGGAAGCCGAAGGGGTCAAAGTGCAGTCTGTGGGCAGTCTGTGAGGATAATTTTTGTTGAAGCCGGCGGCCTGCTGACGACGGTTCAGGATCTGGGACGCACCGGGCAGCAGCGCAGCGGCATGGCGGCGGCAGGCGCGATGGACCCGGCTGCGTCTGCCGCCGCAAACCTTCTGGTCGGCAACGAGCGGGGCGCGGCGGCGCTGGAAATCACGCTGTGGGGGCCTCGGCTGCTTTTTCTGACGCCGACTCGGATCGCTCTGTGCGGCGGCGACCTGTCGGCGCATCTGGACGAGGCCGCGCTGCCTTTGTGGAAGACGGCGACCGTGCAGGCCGGTCAGCGGCTTTCGTTTGGCCGCCGCCGCTTTGGGGCGCGGGCGTATCTTGCGGTCGCGGGCGGCTTCGCTGTTCCCGTGGCGGCGGGCAGCCGGTCTACATTTCTGCGCGGAAAGCTCGGCGGCGTGGAAGGCCGTGCGCTGCGTCCCGGCGACATTCTTTCGGTTCCACCCGTCTTCGTCTCGCCCGGTCGCGGCGGGGAGCGCGGCCTGCCGCCACGGGATATTCCGTCTTATGACCTGCCTGCCGTCCTGCGCGTCCTGCCGGGGCCGCATGGGTCCCACTTCGCCGATGCGGGGTATGCCGCGTTTTTTGAAAGCGTCTACACCCTGTCGCCCCAGTCGGACCGGCAGGGGTATCGCCTGAGCGGGCCTGCCGTCACGCGCCGCTCCCTCGGCGATATTCTTTCCGAGCCGATGCCGGCGGGCGGGGTTCAGGTTCCGCCCGACGGTCAGCCGATCCTGCTGATGGCCGACTGCCAGCCCACCGGCGGCTACCCGCTCCTCGGCGTTGTGCTTTCTGCGGACCTTCCCCGCGCCGGGCAGCTTGCGCCGGGTGACGGGGTTCGATTTGTGCCGGTGAGCCTCACGGAGGCGGCAGGCGCAGCGATCAATGCCGAATACCGAATGCGCCTGCTGGAACTTGCGTGTCGTTATTAAGCAGCTATGCCTCTCAGGGTTACCCCGGTGAGGCTGCAAAAGCCTGTAAAGACGTGCTGCAAGGGGTTCAATTTCAGGGCAAAATCAAGTTTCTTGTGAATCGTTCGGTGGCTTTCGTTGTCTCGAACGAAGTCCGCGGTTGAGACTTTGATTCTATTCTCGTTTCACACTTGCATTTTGCCGAACAGCCGGGTATACTGTCTGCTGTTCGGAAACGCCGCCTTAGCTCAGCCTGGTAGAGCACTCGACTGAAAATTGAGGTGTCGCTGGTTCAAGTCCGGCAGGCGGCATAGTCTTACTCTTCATTTCAAGAATTGGATCAAGATTGGATACGGATGTCCAGCACCACCCGCGCCTGCCTCTGCGGGCAAATCATTCCGTTCACCTGCGCGAATTGTCACTGGGAACTGGAAAAAGCTCGGCGAGGTTTGCGGGAAACGGAAACCACGAGTTTTTAAGCTTATCCTGTAAGATTATTCTAAAGGGGACACTGCCCTTTTTAGTCTGTCAGCAATATTCATGGCGTCGCAACTGCGTGCATTTTCCATTGTCGGCCAGCGCGGCGCTCCGCTTTTGGAGCCGCCGGGCAACACGCGGGCGTCCCTTCTGCGGGCGATCACCGCGGGGGCGGCGATGCTGGAAGTGGACGTCCGGCGCACCCGCGACGACGCTCTGGTGCTGGACCAGGAAAATGTTCACCTGCTGGACGGCGAAGAAGTGCCGCTCCGCGACCGTTCTTTGTCTCAGTGGCGACAGCACGGCGGCGAGTGGGGCCAAACGCTTTTAACGCTGGAAGAGGCGCTGCTCCTCGCTCAGGACGCTGGCGTCGGTCTGATGCTGGACTTCAAAGAACCCGGCGCGGAAGGACTGCTGGCTCGCTCTCTTCGCAAAGCTAAGTTTCCGGCCTCGGATCTTCTGATCACCGGGGCCAACGAAGTCAGCCGGCGCATCCTGCGCAGCCTCGACCCGCGCCTTCCTCTTTCCCACTCGTTAGACGTCGGCGACGCCGCCCTCATCACCTCCCGGCTGCTTCTAGAGCTTGACACGCAAGCCGTCACCTGGCATCACCGCCTGCTGACCCCGGAACTGGTCAAAATCCTCCACCGCCGCGACATTCTCGTTTATGCGACAAATGCCGAGCTGTCCGAAGACATGCGCCGGATGCACCTTGTCTGCTGCGTAGACGGCGTTGTCACCGCAAGCCCCGACCTGCTCAAGCAGATTGTCGGGTAAAGAATTAAGCAGAAAGGGCGAACACGAGGTTCGCGTCCTACGTTCTGGCTAACCCGTAGGGGCGAACCTCGTGTTCGCCCTTCTTGATTGTGTTCGCCTTGCTCAATAGGCACCTGCCCAGAACAGAACTATTTTCGCGGCTTTTGTTCGCTTTCCGCCCCCGCCGTCCATACCCCTCTGTCAGCACCGCATACTAAGACACACGCCGCGCAGGAACGGACCATGCAGGACAACGCCCTTCTCGCCCAGTACGCCCAGAACAACTCTGAAGCCGCGTTCTCGCAGCTTCTCGCCCGGCACCTGCCGCTTGTTTACCGCACCTGCCGCCGCGAGCTTGCCTCCGACACGCTGGCCGAAGACGCCGCCCAGGTCGTCTTTCTGCTGCTCGCCCGCAAAGCGGGGACCCTCCGCGCCGGCCCAAGCCTCGCCGGCTGGCTCTACCAAACGTCAGTGTTCGTCGCCAAAGACATCCGCAAGCAGGAAGTGCGTCGCACCCGCCGGGAAGAAGCCGTCATGCAGGAAACCGTTCACGCCCAAGCCGCCCGCGCGTCCGAATGGGACACTGTCAAGCCGCACCTGAACGCCGCTTTATCTGCGCTCAAGCCCGCCGACCGCGACGCCGTGTTATTGCGCTTTCTGGAAGGCCACACACTGGCCGAAACCGGCGCACTCTTAGGCATCTCCGAAGACGCCGCCCGAATGCGCTGCACTCGTGCCCTCGAAAAGCTGCGCCGCACCCTCACCGCCCACGGAGCCGCCGTCACCGGCATTGCTCTTGCCGCCCTGCTGGCCGCCGAAGCCGCCCGTCCCGTCTCTGCCCAAGCCGCGTCCGCCGTCACGCAGGGAACGCTGCAAGCCCTCGCCAACGGCCCCGCACCAAACGTCCTGCTGCTCTCGAAAGGAATCTCGCACACCATGAAGATCATCAAAATTAAGTACGCTGCCCTCGCCGCTGCACTGCTTATCGGCGGTGCCTCTGTTACTCTGTCTCATGCTCTGCCGCCGCAGCCTGTGGATTTACCGGATACGCCGCAGACTGTGCGGTCTCTACTGGACCAAGCGCAGACTGCGGCGGATGCCGACAAAACAATCACGGCTGATTTCTCCTACGTAGTGACCGACCCAATAAAGGGTAGCCGAAAGGACATCGGCACAATCAAGCTGATGAAGCCAAATTATGCGGCGATAAGCTACAGCACAGGCTTAGGGCTGCCGACGACAACTGAAATACATTCCGACGGTCTGACTGTATGGAATTATCATCCTGCAACAAACAGTTACACGAAACGACCCGCCGATCCGCAAGGTGCGAATATCAACGTCTGGCGCTTGGTTACCATCGGTGGCTTCTTCAATGTAGATGCCTGGATACGCAAAGGCATTTACGCTGACCCAACCGAACTGCACTACATTGGACGGCAGACGATAGACGGAACCGAGTACCAGGTTTTGGAGCATAAGATGGTCGGCACTATGTATGGCAAAGATGTTCCTTTTAATCAAAAGGTCTTTTTCGGGCCGGATCATCTCATACACCGCTTCACAATGGACTTTACCATTGACGGAAAGCCTGGCACGGAATACGCTGATTTGACAAACATTCGCTTAAGCCAGCCAATGCAGGCGTCCGAGTTCGCTTACACCCCGCCTGTCGGGGCGATACTTATTCCGAAGGAAAATTAAACGCTTAGGGTACACTAAGTGCATGGGTTCGACGTTTACTGTTCATGCGCTTGCATCGGGGTCGTCCGGCAATGCGACGCTGATTCGCGCGGGCGATATTTCGCTCTTGATTGATGCCGGGGTGGGGATGCGAAAGCTGGTCTCCGCGCTGGCAAAAGAGGGCCTTGCGCCGGGCGACCTGAGCGGGGCGATTATCACGCATGAGCATTCCGACCATATCCAGAGCGCTCATGCCCTGTCCAAGCGCCACGGCGTTCCGCTGATTGCGAGCGAGCGGACGCTGTCGGCGTTCTACAAGCGCAAGACGCTCTCGCCGCATGTGATCCTGCCGGTCGGGGACAGGTGGCGCATCGGGGATTTGGAGATTGAGACCTTCTCGGTGCCGCACGACGCCGCCGATCCGGTTGGGGTCAACGTGGTCCATGCGCCGAGCGGCCAGAAAGTCAGCCACGTGACCGATCTGGGTCATGTCACCGAAACAGTCCGCCGGGCGATTCGCGGGGCGCACCTGCTGGTATTGGAAGCAAACCACGATGTCCACCGACTGGCGGGCGGCGAGTATCCCGGCTACTTGAAGTCGCGTATTCTCGGCGACGAGGGCCATTTGTCCAATGAAGCCGCCGTCGGGCTTCTGTGCGAACACGCGCTGAACCACGGCCCGCACACGGTCTGGCTGGCGCATTTGTCCAAAGAAAACAACACCCCCAAGCTCGCACTCGGCTATGCCCAGGCGACCGTGGCCGTCGAAACCAACTGCCCCGTGGTCTTCGATGTCGCGAGGCGCGACTCCCCTTCCGCCGTCTGGACCCCCGGCCACCGCTCTTTGCAGCTTTCTTTGTTTTAGCTGCGAAAAGAGGCGTGGAACTGAAGTTCTACGCTGTGTGGCGAAGCGCCTAATGTCCGCCTTCGCGGACAGGGAGCAGAGTTATTATCGGTATCTTATTCTTTGTCCATGAAGATGGACATTAGGCGTCTGCGCCACACAGCGTAGGACTTTAGTCCCACGCTCCCTTGCGTCCTCTAACACGCAGGAAAACTCCCTCGTGGCGGTGAAAGAGTGCTTAACACTTTCACGAGGGTAGAACTTTGACACCTATCACTTCCGAGACAATAAACTGGGGCATTCTCGGCCCCGGCTCAATCGCCAACCGCTTCGCAGGTGGATTGGCGACGGTTCCCGGCGCGAAGCTGCACGCCGTCGGCTCGCGGACACAGGCAAAGGCCGATGAGTTCGCCGACAAGTATGGCGCTCCGAAGCGCTATGCCAGCTACGAGGCGCTGGCCGAGGACCCGGATGTCCAGGTCGTTTATATTGCGACCCCGCACCCGCAGCACAAAGACGCGGCGCTGCTGTGCCTCAAAAACGGCAAATCCGTCCTGCTGGAAAAGCCGTTCACGGTCAATGCGAAGGAAGCTGCCGAAGTGATTGACTTTGCTCGCGCCCAGGACTTATTCGTCATGGAAGCCATGTGGGCGCGGTTTTTTCCCGGCATGAGGAAGGTCCGCGAGCTGATCGCGTCCGGCACAATCGGCGAAGCAAGGATGGTGCAGGCGGACTTCGGATTCCGCGCTGACATTGACCCCGAAAGCCGCCTGTTCAGCCCGGCGCTGGCCGGCGGAGGTTTACTGGATGTCGGCATCTATCCTCTCTCCTTTGCGTCCATGCTTTTCGGCACGCCCACCGAAGTCTCCGGACTGGTCCAGATCGGCGAAACCGGCGTGGACGAAATGGCCGCCGTCTCGCTCAAATACAGCGGCGGGCAGCTTGCGTCGGTGATCACCGGGGTTCGCATCAACACGCCGTCGGAGGCCACGATTTTCGGCACGGACGGCTCAATCAAGCTCCACGCGCCGTTCTGGAACGTCTCCACGCTGACGGTGAATGCGAACGGCAAAAGCGAAGAGCTTTCGGTTCCCTTTGAGAACGGCGGCTTCAACTACGAGGCGCAGGAAGTCATGGACTGCCTGCGGGCCGGCAAAAACGAAAGTGCCGTCATGCCGTTGAACGAAACACTTTCCATCATGCAGACGATGGACACGCTCCGCGCTCAATGGGGCCTCAAGTACCCGATGGAGTAGACTAATCATGGCAACCGCGACATTTGGCGGTTGAAACGCGCTCACCAAACGACAGAAGAAAAGAAGTTGCGGATAAGGTGCAGGACTGGCTGGCCGCCGGTGTACGAATGGTTTGGGTGATAGAACCGCGTCAGCGGACTCTTACAATACATCGGCCTGGACATCCGTCCCGCATACTAGGCATTGCAGACACATTGGCTGCCGAGGATGTCCTGCCGGGCCTCAGCGTCCCGATCTCGCGGCTTTTTCTGTAACCCTTTTACGACAGGAGACAATGCACAGTGGCAGAACAGACTTTTCCGCCGACAGCCGAGTTCGCGGCGCAGGCGAATATCAGTGACCCGAACGTGTACGACGAAGCGGCGGCGGACCCGGAAAGGTGGTGGGCGAAGCAGGCGGGGGAGATGCTTCAGTGGACGAAGCCCTGGGAGACGGTCTGCGAGTGGAACCCGCCCCACGCCAAATGGTTCGTCGGCGGGCAGCTCAATGTCGCGGCGAACTGCCTGGACCGGCACCTGACCGACGGACGGCGCAACAAAGCGGCGATTATCTTTGAGGGCGAGCCGGGCGACACGCGCGTCTTAACTTACTGGGACTTGCATCGGGAAGTCTGCAAGCTGGCGAATGTGCTGGAAGGGCTGGGCATCGTCAAAGGCGACCGGGTGACCATTTACCTGCCGTCGGTCCCCGAAGCCGTGATTTCCATGCTGGCCTGCGCCCGCACCGGCGCGGTGCATACGGTTGTGTTCGGCGGCTTTTCGGCGGACAGCCTGGCCGAGCGCATCGCGGACAGCCAAAGCAAGCTGCTCATCACCGCCGACGGCGGCTGGCGACGCGGCGCTCCCGTGCGCCTCAAAGACCTGGCGGACAAGGCGCTGGAAGGCGAGACGACGATTGAAAAAGTGATTGTCGTGAACCGCACCGAAGATGCCAAACACGTTCACATGAAGCAGGGCCGGGACTTCTGGTGGCACCGGCTGATGGAGGACGCCTCCATCAAGCACGAAGCGCAGCCGATGGAGGCCGAGGACCCGCTGTATATTCTGTATACGTCTGGGTCTACCGGCAAGCCGAAGGGCATTCTGCACACGTCCGGCGGGTATCTGACGGGAGCCGCCGTCACGACGAAGTATATCTTCGACATTAAAGATGACGATGTTTACTGGTGCACCGCCGATGTCGGCTGGGTCACGGGCCATTCCTACGTTGTGTACGGCCCGCTGGCAAACGGCGCGACGGTCTTTCTGTACGAAGGCGCTCCCGACTGGCCCCAGCGCGACCGCTTCTGGACTTTGATTGAAAAGTACGGCATCACGATTTTGTACACGGCACCGACTGCGATCCGAGCATTTATGAAGTGGGGGACCGAGTGGCCCGCCAAGCATGATCTGTCCAGCCTGCGGCTTTTAGGGTCGGTCGGCGAGCCGATCAACCCAGAAGCGTGGCTGTGGTATTACAAAAACATCGGCGGCGAAAAGTGTCCGATTGTAGATACCTGGTGGCAGACTGAGACCGGGGCGATTATGATCACGCCCCTGCCCGGACTGTCTACGCTGAAGCCCGCGTCGGCCTCGCGCCCGTTCCCCGGCATCTCCGCCGAAGTCGTGGACGAAGCCGGCGAGCCGCTGCCGCACGGCACGGACCAGACCGGCATTTTAGTCATCACGAAGCCGTGGCCGTCCATGCTCAGAACGCTCTGGCGCGACGATGAGCGCTACCAAAACGTCTATTGGAGCAAGTTCGCCGACAAAGGCTACTACTTCCCCGGCGACGGGGCAAGGCGCGACGAAGAAGGCGACTACTGGCTGCTGGGGCGGGTGGACGACATCATGCTGGTCGCGGGCCACAACATCAGCACCATGGAAGTCGAATCAGCCTTAGTTGACCACCCGGCAGTCGCCGAAGCCGCCGTCATCGGGCGCACCCACGAGATCAAGGGCCAGGCGATTGCCGCGTTCGTGACCCTCAAAGACGGCGTCGGCGGCACGTCCGAGCTTGCGGGCCAGCTCAAAGACCATGTCGCCAAAAAGATCGGCGCCATCTCCCGCCCCGATGACATCTTGTTCTCCGCCGAGCTTCCCAAAACCCGCAGCGGTAAGATCATGCGCCGCCTCCTCCGCGACATCGCCGAAGGCCGGGCTTTGGGGGACACGACAACGCTCGCCGACCCCAGCGTCGTCGCCGGTCTCAAAGAAAAGTACGCCGAAGAAAGCTAACCGGGCATCCCATGCCGCAAATCGTCATCCTCGCCGGGCCGAATGGAGCCGGAAAATCTACCGCTGCCGCCGGGCTGCTGTCTCAGGAAATCGCGTTCCTGAATGCCGACGAAATCGCTCAAGGCTTGCCTTTGTCTTCGGGTCGAGACGTGCAGGCGGGGCGGCTGCTTCTGTCAAGGCTCGATGATTTGCAGTCTGAACGCAGGGACATCGCGATAGAAACAACCCTTGCCAGCCGGACGCTTGCGCCGCGCATCGAGCGCTTGCAGCGGATAGGATACTGTTTCAACCTCTACTTCTTTTGGCTGCCGACTTCCGAGATGGCAATTCAGCGCGTCCCCCTGCGCGTCCTCAGCGGCGGCCATGATATTCCTGAACCTGTCATTCGCCGCCGCTACGGAGCAGGCTTGAACAACTTTTTCGCTTTATACCGGCCGCTTGCCAATCTATGGCGCGTTTACGACAACACGCAGCCGGCGCTTGTCGCGAAAGGAACCCTGCGTGTGCAGCAAGCGGTTCTTTGGGAGCAAATTAAGAAAGGCTGAGTAATCATGGAAACACAGACAGCAGCAGAACCCGCGCGGATTGATTTAGACAATGATGAAGAGGTCGGTCATGCACTTGGTGCTGCCGTCCGAAATGCTCTACGTGAACACAAACGTCTCGGCCAATCGGTCGCCGTCTGGCAGGACGGCAAAGTCGTGACGCTCGCGCCAGAAGACATTCCCGTTGACCTGACAAATGAAGCGGCTTAACGGCCTGCCATTTTCTGGTAAAATGCGTGGAACGAGGAGAAATCTGCGATGACACTTTTAGTTGACTTGCCGCCGGAAATCGAAGCCCGCGTTCACGAAGCGGCGGAAGCCGAAGGGCTAGACACGGCAGCCTATGTGAGTGAAGCGATGGCCGCCAGTCATCCGTTTCCTGCCGCGCCTGCGTCCATGACGGAAAAAGAACTTGTCGAAGAGATTAACCGGGGCTTTTCCGAAGCGTTCTGGGAGCGGTTCCGTTATCTCGTCCACCGCCGTCAAGCGGAAACGATGACACCGGCGGAGCAGAAGGAAGCGATTAGCATGTCGGATCGGACAGAAGCCAGGGACGCCGAACGTCTTCAATACCTGCTTGAGCTTTCTAAGCGCCGCGGAAAGTCTGTGCAGGAACTAATGACCGAGACGGGTATTCGCCCGGTTTCTTTGGATTAAGGATTTCCAGAAAGCTAAAACGTCGAGTCGCCGAGCCTTTACTATTCAATATTTACTCCAACTTCATTTAGCGGAACTTGGGCAGCTTTGAATAGAGCCAAAAGTGATGCACAGATATTAAGTGTGCTTCGGTTTGTGTCAATATAAACTTCCTGCGAATGAACAGCTATTTTGCGGTAACTTGCCATCTCTTTGCCTGTTCCATGTGTTGGGGTGTTGTTCAAGAAATAGCTCTTTCCTTTGCTGCCGATACTAAACGGCATAAGCGGCAATGTAAAAGATTTACTGATGTGTTCAATGACCAATTGAGCCACGTCAGCCCAAGACTTCACGTTTTCATTATGCCCATCTGAGAACAGAATGGTCTTTGGCTTTCGGTAGGTAGCGAGCGTCATGTCTTTAGCGATTTCATCAAATGTGTAGTAAACCATTTCAGATTCAGCCAGTGCGACTGTATGATCTGCTAACTCTGCCGTGTTTTCTTCTTGCAATTTGTCTTCGCTTTTTACCCCAACAACTGGATGACTTGTTGTACCCGCCGTCGGAGATATAAATAGCAATACTTTTCCTATTGTTTCATCGGTAACGGTTGATTTGATGGAGGCATTGGCTAACCTTCGTATAACTTGCCGAACTTCTGAATGCGGTGTTATAAGTTGGTTGTTAATGATTGCTGAGAGTTGTTGAAATATCCATGCTTCTCGGAGTGCGTTGTCCAGAATGGATGGTTTGGACAGAAGCATTAGTTTTTGAACCGCACTGTCATCTGCAAAAAGGTCATCAATCTGCATGACTCTTTTTTCTGGCAATGCTTTTGGTAGGTGAGCATTATAGATGTACCACTTCCTTCCGTTTGTGAGGATTGCCCACTCCGCCCCTTGATTGTTGGCATAATTCACGGCCTGCTCGGCTTCACCATCTTGTAAGTTGAGATCAAGTTTTTTTGCTTCCAAAAACCATTTCTGCGATTTGCCTGGAAGTAGCGTATAGTCGGGAAATTTCTTAGTAACGCTATCATGTTCTCTCTTAGATACTTCCAAAGGCCCGTAACCCAGGCATTTTAGCAGAGGGTCAATGACGATAAACTCCGTTTGCGCTTCATTGAAGTTTTATCCTGCGTTCTTTGCTTCTTCGAGTGTTGCCTTGATGGACTTAATTTCTTCTGCCAACGCTTCCGATAGCTCTGTCTCGTTCAATGGATACACTTCTAGCACAAAATCATTTTGTTTGTTATTCTACATGGCTTGTGAAAAGTCCTGTTTTTGTGAACGTGTGTAGGATACAGGGTATTATAACACTAGCAACTTGTTTGAGTGCAGGATTGGCATTAGGAGCATTACACATGAAAATTCACGAATATCAGGCGAAGCAGTTGTTGAAGCAGTATGGGGTTCCAGTTCCCGAAGGGCAGGTGGCGGGGACGCCCGAAGAAGTGCGGTCGGTGGCGGCGGGCCTGAACCGGCGCGTGGTCATCAAGGGCCAGGTGCATTCGGGCGGGCGCGGCAAGGCGGGCGCGGTGAAGCTCGCTGCCGATCCGAACGAGGCGGAAGCGATTGGGCGCGATCTGCTCGGCAAGACGTTGTTTTTTGCCCAGGCAAACTCGGACCTCAAGATCAACAATCTGCTGGTCGAGGAAGCCGTCAACATTGACAAAGAAATCTATGTGGCGGTCACGCAGGACCGGGTGCGGCAGCGGGACGTGCTGATTGTGTCCACGCAGGGCGGCATGGATATTGAGGAAGTCGCTCACAACAACCCCGCCGACATCGCCCGGCTGTACATTGACCCGCTGCTCGGCCTGCCCGATTATGCTTGCCGCCAGGTGCTGTTTGATGCGAAGTTCGACAAAGCACTGATCAATAAGACAATCCCGGTGCTGAAGGCGCTCTACGCGGCGTATGTCGGGACGGATGCGACGCTGGCGGAGATCAATCCGCTGGTCATCACGAAAGAAGGCACGGTCATTGCGGGCGACGCCAAGTGGGACATTGACGAGAACGCGCTGTACCGGCACCCGGAGTTTGCGGCGTTGCAGGACGACACCGAAACCGATCCGATTGAAGTGGAAGCGCACAAGCGCGGCATCCAGTATGTCCGGCTGGAAGGCGGCGACATCGGCATCATCGGCAACGGCGCAGGGCTGGTGATGACGACGATGGACGAAGTCAAGCGGGCGGGCGGCTCCCCGGCGGACTTTCTCGACATCGGCGGCGGCGCAAAGGCCGAGGCGGTTACGAGCAGCCTGGAAATTGTGCTGTCCGACCCGAACGTCAAAGGCGTCCTGTTCAACATCTTCGGCGGCATCACGCGCGGCGACGAAGTGGCGAAGGGGATTATCGAAGGCGTCAAATCGCTCGACGTCAAAGTCCCCATTGTCATTCGCCTGGCCGGGACTCGTGCAGCGGAAGGCGCGGAGCTTTTGAAGACGACAAACTTAGTCCCCGCCGAAACCATGCAGGAAGCGGCGCAGAAGATTGTCGCGCTGGCTTACGCGAAGTGAGGAAGCATCATGGCAGTTGCTGAGGCAGTACGTTCAAGTGCGGCTGTGGCTGGTGGGCGGGTGAGCGCTTACGAGGAGCCGGATGCTTTTACTCCAGACGACCTGAAACAGTTCGTTCAAAGTCATCCGGATCTCCGAGTTGAGCTAACCACGGAAGGAGAGTTAATCATCATGCCGGCAACGTTTCCAAAGTCCGGGCGGCGTAACGCCAAGCTGACAGCCCGCCTTGAAACTTGGAGTGAAGCCGCGCAGTTAGGCGAGACATTCGACTCGTCCACTCTTTTTACCCTGCCTAACGGGGCGATACGCTCCCCTGATGCCTGCTGGATTGAGAAGTCGCGGTGGCATGCTGTCGGGGAAGACGAGCAGGATGACCTGCTCGTCATTTGCCCGGATTTCGTTGCCGAATTGCGCTCCAAAACCGATCGCCTCAGCGCCGTCCAGAAAAAGATGCGTGAGTATATGGACAACGGGGCAAAACTCGGCTGGCTTCTTGATCCCAAAAGCAAGCGCGTTGAAGTCTACCGACCGGGTCAGGAACCGGAAATCGTAGACAATCCGGCCTCGCTTTCCGGCGAAGACGTGCTGCCGGGGTTTGTACTGAACTTGGAAGGCATTCTGTTTTGACTCAGCCTGCACTCAAGTCGGTGCGCTCGCCAAACCCGGTGAGCGAACGGCCTGTGTCTCGCACCGGACGATTGAGGAAATCTGGTACATCGTGCGTGGCTCTGGGCGTTTCCACCGCTTGTCGCCGGACGGCAGCGAGGAGCAGGCGGCAGAAGTGGTGCCGGGCGATGCGCTGCCGGTCCCGACAGGGTATCGGTTCTGGGTCGAGAACATAGGGCTGACGGACCTCGTATTTCTGTGCTGCGACACGCCGCTGTGGCCGGGGCTGGGCGAAGCGCAGGTTTGGAAACAATAATCCGCAAGGCGCTGTCCTAGCCCACCCGTAACAGGAAGCAGCGGCACTCGGTCGTCGTCTTGCCGTTCAGCATCCGCCGGCTTTCGGTCCCGGCGATGCTTCTTAGTTCCGCCCAAGCCGCCGGAGCGTCTGTTTCATCCCGCCGGTGCAGCTGTTCCGTCGCCCAGCAGCGGTGGGTGGCCTGGCGTCCATGCCTGTAATTCCGGCTTTGGTGGAACGAACACGCTGCGTCTTTGGCTCCTTCGGCCTCTCCCCACGCAACCCAGCGGCACACTTCCCCGTGCAGCACTTTCTTTCTCTGTGCGATCGCCCTGGGGACAATACATCGAGTTCTTGACAAACGGCTGTTTATTTTGTATCATTAAAAAGACTTCCCGCTTAAGCTGCTCTTATGAAATTCCCGCTCCTTTTCGTCATCCTCGCGCTTTTCCTCGGCCTTACTCTGCCCGATTACGCCCAGGACTCTGCACCCCTCGTTCTCAAAGTCGGCGGGGCGGGCGGCTTTAAACTGCCGGACAAGAACGCGACCGACCCGAACTCGCGGGCGAACCGGGCGATTGTGGAGGCATTTGAAAAATCTCACCCCGGTATCCGATTAGAAAGCGCACAAGGGCTGCAAATCGGCGGGCCGGGAGCAGAGTCCAATCTGCTGCTGGCGTTCGCAGGCGGGACGGCTCCGGACGTCGTCTATGTCAACTTCCGGTCATCGGCTTCCTATATCCAGCAGGGGTTTTTGATCCCCTTAGACAGTTATTTGAAGAACGATCCCGCCGTGCTGGCCCATATTCAGCCGACCCTGCTGCCGATCCTCAAAGACGCCGGGCACGGCCATATTTACAGCCTGCCGTTTCTTGCCGCCGTGCAGGCGCTTTACTACCGCAAAGATATGTTCCAGGCGGCGGGGCTTGACCCCAACAAGCCGCCGAAAAATTGGGACGAGTTTTATGCAGACGCCCAGGCGCTGACCGACCAGCCGAAAGGGGTCTGGGGCTTCGAGTTCGGCACGGACTCCGATGCCTCGGCTTATTGGTGGATCAACTTTCTCTGGCAGGCCGGGGGCGAAGTGATCAAGCGCGGGCCGGACGGACAGTGGCAGGCGGCGTTCAACACGCCCGCCGGGGTCACGGCTTTGGAGTTCTACGGCAAGCTTTTGACCGCGCCCTGGACCGGCAAAGACGGCAAGGTATACCACGGGGTCGCGACCCATTCGTCTACGCTGGGCGAAGACCGGGCGGCGTCGAAAGTCGCCATGTGGTTCCAGTACCAGAGCAACATCATCGCCAATCAGGCCGACGCCACCTTGATCAGCCCCAGTGTCGTCGGCATCGCCCCCATGCCAAAAGGCCCGACGGGCATCACGGCGAACGAAACCAACGCTTATATGTGGGGCATCTCGTCCCAGATCAAAGACCCGCGCGTTCGGGATGCCGCCTGGCAGTTCGCATCGTTCATGGCAAGCGACGCTGCCGACCGTATCCGCACCAAAGCCTATGTGGAAGCGGGCCTCGGCAATACCGTCAACCCCGTCGCGCTGCAAAAATACGGCTACGCCGATGATACGTCGCCCCAGTCCAAAATCTGGCTTCAGACCAACAAAACGCTGTTTCAGAACGGCCACCCGGAGCCTTACGGCGAGAACATGAGCCAGATTTATAATCTGCTCGGCGTCCCGCTCGGCGAGATTGAGCAGGACCCGAACGCCGACCCGAAGGCTCTTTTAAACCGGGCGGCGGCAGCGGTGGACGCCAAGCTCACCGGCTATGTGCCGCCGGACATCGAGAAGCGGCGCCGGGCCGCGGCGTGGAGCATCTTCGGCCTGCTCCTGCTCGGCCTTGCGGCCACTGCTTACTGGCAGACGCGGCTGTGGGCGGGACGCCGCAAGTCTCAGCGCGAAAGCCGCGTTTATTCGTCCCGGCCCGCCGGTCTCGGCCTGAGCGTCCATGCCATTATCTGGCTGTTCATGCTGCCCGCGATTGTGACAATCTTGGTCTGGAGCTACTACCCGCTGGGGCGTGGTTTGGTGATGGCCTTCCAAAACTATCACATTCTGGGCGGGGCCAGCTACGTCGGTTTGGACAACTTTATCGAGCTGTTCACGGCGCAGTCGTTTTGGCAGTCCACGCTGAACTCGTTTTTGTACACGGTCATTAGCCTGACCCTCGGCTTCTTTCTGCCGCTCTTAGTCGCCGTCGGACTGACCGAGGTGCCGCGCGGGAAAGTGTTTTTCCGAACGCTTTATTACCTGCCCGCGATCACGGCTCCTTTGGCGATTGCATTTATGTGGAAGCAGTTTGAGGATGGCACGCCTGCCGGCCTGTTCAACTCTTTGATTATCTCCGGCGCGAACGCGCTTCATCTGCACTCAGACCCCGTGAAATGGCTGGATAACCCGAAGATCGCGCTGATTTCAGTGATTATGCCGATGGTGTGGGCCGGGGCCGGTCCGGGCAGTCTGATCTACCAGGCCGCGCTGCGCTCCATTCCCGACGAAATGTACGAAGCCGCCGACCTCGATGGGGCCGGAATCTGGGCTAAGTTCTGGCGCGTGACCATGCCCACATTGAGGCCGCTGATATTGATCAATTTAGTCGGCGCAGTGATCGGCGCATTTCAAGCCAGCAGCAATATCATGGTGATGACCGGGGGGGGGCCGCTGGGTTCGACCCAGACGCTGGGCCTGGAAATTTGGTACAACGCTTTCTTGTTCCTGAAGTTCGGCTACGCGACGGCGGCGGCCTGGGTCATGGGAGCTCTTTTGGTCGGCTTCACGATCTATCAGCTTCGGGTGATGAAAGAGCTGCGGTTTTCGTCAGCCCGCTCCTAAAATGGAAAAGACAGCAAATTCATAAGGAGACATTAGGCATGGTTGGCATGGTTTGTGCTAGTTGCAATGATATCACTCATCGATAGCCCAAGACTATCCTAGGAAGCACGAACACAGGGATGATTCCCATAAGTCCAAGCGACAACGCACAACCGATGGAAGAAGAGTCCGTCCCGACAGGAACGGTGGAATTTTGGGGCGCTCGCGCCCTGGTCATCGACCTCGGCGGCCTGTCCATGCTGCGTGAGCAGATGGTCCGGGAAATGGGCCAGGAGTTCACGGCGGACATCCTGTACCGTGCCGGCTCCGCCGGGGCGTCGGGGCTGATGGCGTATGTCGCCCAAGAAAACCCCGAAGGCGACAGCCGCCAAAGGCTGGAGGCGGCGCTCCGGCATCTTACCGGCGCCGGGTACGGCGTCCTCCACCTAGAAACGCGGCAGGAGCGGCCGGAAGAGCTGAAAATCCGGGTCGAAAACAGCGCCGAGGGAACATTGATGCACGGGCGGGCCGGACGTACCGGCGGTGCGTGCGACTACCTGCGCGGCCTGCTGCGCGGGGTCGCCGAGTCGCTTCTTTCCAAAGGCGGCGCTTTTCCCGCCGGCGAGCTGGACTGCGTCGAGACAAGCTGCGTGGCGAATGATGAACCCGACTGCCGCTTCCTTGTCGCCACGCCGGATTATCTCGCCCAGCATGGCTACCGGCAGGGAGACCTGTCGCATTCGTCCGTCCGCGAAACTTTGCTGCGGCTGAACCGCCAGCTGGAGGACGTCCTGGAAGCCGCCAAGCGCGACACGCTGACCGGGCTGTTCAACCGCGCCCACTTCGAGACGGTCCTGAGAAACCGGATTGAGCAGTCCAAGCGGCGCACCGACACGCTCTCAGTCGCCATGATTGACTTAGACGGCTTCAAAGAAGTCAACGACGGCCTGGGACACGCGATGGGGGATCTGGCGCTGCGCCAAGTGGGACGGCTGCTCGGCGCACAGGCGCGGGATACGGACATTGCCGCCCGATACGGCGGCGACGAATTCGCCTGGCTGATGCCCGGCACGTCGGTCGAAGCCGCCGTCGCCGTCGCCGACCGCATCCGACGGCTGGTGCGGGACATGAGCCGCGACCTCAACCTGCCGATCTCACTGTCTATCGGGATTGCGTGCTGCCCGGACGACGCCATGACCGTAGCCGAGTTGATTGACTTCGCCGACACCGCCATGTACCAGGCAAAAGGCGCGGGCGGCAACCGGGTCCAGCACTACGATGTCACAGAAGACGACCGCAGCGCCGCCGCGCCAAGCCGTCCGGTGCGCCCCCGTCTGTCCTCCGGCCCGTCGGACCTGCCCGCGCCGGCGGAGGACCTGCCGCAGCTTGATTTAGGGGACTAAGCCACGGCCAAAATGCGCCGGGCGATGGCAACATCTTCCGGACGGTCTACATCCGTGCCGATCTCCGCATACGCCGAGCAGACTCCGGCGGCCTGACCGCCCAGCGCCCGGCTGACGGCGGCTTCCAGACCCGCCACCGAGAGCAGGCCCGGCGCGAGAACCTGCGCCCCGACCAGCCGCCCCAGCAGGCCCAAACCCAGCAGCTTCGCCACCTGCACCGGCGATTTCCGGGCGGCATACGCTGCCGTAATCGCCTCCTGCTTGGTCTGCAAAAATTGAGGGTTCACCAGCATCATGTTCCCCAGTGTAAAGCGGCCTTCCGCGAGTTTAACCGCCGTCCGCTTCATCTCCGGGTACTTCTGCGTACAGACCGCCAGCGGCACATACGAACAGCACAAATCCGCCCGAATCGCTGAAGCCCGGATCGCAAAATCTTCGGCGGCGCTCGGCGTCAGAAACGGGATATCCGATGTGCTGACAAGTACCTGCTCCTCGTCGCCCGCCGCTTCCAGCCCGGCCAGCAGGTTTTCCAGCAGTGTTTCCCGGCCCGCGATCTGCGTATACCGGTCGCTTTGCGGGACCGGGCCGACCACGAAAATCTTTCCGACCGACGGCGCTTTGTCCAGGGCCGACACCACATAATCCAGCATCGTTCGGGTCCCGATCGGGGTCAGGGCCCGGTTCTCTGTCCCGGTCGCCGCCGCCATCTCCGGGCTGTTCCTGCCGCCTGCCAGCACTACTGCATTCATTGTCATTCGCTGTTCCTGCCGATTGTCTCCGTCACCCAGACTTTACCGATGCCGCCCGCCCGACCCTGCGCTGCGACTGCCTCAGCGGCAGCCCGCACTGAAGTCCGCAGAAACAGGGCCGCACCGCTGCCGCAGAGCAGCGGCCTGAAACTTTCGCCGGCTTCCGCTGTCTGAGAAAGCAGGGCATACGCCGCCGCGACTTCCGAACAGGCGGGCAAAATGACCGACTCAAAGTCATTCGCCGGTGTCTGCCGATTTTGGAGCCAGCGCTCCGTGGCGCCGCCCGTCTGACGGTCTGGAACCGCATCCAGCGCGGCATACGCCGACGCCGTAGAAACCCCGGTGCTTGGCTTGACGATGACCAAAAGCCAGTCCGGGTCAAGCGGCGGCAGCGGTGTCACTTTCTCGCCGAGACCTTCCGCCAGCGCCGTGCCGCCGACTAAAAAGAACGGCACATCGCTTCCCAGCGCCGCGCCGATCTCGCCCAAGCGGGTGGGGGACAAACGCAGACTGAACAAGTCGTTGACAGCCAGAAGAGTCGCCGCCGCATCGCTGCTGCCGCCGCCGAGACCGGCCTGCGACGGAATGCGCTTATGCAGATCAATTTCCAGGCCGCTCCGGTTGCCCGCTAAAAGGCCCCGCGCCGCTGCAATCTTTTGCAGCCGCACGGCGGCTTTGTGAACCAAGTTTGTTGCATCGGCGGGAACGCCGTTCGCTTCGTAGCCGGTGACAGTAAGATGGACGCCGGGAGCAGGGGCAAGCGCGACCGTTACTGTGTCATGCAGCCTGATTGTCTGCATGACCGAGCGGATCTCATGGTAGCCGTCCGGGCGGCGCGGGCCGACATCGAGCGTCAGGTTAATCTTCGCATACGCCGCGCGTGTGACAGCATTCATGGGCGTGCCGAGGCCGAAAGTGATTGCGTCAGTGCGGACGCAAAATCGCGGGCTGTCGCCTCGTGGAAGCGAGGCAGGCGGGACAGGGCATCGCCGAGCCGCACCGACCCGTATTTATCGTCGAACGTCAGCGCCTGGCCGATCAAATAGCGCATTCCGGGTTCGTCGCGCCGCGCCAGCCACTTCGGGCTGGGGCCGACTTTCTTGTAGAGCGCCAGCGGCGGGGCGATCAGCAGCCGCTCGAAGTTTTGTGCGCCGCTGAAATCGCCCCACAGCGCGTTGACTTCGGCAGGGCCGTTCGGCTCCCGCATCAGCCAGCGTACCAAAAGCCGCTCGCCGAGGTAGCCGTTGGCCCAGTATTCCGGCGCTTCGTAGCCGCCGATGGGCGGCAGGGCCAGATGGGAATACTCGTGGACGATTTCGCGAATCCATTCAATAGACGAGCGCGGCGATCCTAAATCGTACAGGTACAAATTGGAGCGCCACTGCTCGCCGCCGGCGCCGCCGCCGGTGCAGAGCCAAACGTCAAACGGGGCCGCTCCGTTCGCGGCCTCGCGCCCGGTCTTTTCAACCAGCGTGCGGTGAGCCAGCGCCAGCAGCCGCGCCATGCGGCCCGCGAGCGGCGCATCGGATTCCGAGGCATAATGCACGGCGCACAAAAGCGACAGCGACTGTGAGAATGCCCCGGTTCCGGGGGTATAAAGATAAGATACTTTGCCGAACTTCGCGCTGTGCTGCGGCTCGGTCGCCTCGGTCGGCAGGTACGCTTTGGGAACCACGAGCGTTCCCAGGCCGTAAGGCAAAGAAGCGGCGTCCACCGGCAAGTCCGGCAGCCAGGCGGGGTCAAGGTGCGGCGGCAGCCCGGCGCTCACCGCGTCTTCCAGCGCCTGCGCCGCGACTTTTGAGCCGGGATCGGCCCGGTGTGCGGCCACCAGCATTCCGAGATCCGGTGCGGCCCAAGCACACGTCGACAAAAGCAGCCACAAGAACAAACATACAAACGCACGAGCCATAGCGCCATTATGACACAAAGACTTCTTTTTGGGAAGGCGACTACAACGATGAAATTTTACAATGCCGCTTTGCTGGCTTTTCTCAGCCTCGGTGTAGGGCGGGCCGTCCTGGCTGACGGCGGCAGCTTTATCTCCGTCCAGACTGTTTCGCCCCCGCCGCCGCTGTCTGCCCAGGACCGTCGGCAGATGGCCGACGAAATCAAGCAGGGGCAGGACGCAGTCGCCGAGATCGCCAAGTCCGGCAAGATCGTCAAAGACGGCCCGGAAAACGACCGCGTCAACCGCATCGGCCAGCGGCTTGCGGCGATTGCCGACAGTGTGCAAATCCCGCAGGGCTACGGCAACGACCGCGTCTACCCGTTCACCTGGCATTTCCATATCATTGAAGACAAATCGGTCAATGCGTTTTCCCTGCCCGGCGGCCAGGTGTTCGTCAACACCGGCCTCTTGAAAGCCGTCCGCTCCGACGATGAGCTGGCCGGGGTGCTGGGTCACGAGATGACCCACAGCGCCCATCACCATATTCAGGCGCTTTCCCATGAGCAAAGCAAAATGTCGTCGGCGATGGCGGCGGGCCTGCTGGCCGCCGTTCTCGCCCATGTCCCCATGAGCGATATCGGCAATCTGGCCGCCGGGGCGCAATATACGGCTCTCGGAATTATGAATACGAAATACAGCCAGCCCGCTGAAAGCGACGCGGATCACGGCGGGACCATTATGATGGCGAAGGCCGGCTTCGACCCTGTTGGAATGCTCACTTTCATGGAGCGTTTGGGCGACTTCGAGAACGCCAGCCCAAAAATCGAAATGGGCATCTTTCAGGATCACCCGGAAGCCGCCGACCGGGTCGCCGCCATTACCCAGGAGCTTGCTGAAATGCATGTCCCAGTCACGCCAGGCTCACTCCGAAAGGTCACAAACGCCCCGCACGCAGTCGCGCACCAGGACCCTGCCGGCGGGATTGACATTGAGTTTAACCACCACATTCTGCCGACCCTGGCCGACCCCGACGGCGACCGTGTCCCGGCGATTGTCAGCAGGTTCAATTCTTCGCTGGACACCGGCCTTCAGCTTTATCAAGTGGAAGCCAGCGGCAACGAAGTCCTGCTGTCCGACCGGCCCCTCATCACAATCTCGCAGTCCGACGTCGCCCTGCATCCCGGCCAAACCGCGGCGACTCTCGCCCAGGCCGCCTCCGATGCCCTGCGCGGCGGCATTTACGCCCAAGCATTTGTCAGCAACAAACTGTAGATTATTTTTGCGAAATGCTTGACAATCCCAAAAAGCGCGGGTACACTTGCCCCCGTTACCGAAATTGCCGACCCACTAAATCGAAAGGAGCAGCCGAGGACCATGTTTGCCATTAACACGACTAAAACCAATTACCGCGCCGAGCGCACCCAGTCCGACCGCTTAGGCCGCAGACTGCCGCTTGCCGGCGCCGAATACCAGACCCCGGCTGCTCCCTTCGATGGAGGCCGCGTCTTTTAACACTCACCGAGCATCCTGTGAGCGAAAAGACGCTCCCCGCGAAGGCTATTACAGCCGCGCAGGGAGCGTCTTTTTTTTGGCAATCCCGTATCGAGGAGGATACGCCCATGACACAGGACATCGAGTTATTTGAGCAGAGCGTCGAGACCCCGCCGCTGTGCCTCGTGCAGTATTTCGGAGCGACCGGACAAGGGCCGCCCAATCAAAGCATCGGACGCATCGCCGAGCGGGACGGCAATCTCTTAATTTTGGAGTTCGCCCCGCCGCCGAAAGCCATGAAAGCACGGCGCGGAAAGAGTCTCGTGACGAGAGCCTTTGACTCACTCCTATTGCTATTATTGCTGGTCAGCGTGATCGGCTGCATCTTAGCGTTCCGCTTCTAAGCGGCAGCAAAAAGGACGAAAGGCAGACGTTCGGGCCGTAGTTTCTGGATTATCTGGCAAATTAGTTCGACTCTAAAGCCCGGCAACGGGTTGATCCCAGGACGCCTTTTGCCTGAACGTCTTTCTGAAATTCTCCGGTTCGGGCCGGAGCGTGCGGGTTATCCACCCTTCGGACACGGCAGTTCGGGAGAGCTGCGCCGACCTTCGGGCCGGTTCCATTTCCCGCCGCACATTTGCCTGAACCGCTTCATACAACAGCATGGGAAGCGTAGCTCAGGGGTAGAGCACGATCCGTTTCCGTCCTTTGCCTGCACGAGAAATGCGGGCCGCTGGATAACGGTTATCACTCAGGATGACGGGGTCGGAGGTTCAAATCCTCCCGCTTTCCACCACAACTGAACAGCGTATTGGTTCGGGCCTCAGAGGGGGGCATAGCTCAGCGGGTAGAGCAGATCCGTCGCCCGCCCTTTTGCCTGGAGACGGGCCGTAGGGTGAAGGTTATCAAGTCATCGGTTCGAGTCCGATTGCCTCCATGATATTGAAATGACAAACAGCGAAAGTTACGGTTCGGGCCGACGGCACTGCGTTATCTAACTATAAGAGTCCTAAGGTAGCAACGCGGAGGCGACTCCGTGCGCGAGCTTTGCAATTCTCACCGAGAAGCGCGGGCGTGTCCACTGCCGAGCCATGCCCGGTGCAGGACGACGGTGGAAACACCACCGCAGAGCCAACATTTGCCTGAACTGAGATCGGTGAGCGTAGCTCAGTTTACAGAGCGCCTGGTTTGCCGCAAGGCAGTTCCCCTCACCGTACCTTGCCCGGAAACGGGCCGAAGGAGGAGGGTTATCGTTACCCAGGAGGCCGCAGGTGCAAATCCTGCCGCTCTCCAAAATTGTGACACGGACGGGCCGTAGTTTATGGGTTACCGTGAACGAACGCTTGCTGAAAGGCAAGTTAGTATGTAGTTCCCACAAGCAACACTTTGCCTGTCCGGCACTTGCCCCGATGGGGCCGAAAGGATGAAAAACGATGACGTATCTGAAGACAGTCTTGAACAAGAAGAAGACGCCGCAGGATCAGCCGATCCCCGGCTCGGCAATGGTCCCGAACAGCGCGGGCGGGTACACGTTCGCTGTGGACGACTGGACCCGGCTTGCCCGGTACCTGGTACTAGGAAGCGAAGGCGGCTCGTTCTACGCGACCGAGAAAGCGCTGTCGCTGGACAACGCGGACGCCGTGAAGCGGTGCATTGCCGCCGACGGGCCGCGCGTCGTGCGCGAGATCGTCGCCGTGTCGGACGCGGGCCGGGCGCCGAAGAACGACCCGGCCTTGTTCGCCCTCGCCATGTGTGCGGCGTTTGGAGACGAGGACACGCGCCGGAAGGCGCTCGCGGCTTTGCCGTCGGTGGCCCGGATCGGGACGCACTTGTTCCATTTTGCGGCGTATGTGGACGGAATGCGTGGTTGGGGACGCGGTCTGCGTCAGGCGGTGGGGAACTGGTACGCCGGGATGCCTGCCGACAAGCTGGCGTACCAGGCTGTCAAGTACGGCCAGCGGGACGGCTGGAGCCACCGGGACCTGCTGCGGCTTTCTCATCCGAAGCCGGAAACCGAGCAGCATTTCGCGCTGTACCACTGGCTGACCCAGGGATGGGAGGGGGTCGGCGAGACGCCGCACCCGGACCCGGCCCTGCGGCTGGTCTGGGCGGCGGAGCGGGCGAAAACGGTAGGGTCGGCGGCGCAGGTCGCGGAGCTTATCCGGGAATATCGCCTGCCGCGTGAAGCCGTCCCGACCGGCTGGCTCAAGGAGCCGTCGGTCTGGGAAGCGCTGCTGGAAGACATGCCGATGACGGCCTTGATCCGTAACCTCGCGACGCTCACGCGCGTCGGCCTGCTGTTGCCGGGCAGCGACGCGGCCCGAAAAGTGATCGCCGAGATCACGAACCGGGACCGTCTGCGAAAGGCGCGGGTGCATCCCATCGCCCTGCTGGCCGCGCTGAAAACCTACGCGCAGGGCCACGGGGAGCGCGGGAGCAACACTTGGACGCCGGTGCAGCCCGTGGTGGATGCATTGGACGCCGCGTTCTACCTGTCGTTTGAGAACGTCACGCCAACCGGCAAGCGCTGGCTGCTGGCGCTCGACGTGTCCGGCTCGATGGACGGCGGGCAGGTGGCAGGAGTGCCGGGCCTGACCCCGCGCGTCGCCAGCAGCGCGATGGCGCTGGTCACGGCGGCGACCGAAACGCAGACGCAGAGCGTCGCGTTCACGTCGTCGGGGGCCGGCTACGGCGGGCAGTGGGGGAGCGGGCAGACGGAGCTGACCCCGCTTGCGATCTCGCCGCGCCGCCGTCTGGACGATGTCCTCAAGGAAACGTCCGCGCTTCGTTTAGGAGGAACCGACTGTGCCCTGCCGATGGTGTGGGCGCTGAAGAACAAGGTCAAAACGGATGTCTTCGTCGTCTACACCGACTCGGAGACATGGGCGGGAACCATTCAGCCGGTGCAGGCCCTGCGGAACTACCGGGACGCAATGGGCATTCCCGCCAAGCTCATCGTCTGCGGCATGGTGTCGAATGCGTTTACCCTCGCCGATCCTGACGACGCGGGAATGCTGGACATTGTTGGATTTTCAAGTGACAGTCCCGCAGTGATGAGCGACTTTGCTTGGGCGTAGTCATACCTGCTTGCGGGCGACTGAAGTCGCGGCAACGAAAGCACAAAACCTGCCATCGCAGGTTAGGATCAAGCGTCCCTCTGAGTTTACTCCGAGGGACGTTTTGACGTCTCAGCGGGCATCTTCTTCGGCGAAGGTCTTGCGGACAAAAGGGTGGTCGTTGTTGAGGTCAAGCGCGGGGATCTCGCTGCCGCTGTAGGGGTCCACATGGGTGATGCGGAGCAGGACGCCTAAGTCTAAAGCGTCTTCGACGAGCTTGTGGATTTCGCGCATTTCGCGGGTGCGCCAGGCGTCGGAGCGGGGCGGGGCGGCTTGGGGCGGCAGGTCGGCGGGGTCCCAGTGGCCTTTGTTGTAGAGGAAGCGGGCGAGCAGGCCCTGGGCCATGTAGTCCCGGTGGCTGTTGTTGATGTCGTCCGCCGTCAGCACAATGTCGGCAAGGTCGCGGCGCAGAATATCGGGGACGTTGTCTGGCGCGGCGAGGGCGGCGGCAACCTCCGGCGGCAGCGGCGGCGGCTTGACCACCTGCGCCTCATCTTCCGGCAGCCAGATGCGCTTGGTCATGCTGAGCGCTTCCACGAGCAGCAGGCCCTGCGCTTCCATCTGGGCGATCAGGCCCTTGAAGCCGTCCAATCCGTGTTTCTCCGGATGGAACCGGGGGGCGCGGTTCGGCATTTGGAGGCTCATCCACGACAAAAGCGGCGGGTAGTTGCGCCCGTCTTCGTTTTCGCGCTGCTCTCGGAGCAGGCGCAGCAAAATGGTTTGGGCTTCTTCGAGGGTGGTGTCGGGCAGGGACGGACGGCTGGCAGCCGGGGGCAGATTAGGCCGCGCGGCGGCTTCCACTTTGGCCGGTTCTTTGATCGGCGCTTCTTTGAAGAGCAACTCTTTGGCGGGAAGTTCTTTCGGCGGCGCTTCGGCCCTGTCAATCTCCTCATCGTAGAACACGATTTCGTCTACAATGCCTTCCAGCCGGCCTGACGTGCTGCCGGACACGCCGATCATCACCACGGCAGCGCCCCGGCGGCGCAGAGCGGCGGCGACATGGAGAAAGTCGGCATCCCCGGCGACCAGCACAAAGGTCTGAATATGCGGCTCGGTGAACGAGACCTCCAAACAGTCCAGACTCATCTTCACGTCCACGCTGTTTTTGATCCGCTCCTGCCCGAACGGGCTGCGCCGGGACGGCACATACACCGGCTCGATGCCCGCCCCGTACAGGCTCATCTGGTCCCACGAGCGGCGGTGGTAATAATCCTGCCAATCGGCATAAGCGCGGGCGATGACGGGACGACCGTAGCGCTGACGGACGGCGTCCAAAAGCGCAGGGATGTTCGGCAGGCGGCTGACTTCGTACAGGCTGTACTTGAAGTTCTCCCAGTCAATAAACAGCGCGACGTTGCCGGGAGACGGGGAGGGGGGCAGGGAAGGCGGAAGCATGGGCAAAGAGAGTCCTGACTTACAGCAAGATAAAGAAAGGCAGGCGGCGGGAGATGCCGCCTGCTCCAAAGCAGCCGAAGGCTTACCAGCCCCGGCTTGCCATCAGCTCTTCTTTGGGCAGGGTGCTGATGTTGATGCCGACCATCGGCTCGCCGATGTCGCAGGACACTTCGGCCACAATGTCCGGGTTGTCGAAGTGCGTGGTGGCGTCCACAATCGCCTTCGCCCGGCGCTTCGGGTCGCCCGACTTGAAGATGCCGGAGCCGACAAAGACCGTCTCCGCCCCAATCTGCCGCATCAAAGCGGCGTCGGCGGGGGTCGCGATCCCGCCCGCGCTGAAGTTCGGCACGGGCAGCCGGCCGGTGCGATGCACTTCCAGGACTAAGTCATAGGGAGCGCCTAAGTTCTTGGCCTCCGTCATCAGCTCTTCGATGGGCGTCGAGTGAATGCGGCGAATGTCGCGCAAAAGCGTCCGCATGTGGCGGACAGCTTCCACAACATTGCCGGAACCCGCTTCGCCTTTGGTGCGGATCAGGGCCGCGCCTTCGCCGATCCGGCGCAGGGCCTCGCCGAGATCGCGGCAGCCGCAGACAAACGGGACCTTGAAGTCGTGCTTGTTGATGTGAAACAGATCGTCGGCGGGGGTCAGGACTTCGGACTCGTCAATGAAGTCCACGCCCAGCGCCTGCAAAATCTGCGCTTCCGCGAAATGCCCGATCCGCGCTTTTGCCATGACGGGGATCGTCACGACATCCATAATCTCTTTGATCATCTTCGGGTCGGACATCCGGGCGACTCCGCCCTCGCGCCGGATGTCTGCCGGGACACGCTCCAGGGCCATGACCGCAACTGCGCCCGCTTCCTCCGCGATAATCGCCTGCTCCGGGTTGATGACGTCCATGATGACGCCGCCCTTCAGCATCTCAGACAGACCCACTTTGGTCTGCCACGTTGATTTCTGTTCGCCTAACTGCTCCATCATAACTACGCCGTCCTTCTAAAGTCTACGAATTACGCTGGCTATTATTCTACCCGAAATCCGCTGCGCTTGGCAACAGAAGCAGGACTTGGCAGACCGAAGCGCGAACAAGCCGCCATGCGCCGTTTCCCAAAGCTGATATTTACGCCCAAGCAGCGCCGACGACGGTTCTTTTGGAGCGCCGTCGCCCTCCTGTTCGCCGTCCTGCTGCTGGTCTACGCCGACGTTCAGCGCTCCCGCGTGTTCATCTGTCCCAGCGCTGCCGACGCGCCCTCCCGCCCCGTCGCCATCATCTTCGGCGCGGCGGGAGACATTCTCACGGACCGCGTTTCCACGGGAGTCGAACTCTACAAAGCCGGCAAAGTGAAAAAGCTCCTGATGACCGGGGATAACGGCCGCAACGGCTACAACGAGCCGCAGACGATGAAAGATCAGGCCATCGCCGAAGGCATCCCGGCCAAAGACATCGTGCTGGACTACGCCGGCTTCCGCACCTACGACAGCCTGTACCGCGCCCATGCTATCTTCGGCGTCACGTCTGCGCTTCTCGTGACCCAGCGCTACCACCTGCCCCGCGCCCTGTTCCTCGCCCGCCGCCTCGGCATTTCCGACGCCGTCGGCGTAGACGCGGCCAAACGCCATTACGTCGGACAGTGGAGTTTTGACCTAAGAGAAATCGCCGCCGTCGAAGTCGCCTGGCTTCAAGCTATGATTATTCATCCGCGCCCGAAGTTTTTAGGCAAACGAGAAACGCTGTCATCAGCCGTCACTCAGGAGAATCTATGAAAAAGCTGCCGAAAAAAGAACCCGGACCCGTGTACCAGCTCAAAATCAGCCTGGATGATGTCCGCCCGCCCATCTGGCGGCGCGTGCTGACTCCGGCCTCGATCCCCCTGGCAAAGCTGCATCAACTGATTCAGCTCGCGATGGGGTGGCACAACTCCCATCTGCACGCCTTCAACGTCGGAGCGACCACTTACGGCGACCCGCACCCGGACCTCGACGACTGGATGGTAAACCAGCGCGGCGTCACGCTGGCCCAAATCGCTCCCGCAGAGAAAAGCAAAGTCCGCTATGAGTACGACTTCGGCGACGGCTGGGTCCATACGCTGCTGGTCGAGAAAATCCTGCCGTCCGAAGAAGGCCAAACGTACCCCCGCTGCCTGACCGGGAGACGCGCCTGCCCGCCGGAAGACTGCGGCGGCCCCTGGGGCTATGCTGACTTTCTGGAAGCCTTAACCGATCCCGGACATGAGCAGCACGCGGAACTCGTGGAGTGGGTGGGCGAAGACTTTAATCCAGCGGCGTTCGAACTGGATGCCGTCAACGCAAAATTGAAGAAAATCCGGCTCTAAAGGCAGGTTAAACATGACCCTTGATTTGCACAACCCGGCGGCCCGCCGGCATTTCTACATTCAAATGGCAAAAAAGCGCGTCCGCCCCGGCAGCGGCAGCGGCCCGGAAACCCTTTGGGCCAGAACTTGGAGACGCCCCGTGTTTGACCTCCGCACCCTCACAAAAATTCCATTTGTCGTCATCGGCGGCGTCGCAACCCGTTTATATGCCCCGGAGCGTGTCACTGACGATTTAGATATACTTATTGAAGCAAAAAATGCAGAAGAACTTTCTGCCGCCTTGACCGGCGGCGGCTGTCAAAGACTTGGCAGCTTGTCTATCGGCGGCAGTCATTGGATGCTGCCGGATGGCATGGCGTTAGATGTATTGGAAGAAGACGCACCGTGGGCGGCAGAAGCAATCGCGAATCCGGCGTCCGCGCCGAACGGCCTGCCCGTCATTTCGTTGCCTTATCTAGTACTGATGAAGATGCGGGCCAGCCGAGGCATTGATATGGGAGACTTAACACGGGTATTAGGCGCGGCAGATGATGAAACAATCGGCGAAACGGAGAAGGTAATCGCGGCTTATTTGCCTGACGGCGTGGAAGATTTGGAAGGGCTGATTTACTTGGGGCGCTTGGAGTATGGGCAGACGATCAGGGAGTGAAAGAAGCGAGGGAGTGAACTCCTCTCGCTTTGCCCATCTACTGAATACTCTCACGGCCACAAGAACTCTTTCTCCCAGCCTGCGGCGGCACGGCGGTAGCGCAGGCGGGTGTGACGCCGCTGTGTATCGCCTTGCCAAAACTCGACGCACTCAGGACACACAGCATAGACCGTCCATGCAGGCGCTATGAGGCCAGGCTGACGCGCCATCTGCTCGTACTGCTCTGAAAGAGCTGCATCAAGGTCATCGGCGGAGGTGAGAACATCGCTCTGCCGGGCGAGAAGAGCGCCCGCACGTGACCCTTGCGGGCGGGCAAGAAAATCAGCGGCATTCTTCTCGCAGTCTAGGGCGATGGCCGTCCCCCGTATCCGCACCTGCCGTCCTAGTTTCGGCCAATAAAAAGTCAGGGCCGCCTCTGGGTATCGGGAAAGCTGCACCCCTTTCGGACTGGCGGCGCTGGCGGCAAAATGCCAGCCCTGTTCGTCCAAATCTTTAAGGATGAGAACGCAGGCGTCAGGGTGGCCATCGTCATCCGCTGTCGAGAGCGTCATGGCGTGTGGTTCTTGAACGCCCGCTGCGATGGCTTGATCGAGCCAGGCAAGAAATTGTGCTTGCGGCGTTGAGGCACTGGCAGATGTATCGAAAGAAGGGAGAGGCCCAGCCAAGCTACTTAGTTTCCTCAAAAGTTCCCGCGCGTCACTCAAGGCCGTTCCTCTCTTATCATTTTTCCAGGCCGTTTAACTTTCTGTCTGTTTTCAAACTCACAATTCCCGCCGGTACTCGTAAGCCTGAATGAGCGTTGCCTGGTCAGCATAGTCTAAATCGCCGCCGACGGGCATTCCGTGGGCGATGCGGGTGACGCGGACGCCGAACGGCTTCAATAAACCCGCGACATAGAGGGAAGTCGTGTCTCCCTCGACTGTGGGGTTTGTCGCGAGAACAATTTCTTCCACTTTCGGCTCGCCGTCGGCGACCCGCTGCTGCAAGTCGCGGATTTGAAGCTTGTCCGGGCCGACGCCGTCCATCGGCGAGATCACGCCCTGCAAGACATGGTAGACGCCCTTGAACTCGCCGGTCTTCTCCATCGCAATCAGGTCGCGCGGCTCGGCGACAACACAGATTTTGGCATGGTCCCGGCGCGGGTCGGAACAGATGTCGCAGACCTCGCCTTCCGAGTAGTTGTGGCAGATGCGGCAAAATTTGATGCTGCTTTTGATCGTGACCAGCGCCTCGGCTAAAGCCCGCGCTTCTTCTTCCGGCAGGCGCATCACATGGAACGCCAGCCGCTGGGCGGTCTTCGGCCCGATGCCCGGCAGCTTTTCGAATTCGCCGACCAGACGCGCCAGCGGCTTGGGATAGTATACAGCCATAGGATTAGTTAGAACAGACCACCGAGGCCGCTGCCGCCCCCCATGCCGGATGGCATGACGCTTTTCAGCCGCTCCTCGCGCATAGAGTTTGCTTTGTCCACGGCTTCCCGCACCGCCAGCGTCACCAAGTCTTCCAGGGACTCGACATCTTCCGGGTCCACCACTTCTTTGGCGATCTTGATGGTCAGAATGTCCGCTTTGCCGGTCGCCGTGACTTTGACCAGGCCGCCGCCGCTTTGTCCTTCCACCCGCGCTTCGTCCAGCTCCGCCTCGACGCGCTGGGCGTCTTCCATGGCTTTTTGAGCCTGCTTCATCAAGTCGCCGAGTCCGCCGGGCATCTTGCCGCCGGGCATTTTTCCAAAGGGGTTATTCGCCATTTTCTTAATCCTTTACAATTCGCTTATTTTAAGTCTTCGTCATCAAGTAAGCGGCCGCCGAAGACCGCGATCACTTCGTCCACGAACGGGCCGGGAACATCGGCGGCGATGGCCGCTGCCAACCCAAGAGGCTTTGAGACTGGGGCAGGGGACACGCCCCGCGTCGGCAGCGTCTGGCCGTGCAGGACGCACTTGACTTTGTAGGTGTCGGGATCAACGCCCAGGGTCCGGTTAATGATTTCCTCAATCATCTTCCGTCCTTTTTCCTTGCTTTGCACCCGGTCAAACGAAAACTGGTTGTCAAACTCCAAAATGACCGAATGGTCCTGCATCGCGACCGGCTTTGCGGCTTTTACGTCCTGCACCCCCGCCGGGCTGCGGCTGCCAATCAAATTGAGAACTTCCTGCCAGGACTTTTGCAGGCGCAGCAGCTCCGGCGGCGCATCCGGGGCTTGGACGGGTTTCACCGGGACAGGGATCGGCGCTTCAAACGCGACCTGCTGGACTTGCATCAGGTCTTCCTCCGGCAGCTCTTCCAGCAGTACGCGGTCATCTTCGGACGTGACAATCACGCTCGGCAGGTCGTCAAGTTCTTCATCGCCCGGCACAAGTGTATATGCTAGGCTGTCGTCCTCATCTCCCGCCAAATCAGACAACTCTGCGTCCGCCAGCGGCGGCGGTATGTCGTAAGGAACAGCAATCTCCACCGGCAGTTCCGGGGAAGAAGTCCCCCCGCCCCAATTCTGGGGAGCCGGAGAAGAGGGAGCTGGAGCAGTGCCGCCCAACGTAGAACCCGTAGGGGCGCTGCTTGCCGCGTCCTCTGTGACTGCTGATCCAACTCCGGCTCCCCAGAATTGGGGCGGGGGGGCAGGAGCAGCTTGCGACGGCAGGCGCATCAGCTTCAGCAGGGACATTTCTAAGATCAGCCGGTGCTGGTTGGAGCGCTTCGTTTCCTGCTCCGCCGCTGTCAGCACTTCCAGGGCTTTCAGCAGATCAGCGGGCGCGAAGCGGGACGCCTGGGTGCGGAGGCTGGCGCTGTCGTCCAAGTCGCCTGCTGATGCCTGCACGGCCCCGACCCCGACAAACAGCATGTCGCGAAATCTGTCCGCCAAACTCTTCAAGAACTGCCGGACATCTTTGCCGCTTTCCAGCACCTGCCCCGCCAGTCCAAACGCCCCAGCGGCGTCCGAATCGGCAACAAGTTCCACAACCTGCCGCAGCACATCCTCGTCAATCGTGCCGAGAACCACCGTCACATCTTTGACCGTCACATGCACCCGCTGGTACGCCAGCACTTGTTCCAGCAGCGAGAGCGAGTCGCGGTACGAGCCGTCGGCGGCGCGGGCGATCAGCGTCACCGCCGCCGCATCCGCCTTGACCCCTTCCGCTTTCAGCACTTCTTTCAGCCGCGCCGAGATCTGCGTGATGGACCCGCGCTTGAACTCGTAGACCTGGCAGCGGGACGCAATCGTGATCGGCAGTTTTTCTAATTCGGTCGTCGCCAGGATAAAGACCACCCGGTCCGGCGGCTCTTCCAAAGTCTTCAGAAACGCATCCATCGCATCGCGCGACAATTGATGCGCTTCGTCAATGATATAGACCTTGTAGCGCCCTTCCATTGGTGGGAACTTGATGGAAGCCACGAGATCGCGGACATCGTCCACTTTGCCGTGCGACGCCGCATCCATTTCCAGTACATCGACAAACGACGAGTTCGCGATAGATTTGCACGGCCCGCAGACCCCGCACGGCTCCGGCGTCGGGGCCGTCAGATCGCCGTCCGGCCCGATGCAGTTCAGCGCCTTTGCCAGAATGCGGGCGCACGTCGTTTTCGCCGTCCCGCGCGTCCCCGTGAACAGGTAGCCGCTCGCCACCCGCCCGGCGCTTATCGCGTTCCGCAGCGTCGTTGTCACATGCTCCTGTCCCACCACGTCTTCAAACGTCTGCGGCCGGTATTTGCGGTACAAAGAGATATAAGCCATACCCCTTTAGTATACCCCAAGCCGCCCCGGAAAGATTTTTTTGGCGTTTTGTCCGCTTTTCCGCCGGGGCGTAGATAATAAAGTGAAAGGAGCAAACGCAAGCCGCAATGGAAGACCGCCCTCTGGAAGATAGACAGTTGCTGCAACGCTTCGTCCGCGATAATTCGCAGGAAGCGTTCGCCGTGCTGACCACCCGTTACGTCAGCCTCGTCTACGCCGTCTGCCGCCGTGAACTTAATGATGCCGACGCCGCCGAAGATGTCACCCAGGCCGTCTTTCTCATTCTCGCTCGCAAAGCGCCCAGTTTAAGCCGAAACATCGTCCTGTCCGGCTGGCTGTTCCAGACGGCCCGGTTCGCTGCCAAAAACGCGCGTCTCACCGCCCAGCGGCGGGCGGTCTACGAACAGAAAGCGGCGGAGGCGCTCATGGAGCAGCAAATGGGAACCCATGACAGCCAATGGACCGAGATCGAGCCGCTGCTCAACCAGTCCCTCGCGGCTCTGAAAGCCGGGGAGCGCGAGAGTGTCCTGCTGCGCTTCTTCCAAGGCGCCAGCTTCGCCGAAGTCGGCGCATCTTTGGGCCTCTCCGAAGACGCCGCCCGCAAGCGCGTCACCCGGTCACTCGACAAAATGCGCCAGTTCTTCACCCAAAACGGCGTCATCGTACCCGCCATCGCCCTGCCCGTCCTGCTGACCGCTCACGCCGCCAAAGCCGCGCCTGCCGCTTGTCAGACTGGCGTCACTACCCTTATCAATAATGCCCACGTTGGACACGCAACCGCAGCTTTGACCGGCTCGCACACTTATCAGCTCTCGGAAGGAACACTCAAAGCCATGAAACTCGCTCAACTCAAAATTGCTCTCGGCGTGATTGCCGCTGTCGTTACAGCAACAGCGACTTATGGCATCGCACGGGGCGCAGCCTCCGCCGGCAAACCACTGTCACCGATTAAAATCTCGCAAGAACCTTCGACGCCTCCTGCGATGGACCCTGCGCGTGCGGCGTTGATAAAAAACCTGATGGCAGATAGTATGCCTTCCCAATATCGCACTGTCGCCCTCACTGGAAAGGTGCGTTTAGCGGACGGAAAGCCCATAGGCGGCATTCATCTCAGTGCCCAGGTGCAAAATGCTGACATGGACAAAATCTTTCCCCCACGGCTTTCATCTCCTGGCGAACCGCAGGCAGCGACCGCGCGAGGAATGGAGATCGGCGGGAGTTTCGCCCACACGCGGCCCGATGGCACCTACACGCTTTATGTCGGCGACGGGATTCGGTACAACATTTACGTCGTACCAGAGGACTTAATGAAGGTGAGCAGTGGAGATATGAGCCTCGTGGCCGCTGCCGCCGAGGGCGTTTCAGGCGCAAAAGGGACTACAGTACCCGTTCCCGATTTGGTGCTAACCCCCGGCGGCATTGTCACCGGAACCGTGACTGATAAAGCAACAGGCCGTCCCATTGAAGGAGCAACGGTGATGAGCTACGGGCCGCACCGGCCTGAATCAAGTGCCGGGGTCATCTCAGCCCAAACAGACAGCACAGGAACCTACCGCCTGCGCGTTGCACCGGGCCGCAGCCGCGTCTACGAAGCGGATACGTTCACCACACAAACAGGCATTAGCGACAATCGCTATCTGGAAGTTGCCGAAGGGCAAACAAAAACAGAGGATTTCCAAATTACGGCGAAGTAATTGTGAAGCCTCCATACCGCCGCTTATGATAGACGATAGACTAGAAGAATGAAAGAGGAATGCCCATCCCCGATAGCACGTTTGCACTGCCGACCTTGCAGTAAGCGAAGCATTCCGGCTTTATCTGCGTTATAATGTCTTATCTGGATCATCAAGGAGAAGACTTATGCCTGCTTTGGAGAGACTCGCTTGCTGCTCTCTTGCGGCCCTGATGGCTGGACTCGGCGGCGCTGCCTACGCCGGTGCACTGCCTCATCCCAGCGCAGCTCCGACTCTGGTTCGCCAGGATGCGCCCGGCAAGCTGCCCACAGCAACTGAGGTTGCTTCACGCTGCCGCGCGGCCTATGCCGCACTCTCCTCCTACCAGGTGACCTCAACGGCCGCCGGGCAGGGCGTGGCCCCTCCTGACGAAGCAGTACAGAAGTACCACGCCTCGGCAACCATCCAATTTGTCCGCTTCGGCAAGATCCGCACGACAGGAACCGACATGGGGGGAAACCCATTTGCTTACGTCTCCAATGGCACCCGCACCGAATTTCAAATGGGAAAGGGTTCCTGGGCAACGGAGGCAAGTCCAGAAATGGCAATCGCCGCCGCAACCGGGATCTCGGCAAACGCCGGCGCGACTATTCCGGCTCTGCTGTTCGGCACTAACTGGGCGATGCCTATCGCGCTGGGACGGACTGCGAAACTTGAACTACGGGAAGACAAAATTGGGGACGTGCCGTACTATGTTTTGACCGCTCATCTTGATGCACTCAATCTGCGGACAACAGAGTCCCTGTGGATTGATGAAAAGACATTTTTGCTGCGCCGCTATCTCTCCGATAATGAGATGACCACAAGAACATTCGTCATCAGCGGTCAATCCCATGCAGTCCCGGCGATGAAGATACACAACGAACAGAACTTTACCGATGAGAAGCGGAACTTGCCGATCCCCGATAGCATTTTTGCACTGCCTGCCGTGCAGTAGCCGCGAGAGATGAAAACGAAACGGGCCGGGGATTGCTCCCCGGCCCCTTTTGTCGTCCGGCAGACGCGGAAAATTATTTCCCGCACACTTGTCCGGTTTGGCGTTTGGGCGTAAACTGTATAGCAGAAGAACGAAAACGAGACGAACGAAATGGGAGCAGGAAAATGACGCCGGACTGGCTGCTTTTGCGCCGTTACAGCAAAGACAACTCGCAGGAAGCGTTTGCGCTGCTGACCGCCCGCTACCTCAACTTGGTCTACGCGGTCTGCCTGCGCGAAGTCCACGACCCGGAACTGGCGCAGGACGTGACGCAGGCTGTGTTCCTGCTGCTGGCGCGGACCGCGCCGTCCTTCCGCTCCAAGACGGCCCTGCCCGGCTGGCTGTTTCGGACCGCCCGGTTCGCGTCGCAGAACGCCCGCACCCGCGAGCGACGGCGGCGGCAGTATGAGGAGAAAGCGGCCATGGAACGACACCCGCAGGTAAGCAGCGGCGAAGCGGACTGGGCCGAGATTGAGCCGCTGCTGAACCCGTCGCTGGCGCGGCTTAGAGCCGCCGACCGGGACTGCCTCCTGCTGCGCTTCTTTCAGGACATGAGCTTTGCCGAGGTCGGCGCGAGCCTCGGTGTGTCCGAAGACGCCGCTCGGAAACGTGTGGCGCGGGCCTTAGAGAAGCTGAGGCACTTCTTTGGTAAAGAAGAGGTCATCCTGCCGAGCGCGGCCCTTGCCGGACTGCTGGCGACCCATGCAGTCAAATCCGCCCCGGCAGTCTGCCAAGTCAGCGTTGCCCAGCTCACAGCCACCGTTCTTGCCGGACACGCTTCGGCAGCCCTCGCCGGTTCGTCTGCCTACCAGCTTACAGAAGGAGTATTGAAAGCCATGAAAATCGCAAAGCTAAAACTGCTGACAAGCAGCCTCGCTGTCGTCGTTGTCGGAGGAGCCGTCTCTTACGGAATGCTCCACGGCCAAGCCCCTGACCAGAAGACTACCTACCGAACGGTGATACTAACCGGGAAAGCGCGTTATGCCGACGGCAAGCCGGCGGGAGGCGTGAGAGTTGCTGCCCTCGTTCAAAATGTTAGCGAACTGATGGCAATCCTCATGGCGCAGAAGTCCAAGCCATCACCTGAGAAGGTGACGGAGATTAACAAGAACATGACCTGGACCAAGCCGGACGGAACCTATGTACTGGCTGTCGGCGCGGACCTGCGTTACAATGTGATGGTGCTGCCGAACAATGTAGCGCGTTCCGGAGAGGATGATGGCTGGGTTGCAGCAGCGGCTGAAGGCATGTCGGGACACAAGAACCAGAAAATCGCCGTTCCTGATTTAGTCTTGGAGCAGGGCGCGTTTGTAACCGGAACCGTGACCGATATGACCGGTGAGCCGCTGTCGAACTGTTATGTCGGCGGCTATGGGCCGGCACGCCCATCAACCAGTGCAGAAAGTACCCTAGGTAATACATATGCTATTACGGATACAAACGGCCATTATCGCCTGAGAGTGGCTCCCGGAAAAAACAAGGTTTATGCTGTTGATAGCCGGGATGGTGTGTTTCTGACAGTCGGGGCCGGTCAAACGAAGGCCCTAGACTTCCATGCCCTACCGCTCTCAGTGGCTGCAAATCAAGCTCAAGCTAGAGGTCAAGCTCAACTGATACACTTCCAGGCCGTACCTAAAGAGTAAAACCTCACCCCGGAACTTCGTTCCGAATCTCTCCTTCAGAAAGGAGAGGGTTGCTGAGGGACGAGGCGGGGTCAGGTTCCCAAACGAACAAAAGGCCGGGAGCAATTCCTGGCCTTTTGTTTGTTCTTAGCTTGCTGCTCCGACCGGCTCACGCTTCGGCTGTCCGCGCTCGGCTTGCTGTTCTTCGGCGATGTCGTCTATGTCAAGCAGCCCTTTCCGCGCCTCGCGAATGCCCGCGTCTTCCGGGTTCCGGCGCTGCCACTCCCAAAGCTCGTAAGCGGCCCATTGCTTCTCTTCCAGGGTGCAGGCGTCCGCCGCCTGATGGAGTATCCGCTCGCGCTCGGAAGGAACCGGCGGGATGACCTCGCCGGCGGCGCGGCGGACGTTCTCCTCTTCGATGTTTTCCTGAATTTTATACAACTGCTCGAAGCCAGCCCGCATTCCCTGTTCTTCCGGGTGCGCCTTCATCCATTCTCGCAAGATTTGCTTCGCGGCTTCAATGTCCGGGAGGGTGCGTGCGCTCAACGAGACCTTGATTACCTGATTCCGTTCTTCATCAATATTTTTGTGCAGGACATTCATAAATTAGCTCCCTGTGCAAAGTCTTTCAAGACTGAATTCGATGCCGAAAAGAGATAAAAGAAATCAGACCGGCGCTGGCCCGTGAGCTGCTTTCCTAAGCCAAACACAAATGCCGACCGCAAAGCAATTGGCGTTCGGAGAAGATCAATAAAGAAGCCGGTTTGATCGTAGTGCAGAACCTCACTCAATTGAACCAGCGCCTTAATGTAGCCGTTGATTTGATGCGCTTGATCTTCATTCGCAAACTGCCCCGGCAAAAAAGCGACACCCAACTCCGTCAAAATTTCCGCACGAAATCTTCGCTGCAACTGCTCGGCGACACCTTCTTCCCAGCCTGGGTAATCACGAAAATCTTTGCCGTTGTAGCCCGCTGAAAGGCAGTGAAACGCTTCGTGGATTAACGTCCGCCAGCGCTCCTCTGTTGCTGCGAGAGCCGCATCAATCTGAACATCACACCGAAACGGCTTCTGACCCGTAAAACTGGCATTCGGCACAAGCTCGACGCGCCCGCTCCACTGTGACGGCAGGCCGGTCAATCCCGTTAATACGGCAACGATGGCTTCGAGTTCAGCCCGCGTCTGTGCTGCCTGTTCTTCCAGGATGCCGCCTCTCCTAAAAAGCCCCCGAAAAGCGAACACTTTTCGGGGGCCTGGCTTACGCTCAAAACTGTGACGGACTGCCCCGGACGGCACACGGGCGGATCACCTTATCGCTGCTGCGTTCCCACCCTGACGAGGTTCGGCTGCCGTCCGTTGCCGCCGAAGCAGTCCATCGGTTTCTAGTATACCCGGCAAACGGGGAATTCTAGTGGAAGTCTTTTTCGCCTTTGCCGAGAATATCGTCGCGGGAGAGCGTGTAGGTCTTGGCGAGGTAGCGCAAACCCGGAATGGGCGTGATCTGGGAGGGCAGGGGAGTCTTGCCGTCGGAGACCACTAAATAACGCGGATCGGTGACGCCTTCGCCCTTCCATCCGATGCGGTCCTGGACCTGAATCGGCGTGTCGTTCGGGTTGTTCGGCATGAAAAACACCGTGGCGGTGTATTCCGGCGCTTTGAACGAATACATATCGGGGTCCTGGCTCATGTCCAGCTTGCGGCCCTGGTCGCCGCCGATCTTGCCGCCGCGCACCGAGACCGCGTCCTGCATGATGGTGACGCCGGGATCCACCGCGCTTGACAGCGTGTAGTTTTGGATCACCGGGCGGACGTAGCCTTTGTCGGACAAGTAAATCTCGACACGAGCGCCGTCTACCGGGCCGAAGGTCCGCTTGCCGGTTTCCAGCACAAACTTGGTCGCGCCCTGAACATTGACTTTGCCTTTCAAGACAAACACTTTCGGGGCGACCCGGACAAGCTCCGGCTGGAAGTCCATGTTGACCGGCGTTTTCGTGTCAATAGGCCGGTATTTCATGCGCCCCTGAAGCTCCGCGACCTGCTTCTCGGCAATCTGCAAATCCTGCTGCTCGGCAAAGTCATTCGCGCCCTTCTTTTGCAGCAGCAAATGGTGGATGTCGAGGCACTGCTGCCACTGAGCCAGAGCTTCGGGTATTTTCCCCTCTGCCTCCAAAGCATGGGCGTAGCCGTGGCCGACCGTCATCACGCCTTTGTCCACTTTGTCGAAGTTTGACGGGTCATTGAGGTTTTTCGACTCATCCAAAATGACTTTCCAGCCGTCGCGGAACGTGTCGGCGGACTGGGAATAATCGCCGATCTTGCGGAAGTAATGGACGAACGCTTTGTCCGAATACAAATCAGGTTCATCGGGATTGTTGTTGATGCCCTCAGTAATCAAGGCCAGCGACAGCGGGATATAGCGCCGGTCGGAGCGCTCCTGCGAGTCGGTGAAGTTGTAGTCCATGTGCCACGCGCCGGTCTCGTAGACATCAATCTGATGCGGGTCGAGCCAGGTGATGACGCGGATCAGCGGCATAATGGCGGCGTAATCGCCGTTGTGGAAGAACTCGTCGGTCCGCACCCAGAGCATTCCGGCGATCGCCTCCCGGAAGCCGGTGAACGCGCCCAGCGCAAACTCCACCGGCAGGTTCTTGGAGCCTTCCGCCAGGCTTTTCTTGTCCGGCGCGTAGTTTTTCTGGTAGATCGGGTCAATGCGCGATTGCAGCAGCGCAACCGGAATAAACAGCAAAAGTGCAATCGCAAGAATAACAATGCGGTTTGAGCGTGTGTGCATAAGATCAGACCTCCCGGCGGTCGAAGATGACCGTGCCTGCCATCAGCAGCAGGACGGTGTAGATGAGGGCATAAAGGGCGGTCAAGGCGATGTAGGCCGGCTCGTGCGTCACCGAAACGCTAGGGTTAATGAACGGGTTCTGGATCGCATAATCGCCGAAGTTTGGGACCAGCAGATGCAGGAAACCGAGAGCGCCGCCCTGGTCCAGCAGCCCGCTGGTTCCCAGAAGCCAGACGCCGAACGTGACGAAAAACGAGACGACCGGCGGCAGAAACACCGAAAAGAACATGGCGACTGCGCCGAGCAGCGTCATTTGCAAAAACAGCATCAGCAGGTTTTTGAGCAGGGCGAGATCCGTCGGCCAGATCGGCTGGTCGTACTGGTGAAGCTTGGCGGTCAAGATAGCCAGAAAAATGACGCCCATGAGGGCGATGTTGGTCAGCACCGTCATCAAGCCGCCCAGAAACTTCCCCGTTAAATACTGGTAGCGCTGCACGGGCTTCGACAGAATGCTGTAAATGGTGCGCCGCTCGATCTCGGTGGGGATCAGCGTGATATACAAGATGATGGAGATAAAGACGCCCGCCAGCGAGATCACGCCGAGACCGAGGCTCTTAGTGACGTTCAAATCGCGGGTCGGGGTCAATGCCCCAAACGCCATTCCCATCAGCATAATCGCGAGGCCGCCGAACAAGAACACCAGGAGAATCTTGCGGCGTCTTGCTTCTTCGTAAGTGCTGTAAGCCAGCAGCCAAATCGTGTTCAAGAGGAAACCTCCATCGCTTCCGCCGACGATGGCAGTGCAAAGTTTGTCCCTGTCTCGACTTCGCCCTGATGGACCACTTCGTAGAAGATGTCCTCCAAAGTCCGCCGGGTCTGGGTCATGGAAACTACGTCGCCGCCTGCGCTTCGCACCCAGTCCAGCACTTTATTTTTGCTTTCGGCGGACGCGCTCGTGATCAAAATCAGCGTTTCGCCGATCTGCTCCGATTTTGTCGTAATCTGCGAAAGCTGGGCTTTTTGGGCGTCGGTGGCGTTCACATGCTCGGCCACGATCTCGACGTTGCCGCCCGCGATCAAGTCATCCACATGGCCCAGCCGCCGGATCTTGCCGCCGTGCAGGATGGAGACCCGGTCGCAGACAAGCTCTACATCCGAGAGCTGATGCGACGACAAAAAGATGGTCCGGCCTTCGCTTTTGAGGTGCAGGATCAAATCCCGAATATCCCGGTGGGCGACCGGGTCCAGGCCCGATGTCGGCTCATCAAAGAACAAAATCTTCGGGTCGTTGATCAGCGCCTGCGCGATGCCGACGCGCTGAAGCATTCCTTTAGAAAATGACCGCAGTGTTTTCTTGCCGGTCTGGTTCAGTCCGACCAGCTCCAAAAGATAATCCACGCGCTTCTGCTTCGCCGCCCCGGTCAGCCCAAACAAAGAGCCGTAAAAGCCGACCACTTCGTTCGCCGTCATATGCTCGTAGAAGTAAGGCGACTCCGGGAGATAAGAAATTTTTTCTTTGACGTCAATGTCACCGGCGGGTTTGCCCAGCACCAGCACTTCGCCGGAGGTCGGGAAGATCAGGCCGAGAAGCGTCTTGATCGTCGTCGTTTTGCCCGCGCCGTTCGGCCCTAAAAACCCGAAGATCTCGCCTTCGTACACGTCCAGGCTGATATTGTTGACTGCCGTGACTTTTTTGTACTGCTTGACCAGATTTTTGATTTCAATCGCTTTGGAGTACCCGCCGGACGAGTCCGCGCCGCTGCGGGGGTTCTGGCTCTCGGTTGAAGGATAAGAATTTGCCATGATGTGTGTCTGCGTTCCTTTGCCAAACGAAGTGTGTAAAAAGATAAGTCCTGTTGTGGATACGTCGCCAGCCGCCCTTTTTGTGCCGCGAAAGGGAGATTTCAGACGAAAAAAGAGCGCGGCGGCCTTGCCTACGCTGTGTAGTATACAATGCCCCGCGCCGGTCTGTCAAGAAATTGGTTTGTGGTGTCCCTAAGAAGCTCCCCCGCCCCAATTCTGGGGAGCAATACAGAGAAGAGAGTAGACTGCCAGCCGCTGGCTTCTTTGCCTTTATCTGGCTCCCTCGGATTGGGGCAGGGGCAGCCCTACGAGTACCGAATGTCGTCCAAATAAAACGTCACCGGCTTGCCTTGTGCGGCCAGCGTCCACGCAAAGCCGGTGATGATATGGCTCATGTTGTGGCCTGCCAGTGAAATTGTGTACTTTTTCCAGGCTTTAGTCAGATGCACGCTGTCCAGCTTGCCTGTGCTGGTATCTCCATTTGGCTTATTCTTCGCGACTAGGCCATACACGAACGTTACCACTTCGCCGCCCTTGTCGCCTCGCGCCCAAAACGACAGCGTCTTCGCGCCCGCCAAGTTGTAGCCGCCCGGCTTTGCGCCCCAGTTGTTCGCCGGACTTTGCCAGACCACGCCGCCCCAGTTGCTTGCCGCCGTATACTGGGCTTCCAGACACGTTTTGCCCGAATGGGGCTGGACGGTGCAGGCCGGGTTCATCTTAATCGCTCCGGTATTGCCCATGTAGCCCGACGGGATAAACGTCGCCGGGCTGCTGCCTTCTGCATACACCGTCAGCGGCAGCGCGGCTTTTTGGACGGCGTCCGCATGGGCGGCATTGCTCGCCAGCAGGGCGAAACCTGCCAGCAGCGGCAGGAGGTTTTTGTTCATTGTTGTTTCCTTTGGAAGACAGAGACGCGATAGACGAGGGCGTGAATGACGAGGGCGTGAACGCCCTCGCTGGGGAGCGAAGCGCCAAGCCGCCGCCTGCGTGGCGGAAGAGTCAGAGTTATTTTCCTGTCCCGCGCAGGCGGGACCTTAGCGTCTGCGCTCCCCAGCGAGGGCGTTCACGCCCTCGGTACTGCCCTCATCTATCACGCCTCTGTCTCCTCTTGTGGTCCTACTCGTACCGGATGTCGTCTAAATAAAAAGTCACCGGATGGCCGTTTGCGGCCAGCGTCCACGCAAAGCCCGTCTTGATCTGGGACAAGTCTTTGCCCGTCAGCGGGATCGTGTACTGCTTCCAGTCTTTGGTCAGCGTGACTTCGGTCTTGCCGGTGCTGCTGTCGGAGTACGTTTTGTCCGAGCCGAGCAGGCCGTACACAAACGTCACGGCTTCGCCGCCCTTATCGCCCCGCGCCCAGAACGAAATCTGCTTGGCCCCAGTCAGATCGAGGCCGCCGGGCTTGTCGCCCCAGTCGTTCGCCGGGTCCTGCCAGACGACCCCGCCCCAGTTGTCCAAATAAGTGTAATCTATCTTCAAGCAGGTTTTGCCGGAATGCGGCTGGACCGTACAGGCCGGGTCCATCTTGATCGCGGCGGTCGTTCCCATGTAGCCTGCCGGCACATAGGGCTGCGGCCCGCCGTCCTCGGCATAGAGGGTCAGCGGCAGCGTTGCTTTTTTCGCCGCACCGGCCGCGCTTTTGACGGCGTCCAGCGACACGTTTGCGACCGCCGCGCCGCCGTGCGTGTTCCGCACATACGCATACAGGCGGTACGCGCCGGGCGCCGCCGGCAGCTTCACGGTCGCCGCCGTTGCCGTGCCGACCAAAATGTCTTCCGGGTAAAATGGCGGCTTGTCTTCTGCGCCGCCGCCTGTTCGATACGTCGCCGGGTCCGCCTGTAAGACCCACTGCACCGAGAGGGGGTCGTGCTGCGGGTCGGACGCAGCGAGCGCGGCATGAACCACCGTGCCGGGTGCGCCCTGCCCGCCGCCGTCTATTGTCAGGCTGCTAATGGCCGGGCAGAGCGTCGCCGGGGCATGGCCCGACCAGAGCTGGGTGAGCGTGTCCACCGCGCCGAGCTTGTCGCCGTCCGGCAGCAGCAAGCCGAACCACGTCGCCGTCGCTTCCTGCTTATAGCCCCAGGTGAACGCATACGACCCCAGGCACAGGGGCTGGCCTAAAATGCTCTTTTCGTAAGTGGCCTGATACCGCTCCGCCTTCTGCGTGGAGGTCAGCTCCGGCACGACGCCCCAGGCGTTTTTGCCGGCCTCCCAGGTTCCCGGCGGGCCGTACTCGGTCACGACATAGGGCTTGACGCCGCCTGCCGCGATATACCGCTGGCCGATGGACGAGCCGCCGCCGTAGGAGTTGAGGCCGACAATATCAATGTCCGGGCAGTGCGCGTTGATCTGCTGGATTTTGTCGCCGCCCACCTCCGCCACGACCGTCATGGTCGGATGGTTCGGGTCCAGCGCGTGCGCCATCTTCGCAATGTCTTCAATCGCGTTCCACATGGGCAAGTTGTCTTCGTTCCCCTGCTCCTCCATCTCGTTCCCCAGCGCCCAGACCAGCAGGGCCGGGGAGTCCCGGTACTTGAGTATCGCCTGACGCACCGCTTCCTTCTGCGCGGCGACGGCGGCGGCATCGTTGTAATTAAACCCCTGGCTGGTGTGGCCCATCCAGAACCCGACCGTCACCGTCATGCCGAGCTTCTGCGCCTCGTCAAGCTGCCCCTGCGTGTCCGGGCCGACCCCCCACGTCCGCCAGGAGTTTCCGCCGTCGGCTTTGAGCATCGGCTTGGAGCCGTCGCCGCCCGCGCCCTTGATAAAATACGGCTTCCCACCCCGCACTAACTGGTCGCCGTTCGCCGTCTTCACAATCTTCACCGGGACCGGCCCGGCGTCGTCGGCTCGGACGGGCGCTTGACGCACCGCCAGCCCGCCGACCGATACCAGGGCCGCCGCGCCGCAGGCCAGCCACACGCGCGTCTTTATCCGCGCTTTTACTTTCATCGCTAAACCTTTCTGACAAAAAGAGAACCTCACCCGGTATGCCTTCGGCATGACTGCGTATCTGCTCCGCGCCCTCTCCTTGCGGAAGGAGAGGGTCGCCGAGGGACGCGGCAGGGTGAGGTTCCTAAGCCGTCTGCCATCACTGGTTGCCGATGTTGAACGTCGGGTTGTCTCCCGACTTCGCTACAGTAACCGTGTGAGCACCAGAGCCGTCCGTATACATGAAGGAGCCGGTCGTGAAACTGGAGTGCGCCCCATAAACGGAACTGGGCCTTACCCACTTTACATGACCGTCCGTGAAGGCATAGTTTCCACCACCGGTGTGGCGCCCCATCGCCGTTGTAGGGTTGGCAGCGTTGTCATATCCGCCTGCTCCTGCTGTAGCGGAGCAGTTGACATCATCATGCGAATCCGTGATTGTGTATGAACAAGCCCGACCATCGCCACCTGAGCCGCCGTAAGGAATGGTGTCGCTTGCGTTGTACGGGTTCCCATCCCCTGCCATGATAGTGGATGCTGGTTGGAGAAGGGATGCAAGAGCGATCCCACTTTGGTTGCCGCCCGCAAAGGGGTTTACTTCACCGACGTAAGTGTTGTAAAAGTAGCTGGTGTATTCCGTGCCGGCGATAGGCGCTACCGCGTCATACCGAGCCGCAAAAGGGTCGGTATTGAGAGGTGAGCTATCATCGGGGCAGCGAACAATACCCTGTGTCTTAGCATAGGGCATGATTGCGTCAAAGAACCCAACCGCAACCCCATTACCGGTAAAGGTTGTATGGGTAGCAGTATCGGTGATTTGACCCACTCCCGTGCCGGTAGTAACGCCATCAGCCAAGTAGCCAAACGCAGGCGGATACTTCTCATCGCTGTCCTGCACATACTGAATGGCGGCAAGACCGATCTGCTTGAGATTAGACTGACAGGAGGCACGGCGGGCGTTCTCCCGTACTTTCTGGAAGACGGGAAATAAAATGGCGGCGAGAATCGCGATAATGGCGATGACCACGAGCAGTTCAATCAGCGTAAAGGCTTTATGAGTGCGGCGTGAAGAACGAGAGTGAACTGGGAACATGACGTGTACTTTCTTTCGTGAGTTGATGTAGTCTGCTAAAGCCGGGCGGAAAAGGGTTTGCCGTTTCCGCCCGGTAGTTGCGTTAAGGATGAGATGGCTGTCCAGCCTGTGGGCCTTTGCCCTGCATCTGGGCAATGATGCCTGCCTTTGCCTGCGGCGGGATATTTTGGTTGCTTTGAACTGCGCCGACCGATGCGCCTTGGCTTTGCGCTTGTGCCTGCGGCGAGGGCGGTACTGATGCTGGTGTTTCGTCAGACGAGTGACAGCCTGCGGTACAGGCAAAGAGAGCTGTCATTAAAATCGGAGGACCGACCCAAGCGCTCCCTTCTTGACCGGCCTGCACTTGAAAGGCATGGTCGCTCTCCTATTCATACGGTGTGCAGCCGGTGCTGCCTGAGCCGGTCAAGGGACCAGCGGGGTAAGGGAACCAAGAAGCGCCGTCAGTCATGGCCGGGCCGTACAGATACTTGCACCAGCCGGAGACACCCGCCAATTGAGCCATTCGGATTGCTTTCACATGGCCGTCGCAGAATGTCATGTTGCAGAGGCCATTGTGACGGAAACGGGGCATGGTAGAAGAGATTGGATACACTCCCGGAGGGGTGTCTTGATAGGACCGATCTGTATCGTTATCGTGCGCCTGCGGCTCACTCGTATCGAAGTTGTTGTTAGGCCCCAGCCAAACCCACTCGGCGGTATCGATTCGCACGTCGGAGAAGTCGTTGTTGACAGTGCTGCCACCAAGGTAGCCCTTTTCGGCGATGAGTATTTTGTCAGATGGGTTCGGAATCTCAGCCAGGATCGCCGAGTGATATGGAACGTTGATGCTACCCTGGGTAGAATAAAGGCTTGTCTCATCTCCGGCGATCCCTTCGTTCATCCCGTATTGCCGGGAAGCGTTCTGATGAGGAAAATCAGGGCAGTTCCAGACTCCGCCTGTCAGTTCAAAACTTCCGGTGTTCTTGCTTGATGTTGCAGCCCCGTTCTTGACGTAAGGATTGACAACCCATTGCCAACTGACGGGAGAGCCGTCCACATAGGCCGCACCTAGTATTGCTTTTTCACCAGCGACTTCGGCGGGTGTCGGATCACGCTGAAGCAAAGGAAAAGTTTCGTCATAGTCTTGGACGTACTGCGTTACGGCAAGGCCGAGTTGCTTTTCGTTGGATAAGCAGACGGTTTTCCGTGCACTTTCGCGCACTTTCTGGAACACCGGGAACAAGATGGCAGCCAGAATTGCAATGATTGCGATGACGACGAGAAGCTCGATCAGAGTGAAGCCGCGCGATGCGCGGGATGACGGCGTGGACATAACATTTCTCCTCTTTGATACTCCAACCTCACAGTCGGAAAGAAAGTCGAACCGAAATCAGCCACCGAGCAGTCAAGAATGGAAAAGCAAAAGGCCGGGCCGCACGGTGGTCATTGTACGGTCGTCCCCAGGCAGAGACGGACCGGCAGGCAAATCTCCTCTCTTTTCGTCAGCGTTTCCGACGTGTCCTCAACCAGCGCCATCAGCAGGTCCAGCGCCTCGGCGGCGACTTCTTCCCACGGACACGCCACCGTCACCAAATCCCAAACGGGGACCATGTCGGACAGCAGGCCGTCGAAACCCACCACCGACAGCGTTTCCGGCACGGCGATCCCGAACCGGCGGCAGACCCGCAGCAGATGGTACGCGGCCCGGTCACACCAGCAGACCGCCGCGCAGGGCGGCGCGAACGATTGAAGCCGGGTCACAGCCTCGGCATAGCCGTCTTCGGAGACCCGCAGGATCGTCCAATCGGAAGCGGGAACGCCGAAGCGGGCCATTTCGGTCTCAAAGGCTTCCCGGCGACGCTCCACCGACGTGAGATGCTCTTCGGGGGCCAGGAACACGAACCGGCGCAGGCCACGCTCCCGCAGAAAGGCCAGGGCCAAGCGGATGCCTCCGGCATCGTCGCAGGTGACGCCCGGCAGGAACGGCAGCCGGTCGGCGACCGTCACCACCGGCAGCGGCGACCGGCTCAGCATCTCCGCCAGCGGGTCATCGGCGTTCGCGTGCAAAATCAGCCCGTCCACCCGCCCGTCCCGCAGCTTGGTGTAGATCTCTTCCGCGGAACGCCCGCCGCGCCCACTGTGCAGGAGCAGGTCCAGCCCCCGCGCCTCGCAGCACCGCTGCAAAGCCCCGATGATCGTGCCGAGAAAGTCATTCCGGGCATCGTAATCGTGGTTCGTGTACAGGCCGACAATCCCGGTGCGCCCCCGCCGCAGTGACCTTGCCACCGCGTTGGGCTGGTAGCCGAGCCGCTGGGCCGTGTCCAGCACCCGCTGCCGGGTTTCCGCCGCCACCCGGTGCCGAGGATCGCCGCTCAGAATGCGGGAAACGGTCGGCTGGGACAATCGAAGCTCAAGGGCAATAGTTTTCGCCGTCACGGTCATGTCTGTGCCTTCAGGCAAGCTTTCTGCGTATTCGTATACGCATGGCTTATTATACCAAAAATAGCGTGAATGTCAAGGGGAACAAAAACTTTATTTTTGAGAAGATTAGCCCCGCCCCAATTCTGGGGAGCCGGAGCAGGAAAGTGCCGGAGGCACGGGGGAGTTGTCCTTTCCGTATGGCTCCCCAGAATTGGGGCGGGGGGCTAATCTACACCGCTGACCGCGTGCGCGGCAGGACCGACTGCGTGATGAACAAGGACACCAGAGCCGCCGCGACGCCGCACCAGAACGGCGCATGGTAGCCGAACCGATGCCACAGCAGGCCGCCCGTGACGGGAATGACCACCGCCGCGATATGGTTCATCGTCTGGCCCATTGAGAGGCTCGGCGTCATCTCACCGGGCCGGACAATGCGAGACAAATACGTCGTGATACCGACCCCAAACGAGAACAAAACGCTGTCCAGCACCCACAGCACTTTCAGCACCAGCACACTCTGCACCAGGGCGTACCCGGCAAAGGTCAGCGCAATCGCCGTGTAATAAAACGACATAGACGCCCGCTCGCCAATTTTATCTATGAGGCGCCCGACCGGCGCAGCGACCGTGAATGAAGCAATCGCATTGACCAGCATCAGCGTCGCAATCTGCCCGACCGGCACTTTCCAATGCTCAATCAGCGCAAACAAAGCAAACGTCGTGAAAATCTGCCGCCGGCAGCCTTCCAAAAACGTCAGGCCATAAAAGAGGCCGTATTCTTTACGGTACAGCAGCCGGGGCCGGTTGTGCGTAGTTGAAGCCCCCGACATCGGCAGCAGGCACACGCCGCCCGCAAAGATAAACCCGGCAGCCAGGTCAAAAAACAGGGGATAAGAGACATGGCCGACGCCGAGCCGGACAAAGATGAACGCCAGCACCGCCGCGCCCGCCCCGACCGACCCCATCCGGCCCAAGTGCCGCCCGCCTTCCAGCCCCGACGCCAGCGCCAGGGGGATCGCCGACGACGATGTAAACCACTGGTGCATGAAGATAGACCAGAACACCGTCACCAGCACCAGCTCGCCGTAGGAATGCACATACCCGGTCGCCGCGACGCCGAGGGCGCTCAGGCACAAACACAGCGACGCGATCCGCGCCTCGGCGAACCGTGCAAACACCGCCGCAATGGCTACCGCCAGCAGCCCCGGAATCTCGCGCGTGGATTCTAACCCGCCCATCTGCACCGCATGAACATTGAGCGTCTCGGTGATGAAGTTGATAAACACCGCACCGTAGACGGCGAACCCGAAGCCGAAGCAAAAGACCGCCGCCGAAAACAGCCGCCAGTCCCGCTGAAGCGAGTAAATCGGCGGGTTGGGAAAGACGGATTGGGTGGGGGAGAGAGTTTGTGACATTGCGATTTATTATACCTGCAAAGGACGCCGGATGAGAAGAAAACCGGCACTGGAAGTGCCGGTTCCGACTACCTGCTGAAAATAATCGCAAAAAACTTTTCCGCGAAACGCAGACTTGGCATAGTCTATGCACTAAGGGAGTCCAGAAGTACGCTCTTACGCCCACCGGACGAAAACTATGGGGTTGCCGTCCACGACTGACACGCCGGTCAAAACCCGGCTTTTGATAAGTTTGGAGAGGGGAACCCTCATGGCTTTGATCCACACTTCCCGCACGGCGGGCCGCACCGGTCGGCCCCATTTCGTTCCCGGCGGCCTGGCCTGCGCGGCGTCTGCGAGGCGCGTCCTGCTCGCGCCGACCTTGTTCCCGCTGTCCATGACGCCGAAGCGCGTTTACGCTCCGGCCACCCCGGTCCAGCGCCTCACCCCGTCCCCGGCCTAACCTGCCGATTGTCAGCAAAAAGCCCCGACGTGATTTCAATCGCGTCGGGGCTTTTCTTGCGGCTGCTAGTGCTTCGGCTTCTTGTGCGGGTACTGCGTTTCCGCCTTCTCGTGCTTTTTGTCTTGTAAATCACCGACAGAGTACGCATCGGCGGCGGTCTGGAGGGACATATCGTAATGGTCAAAGCTGTCGTTCCAGTAAACGACATGCTGATGGACGGGGCGAGACGCGGGCCGGTCGTAGCCCGGCGACGGCGTGTAGCCGAGCGGCGTCTGTGCGCCGGCGGCGAGTGTTCCGAAAAGCGACATTAGCGCAAGCGCTGTGGTGAGCGGTGTTTTCATGGCGTTATTGTCGGCAAAAGCCGCCGCGAACAAAACCCCGGCGTTTGGGGCAACGCGCCGGGCGGGAACAACCGCGTCAGCACAGCAGAAAGCGACGCCCCCCCAATGCGAATTACTGGACTGGAAGAACATTTTACGACGCCGGAAATTGCCCAAGCGCTGCAAAACCTGCCGCTTGACCAGCGCGACGACAGCCAGATGATGTCCCAATCCGAGACAATTAAAGCACGCCTGATGGATTTAGGCGACGAGCGCCTGCGGCAGATGGACGACATCGGGCTGGAGCGGATGGTGATCTCGGTGACGGCCCCCGCCACCCAGATCCTGCCGCCCGCCGAAGCGGTTTCCCTGGCGCGGCAGGCGAACGACCGGCTGGCGGCTGCCGTGAAGGCGCATCCCGACCGATTTTCCGGCTTCGCGACTTTGCCGACCTCCGACCCGGCGGCGTCCGTGCAGGAGCTGGAGCGCTGCATTCAGGAGCTGGGCTTTCTCGGCGCCATGATCAACGGGCGCTCCGGCGACAAGTACCTGGACCATCCCGATTACCGCCCGCTGCTCCAAAAAGCGGCGGATTTAGGCTACCCGATTTATATCCATCCGCAGATCGCGCCGCGTGCGGTCCGGGCGCTGTATTATGACGGCTTCAGCGAGAAAGTCAATGTCGGCTTTGCGACGGCGGGGCTAGGCTGGCATCTGGAAGCGGGAATTACCGGACTGCGGCTGATTCTGTCCGGCGTTTTTGATGAAATCCCCAGCCTGCAAATCATTTTGGGTCACTGGGGCGAAACCATTACCTTTTACTTGGAGCGCATTGATAAGCTGTCCATGTTCGCGGAAAACTTAAAGCGTCCCGTCGCGGACTACTTCCGCCACAACTTTTATGTGACCGGCAGCGGCATTTATCACACGCCGTATCTGCTGGAATGCATTCGGGTGATGGGCGTAGACCGCGTGATGTATTCGACCGACTACCCCTTTGAATACGGAGGCGGCATTGGCCGGAAGTTTCTGGAAGACGCGCCGATTTCCTATGATGACAAGCTGAAAATTGCCCATATCAATGCCAACAGATTGCTGAAGCTGAATGGGCCGTCGCTGAATTAGGGCCGAGGCTTTTTGCTATACGGACGCAGCTCTTCGGGATGCTGCCGCAGGTAAGAAAGAAGATAACGGCGCTTCTCCTGACCCCGCGTGTGCCGGGCCAGACCGGCCGATCTTTCGGCTTCCGGCAGCAGATCCGGCTGCTGCTCGGCCACGCAGTCGTAAATATTTGCCCACCGCTTCTTGACTGTCGACAAAGTTACGTCCAGCAGCGCCGCGATTTCTTCATCGCTGTGATCCAGCAGGGCTTGCAGCAACACTTTTTGCTCGCCGGGACTGAAAAAGCAGCGCGGGCGATGGTGGGGGAAAAGCCGTGCGATGGCGCTGCCGGGATTGGCGAGCGCCTCCTCGGCGGTTATGCCAACTAGATACGGAGACTGATCCCCCAAAGCAAGCAGCGTACTGGCATCTGAGTTGACTCCCCGGCAGTCCGAGCGCAGCAGAAATCCGCCGGCCAGGGAATACTGTACGCTCCGCAGGTCATAATACTCAATCACGATCTCCCGCAGGTTGTAACCGGATAGGAGCCAGAAAAAGCTTTCCGGCCCCCGGCTTACAATCAAAGCTAACTGCTCCGGCGACCATGCCGACCATGGGAAGCCGAAATGATTGACCAGCAGATTCAGCCCGTCGCCGGAGTTGCCCGCCCGGATGGCGGCGAGATCGAGAATCGGCGACCGGCCCTCAATCACCCGGCAAACTAACTGATGGCCGAGATGGAGATTCGGAGCCGTCCGGGCATCGGCCAAAAACTGGTCCGTGACGAAAACGCTCATCCCAAACTGAATGACGCGGGGCAAAGCGGCGCCTTCATGCAATTCCATCACGGCAGAAATGATGCTGTTCTCGTCCCGCCACCGCCGCCAAATTCCCGGCAGGGCCGCCAGCGCTTCGGCGGAATAATGCTCCCGATCCTGCATCAGCGCAAAGCAGGCTTCAAAGTCGCGCTCTTCCAGTTCCCGGTAAGTCAGATACATGGCTCCCCCTGTGTTTTTGCTGCATTTCCGTCACCATGACAATTTTCTCTCCGCTTGCCAGCTATTCGCCGAAAAACTCTACGGAAAATTACACTTTTAGGTCATTGAATCCTCCTTAACGCCTCCGTTATAATACCGGGGAAAGAAAGGAAGTGTCTCAGGCCGAACACTCTGTTCTTCTTTCGTCTGTTCTTCTTTCGCAGGCTGTACCCGCCTGCCTGTTTCGTTGCGATTACTGTACCCATTTGGCCTGATTTACTCATTGTTGGTCTGCATACCGCAGACATTACCATCAAGCCGAGCTGAAAGCTCATAGGAGACACTCATGGACAACACTCTGACATTCCCCAGCACTGCCGAAATCGCCGTTGCCGAAATACCGGCCGTTCTGCCGGCCCCTGCGCCTGCCCAGGTAAAACCAAGCGCGGCCGCTCAAGTCTGGCGCACGCTGATCCTTAAGTGGGATCTGTTTGCTGTAATCGCCTTTATGGTCGCCTGCGGAACCTACGGTATCTACGCGATCACCCAGATGACCGGATTTTAAGCATCATTGAGCCAGGCAGACATGGGCAAAGAGGCCGATTGACATTCTTTGCCCGAAGTGCTACTATTTGCCCATGACTGACTTCATTTTGCGCGGCGGCACGGTCTATGACGGCCTCGGCGGGCCGGGTGTCTCAGCGGACATCGCCGTTTCCGGCGACACGATCACGGCAGTGGGGGACTTGTCGGAAGCGCAGGCCGGTCAAGTGCTGGACATCACCGGCCTTGCCGCCGCGCCCGGCTTTATTGACATCCACACGCACTCAGATTTCTCGCTGCTGATCAACCGCCCGATGCGAAGCTCGATTGCCCAGGGCGTCACTACGGAAGTCGTCGGCAACTGCGGCACGAGCATCGGGCTGGTCACGCTGAAAGACGTGTTTACCCAGGAGCGCCGCTGGGCCGAGCGCGGCGGCACGGAGCTGAACTGGTCTCGGCTGTCCGAGTATCTCGCACGGGTCGAAGACGGCGGCATCGCCTGCAATGTCGCCACGCTCGCCGGACACGGCACGATTCGCAAATCTGTCTTAGGCTTCGACGACCGCCCGCCCACCGAAGCCGAGCTGACCGAAATGAAGCGGCTTCTTTCGGACGCGCTTGACGACGGCGCGATCGGCCTGTCTACGGGCTTGGAATACCTGCCCGGCGGCTACGCCCGGCACGACGAGATTGCGGCGCTCGCCGCCGTCGCCCACTCCGCCGGCGGCTTCTACGCCACCCACATCCGCAACGAAGGCGATACGCTGGTGGAAAGCATCCAGGAAGCGCTCAACGTCTCCGAAGCCACCGGAGTCCCGCTCCAATTATCCCATCACAAGTCCGAAGGCCGGGCCAACTGGGGCAAGCCGCAGATCACCCTGCCGATGATGGCCGCCGCCCGCGCGTCGGGGCTGGACGTTCTCACCGACCAGTATCCCTACACCGCGTTTATGACGGGCCTCTCCGTGATCCTGCTCCCGCGCTGGGTCAACGACGGCACCGCCGAAGACACGCTGGAACGCCTCCGCGATCCCGAAGCCCGCGTCAAGATGCTGGCCGAGATCAACGCGGAACCGTGGGACTGGGACACCATTCAGATCGGCATCGCCCGCAGCCGCCGGGACACCCAGGGCCTGACTCTGACCGAGCTTGGCAAACACGTCGGTAAAACGCCTGCCGAAGCCGCGATTGATCTGCTTTCCGACGAAGACGGCTTCGTCGCCGCCGTCCACTTCGCCATGTCCGAGGCCGACGTGGAGTTCATCTTAAACGACCCCCACACCATGATCGGCTCCGACGGCGTCGCGAACGACCCCGCCAGCGAAATGGCTGAAGACAAGACCCACCCGCGCACCTACGGCACCTTCCCCCGCGTCTTCTCGCACTACGTTCGTGGCCGCGAAGTCTTCTCCATCGCCGGAGCCGTCCGCCGCATGACCAGCCTCCCCGCCCAGCGTCTGCGTTTGAGCGATCGGGGCATCATCAAACCTGGTATGAAAGCCGATCTGACCGTCTTCAATCCGCTCACCATCGAAGACTGCGCCACCTTCGCCGACCCGCACCAGTTCCCCGTCGGCATCCACCATGTTCTCGTCAACGGACGCTTCGCCCAGCAGAACGGCGTCCAAACCGATGTGCTTTCGGGAAAGATTTTGCGGAGAGGCTAAAACAACTAAGCCCGACACATGAAGTGTCGGGCCTTAATGTAAATAAATAGGTTCTGGGCTTGGGCGATAGTATTCCGCTGGAACAGTGTATACTTTTGGCCTTTCCTCACTTGAGCCTTCCTCGGAAATACGTTGATCCTGCGGCTCACTATACCAAATCGCAATGTGATTTTCAGGCACATTGGCATCGCCCGCAATGCCTACCACGACTGCCAACAAGCCATTAAGAACGACGAGATCGCCTCTTTTCCATTCCATGATGTTTGGTTTGCCTCTATAGGAGCCATGTCCTAAAGGACACGGCTATTGAGCGCGGACGCTGGGAACTACCGCTTCGCGGCACTGGGATTAAGAGGGTAGGGGCAAGTCCTACACCCTACAAAACATCTTGCGAACTTGGTGGCGGCAGGCCGCGCTCATAGCTCAAAAGCTTTGTCTCCAAGCGAGATACGAGAAGTTCGTGCTGGAGCTGAGTCACCTGCCTTGTATGCTCCGCGCTGTCTCGGTCGCGCTGACGCTCAAAGATGACAGCCTGCATCGAATCAGACAACCTTTTGACTTCATCTTGCAGGACTTCAACCTTCGCTTCGAGCCGGTCAGTCTTCGCCACAAGCGACATGACCAGCTTGGCGTACTTGTAAGTGTCTTGCTACCAGGGCATAATTGTATCAGCGCCTCAGCATTCGTTCGATAGAATCAAGGGTGGCTTTGATTTCCGCCTGAACACGGTCCATTTCCGGTCGCCGGGCATCCATGCGGGCAAGCGTCTTTTCTGCTTCTATGTACATCTCGTCTAGCTCCGCTCTCATGCGGGCGATTTCTTCCGGCGACGGCTCAACGTCCGGGTCGGCAGTTAGCGTACTGTTCATCGGGTTCACCTCTCGGATAAGTATACCACGCTCTACGTTTTTTCGAGCAGGGCCAACTTCAGCACCTGGTCGGCGTGGGAGACCGGCTCAAAGGTCATTTCGGTTTTGATGTTCTCCGGCAGGTCTTCCAAATCTTTCTCGTTTTCGGCGGGCAGAAGGATAATGCGGATGCCGGCGCGGTGGGCGGCAAGCACTTTTTCTTTGAGGCCGCCGATGGGCAGAACACGTCCGCGCAGGGTGATCTCGCCGGTCATGGCGATGTCTTTGCGGACGGGGCGGCCTGTCAGCGCGGAGGCCAGAGCCGTGGCGAGGGTGATGCCTGCCGAGGGGCCGTCTTTCGGAACGGCGCCCGCCGGGACATGAACGTGGATTTCTAAATGCTCGTTGAAGTCGGCGGCAAGTCCCAGCATTTCGGCGCGGGAGCGGACATAGGACATGGCGGTCTGGGCGGACTCTTTCATCACGTCCCCAAGCTGGCCGGTGAGGGTCAGGCGTCCGTCTTTGCCCTTCATGGTCGAGACTTCAATCGAGATCACGTCGCCGCCGGCTTCCGTATAGACAAGGCCGGTTGCCGCGCCGATTTCGTCGAGTTCTTCCATGACGCCGTAGTGGTACTTGCGGGAGCCGAGCAGCTTGGTCAGCTCGGCGTCATCTACAATCACAGGTTCCGTATCGCCCTGGGCGACCCGGCGGGCGACTTTGCGGCAGACCGACGCCAGCTCGCGCTCGAAGTTACGGACGCCTGCCTCGCGGGTGTGTTCGCGAATGATCTTGCGGACGGTTTCCGTCGGAATGCTAATCATGGCATCGGTCAAGCCGTGGTCTTTGATCTGCTTTGGGATCAAAAACGCTTCGGCGATCTGTGTTTTTTCGTCTTCGGTGTAGCCCGAAAACGAGATCACTTCCATTCGGTCCCGCAGGGCAGGGGGGATCGGGTCCAGCAGATTGGCAGTCGTCAGGAACATGACTTCCGACAAGTCAAACGGCGCTTCTAAATAGTGATCCGAAAACTCGGCGTTCTGCTCCGGGTCAAGCGCTTCCAAGAGGGCCGACGACGGATCGCCCCGGAAGTCCGACCCCATTTTGTCAATTTCGTCTAAGATGAATACCGGGTTCCGTGTTCCGGCCTGCTTCAAGCCCTGCAAGATCCGGCCCGGCATGGCTCCGATATAGGTCCGCCGATGACCGCGTATCTCCGCCTCGTCCCGCACGCCGCCGAGCGAGATCCGCACGAACTTCCGGCCTAATGCCCGCGCAATGCTCTTGCCGAGGCTGGTTTTCCCGACGCCGGGCGGCCCGACAAAGCAGATAATTGGGCCTTTCAGCGTCCCCGCAAGCTGACGCACGGCGAGGAACTCTAAAATCCGCTCTTTGACTTTTGCCAGCCCGTAATGGTCTTCGTTCAGGATGTCCTCGGCAGCGCCTACGTCCAGCGTCTCTTCCGAAATGACCGACCAGGGCAGTGCCAGCAGCGTGTCTAAATAGGAGCGAATGACGACCCCTTCGGGCATCCCGAACGGCATCTTTTCGAGCCTGTCTATTTCTTTGGAAGCCCGCTCGGCGACTTCTTCCGGCAGCTTTGCTTCCAGCGCCTTTGTCCGGTATTCGTCCACCTCGCTTTGCCGCTCATCCCGCTCGCCGAGTTCCTGCTGAATGGCTTTCATCTGCTCCCGGAGCAGAAATTCGCGCTGGGTCTCGCCCATTTCTTTTTCCACGCGCGACCGGATGTTCTTCTGGATTTGCAGGATCTCGAACTCTTTGGTCAGCAGCAGGCTGAGACGCTGCAACCGCTCCAGCGGGTCGAGTATTTCTAAAAGCTCCTGCTTCGTTTCCACTCTCAAAGACGGCAGGTGCCAGGCCACATGGTCCGCCAGGCTGCCCGGCTCTTCAATGTTCAGCAGCGTGACAACCACTTCCGGCGGGATGTTCTTGCCGGTGTTTGCGATCTGCTCGAACTGTCCCATGACCGACCGCATCAAAGCCTCGGCTTCCAGCGGCGCAATCGGGGCGGGCGGCAGCCGCTCGATCTTGACCTGGAAATACGGCTCGGTCTGCTGCCACTCCGTCACCCGCACCCGCTCTTTGCCTTCCAGCATCACCCGCACGGTGCCGTCCGGGACTTTCAATATCTGAATAATCTCGGCGACAATGCCGATCTCATGCAGGTCTTCGGTCTCCGGGTCCTCCGTCGCGACCTGCTTTTGGGCCATCAGCAGGATATGCTCGCTCCCCGCCATCGCTTCGTCGAGTGCGCGAACGGACTTTTCGCGTCCGACGAACAGCGGAAAGATAATGCCGGGGAAATGCACATTGTCCCGGATCGGCAGCAGGGGCAGCTCAGACGGAAACGGCGCGGGGGCAAGCGTCTCTGCTGCCGTGCGCTTGGTGGGAGTTTTCTTCGCGCGGGGCGCGGTGGAAGGGGTACGGGCCATAGAAAATCAAACTGCCTTTATATGAAAATTGATGGAGGGAAGGAGCGTGGGATTAAAATCCTGCGCTGTGGGGCGAAGACGCCGATTGGCCGCCTGCGCGGGCAAGGAGTAGGACGACAACGAGAGTCTTTTCCTGTACCCGCGCAGGCGGCTACTTGGCGTCTTCGCCCCACAGCGCAGGATTTTAATCCCACGCTGTTTGCGCCGAACGTCACCACAAAATCCAATTCTGCCCCTGCAAATGCAGGTGCTGGAACTCTTCTTCCGATATATTCTTAACCTGCCCGTCGGCAAGCAAAACATTTCGGTTCGGACGGTTCAGCCAGACAAAATAGATTTGCCATCGCCGGTGCGGGTGGCTGTCCCAGCAAATGATGTCTGTTTGATTGGGCCTGCTCAGGAATCGATACTGATAGGCAACTTCATGATAAGTCGGCGTCGCTTCGTTCCCCGACAAAGGACACATGAACGGCGACCGGCTTTTGAGGATAGGCAGCAAAGCCTTCAATGTCGGCGGTATTTTGCCTGCGTGAGCGCTCCGGTAGATCTGCACGGCCAGCCCAACCTGCTTCAAGTTCGCTTTGCACATCGCGAAAGTTGCGTTGTACTTTATGTAGCTGATACTCTCGCCGGGCAGAATGAGCATCGCGAGAGCGACTATCGCGACAAACCACAGCACAATCTTCGTCGAAAGGGGTAAGGGCCGCGCCTGCATTTTCTTTTACCCATGCCGATCACGACGCCGCGCGTAGCTCCGGCGTCGTGACCAGCAGCGGGGCGATGTGCTGGCGGACGGTGTCCGCCGTGATGACCACTTTCCGAATGTCGCGGTCGGACGGGATTTCGTACATGATGTCCTGCATCACCTGCTCGATGATCGTTCGTAAGGCACGCGCTCCGGTGGACCGCTTGATGGCTTCTTCGGCGATGGCTTGAAGCGCGTCGTCAGTGAACTTCAGCTCCACGCCGTCGAATTCAAAGAACTTGGCGTACTGCTTGATGAGCGCGTTCTTCGGCTCGGTTAGGATGGAAACAAGCGCCTCGTGGTCCAGGGAGCGCAGAGTCGTGACGACCGGCAGGCGGCCAATGAATTCCGGGATGAGGCCGTAGCGGAGCAGGTCTTCGGGCAGGACGTGGGTCATCATGTCGCCGGCGCGGCGGTCTCGTTTGGACGCAATGGAAGCCCGGAAGCCGAGTGACTTTTGATTGAGACGCCGCTCAATCGCGTCTTCGATTCCCTCAAACGCCCCGCCGCAGATGAACAGGATGTTGGTGGTGTCAATCTGCACATATTCCTGCTGGGGGTGCTTGCGGCCGCCCTGCGGCGCGACGTTGGCGACGGTGCCTTCGAGTATCTTCAAAAGCGCCTGCTGGACGCCTTCGCCGGACACGTCGCGGGTGATGCTGGGGCTTTCGGACTTGCGGGTGATCTTGTCAATCTCGTCAATATAGATGATGCCGCGCTGAGCGTTCTTCACCACCGTCTGGATATTCTCGCCGTTGTCGGCGGCCTGCAAGAGCTTCAGCAGGATGTTTTCCACGTCTTCACCGACATAGCCCGCTTCGGTGAGCGAAGTCGCGTCGGCAATCGCGAACGGGACGTTCAAAATCTTGGCGAGGGTCTGGGCGAGCAGCGTCTTGCCGCTGCCGGTCGGGCCGAGCAGCAGAATGTTGGATTTTTGCAGCTCGACATCGGTAGATTGGGAGTTGATGCGCTTGAAGTGGTTGTAAACGGCAACGGACAAAGTCCGCTTCGCCTGCTCCTGGCCGACGACGTACTGGGACAAGATGCGGTAAATTTCTTTCGGCTTCGGTACACTGCCGATAGTTGAGAAATCTTCCTCTTTCTGGGTCTCGTCGCGGATCAGCTCTTTGCAAAGGTCCACGCACTCCAGGCAGACGCCGCCGTGCAGGCCCAAAATCAGCTTCTTGACCTGTTCCCGCCCTTTGCCGCACAGCAGGCAGCGGCTGTCGTTGCGCTCGTTCCCAATTCTCGCCATGTGTGTCCTTTTCCGGCCCGGATTTTCGGAGGTTTCGTAGAAACTAAGTTGGGCGGTTAAAACCGCAGCAACAAAGGCGCGAAACCTGCCTTCGCAGGTTAAGAAACTTCTTAGTCCGCGCAGGCGGACTTCGTGCTTTTGTTGCCGCGACTTCAGTCGCCCGCTCTTAGACTACGCCGATAATCAGGGCCGGGAATGATTATCGGGCTAACATCTGGTCAATAATGCCGTACTCGACGCCTTCTTCGGCGGTCATCCAGTAGTCGCGGTCCATGTCCCGCGAGACCTGCGAAAACTCGCGGCCGCAGTTGTCGGCGATAATGGAGGTCAGGCGCTCGACAAACGACATATGCAGGCGCATGGAAATCTCCATGTCCTTCGGCGTCCCCTGGTACGCGCCGCTGCCCTGGTGGATCATAATGCGCGAGTTCGGCAGCGCGGAGCGCTTGCCTTTCGTGCCGCCGGACAGCAGCACCGCGCCCATCGAAGCCGCCATGCCGACGCAGGTGGTCGCAATGTCGGGCTTGATGTGCTTCATCGTGTCGTAAATTGCCAGCCCCGCCATGACATCGCCGCCGGGGGAGTTGATATACACTTCAATGTCTTTGTCCGGGTCTTCTTTTTCCAGAAACAAAAACTGGGCCACAATGATGTTCGCCATGGTCGGATGGATCTGGTCGCCGATGAAGACAATCCGGTCTTTCATCAGGCGCGACCATAAATCATACGCCCGCTCGCCGCGCGGGCTTTGCTCCACAACTGTCGGAATCCAGGTCATTCAGTACCACCTTCTACGGTCACAGCGGCTTCTGCGGCAGGCTCTTCGCCTGCCGTCTCAATCGCATCGGCGGCGTCGTCCGCCGCTTCGTCTACTGCGTCTGCCTGGATTCCTGTGCTGTCAGCGGAAACGACCTTCTCTTCCATTATGGCCGATCCCCGCAGGAAATCCAGGACTTTTTTCGCCTGCGCCCGGTTCCGCAGCGCGTCCATGCCGTTGTTCGTTTCCAGCATCGCCCGCACCGCCGCCGGGGTCGTCCGCTCAGCGGACGCCCGCTCGGCAATCGCGGCTTCGACATCGCTGTCCACCAGCATGAGGCTTTCGGCATCGGCGACTTTGCCCAGCAGTAATCCAATTTCAATGCGCTTTTTCGCGCCTTCGGTGAACTCCGCCACAAGCTGCTCGCGGGTCTTGCCGGCCTGCTGCAAGTAGTCGTCAATCTCCACCTGCTGCTGCTCCAGGCGCCCCAGCAAAGCACGCACTTCGTCGTCCACTTCGGCTTCGACCAGCACCGGCGGGTACTTGATCGTAGACCCCGCAATAATCTGATCAATGAGTTTACTGTCCGCTTCACTCTCGGCGTTTGCGGCCAGAGACTTTTCCATGTCTGCTTTCAGCTCGGTGCGGAACTCTTCCAGAGTTTGGTAGCGGCCGCTCGACAGCTTTTGGGCTAGCTCATCGTCAAGTTCCGGGATTTTCTTTTCGTGGATTTCGTTGATCTTGACCGTGAACTCGGCTTCTTCCCCCGCCAGTTCCGCGTCGGGGTAAGTGTCGGGGTAGGTCAGCGGGAACGTCTTTTCCTCGCCTTTGGTCATGCCGACAAGCTGCTCGTCGAAGCCCGGAATGTTGTCCGCGCCGATCTCAATCATGGTCGGGCGTGTTTCCGCCGCTTCCGGCCGGCTGTCTACCAGCGCAGACAACTCGGCGACGACCAAATCGCCCATTTGTGCGGGACGCTCGACCACGGGATACTCGGCGGCCCGCTCGCGCATCCGCTGCATCTGTGTTTCGACATTTTCATCGGACAGCTCGTACTTGTTTTTCTCGACTGTCAGCCCCGTATACGGCCCCAGCTCCACTTCCGGGCGCAGGGGGACAATGGCTTTGAAGATGAACGGCTTCTCGGCAAACTCTAATTGCAGCAGTTCTAATTTCGGCTGGGCGAACGGCTCGATGGCTTCCTGTTCCAGCGCCTGCGCGTAGGCCGGCTCGACCAGAAGCTCCGCCGTGCGCTGGCGGACATCGGTTTCGGGAACGCGCTGCTTGACAAAGGAAAGCGGCGCTTTGCCCTTGCGGAAGCCGGGAACGGACACATATTTCGAGTATTCGCGGTAGGCTTTGTCGACCGCTTGGACAACTTTGTCCGTTTCCACTTCAATCGTGAGGGCGCACTTTGTCCGTTTCCACTTCAAGACTTGACAGGGGTCAAGCGGCTCTTTGGTCACCTGCATAATTGGGTGCTGCTCCTGTGTGCTGTTGGTACTTTTTATCTCTGTGCGTTTTCGCAGATTCGTTTGAGGCGGGTTTGAGGAAAACGGGTCGTGTGATGCGTTTGAGTGTACCCCGCCATGCCACGGAATGTCAACGCGAGAATTGGCAGCGCACTTGACGGCTTGCCTCTGATTGGGCTATCATAAAATGCTGTAGATACCGGCACTAAAAGTGCCGGTTCCGAGTATTAGAACACCAACCATGACAAAAACGGCTTACCTATTTTCGCTTCTTGCGCCCGTCGCCGCGCTGTCCGTCCTTGCTGGCCTGATGACCGGGCAAGCCCCGAAGCCTGTCCTGATCCGTGCCGAGGCTCCTGCTGTAACCGCCGCGCAGCATAAAGCAACGGTGTACGTCTTTCTGTCAACGCAGTGCATGGTCTCGAAGCTTTACCCGCCGCGCCTGAACACGCTGGCGCGGGACTACGGCAAGCGCGGCGTCGCGCTCATTGGCGTCTTCTCCAACATCCAGGAAGAGCAGGCCGAAGTTGCGGCGTTCGCCAAAAGCCATGCGTTCGTTTTTCCAACAATCCGTGATGCCGATGCGTCGCTGGCGGCAAAATACGGCGCGACGATGACCCCGCAGGCATTTGTGGTCAACCCGGCAGGCCAGGTCGTTTATTCAGGCCGGATTGACGACAACGCGGATACGACGCTCGTTCATCACCGCGACCTCGCCGCCGCCCTTGACGCCGTGCTGGCAGGCCGCCCCGTCGCCCGCCCGAAATTGGCTGCGTTCGGCTGCATCCTGCGCCGCCCTGCGGCGGCTATTGCCTCAACCCAAATCACTTACGCCCGCGATGTCGCTCCGATTTTGGCCCGAAGCTGCGAAACTTGCCACCGAACCGGGCAGATCGGCCCGATGCCGCTGACGAATTACACGCAGGCGGCGGCGTGGCGCGGGGACATCAAGACATGGACGCAGTCTCGGCAGATGCCGCCCTGGAAGGCCGACCCCGGCTGCGGCGATTTTCAAGATTCACGGCGTTTATCCGACCGCGATGTTGCGACGCTCGCGAAATGGGCCGATGCCGGTGCGCCGGAAGGCAATCCCGCCGACCTGCCCGCGCCGCCGCACTTCCATGACGGCTGGCCCCTCGGCCAGCCCGATCTGGTGCTTCAGCCGAGCCGCCCGTACCATTTGGAGGCCGACGGCTCGGATGTCTACCGCTGCTACGTCCTCCCGACCGACTTCACCCACGACCGCTATGTGTCCGCTGTAGACGTTCAGCCCGGCAACCGCGCCGTCGTCCACCACGTCATCGCCTTCATTGACGGCTCCGGCGCGTCGGCGAATTTGGACGGTCACGAGAAAGAACCCGGCTACACGTCGTTCGGCGGGGTCGGCTTCACGCCCACCGGATCGCTCGGCGGCTGGGCGCCCGGCATGACCGCCCATGCCCTGCCGAACGGCGTCGCGACCGCCATTCCTGCCGGGGCGCGGATCGTTTTGCAGGTCCATTATCACAAAGACGGCAAGCCGGAGACCGACTTCTCGCGCATCGGGCTTTACTTTGCGAAAACCGAAGTCCAGAAGACCCTACACATCATCCCGGTCATCCACGGCCTCAACATCCCGGCGGGCGACAGCCACTACACCGTTTCCACCCTCGGCGTCCCGTCCCCGGTAGACTTCCACCTGCTCGCCGTCACGCCCCACATGCATCTGTTAGGGCGCAAGATGGCGTTGACTGCGATTTTGCCGAGCGGCACGAAAGTCCCGCTGATCTCCGTCTCCGACTGGGACTTCAACTGGCAGGCGACCTACTTCTACAAGAAGCCCCTCGCCTTCCCCAAAGGAACCCGCGTCGAGATGACCGCCACCTACGACAACTCGGCCCGCAACCCGCGCAACCCGAACTCGCCGCCCAAAACCACCACCTGGGGCGAGCAGACCACCGACGAGATGTGCATCGCCTTCCTGCACTATACCCTCGACCGCGAGCATCTGGCCGTCCGCGACAACCCGATGGCCTCGAAATTGGCGAAAAAGTAAACGCAATACCGGCGCTGTCCGTGACAGCGCCGGTTTAGATTTTTCCGCAGGGGTAAGTTGCTTTGGCATGGTATTTGCAGAGCAGATAAGCATCTATGAACCATGAAGTGTATTCCCCTCACGAAGCTCAAGTCCGCAGCGGCGGGCCTCCCGATCATCTCCGCCCGGCGGTGATCCGCACCGTTCTGCTTCTGTTCTTAGTGTCCTGGCTGCTCGTGTCTTCGGCTTACAGCGGGGCCGTCAGCCCCACGAGCGGGATCGCCGGGCTGGACTTCGCCGTGTTTTATCACGCGGCGGCGCGGCTGAACGCAGGGCAGCCCCTGTACCAGCCCCACCTCCCTCCCAGCATGCAGGGCGGCCTTTACGTTTACTGCCCTCTGCTCGCTATGCTCCTTCGCCCGCTGGCCCATCTGCCGTTCCACAAGGCCATGCAGGTCTGGTTTTTCGTCAACGCGACGTGTCTCATCCTTGCCGTGCTGCTGTACGGGGCTTCGGCACGATTGACGTGGAAAACGGCCTCCCTCCTGGCGGTTCTGCTCCTGGTCAGCTTCCGCTACTGGGACACGACGATGAATTTTGCGCTCGGTCAATCCAATTCCCTCATGCTGGCTTTTATCGGTGCAATGCTGTGGGCGGACAGCCGGAAGCGCTGGCTGCTGCTGGGGATGCTGATCGCGCTGGCGGCGCTGTTCAAAATCTGGCTGATCGGCTTGCTGCTCTATTTAGCGCTGCGCCGCCGGTGGAGGGAAGCCGCCGCGAGCGTCGGGGCCTTTGCGGTTGTGACGGGCGGCCTGTTTGCGGTTGTCGGCTGGCCTCAGCTTCCCGACTACCTGCGCAGCATGATGCAGGCGAAGGCGCACGGGGAGCAGTATTCCATCATGAACTCTGTTCTTGGCTTCGCCAACCTGCACCTGCGCGTGAACCCGTTAGTGTCTCCGATCCTGGACAGCCGCGTGTGTTACTTTCTCTTTGTCGGCGCATGCCTTGCGGGAATTGTCTGGGGATTTGCGCGGCTGTGGCAGGTTTTGCGTGATCCTTCCTCTCTGGAAGCCCGACTGGCCTTCGGGCTGGTGTTGACCTCCGTGCTGCTGCTGCTTCCTTCTTACGAGAACGGCTACTCGGTTTACTGCTTTCCGCTTCTTTGGACCCTGCTGGCCTCACCGGACGCTGACGGAAGGCGACGGCAAGGCGTTTCGCAAGCGATGCTGGCAAGCGGCATTGTGTTTTACCTGATCTTCAGCCGTGCTTATCCTGTCTATGCTCCGTTCGCACCCGCTTATCAGCACGGTTTCCGCTCGCTGATTGTGTCTGTCAGCTTTTATGGGACAGTGCTGCTGTGGAGCGCCGGCTTTTACTGCCTCAGCAAAGTTCGCACTGCTGCCGGCTCACTCTCAAGTTCTGCCCCGTAGCCGGGCAGCATCATTTTCCCGTCAGCCGCCATACCGGCCCGCGCCCGCTTTGCCATGCGAGCGTCCGCACATAGGGCGACAGCAGCGCTTTTAGGTCGTCATCGGTCAGATGGTGCTTCGCCGCCAGCGCCGCCAGCGTCTTCTCGTTATGGCCGGGGACAACTTCGTCTAAAGCGTACACGGCATGGCCCGATGCCAGGGTTGAATCCATCTGCGACTGGGCCAGCGACAGCGCGGCGGCTTTGTCGTCGCGCTTTTTTGTCAGCAGCCCGTGCAGCGAGATCACGTCCCGGTCGGCGAAGTAGGGCAGGGCGACCTCGCATGGCCCGCCGTCCCCCGCACCCGCCACTACGATTACATCGCCCGCCTGCGTGTGCGCCCGGACATCGGCGGCGATCCGCCGGAATGGGTCTGATTGGGGCGCAAGATGCGGCAGAATGCTGGCTTGCAGGTTCAGCAGGGCGTATACCACGATCCATCCGCCCAGCACCCAGTTCACCACCATGCCGCCGCGCCGCGCCCGGTAGTGTGCCAGTGTCAGCGCCAGAAGCGTACTTGCAGGAACAAGCACAGGAACCCAGAAGACGAAGTAACCCGGCGACCAGACTGTGAAGAACGCCGCGTAGACGCCCATCCAGAGGGCCAGCACCAGCGCGAGACTTCGGCTCGGCGACCGCCAAAGCTGCGGCAGGGACATCAAAACGACCGACCCGGAGGCAAGCGAGCCCGCAAGCGCGACCCAGTACAAGCCCTGCGTAAGCACCCCCGCCCGGCTGCCCGGCTCGACGAACGCGGCATGGCGGAACGCAAACCCGTCACTGCCCAAATTGTGCAGGATCCGAAAATCCCACCACCAGCCAAGCTCCGTGTATTCTGCGCTCCACGCATGAAATGCCGAAAGTGAATGCAGGTGCAGCACGAACACGCCGACGATCAAGTAGGGCAGGGCTGAAGTTAAGCCCCAGGCGGCAAGATAAACAAAAGCCATTCGGCGCCGCTGTTTCCAGTCGCCCGGCGACAGCAGAACGCCGACCAGCCCGACCATCACGAACAGCCCGGCGCTTTCGTGGAACAGCACCGCGCCGCCCGCAAGCATCCCAGACAGTGCGGCGGCAGCAACACGCGGCGCGGCCATGGCGCGGGTCAGCGCCGAGAATGCCGCCAGCATCAGAAAGATACTCGGCATATTAACCCGCCCATCCGTCGCGCAGATCCAATAACCGAACGACAGCGCCAGCCCCAAAGCAATTAGGAAGGGAAGCCCCTGCGAGCGCTGAAGAAGACGCCGCAGGGTGAAGTAGTAGACCACAACGCCGGATGCGCCCAATACGGCGTTCAGGCTTTGCAGGACAATCAGCGAGCCGCCTCCGTAGCCGCAGGCACGAGTGGTCCGCCACAAGACGTAGCCGAGCGCATTAAAAAGCAGGTGGTGGGGATGGAACAGCCAGTGCGGGTCGCCGGTGCGCGGGTACAGATGGGCGATCTGGTTGGCATACGAGACGGCGTCAAACGTATTGGCGGAGGTGCGCGTGTTCCAGTAGAGAAAGAGGGTGCCGAGGAACAGCAGCGCAGCGGGAAGAAAGGCCGTCGCCAGAGCCATCCGCAGGCTGCCCGCAGGCCGGGCCGGGCCTGCTGGTTCGGTCGTGTCAATCGCCATTGCCGCTCTTCATCTCATCTTGTCGTTTCACAGCGCATGAACCACCAGAGATGCCGGATACGCCGAGCCGTTCAGCAGGAGCGTTCGCACCCTCACTGTCCGGGCCTCACCCGGCTGAAGGCGCACCCGCAGGACTTCTTCTTCCGTCGGCGGCGCCATCGGCGGGAATTGGAGCAAAGGCCGGCCGTCCACCTCGAAGACCCCTGCCGCAAGGCCCGCTTCCGGCGCAAACAGCACGGCGACGGTCCGGGCCGTCGGCGCAGGGTTCGTCAGATGCAGCGTCACGAAATACGATACGCCGTAGTTGCCCCACAGCGTCTGCGTCCCCGCCGCGTTTCGAAGCGACTCGGCGTTGCCGAGCCGCAGATGCGCCCACTGCCCGCCCACGGAATACGACGAGTCGAGAAACACGCGCGGCGCCCCGAAGACATACGGCGACGTATCCGCGACCGCCCCCGATGCCAGCCGCGCGGCAGGGGCGGACACCAGCCGCACGTCCGCGCCGTCGGTCCCCTCCACCGCCTGCGCGAGCGAGAGCGGCGACGAAGCCAGCGTTTCCCGGTCGTCGTCCGCCGACACCGACAGCGACAGCGCCCCGGCAGCTCCGTCAAGCAGACGCACTTCTAAAATGCCGCTGACCGTGAGGCGCGGCGCAAATGCCTGCACGACCAGCGGCACGCGGGCATGGGGCGGCACCGTCAGCACCAGCCCGGTCCCGCTGTCCAGAGCCGTCAGGAACATCGCTCCCGCTTTCTGCCCGACTGCCACCGTATCCACTTCGGGCTTTGCCACGCCTTCCATCAGATACACCGAGACGGTCTTGTCCCCGGCATTGACCACGTCGGAATGGAACACAAGCGGCCTGCCGCTGCTGTTCTGGTGGTGGTAGTCCAGACGGATCGGCCGGCCCGGCGACAGCGGCGCGGTGAACAGCTTGATGCTGCCGCGCACCTGTTCGGGGTTGTTGGAATAATACAGCGCGACTGCCGGAACGGGCAGCAAAGGCTGGTTGACCACGATGATCAGCGGCGCGGCCACCACCGGCAGCAGATCACTTCCGGCGACTCGCACCTCCACACGCCGCGACAGCGACGCGCCGGGCCGCAAAATCCCCGCCGTCTTCGGCGTTTTGAGCAGCCGCACCTGCGCCCCCGGCGTCGCGTTCAGCGCAAGCTTGAGGCCCAGATACAGGGCATTCTGAACCAGGCTCGCCGGAGCGCTCGGCCTGCCCGTCACCCGCACTGTGACGCTGGGCTGCACGAACGCCGCGTACTTCCGCACGGCGATGTCAACCGGCAGGGCAGCATCGCCGGAGTGAACCGTGACCTGCGCCGATCCCGCGCCGATCCCGCGCACGACGAGCCGCCGCTTCGGAGTGTCATAACTGACGGCGACAATGTGCGGGTCGCCGCCGGACACCGAAACATCCGCAGACTGAGCCGCCCCGCCGACCAGCAGCGTCCTCGCGCTCCCGAACGGCAGCACAAACTGCCGGGCCGAGACCGTCAGCGCCGGCTCGGCCAGCCCCCGTTTGAGGCTCGCCGCCCAGCTCTGCGCGAGGTGCCGCGCCGACTGCCGCTGCGCCGCCGCTTCCCCTGCCGTCGCGGTCAAAAGCGGCTGTCCCAGCCCGGTCACTGCCCAGACGCCGCGCCCGCGCGGCATCGCCGCGATCTGCCCCGCGTTCAGCCCCGAAGCCACCAGGTCCGTCAAGCGCAGCTTCGCGTTCAAAGCCCGCTGCGCCGGGTTCAGACCGCCCGCGCTCGTGTGCAAAGTCGCGACCGGCTGATCGTTGACCGTCACCGCCCCGACCACCCCGTGCGGCCCGGCATAAGACTTTGCCCCGACGCGGGGCAGAAACGGCGCTGCCTGAACAGTCTCCGCAAGAACACAAACCAAGCCAAGCGTGGCAAATAAGCGTACAAAAGACAAAAAGCGCTCTCCTCTAAACCCCCAGATTATAGGCGGTTTGTGGCGGCAAAGTCAAGCAAAAATCAGCCCGGCGTGTGGTATGATAAGACTGATGTACCCAGAGAACACCCAAGACCCTGCCGAAACTCAGGCTGAAATATCCGCCGAACCGATGCTTGCCCACCGCCGGAAGCGGCTGGAAGAGCCGCCCCGCACCGCCATTATCGGCGGCGGGCCGCTCGGCCTTGAGGCTGCCCTCTACGCAAAGCGCCTCGGCCACACCGTCTTTTTGTTTGAGCGCGAGCCGGAGATTGCCCCGGACGTCCGCGCCTGGGGCCATGTCACCATGTTCACCGACTGGCAATCGAGCCGCAGTTCCCTGGGCGAGCTGGCCCTGCGCGAAGATGTCGCCGCGAAAGACCGCGTTCTGGGCAAGATGCCTGCCCCAAGCCTGCACCTGACCGGCGAGCGTTTCATCGACCGCTACTTGAAGCCGCTTGCCGCCACGCTCGGCACGTCCGTGCATCTCGAAACCCGCGTCGCCGCCGCCGGACGCTCGTTTTTGTTCGCAGGCGATCATGCCGACGCGCCCGAAAACCGCACGAACCGCCGCTTCCGCATTCTGACCCGGACCCCGCTCGACGAGCGCGTGTTCACCGCCGATTATTTGATTGATGCCACCGGCATTACCCATACCCCCCGCTGGGCCGGCGCGGGCGGCCTGCCCGCGATGGGCGAGATGGGCGGCTTCCGCCAGATCTTCCACCAAGTCCCGGACGTCACGGGCCGCGACCGCATCCACTTCCTCGGCAAGCGCGTCCTGCTCATCGGCGACGGCACTTCCGCCGCCACCGCCGCCGTCGCCCTGGCCGAAGTCCATGCCTTGAACCCCGAAACGTCCGTCCTCTGGGTCAATCCTACCCGCTCGGCGCTTCCCTTGCAGGTCATCCCGAACGACCCGCTGATCCTGCGTGATACGCTGCTCAAAAAAGCCAATCTGCTCGTCGAGACAAAAGCGCCCGGCTTCGAGTACAGCCCCGTCACCCAGGTTGAAGCCTTGCAGTATTCCATTGCCCACCAGCACTTCAGCGTCACCCTGCAAGTCAACCACGAGACTCAGCGGCTCACGTTTGACGCCGTCGTCGCGTGCGTCGGCTCCCGCCGGGACGTTCAGACGTGGGAGAGCGCCCTGCACCCCCAGGAGATCGGCCTCTACACCATCGGCGAAAAGACTTCCCCTCCAGGCGACTTCCTTTTAGAAGCGGGCCGCGCCCAAATCCAGGGCATTTTCCGCGAAATCACCGCCCAGCCCGACCTCGATCTCTACGCCGACGCCGAACAAAAGCTCGCTGCCATGGAGGAAACAATTAAAGCAGGCTAAGTCGCCGCTGCGTCAAACGAGAGTTTCGGTAATATCGTGACGGCTTTCTCGCGGCGTTGTTGTTATTCGCAGCCTTTTGAACCGCATGGTTAACTCCTCATAGAAATTACCCCTAAGTCGTAGGGACTGCCTTTTTTGGCGCCGGCCATCCCTCCGCCGCCGGCGCAGCCGCCTCCCTGCTTGCCGATGGCTCCAATCCTCATGCCAAAACAAGATGCGATGGACGACAAAAGCATCATTTCGATCTACCTCATCGTATAAGGCGGAGTTTGAAGAGCGAAATTTAGGCAGGTTCAACCGAGCGACTGCCAGTTTTCGCAGGGCCTCAGTCAACTCTGGAACAAAATCCACTTGCTCATATTCCAGTTCGAGATCGAAGTACTCGACTTGTAAATCCCCGCACCGCAGCGTAAGCCGCAGTGTACCCTGCTCCAAGTTCACGGCGACTTCCCGAAGTAGACCATCGTGAATGTTGATTCTGGTCGCAAGCCTTCGGACTTCCGGCGGCAAGCTGAAAAGAATATCAGCAACATGGCGCTTGTAATCTTGTGGCACCTTGCTAGATGTCTTGTCGTCTAAATCGCCTCTGTGCCAGGCAGGGGTGAAGTATTTCATTCGTTTGCCGTTTCACGTCATGGAAGGCTTACGTTGTTTCGAAGTGCGACTATAGCCCCGCTTGTCAAAACCAATATCAGCAAAAGGCACAAAGTGCAAATGCCTGGCTCTCATTCATTTTCTGTCCTCTACTACTGTTAGCCGCGCAGATTGGGCGGTGGAGGCCAGACGCCGGGCTGCTCTTTTCCGTAGTCCGGGACCGTGATCCCCTGGCCCCGCAGGTACACGCGGAATTTTTCTTCCAGCCATGCCTCGTCGTGAAACGGCGGCTGACCGCCGGGAGCAAAGGTCGCTACTGCCGCCGCCAGTTCTTCGTGTTCGCTGTCATCTGCAAACGTCACCAGCAAAATCTGCCGGATTCTGTTGACCTGGGCGAGGCTTTGGTCCTCGCCGCTGCAAAACTGTATCAGCAAATCATTGAAGCGCTCACGACCCGGCCTCCGCTGGCTTCGCTGAACGAGTGACGCAATCCAGACCCCGCCGCCGCCAATCAGCAAAGTAAGCAGACCAAGACACCCGCAGCATCCGCTGAACATTGTTTGTGCCTTTTGTCACCTTAGCCGTACCAGCAAACAGGCCCTAACGGCTTATTCGTCGAGCAGTTGACCCCGTCCCCACGGTCGAGGGAGGACTCTGATCCATTCATTGAAACAAGTTACCAAAATGGCATCATTGATACTGCTGACAGCAAAGACGGACATATGATATTGAGCGGTAAGTGAGGCAAAAACAAACAAATAGAACAACACAGCTCCAAAACCGAGCAGGCTCAGGTTTAACATCAAAAGACGGCCTGGCTGTCGTCGGCACCAAACCACCAGACGGTTTCCGAGCCAAAAACCGTTCATGCCTAATGAACATATTAAAACAATTTGGGTGACTGCGAACGAATCATCCATGATGCCTTTCCCTGACTGGTTTTTCGCAACGTCCTGGTTAAAGCGCCGGAGTTCTGAGTGAACTCCGGCGCTCCGCGATGTTCAGCGCCGCACTCCTCCCGGCGTTCGCTGGCCGTCCTGGTGCTGGTGGCTGGTGCGGGCGGCTTTGGCGCGGGCGGCGCGGGCTTCGGTTTTGGCGTGCTTGCCCTTGACCGCTTCTTCCGGGCAGTAGACGTGGCAGCTCATGTGCTTCATCACGACGGCGGCGATGTCTGGGCTGGAATTGGTGGCAGACGCGAGCTGCGCCTCGAAGTCGGCGGGGTCGGCGGTGTTTGCGGCGAACATGCCGTAGTGCATCGGGATCACTTCGCGCGGGGCGATCTGGGCGGTCAAGAGCGCGGCCTGGGCGGCGTCCATGTTGCCCCAGCGGCCGTTGATGGGGACCAGCAGGACTTCCGGGCCGTATCCTTCGACGGCGGACGCCAGCGCGTCGGTGTACTCGGTGTCGCCGGTATGGTAGACCGAGACCGTGTCGGTGGAACTGCCGTCGTTCTGAAATTCAAAGACGAAGCCGACCGAGTCTTCCGTGTGCTGGGCGGCAACCACATGGACGGCGAAGTTTGGGAATTCAAGAGACTGGCCGGGCATCGCTGTGGTGATCTGATGGGAGGGGACGCCGAGCTTGGTCAAGTGCCGACAGGCGGACGGCGGGCAGATGACGGCTGCATCAGGATTGACCTGGGCGATGGCCGGGGCGGTCAGTGGGTCGGTATGGTCTACATGGTCATGGGTCAAAAACAGGTAGTCCAGGCGGACGTCTTTCGGGCGCACGGGAATGTCTACGAGACGGGCTGCGCCGCCGTCGCCGTTTGCGCTGTCTGAGAAGTAGGGGTCCACCAGCAGAACATCGCCGCTGTGCGCCTTCAATGCAAACCCGCTCTGGCCGAGCCACTGGATCGCCACTCGTCCCGCTTCGACTTTCGATTTGATCAAACGCTCCATCAGTTAAATACCTCCAACTTTGACTTTGCAGTCCTATTGGCGGTTTTGCACGGAGACTCCTGCTTTACACTTTGGCGTCTTTGTGCTACAATAACCCTGTGGCCCCGCCCGGTATGATGCAGACAGGAACGGCACAGTTGCAGACGGCAGACCTGCGCTCGGCTGCGGGACTCGCCGCGCTTGAAACCGAATGGCAAACACTGGCGGCTTCCTGCGCTGAAGCAACGGTCTTTCAAACCTGGGAGTGGAACGCGGCTTGGTGGAAGCACTTCGGCAAGGGAGGACGGCGCCTGCGGCTGGTGACGTTCCGCGATGCCGATGGAACACTGGTCGGGCTGGCCCCGCTGATGACTTCCTTTTGGTACACAACCCCGCTCCGCCGCCTGTCGTTTCTCGGAACCGGCACTTCCGATTATTTAGATGTTGTCGCCGCGCCCGGCTGGGAACACGAGGTCGCTCAAAGCCTGTATGAGTACCTGGAAAACACCGGCGGGTGGCAGATCACCGATTTTCAGCAGCTTCGGGCCGGAAGCCTTCTGCGGAGTGATCTCCCGCCGCCGGAGAGCCATTTGACGGTGCTGGACGCGCTCGGCGAAGCGTGTCCCTTTCTGCCGCTGCCGCCGGACTGGGACACGCTCCTGCGCGGCCTCGGCAAAAAGACCCGCGCGAATGTCGGCTATTACGACCGGGCGCTGGCGAAAGTGTATGAAGTCGAAATCGGACCCGTCACCGACGAAGCCCAGCTTGACGGCGAGCTGACCCGCCTCTTTGAGCTGCACGCTCGCCGCTGGAACCAGCGCTGGCTGCCGGGGGTATTCGCCGGGAAGCGGGTCCAGGCGTTTCACCGGGACGCGGCCCGGCGGCTTCTGGGCCGAAACTGGCTGCGCCTCTTTAGGCTGCGGCTGGACGGCGAAACGCAGGCGTCGCTGTACTGCTTCGGCTACGGCGACCGCCTCTGCTACTACCAGGGCGGCTTTGAGCCGACGCTGGCCCGGCTCAGTCTGGGGACAGTTCTGACCGCGCGGGCGATGCAGACCGCGATTGCCGAAGGGCGCGAAGTTTTTGACTTCCTGCGCGGCGACGAGCCGTACAAGGCGAAATGGACCGGCCACTCGCACTGCAATCTGCGGCGCATCATCACCCGCCCCGGTGCGGTCGTTCCTGGACTGGCCCGGCGGGCGCAGGCGCTGGAAGAGACAGTCGAGCGGCGCGGCAAAGCGTGGATGCGGAGGAAAACGTGATAAGGCGGTTTCTGACGCGCATTCTGCTGGTTGTTCTTATCGCTGGGTGTGCTTATAACTGGATGCAGACCCAGCGGCTGCAAGCGCAAGTGGCGGCGCTGGAAATAAGAGCGGAGCAGCCGAAACAAGTGACAGTGTCCACTCGCACCCCGGAACCACCGGAAAGTCTTTATTCTCTGCACAGTCTTTATTCTCTGCACAGTCTTTATTCTCTGCAAGGGCAATGGAAGCGTTTGCGGAACCGAGCCGGAGTTGTCCGGTCAACCAGCAAGAAAGTGTTGTCCTATGTCAAGCTTTAATTCTTACACCCATCGTATCAAGCTGATGCTGGCTGCCGGCGCGGCGGTTGGTCTGTCCGTCGTCAGCGCCGGCTGCCAGAGCGGCCAGATCCACAACAATGTGATGAACAACGAACAGGAAAACGCTCTGGGCCGCGAGTACGCCTCCGAGATCGACTCCCAGGCGAAGTTCGTCATGGACGGCAAGACCAACCGCCGTGTTCTCGATGTCTCTGCGCCGATCTTTGCACAGGCCCAGAAAGAAGCGCCGGATGTCTCGTTCCGCATCCGCGTCATTGACAGCCCGGAAGTCAATGCGTTCTCCATTCCCGGCGGCTATGTTTATATTTATCAAGGGCTTCTCAACAAAATTGGCCCCGACGACGATGCGCTCGCCTGCATCATCGGCCACGAGTCCGCGCATGTCGTCCGCCGCCATGTCGTCAAGTCCATCTCAGACTCCGAAAACAAGGGCTTTTTAATAGACCTCGCGACGCTCCTGAGCCGCAGCAACGCGGTCGGGAATGTGGGCGGGGCGCTGTTTGAGCTGGACCAGCTTCACTACAGCCGTGCCGCCGAGTTTGAAGCCGACCGCTGGGGTGAGCGCTTCGCCTACAACGCAGGCTACGACCCGACCGGCATGGTTCGCACGTTCCAAACATTTGAAAAAATGGAAGACGGCGGCAACAGTGAGCCGAGCTATGCCGAGGATCACCCAATCAACCAGAACCGCATTCTGCGCGTCGAAGAGCAGCTCCGCGAGCTGCGGGCCGACCACGGCACTTATGTCTCGGAAGCATATGACCCGAATGGGGACAAGATCGCCGCGAAAGAGCATGATTTGGACTACCATCTGCTGGTGCTGTCTACCAATATCCCCGCCCCTCTGCCGACGGCGAAACCCGTGCCGGGTGTGACCGAGCGGCATCATCGGCGCGGGGATCAGTCGGGTGGGGATCAGTCGGGTGGGGATCAGTCGGACGCGCCTCCGCAGAGCCCGGCTCCGCCCGGCACAGCCCCGACCACCACGCCTCCGACCACCAGTACGCCGTCGGGGACTGCTCCGGCCAGTCCGGCCCAGGCAAGCACGGCGCAGGGCCTTTCTCAGTGAGCCGGTCCCTCGCCACAAACTTTGCCGGACGCCTCCGGCAATCCAACCGATCTTCGGAGACGAAATCGCTGACGACCATCGCGGCCATTATTCCGGCTTACAATGAAGAACACCGGATTGCCGCTGTCCTTCAGGCCGTCACCGCCGCCGGGATCGTGAGTGCCGTCGTCGTCGTCAACGACGGCTCCACCGACCGCACGGCGGAGGCGGCGGCAGCGGTTCCCGGAGTGGAAGTGCTGACGCTCCCGGCGAACCGGGGCAAAGGCGGCGCGATGCGGGCGGGGGCGCTTCACGCCGACGCCGACATTCTGCTGTTCTTCGACGCTGACTTAGTCGGTCTTACCCCGCGCCATGTCCAGGACCTGCTCGCGCCCGTCTGCGCGGGGGATGCCGCGATGACGATGGGCATCTTCCGCGGCGGGCGGCTTTGGACCGATATGGCCCAGTTCTTCGCCCCCGCCATCACCGGCCAGCGGGCGATCCGCCGCGACATTTTTCTCCAAATCCCGAACCTTGAATCTGTTGGCTACGGCATTGAGCTTGCCATCAACGACTACGTTCATCGGCAGGGCCTCATCCGGCGCGATGTGACGCTGCGCGGTGTTACCCACCCGATGAAAGAAGAAAAGCTCGGCTGGGCCAAAGGGGCTGCCTCCCGGATGCAGATGTACCGCCAGATGCTAAAGTTTCAACTGTCGGCCCGAAAAGGCGCTTCAAAAGCAAAAAAGCCGAAGAACGAATAATCGTTCTTCGGCTTTTGCTTTCTTTCTATCGGCTGAAATCCAGCGCAGGTGTCCATTTGTAGTCGCTCAGAAACGGCGGGTCTTTGCGAACCGTGCCGTTCGGCTGATAAACAACTCGGTAGAAGCTCGCCGTGTAATGCCGCTCGCCCAGGCGCTGATAGTGGTCCACCAGCTTGACCTTGAGGCCCGGCACGTCCCGCCCGAACAGCGAGACAATCGCATGGCTCCGGGTGGTCTTGTACGAGACATAGATCGGGGTGGGCGTGTTGTTCTGGAACTTGAAGTCCTTCTGCCCGAAGTAAACCGTCGCATCCCGGCCGGGATCGGCGTAGGGGATCGTGCGGACATGCTGCTTGCGCTCGACGATTTTCAGGTCCGCCAGCATCGCCGCGTTGAACAAGGTTGTCGCGACCTGGCACATACCGCCGCCTTGCTGCACTTCCATCTTGCCGTCTACAAACACGTGGCCGGTGCCGAAGCCCCGCGCCGCCGTCCGCTCCCCAACCACCTGGTTGACCGAGAACACCGCGCCGGGCGGGATGACTGTGCCGTCAATGATCTTGATGGCAAGCCGAACGGTCTGAGTTCGGCCTTCGTCGCCGGGGCTAAACCGGGTCACAAAGTAGCCGATCCGGGCATTGATGCCTTTGAGATCGGATGCCGAAATCTCTGCTTTCTTGGCCTTGACCGGCAGAATAATATGCACCGCGCCGGGATTCGTCTCCACTGCCTTCTGGATTTGGTCTACGGCGGCGGAGACATCCAGCACCGCGCCGTCGTAGCCCGGCACGACACGGGCCGGAACCTGGCCCATGCCCTGGTCATGGCCGATACTGGCAACGACCACTTTGGCGTCTTTCGGAGCGCGGCGGACATACGGAGCGATACCGGCGAGATAACTTCGCAGGACGGCCCGGTTCACGGTAAACTTAAAGCTGCCGGGTGCGCTTGAGTCCGTTCCGCCGGCGGCATAACCAATTCCAAGCTGGCTGCGGGTCGGGTGCCAGGTTTGGCGTCCGTCGCCCAGCCGCATCCGTACCGCGAGGCGGCCGGCTGCGGCCGGGGCAGCCGGCTTCGGGGCAGCTTTTTTGGGAGCAGCCTTTTTTTGGGCAGCCGGCTTCGGGGCAGTCTGCGCGAACACCGTGGAAGAAGTCACAGAAGTGCAGAAGCTAAGAGAAAGACTAAGAGAAAGCAGGCATCGGGTCTGGCGATGCATAAACGGGGTTTCCTTTCGTGCCTGGTTTCAGGAAGAGGCACTGGCGAGTCGGGAGTATCTGCCGTTATTCTACCCGATGAGAAGGCAAAAGACATGAAGAAGATTGAAGCAATTATCCGGCCTTTGCGGCTGGAAGCGGTGAAGACGGCGCTGGCGGAGGCGGGCCTCAGTGGTCTGACGCTCAGCGACGTCCGAGGCTGCGGGCGGGCGGACGGTCAGCGCCCGGACTTCTTTCGCGGCGAATCCTTCGTCCTGCGCCTGCCGCCGAAGGTTAAGCTGGAGATGACCGTGCGCGACACCGATGTGGACGAAGTCATCGCAATCATTCTAGAGCAGGCCCACACCGGCGAGGAAGGCGACGGGAAAATCTTTGTCCTGCCGATGTCCGAAGCGCGGCGCATCCGAACGGGCGAAGAAGGCGATGGAGTGCTGTGAACCTCTCCCGCTCGCTCTGAGTAATGAGTCATAAGTTCTTGCGGGCGGTTAAAACCGCAGCAACACTGGCACAAAACCTGCCTTCGCAGGTTAAGAGCAAACGTCCGCTTCCGAGTGCGCGAAGGCGCACTTTGTGCCTGTGTTGCTGCGGTTTTAACCGCCCAGCCTGCAAAGACTTAGGACACGTTACTTAGGGAAGGGAGCGAGCAGGAAGGGTTCTTACTTCTCCGCCAGATGCAGCACGATCGGCTGCTTGCGGAGGGTGACGACCTGGGCAAACTGGGCTTTTGCCGCCGCGTAATCGGCCGGCATGATCATGCCCGGATGGGTCGTCACGACCAGATGCACGGTCAGCGTATTTCCCGTCAGCGTGACTGTCTGGTCGTAGTCGCCGAGCGGCATTTTTTCGTGCAGCGGGTCGGGCTTGTCTTCCAGCGTGTAGCCGGGCGGCAGAGTAATGATCAAATCCTGCACCGACTCGCCGGTCTGGCTCTCGTAAATGGGATACACGCGCGAGGCCCGGTCATACGGGGCGCTGCTCATGTCAGTGCCGTCAATGATCAGCAGGTGGCCTGTGCGGGTTGCCCACAGCGGCGCGTGGTAAGAAAGGCCGAGAACGACCGGCTGGTCCCGGTCGCCGACCGGAGACAGCGAGTAGTCCAGCAGGGAAGCATTCGGGCTGAGATTGTTGACCATGCTTTGGAAGCCGGGCCGAAGCTGAGCCGTTTGCAGGCCCCGGAACGACAGGCGGGCGCCGAGCCCGGTGTCGCCGCTGAGGTCCACTTTGGTCGAGCAGTCCGCAGAACCGTCGGCGTGCAGGTCCACTTTGGTCGTAGTCGTCTCGCAATTCTCGGCGGGCGTCCCGACGGGAATGGTCTCAAACGTGCCGACGCCGTCCCGAATGACGAACGCATGGACGCCCCGGTCGCCGCCGGGGATTTGGCCGAACGGACACATCGCCGCCGTCGAATCGAACCAATACGGCTTGCCGTCAATGTCCGCCCGAACAATCGCGTGGTTGAAGAACGTCGGCGCAGCCAGATAATCCTGCACCGGCATGTGGCTGTCCGCGCCGAGCAGCACCGGCCAGGCCGATTTGATCCCCGCTTGGTGCAGCATCGTCAGGAGCAGCGTCGCCATGTCCTTGCAGTCGCCGTAGCGGTTGCGGCAGACATCGGCGGCGGGGTGGGGCTGGAACGCGGAAAGCCCTAGCTCCAGGGCAACGTAGCGGGTCTGGCCTTCGACCCAGTAGTAGATCGCACGGGCCTTTTCTGTGTCCGTGGTTTTGCCTGCCGTCAGTGTCTTGACTTCGTCTTCGATCTCCGGCGAGACGGCCATCTGTCCGGCGGCCAGCCCCTGATACCAGCGGGCGATCACTTGCCACGACGGGATTGTCGAGATCTCTACCGACGGCATAAACGTGTAGGTCGGCGGCATCATCGGCTCCGGGATAATCGGGCTGAGGTTTGTCATCTTCCACACATAGGTTTTCCGCTTCCCGTCCGCCGACGGCGTGACGGTCGCAGTCATTCCGGATGTGTTCTGCGGGAGGGTGCGGATAGGCATGGACGCCGGGGCGTTCAGGGTCATCTGGCTGTATTTGACCGGGTCTACGCCGTCCCGAAAGGACCACGTTTCGCTGTACTGGTTCGGCAGGAACGACTTCGTGGTCGTGCGCGTGTAGACATAGTCAATGATCACGCCGTCTTCGACCCCCGGCATGGAAATTCCGGTGACTTTGGCGTCGTCATACATGGCAAACTCCGAGTAGGGAGCGCTGGTATGAATGTCGCCGCTGCCTGCCGTCAGCACCGAGCCGTCGGGCTTGATTGTCCGGGCATGAACGTTTGTGATCTTCTCGGTGCCGGCGTCAAACGGGATTGTGATTTCCGCTTTGTCGTGCGCCCGCTGGTTGAAGATTTTAAACGTCTCGTGCGTGACATCGGTGGAAGTGCCGTCGGCGTTTACCGTGGTGACGCTTTCGTCACGCAGGGTCATCGCCGAAGCGTCAGGAAACGCAGCGGCGGCAGGCGCGGCCTTCACGAGCGCCGCCGCCGATATGTCAAATGGATTAGTCGTAGTTTTCGCGGGAAGCGCGGCCTGCGCTGCGGCAGAAACGAGAAAAGCGGCGACAGTCGCGCCGAGTAAAAGCGGACGATATGGCATGAAGTGTCCTTTGGTAGCGTCTGTTCAGCATTAAATACGCAGAATATAAATCAAATACGCAGAATATAATGGGAATGTTGCGAGGCGTCTCAGCCTACATTCCTGTTCGTTCAATCTGGTCTAGGGCATTTTTCGCGCCCTGCAAGTCTGTTCCGGGATTTTGCTGTCGGTACAGCTTGATGGCTTCAATCTTTTTGCCGTGCCGTATCAAATCCATGCCAAACGTGCGCCGATAAACGCCGCAAAGGCTGTCAGAGCTGCAAAAATCAGGTCATGCTCGGATAACGGCATTTTGGCGTTTCCTTCACTCGTCAGACACGCCAAACCGCGAAAAGTTGCAGGTTCTTAATGCCCGCCACCGCCGCCTGCCGGGGCTTTCTTCGGCTTCCGCAGCAGGGATACAGCCGGAACAGCAAAAACAAAGGAGAGGCCAAGGAGCAAAAACGCATCATTGTAGGACATGGTCGCCGCCTGCGCCGTGACAATCCCGTTCAGCAGCCTCAAGGCTCCTGCATGGGCGGTCGTCGCGCTGTCGCCGTTCGCCACAAGCAGCGCGGTTGAGCTTGCGATCCGCTGGTCATACACCGGATTGCCGGAGTAAAAGCTGGACACCAAGTTGACGCGGTGGTACGCTTCCATGTTGTAAATATAAGTGTTCAATACCGCAATGCCGAACGAGCCGCCGAGCTGACGCGCTAAATTGATCAAGCCCGACGCCTGCTGCGTTTCCGGGCCTTTCAGGGACGCGAACACGACAAAGTTAATCGGCGTGAACAAAAACCCAAGACCAAAGCCGCGAATGATCAGCGCCAGGCGCGTGTCGGAGACGCCTGACTGCGTGCTCAGATGCCCCAGCATCCACATGGACAGCGTGAAGATCGCCATGCCGATGAGAATTAACAGGCGCATATCAATAATCGGCTTCGGCATACTCGTGATCCGCCCGCAGATCATGGCGGCCACGGCGGTTGCCAGGCCGCCCGGCAGCAGCACAAGCCCCGTTTCGGTCGGCGAAAAGCCCAGCACGTTCTGCGTGAACTGCGGGAAAATAAAAAGGCCGCCGTACAGGCCGAACCCCAGCACCAAAAACAGCACCAAACCCGCCGACAGCTCCCGGTTCTTCAGCACCCGGAAATCAACCACCGGATACTTATTGCGGGGCGATAATTCCCACGCCAGCATGGCGGTGAGGCTGACGGCGGCGAGGATTGACAGGCGAATAATCGCCACGCTGCTGAACCAGTCGTCAGTCTCGCCTTCTTCCAAAACATACTGCAAGGAGCCGAGACCCACTGCCAAAAGCCCGATCCCCGCCAGATCAATCGGGCCGGCTTTGGGACCGCCGGGTGCATCGTGGAGGTAGTTGCCCACAAGAAACGCCGCAACAAGCCCGATGGGGATATTGACGAAAAAGACCCAGGGCCAGTTGTAGTTGTCGGTAATATAGCCGCCCGCCAGAGGTCCTAACGTCGGGGCGACGACAATGCCTAAAATGAAAATCGTCTGCACCACACCCTGCTGCTCTTTAGGGAAGATCTGGCGCAAAGTCGCCTGTGCCGTAGACAGCAGGGCCGCGCCGCCCGCCCCCTGCAAGACCCGCCAGAAAACCAGCTCAATCAGTGTCTTGGAAGTGCCGCAGAAGAACGACGCCGTAATAAACAGGAGGATGGAAAAAACAAGGTAGCGCTTGCGCCCGAACCGCAGGCCGAGCCAGGCCGTCATCGGCAGAACGATGACGTTGGAAAGAATGTAGCCGGTGGAGACCCAGGCGATTTCCTCTATCGTGGCATTCAGGTTGCCGGCCATCTGCGGCAGGGCGACATTGATAATGGTTGTGTCCAGCACTTCCATGATCGCCGCCGTAATGAGGCCGACCAGAATAATCCAGCGGTGCGGGTTCAGCTCTCCAGCCGCAGCGGCTGCGCCTCCCCCGCTGTGGGCGCTGCCCCCGCCGGAGGGTGGCAGGGGCCGACGGCCTCGATGGTCTAAAACCTGCGTAGACATAGAAACGTACCTGATTCTGTGAGAAGACAATCGGCATTCCGAGAAAAGACAACCGGCAGCTTCGCTGCCGGATCACTGGGCTGAACGCCTCTTAAACGTTAGTAATTTTTGTGCTTTCCGGTGCTGGTGTCAATCGTCGCCGTGACCGACATGCCCTGCCGCAGACTAGCAATGTTCTTAGCCGTCGCGAACTTTTTGTCCTCGCCGGGCTTCGCCGGGCGCAGCTCGATCCGAACCGGAATACGCTGGACGACTTTGGTGAAGTTGCCGGTGGCGTTATCCGGCGGCAGAAGCGCCTGAGTCGCGCCGGTGGCTTCGTTGATGGAAGCGACATAGCCCTGGAAGATCAAGCCGGGGAAAGCATCCACTTCGACTTCCACCGACTCGTTCGGCTTGACATTTGCAAGCTGTGTTTCTTTGAAGTTCGCCGTCACATACACATAGTCGCCCTGAGTGATTGTCACAATCGTCTGGCCGGGCGACAGCGACGAGCCGATGTTGGCGACTTTCTTGACCACGGTGCCGTTGTTCGGCGCGTACAAATAAGTATCACCCTCGATAATCTGCGCGTTATGAAGCTGGGCCTTTGCCGAGTTCGCATTGGCGCGGTCGGTCGCAATCTCGGCCCGACGAACACCGACCTGCGTTTTCCCGGCCTGCGCGGTCGCAAGGTCAGCCTGGGCGCTTGCGTTCTGACCGAAGTTGTTCAAGACATTGGACTGCTGAATTGGGATCTGGCTCAGGTTGGCGCGGGCAATGCCGAGACCGGCGCGGGCGACATCCACGTTCTGAAGGGCCGCCTGGGCGGCCCGCTGGGCGGCGATCAGTTGATCTCGCGCCTGGGCGACGGTCGCCCGGCTGCTGTCTACCACTGACTGGGCCTGGGCAGCCTGGAAGCGGGCAGCATTAAGCTGGGACGCGGCATTGATCGTCGCCGAATGTGCCGCATCGTACTGCTGCGGCGTCACCGCTGCCTCGACCACCAGCTTTGCGTAGCGGGCTTCGTCGGTTAGGTCTTTTTTATAGGTGGCCTTCGTTCCGTTGATCTGCGCGGCGGCGGCGTCGGCGGCCCGCTGGGCGGTCTGGACATTCTGCTGCTCGGTGGCGACCGCCGAGCGGGCGGTCTGCACCTGGGCGGCGTACTGGGCCGCCTGGGCCTGAGCCTGCGCGACCTGGCTCTGAGCCTGCGTGACCTGATTCTGCGTCTGGTTGCGGCTTAGAATCACCTGCTGCTGCGCCCCGGCGGTCTTGGCCTGCTGGGCGGCAAGCTCGGCCTGCGCTTTTTTGATCCCGGCGTTTGTCGCCTGCTGCTGGTACGCGAGGTTCTGCTCGGCCTGCGGGAGCTGGCTGAGGGCGGACTGGTAGGCGGCCTGGGCCTGGGCGAGCGACGCCCGCTGGCCGCTGTCTTCAATGCGCCCGATGAGCTGGCCCTGCTTGACGACGCTGCCTTCGTCCACCGTCAGCGAGTTCAGCGTCCCGCTGATGATCGGGCTGACATTGACCAGGTTTCCCGTGATATAAGCATCGTCGGTGGAGACGTGGTTCTGGGCAAAGTTGTAGTACGACCAGCCGTAGATCGCCGCCGCAATCAGGACCGCCGCGATAATGGCCGCCGTGATCAAGCGGCGCAGCGGGCTGACCGGCTTCTTGTCCGTCTGCTGCGGCGGGCCGCCCTGGCCGTCTTTCGCGTCGTCTTTTTTCGGCTCGTCTTTTTTCGGCTCTTCTTTCTTCTCGGCGTACTTGTTCCCTTCATGGATCACTTCCACGCCGTTTTTCGGAGCCGAATACTGGCTCGCGCCGTGCCCGTTCGTCCCGTCCGGTTTGATGCTCTTGGACTGGCCCTGCGTTTTCTGCTGAGGATCGTCTGCCATGTGTTTGCCTTCCTGCAATGCGTCAAAAACTGCGTCTAAAGTCGCTTATCGTGTCTGGGGGGCACCGATCGCGTTCTGGAACTGGGCGCGGGCCACTAAATAATTGTAAACCGCGTCCACCTGGTTGTTTTCCGCCTGGACCAGTGCAGACTGGGCATCGGTGACTTCTAAGTAGAGGCCGACCTGGCCCTCATAACGAAGCTGGGCAAGCTGGCGGGCCGCAATCGCCGACTGCAAGGCGGCGTTCGCCGCGCCGATCTGCCGCGCCGCCGTCGCGAGATTCAGATACGACTGCCGGACATCAAGCGCCACATCGGAGCGTGTGGATGCGAGACTTGTCTGGGCGTTCTGCGTGGAAAGCCGGGCTTCCTGCACGCGGTCCCGCGTCGCGCCGCCGTCATACAGCGGGATGTTCAGGTTCGCTGTGATCTGCGCTGTCCGCTTGCGCGGAAACTGGAAGTTCGTATCCGGGTAATAATCCCCGGCGGCGGCCAAACTAAACGTCGGCTCCAAACCGGCCCGCGCCAGCGTGATCCCTGTCTGCGCCACCCGAACGTTCACCTGCCCCTGCAAGATCTCAGGACGCTGCTGATTTGCTGCCTGAAGAGCATTGTTGATGTTGATTGCCGCGACTTCGCCCGGCGCATTCGGAAGGGGCGGGGCGGCTTTGATATCGGGGGCCCCGACCTGAGAAAAGTCCGTCACCGGAAGAGCAATCGTGACGCCGGGCGCATCCTGTAAGATGGCCGAGGCGTTTAGCGGCCGCCCGACCAGGTCGTTAAAGCTTTCCAAAGCGACCCCGTAATTGTTTTCAGCCGTCGCCACGTCCTGCTCGGCGGTCGCCACCTGCGTCTGGGCGCGGTAAACGTCAATGCGCTGCCCGACCCCGGCATTGTTTAAGTTAGTCGCGTCAGTGAGCTGCCGCTGAGCGTTGACCAGCTCGGCGTTCGCGACATCCACCTGATGCTGGGCGCGAAGCGTGTTGAAGTAAATGGTCTGCGCCCGCAGAATTCGGGAGTTTCGCACTTGCCCCAAGATAAACCTATCGGCCAGGCTTTGCAGCCGGGCCTGATCGGTCGCCGCCGCGATCTGCCCGGTCAGGTCCAGCCGGTCGGTCAGGTTGAGCTGCAATATCTCAACATGGGTCCCCGTCACTTCGATGGGCGGGCCGCCGCCGAGGGCGATCAGCGTCTTTTGGTCAAAGCGCGTGGCCTGGCCGCTGGCATTGAGGTTGGGCCGGGCGGCGGCGGCGGCTTCATCAGCGCGTTTGGCGTCAATCTGAACATTCCGGGCGGCCGTCTGTATGTCCGCGCTGCTTTGGAGGCCGGCCTGGATCGTCTGGCTGAGACTGAAGACCTGCGGCGCAGTGCTTGCGCCCGGAAGCGGCAGGCTGCCCTGCGAGCCGGACGTGCCGGATGCGCTTTGACTTGCGCCGCTGCCGGAGCCGACGCCTCCGTTCCCGTTGTTCCCGCTGCTGCCGATGCCGGTGTTTCCATTTCCATTCGTGCCAGTGTTACTGGTGCCGCTGCTGTCGGTTTCGCTATTTGCAGTCCCCGTACCGTTGGTTCCGATGCTGCTGGTTCCAGTGCTGCTGGTTCCGGTGCTGTTGGTTCCGGTGCTTCCAGCCGTCGCACCCCCGCCAGCGCCGGTTCCCCCGGCGTCTGTTCCGCCGGGGGCGCCGACCCCGCCGACATCGCCCGCTCCCGCGCCGGGACCATTGCCTGCCGCCGCGCCGCTGCTGCCGCCGACCCCGTTGCCGGTCCCGGCACCGTTTCCGGCCCCAGTTCCGGTGGCGCCGCCCATGCCGCCGGCGGCTTGTCCAATAAAGATCGGGCCGGGGAGCAGAGCGTCGGCGGCAAAGGCCGGATGGGCCGCGAGGCTGATCATTGCCCCGGCCGCCAGTACATTCCGTGTGAGTTTTGTCATGTTTTGCGAAGTCCTCGTACTGCTAAAGCGACAATAGCAGCGATTTCAGATTCTATCTCGTCCGCCTCGGAAACAGTGGGGTAGGGCGGCATAAAACCCATCGTCATCATTTTGAGTGTCCGTGCTGCGCTGAGAGTATCCGGCACATCGAAGACGCCAAGCCGGTTGCCTTCCTCTAAAACGCCGGCGATGATCTCATATTCCCGCTCCGTCTGGGGCTGAATATGCCGGCGAATATGCGGCTTGATCGCGGTAATCATTTCCTGCATTGCGGGCGACTCGCGGCAGCTCCGGCAGGCATACAAAATTGGGTATTGCAGCATCTCGGTCAGCTTCTGGGCAGGCGGCTTGGCTGTGTCCTGCGTGATGCGCGTGATTTCTTCCAAACCACGGCGTTTGTATTCCGAGATAATAGCCAGTCCAATCTCTTCTTTGCCGTCAAAATAGAGATACACCGTGCCTTTGCCGACACCGGCGTCGGACGCAATCTCATCAATGGTGGTTTTCTTGAAGCCGTAGCGCCAGAGCCGCTGCTCGGCGGCGTCGAGTATTTTCTGCCGCACATCCCCGTGCCGTGTCATTATGGGAGTTCCTTATGTGCTGAACGAATGACCAAAATGTTATTCTGGTCATGTTATACCATGCGAACACTCGTTTTAAGCGCGTCGTTCCAAATTATTTTTCACTGGCAGAGGGAAAGGCCGCTAAGACAGCTCGCGGGAGCGCTCGGCGGCGGCTCCCACGGCGTCAATGAGGGCGGTGCGGACGCCGGCGCGTTCCAGAACATGGAGAGCGTTGATGGTGGTTCCGCCGGGGGTGGTGACGTTGTCTTTGAGCTGGGCGGGGTGCTGGTCCGACGACAGCACCATCTGGGCCGCGCCGAGAACGGTTTGGGCGGCGAGGAGGCGGGACGTATCGCGGGTGAGGCCCTCTTTGACGCCGCCGTCGGCCAGCGCTTCGATCATCAGATAGACGTAGGCCGGGCCGGAGCCGGACAAGCCGGTCACGGCGTCTAACAGCCGTTCGGGGACTTCGACCGACAAGCCGACCGACGCGAACAAGTTCTGCGCGAGGGCAAGATGTTCTTCCGTCGCCGACGCGCCCCGGCAAATCGCGGTCGCGCCGCAGCCGACGAGGCAGGGCGTATTCGGCATGGTGCGGACAACAGGAATGCCATCCGGCAGCAGCGCCTCCATTTTGGCGAGCCGTACTCCGGCGGCGATGGAGATGACAAGCTGGGAAGGGGACAGGGCCGGGGCGATCTCGGACAGTACCTCGGTGACCATCGGCGGCTTGACCGCGATCAAGATCACATCGGCGTTTGCAATCGCCGACAGAGCCGACTCCGACGCCAGGGCGCCGGGGCCGAGGTTCGCCGCCAGTGCGATGGCCTTCTCGGCATGCGTGTCGAACAGGCGCAGGCCGGAACCCGGCATGGCGCCGGCATGAACCAGGCCGCGAGCCAGTGCCCCGCCCATCATGCCGGCGCCGAGGATTGCCAGTGTCTTGTCGCGCAGCATGGAGCTAAGTCAGTCCCGGTCGTAGACCGCCGCGCGAGCCGGGGTCGCGGGCCTGTCTTCAATATCAATCACGACCGAGGACGGTGTAAACAGATACACCATCTCGCCGATCTTCTCAACGCTGCCGTCCAAAGCGTAGGTCGCGCCGTTGAGAAAGTCAATGATGCGCTCGGTCATGTCACCCGAAGTCTGCTCCAAGTTGACAATCTGCTGCTGACCGTCTTTGAGGCCGTCCGCGGCGCGGCGGGCATCGTCGAAGGTCTGGATGGCCCGGCGAACGGTGATATGTGTTTGACGCGATTGGTCCATACGCAGGGTCGTTCCTCCTCGGCGCAGAGGGTTATAAGAGCCGCCGGACGCGCGTGACGGGAGCGGCGCGGGCTGCGGCTGGGGATGCACCTCAGCCATCACGACTTCCCGGTCCTCGGTTTCCTCTTCATGGCCGCGAAAATAGCTGAGGACCCGCCCTAAAACCCCGTTTTCGCGAGCCGGTGCGTCGTCATATTCTTCCGCTTCTGCGCTGTTGTTCATTGTTTCGCCAAGCCTCCTAATCAAATCTTGAAAAAGTGTTATCTTGCCCCGAAAATTGCTGTGCCGACGCGCACCGAGGTCGCGCCTTCTTCAATCGCGGCTTCAAAGTCGCCGCTCATGCCCATCGAGAGAATTTGCCGGTTTTCCGCAGGCAGCCGGTCGAACAGCCGCTTCATCTGCTGAAAGTACGGGCGGGGGGCCGTGCCGTTCGGCGCTATTCCCATCAAACCCATCAGACGCATATTTGGAAGCGCGGCGATTTCCACCGCCGCGTCCAGCACCCGGTCCGGTGCGAAGCCGGTCTTCGTTTCTTCGTCGCCGAGATGCACCTGTACGAGTATGTCCTGCCGCTGTTCCGCTGCTTGTCTGCTGATGGCTTCCGCCAGCTTGACGCTGTCCACGCTTTCAATCAGGTCAAACAGGGACACGGCAAGCTTGGCTTTGTTGCTCTGTAAATGCCCCAGCAAATGCCAGCGGCCTTCTGTAATTCCTTCGCGCTTCCCGGCGGCTTCCTGCACATAGTTTTCGCCGACATCTAGAACGCCCGCCGCCAGTGCTTCCAAAATATCGCTTGCCGGTTTTTTCTTGGTGACTGCAACCAGGGTGATTTCTTCCGCCCGGCGTCCGGCACGTTCTGCCGCTTCGGCAATTCGCTCGCGAACACGACGGATGTTGTCGCCAATCTCGCTCATGCTTCAGGACGCGCCTCACGCCGTCCCAGCGGCTTCCGGTTTCCTGTTTCCACATAATAAACCCGCTCGGCGATGTTTGTCGCATGGTCGGCGATGCGCTCCAAATAAACCGCCACCAGCAGCAGATAGGAGGCCGGAAAGATGCGGGACGGCTCGGCCTGCGTCAGCTCCAGCAGCTCTTCCCGCAGGAGCTTGAACGCTTCGTCGGCCAGATCATCGTCGTCACAGACTTGAACTGCCAGCGCCAGGTCGTGCCGCACCAGTGATTGCAGACTCAGTCCCACCATGTTCCGAGCCATCAGCGCCAGCGGTCCCACATCCACAAGCGGCGCTTTTAGATAAAACTCCTGGGTCAGTTTTCGGGCAATTTTGGCGATGTCCACCGCATGGTCGCCGATCCGCTCCAAATCGGTAATGACTTTCAGCGCACTTTCGATCTGGCGCAGATCGCGGGCCATCGGCTGCTGAAGGGCGAGAAGCCGGATGCACTGGGCTTCGATCCGGCGGTCCATCTCGTCTACGGCGTCGTCCTGCGCGATGACCGCCTCCGCCATCGCCACGTCGTTCTGGTGAATGGCTTCCACGGCCTGACCGAGCATCTCGCCGGTCAGGGTCCCCATATGCAGCAGATCCTGTTCCAGCACTGCAAGTTCGTCATGAAAGCTTTGTCGTATATTCGGCATGACTTGTATTCGGAATCGCTGCGGTTTATTCTATCCCATTCGCGCTTTTTTGGATTATAGCACAGTTGTTGCCATTTGACAAGCAGTTTATCAGATTTTTTAACTACATCTATGCCGAATTTCTGGCGGAGTCTACTAAATATAGTCAGAGGGCAGCACAGCACGCCGCAACCGGGGCAAACGACCGGCGGTGAAGGGGGCAGGGGCCATGCTCGCGCAGGGCTTGAAGGTGCTTCGCCGAGCCGTATCCTTTGTGTCCGGCAAAGCCGTATTCGGGATAAACAAGATCGTAGGCGCACATCAGGCGATCACGGGCCACTTTGGCGACAATGGATGCGGCGGCAATCGAGACCGAATGCGCGTCGCCCTGCACGAGCGCTTTGCGGCTTTCGCACGGAAAGACGCGAAAGGGGAGGCCGTCTATGAGGACGAAATCGGGAAGGGGATCAATCTGAAAAAAAGCTTGGCGCATTGCTTCATGCGTCGCCTGCAAAATGTTGATGCGGTCAATCACGTCGGGTTCAATGCTGCCGAGGCCGACGGCAAGGGCTTCGGCCCGGATACGCACTTCCGCTCGTTCCCGCTGTCTGGGCGACAGCTTTTTGGAGTCCCGAATGCCGTCCAGCGCAAACCCCGGCGGCAGGACGACGCAGGCCGCCAGGACCGGGCCGGCCAGCGGCCCGCGTCCGACTTCGTCAATCCCGGCGACCCGCACAAAGCCCGCACTCCAGGCGAGCTGCTCGTGCCGCCACAGATCAGCCGCACCTGCGGTCAATGTATCACGCCGATACGCGACGGCGGCCAGAAAATGAGCTGCGCCCGTCCGACCACCCGCCGCGCTTCCAGCGGACCCCATTGCGTTCCGTCGCTGCTGTCGTTGCGGTTGTCGCCCATCATCAGGTAGTGGGCGAGGGGCAGCGGCTCGGTGGGATGAACGACATCAGCCTGATACTGCGCGGGCGTGATGGACATTCCTGCCAAACGATAATCTTCGAATGGCCCATACAGGTGCTTCAGCGGCTCGCCGTCGTACATTTGCATATCGTAGTCGGGATCCTCGGCGATGAACGGCTCATTCAGCTTCTCGCCGTTCCGAACGGTGTAGCCGGGGCGGATCGTGACCGGCAGGTCTTTTTGACCTGTATAAATCTCAGCCAGGCGCTCTTTTGTGATGAGCTGCGTGTGGCGGCTGTTGTCGGAAACCTGCACGCCGTCCGGCACGAACTTGACATGGCAGTCGGCTTGAAGCTGGGACTCGTCGGCAATGTCCGCCTGCGCTTCCGGGCCGCACACGCCCAGCTCGGCCAGCTTCTGCCGGACGTCCGTGTGCGTGTGCGGAATGCCGTTGATGCTGAGATGGCCCGCAAAGACTTCAATTCGGTCGCCCGGCAGGCCGATCAGCCGCTTGATGAACTCCGGGTCGCCCGCCATCGCGGCAGGAGGAGCCAGAAAGACGACGACATCGTCCCGGTGCGGCGGGCCGAACCGGTAAACGAACTTGTTGACAAGTATGCGGTCGCCCGAATTATTTTTGCCGAGCAGCGTCGGCTCCATGGACGGGGAGGGGATAAAAAAGGCTTGGACCACGAACGGCCGGATAATCAGAAATACCAGTGCGACAGCAATCATGCCGGACTCCAGTATCTCGGAAATAGATCGCGCCGTCTCGGATTTGGACGACACAAACGCCAGACGGATCAACGACAGCGCGACAATGATGCCGAGAATCCACAAAATGTTCAGGTTCGCCAGCGTCTCGGTCAAACTCGGCGTCGGCACTGTTTCCGTCAAAGTAGGCTGCATGGGTGGCTCTCAAAAAATAAAGTCGCCGGAGGGGTCCGGCGACTGTGCTTACGCGGACAATTTGGTTAGAAGTTCCGCTTTTCTTTGATCCGTGCGGCTTTGCCGATCTTCTTGCGAAGATAAAACAGCTTGGCACGGCGGACTAAGCCGCGCCGGGTGACTTCAATTTTGTCAATGCGCGGGGAATGGATCAAAAACGTGCGCTCGACGCCGTAGCCGTTCGAGATCTTGCGGACCATGAACGCCGACCGGGACAAGCCCTGCTTGCGGAAGATGACGGTGCCTTCAAAGATTTGAATACGCTCTTTGCCGCCTTCGACAACCTTCACATGGACGCGCACAGTATCGCCGGGTCCGAAGTCCGGCACATTTTCTTTGCGCTGGGCTTTTTCAATTTCCTGAATCAACGGATGCATTGGTAGGTTCCTCTTCTCCATGCTGCTCGGCTTGCAGTTGTTCGAGCAGCTTTTGGTCGGACTTGGACGGGACAAATTCCGCCCAGAGGTCGGGCCGACGCGCTTGCGTGCGGCGGAACTGCTCCTTGCGTCGCCAGCGGGCGATCTCGGCATGGTGGCCGGAGAGCAGAACGTCAGGGACGCGCCAGCCCCGAAAGTCGGGCGGGCGCGTGTAGTGCGGGTATTCCAGAAGCCCGTCCGAAAACGTATCGTCTTCGGCGGACTCGGCGTTTCCAAGTGTGCCGGACTGCAAGCGAGTCACAGCATCAATAACAACAAGCGCGGGCAGCTCGCCGCCGGTCAGGACATAATCGCCGACAGAGATCTCATCCGTGACAAGATGCTCCCGGACACGCTCGTCAAAGCCTTCGTAGTGGCCGCACAGCAGAACGAGATGCGGGCAGCACGAAAACTCCTGCGCGGCGGCCTGATCAAATGTCCGGCCCTGCGGAGTCAGCAGCGCCACGCGCGTCGCTTCGGTGCGGGGCAAACTCTCCACGGCATCGAACAGCGGGCCGGGCCGCATGACCATTCCCGCGCCGCCGCCATAAGGCGTCTCATCGGTGCTTTTGTGGACGCCGGGCGCAAAATCCCGCAAATTATGAACGTGTATCTCGACCCGCCCGGCGTCGCGGGCGCGTTTCAGGATGCTGAAGCCCAGCGCCGACTCGATCATCTCCGGGAAGATCGTCACAACGTCAACTCGCATCGGGCTTTTCGTTCGGGTCGTCTATGAGGCCCGGCACGTCCCGGACGATAATCTTGCGGGCGTCTAAATCAATGTCGATAATATAGTCCCCGGCGACAGGAATCATTGCGCCGAGCGTCGTCACATACACATCGTGCGCGGGTGAACTCAGTACATCGGAGAGCGTCCCGAACGACCGGCCTGTGTCGGCGACAACGTCCAGCCCCAAAAGCTGGTCCACATAATACTCGCCGTCGGGCAGAGCGGCTCGCTCGTTTTCCTTGATCAGCACGGAGCAGCCGAGAAATGCCTCAGCAGCGGTCCGGTCGGTGACGTCTTTGAACCGGGCGATCCAGAACCCTTTCGGCTGACGGCGCATCGCCAGCAGGGTTAAATCCGTCTGGAACCCGTCGGAAGCCCGAACAAGCCGCACGACGCGCCCGATTTTGAGCGACCGCACGGCGGCGTCTGAAGTTGCATCAGCCGCCGACGCCCCGATCAGACGCAGGCGCAGGCTGCCGCTGACCCCATGTGCGCCGGCGACTTCCGCCGCAAGCACTGTGTATTCCTCTGTCTCTGTGTGTTCCGGCATAAGAGGCTAAGCGATGATCTCGACGTAGACTTTCTTTTTGGCTTTCATCGCCACGGCTTTTGTCACCGTCCGCAGGGCATTGGCAATGCGCCCCTGCTTGCCGATGACTTTTCCCAGGTCGCCGGGCGCGACATGGACTTCATAAGTGGTTGAGTCTTCACCGGGAATTTCCGTCACGGTGACGTTCTCCGGCTCATCGACGAGTTCCTTGACGAGATACTCGATCATGGGTTTCAAGGTGGTACTGCTCCTACTGCTGCCCTTTGCCCGCGCGGCGGCGGACAAAGGGGTCGTGCTTTTTTACTGCTGAGTTTAGTTCAAACGCGAGTGAGGCAAATGCTAAGAAGCGGCGGCTTCCAAAGAAACGGGTTCCGAGACCGCTGTGGGGGCGGCTTTGCCGGCGGCGATTTTCTCGTAGACGCCCTGCTTCTTCAAAAGCGCCTGGGCGGTATCCGACGGCTGTGCGCCGCAGCCCAGCCAATAGGCAGCACGGTCGTCGTTGATTTTCAGCTCCATCGGCTCAACACAGGGGTTGTAGTAGCCCAGGGTTTCAATGAACCGGCCATCCCGCGCCCGGCGGCTGTCGGCGACAACGAGGCGGTAGAACGGGCGCTTTTTCGCGCCCATGCGGCGCAGTCGAATCTTAACGGACATAAAGTGTTGCTCCTGTAGTAGTATGGTGTCTTAGTAAATCGCGAGGGAACACGCCGCACTCTGTTCTGGACAGAGCAAGCCTGTTCCCTCGTCAAATGTTCGTGAAGTGCGTAGGATTTCAATCCCACGCCCCTTCCGGTCTTGCCTGTCAGTTACGGCCAAACGGCAGTTTAAAGTTCGGCGGCGGCTTGCGCTTGTTCTTTTTCGCCGCATTCTTGCCGCTGCCGCTGTGGCGCCCGCCCATGCCGGCGAGCGACGGCATTCCGCTGCCGTCCATGTTCGCCAGGCCGCGCATCATCTTTTTCATCTGGTCGAACTGGGTCAGCAGACGGTTGACATCCTGGACGGTGCGCCCGCTGCCCGCCGCAATTCGCCTCCGCCGGCTGCCGTTGATGGAAGCCGGGTCGCGGCGCTCGCCGGGCGTCATGGACAAGATCATGCCTTCAATCTGGGCCAGATGGCTTTCGTCAATGTTCATGCCCTTCAGCGCCTCGGAATTGCCGAGGCCCGGAATGAGCTTTAAGATCTGCTCCAGCGGCCCCATCTTCCGCATCTGGCGCATCTGGTCGAGATAGTCTTCAAAGTCAAACTTGTTGGCGCGGAACTTCTTTTCCAGCTCCGCCGCTTTTTTCTGGTCAATCGCTTCTTCGGCCCGCTCGATCAGCGTCAGCACGTCGCCCATGCCGAGAATGCGCGAGGCCATCCGGTCCGGGTAGAAGATTTCCAGCGCATCCATCTTCTCGCCGACGCCGACAAACTTGATCGGCAGGCCGGTGACGCCTTTAATGGACAGCGCCGCCCCGCCCCGCGTGTCGCCGTCAAGCTTCGTCAGGATAAAGCCCGTGACTTGAAGCTTTTCGTTGAAGTCCTGTGCGACATTCACCGCTTCCTGCCCGGTCATGGCATCCACGACCAGCAAAATCTCGTGCGGGGAAGTCGCGGCTTTAACCCGCTCCAATTCCTGCATCAAAGCTTCGTCGATTTGCAGACGGCCTGCCGTGTCCAAGATCACGACATCGTTGCCTTTGCGGACTGCTTCGGCAACTGCTTCACGGGCGATAATTTCGGGCTTCGCGCCGTCGAGCGTGAACACCGGAGTCTTGACCTGCTCGCCGACCACCTGGAGCTGCTTGATCGCCGCCGGGCGGTAGATGTCCCCCGCGACCAGGAGCGGGTTGCGGCCCTGCTTCTTCAGAAGCTTTGCGAGCTTGCCGGCGTGGGTCGTCTTGCCTGCGCCCTGCAATCCGCAGAGCATGATTACCGTCGGCTGCTTTTGTGCAAACGTCAGCGGCGACTGCTCCCCGCCTAGGAGGCCGGTCAGCTCCTCGTCCACAATCTTGATGACCTGCTGGGCCGGGTGCAGTCCGTCCAGCACTTCCACGCCGACCGCCCGCTCGCGCACCCGCGCCGTGAAGTCTTTGACAACCTTGAAGTTGACATCGGCTTCCAGCAGTCCCAGACGTACTTCGCGCATCGCTTCCGCCACGTCCGCTTCGGTCAGCGGCCCTTTGGCCCGGAGGCGCTTGAAGACGTCCTGTAGTTTATCCGCGAGACTCTCAAACATAAATTTGTCTAGAAACAGAACAACAAGTAACAGACGCGAGGGAAAGTATACTACCTGGATGAGGCAAAAGTCAAGGGACGGGAACAAACCGCTAGAGAAACCGAAGCAAGCTGTCAATAATAGGGGCAGGCCCAGCCCAAAATTGCTTCGCTTGACGGCGAGGGGTTTTGGCAAAAACGGGTATAAATACGAGGATGGCGTATTCAGTGACGAGCGCCTGCCTAGAAAAGAAGGACACTCTCATGCCGGTGCAGCGCCCGTATGTTCCCCTCACGCCGAAGACCGTCAAGCTCTGCGAGCTTTGCGGTACGCTCAACTTGGAAACCAATAGTGAATGCTGGACCTGCCGCTGGTCCGGCAGCTTCAGCCATAACCCACAGACGATTGCTCTTGCGTGGCAGCGTCTGGAAACCCAGTACGAAGAAGTGCGGATTGAACACCTCACCGGACGACGCGCCCGCCCCGTCGGCGACTTTGGCCGCGTCCGCCCCGCAACCGGCCCCCGCCGGCTGGCTCACGCCGTTTTCTCCTGGTGGCAGCGCTTTCAAGACGCCCGCGACCTGCGGATGGCCCAGCGCCAGGCCCGCCTGCATTCCCGAATGCCGTCCCCGCCCGACCATCTCAGCATTTAGCCTAGCCCTCAAAGAATGTCGCACGGACCTCCTTTTGGAGAAATCCGGTACAGCAACAGAACATAAAGGAACATCACGCTGAAAGGGATGTAACCTACGACAAGCCCTGTGCTAAAGTATCTCAAACGAGGCCAGAGCAAAACGAGTAACAAAAGCAGGACCAGTGAGCCAGCGATTAGCCCGGTAATGAACGCAGGCGAGATCGAGGCAAACAGTCCTAAAGGTAATTGTATACCCCAGCAAGAGTTTGTCTTGCCCGCGTAGCCAGCGGCGGCGTAACAGACACCTACCGAATAGATTAGGCTGAGGCCAATCCCAGTGACAATGTTTGTTCCGCTTCTCTTCGGCTGTCGTAAGCCGATTGGGGCCGCTTGATAAGTCGGCGGGGGCGGCCATGATTCCGGTTGATCTGCCATGTGCCTGCCTCTCGCGATCTGCACTAACTCTTCACAAGCTGAAGCCAGTCGTGAAATAAGAAATACATGCGATCGATCAAAAGCGCCATGCGGGTCATAATGGTCGAGCCGAAGATTGCGCCGAAGGCGAACATCAAAACCCAGCGGCCCATCTGGGCTGTGTTGCGCACGACCCGGCTTTTCTGCTCAAACGCGAACAAAAAGTAGACCAGCACGCAAACCAGAATCGCTAAAAAGAGCGCGTTGTTCAGCACGAACGAGAACGAGTGCAGGGCGGCAAGCGGGTCGCCGGGGGTGGGGGGCGGCGGGATCAGCGACTTGGACGGCGAGAACGACTTCGTGACCTGCGGCAGGAACCGGCTCGTGAAGTCCTGAAAGACCGTGCCGGCGGCAAGGCCAAAAAAGATGCCGAAGACCAGACGGCTCATCCATGCAAAGCGCTGCGTATAAATGCCGTAGAACATCAGCCCGACCGGAACAGTCATAATCCAGACCCACTGGCCGTCGTTGACCATCGGGTCCCAGAACTGCGGCCGCAGCACCGTGGTCCAGGTGAATTCTAAGTCGTAGCCGAGCGCAAGCCCCAGAAAGATATGCTCAAACAGGCGGTACAGCTTGTTTTCTTTGAAGACGAGCGACAAGATCGCCACCGTGCCGAGCGCGGAGAACAGCAAAATCGGGCTGAAGATATGATGCAGGTACTGCGTCATGGCTATGACCGCCCTCCTGCTTTTCTTGCCGCCGACCGCGACGCATAGTAGCCGACATTGCCGATAATGATCAGCAGAATAATCAAAGCATAAGTCAGCGACAACGCGCCTGCCGCACGTGTGCCGAACGAGTGCGTTCCAAGCAGCTCCTCGTAGTCTCCCGCGCCCTTAATCCCCGTCAGCATCCCTGAAATCTGCCCTGTGTCAATGTAAGGGTAATAAGTCGGGGCCATCACCGCTGTCGGCGCGAACAAAAACGGCGGCGTATTGTTCTGCTCGAACAGCCCCAGCCAGGTGTCCGCGCTGGCCGTCGGGGTCACTTCCACCACCGCCCCGACATCGGCCCGCGTTTTGATCCCCTTCATCACCGGAATCTGATCCAGCGGCGTTCCCTTGTAATCTTTTTTAATCGTGCCGGGAATGTCTACGACCAGCCCTTTCAGCGTCGGCACGAACACGGCAAGCGGACGATAGCCCCAGTTGACATAATCCCGGCCGTACACATAGCCGTACTTCTTTGCCAACGGCGCGACCACCTGCGTCTGCATGACCGTATTGTTCTGGGTGTCAAACGACAAAATCGCAAAGTGCAGGTGGCGCATCATCAGGTGCGTCACTACCGCCTCCGCCTGCCACTGGTTCTCGCCGCGCGTGGACGGCGACCATTGCCCGTCTACGATCACGATCTTGTTCGGCGACTGTTTCGCCACTTGCTGCACCGTGTTGTAAAAGTCCGTGGACTGCTTGCCGGGATAAATCGGCAGGCTGAGGCCGGGCAGGAACAGCGGGATGAGGATCACGACAATCAGTGTCGCGTAAATCACCCTCCGGTCAATGTTTTGCAGGCTGTCCCAGTCCCAAAAATTCTTTTTCATAGCTCTTTGTCAAAGTACGCGCCGCGCTCCAAGCTCAGCCAGTAGCGCAGAGAAGTCGCCAGCAAACCCAGCGTCAGGCCGAACAGAATGCCGCGCTGCGCCGCCGCGTTTACTTCCAGCAGCAGCCACTGCGCGATGTTTTCAATCCGAAAGTTGGCCCACGGATTTTCCGTGCCGTTCGGCAGCGTGTCTGGAATTTTATGCGTGAACCAGGTGCCGAACGACACCGAGCCGAGCATGACGATCAGCGCCGCCGCCATCAGCAGGGTCGCTTCCAGGGAGCGGATACGGAACGCCCGGTAGGCAGCCGACGCAATATAAAACGCAATAATGGAAAAAGTCGCCGAAGTCAAAGAAGACAGGCCGCCGACAAACAAAAATTCGTATAATCCATGCGCGTTCTGCGCCGCCCACACCCCCGGCACGGCGGGAATCACATTGATTTTCGCGTAGTAAGCGTTCATCAAGCCGAACACGAACATGGCCGCAAACGACGCCAGCAGCACCACGCTGAAACCCCAGCCGGTGCGGCGGCGGGCGATATTGCGGGAGTGAAGCTGGACCAGCGACACGACGCCGAGGCCGATGGCAAACGACCCGATGACGGCTGCAATCCCCGCCACCAGCGGCTCAAACGGCGTCAGAGGGTTGGAATTCGTCGCGGCGTTCGTCGGCCAAAAGAACTCCGAGACAAAGTACAGGCCGCCCAGAAACGTGAAGACAGCGATAATGGTCTTGCGCGACCGGCGCGGCGCGGCCTGAAGCCCGGCAAGAATCGCCAGCATAAACAGCAGACCCAGCGCGAGATGCCCGAAGAAAGATCCTGTCTGATGCCGCGAAACCGGAGCGAAGAATTGTTGGATGATGTGCAATTTGCTGTTAAGACTTGACTTTGAGAACGTTTACGAACCAGTGGAGAAGCTGCGCGACCGGGCCGAAATGTGCCACGCTTGGGATATTGAGCAGGCTGATGGAAAGGACGCCGACGAGAATAACCGCCAGCAGGAGCAGCTTGCAGTAGTCCTGCCCGACAATGGAGCCGAGCAGGGTCGGGTCGCGGGATAGATAAGCGCTTGCGGCGTAAAACTCGTCGCCGATAATGACATAATCGCACGCGGCAATAAAGAACGGGATCTGGTTGGTTTCCGTGGTCCCCGCCACCTGCACCGCTCCGACCTGCTGGCCGACCTCGGCAAAGATCAGGGACTCGGCGAAGAACGCTCCAAACAAAAACTGCGCCGCCACCCGCTCCCGAATGAGGATGCCCGCCACGCCGGTCGCAAACGCAAACTGCTGGCCTGTCAGGTAGCGCACATCGCTTTCCTCAAACAGTTCGGGACGCCCGGCGTCGGCATACGCATCGCGCAGGGTTTCTTCCCCGACGCCCGTGACAATCGGGTCAATCGTCGCCATGATGGACTTGTTGCCGAACCGGGCTACGGCTCGCCCGATGTAGCTGAAGATGGACAGCGCTTGCAGCGTCACCACGTCCAGGCCGCTGATGCCGGGAACCATCATCACGGGCCGGCCCATCTCGGTCGCCCGTCCGACGGCTTCGTCGATGGCGTTCAGCCCCGGAATGCGCCGAATATACGGCAGCTTCCCGCGCTGGGCGGACAGCACTTTGAAGATGATAATCAAAGACAGCAGCAGAACCAGGCCGCTGACCCACCAGTTGTCACTTGCGTGCTGCATCCGTCTCCGTTTCCGTCAGCAGCTCAATGAAGCGCTGAATGTTCTTCGGGTCTTCCAAAAGCGCGTACAGCTTCCGCACACTGCCGAGGCCGCCCGCCAGCAGGGGCGCAACAAACGGCGAAAAGGCCACGAGGCCCTGCCCGGCGACTTGACCGAGCGGGGCGGAGGACTCCAAAAACAAAACGGCCGGCACTTCCAGCCGCCACTTGCGAACTACGGCGGCTGCTTTTTGGAGCAGCATGTCCCGCTCGCCCTCGGAAAGCGGCTCGCTCCAGTCAAAATTGACAATGCCGGATGCATTAGACATGAAGCGCCTCAGATCGAAACCGCCGCACGGCCTCTATAACTGCGCCTTCGTTGCCTCTGCCAAAGCGCAAATAGACGCCGCGCAGAGACTCAAAGCGGGAGTTCTTGACTGACAATGGACTCAGCTTGATGCCGTCGTCGGTGAGATAGGCATGGCGGACATCGGTCCAGCGGATTTCCAGCAGGGACAGCCCGCAGCGGGCCGAGGCCGACTGCGCCGTCAGCGTGTAACGAATAGGGAAAACATATTCCGACAGGGAAAACAACAGCGCCAGCGCCGGCAGCAGGCCAAACCAGAACGACCGGAACAGCGCCGCGCCGAGAACAAAAACCGCCAGCAGGACCAGCCCGATCTGCGCCTGCCGCTTCGGCTGCCCGCCGCTCAGATGCACGGCCCAGGAAAGACTGGTTTCTTCAACGCATGCTTGTTTCAACTTTTTGTGGTCATGCCGGTCTTTCGCGAGGATTTCCCATTATAACGGCCTTCCGGCGCATTTGTCAAGCCGTGCCGCCCCGCAAAAGCCCCTTGTCCAACCCGGCATTTTCGGGTATGATACGCCTATGCCGCTGCTGGATGTCCAGAATTGCACCAAACAGTTCGGCGGCCTCACCGCCGTCAACGGGTTTACACTGTCGTTAGACGCTGGGGAACTGGTCGGTCTCATTGGCCCGAATGGAGCCGGAAAAACCACGGCGTTTAATCTGCTCACGGGAGTCTATGCCCCGACTTCCGGGGCAATCGAGTTCGGCGGCTCCTCCCTCGTTGGCTTAAAGCCCTACCAGATCGCCGCCGCCGGGCTGTCCCGCACATTTCAGAACATTCGCCTGTTTCCGACGCTGACGGTTCTGGACAATGTCCGCACGGCAGGCCATATGCACTACACGCCGTCCCTGTGGAGCGCGGTCTGGCGCGGTCCAAAGTTCGCCGCCGCCGAGACCACCACGCTGGACCAGTCACGCGACTTACTCAGTCGCTTCGGCCTGCTGAAGTACGAACACGAGCTTGCCCGCAGTTTAGCCTACGGCGAGCAGCGGCGCCTCGAAATCGCGCGGGCGCTCGCCACAAAGCCCAAGCTGCTGCTTTTGGACGAACCCGCCGCCGGGATGAACCCGCAGGAAAAGAACGATCTGATGCACCAGATCGAAAGCCTGCGGACCGACTTTGGCCTCTCCATTTTGCTGATTGAACACGACATGAAAGTCGTCATGGGCATCTGCCGCCGCATTCTCGTCTTAGACTACGGCCAGATTATCGCGTCGGGAACGCCCGCCGAAATCCGCGAAAACCCGAAAGTCATTGAAGCCTACCTCGGCGAAGCGGACGCCGCTGAAGACGTACTGCCGGAGAGCATGCCGTAATGCTGACACTTGACAATGTTCAGGTCTCTTACGGCGCGATCCGCGCACTGCAAAGCGTCTCGCTTCAAATCAACGCAGGCGAGATTGTGACGCTCATCGGGGCGAACGGCGCAGGCAAAAGCACGACTTTGAGGGCGATTTCGGGCCTCGTTCCCGCGAATGGCGGGCGGATTATGATGGAAGGCAAAGACATTACGCTCCTGCCCGCCGACAAAATCGTCAAGCTCGGCATCGGCCATTCCCCGGAAGGGCGGCGCGTGTTCGCGAATATGACTGTGCGTGAGAACCTGGAACTCGGCGCCTACACCCGCAATGACCGTGCCGGCATCAAGCAGGACTTCGATCGTGCTTTGACACTTTTCCCTCGGTTGCAGGAGCGCATCGGCCAGAATGCCGGGACGCTGTCCGGCGGCGAGCAGCAGATGCTCGCGATGGGCCGCGCTCTCATGGCCCGCCCCAAGCTGCTGCTTTTGGATGAGCCGTCGCTCGGTCTTGCGCCTTTTTTGGTCCGCGACATCTTTCAGATCATCCGGGACATCAACGCGCAGGGAACCACGGTGCTGCTGGTCGAGCAGAACGCCCATATGGCCCTCGGCATCGCCCACCGGGGCTACGTTTTAGAGACCGGCTCTATCGTCATGGCCGATGACGCCAAAGCCCTGCTGTCCAATGACGCCGTGAAAAAAGCGTATCTCGGCGAATAGACCTATGAAACAAACGTCCCTCTACGAAACCCACAAGGCCGCCGGCGCGACCCTCGTTCCGTTTGCAGGCTGGGAAATGCCCGTTTCCTACGCCGGAACCGTCAGCGAAGTCGCGGCCACGCGCACCTCGGCGGGCCTCTTCGACGTGTCCCACATGGGCGAAGTCACCGTGAAAGGGGCAGGGGCATTTGATTTTGTGCAGTCCGTCACCACGAACGACGTGTCCAAGCTCGCCCCCGGCAAAGCCCAGTATTCCCTGCTCCTCAATGAACAGGGCGGCATTATTGACGACATCATTGTCTACTGCCTGGGCGAAAATGACTACATGATCGTCCTGAACGCGGGCTGCAAAGACAAAGACTGGGAATGGCTGCAAGCGCAGGCTTTGTGCAGGCAGGACGTCAGCCTGAAAGACATCAGCGACCTCAACGCGCTGATCGCGGTGCAGGGACCGAAGGCGGTTGAGATTGCCGCTTCTATCGCAGGTGACAGCGCGGTCCGTGAGCTAAAGCGTTTTACTTTTGCCCCCACGAGCCTGCGTGGGCCACGCGCTATGCCTGGCGGGTTATTCTCGCGCACGGGTTATACCGGCGAGGACGGCTTCGAGATACTCTGCTTTTGGGACGAAGCGCCTGCGGTTTGGAAGATGCTAACGGATGCCGGGGCAGTTCCCGCAGGTCTTGGCGCTCGCGATGTTCTGCGCCTGGAAGCCGCATACCCATTGTACGGCCATGAGCTTGACGCCGTGAATTTCCCGTCTGCATCGGGAACCGGCTGGGCGGTCAAGTTGAAAAAAGGCGAGTTTATTGGGCGCGACGCCCTGCAAGCCAATCCCCAAACCGAGCAGCTTGTCGGTATTCAAATGGAAGGCCGGGCGATCCCGCGCGAGCATTATACGGTCACGGACGCTGAGGGCCGTCGGGTGGGGGAGACGACCAGCGGAACCTGGTCGCCGACCATCAAAGCCGGAATTGCAATGGCCCGGCTGAGTTCAGACTTCGCCGCGCCTGGAACAGACGTTTTTGTAGATATTCGGGGCCGCCAAACCCCCGCGAAAGTCGTCAAGCTGCCGTTTTACCGAAACGGCGTTTAGAACCCAGCAAGCAGTTTAGAACCCAGCAAGCAGCAGAAAGAGAGTTTGTCATGCCTGAGCCGACTGATTTATTGTATGCCAAAACCCACGAATGGGTCCGTATCGAAGGCGACACCGCGACCGTCGGCATCAGCCAGCACGCGCAGGAGGAACTCGGCGACGTGGCTTTGGTGTTATTACCGGAGGCAGGGCTGATGGTGCAGCGCGGGGAAAAGTTCGGCGAGATTGAAAGCATCAAAGCTGTCTCCGACCTGTACGCGCCCATCAGCGGCGAAGTGGTGGAAGTCAATGCTCTGCTGGAGACGGCCCCGGAACGAGTCAACGATGCGCCCTACGGCGAGGGCTGGATGCTCAAAATCAGGATGACCCAGCCTGCCGATGCCGATTTATTACTCGGCAGCGCTGATTACGACGCGATGCTTTAAGACAAAGATGCTTTAAAACAAATTAGCTTAGGAAACTTTGAATGGCCTATATTCCGAATACCGACTCCGACCGGGCTGAAATGCTGTCCGCGATCGGCCTTGAAACGCTCGACGATTTGTTCACGCCGATCCCGAAGCACCTGCAATACAACCAAGAACTGGACATTCCAAGCCGAATGGACCAGATTACCCTGGCAAAGCATCTCGGCAAGCTGGCCGCGAAAAATGTTCATGCCGAAGCGTTTGCCTGCTTTCTGGGCGCGGGCATCTACGACCATTATGTGCCACCGACCGTGGCCGCGATTACGGGCCGCTCCGAGTTTTACACGTCGTATACCCCCTACCAGCCGGAAGTCAGCCAGGGAATGCTGCAAAGCATCTTTGAGTTCCAGACACTGCTGTGTCAGCTTCTGGCAATGGATGTCGCGAATGCGTCCATGTACGACGGTGCGACCGCGCTGGCCGAAGCCGCGATCATGGCCGCCGAGCTGACAGGCCGTAAGCGCGTTTCCGTCCTGAACTCCGTGCATCCATCGTACCGGCAGGTGCTGGAAACCTACCTGCGCCATGCGGACATTGCCATTGATGTTGTCGCAGATACGGATAAGCTGGGAGACCTGAACGTTTCCGACCAGACCGCCGCCGTCATCGTCCAGCACCCAAACTTCTTCGGCACCCTAGAAGACATGGAGCGAATCGGCGAGGAAGCGCACACGAAGGGCGCACTGCTGGTCGCCTGCGTAGACCCTATCTCGCTCGGCATCTTGACCCCGCCGGGCGAGTATGACGCCGACATTGTGGTCGGCGAAGGCCAGTCCCTCGGCTGCCCGATGGGCTACGGCGGGCCATTGCTCGGCTTCTTCGCCTGCAAAACCAAGTTCATGCGCCGCCTGCCGGGCCGGATCGTCGGCCAGACCACCGACGGCGACGGCAAGCGGGCGTTCGTGATGACGCTCCGCACCCGCGAGCAGGACATCCGCCGCGAGCGTGCCACCAGCAATATCTGCACCAACGAAGCGCTGTACGCGCTCGCCGCCTCGGTGTATCTGGCGACAATGGGCAAACAGGGCGTCACCGAAGTCGCCGAGCTGTGCCTGCAAAAAGCGCATTATGCGGCGTCTGAGATCGCGAAGCTGCCCGGCTATTCTTTGGCGTTCCCCGACCAGCCGTTCTTCAAAGAATTTGTCGTCAAGACGCCGGTTCACCCGGACATCATCAACAACAAATTGATGGAGCAGGGGATGATCGGCGGCCTTGCCCTGAACAATCTGTACCCGGAGCTTGGCGATGCCCTGCTCCTGTGCGTCACCGAGCAGCGCACCAAGGAAGAAATAGACTTACTTGTCACTGTGTTAGAAAGCATTCGCTAAAGAGATTATGATTAACGAACCTGAGCCGCTGCTGTTTGAGCTGAGCCGCCCCGGACGCCTCGGCGTCGAGCTGCCCGCCTGCGATGTTCCCGTGCAGGCAATGGACACGCTGATCCCCGTTGCCGCACGGCGTCACTCGCTGCCGCTGCCGGAGCTGTCGGAGCCGGAGGTCATCCGGCACTTCACTCACTTATCGCAGCGCAATTACTCGACCGACTCCGGATTTTACCCACTCGGCTCCTGCACGATGAAGTATAACCCGAAGGTGAACGAGGAGATCGCCCGGCTGCCCGGCTTCGCGCGGGTTCACCCGGAGCTTCCCGATACGGCGGTTCAAGGCACGCTGGAAGTTTTGTACTCCATGCAGAACATTCTCGCCGAGATCGGCGGCATGGACACGGTTTCGTTGCAGCCCGCCGCCGGGGCGCATGGCGAGCTTCTGGGTCTGATGCTGATTAAAGCGTACCATGACGACCACGGGCAGGGCGCACGGGACACGATTTTAGTTCCGGAAGCCGCGCACGGCACCAACCCGGCGTCGGCGGCCCGCTGCGGCTACAAGACAGTCACTGTCAAGTCGGATGACCGGGGCCGGGTGGATTTGGCGCACCTGAAAACATTGCTGGGCGACCATGTGGCCGGGCTGATGCTGACAAACCCCAATACACTGGGGCTGTTTGAAGACGACATCGCTGAAATCTGCGATCTGATCCACAAAACCGGCGGGCTAGTCTACTGCGACGGCGCGAACATGAACGCGCTCGTCGGACGCGCCCGGCCCGGCGACATGGGCTTCGATGTGATGCACTTCAACCTGCACAAGACATTTTCCTCGCCGCACGGGGGTGGGGGACCCGGCTCCGGCCCGGTCGGCATCAAGTCCATCTTGGAGCCGTACCTGCCCGTCCCGCAGGTCATCAAGACCGAAGACGGCTATAAATTAGAGCATGACCGGCCCAAAAGCATCGGCAAAATCCACGGCTACTACGGCTCGTTCTTGTGTATTCTCCGCGCTTATGCCTATATTATGTATTATGGCAAGGAGCGGCTTGCTCAGGTGGCTGAAAATGCTGTGCTGAACGCGAATTATATTCGGGTGCAGCTTCAAGACTCGTTTGATGTCGCGTTCAGCGAGATTTGTATGCACGAGTGCGTGTTTACAGCCAAGCGCCAGCAAAAAACGCACGGCATCAAAGCCCTGGACATTGCAAAGCGCCTGATGGACTTCGGCTACCATCCGCCGACCATCTACTTCCCGCTCATTGTCCCGGAAGCTTTAATGATCGAGCCGACCGAGACCGAAAGCAAAGAAACACTCGATCAGTTCATAGACGCTATGCGCCAGATCGCGCGGGATATTGAAGAAGACCCGGAGATTGTCAAGTCCGCGCCGCACACAACCCCTGTTCGGAAGCTCGACGAAGCCACGGCAGCCCGCCAGCCGTGCCTCTGCTGGACGGGCCCGGCCGAGTAAGAAACGGGTTAAGATGCGCTGGCTCCAAGCCGATACGCCCGGCAGCCCCGAAGAAAACATGGCGGCAGACGCCGCGCTGCTGGCGGAAATTGCCCGTCAAGCCGGCCCGCCGGCAGTGCGTGTCTACACCTGGGACCGCCCCTCCGTCAGCATTGGCCGCTTGCAGTCGGAAGCGCCTGTCCGCGCCTTATATCCTGATCTGCCGCTGGTGCGCCGTCCGACCGGAGGCCGCGCCGTGCTGCACGGGGACGATCTGACAATCTCTGTTGCTGTTCGCTTAGAAAGCCTGCCGGAAGCCAGCCGCTCCGTGCTGGCATCGCATCATCTTCTTATGGGCGGTGTTCTCCGGGCCTTGCAGGCGCTCGGTCTGGAAGCCTGCTTCGGCGGCTGCGCTCTCGGCAGTCAAAACGGCATCGTCAATTGCTTCGAGTTGTCGGCGGCCTGTGACCTGATTGACAGCCATTCGGGAAAGAAGCTGGCCGGGAGCGCCCAGCGCCGGGACAACGCCGCTCTTTTGCAGCAGATGTCGCTTCCGCTCGGTATCCTCAGCGACCGCGCGTTGTTTTTGCGCTGCTTACGCGGCGAGTTCCAGCAATCATTTTCGGGTTCGGGAGTGATTGACACCGAATTTCCGGTATGATATACTAGTGAAGAGAGTGAGGGAGACCCGCGATGGCACGCAAAATACTGACCTGCGACGACGAAAAACATATTGTGCGCTTGATCCAGGTGAACCTGGAACGGCAGGGTTACGAAGTGATCACCGCGTTCAATGGCGCAGAGTGCTTGGAAAAAGTCAAAGAAGACCGCCCGGACCTGATTGTGCTGGACGTGATGATGCCGGAAATGACCGGGTTCGAAGTGCTGGACGCTCTGAAAAAAGATCCGGAAACAGAAAACATCCCGGTCATTATGCTCACGGCCCGCGCCCAGGACTCCGACGTGCTGCGCGGCTGGCAGTCGGGTGTTGAGTGCTACCTGACCAAGCCGTTTAACCCGATGGAGCTGATTGCTTTCGTCAAGCGCATTTTTTCGATGGAAGAGGGAATCACGGATGAAAAACGGATCACGCTTTAGCAGACTGACATTGGTAGAGGGCAGTCCGGATCACGAGGATGATCCGGCGGCGTATCTTCCCTACCGGCCTGAGAGTGAAACAGTGCCGGTCGCAAATGGCAGCAAGTTGTTTTTCGTCTTACTGACTGTCAGCATTAGCTGCGCGGCAGCCTCTGTGGCGACCGGAAGTTACGCCGTCTGGCTTGCTCGTCAGCAGGCCGCCCGGCAGGCTCTTACTGATGTGAATGACATTCTCCGTTCCTGCCAGTCCCGCATGAGCCAGCTGGAGACGGATTTGCAGCGGCTGCCGAACCGCCAGGCATAACGCACAATAGACAGCCGCTTGATGGGCTGAAGCGGCTCTTTGTGATCACGCCAGGAGAAATCGAGAATGACGTCAACAGCGCTGCCGGGCGGCACATTCCAGATTGCCGATGATCTTACTTTGACGCGCATGGGTTACGGAGCCATGCAGCTCGCCGGTCCGCATGTCTTTGGACCACCCGCCGACCGCGACGCGGCGCTCGCGGTTTTGCGCGAAGTGGTTAAACTTGGGATCACCCACATTGATACCAGTGACTTTTACGGCCCGCATATTACAAACCAACTGATCAAAGAAGCGCTGCACCCTTACCCGGAGACACTGCACCTTGTCACGAAAGTCGGCGCTCGGCGGGACGCGCAAGGGAACTGGCCGAAGGCGCTGGCCCCCGAACAAATTCGCCAGGCTGTCTATGATAACTTGACAAACCTCAGTGTCGGCGTGCTTGACGTTGTCAATCTGCGGGTCGGCGGCTTTGATGCACCGTCGCCGGGTTCACTCGCGGAGCCGTTCCAGGTGCTTGCCGAAATGCAGCAGCAAGGTCTCATCAAGCACTTGGGGGTCAGCACTGTCAGCGCGGAGCAGATCGCCGAAGCACAGTCTATCGCGCCGATTGTGTGTGTGCAGAACTTTTATAATATCGCTCACCGGCAGGACGACGCGCTGATCGACTCCCTGGCTGAACAAGGAATCGCTTATGTGCCGTACTTTCCGCTGGGTGGATTTTCGCCTTTGCAGTCCGACACGCTTTCGGGCGTGGCTGCTCGTTTAGAAAGTACGCCGATGGCGGTTGCGCTTGCGTGGCTGTTGCAGCGCTCATCAAACATCATGCTCATCCCCGGAACATCTTCCGTCAAGCATTTGAAAGAGAATGTCACCGGTGCCGGTCTGCATCTGCCCGAAGACGCGCTGGAAGAATTGAACAGCATCGCCGGGTAAACGCCTCGGCGAACAAACGGAGCTTCGCAGCAAACAAACTGCTGCGAAGCTCCTCTCTTTAGTTCATATTTGGTTCCGATAATAGATATTATGGTGAATACGCTCTCCATTTAGGTCAGAACGACGAAGTGGGCTGCATCCCATTGGGCTTTGCCATTTTCAAGACGTGGCCCGGAATAGTTTACCGATGTTTTTCCCTCGACATTTGTTGTATTCCTCGGCTTTTCAATCACGATGATCAAAGTAGGTTTCACAATACCGATGGCGTTCATGTTCAGCCAAGAATAGCCGCATCCGAGCAATTCATCAAATCGGTCGCTATACCGCTCAGGAGTGAACAAAGCCGAACGTGGTATAACGCATTTTGCTTCTCTATATGCCACAACTTGCTCTTCGGCAACAGCAACTTCCGACCAGCATCTACGCGGACAACCCCATCGCTCTGTACACTTAGCCAATTCCTCAATACACGCTAGCAAATTATTACCAACAATATCTTTCATCGCTTCTCACGCAAGTCAAAGTATTTCCGCAAATACGATAGCATTTTACCTTAGAAACAGAAGTCTATGATGTAATATGTATTAACAAAAAACTTAACGCTCAAAAGCTAAAAGCAAATAGAAAAGCCTCACGCAGTTTGCGTGAGGCTTTGATTTTATTCGCTTAGTGCCGGAAGTGGCGCCTCCCTGTCAGCACCATTGCCGCGCCGTACTGGTCGGCAATCGCAATGGCTTCGTCGTCTTTCTTGGAGCCGCCCGGCTGGATGATCGCCGTGACGCCCGCTTGCAGAGCCGCTTCCGGGCCGTCCGGGAACGGGAAGAAGGCATCGGAGGCCAGCACCGCGCCTTTGGCCTTTTCGCCGGCCTGCGCGACCGCCAGACGGACGCTCTGCACCCGGTTCATCTGCCCCGCGCCGACCCCGACAAGCTGCCGGTCTTTAACCAAGACAATGGCGTTAGACTTGACGTGCTTCACGAGCTTCCAGGCCAGCATCAAGTCCGACATCTCCGACGCCGTCGCCTGACGCTCCGACGCCGTTTCCGTCTCGCTCGGCTTCAGCATCGCCGTGTCCGCGGTCTGCACCAGCAGGCCACCACTGACGCGCTTGTAGTCGTATTCTTCTTTCGCCGTGCTGCCGACCGGCTGTGAGCGAAGCAAAATCAAGTTTGCGCACCACTGCTTTTTTGTCGTGAGGATCGTGTACGCTTCGTCGCTATAACCCGGCGCGATCACGGCCTCAAAGAACGTGTTCTTGCCTGTAATCAGATTGGCCGTCTCTGCATCAATCGGCTGGTTGACGGCGAGGATGCCGCCGAAGGCTGAAATCGGGTCGCCTTCACGGGCTTTGGCAAACGCTTCCGCAAGTGTTGGGGCAATCGCCGCGCCGCACGGATTGGTGTGCTTGATAATCGCAGCCGCAGGTGTGTTCTGGTCGGAGAACTCCTGCACCAAATTATAAGCGGCGTTCAGGTCGTAGATGTTGTTGAACGACAGCTCTTTGCCGTGCAGCTTTTCCGCCGACGCCAGCCCGGAAATGGCCGCAGGCTCTCGGTAAAAAGCGGCTTTCTGGTGCGGGTTCTCGCCGTACCGCAAGTCCTGCACTTTCCTGAACGACAGCGTCAGTAAATCGGGGAACCCCTGCCCTGCATCCGAGTTTTCGTCTTCCGACAGAGGCTGCTGCATCAGGTAGTTTGTGATCGTCGCGTCATAAGCCGCCGTGTGCGCGTAAGCCTGCACGGCGAGACGTGCCAGGGTTTGTGCCGCCAGCGAACCCTCGTTCTGCTGCATTTCGGCCAGCACCATTGCGTACTCACTTGGCGAAACAACGACTGCCACCGAGGCATGGTTTTTAGCGGCGGAGCGGATCATGGAAGGGCCGCCGATGTCTATGTTTTCAACCGCTTCCTCGCGCGTCACGCCGGGCTTTGCGATAGTTTCTGCGAACGGATATAAGTTGACGACCACTAAATCAATCGGCGTGATGCCGTGCGCGGCAATCGTTTCCATGTGGTCGGGCTTCGTCCGGTCCGCCAGCAGCGCCCCGTGAACCGCCGGGTGCAGCGTCTTGACCCGCCCGTCCAGCATTTCCGGGAAGTGCGTGATGTCGGAAAGGTTCATGATCGGCAGCCCGGCGTCCGCAAGGCTTTTCGCCGTGCCGCCGGTCGAAACAAGCTCCACGCCGAGTGCGTTCAGCCCGCGAGCGAACTCGACCAGCCCGGTTTTGTCGGAGACGCTGAGCAGCGCCCGTTTGATTTGTACCATCTTTCTTCCTTTCGTGCCGCAAAAACAGACCAGACGCAAAAACGCCTGGAAACCCCTGCGCTTGAAAATCAAACTTCAAGCGCCTTTGGGTGCCCAGGCGGACGGCAAAGCCGGATCAGCGCTTCCTCGGAGTTAATCTCCGCCTTCGCCAGTTACGCTGATCTCATCCAGCATTGCTGGTTAAAATTATTTACAAAACGATTATAGCACACAAGAAGGAATTTAAACACTTCTGCCGAATAACCATTTATCTATCGTCTTTCTCACCGCAACATCTAAGGAGATGCCCCCTGTGAACGGCAGCCTCAAAGTCAGTACTTCACTCAGCCGCCCCGCTATCCCGGCCAGCCGGTACCTGGACGACGCCCTATATGCCCTGCTGGAGATCCAGCCGGAAGCGACCTTGTCTCACTCGCGCCCGCCCCTGAACCTTGTCCTGGTGGTAGACTCATCCGCCAGCATGCATCACTTCCAGCTTTCCGATGAAGAACGGGAATACTGGATGGGGGTCGCCATCTCCCGTGATGAGCTGGAACGAGGCGAGGCGGACGAAGCGGACGCCATGTACTGGACCGGCCAGACGCTGTCCGAAATGCACACGCTTGCCAACACGCCGATGGCTCAGGTCACGGAAGCCATCAAAAACCTTCTGCTGACCCTCCGCCCGGTGGACCAGGTCGCCGTGATTGCCTTCGCCGACCACACTCATACGGTCTTCAACCAGCAGGACTGGTCGAACTTCCCCGATGGCTGCCTGACCCAGATGGACGCCCTGCAAGAGCGGCGTCTGCCTGCCGACATCGGCAGCGGGACCTTCATGGCCGACGCGCTGCGCCAGGCGCTCGCCGCTATCGGCCAGAACTCGCTGACCCACGGCATCAACCGCCTCATCGTCATCTCCGACGGCATCGTGCAGGACCAGGACGCCACTCTGAAAGCCATCGGCCAAATTGAAGCCGCCGGTTATGCCATCACCACGCTCGGCGTCAGCGACGAGTTCGACGAAGAGTTCTTGATGAAAGTCGCCGACAACTCGCGCGGCGAATACTACTACGCCGCCGACATCGGCGAAATCACCCAGCGGCTGTCGCAGGAGCTGACGACCCTGGAAGCCACCACGGTCACGAACCTCTATTTGGCCGTCCGGGGCCTCGACGGCGCCGTCGTTCAGGACATCTTTTTAGTACGTCCGGCCATGACCATGTTCGATGAAGTACATACCGAAGACGGCTGGCTTCGGGCGAGGGTCGGCGACGTGTCCAGCGCCGCCCCGGTCGGAGTCATAGTCCAAATCGCCCCGCCTCTGCTGCCCGCCGGGGAACGCGCCATCGTCGAAACGCTTCTGACTTGGAATATGCTGGATCAGACCAACGCCGCCGTTCCCGGCAACGACCGCTCGCTCATCACGGCAGAATTCACCGATAATCCAGACGCTCTTGCCGAAACAAATGCCGAAGTGCAGGATCTCGTAGACCGCTACGCCGTCTACAAGTACGAGCGCGAAGCGCAGCGGGCGCAGGACAAAGGCGACTTTGAAACCGCCCGCGAAAAGCTCGGCGCGGCCACCCGCCAGCTCCATCAGCTCGGCGAAACGGCATTGGCGGAAGAAATGGAAGGCCAGCTCGCCGAACTCGGCGACGCTGCCTCAAATCCATCGCGCGTCAAGCGCATCAAGGCGACCACTCGCCGCCTCGGCAGCATTCCCCTGGCGGAAGCGCCGATGGCTGAAACCCCCAGCGCATGACAGAATGGCAGCTTGGAATACAGGCGTATCGCGAAGGACGGATGCGGGAAGCCGCCGACCGGCTTCAAGCGGCGCAGGGCGAAAATGAGCTTGCTGTCTCACAGGCGGCACGCTACCAAACATATGCCTATTTAGGGGCTGCGCTGTATGCGCTCGGTCTGCCGGCGCAGGCCCTGACCGCCTTTGAGGCCGCATTCCAGTTCTCCCCTGCGGCCGTTCCTCCCGCCGATCTGCTGATGAACCTCGCCCATGCTTATCTTGCCGCCGGGCGGCGCAGCGCAGCGCGAGAAACTCTGCGCCTCCTGCTTTCCGATGCGCCGGGACACGTCGCCGCGAATATGCTGGCCGCACGCCTGGACGCAAACCCGGAAGGCGATGCCGTTTCGGGAAGCGTACTGGGAACGTCCCCGGAAACCGCCCAAAACTATATCCGCACCCTGACCTTTACGCGGTCCGCCGCTCAGGGCTACGATCCCGCCGAAGTGCAGGAAGCGCTGACCCAGCTCGGACGCTATATCACCGGCTTGACCCAGGAGCTGGAACAAGCCGAGTCGGAAATCGCGCAGTATGAGCTGGAAATCCTGCGCTACCGTCAGATGGAAGATGCGGTCGTTGAAAACATGGTGCAGGGCCGGCCCGCTTCCCCGGAACACTCGGAAAGCGGCCTCTCGCCGATTGAGATCTTATTTCGCCAAAAAACTTAGAAGATCAGTGCTGGAACCCGAACAAACGCCGAGACAAGTTCGTTTGCAGCAGGTTTTCGGGGTCGTTTTCCTGCTTCAGCGCCAGAAACTTGGCTGCCCGCTCGGCCCCGACCGCTTCCGCCGCCGACATGAGGTGCAGGGCGCTGTCTTTGGCGAAGTAGAACCGCCCGCCGGCATCCAGCACCAACCGGTCCATCTCAGCGGCAAGACTCAGCAAGCCGCCGCGCTTCTCCGGGCGTACCGCAAAATCAAGCGCCAGCGAGTAGCCGTCTACGGCGTGGGTCATCAGAAAATCATCGGGCCGGTGCTTCTTGAAGACGCCGAGGTACGGCACCAGGCTGTATTCCTGCGCCAAAGCAATTTGCCTGGCGAACACGGATTTCGCGTGTTCTTTAGGAACAAAGCTCTGGTACTGGATTAAGCCGCCCGGCTTGTAGGCGTGTTTCCAGTTCGGCACATAATCTAAAAGAAACGCAAACCCTGCGTGCGACTGTGTATGCGGGTGTCCGTCGCCGAGTTTGACCGCGCTCAAGTATTTAGCACCGTTGATCAGGCGCATTCCGGGATCGTTGACAAACGGCTTCATAAAGCGCCACATGACCGACTTCGGGACGACGCCCAAAATGCTGTCCGGCAGTTCTTGATTTTCGACCCGCAGCGTCTGCGCCGGGTTCGGGTCTTCGCCGGGCTGGAAATAGTTCGCCTGATGCACTTGTCCGCGTCCGAGGCCGTCGCCCGTGCCGAAGCAGTCCACCCAGCCGACAAGATAATCCGACTGCGGCAGGCGCTCTTCAAACACTTGGAACAGATGGTCTAGATTTTTAATTCCGATCGGCGTGACATGGAGCAGGCCCGAATAGACTTTCTTGAGCTTTAGCGTGAGCTGCGTGATGACGCCAAGCATCCCGAAGCCGCCGACGGCGGCGTAAAATAAATCGCTATTCTCAGTGCGTGAGCAGAGCTTGGTGTCACCGGACGGCGTCATCAGCACGAACTCCAAAATATGGTCGCCAATCGGCCCGACTTTGAAGTTATTCTTGCCGTGGATGTTCATAGACGCCGCGCCGCCGAGCGTCGGGAACATGGTGCCGGAGACGACGCTCGGCCACCAGCCGTCTTCAATCACATACTGCCAGAGCTGCTGAATGGAGACGCCTGCTTCGACGGTGATGACTCCGGCCAGCGGGTCCCACGACAAAATGCGCCGCATCCGGGTCAAATCCAGCAGAATGTTCTCCGCATTCAGTGACGCATCCCCGTAGGAGCGCCCTGCCCCGCGCATGCCGACCGAGCGCCCCAGCCGCCGCGCCTCGTCAAAAACCGCGCAGATACCGTCGGCATTCACCGGGCGCGACACATAGCTGAGGGCGGAGGACGACATCCCCCACCCTTCAATTCGTTCCATATTGGGATTCATAGTACCGGGCAATCTAATTTCTAAATGTTGAGGTATTTGAACACGGGAGCGGGAATGGCGCGAATAATCGCCATGATCGGCTTCCACTTCGCCGGAACATACGCCACCCGCACCCTGTCTTTGGCCGCAAGCAAGATCTCCGCAGCTGCCTGGTCTGCTTCAATCATGCCGGGCATTTTCAGCCCTTCGGTCATCGGCGTCCGTACCGGGCCGGGCTTCACCGTCACCACAAACGCGCCTTTACGCTCAATGCGGTTTCGCAGCGACTCTAGGTACGCATTGAACGCCGCTTTTGTCGCACCATAGACCGGGTTGCCGCGTCGTCCCCGGTCGCCGGCGACGCTCGAAATGCCAACAATCGTGCCGCGCTTGTCCGCCTCAAACCGCCGCGCCGCTTCGTTCAGCCAGGCCACCGCGCCGGTGAAGTTTGCGGCAATCATGCCGGCATCTTTGGCCGTGTCATATTCTTCGGGACCGACAGGCGGCATGATGCCGGCGGCGTAGATGATGAGATCTAAGCCGCCCAGCTCATGCGTGATAATGGTAAACAGGGCCGCCGCATTTTCGTACTCCGTCACGTCATGGACATAGTACCGCGCGACCGGCTCCTCGGCCTGCGCGTCCAGCTCCCCGGCCAGCCGTCGCAGCTTGTCCTCGCGCCGCGCCACCAGCGCCACCCGGCAGCCGTCGGCGGCCAGCGCACGGGCCAGCGCTTCGCCGATGCCTGACGAGGCTCCCACAATAATCGCACTCTTCCAGGTTGCCATGGTTAGGAGCGCCCCGCTGCCCACAGCACGCCGTTATGCAGTATCTGCCGGACGTTTTCATTGTAGTACGTCGGAAACGCCTCATGGCCGGGCCGGAAGTAAAACACGCGCCCCGCGCCGCTGCCCTGATTTGCCCCTTTGCCGCCGCCGCTGGTAAACTCAGGATCGATCCCTTCGCCCACAGTCACGACAAAGCTTGGGAAGTACTCACCGCCAAGCGGAAAGTAAGACTGAAGAATCACCGCCTGCACCGGCGGAATGCCGAACGGCGCTCCGTACATTTCTTCGGCAGGCAGTGTAAAGTCGCTGACCCCCTGCGTGATCGGGTGCTTGGGCGCACACACGCGCAGCTCTTCCGTATCCGGCGGGTCCGCTTCCCGCCAGCCGCCGTAGAGATGGCCGGTGCAGTTCAGGATTTTGCGGAACGGCTTGGAGTAATGCGCCGAGTGCAGCGGAATAAAGCCGAGGCCCTTATGAACCGCCGCTTTGATCATCTCGGCTTTGTCGTCAGCCAGCTCATCGTGTCGGGCGTGGCCCCACCAGATCAAAACATCGGTCTCGGCCAGTGCAGCCTCAGTGATGCCCTGCTCCGGGTCCTCTAAGTTAGCAGTTCGCGCCGTAATCGCGCCGCCGCCCATCTCGTTCAGCCCCTCGGCAATCGCGCCGTTAATGCTGGTCGGATACACCGACTTCAGGGCGTGCTGAGGCTTCTCGTCCCAGACTAATACTCGCACAGGGCTTTCAGGCATGACTTTCTCCTCATAGTTCTTTATTCGCCGCCGGCGCCGACGCCCGGCTCGGTCATTTTTCCGGCATCCAGCAGGTCGTCCAGCTGGTCCGGCGGCAGGATCTGCTCGGACACGCACAGATCACGCACGGTCCGGCCTTCATCCACGGCCCGCTTCGCCAGCTTTGCGGCGGCATCGTAGCCGATCACCGGGGCAAGGCTTGTCACCATGCTCATAGACCACTCGACCAAACTTTCGGCCCGCTCTTTGTTCGCCGTCAGGCCCAGAACAGCCTTCTCCGTGAAGACCGTCACCGAGCCTGCCAAAAACGTGATGCTCTCCAGTAAGTTGCGGGCCATGACCGGCAGCATGACGTTCAAGTCCAAATTGCCGTGCGTGTTCGCCACTGTCACCGTCACCGCATTGCCGATGACCTGGGAGCAGACCATGATGAGCTGCTCGCACATGACCGGGTTCACTTTGCCGGGCATGATGGACGATCCCGGCTGCACCGCCGGCAGCGACAGCTCGCCCAGCCCGCAGCGCGGCCCCGACGACAGCCAGCGAATGTCATTGGCAATCTTTAAGAGTGAGGTCGCCACGGTAGATAACTGGTTTGCCATCTCCACAGCGGCATCCTGGCTGCCCTGCGCTTCAAAGTGGTTTTCGGCTTCAACAAACGGCAGATCGAACCGAGAGGCCAGTTTGGCGGCGACACTTGCCCCAAACCCGACGGGCGAGTTAATTCCCGTTCCGACCGCCGTGCCGCCGATGGCAAGCTCGTACAAACGCGGCTTGACCGACTCTAAGCGGGCAATGGCAAGCGCAGTCTGACGCGCCCAGCCGGACGCTTCCTGACCCAGCCGGATCGGCGTCGCGTCCATCAGGTGTGTCCGCCCGATCTTGACAATGCTGTCCCAGTCGGCGGCTTTCGCGTGAAGCGCGGCGTGGAGGCTGCGAAGCGCAGGCAGAAGCCGCGTTTCCAGCTCGGTCGCGGCTGCGACGTGAATGGCTGTCGGAATGACATCATTCGACGACTGGCTTTTGTTCACATGGTCGTTCGGATGCACCGGATTTTTGGAGCCGACAACGCCGCCGGAAACCTCAATCGCACGGTTCGAGATGACCTCGTTCGTGTTCATGTTGGTGGACGTTCCCGAACCCGTCTGGTAGATGTCCACGACAAACTGATCGTCCAATTTCCCGGCAATCACTTCATCGGCGGCGGCATAAATGAGCGCGGCGGTTTTAGGGTCAAGCAGCCCCATCTCGACATTCGTTTCCGCAGCCGCCCGTTTGATCGCACCAAGCGCCTGAATAAACGGGCGCGGAAAACGCACCCCGGACACGGGGAAGTTCGCGACGGCCCGCGCCGTCTGTGCGCCGTAATAAGCGTCTGTCGGGACTTCAAACTCGCCCATCGAGTCTTTTTCAGTGCGTGTGGTTGTCATGGATTACTTGGTTGTCTCGCTGGAGATATGGTAGGAAAGCACGGCCAGTTCCTGCAAAAAAGAAACGTTTCGGACCACAATCCGCTCCGGCACTTTCAGCAAAATCGGCGCGAAATTGAGGATGACGCGGACGCCCGCGCTGATCGCCGTCTCAGCCACGGCCTGCGCGACGGACGCCGGCACCGCAATGATTGCGATGCGGGCGTTGATCCGGGCGTTTACCTGCCGCAGCAGCGTCCCGTCCTGAATGACTAAGCTTCCCTGGGGCCGCCCGATCTTCGCCGGGTCGCTGTCAAACGCCGCCGCAATATGAAACTTATGTTCGCGCAGGCCCGGATAGCCGATCAGTGCACTGCCGAGGTTGCCCGCGCCGATCACGATCACCGGCTGCATCTGGTCAATTTTTAAAATCCGCGCAACCCGTGTTTGCAGCTCCGCCACATTATAGCCGACTCCAGGCTTCCCGAATTCCCCAAAGTACGACAAGTCTTTGCGAAACTGGGCGGCGTTGATCCCTGTCTGCTTCTCCACATCGGTAGAGGAAATCGTCTCCACCTGCGCGGCCTCTAAATCTATCAAGTAGCGCAGATAGGTCGCGAGACGCTCTAATGTCGGAATGGGAACTTTGGGAATAAGGCTGGTCACGGAGTCTTCTCTTCCGAGGAACCGCTTGTGAATTTCCTCACAGCTATTATACTGCCAACACGAAAGAGCGTCAAGCCCAACCATCTAAGCCCGAATGTCCGCCGTCACCGACCACCAGGTATCCGTAAACGCCGCCGGGCTTGGCCCATCGGGCGCCGCCGCTTGCAGAGCGTCGCGGGACGCATCCCCCACAAAGACCAGCCCCGCAACACTGCCTGAAGCCGAAAGGAGAAAGCACCGAGCCGTGAACGTGTCCGCCGCCTGACCTGCCGCAGCGGCCTGCAAAACGTGCAGCGCAGATAAAGAAACTTGGGCCTGCGTCATGCCCGGCGACGTCGGCACGCCGAAAGTCACCGTCATGCGGCTGACGCGCGGGTCCACCTGCACATCATAGACCGCGATCCCCTGCCGGCTGAGGTCCGGCGTCCCTTGCAGCGCCGTCAAAAGCGCCGCCTCCGACGGGTCATGCGCCGCAGTCGCGTCCGGGTCGGCCTGAAGAGTTCCGGCCACCGGCGGCACGACCACCGGCTTTGAGCTGACCACAGCATCGCCCAGCCCAAACGCCCGCAGCGAGCCGCCCGGATGCACGGACAGGTAGGCAATCAGCACGACCAGCACGAGTCCCAGGGCCGCGAACGCGGCGCCAAGCCGCAGCACAAGCTCCGGGTCTCGCCGCAGCCGGTGCAGCAGGCCCGCCGCAGCCGGATTCGCCGCAGGCGCCGGCAGAAACGGGCGAGACGCCGGAGCGTCTTCGTACTGCGTTTCCTCGTGCCGCCGCAGCCGATCCAGCTTCATGCGGTCCGCCAGGCTGTCGGGATTGGCGTCCAGCGCCATCCGATACCACTGGGCTGCGTCGTCGCAGCGGCCCTGGTTCTCGTAAATATCGCCGAGCAGGCTGTTTGCCGAAGCGCTGTCCGGGGCAAGCCGCAGCGCGGCCATGCACTTTTCGGCGGCATCGTCCCACTGCCCCCGCATCCGGTGCAGGTTGGCCTGTGCCAGCAGCGCGTAGGCTTCACGCGGCAGCGTCGCATCTTCGCGCACACCAGCGTCAGTTCCGGCTTTACTTTCCCGTAGATCCAAATCCGCCTTCTCCCCGGCCTGCTTCTCCCCGGCCCGGCTCTGCCGTCAAAGCTTCCGCCGTCTCGGCCCAAACCACACGGCTGACCGGGGCCACGACAAGCTGTGCAATCCGGTCTCCCCGCCGCACCGTCACAGCGTCCTGACCCAAGTTCACCAGAATGACTTTGACGACACCCCGGTAGTCGCAATCAATCGTTCCCGGCGCATTCAGCAGTGTCAGGCCGGAGCGCCAGGCCAGCCCGCTCCGGGGCCGGACCTGACCCTCATACCCTTCCGGCAGCGCCAGCCTTATTCCCGTAGACACCAAAGCCCGATCTCCCGGCGCAAGCCGCAGATCAGCCTCAATCGTCGCCCGCAGGTCAAGCCCCGCCGCTCCCGCCGTCGCGTATTCCGGCAGCGGCAGGTCCCGCGCGTCCGGCTCGCGCTGTACGGCGATCAACACGCTCATTGCTCAGGCCGGCGCACCGGCAGCGTCACCACAAACGTCGCTCCCTGGCCGAGTTCGCTTTCCACGTCCACTGAGCCTCCATGCCCTTCAGTCAGTGCTTTGACTAGGGCCAACCCGATGCCTGTGCCGCCAATTTCCCGGTTGTCCCGGTTGTCCACCCGGTAAAAGTTTCCAAAGATTTTCGTCTGATCTTCCCGCGAAATCCCCATGCCCTCGTCGGAAACGCGCAGCACAACCGATTCGGGGCTGCCTTGCGCCATGCGCCCCGACACGCGCACCGTGCCGCCTTGAGGCGAGTATTTGATAGCGTTGTTGACGATATTCGTCAGAATCTGGTCTATTTTATCGGGGTCGGCTTCAATCAGAGGAAAATCAGCGGGGAAGTCCAGCGCCAGAATGTGATCTTTCGCATACGCCCTCTGCGCCGCCAGGACTTTCTCGGTCAGCGCCATCACATCCAACGGCTGCCAGTTCATTTGCATCGCACTGCCCTGCTCAATGCGCGAAATGTCCAGCAAGTCGGAAATAAGTCGGTTCAGGCGGTCGCACTCGGAGTTGATAATCCCATAAAACTCGCGCCGGGTCGCTTCGTCGAAATAGCCTTCTTCGTCGGTCAGCAGCGTGGAAATAAAGCCTTTAATGCTGGTCAGCGGCGTCCGCAGCTCGTGGGAAACCGTCGAAATGAACGCCGTCTTCATTTGCTCGACGCCGCGTATCTCCGTGATGTCATTAAAAACCGCGACAATTCCCGCCGGCTCCCCATCGTCGTCCCGCACCGTCGCGCACTGCACCTGATAAATGCGCTCGCGGAACTGCGCTTCCGGCGGGGCATCGTCAACCCTGAACGACACTTCTTCGGCGACTTCGGCATGGCCGGAGCTTAAAGCGCGGTTCAAAATCGCCCGGATACGGGGGTCGGTGACGACCCGCTCAAACGGCAGGTCAACGACGGGAAGGGCTGGGGAAATACCGAGGATGGCGCGGGCCGAGGGGTTGACCTGAACCAGACGGCCATTGTTCCCGACCATCAGCAGCCCGGCGTACAGGCTGTCAATCGTGTGCAGCAGCTCCTGCTTTTCCTGCACCACTTCGCGGTAAATCTGGGCGGAGGCAATCACCGCCGCCCCCTGCCGCGCAAGCTGCTCCAAGAGGCGCACATCCTCATCGGCAAACACGCCGCCGTACTTTTTGTTGAAGACGTGCAGGACACCAATTGTCGTCCGGTCTACAACCCGGTTTTCCTCGTCGCGCTTTTCCACAGTCAGCGGCACGGAAACCGCATTCCGAATGCCGAAGCGGGCGAGTCCTTCGGAAGCCGCCTGCGGGTCCAGCACCGCGTCGAACGTGATGGAAGAGGTGGACGTGCGGTAGACTTCGTTAGAGACGCCTTCTGCCGCCACGGGCCGCTCCAACGAATGCAGCTCATCCCGGCTGAACCCAAGCGCCGGCGGGGCGGCATACAGCAGCGCGGCCCCGGCATCATGCAGCAAAAAGACACACTTTTCGGCCTGCAAAATTTTGGCGATCCGATCCACCAGCCGCTTCAAAATATGCTCAAACTCGCCCGGCGACGGCATGGGCATGGTAGGAATGGGCGGCGGGGCGGGCGGGGCAGCGCCGAAACCGGCAGAATCAGGCTGAGACGGCAGTGTGTGCGGCATGGCGGGAGCAGCGAACCTCAACACTGATTATAGCACGGCGTTCCGCGCGGCGTCAATGCACGCTTTCCTCAAATGAGCAGCAGCCGCCCGCAGTTCTCGCACGTCTGGATCTGCGTCTGCTCTTTGACGGTTTTGATCAGTGTAGACGATAACTTCATGTGGCAGCCGCCGCAGGTATCGCCTTCAATCTTGGCGATCCCAATGCCTGCCGCTTTCGCCCGGATGCCGTCGTACCGATTCAAAGCCGCCTTATCTTCCACCGCTGCTGCCGCTGCATCCCGCTGCTGGGTCAGGCTGGAAAGCTCCAGCGTCAGCGCTTCATACCGGGACCGATACGCCGCGATAATTTCGGCCCGATGCCCTTCCGCCGCGTGCGCCGCCGCATCCGCTGCACCCGACGCAACCTGCGCCTGCTCGACTTCGTCCATCAGCGTCAAAATACGCCCATCTAAGTCGGACTGCTGACGCCCCAGCGCTTCAATCTCTTTTTCGATGTTCGCCAGCTCTTTGGCGTTCGTCACGCTGCCCTGGTACAGCTTCTGCTGGTAGGATTTACGCTTGGTTTCGACCGTCGAAAGCTTCAGCTCATTATCTTTCAGGTCCCCCGCCAGCGTATGCAGCTCGGCTTTCCTCGCCTGCGCGGCGCTGTTGGCCGCAGCCGCCGCCGCCCCTGCCGCCGTGCCGTTATCTAAATTCGTCTGCGTGCGCTTGGCCCTCTGAATCAGTGTATCTATCTGCTGAACGGCATACAACGCCGTGAGTGTTTCCCGGACGCTTGGCATAATTCGCTCCTTCACCCTGATTTTAGCAGAAACGGCCCGGCGTGTCAAATAGAGGCACAGGCAAATCAGGTACAATACTCGTATGCCGAAAGCGCAAAACAAATATGTCTGTCGCCAGTGCGGCCACGAAAACGCCAAATGGCTCGGCAAATGCCCCGCCTGCGGCGAGTGGGGGACACTGGAAGAAACCCTGAGCGCCCTGCCGTCCAAAGCGCCCGGTACCCGGACCGCCCTGCCGTCGCTTGTCGGCGCCAGCAAGCCCCAGCGCCTCGGCGATGTCCCCTCGCCTGCCCAGGAAGGACGCATCCAAAGCGGCATCGGTGAGTTTGACCGCGTTCTGGGCGGCGGCATCGTGCGCGGCGCCCTCACCCTCATCGGCGGAGATCCCGGCGTCGGGAAAAGCACGCTGTTGACAGAAGTGGCCGGCAAGGCGGCCATGCGCGGGGAAAAAACGCTTTATGTGTCTGGGGAAGAGTCGGCGACGCAGATCAAGCTTCGGGCGGAGCGCCTCGGCATCACCGGGGGCGATTTGCTGCTGCACAACGAAACCGACGTGATGCAGGTCGCGGCGGCGATCCAGTCCGAAAGGCCGCTGTTTGCGATCATTGACAGTATCCAGACGATGCAGCACCCGGATATTGAGTCCGCCGCCGGCTCGGTCTCCCAGGTCCGGGCCGCGACTGCCTATCTGGCCCAGGTCGCCAAAGGCGAAGGCATCCCGATCTTTCTGGTCGGCCATGTCACCAAAGAAGGCACCCTGGCCGGGCCGCGCGTTTTAGAGCACATGGTTGACACCGTGCTGACGTTTGAAGGCGACAAGAACTATACCTACCGGATACTGCGGGCCGTCAAGAACCGCTTCGGCTCGACCGACGAGCTGGGCCTGTTTGAGATGCACGAGGAAGGATTGGTCGAAGTCCCGAATCCCTCGGAAATGCTGCTGGCGGAGCGCACGCAGAATACCGCCGGGTCGGCGATCTTAGCGACCGTCGAAGGCACGCGGCCGATGCTGATCGAAGTGCAGGCATTGGTCGCGCCGTCGTTTCTAGCCAATCCGCGCCGGACGGTATCAGGCGTGGACCAGAACCGGGTCAGCCTGATCTTAGCCGTGCTGGAAAAGCGCGTCGGCCTGGGGCTTGCCTCCCAAGACGTGTTCGTGAATCTGGCCGGCGGTGTCCGGGCGGACGAGCCTGCGGCAGATCTCGCCGTCGCCGTCGCCGCCGCGTCCAGCTTTCAAGAGCGGCCCGTGGACCCGGCCACCGTCTTTGCCGGAGAAGTCGGTCTCGGCGGCGAAGTCCGCGCGGTCGGCCATGTCGAGCTGCGCCTGCGCGAAGCGGCCCGCATGGGCTTCAAGCAGGCTATTGTCTGCGCCCGCAACAAAGCGGGCCTGCGCCGGATGCCGGACTTAAACGTGATCGGCGTTGACACCGTCCGGCAGGCGCTCGATGCGGCTTTGTTCCGCACATGAAACTTCTTTTTGCCGTCTTGTGCTTGCTTTGCGCTATTCCCTGCCTTGCCTCCCCGCCTGCTGTCGTAATCGTGCTGCTGCCGCCCGCCACGCTGCGGGAATGGCAGACTGCCGACGCCCCCGCTCTGCACCGCTTGATGCAGACCGGCGCCCTCGGCGTCTTGAACACGCGCACCGCCCATCGGGCAGGCCGTCAGGAGCGGGAAACGGTGCAGGGCGCTCTGCTGACGCTTGCCGCCGGAGCGCGTGCCGCCGGCTTTCCCCCCGCCCGCTTTTTGCCCGCGTCTTCGCCCGCGCCTGGCGTCCGCGTCAGCGCCGCCGCGCTGTTTGAGCGGCGCACAGGCACACGAGCCGGACCGGGACAGTCAGTTTGTTTGGAGTGGCCCGCCGTACTTGCCGCAAACCAAAATGTCGGCTACGATCTGCGCCTCGGCAGTCTCGCCGACACCCTGGCCGCGCAGCGGGTTTCAGTCGCTTCCGGCGGCGCCCCGGAGGCCGACTGGCTCGCGGCAGGCGGCGACGGCGCTGTGCGGCAAATCCCTGTACTCCGTGCTCTGCCGGGCCGCTGCCTGGTTTGGGACGCTGGGCCCGACATCGCTTCCGCCGATACGGTTCTTTCCCGCGCCGCCGCACAAGTCGCTGCGCTTCAAGGCCGTTTGGTTGTTCTTTCGCCGGCTGCTGGTGACGCGGCCCAGAGACAGCTTGCCCCGGTGCTGGTCTGGGGGACGGACATCCCCGCCGGTCTGCTCCGTTCGCCGTCCACACGCCGCCCCGGCCTTGTCACCAACACGGATTTTGCGCCGTCCGTGGCCGCGCTGTTCGGCATTCCCCGCACACAGCTTGGGACTGCGCCGTTCGGGTTTGCCTGGTCTTATGCCGCCGCGACAGACGCTGCCGGTGTCTGTGACTGTCTGAATACGGAAGCTGTTCAGCAGTCGCAGGCAATGCGCCTTCTTCCCTACACTGCCGCTGCACTTGGTTTCTGGATCGTATGCGTGACTCTGCTGACGGCGCGTTTCGCCGTTCCGGGCGCTGCACTGTTTGTGCCGACAGCCGTACTGGCCGCCGCATTGTTCGCTGCGTCCGCGCTGTCATTCGGCTTGCTTCTTGTCGCTCTGCTTGCCCTGTTCACTTTATCCTCGCGCTTTATCGGCAGCGCCCTGCTGACTGCCGCAGGCATTTTTCTTACCGTTGCCATTTTTCTTACCGTTGCCGTGTGCGCCGACGCGATGACCGGGAACGGGCTGATGCATCGGGGGCTGCTTGGCTACTCAGCGCTGGAAGGCGCACGCTACTACGGCATCGGCAACGAGGCGATGGGGCTTCTTCTCGGCGCGGCCCTTGTCGCAGCGGCGCGGCTCCGGCCGCCGAACCAGTCAGGGCGGTTTGCGCTGCTCGCCGCGATGGCAGGAATTATCGTTTTGCTGGGGACGGCAGGGGCAAAAGCGGGCGGAGTTCTGGTCTCGCTTTTCGTCTTCGGCACGTTTTACCTCACTGACGCCCGGCGGCGCTGGACATTCAAGACAGGCGCGGCGCTTGTCGGCGTCGTTCTCGCGGGATTGGCCGCCGCTGCACTCGGCGATGCGTTTCTTCATGCGGGAAATGGATCGCATATCGGCGAAGCGGTACGGCGCATCACGAGCGGCGGACCGCAGGAAGCTTGGGACATCGTTCGGCGCAAGCTGGCGGTGGAAGGACGGCTGGCGTACCACAGCGCCTGGGCGGCGCTGCTCTGGCTGGGACTGCTGTGTACGGCTTGGCTCTGGCGAACAACGCCTGCCCCAGACAGCCGCGACACGGCGCTGCGCTCGGCAGGCGTTGTCGGGATAGCGGCTTGTCTTCTGCTCAACGATGCCGGAGTCGTGGCCGCCGCAATTTTTACGACGCTGCTGTGGAGCGCGGCCATGACGCAAAAAAGCCTCCCGATCCTGGATAAGCCCAGAACCGGGAGGCGTTGATTTTACGGCAGGCCGTTTACTGGCCGGGAGCGGACGGGGTCGCCGGCGTCGTTCCGGGCGTCGTATCCGGGGTTGCCGGAGCTGCGCCTGATGTTCCGGGAGTTGTACCGGACATTCCCGATGTCGTCCCGGACGTCGAATCCGTTGTCCCCGGAGTGACGGGGGTTGTACCAGGCGTCGCATCGGTGGTTCCCGGCGCTGCGGGCGCGGCAGGCGGCGTCGCATTCATCGGCGCTGCGGGCGGCGTTGTTGTGTCGGGCGTTGTGGACGGCGGCGTGGTCGTGTCGTTTGTCGGCGGCATCAGCACCATGTTGATGATGTGGATTGTGCCGTTGCTGGCCTTGATGTCGGCTCTTGTCACAGTGGCGTCATTGACCCGTAAGTGACCTCTTCTTTTGGTAACTTGGAGGGTCGCGCCTTCGACGGTGGGAGGCGAAGTCGGCGAAGTCATCGCCATCGCGTCCGCCGCCATGATGTTTGCCGGAATGACATGGTAAGTCAGCACGGCCCGCAGACGGGCAGGGTCGGCTTCCAGGGCATCCAGAGCGCCGGCGGGCAGCCGGGCGAACGCCCGGTCATCGGGCGCAAAGACGGTGAACGGCCCGGCGCCTTTCAGCGTCTCGGTCAGACCGGCGATCTGAAGTGCCTTTACCAGCGTGGTCAGGTTTCTTGCCGCCATTGCCGTTTCAACAATGTCAAGCTGGCCGACCGGGGTCATAGAAGTCGTCGTATCGGCCGGAGCCATCGGCGGCGTGGACGGCGTCATCGGCGGGGTCATCGTGGACGAACCGCTGCTCATCGGCATGGACATCATGCTGTCGCTTTTGCCCAGCGACTTCGCGTACTTATTGAGCGCGTCGTAGTCGGAGATCTGCTGCTTTTCTTTTTCGTTGCTATAAACGGAGCTAAGCTTTAAGCCATAATTTGTCGCAATCTCCGGAAACGTCGCGCCGCGCTCGACCATAGCGCTGACTTGATTGAAAGGCAGCGTCGTTTCTTTGCTGATTTTGATGATGGTCGCAATCTGCGAATCCGACAGGCCGCGTGCTCGCGCCTGCTCCAAATCCGTGCCGTCGAAGACCCGGTTGTTCAGGATTTTGTAGTCGGTCGGCAGGTTCATCGGCGGCGTCGGGACGTTCGTGCTGGACATCCCGGACATCGGCATGGAGGACGTGCTGCCGGACATCGGCATGGAGGACGTGCTGCCGGACATCGGCGCTGTGGAGTCCGTGCCGGCAGGCGGTGGCGTTGCCGTCATGCCGGAAGACGGCGTAGTGGCATCTGGCGTTGTTGTCGCCGGCGAGGCCGGTGCGTCGGACGTTTGTGCAAAAGCGCTGGGCGCGGAGGCCAGCATGGCGGCAACGGCGCTGGCAAGGGCCAGGCGGTGCAGCGTGGTTCGAGTGGACATGGGTGGAAAAGCTCCTTTTTACTAAGACCGTCTCAAGCAGTACTAAGACCGATTCGGGTGCCGGCACGAGTTTACAGCAGGCGCCCCAAGCCGGTGTCGGTCAAGTTCTGCCTTGTTATACCTGCGAACCGCCAAAACAAAACACTCTCGGCACGATTGCCGGTATAATTTTCACCAAGAGAAACAGAAACTTATGGCTGGACGCACTTACTTGAAACAATATCTCGGCGAAACCGGCGCTCTAAAACGCGCCCTGCCGGGCTTTGTTCCCCGGCCGCAGCAGCAAGCCGTCGCGGCGGCGATTGACGCCGCGATGTCTCAGCCCGGCGGCGTCGCACTGATTGAAGCCGGAACCGGGGTCGGCAAGACACTGGCGTATCTTCTGCCTGCGCTCAAACACGCCAAGCCCAACTGCCGCATCGTCGTGTCCACGCACACGCTGGCCTTGCAGTCCCAGCTTGCGGGCAAGGATGTCCCGCTCGCACAATCCGTCTGGAAGATGCCCGGCGAAGCGGCCGTCGTGAAAGGCCGGGGCAATTATTTATGCTTGCAGGATTTAGATGCCGCTCGCGGCGACTTATGGACCGTCGGCGATCCGCAGTTTCTGCAAGTCGCGAATTGGAGCCGGACCACCAGGACTGGGGACAACGCCGAGCTTGACTTTACTTATCCCGGATGGGCCGAGATCCGGGCGAATACCGATACTTGCAAGTCGCAGGAGTGCCGGTTCTTCGACCGCTGCTTCTACTACCGGATGCGCCGGGAAGCGTCGGAAGCCGAGATATTGTTAGTCAACCATGCTTTGTTTCTGTCAGACCTGGCCGTGCGCCGCAGCGGCGAGCCGGATGCCAAGCTGCTGCCCGATTATGACTTTGTGGTCTTCGACGAAGCCCATCATCTCGAAACTGCCGCCGCTGCCGCCTTCGGCATCGCGTTCTCCTCCCAGCGTCTGCCCGGCCTGATGGACAAGCTGCGCCGGACTGCACGGGTGCTGGACATGAACACCGATAGATTGAAAGCCATTGAAAACAGCTCGCAGGCCCTGTTTGACCCGTTCCTGCACGGCGGACGCCCGGAGTTCATCGTGTCGGACATTCTGCGCGGCGAGCCGGCCCTTGAATCCGCCCGCGCCCAGGCCGCCGCCATCGGCGTACTGCTGGACTCAACGGCCACCGATCTGCTCAAACAAGACACCGGCGGCCAGCCTGCTTTGAAAGACCGCGTAGACGGCCTGCGCCGGCAGTGCGTCCGCGCCAAAGAAGAGCTGACGCTGGCGTTCGGCGGCGATGATTCCAACTTTGTCCGCTGGGGTTCTTTGGGCCGGGCCGGGCGGCGCGGCCCGTCGGCGACAATCAACTGGACCCCCGTGTCTGTTGCTCCTATCTTGTCCGCCGCTCTCTGGAAACAGCCCCGCTCGGTCGGCGCGGCGCTGATCTCGGCGACGCTGTCCACTGACGGCGGCTTCGGCTACGTCCGCAAGCGTCTCGGCCTGTCGCCGACTGATCCGAACGTCACCGAAACCATCGTCGGCTCGCCGTTTGATTATGCGAACAACTGCCTCTTGTACCTGCCGCGCCACCTGCCGATGCCGTCCGATGACCCCGGCTATGCTTACGATGCCGCAAACGAAATGATCGCCTTGATCGAAGCCTCCCAAGGCGGCGCGTTTCTCCTGTTCACTTCCTACCGGGCGATGAACGCCGCGTATGACCAGCTCACCCAGTCGGAGCTGCCCTACCCGCTTCTGCGTCAGGGAGAGATGCCGAACCCAAAGCTGATCCAGACCTTCAAGAGCGAGAAAAACGCCGTGCTGTTCGGCACCCAGTCGTTTTGGGAAGGCGTGGACATCCCCGGCGCCGATCTGCGCCTCGTCATCATAGACCGCCTGCCGTTCGCTGTCCCGGACAGCCCGCTCCACAAGGCCCGCGTGGACGAAATCACGGCGTCCGGCGGCGACTGGTTCAACGACTTTGCGCTGCCCCAGGCCCAGCTTCGGCTGAAACAAGGCTTCGGGCGCCTCATCCGAACGTCACAAGACCGGGGCGTCGTCGCCATTTTGGACACCCGGCTCGTCCGCAAAACCTACGGTCAGCGCTTTTTGCAGTTCCTGCCCCCCGCCCGCCGGGTTTACGACCTTGCGGAAGTGGAGACATTCTTTTTAGACGCAAGCGCCAAGAAAGACAAACCCGCCGCCGTCGCGAAGTAAACAACCGATACCCGAAGAAGGAGTCACTCCCCATGGCCTTTGAAGTCCCCCCCCTGACCTATGCCTACGACGCATTGGAGCCGTCCATTGACGAAGCCACGATGCACCTGCACCACGACAAGCACCATCAGGCGTATGTCACGAACTTGAACGCCGCTCTGGATAAGCACCCGGAGCTTGCCGGCAAGTCCGCCGAAGAGTTGATCACAAACCCAGGCGCGATTCCCGAAGACATTAAAGCTGCCGTCCGAAACAACGGCGGCGGCCATGTCAACCACACGATGTTCTGGGAGATTATGGGACCCGGCGGAGGCGGCGAGCCGACCGGCCCGCTGCTGGATGCCATCAACTCCACATTCGGCAGCGTAGACGCCATGAAAACCGCCGTCAACGATGCCGGGGTCAAGCGCTTCGGCTCCGGCTGGACCTGGCTGGTGAAAAACGCCGACGGCACCCTCGCCGTCGTTTCCACCGCCAATCAAGATAACCCGATGACCGACGGGCAGACGCCTCTGCTTGGCAACGATGTTTGGGAACATGCCTACTACCTCAAGTACAATAATCGGCGCCCTGAATACCTCGCCGCCTGGTGGAACACCGTCAACTGGGACGCCGTTTCCAAGCGCTTTGCGGGTTAAGTAAAAGCAAAAAAGCCCCGGCAGTCTGCCGGGGCTTTTTCTGGGCCTGCTTCTTTACGTTCCCGGCGCGTAGACTTCCACGCTGAACAGCGAGTAGCCGAACTTGGTGGCGCGTTTGGTCCCGTAAATCCGCACATAGCGAGCCGTGACCGGCGCAAAGTGGATCGTTTCCGGGTCTCCTGTCCCGTTGTCAGTGTGATAAATATCGGTCCAGTATTTGTCGTCCTGGCTGACCTGAACCGAGTACGCACTGGCGTAAGCGTCCTCCCACACCAGCTTGACGTGGTCAACCGTGACCGATCTTCCTAGATCTATCGCAACCCACTGCGGGTCGGAGAAATTAGAACTCCAGCGCGTGCTGTCATCGCCGTCGGTGATGTTTGAGGCCGGCGTGTCGGCCTCCTGGACCGAAGACGCCGTGACCGGACGCTTGTACGCTAAATCGTTCGGGTTATGAACCGGCGCAGGCGGTGCGCCCATCAGTGGAATTGCCTGGGTGTAATCCGCCCCCAGCCGCAGAACCGCCTGACGGCGGATGTCCCGCGAAGAAGAGCCGACTTGAATGTCATAAACTCCCGCATCTGCCTTCCACTGCTTGCCGAAAACGTCGCAGTAGGCTAGGTCGCGGGGGCGCAAAGTCATCGTGACGGTCTTAATCTGCCCCGGCAGCAGATTCACTTTGCCGAATCCTTTTAACTCCCGCATGGCTTTGTCTGCTTTCGGCTTCGGGTCATGCACATACAGCTCAACCACTTCCGCGCCTTCCCGCGTGCCGGTGTTGGTCACGCGGACACTCGCCGTGACCGTGCCGCTCGGCGAAAGCGTTGGGTACGACAGGCGCAGTGGGCCGTACTGGAATTTCGTGTACGACAAGCCGTAGCCGAACGGAAACAGCGGCGCGATCTGGGCTTTGTCAAAGTGCCGGTAGCCGACATAAATCCCTTCGGCATACGTCACTTGGCCGCCGATGCCGGGGAAGTGGCCGAAGTCGGGATAATCTTCGCGGCGAGACGCTAAAGTCGTCGGCAGCTTGCCGCTGGGGCTGACATCGCCGAACAGCAGCGACGCCAGCGCGTGACCGCCTTCGTCGCCGGGAAACCACGCTTCTACCAGGCCCGGTACGCTCGGCAGCCAGGGCATCAGCACCGGCGTTCCATTATTCAAGACGACAATCGTTTTCGGGTTCGCGGCGGCGACTGCCGCGATGAGTGCATCTTGGTCGCCCGGCAAGGCCATCGAAGGCCGATCCTGTCCCTCGCCTTCCATGCCGGCCGTGGTAACGACAACCACCGCAACGTCAGAGTTCCTGGCGGCGTCGGTCGCATCGGTGAACGAAGAGTGTCCGGGCAGAATCCAGCTGAAGCGCAGAGACGCATCCCCGCCTGCCTGAAAATACTCGATCCGCAGAGAATGCCGCGAGTTCGCGGCGAAATCAGTATCTACCGTTTGCGTCGAGACCCCGCCTTCAAACCAGTGGTCTATGACCTGTTTGCCGTCCAAAAACAGCCGGTAGCCGTCATCCCCCGACAGCGACAGCGCATAATGCCCACCGGCCTGCGCCGTCAGCGTCCCTGTCCACCGGACACTGAACTCTGTGCGCGGCACGCCTGCCGCCGGCGGATCGTGCGGCCAGTCAAATTGAAGCGTGGGATCAACGCGAATCAGCACGGGCTGCCCGGCCAAGTTGCGGTTCGCGAAATACTCGCCCCGCAGTCCGCTTTCCGTCCCCACCAGCGGGTTCAGTGCGGACGCCGGAACAGGAATACCGACCCGCAGACCCGCCGCGTAGTGGACCGTCACACCGCTGCCGACCCGCGTTTTAATGCCATCCAGCGGCTCGATTTCATAAAAGGGCCGGACACTGGGACTGCCCTGCGATCCGAACTGCATCCGCTTTGCGCCCGGCCCGATTACGGCAATAGATTTGATGGTCGCGGCGTCGAGCGGCAGAATGCCGTTTTGGTTCTTTAAGAGAACTATGCCTCCGCAGGCGGCATCATACGCAAGTTTTTGGTGGGCCGGCGAGTTGACGACGCTGTGGTCAATCGTGCGCGGCCCGTCCAGCAAACCAACCCGGACCACTATCCGTAGGATGCGCTTTACCGAGTCGTCAATCTCCGCCTGCGTAATGCGTCCGCTGCTTAATGCCCGCGCCACTTTATCATGCGTCAGATACGTCCCGCCCGGCATTTCCAAGTCGTTGCCGGCGGCGATGACGCCCCCGGTCTCATGCACTGCGCCCCAGTCGGACATCACCAGTCCGTCCCAGTCCCAATCATCTTTCAGAATGTCCGAGAGCAGGTATTTATTTGCCGTCAGGTAGTAGCCGCCGACACGGTTGTATGAAGCCATGACCGACCACGCATGGCCTTCCGTCGCGGCGGCCTCAAATGCGGGCAGGTAAATCTCGCGCAGCGCACGCTCGTCTACGGTGACGTTGACCGTGTTTCGGTCCACTTCTTCATTGTTAGCGGCAAAATGCTTCACGCACGCCGCGCAGCCGGTGCTTTGCATCCCCTGAATGTAGCTGACCGCCAGGCGTCCCGCCAGAAACGGGTCTTCGCTGAAGTACTCCGAGTTCCGCCCGCCCAGCGGCGACCGCTGAATGTTGACCGCCGGGCCGAGCAGCACTTCTACTCCCGTGCCTTTGTTCAGGGCTTCCTCGCCGATGGCCCGGCCGATGCGCTCCACCAGCAGCGGGTCCCAAGACGACGCCATCGTCACGCCCGATGGGAACTGCGTTGCCGGCCCCTGGGTGCTGTCCTGTCCGCCGCGGACCCCCTGCCCCGCGTCCGCCATCGCCAGCGCCGGGACGCCGAGGCGGGGCAATGGCTGGGTCGTAAACCCGGTTCCCGTGAGAAAGCCGAGCTTTTCATCCTGGGTCATTCGCCCGAACAAGTCGGTGACCCGCGCTTCCAGCGGCGCGTGTGCGTCTTTGTAAACGGGCAGAGTTTGTGCGTGAAGCGGCGTGAAGGTGAGCAGAAGTGCAAGGATCGCATAGAGAGAGCGAATAGGAGGGGTTTGTAAATTCATAATAGGTAAAAGAAAACCCGGCACTTCCCGTGCCGGGTTTTTGAAGTGCAGAATGTTGACCGTGTTATAAGCCGGCATAAGACAGGGCAAGACGAATCTTCGCGCCTTCATCAGACTCGTAACCGACAAAAGACGCGACGACTTTTCCTTCTTTATCCAGAACATAAATGGTGGGTATGCCTGTGACCCGGTAAGAATCTGCGATTTCGTTTGGCTTACTGTTCGGGTCAAACAGCATTGTCGTGGTGTATTCCGGGTGAGCCGCAAGAAACCCCTGCATGGCTTCCTTTTCGTCCCCGGTATTGACGGAAAGGACAGACAGCCCCTGCCGTTTGAGGTCTCTGTAAATGCCTTCAACAACCGGCATGGATTCGCGGCATGGCGGGCACCAAGAGGCCCAAAAATCTACCAGCACCACGCCGCCTTTCAGCCTTGCTAAATTGACTGCCGTGCCGTCTAGCCGAGAAAGCGTGAAGTCTGGAGCGGATGTTCCGGGAGGAAGCAGCCCCGCTTCGTTCGGCGGTGTGTAACGCTTTAGTCCGTCAGGCGGCGTGTCGGTGAAATCTGCCGGTTTCACCGCGCTTGCGGCTTTGGGATAGCTGAAGCTGAATAGCAGCGTGTGTTCTCCGGCAGCAATTTCTTCCTGTAGGGGAAAGCCGGTCTCAGGCTGAAGCCACAAGGTTAAATGTTCAGCGGGCGCTGAGACTTTGTGAGCCGCCGCTCGGCGAATCACTGCGGGTCCTTCGTCCACCCAATCCGTAATTTTTGCAATTCCATTGGGCCTGGCGAACAACGCTTCCGCAGCCAGTGCGGAGTTGCCGGCGGGCAGCACACGGTGGATGTCCTGAAACGCCGCAGGAGCAGCCTGTTTCATGGACACAGCATCGTTCCATTGAACAACCGATTTGCCGTCGCAGACGACTGTGCCGACCAGCAGCCCCTGCACCCGTGAGACAAGCTTGAATCTGTTCGGCTGACTGAACTCCAAGTACGCCGAGTCAGGGCGATCGCCGGCGCTGTCATCCGTTTGTACGACGGCGACGGCAAAAGTTTGTTTGTGCTGAATCGTCGCCAGGAGCCGTTGAACGGCATCAGGCACAGGGGCTTGTGCAAAAACGCTGCCGGCTGCACCACCCAGGAACAGCAGTGTCAGCGATAAAATTGATTTCAAATGCAATCCCTCTTTAGCGTGATGAATAATATGTCGGAGTGCCTCAGTGTTAAGGCGTCCGTGCGGACGCCAGCTTCTTTTGGCCCACTTCCCAGGTATGCTCCCAGGGCTGCCGGGCCAGCTCTTCGTAACGCCCGGAATACGGCTCCATCTTCCAGCCCATAAAAGCCCAGCCGACATAGTTGCCGACATCCCAGATCTTTTCCGACGGGAGCTGGCCCTTGAACTGCGGCATCGCGCTTCCCGGAATGCCGTACAGGACCACATAATAAATGTCGCCGTTTGAGATCGAAGACACTTCGTTCTTGCGGTAGCTGTAATGGTAGCCCGGCTGGCCGCCCTGCGTGCTGGCTCCCGACGCTTGAATGAGCGTGAAGTCCATCGGCGGCGGGATCAGGTAAGGCTTTGCCGGGCCGCGCCCGTCGCCATGCTCGCCATGGCAGCCCGCGCAGTAAGCGACATACAAAACGCGCCCGCGCTCGACCGAGCCTTCCGTCACCGGCTCCGGGTTCGGCATGACAAGCCACGCGCTGGGAATGGTCGAGTTGAGGTACGCGACATTCTCACCGGGGCCTCTTTGGTAATACTTAACAAGATTAACTTTGAGGTCGGCCTGCTGCTTCGCCCGCTTGACACCCATTCTGCCGCCGAGGCACTGAATGTAAGCGATCAAGTTGCTCCGGTCTTCGCCTTTAATATACGAGAACGACGGCATGAACGACTGCGGGCGGGTGTAGCGCGGGTTCTCAAAATGCGCCCAGTGCCAGTCATCCGGGTGGTAGCCGCCTTCGCGGAACAAATCCGGGCCGTTGCGGGACGTTCCGACTTCATGCGGCGAATCATACGCATAATCGCCCGGCTGCGCGGCCAATCCGCTGCCTTCGCCCCAGTCCATTGGGCGCGTGTCCTGAGAATGACAGTAAACACAGCCATTCTGGACATAAATCTCGCGGCCCTTGAGCTGCTGCGCCGTATAAGGCTGCGCGTTCGGCGTCGGGCTCGGATGGAAGACCTGCGGCGGCAGGATCGCCATCACAATGATCCAGCTAAACATGACGAATATCGAGCCGAATAAAATTGTCAGCGGTGTCATTTTCATGGACGGGAGTTTCTCAACCTAACCTAATCTAAAACCGCCGTGCGGTCATCGAACTCGGTCGCCGGAGCGCCGATTTCCTGCAAGTCGGCAATTTCCAGGCCGCGCTTCTCTGCCGCGCTCGGCATCTTTTGGCGCACCGTCATATAAAGGTTGATGAACTGGATCATCACGGCGATCATATACATGCCGCCGAATACTGACCGCAGCAGGAAATACGGTTTCACGACTGGGTAGGCTTTAACCACTTGCTCGCCAAGCGTCACCCATGCGCTGGCCTGGGCCAGGCCCGCCGACGTAATCGCCCAGAAATAGCCGGTGACTCCGATCAGCATCAGCCAGTACTGGAAGTCCGCGAGATTGCGGCTCCACAGCGGCTTGCGGACGATCTGCGGCACCATATACAGCATTGTCGCCGAGGATATAAACGCAAACGCGCCCAAAAAGGCCAAATGCGAGTGCGCAATGACCCACTGCGTGAAGTGGACATACCTGTTCACGGTCATCAGCGCCTGCACCGTCCCCTGGAACGAAACGGCCAGGTAGAAGAAAGAGCCGGTCAAGACAAACCGCAATGGGATATTTTCCAGCATCTGCCCCCACTGGCCGCGCATGGTCATATAAATGTTGACGCTGAAGGAGAAGACCGGAATAATCAGGCCGACCGAGCCGACAATCGAGATCACTTTCAGCCAGTTAGGAATCGGCGCTTGCAGCAGGTGATGCTGCCCCGTGTTGGAATACAGCAGCGCGATTGACCAGAATCCGACCAGCGACATCAGGTGCGAGTACAGCGGGCGGCGTGACAGCTTCGGCACCAGATAATACACCAGTGCAATGCCGCCGGTCGTAATAAAAAGCCCGAACAAGTTATGGCCGTAGAACCATTCCCAAACAGCGTCGTTCAGCCCGATCAACGATCCGGTACGCTGGAACTGCGACACACCGGCCGGCAGATGGGACGCATCGTTGTTCCACAAAATATGCTGCAAGCCTTTGGCATCCATGTAGGTATCGAAGGGATGCCACATCACATTGCCGATAAAATACATCATCGCGACCCAGACGACTGACCCGCCGATGTACCACAGCGAGACATATATCTTTGGCTCCCGCCGGGCGGCAATGGTCTGGAAGATAATCACGGCATTGACGCACATCAGCGTCAGCACCGGCCAGTCAATCCACCAGGGAAGCTCCGTGTATTCTTTTCCCTGCGTGTCTCCGTTTAGAAGCGCTCCGACTCCCAGTAGTATCGCCAGGTTCCAAAAAAACAGCAGCAGGTTCGCTGCCCGGTTTGTCTGCAACGGAGTTTTGCAGAGACGCGGCACGATAAAGTACCACCCGCCGAACATGCCCGACCCGAAAATGCCGAACAAGCCCATGGTGATGTGCGCGGGCCGGATTCGGCTCCAGACAAGCTGCGGAATGCCTGCAAAAATGTCCGGCGTCGTCAGCTCGTTAGAGGCGATGAACCCGAAAATCGTCGTCAGCACGATCCAGACTGCGCCGGAAAACAGCCCGTGCAGCGCCGCCGAGTCCGGCTTATCCAGATTTTCCCAGAACGCAGCCAGCTTCGACGAGTTTGTTCTCGTCCGAGGCGGCCCGGAGCCGTTATGATCCGAAGGCAGAAGTGAAGTAATGGACATGGAGCAGGCTTTCTAAAAGCAGACAGAAAGTCACAAGGAGAGAACAAAAAGAGCGTACCAAAAATCTCTGCCCCTATTATACTCAATGTCGGCGGAAAACAAAAGCCTTTCCCGCTTAGGTAAAATAAAAGTATGAGTCTGATCCGCCTGCACAACATCACGATGAAGTACGAGGACCACTTGGTCCTGCGTTCGGTCTTCTTTAAGCTCCAGCCCGGCGAGCGGGTCGGTCTGATTGGAAAGAACGGCACCGGCAAGACGACTATCCTAAAACTAATCTTGGGCGAAGCGGTGCCGACCGAAGGCACGGTGGACTTCGAGCCGAATTTGAAGATCGGCTACTTTTCGCAGTTTTCGTCGCTTGACGGGCGGCTTTCGGTGCAGGAAACGCTGGAAGCGCTGTTTGCCGATTTAAAGGCGATGGAAGAAGAGCTTGATCAAATCGCGGCGGCGCTGGAAACCGTGGAAGACGCGGAGCCGATGGAGCGGCTTTTGGCCCGGCAGGCAGAACTGCTGGACGAAATGAACCACAAAGGCGGCTGGGAGTACGAACGGCAGATTGACACGGTGCTTTCCAAGCTCGGCTTCAGTGCAGAGCATCGGGAGCGGCCGATTGACCAGCTTTCCGGCGGCTGGCGGAACCGGGCGGCATTGGCAAAGATTTTGCTGGAACAGCCCGATGTGCTGCTTCTCGACGAGCCGACGAACTATTTAGACGTCGCGGGTCTGGCCTGGCTGGAAGGCTGGCTGTCGCAGTTTAAGGGCGGTCTGCTGCTCATTTCCCATGACCGGCAGTTCCTGGACGGCGTCGTGACGCGCATTGTCGAAGTGGAAAATTACGGCCTTCAAGAGTATGCGGGCAAGTTCAGCGACTATGTCCGCGAAAAGCAGTTCCGGCTCAAAACTCTAGAACGGCAGTTTCTGCACGAAGAAGAGCTGCTGACGTTTGAAGCCGAGGCGGTCACGGACAGAGAGGAAGCCCGGCGCAATCCGACGTCGGCCTTGCAGCGCAAGCTCGCCGACCTGAAAAAACGCAAAGAGCCGCGCCCGGTAGACGTTCTGGTGACCTCTCTCTACAGCAGCCTGCGGGTTCCCGACAAACTGGCCCGCGCCGAGCATCTGACGAAAGCCTACGGCGGGCAAACGCTGTTCCAAGACGTTTCATTTGAAATCGAAAAAGGCGAGCGTCTGGCAATTGTCGGGCCGAACGGCAGCGGCAAGTCGTCACTGCTCAGATTGCTGACCCGGCAGGAAGCGCCGGACAGCGGCGAGATGGTCTGGGAGCGCGGCGTCACGTTCGCCGACTTCAACCAGACCTATGCGGGGCTGGATTTAACCGATACCGTTACTCATGCCGTCAACACCAGCGGCGGCGCAGGCTCATTGGCGTTTAATGCCGCCCGCAAGCAGATCGCGAAGTTCCTGACCCTTTTGCAATTCTCGGAGGCTGATTTAGGGCGCAAAATCGGCACGCTCTCCGGCGGCCAGCGGGCGCGGGTCGCCCTTGCGATGTGCCTGCTGTCCGAGGCCCAAGTGTTGATCTTAGACGAGCCGACAAACCATTTAGACTTGACCAGTACCCAGGTGATGGAGCGGGCGCTGGTCCATTTTCCCGGCGCGATTGTCGTCGTCAGCCACGACCGCTTCTTTTTAGACAAAGTCGCCACCCGCCTGCTGGTTTTCAGCCCCGGAGGCCGGGTTTCGCAGTTCAGCGGCAACTGGACCCAGTGGCAGGCAAATCTGTAATTATTTTCGCAAATCGTGCAGGAGATTTTACTGTGGGTCGGGAAACTAAACCAAGAGACAAAACTCAGGAGGCATGAGAGCTAGTGGAAGAAACACTTCATATCGGTATTATCGGGACCGGCGGGATCGCTAAAGGCAAACATATGCCCGCTCTTGCCCAAATAGAAGGCGTCGAAATGGTCGCCTTCTGCGACCTGGAACTGGACAAAGCGCAGGCCGCTGCGGCGAAATACGGCACGGCGGACGCGAAAGTCTATGTAGACTATACTGAGCTGCTGCAAGACCCAAAGATTGATGTCGTTCACGTTCTCACGCCAAACGACTCCCACGCCGTGATTACCATCGCCGCCCTGGAAGCCGGCAAACACGTCATGTGCGAAAAGCCGATGGCAAAGAAAGCCGCCGACGCTCGCCGGATGCTGGCAGCCGCCAAAACGTCCGGCAAAAAGCTGACCATCGGCTACCAGACCCGCCATACCGCTGAAAGCAAGTACCTCAAAAACTTGTGCGTTGCCGGTGAGCTGGGCGACATCTACTACGCCAAAGCGCTTGCGATCCGCCGCCGCGCCGTCCCGACCTGGGGCGTCTTTCTCGACGGCGACAAGCAGGGCGGCGGCCCGCTGATTGACATCGGCACCCACTCGCTCGACCTATCGCTGTGGATGATGGACAACTACAAGCCGAAATCCGTCATGGGCAGCGTCTACCATAAGCTGTCGCAAACGAAAAACGCCGCGAACGCCTGGGGCCCCTGGGACCCGGAGAAGTTCATGGTGGAAGACTCGGCCTTCGGCTTTATCACCATGCAGAACGGCGCCACTATCAATCTGGAAACCGCCTGGGCGATCAACCTAGTCGAGAACGCCGAAGCCCAGTGCATTCTTGCCGGCTCGAAAGCCGGCGCGGACTACAAGGGCGGCCTGCGGATCAACGGCGAAAGCCAGGGTGCGCTGTACCTCAACAAAATCGAGATCGGCGGCGGCGGCGTTGCCTACTTCGACAGCAAAGGGACCGACCCGGCCCTCGAAGAAGCCAAAGCCTGGATCAACGCCATCCGCACCGACACACCTCCGGTCGTCCTGCCCGAACAGGCTCTGGTTGTCTCTGAAATCCTGGAAGCGGTCTACGAATCGGCAGCCACCGGCAAAGCCGTCTACTTCGACAATTAATTCGGCAGTTAAGCTGCTGAGGCCCTCGCCAGAAGGCAAATCTTGGCAGGAAGCAACCAAAAAATTGGTTGCTTCCTGCCCTGTTACCTAAAAAAACCCGCGCTATTGCCGATAATAAACCTGTGCCATGCACATCAAGTGATCTTTGTTTGCGCTTGCGGCCGCCTCGCCCCAGCGCTTTCTGCCGGGCAAGCCTCTCCACGCAGCCCATATTCATCTCATGCTTTGAACAGTCTCAATTTTCTATGAAACCATTTAAGTATATCGCGCCTTTTCTGTTTGCCTTTTGCCTGCTTTGCAGTGTTGCTCCCCAGGCCCAGGCCGCCGGCTGGCCGGACAACAACGACAGCATCTTCCCCGCCCTGCCTGCGGCGAGGCCGTACATCAATTTCGACGGGCGCGGCTTCATCATTCACGGCAAGCGGACGTTTATTGTCGCGGGTGAATTGCAGTACCCCCGTACCCCGCGTGCGCTCTGGCGCGACCGCCTTTTGCGAATCAAGCGGGCAGGCTATAACACGGTTCAAACGTATGCGTACTGGAATTACCATGAGCCGACGGAAGGCAAGTTTGAGTTCACCGGCGAAAAAGACTTCAACGCTTACTTGAAGCTCATCCAGTCCATGGGGATGTACGCGATTGTCCGCATGGGGCCGTATATCAACGCCGAATGGGACACCGGCGGCCTGCCGGTCTGGCTGCGCTTCAAGCCCGGCCTGCGTCCGATGACCGACAACGCCCCGTTTTACCGCGCCGTCACCCCCTACTTCAACAAGCTCGTACCGATTTTGGTGGCAAACCAGATCACCCACGGCGGACCGATTTTGATGGTGCAGATGGAGAACGAGCATGTGCTGCCCGGCGGGGTCGGCGGCGGGACCGACCTCCCGAACTCGTACTTTAAGTGGTACTACACGAAAATGCGGGCGATGGGCCTCAGCGTCCCGCTGTTTTTCAGCGGCCTCAACCACAGCGACGATCCCGCCGGCGACTCGCCGTTTGACACGTCCCAAAGAACGTCTCCGTGGTACTCCACTGAGTTTTGGACGGGCTGGGTCGGCCGCTACGGCGTAGACACAGACCGGGAAAAGAAGCTGGAGCGGGCGACATGGAAAGTGATTGCGTTCGGCGGCGCGGGCTACACGCACTATACCATGGCCGGCGGCACCGACTTCGATACCTGGAACAACAACGAGCAGGCCGCCTCGTATGACTTCGGCTCTCCCATCGGTCAGGCCGGCGACCTGCGGATCGGCTATTACTACTGCAAAAAAGCCGCAATGTTTGCGACCAGCTTCCAACGCTTATTGGCAAACTCGGTCGCCAAAGACGGCGGCGACGGCGCAGTTCCGACGGCCGGCAGCATTCAGATCTCAAACCGCAAAGGCCCTGCCGGGGAAGCCCTATTTTTATTCAACCGCACCGGCGCATCGGTTCCGACACAGATCAAAATCGGCGCGAATACCTATCCGGCTGCCGGGCCGATCAGCCTGGACTCCGGGGAGATCATGCCGATTGTCCGCGATTACTCGCTCGCTCCGGGCATGACGCTGACGCTGGCTGCGGCACGGGTTCTCGGCATCGCTCGTCAGGGCGCTTCGACAACGCTGGTCATCTACGGGAACCCGAAAGAGCCTGCCGAGCTGCACTTCGCGGCAGCCGACCCGCATATCCTCTCCCCGAAGCCGGGGCTGACAGCCACGGCCGCTGGGGCCGTCCTCCGAACAACCATTCCTGACGTGACGCCCCGCGTCTTCATGTTTCTATCGGGACGCCAAACCGTGCGTGTTCTTGTCATGCCGACGGCAATGGCCGAACGGACCTGGTTCCTGAAAAACGACAGCCTCATCGCCTGCGGCCCGGATTATGTCGGCGAGGCGCAGACCCTGCCTGACGGCACTGTACGTCTCGTCACAGAACGCAATGAACTCGGTCCTAAACCTGCCGGTTCCCTGCCCGCGCTGCTGTATACGTCCGGCGCAGACAAGCCGCTCCCGCTGGTTCCAGTCTCGCTGCCGCACCTAAAAGCAGCGTCAGCACACCCGCCGGTTTTGGGCGCTTGGCAGGCCGATGCTGCCGTGCCGCAGGCCCAGCCCGGCTACGACGCCAGCCGCTGGAAAGCCAGCGTCCAGCCGCTGCCGATGGGCGCGGACGGCGACTACAGCGCCTATGCCTGGTATCGCACGACAATCAACGCCGCCGCCGCCGGGACGTACCAGATCAATCTGGACGCAGGCGGCGACTGGGTGAGCTGCTTTGTCAACGGCCGGCATGCGGCCAGCTACCTCACGCCTGCGACGCGCCGACTGCCTGTTGCGCTGAACGCCGGGCCGAACAAAGTCGCGTTCCTGACCGCCCATTATGGCCGTGATAAATTGTTCAACTACTACGACTCGCTGGAGACTAAAGATGCCAAAGGCATCGCCGGGTCGGTGACGCTGACCAAAAATGCCGGCACCGCCACGGAACTGAATGCGTTCCGCTGGCAGGCCGACGACCAGGCGCCCAGCGACGCGGCAGCACAGGCCGCGCCGGGCCTTGACACGTCCGGCCCGGCCTGGGCGGATGCGGATACGACGACCGATGTCTTCGGTGGCGGGCGGATCGGCTGGGCCTGGTTCCGGGCCGTCCTGCCGAATGTCCCCGGCCCGCATCGGCGCATCTACTTCCACAGCATTGACGACTTCGGCACGGTCTACCTCAACGGCAAGCAGATCGGCGATCCCGTGGGGCTGAATTCCGACAAAACGCTTTCGCTCGACTCCGCCTGGCGCGAAGGCGGGCCGAACGTCCTGGCGGTCGCCGTCCAGAACACCGGCGGCCCCGGCGGCATCACCGGCGAGGTGCGTCTGGAAGCGGGCCTGGAAGACGGCACGCCGATCACCGGCTGGAAGATGCACGGCGGCATCGCGTATCCCGCCTACTCAGCGCCTGTCTGGAAGTCATTGACCGGCGGCAGCACGGGCATCCCGACATTCTACCACAGCACATTCTCCGTCACCCCGCCCGGTGAAATCGGACCTCATCCCGTGCTTCGGGCATCAATGGACGGTCTTTCGCGCGGCTTCATGTGGCTCAATGGCAGGAACATCGGCCGCTACCCAGAGAAGTCGCCAATCAATGGCCTGTACCTGCCGGAGTCCTTGCTGCGCCCCGGCGCAAACAACCTGGTCATCTTCGATGAAGACGGAAACAGCCCCGCAGGCGTCAAAATCTTTGTGGAAGACGCCGCCAGCCGCACTGGGGAAGTGCTGACGACTAATCTCCGTTGATCTCGGTCGGGGCCAGCTTTCGCGCCTCAAACCCGGACGGCGGAGTAAACGTCTCATAAGGCCCCTCCCCGGCTTCCGGCGCAGGCTTATGGACGCAGGGAAAGTCTTTCTCGACAAAGTAGCGCAGCGGCGTCGGCTGGTCCATCCCGAAGTAGACACCCTCCACCTCCGGGTCGGCCAGGGCCGCCCGGTCGGCTTCCGACAAGGACAAATAGATGCCGTGCTGGTCCGAGGCCAGCGTCGTTTCGGCGTCGCTTGGGCGAAGCGTGACATTCCAAAAGTGCATTCCGGGAAACGCAAGGCCCTCATGCACGGATTGCCCCGCCGAGATGGCCGCAAATTCCGACGGCGTAATTCTTAAGCGAATGCTGTCTCTGTTCCAGCGCACTTTCATCCCAAACCGCCTTTCGCGCCGGTCGCCAGCCGGGCATCGTCCGGGTTGTCTGCCGACGGCTTGCCGGCGGCGATAAAGGCCGAGCGCAAAGCAAACCCGCCAACGAGGCTGATGACGCCTGCGGCGAGGGAAAGGCCGCGCTTGGCGCTCTTCGGGAACGGCAGGCGGTTGATGATCTCCGGCAGGATAATCGCCATGCCGAGCGCCCCGCCGACATAATCCCGCCTCAGCTTGCCGTGCAGCAGCGGCTTTGCCAGCGTCCCCGCCCGCACAAGAAACCCGGCATGGGCGGCGGCTTCCGTCACCCGCGCCAGCGTCTCGACGTCGCCGAGCGCCTCCGTCGCGTGTCCTTCTTTCCCGGCGATTTCCAAAGCCAGTCGGATCGCGCTTGCTCCGGCGCTGACGGCGCTTGCGCTGAACAGCGGCCCGATCCAGACATTGCGGCTCCAGATCGGCGTCGAAGTGGTGCTGAGGAGAATGCTGGTATAACCTGCCAGCAGCAGACCCAGCGGCACCCCCGCCCCGTCGGCGATCACGCCCGCCGTCTCGTCCACGATCTTCGCACCGCCCGTTAATGGCGCGTCTTTTCGCAGAACGCGCAGCAGCTCGCGCAGGGCGGCGATCCCGCCCATCAGCGTGTAAACCGTCAGCGTCCAGCTGCCCAGGTTCATCGGCGACGACGGCTTCCAGACCCGCAGCATATGGTGGAAGCGGCTTCTGTCGCCGAGGTCCCAAATCAAAAGCGGCGCACACGGCAGCGCGGTCAGCGCCGCAATCAGCGTTCCATACTGCGTGACGGGCCGCAGCTTGCCTCTACCGAACCGATCAGACATCCGGGCAATAGAGAACGCGCTGGACGACAGGCCGCCGAGAAAGAAATAGATGCCGACTTCTTTGGTCCAGACCGGCGACTGAAGCGGCGTAATATCGTAATACGCCGGGCTGCCGTCATCTTTGTCCCCCGTGCTTTTCTTCGTGAAGCCTTCGGTGAACGGCGCCTGCTTCAGCGTGAAGCCGTTTTGCGTGTCGCCCGGCATGATCTCCGGCAGGCGATCTATCCCCTTCGGGTCCGGCGCGATGCCTTTAGCATGATCCCAGCGCCCGCGCACTTCTGCCCCTTCCGTTTCAGGCATTGGAAGCCCCCTTCGTCAAAAACAGGCCCGCCAGCGCCGTCAGCGCCAGGCCCGTCAGCAAACTTGCCGCATACCGATGGCCTTGATGGTGCAGCGGCTGGGGCGGATTTTCCGGCAGGTTGTAACGGTTTGGGTGGTCTTCCAGAAGAAAGAACGAGTTCAGCTTGCCGTAGTCGCCCAGATCATCCGCGCCGTACAGATACGCCGACGTGTTCCCCTGCGCGTGCAGCTTCTCGACCCGCTCTTTGGCGTGCTGACGCAGCGTGTCCAGCGGCCCAAACTGAATAGAGGCCGTCGGGCAGGACTTCGCGCAGGCCGGGATCTCGCCGACCGTCTGCCGGTCGTAGCAGAGCGTGCATTTGTGGGCGTGGCCGTCTTCGGCGCTCCGGGCAATCACGCCGAACGGACACGCGGCGACGCAGTACCCGCAGCCGTTGCAGATATCGGCCTGCACATAAACATTGCCGTACTCGTTGTAGATAAGCGACCCCGTGGGACAGGACTGAACACACGGCGCATCCACGCAGTGCTTGCACACATCGCTCATCATCAGCCACCGGCTGCTGGTTTCGCCGATCTGTTCCTGGAACGCCACATGCCGCCAGGTCGTCGCCGACAAATGCTCCGTATTATCATAACTTTTGGCCGTGAAGTTGTAGCCGTCCGACGGCAGTTGGTTCCACTGCTTGCAGGCCACTTCGCAGGCTTTGCAGCCGATGCACAGGCTGGTGTCGGTGAAAAACCCGTACTGGTCTTCCCCATCGGGCCCGGGGCTGGGGACTTCGGTGCGCTGCGGCGGGAACGCATTTGTCAGGCTATGAACCGCTTCCGCCCGTAGCATTTCAAGTTGTATCATGGTGTTGCTTTCAAGAAAGGTTTTTATGTCTTCGGCCCATCCTTCCGAATGGCCCGCTCCAAATGCCCTTCCGGCTGGGCGCCCGCCTCAGTGTTAGGGACCGGCTCGCGATTAGCCCAGCGATGCTCGGCTTTCGTCGGCGTGTTCGGCTGGTTTGCGAGGCGCCCCGCCCGGACCCGGCAGGCAAAGACTTTCGCCTCATGCATGGAGACATTCGGGTCGGCGACAAGCGAGGTTAAGTCGTTGGCAATACTGCCGACGATCTCTCCGGCGTAGCCCCACTGGAATGGGATGCCGACTTGGTGAATGACCCGGCCGTCAATAATCATCGGCTTCTGCCGCCGCGTGACCATCGCACGGGCTTCGATCCCCGCGCGTTTGGATTCGCAGACCATCCAGCCGCCGTTTTCAATGCCATGGAGTGATGCCAGCTCCGGGCTGATCTCAATAAACATCGCCGGCATCAGCTCGTTCAGCCACGAGTTAAACCGGGACATCGGGCCGCTCAGGTAATGCTCGGTCAAACGGAACGTACAGCCGACCACTGGGAAGTCATCTTCTGGGTAGCGGGCGAGCTGGTTGCCGGGCAGGTCAGCAAAGTAGCGCGTCGTCGGGTTGTCCTGCGTCCTGTTGTACAGCAGGTTCCGAACCGGAGATTCAACCGGCTCATAATACGTCGGCAGCGGCGCGTCTTTCGTGCCGCCCGGCGCGTACAGCCAGGCTAATCCGTCCGGGTGCATGATGAACGGCTGGTCGCCGCCGATGGCCTTCATGCCGACGGCATTCAGCGGGGCGCGGTAAGAAGGGTCTTTGTCTACTTCAAAGTCCGGCTCGTCGTTGCCGTCCCACTTCTTTTCTTCTTTGTTCCAGAAGATCAGCTTTTTGCGCTCCGACCACGGGTTGCCTTCCGGGTCTGCCGAAGCCCGGTTGTACAAAATGCGCCGGTTGTGCGGCCAGGCGTAGCCCCATTTCGGGTCCAGCGGGTTGTCCGGGGTGCGGACCCGGTCGCGGGTGCGGTTGACATGGGGGGCAGGCGTAACACCGCTGTAAATCCAGCAGCCGCAGGCAGTCGTGCCGTCATCCTTGCAGTCCGAGAATCCGGACAGCAGCTTCCACTTGCCCGTCTCCGGGTCTACTTCGTCCGTGTGGTAGCCGTTGATCTCTTGCAAGACTTTCAGCGCGTCCGGCTCGCCTTCGATCCGGCTCAGGGTGCCGTCGGGCAGGCGCGGCGGCTCGTCGTAATCGTAGTCCCACGTCAGGTGGCGGATCGGCTGGTCTTTCGGCTGGACCGAGTCCGCGTACATCGCTTTGAGCCGCTTGCCTAAGTTATTCAAGAACCAGAGGTCGGAGCGGCAGTCGCCGGGCGGATCAATAGCTTTGTCGTGCCACTGAATCAGCCGCTGAGTATTGGTCAGCGTGCCTTCTTTCTCCGGCGACGATGCCGCCGGGATGAAGAATACTTCCGTGGCGACTTCTTCCGGCGGCGGCCCCGTCGGGTCGTTCTTCCAGAAAGTCGCGCTTTCGGTCTCGAACCAGTCGGCGACCACCAGCCATTTCAGATTTCGCAGGCCCTCGCGGACGACTTTTGCGTTGACCGATCCCGCCGCCGGGTTCTGCCCGAACAGGAAATAGCCGTCAAAGTGGCCTTTTGCCATCCGCTGGAACGCCAAAATCATGGAATAATCGTCGTCTAAGCGCGGCAGCCAGTGGTAGCAGAAGTCGTTCGCTTTAGTCGCCGCCTCGCCGTAGTAGGCTTTGAGCAGGCTGACCATGAACTCCTTGAAGTTCGCCCAGTAGCCGGTCGGCAGGCCCTCGTATTTCACATACTCGTCGAGCGTGTCATGAGTCTCATCCGAAGTCGGCTGCGGCAGGTAGCCGGGCAGCAGATCATACAGCGTTGGGATGTCCGTAGACCCCTGAATGCTGGCGTGGCCGCGCAGGGCCATGATCCCGCCGCCGGGCCGGCCCATGTTGCCGAGCAGAGTTTGCAGAATGCTCGCTGTGCGGATGATTTGAACGCCCGTCGTGTGCATGGTCCAGCCGACCGCGTAGCAGATGGCAGAGGTGCGCTCGCGCCCGGAATTATCACAAAGCGTCTCCGCCACTTTGACGATCTGCTCCGCCGTGCAGCCGCAGATGTCGGCGGCCATTTCGGGCGTGTACCGGGCGAAGTGCCGCCGCAGAAGCTGCATCACGCAGCTTGGGTCCTGCAAGGTCTCGTCGCGCTGGATATGCCCCGCCTTCGAGTCGGCCTGATTGGTCTGCGGCGACGAGTGCGTGCTGGCACCGCCTTCGATTCCGTGTCCGTGGACGCCGTGGGACTTGCCGGACATCTTGCCCTGCCCGCTGCCTTTGGTTTGGTCTTCGGAACCGGCCGGCTGCTTGTAGCTCCAGTGGCCTTCGCCGGGATCATACGAGCGCGACTCCGGGTCGTAGCCGCTGAACAAGCCGTCCAGCGACTCGGTATCCTGGAACTGTGGGTCTACAAGAGTGGACGCATTCGTATACGCCATCACATATTCTTTGAACCAGCGCTCATTGGTGAGGACGTAATTAACCAGCGCCCCCAGAAACGCAATGTCCGAGCCGGCCCGAATCTGGACGTGCTGGTCGGCCATCGCCGAGGTGCGCGTGAAGCGCGGATCCACATGGATGAGCTTGCCGCCGTTGGCTTTCGCTTTCATCGGCCAGCGGAAGCCGACCGGATGCGCCTCCGCCATGTTGGAACCCATGATCAGAATCGCGTCGCTGTTTTGAAGATCCTGCTGATACTGCGTGGCCGCGCCGCGGCCGAATGTCGCGCCCAGACCGGGCACGGAAGCAGAATGTCAAATGCGAGCTTGATTCTCAACCGACAGCACGCCGAGTCCGGCGGTGAACAGCTTCTTGATCAGATAATTTTCCTCGTTGTCCAGCGTCGCCCCGCCGAGGGTCCCGATATTGCGGACGGCATTGAGTGGCCGCCCGTCATCGTCCTTCTCGGCCCAGCCGCGCTCACGGGCTTCGTAAGTCTTCTGCGCGATCCGCTCCATCGCCCAGTCCAGCGGCTTTTCTTCCCAATCAGCGGCGTAAGGCGCACGGTACATGACTGTCTTAACCCGGTTGGGATTTTTCGCGAGCTGAAAGACATTCGCGCCTTTCGGGCAAAGCGTCCCTTCATTGATCGGCGAGTGCGGATTGCCTTCAATGTCAATGATCTGCCCGCCTTTGGTATAAATATGCTGGCCGCATCCGACCGCGCAGTACGGGCAGACGCTTTCGGTAACGGTCGCGCCGTCAATCCGGGCGTTTTTCGTCAGCGTCTGGCGGCTGAACGGCTGCTTTTCGCGCTTATGCGGCTCCGGCGAGCCGCCGGACGCTTTTTGAAACAACGGAAGCTTGAACATGCTGAGTCGTACCTCATTCCGGGAAAGTCTTAATGGGGAACAGTGGCTGTGTTCTCGCTCTTACCCCTGTTTCGCTTCCTGTTAATCACGCAGGAAAATCGCCGTTCAATGGCGAATGCTGCTCTATGTCAGCACAACCATTTCCCTACTACACGATGGAACAATACGCCGCGCTGGAAGACGAGGCGGAATACAAGAGCGAGTACCACATGGGCCACATTTCCCGTATGGACCAAGTCTCTCCTCAGCACTGCGCCATCGCTGCCAACATCGTCGGAGGTATCGGGCAGCCACTGAAACGAACGGCTTATCGAACTTATGCCAGCAACCTGCGTGTCACAGTTTTGGCAGCGAATTTTAGCACTTACCCGGATGTCATGATTGCCTGCGGAGAGCCGCATGTCAATCCGTTTGACAAGAACAGTATTATCAACCCCGCCGTGATCTTTGAGGTGCTGTCGCCGTCTACCGAGCGCTATGACCGGGGCGAGAAATGGGCGCGTTACCGGAGGCTAGACTCGCTGGAAGAGTATCTGCTGGTGTCCCAGGACAAGCTCGAAGTGGAGCAGTATGTCCGGCAGGAAAGCGGCCTGTGGAGCTACAAGGCGCTCGAAGGGCTGGACGCGGCAAGCGTTTTGACGGTGCTGGGCGTCACGCTGCCTCTGGCCGAGATTTACGACAGGATTACGTTTGAGGAGAGCGCTGGCGTGAGGGAAACTGCTGACAGCCATACGGCCTGACCCTGATGTTCCCGAATGTGCTACAATGGCAGTGAAGGAACTCAACATGGATAAAATGCTGAATGCCGAGGCAAACTCGGACACGCGGAAGAAGCAGACAATAGACTACAAAGCAGAAATTACGAAAATGCTTGCCCACATGGATGTTGTCAGTGAGCGCATCCGGCGCAACCAACTTGAAACCGAGCAGCTTCAAGCTGAAACGCGAGCCATCCTGGCCGAGATGAAGGCTGTCTAAATCCATGTGGCAGCAATTTTTCAGCGGCCTCAAAAACCTAATTCTTCTCCAAGAGCAAACAGACCAAAATACAGCGAAGCTCAAAGAAATGCAGGCGGAGCTGAAGGCCCTCAGCGCCGTAGTCCGAGACCTTGTCTATGAAGTGCGCGGCAACAAGAGAGACGAGACGCATGAGCGCGAGAACATGGCGCTTCGCCTGGAAAACGAACTCTTAAAGTTTGAGCGGCGGCTGCCGCCTCCGAATTAGAACTGACACCTACCCTGAGCAGGAATACTCATTACGACGCCGTGGTCATCGGCGCGGGGCCGAACGGGCTGGCGGCAGCGATCAAAGTAGCCCAAGAAGGCCATTCGGTGCTGGTCGTCGAAGCCGCCGACACGCCGGGCGGCGGGTGCCGGACCAAAGAGCTGACCCTGCCGGGTTACAGGCACGATGTCTGCTCGGCCATCCATCCCCTCGGCTACGGCTCGCCGTTCTTCCAAACGCTGGGTCTCGAAAAATATGGCCTGGAATGGATACACCCGGAAGCCGCCCTTGCTCATCCCTTTGACGACGGCCCGCCTGCGCTCTTGTACCAGTCCGTCGAAGCCACAGCGGCGACACTCGGCAAAGACGCCGACAACTATCGCCGCCTCATGGCCCCGCTGGTTCCCAACTGGGCCGAGCTGGCGCAGGCGCTGCGTAGCCCATTACAGATGGCCCGCTACCCGCTCGGCCTGGCCCGATTCGGCCTCAAAGCGATGCTGTCGTCGCAGGCACTCACAGAGCGGGCGTTTAGCGGGGGGCGGGCCAAAGGCTTCTTTTCCGGCATGGCCGCCCACTCCATGCTGCCCTTAGAACAGTCGCCGAGCGGTGCCTTCGGCATGGCGCTGGGGCTGGCCGGCCACGGGGTCGGCTGGCCGTTCCCGCGCGGCGGCTCCCAGCGGATTATAGATGCCCTGGTCGCGCACCTGAAGTCGCTCGGCGGGGAATTGGAAGTGGGGCACAAAGTCCAGTCGCTGGCCGAACTGCCGCCGTCGCGCCTAGTGTTCGGCGACATCACGCCGCGCCAGCTTATCCAGATTGCCGGCGACACGCTGCCGGTCGGCTACAAAGAGCAGCTAGGCCGTTACCGGTACGGCATGGGTGCGTTCAAGCTGGACTGGGCTTTAGACGGCCCGATTCCCTGGAAGTCGCCCGAAGTCGCCAAAGCCGGGACGGTGCATCTCGGCGCGACCCGCGCCGAAATCAGCGCGTCGGAACACGCCGCCGCGTCCGGCGAAATCTGCGACAGGCCGTACATTCTGCTGGCCCAGCAGAGCCTCTTTGACGACACCCGCGCCCCCGAAGGCAAGCACACCGTCTGGGGCTACTGCCATGTCCCGAACGGCAGCACGGTGGACATGACCGAGCGCATCGAAAGCCAGATTGAGCGCTTCGCGCCCGGCTTCAAGGGCCGCATTCTCGCCAAGCACATCATGGACCCCGCCGCGATGGAGCGCTACTCCGCCAACTACATCGGCGGCGACATCAACGGCGGCGTCCAGGACTGGGCGCAGCTTTTCACCCGCCCCCTCCCCCGCTGGACCCCCTGGTCCACCCCCGTCCCCGGCCTCTACCTCTGCTCCTCGTCCACGCCCCCCGGCGGCGGCGTCCACGGCATGTGCGGCTACTACGCCGCCATGGCCGGGCTTGCCTCGCTGAAGGCGCATCAAAGAACTTGACCGTCACCTTCATAAAAGTGGAAACCGGTGTTGACTGAGTTCCCTGAGATTGCAACGACGTGGGCAGCTTCCCCAGTTTTGCCGTATGCAGCAAACTCATAGCCTACTTCTACCATTCCATCGGAACAGTAGTAATAATCTATATCTTGATGCCAGCCTTCCGGCCCCGCATTTGTGTAAATATGCTCCTTGTGGCGGAAAGTGAGACCAGCAAGAGCTTTATCAACAGCCGCATTCGTCATACCAAGCTTGATATGCGAATGAAGCAGCTTCACGGTGGCGGCCTGCTTATGGGTAACGGGTTTAGCTTTGATTGTCGGCGATTTAGAACTTCCTCCGACTTGCAGACAGAGCAAAAGCGAAGCAAGGGCAACTGTGATAATACGGGTTTCTGACTTCATGGTCTGCTCCTCACCTTCCCGCTTCGGGAGGGTATGCTTCGCATTACTGCGTATCGGCGCTTGCGCCGGGGTGGGTCAACCCCAACGCCGCAACCACGACCGATACTTGAACTGCGATCATGCGGCGCAGTTCCTCCCCATCTTTAGCAATCGCTTTCGGTCCCCACAGCGAATACAAAAGTGTCCGGGCAAGCTCTTCCGGGCTGACTTCCAGCGGCGACGCTTGAACAGCGTCTGCCATTAAACCCGCTAAATAAGTCTGGAACTCTGCATAGATCTCCTGCACCGCCGAAAGAGTGTGATCGAAGAACCCTCCTGCGTCCGGGTTCGCCCGCTCCAAGTCCCACGACCGGGCCACCCATCGCTCCAGCGCAATCCCCAATTTGTGTTCCAGCGTGTCCGACGCTTGTATGCCGTTACAGATGTCGCGCAGCGCCTCCTCGTTCATTTTGTGGATGACCGCGCTGTAGATGTGTTCTTTTCCCGGAAAGAGCAGATACAGCGCCGGGCGCGAGATCCCGGCGGCTTTGGCGACATCCGCCATGGTCGTGCGGGTGAAGCCGTAGCGCAGGAAAACTTCGCGGGCGGAATGGAGAACGTGTTCTTCTTTTTTGCTGGTCATGCCTTGATTATGACATATTTTCGTAATACCATTGACATTTTGCGTTTCAGTGTCCATAATAGACATATAAACGTTAAATGTCAAGTTATTAAATGTCAAGAGATCAAGAGGAGTATTTTCACATGACAGCACCACGCACCTGGTTTATTACCGGCACTTCCAGCGGGTTCGGCCGCGAGCTGACCGAGCTGCTGCTCGCACAGGGGGAGCGTGTCGCGGCGACTTCCCGCAAAATTGACGGCTTGAAGGACTTGAAAACGCAGTACGGAGATTTGCTCTGGGGCCGCTCGATGGATGTCACCGACACCGCCGCCGTCCGGCAGGTTGTAGACGCCGCGTTTCAAGAGTTGGGACGAATTGACGTTGTCGTGAACAACGCGGGCTATGCGCTCTACGGCGCGGCAGAGGAAGTCACCGATGAACAGATCATCCAGCAGATCAACACCAACATCATCGGCTCGATCTCAGTGATCCGGGCTGCTTTGCCGCATCTGCGGGCACAGGGCGGCGGACGGATTTTGCAGGTGTCGTCGGAAGGCGGACAAATCACCTACCCGAACTTCAGCCTGTACCACACAACCAAATGGGGTGTTGAGGGCTTTATTGAAACTGTGGCGCAGGAAGTCGCTCCGTTCGGCATTGAGTTCACGATTTTTGAGCCGGGTCCCTTCAAGACCGCTTTCGGGGCAAACCTTGTCGCGCCCCCGAAAATGGACGTGTACGAAAACTCGGTCGTAGGCGACGTGCGCCGCGCCATCACATCAAGCGCGTTTCCTATTCCCGGCGACCCGCGCAAGATGGCGCAGGTTATGATTAACTCGGTCAGCGTTTCTCCCGCCCCGCGCCGCCTCGTCCTGGGCAGCGGCGCATTTGAGCGCGTCCACAGCGCCCTGACGAAGCGTTTGGCGGCACTGGAAGCGCAGAAGGACATCGCCGACAGCACGGAAGCCGATGACTAAGCCATCCGCTCTATCCCGGCGTAGATCGTCATACTCGAATCGCGCAGGAAGCCGACGAGTGTTTGATTGTTCAGTTCCGCCAAATCGGCGGCGAGCGAGGATGCCGCCGAGACGGAGCAGACGACGGGGATGCGGGCCATGAGCGCTTTTTGGGTGATCTCAAAAGACGCGCGGCCACTGACCAGGAGGATCAGCGGTTCAAGATTGGCCCAGGGCAGCCAGCCCTGCTCGACCCCGTGGCCGATCGCTTTGTCGGTGGCGTTGTGCCGTCCGATGTCTTCGTAGACGCAGAGACATTCGCCGGATGCCGTGAACAGGCCGACGGCGTGCAGGCCGCCGGTGGACTGGAACAGCTCTTGGCGCCGGCGGAGAGTGTGCGGCAGTTCCAGCAAGGTTTCGGCACGGAGGCTGCTTGGCACGGCCAGAGGCAGCGGGCAGGTCTGCATGGCGACGGCATCTAAAGCCGCTTTGCCGCACAGGCCGCAGCTTGTGCCGGCCATGAGTGTCCGCTGCCACAAGCGGTCGGCAGTCGGCGGTTTGGTGAGGCGCACCGTGACAATGTTCGGCAGCTCAGCGTCGGCGGCTTCGCCTTCGTCGCAGTAGCGGATTTGGCCGATGTCTGCGTTTGACGTGATCACGCCTTCCGTCAGCAGCAGGCCGCGCGTCAGCATAAAATCGTCGCCGGGGGTCCGCATGGTGACGGTGAAACGCTCGGAGCCGAGACGGATTTCCAGCGGCTCTTCGACGACCAGCGTGTCGTCTGCTGCCGACAGGGAGCCGCCGCGCAGGCGCGTGACGGCTCTAATTTTGAGCGCCGGTGTCGAAAATGACATGATAAGTCAGGGTCCAAGTCGCGGGAACGGATCTGCCGTCGGCCTCGGCATAGGGATAAATAAAGTAGTTCAGCGGCCCCGCTTTTTGCGGCGGCGACAGCGTGAGATCGCGCCCGCGCGAGAAGGCCGCTGCTGTGCGCTCCAACACGAGGCTGCCGAACAGCGAGTCCGATACCACAAGATTTCCGGCATCGGCCCAGCGGCGGGCGTCGGCGGCATCCAGCGGGACCGAGCCGTACTTGGGGTCGCTGAACCAGACCCAGCAGTGGTAGCCCTTAATCCTGCCATCCGCCGGCAGCGGCTTCGGCGCGGGAATGCCTGTCAGCGGGAAGCCGAATTCCAGAACAGCGGGGATTCCCAGCGAGCGCGAAAGCGAAATCAGATATGAGTGCAGGTCGGAACAGTTGCCGCTTTTGTAGTCGCAGACAAACGCCGAATCGCCCTGCGCGTACTCCGGCGATGTTTTCTTGTAATCGTAGTGCATCGTCGCGACCACATGACGGAACAGGTCATGCTCTTTGGCAAGCGCGGTCCTATCCCTGCGCGTGATGCTGCCGGCGATGCCCGTAAACCTGCCGCCGACGGGAACCCGGCTGTCTGGGCTTAACTCCTGGGGCAGCGGGAACGCCGGGGCCGGCGACGTGTTCAGGGCTTGGACCTGCTTTCGCGCGACCACGCACCGCACCGTGACTTGAAGCGGCTGCGACGGCTGCATCTCGCGCAGGTACACCATGCGGTTGCCGTAATGCGTTTCCGTCGTCACTTTGTAGGCGATCGGGGCCGTCACGGTCAAGGCCGTCACCGTCTGTCAGGGGCTGTCGGAGGGAATCGGCAGCCAGACATCCAGCGCTTTTGTCCCCGCCGCTGCCGGCACGGTCGCCGTGTAAGTAAACCGCGTCGTCAGCACTCGGCCCGTTTGAGCAAACGCCGGCAGAGCGGCAGTGAGGAGCAGCACCGCCAAGCCCAAAAGATTTTTCATGTCTTGCTCCAAGTTGGCGGAAGCGGATGGGAATCGAACCCACCCCCCGCGTAATGCGGGACACTGGTTTTGAAGACCAGGGAGGCCACCAGACCCCGAACGCCTCCATAAACAAGCTGCCTCGCTAGACCACGTCCACACCGTTGCCGCCTGCCGCCCCGACAGAACCCACCACCGACGCCGAAACGCCGTGGGCGGCCAGCGCGGCCAGCAGTGCGTCTTTCTTGTCCCCCGCGACCGACAGCAGTAAACCCCCAGAGGTCTGCGGGTCGAACAGCAGATCAGCCAATGCAGGTTCCAAACCAGACGACATCGAGACATACTCGCCGAAATGGCCTTTGTTGCGCCCTGTCCCGCCGGGACCGACCCCCCGCCGCGCAAGTTCCAATGCTCCCGGCAGCAGCGGAACCCGACTCGCCTCAATCCGGGCCGTGGTCCCCGATGCCTGCATCATCTGCGTTAAGTGTCCCAGGAGGCTAAAGCCCGTCACATCCGTGCAGGCGTTCGGCCCCACCGAGGCCGCCGCATCCCGCGCCGATTTGTTGAGCTTCCGCATACTTTCTAAGGCCGCATCCACGGCTTCCGCCGAAGCGACGCCCTGCTTGATCCCGGTCGTAATGACGCCGACACCAATCGGCTTGGTCAAAACAAGTATGTCGCCCGCGTGTGCGCCGTCATTGCTCCAAATCTGATGGGGGTGAATTGTTCCCGTCACCGACAATCCGAACTTGATTTCCGGGTCATCCACCGTATGCCCGCCCAGCAGGGCCACGCCTGCCTCCCGGCACTTTGCCAGGCCCCCGCGCAGAATGGAATTCAGAACGCCGAGGTCAAGGTGTGCAGGGAAACAGGTAATGTTGAGCGCGGTCAGGGGCAGTCCGCCCATCGCGTAGACATCCGACAGGGCATTTGCCGCCGCAATCTCGCCGAACAAAACCGGGTCGTCCACCATCGGCGGAAAAAAGTCCACCGTCTGCACCAGCGCCAGCGTTTCGCTGAGCTTGTAAACCCCGGCGTCGTCCAATGTCCCGAACCCGACCAGGACATTCGGGTCGGGCGGGATAGTGCTGAACAAGCCTTTTACAGCGGCGCTCAAGCTTGCCGGACCGAGTTTTGCCGCGCATCCCGCACAGGAAACCATCTCCGTCAGCCGCAAAGTTTCAGTCATTTTCGTTGCTTCCGTTCCAAAACCGCAGATCGCCGTCGCGGCGTGTCAGGCCGATACTGTCCAGATACTCAAACAGCGGCACGGAAAACTTGCGCGTTGTATTCAGCAGTTGATTGAGTTCCGACACCCGCAAGCCGTCACTTTCCGCGAGCGCACTTTGAAGCATAGGGCGGAGCGCGTCAATCGCAGCTTGATGAAAGACAACCGTGCCGTCGCCTGCCGGAACAAGCGCCCCGGCTTCGACCAGATAGTGATACAAGGTTTTTCGGCGGCGGTCGCGCTTCAGCACGGCATCCAGCTCCGGCGGCTTCAGGCCGCCGTCCCGGAACGCCGCTTCAATTTCCCCCGCAATTTCGCGCTCAATCGCCGACAGCGCCGCTTCCGGCGAGTAGCCCGCTGTCCGCACGATACCATCCCCGACTTCCAAAGTCCGCGCCTCAGACAACGTGTGCAGCAGCGCCGTGTAAGCCGCAGGTCTCAGTGCTGACGGCAACGCGCGGCGAAGTTCCGCCAAGGGCATCCCGCGCCGGGTGGGGTGCTTAGCGTGAAACTGCTGCACGGCGCTGATCGCCTGCGCTTCCAGCGCCTTGAACATGTCCCGGTGCAGCGCCAATGACGGCGAACACACGGCCAGCAACGGCGTGTCCAGGGGCAAGCCGCCCCGAAGGCCGACATCCCGCCCAAGCTGCTCTGGGTCCCGGCCCGCCGCGCCTGCTTCCCTGAGCTTTGCCGAAAACCGCTCCTCACCCGTCCCATGTGCCAGCTTCTCAACGTGCTTGACGAGTGATTCGTCATCGCGCGTGTGCTTCAGCGGGTACGGGTCGGCAATCGTTCCGCCGCCGATGGTCTCGGCAGGCGACAGCAGACGCAGAACAAACGGCTCGCCCCACTCAAGCGCCGCGTCCGCGCCGAGGCGCATCTGCACAAAAACGCACTCGCCCGGCGCGATCTCGCTTTGGCCCAGCGGATACACCCGCGCCGGAACTTCCGCTGTGCCGTGATGCAGGACCACCGCTGCGCCGCGCTTCAGCGGCTTGCCGGCAGACGCCAGCAGGGTCAGTTCCGCGTCTATTATCCGTGTCGGACGCAGTGCGCCGACTGAGGCCAGCGTCTCGCCATGTCCTAATTCTTCTTTTTTGACCCCGCGCAAATTGACTGCCGTGCGCCAGCCGGGGTAAGCAGCAGGCACGGCCTGCCCATGCACCTGCAATCCGCGCACTTCGGCCCGAAGGCCGCGCGGCAAAATCTCGACCATCTGCCCGGATCGCAGTATCCCGCGCCGGAGTGTTCCCGTCACAATCGTCCCCTGCCCGGTCAGGGTAAACGCCCGGTCAATCGGCAGCGAAAAGTAGGGATAGTCCGGCGCCGGGACAGCGTCTGCCAGCTCCCGCCCCAGTGCCTCTTGAAGCGCGGCGATCCCCTCCCCCGTCTGCGCCGAAACGAACAGCAGCGGCGCGTCGGCCAAAAACGTATCGCCGAGAAACAGTCTCAGTTCGTCCAAAACGCGCTGCCGCTCGTCCCCGTCCAGCACTAAATCGCTTTTCGTGACCGCGACAACGCCGCGCCTGATGCCCAGCAGACCCATCAGCGCGACATGCTCCGCTGTCTGCGGCTTGATACGCTCATTGGCGGCAACGACCAAAAGGGCCGTATCAATCCCGGTTGCCCCGGCAATCATCGTGCGGACAAACTTCTCGTGGCCCGGCACGTCAATGAAATCTATTTCCCCACCGGGCAGGGAAAGATGCGCGAAGCCCAGCACAATCGTCATGCCCCGCGCCTGCTCTTCCGGCAGCCGGTCGGTTTCGGTCCCCGTCATAGCCCGAACCAACGCCGTCTTGCCGTGGTCAATATGCCCGGCCACCCCCACCGTCAGATGCTTCATAGCGTCAAATGCTTCATAACAGCGCCGTCTTCATTGCCGACACAATCAGCCCAAACTCGTCGTCGCGCACCGTCCGCACGTCCAATGCCAGCCAGCCGTCGGACAGCACGCCCATGACCGGCGGGTCGGCCCGGCGCACGCTTTCGGCAAGCTGCTCCACGCTTTTGCGCCCGCTTCGTACCTGCACAATCTTGGACACTAATGACACGGTCGGCAGCGCCCCGCCGCCTGTGTACCCATTGCCATCAGACAGCCGCGTTTCCAGGCCCGGCAGCTTCGCGAGTGCGTTCCGCAGCCGCCGCGCCCGCCGCGTCAGCCCCTCTTTCGACGCCGACAGCATCGCCAGCACCGGCACTGCTTCCACCAAATTTTTTTCGTCGAGATACAGCCGCAGGGTCGCTTCCAGCGCCGCCAGCGTCATCTTGTCGGCCCGCAAAGCCCGAAACAGCGGGCTTACCGCCATGCGCCCAATCGGCTCCGCTTTGCCGAGAAGTATCCCGCACTGCGGCCCGCCCAGCAGCTTGTCGCCGCTGACCATCACCACATCCGCCCCCGCCTTGATTGTTTCCTGCACCGTCGGCTCAGACGGCAGGCCGAAGCGCGTCACATCCACTAATGCCCCGCTGCCGAGGTCGCTCATCACCAGCAGCCCGCGCTCTTTGCCCAAACTCGCCAGCTCCGCCACCGACGTTTCCGACGCAAACCCGACAATCTTGTAATTGCTTTGATGAACTTTCAGCAGCACCTTCGTCCTGTCCGTCACCGCTTGGGCGTAGTCACTCAGCCGCGTCTTGTTCGTCGTCCCCACTTCCACCAGCGTGCCGCCGCACTGCGTAATCACATCGGGAACCCGGAAGCCGCCGCCGATTTCCACCAGCTCCCCGCGCGAGATGACGACTTCCCCGCCCGCCGCAACCGTAGACAAGGCCAGCAGCACTGCCGCCGCATTATTATTCACCACGAGCGCCGCTTCCGCCCCCGTCAGCGTTTGCAGCAGTTCTTCAACTTGCCCGCCGCGCCCGCCACGCTTTCCCGTCGCTAAATCCAGTTCCAGATTGGAATACCCCGCGACCGCCGAAACCGCCGAAACCGCCGCGTCCGCCATCGGCGCCCGGCCCATGTTCGTGTGAATGACAATTCCCGTCGCGTTTACCACCCGCTGCAACCGCCGCAGGTCTTTGTCATGCAGACGCTCCGCCACTGCCGCGAATAGGTCGGTCTCTGCAAACGGCGGCTTCGCATCTCCTGCTAGAACCCGCTGCCGTAAAGCGTCAATCTCCGCCCGCACCGCGTCTAGTACCACTTGACGCGGCATCTTTGTCAGCAGTGTTTGAGCGTGTTCGCTTTCCAGCAGCGCATGAACTTTGGGAAGATGGCGCATATGGACTTGATTGATGTCGGTGGTAATAGGCATGATGTGAACCCCGGATTGAAATCCGGGGCTGAAGGGCGCTTCGCGCCGGCTGTCCTTCGGACAGAAGATATAGCTTATGCGCCGGTCTTTTGTCCGCAGGACAATCAGCCGAAGGCTCCTCAGCCCCGGATTTCAATCCGGGGTTCCTGAGCGCTCAAAAACGCCGCCATATCTGAAACAGACACTTCCCATTCAGAAAAACGTAATGGCCTATCTTCGCCCGGTTCGTTGTAATAGTCGCCGACATGAACATATGGATTGGCAGGGTCGAATGGCCCGCTCAGATTAGGCAAAATAAGCAACTGCTCTTGAAATTTCACTGTTTCGCCGAAGCGCCACATCGGCCATGTGTTAATTAAGTTTCTGCGCGTCAGTTTTGGCAAGCTGGTGACGAATACAGAATTCTCCTGCCCATCAACAATCCGCTGGACCGCTTCGAGCCAATGCTTTTGATAATCATGAAGGTTCCACTGGTATAAGGAAGAAGTGAAATACTGCTGTCGGTCAACAGGTCGGAAATCAATAAATCCTCTTGCGTATTCGCCTGGCTCTCCTGGGCTGGGGCTTGTCGGGTCAAATTGTATTGAGAACATAGGACGTGTCACCCCCCAATATGCGACATCTCGACTTTGGGGCGGCGGGCGGTTTCTTCGGTGCGGATGTCGGAATAGCGGTCGGTGCGCTGGGACCAGACGCCGCGAAGGGCAGACGCAATCTCGGTGTCGGACGCGCCGCCGCGCAACAGGGCGCGGAAGTCGTAGCCGTCATCAGCAAAGAGGCAGGTATACAGCTTACCTTCGGCAGACACGCGGGCGCGGGTGCAGCCGCCGCAGAACGGCTCGGTCACGGATGTAATGACACCGATTTCGCTGGGGCTGCCGTCGGTGTAGCGGAACCGGCGGGCGACTTCACCGGGATAGTTCGGCGCAATGGGTTCTAAGGGCAGTTCCGCAGAAATGCGGCGGATGATCTCGGACGCCGGGACAACGTCGTCAAGCTGCCAGCCGTTTGTCGCGCCCACGTCCATAAACTCGATAAAGCGCAGGATGCAGGGCGTGCCGTGGAAGTGTCTCGCCATTGGGACAATGCTGTCTTCGTTGACCCCGCGCTTGACCACCATGTTGATCTTGAGGGGGCCGAGACCGACTTCCGACGCCGCCGCGATGCCGTCCAAAACGCGCCCGACAGGGAACGACACATCGTTCATGGACTGGAACACGGCGTCGTCGAGCGAGTCGAGGCTGACGGTGACGCGGCTGAGACCCGCGTCTTTGAGTGCCGACGCTTTGCGGACTAAAAGCGAGCCGTTCGTCGTCAGCGTCAAATCGCGCAGGCCGTCAATCGCCGCAAGCTGGCCGACCAGCGTTTCAATGTCCCGGCGCAGCAGCGGCTCCCCGCCGGTCAGGCGTATCTTCTCGACGCCTAACCCCACAGCAATTTGCGACAGGCGCGTGATTTCCTCAAATGACAAAAGCTGGCTGGACGGCAGAAACGCGAAGTCGCGGCCAAAAATTTCTTTCGGCATACAGTAAGTGCAGCGAAAGTTGCAGCGATCAGTCACGGAAATCCGCAGGTCGCGCAGAGGCCGCTGAGAAGTGTCTAAAACGGGAAGCGAAATCGGGGCGAACATGACGCTATTCTACCCGTATTTCGGGGCAAACAAATAGGTCTGAAAAAGCCGTGCTGAGAGATTGACGGACAGCCGTAGGTTATGCTACAATCTTTGTCCCAACGACGGGTTTTCTCCTGTTTGCTTATCTGATTTAGAAGAGGAACCGCTTCCCCAATGAAACCGACCGGCCTGCCCGCCAAACAAGGGCTGTATGACCCCGACTTCGAGCATGATGCCTGCGGCGCAGGTTTTGTCGTCAATATCAAAGGCAACAAGTCGCATGAGATTGTCACTCAGGCGCTGACCATCCTGCGGAATCTGGCCCACCGGGGGGCGTGCGGCGCGGATGCCAATTCCGGCGACGGCGCGGGCATCTTGATCCAGGTGCCGCACATGTTCTTCCAGCGCGAAAGCGAGAAGCTCGGCTTTCCGCTGCCGGACGCCGGGCAGTACGCAGTCGGAAGCGTGTTTTTGTCCCAGGACGCCGGGCAGCGAAAAATCTGCGAAGACCGACTGGAAGCCGTCACCGCTGAAGAAGGACAAGTGTTCTTAGGCTGGCGCGACGTGCCGACCGACAACAAAACCCTCGGCGAGACCGCGATCTCAGCCCAGCCTGTGATTAAACAGTTCTTTATCGGGCGCGGCGAGGCTATCGTGGACGCCGACCAGTTTGAGCGCAAGCTGTGCGTCATCCGCAAGCGCACCGCCCACACCCTGCGCGAAATGGGCATGGGCGGCAGCGAGCGGTTTTATATCCCCAGCCTTTCGGCCCGGACTCTCGTTTACAAGGGAATGCTGATGCCGGAGCAGGTGGATGAGTTCTTTCCCGACCTGCTCGACCCGGACATGGAAAGCGCCCTGGCGCTGGTCCATTCGCGGTTCAGCACCAACACGTTCCCCTCGTGGGAGCGGGCGCACCCCTACCGGATGATCGCCCACAACGGCGAAATCAACACGCTCCGGGGCAATGTCAACTGGATGCGGGCGCGGGAGCAGCAGTTCGCCTCGGCCCTGTTCGGCGACGACTTGCCCAAAATGCTGCCGATCATCAACAGCCAGCAGTCCGACTCGGCCATGTTCGACAACTGCCTTGAGTTTTTAACTCTGAGCGGCCGGTCGCTGCCTCATGCCGTGATGATGATGATCCCGGAACCCTGGACCGGCAACGAAAGCATGAGCGCGGAAAAGAAAGCCTTCTATCAGTACCATAGCTGCCTGATGGAACCGTGGGACGGCCCCGCGTCTATCGCATTCACCGACGGGACGCTGATCGGCGCGGTTCTGGACCGGAACGGCCTGCGCCCGTCGCGCTACTACGTCACAAAAGATGATTTAGTCATTATGGCGTCCGAAGTCGGCGTTTTGGACATCGCCCCGGAGCGCATCGTGTCGAAAGGCCGCTTGCAGCCGGGCCGGATGTTCCTGGTAGACACCGCCCAGGGCCGCATTATCGGCGACGACGAGATCAAAGAATCGCTGGCCCTTGCAAACCCGTACCGGGAGTGGCTTGACGACAATCTGATCAAGATCGGCGATCTGCCGACGCCGACGGACGTGCCGACGACGACCCATGAAACGGTGGTTCAGCGCCAGCTTGCGTTCGGCTACACGTTTGAAGACCTGCGTATTCTTATGGCTCCGATGGCGCGGCAGGGCATGGAAGCGACCGGCTCCATGGGCAACGACACGCCGATGGCGGTTCTTTCCGATAAGCCGCAGTCGCTGTTTAATTATTTTCATCAGCTCTTCGCGCAGGTGACAAACCCGCCGATTGACTGCATCCGGGAAGAAATTGTCACGTCGAGCGCCATGACCATCGGCACCGAGCGCAACATCCTCGCGCCCGGCCCGGAAAACTGCAATCTGATTGCTTTGGAGTCGCCTATTCTGACGAATGACGAGCTGGCGAAGCTTCGGCAGATTGACCGGCCCGGCTTCAGCACCGTCACCCTGCCGATTGTGTTCCGTGCTGCCGACGGCCCCGAAGGGCTTGTCGCCGCGATGGACGCGCTGTTTGCCGCCGCCGACAAAGCCATTGCCGACGGCAAGAACATTCTTGTGCTGTCCGACCGGGATATTGACCCGCAGATGGCCCCGATCCCGGCCCTGCTGGCGACTTCCGGTCTGCACCATCACCTCATCCGCGAAGGCACGCGGACGCGGATCGGCCTTGTGCTGGAATCGGGCGAGCCGCGCGAAGTGCATCACTTCTCGCTTCTGGTTGGCTACGGTGTCGCCGCAATCAACCCGTATCTCGCGTTTGAGACGATTGACGATGCGATCCGCGAAAATTTAGTGCGCGACATCACGCCCTACGACGCCAAAAAGAACTACGGCAAGGCTGTCGTCAAGGGCATCGTCAAAGTCATGTCCAAGATGGGCATTTCGACGATTGAAAGCTACTGCGGCGCCCAGCAGTTTGAGGCGGTCGGCCTGCATCAGTCGGTCATAGATCGGTACTTCACCCGCACCGCCTCCCGCATCGGCGGCGTCGGCATGGATGTCATCGCCCGCGAGGCGACAATCCGGCATTCACAGGCGTTCCCGGAGCGCGGCAGCCATTCGCGGACACTGGACGTCGGCGGCAATTATCAGTGGCGCTCGGACGGCGAATATCACCTGTTCAGCCCGCAGACCGTTCATAAGCTGCAAACGGCGGTTCGGAACGGCGATTACAAAATCTTCCGCGAGTATTCCGATTTGGTCAACGAGCAGCTTGAAAAGAAAGCGACCCTGCGCGGCCTGCTCGGCCTGAAATTTGCCCCCCAGCCTATTCCGATTGAGGAAGTGGAACCCTGGACCGAGATTGTCAAGCGCTTCAAGACCGGCGCCATGTCCTACGGCTCCATCAGCAGCGAGGCGCATGAGTCTCTGGCAATCGCCATGAACCGGATCGGCGGCAAGTCTAACACCGGCGAAGGCGGCGAGGACCCCGCCCGGTTTATCCCCGAAGCCAACGGCGACTCGCGGAACTCCGCCATCAAGCAGGTCGCATCAGGCCGGTTCGGCGTGACTTCTCACTACTTGGTGAACGCTCAGGAGCTGCAAATCAAGATGGCCCAGGGCGCAAAGCCCGGCGAGGGCGGCCAGCTTCCGGGGTCCAAAGTTTATCCGTGGATCGCGAAAGTCCGGTTTTCGACTCCCGGCGTCGGTTTGATTTCGCCGCCGCCGCACCATGACATTTATTCGATTGAAGATCTGGCCGAGCTGATCCACGATTTAAAGAACGCTAACACCAAAGCGCGTATCTCGGTCAAATTAGTGGCGGAAGTCGGGGTCGGAACCATCGCGGCGGGCGTCGCCAAAGCCAAAGCCGATCTGGTTTTGATTTCAGGCTACGACGGAGGCACGGGCGCATCCCCGCAGACTTCCATCAAGCACGCGGGCCTGCCCTGGGAGCTTGGTCTGGCCGAAGCCCATCAAACACTGGTCTTGAACGACCTGCGGTCGCGCATCACGGTCGAGACCGACGGCCAGCTCAAAACGGGCCGCGACGTGGTCATTGCCGCGCTTCTCGGCGCGGAAGAGTTCGGGTTCGCGACTGCCCCGCTGGTCTCGCTCGGCTGTATTATGATGCGGGTCTGCCACCTGAACACCTGCCCGGTCGGGGTTGCGACCCAGGACCCGGAGCTTCGGAAGAACTTCACCGGGGACCCGGCCCACGCGGTCAACTTTATGCGCTTTGTCGCCGAGGAAGTCCGGGAAATCATGGCCCAGCTTGGCTTCCGCAAATTGACCGACATGGTCGGCCACACGGAAAAATTGGAAGCCAGCCGGGCGATTGAACATTGGAAGACGCGCGGCCTCGACTTTTCCAATCTGTTCTACCAGCCGGAAGTCGGCCCCGAAGTCGGCCGCTTCAAGCAGCAGGAGCAGGACCACGGCCTCGCGACGGCTTTGGACAACACGCAGCTTCTGGAGATCTGCCGGCCGGCGCTGGAGCGCGGCGAGCCGGTGCGGGCGACTGTGCCGATCCACAATGTCAACCGCGTGACCGGAACCATTGTCGGCTCGGAAGTCACCCGCCGGTACGGAGCCGCAGGGCTGCCGGAAGACACCATTAAGCTCACGTTTGAAGGCTCGGCGGGCCAGTCGTTCGGCGCGTTTATCCCGTCCGGCATGACGCTGTTTCTGAACGGAGACGCCAACGACTATCTCGGCAAGGGGCTTTCGGGGGGCAAAATTATTATTGCACCGCCGGTCGGCTCCGGCTTTCTCGCCCACGAGAACATCATCATCGGCAACACGGCGCTGTACGGCGCGACGGCTGGAGAGGTCTACATCCGGGGCGGCGCAGGCGAGCGGTTTGCGGTCCGTAATTCCGGCGCGACGGCGGTTGTCGGCAGTGTCGGCGACCACGGCTGCGAGTATATGACCGGCGGCCGCGTCGTGGTTCTCGGCCCGACAGGCCGCAACTTTGCGGCGGGCATGTCCGGCGGCATCGCGTATGTTCTCGACGATGCCGGAGACTTCGCGACCCGCTGCAACAAGCAGATGGTCGGCTTAGAGAAACTCGGCGACATCGCGGAGATCGAAGAAGTCCGCCAGATGATCCGCCGCTACGTCGAATACACCGGCTCCGACCACGGCGCACGGCTGCTCAACAACTGGGAAGACACCGTGCCGAAGTTTATCCGCGTCATCCCGCACGATTACCAGCGGATGCAGGACGCAATTTCCCGTGTGGAGGCGTCCGGCCTGAGCGGCGACGAAGCCCTGCTGGCGGCGTTTGAGGAAAACGCCAAAAACACAGCACGCGCCGCCGGCGGATAGGCTTTTGAACCGGCACTTTCAGTGCCGGTCTTATCTAGAAGAAACCACACATGGGAAAACCGACCGGCTTTATTGAATACCTGCGCGAGCTGCCGCTCGACCGCACTGCGACCGACCGCATCAAGGACTGGAAAGAGTTCCACCTGCACCTTTCCGAACACAAGCTGCGGGAGCAGGGCGCACGGTGCATGGACTGCGGCATCCCGTTCTGCCACACCGGCACGACTTTGAACGGCATGGCGTCCGGCTGCCCGATCAACAACCTGATCCCCGAATGGAACGATCTGGTCTACCGGGGCTTGTGGCGCGAGGCTTTAGACCGGCTGCACAAGACAAACAACTTCCCGGAGTTTACCGGGCGTGTCTGCCCCGCGCCGTGCGAAGGGGCGTGCGTGCTGGGCATCAGCGCCCCGCCCGTCACCATCAAAAACATCGAGTGCGCGATCATTGACAAGGGCTTTGAAGAAGGCTGGGTCGTCGCCGAGCCGCCGGACCGGCGCACCGGCAAGCGTGTCGCCGTCATCGGCTCCGGCCCCGCCGGTCTGTGCGCCGCCGCCCAGCTTAACAAAGCGGGCCATTTGGTGACGGTTTTTGAGCGCGGCGACCGCATCGGCGGCCTTTTGACCTACGGCATCCCAAACATGAAGCTCGGCAAAGAGCTGGTAGACCGGCGGGTGAAGCTGATGGAGCAGGAAGGCATTGCGTTTCTGACAAACACCGAAGTCGGCAAAGACTATGCCGCCGACTTATTGCTCAAAGAATTCGATGCCGTGGTCATCGCGACAGGGGCAACCAAGCCGCGCGGCTTGTCCCAGATTGAAGGCGGTGACCTGCACGGCATCCACTTTGCGATGGACTTCCTGACAGCCAATACGCAGGTAATTTTGGACGGGCAGCCGAACCTAAACTTCGTGTCGGCGGAAGGCAAAGATGTCGTCGTCATCGGCGGCGGCGATACCGGAACCGACTGCGTCGGGACTTCCCTGCGGCATGGGTGCCGCTCGCTGGTCCAGCTTGAGATCCTGCCGAAGCCCCCGATGTCCCGCGCCCCGGACAACCCGTGGCCGCAGTGGCCGAAAGTGTATCGCCTCGATTACGGCCAGGAAGAAGCGCTCGCCGTCTTCGGCTCGGACCCGCGCGTCTACTGCACGACCGCTAAGAAGTTTGTCGGTGATGCCGACGGCCATGTCCGAGAAGTCCACACGGTCGAGATTGACTGGCAGCACGATGAGAACGGCCGCTTTGTCCCGGTCGAAGTCCCCGGCACCGAGCGCGTCTCGCCCGCCCAGGTGGTTCTGCTCGCCATGGGCTTTGTCGGCCCGGAAGACACGCTTTTGGAGCAGATCGGCGTCGCCCGCGACCCGCGCTCCAATGTCGCCGCGAAATACGGCGAGTACGCGACTTCCCTTCCCGGCGTCTTCGCGGCGGGCGACGCCCGGCGCGGCCAGAGCCTCGTCGTCTGGGCCTTCAACGAAGGCCGGGGCGCAGCCCGCGAGTGCGACCGCTATTTAATGGGTGAGACCACCCTGCCGTAACGAAGCGAAAGTGAATACTGCGGAGGCAATGATGCCCCCCAGCCCCCAATAATGGGGGAGCCGGATTGAAGACGGATGTTCTCCGCTCTTATCATGCTCCCCCATTATTGGGGGCTGGGGGGCCTTTTCTTTTGGAACACCCTATGACAAATACCGACCAAGAATTACGCGATTACATTAAGCTCAAACTGCTGGTCTCCGGCGGCGAGATGGCCCAGGATGACTTTGTGGAGAGATTGACGATTCCGCATGAAGTCGTCGCGCATCTCAAAGAACGGGTCCGGCTGTCGTTCGGCGAACACAGCCCGATTGACCGCCGGGCGCAGGCGTTTTTGGACCGCTACTTTGCCGATCTCTCGCTGGACACGCCGATTACTCTGCCCGGCCTCGGCGAAAGCTTTGTGCTGGACCGGCCCGGCATGGCCCGCGAGCTGTCCCTGCCGGAGAACGGCGACTTGTTTGAGTCCGACATCGTCAGCTCCTACCGGCTGGGCCACGGGCAGGGCGTCCTGCATAACCCGAAAAGCGACCGGCGGACGACCCAGGGCGTCTTTCATGTGGCCGAAGGCGGCGCTCCCGTGCCGCAGGACAAAGTTTCGGTTCCCAAAATCGCCTACGCGGGGCTGCTCCGGGCCGCGCTCCACCCGCCGGGCCCCCTGCTGACCCTGCCGTTTACCGCCCACGGCGCAAAGCCGACCCAGTCGTTTGTCTCGTTTTTGACCCGTGCCTGCGTCGTCCCGGACGTTCCCGGCGTCACGCCCCGCAAGACAATGGAGCTTCGCTTTCTCGTTCCGGGCAATCTGGTCAGCAATTTAGACTTCTTGGAGCGCATTTTCGGCAATGGCGGCGACCCGCACCTGCCGGAAAACGACGCCGGGCTGGACACCGAGCATTGGACCGGACACACCGGCTATGTTATTCTCGCCCCTCACCTGACAACGCTCACGAAGAAGTCGCTTGGCCTGCCGCACTTCGACGATGCCACCGACCGGCAGAAGCGCGACCGGATGTGCTGGTCGTCGCCCGATGAATGCTACAACAATGGCGATGCGTTCAAAGTCACGGCCCGTGACTCGTCCGGCGTCATGGTCACGGTGATTGCCGACAACTACTACGGCTACTGCAAAAAAGAAATCAAGACCCAGATCAACTTCGCCGCGAACTTACTCGGCATGGTGGAAGAAGAACACGCGGGCGGCGCTCTGGTCCATCCGCAGTACGATCTCGGCAAGATTTTCAGTGTCGGAACGCATCTCCCCAAAACTTCCCATACGTTTGAAGGCGTCAAGCGGCTGTTCGGTGACCGTATCCGCGTTCAGCCGGAAGGCTACGCGATTGACAAAACCTACCCTTCCCTGTACTATGTGCCGGAAAATGTCGAAATCAATCTCAACACCCAGACCGTCAAATGGCAAAATCTCTCCGGGCGGCACTCGCTCCCGCTTGACCCGGCGATAACCTATATTGTGCCGGCGGGCTACAAAGTGTGCCTCGAAAAAGAAGCCGATTCCGGCCAGTGGCGGCTCATCGGCACGACTGCCGAAGGGACATTCTGCCACAAGCCTTCCACCGTGTCGGGCGGCGGCAAGTCGGAAATCTCAAAGTCCATTTCCGATGCCATCATGCACGCCCCGTTCTTTATCGCCGACTTCCACAAAGATATGGACGCCGTCGAAGCGCTGCTGACCCATGACTACTCGGACCGCTTCCACAGCCGGTCTGCCGACAACAGCCGGCCCATTCTCAGTCCCGAACGCTCGCTCGGCTCGGTCATCAAGCTGCTGACCCCATCGGCGACGCTCTACACTGACGCTTATAACGCCTGGCTCGACACCATCCCCCACCCGATCCGCGAGCTGACCTATCTGGTTAAGCGTTTTTATCAGCCGGAAATGGGCGACAACTGGCGGGGGCCGTTCAGCGTGGATGTCGTGAATGGCCGCCCCGGCAACGAGCTTCGGTTCAAGGGTGAGAAGCTGGTCGCGCACTACGCCCGTGTCGGGTTTACCGCTCCCGGCAACTGGCGCATCTTTTCGCTTCGCAGTGATTTCGTGCCTGCCGAGAAGCTTCAGGAAGAAGACGATATTTCGGCGACGGTCACGGTTCCCGCCGAGAAGCTGCACCACCTCAACCCGAAGTACGCCGGGCCGAGCAGCTTCAAGATTGTCGAGAATGCCGAGCGGCGCTTGTTCCAGCGGCCCGATGATGCCATCCACCGGGGCTACGACAAATTGACCGAGGCGCATTTCGCCCTGCCTGACAACTTCTTCTCAAACTACGCCCCGCTGACCCAGGCCGACGCCCAAAAGTTACTCGCTTCGGCCATCACGCTTGGCGAATGGACCGAGCCGATGCAGGAAGTCATCCGCCGGGCCGCTGAGACGCCGGGCTACTTTGTTTCGTCCGCCCACCCGCGCATCGTAGACGGCAAGCCGACCAAAAATCCGCGCTATTTGCAGATCCGCGCGGACCTGCTTGACAAAAAGCCGAGCTATCTGTCGGAAATCGGGATGCGCCTCTACCGCCGGGTTCCGCCCGATCAGCCCGTGCCTACTCCTGTCAACGCCGTCCTGCCGGGACGCCGCCTGAACCCGCCGGAGCCGGGCATCCGGTCGCTGGCCGTCTGCAATCCGATCCATTATCAGGAAACGCCGGAATTGTTCATGGAGCTGATTTCCAGCCTCACCGGCAAGTCGCCGTCCACCACCGGCACCGGCTCGGAAGGGGCGCTCACGAAAGGCCCGTTTAACGCGCTTTTGCCGATTATTGACCTGAACAATGCGCTCGTGTCTCATATCCTGACAGGGGCGGAAGCGTTCTCGACTGCCGCCGGCTATGTCGGCCCGGACTTCCGCGTCGAGCATGACATCAGCCTGCTCATCCCCGAAATCTGGTCCCGTATGGAAGTCTCCGAGCGCGACCCCGCTTTTCTCATCGCGAACAACTATTTGGAGAAGCTGGAAGACTTCGAGCATGACGGCAAGCCTGTCTACGCCAGCCGCCTGGGCTACCGCATCACCGCCGATTTTGTGCGGACGTTTTTCGGCATTGTCTTCGACAACCCGAACGATGTGTTCACACCGGAAATGCTGCGCCCGGAGCTTCAAGGAATGGCCTCATTCGCCGACGGCATAGATAACATCGTCTCCACGCACAAAAAGATCGCCGCCAACTACTTCGAAGACGGCAGCATCGCGCTGGCCTGCCCGCCGCTTCAAGTCCTGCTGCATCTGATGCACGCGGGGACTTACGAAGGCAAAACCATCGCCGATCCCGAAATACGCGCTTTGTTCACCCGCGACTCCCTGCTGGAAAGCGAGTGGTACAATGCTCGCCTTAAGGCCCAGCAGACACTCGAAGTCCGGCTGTGGAAACGCCATGTCCACACGCTGCGCGAATTTCTCAGCACGACCAACCGCTACTCTGAGACGCTGCGCCGCGAAGTGACCGAGCGTCTGCACAAAGCGCAGACGCATTTGGCCGAAATTGAGCGGCCGGATTACCCCGAAACTCTGCGCGGCTTCATTGGAGCAGACCCGGCGGTTTTGATGGAGAAGTAAGCGCTCGCATTGACAGACGCGCTCAAAAATGGTACACTTATGTCAGTAAAATGGAATTGGACGAGCGTAAACAGAAAATTTTAGGCGCCGTTGTTCGTGATTATGTCGAAACGGTCAAGCCGCTCGGCAGCGAAGAACTTGCGCAGCGGCATCGCTGGGGCATTAAAAGCGCCACCATTCGCAATGAGCTGGCCGAACTCTCGGAGCTTGGGCTGCTGCGCCAGCCGCACACGAGCGCGGGCCGGATCCCGTCGGATCTTGGCTACCGCTTTTATGTGGACCACTTGATGGCGTTCGCGCCGGACGCCGACGCTTCCCTGCCTCTGCTGGATGAAGAAGACCAGGCGCTGGAAATGGAGCGTCTGCTGCGCCGCACCTGCGCCCTCCTGACCCAAACGACTTCCTACACGTCGGTCGCGACTCCGCCCCGGCCCGCCGACACACAGGTTTCGCAGATCTTCGTGACGCCTGCCGGTGACGACCGGCTTCTCTTGGTGCTGATTTTGAGTACCGGACAAGTGGAAAATCGCCTGCTCTGCCCGGCCCCGCCTGAAGCCGCCGCCGCAACCGCCGCTGAGATGGCCGCTGTAGGCAATGCTCTCAGCGCCGCACTGGCTGGGCAGCCGCTCGACACGCTGCCGGAAGCCCCTTTCGCCGCTCCCACTGAGTTCTCGCCGCTGCTGCGTTCGCTGTATGGGACCCTCATCGCCGCCGCCCAGCAGATGGCACGCCATGCCGCCGACGACGACAGCATTTACCTGGAAGGCGCGAGCGAGATCCTGCGCCAGCCGGAATTCAAAGATGTCGCCAAGATCGAGTGCGTTTTGGAAACATTGCAGCGTGGGACGCTGCTGTTTCAGACGCTGTCCCGTGCATTACTTGGGGCGGATGTCACCGTCGTGATCGGCGCGGAAAACCATGTCCCGGCCATGACCGAATGCAGCGTCGTCTCGGCCTCCTACTATGTCGGCACCCGCAAGCGCGGGACGCTCGGCGTCGTCGGCCCGACCCGCATGGACTACGACCGGGCTGTTCCTGCCGTCGGCTTTTTCTCACGCACCCTCAGCCGCACGTTGACCCGCCTCGCCGGTCTTTCTTAGCCTCTTTTCGCTGCTTTTTTGAGGAGACACCGCATTGCTGCGTCCTTTTACTGCCCTCACATTGTTCCTGATGACAGCATTGCTGCCTGTGTTCGCCGCCCCGCAAGTTTCCCCCGCCGCGCCCGACATAGACCTGCTGCCGCTGAAAAAAGCGCTGACGCCGCTCGACGGCGGCGGGGTTCTGCGCTCCCATTCCACCCTCCGCATGACCGGGACCCGGTCGGGTGTTTCCGTGCTGCTGCGCGAAGACCTCCAGATTATCTCGCGCCGCCCCGGCCGCTTCCGTGCGCTGCTGACCCAGTATGACATGACGGGTGGCCCGCAGAAGAAGCTGGTGGTCATCTCAAACGGCGCGTCGGTCTGGACCTACCGGCCCGGCCTGGGTTTGTATTCGGTCATGTCCCTCCCTGCGTTTAAAAAAGCGGACAGCGACATCCCGACGCTTGGGCTTGTCATCGGCGGCTTCTACCTCGGCGAAGGCCGCCCGCTGGTAGACGGGTTTCACGCGATTACGCCGACCAACAGCGCCGCCGTGCTGTCGGTTCTCGGCAGCATGGATGTGACCTTGTCCCGCGCGACAAAATCCGTCAAAGATCAGGACGATTATGTGTACAGCCTGACCCTCGCCAAGCAGAACCTGACATACCAGTTTTACGTCAACACCCAGACCGGCGCCCTGACCCGCGTTGACCTCACGGGATCTCAAAACGGCACCCAGTTTTTCTATCGCGAGGATATTCAAAACATCACGCCGCAGCCGCCCCTGCCGAACGCCGCGTTCGTATTCACCCCGCCCCCTGGCGCGGTCAAAGCTGCCGCCGTCTCCATCAACCCTTTCTGACCGCTCCGCGCTTTCCTTGACAGGCCGCCCCGAAATTCGGTATAATCGCACAAATAACCCGGAAAGAAAGGGGCAGCGCAACCCATGCTGAGTCTGTCAAAACGCGCCGATTACGCACTTCTTGCGCTGTCTCACCTCGCCGCCGTCCAGGCCGCCGAGCCGGCGCGGCTCGTCAGCGCCAAAGAAATCGCCGAGCAGTACGAGATCCCCGGTGAGCTTTTAGCGAAGCTGCTGCAAACCCTGGCCCGCACCGGCATTGTCGCCTCCCATCCCGGCCCCACCGGCGGCTACCGCCTGCTCCGAACGCCGAGCGCCGTTTCCGTCGCCGAGATCGTCGCCGCCATTGACGGCCCGCTGGCGATCCTGCCCTGCTCCAACGGTCAGGGCGAAAGCTGCAAGCAGTTCAGCCGCTGCACCATTCGCGACCCGATGGCCGAGATCGAGCGCCGCGTCAAAGACCTGCTGATGGAAATCACGCTCGCCGATGTCGGCGGCATCGGCCCCGCACCCGAAGACGAACCGGACTGGTCCCAACTGCCTGACTTCTCCGCCCGCCGCTTCGCCGCCGGCCTGCCGATGGGGTAAGTAGTTGGAAACTGCCGCAGAAAATCCGTTTGCCGCGATTTTGTGCGAAGGCGAAACGATTCTGTGGCTGGGGCAGCCGGATTTTGACAGCCAGTACAGATCCGAAAAGAGGCAAACTAAAACAGTCGGAATTGGCTTTGCTGTCATCTTCGCTGTGATGGCATTGTCTGCCTGGGCGACACAGGACCATATTGCCTGGAAGTTTTCGCTGATGTTTTTAGTCGTTTCCGCTGCGGGCATGGTTGTTTTCACCGTATCAAACAGCAGGTTTAAGGGGTACGGATGGCAGTACGCTGTAACCAGCAAGCGCGTCCTCTTCTATAACCCGCATGGTGAGGGTAATAGCGTACTGCGTGATCTTGCATTGGAACAAATCAAGAAGGTGCATTTGCGAGCCACTAGCATAGGCGACGCCAGAATTATTTTCGAGGCTGAATTCTTAACGAACAACAACCAGTTGACATTCTATCATGTCCTAAATGCCGCCGAAGTGCAGGGATTAGTGGTTTCGCTGCTGCCGGGGGCAAAGTGAGTTATGACCTCGATTTATTTGGACAACAATGCGACGACGAAGCCGGACCCGCGCGTGGTAGACGCCATGCTGCCGTTTCTGACGGAAGTGTATGGCAATGCGGCCTCACGAAGCCATGCGTTCGGCTGGGCGGCGGAGGAAGCGGTCGCGAAGGCGCGGGGACAAGTCGCGGCGCTGCTCGGCGCAGACCCGCGCGAGATCGTCTGGACATCGGGCGCGACGGAGTCGGACAATCTAGCGCTGAAAGGCGTTTTCGACAAGCTGGCTCCGAATGGCGGAGGCCATCTGATTACGGCAGCCACCGAGCATAAAGCGGTTTTGGACACAGCAAAGCATTTGGAACACGCGGGGCATCGGGTGACGTATCTGGGGGTAGACTCACGCGGGCAGATTGACTTGAACGCACTCGCCGACGCACTGACCGCCGACACGACTCTGGTTTCGGTGATGACCGGCAGCAATGAAATTGGGACGCTCCAGCCGGTCGCCGAGATTGGAACTCTTTGCCGGGAGCGCGGTGTTTTATTTCATACAGACGCGACGCAGAGCGCCGGTAAGATGCCGCTCAATTTAGCCGAGATGCCCATAGATCTGCTGTCGCTGACGGCGCACAAGATGCACGGCCCCAAAGGCGTCGGAGCGCTGTATGTCCGGCGGCGCGGCCCGCGCGTCCGGCTTGAAGCGCAGATGGACGGCGGCGGGCATGAAATGGGAATGCGGTCCGGGACGCTGAACGTGCCGGGGATCATCGGTTTCGGAAAAGCATGCGAAATTTGTCAAAACGAACTGCCTGAAGAAATGCCGCGCTTGATTGCTTTGCGCGACAAGCTGATTGACGGCATTTTAGGGAGCATTAGTGGGACGCAGCTTAACGGCCACCGCACCGAGCGTCTGCCGCACAATGTCAACATTGCGTTTGAAGGCGTTGAAGGCGACGCCCTGATGGCCTCGCTGCCGGAAGTCGCGCTGTCGACCGGGTCCGCGTGTTCGTCCGAGTCGCTGTCCGCGAGCTATGTTCTCAAAGCCATTGGCCTGCCGGACGCCCTGGCCTATGCGTCCCTGCGCTTCGGCGTGTCGCGCTTCACGACAGACGCCGAGATTGACTATGTTCTAAACAAGCTGCCGATTGTTGTTCATAAACTACGGGCGCTTTCGACGGGCAAAGCGCCGGTCCTGGTGCATTAACATGAGCGAAGATAAACCTAACGATGGAACCGGCTTGCCGACCACCTGGCCGCCTGCGCCGCAGCCGGCACGTCCGGCCACAGCGGCAAGCGCCGGCGAGGCGGACATTGCCGTCTGCCCCGCCTGCGGTCGCCGCCTGCTGACCCAGACCAGCGCCCTGTGCAACTGGTGCGGAGCGAAAATTGACAACCTGGACTACCAGACCCGCGCCGCCCAAACCCGTGCCGAGCGTGATGCCCAGGAGCGGGCGGCGTTAGAGGCCCAGGTTCAGGAAGAAGCCCAGCACGGAATTTTAGGGCGCCTCAAGCGCCTCGGCAAGCAGAACAAGAATACGCCGCCCAAAGAAACACTTGGTTAAGAAGGAAGATAAGACTGGATTATGCAACAAGACCCGACCCAGGAGCCGCTCCGAAACATCAATCTCGAATCGGCGATCCTCGGCCTCCGAATGGCCCTGACCGACGAAGAAGCGGCCGAAGCCCGCACCCGCTTTCTTGACATCCTGCGGGACAGCACGCTCGCCGTGCCGACCATCGCGCCGGTCGCGACCGCTCCCGACGGCTCCATTGAGCCGGGCGCGGACATCCAGCTGATCATCGCCACCAACCCCGAAGGCATCAGCGGTGTCCCGGCGTTTACCCAGCTCGGCATTCTTCGCGCCACCCTGCCCCAGCTTGAACACGGGATGTTCCTGTCGGGAGCGCAGCTTTGCGGCATTCTCGGCGCGAGCGAGCATCGCCTGTTTGTAGATGGCCCGGACGTTCACGCCGAAGTGACCCCCGAAGAAATGCAGGCCGTCGCCCAGACCGCCCAGATGATGGTTCAGATGCAGCAGCAGGCGTCCGGCAGCAACGAGCGCCTGGAGCTGGCGCTTGCCGCCCTGCACGGGTCGGACATCACCGAGAACCGGGCTGCCGTGGTCCAGTCGTTCTTAGAAGAATTCAGCCGCGTCCCCATTGCCGCCGACAGCGACGAAGACGCCGAATGCATCGTCCTCAGCACCGGCGCGGCGGAAGACACGCCGGAAACGCCGCAGGAATTAGAGCTGCTGACGGAGGGCGACGCCCTGCTCTGCTTCACCTCCGAAGCCAAAATGCGTGTCTGGGACACGGCTGGCCGCAACGCTGTTGTCCTGCCCGGCCCGATCATCGCCCAGCTTGCCGCCCAGGCCGAAGTTTTCCTGCTTCTCGTCAACAAAGGCAGCGCCGACCAGCGTTTCCTGCAAATCTCCGGTGATCGCTTGGATGTCGCGGACATCGCGCCTGCCTAGCGGACACAAACCCGTAGATTTACGATTGCTGCCCGGCCTGTCTGCCTTCCATAATAGACTCACTCTTCGCCAGGAAAAGTGAGTCTCTTTTATGTCTTCTTCCTTCTCCGACTGTGCCGCCGAGCGGCGCGTCTCCGCCATCTGCCGCAGCGCCGCAGCCACCGACGTTCACCGGCAGCTTTCCTCGTCGCTGCCTAATCCCGCTGAAGCCGACGCCCTGTGGCTGTTTTGGGTGCAGTGGCGGGCGCGGGGCCGGGCCGAACTCAGCCGCGAAACGGAGCTTTCCCCGTGGGAAGTCGCCGACCGCCTCCGCCGCCTCCGCGAAGCAGGCGTCCCCGTGCTGTCCTGGTCCGTGGAGACGGATCTGATCGCCCGTGGCCGCTTCTATCAGGAGTGAGACGCAATAAAGCGGGCGCAGGAGAAACTCTCCTGCGCCCGCTTTATTTTTTCAATCACCGGCTTACTTCAACAAGTGGGCCGGGAGCTGCTTCTGACCGGCGACAATCGCCAGGAAGTTCCGGGACTTGAGCATTCGAGCCGCGACCTTGATCTTCTTTTTGCCGTGCGCCGTCTGGATCGTCACGCTCTGAAGGTTGACCTCAAACCGCCGCGCCTTCTGCGGGGCGCGATGCGCCCACGAGCCGGAGTGCGGGTGGCGCGTCCAGCGGCCTGCCTGGGCCTTGCGCCCGCTGATCTCACATACTTTCGCCATAGTTGTCTTTCGCTCCCTCAATAAGTATCGGTTAATTGGTGTTGGTTTCTCAAAGATGACCTGTAAGTATAGCACTCAAACGCGCCGCCTGTCAAGCGTTGCCCGACAGGCGCAAACAATCTCAGCAGGATTTAGGTATACTAAGGCACTGCTTTTCGCCGGGAGTGACTTATCAAGCTGAGAATTATAAAGCGTGGCAATTCACTGCGACGCTGTGGGGCGCAGACGCCTAATGTCCGCCTGCGCGGGCAAGGAACCGAACAATCTTATACGACTTTCTTGTACCCGCGAAGGCGGTTACTTGGCGCTTCGCCCCACAGCGTCGCAATTTATTGCCACGTCCTATCTCTTCTCCTGCTGCTTCTTTTGGTCTGCGGCGCAGCCTCTGCCGCTCCGCAGCCCGCGCCCGTAGACCCGCACTTCTACGATTATGATGCGTCCGCCCCATTCACCATCACTCAAACGCCGGACAAAGAGGCGATGGCGGAGACAGGCGGAGACATCCAAGTCACGCGCGTCACTTATCCCAGCCCGGTCGTGACCCCCTACCCTGTCAACAACGTCGTGACGGCGTTTCTGTTCCAGCCCAGCACTTCCGGCCCGCATCCGGTCATGCTGGTGGAGCATGAATGGCTGCCGGTGACGCTGACCAACGAGTTCGTGCTGTGCGCCACGCTCGCCCGCGCGGGCGTTGCCGCGTTTCTGGTTGTCCAGCCCTACAGCTACAACCGGCGCGTCGAGCCGCGTGTCGAAGATGTCGAGCTGCTGTCGGGAAACAGCCATCAGACTGTGGCCGCCGTCCGCCAGGCCGTTCTCGACAACCGCCGCGCTCTGGACTGGCTGCAAACGCGCCCCGACATTGACCCGTCGCGCATGGGCGTCGCCGGCATCAGCCTCGGCGGCATTCTCGCCCCCCTGATTGCGGGCGTGGATCACCGGGCGAAAGTGCTGGTCACGATTGTCGGCGGCGGCGACGTGTCCGATCTGGTCTACGACAGCTTTATTACCTATGGTCTGCGGCCCAGCCTGCTGTACCACGGCGTTACGTTCGACTCGCTGAAGCGCGACTACACGAACATTGAGCCGACCAACTGGCTTGGAGGCTTCGACCCGAAAAACGCCCTGCTGTTCAATGGCCGTTTTGACGTGTTCGTCAACCCCAAACAGGCGCATCACCTCGCCCGCGCCCTCGGCGGCGCTCCGATTGTCTGGATACCGACCGGCCACTACGGCACGGTCTTTGCCGAAAAGAAGATCGAGGCGGTCGGCGCGGAGTTCGTTCGCTCGCGTTTTGGTCTGGACAGCACCCCGTTCAGCCCGCCGAAGTCGCTGCCTGCGCCGACCATCAAGCTTGGCCTTTTATTCGGCGGCCAGGAAGGCGTCAGCCCGCTGATTGCCGATCAACTCCTCACCGGCGGCCCCGGCGACAGATATTCGGTCGACGCCCAGCTCACGCTCCACGGCATTTCCATCGCCCCGTCGTTTCGGATAGACGAAAGCAATTCGCTGGGCGTCGAGTTTCCCCTGCTGCACGGCAAGCCAAAGGTCCGGCTGTTTTACTCGTTCACGTTTACACTCTAATTTTCGGGTACACTTCCGTCATGCTTGCCACTCGCATTATCGCATGCCTCGATGTCCAGAACGGGCGCGTCGTCAAAGGCACGAACTTTCAGAACCTGCGCGATGCCGGCGATCCGGTCGAGCGGGCCGCGCTGTACGATGCGCAGGGCGCGGACGAGCTGGTTTTTTTAGACATCACCGCGTCCCATGAGAAGCGCGATTTGATGTTCGACTACGCCCGCCGCGTCGCCGAAGAGGTCTTCATCCCCTTCTGCGTCGGCGGCGGCATCAAAACGATTGACGACTTCCGGCGCATCTTAAAAACCGGCGCAGACAAAGCGAGCATCAACACGGCGGCGGTTACCACGCCCGAACTCATCACCGAATGCGCCAAAGACTTCGGGGCGCAGTGCGTCGTCGTCGCCGTAGACCCCAAAAAGACCGGCAAAACCCATTCAGGCTGGGAAGTGCATATTCACGGCGGACGCACGCCGACCGGCCTTGACGCTTTAGACTGGGTGCGGGAAATGGAAGACCGAGGCGCGGGCGAGATCATGCTGACCTCCATGGACGCCGACGGCACACTGGCTGGCTACGACATTCCCCTGACCCGCGCGGTCACAGACATCGTCGGCATCCCCGTCATCGCCAGCGGCGGCGCAGGCAGTTTAGAACACATCTACGAAGCCGTCACCGACGGCGGCGCACAAGCCGCACTGGTCTCCAGCATCGTCCACTACGGCACCCACTCCATCAGCGAAATCAAAGCCTATCTGGCGCAGCGCGATATAGTCGTGCGGACGGTATGAGCATGGCGAGAGTTCCAGCGGCATGGTGAGGCGGGCTGCACACTAAATTGCCCAAGTGCCGAAGCCATCCGGCCCATCCAGCTTTTGCCGCGCCGGGCTGATCGCTTTGAGGCAAGCGTTGCAGTAGATGGACCAGCGACGCTCAGGCTGAGGCATAAACGGCGCATGATGCCGCGTCAAGGAAGTGCCGCAGATGGGACAAGTTATGGTCGCGTAGGCGGTCCCGTCTAGTGGATTCGTCTTCAGCGCGGCCAAGCCGTCCAATGCCCTTTCAATCTCGGTAATCGCTTCCGCGATGAAACTCGACGCGCCAAAATGCTCTTCATTCAGCAGCCGCAAGCTTCTCACGGGTTTATCACAGACGCCGAGAAGCCGCTGACGCTCTTCGGTGGAAGTCAGCGTCATTAGCTTGGCAAGAGTCAGCAGACGGTCATCGATCCGAGCGGCGGCGAACCGATGCTGCGTCATCGGGTGGTCGAGGTCAAGCATGAACTTCTCCTGAGCCGTGAGCTGCCACGGAATAAATTCCGAGGCTTAGAACAAAACACCGTCGAAGCGACGGAAGATCAAGGTAGCATCGGCTTCTTGTGTCGCTTCGACATTGTTTGTATCAGCCTCGGAATTTATTCCGTGGCGTCTAACGCATAAACAACCTCTGCCTCCGCAAGTACCTGTTCTCGAATAGTTTTTTTGAGGCACGCTTTCGGCACTAGATCTACGGGCAGTGCATCCGTTGAGATAGCTCGCGGGTGAGACTTGACAGCGTAAGGAAGCCGACCCGTGCCTGCGGCTCGAACTCCACAAGGAAGTCTAAGTCACTCTCGGCGTTTTGTTCTCCGCGTACCGTTGAGCCGAACAGCGCATGCTCGCGCACATGATACTTCCGGCAGAGATGATTTAGGGCTGCATTTTCGGGTGGCGGAAAGAAGCGGTTCATAATGCCATTGTAGCACACACCGGGTCACTCCGGCCAGCCGCGCACGATGGCGTCGCTGACTTTGGCGACGCGGGCCATTTCGCGGACATCATGGACGCGGACGGCGGCGGCTCCGGCGGCGATGGACAATGCCACCGTGGCGGCGGTGCCTTCTTTGCGGTCGTTCGGGTCGTCGGTTCCTAAGATGCGGCCGAGGAAGCGCTTGCGGGACGCGCCGATGACGACAGGCAGATCATAAGTCTGAAACTCGGCGAGGCGGCGCAGTATCTCTAGGTTGTGCTGGGCGGTCTTGCCGAAGCCGAGGCCGGGGTCAAGCCAGAGCTGGTCCCGGCGGACGCCGCAGGAGAGCGCGTAGGCGGTTTGGCGGTCGAAGAAGGCTTTGATGTCAGTGATAACATCAGTGTATATGGGTTTAAGGGGGATGTCGCGCGGGCTGCCGAGCAGGTGCATGACGATGATGGGGACGCCGCGCTCGGCGGCCAGCGGGGCCATTTGAGGGTCGTAGGTCAGGCCGCTGATGTCATTGATGATTGCGGCCCCGGCATCTAACGCCGCGCGGGCGACTTCGGATTTGTAGGTGTCTACAGAAAGGGGAATATGGGGCATCTCGGCGGTTATACGGGAAATGACGGGAAGGATACGGGCAAGTTCTTCGGCGGCGGGGAGCGGGGAATGATCGCCGAACGTGGCCGGGCGGGTGCTTTCGCCGCCGATGTCGAGAACATGAGCGCCGTCTGCCGCCATCTGGTGCGCCCAAGCGACGGCACTATCGACATCGGCATAATGGCCGCCGTCGGAGAACGAATCAGGCGTGACATTGAGAACGCCGATAATGAGCGTTCGGTCTTGAAAGACCAAGCTCAATGGAAACGGCCGCGTGCGCCCCAGGCAATCGGTGCAGGCCAGTCGCCAATCCATTCAGGGAACTCGTGGGGCAGGAGAAATCCGAGTCGGGCCAGGCCGTCATCGCTCAGGCAAAAGCCTTTCTCAGAAACGGCTTCTGCAAGGTCGCGCCGGAGCTTCAGCAGAAAGAACCAGTCTTCGGACGCCAGCAGTAAAATCTGGCGGGTCTGTTCGTCGTCCAGCATTTCCAGAGCGTCTTCGGCGTCGGAATAGGTTTCGCTTTCGGGGTGCGACATATCTAAAGCCCGGCTGTATTCGCTGACCGCCGCCGTCAGATTGCCCTTTTGCTGGAACAGCAAGCCGCGCCGGAAATGATGGCCGGGGTTCAACGGGTCCAGCCAGACCATTTCGCCGGTGACTTGAAGCGCTTTGTCGAGCTTGCCTGTCTGCAAGTACGAAATGCTGAGAACATCGCGGGCAAACAAGCTTTTCGGAACAATCTTCAGCAGGGACCGAGCTTCCAAAATGGCTTCGTCGTAGCGGCTTGCCTCAACTAAAGTTTCGGTGAGGGCTTCACGCGGATCGCGGTCGCTGGGGCGAAGATGAGCCGAGCGGCGCAGCGCTTGTACCGCTTGTTCCGTGCGGCGAGCTTCGCGGCATAGCAGGCCGAGGCGAAAAAAGGCGGCGGCGTCTTCAGGCCGGATTGCCGTCACTTCGTCCTGGCACTGGATCGCTTCCGCCAGCCTGCCGGCTCCGGCCAGGGTCAGCGCCCGCTGGGTGAGGCGCCGGGCACGGGCCATGAGCCGTCGCCGCTCGGCGGCGTTATCGAGAAGCGGTGTCGGCAGCAGGGTCATATCGCGGTATCCTTTGGGGCGCTGTTTAAGACTCTCAGCACTACTTTCAACTGGATTTGGTTCAGGATACCCGATTTAGAGCGAAACCTATGCACGAAATGCCAAGAAACCCGCTAAAATACGGGTAAAGAAGTCGCGCCGGGCGGGGCGTCGCGCGTCGGAACGGTGCAGTCGGACAGCGCCCCCGACGCCTTGCAATCGTCGCAGCCGCCCTCGGCATGGTCCACGCAGTCAGGAACTTCCGAGATGTCTTTCGCCCGGACCTCGACAAACTGCTGCGATTCAAGCTGCACGGTCAGCATCTCCTGGAGAGAGTTGACTTCTTCCACTTTCGCCCGGCCCAGCGGCGTCATCACGACCATGCCCGGCTGAGGCATCTTCGGACGGCCTTCGGTGTCTTCGATTTCGTAGCGCAGGCAGCACATCAGCTTGCCGCACAGCCCGGAAAACTTGGCCGGGTTCAGCACCAAGTTCTGGTTCTTGACCATCTTCATGGACACCGGCTGGAACTCGCGCAGAAACGTCGAGCAGCAGGTAGGACGTCCGCATGGCCCGATGCCGGGGAAGATCCGGGCATGATCCCGCGCCCCGACCTGGTGCATGATGACGCGCGTGTGCAGCACAGCAGCGACTTCCCGGACAAGCTCCCGGAAATCCACGCGGCCTTCGGCGGTAAAATGGAACGTGACTTGTGTTCCGTCAAACGCCCACTCGGCTTCAATCAGCTTCATTGGGACCCGGAGCAGCACAATTTTCTCCTTGCAGACCTTGTACGCCTCCGCCTGCCGCCGCTCCCCGCGCTCCCGCCGCTGCCAGTCTTCGGGCGTGGCAAGGCGCAGAAGGCGGCGCACCGGGCCGGGCGCGTCGGCATTGGACGCGGCCCGCAGGGGCGTCTTGACGAACCCGAACTCCGGGCCGTTCTCGCCTTCCGCGATCACGGCAGTGTCCGGTTCGAGCGCAAGGCCGTTCGGGTCGCAAAGGGTGATTTTACCGAGGGGCTTAAAGACTATTCCGGCAATAAGGGGCATAACTATTTTATCTTTTCGGCAAAAACTTCCGCCACCAGGGGTGACGGGGCTGTTCGCGGACGGCTTCGCGCAAAATCTTCGGCGACAAAGCCGCGTCCTGCATCAGCTGCTGGACTAACGCGCGTGACTTTGCTTCCGCCAAATCGGGCGGCGGCGGGGCGTGGAGCGCCGACTCGGCCAGCCGGACCGTGCCGCGCAGACGCGGCTCCCCCTGCGAGAAATCAAGCGAAAAATCAAGATCGTCGGACATGCAGCGTCTCCTCCGGCTCGGCGGATGGGGAAATACGACTTGTTTCCAGCCGATCGACCGCATCCACCCGCCGCTCGATTTCCCGGCGCAGGCTGACGACTGCCCGGTGCAGCAAAGATTTGGCGGCGGCTTCCGAACGCTCCAGCAGCGGCGCAATCTCGCGGATGCTCAGGTCGCCGAGATACTTGTAAATCAGCACGTCCGCCTGGTCTTCCGGCAGGGCGGCGATGGCAGAGCGGACTAACTGCTGGACTTCATGCCGCTCGGCGACTTCGTGCGGAGTCGGCCCGCCGTCCAAATCTTCCGTGTCCAGCAGGGTCCGAATGCCGGCAATGAGCGGCGCATCGAGCGATACGACCCCGGACGGCGGACGCCGCCGGTGGCCGTCTACGATCAGATTAACAGCAATGCGATGGAGCCACGGGTAAAGCGAAGCACCTTCGTCTCTCAGTCGCAGCCGGCTTAAGCTCGCCAGAGCGCGGACAAAAGTTTCCGAGGCCACATCTTCGGCATCCTGCGCGTTGTTTGTTTTCAGGTAGGCTAAATGGTACAAGCGCAGGTAATAGCGCGTGTGCAGGGCGCTGAAAGCGTTGACGTCGCCCCGCTGGGCCGCCGCAACTAAGGCCGCGTCGCTTCGATCTCCGCTTCCCGGCAGCGCCGCCGTCAAACCTAACAGGCACAAGCCGAACATATGCGTCCTCTGCGTCAATTTTACCACAAAACCCGGCATTTAAGGCAGTCCGAGATTCACGGCAGCCCCAGCGGCAGCACTTCAAACTGGTTGCCCCACGGGTCACGCAGGTAGAAGCGCGGGTAGCCCATCGGGATAACGGTGTCGTCTACGGCCAGGCCGAGTTCGAGAAACCGAGCGCGGGCCGCTCCGACATCTTCCACGGCCAGCGCCGTGTGTCCGTCGCCGACGGCTCCCGACGCCGGATACCCGACATGAAAGACAATCGCGCCGGCATCAAACCACAGCACCGAGTTCGCCGCGAGGCTTTGCGGCTTTTCGAGTTCGGGCAGATCAAGCGTGCCTGCGTAAAACTGACGGACTTCGGCAGCCGTCGCGCCAGGGGCGATGAGATACAAATGATGAGCCGTCATAGTCACTCTTCTTTCCGGGCGACAATATACGCAAACGACATACGGGCCTTGTCAGCAACCCTATACGTCCAGTATTCCGTGCGGTCCAGCAGCAGCCATCCGGCATCTTCGGGAAAATATGCCAGCAGATCGTCGGCGGTCGCGGTGAAGTAAGGCTGCGTGTCCGCTCCCCACCCAGCCATCGCCGGGCTAAACACACCGACCGCGCAGATGCCGCCAGGCTTTGCCGCGGCTTCAAGCCGCGCGATATGGCCCGGCACGTCGGCGGGCGGTAAAAATTGGTAGATGTTCGCAGCAAGCGCTAAGTCAAAAGCGCCGACAGGATACTCAAACTCGGTGATGTCGGCCTGCGTCAGTTGAACGCGGTTCTCCGGGACACCGCGCTCCGTCAGCAAAACGCGCGTTTTTTCTAAACCGACCGGCGAAACGTCATAGGCCGAGACGTGCAGTCCCGCCCCCGCAAGAAATGCCGTATCCCGGCCCTCGCCGCTGCCTAAATCGAGCGCGGAGGCGGTCTTCGGATCACCGCCAAACGCCCGGAAGAAGCGCAGGGCTGTTTGAGCAATCTGGCTCGGCTCTGTGCCGAAGAAGTAGCCGTCTGTCCCGGCATAAATGGCATCCCAGTTGTTCGGCAGCCTGAACGTCATGGCGGACTATTCGCCGGGCCGGGTACAATCCCCTGCGTGAACTTAGACACGGCACAATTTTTGCTGTCTACCGCAGGCCGCGCCCTGCTGTCGGAGGCCGATCAGCTGCGAGCGGATCGGGCCGACACATTAACAGCGCTCACGCGACTGCGAAAGTCGGTGTCCCCGGAGCTTGCCATCGCGGCCTGGGAGCAGTCAGAGCTGCGTCAGCGTGGCGCGGCGAAGTTCGGCCCGTTTGCGGCCCAGATGTTTTTTGTCCGGGAAGCCTTAGAGCAGGCATCAGGCCGGGGAACCGCCGACTACCACGCCGCGCGGCTGTTGGCATCAGGTGCAGGCAGCGTTTCCGATTTAGGGGGCGGCATCGGCGGCGACGCCTTAGCGTTTGCCCGCGCGGGCCTGCGCGTGACGCTGTACGAGCGTGATCCGGTGCGGGCCGCGTTCACCGAAGAAAATGCCCGCGTCTGGGACTATGCTGACAAAATCACGGTACGTCAGGACGACTTCACCGATGCGGACTTAGACACAGACGCCGCGTGGCTTGACCCCGCCCGGCGGCAGAACTCACGTCGTGTGTCCGACCCGGAAGACTACACGCCGCCGCTGTCCTGGCTGCACACGCTGTCGGCGTCAGCCGTGAAAGCCGTCGGCGTCAAGCTGTCCCCGGCGATTGACCATGCGCTTGCCACGCCATTTGGGGCAGAGCTGGAGTTCATCTCCGACGGCGGCGAGTGCCGGGAGGCCCTGCTGTGGCTGGGATCGGCGAAGGTCGGCCATGAGTTAGCCGCAACAGTCATCACGCCCACGGCCGCGCACACGCTGTCTGGTATCGCCGACGAGCGCGGTGACTGGGCCGCACCGACCGGCAGCCGCTACCTTTATGAACCGAACCCGGCGATTATCCGGGCGCACCTCGTCGGCACACTCGCATCTCAGCTTGACGCGGCGGCGATTGACCCCCAGATCGCTTATCTCCTCAGCGATACGCTCACGCCGACCCTATTTGCCGATGCTTATGAAGTCTTAGACCAGTTTCCCTACAGCAAGAAGCGGCTGCAAGAGGCGCTGACGGCACGGAAGATTGGCCGGGTCATCATCAAGAAGCGCGGCTTCCCGACCGAACCCGATGAACTGCGAAAGACCCTGAAGCTGCGCGGAACCGAAGAAGCGATCGTTGTCTTAGCGCGAGTTGGCGCCGGCCACACCGTCTTTTTGTGCCGCCTGCTGCACAAAGCGATCTAAGTCCCGGTTAAATCTTTGCGGCTGTTCAAAGAACGACGCATGGCCTGTATTGAGATAAGTCAGAACTTGCAGATGCGGCAGAAGCTGCCTGGCCCGCGTGACCATGCGCGGGTCTACTAAAGCGTCTTTCGCGCCGTAGATGTAAAGGGCCGGCACGGCCACTTTTGGCAGGGTCGTCGCCGCCGGAATGGACAGCCCGGAGAACGCCTGCCGGACCATGTTTGGCGACGCCTGGGAAGCGGCCGCGTAAAGCAGGTCAAATTCGGCGGGGCTGGGCGGATGGAAAAAGCACTGCCGGACAAACTGCCGGGTCCCTTCCAGATAAACGGCAAGGTCCGGCGACAGGAGCGCGGCGACCGTCGCCGGATGCACTGTCAGCAGCTCCGGCTTCAGCTCAATGATGCCGTCCACATAAACAACCCCGGCGATCTGCGAGTCGCCGTAAGTCCCTAAATAATTTGTCAGCACCGGGCCGCCCAAAGACCAGCCGACCAGCACCGGGCGCTTCAAATGCTTGGCCTGTATAACGGCGTGCAGCTCATCGCCCCAGCGCCTGCCGTCGGCATAACAGGCGGCATCGGTAGGCTTGTCCGAAAAGCCATGCCCGCGCAAGTCGTAAGTAATCAGCCGGTACTTGGAGAGCGCTGCGCTGGAAGTCTGCTTCGCCCACTCCAAGTGGCTGCCGTCCAGCCCATGCACCAAAACGATCTCCAATCCCTTTGGGTTGCCATATTCCTGCACAGCAACTTTGACGCCGTCCGGCGCTGTGACATAAATCTGGCTTGGTGCAGCGTAGGCATGTGCCGTCCATAGCAAAAGGGCCGCAATGACGGCGATGCGAAATGTTGTCATTATAGTTCAATACCTCTTGAACAGTATAGCAGATAACCCGCCTATAGTTCAGCAGTTATTGAACTATTATTCCGATGACTTTCGACGTGCTATAATAAAGCTATGTCTCAAGACTCCAAAACGCCGCTGGACTTGTCCGATGTGCTGGATGCCCTCAGCGACATCACCCGGCGCCGGATACTGCGGCGCCTCGCCGCTGCCGACTTCTGCTGCTCCTCGTTTTCCGACCTCGGCCCGAAGACGCGGCTGGCGTACCACTTCGCCCGCTTGGAGCGCTCCGGCTTGATTGCCGTGACGAAAAGCGGCCGGCGGCGCATTCTGTCGCTCTGCCGAAGTGAAATCGAAGCCCACTTTCCCGGCGTCCTCCCCGCCGTCCTGCAAAACACGCCGGACCATTTATGACTGAACTTTCCTCTGCCGACAAGCGCTGGAACTTTGCGGCGTGTTTGACCGATGCGGTCGGGTGGCCGCTGGGGGCGGCGTTGTTTTCTCAGACGACGATCCTGCCGGTTTTTTTGCGGCACCTCGGCGCGGGCAATACCCTCATCGGCTGCCTGCCCGCGATGTACAACTTGCTGGTGTTCCTGCCGGGCCTGCTGATGGTGGGCTTTATCGGACGCCTGCCGCGTGTTCGGGGCTTTCTGCTCGCGGTCGCGCTGGTGGAGCGTTTCGCGCTGCTGACTCTCGCCCCGCTGACTCTGCTGTGGGGCCGGACGCATCCCGGCTGGCTGCTGGCGGCGGTCTTCGGAGCGATTGCGGTCCATGCTGGGGCAATGGGGATCAACCAGCCCGCTTACTGGGTCGTCATCGGCAAGTGCATCCCGGCGGCCTGGCGCGGGCGATTGTTCGGCTACGCGGGCGGGGTCGCCGGGGTGCTGGGCTTCGGCATGGACGGCTTGCTGCGCCGCCTGCTGTCCGGCCCGACCGGCGGCTTCCCGCACGGCTACGCTTTAGGGTTTGGGATCGGCTTCGTGATCCTGACCGTAAGCTGCCTGCCGCTCGGATTTGTGCGTGAGCCGCTCCGGGAACCTGCCGGGGAAGACGACCCGCATTCAGGCCATTACGGGCGAGACTGCCGGATGGTCTGGCGGAGCAATTCACACTTTCGGCGGTTCCTCTACGGGCAGATCGCGCTGACTTCGGCGTCGCTGGCCGTGCCGTTTTATGTGCTGTATGCCCAGCACCGCCTCCATGCCGGGGCGGGAAGTGTGGCCGGCTACACGGCGTCTCTTGTATTGGCAACGGCCTTCGGCGGCCTGCTGTGGGGCGCATGGAGCGACCACGGGGGCAACAAGAACGTCCTGCTGACGGCTTGCGGCTGCGCAGCGGCGGCCTCAGCGGTCGCGCTGCTGGCCCCGACGCCGCTTATATTTTATGGCGTCTTTGTCCTGCTGGCCCTTGCGCTTGCCGGGGGCGGGATTGCGGGTAACAACATTGTGATGGAGTATGCGGGATCGGCCCGCGAGATCCCCCTGTATACTGCGCTTTACAACGCCGTCACCGCCCTGCCCCGCGCCGCCGCGCCGCTTCTCGGCGGCTTGCTCGCCGACCATTTTGGCGGCTACAGCGGTGTGTTTGTGCTGTCAGCGCTTCTGGCCGGCTCGGCCCTGCTGCTGACTCTGCGAGCCGGCGATCCGCGTCATCAACGGGAGGGATATGAAAATGCTTCACAGGCGGGGCTTTACGCTGATTGAGCTGCTGGTCGTGATCGCCATTGTCTCGGTTCTTGCCGCGATACTATTTCCGGTCTTCCAAAGTGTGCGCGAGAACGCCCGCCGCACGGCCTGCCAGTCCAACGAAAAGCAGCTTGCCCTCGGCATCCTGCTGTACGCGCAGGATTTTGACGAAACGCTGCCGCCGACGCAGGCCGCCGACCACACGCTCTGGCCCGATCTGATTAACCCCTACGTCAAGAACACCCAAATTCGCGTCTGCCCCGACGACCCCGGCGCGACCAACTCCTACGGCCTGAACGAGCTGACGTTTGTCGACCTCACCGACGCCAACCATCCGCCGGTGCAGACGCTCGCGGCCTTCCAAACCTCCTCCGATACGGTCATGCTCGGCGAGATCGGCACGGCGGATGATTTCCAAACGCCCCGCGAGAACGCTTTCAAGCTGACCGCGCCCGACGGCGACCTCAACGACCCCGCCGACGCCCGCCCCGCCGCCCGTCACGCCGCGCGGGCCAATCTCGCATTCATGGACGGCCACGTCAAAGCGCTGCGCCTGGAACAGTTCTACACCGGCCAAACCCCGCCCGATAAGTTTTTCACGCCCTAACGCCGCCCTGCCGAACCGTTACCGCACGTTTTCCCGTTCAAGTAACTTATGCGCCTTTCATTCATTTTACTCTGCCTTCTTGCCGCTGTCCTGCCCGCCGCCGCGCAGACCGTCAAGCCCCCTGCCGCGCCGCCGAAGCTGACTTTGGCCCAGGCGCTCTCGGCTGCCCCGCCGCCTACAGACGGCCTGCGCCTCACCGTCGGAGCCAATAAAGCGACGCTGCCGGACGGCGTTGATGCGCCGCCTGCCGGGGCGACCCTCAGCGACATCACGCAAGTGTTCGGCGACATCACCGTCAACTTCAATGATGTCGCCGCCATCGCGCCAGCGTCAATGGTTCTGCTGAACCCGTCACCCGGCCCGCCTGACATCGCTTCCGACATGAGCGCGACAACCGCCCTTTCTCTGCTGGCGGCAAGCCTTTCCGATTCCCAGTGGGCCGCACTGACATCCGAGCATGGCCTCGGCCTGTCCGACCTCACCGACGACACTCAGCGCGGCCTCTTCCATGCCCTATACCCCGGAGGGCATCTGTACGTCGGCTCCGAAGACCCGGCGCTGGCTGATCTGCCGCAAGAGAAGCGGACAGACGTGCGCGATGACACGGACCAAATTGACGCGACGCGAGTCCGACTCTCGCAGACCGCCCATCTGTACCTGCATAACAAAAGCGGCGGGACGATCTACTACACCGGCAGCCGGCCCGACGCCGCGAGCCGCCTGCATACCTACCGTCCGAAAGCGCTCCCGCTGTCGGTCCATCATGCCGTTTCGCTCCGAGCGGAAGTCCCGAACACGCTGAAACCGTCGGATTTGGATTGGGACAGCAAAGCCCTTCAAGTGTCCATCCCGGCTGCGAGTTTGAAGACTGTCGGCGACCTCATAACGCGCGTCGGCCAGATGACCAAGATGGAGCTATACGCCGATCCGCATTACGCCGCGAAAACACTCACCCTGAGCGGGCCAATGACTACTGTGCCTGCCGGCGACCTGCTCCGCGCGGTCTGCGTGTGCGTCACCGGCACCTTCCGCAAAGTCGGCCCCGCGTATGTCTTGACCGATGACTTGATTGGCGTCGGTGTCCGCCGCAAGCATTTGATAGATTGGGAAGGTCAGGCGGCGCTTGCTGAAGTTGCGCTTAGACGAAAATCCGCGCCGACAACGTTGCAACGTCATGCGGTAGATGTCCGCAAGCTTCAAGCCTTTAGCGATCCGTTAGGGTTGACGAAGGAGGAGATGACGGCGCTTCCAGACGACTTCATCTTTCCTCCTCTCCCGTCCTTTATCACCTCCTCGTATCCTTTCGGTAAGCTTTCCACAATGCAGCAAGACTGGATGCGGCAGCAGGCGGAAGCATATACGGAAAAACTACACAGCGGGTCGCTCACATCGGAAAGCGCCTCGCCGGAACCCGATCTGACCCACGATGTCGATCTACGAATGATTATCCAAATGCAGTTTATTCTGCCGTCGGAGAGCCGCCCCGTCGACACAGACTCCAGTAACATTGGGATCAGCCTGTTCTGGCCGGATATAACGACCATGATGGTGGCGGCTAAAGAAAAGGGTATTGATGCCGAGGAGAGGGCCAAAGAGCTGGCGAAGATGCCGCCTCCGCCGCCCTTGTCGCCCCTGCTTCATGCCGGGCAGCGGCGGGCTGTGCTGGCCCACCCATACTCAGCAGCAGAGGTGGACGCGCTGGTTGCCGCGATGCAGAAGCTGGGGCTGAACCAGCTCTGGCTGAACGTCTTTTCGGGCGGCGCGAACCACATCAAGACAAGCGCGGCTTACGGCACGGACATCTTGACCGAAGCCCTGAACAAAACGCGCGGGACCGGCATTCAGGTCTACGCGCATCTGAACCTGCTCACCTGGGGTGCCGGGCCGCCGGACAGCGTCCGCGACCTCACGATTGACGGCAAGGACAGCCGGCAGGCGGCGATTGCGGACAATGCAGCCGACCCGTGTCCCAGTTATGATGATGACGATAATCTGATCCCGTTTGTCGCTCCCTCAGTCACAGTCAGCCCCGCCTCGCCGTCAGTGGAGCAGACGCTTTCGACGCTGCTGCAAGACCTCGCCGCCCGGCCTGAGCTGGCCGGCATCGTCTGGGAAGACGCCGAGACCAACAGCAGCGTCGGCTACACGCCGCTGATGCGCCTGGCGTTCCTGCGGGCCGCCCACGCCGACCCCGTAGACATCACCGACCCCGGCGGGTCCCGGCTTAACTTGTCCCTGCCGCTTTTCGACGACCCTAAAGCCGACGTCGCCCTGCCGGACCAATGGGCGCACTTCACCAATGCCGCCGATGCGACTCTGCTCCGCAGCCTCCGTGAGTCGGCTTGGCGCCCTTCCGGCCCGCCGCTGACAGTGCTGCTTCAGCAGAACTCGGATAACGATGATGACTCGTTTATTGACTGGAACGACCCCAAGCAGCCGCCATCACTGAAGGAACAGCAGGCTGACGGCGTTTATGTGCCGTCGGAGAAAATCGCCGCGCTCGCCAAAACATCGGACCGGATCGTCCTGCGCCGCGAAGTCCTCAAAGATGACCATGACAGCGCGGCAGTCGCCCGCAAGCTCAAAGACGACGCGAAACGACTGCCCGGCAGCGGCTTCGTGCTGGACTTCGCTCAGGAAGCGGAGACGCAGGGAACCGCGCCACTGGACGGTCTGGTGAGCGCGGTTGCGGCGGAGAAGGTGGGAAGAAAATAAAACCATGTGCTAAAGCACACGGCTATTGGGCGCAGACGCCACAAAACACCCGCTTCGCGGGGTTAAGAGCAGAATAAAGATTGTCTCGCTCCCAGTGCCGCGAAGCGGTACTTTGCGGCGTCTGCGCCCAATAGCCGTGTGCTTTAGCACATGGTTCCAGCCGTTATCAGGTAGAATAATAACGTGAAACTCAACCTATTTTCGCGGCTCCTGGCCTGCGCTCTGCTTTGCCTGCTTCTTCCCCTCGCGCGGCCTGCCGGGGCCGCGCCGCTGACGCTCTCTCAGCTTCTCGTGCGGCACCGGAACGCGGCGGCGACTCCGGCGGCCCAGCGCGATAAATCGGCGCACGAGATTGTCTACGCGGTCAGCGCGGGCGGGCTGGCGGGGACGATGACCACTTATGAAGCGCCGCCGCATAAGTCGCGGATGGAAATGGCGCTGGGGCCGATTGCCATGACGACCGGCACCGACGGCAAGGTGACGTGGGAGCAGGACGGCGCGGGGAATGTACGAATTCTCGGCGGCGAGGAACTGGCGGAGCAAAGCGCCGACGCCGGATTCTCGCTGGAAACGTTTGACCCGCTCCACAATAAAGCCGGAACGATCGTCAAGCTCCGGCCTGCGCTGGACCCCGGAACCGGCTGCTATGTGGTGGATGTCCGCCCGAAGAACGGGTCGGAGCAGAACATTTACATTGATCCGAAAACGTTTCTCGTTGAAAAGACCGTGGAGCATAAAGGGGGACTGACCGGGGTTGTGTCCGTTCTGGCGTACACCGTCAAAGAGGGAACCCAGGTGCCGAGCCATCTGGCGATCCAGTATGCCGGGCTGCCGCTGGTCATAGACGCAGTCTTGAAGTCCGAGTCGCGGCTGCCGGCGGTCACGGCGGCGTTCTTCGCGCCCCCGACAGTCACGAAAGACTGGCAGTTTCTGGCATCCGGGCCGCGCGTCTCGGCGACCCTGCCTTTTGGAACAGACAGCGGCGAGGTTGTCCTGCCCGTGACCATCAACGGCCATTCCCTACGGTTTCTCCTGGACAGCGGCTCCGGGACGGCGTTTGTCACCGAAGCCGGCGCAAAGGCCGCCGGACTGACGACGCAGGGCAACCTGCCCGCCCTCGGCTACGGCGGCTCGGCGGAAACCGGGCTGGCCGCGGACACCACCCTGGATGTCGGGAACGCCATCCGGCTGTCCCACCTGACCCTGCACGTCATCAAAGACCCGGCGATCACGCGACTCTTGACGGAGCGCGGTCATCTGGACGGCGCAGTCGGCTACGAGCTGTTCGCGCGTCTCACGATTTCGATTGACTATGCCGGCCACACGCTGACGCTGACCGATCCTTCCGCACCGCCTGCGGCCCAAACGACCGGCAGCGTCGTGCCGATCAAACTGGAAAACCGGATGCCGACCGTGATGGCGTCAGTAGACGGCAAAGCGCCGGGCCGTTTTCTTGTTGACACCGGCGACTCCGGCGCGGCGCACCTGTACACGCAGTACGCTCAGGCAAACGGTCTGCTGCCGAAAGCCAATGACCCGGCTGCCGCCACCCAGCAGGGCGTCGGGGTCGGCGGACAGATGACCGAAACCCTGTCGCCGGGCCATTCGCTCCGGGTCGGCGGCGAGCAGGTTTCCGGACTGACGCTCTCCACCATCGGCGGGCCGGGCATCTCGCAAATCTCGTCGCAGGCAGGCGGCATCGGCAATGTCTTTCTCAGCCACTTCACAGTGACGTTTGACTATGCACGCGGCACACTCACTTTAGTGCCGTCCCTGACGGCAAAACCGCCACTAACGCCCGCCGTGTTCTCAGCAACTCCTCCGCGCTGGGCTTTTGCCGCCGACACAGCACCCGCCCCGCTGACATTGCAAACACTGCTTCAAAAGCATCTCGCCGCGCTGGGCGGGGCATCGGCGCTGGAGGCCATTCGCAACACAAGAATTGTGTCCGATGTGGAGACGGGCGGCATTCACGGTGTCGTCACGACCATTTATGCCGCCCCGGACAAAGAATATGAAGAAGACAAGCTCGGCATCTTAGACAGCCTGCAAGGATATGATGGACAAGTCGCGTGGGAGCGCGATGCCAACGGCAATGTCCGTGACCTCGCCGGGGAAGAACTCAAAGACCTGCGGGTGCAGCTTTTTTTTGACACCAACTCGTATGTCCTGCCGGGCCGTATTCCCGGCACGCTGGCCCTGCGCCCGCAGACCGAGCCGGCGACGGGCAGCTATATCGTAGAGGCACTCCCCGAAGGCGGCAAGAAAAGCACGATCTTCTTTGACCCGCACTCGTTTATGATCGTTAAAGAACAGCACTTAGACGACGACGTGCTGGTGACGACAACCTACTCCGATTACCGCCTGGTAGACGGCACTCCATTCCCGTTCCATACCGTCACGACCAACGGCAACTCGCGCTACGATATCGTCGGGCAAGTCACGCAGCTTCAAAACAATGTCCCCATTGCGCCCAGCCTGTTCGCAAAGCCGCTCGGCGCGAAGAACTTCGGCTTTGTTTCGCCCGGCGCGATGGCGGCCACGGTGCCGTTTGATTTGGACGACGGCGAGATCGGACTGGAAGTCAAGATCAACGGGACGCCGGAGCGCGTGTTTTTAGACAGCGGCGCGGGCGGGATTGCCCTGTCTCAAACAACGGCGGATGCGCTGGGGCTGAAAAGCAGCGGCTTTTTAGAAGTGCGCGGCTACGGCGGCTCGACCGACCAGCACCCGGTCGCTATTCAGAAACTCGAAGTGCCGGGCGCAGTGCAGCTTTCGGACCTCACGGGCATCGCGATTGATCTGCCGCAGCAGCTTGACGATTACTTCACCCGGCCCCTGGCAGGCTTCATCGGCTATGATCTGCTGTCGCACTTTGTCGTCCGAATTGACTACGGCCATCATAGAATCACGTTCACCCAGCCCGCCGCGTTCCATCCGTCGCCAAGCGACGGCGCGGCGCTTCCGCTCACGCTCGACAGCAACCTGCCGACAATCAAAGCGGCTTTGGACGGCCTGCCGCCCGGCCAGTTTTTGATTGACACCGGTGACGCCGACGCCGCAGTCCGGCTTTACGGTCCGTATGTCGCCAAGTACAACTTAGACAAAAAGTACCCGCGCGGCGTCGTCGCCGTCGGCGGCGGCATCGGCGGCGTGTCCCGCGCTCGCCGGACGCGCGTCGCGTCGTTCACGCTGGCGGGACAGACCCTCAAAAACGTCCCGGCGGACTTTTCGCTGGACACCAAAGGCGGCGCGTCGCAGGTGAACGCCGGAGCGCTCGGCTCGCGCCTTTTGTCCCGGTTCGTGGTGACATTCGATTACCCGCACAACCGGGTCTTTTTCGCGCCGCTGTCCCCGGCCAAAGCCGCCTTCGTCACCCGGACGACGGGGATTACCCTGCTTCAAACCAAAGACAAGCTGGGCTATGCTCACCTGGCCGTGGCGGACATCCTGCCAAACGCCCCCGCCGCAAAAGCGGGCCTCAGCGACTTCGACGAAGTGCTGGCGATTGACGGCAAGCCTGCCGGGCAAGTGGGGCTGACAGAAGCCCGTCGCCTGCTGTCGGCCTCCACCGGCCTGCCGCACGTTCTGACAGTCCAGTCGGTCATCGGCAAGCCGCGCCTGGTGGCGGCGGGGCTGTTTGATCCGCTGAAATAGGCACTCAGAACCGGCACTTCCAGTGCCGGTTCTAAAATCACCCTGTTAGCCGCCGCACCAGAAACACGCCCAGCAGCGCTTCTTCCACCCCGATCTCGCCCGCAGGTTGCGCTCCAAGCGCCGTTAAGATCAAAATTGCCGGGCTGTCGGCAGCCGCCGGCAGCAGGATCGCCAGGCGGACCAAGCGGCGCAGGCAGGCAGCATAGTCGCCTGACGTGTAGGCAGCCAATGCCTGCTTGGCATACACTGAAATGCGGGCCGCGCCCGGCTCTTTACGCTGCGCGGCTCGCGCCCTGTAACGCCGCGCTAAGTTTAGAAGTATCTTGCCCACCGTCTCGTCACGCGCATACGACTCCAGCGCCAAATAGGGATAGAACGCATCGCGCCCGCCGCCGAGGCTGCCGACGGCATTCAAGATTTCCCGGCGTACCGTCGGCGAGGGGGTCCTGCCGAGGGCTTCCAAAAGCGCAGGAGCGGCGTCCGGCTCGCCGAGACGCCCCAAAGCGTCCGCCAGAATGGCGAGATTAGACGGCTCCTGCTCCCGCGCAAGCTGCGTGAGCAGGCTCGGCAGGCTTGCAGAGTCTTCTCGCTCGGCCAGCGCCCGAAGCGCCGCCGTGCGAATCGTCCCGTCCGGGTCGCGCAGAAGAACGCTCAGAATTTCCGTCACTGAGCCGTCGCTCATCCGCCCCAGCGCTTCCATTGCCGCTAGGCGCCGGGTGGGAGGGCCGAGCTGGGCAGCGGCGGCCAGCGCCGGCAGGGCAGCCTTGTCGCCGATCTTCCCCAGCGCCGTCGCCGCCTGGCCGCTGATGCCGGACGACGCATCGGCAAGTTTGCCGACCAGCGGCAGGGTCGCGCGGGGGTCTCGAATTTCGCCTAGCGCCTGTGCGGCCTGCTCCCGCACCGGCAGGGCGACATCGTCTAAAGCCCGAACCAGTTCTTCGACGGCCAGAGGTGTTTTGAGCCGCCCCAGCCTCTCGGCGGCCTGCACCCGCGCCGATGAGCTGCCGGACTTAGAGAGCGTTTGTATTCCCGTAAACGAGCCGATGGGCTTGGACGCCTTAAGCTGCTGCAAGACATACTTCGTCCGGCGGCTGCCCTGTTCTCGGATGGGCCGGATCAGGAGCATTGCCATCCCGCGCGTCCCCGTCGCAATCAAAAACAGCAGATCGTAGTTGTTATGAATGCAGCTGTGCTTTGGGAACGAAACATGGCTGAATGCCACCATCAGCGCACCGCCCGCCAGCGGCGCAAGACCGCCGGTCAGGCCGCAAACGGCGGCGATGGCGCTGACATACACCGTCCGCTTCTCCGCCGGAGCCGCACCGATCATCAAGTTAAACTGGGTCAGGCCCACTCCCGCCCAGCCGAAGCCGGAAAACAGGTTCAGCAGGATAATGATCAGCTTGGTCACCGACACGCGCAGGCCGCCTGCCGCATTGTAGGCCCACAAGCCGGAAATGCCGTCCGGCGCGGCGAGTATCCAAAGCAGCGGCGGCACCAGCACCAGGGCAGCGCTGATCATCAGCACCGGCTTGTTGCCGTACTTGTCCGCGAGATATCCCCACAGCGGCATGGAGGCAAGTGACGCCAGGGTTGCCACGGCAGTCAGCAGCTGGAAGGCGAGATAATTGAGGTGCAGGTATTGAAGCTGATACACCGTGAAGAATTGGCCGGCGATGGATTGGCCGATGACCATCATCGCCAGAAACGCCGTCACGCGCTGGAAGTTACGGTCGGCGAACGGCGCTTTGTAATACGCCAGAGCGGTTTCCCTCGGCAAGCCGTCCGTGCCGGACTTGACCTGCGGCACGTCCGGGCTTTTGAGAATGAGGCCGAACGACACCAGCGCGAAGACGCTGGCCGTCAGAAACAGCGTCGCAAACGCCGCCGGCTGGCTGCCGGAGTGACGCCTCACGGCGGCATCCAGAAAATAGCCGCCCCCAATCGGCACAACCAGGCCGACCCACCCTGCATACATATTGCGCTGGCCGAAGTACCGGCCCCGGCTGGCCGCCGGAACGATGTCCGTAATCCACGCCGTCCACAGCGGCGCGGCAACATTCATCAGGAGCGCGGACAGCAGCGTCAGCAGCAGAAATGCCCCGACCCAAAGCGTTTTGGGCAGCAGAAAGGGGATCAGCAGGATCGGAACCCAGAGCAGGCGGCTGACGACGGAAAACCAGGCAATCAGCGCCTTGCGCTCGCCGTAACGCTGGGCCAGAAACGACGAAACAAGCTGAACCAGCCCGGCCAGCGCCGGAATGCCGCCGAGGACGCCGAGCCAGAATGAGCTGCACCCCAAAAAGAGCGCAAAGCCGGTCTGGAACGCGCCGGTCGTGAGCTGCCCTTGCACGGTGGACGCGCAGCCTTCAACCGTAGACAGCCGCAGCGCCTGCTGGATTTGCAGCCGGGACAATCCCGGCGGTTCGGGCGTTTGGGAGGGAGTGGGCGGAGCGTCGGAAATCACAATGTCAGCATACGACACGAAACGCCGTATTCCTGCATTGGTTTCGAATTAAAGCGCCGCGCCGTTGACGCGGATGGCCTGCCCGGTGACAAACCCCGACAAGTCGCTGCACAGAAACAGCACGACGCCCGCGACATCGTCGGGAACGCCTCCCCGCCGCAAGGCGTTGTGGGACGTGCTGCTCTGCGGGACTGATGGCGACGGCGCATTCCCCTGAAACCCCGTATCGGTCCCGCCGGGCGAGACGACGTTTGCCCGAATGCCGTCCGGCCCCACTTCCAGCGCGAGGTCCGCAATAAACAGAGTGAGGGCCGCTTTGCCCGCCCCGTAGAACGCTAGATTAGGAATCGGATCATGCCCGGAGCCGCTGCCGATCGCCACAATCGCCCCGCCCCGGCGCATGACGGGTACCAGGCCGCGCGTCAGCAGAAACGCCGAGCCTAAGTTCACGTCCAGCATCCGCCGCCAGGCCGCCGGCTCAATCTCCGTCACTTTGCCGCCCAGCCCGACGCCTGCGTTTAGAATGAGCAAGTCCAAGCCCTCGGCAAAGTGCGATTTCGCTTCGGCCATCAGCGCGTCCACTTGCACTTCGTCGCCGATGTCCGCCTGCACGTTTCGGTGCGTCCCCAGCCCAAACGCTTCCCGCTCGGCCAGCGACTGTCTGGCCGTATCTTCATCGCCGCGCCAGACCGCCAGCGTGTTCGCGCCCGCTTCCGCCAGCCGCCGTGAGATCGCCCGCCCGATCCCGCGTGTGCCGCCGGTAATCAAGGCATTTTTGCCTGTCAAATCAATCGGGATCATGGGTTGTTCTCTAAAAGCGTCTGAATGGCGCTTTCCGAAAGCGCCGCCGGGGACGCGCCCAGCACCGTGGTCGCGAGTGCGCCGCAGGCATTCGCATAGCGCAGTGCATCTTTGAGGATGTAATTGACGTACTTCAGCGTGCCATCCAAGTCCGGCCCCTGCCGCAGCAGAAACGCCAGCAGGCCCGCCGTAAATGAGTCCCCTGCCCCGGTCGCATCCACAAACGGCACAGAAAAGCCCGGCGCGTGAACCATCCAGTTTTTGTGATACCCCGTAGAGCCGTTCGCGCCGCGCGTCACACACACGAGGCGCGGCCCCATTTCCAGCAGCCGCCCGGCGGCGGTCACTTCATTGTCAGCATTGGGGAACAGCGTGTCAGCTTCGTCTTCGCTGATCTTGACAATGTCGGCATCCGCGAAGCCTGCCAATGCCCCATCCCGCATCGCGTCCTCCGACGGCCATAGCCAGGGGCGCAGATTGGGGTCATAGGAGATTAGCGCCCCGCCCGCCCGCGCCAGCCGCGCCGCTTCACGGGTCACGCTCCGGCCCGGCTCGGCGATCAGCGAAATGCTGCCATAGTGAAAAATCCGGGTTGATCCCAGCCACTGCGCGTCCAGCTCATCCGGCCTGAGAGCAAAGTCGCAGGCCGGGTCAAAATAGAACAAAAAGTCTCGGTCGCCATCCGGCATGACGGACACAAATGCCAGCCCGGTTCGCGCGTCTTTGTCTAAAAGAAAGTGGCTCGTGTCCACGCCCAGCCCGCCGAAATGCTGCTTAAGACACTTGCCAAAGGGATCGTCGCCGACTTTCGACACAAACGCCGCCCCCAGGCCGAGTTTTGCCCCCGCCGCCGCCACATTTCCCGGTGCGCCCGCCGGGACCTTCGTAAAGCCGGGCGCGTCCGTAAGCGAGACGCCGGAATGGGTGGCCGGCAGGTCTATGAGGGCTTCGCCGAGGGTGATGAGGTCGTAGAGCATAGGCGTGTCCAGACACCGGCACTTTCAGTGCCGGTTACAATCACTTGTTAAACGTGGTTAGGAACTCGTCGTACAGGGCCGGTGATACCAGCTTCCACTGCTTCACTGCGTCCTGAATGGGAACCGCAACGATGTTCAATCCCTGCTGGGCGACCATCACCCCAAACTGCCCTTCATGCACCAGCTCGGCGGCTTTAATACCGACGCGGGTTCCTAAAATACGGTCAAAGAGGGTCGGCGCACCGCCGCGCACGACATGACCCAGCACAACATCGCGGGTCGGAATGCCCGTGCGCTTCTCGATTTCTTTGGCAATCGCCGGGCCAATCCCGACCTCGCCGAGCTGGTGATGCCCGAACGCATCAAGCTGGGCATCTTCCGCCTTCTGCGCCCCGGCGATCTCGACCCCTTCGCTCACGGCAACAATGCCCCACGTCTTGCCGCGTGCATAATTGGCCTGTAAATGCTTGCACATCGCGTCCATGTCCAGCGGCACTTCGGGAATGGCGATATAATCCGCACCCCCGCCCACCCCCGCCCACAGCGCAGTCCACCCCGCATGGCGGCCCATGATCTCGACCACAATCACCCGGTCATGGGACTTTGCCGTGTCCCGCAATCTATCAATGGCTTCGAGCGCCACCGACGCCGCCGAGTCAAACCCGAACGTATAGTCCGTCAGGTCCAAATCATTGTCCATCGTCTTCGGCACGCCGACGGTCTTGACCCCATGCTGTGTGTACAGCTTGGAGGCCACGCCGAGCGTATCCTCGCCGCCGAGGGCGATCAGCGCATCCAGCTCAAACTTCTTGATATTGGCGAGAACCCCTTCAAGCTGCGCGTCTTTCCCCGCCGCAAACGGGTTTGTCCGCGACGACCGCAGAATAGTCCCGCCCTCGCTGATAATCCCTTCCACGCGCTCCAAAGTCAGCGCTTCCGTGTTGCCTTCGACAAGGCCCTTCCACCCTTGCGTGAAGCCAATCACTTCATCGCCGTAGTCCAGAAGGCGCATCACCGCGCCCCGAATCGCTGGGTTCAGTCCAGGGCAGTCCCCGCCGCCGGTCAGCATACCAATTTTCATAATGTCTCCGTTGTCCTTTTGTGGTTTTAGGCTGTAGATGCTTCTACTTCATCGCCTTCATATTCGCAATCGCAAGAAAGAGCTTGACCGCCGCAGCGCGAACATCTCTCGACATCACATGAAGAAACATGGAACTGTCCCTTGTCTACCATGCAGTCATGGCATGGCTGATGGTCAGCTCCCCAATCATCTTCTTCCTCCCCATAACGCACACGCGGGTAGACCTGACCATTGACGATGTGAGTAGTTTCCTGTTGCGCCGCCTCGATGAGCGCAGGCCAATAGGAGACCATCTTTTTGCCATTATAGAGAACGAATTCGGGCTGCTCATCCATGGTGTTTCTCCGTAAGCTGTGTTCTGGTATCCTGTATCCAAACATCTGAACCGCCACGGAATAAATTCCGAGGCTGCTGAGAAACCACCGTCGAAGCGACGGAAGATTGAACTGGATTATCTGCTCTTGTGTCGCCGCGACACTGGTTTTCCTCAGCCTCGGAATTTATTCCGTGGCTTCTTCTGCCAGCATCCAGTCAAACACTATCATATCGTGCAGCTTGATTCCCTGCCAGAACTCCGGTGGGTCTATTCTGTCAAAATACCCGCGCCGAACATGGCTCATGCGGAAGCCGCACTTTTGGTAGAACGCGATGTTGTCCAGCGAGAAGTTGCCGGTCCCGACCAGTAGGCGCTTGACACCGCGCCGCCGTGCTTCTTTTAAGACTTCGGCGACAATCGCCCGCCCGATCCCCTGTCCCCGCCGCGCCGCATCTACCGCCAGCAGTTCAATCTCGCTTTCGCCGCCCCAGCGCACGACAACAGCGCCGACGATTTCGGTATTACAGTACGCCGCGTAAGAAGTCAAATGGCTGTCTGCCAGCAGTGTGCGCCGCATCGGTTCACTCGTGAGCGCATCTTCCAAGAGTGCGATAAGGGCTTCTCTTTCAGCCTCTGCGGCAGCGATGAGCGTGATAGCTTTCACAAGAGACTTAAATTGCTTGACTTACAAGTTCACGCGCTGATTGCCCTAATGAGGAGCGTTTGCCGCTTTGCTCGTCTTCCACGACATCCAGCAAAAAGAACAGCGATTCCAGCAGGTCAGGCGCTGTTTCACCCGGATGCCGTTCTGCCCACTGATGCAACGCATGACGGGCGGCAGCGATTGCAGGTAAAGTCCGAGCGCCCATGACTTCGTACTCTAACTGCTGCCACTCGGTCCAAGACGGCGATTTTCCGGGCGGCGAGTCATCTTCTAAAAGCGCATCTTCCAGCAGTGACAGTTCTTCCCCCGCATCCCAAATTCCTAAATCCTCTGGATGCTGGTGCCGCCACAAGCGCAAGGCGTCTTGTGCGGCATGGACTTCCGCAAGTGTGTCCACGCAATTGATTTGTTGGATAAGCAGTAGGCGAGCAGGGTTGTTGGAGTAGTCCATTTCAGTCTTTTTTAGAACGTCGGATATTGTTTCAGCACTGCCTGAGAGACAGAAAACACATAAAGAGCATTGGTTCGATGGGAACTCGGCAACTGCTGGATTTGCTTAAGAACTTCGGCGAATCGCTGTGCAATCGGAACTGTCAGCAGATCCCGGTAAAAGTCAAGTTCTGGAACCGCTAAAGGCTGGCGTATCGCTTCCAATGCCTTAATCCGGTCATTGAATGGGTGCTGGCTGTCGGCGATCCGAAAATCAGCTTGCAGATCAATCACACTCACGCCGATTTTAGTCAGGATTTGGGACCGAAACAAACGCTGTAACTGCTCGACAACGCCTTCTTCCCAGCCTCGGTATCTCCGGTAGTCTGTCCCATTATACCCGGCGGAATGGCAATGAAGACTTTCATGGATCAGCGTTGCCCAGCGAGCTTCTTGTTCTGCGAGTTCGGCGGCAATTTGGATGTCGCAGCCAAACCGCTTTTTTTTACCTTTGAAGTCCGCCTCTGTCACCAGCTCAACCCGGCCGCTCCACCGCGCGGGCAGGCCGGTGAGTTCGCTGACTAGCGGCATGATTTGTTCAAGTTCGGCGCGTACCTGCGCGGCTGGGTCGCTTCCCTGCATTTTGTTCTCCGGCAAAGTATGGGGAAGCAGGCACGGCTTGTGCCTGCTTCCGTAAGCGCGTTAGATTTTAGGCACAACCAAACCATAGTTGCCGTCGCGGCGGCGGTAGACCACTTGGGTCAAGTGCGTGTCCATATCTAAATAAACGTACCACTCGTGGTCGGTCAGCTCCAGCATCTGGACGGCGTCGTCTATGCCCATCGGCTTCATGGTGACGGCTTTAGTGCGGACAATGCGCGGGCTGTCGTCGACATCGTCTTCGGTGGTCGCCGGCAGGATGTCGTCCATGCCGGAGCCGTTTGTCGTCAAAGCATTGCGAAGGCTCTGCTGATGGTTCCGCAGATGCGTGTGCTTGGCTTTGAACTTCCGCAGGCGCTGCTCCAGCTTGTCTACCACGCGGTCGAGCGAGACGTACATATCATTGGTGCGCTCTTCGCCGCGCAGGGTCAGGCCGTCGCCTTGCAGCGTCACTTCGACCCGATGCAGGCCGCCTTCGACGCTTTCCACGACAATGACCTCCCGGATATTATGGAAGAACGTTTCCAGCTTCTGAAGCCGCTGCTCCGCGTGTTCCCGCAGCCCGTCGGTGACCTGTAGATGCTTGCCTTTAACCGATACCGCAATAGACATTGCTTTGATCCCCTTTCGATCCGATTTGTCCTGACCTCAATGGACAGCGACGATATGCTCCAACGCGAAAATGAAGTTTATCCGCCTCACAAGGTCGTCCGACTGATGCGAGGCCGGGTTGCGATAGTCAGCGAGACGGGCGTGAAAGGCGTCGGCAATGACGTCTTCCAAGCCTTCACTCCCGGCGACATATTGCTGGTGCTGATGATATACCCGCATCACGTCTGGAACATTTTCTTGCCGAAGAGGATGCGACAGCAGAGGCCGTACCTGGTTTACGGCAGTCCATCGTGACTTGATGATATTGCACTCTTCGATAAGCATGGGATGGCTTTGCTCATCCGGGTCCTTCTCCGGCACCTCATCAGGCCGGGTGAACAACTGCTCCCACTGAAAATAGCGGTGGACGCGGCCGACAGCGTCTACAGGCAATATCTCGGTGACTTGGGGAGGCATCACCTTTGCGCCTGTCATGTCTAATTGAAATTGTTCACGCGCAATAAAGAGAATACAAAACGAGCAGGGATGAGGCGGCAAAATGACCTGCGTATAGGGAAGCTCAATCTTGTCGCCGATTTTGTAGTCACCCCCCAAGGTGTTAAGAACCGTTGCCGTGAAAGTGTCTCCACCGAAGCGATTGGACGATTGATGCCGGACCAGCGACACTTTAACAACATCGGTGCTCAGGTAGCAGAGGCTGTCTAAATTGTATCGGGGAGGGCGGGCATAGCCGATTTCCGCACAGCTCAGAAAGGGTTGGAATGCAAATACCAAAACTAGGCAGGTGACAAGGAGTTTGCAGAAGCGCAGCATGGATGGCTCCCATCAGGCAGAAGGAACGAGAAGCGCGACGGCGTGGGCGGCAATGCCTTCGCCGCGCCCCAGCGATCCCAAGCCTTCGTTGGTTGTGGCTTTAATACCCACTTGGGCGGGGTCTACAAGCAGGCACTCTGCAATGACGGCCTGCATCCCGGCAATGTATGGGGCGATTTTGGGGGCTTCGGCGATCAGCGTCATGTCGGCGTTGCCGACGGCGTAACCCGCTTCTTGAACACGCCGGACGACTTCAGCGAGGAGCGACAGGCTGGACGCGCCTTTGTAGGCGGGGTCGGTGTTCGGAAAGAGATGGCCGATGTCGGGCAGGCCCGCCGCGCCGAGCAGGGCGTCGCAGAGGGCATGAAGCAGAACATCGGCGTCGGAGTGGCCGTCGAGGCCGCGCGGGCTGGGGATTTCGACGCCGCCAAGAAAAAGCTTCCGGCCTACCGCCAAAGGGTGAATGTCGTAGCCGAAGCCGATGCGGGGTTGGGTCATGGGAGCAGGGTGTCGGGATTGCCAGAGCGCCTCGGCCAGTGTTAAGTCTTCAGGCCGTGTGATTTTCAGATTGGCGGGATCGCCCAAGACGAGATGAACCGGCTCGTCGGTGAATTGTTCGACCAGCGCGGCCTCGTCTGTGCCAAGCCAGCCGGTGGCCCGCGCGGCGCTGTGCGCCTCGAAGAGCGTCCCCAGACGGAACACCTGCGGGGTCTGCATGGCCCAGAGACCTTCGCGGTCAACCGTGCGCTGGACAACCTGCTCGTTGTCGACGGCTTTGAGCGTGTCGGTGACAGGCAGAGCGGCGACCGCGTTGCCGAAGCGCCGTGCGCCGTCCAAGCAGCGGTCAATCACAGCGGCAGATACTAAGGGCCGGGCGGCATCGTGGACTAAGATGAAGTCGTCTGGATCGCCGCCGAGGGTGAACAAGCCGATGGCGACCGATTCCTGCCGAGTTTGCCCGCCGGCGACAACCGCCAGCACTTTGTTTACGCCAGCAAGCGCCTCGCGGCAGCGGCTGACTTCGCTCGGTCCGGCAGCTACGACAATGCCATCAATCTGCGGGTGGTCTGCAAAGGCCGACGCCGTCCAATAAAGAAGCGGCTTGCCGCCGAGGAACGCAAAGACTTTGTTTTCGCCGGTGCTGCCGAAACGAGCGGCCCGGCCTGCTGCCGGAATCAGAACATAATTTGCAACCATGAGCGTCAGTAGCGCCGGCCGCCGCCGGAGCGGCGGTCCTGCGGCGGGCCGCCGCGCGGGTAGACCCGGAGGCCATTGCCGTCCTCTTCCTCGCCCTCTTCCTCGCCGCGAATACTGGCAAAGATCATCTTGCCGGCGACGGTCTGCAAAACGCTGCTGGTCACGACCGGCAAAGTCTCGCCGATGCGCCGCCTTGCGCCTTCGACCACAATCATCGTGCCGTCTTCCAGATATGCGACGCCCTGATTTTGTTCTTTGCCTTCTTTGATGATCGTGACAACCATCTCTTCGCCGGGCAGCACAATCGGCTTGACGGCGTTCGCCAGCTCGTTGATGTTCAGGACGGGGACACCTTGAAGCTCGGCGACTTTGTTCAAGTTGTAGTCGTTTGTCACGATTTTGCCGTGCAGCTTCTTTGCCAGCTTCACAAGCTTCGCGTCCACTTCGTCCCGGTCGTTCGGGTCCGTGTTGTCGTAGGTACGGACCTGCATCTCGTTCTCGGTCCGCATCTGGTTCAGAATGTCCAAACCCCGGCGTCCGCGAGCGCGTTTGAGGCCATCGGCGGAGTCGGCGATGTGCTGCAATTCGTCCAAGACAAAGCCGGGGACATAAATTGGGCCTTCAATAAACCCGGTCCGGCAGATGTCGGCGACACGGCCGTCAATGATCACGTTCGTGTCTAAAATCTTGACCTGCTCCGGCAGGACTTCCTTGCCGTCGGCGGGCAGCGGGGCCGGGCCGGGCAGGAAGATGCGAAGCTCGTCCTTCATACTCCACGTCGCGACAATGCCGAGATAAATCAAGACGCCGCCGACGACGACCGTAAACCAGACGCCCATAATTGGGAACGCCGAACGCAGCATGATCGTGAGAAGCAAGCCGACCAGAACACCGACAAACGTCGCCACTTTCTCATTCGGCTTCATCTCGCGGAGCCGGTCACCGGCCCGGACGAGCCATAAAAACGCGGGGGCCGAAACCAGCAGCGCCACCAACACGCCGAGCAGCGTAAAGGCCGCAAGCGCGGTGGTCCGCCCCGCCCCGGTGCCGAGGCTGTCACGCGACGCCTCCACAAAGACGTTGGTGCTGCTAGGATCACTGACGATGGAAACGACGATAAATTGCCCCAGCAGGTAACCTAAAATGCCGCCTAAAACAAGCAGGGCGCTGACGAAGATCCCGCGCCAAATTTTGATCGCGGTTTGGTTGTCCGCCCGTGTTTCACTGTCAACTGCCAAAATAATCTCCTCAGCGTCCGCGCGAAACGCGGATGCGAGTTTCTGCGTGCGCGACGGCGCGACGGGCCTCCGCCTGCGTGTCCGAGCCGGCCTCAGCGTCCGCCACCATCTGCCGTGCGGCGGCGAGGTCTTCTTCCGCACGGGAAACATCAATCTCGTCTACCCGCTCCGCGCTGTCGGCTAATATGGTCGTGTGGCCGTCCTGCGGCGCGACTTCTAAAAATCCGCCGGAGATGACAATGTGCGAAAGCGTCCGGCCATCAGCCAGCGTCGCCCGCACTTCGCCGGGCGCCAGTTCACTCATCAGCGGCGCGTGGTGGGCCAAAATGCCAAGCTGGCCTTCCGAGCCGGGCGCGATGGTCTGGGTCACTTCTTCGCTGAGCATGACCCGCTCCGGCGTGACCACATCTAAAATATACGTTGCTGCCATAATTTATGTTTCAGACACAAACCTCACCCCGGCGCAAGCGCCGACCCTCTCCTTAAGCAAGGAGAGGGTGGAAACTTGTTTCCGGTGAGGTTCTTACCCGCCCATCGCTTTCGCTTTTTCGACCACCTGCTCAATCGCGCCGCAGTTCAGGAACGCCTGCTCCGGCAGATCGTCATATTCGCCGTCCAGGATCGCCTTGAAGGAGCGTACTGTGTCGGCCAAACGCACATACTGGCCCGGCAAGCCCGTGAACTGCTCGGCGACGGCGAACGGCTGGCCTAAAAAGTTGCGGATCTTGCGGGCGCGGGCCACCGTCAGCTTGTCTTCGTCGGACAACTCATCAATGCCGAGAATAGCGATGATGTCCTGAAGCTCTTTGTAGCGCTGCAAGATCTGCTGGACGCCCCGCGCCACGTCGTAATGCTCCTGGCCGACAATGGCCGGGTCAAGAATGCGGGATGTAGACACAAGCGGGTCCACAGCGGGGAAGATGCCGATAGCGGCCAGTGATCGCTCCAGATAGGTCGTCGCGTCCAAAAACGCAAACGTCGTCGCCGGGGCCGGGTCAGTCGGGTCGTCGGCGGGGACATAGACGGCCTGCACCGACGTGACCGAGCCGTTCTTGGTGCTGGTAATCCGCTCCTGCAAAGCGCCCATCTCCGAGGCCAGCGTCGGCTGGTAGCCGACCGCGCTCGGCATACGTCCGAGAAGCGCCGAAACTTCAGAGCCGGCCTGGACAAACCGGAAGATGTTGTCAATAAACAAAAGAACGTCCTGTCCCTGCGCGTCCCGGAAATACTCGGCCATCGTCAGCCCCGACAGCGCCACCCGCAGACGTGCGCCCGGCGGCTCGTTCATCTGGCCGAACACCATCGCCGTCTTGTCAATGACATGGGCCGTCTTGCCTTCGGCGTCCTTGAACTCCGTCTCGCTCATTTCCAGCCACAGGTCGTTGCCTTCGCGGGTGCGCTCGCCGACCCCGGCAAACACCGAGACGCCGCCGAATTCAACCGCGATATTCCGAATCAACTCTTGGATCGTGACCGTCTTGCCGACCCCCGCGCCGCCGAAGAGGCCGATTTTGCCGCCCTTCGGGTAGGGACAGAGCAGGTCAATGACTTTGATGCCCGTCTCCAAAATCTCAATGTTCGCCGACTGGTCTTCCAGTGTCGGCGCAGCCCGGTGGATCGGGTAGCGCTGGTCGGTCTTGACCGGCCCGCGCTCGTCAATCGGCATACCGAGCAGGTTAAACACGCGCCCCAGCGTCGCATTGCCGACAGGAACGGTGATGGACGAGCCGGTGTCCACAACATCCATGCCGCGCATGAGGCCGTCAGTAGACGACATGGCGATGCAGCGGACGACATCATTGCCGAGGTGCTGCGAAACTTCCACAGTCAGGTTCGATTCATGCGCCGGATCGGCAATAGTCAGCGCGTTGAGGATTTGGGGCAGCTCGCCGGCCGCAAACTGCGCGTCCACGACGGGTCCCTGGATTTGTACGATTTTACCGACAGCCATAGTCTAAAGTATTTCTCCCTTGAATGAAAATCCGATGAAATTGTAAGCGTCTGTGAATTTGTGAAAAAGTGCGCTAAGTTATGCCAAGTATACCGACAAGCGGAAAGAGTGTCAAGCAAAAGCGAGTACACGAAGGTTCAGGGCACGGTATCCCCTTGCGCGACTTGCGGTTTCTGGTTCAGATAACTGCTGCCCTGGAAAGAGGGCCAACTGTCTGGACTGACTTCCTTTATCTGTGCCAGCCACTGATGCCGCTGTTCGGCAGACAGTTTGACAGTGCCGACAATGGGCAATGCAGCAGCATTGGCGTTCTGCCAAAACAAAAAACGTGTATTTTCTGCGTCGGCGACATAGAGGGCGTGATGCACTTCGGAAAGGAGCAATGAACATCTAACGCTATAGCCATTTATCTGCCCCGTCACCGGCGCAAGTTCGTCTTCCTCACCAAGCACGCCCAGCAGTCTACTCAGAATGTGTTCACGGCTGTCTGCGCCAAGAAAGATTCGCGTTCCGCCATCTTCAAGGTAGCAGTAGCTCCAGCCATTGGAATTCACTACCTCAATAGACAATGTACCGCCGTCACCTGCTAAGATGAGGGTAGGTTCCATGTTCTACTTCAATGCCTCAGCGCCGCCGACGATTTCGGCAATTTCTTTGGTGATGGTGGCCTGGCGGGCGCGGTTCAGGGACAGCGTGAGGCTGGAGATCATCTTGCCGGCGTTGTCGGTCGCGCTGGACATCGAAGTCATACGAGCGCCGTGTTCGGACGCGACGCTCTCGATAATCGCCTGGTAGACCTGGGTGTCCACATAGCGCGGGAGCAGGCTGCCGAGGATGACTTCGGGATCGGGTTCAAAGATGTAGTCGGCGGGCTGCTGCTTTGGCGCGTCTGCGGCGGCGTTCTCAGCGGTCGGCGGCTGGAGCGGCAGGAGGGTCAGCGTCTGCGGGCGCTGGGTCATGGCGGAAAAGAACTGGGTGTAGATGAGATACAGGGCGTCAATCTCGCCATTTGCGAACAGCTCACGGCCCGTGCGGGATAGCGCCTGCGCGTCGGCGAACGAAATTCCGGTGGCGGGGACGGGATGCTCGGCGACTACGTCGAAGCCCCGCCGCTTGAAGAACGTCGCGCCCTTTTTGCCGATGCAGACGAGTTTCGCACGCGACGGCCCGTAGGGCTTAATCAAATCATTGGCCCGGCGAATGACGGTCGAATTATACGCGCCGCACAGTCCCCGGTCGCCGGTAATGAGAATAACTCCGATGTTCGCCGGCTCCTCACCGCTCCGGCGCAGCAGCGGGTTCCGAACACCTCCGGTGCCGCCGGCGCTGAGGCTCTGCATGACCGCGCGGATCTTCTCGGCGTAGGGCCGCGCCGCGCCGACGGCATCCTGGGCGCGGCGCAGGCGGGCGGCGGCGACCATTTTCATCGCTTTGGTGATCTGCTGAATGTTTTTCGCCGTGCGGATGCGTCCGCGTATCTGACGGGGTGTTGCCATCGTGGGTCCTTATCGAAACTGTTGGGTGGAAATTGAAGATGCTCAAATGATACCGTAACGCGGTGCGTTTGTCAACGTCGGTACTTGTTCGGGGTACACTGAAGGAAATATAACGGGGCGGTTAAAACCGCAGCAACAAAAGCACAAAGTCCGCCTTCGCGGACTCCGATCTTAACCTGCGAAGGCAGGTTTCGTGAACTTGTTGCCGCGATTTCAATCGCCCGGCATCTTTCGGTAACCCATTATGGACATTTTAGGAATTGAAACGTCGTGCGATGAAACGTCGGCGGCGGTCTTAAGAAACGGGCGCGAGCTGCGCTCCAACGTGATCGCGTCGCAGATTGACCTGCACGGCAAAACCGGCGGGGTCGTGCCGGAAGTGGCGTCGCGGCAGCACGTTTCGCAGATCAACGCCGTCATTGCCGAAGCCTTGCAGGAAGCGGAGATTGGCTTCAAAGACCTCGGCGGCATCGCGGTCGCCAACCGTCCGGGCCTGCTGGGAGCGCTGCTGGTCGGCGTCTCGGCGGCGAAGACGCTGGCGTATGCGCTTCAAATCCCCCTGCTGGCCGTGCATCACATTGAAGCGCATATCTACGCGAACTGGCTGGTGGACCCGGACATCGAGTTCCCAGTCATCTGCTTGGTGGCCTCCGGCGGCCATTCCGAGATATTTCTCGTGCGCGGCCACGGCGACTACCAGATCTTAGGCCGGACACGGGATGATGCCGCCGGGGAAGCGTTCGACAAGTCGGCCCGGCTGCTCGGCCTGCCCTACCCCGGCGGCGTGTCCATTGACAAGCTCGCGCGGGAGGGCGGCAATCCGAACGCGGTTCCCCTGCCCCGCGCCCAGCTTGGGCCGGACTCGCTGGACTTTTCGTTCAGCGGCCTCAAAACCGCTGTCTTAAACGCCCACAAAGACCCGGCATTGGCGGGGGTCTCGCTGCCGGACTGGGCGGCGTCGGTGCAGGAAGCGATTGTCGGGGCGCTGGTGGCAAAGACGCTGAAAGCCGCCCATCTCCACAGTGTTGATCATATTCTGCTGGCCGGCGGGGTCGCGGCGAATTCGCGCTTGAAGTCCGCCATGCGCGATGCCTGCGAAGCTGCCGGTCTGCGGCTGACCCTGCCGCCGCCGCGCCTCTGCACGGACAACGCCGCCATGATCGCCTGCGCCGGATACTACCACTGGCAGGCAGGAAAGATTGATGGGCTGGATTTGGACACGCTGGCGTCGGAGCGGCTGGCTTAGGGAAAGACAATGCAGTTTCAGGAATTACACTCGTGGGATATGACGCCGGAAGAAGCGCGGGCGCAGCAGACCGCGCTGCGCTCGCGCGTTTCTTTAGCGGATGACTTCGGAGAAATCAAAACTATCGCCGGGCTGGATTTATCGTACAGCGAGGAACGAAACGAGGGCTACGCTGTGGTGGTCGTGCTGTCGTTCCCCGATTTGCAGTTTTAGAAACGCGCTACGCGACGGCGACCCCGCCCATGCCCTACATTCCCGGCCTGCTGTCGTTCCGCGAGTCGCCGATTGCGCTTGAAGCATTGAAGCAGGTAGAAACTGTGCCGGATGTGCTGCTGATTGACGGGGCGGGCATGGCCCATCCGCGCGGCTTTGGAATCGCCAGCCATCTAGGGGTTCTGCTGGATATTCCCAGTGTCGGGGTCGCGAAGAGTTTTTTGTACGGGCGCTACGACAAAACGCAGACGCTTGCGCCGGGAATATCAACGCCGCTGCGGGATAAAAGCGAGGAAGTGATTGGAGCGGTGGTGCAAACCAAGCTGCGGACAAACCCACTGTTTGTCTCGCCGGGCCATAAAGTAAGCGTGGACTCGGCGACGCGCTTGGTTTTGGAATGCCTGCGCGGCTACCGTCTGCCGGAGCCGACCCGTCAGGCGCACAATCTGATCACTGCCTACCGAAAAACAGAAAACGCCGCGAAGTAAACTTCGTGGCGTTTCGCGTTGGAACCGTCAGCCGATCTTGCTTCGCCGCTTTTTGGCGCTGGCGAGCAGATACAGCAGGGCCACGCCGCCGACGGCAAATGCTGCTGGGGTGCTGGGTTCGGGAACCGGCGAGACGCCGGTATTGCCAGTGTCGTTGCCGAGAGTATTTGTGCCGGTGCTGCCAGTTGCAGTGCCGGTCGTCGTTCCTGTTGCGGTGCCGGTCGTGTTGTTGCCGTTAGTTCCTGTTCCGGTTACCCCCAGCGTATCGGTTCCGGTGCTTGTCGCAGTTCCCGTTGTCGTCCCCGTACTTCCATTGCTGCTGCCGCCGCCGTGGTTACTGACCGCGGCAATCACGGGAATTGCCGCGAGGTAGCCGAAGGGAAAGCCGCCGCTGTGGACAACCGGAAGCTGGCCCAAGAAGCCGGCGACTTTGGTGGTCGGCATCACCACCACGCCGGGCGTGTCGGCCATGGCAACAACAACCGGGCCATCGGGCGCCAACGCCGGCGTAGCCACAGCGGTCGCAGGCAGCGGGGCAGGAGCAAGGACCGGGGACTGGTACGCCGCAACCTTCGTCGTCACCGGCGGCAGCGCGGCCACCATCGGGTTGCCGCAGGCGAGCTTCAGGACCGGCTGGCCGGTGGAGCGCAGGACAAAGACCGGTGTTCCGGCGGCCAGCCGGGAATTAATCGTGTATTCCTGCCCGCTGCGTCCCACGCAGTAGACCCGGTAGCGGCCCGCTGTTTTCAGCTTTGTCAGGACGAGATTGTCCTGAATATAGCGCGTGACTGCCGGGGCGGACGTGTGAAAGTGCCGCGCGAGTCGGCGGCGAACCACCGGGTCAAGCGAAATCTGCTGATGCAGCTCGGACACTGTCCCGACGTGCTGGGCAATAAACGAGTCGGCGGGAACAATTTCCTGGATCGGCGCGGCCCCGGCGGATCCCGGCAGAACACCGGTCAAAACTAAAAGGGCAAGTGCGGAATAACGGTTCATAACATCAAACTTTCCGGCCCATGCCGATTCCGTGCGGTGATAGGATCAAGTGCAAGAAAGATGCCAAGTTGTCAAAAAAGCGGACAAATACGAAGATCACCGCAAAATTGCGGAAAATTAAGCCGGGCCGAGCGTCGGTATTTCCTGATGATTGATCAAAAATGCCGCCGAGTCGGCGAAATACTTCTGCAAAATAGAATGGAAGGGCGCAAAGGCCGAAACCGTATCTACTGCGTGGAACATACAGCGCAGCCACGCCTCGCTTTCTGCCGGGCCGATCTGGAACGGCACATGGCGCATCCGCAGGCGCGGATGGCCGCGCTCCGTCCCATACTGCGTGTGTCCGCCGAACCGCTGGATCAAAAACAGCGCAAGATGCTGTTTTGCCTGCGTTAAATCGTCGGGGTACAGCGGGCGCAGGACCGGGTCTGCCTCGACGCCCGCGTAAAACGCTTCCACTAACTCGTAAAACGGCTCATCGCTGCCGAGTTTAGCGTAAATTTCGGTTGTCTCGTCTTCCATGCAGGTCACCAACTCTATGGGTGCAGTATACCACGGATTATGGCAAAGCGTGCAAACATCTTCTTGGTCATTTAATCACTGCCAGGCGTATCCAGCGTCACTGCCAGGACGCCGGGCGTCACTTGCAGGCGGACGGACGCCTTGCCGGATGCGATCTGTTCCAGCTCCGCGCCGACAGCCTGACGTCGCCAGCCCGACAGCAGGGGCATCCCAGACTGGACGCGAGCGACTGCCAGCGCGTCGGCTTTAGTCAGCGCCAGCTCCGGCGCGAGGTTGCGGTCTAAACACAGCGCTTCACCGAAGCCGTACAGCAGGTCGCCCAGCGCCCGCTCGCGCGGCGTTTCATCGGGCCCCGTGCCGGAAAGCGGCGGCGGCAGCGTGTCGTCGGGCAGGGCGCGGGCGGCATTCAGCGCATCCAAAAGCGGCGAGCCAAACGTAACTTCCTCCGTTTCCGGGAAGCCGCGCAGCCGGCGGAACTCAGTTAATCGCCGAGGCGGGCGCTGGGCCAGCTCGATCAAAACTTCATCGCGCAGGAGGCTCCGAGCAGGGACATCGCGGGCTGCCGCTTCTTCCTCGCGCCACGCCGCGACCGCCCGCAAAAGCGCCGTGGGCCGGGCCGTAAAGCCCTTCCCGGTGCGAAGCCGCAGGTAAGCGTCTTCCGGCGCAGTCTCGTAAGTGCGGGCCTCGGAGAATCGGCCCATTTCTTCCCCCATCCAGCTCACGCGCCCCAGCCGCTCCAGCATGCGGTTGATCTTGTCGGTGATCGGCAGCAGATAGCGCACGTCGTCGCGGGCGTATTCAAGCTGTGCGGGAGTGAGAGGCCGCCGGTCCCACTCCGAGCGCGTCTCGGCCTTAGACAGCTTGACGCCCATCAGCGCTTCCGCAAGCCGGGCATACGACAGGGGAAATGACGGCAGGCCGATAAACCCGGCGGCGATCTGTGTGTCAAAGATGTTGACCGGCAGACGTTTCCCACCGCCGTAGTAGGCCAGACGCAGATCTTCCCGCGCCGCGTGCAGCACTTTCTGAATGCCGGGGTCAGCGACCAAATCCCACAGCGGATCTAAATTCGCAAAGGCCAGCGTGTCTACCAGAGCAATAAACTCTTCAGTCGCCACCTGCACAAAGCACAAGCGCGGCAGGTAAGTCCGCTCGCCGACAAACTCCGTGTCGAGGGCAAACCGCCCGGCAGCGCGAAGCTGACGGCAAAGTTCGGCCAGGGCATCGGGGGTTTTGACAGTTTCCAGTTCACGAAGCGGCTGAGGCATTTAAGAAGGGCTTTCTGAAAAAGAAATCGGAGCGGGCGATTGAAATCGCGGCAACGAGTGCGCGAAGTCCGCCTGCGCGAAGTCCGCCTGCGCGGACTAAGACTTCGGAACTTCTTACCCTTAACCTGCGAAGGCAGGTTTCGCGCACTTGTTGCCGCGATTTCAATCGCCCGCCCTCCTTTGTGGTGGAGTGTTTGGTTCGACAGTCCCCCGATATTCCGCCATGCCGCCGGTCATCGTGGCGGCATCCGAAAAGCCCTGGGCGGCGAGAAACTGGGCGGCATGGGCGCTGCGGACGCCGTGTTCGCAGATGCAGATAACAGCTTCGGCGGGGTCAAGCTCCGATGCAAACCGCCGGGTAAGCTCGCCGAGCGGCATCAGCAGGACGCCCGGAATGTGGGCGTTCTCGTATTCCCAGGGCTGGCGGACATCTACAAGGCGCACGTTGTCGCCGCGCTCGGTTATCGCTTGAACTTCGGTCGGGGTAATCTTTGAGGGTGCAGGCATGATTTTCAGCGCTATTGTACCCTAAAGAGGCCCGGTTCAAATACCGACATTGAAAGAGAGAAATGACGCTATGCCAACTGCAATCCAAATCGAAAAATTTACAAAAGAATATCCCGTGCCGCGCCAGAAAGAAAAGCGGATCGCGGTCAACGGCCTGACGCTGGACGTGCCGGCGGGCGGACTGTTCGGCTTTCTGGGGCCGAACGGGGCGGGCAAGACGACCACCATTAAGATGCTTCTGGGCTTTCTGCCGGCGACTTCCGGTGAAGCCTGGCTGTTCGGTAAATCCGTGGACGAAGTTTCAGCCCGGCAGTCGGTCGGCTACCTGCCGGAGCAGCCGTATTTCCCCAAGTTTCTGTCGGCGATGGAAGTGGTGCAGGCCCATGCCGGACTGTCCGGCCTCAGCGGCAAACGCGCGAAAGAGCAGACCGAGCGCTCGCTGCGGCAGGTCGGCATGTGGGACAACCGGCACATGATTCTGTCCAAATGCTCCAAAGGCATGACCCAGCGGGTTGGATTGGCATCGGCGCTCGTCGGCGATCCCGATCTGCTGATCATGGATGAGCCGTCATCCGGGCTGGACCCCGTGGGACGAAAAGAGCTGCGCGAGCTGCTGACGGCGCTGAAGAACGAGGGCAAGACCATCTTTTTATCGTCGCACCTCTTGTCCGAAATGGAGCCGGTCTGCGACCGGGTCGGCGTCATGGCACGGGGCAGGCTCGCGGCCTGTGGAACGCCGCAGGAAATCACGCGGGTTTGTGATGAAGTCCGCGTGCAGATCGAGCAGGACGAGCGCGATGACTATCTCGCGTTTCAAGTCAAAGACTGGGGCGGCAGGATTGAGCCGGCAGCGACCGGCAGCGGGGCGACCCTGCGTGTCCCGGCGTCGGTCGTCTACAAAGTGATGGGCCTGCTGGAAGCCCGCCGCGCCCGGCTGATCGCGGTCAGCCCGCAGCGCGAAACATTAGAAGATGCGTTCCTGCGTCTGGTGGAGGGATAGATATGCAGGCACTGCGAAACATCGGCGTGATCGGGAAAATTACCATGCTGGAAGGCGCACGGAAACAAGTATTCCATGTGCTGATGCTGTTTGCCGTCTTTTTGATCTTCGGCTCCGCGTCGCTGGCAAAGTTCGACCGCCATGTCCAGATGAAAATGCTGAACGATCTTTGCCTCTTTTCGGTCTTTTTAGTGTCCGCGATTGTCGCGATTACAATCACGGTCACCGGCATTCCCGGCGAGCGCGAGCAGAAGACAATTTATCCCGTGATCGCCAAGCCCGTCGCCCGCTGGCAGTTTGTCTGCGGCAAGTACGCGGGCGCGATGGGAACGGTCGCGATCGGCATGGCGGTAATGGCCGCAACGTTTATCTTTTTGCAGCTCGCCTACATGGGCCATGTGGACTCGTCCATCCTGTATGTGCTGCCGTTTTTGTTTTTAGAGACCGCTATTCTCGCCGCGATGGCCCTGTGGCTGTCCACCTGGGCGTCGTGGCCTCTCGCCTGGTTCTTGTCCGTGCTGCTGGGCTTTCTCGGCAACGTCAAGTTCCCGCTGTATGCCTCGCTCACGGCGCACCCGCAGAATGCGTTCAACCGGGTCGCCATTGCCGCGCTGTATCATTTACTGCCCAATTTAGAGTCGTTCAACTTCAAGGACGCGATGGTGCATCACCTTGTTGTCCCCAACGCTTATCTCTGGCAGACCGCCGTGTACGGCGTATTCTACACGGCTGCGCTTTTGACACTGGCGTCGCTGACCTTTGCCCGGAAAGAACTTTGATGCGAATAATCCCGATGCCATTGCAAAAACGAGACCTCGCGCCCTGGCTGCTTCTGCCGTGTGTTGTGCTGACCCTCGGCAGCGTCACCCTGCTGTCTCCGCATGAGGCCGCGCAGGCTGCGCCGCCCGCCACGGCGCAGCCCGCTCCGAAAATGCCGGTGTACGATGACGGCGACGGCGACGAGCTTTTGGAGCATTGGGGCGATCCGCAGTATTCCCGCGAAGAGCGGGTGCAGCTCGGCGGCATCGCCGCCGGGTTCTTGGTCCTGGCGGCGGCAGGCGCCTGTCGCCGCGCCCGCCGCAGGAGCGCGTGTGAAGTCGTTCCCCTGCCGAGCGAGTCCGATTTCCTGAAGCTTGACTCTTCGGCTGTGTCCCCGACCCGAAAGGCTGCCTAACCGTGACCCGCAGTACACGCACCCGCTGGCGCAAATCACTCCCCGGCCTCCTGCTCTGCCTCGGCTGTTTCACCGCTGCCGGCATGTTCGAGTCGCTGTCTCAGCCGTCGGGTCAGGCGCAGGGATATTTAGTTTCCAGCGCAGACGCCGGCAAAAGCGCAGCGCTTGCACAGGCCGGCGGGGAGTTTCGGATCGCCGCCGCCAATCTGATCTGGGACAAGGTCATTGACCATTACCATCATCAATACATGGCGCAGGGCGGCGACTGGGCCAAAAACGAAAGCCTGCTGCCGATGCTTCAGCTCATCATCACGCTCGACCCGCACTTTACGCAGGCGTACCAGCTCATGGGCGGCGCGATCCTGCCCCGTACCGGCCACTTCGCCGAGGGCGAGAACGTACTGAGGGACGGCATCAAGCACAACCCGAATGACTGGGAAATGGACCGCGAAATGGCGATGCTGCTCTCCTACACCGAGAAAAATCCCGCCGCCGCCCTGCCCTACGCCGAAGCCGGACTCAAAAACGCCGACGACGAGTTCTCCGTCCACCTGATGACCAAGCTCTGCCATACCCTGCGCCGCGATATGCACAGCTAGGTCCGATCCGTGTCCGGCGCACCCAGCCGGAACCATGTGTTGAAACACACGGCTATTGGGCGCAGACGCCACAAAACACCGCTTCGCGGGGTTAAGTAATAGACCTCTTGCGTAATTGGTGTATACTAACGGCATGTCTATGCCGACCTGAAAACCAAGCCTGACGGCGTCTTCAAGCGCTTGACAGGTGTGCGGCCCGCAACCTTCCGAGACATGTGCGAGGCTCTCCAAACGCATCTGCCCGTGCGCGGGCGCAGGCCCAAGCACTTGGTGGAAGACCGCCTGCTCCTGACGCTGATGTATTGGCGCGAGTATCGCACCTTTGTTCACATTGGGCAAACCTACGGCCTCAGCGAGTCTGCCGTCTGCCGCACGGTGCACGCCATCGAAACCGCGCTTTTGCGTTCCGGTCAGTTTACGTTGCCAGGCAAGAAGGCATTGACGAAAAGCGACCTCTCGTTTGCGGTCATCGTGATCGATGCCACGGAATGCCCCGTCGAGCGCCCGAAAAAAAACAGCGGCACTGGTACAGCGGCAAGAAGAAGCGCCATACCCAAAAAGCGCAGGTTGTCGCCGACCCGAAGACAAAGCGCATCTTAGTCACCAGCTTCAGCGAAGGCAAAAAGCAGGACTTCAAGCTGTTCCAGGAGAGCCGCCTGCCGCTTTTGCCCAAGACGCAGTGCCTGGCAGATAGCGGCTATCTGGGGCTGGCGAACCTGCACTCCAACAGCCGCCTGCCGAGGAAAAAGAGCAAGCATCATCCGCTCACGCCGGAGCAGAAGGCGAGTAATCGTCAGCTTTCGCGGGAGCGGTTCGTGATTGAGCACATCATTCGGAGCCTGAAAATCTTTCGCATCTTGGCGGAGCGTTACCGCAACCGGCGCAAGCGCTTTGGCCTGCGCTTCAACTTGATTGCCGCACTTTACAACTATGAACTTGCCGCCTAACAATTACGCAAGAGGTCTAATGAGTCATAAGTTCTTGCGGGCGGTTAAAACCGCAGCAACACTGGCACAAAACCTGCCTTCGCAGGTTAAGAGCAAACGTCCGCTTCCGAGTGCGCGAAGGCGCACTTTGTGCCTGTGTTGCTGCGGTTTTAACCGCCCAGCCTGCAAAGACTTAGGACACGTTACTTAAGAGCAGACAAAAACAGAAATCTGAGTCCCGCGAAGCGGTACTTCGTGGCGTCCGCGCCGTGTAGCCGGGCGTTTCAACACATGGTTCCGGCTGGGATTTAGGTAGCACACGACTAAAACTCTTAAGACTGCCTCTTCTGCTCCGCAATTTCTTCGACACTTAAATACTGCGCTTGGTACTGTTTGACCAAACCGGGCGTGAACAATATCCTTCCTAATGCCTGTATCCAAGCATCTAGGGTTGCATTCTGAAAGCGGTAATCGTCGAAGGAAAAGCACCCCCAATTTGCTCCCTCCCATCCGGCATATTCTTCCGGGGACAGCACTGTGTAGGGGAATAATTCTGCCGCAGTCTTCTCGCAGCCAGGATGAGCGAGAGGACGTTTCGTATTTTCGTCTGGCATGGCTATCTCATCACCTTCCTGCCGCCGGGGGATTGAGCGAGTTGAAGTATTTGCGGACATCGCTGCGGTAGGCGGGCGGGATGTCTTCTTTGTCCATTGTGGACTCGGCGCTCTTCCGGGCTGGAGCGACGTAGTTGTAGTACGGGACCTGGCTGGCGGTCTGGCCGGGAAGGGCGTTCGGGTTCGCGCCGACTTTGCGGGTCGGGCCGGTCTTGGACGGGCCGGCGTTCAGGGGCTTGCCGAAGTAAAGCTTGACGCCTTTCGGGTTCGGGGCCGCGCCGGCTTTGCCGAGGTGCTTCAAGGGGCTGGAGCCTTCGCCGTTGTCGCCCGGCTTGCCGCCCGCCTCACCCCCGCCGCCGGAGCCGCCGTTGCCTTTGCCGCTGCCTTCTTTGCCGTGGGAGCTTTGCAGGCCCGTGCCGTCGCCGAGGCCGCTGCCGTCCCCTTCGCCGCTCCCCTGCCCGCTCCCGGTTTTGCCCTTTCCCGAACCCTGGCCGGGCTGGCCGCCGCTGTCATCGGAAATGTCACCGGGGCTGTTCGCGCCCGCCATTTGGCTTTCAGCGTCTTCGACCCCCTGGGCGGCATCGGACTGGCCCTGCTGATCGGCCTGCTCCTGGGCTTCCTTTTCGGCGGACGCGGCGGCCTTGCGCATTTCCGAGGCGGCGGCCTGCTTGTCGCCGCGCTTCAGGGCGTCGGCGGCGGCCTGGGCGTGCTGCTGGGTCTCGGTCATCGGCGTGTTCTTTAGCGCATCGGCAAGCTTTTGAACGTCCTGCCCGGCCTGCTGCTGCTCTGGCTGAGACATTTTGCCGGAGTCGATTTTGTCGGCCATCTGCCGAAGCTGCTGGGACAGCCCCTGACTGTCGTTTTGCTGCATGGCCTGGGCAGCTTTCTGCATTTCCGGCGTCGCCGGGGTTTGGGCATTCTGGCCGGTCTTGCTCGCCGCCGACTTCCCGGCAGTCGGAACATTGAAGCCGCTGCCTTTGTCGCCCGCCCCGTTTTTTGCGTTTGCCCCGGCGTTGGAGCCGGACTTCTGGCCGCTCTTCGCCCCGGAACCGCCGTTCTTTTGGCCTGCCCCGGCCTGCTTGCCGTTTGCGCCTGCCGCATTCTGGCCGCCTGCCATTGCCTGCGCGAGCTGCTGACCCGCCTGGGCCATACTCTTGCCGCCTGCCCCCGCGCTGGAATTGGCCTGAGCGGTCTTCTGGAGCTGCTGGCGCATCTGCTGGGTCAGCTTCGACATCTGGACCATCGCCTGCTTTTTGTCCATGCGGCCTGCGGCCATGCGCTGGGCGAGTCGCTGGATCTGGGCGGCGGTCCGGCGTGTGCCGGGCAAATGCTGGACATCGGCCTGCTTGGCGATGAGCTTGGCTGTTTGCTCCAATTTCGTGCCGGTCTTCTGGACGATCTGCCGCTCGATTTTGATGCCCGGAGGGACAAAGACAGGCAGGTTCGGGACCCAAAGGGCGAGCGCAATCAAAAGAAGGCCGGCGGCAAAGGCTTTGGCTTCCCAGGGCAGGCGGATCGGCACGGCGTCCGCCGACTTCAAGGACTGGGCATGAGAGGCGGCGTCGGCTAGCTGCAAGCGGCGCAAAGTCGCGGCTTCGGGGTCACTCGCTTGGGGAGAGCGCTCGAACTCCAATGCCGACGATAGCCGCTCTTTCAGGCCGAGACGCGCTTCAGCAAGACGGGCCGCGTCCATTTGCGAAATGGGGCGCAGGAAGGTGGTGACGGTGCCGGCGAGAATGCCGAAGAGAATGGGAGCGGGAATGGCGGCTTCGAGCGGCAGCCAGTCGGGCAGAACGTCAAAATGCGCCAGCACGACGGCGATCAGCGCCAGCGCAGTTCCGGCCAACGCGCCCCGCGACGCATGACGCACCCAGCGAGCCAGCCGCAGGCGTGACGTGATCTGCGCCAGCGCCTCGGAAATCGCGCTCGGCCCGGCGGCAGGCGTTTTAGTTGTGACGGCCATCGGAGTTCTCCCTGCCGTTATTATACGCGATTTCGGGGCGCGATTGCGCTAAGGATTACGCAGGTGAACGGGAACAGCCGGCAGCGAGTCTGACGGCAGGGGGATTTGCTGGTTCAGATGGGCCGCCGGAGCGAGGTCAATGTCCCATGTTTTGGGGCCGACGCCGAGGCCCGCAAACGGCTGAAACGTGATGGTGTGCTTCCCGGTAGTCAATTCCGCCCACTGCCCCGTCGCAAGCGCAGGCGACGGCTGACCATCCACTTTGATCCAGAGCGACGAAGCTTGGACGAGCGCCGCTTTGTGCAGCGGAGCCAGACCGGCCAGTGCAATCCAGCCGGACACCGTGTACCAGCCTACCCCCGCTGCCGGCTTCGGCGCGGCGCTTGGAACGGGCGCGGCGGCGAGAACCGGCGCGGTGACAGCGAAACCGGCGTCCACAATAGCCGGCGGCTTGATGACGCCGCTCGGAATTGCCGGCGATAAGCGGGGCGGCAGACGCGGCACGAGTTTGTGGACTGCGATCCGTACCGGCGGCAGCACATCTTTCGTCGCAGAAAGCGGCACGGGTATGGGCCGGACGGCAGGAACCCGGATCGGCTGAGGGAGAGCCGGCGGACGCGCGGCGAGTTTCATGGGTTTCAGCTTCGGCGCCTGCGCGATTTGCAAGAGTTTAACGGCAGGCGTAGTCTGCGTCTTGAGCGGAGACATCAGCGGCTTGACCGGGACAGTCTGCGGCCTCGGCGCGGCGGCCGTTTTGATCGGCGGCTTTGGCAGCGGCGGGGATGGCATGGGGACGGCGCGGTGCGTCTGCGCCGTCACAACCGGCGCCTGCGGCCTGCGCTCGCTTCCTTTCCACAAGGCAAAGCCGGCGGCCAGCAGGGCCGCACTGGCAAGGGCGCCCGCAATCGCGCCGGTGCGGCGGGCCGAGGCTTCTGCGGCGATCTGCTGCGGCTCGGCGGCGGCGGTGACGGCGGCGCGGAGGGCAGCGGCGAGCTGTCCGGCGGATTCGTAGCGGTCGGCGGGGGCTTTGGCGAGGCCGCGCAGAACGGCGGCTTCCATTGCGGGCGTGAGGTCGGAGCGGTGCAGGCCGAGCGGCGGCGGCTCGGCGAAGACCTGCCGGTGCATGACCGAAAGCTGGGCCTGCGTGGTGTTGTCGGCGGCGCGGAACGGCGGCGTCCCGGTCAGCACAAAGTAGGTCACGGCGGCGAGGGAATACACATCACTGCGGGTATCTACCGCGCCGTTGCCGTGGACTTGTTCGGGGCTGGCATACTCAATCGTGCCGAGAATGTCGCCCATGACGGTCAGCGGCAAATCGTCGTCAATCCGGGCGACCCCGAAGTCGGTCAGCTTGGCGGGACCGCGAGGCGGCATCAGAATGTTCGACGGCTTGACATCCCGGTGGACAACGCCGATGCCGTGGATGCAGTCCAGCGCTTCCGCGATTTCTTCCACGATTTTGGCAGCGCTGGCCGGCGGCAGGAAGCCGCCTTCAGAGACAAGCACGGCCAGGGTCGGGCCGGCGACATATTCCATGACCAGCGCGGCCGGATCGCTTTGGGCCGGATCGCCGGGATGGTACAGGTAAAGGGAGACGATACTGGGATGGCGCAGGCGCTGCATGACCGCCGCTTCGCGTCCGAAGCGGCTTAACACAACAGGATCTTCAGTCGCCCGCTGCACCTTGACAATGACATCACGCCGGTGCGTCCGGTCCCAGCCCCGGTAAAGCACCGAAAGCGGGCCGCGACTTACAGGCGGCCGCCGCAGGTTAATCCCCGGAAGAACCGGCACCGGCTCGCCGCGGCTGCCTTCGGTATTCGGATCGGAATTGACGACTTCTATGAGCGGACCTGCTTTCACAACAAGCGCTCACCGAAGCGGCGCTAACGAGTCTTGGAAAATTGTGCTTCCGAAAATTGGTCCGACAAGACCGGCCGGCGCTCGACCAGCGTTCGGCAGACCAGCACCAGCAGGAACGGCAGGTCTCGAACGAAATACCGCCGCCACAGGCGGGTCGGCTCCTGCAAGAATCGGTACGCCCATTCCAGCCCGGCGTTTTGCATCCAGGCCGGCGCACGGCGCACGAGGCCCGACGCCATCTCAAACGTCCCGCCGACGCCGATGGAGACCGGGACGCTTAACAGGTCTTTATTCGCCGCAATCCATTTTTCCTGCTTGGGAGCGCCAAAACCGACAAAAAGAATGTCTGCCTCGGACGCCTGCACTTTTTCGCGAATACGCGCCTGCTCGGCCTCAGTGGCAAAGACGGCACGCGGCGGGCAGTATGTGCCGCAGATGACTGCTGCGGGGTAGCGGCGCAGGACGGCTTCCTTGGCCGCGTCCGCCGCCCCTTCCGCCCCGCCCAGAAAAAAGAGCCGCAGGCCGGTAACGGACGAGGCCCGCGCCAGCTCCCAGAACAAGTCGCTGCCGGTGACACGCTCCCGCAGCGGCTCCCCGCCCGCAAGCTGGGAAAGCAGAACGACCGGCTTGCCGTCGGCCAGCGTCAGATCCGAGTTTCGGTAAATCGCCCGGAATTCGGGGTCGCGCTCCAGCGTGACCAGATGGTCCAGATTGCCGGTGCAGACGTAGCGCGGCTTTTCAGTCTTTTGGGCCATCTGAACAATGCAGGTGACGGCTTCTTCCATGGTGACGTTATGAAACTCTGTGCCGGCGACAGAAACTTTAATAAACACGGGCGTGACTTTCTGCTGGGCGGGCGGGCGGCAGCAGCCGGGGCTGAAGCGTGTTCCACATGGCCGAAGCGAAGTGCAGCAAGGCTGCGTGACCCTGGGCGTCCCCGCGCGGGTCGGAAGAAATCGGGCGCGTAAAGCGCAGAAAATACACCGGCGTTCCGCGCCGGCCGAGCAGTGCGCTCCACAGCATGGCGGCGCGGATCTGTGTCGCCTCATTGACGACCCGGCCATTGACCAAGTAAAGATAGACAATATCGAACCCGCTTTGGTTTGCCGCGCCCAGGGCCCGGCAGGCGCGGGCGTTGATGCTCGTTCCCGGTAGCTGTTCCGAGTGATCGCTGCCGACCGACATCCCCGCCCCGATCAAACACGAGCGCGGATCGTGGAGGGCGCTCCGGTCCGTCCCCCCGATCAGCACAAAGTTTATTGGGTCCCCTGCCCCGGCCTGGTAAGTGCGCGATGTCAGCATCGCCGACGACAGGGCGGCCTGCACATCCGCCGGCACCGCGTCGTCCGGCCCCGCTATGTAGCCGCTGACAGTTCGGGGGATGTCCGCGCTGCCGAGGCCGGCGAACCGGGCTGGGGGCGCGGGGTTCCAGACCCGCGAAACCAGCAGGGCCGCGCCGATGCACAGCGCTAGAAAATAGCCCATCCGGCAAACGTGCGGCATCCCATTCCTTTCGCCAGCGCAAACAACACTGTAAATCCCAGCGCGAGCGTGATCATCCCGCTCCAGTCGTGAAATACATGGGCCGCCGATGTTCCAATGCACTCGCCGACCACGCCGATTAAAGCAATGCGGACGCTGTTGACCGCGAGTGAGAGCGGCAGGCTGAACGCAAACAGCAGCAGACGCTTCGGCACGGAGCCGTCCACTAAAAACGCAAACGTCGCGCTGAACGTCAGCAGCGCCACCAGCAGCTTGAAGCCCGAACACGGCACGTCTACAAAGAGCGCGTAGTCCTCCATTCGGATGACGTTGCCTGTCAGCGTCGTCCCGAAGCCCATCCCATGCAGCAGGTGGTCGGCCAGCACGGTAGACAGCATCTGCACCCGCTGGGTGGCGTCGTTCAGCACCGGGCCGGGCAGCGGTGCCAGCAGCCACAAAAAGCCCATCGGAAACCACGCCGCCCGCACAAATGCCGTGCCCAGCGCGAGCCAGACTCCCGCCGTCAGGGTCAGCAGAAGCCCCGTCGACTCCAGCGCTTCGGCTTCGATCTTCTCGGCAAAAACCAGCAGCGCCAGCCCCGGCAGCAGCAGGCAAATCGCTTGGAGCGCCGGCTTCTTGACGACTGCCGCGAGAGTATCCCGCTTGTGCCAGAGCATCAGCGCCGCAATGAACGGGATCAGCGGCGCATGGCCGTAATACGATTCCGGCTTGGTGTACTCATAAGTCCAGAAGTGAAGCACAGGCCACGCCAGCACGAGGAGCAGAACCGCCGCCAGAGCAAACGGCACGGCAGCCGCCCAGTTCCGCGAGCCTGCCTTTGTTTCCGAGCCTGTCTTTGTTTCCGAGTCTGCCTTTGTTTCCGCGCCTGGTTTTACTGACGTCACAGTCATGCTTGCGTTGAACACTGTCTTAATCTTCGGCGAAATCCGCCGGGATGACAGCGGGAAATATACCGGGTTTCGGTTCCGAATGTCAAAAACGGAAAAGAAAGCGGCGGGCTGCCGAAACAACGCCGCCGCTTGGTAATGTCAATGGTGCAGTTCAGGCGCGGCCTTAAGCGGTAATGCTTGCAGATTTGCGCGTTTTGCGCACGGCGAGGGCCAGAAGGCCGAGGCCGCCGACCAGGAACGGCACGACCGTCGCCGGCTCCGGGACCGCAGGAACTTCCTGAGTTCCGGTAAACTGGCCGCTGCCGGCGGAATTGAAGCTGGCGAGAGCGCCGTCGGTGACCGTCAAGCTGGGTTTCGAGTTGATAAGCTGGAAATTGAACGTATCGACGGGAGTTCCGTTCAGAGTGATGTTGGCCTCGCTGGCGTAAAGCCCGCCGGTGTAGGAGACGCCGCTGAAGTTCGTCGCGACCCCGGCCAGAGTGCTGCCCTCAGCGCCGGAAAGCGATGCGCCGGTGAACGTGCCCGAAAGCAGCACCTGGCTGCCGTCGAGGATTGAGAACCCGCCGCCGGACAGCGCCTGGTTGAAGAAAGTATTCCCCCCGATGGTTGCGGTTGAAGTGGATCCGACGTTGTTCAGTCCGGTGAACAGGATGGTGGCAGGATTGCTGATTTGAGTGCCGACGCTGGGAACATCAAGAGAAGCGTCGAAGTTGCCGGGGGTCAGCGTCAAACCGCCGCCGGATCCGCCGGTGTAGATGAATGTCGGAGGCGCACCGCCGCCGGTTACGCTGGTAAACTCGATAGGGGCCTGTGCGTGGACAGAGGTAAGCCCCGCCGAGGCGAAAGCCGCGACACCGAATGCTGCCGCGAGCATAGAAATTTTCATTGTGGTTTTGATCTCTTTCTGACGAAAAGTCATGGTTGATGGGTTAATTGTCTTCATTGCGTTTGTTGATTCACCTCCTTTGGATCAGAACTGATTTTTCTGACAGTGTAACATAGAGTTAAATTTAAATCAATGCGACATCGCGGTCTTTTTCACTTCCTCTGAGGCCGCAGGATACTGCTGCACGGCGGCGAAGTAGGCGGCATACTTATCGGAAGTGAACTCCGGCTTGGCGCTGCGGTACAAACGGGCCAGCTCTTCCGGCTGGGAGGGCGCCAGCGCCAGGCGGGCCGCCCGCTCCACCTGCCCGCGCACTTGTGGGAGCGGTGGGACCACCGCAGGCTGCCTGCCTGTTACGCGGAAGGTCAGATAAAACGCGCCCGCTTGAAAGGTCCTGACTGAACCAGCTTTTGCCTGCGTGGCCCAGTCGGTCGTTTCCGTTTTCAGGGACGGCGGCAGGACCGACAAGTCCGGGTTGTAGCCGCCGATGCCGACGACCCGCAGGCGCGGCTGGCGGCCGATGACGTCCGGCGGGTCATTCTGGCGCAGCAGGTCGGCGGCGGTCGCCGCATCCACCGTGTTCTGCGTGACCACTACGGTCGTCGTCGCCTGCGGCGGCAAAGCGAAGTCGGTTTTGTGCTGGGCGTAGTAGTCTGCAATCTGAGCGGGAGACAGCGCGACATCCTGAATCCGCAGATTTTCCAGCGCCATGTCGGTCGCCAAATCCTGCCGGAACTGCGCCAGCTTGACCGGGTCGCGGCTGACCGGCGCCAGCACCTGGGGCGCCTGCCGGGAAAGGGCCTGCATTCGGTCTTCCACGTCCCCGCCCGTCGGCAGCACCCCGGCGCGGGTCGCGGCCTGGGTCACAAGAGCCGTGAAGACAAGCTTGGTCAGCACCGCCTGGCCGTCGTCATGCTCCAGCTGGTCCTGGAACTGCTTTCTCGTGACTGCCGTGCCGCCGACCGTCACGATCGGCCGGCTCGACGAGTACCGAAAAAACAAAAGAACATTGATGATGACCGAGACGGCAGCGATCACGGCCAAAACACGGACTGTATACGATTTCATAGCAATAGCAATCCCAAAATATCATAGTGCATAATTCGTGCCAAGTGTCAGGCAAGCAGCAAAAAAATTATCCTTGTCATGGTTCAGGGCAAACAGCCCCCGCAACGCGCTCCGCCCACGCATCCAAAGTCGCGTTTTGTTCTATCCAGCGCCGGGCATTTTGTCCCAGACGCTCCCGCAGCGCCGCGTCGCCGCGCAGGCGGGCAATTGCCACCCGCCAGCCTTCGGCGTCGCCCGGCGCGACCGACAGGCCGTTTTCGCCGTCTGCAATGACATCGGTCTGCCCGGTGGTGCGCGTGGCAGCCACAGCCTTGCCCATCGCCATCGCTTCTAAAATGGTCGTGACTCCCGCCTGGAAATCGGTTTCTTTCAGCGGCACGACCACAAACGCCGATTCCGCGTAAAGACGCCGCAGCTCGTGGTACGAGTAGCGGCGAGCGTCTACATTCGGTGGCAGGGTCCGGCTGGCCGTCTCGTCTTCATGCTTGGACCACGGTGATGCCGCCGCCAGCTTGACTTGGAGATCGGGCATGGTCTCAACCGCATCAATCAGCGTCGGATAATCCCGCCATTCCAGCCCCGCCGTGCAGATTTGATGGGGGTTGACTTCCATGTCGGGCAGAGGCCGGTAAAAGTCGGCATCGGCGTGAAACGGGATCAGCGCAAGCTTCCTGGGCGCAATCCCAAGCGAATTGATCGCCCACTTTTGCTGGGCGTCGGCATACAAAAAAATCGTGTCCATGCGCCGCTGCACGTTCAGCTTTGTAAAAAATAACTGCTTCTTGCCGGTAGACAGCCGGTGGCCGATGGTGACATGGCGCGGCGGATTGCGAACACCGCCAAGCAGCACAGCCAGAGGAATCCCGACGTTCTCGCCGTTCGTGAAGATCGCTTCGTAGTCGCGGCGGCGCTGAAACCCCATAAAGGCCAGTGCGGCATCCAGGCCGCCGGCTTTGGCTGCGAGACGCACGCCGCCGGACGTGTCGGCCTGAACGGCGGCGTAGTCCAGCAGGTCCACGGTCATGCCGTGCCGCTCACGCAGGACAAGGGCGAGCGCGAAGTAGTCCATGACCGGGTGCATACCCTCGGCGACTTCGGCGTCAATGTCGGTCTTGAGGACGCTGGGAATGAGAAGTAAAGCTTTTTTCAAGGATTGTTCCCAGTGTATCTTCCCTGCACGACTTCAAGGAGCCGCCCGTAGTTGGTCGCCGCGCAAAATCGCTCCGCGCCGACGGCGGCGGCCTGCGCGGACAGCCGGGACAGCCCCGCGCGGTCGGCGGCTAAGGCCAGCAGGGCGTCAGCCAGGGCCGCCGGGTCATCCGGCGGGACAATCCAGCCGGTCTCGCCGTGGGTAACGGCTTCCGGCAGGGCGCCGACTGATGTGGTGACAACGGGAAGGCCGGACGTCAAGGCTTCCATGACCGCCAGCGGCAGGCAGTCACCGCGCGTCGGGAACACAAACAAGTCGGCATCCGCATAAAGCCGCAGCAAAGCTTCGGAATTCGGCTGAATATCATGCCGGACTGCTACATCAGGGATATTATTACCCACATCTGGAGTTTTAGTCACAACCGTAAGCTGGGCGCGTCCGGGGGGCAGGCGGCGGAAGGCTTCCAAAAGCGTCTCGCCCCCCTTGCGGGGAAAGTCTCCGCCGACAAACAGCAGCTTCAATGGCCCCGCCGGGCGCATCGGACGCTCGCGCCGCCACAGCTCCGTATCAATGCCCGGCGGGATCACGGTAATTTTATCGGGCGCGACGCCGTAGTCACTGACAAGCGACGCTTTGGCCCATTCCGACCAGGCTACGAGATGCCGGGCCGCGCCGAACGCCCGCCGGTTCAGCCGCTTTTTGATTGCTTCCAGACGCGCATTCGTGCTGGGGACATGACCGTAGAACGCGCCGAGTGCATCATATTGCAGCGGCGTGGCGTCCAGAGAGATCACTGACGGTGTTTGGCGCATCAAGCCGGCGGCAAACAGCGATGTCACCTGCGTATGATACAGCGCCCCATCCAAACGCTTGACCGAGCGGCGCAGGCCGAGCCACGCGCCGAGAGACGCCCGCGCCGACCAATTCGAGCGCACCCCCGGCAGGCGGGTCCATGCGCCGGTCATGCCCTCATACGGCAGGTCCACATAGGTCGGCGTAATGCCGGGATGCCGCGTCATCTCCCGCTTCAAGTTTTGCGCGTGTGTCGTGTGTCCGAGCGAGTATTCCAAAGCAAAACCGAGTCGCATTCTTCCGCCTTTATCGCGTCCGGGACGCGCTGTGTGTCCTTCTTTTATTGGCAGGTGAGCGCGGGAAGTTAAGAGCCGGACATCGGAGGAACAGAAAGCGAGAGGAGGCGGTCGCGGAGGGCGCAGTAGATCAAATGACCGATGACGATGTGAGCATCTTCCACCATCTGCATGTTGTGCTTCGGCACGACGATTTTATGCCGGGCCATACACGCCAGCCTGCCGCCGTCGAACCCGCTCCAGCCCAGCGTGACCGCGCCGCACTCGTGGGCGGCTTCGACAGCAGCCAGAATGTTCGGCGAGTTGCCGCTGCCGCTGACCGCGACCAGCAGGTCGCCGGGCCGGAGCCAGGTTTTCGCCTGCCCCGCAAAAACCTCAGCGTACTCGGTGTCGTTGCTCCACGCCGTCAAAAGCGGCACGGAGTCTACTAAAGACAAGCACTCCCAGGGCAGGCCGCCGTGCAGGAACATATTCTTCTGAAAGTCCGCGGGCAGGTGGCTTGCCGTCGCCGCCGAGCCGCCGTTGCCGCAGAAGACAACCCGCCGCCGGTTTTGGTAGTTCTCCCAGAACAGCTCAATGGCGGCGTCAATGTCTGCCGTGGGAAGCGCCAGCAGCAGCGCCGCCATCTCCGTCAAGTACTCGTGCGCCTTCAAGCCGCCGTGCATGATTGTTGTCATTTTGGCTAGTATACTTGATTCTCGGCGGAATTCAGCGAGAAATCACCTCACCCCGTCTCGTTCCTCGCCGACCCTCTCCTTCCGAAAGGAGAGGGTTAAGAGCAATCAGAGGGGAAAAGGCTATGGCAAGAGGCAATTCCATCTGCGTCTTTTCTTCACCCTCTCCTTTTGGAAGGAGAGGGTCGGCGAGGAACGAGACGGGGTGAGGTCTCCTACGGGAGCGCCGGGAACGCATCCAGAACAGACTCCCCGCAGTTATCCCAATGGCGCTCGTCCGCGAATGGCCGATTGTTGATCCAGTAGGAGTCGCCCGGCGAATAGTTCAGCAGCTCCGGGCGGTCGTTGGCCGTATGGTAGAGCTGATGCACGAAATATACCTGGCATTTACTGAACGGCAGCGTGACCCCGGCCGGAAACACGGCGTCTTTGACGACCTGGCCCTGCTCCATAATCACCGCCCGGTTTTGCGACAAGTACAAGTCGAACCTGTGCCGCTTGTCGAGATCGCCCGGCGTGCCGTTCCACGGGATCTGGCACCACGGCCCGGAGCGGGCGCAGATGCCGAAGGAATCAGGGCCGACTCCGCTTTCTTCATGAGTCAGATGCACGATGTCGGAGTAAGCATCGGGCTGGACGCCGGGGAACAAGCTCAGCGCGTGGTCGTTGTCCTGAATCTCCCAGCGGAACAGCTTGCCGCTCAGGGTCGGCCGCCGGCCCGTAAAGTCGGCGAACTTGCCGGGGTCTACCAGCGTATCCCCGGCGGCTCCGACAAACACATCGCACCACCGGCGGCCGTCCATGTGCGGGTCTACTTCAAAGGTGACGTGCAGCACCCTGCCGCCGGAAATATCGGCAATGGTGTTCGGCATCATCACGAGCGACGCATTGTTGTTGTGCATCGGGACACTGGAGCCGGGCGTGCCGCCGTCATAGAGCGTGTCCATGAAGTGATTGCCCATAAAGAAGATCTTCGTGTCTTTGAGGTCGCCGCCGTAGTCCCGGACCGTCCAGTTGGCATTGGCAAACTCGTCAAAGCACTGCGGGTCGCCGTAGAACGTGTTCGGCACGAGCGCCGGAAGCGGCTGCGGAGCCAGCGCCGGCTCATTGCGGAAGTTGTCGAAGAACGCCTGCGCTCCCGCCAGGCTGCGCGGCGAAAGCGTGACGGCGACCGGAGCGGAGCGGGCCAGCACGATTGGAATGTTTGACGGATCGCCCTGGCCGTTGATGGCCTGGTGCATCCCGTCCATCTGCATCGCGCCCGGCCCGGCCATGCCGTCCATCGTCTGAAACGGGCCGAGCTTGTCTACGGCTTCGACCACCAAGCTTGCCCCGGCGACTGGGTCCAGCCCGTTCATTTCGATGCTGAGACTGCCGCCGCTGTATTTGACGGTGCCGGGATGGGCCGTGTCATAAACCCGGTAGTCCAAGGCACCGGGAACGGCTTCAAAGGAGATGGTCGCGCTGTCGTCGTTTGCGTCTACCCCCGTCACCTGCACCGTACCGCTGACGGCTGAAGGCGGGCCGGACGGCATAGCAACGGTGACTGCCGCACTGGGGGCACTTTCGGCGGCCTCCGTCCAGGCGATGTTTGACGCTGTGACGGCGTAAGAGTGCGTTTCGCCCGGCTGCACGTCTGCATCATAAGCGTTGAGGCCCCACAGGCCGGACAACACCCGCTGGCCGTCTCGGTAGAGCGTGTAAGTGAAGGAATTGCCTGCGCCCTGCCAGGCCAGATGGAGGCGCGGCCTGCCCGCGTTCCATTCCGGCACGGCGGACAGCGCCGTCGGCGTCACCGGAGCGCCCGGCATCCAGCCCGGCGCCTGAGCGGGATTGAAGGCGCCCTGCGCGGCGGCGAGGGCCGACGGCAGGCTTTCCATGCCCATTGAATCTACTGCCGTGACGGTGTAAGTCATGCCGTTTTCCCAGGCCGGCAGCGGCAGGGTATAAGCAGCGCCGGACACGCTCGCCACCAGTGTCGTGTACTGGTAGACGTTGTACGACGCCGCGCCGGGAACCGGGGACCAGGAAAGCGAATCGGTCGGCCCGCCGGACCAGAGGCCGGACACGCACAGGTTGACCGGCGCGGTAAACGCCGCGCTCGCAGCGGGCGGGCTGGGTGCGGTTGCGGAAACCGCCGCCGAGCGGGTGCCTTCCCCGCCGGGTCCGGTTGCGGACACGGCATACGAGTAAGTCTGGCCGCTGGTGACGCTCATGTCGGTCCAGCCGGCCTGCGCCACGCTGGTCTGCTTCACGCCGCCTCGGTAGACCGTGTAGGCGATCGCGCCGGGAACGGTGTTCCAGGCCAGCACGACATGGGCCATCGCCATGCCGCCGCAGGCCGGGCAGCTTGCCGCCCACTGCGGGGTGGCAGTCAATCCCGCCGGTGCAGGCGGCGCGGGGGGCAGGGCCGGCGGCAGGCCGGTGATGACAATTTTATCCAAGTAAAACGGCGCAAGCGCCGTGGCCGTGTTGTTCTGGACCCAGAGGCCGTCCATGTCGGCGGCTGCGCCGACACCGAGGCGCGGCAAGGTGATCTGCACCTGCTGCCAGCCCGCCTTGAGGGGCGCGAGCGGCACGGCAGCCTGCGGAGCGCCGCTGCGGAGGGCTTTGACGACCAGCGCCTGCCCGCCAACAGTGCCGCCGTTGATCCAAAACGAGAGGGTCGCGGCCCGCGAAGTGCGGAACGGCGTATGGTGCAGGTAGACCGCCTGCCACGGCCCTTCCTGGGCTTTGATGGACGCGGCGGACAGAGCAGGCGCTGGGTTGGTGAGGCTGTCATTCCCCCACCCCCAATACTGCCAGCCGTTTTGCAGCGACCCGGCGTAGATCGTCTGGCCGGCCGGCGGCCGCAGGACAGCGGCAGGGGCCTGAACGGCGGTCCAGGCCGTCGCGGCCAGCAGAGAAAGCAGCGGGACCAAGCGGGTCGGGAGCAGAGAGTACTTCATTTCTGGTTTCCCTTATATGTCAGCAGCCTGAAGGCTGATGCGAACAATGTGAGCCGGCACACGATTTGCCGGCAGTCTTATGTTCGGGGGAACCAAACAAAGTCGTCAGAGGGGAACTACGGGAAAAGCAAAAGAAGCGCAGAAAACCCGTATTGGCACGGGGTAGAGCTGGCATGGGGGGCGCGAACCGAGTTTCCGGTCTTCTTACTCTTCTTCCAGCACTTTGCGCCAGGTGCGCTCGGCGGTGAAGCCTAGAAGCTCGCGGGCAGGGACAAGGTCAAAGAAGGTTTGGCCGGTGAGGCGCGGCAGGTCGGCTAGAAGCTGAGGAAAGTGGCGCTGGGCGAGCGTGGCCGCCGTGGCGTTGACGGCCAAATCGTCGGCCATTGTGTAGAAGATGTGATGACCCGCAAAGTCGGCTTCCAGCGCGAGCCGGAACGCGCGGGCTTGGTCCAGAACATCAATGTACGACCAGAACGACGAGTCGTACTGCTCCCCAGTCCGCTCCAGGAGCTGCCGGAGCCAGCCTTGCTCTTTGGCTTGGTCCAAGTCCATCACATACGGCGGGCGAATGACAATCGTGGTCATGCCGCACAGCCGGGTCATGGCGGCGGCGCTTTCCTCGTTCATCAGCTTGGACAGCCCGTACACGTCCTGCGGGCGGCGTGGGTGGAGCGTGTCAATCGGCAGGTAATCGGGCAGGCACGGGTGGGTTGGAAAAGAAAAGCCGAGCGCCCCGATGCTGCTGGTCAGGACAACTCGCGGAATGCCCTCGGCGCGGGCGGCTTCCAAGATGTTCTGCGTACCGAGGACATTCAGGCGCAGGACTTCATCGGGCGGCAGGCTTGGGCTGGGGATCGCCCCGATGTGCGCGACGGCATCGCACCCGCGCACGGCATTCAGCATCGCAAGTGGGTCGGTCAGATCGGCATACACCACGTCCGCCGCCGCACGGACTTCCGGGGGAACCGGCCGCCGGTCCAGCGCCCGGACGGAATGGCCGTGCTTCACCAGTTCCGGCACGACCTCCGATCCGATCTTGCCCGCCGCGCCTGTGACTAGAATCTGCAAACGTGTTTTCCCTTTCCACTCAAGCCCTAAGCAAACAGCATTCGGATGAGCCGCGTACCGTCGTCTATCTGGGTTTTGGCTTCCGTGACCGCCCGCTCGTCAAACGGGAAGTGGGACGCCGTATGCGGGTTCTCGGAGTCGTACAGCAAAAACGGCACGGGGCCTTCCTCGTGCGTCCTCAGCGCAATCGGCGTTTTGTGGTCCGGCACGATCACCAGTCGGTACGGGCCGCGCGTTGTCATGCCCTCGCGGAGTGTCCCCAGCAGCTTCTTGTCCGTGTCTTCAATCGCCTGCATCTTGTGGTCTAAATTGCCTTCGTGGCCGGACTCGTCGGGCGCTTCCACATGAACATACACAAAGTCTAAGTTATCTAAAGCCGCCAGGGCATAATTGGCTTTTGCCGCGTAATCCGTGTCAATGTACCCCGTCGCGCCGGGGACATCAATAATTTTGAGACCCGTCGCGCGGCCGAGGCCCCGAACGACATCTACTGCCGAGATGACCCCGCCGACTTTGCCGTAGGTTTGCAGGAAGTTCGGCAGGTTCGGCGCGTAGCCCTGCCCCCAGAGCCAGATCATGTTTCCCGGCTCTTTCCCTTCTTCCCGGCGCTTGATGTTGATGGTATTGTTATCTAAAATCTCCAGCGAATCATACATGAGCTGTTTGAGCCGCTCCGCCCCCGCCCCTTCCGGCCAGTGGCCCGCCAGCGGCTTGCCGACAAAATCATGCGGCGGGATCGTCAGCAGGTCTATCGAGCCGCCTTTTTCCGCCATGATATGCCGGTACTGAACTCCCGGAAAGAACCGGCGCTTGTCGGTGCCGAGCTTTTGGTTCAAAAGCTCAATCAAAGGCCGCGACTCTTCCGTGGAGATATGCCCCGCCGAGTTATCAAACAGCGTCGTGCCGTCCGACGACACCAGCGAGCAGCGGAACGCCACATCGCCGGTGTCCAGCGGCACCCCCATCGCCACCGCTTCAATCGGCCCTCGCCCGGTGTAGTACTTTCGCGGGTCATACCCCAGCAAATCCATGTTCGCCACATCGGAACCGGGATACATCCCCGGCGGCACCGTCAAAACACTCCCCACCAGCGACACTTCCGCTAAAGCGTCAAAGTTCGGCGTCCGCGCCGCCTGCATCGGCGTCTGCCCGTCCAGATCCGCCATCGGCAAATCCGCCATGCCATCCGGCACCAGCATAATATATTTCATTGTCGTCTTTCTTCGCTTCGCCGCAGCAGTTCCTCAAAGATCCGCTTACCGAGAACTGTTTTACCCTGTTCCAGATCATCCAGTCCCAGCCTAGCATCCTGCTTGAGTCGTTCAAACATTTCTCGCAGGGAGTCTGTGTCGTGGGCGATTCCTTCCCCGTTGTCGAGTTGATCCAGGCCGATCTGAATTTCGCGCCTGAGTGCTGCCAGGCGCTCTGCCGGAATTGTGTCGTGGTCACTCATGGCGTTTTCTCCTTGTCAATGCTGGTTTGGCGTTGTCGGCGGCGGGGGCCAGACGCCTTCTGTTGGCTGTTCTTGAACGCCAGTGTTCAAAGCTTTCGGCGGCTCAGTGAAAATGCGATACCAGCAGTAGCCGACAAATGCTGAGACAGACAAGACCGACATCGCACAGACAGTCCAGCCTTTTTGCGTACTGAAATGCACGTAGGTGATATAGATCGTGAACACACTGCACAGCCCGACAAACAGCGTGAAAATCAAGATTGCAATGACAGACACAATCTGCGGCAACTGAGGGGAATGAGTTTTTGCGTCGCGGTTCATCATGCCTCTTCGTCAATCTTTCTACGGCTTCTCAGGCGCTGACGGAGCAGGCGGCCACACCTCTTTACCCGGTTCTAAGGTAGGTTCCACCCCTTGCGGCTCCTGCTTATGTAGCACCACGAAGAGATACCAGGCGAACGCGACGATCACCCACAGGAAAAGATTGAAACCAATAACAATCCCCAGAAGCCGGGCAGCGGCGCGATGATGCAGGGCAAGCTGGAACAACGAAACGTGAAGCGGAGACAAGGAAAGGTAACTCACAGCCGTTACCAGCAGTGTCAGCGACCCGATAAGGGCAACTTTAATGGATAACGGAACACGCACTGACTGCGAGAGAGGCCCGAACATCAGCCAGGGATTAGGAACAACCACGCCTCTCTTGACACGCAGAAAGTTATACACATGGATCGGCAGTGTCATTAGGATCAAAACGGCAAGCCCGCAGTACAAGAGCGCATGATGTGTATGCCCCGTCAGGAGATCCTGTATTCCACCGGCGGCATACAGAAGAACAATGCCGCTAATTGCAATGACAACGACGGCGGCTTGTCTTAAGCTCATCGGCTTGCCTTGCCTCGCGGCAGTTCTTAACGCTTCAAATAACGATTCCAGCGCCTTCATCGCGGCAGCTCTTGCCCAGTCAGCCGCTGGTAAGCATCGAAGTATTTGTCTGCGGTCTTTTCGGCGATCTCGGCGGGCAGATCCGGGCCGGGATAAGTTTTGTCCCAATCCAGTGTTTCTAAGTAATCGCGGACGAACTGTTTGTCGAACGATGCCTGCGCTTTGCCGGGCTTGTAGGCAGACGCTTCCCAGAAGCGCGACGAGTCCGGCGTCAAAGCTTCGTCTATGAGCATAAGCTGGCCGTTCAGTGTGCCGAACTCAAACTTGGTATCAGCAATGATAATGCCGCGCTCGGCGGCGTAGGCACGGGCGAAAGAGTAAAGGGCAAGGCTGATCTCGGAAAGCTGGGCGGCGGTGTCTGCGCCGACAATTTCGGCGGCTTCCGAGAACGAGACATTCGTGTCGTGGCCGGTGTGGGATTTCGCGGCGGGCGTGAACAGCGGAGTTGGGAACTGCTCGCCCTGGCGCAGACCGATGGGGACGGGAATGCCGTAGAGGACGACTTCACCGCCGTGGCCGAACAGCGTTTGGTAGTCTTTCCAGGCCGAGCCGTCTAAATACCCGCGCACGACGCATTCCAGCGGCAGGGCCTCGCACTTGCGGACAAGCTGGGTACGGCCTTGCAGCAGCGAAATTAAACCCGGCGTGACAGTAACGCCTGCCGAGTGCAGCCGCTCGCCGATCACGTCCATGTCGCCGGAGATGAAGTGGTTCGGGACAATGCCGGCAGTCTTCTCAAACCAGAACTCGGACAGCGCGGTGAGAACTCGGCCTTTGCCGGGAATGCCTGTCGGCAGGATAACGTCGAACGCGGAAATGCGGTCGGTAGCGACGACTAACAACGTATCGCCAAGGTCGTACACGTCGCGCACTTTACCTTGAATAAAGCGCGGCAGGCCGGGAATGTTCGTGGTGAGGAGGGCGGGTGCAGAATGGCTCATGGGGTGTAGTATACCCGCTGGACTTGATGCCAAAGAGTGCCACGGAATAAATTCCGAGGCTCGGACAAAACACTGTCGCCGCGACACAAGAGCAACTTATCCAACGCCTTTGGTCTGCCGTCGCCTCGACGGTGGTTTTTGTAGCCTCGGAATTTATTCCGTGGCGATCTATTCTGCCCTTCGAATCCTACGGAACCACCTTCCCCAAAATCTGCTTGGCGCGGATGGGGCCGATATGGCGGCTGTCGTCGGACTCGCGCAGATTGTCGCCTAGAACATAGATGTCCCGGTCGGCGGACGGTACAGGAGTTTGGCCGGAGGCAACACGCGCGTAGTAGCCGCTGAAGAGCAGTGCAAGAGGGGTTTTGCGGCTGCCGTTGATCGTAGTCCAATCGGCATTCGGCGCGGCACGGGCATACTGCGGGCCGATGAACGCGATGCGCTTAATCAGCTCGTCGCCGTTGGTATCTCGAAAGATGATGACCATGCCGGGTTTGAGAAAAGAGCGGGGAACGGATTTCCAGACCAGTACGGTGTCGCCGTTTTCGTAAGTCGGGGACATGGACGGGCCGGAGACGCGGCCCTGCCGGACGTTTAACCGCAGGACAAGTGCCAGCAGAAGAAGTAGGCCGATGGCGATCCAGGTTTGTCGGCGAAAGGTGATTTTCGGTTTTTCGGGTGGCTGCGGGTTCATGGGAAAAGAGTAATGAAAGTAATTTTACTGCAAAGCCAGATCTTTCACATAAACACGCCCGACGACTTGCTTGAGTGAAATCGGCCCGAAAACGCGGCTGTCTTCGGAATTGTCCGTGTTATCCCCCATGACATAAATGATGTCGTCTGGACCCGGCTTTGGGCGGCGTCCCTCGGCAACATCCTGGTCGTATTGCGAAAAAAGTGATTTCCAGGGGCGGACACTGCCGGGAACCTGCACAAGAGCCGGCGGAGTTTGTGTTCCCTGCGGGTTCTGAAGAAAGACAATTCGCTTGATCAGCTCCGCCCCGTTTTGATCGCGGAACACAATCACATCGTCCACATGCAGCTTTTCGCCCGGCATCAGCTTCCAGGCGATCAGCGCATCGCCGCTGTGCAGGGTGGGCTCCATCGAACGGCCATCCACAGTGACGCGCTGCATGGTCGCATAAGCGCCGATCGCTGCCAGGAAAAAGAGGACAAGAAAAGCCCATTCAATCCGGCGCACCATCAGCGTCTGGCGCTTCTCAAGAGAAGTGTTCATCAAAAGCCTTTTTCAAAAACCCAGCGCCCGGACAACGGCGGCGAGGTCGGCGGGGACGGTCGGCGGGTGCGGGACAGTTTTGATCGCCCGGTCGGGGTCTTTCAGGCCGTGGCCGGTCAGCGTCACGGCGACGGTCGCGCCGTCGTAGTCCCGAAAGTAGCCCGCGTCGTACAGCTTTTTGAGGCCGGCGATGGGAGCGGCGCAGGCCGGCTCGGTGAAAACGCCTTCGAGTGCCGGCAGAAGCTGGTAGGCTTCTAAGATTTCGTCGTCGGTGACTTTATCAATGACGCCGTGAGACTCGTCGCGAGCGGTCAGCGCGTGCTGCCACGACGCCGGGTTGCCGATGCGGATGGCGGTCGCGATGGTGTGGGGATTAAGGACCGGAGCGCCGTCCACAATCGGCGCAGACCCGGCGGCCTGGAAGCCGAGCATTCGGGGCAGCTTTTGGGACTTGCCGGCGGCCTGATATTCTTTGTAGCCCTTCCAATACGCCGTGATGTTGCCGGCATTGCCGACGGGCAGGGCGTGGAAATCGGGAGCGTCGCCGAGCGCATCACAGACTTCAAATGCGCCGGTCTTCTGGCCTTCAATGCGGTTGGGGTTGATGTGGTTGACGAGAGTGATGGGATAAAGATCGCAGATCTCGCGGGTGAGGCGCAGGGCGTCGTCGAACGTGCCTTCAATCGCCAGCACTTTCGCGCCGTGAATGAGCGCCTGGGACAGCTTGCCGAGCGCGACATCCGTGTTCGGAAGCAGGACCACGCAGTCGAGACCCGCCCGCGCGGCATAGGCCGAAGCCGCCGCGCTGGTGTTGCCGGTGGACGCGCACATGATCGCCCGTGCGCCGTCTTCCAGGGCTTTCGTGACGGCCATCGTCATGCCCCGGTCTTTGAACGAGCCGGTCGGGTTCATGCCCTCGAATTTGAGGAGCAGGTTCAGGCCCGGCGCGATCGCCGCCGACAGCCGGGGCGCGGGGATCAGCGGCGTGTCGCCCTCAAAGAGCGTCACTACCGGCGTCGAGGGCGACACCGGCAGGAACGCCCGGTACTGGTTGATAATTCCCTGTCGCATGGGTGGTTGTTCTAACGCGCGGGGGACAGCAGCCAGACCGTGACCGAGCGGCGTCCGACATTGGACGCTTCGCGGAAGGTCGTATGGCCGAGGTCGATCCGGTGGCCCTTAATCGCGCCGCCGGTGTCGCCGGCCAGCGCATAGCCGTAGCCTTCAATGTAGAGCTTCGAGCCGAGGGGGATCAGCCGGGGGTCCACGGCGACGACGCCGTAACCGGCCCGCATCCCGTTAGCGCAGCGGCCTGCGCTGCTGCCTTCGTAGGGCGAGTAGCCGGTGGCGACCATGTGGAAGCACTGCATCCGCTGGTAGGAGCCGGAGCGCGACGGCAGCGCCCGCGCTTCCCGAACCCGAATGCCGGCCAGCGTTTCCTGGTTGATCGGCGAGGTCGTGATCCGGCTTGCAATCAGTGTGCGGGACTTCAGTGCGTCGTTGACGAACCGGACGGCATAAGTCTTGGTGAGGATGCCGGGGACGCCATGCGACCCGGCTTCAATGCGGCCCGGTGCGACGGCCCGGCTCATCTTAAAGACGGTCTTAAAAGGGATCGCTTGGGTCTTCGTTTGTGTTTCAATCCGAACATGACGGATGACGATTTTGAGGCCGTTGGTGACCGGTGCGGAGAGCGCGGGCAGGATGCGGTCATCGGGCCCCAGTGTAATCCCGGCGCTCCGCACCGCGTCGCCGACGGTAGCGGATGCCGTGATCAAAGTGTGGGCCGCATGATTGCCGTCATAAAGGACCACGGAAGGCGGCTGCGGAATTGTTCCGACTGCGGCATCCGGCATCAGCGCCGGAGCAGACGCAGGGCTGATCATGGATGCTGCGGGGGTCGGGGCGAGAACGGCTTTGTTCTTCAATCCCGTGTTCTGCGCGGCGACCGCCGCAAAGGGAGCGAGAAGGGCTGTCACAGAGAATGCCGAAGCGACAGACAGATAACCGAAAGTACGGGCCGTTTTCGAGGTAAGCAAATGGTCTCCTCCTACAGGTTGGGTTGCACACACGAGAGTCTTGTGTAGAAGAATGATTTCTCGTGCGCCATGCCGGAACGCCTTTGGGCGAGCCGACCTTTGCGTCTAATTTTCGGGGCCGGGATAGTATAGCCTCATCCCAGGTTTCTGTCAAGGCGTGTCTGGCTTTATACCTTCTTGTTGGCAGATACTGCAAGTAAAATCACCCAGTATTTCTACGGAGCTACTTGACTTTGGCCTCAAATTAAGGTACAATTCAGGGGTGCGAACAGACGTTTGATTGAGGATTTTTGAGGAGCGGGATTTTGGCTTGGGATAAAGGAAGAAACAAAAATGGATAAAGAAAAGGCATTAGAAACAGCGCTGGCGCAGATTGACAAGCAGTTCGGCAAAGGCGCGATTATGCGGCTGGGACAGGCCGAAAAGCTGGTGACCGAAGCGATCTCCACGGGATCGGTCGCGCTGGACATCGCTTTAGGGGTCGGCGGTATCCCAAAAGGCCGCATCACCGAGATTTACGGACCGGAGTCATCGGGCAAGACCACGCTCTCGCTTCACCTGGTCGCGGAAGCGCAGCGCCTGGGCGGCATCTGCGCGTTTGTGGACGCCGAGCATGCTTTGGACCCGGAATACGCAAAGCGGCTGGGCGTGGACATCAACAGCCTGCTGGTGTCTCAGCCGTCTACGGGCGAAGAAGCGCTGGAAATCACCGACGGCCTGGTCCGCTCCGGCGCGGTGGCGCTGATTGTTGTGGACTCCGTTGCCGCTTTGGTTCCGAAAGCCGAGATTGAAGGCGAGATGGGCGACAGCCACATGGGATTGCAGGCCCGGATGATGTCTCAGGCCATGCGGAAGCTGTCCGGCAGCGTTTCCAAGACAAACACGATCATTATCTTTATCAACCAGCTCCGCGAGAAGATCGGGGTCATGTTCGGCAACCCGGAAACTCAGCCCGGCGGCAAAGCGCTTAAGTTCTATGCGTCGGTTCGCTTAGACATTCGGCGCGTTGAGACTTTGAAGCAGGGAACCGACATGGTCGGCAACCGGGTCAAAGTCAAGGTCGTCAAGAACAAAGTCGCCCCGCCTTTCCGTCAGGCCGAGTTCGACATCATGTTCGGCACCGGAATTTCCCGCTCAGGAGGAATTCTGGACATGGCGATTGAACTAGGAATCGCCAACAAATCCGGCTCGTGGTTCACCTACGGCGACACGCGCATCGGCCAGGGCCGCGAGAACGCGAAGACGTTCCTGGACGAGCATCCCGACGTGATGCTTGAACTGGAAACAAAGGTCCGAGACATCGCCCTCGGCATCCCGGAGAAGCTGCCGGCATCGCTGGAAGCGGATGTGACCGAAGAAGAAGCCGACTACGCGCTGGCGTAGACTTCAAGCAGCAGACAATCAAGAGCCGTGGCAATAAATTGCGCGGCTATGGGGCGCAGACGCCCAATGTCCGCCTTCGCGGACAAAGAGTAAGATTGTTCTTATTCGGCTCCCTGTCCGCGAAGGCGGACATTGGGCGTCTGCGCCCCATAGCGTAGGATTTCAATCCCACGCATTCTTTCGTTTCCTAAGTTTCACTGAGTATTTGACCTGGTTTAAGGAGAACAGCAGCAATGGCATTCGATTTCAAGCGGCACCTCATTAAAGTGCAGGGCGGCCGCACCTACCTCCCCGTTTCCGCCCGCATCGTCTGGTTCCGGCAGGAGCATCCCGATTGGAGCATCGAGACGGAAGCCGTCGAGATCAACCACGAAAAGCAGTACGCCATCTTCCGCGCCCGCATCTGCGACGGCGACGGCAAGCTGATGGCGACCGGCACAAAAAAAGAAGACGTCAAAGGCTTTGGCGACTACATTGAAAAATCCGAAACCGGAGCCGTAGGCCGTGCCCTCGCGCTGTGCGGCTTCGGCACCCAGTTCTCGCCTGATTTGGACGAGTCCACAGCAGGCCGGTTTGCCGACAGCCCCCAGCCGATGGGCGGCGGACGCTTTGGCGGCGGGGGCGGGGGCGGCAATGGCGGCGGGAACGGCTACAACGGCGGAGGCGGAAGCAGCCGCTACGGCGCACCACCCACGCCAAACGGCGACGGCGCACGCTACAGCCCGTCGGCTCCGCCGCAGCGGGACGCAGCTCCGCCGCGTGAAAATGGCGATGCCCCGCGTGCCGAAGCCGCCCGTCCGCAGCCGAGTCGTCCCTCCCCTGCCCCGGCTGTAATGGACGAAGGCGAAGACGACTTTGAGGCGCTGATCGGCGGAAGCGCTCTGCTCGACGCCACGGAAGACGACCCGTTTGGGGACGACACGCCTGCGGAACCGAGAGCGGTCGTGCCGAAGCCGGCTGCCGCACCGGCCGCTTCCAGCCCGTCAGGAACACCGGCCTGCGTCAACTGCGGCAAGGCATTAACGAAAGCGCAGATGGAGCTGTCCGTGCGAAACTACGGCGAGTCGTTCTGCCCCGGCTGCCAGCGTGACAAAACCCGCCGCCCGGCGCTTGTGGCATGACACATGTCAGAAAATAAAGCGGCCCGGCTTCCTGAGTGGAAGCCGGGCCGCTTTGCTTTGTGGGAACCATTCCAAAATACGTTAGATTTATCCCCGGCCACTTAAGGAGGGGGAAACAGCTTCCAATGCCCCTCAGAAATGACTTCGGCAGTGCCATCAGTCACTTTTATGGCGGTCTGATCGTCAATCGCATAACACGGCACAGGCAGGCTGCTCGCCCACTTTTCTGCGTCGGCCATAGTATTCTCCGGCAGATCCTCGTGATCCAGGTGCGGAAAGATCGAGAAGCCGACGATCCCCAGTGTGGTGTCGCCGCCGGTAGGCGACTGCCATCCCACAAAGTCCTCTCCTATACGCGGGGTCATCACCATGCTCCCGGCGCTTAACCCCACCCAGACCGTCTCGCGCAGCGACGGCAAGAGGTCCGCCAGACCGGACTGCCTCATCCAGTGACACAGGTAGAGGGCATCGCCGCCATTCACCAGCAGGACATCGGCCTCTCGCACCCAGGAAACCCAGCGTTCTTCGTCAATGCTGGGCAGCGCGGTCAGCTCCAAAACGCCCACCGACTTCCAACCCAGTTCGGTCATGGGACAGTTAGGTTCTCGTCCGCTGATGAAACGCCACGCCCTGAAAGGTTTGGCTTGGGGATGCCCGTACCCCGCAGTGGGGATACAGAGGGCGTTGGAGTCAGCGATCGGTTTGCCCAATAGGTCGACCAGCGCGTCGTGGATGCTTGTGTTCTTGATGCCTGCGGAAGTGAGAAGTAGATTCACAATACCTCTTTCAGTCTACCAGCCGGGTTACGTGACTAGCTGCGTGAGGCGACAAGCGAATGATGGGAAGCACGAACGATCTGGGCAATGACTTTAGGATTGGTGACAGGAATTTGAAGATGCTGGCCGGGCAGAAGCGGTGCCGAGCCGGGCAGGTGGTTTGCGCGAGCGATCTGATCTTCGCGCTGTAATAAGTAGGTATTGGGATCGCCGTAGCGAAGGGCCAGGCCGGCAAGCGTATCGCCGCGCTTCACAGTCTTTGCAATCACAACCGTCTGGGGCAGAGTTTGAGCCGCGTAATTTTGCTGAACGGAGTGAGCCAGAGAAGCAGCGGCAGTGAAGAGAAAATACCCGCAAGCCGACACTGCGGCGGCGGCGAGAAGCGCGTTTTCCGCACGGGCTAAAGGAGCGCGGCCTGAGCGATGCACCGAGGGCGCAGCATCTTCCGTCAAGTCTTTGAGTACCAGGGAAGGCCGGGAGCGGAGGGCTGCCGGGCGGTCATTACACAGGTCGAGTGTCAGCGGAACCATAGTCAATTCTCCTCACAATGCAGGATGCCAAAAACGAACAGCAAAGCAAACATTAGTTTGTATTAAATGCAGTATACTCAACATATAGGGCAGTGTCAAGAAGATTTTGCCCATATCAAGAAAAAAACAAACAAAAGTTTGTGTAAGTTCCCGGCGCCTGTGGTATAATCTCCCCGAATGCAGTTATTTGCTGTTATTCGCTTTTATTCCATTCATAACATAGAGGACTCCTCATGCAGACACTCACTGACAAACAGAAACATATTTTAGAGGTCATTCGGACCCATATCGAGCAGCGCGGCCACGCCCCGACAGTGCGCGAGATCGGCAAGGAAGTCGGCCTCAGCTCGTCCTGCACCGTCAAAAAGCACCTCGACAGCCTGGAAATCAAAGGCTTCCTGCGCCGTGACCGCTACAAGCGGGGGCTGGATTTGATGGAAGGCGGCGAGCGTCTTTCGATGGGACGTTCGGTGTCTGTTCCTCTGCTGGGCCGGGTGGCGGGCGGAGCGCCGATCTTGGCCGCCCAGTCGGAAAGCCCCGAAATGCTGCCGATTCCGGTCTCTCTTCTGCGGCGCGGTGACCAGGGCGGGCGGGATTTGTTTGCGCTGGAAGTGTACGGGGACTCGATGCAGAACGCGGGCATTGGGGACGGCGACATTGTGGTGGCCCGCCGCCAAAGCACAGCCGATGACCGGGATATTGTGGTGGCGCTGCTGGGGGAAGAAACGACGGTGAAGACATTCTACCGAGAGCCGAAGGGCGGCATTCGCCTTCAGCCGGAAAACCCCGACTACGACCCGATCTACGCCGATGAAGTCGTGATCATGGGCAAAGTGGCGATGGCGATCAAGCGGTTCGCATAGCTTTTCGCCGCCGCAGGATCAGTCCAGCGGCGATGTAAGATGCCACGCCGATAGCCAAATAAACAGCGCTTGTGCCGATCCATAGCAGGCCGCCCCCGTAGCCGATCAGCCCCGGCGCGGCGTCATCGAAGCCAATGCCCTGGTAGCCGGGGTGAATGGTATCGGAAAGCTGGATCAGCGGGTAAAACGGACACAAATAGAGCGTGTTGACGGCAGGGTTTCGCGCCGCCTGGGCCGCATCCTCGCCGTGCAGCGGGGCGTAAGCAAAAAACGGCAGGGCGGACGCCAAGATTACTGCCAGATAAAGCAGAGTCAGGGACGACCACCGGTTGCCGAGCAGCACCGACAGCAGGAAGCCGAAGCCTGCCATGCCGATCACCACGGCCGCCAGCATCGCCGCGCCTTGCAGCAGGTGGGAAGTTAAGTCAGTTGGTGGGACGGCAGTGGCGGCAAAACCATTGAGGTGGGACTGCATCGGCCCGTAATGAGGCGTTCCTACCAGCACTGCTGGAGTCGGCGAAAGATGCGGCGACACCAGGGTCAGTCCCAGCGTCAGCACCGTCAGCAGCAGGACAAACGGCAGGCCCGACGGCAATACTGCCCGCGTAAACAGCCTCAGTGGTGACCATTCGCGCTTCTGTGACCAGTTCTCCAAGTCGCCGGTAACAAAGACCGGCACGAACACCAGCAGCAGGGTCGCTGCCGTGAACAGCAGAAACTCCATCTGCATCCAAAGCGGCACAAACCCGGACCGCGACATCCCCAGCACGACTCCATCCGCGAAAAATACCAGCAGGCCCGCAAACAGCAGCGTCACAGCCCGCAGCGCGGCGGCGCGTTTCGCCGGAAAGTCTTCCAAGCGGTTCATCGCCGCCAGCCCCAAAAGCGCCGTCAGCGTACCATTCAGGAGAAGCGCGGGCAGCCAGGCCGGCAGCGTAAACCCGTAGTAATGCTCCGGCAGGACCGCGCCTGTCACCGCGCCGACCGGGTTGACCGCGCACAGTCCAAAACTCGGCATGCTGCCGCTGGTGTCAAACGTCGGCAGTGCGAACGGAAACGTCACGCCGAAAAAGACAAAGAGCGTGAGGTACGAAAGCACCGTCGCCGTCGCCGTGTTCGCCGCAAACGCCGACCAGCACAGGCCGATGGCCCCGAACAAAAACGCATCCCCAATGAGCAGCAAGTAAGCGAAAAAGACTTCGCCGGGGGACACGCCGCCGAGGAGAAAGCACAGAGACAAAAGCGGCAGCGAAGAAGTCAAAAGCAGCGCGACAAACGAGACCGACGAAACCAACTTCCCCCAGACAATCGCGCCGGGCCGCAGGACTGACCCGCGCAGCAGCTCAAATGTCCGCTGCTCCCGCTCCACCGAGATTGCCCCGGCGGTCAGCGCCGGTGTAATCAGCGCCATCATTACGGCCTGCGAGTAAAACAGCGTTTTAAAGAAGGTGCGCCCGACCGTGAAGCCCGCCTCGCTTCCGCCGATTTCCATGCCCGAAGAATGCTGCGCCGACCAGCCGAGGTAGGAGAAAAAGAGGATGAGCGACAGGGTCAGCAGGTAGCCGAACAGCAGCCAGTAAGTGCGCGTCCCGCGCATCCGCCCACGCAGCTCTTTGGTGACGACGGGGTTATCAAGCAAGGGGTTCAGCATGGCCGGGTTCTCCTCTACGCAAATCAGCAGCAATCGGAAGGCAGTGAAGGAGAATACGGCAGAGGACCGGGAAAGTCCTGCCTGGAGAAGTGAAGGGCGAACACAAGGTTCGCCCCTACGGGTTCAGGAACAAGATGTAGGGCGCGAACCTTGTGTTCGCCCTCCTCAATTGGTTTTTCTACCGCTCCCGTGTCAGCGCGTAATCCGCCAGCGCGTGCAGCGAATCGCGGTAGGAAGACGGCGGCAAGGCCAAAAGCGCGGCCTGCGCTTCCTGCACATACCGCCGGGCGGCGTCTGCCGTGCGGGCGTAGCCGTCATGCCGGAGAATAGTCGCCTGGACATCGGCGATCTCGGCGTCGGTCAGCGCTTCGGGTTCTTCTAAAATATGCAGCAGATGAGCGCGTTCGGATTCTGTGACATCGCGCAGGGTCAAAATCAGCGGCAGGGTCATCTTACCTTCGCGCAGGTCCCCGCAAAGCGGCTTGCCGGTTTTCAAGGAATCGCCCGTATAATCCAGTAAATCGTCGGCGATCTGGAACGCCAAACCGCAATTCAAGCCGTAGCGAGTCAGGGCTGCAACCTCGCTTTCTCCTGCCCCCGCCAGCATCGCGCCGACTTCGCAGCAGCCGGCGATGAACCCGGCGGTCTTCTTCTGGATAATCGTGAGGTAGGTCTCTTCCGATGTGTCTACATCGCCTTTGGCCGTAATTTGCAGCACTTCTCCTTCGCTCAGGCCGACAGTGACATTGGAAAAGACGCGGATCACGTCTATGTTGCCCTCGCGGGCTGCTAAATAAATGCTCTTTGCCAGCAGGTAATCGCCGACCAGAACGCTGATCTGGTTGCCGAACGTCGCATTCGCGGTCGGACGCCCGCGCCGCTCTGCCGAGCCGTCCACGACATCATCGTGGATCAGCGACGCCATGTGAATCAGCTCGGCGGCGGCAGCGGAGGCGAACACCGTCTGCGCCGGAAATACTTCGCAGGCAGAATGGGCCGCGAGAACGACAAGCGCGGGCCGGAGGCGCTTGCCGCCGGCGGACAGCGTGTGGCCGGAGATCGCGTAGGCCGCCTTCACGTCCGAGCGAATTTCGTTCCCCAGCAGACCCTCGACAGCCACTAAGTCGTCCTGCACGATGTCCAAAAACGAAACTGGACTTGGCGCAGGCTTGATGATTTCGGGCAGAACAGCAGCGGCTCCCATAATCGGTTCCATTCTAAAGCCGCCTAAAGCGGCTTGACCCCCACATGAACGCAGACCAGTCCAAACGTCAAATCCACCCAGCGCACCGGCGCAAGTCCCGCCTCGCGCATTCGCGTCGCAAGCTGCTCGCGGCTGTCAAACCGGGCTACCGACGCCGGCAGATAGGCATACGCATCCGGCCGCCCGCTGATCGCCCCGCCGACGCGCGGCATGACATGGCGGGCGTGCAGCTCGTACCCGAAGCGAAACAACCCCGCCGGCGGCTGCGAAAACTCCAGGCACACCACCCGCCCGCCAGGCTTCAGAACACGAGTCATCTCCCGGAACGCCTTGCCTCTCTCCGCCACATTGCGGATACCGAACCCAATTGTCACCGCGTCAAAGCTTTCATCGGCAAACGGCAGCACGGACGCATCCGCCTGCACCTCCTGCGCCGTTTCATGCCGATATTTTGCATCACCAAAGCGCAGCATCGGCAGCGAAAAATCCGCCGCCATGACCAGGCCCCCCGGCCCGACCGCCTGCCGCAGTGACGGCGTCCATTCGCCGGTCCCCGAACACACGTCTAAAACGCTGTTACCCGGCTCCAGACACGCGCACCGGGTTGCGAACCCCCGCCAGCCTTTATGAATACCCGCCGAAAGCACCGAGTTCAGCAGATCATACCGGGGCGCGATGTCGTCGAACATCTCCCGCACAAACGCCGCTTTTTCTTCCGGCGTGACTGAATTGTCTAAGACTTCAATACCGCTTTGCTGTGTAACCGTTGACATTGTGAAAAAAGTCGCAATCTAATTGGTTTGATTATACCCAAGAGACATTGAACTGTCAACGCAAAATATGCCATGATTATTGCAGTGTATGTTGAGGGAAAACAAGTGACTTCGTTTGAAGATTATATCTTCCAGTCGTTCGGATCTCAAATTTCCGACTGGAACACTAATCTGATGCCTGATATTTATGCGCTTGGCTTCCTTATCCATTTCGAGGAACAAGACCTGCGATATGGAACCGTCGGCCTTGTTTATAACACCAATCAGGATTATCACCGTGCGCTTACTGCGGCGGCAATTCGCTATCCCGAAATTCACTCTCCTGAAGCAGATGTGGAAGTAAAATGGCACTTCGACTTTTGGCATCAGTTTGAGCTTTGGATACGCAATGAACTTCCTCTTGTTGCCAAAAGCCACAATCCCTTTGCCGATCCGACCGGCATGACCTTACGCCGGGAATGGCTGGAAGAACAGGACCTATGGTTCACCGACGAGGAAGATGAAGCCGACTTTAATAGAACACTGGAAATTTCAGGTCACATAGATAAGTCGTTCTATGCTGCCTGCGCTCGCGTTGCCTGCCGTTTGCATACCGAGGGCTACACAAAAATGGGCAACAAAGGCGCTGTACCGATTGTCTTCCATAACTACTATTACGATGAGCAAGCGGCGGAATACACTCATCAGGCTAATCCGCCAGGACTTGCAGAGGAGTTTGAGCAGTATGTCAATGTTGTTCGACGTTTAGCCAAAAACTAAAAATCGGCGACTCGTTTTTGGAAGGCAGGAGATATTGCAGACAAAGCAGTGGATGTTCAGCCGCCGCACCGAGATGTTGGCTCTTGCAGCGCAGCACGGAGCTTCGAATGTCCGCGTCTTTGGGTCGGTGGCGCGAGGCGAGGATGACGCGGCGAGCGACATAGACATTCTGGTAGACTTGGAACCGGGCCGCAGCTTGTTTGATCTCGGTGGCCTGCTGACCGATCTGAGAACACTGCTGGAACGAGACATGGATGTCGTGACGGAAAAAGGACTTCGCTCCGCGCTCCGGGAGCGGGTTTTACAGGAAGCCATTTCGCTATAGGAACGAGCTAATAAACATGAACATAACAATGCACGCGACGACGATTGTGGGCGTTCGAAAAGACGGCAAGGTCGCGATTGCCGGCGACGGACAGGTGACGCTCGACAAGACGGTGATGAAGAACACGGCCCGAAAAATCCGGCGGCTGTATCAAGGCAAAGTCCTGGCGGGCTTTGCCGGGAGCGCCGCCGACGCGATGGCATTAGCGGATCGGTTTGAAGCCAAGCTCGAAGCGTCCAACGGCAATCTGCAAAGGGCCGTGATTGAGTTCGCCAAAGAATGGCGCTCGGACCGGGTGCTGCGCCGTTTTGAAGCGCTGATGATCGTGGCAAACCCGGAGTACCTCTTGGTCGTCTCCGGCGACGGCAATGTGCTGGATACCGACGACGGCATCGCCGCTATCGGCTCCGGCGGGCCATATGCCCAGGCGGCGGCGAAGGCGCTGGTGGAGAATACGAACTTGTCGGCCCGCGAGATCGCCGAAAAGGCCCTGCACATCGCCGCCGACATCTGCATTTACACGAACTCTAATATCACAGTAGATGAGCTTTAGATGATGTACTCATTTTCGCCCCGGATTAAAATCCGGGTTCTTCAATCCGGGTTGCCCTTCCTCGCTCTCCTTCCCCTCACGGCTCAGGCGAAAGCGCCCCAACAGGCGCCGAATGTCCCGCGCGTACAGGCGCAGGCGTTCGGCCTCGGCTACGCGCTGCGGGCGGCAGACATGCGGGCGGTCGCCTACGCCCAGGCGGTGCAGTCGCTGAAGAACGTCACCGATCCGCAAGTGGCCGGGGCGGAAGTCGCACACTTCAAGAGCGATGTTCCCAGCCTGCGCCGCTCGCAGGCGGCGTCGTACACGATCACGGCGACGCTGCTGACGCAGATGGGAGCGCCTCCGACCCTTCGGGCCTGGGCCGCACAGGCGGCGGCCATGCTGAACGCGCCGCTCGTCTACCCGAAAGACGCGCAGACGCTGGCGAAGACGGAGCCGGACACGGCGGCAGTGCTGGCGGAATTGGTGGAAATCCGAAATCTCAAAGCGGCGGCAGACGCCCAGCAGTCGCCGCTGACTCTCTGGCTGAGCCTCGTCGGCGGCAAGGCTGCGCCCTGGAACGCCGATGTCGGCGCGTACACCGCCGAGCTGCGCCGGGCGTCCTCGTCCGTCGCCCCCACCCGCCTGTCCAGCGTCACAGCCCAGGTCCTGCTGCGCCGCGCCCCGCCGAACGCCCCGGCGGCAGCCCGCGACAGCCTGGCCGCGCTGATCCCGCAGGGCGGCGGCAATCTGCAAAACCTGGCGACGCTGGCCCCGGCAAACGTGACGCCGGCCAGAGTCGCCCACGCTGTCGAAAGCCTTTTGTCCCTTTACGGTGCGGCAGCCGAGGCGGACGCTTTAAACAAAAGCGCCGAATAAACGAAGTTCGGCTTCTCTGGGTATACTTGAAAGCATGGATGAGATGGAAACTGTTTCTGAGATGGAAGACATGACCCCGCGCCAGATCGTCGCGGAGCTGGATAAATATATTGTCGGCCAGAAAGCCGCTAAACGGGCGGTCGCCATCGCCCTGCGGAACCGCTACCGGCGGCGGCGGCTAGCCGACGACCTGCGGGATGAAGTCATCCCGAAGAACATTCTGATGATTGGGCCTACCGGCGTCGGCAAGACCGAGATTGCACGGCGGCTGGCGACATTGGCCCATGCTCCGTTCGTCAAAGTCGAAGCCACCAAGTTTACCGAAGTCGGCTATGTCGGGCGGGATGTCGACTCGATGGTGCGCGACTTAGTGCAGGCATCGCTCAGGATCGTCGAGCGCGAAAAACTGGACGAAGTCAAAGAACAAGCCGAAGACCGCGCGATTGACCGCGTTCTGGACGTGCTTCAGCCGCGCCGGGAGCGAAAGCCCGTGCGCCTGAAGATGCCGAAAAGCGGCAGCGGCGAAAACCCGCTGGAAGCGCTGGCCCAGTTGTTTTCGCCCTCCGGCCAGCCAAACGCCGGGAGCGGGGAAGCCGAAAGCGCCGAAACTGCTGACGACGCGCCGGACGAAAACGCCCAGCGGCGGCGGGACCAGGAGAACCGGGTCCGGGAGCGCCTGCGGACCCAAATTGCGTCGGGCGTCAAAGACAACGATGTCATCGAGATTGAAATTGAAGAAAGCGGCCCGATGCCGTTCATGCAGGTCTTGTCCCCGCAGGGCGGCATGGACGAGATGGGCATGGACATGCAAGGGCTGTTCGGCTCGATGACCCCCAAAAAGCGCCGCAAGCGGACTCTGACCATCAAAGAAGCGCGGGCGCATTACGCAGGTGAAGAAGCACGGGCGCTGATTGATCAAGATGCATTGACCCGCGAGGCCGTGACACGCGCCGAGCAGAGCGGCATCATCTTTGTAGACGAAATGGACAAAATCGCCGGGCGCGGCGGCTCCGGGGGCAGCGGCAGCGGGCCGGACGTCTCCCGCGAGGGCGTCCAGCGCGACATCCTGCCGATCATTGAAGGCAGCACGGTCCAGACCAAGTACGGCCCGGTCAAGACTGATTTTGTCCTGTTCATCGCCGCCGGCGCGTTCCATCTTTCGAAGCCCTCCGACCTCATTCCAGAGCTGCAAGGCCGCCTGCCGATCCGCGTCGAGCTGGAAAGTCTGACCCAAGACGACTTCAAGCGCATTCTGACCGAGCCGCGCAACGCGCTCATCAAGCAGTACGTCGCCCTGCTTGCCACCGAAGGCGTTACCATCGAATTCGCCGACGACTCTATCGCCGAGCTGGCCCGCATCGCCGCCGACGTTAATGCCCAAATGGAAAACATCGGCGCCCGGCGTCTGCACACCATCATGGAGCGGCTTTTAGACGACCTCTCGTTTGAAGCCCCGGATTTAGAAGACAAGTTCAAGCGCATAGACGCCGCCTACGTCCGCGAAAAGCTCGACGACATCGTCAAAGACGAAGACCTCAGCCGCTACATCTTGTAGGAGAATATGATGACTGTCGCCGAAAAAATCCCGACCCTGCAAGCCTCCGAAAAAGCCTCTGGACGTGAAGAATGGCTTTCTGCCGTTGAGGCATTGATGACCCAGGTCACGGAATGGTCCTGCTCGCAAGGGTGGGATGTGGTCGTGCGAGACAGAGAAGCCGACCGCGATTTTTCCAATGAGGAACAGTGGGCATCAGTTATTGAAATTGATGCACATCCGCAGGATGCCCGGTCTGGGAGCGATGTAAAGCTGGTTTTAGAACCAATGACTTATAATTCACTGACGGGCACTGGGAGGGTAGATTTTTATGTCTGGCCTGCACTGTACCGAGTGCGGCTGCTTCATGGCCCTGACGATGGGGAATGGATTGTTAGAACCGATTCCGGCTTAGATTGGCCTCTTCCCTGGAACAAGGAAACATTTACGCAAATTGTAGACGGCCTTTTGAGGGCATGAGCTACATTCTCATACGGCGCCTGGCGAATGTTCGGAACGAATTCGGCGCTGCAAAGGCGGCTATTGATTATCTTGAAAGGAATTGGAGCCGCATCCACACAGAAGGAGGCTCTGAAAACCCAGAGCTTTCGGAAGTACGCCGTGCATCAGCAAATCTTGAAGCGACTTATGTGATACGTCTCTTTTCGACATTTGAGAGCGTTCTGCGGGAAGTTTTGCCTTCACGCTCGCTGATCACTCCTGACAGACGCGGCGCTTATGAACTCATAAATCGCGCAGCGAGCAAATGGCGTGTTTCTGTGGCGGTAAGAGACAAAGCGCATCTTGTAAGACAGTTTCGTAATGCCGAAGTCCACCAAAGTGGCATGAATAAACAAGATGTAACGTTCGCAGAGGCGCTGGCTGGTCTGAATCGCTTTCTGTCTTGGCTGCCTTAACCACTATGATCAACGTGCGAATGCTGTTTTTTGCCCACTTGCAGGACGTGGCAGGAAGCCATGAGCTAACCCTGTCGCTGCCCGAAGGCGCGACGGTCGAGAGGGCGGCGGAAGTGCTGGCGGAGCGCAGCACAGGGTTTGCCGATTTGCTGACGCAGGCGCGAGTCGCGGTGAATGCCGAGTTTGCGGATGCGGCAACGCTCCTGCATGACGGCGATGAAGTGGCCTGGATGCCGCCGATGAGCGGCGGCAGCGTTCCAATGCTGACGGAAATGCCGATAGATCTGGCGGAACTCAGCCGGGCTGTGGAGGCATCGGGCTATGGGGCAGTCGTGACGTTCAGCGGCAACGTCCGAGATAATGCACGCGGGCGCGAAGTACTGTATTTGGAGTACGAAGCCTACGCGCCGCTGGCCGAGAAACAGCTCGCCCGGCTGGTCGCAGAGGCGGAAGCCCAGTGGCAGGTCAAGTGCGCGGTGCAGCACCGGCTGGGCCGCTTAGACATCGGCGAAAGCAGCGTTGGGATCGCAGTCGCCGCCGCCCACCGGGCGGCGGCGTTTGACGCCTGCCGCTGGCTTTTAGACACGCTGAAAGAGACCGTGCCGATCTGGAAACGGGAGTTCTTTCGGGGCGGCGACCACTGGGTTGAAGGCCCGCGCGTTGTCAGTACAACAAGACTGCTGTTTTAGAAGCCTAGCTATGATCGAACTTACTGGAAGTGAATGGGCCGAGGCTCCAGCCGAGCCGTCCCAGCCTGCCGCCGTTACGATCCGTCTAATGCGGATTGACGATATTGAATACGTTTCGCGTCTGGAACGCCGCTGCTATACCTTGCCGTGGAGTTCCAGCGCGTATGTCACGGAAGTCGGCAATTCAAACGCTTACTACACAGTCGCAGCGCTTCCCGATGGCACGATTGCCGGGTACGCCGGGATGTGGGTGATTATGGATGAGCTGCACATGACGACGATTGCCGTAGACCCGTCGGTGCGCGGCCTGAAAATCGGCGAGCGTCTGCTGCTGGACACCATCCGGGAAGGCATCAAGCGCGGGGCGGAGCGGGCGACGCTGGAAGTCCGGGAGCGCAACACCGTCGCGCACAATCTGTATGTGAAGTACGGATTTGAAGACGTGGCCGTCCGCAAGAGCTACTACAGCGACAACGGCGAAAACGCAATCATCATGTGGGCCAATGATCTCGTGCTTCCGCCGTACCAGGCCATGCTGGCCGATTACGAAGCACGTTTAGCTGAACGCTGATGCAGATTTTGGACCAGTTTTTGTCCGGCCCCGACGTCTGCCACTACCTGCCGGACCGGCTGGCGACCCAGCAGTATGCCGTCGCGGCCCAGCTTTCTCCCGCCGAATATGAAGACTTAATGGACGCCGGCTGGCGCAAGTTCGGCCAGACACTCTTTCGCCCGGTCTGCCAATCATGCGCCGAGTGCCGCCCCCTGCGCATCCCCGCCGCCGAATTCACTCCTGACCGCAGCCAGCAGCGCTGCCTGCGCCGAAACGCTGATCTTGACATTCGCCACGCTCCACCCCTTGCCGACGCCCAGCGTCTGGATCTCTACAAACGCTATCAAGCTGCCCAGACCGACCTGAAAGGCTGGCCGGAGGCCGAGCGCACCCTAAGAAGCTACACGCGGCAGTTTGTCCAAAACCCGGTGCCTAGTGTCGAGATCTCGATCTGGGAAGACGGCGTTTTGCGGGCAGTTGCCATCACGGACATCACGCCGAACACCGTTTCGGGCGTCTATCACTTCCATGAGCCGGACTGCCGCTCACGCAGTTTAGGCACGTTCGCGCTCTTGCAGACGATTGAGCTTGCTAAAGCCTTAAACAAGCGCTGGGCCTACTTCGGCTTTTATGTGGCCGGCTGCCCCAGCATGGACTACAAGACCCGCTTCAATCCCCATGAGATTTTGTCGCCCGGCGGCGTCTGGGAAGCCGAGAGCTAGTAATATACGGGTATAATACGGTAACACACTTTGGACAGGAACCCTGTTATGCCCCGTGGAATTGATCTCATGCCTGCCGTCATGCCCGGAGTCCAGACCATTGACGCTCCCGATGAGCGTGAGCAGCGCACCCCGCCCGGCTCCGGCGGCCCCTACATCGTGATTTTGTATAACTGCGACTGCCACACGTTCGATCAAGTGGAAAAGCAGCTTCGCAAAGCCATCGGCTGCACTCAGGAAAAAGCCGAAGCCCATGCGCTGGAAGTCCACACCAAAGGCCGCTCCATTGTCTTCGCCGGCGACGACGAGGAATGCGAGAAAGTCGCGGGCATCCTGCGCCAGATCAAGCTTCAAGTGGAAACCGACAAGTCCGCGTGAGCGAGTTTCTGCCGCGCATTGTGACCGAGATCCCCGGCCCGCGCTCCCGTGCATTGGCTTCTGACCTGCGCCGGGTCGAAAGCCCGAACGTCACTTACCTGGCGCCGGACTTTCCGGTCTTCTGGGACCGCGCCGAAGGCTGCCTTGTCACCGACGTTGACGGCAACCGCTTCCTGGACGTAACTTCCGCGTTCGGCGTTGCCTCTGTCGGCCACTCCCACCCGCGGGTCGTCGCCGCCATTCAGGCACAAGCCCAAAAGCTCACTCACGGCATGGGCGATGTTCACCCGTCGGAAGTCAAAGTCCGCTTCTGCGAGCGCGTCTCCAAACTTGTTCCCGTTCCCGATGCCCAGCTTATCTTAGGCCAGAACGGCGGCGACGCTGTCGAAGCCGCCCTCAAAACTGCCGTCCTCGCCACAGGCCGCCCCGGCATTTTGGCCTTTGAGAACGGCTACCACGGCCTCACCTACGGCGCCCTCGATGCCACCGCCCGCACCGACTTCCGCGCCCCGTTTCAAAGGCAGCTCGGCGGCTTTACCCGCCACCTGCCCTACGGCTGCCCGCTGGACCACATCGCCGCCCACTTGCAGGCGCATCGGCCCGGTGCTATTCTTGCCGAGCCGCTGCAAGGGCGCGGCGGCATCGTCGTCCCCCCGCCCGGCTGGCTTCCTGGCCTCAGAGACCTCTGCACCGAAGCAAACACCCTGCTTATCTTAGACGAAATCTTCACCGGCTGGGGCCGTACTGGGGATTGGTTCGCCTGCCAATATGAGAACGTCCTTCCCGACATTCTCTGCGTCGGCAAAGCAATGGGCGGCGGTCTGCCGATTTCCGCCTGCGTCGCGTCAAAAGAGCTGATGTCCGTCTGGGGCGAGTCCACCGGCGAAGCCCTGCACACCTCCACGTTCCTCGGCAACCCGCTCGCCTGCGCCGCCGGTCTCGCCGCGCTGTCCGTGCTGGAAGACGACAATCTGCCGCGCCGCGCCGCTGAAGTCGGCCTAGTTTTCGCCGACGGCCTGCGCGAGCTTCAAGCCGCATTCCCGGAACACATCGTCGACGTGCGCGGACGCGGCCTCATGCTGGGAATTGAAATGGCATCGCCCGCGTTGGCCTTGCCTCTTGTGCCAGCGGCTCTGCGTGAGGGATTGATCTTATTGCCGGCTGGGGATGGCCGCGTCTTGGAGTTTGTGCCGCCGCTCGTGATCACGGAGGAGCAGATTGAGTGGTGCTTGGGGGTAATGCGGGAGATTGTTGGAACCCACCCCGCCTCGTTCCTCGGCGACCCTCCCGAAGCGGGAAGGTGAGGAGTTTCGGAGGAGGCGTAAGGGCACTGCTTGCCGCGCCCTCTTTTTCTTGCTGTCTCTTGCTCCTTACCTTCCCGCTTCGGGAGGGTCGCCGAGGAACGAGGCGGGGTGGGTTCGTCAATGCGTCAGTAACAAATAAAAGCCCATGCCGATAAATAAAGCATCAATCAGCAAGGCCCGCTGCCGCCGGCCCTCAAACTGCCGCAGGGCTGCCGGCGTGTCCGGCAGGGATTTAGCCCGCTGCTTGAAATAGGCGACGCTGATCGCGCGGAACACGAAGCCGAGTGCGATCAGCGCGCCGCCGATAATCTTGAACGGGTCCAAATGTCTGCCTAACTTGCGTGTTTACGCTTGCGTGATTAGCGGTAGTTCGTGAACTGGATCGGTGCGTCGAGATCCGCGCCTTTGATGGCGGTCATGGCTTCCTGCAAATCGTCCTTATTCTTGCCCGTCACCCGTACCTGCTCATCTTGAATTTGCGTTGTGACTTTGATTCCCTTGTCTTTGATCAGCTTCGTGATCTTCTTCGCAGCTTCCGTCGGCAGGCCGCTTTTGACCGTGACGACCTGGCGGACCGTCCCCTTCGACGCCTGTTCCAGCTTGCCGTAGTCGAGAAATTTGGTGTCTACCCCGCGCTTGATCATCTTGGATTGCAGCACGTCAATCAGAGCCGTCAGCCGGACCTCGTCGTCCGATGTCAGCGTGATCTTTTCTTTGCCGTCATGGTCAATCTCGCTGACGCTGCCCCGGAAATCGAAGCGTGTTTCAATTTCCCGCTGCGCCTGCTGTATCGCGTTCTTGACTTCCTGCGGGTCCGCTTTCGAGACCGCATCAAAACTGTATTCCGTTGCCATTATCTATGTGTCTCCTGTGACTATCCTCGTGGTTACGTTTCTTTTATGATACCCGGACGCCGGGCAATCAAAGGCAGCTTTTCAAGCGCCGGAGCAACAACACTCGGCTTTCGGCCCAGACCCACCACCGCCAGAATCAGCAAACCCAATCCAACTCCCTGGCTGAGTGTTACCGGCGTGTGCTGGACCAAAATCCCGATGGCAAGCGCCGTCAGCGGGTAGCACAGCTCGACCAGTGCCGCGACCGACGCCGGAGTGCCGCGCAGGCCGAAGTAGTACATTACCATGCCCAGCAAATCCGGCAGCAAAACAATCAAGAGCAAAAAGAAAAATGCAAAATGGGTCGAATGGGTCGGCGCGGCAGGCGCTCCATTCGGAACCAGCGTCAGCAGAAGCAGCATCGGGACGGCCAGCCCAAACCGCGCCCCCGCCAGGCCGCCGGGCGATAAAGTTGCCGACAGCGACCGGCCCGCCACCGTCGCCGCACCCCACAGCGCCGCCGCACCCAGCGCAAGAAGCGCCTGCTGCGCGTGAATGTCCGATAGCGACGGCGGCTTCTGAAAACCGATCAGCAGATACGCGCCGGCAAACGCAGCAAGGCCCCAAATCCAGAACAGCGGCTGACGCCGCTCCTTGAGAATCCAGCCTGCCAGTAAAATCGCCACAATCGGCTGAGTCTTTTGCAGCAGTACCACCGTCAGCGCGTGCGAAAAGTCCAGGGTAAACGCCTTCGTATACAGCCACGTCGCCATGGCCGAGCCGCCCCACGCCACAAACAGCAGTGCGCCCCATTGCGGCTTGGTCAGCACGGTCAGCTTCTGCCGCTCCCGCCATAAAACCGGCAGAAACAGCAGCGTTAAAATTAAATGCTCGCTCAGAACGAGCCACGCCGGGGACCAGCCCGCACTCAGCGCATTTGGACGCAGCAGAAGATCGCTGCCCCAGAGCATCGCGGCTAGGGCAATTAAAAACGGCGAATACAGACGGGAAGGCATCACGCGCCTATGATACCCGTTCGCAGCCGCGCAAACCATGAGACATTTGTTCGCTTTTCTGTTATAATAGTGCATCTGATGCACATTCTTTTGGAGACCCTTTTGTATGGCCGTTAAATCGTCCCCCGAACGCCCGGCGGCGCGGCAGCCGCGCCCGTCCCAAGCGCCGAGCCGGACGACGCCCCCGCGACCCCCGCGCCGAAATGACCGCTTTGTTCACGATATGTCGGGCCTAGCCCTGCTCACGTTTGGCCTGATGCTCGGCGTCTGGCTCGTGATGTCGCGCCACGGTCATGCCGGGCTGCTGGGAGACTGGCTGGTGGAGGGCCTTCGGTGTGTCGTCGGCATCGGCGCGTGGGCGTTCCCCCTGCTGCTCTGCGCGGTCGGCCTCATGCTCATTCAGGGCAAGCACCGGCAGACCCGGACAAACTTCGCGGGCGGCGCGGTTCTGCTGTTTCTGGTCGGTATTTCCTGGTGGCACCTGGGCCACACGACCCGCGCGACCGAGTTCACCGACATCACCGAAGGCGGCTGGCTCGGCGCGGCAGTGTCCGGCGGCCTGCGGGCCTTAGTCGGCGACATTTCCAGCCACATTGTCTTGTTCCTGTTCGCCGTCGGCGCGGTTGTCTGGGCCACCGACATGCGCCTGCTGCACTTGTTTGACCACGCAGTCGCCGGCGGGCGGCGGGTGACGACGCCGCTTGCCCAGGGCGCGAAAGCCTCCGCGCAGGCGGCGCGGCACGGCGCGGACGCCCTGAAAGAGCGGGCGGCCCGTCAGCGCATCTACACGCCGGAAGTGACGCCGAAGGAACCCACCCCTCCGGCAAAGGCTAAGAGCGCTATTGTAGGGGCAGGGCTTGCCCCTGCCCTCTCTCCTGCTCCTCCTCCAACTCCAGCCTTCCCGCCCCCCGCCATTAAAATCGCCGCGCCGGAACCGCCCCCCCCTGTCCGCGCCACCTCCTTGTCCTCCCTAACAGGGAGGACCCCTGCGACCGAGGAACGAGGAAGCAAGGAGGTGGGTTCCGTGCCGACGCTTCCCGCCATCCCCATCCTCGCGCCCGACAAGCCCAAAGCGCCGGCGGGGCCGCTGGTTATCCCGGATGCGCTCGGCGACGACGGCACCAAGCACGACTATGTCCTGCCGCCGCTGGAGCTTCTCAACGAGTCCCCGCCGAAGCCCGTCCAGCATGAATCGGCCATTCAGGAGAAGCAGGCGGTTCTCATGCAAACCCTCAACGACTTCAAGATCGGCGCAAACGTCGCCCAGGTCGCAATGGGGCCGACCGTCACCCGCTACGAAGTCCAGCTTGAGCCGGGCATTCTGGTCCGCAAGATCGTTGCCCTCGCCGACAACCTTGCCATGTCGCTCGCCGCGATTGATGTCCGGGTCGAAGCCCCCATTCCCGGCAAGGCCGCCATCGGCATCGAAGTCCCAAACGATGTCACCCAAATGGTCTCACTCCGGGAGTGTTTGTCCACAAACGAGTTTATGAATGCGCCGTCCAAGCTGACGTTCGCGCTCGGCAAAGACGTGTCCGGCGAATACAAATACGCCGACCTGACCCGGATGCCGCATCTCTTGGTCGGCGGCAGCACCAACAGCGGCAAAAGCGTCTGCCTGAACGTCATCATCTCCTCCATCATCTACCGGGCAACCCCGCGCGAAGTCAAGTTCGTGATGATTGACCCCAAGCGCGTCGAGCTGTCCCTGTACGACGGCATCCCGCACCTCCTGGCGCCGGTCATCAAAGATGTCAAGCAGGCCGCCGGCATCTTCCGCAGCGTCCTGAAAGAAATGGAAGAGCGCTACGACCGCTTCGCCCGCCTCGGCACCCGCAATATTGAAGGCTTCAATTCCCGTGTCCCGCCCGACGAGCGCCTGCCGTTCATCGTCGTGGTCGTGGACGAACTCGCCGATCTCATGATGCAGCAGGGTCCCGAAGTCGAGACGAGCATCTGCCGCATCGCCCAGCTTGCCCGCGCCACCGGCATTCACCTCGTCATCGCCACCCAGCGCCCATCGGTAGATGTCATTACCGGCACGATCAAAGCCAACATTTCTTCCCGCATCGCCTTCGCTGTCGCCACTCAGATTGACAGCCGGACCATCATTGATATGCCCGGCGCGGACCGCCTCATCGGACGCGGCGACATGCTCTATATGCCGATTGACGCCGCCAAGCCCCTGCGTGTCCAGGGCTGCTACGTCGGCGAGCGCGAGACCGAAGAACTGGTCAAATACCTACGCAATCAAGAAGAAGCCGTCTACACTATGATCCCCTCCGAGTCCAGCGGCGGCGGCTACGGGGCCGACGGCGAAGACGACGGCACGTCCGACGAACTCTTTGAACCCTGCGTCAGATGGCTCGTCATGCAGGGCCAATGCTCGACTTCCAGCCTCCAGCGCAAGTTCAAGATCGGCTACACCCGCGCCGCCCGCCTCGTCGAAGTCATGGAAGCCCGCCAGATCGTCGGCTCCCAAGACGGCGTCAAGCCCCGCGAAATCCTGCTCCGCTCCGAGAACCTAGAAGCCTTCTTCGCCGGCTCCCAGCAAGGCGACTTAGGGCAGTAAAAACCAAATATGGACACGTTTACAACATCAGCCGGGTTGATCGCCGTGACGCAGGCACAAGCTCCCGATGTAGATGCGATGGTGGCGATGTTGAACGACGCAGGTGCAGGGCTAGCTGCAAAAGGTATAGATCAGTGGGAACCAGGCCGGTTCTCGCGGGAGGGGAGTGCGGCAGCAATTAAGCGCGGTGAAGTATACGTCGCCTCTCTGGGTGGTAAGGGCGGTGAGATTGTCGGGACCTTGCGGCTACAATGGACGGACGATTTATTCTGGGGAACTCAGGCCGATGATGCCGGATACGTTCATGCCTTGTGTGTCAAATATGCTTATGCGGGACATCAAATCGGCCTCGGCTTGCTTCGCTGGGCGGAAAATCAAGCAGCTAAAGCGGGCCGGAAGTTCCTGCGGCTCGACTGCATGGCGGCAAATCCGGCGCTCCGAAACTACTACCTCAAGGCTGGTTTTACGTTTGTAGACGAGTGGCAAAAAAATGGATGGAGTGCCGCCCTGTTCGAGCGAGAGGCAACCCTGATTGAGGAAAGACCAACGTGAGAACGCACTACTACGCTGACACCGACTCACTTTACATTGACCTTAGCGATAAACCAAGTGTCGAGTCGCAAGAAGTCTCGCCCGGTGTCGTTTTAGACTACGATGAGGCAGGCCAAGTTTGCGGTATTGATATTGACCATGCCAGCCAGAAGTATGACTTGCCGCGCTTTGAGCTTGAAGGGATAGAAAACTACCTGATGAGCGTGTCTGCGCTGGCGAAAGACTGGCTCAGGCCGGAAGAAGACGAGGCGTGGAAGGATTTGTGAAAGGAAAAGCATTATGACGATAACATCAAAATCAAGACCAAAACCGGAAACTGTTCGGCCTACAACTACGGCAGAACCGACAATTCAGGAGCGCATTGATGCCATGATCGCTGAGGCTGTCAGGAATGCGCCGCCAGCTCTGTCAGTGGAAGAGCAGCGCAAGAAAAACCAGGGTGCCATAGATCTGCTCAACCAATGGCGTGAGGAAGATGCAACAGACGACCCAGAGCAAATCGCAAAAAGCCTGGCCGAATGGGAGGAGTTCAAGAAGGGCATGAACGAGAGCCACTCTTCCAATAGGATTATTTTTCCATGAGTAAAATCGTGGTACTTGATAGCGGCCCTCTGGCCCTGCTGGCACGGCGCAATGACATCCCAGTCGTCATTGAGTGCAACACATGGCTGAATAGTTTGCTGGCGCAAGGTGATCAGGTTGTTCTCCCTGAAATCACTGATTTTGAAGTACGCCGAGAACTTGTCCGGCTCAAGGCATTTTCGAGTGTTAAGCGGCTAGATAACCTGGCGACAAGAATTGAATATCTACCGATAATGACAGGAGCTATGCGTCTTGCGGCAGACTTGTGGGCGCAGGGGCGGCAATCCGGGCAGCCGACGGCGGACCCGAAAGAGCTGGACGGCGATGTGATCTTGGCAGCGCAGGCGCTTCTGCTGGGTGTTCCCGATGTGGTAGTGGCGACAACAAACGTCGGGCATCTGTCGCGCTACGTCAATGCCCAGTTCTGGCAGGACGTTTGACGAGGTCTGATGAGGAGAACAAAATGACACTCATGCTGGAATTGGAACCGGAAGTCGAGACGCGGCTTCGCAGGAAGGCGGAGCGGGCAGGGCAGAGCCTCCCGGAGTATCTGATCGCAGTCGCCGAGGCTGAACCGGAAGAAGCCGGAGACGATGCTTCGGAAGGCTCGGCGTATGATTTGTTTAAGGGATTGATTGGACACTTCCGCAGTGGCGGTGAAGGAAGATGGTCGGAGAACTGCGGCGAGAAGTTCGCGGAGGGGATGGCGGAGAAGCGTCGGCAGGGACATCTGTGACTTACGCGCTGTTCTTGCTGGTGTTTTTGTGTGTGCCGATTACGGGCCTGCTGCTTGTCCTGCGCGGAAAGATCAAAGCACGGTACTTGATTGCTTGTGCTCTGGTTTGCCTGCTCGCATTTGTGTACACGTCGCCGTGGGATAATTATGCGGCGAAGACGAAGCTGTGGACGTATGACCCGCAATTTGCGCCGCCGAGCCATTTTGTGCTGTATCTGCCCTGGGAAGAATATGCGTTTTATTTCGCGCAGGGGATTTTGATCTGTCTGCTGGTGACGGCTCTGTCCAAGTATCTGCGCCCAAAAATTGGCGGGAGCGATTTGTGAACCCGTGGGCGTACTTAAGTTACGAGCTGTGGTGGGCGCTGCCGGTTGTCGCCGTGCAGTGGATCGCGGCGGGGCGGGAGCTGTGGCGCTGGCGGCGGCTGCTGGTCGTCTCGGTGCTGCTGGCGACGGCGTACTTAGGGGCGTGTGATGCGTTTGCGCTAGGCCACGGCATCTGGCGGGTTGACCCCAAGCGCGTGATCGGCGTGTATGCGGGGCCGCTGCCGCTGGAAGAATTGGTGTTTTACTTCGTGACGAACATCATGGCCGCGCAGGGGTTTGTGATGATTGCGGGCTTTCTGCGGGAGCGAAGAACCCACCCCGCTGCAAGCAGCGACCCTCCCGAAGCGGGAAGGTGAAGAGCTTTAGGCCAGCCTTATGATTATTATTCTCTTCGTCCTCCCTAACAGGGAGGACCCCTGCAAAATGAGGAACGAATGGAGCAAGGAGGTGGGTTCTTGACGACATCAGCAATAGACACGTCGCATCTGCGGAAAGAGTACGGCGGGACACTGGGACACGGGGCGTTCACCGCTGTCCAGGACCTGTCGTTTTCCGTGCCGCGCGGGCAGGTGTTCGGCTTTTTAGGGCCGAACGGGGCGGGCAAGACGACCACCATCAACATGCTGCTCGGTAACATCAAGCCGACTTCGGGGTCGGCGACGCTTCTGGGCAAGCCCCTGGGCGATCTGGACGCACGGGCGCGGCTCGGCTTTCTGCCGGAGAAGTTTCAGTTCCATGAGTTCCTGACGGCGGAAGAGTTTTTAGACCTGCACGGCAGGCTGTACGGCATGGGGACAAAAGCGCGGGCGAAGCGGATCCCGGAGGTCTTAGACCAGGTAAAGCTGTACGACCGCCGCAAAAGCAAGCTTTCGGAGTTCTCCAAAGGGATGCAGCAGCGGGCGGGGCTGGCCCAGGCGATACTCAACGACCCCGAACTCGTGATCCTAGACGAGCCGACTTCTGCGCTTGACCCGCTCGGACGCCGGGAAGTGCGGGAAATCGTCGCGGGGCTAAAAGAGCGCGGCAAGACGGTCCTCTTAAACTCGCATTTGCTGGGCGAGATCGAGATGACCTGCGATCAAGTCGCAATTCTCAAAAAAGGCGAAGTGATCCGGGTCGGCAGCATGGATGCTCTCCTGGCCGCGCCGGCGACGGTCGAGATGCGGGTGCAGAATATTTCCCCGGCCCTGGTCAAGTCGCTGGAAGCGCTGGCGCATTCCGTCACGGTAGACGGCGAAGAAGTCCGTGTCGGCATCGGCGATGAGGCGGTCATTCCCGATCTCGCCGCCGCCGTGGTCGGTCATGGGGGGCGTCTGCTGTCCCTGGTTCCGAGGCGCGAATCGCTGGAAGACTTGTTTATCCGCGTGGTTGAGGCTTAACGTATTGATCAATGGAATCTGGGTGCTGGCGGGACTGACGGTGCGGGAGGCCATTCGGCGGCGGGTGTTTCTTGCGGGCCTCGTGATTGCCGCGCTGTATGTCGGCTTTTCGTTCCTGCCGCTGCATATTCGGACCGGCCCGCTGACCGGCTTCGACATGGCGACGGCCAAAAACAACACCGGGCGCATCTTTGCCTGGCTTGGCTGCGGAACCATCAAGTTCTTTGGCTCCGTGCTGGCCGTCGCCCTTTCGGCGGGGGCAATCTCGGCGGAGGTGGACCGAGGCGTCTTGTCGGTCATTGTGCCGAAGCCGATCCCGCGTGCCGCCGTCTACATCGGCAAATGGCTCGGCAACATCTTCCTGCTGGCGGTCTGCGTCGCGGTCTGGGGAGGACTGCTTGCGCTCGGCATCTGGAAGCAGACAGGAACGTATCATCCGCGTATCTGGGACGGCATTCTTGCGGCGGGCCTGTTTCCGCTGCTGTTCACGACGCTGACCCTCTGCTTTTCGACATTCGCCGGGTATGCGCTGTCATCAAGTATGGCCCTGATCGCCGCCGGTGTCGCGCTCGCCGAAGATTTGCTGCACAATTTATCCCTGCCGACACGGCTGAATGTGCCGCTGCTGGACACGCTCAGCAAAATCGCAGGATACATCGTGCCGCTGGGACGCATGAACCACTGGATCACGCGCGGCCTGGACGCGACCGGGTTCGGCGGCGCAGCCCCGTCGGACAGCGCGGGCCTTGACCTCAGCTTGGTTACCTCAATGGGAGACCCAACCCAGGCCGCATCCGTCGCGGCGACTTCGCAAGGGGACTTGGCCTACATTCTGCTGTATATCGCCTTCTTTTTCGCGCTAGGGCTAGTCATCTTTCAGCGGCGCGATTTGTAGCACAAAAAAGCCCGGCACTTCGAGTGCCGGGCTTCTTCTTTGCCGCCGTCTACTTCTTCGGCGTGGCGGCCGGAGACGGCGACTGCGCGGCCGGCTTTTCGGTCTCTTTTTTCTTCTTCAGCGGCTTTCGTTTGTCACCCATAAGAATTTAGTCTTTCTATTTTCGCGGCTAACTCACCGCAAACTCGCGGGATGCTGTTTTCTCAGCGGGAGAAAAGGTGGGGGCAGCGGTGCGCTTCAGCGGCAGGCGTGCCGGCGCAAGGCCGAACCGCTCTTCCAGGCCCAGGCGGCAGATGAGCGCTGAAACCGCACTGTCCTCCGCGATCTGGAACGACACGGAGCGGTGATCAGAAAGTTCGCGCCGCAGTTTCAGCAGCCGCGTCACGGACGCTTCATCAAGTGCGGTAATTCCGCGCAAATCCAGCACCAAAGGCAGTGCCGACGACAGGCATCGCAGCGACCAGGAAAGACGCTCGACAGCCGCCGGGTCAAACGCGCCGTGCAGGGCAAAATGCTCGCGGGCGGAAGTCGCGGCGGCACGCTCGCGCACCAGCAGGAAAGAACGGTCGCCCGGCTGTACGCCGAGGTGACTCACAAAAGCAGAGCGCACAGACTGCGGTGAAGACTGCTGTAAAGAGGAAGACAGTGAAGGAGCCATAAGACAGCCTGCCTTTCTCGCGTACCCGGTTACGTAGAGTTTAGGAGAAGTGTGAGTCCGGGCGGACAACAGAGGCAGGCGTCGAAGAGGCGGCATTGCGAAGTTCGTTCTGCACTCTTAGTATACCATATTTAGAACGGATGCACCAACTTTAGCGTCACTTTGCCGCGTGTCTTCGGCGAGTTTGGGTCGCCGAACAGCAAAAAGACGTCCGTTCCCGCGCGGACCTGCTGGCTGAACGAGAAATAGATGTCCGTGCCGAGGCCCGTTCCCTGGTCTGCCCCGCCTTGATTGACGACCCGCGCCCCGATCGTCTGGAACGGGTTCAGGCGATACGTCCCCGTCAGAATCCCCTGCGTGGAAGAAGTATTACCGAGCTTCAGCAAACTGTAATTGAGCTGCACCGAGAACGGGCGCGAGACGAAAATGCCCTGCCCCAGAGTCAGAAAATTGTACGCCTGCCCCTCCTGGCTGCCGAACACGTCTTCAATCGTCCCGTGCTGGTACAGCGTCTTGTGTCCCCACGAAAACGCGAGGTCGCCCGTGTGGTCATGGAACAAGTCCCGCTGGCCCTGGTTAATTCCCAGTGACAGGCCGTACCCGGTCCGGGTCTGCCCGTAAATGTTGATGTTCGCCGAGTCATGAAAGAAGCCGCCCGTATGATGCTGGTAATCGCTGGCATTCACTGATGCATAATACTGTTCCAGCGGGCCTTTATCAAACTGATTGAACTGGAACACGCTGAGGTACGCGCCGCGCAGGTCGGTTTCCGGCACAAACCCTAGCGAACTTGTGAAGTTCGGACTGATGTCGCTGTACGCCATGTCCAGCCCCGGATGCCCGAACGGCACACTGGTGGAAAACTCAAGCTGGTCGTCGCCCCCGCCGGGACTGCCCTGGAGCGACGACTCCGTATGGAAGCCGCTGAGCGTGTACCGGGTCTGCCCCCGGCGCAGTCCGTAGGAGCCGTACAGGCGCTCCACCTCGTTACCCGGCTGTCCCGGCACATGGTCATCGGTCAGGGCAATCCCCGCCTGGGAATACAGGCCGATGTCTTTGGCAAGGTTCAGCACCAAACTGTCCTGCGCGTTCGGCCCATCCGTATTGGAACCGAGCAGGCCGACCGTGGTATCACCCTGCTTGCCGGCGATCTTCAAACCTGCGTCCACCGCGCCGATGCGGCGCGAGTAAAACAGATCGCTTGACGGCAGAAAGCCAGACCCTTCGGCAAAGAACGGCCGCCGGTCAGTCAAGAGCTTTTCGGTGTAGGAAAAGTTGATGTTCGTGACATCCTGCTCAATCGTCTGGAAGTCCGGGAACACGGTCCCAATACCCGTCAGCGTCGTAGACAGCGGGTACTTGATGTCTACCCCCGCCCGGCCTGAGTTCCCGGTGCCGCCGGTGACCAAAATATACGGCAGAAACGTCGGGCGCGGCGAGTAGAACGGCGGCGCAAAGCCTGTGAACTCGCCCATGAACTGCGGCTCGCTTGCGCCGTCTAAGACGGACGGCGGCAGGTACGGCCAGCCTTGCAGCGATGTTTCGCGTGACATCTGGCGATACAGAACCATACCGAAGGCTTTGGCGCCGCGCGGGTAGCGCAGGAGGGCGAACGGGATGGCGATCTCGCAGTTCCAGCCGCGCCCCGTGCGCCGGACCGCCGCCGTCCAGTCCCCCGCCCAGGTGATGTTGTCGGCGGTGCCGCCTTCTAAAGACTCGGCCTGCGTGCCGCGTGCGGACACAAAAAACGACGAAAACCCGCGCCGGTTGTTCTGGCTGTCAATGTCAATGCCGACATAATCATCGTGGAAGATGTTGCCGTTGCGCTGGGTTTCCCCGGCCTTGATTCGCTCCGGGTGTTCGTCCAGACAGCGAAACGCGAAGTACAAGTGGGTCTTGTCCGCGCAGATCCAGCCTTGAGTCTGTTCCGCCGCCGGAGCCGGATGTCCGCCGCCGTAGCGGAAGAACCCCGCCGCTTTCGTCGCCGTCTTCCAGCAGGCATCGTCGAGCCTGCCGTCTATGACAGGCGGCGTAGCGCAGGACGCGACCGTGAACGTCTGCCGCGACCAGGCTGCCGGATCGGTCGGCACGGAGACGGGCAAGTCGCCCAGCTCATCTTCCGTCAGCGCTTCCGACGACCCCGCCTGCGGCGTCGGCACAACCTGCGGCACCGGCTTAGTCGGGATCGGGCTTGTGTTCGGCAAAGACGCCGTTCCCGGCGCTGCCTTGGAGACGCTTCCAGTCTGTCCCACAGCCGCCTGCGCCGGGACGGGGCAGGTCAAAAGCGGCAGCAGAAGACACAGTGACAGACAAAAACAGCGCATGGGACAACACTGACCCTTTCAAAGAGCGGCACAGGAAAACAGCAGGTGCGGGGAAGCGGAGAAGCGTGAAGTCTCAGTGTAACATGAGATTGAGGGAAATGCAAGCAGAAAGAGCGTAGGAAGTTATTCCTACGCTCCTTTACGGTGACTACAAAGACCCGCTCGCGCCGATCTGCTTGTCCGCATCGTCGATCTCCGCCTGCGCATTGAATAAATCAATTAAGCGCCGGACGATATTGGCTGTGTCTACCTGCGCCCACTCAAACTCCGTGCGCCGCCCCACTCGCTCCGGCCACTGCCCGACCTCGCCCGGCAGGTTCTTGAACTGAATATCGCCGGGATTGCTGGCCAGCGTGTCTGCGAGCTTCAGCAGCGACGCCGACGCGGTCTTGATCTCGGCGTTCAGCTTAAGAATGCGGTTCTCAGCGCGAGTCTTTCGGAGCAGCAATGCCCCCAGTTCTTCATCAGTCATTGGCAACACTCCAAACCAGAAAAAGCCCGGATACACTTTGTATCCGGGCAAAAGACGCTTAATGCGTATGGCGGGCCCGGTGCAGGCGGTGGACATGTCCTTTGGGAGTGATCACGGAATTGTAGCGCTTGCTGCCGTTGCGGCGATGCTCGATTGAATTCTCGCCGACCGTGCGGTGTGCGGCAATGCTGGTGTTTTCCGACGCCTTGCGGATCGGATACTGAATAGCGTTGCCCAGCTTATGCAGCGTGTTGCTGTCATGCCCTTTGGCCTGTGCCATAGGTGCGGTCAGTGCCAGACCCAGCAGACAAAGAGAAGCGGCGGCGATGCCGCGTAAAGTGGAATGTGTCATTTTGTTTCTCCTGCCCGCCGGAAGCGTCACAGACACGCGGAAAGTTCCCGCCCAGGAACCAATTACCGTTCGCCGATGTTATGGGGGTCACCATGACACGAATCAAAATTTGCGGCATTACGCGCCGGGAGGATGCCCTCGCCGCCGCCGAGGCCGGCGCGGACGCCCTCGGCTTTATCGCCGTTCCCGGCTCTCCGCGCTACCTAGACACGCAGCAGTTCTTTGACCTGGCTTCCTGGGAGCCGCTGCCGATCTTCATCCAAACCGTCCTCGTCGTGCAGAAGCCCGGCGACGAAGAAGAATACGGCGCCGATTACATCCAGCACTACGAAGATACGCCCGAAGAGTCACGGGCGACAGGCTTTGCCTACAAGCGCATCCGCGCCTTCCGAATGCGCGACGAGTCTTCTTTAGCCGAAATCGCGGCTTACCGCGATCCCGTGGGCGCGATCCTACTCGACACCTACCACCAAACCATGCTCGGCGGCTCCGGTGAGACGTTTGACTGGTCCCTCGCCGCCCGCGCCAAAGCGCTGACCGACAGGCCCCTGATCCTTTCCGGCGGCCTGACCCCCGACAACGTCCAAGCCGCGCTCGAAGCCGTCCGCCCCTATGCCGTCGATGTCGCTTCCGGCGTCGAATCCTCCCCCGGCGTCAAAGACCACGCCAAAATCAGGGCCTTCGTCCGCGCCGTGCGGGAATGGGATTTGGCGCAGAAATAAAACCGCAACATTGTGTTACATAGGCCCGGTTGGCATGGTTTATGCAGGATAAACATCAATGGCGTTCCGTAGTACCCCCGCCGCCGGTAATTTTGCCGGGTTTCCCCGAAAGGTTTTTACCATGTCCAACTGCTGTTATCCGCTGGCTTCAGCGGCGCGTACTCTCAGCCTTTCCGCTCTTCTCGGCCTCGGCGCACTTCTTCCTGTCTCCGCGCAAACCTATGTTTACTCGCTGAACAATACCTTTGCTCCTGTCAACGGCGGCCCAAGCCTCACGCCGAACGGCGGAACCCTGAGCGCGTCCGGCTATACATTTGCCCCCAATCAAGGTCTCAGTCTCAGCAATGCGTTCGGCGGATCCGACTACTCGATTGACATGACCTTCAGCCTCACCGATCTTGGCGGGTACAGAAAGCTGCTGGACTTCAATGGTCTGAACGACGATGCCGGGCTGTACTTTCTCAACGGCAGCTTGGACTTTTATCCTGTCGCCGATGGCCTGACTACCGTTGGAGCAAACCAAAGCGTTACCGTAGACCTGACCCGAAACGGCGCAACTCAATTAGTCACCGGCTCGGTCAACGGGGTTCCGCAGTTCTCGTTCGTAGACAGTTCTGGGCTGGCCGTCTTCAAATCCGCCGGTGACACCATCCACTTCTTTGAGGATGACAATGCAACGGGGATGCATGAAGCGTCCGGCGGAACAGTGACAGGCATCACCGTGAGCGGCACGTCGTCTCCTGTTCCCGAAGCCTCCACCACTGTCTCGCTCGGCCTGCTGCTGACTCTCGGCCTCGGCGGCGTGGCAATCGCAACTCGCAAGAGGAAGGCAGCCTAAGAGCATTGCTTTTCTCTTACCCTTCCCGTTTCGGGAGGGGTGCCGAGGAACGAGGCGGGGTAGGTTCTGCGGCGCGGGCGATATGCGCCCGCGCCGTTTGCTGTCTGCCTTCCCGTTGACAACCTTCCGCCCACAGTGCTACAATGACTGCACGATTGAGAAGGAAGTGCTTCCCAGATGACTATGACAGGCGCAGTGCGCGAATTTGCTGAAACGAACTCTCCCGAACCCGCCGCCGACCAGTTTGTGGCCGACGCGCAGGGGCGGTTCGGCGGGGAGTTCGGCGGGCGGTTTGTGCCGGAAACGATTATCCCGGCGCTGGACGAGCTGACGGAGGCGTATGCAAAGGCAAAGGCCGACCCGGCCTTCCAGACGGAAGTGGATTACTACGCCAAAAACTATGTCGGGCGGGCGACGCCGCTGTTTTATGCCGAAAAGATGACCCGCGAGCTGGGCGGGGCGAAGATCTGGCTGAAACGGGAAGATCTGGCCCATACCGGGGCGCACAAGATCAACAACGCGCTGGGGCAGATTTTGCTTGCCAAGCGCATGAACAAGCCGCGCATCATTGCCGAAACCGGCGCGGGGCAGCATGGCGTCGCGACGGCGACCGCGTGTGCTTTGTTCGGCTACGAGTGCATTGTTTATATGGGTGAGGAAGACGTGAAGCGGCAGGCGCTGAACGTCGTGCGGATGAAGCTGCTCGGCGCGGAAGTCCGGCCCGTGTCGTCCGGGACCAGAACCCTGAAAGACGCCCTGAACGAAGCGATGCGGGACTGGGTGACGAACGTTCACAACACGCACTACATCATTGGCACGGTGGCCGGGCCGCACCCGTATCCGACCATGGTGCGGGACTTCCAGAGCGTCATCGGCATTGAAGCCCGGCAGCAGATTTTAGAAGAAACCGGCGGCCTGCCGGACGCCGTGGTCGCGTGCGTCGGGGGCGGCTCGAACGCGATGGGCATTTTCTACCCGTTCGTCCGTGACGCCTCCGTGCGTTTGATTGGCGTCGAAGCCGCCGGCGATGGCGTTCATACGAAGAAGCACGCGGCGACGTTGACCGCCGGCTCGAAAGGCGTCCTGCACGGCTCGGCGTCGTATGTCTTGCAGGACGATTACGGCCAGGTGATTGAAACCCATTCCATCTCGGCGGGTTTAGACTACCCCGGCGTCGGCCCGGAACACGCCTTCTTTAAAGAAATCGGCCGCGCTGAGTACGTTTCCATCACGGACGAGGAAGCGCTTGATGCTTTCCAGTGGACCTCGCGCACCGAAGGCATTATCCCGGCGCTGGAAACGGCTCATGCGTTCGCTCACCTCCGCAAGATCGCCCCTCAGATGTCGCCGGAGCAGAACGTCATCGTTTGTTTATCGGGACGCGGCGATAAAGACGTGGACTCGGTTGCGGTTCGGCTGGGGCTGCTGTAGCATGTCCCAGCGGCTTGACCAGACATTTGCCCGCCTCAAATCCACCGATGAAGGCGCTCTTGTGACCTTCATCACGGCGGGCGATCCGCACCCTACGGAGACGCCTGCGCTTGTCGCCGCGCTGGCACGCGCCGGGGCCGACATAGTGGAACTCGGCATCCCCTATTCCGACCCGCTGGCCGACGGCCCGATTATCCAGGCATCGTCCCAGCGCTCACTGGACGCCGGCATTACGCCCGACACCGTTCTGCAAATGGTGAAGGATTGCCGCACGCTGACCGACGTGCCGATTGTCCTGATGACTTCCTACAACCTCGCCCTGCGCTACGGCCTTTCCCGCTTTGCTCAGGTCTTCGCCGACGCCGGGGCGGACGGCACCATCCTGACAGACCTGCCCCCGGAAGAAGCCGGGCCATGGAAAGCGGCGTCGGAGGCCGCCGGGCTTGCGACTATTTTCCTGGTCGCGCCTACGTCCACCCCGGAGCGCATTGCCCTGATTGCCGAGTTTACAAGTGGGTTCGTTTACTGCGTTTCCCGAACCGGCGTCACCGGCGCACGGGCGACGATGGACCCGGCGCTTGCCGCGCTTTTGACCCGCATTCGGGCCGCCACCGACAAGCCGCTTTGCGTCGGCTTCGGCGTTTCCCGCCCCGAACACGTCACGCAGGTACTGGAAATCGCCGATGGCGCGGTCATCGGCAGCGCGTTGGTAGATTTCCTGCACACGTCTAAGCGCGATCCGAAGCAATTAGAAGACCTGACGCGCCTGGTGTCATCCTGGAAAGCCGCGACACGGCGGGGAGCTGAGTAGATGTACACCCGCGAACAGTTTGCCAAAACCATTGACAACACCCTGCTGCGGCCCACCTCTACGCGGGACGATGTGCAGCGGCTCTGCGAGGAAAGCGCGGCCCGGCACTTCGCGTCCGTCTGCATCCTGCCCTGCTGGGTCGGCGCGGCGGCGCGGTTCCTGGGCGGCAGCGATGTCAAAGTCTGCACCGTCGCCGCTTTTCCCTTCGGCGCAAACACCCGGCTGTCCAAAGTCTACGAGGCCAAAAATGCCGTCGCAAACGGAGCGTCCGAAATTGACGTGGTGATGAACCTTTCCCGCTTCAAGTCCGGCGATTTAACTTACGTTCTGGAAGACCTGCGCGGAGTCGCCGACGCCGTGCGCGGATCGGCCCTGCTCAAAGTCATTATCGAGACCTGCTACCTCAGCCCGGACGAGATAGACACGGCCAGCCGACTGGTGCAGGAAGCAGGCGCGGACTTCGTGAAAACGTCCACCGGCACGGCAGGCGGCGGGGCAACCACCGACGACATCCGGCGCATCCGCCGGGCTGTCGGCGCGTCTTCCATCGGCATTAAAGCCTCCGGCGGCATCAAGACGGTTGAGACGGCCCTGCAAATGCTCGATGCCGGAGCTAACAGGCTCGGCACGTCGTCAGGCGCGGCCCTCTACGACGCTTATCGCCCGCAGGACTGAGCGCCATGCCTGCCTACACGACCGATGCGATTGTGCTGCACCGCCGTTTCTTCGGCGAGACGGACAACATCCTGACCCTCTATTCACCGGGGATCGGACGCTTTTCCGCCATTGCCAAAGGCGCCCGCAAAGCCGTCTCCCGGCTGTCGGGAGCCACCGAGGTCCTCACCTGCACCCGCTTTGGCCTGGCCTCCGGCAAGTCGCTTGAGATTGTCACTCAGGTAGAAGTTCAAGAGTCGTTCTCGGCTCTCCGCAAAGACCTCCTCCGGCTCGCCCACGGCCTGTATCTCGCCGATTTAGTCGAACACTCCGTCGAGGACCACGCCCCGAACCCGATCCTTTATGACTTGTTTTACAATGCCCTGCTCCAAATCCAGACTTTGCCCGTGCCGGAATTAGCCGCCCGCTGGTTTGAGATCCAGCTTCTCGGAGATTTAGGCTACGCCCCCAATTTAACCGAATGCGCCATCTGCCATGCTCCCCTGCCCGGCGCATTCACCCGCGACGACCTCTTCGCCCTGTCCGCTTCCCTCGGCGGCGCTCTTTGCCCGTTCCACGCCCATCCCGAAGCCAACAGCGACCACAGCCCCCTCGGCCTCGGCGCTCTGCGCCTCCTGCTCACACTGGAAGCCCTTGGCCCCAGCGGCAGCGAAATGCTCTCCGCCCTGCCCGCCGCCGGTCCCAAAAGCCTCGACCAAGCCCGCCTCGCCCTCCGCCGCTCCCTGCGCTTCCGCCTGGAACGCGACCTGAAAAGCCTGGAGTTCCTGGACAGCCTGCGGCCCGGATAATACTCTATGCCTAACGAACATCTGCCGCATCGACTGACCGTGAAGCAGCTTAAGCTCATTCTGCAAAATGCCCAAGACAATGCAGTTATTGCGCTTCGGCTTCCAGCGGGCTACCCCGCAGACTCTGATTATGGCGTGTTGGTAAGCTTGCAGGTTTTAGGCGAAACTGATGGCCCCGTTGTGATCTTCGAGCCGCAAGAAACCATGTCGTAAACGACACGGCTATTGGGCGCAGGCGCCGGGAACTACGCCTTCGGCGCACTAGGACGAAGTCGGCTTAACTTCTTAGCCCCGCGAAGCGGTGGGTTCTCGGCGTCTGCGCCCAATAGCCGTGTGTTTTAACACATGGTCCGAACACGGCACGGTCTTAGAATACCTATGTCGTCGGAAACGGGTTGCGGACGAAACCAGCCTGGTGCCAGTAGGGATAGATGCGCTGAACCGCGCTGGCTTTGTCCAGACGCGCCACCTGATCCGGGGTCAGGTTCCAGCCGACTGCGCCCAAATTCTGCCGAAGCTGCTCTTCGTTACGAGCACCAATGATGACGCTGCTGACGGTAGGCCGCTGCAAAAGCCAGTTCAGCGCCACCTGCGGCACGGTCTTTTCCACTTCGGCAGCCACGGCATCCAAAGCGTCTACGACCCCGTAGACATACTCGTCGGACACCGGCGGTCCGGCCTCGGCAGTCACATGAAGACGGCTGCCTTCCGGCAAAGGCTGGCCTCGGCGGATTTTCCCCGTCAATCGTCCCCACCCCAGCGGACTCCAGACCATCGCCCCAACGCCCTGATCTAAGCCCAGCGGCATCAGCTCCCACTCGTATTCGCGGCCAATGAGCGAGTAATACGCCTGGTTGGCGACATACCGGGCTAGGCCGTACTTCTCGGAGACCGCCAGCGACTTCATCAAGTGCCACCCGGAAAAGTTCGAGCAGCCGATATAGCGAATCTTGCCCGCTTTCACCATGTTGTCTAATGTACCGAGCGTTTCCTCAATCAGCGTCATCGCATCAAATCCGTGAAGCTGGAACAGGTCAATGTAGTCCGTGCCGAGACGGCGCAGCGAGGCTTCGACGGAGTTAATGAGATGGAAGCGGGAGGAACCGACATCGTTGGGGCCGTCGCCCGCCGTAAACGTCGCTTTGGTCGAGATCAGCACCGAGTCCCGGCGTCCCGCAATCGCTTTGCCAAGTATCTCTTCCGCCGCCCCGCCCGAATAAACATCCGCGCTGTCGAACAGCGTCAGCCCGGCGTCCAGGCAGACATCCACCAGCCGGGTCGCTTCCTGGGCGTCGGAACTGCCCCATGCCTCGAAGAACTTGCCGCGCCCGCCGAATGTTCCCGTACCGAATGAAAGGGCCGGGACTTTAAAGCCCGACCGTCCTAAAAAGTTGTAGTCCATAGCTTCCTATCCCCGCCCTCACTCATAGCGAAACACGGTTTCCGCCAGGCTGATTGTGTCCCCCGACGACAGCAGGCGCGGCTCGCCGATGCGCCCGCCGTTGACGAACGTGCCGTTGGAAGAGCCGTCATCGGCAATGAAGTGGCGTCCGTCCGCATAAGTGATCCGGGCATGGGAGCGCGAAACCGACGTGTCGGCGGGGAGGGGAACGTCTCGCTCTGTCGCCCGGCCAATCGTCACGGGAACGTGTGACAGCGGGAACGATTGGCCGGTGTAGGGTCCCGACACGGCCACCAGGCGCGAACCGAGGCCGCCGAAGCCCGGCCCGCTCAGGATTGTCGCCTCACTGGAACTGCTGGGAGTCGGGGCCGCGCCCATCTGCGCGACAATGTCATCCGGCGTCGTTAGCGGCGGGCGGGCGGGCTTCGCGGCAGACAGTTCTTCCCCGACATAACGATTCGCAGGCCGTGCGCCGTCCGGCGGCGCTGCCGGACGTGGCGGAGCCGACGCGCCTTTACGGGTCGCCTTTTCCGAAAACAGCAGCGTCCGCTTGCCGATTTGGAGTGTATCCCCGTCCACCAGCCATTGTTCCCCGACCACCGGCTGACCGTTGACCAGCGGCGGCGCATACTCTTGGCCGCGCTTGTTCGTCTCCATCACCGCCCGCAGCCGGTGCCGGTTCTGGGCGGGCAGCGACTCAATCGCCGCATGGGTCGGGGCGATGGACGGGTCGCCGAACAGTCCAATATCGGCCAGCTCGGAGCGCCCGATAATCGTCACCGGCTTTGCAATCAAATACTCTTTGCCTTCGTTCCGGCCTAAGACGACCCGGATCCACGCCTGCTTGAAGAGGTTCTGTACCAGGCCGACAAAGAACCCGGCCAATGCCCCCGTCGCCATCAGCGCGAGCAGGCGGCTCAGTGAGCTCGGAAAGTCCAAGCCGCTCAAAATCTGGAACACCGTGCCGCCGATAAACCCGCCGATAAACCCGCCTAACGCCCCCTGCCGGGCAATGGTCGCTGAGCGGCTGCCAATCCCCTGCGCCGCGCCGACAATCCCGCCGATGAGCGCGTAGCCGAGCGCTCGCCCCAGAACCAGCACCAGAAATTGACCGGGATTATGCGGCAGTTCGTCGGCCCGCAGCCCGGTCGAATTATGGATCACACCATAGACCATTTCCCCCATGCCCAGGCCGAGCCAGCCGGCGACCGCTCCTGCCGCCGCGCCGATCAGAAGCGCCTGAGACTGCCGCCGCCGAGTTTCCAGCGACAGCGAATCTACCAGCGCCAGCAGAAGGCCGAGCAGCAGGCCAAAGATGATGCCGTACAGCAGAAACTTGAAGTTCCTAAACAGTCCCAGCCGCAGCACATGGTTCGGCTGGAACACGTCGGCAAACCAGCCGGTTGGGTCAGTCAGCACCCAGGCGAGAAACCCGGCCAGCGCTCCGGCCAGCAAGTTAAGATAGGTTTTGGCTTGAAGGGACATAATGGGTTATAGGAAATGTGCTAATCCGGCGAAAACACAATCCGGGCCACGTCGCGGAACTGACGGGCGCGGTGCAGAAGGCTCGGCCAGTCGCCGCCGGTCACGTGGTGCCGGAACTCGGTTTCCACTTCCATGACCCGGAACCCGGCTTGCAGGGCGCGGAGCGTCAAATCCACTTCCACCCCAAAGCCCGGCGCAAACTTGCCGCCGAGGGCCTCCAAAACTTCACGGCGAACGGCACGCTGGCCCGACAGCGGCTGCTGGAACACCTGCCGGGTACGGCGCTCGATCCCCTGCCGGGCCAGGCGCACGACAAAGCCGCGCCCGCCGGACTGGCCGATCGCGGCAAACGCCGGGTCGGGCGGCAGCATTCCCACCGTCATGTCGGCATCGCCCGCCAAAATCGGCGGCAGCAGCTTGACGGCCTCCCCGGCGGACGCACCGAGATCGGCGTCGAGCAAAAGAAAAATATCGCCGCTGTCCTGGGCCGCCTGATAAGCCGTCGTTAATGCCGCGCCTTTGCCGCCGTTCTGGCCGGTCAGAACACGCGCCGCGCCCGATGCGCGGGCAATGTCCGCGGTGCCGTCGGAAGAGCCGTCATCCATCACGACGATTTCGCCGATTTCAGGCCGCGCCCGAAGCGCGGCAAGAGTCAGCCCAATTCGTTCGGCTTCATTGTAGGCCGGGATCAGCACGCAGACTCGCGGGAAGGCGCTCATAACGCCGCCGCGCTTGCCAGCGAGTCGGGAAGCCGCAGCTTGGCGGTCGGCTTGAGGCCGTAGTCGCCGGTGTCGCCGCGCAGGGCAAACGGCAGGGCGATTTGGCCGAGCGGCAGGTCAATGCAGTCCACCGTCGCGATGCCGGCGGATTGGTACGCCGGGACCGAGGACGATACCGCCGAATATGCCTCGCAGCCGACCACGGTGACTGGGCTGACAAGCGCCTGAAACCCGGCCAGGAGCGCGGCATCTTCCGCCGTGTCCGAGATGTCGCCAGAACTGCCGCCGACGAGAACAAAGAGGGCACAGGGCTGAGACAGGTCGCCGGAGACGGTCAGCAGACCTGCCGACTGAAGCGCCGCCGGCACGGCGGTGTCGGCAGAGGCGGGAACCGCCGCCGTTCCCGACGCCAGCGCCGAAGTCAGCGACGCCAGCAGGGCGGTGTCCTGCGCCGCCGGGTCTAATGCGCTTGACGGCAGCACAGCCCGCTGCCGGGCCGTCAGGCCGCCCCACCGTCCGGTCAGAATCACCGTTGCCGTCACCGTCGCCCCGGCATCTTCCAGGGATTGGTTTGCAGCCTGGGTCGCCTCAGAATAATTGCCGGTCTGGATCAGCACCACCCGCTTACCCGCCAATTTGCCGCGCACCAGTGCCGGCAGGAGCGACGCCAGCGCCTGCTCGTCGTTGTTAAGACGTCCCTGCATTTGGTTCCGCTGCTGCACCACGAGATTCGTTTCGTCGCCCAGCTTCTTGACGGCTTTTTCCTGCTGGCTCATCTGCACCGGGCCATAGTATGACGCGCCAATCAAGATGCCGAAGCCAAGCATCAAGAAAATTGCGATGGAGTAAAAGAGATGGTAGCGAGCATCAAGCATGAAGGCGCCACCAAATGCGGATGAGGGCCGCCAAGTTCTCCCACATCGGCGAGAACCGCAGCAGCACAATCACGGCAAACAAGAACGACAGCAGCAGCGCGACATGGGCAATGAAAGGCGGGCGCGGCTGGTACAGCTTGAAGACGCCCCGCGCGTCTACGAGACGAGGCCCGACTTTGAGCCGGACTAAATAAGTGCTTGCCATGCCCGCCCGGCCTTTGTCCAAAAAGTCTTCCAAGTTGGAGTGCGTTCCCAGCGCTACTATGAGATCGGCCCCATGTTCATACGCCAAAAGCAGCGCGGCGTCCTCGCTGGTTCCCGGCACGGCGAACAAGTCGGCGTCAAGACCGAGGCTTTTGACCCGGTCCAGGCCCGGCGCGTCGCCGTTTTTGTAGGCATGAACGATGATCTGCGCCCCGCAGCGAAGGGCGTTGTCGGAGACGCTGTCCATATCGCCCAAAATAACATCAGGCCGATGGCCGATTTCCAGCAAAGCATCCGCCGCGCCGTCTACGGCGATCAGTACGGGCTTGTAGTCGGTCAGATAGCCGCGCATCAGGGCCAGGTCTTCCTTGTAGCCCTCGCCCCGGACAACGACCAGCGCATGACGACCGGACAGCTTGACCCGGCGCAGCGCCGGAACATCGGTCGGGTCCAGCAGCAGGTCTTTGTCGGCGTCCAGGTATTGCAGCGTGTTCCGGGCGAACTTTTCCAGCTCGGTTCCCAGATTGGCCCGCGCCGCCGCCGTCGCTTCGGTAATCTTGGCGTCGTCCCACAGCGTCAGGGCATCGAAAAATGCCTCGCTTTGGTACAGCCCGCCCGCGGTGTCCACCGCCAGCGCCGCGCCGTCGCGCAGATGCGTGAACTTGGCCGAGTCAGACAACTGAAACAGCGGGATCTGGGCCTCCGCCAGCACCGACGGGCCGCGATTTGGGTACTTGCCGCTGATAAATGGCTGGGCGTTGACCACGGCGGCAACACGAGCGTCGGCAAGGGCGCGGGCTGCCAGGCCGTCGAGATCGGCATGGTCAATCACCGCGATGTCGCCGGGCCGCAGGCGTTTCACAAGCGCCTTTGTCCGCCGGTCGCAGCGGGCTGTGCCAGTCAAAAAGTTGAGTGCCGCTGCCGAAGCAGGACGTGCAAGCGCCAAGTGCGTAATTTTCTCCTGTTTTCTGTCTTGGAAAGATTTCAGTCAGTATAGCACAATGAGAGCCGTCCTGCGTGTCATACTGTGTTTATGCCCCTTGAACTTATAGACACGCACTGCCACTTAAACCATGAAGAGTTCTCGCCGGACTGGACCGACGTTTACCACCGCGCCGGAGCCGCCGGTGTTTCCAGATTTTTGTGCATCGGTTACGATCTGGAAAGCAGCCGCCGGGCCGCAGAACTTGCCGCCGAACATTCTGCCGTTTATGCCGCCGCCGGCATCCATCCGGAATCGGCGGGTGAATGGAGCGCAGACGCTTCGGCGGAGATTGCCGCACTGTTCGCGGCACACCCCGACAAACTGACCGCCTACGGCGAGATCGGCTTAGACTACCACTGGGACACCGTGCCGCGAGCGCGTCAGTCCGAAGTCTTCGCCGCCCAGATCGCCTTCGCTCTTTCGCTGCGCCCGGACGCGCCACTGCCGCTGATCATCCACAACCGGGATGCGCTTGCTGATGTTTTGACCGTTCTGAAAGCCTCTCAAACACCCGCCCAGATCGTCATGCACTGCTTTACGGGAGACACCGAGACCGCCCGGCAATGCCTGGACGCGGGCTGTTATCTCGGCATCGGCGGGGTCGCGACGTTTAAGAAGTCCGACGCCATCCGCGAAGCCGTTGCTTACGCCCCGCTGGAACGGCTTCTGCTGGAAACCGACTGCCCGTACCTCGCCCCGCAGTTTAAGCGCGGACGTCGCAATGAACCGGCGTACCTGCCTGCCATTACCGAAACTGTTGCGGCCGCAAAAGACGTTTCCCTGGAAGAAGTCGCCGCCGTCACGGCTGCCACCGCAAGAAGGCTATTCGGGATCGTTTAGCACGGAACTTTACCCTGCTGCAAAGCAGTTAAAGACACCATGAATAAAATCTTTATGCCGCTTGCGGCGGCGGCTTTCATGGTTCCCTTCCCTGGCTACGCGCAGTTCGGCGCGTCCAAAGCCGCGACGGCTCATGCGTCTGTCACGCCGGCAGCCATCCCGCGCGGCGGCAAAGGCGTAATGACCGTGACCCTGAAAATCGGCGCGAAATACCATGTGAATGCAAACAAACCCAACGATCCGGCCTATATCGCGACCATCTTCACGCCTCAGCCTGTGCCGGGCATCGTCTACGGAGCCGCGCGTTATCCAGCACCCAAGCCGATGAAGTTGTCCTACTCGCCGAAGCCGCTGCTGGTGTATACCGGCCTGGTGACCGTTTCCGTTCCGTTCACGGTGACACCTGCCGTGAAGCCCGGCAGGCTGCCGCTGTCCGGCACGGTGAACTTCCAGGGCTGCGATGCCCAGTCCTGCTTCCCGCCCGTCTCCGCCCCGGTTAAAGCTGTGATTGCCGTGAAGTGAAAGCTGTGATTGCCGTGAAGTGATTGAAAACCGGCACCGCAGGGCGAGCGCATCTAAATAGTGAGCAGCCGGGTCAAATAGGCATTATCCCAGCCCGCACGTTTTTGTTTGGCCTTGATGCCGCGCTGATGCGTCTTCTCCTGACGCAGCAAGTTCAGCGCAATGTGGCGCAGCACGGCGAAGTTCTGCGGCGCGTTGTCCTTGCGGATGCGGCTGGCGTCCTCGTCAAACACCACATCCAGAACCCAATGAACGCTGTTTTCAATGCCCCAATGCTGGCGAACGGCACGGGCTGCCTTTCTGGCGTCCCCCGCCAGGCTGCTCAGATAAAAGCGCGTTTCTTTGGTCGTCTTGCCTGCCACCTGCCGCTCGCTTTGCAGCATCAGCAGGCTGGACAAGCCCGCCCACTCCTGCTCAACATCGGCCCAGCGTCCGTCCAAGTGGCATAGGTCCACTTGCCACAGGCGGCGCGTTTCAATCCGCCCATGCGCGTTGTCGCGGCACACAAACCTCTGATGCACCACGTCCTCGAACTTGCGGGCCGCCGCGTACTCGAACTTGCGGGCCGCCGCGTACTCGAACTTGCGGGCCGCCGCGTACTCGAACTTGCGGGCCGCCGCGTACTCAAAGAAGCGGCGCACATCGTCATGCAGGCCGGGCTGGTTGCCTTTGAGGGCCAAAACATAGTCGCCGCCTTGCTTGATGATCTGCTGGGCAGTCGTCTTCTGGCAGCTCAGGGCGTCGGCAGTAACAATGCACCCTGAAAGGTCTAGCAAAGATAAGAGGGCGGGAACGGCGGTGATCTCATTACTCTTGCTGTCTACTTTGGCTTGGGCCAGCACCAGGCCCGACGAAGACGCCCAGGCAGACACCAGATGAATGGCCTGCTGGTGGCTTGCGGCGTCAAACGAGTGGCGCAAGGTTTTACCGTCCACGGCAACGATTTGTTCTTTTGTTTGTTCTTTTGTTTGTTCTTTTGTTTGTTCTTTTGTTTGTTCTTGAAGAGCCTGTACCCAGCGCAGGAACCGCTCACCGAACGCCTCTGGCTGCAAGCGAGCGAACACGCGGCGGTAGGTGTCGGCACAGGGAAAGCCATTTTCTAACGGAAGCCGCTCTTGAAACCAATCGGCTTTTGCCTCGGCAAACTCGGCGATGTCGTCCCAGCCTTGCGCCCCGCACAGAACGGCGCAGATGGCGATGACCAGCAGGTCGGTTAGCGCATGAAGGCGGGTGCGTTCGACACGCGGATCCGGCAGGTCAGCAAAGCATGCGGCTAAAGATAAAGAGGAAGCCATGAAACCACTCCAAAAGAAGATGTCTCAGCATACCTCACAATTTAGATGCGCTGGCCCTGACCGGCACCGGAAGTGCCGGTTCTTTGGCATTCCTTTTCAGGTATAATCGGCCTGATGGAATACCTCACACAACTCATCGGCAAGACCGTTGACGATACCGACGGCGAGCGATTCGGAAAGCTCTCTGAAGTGGTCGTTTCTCCCGCCGAGCCGCTGCCGCTGGTCGCCGCTTACCAGGTTAAAACCGAAGACGGGGCGCTGTTTGTGCCGTGGGACGGGCTGGCCGTGTCCAGCGACGGCCGCGATTTCCGCCTCAGCCGCCCCGTCACCCAAATCCAGCCGTACCAGATCCAGGCCCAGGACTTCTCGCTCATGCGCGACGTGCTGGACAAGCAGATCGTAGACGTTCACGATTACCGGGTCGTCCGCGTCAACGACATCCGCCTGCAAACCCTGCCCAATGGGCGGCTGGCCCTGATCGGCGTGGACCCCGGCGTGCGCGGCCTGCTCCGGCGCATGGGCCTCGACAAGTTTCTCCATAGTGTCAGCCGCGCCCTGCACCTCGGCGCGGCCTCGGACACGCTGATTGCCTGGAACGATGTCGAGTCCCTGCCGACCCACAACGCCGGGGAGCCGCTGAAGCTCAAAGTCTCCCACGAAAAGATCGCCAAGCTCCACCCTGCCGACATCGGCGACATTCTGAACCAGATGGACCCCGCCCACCGCCGGGACATTCTCGAAGGCTTAGATTTAGAAACCGCCGCCGACGCGCTGGCCGAGGCCGACGAAGATGTCCAGGTTTCGGCCTTGCAGCAGCTCGACGAAGAGCTTGCCGCCGACATTCTCGAAGAAATGCCCGCCGACGAAGCCGCCGACGTTCTGGGCGACATGGACAAAGCCCACCGGGATCAGCTTCTGGGACGCATGGACGCCGACGACCGCGAAGATGTCCAGGAGCTGTTAAGCTATCACGACGAGACCGCCGGCGGCCTGATGACCAACGAATACGTCGCCGTTTCCCAGGAAATGACCGCCCAGCAGACCATTGAACAGCTCCGCGCGTTAGAGCCGGAAGCCGAGATCACCTACTATGTGTACGTCGTAGACACCGAAGAAAAACTCGTCGGCGTCATCACGCTCCGTGACCTTATTGTCGCCCAGCCCGAAGCCCGCATCGCCGACTTCATGCGCCCCAAAGTCCGCAGCGTCCTTTTAGATGCAACGGTAGAAGAAGTCGCCCACAAGTTCGAGCGCTACAAATTACTCGCCCTCCCCGTCGTCAACAGCGACGGCTGCCTGCAAGGTATCATCACCATAGACGACACCCTAGAGCAGCTCCTCCCTCCCGACTGGCGGCGCAGGCCGTCGGAAAAGCGGTCGAAAGAGACATGAAGTTAAACGATGTTGCGACCTACTTATCAGTGACCGTTCTTTATGAAGACCTAGACATGCAAGAAATTGAAGTTCAAGCCTGCAACGGGTCATTCGCCGGAACTGCCGCTGTTTACGTCTCGCACGGTGAACTGGCTGCTCTCGCCGAACAGTTGAAAGGCTTTCCAAAATCGGTATCTCAAAAAGAGGTTGTCATCTTCACCGATCCCGGACTGTCCCATCTTATCCATCTGACGTTTTATTGCGTAGGCGGCGTGGGCTATGCTGCCGTGGAAGCGATACTGGATAATGGCAAAGAGCGAGTAGAAATGCAGGTCGGGTTCCGGGCTGCGGAGATGGATGACTTTTGCCGTCAGCTCGATGCAGTTGCGGCTGGAAAGTATCGTCAAGCAATTTTATAAACAATGCCGTAGGGCTTCAAGAACCCCGCACTGGAAGTGCCGGGCTTTTGAAGTGCGAAATGTCCGCCTTCGCGGACGCAAAAAAGCATACAAACATCAGCATTCAGTCGCGGAGCGACTTTCACTCAACAGTAGACCGGCACTTCAGTGCCGGGTTTCCTAGAAAAGAGGACTTACATGATCACTGCATCTTTGCCCGAAATTACCAAATTGAGCGCTGCCGAGCGCATTCAGCTTGTGGAAGATATTTGGGATACGATTGCTGCGGAACCTGACGCCGTGGCCCTGACGGAAGCTCAAAAGCAGGAACTTGACCAGCGGCTTGACGATTACCATGCCGATCCCCAGGCGGGTTCGTCTTGGCAGGAAGTTCGGCAACGGGTTCTAGGTGCGAACTAATTTAACCTCTATGACCGATGCGCGGAAAACGATGGGGTCGCGCGGGGAAGCGGAGACGGTGGCGTTTTTGGAGACGCGCGGCTACCGCATTGTGGACACGAATGTGCGGCCTTTGGGCGGCATGGCGCGGGGCGAGATTGATGTGATCGCCTGGGACGGCGAATATTTGGTGTTCTGCGAGGTCAAGACGCGGCGGGTGAGGGCGGGCAGTCAAGGGACGCCTGCCGAGGCGGTCCATGCCCGGAAGCAGGCGCAGCTTTCCCGGCTGGCGTGGGCGTATCTGGCGAAGCATGATTTAGACGATGTGACGTGCCGCTTTGACGTGGTGGAAGTCGTGCGCTGCCCTCCGGCGCCGGCGCGGTTTACGCTGCTGCGCAATGCGTTTCAAGCGGCGGCGGAATAGCTCCGCCCCGCTTCTGAGGAGGAACCCCTCCCGCTCGTTCCTCGCTCCCTCCCCTGTTAGGGAAGGGCAAGAGGAAATAGGACAAGATGGGCTGGCTCTCGCTGTTATCCTATCGTACCTCTTTATTGCCCTTCCCTAACAGGGGAGGGAGCGAGGAACGAGCGGGAGGGGTTCTTCTCATTGACAACCCTCCCCGCCTGTGCTAGAATGACGGCATGGCGGCGGACTACAGTTACCCCAAACAAATTACACTTTCTCCCACAAACGAGCCGGTCGCGGCGTCCGTGCGGCTGCCTGGCTCGAAGAGCATCACGAACCGCGCTCTGCTGCTGGCGGCGCTGGCGGACGGCGAAAGCCGGCTTATCGCGCCCCTGCATTCGGAAGATACGTTTTATATGGCGTCGGCTCTGCGCGAGATGGGCGTGACCATTGAAGAAACGCCGGGAGGGGATTTTGTGGTTGCCGGGCGCAGGGGGCGGTTGGACGCGCCGGGCAAGCCGCTGTTCATCGGCAACTCCGGGACGACCGTGCGGTTTTTGACAGCGGCGGCGTGCTTTGCGCCTGCCGGAACGGACGTTGTTTTAGACGGCGTCGCGCGGATGCGGGAGCGTCCTATTCGGGACCTCATCGGCGCTCTGCTGACGCTCGGTGTGGATGCCGAATGCCTGAACGGTCACGGCTGCCCGCCGGTGCGGGTGCGGGGCGGAGGCATGACGGGCGGGCGATGCCGCCTGCGGGGAGATGTCAGCTCACAGTTTCTGACCGCGCTGCTGCAAGCCGCGCCCTATGCCGCACACGATGTCGAGATTGAAATTGTCGGCGAGCTAATCTCAAAGCCGTATATTGACATTACGCAGTCGGTCATGCAGTCGTTCGGCGTCTCGCTCGTGAATGAGGATTATCGGTGGCTGCGTGTGCCGACGGGTCAGCGTTACGTCGGGCGTGAGTATGTCATTGAAGCCGATGCCTCCAATGCGTCGTACTTTCTGGCGGCGGCAGCGGTCACCGGCGGCACGGTGACGCTTGAAAACTTAGGCACAGACTCCATTCAAGGCGACATTCGCTTCTTGGACGTACTAGAGCGCATGGGCTGCACCGTAACGCGCGGGCCGTCGGTGACGCTAACCGGCCCGGTCCGGCTTTCGGCCATAGACGCCGACATGGACGCCATTCCCGATACGGCGCAGACACTCGCCGTTGTCGCGGCCTTTGCCGACGGGCCTTCGCACATTACCAATATCGCCAGCCTGCGGGTCAAAGAAACCGACCGCGTGAAGGCCATTGCCAAAGAACTGCCGAAGCTCGGCGTCCGGGTGGACAAAGGGCCGGACAACTGGACCATCACGCCGGCGGCTGACGGCGTTTACACGCCTGCGGAGATTGACACCTACGACGATCACCGTATGGCAATGGCATTCGCCGTCGCCGGGCTGCGTGTTCCAATAACTCTTAACAACCCTGCCTGCGTCGCGAAGACTTTTCCCGATTTCTGGGAGCGCTGGAAAGAGGCATTTGGATGACTGGTGAAGAGTTTTCGGAAGTCAGTGTCGCCGGGGCGCTCGCCCATGCCTACGCCCAGGACGCTCGCGGCTTTCTGCCTCTGCTGGCCGTCGTGCTGACCGGCACGCTGCCCGACGAGACCCAAGTTGAGCGCAAAGGCGGCTTGTTTCAGAAAGAAAAGCCGGTTCGCAAGATACTTGTGACCCTCGGCGACAACCTGTACACGCTGGAAGATTTAGGGCGCGGGCCGCTTGTCGCCAGCCGGGTTAAAATCGTGCGCGGCATCACGCTCCAAACCAAGTCCCTGCCGGTGGATGAATGGCTCGCCGAGATGAGCGCCGAGATCTCCGCCCGCGCCGCCCGCAACGAAAAAGCCTTTTTCGCGCTCAAAAGTCTGCTGGATTAACTGATGCCGCTTTTTGGAAAACGCCCCGTCAATACCGAAGCCGCCGCGCAGGCCGTCAGCGATCAGGAACGCCTGACAAAAGGCGGCCTGCCGCTCAAAGCCGAGCGGCGGCTTACCGAGCTTGCGGAAAACAAACGCTTCTTTACCAGCAATTTGAGCGTCAATGAGCTGGCCCTGGCCGGGGCGGAAGGCGTCCGCCCGCTGGGGCAGGTCATGGGCAGCACCGTGTATCATGTCGGCTGGCAGTATACGCCGATGTATGCAAGCTCTGAGCTGACCCTGATCTCCCATGCCCAGACCCACGCCCGGCAGCTCGCGATCTCGCGGCTTCAGCAGGAAGCGCGGCTTTTAGGGGCGCACGGCGTCATCGGCGTTCGTTTGGAACGCAAATCCTACGACTGGGGCGCAAACCTCATTGAGTTCGCCGCATCGGGAACCGCCGTCGCGCTGGGCGACCGGCCTGTCCCAGCGCATCCCTTTGTCAGTGATCTGTCGGGACAGGAGTTCTACGCCCTGCGCCGGGGCGGCTTCTTCCCCGTCGGGTTCGCGTTCGGCACCTGCACTTTTTACCATGTCGCAACCTTCGGCAACCGGATGGCAAGCCAAAGCTGGAGCAATGTCGAGCTGACTGACTATTCCCAGGCCATCTACCACACCCGGCACTCCGCCATGACCCGCCTCAGTGCCGAAGCCAGCCGCGTCCAGGCCGAAGGCGTCGTCGGCGTCACCATTGACAAGTACATCAACACCTACGAAGTCGACGTCAACGGCCAGCCCCGCCGCGATTTAATTGTCGAGTTCACGGCGCTGGGAACCGCCATCGTCACCGACGGCCCCGACACGCTCACCATAGACTACGGCCTGCCGCTGGGGGACTAGGGCCGGAGTTGTAGAAAACCCCGGCAGGAAAATGTCCTTTGGACAAGGAATAAGGAGGCAGGCAGAAAAGAACAGGCTGACACAAACCACTCTTTGTGCAAAGCACACTTCTTTGCCGGGGTTTTCTACAACCCCGGCATATTCCGACGGCATATTTGACTGATCTAAGGAGGGATTGTATGCGACGCAGTAAAACGGAAATTTATTTACATTTTGTTTGGGCAACTTATCACAGACTGCCCTTGATCACCCCGACGCTGGAAGACGAATTATACCGGATTTTGACCGAGCAGGCCCAGCGCTTGGGCTGCCGGGTCATGGCGCTGAACGGTCTTGCCGACCATGTTCATCTGGTGGTGAGCGCCCCCGCAAAGCACGCTCCGTCGGAGATTGCAAAGCAGCTCAAAGGCGCTTCGACCGCATGGGTACGGCGGACGGTACGCCCGCAGCAGCCATTGTCGACAGAGCCGTTCGGCTGGCAGGACAATTACGGCTGTTTTAGTCTGAGCCGAACCCATCTGCCGCAGGCGATCTTTTATGTCGAAAATCAGAAACGCCGTCATGAGACCCAAAAGGTTTGGGCGGATTGGGAAGAAACTGACAGCGCGGCTTGATGCCGGTGTTGTGGAAAACCCCGGCAAAGAAGCGTCCTTCGGACGGGGAAAAGCAAAATCTTGTTCCTTGTGCGAAGCACATATTCCTGCCGGGGTTTTCCACAACCCCGGCACTTTAGGAGAACCATCCCATGCCTGATAAATATACGCCCGGCTCGCAGGAGGGCCTGCCCATTCATGCCCGGAACCGGCTCGCCGCGATGACACCCGGCGCGGGCCGCAAAGGGCTGTTCACGAGTGACCTGTCGGTCAATGAGTTTCTTTTAGTGAAAGAAGCGGGCTTCGACCCACTGGGGCTGGTGGTCGGATCGTCCATCTACCATATCGGCTGGCAGAAGCCGGCGCTGACCCAGAGCATGGAACTCGAAACGCTGACCCAGGCCATGTACCATGCCCGCGAGCTGGCGATGACCCGCATGGAAGAAGAAGCAGACTCGATTGGGGCCGATGGCATTGTGGGCGTGCGCTTGGAAGTCGGGCGGCAGGAATGGGGCGAGCATCTGGCCGAGTTTATCGCGATCGGCACGGCGATTAAAGCGCGGAATGGCGAAAGCCACCGCGCTCCGAACGGACGCCCGTTTACGAGTGATTTGAGCGGCCAGGACTTTTGGACACTCACCAAAGCGGGCTACCGGCCCATCTCGTTTGTCATGGGGAACTGCGTTTACCATGTCGGGTATCAGGGCGTCAAAGCCTGGTTCTCCCAGGTCGGCCAGAACATTGAAATGCCGACCTACACGCAGGCCATTTACGATGCCCGCGAGCTGGCCCTCTCCCGGATGCAGGCCGAAGCGGAAGAATTGCAGGCGGACGGCATTGTCGGCGCGACCATCAAAGAAAACTCGCACGGCTGGGGCAGCCATGTCATTGAATACTTCGCCGTCGGCACTTCCATTATCGCGACCCGCGCCGACCACACTATTCCCACCCCGCAGCTCATGCTGCCGCTGTCGGACAAGTAGGCGACGCAAAAAAGAGGGAGGCCGGTAACCTCCCTCGACTTATTTGCCGCTGCGGACTAAAACTTGCGGGCGCTTTGTCTGCCGCGCAGAAGCTGAATGCGGCTGCCGGGATCGCCGTGCGTGTACTCTTCCACTGAGGCTTCTCCAATTCTGATCACTACGGCTGAGGGCGTGACCGTTTGGACAGGCGTGAGTGAGGCCGGGCTGGGCGCGGCGGGAACCAGCAAGAGCGCAAAGACAGTAAGAACGTTCATCGAGGTCTCCTTCGGTATCGTCGCAGTTTGGCAGCTCGGCGGCCACTCTGTCTATTACGAAGAAAGGCCCGTAGCTTTGCGTCCCGCCTTTTCAAGCGGTTTGCCCTTGTCAATATGCGAAGGACGACGGCGCGTTTGTGCGCCGTCTGATTTTGATTATGCCATCTGGTGACGAAATCTTTACGGCGAGGCGACGCGCAAAAATCGGTAGCCTGCGTCAATCTCGGCGAGTCCCTTCAGACTGCCGTACTTTGTGTCCCAGTGACCAGTTTCAAGATCAGCGCGAAGACGCGCCAGTCCCGCTTCGATTTCGTTTTTATCGCCCATCGCGAATATGGACATTCCGGCACGAACCGCCGGGTCGAGGTAAATGTCAGGGCGCTGCCACCCTGCCGCAAGAAAAAGGTCCACAAGATCAAACGGCATGAGAAACGGGATGATCTCGACGCTTCGACCCGTGCCGGCCCGCGCCTCGGAAGCAATGTTCTCCAGCGGCGGCAAAGACTGAACGGCCTCGCTCCACAGCGCCGGAAAGTAATCGGCAAGCCACAGCGGCTCGATCTGCCGGTAGTCAAAGGTCAGAAAGACGAACGGCCCGTTTCCGGCAACGCGCCTCATTTCGCGGAGCGCCAAGGGGAGGTCGGTAAAGTGGTGCAAAGTCAGCGTGCTGACGCAGCCCTGCACGGAGCCGTCTGGGAGCGGCAGGCGCTCGGCGATGCCCTCATGCCACTGAACACGGGGATGGGATTTCGCCTGACCACGCATCACCGGTGAGGGTTCGACGGCTTGAACCTCGAAGCCGCGCTCCGCCAGGGCGCAGGCGTAGTTTCCGGTTCCTGCCCCAATATCCGCGATCGCGCTGCCCGGCGGCAGGGCGAGCAGATTAACCAGAGCATCGGTAATGCGGGGGTCAGCCCGCCGGGTCTTCGTGTAGGAGAGGCCAATCGTATCGTAGGCAGGCGCATCGGCAGGGGGCATTTGGTTTCCTCTTTAGGCACATCATACCTCATCGGTTTCAGGAAGCCAAAGTGAAAAAAACATTCGCCGGATTAAGCAGGAAAACTGCGTGACCACCGCGAAATAAGCAAAAACACGACAGGAAGTCCACAGTCGTTCAGGAGGAACTCAAAATGCTTGCTCAAGTCGACTCCAGTGCCATTCTCGGCATTGATGCGTATGTGGTTCGCGTGGAAGTGGATATTTCGTCCAGCGTTCCCATGTTCACGATTGTCGGCCTGCCCGACGCCGCCGTGCAGGAGTCGCGGGAGCGGGTCCGAAGCGCGATTAAGAACTCCGGGCTGGAGTTTCCGCTGCGTCGGATTACGATCAACTTGGCACCGGCAGACATTAAAAAGCAGGGGCCGGCGTTTGATCTGCCGATTGCGGTCGGTATTCTCGCGGCGACCGGGCAGGTCGGCAGCGAAAAGCTGGCCGACGGCATGTTTGTCGGCGAGCTGGCTTTGGACGGCTCGGTCAGCCCCGTGGCGGGCGTCCTGCCGATGGCGATCAAGGCCCGCACCGACAAACGCCCTTTTCTCGTGGTTCCGGCGGCAAACGCGCCCGAAGCCGCGATTGTCGGCGATGTTCATGTTTACGCCGTGCGCTCTTTGTCCGATGTGGTGGTCCTGCTGAACGATTTCGAGTCACAGACGCCGCTGGCGTCAGACCCGGAAGCGATGCTTGCCATGCCGACCGGGGACGACTTGGACTTTTGCGAGGTCAAAGGCCAGGAGCATGTCAAGCGGGCGCTGGAAGTCGCTGCGGCTGGGGGACATAATATTCTTTTAGTTGGTCCCCCAGGCTCAGGCAAGACCATGCTGGCACGGCGCGTACCATCCATTCTGCCGCCACTGAACCTGGACGAAGCGCTGGATGTTACGAAAATATATTCGGTGGGCGGGCTGCTCGGCTCCCATGCGTCGCTGGTGACCAAGCGGCCGTTTCGGTCGCCGCACCACTCGATCTCGAACGCCGCGCTTGCCGGCGGCGGTTCCACGCCCCGGCCCGGCGAAGTGTCTTTGGCCCACAACGGCATCTTATTTTTGGACGAATTACCGGAATTCAAGCGGGACGTTCTGGAAGTGCTGCGGCAGCCACTCGAAGATGGGCACGTCACCATTGCTCGCGTCGCGGCGACAATGACGTATCCGGCCCAGCTTATGCTGGTCGCTGCCATGAATCCGTGTCCGTGCGGGTATTATGGAGATACAGTCAAGACCTGCACCTGTTCGCCGCCGATGATCGCGAAATACTTGCAGCGGATCAGCGGGCCGCTGCTCGATAGAATTGACATCCATATTGAAGTGCCGCGTCTGCGGCAGGATGAAATGATCCAGAGCGGCGGATCGGGCGAGCCGTCGGGGTCCATTCGGGGCCGAGTGCTTGCCGCCCGTGCCCGGCAGAAAGAGCGGTTTGAGGCGACGCTCCTGCACTGCAACGCCCACATGGGCGCAAAGCAGATCCGCCAGTTCTGCCGCGTCACCGACGATGTCAAAGATTTACTCCGGGCCGCTATTTCGCAGCTCGGCCTGTCTGCGCGGGCCTACGACCGCATTCTAAAACTGGCCCGCACGATTGCCGATTTAGACGCCGAAGCCGATATTCAGCTCGCCCATGTCGCCGAAGCGATCCAGTACCGGGCGCTGGACCGAAAGTTGTGGGGGTAATTCCCCGTTGTTGATACGCTGGAAAGCACAAGAAAGATGCGGTATAACTCACCTAACTCGCCGATGGATAACTTCCAGCGGCTGCTGTTTCGCGGCGGTGCGCCCGTCACGATGGCGCTGCTGCTGGTCAACGCAGCGACGTTTCTGCTGGCATTTATGTTTCCTGCGGTAATGCAGTTCTTTTTCTCCTGGATGATGTTCCAAACACCTGGGGCTTTCTTGAAGCCGTGGACATTGCTCACTTACCCGCTTGTCTATCTCGATGCCTCCGCGCAGGGCTTTTTCAACTTCCTGTTCGGCGGCTTTACGCTTTGGTCGCTTGGCGGGAGTTTGGAACGAAGCTGGGGCAGCCAGAAGTATGCCGTGTTCTTTTTCGTTATGGGCCTCATTTCTGCGCTCTGCCTGCTGCTCGGCTCACTCATATTGCAGACGCCAGACGGCCTGTTCGGCTTCTTCTTGCCGCTGGCCTGCTGCATCATCGCCTTCTGCATGATCCAGCCGGAACAATCGGTCCAGGTCTTTTTGTTTCCCGTGCGGGCGAAGTATTTCGCCGTGATTGTGACTCTGTTCACCTGGATTTATGTCGGTCAGGAGGGACGCGCTCTGCTGGGACTGTTTGCGCTCGGCGGCCTGCTCGCGTCGTATATGTATGTGCGCTATTCTCGCTTCTACAGCTTGCCGGGCAGAGCATCACGCGGACCGGACCTGCGGATGGACAATCACTCGGCTCGGCCGTCGTTCCGAACGACTTTGGATGGCTCCCCGGCCCAGCGAAACACATTTGACTTCACCGGACGGTGGAAGGACTGGCAGGAACGGCGGCGGCTGGAAAAGCTGTGGAAGAACTCCGGGTTTTCGTCGTCGGAAACCGAATGGCGCGACGACGAAAAACGGCGCAAGTAAATTTGGATGCTCGCTGCAAGGACACTATGACTAAAACTTTTATCCCAGCACTGCTGCTGGCGTCAATCAGTTCCGCACCGCTGATGGCTGCGCCGAGTGCCACGCCTGTTCCGGCCAAGCCCGCCCCGGTTGTCGGCTTTTACCGGGGCGATTTAGGCCACACCGGCGTCTCGCCCGAAACACTCACCACCCCATTGTCGCTGCTTTGGCGGCACACGACCCAGGCCGCCCCGAATAACCCGGCCTCCGCCGTGACGGCAAATGGGATCGTTTACTTCGCCTCCGGCGGCGGCGTCTACGCCGTCAATGCTTCCGACGGAACCACCGTCTGGCAGTACCCGGCGGACGGCAAATCAGGGACTTTGTTTGCCGCAACGCCCGCTTACAGCGACGGCTTTTTGTATGTCACTGACGACAGCAGCAACGTGACGAAGATTGACGCGGCAACAGGGAAAGCCGCCTGGAAAGTCAAGCTCGACGGCGCTCTGCGCTCGTCCCCGGTCGTCAGCGACGGCCTCATCTTCTTCGGCAGCGGCAACGCCCACTGCTACGCTCTCAGCGCCGCCACCGGCCAGACAGTGTGGGACGTGACGACGGGCGGCGCGGTCTTGACTTCGCCGGTCATCACCGGCGGCCTTGTGACGTTTACGTCCGCCGATAACACCGTTTACAGCCTGAGCGCCCGAAGCGGGCATAAATCCTGGTCGGTTCCTTTCGATGCCGACCCCAGCCTCGTGCCCCTGGTTTACGACGGCCGGGTTTTGCTGGTGACGGCGGGTGATACGCTCCACACGCTTGATCCCGGCAGCGGACGGCAGCGGGCCTCAATCACCCTGCCGACTAATGTTCTGATCCCGCCGACCGTCACGGCAGACGCGACCTACATCATCACGCAGTCCAACATCCTGTACGCGCTCGGCGCGGGCGGGCGGCAGCTTTGGAAAACGACGCTGGAAGCCGCGCCGACCGCGCCGCCGCTGCTGGCCGGCAGTCTGCTCCTGGTCACGACCCAGCCGGGCGTCGTGTCCGCCTACAGCACCTCCGGCGGCAGCCTTGCCTGGCGCTATGTCATGCAGGCCACGGCGACCGACAGCCAGCCGAAAGCGGCTTCCGCCAATGTTTTTGCCGCCCCGATTGTTGCTGCCGGTACGCTGTATGTCGTCAGCGACGACGGCACGCTCAGCGCGTTCCGAAATGACGCGCCCGACGCCATCGACCCGAACATTGTCCAGCTAGCCCCGGCTTCAGGTGCGACCGTCCCTACCGACAATCTGACTTATGGAGCCTTGATCGTAGATGAAGGCAGCGGGATCAACCCTGCCACCGTCACCCTGGAGCTGGACGGCGTCGCCGACCCGCTGGCCGTATTCCATTCCGATGCAAATGCCATTTACAACACGGCGGCCACGCCGCTGACCGAGGGCGACCATCAGCTCACAGTCAAAGCGACCGATTGGCGCGGCAACACAACCAGCCGGAACTGGCACTTCACCGTTCGAAACGGCGCGACCAACCGAGGCAACCGCTTTAATCCCTTTGGACGCGGCTATCCCGGCGGGGGCGGACGCAACCCTTACGCCCCGCCGCCGCCGCCGTCATTTTAATCGGAATTTATCTATGGAAAGAGAGAAGGCTATGGAAGGCCCTGACCAAACCACTTCCCCCGCACCGATACGCCGAGCAGACGCACCCGAAGACTGGCTGCGCTTCCACGCGACTGAGCTTGCGCCGCACCGTCTGAACAGCCTGCTGGAAGCCTACGGCGGCAGCCCTGGCGCTGTGTTCGCCGACACGCCTGCCGGCTGGCGGGAGCGGCTTCCGCAGCTTGGCGAGAAGCGCCTCGCCAAGCTGGCCGCCGCCCGAAGCCGCGACTTTTCCCAAATGCTGTCGGCCCTCGAAAAGCACGACACGCGGCTTGTCACAGTGCAGGACGGCGCTTATCCCGCTAACCTGCGCCCACTTATAGACGCCCCGCCGGTGCTGTTCGTGCGCGGCGAGCTGATTCCCGAAGACAAGTTCAGCATCGCGATTGTCGGCTCGCGTCGGGCGACTTCTTACGGGCTGGGTTTGGCCCGGCAGTTCGCGCGGGAGCTGGCACGGCACGGCCTTTCCATTGTGTCCGGCGGCGCACGAGGCGTAGACACGGAAGCGCACCGGGGCGCCCTTGAAGGCGGCGGAAGAACGCTGGCGTTTCTCGGCTGCGGCGTGGATGTGGCCTATCCATCGAGCAACCGAGGCTTGTTTGGAGAGATCGCTGCCGGGGGCGGCGCGGTCGTCTCTGAGTTCGGCATGGGAACCCGCCCGGAGCCGTGGCGTTTCCCGGCCCGCAACCGGCTCATTTCGGGGACATCTCTGGGCGTTCTCGTGATAGAAAGCCCGTCGGACAGCGGCTCGCTGATTACGGCGCGGGAGGCGGGCGACCAGGGGCGGGACGTGTTTGCGATCCCCGGCCCGATCGGCATGGGCCACAATTCAGGCTGCCACAAGCTCATTCAAGACGGCGCGAAGCTGGTCGAGTGCGTGGACGATATTCTGTCTGAGCTGGGCGTCCTGACGATGGCATCGCCTGACACCGCCTCGCCTGTCAAGGCGATCCCCAATCTGCCGCCGGAGCAGCGCCGCATTCTGGATATGCTGACCCTGCACCCGCGCCAGACCGAGGGCATGATTCACGAGAGCGGCCTCTCCGCTCCGCAAGTCGCCGGCATCCTGACCCTGCTGGAGATGCGCGGCCTCGCCCGCCGCGTTCCCGGCAACGCCTTTATTCGTGTGCTGTGAAGACAAAAACGCCACTGCCGACAAACTCTGTAATAAGTTGTCCAGCAGCGGCGTTTTTAAGGCTGTCTTTGTTTTTAAGGCTGTCTTTAGCTGTTCTGGGTGCCTGCCTTGCGGCGCAGGATGAGCAGCAGGCTGCCGCCGACGAGAAGCAGACCGAAAGAAGTTACCGTGGAGGCTTCGGGAACCGCAGGAGCAACAGGCGTCACAGGAATCAAAGGGGTGACGCTGCCGCCGCTTGAGCTGCCGTGGCCGAGAACCGCGACAGCAGCCCCGGCGCCAAGCAGGGCGGGGAAGAGGCTGCCGAGGCCGGACGAGCCGCCGAGAAACTGCAAAGACGGCGAAACGCGGACAACCGGCGGAGCCGAAAGGTCATCCGGCGCGATCAGCTCGCTCTGCGTGCCGTCAATCGCCGTCAGCGCCGGCGGCGTGTTGATGTCGGCATCGGCCAGCGTCACCGGAGCGGCCGCCAGCTTGGGTGAAGTGACGGAGTGACGCGGGAACACTGTTGGGGGAAGAGCCGAGACCATGGGGTTGCCGCAGGCAAGCTTCAGAATGGGCTGGCCGGTCGCGCGGGATGCAAAGATCGGAGTTCCGGCGGGCAGGCGGGACTCAATCCAGTACTCGCTGCCGTCGCGCCGGACACAGGCAACCCGGTAGGTTCCGGTTTTTTGCAGATGGCGCAGCACAAGGTTGTGATGGATGTAGGTCACCATCTGGGTCTGCGTGACATGAAAATGCTTAGCCAAACGCGCCCGGACCGCCGGGTCTACCGAGACTTCGTCCGACAGCTCGCGCACATTCGCGGCGTGGTAATTCAGGAACGACTCCGCCGGCACCGACAGGCGCGGCGCGGCCAGGGGCGCGGCGGCAGCGGATGATGCGGCGGCAAGCGCAAAAAGCGGCAGAAACACCGCAGGTGCATTATGGCTGAGACTCAGGCTTGAAGTGCGGAAAGTGCGAAACATTTATCTTCCTTGTTTCTAAAAATAGGCGGCAGAGGGCGAGCGTCCGGCAGTCCGTAGTTGATCGTTATGATACCCTTGTTTTTACATATTTGCACTTCTTGTAAACATTGCCGGCGAACAAAAACGAAAAACTCGCACAAAGACTAGGAAATGGACGATGCCGAGCCGCAAAAAGTTTCCACGCAGGCTTATCAATAGTGACCCTGCATAAATCATGCCAAGATGAGCCGTCCTCACGGCGAAACTTCGGTAACAAAAAAGCCCGATTGAGTGTTATAATGGAAGTAACGTAAGGAAACAAAGACGTACAATGGCAAAAAAGTTGATTATCGTCGAGTCGCCGGCCAAGACCAAGACGCTCAAAGGCTTTCTGGGCAGCGACTACCAGGTGGAAGCCAGCATGGGCCATGTCCGGGACCTGCCGGAGAAGAAGCTCTCGATTGACATCAAAAACGATTTCGCGCCCACCTATGTCGTCATCCCGGAGCGTGAAGATGTCGTTCGGAAGCTGCAAGCCGCCGCCAAGAACGCCAGCATTGTTTATCTCGCATCCGACCCGGACCGCGAAGGCGAGGCAATTTCGTGGCATTTGTCGGAAGCGCTGAACCTCAAGAACCCGCGCCGCATTCAGTTCAACGAGATTACAAAAACTGCCGTGCAGGCGGCGCTGGAAAACTCGCGCGAGATTGATATGGACCGGGTGAATGCCCAGCAGGCCCGGCGCGAACTGGACCGAATTGTCGGCTACAAGATCAGCCCAATCCTGGCAAAGAAAGTCCGCCCGCGCTTGTCCGCAGGCCGGGTGCAGTCGGTCGCCGTGCGCCTGATCGCCGACCGAGAGCGCGAGATACTGGCGTTCAAGCCGGTCGAGTATTGGTCTATCACGGCGTCGCTGACCCCAGACACGCAGAAGCAGAAGTTCGACGCATCGCTGACCGAGCGCGACGGCAAAAAGATCGAGATCGGCAGCCAGAAGTCTGCCGACCAAGTCTTGGCGGATTTGGACGGCGCGGACTACAAAGTTAAGTCGGTCAAGCGCAGCGAAAAGCGGCGCAATCCGGCTCCGCCGTTTATTACCAGCACGATCCAGCAGGAAGCGTCCCGCAAGCTCGGCTTCAACGCCAAAAAGACAATGCAGGTCGCCCAGCAGCTTTACGAAGGCGTGGATGTCCCCGGCGAAGGCCATGTCGGCTTGATTACCTATATGCGGACCGACTCGACGCGCATCGCCGATGAAGCGCAGGCGGCGGCGCGAGCCTTGATTGTCGAGACCTACGGCCCGAAGTATGCGCCTGCTGCCGGCAAGCAGTACAAAAAAGGCGGCGCGGCGCAGGATGCCCACGAAGCGATCCGTCCCACCGACGTTCGCCGCCTGCCGGAGCGCGTCGCTTCCATGCTGTCCAGGGACCAGGAGCGGCTGTACAAGCTGATTTGGAACCGCTTTGTGGCGTCCCAGATGACCCCGGCGGTCTTCGATGTCGTCACCGTAGACATTACCGCGAAGAATTACACGTTCCGCGCTACCGGCTCGACCCAGAAGTTTGACGGCTTCCTGCGCGTCTACCAGGAAGGCAAAGACGACAGCAAGACCGTAGACGACGAAGACAAGCAGCCCCTGCCGCCGCTGACGGAAGCGCAGATGCTGAAGCTCTTGGCCCTGACCCCGAAGCAGCACTTTACCGAGCCGCCGCCGCGCTTCACCGAGGCGACTCTCGTGAAAGCCCTGGAAGAAAAAGGCATCGGACGGCCCAGCACCTATGCGTCCATTATTGCCACCATTCAAGACCGGCAGTATGTGGAGCTGGCCGAAAAGCGCTTCAAGCCGACCGAGCTTGGCACGACCGTGAACGACCTCTTGGTCAAGCACTTCCCGGAGATTTTAGATGTCAAGTTCACGGCGGCGATGGAAGCCCAGCTTGACGCGGTGGCCGACGGCAAAGAAGACTGGGTCGGCATGATGCGCCGCTGGTATACGCCGTTCGCCGAGAGTGTCACCAAAGCCGGCACTGAGATGGAGAGCCTCAAGGTGCCGCCGCGCGAGGCCGGCCAGGACTGCCCCACCTGCGGCAAGCCGATGGTCATTCGTGCCTCTCGCTACGGCGAGTTTATTTCTTGTTCGGACTATCCGGGCTGCAAAACGATTGTGCGGCCCGAAGCGGAAAAGATTGACGAAGCCTGCCCGAACTGCGGCGCAGAAATGGCCGTGCGCGTCGGGCGGTTCGGCCAGTTTATTGCCTGTACGAACTACCCGGAGTGCAAGACGACCAAGCAGCCTGCCTCAGCGAAAATTGATGTCCCCTGCCCCAAATGCGGCGGCGAGGTAGTCCAGAAGCGCTCCAAGAAAGGCGCGACCTTCTTCGGCTGCGGCAACTATCCGAAATGCGACTTCGTCGCCTGGGGCAAGCCAATCGGCCGCCCCTGCCCAAAGTGCAAAATGCCGCTGATGGAGAACACCATGCGCGGCGGGCGCGTGGTCGGCATCAAGTGTACCGGCGCGGACTGCGATTACAAAGAAGCGCTGCCGCCTAAAGTCAAAGAAACTGCCGAAGGCGCGGAGTATGGCGATAGTTCTGAGTATTCAGACGCCGATGCGCCGGAAGCCGAGCGCGAACTGGCAGCGGTATAGGCAAACAAAAGAGTAACCATGAATTCGTTATCGATAATTGCGCCGTACAAATATGAAGGAATGTGGGTGTTCGACGATCCGCAAGTCGGCTTAATCAAAGAACCGTTCGTCGAGGGTGCCGACACAATGATTGATGCAATGGTCGGCGGTATTCCCAATGCCGACATGGGGTTTCGCATCGTATTCTCGGCGGCGGCATTTCCCGGCTTTCAGCATAAGCTGGATTGGGTACGTCCCGAATTGAGCGGCAATGTCTATCGGTCGGCAGAACTTGGCATGGAAGGCTGGCTTTGCCCGGCGTTGTTCAAGTATTTCACTGAGGCCCCTGCCGAGATATACCTGAAAGTAGAACCAAAGCAGCCTGTCACCTGACACCTGGCTGCGAACTTCTTTGGTCCGCAGGACGACACTATTTAGCGAACGGAGTTTACTCCCTCGCATAACAGAGGATGATTACACGTTCATGTTAGCGCTGAATTTCTACAGCGATCTCTACGGAGACGCACTTAAAAAAGGCCGCAAGTCGGCGACAATTCGCCTCGGCGACAAAAGCGACAAGTACCAGACCGGACAGATCGTTTGGGTCACGGTCGGCCAGCGGTTCGCGCGGCGCAAAAAGATCTTCTGCGCCATCTTAGATGCCGTGGAAGTCAAGCCGTGCGGGGAGCTGTCGCCGCGCGATGTTCAGCGCGAGAACCCGGAGTTCCGCACCAAAGAAGAAGTCATGCCGCTTTTAGGCCGTATTTATGGCCGGGAAGTCACCGATGAAGAGGTCTGTACCGTGATTTACTTCTCGCCGGTAGACGAGTACGAGTTGTAAGAATATGCGAGATGAAATCACGATTATCGGGGGTGGCCTCGCGGGCAGCGAAGCCGCCTGGCAAGCGGCAAATGCAGGCGCAAAAGTACGGCTGGTGGAGATGCGCGGAGTGAGGCCGACCCCGGTGCATGTCGGGGACAAGCTGGCGGAGCTGGTCTGCTCAAACTCGCTGAAGTCCAATCTGCTGACCAATGCCGCCGGGCTGCTGAAAGAAGAAATGCGGCGGCTGGATTCTCTCATTGTCGCCGCCGGAGATGCGTCCTGCGTCCCTGCCGGCGAAGCGCTGGCCGTCGACCGCGACTTGTTTGCGGCGTGTATTACCGGAAAGCTGGAAAGCCATCCGAACATCACGCTGGAACGGGCGGAAGTCACGACCATTGACGAGAACTCGGTGCATATCGTCGCCACCGGGCCATTAACGTCCGATGCACTGGCGACCGAAGTGGGACGGCTGACCGGCCAGTCTCAGCTTTTCTTCTATGATGCCGTCGCGCCGACCATTGACGCAGCGACAATCAACCGAGACATCGCGTTTATGGCCTCGCGCTACGACAAGGGCGACGCGGCGTATTTGAACTGCCCATTCTCGAAGCCGGAGTACCAGGCGTTTTACGAAGCGCTGCTGGCGGCGGAGCTTGCACCTTTGCAGGAGCATGAAGCGAAGGTTCCCTACTTTGAAGGCTGCCTGCCGATTGAAGTCTTGGCGTCGCGCGGTCCCAAAACCCTGTCGTTCGGCCCGATGAAGCCGGTCGGCCTCACCGACCCGCGCACCGGCCACCGCCCCTGGGCGTGTTTGCAGCTTCGGCAGGAGAACCGGGCGGGGACGCTGTATTCCATGGTCGGCTTCCAGACCCGCATGAAGTGGGGCGACCAGAAGCGGGTGTTTCGCATGATCCCCGGACTGGAAAACGCCGAGTTCGTCCGGTACGGGGTGATTCACCGGAACACTTACATTCAGTCGCCGCAAGTTTTGGACGACACGCTTCAAATGAAAGCCTACCCGAACGTCTTCTTCGCCGGACAGATTACGGGCGTCGAAGGCTATGTCGAATCGGCGGCGACCGGCATTCTCGCAGGCCGCAATGCCGCGCGTCACCTGCTCGGACAGCCGCTCTTGACACTCCCCGACACGACCATGCTGGGGGCGCTGGCGGCTTACGTCGCGCATTACGACGGCAAAGACTTCCAGCCGATGAATGCGAACTGGGGCATTGTCCCGCCGCTGCCGGAGCGCGTCAAAGACAAAAAAGAAAAGAACACCCTGCTGGCCGAGCGGGGCCTCGCCGCACTGGCCGAGGCGCTGCCGGCGTAATATTCCCGACCTGAATACACGGGGCTGAACCCCCGTGCTTTGAAGGGCAATTCCCCGCCTTCGCGGGCATCGGAAATCTTGGCCTCTTCGCCCGCGAAGGCGGGAGCTTGCTCTTTTGAAGCACGGGGGTTCAGCCCCGTGTATTCTTCTCGACACGCGCCTATGATCGAAGCCTGCCGCGATCTTTTCCTGGAAGCCCAAGCCAGTGTCAAAGGCGCATCGCCGCATACGGTCAAAGCCTACGCCGAAGACCTGCGGCAGTTCGGAGAGTTTGCGGCGGCGCAGGGCGTCACCGACATCCATGCCGTTGATCCTGCCCTGCTCCGCTCCTACCTTGCTGCCATGCAGGCGCAGAATCTGGCGCGTGCCTCTCGCGCCCGCAAGACGGCGACCCTGCGCTCGTTCTTCTCCCATCTCGCCCGCCACGGGCATATCCCACGCTCCCCCGCCGTCGGCCTCCGCAGCGTCAAACTCGAACAGCGGCTTCCCAAGTTCCTGCGCTCCGATGAGATAGACGCCCTGTTCGCCGCCCCGGATTTAACCAAGCCGCTCGGCCTGCGCGACCGCGCTTTACTGGAAACCCTGTATGCGTCAGGAATGCGGGCCGGGGAGTTAGTCACGTTGTCGGTGGGCGATGTCAACTACGACGAAGGCGTCATTCGGGTCATCGGCAAGGGGAATAAAGAGCGCGTCACGCTGCTGGGCCGTCAGGCCGTCTTTGCCTTGCAGCGGTATCTGCGTAAAGGCCGCCCTGCCCTTTTGATGCAGGCCGCCAAAGACGACGGGGCGCTGTTCGTCAACCGCTACGGCAAGCGCCTTTCGGACCGGGGCGTCCGCAAGCTCTTCGACCGCTACTGTGCCGAAGCGTCGGCGCATTTGAAGATCACCCCGCACGTCCTGCGCCACACGTTCGCGACGCATCTGCTGTCCAACGGGGCTGATCTGCGCCTCATTCAAGAACTGCTCGGCCACGCCAGCGTCGCCACGACCCAGATGTATACTCATGTGACGACGGAGCGCTTGCAGGAAGTTTATGCCCAGGCGCATCCTCGCGCAAAAAAAGAGGCACCGGGTTAGTACAAAACCAGAGGGCATGAGGTACGATGAACGCAAATCTACCGCGTTGCTGAAGTCTGCCTGCTGGAAGGAAGATAAACCTATGAAGATACTCCCCTGCCTGTTCTCGGCATTGACGGCTGCTGCCGCAAGCCTTATTGCCTGCTCTTCATGTTTCGCCGACACGCCTCAGACAATAAACTTAACCATCGAGAACCATCAGAAGCTAGTCACGGTCAAAGACGGCAGCGGAAAGTGGCTGTTCGCCCAAGTAATGACATCCCCAAATGTGAAAATTTCCACAGTCGCTTCGGGGCAGAACTCATCACGGGTCAGCCTTGAGGATGAGACAGGGAGAACACTTTGGTCGGAGGCTCTTAATACCTCATTTTCTAATCTTACACTTCATGGAGAGTGGCAGGACAAGGCTGCGGCTAGTTGCCCTCAAATACCCAGTGATTTAGGCTTGAAACCCTCCAAACCCGGCTTTCGTATTGATCCCTACCGCTTCCGGTTTGAAATTGTCGTCGGCTCGGATGATCAACTCGTCACCGCCCGTATCATCTCAGCACAACACCGGTTTGACATTACACCGATCAACCATGGCATTATCTTTAAGGGAGACAACAAAACTGTGATCATTCTTCAGCCGCCGGCTGCTCCCACTGTGGCTCAGGCTTCGACGCCCTAAGCGTCCTACCCTGCGGTTGAAACTAAAGAAGCCCGGTGCTGATAGCGCCGGGCTTTTTCTTTCTATCCAAACTGAACAGTCGTGTCTTTCGGCAGTGCGGCCAGTTTTGCCTTGACTTCCTCCGTCGCTTTCTCGAACCCTGGCTTGCCGAGGAGGGCGAACATATTAGTTTTGTACGCTTCGACGCCGGGCTGATTGAACGGGTTAATGCCCATCAGGTAGCCGGAGAGGGCGATGGCCCGCTCGAAGAAGTACAAGAGTGCGCCGAGGGAATAGGCATCAAGCTGGGCCAGATGCACTGTCATATTGGGGACGCCGCCGTCGCGGTGAGCCAGAGAAGTCGCTTCGTAGGCGGCTTTGTTGACTTCGGTGAGCGGGCGGCCCTGCAAGTAGCCCAGCTCGTCCAGGTCGTTTTCGGCGGGCGGGACGGCTAGGTCAGGCTCGCCGCCGTCTATGATCATAAATGTCTCAATGATGTTGCGGCGGCCTTCCTGGATCCATTGGCCCATCGAGTGCAGGTCGGTCGTGAAGTCCACCGACGCCGGGAACAGGCCGATATGGCTCTTGCCTTCACTTTCGCCCGTAAGCTGTTTCCACCACTCGGCGATATAATGCAGGCGCGGCTCGAACGAGGCCAAAATCTCAATGGCGTAGCCCTTGCGGTACAGCAGGTTCCGGGCGGCGGCATAGAAGGCGGCGGGGTTCTTGGTGACATCGGGATCGGCAGTCGCGTCGGCGACGGCTTTGGCGCCGGCAAGAAGCGCATCAATGTCAATGCCGGCCACGGCAATCGGCAGCAGACCGACCGGGGACAGCACGGAGTAGCGCCCGCCGATGCTGTCGGCAATCACAAGGGTCGGGTAACCTTCTTCGTCGGCGAACTTCTTCAACGCGCCGCGCTTGGCATCGGTCGTCGCGACAATACGCTTTTTGGCTTCGTCTTTGCCGACGTTCTTTTCCAGCAGGTCACGGAACAAGCGGAATGCCACGGCAGGCTCGGTCGTCGTGCCGGATTTAGAGATGGCGTTAATGGAGAACCGCTTGCCGTCCAGCTTCTTCAGCGTCTTGACATGCTCATGTGCCGACAGCGAGTTGCCCGCAAACAGCACTTCCGGGCCGTCGCCTTCGCCGAGCGCTTCGATAACCGCCCGCGCCCCCAGATACGAGCCGCCGATCCCGATAGAAACCAGCACATCGGAGTTGCCCCGGATTTGGGCGGCCAGCGTCTTGATCTTCTGAAGCTCCTCGCCGCTGACGATCTTTGCCGGATCCACCCAGCCCAGAAAGTCCGAGCCGAGGCCGGTTCCCTGCGTCACTTGCTCATGCGCGAGCGTCACATCGGGTTGAAAGTCTATCACTTCCTGTAAGTCTACATCGGGGGCGAGATACCCGTAATCCAGCGAAAGCAGCAGCGCCATAAGTGTGATCCTCCAATTTAGCGTTGTTATACCCAGTTTAGAGAGCTTCGCACGAGGCCATACGCGATGCCCCACAGGACGATCCCAACGCCGCAGTCCAGTACACGCCAAGCGCCAGGGCGGCGAAACAGCGGGGCAAGATGTGCCGCGCCGAGCGCGAGGCTGAAAAACCAGACACCTGACGCGCAGACCGCGCCAAGCGCAAAGTACCGCCGGGGCAAAGCCGCATACTGCGCGGAAAGGCCGCCGACCAAGACAACAGTGTCGAGGTAAACATGAGGGTTAAGGAGGCTGTCGGAGAGCGTCGCAGCGGCGACACCGCCGCGCCTGGCCGGAGCCGGAGCAGCCGTGTCCAGTATAGCAGGATGCAGCGCCCGCCGAAATGCCAGGCCGCCGTAGACCAGCAGAAAGACAGCGCCGCAGGCAGACGCCAGCCGCGTCAGCCAGGGCAAATGAGCAATGGCGCTGCCGACGCCTGCCGTTCCCAGCATAATCAGCAGCGCATCGCAGGCCGTGCAGAGCGCCGCGACAAGCGCCGCCTGCTCCCGGCGCAGTCCCTGCCGCAGCACGAACGCATTCTGCGCTCCAATGGCGATAATCAGGCTTGCGCCGAGGCCAAAGCCGCGCAATAAGGGAAACAGCATGGGAAGTACGTGGGAAGCGTGGAAAATAGCAAGAAAGCCCGGCTCACTGCGCCGGGCTAATTTGCCCTATTTGCCACGGAAAAACCGCTTGAACTTATACAAAGTTACGTCCGCGGTTCATCTCGGCGATGGCTTTGGTCAGAGGGATCTCTTTCGGACAGGCTTTGACGCAGTTCTGGGCGTTGCCGCAGCTTGTGACGCCGTCGGACCCGGAAATCGCTTCTAAGCGCTCCTCACGGTTCATCGAACCCGTCGGGTGGCTGTTGAACAGGCGCACCTGACCGATGGCGGCGGGGCCGATAAAGTTGGAATGCGTGTTGACCTGCGGGCAGGCTTCCAGGCACGAGCCGCACGACATGCAGCGGGCGAACTCGTAGGCTTCCTGGCGGTCGCGCTCGGCGATGCGCGGGCCGGGGCCGAGGTCGTAGGTGCCGTCAATCGGAATCCAGCCGCGTATCTTTTTCAGGTTCTCGAACATTCGCGAACGGTCCACGGCCAGGTCTTTGACGACCGGGAACTTGGACATCGGCTCTAAAGTAATCGGCTGCTGTAAGTTGTCTACCAATGTCGCGCAGCTTTGGCCGACTTTGCCGTTCATCAGCATCGTGCAGGAGCCGCAGACATTCTCCAAGCAGTTCATCTCCCAGACGGGGGCCGAAGTCTGCCTGCCGTCTTTGGTGACGGGGTTCTTGCGGATCTCCATGAGGCACGAGATGACGTTCATTGCCGGGCGGTATGGCAGCTCGAACTCTTCCCAGTACGGGGCCGAAGTCTGGTCTTTCTGCCGCTTGATTTTAAGCGTAATGGTCTTCTGGTCAGCCATGAAAGTTTCTTTCTAAATAAGCGCGTGGAACTAAAGTTCTACGCTATGGGGCGAAGCGCCTAATGTCCACCTTCGTGGACAAAGAATAGGATTTTCACGAAAGTCTTGCTCCGTGCCCGCGAAGGCGGTCACTGGGCGTCTGCGCCCCACAGCGTAGGATTTCAATCCCACGCTTCTTCTAAAAATTATCTGTCTGCATGTATCACAATCGGACGCATAACAATGGGACGGCGCGGAGCATTCCCAACGTGAAGGGCTTTTGTGATGCTGTCTACGTCCGCTTTGAGAGCGGCGGAACGCGGGTCCGAAGCAAACGTCAAGTCAGGCGATGTTTGGCCTTTGTAAGTGATCGTCGTCCGTGTTCCAAAAGACGCGCTCCGCATCCCGTGGCGCACCGGCAGGCTGGTCAGCGGCATGGCGGCGTTCAGGTCCGTAAAGAGGTGCGCCACCAGGGGCTGCACGCCGCTTGGCATCCCCGCCTCGTTGCTGGTGTCTTTGCCGCCGTTAGAGACCGACGAAATATGATAGGTGCCTTTGGTTGCCGTTACCGTAATAGTGTAGCCGAACGTGTTAGTTGACCCAGTATTGTCGATCACAGCGGACTGCAAAAAAGTCGCTTTTGGCATTGCCTTCGGTTTAGCGGTGGCAGGCAGAACGGCCAGAAGCAGCCCCGCCGCACCAAATATCGCTATTCTACTGTGCATGGACATCACGTTCTCCTGCAACCGCGACGGGGTTGCTCGCTTTAGTGGGATCGGCACTGTCGGCGTCGTCTGTGCCTGTCAGCCAGTTGTCGTCGGCGGCTTTGATTTCGGCCTTGTCAGCGGCGCCGGTCGGGCTGTCGCGGCGGTCTTCCGGGGGGCGCGTGGACAACTGATCGCCGTTGCCGTTTGTGTTGGCGCCGGCGGCGATTTCCAGTGGCTGGCTTTTTGCCCCGGTCAGGCCCGCGCCGAACGACGCCAGGCCGTTTCGGTCGTCTACTCCGGCCCGGTTGCCGACGGCGACCGGCGCGTGTCCATTTCCGTTGCCGTTCCTGCCGTGCGTGTCCACCACCAGCGTTTCTTTGGCAGCTTGGGCGGTGGGAGTCGCCACGCCTTCCGTGTTTTCTTCGGCGGCGTAGTTGCGGAGGCGCGGCTTGATCAGCGACGTGTCTACGGCTTCATACGACAGGCGCGGGCCGCTTGGCGTCCACTCGGCGATGGTCGTCTTCAGGAACTTCTCGTCGTCGCGCTTCGGGAAGTCCGGCTTGTAATGAGCGCCGCGTGATTCGTCGCGGGCGAGCGCCCCCAGCGTGATGGCGCGGGACAAGTGCAGCATGTTCTTAAGCTGCCGCGTGAACGGAATAAGCTGATTGGTCCAGTTCGAGCTGTCGGCGATTGAGACGTTCTCGACCCGCTCCATCAATTCTTGAATCTTAACATCAGTCGCTTTGAGGCGGTCGTTATAGCGAACCACGGTGACATTCTCGGTCATCACGTCACCCAGCTCCTCATGCAGCTTGTACGGGTTCTCTGTTCCCGTAGACGACGCCAGCTTTTCGTACTTGGCCTGCTGCTCTTGGAGTGCGCCCTCAAACAGCGAAGACGGCAGATCATCCACACTCTTTTTCAGGTGCTTAACGTAATTGACAATGCCCGGCCCGGCAAGCTGGCCGCCGGTCAGACACGACAGCAGGGAATTCGCCCCCAGCCGGTTCGCGCCGTGGTACTGGTAATCGGCCTCGCCGACCGCAAACAGGCCCGGAATGCTCGTCTGCTGGTTGCGCGGGTTGCCTTCGATCAGTCCGCCGGTCGTCTCATCTTTGGCGAAATCTACCCACAGGCCGCCCATTGAATAGTGAACCGCCGGGAAGATCCGCATGGGAGTCGTGCGCGGGTCTTCGCCGATAAACTTCTCGTAGATTTCCAGAATGCCGCCAAGCTTGATGTCAATCTGCTTCTTGTCTAAGTGGGTCAAGTCCAGATAAACTTGATTTTCGCCGAAGACGCCCATTTTATCGTCTACGCAGACCGAGAAGATCTCGCGGGTGGCAATATCGCGCGGGACCAAGTTGCCGTAGGCCGGGTAGCGCTCTTCCAAGAAATAGTACCGCTCGGCTTCCGGGATATTCTCGCCGCGCCGCTCGTCGCCGGGCTTGCGGGGGACCCAAACTCGCCCGCCCTCGCCGCGTGCCGATTCGGACATCAGCCGCAGCTTGTCCATGCCGGGAATAGCAGTCGGATGCACCTGGATAAACTCGCCGTTTGCGTACTTCGCGCCCTGCTGATACACCGCCGACGCCGCCGTGCCGGTGTTCATTACAGAGTTTGTCGAGCGGTTGTAAACAATGCCGGGGCCGCCGGTCGCCAGCACCACGGCGTCCGCGCGGAACTCCTGAATTGCCATCGTCCGCAGGTCCTGGGCGACAATGCCTTTGCAGACACCGTCATCGTCTTTGATGACGCCTAAGAACTCCCAGAACTCATGCTTCTTGACCTTGCCCTCGGTCTCCGCCCGGCGCGTCTGCTCATCCAGCGCATACAGCAACTGCTGGCCGGTCGTCGCGCCCGCGTAAGCCGTCCGGTGATACTGCGTCCCGCCGAAGCGCCGGAAGTCCAGCAAGCCTTCGGGCGTTCGGTTAAACATAACACCCATGCGGTCGAGCAGGTTGATAATGCCCGGCGCATTGTCCGCCATGTGCTTGATCGGCGGCTGATTGGCTAGAAAGTCGCCGCCGTAGACGGTGTCGTCCAAATGCTTATAGACCGAGTCGCCCTCGCCTTTGGTGTTGACCGCGCCGTTGATGCCGCCCTGGGCGCAGACCGAATGGCTGCGCTTGACGGGGACAAACGAGAACAAGTCTACGGGAATGTCCGCTTCCGTAATCTTGATCGTTGTCATCAGCCCGGCGAGGCCGCCGCCGACCACAATCACCTTCGGCTTCAAATTGGTTGCCACGCTTGCCATAGTTTATGCCTCTTTATCTTGTAACAATCCTCAGTAAGTCCCAGTTCCGACCAGTTCGTTTTCGCAAATTTTATATGCAATCAGGAACACGGGGGTTCAGCCCCGTGTTTCAAAAGGGCAAGCTCCCGCCTGCGCGGGCGAGGATGAAATTAGTTTCAGGCGCGTTTCTGATGCCCGCGAAGGCGGTCATTTGGCGTCTGCGCCCCATAGCGTAGGAATTTATTCCCACGCTCACTCCGCGTCGCCAAACTCAACCTGATCGTAAATCTCCGACAGCGCTAAAGTCACGCCCAGCGAGGAGACCTCAATCGCATTTTCCAGACCAGTGACCATGCTGTAATCCCAGTGGCCGTTTTCGCCGCGCTCAAAGATTTCGATACGCGGCTCGGTCTGGCTGACCAGCAGGTACGAGCGCAAGGTCTCGATCTGCTGATACCGTATGAACTTTTCGCCTCGGTCTTTCGGCTCGGTGCTTGGCGACAGGACTTCAACCACGACAATGGGGTTCGTGATAACATGCTTGTTGCCGTTTCGGTAGACGCTGGGGCCGCAGACAACCGATAGGTCTGGGTAATACATCGCGCCTGCCGTCCAGACTTTCATGTCGGGCGACAGGACGCGGCAGCCGCGCCCCTTTAATGCTGTCCTCAGTTCGCCGCCAATGTTGACAGGAATGGACGCATGGGGTTCCGAGCCGCCGGACATAGCGCGGATCTCGCCGTCTACATATTCTGACTTCTCGACAGCGTCCTCTTCCCATTTAAGGTACTGCCCTTCGGTATAGCGATCCTGTTCAGCAAATTGCCGGGCGAGTGCCATTGTAGGTTCCTGCTGCGCGGACGAAGATTATGGATTGGGCGACGGCTGAGTGACGGCTGGCGAGGCAGCCTCTATATGCTGAAGGCCGGCGATCCGCAGGTCGGCGATTGTCCACAGGCCCATCCCGGCGAAGATGAAAAACAGGCCCCAGCAGACGTACTGGTTGGTGCGCTGGGCCTGGGCCGAGATCGTGATGCCCCAGCGAATGCAGAAGTTCCACAGGCCGTTGGTGAAGTGGAACACGGTGGCGACAATGCCGACGGCTTGCAGCCAGAACAGCCACGGGTTCGCCATCTGATGGGACATCGCCAGGTAGCTGATGGCCGTCTCCGGGTTCGGGTTGCCGTGCCAGAGCGCGATGTACTTGTGGATGCTGGTGTCCCAAACGTGAACGCTGATGTAGACCAGGGCAACAAGGCCGGACGCCCGCTGCAAGAAGTACATCCAGTTACGCCCATAGGCGTACTTGTTTAAATTCGGCTGCCCGTACATACTGATCCAGATGCCGTAGACAGAGTGGTACAAAAGCGGAATGTAGATGAGAACGATTTCCAGCACAGCGACAAACGGCAGGCCGCCATAGACCCGAATCACGGCATTGTAGGCTGCCGGCCCGCGCAGGGCATAGGAGTTTGCCAGCAGGTGCTGCAACAAAAAGAAGCCAATGGGAAAGATGCCCGATGCTGAGTGCAGCTTGTGCCAGATAAACGGGTCGTGCAGACGCCGCTTCGGCGCAGCGGGTTCATTAACAGGAGAAGCGACAGCCATAAAAAAACCTTTCACCCAAGTGTGTGACGCCTTAGTATACCCTGTGGTCGCAAGCAAAGTAAAATGAATTGTTTTTTCGGGTATTATAAGCATGGCTTAATCGGGGAGATGGACAAGAAGGGCGAACACAAGGTTCGTGCCCTACATCATTCGCGCCCTACCCCCCCGTTCCTGTCTCTTAATCCAAACCCCGTTGGGGCGAACCTTGTGTTCGCCCTTCCTAAAAGTGTTTCCTATAACGCGCTTCTCATAACGCGCTTCCTGTAATTTATGCTCAACCTAGACAGCCTGCAAATCTTCTCGGACCTTGTTGATACCGGCAGCTTTTCGCGCACCGCCGAAAAGAACTTCGTATCCCAGTCGGCCGTCTCGCAGCGGCTCAAAGCGCTGGAAGCTGATTACGGGCAGACACTGATTGACCGGGGGCAGGGGCGCGGAAAAGTCTCGCCGACTGTGGCAGGGGAAACCCTGTATGCCGGGGCAAAGGCGCTCCTGCAAGGCGCATCGGCGCTGGACGCCGAAATGCGTCAGTTGTCCGACGAAGTGGCAGGAACCGTGCGGGTGGCAACGGTGTATTCGGTCGGCCTGCACGCCCTGCCGCCGCGCCTCAAGCCGTTTCTCGCGGCCCACCCGCGCGTCAATGTCCACTTAGAATACAAGCAGACAGATCACGTGTATGAGGATGTCGTGAACGGTACTGTAGAGGTCGGCATTGTCGCCTGCCCATCGGGGAAACGCGGGCTGGAGGTCGTGCCGTTTGCTGAGGAAGAAATGGTCTTAGTCTGCGCCCCAGAGCATCCGCTGGCCCACGCCGAAGTCTCCCTGCGGCAGCTCGACGGCCTGGCGTTTATCGGCTTTGCCGATGACATTCCCACCCGGCGGCTGGTAGACGACAGGCTGAAGGCGGCGGGAGTGCGGGTCAAAGTCGTGTCCACGTTTGACAACATCGAGACGATCAAAAACTTAGTGGAAATCGGGAGCGGGGTCAGCATTTTGCCGGCAGATACCGTGCGTCAGGAGCAGCGGGCGGGGACGCTTGCCGGTGTGCCGTTCACTTCTGCCGATGCCTTCACGCGGCCCACGGGCCTGCTGCTGAAAAAGACGAAGGCGCGGCGGGCGGCGGTGCAGGCATTTGTCGAAGCGATGCAGAATACAGCGGTACCGAAGCAGACAAGTGAGTGAACGCGGCCATGAACGTCCGCGCTGAAAGGCGTTCGGAAACGCCGCCTGCCCTCCGGGTAACCAGTGCTGACCAGGGGACAGAAGACGTTCAGAACACCGGGTAGGCCCTCGGCTGGCTGATGGGGCTGGTCGAAGCAGGCGTCATTGTGGGCCTCTCTTTGGTCATGCTGGTACTGCTGTACGGTCAGCCGCGTATTTTTTACACGGTGGCGAGTGACAGCCTCCTGCCGAGCGTCTCCAGCCGCCTATCTCCACGCTTCCACACCCCGGCGGCTGCGACCTGGCTGCTCGGCGGGATTGTCAGCCTCATCGCCGCATTCGTGCCGCTCGCCCTCTCAGGCTTTATCGTCTAATTCGGCTACAGCATCGTCTAATTCGGCTACAGCATCGTCTAATTCGGCTACAGCAACGTCTACTTCGGCTACAGCCGCCACCATTCCAAGCTGCACAAGTCGAACGCGGAGTGACAAGCAAAAACCCGGCATTCTCAGTGCCGGGTTCCCCTTCACCATCTACCGTCTGGCGAGAGGAGCAGTGAGATAGGGCCTGTTTCATCAAGCCATTGGTAAGTGCCTGCTCTACTATTTTTACAAAACGGTGAAATTAGGTCAGCTACTGTCAGCCAGGAAGAACGGCTTAACCGACAGAAAAACACATCAGCCCCTTTGCCTTGCTTAACACCCTGATCTTCTTTCGACACTTGCAAGGTCAAACTGCTTTGGCTGACGGCTGTTATCCAAGACGCTTCTTGCAAAAGGACTTCGACGACAGCGCCCTCAGCTAATGCCAAAGCCAGCCGTCTCAAGTGCTCAGCTTGTTCCACGTCAAAATCGTAGAGGCGTATGAGCGGGCAATCGGGCGAGCCGTTAGGCAGGAACTCTGCTTTCACGGCGCGACTTCCTGCCTGATCTCGCGGCGGCGAATGCTACAGGCCAAGTGCCTGCTTGACCAGGCCAGGAATTTCAGCGGTGCTTTCGGCGATATGGACACTTTTTCCACTCTTGCGAGGCTTTGCCTTTGGTGTGTACGGGTTCCGACTACGCACATCTTTTTCAATCTGAGCAACTTTGATACAGATTGCTTGATCCTGGGAGATTTCCTGCCTCAATTCACGCAAGTCGCGTTCCGCTCTGGTCGATGCCGAGATGCGAGAGCGGTTGAACTTTCGCGGCTTCATCGAAGTCACAGCGTCAGAACATCCACTAAGTAACGTGTCCTAAGTCTTTGCAGACTGGGCGGTTAAAACCGCAGCAACACAGGCACAAAGTGCGCCTTCGCGCACTCGGAAGCGGACGTTTGCTCTTAACCTGCGAAGGCAGGTTTTGTGCCAGTGTTGCTGCGGTTTTAACCGCCCGCAAGAACTTATGACTCATTACTTAGCCTGTTCAAACTCCGGGAACACAGACTGATTGACTTTGCGGTCCTCCAAAATGAATACCATTAGCTTTCCTCTCTTACATAAATGAGCCGAAGTTCACGGCTGACCCGAAGGCATACTTCATGGAAAAAAGTGCTTTCAGCATCTTCAGCAGAAGAACGCCCAGCCAGGATCGCTTCCCTAAACTCTGAGGCCACGGTGAGTTCAGTGTTAGTATATGACAGAGCAAGATGCTCATTCCAAAATGCTTCATCCCAGCCATTGCTCGGCGGCTTCAGCGAAAAGTGCAGTCGCGGCGTCACAACGCGCAGCGCTGAAAGCCGGGCTGCACAAGCGAGGTGCAAGTCAGCATCTGAGAAAGAGTTGCCCCAGGAACGCTTATCATTCCTGGGAAACTCCAGTCCACGCGGATGATTATGAGTAAGGGTCGCCCCGTTCAGCAGTGCAATTTCTTCATCGCTGAAGACTACTTGATACTGTTCGCCTTCTTTTCTCAGGATCTGGACGCCCTGCACGTTCCAAGCAATCGCAGTCTTGTAGCGTTGACGCCGTATTGAGTCTTCGGCCTCGCGAACGGTCACATTCCCAGCGCTTGTTTGACCAGGCCCGGAATGTCGGCGGTGCTTTCGGCGATGTGGACGCCTGCCGCGCGAAGGGCGTCCACTTTGGCCTGCGGGCTGCCGGACGTGCCGGAGATGATGGCGCCGGCGTGGCCCATGCGCTTGCCGGGAGGCGCGGTGAGGCCCGCGATGAAGCCGATGACAGGCTTGGTCATGGTCTTGATGTACTCGGCGGCGATTTCTTCGTCGGAGCCGCCGACTTCGCCGCACATGACAACGGCTTTGGTTTCGGGGTCGGCTTCAAAGAGCGGCAGAACGTCAATAAAGCGCGTGCCGGGCATGGGGTCGCCGCCGACGCCGACGCACGTGGTCTGGCCTAGCCCTGCGCGGGTGAGCGCGTCTACCGACTCGTAGGTCAGCGTGCCGGAGCGGGAGACGATGCCGATGGGGCCGGGCATGAACATGGACGCCGGGATAATGCCGATCTTCGCGCCGCCGACCGTGAGAATGCCGGGGCAGTTCGGACCGAGCAGGCGAGACTTGGAATACTTGACGACGTTCACGGCCCGGATCTCGTCCTCAATCGGGATGCCTTCGGTGATGCAGACGATGAAGTCAATGCCGGCGTCTACCGCTTCCATGATGCCGTCCGCCGCGCCCCGCGCCGGGACAAAGATGCAGGTGGCATCCGCGCCTGTGGCGTTTTTCGCTTCCTGCACGGTGTCAAAAACAGGAACGCCCTGGACTTTCATCCCGCCCTTGCCGGGGGTGACGCCGCCGACGACTTTTGTGCCGTAAGCGATCATCTGCGTGGTATGGAACTCGCCTTCGCGGCCCGTAATGCCCTGCACAATGACTTTGGTATTCTGGTCAACAAGAATTGCCATGAGTTCTCCTTGTTAGTCCTTACGCCGCTTGAAATAGAACACCGTCACCGGGACATTCTCGTCTTCCGCGCCGTCTTCGGCATCGTCGTTGGCCCGGACATCGGCGACCGCGTTGACCAGATCCCAGCCCTGCCCGCCGTGCGCGTTGAGGGTTTCTTCGTCGGTCTCGTCGTCCGAATCGCTCACGATAATCTTGTACTCAAATAAATCCGCCATAGTGTGTCTCCTCCGAAAATCTTGTGTATTTTACTCCGCCGTCAAATAGTACCCAATAAGCCGCGCCGTGTCTACCAGGGCATCCAAATGGGTCCGCTCATACGAGTGGGACGCATCCACGCCCGGCCCAATCAGTGCGACCTGCACATCCGCCCCGGCCCGCCAGAACGCCTCGCCGTCGGAGCCGTAGTAGGGATAAATGTCGGTTTGGAGGTCTAAAGCGTTTTCTTTCGCCAGCCTGCGTAATTTGCGCCCGAACTCAATCGAGTACGGCCCGCCGCTGTCTTTAACGCAAAGCGTGCAGTGGAACTCGTCGGACGCCTGCCCCTCCCCAATCGCCGCCATGTCTACGGTGAGCAGCTCCGCTAAGTTTGACGGAAACCCGCCCGCCGCACCGTGACCCACTTCCTCATAGTTGGAGATGTGCAGCGTCGTCGTCTGCGCCGGCCTCTGCCCGCTGTCCGTCATGGCCTTCACCGCCGCCAGCACGCACGCGACGCAGGCTTTGTCGTCTAAATGGCGGCTGCGAATAAAGCCGTTGACGAATTCCACGCGCGGGTCTAAGTAAACAAAATCGCCGACTGCAATTCCCAGCGCCCTCGTCTCCGCCGCGCTTGTCGTCCGGGCATCCACCCGCACTTCCAGCGTTCCCGCCTCGCGCTTCGTCTCGTTCACCGCCCCACCATGCACATGGGTCGAGGCTTTGACAAGCTGCACGCTGCCCCGGACCCTCCCCTGCCCTTCCGTCGCAATCGTGACCCCTTCGCCTTCAATCGCGTTCCACGCATACCCGCCGATCTGCGACAACGTCAGCCGACCGTTCCCTTTGATCTCCTTGACCATCGCCCCCAGCGTGTCCAGGTGCGCCGTCACCGCGCGAGGCTCCGTGTCCGACGCCCCCGCCAGCGTCGCCAATAGCGCCCCCTTGCGCGTCCACCGCGTTTCCAGCCCCAGTTCCCGCAAAGCGCGTTCCGTATACGCCACCGCCGCTTCCGTGTCACCAGTCGGACTGGGCGTGTTCAGCAGGCCGACCAAAAAATCCATCAAATAGTTTGTGTCAATCGTCATCGTGTGCTGCATAATCTTATTTTCTGTTTTCGCTCAAAGCTGGTTTAGAAATTCACTGCGTAGGTAGTTAGACCACAGTGGGGGCAGTTCGCGCGAAACCACGGCTTTGCGAGAATGGTACTTCCAAAAAAAGGCTTGTTGCAATTGGGGCATCGAAAAGCCGCAAGACGAAAAGCGCAAACTATATAGGAAAAAAGCAACACGAGAAACAGCCATGTGAAAATTGCTTTCTGTCCTGCAAAGGGTGTTTTGAGGTTTCCCCAGATAATCACAGTGATCATGCCGAGCACACAGCCAAAGAAGGCGACAAAGAACATCGACCATCTGTTGCGGTAATCTCGCCAAGCGTGAGCAAAATTGGATTTCGAGTTCTGTTGAGCGGTCTGCATTGGTGCCTCCGATAATCATGTTGAACTCGCGATTTTCCGGCTGCCGATACGGTAAGGGACCGCATGACCGACTCGCATACTGAACAAGGGCGCGTCGGAAAACAGAGACTTTGCCCGCTTTGCCGCGAGAACGTCGTCGGCACCCATTTCATAGTCCCCAGTCTCTATGTTGATAACAAGAAACTTCCCTCGATCGCCTCTTTCAACCTGCGCCTTGATTTGCTGTTCGTAAAGTTCGATGCCGCGCTGAAAGACTTCCTGCGGCGTTCGTGTGATCGTCTGCATGATGCTGTACCTCCATTAACAGTTTACTTGTTACCGTTGAGTTCTTTCGCAATATCGGTGAAGCCTACCTCAATCAGCCGCCTTTTCTCCGGCCACCTATTGAACACTTGGCCGCTCATGTGATAGGTGTGCCTGATCTCACACGCAGTCAAAAGGCGGATTTGAGCCTCCGCAGACCGCGCTTTGGCCCCCACTAAAACAATGAGTTGCAGATTAGGAAGCAGGGACAGCAAATCTTTGAGGTATGGCAGGGCTTGTTCTATATCTTCTTTGGGCGCTGGCTTGATATGTCCATTCTCGCCGACGTACCACGGGACGATGTTCCAAATCAGCGTATCGGTGCGGGCGATGCCGGCGTTGTGGATCAAGTTCCACAGATTTTTGGCCGTCGGGTCCGGGTTATTACTGGACACAAACTTTGATGCTTTTGCTTTAGGCCCCGGCGCTTCCAGCAGAAACAACGCGCGAGCTTGTATGCCGCCGTCGCCAGGGTCAAAGTTCGGAATATGGTAATGTTCACCAAGATTAGCCCGCAGAGCTGCTACATAGTCGGTCAGTGGCTTCATGTGCGTTAGCATCAGCATTCCAGACCTGCGCTGCTGTTCTTCGGGAAAGCTTAACGTGTAAGGGGCATCTTCCATCGCTATTGCTGTCCTTTTCTGAGAACTTCAATCTCTGCCCGCAGACGCGCCACTTCAGTTTCGGCATCTTCGGCACGGCGAGCTTCAGTCTCGGCACGGCGAGCTTCGGCTTCCACGCGCTCGGCTTGTTCTTGCGGCGTCGGCAGAAACTCGCCGCTTGTAGGATTATAGAGGCGCAAAGTCTCGCCGATTTGGACGAAGTCTAGCTCAAGCTGCTGGCTGTGAAGACGCCCAAGCTTGGGTTCCAGCCGAACATACCGGCCGTTTTCGAGCCGGTAACCTTGCAAGCGGGGCTTCAAGTAACCGCCGGTGGGGTCGAACAGGAAGTATTCAGGCGTCTTCAAGGTTTGCTCATACAGCGGCAGCTTTATTTCGACATCTTCGCTCTGAGTACTGCGTGAGGTTATCTCAATGATGACGCTCGGCAGCAAGCCCCCTTCTTTCCACGCAAAATAGGAGTCACGCAGGCGGTCTTCCGCGCCGAACACGACGTAGGTGTCGGGAGAGACGCGCGACTTCGGGCTGCCTTCTTCCCAAAAGACAAAGTTGTTGCCGGACACATAAACATCCGGCTGGCCCATAAAGTAAACTTTGAGCGCGGCAATTAAGTAAGCCATCAGCTCGCGGTGCTTGTCAGTTTCGCCCATCGGTCTGCCATCCCTGGTCGGATAAATTACGGCATTGGGAGCCGTCAAAGTTGAGGTTGAGATCGCCATGAAAAATTCTCCATGAACCGTTCATTTCATGCCCTGATAGACACGAGTAAGTATGCTTTCCAACGTCTCGTTGTAAATTTCCACTTGGTAGTTCTCGGCAATACACTCGAAGGTGTTGTCATGGAACCAGAACACATAATGGTTTAGATTACGCCAGCGGGCCGGGTTGTACATGCTATGCACTTTATTGATGTTTTCCAGTTCCACCAGCCACTGAGAGTTCCGCACGATCTGGGCCGTGTAGCTGTCAAGCCCTTTTCCGTAAAGCGGATGCCCCTCAAGGACCTCATCATTTGGGTCTCCAAATTTTGTGGAAACACACCTTTTGAATTCGACCAAAGCCATTGGTTTCGCGCTGGCATTGGAAGGGTCTTGAGCGGTGACATAAGTTCCATCCCATTCAGGGTCGAAGCGGCGAACAAAAAACATCAGGAAGACGCTGTGATCGTTGGTGACTAGCACAGGACACGGCGCACCAATATCCCAAGATATAGGGAAGTCTGAAGGCACTGCATATTCTTCGCCTTTAGCCCCGGCAAGATCACGCTCGGCTTCCAGCATTGCCGCATCAGCTAATCGGTATTCTTCCCACTCGCCCCCTTGATGCTTGGTAGCCATAGCCTCACAAGCCGCACGAAATCGCTCTTGGGCGTTCATTGATTTCTGTTCTAATGAGGTAAGGTCCATGATTGCCCTTCTTTTACCGTGCATCCATCGGCTGCCATTTGAGGTCGTGAGGGCCGGTGTAGACGGAGTCGGGGCGGATGATGCGGTTGCCGTCTAATTGCTCGATCATGTGGGCGGTCCAGCCGGCGGTGCGGCCCACGGCGAAGACGGGAGTGAACAGCTCGGACGGGACGCCGACGGCGTGCAGTATCAGGGCGGCGTACAGCTCGACATTTGCATAAAGGTCGCGGCCCGGCTTGAGTTCGGCCAGGACATTGATTGTGGTTTGCTCGACCGACTTGGTGAGGTCAAGAAGTTCGTAGTCGTTTGTCAGCGCGGCCATCTTCTCAGCGGCGGCGGACAGGAGGGCGGCGCGGGGGTCGCGGACTTTGTAGATGCGGTGGCCGAAGCCCATGATGCGGCGTCCGGCGGTCATCTCGGCGCGGATAAAGGCATCGGTCTGCTCCGGGGTGTCGATGGCGCGGAGCATATCGAGAACCGGGCCGGGGACGCCGCCGTGCTTGGGGCCTTTCAGAGCGCCGACAGCGGCGGTGAGGGCGGAAACCATGTCGGAGTCGGTGGAGATGGCGACGCGGGCGCAGAACGTGGACACGTTCAGGCCATGCTCGCTGACCGCGACCAGGTAGGCGTTCAGGCCGTCTACACGCGCCTGCTCAGGCTCGATGCCTTCCAGCATATACAAAAAGCCGGCGGCCAGGCCGTGTTCGGGTTTGGGTTCCACAATCGGCTGACCCATTCGCAGGCGGTAGGTGTGGGCGACAATCGCGGCCATTTGGGCTTGCAAGCGGGCGGCGCGGCGCTTGGCGAGCGCCAGATACAGGCTGTCTATGTCGGGATCGCCAATGGACAGCATGGAAGCGCCCATCCGCAGTATATGCATTCCCGACGCATGAGGGGCCAGGGCGGCCAGCGCGGCCATGACCGGCGCGGGCAGGCTGCGGGCCGCACTCATTTCGGCTTTGAGGTCGTCATATTCGGCCTGGGTCGGCAGATTGCCGTTCCACAACAAGTAAGCGACTTCTTCAAACGTGACTTTGCCGGACAGTTCCGACACGTCGTAGCCGCGCAGGGTGAGGCGTCCGTTCTGGCCGTCCACTTCAGCAATCTGGGTGGCTGCGGCGGTGATGCCTTCCAGGCCCTTGTAAATAATGGGTTCCGTCATGGTGTTCTCCTTTAGTTATGAACCTACCCCGTCGCTTCGCGCCGACCCTCCCGAAACGGGAAGGTGAAGAGCAAGACAGAGAGCAGGAGGGCGCAGCAAGCAGCGCCCCTACGCCTTCTCCAGAACTCTGTACCTTCCCGTTTCGGGAGGGTCGGTGAGGAACGAACCGGGGTGGGTTGTTCTTTCTACCCGATCAATTCCGCCGGGTAGCCGTGGGAATGCAGGGCAGCAACAATGCGCTCCTGATGCGCCCGGTCACGCACTTCAATCAGCAGCTCAACACGGGTAACGCCGAAGTCGAGGTTCGGGCTGAGGCGGTTGTGGTTGACCGTGATGACGCTGCCGCGCTCCTCTGCAATCACCGACAGCAGATTGACCAGGCCGCCGGGGCGGTCGTCGCAGGAGGACATCAAGTGCAGGTAACGGTCGGCGCGGAGCATTTCGCGCTGGGTGAGATCGGCGAGCGCCAGGGCATCAATGTTGCCGCCGCATAAAATCACGGCGGTTTTGCCGTAGGCTTCGGTGCGACGCGCGAGAAGGGCAGCCAATCCTGCCGCGCCGCTTGGCTCGACAACGAGCTTGGCCCGCTCTAAAAGCAGCAGAATAGCGGCGGAAACGGCGGTGTCGGGGACGGTGACGATGTCGTCGGCGTACTTCTGGAGATATTCAAAGGTGCGCGGGGTCGGGGTCTTGACTGCAATGCCGTCGCAGATGGTGCGGATGGGAACGGAGCTTGGGACCAGATGCCCGGCGCGGAACGACTGCATAGCCGCGTCGCAGCCTTCGGATTGGACCCCGACCACGCGGATCTTCGGGTTGGTTTCTTTGAGCGCAAGCGCAACGCCTGCGAACAGGCCGCCGCCGCCGACGGGGATAATGACCGTGTCTACATCGGGAACATCTTGCAGCAGTTCTAAGCCCAGCGTCCCCTGCCCCGTGATAATGCCGTCGTCGTCAAACGGCGAGATAAACACGGCGTTGGTTTCAGCGACATACGCCTGGCAGGCTTCGGTTGCTTCGTGCAGATTGGAGCCTGCCAGAATAACCTTCGCACCGTAGCCCTCGGTGGCTTTGATCTTCGCGATGCTGGCGTTTTCGGCCATGAAGATGGTCGCCGAGATGCCGCGCAGGCGGGCAGCCAGCGCCACGCCCTGCGCGTGGTTCCCGGCACTGGCGGCGGCGACTCCGCGCAAGCACTCATCCGGCGTTAAGAGTGACAATCGGTGGTATGCGCCGCGTATCTTAAACGAGCCGGTACGCTGCTGGTTCTCGCATTTCAGCACAATGTCGGCGTTGCCCCCGACCCGGCGGGAAACGCTGTCACTGGTCGTGACGGGGGTATGATGGGCGATGGACTGGACGCCGGGCAGGGCCGCTTCAATCTGTTCCAGCGTGACGTTCATGCCATTTATAATACTTGGGGAAGCCGAAAAAAGTCAAGCCGGAAGCAGGCAGGTTGACTTTGGGCGTTTTAACCAGTATAATAGAAAAGTAGCGGGGTGTAGCACAGTTGGTAGCGCGCAAAGTTTGGGACTTTGAGGCCGCAGGTTCGAGTCCTGTCACCCCGACCAAGTATAAGTTTTGGGACGCATATTATCTATGCGTCCCTTCTTTTTTGTGCGTTAGGCAAGGAGAACAGGGCAGAGTGAAAGCGAAGTGCATGGTCTGCGAGGACAATTACGAGATTGAGCGCGACCGGGGACAGGTCATTGAAATAGACGGGTCGGGCCACTACATCTGCCACCGGGACTGGCCGGGCTTCACGGCGGGCGTTGACTTGCAGAAGAAGGTCCAGGAAGCCGAAGAAGGCGTTCAAGGGCAGCAAAACGAAACCAAGCGGGCGGAAGCGCGGGCATCACTCGTGGCGTTTGACCAGACGCCCCGGCAGATTGTCGCCCGGTTAGATGAGTATGTGATCGGGCAGGAGCGGGCGAAGCGCGATGTCGCGGTCGGCCTCTATGACCATCACCGTATCCACCAGGACGATCTGGCCCAGTCGGAAGCCGGCACAAAAGCCGACGTGGAGCTGGAAAAAGCGAACATCATGCTGGTCGGGCCGTCGGGCAGCGGCAAAACGCTTCTCGCCAAGACGCTCGCCCGCTCCCTCGGCGTCCCGTTCGCCTCCGCCGACGCCACCAGCCTGTCGCCAACCGGCTACACGGGAAACGACGTAGAAAGCATATTAACAGCGGCTTATATTGATGCCGGGGAAGACCTGGACTGGGCGGGCCGCTCGGTGATCTTCATTGACGAGATTGACAAAATCGCCCGCAAATCCCAGTCGAACCCCAGCATCACCCGCGACGTGTCCGGCGAGTCGGTCCAGCACGCCCTGCTGAAGCTGGTCGAAGGCACCATGGCCCAACTTCCATTAGGCGCGTCGGGCCGCAAGCACCCGGACGCCCCCCCGGAGTACATTGACACGTCCAAGATTTTATTTATCGGCGGCGGTGCGTTTGAAGGCTTCCCAGAGATTGTCGCGAAGAAAATGAAGCGGCAGACCGAGCGGACGATGGGATTACGCGCGAACCCCTCCGCCATTTCCGGCGACCCGCAGCGCGACTATGAAATCCTCGCCGAAGCTCCCGCCGAAGTGCTGATCGAGAGCCTGATTGAATACGGCTTCGTCCCGGAGTTCGCGGGCCGCTTCCCGATCATTGTCCCGCTCGCGCCGCTGACCCGTGATCAAATGCGCCTCGCGCTGACCCAGCCGAAGAACTCGGTCATCAAGCAGCAGGTGGAGCTGTTCCGCCGCGACGGCATAGACTTAAAGTTCACTGAAGAAGCGTTAGACGCGATTGTAGATAAAGCCGTCAACATGAAAACCGGCGTCCGCGCCCTGCGGTCTTTGGTGAAAAGCATGACCAGCCAGGCCCGGTACGATCTCGCGGGGGATAAGACGACAACCACCGTTGAAGTCGGCCCGGAAACATTAAACGATCCCCGGAAGTATGCGGCGACAGCACGTTAGCGGTTTCTCATATACGAGGACAACATGAACTACCGGAAGTGGCCTGCACAGTCAGTTTTGTGGTTAATTACCTCTATCGCACTATTCGTCATCTCTGTCGGGTCAGACATGTGCCGCTGGGAATTTCGCGGCAAGCCGACCAGCTTCGGTGAAGTAGTTGATTCCCTCATATTCTCCATCATTATTGGATGGGCAACAACCCTTTCCGGCAATGCCAGAGGAATCGGCTTTTTGACGTGGGCTGCAACTGCTTTATCAACCTTGGTCGCCGAATTTCAACTGGAAAAGAATGTTCATCTTTCTCCGCTGGTAGATGCTGCTTGTGATCGTGCGGGTGTGCTTTTTCCAATGTTTGTTGCTGTTGTCGTGATGCTGTTTTGGCGGCGTCGGGAGCGGTTGAAGGAAATTAGGACCATACAATAAATTGTACGGCTATACGGCGCGGACGCCACAAAACACCGCTTCGCGGGGTTAAGAGCCAGACAAGAATAATTCCCAGTGCCGCGAAGCGGTACTTCGTAGCGTCTGCGCTGTATAGCCGTACAATTTATTGTATGGTCCTGATCTATCCCGTCGGTCGCTTAATCCAGTTGCCTTCGCGGACTTCGCGCTCGGTCAGGACATACGCCAGCAGCAGGGCGGCGGCAACGGAGGGCTGGGCGGGGGCGCGGGGCAGCGGCTCGATGTAGTAAACGTCGGGCGGGTCGCCATCGCCCCGGAGGAGCAGGCAGCGGCGCTTGGTGTCGCGTGTCAGCCCGACCCCGCCGCGCCAGCCGTTGCCGAGAATATCAAAGCCGCCGAGGCGCGAGTCCCCTTCTGTGAGGCGGAAGAACTCGCCGGTGACACCGGAGCCGCCGGGGTAATAGGACGCGGCGGTGACGGCACCCGCCGAAGTCGGCTGAAGCAGGGTGCGGGTGCGCTCCCGGCGCATGACGCCCCAGGGCTTTGTCTCGCCTGCCGGGACAATCCCTTCGCCGAGATGCAGTGACGCGGCCAAAGCGCCGTCGGGCCAGGTCGCAACGTAGTACCACAAGTAGCGGCGGGACGGCACGACGACGCCCAGCCGGGTTGACCCGGAAGCGTGTACGGGCCTCGCGCGAATGGTCAGCAGTTGGTTGATAGGCGCGAAGATGTCCTGAGACGGACTTAGGCCGGGTTGACTTTCGCTAGTGTTTACACGCATAATAAAGCGGCTTTTGTCAAGATTTTGAGTTAAAGATTATCGGTCACAGGAGACAGTCAGCATGGAACAAACATTTCTCATGGTCAAGCCCGATGGAGTACGCCGGCAGCTCGTCGGCGAGATTATCAAGCGGTTCGAGGCCAAAGGCTTTACGCTCACGAAACTTCAGATGGTGACGCCGACCCGTGAGCAGGCGGAAGCGCATTACGAAGTTCACCGGGGCAAGGCGTTCTTTGAGGGCGTCGTGAACTTTATCTCCTCCGGGCCGGTCGTCGCGATGGTCTGGGAAGGCGACGATGTGGTCGCTTTGGCCCGCAAGATGATGGGCGCGACCAAGCCGTCCGATTCGATGCCCGGCACGATCCGGGGCGATTACGCGAATACGATTGAACAGAATTTGATCCACGGCTCGGATTCGGTCGAGAACGCGCAGACCGAGATCGGGATTTGGTTCGGCTAAACTTTATCAGGCGGGTACAAGTCGCGCAAAACTTGTATTTCGTCATTGCGATAACCCACACCATTAAGGAATATATCTGGCAGACAATGAATGCTGGCCCTCAATGTGTGACGATCCAATGCCGAAGGGCTATCATGCTTGACGTATGCAAGCCCTTCGGCTTTGTGAAGATTGTCACAGAAAAGAAATCGCGTGTGGTCTAGAGTAGCGCCGGAAAATTCGGCATCTGTGAAATCAACATTAACAAAGGTCGTCTCCTTCAAAGTTGTATCAGTGAGAGAAGTTCCTTTTAAATGAAAACTCGCCGTAGCAAGCTACGGTGTATCTAAAAGAAGGTAGCGGAAGCCACTGCGTCTAAAACAACTCCAACTGCGAGGCGGGCGGCCCCTCCTCTGCCGGAAACTTGCGGTATTCAGCTTCGCGTCCCTGGCTGGCGACGTAATGGCGGATCGTTTCCTCAGTGCCGTTGCGCCCGACCGTGTTGATGTAGTAGCCGCTTGACCAGAACGCGCCGCCCCAAAGCTGCGCCTTCACCGACGGCACACGGCGCAGTATCTCACGGGCTGTAATGCTCTTGATCGTTTGAACGATCTTCTTGGGGCTGTACATCGGCACCGACTGAACCAGGAAATGCACATGATCCTGGTCAGTACCGATCTCAAGAAACGTGATCTCGTAGCGATTGCTGATGTCAAAGCAGACCCGCCGCAGCACGGCATCCACTTCGTCTGTGACGACAGCGCGGCGGTACTTCGTCGGGCAAACCGCGTGGTACAACAGCACCGAGACATTGTGGCTTTTGTGGATGTATTCGCTCATAGTGTGTTCGCTCATGCCAACACATCATACCGAATAAAGACGCAAATCAGGTAACGAAGCAAGCTTCGGGGAATGACACCCGATGAGATTCAATGTCACTGAATTCGGCATAACATAAATCTGACCCGGACAAACTCGCGAAGTATAAGTTTGCGTAGGAAAAGTGGGCAGATCGGAGGTTTGCGTTCCTCAGTTTTGCATCTCTCAATTCAGTAGCCCCAAAGTCTGCGTTCACAAGATCAGAGCCGGTAAGGTCACAGGCATTCAATCGCACTCCAGATAAATCTGCGTCTCGCAAAGAGGCTTCTATGAGGCACAGCCCATCCAGATTGTTCCATCCTGGTTTTCCATGCTCAACTGCATGATATAAAATCTTGCCTGACAGACTCTCAATTTCAATCATACCACTAAACCTCAGCGCCTCTCCGCCCCTACCCTCTCCCCCAGAAGTCGCGCTGCTGCCGCGACTTCGGCATCTACCTCGGCATCGGTCAGTGTCCGGTCTGCCGCCCGGAACGTGAACCGCAGGGCGACGCTCTTTTTGCCGTCTTCAATGCGCTCTCCCGAATAAATGCTTTGCAGCGTAATCGCCTCGGTCAAAGCCGGGCTGGCAGCTTCCCGTGCCGCCGCTTCCAGCAGGCCATACGGCGTTTCTAAGTCTACCACAACCGCAAGATCACGCGAGGTGGATGGGAAGCGCGGCAAGAACGTGTAGCGCAGAGCCGGATCGGCGTAAGCAAGCAGAACATCGGCATCCAGCTCAAACACGGCGACCCGGCCGGTCGCTGCGGGGACCTCCAGGTGTTCTTTCAGCGCGTCCGGGTCCGCTTCTGCGACAAAGCCAAGCGGCTGTCCATTGAGCGAGATTGAAGCACACCGGCCGGGGTGCATCAAAGGGCGCTCGGCGGCAGTAAAGCTCAACGCCGGCAGGTGGAGCGCGGTGGCAAGCGACTCCACTAAGCCTTTGGCGGCGAAGAAGTCTGCCGAGCCGCCGGTCAAGACTGCGGCAACACGACGCGGCTCCAGATACTTGCCCGGCCCATCGCCAAGTGTGAAGACTTTGCCCACTTCAAACAAGCGTACCTCCGCCTGCCGCTGACGCAGGTTCCGGGCCAGCGTGTCCAGCAGGTTCGGCACGAGCGACTGGCGCAATCCCGACAGTTCGGCGGACAATGCCTGCCGGATTTCAACCCGTTTCCCAGCCGTTCCGAGAGCATCAAACGGCGACGGCGGGGCGAGTGTGTGTGTCATGGCTTCCGAAAGGCCCAGGCCGATGAGCAGCTCCCGCAGATGCGCGGCGAAACGCCCTTGCGGGGCATCACCGCCGCCGGTCCCCCGCGCGGGCGGCAGGGTTTCGGGCAGTGTCGCATAGCCGACCATGCGCCCAACTTCTTCAATCAAGTCTATTTCTTTGACGAGATCAGGCCGGAACGTCGGCACGGTGACGGACAGCGGCTCGGACGACGCATTCACCGCAAGGCCAAGACGCCGCAGGCTGCCGGCGATGGTCACTTCGTCAAGCTGCGTGCCGAGAATGGCATTGGTCCGTGCGGGGCGCAGGGCGATGACGCGCTCTTGGGCTGGGTTCGGGTACAGATCCAGGCGTCCCAGCACGACCTCGCCGTCGGCAAGCTCGGCCAGCAGATCACAGGCCCGTTCCAGGGCAATCGGAGCCAGCGCCGGGTCCACAAAGCGCTCATAGCGGTAAGAGGCTTCAGTCGTCAATCCCAGCGATTTCGCGGTTCGTCGCACAATGCCGGGGGCGAAATGCGCAGACTCCAAAAAGATATGCTTCGTCGTTCCCGACACTTCCGTTTCGCCGCCGCCCATGATGCCTGCAATAGCGACGGGCTTGTCTTTGTCCGCGATGACCAGCATTTCCGGCAACAGCGGGCGCTCCACCCCGTCCAGCGTCGTGATTGTCTCGCCGTCTTTGGCTAATCGCACGACGATCTGACCTTCCGGCAGGGCCGCGTAATCAAACGCATGGAGCGGCTGGCCCAGCTCCAGCATGACATAGTTCGTCACGTCTACCACGATGTTCAAAGGCCGCATTCCTGCCGCCGTCAGCCGCGCCTGCATCCAGCCCGGCGACGGGCGAAACACGACGTTTCGGATCAGCTTGCCGGTGTAGCGCGGGCAAAGCGTCGGCGCTTCCACCCGGACACCGACCCAGCGCGTGATGTCCGCGCTTTCGTCGGGCAGGGGCGCGGGCTGACGGCTCAGAGGAAGGTCCAAAGCCGCCGCCGCTTCCCGCGCCGTTCCCAGCACCGAAACCCAGTCGCCTCTATTGGGCGTCACCTTCGTATGGAAAACCGGCCCGTCATCCGAAAGTGTCGTTTCTTCCACTTCTAAGCCCGCCATCGTCAGCGCCGCCGCCAGAGCGTCGTCGGAAAGCGGTGTTTCCACAAATTCGCGCAGCCATTCAATCGGGAGTTTCATAGTGTTGAGTAAGTTATCGAAGATAGTTCAAGGCGCTCGGAACCGCTTCCAGCACCCGTAGAAGATTAGAAATTGCTTTTGACGGCAGAACTTCCCCTTTTTCGTACTTGTTGAAGGCGCTTGGTCCACCACCTAAAACCTGACCTGCTTCCTGCTGGTTCAGCCCAAGCGCCTTACGGATGCGTCGCACATCTTGGGGCAGGACAAGGTTCTCCGCCTGCGCTTTAAGAAGATTAAGCTGCCGGTCCGACACGTCCATGTCTTTTCCCGTGACAACGCCTTCGCCGCAGTCGCAGTACCACCCCGGCATCTCAAAGGTCGCCGACAGCCCCTTGTAAACAATTGTCATTGGCCTGATGCCTCTCGTCATAGATGCACCGCACTCATGGCAGACTTGTTCAATTTGGGTATTTTCAGCCATTGTCTTTTTCCTTGAATGAAAGCAATCTGAACAATGTCACCGTGTCAGCAGTGAACTTGACATACAAGACGCCGATCCGCGACGGAACGTGGTAAACATCCTGCCAGACTTTGTAGTCGGCATTGGAAGTCATTGACTTGTAAAACTGTGATTGATGCATCGTTTGCAGCGTATTCACAATCTCAGGTTTTCCAAAGCCGAGGTTTGTCGCGTCATTTGCCGCCGTAAATGTCATTTGAAGCGACTCAACACTTGAAAATGCGGCTTTAAATGCCTCTAAGTCATACGTCGGCCTTTTCTTCTCAGTCATTGCATTCTCATCCTTGATTATACCACCATTAAGGTAGTTTTGGTATTGTTCGCTAACGGTCGTTTGGCAGATTCGTCTGCGGGTCAACCTCGCCGGTGAACTGCTCGCCGAAGTAGGAAGAGACAACAACAATTTGACCGATGATGTGCTGGTTAAATTCTTCTAACTCTTCTGCCGGAACCCATAGCTCCTCATGCTGCCGACCGCCGACGACTTGAACCGGGAACTGCCGTAGATAGTCAGCGGCTACGTCGAACTTTGTCACCAAGCCCGCAAAGCTGTTGCGCTTGGTGTTCCAGTCACGGGCGATTTGCTCGGCATACTCGAAGTTCATCACGGGGTAGAAAATCGGCTGGTCAACGAGGCGCGGCGGGAAGGCGCGGTATCCCGACTCAGCGATCAGTTTTAGTTCATGTGCGCCAACGGGGCGAAACAGAGTGATTGTGTTTTGCATGGCGAGGGCTAGAACTGCCGGAGGAAGCGGAGGTCGTTTTCGGTGAAGAGGCGGATGTCGTCAATGCCGTATTTTGCCATCGGCATCCGGTCTATGCCCAGCCCCCACGCGAAGCCGGTGTAGCGCTCGGAGTCAATGCCCTGCGCTTCTAAAATGTTGGGGTGGACCATGCCCGCGCCGCCAAGCTCCAGCCAGCCGGTGCCCCAGCGAATGGCAACCTCGACGCCCGGCTCGACGAAGGGGAAGAAGTCGGGGCGGAAGCGAATTTCGACATCGCCGAAGAGCTGCTTGACCAGATACGCGAACGTGCCTTTGAGGTCAGCCAGCGTCAGGCCCTCGTCTACGGCCAGAATGTCTACCTGGTGGAACGTGTGCGAATGGGTGGCATCTACCGCTTCGTAGCGGTAGCACTTGCCGATGGTGGCGGCCCGGATCGGCGGCTTCTGGGACTGCATGACGTGGGCCTGGAAGGCCGTGGTCTGGGTGCGGAGCAGGTGGGTCGGATCTATATAGAACGACATCTGCTCGTCAAAGGCTGGGTGGTCGGGAGGATAATTTAATGTCTCGAAGTTGTAGTAATAATCTTCGATGTCCGGCCACTCCTGAAACGAGAAGCCGAGGCCGATCAGCGCGTTCTTGACCGCCTGCATCTGGCGCGTGATGGGATGCTGGGTGCCGATGGGGTAGAAGGCACCGGGCAGGGTCACGTCTACGGCGTCGGCTGCGAGACGCACCTGACGCTCCTGCGCCGCCAGCGCCGACCGCTTCTCCGTCAAGAGCGCGGTGAGGTCATCTTTGCGGGCATTGACCGCCGCGCCGAACTGCGGCTTTTCGGCAGGCGGCAGAGTGCCGATGAGGCGCAGAAGGCCGGTTAATTGGCCTTTGCGCCCCAAATACGACACTTCGACGGCGTCGAGCGCGGCGACAGTTGCGGCGTCGCCGAGAGCCGCACGGGCTTCGCCTGCGACTTGTTCCAGTTGACTGATCGGGGTCATAGCCTAAACCAGTCTTAGGCAGCGACGGCGAAGTCATGGGTCGGGGCGACGACGGTGATGTTCAGCGACGCGACCAGCGTGTTGAACGCTTGGTTGTCACTAATCGCCATCTCCGAGAGGACCTTGCGGTCAAGCTCGACGCCGCTGTCATGCAGGGCGGCGATGAACCGGCTGTACTGGACGCCCTGCGCCCGGCAGGCGGCATTGATCCGGGCGATCCAAAGCTGGCGGAACTCGCGCTTGCGGTTGCGGCGGTCTCGGTAGGCATACTGGCCGGACTTCATTACCTGTTCATTGGCGTTCTTGAACAGGCGCGATTTGCCGCCGAAGTAACCCGACGCTTCTTTAAGAATCTTATGATGGCGCTTATGCTTCATTACGCCGCGCTTGACTCGTGCCATTTCTTTTTCCTTTTCCTATACTTAATTCGTTACTTCGGCAGGCCGTTCGGCAGCATGCGGCGAATGGCTTTTTTCTTGCCTTTGTACAGCTCGATGTCCGAGGTCAGCACGCGCATATTGGACGGGCTTTTATGGATATTCAAATGATTATGGTTGGCATGCCCGTGCATGAACTTGCCGGTGGCGGTCAGCTTAAAGCGCTTGGCCGCCGTCTTGCGGGTCTTGATTTTCGGCATTTCTGTTCTCCTTGTGAGTTATCTTAAACGGCACGGAACCCGGCGCACAGGGCGTGTACCGGGTTCGCGGGTATCCCGAATACTGTTTGGTTTAGGCTGGAGGCGGGGCATCCGGCTTGTCGGCGGGCGGCTTCGGGACGGCAGGTTTCGGCGGGGCCACCGGCTTCGGCGCAGGCGCTCCCCCCCCCTTCGCCGGGGTGAGCGTGAGGCTCATCGAGCGGCCTTCCATCGTCGGCGGTTTTTCAATCGCCGCGACATCGGCCACTTTCTGCATAAAAGTCTCAAGCTGCTGGCGTCCGACTTCCGGGTGCCGGATCTGGCCGCCGATAAACCGGAACGTCACTTTGACCTTGTCGCCATCTTCCAAAAACTTACGGGCATGATTCACTTTCGTCATCAAATCATGCTCGGACAGGGTGCCGTAGCGTGGGTCGAGACGAATATCTTTCAGCTCGCTTTGCTTGTGCTTTTTGGCCGACTCTTTTTCTTTTTTGGCTTGCTCGTACTTGAACTTGCCGTAGTCCATGATCTTGCACACCGGCGGCTGGGCCTGCGGGGCGACTTCAATCAGGTCAATGCCGCGCTCGCGGGCGATCAGGAGCGCCTCGCGCGGGGTCATAATCCCAAGCTGGCCGCCGTCGTCGTCAATCACGCGGATCTCACGGGCGCGAATGCGCTCGTTCATGTTGACTCGCGGCTCGCGCGGGTCTCTGCGGAAGTCTCTGTTGTTGATGTCTTATTCCCTTGTCTTAATCACTGACTCCAAAAACCGGTGTGCATAGGCCGTCACCGACCGTTTGACAGTATAGCCGAATTCTGCGTTTCTGTCAAGACTTTCGATGTGTTCTCCGTAGAAATCCCGCAGTAGGCGTCCTTAAAAAGAAGGCATACCGTCATCCTAAGGAAACCGGCCCAAATCACCGCCGAACGCCTCTTGCTTCCACCCCTTCTTTTGTGGTATACTTCGCGGGCGGAAATTCAGAAATTCACACTCGCCGGGACGTGCTTTGTTTGTACCTCACTGTAGGCGGCAAAGGCGATTGATCGGCGGGGACGCACACAACAACGACGAAGGAGCTACGATTTGTCTATTCTCGCGATGAAGGACCTGCTGGAAGCAGGCGTCCACTTCGGCCACCAAACGCGCCGGTGGAACCCGAAAATGAAGCGCTATATTTACGGCGGGCGCAACGGCATCTATATCATTGACCTGCACCAGACCCTGAAGCTGTTCGATGATGCCTATGCGTTTATCCAGGAAGTGGCGTCGAACCACGGCAAGATTTTGTTTGTCGGCACGAAAAAGCAGGCGCAGGAAGCGGTCGCCGAAGCCGCCAAACGCTCGCACTCGTATTACGTCAATTCCCGGTGGCTCGGCGGAATGCTGACCAACTACCGGACGATTTTGACCCGTATTGCCCGCCTGCGCGAGCTTGACAGACTGGATGCCGAAGGCATTTTGGACTCTCTGCCGAAAAAAGAAGCCGCCGACCTGCGCGAAGAGCGGGATCGCCTGGAAAACTATCTGGGCGGCATGAAAGACATGAACGGGATGCCCGATGCCATCTTCATTGTTGATTTGAAGAAGGAAAAAATCGCCGTTCAGGAAGCCCGCAAGCTCGGCATTCCGATTGTCGCGATTGTGGACACGAACTGCGATCCCGATGAAGTGGATTATGTGATTCCCGGCAACGACGACGCCATCCGTGCGATCAAGCTGATCTCCAACAAAATTGCCGATGCGATTATTGAGATCCGCCAGGGCGAGTGGCAGGATACAGCAGTCGTCGAGACCGAGGAAAACGCTCAAAAGCTCGGCGAAGAGTCCGATGCGGCAATGGTGGCCGCCCAGTGGGAAGCGTTGGAGAAGCGCGTCACCGGCGGCGCTCAGGTGCCGGCGGGCGTGCTTGACCCCAGCCTCGGCGCAAGCGGCATGACCGATGTCGGCAATTCCAGCGGCATCTCCCGCCGCGACGCCACCCCCGGCGGCGAAGCGACGACAAGCCCTGCCGAAGCCGCCCATGAAGTGGCGGAAGAAACAGGGCAGCCGACGGTGCAGGGCGCCGTTTAGCAGTAATCCCCCTGTCCCGCATTATTGAGGGACGGGGGATGCTCGACAATTTAGAGGACAATACCTATGGCAGACATTACCGCCGCAATGGTCAAAGAATTGCGGGACAAGACACAGGCCGGCATGATGGAAGCAAAGCGGCTTCTGACCGAGGCCCACGGCGACATGGATGCGGCGATTAAAGCCTTCCGCGAAAAGAATGCCAAAGCGACCGTCAAAGAAGGCCGCACCAGCGCCGAAGGAGTCATCGAAGCGTTGGTGCGCGAGCATAACAAGCTCGGCGTTTTGATCGAGATCAACTCGGAAACCGACTTTGTCGCCCGCAACGAAGAATTCTCGGCGCTCGCCCGCGACATGGCGAAGCACGCCATTGAGAACCCCGGCGCATCTTCAGTCGAGGAGCTTTTGGAAGCCACGCACACGGAGACCGGCAGCCCAGCGAAGCTTCGCATTCAGGACGTGTTCGCGAAGATGCGCGAGAACATCATTTTCAAGCGCTTCGCGGCCTACCAGACCGAAGACGGCACAGTGGACGCTTACATCCACATGGGCGGCCAGATCGGCGTTTTAGTGGAACTCACAGGCGAAGGCATGGAAATCAAGACCCTGGCCCGCGAGATCGCGATGCATATCGCCGCCGCCAAGCCAAAGTTTCTAAGTAAAGCTGACGTGCCGGAAGCGAAAGTCGCCGAAGAGCGCGACATTGTCAAGACCCGCGCGATGGCCGACCCGAAGAACGCCAATAAGCCCGCCGAGATCATGGACAAAGTCATTGAAGGCGGCGTCGGAACCTTCTTCAAAGAAGCCGTTTTGCTGGAGCAGCCGTACATCCGGGAGCCGAAGCAAACCGTCGCGCAGCTCATCAAAGGCAAAACTGAGATCAAGCGGTTTGTGCGCTTTGAGATCGGCGAGGCGTCTTAACTTTGGCCTCTGAAACTTCTATCAAGTGGCCCCGCGTGCTGCTGAAGCTCTCCGGCGAAGCCTTCGCCGGGGACGGCAGCCACGGGGTCATTGACTACGCCGCCGTCGCCGCGATTGCCGCCGAAGTCGCCCAGCTTCAGACCAGCGGCGTCCAAACCGCCGTCGTGATCGGCGGCGGCAACATCATGCGCGGCCAGCTCGCCGAAAAAGCGGGCATGAAGCGAGTCACTGCCGACCATATCGGCATGCTCGGCACCGTCGTCAACGCTCTAGCGCTCCAAGACTCTTTGGAGCGCCAGGGCATTGACACGCGGGTCCAGACCGCCATGCCGATCCAGACCGTCGCCGAGCCGTACATCAACCGCCGCGCCCTGCGGCATTTAGAAAAAGGCCGTGTTGTGATTCTCGCGGGCGGCACGGGCAATCCGTTTTTCACGACCGACACCGCCGCCGCGCTGCGGGCCACTGAAGTCCGGGCCGGCGCAATTTTGATGGCAAAGAACGGCACCGACGGGGTCTACGACAAAGACCCGCGCACCAATCCTGACGCCGTCAAATTTGACCGAATTTCGTTTGCCGACGCGATCAACCGCCGCCTCAAGGTCATGGATTTGACCGCGCTGGCGTTCTGCATGGAAAACAACATTCCTATCGTCGTCTTCGACATCAACGTCCCCGGCAACATCCAGCGCGTCGCCGAAGGCGCATCCATTGGAACGCTTGTGTCTAAAGATGCGTAATTGATTCTAACGCAGGCAGGGAAGCCAGATGATCAGATGCCATCGAGGCGTTGCCAAAGACAATTTTCACTACCCAGACGCTTTGCTTGGCATTGCCAAACCAATTGGCGGTTCAGCTTCGGCGGAGGATCATTGCTTTGGCAATACGGAGAGTAGATATACGTCCTGGACTACACGCCGATCAGTTGCTGTTGAAAAGGCGCTGGATGTTGATCTCGGCGGGCGCGGTGTTATATTGACCAAAGATTTTTCCGAGGCAGAGCTGATCTCGTCACCGGATTTCTATAACGAGGCCGAAGTTTTAGTGGTGGGTGTTGTCACGGATGCGTCCGTAGAATGGGTGCCTTAACATGAAATCAAGCCGTCAAATCAAGCGACTGCTGATGTGTTCAACTCAGCACGATATGCTGGAGCCAGCTTGGATTGCATCGCTTGCTGAGGCAGTAGAAGAGCATGAAACTACCCGTGCCATTCCCCTCCAACAACTTCGGGGTATTTACCGATTGAGGGCGGAAATTAACAAGAACAATGGCAGCCCTATTGCCGGCTTCGATGAACTCCTGCGCCAAATGGATGCAATGGACGACGAACCGATTTGTATCTCAAGTTTGTTGACGCCGGCAGGAAGATTTATTGTGTTCACAGACGTGGCAGTTTCAAATTTGGTTGGGGTCCTTTTCACGCCTGCGGACAAAATTGTTCCGATGCGTACATTTCAGAACGCGCAGTCAATATAGTTCAACCCGACAATTTCGTTCCAGGAGCATAAGAAATGAGTTTAGCCGATCTCGCCAAAGACGCCGAGCAGAAGATGAAGAAGACCGTAGACGCAACCCAGCATGATTTCTCGACCATCCGCACGGGCCGCGCGACGCCGTCGCTGGTGGACGGCATTTCGGTAGAGTACTTTGGGACGCCGACTCCCCTGCCCCAGCTTGCCACGATCAGTGTCCCCGATTCGCGCCAGCTTCTCATCACGCCGTATGACCGCAGCATGACGGCGGCGATTGAGAAGGCCATCAAGAACTCGGACCTAAACATTAACCCCGTCAATGACGGCGTTGCAGTCCGGCTGACAATCCCCCCGCTGACCGAAGACCGGCGCAAAGAGTTTGTTAAGATTCTGAACAAGAAGTCGGAAGAAGGCCGCGTTTCCATTCGGAACATCCGGCGCGATGTCAACGATCAATTCAAAGCGCTGGTGAAAAAGAGCGAAGCGTCGGAAGATGACTCCAAACGCGCCCAGGACGGCCTGCAAAAGCTGACCGACCGCTACATTGTCGAGATTGACAAGATCACTAAAGCCAAAGAAGCCGAGCTGCTTGAAGTCTGACACTGCCGAAATGGAAGCGCTCAAAGCGCGGCTCGACCCGGCGCGTCTGCCGGCCCATGTCGCCATTATTATGGACGGGAACGGGCGCTGGGCGCACGCGCAGGGTCAGGACCGGCTGTACGGCCACTGGCAGGGCTACCGGACGCTGAAAGAGATTGTCTCGGCGGCGGACGCGCTGGGAGTCCGGACTTTGACGGTCTTCGGCTTCTCCACCGAGAACTGGCGGCGGCCTGAAGCGGAAGTCGGCGGCCTGATGACCTTGATGCAGGCAGCGATGCAGGCTGAGATTGAAGAGCTGATTGAAAGCCATATTCATATCCGTGTCACCGGGCGTTTAGGGGACCTGCCAGAGTCTTTGCGGGAAACGTTCGAGAGCGCGATGCTTCGGACGGCAGATTTTACGCGCATGACGTTCAACCTGGCGATCAATTACGGCGGGCGGGCAGAGATCGCCGATGCGGCGCGGACTTTGGCCGAGGCGGTTCAGCGCGGCGAGATGACACCGGACCAAGTGACGGAAGAGGCTTTGGCGGCACGGATGTATGCGCCCGATTTGCCCGATCCCGATCTGCTCATCCGCACGGCAGGCGAGATGCGGATCTCCAATTTTTTGCTGTGGGGCATCGCGTACTCGGAAATCTGGGTCACGCCGACACTGTGGCCGGAGTTTACGCCGATGCTTTTGACCGATGCGCTGGAAGATTACGGGCGGCGGGTCCGCAAGTTCGGCGCGGTCGTCCACCCTGAACCGACAAATTCTGAAGATCAGCTTTGAAGAACATCGTCATTTTAGGGGCGACGGGAAGCATTGGAACGCAGACACTGGACGTAGTGCGGCGTCTGCCTGACTTTCTGCGCGTCGTCGGTTTATCTGCCTACCGCAATGAAACGCTCCTGCGGGAGCAGGCAGCTAACTTTGACGTTTCTTCCGACAATTTAGCCTGGGGCAATGGCGCTAATCTCGTGCGTTTAGCGACGCTCCCGGAAGCCGACTTAGTCGTGGTCTCAGTGGCCGGAGCCGTCGGCACTGCCGCGACGATTGCCGCGCTGGAAGCAGGCAAAGATGTGGCGCTGGCGACCAAAGAAGTTTTAGTCGCGGCGGGCGAGCTGGTGACTGCGGCGGCGCGAAAGAGCGGCGCGAAGCTGCTGCCGATTGATAGTGAGCATTCGGCGATCTTTCAGTGCTTGCAGGGGCAGAAGCCGGACTTTGTCAGCAAGCTCTGGCTAACGGCATCCGGCGGGCCGTTTCGGGAGTGGCCGGCGGAGCGCATTCAATCCGCAGCGCTGGCCGATGCGCTGAACCACCCGACCTGGCCTTCGATGGGCCGCAAAATTACGATAGACAGCGCGACTTTGATGAACAAGGCGCTGGAAACCATTGAGGCCAAGTGGCTGTTTGACGTGCCGATGGAGAAAATCGGCGTGGTCGTGCATCCGCAAAGCGTCATTCACTCGCTTGTGGAGCTGTGCGACGGTTCGCTGCTGGCCCAGATTGGCCTGCCGGATATGCGGGTGCCGATTGAAGTGGCCCTGCTGCACCCCGAACGGGCGGATGTCGGCGTCCCAAAGTTCGATCTGCTGGCCCAGAAAACGCCGCTGACATTTGAAGCGCCGGACGAGTCGCGCTTTCCCAGCCTCAGCCTTGCCCGCCGGGCGGCGGCCATCGGCGGGACACTGCCGGCGGTGATGAACGGGGCCAATGAAGCGGCGGTCGCGAGCTTTTTAGACGGCAAAGTTACGTTCCCGCAGATCATGGGCCTGACCGAGCGGGTCATGGACGCGCACACCGTTCAGTCTTCGCCGACGCTGGCGCAGATTACAGCGGCGGACGCCTGGGCGCGGCAGACCGTCGGGCAGTTAATATAGTCCGGCAGGGAGTTGTAAGGAGAGTTCGGCTTGGCACTATGGGCGCACATTCAGCAGACGGTCACGAATACCGTCACGCTGCTGATTATCTTAAGCATTCTCGTGGTCGCGCATGAATGGGGACATTTCATAGTCGCCCGGCTCTGCGGCATTCGGGTGGATGACTTCTCCATCGGCTTCGGCAAGCGCTTGTTTCGGATCGGCAAGCGCGGCGATACGGAGTACAATGTCCGTATGCTCCCGCTCGGCGGCTTCGTCAAGATCGCCGGTATGGAACCCGATGAAGCGCCGATCACCCATGCCAAAGACAAAGTCTTGGGCCAAAGCGCAAGCAGCGACCCGGATGCCGGCGAAATCCCACTGCTGGCGGAAAACCTCGGCGAACACACGCCCTACACCGGCCCGGACGGCTTCTACAGCAAGCCCCTCTGGCAGCGCTCTCTCGTGATATTCGCCGGCCCGCTGATGTCGTTTTTGCTGGGCTATGTCGTCTTCTGCTTGATGGGCATGACGACCGGCATCCCGACGGGTAAAACTCTGAATAAAGTTTACATGACCGCGCCCGGCGGCGAAGGGCAGCGAATCGGCCTCCGAATCGGCGACGTCATCACAACCATTAACGGGCAGCCGGTTTCCAGCGGCGAGCAGATGATTGACCTGATTCACGGCAGCGCCGGCAAGCCGATCACCCTGACGGTCAAGCGCGGCGACGAGACGTTCACGAAGACGGCAACCCCCAAGCCGCTGCTTGACGACAAAAACAAGCCGGTACTTTCGATCAACACGCTGAACCCAGGCGCACTTGCGGCGCTCGGCCTCCAGGCGGGCGACCAAATCGCGCAGATCAACGGCACAGATGTCGCTTCGGCGAGCCAGGCGCTGGCTTTGCTTCGCCAAACCTCCGGGCAGACGGTAGATGTGCTGGTACTGCGTCATCTTGAAGAAGTTCACCTACGGGGCCTCGTGCCGGCAGCCGTCGCGCAGCAGGCGCCGACCATTCAAGAGAAGCCGATTGGCCTGCTGAATATCATTCCCGTCAAAGAAATCAAGCGCGTCAGCCTGCCGGCCTCAATCGTCTACGGCAACAAACAGATCAGCGACACGTTCTTCGGGCTGGCCTACTTGATTCACCACAAAGAAGTGCAGAAAGCCGCCGGCGGGATTATCTTTATGTACCAGGCGACGGGTCTGGCCGTGAAAAGCGGCCTGCCGGATGTCGTGCAGATGCTGGCGAGCCTCTCCATCAGTCTGGCGATCTTCAATCTGCTGCCGATTCCGGTGCTGGACGGCGGGCATCTGCTGACGTTCTTTATTGAATGGGTCCGGCGCGGCAAACGTCTAACCGATCAGCAGCAGCAGGCGTTTCTCATGACCGGCCTTGCGATTATTGGGGTTTTGTTTGTGCTGATTATGTCCAACGACATTCTCCGTACCGTTCATCATCAACTGCCGCAGTAAATGCAGACTTTTTATTTACAAGAACCCCTCCCGCTCGTTCCTCGCTCCCTCCCCTGTTAGGGAAGGGCCATAAAGAGTCGGACCAGAGAACAGAGGCTTCCGCTGTTCTCCTTCCTGACATGGCTCTTGCCCTTCCCTAACAGGGGAGGGAGCGAGGAACGAGCGGGAGGGGTTCTTCAAAGGACCCTATGCGTTTCACCCAATTATTTGCCCCCACCCTGCGCGATGCTCCCTCCGAGGCCGAGATGGTCAGCCATAAACTGCTGCTGCGCGGCGGCTTTATTCGGCCCCTGGCAAGCGGCGTTTACTCCTACCTGCCGCTCGGCCTGCGGGTGCTGAACAAGATTTCCGATATTCTGCGGAGCGAAATGGACAGCATTGGCGGCACCGAGTTTTTGATGCCGACGCTTGTCCCGCGTGCGCTGCTGGAAGAGTCGGGGCGGGATAAAATTGACGTGCTGTTTGCTGTCCCCGCCCACGACTACTTTCTCGGCTTTACGCATGAAGAAGTGATTACGAGCATCGCGAAGAACGATATTCAATCGTACAAGCAGTTGCCGTTCCTGCCGTACCAGATTCAGACCAAGTTCCGGGATGAAGCCCGCCCGCGCGGCGGCTTAGTCCGGGGCCGCGAGTTTCTGATGCTGGATGCCTATTCGTTCGACCGGGACGAAGCCGCCGGGGAAGCGGCTTATGGGCGCGTTCGAGACGCCTTCGGGCGGATGTTCGCCCGCTGCGGGCTGGCGTCGCTGTCGGTCGAGGCGGATTCTGGGGCCATCGGCGGCTCACAGTCGGAAGAATTCATGGTGCTGTCGGACGACGGCGAAGACACGGTCCTGCGCTGCGACAAGACCGGCTACGCGGCAAATGCCGAGCGCTGCGAGGCAGTCCCCGCCCCTGCCGAAGACCCGGATGCCGAAGTTCCGGCAATGGAGCAGGTCGCGACGCCCGGCGTGTCAACAATAGAAGATGTCTCAGCGTTTCTTCGTGTCCCCGCGACGCGGCTCATCAAGACATTGGTTGTCACGGCTCCTGATGGGACGCCCGTTGTGGCGCTCGTGCGCGGCGACCGGGAGCTGAACGAAGCGAAGCTTGCCAAGCTGCTGGGCGGCCCGTCGCCGCTGGCCGACGCTGCCATCGTCCAAAAAGTCACCGGCGCTCCCGTCGGCTTTGCCGGTCCGGTGGGTCTGTCCCTGCCCGTCCGCGTGATTGCGGACCGCGAAGTGGCGACGATCCGCGACGGCGTCACCGGGGCGAACGCTGCCGACGCCCACTTCCTTCATGTCCTGCCGGGCCGGGACTTCCCTACGCCGGAGTATCACGACCTCCGAACCGCCGTGGCCGGGGATGTCAGCCCCGCCGACCCCGAAGGCCGCCTGTATACGCAGCGCGGGATCGAAGTCGGCCATGTCTTCAACTTCGGCACCCGCTACTCGCTGAAGATGGGCGCGACCTTCACCGACGAAACGGGAAAGTCGCAGCTCATGCAGGGCGGCTCCTACGGCGTCGGCGTCTCCCGGACAATGGCGGCGGCGGTGGAGCAGCACCACGACACCGCCGGGATGCTCTGGCCGGTCTCCATCGCCCCGTTTGAAGTGGTCGTCGTTCTGGTAGACCCGAAGAATGACGCCCAGCGCGACGCCGCCGAAGCGCTTTATGCGTCTCTGCTGGCGTCCGGCGTAGACGTTCTCTTAGACGACCGCGACGACCGCCCCGGCGTCAAGTTCAAAGACGCCGACTTGATCGGCTTCCCGGTCAAAGTTGTCGTCGGTAAATCGCTCTCGGATGGCACCGTCGAAGTCAGCCTGCGCCGTGATAGCGCCAGCAAAGAAGCGGTTCCTGTGGCCGATGCGGCGGCTCGTGTGCGGGGCCTGCGGGACGCGCTGCGGGCGGAGATTGACGCCTGAGTTATTCCGCTTCATTGCCGCTGGCACACATGACCGGGCTATTGCTGCTGGCCCTCCTGCTCGGCGGGCTGATCGGGTGGGAGCGGGAGCGCCACGCCCGCCCGGCGGGGCTGCGGACGCACATCCTCGTCTGCGTCGGAGCCGCCCTCATCACGCAGGTCTCGCATTCGTTCGGCGAGAACGGCGACCGAATCGCCGCCCAGATAGTCACGGGCGTCGGCTTCCTCGGCGCGGGGACAATCATCCGCGACGGCACCAGCGGCGCCGTCAGCGGCCTGACCACGGCGGCCAGCCTTTGGGCCGTCGCCGGGGTCGGCATCGCGGCCGGTTATGGCGGCTTGTATGCCGAACTCGCCACGGTCGCCACCCTCATTATCCTCTTTACGCTGACCCTTCTGAACAGCTTTGAGAACGTGCTGATCCGTCAGCGCCGCCGCCACAGCCTCGTGGTCGTCTTCCGCGCCGACTGCGACCCGCTCCAAGCCGTCAGCCGCCTGCTGAACATGCTGACCGAAAAAGGGGCGGCGACGCGCAACTTGAAGCTGGCCCAGATGGCGAACACCGAAACGGCGAAGATGCAGATGACGCTGTCCCGCAACTTGCAGCGGGATACGGTGGATGTCCTGCTCCGCAGCCATCCCGACATTCTGCACTATGACTGGGGTGATTAGCGGAAGCGCTCGTCGTCAATGACGCGGCGGCTCATGGGGCGGGGTTAGTGAATGGATTGTAGGCCGAACTGTCGTCAAGGAGATGACATGGCGAGAACCCGGCACTGGAAGTGCCAGGTTCTTCTGTGTGCTACACCGTAGGATTTTTCGGCAGGCGGCACAGTGCGAAGTACAAAATGCCTATTGTAATAAAAAAGACAGGAATTGATACGCAGTAGATAACATCGGTACGTTGCGAGTCTTGGTGCGGCGGATCGAAAGCGCGGCTGGTCGAGCATGCACCGTAAACAGTGTATAACAAAGACGTAGCGAACCATTTCATGTCTTTGTAAGTCTTGAACTTTTCCCCCTTCACTAGCTTCAACAGGTTCATAACGAGCATCGCCGCACCCACTCCACCAACAAAAACCCCAAGACAAAGATCGCCGACGGAATATACTTGCATGGCTCCTCCTGCTGTTGCTATGAGTGAGGCTCATCTACGCGGTCGGGTCTTTCGGCAGTCTCAGCGTAATGGTGGTCCCCTGCCCCGGCTCGCTCTGCACCGTGGGACGGCCTCGGTGCTGCTCGACGATGCGGCGGACAATCCGGGTGCCGAGGCCCGTGCCGCCGATTTTGGTGGAATACGCGGCGTCGGTGAACAGCTTCGCGCGGACTTCCGGCGGCATTCCTGCGCCGGTGTCGGCGACGGACAGCGTGTACCAGGCCGGGTCCGGGTCGGGTGCGACCGTGAGCGTGACGGAGCCGCCGGGCGGGGTTTCGGGCAGGGCGTTGTTGACAAGGTTGAACAGGGCGTTGTAGAGGCGCGACTTGTCGAAGACGGCTTCAAGCTGCGCGTCGCCTTCGGCCCGCAGGGTGACGCCTGCGAGCGACGCTGCACCGGAAAGCGAGGAAAGAACGCGCTGGATTGTCTCAAACGGGCGGCCCGGCTGGAAGTCCAGCGGGGCGACTTCGCCTTTCAAGGCACTGGCGATTTCGCGGGTCCGCGCCGTCACCTGCCCCACGCCCAAAGCGACGCTGTCTCGGACTTCGCCGTAGAAGCTTTCCAGGTCGTCCAGCGCATTGGGCTTGCCGGCGCGGACATCGGCGATGCTGCCTTCCAATGTCTCCACATAGGGCAGGACGTGCGTGAGCATGTTGCCGATGTCGTGGCTGATCTCGCCGACCGACCGGGCAATCGCAGCGAGGTTAGCCTCGCGAGCCAAAAGTGCGTTCTGGGCGCTCATGGTCACGAGGCTGGAAACAATCTCAATGACCGCCATGTCGGCGGCATCGAACGTCCCGACGCGCTTGTTGACAAGCTGAACCACGCCGAGCGGCGCTCCGCCGCGCGTGTGCAGCGGCACGGTCATCAGCGAGCGGGTTTGGTACCCCGTTCGGGCATCCACCGTGCCGACATGGTCGGCATCGGCCTCCACATCCGCCGTCACGCGCCCCTGCCCGGACGCGAAGACCTGCCCGGCGATCCCCATGCCGAGCGACAAATCCAGGCTTGTCCCAATGAGGCTTTCCGCGACCGGGCCGACGGCATGGCGGAAGACCAGGGCGTTCTCGGCGGCGTTAAACAGCAGGATCGAGCCGGCGTCGGCCTCCACCACGTCCATGCTGGTTTCGAGCGCCTGCCGCAGCAAAGCGTTCGTATCCGTGATAGAGTACAGCGCCGCGCTGACCTGCTGGACGGCTTCAAGCTGCCGCCGTGCCAGCGCTAATTGTTTTTTGCAGTCTTCAGGCATAGTCACTCAGGTGTCGGCAGAACTTGGTACAGCCCCCGCTGCTGTATATAGGCTTCCACCGGCTCCGGCGTCAGGTACTTGATGGAGCGGCCTTCGCGCACCCGCTTCCGAATGTCGGTTGATGAAATCTCCAAACGCGGGATCGGCAGGTAATGGACGCGGCCCATAAACGCGGCATCCACGAGTTCCGGCAGGCGCTCTAACACAAAGCCGGGGCGGGTGACGGCGATAAACTGACATTCCTGCACCAGATGGTCGTACTCGTGCCAAGTGAGTACTTCCAGTACCGCGTCCGCCCCGGTGATGAAATACAGCGCGTCCAAATCCGGGTACATTCGGCGAAACTCGCGCAGCGTGTCAATGGTATACGACGGGCCGGGCCGCTCAATTTCGATGCGCGACGCCGAGAAACACGGGTTGGACCCGGTGGCAAGCAGTGTCATCGCAAAGCGATCTTCCGGCGAGGACACGAGATACGCTTTCTTGTGCGCGGGCCGACCATTCGGCACAAACACCACTTCGTCGAGCGCGAACGCCTGCCGCGCTTCCTCCGCCATCAGAAGATGCCCGTAGTGAATGGGATCAAACGTGCCGCCCATGATGCCCAGTCTTTGCATGAAATGCCTACTGCCGGATCTGCCCGCTGCCGCGCACGATGTATTTGTAGGTTGTCAGCTCTTCCAGTCCCATCGGCCCGCGTGCGTGCAGCTTCTGGTTCGAGATGCCGATCTCCGCGCCGAAGCCGAACTCGAAGCCGTCGGTGAAGCGCGTGGACGCATTGACATAAACGGCGGCGCAGTCTACGCCGTCGGTGAACGCCTGCGCGGCGGCGTAGTCTTCGGTGACAATCGCTTCCGAATGCTGGGTTCCATAGGTGTTGATGTGCATCACGGCATCCTCTAAGCTGCCAACGACTTTGACGGCAAGTATGAGTGCGTTATACTCCGTGTACCAGTCATCTTCGGTGGCCGGAACGGCATTCGGCAAATAAGTGCGGGCCGAGTCGTCGGCGCGAAGCTCAACCCCGGCGTCCGCCAGCTTTTGCCCGATGAGCGGCAGGAACACGGCGGCGATGCTCTCATGCACCAGCAGCGTCTCGGCGCTGTTGCAGACTGAGGGACGCTGCACTTTAGCGTTCAGTACAATGCCGGCAGCCATGCCGAAATCGGCGTCTTTGTCCACATACACATGGCAGTTACCCGTGCCGGTTTCAATCACCGGGACCGTCGCGTTTTCAATGACTGTCTTGATCAGCGACGCCCCGCCGCGCGGGATCAAACAATCGACAAAGCCGTTCAGGGTCATCAAGCGCCGTGCGGCGGCCCGGTCGGTGCTTTGGATGAGCTGGATTGCCGTGCGCGGCAGACCGACACTTTCCAGTGCGTCTTGCAGCACATCGGCAAGCGCGATATTAGAATGAATGGCCTCCGAACCGCCCCGGAGCAGCGCGGCGTTGCCGGACTTGAGGCAGAGCGCGGCGGCGTCAACCGTCACATTCGGGCGGCTTTCGTAGATGATGCCGATAACGCCGAGCGGAACGCGCGTTTTCGTGATTTGCAGGCCGTTCGGTCGCCGCCAGCCGGACAGCACCGCCCCAATCGGATCCGGCAGGGCGGCGACCTGCTGCAAGCCATGCGCCATCTCGGCAATGCGCCTGGCATTCAGCGTCAGCCGCTCCACTAAATGCGGTGTCATGCCCCTATCTTTTGCGTCGGCGAGGTCACGTGAATTGGCGTCAACAATGGTGCCTTGATGCTCGTTGAGTGCCTCTGCCATTGCCGTCAGGGCAGCGTTTTTGGCGTCGGTTCCGGCAGTCGCCAAAGATCGCGCGGCAATCTTTGCGGCTCGTCCTTTGTCTTCGACTTCCGTAACCGCCGCTTCATTTTCAGGCGTACTCATGGCAGTCATTCTAGCCGAATGGGAGGAAGTTGTCAAGCGCGAAAGCAGAGAGACGGTCTTCACGGGGCTGAACCCCCCGTGCTTCAAAAGGCAATTCCCCGCCTTCGCGGGCAGAAGAAGCGCTTACGGGAACAAATCTTCGCCCGCGAAGGCGGGAGCTTGCACTTTTAAAGCACGGGGGTTCAGCCCCGTGAAGACCGTCTTTAGCTAAATCGTCAACTAATCGCTTACATGTCCAGCACGAGATTGTCCCGATGGATAATCTCGTCGCCGAGGGTGACGCCGAGGCGGGGCAGGATTTCGGCGGTCCGGCAGCCCATAATCTTCGCAATTTGGGCATGGCTGTAATGGACGAAGCCCTGCGCGAACGCTTCGCCGTCTGCACCTAGGAGGCGCACGAGGTCGCCGGGCGCGAAATGGCCGGCGACCGACAGAACGCCTGCCGGGAGAAGGCTGCCGCCTGCCATGAGAATGCTCTGTTTCGCGCCGTCGTTGACCGTCACCGCGCCTTTCGGCACGGCCCCGTAGGCGATCCAGCGCTGGCGGGAGCGCAGGCGGGTCGGCTTCGGGACAAACTGGGTGCCGCATCGTCCCGCCAGCGTGTCGGCGACGACATCTGGACGGCGGCCATCGGCGATGAACATGCGGACGCCGGTGCTGGCGCAGATCTTGGCAGCCTGGATCTTCGTCGCCATGCCGCCGGTTCCGAGCAGGGATTGAACGCCGCCGGCACTGTCTTCCAACGCCTGGTCAATCGTCTCAACAATGGGAATAAGCTGGGCGTCGGCGTGCTCCGTCGGGTCTTTATCGAACAGCCCGGCAACATCGGACAGCAGCAGCAGCGTGTCGGCCTCGATCAGCGAGGCCACCAGCGCGGCCAGCGTGTCATTATCGCCGAACTTGATTTCGTCTACCGAAACCGTGTCGTTTTCGTTGACGATCGGGATGACCCGATGCGCGAGCAGCGTCTCAAACGTATTGCAGGCGTTTAGGTAGCGCCGCCGGTCCTGCAAGTCTTCGCGGGTCAGTAAAATCTGGGCGACCGGGACCGAGTGCGCCCGGAACGCCTCGGCGTAGGTGTGCATGAGAAGCCCCTGCCCAATCGCCGCCGCCGCCTGCTTCTGCGGAATGGAGCGCGGGCGGCCCGGCAGGTTGAGCGTGTCCATGCCGGCGCGGATGGCCCCGGAAGATACCAAGACAACGCTGCACCCGGCGTCCAGCAGCGCCGACGCCTGGGCCGCCAGGTCGGCGATATACGCCGTATCCGGCGGCCCGCCGCCGCGCGTGAGCGTGCTGGTGCCGACTTTGATCACGATTTTTCGAGTGGGATTAAGGGCCATGATGAAGAACCCACCCCGCTCGTTCCTCGCTCCCCTCCCGAAGCGGGAAGGGCCAGAGTTTCCGGCGTAAGCCTGCCGTTTTTTGTCTCTTACCCTTCCCGCTTCGGGAGGGGAGCGAGGAACGAGCGGGGTGGGTTCCTACTCCTCCCCGTCTTCCTTCTTGGTCGGAACGTCCAGCGCGTGTTCGTCAAAGAAGTCGAACTCGGCCTTGCCGATCCGCACGGTGTCGCCTTCCTGAGCGCCAAGCGTCCGCAATTTGTTAATAATGCCGGTCTTCTCCAAAGTCCGGTGCAGCCGGCTGAGGGCGTCGTCGTTCGTGAGCTGGGTCATGGCGATCAGCCGCTCGATGCCTGCTCCCGTCACGACATACACCTGATTGGCGGCATCATAATGGGCTTCCCAGCGCCGGTCGGGCCGCCTGCCTTTCACCGTGTCCGGCGTGATGCGGACAATGCCGTCATCAAACGGCATCGGCAGGGGCATTTCGGAAAGACGCTGGGCCAGATAATAAACGAGCGGCTCTAAGCCCGACCGGGTCGCCGCCGAGACCGCAAACACCGGCTTGTCTTCGTCGGCAAACTCCGCCCGCAGCATTTCCACCACCTCCGGGTCGGCAATATCGGTCTTGTTCAGCACGACCACCTGCGGCAGATGGGCCAGCTCTGCGTTGTAATTCGCCAGCTCCCGGTTGATGATCGCATAGTCGTCCATCGGGTCCCGGCCTGATGCGTCGGACACGTCAATCAGATGACACAGCAAGCGCGTCCGCTCGACATGACGCAGGAATTGATGCCCCAAGCCGACGCCTTCGCTCGCCCCTTCAATCAGCCCCGGAATGTCCGCGATTACAAACGTCCGCTCATCGTCCACGCGCACGACCCCTAAATTCGGGATGAGCGTCGTAAACGGATAATCCGCAATCTTGGGCTTGGCGGCAGACAGGGCAGCAATCAGCGTACTTTTACCGACATTCGGGTAGCCGATCAGCCCGACATCCGCCAGCAGCTTCAGTTCCAGCGTGATGTTCTTTTCTTCTCCCGGCTCGCCGTTCTCGGCAAACTTCGGCGCCTGGTGGGTCGAGTTGGCAAAGTGGGCGTTCCCCCGCCCGCCTTCTCCGCCCCGTGCGATCAGCGCTTTTTCGCCGTGCTTGGTCAGATCCGCAATAATGCGCCCCGTCGTCGCATCCGTCGCCGTTGTCCCGACCGGCACTTTCAGCGTCAGATCGCCCGCGTTTTTGCCGTGCATATCCCGGCTCGTGCCATGAATGCCCCGCTCGGCCTCATAATGCCGCTGGTACCGGAAGTCCAGCAGGGTCGAGAGGTTCGAGTCCGATTCGATGTAAACATCGCCGCCCTTCCCGCCGTCCCCGCCGTTCGGCCCGCCAAACGGCACAAACTTTTCCTTGCGGAACGCCACAGCCCCATTGCCGCCGTCCCCCGCCTTCACGTCAATCACCACTTCATCTACAAATATCATATTCTTTGTTCCCGTGACAACCATCTGTCTTCCGCTGTCAATGTCCGCCTTGTGAGCGAACGGCCTGGCTTGGAACGACTCGCCAACCGCTCTTGACGCTTTTGCAGTCGCTGTCGGCATTTATCGCCTTTTGCACCGCTCAGAAGGCGCTGCTCCTTTTCCTGCTGCCTTTGCTTTGCGATCTGCGGCGGCATCTTCGCACGATATTTGCCGGTCGCATCGCGGTAACTGTCCGGCTCGAAATAGGCCAGTTCTAGCTGCTTCCAGGCTCTCAGGTCGTTTCGGCGCGGCGGCTCAAAATACTTTCCGACGAAAATTAGGGTCGTGCCGCACTCCGCGCAGGGCGGTCCTGCGGGCTTGTGCATGATGCCAGGAAAGCACGAGCGCGGCATCGGCTTTCGGATCATTTTGCGGCAGTGAACGCAGGCAAAGCGGAACTGCGCGGTGGACGGTTCATAGTTCATCAGCTTAGTTCCCTGCCCTGAACGGCACGGCTTTAAAGTGCAACTCCCCGCCTTCGCGGGCAAGGAACAGTTCGCAGATCTTCGCCCGCGAAGGCGGGAGCTTGCACTTTCAAAGCACGGGGGTTCAGCCCCGTATCTTCCAACCTTCCGTCCATCTACCCCGGCGGCAGCACCGGCTCGGTATCTGCCAGCTTCCAAGCCCCCGTTGAGAACTGCGAGGCGACCCAGGCTCCGAGTGTCCCAAACGCCAGCGCGACGAGTGGGCTGTACAGAAAGTAATGGATCGCGCCGCTGTGAACGGCTTCCGGTGACACCAGCGGGATGCGCCAGAACGGATGAATGAAGCCGACCACGCAGAACAGGCCGAACGTGGCGGCGGCAACGTTGAGGCCCTGAGCGCGGGCCAAAAAGCCGATAGGCAGGCCGCCGAACAGGGACGGCAGGAGCAGGGTCAAGAGCGCTGCCGAGCCGTCGTAGAGCGCGTCGGACTCGAAGACCGTGCCGTTCAGCCAGGCCACGCCGAAGACGTTCAGCAGCAGTGTGAGCGCAAGGCCGGACGCGCCCGCCAGCAGCCAGACTGTCGGGGGCTTCACCCGGCGTCCCCTTCCATGACCAAGACCTGTGAGCCGGACGGCGTTTTCGTGACTTCAATCCGGTTCGCGAACGCATCTTTCAGCTCGTCAATGTGCGTAATAACGATGATGCGCTTGAAGTCATCTTTGATGGCGTTCAGGCACTCGATCAGCTTTTCGCGGCCTTTGGCGTCCTGCGAGCCGAAGCCTTCGTCAATGATCAGCGTTTGCAGGCTGGCCCCGGCCCGGTGCGCGAGCAGCTTGGACAGAGCGATCCGCAGGGCAAACGCCGCCCGAAAGCCTTCGCCGCCGCTATACATTTCTAAGGGGCGCGTGCCAAGATTGTCGCTGACTTTGATGTCGAGCGTCTCAATCGGCGTGTCTTTTTTGGACTTGGCTTCTTTGAGCGTTTCAAAATACAGAGACATATCGCCGTCGGTCAGACGCTCCAGCAATCGGTTTGTCTCGTCGGCCAGTTCAGGAATCGCATTCTCGATAATCAAGGCTTGAACGCCGCGCTTGCCGAATGCCCGCGTGAGCTGTTCGTGGACTTCCTGGTCGTACTTGGCATCCGTCAGCCGCTTGGCTTTGTCGGCCCGCGTCACTTTCTGCTCTTCCAGGCGGGTCAAGGTCTGCTCGCGCCGCCCGATGTCCTGCGAGACCGCCGACTCTTCTAACCCCCGCGCGGCCTCCTGCTCCTTGATCTGCTGCCGGGCCGCTTCCAGCCGCGCGAGTTCGGCGGCGACATCGGCGAAGGCCGCGAGCTGCTTTCGGGCGGTGTCCTGGTTCGCCTGCCGGGACAACAGCGTTTTTTCTTCGCGCTCAATGCCTGCCTCAGCAGTTTTCAGCGCGACTCCGGCGTGGGCCAGCTCAATGTGCAACCGCTCGGACGACTCCAAAATCGCAAGCTCGGCTTTGACGGCCGCGTAATCCGTCTCGACATGACTCAGCTTTTGCAGCGCGGCTTCGTACTTGGCGATCCTTGCACGCACATCGGGCGCAAAATTGGCCTCGGCAAAAACCCGTTCGGCCTCCTGGCGCACCGCCAGCAGGTTTGGCAGGGTCTGGCGGGTCATCTCCTGGTCAAGCAGCTTCTGATCGACCGCAGCCAGCCGTATCCGGTCATCTTTGGCGCTGCGAACTTCGGCTTCCAGGGTACGGAGTTCGTTTTCGCATTTTCCGATTTCAGCCTTCAGCCGGGCGGCATCGGTCTTGATTTCTTTCTGCCGGCCCTGAGCCAGCGACAGCGCGTAGTCATAGTTGGCTTGAATGGATACGACTTTGTCTGGGGGCAGATCCGACGCGCAGACATCGCACTGCCCCTGCTGTGCGGCCAGGGCTTCCGACTTGCGCTTCCAGTCGCGGACTTCGTAATCCAAAGCCGCGCTCTGCTCCCGCAGGCGGCTGAACTGCTCGTTCCACTCGGCGAGCGACTCCCGCAGCGGCCCGATCTGGGCGTCGCTTCGGTCCGCCGCCGCAACAAGTGGGGCCAGTCTGTCCCGCTGAACCACCAGCAGGTCGTAATCTTTGACCTTGAACAGCGCCTGCTCATGGTCGGAGACAGCCCGCTCCAAGCGCCGCTGGACTTCGTTTTCCGCCGCCATCAGTTCTTTGTCCGCAACAGCCAGCATTTGTTCGCCGCGCCGCAGCTTGTCGAAATCCGCGTCAAGCTGAGTGAACCGCGCCCGTGCAAGTTCGAGGTTTGCGAAGTTCGTGTTGATTTCGTCCTGCCGGGACAGCAGCGCCCGCGCCGTATCCGCCGCCGCCTTATGTCCCGTAAGCTCTGCCGAGACTTCCCGGATCTCCTTGTCCCACTCCGCGATCTGCGCCGTCAGCGTCGCCGCAAGCTCCGCCTGGCCTTTCAGCCTGCTTTGCTGCTCTTTGTTCGCGTCCCACTCGGCCCGCAGTTCTTCCCGCCGCAGTGTCAGCGCTTCTAAGCGAACGTGCAGGCCGGCAAGCTGCTCACGCAGGGCCGGCTCGGCGTTCAGCTCCGCGTCAATCCCGCTGATGTCGCGCTCTAAGTCGGTCGCGTCCGCCTGAGCGGCCTTCGCCCGGTCGCGGGCTTTGGCTTCCAGCTGATCGTAGCGCGACAAGTCCAAGATGTCCGCAAGTATTTCCTTGCGCTTGCCCGGCGTCTGCTTCACAAACTGATCCGCCTGCCCCTGCCGCAGATACGCCGAGTTCAGGAACGTGTCATATGACATTCGCAGCAGCTTCTGAATGGCCGCTTCCGTGTCCCGGTCGGTGTTCCCCGTGAGTGGATGCCAGCCGGTTCCAAGTCCCTGATCCGCCGTCTCGGCCTGCAACTGCCAGAGATTGCCGCCCGCTTTCTTGGAACGCTTGCGCACCACTCGGTAGCGCTGCCCGTTCATCTCAAACGTAAAATGGACGCTCATTTCATCCGCGCCGATACGGACCAGCTCATCGTGCTTGTTCTTGCCCGCCCGGCTTTCGCCCCACAGGGACCAGGTCATCGCATCGAGCAGGGCGCTCTTGCCGTGACCGTTCTCGCCCGACAGGCAGAGGGTGTGCATCCCGGAAAAGTCAATCGCGGGAACATCCGCGCCATACGACATAAAGTTTTTGAGTTCAAGCCGAATAGGAATCATAGCACGGTTAGTATACCTGAAAACCGGCTGTCAGTGAATAGCAGCGGTTGCGAGTGAGGTACAATCACAGCATGGACTATTCGGAACGCATTACGCTGAACCCGCGCGTCATGGGCGGGAAGCCCTGCATTCGCAGGATGCGCGTGACTGTCGGAACGGATTGTGGGGTTGGTAGCAACGGGAGTGACGGACGAGAAGATTTTGCAGGCGTACCCGTACTTGGAAGCCGCAGACATTCCGGCAGCCCTCAGCTATGCGGCCAGGCTGGCGGAGGCGTCGGAAGCGACGGGTTTCTCAAAGATGATTTGCTGACGACTATAATCGAAGATCATTACGAACTGTCGAAAGATTTCTGCACCCACAAGGCCAGCCGCGTAAGGGTTACTTAATGCGCCGCTTCGCTGCAAAGAGAGGGCAATAGGCAGGTCCAGAACTTCAAGCTCGCCCAGCCGCAGTCGCTGAGACTGCGCCGCCAAGAACGAAACTGCTCCCCCTCCCGCCCCCTCCTTTGTGTCCACCGATCCTGCCTGATACTTATGGGCGAGCTGATTTCGCTCGACAAAGGGTGTATGGAGAAGCACTGTTCCTGTAAACCCGGTGTCGAAATCAAACTTTCCCGCAACCCCGTCTATGCTGCCTTCTACTTCCGGGATGTTGCTGTTAAACCGAAATGGAACGATGGTCCCGCTGCCCTCATACGAAAAGTGATCAGGGCGTATGAAAGTGAGAATTTGGCTTTGGTAGTCAACTCGGACGACGAACCGTCTGAATACCTCATAGCCAAGCAGCCCGCCGAACTCGGCTATCCCCAGCGCTTCTTTCAGCTCAGGAAAAGGAAAAACCCAGATCACGCGGTCGGACAGGCGGATATTTCCAAATTCCAGTGAAGTCACGGCCGCCACTTTCATCTCTACAGTCTTCTCGCCGCCTCCAAAACCCCAAAACGCCCCTTGTGCTTCCAGCCCTAGCTCCAATGCCGCTTCGGGTGTTACCAAGTTGACGCCTCCCGTATCCAGAACAAAGGGCAGCGTCTTTCCGCCGTTGATGGCAACATCCACGAGGATTAGGTTTGCCGCTAACTGAAAGGGAAGTTCTACCGAGTTCTGATTATCTGCAATCTGAAAATCGAGAGGGGGAGACGGAGGCATTTTAAGATGAGCCTCGAAATCGGGCGGATTTAGCTCGATTTGCTGAACTTCGCGCTGCTGATCGTACTGAGTCTCGCCATTGCTGACACGAACATGAAACGCCAGCTTCACCCCAGCCACACTGCGGTACTCTGAGAAGAACTGAGTGACAGTCTCAAACGCACCCTGCTCGACCGTGCGCTCGACCAAAAAAGTGACGGCATCAATCCACACTTCAAATCGCCTGCCGCTACGGGGAGTAATCCGCAGGATATGACACGACATCCCACTGTCTTCAAAATGCTTTCTATATTCCAGTGTTGCCGGGAAGCGCTCTGGATACCACCAGCCCAGACAAGCACGGTACGCATGGTTTACGGCTGCTTCACGCGCGTCCCCATTGTCTTCCAGCCGGCAGCAGCCGGAGACGTCTTGCGACCACGGCAGCAGTCCATCAAATCCTTCGCCGCCCGCCGTGATGCCCAGATGGTGCGACTGTGAATAATGCCCGGTCATTGTGTCGTGCCATTGTTCTAAAGCGCCATCCAATCCGCCCTGAATGATACTGTACCGCAAAGAGAGAGCATGAATGGTGTCCCATGCCTCCCCTCCTGTCGCCTGCTTTAATTGAAGGAGAATAGCGCGAGCCTTTTCATCAGAGGCTAGGATCGGAGTCATCATGTCATTCCTCCTATAGAAAAAGCGGCCCCTCACCATGAGGAGCCGCTTTTTGTCTTTCTGTGTCGCTTATTTCGGCGTGAACGAGGTCCCGCAGCCGCAGCTTTTCTGGACGTTCGGGTTGAGGTACTTCCAGCCGCCTTCCAGCAGGTTTGCGGTGGAGTAGTCCAGGGTCATGCCGGAGATGAACTGGGCGCTTTTCGGGTCTACCATGACGGTGATGCCGTCAATCTCGTAAACGGTGTCGCCGGGGCGCGGGGCTTCTTCGAGGCCGAGAATGTAGGACAGGCCGGAGCAGCCGCCGCCTTTGACGCCGACCCGCAGCTTCAGCGTGTCGTCGCCCTTTTTAGCGATCAAACGGCGCACCTGGGCGACGGCGGACGGGGTCAGGGTGACAGGATGTTGGGCGGTTTCGGTAATCGGTTCTAGGGTTGCAGTGCTGCTCATTTTGGTTCTCTTTCAGAAAAAGCCGAGTTCCAGCTTGGCTTCCTCGCTCATGCGGTCCATGCTCCACGCGGGTTCCCAGACCAGCTCGACGGTGACATCAGCGACGCCGGGGACTTCGCGGACTTTCTGCTCGACCTGGCCGGGCAAAATGCCGGCGACGGGGCAGGCGGGGGAAGTCAGGGTCATTTCGATGTCCACAACACCGTATTCGTCGACATGGATGTCGTAGATCAAGCCGAGATCATAGATGTTGACGGGGATCTCCGGGTCGTAGACTTCCCGCAGGGCTTCTTCCACTTCCGCTTCAATCATCAGCGGGTACACTTTGTTTTCTGTCGCGGGCATTAATTCTTTCCTTCTTGCAGGGCGCGGGCCGCTTCCTGCTTCATGCGCCCGATGACGGACAACAGGCCGTTGGAGCGCGAGGACGAAATGTGCTTGCTCATGCCGATCCGCTCGATAAAGTCCGGCGGCGTTTGGGCAATCTCTTCCGGCGTCCGGCCTGAGTAAAGGCGCACGGCCAGCGCGATCAAGCCTTTCGGGATGGCGGCGTTACTGTCGGCGTCAAAGTATAAGTGATCGTCCCGGCGGTTCGTATGGACCCAGACCTGGGCCTGGCAGCCTTTGACGATATATTCTTCCGTGTGGAACTCCGGCGGCATCGGCGCGAGCTTGCGGCCTAAATCAATGATGTACGAGTTACGCATATCGGCGTCATCGCCGAACAGCTCGAACTCTTCCACAATCTCATCCTGCGCTTCGTCTATAGTCATGCAAACATCTTTCGGACACGGGCTAAACCCGTTACCAGCGCATCTATTTCCTCGCGCGTGTTATACAAAGCCAGTGACGCGCGGGCAGTCGCGGAAACGCCCATCCGCTGCAAGACCGGATGAGCGCAGTGCTGGCCGGTGCGGATGGCGATGCCCTGTTCGTCCAGCAGCGAACCGATGTCATACGGGTGAATATCGCCCAGCGTGAACGAAAACACACTGGCCTTGTCGGGGGCCGTCCCGATCATCCGCAGGCCCGGCACGGCCGTCAGCGCTTCGGTGCCGTAGGCGGTCAGCTCATGCTCGTAAGCCGCCACGCGGTCCATGCCAAGCGCGGTCAAGTAGTCAACCGCCGCGCCCAGGCCAATCGCGCCTTCAATATGCGGTGTTCCCGCCTCAAACTTGTACGGGATCGCGTTGAAGGTCGTGCCTTCGGTGAACGACACCGTTTCAATCATATCGCCCCCACCCTGCCAGGGCGGCATGGCTTCTAAAAGCGCACGCTTGCCGTACAAAACGCCGATGCCGGTCGGGCCGTAGAGCTTATGACCTGAAAACACCAGAAAGTCAGCGTCAAGTTCCTGAACATCAATCGGCAAATGGTACGCCGACTGCGCCGCGTCCACCAGCACCGGGATACCCCGCGCATGAGCGAGTGCGATCACCTCTTTGACCGAGTTCACCGTGCCGAGCGCGTTTGACATATGGCTGATGCCGACAAACTTTGTCCGCTCGTTTAAGAGCGCCGCGTATTCGTCCATTAAAAGCTCGCCGCTGTCGGTGATGGGAATGACCCGCAGCCGGGCGCCCTTTTCGGCGCAGAGCATCTGCCACGGGACGATATTGCAGTGATGCTCCATCTCCGAGACAATGATCTCGTCGCCTTCTTTGATATTCTGCCGCCCCCACGTCTGCGCGACCAAGTTCACGCTTTCCGTCGCGCTGCGCGTAAAGATGATCTCATGGGCATCCGCCGCATTCAGAAACTCTTTGATCTTGACCCGTGCGCCTTCGTAGCCGCGTGTCGCCAGTTCCGCCAGCAGGTGCGACGACCGATGGATATTGGAGTTGTAGTCCCGGTAGTAATTCGTGATCGCGTCAATCACAACCTGCGGCTTCTGCGTCGTCGCCGCGTTGTCAAGGTAGACTAAGGGCTTGCCATTGACTTCCCGGCTTAAAATCGGGAAGTCTTGCCGAACAGTCTGCACATCGTAGGCGTCTGTCATGGTTGTGTTTTCTAAATGCTTGGAACCCACCCCTGCTCGTTCCTCGCTTCCCCTCCCGAAGCGGGTGGGGCAAGAGATAATACCTGGAGGGCGCAGCAAGCAGCGGCCCCTACAGCCGCTTCCTAAACTCTAGCCCTTCCCGTTTCGGGAGGGGAAGCGAGGAACGAGCAGGGGTGGGTTCCTACAGTGCAATCCCCTGAAGCGCCCGGTCGGCCAAGAGAACCTGGTCAAGCTGGGCGCGGATGGCGTCTATCTTGATGCGGCTGACAATGTCGCTGGCGAAGGCATAGGTCAGCAGGGCGCGGGCATTGTCTTTTGAGATGCCGCGAGCGCGAAGATAAAACATCGCTTCGTCGGATAACTGACCGATGGTCGCGCCGTGCGTACACTTCACGTCGTCGGCAAATATCTCAAGCTGGGGCTTGGTGTCAATCTGAGCGGTCGGCGACAGCAGCAAAGTCTGGTTGGTCTGCTTGGCGTCGGTCTTCTGGGCATCCTCGCGGACGAAGATCTTGCCGTTAAAGACGCCGCGCGAGTGGCCGTCTAAGATGCCTTTGTAGATTTCGTGCGAGTTGCAGTGCGGCATCGCGTGGTCAATCTCGGTGTGGTTGTCAATCAGCTGCCGGTCATTGCCGAGATAGACGCCGTTCAGTGTACACTCGATGCCTTCGCCGCCGAGATAAGCGTTGGCGTCGTTGCGGACCAGCAGGCCGCCCAATCCAACAGAATGCGACGAGAAATTTGTGCTTTTGGCTAAATGAAGCTGCATGGTCGCCACATGGTAAGCTTTTCGGCTTTCGCGCTGCACTTTGTAGTGATCTATGACGGCATTTTCAGCAGCAGTGATCTCAGTCACGGCGTTGGTGAAGTAAACAGCATCAGCGGTTCCCGAATAGCTTTCCACAATCGTGGCCTGTGAGTTCGTTTCGGCAATAATGAGTGTGCGCGGATGCGAAACCGTCGGCCCGCTATTTGGCGTGGACAGAAACAGCAGGTGGATCGGCTCGTCCACAACTGTGCCGCGCCCGATATGCACAAACGCGCCGTCTTCCAGCGCCGCCGTGTTCAGGGCGACAAACGCCTGGGTCGTGAACTTCGCGTAGCGGCCTATGTGCGCTTCAATTAGTTCCGGGGCCGCTTCCATTGCTTGCGACAGCGTGCTGACCGTGACGCCTTCCGGGAACTCTTTGCTGGACAGATCGGCCTGAAAATGTCCGTTGACAAAGACAAGCTGCGTTCCGCCCATGCCGGCGTAGGTATACCCGGCCAGCGTTTCAGCCGTCATCGCGCTTTCGGTCTTCGACGCGAGCGCAAACGGAGTCTCGGCAATCGGCGAGACATTGGTAAAGCGCCATTCTTCGTTTCGCCGGGTCGGGAAGCCGACTTCGGCGAAGCGTGCCGCCGCCGACTGGCGCAGGTTCCGCAGCCACTCCGGGCCGGAGGCTGGGCTGCCGCTGTCGCTTCCGGTAAAGTCCCGGAGGTAGCTGTTTTCGGTTGTCGTGAGCGTGTCTGTCGCCATTACGCCGCCACCAGTTCTTTCTCTTCCAGCCAGCCGTAGCCTTGTGCTTCCAGCTCCAGCGCAAGCTCTTTGCCGCCGGATTTCACAATCTTGCCGCCGGACAAAACATGAACAAAATCCGGGACAATATAGTTCAGCAGCCGCTGGTAGTGCGTGACCACAATCACGGCCCGCTCCGGGCTTCGCAGGGCGTTCACGCCATCGGCGACCACTTTGAGCGCGTCAATGTCCAGCCCGGAATCGGTCTCATCCAAAATCGCCAGCTTCGGGTCCAAGACGGCCATTTGGAAGATTTCGTTGCGCTTCTTTTCGCCGCCCGAAAAGCCTTCGTTCACAGGCCGGTTCAGGAGGCTCGGATCAATATGAAGCACTTTCATCTTCTCGCGGACCAGCTTCAGGAACTGGGCGGCGTCCAGCTCTTCCTCGCCTCGGTAGCGCCGAATGGAGTTTAATGCAGCCTTCAGAAAGTAAGTGTTGTTGACGCCCGGTATCTCGACAGGGTACTGGAACGCTAAAAATAAGCCTTCCTGCGCCCGCTCTTCCGGCTCTAAATCCAGCAGGTCTTTCCCTTCAAACAGCACTTCGCCGCCGGTTACTTCGTAGGCGTCGCGCCCGGACAGGACGCCCGCGAGCGTACTTTTGCCGGAGCCGTTCGGCCCCATAATCGCATGGACTTCCCCGGCATTCACCGTCAGGTTAATGCCCTTTAGAATCTCTTTTTCCGCGACCCGCGCGTGCAGGTCGATCACTTCCAGTAATGCCATAAATTGCTGCTCTCTTTGGTTGTTTCTAAGCTTCGGTTGTTTCTAGGACACTTTGCCTTCGCCGACAAGAATTTGGATCTCGCGCGGGTGGCCGTTCTCGTTGGTCCCGACCCAGTGGTGATCTTTGCCGTCATGCCGCCCGCCGTGCGCCTTCAGGTCCACGCCTTCCGCGTTGCTCTTCTTGACCAGTTCCTGAGCCTTGACCTGGGCTTCCTGCTCCGTGTGCATCGTGACATCATGATGCTCCGGCCAGCCCTTGATCTGAATTACATACTTACTCGCCATTGTGTTTTCTCCGTTTCAACATGTTACAGTCGCCCATAGGTGACTGACTGCACAAACTCAATTGCAGCTCTGTGAAAAGCCTTCGCTGTCGATTGAGCGTTAATCGTCTCTTCGAGTGTGAACGTGCCTTCTACCGCTGGCGCTGTCCACTTCCCGCCACTCAGAAAAGGATATTCCGTATTCCGCGCGAAGCTTTTCCCATCTTCCGGCCATCTCGGCGCTAGACCACACAGGGTTTCCACTGCCGCTCGGTGCTGCTTGAAAATCTTCGCTAAACGATCCACTGAGGCATTATCTATTACACGCCTCAAACGCAGCAAGGCGTCTATCTCGTTGACCGGAAGATGCGAAGCTGTCACGGCTAGATCGCTTCCTAAATCATTTACCGCAGCTACCATCGCTTTGACTGACTTTTCGACAGTCTGCTGATATTTAGAGATTGCTTGACAGTAACTCGTTGCATCGCTCTTTTGCAATAAGCGTTCTGCCCCTGCAAAATCCGACTCGACCTGGACGATCCAAGCGGATGACTGTTTCATGCAGGAACAGCATCCTGTAAGAGTGCGCTTCTAAAGCCGGTAAGAGCGTTCAGCACTCTTTGAGTGTCTAGATCATCAGGGCGCTCATAAATCACTTCATACCGCCCTAAATTCATCGCTACGCAGAGATCATAAAATTCCGGCCATCCATTGTTAATCGCGTAAACTGCTTCGGTCGGGTTGGTCAGGAAAATGCGTAGACGGTCTCCCTCCGGTAGCGGAAAGTTAGGTGTCCGACCAAATTGTATTTGAAAGATCGAGCGCTCTTCGCTGACTTCATCCAACCCAAAACGGTGTGCGACTTCAAACAAGCATTCTTCCTGGGGCGCACGCCGCGATTGGAAGTAAATCGCAAGGCACAGGGGCGTGTCTTCGAGAACGGTATGGTCGTTTAAGACTAAGTCGCGGATCAAATCAGCTTGACCGGCATCCAGACCCGGATAAGGCATATTTTGCTTCCCCTCTTAACCAACGCTGCCTTCGAGGCTGACGCCGAGCAGTTTCTGGGCTTCGACGGCGAACTCCATCGGCAGCTCGCGGAAGACTTCTTTGCAGAAGCCGTTGACGATCATGCTTACGGCGTCTTCGGTGGAGATGCCGCGCTGGTTGCAGTAGAAGATCTGGTCTTCGCCGATTTTGGACGTGGACGCTTCATGCTCGACCGTTGCGGTCGGGTTCTTCACTTCAATGTACGGGAACGTGTGCGCTCCGCAGCGGTCGCCGAGCAGGAGCGAGTCGCACTGGGAATAATTGCGGGCGTTCTCCGCGCCGGGATTGATCTTGACCAGGCCGCGGTAAGTGTTTTGGCCGCGTCCCGCCGAAATGCCTTTGGAGACGATGGTGGAGCGCGTGTTCTTGCCCAGGTGGATCATCTTCGTGCCGGTGTCCGCCTGCTGCTTGTTGTTGGTGAGCGCCACCGAGTAGAACTCGCCGACGGAGTTGTCCCCTTGCAGGATGCACGACGGGTACTTCCAGGTGATCGCGCTGCCCGTTTCCACCTGGGTCCACGAGATTTTCGCATTGTCGCCCTTGCAGATGCCGCGCTTGGTGACGAAGTTGTAGATACCGCCATTGCCGTTTTTGTCGCCGGGATACCAGTTCTGGACTGTCGAGTACTTGATGGTCGCATCTTTCATGGCGACAAGCTCGACGCAGGCCGCGTGAAGCTGGTTTTCATCGCGCATCGGCGCGGTGCAGCCTTCCAAGTAAGAAACGTAGCCGCCTTCATCGCAGATGATCAGCGTCCGCTCGAACTGGCCGGTGTTCGCGGCGTTGATGCGGAAGTAGGTGGACAGCTCCATCGGGCAGCGGACGCCTTTGGGGATGTAGCAGAACGAGCCGTCGGTGAAGACTGCCGAGTTGAGCGTTGCGAAGAAGTTGTCCGAGTACGGGATGACCGAGCCTAAGTATTCGCGCACAAGCTCCGGGTGGTCCGTGACGGCCTCGGAGAACGAGCAGAAGATAATCCCCTGCCGGGCCAGCTCACCTTTGAACGTGGTCGCGACCGAAACGCTGTCAAAGACGGCGTCCACGGCGACGTTGGAAAGCCGCTGCTGCTCGGCTAAAGAGATGCCCAGCTTGTCGAACATCGCCAGCATTTCCGGGTCCACTTCGTCCAAAGAGTTCAGCACTTTTTTCGGCTTCGGGGCGGAGAAGTAGGCGATCTTCTGGTAGTCCACGGGCTTGACCGCGACATTGTGCCAAAGCGGGTCGCTCATGGTCAGCCAGTGCTTGTAGGCTTTGAGGCGGAACTCTAAGAGCCATTCCGGTTCGTTCTTCTTGGCGGAAATTGTCCGAATGACGTCTTCGCTCAGGCCGACGGGAATAGTATCGCTTTCGATCTCGCTGACGAAGCCGTATTTGTATTCTTTGGATGCAAACTCTTCAATCGTGTCTGTTGCTGCGCTCATAGGGGATACTCGCCAATCTAAAAAGTCGAAATTTTGAGTGGTCAATCGGAATTACCGACTGCTTTTGTCGGATATAGTGTACCCACAAACCGGCCTCAATGTCAACGCCGACCGCAACAATACCGGATTATGCCCCTCGGACCGGCTCAGACCTCTAAAACCTGTGCGTTTCCCCGAAGATAAAAGCATCAGTTCGATGTTCTTCTCGGAAAGGTCCATGCGACATGCTGGGGTCATTTTTGCTGGCGGGATTGGTTTGGGCGGCGGGAAACGCCGCGCCGCTGTCGCCGGTCGCGCTGCCGGCGGCGACGGTTCGCGTTGCCGCCGTGCGTCCTGCGCCGAAGGTCTTGCAGGTTTCGCTTGTGGATGCGGCGGAAGGGCAGGAAGCGGCGTTCGTGGCGCTTATCAACGCCGAGCGGGAGCAGCGCGGACTGTCCACGCTGACGCTTGACCCGATGCTGACGGAGACGGCCCGCGCCCATTCGGAAGAAATGTGTTCCGCCGACTACTTCGACCACCACTCGCCGACACCCGGCTTGTCGTCGCCGATGGACCGCTACTTGAGTTCATCCCGCCAGCTCGGCCTGCCCCAGCCGGAGTATCTGCTGGTCGGCGAAAACATCTTCTATTGCAGCGTCTACAACGACATCTATAATGTAGACTACGCCCACCGGGCGCTCATGGCAAGCCCCGGCCACCGGGCGAACATTTTGGAGCCGCGCTTCGCGAAAATCGGCGTCGGCGTTTACCGCAACGCCAAAGGTGAGTTCTGGGTCACGGAAATGTTCAGCCGCGACCGGCAGCCGTAAGAACCCCTCCCGCTCGTTCCTCGCTCCCTCCCCTGCTAGGGAAGGGCCAGAGGTACAAATATAGCCCCGGCCTCTTGTCGAGAGGCCGGGGCTTTCGCCGTCTGTCGTGTTTTGCTCTGGCCCTTCCCTAGCAGGGGAGGGAGCGAGGAACGAGCGGGAGGGGTTCTTAACGGGGGGTCCTAAATCTTCGCCGCGTTCAGCGTGTCCGCGAGGCGCAGGCCCGCCAGCGCGATCTGCCGGTCGGCGATCTTGTGCGCCGTGTCCAGATACCCCGCCGGCAGCGTGACTTCCGCTTTTTCCGTGCCGGTGGGCGTCATCGGCAGCGCTTCATCAAGGTAAACATACTTTTGGGCCAGCGCCGTCCCCTCCACCACCCACTCATGCACCGATTTGTGCGCGGCAAGCTGCGGGAAGACGCTCCGGCCATACGCAGGGGTTTCCAGCGATGCCGCGATTTTCTGGATCTCCGCCGGGTCCTTCGCCGCTCCCAGTAGATCATCCCACAGAGCATGGAGGCGGTGCGGGTTTGCCGCAAACTCCAGCGGGTCGTTGTCTACACTGCCGACGGCGAGCGACTCATCGTTGCCGCCTTTGTCGCCTTTTGGGAACTGCACGGAAAACAGCGATGAGTCGTGCAGGGGCTGATGGACATCGCCAATCAGATGCTCCACCCAGCAGAGCGCGACCGCCCGGTCCCCGTAAGACGCGCTTTTGTTCGTCAGCAGCGCGTCTTCCGCCGCAATCTGCGTTTCGGCGTTCGGTGTCACCACTAAAATCGCCGACGGATCAGGCGTGTAACCGGGTGCAATCACCGGCAAGTCAATATAATGCCAGAGAGGCCGGTCGTCGGGCGTCTTTCGGATGTCGTCGGGCCAGGTAGACGCTTTCATAAAGGCGAACCGGCCTTTGTTGGTGTACCCCGCCGGCATCTCGCTCATCCACAAGGCGTAATCCCGGTGCTTTTGGAGCAGCGCATCCACGGCGGCCTTCGTCTTCGGCGTGAGATGGTCGTAAGCAATATCCGCCACCACCATATGCCCCGTCCCGTTCCAGGCAGAGGCGCGGGGCGCAGCGAAACCGAGTAAAGCCAGACCGGCCAGCGCCGGGGCAAAGTATTTAGGAAGCAGTCGTTTGATGTTTTTCATAATGTCTCAGTTCGCCGCTGCTTTGCCGAAATCCTTTTCGTTTTCCGGCTCCTCCTGCAACCCTTGATTATAGCGCACACGGAGCAGGCGGGAGGGCGCTGAGGGCGGAGGCAGCCGCTTCTTCCAGCGTGAATGCCTCGCCGGCGGCCCAGGCGGCGCTGAAGTCGGCGGAGGGCAACGCTGTCTGGATCGCCTGCGTGAGCGCGGCAACGCCAGCCTGGGCACGGCGGTCCTGAAAGGAGCCGATCTCGCGCCGAAGCCGCGCGGCGCTGCCGAGCAGGCAGGCGGCGTCCGCCGGACAGCCGCATTGGAAGCGGATTTCGGCGAGAAGCTGAAGGCAGGTGACGGCGGCCTGAACATCGCTGAGCGTCCAGGCAATTTCCAGCACTTCGCGGCACAGCGGCAGAGCGCAGTCAAACTCGCGGAGCGCCACCGCCGCCGAGGCAAGAATGGTCAAAGACAGCGTTTTTCCCTGCGGCGAGCTGTGCTGCCGGAACAAAGCCAGGCTTTCCGTGCAGAGCTGCCGCGCCTGCGAAGCCTTTCCCTGCTCCTGCGCGAGAAAGCCCAGGTTGTTCAAGGTCTGCGCGACCGGCAGCGGCTGTTCCAGCGCCCGCCACAAGGCCAGGCTTTCCCCAAGCAGCGGCTCGGCCTCGGCGAATTCTTCTTTCAAGCTCAGCAGCGTTCCCAGATTGTTGAGCGCGGCGGCGATCCCGCGCGTGTCGCCCAGGGTGCGCCAGGCCGACAGGCACTGCCGCTGGAGAGCTTCCGCCGCTTCGAGATCGCCCTGACGGCGCACCAGAACCGCGAGGCCGTTCAGCGCTTTCGCCGCTGCCGGCGTTTCGGTTTCCCCGGCCTCCTGCAACGCCGCTTCAAGAAACCGGCGGCCTTCGGCCAGCGGGCCGCGAATGGCCCAGAACCGCCACAAAGCGCCCGCCAGACGCAGGCGCAGACCGGGGACGTGTCCGGGGCCGGACGCCAGGGCAAAGCGCAGATTGTCCTGTTCGCCGGCCAGCCGGCGCAGCCAGTCCGCCTGGTCCGGCCCGGTCAAAGGCGCTTCCGCCGCCTCCGCCAGCGCCAGAAAATAAGCGGCGTGGCGTCCGGCAAGCGCCGCCCGCCGCTGCACTGAAAGCGTTTCACTGCCGAATTCCCGCAGCGTTTCCATCAGGCGGAAACGCATCACGGCCTCCGTTTCTTCCAGAGTGACCAGCGACCGCGCCCGAAGCTGGCCCAGGCATTCCAGCGCCTCCGGCTCCCCGCAAATGTCGGCGGCGGCTTCCGCCGTGAACCCGCCCCGAAAGATGGACAACGCCCGCCAAAACTCCGCCAGCGGCGGCGGCAGCAGCCGGCAGCTCCAGTCAATCGTTTCCCGAAGTGCGGCGTGGCGCGGCGGCGCTCCTTTTGTGCGCGACACCAGCAAAAGAAACTTTTCTTCCAGCCGGTCCCGGATCTGGGCCGGGGACAGCACCTGCGCCCAGGCGGCGGCCAGCTCCAGCGCCAGCGGCAGCCCTTCCAGGCGGCAGCAGATTTCGGCGACGGCGGCGGCGTTGCGCGGCGTGATCTGAAAGTCCGGCCGCGCGGCCTGCGCCCGGTCCACAAACACCTGCACCCCGGCAAACCGCCGCAGCGCTTCCGGGCTGTCAAACGGCCGGGCCTGAGTCACAGCCGGCACCGCTTCCGGGCTGTCAAACGGCCGGGCCTGAGTCACAGCCGGCACCGGCAGCGGCGCGACGGAGATTTCCTGTTCCCCAGCGACATAAAGCCGGTGCCGGGAAGTCGCCAAAATGGTTGTGTGCGGCAGCCGGGTCAGCAGTGTTAGGACGGGCCCGGCCGCTTCTGCCCCGAACTGCTCCAAGTTGTCCAGCACCAGCAGGACAGGCGGCCCGGACAGCGCGGCGACGACCTGGGCCAGCGGCTCCTGCGCCGAGCCGCGCGGCAGATGCAGCGCGTCCGCAACCGCGCCGAAGAAGAGCGCCGGGTCCGAAAGGTCGGCCAGGGACACGAAATAAACCCGGTTCCCATACGCACCCGCCGCTGTCCGGGCCGCTTCCAGCGAAAGCCGCGTTTTCCCGGAGCCGCCGGGGCCGGTCAAAGTCAGCAGACGGGTCTGCGAGTCCCCAAGCCGCCGGGTGATCTCGGAAAGCTCCGTGTCCCGCCCGAAGAACCGTGTCCACTGCATCGGCAGGCGCAGCGGAGGCAGAACAGCCGGCACTGACTCCTGAACAGTGGGCAGCACCCCGGAGGCAGCGGGGAAAACAGAGATAACGGGAAAATTCGGCAGGTCGGCCAGGGCGGACTGAACTTCTTCTAAACGAACGGCAAGAATCTCGCGCTCTTCCAGCACCCAGTCGTCGTAAAAGCCGGGCAGCAGCTCACCTACATACAGCGCCTGTGCCTGCCTGAGCCGGTCCGCCCCCGCAGGAGTTTCCCTGGCTTGCAGGCCGTCCGCCGCCGCCTGCGTGAACTCTGCCACATCCGTGACGAACGCCGCCGGGTTCAGGCGAAGCGCGGCACGAGTGGCAATCAAAAGACTGCCCGGCGGAACTTCCGGCGGTTCAATCAAGCGGCGGAGGGCCGACAGGCTTTGTTTAAGATTGTTTCGCGCCGCTTCCAAGTCGGCGTCCGGCCACAAAAGATCGGCCAGCTCTTCGCGGGAATGGTCGCGCTTCGGAAACAAGGCCAGGCGGGCCAGCAGCAGCGCCGTTTTCCGTGTTCGGAAGCAGGTCAGCCGCCGATCGCCCTGCTGAGCGCAGAACCGGCCTAAAAGCTCAATTCGTAGTGGTGTATCCATAAGCATCGAAAATAAGCATCGAGATAAGCATCGAAAATAAGCATCGAAATGAGAGCAACTGTAAAATTGCCTCAACTACAATTATACCTAAATTTCACCGGACCTTCATAAAGTTCTTTCTGCCTGTCGGCTGGCGTACAGTTGCAGTTTACGCTGTGTTTACAGCGGCTTGGTAAGATGAAGCTGCATCGCAGGAATGCAGACGCTTCCAGCCGGGCTGGATCTGACAGAAAGGCAACAATGCTATGATTTCTTCACGCTTTTTTTACGCTGGTCTCGGAGCCGCCGCGCTTTTTTCCCTAGGCGCAGCCCGTCCCGCGCTTGCCCAATCGGGCGGCGCGAACTACAACTACACAATTACATTTGAGACCCCGGCCAGCTTCACCGGCGCCGGCGCCGGGGATGTTCGCTTCGAGTTCGATCCGCAGGGTCCAAATCCGGCGCCGGCCAGCATCACCGGCAGCGGTCTGACTTACTCCGGGGACTGGCAAGTCAATCCATTCGGCATCACGACGTTCGGCGACACAAAGTTCGATTACTCCACCCAAAGTCTGACCGTCAAAAACACCGACGCGCGGAATGGGTTTGTTGTGCCGGTCGGCACCTGGGGCAGCACCTTCGGGTTCAGCCTGAACTACGCCGACCCGCCGGGAACCGATCCCAGCAACTTTTCTCTGACCCTGCAAAAAGCCGGACAGCCCGATTTGTCGCTGTTCGCGATTGGGTTTGATCCGTCCGGGCAGACGACACTCCTCAGCACGACGCCGGGCGTGTCCATCACTCCGCAGGCAGGTACTCCAGGCTTCGGACCGGCGGCGGTCCCGGAAGCTTCGACCACAGTTTCGCTTGGCCTGCTGCTGACGCTTGGGCTGGGTGCTGTCGCGCTGAGGAAAAAAGCCGCCGCGCGGATAAACTGAAAGCCTCCGACGCCGTGTTCTGCTTCCTGATGAAATAAGATGCGGAACACGGCGTTGTGCTATAATAGCGCATGATTTTAGCCATTGATGCGGGCAATTCCAATGTGACGTTCGGGGTGTACGACGGCGACGTGCTGCGGGCGCACTGGCGGATACGGACGGAAACGGGGCGGACGCACGATGAGTACGCGGCGTTTCTGGGGGCGCTGCTGACGCAGAGCGGGCTGGCGTGGGGGCAGATCACGGGCATTGCGCTGGCGAGCGTGGTTCCCGGCGCGACCCCGGCCCTCAAGCGGCTGGCCCGGTCGGCGTTCGGGCTGGACGCTTTGGAGATTACGGCAGGGAGTAATCTGGGGCTGGAAGTGGCGTATCTGCCGCCGACCGATGTGGGGACCGATAGACTCGTGGACGCGGCGGCGGCGGTTCACAAATACGGCGCTCCGTGCATTGTGCTGGACTTCGGCTCGGCGACGACATTTAACGCGGTCGCGGCCCCGACGGAGCCGGGCGGGCTGCCGGTCTATTTAGGGGGCGCGATCTGCTTAGGGATTGGCCTGTCGCTGGAAACGCTGTTTGCGAAGGCGGCGAAAATCCCGCGCGTCGAGCTGGCCCCGCCGCCCCGCGCCATCGGCAGCAGCACCGTCCATGCCTTGCAGTCGGGGATCGTGCTGGGGACGCTGTCGCTGGTGGACGGCATGATCGCCCGCTTTCGGGCCGAGATGGACGCGCCGGACTGCCCGGTGGTCGCGACCGGCGGGTATGCGTCGGATTTGCTGTTCCATGCCGGCACGAGCATTACGCACCTGGAGCCGAACCTGACGCTGGACGGCCTGCGCCTGCTGTTTGACCGAACTTCGCCGGGGCAGGTCGTTTGAGCCGCCTTCTTCTCCTGCTGGCGGTGTTTCTGGTTTCCACGGCGGGCCTGTTCGCCCATCAAGCGCTGTCGGAGGCGACCCCGCTGGCGATTGCGGCCTGGCGTCTGGGGCTGGCCGCGCTGTTCTTCGGCGGTCTGTCGCTGCTGCCGAAGGGCGACAAGCAGAGCGAGCCGCTGCCGAAAGCCGCTCGGTGGCGTCTCCTGCTGGCCGGCCTGTGTCTGGCCGGCCATTTCGTGACCTGGTTTGCGGCGCTTGACCGCACTTCCGTCGCCCGCGCGACTTTGCTTGCCTGCACCACGCCCCTGTGGACAACGCTGGGCGGATTTCTGCTGGGCCGTCGCCGCCCTGCCCTGCGTGATCTTGCCGCCCTGGCTGTTGCAGGGGTCGGCCTGTGGCTCGTCACGCAGTCGTCGGCGCAGGCGGCCACCCGCGCGACGCTGCTCGGCGACGTATTCGGCCTTAGCGCCGGGCTGCTGTTCGGCAGCTATTTACTCTGTGTTGAGGGCCTGCACGAAACAATTTCATCTCAGCGCCAGGTGACACTGGCCTACTCCGTCGCCGCCGGTCTTCTTTGGACCGCGCTTCTCGTGCGCGGCGGCGCGACCTTCTCCTACTCCCTTTCTGTGTGGAAGGCGCTGCTCGGCATGACGCTGGGGCCGCAGATCTTCGGTCACACGCTCCTCAACTGGTCCCTGCGCCACTTTTCATCCTCCCTGGTCGCCTTCTCCATTCTGCTGGAACCGATCATCGCCGCTTTGCTGGCCTGGTATCTGCTGGGGCAAACGCTCACGCTGATCCAGCTTTTCGGCGGCGTTTTGGTGCTGGCGGCGCTCGCGCTGGTCATCGGCCAAAAATCCCCGGCGGAGCGCATCGAAGCCGAAGCCGTCGGGTAGCTGGGCTGTGGTATAATCTGAGGCATGAGTCGTCACCCTGGCCTACTGTATCATGCTTCCCCTATCCAGGGCCTCACGCAGATTGTGCCGAGAGTCGGGACGCATGGGCAGAGCTGGGTGTACGCGGCGGATGACATCGCGGTCGCGGCAGTGTTCTTGGGAAGACTGGGCGGCGACTTTACCTGCGCGTCCGGGGTTCACAACGGCAGGCCCTATTTGTGCGAGCGGTTCGCCGGCGCTTTCGAGCAGCGTTACGGCAAAGCAAGCGGCTCTTTGTATGTGCTGCCCGGCAACGGTTTCTTCGCGGGCCAAACGTCATATAGCAAAGACCTTGTCAGCGCCGAGGCAGTGACACCGCTGGAAGAACGACGAGTAGAAAATGCCAAAGACTACCTGCTGAGGCTTGCGGCTGAGGGGAAGATTGTCATCAAGTTATACCCGGAGCGCTGCTGCATTCCCAATGATGACAGCGATTTAGTAAACAAAGCTGTCCGCATGTACGCGCAGTTTGGGCCAAAGGTACTGGACCAGGTGCAGGAGTTTCATTCTGGTCTGCTTGACCGGGTGAGGGACGAGATTGCGAGGGGGTAGAATGAAAACAGTGACAAGCATTCAAACAAAACAGCAGCACAGAACCTCACGGAAAACCCAGCAGGTTCTTTCAGAGCTGCAACTCCTGCAAAAAGAAGTGCAGGGTTTGCGACTTCAAATCGCGCGTTTAGAAGAAACCGCGAACACTCGCCAAGTGATGGAAGGCCGTGTCCCTCAGTCGCTTGATGAACTCAGGCCGCGCCAACAGCCGCCTCCGGGCAAAACAGCAATGCAGATGATCCAGGGACAATGGCCGGGGGACGAAACGACCGAGCAGCTACTTACCCAGTTGAAGGCTCTTAAGTAATGACTGATACCGTCATCTCCAAAACCGGGGTGCAGTATCTTCTGGATACGAACATTCTGCTGGCTTATGTCCGCTGGCAGGCGCTGGCGCAGTCTATTGAGGCGACCCATCAGCTTGGAACGCGGCAGCCGACACCCATCATCAGTATTGTCAGTGAGGCGGAAATTCGAGTGCTGGCAGCACAAAATCGCTGGGGCGCGTTCAAGCTAATAATGCTGGAAGAAAAGATGCTGGACTTTTTGACGACCGTTCCAATCCCATACAAGAATGTGATTTCAGCCTATGTGGAGATTGATGATTTCAGCCTATGTGGAGATTGATGATTACAGCCGCCGCCACGGGCGCGTGATGGGCAAGAACGACGTGTGGATTGCCGCGACGGCGCGAGTAACAGAGGCGACGATCTTGACGACCGACAAAGATTTTGACCACTTGCATCCGCATTTAATCACACGGGAATATGTCAACCCGAACAGCCACCTGTAGAAAAAGATATGACACTCTTAGCAAGTAAGTTAAAGCCCCTGCAAATTGGGCCGATTTCGATTGAAACGCCGCTGGTGCTGGCGCCGATGGCCGGGGTGACTTCCCATGCGTTCCGGCTGCTCTGCAAACACCACGGGGTGGGACTGGTGGTGACGGAGCTGTTGTCGTCGCACGCGATCCATTACAAGAATGCCAAGACGTTCGGCATGTTCGACTGGTCCGATTCCGAGAGGCCCGTCTCGGTGCAGCTTTTCGGCGGCGATCCCGCGCTGATGGCGGAAGCGGCGCAGGTCGTCGAAGCGGCGGGGGCGGACATTATTGACCTCAATATGGGCTGCTGGGTGCCGAAAGTGGCGAAGACCGGGGCGGGGGCGACGCTCCTCAAAGACGTGTGCCTGGCCCAGTCGGTGGTCAAAGCCATGGTGGATGCGGTCCAAGTGCCGGTGACGGTGAAGATTCGGTCGGGCTGGGACCCGTCGCAGACCACCGGGATTGACTTCGCGAGGCGGGCGCAGGACGCCGGGGCGGCGGCGATTGCCGTTCATGCTCGGTATGCGTCTCAAGGCTTCACGGGCCACGCCGATTGGTCCATCATACGGCGCGTGAAAGATGTCGTCACAATTCCCGTCATCGGCAACGGCGATGTCGAGACGCCGGAAGACGCAAAGCGTATGCGGGACGAAACCGGCTGCGACGCGGTGATGGTGGGCCGGGCCGCGATGGGCAACCCGTGGCTGTTTGGGGACATCCAGCACTACTTAGAGACGGGCGAGAAGCGTCCGGCGGCAACGCTTGCCGAGCGGATTGATGCCGCGCTGTTCCACCTCAAGACAATGGCGGCGAACCCGGCGGTCGGCGAGGAGCGGGCCGTGAAGGAAATGCGCGGGCAGATCACGCACTACTTCAAAGGCTTTCCCGGCGTTTCCGCCCTGCGCGGCCTGCTGGTAACGGCCACGAAGATTAGTGAAATCGAAGACCTGCTGCGGCGCGAGAACCATTCGCGCCGCGAAAGCGAGCGTGACTGATGACGAAAACGCCATTTACAGCAGTCCCCGCCCCTCCAACCGGGCGCGGGGCAGTGCGGACGGCTGGGCTGGCGCTGCTGGCGTATGCGGCGTTTAACCTGCTGCTGCCGCTGGTTCCCGCGCTGCCCTATCCTCTGCTGGCGGTTCTCGGCGTTTTGTCTACCGCCGTGTTCATGCTGCTGCAACTGTGGCTGACGCAGTCTATCGTGAACTTGCGCCCCCGCCCGCTGGTCTGCGTTCTGCTGACCTTGCTTTTCACCGCCCTGTTTTTGGCCTCGCTGTATTTTATTTATCCGCACATTTCTTGGACGGCAGCAGTCAACGCACCGCTGTTTATTCTGACACCGCTTCTGCGCGGCCTCTCGATCACCTTGAGCTGTGCGTTCTTCGGCATTCTCCTGTCGCGGATTATCCGCGAGCCGAATGTTCTGCTGCCGGTGGCCCTCGTCGCGATGCCGATTGATTATTTAGGTGCGATGACCTCCATCGGCTTTACGCAGAACGTCGTGACTCAGAACCCGCACTTGGTACAGGTGCTTTCCGTGCCGGTTCCGGCGGTAGGCGGCGGGGCGCACCATCACGGGGCGCTTCACGCGATCGGCTTTATCGGGCCGGGCGATGCGCTGTTCATGGCGTTTTTCTTTGCCGTGGTTCTGCGCCTCAACATGAACGTGCGCGGGACCTTCTGGTGGATGTACGGGCTGCTTACTGTGACCATGTTCATTGTTCTATCGGGGTTAAGCTTTAACATTGCGGCCTTAGTTCCCATGGGCCTCGCCGTGCTGATTGCCAACTTCAAGTATTTCAAGCTGAAGCGCGAGGAAGTCTTCGCGACCCTTTATGCTGGCATTTTGATCTTAGCTTTAGTCACGGGCTTCTACTTTTACGCCCATTCCCGCTTTGTCCGCGCCGCCCCTCATGTCATTACAACCGAAGGAACCCCCAATGCCAAGCCAGTCCACCCAAACCCCGCGCCGGGTCGTCCTGCTGCAAACCGATGAGCGGGCGGGCCTGGTCGCCGCCCTCGCCGCCCTCTGCGCCGCCGAGGAAGTTTCGCTGGACATCGTGACCGGCCCCGGTCATGTGCTGATCACGTTCGACACCGACGACGCGACGCTGTCCGCCCTCCTGCCCAAGCTGTCCGCCGTCGGCGGCGTGACCGCAGCGACGCCGTACACAGTGCTGTAGCCCTCTACCCTAAATTTTAGCGAGCTAGACCGAACCCAAACTGCCTGCCCCTGCGTTCTATTCTTCAACTGCTTTTCGCTGAGGAGAACCGCCATGACACCCCGCTTTCTGCCGCCGCTTGTCCTGCTTGCTTTCGCGGCCTTTGCCCTGCCTGCCGCTTCCGACCCTGCCGCTCCCCTGCCCCGCCCGTCTAGCCTGCGCTCCGACATTCTCTACACCCACAAGGGCGAGTTTGTCCAAGTCAAACCGATGCGGGCCTTGACATTGAATGCCCACGTCTCGCAGTTTGCTTATGACCCGCTGGGATTAGAAATCGCTGTTGTCGGCTCCGAGACATCCGGCGATGAGACAACCCCCTTCGTCAAAACCCTGGACGCCCATACGGGGAGGGAAATCAGTCGGCTCGCTGTTTCAGCACCCGCCGGAGACAAAAACGTCAGCTTCGTTCTCACGGGCTGGAGCCAAAGCGGAAAATATCTGCTGGTCGAACGGCTTCAGCCTGACCCTGAGCTGGATCAGAACCTGCGCTGGGATTTGAGCGCAAGCCCAGCCGCGGTCACTGTAATCTCGCCGAAGACGCTGCTGCCCGAAGACGCAGACGCATCCGGCAGCATCGGGTCTTTGTCCCCCACGGGAAGGTGGGCGACCTATCAGCAGTTCTTTACCAGGGGCAGCTCAGTAAGGCACAATTTGAGTCTTCTGTACGACCCGGAACAGGATAAGTTTCTGCCGCTTCCCGAAGGCCAGCGTGCTATGGGCTGGCTCGGCAAGGACGACCTTGAGCTGTTTCACCGGGACGGAGACCAGCGAAGTTATTTCCGCTACAATGTTATCACGGGGAAGGAGACGCCGACCACGGGAGATGCGCCTACTTTCCCGTCAAGCAAAACGTCTTCCTCTTACCCTGATTTAATGCTGGATACCCAAATGCCCGACCAAGTTGACCCGCAAAATAGTGGTGGGCATCTTGAGTCCAGCCTGATCTGGATACGCCGCACTCCGTTCGGCAAAATGCCGCTGGGAGCCGCCGCCGCCGGGCTGATGCCGTCTTATCGGGACCACGAAGTAAACTCCGATCCGCAAGCGGTCTGGTCCCCAACCGGCAAACAAGTCGCCTTTATCGCCAGCGGCGATCTGCATGTCACAGATTTGGTCAGCGCCTCGGAAGCTCTGCCGCACGAGAAGCTGGCAGTCGGGTTAAAGCTATCGTGTCAAGAAGAGCAGGGGTTGGCGGCCATGAACTTGAAGCAGATTGGGCTGGGGATTATCCAGTACGTTCAGGATAACGACGAGAATTTTCCTACTTCCGACGGCTGGATGAAGACAATTTACCCGTACATTCAGTCACCGGACGTGTTTGGAGTAGGCGGCCATGCCGTCGTGTATGAGCAGCCTGCCGACCTTGCGCTTGCTAAAATGGAATCGCCTGCGGACACCGAAGAAGCCTATGTTGACTTGCCCTGCGCCCGCGTCGTGCTGTTCTGCGACGGCCATGTGAGGGTGTTTGCGAAGTGAGACCTATAATGATGAGCTGCGTCTTTTACCCGGTGCGCTACCGACTTGACCACAAAGAACGCTGGCTGCTCTGGTACACGCTTGGGGATGGAGAAGGGGATGAACCCGATGGCGTTGTTGTCGGCAAAAACGGCAAGATGCTTGTTTCCCGTTCGCGGCAGAGCTTGATGGCATACGCACACGCCGAAGAACTTACACTCGCCGCCGAAAACGAGTCTGCCTTTTTCAATCTTGACAGTGTGGTAAAGTGGCTGAGGCGCAAGCGTCCGGCGCACCTAAATTGCGTCGAGTTCTTGAACGCCTGGAACCTGTTGGCCGATATATCTGCGGCGATTGGCGGTGACTTTGATGCGGACAAAGCCAAAACCAGGCAGATTTATCAGAAGTTATTTTGGGGAAATAATCTGCCTGCCGTCACTCCGGCTGGCAAGCATTACACGCCGCAGTGGCCGGGCAGGGAAAGCCGGATCATTCGAGAAGTGCTGCGAAAAGGTTTATCCTTATTTCGGGAATGTGCTATACAGGTGTGAGCGGGTTAGTTGTTGAAGAGGACCGTTATGTTTAACTATAAAGCTTTTAGCGTACTTTCGCCGACTACGCTTGCCGACGTTCTTTCGCGTGACCAAGTTATGGACATCGGCATCCGGCCGCTTTGGGCGGGAATATCGCGTGTTGCCGGACCTGCTTACACAGTGAAATGCGCTCCCGGCGACAACTTGATGCTCCATGCAGCGATTTACCGGGCCGCGCCCGGCTCAGTCATTGTCGTGCAGGCGGGGGACGTGAAATATGCGGTCTCCGGTGGCAATGTCTGCCGCGTGGCCCAGAAGCGCGGCATTGCCGCGTTTGTCGTGGACGGCGTGGTTCGGGATGTTGCCGAAGCGCGAGCAAACAATTTTCCAATCTTTGCGCAGGGTGTTAGCCCCATTCCCGGCGGTAAAGAGGTTGTGACGGAGCTAAATCAGCCGGTGCAGTGCGGCGGGGTGCGGGTCGAAGCCGGCGACTGCGTGGTCGCGGACGAGGAAGGAATTGTCGTCGTGCCGGTGTTGAGGCTGGCGGAAACCCTGGAAAAAGCCCAGAAACGAGCAGCAAAAGACGCAGCAGAAACATTGGAAGAATGGGAAGCCGCGCACCACGCGCGAATTGAAGCGATTTTGCGAAGCAAAGGATTTGACGGTTAAACGAAGATGTCTACAAAATGACCTGCATTTCGACGCAGTCTTCCCACTGGCCGTGGCGGAAGCCGACTTCGCGCTGGGTGCCGATGATCTCGTAGCCGCATTTGCGGCACATGGCGATACTCGGCGCGTTGCCGGACCAGATGCGGGCCAAAATGACGTGGTGGCTGAGGCGGCGGGCTTCGTCCAGCAAGGCCCGCATGAGCGTGGTGCCGAGGCCGCGCCCCTGGGCATTGGGGTCAAGGTAAAGTGAGGATTCGGCAGTGTGGGCGTAGACGGGGGTGTCGAACCACTGAGACAGCGAAGCATAACCGAGAAGGGATTGGCCGTCGTCGGCGACGAGGATAGGAAAACGCGGGTCTTGGTGCGCCTGCCACCAGGGGCGGCGCTCGTCCACGGTCAGCGGCAGAAGATGGCCGGTGAACGCCGTCTCGGTGACGGCGGCGTTGTAGATCGCGGTCAGCGCGGGCAGGTCGGCTTCCCGCGCAGCACGGATGAGTAAGTCGCTAGAGTTTGAGTCCATTGCCCTGAGTAATGATCAAAAACACTTCCCAGAAGACGACCAAGAGGTAGACAAGGCAGCCGACGGTGACGATGATGCGGGAGACGCGAATGTTCTTGAGGGAGTAGCCCTCGCAGGCCAGCACGACAACGAGAACCAGGCCGAACTTATAGAGGGCAAAGCCTGTCTCATGGTAATGCGACCAGATATAGTTCGCCGGGCCGTTCGCCTCCATGCCGCCAAGCTTGAAGATGTAACGGGTAAGAAACAGGTCGAACAGGTTCAGCAGCAGAAAGGCCAAATACTCCTGGGCCAGCAAAACATCACGCTTTAAGAACACGGAAAACCATCCCTATCCAACTCAGATTTTGCCTTGCTCGCCGCTCACTCTTACCCGACCGACAGCATCTCGCGGGCGTGCTGCACCACCGCCTCGGAGCGGCGCGAGCCGCCGAGCATCCGGGCGATTTCGTCCACCCGGCCTTCGGAGTCCAGCGGCGCGACCGAAACCGTGGTTCGCCCGTCGTGGACCTGCTTCTCAATAAAGAAGTGGGTCGCCGCGCGGGACGCGATCTGCGGCAGGTGCGTGATGCACAGAATCTGGGCGTCTTTCGCCAGCGCTTCCAGCTTGTCGCCGATGGTCTGCGCCGTGCGCCCACCGACCCCCACATCAATCTCGTCAAAGATCATGGTCGGAATGGTCCCTGACTTCGCCAGCACCGATTTCATCGCCAGCATGATCCGGGACATTTCGCCGCCGGACGCGATCTTCGCCAGCGGGCGCAGCGGCTCGCCGGGGTTCGGCGACAGCAGGAACTCGATCTTGTCCGCGCCTTTACCCGAAACGGCCTGCGGCTCAATCGCGACTTCAAACTTGGTTGCGCTCATGCCGAGGTCGGTCAGCTCGCGCGTAATGCCGGCGGCGAACTTAACGGCGGCTTTCTTTCGCAGCGTGGTCAGCTTGGCGGCGGCAGACGTGAGCTTCGTTTCGGTGTTCGCGATGCCGAGCGTTAATTCCTCCTCGCGTGCCTCCGAATTCTCTAAATCGTCGAGCTTTGCCGCCAAGTCCTTCCCATAAGCAATAATCTCCGGCAGCGTCTCGCCGTACTTGCGCTTCAAGGTTCGGATCAAATCCAAACGGGTTTCGATCTCTTCCAGACGCTCCGGGTTGAACTCCACGGTTTCCTGATAAACGCGCAGACCCCGCGCGGCGTCCTCGGCATAAACCACGGCGCTTTGAAGCGTTTCAACCAGCGGAGCCAAATTCTCATCCAATCCCGCCGCGTGTTCGACGGCAGAAAGCGCAGCGTTCAGGGCATCCAGCGCCCCACCGGAGCCGCGCTCGGCTCCGGACAGCGTCGCGTAGGCATCGGTCGCCGCCGCGCTGAGCTTTTCGGAATTGGCGAGGCGGCTGCGGTCAGCGGTCAGCTCATTTTCCTCGTCTTCTTTGAGGCCCGCGCCGAGTATCTCTTCCTGCTGGAAACGGTACAAGTCCAGCATCCGGGCGCGTTCCCGTGCATCCGTCCGCAGCTTTTCCCGCTCGCGCTTCAGCTTATTGACTTCCCCGGACAAATCGGCCACTTGCTGACGGAGCGACAGCGCCTCTTTGCCGCCCCAGTTATCGAGAATGTCAATGTGCCGGTCGGCGGCGAGCAGCGACTGATGCTCGTGCTGCCCGTGTACGTCTACCAGTCCTTCGGCAATCTCTTTCAGCACGGCGACCGGCATCAAGCGCCCGTTGATGCGGCACGACGACTTGCCGCCCGCTTTTGCCAGCTCGCGAGTAACAAACAGCGTGTCGCTGTCTTCCTCACCCTCTTCGCCGTCCAGCCCGGCATCGGCGAGCTTTTGCCGCATTTCATCGGGGGCGTTCTTGAGATCAAAAACCGCTTCCACCGTCGCTTTGCCCGCGCCGGTGCGGACCAGGTCATGCCCGGCCCGCTCGCCGAGTGCCAGCCCCAGCGCGTCAATAATAATAGACTTACCCGCGCCCGTTTCGCCGGTCAGGATATTCAGCCCCGCGCCGAACGACAGGTCGAGATGGTCAATCAGCGCAAAATTCGTCACATGAAGTTCAACTAACATCGGTGTAAAATAATAGTGCCAACAACCGAGGGCGTGATAAGCAAGGGCGTGAACGCCCTCGATGGGGGGCGAAGCGCCAAGCCGCCACCTGCGTGGCGGAAGATATTCGGAAAGATTATTCTGTCCCGCGCAGGCGGGTCTTTGGCGTCCGCGCCCCTCAGCGAGGGCGTTCACGCCCTCGGCTATCAAGACGTAGCCTGCGCCGACCCTGCTCCAAGTGTCCAGGGCATCTGCCCTGGTACAGTCTCATCCGGCAGAAAATAGAATTCCCATGTATTAGCGCCAAGCAGTTTTGACCCTAACTTGATTGGTTTTAACTTTCGATAAGGTTCCCATCCAGAAACAAGCGCGTAAGAAATTGCTTGGCACACCATGCCAGGCGTCGTAGACAAAAAATAGGGGTCTAAGAAAAGCAAGTGACCTTCGGCGACCTTCTTTCGGATGACCACCCAACGGTAAAGCGATTGCCGAGGGTCCCAATGCCACTGATATACCTCGCCGTTGACTACCACCGTTCGCGTGTTTTTCTTTTGCCAAGCCATGAATGTCCTCGGAACTTCGTTTTAGTACAGCGTCTCGCCCCAGTGGAGCTTGTTCTGCAGTTTGTCGTAGAAATCTGCGCCGCCGACGGACAAAAAGCGGGCGGGGTGCGGGGCGCAGGTAATATGGATCTCGTCGCCGGCCTGCAAGGGAAACCCTAACTGGCCGTCAATCGTGACGCGGACCGTGTCGTGCGGGTCGCGCTCGACCACGACCGTGACTTTGGCGTCCGGCGGGATGAGCAGGGCGCGGGCAGTCAGGGTGTGCGGGCAGATCGGCACGACGAGAAGCGTTTGCAGGCTGGGGTGGACGAGCGGCCCCCCCGCCGACAGCGAATAAGCTGTGGAGCCGGTGGGCGTTGCCACGATGATGCCGTCGGCGGCATAGGTCGTGACATATTTGCCGTCAATAGAGGTCCGCAGGTGCAGAACACGCGACAGAGGGCCGTTCGCGACCACCACTTCGTTCAGCGCCAGGCCGGAGTCTTGCAGCAGCCCGTCGCGGTGGGTCTCGCACCGGAGCATCATGCGCTCTTCTTCGGCATAATGGCCGCCCAGCAGCGCATCGAGCGCAGGCGTCAAGTCTTCCGGAGCCACCGCGGTCAAAAAGCCGAAGCGACCTACATGCACGGGCAGCATCGGCGTCCCATGCGGGGCGCACATCCGGGCTGTCGCGAGGATCGTTCCGTCGCCGCCCAGCACGAGAACGGCATCGGATTGGGCTACCGCGCTGTCGGACAAGCCGCGCCCGTCCAGACCGAGCGCTTCAGCGACGCGCGTTTGCAGATTGAGGGTCAGCCCGCGCGGGCGCAGGTAGGCATCCGCCTCCGCCGCGACTTCCAGCGCCGCCGGCTTGCCGGCGTTCGCCAAGATGCCCAGCGTTTTGATCTGCCCCTTCGTTCGGGTCTGCGAAGAATTCATTGGCTTTGAGTGTACCCGAATTGCCGAACGAATAGAACGTCAAGAAGCGTGGAACTTTCGTTCCACGCTTCGGACGCCGTTCGAATTGACACTCGTGTTTACTGCCCGCTGAAGCGCCCTAAATTCTGCCGGGCCTGGGCAAGCTGCGGGTTCAGCGACAAGGCTTTTTTGTACGCGGCGATCGCCAGCGGACGCTTGCCGAGCAGCTCATAAATGACCCCGATGTTGTTCTGGACCTGAGCATTGGTGGGGCTGAGGACGGCAGCCTGCTTGAATGCCGCCAGCGCTCTCGGATACTGCTTCAAGTTTTTGTAGGCGACGCCGCGCTGGTTCTGGATCGCGGCGTCGGTCGGACGGGCCTGGGCGGCCAGGTTGTACTGGGTCAGGGCGCTGACATACTGGCGCTGGGTCATATACGAATCGGCCAGGGCGACGCGGGTATCCGTGTCGCTCGGCGCGAGGGTCAGCGCTTGCAGCCGGGCCTGATTGGCGTCGAAATAGTCTTTTTGTCCCGCGTACAAATCGCCGAGGCGGGAAAAGTACGGCGCGGCCTGGGGGGTCTGCGGCAGATTGGGGGCGCCGCTTGCCAGCAAAGGCACTGCTTCGGCAGTATTGCCCCGGTCGGCGAGCAGGACGCCGAGCGCGGTCTGGATTTGCGGGTTGTTCGGGTCTTTCGCCAGCGCAGCGCGGTAGGATGCTTCGGCGTCGGCGCTCAGGCCCGCCTGCTGCTGCAAGACGCCTTTGTTGTAAAGCGGGGCGGCGTTTTGCGGCTGAAGCTGAGAAGCCGTGCTGAATTCCTTGATGGCCTGGGAGGGGTCGCCTTTGGCGGCATAAGACTCGCCGAGCGCAAAGTAGGCGTCATATTCGGCGGGCGGATCAAGCTTCGGGCTGACGCCGGGGCCGACGGCCTCCGTCAAGCTCGCAATGGCGCTGTCGTACTGGCCGGTTTTTGCGAACAGCTCCCCGGCGGAAAGTGACGCCGAGGCATCTTTGGGGTTCAGCGACGCCGACTTTTGCAGGGCCGCGGCGGCATCGGCGCTCCGCCCGGCCTTTTGCAGAAAAAAGCCGTAGTTTTTGTAGACGCCGGCATCGGCTGTGCCGGACGCGGTCAGCTGGCTGAACAAGGCCAGCGATTCGTCGAGCCGCCCGGCCTGGCCCAGCACGGTCGCCAGGTTGAGCTTGACCCGCGCCGGGTCCGGTCCGTCCGCGGCAGGGTGGTCCACGATATACTGGTACTGGACCGCAGCGGCCTCATATTGATTGGTCTGGCGCAGGGCGTTCCCTAAGTTGTTACGGGCGTCCAGGTTGTTCGGGGCCAGTGCAGCCGTCGTTTGCAGCTCCGGGATGGCTGCCGCCGGGTTTGCCTGGGTCAGGTACAGGTAGCCTAAGAGATTGTGGACCGTCGGGTCGCTGCGGTACTGCGGAGTCAGGGTCAGCGCCTTGAGTTCCGTGACGGCTGTCTGGGTTTTGGCCGGGTCCTTGCCGCTGGTGGCGGCATTGAAGTCGTTGATGGCCTGGTTGTACTGGGCGGTATTCGGATCGGCGGCTTTGGTCGAAGCGGCTGTTTGGGCCGGGGCGGCAGCAAGGGGCAGCGCCATGCAGACAAGAACGGCAAGGCAGCATAAAGCCGAGCAGCGTGATAAAAGAATTCTCATAATGGCTGGGTCTCCAAAGGGAAAAGTCAGAAAAAAGGATAAGTCCGAAAATTGAGCGCTGTCCTATTATAGCACAAAGGGGCAGGCAATCATACAAAAGAATGGCAATCATTGCTTCAAAAGGGAGCGGGCCGGCCGGCGCAAGCTCCGGCAGCTTCGCTCCGAGTCGCGGCGCTTGCTGAAAGAGAGAATTCGGTACAGCCGAGCATAGGATACCCGAATGGACTGACTTTAACACGATTAGCAAGTTTATTATGAAAAGAAACCGTTTATCAGGAACAGAGCCGGGGAAAATAGGTGTCTGCTCCCCTTGACACGGCGAGGCTTTTTTTGTATACTGTGCCTAAATATCGGCGGGTGCAAAAGAACACAGGCGTTCTTGGGCAGCTTCCACTCGAAATGTTTTCCGGCAAAAACATTTCGAGTGAAAGCCTGCCCAGGAGCGCCTTTTTGCGTCACTGCCCGCTTTTGTTCCTCATCGATTCGAATTCACTCAAGGAGATCACGCTTTTCATGGCTAAAACCGCACAAGACGTCTTGACGATGATCAAAGACAACGACGTCAAATTTGTTGACGTCAAGTTTATTGACGTTCCCGGCACCTGGCAGCATTTCACTCTGCCGGCCCATCGGTTCGAGGAAGAAGTGTTCACCGTCGGCCTGCCGTTTGACGGCTCCTCAGTTCGAGGCTTCCAAACCATTGACGAGTCGGATATGCTGCTGGTCCCCGACGCCGACACCGCCGTCATGGACCCGTTCACCGAGAACGCCACGCTGTCCATTATTGCCGACGTCGAAGACCCGATCACCCGCGAAAAGTATCCCCGTGACCCGCGCAACATCGCCAAGAAGGCGGAAGCGTATTTGCAGTCCACAGGCATCGCCGATGTCGCCTACTTCGGTCCCGAAGCCGAGTTTTACGTCTTCAACGACATCCGGTACGGCCAGTCCGCGAACTCCGGCTTTTATGCGATTGACTCCGACGAAGCGGCGTGGAACTCCGGGCGCGACGAGAAGCCCAATCTCGGCTACAAGATGCGGACCAAAGAAGGCTACTTCCCGGTGCCGCCGTCCGACACGCTTTCCGACCTTCGCTCCGAGATGGTGCTGACCCTGCTCGAAGCGGGCATTGAAGTAGACGTTCACCACCATGAAGTCGGCAACGCCGGACAGTGCGAGATCGGCATCAAGTACGACGCCCTGGTCAACATGGCCGACAAGCTTTTAATGCACAAGTACATCGTCAAGAACACGGCGGCCCAGAACGGCTACACCGCGACGTTCATGCCGAAGCCGATCTTCCAGGACAACGGCTCCGGGATGCACTGCTCGGTCTCGATGTGGAAGAACGGCACGAACATCTTCTACGATGAGAAGGGCTACGGCGGCCTCTCCGAAACGGCCGTGTATTACATCGGCGGCATCCTGAAGCACGCAAACGCCCTGCTGGCATTCGGCGCGGCCTCCACCAACTCTTACCGCCGGTTGGTTCCCGGCTACGAAGCCCCAATCAACCTCGTGTATTCGGCCCGCAACCGCTCCGCCGCCGTCCGCATCCCGATTGCCGGCTCGCCGAAATCCAAGCGCGTCGAGTTCCGCGCCCCGGACCCGACGGCAAACCCGTACCTGCTGTTTTCCGCCATGCTGATGGCCGGCCTTGACGGCATCCAGAACAAAATCCAGCCGCCGCCTCCCGTGGACAAAGACATCTACGAGCTGGCCCCGGAAGAAAAAGCCGGCATCGCCCAGACGCCCGGCAGCCTCGCCGAGTCACTGAACGCGCTGGAAGCCGACCATGAGTTCCTCTTAAAAGGCGACGTGTTCACGGAGTCCTTGATCCAGACTTACATTGACTACAAGCGCGTCCGCGAAGTCGAAGGCGTCGCGCTCCGTCCCCACCCTTACGAGTTCTTCCTGTACTACGACGCCTAATCTCAAGCACTTTCGCTTCCCCCACCCGGCCCGCTTCCCCGCCTATCCCCAGGCGACGGCAGCGGGCTTTTTCTTTGCAAATACAGGTAAACTCGACACCAACACCGCTCACGTTGTTTAATCTTTGAGAAATGGAAAAGGACTATGATCCGCGAGTTTCAGGCTTTTGCCGTCAAGCAGGTTGTCTCAGAGGCATTGGTAGGAATCATGTATGGTAAAAAATACTTTGCGCGTCAAGTAAAATGGCGCATAGTGTTCAAACAAGTATGGATTTACCTTTTTTCGGCTTCTGTAATTGTGTTTCTTGCCTCATTCGCCCTTGTACTCGCATGGGTGGTGATTGGGCAGATTATTGATGAGTTCGTCAAGAGCCGCTTTACTCAAGGATTTTTCTATAACTCTTCGCTTAACGGTATGCAATATATATTCAAAGTATCGGGCTGCTTGATGCTCATACTCTTTCTTGTGGAGCAAGGTTATGTCCATGGCTTGAAGCCACTGATGCAAAAAGTGAAGGCAGCAACAAAGCTTTAACAAGTGCATCATAATGAGCATAATGCATACTCTTTGGTTACGGGCAACCGCTGGGGGAAACTAAGTAATGATCCATAAGTTCTTGCGGGCGACTGAAGTCGCAGCAACCCAGGCACAAAGTCCGCCTTCGCGGACTCAAACTTCGCGGACTCAGAGGCTGAACTTCTGTATGAACCTGCGAAGGCAGGTTTCGTGCTTTGGTTGCCGCGACTTCAGTCGCCCGCAAGAAACCGTTAATCAAGGAGGATCAAAATGGGACAGCAGGTGACACAAATCCTAAAACAAGCCTTTCCGGGAATGGATGTTGAGCTGGACAGGGGCGAACGGCAAGACCTGATACGCACGGCTTTGAAGGAAGCGCCCGGAGCGCAGTTCAGCCGGATCGGCTTGCTGTTGACCTATACGCCACGCGAGATGCTGCTGATGTCGGCGGCTTAAGTTGCTCTCAAATTAGGTATGATGGCGTATGCCTGATTTATCGCACCTTTCGCTGCCGCTGCTTTTGCTGGTGTTCGCCGTCGCGGCAGCCGGCGTTTGGATCGCCGGGATTTATTTGTCCAGCACGACCGACGCTTTAGATGGCCGCTGGCATCTGGGCGAGGCGCTGGGCGGCCTGATTCTGCTGGCGATCACGACCAACCTGCCGGAGATCGCGATCACCGTGACGGCGGCGCTCCGCCATGATATCAGTGTTGCCATCGGCGACATTTTAGGCGGCATTGCCCTCCAAACGGTCGTGCTGGTCGCGCTCGATGTCAGCGTTCCCGGCAAGAAGCCTTTGACCTGGCAGGCGGCCTCGCTGGTCCTCGTTCTGGAAGGCGTTCTGGTGACCGCGGTGCTGGTCGTCGTGATGATGGGGACGCAGCTCCCGAAATCGCTGATCTTCTTTCGCTTTACCCCCGAAGACCTGGCTCTTGCCGCGCTCTGGCTGACCGGGCTGTGGCTGCTGAAAAAGGCGGGAAAAGACCTGCCCTGGCAAAACAAGGGAGACGCGCCGGGCGGCGAAGAAACGGAAACCATGAAGGCCCGAAAGAAGAAGGCCGATGAGAAAAACAAAGGCGAAAGCACCCTGAAGATCGCGGCGGGGTTCGGGCTGGCTTCCCTGGTCACACTGGCGGCAGGCGTCGCTTTGGAACAAAGCTCCGACGGTATTGCCAAGCACCTGCATATGACCGGCGTTTTGTTTGGGGCGACGATTTTGGCGGCGGCGACTTCCCTGCCGGAACTCTCAACCGGCATCGCGTCCATCAAGAGCGGCGACTACAGCCTCGCGATCTCGGACATCTTTGGCGGCAATGCGTTCCTGCCGGTGCTGTTCCTGCCCGCGACCCTGCTGTCGGGGCAGGCAGTCCTGCCGCAGGCGCAGAAAACCGACATTTATTTGGCCGGTCTCGGCGTCCTGCTGACAACGGTATACATCTACGGCCTGATTTTCCGTCCGAACCGCCTTTTCCTCCGCATGGGTGCGGACTCGCTGGTTGTGCTGGTTCTGTACCTGCTCGGCGTCGTCGGCCTGTTCGCGATTTCCGGCACGCACTAAAGCACAAAGGCCGTCCGGCACGAAAAGTACCGGGCGGCCTGTTCATTCTCTCTGCCCCAAAAACTAGGCGGATTGCGCGGCCTGCGGGTTGGCCTTGGATTCAGCCGCTTGGGTCAGCTTCTGATCCGCGCTCTTTTCTTCGCTGAGCGTCTGGCTCAGAAGCTTTTCGACATCGGGCATACCGAGCTGCTTGGCGTAGGCGACCAGCGTGCCGTAGCCGGCGATCTCGTAATGCTCAATGCGCTGCGCCGCGCCGATAGTGGTGGCTTCCAGGGTCGCCGGGTCATAGCCCTGCTCCTGAATTTTGCTGTTTTCTTTGATGATGCCTAGGATGCCGTCGGGCTGGATGTTGTTCGGGGTCGCGCCCAGCATCCCGAAAATCTGGTCGAGCCGCTGCTGCTGCTGCTTGGTTTCCTCGGCGTGCTGCTCCAGGACCTGCTTGGTCTGCGGGTTCTGGATGCCTTTCATCAGGTCGGGCATATTCTCGGTGATGAGCTTTTCGGTGTTGTACATCGCCGAAAGGCCGTTGACAAAGCTGTCTTTCATGTCTGCCATTGTGATCTGTCTTTCTAGTGGATCAAATGTCGAGATGCGGCAGGTCCATTCCTGCCAGCCCCTTCTTTCCCGCGCGTCCATTCGTCCAAACGCGGCAGGCGTCGAGATGTCCGGCGCGTTTTTCTGCTTGACACTGCGCCGCCATTTACGGTAAACTTTCGTGACTATGCCCACTGCTGCGTTTACGAATTTAGGCTGCAAGGTCAACCAGTACGAGACCGAGCGGCTGGCCGAAAGCTTTGAGTCACTCGGCTTCACGCTGACCGATTTCCGCTCGCCCGCCGACGTGTATGTCATCAACACCTGCTCGGTAACAGCCGATGCCGACCGGAAATCGCGGCAGGTGGCCCGACGCGCCGCCCGGCAAAAGGACGGCGCGAAAGTTGTGCTGACGGGCTGCTTCGCCCAGATGGCCTTAGACACAGGCGAGGCGGTAGACGGCGCGGCCCTGCTGGTTCCGAACTCTGACAAGATGCGGACGGCGACTCATGTGCTGGCCGCGTTCCCGGAGTTGATCCAGTATTCGTCTTCCCCAGCGTCGGAAGAAACGCCGCTCGCCGTCTTCCCGGAGTCCGCGCCCGGCGGCCTGATTGCATTAGACTCGCTGGTCAGCCGGTCCGCGCACCGGACACGCGCGACGCTGAAGATCCAGGACGGCTGCACGTATTTCTGCGGCTTCTGCTCCATTCCCTACACGCGGAACGTCATGGCAAGCCGCCCGTTTGCCGATGTCCTGGCGGAAGCCCGGCAGATGGCGGCGGCAGGAGCGAGAGAAATTGTCGTCACCGGCGTCTGCGTCGGCGCGTATGGCCCGGAAACCGGCAGCGGCGGGGCCGTGCTGACCGATGTGCTGTCCCAGGTCGCCGAGATTGACGGCATCGAGCGTGTGCGCCTGTCGTCGGTCCAGCCGGTCGAAATCCCCGACGCACTGATTGCCGCGATGGCCGCGCATCCCAATATCGCCCCGCATCTGCACTTGTCGCTGCAATCCGGCGACGACACGATTCTCAAAGCCATGAACCGGCCCTACGACACGGGCTTCTTTGCCGAGATCGTGAATAAGCTCCGAGCCGTCATGCCGCGCATCGGCCTGACGACGGACCTGATTGTGGGCTACCCCGGCGAGACGCGCGAGTTGTTTGAAAACACGCTGCGGTTTGCGGAAAAAATGCAATTCGCCCGAACGCATGTCTTCCGCTATTCGCCCCGGCAGCGCACTTCCGCCGAAAAGATGAAAGACGACGTGCTATATGAAGAAAAAGAGCGCCGGCATCGGGAATTGACCGCCGTGTGCGTGGCGTCCCAGGAAGCATTCGCGGCAGGCGATCTAGGCCGCACCGTAGACGTTTTGGTCGAAGCCAAAGGCGCTCAAGACGGCTGGCTGTCGGGCTACACCGGCAACTATGTCCGGGTGCAGTTCGCGGCTCCGGCGACCCTGCGCGGCCAAATTCTCCCTGTTCGGCTCCTTGAAGTGCTGCCCGGCGGCGATGCGTTTGGCGTCTTGGAGGCCAATTAGTGGCCGAAACGATTTTTGACAAAATCATTCAGCGCGAAATCCCCGCCGACGTTGTCTACGAAGACGATGACGTGCTGGCATTCCGCGACGTGACCCCGCAGGCTCCGGTCCACATATTAATCATCCCGAAACGCCCGCTTGTGAACCTGCTGGACACGCAGCCGTCCGACACGCAGCTGTTGGGACAGCTCATGCAGGCGGCGGTCCATGTCGCCCGAACGCTGGGCCTTGACGAAACCGGCTTCCGCGTCGTCGTCAATGCCGGGCCGGACGGCGGGCAGTCGGTAGACCATCTGCACCTGCACCTGCTCGGCGGTCGTCCGCTCGGCTGGCCTCCGGGATAACCGCAATCCAAACGCAACCAACAACTGCAAATGCTGCCCCTCCAAATCAGCGGCTCTGGCTGGCGATACTGCTGCTGGGAACGGCGTTTCTCGCGTTCTGGTCCCTCGGCAGCCTGCCGCTGATAGACGTAGATGAGCCGGTTTACGGGCAGGTCGGCAAAGAAATGGCCCATGCGGGGCTTGCGAACTGGCTGTCCCCCCGGTACGGCGGCCAGCTCTGGTTCGACAAGCCGCCCCTCTTTTACTGGCTCACAGCCTTCTCCATGCGCCTCTTCGGCGTGTCCGAGCTTGCCGCCCGCCTGCCGTCGGCCCTGCTTTCGGTGGGTCTTGTCGCCGTCACCTATGCCCTGGCGCGACGCGCCTACCCAAGCACCCCAAAAGCCGCACTTTGGGCGGGGTTCGTGCTGGCAACCAGCCTTCAGTTCTTCACGCTGGCCCGCGCCGCCGTCACCGACATGACGCTTGCGGTGTGCCTGACGCTCGCCCTATACGGCCTCTACGCCTGGACGCAGACCAATCAAGGCCGCTGGATGATGCTGGCCGGGCTGATGACGGGCCTCGGAATGCTGACCAAAGGCCCGGTCGCGCTGGTCCTCCTCGGCGTCCAAACCATTGCTTACCTGCTGCTGACTCGCCAAGCCAAGCGCCTTCTGTCCCCCGCCCTCTGGGCCGGCTTCGCCCTCTGTTTAGTCGTCGGCCTGCCCTGGTTCCTGTGGATGATCCATCTGCACGGCCAGCTCTTCATTCAGGGCTTCCTGGAAGCGAACAATGTCACGCGCTACCTCTCGGCGGAACACAAAGAGACCAGCCCGTTCTGGTTCTTCCTGCCGGTCCTGCTCGGCGGCTTTTTCCCCTGGTCCCTAGCGTTGCCGTGGGCGTTGACTCTGGCCTGGCGACAGGGCAAATCGGCAGCCGCTGAACACGCCGCCGACAATCCCGCCCTCTTCCTCGGCCTCTGGATCGCGCTTGTATTCGTCTTCTTTTCGCTGTCGCAGAGCAAGCTCGTCACCTACATCTTTCCGCTGTACCCCGCCGCCGCCGTGGTGGTCGGTGCTTGGGCGGCGAAACGAAATGAAACATCGGCGCGTTTCAATCCTCTCTGGCTGTATGCGGCAATTAATGTCGCGCTCGGCATTGCGCTCTGGAAGCTCGGCCCCAAGTACCAGGTCGCGCCCGTCACGCTCTCGCTCTGGGGGCTAACACTGCTCGGTGCAGCCTTGCTCGCTCTTTCCAAGCGCGGCGGATGGACAGCGGCAGGCATCGGCACCGGCCTTTTCCTGCTCGTCGCCTGGTGTTCGCCGACCTGGCTGGTGCGCGAGGGGGACATCTCGGAGCGGCAGACCGCGATCTGGGCGTCTTTGACCACGCCACCTGACGGCGTCGTTCATGCGCTGGGCCTCAAGCACCCCAGCCTGCGCTATTACTGCGTCTGGCCCATCGTCTACACCGACGACCACCCGGCAGCCGCGCAAGATATTCAGACCCACCCCGGCGTCGTGTACGCCCTGCGCCCCAAAGTGCTGGACGAGCTGAAAACGAAATACGGGGTAACACGGTACGAAGAATTAGGGCGGACAACTCAGACGGTGCTGATTCGGGGGACGAAATAGAGAACCGGCACTTCCAGTGCCGGTTTCCCGACGCCCAGCAGAAACTAACTATGGAAAACACACACACTACAACCGAGACAACGGCGACGGCGCTGCTGCCCAGCCTCTCATTTGTGTTCCCGATGTATAACGAGATCGGCAACATTGAAACGTGCGTGAGCGAAGCGCTGCGGGTCGGACGCAAGATCACGGACAACTTGGAAATCGTGGTCGTGGACGACGCCTCAACCGACGGCTGCGGGGCTTTGGCCGATACGCTGGCGCTTGCGCACCCGGAAGTGAAAGTCATTCATCATGCCAAGAACCGCAAGCTGGGCGGGTCACTGCGAACCGGATTTGCGGCGGCGACCAAAGACTGGGTGCTGTATATTGACAGTGATCTGCCGATCCAGATGGACGACGCACTGCTGGCAATCCCGCTGACGCAGGACGCCGACATGGTGATCGGCAACCGGCAGGGCCGAGCGGAAGGCCCAAAGCGGGAGATCATGTCGTTTGTTTACAATAGACTGATTCGGGTTCTGTTCGGCCTCAGTGTCCGGGATGTCAACTTTGCGTTTAAGCTGTTTCGCCGGAGCATTTTGGAGCAGATCACGCTGCAATCGGAAGGCTCGTTCATTGACGCCGAGCTTTTAATTGAGACGCACAACGCCGGGTTTACGATTGCCGAAATCCCCCTGCGGTATTATGAGCGCGTGGCAGGCGTCTCTACCCTGGCGTCCGGGGGCGTCGTCGTCAAGATCCTGGGAGAAATGGCAAATTATCGGCGAGCAGCCAAGAAGCGCCCGGCCCGGAAACCGCTGACGCCGGGCCGACCGTGACAACCTCTTCTCAGAGCGTCCGGGTCATCGTTCACGCCGACGATTTCGGCCTGCACCCGGCAATCAACGCGGGCATTGAAGCCGCGCACCGGGACGGCGTAGTGTCGTCGGCCAGCGTCATGCCGACCGGCCCGGCCTTTGCCGATGCCGTGCGCCGCGCCCAAAGCCTACCGTCTCTGGATTTGGGCCTGCATTTCGCCCTCGTCGGTATCCCCAATCTGCCCCCAACCCTCGGCGCGTTTCTGTCCGCCTACGCTCGCGGCCAGTTCCCCGCCCGCACCATTGAGTCTCGCCTACAGCAGCAGTTCGCCGCGCTCGGCGGCCTTCCCGTCAGCCACATTGACTCCCACCAGCACCTGCACGCCCTGCCAAGCCTTATGCGCGTCGTCTGCCGGTTTGCCGCCAAGCACGGCATCCCCGCCGTCCGCCTGCCCCTCGACGGCCCCGCCGACGCGCCGGTTCCCCCGGCCCGCCGCGCTCAGGCCGCCGCGCTCGCCGCCATGTCCCGCCTGTCCCGCCGGTATGTTCGCGCCTACGGCCTCAGCACCTCCGACTATTTCTCAGGCATGGCCGTCTCCGGCCACTTGACCGCTTCCACCCTCGCCGCATATTTGACTCACGCCAAATCCGGCTTCACCGAGATCGTCTGCCACCCCGGCGCGGACAACCACGCCTTAGCGCAAAAGTTCGACTGGGGCTACGACTGGCAGGGCGAACTCGCCGCCCTCTGCTCCTCCGAAGCCCGCGCCGTGCTTGAAGAGCGCAAGATTATTTTGACGAATTGGGGCAACATTGGTTAGTATAAAAACCATGTGTTAAAAAAAGAACCATGTGTTAAAACACACGGCTATACGGCGAGGACGCCACGAAGTACCGCTTCGCGGCACTGGGACATTCTCACTCTATGTCTGTTCTTAACCCCGCGAAGCGGGTGTTTTGTGGCGTCTTCGCCGTGTAGCCGTGTGTTTTAACACATGGTTCCTGATTGGTCCCTCATTACCGCCGCTTCCCAGCCAGCAGTCGTGGATGGCGCTTGGCTTCGGTTAGATCGGCCCGCGTAAGAAACGGCCAAGCATCCGCATCTCCCGCCTTTTGCCAGGCTTGTTTTTCATTGCGGCGGGTAATCAAAGCAAAGGCCGCTAAACTCACAGAAATGCCGGACGAAATGCCTAGAATAGACAGATAATTGGATGGCGTACAAGCAATCAATGCAGCCGTAATGATGCCGCAAACGGGCAGCAGAGGGTTAAGAAGCAAATCAGCATCACCAAGCTCAGGCCAGCAGTAGTGTTCTTCTGTTTGCAGAAAAAGAATGGCTTGTGCTATCCGGCGTCGTCCAGCCTTATCCAAATGATGATCGCCGGTCATTCGGTGGGTGCTATAATCATCGTACAAGCCCCAAACCTGATTAAAGATTTTGTCAACCGCAGGATCGAGATTTTCGAGATTGAGCTGCTCAAATCTTTCTTCATACTCATCATTGGTCATTCTGCCGCTGATAAACTGACGGACAAGTTCTGCATACGTTCGCCGCGCTACCCGGTCAACCATGCCTGATTCCTCCAAAAATAAAGTTTACCCGATAGCAAGGCACTTGACAAGTCTGCCTGCTTTCGTGTTATACTGCGTGTAGACAACAACTTCAAACGAACGAGCGCATCCACGGAGGGGCAACGGCATGACGACGCAACGGATTGGTTGGCAGAAGATTTTTAGTCTCGGCAGCAGGCCGGAGTTCTGGTTAGTTGCGCTGCTGGTGTGGGCGCTGGTGTCGGCGAGCCGGAGCCTGGGAACCCCCTGGGCGGCGGCAGCGGGGACCGAGGCGCTGCGGTGGGCGGCGGGGATCGGCCTTGCGCTCGCGCTCGGCTGGGGGCTGCGCCGGACCGAGCTGGCCGGGCAGTTTGCCGTGCTGCTTCTGGGCGCGATGACCCTGATCGGCATAACCGGCGGCGGTTCGGTGCAGGGCGATCTCACCGGGCCGTATCGGGACCATCAGCTCTACGGATCGGTTCTCCTCCTCCTCATCCCCTTCAATGCCGGTGTCGCGCTTTCGGCGAAGTCTCCGTCGTGGCGCTGGGCGGCACTGGCGGCGTTGACCGCTGGGACGCTTTGCCTGTTTCTGTCTGAGACGCGAAGTGCTTGGTTTGGGCTGGCCGCCGCCGGACTGGTGTTCGGCGGGCTGCGCTGGAAGCTGCTGTCACAGCAAAAGCTTTCGCTCAAAGCGATTTTAGAACAGCGGGCGGCGCTGGTGCCTCCCGTCGTTCTCCTGCTTGGCCTCCTTTTCGGCCTCTTTTCCATTTGGCTTTTGTCCAGCCCGCCCGACCAGAAGGCCGCGCTTCTGGCACGGGCGGGGACGCTGCTGGCCCTCAGCCAGGACGGGAGCTGGCAGACACGGCTCCAGCTCTGGCGCGGCACGGCGCATCTGGTCGCCGCGCACCCGCTGGCGGGGATCGGGCTGGGACGCTACCCCGGCGCGGAGTGGCGCTGGACCCATACCGGCGGCGTTTTGATGCCGACCGAGCATCCGTCGCTGACCAACGAAGCGCATTCGTTTTACGGGCAGACGGCGGCGGAGATCGGCCTGCCCGGCCTCACGCTTTACTGTGCGGCGCTGGCGGTGTTTGCCGTGCAGGCCGGGCGGCGGCTGATCCCAAGCCGCCGCCATCGGCGCCACTCATTCAGCGGGCAGAATGCGCTTCTTGTGGCAGCCGTCAGCGCTGTCGCAGGCCAGAGCGTGGACGCGCTTGCCTCCCCGTCGTGGCAGTTCCCGGAAGCATCGCTGCTGTTCTGGGCCGTGCTCGGACTGGGGCTGGCCTCGCTTCGGCGCGAGCCGGTTCCTGCCGCCGATGCCCCTCTGCCCGCTCCGCTGCGGCGGGCAGGCCGCTGGGCGCTCTCCGGGAGCCTTGCCGTGGCGCTGGCCGCGCAAATCCTGCCGATGGGCCTGCTGCTGACGCCGGTGGAAGCCTACGCCGCCCCGGCAGGCTGGACGCTCAGTTCAGTGGCTTTGACCTTAATTTCACCGACCGGACCGATTATCGCAGGTAGTTCCTTGCAATTCCGAACGATTGCGACTTATAAAGATGCGTCGGGCCATTCCTACACCTCCGATGTGACAGCGGATGCGACTTACAACTCGCATCTCAAATATCCCACGCAAGATTACGGCACACATCCCTTTGCGAACGCCGCCTATACCGTGCCGTCTACCGTTTATCCCAACAACGGGGCGCTGACCATTACCAGCTCCTTTCAAGACGCAGGCAGCAAGCGGATTGCGGCTGCGGGACTCTCACTGGTTGTCACCCACTGATTGTTCCATGAGGAAGATCACCGCGTAACGTGGTTTCCCCCAGCAGGCAACCGGGTATCAACAGCCTGTACCGCACACGCACGCGGCCTTAGAAAAGAGACAGCAATGTTTACACGCATTGACAAACTTCAGCTAGATTTCCCGAAAAACACGGACCCGGACCCGGCAGCAGCGGCGGCGGTGCAGGAGCTGATGGGCGGCCGCTTCGGCGAGATGTCTACCCTCAATAACTACATGCACCAGTCGTTCGGGATGCGCGGGCGCAGCGACATTCTTCCGTTTTATGACCTGGTTGCCAGTATCACGGCGGAAGAGTTCGGCCATGTGGAAGTGGTTTCGGCGGCAATCAACCTGCTGCAAAACGGCGGCGAGCCGGACAACGCAGAGCCGAAAGACCATCCCCTGACCGACTTAAATGGTAAGAACGGCATTCGGCATCAGTTCCTCAACAACGGCAACAGCGCTCTGGTCGCCGACGCGATGGGAGCGCCCTGGCGGGGCGACTATGTGTTCAACAGCGGCAACTTAGTGCTGGATCTGCTGCACAACTTCTTCCTGGAAAGCGGCGCCCGCATGGGAAAGCTGCGCGTGTATGAGTCCACGACTCACCCGGTTGCGAAGCGTCTCTGCGGCTACTTGCTCTGCCGGGGCGGCGTCCATCAGCTTGCTTACGCCGTCGCGCTCTCCAAGATCACCGGCGTCGATGTTCCCAAAATGCTGCCGATCCCGGACATCCGCACGGACAAGATTCCGGAGTGCCGCGAGTTCATCGCACAGGGCCTGCACCGGTCGCTGTACCGCTTCAGCGCGGACGACTACACGCATCTCGCCGCTGTCTTCAACGGCACCCACCCCGAAGACGGACAGCCGCTGGAAGTGCGCGAAGGCACCCCGGAGGGTTTTCCGCTGGCCGATCTGCCCCCCGCCCAGGCGTCGGGCGCTCCCTCCTTTGACATGGGCGAGCTGAAAGAAATCACCGCCCGCTTGATGAAAGATATGTAAGTTTCGATCTCCGAGGCCCGGCGCGAAATGCGCCGGGCCTTTTTTCTTGCCTTCAAAATCGGGTAACATAGCGGCATTCTCAGCACAGGACCCTAAATTGCCCACGGACAAGACTTTCTACATCACGACGCCGATTTACTACGTCAACGGCGTCCCGCATATCGGCTCGGCGACCACAACGCTGCTGGGCGATGCGATTGCCCGGTTTCACCGGCTGACCGGCGACAAGACGTTCTTCCTGACCGGCACCGACGAAAACGCGCCGAAAGTCGCGGCGGCGGCGGCAAAAGCGGGGATTGAAACGCTTTTGTTTGCCGACAGCGTCTCCCAGCGCTTCCGGGACTGCTGGCAGTATCTGCACATCTCAAACGACGCTTTTATCCGCACGACCGAGCCGCGCCATGCCGCCGTCGTCGCCGAGGTCTTCAAGCGGCTCCAGGCGCAGGGCGACATCTACGCCGGAAAGTATGAAGGCTGGTACTCGGTCAGCGACGAGACCTTTTTTCTTGACTCGGAAGTGGAGGATGGCCGGGCCAAAGAAACCGGCGCGGCGGTAGAATGGGTTTCCGAAGACAATTACTACTTCAAGCTGTCTGCCTACAGCGACCGGCTGCTCGCGCACATTGACGCGCACCCGGAGTTCTTGCAGCCGGACACCCGCCGCAACGAAGTCTTAGCGTTCATCAAGAGCGGCCTGCGGGATGTGGTGATTTCCCGCCGAAACACCGGCTGGGGTATCCCCGTGCCGGGCGACCCGTCGCAGGTGATTTATGTCTGGTTCGACGCCGTTATCAATTACTTAACGGCAACGGGCTGGCCGGATAACGCCGCTTGGGATACCCTCTGGCCTGCCGATGTGCATCTGGTCGGCAAAGAAATCTACACCCGCTTCCATGCGACGCTCTGGCCCGCCATGCTGATGGGTCTTGAACTGCCCCTTCCCAAAACAGTGCTGGGCCACGGCTGGTGGCTCATCGGCGGCGAAAAAGGCTCGAAGTCCAAAGGCAATATCCCGACCCCGCAGGAAGTGGTCGCGGAGATTGTGGAAAAAAGCGGCGCGGACGAAGAAGTCGCCAAAGACGCCCTGCGCTACTACCTGCTGCGCGATATTTCCTTCACGTCCGACGCCGAGTTTTCGGTTGATAACTTGGTGGAAAAGCGCTACAACCCCGACCTCTGCAACAAGCTAGGCAATCTGCTGAACCGAACCCTGAAAATGCTGGCCCAGTACGCGGGCGGCATTGTGCCGAGCGGCAGCGCCGAGCGCACGGCGGACGGCGCTCTTGCCTCGCTGTCCCGCGAGACCACGCAGGACGTGGAGCGGGCGATGCTGGCTTTAGACCCCGCCGCCGCCCTTGCAGCCATCTGGAAGCTCATCGAAGCCGGCAACGGCGACATTGACGCCACCGCCCCGTGGAAGCTCAACAAAGCCGGCGATACGCAGGGCGTCGCCGACGCACTGTATGCCGCACTGGAAACCACGCGCATTATCAGCGTCTACTTGACGCCGTTTCTGCCGCACACCGCCGGCGTCATCCGCCGCCAGCTCGGCCTCGGCGACGCGCCTATGACCGACTGGAACGCCGAAACAAATTGGGGCGGACTGCCCGGCGGCACGCGCACCGGAGAAGCCCAGCCGATCTTCCCGCGCATTGATACGAAGAACCTAGCGCAAGCACCGAAGAAAGAAGCCAAGCCAAAGATGGAAGAAATGCCTCCCCCGCCGCCGACCCTCACCGAGACTGCCGCCGCACCGGCGACGCCGACGATCACGATTGACGACTTTGCCAAAGTCCAGCTTAAAATCGGTGAAATCAAGACCGCCGACCGGGTCGAAGGCGCAACCAAGCTGCTGCGCCTGACTGTCGACATCGGCGAAGAAACGCCCCGCCAAATCCTGGCCGGCATCGCCGAGTCCTACGCGCCTGAAAGCCTGCCCGGGCGCAAAATCGTCGTCGTCGCCAACCTCGCCCCCCGCAAGCTGCGCGGCTTCGAGTCCCAGGGAATGCTCATGGCCGCCACCGACGCCGAAGGCCACGCCATCCTGCTCCACCCCGCCGACCCCGACGCCGTTTTACCCGGCGCTCAGGTGCGCTAAGAAAGCCATTATCTTGACCCGTATACTTTTAGCGCGGCACGGCGAAACGGAATGGAATAAAATTGGGCGGGTGCAGGGCTGGACCGACATTGGCCTGAGCGAAGTCGGGGCAACGCAGGCCGCGCGTCTGGCGGAGCGTCTGCGCGGGACGAAGCTGGCGGGAGTCTATTCCAGCGAGCTGTCGCGGGCGGTGCAGACTGCCGAAACCATTGCCGCGCCGCATGGCCTGCCGGTGCAGACGCTGCCCGGCCTGCGGGAGAAAGGCTACGGCCTCTGGGAAGGGCTGACGCGGGAAGAATTGGAGCGGGATTGGACGGAGCTTTGGCATCAGTACCATACCCTGCGGGTGCTGGAAACGGTCGTGCCGGAAGGCGAAACCTGGCCGGAAGTCTGCCTGCGAACCGTCGAAGCGCTTCAAACTATTCTCGCCGCGCATCCCGAAGCCGACGAAACCGTGCTGCTGGTCGGGCATGGCGGCTCGGCCCGCGCCCTGGTGCTGGAAGCCTTGCAGGCGCCGATGCCGACCCTGCTGCGGCTGCACCTGGACAATGCTTCCCTGAGCCGCCTTGACTTCCACTCGCTCTCGGACAGCCGGGTCGTCTTTCTGAACGACACCAGCCACCTGGGCGGGCTGCCGGCATGAACGGGCTTGTTTTAGGGCTGGACGGCGGCGGGACGCACACCCGCGCGGCTGTGGCGGACTTGTCAGGCACTATCTCCGGGAACGGAACTTCAGGCGCGTGTAATCTGGCCGCTGTCTCCCCTCTAGAAGCTTTGACGAATGCACTGGCCGCCGCCGACGCTGCTCTGAAAGAGGCCGGCGGGAGCCGCGCCGAAATCGTGTCGGTCTGCGCGGGCGTCGCCGGCTGGTCCTACGCCGACCGACGGACCCAGTTCGTACAGGGCCTGCAAGCCGCGTTCCCAAACGCGCAGGTGGCTGTTGAGCCGGACTATGTTGTCGCGCTGGCGGGCGCGACCGGCGGCGCATCCGGCATCATCGTGATTGCCGGAACCGGCTCGGCGGCTTACGGCGAAAATGCCGCGGGAGAGACGCATCGCACCGGGGCTTTCGGCTATTTGATTGACGACAGCGGCAGCGGCTACGGGGTCGGACGCGGAGCGCTTGCCGCCGTGCTGGCGCAGGCAGACGGCACGGGACCGGCCACGACGCTGACCGAGCGCGTTCTGCCCGCGCTCGGCCTCACGTCGCTTGCCGAGATTGTTCCCGGCGTCTACGGCGGCGGCATCAGCCGCGTCCAAATCGCGGGCCTCTCGCGCGTGGTAGCCGAAGCGGCGTCGGCGGACGCCGACCCTGTTGCCTGTGCTTTGCTGATGCGGGCCGGAGGAACTCTCGCCCATCTTGTGCAGGGCGTAACGCAGCGTTTATTTGCAGAGTGTCGAGAGCCGTTTCCTGTGGTGCAGATCGGCGGCTTGTGGTCCGCCGGTAATGCGCTGACGGACGTATTTGCCCGCTCCCTGCGCCGCTTTGCCCCGGCGGCGGTCATCACCGCCCCGCAGGCTTCGCCCGTAGAAGGCGCGGTTCAAAGGGCGCGGGAGGCGGCAGGCCACACGCAAAAAGTTTTGCCTGCCTCTTGACAACCCGAACTGCCGCCGGGTATAGTCTTAAACGTAAAAGCGCACTCCAGTTAGGTTTTCAATCTTGGGGGTGTAGCTCAATTGGTTAGAGCGCTGCCCTGTCACGGCAGAGGCCGCGAGTTCAAGTCTCGTCATCCCCGCTTTTACGAAAATTAACCCCCGTTACAGTTTCTGCTGCAACGGGGGTTTTGTTTTTCCACTTAACCGGCGCTGCCGAATGCCTCCGCGAGAAGCGTGTACGAATGCTTCCGCGCCTGGTGGTCATGCACAAATGTCGCTGCCATGATCTCGGTGGCCTGTGTCCTGCCGGCAAGCGCACACAGCTTGGCCCGGACCGTCTGCGGGCTGCCCAGAATCAGCCGGGCGCGGGTTGCCTGAATTTGAGTGCGTTCGGCGGCGGTGTAGGAGTAGGCTCGCGCTTCTTCCAGGCTGGGAAAGACGGAAGGGCGGCCGGAATGCAGGCGCAGCCAGGCCAGATCAAACGAAGCCGCAAGCGTCTCCGCCTCGGCATCGGTGTCCGCGCAGATCACCGACACGGTGACCAGCGCTTCGGGTTCCGAACTCTGCTCCGAAGGCGTAAAGTGGTGTCGGTACAGACTCATCGCCTCGTCCGCACCGTGCGGGTTGATATGGTGAGCGAACGCAAAGCCGAGGCCGAGAACGGCGGCGACCTGGGCGCTGTAGTCGCTGGAGCCGAGCAGCCACACCGGCGGCAGGCGGACGTTGAAAGGAACGGCGGACACGGACTGGAACAGGTGACCGTCCGGGAACTGCCCGCCCGCGAACGCAAACAAGTCCGCAAGCTGCTCCGGCAGTTCCGCCGTCTCGCCGGAACGCCGCAGCGCAAGAGCAGTGCGCGGGTCGCTGCCCGGCGCCCGGCCGATGCCGAGGTCAATGCGTCCGGGAAACAGCGCTTCCAGGGTCTGGAACGACTCCGCGACTTTGAGCGGCGCATGGTTCGGCAGCATGACGCCGCCGGAGCCGACCCGCATTCTCGACGTTTCGCGGGCGACCTGACCGATCAAAATTTCGGGCGAAGATCCCGCCACGCCCGGCATATTGTGATGCTCCGCCAGCCAGTAGCGATAAAAGCCCAGGCGGTCGGTGTGCCGGGCCAAGTCCAGCGTATTGTGAATGGCCTGCGCCGCCGTCATGCCGGAAGAAACCGGGGACAGATCTAAAACAGAAAGTCTCAGTGACATTTTAGTGTGCCTCACGACAAGAATGCACACGGGCTTTCAGGAGTTCCACACAGAAGACTACCATGCCAGACCCAGCCCAGCTTGCCGCCCAGCTCTACACGGTACGCGACTTTTCGCGAACCGCGGCAGGCTTTGCCGAAGCGTTAAACAAAATCAGCAAAATCGGCTACCGGGCTGTGCAGGTCTCCGGGGTATCGGCGATGGCGGGCGACACGCCGGAAGTCTCGGCGGCGGACGCGAAACAGATGCTTGACGATGCCGGGCTGTCCTGCATCGCGACCCACCGCGACTGGTACGATCTCCAGGAACGCACGGCCCAGGAGATCGAGTTCCACCGAACGCTCGGCTGCGACTTTACGGCCATCGGCAGCCTGCCGCGCGAATATCAAGCGTTCGGCGCAGACAGCTACGCGGCGTTTGTTCGGGACGCCCTGCCGGTGATCGCCCAGCTCAAAGCGGCAGGCATTCGCTTCGGCTACCACAACCATGCGTTTGAGTTCGCCCGCGCCGAGAACAGCGCGAAGACTCTTTATGAGACGTTTGTGGAACAGGGCGGCCCGGACTTCCATTTAGAAATAGATGTTTACTGGGCGGCTCATGCCGGCCTGAACCCGGAGCGTCTGATCGAGCGGTGTGCAGGGCGTGTTCCCGTTATTCATGTCAAAGACAAAGAGATGCTCGGACACGAGGCAGTCATGGCCCCGGTCGGCGAAGGCAATTTAGACTGGCCGCACCTGCTGCCCGCCTGTGCGGCGGCGGGCGTCGAGTGGTACGCTGTCGAGCAGGACCACTGCCGCCGGGACCCCTTCGACTGCCTCCGTTCAAGTTTCGAGTTTCTGCGCGGGTAACCCTATGGAAATCACGATCCCCACTCCCGCTGACTTTTCGTTCCATGAAACCGTGTCCGCGCACGGCTGGCGTCGGCTCCTGCCGTTTCAGTGGCACAAAGACACGCAGACGCTTTCCCGCGCCGAAGCCTTCCCCGACGGGCGCGTTGCAGCGCTGGAAATCAGCGCCGAGGGCTGCGAAGTCCGGGTCCGAACAGACACCGACTGCGACGATACCGAGCTTACCGCGCGGGTCAAGCGGATGCTTCAGCTCGACCTGCCTCTTGACGACTTCCATGCCTACTGCCGCACCCGCCCGGAGCTATCCCATCTAGCCGACTCCTGCCGGGGCCGCCTGCTCCGCAGTCCAACGCTCTGGGAAGACGCGGTCAAAGTCATCGCGACCACCAACACGACCTGGACCCAGACCATCGCCATGACCGCCCGGCTTGCCCACGAGTTTGGAGCCGAAGGCCGCGCCTATCCCACCCCCGCCCAAATCGCCGCCGTGCCGTTTGAGGAGTTCGCCGTCAAAGCCCGCATGGGCTACCGCACGGCGTATGTCCATACCATCGCGTCAGCCATCACCGACGGCACACTTGACTTGGAAGCCTGGCAGGCCGAGGGCCTTCCGGCGGACGCCCTGCGAAAGCATCTGCTGTCCCTGCCCGGCATCGGCCCTTACGGCGCGGCCTGCCTGATGCTGTATCTCGGCAAGCCCGCCCACGTCAACTCCGACTCCGTCGCCCGCGCCGCGCTGTCGCAGGAGCTGGGCCGCCCCGTCACCGACAAAGAAGTCCATGCGTTCTTTGAAGCCCACGGGCAGTGGCGCGGCCTGGTGTATAACTTCTACCCCTGGCGCGAACCCGGCTAAGTAGTAGCTCATCTGTTCTTGCAGGCGACTAAAGTCGCGGCAACAAATGCACGAAGTCCGCCTTCGCGGACTCATACAAAGTCTTGATCCGAACTTCTGTATTAACCTGCGCAGGCAGGTTTCGCGCCCTTGTTGCCGTGACTTTAGTCGCCCGCCCTGCAAAGATAACTGAGAGGTTACTTACAAATTAGGAATTTGCCATTCTATCTCTTCCGTGCCATACCCCTTCAGCGCAGAGTTGATCTGGGAAAACGGGCGGCTGCCGAAGAAGCCGTTTCGCGCGGACAGCGGCGACGGATGCACGGACTGAATGACGGTGTGGCGCGACGTGTCAATCAGCGGCAGCTTCTTCTGGGCGTAGCCGCCCCACAGCACGAAAACGACCGGCTCCGCGCGGGCATTCACGGCTTTGATCGCACTGTCGGTAAACGTTTCCCAGCCCTTGTTCTTGTGCGAGTTCGCCGTGTGCGCCCGCACGGTCAGCACGGCATTCAGCATCAAAATCCCCTGCTTCGCCCACGGCACCAGGTAGCCGTTGTTCGGGATCGTGCAGCCCAGGTCATCGCGCAGCTCCCGGTACATATTGGCGAGCGAAGGCGGGGTCTCAATGCCGGGCCGGACCGAAAAGCACAGCCCGTGCGCTTGGCCTGTGTTGTGGTAGGGGTCCTGGCCCAACAAAAACACGCGGGTTTCTTCCAGCGGCGTGAGCTGAAATGCCGAATACACATCTTCTTCCGGCGGAAACACCGCTGCCTGCTTCCGCTCCTCCGCCACAAACGCCATGAGTTTCGCCCAGTATGGCTTTTCAAATTCGCCGCCCAGCGCGGCGAGCCACGACGGAGGCAGCGGCGGCGTGTCGGCGGGAGCATTGTCTTCTTCAAACAGGGAAAGCATCGCGTCATTCATAGGGGAAGTTTACCCACATTACAGCAGGGAAAACAGGCGTCCACCGCGAACAAGACAGCAGAGGGAACAGGCATGATGACGGACGCAAAGTTTGAGACGCTGGTGCGGCGCTTGGAGCGCTCTGCCAAAGAAAATCCGGGCGCGTATCAGTTCCAGGTCGGGGCGCTGGCAGCGCTCGGCTATGTGTACATCTTCGGGGTCGTGCTGGGGCTGCTGGCGGCGGTCGTCGGTATCATTGCGGCCGCCGTCGCCCTGATTGTGATGATCGGCTCGCATCCCGGCGCCGGGGCGGGCGCGATCGGGGCCGTCAAAGTGCTGATCCCGCTGGGGATCGGCCTGACGGCGCTCATCGGTGCGGTTTTTCGGTCGTTTCAAGTGCATTTCTCTGAACCCGAAGGCTTCCCCATTCACCGCGTCCAGGCTCCGAAGCTGTTTGCCGCGCTGGACAGCATTTGCGGGACGCTGCAAGCCCCGGAGCCGCAGTATGTGCTGATCACGAGCGAGTACAATGCGTCGGTGGCCCAGCATCCCCGGCTGGGCCTGTTTGGCGGGTATGTCAGCTATTTGATGCTCGGCCTGCCGCTGATGGAAGCGCTGTCGCCGGAGCAGTACAAATCGGTGCTGGCACACGAAATCGGACATTTGTCCCGCAATCACAGCCGGTTCAGCGGGTGGGTCTACCGCGTGCGGGCTACCTGGAACCAGATGCTGAACACGCTGAGCGCCGAGCGTCACGGCGGCATTTCTTTGTTTCTGCCCTTCTTCCGCTGGTACTCCCCTTATTTTGCCGCGTACTCCTTTGTGCTGTGCCGAGGCGATGAATATGTGGCCGACAAGTGCGCTGCCCAGGTCACGGGGCCGGAAACAACGGCCCAAATGCTGATCAGCCTGGGCCTGAAAGGCCGCGCGTTCCGTCAGCAATTTTGGGGACAACTGCTGGAAAAAGCCAAAACCGAGCCGCGCCTGCCGGACACCATCTACTCCCAGCTTCAAGCCAGCTTTCGGACACCATCCCCCCGCGAAGCACAGTGGTACGAAGACGCTTTGGACGAGCGCACGGATCTCGGCGACACGCACCCCTCCCTCAGCGAGCGCCTGGCCGCCCTGGGCTACCGGACCGTTCCCGGCGGCCCGCTGGACTTGCCGAAACCGCCGCTGCCCCTGCCGCCGCCCCTGTCCGAGACAGCCGCCGACTTTTATCTCGGCCCGCTTGTTTCCCACATTTCCGCGCCGATTGACACGCGCTGGCGGACAAACATCGCCGAAGCCTGGGTCAAAACCCACAAAAAAGCCCAGCGGGATCAGGTCAAGCTCGACGATCTGGAAGCCAAAGTGGTCGACGGCACGATCACCCTGGACGAAGCCTGGGAGCGGGTCGCGCTGATCGCCGAGCTGTGCGGCGAAGAAGAAGCGCTCCCATTGGTGGAAGAATACCTGCGGGCGAAACCCGACCATGCGCCGGCAAACTTCATCTGCGGCAAGCTGCTCCTAGAGCGCCGAGACCCGCGCGGCCTGCCCTACCTGAACCGGGCCATGAAAGATGCGCCGGAATCGGCCGGCCCTGCCTGCGACGCGATTTATTGGTATCTGCGCGGCCAGGGCAAGCTGAAAGAAGCCGCCTCGTACCGCGAGCGCGGGCGCACACACGACCGTCTTTGGGAAGCCGCCCGTCTGGAACGCGCGGACATCTCGCCCGATGACAAGTTCCTGTACCACGGTTTGACCGCCGAGCAGCTCGGCAAGCTCCGCCACGAGCTGATGGCCTGCGACGGCGTCTGGCGAGCCTATTTGGTCCGCAAGCAGGTCCGCCACTTCCCCGAAAAGCCCCTGTATGTGCTGGCCCTTGTCCCCAGCGTCACCGCCCGCCCCAATCTCGCCGAGTCCGTCGGCAACCGCATCGAGTTCCCCGGCGAAACGTTTTTAGTGGTCCTGTCAGGCGACGGCAAGAAGTTCGAAAAGCCGCTCTTGCAGTTGTCCACGGCCCTGGTACTGGGCCGCTGAGCCAAGCGGCGCATTGAGGCTTGGGGAAGATCCTTTGCATGGAACCAGTTAAAGTCAGTAGCGAAAACACACTTGCCTTTTGTCGGCCCTGGACAGACCGCGTCGCCGCCGCGCTCTTTGCGCTGCTGCATGTCGTTGCCTATCCTATTCTGTGGGTGATTCCGGCGTGGCAAATGCCGATGACCGCCGCCCACTGGTACAGGTACAGCGCCGGGGAAATGTTGTGCCTAATAATTGCCGTATTAACGCTTTATCTCGCCGGGCCGGATGATCTCACTTTTGACCTCAACCGTCGCACCTACCGTTACATCTCTGGATGGCCGCTCGGCTGGCGAATTCACGAAGGGCCGTGGGAGGACATGGCAGCAGTTTGTGTACTAATGACGGACCAGAGTTACTATGTCCGCATTGTCTGGAAGGATAACAAAATGCGGGCGCGTTTCAAGTGCTTTAGCCTGGGAAATTTTAATGGGGCAGGCCGTTCGGATCGTGCAACACGACGGGCGGAAGAGACAGCCGCCGTGCTTGGGCTGCCGGTGGTTGAGCGGACGCTTCTGAAACAGTAAATAGAAGTTATGTTCCGAAGGACACGGGGCTGAACCCCCGTGCTTCAAAAAGCAAGCGCCCGCCTTCGCGGGCGAAGATGTCAAGATAAGTCATATGCCCGCGAAGGCGGGGAGTTGCACTTTTAAAGCACGGGGGTTCAGCCCCGTGTCCTTTAGGACATGGTTCTTATCGCTTTTTCTGCTACAATAAGCGCATGGATTTGTTTGATGACACGCCGCCCGCGCCCGAAACCGCTCCGAATACGCCGCTGGCGGCCCGGATGCGGCCCCAGACTTTGGAAGAGTTTGTCGGGCAGGGCCGAATACTCGGCGCGGACAGCCTGCTCCGGCGGGCGATTGAGGAAGACGCCCTGACCTCCGTGATCTTTTTCGGGCCGCCGGGAGTCGGCAAAAGCACGCTGGCAGGCATTATCGCCCACCGGACGGCCTCACATTTTGAGCCTTTTTCGGCGGTGACGCAGGGCATCCCTGACCTCCGCAAAGTCATTGAAGCGGCGGCGCTCCGGCGGCGGATGTACGGCAAAAAGACCGTGCTGTTCATTGACGAGATCCACCGCTTCAACAAATCCCAGCAGGACGCCCTGCTGCCTCATGTCGAAAACGGGACGGTCGTGTTGATCGGCGCGACCACCGAAAACCCCTACTTTGAAGTCAACGCCCCCCTGCTGTCCCGCGCCCGCGTGTTCACGTTTGAATCCCTGTCCGACGAACAGCTTGGTGCACTCTTGGACCGGGCAGTCTCCGATGACGAGCGCGGTTTAGGCGGCTTGCGGGTCGTGCTGGAACCCGACGCCCGCGCCCACTTGGTAGACAAAGCCAATGGGGACGCCCGGACGGCGCTGAATGCGCTGGAACTCGCCGCGACGACAACCCGGCCTGAGTCGCGCAAGGCCGATGCCGTGCGGCGGGTGACGAAAGCCATTGCCGAGGAAGCCTTGCAGCAGCGGGCGCTGACTTATGACAAGACCGGCGACACGCACTACGACACGATCTCGGCGTTCATCAAAAGCATTCGCGGCTCCGACCCGGATGCCGGCCTCTACTACCTGGCCCGGATGCTGTCCGCCGGCGAAGACGCCCGCTTTATCGCCCGGCGACTTGTGATACTTGCCTCGGAAGATGTCGGCAATGCCGACCCGATGGGCCTTCTTGTCGCAAACGCCGCCGCCCATGCGGTCGAGTATGTCGGCCTGCCCGAAGCCCAGCTTAATCTCGCCCAGGCCGTGACTTACCTCGCATCAGCCCCAAAGTCCAAAGCATCCTACATTGGCCTGAAGCGAGCATTGGCGGATGTTGAGACCGAGCGGGCCAATCCCGTGCCGAAGTATCTGCGCGACAGCCGCAGCGGGGCAGGGCGGGCGGCGAAAGGCGACGCGCCGTACCTCAACCCGCACGATTACCCCGGCGGCTATGTCGCGCAGGAGTACCTGCCGGAAGGCGTCCAAACCCAGCCGTATTACGAGCCGACGGAAAACGGCTTCGAGGCGGCGATCAAGGCCCGGCTGGCAACGCGGGCAGTGAAGGTGGAATAAGAAGGAAGAGGAAAGCGCGTGGGAATGAATTCCTACGCTGTGTGGCGCAGACGCCTAATGTCCGCCTGCGCGGACAAAGAGCAGAATAGGAACAGCGTCTTTCCTGTACCCGCGAAGGCGGTTACTAGGCGTCTGCGCCACACAGCGTAGGAATTCATTCCCACGCGCTTTCCCACGCGCTTTCCCACGCGCTCTTGCCTCGAAAATGACCATGCCCCGACACCTCCCAAAACTCCTCGGTTTCCTGCTCGGCCTGCTAGCCGCCTACTGCTGGTGGCTGGAGCCGTCCCGCCTGCACCTCACGCGGCACACCGTCGCCGATCCCGATCACCGTTTTCAGAAGCCTATGCGCGTCCTGCTCCTGACCGACTGGCACCTGGGCCGGTGGAGCCGACCGGCCTCGCTTCGGGCGAAGATGGCGCGTTTGCGCCGGGAACACGCCGCCAGGCCGTTTGACCTGGTGCTGCTCGGCGGCGATTATGTAGATGAAGAGCCAAGCTATCTGCGCCTGCTCCGGCCCTGTTTGGAAACGCTGGCGGGCTTAGGCGTGCCGATCTATGCCGCGCTGGGCAACCATGACTACACCAGCTTCGGCGGCGACTGCCGGCCGGTGACGGCTTTTTTGGAAGCGGCGAGCGTCACAGTTCTTAAAAACCAAGCGGCGGCAGTGACAGTACGCGGGCAGCGGCTCTTGGTGATCGGGCTGGACGATTTGCAGGAGTCGCGCCTTTATTACAATCCCGAAGCGTATCAGACTCCCGCCCAATATAAAGACGCGGCGGGTCAGGTAGACTGGTATGCAAACTTTGACGAGGCCGAGCCGGACACGCCCCGGCTGGTGCTGTCGCATAACCCCGATGCCGTGTATCTGCTCGGACAAAGGCCGCTGGCCGTGCTGTGCGGACACACCCACGGCGGCCAGATGATGCTGCTGGACTGGGTCAGCCGGCCCCTGCACCGGTGGATCCATCCGCACCTGCCGCCCGGCAGCGCTGTCACCTGGGCGGGACGCCGGATCGCAAACGGCAGGACACTCCTTGTCAGCCGAGGCATTGAAGGCTCGGCCGTTCCGATCCGCCTGCTCCGCCCGCCGGAAGCAGTTATTGTAACGCTGCATTGACGCCGGGCCGCTTTTTGTGGATAATCATTCTACTGAACTTCCCCCGCGAAAGATAAGCTTTTGGACTACATCAACTTAGACGCCCAGCTCTCCGATTGGATAGACGCGCACCGCGCCGAGATCGTCGAAACAACACAAGCCCTGCTGCGGATTCCGAGTGTGGAAGGCGAGGCTGTACCCGGCGCACCGTTCGGCATCGCAACCCGGCAGGCGCTGGACAATGCGCTCCAAACCGCTGACGCGCAGGGGCTGACAACAAAAAATGTAGACGGCTACGCCGCCCATGCCGAGTGGACCGCGCCGGGCGTCGCCGGGGACGCCCCGATTGTCGGGGTGCTGGCCCATGTGGACGTGGTTCCCCCCGGAACCGGCTGGTCGCATCCGCCGTTCGGGGCGGAGATCGAAGGCGGCAAGATTTACGCACGCGGCGCGATGGACGACAAAGGCCCGGCGATGGCGGGCCTCTGGGCGATTGCCGCCCTGAAAGCCTGCGCCGTGCCGCTGTCTCATCGCGTGCGTCTTATTTTAGGCGCGGACGAGGAAAGCGGCTTCGGATGCGTGAAGTATTACTTCGCCCATGAGGAGATGCCGGTGACGGGCTTTACGCCCGATGCCATGTTCCCATTGGTCTATGCCGAAAAAGGCATTGCAAACGCAGTTTTGACCCGGCCTGCGCTGCCGGAAGGTGAGCGCATTCATATTCTGTCACTGGCCGGCGGCGAGCGGCCAAACATGGTGCCGGATACCGCCGAAGCGTTCCTGGAAGGCTCCCTGCCCCGCGCGGCCGCCGCCGCGCGTCTCAATGCGATTGTCGGCATTACGACGGAAGAAGTCGGCGATGACAATAAGCTGCGCGTGGTCGCCAAAGGCATCTCGGCACACGGCAGCACCCCTGACAACGGGGTCAATGCCGTCGCCGTGCTGTGCGAAGCCCTGCTGATGCTGGATCATCAGGAAGACCAAGTAACAGTAATCGAGCAGATTGCGAAGTGGGCGGCGGACACGAAAGGCGAGAAACTGGGTATCGCCGGTCAGGACGACATCGCCGGGCCGCTGACCTGCAACCTCGGCGTCGTGGAAATCGCTGAGGGCCGGGCCGCGCTGACGTTCAACATCCGCTATCCCGTCACCTGGAACTCGGATACCCTCCGGGAATGTTTAACCGCCGGCATTGAAGGCTCCGGCTGGACTCTCGAAGAGCTGACCGATCAGCCCTCGCTGTATGTGCCGCAGGATGATCCGCTGGTGGCGACTCTGCTGCAAGTCTATCGGGATGAAACCGGCGACATGAAGCCGCCCCAGACAATGGGGGGCGGTACTTACGCCCGCGCGATGACAAAAGGCGTCGCCTTCGGCGCGAACTTCCCGGACCAGGACATGAGCGACGGCGGGGCGCATGAAAAAGACGAATGCTGGCCGGTAGACCATCTCATCCGGGCTGCAAAGATTTACGCCAAAGCGCTTGCGCGTTTGGCGGCTTAGAAACACATTATGTCAACTCCAAAGCAGACAGTGGTAGTGGCGATGAGCGGCGGCGTAGACTCGTCGGTGGCGGCGGGCCTCCTGCTGCGCCAGGGCTATGACGTTCTCGGCATCACCATGCAGATCTGGCAGGAAAGCGCGACCGAAACCAAAGGCGCAGGCTGCTGCTCGCTTGGCGCGGTCGAGGACGCCCGCCGGGTCGCGGCAAAGCTGGGCATCCCGCACTACGTTTTAAACTTCCGGGAGTTCTTCGCGGAGAAAGTCATTGACAACTTTGTGGCCGAGTACAAGCGCGGGCGGACCCCGAACCCCTGCGTCAACTGCAACCGCTATGTCAAGTTCGACGCGCTGATGGCAAAAGCGCTGGGCCTCGGCGCGGAGTTTCTCGCCACCGGCCACTATGCCCGCACGGAGTTCAACGAAGACACGCGCCGCTGGACTCTGCGCCGCGCTTTGGACCACGACAAAGATCAGACTTATGCGCTGTACCGGTTCACCCAGGAGGAGCTGGCCCACACGATGATGCCGCTCGGCGCAGTCGTAAACAAGGCCGAGACGCGAGCGATTGCGTCTGAGCTTGGCCTTGCTGTGAGCAGCAAGCCCGACTCGCAGGAAATCTGCTTTGTCCAGGGCGGCTCCTACACGGACTTCCTCGCCGAGCGTGCGCCGGAAACGGTGCAGACGGGCGACATCGTGGACACGAGCGGGCGGCGGCGCGGGGCGCACGACGGCATCGCGTTTTATACTATCGGTCAGCGGAAGCGCGTCAATGTCGGCTCGCCTATTCCGCTGTATGTGGTAGACATCAACGCCGAGACGAACACCATCACGGTCGGCGGCAACGAGGACTTGCTGGCGGACGGATTGGTCGCCGACGATATAAATTGGGTCGGCTGGACCGGTGTGCAGGAATCCCGGCCTGTGCTGGTGAAAATACGGTATAACATGGAGCCTGTTGCGGGGACGGTACAAGAAGGCGCGAATGGAAGGGAACTTGTCGTCCGTTTCGACACGCCACTGCGGGCCGTCACCCCCGGTCAGTCGCTCGTGATGTACGATCTCGGCGGCGAAACGGTGCTGGGCGGCGCGACCATTCAGCGCCGGATTTAGATTTGCACGATTTATCTCACTATGACCAATCCTGATCGCCTTACTTTAGGAGCGTTTGTCGCGGCCGGCATGGGCGCGGGGGCGCTGACGGGCCTGGTCATCGGCCTGCTGATACACCGTCCAGCGCCTCCCGAACAAATCAGCGAGACGGTAGACGACTTGAAGCGGCGAGCCGAGCTGATTCTGTCCGAACTGTCCAAAGACCATGTGCCGCCCGTCAATCCCGCTTAACTCGGCGTAAGAATATACCCAAGGAGATCGTATGAACCTCACGATGAACAGCCGTACCCCCAGCGAAACAACCTGCATTTTAGACATTGAAGGCGAAGTGGATGTGTATACGTCCCCGCAGCTCAAGCAGGACCTGGTGCAGATCGCCGAGCGCGGCGTCAAAAAAGTCATAATCAATCTGTCCAAAGTTGAGTATTTGGACTCCACCGGCCTCGGCGTCCTCATCGGCGGCCTGAAGCGGCTGCGGGAAGCCGACGGGAATCTGGCGCTGGTCGGTCCGGGAATGCGTATCCAGCGGATTTTTGAGATCACCGGCCTCAACAAAATCTTTGACATCTACGAAACGGAAGCCGAAGCCGCCGCCAAAGAAGGGGTGACGCTATGAGCGACCCCCAGATTGGCGACGATTCCCGCACGGAAACCGTGCAGCTCGTCATCCCCTGCCGTGCAGAGTATGTGGGGGTCGCCCGCCTCGCCGTGCTGGGCATCGCCAGCCGGATGCCGTTTTCTTATGACGAAGTGGAAGACGTGCGCCTCGCCGTCGGCGAAGCCTGCACCCACGCGGTCGAGCGGGCCGGAACCGGGGCGGCGACCATCCGCATCATCGCCACAGTTGACCCGCACGCGCTGACATTAGAAGTCAAGGACGACGTTGCCGCCGAAAACATGGCTGCCCCGACCGAAGAAGCGAAGCTGCTGGAAGAAGCAGGCGTAGACCAGGAAGGTCTCGGCGCACTGCTGATGGAAATTCTGGTGGACGAAGTCAAAATTGAAACGTCGCCGGCCGGAACCCGCGTTCTTCTCACGAAATACGCTCCCGAATAATCTTTGAACGAGAATGGTTTTAGGACCAGAATGACCCTCATGACACAAAAAAAGGCGACGGATTGGACACAGGACGACGCTGAAACCCTGTTCGCTCGCTACGCCCGCACCCGCGATACGCAGATGCGCGACCGTTTGGTCGTCATGCACCAGAACCTTGTACGGTATCTGGCCGGCAAGTTCGTCAACCGCGGCGAGCCTTTGGAAGACCTGATCCAGGTCGGCACCATTGGGCTGATCAATGCCATTGACCGCTTTGACTCCGGGCGCGGCACGAAATTCTCCACCTACGCCACCCCCACCATCGTCGGCGAAATTCGGCGTTATTTCCGGGACAAAGCCTGGAGCCTGAAAGTCCCCCGCCGCTTGCAGGAGCTGAACCAGACCGCCTCCAAAGCTCAGGAAGCATTAAGCTCCAAGCTGGGCCGCCCGCCGACGATCCAGGAAGTCGCCCAGAGAATTGGCGCGACCGAAGAAGAAACACTGGAAGCGATTGAGCTGGGAAACGCTTACGACACGGTCTCGCTCGATTCCAAAATGATGCACGACTCCGACAGCGCCCCGCTGTCGCTGGCCGAGTTCGTCGGCGCGGAAGACGAGTCGCTCTTGTCTTTAGAAGCCTTCGGCGACTTAGATTACGCGCTCGAAGCGTTAGACCCGCGCGAACGTGCCATTATCATCCATCGGTTCTTCAAAGACATGTCTCAGGCCGAAGTCGCCAAACAGCTCAACATCTCCCAAATGCACGTTTCCCGCCTGCAAAACCGCGCCCTCAGCCAGCTCCGCCGCCTGATGGTCAGCGAGTAGCGTCTGCTGGCAGACGCCGAAAGGAAGCCCTCCATGTTCTGCACAACTCATCCCCTTGCTGTTTCCTTTGCTCTGCTGGCCGTCTTCTTTTCAGGCTCTCCGGCGACCGCGCGAAGCAATGCGCCCGCAGCCGCTGCGCTCAAAAATATCCAAAAACAGCCCGCAGAGCTTCTGCTTTTCCCCTGGCTCACTCATGAACAAGTCCAGTTTGAGACGCAAAACGGTATGCTGCTGCTGACCCAGCATCCAAGCTTTTGGTCTTGGTCCGGGACGATTGGTGACCCCATGCCTGAACCGCCTCGTCCCGTTTTATGGTCGGGCAAGCTCGGAACGGAGCCGCTGCGCTTCACGCTGGAAACAGGCAAAACCGAGGAAGACTTGAAAGACAGCACGGGCAAAATCCTTTGCTTTCAGCACTTTGTAGAACCCAATTCGACGCAAGTTCTCGGCATGTCTGTACGGCAGTTTCCTGTCGGTTCGGTTGTGACGCTCGAAGTCGCACGGGAGATAGACACTGCCCACATCAATGATAACGACCATCACCTCTCGGAAATTTTGCCGGTGGACACTCTGCATCTGACGGCGTCATGCAGCGACCAAAGTGTCCGCAAAAATCCTCAGAACGAGTTTGTGTTCGCCTCGCACTCCGCGACGGATGAGTTTAGTTTAACTGCCCCTGGCATAGTTGAAGTGGAAGTACGCACCGCAGGCGGCGAATGGCTGAGCCGGGAAGTACTGAAAGCGACGGCTGAACTTCAGCACGTCGCGTGGAGCAGCAAGCCGCAGACCCGCCTTGACTTTGAAGATGACGTTTATGACAAAAACGGCAGCAAAGTTGAAACGAAGCCGATGGGTTTCAGTTATTTGCGGCAGAATTAGCTTCTATGTCACACTCTGTAGATATTTTTTCCCTACTCACCAGAAACGGCGTCACGTTCCGGCGCAATCTGTCTGTCCCTGAACTGACCGAGGAAGCCGTCAAGCGCGGCGAAGCCCAGCTTGCCGACACGGGAGCGCTCACGGCGCGAACCGGCCAGTACACGGGGCGGTCGCCCAAAGACAAGTTTCTCGTAGACGACGACGAGACGCACGGATTGATAGACTGGGGTAAGACCAACCAGCCGCTTGCGCCGGAAAAGTTCGCCGGGCTGCTGGACCGCATGGCGGCGTTTGCGGCGGGCCGCGAGCTGTTCATCTTTGACGGCTTCGCTGGCGCGGACACTGGCTCACGCCTCGCCATTCGAATTATCACCCAGTATGCGTGGCACTCGCAGTTCGCCCATCAGCTTTTTATCCGGCCTACCCCAGTGGAACTCGCCGACTTCACGCCGCAGTTTACGCTGCTGGACCTGCCGAGCTTTCACGCCGACCCTATTGCCGATGGGGTGCGGTCGGAAACCGTGATCGCTTTAGACTTCACGCAAAAAATCGGGCTGATCGGCGGGACGGAGTACGCCGGCGAGATCAAAAAGAGCGTCTTCACGGTGCTGAACTATCTGCTGCCGCAGCAAGGCATCTTGCCGATGCACTGCTCGGCTAATGTCGGGCCGGACGGGTCTGCCGCACTGTTCTTCGGCTTATCGGGAACCGGCAAGACGACGCTGTCCGCCGACCCGGAGCGGCGCCTCATCGGCGACGACGAACACGGCTGGTCCGACACCGGCGTCTTTAACTTTGAGGGCGGCTGCTACGCCAAGTGCATCAAGCTGAGTCATGCCAGGGAGCCGGAAATTTGGGACGCCATCCGCTTCGGCACAGTCTTAGAGAACGTTGTCTTAGACGCGGAGACGCGCACTGCCGATTATGATAACACGTCGCTGACTGAGAACACGCGGGCGGCGTACCCCATTACGGCCATCCCGAACGCCCTCCTCCCCGGCGTCGGCGGCCACCCAAAAACAATCTTATTCCTGACCGCCGATGCCTTCGGCGTCCTGCCGCCGGTCTCGCGCCTCACCCGCGCCCAGTCCCTGTACCACTTCCTCAGCGGCTACACGTCCAAGCTTGCGGGAACCGAGCGCGGCGTCACCGAGCCGGAGCCGAACTTCTCCGCCTGCTTCGGCGCCCCCTTCTGGCCCCTGCCACCGACACGCTATGCCGAAATGTTGAGCGCAAAACTCGATCTCCATGACGCTGACTGCTACCTAGTCAACACCGGCTGGATTGGCGGCCCTTATGGCATCGGCCACCGAATTGCGCTGAACCAGACCCGTGCCTTAGTCCACGCCGCCCTGCGCGGCGACCTGCGGAACGCCCCCACCGTCACCGACCCCGTCTTCGGCCTGCACATCCCGCTTTCTGTTCCCGGTGTTCCGGATACCCTGCTTCAGCCGCGCTCGACCTGGGCAGACCCCGCCGAATACGACGCCGCCGCGCTGGCGCTGGCCGCCCGGTTCCACGAAAACTTCGCCCGCTTCCCGCAAGTTTCCGAGGCGATTAAGGCTGCGGGGCCCAGCGTTTAGAAGCTGTCTAGGAATAGTTTTCACGGGGCTGAACCCCCGTGCTTTGAAAGGCAAGCTCCCGCCTGCGCGGGCGAGGATATGTTTTCATCGGCTTGTCTTCTGCCCGCGAAGGCGGTGAATTGCCCTTCAAAGCATGGGGGTTCAGCCCCGTGAAATCGTTTTAAACTGCCGCCAGCCTCTCCTCAGCCAATTCCTCTTCCATCACTTCCTCTTCCATCACTTCCTCGGCACGGGCTTCCTCAAACTGGGCGGCATACAGACGAGCATACGCGCCGCCGGCTTCCAGCAAAGCCTCATGAGTGCCGCGCTCGACAATTCGCCCGTGTTCCAGCACCAGGATCAAATCGGCAGCCAAGATTGTGGACAAGCGGTGGGCAATCGCAAACGTCGTCCGCCCCGCCATGAGTGGAACCAGGGCCGACTGGATCAGCCGTTCCGATTGGGTATCCAGCGCCGAAGTCGCTTCATCTAAAATTAAGATGCGCGGGTTCTTCAAGATTGCCCGCGCAATCGCCACCCGCTGCTTTTCGCCGCCGGACAGCTTGTAGCCGCGCTCGCCGACCACCGTATCGTAGCCGTCGGGCAGCCCGGCGATGTGGTCATGGATCGCCGCCGCACGCGCCGCCGCAATAAGCTCGGCATCGGTCGCGTCCGGGTTGCCGTAGCGCAGGTTGGTTTTGATGGTGTCATGGACCAAGTACGTTTCCTGAGTCACCACGCCGATCGCCTGTCCCAGCGATTCGAGTTTGATCTGCTTCACGTCGAAGCCGTCAATCAACACGCGCCCGCTGTCGGCATCATACAATCTTGGAATCAGCGAGGTCAGCGTCGTTTTGCCCGACCCGGAATGGCCGACCAGCGCGATCAGCTGGCCCGGCTTTGCGTCAAACGTGATTTGATCCAGCGTCGGCACGGCCTGCGACTCATCGTAGCGAAACGTGACGGCGTCGAACGCCACCTCGCCGCGTATCTGGCTCGGCGACAGCGCAATGGCATCGGGCGCGTCTACGATCTCCTGCTTCAAATCCAAATACTCAAAGATACGATCAAACAATGCGAGGGCGCTCGTGACGTCTACCTGAACGTTCAAGAGGCCCGTCAGGGGAAAGAACAGCCGGGCTTGCAGCACAGTAAACGCCACAATCGTGCCGAGCGACAGCCGGTGGTCGCCGTGCGAGACCACCAAATCCGCCGCCAGCCAGTAGACCAGGGCCGGGGTCAGCGAGAACGTCAGGCCGATGAGGTTGAAGAAAACACGGAAAACCATGGACTGCTTGATCTGGGCGTCGGTCAGGCCCTGGTTCTCCCCCGCAAACTTCGCCAGTGATAAACTGCCCCGCCCGCTGGTCTTGGACAGCAGGACCCCGGACACCGACAGCGTCTCCTGCATCGTCGAGTTCAGGTCCGCCAGCCGGCTCTGAACCTCCTTGCGGATGCCCTGCCCCCATTCCCCCACCCGCTTGCCGATCCAGGCGAACAGCGGCAGCACCCCCACCGACAGCAGGGTCAGCCGCCAGTCCATCCAGATCATCGCGATCAGCGTGGATACGACAATGGTGGCATTCGACAGCAGCGTCGCCGCCGTGTCCGACAGCACCGACTGCACCCCCCCCACATCGTTTGCCAATCGCGACTGGATTTCGCCGGTGCGCGTGTCGGCAAAGAACCGCAGCGCCATCCCCTGCAAGTGCGCGTATAGCTGGTTCCGCAGGTCGCGCATGATGTGCTGCCCGACCAGAATGCTTAAATACCCGTAGCAGAGCGTCAGCCCCGTCGCCGCCAGCGTCGCGAGGATCGTCAGGCCGATGTCGCGCGTCACCAGCCCCATGTTCCGCCCCAGCAGCCCGTGGTTGATGATGGCTTTCAGCAGAAACGGCGGAAACAGCCCCAGCCCCGCCGCTGCCAGCGCCGCGACCGCAATCAAAGCCACCTGCTTATGGTACGGCTGAAACGTCCGCACCACCCGCCGAAGCGTCCCCGCCTTCAGCGGCTTCTTTTCCCGCCCGCCGTACCCCGCCCCGCCCCCGCCACGCATTGCAACAGCCACGGTTGTTACCCTCTGCCGCTATTGTACCTGTTCGCCGCCAAAACAGGCTTGACAGAATATATCCCTGTTTGTTACTATAGGTGCATTATGCTTGACATCTACATCTTCGGACCAGAGGCATTTTGCACAAGCGGCAGCAATGGATCATTTCTAAGACGTGCCTCCGAGTATATTTGTTCTTTTGATAACGAAGGATATTATTGGCTATTTTTCCCGATCTTCAAGAACTTGGCAGAACAGACAGGGCAGCGGATTGACCTATATGGTTTCTCTGTTTTCGTAGATGACGCACTTGATGCGTTGGTGCAGGCTCTAGTCGTTGCACATGCCCTTGTTGATGCACAGCCGGATGTATGGCATGTCAGGACAGGTATTCGGATGAAGCCATTGCCGGCAGTAGAAGTGCGTTCCGAGGTGAACAGACAGCAGTTGATGACCTGGCTGGAAGCAAAACAAGCGGAGGTTCATAAAGCCAAAATCGCAGGCAAATATATCGTATTTTACGGCGACTAATAGCCTGTCGAGAAGATGTATTTGCAGTCCAACACGGCTACATTTCCGACGATAACGATTAAGCCGCAGACGCCGGGCAAGGAAGCGGGATAGCAGCGCCGTAACGCATTGACACATATATTGCATTGCATTTGTAACGCAAACCGAGTACAATAACGGCAGGAGAATGAAATGTCCACCATTGAACGCGACTTGGACCGCAAACCACTACGCAGAACGAAAGACAAGCAGGCAACGAGCCTGCGGGTGACGCCGACTTGTTTAGAACTATGGGATGCGCTTGCCGCACGGGAAGGGCTGTCGCGAACAGGATACATAGAAACGACAATCCGGTGGCTGGCTTCCGAGAAGAAGGTCAAGACAGAAGCCGAATCGCTGGCGGAACTTACGACACAGGCGGCGATGGCCGGGCCGATTGGGGAGATTTGGGACACACCGGAAGAAGATGAAGCCTGGGCGCATCTGAAAGACCTGCCTTGAGTCTCTATCATCGCGGCGACGTTATTATTCTCCCCTTCCCCTATTCCGGTGCGCCCGGTGAGAAGCTGCGCCCCGCGCTTGTGCTGGCCGCCGTGCCCTATGCCGCGCAGACCGATTATGTTGTGTGCATTATCAGCAGTCAAAACGCGCCTGATCCCAGCAGCATTACCCTCAGCATGACCGATGCCACCAGCGGAGTTTTGCGAAAGCAGAGCTACCTGCGGCCTGCTTACTTATTCACCGCCAGCGAGAACCGAGTTAACCGCAAAGTCGGCGTGATGAAAGCGGACACTGTGGACGCGGCGCTTCAGACGCTGACAGCGCTATTTCAAGTCTAATTTTGGCGTCTACACGTTCGCCTTGACCCAAGACTCAATCGCAGACGCCGGGCGAGCGCCGGACGTGCGGGCGGCTTCTTTGCCGTGCGTGAAGACGGCCATCGTCGGGATGGACTGAATGCCGTACCGAGCGCCGAGACCCGGCAGGGCTTCCGTGTTGATCTTGACGACCAGCCATTGCCCGGCATGAGAAGCCGCGACTTTTTCCAATTCCGGCGCGACCTGACGGCACGGACCGCACCAGGGCGCCCAGAAGTCTACAATCACCGGCAGCGGAGACCCAGCGACCAGCGCGGCAAAGACGCTTTCGCTGGGAACGTCAAGCGGCGCGGCGATGGCGGGGAGCGGGGTTTGACAGGACCCGCAGACCCCGGTTTCGGGCAGCTTTGCAAACGGAACGCGGTTCCGGCGTCCGCAGTTCGGGCAGGCTTCGACAATGCCTTTGTCGTCCAGCGTCGGCTTATTCATAGTGGGCAATTTCCTTCCAGTAACGGTTCGCAGTCTCGGTATGCGTCAAGAAGGCCAGTTCCATCGGCTCCGTCGCAGTCATCACCGCTGAGGTTTCCGGCGACGGCGTGAAGCTCGACAAATCGGCGGACGGCTGAGAGGGGACGAGGCCAAAGACTAAAAGCGTCCCGTCCGGGGCGCTGCGCGTGTCAAACAGCGTAATCTGGGCCGGGTCCACCGTGAAGCTGGTTTCCTCAAAGACTTCCCGCGCCCCCGCTTCCTGCCAGATTTCCCCGGTCTCGATAAAACCGCCGGGCAAAGCCCATTTCCCTGCCGCCGGCTCCTGAACGCGCTTGACCAGCAGCAGGCCATTGTCTTCAATCGGCATCAGGACGACCGAAACCGGCAGCGGGTTGGAGTAGGTCACATTGCCGCAATGGGCGCAGCGGCGCGGGAAGGGCGCGTCCGCCGCAAACGCGGTGCCGCAGTAGGAACAATGGGAGTTTTTATGGTATGTTACGGGCATGATACTGCCCCGGATTAGAAATCCGGGTCTTCTGCCAAGCGATTGTCGACCTGGGTGGACATAAGACAAGAACCGCCTGCTTGTTACTCTGATGTCTGCGAAGGCAGACAATCAATCCAGAAGACCCGGATTTCCAATCCAGGTGCTTCCAATCCGGGTGCTTCCAATTCGGGTACTTTCCGGGTAACACATACTATGAGATGGTAACTGATTATGCCCCAACTTGTAGACATCGCTAACCACATCGTCATCTTGACCGGCGCAGGCGTCTCCGTCGGCTCCGGCCTGCCGACCTACCGGGGACCGGGCGGCCTGTGGGAAAGCGCGGACATCGCGAAAATTGTTGAGGCGCGTTTCCTGCCCGGCAGCCTGCCGGACCTCTGGCGGCTGTATTCCGAGCGTCGCCGCGTCGCGCTGGCCGCCGAGCCGAACCCGGCGCACACCGCGATTGCGGCCCTGCAAAACGCCCGGCCCGATGCCGTGACGCTGCTGACGCAGAACGTAGACGGCCTGCACCAGCGGTCCGGCTCGCCGTCGGTGACGGAGCTGCACGGCTCGGCGTTTCGCACCCGCTGCACAAGCCCCGTCTGCGATCTGCCGCCGTTCGACGACACCCGCTCCTACGACGCCGTTCCCCTTTGCCCTCGCTGCGGCTCGTCCCTGCGCCCCGATGTCGTCCTGTTCGGCGAAAACCTGCCCGAAGCCGCGCTCCGCCAGTCACAGACAGCACTGGACCGCTGCGATCTGTTCTACGCCGCCGGCACATCCGGCGTCGTCTGGCCCGCCGCCGCGTTCGTGCAGATTGCTTCGCAGGCCGGGGCGTATACGGTTCTGGTGAACTTAGAGGCAGGGGAGGGAGCAGAAGCGTTCGACAAGGTCTACTTAGGCCGGGCCGAGGACATACTGCCGGATCTGCTAGGCAGTCCCGGAGCGGACCCGGCACTTCCAGTGCCGGGTCCTATCCCTGTCGGTTCCAAATCACTCCCCCGTAATCCGCAGCACGTCGACGCCGTACTTTTCGAGCTTGGCGGGGCCGACACCGCTGACTTCCAGCAGGTCGTCAGTAGATTGCGGCCGGGCGCGGGCGATTTCAACTAATGTCTTATCACTGAAGACGACATACGGCGGCACGGCGTCTTTCGATGCCTGCTGGGTGCGCCACAGCTTCAGCTCGCTCAAAATGTCGTCACTGCCGCCATCACTAACTTCCCCAGCGGAGCGCGGGGCATAGCCGCGTGGGACTTGGACGCTGACCGGCAGGCGGTCCTGCCAGGCAGCCCGGCCCGACGCGGTCAGGGTGCAGACAAAGTAAGCGTCCTCATCGCCCTGGTGCATCAGGCCCTCAGCAAACAGCGCTTCTAAAAACTTGTCTACAACAGCCACGGTGCTGCCGCGAAACAGGCCGTTCAGCGGGTTGCTTGGCGAAGCGGACTTATCGCCCATCGTTCCCGCGCCGCGCAGCAGCTTGTTCAAGCGAGCCTTGCCGACGGCAGGGCGTAAAGCATCTAATCCGTTCAAGACCGAATAAATATCTCCGGGGTCAAGCTGCACCGGCATCGGAACAGACGGCAGGTTCTTCCCGGACACGGCCACCGGCTCGGCGGGCGGGGCGTCGCAGTTGTCGCAGCAGAAGGAAGTCGCCGGCGGCTCCTGACGGTCACCGAAGTAGTCCAGCACCGTCCGGCGGCGGCAGTACGGCGTCTTGCAGTAGTCTACGATCTCGTCCAGCCGGCGCAGACGCTCGGCCCGCTGCTTCGCAAGATCGGCAGCAATGGAGCGCCGGGCATCCGGCGGGAAGTCGGTGCGGGCCAGTGTCAGCACCACGGCATCGCCGGTCTGAGCGACCCGCTGAACCAGGTCGCCCCGCTCCAGCTCGCCGAGCGCCAGCCGCGATTTCATGTCGCTCCAATCCAGCGCCATGCCCCAAGATTTCGGCAGCCGGGCCGTCTTCTCGGCATCGGCGAAGCGGCGGATATGCTGGAACGCCCGCTCGACATCGCCGACTGTCATCGCTTCGTTGTCAATAAACCACTCGCGCGTTTTGCGGTCCGCAAAGTGATAGAGAATGGTGCAGCGGGACTTGCGCCCGTCGCGTCCGGCCCGGCCTGCTTCCTGATAATAGCTTTCGAGGCTGTCCGGGCAGGCGCAGTGGATCACAAAGCGCACGTCGGGCTTGTCAATCCCCATGCCGAAAGCGTTTGTCGCGACCAGTACCTGACGCTCCCCGTCCAGCCATTCCCGCTGCATCCGGTTCCGAACATCCGCATCAAGCCCCGCGTGGTACATCCCCGCCGTCTGCCCGACTTTCGCCAGCGCATCCCCGGCCACTTCAAACACCTGCTCGCACTGCTTGCGCGTCGCCACATAGATCAGGCCGCTCCCGCCCATCGCCGACAGCTTCGGCAGGGCGCGGACCAGCTTGTCTTCCCGCTCCGAGTCGCTCTTGCACCGATGCACTGAAAAGTGAAGATTAGGCCGGTTGAAGCCGCCCACCAGCACCAGCGGGTCCCGCATTCCTAAGTTCGCCACAATAGACGACTGCACCCGCTTCGTCGCCGTCGCCGTCGCGGCTAATAATGGCGGATTGCCGAGCGTTTCCACCACTTCGCGCAGACTTAAATAATCAGGCCGGAAGTCATGCCCCCACTCGGAAATGCAGTGCGCCTCGTCCACCACAAACCGGGCAATCTTGACACTCTTCAAGGCGTCCATAAACACGCCCGACCGGAACCGCTCCGGCGCAACATACACCAGCTTCAGATGCCCCTGCTTCATCTTCCGAATGAGATCATACTGCTCTTCCGGCGACTGCAAAGACGTCAAACACGCACAGCCGATCTCCGCAAACGCCGGACGCCGGTTCAGCGCATCCACCTGGTCCCGCATCAGCGCGATCAGCGGCGAAACCACCAGCGTCACGCCCTCCGACAGCGCCGCAGGAAGCTGAAAGCACAGCGACTTCCCCGCCCCCGTCGGCATCACCACCAGCACATCCCGCCCCGCAAGCGCCGCTTCCACCGCGTCCTGCTGCTGAGGCCGAAACTCGCCGTACCCAAAATAAGTTTGCAGACTGTCTTCTAACACGTCTTATTATACCCGATGATATGTGAGACAGCGAAAAGGGGCGAACACAAGGTTCGCCCCAGTACATCAGGTTTTCTTCGAGCGAGATCTTATCCCAGGCGTCGCAGGGTCCTACCGCCTTGCTTCGCAGGGTCCTACCGCCTTGCTTCGCAGGGTCCTACCGCCTTGCTTCGCAGGGTCCTACCGCCTTGCTTCGCAGGGTCCTACCGCCTTGCTTCGCAGGGTCCTACCGCAGGCTTGCTTCGCAGGGTCCTACCGCCTTGCTTCGCAGGGTCCTACCGCCTTGCTTCGCAGGGTCCTACCGCCTTGCTTCGCAGGGTCCTACCGCCTTGCTTCGCAGGGTCCTACCGCCTTGCTTCGCAGGGTCCTACCGCCTTGCTTCGCAGGGTCCTCCCTAAAGGGAAGATTAAGACTTGCGAAGTTAGACTTCATTTGCTATCCAGATCCTTCCTTTAGGAAGGACCCTGCGAAGCAAGGCAGTAGGTCACCCGTAAATCTTGGCGAGCATCTGGTCAAATGTCTGCGGGTTGATATTAAACGTCTCTTTCACAGCCAGGCTTGTCGTGATATTGTCCAGTCCCAAGTTCTTAAGCTGGTCGCGGGTCACGGGCGGCTTCGGCAAAACCTTTTCCATCACCGTCGCGGCGGCATACAGCAGCGGGAGCGGGGCGTGGAGCAGCGGCTTCTTCGGCTTGCCGAGGGATTTGGCAAACCCCTTGATCAGCTCATTAAACGAAAGCTGGGTCGCCCCGCCGACTTCGTATATCTGGTTGATCGTGTCGCCGCGCCCTAAACACTCCACAATGCAATCTACCAAGTCTTCTACCCAGATCGGCTGGAACAAGTTGAAGCCGGAGCCGGGAACCGGGATCACCGGGAACGGCGCATTCCCCGGCAGGCCGCCGTGCAGCACCAAATCTTTCATCTGGGCCACAAACTCGCCGTCGGCCCCAATCACCAGCGAGGGCCGAAAAATCGTATAGGGAAGCTTGGAGCCGATGACAATCCGCTCCGCCTGGTACTTGGTCTGGGAATACACCGACGGCGAGTTCATGGACGACCCAATCGCGCTCATATACACAAAGCGCCCATCGAAGCCCGCCCGCAGCGCTTCGTCTACGACATTGCGCGTGCCTTCCACATGCACCCGCTGGAACGTCTGCCCCTTGCGCGGGTTCTCCTGAATGATCCCGACCAGATGGATAATCGCGTCGGCCCCCGCAAACATTTCCGGCGTCAGCGTAATCGCCTCCGTCACGTCCACGCCCCGCACATAATCCACCCCCTCCACCCGGTTCTTGCGGACCGGCACCTGCCGCACCAGCCCCCGCACCGGATGCCCGGCTTTGATCAAACCCGCGCAAACGTGCCGCCCGACAAACCCCGATGCCCCCGTCACCAATACCGTCATATGCGCCCCGCCTTCTAGTTGAAACTTATCGCTCTGCCGCTATGATACCCTACTGCGCGTCCAATAAAGACTGCCGGCAGCCGGCACACCGAGCCGCAGGAAGCAAGCATTCAATCGGGGAACGAGGTAAACGAAAAAAGACAGCCCGTTAGAGAGGCTGTCTTTCCCAAATTGGGCAGAAAGGAGGTGATTCCTATGTCCAACTAAGTGCATGTCCAACAAAGTGCGGCGGGCGTTCAATCGAGTTCGTCCCGTCGTCCAAACCATCGCCGCGATTGTAACAGCAATCGCCGCGATTCTGCGGATTGCCAAAGCTTTAGGCTTCTAAGGTCCGCGAAGAAGAAGGGGGCCGCCGCCAAGCGGTTCCCTTCTTTTTGCTGCTCGCCGCAGCAAACCGTACACTTGCACGTCTATCTTGACATATCGGCAGGGCGTTGTCAAGACTTGACCTGTGCGGCTCGCCCTACCCCTTCACCCTCGCGCCCCTGTTCCCGGCGACGGAAGTATTAGGCGGGAGCGATGGTAAGCTCACGGAGCGACCTGAACATGAGCATACGCCTGGATTTTCCGATCTATCGTGACGAGCGGACAGCGGTAAAGGCGGGCCGTTGCTGCAATCATTTGGTCTGCGGGGTCACGGTGAAAGACGCCCGCCAACTGCGTGGACTCCACCGCCACCTGCGGCGACAATTCCAAGAAGCGAATACCCGGATAAGCCAGAGCCTTTGACAGCCACTCGCCGACCGGCAAAGGCAAAATCAGCCTGCCGCCTTCAACCAGCTTGGCAACTTCCCCGCAGGAAATCGCACAGATGCCCAAGCCCTCAGCTTCATGCTCCTGAACATAATCGCGGTCATCGGGCAGCAACTGGACATCCCCATGCACCCACCAAATCCAAAGGTGCGTATCCAGGATAATCACGCCGCCTCCCAGTCTGTCTCCGCCACAGGTTCCAGCGGCTCTTGATACCGGACCGGAGTACCCCGCAACGAATATGCCGCCTGCGCGGGCGGCGGGAGCGCCTGGGGTAAGACAATCACTTCGACCTGTTCTCCTGCCTGAAACGGGAGATGGTCCAGGGTCAAGGTTCCATCCTGCGTCAGCGTTGTTTCGATCCGATGTGCTTGGAGTAAGGCATTCATACTACTCTCCTGATGAGGACTTACCTGGCATTTTACTCCCTGACGACCCATTTTGCGTCTTTCTTGGCTCTGCTCCCGCAAGGCTGTCGGCCTAGCGACCTCACGCCCAAGCGCACTGACGATGCCGCCTGGACAGCCGCCGAACACATAATGGAATCGGCGGCGTCAGATGCGGCGCATTGTTGGGCCGCTGGCTGTGCGGGTTCCGGTACGCAGGCCTATAGGAGTTCAACGGTCACTGCCGGGTGTGCGTCATCGGGCGAGGCCACAATATATTTCCTGCTCTCCTCCATCGCATATCTGCTAAATGCCACTGTATTCTTAAAGTCTTTCTCATCGGCAGGCTCACTCACATGCCCATGCCCGCGTAAATTCCACGCCTGCTCAATAACACTGGCCCAGCGCCGGTCTAACTTCTCTTGGCCCCAAATGACCCCCGCCCGCTTTGAGTGGATGCGGCCTGTCTCCAGTGTCTGCAGCATCCGGCAGAAGAACAGGATCGCATAGGACTGCCCCCACCGATTGTTCCAGAAGCCGTCTAAGATACCAGTGGCGATACTGTCCATTTTCGCCAATACCTCATGGCGCAAGTCATCTGCGGAGATTGGATCAATTAAGGTTCTCGGTTCAGGGCCAGCGAGGACAATCCCACACTCTCTGACCGTCCAGCGCATGACCAGCGTATCATCATGGTTATGTCTTTCCAGCAATGTGCCGCCATTGTCTAAATACCATTGTGGGCAATTGACAAGTTCAGACTGTTTCAAGATATTTTGTGGGAAATAAGAACCTTCCAGGCTGGTTTCCCAATGATCAGCCGCCAGTATCCGTGTCCTGACAAGGCAGTCCGGGCGATAAATGCCTCCTAGTCCGTAAATCCGTATGTGCATGTCTTGAAGGGCTGACACTTCCGATGCCGACAATTCTTTCCGCGTGACGACCAGGAAGTCGATATCACTGTGTTCATCAAAGTCACCCGTCGCGAGTGAGCCTTGCAGGTACGCACCGACGAAATTCTCTGTGAGGATAGCCTTTGTGCTGCTTAGGAATTCAAGTAGAAGCGCATTGAGCACGGGATATGGCGTTGGAATCAGAGTAGACAAGCGATGGCCTCTTTCAATAGATTGACGTGTAGGAGGTCGTACCTAGACCTTTTCCAGACAGATGCCAAGTGGCGTCAGGTGCAACGCATTGTTGGGCCGTCTGGAGGCGTTGCTCGCGATCATCGGCGTTAAGGAGGCAAAGGCTTACAAATCTTTATAGAAGCGGACCAACGGCAGCGCGGTATAGCCAGACTTCTCATAAGTTCGTCGGGCCGGCGTGTGCGAGGCATCTCCGCCCGTACCCAGGACTGCCAAGCGCATCCCACTTTCTTTCATCCTCCCAAGCGCCAAGTCGCTCAGCGCCGTACCGATCCCGACGTTCTGATGAGCAGGATGCACTGCCAAGAACTGCACTTCCCCCATCTCTGAAGCACGGTAGAGTTCCCAGGCCACGAAGCCGACCACCTGCCCGTCCCGCTCGGCGACCCAAACGAAGTTCTCCGCTGGCTCCCGACAGATCTCTTCAATTTCCTTGCGCTGGCTTGTTCTCCATTCTGGATAAACGATGGGGTAAATCCGAGAGCCTAAGATTTGCTCGAAAGAGGCGAACACAGGTTCCCATGCCAAGAGCGACAGTTGCACGATGCTTTCGATGTCTGTGCTCTCCATATGTCGTAGATTGAAATCCATAGGTAATTTTTCATTTCTTCTCGAAGAGATTGCCGGCATCAGCAATCTCGGCGTATCCAGGGTGTTTTGCAACCGGGAAGCCTTTGGCCCAGCGGCCCAACAAGTGTTTTACCGTATTACGCCGCAGGCCGCTTGCGGTAGAACACGCCAATTTTACAACAATTATTGTACTTTTCCTGCACCTTACGGTAGAACAACGCACAGGGCGTACTTCTGCCGCACACCTGCCTCAACCCCGATTGCTTGCTTCTCGCTCATTATATCACACTTGTCCGCTTTCTCATACCTGGCATCACGAAAACGAACATGATACTGCTCTTGTCCTGTTCCTCTGTCCGCGAAGGCGGACAATCGCACTTCAAAAGACCCGGATTTCAATCCGGGTTCTTCCCACGCTCTCCCTTCCCAGGCAATTTCATCCTACTCCCCCATTATTGGGGCCGGGGGGCTTCCCCTTGACATCCCTTCCCCATCCCTGCCATACTAGTAGACATAAGTCTTTGCTTGGGAGAGCGGAACAGGAACACGATCATGCCGACCACCGACAGCGCACCGACGACTAATAGCGCACTCAATAACAGCGGACCCAAGACCGAACGCGGCAAGGCCATCAGCAGCCGCAACGCCACCACCCACGGCCTCTTCGCCCGTGATGTGGTCCTGCCCGCCCTCGGCGAAGACCCCGCAGGCTACGCCCAGCTTCAAGCCGAATGGACCAAGCAGCTCACCCCGCGCAATCTCTTGGAGCAGCATTATGTGGAAAAGATCGCGGCGGCCTCCTGGCGTCTGCGCCGCCTCCACCGCTGGCAGGCCCAGCTCTTTGAAGACGACACGCTCTCCGAAACCGAGCGCCTGGACCGGCTGGACAAAGTGCTGCGCCATGAAACCGCCTTGCAGCGCCAGATTGACACCGCCGTCAAGTTGCTCGGCCGCGACGTTCCCCAGCTTTACGCCCGCCGCCTGCGCGATGGGGTGCTGGAAGACCTGCACGTCACCGAGCGCGAGTGCCGCGACGAGCCGGAAACCGACCTCACTGTTTCTTTGGAAACCAGCAACCGCCTGTACCAGCTCCGCAAAGCCACGACGCAGGCCGCAAACGAGCTGTCCGAAGCGCCCCTCGACGCCGCACACAATGAAATTTGTCAAAACGAACTGCCGGCCGCAGAGGAAAACGGGGACGGCGAAATTTGCAAAAACGAACCTGTGCCGCTTGCGTTTCATCCCGGCCTCGCGCCCGCGTATTCCAAATCGTTTGTCCACTCGAAGGCAACAGCCCATCACGCCCTACCCGAACATTGCGCCAGCAGAAAAGAACGGGCCAATGGCCCGCTCCCTGTCCGCGAAGGCGGACATTAGGCGTCTGCGCCCCATAGCGTAGGATTTTAATCCCACGCTTCAAGGGCAATTTTATATAAAAGGTTGAACTCATGGGTAGAGATGTGGCACAATAGCAATACAAACAACGGTAATTTCAACAGGAACCCCAATGATGCAAACCGTAAGGGAAAAACTCGCCCATCTCACGACGCCCAAACGTAAACATACCCGGCGCGATACGATCGCCGAAGCGCGGATGCGGGAAGCCGACGAGGCCGCGCGGAACCCGGCCAAAGAGCGGCAGGCGATGCTGCGCTTTCTTGCCTACCTGACCCCCTACCTGCCGCTGTTCATCACGGCCACCCTGCTTGGCATCACCAACTACACCGTCGGCGCAGTCGTGCCGAGCGTCACCGGCTATGTGGTGGATAAAATCATCATCGGCAGCGGCCACACCCAGACAGGCCGGACGAACCGTATGTACCCGGTCCTGGAACATCTGCTGCACCGGGTCGCGCCCCATGCAAGTCCCGGCACCCAGGCGAACGTGCTTTTGGGCCTGGTCATCGCCATTCTTCTGACCATGGGCTTTGTCATGTTCGGGCGCGGCTACCTCGTCGGCATCGGCGGGCAGCGGGTCATCTTTAAGCTCCGCAACGATCTATACGAGCATATTCAGGGCCTGTCCCTGTCGTTCTTCCAGCAGAACCGGTCCGGCAGCATCGTTTCCCGCCTGACTTCGGACATCGCCCTCGCCCAGAACTTCATCGGCAATGCCTGTACGCTTCTCTGGATGGACTCGCTTTCGGTCATCGGCATCGTGATCTGGCTGTTTTTGCTGTCCCCGCGCATGGCGACCGTCTCGGTGATCGTGCTGCCGTTCTGGGTCTTCACCGTCCGGTTCTTCGGCCAGCGCATCCGCAAAGCCTCCCATGCCGTGCAGGAAGGCTTGTCCGAGCTGTCCGGCCAGGTGCAGGAGAAAGTGGCAGGCGCGACAGTCGTACAGGCGTTCGCCCGCGAAAAGCGCGAAACCCGCCTGTTCCACCGGATGCACCGCTCCCTGTACGACCGGCAGATCACGACCGTTCGCTACCAGGCGCTCAACATGGCGGCCTCCAACGTCCTTACCTCGGTCGCCCCCATCACGGTCGTGCTGTTTGGGGCGCATGAGGTGCTGACCGGGCGCATGACCATCGGCATGATGATCACGTTCTGGACCACGCTCGGCCTCTTTTATATGCCCTTGCAGCGCCTGACCGACATGGCCGCCGTGATCGCAAACGCCGGGGCAGCGATTGACCGCATCTTCGACATCTTCGACATCACGCCCGACATCGCCGACGCCGACGGAGCCATCGCCCTGCCCGCCAAAATCGAGGGCCATGTGGAACTTAAGAACGTCTCCTTCGGCTACGACCCGGACGTTCCCATCTTGAAGAACCTGAACCTGGACATCCAGCCCGGCGAAGTCATCGCCTTTGTCGGCCCGTCCGGCGCAGGCAAGTCCACGCTCGTCAATCTGGTCCCCCGCTTCTACGATGTCACCGGCGGCCAGATCTTAGTAGACGGCCTCAACATCGCCGATGTCAAAGTCAAATCCCTGCGAAACAACATCGGCATGGTGCTTCAAGACAATATCTTGTTTACAGGAACCATCAAAGAAAACATCCTCTACGGTCGCCCCGGCGCGTCCGACAAAGAAATCATCGAAGCCGCCGTCGCCGCAAACGCCCACCACTTCATCGAAGCCCTGCCCGAAGGCTACGAAACCGAGATCGGCGAGCGCGGCACCAAGCTCTCCGGCGGCCAGAAGCAGCGCCTCGCCATCACCCGCGCCTTCCTCCGCGACCCGCGCATCTTAATCCTCGACGAAGCCACGTCGGCCCTCGACAGCGAAAGCGAAAAGCTGATCCAGAACGCCTTGAACCGCCTCATGGTAGGCCGCACCACGCTCATCATCGCCCACCGCCTGTCTACCATCATGCACGCCGACAAAATCGTCGCCATGCAGGATGGCCGGATTGTCGAAGTCGGCAGCCACACGGACCTTTTGGCAAACCGCAGCCTGTACTACCACCTCTACAAAGCCCAGTTCGAACACGCCCTCTCCATGCCCATGCCCGAAGAATGGGCAGGCGCCGAGGCAGACCCAAGCCAGGACCGATTGGCGCGGGCCATCCAATAACGCCAAGCGAATGATAAAGGTGCGGGAGCATAAGGAGCAGCAATGGCAGACAAAAAAGTAGCGCTGATCACCGGCGCAAACAAAGGCATCGGCAAAGAAATCGCCCGGCAGCTTGGGGCGCTGGGGATGACCGTTGAACTCAAAGTCGGCGGCGCAGACGCCCATTTTCTCCCGCTGGAGTCACGGACGAAGCCGGCATCCAGGCCGCTGCCGTCCAAGCCGAGAAGGACTACGGCAGGCTGGACGTGCTGGTCAACAACGCCGGCATCAGCATTGATCCCGGCCTGTCCAGCGCCGCTTTGGAGGAGTTGTAGGCCAGCGGCTTGACGATGCGGCCGGCCTCGGAGCGCCGCAAAAGCGGCACGAGGTCTAAGGTGAGGGCGCTGGACATGATCACCGTCCTTTTCGCCGCCGCACTCCAAGACACGCCGATCAAAGCCAACGCCGCCTGCCCCGGCAGTGTGGAGACCGACTTAAATCCCTGCGGCACCCGCACCGCCGAGCAGGGCGCGGCAGTCACCGTCCATCTGGCGACCCTTCCCGCCGATGGTCCGACCGGCCGGTTCTTCGATGAAAACGGCATCGTGCCGTGGTAAGCGCGTGGTTCCTCGCGCTTTTTCTGCTCTGGGCCTCATATCGCTCATAAATATCGCTCATAATATGCGATAATTTGGGCTATAAAAGAGGGTTTTATTGCTCATGCACTGGAATTGGCAGCAGAAAGATTGGCCGGACTTCCGGTGGGACAGTGCCTGGGTTGCCTCGGCAGAAGAGACATTCCTTATTGGCAGCGGCGTCCTTCTCGGCAGCGTCAAACACCTCGGCGCTGACGAGCGCAGCCAGCTCACGATTGAGGCGATCAGCAGTGAAGCCGTCACGACCTCGGAGATTGAAGGAGAGATGCTGGATCGCTTAAGCATCCAGTCGTCAATCAGAAAGCAGCTTGGACTAGCGACCGATCCCCGGCGTATCCCGCCGGGCGAGCAGGGAATTGCCGAGATGATAGTTGACCTTTACCGGAATTTCGACGCCCCTTTGACCGAAGGGATAGTATTCGCATGGCACAGCCTGGTGATGAGCGGCCGACAAGACCTGGACGACATCGGGCGGTACCGCAGCGGCGAAGAGCGGATGCAGGTCGTATCAGGCCGGCTCGACAAGCCCGCAGTTCACTTTGAGGCCCCGCCGTCTTCACGGGTTCCATCGGAAATGGGGCGTTTTGTGGACTGGTTCAACGAAACGGCAGCCAAAAGCAAAACCGCCCTGCCCGCGCTCACACGGGCCGGCATCGCACATCTCTATTTCGAGAGCATCCACCCGTTTGAAGACGGCAATGTTGAAGACGGCAATGGAAGAATAGGCCGGGCCATTGCCGAGAAAGCGCTGGCTCAAGGCTTAGGGCAGCCAACGCTGGTTGCCCTTTCGGCGACCCTGCTTGCTCATCGCCGCGCCTATTACGACGCGCTCGAAGCGGCCAATAAATCCAGCGAAATCAACGGCTGGCTCCTTTGGTTCGCCGGGATCGCCCTGGAAGCACAGCAGCGCACTTTGGCGCACACAGAGTTCGTGATTAAAAAAGCAAGGTTCTTTGAGAGGTTCCGAGACGCCTTCAACGAGAGGCAGCAAAAAGCGCTTCTTCGGATGTTTCGCGCCGGGCCGGACGGCTTCCGAGGCGGTCTCAGCGCAGGCAATTATATCGCAATCACAGGAGCATCACAATCCACGGCAACGCGAGACCTTGCCGATCTTGCGAACAAAGGGGCATTGATCAAAATAGGAGAACTAAAGCGGACGCGCTACTTTCTCTCTTGAACAGAATGCAGGGAGAGATTTAGAGGCACTTCTTCGACGACAATGGCGTCGTGCCGTGGTAAGCGCAAGTACGAAAGGTGAAGCGAAAAGCGCGGGAAAACCCGCGCTTTTTTGCGTTCAAAAACTATTTTTTCTGCTCACACTCTGCCGGAGCAGAAATTCTGCCTGTCTGCTGTTTACCCGGTTAAATCGCGGGGTATCTTGCAAGCGAGTGACCCGCACCCGATCTTGGCAGGCAGGCATTCGTACTAGTATTTCACTTGGAGAACACACAATGAATTCCGTAACAACATCCGTGACCGATGGGTCAATGGCTCTCTGGAATGGGCTGACCGCGGGGCTTGACCGCTTCGCCAACGGCATCCCGACCGTACTGGGCGCCCTGCTGATTTTGATTATCGGCTGGATCATCGCAGGTGCCCTTGCCGGCCTCGTTGCAAAGCTTGCCCGCGTCGCCCATGTGGACACGCTGGCGGACCATGCCCGCGTCAATGACTTTCTGTCCCGTTCCGGCACCCGCATGAAAGCAAGCGACATCCTCGGCGAAGTCGTCAAGTGGGTCGTCCGACTGGTCTTTATCGAGATGGCCGCCGAGCAGTGCGGACTCACGCAGGTGACAACTCTGATTAACGGCATCCTGGCCTACATCCCCAACATACTTGTTGCCCTGCTTTTGCTTGGAGTAGGCGCCTTCTTGGGTAACTTGCTGGCAGGTATCGTTCGCGGCTCGGCTTCCGAGGCAGGCATGAGCAACCCAAGCCTTCTGGGCAAGCTGGCATCAATCGGCGTGATGGCGTTCGCCATTATCGCTGCCGTCAATGAGCTGGGCGTCGCGCCGGTTGTCGTGAATACACTTTACATCGGGCTGGTGGCCGCAATCTCGCTGGCGCTGGGGCTGGCGTTCGGTCTCGGCGGACGCGAGACAGCGGCGAAACTGACGGAGCAGTGGGTCGGACAGGCGCAGACGACAGCCTCTAAAGCACAGGCGTCGGACTCGGCAAAGACGGCAGTCCGGACGGCTTCCGCCCGCACCTACAGCGACCCCGCCTGACAAAACGAAACTCAATTACGCACAGCAAGACACGCACAACAAAACGAGGAGAACGAAGATGTCGAAAACAGTGGTGGGACTGTTCCCCCAGACCAATGACGCACAAGCCGCAATGCGCGATTTAGAAACAATGGGCATTCGCCGTAACAGTGTCCAGGTGATGACAAGCGATGCCCGTGACAAAGTGCTGAACGCACTGACAAGTGTCGGCGTTCCCCAGGATGACGCTCATCTTTATGCTGAAGGCGTCCGGCGCGGCGGGGCGCTTGTGGTCGGCACGGTGGAAGACAGCCAGGCCGATCAGGCCGTCTCCATTCTCGACCGCAACAACACGATTGACATTGACAAGCTCGGCTCCCGCTACCGCGAAACCGGCTACACCGGCTACAACGCGACTGCCCCGGCTTATACCGAGCCGGACCTCAGCACGGAGCGTGACCTCAACAAGCAGATCACGATACCGGTGGTGGAAGAGCAGCTCGTGGTCGGCAAGCAGCAAGTCCAGAGCGGCGGCGCACGCATTCACACGTTTGTGACTGAGCGGCCCGTCGAAGCATCGGTCAGCCTGCATGAAGAGCATGTCTCGGTTGAGCGCCGTCCGGTGGACCGGGCTGCGACAAACGCCGACTTCCAGACTCAGGACATTACCATGACAGAGACGGCCGAAGAAGCCGTCGTCGGCAAAACCGCGCGAGTCGTCGAAGAAGTCGTCGTCGGCAAGACCGCCACTGATCGCACGGAAACGGTCACCGATACTGTCCGCCGCACGGATGTCGAAGTGGACGATTTGACGACTGATACTACCCGGCGCTAAACCCGCTACCTACCCAACCGCACAAGGAGACTTAAGACAATGGCTGACAGGATCAACACGACAGACGACGATTTGACTACCACAACGACCGACTCGGCGCACGGCGCAGAGCCGGCGACAAAACATGACGTGACCGAAGGCGGCGTCCTCGGCGCCGTCGGCGGCGCAGTTGTCGGAATGCTGGCCGGCGGCCCGATTGGGGCCGTTATCGGCGCCGTCGCTGGAGGTCTCGCTTCTGCGGGAGCCGTGGATATCGTAGACAAGCATGACCATGACTACGACCGAACGGTCGGCACGGACGGAGCGCATACCAGTGTCACCGGCCTGCCGACGGATGGCAAGACGCGCACGTCAGGCTACACGGACACGACGACAACGAATACCGGCGTCATCGGCACAACCACCGGCAACGCGGAAGTTCTCGGCACGGCCCCGGCGTCGTACAACAGCAATTTAGCTAAGAACACCGGCACGACAGCGATTGACGGCGAGACTGTCATTCCTGTGGTTGAAGAAGAGCTGGTCGTCGGCAAGCGCGAAGTGCAGTCCGGCGGGGCGCGTATCCGCACCGGCGTCATTGAAACCCCCGTTCAAGAAACGGTGAACCTGCGCGAAGAGCATGTCACTGTAGACCGGCAGCGCGTGAACCAGCCCGTTTCGGACCTCGGCACGGCCTTCCAGGAGAAGAGCTTTGACGTGACCGAGACCGCCGAAGTCCCGGTCGTCGCCAAGACCGCGCGAGTTGTCGAAGAAGTGGTTGTCGGCAAGACAGCGACCGATCGCACCGAAACAGTCCGTGACACTGTGCGCCGCACGGACGTGGAAGTGGATGAACTGACCACGGACAATACCAAAAACCGCTAATCTAAAAACCGGCGCCGGCGCTGCCGGCGCCGGTTTTTGTTTGACATACAAGGAGCAGTTGATGGATGATGTTATGTTTGCCGACGGTACGCGCGGTACGCTGATCGCAATGCCGGTTCCGGACGATCTCGACGGCATGGCGGAAGTTTTGCTTGACAGCGGCCAAACCCTTTTTGTCCCGATCAATGTCTTGATTGTGGAAGAAGACAGTTACCGCATTACCGCCCACTCTACCGGCTTTCAGGAAACGCTGACTCGCGGCGACGAAGTCGTGATACCGCTGGTCGCGGAAACACTGAATGTCGGCAAGCGCGAAGTGGAGACAGGGCGGGTACGGTTCTCGACCACCGTGACCGAACGTGTCGAAACCATTGACGAGCCTTTATTTAAGACGGAAGTGGAAATCAAGCGGGTTGCCGTCGGGCTGTTCGTGGACGCGCCTCCCGCCGTGCGCTACGAGCAGGATATAATGATCATCCCCGTCATGGAAGAAGTGCTGGTGGTTGAAAAGCGGCTTCGCGTCAAAGAAGAAGTTTACATTTCGCAAAAACGGGAAGAATATCGCAGCCCGCAGCAAGTGACGCTTCGCGCGGAAACCTTGTCTGAAGAGCGGCTTCCCGCGACAAATCCGCAAGACATCCTGTAGAAAGAGCAATCAGCAGCAACATGGCCGACACGCAAACCGCCCGCGCTTATTCCGAACCCCTCTCCCCCATTCAAGCACAGGTCAGCCACATTGACGACAATCTGGAGGGCAAAACGCCGTTTTCGCAGTGGCTTCGGCTTCTGGTCACGACGACGACGCTGCTGATGCTGATCGTCTTTGCCGGAGTCGTCGTCCGGCTCGGTATGACGATCCATCATACGCTGCTGCTGTTTGCGCTCGGCGGCCTCGTCGCCTATGCGCTGGACCCGCTGGTGGAGCGCCTGCGGCATCCGGTGCATGGCAAAGCCGCCGATCAGGGCAAAGGACTGTCCCGGAAAGCCAGTGTCGCCATTGTCTTTGTCAGCCTGCTGGTCCTGCTCGGCTTCGGCTTGTGGTCGATCGGCGGGCATCTGGCGGCGCAGGTAAAATCGTTCCAGGAAGATGCTCCGCAGTACCGGCAGCGGGCACTGGACCTCGCCGGAACGGTCGATCAGAAGCTCACCGCGCATCACATCAACTTCAGCGTTACCAACGAAATTCAGCACCCGCCGGGGACAGCCGCCAATATCGGCAAGCAGTTCGGGACAGGCGCTTTAGATTTCTTAAAGCATTTCGCGACGGATGCCGGTGAGTCAATCATTGTGCTGCTGATTGCGCTTTACTTTCTGCTGTTCGGGGCGGATATGAAGGAAAAATTCAATGCTCTGCTGCCCAATAGTCTGCTGAAACACGTTGAACCCTGGCAGGCCGATACGAACCGGATCCTCGGCGGCTTCGTGCGCGGCCAGGTCATCATCGCGGTCGTTATGGGCGCGGCGGCGGGTTTGGGGCTGCTGCTCATCGGCGTTCATCTGTGGCTGTTGATCGGGCTGATTGTCGTCGTCGCTGCGCTGATCCCCGTTTTCGGCCCGTACCTGGGCGCACTCCCGGCGATTGTCGCCGCTGTGGTCGGGCCGACCCATTTTCACAGCCCGGTAGTTTCGGCGGTCCTCGTGCTCCTGCTGTTTATTGTCATCAACGAAGGCGGCTCCAAGATTCTTTATCCCCGTCTCGTCGGGCAGGCGCTCGGTCTGCATGAAGTGCTGGTGCTGTTTGTGCTGTTCGCGGGATTGGAGATTGACGGCATTGTCGGGACATTGTTCGCCGCGCCCGTCGCCGCGCTCGCCATCGTCACAGTTGTTCACCTCTACCGCCTGTGGATGAACCTGCCGGAAGATCATCTGTCGGAAGTCGCAAAACGCGAAGGTCCGGAACAGGCGAAGGCGAAGCTGGCGTAGGTCATCGGAACACCCGCCGCAGGTAGTCTAAGTAGGCGTCGTCCCGGCACATCGTTTTGCCGGGACTATCGCTGAGTTTTGCGACCGGCCTGCCATTGCACTGCGTCATTTTGATGACGATGGACAGCGGCTCAAAGCCCAAATCGTTGGTTAAGTTCGTGCCGATGCCGAAGCTCGTCCGAATGCGCCCGTCGAAGTGACGCGCCAGGTTAATCGCTTTGGGGATGTCCAAACTGTCGCTGAAGACTGCTGATTTCGCGGTGGGGTCAATGCCCATCTTTTGGTAGTGAACGATCAGCTTCTCCCCCCACTCCACCGGATCGCCCGAATCGTGCCGCGCTCCGTCGTAGGCTTTGCAGAACAGCTTGTCAAAGTCCCGCAAAAAAGCATCCATGCCGACCACATCGGACAGCGCAATGCCGAGATCGCCCCGGTACTCCTGCATCCAGGTGTCAAATGCAAACTTCTGGAAGTCCGGCAGGGCAACGAGCGCCTGGCACGCCTGCAAAAACTCATGGGCCATTGTGCCGAAGGGCCTGAGACCGAACTGCATAGCGGCGGCGACGTTGGAAGTTCCCAGCAGGCGCGGCCCAAGATTCTGCTGCAAATATCCAATCACTTCCTGCTGCCACTCCCCGCTGTAGCGCCGCCGTGTCCCAAACTCAATCACCCTGACTGTCACCGGTGCGTCATTGAGCATCGCCGTTTTCGCTTCCAGTCGCCGCCGGCCTTCGGCTTCGTTCTTTTCCGTATTCGGCTGGGTGTGCCGGAAATACACTTGGTTGATGATCGCCAGCAGCGGCACTTCAAACAAGATGGTCTGGAACCAGTTCCCGGCAATGCGGATTTGGAGGCGTTCTTCGGGCGCGGCTTCGGGAACGACTTTGATCTCAACATGAGCCGGGTTCAGGGTCAAGTCTGCCAGCGCATCTATGTAGTTCGACTTCAGATACGGGATGCCGTGCAGGAACCCGGCTTCATCTTCCGTCAGCCGCAGGCGGCAGTAAGCATTCATCTCATCGCGGATTTCGCCGGCGTAGGGTGACAAGTCAACCCCGCGTGAGCGGCACTTGAACGCATACTCCACCTGCACGTTCGGAAAATGGCTCCAAACCACTTCCTGCATCGTGAGCTTGTACAAGTCGGTGTCTAACAGAGAGTTAATCATCATAAGTCTTAGCTCGCGACATAACGCGGTTAGGATGGGACACAGCGCCGCCCGCCGGCGTTTCGCGGCGAAAACTATACCCTGAACTGCGTCGTTGACGAAAGCGTCATGCCCCGCGCCGTCAGCTCGGCGACAAAACTGTTCTGGTAGTCCTCGAAACCCCCGACCGGAGAAACAGCGTCTTGCAGCAGGACGATTTTCGAGACCAGGCGGTCGTCGCCGAAGCTGTCCGCCAAATCCCGCACGGTGCTGGCGACGCAGTGACTCCCGGCTTCCCCGGCAACGGCGACCACATCCGCCGCCGCAAGCGCGGACACCAAGCGAGTGTTGAGCTGGGTGCTGGGATCGCCTGGGTCCGGGACATCGGCTTTAATCGCCGAGTAATGCTCGGTATAAACATTGCTGCCCTTTTCGACATAGTCTACGACGCGGTACTGCTTCTCCCAGTTCACCAGCGCCTCAAACAGCACGGGCTGGACCGCATGGCCCCGGCTGCCGATGAGGCAGTGGGGAGGCCAAATGCACAGCGGGTAGCGCCCATGCCGCGCCAGCGCCGACACATACGCCCTCGCCCGTTCCCGCGCGGCGGGGGCCGCCGCCGTCCAGCGCCCTTCCTGCACGTCTTCCGCGCTGATGATCGTGAATGGATCGGGATGACGGCCCGCTCCGTCAATCCAGAAAATTGGGTGCGCGATATGAACCAAGTGATGCGAGTCGAGCGTCACATGGATTTCGCTGAGATGATCACCCAGACGCATTACCATCTGAGACAGCCGCGCCATGTCAGCATCCGCGCCCGCGACCGGGAGCGCTCCGGCTCGGTCGCAGAAGTCAAACTGCGGGTCAATAATCAGCAGCGCAGTCTGCATTTGTTTTTCTCCCTGCTCTTATAGTGTTATGTTTACACTACAAGTATACCGAACTTTTCTCATTGATGCAAGCAGGAACTTTGCTCTGCGAGCGCGAATCTGCCCTCATAAGGATTTCGCATGAACTCTTTTCTTCAAACACCGCAGGCATTGGCCTTTTTAGACTCTCTGCTCGCGCATGGCCCGGTCGGCTACGCTTTTGTCAATGTCGGGCTTTGCTTTGAAGCGGTCAACGACCGGCTGGCGGAGATGAATGGCCTTCCGGCGGCGGCGCATCTCGGCCGCTCGGTGCAGGAAGTCCTCGGCGCGGAGCTTTGGGAAACCCGGCACGGACTTTTCGAGCGTGCGCTCGCCGGGGAAGAAAGCGTAGATTTGCCGCTGCCGGGCCGGGAGCGGTCCCTGCGGGTCTCCTATTACCCGGTGTGGCTGGACACTGAAATCAGCGGCGTTGCCGTGATCGTCCGTGACGTCACCGCCCGGACGCAGGCGGAAGAAGCGCTGGCCGTGCGGGAACGCGAATACCGGCTTGTTTTTGACGCCAATCCGCAGCCGATGTGGGTGTATGATTTACAAACGCTCCGGTTTTTGGCGGTCAACGATGCCGCACTGGCCGGGTACGGCTACTCACGAGAAGAGTTTCTGTCCATAACGATTGCCGACATCCGTCCCCCGGAAGATGTGGCGCTGATGACAACATCGGTGCAGACACCGCGCTCCGGGGCATGGCGCGACGGTCCCTGGCAGCATCTGAAGCGCAGCGGAGCCGCGTTTTGGGCCGAGATCACCGCCACGGATCTCGACTTTCGCGGTCGCCCGGCCCGGCTGGTTCTTGCCCGCGATGTGACTGACCTCCTGGCGCTCGAAGAAGAGCGGCAGGAAACTACTCGCCGAGAACAGCAGTTCCTGCGGGATGTTCTGGCCTCCGTTACCGAAGGCAAGCTCTGGCTGTGCGCCGCCGAGAGTGATCTCCCACTGCCGGGAGACACGCAGAGCAGCCCCATAGCTCTGACGCCGGAGGCAGGGCTTTATGCGCTGCGCCGGCTTGCCGAAGACGCTGCAGAAACAGCGGGCCACAGCGCCCTGCGCCGGCACGATTTGATGACGGCGGCCTCGGAAGCGGGCATGAACGCGATTGTTCATGCCGGTGCCGGCACCGCTCAGGTGTCGGTGAACGGACATGGCACGATCCAGGTCCGGGTTGTGGACCACGGCACGGGCATTACTCTGGAGAACCTGCCGCGTGCGGCGCTCGCTCGCGGGTTCAGCACGAAGGCGACGTTCGGCCACGGCCTCAAGATGATCCTGGAAACCGTGGACCGTGTGTTCCTTTTGACCGGCCCGACCGGGACGACGCTGGTGTTGGAGCAGGAAAAAGTCGCCCCCGCCCCGGCCTGGCTGTAACATGACCCGTTTTCCTCTATTACTTGCGATATTAGGCTGTCTTTTGCTTCTGCCGACGGGTCCCGCTTTGGCGCAGACGCTTCTCGGTCCGGTTCCGGCTGCCCCAAAGCCCCTTTTGACTCCGGCCAAGACTGCGCTGATCCAGCTCAACAACCAGATTTTATTTGGCGTACATGCGTCCGGCGATCAGGCCGCAACCGACCGGGCGGACCTGGCGAACCTGCGGCTGGCGGACGCCCTGCGCGGCATTGCCGACCGAACGGGGTCGCCCCCGCAGGTGACGGTCGGCGTCCAGGATGGTCAGACAGTCCTGCTGCTGGGGCCGAAGCTGCTGCTGACCGTCACCGACGCCGATACCGACGCCAGCGGCAAAACGCCGGCGGCTCTGGCGCAGTCGTGGGCAGACAGCATCAACCGCGGGCTTGCCCAGGCCGAGGCGGAGCGCCGTCCTGAGTACCTGCGCTGGGCTTCTGCCTGGGCGGGGTTTTATCTGGCGCTGGGCCTGGTTCTCAACACGGCCCTGCAAGTGTTCGTCCGGCGCACCGGCCACCGGCCGGGATGGCCGGTGCAGACACTGCTCTGGCTGGTGGTCGCCCGCCAGATCATCAATTTGTTCCCGCAGACCCGCCCGTTTTGGCTGCTGCTTGTCACCGGCCAGACGCGCCCGCTGATGCTGTGCCTCATCGTCGGCCTGCCGGCGGCCATTCTGGTGCGCCTTTGGGGCGTGGCCCTGCGCCGCCTGTTCCCGCCGCTGCCTGAAGACCTGTCGCCGCAGGACCGGACCGAGCGCACGGCCCAGCGGCGGATCACGCTGGCACGGGTGGCGGAAGTTTCCGGCGCGACTCTGCTCTGGACTCTGGCGGGCCTGGTGCTGATTAGCTGGACAGGGCTGAACATTTCGGCCCTGCTGGCGTCGGCGGGCCTGATCGGGGTCGCTCTCAGCATTGTCGCCCAGGACTCTCTGAAAGACTTCGTCGCCGGGATCTATATTCTGGCCGATGATCGGTTCGGGGTCGGAGACACCGTCGCTATCGGCACGTATGAGGGACGGGTGGAGAAACTGAACCTGCGGGCGACTCAGATCCGCGATATGTCAGGCCGGCTTATCACCATCTCCAACCGCAGCATTGTCGATGTCGCCAACCTGACGGCCCGCTGGGCGCAGGTGGATTTTCGCATCGGCGTTTCCTACTATGCCGATCTCGCCGAAGCGCAGCGCCTGCTGGAGGAAGCCGCCGTTCAGCTCGCCGAAGACTGGCCGGAGCGGGTGCTGGCCCCGCCGGAGATGCTCGGCGTGGACTCGTTTTCCGACCTCAGCGTCATCCTGCGCCTGACTCTTCGCACACCGCCCGGCGATCAGTGGGCCGTCGGCCGCGAGCTGCGGGCGCGGGTCAAGGCAGCGTTCGACGCGGCCGGCATTGCCATTTTAAACAGCTTGTACGCGCCTTTGCCTGCCCCAAAAGTGGGATCGCCCACCAACGCGAGAGACGCTGAAGCCGGTCATGCTGCTGACGGCATCAAACCGCCCGTCGCCGAGGAGTTCCCGGCAACGGCGAGGCGGAATGCTTAACCGGGCATAAGTGAACCGTCGTCTGCCGGCAGGTCTGGCCGGGTTGAGAAACTTTGGCGTCCAATCCGTGGGCCTCAGTTCGAGCGGCCCCTTGACACCGCATTTTTCACAAAGCCGCCATGCTCCTGCGGCTTTTTGCTTGTTCGGCTGTCGTGTACCAGGAGTCAATCACGGTAATACCGGTGTAGTTTGGCTGCTCGGAAATTGTCACACCTTGATAAGTGATCCCGAAGTCAAGTGGCGGGTCCCCTTGTTTAACGTGCAGAACATGACCGCTGAGTTTCAGAGATGCGCCGCCTCTCACAGCGTGACGCGCCGCCTGCCGCCAAATTGACAGGCCGTTTCCCACGGACCTAACATTGTTTGTGTCTAAGTGGCCCAGCAGCAGCCCGCCGGGGGCGAGCATGGTGCTGGCGTTTTGGAGGAAGCCCAGCTTGTCGCCGAGGTAGTGCAGCCCATGGACGCAGGTGATGAGATCGGCGGGCTGTTCCAGCGTCCACGCCGAGACATCCGCCACCCGCAGAGTTACGTTGGGCGCCTTCTCCGGGGTAAACATGGGGACCAAGTCCACACCGACGATCCGCACCTGACGGCCCCACCCGGCAGCGGCAAACTGTCTGCCCGCCTCTACAAGCGCCTTTCCCTGTCCGCAACAGGCATCGTACCAGAGGGCCTCACCGCGCTCCCGGACGCATTCTGCCAGGAACTCGGTGATGGAGAACCGCAGATCGCGCTCATAGGAGTTGACGCCGCTCAGGCCACGCCCCCGGTTCATAGTCGCGTTGGCGACAATAGGAGAAGCCAGCAGTTCATCCGCAGAAAGCATCATACGCGGCGACCACCGCTTTTCGAGAACGGCTTCTTCAAATCTGTCATGGGCCCAGAGGGATTTGAACCCCCAACCTACCAGTTATGCGTCCCACTTCGGCTTTCGCCGCCCCTTTCGGGTTCGTGGTCTGGACTCTCTCTTCATCCTTTCTTGCGAGTAGGATGCTTCCCGTCGAGTCTCTACACCTTCACCTATCAAAGCAGGTGCTTGGCTCGCGATTACCACGCTGTCACCAGCAGAGGGTTCCACGAATTTGAGAAGTGACACTGACAAATTACTCTGACAGCAGCCCGTTGCAAATCACCGTGTCTGTGTCACAATACGGTTGTGAATAATTTATCTTACTGTATTGTCTGCAATGTATTCCTCTCAGGCCGTCAAACGAAATTTTGTTCGACATCCTGCAAGAATAAAAAGCATCAAAGCTATCAGGCACAGCAAAACAGAGGATTAACTAGAAAACTGAAAATAGTCGAAAGCATGGGCGGGGCTTGTTCAATATGTGGATACAGAACTAACCTAGCTGCCTTCAATTTTCACCACAATTTACCGCAGCACAAAAACTTCAAGTTGGATATACGCTCATTATCCAATCGAACTTGGGAATCAGTACTGCAAGAACTGGGGAAATGTTCTCTTGTTTGTGCCAACTGTCATGCTGAACTGCATAACCCCGCTTTAGATTTAGGCTCTCTGCGTCAAGCCGGCAGCTCTAACCGTTGAGCTATAGGCCCTCAACGCCGTTATTATAGCACATCTGCTCGGTTGCCGCTAACGCTTCCCGAACTTTATCTGAGGGCAGACCCCGCCGCGATGATGATCGCCATGACTGGGTGAGATGAACTCCCAGTAATCGTGTATGGGTAGGTCTGACCGGAGCGGACAGTAGCTTCGTGCCGTAACTGTCTATAGAAGCATCCACCGCCGCCAAATTCTTCCTCACTAGCCTGATCGTCCATAACGTCAAGCACACTGTCGTCCCGAATCGGATGGTCGTTACCGCTGTGCAAAACAACCCGCAACCGGTAGCTGTAGTATTGCTTCTGGGGCTTATTGAGCAACATAAGGCGAAAAGACACAGCAGAAACAGCAGGATCAGGACTAATCTTGAGGTGCGGCTGCTCTTGGATTTGTTCCTCTTCAGCGGAAAGAGCCTTATCGGAGTGCATTTGGAAGACCCGATGCGCTGTGTCCCATTCGGAGCGGAGGCCCAAGCCAAATGCGACCGCTTCCACCGACACGATCATTTCCCCCGTTCCGTGCCATCGTGTCGGTTTGGAGAACTTAGATTTAACGCCCACCTGCGTCGGGCTGCCGACCTTAAAGGTAATCGTATGGCCGTTTCCGCTCAGTGTCACCGAGTTTCCATCCGGCGCAGTTTTGGCGCCTACGCCAAGCAGAGCGGCAAGACGGCTTGCCGGGGCAACAAGCGTTCCCTGTGCGTCCTGATACGGTGCGACCGGGTTGAGGTACAGAACAGTGTAGTCATTGATCTTCAGAAACGGCGGCCTCCTCTGGATCAACTGTGATTGCCCCGGTGATGCCGCCAGTGCGGACGTTGGAAGAACAATGGCTGTTAGGGCAACTACCCGGAATGCTGAGAGGGACATAACGGATTTCCTTGATTATTACCACACGCGCTTGGCCCAGCTTACGACGGCGTCGGCGACGGAGTGGGTGAGGCCGCCGAGGACGAGGCCGATGAGGGCGCACATGGCCCAGGACGGGTGCGCGTGGGTCCAGTCAGTCGTGAAGCCCCAGAAACCACCGAGAACGGCGTCGCGGTCAACCCGAACCCCCGCTTTGTCCAGCAGCCAGAGGGCGCCGCGCATCACCGCCCACAGCATGACGAGGAAGTAGGCGACGCGGAAGATCGGGCCGAAGCCGATGCCGTGCGAGATCCACGACCGATGCGGCACGGCCTTCTGGTAAGGCCACCACAGCCAGCGCAGCCAGCCCCAGCGCTTGTAGGACAGCGAGTAGGTGTCTAAATCGTCGGACAGCAGGAAGCCGGAAAAGAGGTACGCCGCGAGGCCGAGCGTGAACCCCGCGATGTCCCGCGTAGACGACTCCCACCACCAGGCCGGGACCGCCGCGACTGCGGTAACGACCGTGATTTTGTCGTGGGTTTTGCCGCTGGGCATCTACAGCACCTCCCATTGGTCTTGGGTCAATCCAGCCTGCCGCAGAATAGACCGCAAGGTGTTGGTCACAACTTCTCGATGACGCGGAACGATGACTGTCCGTGTGCCGTCCAAAAAAGAGCGTGCAAACTTGACATGGCGGACTTCTCGGTACGGCAACGGCTTAAGCGGCAAGCTCAACCTCCACGGATCGGAGCATCGGCAGTTCCGTCGCAAGCGGCGGCTCAAAATGCAGATGCAGCGCTTCGCGCAGATTCGCGAGCGCTTCCGCTTCCGACTCGCCTTGGCTGGCAACATCTACTTCAAGGCATTGCGCCACATACCAGCCTTCTTCTTGTGTCAGAAACGCCGTTAGAGTTTTCTTCACTTGTTCATCTCCCAAACTTTCGGTCTAAATCGCCGTTCGGCAGTTCTACAATAATCGGGCGGCCATGCGGGCAGGTGTACGGGTTGTCGGAGCGCAGCAGGTCGGAGACCAAAGCGTTCATCTCGTCGAAGGTCAGCGGGTCGCCGGCTTTGACGGCCATTTTGCAGGACGCTGTAATCAGGACTTCCTCGGCAGGCAGAAGCAGGCGGCGGGAGACGGTCTTTTCCACCAGCTCATCCACAATCTGCCGCAGGACTTCTTCGGGACCGCCCTGGGCTTTGAGCTTCTTTTCGGCGACCGACGCGGGGACCGAGCGGACAACAAACGAGTCGCCGCCGAACGGCTCCAAATCAAAACCCGCCCGGCGCAGGTCTTCCAGGCGCTTTTCGATGACCAGTGTTTCCCGGCGATTCAGCTCCAGCGTGAACGGGATCATCAGGCGCTGGGTCGGCACCCCGCCGCCCGCGCCTTCCGCGCCGGCGAGAAGCTGCTCGTACAAGACCCGCTCGTGGGCGATGTGCTGGTCAATCAGCACCAAAGCGTCGTCGGTCTGGGCGAGAATATACATGTTGCGCGTCTGAGCCAGCACCCGCAGGGAATCGAGATTGTGTTCGCGGTAATCCGCCCCTGCCCCCCCGCCCCAATTCTGGGGAGCCGGATTAGGAAGAGGCGCAGCGGACGGTGGGTTAAAGCCGCCCTCAAACGGGTCGTCGTCGAAGCCGTTCAAGGCGCGTTCTTTATAGGCGTCCCGGAACGCCGTCATGTCGCGCGGCTCCTGCCGCGTGTTCCCCGCCGGGCGCGGCGGCACGCTCATCAGTGATGCTTGCGACGCCTCTTTTCTTGCTTCTTCCCTGGCTCCCCCACTATTGGGGGCTGAGGGGACTAACTTCTGCGTCAGCGTCGGCACCAGCCCGCCGGCCATGAGAGCTTCCTGCACAGCTTTGTAGACCGCCGAATACACGTCGCCTTCGCTTGTGAACCGCACTTCGGTTTTGGTCGGCGACACGTTCACATCTACCTGCGCCGGGTTGATGTCAATCATCACGACGGCCGCCGGGTAGCGCGTCCCATGCAGCGTCTGGACAGCTTTATAGGCTTCGTCTAAAGCCCGCGTGACGGCTTTGTTCCGAACGAACCGCTTGTTGACAAACGTGTGCTGGGCCGACCGGCTGGATTTCAGCGCGGCAGGCGTCCCGATATAGCCGGTGACGCGCAAGCCGGACGCTTCGTAATTGAGTGGGACCAAGTGCCGGGCCGTCTCGCGCCCGAAGACATGAACGCAGGCGTCCATCGCCGCGCCGCTCCCGCCGGACGCGAACACTTCCCCGCCGCTGTGGAGCAGCCGGAACGACACATCGGGCCGGGCCAGGGCGAACCGCTGCATCAGCTCGACGATGTGGTTCAGCTCGGTAGACGACGACTTCAGGAACTTCAAGCGGGCCGGGACATTGTAAAACAAGTTCTCGACCGTGATACTCGTCCCCGCCCGCGCCCCGACTTCCGAGACTTCTTCCAAAACGCCGCCGGAACATTTAATCTGCACCCCGGCGGCTTCGTCGTCGCCGGACGCTTTAGTCGTGACGCTCATCTGGGACACCGACGCGATAGACGGCAGCGCTTCGCCCCGGAAGCCCATCGTCGTGATCTGAAACAAATCATCCGCCGAGCGTATCTTGGAAGTCGCGTGGCGCTGCAACGACAGCACCGCATCTTCCCGGCTCATCCCGCTCCCGTCATCGGTCACCCGAATTAAGTATTTGCCGCCCTCGTCCAGCTCCACGAGAATTTGCCGCGCCCCGGCATCCAGCGCGTTTTCCACGAGTTCTTTCACCGCCGCCGCCGGCCGCTCCACCACTTCGCCCGCCGCGATCTGGTTGGCCGTATTCTCATCTAAAATCTGTACCTGTGCCATTCACCACACCTTTTTAAGCGTAGACGCCGCTTCTTCAATCTTTTGAGAGAAATCATTCGAAGTATCAAGAGAAGAAAGGCCGTATTCTATGCACTTCTTTTTTATGTGAGCACCAAAAATCTCTATCATTTGAGCGATCCTGGCATAAGTCGGTTCGGCAGTATCTCGCTTCGCCCAGTCATTGGGGTCTTGGTTTGCCTTCAAGCCAGGAACTATGTTTTCACCGGACTTGTAAAGGAAAAGCGCCCTAAACTTATCGGTTCCTACCTCTCTAATTAGCGTACTTAACAAATCTGGTCGAAGCTGTGTGCCCTCAATAATGAAATCCTGATTGTCGTGCAGGGCATACTGAATGAAGTTCTCGATACCCGGCCAGTACGTTCCCGCTTCCGTCAGGTAAAAATCCACAATCTGTTGCGGTGTATATTCAGCATAAAGACGGTCATTGCTTTTCTCAGTCTTGACACGGGCATACCAGCGGGGCAAACGCTCCTTCATCTCTTTCTTTGGGATATAAGGAGACATCACCGACATTAAGTAATCAGCGGGAACACAAGATATTCCTGACTGTTCGGATAATTGTCTTGATAAAGTTGTTTTACCGCAACGTGGCGGTCCACCTATCAAATAGATCATTACTATAACCGCCGATCTTCCCGCGCAACTTCTTCCGCCCGGTCTTCTGCAATATGGCTCGGTCCGAGATGCGCCATGCTGCCCATGAGCGCGTAAATCCGTGCTTTGCGCTCTTCGGGAGTTTCCTGCGGCAGAACAAATTTCTCCTGCACCATTTCCGTCACAATCTGCTCCGGCGTTGTCCCCTGCCGGGCCGCCGCCGCCGTCAATGCTTTTTCAATCTCCGGGCTGAGTGTCAGTGTCATTGCTTAATTTCTCCTTGACCAGTCTTGCCTTTTTGTTGTTCGGGTCCCGCGCCAGCGCGATTTCGGCCAACTGCGCGGCATCTGTCTTTTGCCCCAGTTCCCAAAACACCTCCGCCAGCAGCGCGGGCGCACGGGCGCCGTTGTTCAAGGTTGCTGCCGCCGCCAGCGGGACAATCGCCTCCTGCGGCCTGCCGAGCTTGGTCAAGCACTCCCCCAGCAGTTCCAGCGACTTGAAGTGCGGAGAAGCGTCTATGCTCTGCTGAAACAGCCCGACAGCCGTTTCAAGCTGCCCCACGTCCATCGCTTTCCGTGCCTGGGTATAAAGATTGTGGCTCAGATTTGTCGTTGAATCTGTCAGCATTTTGTTCTCAAGATGACAGCCGCTAATTCTTCATACGCACACTGAACCGGGTTCATCTTCAGCAGGCTTGCCAGCGTCATACTTTTCTGCGCCGGCATTTTCGCATCCAGCGCCGCAGCAGCCAGCAGATAGAATGTCCATTGGCTCATGTCGAGCGGGTCTACTGTCGCTTTGTCCTGATGATGCAGCAGGCAAAAGACATACAAATCAGCCTGCCGCTTTCTTTTCTCCGCGTAACTGTTCGTGGTCTCGTCAAGAGCGCGGGTCGGCGCAATGCCAAACTTGATTTTGGAAGGCGCTTTCTGCTGCCAAGACTGCAAATAAGCGGCAGACTTGATTTCCAGCGTTGTGCCGCTCGGCATTCTCAAATCAAACGCATCCCACTCGACCCGTCCGGCATCCGTGATGCCCAACGCGCAGGCAACGATGTATTCGGCCAGAATTCCGCGCAAAGTGTTTCCGACTAAATCAGACGACGACCAGCGCCAGAAGTCCAGCAAGGTTTGGCCTAGAAGTGCTTCGCCGCACCGAAGCGGTTCTGTGCCGGTGCGCGGGCGACTTTGCGGCGGCTCATCCATCAGTAAATCACTTTGTTCAGCGGGTACTCCACCAGGCCCTGCGCTCCGGCGCGGCGCAGTTCGGGCAGAATGTGGCGGACGGTTTTTTCGGGAATGATTGTTTCTAAGGCGACCCAGTCTTCTTCATCCAAAGGGGAGACGGTCGGCTTTCGCAGGGACGACAGCAGGGCCGTGACGGCGTCTAGGTTGGCTTTGGAGACGTTCATTTTAAGGCCGACTAAAGAGTCAGCGTCCAAAGCGCCTTGAAGCAAAAGCTGGATGTTTTCTATTTTGGTGCGTTTCCAGTCGTCTTCCCAAGAGCGGTGGTTGGCGATGAGGCGGGTCGTGCTTTCCAGCAGCGTGTCCACAATTTTGAGACCGTGGGCGGCGAGCGTGCTTCCCGTTTCGGTGCCTTCGACAATAGCGTCTACGAGATCCGGGACTTTGACTTCGGTGGCGCCCCAGCTAAACTCGACGTGGGCGGTGACGCCGTGTTTTTCCAAGTAGCGTTTGGTGACGCTTACCAGTTCAGTCGCGATGCGCTTGCCTTCCAGGTCTTTCGGGCCGGCGATGGGCGAAGCGTTCGGCACGGCCAGCACCCAGCGGTAGGGGCGGGACGTGGCTTTGGAATAAATCAGCTCGGCGACTTCGTAGACATCGGCTTCCGATTCGACCACGTTGTCGTGTCCCGTGAGGCCCACGTCCAAGACGCCCATCGCGACATAGCGCGGGATTTCCTGGGCGCGTAAGAGTACGGGTTCAAGCTCGTCGTCGTCCACGACCGGCTGGTAAGAGCGGGTGGAAACGCGGAAGTCCCAGCCGGCTTTCTTGAACAGGGCAAACGTAGCGTCTTGCAGGCTGCCTTTCGGCAGGCCGATGCGAAGTTTCTGGGTCACAGTATCTTTTCCTTAGAGAACAAGTGTTTTCTATTTTAGTATGACGAATTGGGCGCAGGCAAGTCAACTCCGGGCCGTTTATGGTGTAAAATAGAGGAAAGCGACCGAAAGGACAACACAGAAACACAATGAAAGAAAATAAATTGAAGATCGGAGCAGCAGTGGGAGTGACCCTGGCGCTCGCGTTCCTCGGCGGCGCAGCGGGGGCGCAGCAGACGCCGGGCGGGAGCATCGGCAACGGGCAGGACCCGTCCGACCGGACCGACAACGGCGCGGCCAGCGAAGGCTCATACCATGGCAACAGCAGCGACGCCCTGGTCTACAACACGGCGATGGACGATTACAACCACAAGAACTACAAAGAGGCGGCGTCGGGGCTGAAAGATTACCTGAAAAACAACCCGAAAGACCCCCAGGCGCACCGATTGATGGCGGACATTGACGTGGCCCAGAACAACATTGCCGCCGCCATCCCGGAATGGGAAGCAGCCGTGAGGCTCGACAAGAACGACAAAAGCTCGACGGTCAACCTCGGCGTCGCCTATATGCAGACCGGCAGCTACGACAAGGCCGTGAGCATTTACGAGGTCGCCGAGGCCCGCAGCCCGAAGGACCCCCAGCTCAACATGCAGCTCGGCGCGGCCCTAGACGCCTCCGGGCAGCATGGAGAAGCCGTCGCCGCATTTGAGAAAGCGGCGACGCTCGATCCGAAAAGCAGTGCGGCGGCGCTGTATTCCGGGCTGCTCAACCACCAGGCCGGACATGACGACAAAGCGGTTCCCGAACTCAAAACCGCCCTTGCGCTGGGCACGACGGAAAAGTTCCAGGCTTACGCCGCCCTTGCCGAAGCCGCGGCCGCCGCCAAGCAGAACGACGAAGCGATCAAAGACTACACGCTGGCGGCCCAGGCCAAGCCCGACGATTTCGCGACGCAGTACAATCTAGGAGTTTTGGAGCAGAACGCCGGCAAGAAGGCTGACGCCGAAGCGGCTTACCGGAAAGCTCTTGCTCTCAAGACTGACGACCCGAAAGCGGTGGCCGGAGTCAAATCCAATCTGTCCCTGCTGCTGATTGACGACGGCAAGCTCGACGAAGCGGCGTCTCTGCTGGCCCAGGCCACGGAGGGCGATCCGACCAACGCCGAATACGAGAACAATCTCGGCCAGGTCTACGAGAAGCTGAACAAGAAGGACCTCGCCATCGCGGCGTACACCAAAGCGGTCCAGCTTGATCCGAACCAGGCCGGCGCCAAAGCCAGCCTGTCCCAGCTCCAGAAGTAGCCGGTCAAGGCCAGCACAAGGCCGTGTTCGTGCTATGCCCTCGGTTCGTGCTACAATAGTGCATGAACACACTGTACGATGTGATAATCTGCGGCGCAGGCCCGGCCGGGGCCTGCGCCGGGTACGAAGCGGCGGCGGCGGGCCTCAAAACGCTGATCCTCGAAAAGCGCATTCTGCCGCGCTACAAGACCTGCGGCGGCGGAGTCCCGCTTTCGGTCGAGAACGACCTGCCGAAGCTTGTCCCGGAAGCCTTTGTCGAGGCTACGGTCACGCACCTGCGGCACTCGTGGAACTTCAAGGACGCCCATCTTGCGCCCCTCAACCCCGATCCCGCTGAGAAGCCGATGAGCCTGTGGATGGTCCAGCGCTCGGTCTTTGACAATGCCCTCACCGAGCGAGCGGCCCGCGCGGGCTGCGAGGTACGCGACGGTGTTTCGGTGAAATCGGTCGAACCCGACGGCGACACGCGGGTCAAGATCACGACAGCAGACGGGGAAGTCTACACGGCGTCCCATGTGATCGGGGCGGACGGCGTCAACGGCCCGGTCGCCCGGTGCGCGGGGCTACGGCCCAAGCGAATGCTGGCGATTGCTTTGGAGGCCGAAATCCCCCACGTCTGGGGCCGGGGACACGAAACGCTGACGCCGGAAGTCGGGCATCTGGAATACGCAGTCAAACAGGGCTATGCGTGGGTGTTCCCGAAAGCCGAACACTTGTCGGTGGGTGCAGGCATGTTCGGGCGGCGCACGGCGGAGGGCCGGGGCGAGGCGTCCAAAGCCGAGCTGGCCCGCTGGATCACCGGCTACCTAGATGCGCTCGGCATCCCCGCCGACCCCAAGACCATCGAATTTCACGGCCATCCGCTGCCGATCTGGAACGGCACGGAGCCGATAGACGCCTGGGACGGGCGCGTCCTTTTGACGGGAGACGCCGCCGGCATGGTCAACCCCTTGTTCGGTGACGGAATTTCCTATGCCTGCCGCTCCGGGGCGCTCGCGGGCCGCACTATTGCCGCCGGCCGGTCCGGCCAGTGGACGCAGACGCTTGGGAACGAGTTTGCCGCAAGCCACGACGCCGCACTAACAATCGCCAAGTTCTTTTACCAGTTCCCCGGCATCTGCTACCAGATGGCGGTCAAGCGGCCCGCCGCCACCCGCACCGCCGGACGCCTCATTGCCGGCGACCTGGCCTTTGACGCCGTTTTAGACCGCCTGCCGTGGAAAAAAATGATGGCCGGCGGCACGCCCGCCTGGTAGCTGCGAAAAAACTTCTTGTTTTAGAGGGAATATCTCCAAGAATAAGAAGGAAAACACGGACGGGATGCGGAATAGCCGCCGTGAGAACAATTCAGTCGCACGCGCGGCACAGCCGCCGGCATAATCACACCAAGCCACAGGAGAAAACACATGGCCTTCAGCGTCAAAAGCAAGAAAAGCGGAACCGAATACTTCCTGCACGGACGGGGCGCCGCAAACGGCAAAACCACGCTCTTTTTCTTCTCGAAAGAAGTGAAAGACGGGGCGCTCGACGCCCTGCCGGAAGGCTACGAAGTTTCGGAAAACTCGGCGACCGGCCTGCCGATCTTGAAGAAAAAAGTCGCTCCCGCCGCTTAATCTTCCACTCGATTCCTGCACTACATTCCCTGCCGCCGCGTGTTTTCCGACTGCCTCAGAAAATACTCCGGCGGCTTTTTGCTGTCCGTCAGGAGGCGCATTCATGCAGCATTATATTCACGGCACGACACTTCAAACGCTTGAGATCCAGTTGCAGCCCGGCGAGATGGTCTTCAGCCAGACCCACCAGATGGCCTGGATGGACGACGGCATCACAATGGACACAAACACCGGCGGCGGGATGCTCAAGGGCCTGCTGCGGTCGGCGTCCGGCGGTTCGCTGTTCGTCACCCATTTCTCGGCGCAGGGCGGCTATCCATCTATTGTCGCCTTTTGCCCACGCTTTCCCGGCACGATTGTGGCCCGGCAGCTTGTGCCGGGCGAGACGCTGATCTGCCGCAAGGAGACGTTTTTGTGCGCCCAAAGCACCGTGCAGCTTGAGATCTTCTTCCGGCAGAAGATCGGCAGCGGCATCTTCGGCGGCGAAGGTTTTATCCTGCAAAAAGTGACCGGGCCGGGCTGGGTATTTTTAGACTTGTCCGGGGAGATCGTGGAAAAGACGCTCGCGCCGGGGCAGAACCTCCGGGTGCATGTCGGCCATGTCGGGGTGCAGGAGCCGTCGGTTCAGTTCAACATTACCATGATGAAGGGCTTCAAGAATGTCCTGTTCGGCGGCGATGGCCTGTTCCTCGCGGTTTTGTCCGGTCCCGGCACGGTCTGGCTTCAGTCCATGCCGATTGTCAATTTAGCGGAAGAAGTGTTCCGGCACGCGCCGGGCGGCGGCAGCACAGATGCTGGCGGGGTCGTCGGCAGTGTTCTGGGAGGTTTGCTGCGGGGGTAGACAATGGAAAGAGGAAGGGCAGACACAGGGCCTGCCCCTACGGATTCCGGGTCGTCCCGGAGGGGGCGAACACAAGGGTTCGCCCCCTCCGGTTTGCCTTTTTTCAAGACAATCGCTCTAGTTCAGCAGCTCATAGCGCGTATTACGCTGATGGGCTTCGTACCCAGCGTCCGTAATCAAACGTTCGATTTCTTCCAATGGCACGGTGAAGACGCAGCCGGCGGTGGAAACGACGTTTTCTTCCATCATCGTGGAACCGAAGTCGTTGACGCCGTAGCGGAGCGAAAGCTGGCCGATGCGCGGGCCTTGCGTGACCCACGAGGCTTGAATGTTCGGGAAGTTGTCTAAGAAAATGCGCGAAATGGCAATGGTCCGCATATAATCGAATGCCGAGGCGCGAGTGCCGCCAAGCTCCGTGCCGTCGGGCTGGTAGTTCCACGCGATAAACGCCGTGAACGCGGTCGGCGACAGCGCCAGCGACTCGTCCTGCAAGTCCCGCAGCTTTTGCAGATGCTCGACCCGGTCTTCCAGCGTGTCTACCGAGCCGTACATCATGGTTGCCGTGGTGCGAAGGCCGACTTTGTTCGCGACCCGCATACACTCCAGCCATTCTTCCGCCGTGTCTTTATACGGGGCGATCCACTGGCGCACGCGGTCGGTCAAAATCTCCGCGCCGCCGCCGGGGACAGAATGCAGGCCGGCGGCTTTCAGCCGTGTCAGCGTTTCTTCCAGCGTCAGCTTGTTCAGCTTCTTGATGTAGAGAATTTCGGCAGGCGAGAGCGCGTGCAGGATGACGTTCGGGAAACGCTCCATGATGGCTTTGAAGAGGTCTTCGTACCACTCGATTTTGAGCTTCGGGTTCAGGCCGCCCTGCATCAGTATCTCGATGCCGCCTGCGTCCACCATTTCCTGAATTTTCGTCATGATAGTCTCGCGCGGCAGCACATAGCCGCCTTCCGCGCCGGGAATACGATAAAAGTTGCAGAACGAGCAGCGGACATAGCAGACGTTGGTGTAGTTGATGTTGCGCCCGACAATGTAGGAAACAATGTTGTCCGGGTGCTTCTGCCGCCGCACGAAGTCGGCTAATTGGCCTAGCTCAACGACGTTCGGATGGTGGAACAAGCGCAAGGCATCGCTGCCCGTGATCCGCTCGCCCGCGTAGATCTTTTCGGCGATGTCCTCAATGTCGCCCCGCCCCCTGTCACCGGTGACAGGGGAGAGAGCCGGGGTAACCGGAGTTAATGTCTGTGTTAATTCCTGTTCTGCCAGAGCCATTTCCAGCCGCCTTTCCAATTCGTACACTTGTTTACAAACCTTAGATTCTACGATACCTGACGCTGCGCTGTTTGTCACTAAAAGGTGTTCTTGACAAACGGCTCTTTGGTTGTTATAATTTTCTGCAACTTCCGTTTTCAAGGAGACAATCTTATGCCCGTGACCCAAACACTGCGCGTTGCCTGCATTTTTGCGGCGCTTCTGATGACCTCCGCAACGACCTCGCCGACTCTCGCGGCGGCTAAAAAGGCCAGTCCAAAACCATCAACCACAAAGCGCCCGGCCGTTCTTCCTGGCGGAGCCAATCAGGTGGAAGGCTTGACCGGCAAGATCGGCGATATGCTGTTTACCGGACGCTGGCGCTTTCAGGTGCTGGACATCCATCCGGTCAGTACCAGCTACACCCTCATCGTTCCCAGCAGCGAACAGGATTACGCCAAGTTCCATGATGTTGCGTCGGCAGACTTGGGCAGCCACACGTTCACACCCAAAGAAGGCTACACCTTTTTCGCCGTGAAATGCCGCGCCAAAAATGCTCAGAAAACAACCGAACAACTGGACTTCTACCTCGGCGACCCGAAGACGGCGATCACGGACGCCGGTGAGAACTCTTATCCGCCTATCGTATATGACATGCAATCCAACGGAAATTGGGTGACCAAGAAGCTGCTGCCCGGTTCCGGGGTGGATATGACTCTCGTGTTTGCCGTGCCTCCCGGCACCGTTCCCAAAGACCTGGTGGTTTCTCTTAAAAACTGGTCCGACAACAACAGCCGGAATGTGCGTGTCTCACTTTCCAAATAAGGCAAGGCGCAGCGGGTCTCAGGCCATCGCCAGCGGGATCGCGGCGCGGGCCGGGGCGTCATGGCGAACGGGATCGTCCATCTCGTCGTTTTGCGGGACTTCATTGTAGAAGCTGTCCCGCTCGACGGGCGTTCGGCCTGCCTCGACAATTAAGTTCACAAGCTGAGGGCGCGTGAGAACCTGCTGCTTGTTGCCCTGCTCGCCGTCCTTGTAAGTGATCTCGTACTCGTGAATTGTACCGTCCAGATCGTCCGCGCCGTACCACTGGGCGAGCTGGGAGACTTGGGGCGTGTTCATAATCCAGAACGTCTTGATATGCGCGAAGTTGTCCAGCATGAGGCGCGAGATCGCGATGTTTCGCAGGTCACCGTCGCCGGTCGGGTGCGGCAGGTGCGAAAGCTGGGTGCCTTCCGGGTGGAACGACAGCGGGGTAAACGTCACGAAATGCCCGGTCTCGTCTTGAAGCTCGCGCATCTTGACCAAATGCTCCACGCGCTCCGGGATCGTCTCAATATGCCCGTACAGCATGGTCGCATACTGCAAAAGCCCGGCTTTGGCCGCTTCTTTCGAGATCTCCATCCACTGATCGCCGTCGAGCTTGCGGTCAAACAAAGCCATATGCACTCGGTCGGAAAGTATTTCAATCCCGCCGCCCGGCAGCGAGTCGAGGCCCGCTTCTTTCAGCTCGGCAAACACTTCCGGCAGCGGCTTGTTCGCCTGCCGCTGGATTTCTGCGATCTCGACGCAGGTAAAGGCTTTAATGTGAACGCCGGGCCGGGTCTGCTTGACGGCTCTGAGTAAATCCAGGTAATACGAATACGGCAGCTTGGGATTGATCCCCGCGACCATGTGGACTTCTTTAATGGGAACGTCCAGATGCGCCCGCAGCTTGTTCTGAACATCTGTAATGCTCATCGTGTACGGGTCAGGACCGCCTTTTTGGGCGTAGAACGCGCAGAACTTACAGCCTTTGTTGCAGACATTGGTGTAGTTGATGTGCTGGTTGCGGACATAATATGTCTTGTCCCCGCTCATTCGCTCCCGCACGATATTCGCCAGAGCGCCAATCGCGTTCAGGTCGGGGGTCTGGTAAAGCTGAAGGCAGTCATCGGCGTTCAGCCGCTCGACGCGCATCACCTTCTCATAGATATTCGTCAGCCCCGCACTCGCGGCGGCGATCTCGGTCATTCGTCGGCTCATGGCATGTCATCCCATCTAAAGCGACAGTAGCTTAAACTTTACGCACGACATTGTGAATAAAGGCACAATGTATTCTACCACAAATCGCCATATTATATGCTAATCGAAGTGGTCAGTGCATGTTAAAGTGAACACAGAGCAGCCCCCCTCGTCCAAAGGACACACGATGCGCCGGAGAAGCTGGCTAAAATCGGTGAAGCGCCCACAGCCTTCCTGCAAGCGGGGTCCGACAAAGAACAGAATGCGAAGTTCGTTTAACGAGAAAAAGGTGCAGTCAACAGAGACGACATCAGGCCAGGATAACTGAACTGATGCTTTCTCGCCCCTTTGCAATGCCTCACCAAAAGTTGCTGTGACTTTAGCCAACTCTGAGAAAGGCGCTGTATATTGATTAAGCCCAACGTCATTTACGTCAGGGTAAATCTCATATTCGATGCAATCATCGCTGAACTGCCATCCAGCTCTTTGAAGTGCCGCCAGAATTACTGTTGGGCTTTGGTCCTCGCAGAAGATTATGTCAATGCTGGAAATCACGGGATAAACCACTACGCTGAGGGCTGCATTGTTCTGGGCAGAAGCGGGATAACAAAATTCCGTAGGGCTTGTGCAGATTGCAGTGCAGTTGCAGTTTCCTGCTCGGAGGGCCAAAAGTCTTCGTCATAGCGAAGCTGAACAGCGTAGGGCGTCAAGACCTGCCCAAGTAGCTTTACAGACACAAACTTGGGGTCATGCTGTTCACAAAGCTCAACGAGTTTTTCGATGTTGTGTATCAATGGCGCAGGCAAACCATAAGCCATCAAGTAGGCTTTAAGCAGTTTTTCGGCGCCTTGCTGGGTATGGAAACAAGCGGTATTTAATGATTTACCAGATGCGAGGCAGAGCGTGGCATTTTCTAGGTCGCTATCCGCTTTGCGTATCCACGCCAGCACCAAGTCATTGGTGTTTTTTATAAAGTAAAGCCCCTTCTCGAACAGCAGTCGTCACGAATGCCTGCGGGACGTTACTCCATTCGATGATCTCAGAAGGCTGGTAGACCAGAATGTCCATCGGGATAGGAATGTCGCTTAGGACGCCGTAAAGCTCCGAAGCTCGCGCGGCGCGGGGCCGGGCGTCTTCGGCGACAACCAGCAAATCCAAATCGCTTTCGGGGCGAGCATCGCCCCGCGCCCGGCTTCCGAACAAGATTACTCGCTGCGGACTGGCCTGGCGGACAATGCGGCGGATGATCTCCTGAATTAAGTTGTCGTTTATCTCGTACATAGGAATCAGTCTACCGGATCTTCGTTTGCGCCTAATCTATGGATGTCTACCACGTCGGTGAGGCGCTGCAAGCGGGTGATCATGGCGGCGATATGGTCGGTGTCGGCGGCGTCGAAGGTAATCTGCATGACGGCGGTGTGGTTCGGCAGGGAGCGGGTGCGGATCGCCTGAATAAACGTCTTGACTTCGGCGAACAGCTTGCCGACGTCTTCCAATAGCCCAAGCCGGTCTACCAGCTCAATCTTGATGTCGGTGGAGTAGCGCTGGGTGGGGTCGCTCGGCTTCCAGTCTATTTCGGTCAGGCGTTCGGGTTCGGTCTGCTGGTAATGGGCGACATTCGCGCAGCCGTGGCGGTGCAGGGCGATCCCCTTGCCGCGCGTCATGTAGCCGGTCACTTCGTCGCCGGGGACGGGCTGGCAGCACTTGGCCCGGACAATCGCGACGTCTGCCAAATCTCCGCCGACTTGCAGCTTGCCGGAGTTGCCCCCATGGACACCGGCGGTGCGCCGGTCAAACGTGCGCGAGCCTTCCTCGTGCGGCGTTTCCGCCATGAGCGTCCGCAGTCGCGTGATGACCGAGCCGACGGCAGCATCGCCGTAGCCGATGGCGGCGAGCAGGTCTTCCATGCCGGGGTGGTTCATCTGCTCGCCGATTTTGTTGAGAATGTCCGGGGTCATCAGCGCCTTGATGTCGAGGTGCAGGCGCTCCAATTCTTTTTGGAGCAGCTCCCGCCCGCGTGCGACATTGGACGCATAGCGCAGTTTCCGAAAATAGGCTTTAATTTTCGTGCGGGCATGGCTTGTTTTGGCCGATGCCAGCCAGTCCAGCGACGGGTTGGCGTTCGGGCGGGTCAAAATCTCGACAATATCGCCGTTCTTGAAGTGGTAAGTGAGCGGGACGATCTTGCCGTTGACTTTCGCCCCCGCGCAGTGCTGGCCCAGGGCAGAGTGGATACGGTACGCAGCGTCTACCGGGGTCGCGCCGAGGGGAAAATCTAAAACATCGCCTTTCGGCGTAAAGACAAACACCTGATCGGTGAACAGATCGCCGACGACGGAGCGCAAAAACTCGCCGGGTTCTTTGGCGTCGTACTGCCAGTCAAAGAGCTGCTGGCGCAGGAGGGTCAGCTTTTTGTCGAAGCGCTTGTCATCGCCGCCTGCTTTGCTTTTCCCGCCCCCGCCCTCTTTATATTGCCAGTGGGCCGCGATCCCGAAGTCGGCGGTGCGGTGCATGTCGGTCGTGCGGATCTGGATCTCCAGCGGGTCCCCGTTCGGCCCGGCGACTTTCGTGTGCAGAGACTGGTAGCCGTTGGACTTCGTTTTGGCGATATAATCGTCAAACCGTCCAGGAAAAGGCATCCAGACTTGGTGGACGATGCCGAGGGCATGGTAGCAGTCCGCGACCGTCGGCACGATCACGCGCAGGGCGATCAAATCGTAAATCTCGCCGATGTTCAGTGTCTGCTTCTGCATCTTGTTGTAGATGGAATACAGATGCTTGGGCCGGCCCTGAAACTCCGCCGTAATTCCCTCTGCCGCCAGCCTTGCTTTCAGGGTATCGGTCGCCGCCGCAATGTCCGCCTCCCGCTGCGCCCGCGTTTTGTCCAGCTTCTGCTTGATTTCGTTGTAGGCGTCAGGATTAAGATATTTGAACGCCAAATCTTCCAGCTGCCACTTGATCTGCCAGATGCCGAGCCTATGGGCCAGTGGGGCGAAAATTTGAAGTGTTTCCTGAGCGACTTTCTTCTGCCGGTGTTCCGGCATCGCGCCCAGCGTCCGCATATTGTGGAGCCGGTCGGCGAGCTTGATCACCATGACCCGCAGGTCTTTCGCCATCGCGAGAAGAATCTTACGCAGATTGGCCGCGCTCTTGGTCGTCTCGCCGTGGCGCTTCTTGCGGGCTAAAGCGTCGGCGGCTTCCGCCCCGGACGCTTCGGCGGGAACGGCGTCCACCCGCGCCCCCGGCTCAGATTCGCTGCGGGCCTCGAAATCCGCCAGCTTCAGCTTCGTGACGCCGTCTACTAAATCCGCGATTTCATCCCCAAAGTCGGCGGCAATTTGATCGCGCGAAATACCGCAGTCTTCGACCACATCATGCAGCAGCCCGGCAGCCAGCGTCGCGTCGTCCATCTCAAGTTCGGTCAGGATGATCGTGACGGCGACCGGATGCGTGATGTACGGCTCGCCGGAGCGGCGGGACTGGCCCTCATGCTTCGCTTCGGCGTAGGCATAGGCCCGGCGCAGTAAATCCGAGTCGGATTTCGGGTTGTACACGCAGGCCCGGCGAACAATATCTTCGACGGGGCTTTCCTGAATTGTCTCAACAGGCATGGTCGTTCGTGCATTTCCAGCCTGGGTCAGCATTCGGGTGAGGAGCGCTGTCCCCGGCAATCTCTTCTTGGCGTCTTTGCCTGTCTTTACTGTAGTCATTTCTAAGTACTATTGTGCATGATTTTGACGATTTCTGTACCATCGCCCGCTACTCCGCGTCTTTTTCTTCGTTCTTCTCCTGCTCGGCTTTCTCTTTTTCCGATTCTGCCAGCACCTGCTCCGGGGACATGATCTTGCCGCCGAACCGCAGCTCTAAAAGCCGGGCGTCGTCCAGCATCTTCTCGTTGAGCGTTAGAAACGACGCCCCCGCGTGGATGCTTGTCAAAAAGTGATGGAACGAGTCGCCGTAAGCATCATGGTAATGGGCGCACAGCCGCTTGTATTCGGCCTCATCGCGAACTTTTTTCGTCGAAATGGCCCACGACTTGATCTTCTCGCGCTCTTTATTCGCCGCGCTCTGAAGCTCCACCATCAGCCCCCGGTGCTTGCGCTCATACTCTGCCTGCGTGATCTTTCCTGCTTCCAGGCTCTCGTTCAGCGTCTTCATCTTCTTGAACCACGGATTATCATACAGCGGATGCCCCACCGGCTCGTTTTCGTTATCGGTTTTTTCGTTGTTCATTACCATATCTCCCTTCCAACAGGAGGCCCGGTGCTGATTGGGTCAGGCAGGTTTTCGTCAGTGATTTGTGCAATCATCTTTTCTATGTCGTAGCGTCGTTTCGATGAATCGGTGACTTCTATTCTACCACTGCGAACATAAAGATTAACAGTGTCACCTTCTTTGAAGCCGGCAGACGCAAGCATATCTTCTGGTATCAGGACAACGAGACCGCAATCCATCTTTGTTACGCAAACCCGGACCGGCGTTTCTAATATCGAATTATCTTGTGTCATTTTGCTTCCCGACTATGTGGTGCGAACAGATGCAATTTTACTCAGCCATTCAGCCAGCGTTGGTCTGTCTAAGGCTTGATAGGCCCTAGTCAAGAGCCGGTACGCTTCCTGCTTTTGCAGCGGATTTCCAATCCATAGGTTTTTGCCTAACTGAAGCGCTGTTCCTGCATAACCTTCAGCAAGTGCCTGATTGGCTTCCTGAACCCGCGGCGTCAAATCAGCTTCCCCAATGGCGAGGCGGCGCAGTTCTTCATTGGTAATGCTGAGGGGGCGGTATAAGTTCGGCGGCACAACGATTCCCATGCCGTCAAAAGTTTCCGCCGTTATTTCACGCTCACAATCCCCCTCTTCATATTGTTCAATGTATTCATCCCCGATTTCCGGTCGGTCCTGCAAAGCATATTGCGCCAATAGTTCACGGGTTGATGCGTAAACTTCTAGGTCAGCCTCATACTCTGCCTTGTAATCTTCTGCTTCCGGGTCAGTTTCTATATTTTCCACCGTGCTGGAATGAGACCGTTCCAGGCGAAGCCGGAATGCTTCAAAGAGACCATGCCCGTCTACAGAAATCTCGAACGCATCTCGGCTGTAATAGCTGGCGATGCAGTAATCCGAAGAATGATTCGGGTCGTCAAACCAGTAACCCCAATGCAGGCCGTCGGTATCGCCGCTCCAGGCCATGACAAACTCCGGTGGGTCGTCAAAATACCGGCTGCCGAGATGCCAGCCGAGAGGGGGTTCGGCGCTGCTGTCACCAGCCAAAATCTGAAATGGGCCTTCCAAATGGATGCCAATCGCGTTCCAAAGCGTCTTTTGGTCCACACTTTGTATAAAGTCCCAAAACGCGAAGAGATCATCAGGGAAGTCAATCGAGTAGGCTGCTCGCAGCGCATTTCAAGATTGTTGAATGCTCATGGTTTAGATCCCCGCGTCGTCGTCTTCGGGTTCGGCGAAGGGTTTGTAGGCGCGGTAGATGGTTTTCCACATCACATAGCCCATGACCATGTTTTCGTCGAGCGCGGGATTGCCGGAGCCGGCGCCCCGGTCGCCGCCGAAGCGGGTGGCCCAGAAGGCGCCGGTGCCGTGGCGGCCGTCGTCTACGCGGGTTCTTAACACGCTCTGGATGAAGTGCTCGGAGGCGTCTTTGTTTTGGCTGTCAATGCAGGCGACGATGCCGATCTTCTGGTTGATGAGCGTGATGGCTTCGTGGATGTTTTTCACTTTGGTCAGAATGCCGACGGGGCCGAAGACTTCGGTGGTGTAGAAGATGTTGTTCTTGCCGACGTTTTCAATGAGCGTAAAGGGGACGTAGTAGCCTTCGGCGGCGAGGGCGTCCGGGACTGGAACCTGGTGGCGGATATTTGCGCCTTCGGAGACGGACTGTTCAATGAGGCCGAGGACGCGGGCCTGCTGCTCTTCGGAAACGAGCGGCGGCAGCGAGTAAAGGCCGGGGGTGCGGTCGGCGTCGGCCATTTCGGCGGAAGAGCCGTCGCCGATGCGGATGCCTTTGGTCTCTTCAATTGCAGCGGCGACAAACGCTTCATATACGCTTTCGTCGCAGAAGACTTCCTGAATGGACGTGCAGCGCTGGCCGCCGGTGATGGTCTTGCCGTAAACGAAGTTCTTGGCGGCTCTTGCGATATCCGCGTCTTTGTGGACATAAAAGATATTGATGCCGCCGACTTCCTTCATCACCCGCTTGCCCAGCCCGCTGGCGGTGGCGTCTACCGCATCGCCGACGGGCTTCGACCCCGTGAACGACAGGCACTTGACGACGGGGTGCTGGATCAACGCCTGGCCGGGGGCTACGTCGCCTGTCACCATGCTGAACGTGCCGGGGGGAACCGTGACGCCGAGCTTTTCTTTGGCCCAAACGAAGCATTCGTCAAGCGCGGCGGCGATGGCCTGGGACGATTCGGGGATGAGGTGCGACGGCTTCCAGACGACGGTGTTGCCGACGACTAAGGCCGCGACGATCTGGGCGATGGGAATGGCGACGGGAAAGTTGAACGGGGTGATGATGGCGGCGACCCCGCGCGGCTCCAAGCGAGACTCCATCACGACGCCGTCAATGTTCTTCTGGTAGGTCTCGCCCTTGAGCGACAGCCCCTGCGGCGCGACGCATTCAATAACGCCGATGGCTTCGTCGAGGTCTAGTTTGTTGTCAAAGAGCGTTTTGCCCATTTCGCGGGCCATGGTCTGCTGGAAGTCGTCAAAGCGGGCGTACATGATCTGGGCCAGGTGCAGGAAGATTTTGGTCTTCATGTTGCCGGAAACAGCCCGCCAGGCCGGAAACGCGGCTTCGGCGGCCTGCATGGCTTCGTCCACTTCGGCGTCGGTCGCATCGGCGACATAGCCTAAAATGTCGGTTTTATGGGCGGGGTTGATGTTGGGCAGATATGTTTGCGTCGCGGAATCTCGCCACTGGCCGGCGAGATACATCTGGTACTGCTGTTTTGCGTTAAGCTTGGGGGTGAACATGGAGTGAGAAAGCCTTTCTGGAACCTGCCTGGCGCAAGCGCCTGTCCTCCCGAAACGGGAAGACGAAGAGATGTTAATTAAGCCCTGTATCGCTACCTCTTGCCCTTCCCGTTTCGGGAGGGGTGCCGAGGAACGAGGCGGGGTGGGTTATCGAACGAACACGGTCAATGCCGACGGGAGTATCGTAATCGTAATCGGCGTCGCGCCGAACATTTCGCCGTCAAGCTGGCCGAAGATCGGCGGCTCCGATGACAGCGTAATTGTTTTGGCACGGTAATAGCGGACGCTGGGGTCGCGCAGGTGGCGGCGGGCCAGGACAGCCACCATCTGAGTCGCAAAGCCCACACGGCCCACGCGCGGGCGCTCAAAGACGCACACGTCCAGCCAGCCGTCGTCCGGGGCGGCGAACGGCGCGAGCTTGATCAGTCGGTCGCCATACGACGCAGCATTGGAAATCACCACTAGAAACGCTTCCGACTGAACTTCTTCGCCGTCCAGCGTCAGCGTAATCGCCGTGCTTCGGTACTTGGCGAGTGTCCCCAGCGTGGAAAGGGCATACGCCGCCGGGCCGATCCGCTCTTTCACAGACCGCAGAACGTCCCGCACGACCACAGCATCAAAGCCGAAGCCCGCCATCAGCACGAAACAGCGCGACTGCCTCCCGAATGACAGCTTTCCGACATCCAGCCGGCGCGTTTTCCCGGCCCACAGCAGCGCTTCCAGCGTGAATAAATCGTCACTGGCATTGAAGCCCAGCTCATGCGCCAGCACATTCTGCGTACCGAGGGGGATGAGGCCAAGCGGCAGCGTCTTCGGCGCAGCCAGAAGGCCATTGACGGCTTCGTTCACCGTGCCGTCGCCGCCCGCCACCAGCACGGCATCAAAGCCCCGCTCTGCCGCACCGCGAGCCGCGTCTTCCGCATCGCCCGATTTCTGCGTGAGGGTAATCTCGCCGGTGAGCGGTCCCAGCGCGGCTTGAAGCTCGCCGAGCGCGGCCTCCGGCTTCCCCTGCCCCGCCGCCGGGTTGACAATCAGCAGCGCCTTCATAGAGTCTTACTCATAAAATTGTTGCCCGGTAAAGTACGCCTCATTGTAGCACACGGCGGTATACTTCGGTATGCCGCTGCCTCGAACGATACTTGCACCCGCCGACTGGATTGCCGCTCAGTCGCCAAATACCTGGCTGACCGCGCCTGAATTGACTGTTTTTGACGCCTGGCGGTCGGAAACCCGCCGGTCCGAATGGCTGGCCGGGCGGCTTGCCGCCAAGCGGCTTTTGCTCCAAGACTTGAAAATCGCGCCGCTGTCGTGGTCGGTCGGGCGCGACGGTGTCGCTCCGTCGTGTGACTGCCTCCCGGATACCCTTTTATCGCTCTCGCACAGCGGCGGCTGGGGGGCCGCGACGCTGTCCGACAGCCGCACGGCGGGCAGCGCCGGCGTTGACATCCAGCGCATCCGTCCCGTACATTCCGGCCTCTGCGCCCGCGTCTTTACGCGGAGCGAGCGGGCGCAGATCGCCGCGCATTTCGGGGCCGAAGACAGCGCCGACGGGATGCTGCTGTTTTGGGCTTTAAAAGAAGCCGCAATCAAGGCCCGTCGCCTGCCGTGGGGAGGCGGACTAAAGAGCATTGAAGTTCGCCTGACCGGCGCGGGCGAGAGCGAGATTATCCTGCCCGGCGAGCCGCCGATGACCGGGCAGCACGAGCGTCTGGGAGAGTGGTGGCTGGCGCGTGTTGTGATGCCCCCCCGCCCCAATTCTGGGGAGCCGGAAAAGAACCCGTAGGGGTGCTGCGAGACGCGCCCTGGTCCTAATCCCCTCCGTATGGCTCCCCAGAATTGGGGCGGGGGGGCAGCTCTTTCCTTGTCAGCACCTGCACCCCCAGCACGATCAGCACGAGGCCGAAAATAATCAGCAGCGCGGCATCGGTCAAGTTGGTGACGGCGACTAAAGCCCCGGTCAGCGCCCCCAAGACGGCCCCCGCCGAAAGCCAGGTCGCCGCCTGCGGCTCCCAGTCGCCGCGCCGGGCGTAGGCCAGAACGCCCGGCAGCGACGCCGCCGCCAGCACGACCAGCGCGGTTCCCTGTGCGGCGTGAGGCGTGAGGCCGAGGCCGTAAATTGCCGCCGGAACCAAAAGTATGCCGCCGAGGCCGAAGACGCGGCTGACCAGCCCCACGGCAAGCGCAAGAATTGAAGCCAGCGCGTAGAAGTCAATGCCGCGCAACATAATCGCGTGAGGCAGATGCGGCCCATGCAGGAAGCCGAAGCCGTTTGCGGCCATTGCGAGGCCGCCGACAATCACCAGGCTGCCCCAGAGCGTCGGGAGGCGTTCCCAGCCCGGCTGAGTTTGCAGAAGGCGCTCGGCCAACAGTGCGCCGAGCGTTTGGAAGACGAGCAGCAGCACGGCGACGCCCCAAAGCACGTCGCCGTGCTGGGCATACGACAGCATGCCCGCGACCGCCGCAAAGAAGGCGAGAAAAAGGCCGACCCCGACAGCCCGCGCGGGCCGCAGGCCCAGCAGCTTCCGCACGGCCGGGACGCCGAACACGCTGCCGGAGATCGCCGTGAGGCCGGTCAGCAGACCGAGCGGGACGCCGATGAGGAACAAAAACACGCTTTTGAGGTACGATAAGTCAGGACGCGCCATGCCGCGAGTATACCTGAAAATTCAGAAGCGGACTCAGCACCGGCACGGGAAGTGCCGGTTCCCATATTCACCATGCACTGCCAGCTCATTTCTTATCCTCAGTCCGTTCCCTACGCAGAAGCGCTTGCCTTGCAATACGGTCTCGCAGAACAGCGCGGGCGGGGCGAAGTCCCCGACACGCTGCTGCTGCTGGAACACCCGCCGACGGTGACGCTGGGGCGGCGCACCGACGAGCGCGACTTGAAGACTTCGGAAGCGGCATTGAAGTCACGCGGATTTGCCGTGGAGCGCGTGGACCGAGGCGGCGAGATCACCTATCACGCGCCGGGCCAGCTTGTCGGCTACCCGATTTTGGACCTGCGCGAGCATGGACAGGACCTGCACAAGTACCTGCGGGACTTGGAAGAAGCGCTGATTCGGACGCTGGCCGTGTTCGGCCTGACGGGCGAGCGCGTGCCGGGGCGCACGGGAGTTTGGGTCAGGGACAAGAAAATCGCCGCCATCGGCATTAAAGTCTCGCGCTGGGTATCGCTGCATGGGTTCGCGCTGAACATCTCGAACGGTCTGGCCCCGTTCCGGGAAGATTTTGTTCCGTGCGGCATCCGCGATAAAGAGGTGACATCGCTGGAAGAGCAGCTTGGGGCGGACTGTCCGGGGCGGGCGGAAGTCGAGGCGGTCATCATCGCGCAATTCGCGCAGGTCTTTGGGGTTGACTTTTTTTGTTAGCCGCCGTATAATATGGAAACTTAGGAAACAGCATGAACAAAGACGTTTCAGTTCCGAAATACTATCCGAAAGGCGAGGTGCTCCGAAAGACCGCCGAGCGCTACCCGGAGATTGATGCCGAAGTCATGGAGATCATGCGCCAGATCAAGCGGCTGTCGTCAGGGAACGAGTGCGTATTTCAAGCGGCGCTGGAGCCGTACAGCCTCTCGGAAAGCCGATTTTATGTGCTGTGCTGCTTGTTCGCCGAAGAAATCGCCGGGCATAAAGCCCCCAGTCCGTCGGAGATCGCCGAGCAGCTTGGCGTCACCCGCGCGACCGTCACCGGGCTTTTAGATGGGCTAGAGCGGGACGGCTACTTGGAGCGGCGGCATGACAGCGCGGACCGGCGTGCTTTGACAATTCACATAGCAACAAAAGGCCGCGAAGTTTTGGAAGCGTTTGTTCCCCAGCAGTGCCGCCGGAGCAATGCCCAAATGGCTTGCTTGTCGTCCGAAGAAAAACAAACATTGATCGCGCTGCTGAGTAAAATTCAGTCGTAAGCCTCGCAGCCGGCGTCATTGGGCCGCGCTTGCGCGGATTTAATTAGCCGCCAGATAATCAGGACAGCAACTATGAGTGACACGCTTCAGCAGAGAGAGCGGCGGCCCGCACGGCGGCCGGACCCGATCGCCCCGCTTCCTGAAACCCCTGCGCCGGAGCAGGCTCCGCCCGCGCCGGAGGCGGCCTCCGCTGCCCGGAACTTCCAGTGGCGGTGGCTGATTCTGGTGGGGCTGATCCTCGCCGCCGCGATGGAAGTGCTGGACTCCACCATTATCAACGTGGCGCTGCCGCAGATGGCGGGCAACCTCAGCACGACCACGCAGGAAGTGGCCTGGGTCTCCACAGGCTACATTTTGTCGAACGTCGTCGTGCTGCCGATGACGGCATTCCTGAATATGCTCTTCGGGCGGCGCAGCTATCTCACCGGCTCGATTGTGCTGTTTACCATTGCGTCGTTCTTCTGCGGCACGTCGCATTCCCTGGGGGAGCTGATCTTCTGGCGGGTCTTGCAGGGTGCGGGCGGGGCGGCCTTGATCTCGACGGCGCAGGCGACGCTGGTGCAGGTCTTCCCGCCGAAAGAGCAGGCGATTGTCCAGCCGGTCTTTCTGCTGGGGCTGGTCGTGTTCCCGACCATCGGCCCCGCTCTTGGCGGCTGGATCACGGATGCGATCAACTGGAACTGGTGCTTTTTCATCAACATTCCGATGGGGCTGGCAGCGGCGAGCCTGGTCTTCTTTCTGCTGCACGATACCGAGGCGGCGCAGCCCCATGTCCCGATTGACTGGGCGGGAATCGGGCTGCTGGCCGTGGGGCTGGCGTCGCTGCAATATGTGCTGGAAGAAGGCGAGCAGGATGACTGGTTCAACAGCGCGTTCATCACCCGGCTTGCCATCCTCTCGGCAGTGTCTTTGATCGGCCTGATCTGGTGGGAGCTTTCGCCGCGCAACAAGGCGCCGGTGGTCGCGCTCCGTGTCCTCAAGAACCGCTCGCTGTCGGCCGGCATCATCTTGTTTATTGCCGTCGGATTCGGCCTGTACGGGGTCAATTATTTGTATCCCCTGCTGGCGCAGCAGCTTCAGGGCTTATCGCCGCTGCAAAGCGGCGTGTCCCTGCTGCCGGGCGGCACGGCCAGCCTCATCTCCATTACACTCTGCGCGGTCATTAGCAGCAATCCGAAATGGAGGATTGATGCACGGCTGCTGACCTTTATCGGCATTGTCCTGTCCACCTGCGGCATGTGGGGGCTGGCACACCTGAACTCGCAGTCCGGGACGCCGGACACGTTCTGGCCGCTGCTGATGCGCGGCTTCTCGATGGGCTTTTTGTTTATCCCCGCCAACACGCTCGCCATCGGCAGCTTGTCTAAAGACGAAGTCAACCAGGGAACAGGCCTTTTGGGGCTGGCGCGTCAGCTCGGCGGCTCGGTTGGGATTGCGATCCTGGCCACGTATTTCCAAAACCAGCAGCATATCAACCGCGCGAACATGGTCGGCTACTTGACGCCGAGCCACCCGGCCTACAACGACCGGATGGCGGGCCTTACGGGAACACTGATCGGCAGCGGCGACAGCCCTACCGACGCGCACAGGGGGGCGCTCGGCGTCCTTGACCAAATCTTGACCCAGCAGGTCGCCGCGATGAGCTACAACGAGTCGTTTTTCCTGCTGATGTTCATCAGCGCGGCGATGATCCCGACCCTGCTGCTGCTGAAGAAACCGAAGGCAGGCGCGGCTCCGGCGGCGATGCACTGAGGGCGAACCTCACTCCGTTCTTACGTCCGTAAAATTTGGGTATCATAGCGCTACCTATGGAAAACACGACAGCCGACAACGCACAGCTTGCGCCCTACTTTGAGAAAGCCCGCGAGCTGTTTGTGCGGGAGCCGACAAACCCGCTTTTGACCGCCGCCGATATGCCGATCCCCTGCAAAGCCGTCTGCAACCCGGCAGCGTGCCTCGTCAACGGCGAAGTTCTGCTGCTGCTGCGGGTGATTGACCACGCCGATAAGTCGTTTTTGTTTGTCGCCCGGTCTGCCGACGGCGTCGGAAACTGGCGGGTTGAGCCGACTCCGCTGCTGTCGCCGGACACCGATGCCGCCTGGTACGACAACTGGGGGTGCGAAGACCCGCGCATCACTTATTTGGAAGAGCTGGGGCAGTATGTCATCACTTACGTCGGCTATTCCCGTTACGGCGCGGGGGTTTGCCAAGCCGTGACCACGGATTTTGTCACCGTGAAGCGGCTCGGCATGGCGATCCACCCGTACAACAAAGATGCCGCTTTGTTCCCACGCAAGATCGGCGGGCGGCATCTGATGCTGCACCGGCCTACGTCCGGGCCTCTGGAAAATATTTGGATTTCGGAAAGCGACGACCTGCTGCATTGGGGCAACCCGCGCTGCGTCCTGGAAGAAGCCCAGCAGCCGGGCTGGGACAGCGGCAAAGTGGGAGCCGGGCCGCCGCCGCTGGAAACCGAGCATGGCTGGTTTTTGATCTTCCACGGGGTCCAGCCGGTCGGGGATAGCTGGGAATATCGGTTCGGGCTGGCCCTTTTAGACAAAGACGACCCCAGCAAGCTCGCCGCACGCTGGCCGGAATGGGTGTTTGAGCCGAAGGCGCCGTATGAAATGCGCGTCGGCATGGGCGGCGTCGTGTTCCCTACCGGCCTTGTCATCAAAGACCACCAAATGTTTGTGTACTACGGGGCGGGAGATACAAGCGTGGCGCTGGCAACGGCCAGTACGGAAATGCTGCGTCAGTTCGGACAAGAGACGGGTATACTGGGGCTATGAGAGTGCGGGTTACCATGGATGTCGCCGGGCGGCATGTGGATGAGACGCTGACCGGGCCGAACGCCGACGATGTGCTGGCCCAGGCCAAAGCGCGAGTGGCGAAAGAGCTTGGCTGGAAAGGGCTTTTCTTAAATGCCCTGTCGCCGCTCGCCTTCGCGCAGAAGGCCGTCGCCCTTTATAACAGCGCCCACAAGACGACTTACGCCGAGCCGAAAAGCGCCGACGAGTTCTTTGTGCTGGGCAAAGACCTCGGCTACATCACCGTTCTTCCCGATTGATTATGCTTTGGGAGTAGTTTACAGCAGGCGGGTCGTGTTATGGTCAACTATGATGACATTCCGTTGTTTCCCCTCCATGTCGTGCTGTTCCCCGATATGCCGCTGCCGCTGCACATCTTCGAGCCGCGCTACCGGGAAATGATCCTGCGCTGCCGGGAAGAAAAATCGCCGTTCGGCATTACGCTGATCCAGAACGGTGCCGACATCGGCGCGGAGGCCGTGCCGCGCCAGGTCGGGACGCTGGCCCGGATTGCCCAGTATGAAGAGCTGCCCGACGGCCGCATGAACATTTTGGTCTTCGGCGAGTCGCGTTTTCGCATTGCGCGAACATTCCACGACAAGCCTTATCTTTCGGCGGCGGTTGAGCCGGTGGGGGAAGAAGAAGCGGATGCGGGGCAAATTGAGAACGACTTCCACTCAGTCGCCGGTCTGTTCCGGGCCTACCTGGAAGCGCTCTTTGCGATGACTGGGCGGACGCTCTCGACGCTTCAGCTGCCGCAGGACCCGGAATATCTGTCGTATGCCGTCGCCAGCGTTTTGCAGGTTCCGCCGCATGAGAAACAGGCGCTTTTGGAGATGACCGACACGTCCCGCCGCTTGCAGCGTGAGCGGGAAATCTTGCAGACCGAGATCGCAGCACAGGACACGCTGCAAGACGTGGTCGGCGGCCTGAGCCTGCCGGTGGACACGCAGGAGCTGGGCAAGCTGGCATCCCTTAACTAGAAATCTCGCCCCATTAGAAACGTTTTATTTTGCCCGCGAAACGCTATGTCATTGTCGGTGCGGGCGCGGCGGGTCTGAGCCTCTGCCACGCGCTCCTGGAACGCGGCGTCACGGACGAAATCATTGTCCTGGACCGGAAATCCGGGTTTACCGACGACCGGACCTGGTGCTTTTGGGACACTGTCCCCCACCCGTTCAGCCACCTCGCGTCGTCCTGCTGGGGCCAATGGGAAGTGGTCGGAGCCGATGGTCGCCGGGCGATGCAAAGCTCAGTCCGCGGCGGTTATGCCTGCCTGCGCGGGATTGACTTTTATGCCTATGTCACGGAAATTCTCCGCCGCCGCCCAAACGTTACCCTGAAGCTCGGCTGCGCCGTTGATGCCGCTTTGCCGGACGCCGACTTCGTTTTTGACAGCCGCCCGCACCCTATGCCGTCCGGCGGCCTCTCGTTTTCTCAGCGGTTCTTCGGTCAGTTCCTCCGCACGAATGCGCCGAGATTTGATCCGTCACGCTGCACATTGATGGACTTCCGGGTGTCTCAGGAGCGCGGCCTGCACTTTATGTACGTTCTGCCGTTCTCGCCGACCGAGGCGCTGGTCGAGAACACTTACATTCAGCCGCTTGCCGCCAAAGCCGTCGGTGCGGAGCAGCATCGCAGGGAAATCGGCGCTTATCTCCGCGCCCACGGGGGATTGGACTCTGTCACCGCCGAGCGCGAGGAAGCGGGAGCTATCCCCATGACCACGCAGCCGTTTCCGAGACGTGACGGCCGGGTCTTTTTTATCGGCACGGCAGGCGGCTGCTCGAAGCCGTCCAGCGGCTACACGTTCACGCGCATTCAGGCCCAGTGCCGGCAGCTCGCGGATGCCGCGCTGGCAGGAACATTGGACAGCTTTCAAGAAGTACCGCCTCCGGCACGCTTCCGCTTCTTTGACACAGTCTTTTTGCAGGCCCTGCACGATCATCCCGAAGCCTTCCCCGGCTACTTTACCCGCTTGTTTTCGCGCGTCCCGCCGGACACGCTGACGGCGTTTTTGTCGGAAACCAGCTTATGGCCCAGCGACTTCCCCATTCTGCGTTCTTTGCCGCTGAGGCCGTTCCTCCAAGCGGCTTGGCGAGCCGCGCCCCTGCTGATGCGCTCCGGCCCTGGCTGACCTGGCCTGCATGGATTGTACTTTTGGCCGTTCTGCTTTTTGCCTGCTCCTTTCCTGCCCTAGCAGTCAAATGGCAGTTTTGGCCGTTTGTCCTGGGCATGGTCTTTCTCGGCCTGCCGCATGGGGCGCTGGACCATCTCGCCCCGCTGTTTCTCCTGCACCGACGCCTCACACCTCAGTATTTGACGGTGTTCGTGCTGGGCTACGCGGCTTTAGTTGTGCTGTATTTGGTCTTCTGGCATTTCGCGCCCCTGGCCGCGCTGGTCGTCTTTTTGCTGTTTTCATGGCTGCACTGGGGTCAGGGCGACGCCTATTTTTTGGCGGTGTTTGAGCGTCAGCCGAGGCCGCAAACCAGCGCAGGCCGCTTTCTCATTTGGGCTGTCCGAGGCGGCCTGCCGATTGTGCTGCCGCCGCTGGCGCACCCGGCGGCATTCGCGCAGGTCGCAGGCGGCATTTTGGGCTGGTACGGCAGCCGCGCAGACTGGACCCTGTCGCCGCTCCTGCGTGAAACTGGCTTTGCCGTCATCGGCCTGACGCTTGCGGCCTACTTGTGGCAGTCGTGGAAACTGAGCAGGGCTGCGTTTTGGCAGGATGCCGGCGAGGGCACGCTGCTGCTGGCCTACTTCTCCCTCGTCCCGGCGATTTTGGCCGTCGGCGTCTATTTCTGCGTCTGGCACTCGGCCCGGCACATTGCCCGGCTCATGCTGATAGATGATACAAACAGAGAGGCGCTCACGCGGGGTCAAATCGGGCGGTGTGTTCTGCGCTCGGCGGCGCAGGCGCTGCCGATGACGCTGGGGGCGCTGGGGGTTCTTGCGGGGCTGTGGTGGTGGCAGGGCGCAGCACACATCAGCGTCGGCAGCTTCGTCTACCTCTACTTGTCGCTGATCGCCGCGCTGACATTCCCGCATTTTCTACTTGTCTTGTGGATGGACCGGGAAGAGTTCAGCGAGAACCTGCCCCACCCCGTCGTCATCGGCGGGCGGGGCGATGAGGCCCGCAATGGCCTTTAGCTCCGGTTTGGCGTTTCCCATTGCGACGCCGAGGCCGGCCCACTGAAGCATCGGCGTGTCGTTGAACGAGTCGCCGAACGCGACGCACTCCGCCGCCGTGAGGCCCAGATGCCCGGCGACTTCGGCCAAAGCGCGGCCTTTATTGATGTCCGGGTCCATGAACTCTAGGTACTCATCTTCAGTCTTCGTGATATACAGCGTGTCCCCGAACTCCGCCTTGAAATGGGCCAGCAGCTTGTTAGTCGTTTCGGGGGTGTCAATCAGCAGAATTTTGGTCGGACGCCGCCCGTCAAACTTCCCCAAATCGCCGGTAATATGCGCGTCCGTCCCCGTCCGCTGCCGGTAGATGTCTACCCATTTGTCCTGATCCCGAACATACAGCTCATCGTTTAGGTAGTAGTTCAAGTGGCAGCCGTGCGCCGCGCAGTAGGCCACGATCTTCGCCGCCGCGTCCGCCGGCAGCGGCTGATGAAACCAGGTGTCCCCGCCGTGAGTGCGGATCATCGCTCCGTTGTAGGCGATAATCGGGGCATCGGGGGCGAGATCAAGCTGGGCCGCAAACTTGTTGATCGTCGCCCACTGCCGCCCCGACGCCAGCACGATCTGCGCTCCGTTTTTGGCAGCTTCGCGCACCGCCGCCGCATTGCCGTCCGTAATGGCATGGGTCTTGGAATTCAGCAGTGTTCCGTCGAGATCAATCGCGGCAAGTTTGTAGGTCATAATGCAGACTTAGGCGGCAAGCTGGAACAGCGGCTGCTCGGTGGCAGCTTTGGCTTGGATGGCGGCGAGGTCCGACGCCGAAATCGGCTCGAAGTCGTCGGCGATGGCGCAGGCGAGGCGGAACAAACGGATGTCGCCGGGCGGCAGGGCGGCGGTGATGGGCAGCGACAGGGTGTAGCGCAATGCAGCCTCAGCTTCGGCCCGGTCGGCCAGCGGCTCGTACCAGGCTTTTGGGTACTCGCTCTTTTGCGGGTCGTCGCCCTGCCATGGGCCACGCGCCATGCCTTTGAGCGCAAGCCGGGCCGCGCCGGCCTTTTCGGCGGCTTCCATGACCTGCGGCCCAAACTTTGCGTTCTCGTAGGTGATGTAATTGAACGGAAACAAAATGCTGTCGAAGGGGTGCTGGGACAGCGCAGACAATGCTGCATGGACACTGTGGGCGCTGAAACCGAGATACTTCACTTTGCCCTGCTCGCGGGCTTTGAGGAAAGCTTCCATTGCGCCGCCGGGGCCGAACGCCTGCGAAACATCGTCGGCGGTGGTCATGGCGTGAAGCTGGTACAGGTCAAAGTGGTCGGTCTGCATGAGGCGCAGAGAGTTTTCAAGTTCTTCCATTGCCCCGGCGGCGTCCCGGCGTCCGGTCTTGCAGGCGAGAAAGACATCGTCGCGGTAAGGCTTGAGCGCAGGCCCAAGACGCTCCTCGGCATTGCCGTAGGAGGGCGCGACATCGAAATAATTAACGCCCCGGTCAATGGCCTCGCCGACATAAGTGTCCGCATCGGCGGGCGAGACATCCATGACAATGATGCCGCCGAAGCCGAGAAGGCTGAGGTCCCAGCCGGTGTTCCCGTAAGGCCGTTTTTCCATAATTGTTGTCTTTCTGTTGAGTGAGGGGGTGCCGGGCGAATGAATTCGCGGCAACAAGGTCACGAAACCTGCCTTCGCAGGTTAATACAGATGTTCCGTATGAGTCCGCGCAGGCGGACTTTGTGCTTTTGTTGCTGCGGTTTTAACCGCCCATATAACTTTTTAGAACAAAGTTGACTTCGGCTCGTCTTTGGCGGTTTTGGCTTTGTCGCGGGCGGCGACGAGATCGTCAATTAAAAACTGGCGCGACTGGTCGTAAGCTTCGCCTTCCTGCCGCAGAATATACGCGGGATGAAGCGCCGCCATTGCATAGCGGACGTAGCGGCTCTCGAACCACTGGCCGCGCTCTTGGGTCATCTTGAAGTTCTTGTGAATGATCGCGTTCGCGGCGGGAGCGCCGAGGCACAAAATCACCAGCGGCTGAATGGTCGCGATCTGCTTGTCCAGCCAAAGCGACACACAAGTAGAAGCCTCGTCGGCGCGGGGCGGGCGGTTCTTGATTTTGCCGGCTTCTTCCACTGTCGGGCGGCACTTGACGACGTTGGTAATATAAATATGCCTGCGAAGCATCCCGGCTTCCCGCAGGCATTCGTCGAGCAGCTTACCGGCGCGTCCGATAAACGGCAGCCCGGTCGCGTCTTCGTTCGCCCCCGGCCCTTCGCCGATCAGCATCAGCGGGCTGTCGGCATTGCCGTCGCCGAAGACCACTTTCGTGCGCGTCTCGGACAAATCGCACGCCGGGCAGGTGGAGGCTTCCGCTGCCATGTCTAAAATAATTTTGCTTTTGGTGCTTTGCGTCTCGTCCGCCATTGGTGTTCTTTCTAATCTAAGCGGGCCATGCGTCCCGAAGCAGCAAACAAGAATGCTCCAGAGCGTCCGGCATGACTTTTACGTCGGAAAGCACGGGCATGAAGTTGGTGTCGCCGTTCCAGCGCGGGACAACGTGCAGGTGCAGATGGTCGGCGATGCCTGCCCCGGCGGCAGTTCCTAAGTTCATGCCGAGATTATAGCCGTCGGGGTGCATGGCGGTTTGCAGCGCGGATTGAGCGTCTTTGGCAAGGGTCCAAATCTCGGCCAGGGCCGCGTCGGACAAGTCAGGCAGCTTGGCGGTGTGCAGGTGCGGGACGACCATCAAATGCCCGTTGTTGTAGGGGAACTTGTTCAGGATAACAAAAGCCGATTCACCGCGATGCACGATTAAGCCGGCGACATCGTCGGGGGACGCCGCCGCGTCGCAGAAGACGCAGCCCGTGGAGTCCGGCTTTGGCGGCTGGGGCTGCTCGATATACGCCATGCGCCAGGGCGCGTACAGTCGTTCCATGCCTTTCTTAGTACCCCAAAAACGAAAACTTCCGCAAGGCAAATCGCCTGCGGAAGATAAAGAAACAGAAAAGAAACATTCGGCGATGACCCTACGCAGAATCGAACTGCGATTTACGCCGTGAGAGGGCGCTGTCCTGACCGTTAAACGATAGGGCCATATCAGGTATAATACCCACAAGACTGTTGTTTGTCAAGAGATAATTTTCTCTCGGCTCAGAGGTGCGTGAAGCGTGGCGAAGCGGAAACGATATGACGATGTGATGCTGCTGGCCGCCGGCGAGACCGTGCCGGGGCATCACACGCAGTATGTGATCGAGCGGATCGTCGGCCAGGGCGCTTACGGCGCAGTGTATTTGGCCCGCGATCCCGAAGTGATCGGGCGGCAGGTGGCGCTGAAAGAATTCTTTCCCGCCCGGCATCCGCGCGACCAGGCCCCTTTGCAGGCGCTGTTCGACCGGGAGCGCACGGTCGGGATGCAGGCCAGCCCCCACCCGCTGATGCCGACATTTTACGAGGCGTTCCAGAACGACAGCCACTTTTATATCGCGCAGGAGTTTATTGCCGGCGCGACCCTCGACGAGATCATCTTGAAGCGCCATCCCCTGCCCCGGCTCTGGACTCTCAAGTGGTCGGTTTCTTTGTGCGACGCGCTGGCGTTTCTGCATTCGCGCCAGATCGTTCACCATGACCTCAAGCCCGCCAACATTCGCATCACGCCGCAGGGGCATTTGACCTTGCTCGACTTCGGCGCGGCCCAGTACTTCGGGTCGGGCCATGAGAACGACGCCCCGATGCCTCTGTACGGCACGGAAGGTTACCTGCCGCCGGAGATTGAAGCCGACGGCCAGTGGAGCGCCGATGTTCGCACGGATATTTTCGCGATGGGCTGCATTATGTACGAGATGGTGACCGGGGTCGCGCCCGACCAGGAGCAGATCAACCAGCGCTCCATGTATGTCACAAACTCTTTAATCCAGCAGCCGAACGCCGACCTCAACCTGGCCCGGCTGATCAACAAAGCCATTTCCTACAACACCGAGTATCGGTATGCCAGCGCAGGCGAATTCCTGGCCGAGCTGCGCCAGATCGCTCCGCCGGTTCTGCTGGTCAGCCGAAAGCATCTGCGGTTTGGGGAAGTCGCGCGGGGACGGGTTGCGCCGCCGATGACCGTATCGCTGTACAATGCCGGCGGCGGGCAGATTTCCGGCGAGATCAAAGTGCGTGCGCCCTGGATCGCGGTGTCCGGGAACCGCTTTTCCGGCAACGAACACGAGATTACAGTCCGGGTAGACCCGGCCCGGACCGCCGAGCGCGGCGCCATGCTGACAGGACGGCTGGAAATCAGCTCCGATGACCAGACGACCCCGCAGGGCGAGATCGTGACGGGAGATAAGTGGTCCGTCGAGTGCAGCGTGAATTTTGCGCCGTCGCCGGGCCAAAGCGAAGTCAACGGCAGCAGCGACCCTGCGCCGCTTGTCTTGACGGCCCGGCGCGGGCAGGCGGCAGACGGCGAGTTCACGCTGAAGAATATCGGCGAGTCGCCGCTGGAGTTTGGGATCGCTTCGGCGGCCGAAGGAGTGACCGGCGGCATCGGCCAGCCGATCAGCGGCCTGCAAATCACGCCCGCACAGGGAACGCTCCCGCCGGGCCAGAGCCTCTCGGTTCAGATTGTCATGCCAAGCGCCGACCTGCCGGCCGGGGTCTACCAAAGCGGCATCGGCATTCGGTCGCCGGGCCGTCCGCCGCTCGTCATCCCGCTGTCCTTGCAGGTCCAATCACCGCTCGGCTCACTCCTTACGCGGCTGACCGGACGATAAAAAGATGCCCCCAGCCCCCAATCATGGGGGCTGGGGGGCCAACTTCCTAACGCACTACCAGAAATGTGACACTCCGCACGGGCTAAAGCCCGACGGCTTCTTGGGCTTGCTCTATCCCGAAGGCAGGCAAGACGAAAGGAGCAATCGCGCTATCGCAAGGCGGCTTCTTGGGCTACGCATAGCCTACTAGCTTACGTTGACGCCCAAAGGCGGTGCCCCCGCCCATTCCGCAGGGCAAGCCTGCGAAACTTTTGTTCTTCGGTGCAACGAACTTCGGGCGCGTATCTTGTTGTCTCTCGCCAAACGGGTTCCTAATCTGCTCTTAGCAAAAAGCACAAACAGACGAAAACACATTGCGAGTCCTTATGACGGATTTCAACTGCCGAACTGCAACGAATGAACACTTTGATTATACCCGTAAGCCCTCATCTCACGCGGCCTGAACTCACTTCGTTCGGGCTACCCCCATGAAACCCTAAAGCCTCTGTTTCAGGGGCCTTTGGGAAGCCCGCCTAACGCCCCGATACGAAGTAATCGCAAAGCGATAAAAAGCAGGGGGGCTTGCGGCGAGCTAAATACGGTTAGAGCGAAGACCGCCAGGGTCAGCCCGAAGCGCAGTTCCGCGCTCATTCCTTCATCTTCACGGCTGGCTTTAACGGCGTGTTTGTCTGCCCTTCGGCAAGCTTTGCCAGCGTCACCAGGGAATAGCCCCGCGCCCGCAGGGCGGCAGCCAGGGCGGGAATGGCCGACGCAGTCACTTCAGGGCCATTGTGCATCAGGACAATCGAGCCGGGATGAACATGGGCGAGAATATAGGCGACAAGGCCGGACGGCGAGCCGAGATCTTCATAATGCACGGCGTCCACAGTCCAGTAGGCCACCGACAACCCATAGCTTTGGGCGAGACGCTGCACGGCGGCGTTTGCATTGCCGCCGGGCGGACGGAAGAAGTGGGGCTGTTTTCCCGTGAGCGCTTGAATGACGACCGACCCGCGCACGATCTCGCTTTCGGCTTCCGGCAGCAGCAGCAGGTTCATGTTCGGGTGGGTGAACGAGTGGTTTTCCACTTCGTCGCCGCGCTTCGCCATGCGGCGCAGCATTTCCGGCGCTTCGGCGGCGCGGGAGCCGACCACAAAGAATGTTGCGGGGGCTTTGGCTTTGTCGAGGGCATCTAAGAGCGCAGGCGTTTTGGCGCCGCTGGGGCCGTCGTCAAAGGTCAGCGCGACCTGCTTGAGCTTGCCGCTGCCGCTGGTGAGACTGAGAAGACGCGGCGGGGGACCGAATAAGGCCCGCGCCGTGCTGCGGCCGTTCTTGTAGGCCGGGTCGAGCGCGGCAGCAAGTTCTAAGTGTGATGCGGCATTGACTCTGTCGCCCCTCGCGAGAAAGTCCTGCGCCAGGGTCCACTCGGCGACTTTGCGGGACGGGCGCAGCGCCAGCAGGCTCCACAGCCGCGCCCACAGCGCGGTCATGCCGGGGTCGTCGGGCTGATGCAGAGCCGACCCATTGCGATTTGCGACCCGCACGGTCTCGGTCTGCGTCACGAGCGGGTTGCCGAACGAGTCGACGGCTTCCATTTTGACCCGGTGGGTGCCGTTTGCGACCCGTGCCGTGTTCCAGGTGAACGTGTACGGCGGCTGGCTGACCATCGCGGCCATCTGCCCATCCACGGAATAGGATAACAGCGCGGTTTGCGCCGGCAGCGTCTGCGGCGGGTTCAAGTCTACGATTCCTGAACACGGCTGGATCTCGCCGACGCTCCGTTTCGACGCCAGGATGCTGCCGTTCAAGCGGTCGGCGTACATCCCCTGCAAGGCGGGCGCAAGAACGCTCGGCTCCAGCGGCTTTGCCGGATCAAACAGCGGGCGCAGGCCATCCTGCTCGCGGACGCGCGGGACGCCATCAGGCGTTGCCAGAAAATGCGCCAGGGCCGCCGCACCGGCGCTGGGGGCGGTGCGGGCCAATGCCAGCGCGGAGACTTCAGACGCCAGTGTGCCGCTCGCCCCGGCATCTGGTTTTGTCAGCGACGCCGCCCTCGCCGTGTCCCCGGAGAGCAGGGCCAAATAGCCCTGCGCCGCCGCGACATCGCTCTTCTGCGCCTCAGGCAGTCCCGGCTCCCGCGACAGCTCACCGAGCCGGTCTTTCGCGCCGTCCGTGTTCTGCGCGAACAGGTCGCAAAGCGCGACGCCGTACAAAGTCACCGGGTCAGGGCTGTCGGAGCCGATGCGACGAAAGTCTTTGCGGGCAAACCCGATGCTGCCGACATACAGCGCCGCCGTGCCGCGAATGGCATAGGGCAGTGAGGCGTCGGGATAGGCCGTGACTAAATTCTGAGCCGCATCTTCCGCTTCCCCGTACCGGCCTGCTTCCAAGAGATGCAGCGCGTAGCCCGCCTGCGATTCGTAAGCCGCCCGCAGGTCATCGGCGGACGCAGGGAGAGCAGAACACAGGCAGAACAGAGCTGCAAACGAAAGTATTTTCGAGCCGAACGTCAAATCTGGATTTTCCTCATTAAGATTATAGCACACGAAGAATGCCGGGCGACTAAAGTCACGGCAACAAGTGCGCGAAACCTGCCTCCGCAGGTTAATACGGAAGTTCAGAGTTTGAGTCCGCGAAGGCGGACTTTGTGCCTTTGTTGCGGCGGTTTCAACCGCCCATTCCGGGTTTCACTGCAACAGCTTGTGTGCCTATGGAAACGCCCGGCGGAGCATTTCGCGGCAGACCGGCGCGGCGGCATCGCGCCCGGCCCCGCCATTCTCGACGACAGCGGCGAACGCAAATCTCGGCTGTGAGGCCGGTGCGAACCCGGCAAACCACGAGTGCGAGACGCCGTCCCCGCGCCCGTTCTGGGCGCTGCCGGTCTTGCCGGCGACCGAAACACGCAGGCTGTCGAAGACGCCCCGCGCCGTGCCGTCCGTGACGCCTCCAGCGAGCATTTGCTGTAAACTCTGAGCGTCGGCAGGTGTCATGGCCTGCGTGCCGACCCCCGGCGGGGCGGTTGTCTGAAAAAACACCGGCGGCAGCAGGCGTCCGTTGTCGGCGACGGCCTGAGCCGCGCAGGCCATTTCCAGGGGCGTCACCAGCACCGCGCCCTGCCCGTAAGCGCAGTCCGGCAAGTCTTCGGCCAGCTTCGGCAGCGAGGGCAGATAAGCGAGGCCGAACTTCTGCTTCGCTGTCTCATCCAGGGCCGGTGCGCCCAGCGCAATGCCTAAGTGAGCAAAATAGATGTTGCACGAGACTCGCAGCGCCTTCGCCATATCGGTCTCGCCGTGCGGAGGGAAGCCTGCTTCGTCGGTGATACGCCGGCGCGAGTAATTTTTGCCGCCGTAGTGCCAAACGATGTTTGTGGCCGTGTGGTTGCAGAAGAACGTCTTCGCGCCGAGGCCGTGTTCTAAGCCTGCCGCCGCCGTGACGATCTTAAAGGCCGAGCCGGGCGGGTAGAGGCCGGAGACGGCGCGATCAAACACAGGGCCGTCGGGCTGGGTTTGCAGCGCGGCCCAAGTCTCCGGCGTCAGCGCTGCCGGGTCAAAGTTTGGAATAGACGCCAGCGCCCGCACGTCTCCCGTCTGCACGTCCATCAGCACCGCCGCGCCTTTGTTCTGAGGTTTGCCCGTGCGCCGGTCTCGCACTAACCCCGCGTACTTCGTGAGCGCATCGGTCGCCGCGATCTGCTCGCTCTTGTCCAGCGTCAGCGTGACGTTCTGCGGGTGCGGCGCGGCGTGGAATGGCAGGTTCTGGGTCCGGTACGGCGTCAGCAGATCGGCGTAGCTCGCAAAGCCCCGCAGCTTCGTATTCTCGCCCAGTGGGTTTGATACCGACTGGGAACGCTCGACGGCCCAGACGATCTGGCCGAACGCCGCGCCGGCGGGGTACACGCGCGGGCGACTGTCGGGACACAGCAGGGTCGTTTGCCCCGGCTCGGCTTTGCTGGCTGGGTTCCGGGCCAGGACTTGCTTGCTGTCGTCGTAAATCGTGCCGCGCGTCAGGTGCGACGCATACAAAAGCAGGCGCGGGTTGACATGGGCCGGCAGCGGAGCGCCGGGCCGCGTGTCCCGGTCGGGGGTTCGCAGCAGGCGGGTCGCGGTCTGCGTGTCCCAAACACCCTGCACAAAGACCAGGCGCACGAAGCCGACGCCGACCAGCAAGTAAACCGCGCAGGCCAGCGCGAGTGTCCGCGCTGCCCGACTCCATTCAGGCGTGGCCTTGTCGGCGAAGTCCGCTGGGATCGTCTTGCCGGAGATCTGCAAAAGCAGACCCACGGCGAAAAAGCTTGACACCAGCGACGACGCGCCGAACGACACAAATGGCAGGGTCATTCCGGTCAGCGGCACCAGCCCGGAAACGCCCCCGGTGATCGTCATGGCCTGCCCTCCCAAAAGCAGCGTCAGACCCGCCGCCAGCAGCCGGTCAAAGTCCGTTCCAGCCCGCCGGGCAATGTAAAGTCCGCGAGCGATCAGCAGCGCGTAAATCACCAGGACAACAAGGCAGCCGACCAAGCCCATCTGCTCGCCGAGCGATGCGAAGATCGAGTCCGACCCTGAACGCGGCACAAACTCCGGGTGGCCGAGTCCCAGGCCGCTCCCGAACAAGCCGCCGGTCGCAAAGCCCCACAGGCCCTGAGCAAGCTGCGCCCCGTTCTTGTCCGCGTTGTCCCACGGATGCTGCCACATAAGAACCCGTGTCGCGAAGAAGCCGAAGTGGAGCGCGTAGCCGAGGCCCGCCGCGATGGCGAGCAGAGCGGTCCCGACGACCGGGTAAATCCAGCGGCGCGTCGTCAGATACAGCAGGGCCAAAAAGACGCCGAGGAGCAGCACCGCCGGGCCGAGGTCTTTGACCAGCAGAAACAGCGCGAGGCAAAACGCATACGCGGCGGCCAGCGGCCCAAAGTCCGCAAGGCGCGGCAGGATGGCCTTCGGGTCGCCGAGACTCCCCCGCCGCTCGGCCAGGTACGACGCCGTGAACAGCACCAGCAGCAGCTTAATGAACTCGACCGGCTCCACGCCGAAGAGCTGAATGTGAATGCCGCCCGGCCCGTGGCCCAGCACGAGAAGACCCAGCATCAGCAGCACGGCGACCCCGGCGTAGACGTACTGGTAGCGGCGCAGCGTCAGCCGTCCGAAGGGCCGCGTCAGCGGCAGGATCAGGGCCAAAATGCCGTACACGGCAACGCCCCAGACCTGGCCGGAGAACGCAGGTGAGTCCCGGTACGGGTCTTTGACGCTGTAAACCAGCATCAGTCCGATGCCCGACAGGAGCGCGACCCACGGCAGCAGAAACGGGTCGGCAGATGGAGCCGATTTCCGAAGCACGGCATGGCCTAGCCAAAACGCCGCGAGAAAACCAACCACACCGCCCCAGAACAGCTTGGCGGCTTCGTTCGGCGTTCGCACAACTAGCGCCTTGTCGTCAAAGCTGACAGGAATGTTCTTGAGCGCTTTCGCATGGCGCAAGCTGTAAACCGACGGCCAGCCATGCCCGCGTGCTTTGACCAGCGCGGCGGCCGTTTGCGGACTAACGGACAGCGCAGACGCCAAAGTCTGTGCCGACGCCGTGTTGATGTTGACTGCGGATGGGACGTATTCGGTCGTTGCTTTTTTGCCGAAAAAGACAAGCGCCAGCCCGGCCACTAAGACGATCTGCACGGCCAGCAGCAGAAGCGCTTCGGTTTTGCGGTTTGGAGACTTCATAATGGGGAACGAACCGGGGTGGGTTCTTCTCTCAGTATACCAGAGGGTACAATAACTTTATGGACGAAGTGGCACGGCAGATTACCAAGTTTATCGAAGGCGCAGGCAGTGACGGCGAGTTTGATCGCCTGGCGCGGGCGCTGTTCACCCGGCAGTATGAGTTATGCGCCCCATACCGGCGGCTGTGTCGGGGACAGGGTGTTTTGCCGGAGACGGTTTCGCGCTGGCAGGACATCCCGGCAGTCCCGGCGCAGGCGTTCAAAGTCTTTGATTTATCGTGTGTTCCCGTGGATGAAGCCGCCGCCGTCTTTTATTCGTCGGGAACGACCGGGGCGCAGGCCAGCAGGCACTACTTTGATGCCAATGCGCTGGCGCTGTACGAAACCAGCCTGCGCGTGGGGTTTGAGGCCGCGCTGCCGGTGCGGCCGGAACGCTTGTGGGCGCTGATGCCGGAGCCTACGGCGTCGCCTAACTCGTCCCTATCGCACATGCTGGGAGCATTAGGGGCGGAACGCTTCTTTTGGGACGCTGACGCCGCGCTGTCGAAGTCACTGGCGGCACTTAGGGAGCCGGTGACGCTGTTCGGGACGGCGTTTGCGTGGGTGCAGCTCTTCGACGGCACGCCGCAACATTGGCGGCTGCCGGACGGCAGCGTGGTCATCGAGACCGGCGGATTCAAGGGCCGGACGCGGGAAGTGCCGCGCGAAGAGCTGTACGGGCTGTTTGGATCGCGGCTCGGTGTGCCGTTAGAAAGCTGCTACAGCGAGTATGGAATGTCTGAGATGGCGTCGCAGTTCTATGGGCAGGGACTGGATCCCGAAAAACGCGGGCCGCACTGGGTCCGCACCCGCACGATTGACCCGCAAACAGGCGATGACACGCTGCTTGGAACGCCGGGGCTGTTGCGGCATTATGACCTCGCCAACTTTAACTCCGTGCTGGCCTTGCAGACGCAGGACCTCGGAACTTTGACTTCTGATGGCTTTGTCCTGCATGGCCGCGCCGCCGACGCCGAAGTGCGCGGCTGCTCGCTGACGGTGGAAGAGTTATGGGCGAAACAGTAGACACTATCGGGGCTGCCGCCGACGACCTGTGCCGTCGTCATGCTGAGACGCTTTCGCTCATGCCGCAGGCGGAGATTGTTGCGGCTTTGGCGAAAGTTGGCCGCCGCTGGCGCGAGCCTGCTTACGCTCTGCGCCGGGAAGCCGAAAGTTGGACGGAACCGTTTCCCTTTGCGATGGTGCAGGTCAGCCTCGGTGCGCTTTTGGATTCGCTGACGACAGACGCACTCGGCGAACTTCTGGCCTCCGAGAAGGTGCCGGACGCGCCCGGTTATCCCCTCATCGGCCACGTCATCGCCGGGAACACGCCGCTTTTGGCCTGGGTCAGCGTCATCCGAGCGCTCCTCGTTCGCAGCGCGTCGCTGGTCAAACTGCCGTCCAATACGTCTGCCCGCTGGGCGCACCTGTTCCATCAATCGCTGGCCGAAGTCGCGCCGGAACTGGCGGCGTGCGTTTTTCTAGCCGAATGGCCCGGCGGGACACGCGATTTAGACGCCGCGCTTTGCCGTGAGGCTGATTTGGTCATGGCGCACGGCAGCGACAGCACGCTCAGTGATTTGCGGGCGCTTTGTCCCATGCCGACGCCGTTTATCGGCTACGGGCATCGGGTGTCGCTGGGCCTGCTGCTGCCGGGCGCGGACATCGGTGAAGCGGCGCGTGGGTTTGCCAAAGACATTTTGATCTACGATCAGGGCGGCTGCTTATCGCCGCAGACGATTTATGTGCTGGGTGATTTTGACGACAGCAAGCGTTTTGCGGCGCTCTTGGCGGACGCGCTGGCATTAGTCTCTGCCGAGTACCCTCTGCCGGTGCGGGCAGCGTCGGCGGCAGGCGCAGTGCGGGACGCGCGGGCGCTGGCGTGGATGGAAGACGGCACCCAAGTCTTCCCGGCGAATGACCTGCGCTGGACAGTGATTGCCCGGCCTGCAAGCGCCTTTCGCGGCTCCCCGACCTTCGGCGTCGTTTCCGTGCAGCCATTCGGTTCTCTTTCAGACCTGCCGGAAGCCGTTTCGGCAGTCGCAGGCCGCTTGCAGGGCTGCGCCGTGGCGGGAGACGCAGAAGGCTACCTGCCGGGCGTCTCGTACTTGTGCCGCCCCGGCATGATGCAGACACCCCCGCTTTCATGGCGGCAGGACGGGCGCGACGTTCTGCGCGTTTTGCTTCCGCCTGGCGGTTAGCTGGCCGACGGCAGAACGATCACTTGCAGGGACAGCGGCAGGCTGTCCGCGCAGACGATCCGCGACGGGGTCTCGTTGTAAACAATCTGGGACGGCTCAAAGAGCGCCAAAAAATCTTCGATGGGCTGAAGCGGCAGGTTGACCTTGCCGTTTTGGTAGTGCATCGAAATCACGATTTTCGGCTGGATGAGGTCAATCAAAGCTTTCATCTCCGGCAAAGATACCGTGGGCGGGCCGCCCGCGACGGCCAGAAACACATCTATTCCCATCAGCGGCGCGGCTTCTTCGGGAGACAGCGCGTGGCCGAGGTCGCCGGAATGGCAAATGGTGACACCGTCCATCTCAAAATACGGCATGGAGACCGGCGTTTTGCGCTCCGGCGACTCCCAAACTTGGACAGCACGAAAGTTGATCCCGTGGGCGTCTGCCCCACTTGCCTTGCCGGCAAGGTCCAGGCCGTTCAGGCGGATTGGGTCTCCCGCAGCCGCCTCCCAGTGGCTGTGATACTTCGGGTTCAGGTGGCTGACCAGCACCACGTCGGCGGGGACATCAATCGGCGCATAGGCGCCGGCATCAGGCGCACGGTACGGGTCGAGCAGGACGCGCGTGCCGGTCGAGCTTTCGAGGAGAAACGCGGCATGGCCGAGCCAGGTGAGGTGAAGACACGGTGAAACGGTATCATTGGTATTTTTCATAGGTTACTTTGAGACTCCCGCGTAGATTTTCCTGCATTTCCTGGTATAATCTGCCGACAAGAGAGTCATAATCCATTTTTAGAATAAAAGCTCTCAAAAGATTTCTGAGCCGGGAGTGAGCCACTTGAACGCAGCGCAGTTAGTTGTCAGCCGAAGCCAGGAGCCGCAGGGGACGGTTATTGAAGCCGTCGGCGAAGTAGATTTGACCACCGCGCCCCAGCTCCGCGAAGCGCTGCTCGGCGCGGTCGGCGATACTGAGACGTCCGGGGTCATCGTGGACCTGAGCAAAGTAGACTTCATCGACAGCGCGGGCCTCGCGCTGCTTGTCGAAGCCCGCAAGCGTTTGTCCCCGCATGGGCGCACCCTGAGCATTCTCCTCACGCCGGGCCGCCAGCCGGAGCGTGTCCTGAAGCTGGGCCGCTTTGACACCATTATGACACTCGCGCATTCTCTTTCCGATCTTTCTCAGTAATTCTGTTATCCTATGGCAAAACAACATCCTCAAGTCACCGGCACACCCGCCGGAACCGGCGGCACCAGCGCGATGAACAATACGGCGCTGCCGCAGGGAACCAGCATCATCGGGTATGTAGACCCGATCATCGGGCGCATTGCCCACCGAGACGTTTTGGGCTACCTCGGCTTCCCGCTCATCCGCAAGGGTGAGACTGTAACGCCGGAGATTTTTTCCCGCTCCCAGAACATATCGCGCTTGTTCGAACTGCAAGCCGCGACCGAAGAAGAATAGCTGAGAATACTCCTATGACAGCCTACGATGAGCGCCAGTATCAGCCGCAGTCCAACGCCGCTGCCGCCCTCACCCTGCTGCTCGGCCTCGCCGCCGGCGCTGCCGCACTGCTGCTGGCGACCCCCCAGGGGAAGCAGTTTTTAGCCCAGTTCAGCGGCCGTACCGAAGCCTGGAAAGCCTCAGCAGCATCTGCACTGGCCGAAAGCCGCGAAAAGATGGTCAGCTCCGTCGAAGCGCAGGCTCCGCCGGAGCAGGAAGGCCGCCTTCGCGAAAACTTGTAACACGGCAGCCGGAAGCCGCCCAGTCTGTGACTGGGCGGCTTTTCTGCGTCTCGGCTGCACCGTCATTCCGGTCCAGGCGGAGGCGGCCACTGGCCCGGCGGCTGGGTCGGCGGATAATTCGGCGGATAATTCGGCGGATAATTCGGCGGGTACTGGTTGTAGCGCGGCGTTTCGCCCGGCAGCCAGCCGGACGGCCTGCCGGCAAAGTAGTACACAATCGCGCCGATGCCATGTCCCAGGATCACCACCAGCAGCCAGAGCGTTTTCGCACTCGGCTCCGCCCACTGCCGTCGCGCCACGTCAATAATCTCCACGATCCAGAAGACGAACGACGCGATTGCCAGCAGAATAACAAAGCCATACAAGAGAAGCATCCCGATCACAAACCCGCTTCCTAAAGCCGTCGAACTATTCATAATGCCTCCAATCAACCGTTTCTGATAAATGTGACACGCGGCGGGCGAAAAAGTTGCAGGGTGTTCGCCCTGGTCTGAAGACCAGGGCTTTTGAAGGGCGATGGTCACCCCTCGATCAAATTGCGGAGGCGCTTGATGTTGACTTCGTGCATGGTCTCGCTGTCGGGTGTCTCGACGATAATGGGCAGGCCGGCCATGCGAGGGTCGTTGACCAGCAGGCGGAAGGCTTCCAGGCCGATTTCGCCTTCGCCGATGTGGGCGTGGCGGTCGGCGTGGCTGCCGAGAGGTTTTTGTGAGTCGTTGGCATGAATGACTTGCAGCCACTGGAAACCGATGGTCTCCCCAAATTCTCGCATCGTTTCGGCGTAGGTTTCGGGTGTCCGAATGTCATACCCGGCGGCGAAGATGTGGCAGGTGTCGAGGCAGACGGCGAGGCGCTCCGGGTTCCGGACACCTTGAATAATAGAAGCGAGCTGCTCAAACCTGCCGCCGAGATACGTCCCCTGCCCTGCCGTTGTTTCCAGCGCGGTGCGGACTTTCAGGCCCGGCGTCTGCGCGTGAATGGCATCTAAACTTTCAATCAGCCGGGCCAAACCGACCTCGACTCCCGCCCCGCCGTGAGCGCCGGGATGGGAGACGAGGAAGTTGACGCCGAGCGCTTCCGCCCGCTCGATCTCACCCCGAAATGCCAGGCGTGATTTTTCGGAAACTTCGCTGCCCGGCTCAGCGGCGAGGTTAATCAGGTACGAGTCGTGCGCGACGGTCTTGGTCAGGCCGCTTTCGGCGACGACTTCTTTGAATTTGTCCGCCATGTCCGGCTTGATGGACGGCGCCCGCCACTGGCGCGGGCTGGCCGTAAAGATCTGCACGGAGCGGCAGCCGATGGCGACACCGTCCGTGATGGCGTTGTGGTGTCCTCCTGCCGTCGGCATATGTGCGCCGAGCAGCGGCTTCAGAAGTGTTGTGATCGGCGTTTCAAGGGCTTCGCCGAGAAGCGGGAGTTGTGGTGTTATCATAGGTGTTCGGCGCGTTGTTCCGCATGAAAGGCATTCAGCCGCCAGTCTTCGTCAAAGCCCAGTGTCACGCCGCTTGCCGAAATTATGAGGTTTCGCGGGGCAAAGATGTAGCCGTTCTTGTCGGGCTTTTTCGGCGCAGGCTGAGAGGCGGTAATACTGTTGCGTTGCAGGTAAGTTTCCACCGCATCACGGGACATATACGGCTGAAGGTCCCAATCTTCGGCGACTGTGTTCACGGGCATCTTGAACTCGTCTTTCCAGCCATGCCCCATGCGCTCAATCCAGATGCTGCGGCAGGCTTGCGGCTCGGATTGGTCCAGCCAGAACTCCACGCCGCCGTAAAGCCAGATGTCCGGGTATCTCTGCTTGCGAACCGATTTTGCGGTGGCTTCCGGGGGACCAAGCAGTGCTTGTATCTCGTCCCCTGTCGAACCGCAGCGGATTTCGCCGAAGCAAGCCATCTGTAGAAACTGTGTGAGCGAAATGTTCACCGTTAAGCCTGCTCGCTTTGCCGGCTCAGTGCCGCCAGCAGCGACGGTACTTTAATTTCCACAATTTCCCAGATCACTTCTTCTTTCAGCCCAAAGTAATGATGAACAACGACATCGCGAAATCGACCGATCTGTGTCCATTCTACTGCGGGGTGCTGCTCACGGATTTCAGGAGGAATTTGCTTGACAGCTTCACCGATAATTGTTAGATGACGCAGAACGGCGTCATAGGTTTTCTCGTCGGCCAGAAAAACATCTTTCGTCATTCCGCTTGTGTAGACGATAACCTTCTCGCAAGAATGCCGAATATCATCAAGAAACAGACTGTAGTTCCGAGATCTCATAGGCGTCTTTCTCCACACCTTCACGCAAGACAGGACGGATAGAGCTTGCTATGGCTAAATCCACCGGACGCGGCAGTATCGCTTCCAAGCAGTCGTAAAGCTTCGCGTAGCGGCTGAACGTCGTTTCGCCGTCAAACTCGACCAGAACGTCTACGTCGCTGTCCGGGCCGGCTTCGTTGCGGGCGACGGAACCGAACAGGGCGAGGCGGCGCAGGCCGAAAGCGGCAAGCTCGGCTTGATGCTGGGCAAGAAGGGCCAAGACTTCGTCGCGGGTCATGGCGTTAATCCCCTTTTTGCTGGACTGCCGACAGGCCACGGCTCATGTCAAGCATTCGCTGAACGGGGCGCAGGGCGCGGACGCGGATGTCTTCGGGCATGGTAATTTCGGGGCGGCTGTCGCGCAGGCAGAGATAGAGCTTCTCCAGAGTGTTCAGGCGCATGTACGGGCAGGAAGCACAGTCGCAGCCGGAATTGGGCGGGGAGCAGAGAAACTCGGCGTCCGGGCGTGACTGCTTCATCTGATGCAGGATGCCGACCTCGGTGGCGACAATGAACTGCTTTTGCTCCGGGTGGGTTTGGACATATTTGAGGAGCGCCAGTGTTGACCCGATAAAGTCGGCCTGGTCCAAGACCGCTTCTTCGCATTCCGGGTGCGCGATGAGCTGGGCATCCGGGTAGGCGGTGCGCAGTACGGCCAGCTTGCGGGCATTAAACTGTTCGTGGACAATGCAGAAGCCGGGCCACAGAACCATCTCGCGGCCCGTCTGATTTTCCACCCATTTGCCGAGGTGCCGGTCGGGGCCGAAGACGATTTTCGCGCCCGGCGGGAGCTGCTCGACAATGGACACGGCGTTCGACGACGTGACGATGATGTCGGACAGCGCTTTGACCGCCGCCGAGGAGTTAATATAGTTAATAACTGTGTGGCCGGGGTACTGCTGGAGCCACTCGGCGTACTCGTCGGCGGGGCAGCGGTCGGCGAGCGAGCAGCCGGCGTCCAGGTCAGGCAGCAGCACCAGCTTGTCGGGGTTCAATATCTTGGCGGTCTCCGCCATGAAGTGAACGCCGCAAAAGACAATCACGTCCGCATCCGTCGCCGCCGCCGCCTGCGCCAAAGCCAGGCTGTCTCCGACATGGTCGGCCAGGTCTTGAATGTCGGCGTCCTGGTAGTAGTGCGCCAAAATCACGGCGTTCCGCTCAGCTTTGAGGCGCACAATCTCGGCTTCCAAATCCAGCGCCGGGTTAATACTTCGGACGCGCAGGGACAAATCGGTTTCCTGCCCGAAGCTCTGCCGGGGCGGGTTCGCCTGGGTGCGGGCGAGTGTCAAAGTTTCCATAGTGTGAGTATACCCGGCGATGAACGGTCAATGAACTTTTCGCGCCATGCCTGCGTCAGTAGGGAAGAAATGCCACACGCCACGGAATAAATTCCGAGGCTACGAAAAACACCGTCCAGGGGACGGAAGACCAGTGCGCAGGTATCTCTTATTCTTGTCGGGTATCCCTTATTCTTGTGTCGCTTCGACACTGGTTTATCTGAGCCTCGGAATTTATTCCGTGGCACAAATGCGTGCCTCGACTTCAACAACATCTCGACTTCAATAACATTATGGACGATCAAACGTATATTGACACAGCCCATCTGCTTCGCCGGGCAGGCTTCGGGGCAGAGCCGGAGGCGATTAAAGCGGCGGCGGCAGCCGGCCTCGACGCCACGACCGAGACTCTGCTGCACCCGGAGCGCGTGCCGGAAGATTTAGAAGACGACAAGACGCTGGCAAGCCTCGCTTCCCTCCTGCCCGTGCCGAAGAACGGCGGTACGCCGACCCAAGCCGTCCGAATGTGGTGGGTCCACCGGATGATCGCCTCGCCGCGCCTGCTTCAAGAAAAGATGGTGCTGTTCTGGCACGGGCATTTCACGTCCAAAGACGGCGGGGCGCAGGGTGATTTCCTGTACCGGCAGAACCAGCTCTTTCGGGCCAATGCGCTGGGCAACTTCCGGACGCTGACGCTTGCCGTCTCGCGGGACCCGGAGATGCTGCGGTATTTGAACGGCAATCAGAACTACAAAGCCCACCCGAACGAGAACTATGGGCGGGAGCTGATGGAGCTTTACACCTGCGGCATCGGCAATTACACCGAAGACGATGTCAAGGCAGCGGCGCGGGCGTTTTCCGGCTGGAACCTGCGCGGCGGCGAATTTCACTTTAACCCAAACCAGCATGACGACGATCCGAAGACGTTTCTCGGCAAGACCGGCAACTGGAACGGCGACGATATTGTTGATATTCTGGTCGCCCACCCCGGCACCGCGAAACGCCTCTGCACCCAGCTTTGGGAGTTCTTCGCCTACCCGGACCCGGAGCCGCAAGTGCTGGCGGCGCTGACGGAAACCTATTTTGCGAGCGGCTACGATGTGCGGGCCGTGATGAGCCGCATCTTTCGGTCAAAAGCGTTTTACTCGGAAAAGGCCCGCTTTGCCGTGATCAAGTCGCCCGCGCAGTATGTTGTCGGCAGTGTCAAAATGCTGGGCCTCAGCCGCGCCGTCGAGCTGGCCGTGTCCGACATCACGCCGACGAACGAGATGGCCTACCAGCCGGCGGCGACTACCATGCCCGCCGCGCCGGTCTCGCCCATGCCGACGCTGACGGCCCCGGCGGCGACGCCGCAGCAGGCGGCAGGCCGAAAGCTTGCGGTACTTGCGGGTCTGCCCGGTGCGATGCGCTCGATGGGCCAGGATCTGCTGGCCCCGCCGACCGTCAAGGGCTGGGACGGCGGGACAGCCTGGATCAACACGTCCACGCTGCTGGCCCGGATCAATTTCGCGAATGCGCTTTCCAACTCGCGTCAGTTCTTCGGCGGTCCGTCGGTGCGTCTCACCGACTACTTGCAGCAGAACGCGCTGACGCCGGAGGGCTGGGTAGATTTCCTGCTCCAAACGCTCGGCCCGCTGCCGGTCTCGCCCGCGACCCGCCAAACGCTGGTCGGCTTTGTCAACGATGCCGATGCGCCGGGCGACCCGCGGCCGACTGTCCAAAACGCCCAGTTTGTCCCGCCCGCAGCAGGGCAGTTCCGGCGCGGACGCCGCACTTTGGGCAACCCTTACGTCCGCGCCCGGAACCTGGCCCCCGGCGGCCGCGAAGGTCGCCTCCGCGCCGTGATCCCGCTGGTCATGGCGACGCCTGAATACCAAGTTTGTTAGATTAAAGCCTCAATATCACCCACCCCGTCTCGTTCCTCGCCGACCCTCCCGAAGCGGGAGGGTGAAGAGTTTAGGAGAGGGCGTAGGGGCGCCGCTTGCTGCGCCCTCTTGCCCATCTTTTTGCTCCTCACCCTCCCGCTTCGGGAGGGTCGGCGAGGAACGAGACGGGGTGGGTTCCGAAAGGGAAACAGATGTCCGCCAAAAATTATTCGCGCCGGGATTTTATCAAAAAAAGCGCCACGACTGTCGCCGTCGGACTGGCCGTGCCGCCCTGGCTCGCCAAAATGGTCTGGGCCGACTCGGTCGCCGACAATGCCCTTGCGGCCAGCGGCCAGACTGCGGGCCGCTCGCTCGTCGTCATTCAGCTTACGGGCGGCAATGACGGGCTGAACACCGTGGTTCCCTACGCAGACCCCGTCTACCGGAGCGCCCGGCCTGTGCTGGCGCATAACAGCGATAAGGTGCTGCATCTGACCGACACAGTCGGCCTCAGCCCGGTGATGGGCGGCATGAAGACGCTCTACGACCAGAAGAAGCTGGCGATTGTGCAGGGAGTCGGCTACCCGAACCCGAACCACAGCCACTTCCGCTCGATGGAGATTTGGCAGACCGCCGAACCCGAAAAACTCGGCACGGAAGGCTGGGTCGGACGCTATTTAGACGCCATTCGGAGCGGGCGCACGTCGCCGCTGACCGGGATCAATATCGGCAATGAGGCGTCGGAAGCATTCACGAATGCCCACGCCGCCGTGCCGACCATTCAGGGACTGGCAAACTTCGGGGTCGTCTTTCCAGGCAATGCCGAAGGGCAGGCCCGAACGGCCGCCTTGAAGCAGGTCCAGATGGGCGACACGAACACGCCCTACGGCAAGTTCTTCCAGCAGACGGCAGCGGAAACGTATGACAGCGCGGACAAGATCACGGCAGGCATCACCCAGTACCATTCCAGTGTCGTGTATCCTAACTCGGCCTTCGGGAAGGGAATGCAGGAGATCGCCCAGCTGATCGCCGCGAACTTAGGGACCCGCGTGTATTACATCTCGACCGGCGGATTTGACACGCACACCCAGCAAATCCGCCGCCACGACCAGCTCTGGCAGGACGTGTCCGATACCCTGCTGGCCTTCCAGACCGATTTGGACCAGATGAATGCGGGCAGCCAAGTCCTGACGCTGGCGTTCTCCGAGTTTGGGCGGCGGGTGCATGAGAATGCAAACGGCGGCACCGACCACGGCACGGCGTCCGAGATGTTCCTGCTCGGCTCGACGGTGAAAGGCGGCCTTTACGGGGCATACCCCAGCTTGACCGATTTGGATGCCGGGGACCTGAAATACTCCACCGACTTCCGGGCCGTCTACGCGACCGTACTGGACCGCTGGCTCGGCACCAACAGCGAGATTGTCTTAGGAAAGCGCTACGAAGACCTGAAATTCGTTTGAGTGCGAGGCTTTGTTTTCAAAGGAGGACGACTATGCAGATGAAAAGCAGTTTGGCCTGCTTCGCCACTTTGGCTGTTGTGGCCGCGCCGGTGTGGGCCGCCCCTGACCCGTCGGCGAAGCTGGTCTTGGACGGCTTGATCGGCAAGCACCAAGTCATCGGCTTCACGGTGCATGACGGGTCGCGTTATCTAGGGCGCGTTCTGTCGGGGGATCACGGCCTGTATGTCGTGCAGACGTTCCATTATGTCACGGTGCCGGTGACGGGTCCAGTCTCCACGACGCAGACAAGCTATGTTGTCGGACGCCGGGGGCAGGTGCGGCCCGTAACAAAGCGCGTGACCCGGCGAGAGACAATGCAAAAGGCTATTGCCGACGATGCCGCCGTCAAGGCGCTCGTCAGCGGGGTCACGGGTGCGTCGTTCCACCCGCAGGAGCAGCCCGCCGGGCGCGAGCTGGTCGCCCCGACCGATCTGCGCTGCCTTCAGCAGCTTTCGCCGCCGTCCACGGGGACGGCGAAATGGACGCTGCAAACGCTCTGGACGGCCCCGGTGACGCCCGCTGCGAAGTAGAAAAAGCCCGTCGCAGATGCGGCGGGCTTTTTGCTGTATAATGGCTGTATGCTGATCTCCCCTGCCTCCAAAGATTTCCAGACATATTACGCAGACCTCCAGGCCATCACGGCGCAGGGCGCACTGCATGAGCAGGCGACCCGCTTTGCGTTTGGCAAACTGCTGGACTCGGTCGCAAAGCCGCGCGGCTGGACGGTGCTGCTGGAACACAAGCTGGACGGCAGCCTGAGCCGGCCCGATGCGACGGTGCAGGACGAGTTCAAAATCCCGCGCGGCTACTGGGAAGCCAAAGACACCGGGGACGACTTAGACGCGGAAATCCAAAAGAAAATCCAGCGCAAGTATCCCCTCATCAACACAATCTTTGAAGACACACGCCGGGCCGTGCTGTATCAAAACGGGAAGGTCGTGCTGGACGCGAACATTCAGGAGCCGGCCCAGCTTGCCGACCTCTTGGGGCGGTTTCTGTCTCACACCGATGAGCAGATTGAAGAATTTCACAAAGCGGTCGCCCAATTCAAAGAAGATATCCCGAACCTTGCCGGCGGCCTCAAGACAATCATTGACGAGGCGCGAACGAGTGACCCGACGTTTGCCGAGGCATTCGACTCCTTTCATACGCTTTGCAAAGAGGCGCTGAATCCGGCGATCAAGGGCGGCGCGATTGAGGAAATGCTGGTGCAGCATCTTCTGACCGAGCGGCTGTTCCGCACGGTGCTGGGCAATGCCGAGTTTTCCAAGCGCAACGTCATCGCCGGGGAAATTGAAAAGGTCATTGACGCGCTCACCTGGCAGGCGTTCAGCCGCCAGGATTTCCTGAAGCGCTTGGACTACTTCTATATCGCGATTGAAGCCGAAGCGCGGACGATCACGACCTATACCGAGAAGCAGGGCTTCCTGAACACGGTCTACGAGCGGTTCTTCCAGGGCTTCAGCAAAGATCAGGCGGACACCCACGGCATCGTCTACACCCCGCAGCCGATTGTGGACTTCATGTGCGAGAGCGTCGAACACGTCCTGCAAACCGAGTTCGGCCTGTCTCTCAGCGACAAAGGCGTCGCCATTCTGGACCCCTGCACCGACACCGGAAACTTCCTCGTCAACATTGTCCGCCGCCTGTCCCGCCGGAACCTGCGGCATAAGTACGAGCATGAGCTGTTCGCGAACGAAGTCATGCTGCTTCCCTATTACATTGCATCCCTGAACATTGAACACGCTTACTTTGAGAAGATGAGCCACTACCTGCCGTTCGACGGCATCTGCTTCACGGACACGCTGGATCTGGCCGAAGCCGCCCAAACCACGCTGTCCATCTTCAACCCGGAGAACACGGAGCGCGTTCAGAAAGAAAAAGACGCCGCGATCACCGTCATCATCGGCAACCCGCCGTACAACGTCGGCCAGCAGAATGAAAACGACAACAACAAGAACCGCAAGTATCCAGAGATTGATAGTCGCATCCGGGCGACTTATGCGAAAGACTCAAAAGCGACCAACAAAAACGCGCTGAATGATGCTTACGTCAAGTTTTTTCGTTGGGCTACTGATCGTCTAGGGGAACGTGATGGAGTTGTCTGTTTTGTGACCAATAACTCTTTTGCAGATCAAAATGCCTTTGATGGAATGCGAAAACATCTCTTGCAAGACTTCACTCAGATATACCACTTAGACTTACATGGCAACGTCCGCAAGAACCCGAAGCTATCAGGGACGACGCATAACGTATTCGGTATTCAAGTTGGTGTGGGGATTACGGTTGCCGTTCGCAGGGCAGGCGCAGAGAAATTTCTGAAGTATTACCGCGTGCCGGAAAATTGGACGCGGTTGTCAAAGACCGGGTTTATCGAATCTACCCGGTCTTTGACAGGGGTTCCCTGGAATACCCTGACGCCAAACATTCAGAATGCTTGGCTGACAGAGGGCTTGCAGGCAGATTTTGAGGCATTTCTGCCGCTTGGCTCTAAAGAAACGAAAACTCAGCAGTCGCTTGAAGTCAAGGCAATCTTTAAGAATTATGGACGGGGAGTTGCAACCTGTCGCGATGAATGGATATATGACTTTAGCAAAAGTGGCCTGACAACCAAAATGGAGCGTTTCATCACCCACTACAACGCAGAAGTGGAACGATGGAAGCAGCATAAAGACAAGAAAACGCCGGTAGACGACTTCCTGAGTTATGACGACAGCAAATATAAGTGGAGCGAAGGGCTGAAAAGCAACCTCATCCGGCTAAACCATGCTGATTTTCACCCGCAGGAAATTTTGCCCGCCATGACGCGGCCATTCTGCAAGGCGTGGCTGTATTTTGACAAGACATTTATTGAGCGTGTTTACCAAATGCCGCAGATTTTGCCAACGCTTGCCGCCACGCAGGAGAACTTGGCAATCAGCATTACGGCTCCCGGATGCACAAAGTCGTTCCATAGCTTAATGACGAACTGCCTTCCCGACCTGCACTTCACTGGCGATACGCAGTGCTTCCCGCTCTATACCTACGCCCTGGACGGCAAGATACGGCGGGACAATATCACGGATTGGGCGCTGGCGCAGTTCCGCGAAAAGTACGGGCCGGACGTAACAAAGCCGGACATCTTTCACTATGTTTATGCCCTGCTGCATCACCCGGAGTACCGGGAGCGGTACAAGGAAAACTTGAAGCGCGAGCTGCCGCGCGTGCCGCTGGTGGAACCCACCCCGGTTCGTTCCTCACCGACCCTCCCGAAGCGGGAAGGTGAAGAGTTAGAACCTCTGAGTCCTCCCGCTCCGGGAGGACCCCTGCGAAGCAAGGAGGTGGGTTCTTTCCGCGCCTTTGTCGCCGCCGGGGAACACCTGGCGGCGCTCCATGTCGGCTACGAGCAGGCGGACGAGTATCCGCTGACGTGGGAGGAGACTAAGGGGGCGGCGTTCTCGTGGCGGGTGACGAAAATGCGGCTGTCGGCGGACAAGACGCAGCTGAAAGTCAACGCGGGGCTGACGCTTTCGGGCATTCCGCCGGAAGCGTTCGAGTACCGCCTGGGGAACCGGAGCGCTCTGGAATGGGTGCTGGACCAGTACCAGGTCTCGACGGACAAGCGGAGTGGGATCGGCAGCGACCCGAACCGGGACGAGGACTCGGAGTATATTGTCCGGCTGGTGGGTCGTGTCATCAACGTGAGTGTGGAAACCGTAAAGATTGTCGTTGCGCTGCCGGCGCTCGGCTTCGGGCTGGGTTGAAGCGGACACGGTTGCTGAAACAAGCGGGCTGTGTTATACTTGTGTCAAGTGCAGGCACGGCTGAGGCACTGAGACCGAAAGGATGACACCATGGCTTCTTCCCGTGTTCCCTGCCCGCAGTGCGGGACGCTGAACTTTGCTCAGGATGCGCTCTGCCTCGGCTGCGGCGCCCGGTTTGCGCCCCGGCCTGCCGCCGCGCCCGTGCGGGCCGCGCCCCAGTATGCGCCGGATGAGATGTGTATGCGCTGCACGGGCGTTTTGCTGCCCGCGTCGCAGTTCGATACGCGGAATATGCTCGGCGGCGTGGAAGACGACAGCCGAACGGGATTCGGCGGCGGGATCGGCGGTCCCGGCATGGCGGCCCGCGAGCTGTCCGGGGTGATGTGGTTCATGGAGATGGTGATGAACCTGCTGGTCGGCGGCATCCTCAAGAAAAACTTCGACCGACGCTTGCAGCAGGCCCTGAAAGATGCGCCGAACTCGCTGTGCTGCCCGTCCTGCCGGGCTATTGTGCGGCGTTAGGCAGAGCAGAGTAAAGGTCCGGGAACGTTCGGCAGCGGCGGGAAGTAAAAACAGCATGGGACGAAAGATCACACGCGGAATAAAGATCACACGCGGAATAAAGATCACACGCGGGATGAGGCAGTGGGCGGCAGTAGCGGCAGCCGTCATTGCCTGCGCGGCTTTGACGGCGGGAACGGCGGCTGCGCCGCCGAGCGGCTACAAGCAAAAAGCGGAAGAAGCGACCGACTTTATTCAAGCGCATTTTTGGGATGCTGCGGCCAAACGCTACCGGCCTTCCTACCCTGTCATCCCCGGCAAGCTGCCGTATGACTTTATGTGGGCGAATGGGGTGCAGTTCACGGCGCTGGTGGGGGCGGCGCGGGAAGATCCGGCCAAGTACCGAAAGCCGCTGTACGAGTTCGCCGACGGCTTGAACGCTTACTGGGATGCGTCTGCTGCCGTGCCGGGCTACGAAGCGTACTGCTCCGGGCCGGGCAGCCAGGACAAATACTACGACGACAATGAGTGGATGGCGCTGGCGCTTGTCGAAGCGTACCAAGAGACCGGCGACCCGAAGTTCCTCCAAATGGCCCAGGCCACGCAGAAGTTCGTGTTAAGCGGCTGGGACGACAAGCTCGGCGGGGGCATCTACTGGAAGCTCGACCATCTGCAAAAAAATACCTGCTCCAACGCCCCCGCCGCCGCGACGGCCCTGCGCCTGGACCAAGTGACAGGCGACCGGGCACAGGGCGCGTGGGGCATCAAGCTTGTTGATTGGACGACGGCCCATTTGCAGGCCCCCGACGGCCTGTTCTGGGACAACATCAATCTTGCAGGCAAAATCCAGGACTTCAAGTGGTCGTACAACACCGCGCTGATGATCCGCAGCCACCTTCTGCTGTATCAGCTCCGGCACACGCCCGCCGACCTGGCCGCCGCCCGCCGGGAAGCCGATGCCGGCCTGGCCGCATGGACCGACCCGGCCACCGGCTCCCTGCAAAAGACCGAAGACACGCCGCGCTTCACGCACTTGTTCTGCGAGGCGCTTCTGCGCCTGTACGACGTGACCCACGAGGTCAAGTATCTCAACGCCGTTCGGCAGCAGGCGTCGTTCGCGCTTCAATACGCGCGGGACCATAGGGGCGGCTACCGGGACCACTGGACCGTCACGGTCAAAAACCCGGATGCGCCGCAGTCGCTGATCGAGAACGCTTCGGCGGCCCGGCTGTTCTGGCTGCTGACTCCCTATCCCGACCCCGCCGAGCTGACACTCGCCGGCCGGATCGCAGCGGGACAGGGCAAAGAAGCGTCGGCGGAAGCCTTGCTGCGCCAAGCCGTAGACAGCGACCGCAATGCTGTCGAGTCCCGGTATTACTTGTGGAAAGTCCTGACACGGGAAAAGAAAACGACGCAAGCCGCCGCCGAGGCCGCGCAGCTCGCCGCCCTTGCCCAAAACCCTGCCTATGCCTCGCGCCTTAAAGCGGCCGGCTGGAAGCCGTGAGGAGTTTTGGGGTAAAATAAGGAGCAGAAAGAGTTTCCAGAGTTTCCCATGCCTTCCCTGCCGATCAATTCACAAAAGGCCTCTCCCCGCACAGCCGCTCAAACAGCAGCGCTTGTGCTGGCGAGCGTCGCCGTTTCGGCCCTGGCCCGGTATGCCCTCAACCCCGTGTTCGGGCATCGCCTGTCGTTTATTACGTTTATCCCCGCCCTTGCGTTCAGCGCCTGGCGGGGCGGCTGGACAAGCGGGATCGCCGCCGTAGCGGCCTCGATTCTGGCCGCCCTGCTTCTCGTCGATCCTCAGCACATCACCGGAATTGCGCTCAGTCTCAGCGACCAAGTCACGCTCGGCATCTTTGTCCTAATCGGCATCAGCATTTGCGCTATCAGCGGCGCCCAGCACCGGGCGCAGCGGGACGCCGAAGCGTCTGCCGAAGAGGCCGTGCAGGCCGCGCTTGCACTGCAAGACAGCGAGGCTCGCAAGACCGCTGTTCTCGCGGCTGCCCTGGACTGCGTCATTTCCATCAACAGAGAGGGCCGGATTGTCGAGTTCAACCCCGCCGCCGAGAAGACGTTCTGCTACTCTGCCGCCGAAGTTCTCGGCCAGCCGATTGCGGAGACGGTCATCCCGCCATCGCTGCGGTCTGCGCACCACGCCGGGTTTGCCCGCTACTTCGCCACCGGCGAAGGGCCGGTTTTAGGGCAGCGGATCGAGGTTATCGGGATGCGAAAAGGCGGCGAGGAGTTCCCGATTGAGCTGGCGATTGTGCCGATAGAGCAGAACGGATCGGTCGGGTTCACGGCGTACCTGCGGGACATCAGCGAGCGCAAGGCGCTGGAAGCCGAGCAGTCGCGTCTTGCCGACGCGAACCGGCTGCTGCTGGATTCGACCGGCGACGGCATTTACGGCATTGATCTTGAAGGCCGGTTCACGTTTGTCAATCAGGCCGCCGCGCGGACTCTGGGATACATGCCGGAGCAGATGATCGGGCAGAACGGCCACGCCCTCATTCATGGGCGGCGGCCGGACGGCTCGGTGTACCCGGAAGCGGACTGCCTGATCTACCGGGCCATCCGCAGCGGAGACCATGCCCACTCCGAAGCCGAAGTCTTCTGGCGGCGCGACGGCGGCGCCGTTCCGGTCTCGTACACAGCCGCGCCGATTGTTGCGGATGGCGGCGTGCAGGGGGCCGTGGTCACGTTTGCCGACATCAGCGAGCGCCGGGCCATGGAAGACGCGCGGGAGCAGATGACGCAGCGCGAGCACAAAATCGCCGAGCAGCTTCAGGAAGCGCTCCATCCCCCGCTGCCGCAGACTGTACCGGGCCTGACTCTTGCGGACTTCTACCGCCCGGCGTTAGAGGAAGCCGGGGTCGGCGGGGACTTCGCCGATGTGTTTGCCGCCGACAAGGACGCGACATTTCTGGTGGTCGGCGACCTCAGCGGCAAGGGCCTGGCGGCCGCCAGCCAGGTCGCGATTGTCCGCAATATGCTCCGGTTCGCGCTGTATAACGGACGGACGCTGGCCGGCCCGGTCTCCGCTCTGAACCGAACGCTGGCCGACCACGAGCTGCTGACAGGCTTTGCCACTCTTTTCGTGGGCCGGTACGAGGCGCCGGAGCGCACCCTGCGCTATGTCAACTGCGGCCAGGACGCCGGGCTGATCCTGCGCCATGCGACCGGCCAGGTGGAGCCTTTGCCGCCGACCGGCCCGATTTTAGGCGGGTTCAGTGAATCGAGCTTTACGGAAGAGTCGGTGCAGCTTGACCCCGGCGATGTTCTCGCCCTGTTCACGGACGGCCTGACGGAAGCCGGGCCGACCCGCGTGGCGCTTTTGACGGGCGACGGCGTTTCGGTGCTTCTCGGCGAGACGGCAGGCCGGGAAGCGAACGCGCCGGACGGTGCCGAAGCAGTCGTGAAGTACATCATGGCGGGTGTGGATGCTCATGCCCAGGCGGGCATTCGCGACGACCAGTGCCTGCTGGTTGCGGTGGCGGGTTAGAAGCCCCCCTGTCCCCAATAATGGGGGCAGGAGGGCATCTACTGATGCTTGCCGTGCGCGGCATCGGCGATGACTTTGTCCCGGTTCTTGTCGAAAATCGGCTGGCAGGCGGAGCAGCAGAAGTAGTAAGTCTTCCCCTTGTAAGTCTCATGCCCGGCAGCGGCGGCGAACGACGCGATTTTCGCGCCGGTCACGGGACAGGTCAACACGGCGGGTTTCAGCGCGGCGTCTGGGGCTGCCAGGGTCGTTCCCGCAAGCGTTGCTAAAGCAGCGAGTGTAAGCAGTGTCTGCATAAATCTCTAATCTCTTTCTATAACCGAACAGTTTTCAGGCGCAGGGAATTGGTCACGACGGACACGCTGGAAAAGGCCATCGCCAGCGCGGCCAGCATCGGGTTCAGCAGGCCGCAGGCCGCGAGCGGGATGCCGACGGCGTTGAAGATGAACGCCCAGAACAAGTTCTGCTTGATCGTCTTCATCGTCCGCCGGGACAGCAGAAGAGCATCGGCGACGCCATTTAAATCGGAGCGCAGCAGCGTGATGTCGGCGGCTTCCAGGGCTACGTCCGCCGCCCGTCCCATCGCAATACCGAGGTCGGATTGGGCCAGCGCCGGGGCATCGTTCACGCCGTCACCCACCATCGCCACCGAAACGCGCCCGTTTTGCTGACGCCGCTTCACGGCGTCCGCCTTGCCGCCCGGCAGTACGCCCGCTTCCACGTCCGAGATGCCAACTTCTTTGGCGACCGCCGCCGCGACGCGCGGATTATCCCCCGTTAAAAGCGACACTTGCAGACCCATCGCCCGGAGCCGGGCAACGGCGGCTTTTGCGGTGTCCCGCACCGTGTCCGCGACCGCCAGTATCCCCGCTTCGCCCTCGCCGACGGCTACCAGCACGGCGGTTTTGCCGTCGGCTTCCAGCCGTGCCAAGTCATTGTTTGCGCCCAGCGACAGCGAAATCCCATTTTGTTCTAAAAACGCCGCCGTACCCACCCGGACCACGCTGCCGTCAATTTGAGCCTCAATGCCGCAGCCGGGATAGTTCGTGAACGCCGAAGCCGGCAGGGTGTCCCCCGCCTCCGCGACAAACGCCGCCGCCAGCGGGTGTTCCGAGCCGGCTTCCGCCGACGCCGCCAGCCGGAGCAAAGCCGCCCGGTCCAGGCCGTTATGCAGCACCACGTCGGTCAAGACGGGCCTGCCGTGCGTGATCGTGCCGGTCTTGTCCAGCAGCACTTCCCCCACCCGGCCGGCCCGCTCCAAAGCATCGCCGTTTTTAATCAAGATGCCGAGCGACGCGCCCCGCCCGGTGCCGACAATCAGTGCGGTCGGGGTCGCCAGCCCCAATGCACAGGGGCAGGCGATGACCAGCACGGCCACGGCAGGGGTCAGAGCCGCCGCGACGCCGACGTGCAGCGCGAAGCACCAGACCAGAAATGTCAGAAGCGCAATGCCGAGAACGACCGGCACGAACACCCCTGCGGCTTTGTCGGCGAGCCGCTGGATCGGCGCTTTGCTGCCCTGCGCTTCTTCCACCAGCCGCGCCATCTGTGCCAGCACAGTGTCAGGGCCGACCGCCGTGGCCCGAAACAAAAGCGAGCCGCTGCCGTTCACCGTGCCGCCGATCACGCTGCTTCCAGCAGATTTCTCCACCGGCAGACTTTCCCCCGTGAGAAGCGACTCGTCTACCGAAGACGTGCCGCTGAGGACCACGCCGTCCACGGCGATCTTCTCGCCGGGCCGAACCCGCACAGTCTGCCCCGGCCTCAGCAGCTCAATCAAAACGTCCCGCTCGTCGCCCGTGTCCGGGACCAGACGCGCCGTTTTTGGGGCCAGCGCCAGCAGCGATTGAATTGCTGTAGACGCTCGCCGCTTCGCGCCCGCTTCCAGCCAACGCCCCAAGAGGATCAGCGTCACGATGGTCGCCGCCGTCTCGAAATAGACGTTCGGATCGCGAGTCCAAATCAGTGCGGCCAAGCTGGAGAAATACGCCGCCGACGCACCGAGGGCGACCAGCGTGTCCATGGTCGCCGCGCCGCCGTGCCGCAGGGCGTTAAACGCGCCGCCGTAGAACTGCCGCCCGAAGCCGAAGACGACAGCGGCAGTCAGCGCGGCGAACAGCCAGAGCATCCACAGGGGCCGTTCCACGTCCATACCGACCATTGAAAACAGCAGAACGGGCGCGGTCAAAATCGCCGCGCCGATGAAGTTAATCAGCGCCCGATCCGGCCCAGCCTGCTCCGCTTTCGGCGCAGCACTCACGGGAAAGGCCCCATAGCCGGCCTTTTCCACGGCAGCAATCAGCGTATCAGGCTGGGCCTGTGCGGGGTCAAAAGCGACAAATGCGCGGTTTGTCGCGAGGTTCACGGCGGCATCTTCGACGCCCGGCACTTTTCTAAGGAAGCGCTCGACCCGCCCGACGCACGACGCGCAGTGCATCCCGGTCAAATCCAGCGTACAGGTTTCCATCACTTAAACTGAAGCCTCATAGCCTTCGTCGGCCACGGCTTCCGCCATCTGCGCGACCTGCACTTTTGCCGGGTCGTAGATGACTGTCGCCGATTTGTTTTCCAGGCTGACATCGGCCCTTTGAACGCCGTCTAAACCCAGCAGCGCACTGGTCACATGGCCGACGCAGGCATCACACATCATACCGCCGACATTGAAAGTGGTTGTTTCCATAGCAGTATTATACCTAACACGCAGCGGTCCCAGACGTTCCGCGTTTAGCAGGACAGGCAGCCGGGGTAAAACACGGTCGGCACGAACTGCTATGACTTCCACTTCCCCCACCACAATTACAGAGACGCTCGTGCGGGCCTGCCATATCGCGGACTGCTGCGCAGCCCACGCCGGGGCGATTGATTACGACGGCGCGTTCCCGGCGGATGAGTTCCGCTGGCTGCACGAAGCCGGTCTGCTCGCTGCGGCCCTGCACCCGGCGCTGGGCGGCGCCGGCCTCGGTGTCCTCCCCGGCACGACCCCGGATTTGTTGAAGCTGCTGCGGCAGATCGGGCGCGGGAACCTGGCCGTCGGACGGCTCTTTGAGGGCCATGTCAACGCCCTGCTCCTGTTTCAATCGTTTGGCGCCCCGGAGCAGCAGGCGGCCTGGGCGGCGGACGTTCATGCCGGAAAGCAGTTCAGCGTCTGGAATACGCAGGCCGCCGACGGCGTTCATCTGGCCGCGCTGCCGGACGGCAAGTTTCGGCTTTCCGGCGCAAAGACGTTTGCATCGGGAGCGGAGCATGTCGCTCGGCCACTGATTACGGGGGCAATGGCAGACGGCGGCTGGCAGATGGTAATTGTGCCGACCGAGCGGGTTCAAGCGGCTGTTTCCGACCCGTCATTCTGGCATCCGCTGGGGATGCGGGCGACGGCCAGTGTTCACATGGACTTTTCCGGGCTGGAAATCGGCCCGGACGATTTGCTCGGTAAGCCGGGCGACTACTACCAGCAGCCCGCGTTCGGCGGCGGCGGCATCCGGTTCATGGCGGTACAAATGGGCGGGGCGGCGGCAGTCTTAGAACAGACGCGGCAATTTCTGCGAGACCAGAACCGGACCGAAGACCCGTTTCAGCGGGAGCGCGTCGGCAGGATGGCATCGCTGATCGAGACCGGCGACCTGTGGCTGCGCGGCGCGGGCGAGATCACGGACAATCCCGAAGCCGCTGCGGACACGGTTGTCCAGTACGCGCACATGGCGCGGGCCGTCATTGAAGACCTTTGTTTGGAAGTCCTGCGCCTGGCCGAGCGGTGCGTCGGCGCTCGCGGCCTGCTGCGGCCGCACCCGATTGAGCGCATTCTCCGTGACTTGACTTTGTACCTGCGCCAGCCCGGCTCGGACGCCGCACTGGTAGATGCCGGGCGTTACGTCCTAGAAAGTCCTTCCCATGTTTCCTGGTGCCGCTGACACGGCTGTCAGCTTCTTCGCCGACCTTGACGCCATTCCTTTGATGCCGCCGGAAGCGGTACGCTCCTGGGGCAAAACTTTGGTTGTCGCGCCCCACCCGGACGACGAGTCATTAGGCTGCGGCGGCGCAATCGCGCTGTTATCTTCGTATGGCTTGCCCGTGAACGTCCTGTTCATCAGTGACGGCACCGGCTCCCACCCCAATTCCCGCAAGTACCCTGCGCTTGCTCTGCGCGATCTGCGCGAGAGTGAAGCCAACGCAGCGCTTGCCCTGCTGGGCGCGGCACCGGGAAGCGCTGCCTTTCTGCGGCTCAAAGATGGCGCGGTCCCCAGCAAAGATGCGCCGGGTTTTGCCGCTGCTGTCACCTCATGCCGGACATATTTAGCCGACAGCAAGCCGCAGACGATTTTTCTGCCCTGGCGGCGTGACCCCCACCCCGACCACCGGGCAGCGAGCCAGATTATGCAGGCGGCGCTTGACGGTCCGACGGAAAAGCCGCGTGTGCTGGAATATCCGGTTTGGGCCTGGGAGCGGGCTGCACCAGGAGATGTGCCGCAGCCGGACGAAGCACGCGCGTTTCGCCTGGACATCAGCGGCGTGGGTATTGTCAAGCGTGCCGCCGTAGACGCGCATCAATCGCAGGTGACGCATTTGATTGACGACGACCCGCAGGGGTTTTGGCTGTCCCCGGAAGTCATCGCCCATTTTGAGCGGCCCTGGGAAGTCTATTTGGAGACGCTTTCATGGTGAACATCGCCCAGCCGAACACGCTGAAGCCGGACTACTTTGACATGGTTTACGCAGCGAATGCCGACCCCTGGGGCTTTGAGACAAGCGACTATGAGCGCGGCAAGTATGCTGATACCTTGCGCTCACTGCCGCGCCCCCAATACAAGAATGCGTTTGAGATCGGCTGCTCGCTGGGCGTTCTGACCGCCCAGCTTGCCCCGCGCTGCGGCCGGCTGCTGGCGGTGGACGGCTCGGAAGCGCCGCTCGTGCGGGCGCGGGAGCTTTGCCGGGATTTGGAAAACGTCGAAATTCAGCAGATGCAGGTGCCGGACCAGTTTCCCGACGGCGTGTTTGACCTGATCCTAATCTCTGAAGTCGCTTATTACTGGTCGCCCGATGACTTCGCGAAAGCGCAGGCTTTGATTTTGGAGCATTTGGAACCCGGTGGACAGCTCATGCTCGTGCATTGGACGCCGCCGGTTCACGATTATCCCCTGACGGGCGATGAGGTGCATGAAGCGTTTTTGAAGCTTCCTGAATTGAAGCACCTGAGCGGCCACCGGGAAGAAACTTACCGCCTGGATGTGCTGGAACGGGACGCACACTAGGGGCAGTCGGGGTCAGGAGTTGAGCCGGCGGCGCAGATCCGGCAGAGCCTCGGTGATGGGGATGAGCGGCCAGCGACGCGCCCAGGCGCCGTCCGGCTGCTGATGGTGCGCCATGACATCGGCCCACAATACCCCGAAGGGCAGTTTTGGATTGGCAAGTCCTTCTTGCAGCACAGACACCGGGACCGCCAGCGCTTCAGAGAGAATGCCTGTGTCGGCAGGAGACGTGCCTGCCGTTCTCCATAAACGGCGTAAAATGCGCCTTGCGCGAAAGCGGGCGGCAACCGCCGCCGGCTGCTGAACCCAGTGGGCGTGTCCGGTGCGGCCCATCTCACCCCACTCCCGAAGCTGCGACGACAGCCCTAGCGGCGTCCGGCCCTCCTGACGCGCGGACGTGCTGACACGCACCTGCGGGCTGTGCCGGATGCAGGCATCGGCGCGGCGCAGCACGTCTTCCAGCGCGACATCTTCCAGACACGGCAGCGGCGGCAGGCCGCCGACGCGGCAATAAGCCTCTGCCGTGATCCCCAGGCTTCCCCCAAAGAACTGAGAATGGCGCGGCCACGGGTCGGCAGGGTCCGGGTCAATCAGGCTTTCCAAACGAGCCAGCCCGCGCTGGTACGCCGTATCCCGCAGGCAGTACAGGCGGGCCTCCCGGTCTTCGCCCCGCTGCCGCTCCACGCGGATACGCCCCCCCACGGCATCTGCGCCGGCGGCGATTTCACTCAGCATCTGGTGAACCCAATCGGGGGCAGGCCGCGTGTCGCCGTCGGTCGAGGCGATGACCCCGCGCTCCCGGCCGCAGGACAGCAGGCGGCGGCAGGAGGCGTCCATCAGCAGACGCCGCGCGGCCCCGACATGAGCAAGCGAGGGCGGCAGTGTCTTTTCCGCGACGTGCAGGGCGAGATGCGGATGACGCCGGGCAAAATCGCAGGCAGTATCGGCAGTATCGTCGGTGCAGTTGTTCGCCAGCACCAGCACTTCGTAAGTGGCGGGGTCAAGCGCGTTCCCAAGCGCATCCACTTGAAAGGCCAGCGCCGCCAGCGTTTTTGTCAGACCATCAGCTTCATTGCGGACCGGAACGATGACAGAGAGCTTGAGCTGCGGGTTTGGGTGCGGCAGAAGCAGCGGCGGCAGGTGGGTACTTTCGTAAAAAGCTGCATAAGAAGGTTCAGAGGCGAGCGGCGTCATTTCAGTTTCTATTCTAGTTTCGTCCCTTTTGTTGTACCCAAGAGCAGGAAAAGGAATACCTGCCGCCGAACTAAGCCGAACCACGCACTTGAAATGGGAGACGCACAATGCAGTATGCAAGATTAGGACGATCCGGCCTCAAGGTCAGCCGTTTGTGTTTAGGAACAATGAACTTCGGCCCGCAGACGACCGAAGAAGACAGCTTTGCGATTATGGACCATGCTCTGGAGCTTGGGATCAACTTCTGGGACACCGCCGATGTCTACGGCTGGAAACAGGGCGAAGGCTACACCGAGCAGATTTTAGGCCGCTACTTTGCCCAGGGCGGCGGGCGGCGCGACAAAGTCGTGCTTGCCACGAAAGTCTTCGGCGGCATGAGTACGCCGGACAACAAAGACTGGCCGAACACGAACCACTTGTCCGCGCTCCATATCCGCAAAGCCTGCGACGACAGCTTGAAGCGCCTGAATACCGATTATATTGACCTGTACCAGATGCACCATGTAGACCGCGAAACGCCCTGGGACGAAATCTACCAGGCGTTTGAAGTCCTGGTGCAGCAGGGCAAAGTGCTGTACTTCGGGTCGTCGAATTTTGCCGGCTGGCATCTCGCCCAGGCGTCCGAGATCGCCAAGCATCGGCACTTTTTAGGCTTGGTTTCCGAGCAGACTCACTACAACCTGAACGTCCGTAAGCCCGAACTCGAAGTCATCCCCGCCTGCCAGCACTACGGTCTCGGCCTCATCCCGTGGTCCCCGCTCGCCGGCGGCCTTTTGGGCGGCATTCTGCAAAAAGAAGCGACGGGCCGCCGTTCCGGCATGGACATTGAAGCCAAGCGTCCGCAATTAGAGAAGTGGGAAGGGCTGTGTGCAGAGATTGGCGAAAAGCCCGCCGATGTCGCTTTAGCGTGGCTTCTCAAAAACCCGGTCGTGACCGCTCCGATTATCGGCCCGCGCACGATGGAGCAGCTTGACGGTTCCCTGCGGGCCTTAGAAATCGAGCTGTCCGACGACACCCTGAAAAAACTTGACGAAATCTTCCCCGGCTACAAAACCGCCCCGGAAGACTATGCATGGTGAATGAAAGCCCAGGATTTCAATCCTGGGCCTTTTTTTGCACAGCGCTGGATTGCGTGGCATTGTCATCCTACGCTCAGGCTTTATTGCCGCGTTAGCCTTTGCCCCCGCTGCCCGTCAGGATGTTCAGGGAGGCGCGGAGGACGGCGCCCATGCTGGTTTTGTCGGGGATTTCTTTCAGCGCTTTGTCGGCGGCGGCGCGGGCGGCGTTGCGGTTGTAGCCGAGGTTGATCAGGCCCTCGACCACGTCGTCGAAAATGTCATCGGCGGCGGGCTTGACGGTCTTGGCTTGGATGGCGTCCACTTTGCGCTCAAACGCGAGGCTGGCGAGCTTGTCGCGCAGTTCCAGCACCAAGCGCTGGGCGGTTTTGAGGCCGAGGCCGGGAATGCGGACGAGGCTGCGGGTGTCCTCGGATGCGACGGTGCGGGCCAGCGCTTCGGCTTCCATTGCGGACAAAATGGACAGGGCGACTTTGGGGCCGATGCCGGTGACGGACAGCAGCAGCTCGAAAACTTTCTGGTCGTCGGGGGTCAGAAAGCCGAACAGTGAGATTTCTTCGGCCCGCATATGGAAGTGAATATGCAGAAAGACGCTCTCCCCGACAGCAGGCAGGAAGCCGTGAATGGAGGCCGGGACATTGACTTTGTAACCGACCCCGCCGACATCTAAGATCACGGCGGTAGCTTCGGCGTGGGCGAGTAATCCGCGCAGGGAAGCAATCATCGTGCGCCTCCAGTCGTCGGCTGGGTCAGGGCTTGGCGCAGGGCGACGATAAGCTGTTCTTCGGCGGCAGCGTCTAAAGTGCGGCTTTCGGCGGGATCGTAATGATCCCCATAGCGGCTGTCGGCGATGGTTTGTCCCGCGAACTCGATTGAACGGGCATAGCGCGGGAAGATGTGAAAGTGGACGTGCGGGGTCAGGTTCATCAGGAACATGAAGTTGAAGTGGTCGGGAGCAAGCAGCGCCGTCAGAGCCGCTTTAGTTTCGCGCACAAACGTCCACAGCGAAAGGACTTCGGCGCCGGAAAGAGCGGCAATGTCAGTTTCGTGACGGTTCAGGGCAAAGAAAACACGGCCCAGCGTTGCCTGGTTCTCGTTCAGCACCAGGGTCCAAAAGTCGTTCGGGCGGATAACGCCGCGTGTCGGCGGGCAAAGCGTGCAGGCGGGCAAAGTATCAGGCATACGAAAGTATACCTGATATTGTTGAGCGGGACGAATGCCCCGCCGTCGGGTGCAGCTGCACCGTGAACGGCGGGGCTAATGGCCTAATGGTTGTCGTGCTGAGGCTGGTCGCCCCGGTGATTTCCTTGGTCGCCCTGATGGTCGCCGCCCTGGAAATGATCGTTTCCCCGGTACTGGTCGCCGCGCTGGTCGCCGCGCTGGGCGCGGAGGCGGGCGCGAATAGCCTGGGCGTGCAGGTGATCGCGCTCGGCGGCATTGTAGTTGCCGTGCGTGGCAGCGCGGGCGTAAGCGGCGTGCAGGCGGTCCAGGCGGCGGCGCTCGGACGCGCCGGCATGGCGGTACTGGTCGGAATGCCGGTAATCGCCGTCCTGGCGCGGGTCAAACTGATGCTGGCCGAACTGGTTCTGGCCGTATCCGCCCTGGCTGCCGTGATGGTCCCCGTAGCTGCCGTTATCCTGCGCGAAGGCGGCGGTGGCGGTCCCGGCCAGCAGCACGCAAAGGCCGGCAAGCGTGGTGAGCTGAGATGTCTTCATTGATTTCGTTCCCCTTTACTTCTCGTCTGACTGCCGAGTGCTTAGAATGTTCCCTAAGATTTTCAAGTGTAACCCTTCCTGCTGATTTTAGGAACATACTGTACTCTTCCGGCCACGGCGCAGAGGGGATTAAGGGTCAAAAGTTTTGGGGTAGTAGCGTTTAGCAGAAAGCTGATGAAGAAAGACACTGACCATGCCCGCGATCACGAATGTCCGAGTTTTTGACGGCGAAACGCTCACGCCGCCGCGCACGGTGGTCTTTGAAGATGGGTTAATCACGGATGCCGAGGCAGCCCCCGCCGGCAGCACTCTCATAGATGGCGGCGGCAGGACGCTGCTGCCGGGGCTGATTGACGCGCACGTTCATCTGCACGGGATTGAAAACTTGGAGCAGGCCGCGCAGTGGGGCGTGACAACGATGCTGGATATGGGGACCCACCCGCCGGCGCTTGTGCACAGTCTGCGGAACCTGCCCGGCCTCACCCAGATCCAAAGCCCGAACAGTCCGGCATCCGCGCCCGGCGGGATGCAGACGACCCGCATGGGTTTTGACCCGTCTTCCGCCGTTTCCGGCCCGGACGATGCCGAGCGGTTTGTCGGGGACCGCGTGGCCGAAGGGTCGGATTACATCAAAATCATCGTGGAGAACCCGGCGATTATGGGGGCCGCCGCGCTGGACACGGCGGCGGTCGCGGCGATTGTCCGGGCGGCCCACGCGCGTTCCCTGCGCGTGATCGCCCATGTGACGACAATCCCGGCGTTCGAGATCGCGACTGACGCAGGCGTGGACGTGCTGACTCATGCCCCGCTGGACGCGCCGGTGGGGCCGGACCTCCTTGCCGAAATTGTCAACAAGAAAATGATCTCCGTACCGACTCTGGTGATGATGCAGGGAACCGCTGCCGCCCGTGCCAAGCTGCCCACCCACAGCGGCAGCGTGGACTACCGTCATGCCGCCGACTCCGTCACCGAGATGCACCGGGCGGGCGTTCCGGTGCTGGCGGGGACTGATGCCAACGCCGCCCCCGGCGCTCCGTTCAATGTCCGGCATGGGGAAGCGCTGCACGACGAGCTGGCACTGCTGGTCGCAGCCGGCCTATCGCCGACCGAGGCGCTGCGCGGCGCAACCGTGCTGGCAGCGCAGTGGTTCGAGCTAAAAGATCGGGGGGCAGTTACGCCGGGCCTGCGTGCCGACCTGCTGCTGGTAGACGGCGACCCGACCGCAGGCATCACCGCGACGCGAAACATTCAAGGCGTCTGGATCGGCGGGGTGCGAGTGCGCTGAGCAGCGACATCACACCCAGTAAGAAGTTACCGAAAGAATACCTTCGGAGAGGAGGCACTGGCGCAGGGCCGCTTCGTCCGGGTTGGTCAGAAAGACGCTGCCCAGGTCGTCGCCGCGCTGGACTTCGACAATCGGAAGCGCCAGCGTTTCGCGGCCAAGCTCCGTGTGCAGGCGAGTTGCCGCGCGGGCATCTTTCTTAGGGTCGGACAGGCCGTACTCGACTGTCAGAACGTTCATCTCGCGGCGCAGGCGGCGGACATCGGGCTGAACGGGATTGCCATAGATCGTAATGCGGCTTGCCATCGGTGTTTTCCTCAAATCTTAAAAAAGTGGTTATTCGGCTTGCTCGCGGGGGTGCAGGGAGTCCGCACAGGGGGAGACCGGCGCGTGGCAGGACGACAGCGCGGCGGCTTCGACCGCTTCGGGCAGGGTCGGATAAGCGTGCATGGTCAGCGCGATGTCCGCGACCGTCAAACGGCAGCGCATGGCTAAACAGATCTCGTTGATGAGGCCGCCTGCCGACGCGCCGGCGATCTGTGCGCCGAGAATCACGCCGCTGTCCCGCAGCGACACAATCTGGACAAAGCCTTTGGTTTCGCCCAAAATAATGGACTTGTCGAGATTGGCGAACGGAAACCGGGCAACATCTAAATCGGCTTCGGGGTGGCTCAGGCGGGCCAGCGCCGGAGACAGGCCGACGGACGCCACTTCCGGGTCGGTGTAGGTGACGCGCGGAATGACATGGTAATCGGCCAGGCAGGACGGCTCCTCGCCGTGCAGGGCCGCCAGGGCGTTGGAGGCCGCGACCGCGCCTTCATAGGACGCGACATGGGTGAACTTGTATTCGGAAGAAACGTCGCCTGCCGCCCAGATATGCGGCACATTGGTTTGCAGGTGAGCATTTGTTTTCAGGCGGCTGTTCTGCTCGCATTCCACGCCCGCCGCGCCTAAGTTCAGGCTGCCGACGTTGCTTTTGCGCCCGGCGGCGACTAGGACAGCATCACAAACAACCGCCTGCCCGCCGGTTAAGTGAAACGTCTTTTCGCCGCCGCTGACCGTGATTTTGTCCGCGTGAGCGTTCGTGATGATCTGGATGCCTTCGGCTTGAAGCTGATCCTGCAAAACCATCGCCGCATCGGCGTCATCGCGGGCAAGTATTCGGGCGCCGTTGTGAAGAATGGTGACTTCGGCCCCGAAGCGGCGAAAGACCTGGCCCAGCTCGCAGCCGATGGCTCCGCCGCCGATCACAACAATGCGCCTGGGCAGCGTCGTCCAGTCGAACACGTCCCGGTTGGTCGCATAGCCCGCTTCTTCCAGCCCTGGGATCGGCGGAATGCTCGGCAGCGACCCCGTGCAGAGAATAAACTGCTTCGCTTTGTAGCGCGTCCGAGTCTTCCTGCTTTCCACCGTGTAGGGGTCTATAAACTCCACACGCTCACAGACGGTCGTGATGCCCTGCCGCGCGAAGCTTGCGACCGCGTCCCCGCCGCCGACTTCTTCAATCGTCTGCCGCGTGTGGCGCATGACCGCCCCGAAGTCCGCGTTCCCCGTAGCGTCCGGCAGTCCGAACGCCGAAGCGTTCCGCATCCGGTTCCACAGCGTCGCCGAGTGGATCAGCGCCTTCGACGGCACGCAGCCGGTATACAGGCACTCACCGCCGATCAGCGACTCCTCGAAGATGACGACTTTTGCCCCCAGCTTCGCTGCTGTCCGTGCCGCCTTCGGTCCCGCCGACCCCGCGCCGATGACTGCCACATCAAACTCTTGAACATCCGTTTCTTGCATGGCTGCGATTATACCCGGATAAATCCGGTCTGACGAGCCTGACTGTGTTTTCTGATTGATCCCGCCCAGCACCCATCACTGATGTCACGCAGACGTTCCATGGTACGCTTCCGTTCCGGGGCTGTTCGGCAGCAGCGTCCGCCGCTGGCCGAAGGCGTCTCGGACAGAAATCTCGTGATTTTATCGCGGCAGGCGGCGCGGCTTGATTTCGCCCAGCGACTGCGGCCCCCATCGGTCTTTCAGCCCCGCAAGGAGCGCCTGCATCAGCGCCCGTCTCGCGAGTTCTTCCGGCGTCACCCCCAGCCGCGCCGCTTCTTCCTTCCAGACCGCTTCTTCCATGTCCGGCAGCTCAATCATCAGTGTCATAGAATTGCCTCCGTTTCGGTTGCTTCTGCGTTCTTGTACCCACTCAGAAAGCCCGGCATTATTTATGCCGGGCTGCGTGACGCTGCAAATGACTGAGTCAGGCTAGGGGGCACAGGGTTTCCCATCGCCTCCAGCGGCGAGCCTATGCCGTCCGCTTCTTTCTCGCGGCGGCTGCCGCACCGCCCAAGCCGAGAACCAGCAAGAGACCGAAAGAAACCGTGGTCGAGGCTTCGGGAACAGGAGCAGAAGACGATAGGGTTAAACTGTTATCATCCACGAACGCATCCAAGTCACTGCCGACATGGCGAATAAACAGCATTGAGTAGTTGATGGAGCGAGTGCCGGCAGGAACCAGTGTGCTGCTATTGTACGCCTGCCAGGCTCCAAGATGTGAATCAATCTCCGGCGTCGTAAACGTGCTGAGGGCTTCGCCGTTGGTGTCCAGAAAAGAAAGTTGAATCTGGGCATCATCACTGGAAGGCCCTTGATTCAGCCCCTGTTCCGCAAAGCTCACATTGGCGGACAGCAGTCCGCTGTCAATCGCCGCCTGAGTGATGCCCTGGTTTCCAACCAAAGAAATGTTCTGCGTGAGGCTGTCGGAGGCGCTGCTCACCCCATAAAAATCGAAGTTTCCCGTCAGCGGATTGATGCCGGGATCAAATGAGCCGCTGTCCACACTGGGAGTGAAGTTGCCTCCGGGGGTCCAGCCGGTAATGCTGCCGGCCTCAGCGCCTGGGTTGCTGAGTAAATTGGAGGTGGCTGGCCCTGCGTAGACGGGACAAGCAAGGGTGAGCGCAAGCGGCATCAGAACGAAGGAAGAGCGAAGCGAAAGTTTCATAGGAGTATCCTTTTCAACAGTCCGAAGTAGGCTGATCGCCAGCGGTGGGGGTAAAGCAGGACACCGCAGAATTACTATGTGCATAATTCATGCCAACCGAACGGGAGAGAGTGCAAAGAAGAACATTGGCGCAAACGCCCGAAGATAATTCGCGGCGTCAGGTACACTACAAGCAGCAAATGTTCCAGCCCAGTATGCAGGAGGAAACCCAATGGCAATCACAACGAAAGCGCCCCCCGCGCCGGTGACGGACGAACATGCGAATGAGCTGACGTATGATGCCTATATGGCGGAACCGGAAACCGAGGGACGTTACAGCATTATCAATGGAGTGAGAGAAGACATGGCAGGAGCGAGCTACCGGCATCAGCGGGTGTCAAAGAACATCAGCAGAGCTTTTGATCGCTATGAGGAGGCGTCCGGCCTCGGCATTACCGTTTATGCGCCATTTGACGTATTTATTCGGCGCTTCCCGAAGCTGCAAACCCGGCAGCCTGATGTGCTGTTCATCAGTCACCTGCGTCTAGCGCTGGGCGGCGGTGTTCCGGTAAAGGGACCATTCAATGCCGCGCCGGAACTGGTCGTCGAGATTATCTCGGACAGCGAAACGCAGCGGATTTTGGGCGACAAGCTCGCGGATTATGGGGAGATTGGCGTAGACGAATGCTGGGTGGTGCGGCCTGACGCAGAAACAGTGGAAGTGCTGATGCTGACGCCCGGCGGAGCGCAAAGCATCGCGGTCTACGGGCCGAGCGGCGCAGTGCAATCGGCGGTCTTTGTGGGGCTGACGGTTTCGGCGGCGGACGTGTTTGCTCCCTGACGCCGCTTCTTCCTTTGCTGCCTAAATCCGCGCCGGGTCAAGCCAGTCGCGTTCCAGATAAACGCCGTCCAAATGGTCGAAGTCTTTGTCCGTCGTCAGCAGCCGCGCCCCCGTAACGGCGGCTGTAGCGGCGATCCACAGATCGTTCTTCCCCATCGGCACCCCATTCCGCTTGCTGTAATTGTCAATCTCCGCGTAGGTCTCAACAACGTCCGCGAACGGCAGCGGGATCGTGGTGCAGTAGGCAAGCTGACGCTCGACTTCCCGCATCCGCGCCTCGCCCCAGGCAAATTGCAGCGCGAGCGCCCGCAGCTCGCCGTCACTGACAATGCTGATTAAAGGAGCGGTTACGCTTGTCGTGAGCGAAAACTGCGCTTCAATCTTCTCGTACAGCTCTTTGCCGCGCACATACGCCAGCAGAATTACGCCAGCAGAATGTTGGTGTCAAGAATACGCTCCGGCATTAGCCCATCGCTTTCAGGGCCGCTTGCAGCTCTTCATCCGTCTCATCGCCGGGCCACTGCCCGACAATCATCTGCATGGCGGTCTTGCCCGGCGGCGGCAGGCGACGCGGCTTGATCTCGTCCAGCGACTGCGGCACCCACCGGTCTTTTAGCCCCACAAGGAGCGCCTGCATCTTCTCCCTGGCCGCCTGCCGGAACAATTCTTCCGGCGTCACCCCCAGCCGCGCCGCCTCTGCGTTCCAGGCCGCTTCCTCCGTTTCCGGCAGCTCAATCGTCAGTGTCATAAATGCGCCTCCGTTTCGGTGGTTCGTAAGCACATTGTACCCGGCTTGACGCGGCAGAAGGCGCGTGGTACACTGCCGTAACTGACGTGACATATCGGCAGAAGATAGCTTCATTCACAAGCAGGAGTATCAGCATTTGGAACTCAGTGTACGGCGTGAGTTTGGAGCAAGCTCAGAATGCAGCTCGATTCAGAGTTTTTCCGGTCCCTACAGTTGGGACAACTACTTGAACTGGATCAAGCTAACGCACTTGAAGCGAATTAGAACATACGATTCCATGCTGAACCCGATTGTTGCCGACAGTCAGGCGACCATCACCAGTATTAGGGAAATTGAAACGAAACTGCCTTTATTCGGCACACATGAACCGTGCCAGTATTTACAGCTTGCAATCAACTTGGAGGAAGAACGGATGCCCTCGCTGCCTGATTGGATCAAGCTCTTGGGATATGACCTTGTGGAAGACGGGTACGCGATTTCTTCCCTTCTCAACTGTGGCCCCTGGGAGGGCGTGCTCGCCCAGTTCACGACCCGATTGAACGACTTTGGCCTGCTTGATTTAGAAGAAGTAAGACGCGCAGAATTGCTGCTCCCAGTGGTCTGGGGTGAGGATGAGCCACATGCTTTTGCGGACGTGTGGGCGATTTGTGAGGTGATGCAATGACAGTAACAACAGAAGCGCCCCCCGCGCCAGCGACGGACGAACATGCGAAGGAGCTGACGTATGACGCCTACATGGCGGAGCCAACTGTTCGCGGGCGTTATGATATTGTTCAGGGCGTTCGGGTCTTCCAGCCGGAACTAAGTTGGCGGCGGCAGCGCATCATCGGCCACTTCGCGGAAGCATTTTCAGGCCACAAACGCTGTCATAATAGCCGGGCGGTTTCATCGTTTGATCTTCTGATCTGCCGCGCCCCGCTCCAAATTCGGCAGCCTGACATTCTACTCATCAGCCATGACCGCTTGACGGCGGCTGGCGGGCCGCCGAAAATTGGACCGCTGGAAATCGGCCCGGAACTGGTCGTCGAGATCGTGATGGACGGTCAATGCGAGCAGGTTCTGCGGGACAAGATCACCGACTACCAGAAGCTGGGTGTAAATGAGTGCTGGGTGGTGCGGCCTGGCGACGGAACAGTGGAAGTGCTGATTCTCACACGAGGCAGAGCGCGAAGCTTTGCGACTTATGGCGATGAGGAAATTTTCTTTTCGCTTATCTTGAGCGGCCTGAGCATTTCCGTCGCGGACGTGTTTGCGGATTGACGAGAATGGCTTCTTAGGGTACACTAGGGAGAACAAATGTTTTCCAGGTAACGGATTGGAAACGGGCCACTGAGGTGCGCCCGTTTTCTCTTGTCTCGTTTCTCTTGTCAGGGGCAGTAAATTTATGGCTGATTTTATTCGCATTCAGGGCGCACGGCAGAACAATCTCAAAGACATCTCGCTGGATATTCCGCGCGATAAGCTGGTGGTCATCACGGGCCTGTCGGGGTCGGGCAAGTCGTCGCTGGCGTTTGACACCATCTATGCCGAAGGGCAGCGGCGGTATGTGGAGTCCCTGTCAGCGTATGCCCGGCAGTTCTTGGGACAGATGGACAAGCCGGACGTGGACCATATTGAAGGGCTGTCGCCCGCCGTGTCCATTGACCAGAAATCCACAAGCCGGAACCCGCGCTCGACCGTCGGAACCGTCACTGAGATTTACGACTATCTGCGGCTTTTATTTGCCCGTGTCGGCATTCCCCATGACCCCATCACCGGCTTGCCGCTGACCAAGCAAACGATTGAGCAGATGGTGGACCGAACGCTGGAACTGCCCGAAGGCACGCGCATCCAAATTATGGCTCCCATCGTGCGGGGGCGTAAAGGCGAATATAAAAAAGAGATTGACGAGATCAAAGCGGAAGGCTTTGCGCGGGCAAGAATAGACGGAACGATCTACGATTTCGCGTCGGATACGATCCCCGAACTGGGCCGCTACAAGATGCACACGATTGAGATTGTCGTGGACCGCGTCGTCGTCAAGCACCCTGCCCCCGACAGCACGGCGTCATCCACGCTTGCGAAGCGGCTGGCGGACTCGTTTGAGGTGGCGGTCAAGCATGGCAAAGGCTCGGTGATTGTGGACGTTGCCGGCGGCGAGCCTTTAGAGTTCACCGAAAGCTTTGCGGCGACTGACTCGGCGTTTAATTTTGAGGAAATCGAGCCGCGCTTGTTCTCGTTCAACTCCCCCTACGGCGCGTGCCCGGAGTGTCATGGTTTAGGCATCAAGACCGAGTTCGACCCCGAATTGATTATCCCCGACCGCGCTCTCAGCATTGAAGGCGGCGCGATTGCTCCGTATGTGGCAGCGACTTCGGGCAACACCAACGAGTGGGCGTTAGGGCTATTTCGCGGGGTCGCCGAGCGGTTCAAGTTCGACCCGGAAGCGCCGTTGGACCAGCTCACCGACGAGCAGTATAACGCGCTTATGTTCGGCGTGAAGGGCAATGTCACGGTCACGTTTCGGAACAAGTGGGGAAGAAATCGGCAGTTCACGTCGGATTATTCCGGCATCGTCGGGATGCTTCAAAAAAAGCTCAGCGAGACCGAATCGGAGAGTGTCAAAGAGTGGATGGCACAGTTCCAGTCGGAAAAGCCCTGCCCGGTCTGCCATGGCAAACGATTGAAGCCGGAAGCGCTCTCGGTGCTGCTCGGCGGCCTGAACATCAGCGATCTCTGCGAATTGAGTATTGCCAAGTCGCACGACTGGTTCGAGACGCTGCACCTGACCTCCCGGCAGCAGATGATCGGGCGGCAGATTGTCCGCGAGATCCGCACCCGCTTAGGCTTCCTGCTGAACGTCGGCCTCGGCTATCTCACGCTTGATCGGGGCGCACGGACCCTGGCGGGCGGCGAAGCCCAGCGTATCCGGCTGGCATCTCAAATCGGCTCCGGCCTCACCGGCGTTCTCTATATTTTGGATGAGCCGTCCATCGGCCTGCACCAGCGCGACAACACCAAGCTGATTGACACGCTGTTTCACCTGCGCGGCCTCGGCAACACGATCATCGTGGTCGAGCATGACGAGGAAACGATGGCCGCCGCCGACTGGATCATTGACATCGGCCCCGGCGCAGGCGAGCATGGCGGCCATGTGATCGCGCAAGGGACGCCCGCCGAGATCATGGCGAACCCGAACAGCGTCACCGGCGGCTTCCTGTCGGGCCGGGACAAGATCGCAATCCCCGAAGAGCGCCGCCAGCCGACCGATAAGTTTTTAGAAATTGTCGGCGCGTCCGGGCATAACTTAAAGAACGTCACGGTGAAAATCCCGCTGGGCTGCTTTGTCTGCGTCACCGGCGTGTCCGGTTCCGGCAAAAGCACGCTCATTCAAGAGACGCTGTTCCCGAAGCTGCAAAGCCAGATCAACCGCACCCGCCATGTCTGGCAGCCGCATGAGACCATTCGCGGCATCGGCAACTTGGACAAGATCGTAGACATTGACCAGTCCCCTATCGGACGTACCCCACGCTCAAACCCCGCCACCTACACCGGCGTCTTCGACATGATCCGCGACCTCTTTTCCAAGACCGCCGACGCCCGGATGCGCGGCTACAAGGCTGGGCGCTTCTCGTTCAATGTCAAAGGCGGCCGCTGCGAGGCGTGCAAAGGCGACGGCATCATTAAGATCGAGATGCAGTTCCTGCCCGACGTGTATGTTCCCTGCGAAGTCTGCCACGGCAAGCGCTACAACCGCGAGACTTTGGAAGTCAAGTTCAAGGGCAAGTCTATCGCGGACGTTTTAGAAATGACCGTCGGCCAGGCCGTCGCGTTCTTTGAGGCCGTCCCCGCCATCACACGCAAATTAAAAACTATCCACGATGTCGGCCTCGACTACATCCGCATGGGCCAGCCTGCCACCCAGCTTTCCGGCGGCGAAGCCCAGCGGGTCAAGCTCGCCACCGAGCTTGCTAAACGCGCCACCGGCCGCACCCTCTACATCTTAGACGAGCCGACCACCGGCCTGCACTTCGCCGACATCCAGAAGCTCCTGCTCGTCTTGCAGCGCCTCGCCGACACCGGCAACACGGTCCTGGTGATTGAGCACAACCTGGACGTCATCAAAACCGCCGACTGGGTGATAGACATGGGTCCCGAAGGCGGCGACGGCGGCGGCACCCTCGTCGCCGAAGGGACTCCCGAACAAGTCGCCCTCGTCAAAGAGTCCCACACAGGCCGCTACCTGGCAAAAGTTTTAAGCGGCGAAAGCTTGATTAGCGGGAAGTAAATTGAGCGGCAACACAGATACAATTAAACCCAGGTACAATGAGGGAAGCAATGGCGACTTGACGCGAGTTGAGCTTGGAATGCCAAAGAGCCGCGAAGAATTTGCTCCAAGATGGGTACTTTCGGAGCAGCATCAACCGCTCTTACTATGCGGCTTACGCGGCCATATCGGGCAAGTTGGAAGGCAAGGTTATCTACAAGGAAGGCCGCGATAACCCGGCTCATGCGGATTTGCCGCTCTACATCCTCCATAATTTGGTCGCGCTTTCACGGCAGACACGCTTTGATTTAGTGAAGGCGGTCGGGCGGCTTTGGAAAGCGCGAGTCATCGCAGATTATATTCCGGCGACTTACGTTGACCGCAGCATTGCACTCAATGCACTCCGCGACGCGAACACCGTGCTGCTGGCAATGGAGATTCAAGATGAGTAAACAGGACATCATACAGCGGGTCAACCGCTACTTGGGACCGCATCAAACGGCTGAAATGACTATCGAGATCGTGGAAAAGTCTGTTCACGCGGACGGCGATTGGTGGTACGTTCCCGTTCGCCCAACGACGGACAAGCCCATTACCTACAGCTATTTTGGCGTACTGACTGATATTGAAGGGGAGATCAAAGAAAAAGAACACCTCGATGTTCTGCTGGTTCCGAGCGCCTAACAAACCATGACATGAACAATGCTCATTGACGGCTTGAGCATTCCCGATACAGCAGCAACTGCCGAGATAAGCTCCTCAACGAAAGAGCTGCCGAAGCCGAGGGTCTAGCGACACTGGACCCGGAACGAATTTTTGCCGCTGATGCCCCAGCGTGGCTAAACGATTTGTCAGCAAGCACAGTGTCACACCTCGCACTGCAATTTTTGCGGAAACGGGCCATACTGTTTTTATGATTGCTTTTTTCTTGGGTGCTGTTCTTGGAGCGGGATCTGCGCTGCCGCCTCCGCCGTGCTATCACTGGACGCGCGGGGAAACGGTGCGGTTTTTGATCCAGCGGGATCCGTATTTTGAGGAGCCGAAGGCGGCGATTGAAGCGGTGACTTTGGAGGGAGAGTACCAGCCGCCGATTGTCGAGCGGCTGACGGAGAGGGTAAGGTCGGTGGCGGCGGACGGGACGGCGACGCTGTTGGTCACGCTTGGGCCGGAGCCGGGGTTTGAGGACGACGCGAATCCACAAGCGGCGATTTCGCGCCGGGTGACGGTATCAGCATCGGGGCAGGTGCTGTCGGTGTCAGGCGGGACGTTCGGCGGCAGCCCGGCAGATAAAGACCTGCTGCGCGGGTTTGTTTCAATTTCGCCAAATCTGCGTACAAGAAAAGACAGCCTCGCCGTGGAAGACCGGGCGGAGCCGCCTGTCACGACGCAAAGCACGTCGCCGGACCATGATGGGACGCTGCTGCAAACGACGACCACGGCAGAAAACGATCATGCCGTCTTTGACTGCCGCCGGGGACAGCTTGTGCGGGCCGTTTACACCCGGACCATCACGCTGTCGCTGACCATGACCGGACGCGGGCGGCGCGGGTCGGATGATTTCGGCCATGTCGTGCCGAACGCTCAAGTCGTTCAAACGCTGTCGGTTGAGCGCCGGACAGATTAGACAACCAACTTTTAGAAACGCAATTTTGTCCCATTTACTGCATTCAATTGGTTCGTTTTCGCTCTTGATCGGCTTCTGCTCGCAGTTTGTCGTGCTGTACGGCGCGATCAAAAGCGGCGAGAAGCCCGCCATCATCCAGGCGATCCTGCTGATCCTCGCGCTCGGCTCGGCGTCGCTTGCGCTGGCGATGCGCCCGCATTCGCCGCCCCAGCTTATTCCCGATCTCTTGGGCTGCTTTGCCGCGGTTCTGCTGTTTGCGCCTGCCGTGGAAGCGGTGCGGAAGATGCGGGCGCAGAAGCAAGAAGACGCAAAGCAGCAAAAATAAGCGCGGGCATGACGACCAGCACGGGGAACCAGACCGGGCCGTACCAGGCAATCGGAACTAAGAAGTAGATGTCTGTGCTGGCAAGCGACTGCGGGAACCCCGTCCAGAGCTTCAGCCACAGATAAAACGTCTCGTCCCAGACCGCAAACGTGAACAGATACAGCCCCAGCCGCTCACGCCCCGTCCGGCCCGCCGCCATCGCCGGGCCGAGCAGCAGCAAAAGCGTCGCGATCTCCCGCCCGTACTCCGTGCTGTAGACCCCCAAACGCCGCATCTCCCCAATAATCGCCGCGCCGCTCCATTCCAGCCCCCGGCTTGCCCAGATATGCGGATAATCCAGCCCCGGCGGCATGGCTCCTAAGCGCCGGATGTAGACGACCACCAGCGCTTCCACATAGCCGAACGCGGCGGCGTACACTATCCACCACAGCAGCGTTTTCCACTCCTCTTGCTTCGTCATAAACTTGCCCTTTGTCCCCCCGTCGGCAGCATCAGCCGTGATTGTACCGCATGAAGCGCCGAGAAGCGGCCCCAGTTCCAGGAGCGCCAGTCGTCGGCGGTTTGGGACCACGGACGCAGACGGGCGGTGACCTCCGCCTGCACGTCCGGCGGCAGCGAGGGCAGCACGGAAACCAATGCGGGGACAGCGTCGGCGCTCAGCGACGCGGCGTAGGCCGCATCGAATTGGTGGGTCTGCACGACACGGGCGGCGTTGGCCCGGACGATTTGGGCGTCGGGGTTGATAATATGCAGACCGACAATCAGCACAAACGCGGCGGCGACGGCCCCAAACGCAAAATGCTCACGCTTTCCGCGCAGGACCGTCCCCACGAACCAGGCGAAGACCACGGCCAGCCAGCCCATAAACGCCATCGTATACAGCCGCAGCTCGGTCAGGCCGCAGGTGTCTTGATACAGCTTCATCCGCAGCATTGCCGAGGCCAAAATCACAAACAGCAGCGCGACCTGCACCGCCGCCTGCGCTGAAAACAAGCGCATCGCGCGGGCGTTCCCCGCGTCTTGCAGCTTGTGCAGACTCAGCAGCAGCGGCAGGACTAAAGCCGCCACCCAGACCAGCTCAAAAAAGCCGGAGCGGGCGTACTGCGTGTAAGTCAGCCCGGCCGTCGCCGCGACGGTCGCCGCGCCGCCGAAGAAGTAGCGAATCTGCACCAGGACGAAGCTCAGGAACAGCAAGTTGAGCAGCCCCAAAATCGTACCGGTCTCGACCGCGCCCAGTGTCGGCAAACGAGAAGGCCGCTCAGGGCCAGCGGGCGCATACGGCGCGAGAAACAGCCTCCGTCCAAAGCCTGCCGCCAGCGAAGCCAGCAGCAGGATTAAGAGAAAGTGGTTCAGGAATACACCGGGGTCAAAGTGGAACACCGACAGCACCAGCTTTTGATACACGGCGTCGGCGGCGGTTAAGAGAGCGCCGAACAGCAGCAAGAGCGGCAAAACCAAGAGCAGGCCGCGCCCCGCCGCCAGCGCCCTCGGCAGCCAGCCGCCGCGCGGCACCGTGTCCCAGCCGATGTCCCATCCCAGCAGGGGGAACACGCCGAACGCCGATTGAAACACGCTCCGCAGGATCTCGCCACCATATTCCCACAGGCCCGATAAACGGATCTGCCCGGCCTGCGACCGCGCCGCCCCCACCCCCAGGCAGCACAGCAAACCGCAAAAATCCAGCGCCCGCAGCGTCGCCGAATCCCGCCAGGCAAAGCCGGCGGCGAAGACCAGCGCTGGAACCGCCAGCCACTTTCCTTCGCCAAGCAGTGAATAATTGAGATGCCGTGCCAGGCCATAACAAAGGCCCAGCAGAAAGCTCACCCAAAGCAGGACGTTCAGCCCCCAGGGCGTCGCCCGCAGCAAAGCATCTCCCAAAATCCCCAGCAACAGCGCCGCCGGCAGCAGCGCAAGTCCGAGCCGTGTCGTGTGTGTCATAGAAAGCCTCCTGGTTTCTACTATACCATAAAGTACTTTGTAATTAAAAGTAAACCGAAAGTATTCCTGAATTTTGCGTTTCGTGATACAATAGAACCATGATCGTGCAGGAAGTCCTTACAACCAAAGCCGTCAAGACGGGCCGCACTGAGGAACAGCGGCGGCGGGTGAAGCAGCGGCGGGTGAACCGGCTGGAGAAACGCTGGTGGCTGCGCCGGGCTGTCAACCTGTTTATCGTCTGGCACTTGTTCGCGCTGTTTATCTGGCTAGTCCCCGGCCAGAGCGCGATTGTCCAGGGTGGGCCATATTTTTCGTGTGTCGGCATAGTTCGGCCCTACATGATCGCGACCGCGTTCGCCCAGAGCTGGAGCATGTTCTCGCCGAACCCGGACCATTTAGATGTCTTTCTGGAAGCCAAGATCACCTACGCCAACGGCCAGGTCAAGTCCTGGGAGTTCCCGCGCATGGTGCATATGAACTATGCCAAAAAGTATGAGGAAGAGCGCTGGCGCAAGATGACCGAGGTGGTCACCCACGGCAGCAACCATGAGTTGTGGCCGGCGATGGCCCGCTACGCCGCCCGCGTCAACAACCCTGACCCGCAAAACCCGCCGGTCAAGGTCGAGCTGATCCAGCACTCGCGCATCATCCCGCCGCCCGGACAGCCCATCCCGCCGTACACCGTCGCCCCCCTGCAAGGCAGCACGGGGCCGTCTATCACCCTGATTAACCGAAACGACTTATGACCGAAGAAACATCCACAGAACTTACCCAAGACTTGTTCGCTCGCCTGCTGGAACGCGCCCGCACGGAACAGACGCCCCGGCAGACCTTGACACCAGCCCAGCTTGATGCCGCCGAGGCGCGGCTGAAGCTGCGCCTGCCGCCGCTGCTCCGGCGCTTCTATATTGAGATCGGTGCCGGCTTCGGACCGGGCGACGGCGGCCTGCTTTCCCCGCCGTCCGCGCTGCTGCCGGGCCGCCTGTTCCCCCTCTGCGACTGGGGCAGCGGCATTCAATCGGCGCTTGATGTCGTCAGTGTGGACGCGCAGATGATCCGCATTGACCCGAATATGCCCAAAGCCGATGTCCCCGCGCGTGTGCCGCCCGCGCTGCATTTCGACCGGGCGGACGCCGTCAAAGCCGCCTCCTGGACCGAGTCGCCGTCGCTCGCCCAGTGGCTTTCGGACTGGCTCGACGGCCAGCCGCTGTTCTACGCCGCTTACCGGGGCGCAGAAGTAGACGAAGATGAGGACGAAGACGGCGAGGAAGACGAGGAGTAGAACCCGCGCCGCCTCGTTCTTGTCCGCCTCGTTCTTGTAGGGTACAATCATCTCATGGCAGACCCAAACACACCGGCGGAGTTTTCCGGGTTCGGCAGCAGTTCCAGCCCGAAAAGCGCAGAGGACGGCAGCGTCTTTCTGCTGGTCATCTCGCATGAAGGCAGCTTGACCGCTGCCGCGTATGCGACCGAAGCGGGCGCAATGGACGCCGCGTTTGAGTATCTGGAAGGCGAATGGGATCCCGGCGACGAGCGCGGATCGCCCGAAGACCGCTTTTTTCAGGCGCAGGAGTTTCTCGCAAACGAAGGCGGCACGATGGAAATTATTTCCAGCCCGATTTACGGAAGCTAGGCAGGCACGGACATGGCGATTGACCCTGAAGTGCGTATCGGCCACACGCATCTGAAAGTCGCCGATTTAGAGCGCTCTCTCGCGTTCTATCACGGCGTTTTAGGCTTCGACATCACCCTGCGCGTCGGCGACAGCGCGGCGTTTTTGTCGGCGGGCGGCTACCACCACCACATCGGCCTCAACACCTGGGAAAGTCTCGGCGGCTTGCCCCCGCCGCCCGGCTCCACCGGCCTTTTTCACCTGGCGATTGTCTACCCCACCCGCGCTGCGCTGGCCGATGCCCTGCGGCGCTTGTCCTCTGCCGGCTGGGCGCTTGAGGGAGCCAGCGACCACGGGGTCAGCGAAGCTTTGTATTTGCGCGACCCCGACGAAAATGGGGTTGAACTGTACTGGGACCGCCCGCGCGAAGACTGGCCTGTCAATGCCGACGGTTCTTTGGTGATGTTCACTCGGCACTTGGATTTACAGGGATTGCTGGCGGAGTAGAGCCGCAGCAATGGGAGAACAGGACTCAGTTATCCGGCGTCTTCTCGCCGAGAAGATGCCGCACTGTATACATCTGTCCTGTGTGGTAGGCGATGTGGTACGCCAGATACCGCAGAAGCTCGCCATAGCTGGAACCGGGCGGCCAGCCGGGCGGGCAGCTTGCCGGATCGGGATCACGCGCCGTGAAGTCTGCCGCCGCCTCTTCATGCACCCGCACCAGTTCGCGGCAGACCTGTTCCGCCGTCATCGCGAGGTGCTGCTCCGAGGGCGGAGTGCCGCGCGTTGTTGTGTGATACTCGAACCTGTTGTCAATCAAGGGGCTGCGGACACGGCACTTTTCGAGATCGACCTGTGGCACCCCGAAAAGCGGCTCTCCGCTTTCACCCGCCAGCCTCACCGCCTCCCAATACGCAATATGCCCTGCCAGCTCCCCCACGGAAAGAAGGTCTTTCGCAGGCCGCTTCCAGACGTTTTCGTCCGCCAGCCCCGCGAACGCCTCCTTCACCTCGGAATACCCCAGATCCAAAACCTGAAGGTACGCATCAGCTTCCTGCATTTTCTCCTTCTTTCTTTTTTGCCTCTCACTGCGGTTTGATAGGCTTCGAGTATACCTTATAGAAGTGGGTTTTAACTTCCCTGACAACTTTTCCGAATAACGCCGCGCGGGGTTGACAAACAAGCAGGCCAGCGGCTATACTCTTGCCGTTCCCGCTCCCGGCGGACAATTATTTTACGAAAGGAGACAGGCTCAGATGAAAACGCATACCACAACCGCAATGACCCCAGCATACGTTACCCGCCGTGCGTTTTGGCTGGCCTGCTCCGACCCGTCTGGACTGGCCCACCCGCGCCCGCAGCCTCCTGGGAGGAACCGCTGCTTCTAACACTGCTTAGAACCGCCGCATTTCCTTCTTTTTGATACCAGGCTTCGGGCTTCCCGCGCTTCTCCATTTTGGACACAGCGCTTGAGAGCCGGAAGCCTTTTCTAGTTTTAGCCAGAGGAAGGGCGAACACAAGGTTCGCCCCTACGGGGTTCGGAAACGGGTTGTAGGGCGCGAATGACGTAGGGCGCGAACCTTGTGTTCGCCCTTCAGAATTGTTGTGCTTACCAAACACCGCAATGGAGCGGACGATTTTATGTCACTTGTCGAAGATAAACTAATTCAAGCACCCAGTCAAGCACCGCCCGTAGAGGTTGTGCCGGGGAGGCCGGTCTCGCTTTGGCGCAACGCTGACTACCTGCGGCTGTGGGCCGGACAGGTAGCGTCGGCCATCGGGTCACAGGTATCGGGGCTGGCGGTGCCGCTTTTAGTGCTTGCATTGACCCATTCCCCGGCCAAAGCGGGCGGGCTGGCGGCCTTGCGCGGGCTGCCTTACCTCCTGCTCTGCCTGCCCGCCGGGGCTTTGGTAGACCGCTGGGACCCGCGCCGGGTCATGCTGGCCTGCGACACGGGCCGGGCCTTCGCGCTGGCGTCGGTGCCGCTCGCGCTGGTCTTCGGGCATTTAAGTTTGCTTCAGCTTTCAGTGGTCACCGTGATCGAAGGCACACTGTTTGTGTTCTTTAACCAAGCCGAATCAAACTGCCTGGTGCGGGTCGTTACCAAAGAACAGCTTGGGGCGGCAGTCGCTCAGAACGAAGCAGTCTACGGGATTGCCGGGCTGATCGGGCCGTCGCTCGGCGGCCTGCTGTACGGCCTCGGCCGGGGCGTACCGTTTTTGACCGACGCCGTCTCGTATGCGCTGTCGGTCATCGGCCTCTTGACGCTGAAAACCGATGTCCGGCCTGCCGTGCGTGCGGAGAGTCCCGCGCCGCATCTGGGCCGGGAAATCGTCGAAGGACTGCGCTGGCTGTACGCGCATGAGGTCATCCGCTTCATCGCCGTGCTGACCGGCGGGCTGATGTGCGCCTGCGCAGGCTGGGCGCTGATCTTGATTGTCCTCGCCCAGAAGTTTGGGGCGACGCCGCTGACCATCGGCCTGTTGACCGCGACCGGCGGGGCGGGCGGCCTGGTGGGTTCTTTGCTCGCCGTGCCTCTGCAAAAGCGTTTCCAGTTCGGCCCGCTGCTGATCGGTTTGGCCTGGGTCTGGACCGTAACCTGGCTTTTGTATGCGTTTGCGCCCAATCTGATTGTGCTGGGCCTTGTCAACGCCCTCAGCTTTGTCGTGGTGCCGATCTACTTAGGCACCCAATATGCGTACCGATTAAAGCAGATCCCGGACCATTTGCAGGGCCGGGTCAACAGCGTCTTTCGCCTCATCGCCTTCGGCAGCGGCCCGCTTGGCCTCGCCGTCACCGGCATTCTGCTGCAAAAGCTCGGCCCGTTTTGGACCGTCTTAATCACGTTCGCCCCGCAGCTTCTGTTGAGTATTGCCGCCACTTGTTACCGGCCACTGCGAAGAGAATAGGAACCCAATCCGTGAATCAGGTCAACATTCGTCCGTTCCAAGACAGTGACCGGGCGGCAATTCTCGAAAGCCGCAATCGAAACCGACCGGCGCACCATCGGCGCGTGGTGGCGGAATGGGTGCGCGACGATGCACGCAGGCCGGCGGAAGAAGTCAGCCTTCGGCTCTGCGTCGGCGAGCCTGCCTGGGCCTATCTGAACGCGGAAGACCGCAGCACGACGGCCCGGCGCAAGCCTGGTGTCTGCGACTTTATGCTCTGGATTGACCCGGAGCAGTGGAGCGAGGCGCTTGCCGACACGCTGCTGGGCAAAGCCGCCGAGTTCGCCCGGTCGCGCGGCGCAAAGCGGCTGACGACCTACCTAACGCTCTTCAGCAAAGACGACCCGATGGTCCCGTTTCTAACCCGGCACGGCTTCACTGAAGTAAACCGCATGGTCCCTGTCATGCTGGACCTCACGACATTTGACCCGGCACAGTTCACGCCGCCCGCGCCGGACAGCATCCGGTTTTTCTCGTATGCCGAAGCCGGCGACACGGACGGAAACCGGCGTAAGCTTTACACGCTAGCGGCGGTGCTGGATCGGGATGCTCCCACCAATGATGTTCATAGCGAACCGCCGCCTTTTGAAGAGTTTGTGAAGCATTTTGATCGGCCTGAGTGGAACAATGACGCGCTGATTCTGGCAGCCGACGACAGCGGAGAGTGGGTGGGCGCAAGCCAGCTTCGCTTCCAGGTAGGAACCAATATCGCTTGGACATTCCTCACGGTCATTCTGCCGGAGTACCGTGGGCGCGGCATCGCTTTGGCGCTGAAACTTCGCACCATTGACGCGGCGCGGGCGCGAGGCTGCCCGCTCATTTTGACGGAGAACCATGAAGACAACGCGCCGATGCGGGCGATTAACAGGAAGCTGGGTTTTGTTCCTGACGCACCCGGTATCAGCTACAGCAAAGAGCTAGGAGTGAACCATGACGATGTTTAAATTTCGCCCGTTTGAAGAACGTGACCGGGCCGTGATCACCGACTACCAGAACCAGGTTCGCCCGCCGCATTTGCAGGAAACAGTGGCGGAGTGGAAGCGGGGCGACGCCATCCGGCCGGCGGAAGAAGTGCGCCTGCGACTGTGTATCGGGGATCCGGCAGTCGCCTACATGGGCATCGTGGACCGGGGCACGTCGGTCTGGCGCAAGCCGGATGTCTGCTCTTTTACCCTGGAGGTTGACCCCAATTTTCGTAATCAGGGCCTCGGCAGCACTCTGTATGAACAGGCGGTGGCGTTCGCACGGCAGCGCGGAAGCGCACGCTTGCAGACCTTTGTGCGGTTTTATGAGCCGGAGGAACCGGCCGCGCGATTTTTGGAAAAGCGCGGCTTTGCCGAGGTGGACCGCACCGTCCCGGTCCTGCTGGACCTGACCACGTTTCCTCGTGAGCAGTTCCCCACGCCTGCCCCTGCCGCTTTTCGCTTTTTCTCGTATGCCGAGGCAGGCGATACGGAGGCGCACCGGCGCAAGCTGCACGCCCTGATGACGCAGTTGGACGGGGACATTCCGACAAACGATGTCCATTCAGAGCCGCCGGTTTACGAAGAGTGGATCAAAGATCTGGGCAGACCCGAATGGGACTCGGCCGCCGTTCTTCTCGCCGCAGACGAGGCCGGCTGCTGGATCGGTCTGAGCCAGCTTGGCTTTCAGGAACATTCCAATATCGGCTGGACATTTCTTACGGGGATCCTGCCGGAATACCGGGGCCGGGGCATTGCTTTTGCCCTGAAACTCCGTGCCATTGACACGGCCATCGCTCGCGGCTGCCCGCTCATTTTGACCGAGAACCATGAAGACAATGCGCCGATGCGGGCGATTAACCGCAAACTCGGCTTCGTGCCGGATGCCCCCGCAGTCAGCTACAGCAAAGACATCTCAGCTTAGAGATAAGTTCACAGGAGACACACGCACGCCATGACCACCCAATTCCGCCCGTTTGAAGAACGTGACCGGGAAGCGATTATTGAAATCCGTAACCGGGATATGCCCCGACACCGCCAGAACACCGCCGCGTCGTGGAAGCGCCGCGACTCCCTCCGCAAGCCGGAGCTTGTGGACATCCGTTTGTGCGCGGTCGAGCCTGAGACCGATCAAGTGATCGGATTTCTCGACGCCACCGACCTCAACACGGCGACCTGGAAAATGGAAGATGTCTGCGATTTCAGCATCTCCGTCGCCCACGCGAACCGCCGGCAGGGCCTCGGCACGGCCCTGTACGACCGGGCGCTGGCGTTTGCCCAGGAGCGCGGGGCCAAGCGCCTCGTCACAGGCTTCCGCGAATGGACGCCGGACGAGCCGGGGATCGCGTTTCTGACGCAGCGCGGCTTCACCGAGCAGGAGCGCGAAACTCCCTCTTATTTAGACCTCGCCAAGTGGGACGAGTCGCCGTTTTTAGGCTCACTCAGTCAGGCGGCAGTTTACGGCGCCCGCTTGTTCCCCTATGACAGCGTGGAAGACACGGAAGACAGCCGGCGGCGGCTGTACGAGCTGGACAAAGCGCTCATCTACGACATCCCGCGCCGGGACACGCAGCCATTTGAGATGGAGCCGTTTGAAGACTTCGTCAAATCCGTCATCGAGCGCCCGGACTGGCGGCCTGAGCTGCAAGTCATCGCCGAGAAGGGCGGCGAGTGGATCGGCAAATGCCACGTCGTCCCGAAGCTGGAGTTCCCCGACGTCGGGATGCAGTGGCTCACCGGCGTTCTGAAAGCGCATAGAGGCCACGGCGTCGCCACCGCGCTCAAAGTCCGCGCCTACGAACGCGCCCGCGCCGCCGGGGTGATGGTGATGACCACCGAGAACCACGCCGACAACGCCCCGATGCTCGCCATCAACACCAAATTCGGCTTCATCCCCGAACCCAGCGTCGTCGTCTACAACAAAGTGCTGCGTCCGTAGCCATGAAGTCTCAAAAACGCAAAACGCCTTTGACTGACCTACAGCGGCTTGCCCAAAGGGTAGAAGACTATCACCTGCCGAGCGGCTCGTTTGATTACGCCACACGGGCGCAGTCGCTGAATGATACGCGGGATTTCTTTCGCGAGATTGTGCGCGAGGGGCGTCAAAACTACGCCGATCCAAAAGCCAAAGCGGTCATTGAGTCCGCTCGCCGCTTGTACGACGCGGCGCGGGAAGCGGCTTACCCGGCAGGATTTTGGGAAAGCTATAAAAGGCTTTGCGCCGGCGACGCGGCTGGCTTAGAAGCCGCCGTTGCGTTTCTTGAGGCCGACCCGTGGTTTCCCAACTCAGGTTATGTCAAGGTAAAGTTGATCCGGCACATCAAGCCGCCAACGCTAACGTCTTCCTATATTACACGCCTGCAAAGCGTCATTCTAGAAATGGTGGAACGACGCAACGGGCAGGAGTTTCGCGCCTACTGCAAACTGGCGCGTAAAGTGGATGGGCCTGAACTGCGAGCGGGTCTGACGCGGCGGCTGGACAGCAACGATACAGATATTCGGCGGCGGGCAGGGTGGGTGCTGGAAGCGCTGGCGCAGAAGGATAGCATGGAGCAGGGAAAGAAGTGGTAGCGGGACAAGCGTGGAACTAAAGTTCTACGCTGTGGGGCGAAGCGCCTAGTAACCGCCTTCGCGGGTACAAGATGTTCTTACTCGGCTCCTTGTCCGCGAAGGCGGACATTAGGCGTCTGCGCCCCACAGCGTAGAACTTCAGTTCCACGCACTCTGTTCCCTGCCGGCAGCGGATTGATTGGCTTTCCGTCAATATGCTACAATAAAAGTTATGACACATACCTTGAAGTTCAGCCACTGCCTTGTTCATGCCTCGCCCGGCTATACGGAAACTATTTACGATGACGGCACCGTCGTGACGGCGACGCCGGAAGACACGGACAGCTACCGTGCCAACGCCCGGCGCTACGGATACGGGGCGGATACGGCGGCGTTCTCGCGGGACCATGAGATTCTGCACACGTTCCTCGCCGAAGCGCTCGGCTTCGGGTCTTCACCGACGCTGTGGGCCGTCGCTCATGGACAAAGCGAAGCCGTCGCGCCGATTTGGGAACAGGAAGAAGAAGAAGGCTGGACACTGGCCTTTCAGTCCTACCTGAACGGGGCAGCTTACACGGCCCCGCTCGACCGGCTGAAGGCGGCGGGCCTGGATGTGGATGCCCTGCGCTCCCAGGCGCGTCTTCTGCTCTGGCGTCCCCTTCCCGATCCGCAGAGTTAGTTCAAGCTTGTTAGAAACCAAGTTTTAGAAACCAAGTTTTAGAAACGAAACGCGCGTGTTATGCCCCCTGTGATTCCTTCCGCTCCGTTGCTTCCACCCGCCCCGCCGCTTCCTGCCATCCACGTCGCCCCTGGAGGACGCTATTTTGAGACGGCGGAGGGGGAGCCGTTTTTGTTTCTGGGGCCGAACGACGCCATCTCGTGGCCGGGCCTTGCCGGCCTTTACCGCCGCCGTGATCCTGCCGCCGCCGAAGCCTACATCGCCGGTCTCGCCCGGTCAGGCGTCACAATCCTGCGCGTGATGCTGGAATACGCCCACCGCGACGGCTGGTACTTTGAAAAGCCGTGCGGGACATTCAATCCGGTCCTGGTCCGGCTCTGGGACGACCTGTTCGCGCTGTGCGCCCGGCACGGCATCCGCATTCTGCTGACGCCGTGGGATACGTTCTGGATGGCCCGGCGCTGGCACAAACACCCGTACAACGCCGCAAACGGCGGCCCGGCCGCCGCGCCTTCGGACTTTTTTACCAGCGAGAACGTGATTCAAGCGACCCTGCGGCGCTTTGAGTTCGTCGTCGAGCGCTGGGGCGGCGACGGGACGCTGGCGGCCTGGGACCTCTTCAACGAGATCCATCCGCATTGGGGCGGCACGGTCGCCCGGCAGTCGGAAGTGATCGGCCGGATTTCGGAAAGCGTCCGCGAAACCGAGCGTAAACGGTGGGGGTTCACGCGCCCGCAGACCGTGTCCGTCTTCGGCCCCGACCCGGCGGGCGAGTACGCCGATCTGGTCCTGCGCCACCCGTCGCTTGATTTCGCCACGACCCACATCTACCAGGGGGCGATTGACCATCCGCAGGACACCATCGCGCCCGCGCTGACGATGGCCCATTGGGTACACCGGGCCGTGGCGTCTGCCGCGCCGGGGCGGCCCTTTCTGGACACGGAGCATGGCCCGATCCACCTGTTCAACGACCACCGGCGGATGCTGGACGAAGCGTTTGACGACGAATACGAGCGCCGCTTGATGTGGGCGCACCTAGCGTCCGGCGGGGCGGGAAGCGGGATGCGCTGGCCCGCGCGGCACCCGCACCTGCTGACGCCTGGGATGCTGCGGGCCTTGTCGGGAATGGCGGAGTTCGTGCGGCGGATTGACTGGCGCGAGTTCACGCCGCGTCCTGCCTGCCCGGAAATGACGGCGGGCTTGGAAAACGTTCTGGCCTTCGGCTGCCGCGACAACCGCCAGGCCGTGATCTGGCTGCTCCGGGACACCCGCTCCGCCCCGGCGGAAGATGCGCCCGGCCTAGCCTCGTTCGGTCTTTCCGGCATGCATTCGGGGCAGTACCGGGTGGCTGTGTGGGATACCGAAAAGAACGAGCTGCTGGAAGCTCAAACAGTAGACGCTGCGGCAGAGGGGACCCTGCGGCTCGCCGTACCGCTCGCCCGCGAAACCGCGCTGGCAATCACTCCGGCGGAATAATATCGCGGCTGAACGGGCCTGTCCGTAGGGGCGCTGCTTGCTGCGCCCTTTTACCTCACTACACTCTCTATCCTTCTGGCTTGTTCCCACGGGGCAGGAGCCTACCTGAACTGAGAAAAGACAAACGATGAAGACGGCTTTGATGTGGTTTCGGCGGGATTTGCGGCTGACGGACAACACGGCGCTTTATCAGGCCCTGCGCGAAAATGACGAAGTAATCGGCGTCTTTGTCTTAGATGACGCCATTCTAAAGTCCCGCGACATCGGCGCGGCTCGAACGGCATTTTTGTTCGGAGCGCTGCAATCGCTGAACGCAGAATTTGAGAAGCACGGCGGGCGGCTGATCTTGCGCTACGGGCAGTCGCCGGACCGGGAGCTGCGGACACTGGCCGCAGAGACAGGCGCAGCGGCGCTCTACTTTAACCGGGATTACACGCCTTACAGCACGGAGCGGGATGAGCGCGTCACGGCGGCGCTTGACGCCGCTGGGATTGAAGTCAAAAGCTATGATGATGCGCTTCTCGCCCCGCCGCAAAATATCGTTGACCCGCGCGACGGCAGGCCCTTCATCACGTTTACGCCGTTCAAGCGGGTCTGGGAAACCCGCGTCCGGGTCGGCCCGCGCCTCCCTATCGCGCCGCTGATGCCGAAGCTGAAGCTCGGCGACGCGCCGCTGTCCGCGCCCCTGCCGACGCTGGAAGACTTTGGGCTGCACCTGACGCAGACCATCTTTGAGGCGGGCGAAGCGGCGGCGCAGGCCACCCTGCGCTTGTTTGCCCAGGCAAAGCTCCGCGAGTACGCCGACAACCGGGACAACACCGGCGATGACCAAAGCACGTCCGCCCTGTCGGTGCATCTGAAGTATGGGACGCTGTCGGTCCGCGACTGCTGGCGCGAGGCCGAAAGCTTAGGCGGGCGAGGGGCGATCAAGTGGCAGGATGAGCTGGCCTGGCGGGACTTCTTCAACACACTTTTGTATCATCATCCGACCATGCTCCAAAAAGCCATTCAGCCCGCGCTGGCCGCCATGCGCTTCGACCGAAACGGCGAGTATCTCGCCCGCTGGAAGGCGGGCCTCACCGGCTACCCATATGTAGACGCCGGCATTCGGCAGATGCTCCAAATCGGCTGGATGCACAACCGGACCCGTCAGGTCGCGGCCTCGTTTCTCTGCAAAGACCTCTTGATTGACTGGCGCATCGGGGCCGAGTATTATATGCAGGAGCTGGTGGACGGCGACTGGGCCTCAAATTACGGCGGCTGGCAGTGGGTTGCCGGGACTGCGCCCGACCCGAACGGCAACTTCCGGGTCTTTAACCCCGTCGCCCAGCAAAAACGCTACGACCCCCAGTTGACCTACTGCCGCCGCTGGATCCCGGAGCTTGACACGGCGGCCTACCCAAAGCCGATGGTGGACCACGCCCGCGCCGGAGAAGAGTTCATTCGCCGCTTCCAAAAAGCCTACGGCCCGCGCCCCGGCGGACGGAGATAAAGAGTCCCCCCTAGCCCCCAATAATGAGGGAGCAGGATAAGACAAGAGCAGGGTCTTCCTAATCCGTATTGCTCCCCCATTATTGGGGGCTGGGGGGACTTCTGAAAGGAACCCGCCCATGCCCGACACATCAATACCCGACCCGCAAACGCTTCGGCTCTTTTATCAGCCCAAAGACCGGCTGCGGCTGACCATTGACGGCGACCGCTCGTACCACACGGTCAAGCCCGCATGGGCCGCCCCGCTGTCCCGGCCCGGTCAGTATCTGGCCCTGCTCGACGGCAAAGGAAACGCCATTGTCACCCTGCCGGACCCGAACGTCCTGCCGCCGGAGTCGCTGGCGGCGGCCACCGAAGAGCTGCGCCGCCGCTACCTCACCGCCGCTGTGCGGGCAATTACCCATGCCAAGCAGGAGTTCGGAGCGACCTATTGGAGCGTCCAGACCGACCGGGGCGACCGGGACTTCGTCACGCAGAACCTGCAAGAGAACGCCATTTGGCTGTCGCCGACCCATCTGCTGCTGCTCGACGTAGACGGCAACCGCTTTGAGATCACCGACACCGAGGCGCTTGACCCGATTTCGCGCAACTATGTGGCGACGATTTTGTAAAAACGAGTAGGAATGGGTTTCTTGACCTCCTCCCTCTTTGCCGGGTACACTTAATCCACTTTCAACGCAGAAAGAGAAATTTCAACGAGGACGAGAAAATCATCTATGAGCCATCGTATCTACAATTTCAGCGCCGGCCCCGCCATCCTGCCGGAGTCCGTCTTAGAAGAAGCCGCGTCGGGCGTCCGCGAGATCAACGGCTCCGGTATGTCCCTTTTAGAAGTCAGCCACCGGGGCAAAGACTACGAAGCCATCCATGCCGACGCCGAAAGCCGCCTGCTCCGCATTCTGGGCCTGAACCCGGAAGACTATGCGACTTTGTTTATGCAGGGCGGCGCAAGCCAGCAGTTTGCCATGGTAGCCCAGAACTTCCTGAAGCCCGAATTGACCGCCGATTACATTGTCAGCGGCGACTGGGGCGCGAAAGCCCTCAGCGAAGCGAAGTTCTACGGCGACGCCCGCGAAGCCGCCACGTCGAAAGGCGAGAAGTATACGGAGATCCCCAAAAGCTTCACGCGGACGCCCGGCGCCCGCTACGTCCATATCACGACCAACAACACCATTGAAGGCACGGAGTATTTTGCTCTGCCCGACACCGGCGACACGCCCTTAGTCGCCGATACATCGTCGGATTTTCTGGCCTTGCAGCGCGACTATTCCAAGTTTTCGCTGCTCTACGGCGGCGCTCAGAAGAATGTCGGCCCGGCGGGGGTCGTGCTGGCGGTCGCGAAAAAGTCTTTTCTCGCCACAGCGAACAAAGACATCCCCAAGATTTACTCTTACAGCACATTTCTAGAAAACCGCTCGCTGTACAATACGCCCCCGACCTTCGCCATCTACGTCGTCGGCCTCGTGCTGAAATGGATCGAAGCTGAAGGCGGCCTCTCAGCGATGGAAGCCCGCAACAAGCGCAAAGCCGCCATTCTCTACAGCACGCTCGACGCGCTGACCCCGTTCTACCAGCCGACCGTGACGGATAAAGCGGACAGGTCCCTGATGAACGTCACCTGGCGTCTGCGCGACGAGTCTTTAGAGCCGGAGCTTCTCGCCGAAGCCAAAAAAGCCGATATGGACGGCCTCAAAGGCCACCGCAGCGTCGGCGGCTTCCGCGCCTCCATCTACAACGCCTTCCCCGAAAAAGGCGTCCAAGCCCTCGCCGACCTGCTCCGGGACTTCGCCCAGCGCAAAGGATAACCCCCATGACAGTCACACTCGCGTCCGACATCGAAACCCGTTTTCGGACCTACGCCGAAGATTTGGACCTGAACCCGGAGCAGCTCGCCGCGAACTTGCTGACCCGCGCCTTTGAAGAAGCCGAAGCGGAACTCAAAGAAACAATGGACGGACTTGATCGCAGTGTCGAGGACTACAACGCCGGGCGCTGGATGACGTCCGAAGAGCAAGACAGGCGGTTGAGTGCAAAAATAGAGGCTGCCCGCGCTCGGTTGAATGGGTCTTCCAACGGCGCACTCAGCGGTGAGCGAAGCGCTGTGGCTCAAGCGTGATGGCGGAATCAAATGGCATCACCCCGGTTTATGCTGTTCTTGTTTCAGAAAGGTTCGCGGCACAATCCGACGAAGTAACTGATTGGTATCTCACGAACGCCGGTGTGAGCAATGCCGATGAATGGTTTGCAGGACTGCAACGGGCAAAAGCCTCTCTGGCAACTCTGCCGCAGCGTTGCACGACTGCTTCCGAGAACAGAATTTTTCAGAAGAAGCACCCCGGCCCGCCGCTGCGCGTCTTCTTGTACCGGCACGGACGCAGCGCCTGGCAGATTTTGTTCACGATCCACGAGGCGGAAGGCGGGGATCAAGCCTATGTTAAGCTGCATCAGCTTCGGAACGCGGCCCAAAAGCCGCTGACGAGATGGCTGGAAGAGTAACAAGCAGGCGATGATCTGAGCCGCATCAGGAACTGTGGAGGTCGAGATGAAGAGGAAAATCGGCAAATGTAGCGATAAACGACTTCACTACGGACACGGGTTATATCGCAGACACTATGCGTGTTTTGAGTGCCGCAAGATGCTTAATCTGTACCGGCTACCGAACGCCTGCCCCGTGTGCAAACAGCCGATGTACGACATGGGCTGGGATTTTAAGCCGCCGCGCAAAGATGACACGAAGCAATGGCTGAAAGTCAGCATCCTTTACAGAAAAGGCATTCGCTGGAAGTCACCGGTAAGCGGCTGCTATGGGCCGGGACATAATTTCCGTACTGTGCGCGAAGCGGAAGAATATGAGCCGACGACGTAGAACTTCCTGCTGGTTTCGGAAGACGGATGAATTGTAGAAAAAGGATAATACCCATGACAGTCACACTGACACCGGACATCGAAACTCGGCTTCGGACCTACGCCGAAGAATTGGGCCATGACCCGGAACAGCTCGCCGTCAATTTTCTGACCCGCGATTTGGAAGAAGCCGAAGCCGAGCTTCAAGACACGCTCGCCGGATTGGATCAAAGCGTCGAAGACTATAACGCCGGACGCTGGATCACTGCCGAAGAGATGAGCCGGGAATTAAAAGCGCACGTCGCGGAAATCCGCGCTGCTCAAAAGGCGGACGCATGATGAGTGAAGAGGCGGACGCAGAAGGTCATCTTCCTATTTATGCCGTTCGCCTCACGAGCGCTGCCAGAGAACAAACAAGGGCGGCGTTCTTCTGGATCAACGATAAAGGTGGAATTGGTGCGGCGGACGCTTGGCAGAGCGGCCTGGATACTGTGTGGGCTTCGCTGGCAACTTTACCGTATCGCTGTCCGGTTGCAGACGAGGATCGGTTTTATCAGAAGAAGCACTCCGGCCCGCCGCTGCGCGTCTTCTTGTACCGGCACGGACGCAGCGCCTGGCAGATTTTGTTCACGATCCATGAAGCCGAGGGCAGCGACCAAGCCTATGTCAAGCTGCATCAGCTACGGAACGCGGCCCAAAAGCCGCTGACGAGATGGCCGGACAAGGAATAAAAAAGGACAATTTTCGTGACCCACTCCCGTTTCCATTCAGCCGCTTTTTGTTTCTATTCAGCCGCTTTTTGTTTCTATTCAGCCGCTTCTTTGACTGTCATGCTGTGCCTCGGCGCGGCGGGTGTGCAGGCGCAGGCTCCGCCTGCGGTGCTGCCGGCTCCGGGCCAAGTTCAGACCGGCCAGATCAACAGCGCTAAGATCAAAATCACGAAGCTGGCGGATTTGCCGCCGCATACCTACGCCGTCTCCGGCAAAGCGGCAGACTTTATCAAAGATGATGCCAAAGTGTCGGCGCTGGCGGCACAGGTGGAAGCGGACATTCAGCACGACTTAGGCGCGTATGACATTCAGGACCCGACGACCCTGCGCGGCCTGTACGGGACGCTGGCGACCATCGCCATGCTGCGCCGGGATTACCCGGCGGCGCTCGGCGATGCCCAGCAGGTGCGGCGGCTGACCGACAAGCCGCAGGAAAAGCTGGTCAGCGGGCTGACATTGCAGGCGCTGATCGTGTCCCGGCAGTCGCCCGGCACGAGTTTCTCGCAGACGCTTGAATCCAATCTGCAAAACGCACTCCAAGCTCTGCCGTATGACCAGGTGCAGGATAATCTCAAAGCGAGCAAGGGGACGTATGAGATTATCACGGAGCCGCTGCTGCTTGGCAGCCTTTCGGCCAGCATTGATCCCGTCATGCAGACCGGCACGGTCAGTCAAGGAGTCGCCGACGCCCTGCTCGGCGCGGCGTATACCGAGCGCGACATTCTGCCGAACAAGGCGGCGCTGCTGGCGGCTTACACGGCGGTTGTCAGCGGGCACCGAACGGCGGTCAAGCCGAATATTTGGACGGGCCGGGATGTGAATTTTGCGTCGCCTGCCCACGCTTTCACGCCGAAGCTGCACCCGGTCCTGGTGGGCATCTGGGATAGCGGCGTGGACCTGCGCTTGTATCCGTCGCACGCCTGGACCGACACGAACGGGACGCATGGGATCGCCTACACGCTCCATTCGGACCCGTCGCCGTATCTGCTCTACCCGCTGCCTGCCGAAGATCAGCAGTACAAGAACTTTTTGAAAGGCTTTGAGGACTTGCAGGCAAATGTGGACAGTCCCGACGCCGACGCCGTTCGCGCCAAGCTCGCATCGCTGTCCCAGGCCCAGGTGAAGCCGTTTCTGGAAGGCTTAAGCCAGTACGGCAACTACGCCCACGGAACCCATGTCAGCGGGATCGCCCTGCGCGGCAACCCGGCGGCGCATGTGGTCGTCAGCCGGATCACGTTTGATTACCATCTGATTCCTGAAAAGCCGACTATCGCCCAGGCCAAAAAAGACGCCGACGCCACCGTGGCGTCCGTCGCCTACTTCAAGGCGCACGGCGTCCGGGTCGTCAACATGAGCTGGGGCGGCGACCTGGCTTCCATTGACACCGCGCTGGAACAAAACAAGTTCAGCGGGACTCCGGCGGAGCGCCGGGCTTTAGCGAGAAAAATCTACAGCATCGGCTATTCGGAGCTGTACGACGCCATGAAAGCCGACCCGGCCACGCTGTACGTTATTGCCGCCGGCAACAGCGACAACGATGTCGAGTTCAGCGACGTGTTCCCCTCCTCGTTCAAGCTGCCGAATGTGATCGTCGTCGGAGCGGTAGACCAGGCGGGCGACCAGACCTCGTTTACCTCGTTCGGCAACGTGGACGTTTACAGCGACGGCTTTGAAGTGAACAGCTTCATTCCCGGCGGCGATCATGCCCGCCTCAGCGGCACCAGCATGGCTGCTCCGCAGGTAACCAACCTCGCCGCCAAGCTGTTCGCGGTCAACCCGGCATTGACGGTCGCGCAGGCCAAAGCCATCATTATCAGCACGGCCGACGCCAGCCAGGTCGGCGGCAAGACCGTCCGGCTGATCAACCCAAAGAAAGCCGTTCTGGCGGCGGAAAGATAAGAGTAGGACTCCCCCCGACCCCCAATAATGGGGGAGCATGACTAGGACAAGAGCTGTCCTTCTTAACTCTGGCTCCCCCATTATTGGGGGTCGGGGGGCGTCCCCTCCGAAAAGGAAACAACGCTATGGAAGGCAAACAACGCAACAGAAGACGCGAAATTACGCCGGAGCTTCAGCAGGCGGCTTGGCTGCTGCGAGACCGAATGACACCGGCGGAAGAGGTGCTTTGGAAAGCGCTTCGGGAGAAGCAGCTAGACGGCCTGAAGTTCCGGCGGCAGCACCCCGTCGAGCAGTTCATTCTCGACTTTTACTGTCCGCGTTTTAAGTTGGTCGTTGAACTGGACGGCGGCATTCACGACACGCGCTCCGAGGAAGACGCTACAAGAACAGAACACTTAAACACGTTCGGCTACCGTGTTATTCGCTTCCGCAACGAAGAGGTCTTAAGAAACCTGCCGGATGTTCTAAAACACATTGCCGAAGCCGCCCATGCCGGAGTCCCCCCGGCCCCCAATAATGGGGGAGAAGGATAGGAATAGGCATTTCCTATTCTTTTCCGGTTCCCCCATTATTGGGGGCTAGGGGGAGTCTTCTCTTATTATCGAAAGGAAACACTATTCAATGCCGAAAGTATTGGTCTCGGACCCGATTGCGCCGGAAGGCATCGAGATTTTGAAACAGGTCGCGGACGTGGATGTCAAAACGGGGCTGTCCAAAGAGGAGCTGGCCGCGATTATCGGCGACTATGACGCGCTGGCGGTGCGGTCGGAAACGAAAGTGACCGGCGACATCATTGCAAAGGCCGATAAGCTGAAGATTATCGGACGCGCCGGGGTCGGCGTGGATAATATAGACGTGGAAGCGGCGACCGCTCGCGGCATCTTGGTGGTCAACAGCCCCGAAGGCAACACGCTGGCCGCCGCCGAGCTGACCGTGGCGATGCTGCTGGCGCTGGCCCGAAACATTCCGCAGGCGGACGAAGCGATGCGGGCAGGACGCTGGGACCGCAAGATTTACATGGGATCGGAAGTCTACGGCAAGACGCTGGGCGTCATCGGCCTCGGCAAGATCGGGCGCGAAGTGGTCAGCCGGATGCAGGCATTCGGCATGAGCGTGTTAGGCTTTGATCCCTACTTGAAGCCCGAACAGGCGGACGCGCTGGGCATCAAGCTCGTAGATTTGGACACGCTGTACCAAGAGTCGGACTATATTTCGGTGCATACGCCGAAGACGAAAGAAACGACCGGCATGATCAACGCTGAGAAATTAGCCATGATGAAGCCGACCGTCCGGCTGATCAACTGCGCTCGCGGCGGGATCATTGATGAAGCGGCGCTGGCGGAAGCCGCCAAAGCCGGCAAAATCGGCGGCGCGGCGATTGATGTTTATACGACCGAGCCGGCCCCTGCCGACAATCCCCTGCGGAACATCCCGAACATCATCACGACCCCGCATCTCGGCGCCAGCACGGAGGAAGCGCAGGTGAATGTCGCCATTGACATCGCCGAGCAGATCGTGGAAGTGCTGGCCGGCAAGCCCGCCCGCGCGGCCGTCAATATGCCGTCTGTTTCCGCCGATATGTTGGCCCGCTTGCAGCCGTTCCTGACGCTGGCCGAAAAGATCGGCAGCCTCCATGCCCAGCTCACGTCCAGCCCCATCAGCGAAGTGGAAGTCGTCTACGCGGGCGACTTCGACCTGCCGACCGTGCATCTCACCCGCGCCGTGCTGAAGGGCCTGCTGGAGCCGGTCGTTGCCGAAAGCGTGAACTATGTCAATGCTCCGGCGATTGCCGCCGGGCGCGGCATCAAGATCACCGAAAGCCGGACACCCGCCTCCGGCGAAAGCACGGGGGCGACCCTTACTGTCCGCAAGCGCGGCGGCCCCGGCGGAACCGAGCGCGAGATCAGCGGGGTTGTTCTGGGCAAAGACAATCTCCGCATCGCCACCATTGACGGCTACCGGGTGGATGTGCGCCCGTCCGGTCCGATGCTCGTCACGCAGCACACCGACCGCCCCGGCGTCATCGGCAAAGTCGGCACCCTGCTTGGCGACAGCGGCATCAACATCGCCGGAATGCACGTCGGGCGCGAAAGCGAAGGCAGCCGGGCCGTCATGGTGCTGAAGCTCGACACGCCGACAAGTGACACGCTTCTCGCCGGCATCCGGCAGATTGACGGCATGGAAACCGCCCGCCTGGTGCAGTTATGACAAAAGCCCCCGGCCTGAAAAGGCCGGGGGCTTAACACAGCAGGCTACGCGGCAGGGGAAAGACGCTTTCTGCGGAGTGCAAGTGTCAGGCCGCTGAAGCCCAGCATCAGGCCGAGTGAGACCACCGTAGAGGCTTCCGGGACGGCGGCAGGCGTGACCGAGATGTTGTCCAGCTCAATCGCTGCGCCATCTGCGTTGTTATCAGCCGAGAAAGCCAGAGCGGTAGAGGCCGCCTGCGCGGTCACATCGAACGAGAAGAACGTGAACAAGCCGGCGTTGCTGCCAGGGTCAGAGTTTGGGTAGCCATTCTGAGGAATATTGATTGGCCCCAAAGTCGTGCCGCCAAACGTGACAGTAAGCGGGTTCATGCCGGAATCGTTGGCATAGAAGGAAAGGAGGTAACTCCCGCCGGGCGTCGTCGCCAAGTTCTGCGCGAGGGTCGTCGTGGTTGTGGCATCGTCGTCGAGATACAGGCTTTTGCTGCCGGCGAAGACAAACTGGTTGTTGGTGTCAATCGCCACTGTTCCTGTTTGCACCGTCCAGCTTGAGTCAAAAGAAGGATCGCCTGCGGCGAAGGTGTTTTCGTCGCCGTCCATCGCCGTGGGGTCGGCGGCCTCGAAGGTACCGTCTTGAACCAGGTTCTGGGCGTGCGCGGGGTGCGCGGCGAAGTTCAGGCCAGCGAAGAGCGCCAGCGCGAGGCTGGCTTTACTTAAGATGTGCATGGATGTCCTTTCAGCAGAAACAGTGGACGCCTTGCTGCCGGCACAATCGCCGGGAGCAAAGGAATGTAATCAATTCTCACATCCTGCATAAATCATGCCAACCAGGCATCATTACCGGTAGTTTTTGTTTCTTTTCGCAATTATTTTTCTAAGGAGCTTTCGATGACCATTTGCCAGTTTTTCGCAGCCGGCGCCTCTGCCGCCCTCACCTTGTGCGCCTTTGTTCACCCCGCCCAGGCCGCCCCCGGACCGGCCTTGCCGATCCTCGGCAGCCCGAACACCATCACGGCGGGCGTCTTCATTCCGTCGAGCGGCGCGGCGAAATCCGGCGGCGGCTCGACCCAGCTTGACGTCGAGTTCCACTACGGCCTGCCGATCCCAAACCCAACCCCGCTGCGGGTCGTCTTAGGCGTCGGGGTCGAGACCGGCTCCAAGTCCGGCGGCCATTCGACGATTGTTCCCGTCACGGCAGGCGGCCAAATTTCCCTCGGCGGCGGGGTCTATGCCGGCGCGGGCGTCGGCTATTATTTCCTGAACCAGCACCGCAACAGCTCTTTCACCGATCAGCTTTCCACCTCCACCCGCTTCGGCGGCTACGGCGAGCTGGGCTACGCCCTGCCCGGTGGCCTCATCACCGTCAGCGCCAAATATCAAGCCGTCCAGCGCGGCGACGGTGCCGTCCTCGCCGTCGGCCTGCATTTTTAGGCAATCGAGATAGACGAGAACCCGGTAATAAATGACCGGGTTTCTTTTCCGTGCCTCCCCTTCTTTTCCGTGCCTACCCTTTTTTGGCGGGCTTGCTTGAAAGCAAAAAAGCCGCCCGCTTCCAGTTCGGAAGCGGGCGGCTTTTGTTCTTACTCTAGGCTAGTTGGCGACTTCGGACCCTTTGGGAAGGGTGACGCTTTCGCCGTCCAGCCAGAAGTGAGAGAACGGGCTGCGGTCGAGCGCGGTGGTCGCGAGGTCCACATGCTCCTGGAGGCCGAGCAATGCCCGGAACTCTAAGGCGCTGTCGCCGTCGGAGAAGCACGCCAAATAGTCGGTGCCTTCTTGCAGCAGGCAGATGAACTCGCCGGAGTCCAAATGCTGAAGCGCGAACACGCGCCGGGTCGGGTCTATTTCTGTCGGTGTCTCGATCTCGTCGAGTTTCAAGTCGTTGATATTCACTGGTCAGCCTTCTTTATCCTACCGGACGCAGGCCGAAGCCCGAAGTGCGCCCAGAAGCTATTTTAATTTTTCGTGCTGTTCTTGCTTGGTCTTACTGTGACGCCAAAGGGCGCACATTTGTTTCCGCAGAAAGTTTCTGCCACTTAGCTGTTACGCTGTTGTCATACCCGGCTGTTCCTGGCACTAACCGTCTGGCAGGCAGACGGCGTTTGACAACCTAACAGGCGATATGCTACACTGGCGGGTGAATTCTTTAACTTCCGACCGCTCCGTGTATGTCTTTGATCTGGACGGCGTTCTGTATCTCGGCGATACGGCCATTCCCTACGCCGCCGAGGCCGTCCGGCGGCTGCAAAGCGCCGGCAAGCAGGTCTATTTCCTGACCAACAACTCCGGCAAGACCCGCGCCGACTACAAGCAAAAGCTGGCTGAGGTCAACGGCCTGGACGTCCCGGAAGCGTCGATTTTGACGTCGGCCTATGCGACTGCTCTGTATCTGAAACAGCGCGGAGCCGCCGGAAGTTCCGTGTTTGTCATCGGCGAGCCGGGCCTGGCCGCCGAAGTGACCGAGGCCGGAATGATCGCTGTGACCCAGCCGGACAGCGTGGACTTCCATGACATCGATTATGTGGTCGTCGGCATTGACCGGCAGTTCACTTACGATAAATTACGCTTCGGCCACGCCGCCATCACGCGCGGTCATGCCCAGTTCATCGCGACGAACCGCGACTCGACCTTCCCCATGGAAACCGGCGAAATCCCCGGCGGCGGCTCGCTTGTCGCGGCGCTCGCGACCGCGGCAGGCCGGGAGCCGGTCAACATCGGCAAGCCGGAAACGCACGGCTACGAAGCCATTTTAAGTGTCGCCAAAGCAGCGGCAGCGGACAGTGTCATGGTCGGCGACCGCTTGGATACGGACATCGCCGTCGGCAAAAGCGCCGGAGCCGGAACCGTGCTGGTCTTGACCGGCGTGACCAGCCCGGAGAAGGCACAGGCTGCACCGCCCGAATGGCGTCCTGACCAAATTATCGGCGACCTGCGCGAGTTAGTTTAGGTTATTTATAAGATGACATATTCAGGGTGTTTGTTCCAGATCGCGGTTTTCTTCCTGCCACACAAAAAGATTTTGCGTTAATTTGGTTATTCCGTGGTATAATCATTATGAGTAGCGATGAAAGTTGCACTCTTTCCAAGGCCCGCCACATATGTGCGCGGGCTTTTGTGTTTGTGTGGCTGTTATAATGGAGACAAAAATGCCGCACCGTACCTATCTTGTCTACTTAGACGAATTTGGGCAAATTGGACCTTTCGTGTCACGAACAGACCCAAAATACAACACATTTCCTGTGTTCGGCTTTGGCGGCATCATCATACCTGCTGACCAGGTGCGCTTCTTTTCCTCTTGGTCCTTCAAGATGAAGTGTAATCTTCTCGCCTTTGAGATTAGCAGAGCTAACACTGCCGCTCATAGCTGGGAGAAGAAGGGGGCTGCTTTATATACCACAGCGAATGTTCTCAAATATCGCGAACTGCGGCAGGCTACTTTCAGACTGTTCACTCAAATCGAACGGTGCGGCGGGCATATCTTCTATGTAGGCGTTGAGAAGTTCGGAGATGTTGCAAATCATTCTCCAAATGCCTTGACTTTTTCCGTCTTGCGCGAAGTAATAAGAAGGCTGCATTCGTATTGCGTTCGGGATGTCACTGAAGATGCTGGCTATCTTATGTTTTTAGATCGCCGCGAGGAGCAGACATATCGTGACTCACTTGTCACAGTGACACAGCAAGAGATGTACCGCAAAAATCCGCGCTGGACGCTGTTAGAAGCACCTACTCAAGTTGAGAGTCATCGCTACCAACTCATGCAAGCAGCCGATTGGATTTGCGCCTTAATCGGCAGGATTGAAACTTACCATACTCGCGAGCAGGAATATCCAGAGTACTCATGGACTGATAAGTATTTTACAGCTCGGCTTAATCGTATTGCAGTACGAAGTGGAGTAAGGAAAGAGTTCAACTTGACGAAACACCAAGCGACCCAGCTGTTTCTTTCCGCCTTGCCTGCCGCTTCGGACGGTAAATAAAGAGCCGCAGATCTCCAAAGTGGACATCTGCGACTTTCTGCGCTCAATCGCCGAATGTTTTTGCTTTCACCCCAGCCATTCGGGGTGCATAGCCGTAGAGTCGAAATGGGGGGTGGTCTTGAACAGCTCCGTCGACCCGTTCGCCGCTGCGACCTGCGTTCTGTTAAGAAGCGCCGAAATCTGACTGGCCGTAAGAGGCTGGAACGTCCGGGCCGCCGAGAGCGCCTGCTCCAAGATCTCCATGCGGTCAATGCCGCAGACGACCACCGAGACCGGCATGGTCATGGAGTAGTGCAGCATTTCAATCGGCGTCGCCAGCTTATCCGCCAGCACACGATCTAAGATAAAATGGTCGCCGAACGTCTTCATGCCGAGAATGCCGATCTGCTTCTGGACCAAAAGCGGCACGACCGTCTGCGTAAAGCTGCGAAAGTGGGCATCCATGACATTGATCGGCATCTGCACCGTGTCGAACTTAAAGCCGTGCGTGTCCGCGACTTCCAGCATTCTTCGGTGAACCAAAGGGTCTTTGTGGCCGGTGAAGCCGATAAAGCGGACTTTGCCGGCCTGCTTCGCCGCGATCGCGGCTTCAAGCGCCCCGTCTTTCGCAAAAATCCGGTCCGGGTCTTCCATACGGATAATTTCATGGAACTGAACCAAGTCAACATGGTCGGTTTGAAGCCGCGTCAGCGATTGGTTCAGCTGGGAGTCAAACGATGACCGATTGCGCCCGTCGATCTTGGTCATCAAAAAGACTTTTTGGCGGTAGCCGCTCTGCGCCAGCGCCTTGCCCATACGAAGCTCGGAGTTGCCGTTGTTGTAGTCCCACGAATTGTCCATGAAGTTGATGCCCCGGTCAATGCCGGTGTGGATCAGCTTGATGCCCTCGGCATCGGTGTCCGGCTTGCCGATATGAAAGCCGCCCATGCCGACAAGCGAGACTTCTTCCCCAGTGGACCCAAGCTGCCGGTAGGGCATCTCCCCCCGGCGCGTAGACGGCGGGGTCGGCAGCGTGCCGGGCAGCACCGGCGGCGAGGGGACCACATCTACCGGCTTATCGGCCTGCGCCAGTGCGGGAACGGCGGCAAGCCCAGCGGCTCCGGCGAGTGCTGCACTGCTCTTCAAGAACTCTCGACGTGTGTTTTCCATTCTTAGGTTATACCTAAGCGCTTTCCCTGCCAAACCCATGATGAACCCTGCTCAATTTAGCCAACCAGATTTGCGGGGGCGTGTCGCCGTCATCACCGGCGTCAGCCGCCGCGCGGGAATCGGATTTGCGACGGCTTCCCGCCTGGCAGCTCTCGGAGCCGATCTTCTGGTCCATTCGTTCGCGCCCTTCGATGCCGACCAGCCCTGGGGCGCAGACAGTGCAGGCATGGCGCCGCTGCTGGCCGAACTGCGGGGTTATGGCGTAAAAGTTGAGGCTCTGGAAGCGGACTTTGCCGATCCCGACGCGCCTCGCGCCGTCCTGGCGGCAGCCGTGCAGGCGTTCGGCCATGTGGATATTCTGGTCGCAAACCATGCGTATTCGACGCTGGGGACTTTGGAAGAACTGACCGCCGCCCAGATTGACGCCCACCTCCAGGTCAACGTGCGCGGGAGCCTGCTTCTGACACAAGGCTTTGCCGCCCAGCACGATGGGCGATCCGGCGGGCGGGTAATTTTGATGACATCAGGGCAGCACCTGCACCCGATGCCCGGAGAACTCGCCTACGCCGCCTCAAAAGGAGCGCTGCACCAGCTCACCGCAAGCCTCGCAGCCCACCTTGCGCCGCGCGGCATCACCGTCAACACGATCAACCCCGGCGCGACCGACACCGGGTATGCTACTGAGGAACTGCGCCAAGCCGTCATTGCCGCCGAGCCGCAAGCCCGCTGGGGCCGGCCCGAAGACGCCGCCCGGCTGATCGGCTGGCTGGCAGCCGACGACGCCTGCTGGGTGACAGGCCAGGTCATCAACTCCACCGGCGGCGGCCCGTAGCCGCCGACCGGCACAAAAAATCGGACGGCAGAACATTCTGCCGCCCGTGTTTTAGAAAGATAATGGCGTTATTTGCTGCCGGCAGGAACGGCGGCTTCATTTTCTTTCGCATCAAGCGTTGTCTGGATACACTCGGCGACGAGCTTTTCGACCATGCGCGTGGACTCGCCCATCGAATTGGACGCCCCCTCGATCCGCTTCTCCGAAACCGGGCAGATCGCCCAGGCTTTGACTTTCGCCGGCTTTTTGACCCCGATCTGGTTTGTCCCGCCCTGCTGGTAGTTAATTGTGACCGTGTAGCCGCTGATTTTTGCATCGTAGGATGCCATGCGCGTAATCCCCCCCAAAGTTCTTCGGTTACGTTTCGACGCCGCATGCTGCAATTCCTGCATGACTTTCACGATTTTTTCACGTATCGCATCAAGTCTCGCATCAAGAAGTCACGCGCAGCACTTCCTCCAATGTCGTCTTCCCGGCGGCGGCCTTGCGAACGCCGTCCGCGAGCAGTGTCCGCATTCCGCCGCTAACGGCAATCGCTGCGAGTTCTTCGGCAGACGCACGGCGCAGAACCGCTTCAGCCAGCGGCTCCGTCCTCGTCAGCACCTCGTACAGACCTATCTCCCCTAAATAACCCCGGCCCCGGCACTGCTCGCAGCCGGCGGCATGGAAGAACACCGTCCCGGCAGGGACTTGATACCCCCCCTCAGCGGCCAGAGAAATTAGGGCTTTGAGTACAGGCAAGGCGGACACGTCCTGCGGCTGCTTGCAGGCGTCGCATACTTTGCGGACCAGGCGCACAGCGACAATGCCCGTGACTGTCGCCGCAACCAGCGGCGGCTTCGCGCCAAGTTCCAGCAGGCCAAAGAGCGCCGACGCCGCGCTGTCGGCGTCCTGCGCCGCGAAAACTAACTGGCCGGAAAGCGACGCCTCCATCGCAAGCTGCACCGACTCCAAATCACCGAGCGAGGCCGCGAGAATAATGTCGGCGTCCTGCCGCAGAAACGCCCGCAGCACGGCGGCGATTGTCAGCCCGGAACCGGGATCAGCCTGAATCGGATCAACCTGCATCTGCGTGACATAGGGCAGCGGGAATGCCACCGGGTCTTCAATCGTCAGCGTCTTTTTCCCCGGCCCGGCCACCTCCGACAAACACGCATACAGCAGCGTCGTTCGCCCCGACCCCGCGGGGCCGGTCGCAAGCATAATTCCTTTTGCCTCCTGAATCAGTCCGTAAATCGTTTGAAAGTCCTCCGGCGTCAGCCCTAAGTCGCCGAGGCTGCGCCGCGCCGCGCTGCCGTCTGAAATGTGCAGCGTCATTGCCTCGCCGCCGACAGTCGGCAGCGTGGAGACACGGATGTCAAACGGGCGTCCGTCCCATGTAAACAGCATCCGCCCGTCCTGCGGGAGATGCGTTTCACTCACATTCAGTCCTGCCGCCGTCTTATACTCGGTAACCATCGGTCCGCGCAGGCTGACAGGCAGGTGCAGCGCTTCGCGCAGCTCGCTCCCGGCGCGGTAGCGGACCCGCAGGCCCTCGGCGTCCGGCTCTAAATGCACATCGCCGGCCTCGGCTTTCAGTGCGCCGACAAGGATTTGACGAGCCAGCAGGCCGGGAAGCAGTGTTTCGTCCCCGTCCACGCCTGCATCCGAGTATTCCATTTCATGGTCCAGAAATGCCAGCACTTTTTCGATGTCCTCGCGCGGCACAGCGGGAACGGCGTTCGCAGCAGCGGAGGGGGGCGAGGCGGCTGACCCGCGCTCCATGTAGGCAACTAGATCCGTCTTGCGAAAGCGCCACTGCCGCCCCACTTTCAGCCCCTTAATCTCGTCTTGGCCTAATAATCGGTACAAAGTCGGCTTGCTGGTGCCTAAGAATTTGACCGCTTCATCCAGCGTCAAAAGCTGTTCTTTGGAAGACTTGTCCGCAAGCAGTTCCGGCAGTTTCAGCCGCACAGCGTCCAGCGTCACCCCAAACTTGGTCAGCATCCCATAAGCGATGCTGTTGTTCTCGCGGAGCATTCCCACCAACAAATGCTCCGTACCGATGTAGCTGTGTTTCAGCCGCTTTGCTTCGTCATAAGCAAAGTCAATGACTTTCTTCGCAGTGGGCGTGAGCTGCATATCCCGGACGAGTCTGTTTCCATTCTGAGGACAAGCGGCTTTTGTTTCGGTGTACAGGTCGGCGGGATCTACGCCGAGTTGTTCCAGCAGCACTACTGCAACGCTCGGCCCGTCCGAGCTTGTCCCGCTTTTCGGCTGGTATTCACGCAGTATGCCGAGCAGAAAATGCTCGACGTCGACATGGCTTTCCCCAGCCTTCCGGCTTCTTCCTGGGCGTAGAATATAACTTTGCGGGCATCCTCGGTAAATCTCTGCCACATGGGTGACCTTCCTTTCGTGTTATCACAGCTTATCAAATCGTAACTTTGATATAATAACACGTTTTGATAAGAGAGTCAAGTCCTCCTGCCCCAATTCTGGGGAGCAGTATGCAGAGGAACCCCTCCCGGCTCGTTCCTCGCCACCCTCCCCGAAGCGGAGAGGGAAAGAGGTTGTAGCCGTAGCGTCACTGGAAACTCTTCGCCTTCCCGTTTCGGGAGGGCCGACGCTTGCGGCGGGGTGGGTTCTTCCTCATCCGGCTCCCCAGAATTGGGGCGGGGCGCTTCTTGCCAAATCCTCCCGCAATATGCCATAATAACCGGGCGCGAGGGTACTTCTGAACTTCTTGGGACCTTCGCCGCATCCCCCGCGCCCCCAACTCTAGCCATCTTTTGCCCGCCTTATCAGGAGCTTCATGTCTACTCAGACCCACACAAAGTATATTTTCGTCACCGGCGGCGTCGTGTCGTCCATCGGCAAGGGGATCACGACCGCGAGTTTAGGCCGTTTATTGCGGAACCGAGGCTTTGCCGTCACCATGACCAAGCTCGATCCCTACATCAACGTAGATGCCGGGACCATGAACCCGTACCAGCACGGCGAAGTGTTTGTCACCGATGACGGCGCGGAAACGGATTTGGATCTAGGCCACTACGAGCGCTTTGTGGATATTAACTTGACCCGCGACTCGACCGTCACCACCGGCGGCGTGTATTCCACCGTGATCGCCAAAGAGCGGCGCGGGGATTATCTCGGCGGGACCGTCCAGATGATCCCGCACATCACCAACGAAATCAAAGAGCGGGTGATTGCGCTCGGCAAGAAGTCCGAAGCCGATGTCGTGATTGCCGAAATCGGCGGCACGGTCGGGGACATCGAAGGGCTGCCGTTTTTAGAGGCCATTCGCCAATTACGCAAAGATGTCGGCCAGGAGAACGTGCTGTATGTCCATGTGACGCTCATCCCCTATGTCGGGCCGTGGGGGGAAGTCAAGACAAAGCCGACCCAGCACTCGGTCATCAAGCTGCGCGAGATCGGCATCCAGCCCGACATTCTCATCTGCCGCACCAAGCTTGATATTGACGACGACATGAAAGAGAAAATCAGCCTTTTCTGCGACGTGGACAAAGACGCCGTGATTGAAGCCAAAGACTCCGAAACCATCTACGAGATCCCGATGGTCTTCGAGCAGGAAGGGCTGGCGGACCTGGTCGTGAGGCGCCTGGGCCTCCGCGACGGCCCCGCCAACATGGCCGAGTGGCATGACTTAGTCCGCCGGGTCAAGCAGCCGCGTCACGAAGTCAATATCGCCGTCGTCGGCAAGTACACCGGCAACGGCGACGCCTACATCTCCATCGCCGAGGCCCTCAAGCACGGCGGCATCCAGAGCGACGCCCGCGTCAACATCGAGTGGATCGAAAGCGACGACCTGGAAGAACCGGGTCTTGACATGGCCGCCCGGTTCGCGTCCACCGACGGCCTCATTGTCGCTCCCGGCTTCGGCGGGCGGGGCGTCGAGGGCAAAATCGCCGCCATCCAGTACGCCCGCGAAACCGGCCTGCCCTTCTTCGGCATCTGCTACGGTTTGCAGATGGCCGTGATCGAGTTCGCCCGCCACGCCTGCGGCATGACGAATGCCAACACGGAAGAAGTAGACGCCGAGACCCCCTACCCGGTCGTCCATATCCTGCCCGAACAAAAGCACGTGGTCGACAAAGGCGCGTCTATGCGCCTCGGCGCGTATCCCTGCCGCCTGACCCAAGACTCCCTGGCAGCGCGTCTCTACGGCGGCGGGACCATTTCCGAGCGCCACCGGCACCGCTACGAAGTCAACAACGAATACCGCGAGCAGATGGCCGCCGCCGGCATGACCTTCAGCGGCGTCTCCCCCGATTACCGCTTAGTGGAAATCGTCGAGCTGCCCCAGAGCGTCCATCCGTACTTCATCGCTACCCAGTTCCACCCGGAGTTCAAGTCCCGCCCCAACCGCGCCCACCCCCTCTTTGCCGGCCTCATCGCCGCCGCCCTGGCCCGCAAGACGGATGTGGCGACGGACGAGGGTGCAAGTCAGGAGATCAAAGACAAGACCATGTGTTAAAACACACGGCTACACGGCGAGGACGCCACGAAACACCCGCTTCGCGGAGTTAGGAAAGACCACTCTGCTCTGAGTCCCGCGCCTTCCAGGTCTGCCATTGCAGAAGCGGTACTTCGTGGCGTCTGCGCCCAATAGCCGTGCAATCTATTGCATGGTCTTAATGAGGATCATTCCCATGCCAATATCCCATGCCAATCATCATCCGCGAAGTCGCCGCAGCCGAACTCCCTGCACTGCTGCACCTCTACACGCATCTCAACCCAAACGATCCGCCTCTCCCCCTAAATGAAGCGGCTGAAATCTGGACGCCGATGGTACAGGACCCGAACCGATGCGTGTATGGCGCATATCGGGAAAATGAGCTTGTGGCGGCCTGTACGCTCGTCGTCATTCCCAATTTAACGCGCGGCGGGCGGCCTTACGCACTGATTGAAAACGTCGTCACCCATGCCGACCACCGCAGGCGCGGCTACGCGACCGCCGTTCTGAAACACGCTTTAGCAGCCGCTTGGACACGCGGCTGCTACAAAGTCATGCTGCTGACAGGCAGCAAAACAGAAGCGACACTGCGGTTCTATGAAAACGCCGGCTTCCGGCGCGGCGACAAGACCGGCTTCGTCGCCCGGCCCGGCGGCTGATTTCCTTGCTCCTTTACACCGCTATCCTCACGGCCCTTGCGCCGCCGTTTCTGCTGATCCTGCTCGGCGCGTGCCTGAAACGACTTCGGGTGCTGGACACGGCGCAGGTGCCGGCCTTGAACGGCCTGGTGCTGAACGTCACCCTGCCAGCGCTGGTGGTGACGGGCCTGCTGCACGCCCCACCGCTGTCGCTGGAGCTGGCACTGCCGGTGCTGGCCTTGTTCGCCGCCGAGATCGCGGCACTAGCGCTGATCTATGGACTGGGCCGGCTGCTGCACCTGCCGAATGCGACCCTCGGCGCGGTGCTTCTAGTGGGGGTTTTCGGCAACACCGGATTTATCGGCTACCCGATGACGCTGGCGCTGTTTCCCAAGCAGTTCCCGACCGCCATTCTGTTAGACCAGTTCGCGATGACCCTGCTGCTGTACGGGACAGGGGCAGTGGCCGGCGCACGGCTCGGCAGCGGCGGCGGACACTGGGAAGCGCTCGGACGCTTTTTCCGGTCCCCCCTCTTTCTGAGCGCCGTCATCGGCCTGGCCCTGCATTCGGTCCGGGTCCCGCCCGCCCTGGCGCATTCGCCGGTGTGGTCCCGGCTCGGCGCGGTCGTCATGCAGTGTTTGGGCTACTTGGGGCAGGGAACGACCCCTCTGGTGCTGCTCGCGCTCGGCGTCGCCCTGCGGCCCGGCGCGGCGCTGGCCCGGCCAAAGGCGCTGGCGCTGGCCTGCACGATGAAGCTGCTGTTTGTCCCGATTGCGGCCTGGGTGGTCTGCCGGCTGCTCGGCGTGGGCGGGGAAGTGCGGGCGGAAACCGTGCTGGCGTCGGCCATGCCGGCAGCCGTGGTAGCGTCGGTGCTGGCCGGACGCAATGATCTGGAAGGCGACTTTGCCGTCGGCGTCGTCTTCGCCGGAACCGTGCTGTCGGCGATCACCATACCCCTCCTGCTGTCCGTGCTGCGGTAGACTTACAGCAGCCAGAGAGCGACAAGCAGTGTCCCGACGATGCACAGCGACAGCAGCGTGACGTACCCGAAGCCGAGCAGCGAAAACTTCCAAAGCGTCGCAAGCCGGCTTTGCTTGTAGACGACCCGCATCGCGGAAAAGACATACAGGGCGAGCGCGAAAGTAATACTGCCGAGAAGCCAGGGGGGATGCACCAGAAGCAGCGGAGTCAAGATCAAAAACGCAAACGCATGAACATGGAGCAGAAAGATCAAATGCTCTCCATAAAGCCGCTTGAGACGCCAGTACAGCAGTTTCAGCATCACGGCAAACAGCGGCAGCAGGAAGAACATCATCTTTGGGATGTCATTCAGCAAGGCGCTGACAAACCCCGTTTTATTCTGCTTCGCCCGCAGCAGACGGCGAGTCATTGCCCCTTCAATAAGAACATTGGTGTTTGTGGTAGTCGCGGTTCCCGCCGCCGAGGGCGAGCGGCCTGAGAGGGAGTGGGTGTGGAGACCATCAGAGCTGATAACAACCGCGTTTCCAATCGGGTTTTGCCACGACAACAGCAGAAAGAACAGCACACTGATTATCAAATACAGCTTGAGCGGAGATAAATAGGGGACGCGGTGGCAGGCGTTATACTCATTCGTCAGGAAGCCGGGGCGGATAACAAGTGGAACGAGTGTGCGGAACAGCTTGGAGTCCCACGATGCCAGCTCCGCCAGCCCTTCGGACAGCAGCGGGCCAAGGGCAACCGAGTGATCTTTGATCTCCTGCCCGCACTCCGCGCAGAACTTACCCGTCGCCGGTGTCCCGCAGTTCAAGCAGTGATCCGGCCTCAGCTTCTTTTTGCGCCCGATTTTCGGCAGCGCCGACGGCGGCGTGGGAGTTTGTTTAAAGCCCGATGTCATTCAAGACACCCTGCACGAATGTCCGGGCCGCCCGCATTTCGTCAATGGTCGTGACGTTCTCAATCACCACCGGGACTTCCGGCAAAAACTGGGAAATGGCCCGAAGCTGCATTCCAAAATCCAGAACGCCGAGGCCCGGCGGCAGGAAAACGCGCTGCCCGGCGGCGTCCAGCCCAAAGTCTTTCAAATGCACCAGGCCGACGGCGGGAGCCATGCGGGCGATGACATCCGGGATGAGCGCTTTTTGAGCCATGAAGCCGCGCACGGTCAAGAGGTTCGGCGCGTCTAAAACCACCTGCACGTCGCCGCCGGGGAAGCGGCGGGCCAAACGGACGCACGCGGCGGCGTGGTCCAGGACGTGGGCGATAAACGGCTCCAAGAGAATCTGCACCGGCAGGCCGCGCACCTGCTCGCGCAGACCGCTGAGAGCAATATACAGGCTGTTAAACGTTTCTTCTTCCGCGTTCAGCAGGTTCGGCGCGGTCAGTGTTTTGCCGTGAGTCCCGCTCCAGCAGACGATCCGGTGGCAGCCCATCATGCCCATATTCTCGGCCAGCGTCCGCCAGTCCAGGCCGTCGACCCCGTGCATACTGGGATCGTCGAGCCGCAGGGGGTTGATATAGCAGCCGACGGCATCCACTTGAAAGCCCGCGTTTCGGGCCGCGACCCCCATCTGCCGCACTTCGTCCGCCGTGATGCCGTGGATAAACGACGTCACCTGACCCCGCCGAAATCCCGCTTCGGTGGCGTACCAGAACGCCGCCGGGATGTCGGTCTCCTCGTAAATGCTGACCATGACGCCGAGTTCCATTGCACTGTCTCCTTGCAAGAACCTACCGCGCAGGCGTCTCGCTAAAAAAATCCACCACCGTATCCAGACGCGCTTCTTCCGACCGGCAGTTCTCGGATAAACGCCCGTACTGCGTCTTCGCCGCTTCGGTCATCGCCTGGCTTTTCGCGATCTCCCGCTGCAATTCGGCGATCCGCGCCTCTGCCGCCGAATTCAAGTCGGCGAGCTGCTCGCCCCGCGTCTGCCGGAAAGAGTGCAAAGCCGCCTGCTTCCGGGTCGCATCGGCGACAATCGCTTCGGGCGTCCCGCCGACGGATTTCCCCAATGCCGCCAGCGTGACGTTAATGACCTGCTGCCGCGCTTCTTCCGACATGCCGCCCGGCATATGATGCAGCATATCCAGCGCCTGCTCCGCCGTAAATGGGACCGCCGGCACCCCCGCCTGCGCGTACAGCGCCTCAAAGTTGACCAAGCCGTCGGCATCTACTACTGGGCCGGCCTGATCTGCCCCCGGCACAGTGACCGACGGATTAAGCTGCCGCCGCGATTCGCGCCGCTCCTGGATCTTCAGCGCCCCGTCCAGCTCATCGTAAGCCGCCTGCGGGATCGGCTCCGGCGGCGGAGGAGGCGGCGGGTCTTTGATTTCAACAACCGCTTTTAAGGCACGTTTCCAGATCGGATCAAGTGGCATAACATTTGTATTGTACCATGAGCGAATAGAAAATGCAGGGAAAGGGAGCGAGGAGGGGGAGGAACGAGGGCGTAAGCGCCCTCGCTAGGGGGCGAAGCGCCAAGTCGCCACCTGTCAGCACTGGCTACCCGGAGGGCGTGGCGGAAGAGCCAGAGTAAGAGTCAGATGTCTTGTACTAAATCTTATCCCGCGCAGGCGGGATCTTAGCGTCTGCGCTCCCCAGCGAGGGCGTTTACGCCCTCGTTACGATACGCCACTCGTTTTTCTCCGCCACGCTCACTCTTTTGTCATCGTCCGGCTTCGTCTGCCAGACGGGCGGTGCGATTTGCGGACGCAGACAGCTCCGCTTCAACGAGAGCGTCTAGTTCTTCCTGTTCAGCGGCGGCCAGAGTTTCCTCCCTCTCGCGTGCATGCCGCCAGGCAGCCATCAGGTTTTCTAATCGCTGCTGCTGGACGGCGTTGAAAAACTGATCCGGGCGCAGGCTTTGAACCACCACCAGCAAACCGGCTTCGGCATCGGGAAGCTGCGGCGTGAGTGCATCCAGCGCTTCTCCCAAAGTCCTGCCGCGCGAATGCTTTTCGCCTGCGGTGCCTCGATAAGAAATGCCCTTTTCTGTCGGTACAGGTAAGATAGACACACTTGTCATGTTTTTGCCTCTGGTATCGCTATTCTACCCTGTTCTCCGTCACTTCATCTCCGTGCGCCACTGGGACGCGGCTTCGTTCAGGGCCTCATAAGGCGGCAGGTCAACGGACGTATAGGACGACTGGAACTGGGCGCGGGCAGACGCCGGGAGGGCGGCGGCTAGGGCCTGAGCGCCGTTCTGGCTGGGACGGAAGTAGTACGAAACGCCGTCGTCGAGCGCTTCCGGCTTGGAAAGAAAGTCCATAAACGCGGCGGCGGTCGTCTTCTGGCTGTCCGAGACCCACGGCCCGGACAACTGATAAATAGTCTGGTCGGCATTCGCCGTCGGGCTGGGGTAGATCATGACCAAATCGGGGTTATTCGCGACCGCGTTCAGCGCGGCGTTTTCATACGCCGTGATGAAGTCGCGCGAGCTTGGGTTTTGGGCGAACGCTTTTTCCAGCGCACTCGATCCGGCCGCCGACGGGTCGCGAACAAAGGCCCGGTTGATCTGAGACAAATATGCCGCGAATTGCGGGGAAGACGCCGCCGCGACCGGGTCACTCACATGATGCGACTGGGTGTAATCCGTAAGGATCAGCGCCATCGTCAGCATCCCGCTGCTGGCGTTCAGCGGGTCGGCATAGGCGAACTTGAACTTGCCCCAGGGCGCTTTCTTCTGGCCCAGCGAAAGCTGGCGAACGGCGTCCCACGGGTTCAGGCCGGTCAGAAGGGGCCGCAGAAACGGGGCTTTTTCTTTGGTCGTCAAAAACACAAGCGGGCTTTTGAACAAAACGCGGTAAGACTGCGAATTGTTGATGGCGGCGATCTGCGCCCCGCCGTGAGCGCCGGGCCAGACATTCGCAAGCTGATACACCCAAACCGGACTGGACGGACTCCACAAGGTCGGCTGCATTTTGCCGTCTAAAATGCCGTGCATGGCGTCGCGTGACTCGGCAAGCTGAAGTGAGACTTCCCCGGCCTGGCTTTGCCCGTTGAACTTGTCAATCTCGGCCTGCATCCACTTCTGCTTCGTGCCGGTGGTGGAAACCAGAATGTCCCCGTTCGCCGCCTGGGTCGTGGAAAGCCCGCCGGTCGCTCCGGCACTCCCGCCTGCCGTTTGGCCGGGATGGAGCAGCTTGCCGCACGAGCGGACACCATAAATGATGGCTGCCAGCAGCAGAATGATAATAACCCAGCCGCCGGGTTTGATGCGTGTGATCTGCACGGGTTTCTCCTTGATAAAAACAAACGGGAGGGGTTCTGCCTCTTTATTCCCCATCTCCTGCGCGTTTTCCTTCCCTGTACGCCTGGCGGCCAATCGGCAGCGACAGCGTGAAGACTGCCCCCGGCGGCTCATGGGCCGGCGCATTCGCCGCCCGCATCCGCCCGCCGTGCGCCTCCGCAATCGCCCGGCAGAGCGCCAGGCCCAGTCCCGTGCCGTGGACGACACTGTTTTGGTGCGACTGCCCCCGGTAAAACCGCTCAAAAAGCCGCGCTTCTTCGCCCGGCTGAAGGCCGGGACCGTAGTCCCGAACAGTCAGCGCCACTTCTGCGGCGCTGAACTCGGCGCATAAAGCAATCGGCGTCTCCGGCGGCGTGTACTTGATTGCGTTTTCGAGAAGATTGGTCACAACCAGCGCAATCTGCGTGTAGTCGGCCTGCACCGGCGGCAAAGCAGGATCGGCGGCCACTTGAACACGGGCGGCGTCAGGCTCCGGCAGGCGGTCGAGCGCGGTGCCGACAATCTCGACAAGGTCACACCCGTCTTTTTTGGGCAGCCACGCGCCCGCTTCCAGACGCGACAAGTCCAGCAGATTTGTCACCAGCGTGCTGAGGCGGTCGGCTTCGGTGTTTATCGCACCGAGTGTCCCCCAAGACGCTTTCGGGTCCCACACGGCATCGGTCTGGAGCAGGCCGGTCGCGGACGCTTTGATGGCGGCTAAGGGAGTTCGCAGCTCATGGGAGACCAAAGACAGCAGCGAATCTTTGAGGAGATCCGCCTCTCGCAAGGCTTCCGCCTGCGCCGCCTGCGCGGCCAGCGCGTCGCGGGCGATGACCACGGCGGCATGGTTGGCGAGAGTTCGGATCAGCCGCTCGTCGGCAGGGGAGAAGGGGCGGCGGTCTTCGCGCGGCCCGACATACAGCACACCCACCCGGCCGCCGTCGGCATGGAGCGGCAGGTAAACGCCGAGCGTTTCCGCCGCGTCCGCTGCCCCCGTCGGCGGCAGCCGCCGGGACTGGCGCACGGCCTGGTCCCACAAGCGCCGCCCGCTGCCTCCGCCAAAACCAATGGCTTGGTCCTGCCGGTCGGCGTCCTCGGCCATTCGCCACACCGCGTCCGGGACGTCTTCCCCCAGCGGCGGCAGCAGCCGCTCCCCTTGCGGGGAGCGCCGGAAGACGAGGCACCGCTCGACCCGGCACAGGGCCAGCATCTGCGCCGCCAGGGCCGACAGCAGCCGGTCGGCCCGGACCTCGCGGCTGAGCGTCTCGCTCGCCTCAAACAGCGTTGCGATCTCCGCCTCCCGCGCCTCTGCCTCAGCGGTCTGCGCCCGCGCCCGCGCCGCAAGCTGGGCGGTCGAGACGGCGGCCACAAGGAACACGCCGAGCGAAAGCCAGTCGCGGGGATCGGCCACAGCGACCCGGCCGAACGGCGGCAGGAAAAAGAAGTCCCAGCACAAAAACGACAGCACCGCGCCGAAGACCGCCGGCGCAAAGCCGAACCGGATGGCGCACGCAATCACTACCGGCAGGTACAGCAGCGACGCCTGCCCTTTGTCCAAAAAATGCCGCAGCGCCCAGAACCCGCCGGTCGCAAGGCCAATTCCCACTGCCGCCCAGGCAAACCCGGCCCGTCGCGGGTCGAAGCGTTTGAGATCAAAGCGTCTTAAGATTTGAGGGAGCAGTGGCACACAGTTAGTATACTGCATCAGCGCCACGGAATTTATTCCGTGGCGACGTCCTGCGTAATTGTCCCCAAGCAGGAAACTCCGCCCCAAACCGCGAATGTACTTACTGCCATGAAGCAACTGCGAAACGAGTGGAACGATTTCTTTTTCCGGCCGATCTCCCCTATCCCGCTGGGCTTGTTTCGGATCGTGTTCGGGTTCTGGACCTTTATGTACGGCTTTTTGCTGTTCCCGGAGCGGTATACCTGGTTCTCGAACCACGGTGTCCTGACTTCGGCGGAAGCGGCGGCATACAACGGCGGGACCAGCGTATTCGGCATTTTTATCCATCAGTTCGGCCTTTTGATGCTGCCCGGCGCGGACCGCTGGCTGACCCCGTTCTTTTTCCTGTACCTGCTCGCGGCGGTCTCGCTGACAGTCGGCTTCTGGAGCCGCATCAGCGCCGCGCTGGTCTATCTCGGCGTTGCCGCCCTGCACGCCCGCGCCGCGCCGATCCACCACAGCGGCGACACGGTCATGGTCGTTATGGCTGCCTATCTCGTTTTGAGTCCCTGCGGCGCGGCCTGCTCGGTAGACAGATTGATCCGCATCTTCCAGGGCCGGGAAGACGACACGCCGCCGCTGGTCGTCGCCTGGGCGCAGCGCTTGATGCAGATCCAGATCACGATTTTATACTTCTGCGCGGCCATGAGCAAAGCCACGGGGTCGGCCTGGCAGGACGGCACGGCGGTCTACTTTCCGATGCACCTGCCGGAGTCGCTGCGGTTCCCGGTCTGGGGCATGAACAACATTTACGTCGTCAATTCTTTGACCTGGGGAACGGTGGGGATTGAAATGGCCCTCGGCACGATGGTCTGGGTGCCGCGCCTGCGCCTGTATGTTCTCGCGGGCGGCGTCGCGCTCCATCTCGGCATCGAGTACGCCATGAACATCCCGCTGTTTTCCGCGCTGATGATCACGTCCTACCTCACGTTCCTAAACGCCGCCGACATCCGCCACTTTCTCGCCTGGGCCAAGCGCCCCCTGGGCCTGACCCCCTTGAAGCTGGTCTACGACGGCCAGTGCGACTTCTGCAAATCGTGCCTACTGGTCGTCCGCTTCTTCGACGTCTTCCAGCAGATCACGTTTGTCGACTCCCACGACCCCGCAGCCCTCGCCTCCACCGGCGTCCGCTTTGAAGACGCCGAACAAGCCGCCTACGCCGTCCGCCCCGACGGCCGCCAGTTCGCCGGCTTCGACGCCTTCCGTCAGGTCGCCTGGCAGCTCCCCGCCACTGCCTTCTTTGCCCCCTTACTGTACGTCCCCGGCATCCCCCAGATGGGTCGCCGCGCCTACGAGTGGATCAAAAACAACCGCAATCGCCTCCCCGTCGCCCCCCGCTACCGGGTCAAAGCGACCCAGACGCCGCGCGAGACAGTGGGGGTGTGAAAGAACAACTCCTGCTCCCAGCCTGGCCTGAAGACCGGGCGGTTTGCCCTCGGCAGACCTGGAAGGCACAGCACACAAAATGATTCCACTGTAGGGCGTAGGGCTTGCCCCTACCCTCTTGGTGCCAACAGCAAGAAAGGACAGATTGGAAGAAAGGACAGATTGGGAGAAAGGCAGATGGAAGATGCAGAATAAGGGCAGGGGTAAACCCTGCCCCTACAATTTAGGAGAAACCCCGGCGCTTCGGCGCTTCCTGTCCCGGCAGCGGCATGGTCTCGATCTCGCCGACGGCGCGGAGCAGCAGGTCGCGGGCGCGGGTTTTGGCGTCGCTCGGCTTCCAGGCGGCGTTTGGGGTGGCGTCGAGCGCGTCCAAAACAATCTGGCGGGCTTCGTCCAGGCCGTTCTTTTTGCCCTGCCCGTACTGGCGGCGGAACGCGGCGTAGTCTTCGGTCGGGCGGATCAGCTCAGGCTCCCAGCGGCGGTACAGGACCAGAGCCAGGACAGTCCGGCGGACGGCTTCGTCCCAGGTGCGCGTGCGGTTCGTGCCGTAGATCAGGTGCATCCGCTCGACCGTGCCGAACGCCGCGCGGGCCAGCGGCCCCCACGCGCCGATGTCGGCCAGCCGGGATTGGACTTCCGGCAGCGGGGTCGGGGTCCAGTCCGCCCGGTCCTGCTTGGCCCGCGCAGCCAGGTACAGCACCGGCTCGCGGGTTTCCGGGTCCACGCCCGCTTCCGGCAGCCGCATGGCGTCGAGGAAAGACTTTTGCTTCGCATCCAGCCAGTCCCGCAGGCCGGCAAAGCTGAGCGCCTTCTGGCGATAGCTTTCGGCCAGCCGCGTCCCGATGGCGCTGATTTCACTGAGCTGCTTGGTTTCCAAAGCCTGGGTCGCGTCGCCCAAAGTCGGGCCGAACGACTCCAATCCCGCCCGCAGGTAAAACAAGACCCGGCCTGCCGCCCGCTGCATATCGGCGGCGGCAAACGACGCCGTCGCGACTATCTCGTCCCGCAGCAGCGTCTTGAGCTGGTCTTCTAAAACGGCCTTTCGGGCCGCGCTCAGGCCCGCCGTCGCCAGGGCGAAGACCGGGTCGCCGCCTTCGGGGATTAAATCGGCCAGCGGCGACACGGGCGCGTCGGCATCGCGCGTTCCCGCCCCGTCGGCAGCGGCCGGCAGCAGCTCCGGCAGGCCGAACGGCATGGTCGTGATGTCTTCCAGCTCCCCTTCATGCTCGTCCATCCGCGCCGCCCGGTCACGGGCCAGATTGATGACTTCGAGATACAGCTCCGGCACATAATCCAGAAGCGACTGCAAAACGGCCTTGACCGACTCGTTCCGAATGGACACGCGCTTCAAAAGCTCGTCGGTATCGGCCATGAGAAGCTCGTCAATGTTCTTGTGCCACTCGTTTGTGGTCAAAAGCTGACGCCAGCGCTCGGCCCGCTCGAAGTTTAAGAGGCGCGGCAGGGCGCGGCGGACACCGGGATCGGTGACCAGCATATCGGCCAGATCACTGCCGGTCATCAGCGACGGCAAAATAGACCCGGCCAGCGTTCCCGACCCGACCGCCCGCTCCAGCCAGGCCCGGCCCTGCGTTGGCGTCCCCAAATTGATCACCTGCCGGTACTTGGCGGCGGGCAGGCTGGCGATCAGCGCGGTATTCTGTTCCGGGTCTCCCTCAATCAGCGCGGCGACCACCGGAGCCGGCAGCGCTCCCAGCGTCTGATGCCGGACATCGGAAGGCATCTCCCAGAGCAGCCGGCTTTTCTCCGCCAGCGTCGGGGCCGCGTCAATGCGGGCGACACTGACAGCGATGTCATGCACCGGCTCCGCCGGGACCAGCGCGTTTTGAGCGTCTTCAATTTTCTCTACGTTTTCGATTTCTTCGTTTGCGGCGTCTTCGTTCATGCGGCCTCCAAGACTTTTCCCAACACAAATCCAATCACAAAAAGCGTAGTAGTATACCTGATTTGGGGCGTGTTTGTGTCAAGAGGAAACCTCACCCGGCAGCAAGCTGCCACCCTCTCCTTGCTTCAGGAGAGGGCCGGAACGCAGTTCCGGGGGTGAGGTTCTTAATGCGCGTCGGTGGGGCCGGTGGTCCCCACGCCGGCGGGGGTCGGCTCGACCAGCACCGGCGGGGCGAAGTCGCGGTCGTCTCGGCGGAAGCGGCGGCCGAGGTCGTCGAACAGCGTGTAGACCGTCGGGATCAAAAACAGCGTTAGGAACGTGGACGTCAGCAGGCCGCCGATCACGACAGTCGCCATCGGGGCGTTGGTTTCCGAGCCTTTGCCCAGCGCCAGCGCAATCGGGATCATGCCTAAGATGGCCGCGCTGCTCGTCATCAGAATGGGGCGCAGGCGGGTCGGGCCGGCCCGCAGCACGGCCTCGTCACGGGACATTCCCTGGCGTCTTAACAAGTTCGTGTAGTCCACCAGCAGAATGCCGTTTTTGACGACAATCCCTACCAGCATCAGCATCCCGATCAGCGCCGTCAGGCCGAAATGCCGGCCCGTTAAAAACAGCGCGAGCAGGACGCCGACGGCGGAGACCGGCACCGAGCAGAGAATGGTCAGCGGGTGGACAAACGACTCGAACTGCGCCGCCAGCAGCATATAAATCAGGCCGATGGCAAGCCCGATGGCAAGCGCCATGCCGCTGAACTCCTGCGCCTGCTGCTTCTGCGAGTAGCCCCAGTCCCAGTAGTAGCCCGGCGGCAGCTTGATCCCTGCCATCTGCTTTGTGATGTCTTTCTGCAAATCCCCCGCCGACCGGCCCAGGGGCGTCCCCGTCACGGCGATGTACCGCTGGCGGTCCTGGCGCGTGATGGACGCCGGGCCGGACGCGAAGACAGGACTCGCGACCTGCTCTAAGAGGACCGCGTGGGCTGTGCCGGTGCTGACGCTGGGATAGATGGGCAGGGTGGCAAGCTGGGACGTCGTCCGGCGCTCGTCCGGCGCGACTTCCACGACAATCGCGTACTGGTAGCCGTTCTCCTGGTAGTACGACGCCGTCGTGCCGTTGGTCGCCGTGTTGATGGTATTCGACACGTCTTGGAACGTCACGCCCTGCTGGGCGGCGGCATCCCGGTTCACCTGCCACTGGATCTCCGGCTGCGTGTCCTGCCAGTTGACATCTACGTTGGTCAGCCCCGGAATGGTTTTCAGCTTGGCGGTGGTCTGAGCGCCGAGCTTCGAGAGCGTATCCAAATTGGGCCCGTAAATGTCCGCCTCGACATTGGAATCGCCGCCGGTCAGGATGCGCGAAACCACGTCCACGACCGACACGCTGATGCGCCCGCCGGGAACCCGCGACAATTGCTGGTGCAGCTCCTGCACGACCTGCTGGGTGGACTCTTTGCGATTGTCTTTCAGCCGCACCTGCAAGGCCCCCTGGTTGCCGTTCAGCGCGGTGGTAGAACCGCTGAGGCTTAAATTGGAGCCGGCGGACGAGAAAACAGTCTGGACGTTCGGGTTTGCCAGCGCGATCTGCTCGATCTGCCCCATCAGGCGGTTCGTGTCGGACAGCGCCGTGCCGGGCGGCAGCTTGACATTGACCTGCAAGTTGCCGCTGTCGGTCTGCGGCAGCAGCTCCGAGCCGATCTGCGGGATAAGCAGGAAGCTGAGGGCCGTCACGCCGAACGCGAGCGACACCACGGCGACCCGGTGCCGGAGCGCCCAGGCCAGCCCCCGGTGGTACGAAGCGTCCAAAGCCGCGAACCAGCGCCCGAAGACGCCGAACAGCCCTTTGGAGCTGCCGCCCTCGGAATCCAGGCCCGTGCCGTCCTCGCCGGGCGTCCGCTCTTTGATCAGACGCGATGCCAGCATCGGCACGACCGTGGTGGCGTCCAGCAGCGAGACGAGAATAGAAAAGATGACCACCAGCGCAAACTGGGTGAACATCTGCCCCGCCTGGCCCTTAATTAAAAGCAGCGGCAGGAACACGACAATGATTGTCACCGTGGACGCCACCACTGCCGAGAAAATCTCGTTCGCCCCGGTGATCGCGGCCTCGGCGGGACGCATCTTGTCCCGGTCGTAGTGCCGGTAGATGTTCTCTAAAACAACCACAGCGTCATCGGCGATCAGCCCCGTCGCCAGCGCCAGCCCGCCCAGGCTCATCGTGTTCAGCGTGAAGCCGCAGACATACAGCAGGGCGAACGTCGAGATGATCGAGATCGGGATGGAAAGCGCGACGACCAGCGTGGAGCGGACATTCCGCAGAAAGAACAGCAGAATCAGCACGGCCAGAGCGCCGCCCACCGCTGCGTTGACCTTCAAGTCGTTGATGGAGTTCGAGATGTACTGGGACTGATCATAGGCCAGCTCGAAATGCAGGTTCGGGTAGCGCTTTTCAATATCCGCGATCTTCGTCTTCACCGCTTTGGCCGTGTCAATCGTGTTGGCGTTGCTCTGCTTGGCGATGATCAGGCCCGCCGCCGGGCTGCCGTTCAGGCGCGTAAACAGGCGCGGCTCCTGGTCGGAGTCCACCACCGTCGCCACGTCACCGATGGTGACAACCCGGCCATTCACCAGAGTCAGCGGCACTTTCGCGATCTCGGCGGGACTTTTGAACCAGCCCAGGCTCCGAATGGTATATTCGGTCCGGCTTTCTTTGCCGATGCCCGCCGGGACGTTCTGGTTTTCCTGGCCGATCCGCTGGCTGATCTGGTCCATCGAGACGTGGTACGCCAGCAGCTTGGCCGGGTTGGCATTGACCAAAATCGCCCGGTCGTTGCCGCCGGTCACGGTGGCCGACGCCACGCCGTTCGCCGACTCGACAACCGGACTGATCTCGTTGTCCAGCTCCGTCCTGAGCTTCACCGAGTCGCTTTCGCCGCTGACGGCATAGATCAAGATCGGGAGCTGGGACGGGTCGTATTTATAAACAATCGGCTCTCGCAGGGTCGGGTCAATGGGGAAGTTCTGCCGCGCCTTTTCGACGACTTGCAGCACGTCGATCGCCGACTGGCCGACATCGGTGCCCCAGGCGAACTGCACCCGGACCGTCGAAACGCCGGTACTGGACGTAGACTGCACGGTCGCGACATTCGGCGCGGCGGACACGGCCTCTTCAATCGGGCGCGTCACCTGCGACTCGATCTCCTCCGGCGCGACATTCGGCCACTGAGTGATGACGGACACGGTCGGGATGGAAACGTTCGGCAGCAGGTCCACCGGCAGACGGGTGAGACACACCGCCCCCAGCAGCACCAGCGCCGCGATCCGCATGACCACGGCCACGGGCCGCAGCACTGATCCTCTCGCAAGGTTCATACAAAAGACTTTCTAACAAACACGCTTCAACAGGGCGAACATCGTCGGGAAAGCGCGAACCTTGTGTTCGCCCTTCCTTCAGCTATCCTAACTCGAATGCTTGTGGTGATGCCCGCTCTTGCCGCCGGCCCCGTGAGCGCCGCCGACGCCGCCAAGAACAACCGCATCGCCGTCTTTCAAACGCGCCGCGTTCACCGTCACAACTTTATCGCCCGGACGCAGGCCGGACAGGATCTGAACGCCGTTGTCATCGCGTGCGCCCGTCGTCACCGGCGTCCGATGCACCGTCGAATCCGCCGCCAGCAGCCAGACGAACGTCCCGTCGCTGTCGGTCTGAATCGCTTCCAGCGGAACCACTCTTGCCGCCCTCACATGCTGCGTCACCAGCGACACATGGGCGTACATGCCGGGCTTGAGCAGCGCGTTCGGGTTCGGCAGCGCCAGCCGCACGGTGAAGTCGCGGCTCGACGGATCGGCGGACGGGTTAATCTCGAACACATGGCCCGTAAACGTCCGGCCGGGCACTGAGTCCACCGTCACCGATGCCTGCTGGCCCGGCGCGACCGCGCCGATCTGCTCCTGCGGCACCGGCAGGTTGACCCAGACTGTTTGGAGCGCTTGAAGCTGCAAAATCGGCGTGCCGGGGCTTGCCAGCGTGCCGGGATCGGCCAGGCGGCTGGACACGAAGCCGTCAAGGGGAGACCGGATCACCGTCTCGGCGAGCTGCGCCTGCGCGGTCGCAAGATCCGCCTGCGTGGACTGCACATCGGCTTGCAGGCCGGCGATGTTGGCCTGATAGGCGGCCTGCTGAACGGTGTTTGCGTTGGCGTTCTTCAGCGAAGACTGGGTGGAAATGACCGTGCTGCGGGCAGCCTCGACATCCGACGGCAGCTTGGCCCGCGCGATCGTGTCCTGCTCCTGAGCCGCCCGGAGTTCGTCTTGGGTAGACGTCAGACCCGCCTGCGCAACATTGATCTGGGCCTGCGCGACTCCGACATTGGCTGTCTGGACATTCGCCACAGTCCGGGCATTGTCCACGTCCTGCTGGGCCACGGCTCCCTGCTTGAACAGGGAGGTTTCGCGGGCCAGCGCCGTGTTGTCGTTTGTCTGATTAGCCTGGGCGCTGGCAAGCGCAGCCTGGGCGTTGGCGATGGACGCCCTCGCCGACGCCACTTTGCTTTGCGCGTCTGCGACGGCGGCGTCGGCAGCCGCAATCTGCTGGGCGTCGGACTGGCCCACCTCGCGGTAGTTGAACTGAGCCGATTTCACCGCCGCTTTGTTCTGCCGGATCAGGGTTTGGATCGGCGTGATCACGGAAAGCGTCGAGACCTGGGCCTGGAGGAGTTTGGCTTTGCCTTCCGCCAGCAGCGCCTGCTCCTTGCGGACCGCCGCCGCAAGCTGGGTGTCGTCAAGCTCAATAATCACCTGGCCCCGGCGCACCGGGTCGCCCTCTTTGACGGGGATCGCCGTGATCTGCTCGGCGACGCGGGGGGAGACTTTGACCGTCTCCGGCGACTCGATGTTCGCGCTGGTCGAAAAAATGTGGATAATGTCCCGGACCGTGACCGGCGCGGCGGCCACGCTGGTCGGCCCGCGCCCGGCCCCACCCGCGCCGCGACCGCCCCCGCCGCTCTGGGCCAGCGCCTTTGCGGCGGCGGCATTGGCATGAAGCCGCCAGGCGATCAAGCCGCCCAGCAGAAGCGCCGTCAGCAGCAGCGTGAAGATCAGGCGTGCCGAGCTTCTTCGCCCCTGCGCTGCCGGCGCCTGCATTTCCCTCTCCCTCGGCTCGCTTGTTTCTTTCTCTGATTTCGCCATACCTGAATGTCTGCTTTCATCACAATAATTCTGAAATTTTACGGAAAGACGCTCTCCAGTATTCCCCATTTGGGTGAAGATTTTGTGAAAGTTCCGCCGGTCACCGGCAAAAACACGCGGCGCAAAAAAAGAGCGCCCGCGAGGACGCTCTTTTTGTCGGACGACCTCACCCCGGAACTGCGTACCGATGGGAACAAACCGGAACGGTATACGGAGTAATCCGCAGGATACCCTCTCCTTGCTTAAGGAGAGGGTGGCGAGGAACGAGCCGGGTGAGGTTCGGGTTTCTGCGAGGCGTTCTAGCGGCGACCGCCGCCATCGCCGCCCCGGCCCCCATCGCCGCCACGGCCCCCATCACTGCTCCGACCGCCGCCGGAACTGCGTCCGCCGCCGGAGTTCGAAGCCGTGCGTGACTGCTGCCCGCCGCCGAAGCTGCGTCCACCGGAGCCGCCGCTGAAGCTATGCCCGCTGTAGCTGCTCGTACCGCCGCTGTAGGTCCGCCCGCCGCCGTAAGACTGACCTCCGCTATAGGAATGGCCGGTGAAAGACTGGCCGCCGCCGGAGTTCGAAGCGCCCCGGAACGTCCGCCCGCTGCCGTTCTGGCCGCCGCCGAAAGAATGGCCGCCTCCGCCGTAATTGTTGACCGGGACGCTGCTGCGGCTCACCGTGTAGCCGTGGCCGCCCTGCCCGAAGCCGCCTGCCCCCCGGAACGTCCGAACGTTCCCGCCGCCCTGGCCGCCGAAGCCGCTGCGGGCGGTATAGGTGTGGGAGCCGCCGCTGAAGCCCCGATTGAAGCCGCCGGTTCCCCGATTGAAGCCGCCTGCATAGCCGCTGAAATGGCGGTCCGGGGCATACGTCCGGTAGTGGTTCCCGGCGAAGTGATAAAAATCGCGGTTGTAATACCCGGTGTGGTAGAAGCCGGGATGCTCCCGGTAATAGTCCTGGTAAGAGTTCCAGCCGTAGTACGGATGGCCGCCGATCTCAAAGAACAGCCCGATGGTGGGCAGGAATAACCCGCCGGAAATGAACGACGTGTGGCCGTAATAACCGCCGTAGAAGCAGGTGTCCGGATACCAGCCGAGATCCACAAAATCCGTGTAGCTCGGCGCGATGCCTAAGAAGACCGGCTCCGCGGGGTGGAAGTTCTCCCCCAGCGGATACCAGCGTGCGCCGGCCACAGTCGCGTTCTCCAAAAAGCCGCCCTTCGGCACATACAGCACCGGAAAGCCGCCCTCGTTCTCAAAGAACAGATTGCCGTTCGGAGACTGGGCGAACTTCATCACATACAAGTTCTGGTTGGTGAACGGCACGACAATGGTCTCGCCGGCCGTGTCATACAACTGGTAGCCGCCCTGGTCAAAGGTCGCGCGGGTCAGCGGGACCTGCTGGCTGGCCGGGATCTCCTGCCAGTTAAAGACCGAGTCCGCGCTGGCGTTGACTCCGGCATTGCCGGCGCTCAGCGAGGCGCTCGTCCCCTCAATCGGAGGCGCCATCGTCGTCGGATCATCGGCCAAAGCCGCTCCGGCGGCCAGTGTGAGGCCGGCCAGGGCCGCAAGGCCCAGTGTCATATTCTTAAAAGCGGTTTTGTCAACATTCATTTTCTGTTCCTCGCCAAACTTCAGCTTTGTCTTGTGTTATGGATTCTGACTAGCCGCCGCGAAAGATTGTTCCCGGCGCGGCAAGCGCAGTGCGTTCTGTTGATGTGTCTTTTAGATACTACCCAAATTAGGTGAAGAAGTTCTGAACAAAAAAGCGAGGACGTGTTATAATCAACGTATGCAGCATGAAGACATTCCGGCGGGGGCGAATGCGCCGCGTGAAGTGAATACGATTGTGGAAGTACCGAAGGGGTCGTCCAACAAATACAAGTACAGCCCGGCAGGCAACATCTTCCGCTACGACCACACCCTCTTTTCGCCTCTGCATTACCCGTGCGATTACGGCTGGATCTGCGGCACGAAAGGCGACGGTCGCTTGCGCCCTTTGAGCGTTTTGGTGATGTCGTCGAACCCAACCTTCTGCGGCTGCCTGGTCGTCGCCCGGCCCGTCGGGGCCTTGCTGATGAACGACCACCGGGGCGAGGATCCCAAGGTTTTGTCGGTCGCCGTTGCCGACCCGCGCTTCGACGCCATCCACTCACTGAATGACTTATCCGAGCATACGCTTCTGGAAATCCAGCACTTTTTTGAGATTTACCAGGTCTTGGAGCAGCACGAAGTCGAGATTCTCGGATGGGAAGATGTCGCCGAAACCCAGGCCCGCATCGCAGCGGCAGTCGGCGGAACGAGTTCAGGGTAACAGCGCCAGCAGCCGGGCAGTGCGCTCCTGACGCGCGGTGAAGAGGCGCACGACAGCCACCGCCAGAATGGCGCTGACTAGGCTGAACACGGCGCTGACCATTTCCGATTCAGGGTCATTCGGAGATTGTGCCGCCAGCCGGTCCACAACATTGGAAATCATCCACAGCACCCACCAGAAGCCGAGAAGCGCCGGGACAGGAAGGTTCTGCCAGGCTTGACCGGAACGGGGCGCCGGGCCGGGATCACTCGCCTGCCAGATTTCCTGGAAGATTTGATACGGGCGCCACAGGCTGATCACCGGAATGAAAAAGTAGCCGACTGCCCAGCCCGGCGTGAACTTCAGACCGGTCACGCCGAACACGCGCAGATTCCGGTTCAAGCGGTAGGTCCAAACCAGAAAACAAATGCCCGTTCCCAGCAGCAGAAGGAATTGCGAAATATCCACGCCGATACTTACTTGATAAAACTGGGCCGCCGGCAAAGCTTCCGCAGCCAGTAAAACCGCAGAAATCAGCGCAGAGAGTCCCAAAAGCGCACTGACAACCCAGGAAAGCGTTCCAATCGGCATGAACATGGAACGAGGGCAGGCCGCAGCGTACTGCGGGGGGGTCGGGCTGTTTGTCGGGGCCGGCGGCCACACGGGGCCGGGTTCTCGCGGCGGTTCAGATGTATGACTGTCCGGTCCGACTTCGTCCATCTCTGCTCCCTACTCTTCTGGCTTTGCTATACCACCGACTGCTTCCACGTCCCGCGCTTGAAGAGTGCCAGCACCACAAGGCCGTTCAAGGCCGTCGAGGCCGTCATTGCCCACCACGCGCCCGTCGCGCCGAACCCCAGGCCGTAAATGAGCAGCCAGGCCAGCGGCAGGCGGACGCCCCACATGGTCGCGACGCCTGCCCACGCCGGCGCTTTTGTGTCCCCCGCCCCGTTTAAAGCCCCTGTCAAAATCATGCCGAGCGCGAGAAACGGCTCCGACAGCGCCGCAATACGGAGATAGGCGACAGTCAGCGGGACGACGTGCGGATCATGCGTGAAGATGTGCGCGAACGGGCGGGCCAGCACAAAAAAGACGCCGCCCATGACAATCATAATCGCCAGGCCCTGCTGCAACGCGCTCCACGCCGCTTTTTCCGCCCGGCGCGGGTTCTTTGCACCCAGGTTCTGCCCTGTGAGCGTCCCCGCCGCCATCGAGAACGCAAAGCCGGGCATGAACGCAATCGACTCCGAGGTCAGGCCGATGGTCAGCGCCGCGACCGCCGCCGTCGCCTGCGGAGAGCGGGCCAGAACGCCCGTGAAGACCATCATGGACAGTACGCGAGAAAGGTTCTGCCCCGCCGCCGGGATTGCAATGACGAGAATGCGCCTGGCCCAGTCCAAGTCCAGCTTTTTCATGCGGGCCGCAAATCCGCGCAGGACCGACCGCTGCAAGAAGACGAAATACAGCAAAGCACCGACGACCTGCGACGTGATCAGCGCGGTCGCGCCGCCGATCAGGCCCATGCGCGGAAAGCCGAAGTTCCCAAAGATCAGCAGGTAGTCGCCGCCCAAATGGATGATATTGACCCCGATCATCACCAGCAGCGGCGTCCGCGTGTCGCCGAGGCCCCGGAACACGCTGCTTAAAATCAGCATGACGAACAGCGCGGGAACGCCGAGCAGGGTCAGGCTGAGGTAGCGAACGCACAGGCCGGCGGCATGAGAATTGACCCCCATCCAGCCGACAACGGCATGGCGCAAGGGCCAGACCAGGGCGACGGAGATCAAGGCGGCGATGAGCGCCAGCCACAAAGACTGGTTCGCGGCGACTTTTGCCTCGTCCGTTTCTTTCGCGCCGGTGAACCGGGATACCAGGGCCGAAGTCCCGACCCCGACCGACATGCCGACGGAAAACAGCAGAAACATGAACTGCCCGCCGACCCCGACCGCCGCCAGCGCGTCCGACCCTAAATGCCCGACAAAGAAACGGTCTAAAAACGAGTTGAACGTCTGGAGCAGCATAGTCAGGACCGACGGCCACGCCAGTGTCCACACGGCTTGATGCAGCCCAAACTTCGTTTCTTGTTCAACTTCCGGCAGCATCGGCAGCGAGCCGATGCTGCCGTCCTGCCCCGTCTCCGACTTTTCTAAATCAAGTTTCTCTAAATCAAGTTTCTCTAAATCAAGTTTCTCTCGATATCGCCTTCGCGCCGCGCGTTGACTCCGGTGTCTATCGCCAATCGTCCCTGCTTTCTATTTGCCGCCAAAAACTGCGTTGTGCTTATTCTACCACGGCGGCTTCTTTGCAACACCTGCGGGGCGCAGCAAGCAGCGTTCCTGCCAATTTCTCACTCAAACAGCAGCTCGATGTCTTGTTTGGTAAGCGACTTGAAGAAGCTGGTTTCGGTGGAGATGAGCTGGCTGACTAAAGCCCGCTTGCGGTCTTGCAGCAGCAAAATCTTTTCCTCCACGGTGTCTCGCGTAATCAGCTTATAAACGAAGACCGGGCGGGTCTGGCCGATGCGGTGGGTACGGTCGGTCGCCTGCATCTCGACGGCGGGGTTCCACCAGGGGTCAATGTGGATGACGTAATCGGCAGCGGTGAGGTTCAGGCCGACGCCGCCGGCTTTGAGGCTGATGAGAAAGAACGGCAGGTCGGGGTTGTTCTGAAAATCATCAACGCGGCCCTGCCGGTCCTGCGTCTTGCCGTCCAAGTAGGCATAAGGAATTTTGCGGGCGTCTAACGCTTCGCGGACCAGCGTGAGCATGGACACGAACTGGGAAAAGACCAACGCTTTGTGGCCTTCCGCCCGCAGCGTTTCCAGCGTCTCCAAAAGACGCTCGAACTTGCCGGAAACGGCGCGGGTGTCCGGCTCGACCAGCCGGGGATGGTTTGCGATCTGGCGCAGGCGCAGCAGGCCCTCCAAAATCTTCATGCGGGCGTCGTTCATGCCGCTGCCGTCTACGATGCCTAAAATTTGGTCGCGGTAGAAATCGCGGGTCTTGTCGTACAGCTTCTTTTGGCCCGGCTCCATCTCCACTTCCAAAATCTCTTCCGTGCGCGGCGGCAGGTCGGGCGCAACCTGGTCTTTGGTCCGGCGCAGGATGAACGGGTGGACAAGCTTCCGCAGAAATGCGGCGGCAATTTCATCATGATTCTTTTCAATGGCTCCGGCGAACTCCGTGCGGAAATGCTCGAAGTTGCCGAGCAGGCCGGGGTTCAGGAACGCGAACTGAGACCATAGCTCGATGGTCGAGTTCTCCACCGGCGTTCCCGTCAGCGACAGCTTGTGGTCGGCGGTGAGCAGGCGCACGGCTTTGGCGCTCTGGGACAGCGGGTTTTTGATGGCCTGCGCTTCGTCTAAAATGACGTAGTGGAAGCGGTGCTGACGCAGAAGCTCAATATCCCGGAGCAAAATGCCGTAGGTCGTGAGGACTAAGTCGTACTCATCGAACTGGGCTAAATCTTTGACGCGGGTGCCGTGCGCGTGGTTCAAAAGCCGCAGGCCGGGCGTGAACTTCGCGGCTTCCCGTTCCCAGTTGAAAATCAAAGAGCGCGGCAGGACAAGCAGGGTTGCGGCAGTGGCGTGGTTGGATTCAGACAGAGATTGCAGGAACGCCAGGGTCGTAAAAGTCTTGCCGGTTCCCATGTCGTCAGCCAAACAGCCGCCGAAGTTGTAGTCATGCAGGAAATGCAGCCAGTCCACGCCGGACTTCTGGTACGGGCGCAGGGTGCCGCTGATGTTCTGCGGCATGACCGACGGCTTGATTTCCTCAAAGCCGCGCAAATGCTCCCGGCGGCGCTGGAACTCGGCGTCGGCTTCGACCCGGTCACCTTCCATCAGAAGCTGGTCCAAAAGCGTGATCTGCGCTCCGGCCAGACGCAGGCCGTCTTCGGTCTCCTCGCTCATCGAGAACAAGTAACGGTACTTTTCCAGCCAGTCTTCAGGGATCGCGCCGAGGGAGCCGTCGGCAAGCTTCACAAACCGCTCGCGGCGGCGGACGGCTTTTCGGACGGACTTCAAATCAATCTGGGTGTCGCCAAACTGCACCACGGCGTCTACATCAAACCAGTCAATCTCCGACGACACGTGGAACGAGATGGTCGGGATGTTTCGATTGACTTTCGACGAAACGAGATCGGCCTCGCCGTAGACTTCGTAGCCGGCGGCGGTCAGCTTGGGGATGTCGGAGAGCAGGAAGTCAACGGGATCGGTTTTGGCCCGAAGGGCATAGTGGCCGGGTTCGGTGCCGCGCTTCAGGTGATGCTCGTTCAGGGTTTCCGCCCAGTGCGCTTCGAGTGACGGGTTCCGGTGCAGGCGCACCAGCGTCAGCGAGTTCGGCTTGCGGACCAGCATTGTTTGGCTTGCCGTGCGGTCGAAATCCACTTCTGTTTCGCCGTAGCCGAAGCGCAGAGTGACGAGGAGCGATTTCTCGTCTTCGCTGAGATACAGGCGCGGGACAGGTTCCGTCGCAGGCTCTTCTTCGGTGGCGACGCCTTCTCCCGTGACCGAGACCTGCTCCGCCATCGGCAGCAGGAACGTATCAAAGAACGTCTGGGTTTCGTCCGGCGGCACGGTCAGATCGGGATGGTCTAACAGAATGGAAACGAGGCCCGCGCCTTCTTCCACGGGGTACAGCGTCAGCTTGGACAGCAGCCAGAGCGGGTCGGCGCTGACCACGGCGGTCTTTTCGGGAACCAGCTCAAACACAGCGTCGCCGAGACGGATGGCCGGGCGCAGGGCCATGCCTTCGGATGTCTGCACCAGCTCCACTTCCGCCCGGCCTGCGTCCGCCGAGACCCGCACCGGGGCTTGCAGGGGGTCATTCTCGCGCCCGCGAAACACAAAGCCGCCGGCGAGAAGCGGCAGCAGGGACTTCGGCTCAAAGGCTTTTTCGTAGTAGTACGAGTAGTTTCCCTGCCCGGCCAGCGCGGCCAGCTTCAGGGCATCCGGGCCGAGGCCGAACGCGGGGACAAAGCGGCGATGGTCAATCTGGGACCGAAGCGGCTTGGCCTGCTTGGACAGCTTGCCCGACTTGATGAACTTGCCGAGCGCGTCGGGGCTGCTCAGATCAGCCTCGGCAACGAGGCTAAGAGGCAGGGTATAGGGGAACACCGCCCATTCCGAGCGGCGCTCTTGCAGGCTAAAGAACAGCGCCTGTCGCGGCCCTACTCCCGTCGTGCGGGCGCCGGCTTTGACCGCTGAGGCCAGTACCGTTTCCCACGTCGCCGGCGGGTGGCTCCGCAAGTGGTTCTTTAAAACAAGCGCGGCGGCGATCTGATGCTTGCAGACTTCGCCGGGATCACCACCCGAAACCGGGCAGTCGCAGGCGGAGACCAGCTTGTCGCCGTGCATCTCAAACAGGACCGTGTACGTTTCCGTCCCGCGCACCTCGGCCACCGCGCCATCTCGTTCGACCAGCCGCAGCCGGACCCGGCCCTGCAAAGAATAGTCGCGTCCGCGCTGGAACGTCCCCGAATCGGTCCGCGCCGCCAGCGCGGGAATGTCTACCGCCGCTTCCGTCAATGCCTGCCGTGCCATGTTTCGCGAAGTTACTCCCAAAAGAAGAACCATGCGTTGAAACGCACGGCTAGACGGCGCGGACGCCACAAAACACCCGCTTCGCGGGGTTAGGGAAATACCGAAAGAGAGATCAATCTGTTCCCAGTGCCGCGAAGCGGTACTTCGTGGCCGAAGGCCGTGTAGCCGTGCGTTTTAACGCATGGTCCGAAGACCAAACACATTTAGCGGCCTTCCTCATCATCGTAGATGTCTTCGCGCCGGAAGTCCGAGTCTGGAAAAGGCAGGTTACGCGCTTTGGCACGTTCTGTCCGCTCCTGCTGGGACTTCTTAAACTCTTCCGGGGTGAGTTTCGAGTAAATAGGCGTTGGGGCAGGCTGACGCAGACCTGCTTGAATGAGCTGTTGCAGGTAGGTATTTGCCTCTTGGCCCTTTTCGGCGGCTTTGCGCCGCACTTCGCTCTCGGTTGCCGGTTCCAAAGTAACGGTCATGGTTAGCTCTCCTTTTTATCGTCCTTCTTGGGCGGGCGCTTGATGGTGATGCCCAGCTCGCGGAGCTGCTTGTCTTCCACTTCCGAGGGCGCGTCCATCATTGGGTCGAAGCCGCCGCCGGATTTGGGGAAGGCGATCACTTCGCGGACATTCTCGTCGTCGGTCAGGTACATGATCAGGCGGTCAATACCGGGGGCCATGCCGCCGTGAGGGGGTGCGCCGAAGTCGAACGCTTCGAGCATATGGCCGAACTGAGCCTCGATTTGCTCGTCGGTCTTGCCGAGCATTCGGAAGATGCGCTCCTGAATATCGCGCTTGTGGATACGAATGGACCCTGACGCGCCTTCCGAGCCGTTGCAGACGAGGTCGTAGGTGTAGGCGCGGCAGGCCGCCGGGTCCGACTCCAGCATATCTAAATGCTCGGTGTGGGGCATAGCGAACGGGTTATGGGCGAACGTCCAGGCTTTGGAGTCATCGTCCCACTCAAAGACCGGAAAGTCCGTGACCCAGGCAAAATGCAATACGTTCGGGTCGGCCAGCTTCAGGCGCTTCGCGATCTCCCGGCGCAGCAAGTCCAAAGCTTTCGCGACAATCTCCGGCGTGTCGGCGACGAAGCCGATCAAATCGCCGGGGACGGCCTCGGCCAGCGCCACCAGCCCGGAAATCTCGTCTTCGGTCAAGAACTTGGCGATAGGGGACTTGACCCCATCTTCGGTCACAAGCAGGTAAGCCAGCCCCTTCGCGCCCGTCTCTTTGACTAATGCCGTCAGGTCGTCAATCTCTTTCCGGGACAGCGACGCGCCCTGCGGGTAGCGGATCAGCTTCACCTGATTGCCCGCCGCAAGCGTTGACTGGAAGACCGAAAACTGGGTGTTTTGCAGCAGCGGCCCGGCATCTTTCAGCTCCAAGCCGTACCGGAGGTCCGGCTTATCCGTGCCGAAGCGGGCCATGGATTCGTCGTAAGTCAGCCGCGTGAACGGCGTCACTACCGACTTCGGCGAGAGCTTGGGGATGATCTCGGAATAGAGCGACTCGACCACTTCCAGCACGTCGTTCTGCTCGACAAACGACATTTCAAGGTCAAGCTGAGTAAACTCCGGCTGCCGGTCGGCCCGCTGAGACTCGTCCCGAAAGCACTTGGCGATCTGAAAATACCGCTCCATGCCGGCGACCATGAGGAGCTGCTTGAACTGCTGGGGGGCCTGGGGGAGCGCGTAAAACAGGCCGGGTTCGAGGCGGTACGGCACCAAATAGTCCCGCGCCCCTTCCGGCGACGACTTGGTGAGGATCGGCGTTTCAATCTCCAAAAACCCGCGCCCGTACATGAACTCACGGATCAGCCGGATCGCCTCATGCCGCAGACGCATCTTCTCAAACATCACGGGCCGTCGCAGGTCCAGATAGCGATACTTCAGGCGCAGCATCTCATTGATGCTGCCTTCTTTTTCCTCAGCAATCGGAAACGGCGGCGTTTTGGAAGGGTTCAGAACATCAATCGCCGACGCCGCGACTTCCACGGTCCCGTTCGGCAGATTGTCGTTCTCACTGCCCGCCGGCCGCCGCCGAACCAAACCCACCACGCTCAAACAGTATTCCGAGCGCACCTTCTCCGCGACCGCGAGTGCCTCCGGCGCAGGGCCGCCGTCCACGGCGACTTGGACAATCCCGCTCCGGTCCCGCAGGTCTAAGAAGGCGATCCCGCCCTGATCCCGGTTCTTGTTGACCCAGCCGTTCAGCGTCACCGCCTGCCCGATCATCGCCTCCGACACGACTCCGCACGAAACCGTTCGCTTCCATTCCGTCCCATTCGTTTCCGGCACGTTCATTCTCCCCTGCCCCGCTTCGGGTTTCCGTCAAATAGTCACTGCCAAAAGAGGTTCGGCCAAGTGTGCGCTTAGTATACCACATGAGCGGCGAGGGAAAGAAGTTCAGGAAACCAGAAGGTCCTCCTATCGACTTCAAGCCACTTTTTCCGGCGAGAAGGCAACAGCCTCTTCTAAAGAATAGAAAGCAGGCAAGACTGAGTTCAGGCGCGTTATCTGCAATGTTCGCCCAATCGAACTTTCCTGTGTTATGACGAGGCTTAGAGATGCTGGTGCCCCCCCAATTCTTTTTCTCGCTTCGACAAGCAATGCAAACCCTGCACTGTCTATATATGTCACTTCCGTTAAGTCAAGAATGAGGTGATCTTGAACTTCCGCGAGGCCCAAAATTGGGGTTTTGACGTTTTGGAGTGTAAACAAGGTTATTTCCCCTCGCAGATGAACCACCCAGGGATCAGACGTGATGGTAAAGCTTAGGGCCGATGTGTCAAGCGATGCTTCTTGGGCGGCTTCCAGGGCATCTTTGAGTGTTTTGAAGAGTGAGTTCCGCTTCTTGTTCGGCTTCTCGGTAGCAGTTTTCTGCGAGGGGGATTGCGCGGTTGATTGGGAGAGAACCTGTTCTGGAACTATCATTCTAGCAGGTGCGTCAAACTCGTTCGCTCCGAGTTCGTGGCCCGTGTTGATCCATTCCTGTACCTCGTCATGGAGAGATGCGACTGCTTCCGCGTGGGTTTCTCCTCGGCCTCGGCATAGCTCAAAGCTGGGAGAGAAAGCAACAAAACAATTATTGTTGACATCCCAGTAGCAGTAAAGTCCGTAGTTCTCACGCATTGTGTTTGTTCCTAAAATGAGTAACGCCGCCGCTGGGAGGCGGCGGCGTCAGTGTTACTCGCTGGTCACAGGTCGAAGATGCTAGGGCTATTCGTCTCGCGAACGACATTTCCCTGATCGTCCGTGATGATAATGTCGCCGGTGATTTTGCCGCTGGCAAGCGCTTCCCGGAACCGCGTCTCGACTTCCGCGGACTTCAACTTATGGATGAGTTCTTCCGTTTCAGCGGCCTGCTCCCGTGCGGGTTTGTTCGCGGCAGGCGGGGCGCGGTGAAAGAGGTCTGCGAATATCATCTTTTTGCTCATGGTTTCCACCTCAAATCTCGAAGGAGGGTAACTATCTCGGCGCAAATCGGCTGAAAGTCAGACTCATCCAGTGCTTTGGGTAATAAATACCGCTCTCCGGTCGTTCCCGTTCCGCCTCTAGCTGCTGCATTAAGGCCGGCTGGCGGCTTTCAGTCGCGATAAACTGGGCATAGCTGCGTGCCCAAAGTTCTTTTGCACGGAGAAGGTAGGCCACATAGGTTTTGTCAACGAGATATTCTACCACAAAACCATTCCCCTGCGTGCCTCTTATCTTGCTGACAGCCGGATCGGAAAAGTGCCTCAGCGTTTGAACGGCCTGGCTCCTCTTGACCGCTTCCCGCCACGGAGCGAGGGTCGGGCTGTTCTCAGAAGCCCACGGCACAGCGGGGTGAAGTGCTTTTAAATCTAAGAAATGCCCAATCTCATGCACGGTTGTCAGCTCCACATGTGGGCTGAACAGGTTCAGCACAATTTCTACTGCGTCTCCAGCAGTCGTACTCCCAAAGTACCCGTGCTGATCGGTGAGTGACGCCGTTGTCACCGGCAGCCGAGAGAGTGTTCCATCAGTATGCACTGCATCAATTGCGGCGATGGCGTCTCGTATCTGGCTTTCAATCCGGCTTCCGGGTTCCACGTCGAGCGCCCGGCTGACTGGGGGCAGAGACCGCCATAAGAAAGCTCGTGTCAAGAAATTAAGCATAGAAGCCTCTCCGCTCCACCGGCTTCTTCTGAACAAAAAGGGCGCAGGCTGAATAGCCTGCGCCCTTTGAGTGTTTTACGAGCAGCCCAAGCTGGTGCCGCAGGAGATGCAGCGGTAGCAGGCGCCGTTGCGGATGGTGATGGCGCCGCATTCGGGACATGGCGGGGCGTCGGACTGGGCGCGGTAGATTTCGCGCTCGTGGTCGCTCACGGACGCTGTGTTGGTCTCGGCGAGGTGGACGTTCGCGGGCTGGTGGCCGCTGCCGTTTCCGTTCTTGTTGCTTAACGTGCCGCTTTTGGAGTCGTGGGTCGGGGCAGCGAGTTTAGGCGGAGCGGCATAAGGGTCTTCCTGGTCGGCGATGAGGCCGACGTTGTGGCGGTCTTCTTTTTGCAGGAACCGCAGGGCGAGATACCGGAAGATGTAGTCCATGACGGATTTCGCCATCGGGATCTCTTTGTTGCCGGTGAAGCCCGACGGCTCAAAGCGCGAATGGATGAACTTGTCCACCAGCGTCGAGAGCGGGACGCCGTACTGCAAGGCGAGCGAAATGGCCGTGGCGAAGCTGTCCATCAGGCCCGAAATCGAGGACCCTTCTTTGGACATTCGAATGAAGATCTCGCCGGGCTGGCGGGTATCCGGGTACAGGCCGACGGTGAGGTAGCCCTCGTGACCGCCGATGCTGAACTTGTGGGTCACGCCGTCGCGCTCGTCGGGCAGACGCCGCCGGACGGCTTTTGGGACCGTGAGGGTCTGGACCGGCGCGGCTTCGGGGGCAACCGCTTCGGCAGCGGCGGCTTTGGCTTCCATCGCCTTTTCGCTGGCCGTGTTCAGCGGCTGGGTACGCTTGGAGCCGTCCCGGTAGATGGCAACAGCCTTGATGCCGAGCTTCCAGGCTTCCAGGTACGTCGCGGCAATGTCTTCCGGCGACGCATCGTTCGGGACATTAACAGTCTTGCTTATTGCTCCCGAAATGAACGGCTGGGCCGCCGCCATCATCTTGAGATGCCCCCGGTAGTGGATAGACCGGGTGCCGTTCATCGGGCGGAACGCGCAGTCGAAGATCGCCAGATGTTCCGGTTTCAGGCCCGGCGCTCCTTCAATCGTGTCGTTCTCGTCAATGAACTTGATAATACCGGTCGCCGCCGCTTCGTCGTAGCCGAGCCGGTCTAAGGCTTCGGGTACGGTCTGGTTGACAATCTTCATCATGCCGCCGCCGACCAGCGACTTATACTTGACAATCGCAATGTCCGGCTCAATGCCGGTCGTGTCGCAGTCCATCAAAAAGCCGATGGTGTTGTGGGAGACAAAGCCCTGGGCGATGTAGGTGACGTTCGCCGGGACCGACAGGTCGTAGGTAAGCTGCTCGCCGCCGTCCTCGTTTGCCGCGACGACATCGTAGAAGAAGCGCAGGGCCTGGGCGACGCGCTCGTCCCGCGTCGCTGCGTACAGCGACTCGGCGGCGCGGCGGGTGATGGCCCCGTTGTGCCGCTTTTGGGACAGCGTGACAGCGTTGTAGAGGGCGCTGTTTGTCGGCACAAGCTCGGCGATGACTTCCGGTGCGAGATAGACATAGTCGTGGCGGGCGGTCTGGACGCCGTCGCTCTGGCTGACCAGAGCGGCTTTGCGCGAACTCATAAAGCCGACAGCCGACGTGAAGCGAGACGCATACGACGTGTTGCGAAGGCGCAGGACCCACAACGGGGCCTGGCTCCAGCCGGTCGTATCCTGCTTGGTGGAAGTCGGGATGCCGAGGGCCAGCAGCAGGGTTTTGACTTCCTCCGAGAACGGGCGATGGACTGTAGACCAGCAGGGAATGCCGCCGGTGACGGTGCCGTCCGCTTCGTACAGGCCGCGCAGGAACGCGCCGTAGACGGGCGGGTCGTTTGTCGCAAGCACCGCATCGGGGATACGCGGCAGGTAGCCTTTGCCGGAGTGGCCGAGGCCGGGCGAGAGCTTGCTGAACCCGCAGGCATCCCACCAGAGCGCCAGCGGCACCGAATGGACGGCGACTTCGCAGTAGCCCTGCTGGGCAGTCAAATGCGCGTCCAAATTGAACAGCGACTTCACAAGATGCTGCACACGCTCCGCCACGTCGAGATCGGTGTTCGCGATGCAGAAGCGCGGGCCTTTGGCATGCATCGAGCCGTCGCCCATGAAGTAGCCGACGATCTCAGCAAGCTCCGGGGTCATCACGGATGGAACGCGGGTCGCGTAGTCACCGGTCCAGTATTCCTCGCCGAGCGGCGGCAGGGTCACGGTTTGGGCCTCGCCGAGCATCTGCCCCAGCGAAAGCGCGACGACATCGCCTTTCGCGATGTCTCCAAACCGCTTCCAGTCCCACTGCCCCGTCGCCGCGTCAACCACTTTCACCCGGTGCTTCGGCGTTCCCTGAATCGCATAGCCGCAGTGCGTTTCGATGCGCCGGGTCTGGTCCAGGCCATTGACATAGAACTTCGTCGCGGACTGCCGGCCCGTGTCGGTCAGCACGTCAAAGCGGACATCCTGCCACTGCGCCCCGTTTACGTCGCCTAAACGATTGAGGCGCACGACGCCCTGGTCTGTGATCACCAGCGACCCGGCGACCAAACAGCCGGTCGGCGCGAGTACAGTCGCTTGAGCATTCCGGTAGCCCGACGCTTGGCCTTCTTCCAGCGCATCGTCCCAGGCGGTTCGAGCGGCGTCCAGCAGAGAAGTCGGAATGAGCGATCCATTGATGTCGTCCACGGCGGCGCGGTGCTTGCCCATGACCCGGAGCATCGGGGCGCGGTTTTCGGCAAAGCCCGCGAATGGCCCGCCGCAGTCGCGAGCAATGGCCGCCGACTGGTAGTACGCCCGCCCCGTCATCAGCGCGGTCACGGCCCCGGCATACGCCCGGCCCGCATCGCTGTCATAGGGCAGGCCGTCCGCCATCAAGAGTGCGCCCAAGTTCGCATATCCTAGACCAAGCGGCCGGAACTGATGGGAGCGCTCCTCGATCTTCTCGGTGGGATAGTGAGCGAAACCGACCACAATTTCCTGCGCCGTGATCATCACTTTGACCGCGTGTTCAAACGACTCGGTATCAAATGCCCCGCTGCCTTCGTCCCGAAACTTCATCAAGTTCAGCGAGGACAGGTTGCAGGCGGTCGAGTTCAAGAAGAAGAACTCGCTGTTAGAAACAACGATTGATAGCAGGCCCGCCGAAGCGGCATCGGTGATCGCGAAGTTGTGCGTGTCCTCGACTTCCATGTCATAGACAGGAACGGGCGCATCGAGCGTCAGCGTCGTAACGGCAAGCAGAACATCAGCAACTTCGGCCAGCGCCGCCTGCAAAGCTTCTTGATTTTCCGGCAGGTCTTTTGCCGTGCAGCGCAGGGAGCAAAGCGCCGTGCCGACGGCAAGATGCTGGGCCTCCACATAAGCGCCGTCTTGAGTCAGGAAGCGATGTTCGGGCGTGCAGCGGAACGTCAAGCCGCGCTCCGTCTTGACTTCGACCAAGTTCTGCGCGTGACCCGCAACCCAAACTTTGCGAATGGAGCGGAGCGCGGGCAGGCGGTTGGCACGATCAAACGAGAAGACTGACGGCAGGGCTTCGCCTGCTTCATGCCGCACATACAGGGACGCAAATGGGATTTGCCCTTCGGCGGTTTCAATCAGCGTCTCGCCGACAAAGCAGCACGGATTACTTGCATGGATGCGGTCGGTGTTGGCGCAGGTGTGCCAGTCGTTGGCAGTGGTGTCGTACTGCATTCCGGGATCGCCGCAGACCCACGTCCCTTCGGCGATGGAGTGCAGGAGGTCTCTCGCGCGAAGCGTTTCAGCGGTCTTGCCGTCGGTACGGAACTTGGTGTCCCAGGGGCCGTCGGCCTCGACGGCCTGCATGAACTCGTCGGTGACGCGGACGGAGTGGTTGGCGTTCTGGAACGGCACGGTGTCATATGCGCCGCCGCTGACATTGAACGCGCCGGAGTACCCGGCGTCAATCAGGGCGTGGGCTTTTAGCTCGGCGTCTTTCTTGCAGTCAATGAACTCCTGAATGTCCGGGTGGTCGGCGTTCAGAATGACCATCTTCGCCGCCCGCCGCGTCGAGCCGCCCGATTTAATAGAACCCGCCGAGGCGTCCAGGCCCTTCATAAACGCAATCGGGCCGGAAGACCGTCCGCCCGCCGACAGCGGCTCTTTCGACGACCGCAGGGGCGACAAATTATGGCCGGAACCGGAGCCGTCTTTGAACAGCATCCCTTCGGTCTTGTACAAGTCAAGAATGGACTCCATTGAGTCATCCACTTCTGTAATGTAGCACGCGCTCACGGCTTGGCGGCGTCCGGCCCAGCCCAGATTAAACCAAACAGGGCTGTTGAACGCGGCGAACTGGTGCAGCAGAATATAGCGCAGCTCGTCATGGAAGGTCTCGGCGTCCTCTTCGGTCGCGAAGTACGAGCCGAGCCTGGCCCACTCTAAAATTTTGTCCGAGACGCGCCCGATAAGCTGCTTGACGGAATATTCGCGCTCCAGCGTCCCGATCTGGCCCCGGAAATACTTGGACACGACGACATTGGTAGCAAGCTGAGACCAGGACTTCGGGATTTCGACGCCGTTCTGCTCGAAAACAACCGTGCCGTCGCTGCCGACGATGCTGGCGGAGCGGATTTCCCATTCGGTCGTTTCCCACACGTCCTGCCCCGGCTTTGTGTAGCGGCGGGAGAACGTCAGGCCTGGCGCAGACTTTTTGGCGGCGACCGGAGCAGCCTGCGGCTCCGGCTGAGGCTCGGCAAACAGTTCGGTTACGGATTCGGGGGCTTCGGCGAGAACGGCGGGCATGGGCATTTCCATTTCTTTAAGGATTTCGGCTTCTAAGACAGTAGCAGGTTCGGGGATAAACTCCGCGTCAATCAGTTCGGCGTCAATTAATTCAGGTTCCGGGATGAGTTCGGGTTCTTCAAAATCCACAACCTGCTCCACTTCGGGAGCGGCCACGGGATCGGCGAACGCTTCCAGGTCCGGCCCGGCGACTTCGGGCAGCGTGACGTTGAACTCTTCGCGGGCGGCGCGGAGGGGACTGAGGAGCGGGGCCGGCTCATCGGCCAGCATTCGGGCCATGACGCTGCCTTCAAACGGGTCTTCTTCGCCGCCATCGGCAAACGGGTCGCTGCTTTCGCTGACTTGGGCGATCTGCGACGGGGCCGGGTAACCGCCGACCGGGACATCGGCGGGATGCCGGGCGTCTAAATCCACATCGTCGCCGCCGAACAGCGCCCCGCCGGTTTCCACGGGCGCGGCTTCAGCCGCGTGGACGGGCGCGGCGGATTTGCGTGCGGGCCGGGGCTTCACGGCCTCGTCATCGCCCATGAGATCGAGCGTCGTTCCCGATCCGTTCTTCTTGCCATTGCTTTTTTCAGGCATGGTGTTCCTCTTCTAGTGGTCTTCGATACTTATGTTAGGGAGCAGGAGCCACGGAGTAAATTCCGAGGCTCAGAATAAAACACCGTCGAGGCGACGGAAGATTGAAAATAATTGCGTTGCCCACTCCTGCGTCCCCTGGACGCTGTTTTTCCGAGCCTCGGAATTTATTCCGTGGCTCTTGACTCGCGGTGTTACTCTTTCCGCAGCCGCCCCCCCTGCTTTTTCAGCAGGTTTACGATGTCGCGGAACTGGGTGGCGTCCTCGAACTGACGGTAGACGGACGCGAAGCGGACATAGGCGACTTGATCTAAACGGCTAAGATTGTCCATCACCATCTCGCCGATTTCCGCCGACGGCACTTCTTTGTCGAGCCGATTGGCAAGGGTACGCTCGATGTCGTCGGTGATGGTCTGCAAAGTTTCTTCCGAGATGGGCCGCTTCTGGCAGGCGACCCGCAGCGAGCGCAGGAGCTTGTTGCGGTCAAACGGCTCCCGGCGCTGGTGGCCGTCCCGGTCGGGCTTTTTGACCACCGTGAGCTGCATTTCCTCGATGGTCTCAAACGTGGTGAAGCGCCGCTCGCAGTGCTTGCACTCACGGCGTCGTTTGATCGCTTCCCCTTCGCGCATCGGACGCGAGTCCAGCACGGCATCGTCATCGTGGCCGCAGTACGGACACTTCATAAACTGTGTTTATCCTATATCTTGTGCGGATTTAGAGTATAACACACTAAATATAGGAAGTCAAGAGAAACAAAAGAGTCGTGCGATTCTTTTTTCCGGGGGGTACAATAGGGGCAGAGGGGAATACTCATGCACGTTTTGTTTATCGGCGGAACCGGACTGATTTCAACGTCCATTGCCAGGCAGTTATTAGAACAGGGCCACGAAGTGACGCTGTTCAACCGGGGCAAGTCGGAGAACCGGCTGCCGGACGGCGCGGCTGTCATCCACGGCGACCGCAAGGATTATGCGGCGTTTGAACAGACGTTCTCCGATAAGACCTATGATGTGGTCGTGGACATGGTAGCGTTCCATCCCGACGACAGCGCTTCGGCGATCCGGGCGTTTTCGGGCCGCTGCGGGCAGTTCATTCACTGCTCGACCGTCTGCGTGTATTCCGGGCCGGTCTCCCAGCTTCCGACGACCGAGACGGAGCCTTACCACAGCATCGGTAATTACGGCAAAGACAAAATTGTCTGCGAGATGCTGCTGCTGCAAGCGTTTGAGGACAAGCAGTTCCCGCTGACCATCATGCGCCCGTCGCACTCCTACGGCGAAGGCGGCGGGATTATCCGGTCAGTCGGCGGAAGCGATACGTTCATTGATCGCCTTCGCAAAAACAAGCCGCTGCTGGTGCAGGGGGACGGCAACTCGCTGTGGGCGGCCTGCCATGTGGACGATGTCGCGCGGGGCTTTATCGGGACCATGGGGAACACGCGCTGTCTCGGCGAAGCGTACAATATCACCGCCGACGAGTGGTTTACCTGGAACACCTACCACGAGCAGGTCGCCGAAGTCGCGGGCGGCACATTTACGCCCGTCCATGTGCCGACCGACACGCTGCGCGAGATCGCGCCGCACCTGACCGGCAGCACCTATGACATTTTGCAGTGGCCGTCCATTTTCGACAACTCCAAGCTGAAGCACGACACGAATTACACGGGCCAGACGATCAGCTTCCGGGAAGGCACCCGGCGGACGCTGGCGTGGCTGGAAGCAAACAACAAGCTCAAAGACAGCGACGCCGACGACTACGAAGACCGGCTGATCGCGGCCTACCAGGCCAAGACCGCCGAGCTGCCGAAAAAGTCATAATCATGGATGCCGACCAAATCCGCACAAAGCTCAAATCCAAGCAGACCCAGGACCGTCTGCAAGCCGTGAGGCGCATTGCGGACCTCACGCCGTCCGAGCGGCAGCCGCTGCTGCTGCTGGCGCTCTCCGACAAGTCGCCCTATGTCGCGGCACTGGCGGCGGAAGCGCTGGGGGAAGGGGCCGACGACAAGGCCGCGCTGGCGATGACTGAGATGTTTGGGGAGCTGTGCGAGGACGGTATCAAGCTGGACCCCGGCTGCCACATCCGGTCCAACATTGCGTTTGCGCTAGGCCGTTTGGAATATTACCCGGCCTCCGACATGCTCCGCATCGGTATTCGGCTGACACAAATCGAAGCGGTCGGCGGTATCCCGTTTGATACCGCCGCCCACCTGCGCGGCAACTGTGCATTGGCACTGGCCCAAATCCGCGACCCCGACTGCGTCCGGGACATCGCCCTGCTGCTGTTCGACCGCAGCGGCTTCGCCCGCCAGCCGCTTGACCCCACCGTCAAGATGGAGCCGCGAAAAGCTGCCGCGCGGGCGTTGTCGCTGTCCGGGAACATTCAGGCCCGCCTGCCGCTCACGCTGAAACTGGTACACCCGGAAAACGAGGAACCCGAAGTCTTGCAGGAATGTATGCAGGCCTTGGTGGAACTCGAAGACCCGTTCGCGCTTGAAGTTTTAACGCCCTATTTGTCGCACTCCGACCGCCGCCTGGCCGCGTATGCCGCGCTGATGATCGCCCAAAGCCAGCAGCCGGGAGCCGCCGCGCTTCTTGCAGACGCCGCCCCGCAGTTCTCCGGCGACGCTTTACGCGCCGTCGTCCTCGCGCTCGCCACTATCCGCGACCCCGACGCCTACGATCGCCTGCACGGACTGCTGAAGTCCGACCGCGAAGCCGTCCGCCTTGCCGCCATTGACGCTCTCCCCCCGGATGCCGCCAGCCAGGCCCTTTTGAAAACCCTCGCCGCCCGCGACCCCTCCCCCCGCGTCAAAGCCGCCGCCAAAGCCGCATTGCAAGGGAACTGACGCCTTGTTACCGGCCTGGAAGAAGGGATTGGGCGAGGGTGCGGAGAGTGGACAGGCCCATTTCGCCCATCAGGGTGATGTTGAGGGCTGGCGTGTCCCAGTTCAGCGTGGTCAGGGACGCCCGGTGGCCGATGTGTATGGGGGTTTTGCCGAGCAGGAGGACGCGCTGATTGGACGGAACCAGGGTCGGACGGCCCGGCTGGGTGCGCCGCTGCTCGAAGACCGATACCAAATTGAGGCCGTCAGAGTAGCGCAGGTGCAGCACCGGGCGCAGGCCGATTTTTGTGGTGGTTGCGCCGACCAGGCGGTATCCGGCGAGTTCCGCCGGGGCGGAGGCTTTGCCGGCAAGCTGGGAGCCGAGCGTCTTTAGGGAGACGGCGGTCTCGGAGGTCGGCAGCTCGGCGACAGGCACAGTCTTGGCAAGGGAGGACAAATTGAACAGGCCGGGCGCAAACACAGGATGGTAAGTGATGTCGGAGAAGCCGACCGTCACAGCGAGTTTGCCGTCTTCGCTGTAAATCTCGCGCTTCAAGATCAGGCCGCTGCCGCTGTCAATCCAGAACCGCCGGGCCAGCGCCTGCCCCTGCGGGCGCTTGATGGTCACTAAATACGTCTTGCGGTCGGCGACCGTGCGCGGATGCGGGTCTACGGCCAGCAGATAATTGACGCGAAGCAGCGTGTAGGAAAGCAAATCGTCGTCGTCGAGGGCGCCCGGCGAAAGCCGCCGGTGACGAAGCAGCTTTTGGTGCGGCTCATATTCCCACTGCTGCGTGCCGTCGCTGACCAGCAGGCGTCCGCGCTCGCGTTCCGGGTTGAGGAACTCGATGCGCTGGTCGTCCTGGGGACGATGGAAGACCAGCACTTCCATGGCCTGACCGGTGCGCCAGTAGGTTGTGATTTGGCGGCCTTTGTAGAGGAACAGATCATCGGCCTGCAAAACTTTGACGAACAGCGATTCAGCCGTCGGGGCATTGAGAACCGGCGCTTTCGGCAGAAGTTTTTTCGGCAGAAGTCTTCTCGGCAGTGACTTTTTGGAATGCTTGACCGGGACGCCGGGTTGTGCCGAAAGGGCCGGCGGGCAGGCCATGCCGAGCAGCGCGGAAAGAATCAGCGCGGCGGGCAGGACGGCCTTAGAAGGAGGCATCGGCATAACCTGCCGCCTCCGAGGCGTCGGCAGCAGATTCAGGCTGCTGCACATCGGCGGCGATCATCTTCTGCCGGTCGGGGTCGGCCAGCGGCAGGCGCGAAACCGAGTCCGTGTGCAGCTCGGCCAGCGACGAGACATCCGGGGACACGTCCTGCGCCGGGACCAGCGGACGGATCGCCGGCGCGGAAGGCACACTGTGCGGCGCCATCATCAGCGGCCCGGCGCTGAAGGCGCCGACGGCGACAGCCGCCGCCGCGAGACCGGCAGCCCAGCGGCGATGAGCAAGCTGCTCCGGGCTGAGCCAGGCAGTCCACAGCGGACGCTTTGCAATGACCCGCTCCCGGTCGTCCACCCGAAGCTGGCGATAGGCAGAGGTCCAAAAATCGGCAGGCGGCAAGACAGGGTCCGGCAGGCCGCGTACCAGATGTTTGGTGCGGCGCAGGTCTGTTTCGACGCTCCGGCAGGACGCGCAGGAATGCAGATGCTCGCCGATGCCGCGCATTCGCGCGATATCCAGCATACTGTCTATATAGGCGGACAACTGCTCGCCGTGGGGGTGGGTCTCATTGCGTATCATGGTCTTCTTCGTGACGTATCTTCGGCAGATTTGTTCGCCGTCTTTATTTGATGGTCAGTTTTTGCCGCATCATGGCGCGGGCGCGGTGCAGGCGCGACCGGACTGTGCCGATCGGCGTGTCCATCATCTCGGAAATCTCCTCGTAGGAGAATTCTTCCACGTCGGACAAAATCAGCACCATGCGGAACTCCGGCGGCAGGGCGTCTAAAGCCTTCTGCACCGGCTCCTCAAACTTGTCTTCTAAAACGCGCCGGGACGGCTCATCCGCCCAGTCCGGAATGTCGCGCCCGGCGCTTTCGGTCTCGCCGGGCAGCGGCGCATCGAGCGATTCGACAATCCCCACCCGTTTTTTGTGGCGCTGGCGGTCAATAAACGTGTTGGTCATAATGCGGTACAGCCATTTATCAAAATAGCTGCCCCGCTGAAACTTCTTGAACGACCGATAGGCTTCCAGCAGGGCGTCCTGCAATAAATCCTGCGCGTCTTCGTGGTGGCCCGCCATGCGGTAGGCCACCCGGTACAGCTTGTCCTGGTGCGCGGCCAGCAGCCGCGCGAACAAGTCTACCTCGTCCTCGGAAAGACTGGTTTCCGGGCGTACTCTCCGAGCCGCAAACAGACTCATACGCCGCCGGACCGCCGCCGGCCCTCTTCTCCTTCATAAGCGTTTCGGTACGTCCAAAAGTTCCCTAAGAGAATTTTCATCGTTAGGCTTCGCTGATCGTAACAGTGTTCATCTTGTCGCCTTTACGCAGCGCCAGGACCGCGTCCAGCCCGGACGTCACTTTGCCGAAGACGGCGTAGCCGCTGTCGAGGTGCGGCGCGGCGGCAAGCGTGAAGTAAAACTGCGATGACGCGCTGTTCGGATCGCCGGAGCGGGCCATCGCGAGAACGCCGGCTGCGTCGTGCTTGCCGGGATTTTGGACGCCGTTTGTCGGGAACTCGCCCTTGATGTTCTTGCCGGAGCCGCCCATGCCGGTTCCGTCCGGGTCTCCGCCTTGAATGACGAAGCCCGGCTCATAACGATGGAACGTCAGTCCGTTGTAGAAGCCTTTTTGGGCAAGCTCGATGAAGTTTGCCGTGGTGATGGGCGCGTCGTCCTCAGCGAGCTGGACGATGATGGTGCCTTTGGTGGTGTCGAAAGTTGCGGTTCGGGCCATTTCTTAGTCTCCTCTTTCTTATTCTCCTCTTTGGTAATCGACGGGGTTTCTTGTGCTTTAGTTTCCGGGGCTGCTTTTTGCGCTTTGACTTCTTCCGTGAGCGCGGCGATCTCGCCGGGCGTCAGATGCCGCCACGCGCCCGGCGGCAGACCGGTAAGCTGGACGCCGCCGATTTTGACGCGCACAAGCTTGGTGACCGTGTGGCCGAGCGCGGCCATCATGCGGCGCACCTGCCGGTTGCGGCCTTCGTAGATCGTCAGCTCGACATCTGCCTGACCGCCCGTGCCGTCCGGGTTCGACTTGCTCCGCAAAAGCCGCACGTTCTCCGCAGGCCGGGTCATGCCGTCGTCCAGCATGATTCCCCGGCGCAGGCGCTTCAGAGCGTCTTCGGTCGGAACGCCCGTCACGGAAACGCGGTACGTCTTCGGAACATGATAGCGCGGGTGGGTCAGCTTGAAGAGAAAATCGCCGTCGTCCGTGAGAAAGATTAAGCCCTCACTGTCGGCGTCAAGCCGTCCGACAGGCCGCAGCATCGGCTTGCCGCCGATGTCTACCAAATCCGTCACCATCTGCCCGGCGTGGCCGTGCGGGTCGGAGCGAGACGAAATGATGCCCTTCGGCTTGTTCATCGCCAAGTAATAGCGCTTCAGCGGCGGACGGACTATTTTATTATCAAAGAAAATTTTGTCGGTTTCCGGGTCGGCCTTTGCGCCAAGCTCCGTGACGACCTGTCCATTAACTTTGACCCGGCCCTGAGCGATCCACTCTTCGCACGCCCGGCGCGAGCCGATCCCGGCGGAGGCGAGCACTTTTTGCAGTCGTTCTTCCATACAGTGTGATGCCTCCCAGTACAAGTCCCGCAAGTACAGCAACAGTCCCGACGGCACGCGCGACCGGCGGCCCCAGCGTTCTCGTTTTTTGCAGCAGCGCGGCGGCCGGCCGGATCGCCACAGTGTCTGCCGCCACAGCCGCCGCTGTCGCCTGCGTCTTGCCGTCTACCAGCACCGCCACCGTGCCAAGCCGCGTTCCTGCGGCAATCGGCGCCTGCGGCAAGAGCGGCAGCGGGGTCAGCTTGATCTGCGTCTGCGGCGCCGGGCGGCTCTTTGAGACAACAATAAACGTCGTGTCCGAACAGTTGACGCGAACCGGCTGGACCGCACTTGGAATGTCTACGGTTCCGACGGGATCTCCCGGATGCAGCACCGTCAGCGGCGTAAAGTCCCGAAAGCCATAATTCAAAAGCGATTCAACATCTTCACGGCAGCCGTTGCTGTCGAGTGCGACGGCAATCAGACGCCAGCCGCCGCGCGTCGCCGATCCGACAAAACAATGCCCTGCTGCATGAATATACCCGGTTTTAATGCCGTCCGCGCCGGGAAACTTTTTGAGAAATGTCGCAGCCGTATTCTTGACCCACACGTCGCGCTGATCCACCGACCGATGCACTTTGTAGACAGGCGTTTTCACAATCGCGTTGAACTGCGGCAGGTTATTGACAGCATACGCTGCGATCTTCGCCAGGTCGGCGGCAGTCGAGAAATGTCCCGGCGCAGGCAGGCCGTTCGGCGTGACAAAATGAGAATGCGCTGCCCCAATTTCTTTTGCCTTTGCGTTCATCTCTTTGGCAAAGGCCGGAACACTGCCGCTCAGGTACACCGCCCCGGTGACGGCGGTATCATTGGCCGAGCGGAGCAGCATGGCATACAGCAGATCGCGCAGCGTCAGCTTTTCGCCGGGCTTTAAGTGTAAACTGCTGTCCGGCAGGTACTGAACACCATTCGGCGCAGTCACAACATCGTCCAGATGCCCCCGTTCCAGCAGCAAAATCGCCGTCAGCATCTTAGTCGTAGACGCGATAGGCCGGGGCGCGTCGGCGTTCCGCTGCCACAGCACTTTCCCGGTGACGGCATCTACAAGAATGGCGTAATGGCTATGGACGAGCAAAACCGGCGGCTTGATGGCAGCGGGCGTCGCAAGAATTGGCGGCGCGGTTTGGGCATGAGCAGAGGGCAGAAAGAGCGTGAGCAGCAGGGCGGCCAGAAAGAATGTGGTGCGATTGGGCATAAGTATTATACGGAAAGGGCGCAAAAGAAGTTTACCTTCTTCTTTAATCGGCCTCAATCTTCCAGACCCACGGCCGACAAGGCTTCCTGCGTCGCGGCTTTGTCGCTTTCGCCGTCAAGCCCCAGGTCTTCCAGCGGCGGCAGGTCATCCAGCGAATGCAGGCCGAAATAGTGCAGAAAGTCCGGCGTCGTGCCGTACAAGATCGGGCGTCCGGCGACTTCCTTGCGGCCCGTCTCGGCGACAAGCTGACGCTCGGCCAGCGTCTTGAGGACGCCGTCGGCACTGACCCCGCGCACGGCTTCGATCTCCGCCTGCGTCACCGGCTGCTGGTAGGCAATGATCGCCAGCGTTTCCAGCGCGGGCTTGGACAATCGCGCTTTCTGGTTCGGTGCGGCCAGCAGCCGCCCGATGCCCTGGGCGAGCGCAGGCCGGGTCGCCATCTGGTAGCCGCCCGCAATGCGGACAATATGCAGCCCGGAATTGATGCGCCGCGCGTAAGCGTTCACCATGTCTTCCAGCGCTTCTTCGATAGCCCCTGCGTCTACCTGAAGAATACGGGCGATCTCGGCAGGCTGCACCGGCTCGGTCGCGACAAACAAGTACGCTTCCAAGAGCGGCGGCAGGTCGGTTTCCAGAAATCCCTCAGACATCGGCGTCTGCATCCGGTATCCGCGCCGTCAAGATAATCTGCCCCAATTGCGCCTCCTGCACGGCTTGGACGCGCCGGTTCCGCAGCAGCTCTAAAAGCGCGAGAAACAGCATGACGATCTCTAAACGCACATACGGCGGCTCAAAGCAGTCGTCCAAGAAAATGCCGCCGAGGCCGCCGCGCTCCACTTTGCGCCAGAGCGACGCCATCGCCAGCCGAAGAGTCATCTTCTGCCGGCGCACACTGGTCACGGCTTGATCGCCGTCGTCCCCGGCTTCCGCCAGCAGTCTATGGAGCGCTTTCAGGAGTGCGCCGGGCTTCAGCGCCCCAAACTCGGTCGGCAGGACATACTCGCCGCCGTAGTCGCCCTGGCCCCGAAAGAACAAGGCCCGGCGGTCGTCTTCCCACTCGGCCAGCGTCTCCACAAACAGCTTATACCGCTGGTAATCTTCGAGTTTCCGCACAAGCTCCAAACGCGGGTCTTCGCCTTCCTCAGTTTCTTCCACGCGGGGCGGCTTCGGCAGCAGCATCCGGCTCTTGATCTCTAAAAGTGTTGCCGCCATCAGCAGAAACTCGCCTGCGACATTGAGGTTCATCGCTTCCATCGCCCGTAAGTAAGCCAGGTATTGATCGGTCACTTGCAGAATGGGAATGTCGGCGATGTCCACCCGGTGTTCCCGGACCAGATGCAGCAGCAAATCCAGCGGCCCTTCAAACGCAGGCAGGGCAACAGGCGGCAGTTGGGAGGCGGCGGACGCGGGCATAATGTATCTTACACTTCGCGCCCGCCGTTTGTCAACCTCGGACGGCGGCAATCGGGGTATAATAGCGGCAACTTACGGGGGACAGGCCACATGGCAACCAACGAACTCAGCGGCGATCTGGCAGAAAAAGTCAACGAATTCCGGGTCATGGTCGCCCCGCTCGACCAGGCCATGCGCGAGCTGGAATACGCCCAAACCCTTCTGCGAGCGCGGGCCGAAAGCGACATCGCCCAGACCGTCCCCGCCCTCGGCGCTCTCGCCGACATCTTAGACATTTCCAGCCTCGACCTCCTCATGGCCCACGACCGCGTTTCATTTGTTCGCGACGCGATGGCCCGCCAGTCCCTCACCGAAGCCGAAGTCGCCGCCCAGATGCGGGCCTTAGTTGCCTCCGACGACCGCTCCCGCAGCGACCTCAAAGCGCTGGGGATTGGGGAAGAGATTGCGTAAAAGGTAGGAGGCGTGGAACTGAAGTTCTCCGCTGTGTGGCGAGGACGCCTAATGTCCGCCTTCGCGGACAAAGAATAGGACACTCACGACAATCTGTTCCTTGTCCATGAAGATGGACATTAGGCGCTTCGCCACACAGCGTCGCAATTTATTGCCGCGTTCTTTCAGCCTTACGCTTTTTCCTTGCCGGTCTTTGTGCCAGCGCCCAAAGTATAACAGGGCCGCCTATGGCAAATCCCAAACTGAACGGCCAGCTTTCGGAGGCTGCCTTGCGCCAGGATTCGGCATGATGAGTAGGTATCCAGAAGCCGGAAATGTCGTCAACCGCATAGTAAATAGCTATGCAGGCGATCCATAACGCGATGAACAGCGCTAAACACAAAACCAGTACCTGAATACGTTTCATCATCATTTTTCACACTTCAAGCTCGGCGGTGTAGTTTCTTCCCTCGCGCTTCCAGGCGCGGGTGCATAGGGGCAAAAAGTCGCACCAGGGGCAGACATCGGGCAGCGGCACAGGCCGGACGGCCTCGAAGTCTTTTTCTAAAATGGTAATGCCGATGCCGCGCAGGTCTTCTTCCAGTTCGGCGAGTTCTTCATCAGAGTATGACGCGGACGCGGTGACGCCGCCGCGCAGGGCGTGGATGGTAGCGTAGACCCGGCGGTCGGGGTTGTTGCGCTTGGCGAGTAGCTGATACACGGACATGGCGAGGGCGTTTTTCACGTCGGCCTCGGTGACGCCCATGCGGCCTGATTTGTAGTCGACTATCTCCAAAGCCCCGTCGGACAGATGCTCGTCAATGCGGTCAATCCGGCCCGTCAGGACGAACGGCCCCATGTCCCATTTCAGCATCTTTTCAATCAGAAACGGGCGGGTTTCTTCCGCCCGTGCTTCCGACGCAGCATGATAGGTTTCCAAGATACGCGCGGCTTCGACTTTATGCTCTTGCTCATGCGCCGCGCTTTCATAGCCCTGCGACTGCCAGACGGTTTCCATCTTTGCCACCAGCTCCGGCGCGGACACTGCTGCTGTTCCGCCGTCTTGGTGGAACGTCTGCAACGCTTGGTGCAGGGTCGAGCCGAAGGTGTATCCGGCGCGGGCGCGGTGGTAGAACTTGCCGACTTTGTCCACATAGTCCAGCCGGTACATCATGGGACAGGACAGAAAGGTCCGCAGGCGGGTCGGCGAGAACTCCGGCTTGCGGGGCTTTTTCGGGGCGGGCGGCTTTTTGGCGGTTTTTTTGGGAGCAGGTTCGGCGGGCATGGGGAGATTATACCCGGTAGGAACCTCACCCGGTCGCTCCGCGCCCACCCTCTCCTTAAGCAAGGAGAGGGTTAGGATAAAGAAACAAAAGCTCCCTCTCCTTGCTTAAGGAGAGGGCTGGGGTGAGGTCTCACTCCGGTCCGCGCACCACAACGCGGCTGCCCTGGACCATGACGACTTGCACCTGTGTCCCTTCCGCGATGAACTCGCCTTCGGAGACGACTGACAGGCGGACGCCGTCAATCTCGGCAGTCCCTGACGGGCGCAGCAGCGTCACCGCCGTGCCGTACTGGCCGAGGAATGAGGTGTAATCGTCGCTGGACACATACCCGGCCAGCGCGGTCTGGCGCATCGGCAGGCCGATTCGCTTCCAGACGCCGGAGCGCGGCAGGTAGAGGAAGAACGCGACCAGAATGGCGAGAGTCATCACCAGCGACACCGCCGCCGGGTAAAGTCCTCCCCCGCCGGGGCCGCCCAGGGCGTAAAATAGGCCGACGAAGATTAGCGCCAGGCCGGTAAACGCCGGCCAGCCATGACCCGGCAGCACATGAGTTTCCAGCAGCAGGAGCGCCGCGCCGAGGAGAAAGAGCAGGACGCCCACCCACGTCGCTGCACCGACGGCGATGTAGGCGGCGAAAATCAGCGCCACTAAGATGCCGCCGCCTATGCCCGCGACGCCCCATGAATGCAGAGTCAGTATTTCAGCAAAAATGAGCGTGAGGCCAAGCGCAAGAATAAGAACCGTCGCCCAGGGCTGCGTCACCCACAGCGCGACCGACTGCCATAGGGACATTTCGACCGGGACAAGCTGTGCGCCGACGAGGCTGGGACTCATCTTCGCAGCGACGGCTGACGGCAGGGCCGTTACCAAGTCTGCATAGCCCGCCGATTGGGCCTGCGCGGCAGTCAGCGTCAGCGGATCGCCCGCTTTCACGTTGTAGGCAGGCAGGTCGCTGTCCGCCGACACGAACGCCGCCGCAATCGCCGGGTTCCGGCCATTCGCAGACGCTGCCGCCGAGAAGTCTGCTTTAGCCCCTTCACTGTCCGCGTTGCCCAGGGTTCCGCCCGGCGCAAAGGCAATTGTCTTGCAGGCAACAGCGATCAAGCTGCCCGGCCCAATCGCCCGATCATGGACAAACGCCGCAATTGGAAACGCCGCCGAATGGTCCAAGACGGCCTGCTTGATCTCGTTCGCGGCGACAGGCGAGCCGCCGGTCGTGTCCAGGTCTAAGATGACGCCCGCCGCGCCCTGCCGGTACGCCGCGTCAAGCTGATCTTTGACGAAGACCGCCGTACCGGGCCACACGGTTCCGTGAACAGCGATCACCGAAACTTGCGGCGGCGCGGCGTGCGCCGGGAAGGTCAACAGAAGCAGGAGCAGGCAGAGCAAGGCCCCCCGGCCCCAATTCTGGGGAGCCAGAAAGCAGTAGGGGCGCTGCTTGCTGCGCCCTTTTTCCGCCGGTTCTATATTGCTCCCCAGAATTGGGGTTTTATTGGGATGGGCGGGGGGGCTAATCATCGGCATCGCCTTTGTGCAGACCGGCGTAGATCGGGTTTGGGAACGGGGCATCATAAGGCGCGTCGCCGTCGAGGCCGAGGGCGTAGAAAATCGTCATCAACTGGCCGTTTTTGTAGATCGAGTTCTGAACGATGTGGCCGAGGAACTGGCGCACGGTCATCGGGTACTCGTTGAACTGCGAGCGCGGCGCGTCCATGTCTTCCGGCGTCAGCCGGGCAAACAGCACCCCCCAGCGTCCGCCCTCAGCTTCCAGCGCGTCACAGACGGCAGCAGGGTTCGTGGGAATGTCCGGCACGAGTGCATGTTTGCGTGCATCGGGTTCTTCAATATGCTGCCGGTCGCAGATGAGCCAGGACAGCGTGTGAGCGGCGAGAATGCGTGGGGTCGGGGCGGGCGGCGCAAAAGTCCAGTCCCACTTGTCTTCGGGGATTTGGCGCAGGGAGTGCGCCATGCTGCCGACGTGCATCCACAGTAGCCGGCGCAGAGTGTTGATTTCTTCAGTCATCGATGACTACCGCTCTTTCTCCGGGTGCAGGTGCGGTGCGAGATGGTGGTGGGCGCGGCGGGCGAGCGCGTGCGTCCACAGTATCACGCCCTCGCTGACAGAGGCGACAAAAATACTCCACTGACCGCGCAGGCGCAGCGGCAGAGACTGCCTCCGCCCCGCTCGAAGCTGCTCAATCTCCGGGACAAGCGCGTGCCAGAGGTCCAGCGACGGCTCCTGCGGCGGCAGGCGGTGCAGGACGGAGAGCGTCCGCTCAAGCGCGATCAGCTCGGCGGCGGCGTCCGGCTGATCCGCGAGATATGCCTGCATCTGGTCTCGTTCGGACGGGCTAAGTTCGTGTTCCAAGTAGTCGGAAAACTTAGCCCGCGCTTCTTCGCGTGTCACTTTCCCCTCCCCTGTTTCATTTCTAATGTTCCATTTCCCAATCCGGGCGGATTTGGCTGAGATACGGCTGGAATTTCGCTTTGAATGCCAGCCGCGCCCGGTGCAGCTTGGATTTGACGCTGACGGGACTCATCTCCATGATCTGCTCGATTTCTTCATACGATAAGCCCTGCAAATCGCGCAGGGTAATCAAAAGACGCTGCTCGTCGGGGAGCAGCGCCAGGACTTTATCTACGGTCCGCTGCAATTCGCGGACTTCGACAATTTTTGCAATGTCGGCAGCCGGATCTGCCGGCTCTGACACAAAGCCCGGCGTTTCCGGCTCTTCGTCCAAAGACCCGGCTTCGATCCCAAGCCGCGCTTTTCGGTCCCGCAGGTGGTTCAAGCACACGTTGCGGGCAATCGTCAGCAGCCACGTCCGAAACTTCGCGTCGCCCTTGAACGACGACAGCGACCGCAAAGTACGGACGAATACTTCCTGCGTCAAGTCGTGTGCTTCTTCGCCGCCGACGATGCGCGAGACAAAACTGAATACCGTCGTCTGGTATTTCCGAAACAAAATCTCGAACACCGCCGGGTTCGCGGTCGCCTGGAACTGACGGACTAAGGCCACATCCGGGTCGAGGCGCGGCAGGGCCGTGAGGGCGGTCCAGGACGGGCGGCGAGAAGACGGCATGAAATCGAAAGTCTTTCTTTAGGTACTGTGACACAGGCGCGGCAAAAAAGTTGCAGAGCATTTCGGGTATACTAAAGCGTTATGGCAATGAATTCCGAAAGCTCCGTGCAAAGTTCCGTCAGCGGCAAGAGGCTGTCCCTGCCAATGGCGGACGAAAAAGTGGTCGCGCCGAAGGCCAAAGCCGAGCGGGCGAAAGTGCTGGCGTTAGAGCCGGGCAGTCCGGCTTATGCGGCGGGCGTCCAGCTCGGCGACGTGATCACCCATGTCAACGGCCAGCCCGTTTTAGACATCGTAGACTTTGCGTTTCTGTCGGCGGGCGAGCGGGTCACGCTTGATATGCTGCGGAACGGCACGGACACGCTGCATTTTGAGATCTCTAAAGGCTACGACGAAGATTTAGGCATCGAGTTCGGCGACGACTTATTTGACCGGGTGCATATCTGCAAAAACAAGTGCGTCTTCTGCTTCTTGTACCAGCAGCCCAAGGGTCTGCGGCCTTCGCTATATATCAAAGACGACGATTACCGATTGTCGTTTCTGCACGGCAATTATCTCACGCTCACGAACATGGGCGAGGCCGAGTTCCAGCGGGTGATTGACCAAAAGCTCTCGCCGCTGTTCGTCTCGGTCCATGCCACCGACCCGGAAGTGCGCGGGCGGATGCTGGGCCGCAAAGGCCCGGAGCCGATCCTGCCGCGCCTCCAGATGCTGGCGGACGCCAAAATCCAAATCCACGGCCAGGTCGTCCTCTGCCCCGGCTACAACGACGGCGCACAGCTAGAGCAGACCGTCCGCGAACTGGCCGAACTTCATCCCGAAGCGCGAGGCACCTATGGCGGTGTACTGTCGGTCGCCGTCGTTCCCGTCGGCTTGACCCAGTTCCGAGACCGTCTGGCCGCACTGACGACCTGTTCCCCCGACTTTTCCCGCGCGTTGGTCGAAGAAGCTGAGATATGGCGAGCCGCGTTCCGCAAACAGCTCGGCACAAACTTTGTGTTTCTGAGCGACGAGTTTTATCTTGCGGCAGGCGTCGAAGTCCCAGCGGCGCGGCAGTACGAAGGCTTTCCGCAATTAGAAGACGGGGTCGGCATGGTGCGCCTCTTTCAAGACGATGTGAAAAAGGTCGCTCGCCGCCTGCCCGCCCGCCTGCCCAAGCCGCGCACGGCAACTTTAGTCACCGGAGAGCTGGCCGCGCCGTTCCTGAACAATCTGGCTGACACGTTCAACCAAGTCGAGAATTTGAACGTCAACGTCTGCGCCGTGCATAATACGTTCTTTGAGGGCAACATCAGCATTGCGGGACTGCTGACCGGCCATGATGTCGCCGAAGCATTGGGCAAAATGGGCGACAGTCTCGGCGAGCGGGTCGTCCTGCCGTCCATCATGCTGCGCGACCCGGACCGGGACATCTTTCTCGACGACATGACGCTGTCCGAGTTCACGGCAACGGTAGGCCGGGAAGTGCATATTGTTGAGCGAATGCCGTCCGCCGCCGCAAAGGCGATTTTGAATTGACATGGCGGAGGGCGACGAAGTGAACGCCCTCGCTGAGGGGCGAGACGCCAAACCGCCACCTGCTGCACTGGCAGACCCGGAGGGCGTGGCGGAAGATGTAATTTAGTCCTAATCTTGTCCCGCGCAGGCGGGACCTTAGCGCCTCGCTCCCCAGCGAGGGCGTTTACGCCCTCGCAAACCCAAAACTCCTTATCCCTCCACCTTCTCCACGCTCACTTCCACCACTAAACCCGTTTCTGACGGAAGCGGGCTGCCGAGGGCGGCGCGGAGCAAGCCTTTGGTCGGCGGCACGTCGGCGTAGTCCCGGCCGACGGCGATTTTGATGTGACTGCCGGCGACTAAAACGTTGTTGGTCGGGTCGAAGCCCTGCCAAATTCCGCTGCCCGGTAGGTAAAGCTCCACCCAGGCATGAGTCGCGCCCGCGCCCTGCGTCCCGTCCCCTGCCCCGGCGTAGATGTAGCCGGAAACGTAGCGGGCGGGGACGCCGCGCGAGCGGGCGGCGGACAGCATCAGGTGGGCGTAGTCCTGGCAGACGCCGCGCTTCTGGGCGATAAACTCCGACAGCGGCGTCAGAATATCGGTCGTGCCGGGGACGTACTCAAACTGGGAGTAAATGGCGTCCGAGACTGCCTGGCCGTAGGCCAGAACGCTTGGCAGCGGCTCCGGTCCCGCCCATGTCCCAAACAGTGGGACGAGCGGAGTTGGCGCGAGGAACTCGGCGCACTCGTCGCACAGGGACTTTCCAGCGAGCTTTGCCCAGTCTTCGGCAAGCAGGTCTAAGTGTTCAAACGGGTTGCCGACAAGCGTTTCCACGGTCGACTCTGCGCGGATGGTCAGCCTCTGATACGGCTCGCCGCGCAGGATGAAATGGCTGACAAAGCCCATCTCCTCCGGCTGGTCGTAAGAGAACACCGTCGCAGGCGGGTCGGTCGTAATCGCGTAAGCCCGGCAGGTCTGCTCGCCTGCGACAGTCAGAGGCCGCAGGCGGGCCTCCATGAAGCACTCGCCGGTGAGCGGGGCATCGTACTCGTACCGGGTCATGTGCGAGATATGGAATTTCAAATTGTGTATCTCAGCGGGGAACCTCTAGGCCATCCAGGATATTTTCGATCACGCGGTCGGCGCTGACGCCTTCAATCTCAGCTTCGGGCCGGAGCAGCAGGCGGTGCCGCAAAGTCGCCGGGGCAATCGCTTTAATGTCGTCGGGAATGAGAAAGTCGCGGCCCCGCATGGCGGCGAGCGCCTTGCCGACGCCAAGAAGCGCAATGGACGCCCTGGGGCTGGCCCCCAGCACAAGCTGGCGATGGTCGCGCGTGGCCGCGACCAGCTTCGTGATGTACTGGAACATATCTTCTTCGACGCGCACTTTTTTGATCAGCGCCCGGCAGCGCTCAATCGTCGCCACATCGGCAACCGCCCGGACGCCTGCCGTCTCCAAATCATTTGCGTCAAAGCCCGCATGGACACGGCGCAGGATGGCCTGCTCGGCATCAAGCGGCGGGTAGGCGACCAGGAGCTTCAGCAAAAAGCGGTCAAGCTGGGCTTCGGGCAGCGGGTACGTTCCTTCAAATTCAATCGGGTTCTGGGTCGCAAACACCATAAAGACCGGCGGCAGGTCGTGTGTTTCGCCGTCTACGGTCACTCGATGCTCCTGCATGGCTTCCAGCAGCGCGGCCTGGGTTTTTGGCGGCGTTCGGTTGATCTCGTCGGCCAGCAGCAGGCCGGTAAAGAGCGGGCCGGGTTTAAACACAAACTCCATCGCCTGCTGGTCGAAAATGCGCGTGCCGGTGATGTCCGACGGCATGAGGTCCGGCGTGAACTGGATGCGCTTGAACTCGCCGGAAACCGCTGCCGCGAGGGCACGGACCAGCAGCGTTTTCGCCGTGCCGGGAACACCTTCCAGCAGCACATGACCGTCGGCGAACAGTCCGGCCAGGGCGTTTTCAATGGTTTCGTCCTGGCCGACCACGGCTTTGTGGACTTCTGCGGTGATCGCCTGCGCCACCCGCTGCACTTCCCCGCCGGTCCGGTAGGAAGGCGTTGACGCCGTTTCCGTCGGCGCGGGCGTGAAGAAATTCACCGAAGGTGCTTCCCACGACGGAGAACCCACCTCCTTGCTTCGCAGGGGTCCTCCCGGAACAGGAGGACTAAGAGAGTCACCCAGCATTCTTTCTTGAAACTCCTCACCTTCCCGCTTCGGGAGGGTCGGCGCTTGCGCCGGGGTGGGTTCCACATTATCGTTCTCAGGCAATGCCGATTTCCTTTCTGATACTTTCCATCTGCCGGGTCAGATCCAGCAGCTCGGCTTCCGAGACTTTTCCCTGGTCCAGCCGCAGCTCGCAAGTCGCAAGCAAGCGGCGCAGCCGCTCCGGGTCAATCTGGCCGCGCCGGGCGGCGACGGCGGCCAGACGCTCCAAATCCACGTCCGGCGGCAGGGCCAATCGCCCGCAGATGTCGCGCAGGAACTGCCGGTACAGCGTCTCTAACGCAGTCTGCGACGCCCCCGCCCGGCGGTACAAGCTGGCGAGCGAGCCGACATAATCGGCGGACGACCGAGCCAGGAGCCGCACCGGCGGAACCGGCGGGCCGAAGCGCACGGACAGCAATACGAGCAGGGCCAGCGCGGCGAAGCAAAGCTGGATCAGCGCGAGCTGCAAGGGCCGCCCCAAGTCTTCCCAGACCGACCCGCCGGCATCCGCCGCATCGCCGTGGTGGTACTCGTCAAAGAGTATCCGTCCGCCCGGCGCGGCGTAGTGCGCCAGCAAATCCGCCAGAAAGACCGCGTTTTCCGAGCGGCTTAACTGACTGTTGGAAAAGACAGCGCCGTCGGCGACCGCAATCAAGCGGCCTTTGCCGACAGGAATAAGGAGAGCCAATGGGCCGGCCTTGTCGCCGAACAGCGCGAGGCTGTCCCCGCGCGTCCGCTTCAGCCGGGAGGCGGACTCGGAATGCAAACTTAATATGCCCACCGTATCGCTCACCGGCTGAAGCGGCGCAAACTCGGTCCGGCCCGTGTCCGGCGACGCCGACTCGGCGATCAAATCCATCGCGTCCCCAAAGGTCTGCGGGTCGCCGGCTGTCGGAGCGGCGGCGTTCGGACTGCTCGCCAGCCGCGACGCCAGCAGAATAGCCGTATGCCCCGAACCGGAGTTCAGCCAGCGGCGCAGGCGCATCGCATCCCGCGCCGTCAGCTCCGCCGGGTCTCTGCTTTGGCCGCTCCCGGTGAGCGCGGGCACCGGCTCGGCGACCTGCGGGTCGGCAATCAGCAGCACGCCATTCTCCGAGGGGGACAAATGAGACCAGCTTTGCCGCCATGCAACCGGCTCGTAGCCGAGCTTCTGGGTCCACACAAACGCGCCGCGCATCCCGGAAGCGCGGTCATTGGTGCTGGACGGGTTCGGTGCGGGTTCCGGTCCCGGCAGGCGGGCCGCGCCCGGCCCGCGCCCGCCCAGCAGCAAGCCGCCGGCGATGAACAGCGCCAGCAGCAGAAGCACGGCAATAAGGTCACGGGAAGAGCGCATCAGCGAGCCGCCGCCTCCACCGGAACCGCCGTCCGCGCCGAGTCTTGGAGGGCCTGATACTGGGCCAGCGCCCAGGCATACTGAGACGAATCGGTCGGTGCGAATCCGTACCACACCTGGTCGAACTCGCGGGTCAGCGGGGAAAGCGCCGTATACACATCGCCGCGCCCGGATGCCCGCAAGGCTCGCAGATACTCCCAGTTTGTTTTGGAGCGGTCGAAGCGCAGGACGCCGTCGGTATCGAGCGCGACCAGAGACGCCAGGTACACCAAACGGAACGCCCGCCGGTAGTCGCCGGATTTGGCCTGCTGCTCGGCCAGCGCCAGCAGGCTGTCGTTGTCCCGCGCTTCCATCAGGACGGCTTCTTCTTCATCCAAAGCCAGAGGCCGCACCCGCGCGTCCCGCCGTCCGAGAGCCTGCGCTAAGACGGCAACCAAAATGGCAAAAGCGCCGAGAGCAATAGCAATCAGTATGCCTTCCACCACTCTTGGATTGATGTTCGGCCCGGTCGGCGTCCGGGTCGGCCGGCGCGGATGAAACACTTTGTCCAGCCAGGCGGCAATCCGGTCGGCCAGCGAGGGCGGCGGGGGCGGGTCGGACGCAAATTCCGGCCCGGCCAGCACAGCCCGCGCCGACGCGGCCACGGCAGCCGCGTCGGCAGCCGCAGGGGCGGATTGGAGCGACGAGCGCAGCAGGCCGATCTGGCGCGACAGCGCGTGAAGCGTCTTGACCTTCATATCGGGGTCTTTGGTCGCTTCGGCAGCGCCGATCGCCGCGACCAGCGGCCCGGTATTGATGAGAACCGGCGCCCGGCCCGGCAGGCCGACCGAGTGGATCGGCCCCAGCTCCAGACGGGCGGCGAGCAGCGGCGACGGCCCGGAAGAAATCACCTGGGCGGCAATGGCATCTGCCTGACTGCCGAGCGCCGCCTGCACTTCCCCCAGCGCCCGGTCATATTCCTGCGGCGTCGCCGCCCCCGCCCTGCTCCCGCAGAGAGTGAAAAAAAGCAGGATTGCCCAGACGCGCATCATCGCGGGGGCCCTCCCAAAGCGCTCGGCGGCAGAGGCCGCCCCGAAGCAGCGGGGCGGGCGCCGAAGGTCGGGACCGGCGGCAGGAACGGTCCCAGCGCAGAAAGCGGCGGGTAGTGGAGGTCAGTCGCCAACAGCTCGATGTCCATGCCTTCTTTGCGGATTCGCAGGTCGAAATACAGCACCGTAATGACGCAGATCGTGAACGGCAGCAGCAGCAAATGCGCCAGCCCGCCCGAAAGAAGCGAGACGACCTGTTCCTGCGCGTCCCCGCCCGCCGCACCGCCGTACAGAGACGACGCGCCGGGAGCAATGTTAAGAATGCTGCCGGCAAGGTACGCCAGCGGCAGGCGCAGGCCGAGGCCGACAACGTACAGCACCAGGCCCAGCAGAACCAAGCAGCCGAAGACCCGGAAGCCGTACCCGGCGGTCAGCGCCCCGGAGCGCCGCATTGCCCGCCCCGGCCCCAGGTTTTCAATCAGCAGCGCCTGCAATGTAAACAAAAGCTGCGTTGCCGCGACCAGCCAAATCACGCCGCAGAATGTCAGCCCCAGCGCAAGAAGCAGGCCCGACAGCAGTGCAGCCACGATCAAAGCCGGAAATCGCCGCAGACTGAGTCGAAATGCAGCTGCCACAGTCATCGGCTGATCCAGATACCGCGACGCCGCAGCGATGACCACCGGGCCGACCGCGACGCAATAAAGCGGCAGGTAGAAGACCGTGCGGGTGAGGGCCGACACGGTCCAAACCCAGAACGCATCCGACCGGCTTCCGGTCACGCCGAACAAGTCAAACACGCTCGGCAGAACGCGGGGGGTCACAGATGCCAACAGAATGTCCAGCGGGACAACGGCGGCGGCAGTCGCCAGCAGGAGAAACACGAAGTTCCGCTTGTACAGGTCGAAGCCTTCGTCAAAGATGTCGCCGACCCCAAGTGGCCGCAGCCGCTGTGCATTCATACGTGCTCGATGCTTTGGAAAGAACCGGCACTGGAAGTGCCGGTTTCTCTCCCTACCCCTTCTTTGCAACCTTCACCAGCGAAGGCCGGATCACACGGTCATGCAGCGTGTAGCCTTTGCGAAGCTCCGCTGTGACCGTTTCGTCCGGCTCATCGCTGTCTTCATCCAGCATCACCGCTTCGTGGACCTCGGCGTTGAACGGCTCGCCGACCGCCGGGATCGGGGCGACCCCCTGCTTGCCCAGCGTGTCCAGGAACTTGCGGGCGACGGCGCTGACCCCGCCGACAAGCTGCTCGTAGCTTTCCGTCTTCCGGGCGGCATCCAGGGCGAGGTCGAAATCATCCAGCACCGGCAGCAGCTCTTTGATGAGGCGCTCATTGGCGTCCCGGATTTGCCGCTTGAGCGACTCATCGCTGCGCCGCCGGTAGTTTTGCAGCTCGGCCAGTGTCCGCAGATAGTTCTCATTGGCGGTCTGCGCCTGCGCTTTCAGCTCGTCCAGTTCTTTCGCGCTGACGGCGGTTGTCTCGGCGGCGGCAGGCGCTTTGGGCGTGACCGGCGCATCGAGATCAATCGGCTGCCGGTTCCAAAGGTTGTCGTCGAGGTCGTCGGCGACTCCTGGAACAGCGTCGGCGGCTTCCAGCGAATCGTCGTTTGGAAAGTTGTCTTGTTCGGCCATAAGTAACGGTGCGGCTCCTTAAAATAAGTGCAGCAAATCGGTCGGTACTGCTCTGCCCGCTCATTCACCGGCGGACCGGGCAATTCCTCCTCAGTCTGTCCCTTCATTATACCCGACCCTTGACAAGTGAACCTCCGCTTAGATATACTAACAAAACAATTCCAAGCAAGCAATTCCGAGACGTTTGCGAAACAGCATGAGCGCGGACATTTTTGGCCTTCCTACTCCAATTGGTAGAGAGAATGCGTTTAGGCCGCATACAGTGTCGGTTCGAATCCGATGGAAGGCACCAATTTTTTTCACACCCGCCTGCAAAACCTCTTGACAAACGGGTGTGTTTCGGTGCATACTCTCTTTTGTCAGCCACTCCCATCCGCCTCACGGCTCACACACTCGCGGGAGTAATTCAGTGGTAGAATGTCTCGTTGCCAACGAGAATGTCGCCAGTTCGAGCCTGGTCTCCCGCTTAAACAAAAACAGCCGGTCCAATTTGGACCGGCTGTTTTTGTTTGAGATTTGCGGCTGTACCTGGTATGATACTGTCATGGCTGTTACCGCTTCGCCGCCCCAAAAACCTTCCCTGCTGACCTGGATCTTTCCCGCGTCGCTGCTCTTTGCGGCCTATGGCTTGCTGGGGCTGACGTTTGTGCATCCGCCCCAAAGCGACGTCATGGAGCGGTGCGTTCTGATGAACCCCAGCTTGTCGCGCATTTGGAGCGTCGGCCATGTCGAGATCAGCTTGTCGTATTTCGGCGTCTTCGGCGCGATGCTGTTTTATTTCCTGCGCCTTTATGCCCAGAACCGCCGGCATTTGGCCGATCTTGGCTATGCGCTGGCTTACATCTTCGGCTCGTTTTTGCTGGATTTGTACTGCGTCCTGCACTTCGAGCCGTTTGTCGCACTTCTCATCGGCGATGCCATCGTGCTGACCTTTACGCTGCTGGTCTCGCGCCAGGTCTGGTTCCAGCGGCTGCTCGGCGTGTTTGTTCCCCTGGTTTTTTTGACTTGCGGGGTCGGGCATCTGCTGGAAGGGATGTCGTACTGGAAGCTGACGTATCCCGTGAACGTGCCGTGGACGATGGTGACGGCAGACATCGGGTTTGCTATCTTGGTGAATGCCGTCCGGTTCCCGGCGTTTCTGCGCGGGCAGGATATTGTGCAGGAGCTGGCGCAGGCCCGCGAAGAGGCGGCGGCCCGGCAGAACTTTTTTCGGGACGTTTTGCTGTCGGTGACGGAAGGGCGGCTGCATCTCTGCGCGGCAGCGGCCGACCTGCCTGCCCCGCTGCCGCCGGTCGCCGGGCCGCTGGCGATTACCCGCGAGAACCTCCCGGATGTTCGCCATCAAGCGGCGGCGGCGGCAGAAACACGCCGGTTCTCTCCCGATGTCCTGGACTGCCTCTCCACGGCAGTCGGGGAAGCGGCGATGAACGCCGTCGTGCATGGCGGCGGCGGGGAAGCGGCGATCCGTGCAGACGACGACGCGGTTCAAGTCTGGATTTCCGACCACGGAAAAGGGATTGCACTCAGCCAGCTTCCCCGCGCGACCCTGGAACTGGGATACAGCACGAAAGACTCGCTGGGGCATGGGTTCTGGCTGATGCTGCGCTCCGCCGACGCCGTTTCCCTGCTGACAGGCGCGTCCGGCACGACGGTGGTTCTGACGGTGGAGCGGCGTTAAAGCGCCTCAGCCCATCGAGAAAACAGCCGGCCCTGCTGGGGCCGGCTGTTTTTGCGTCTAACCGAAAGCCGTCAGCAGATCGGCAAGGGCGCTGGCCCGGAAGATCGTTTCCGGCTGAGAGCCGGGACGCAGGCGGATCGTCAGGGCGCGGTTCTGCGCCGAGGCCGTGTCACGGACCGACAGCAGCAGGTCCAGCCCGGCGCGGTCAATGAACCGGACGCAGCTTAAATCCAGTGTCAGTGCGCCGGATTTTGGGCAATGGGAGCCCTCGGCGGCAGCCAGCAGCGCGGGCCGGAGGGTAGGTGCGGTGAACGTGTCCATGTAGCCGATAACAGACAGTGTTTCGCCGGCGGCGGTCTGTACCGATGAGAGCATGAGCGGCGTATGCGGGCAGTCGAGCAGTGTCATAATCAATCTTCCTTAATCTACTGAAGTCCTACAAAAATCTACTGAAGTCCTACAAAAATAAAAGCTCATAAAAGCGGCGTGGACAGGATGCGGGAGGCGATGGCGTGGGCGTCGGGCAGGACGATGTCGTCGGGAACGCGCTGACCGGTAGTGACGAACGCGAGCGGCAGGCCGAACTTGGCCTGCAAGGTCAGCAGGCGGCCAAAGCAGGTGTGGTCGGAGGCTTCGTCGAGCTTCGTCAAGATCACGGCGTCGGGCTGAAAGATGTTCTGGAACTTCGTGACGATGTTTTCCATGTCCCGCTGGCCCAGCACGGCGGGGACCGTGAGATATTTCTGCACCGCCCCTACCCCCTCAAACAGATGCGCGGTTTCGCCGAGCGGGATCATCTCGTTCGGCGACCGGCCCGCCGTGTCCAGCAGCACGATTTCTTTGCCTTCGGCGGCAAACGCTTCCAGCTGCTGGATCAGCTCTAATTTGTCATGGGCGACTTTAACGGGAACACGCAAAATCTCGCCGTACTTCTGAAGCTGCTCCGCCGCGCCGATCCGCTGCGTGTCGAGCGTGATGACCCCGACTTTGCGCCGCTCCATGAGTGCGTACCGGGCCGTTAATTTGGCAATCGTGGTTGTCTTGCCGACGCCGGTGGTTCCGACAAACGCCAGCAGGCGCATCTTGCCGTGCGTCGGCAGGGCGTCCACGCCGTTTGCGATCTTCAGGCGCTGGGACAGGACCGTGCGGAGAAATGTCGCGGCGTCGGATGGGGTCAGACCCGCCGGGACTTCGGACACAAGCTGCCGGGCCAGCGGCGCGGCGATGTCGGCGTCTAAAAGCTGCTGAATCAGTCCCGGATAGCCTTCTTCGGGGATAGCCGCCGGCGGGGGAGTCGCTTCTTTACGGCGGCGCGGCTTTTGGGCCGGCTCCGACGCGACCAACCGGGTCGCGCCGGCCGCGCTGCCATGCTGCGTGTCCGCCTGCAAAGACGCCGGAACAAACGCCGGAAGCGCCCGCGCGGGCTTCGGCGGTGCGCTCGGCTTCGGTGCGGGTGCGGCGTTCAGTCCCTGAAGGTTCTCCGTCAGCGCCGCCAGCTTTGTTTCCAAGTCCTGAATGCGGGCCGCCTCCGCCTGGCTCGGCTTCTCGCCGCCGGAGTAGCGCAGATTAGGGCCGGCAGGCGGCATGACTTGCGGCTGGTAAGTGCCAAAGGTCATTTCTACCATCTCGCGCCCGCCCCAGCGTCCGAAGATCGCGCCTTTTTTGTAGGTCTTGCGGCTGACGATGATCGCGTCCGGCCCCAGTTCCTGCTTGGCTTGCAGCAGGCAGTCGGTGACGGTGCGGGCCGTGTAGGTCTTCGTCCGCAGATTGAACTGGCCGGTCTTTTCGTAGCGGTCGCCCATGCCGGGCATAATCGTTACGTTAGGGTTGATCGTAGCAGGATTCGTGCTGGTGCTCATAAGTAGTTATCCGTAACAGTCTAAAGGGTAATCGCGCCGACGGCGCGGACTTCGGTATTCGGGACGATCTCGTTGTAGGACAAAATGACAAGATTGGGCAGCGACCGCTCGGTCAGCCGCCGCAGGGGCAGGCGCAGGGCGGACATGCACAGCAGCACCGGCTGCTGGTAGCCCATCGCCATCATCCGCTCCATCTGCTGACTGAGATTTTGGATCAGCAGGCGGGACGCCGACGGCTCTAAAGCGAGGTTCGGCAGGCCGGGCGTGACGGCTTCGAGTAGCTGCTGCTCCAAGTTCGGATCAATCGTCAGCGTCTGCAAAGCCCCGCTGCCGTCGTCCACATACTGCCGGCAGATGGAGCGGGCCAGAGCGCTGCGGACCCATTCGCCAAGCATATCCACATCTTTCGTGCGCCCGGCATGGTCGGCCAAAGTTTCCAGGATCGTCACCAAGTCACGGATCGAGATGCGCTCGCGCAAGAGGTGCTGCAAGACTTTCTGCACCTCGCCGATGGTCATTAAGTTCGGAATGAGTTCTTCGACGACCGCCGAGTTGCCCTGCTTAATATGCTCCACCAATGCCTGCGTGTCCTGGCGCGTGATGATCTCGGCGGCGTGGCCTTTGATGACTTCGGCCAGATGCGTCGTGATGACCGATGACGGGTCCACCACCGTGTAACCCGCCATTTCCGCCCGCTCCCGGTGGGAACGGCTGACCCAAAGCGCCGGAACGCCGAACGCCGGCTCTTTGGTCGGGATGCCGTCGGTGATCGGGTCAATGACGCTGCCGGGGTCAATCAGCATGATGGAGTTCGGCTGCACGGCGCCTGCCGCAACAGTCGCGCCTTTGAGCTTGACCGCGTAGTCGTTCGCCCGCAGATGCAGGTCGTCCCGAATTCGCACCGTCGGGATAATCAAACCAAGCTCCAAAGCCGTCTTCTGGCGTATGACAATAATGCGCTCCAGCAAATCGCCGGAGGCCGTCTGGTCCACCAGAGACAGCAAACCGTAGCCGAAATTAAGTTCCAGCACGTCCACATGCAGCAGCGGCAGGACACTTTCCGGCGCGGCAGGCGCGGCGGGCCGGGCCGCGATTGTGGCGGCGGCGGATGTTTCCGTCGCCAGCAGCGTCTTCTGGTTTTTGACCAGAATCGCGCCGATGCCGCCCAAAATACCCGCGACAAAGATGGTTTGGGGAATGGGAAATCCGAAGGGAATGAACAAACAGACCAGTCCGGCAGCGATGAACAGCGGGCGAGGCGACGCGAAGATCTGCCGGGCGATGTCCCCGCCCATCGCCGTGTCCGACGCCGCCCGCGTCACCATCAAACCCGCCGCCGTCGAAATCAGCAGCGCCGGGATCTGGGCCACTAACCCCTCCCCCACTGTCAGCAGCGTGTAATCGTGCAGGACTTTCAGTATATCCTCACCCTTCGACAGCCCCATCGCAAAGCCGCCAATAATATTCAGCACGATAATCACAATCGCCGCAATCGCATCGCCCCGGACAAACTTATTCGCGCCGTCCATCGCGCCGTAAAAGTCCGCTTCCTGCCCAACCGCCTTGCGCCGCACCCGCGCCTGGTCCTGGTTGATGACGCCCGCGTTCAAGTCCGCGTCAATCGCCATCTGCTTGCCCGGCATGGCGTCCAGCGTGAACCGCGCCGCGACTTCCGCCACCCGCCCCGCGCCGCTCGTGATGACGACAAACTGGACGACCACCAAGAGCAGAAAAACAATAATCCCGACCACATAATTGCCGCCGATGACCACCTGCCCGAACGTCGCGATTACATGGCCCGCGCTGCCCGTCCCGATAATCAGCTTCATCGCCGACACTTCCAGGGCCAGCCGGAACAGCGTCGTGATGAGAAGCAGCGCCGGAAATACCGAAAATTGCAGCGGCTCCGTCGTATACAGCGCCGTCAAGAGTATCAGCACCGCGCCCGCCAAGTTCAGTACCAGCCCCAAATCCAGAAACGCTTCCGGCAGCGGCAAAATCAGCATTGCGATCATGCCGATCAGCGCCACCGCCATCGCAATATCCGTCTGCTGGGCGGCTTTGGCAAAAAAGCCCATAATCCCGCCGCCACTGGAACTCGCTCGCGCCTGCTGTGCCTGAACTGCCATGCCCCGATTATTCCACGCTCCCCCGCAATCTTACAAGGTTATTTTCGTGCGTATTTCAGCTTAGGGTAAAGTGGTACAATCGCGTGACTGATATGGCTGAACTGTTTTCTGAGAAACATATCGTGCGACAGACACGCTCGTCAATGTTCTATTTTAGGCATTGGAAAAAGTGGGTTCTGTTAGCGGCTTTAAGGTTAGGATTTCTCGCCTGCTTACCTGTGCTGATCTTGGGTGGTGTTATTGGCGATATTGGCGCAACAATCGTGAGTTGCCTTTATCCAGAAGTTTACTTTTTGCTTGTTCTTTCGTGGTTTACCGGAAGCGAGCCAGGAAGAATAAGCGGAGAAATGCTTGGCGTCGCCGTATTCTTGGATACTTTAGTTGGCGGCTATCTGCTGAATGTTACGTTGAATGTCAGGAAGTTACGGCGTACAGCAAAGAGCCACGGATTAAAATCCGAGGCTGAATAAAACAGTGTCGCGGCGACACAGGAGTAGAAATGGCAGGTAGCCCGGATTGAAAATCCGGGTCTTCGAAAAAGCGATTGTCCGCCTGCGCGGATATAAGAGACGAGATGCTCTCCTATGTCTGCGAAGGCAGACAATCGCACTTCAAAAGCCCTGGTCTTCAGACCAGGCGACTTCCACAAGCGAGGTAAATATGACGGTGGAAATAGAGTTTCAGCGAACGCGGCTTGACGACTGCATAGATGAGGCACGGGCAATTCTGAAAGCTAACGGGGTAACGCTGGAAATGGCGATGGCGAAGCTGTTGGAGCTGAAAGCGCAGGATAACATAGCCCAAGAGGCAGAAGCCGAAAATTAGGCTTTTTCAGCTTGATTGACCGTTTACCTTGCAAGCTGGGTAAAATGCGCGTGGAGGAACTTATGAAGCGCTTACTCACCTTGTTTACCGTATTGATGCTGCCTGCGGCATTCGCATCGGCGACGCTCGCCGCCCCGCGCCCTGCCGCCGGCGCTGTGACCATTATCAGCACCGGGGACCGCGTGACGCCCGGTTACCACGTCACGGTAACGCCGAGCGGCGTCATTTCGTCGGTACTTGTCCCGCGCGGAGGCAAGCGGGCTATCCGCGCGACAAACAGAATGATCGCGGTCAACCGGCAGCGGTTCTTTGCCGACCTGACCGCCGCCCGCCCGCTGAGTGCGCTGCCGACAGACGCTTTGGGAACAGCGCCCCGCATTTTTGTCCGGTCGCGCGGCCAGCAGTCTTCCAACCTGCGGGCCGCCCGCAGCGCGTCCGGCCAGGCGCTGTATCAGGATGTCAAGCAGATTTTGCAAATCCTGCGGCTTCCGATCCCGGATCAGCCGTAACGGCGTCAATCACAAAAAGAGCGGCAGGCCATTCGGCCTGCCGCTCTTTCTTTGCTTTTCTTGAAGCCGCACCTCTTAGTTCTTGTCCGGCGCTTCGGCGCGGTCGGACAGGGCAATGGTGACGGAAGCGAGGGCGTCGGACGTTTCTTTAGCGGTCACGAGACCGCTGCCGTTCTGAGTGACGAGCGGCGATGCGGCAGGCAGGAAGCCATTGGTGACTAGATGGGCGAGTGCTTGACGCTGGGCGGGATCTGCGGCGGCGGGCAGGTGGGCGGGTGCAGGAAAGGTCTGGGCATGGAGCGGCTTGCGCCCTGCTTCAATATACCGGACAAAACGATCCAGCGCGACGGCCAGCTCGTAGCGGGTGACGGGCTGATTGCCCTGAAAACGACCGTCTTTGGTCGTCCCCAAGATGTTCTCGTGGACGACACGCTTGACAGCACCGGCGGCAAAGTGACCCGGCGGCACGTCGCGGGGCGCAGTCTGAGCCGAGGCGGCGGGAAGCAGCACGAACGGGAGAAGAAAGGTCAGCAGCGAGTTTTTGATGAATGACATGGTGATAGGGTCTCTTAGGCCACAGCGAGCAAATCTTCGGTGATGCCGCGCCGCTGTTCTAACGCTTTGCCGGTGCCGATGGCGACGCAGGAAAGCGGGTCGTCGGCCACATAAGTCGGGACGTTGGCGGTTTCGGCGATTAACACGTCAAGGCCGCGCAGAAGGGCCGTGCCGCCGGTCAAGACAATGCCGCGCTCAATGATGTCCGACGCAAGTTCGGGCGGCGTCTTTTCCAGGACGCTCTTGACGCGGGCGACGATCTGGCCGATGGGTTCCGCCATGCACTCGCGGATCTCCTGGGACGTCACCGTGACAGTCTGCGGCAGGCCGGTCAGCAGGTCGCGGCCCCGGACTTCATGGCGCGGCTCTTCGCGCTGCGGGACCGCGCTGCCGATGGCGATCTTGATTTCTTCAGCGGTCTGGTCGCCGATCAGCAGGTTGTAATTCGTGCGGACATGGCGAATAATCACGTCGTCGAGCTTCATCCCGCCGATGCGAAGACTTTGGGAAAGAACGATGCCGTTGAGTGACAGCACGGCGATGTCCGTCGTGCCGCCCCCGATGTCCACAACCATGTTGCCGCCGGGCGCGTCGATGGGAAGGCCCGCGCCGATCGCTGCCGCCATCGGCTCTTCAATGGTTAAGGCTTCCCCCGCCCCAGCAGCGAGCGCCGCCTGCTTGACGGCTCGCTGCTCGACGGAAGTGACGCCGGAGGGGACAGCCAAAAGTACGCGCGGCTTGAACAGGCGCTTGACTCCGCAGACTTTGTGCAGAATGTGTTCCAGGAGCCGCTGGGTGGTGGTGTAGTCGGCAATCACGCCATCGGTCATCGGACGCACGGCGGCGATATTGACGGGGGTGCGGCCCACCATTTCCCGCGCTTTTTCACCGATTTCGATGACTCTTCGGGTGTTGACGTTGATCGCGACCACCGACGGCTCGCGCATGATAATCCCGCGTCCATGCACATAGACCAGAACATTTGCGGTTCCAAGATCAATGCCGATGTCCTGGCTGAAGCGCATCAAGCCGCCGCTCCCATTCGGACCCGGCGGCCGGCGTCTTCCAGCTCCTCCGCAAAGGGTTCGTCGGAGGAAAAACGTCCGATGTCCGCGCCGACAGCCCGCAGCTTCGGCTCGAAACCTTCATAGCCCCGGTCGAGATACGGGACGCCGCTGATGTCGGTGGTTCCTTCGGCGGCCAGGCCCGCCAGCACCAGAGCCGCCGTCGCCCGGAGATCGGAGCCGGCCACGGGAGCGCCGGTCAGGCGCGGGACACCGTCTATAATGGCGGCGTTTGCTTCGGTCTTGATGTTCGCGCCCATGCGGGCCAGCTCATCAATGTACTTGAAGCGCCGCTCGAACATGGTTTCCGTAATAGTGGATGTGCCGGCGGCGAGAGTCAGCAGAGCAGCGAACTGAGGCTGAACATCGGTCGGAAAGCCGGGATACGGGCTGGAGGTGATCCGAATGGCATCGAGCTTCTTGCCCTTCGGGACACGCACCCGAACACCGTCGTCGCTGAAGCTGACGGCGACTCCGGCTTCGGCCAGCTTGCGGGTGATCGGCTGGACATGCTCTTCCACGGCCCCGCGAATAAACAGATCGCCCTGCGTGATTGCGGCGGCGACGGCGAATGTTCCCGCTTCAATCCGGTCGGTGTCCATTCGGTATTCCGCGCCGTGAAGAGCTTTGACCCCTTCCACCACAATATCTTTCGTGCCGGCGCCGCGCACTTTGCCGCCCATCAGATTGATGAGGTCGGCAATCGCGACCACGTCCGGCTCCTGCGCGGCATTGGAGATGGTGGTGATGCCGCTGCCGAGCGCCGCCGCCGTCATCAGGTGCTGAGTTGCGCCGACCGAGGAGCGGTCCAGGTAGATGTCGGCTCCGCGCAGGCCGCTGGGGATTGTCGCATGGACAAAACCGTGTTCAACCACCGTTTTTGCGCCCAGCTTTTCGAGACCCTTCACATGGTAATCTACGGGCCGGGCGCCGATGTCGCAGCCGCCGGGCAGGGCGACGCGGGCGGACCCAAACCGGGCGAGCAGCGGTCCCAGCACAAGAAACGAGGCCCGCATTTTGCGGATCAGCTCGTAAGGGGCTTCCGAAGTCGTCAAAGAAGAAGAGTCGAGGGTGACGGTGTTGCCGGTGAAGTCCACTGTGACGCCGACATACTGCAAAATATCAAGAAGTGTCAGCACGTCGCTGATGCGAGGCACATTCGTCAGGACAGTCTGGCCCGACGCGGGCAGAATGGCGGCGGCGAGGACCGCCACCGTGGCGTTCTTGCTGCCGCTGAGGCGGACTTCGCCGTCAAGGCGCCGGCCGCCGACGGTTCGTATTTTCTGCAAATGGGGTTCCTCCTGCCTGGGGCGCGTGTTCTCTGCGAGGGAGAATGAGTTCAAAGATAATGGGGATAGGATCCCAGGTAATTACTAGGTATTGTAAGATGTCACTCGCAGTATACAAGAGTTAGTGCGGATTGTCAAGGGCAGGCCGAGGGGGACAGGCAAGAAAAGACCCGACGGGAGGCGGCAGGTTCGTCGGGTCACCATTCTTTTCTTGGTATCTTTCGCGGCAGGAATGCCGCGGATGATTTCGTGCTATTTTGTTTTTTGTGCGCTGTCTGCTCCGCAATTCGGCACACCCTTATCTTCGGCGCACACCAAAGCGGCACTCACTGCAAGAGATACCGGGTTTCGGGTGTTTCTACTGATGGGAGACTTACTGACGGCCAAATTGCCGGGTGTACCCCGCCGCCAAAGAAGTTTCCGCCCCGGCCGACGCCTGCTTGCCGCCGGCGACCAGCGCGAGGCCGCCGGGAAATACGAACAAAGTTTGGTCATGCGTGCCGAAGGGAACGGGGGGCAGAGCCGTGAACGCCTGCGCCTTTGGATCAAACAGCTCCGCGTTCCCCGTCGTCGCGCCGAGCGCCGTACTCCAGCCGCCGGACAGCAGGACCGCTCCGTCCGGCAGGATTTCCGCCGACTGAGCCATGCGCGGGGTGATCAGCGGCGACGGCAGGGTCGTAAACGTTTCGGTCTTCGGATCAAACCGCTCCGCCTGCGCCGGCTCGCTGCCGCCGTTCTGCCCGCCCGCGATCAGCACGGAGCCATCCGGCAAGAGCGTCGCCGTGGGCCGGTCCCGCGCAAACGCCATCGGGCCGCGCGTCGCGTGAAAGCGGCCCGCCGCCGGGTCGTACACCTCGGCGGAGGCCAGGGGAACGCCTGGCCGCCCGGCAAACCAGTGTGTCCCGCCGACGATCAGCACCCGCCCATCGGCCAGCCGCACTGCGCCCTGCCCGAATCGATCTTCAAGCAGTGACCCCGTCGGCGTGAACGTCTGCGTCCTGGAATCGTAGACTTCCGCCGATGCCTGCGTCCGCCCCCGGTGCGTGTTGAAGCCGCCGGCTATCAAGACGCGCCCGTCCGAAAGCGTCGTCGCCGTGAACAGCTCGCGCGGCGTCTCCAATCGTCCCGGCAGCAGCGTAAACATTTGCGTCTGGGGGTCAAACACTTCTGCCGTGTTCAGCGACCCCAGCACCGTATTGTAGCCGCCCGTAATTAAGACACGCCCGTCCGGCAGCAGTGACGCTTGGGCAAAATTACGCGGGATGTTCAGCCGCCCCCGGCACGGCACGAAGCGGCGCGTCTGCGGGTCAAACTCATCGGCGGTCGCGACGCACCGATCCGCCGGGTACGAATATCCCCCCACAATCAGCCCCCGCTTGCCGTCCGCCAGCAGGACAGAGGCCGACGCCCAGCGCGGGTCAGACATCGTATTTCTGGTAGGCGTCCAGCCGTCATCGGCGAATGCCGGACGCAAAAGCAGCATCAGAAGCAAAACCAAAAGCTTCATCCTTGAACTCCCTCGGCCAGCGCATCACATGCCACCGCCAGATCAAAATCCTTCACGCTCAGCCCGCCGGCGTCATGCGTCGTCAGCGTCAGTGTCACTTTCCGGTAGCGAATGTCAATGTCCGGGTGATGGTCCGCGTCTTCCGCCGCGTCCGCCACCTGCACCACAAACGCGATAGCCTGCCGGAAGTTCTTGAAGGAATACGTCCGCGCAATCGCCTCCCCTACCCGCGCCCACTCCGGCACCTGCGCCAAGCGTTCCCTAATCTCCTCTTCCGTCAGTCGCGGCACACGCATCAGTAACAGCCCCCTAACGTCATTGTACCCGGCAGGGCTGGTACAATGGAGGCATGAAGGCAGTAGTGCAGCGGGTGACGGCGGCGGGTGTGACGATCAAGTCTACGGGCGAGACGCGGGAGATCGGGCCGGGACTTATGGTATTGCTAGGGGTCGCTCCGTCGGACACGAAGGCGGATGCGGAATGGCTGGCGGAGAAACTGGTGGGGCTGCGGGTGTTTGAGGACGCGGATGGGAAGATGAATGTCGGGCTGTCGGATTTAGACGGCGGCGGGGCGATGCTGATTGTGTCTCAGTTTACACTCTATGGGGATGCCCGCAAGGGACGCCGCCCATCGTTTACCGGGGCCGCGCCGCCGTTTATCGCGATGCCGCTGTATGAGGCGTTCGTGGAGGCCGTGCGCTCACGCGGGGTGTTCGTGCAGACGGGGGAGTTTGGGGCGGATATGACGGTGGAGATCGTCAATGACGGGCCGGTGACGCTGATTGTGGAGACGCCTTAGCGGCGGGAAGACACGTCAGCACGAGGTCTTTCTTTTGGACGCTGACGCTCTGAATAGCGAGCGACAGACGGCTGAGCAGCGGCTGGGAAAAGCGGGCGGCGAGCTGGTTGGCCTGCGCGTTGACCAGCGCCGCCGGCAGAGGAAAACGGCCCGCCTGGGCGGCGGAGGCGGCGAAGCGCAGGCCGGTTTTGGGGTCGGGCGACAGCGTGCCGCTGATTTGAACGTTCTGCACATGGCCCTGGACGCGCACAGCGGCATGGAGAACCACGGCGTTCGGCTCTTGCAGGACGATCTGCACAGCTTGGACGCCGCGCTTCATCAGGAGCTGACGCACGGAGGGGTTGGAGGCCAGGGTGACGTTGAGATCGGTCTCGGACAGGCGCAGTGTGCGCGGGCCGGGCTTGGACTGGGTCGCAGCCTGGCCTAAGCTGGCCAGACGCTGCTGCGTTTGAGCGGCTTGCCGCGCGGTCGGATGCAGCACGACGGGCGGCGGGGCGGGGGCGGGACGCAGCAGGAGCCAGCCGGCCCCGGCGGCGGCCAGCAGACCAAGCAGAATGCCCAGTATGGCAGAGCGTCTCAGCCGCCGTTTCGGCTTGAATGTGCCGCTTCGGTTCAATGCGTTTCCGTGAAGATGTGCCGGAGCTGCGGCTCCTCGTCGGCCACAACCATCGCAATCACCGTGTCTCCGTTCTCAAAGCGGATATCGCCCTGCGGCAGCAGCGCGTGCTGCTCGCGGACCACTGAAATAATCAGCGCATCGCCCGGCAGCGGCAGTTCACGGACGTTCCTGCCCAGCACCGGCGAGCGCTCGGAGACAGTGATCGCGACAATCTCGATGTTGCCGTTTTTCAGCGCAGCCAGCGGGATAATCTCGCCCGTTTCGATCTGCTGGTCCAGCAGATTAAAGATAATCTGCGTGCTGGAAACCGTCGTGTCAATGCCGAGCTTTTCAAACAGGACCAGGTTGTCGGGGTCGTTGACCCGCGCGACCGTGCGCGGGGCCTGGAACTTACGCTTCGCCATCTGGCAGATCACGAGGTTATCCTCGTCATCACCGGTGACGGCAACAATGACATCGGCGCGGCCAAAGCCGGCTTCGGACATGATCCGCACCTCGCAGCCGTCGCCCTGCACCACGACTTCGCCCATCTGTTCGGCCAGCGCCGCCTGCCGCCGCCGGTCTTTTTCCAGCAGCAGCACTTCATGGCCCTCGGTCAGAAGCTGCTTGGTCAAATAGTAGCCGACCTTGCCGCCGCCTACAACAATCACATACATAATCTTGTCCTAACGCTTCTTTTCGCCTAGCTTTGCGAGCCGCGCTGCTCCAAATACAAAGCGTCCCACTTCTGCGCCGCTTTTTGCAGCGGGCCGTCGCTGCTGTCCCCCAGCGCGGCGTCGTGCAGCAGGCCCGCCGCCAAAGTCGTCGTGCAGAGGGTCGTAATGCCCAGCTCCCGGTACGCCTGGGCGCGGATCGGGTCATAAATGCGGGCCATGACGCGCGGCACGGCGAACACTTCCCGCGCGATCTGCGCGGCCATGATGTTCGTGTTGTCACCCTGCGTCACGGCGATAAAAACGTCGGCGTCCCCGATATGCCCCCGGCGCAGGAGGTCTTGATCCAGGCCCGACCCGACCAGGCGCTGGCCTTTGAATTTCGTGCCGAGCCGCCGAAACGAGTCGCTGGTCTGGTCCAGCACGAGGACGTCATGCCCTTCGCCGGACATCTGTTTCGCCAGCGTCGAGCCGACCCGTCCGCAGCCGAGTATCACTATCTTTGACATGATCTGCGTTGACCTATGTTTCTTTCCTGCATTATTTCTCAGCCAGCAGCCGCTTGATCATCGGCGTCAGCGTTTGGCTTTCGCTCTCCGAGTACCCCGACTGGCTCCAGCGGACAATGCCTTTTTTGTCAATGAGGAACTGCGACGGGATACCGTTGACATGGTAGGCAGACTGCGCCCGGCCATTGGCGACGGGCGACGCGGAGACAATATATGTCATGCCGAAGTGCTTCATAAAGGGCTTGACGCCGCCGACGGAGCGCGGGTCATCCACGCTGAGGCCAACCACGCGCAGCCCCTGGCTGCCGAACTTTTTGTACAGGGTTTCGAGGGTCGGCGTCGCCATTTGGCAGGGGCCGCACCAGGTCGCCCAGTAGTCCAGCAGCACGACTTTTCCACGCAAAGACTTGAGCGACAGCGGCTTGCCGGCGACCGTCTGCGTCGTGAACGCCGGGGCGGGCGTCCCCGCCGGCAGGGGAGGCGGCGGAGCCATTTCAGACTGCGCGAGCGCCGAAGCCGCCGGCAGCAGCGCCAGCAAAACGGCAGGGATCAGTAAACGGGACATCAATTACTCCTGACGGGGAACTCTAAGGCTTGACAACTTTCCCCTAAAGAGGATACCATGTTCACAGCGTTTTTAGTTTCGGGAGCCTTATGGAAAAGAAAAGCCAGTATCACTGCATTGACGGGCGCGATTACGAGATCACGATGGGGTGGGATGCAAACTTTAAAGATAAAGACCACATCTTTAAGATTACGTTCAAGGCCATTGACCAGGCCACCGACCGCCCCTATGGTCTGCCGCGCGAGATCGCGACGTACCAGATCGGCGACCCGGACGAGGACTTGGGCGAGCGTGTCCGGTGGTACTACGAAAACAGCCGCGAGCTTTTGATGGAGGATTACCTCACCACTGCGTACCGCCGGGCCTGTGATTATTTAGAGCGGGGACAGTAGGAGGCTATGGCTTATCGGGATACGCTTCCAGGGTAAGAGCCTCGCGGCTGCCGGGCTGCCCCATCGCGATCAGGGTATAGGCATGACCGGGGAACAGCGCGAGATGGGTCGGCCCCGTCAGCATCGTCGCCGTTCCGGCGGCGGCAAGCTGCAAGTCGTATTCGCCGCCGTCCAGCGCCAGCGGCTCGCTGCGGCGGCCATACTCGACACTTTTCACTCCGACAATCGTGTTGACCACGAGGTCTATGGGCGGCGTTCCCGGCGCGGCATTGACCAGCCGCACGCTGGCTTTGTCCGGCGCGAGCCGTTCCGGCTTCTCTTCCGGCAGCACCTGCACGTTGTTCCTGCCGCCCGCCTGCCCCAGCGCCAGCAGCGTGTAGCTCCGGTTCTTATCAAACGACAGCGACTGCGTGAGCGGCGGCGTTCCCGATCCGTCGGTATCCAGCGTCACCGGGTATGTTCCCGCCGGAACACTTTGATAGCCTGTGCTGCTCCGAAACGCCGCCTGCTTCCAGACTGGCCGCCCGTTTACCGAAACGTCCAGCCCGCCCGCGTCCGGCACGGCATTGATCAGCCGCACCGATGCCATATCGCCCGCGTCCGGCGTCTTGTTCCGGCAGCCGGACACGCCGAAAATCGCCAAAGCGCCAACGGCCAACCCCACTTGCAGTGTCGCACGGTTCATAATGCAGCCAATTTCGCGATAGGCTGCTGCTTTTCCTGCTTTTGCTCAGGATTGATCTTCCACGTCTTCCTCGTTATACAAGTGTGAGAAATGCAGGTCGGCGTGGCAGTTCGCACACATGACATCGCATTTAGCGATTTCCGCGAGAATTCTTTCGCGTTTATTGTGACGCGCGACAAGGATAGACACTTCAATTAGCTTTTCAGCAGGGTCGCGATGGTGAAACGTGAGGCAGGCAGGACGGCTTTCGCCGCAGAGAGAACAAGAGCAGGTACGCTTGTAATCCCGGAACCAGCGCACAATGTCCACACTGTATTTTTGACAGTCACAATGCTGCTTTTGCTGTTCCTTGCGTACCATTCGCGCCGGTACTTCTGCATTTTGTCTTGGTTCTCCGCCTTCCACTTGTCTGTGGACATCTGCCCTCCATGAACAAAAAAGCCCGCAAATCTGAATGACTTGCGAGCAAAAAAGCGGGAGTTGCAGGACTCGAACCCGCGACCTCTCAGTTTGGAGCCGAACGCACTACCAACTGTGCTAAACTCCCACGCTTTTATTTTTGGTGTTTGGGACGGGCATATTCTACCCGTCCGCGACACGGTTTGTCAATTTCTTGACTCTCCAATTACTTGGCTTCGCGGTGCATTTTGTGGACGCGGCAGCGCGGGCAGTATTTGTTCATTTCCAGGCGATCTGGATGCTTGCGCTTGTTTTTGGTGGTCGCGTAGGTGCGCTCTTTGCATTCGGTGCAGGCGAGCGTCACGACGACCCGTGCTTCATTTGCCATATTCGTTACTTTCGGTGGTAGATAGAGGGGCGAATACGGGGTCCGCCCCTACGAGAAACAGTCAGGACTAGACGAGGACTTTGGTGACGACGCCGGCGCCGACGGTGTGGCCGCCCTCACGAATGGCAAACCGAAGACCCTCTTCCATCGCAATCGGCGCGATCAGCTCCCCTACGATCGTCACGTTGTCGCCCGGCATCACCATCTCTACGCCCTCCGGCAAGTCCAGGTTCCCCGTCACGTCCGTCGTGCGGAAGTAGAACTGAGGACGATACCCCTTGAAGAAAGGCGTGTGACGACCACCCTCTTCCTTGCTCAAGATATACACCTCGCCCTCGAACTTCGTGTGAGGCTTGATGCTCCCCGGCTTTGCCAGTACCTGGCCCCGCTCGATGTCCTTGCGCTCAATCCCCCGCAGCAGGATCCCCGCGTTGTCGCCTGCCTGAACCACGTCCAGCGTCTTCTTGAACATCTCCATCGAGGTCGCAACCGTCGTCTTCGTCGCTTCCCGGATCCCGATGATCTCGATCTGCTCCCCGGCCTTCAGTACGCCCCGCTCCACCCGGCCCGTGGCTACTGTTCCCCGCCCGGTGATCGTCATCGTGTCTTCCACCGGCATCAGGAACGGCTTGTCCACGTCCCGCTCCGGCGTCGGGATAAAGCTGTCCACCGCTGCCATCAGCTTCAGGATCGCCGGCTCCCCAATCTCCGACTGGTCGCCCTCTAAGGCTTTGACCGCGCTGCCCACAATGATCGGGCAGTCGTCGCCGGGGAACTCGTACTTGGAGAGAAGCTCACGCACCTCAAGCTCCACCAGCTCGACAAGCTCCGGGTCATCCACCATGTCCGCTTTGTTCAAAAAGACGACGATGGACGGAACCCCCACCTGACGCGCCAAGAGGATATGCTCGCGGGTCTGGGGCATCGGGCCATCGGCGGCAGAAACGACCAGGATCGCGCCGTCCATCTGGGCGGCGCCGGTGATCATGTTCTTGATGTAGTCGGCGTGTCCGGGGCAGTCCACATGGGCGTAGTGGCGGGCTTCGGTCTGGTACTCGACGTGGGCGGTGTTGATGGTGATGCCCCGCTCTCGCTCTTCGGGCGCGGCGTCAATGGAGGCATAGGAGCGGGCGGTGGCGCCGCCGGCTTTCGCCAGCACGTTTGTGATGGCTGCCGTCAAGGACGTTTTGCCGTGGTCTACATGCCCGATGGTGCCGATGTTCACATGCGGCTTCGAACGATCAAACTTTGCTTTTGCCATAATTCAGCTTCCTTGGGAATTCGTTTTTGAATTGCGTGTTAATTTTTGGTGCCCGCGCGGGGAATCGGACCCCTGCTCTTTAGGTACTGCTGTTTCCAGTATAACCCCAAACAGCCCCGCCAGGTTCCGGGCAAGCCGCAGGCGTTTCCGTCTGCGTCCCTGATTATACCCTACCCTGCCGCGTTATGCAACCGTTCCCGCGCCGCGGGGGCCGAAGGCGCGTGGCGAGGGAGGAACAGGAACCGTAGGCACGAACCTTGTGTTCGCCCTTCCTAAGCCTTCTTATCGTCCCCTGCCTGAGCCTGCCGCATGGCGGCCAGCTCGGCTTTGCGCTGCTCGCCGATGGCTTCCAGCGCCTTCTGCCAGCCCGCTTTGTAAGGCCGCAGGGTTTCGACCAGCGTTGTGGCAATCGCCAGGTTGCGGAACCATTTGTGGTCGGCGGGGACAATGTACCAGGGCGCGTTGGGCATGGCGGTCGCGCCAATAGCGTCCTCGTAGGCCGTAGTATAGTCGTCCCAAAAGCCGCGCTCTTTCCAGTCGGCGGCGGACAGCTTCCAGGCTTTTTCCGGGTCATCTTCCCGCGCCAGCAGCCGCGCCTTCTGCTCGTCTTTGGAAATGTGCAGGAAGAACTTCAGGATAATCGTATTGTCGTCGGTCAGCAGCGTTTCAAAGTTACAAATTTGGCCGTAGCGGGTCTGGATCACTTCGTCCGACACCAGCTTATGAACACGGGTAATCAGAACGTCTTCATAATGCGAGCGGTTGAAGATCGTCATCATGCCCTTAGCCGGCGTCTGCTTGTGGATGCGCCAGAGAAAGTCATGCGCGGCTTCGTCCGCCGTCGGCACTTTGAACGCCGCCACGTCGCACCCCTGCGGGTTCATGGAAGACATGACATGGGAAATGGTGCCGTCCTTGCCCGACGTGTCCAAGCCTTGCAGAACAATCAGAACGCTGTGCGTCTGCGCCGCGTACATCCACTCCTGCAAAGAACTCAGCTCCGCACCGAGCTTCGCCAGAGTGTCGGCACTGCCGTCTTTGCTTACCCCTTTGCCGCCGCTGTCATCCGGCGCGTAGTCGCTCAGATTGATTTTCTGCTGTTTGTCCAGCTTCACCGCGTAGCCTGTTTCAGATTGGCGCGTGTCTGCTTTGCTCATGCGTGATCCCCCTGCCCTATTGTAGCACACATACTAAATAATAGACCGCACGACGCCGCCTTCCACCCGCAGAGCGGCCCCATTCACGGCGGAGGCCGGCTCGCTGCACACGAACGCAATCATCGCCGCCACTTCTTGCGGCGACTCGAAGCGGTGCAGGAGCGACGACGGGCGGGCCGTCTTGAAAAACTCTTCTTCCATCGCCTGCTCGCTTTTCCCCTGCGCCTGCGCCATCTGCGCGACAAACGTGCCGACCCCTTCGGATTTCGTCGGGCCGGGCAGCACCGAGTTGACCGTGACTCCTGTGCCGACGGTCAGTTCGGCCAGACCCCGCGCGACTGCAAGCTGGGCCGTTTTGGTCATGCCGTAATGGATCATCTCGGCAGGAATGTTGACCGCCGACTCGCTGGACACAAAGACAATCCGGCCCCAGTTTTTGGCCTTCATCAAGGGGAAATAATGCCGGGACAGACGGACGCCGCTGAGCACATTGGTCTCAAAAAAGCGCAGCCAGTCGCCGTCCGTGATGTCGGCAAAGTCTTTCGGCTCAAAGATGCCGACATTGTTGACCAGAATGTCCAGCTCCGGCACCTGCCGGATGACCGCCGCGCAGCCGTCCGCCGTGCCGAGGTCCACCGCCACGCCCGACACGCTCTCGCTGCCGGTGTCCGCCTTGATCTTAGCCACGGCGTCGTCCACCCGCGCCTGAGTCCGGCCATTCACCACAACCACCGCGCCTTCCCGCGCCAGCCCCAGCGCCGCCGCGTACCCGATCCCCGCCGTCGACCCCGTCACCAGCGCCGTCTTGTTTTCTAGTCCCAGCTGCATTTTCCGCCTCCTTCTGCGTCACATCGGCGGCTGGAACCTTTTCCTATCCCGCCCCGTCACTAGGTATCCCTCTTCGGACAGAGCGATAAACCTGAAAGCGAACAGAAACGAAGGGAATCAGCACCATGACAGTGACGCATAAAACCATGACGCTTTTCGGCCTTGCGGCCCTTGCCGCCGGCCTGTTCGGCATCGCCCAGCCCGCCACTGCCGCCGGCCTGACCCACACGGCAGCCTTTCCCCGCACCGCCACCGTCACCGGCCACGACCACTGGAACAACCGCGACCAAGACTTCCGGCGCGACCAAGACTTCCGGCGCGACCAAATCCTGCGCCGCCAGGAAGAGTTCCGCCGCGAACAGGCGATTCGCCGGGAAGAAGCACGCCGCCATGACGACCGCCGCGATTTCCGTGACAACAACCACGGCGACAACCGCGACCGGCACAACGATAACAACCGGGACAACCGCTAAACAAAAGACCGCCGCAAGCTAAATCGCTTGCGGCGGTCTCGGTTCTCAGCGGCGTGTCAGGCGACGGCAAACTCCGTGTCCCGGCGCATCTGCTCCGACTTGAACCCCAGCACAATGTTTTCCTTCGGCACGCCCAGCGCCACCAATTCCGTCGCGATCCCCTCTTCCGTCCGGTCCCAGCGTATCCACAGCTTGTCGCCCACAATGTCTACATGCGCCAGCGTGAAATGAACACGCTTGTCCCGGTCCCGCCCGAACGTCATCAGCAGGTAACGGTCCTGGGTGCGGTCAAAAATCGTTTCGCACGTCAGATCGCCGTGTGAATAAGGAATAGCAGCGTACTCCTCAAAAATACGCTCTATCGCCCGGCGGTACAAGTCAAGATGCAGTGCGGGCGGCGTCTCCAAAGTCTCAGCAGCCTTGATCGCTTTGTAGGCGTCAAACAATTCTGCTTCTTCAATGGTAGGCGCTTGAAAGACCCCTGCACTCCGCACCAAATCTTCCCGTGTCAGCGGCGGGTCTTCCATGCCTCGGCGCTGAACCCGCTCCCACAAAACTTCCACCGGCGCAGACAGATAGTGCAGATCAGTCGCGGCTCCCAATGCTCTTGCGCCCTGCCGCAGTGTATCGCGCTCGGTCCTGCCCCACGTTCCCCACTCGATAATGACCGTCTGCCCCAGTGCCAGCAGACGCCGGCTGAACTCCCATTGCAGGGTCTCAATCTGTGCGCGTTTGTCTTCGTCATGCAAACTCAGCGAAAGCGCCTGCATCCACTCATCCGGGCAGAACCGAACCGCGCCCAGAGTTTCTTCCAGCCGCTTCGCGTGGGTCGTCTTGCCCGCTCCCGGCAGGCCGCAGACAATGATGAGTTTCGAGGCCGCTGTCGTTTTAGGCATAGCAAAGCTTCTCCGGCAGTCTCAGGCTACTTCAGCAGCCGCACAAGCCCCGACTGCTCAAAATGGTGGTCATTGGTCAGCGCCGAGGCAATGCCGCGCTGCTGCATGAGAACAAAGCTCGCGCAGTCCACAAGGCTCCAAAGCTTGTCGGGCCTGGCTTGAAACAGCGCATAAGCGGCTTGATCCAGAGCCGGGTCAATATGCACAATCGTGACCCATGCCGCGCTGCGAATGGCGCTCAAAATGGCAATTTGCTGAGGGCGCGGCACACGGAGCGGGCTTGTCAGCAGTGCAGACACTTCGTTGAGGACATAATTTGTCGTGACAACCTGCGTCCCATCGGCCTGCCACTGCCGCAGGAAATCAGCAGCCATTGCGTGATACGCCTCGGTGCGAACAAACGCACTGGCCCACCCGGACGTGTCGGCAAAAACTTCGCTCATTTGTTGTTCTCTTGCAAAGAACGCCCGATGAACTCATCATGTTTTCCTGAAACATCGCTCACGTCGGCCTCTATTGAACCGAGCAGTTTCAGGAGCGGGTCTTTCTGGGTTTGGACTGCCTGAGCGGCCCACTCAGTCAGCAGCGCCTCCGGGGTACTGGCGCTGCGCTGCGCCTGGTGAAGCAGCGGCTGATAGATCTCGTCCGGCAATTCCAAAGTTAGCATGTGCATGGGAGGAGCCTCTTTGTGCTTGATACAGCCATTGTACCTGAAAAGAACCGCCGGGGGCCATTGGCCTCCGGCGGTTCTTGCAGTGTGATAGGTTTCGCGAGACGGACTAGAAGCCGCCCATGCCGCCCATGCCGGGCATTCCGCCGCCCATGCCCCCGCCGCCGCCGGCAGGCATTGCGGATGCTTTTTCGGGGCGCTCGGCAACGAGCGCTTCGGTGGACAGGATCAGACCGGCGATGGACGCCGCGTTCTGCAAGGCGGAGCGGGTGACTTTCGCCGGGTCTACGATGCCCTGAGCCACCAGGTCGCCGAACTCGCCGGTGGCGGCGTTGTAGCCCTGGCCGGTGTTCTTGATCTTCTCGACGATGACCGAGCCTTCGACGCCGGCATTGTTTGCGATCTGCCGGGCCGGCTCTTCGAGCGCACGGCGGATGATGTTGACGCCGACCTGCTCGTCGCCTTCCAGCTTCAGAGTGTCCAAAGCCGAGATGATCTTGATGAGTGTGGTGCCGCCGCCGGGGACGATGCCTTCTTCAACCGCCGCGCGGGTGGCCGAAAGGGCGTCTTCAATCCGGTGCTTCTTTTCTTTCAGCTCGGTCTCGGTGGCCGCGCCGACCTGGATAACGGCCACGCCGCCGGAGAGCTTGGCGAGCCGCTCCTGCAATTTCTCTTTGTCGTAGTCGGAGTCGGACTTGTCAATCTGGGACTTGATCTGGGCGACCCGTGCCTGAATGGACGCCGCCGAACCCTTGCCTTCGACAATGGTGGTGTCGTCTTTGGTGACGGTGACACGCTTGGCCGAGCCTAAATAAGTCTCGTCCACGTTTTTGAGCTGGATGCCCAGGTCTTCCGTAATAAACTTGCCGTCGGTCAGGACGGCGATGTCTTCGAGCATGGCCTTGCGGCGGTCGCCGAAGCCCGGCGCTTTGACGGCAACCACGTTGAACGTGCCGCGCAGTTTGTTGACGACCAGGGTAGCAAGCGCTTCGCCGTCGACATCTTCGGCAATGATCAAGAGCGGGCGGCCCGACCGGACGACGCTTTCCAGCACCGGCAGCAGGTCCTGAATGCTGGAGATCTTCTTCTCGTAGATCAGAATATACGGGTCGTCCAAGACTGCTTCAAGCCGCTCGGTGTCGGTGACGAAGTAGGGGGAAATGTAGCCCTTGTCGAACTGCATTCCTTCGACAAGCTCCAAAGTCGTCTGGGTACCTTTCGACTCCTCGACGGTGATGACGCCGTCTTTGCCGACTTTGTCCATCGCGTCCGCAATCAGCTCACCGATGAGGGCGATCTTGGCGGAGTTTGTTGCGACCTGGGTGATAGACTCTTTGCCCTGCACCTGCACGGCCATGTCTTTAATCGCGGCGACGGCGGCTTCGACGGCTTTGTCAATGCCGCGCTTGACCGCCAGCGGGTTCGACCCGGCGGCGACATTCTTCAGCCCTTCGCGGACAATCGCCTGGGCCAGCACGGTCGCGGTTGTGGTGCCGTCACCGGCGACATCGTTTGTCTTGGACGCGACTTCGCGGACAAGCTGGGCGCCCATGTTCTCAAATTTATCTTCGACTTCAATTTCTTTGGCAATCGTGACGCCGTCGTCCACCAAAGAAGGGGAGCCGAACTTTTTTTCCAGCACGACATAGCGGCCGCGTGGTCCGAGGGTGACTTTGACCGCATCGGCCAGGGTATTGACGCCGCGCTCCAATGCCCGGCGGGCCTGCTCGTCGAACAGTAATTCTTTTGCTGCCATTGTGTGATGATTCTCCTGTGAACTTAATTCAAAATGCCCATGACGTCGCTGCCGGTCAGGATGATGACATCTTCGCCGCCGACCTTGATTTCCGTGCCGCGATACTTCGCATACACGATCTTGTCGCCGACTTTGACGTCAACCGTGCTGAGCTTGCCGTTGTCGAGGGTCTTGCCCGGTCCGACCGCGATGACTTCGCCCTGCTGCGGCTTTTCCTGAGCCGTCTCCGGCAGGATAATGCCGCCGGTGGTTTGTGTTTCGGCTTCCAAAGCCTTGATGACGATCCGGTCGCCAAGTGGTTTCAGCATAATGTGATGACCTCCTTCAGTGGGTGTCTGTATGTTTTTGCCCGACACCTCAAATCATACCCCAAATTGGCACTCGTGTCAAGAGAGTGCTAACGCGGAGCGAAAAAAGAGGCGGCGGCATAAATGCCGCCGCCTCTCTCAGGGAAGCGCCTTTTATCTACTTGGAGCTGAATGTGCTGCCTGGAATCACTTTCGTGATGTGCGTCCCATAATTTGCCAGCGAGCTGCGGATAGTGCTGGAGCTGGTGGAAACCATCTCCTGAGCCATCCAGATATTGCCGCTTTCATCCGCCTGGGCTTCCGAATAATCGCCCCACCGGGCGATGCCGCTGCCGCCATAAGCGGCATAGCCGGTGAAGCCGTCGGAAGGGGCCGCGCCGAGGCTGGAAATAAACAAACTCGTTGCTTTCAGGTGGGAGTCTACCGGCACAAACGCTGCGCTTGGATAAAAGTCCGGGCCGATCAGCGAGCAGGTGATGACCGCGCCGCCAGCGCTGTTAATTCCGAATGTCGGGTACGAGACGGTCTCGCCGGCAATCTGGACATAGCCCTGGCGGTTGACCGCGCCGGAGACATTGCCGGCAGTGTCAATGCTGGGGGCTACGCTGAAGTAAGTGAAGCCGGAGTTGGTTCCGCGTGCGGCATTCGAAAAGCTCGTTTCCACAGCCGAATACAGATGCCCCTGCGAGTAGGTCACAGTGGTCATGCGCGTGTCGCCGCTGGACAGCCGGTTTTCCGGGTCACCGAGGGAGGTGCCGAGCGGAATCGGGCCAGCCTTTTGGATCGCCGCTGTCGGCTGGGTGTACGGCAGGCTGGTGATCAGCGTGTCGGTCAGCGTCAAACTGGGGTTGCTGGTTTTGAGCGAAGAAGTATTGGAGATCGCCCAAATGCCGAGTTGGTTAACTGCCGTGTCGGAAAAAACGGACGACAGGAAATACTCCGTGCCACCCGCGCCCGTCGCATACGCGCCGCCGGCGGGGGTCTTTGCAGGCTGGACCGTAAAGCCGGCATTGCTGTTATAAAGGTCACCGCCGCTGAACGAGACAACCGGCGTCGTCGTGCCGGCGACCAGCGCCGCTTTGGAAACGGCAAGAATGCGCGGTCCGACATATCCTTGCCCGGTATTTGGATCGTTTGAAAGATCAAACTGGTTGATGCTCATGTAGAAGCCGTTGGCATCCGCCCCAATCTGAACATAATCCGGCAGGATGTGGATCGGCTGACCGGTTAGCGGGTTATTGCCAAGCGTTGGGTCGAACGTCGTATCGAAAGAATACAGCGTGTAGCCGCCGGTCGGATCGGAAGTCTGGCTGACGGCGACATAGATCGCCGAGGAGCCGGTTGCGCTGCCATCCGGGTTCTGGCCGGTTCCCCATTCTTCAACAAAGAACCGCTTAGAGGTCGGATCGTAGTACGCACGCGGATCGCTCAGCGAAACTGAGCCGTAAACGCCGGTGGTGCGATTATATTCCGGTTGCAAGCCCAGGAACTGGTACATTGGAACCGGCGTGGATGCCAGCGTGCCGTCGGTCTTGTAGACCGCAATTGCATTGTTGATCGCTTCTACGACGAAGCCGTTGCCAACGGCAAACGCCTGGTCCGGCGGCTCTTCGCTAAATTGGGTGTTGGTGTAAATACCAGTACCGGCGAAACGCTGGTCGTAATGGCTGAGGCCGTCAAACCCGAAAATGCTGGCGGGAGCAGCGGCAAGCGGTGACGCAGCAGTTTTCGGCGCTCCGACAAGTGCGGCATCGGCCGGGTCTGTTTCCGGGTCGTATCCGCCCGGCCCAAACGTAAACAAGCCGTCGTCAGGCGGCGTCACCTTCGCAGCGTTCAGGCTGGCGAACGGCACAAGCGGGCGTGCGGCGGCGGCGAGGGAGGTAGTTCCCACGGGGGAGGCTTTCATCGTGGACACGATGCCCTTCCGCGAGGCTGCGTGGGCGGAAACGAGAGGCGAGGCCAGCGCAGCGGCTGCGCCCATGACCATCCAAATTTTCTGCATGATTTCTTTTCTCTTTCACTCAAAGTTAAGCGGCAGTCGAAGCGGACTTCTTTTTGGCGATAACCGCAGCGCCGAGGCCCAGCATGAGCAGCAGGCCAAGCGACACCGAGGTTGAAGTTTCCGGCACCGGGCTTGATGAAACGCTGATATCATCAATCTCCAAGTCGCCGCTGTTCAGGCTGCCGACCGAGGAGAACGACAACGCACTGAACGCCGACGCCGTGGTAAGGCCCGAAAACATATACTGGGTGAACAAGCCCTCGTTGCCCGGCGCCGGGCCGTTGAAGCCGTTGGCGGCCACCGTGATCGGCGCAAGCGTGGTGCCGTCAAACGAGACGTTCAGCACGTCGCCGGGCGTGTCGTCATTGGCAAAAAACGAGACGGTGTAGAACTGGGTCGGATCGGTTGCCAAGTTCTGGGTAATGCTGTCGGTTCCAACCCCGGAGTTCAGGAACAAGCTCTTGCTGCCGTCGAAGACATAGACGTCCTGGTTGTCAATGCCGACTTCCCCGGCGACGGTCCAGTTAGGGTCGAAAGCCGACCCGGTGGCATAGTAAGTCGTCGAATTGGCCGGACCGGAAGCAGCGGACTCAAAGTCGCCGTCCTTGACAATCTGAGCGGATGCGGAAGAAGCAAGACCAGCGAGAGCGAATAGCGCAGCAGGCAGGCCATAGCGGAAAATTAAAGACATAAGTCTAGCCTTTCAAATCGAGTGAATACAAGATAAAGCAACAAAACTGCACTGCTTTAGGAATATGCCTGCGGCATCGTTGGCATCAAGGCGTTGGGTACGGAAAAGATCGCGTCATTGCGGGGTACAAACATGATTGCATTTTTGAGGGAGGCTTGAAACCTCACCGGGCCGACGGCGCCTGTGGGGACGCCGCCGTGCCGGTCATCGCCAGCAGCGCCAGGGCAATGGCCTGGCGAGAGATTAAAGACATAGAAAGAGTTCCTTTCGTTGGAAAGCCCGGAAAAATGCATTGCCGGGGGAAACGAGATCAAACGAACAAAATGAAACAAAGAACAACAGCAGGCAGAAAATGCGGAGCGGAACGAAAAAAACATTCAGCGGGGCGAAACAGCGAGTCCCGAAAAAAGTTTGGATTGTTTTGCTCCGACTATGGAACAATGCCTAATTTGGGTTTCACCTGCGCCATTGCGGGGTGCTTTTACTATAGCACGTTTTTGCGGAAATGGGAAGCCTGAAAAGCAGGTATTTTCCCCAGATTTTTCAGTGTGTCATCCTGCTTACGAGTTCACAGCAGAATGCCGACGACGCAGGCGGCCATGAGCGATGACAGCGCCCCGCCGAACATGGCGAGGAGGCCGAGACGGGCGAGATCAGGACGCCGGTGCGGGGCCATGCCGCTGATGCCGCCGACCTGCATGGCGACGCTGGAGAAGTTGGCAAAGCCGCAAAGCGCGTAGATGGCAATGATCGCCGAGCGCGGGGTTACGAAATGGGGGTTCGCGCCGAGCATTTGAGACATCTGCAAATACGCCACAAACTCGTTGACGGCAGTTTTGATGCCGAGCAGCGGGCCGATCTGCCGGGCGTCGTGCCAGGGCATCCCGGTCATCCAGGCGAACGGAGTCGCGATCCAGCCGAGGATCTGCTGGAACGACAAGCCGGGCCAGCCGAAGAAGTGGCCGACCCAGCCGATGAGCGCGTTCAGCAGGGCGATCATGGCGATGAAAACGATTAAAACCGCACCGACGTTCAGCGCAAGCTGTAAGCCTTCGAGAGCGCCGCGTGTTAAAGCATCAATCGCGTTGACATCCGTGCGGTCCACCGTGATCTTGACCGTGCCTGCCGTTTCCGGGATTTTGGTTTCCGGGAAGATCAGCTTCGCCACCACCAGCGACGACGGCGCGGACAGCAGCGAGGCCGCCAGCAGATGCCCGGCGGCATCCGGGAAAAAGCCGGACAGCATGGCGGCATAGGCGGCGAGAACGCCCGACGCGATGTTCGCAAATCCCGCCGTCATAATCGCCATCAGCTCGGAATTGGTGGCGTTCGCCAGAAACGGCTTGACCATCAGCGGCGCTTCCGTCTGCCCGACAAAAATGTTGGTCGTCGCCGCCAGCGTTTCCGCCCCCGATGTTCCCATGGAGCGCTGCATGATCCAGGCGAAGCCCTGGATAATCCGATGCATGATGCCGGAATAATAAAAGAGGGCCGTCAAAGCGCAAAAGAACACAATCGTCGGCAGCACATAAAACGCAAAGTAGCCGCCGACGTTTGCGTAGGAAGTCGGGTGCAAAATCGGTCCCATCTGCGGATTGCCGAGCGGCGTTCCGACCGGGATGTTGTTGCCGAGGGCAAGATTGCCGAAGACAAACTTTCCGCCCTGCTGGGAGAAGTCCAGCAGGGCCGCGACGGCTTTTGAGACCGCCGCAAAGCCGATCCTGCCCGGCGTGGTGTCCAGCAGCAGAAACGCGAACACAAATTGAATGGCAAGGCCCCAGGCGACCAGCCGCACGGGGGTTTTCTGGCCCCGGCTGCGGATCTGCCCCACCCCGAAGGCCAGCGCGGCAAAGGCAAACAAGCCGAGCATCGAGCGCAGGCGCAGCAGCCACGAGCCGCTTTCCGCCGCCCGCGCGGCGGTTTGCGATGTGAACGGCGGGCCTTCCACGGGCGCCGCCAGGGCAACGGCCGGAGCCTGGGCATGGGCGGCGGCAAGGCACAGGGCGCAGATGACGGCAAAAAGGCAGGCAGCACACAGAAGACGACGCGGGGAGGCTGTCAAAGAAAAAGGCATTGCAGGCAGGTTCCAATCGTTGAGTGAGACACGGCGTGATGAGTAAAAAAGGCGTGATGAGTGAGAAATGGCGTGAAGCGGGCGGCGCTGCCTTGCCTGCTTTCATTCGCCGTGCCGCACCCAAATTCCTTGTCGGTCGGGTATAATCAGGCCGATTTACTTTCCCGGCTATCACACCAGACCATTTCGAGGAGCATCCACAACCGCCATGATCGTTACTACCAAGACCTTGTTCGCTCACGCTTACGGCAAATACGCCGTCGGCGCCTACAACATCAACAATGCCGAGCAGGCCATGGGCCTCTTCAAAGGCGGCATTGACTCCCAGTCCCCGTTCATCATTCAGATCTCCAAAGGCGCTCGCGGCTATACCGACAAGCGGATGCTGGAAGCCATTATCCGGGCCTGCGACGAGATCTTCCCGGAAGCGGTCTTTGCGGTCCATCTCGACCACGGCGACGAAAAGACCTGTATGGAGTGCATTGACAGCGGCTTTTATTCCAGCGTGATGATTGATGCGTCGCACGACCCGTTTGACGAAAACGTCGCTATCACCAAGCGAGTTGTCGAAGCCGCCCACGCCAAAGGCGTCTCAGTGGAAGCCGAACTCGGAATGCTCGGCGGCGTGGAAGAAGACATTGCGGTCGACGAGAAAAACGCGCTTTTGACCGACCCCATTGAAGCCAAAGAGTTCGTCGCCCAGTCCGGCTGTGACTCGCTGGCCTGCGCCATCGGCACCTCCCACGGTGCGTACAAGTTCTCCGGCGGCCAGGGCCTGCATTTCGAGCGCATCGCCGCCATCCAGGCGCAGCTTCCCGGCTTTCCGCTGGTCATGCACGGCTCGTCTTCGGTTCCTCAAGACGAAGTTGCCCGCATCAATGCCGCCGGCGGCAAGCTCAAAGAAGGCGCGAAGGGCGTGGACGCCGACCAGTACCTGGCCGCCGCCAAGCTCGGCGTCTGCAAAGTCAACATTGACACCGATGGCCGCCTGGTCTGGACCCGCGTTCACCGGGAGTTTTTCGAGAGCAAGCCGGAAGATTTCGATCTCCGCTCCCCCGGCAAAGTGTTCATTGCCGAGTATGCCAAGTTCATCGTCAGCCGCTCGAAATACTTAGGCTCCGAAGGTCAGCTCGCGTCGGTCCGCGAGTTCGCCGAAAGCCAAAAGTAAGGCTTGACGTAGGGGCGGGGCTTGACCCCGCCCTTCTTTCCTGAAACTTCTTTTCCGAAACGAGGCTTGCCATGAACACACGCTCCGTCACCGGCTTTCTCGTTCTCGGCATGGCCGCCGCGCTGATTCTGACTCACATGCGTTCACCCCGGCATTTGCCCGTGCCGATGGCCGGCAGCCCGGTGACAGCGCAGACATCCAGCCTCCAATCCATTCTCATTCAGCAAGCGCCAAACGTCGGCAGCAATACTGATGATCCGTGGCGACGGTTTCAAATCACGGTTCCGGCAGCTAATCCCCCGCTGGATATGCACGTTGCATTTCTGGTTGATGGTAAAGGAACAGAAGTCGTTCTTGAGCAGCCCCGCGCTTGGCCGCAGACGATCCCGTTTCAATATCGCCTTGACAGTGACGACGATAGCCGGGTGAAAGCGATCTTAGAGGCGCAGGGCCTGCCGGTCAAGAAAAATCTTATCACTTACCACTTCGCGGCTGGGACAAACGGGTGGTCGGGGTTCGACAAAACCATCCAGTTTCAGCATGAGCCGGGCAGCAATGGAGAATTTTCCGAAGGGCCGCCAAGCCTCAACTGTAAGATAGGACAAAAGAGCGTCCTTTACAGCAGTATCGTGTCCGACAAAGACTTCAAGGGAAATCTTGCGCCGGGCCTGACCTATGACCAGTGGACTGAGCCAAGCTATGCGCCCAAAACAGCACCGGGAATGGCGCATCATCTCAGCGTTTACATTCTGTTTCAGCCGCATCAAGGTCCGCCGGTAAAAGGCACAACGAGCATCAGCCGCGACTTGTAGAAGATAAGAAATTATGCCAAATACACTCAACCCGCGTCTCGGCGTTTCCACCTGGAGCCTTAACAAAGCGATTACAGCCGGAACGCCGCTGCTGGACATCCCGGCGCAGGTGGCGGCGCACGGGCTGGGCAAGCTGGAAGTCTGCCACTTCCATCTGCCGTCCACCGATGACGATTATGTCGCCAGGTTCCGAGCGGCTTTAGACAGCGCAGGTGTGGAGTTCTACACGCTGCTCATAGACGAAGGCGACATTACTCATCCCGATCCGACCGAGCGCAAAAAAGCGCTGGCGATGATCAACGGCTGGATCGAGGTCGCCGCTGAGTGCGGGGCGAAGCGGGTCCGGGTGATCGGGGGCCAGGCCGAGCCGAGCGAGTCGGCTCTGCATCTGAGCGAAGCGGGCTTTCGGAAGATACTGACGCAGGCCGACGACCACGGCATTGAAGTCGTCACCGAAAACTGGCATCACCTGCTGGACAGTCCCGCCGCCGTGCGAACACTGCTGGAACGACTCGACAACTGCGTCGGCCTGAAGCTCGACTTCGGCAACTGGCCGTCGGGCCGCAAGCATCAAGATTTACCGCTGATCGCCGATCTTGCTGTCTGCACCCACGCCAAAGCCCAATTCCCCGCGCCGGGCCAGATGGACACCGAAGACTTCAAGCGCTGTCTCGACCTCTGCACTGAAGCCGGTTTCAGCGGCCCGCACATTCTCATCTTCAGCGATCCCGGTGATGAATGGGAATCGCTCGACCAGATGCGCGACATCGCCCTGCCCTATGTCACCGACCGGGCATGATTTACGCTATCGGCGACATCCACGGCGAAAACGGCGCTTTGCGTGAGATGCTGGCAAAACTCCCGGTCGTGCCGAGCGACCTGGTCATCTTTCTGGGGGACGCCGTCAATCGCGGCCCGGACCCGTTTGACTGCGTGGAACAGATTTTGGCGTTTAGTCGCTGCCGCAAAGTGTTCGTGCAGGGCAACCACGAAGAAGCCCTGCTGCTGTTTTTGGAAGACGGCGACATTTCCGCACTAACCGGCATGGACGCGCAGACGACGCTCGATTCCTACGCCAAGCGCGGCTATGCGCTGTCCCCCGGCGACCCAAACTCCGTTCCCCTCTCCCACCTGCGCTTCTACTCCCAGGCCGAAGCGTGGACACTGCCGTTTTATATCACCGACGACTACATCTTCACCCATGCCGGCTGGGACCTCATGCTGCCGCTGACGCTTCAGTCCACCGGCGCGATGCGCTGGGGAAAAGTCAAGGCCGATGCCCACCCGCACTGGACGCAGACCGTCGTGCGCGGCCATACCCCGTTCCCAAAAGTCATGTTCGCCCGGACCAAGCAGTACATCGGCGTTGACACCGGATGCAGCATCGGTGGACTGTTGAGCGCAGTCGCCCTGCCGTCCGGCGAAGTTTTCACGGCCCGGCCCCCCTCCTACCACCCAACTTGGTTCGCAAAGCTGCGCGGCTCTTACCGCCGGTAATGCTAACGAAGATGAGGCGTAATCGGCATCATTTGATGGATGCGCCAAAGCGACCACAGCCCTTCAGCAAGCTTTGCCGCGACAAAGCAAAGACCAAGTGCCGCGCCCGCAATCCGCAGCTTGCGCTCCCAGGGTGAGACCGCGCCTCGGACAGCCATCGGGTTCAGCCGCCGAAACAGCCCCAGCCCGAACGGCGCAGAGCCATAAGTCGGCGGCAAGAGCGGCAGGGGCTGCTGAAAAGCCGGGTCATCCGCAGATTGGCGCTGGGCGACCATCTCGAACTGTTCCGGCGCAATGCTCGCCCCGCACCAGAGGCACCACGGGTGATGCAGATTGAAAAGCTCTCGGTGACACTGCGGACAGTGGATAGTTGGGCGCGGCATGATAGTCTCCTGCTTCTTCTGACACGGACGCCGGCGAAAAGTTGCAGGAGATGCGGCGATGCCGGGTATACTTTCTGTCAATTATGGAACATCTAATGACTGCGCCGACCCGCGAAGAGTTTGTCGAAAAAGCGAAATCGGGCAACTTAATCCCCGTTTGGCGCGAAGTGCTGGCGGATACCGAAACGCCGGTGTCCGCCTACCGCAAGATCGCCGGTGACGCGCCGAACTCGTTTCTCTTGGAGAGCGTCGAAGGCGGCGAGCGGCTGGCCCGGTATTCTTTTTTAGGCACGAACCCATTTTTGATCTTTCGCTCGAAAGGCGACACGGCGACGCTCACGGAAGGCGGACGCACGGAAACGCTGACGCTTTCGGCGGGGGCGCGGGACCCGCTGCACGTTCTGAAAGAGCTGCTGGAGCGCTACACGTATGTGCCGTCGCCGGAGCTGCCGCCGTTTGTCGGCGGCGCGGTCGGCATGATCGCCTACGACACGGTGCGCTTTTTGGAAAAGCTGCCGTCGCTCGCCGAGGACGACCTGAAGCTCGACGACTGCGTGTTCTTGTTCACGGATGCACTGCTTGTCTTTGATAATGCCAAACATAAGGTGCTGGCGCTGTGCAACGCTCGCATTGCGTCCGGCGAAGACCCCGGCGCGGCGTATGACGCGGCGGCGGCCAAAGTCAACGCCTTGCTGACGCTGCTGCGCGGCCCGGCCCTGCTGCCCGCCCCGCCGTCAGTTGGAACCGGGGAGCAGTTTGTGTCCAACCGGACGGAGGCCGATTACAAAGAGGCCGTGCTGAAGGCCAAAGACTACATCGCGGCGGGTGATACGTTCCAGGCACAGATCGGGCAGCGGCTGTCGAAGCCGCTCCACGCCGACCCGTTCGATGTCTACCGCGCCCTGCGCTCCATCAATCCGTCACCCTATATGTTTTATTTCAATTTCGGCGACACCCAGCTTGTCGGCGCGTCGCCGGAGCTGCTGGTCGGCGAAAAGTCGCGCAAAATTACCATCCGCCCGATTGCCGGGTCACGGCACGGGCGCGGCAAAACGCAGGCCGAGGATGATGCCATTGCCGCCGATCTGCTGGCGGACGAAAAAGAGCGGGCCGAGCATATCATGCTGGTAGATTTGGCCCGCAACGACATCGGGCGGGTCGCCCAGTACGGCACGGTCAGCGTGGACGAGCTGATGATCATTGAAAAATACTCGCACATCATGCACATCGTCTCGGAAGTCACGGGGACGCTGCGGCCGGAGATGGACCAGTTTGACGCCCTGCGAGCGGCGTTCCCGCACGGCACGGCAACCGGCGCTCCGAAGGTTCGCACCATGCAGATCATTGAAGAATTGGAGCCGACCCGGCGCGGCGCGTATGCCGGCGGCGTCGGCTACTTCTCCTTCAGCGGGGCTATGGACCTGGCCTTAGTTCTTCGCACGGCCGTCGTCAAAAACGCAGTCATTTATATCCAAGCCTCCGGCGGCGTCGTCGCCGACTCCATCCCCGACTACGAATACCGAGAAACACTCGCCAAGATGCGAGCCTTGACCCGCGCCGTCGAGTGGGCCGAAGCGGGATTGGAGTAAATCATGTCACTGCCGTTTATTGTTCACTGTTGAAGAGGGCGCAGTACAAAGACCTGCGCGACCTTGCCAATGTTCATTATGGCGCAGTTGACATCACACAAGTTGATCAGGCCATGCGTGATGGCATCGAAAAGCGGCTGGAACTTGCAGAACAATTTTTGTTGTTCTCGGCAGGCTTATCTTCGGGAAACAGCAGCGAAATCGCAAATCGCAACACGGTATCGCGTGCTTATTACGCGGTTCATCACGCCGTCCGTGCTTTGCTGATGTTTGAAGAGCGGGGCGATGTGGACGGGCATCGTGAGGCAATCGAGGCTGCATTTTCTCTCTTAGGTCGAAACCCAGCGGTAAGAAGTAACTTAGGAGATGCTAAATCTTTCCGGGCAGATTTTACAGAATTGCTTGAAAGAAGGCATTTAGCCGATTATCACCCTTACGGCACAGACGCGCCAAATGAAGTTCCACTTGACTTCGCACAGGCTGCCGAGGAAGCCTTACAGTTCGCACGGCGTGTTGTAGAAAAAACGCGCGAGTATATCAGACTAAAGGAAGCAGGAACCATCTTATGCCTTATCCCATCACCCGCATACCGACTGATACTGCGGCCATCCGAGAGGCACATACGGAAGAACTCCGTACTTACATTGAGCAGCAGGTTACGGCGAAGTTCAGCCCAGACAACCCAGACCTTCTGCTTGATGTTGTCGTTGCCCGCCGAGGTGATTACGACGCGGTAAAGGTTTTTTTAACGAAGGAAGCTTTAGTTGGTGACGTGGAGGTATTTCTACGCCAACTGGAAGACGAACTTGCGGCGGAAGGGATTGCTGTTCTTACCTACGTTCGAACATGGACCGGACCCGCATTTAGCTTGGCCTAACGAAGAACAAAGGCTATTTTATGCCAACCGTACTTTTGACCGGCTTCGCCCCGTTTGGCTATAGCAACAGCAATCCCTCGCAGTTAATCGCGGAACGCCTGCACGGCGAAGTAGTTGGCGGAGCGCAGGTGGTCGGCGTGACTCTGCCGGTTGTCATGGGCGCGGATTTCGAGCGGGTCGCGGCGGCGATTGACCAGCACAACCCCGTGCTGGTGATGTCGCTGGGGCTGGCTTCGGGAACGACCTGCTTAGATGTGGAGCGGTTCGCGGTCAATCTTCGGGTGGCGGAGCCGGGCGATCCCGAAAGGCCGCTGGAGCCGAACCTGCCGCAGTCACTGATCGTCGCTGATGGCCCGCCCGCGCTGTTTCCGACGATTGATACGGAGCGGGTCGCTGCGGCGATTCGTGCCGGCGGTGTTCCGGCGCGGGCGCACGGCTACGCCGGGGCGTATGCCTGCAACCACATTTTGTACCAAACGCTGCTGTACGCCGTACAGGAAAACTTGGCGTACAAGGCTGGGTTTGTTCACCTGCCGCTGTCATCGGAGCAGGCAATCGCGGAAAACAAGCTGCACCTGCCGTCGCTGCCGCTGAGCGTCATGACGGACGGGGTTCGCGCGGCGATTGAAGCCGCGCTGCCGGGGTAGCACCTAAAGCCGAGGCAGGTTGACGGTGTTCCAGACAATCAGCTTGTCACCCTGCCGCAGCATGGCCCGGAGGTCACCGTCCTGGGTAAAGGCGAAGCCGACCGCGCTTGGGTCCTGATAGCACAGGCTGAGAAGCGCCTGGTTGCGCGGGCCGAACGAGCGCGACGAGATGGGAGTCAGATCGGATGCGGCTTCATCGGCGGCAAGGTATACCCGCTCCGGCAAGGCATGGAGGCCGGGCTGACCGCCAAAAGACAGAAGCTCAAGCTGCGGCGTCAGGCAGAGGGGGCCGTCGCTGCTCACGAGGGATGCTAAAAGCTGTGCCGCGTGTGTGATTTCGCCGTCGCGGGTCAGCGCGTCTGCCGCTAGGCTCGGTTCCTGCAAGAGCAGAGCGTCCGGCGAAGGCTGATGCGGAGCTGCCGTCAGCGCCTCGGCGGCCTCGGTCTGCCGGATAATCGCTGCCGCCGCCCGCTGTTCCAGCCGCCGCCGAAGCTGCGGGTAAGCGCCGCCCTGGGGCGGCGCGAGCCAGGCTTCTTCGGCGGCGCGGTCCCGGCGCGGCGTCAGCAGGACCAGACCGCCGCGCTGCGTTTCTCCAATTCGCCCCAGCAGAAGAACCAAGGCATCCAGCCAGAACTGCGTGAGCGTTTCCGGCCAGTCCTGCTGCTCCTGGAGCAGAACGCCGCCGCCGGGCAGCGGGAACGACCCGGCGGCCAGGAGGGGCGACCCGGCGACTTCGGCCGGCAGCAAAGGCAGAAGGGCCGGATACAGCGTTTCCAGCAGCGATGCAAGACGCACCCGCACCAGGCCGCGTCCGAAGACGTTCTGCGTGGACAAGTGCAGCCGGTTCCGGCGCAGCTCAATCGGATAATCCAGCCCGGCTTCCACTTTAAGATGTGCCGGGCCGAGAATGTCGACCTGGAACACGCACAGAGCGGGCGGATGGACGCGGCCTGGCGCGATGCCGTGGATCACAAGCGGGTGCGCTTCGCCTTCAGAAACCAGCAAAGCCGAAGGCGGCTGCGTCCCAGCGAGGAGAGCAGTCAGGCTGCCGGCAGAAAGCGGGACCGGCGGCGTCAGCCGCAACTGTTCGGGGGCGGCGTCCAAGTCGTCCTCGGACTCCTGCCAGACGACCCGGCCCTGGATTTGGGAACCCTGATCGGAACGAAAGCTGGCTTCATACAAGGCCGAAAAGAAATAAAACAGAAGGTCTTCGGACGGCGGCTCCGGCACCGAGACGGATAATGCACGCAGAACAGTCTGCGCGAGATGATGCGGTCCCTGGTCGGCGGGCGGGGCGAAATCGGCCTGCATAGACAAAATCCTCCGTGCGTTATTCTGCGTTGTTCCAGGCAGAGGGAAAAAAGTGCTGCTTGAACTTCATGGCGGCGTAGCGATCGGTCATGCCGGCGACGAAGTCCGTGACCCGGCGGGCGCGGGCCTCGGTTGTCTCGCCGCCGAACTCCGGCGGCCCCAATTCTTCTATGGGCAGCAGCATCTGCGACGATCCCATGTATAGGCGAAACAGCTCTTTCAGCATGAACTGGGCTTTGTGCAGCTCGACATTGCCGCGCGTGTCCATTGTATAGACATTCGCGTACATATAATCTTTGAGCGCGTTGGTGGCTTCTAAGACCGCCCCTGTCATGCGGACCTCGTCCCGGCCGACGCTGCTCTCCAGAACATTTCTCACCATTGTCCCGATGCGCTGCGCGTGGGAGCGGCCGAGAACGTCCAGCGTGTCCTGCGGCAAGTCCGCCATATCGAGAACCCCGGCCCGGACGCTGTCGTCGATGTCGTGGTTGATATAGGCGATTCGGTCTGCGATCCGAACGCACATGCCCTCCAAAGAGGTCGGCAGGTTCGTCCCCTCGACAATTCCCAAGTCCTTGCTGCCTTTCGAATGGCCGAGAATGCCGTCGCGCACTTCCCAGGTCAGGTTCAGCCCCTGCCCGTGCTTTTCCAGCACGTCTACGATTCGCAGGCTCTGATCGTAGTGCTTGAACTCGGCATCGGGGACATACTCGCGCAGCACTTCGCCGAGCGCTTCCTCGCCGCCGTGTCCGAACGGCGTGTGGCCCAAGTCATGCGCCAGGGTAATCGCCTCGGTCAAGTCTTCGTTCAAGCGCAGGGCGCGGGCCAGCGTCCGGGCAATCTGGGAAACTTCCAACGTGTGGGTCAGGCGGGTCCGGTAATGGTCTTCTTCCGGGTCAATAAACACCTGCGTCTTGTGCTTCAGTCGCCGGAACGCTTTGGAGTGAAGTATGCGGTCTCGGTCCCGCTGGAACTCTGTCCGAACCGGGTCCAGAGTTTCCGGCTTCGCCCGCCCGCGCGTCTGCGATGACCGCACGGCATACGGCGAAAGCGTCTGGGCTTCCAATGCTTCTTGATATTCACGGAACTGGGTCGGGAGCAGCGCGGACGTGTCCATAGACGCTATTGTACCCGATGGGAGCATATCGGGTACAATACTCTTATGAGCATGACACTTGACGCGCCGCCTGCATTGACGCCGGCAGAGATCGACGACCCGACCAACGCCGCGATTTTGGCGGTGTCCGAAGATACAATCCAGGGCTTCACCGCCGACCCCTTCGGCGAGATTTCCGAAAAGTCCGGCGTCCCCCTCGCTGTCGTCATCGAGCGCATCAAAGCTATGCTGAAGTCCGGTACGATCCGGCGCGTCCGGCAGACCCTCATGGCAACGAATTTGGCGCAAGGCTCGCTTGTCGCCTGGCAGGTCCCGGCAGGCAAGCTCGACACCGCGTTTTCCTACCTCTTTGACTGCGACCCGTTCTCCGGCCACGTCGTCATCCGCTCCGCCGACGCCGCCACGCCCGGCTCGCAGTACAAGCTGTGGACCACGCTGAAAGTCCCGCAGGGCTACTCGCTGGTGAAGCACGCCGACTTTCTGGCCCAAACCATCGGCGCAAACGGTTATCGCCTGATGCCCGCCAAACGTCTCTTTGCCCTCGGCGTCGGCCACATCCGCCGCAAAGGCATCCCCATCGGCAGCCTCGCCGACGTTCCCGCCGACGTTCTGGATACCAACATCGTCAGCCTCAGCGACCTCGACTGGCAGGTCTTGACCGCGCTCAAGCGTGAGTTTGAATCCAATGAGCTGACCCGCGACCTGTGGAACGCCCGCGCTGCCGAAGCCGGCGTCAGCCTTTCCACCTTCCTGACCGTCGCCCAGTCCCTGCACGACCGGCGCGTCATCGGCCGCTTCTCGACGTTCCTGGAACACGTCAAACCAAGCGCGGGCGACCAGCGCGTCACCCGCTACAATGCCCTGTTCCACTGGGCCGTCCCCGAAGGCCGCGAGATCGAAGCGGGCCAGGAGATAGGCCGCTTCCACATTATGACCCATGCCTACTGGCGCGAAGGCGGCCCGGAGTTTAAGAACGTCAACATCATGGGCGTCGCCCACGGCCTCGACAAGTCGGTCCTCCTGGCCCACAAAGCCGCCATGGACGCGCATTTAGAGTCCCTCGGCATCCCCGTTTCCTACACCAACGTCTTTTGGGGCGGCCGCAGCGAAATCAAGCCCTCCGAAATCGCCCCCGACGCCTACCGCGCCTTCTGCCGCGAAAACGGCGTAGACCCGGAGACGATGCGCTGAGGGTAGGGGCAGACCCCCGTGTCTACCCTTCTTTTTTTCCTGCTCTTCTTTTCTCCTGCTCTTCTTTCCCGCCAACCTAATGCTAAAAAAGCACAAAATTACAAGAAAGAGAAGAAAGAGAGGGTAGGCACGGGGACCTACCCCTACGGGACATATTCCTGATCATCACACCATTTCGATGGATTATTCTGGATGTAGTCTCTATAAGTTTGCCATTCCTTTTCATCTCGAACAACCCGCTCGTAATAGTTTCTTTGCCAAAGACGCGCCGGGAAGGGTTGCCAATTCTGTTCGTTCACGCCACGTCGATATAAAGTTGTTGTCCATGACTTCCAGCGCTGCACGACCTCTGACAAAGTAAGCGCAACTCCGAGCGTACTATCGCCGCTTAATGTTATCAGTCCATGAACATGGTTTGGCATAACAACAAAAGCATCCGCGCCAATACCAGGGTAATGGTCAGTTAACTCTTCCCAAGCAGTTTGCACCATCGCCCCCGCGTCATTTTGTCGCATTGTTTCCTTAGCGATAGTGCCAAGCAGCGGCATTCGGTCTTGAACGCAGATAGTCACGAAGTATACACCTGCGCTTGCGTAATCAAAATGCGAAAGTCTGATAGAGCGGCGGTGATGGATATTAGGATCGAACATTGAGGAACCTCCATGTGATGTAGGGGCAGACCCCCGTGTCTGCCCTTCTTGATTTGGCGTCGCCCTTCTTGATTTGGCGTCGCGGTATTTTTAGTAGAAACACAAGTAGAAGAAGGGCAGACACGGGGGTCTGCCCCTACCCTGCTTTCTTACTCGTCCGGCACGTTCTTCTTGAGTTCTTCCAGCCAGACCGTCGCTTCGGAGTCGGAGGGCGCTCGCCAGTCGCCGCGTGGGGAAAGGGAGCCGCCGGAGCCGACTTTGGGGCCGTTGGGCATGGCGGAGCGCTTGAACTGGCTGGTTTGGAAGAAGCGGTACAGGAAAAGGCCAAGCCACTTTTTGATGGCGGGCAGGTCGTACTCGTTCTTTTCGTCTTCGGGGAACGGGTCGGGCCACGCGCCGGTGAGTTTATCGCCCCAGGCTTCGGACGCCAAATAGGCGACTTTGGACGGACGGAAGCCGTAGCGGGTGAGGTAGTAAAGATTGAAGTCTTGCAGCTCGTAGGGACCGATCTTGTCCTGGGTGCTTTGGAACGGCGACTGGTCATCGTCGCCGGCGCTGTGGGGGACAAGCTCCGGGGAGATTTCGGTGTCTACGATAGCCTGGACAATGGCGGACGTGAGTGGGTCGAACTGCTCTGTCGCGATGACCCAGCGCAAAAGGTACTGAATGAGGGTTTTCGGGACGGAAGCGTTGACGTTGTAGTGCGACATTTGATCGCCGACCCCGTAAGTCGCCCACCCCAAGGCCATTTCGCTCAAATCTCCGGTTCCCAGCACGAGGCCGTTGTTGAAGTTTGCCAATCGAAATAAGTGGGACGTGCGCTCGCCGGCCTGGACGTTTTCAAATGTAATATCGTAAACCGGCTCGCCGTCAATGAACGGGTGGCCGATGTCGGACAGCATTCGCAGGCACGACGGCTTGATGTCGATCTCATGGGACGTGATGCCGAGGGCTTCCATCAGGCCGAGGGCGTTGGTGCGGGTGCCGCTGGAAGTCGCAAAGCCCGGCATGGTGTAGCCGAGTATGTTTCGGCGGGGCAGGCCGAGCCGGTCCATCGTCCGGGCCGCGACAATCAGTGCGTGGGTGGAATCGAGGCCGCCGGAAACGCCGATCACGACGTTCTTGATCCCCGTGCTTTGGAGCCGCTTCATCAGGCCATGCACCTGGATATTGTACGCCTCGTAGCACCGCTCATCGCGCTTCACAGGGTCGTTGGGGACGTAGGGAAAGCGTTCGAGGGGACGCATCAGCTTTTGCGTGGTCTCCGGCACCTGAAACTCAAACTCGACCCGGCGCATGGCCCGGACACGGGCTAAGTGATCACCGATGGAGTCCTGGAAGCTGGACAAGCGCATCCGCTCCTGGGCCAGACGCTCCAAGTCCAAATCGGCGGCGATGATCTGCTCGTCGGCAGCAAACCGCTCGGCTTCGGCCAGCTTTTCGTTGTTTTCGTAAATCAGCGCGTGGCCGTCCCAGGCTAAATCGGTCGTGGACTCGCCCGGTCCGGCGGCGGAATACAGGTACGCTGCGACGCACCGGCCCGACTGAGCCGCACAAAGCTGACGCCGGTACTCGGCTTTGCCGATGGTGATGTTGGATGCGGAGAGGTTGGCAAGCACAGTTGCCCCGGCCAGTGCGCCGTAAGTGGAGGGCGGGATCGGTGTCCAGACATCTTCGCAGATCTCTGTGTGCAAGGCAAAGTTCGGCAGGTTCGCAGCCGCGTAGATCAGATCACTGCCGAAGGGAACAGTCTGGCCGAACAGCGAGACTTCGCGGCGGATGGCGTCGCGCCCGGACGTGAACTGCCGCTTTTCGTAGAACTCCCGGTAGTTCGGCAGGTACGATTTCGGCGTCAGCCCCAGCACTCGCCCCCGATACACGACAACAGCGCAGTTGAACAACTGACCGTCGAACCGCAAAGGCGCACCCACTAAGAGCAGCGGGGTCAGGGTACAGCTAGCTTCAACCACCCGGCCCAGCGCATCCAGCGAGGCTTCCAAAAGCGCATCCTGGTGAAACAAGTCTTCGTTGGAATACGCGGACAGGCCAAGCTCCGGGAACAGCGCCACCGCCGCGCCCATGTCCGACGCTCGCTGCGCGAGGCCGAGCGTCTGCTGCGCGTTAAAGGCGGGATCGGCGACGCGCAGGAACGGAACGCACACGCAGGCCCGCACAAAGCCGTGAGTATAGGGCGAGTAAAACCCATCAAGGGCCATAGTATCCATAGCGCAATTATCGCCGATGGACGCGGGGAAGTCAAGAGGAACAAAGACAAGGAACAAAGACGCAGCAGCGCCGAAGGCAAGCGGGAGAAGTTCCAAAACAGCCGCCGGCCGCGTCTCCCCCTTGTGATCGCTTCTTTATCGCCTCTCTATAATCGTGACCGGGTCCAAATGGGACAAGCGGTAAGAAATGGTCGCGACGGCAAACAGCGTGATGCAGACCGGAATCGGCAGCGTGTTCCAATAAGACAACGGATCGCTGGGGTTGATCAGCATCCCGCGCGGCTCAAACACGCTCCCGCGCATCAGGCTCAGAATGCTCCAATTCACCAGGACGCCAAATATCCAGCCAAGCGAGGTCAGAATTGCCGTCTCGGAAACTGCGTGCCAGACCAGCGTACTGCGGCGAATGCCGATAGCGGCCAGCACCGCAAACTCGGAGATCCGCTGGGTAAAGTAGATATTGGACAGCATCCCCGCCATCAGCGCGACCACAAAGATCACTGTGCCGTTGACCAGGTGCATGATCAAGTACATGGACGCCAGCGAGTTTCGCAGCGTCTTGACCAGATTGTTGAACGACAGCACCTGCACCTGAAACTTGTCCAGCGACCCGAACAGCGCATCCCCCACCCGGCCCTGGTCGGCGGGGTTCGTCGTCGTCACCAGCAGCGAGCGCGGCACTTGAGAAAGACTCGCGTCGGTGAACTGCTGGGACGTAAACGCCATCCAGGTCGGCCCCCGCAGTATTCCCACGAGCTTGATCTTCGCCGGTGCCGCCACAAACGTTCCCGTGTCGAGCGGCGACGCGATAATATCCCCGATTTTTACTTTCTTGTTTCGGGCCAGCCCTTCCGAGATCACCGCTTCCGGCTGGCCCGGCGCCGGCATCCGCCCGCCCGGCACAAGCGTGTCCCCTGCCCTTTTTAACAGATAATCCCGGTCGGCATCGGTCACGCCGAAGCAGACAAAGGGAAACGGGCCAAAGACCGTGTTGATGTTAAAAAAGAAGCCGGACGTTTCAATGGTCTTTTCCACCCCCGGCGTCTTCTGAATCTGGGTCTTAATGGCGGCAGGAACCCGAATGACGAGCTCTCCCGGCACGGCGGCCCCGATGCGGGGAATGACCGGCGTAAAGACTTTGGTGTAATTGTAGATCGTCAGCACCGTCAGGTCAATCGAGTTAACGATGGTGACGACTGAAGCAATGAGAAAGACCGACAGCACAATGACAAACGCGAGCGGCAGGGTCCGCCCTAAGTTGCGGCGGAAGTAAGTGATCGGGTTCAAAGGGCGTGCGATGGCCGTAGTTCCATTTCTAATGCGCTCTTAGCGAAACGCGCTTCTGACAAGCCCCGTTATTATACCCGCTCGCCGCCTGGGAAATGCGCGTCCGAAATCGGGTAAACTCTCGCTATGAAAACTCTCACCGACAAGCAGGCGCAGGAAGCACCGCCGGAAGACACTCTGCCGCAGGATTTGGAAGAAATTTTATATCTGCTGTCCATTCCGGGTATGCGTGAGTGCATTCAGGCCGGTATGCAGGCACCTGAGTCGGAGTGTTCGTCGGAATTGTCTTGGTGAAGGAGAAGGCGGCAAACCAGTCGAAAGAAAGGATGCCTCGGAATAAATTCCGAGGCTGAAACAAAACAGTGTCGCAGCGACACAAGAACCGACCGCGCTTATCCTCTTCCGTCGCCTCGACGGTGTTTTATCCTAGCCTCGGAATTTATTTCGTGGCTTCTGCTCAGCTTCCTGCCAAGAGGCCAATTCTTTGACATTACATATCTTGAAAACCGAGGCCGATTACAAAGAAGCGTTGGCAAAAATTGACCGCATCTTTGACGCAGAACCCAACACGCCGGAAGGCGACCGTCTTGACATTCTGGCGCTGCTTGTCGAAGCCTATGAAGAGCAGCATTATCCCATTCCCGCCCCGGACCCGGTCGCTGCGCTGGAATACTTTGTGAAAAGCAGGAAAGCGACTTAGATGCGGCGAAGTGTAGCAGACTGGTCCGTCTCAGCTTCTGCTGAAGAAAGTGACAACTGCTATGACTGTTAACTCCCTTTCTGCTGAAAATTATGTTCTCTTTGCCGACAGAAGCAAAGCTCTGAGCAACCTCAACAAGCGTATGCTTTTTGTGTTGCCACTCATCGTGTTTTTCGCCATTTCTACTTTCTTTGCACACGGCTTTACAATTTCCGTTCATTCCAAGAAGCCGCCGTTCCTCGTAAAGCAAGTTCCGGTTCAATTCGGCCCTGTGACATCCGGTGTTTTGACTTGGATGCCCTGGTTCCTTGGCGCAGAGTTTGCGCTGCTTTATTGGGCACAAATTCGCTCTTTTCGGAAACAAGCAAAACCGATTGTTATTCTCAGTTCTGACGGCATCACAGTGGACACACTGGGTACACATTTAGGACTGATCTACTGGCATGAGATTGAGGAAGTCCGGGCCTATAACCTAATTTACCGTCATGTCGGAATTGTCCCTAAAAACTCAGGCGCACTGGCACAAAGGCTGGGAAAGAAGCAGTCTTGGCTTTTCAGCCTCAATGCCGCTTGTGTTCCGCTTTACAAACCGTTCGGAATTTTTGTCGCTCCCATCAACATTCCGCAAGTGTATCTTCCGATTACGGCTGACGAGTTGCTGGCACATATTCTTACTTACCAATCCGCATATGGTCAGGAAAATAATGGGTTTCATCCAGGTATCGGCCTCTCCGAAGTTGAAGGTGTTTGGCCTCCCGCGCCCCGAAATAAGGAGCAGCGTTCGTAGCAGGTATAATAGGGTAATCGGTTAAGATAGAAGGAAATACGCATGAATATTGGGGTTGTAAAAGAGATTAAAAACAATGAGAACCGGGTGGCCGTGGTGCCGTCGGGCGTGGAGACGCTGACGAAGGCGGGGCATACGGTGTTTGTGGAGACGGGCGCGGGGGTCGGGACTTCCCTGCCGGATGAGGCTTACGTCGCGGCGGGCGGCACGATCGTTCAAACGGCGGCGGAGGTGTGGGAGCGGGCGGAGATTGTCTGCAAGGTGAAAGAGCCGCAGCCGGACGAGATCGCGCACATGCGGGCGGATCAGACGCTGTTCACTTACTTCCACTTTGCGGCGTCGCGGGCCTTGTCGGAGGCGGTGCAGAAGACGGGGGCGACGTGCATTGCGTATGAGACGGTGGAAGCGCCGGACCACACGCTGCCCCTGCTGACCCCGATGTCCGAGATCGCGGGCAAGATGGCGATGCAGGAAGCGGCGAAGTATCTGGAAAAGCCGCAGGGCGGACGGGGTATTCTTTTGGGAGGCATTCCGGGGGTGCCTGCCGCCCATGTCGTGATCCTCGGCGGCGGCGTGGTCGGCATCAACGCGGCGAAAGTCGCGGCAGGCATGGGGGCGAACGTTACGATGATGGACGTGAACTTAGAGCGTCTGCGCTACTTGGACGACGTTCTGCCCGCGAACGTGACGACGTATTTCTCGAACGCTTTGCATATCCGGGAGATTTTGCCGACGGCGGATGTCGTCATCGGCGCGGTCTTGATTAAGGGCGCACGCGCTCCGATTTTAGTGTCCCAAGCCGACCTGAAGCGGATGAAGCCGGGAGCGGTGATTGTGGATGTGGCGGTAGACCAGGGGGGCTGCATTGAAACGATGCACCCGACGACCCATGCCGTGCCGGTGTTCACGGTGGACGATGTCATTCATTATGGGGTCGCCAATATCCCCGGCGCGGTGCCGGCAACGTCCACCTACGGCCTGACCAACGCGACGTTCCCCTACCTGCTGGCCCTGGCAAACAAGGGGGTCAAGCAGGCATTGCGCGATGACCCGACCCTGGCAAAAGGCTTGAATGCGTCGGGCGGCAAGTTCTTTTTGACGGAAATCTCGGACTTGTTCGGCCTGCCGGTCTCGACGCTGGACGAGTGGCTGGCAGATTAGCAGAGCGCAGCAAACGGCGCACCTTATGGGTTGGGAACGGAGGGGCGCTGCTTGCTGCGCCCTCTTTGTTATCTGCGGGAGGTCAGAGTCCCGGCCTTCCCGCCGGCTCTGCTGCACCTGCCGGGACAGCATCGGGCGGCGGGGCCAGCACATCCACGCGGGAAGCCACGAAGTCGCTGCCGCGCAGGCGGCCGGTGACGCGCACTTGGTCGCGGCGGTTCAGATCGTACACCGAAACGGGGCGACCGGTCCGGCGGATGGGAACCGAGTGCGGGGAGCTGATTTTGACCTCTGTACCGTCCGCCAGGCGGATCCGGAAATCGCGCCCGCGCAGCTTGTTTGCCGGGGACGAGACCGCACCGAATAGAACGCGGTTGGCCTGATTAGCCGCCGTCTGGTAGGTCAAGTCTTCTTTGTCGGTCAGGACGCCTGCAAGCAAAGTCCCATTCGGCTGGAGCGCCCCGCCGACGGTGACACGCAGGCCCGGCTGCACCGGGAACGCACCGGATGCCGCCGGTCTAAGCCCTGACACATCAGTATCGGGCGTCACATAAACGGTGCGCGTGTGCGTGTTGACCCGCAGCACAAACGAGCCCGTTTCCAGGATCACCGCCTCAACGGTTCCGCGCACCGTGATGTCCAGCGGCTCCGGGACGGCGGCAATGGGAGCAGGAACAGGCGGGGGCGGCAGGATTTGGAAGCGGCGAACGGCGATGCTGCCATCGCTGTTCCCCAGCCCCGAAACCATGCCGCGCTGCCCCGGCATCAGTGATTTAACCCCGTTCGGCAGAATGACTCTTGCCTGCGACAAATCCAGCACGAAGTCCTGCCCGTTGTCGCCCGTAAACAAGGCCGCGTGCGGCCCGGCCTCGACCCGCTTGATCCTGCCGGCAAATGTGACCTGCTGCCCGGCGACGGACACGGCAGGCGCGGGAGCCGCCGAACAAATTCCTCCTGCCAGGAGCAGCACTGCCACAGCGGGAACATACCATCTAGCTTGCATCGCTTCTTCCGCTTGTCTCTCTGTTGATCGCCGCCGCCGCCTCGCGTGGGTCGGGCGCTGCCGTGATCGGCCGTCCGACCACCAGGTAATGCGCCCCAGCCCGGACGGCTTCACTGGGCGTCATCACCCGCTTCTGGTCGCCATGCGCCGCGCCCGCCGGGCGGACACCGGGAATCACCAGCACAAACTCCGGCCCGCAGGCGCCTTGGACAGCTTCAATCTCGTGCGGCGAGGCGACCAGTCCGTCGCAGCCGCTGTCTTGTGCCAGACGCGCCAGATGCACGACTTGTTCCGTCATGGGGCGCGCGACGCCCAGCTCATCGCGCAGGACTTCGGCACTGATGCTCGTCAGTACCGAGACTGCAATCACTAGCGGCTTTGGAACGCCGGCCGCGTCCGCGCCTTCTTTTGCTCCCTGCACGGCGGCCTGCATCATGGCGCATCCGCCGGACGCATGGATATTGAACATCCAGATTCCCCGCCGGGCGGCTGCTTTGGATGCACCGAAGACGGTGTTCGGAATATCGTGAAACTTGCAGTCGTAGAAAATCTTCGTGTCTGCGCCCGCCTGCGCTTTCAAGGCATCAAAAAGACCGAAGCCTGCCGCGTTGATCAGTTCCAAGCCCACTTTGTACCCGGCAACTTCCCCTGCCAGCGTCTTTGCCAGCGCCAGCGCTTTTTCCGCCGTGTCTACGTCCAGCGGGAGCAGCGTTTTACTGTTTGTGTTCATAGGGAGTAAGTTCGACAGCGTGCAGGGAAAATCCTGTCAAGAAAAAACCTCACCCTGGAACGGAGTTCCGGGGTGAGGTGCTTCTTATCGCCTTTTAGCTCCGGCGGGAAGAGCCGCCGCCGCTCAGGGACAGCAATATCTGGATCAGGAACCAGAACAAGTTGATGAAGTCTAAATACAGCGCGACTGTCGCCAGAACATAGTCGTTTGGGCCGTAGCGGAACTTGATATTGGAAAAGTCGTAGAGCGTGAAGCCCGCAAAGATCAGCGCACCGCCGATGGCATAAACCAGGCTCAGGCCGGGGCTGAACGGCAGAAAGAAGCGGACTAAGCCGACGACAATCAAGCCCAGCAGGGCAAAGATCAAGAACTTGCCCAGCCCGCCGAAGTCTTTGCCGGAGACCCAGACATAGGTGCCGAGGCCGGCGACAATCACCGCCGACAGAAACGCCGCCTCGCCGATGACTGCCGCGCCGTAAGGATAGCCGTGGGCAATCATGCCGAGCAGGGGTCCCATGAGCAGCCCTTCCAGAACACTGAGGCCGTACAGCAGCACAAGGCTCAGGCCGGGGTTGTTCCGGGCGAACGACAGGCCGATGACGCACCCGAACGTGCCGAGCATCAGCGGCAGAAACAGCGCAGGCGACAAATGGGCCGACACCGCCCACCAGGCCGCACCCGCCGTGACGAGAAGCGCCGTGCAGAGCAGGTACGAAACGCGCTGGATCAGCGCATTGGAAGACGCCGCAGACTGGTTAGCGGCGTAGGGATTATAAGGTTGATTTGGGTTACGCGAAAAATTGTTCATCGGTTGGTTTCTCCCACACTGATTATAACGCAAACGGTCATTGGTTCGTTCCAGAAACGAGGAAGTAAGTGTCAAGCTCCGGGGCGGGGCGCCGGCGGCCAAACTGTTTCGTCTTCCGGTACTACGATCTGGTTTTCCCGAACCCGTGCGGCGTTCCAGCAGTGGCGAGCTTCTGCAAGAAACGCTTGGAGCGCCGCCGGAGTGGAAAACGCGCTGCGGGGGATACCAAGCCGCGACCCGTTTGTGAGAACGAAGAACAAGCCGTCCTCCGTTTCGTCTATTGCTGCCACTCGTGTCCAGTGGTAATAGTGTCCGTCACTTGGATGCATTCCCAGGCGAAAATCCCGTGCGCCGACTTCTGCGATCCATTCAGTGCGGGTTGCGGCCCGAACAGCCGCCGCTTTGCGAAGCAGGTCAATCAGCGCCAGGACCAAAGAAGCAAACGGCACGATGCCGATGACAACCACAACGATTATTGCCAGATGAACATCGAGGCGGAAATACGGGCAGGCATAATAGGCAGTCAGCGGCAGCGCACACAGCCGCATCGTCAGACCCAGCGAAGAGCGTCTCCAGGTGCGCCAGCGTGGCTTCCACGCTTCTTTTGCCGTGACCCTAAACTTGATTTGCATGTTGGACTTAAAGGCGGGGCACGGGCGGCCAGACATCCTGGGGAACCAGAACCTCAACTCCGCTTTTGGCACTCTGCCAATACGACTGAGCAAGGTCAAAAAACTGCTGGGCATCCCGCCGGTCGTCAAATGCACTACATGGGATAAAGTTGCCTTTCGTGCCGCCAATCCAAAAGTAGAAGTCGCCACGGTGCAGGCGTATCGAAGTGATTTCTGCCCAGCGATAATCCTGTGTTTTCTCAGGCATGACATCTCGAAAGAACTCTGGGGTAATGATTGTTGTACAGATACGCTTGGAGGTTGGTGTCGGCAAACGTGTAACGATCTCAGCATGAAGCATCAGAGCGTGGACAAGCAAACCACCGAGCAAAGAGACAACAAAAATAAGAATAGTTTCCCATCCTAGTGTCCCAGAAGGTGACCGCGCCAGCCAAGCATGGCAAACTGCGGTAATAACAAGAACCACAAGCAAACCAACCCCAGCTTGCGGGCGGTGTAGTAGCACATACAAATTGCAGCGCCATTGGTCGCGGCGGGTCGAGCTATAAGTAATCTCCAAAGTCATGTCCTCCTGGCGTGTTGACAAAACAAGCGGCAGAGAATAATTCTCTGCCGCCGGTGTGCTTTCCTGCTTGTGCCTCCGCCGCATCAAGCCATTGAGTGTGCTTTTAGGGGCGTCAGCAAGACTTTGAGCGCAGCCGGTAAAACCGGTTCCTCGTCATTGACGCCATGAATGTAGTGGGCCAGGGTGTTGAACTGATGCAGAGACAGCTTCCACTGCTTCCTGAACTCGGCAGGGTCAACACCTTGAGATTCTAGCAACTCGCCAAATGCCGCTTCAGCCTCGACCTGGCGCTTGATGTGCTGCTTTTCCGTCATTATCCGCTCATAACTTGCCGTAGACATTCTGTTTCCCTTTGGCTGAACGGCCGCATTTCTGTAATGACGGCTCTTTGACGCTATGGACGTGGGGGCGGCGGCCAAGTCTCCTCTTTCGGAAGCGTGTCCGACCCCGAACCGGCATTTTGCCGATATGAGTGAGCAATTTCCCAAAATGCCTGCGCTTCGCGTGAATTGCGAAATGCACTTTTTGGAACGATGATCGCTCGCCATCTTCGCATCCGAAACAGCAAATACACTCCGTTGTCTTCAATGGCCTTGAACTGATGCCAGGGAATTTTGGCGTTGCCTGCGTCCGTGCTCCAATCAATGCCTTGTGCTTCCAGTGTTACCCCTTGAGGCATGACCCAATAAGGGTAGCGGGCTATCAGCTTTCTGATCTGAGATTTTGTCGTGAGAATGTCCTGGATAAACCAAAAAAAGGCAACAATGAAACTGGCGGCAGCCATGAGTGCAAGATCGTGATGGAACACATATCCCAGGGCGAATGCCAGCAAATAGAAACACAAAAATCGGGTGGGAAAATAAAAGTAATCGTGTGCCATACGGTATTTTCGGTAGCTCCAAAAATCTTCCTGCGTCAGCGTGTACTGAACTTCCATTGTGATCTCGGTGAGCCAGCAAAGAAAAAGGCTGCTGTATTGCTACAGCAGCCTTTTGGGATTGAACATCAGCGCCGGGGGCGGAAGCGGGCGCGGGGGGCTTCATCGTCGGCCTGAGCGAGCGGGGCCGCTTCAGGGGACGTGATCGGCGCAGCCGCCGGGGCTACGTCGCCGGTGCCTTCGGGTTTAGCCGGCTCGAAGGAGACCGGGCGCTCGGTGCGCTCGGTATTGCCGCCGCCGTTGAAGCCGCCGCGTCCTCCCCCACCGCCGCCGGGGCGCGGGCCACGATCACCGCCGCGCTCAGGACGCGGGCCGCGATCACTACCGCCGCCCCCGCCGGGGCGAGCGGGACGACCGGGTTCAGGATTGGCCGGGTCGAAGGGCTGGTCTAGCCCGCGAGCGGTCAGGTTGACACGGCCCTGCGGGTCAATCTCGGTGACGCGGACACGGATCTTGTCGCCGAGCTTAATCACGTCTTCAGGCTTGCCGATGCGCTCGTCGGAGTCGGAAAGCTGGGAAACATGAACCAGGCCGTCTTTGCCGGGCAGGATCTCGACGAACGCGCCGAATTGCAGGAAGCGGACGACCGTGCCTTCAAACTCGTCACCGGGGCTGAGCGTTCGGGTCAGGTCTTCGACGGCCTTCTTGGCCGCGTCGCCCGCCGCGCCGTCTACCGCCGCGATATACACCGTGCCGTCCTGCTCGATGTCAATCTTCGCGCCGGTGTCTGCCGTGATCTTTTTGATCGTCTTGCCGCCCGGTCCGATGACCAGGCCGATCTGCTCCGGCTCAATGTGCAGCGTAATAATGCGCGGCGCATAGTTGGATAGGGTTTCACGCGGGGCTGCAATCGCCTCGGTAATCTTGTCCAAAATAAACAAGCGGGCGTCGCGGGCCTGAGCGAACGCCTGGACAAACACGTCGCGCGGGACGCCGCCGATTTTGGTGTCAAGTTGCAAGGCGGTGATGCCTTCGGCAGTGCCGGCAACCTTGAAATCCATGTCGCCGGAGAAGTCTTCCATGCCCTGAATATCGGTCAGAACCGCGTACTTGCGCCCCTGCCCGCCTTCGCCGCTGCCTTCAGGTCCTTCAATCAGGCCCATCGCAATGCCGGCGACGGGAGCTTTGATGGGAACGCCCGCGTCCATCAGCGCCAGGGTCGAGCCGCAGGTGGAACCCATCGAAGTGGAGCCGTTGGACTCCAAAACTTCCGAGGTCAGCAGCATGGTGTAGGGAAACGACTCGCGGGAAGGGATCACCGCCCGAAGCGCTCTTTCCGCCAATGCGCCGTGGCCGATTTCGCGGCGTCCGGGACCGCGCATTGGACGGGCTTCGCCGACCGAGTAGGGCGGGAAGTTGTAGAAGTGCATATAATGCTTTTCGCTGTCTTCTTCCAGCGTATCAATCATCTGGGCGTCCTCGCCGGAGCCGAGAACCAAAGTCGTTAAGACTTGAGTCTGGCCGCGCGTGAACAGGCCGGTGCCGTGAACGCGGGGGAGCAGGCTGACTTCGCAGGAAATCTGGCGAATGTCGGTCGTGCCGCGCCCGTCGGGGCGCTTGCCTTCGGAGAGGATCATGTCGCGGAGCTGCTCTTTGACCACCTTGTCGGCGGCTTCTTTGAGGTCGGCGATGTTGTCGGGATACTCGGCTTTCAGCGCGTCAACGACTTGATTGATGAGCAGGGTCAAGCCCGCTTCGCGGGACGACTTATCAGGGTCCTGTAAGCCCGAACGAAGCGTCGCGGCGAACCGCTGCCGAATGACTTCTAAAATCTCGGCGTTCGTGTGGTGCAGGGGAATGTCGGTCTTGGCTTTGCCGACTTTCGCGGCCAGCTCGCGCTGCATGTCGCAGAGCTTGCGGCAGGCATCGTGGGCGAAGTCCATGGCTTCGAGCATTTTAGCTTCGGAGACTTCCGACGCGCCCGCCTCGACCATCGCAATCGCGTCATCGGACGCGGCGACAATTAAATCTAACGGGCTTTCCTGCTGCTGGGGGAACGACGGGTTCAGGATAAACTGGCCGTCGGCATCGAGTCCGACCCGGACGCAGCCGATGGGGCCGTTGAACGGGATGTCCGAGACCATCAGCGCGGCGGAAGCGGCGGTGACGGCCAGCACATCGGGCGAAAACTCCGGCTGGTACGACAGCGGCATGGCGATGATCTGGGTCTCGTTCCGCATTCCGTAGGGGAACAGCGGGCGCAGGGGCCGGTCAATCAGGCGCGAGGTCAGGGTCGCTTTTTCGCCGGGCCGTCCGCCGCGCTTGACAAAGCCGCCGGGGATCTTGCCGACTGCGTACTTTCTTTCTTCATAATCGCAGGTCAGCGGGAAGAAGTCGAGGTTCGACTTGGGTTCTTTCGACATCGTCGCCGTGGCGAGAATAATCGTGTCGCCGTTTGAGAGCAGGACGGAGCCGTTGGCCTGCTGGGCGAGCTTGCCGGTGCTGATCCGCAGGGTTGCGCCGCACCATTCCGTTTCGACAAATTGTTCCATGTGTATTGGGTGTTCCTATGAGACCCACCTCCTTGCTTCGCAGGGGTCCTCCCGAAGCGGGAGGACGAAGAGAATATTCGCCTATGGGCCTGTTTGAAACTCTTCACCTTCCCGCTTCGGGAGGGTCGCCGCTTGCGGCGGGGTGGGTTCCTGTCCGCGCTGGGAGCAGGGAAAATAAAAGACAGAGAAAATAAAAAGCCGAAAGCCTCCCTTGCGCTTCTTCGCCGGGAGGCTTTGGGGGAAAACTTAGTGCTTGCTGCGGATGCCGAGCTTGGCAACCAGAGCGCGGTAGCGGTTGATGTCTTTGTCTGCCAGGTAGTTCAGCAGGCGCCGCTGCTTGCCGATCTGCACCATCAATCCGCGCTGAGTGTGGTAGTCGTGGCGGTTCACCTTCAGGTGTTCGGTCAGGTTCTTGATGGATGCGTTCAGCAGTGCGACCTGGACTTCCGGCGAGCCGGTGTCCGAGACGTGTGTTCGGTTGTCGTCAATCACGACTTCTTTTTGTTCTTTGAGCAGAGCCATAGCGCTCTTATCCTCCTGCGGTTCTGTGTAATCTTTTAGTTATCGGCGTAGTGTACCTGATTATGTGCGGCAGTGTCAAGTTTAACCGACAGAGGAAACTGCTACCAGGAAATTGCCTTAAAATGAACCTGTCCATTTTCGTATTTGGCGAGGGAGTATGAATCGCTGCCCGGCCTGTACTCATAATAAGCGCCGTCCAAGCTTTCCGGCGGCTGCCACCAGGAGATCGTATCGCTTGTGTCGAAGTTCAGCGCGGCTTGGCATCGCGCTTGGCATCGTATCGCCGCGACAAGCCGAGTTTTGCCGCGAAGCGCGGCATCTCCGACTCCGGCATGTCCGCTTGCAGGCAGCGAACGAAGTCGCCGTGGAACCCGTCGTCGCTGTAGTATTCCTGCACATTTGCTGCCGCTTTAGGCAGCGCTTGGCGCACAACCGAAGGCGTGAGAGCGTCCGCGCCCCAAAGGCCGATAGGGAGCGCGACCACAAGCGCTCCAAGAACAATCCAGGTTCTTTTGCTACGTCTGGATACCGCCATTGAAAACTCCTACAATTTCGCCCGCTGCCGGACGGCTTCGCTCAGGTTGATCCAGCGGGGGTTGAAACCGTCTTTCCGCATCTCGGCGAATGCTTGGGAGTACGACCAGCCTTGCTGGGTGACGCGGTAGATGCCGATCATGCAGCCGGTGCGGTCGGCCCCGTGCTGGCAGTGGACAAAGACCGGCGACGACGGGGCTTGTTTCAGCGTGGCAAGCAGCGTCGAGACTTCTTTCGGAGTCGGCGGGTCGGATCCCATCGGTAAGTTGATGAAGTTAAATCCGAGCGACCGGGCGTAGATCCCCTCTTTTTTGACTGTCTTCGGCGCGATCCGCAGATCAATCACTGTCTTGATGCCCATCGCTTTCAGCTGCCGCAGGCCGGCTTCGGTCGGGGCCGCGCCGCGCCAGATGCCGGGCGCGGTTTGGTGGAAGTTCGGCAGATCGGCAGACTCGGCATGGGCAGGAAGGACGAGGAGCAGGCAGAGAGCCAAGAACCCACCTCCTTGCTTCGCAGGGGTCCTCCCGCTTCGGGAGGACAAAGAGTGTTTGTCGGCGTCCGTGCCTGAATCTCCTGCCCTTCCCGTTTCGGGAGGGGTGGCGGTTTCGGGAGGGGTGGCGAGGGACGAGCCGGGGTGGGTTCCGGCCTTACAAATACGGATTGGTTTCATTTTGCAGATAGGTTCCGACGTAGTCCTGAATGGCGTCTTCGAGGGACAAAAACGGCACGTCGCAGCCGGTCTCGCGCAGGCGGGTCAAGTCGGCCTGCGTGTGGTACTGGTAAGCGGCCCGAATGTTTTCAGGCGTCGGAATATAAGTGATGTCGGACGGCTTGCCCAAAGCACGGAAGATCGCGGCGGCGAGGTCGTTAAAAGTCCGCGCCTGGCCGGTGCCGACGTTGTAGATGCCGTTAGCGTCGGGGTGGTCCAGGAACCAAAGCACGACGGCGCAGACATCTTTGACGTATACGAAGTCCCGCTCCTGAGCGCCATCGGCATAGCGCGGATCGTGCGACTGGAACAGCTTGATCTGTCCGGTTTCGCGGATCTGGTTGGCGGAGTGCCACGGCACGGACGCCATGCGGCCTTTGTGATACTCGTTCGGGCCGAAGACGTTGAAGAAGCGCAGGGAAGCGATTTGGCTCGTCCAGCCGCCCCGGATCGCTTCGGTATCGGACAGCCACTTGGAGAAGGCGTAAGGATTGAGGGGAAGCAGTGTCGGTGTCACGCTGTCGGCATCCGAGAAGCCCAAAGCGCCGTCGCCGTAGACGCTCGCGCTGGATGCATAAACGAACCGGACGGCGTGCGCCATCGCCCAGAGCGCCAGCGTCCGGGTGCAGCGGACATTACGCTTTTGCAGCTCGTCCATATCGGGAAACGACGTGTCGGTGATCGCGCCGATGTGCAGGATGCCGTCAAGCTGGCCGTCATACATGCCTGCCGTCAGGTCATGCGCGAAGCGATCCGGCTCGACGACATCTAGGAACGACTTGCCGCGCAGGTTCTTCCACTTCAGGCCGTCGCCGTACTCATCTACAATCAAGATGTCGCGGCGGCCCCGCGCGTTCAGCATCGAGACCAGCACGCTGCCGATGAAGCCCGCGCCGCCTGTCACTACCAGCATAAGTGTTCCTTCAGAGGCAGAAGCCGGCACGGGAAGCGCCGGCTTCTCATTCGTCCGCCCTACTCCATCAGCGACAGCGGGTTTTGCAGGAGGCGCTTGACTTCCTGCAAGAACCGGGCGCCGGTCGCGCCGTCCATCACCCGGTGGTCGCCGCTGAATGTCAGGTTCATGCGCGGGCGGGCGGCAATCGTGTTGTCTTCCAGCACGACGGCTTTTTTGACGATGCTGGACACGGCCAGGATCGCGCCCTGAGCCGGGTCAATGATCGCAATAAAGCTTTCCACGTCAAACGGACCTAAGTTGGAGACCGTAAACGTCCCGCCGCTGTATTCGCTCGGCTGGAGCTTTTTATCGCGGGCTTTCTTGACCAGAGTTTTGGTGTTTTGGGCAAGCTTGCGAAGCGGCGTCGAGTCGGCATCCCGAACGACGGGCACAATCAGGCCATCGTCAAGCGCAACAGCAACGCCGACATGAATTCCCGCGCCGGGATAAATCTTGTCGTCTTTGAACGAGGCATTGACGGCGGGAAACTTAACCAGCGCTTTGCCGCAGGCTTTGACGATCATATCGTTCAGAGAAATTTTGGTCAGGGTGTCGTCGTAAGCGTTCAGCATCTCGCGCAGGGCCATGGCTTCCGCCATGTCCACTTCCGACGTGATATAGAAGTGCGGGATCGTCGTCTTGCTCTCGACCATGCGCCGGGCAATCACTTTCCGCATCGCCGACAGCTCGGTCGGAGCCGTCAGCGGCGCAGGCGTGTAGTCAGCCCGTTTCATCGGCGCGGCGGGCGTGACTTCGGCGGGCGGCAGGTCGCTGGAAACAGCCGTAGACGGCACGGAAACAGCCGTAGACGGCACGGAGACTGCCGGGACAGCCGGTGTCGGGGATGCCGCGAACGCCAGCACATCGGCTTCCACAATGCGGCCCTGTGGCCCGGTGCCGGTGATGCGGGCAATGTCCAGCCCGCGCAGCTTCGCGACCGACCGGGCCAGCGGCGATGCCTTCAGGCGCTCCGTACTTGCGCTGCCGTTCGTGACGGCGGCAGGCGTGGCGGCTGTCGCGGCAGGAACCGGCGTGTCATACTCGGCGGCGGACTCACGGCTGCGCTCGGCCTGCTGCGCCGAAGCGGGAGATTGGGCAGGCTTGGATGATCCGCCGCCGCTGCGGCTCTGCACGGGAACATCGTCGCCGATCACGGCGATTACGGTTCCAACGGGCAACACAGCCCCGGCTTCGGCCTTGACATGGAGAACACCCGCGTCTTCGGCTTCAATCTCGACGTTGCTTTTGTCGGTCTCGATCTCGGCAATGACATCGCCGAGCTTTACCGTGTCCCCGTCCTGCTTCTTCCACTCAAGCAAGGTGCCTTCTTCCATCGCGTCGCCCATCTTGGGCATGATTACTTCTGGCATAGTGATTAGGCGCTCCGCTCCAGGGTTTTCTTGACGGCGGCGATGATGTCCGGCTCGTGCGGGGTCGCCGCAAGCTCTAAGGCCCGCGCATAGGGCATGGGAACAAACGCACCGGCGACCCGCTCGACGGGAGCGTCCAGGTAGTCAAACGCGGCGCTGCTGATCTGGGCGGCGAACTCGGCAGCAATCCCATAAAACAGCCACTGCTCCTGCACGACGACGGCCCGGTGGGTCTTCTTGACGCTGTTAATGATCGTGTCCAGGTCAATCGGCTGCAAGGAGCGCAAGTCTACGACTTCGGCGTCAATGCCCTCGGCGGCAAGCTGCTCGGCGGCGGCCAGCGCCAGCACCGTGCCGCGCGAGTAAGACACGATAGTCACGTCTTTGCCGGTGCGCTTGATGTCGGCGACGCCCAGCGGGACGATATAATTTGGGTCGGTCGGGACATCGCCTTTGGTCCGGTACAGGCCCGCGTGCTCGTTGAAGACGACCGGGTTGTTGTCCCGAATAGCGGCTTTCAGCAAGCCTTTTGCGTCGGCAGGGGTCGCCGGGGCAACCACTTTCAGACCGGGCGTGTTGGCGTACCAATGGGCCAAATCCTGCGAATGCTGGGCGGACAACTGAACACCGACGCCGCCGGGACCGCGCAGGACGCACGGGACATTGAACTGGCCGCCGCTCATATAGAGGATCTTCGCCGCGTGGTTGATGATGCCGTCCCAGGCGACCAGCGCGAAGTTCAGGGTCATAAACTCGATAATCGGACGCAGGCCCATCATGGCCGCGCCGACCGTCATGCCGACCATGCCGGCCTCAGAAATCGGGGTGTCTACGATACGTTCCGGGCCGTACTTCTCTAAAAAGTCTTTGGTGATCTTGAACGTGCCTTGATACTGGCCGATTTCCTCGCCGAGCATAAAAACTTTGTCGTCTCGGTCCAATTCTTCTTGAAGCGCCATGCGGATCGCATCGGCGTAGGTCATCGACTCGGTCGGGCCGGTGTAAGCTTCGTGAGAATGCACCGTCGGCATCATTTTGGTGATGTCTTTGTCATCAGGCGTGTCGGCCTTGTACTGGATGCCTTCGCCGGTGTTCATCGTGTCCTGCGTGGGAATCGCCGACGGATTTGTGTCTTTGCTTCCTGTTCCATTGGTGCCGTTCGTCCCGTTCGGCGACTTGGACACGTCGCCGATGACCGCAATCGCTTTGCCGACGGCGATGATTGCGCCCGGTTCAGCCTGAATATGCAGAACTCCGGCTTCCTCGGCTTCAATCTCGACGTTGCTTTTGTCGGTCTCGATCTCGGCAATGACATCGCCGAGCTTTACCGTGTCCCCGTCCTGCTTCTTCCACTCAAGCAAGGTGCCTTCTTCCATCGCGTCGCCCATCTTGGGCATAATCACTTCAGCCATAGTTTCCTTTATTTCTATAAAACAAGCGTGAGAAGAGCGAACACAAGGTTCGCCCCTACCGGGTCAGGATGGACAGATACGAAACGTAGGGCGCGAACCTTGTGTTCGCCCTCCCTTGACATTCTTCCTGATATCCGCACTCCCCCACTCCACGCGCCTGTTACTCGGCGTAAACGTCCTGCGTCAGCTCTTCCACCGTGCAGACCGGGCTGCTGTCGGCGAATTCGGCGGCGGCGCGGGCCATGTCCAAAGCCTTTTGGTCCATCTCAGCCTGCTTGGCATCGTCTAAAACGCCCAGGTCGCGCAGGTTCTTTTCCAGAATCTGCACCGGGTCGCGGCCCTTCCAGACATCCAGCTCGTCGGGGTTACGGTAGGTCGCCTGGGTTTCCGCGCCGTCCGCCGCGCCGTGGCCGACATAGCGGTAGGTGATTGCTTCGAGGAAGTAAGGAGCAGGGTTTGCCCGCATCTTGTCCACAATCTCCTGGGCCGCTTCGCGGACGGCAAAGTAGTCCTGGCCGTCCACTTTGGAATGGGCCATGTTGTAGGATTCGACGCGCGAGCCGAGATCGGTGTTCGCCGACGACCGCTCAATCGAGGTTCCCATTGCGTACTTGTTGTTTTCCAGGACGTAAAGAATGGGAAGCTCGTAGAGCTGGGCCATGTTCAAAGCTTCATGGAAGCCGCCTGCGTTCATGGAGCCGTCGCCTAAGAAGCAGACGCAGATGTTGTTGCCGCTTTTAAGTTCGGGGGAATGCTTCAGCGCCCAGCCGATGCCGACCGCCAGCGGCACGTTGCCGCCGACAATGCCGTAGCCGCCTGCGAAGCCATGCTCTTTGTCGAACAAGTGCATCGAGCCGCCCTTGCCGCGCGAGATGCCGGTGCTTTTGCCGTAGATCTCGGCCATGACTTTGTCGGCGTCACTGCCCAGCACGAGGCAGTGCGCGTGGTCGCGATAGGACGAAAGGGCCTGATCACCGGCCTTCCAAGTGTGAAGAACGCCGAGGGAGACCGCTTCCTGCCCGATATAAAGGTGCAGGTAACCGCCGACTTTGCCGGCCCGGAACGCCCGGTTGCACTGCTCTTCAAAGTGCCGAATATCCAGCATTTGCTGGTAGGTATGGAGAAGCTCATCATTGGTCAGGCCGAGCTTTTGGACGACTTCCGCTGCCGATGCGGGCAGAACCGGGTGGCTGTGGCCGTCGGAGCGCGGCTGGGGCGTGAAGCCGTTTTTGTATCCGTTCGTCTGCGAGCCGTTGGTTTGAGAACCGTTCTGTGAGCTAATATCCGGGTCCGTCTTCGGAGGCGCGGCGGGGCTTGCTGCCATGTTAGGGTGAACCTCTCGTTTATGTTGGAATGGTGTGAGAAATCGTTGTCAAAGTCTGCGCGAAAATCTGTGCGGGAAAAGCCGGTGTATTGTAGCGGAAATCTTTACGCCGTGTCAAGGCGGAGCAGTACGGGTTTTGCTTGACAGAAGGGCGCGAGGTGTCTATAATGAGCCTATTATCCTTCTCGGTTTTTGTTCTACATTTTAAGGGAGCAGTCGCATGAACTTATTTTCCCAAATGACGCACACGCTAACCCGCCGGTGGCGGGCCATGCAGCAGGAAAGCGCGGTCCGGGGCGCTTACGAAGAAGGGCGCTTGGAAGAAGCCATCGCCCACGCCCGCGCCCTCTACGAGTTCGATCTCGAAAACCCGTGGGCGAACTTCTTTCTCGCCTGCCATCATTTAGAAGCCGAGCGCTACCCGGAAGCCTTGCAGCATTTGTGCCGCGTCCAAGCCGACTGGCCCGATGATGCATATACGCATTTCGCCGTCGGTTTGTGCCACGACTACCTGGAAGCGCCCGACGCCGCCCTGCCCGCCTACCGCCGCGTCCTGGAGCTGGTTCCCGAATGGGCCAAAGCCCGCAAGAACTTAGGCCGCGACCTCTACCTCACCGGCGACTACCCGGAAGCCGAAGCGACTCTCCGCGTCTACTGCGCCGATGCGCCGGGCGACCGCGAAGCCCACGACCTGCTCGGCTACGTCTGCTACCGCCAGGGCAAGCTGCGCGACTCCTTCGGCCACTACGAAAGCGCCCGCCGCCTGGACCCGTTCAACCCGAAGATGGAGCGCAACGCCCGCTTGCTCTACATGAAAAGCGCCCGGTCGTAGCACTGACCGAGACCAAGTCAAGCCAGTGACCGGGAGGCTCGGATGCTAAGTCCACAAGAGTTCGCTGCCGCTTGGGGAAAAGACCGTTTCTGCTTTCCCCTAAATGTCCTTCGGGGAGTCGATATACCGGAACCATCTAAACAATTCCTTTTGGAAGCCGGCTTGCCCCTTTGGGCAGAAGTGCCGCTTGGCTTCTATGTCGTTCCTTTGCCGGTCGTACCGGCTTCTTTTCCAGTGCAGTTAGCTGGCTATCCGTTGCTGGCTCACTACCAATCCACTGGGTTTAGGTTATTGGCTAACCTTCATTATGATAACCACTTGAGTAAAGCGGAGGATGGGGTGTATTTTGCCGTACAGGAAGACACAGGGCATATCTACCGTACAGAGCCAGATTATGTCGTTGAGGAAGGCACGGGCCATGCTTATCAGGCAGGGGCGACAGCTCGCGGCAATCCCGGTCGGTTCCTAAACACTAGCCTCTCGCAGTTTGCGGAGTGCCTGCTCCATTACCGAGAGTTCATAACGCACTTCAGGCCCACAGAACCCGAACGGTCTCAAGTTCCAATTTTAGTAGGAGGGTTGGAGCAGAAGTGGCGGGAGGTGGATACTCTGGCAATGGCTAGCATGGATAACTGCTGGCCCAGAGACATAGCCGATATGGAGATACAGCTTTAGTCCCGGAGCCATGCCTTGAAGGACACGGTGAGGGGGCGATCCGAGGACTTTTTATACAGCCTCTTGGGAGAAATTACCATGTCACTGCTGGAACGCTATCGCGTGCTGTACGAGTACGAAAAAGACTGCAATCAGAAAATGCTTGCCATGCTTGAGTCGGTCCCCGAAGCCCGCCGCAGCGACCCTCGTTTTCAGCAGGCCGTGACGCTGGCGGATCACATGGCGGCTTGTCGCGAGTTCTGGCTTGACTGCATGGGCAAAGGCAGCAGTGTGCGTACTGGGTGGAACGAGGCATGCGATTTTAGTACGCTGCATTCGCGCTTCGCTGCCGTTGAACCTCGCTGGACCGACTATCTGGCCCGTCTTGACGACAGCCGACTGGCACAGGACTTTGAATTCACCGAGCCAAATGGAGAAACTTTTCGCCTGCCCATCGGTGTGCAGATCGAGCAGCTCGCGGGACATGCCGCTTACCATCGCGGCCAGATTGTTCTGCTTGTGAACCAGTTAGGCGGCAAAGTCGTGGATACGGACTACGCCGACTGGTGGTGGTATCAACATCGAGAGTAGAGACAGATCGAAAGGAACATCAGGATGTCGAAGGTTGTCGCAATCATGTCCATGTCGCTCGACGGCTACATCGCCGACTTCGACGATGGCGTGGCCGAAGTTTTGGGCTGGTACTTCACTTCGGGGGACGTCGAAATCCGCACCGGAGGCTCAGACCCCATGACGTTCCAGGTGTCTGGGCCGAGCGCCGAGCATATCCGCAGTCTCGCGTCAGGGCTTGGCGCGGTACTCACTGGGCGACGCACTTTCGACGTTGCCCAGGGCTGGGGCGGAAATCATGCTTGGGGACCGGCATTCGTGCTGACCCACTACGTTCCCGTCGGATGGCCGCGCCCCAACTCGACTGTCCACTTCGTGACCGACGGTATTGAAAGCGCCGTGAGCCGGGCTAAAGCCGCTGCCGCCGGAAAATCCGTGGGGGTTCACGGTGCCGATATTATCCAGCAGTGCCTAAATGCCGGCCTCCTCGACGAAATTAGCGTTGACATTGTCGCTGTTCTTCTAGGTTCCGGGGTTCGCCTCTTCGACCGCCTCGCCGGCACGCCAGCCGTCCTCGGCAACCCGACGGTGATTCCTGGCGTCGCCGTGACACACCTGCGCTACCCGGTACGCCAGGTGACAGCAGCGTGATACTCTTGACGGATGACGGAGACGACCGCAGGGAGTTTCGAGTTGGAGTCCGTCGGCTGCACGCTGTCTTTGGGCGATATTTACAACAAAGTGGCGTCCGAGCCGCAAGTCCGTTTAATCAGGGACGGGCCGAGCTGACGAAGCAGCCATGCACAAAACGCGGCACTTTCGGGTATGATTTCGTGTTAGATGAATATCCACTGAAACTTTGACCCGAAGAAGGACTTTAGAAAGTCGTTTATGACCGTTAAATATTACCCGAACTCGACGAATGGCACCGGCAGCGCCAGCCTGAAGAACGGCGGCCTGCCGTATGAAGCGCTGACGGGCGCGTTGTCCGAGGCGCTGCTGCCGCCGGACCTGACTGAAGGCAAGCCGAAGGAGTGGCCGGTGACAGTTCTCAGCCGCGAAGAGCGCGAGCGCCAGGTGGAGCGTGCGTTTGCCGGATTGTACCGCTGGTATGTCGCCCGCTCGCAGAAGATGCGAAACTGGAACCCGGACGCCGACTTTGAGTGGACCCAAATGCGGACCGACCACTCCGACGATGTTGTCCAGCTTATTGAAGGCTTCTTTGCCGTCGAGCAGTACACGCCTGATTATACGTCCGAGATTCTGCGGATCGTGCGCCAAAGCAGCGGCCGCTCGAACTTCCAGCTTCGGTGGGGCGCGGAAGAAGAGCGCCACGCGAATACCTGGGAGAATGCGCTGCTGTTCTCGCGCCGCCGCTCCCCCGAAGCGATTGAAGACTACAAAGGCCAGCTTCGGAACAACTACTGGACCCTGCCCTGGGAAGACCCGCTGCACATGATGCTGTACACGGTCTTTCAGGAGCGGGCGACCCAGATCAACTACCTGAACTTCGCCAAGATCGCGCGAGGGGAATCGGAAAACCCGGCATATGCCGGCGATGCCGACCCCGTATTAGCCGCCGCCTGCACCAAGCTTGCCGTGGACGAAGCCGCGCATTATGCGTTCTTTCTGGAAGGCGCCCGGCTGTATCTCTACTACCAGCCGGAGGAGACTTTGCAGGCGATCCACGACGTTATCACTCACTTTGCGATGCCCGCCCAGAACATTATTCCAAACTGGCCGGTGGTCGCCGAGACGATCTACCGGGCGGGAGTCTACGGCCCGCGCGTCTTCCAGCGCGACGTCATCGGCCCGGTCTTCGACAACCTGACCGTGACCGGCAAGAAGGCATTAGAAAACGGCATCAAGCGCACCCGCGAAGTGCCGAACGAGGAAGGCACGATGCGAAGCACGGCGCTGTGGGACGTGTTTGACCCCGGCGAGGCCGAGCGAAGCGTCATGCGCCTGCACGACAAGATCGGGGCGTATGAAGCCAGTGTCGGACGCGCGGCTTTGGACCCATTCAGCTTCCTGCCGAACCCGGACTGGCCGAAGGCGTAGGCAGAGAAAAAGGGCGAACGTAGCGTTCGTCTTTTCCTGTAAATAAACCTATGGCTCAAACCTCAAAAATCGCGCTTCTCGCCGGTGTCGCACTCGCCGCCGTCAGTTTCGGCTGCCGGTCATCGCAGCCTGGAATCGCTGCGCCAAGTCACCGCGCTGGGCGTACCGCTTTGTCTGCCGACCAGTCCAGCTCCCCCCTCATGCCTGACCCGGCACTGACGCCGGGGGCGACCCTGCCGGTAGCGACCGGAGACATTTGCGTCTCAGGCTACTCCCAGAAAGTCCGCAATGTCCCTGCTGATGTCAAGCGGCAGGTCTACGCCGAATATGGCATCACCCGCCACCAGCCCGGCGAATATGAAGTGGACCATCTGATCAGCCTGGAGCTGGGCGGCTCGAACTCCCTCAAAAACTTATGGCCGCAGTCGTATATCACCCAGCCCTGGAATGCCCACGTCAAAGACAAGCTGGAAAACGAGCTGCACGCGGAAGTCTGCGCCGGCAAGATTGACCTGCCGGCCGCCCAGCACGAGATCGCGACCGACTGGATCGCCGCGTACAAGAAGCATTTTCACACCAATCTTCCGCTGTCCGGGTCCAGCCCCGCGTTTGCGCCCCGCAGTTCCCGCCGGATGCGCCATCCGCTGACGGGCAACGACAACCCGTTTGGCACGTCTGCCCCGCCCGGCAGCGCGTCTTCCGCAAACGCGCCGGTCTGGGTCAACCTCAAGTCCGGCAAGTATTTCCATGCTGGGTCCGAATACTACGGCCACACCAAAAGCGGCCAGTATATGTCTGAGTCCGCCGCCGAGCAGCAGGGTTATGTCGCCGCGAAGGGGAAATAAAGATGGAAATGCGTGGGATTGAAATCCTACGCTATGGGGCGAGGACGCCCAGTATCCGCCTTCGCGGGTACAAGAAAGGGCCAAGTCATCATCCTATTCTTTGTCCTTACCCTCGGACATGAGGCGCTTCGCCCCATACGAAGTAATGCCGCAGGCATACAGCGTAGGATTTCAATCCCACGCACTTCTTGTTGCCATATCTCCCCTACCCCGGCAGCCGCGCCTTGTCCTTCAGGTGCGCTTCCGCCGTCTCGCGGCTGATGGCGGCGTCGGCGTACAAATCCAGCAAAGCCTCATCCATCGTCTTCATGCCGACCGAACGCGATGCCGTCATCGCAAGCTCCAACAGGTTTGGCTCGGTCTGGCCGTCTGAAATCATCTGGCGAATGCGCGGCGTGAAGATCAGCACTTCGTTCGCGGCGACCCGGCCCGTCGGGGCGTTGCGCGGCAGGAGCCTTTGGGCGATCACGGCTTGCACGGTACGCGCCAGCAGACTGCGGGCCGCCCCATGCGGCTCACCCAGCAGCGCAAGAAGGCGGTTCACCGCGTCCCCGGCCGTGTCGGCGGTCATCTGCGAGAAGATCAGATGGCCGGTCTCCGCTAGGTCCAGCGCCAGCCGGGCCACTTCCGGCGTCCGCAGCTCCCCGATAAAGATCACGTCCGGGTCGGCGTCTTTTAGTGCCATCAGGCCCCGCTCGTAGCTTTCCACATCTTCCCCGACGACGCGCTGGGTGACCAGACTCAGCTTGCTGCCGAGAACATAATTCAGCGGGTCTTCCAGCATATAAATGCGCTCCGAGCGCGTCCTATTGATCTGGTCCAGCATCGAAACAACCGTCGTCGTCTTGCCGCTCCCCGTCGGGCCGACAACTAATACCAGGCCGCGACGGAGCTGGGTCAGCCTCTCAAAGATGCCCGGCAGGTGCATCTCTTCCAGAGAGGGAATACGCTTTGGCAGAAGGCGAATAGCGGCGGCAAGACGGCCTCGATCTCGGAAGACTTGACAGTGAAAGGTTTGGTCGTCATGGCGCAAAGTTGCCGAAAAGTCATGGCCTTCCCGTGCGGCAGCCAGTTTAGCTTCCGGCAAGCCTGAATGCAGAAAACTATTCACATCGTCCTCCGTCAAGTTCGGCATCGGGGCTGGGATTAGCTCGCCGTCAATCCGAAAGATCGGCGGGACACCGGCGACGAGGTGCAGGTCGGAGGCTTTGCGCTCGACCATTTGGGCTAAGAGCGAATCAAGTTCCATGGGTCATTCTCCATTCGGGGGTAGTCTTTCTGGCTGTCGAGGCGATCCGGCAGCGTCCACAAGGTTTCGGGGCGCGGCGAAAGCCGGCGGCGCAGGGCGGCGACTTCGGCGCGTAACTCCGCCATTTCGGTCCGCAGCAGCCGCACTTCGTCAAGCAGGGCGCTTTCGCTGTCATGCGCGACGGCCTGCATGACGCGGGCGTGGGTGTCCGGGGCGTTCACGTTCCACGCCGACGCCATTTCTTTGACGGCTAGTAATTCGGCATGGGCTTGGGTGCAGGCGGGGCAGTCCGCCAGGTGACGCGCTATCTCGGCAGCCAGTTCCCCTCCAAGATGGCCGTCCAGCAGGGCAGTCAATCGGGGTTGTACAAGTTCGCAGTTCATTCAGGGTCCTTCCAGGAGAAAAGCTTGCGCCGGAGGGTTTCAGTCGCCTGATGCTTGCGGGACGCGACCGTGCCGGCAGGGCAGTCCAAAACGCCTGCGATTTCAACGTAGGAAAGCTGTTCGTATTCGGACAAGATAAATACGGCCCGCTGCGCTTCCGGCAGGGCCAGCACCGCCCGGCGCACGGCGTCGGCCAGAATTTCCGCTTCCGCGAGAGCCTCCGGGCCGGGCGCATCGGCTGCGGCATTCTCGTCCAGCGCTTCGGCGGGGCGGGAGGCGCGGGCGTAGTCGAGGCAGACGCTCCACACGGCGCGGAACAGGTACGCCCCCAGGCAGCCGCGCGGCTCGTAAGACGCCCGCAGCCGCCAGAGACGTAAGAACGCCTCCTGCACAGCATCTTGAGCCTGGTCGGAGTCGCCTGTCAGCCGCACGGCGAAGCGCACGAGACGCGCCTGATACGTTCGCACCAGGGCGCCGAACGCCGCCGTGTCCCCGCCTGCCGTCCGGCGCATCAAGTCGTCATCCACAGGCAGCGTCCTCCACTGGGATAAACGGAAACAGGAGCGATCTGCTTCGAAGAGTTTTCAAGGGAGATTATTTTTGGCTTGCAGTGTCCGCCATTCGCGCTTACCGACAAGGCGCAGACCCCTAAAATCGGGATCGCCGAACGGCGGCGGGCCGGGCGGAACGGGAAGAAACGCCACCCAGCGCGAATGGTCTGCGCTTGACGGTGTGGACTCGTACAGCAATACCGTCGGGGCATGGAATGAGGAAAGGCGTCTGCCGGAAAGATGGAGATTGGGAAGAAACAGCACGGCGGGGTCTTCGTGCGAGTGGAATACTGCCGCACCGGCCGTGTAGGGCAAGACCGCCGCCTGGAACGCGGGCAAGGGCTGCATCGGCGGCAGGCAGCCGCCGTTGTCCTGAGCATACTGCGTCACCGCCAGCGTCAGTGCGTTTACATGGACGCCTTCTTGGTTATGCCCTGCCTGACGGGAGCAGTTGAGAAGCAGATGCGCCGGGTACAGCAGCAGCAAGAGCAGCACAAAGCAGGCCAGGAAAGTTTGCTTGTTTGCCGGCACGGACACTTTCCTGTCAGCTATTCAGCGGCAGGACCATCACGGGCGGCTCGATGACATGGTCTACGCTGATTTCTTCGACGGCGGTGCCGATGGCGAAGAACTCGATAACATGAGCGCCCCAAGCGTGCGTATGCTCGTGGATATTCGCGCCGACGATTCCTTTGGCTCCTAAATCTTCGGCTTCTTTCTGCATCCGCTCCATTGCCAGCTCCCGGCTGTCATAAAGGGCCTGCGTGTACTGGGTCAGCTCGGTGTTCTGGCTAAAGGTCCGCATGAAGTTGCCGAACGACTGCGTGGCGATGTGGTAAACGCAGTTGCCCATGACCATGCCGAGGGGCCGGTAGCCGGACCGGAGCAGGATGTAGAAGTCCTGGCCGGATAGGTCGGACGTGAACGGGCGGCCGTGCTTGTTTTTGTAGCGGTGCGGGTCGTTCCGGTGGACAATCGCTGTGCCGATGGCGACAAACTCCGCGATATGGTTGCCCCACTCTTTGTGGTTGACTTCGAGCCGCACCCCGACAATGCCGTCCGCGCCGAGCTGGTGCGCTTCTTCTTCCATCCGGTCCATCGCAAGCTCCCGTGCGTGGTACATGGCCTGGGTCAAAACCGTCATTTCCTGGTTCTGAGCGAACGCCGCCTGCTGGTAGCCGACATGGTAGATCGAGCTTCCGACAACAAGGCCGACCGGGTCAAAGCCCGCTTCTTTGACCAGAAGCAGCTCGCTGGTGGAAAGGTCGCTGGTGAACAGGCGGTTCTGCTCTCCCTTGCCGCGCATTTCCACCAGCCGCTCCGTCGCCCGCTGCGGCAGGGCGGTAATCGGCGCATCGTTTTGATCAACTGTTTGGCTCATAGTGGGTTCCTTTGAGGGATCTTATTCAATCTTGGCGTCGGAAGCGCCGATCGCGGCGACAGGGGAAATCGTCCCGTCGCGCAGGGACAAAATCTGCAAAGTCGGGGCGACGCCGGGCGGGGCGTTAGGGCGCAGGCGGATCGCGGTGCCGATAATGGAGACGACAAGGTTGTGATGCTCCCGCTCATACGCCGGGTCCTCGCCCGGCCCGGAAAGCCGCACTTCGTCGAGCCGCCGGGCGATCTGCACTCCGGTAATCCCCGTCGCCCCCTGCCGCCGCGCCTCGGCAGTCAGATGGTTCATTGCCAGAGTTCTCGCCCTGCCGAGCGCCGCGCTCCAATGGGTTAGTTCTTGGTTGGCGTAGGACCGCTCAATCCATTCATCCTGCTGGGTCGTCAGAATAAACCAGGTGCAGTGGCCCCAAACAAGCGCCGCCGGCTCGTACCCGGCCCGGTGCAGCGCCCACCACTCCTGCCCCGACAAATCGCTCATCCACGGCGAAGCAGGGGCGGCTCCCGGCCCCTGAACGGCGGTTCCGATGACCTGCACTTCCACGGTCTTGTCGGCCCATTCATGCCGCACCACGGAAAGCCGGACACCGACGACGCCGTGTGCGCCGACCAGCCGGGCTTCCTGTGCCATCCGCGAAACGGCCAAATCCGTCGCGGTATCGTAGGCTTTGGACAGCACATCCACCTCGCAGTCGCCTGACGAGGACGCATACGCCTGACCGACATGGTACATAGCGCTGCCCGTCACCAGCCCCCGTGCTTTGTAGCCCTCGCGCCGGAGCAGCCCGGCCTCATCGGGCGAAAGATCGCTGGTGAACAAAATGCCTTCGGCGCTGCCGGTGCCGATCTCGCGCAGACGCTCGGTGGCCTGGGACGGAATGCCGCCCTGCCCCAGCAGCGCCAAATCCCGGTGCTGGCGCTGCTGCTCGGCCTGCTGAGTGTCGATGATTTTCTGGGCCAGCTCCGCCCGCACCCGCTCGGCTTCGGCCTTTGCCGCGTCTTCTTCCGGCGTATGATGACCCCACGGCAGGTGAAAGCCGGGCTTTCGAGAGGGAGCGAGCGACGGGGCAGTGGACGCCGAGCGGGGCAGCGGCACGGAGGCGACAAGCTGGCGACGCTGATGGTCCGCACCGACAAAGCTGACGGCAATCGGCAGGCTGTCCGGGTGCAGCGGCGCATACTCGCAGCCAAGCAGGGCGCGGCGCGGCAGGAAGCCGGGGGTCCCGATGGGGCCGTCCCACGAGCGCCGCAGCAGCGGCTCGGACGTGTGCAGAATGGCAGGATCATCGGCGGCCTGTCCGCCGAAGCGGACATCGGTGCCGACGCCGATAAACGCTTTATCTATTTCGTCTAAGATGCTGACGTGGCTGTGGCTGAGGTGGGCGTGATGGTGCTGCGTCACCAGCGGAATGCCCTGCCCCGACGCATCAGCTTCGATCTGGCGCAGGAACTGATGGTCCACGCCTTCGCCCGCACCGACAAAGTGCAGGCGGAACGCATACGGGTTTTCCGGTGTGACCTGCGGCAAAATCTCTTGCAGCACAAGCTGCCGCACCTGAGCTTTGTCGGCAAACTCGCCGTCGGTGAGGACAATGACGTACAGGCCGCGCTTTGTTTTATACGTCTGGATCGCCCCGCGCAGCGCTTCGGTGACATGAGTACCGCCGCGCGGCCCGTTTTGCAGAATAGCGGTTTGAAGGGAAGACAGGCTGCCGATATGCCCGGCATAGGAGACGCGATCATCGTAAAATGCCAGGTCGTAGCCGACGCCGGCGAGGGCGACATGATTGAAAATCGCGGACGCGACATTCAGGACATGGCCTTCCCGAAACGCCTCCCCCATCGAGCCGCTGCGGTCGAGCAGCACGACCAGCGACATATCAGGGTTTGCCACCGCGCCGATCTCGCGCCGGAAGCGCAGGTCAAGCTGAACCATCGGCAGCCCGCGCCCGCTGGGAACGATCTGATACCGCGCCCCGCTCAGAAGCTGAGAGTTCGGGTTCGCCAATCCTTTGTCCGAGGACATATACGGGTTCGCGCTTGACTGACCGAAAAGCCGCATGAGTAACTCCCTCTCGGCAGCATCAACGCCTGCTCGCTATCTCCGCATTGTACCCGAAAAAGCGCAAATAGAAAAGACGCGGCTTTTGTGACTGCGGCTAAGACGAGCTACTAAGCAGTTGCCTCTGTCTCATATTGAATGCCCATGCGCTTCGCCTCTTTCGCAGTGAGACCCATCGCAACTGTGACCCTCAAAACATCCGGGCGCTGGTGTGTCTGTTGATAAGCCTGCATGATGACCTCGGAGCGCTCACGCTGATCCAGCGCCTGCCAGTCGTCCCATATGACGTAAAGATGGGTTGATCCGCTTAAGCGATCCCCCGACGCTTCAATGAGGACAGGCTGCGCGGACTGGCTCGGCTGTTCCCACTCCTGAGTTAAGCGTAAACGCAATTCTTCCACCTGCAAATTTTGCACTGGAACTAATTTTCCGATCGGCATAATTTCAACTCCATAAAGTGATAAAATGAGTGCGGAGCCACCCAACATCACCTAACATTTGCAACGCCTCATTTTGGGTCGCTAAATCGCGGCGGTATCGCATTTCAACCCACCACTGATTGTATAGCCTTTCGGTACAGCGCTCGAACTCCAAAGTAAACGCATTGTCTGCCCAAGCCCGGCCCTGGGCACCCCGTGTCGCTTGCAAAAGCATGGCCCAAAACCGCAAACTGTGGTAGGACTCGTCTTTGATTAACGGAATTAGACCTGGAATGAAAAGGTTGTTGCTGTTCGAGCCTTTACCAGCACTCCGAGCCGGAGCCAAGCGAGGCTCGACTTCATCCGCAAGACCGGCACCGGTGAACCGAAAATAGGCATTCTTCAGCGTCATCTCAGCAGCATACCCCAAGAGATAAAGGCCGGCACCGGCATTTCCGGCGACTATAAGCCGCTGGCCTTCCGAGTACCTCTCAGCAGCGGCGAGATCAAATTCCTGTATCGTCTCAGGCACGGTACTCAGTCGGCTGCGTAAAGACATACATTCCTATCCATGTAGGCAAATCTAGGGGCGCGGCTTTCGCCGCACCCCTTGCTTCTTAGCCGAGAAGTCCTAGAGTCCCTTATCGTCTAAGAACTTCAGCAGATCGGCGACGCGGCAGGAGTAGCCCCATTCGTTGTCGTACCATGCCACGACTTTGACGAGGTTGCCGATGCCGATGGTGTCAATCGCGCTGAAGATGGACGAGTGCGGGTTGCCTTTGATGTCGCTGGAAACACGCTCTTCTTCGGTGTATTCCAAAATCCCCTTCATCGGACCATCCGCGTATTCTTTGGCGACGGCGTTGACCTCTTCAATCGTGACATCGCGGCTTAACAGTGCGGTGAAGTCTACGACGGAGACAGTCGCGGTCGGGACGCGGAAGGCCATGCCGGTGAACTTGCCCTTCAGCTCCGGGATGACCAGGCCGACGGCTTTGGCCGCGCCGGTGGACGACGGGACAATGTTCTGGGCGGCGGCGCGGGCATCGCGCAGGTCTTTTGCGGCGGTGTCTACCGTGCGCTGTGAGTTCGTGTAGGCGTGAATGGTCGTCAGCAGGCCCTTTTCGACGCCGAACTTGTCGTTCAAGAACTTCGCGACCGGGGCGAGGCCGTTGGTCGTACAGGATGCGTTTGAGATGATGTTGTCTTTGGCGGGGTCGTACATATTATCATTGACGCCCAGCACGATGGTCAGATCTTCGTTCTTACCGGGAGCCGTGATAACGACTTTTTTGACGCCATGCTCCAGGTGCGCGGCCGCTTTGGTGCCGTCGGTGAAGAAGCCGGTGCTTTCAACGACAATTTGCACCCCTTCGGTGTCCCAGGGGATGTCGCCGGGGTTCTTCTCCGCAAAGACTTTGATCTTCTTGCCGTTTACGACAATGTCATTGCCTTCGGCATACACATCGCCGCCCTTGTACGGACCGTAGTTGCTGTCGTACTTCAGCAGGTGCGCGTTCGTTTTGGCGTCCGTGAGGTCGTTCAGCGCGACGACTTCGATCTCGCCATTAGGGTAGCGATCCTGGATCGCGCGGTAGGTGATGCGCCCGATGCGGCCAAAGCCGTTGATACCGACTCGTACTGCCATAATCAATGTTTCTCCTTGCGTGTTTGGGCGTGTTAAGTGTGAAAAGTCACAAGGAGTATGGCACGGGGGGCAGAGGAAAGTCAATCACCGGCGACTACTTCCAGTGCATCTCGGTATCGCCGTGCAGCAGATGAACCGAGTTAAGCTGGCCGTCGTGGTACATCATGTGGAGGGCCGCAAACCCGGCGGCGGCAGCGCGGGTCCAGGGGCCGAACCTGCCCGGCACGGTGTCGCCCCAAGTTTCCGGCGAGGTTCCGTCAATGGCGGCGTAGAGATGCTCCGTTCCCTGTTTAAGAACTGCCAGCGCCGACCCTGGCGTCGTAACAGCATTGTAAAGAGCCGTGCGATCTTCCGGCGTCGGCAGTAATAGCTGCCCCGTCGTGACCAGAACTGCCAGCATCTTATTGACCGAGCCGCATTCCGCGACAAGCTTGATCGCCGGGCGCAGCGCACCATGCGGGCTGCCGATGGCCTTGTCTGCGTCCATCGCCGACAGGTCATTGACCAGGTTGTTGTACGCGGTCTCGGTCGCCGTGTGCAGATATGCGCCAAGATTGAACCCTGTCATGCGTTTTCCTTTATCTTCCAGTCTCTTCTAGCTTTGAGCCTTTTCCGCTTCTTTGTTTTCCGTTGTCACCGAGTCATCGCCCTGCAAAATCTTCGTGGACTCTTTGCCGTCGGGCGGCACGCCTTGAACCGTCAGGAACGACTGCGGGGTCGGTTTGGTTAAGCGCGGGTAGAGGCGGAACAAAATCACCTGAATGCTGCCGGCAATCGGAACGGAAAGCAGCATTCCGGTGACGCCGAACAGCTCGCCGCCGATCACCAGGGCGAAAAGCGCCAGGATGGGCTGGAGGCCGACCCCGCCGCCGACCACGCGCGGGGTCACGACATTATCAAAGATTTGATTGACCACCAGGGTCGCTCCCACGGCAATGCCGCCGAAAACAAGGCCGCTTTGATGGTCCCCGGTGGCCGCCGCAAACGCCACAATAAAGGTCACGACCGCTGTCGCGAATGAGCCTAAATAGGGAACCGCGTAAAGGATGCCCGCCGCCGCGCCGACCAGCAGCGCATACTGGGCCAGGGAGTGATGGAAGAAACTGAGGCCGTACAAAAGGGCGATGGTCGTGATGCCGTACAGGACGCAGACAATTAAAAGGCCACGCAGGTAATCCGAGAACACACCGCCGACATCGCTGCCGATATGGCCCATCATGCCGCGCCATTTTTCGGGTGCCAGATAAAGCAGTCTGGCCCGCAGGCGGTCAATGTCCACCAGAAAATAAAAGGCGATAATCAGCGTCAGTACCAGCTGGACCACAAATGTCGCCGAGCCGATGAGAAATGTCCCGATGGAGCCGCCCGCTTTTTGCAAAAAATTGGATGCCTGCGCGGACACCTGGGTTGTGAGCTGAGAAAAGTTGGCGGGCATCTTCACCGGCCCGATTTTCGGATGGGCGGCCAGAAAATGGTTGACACTGCTTTGCAGGCCGGAAATATAAGTCGGCCCGTTCTGCGCCAAATTCTCTGCCTGGCCGATAAGCGCCGGAATCGAGATCCAGCCGATGCCGAAGATGAGAAACAAAAAGACGGCAAAGACGATGCCCGATGCCGCCATGCGTCGCAGGCCGCGCTTCATTAAGTCGTCGGCCAGCGGGTCCAGCAGAAGCGCCAGCACCAAGCCAATCGCAAACGGCCCGCAAATAGACAGGGTCGCCTCGGCGAACCGCCGGGCGACCAGCGCCAAGATGATCAGCAGCAGGACACCGAGCGAAAAATAAAAGCCGGCCTGCATATAGCGGCGCGGCGCAAGGGTGCGTGGGTTAGGCATAGCGCTAGTGTACCTGAAAGCAGCCAGGAAAGGCATTTCTAATTTGGGCTTGACAGAAGCGCCGGCCTATGATAGTATGGTGTCGTTCGCGATGAAAGCTATCCATCACGCGCGGGGACACGAAGCAATTGTCGTTCCCAACACACCGAGGAGAACCATTATGGGATTCACTGCAAAGATGCTACGGACTTTGATGCTGCGGCGGAGTTTGATTCCGTCACGCCCCGCGAAGGTGCTGCTCGCTCTCGCGGCAGCTTTTGCGCTCACGCTCGCTTTTCCGCATTGTACCCGTGCCGCCTATACGGCGCTTTACGGATCCGACGGCGAAGATTTTGTCGGCTTTACCGGATCTTCCGCCATCAGCGGGCTGAAACCCTCCGGCTGGAACGGCCTTGTCATGTGGGCGCTCACGGTTCAGCCGAACGGCGACATCACCTACAACAACGGCGCTGTGACACTCGCGACCGGCGGCAGGTATACCGGCCCCGGCAACTGGGCGTCGAACATTGCCGCGCTGAAAGCGCCGCCGTCCACGGTCTATCGCTATGAGTGCGCTCTTGGGGGCGCGGGCGACAGCAGCTTCGCCAACATCAAAAACTTGGCCGCTTCGCAGGGAACGGGTTCCGGCAGTATTCTTTTCAAGAACTTCCAGGCCCTCAAAGCAGCCGTGCCGGGCATTGACGCCATCAACTACGATGACGAAACCACCTACGATGTCGGTTCTGCGACGGCATTCGGCAGGATGCTGAACGGCTTGGGCTTTCAAGTTTCCCTGGCTCCCTACACGAACCAGAGCTACTGGGTCCAGCTCAGAAACAATCTCGGCGGCGGCTGCGACCTCTGCTACCTGCAATGCTATCAGGGCGGCGCAGGCAACGACCCCGCCCAGTGGAACTCGGCGTTCGGCGGCGGCTTCCATGTCATGGGCGGCATCGAAAGCAACAGCAACGCAAGCGGCTGGACGGACTGGTATAACTGGGCTGTCGGCAGCGGCATGACCGGCGGCTTTTACTGGCCGGACATCGCCTGGTCCCCCGGCAGCGGCTGGGGTCCCAACGACATTCTGAACGGGATCGGCATCCCCAACATCGGCGGGCATGCGATTCAGCTTGCCAATCTCAACAGCGGCCTGGTGCTGAACGCCGCGACGTCCAGCAATGGCAATCCCAGCACCTTCGACGCCATCAACCAGTGGGCCAGCGTCAACGACAACCAGATCTGGACATTGACCTGTACCTACCAGGCGTCCAATTTTTGGAACAGTCATTGGGCCATGACGTACTACATCAACAGCAGCGAGACCCTGTCCACGGCCAGGCAGAGCCAGGGCGGCTCGTATCAGCTTTATCCCTGGTATTCCGGCAACAGCCAGCAGTTCACCCTGACACCCTCTTCCTGGCCGGGATGTTACTCGGTTACTTTCCTAGATGGGTTCGCGATGGATGATCAGTGGGGCGGAACCGGAATCGGGACGCCGGTTCAGGAGTGGGTTCCAAACAACTCGAATGCTCAGTTGTGGCAGCTCCGTTTCAATCCGCAAACAGGCTACTGATCGACCGCAGCGAGTTCTCTCAGAAGGCGGGCGCACGAAAAGTGCGCCCGCCTTCTCTCATCCCGGCTCGCCCGCTTTTTCGGAGGCTGTCAGATAGTCTTTAAACCGCTCCCGGACAAACTGCGCTTCTTCGGACACGCTCTGCACCGCCAGGCGGGTTTCGACGACCAGCAGGCTGCACCCGGACACCAGGCCGCCGACCCCGATAAACCCGGTCACTGCCGCTGCGTCGAGTGTCAAGCGATAGATGAGGTGGTGGTCGGAAGAAGCCGCCGTCGCTCCTAAAAGAGAAGTCAGAGCGGCCGCTGCAAATGATCCCAGCGCGAGATAAAAAAGCCTGAGCGCATACAGCAGCAGCAGGGAGCGCCGCTCCACCCGGATCAGATGCCGTACCCGCATGATGGTCAGCGGGTCACCGCTGACGGTCTCTTTCTCCAAGATCGCCGACAAGGCCCGCGCCCGGTCAATCGCCCTTGCGAAGCGGGTGGAGGTACCGAGCGCCAGCACCGACGAAGCATTGGTCAGCACCGCCGGCGCGGCAATAAGAGTCAGGCTTGTAAACGGATTATCAGGCAGTAAAGGCATATTCGCGCACGTCCACCTGTACCCCGGAGCGAAAAGCGTGTTCTGCGGTTTCCATTACCTGCGCTGCTACTTCCTCATCAATGTATTCTTCGCCGCAGTTCGGACAGACCCGCGCGAGAACGTGCTTGACAACCAGTGTCATTCCGCCCCGTTCCAAAGTCAAAGTTGCCGTTCCTGGCTTGACACTGAATTGTTTGCAGAGGATGCAGTTCATATAGAGGGATTCTACCCGATTTGGGAACCATGTCGTAAACGACACGGCTATTGGGCGCAGACGCCGTAAACTACGCCTTCGGCGCACTCGGAACAACTCTGTATTAGCCCCGCGAAGCGGTGGGTTCGCGGCGTCTGCGCCCAATAGCCGTGTGCTTCAGCACATGGGTCTTTTGCCTATCGCTCGCCCAGCGTTTCCCAGACTTCCACTTTGCTCTTGACCCGGTGGATGACTGAGTCCGTAAATTCGCTCGTCGTCGAGCCGCCGCCGAGGTCGGACGTGCGGATGCCGTCGTGGATAGCCTCAAACGCGGCTTCGTAAATGGCCCGCGAGGCGCGGATCGCGGCAGGCGTCGGGATGTACGTCAAGAGTGAGGCGCCCGCCAAAATCATGGCGAGTGGGTTGGCGAGATTCTTGCCTTGCAGCGACGGCGCGGTGCCGTGCGGCGCTTCGGTCATCACGACTTTCGGCTCAAACTTCTCGTCGAAGGCAATTAAAAGAGACTCGGAGCCGGCGATGGAGCCGTAGAATGCCAGCACGAGATCGCTGAGGCAGTCGCCGTCGCGGTTTAAGGCGGGGATAACCAGCGGCTCGGACGCCCGCGCCAGCAGCAGCGCGTAGGTAGCGTCAATAAGCTGCGGCTCGTAGCGGACATCAGGAAACTTCTTGGCGGCAGCGTCCATTTCCTCTTTAAACATGCCTTCGTAGATCGGTGAAACCGTGTATTTCGGCCCGCCGAAAACTTTCGCGCCCATCTTGCGGGCATGGCGGAACGCGAATTCCGCGACCATGCGGCAGACGCCCCGGTCAAGCGTTTCGGTTCGGTACGACTTCTCGTTGTAGCCTTCACCTTCGCGCCATTCTTTCGCGCCGTAAGCGTCCCCGACCGCCATGCGGACCACGGACATTGGGGCGGAAACGCCGCCGACCGACAAGACGCCCGGCAGGCGGCGTCCGGTGCGGACAATCACCGTGCCGTCAATCTCCGAGCGCAAAATCGCGTTCGGCGACCCGACATCGCCTTTGATCTCCGGCGTGATCGTCGCCGCTTTCAGCCCCAGCCCGTGCCGCTTCATTGCCTGCGCCGCTTCATGCACGACCGCGTTCTGGGTCGCCCGCCGGTTGTCCAGCGACAAATCGTAGGTCTCAAATTGAATGTCTACTTTTGTGACCGCCGGGTCCAGCACCCGCAGAGCTTCGACCAGCAGCTCCTGCCCGGTTTGATCGCCTTCCATCACGACGACGGTATGTTGTGCCATAACTTTTATTCAAGCATCAGCCTATGGCAAGATGCGGTCTCCTTGTTCGGTTTTCTTTGTTCGGTTTTCTTTTTCGATCCGCGTTTTGTTCGCGATAAATTCCTGCCGCAAATCGGCAAATTTTTCTTTCGTAGAATACTCCCAGGCGAAACAGAGTAGGTCGAAATCTTCTTGTGCAATCCAGCGGGGCATATCCCGTCGCATGTTATTGTCGTCCATGAGATGCTCGTAGAAACTCACGACAACTGCGGTCCGAACCTCAATGCTGCGGTGTGTCAAGCACCAGTGCGCGTAACGGAACACACGAGCAATCATTTCCGGTTTGGGCGGCCTGCTTGCGTAGGCAGGCTGAAAAAGACCGTGTTGAATCTCAAACCAGAACAAGGTCAGCCCGTCGGCATCAGCAATTTCCCGGTGCAGTTCAGGAAAACGCGCGAGGGCTTCACGCCGCCACAGACTCATACCGCCCTCCTGAATAAGAGAAGAAAGGCGCAGCAAGCAGCCTGCCGACAGCGACTTGTGCGGTGTTTGTATGATACCCCAGGCGAGCCTCCGTCCGGCGCGAGTACCCCACGGCGGCCTCTTTTATGCGACCTGTTCCAGCAGATTGCGCGTGTAGTCTACCGAGCGGGAAACGGCGGAGAACGGGTCTTCCTCGCCCTCGTATTCGATGTTCAGCCAGCCGTCAAAGCCTGCTTCGCGCAGGGACTGGACGCAGTCCGGCAAATCTACTTCCCCTTCGCCGATAGCTGTCCCGGCGAATTTGAGGCCCTCGGTGCCGACATAGGCCGCGCCGGCGTAATCGTCGGGGACGACGCGGAAGTCTTTGAAGTGGACCATGGCCGCACGGGTCGCGAGATCGGCGACGGCCAGATGGGACGCTTGATGCACGAGCAGAAAGTTTCCGGTGTCGGGATTGGCTTTCAGGGCCGGGCTGGCGACGGCGTTTAAGATAGTCTGCACCTGCTCGCTCCGGCCCGCCAGCCGTCCGTGGTTTTCCAGTGCCAGCGTGATCCCCTGTTCATAGGCGTAGGCGCTGGCTTCTTGGAGGCCCGCAATGATCCACAGCAGGCACTGCTCATAAGTGTAATCCGGCGTAATGTCGCCGGCAAACACGCGCACGACTTTCGCGCCGAACTGCACTGCATAGTCGACGCCGCTGGTGATCTTCTTGACTTCCCCTGCCCGCGCGGCTTCGCTGCCCTGGACAAAGTTGTTCGCGACCGAATAGACACCGACCGACAGGCCGGTATTTTGCAGAGCCGCCCGCACCTCCGGCAGCTCCGAGGCGGGATCGCGCCAGAAGAAGTCGAGCAGCTCAACACCCTGCACTCCCAGCCGCTTGGCTTCCTGAATGAAGCTGGGAATGTCAATCCGTCCCTGCCGGTACGCGGCATAGTAGCTGTACATGCTCAGTCCGAGTTTCATGCCTGTCCCATCTCTTTCAGCACGCGGTCGGCGTACAAAAGCCCGCTGATGCTTTTCGCATCCACAATCCCGCCCGTCTTGATTTTCTCCAGCGCGTCGGCCAGCGGCATGGGGAGAATCTCTAAAAACTCGTCTTCGTCCGTGTGACCGTCGGTCGGGGTCAAATCCAGGGCTAAAAACGTGTGGATCAGCTCGGTGGAGTAGCCCGGCGCCATGAACGACTGAAAGAGCTTGATCATGCGTCCGGGGGCGTAGTTGATTTCTTCCGCAAGCTCGCGCCGGGCGCAGGCTTCGACGTCTTCATTGGGATCGCGCGTTCCCGCCGGGATTTCCAGCAGAAAACCGCCGGACGCGCCCCGGTACTGCCGCACCAAAATCACGGTCTTGTCGTCCAGCATCGGCACCATGGCGACCGCGCCCCGATGCTCGATAATCTCCCGCCGGCTGGTCTTGCCGTTGGGCAGCAGCACGGTATCGAGCCGCAGGATCAGGATACGCCCTTCAAAGAGGCGCTGGCTGCTGGTGACGACTTCTGCATTCTTGTTATCTTCGTGGCTTGGCATAACGCTGTGATCTCCTAATCCAAACTCGCCAGTCCTGCCGCCGCCGCCGCGTGGAAAAACAGCGGGTCTTCGGCGGGGCTGCGGCCCATGCTGGTCACTCGGAGCCCAGCTTCGGTGAGTAAATCCAGCGCGGACTGCGTGTTCGGCACGAACTGAATGCTGTGGCCGGGCGGCAGGCCCGAAGCATCCGTCCCTTCCGGCAGGGGGACTAAACAGCGGCTGTAGGCAAGGTCCAGCGTTGTCCGCGTGTGGTGGCTGATGCCCCGGTGGCGATCCCGCTTGTCTGCCGACGACATCCGCACGATGGCGACCGACTGGCCTTCCAGGGCTTTCACGATGTCTAAGTTCTGCGCCTGCTCAATCCCGCTGTACCCATATTTCGTCCCGGTGCCGGCATTGCCCGGTCCCTGGCAGACAATCGCTGCGTCGCAGCCGAGAACGTGCTTTGCGGCCAGCAGAGCCGAATGCAGGGTGACCGTCTCGAAGTCGCCGCCGAACGCCTGGCCGCAGGTAAGCGTCGCTTCCAGAAAACCGGCGGCTTTCAAATTCCGCACGAGGCGGCTGAACGCCAGCGGCAAAGCAGCGGCGTCGGTCATAATATAGGCGACTTTGCGCTTCCCCGTCAGAAACAGTCCGGCAGCGGCCGGGGCAATCTGGGAATGAAGCTGGCCTACTAAGACAGACAGGTTTTCGAGATCACGCTCCCATACTTCGGCGTACTGCTCCTGCTCTTCCAGCGTCAGCACGGCAAGCTGACAGGGCAGGTAACGAGCCTTCATAATATGGCCCATTTCCAGCGTATCCGGCTTCGGCAGGGCGTGCGAGAGATTGGCCGAAACGAAGTCATAGCCCCCGGTGCCGAGCTTCAGCACCTGGGCGGTTGTATTGAGCAGCACGTCGTCGCCGACAAACGCCGGGCCGGTCAAGGCGGCGTAGTTGACGGCCCGGCGCGTCTCCATCTCGATCCGCACGGTCACTTCCTGCGCGTCGCTGTCCCACGCCGTCACCGCCATCACTCTGCCCGCCGCCTGCGTCTGCATGGAACCTCCTGTTTATGTAGGGGCAGGGCTTGCCCCTGCCCTCTTGTCTGTTCTGCATTGATCGCTTGTCTGTTCTGCATTGAGCCGATCTCGCTTTGAGCGAAGGAGGGCGGGGGCAAGCCCCGCCCCTACAAAGACATTGCGACCGTTTCGGCGATGGAGACGACAAGCTGGGTGCTTTTGACCAGGTCGGAGATCAGCACATATTCGTCGTGCCGGTGGATGTTCGTCATGCCGCAGCCCAGCACCGTGGTCGGGAAGCCGTTGGCGTTGAAAATGTTGGCGTCCGCGCCGCCGCCGGTGACGCGCAGGAGCGGCTCCAGGCCGATGCGCTCGGCGGCGGCCATGCCGAGCGTCAAGACCTGGTCGTCCATCTTCAGCTCATAGGCGGGATAGGCGTTTTCGTTCTTGACATCTATTGTGATGCCCGCCGCGTCCGCTTCTTCCTGAAAACACGCGAGCATGTGGTCGCGCTGCTTCTCCATCTTGGCAAGGTTGCGGGAACGGGCCTCGCACTTGACATGGCACTCAGCGGGGATGATATTGGTGGCCGTGCCGCCGTCAATGACTCCGACATTCGCGGTCGTCTCGGCGTCAATCCGGCCCAGCTTCATACGGGCGATGGCGCGGGCGGCGACGAGAATGGCCGAAACGCCGTCTTCCGGCTGCGCTCCGGCGTGGGCGGGCTGGCCGTGAATCCAGACATCGAAAATGTCCTGGGTCGGGGCGCTGTAGACGAAGGAGCCGACCGGCGGCCCGGCGTCCAGGACGTAGCCGAATTGGGCTTTGATCTTGCTGGGGTCCATCATCTTCGCGCCGACCAGGCCGATCTCCTCGCAAATGGTCAGCAGAAGCTGAATGTCGCCGTGCGGGATAGACTGCTCTTGCAGCAGCCGCATTCCTTCCAAGATCGGGGCCATGCCGCTGATGTCGTCCGCGCCCAGCACCGTGTTCCCGTCGGTCCTAATCACGTCGCCTTCAATGATGGGCTCCAGCCCCGGCGTCGCTTCCACAGTGTCGAAGTGGGCGGAAAAGAAGATCGTCGGGGCGTTCCGGGCCGTGCCTTTCTTGAACGCAATTAAGTTGCCGACATCGCCGCCGACTTTCTCGCCCGCGTCGTCATAGCGGCACTCAAAGCCAAGTTCTATCAAGATGCGGTACGCGACTTCACTGGCTGCCTTTTCCTGCTTCGGCGGCGTGTTGACACGCACCATGTCTAAAAACGTCTGCACCAGGCGCTCCTGGTTCACGCTCACGGGTTCGGCCATCGTTCTCGCTCCTTGCCAAATTCTCTTACTCAGGGAGCAGTTCGACGCCGTGCGTCAACTTTCCTGCACGAAAAAAGCCCGGCATCTCGTGCGAGATGCCGGGCTTCGTCAAAGACAATTTAGTGAGGCGCGTGCGCGGAGCGGTACGCCTCATCGGCTTTTTCCTGTGCTTGTTCCTGTGCCTGCGGCGGAAGCGACGGCGAATTGCCTGCGGCTGAGGTGCCGGCTGCGGCGGGAGCATCGCTGCTGTCTTTGCTCCCGCAGCCGGCACAGCAGACTAACGCGAGCAGAGTGAGGAGGCCCAAAGCCGGCATTGCCGTTGTCGGGAAGTCTTTCAGGCAAAGCATATTTATCTCTTTCGTTGAGAAAAAACCGTCCTCGGCAAAGCCGAGGACGGAACCGCCATTTAGACGGGGCCAGCCGGTCCCCAGGGGGAGTAGTAATCCGTGGTGTTTTCTTCATACACCTTTGGAATATAGACGTTCTGATACCACTTGATGGCCCCTTTGTGCATGGACTTGACATGACCATCGGCGAACAGCAGATCTGTCATATCATTGTGGCGATAACGAACGGTGTGGCCGCCTTCCCAGGGCGAGTTACCGGCCCCGGAATTATCCCGATCATTGTTCGGTTGAACGGAAATGACGCTGTTGTCTTTCGCGGGATCATACTGACCGGCGGTCATGACACTTGTCGCCCACCAGTTCTGCATCGTGAGGAAGCTCTCATAGCCCCAAGTGTCACCGTTTTGGCCTTTTTCTGCAACAATGATCTTGTCGGCAGGCGCGTCAATGACATTGAGGGCCCAGGAGTGGTGAAGCTTCGTGGGGTCTGTGATACCGTTGTTGTTCGGGAACAGGCCATCGCTGCAACCGTACTGCTGGCCCTGAGCTTGGTTTGGGAAGTCCGGGCAGTGCCAAACGCCGCCCGCTCCGTAAGAATGACCTTGATAAAGGTCGCCGTTCTTGATGTACGGCTGAACGGCATCATACCACTGAGTGCCGCTTGGGTCTATGCTTTGAGGGTAATACTCGTCGGCGTCCTGCGTGTACTGCATGATGGCAAGGCCGATCTGCTTCTGGTTGGAGATGCACTGGGACCGGCGGGCGTTCTCGCGGACTTTCTGGAAGACGGGAAAAAGAATGGCGGCAAGAATAGCGATAATGGCGATCACGACGAGCAGCTCGATGAGCGTGAAACCGGCTCTGGTGCGTTTCATGGATTCCTTCTTTCGGTGTTGTGGTTCGGTCTTGACTGCGGACGGCACGAGTGCCTGCATGAGAACTGAATTGATGCCGACTTGTTCGCGCAGAATTCGTTCACTGCGGGCTTGAAGGCCATAGTTCAGTTGGCAGGTTTGGGAAAGCCTGGCTCCTCGTGCCGGAAGCCAGGCCGGGTATGGTTCTTGTTGTTCGCCTATTTGTAGTTGTTGGCCGTGTCGGTTATGAATGCCTGAGCCGTCGTCAGGTCGTTCGGCTGCGGGCTGACCTTGAAGTCCATGTTGTCACGCACCCAGTAGTTGACGGGGGCCGTGCCGCCGTCGGCGGCGGAGAGCGTCGCAAACGGACGAAGCGATTTGACATGGCCGTCGCAAAACAAGTAATTTGACATGCCGGTATGGCCTGCAAAGAAACCTGCCCGTGATGGGGTAGGAGTACCGCCAGGGCCGTTGAGGAAACCGGCGTTCGTGATGTCAATGTTCCAGGCCGCGTTATAGACGGAGGAGTTGGTCGCATTGTTCTCCATGATCATGATGAGATTGGCAGGTGACTGAATCGAGGCAAGACTAACTTGTCCACCGACGTCTCCCATTGGGCCGTCGCCGGTTGCGCCGGGCGCCTGGAAAGCCTGGTTGTAGTTGCAGACATAGTCCGAAGCATACTGGTAGGCCCCGGCAAGGCCGGCATACGCTGTGCCTGTATTGGAGGTAGACGGGCAGGTAAAGACATTGCCTTTAGACGATGTGCTTGTCGTCCCCGCTCCGTTCGCGACATAAGGCGCGATGATATTTTCCCAGCCAATGTAGGCGCCGGACGCGGAGTCATGGAAGCCTTTTGACGGCATATTCTCGTCGGCGTCCTGCGTGTACTCTATGATGGCAATGCCGATCTGCTTTTCGTTGGACTGGCAGGTAGCCCGCCGGGCGTTTTCGCGGACTTTCTGGAAGACGGGAAAAAGAATGGCGGCAAGGATCGCGATAATGGCGATGACGACGAGCAATTCGATGAGCGTGAAACCGGATCTGGTACGTTTCATGGAAGGTTCTTTCTATACGCGGTGTGTGATGATGGAAACGATATTGAAGACCAGATGACTGGGTGTCTCCAATACTTCCTCGATGGAAGACGAAAAATGCTGTTGATCGGCCTGCATGGCAGTTTTGGCATGGGTTCTCAGAAACGAGTATACCTCATGCGCTATGACAAATGCGCCGTGCGGACTCGCATGAACTTTGTCGCCGAAATCCGCCGGATACGCGGCTGTCGCGCCGTGAACATCTATGACGGGAGCATGAGCCGCCGTCCCGATCTTGACGATGTACGGCACGACCGTCTCGTTGACGATGACCGGGCTAATGGCATACTGGTTCGTGCCAAACACGGTCGGGCAGGTTGCGACAAAGACTTGCGGATGGGCCGGCAGCTGCCGAAAACTTTGGATCAGCGCTTTATACTGCTGTGTAAACCGCTGCCCATACACTTGAGGCCAGCTTTGGCCGGGGCCGAACGTAAAGCTGCCGTCGTTTGTGCCGAGCATGATGATGACAATGTTCGGGTTAAATTGCAGCGCCTGCTTGTAATACGCCGTGCCGACATACGCCGGGTGGTACGGCGGGTTCCCGTTCGGCAGCGCAAGAAGGGACAGCCCCGGAAATGCAAACGTTTTTACTTCCGCCTTTGGACCAAGCATCTTCTGAAGGTCTGCCGGGTAGGTCTGGTCCGGCGGCAGGTTGACGCCATAGGTAATGCTGTCCCCGATGCAGGCGACGCGGAGCGGTGCGGACGCGGGACAAGACGCAGTCCACAGACCCAGCACCAAAACCAGCAAATATGTCTTGATCATTGGGGCGGCCCGCTCACCGGGATCACAGTGTTATTGATGTCGGTGATCTTTTGCTTCTTCTGGGCGTCGCTCAGCGTCTTGTCCTGCTGGACCTGCTGAATCGCCGCGTCCGCCTGCTGGCGCGTGTATGGATGCGCCGGCTGAGTCGAGATCGTCTGCCCGCCGCTGTTGGTGCAGCCGGCCGCTAAAGCGGCTGTCGCGCAGAGGGCCATCAGGCCGACAAGGATTTTAGAGTGGCTCATAAGAAGTCTCATAATCAAAACTAATTGATGCTCATCGTCAGGGCATACGAGTTGCCGTTGCCCAGATTGTTGACCGAGGTGGGATCGGCGGGTCCAGTCAAGTCCCCGTTCGAGACTTTCACCCAGTCCACAAACTTTGCATGGCCGTCGCAGCAGAGCCAGTTCAAGCTCCCATCCGTGAAGCCGGCCGCATCCGGGCTGCCCGAAAAGAAGACCCCAGCGGGTCCGCCTTTCATATGCCGCTGAGTCGCCGGCGGTGCATCGCCGCCGCTGTGGGTGCAGTAGCCGGCGCCGCTGTCGTAGGTATCGGCCACGATGTCGGTGCTGAACTTGTTGAACCCGACATAAAGATTACCACCGCCGTCGGAGAGCGAATCCGTTTCATACAGCAGCACCGAAGAGGCCGGAGCAACAAGCTGAGCAAGACTGAGGCCACCGGAAGCGCCGCCCAAATAAGACTGGGCAACATAACCGCTGATCACATAGGCAAGCCGGGACTCATTGACGCCGTTGAGGGGATCGGCGGCATTCTGCGGGTCGCTGTCATCCGGGCAGAGGTAGACGCCGGTTGACTGGACATACGGGTAGATCTTTGACGCCCAGCCGCGCCCGTAAAACTTGCTGTCGGGGAATTTTTCATCGGCGTCTTGATTGTACTGGGTGAATGCGAGGCCGAGCTGCTTCATGTTGGACAGGCAGGCAGTGCGCCGGGCGTTTTCGCGGACTTTCTGAAAAACGGGAAAAAGAATGGCGGCAAGAATAGCGATAATGGCGATGACGACGAGCAGTTCGATGAGCGTAAAACCCGCTCTGGTGCGTTTCATGGTGTTTTATCTTTCTTTGCGGTCTGAGTGTCAAAATTGAATGCGGCAGCGACATTCGGGTTGCTGTCAAGCTGATCCGTGCGAAGCTCGGCGCATTTCTCGATAAGCTCGGCTTCCGTATCGGTAAACGGGTTCAGCGGCGTGACCGGCTTCGGGTTGCTGTAAAGACTCCACAACGACTGCCCGCCGCCGGTCCACATCACTTTGTATGTCCACAGCGACGATGAGATATGCTGGGCGTCAAGCGTCTGCAAAAGATTACGCAGCGTTTCTTTTGTTCCGTGCGGCTCTAACCCGTACTCGCCGATGTAAAACGGGACAGTGCGCCGGAGGCTTTCCTTTTCGACGCTTTGGACATAGTCACCGATGGCTTTCTGCTGGTCGGCTTCGGACTTTGCGCTGAAATCGTAGTAATGGCTGCTGTAAACGACGTTCGCCCAGCCGCACGGCGCGGGAAACGGCATCCACTGAATGCCGGTGTAGCCGTCTTCAATGAAAATTAAATGGCGGGCGTCTGCCGACCGGATCGCCCGGTACAGGCGGTCCTGCACGACATACAGCGTGTCCGAGTTCGGCGTCCCGGTCGGCTCATTGATTGTATCATACCCGGCAACGACGGTATTGTCACGGTAGCGGCGGGCGAGCTGGCCCCAGACCTTTTCCGCCAGCACGATGTTGGCTGGGTCTTTAAAAAAAAGGTTTTGATCTGCCTGCCCGGTATGGCCCTGGTCGCTCTGACCACCGGGTGCGCCGTGCATGTCGAGAACAACGTAGATGCCGTTTTCTCCGGCCCACTGCACCGCCTGATCCAGCCAGTGCAGGCCGCCCGGCTCGGAAACAATGCCCGCCAGAAACGGCAAACGGACACAGTTGAACCCGGCGTCGTGCAGGCGCTTGAAATCCGATTCATTGACCCAAGCCGACCGGAACGCCGTCTGCACCCGCGCTTTGCCGGCAGGGCCAAAGCGCGTTTCCACCGTGTTCCACAGCGAGACGTGGTCTTTGATCGGCCCAAAGCTTGACCCGGCGGGCGGATGAGTCTCAAACGGCTGCATCCACATTTCTTCGACAAGCCAGCCGCCCAGATTGATTCCCTTCAAAGTGACGATATGGCCGGACGGGTCGACAAGAACTGTTCCCTGCGCGTGCAGCAGCGGCAGAGTCGCCACGGGAACCGACGATGCGGCGGAAAGTTTTGTTCCGGTCAGCAGCGCCGCCAGAAGACAAAGGGTCAATTTCAACAGCAACTTCGTTTACTCGGTTAAGCGATTTGTTATCATAGCACAGAAAGCGCGTGTTGTCAAGACAATTTTTGTTTGACAACATAAGTTTTTTTGGATTATAATACTCCTATGCCAACGATCAAAGACATTGCGCGGGCGTGCGACGTTTCCACCGCGACCGTCTCTTACGTCATCAACGGAAAAAACACCCTGCTGCCGGAAACGCGCGAGCGGGTGCTGCGGACCATGCGCGAGATGAATTACCACCCCAGCGCGGTCGCGCGGGGGCTGGCAAAAAAGCGCATGAACACGCTCGGCCTCTTGTTCGACAACATCGGCTCCGAGATGACCGTCTGGCACCCGTACACATCGGGCATCTTGCAGGGCGTTTTGTCGGCGTCGGCGCAGGCGGGCTACAATGTGACGATCTTTACCGAGCTGTGGCACAGCGCCGAGCAGTCTTTGCCGAAGCTGCGGGACCAGCGCACCGACGGCATTTTAGTTGTCGCGCCGCCCGCCGACACCGACATCCTGCCGAGCCTGCGGTCTGCGGGATCGCGTGTCGTGACCATTTCCTCGGAAAGCGGGCCGTTCGGGATGCCGTCGGTGGACGTAGACAACGCGCTCGGAATCACCCTCGCCGTGCGGCACCTGCGGGAACTAGGGCATCAGCGCATCGCGTTTCTCGGCGGCGAGCCGAACATGGTCAGCGCCGTGGTCCGCGAAGCGGCGTTCCGGGACGCGCTGCAAGCGTCGGGCGTTCCGGTCCTGCCGGACTTTGTCGGCACGGCATCGTACCAGCACGCGGCAATCGCGTACCGGCTGGCGCAGCGTCTGCTCCGCCTGCCTGTGCCGCCGACAGCGGTGGTCGCGGGCAACGACCAGATTGCGATGGGAGTTCTGGATGCCGCCCGCGCTTTCGGGATCGCCGTGCCGGATCAGCTTTCCGTGATCGGCTTCGACGACATTCCCGACGTTGCGCGGCTCCAGACGCCGCTGACGACGCTGCGCCAGCCGTTCGCTGAAATCGGCACGGCAGCGACCCGGCTCCTCCTGCGCCTGCTGTGCGGCGAATCTGTCCCAGCCGACACCCTGCTTGTCGCCCCGGAGCTGATGGTACGTGGGACGACTGCGCCGGCGGCGAAGTGAGCCGCTAAGACACCGGCAGTGCAGGCGGGTATACTGAGCCGAAACACAACCTCGCAGAAAGCAGAATTATGGGCATTTTAGACGGCAAGCAGGGAATGATCTACGGGGTCCGCAACGAGCGGTCCCTCGGCTGGGGCTGCGCCCAGAGCCTCGCACGGGAAGGGGCGAGACTGGCGTACAGTGTTCTGACGGAGCGGGAAGAAAAAGATGTCGTCAAGCTGGCGGGGTCGCTGGGAGAAGCCTCCACGGCATTCGTGCAAATCTGCGATTTAACCAAAGAAGACGACATCGCCGCGCTCCATGCCCGGCTCGGCGCGGAAATGGGGCGGCTGGATTTTGTGGTTCACGCCGCCGCGTTCTCGCCGAAAGACGGCATCAGCGGGCGCTTTTTAGATGTTTCCCGCGCGTCGTTCCAAACCGCCGTGGACGCATCGGTCTTCAGCTTCATCGCCGCCGCGAAGTCCGCCGAGCCGCTGATGACGGACGGCGGCAGCCTTCTGACACTGACCTATCTCGGCGCGGAGCGGGTCATCCCGAATTACAACACGATGGGCGCGGCCAAAGCCGCTTTGGAAGCCTCGGTCCGGTATCTGGCAAGCGACTTAGGGCCGTCCGGCATCCGGGTCAACGCGATCAGCGCCGGGCCGACCATGACCCTGTCCGCGCGAGGCATCGCCGGGTTCTCCGACATGCACCGGGAAGCGCGGGAAGTCGCCCCGCTGCGAAAGAATACCACGCCCGAAGAAGTCGGCGACACGGCCCTGTTTCTGGTGTCCGACTGGTCACGCGGCATGACCGGGGAAGTTCTGCACGTGGACAACGGCCTGCATATTTTGGGGTGACAAGTTGCAGAGAAAAAGGCGAACACAAGGTTCGCGCTCTGCGTTTCATACCTGCCTGTCGGCACTGGCTGGCGCATGAAAAAATAATTTCCTGCAACACTGTATATTGCTTGACTTTTCTCAAGTCGTTTGGTAAAATCTATCTATCTAAGCGTTTAGACAACTACTCTTATGGCGAAGTCTCGACCGACCATTACCGATGTAGCCCGCGAAAGCGGCGTTTCGATTGCGACCGTCTCGTATGTGCTGAACAATGGCCCGCGCAAAGTGGATGTGGACACGAAGGCGCGGGTCAAGGCCAGCATGGAGCGGCTGCGCTACTACCCGAATACGATTGCGCGGGCGCTGACCAACAAGCGCTTGAACGCCATCGGCGTTGTGTTCCCGCATCCGTATCCGAGCGTCTTTACAGACCCGTATTTCGTTTCGCTGATGGACGGCATCGTCCAGGAAGCCGCCCGCCGTCATCAAAATGTCATGCTTTACACGGGCCTGGAATGGAACGGCGCGGACAGTCTGCCGGCGTTCCAGGACCGGCGCGTGGACGGCCTCATTCTTATCGCCATGCTGACCGACAGCACGATTGTGCCGTCGCTGATCGAAGCAGACCTCTCGTTTGTTCAGATCAATGGGCAGGTCACCGGTGCCGCCCCGAACATTGACATTGACAACGCCGAAGCCGCCCGGCAAGTGGTCGCGCATCTTACCGGCCTCGGCCACCGCCGAATTGCACTTTTGGGTGGCCAAGCCAACTCGCCGAGTACCCTGCCCCGGCGCGACGGGTACTTGCAGGGCATGGCGGAGAACAGCCTGCCTCTTGACCCGGCGATTGTTTTAGACGGCCTGTACGACCGCGCCTGGGGACGGGACGGCATGACGGAGCTGCTGGAGCTTTCTGAGCCGCCGACGGCGGTGTTTGCCGGCGGCGACGGCATCGCCGAAGGGGTGTACGAGATCTGCCGGGAGCGCGGCGTCCGCATCCCGGAAGACCTCAGCGTGGTCGGGTTCGACGACACGCCGGCCGCCGCGCATCTCGCCCCGCCGCTGTCGTCGGTGCGCCAGCCCCTGCGGCACATGGGTTCCACTGCCGCCGCGACCCTGCTGGACCAGCTTGACGCGGGTGCATCGGCTTTGCCCGCCCCAGCGCCGCAGATTGTTCTGCCGGCAGAGCTGATCGTCCGGGCTTCTACCGCCCGGCGCTAACTGTTATTGGTTTTGTAAAGCTTCTAAGCGTTTAGATGACCTACCGTTCACGGCGAAAGTGAACGCGCAAGCCTCCTGCCTCCAAAGCAATGACGCCATTTGGAACGGACTACTTCTGCTGACCGCGACCCATCCGAAAGGCATTTCACCCATGCAAAGCGCCACGCCACGCAAAACGGGCTTTACTCTCATTGAGCTGCTCGTCGTCATCGCCATCATCGCGATTCTCGCCGCGATCCTTTTTCCCGTCTTCCAAAGTGTCCGCGAAAACGCCCGCCGCACGGCCTGCGTTTCCAATGAAAAACAGATGGGCCTCGGCATGACGCAATACACGCAGGACGCGGACGAAAGATTCCCGCAAGGGCAATATATCGATGCAAACAATGCGAGAATTGACTGGGGCCATGCCATCTATCCCTACATCAAAAATGGCAGTGCGTCCAATGTCTCAGGAACCACTCCCATTTACAACGGCAAAGGGGGTGTCTTCGCCTGCCCCGACTTTCCTTCGGAACAGGTCGCCGAGTATGGCGCACATAACTACTTGTGCCCTGTGCCGGATGCAAACGGCGTCAACAGTTTAGCCACTTCCCTCGCGCAAGTCCTGACACCGTCTGACCAAGTGCTGATCGTGGAAAAAGGCCAGGCTAACGGCGGCGTAGGAAATCAGCCGGTTTTTGATGCAAGTGAGTACGACTGGATTACCTATGCCAACAATTGTACAATGGCCTCTCCGTGTTTGCAGCCTAATCCTGCGACAAAAGACCTGACGGCGGATTTTGACGAACCAGCAACCAACACTCCCGCCCAAAATGGGAATCCGCCTAATCCGGAATCTCCCGGCTCGTTCCCCCGCTACCGCCACAACGGACGGACCAATGTCTTGTTTGTTGACGGGCATGTCAAGTCAATGGCGAAAGGCTCCATGAGCGGCAAATACTGGCTCAAATACATTTGGGTTCCCGGTGTCACGCCTAACGCAACCATGCCAGCCAGCTACGTTCCCAACTTCTAAGTTCAGCAGACGCTTGGTATCCTGACTCCACGGGCAGGATGCCGAGCTGCCTGCAACTTTTCTGTCCAAAAGAAGATCGACATGCCGCTTAAACCGATAAGCTGTACGACGCTCGGCGGCGCTATGGCAGCCGCTGCTCTGCTGACGGGCTGCCACTCGCAGCGGGCAGCAGTACGTGCCTTCCTGTCGGCACGCCTGCCGCAGACAGCTCCACTCCCCTACACATCAGGAGCATCCGCCGTCTCTATGAGACTATTCAAACTCAAACCTCCCGTCACGGCGCTTCTGGCGTCGGCGGTTCTTGCCGCTGGATTGGTTCCGCACTCGGCAAAAGCCGCCGAGCCTTCCATTTGGGTCACGGGCTACTACATGGCGTCTAACCAAAATGGGGCGCTGACGCCGGACAAGATTGACTTTTCGGCGATTACGCATCTGGTCCATTTTTCGGTCGTTCCCAACGCCGATGGTACGCTGCCGGAGACAATTACGCCCAGCCAGTCGGCGGACGTGGTGACACGCGCCCATAAAGCGGGGGTCAAGGTGCTGATTTGCCTGGGCGGCGCGAACAGCGGCCCGGCCATCGGTCAGGCGATTTCGCCGCCCACGCGGGCGGCGTTTGTTCGGAACCTAGTCCAGTGGACGGCGGCACGCGGCTACGACGGCATTGACATAGACATGGAGCCGATCCTGGCTGCCGATGAGCCGAACTTTGCCGCGTTTGTTCCTGCCCTGCGAGCTGCGATGAAGGCAGCAAATCCGAAATGGCTGCTGACGATCCCGGCGTCGGGCGAGCCGGGCGACCAGCCGAAGCTGTGCGCTGAACTTCAAGACGACTTCGACCAGATCAACATTCAGACATATGACCTCAGCGGGACGTGGCCCGGCTGGAAGACCTGGTACAATGGATCACTGTACGGCGACGGCGCGACGCTTTTGACGCCGACCCGGCCGTTTCCGAGCGTGGACGAGAAAGTCGGGTATTATACGGCGGCAGGAATTCCGAAATCCAAGCTCGGCATCGGGATCGCGTTCTACGGCTGCGTTTGGACCGGCGCGAACGGTCCAGCCCAAAGTATTGCTGGGGTCAAGACGGACACGCTCTCGTACAGCGACATCATGGACCGCGACTTCCAGCCGGGCGTTTATCACTGGGATGCCGTGGCTCATGCGCCTTTTCTGAGCCTCGGCGCGGTGTCCGATCCGGCCCGGAAGTTTGTGTCCTACGACGATGCCCGGCTTGTCCGCGAGAAAGTGCTGTACGCCCGGACTCACGGCCTCGGCGGCCTGATCATCTGGGAGCTGGGCGAAGGCTACCGGGTGAACCAGCCGGCAGGCCAAAAAGACCCGCTGCTCCAGGCGGTCAAAGCGGCGGCCCATGCGCCGCTTGCCGCCGTGCGCTAGGACCACGCCCGACGCTTTCAGTGACGGCTTTCCAATGACCGCAATCCCGTACTCACTTATGCTAAACACACTTTCCGTCATTCCCCTGCCCCGCAAGATTGCCGCTGCCGGCGGCGTGTTCCATATCAATTCCAAGATGCAAATCAGCGCAGATGAAACGGCACTGCCGGAAGCGCAGTTTCTGGCGGACGCGCTGCGCGAGGCGGCCGGCGCTGCGCCGGCCGCCCTCGTAGATGCGCCGGGGGCGGCAATTCGGCTGCGGCTTGACCCAGGATTGGCCGCACTCGGCGGCGAAGGCTATTCGCTTTCCGTGACGCCGCAGGGTATCAGAATTGAAGCGGCGGCGCGAGCCGGGCTGTTTTACGCCACCCAGACCCTGCGGCAGATGGCGGGCGGCGACGGCACAATTTTCTGCGCCGAGATCGAAGACTCGCCCCGGTTCGCCTGGCGCGGAGCAATGCTGGATGTATCCCGGCATTTCCTGCCGAAAGCGTTTGTCTTGAAGTTTATTGACCTGCTGGCTCTGCACAAGATGAACACGCTTCAGCTTCACTTGACCGACGACCAGGGCTGGCGCATCGAAATCAAAAAGTATCCGAAGCTGACCGGAATCGGGTCGGTGCGGGACCGGACACTGGTCGGCAGGGCCCTGAAAGATCCCGCCGACCCGGAGTTTGACCCCAGCATTGAAAAGTTTGACGGCGTCCCCTACGGCGGGTTCTACACGCAGGACGACGCGCGGGAGATTGTCGCTTATGCCGCCGCGCGTCATGTGACGGTCGTGCCGGAAATCGAGATGCCGGGCCATGCCCAGGCGGCGATTGCGGCCTACCCGGAGCTTGGCTGTACCGGCGAGAGCGTTGAAGTCAGCCCGCGCTGGGGCATTCACGAAGCACTTTATAAGCCGGACGAGCCGACATTTGAATTTCTGCGCGACGTGCTGCGGGAGATCATGGACATTTTCCCGTCGCCGTATGTGCATGTCGGCGGGGACGAAGCGGTCAAAACTCAGTGGCGGGCGAGCGAGGAATGTCAGGCCGTCAAGCGGGCGCTCGGCCTTTCGACCGAGGACGAGTTGCAGGCGTATTTTATCGGGCGCATGGACGAGTTTTTGATGCAGCAGGGGCGGACGCTGGTGGGCTGGGACGAGATTTTAGAAGGCGGCCTTTCGCCGGGCGCAGTCGTCATGTCCTGGCGCGGCGAGGAAGGCGGGACCCAAGCGGCGGCGGAGGGGCATGACGTGGTCATGGCCCCGGAGCGGTTCACCTACTTTAACCATTATCAGGCCGATGCCCGCAGCGCCGAGCCGATGGCGTTCCGCGAGCTTTTAACCCTGCCGATGGTCTACGGCTATGACCCGGTGCCGGTGGCGATTGCGCCGGAGCGGCGGCATCATGTGCTGGGAACCCAGTGCCAGTTTTGGACGGAATATATGCCGACGACCGCCCAGGTGGAGTATCAAGCCTTCCCGCGCTTGTCCGCATTCGCCGAAGTCGCCTGGACCGACCCCAGCCGCAAAGACTACGCCGATTTTTTGACGCGCCTGCCCGCGCTGCTGGCCTGTTTGGACACGCTCGGCGTCAACTACCGTCCGCTGACCTAGCGAGGTATGGTAGAAATGTTGGGCGGTTGAAACCGCTGCAACAAAGGCACGAAACCTGCCTTCGCAGGTTAGGAACAGAGTCAGAGCAGGAACAGAACCAGGTCCAGAAAGAGCGTCTCGTTCTTGGTATTTCCTTCGGTATTTTCTTAACCTGCGGAGGCAGGTTTCGTGCCTTTGTTGCAGCGGTTTCAACCGCCCAACATTTCCATACGGTTTCTATGATCACTATCGCTCCCAATTACGCCGCGCTCTGCGATTTGGCCGCCGAGCGCATCGCGGCTCTCGTCCAAGCCAAGCCAAACGCCGTTCTCGGTCTTGCGACCGGCTCCACACCGCTTGGCGTCTACGAACGGCTGACGGAGTGTTACCGAGACGGGCAGATGGACTTGTCGCAAGTCACCTGCTTCAACTTGGATGAGTATTACCCCATGCTCCCGGAGTCTCCGCACTCCTACCACTTTTTCATGCAGGAGCATTTGTTCCGGCACGTCCCCTGCCGCCGCTGGCTTGTGCCGGACGGAAGACCCGGCACGCCGGAGCAGATCGCCGAAAGATGCCGCGAATACGAAGCGCAGATTGCCGGCGCGGGCGGGGTTGACTTGCAATTACTCGGAATCGGGCGCACCGGACACATCGGCTTCAACGAGCCGGGCAGCCTGCCGGACTCGCGCACGCGCCTGGTGACGCTCGCCCCGCTGACGCGCAAAGACGCGGCGGCGGGGTTCGGCGGCCTGGCCCACGTCCCCAAACAGGCCGTCTCCATGGGGATCGGCACGATTTTGGAGGCGCGGGAGATTGTGGTTCTCGCAAGCGGTGCGGCAAAGGCCGAGATCGTGCAGCAGGCGATGGAAGGCGAAGAAACAGCGCGTGTTCCGGCGTCGTGGCTGCGGACCCACCCGAACGTCCGGCTTTACTTAGATCAAGGCGCAGCCTCGCGCCTGCAAAAATAAAAATTCTCTTTGCCTGCTAATTCTTGACATATTCCCAAACCTGCGTTATAATGCATCTAACCGATTAGACAAAGTGATGACGCTTCTTTTATCCGGTGAGAGGGTTCACTTTTTTCGCAATGCCGACAAAAGCCGCCACAATTAAAGATGTCGCACGGGCCAGCGGAGTTTCCACCGCGACGGTCTCGTATGTTCTGAACAACGGCCCGCGCCGGGTCGTCCCCGCCACCCGCGCCCGCGTCCAGGCGGCGATTGAACATTTGCAGTACCATCCCAGCACAATGGCGCGGGGCATGGGCCGGAAGCGGCTGGACTGCCTCGGCGTCGTGTTCCCCCAGCCGAATCCCGGCCTGGTCGCGGATTCGTATTTTGGGGCAGTGCTGGACGGCATCATCCAGGCTGCAACCGAGCGCAGGCAAAACATCACGCTGTATACCGGCCTGGAATGGCACGGGGCAGGCAGCCTGCCGGCGTTCCGAGACCGGCGCGTGGACGGCCTGCTTTTAGTCGCGACCTTGACCGACAGCGGCATCGTTCCCGCGCTCTCCGATGCGGGCCTGCCGTTCGTGCTGATCAGCGGCATGTCGCCGGACCCGCGTGTCTCGCAGGTGGACATCAACAACGCCGAAGCGGCACGGCAGGTCGTCGCGCATCTCGCCGAACTCGGCCATCGGCGCATCGCCCTTCTGGGCGGCCAGCCGAACTCACCGTCCACCGCGCCGCGCCGTGCCGGGTTTGTCGCCGCGATGCAGGAAGTCGGCCTGGCTGTTGCCTCCGATCTGCTGCTGGAAGGCGCGTATACCCGCGAATGGGGCCGCGCCGGCATGGCCCGCCTGCTGGCCTTAGACGCGCCGCCGACAGCCGTGTTTGCGGGCGGCGACGGCATCGCCGCCGGGGCGTACACAGCCTGCGCTGACGCGGGCATCTCCATCCCGAACCAAATGAGCCTGGTCGGGTTCGACGACGCCCCCTACGCCCAGCATCTCGCACCGCCTTTGACCACGGTGCGCCAGCCTTTAACCCAGATCGGGGCAACGGCGGCGACGATGCTGCTGGACCGCCTTGACACGGCCAAAGAAGACACTGCCGAAGACGCGGACACCGACTTGTCCGGCGTCCGTCTTTCACTGCACGGCGAGCTGATTGTTCGCGGGTCCACGGCGGCTCCGCGCATTTAACCGTTCGCCTTCCCTTCCGGTCTTCCTCATTCACCGCTGAATGCCTTTTTCACATCGCTGCACGACTTTTCTTACTCCGCGCCCGGTCGTTCTCGATTCTCGTCACGAAAGGTATCACTCCTATGACCCAGCCGTTCTCGAAACGCAGCACGGGCTTTACGCTCATTGAGCTGCTCGTCGTCATCGCCATCATCGCGATTCTCGCCGCCATTTTGTTCCCCGTCTTCTCGCAAGTCCGTGAAAACGCCCGCCAGGTCACCTGCATCTCCAACGAGAAGCAAATCGGCCTCGCAATGACCCAGTACACGCAGGATGCAGACGAGAAGTTTCCCATGCTGCAATACTACGATGCCAACGGTCAGCCCGTAGACTGGTACACCGCAATCTACGTTTACGTCAAGAACGGCAAGGTCTCGGCATCAAACGGAGCGACTTACTCGTATGGGCAGGGCGGCGTCTGGGCTTGCCCCTCGTTCCCGGCGGAACAGCCTTCGAATTACGGCATCAACTGGCAGCTTTGCCGGAATGGTTCCGGCACCTGGGCTTCCACACAGCCGGGTTTTGTTCAAAAAACGGCAGGACTTGCTCAGATTGATTCGCCTGCCGACAAGATTATGATCTTGGAAAAAGGGCAGGCTGGAGACGATGGGAAGGGAAATATCTACGCTCAGGCCGAGTTCGATCCCGGCGAGTCCAACTGGACCACTCCAATCGGGCCGATTGTGAACAACGTCCCCGCCAAGCCAAGCAGCCACGCTGAGCTTGCCTACGATTACGATGCTGGGTCCACGCTGGATCAGACTTGGGGGACAGGCCCCGGCGATATGCCGCGTTTCCGCCACCATCAGAACTGCAATTCACTGTTTGTGGACGGTCATGTCAAATCCATTCATCGGGGCCAGATGGATTGGTACAAGAACATCTACATTCCGGGTCTCTACGCGGACCTGGAAGGCAGTGACGCTAACTAAACGGCTCTTGTCCCTCGGTCCCAACAGGCCGAGGGATTTTCCTTTTCCCACTCCTTGTCTGCACCATGAACCATAGCCTTCTAAAATGCGCCCTCATTTTCCCCTTGCTGGCTGCCCTCAGTGTGCAGGCCGCCGGGGCCGCGCCGCCGAAGCACTCTGCGAAGCCGAACCCGCTGTGGGTCACGGCGTATTACGCGGTTTGGGTGCAGCAGGCGAAAGCGCCGTCGCCGGACCAGATTGATTATTCGGCGTTCTCGCATCTGATCCATTTCGCTCTCGTGCCGGCGGCGGACGGGACACTGGACACGAGCAAGGACAACATCGCGCCTGCCGATTCGGCGGCGGTGATTGCGCCCGCCCACAAAGCAGGCCGGAAAGTGTTGCTGTCGGTCGGCGGCTGGCTGTCGGCGGCGGCGTTTCGCTCGGCGTACAGCGATGCCCACCGGACCGTGTTTGTCGCAAACCTGGTGCAGATGGTCCAGTCGCGCGGCTATGACGGCCTGGATGTTGACATGGAGCCGCTGGAAGCGTCCGACGCTCTGGGGTACGAAGTATTTATTCGGGACCTGAAAACGCAGATGACGGCGGCGAATCCCAAGCTGCTCTTGACGGCGGCGACCGCCGCCCAGCCGGAGATTTTCGCGCGGCTTTCCCCCCAGTTCGATCAGATCAATCTGATGACCTATGATTTAGCCGGCCCCTGGACGGGCTTCAAGACCTGGCATAACTCGGCGCTCTACGGCGACGGGCCGACGCTGATGAACCCCGGCCAGCCGTTTCCGTCGGCGTCGGGCATGGTGGAGCTCTTCATCGCCGCCGGTGTCCCGCGCCGTAAGCTCGGCCTCGGCGCGGCGTTCTACGGCACGGTCTGGACCGGGGCCGATGCGCCCGGCCAGCCGGTTTCCGGCGTCACCATGAAGACCGGAGTGACTTACGCCGCCATTCTAGCGACCTACTACCAGCCGGGCCGCGCTCATTGGGACCCGCTGGCACAGGCTCCGTATCTGAGCATTGACGGGCCAAGCAAGCAGTTTGTCTCCTACGACGATGAAACGCTCTGCATAAAGAAAGTGGAATACGCGCGGGCGCAGGGCCTCGGCGGGGTCATGGTCTGGGAACTCGGCAGCGGCTACTGCCCAGCCTTGCCGCCGGGGCAGCGCGAGCCGCTCTTGTCGGCAGTGAAGCGGGCGTGGCTGGGGGCGAAAGCAAGCAGAAAGGAAGCGGGCGATTGAAATCGCGGCAACAAGGGCGCGAAACCTGCCGTCGCAGGTTCATACAGATTATCTGAGTCCGCGAAGGCGGACTTCGTGCTTTCGTTGCCGCGACTTCAGTCGCCCGACTTGACCCCGAAAGGCAGCCACCTGTGATCGCTTCCCCACCCCGACAGCCGAACACCGCCGCCGAAACAAAAACGCGGGTTGGGAACGGCGTTTCCCCGCGCTCGGTCGTCTTCGGCCTCCTCTGCGCCCTGCTCATCTGCGGCATCACGCCTTACAATGACTATTTAGTGGCCGCGACATATTTGTCGGGCAACTTCTTCCCTATCGGCGCGATTGCCGCCATTTTGATTTTAACGCTGCTGGTCAATCCGCTGCTGATTAGGCTTGGGAAACGCGAAAAGATATTTCGGCCCGGCGAGATTATCACGGTCTGGGCGCTGGTCATCACGGCGGCGGGCATCCCGTCGAGCGGCCTGATGCGGTATCTGATCCCGCACATTGTCGCGCCTTATTACTATGCGACCCCGCAGAACCATTGGGACGGCCTCTTTTTGTCCCACTTGCCGACGTATTTGTTTGTCACCGACCCGCTCGCCGTCAAGACATTTTTTGAGGGCCTGCACCGGGGGCAGGCGATCCCGTGGGCGGCTTGGATTGTGCCGCTAGGGTGCTGGGGGCTGTTTGCGGGGTGTCTGTTTCTCACATTCTTCTGCCTGTCGGGCCTGCTGCGAAAGCCCTGGGTGGAGAACGAGCGCTTGGCCTTCCCGCTGGTCAAGCTGCCGGTTTTGCTTGCGGAAGCGCCGGAGCCGGGGCGTCTGTTCAATACGCTGCTGCGCTCGCCGCTGCTCTGGGTGTCGTTCGGCGCGGTGACGGTCCTGCACACGATCAAAGGCGTCCATCAGCTTTATCCGACCGTTCCCGATATTCCCTTAGTGTGGCACACAACCGATATGCTGCACGGGCGGCCCTGGGACGGCGTCGGCGATATTGCGCTGTTCGTGTACCCCTTAGTGGTCGGCTTCTCGTACCTGATGTCCAGCGAAGTCTGCTTGTCGCTGTGGCTCTTTTATCTCTTGTTCAAGGGGCAGATGCTGCTGGGCGTCTTGTACGATTGGAACATGAGCGGCACCGGGGTCGGCTTTTCGATGGGACCGGCGTACACGGTCTACCCGGAGGTCGGCGGGGCGGTCGCCCTGTCGGCCTGGACACTGTGGACGATGCGCGGGCATCTGTCGGATGTCTGGCGGAAAGCCGTCCGCAATGCACCCGACGTTGACGATTCGCGCGAGTCGCTGCCGTATCGGTTCGCCTTGTTCGGCCTCCTCGGCGGAGTCGGCGGCCTGTTTTTGTGGCTGACGCTGCTCGCGAAGATGCAGCCACTCATGGCAGGCGGAATTTTACTTGGCGCGTTGGTTGTCTTTTTGATGCTGTCGTGGCTTGTCGCCCAGGCCGGGCTGCTGTTTGTGACCCAGACGTTTGCGACTTCGCAGGTGCTGACCGTTCTCGGCGGCTCGGTCCCATTCGATGCCCGGTCTCTCGTCATGGCGTCTTTGACCGAGCATGTCGGCTGGCAGGACTCGCGGGAGTTCATGCTGCCGCCGCTGCTCAATTCGCTCAAAGGCGCGGCGGAAACGGGCCTCAGCGCCCGGTCACTGACCCGCGCCCTCGCGCTGTGCGTCGCCTGCGTCGTGCCGCTCTCGTGCGTGGTCTCCATCTGGCTGCCGTACACTCACGGCGGCGCATCGGCCCTCAATAACCCCTGGATGTATGTCGGAGCACCCCAGCTTTCGTTCCAGTGGTCGGCATCACAGGTGGCCGCGCCCCACGCGCCGGATACCGGCGGCCTGCTCCAAATGCTGGCGGGCGCGGCGTTCGTGCTTGTTTTGTTTGTCTGCCGCGCCTACTTCCCCGCGTTCGGCCTGCACCCGGCGGGCTTTCTCGTCGCGGCCTCCTACGCCATGTCCTGCCTCTGGTTCTCGTTGTTTCTCGGCTGGGCCTTGAAAACCTTGATTGTCCGCTACGGCGGGATGCGCGGCTACAGCCTCGCCCTGCCCTTGTTCCTCGGCCTGGTCCTGGGCGACTGCGTCAGCGCCCTCGCCTGGGTCGCCGTCGGCCTCCTCACCGGCAAAGGCTACCAGCTCATGCCGGGTTAAGCGAGATAGGGGTATAATGCCCCTATGGCTGAACAAGGGAACACGCTGGAACACATTTCCATTCAAGGCTATCGCCGCCTGCTCTCCCTTGATTTAGAGATGCGTCCGCTGGCAGTGCTGATCGGGGCAAACGGCGTCGGCAAAACCTCCTTGCTGGAAGTATTTTCCCTGCTCGCCGCCTCTGCAAAGGGCCAATTAGCGCCAAAGATTTCCGAGTACGGCGGCCTGAGTGAGATGCTCACACGCGATCAGGCGCAAAAAATCCAGATCAAGCTTCATGCAAAGCTCACGAACCTCGACTCACTAGAATATGTCCTGCAAATCAATCCACAAGGCCCATTCTACCAGATCGGTCTGGAAACGCTGACGCAGAATGAAGTTGCCAGCAGAGGCAGACCATATCATTCGCCGCATATCAACTCACAGGGTTCTGTTATTCTCTATTACGATGCTAGGAGAGAAGGCGAGGGACCGTTAAAGCTGAATTGGCAGTACAACCATTTTGAAACTGCCCTCTCACAAGTTCCCAAAATGTTTGCGGAGCCGGAAAGCCTGCGCCAAAAATTGGCGTCCTGCACTTTTTATGGAGCATTGAATGTCCTGCCCAACAGCCCAGTTCGCCTGCCTCAGCCGATGCGTCCTGTTTCCCTGCCGGGTGCAAACGGAGAGGACCTCGTCACCTGCCTCTATTATCTTCGTGAAACAGACCCAGACCAGTTCGAGTTGATTGAAGATACACTCAAATCTGCCTTTCCTGATTTTGAGAAGCTAAGTTTTCCGCCGGTTGCAGCAGGAACGCTAGCGATGACCTGGAAAGATCGCAATTTCTCCCAGCCGTTTTACATGAACCAGCTATCAGAAGGGACACTTCGGTTCCTCTGGCTGACGACACTCCTGCTCAGTAAAGAGCTGACAGCGATCACTCTCATTGACGAGCCGGAAGTCAGTTTGCACCCCCAGCTTCTCAGCCTGCTTGCTGGTCTAATGCGCGAAGCCGCGCAGCGGACTCAGCTTATTGTCGCAACCCATGCCGACCGGCTGGTTCGTGCGCTACAGCCAAGTGAGATTTTAGTCGCCGATCAGGAAGACGGCGTGACTACAATGACATGGGGAGACACGCTCGACTTGGAGCGGTGGCTGGCGGACTATACGCTCGACGAGTTGTGGAGCATGAACATTTTAGGTGGGCGCACATGAGAATCGCCCTAATCGTGGAAGGAAAGACAGAAACGGCCTTCTTGCCAGCGTTGCGAAGATATTTGACCGTTTATCTGCAAGACACCATGTTATCTGCAAGACACCATGCCCACAATTAAAGCATTCCCCCAAAGCGGCAGAGTTCCTAAAGAAGAAAAACTCAAACGGCTCGTCGAGAACCTGCTTTCCGGGGCAGCGCCTTATGATGCTGTCATTGCGCTGACCGATGTTTATACAAGCAAAAACCCAGCGACACGCGATTTTGTAAATGCTGAAGACGCGAAACGGAAAATGCGGGGGTGGGTCGGAAATAATCCTAAGTTTCATCCTCATGCCGCCCAGCATGACTTTGAAGCGTGGCTTTTGCCTTACTGGAAAACAATCCAGGAAATCGCGCAGTACAACAAAGCTGCCCCAAGCGGGAAACCGGAGGATGTCAATCACGACAAGTCCCCCGCTTACCACATCGAAGAGATATTTCGGCTCGGCAAAAAGCGAGAGTACAACAAGCCGCGTGAAGCAAAGAAAATTCTCGATCAGAATGACTTAAGTGCCGCCGTCAGCCAATGCCCGGAGCTGAAATCATTGATCAATACTCTTTTGTCACTTTGTGACCATCCCGCCCTCTGATAAGGAAATTTATTCGTGACTGCACCGGTTTCGCCAAAACAAGTCTTTGCTCCCATTCTTGCCAATGACCGGATGATTGCCGACCACAAAGTCGTTGTCTGCGAGGCGCCGTCGCTGGCCGCTGTGGCCCGGCCCGGCCACTTTGTCAATGTGCTGACCGCCGAGCGCACGGATCCGCTGCTGCGGAAGCCGTTCTCGATTTACACCGTAGACCGGGAATTGGGGCAGATCAGCCTGCTGTATTCCATTGTCGGGCCGACGACGCAGGGCATGGCCCGGAAGCGGCCCGGCGACACGCTGGATCTGGTCGGCCCGCTCGGCGGCCATGTGTTCCAGCCCGATCCTCGCCCGGACGCTCTGCATGTTCTCGTCGGCGGCGGCTACGGCGTTCCTCCCCTCGTCTTTTTGTCCCGCGAGCTGCATCTGGCCGAGACAAAGCCCCATCTCGTTTTTATTGTCGGTGCCCGCCGCAAGGATTTACTTCTGTGCCAGGCCGAGCTTCAGGAAGCCGGGATTGACACGCGAGCGGCGACGGAAGACGGCTCGCACGGGACGCCGGGGCGCGTGACCGATGTGCTGGGACCGCTTCTCGCCGAGCAGTCCGGCAGGCCCGTCACGGTCTACTGCTGCGGCCCGACCCCGATGATGCAGTCGGTCGGCGACCTCTGCCGGTCTGTTGGCGTTCCCTGTCAGCTCTCGGTGGAAGTCGCTATGCCCTGCGGCATCGGCGTCTGCATGGGGTGTGTTTTAGATCTCGCCGATGGCCGCCGCGTCCGCGCCTGCGTGGATGGCCCGGTGTTTGACGCCACGGAGGTCAAATGGCAGTAAATACGCAAGTTCAACTAGGAAAACTGACGCTTCGCAATCCTATTGTAACGGGTTCGGGGACATTCGGCTTCGGCCCGGAAATGGCGGGTATTGTAGATTTGAGCGCCCTCGGCGCGATTGTCGTCAAAAGCACGTCTTTGGAGCCGCGTCTCGGCAACCCGACCCCGCGCATTGTCGAGACCCCGTCGGGGATTCTCAACGCCATCGGCCTGCAAAACAGCGGCGTGGACAACTTCATCGCCGAGAAGCTGCCGTTCCTGCGGCAGTTCGACGTTCCCGTGATCGTCAACTTAGTCGGCTACGAAGTCGCCCATTACGTCGCGCTGGCCGAGAAGCTCTCCGCCGCCGGGGGCGTCCAGGGCTTGGAAATCAACATTTCCTGCCCCAACGTCAAGCACGGCTGCGATTTTGCCGTGAACCCTGATCTGACGGCAGAACTCGTCGGGGAAGTCCGAAAAGTGACCGACCTGACGCTCATCACAAAGCTCTCGCCGAACGTCGCCGACATGGTTCCCATCGCCCGCGCGGCGGTAGACGCCGGCTCCGATGCGCTGTCTCTGATCAACACCCTGCTCGGCACGGCGATAGACATCAAAAAGCGCAAGTTTCGATTAGCAAACAAGACCGGCGGCCTCAGCGGCCCCGCCATCAAGCCCGTCGCCCTCCGCTGCGTCTGGCAGGTCCACCGCGCTTTGCCTGCTGTTCCCCTGATCGGCATGGGCGGCATTGTCAGCGTCACCGACGCCATTGAGTTCCTGTTGGCAGGCGCCACCGCCGTCGCCGTCGGCACCGCCACGTTCGTCAACCCGACCGCGAGCACTGACCTGGTGACAGGGCTGGAACGCTATTTAGAAGAAAACGACATTGAAGACGTAAACGAGTTGATTGGAGCAGTTGGGTAAAAATCGAGTGAACATTTTGGGAAGCGCGTCGTCTGGAGAATTGCCGCGAAGACTGCGGCAGGAAAGATGAGCAGCTACCAATGAAACTCAATACGATAAAATTGCTGACAGGCACGGCGCTTCTCGGCGCGGCGTTGCTGCCGCTGGCGGTGCAGGCCCAGGGCATCAACCAGCGCCTGCATGACCAGCACGGGCGCATCCACCAGGGCGTCGGCAGCGGCCAGCTCACGCGGGGCGAGCAGCGCCGCCTGAACCGGCGCGATGCGTACATCCACGCGCAGGAACATATGGACCGGCGCTTCGACCACGGCCACTTGACCGCCGGGGAGCGCCGGAACCTGAACCGTGAGCTGAACCACAGCAGCCGAACGATTTACCGCGACAAGCACAATGCGGCAATTCGCTAGTCATAAATTGGAAGGGGACGCAGATGACACGAACATTTTTGCCGGCGGTGTCGCTGGCCCTTCTCGGCGCAATGGCCCTGCCGCTGGCCGCCCATGCCGACGGACGATTAGACTGGAGCGGGGACGTGGACGACCGTGCCTCGGTATCTATTCATGGGCGGGATGTGCAGACACGGACCCTCAGCGGCAAGTCCGCCGCCGACGTCAATTCCCAGATGTTCGGGCGGCTGCCGACGGAGCGCCCGGTGTTTGTGAACTTGACGGGGCGCGGGCGCGGCACGGTGCGTGTCGTGCAGCAGCCGGGGCCGTTCAACAACTACACGGCGGTGGTACGCATCCACGACCCGCAGCCCGGCGCAGCTCATTACCGCTTCCGGCTGGAATGGTAGTACGGACACAGGCCGAGAAGGACAAGATAGGGGCCCTAACCTCTTCCACTCGAAGAGTGCCTCTCCTAGCGGGGAGTTTTCAACTCCTCGTCCTTTCCTTGTCCTTCTCGGCCTTCATCTCTCCACCCCATACCACAGCGTCTTGAACTGCGGCCCAACGGTGAATGTCAGTGTGCCGCGGGCGTACACTGATGGGACGCTTTGCTTGTGCGCTCCCGTGCCGTCCAAAGCCCAGACCGTGCGCGGGCCGTCGGTTTTCAGCGTTACCGTCGCTGGGATACCTTCGGCTACCGTCGGCCCCTGCCCCCATTGATCGCCGACACTCGTGCGGTCCGCGTTCCACCCCATCCCCTGATTTTCCACTTTTCCTGCCAATGTCAGGAGCAGGTTTTGCAGCCCAGCGATCCTTTCGTGAGGCGTAGATACCGCCATGTATGTTAGGGTCATTGCTGCGAAGTTATTGCCAAACTCAGGAAACGTCACAGTCCCATTTCGCAACAGGACGGTTCGTCCGCCGACGTACCCGGAAAGAACCGTAGTACCGTAGCCATCCATGAGGAAGAGTGAACTAGAACCGCTCCCACTAACTGTGATGGAAGGCCATTTTCCTCCTGAATATGCCTCGCCGACGGGCGGCCCGCTTCTTACTGCAAGCTGGCTGCTAAAGACGTCGGGCGCGTCACCCTTGCCGGCCTCGCGCCAAACTGCCGCCATCGGCTTAGATTGGTTCTGACTTGCTAGGTTCGACAGAAACTTGTTGTTCTCGAAAAAAGCCGGGCGAACTTCCCCAGCGCGGAAAATCATGGCGGCGGCGGGCAGGAACGCGGTCTTTGCGGGATCGCTGCCGATGCCAAAGAAGCTGTTAATTTTGTCATTTTGTGCGCCGGTGCCGTAAACGCCGTAGTCAAACAGATAAATCGCGTCCCAATCTTGAAACGCGGCGAATGTGGCAAGCTCAGGCAGCGTCTCTGCACGGTAGTCATTGGGCGCGGGATGGTTGTATTCCGACACGGTGTACGGCTTTCCGGCGACCCGGTATTCGGCCAAATCTCGGAGCGTGCCGCCGTGGACTGCCGCGAGATCGGCGACCATTGGCGTATTGGGGATGTTCCAATCTTTCGGGTCCCATTGTTTATGCAGGAACGCCGGGTGCTGCCAGTAGGCGTGGTTGTCGGCGAAGTCGCTGTTGGCTTCCCGGCTGAGGCCCGTGAGGCCGCCCCACGAAATCTGGGAGCAGATGACGCTGGCGTGGACTTTGAGCGTGTTCTTCAAGTAGCCGCGCATGTTGTCGGCGTAGGTACGCTCGGTATCGGCGAGGAATGCGATCCAGTCGTCATGCTGGGGTTTCAGCGCGGAGGCGGGAATGTCTACGGTTTTTGTCGCGAGCGACTGGCCGGGCAGCAGGCCCGCACCGTCCGCGCCGGGGTGGATTTGCAGCGCGTCAATCCAAACAGTCCCGGTCTGGCCGCCCAGGGTGAACGCGAGACGTGCGTGGCTCGGCACGGTGTCGTGGGCGGTGAAGACATACGAGAAGTCTTTCCAGTCATTCGTCAGCGGGGCGTTTTCGTCTAAACCGATGTTGTGCCAGTCGTCTTGGTCCAGGCTCGCCGCCACCGGAAGGGGGTGGGCCGTGTCGGCTTTGGCGCGGAACGTCACAGTATACGTCTCGCCCTCATGCAGGTCCAGGCCTGTTTGATGCACCTGCACATGCCAGGCTGTGCCGTCTGTCTGTGTGATTTCTGCTCGCATGACCGACGCAGCGGGTGGAGCAGGAGTTGCCGGCGGGGGGACAGACATTGCCGCCGGCAGAAGCACTATATCAAGCTGCGATTTTCCTTGATGCTCGGCAGACCACGGCGAACGCTCACTCAGCAGGCCGGGGCCGCTCGGCGTCAAACCTGCCGTCCAGGCCGCTTGCAGTTTGGCATCGGTGCCGTACTTCTTCGTAAGCCAGGCGTTCCACAAACTAACTAACTCCCCGCGAAACGGCTCTGGCAGGGAGTCCAGCCCTGCGCCGGGGGTCGCCCACGGGTCGCCGACCAGGGAGTTTTCGTTGTTGATCTCCACGACGGCAACCGCCGGATCTGCCGCATAGGACAAATGCGTGTACGGGTTGACATGGGTGAGCAGATCACGCGCGTAATTCTTTTGAAGCTGGATCATGCGCGGATCGAACTCGTCCACGCGCTTGTCAAAACTCGTCGGGATTTGGCTGACGCCGGCGGGGAAGCCGTCGGCGGCGCTGAATATCCGGCTGACGTGTAAATTGATGTTGACATAAACGCCGTTCTTTTTAAGCTGGGCGATAAAGTAATCCAGCTTATCTAATTGAACCGCGCTCAGGTGCTGCCGGTCTTTGTACTGGTAGTCCCAGATGCTCGCGTCCTGCCCCCAGTCGCTGTTGTCCATGTGGTGCAGGCGGACCAGATTGATGCCGAGTTTGGCGATCCGGGCCGCGACTTTTTCGGCGTCGACATGACTCGGAAACGCATCTTTGCCGGCAAAGTTCGTGCCGAGGAAGCGGAGGCGGCTGCCGGTGTTCGTTTCAACAAAATGGCCGTTCTTGGCGACGATGTACCCGTGAACCCCGGCGGGCCCTGCGTTCAGGAACGAAACATCAGTGAGCGTGCCGGGCGCCCTATCGTCCCACGGCATGACAAAGGGGAACGAAGTCTGCGGCGCAGGCGGGGCTTGCGCTCCGGCAGGCGCAGCAAGAGCCAGCAGAGCCGTTAGAGTAAGTGGAAGATGGTTCCTCATAAAGAGTTGTTAAGACAGCATCACAATTCAGCACAATTATAGCACATCCCAGCGCGGAAGGTGGAAGTTCAAAGAAGCGTCGGGTACAATGGAGGCAGATGCTCCTACTGCTGCCGGCAGCCTCACAAACGTCAAGACGCTGAAAGATCTTCCTATGTCCACCCCTGTTCTGCCGCCGCCGATACGCGGCAACGCGCCGCAGCCTGCCATGCCGTCCGCCCTCCCGCCGCCGCACAAATATGACAGCGCGTTGGGACGCCTGCGGCACTTCGTCTTCGGACGCGCCCTGCCGACATCCGGCCTCGGCCACGGCAAACTGCCGAACTTTTTAGCCCTGCCGATCTTTTCTTCCGATGCACTCTCGTCGAACGCTTACGCGACTGAGGCCATTCTCGGCATTCTGATTCTGGCGGGAACCGGGGCGCTCCACTTCGCCTGGGCGATTGCGCTGGGCATTGCTGCCCTGCTGATCACGGTCGTTTTGTCGTACCGGCAGATCATCTTCGCTTACCCCGAAGGCGGCGGGGCGTATCCGGTGTCGCGGGACAACCTCGGCACAGTGCCATCGCTGATTGCCGCCGCATCGCTCTTGATTGATTACATTCTGACTGTCGCCGTGTCGGTCGCGGCCGGGGTTGCCGCCATGATCACGGCGTATCCCATCTTACAGCCCCATCTCGTACCGTTGTGCGTCGTCGCCATTCTCATTGTCACGATACTGAATCTGCGCGGGGTCAAAGAAGCCGGCTGGGCGTTTGCCGGCCCGGCCTATCTCTTTATCTTCGCCATTTTATCTACGATTGCGGCAGGCTTGATTACGCTGGGAACCCATCCGGCCCACGCGGCAGCGGCGATCCAAGCCGGCACGGCGCTGAATGGGGCAAAGATGGGCCTGCAAGGTGTCGGTATTTACCTGGTCTTGCAGGCATTTTCGCAGGGCTGCACGGCGCTGACGGGTGTGGAAGCCATCTCAAACACAACGCCGGTGTTCCAAGCACCGCAGGCCAAAAACGCCGCCCTGACCATGGCCTGGATGGGCGGGCTGGCGACGGCGATGTTCCTGGGGCTGACCTTTCTCGCGAACCGCTACGGCATTCACCTCAACATTGACCAAAGCAAGCCGGGGTATCAAAGCGTCGTCGGGCAGGTGGCGAATACGGCCTGGCCGCACGCGCTGCACTTTATGTTTTATGTGGTCCAGTATGCGACGGCCTTAGTGTTGGTGATCGCCGCGAACGCCGCGTTCGCCGGGTTCCCCCAGCTTGCATCCATGCTGGCCCGCGACAGCTTTCTGCCCCGGCAGCTCGCGAACATCGGCGATAGATTGTCCTACTCCAACGGCATTCTGCTGCTGTCGGTCGCGGCGATTGTTCTGATCTTAGTTTTCCACGGCATCGTTTCCAATCTTCTGAACTTGTATGCGATCGGCGTTTTCACGTCGTTCACGATTGCCCAGTTCGGCATGGTCCGGCGCTGGCTCCGAACGCGCGAAAAGGGCTGGCAGGCATCGCTGTTCTTTAACGCCCTCGGCGCCGTTGCTACGGGAATTGTCACGCTGATTATTGCCGTGTCCAAGTTCGATGACGGCGACCGGATCGTCTCATTCCTGCCGCTGCGCTACGGAACCTGGATTGTTTTGGTGCTGATGCCGCTGATGGTCCTGTTCTTTTTGCGGATCAATCTGCATTACAAAGAAATGAAAGCCGAGCTGTCTCTGGACGACAGCACCTTAGTCGCGCCCAAGCACAACACGGTCCTGGTGCTGGTTCCCCGAATGCACCGGGGCATCATTGAAGCGCTGAACTATGCCCGGCTGACTTCCGACGACGTGCGGGCCGTTTACATTGAAACCGACCCGGACCGGACACCGACGCTGAAAAAAGACTGGCAGGCCCATATTGACGGCAGCATTCCCCTGGTCATCATGGAGTCGCCGTACCGGTCGCTGGTCGGCCCGCTGCTGCGCTACATCGACGCCGTCCAGAAAGAGCGCTCCGACGATGTGGTCACGATTGTTTTGCCGGAGCTGGTGTCCCGCAAGCTCTGGCACGCGCTCCTCCACAACCAGGCCGGGCCGCTGCTGAAGCTCGCCCTTCTCAATCGCCGTGATGTGATCGTCACCAACGTCCGGTACTTTTTGGAACACTAGGCAGACTGCCTTGACAGTGGTGATATAATCTCCTCAGCTGCGATTCAGAACACTGAGGAGAAAAGAACATGGCCCAAAGTCTGCACGAGAAACCACTGCCCGCTCCTGCCCCACTGACTACGACCGCGAACCCGGCCCCATTGGGACTGTGTGCGTTTGCCCTGACCACGTTTGTGCTCAGCGCCGCCAACGCCAAGCTGTTCACCGGCGCGGATGTCGTCATCGGCCTGGCTTTTTTCTACGGGGGATTAGCCCAGATTCTTGCGGGAATGTGGGAGTTCAAGACCGGGAACACGTTCGGTGCGACCGCGTTCACGTCCTACGGCGCGTTCTGGCTGGCCGTCGGCGTGTCTATTCAGTTCAAGCTGATCCCGAACGAAGCCGCGTTCGGCTTCTTTTTGGTCGGCTGGACCATCTTCACCGGCATCATGCTTCTCGCCTCTCTCAAAACAAACTTTGCCCTGATCACTGTCTTCGTTCTCCTGTTCGTCACCTTCCTGCTGCTGTCTATAGATGCCCTCGGCGGCGGCACCAAGCAGATCGGCGGCTACTTCGGCCTTGCGACCGCGCTGGCCGCCTGGTACACGGCCCTCGCCGGCCTCCTCAGCTCCATGCCGTCGGCCTTCATCCTGCCGGTTGGGCCGCGTACTTGATGCTGTACCTCCTCTTGACATCCGCTGTTTTCACAGATATAATTGTTTTCACCATCCGATGAAAACGTCTTACATAATGAAAACGGCGACAACTGAAGCGGATTTGCATTCTCATGCAAAGACTGCTTTGCAGAAATGCCTTGAAGCTATTCAGGCAACATCAGTAAGCATCGTTCAAGAGGTTTCGCTTTCACCGGATAAACGACCTGATCTCGTGGCTGAAGTAAAATTAGGTGACGACTGTATCACAGTAGTTGCGGAAATCAAGAAAAGTGGGGAGCCGCTTTATGCCCGCAATGCGATTGATCAACTGAAAAATTACCGCCAACTAAAGCCCAACTCCGTCGGTTTGTTCATCGCGCCTTTTATTTCACCGGAAACTGCGAAGCTATGTCTGGGTAATGATGTCGGCTACTTGGACCTTGCAGGAAATTGTCATCTTGCGTCTCGCGGCATTTACATTTATATTGAGGGAAAGCCAAATCCATTTGCACATTCCCGTACATTACGCTCGCTGTACCAGCCGAAAGCCGAGCGAGTTTTGCGGGTTCTTCTCGGACACCCTGCGGGTCCCTGGCGTATTCAAGCCTTAGCAAACGAAGCGGAAGTGAGCGTGGGGCAGGCATTCAAGGTCAAAGAACTTCTGCGGGAAAAAGAATGGGTGGAAGAATCAGAGCGCGGCCTTTCGCTCATAAAACCTCAAGACTTGCTGGCCGACTGGGCGAAGCAGTATCGTTCTGCCAAGCATCAAGCGGCTCAGTTTTACACACTGTTAAACTTAAACACGTTTGAGCAAACGCTGTCCATTGAGTGCCGTCAGCGGAGTATCCCCTGCGCTTTCACTGCCCTTGCCGCCGCTGCTCGTTACGCACCGTATGCAAACTACCAGCGAGCTGCGGCTTATCTTCATTTTGAGCTGCTGGAAGTCCAAAACCTTCTGGAGCAAGAGGTGTTACAGCTTACGCCGGTAGAAAGCGGAGCGAATGTCATTTTACTGTCTCCCTATGACGATGGGGTGTTCTACGGAGCGCGTCAGCAGCAGGATACTTCTTTGGCCTCCCCTATTCAGACTTATCTTGACTTGCAAAGTACTGGAGCGCGAGGACTTGAAGCGGCTGCTGTCTTGCTGCAAACGGAGATCATCCCAAACTGGTGAACACACGAAACTCCTATCAGCCGCAAATGATCGCCGCTGCACGCAAAAATTATCGGTGGTTCCGAACAACGCAAGTTAACGGTGCGCCCAAAGCATTCGAGATCGCAGTCGAGCTGCTTTCCGGCGAGTATGAGGACAGCCGCCGCCATACAGGATCACGAGAAGTGCAGGGACTTCATGCGAGTGTTCTGCGCGGGCTGGATTTGGCCTTTCTCGATCCGCGCTTGGTGCCGCTGGCTGGGCTTCTGCCTGATGGGAGCGCCTACGAGACAACAATCCAAGTCTGCTCCCCGGCCAGCCTGCTGGCGATGAAGGGTATTGCGATTGGGGATCGGCTTTATGGCGGTGACAAAGACGCTTTTGACATTGACTACATCTTGCGCCGCGTTGAGGGCAGCCCGCCTGCCCTAGCCCGTGTTCTGCAAACCGAGATGGATTTGGAAAACGGCTTAGTTCAGGAAGGCTTGCAGGGTATTGCCACAGCGTTCCAGTCATTCAATGCAATCGGCCCGGCAAGTATCGCAACTGCTGACCGCTACCTAGACCCAGAAGAACGTGCGATCGTTCAGCAGGGTGCATTTCTGCGCGTCCAAAGTTTATTGAAAAGCTTGAAGAATATCCCACTGCCTCAACCATAAGGCGCATCCTTGACAAACCGCCGCTGCTTTTGTATACTCTAGCCAGCCTCCACTGCCGCAGGTGTCTTTCCGCACGTTTACCCGAAAGGCTTCTTCGATGGCAACCACACTTGCTCCTGTCACAGCCCTGCCGGCCCAAAAGGCAGACTTTTGGCGCGTCGCCCTGCTGATGGCAGGGACTGTTGCGGTCTATGCACTCGTTTTGGCATTCTCTGGCGAGAAGCTGTCGTTCTTCTACAAAGAACAGCTCCATCTGTCCGCCAGCGCCTTTTCCACCCTCTTGATCCTGCTGAATGTTCCGACCTATTTCCGCCCCTTCATCGGGGCAAGCTCCGACCTGTTCCCGCTGCTGGGCTACCACCGCCGCTCGTATTATGTCCTAGCCGCACTGCTGGAATCGGCAGGCTTTTTTACCCTGTCCCTGTTCACGCACCCTTCCTATTGGACGACGGCGATCTTGGTCATCGTGACGGTCGCCGGGGGTGTGACATTGATGATCATGGCGGATGCCGTCATGGTTCAAGTCGGCAACCGAACCGGCACCGTGCCGCGTCTGCTCGCCATTCAGCAGTTTCTTCCCCAGGCGCTTTTGCTGGCGTTCACAGCACGACTCAGCGGCTATGTCACCCAGCACTGGTCTTACAGCGCCTGTTTCCGCACGGCGGCGCTCATGGCCCTGCTGGCCCTGCCGCTGACGCTGCTGATTGACGAGAAGCGGGTCAGCGGCGGGCAGCAGGCGCACGAAACGCGGGAAGAACATGGGGAACGTCAGCAAATCAAGGCGCGGGAACGGGCGGAGTCGCGGGCGGCTCTGGGTCAAGCGATAAAATCACCGGGCTTGTGGGCGGTTCTCGCGTATGTCTTTTACCTGGTCTTGACGCCGTCCGGGGCTACGGCCCAGTTCTACTTTGAGGTGGATGTGCTGCACTTCTCCAAGCAGTTCATCGGAAACCTCGGCCAGTGGTCGTCCGCCGGAGTGATTTTCGGCATTCTCACCGTGGTCGCCGTGTCGCGCCGGGTTTCGGTCCGAACGCTGGTTTGGAGCGGCTGGGTGATCGGCACGGTTTCTTACCTCCTGAACTTTGCGCTCCGGGACCGCTTATCGGCGGAAATCCTCTTTTTCGTCGGTTCCTACTTCGGCATCATCTCGAACCTCAGCTTGTACACGCTGGCGGCGCGGGCCTGCCCGCCCAAAGTGGAGGGGACCATTTACGGGCTGTTCATGGCATCCGTCGGCCTCGCAGCAGTTTTCAGCAACAAACTGGGAAGTATGCTGTATGACTTTTACGGTCCGGCCCATCACCACAGCACAGTCTACGGCTGGTACGCGATGACCTGGTGGGGCTTCGGGCTGACCGTGCCTGCGGCCCTGCTGATCCTGCTGATGCCGGCCTGGTCGCGCAGCCGGACACCTTTGTCAGCGAAGCCGGAGGCGGTATGACGGTTTTAGACAGGCCGCTTTCGGTCTCGGATGGGGTCTCGCGGGAAGCCTTGTGGCGCACGGTCTTTTTGCTGGCGGCGACGGCGGCGCTCGGCGGGGTGCTGGGGGCGATCACCTATAACAAGCAGCTTTTCTTGTACAAAGAGACGCTGGGCCTCAGCGCAGGCGGGGTTGGGACGCTGCTGCTGCTCATCAACATTCCGGCCTACTTGCAGCCGTTTATGGGCGGCCTGTCCGACTTATTTCCCCTGTTCGGCTGGCACCGGCGCTCGTACTTCATTTTAGCGGCGGTCGTGCAGGCGCTGGGTTATTTTGGACTGATGACCCTGCATCACTACCATTACGCGGCGATTGTGTGTCTGCTGATCGTCGCGGGGGCAGGCGGAGCGATGACGGGGGTGCTGATCAATGCCGCGATGGTCTCGGTCGGCAACCGGACCGGCACATTTGGACCGCTGCAAACCCTGTACCAGTTCACGCCGCTGGTGCTGGCGCTGGTTTACACGGCCAAGCTCGACGGGCAGGTGACGCAGCATTGGGGCTATCCGCATACGTTTATGGTCGCGGGTTTGGTTTCGCTGGCCTTTGCGCCGCTCGCTCTGCTGATAGAAGACCACCGGGTCTCGTCGAAACGAGCGACGCCGGACGAGCTTGCCGCACGAAAAGACGCCAAAGATCGGCAGCGGGCGCAGACGGAAGCCGCGCTGAGGGACGCCGCACGGACACCGGGCATCTGGGCCGTGACAGCCTTCTTTTTCTACTTGAATGTGACGCCGCTGCTGCTGACCGCCTCGGTTTACTACGAGACCGATGTGCTGAAGCTGTCCAAAGAATTTATTGGGCGGCTGGACTCCTGGACGGCGGCAGGGTCTATGGCCGGGCTTCTGGTCTTCGGGGTGCTGTCGCGGAAGCTGCCGCTCCGGGCAGTCGTTTGGGGCGCGATCATTTCCGACTGTGCAATTTATTTGATCGCCATGACCATGCACGATGCGCTGTCGGTCCGTATCGCTCAGTTCCTGTGGAGCTTCATGGCGATTTTCCTGATGGTCTGCCTGAACACGCTGGCCGCCCGCGCCTGTCCGCCGAAGATTGAAGGAACGGTCTACGGGCTGATGCAGGCGGCGATGGCCCTGAGCCTCGTGCTGTGCGACAAGTTCGGCAGCACGCTGTATGACTATTTCGGCCCTGCCAATCACCATTCCATCACCCACGGCTGGTTCTGCGCCCTCTGGTTCGGCTTCGGCTTCACCCTGCTGGCCGTCTTTTTCGTGCCGTTCCTGCCGGCGTGGGCGAAGGAGACCCACCCCGCCTCGTCCCTCGGCGACCCTCCCGAAACGGGAAGGTAAAGAGTTTCGGAGAGAGACGCCAGCAATCTCTTTGCCCTTCTCCTCACCCTCCCGCTTCGGGAGGGTCGCCGAGGGACGAGGCGGGGTGGGTTCTTAACAGCCGAGGTGGGTTCCAAAACTCCCCAAAATAGTGGGAATGATTTGGATGCAAACGTGGTATAATACACTATCTCAACATAGAAGGAGGATTTTATATTGGACCATAGTTTACAGGGCGGTGGCGAAGGTTAGTCTTTTTAACCTTCGGGGCGGCTTATAACCTACGGGTGACATTCACCTGCGGGTCATGACTGGCTACCTTTGCCACCAGCCCACCCCAGAAGTCTTGATTCGTCGTTTCGGCCTCCGGGCCGCATTCTTCGGAACCAGCAAGAAGCAGCGAGGTGTTTCGCAGTTTTGCCGCAAGGCAGCCTGCGTACAGCCTCGCTGTTTCTCTTTTAAAGAGTTGCGATACTATGAAGATTTTCTTTGCGCTTTTGGCGGCTTTCGCTGGCATTGTCCTTGCCGGGTGCGGCGGCGGCGGCAGCAGCAATGTGTCGCAGGTGGAGCATACGGCTCCCATTGGCATGTGGGGCGGCGTTCTGGTCAGCGACGCCACGCCGGCGACTTTGACACTCACGATAAGCGGCGGGCAGTTTGTGTTTCCCTGCGGGCAGACTGCCACTTTGGCCCAGGAAGTGCAGCCCGACAGTTCCGGCCATTTCAGCGTCCCCGGAACAGCCAGCTTGGGCTTTCTTCCACAACCTGCCTCAATCCCGCTTCCTACCCAGTTCACCGGCACGGTCACAAACCATGTGATGACGGTAACGCTCAACGTCACGCCGACCAGCGGAAGCCCCTACACGCTCGGCCCCTACACCGTCACGCTCGGCCAGACTGCGCCCATGTTTCAAGGCGCCTGTCCCGGATGAGCGGCTTTGACCCCTACCTCACCCGCTGGAGCTTGACGCCCGACGGCGAGCCGATTATCACGTCTACGGGCCGGCTGCTGCCGGTGCGCTGCGAAGATGCACCCGCAATGCTCAAAATCGTGCTTGTGCCGGAAGAAAAACGCAGCGGCGCGGTGATGTCCTGGTGGGGCGGATGGGGTGCCGCGGAAGTTCTGGCATGGGACGGCGATGCTCTGCTTTTGGAGCGGGCCACGGGAAGCCGTTCGCTGGCGGAAATGGCGCACAACGGACGCGATGACGAAGCGTGCCGGATTATCTGCCAGGTCACGGCCTGTCTGCATTCGCCGCGCCCGACCCCGCCTCCCGCAGTCATTCCTCTTACCGATTGGTTCCGCGATTTGTTTCCGGCGGCAGAAACGCACGGCGGCATTTGGACTCTTTGCGCGGGCGCAGCAAGGGAATTATTAGCGCACCCGCAGGGCAATCAGCTTCTGCACGGCGACATTCACCACGAGAACATTCTGGATTTCGGCAAGCGCGGCTGGCAGGCAATTGATCCCAAAGGTCTGAGCGGCGAGCGCGGCTTTGACTACGCGAACTTATTCTTGAACCCGGACGGCGAGACGGCTTTGGCTCCCGGACGGCTGGCCCGGCGGGCAGATATTGTCGCCGAAGCAGCGAACCTGGACCGGCGGCGGCTTCTCATGTGGGTGCTGGCCTGGTCGGGCTTGTCGGGGGCGTGGATGCTCAGCGACGGAGAAGCGCCGGACCATGCGCTCCAAATTGCCATCCAAGCGGCAGTGGAACTTGGCATTGACGGGTGAACATTCCCTGCAATTTCCACGTTGGCATACCGCATATATCAGCACACCACAAAGTAATCCAAGCCAGGGTCATGGTAAAATAACAGACGATAGAAACTGCGTCCTTTATTCTGCGGGCGAAATTCCCCCGGAGCGGAGGATTGGCCGCTAAAAACTTGAAAAGAAAGAAGAACAACCAGAAGCAGAGTAGCAGCATGGGAAGAGCAAAGAAAAGGGGAGATCAGTTACAAGAACATGACAACAGTATTTCTTCTCTGCACTGGGTTAGGACATGTCAACCGTGGTTATGAGTCATCAATGCAAGAGTGTTTTGACGAGCTTTCCGGAGCGCCGGAACTAAATATCACGCTGTTCAGAGGAGGCGGGCTTAACGCAAGAAAGCAAATTGTTCTCTGGAACCTGCCCCGCACCCACTTTCTCGCCGCTTGGCTTGGGGAAAAAAGCGGCAAAGGAGCTTACGTAATTGAGCAGCTGACGTTTCTGGTCAGCCTCTTGCCGTACCTCATGCGGCAAAAACCTGAAGTCGTCTACTTCAGCGACATCAGCCTCGGCAAGATGCTGTGGCACTGGCGGCGCGTGAGCCGCCAAAAGTTTGTTCTGCTGTTCCGAAACGGCAGCCCGATGCAGCCGCCTTATCCGCTCTGGGATTGGACGCAGCAGCTCGCGGTGGTACATTTGGAAGCGGCCCTCGCTGCCGGCCAGCCTCCCGATTCGCAGGGCCTGCTGCCGCCGGGGATTCGTATGAAGCCGGAGATAGAAGTGCTGTCCCGGCAGAGCAGGCCGCACTGCGCAGGTCGCTCGGACTGCCGGAAGACGCTCCGGTTGTTCTCTCGGTTGGGGTTGTCAACAAAAGCAGCAAGCGCATGGATTATGTGATCCGCGAAGTGGCATCCCTGCCGGAACCGCGTCCGTTTCTGGTCATGCTCGGTCAGAAAGACGAAGAAACCCCGGAAATTTGCGATCTCGCGACAGCGCAGCTCAGCAGCACAGGCTATGCGGTCCGCACCGTGCCGCGGGCCGAGGTGGATCGGTATTATCAGGCGGCGGACGTATTTGTTCTCGCCTCGCTGCATGAAGGCTTTGGCCGGGTTTATGTTGAAGCGCTGTCATGGGGATTGCCCTGCCTCGTCCATGACAGCGCCCTGACCCGTGATTTACTGGGAGAACACGGCCTGCGGGCGGACTTCACCCAGCCCGGCGCTCTGACGGCGCTGCTTGCCTCGGCACTGTCTTCAGGGAATGATCCCGCCGCCCGCCGGCGGCGCCACTCGGACGCCTTCAATCGGTTTGACTGGCAGAAGCTTCGTCCGCAGTACCTCGCCATGCTCCAGCGGTGCGCCGCACTTCCGCCGCGCTCCGGTTTGACAACTTCGCGGTGATGGCGTACAATAGTGTATGCCCCATGCCACATTTCTCTGCCCGATTGACGAGTTTCATATCGCTTACACGGTCATCTGCGGCCAGACCTTCCGGTGGCGGCTGGACAAAAGCGGATGGTGGGCGTGCCTGCTGCCGGTGACTGACCCGGAGACGGGGCGAGCGGAGCAGCAGCTTGTTCGGCTCTGGCAGGACGACGAAGCGGTCTTTTACGAGACCTCGCCGAAGGCCCGCGATCTCGGATTGATCCGGGACTACTTTCGACTCGACGTGGACCTGCCCGCGCTGACCCGGCAGTTCCAGGCCGATGATCCTCATATCCAGCCCGCGCTGGAAGAGTTCGCCGGCCTGCGGGTCATCCGTCAAGACCCCGCCGAGTGCTTGTTCTCGTTTTTGTGTACGTCGGCGGCCCCGCTCTACCGCATCCGCCGGACGGTCGCGGCGCTGTGCAAGGAATACGGCAACCCCTACCCAACCGAAGTCGCCGGCCTGACTCACATCGCGTTTCCCCCAATCCACCGGCTGGCGGAAGCGTCCATTCCTCATCTCAAGTCGCTCGGCCTCGGCTACCGGGCCGCGTATGTCAAAGGAACCGCCCAGGCGGTCATGGCCCACGGCGGCGCGTCCTGGCTTCTGGGCCTTCGCAGGCGCTCCTATGCCGACGCAAAAGCAGCACTGATGGCCCTGCCGGGCGTCGGGGCCAAGATCGCCGACTGCGTGTGTTTATTTTCGCTGAACAAAGACGGTGCCGTTCCCGTAGACACTCACATCCGGCAGATCTCCCAGCGCAATTATTTCACCGACACCCTGCCGTCGAAGACTCTGACTTTGGGGACATACAACAAAATCGGCGACGACCTCCGCGACCGCTTCGGCCCGATGGCGGGCTGGGCGCAGCAGTACCTGTTCCTCCATGATGTTTACGAGCAAGGAGCCTGGGAGAGCTACACGGCGCTTTATCAGCCCCTCACCGAGCCGGTCCGCCCCCTCAAAAAGTAACCTGAGTCGTTAGGGCGCTGCATTTCGGCTGAGGTAAACGCGGCTGTAGCTCCATTCGTAGAACTTGCCGGCGAACGCCGACGCCGGGAGGGGCTTGTTGACGCTGTCAATTTTGGTATGGCCCCAGCCGCCGTCAAACAAAAAGTCCATGTCAATCGGCTCGCCCGCAGCCGTGTTGCCGTAGGTCCAGTAGTAATCGGAGCCGCTCTGAACTTTCATGCCGTCCACATACATCGCATACGAGTTGTCGCGCTTATACACCCAGGTCCAAATATGGTACTGCGACGGGTCGTAAGACTTGACGCCCTCTGCGGCCATTGCCCGGCCCCAGTCGCCGTAATCTACCCTGTCTTTCACCGGATGCGCGACCGTGTTGACATGCCAGAAACGGCCGTCGAAGTTCGTGTTCCCGCCGCCGTTGTCGTAGCCGAAGCTCTCCACCAGGTCGTGTTCCGCGCCCTGCGCGTTGCCGTCCCACTTCCACTTATTGCCTGCCGTCCAGAGTGCGAACCAGAAGTAGGGCGGCGGGACAAACCGCACCTTCGTTTCCCAGACAATGTCCCGGCCCAAAAGCGACCCGCCGTTCGGAAGCGTCCAACGCGCCATAAACGACCCGCACCCGGAATTGTGCAGGCTCGGCTTCAGCATCGTCGCCCCGCTGAGCGGCACGACATACGTTCGCAGCGAGTCGGCGGTAAACTCGCGCACGGGCGGGCTGTCCACGCCTTCAATCGGCTGGTCATTGATGGCATTTGCCTTGTCCGGCGCGACCGTATTCGCCCCATAGTTCCCGAAGCCGTTGTTGTAGGTGTTAAACTGGTCATGGTAGACAAAGTTCACGTTCATGTCCGCATAGTTTCGGATTGTGCCGTGCGCCCCGAAATGCCAGTTCTTTACCAGCACCATATTCGCCCCGCCCAGCCCGAACGACGGCGGCGGCCCAATCGCCGGGCTTTGCACCGTCCCGCCGCCGACCGTTTCCGGCACAGTGGGCTTTTTGTGCGCCGTCGCCTTCTTCGGCGCAGCAGCCTTCTTAGGAGCCGCCTGCGCGGATGAGAGGAAAAGATAGCCCGCGCCGAGCAGCAAAAACGACGTACTGCATTGCATTGATAGCCGCATAGACTACAGTATACCTCAGCGCGTTTCAGAGTGTTTCTTCGGGTGCGTGCGAGAGGTAGGAGTGTGCTATAATAGACGCATGACACCCCTGGTTTTACATAATACGCTGACGCGCACGAAAGAAGTCTTTACGCCTGCCGACGGGAACACGGTGCGGATGTACTGCTGCGGCCCGACTGTCTACAACTACGCACACATCGGCAACCTGCGGACGTATATCTTTGAGGACCTGCTGCACCGAGCCATTCAGATGCACAAGTGGCAGATTGACCATGTCATGAACATCACCGATGTCGGCCACATGACGTCGGACTCGGACGCCGGGGAAGATAAAATGGCGACCGCCGCCGAGCGCGAGCAAAAGTCGCCCTGGGAGATCGCGAAGTTCTACGAAGAAGCGTTCTTCGCCGACTGCGCGAAGCTGAACATTATCCGGCCCGGCGTCGCGCCCCGTGCGACCGACCACATCGCTGAAATGATCGCGCTGATTGAGCGGCTGGAAGCGCAGGGCTTCACCTACGAGACGACCGAAGGCATCTACTTTGACACGGCCAAAAACAGCGACTACGGCAAGCTGGCGGGACTCAATTTAGGCGGTCAAAGAACGGGTGCACGAGAAGAAGTCAACATAGACATCGGCAAGCGCCATCCTGCCGACTTCATTTTGTGGTTTACCAACAAGCCCGCGCATATTATGAAGTGGCCGTCGCCGTGGGGCGAAGGCTACCCCGGCTGGCATATCGAATGCTCGGCGATGAGCATGAAATACTTAGGACAGACGTTAGATATTCACTGCGGCGGCATTGATCATATCCCGGTGCATCACACCAACGAAATCGCTCAAAGCGAGTGTGCGACCGAGCAGCAGTTCGCCCGGTTCTGGGTCCACGGCGCGTTTTTGACCGTGCAGGGCGGCAAGATGTCGAAGTCCGGCGGCGGCTTTCTGACGGTCCAGCGGCTGATCAACGAAGGCTTTGACCCCCTCGCCTACCGCTATCTGTGTCTGACGGCGCATTATCGGTCGGAGCTGGCATTCAATGTCGAGACGTGGGACTCGCTCCATGCCGCCACGAAAGCGCTGGGCAAGATTTACGAGCTTCGGGCGCGGATCGGTGAAGACGACGGTTTATCGGAGCAGGAGTACCAGGCGGCGCGTCAAGTAGTATTTGATGCGATTTCCGACGACCTGAACCTGCCCCGCGCCGTGGCGGAGCTGCACAAAGCCGGCTCGTACCGCTTGTGGCGCGAGTTTGACTCCGTGCTGGGCCTGGATATTGAAGGCCGCTCCCGCGCTCTGCCGGCAGCCCCGGACGGGAACGGCGATCTGCCGCCGGCTGTCACGGCGCTGAAAGCGGCGCGTGATGACGCCCGCAAAGCCAAAGACTTCGCCCGCTCCGATGCCCTCCGGGCCGAGATCGAAGCGCTCGGCTACACGGTCGGCGACTCGCCGCAGGGAACCGTCGTCAAAAAGAACTTGCTGTAACGCAAAAAACCGCCGCCGGCAGATGCCGGCGGCGGGTTTTAGTCTTTCAGCGCCTAATACGCCCCGTGTCCGGTCAGCACCGCCGGGATCGTCCGCAGGATCAGCACCACGTTCAGCGCCAGCGACTGACGACGCACATACTCCAAATCCAGCTCCACCGAACGCTCAAAGCTCAGACTCGCACGCCCCGACACCTGCCACAGACCCGTCAGACCCGGCGTCACCGACAAACGACCCGCCTGCTGCGGCGTGTACAAGGCCACCTCGCGCGGCAAAGCCGGACGCGGACCCACCAGGCTCATCTCCCCGCGCAGGACATTGAGAAGCTGCGGCACTTCGTCCAAAGAACAGCGGCGCAGAGGACGCCCGATGCGGGTGATGCGCGGGTCGTGCTTCATCTTGAAGACGGGGCCGGTGCGCTCGTTTTCGGCCAGCACGGTGTCGAGGCGTTCTTCGGCGTCGGTGTGCATGGAGCGGAACTTGAAGACGGGGAAGGTGCGTCCATGTTTGCCGACGCGGGTCTGGACAAAGAGGATGGGTCCGGGGCTGTCGAGTCGGATAAGGAGGGCGAGGACAAGCAGCAGGGGGAACAGCAGGAGCAGAGCGGCGGCGGAGACAGTCACGTCCAGAGCGCGGCGCAGGGCCGCATCGACGGGAAATGTTTGAGGCCGAACAAGAGGCTCCGGCGCAAAATCGGCCGGCGTGATTATTTTTGTGGCGTTGACGGTGGAGACGCTCATAATTTAGTTCCTATGATATACTCAGCCCTGAGTCCTTGACGAGTACACTCGTCCGAGGCATACCCGTATTCTTACTGTGCAGAAATCATGCCAACCCAGGCGGTTTTGCACAAACTGCCGATAAATTGTTTGGGCTTTTTGCAAGGCTCGCCGCTTGGGAACAAAAGGAACTCTCGCACACGTCAATGCAGTATCATGGACTCTCGCGATCCCTCATGGGTTGGCATGAAAGTTGCAGAATAGACAGTTGTTCTTCGGAGGAAGCAGTTTATGAAACTCAAACTTAACACATCTCAGATCTGCGGCGTGCTGTTCGCCGGTTTCGGCGTCGCCGTTCCCGCCGCCGCCCAGCTCAGCGCACCGGCAGCGGCGCCTTCTACGGCGATGTCGGGATACAGTTCCCCCTCCTACAAAATTGGCGCGGGCGATGTGCTGTCGGTGAATGTCGCAGACTTCCCCACCCTCAGCACGCAGTCCACGGTTGCGCCGGACGGCGCGATTTCCATGCCGCTGCTGCATCAGGTCTCGGTGACCGGCCTCACCGTAGACCAGGTGACTGCGCTGATGACGACGCGCTACAAGAAGTATGTGATTGACCCGGTCATTACGGTGTCGCTGCTCCAGAAGCACCCGCAGTTTGTGGTCTTCAGCGGCGAAGTCAACCGGCCCGGCCCGCTGGATTACCGGCCTGGAATGCATTTGGTCGAAGCGCTGGCGGAAGTCGGCGGGCTGGTCCTGAACGGCAACCCTGCCACCGGCAGCGCGACATCGGTCGGCTCCGGGGCGACCGTCGCCGATCCAAGCCATGTCAGCATCGCGCATGAAGACGGCACAAAAGAAACGCTCAACGTCACAAGCCACCCGGAAAACCTGGCAGGAACGCCCACGGATGTCCTTCTGACGCCAGGCGACGTCATCACGGTCCCGCAGCAGCTCGGCAAGATCAACGTCACCGGCCAGGTTCGCAGTCCCGGCGTCATCCCCTACCGAGAAAACATGACGGTCTTCGATGCCGTCACCGACGCCGGCTATAACGCGGACTCAGCAGACTTGCCGAACGCTGTCCTGACCCACAACGGCAAAACGATGCCGATCAACTTGGAGCCGATGCTGCTCCACGGCGATATGTCCGCAAATGTTGCGCTTTCTCCCGGTGACCAGATTTCTATCCCGGAAAAAATCCGCACGTTTGTGATGGGCGATGTCGGCCGGCCCGGCTACTACCTGTACCGGCCTGGCGACCGAGTTCTGGATGCCATCAGCGCCGTTTCCGGCCCCACCGGGCAGGCGGACCTCAGCAAAATCAATGTGATCCACACGGACAGGGCCCGCCGCACCTCGCAAATGGTGCGGGTGAACCTCAACAGCTACCTGCTGCGGAATGATCCGTCAGGCAACCCGCTTATTCAGCCGGGCGATGCGCTGTATATCCCGGACAAAAAGCACGCAATCTCGTTCAATGACATCATCGGCACATTGAGCGGCGCGGGTTCGGCGGTCTACGGAGCGCGAGCGCTCACAGGTCAGTAGGCCAAGTCTCAAAAAGGCCAAGTCACAAAAAAGCCCGCGCTGTTCAGCGCGGGCTTTTTTGTGCCTTCAGTTCGGAACCCCTCCCGCTCATTCTTCGCTCCCTCCCCTGTTAGGGAAGGGCCGGAGAAGCAGAATGGCCCCTGCCTTTATCCAGAGGCAGAGGCTTTCGCAGGCGGTGCTGCTTTGCTCTTGCCCTTCCCTAACAGGGGAGGGAGCGAAGAATGAGCGGGAGGGGTTCCTACTTTTCTTTGATCACCCGCTTCTTGACTGCCTGCGCCGGGTTGCCGGCGTAGATCGTATACGGCTCGGTCGGCTTCGACAGCACCGCGCCGCCGGCAACAACCACATGGCTTGCGACCTGAGCACCGGGCAAAACTTTCGCGCCTGCGCCGATCCAAACGCCGTCTTCAATGGCCAGAGGCCGCTCCAAAAGTCCGAACGCCGGATCGGTCCAGTCGTGGTTTCCCGTGCATAGGTACACGCCCTGCGAGATGCAGACGTTCGCCCCTAACGTCATCGGGGCGAACGTATTGTCTATCCACGCCCGCTCGCCGATCCAGGTGTCGTCGCCCAGCGTGAGAAACCATGGGTGCTTGATATTGACGCCGGGCTTGATGATGACGCGCCGCCCGACTTTTGCCCCGAACAGCTTGAGCAGCGCGATTTTGAGGCCCGACGACGGGTTGAATGAGTTTTCAAAGAACAGCGCGTTGACGAAGTGCCAGACGACCCGGACCGCAATCCCCCGGCCCTTGTCGTGATGCGGCGGGTTTCGGTAGCTGGACAAATCCACGGTTGCTGAGTTAGAGGGAAGCGGTGTCTCGCTCATGGCTTCCTTTCTGGCTGCCTGCATTTTTGCTTTCGGCAATGAGCTGCTGGTAGAACTCATCGGCCTTGTGCATGGACACGCCGTAATCGGCCCGCTCGGCTATCAGCTTTTGATTCAGCGGCACGGCGCGGCTTCGCAGGGCGTCATTTGTGAGCGCTTCAATGAGCGCCGACGCCAGCGCGTCCGGGTCGGACTGGTCGAACAGCAGGCCGTTCTCGCCGGGGGTGATCCACTCGCGGACGGACTCGATGTTGCCCGCGACCGGAAACGTCCCACAGGACATAGCTTCCAGCAGCGTGTTCGGCGTCCCGTCGTGGTCCGCCGGAGAGACCGTCACGGTCGCCAGCCGGAACAACTGGGCCATTTCGTCGTGGGTGACGAACGGCAGGCAGCGCACGGAGCTTTCGAGCCCCAAGCGACTCACCCACCCTTCGGCGACGCTGTTTCCTTCCATCATCGCGCCTAAAAAGAAGACATTCGGATGCACGGCCAGCACCTTTGGAATGGCCTGAAAAAACGTGTCGGTGCGGATGTAGGGCTTGACCCCGCGCGGGTTCAAGACAACCTGAGCATCGGGCGGGATGTTCCAGCGGCGGCGCAGGTCGGCGTCTACCGGGCCGGGCTGGAACACATCCGTGCGGACCCCGCCGTTGCCGGGCAGCACCGCGAACGGCTTTTTCGCGTCCAGACCATACTCGCGGGCCAGGTGCAGGTCGCGCACGCAGTCCGGGTGCAGTGCGTCGGCCCGGCCCAGGGCGCGGCGGGTCAGGCGGGCGATCTCAGGCGATTCGGCAGCAAACAGCGTGAAGTCGTTGCCCCAGACAGAGACCAAAAGCGGGAACGGCTCGCCTTCCAGGGCGCGGGCCGCCAGAATACCCTCAAACGGGATCCGCATGGCGTGAACTAAATCCGGCTGAACTTCGCGAATGATCTGCCGGACCTTGCGCTGCTGCACGGCAACCGCCAGCGGGTTCAGCAGATCACGCAGCTTCGCCAGCGTTTTCCACAGCAGGCTGCCGCGCAGGCGAGCGAAGAACGGGTTTCCATGCGTGGTCAGCCCGCCTGCACTGCCGCCGAGGGGCGCAGCCCGCGCACGGGCGGAAAAGTCCAGCGGCGCGACATGAAGCGACGCTACCGGCGGGTCGTTCGGGTCGCACGGGAAGGTCGAAATGAGATGAACGTCATGGCCCTGGTCCACGAACCAGCGGATCCAGTTTTTGGCGATGACGCTGCGGCCATCAGCCACAAAGCAGATTTTCAACGAACACTCCGTTCCGGCACAGCCATTTGCGCGGCTTCCCACGGCGGCAGGGGCCGCGCTTTGGGCTGTTTGGTGTAAGCTATCACGTCCCGCAGGTAGGCGGCGACGGCAGGCCCTTCAATACACGCGGACCAGTCGCGAATGCGCTGCGCGGCCTCCGGGGACTGTTTACCCGCCGTGATCCGGCGGCGCAGGGCTTCGGCGAGGCTTGACGCAGAGCCGGCCTCAAATGTCTCGCCGCGCCAGGAGTTTTGGAGAAGATCAGACGCGCCGCAATGGTCGCTGCACACGACGGGAACGCCGCGCAGCAGGGCTTCGTTGACGACGACGCCCCAGCCATCGTGCCGGCTCGGCAGGACAAACAGGTCGCTTTGGGCGACTTTCTGCATGGCAAGCGCGTTCTCCATTGGGGCGTGCCATGTCACGCGAGCCGCAATTCCCAGCGCGTTCGCCTGCGCCGCCAGGGCGTCTTGTTGGTCGCCCCCGCCGAGCAGCGTCACCGCCCAGTCCAAATCTTGCAGCGTGCCGAGGGCGTTTAATAAAATGTCCACCCCTTTGCGCTCAATCATTTGTCCCAGATACAAAATCTGCACCGGCCCGTCTTGAGCCAAATCAGGAGGCGGAGCTGTCGGCGCGGGCGGAAAGTAGCCGTAGGGAAAGACGGCCCTCTCCGGGAAGCCGACCGAACGATAAAAGTCCACCGCCATGTGGCCGATGGCAAGCACGAAGTCAATGCGGCGGCCATACAGCAGGCGATGGCCCCGGTGGAACGTCGGCGAGATCAAATCCCGGAGGCGGCCCGGAAACGGCGGCTCATTCAGCAGGCCGATCTGCGCGGGAGTCTTGACGCACAAATAGAACGCTTTTCTTGCAGTCGGGTCCTGATGAATGCCGGAAAAGATATGGACGCTGTCCGCTGGGCGCTCGGAGACTAAACGCTGCACGGCGAGGTCGTCCGGCGCGACCACGACTTCGGCGCCGGGAACGTCCGGGACTTTCCAGCCCTGCGCCACCCGGTCCGGCGAGATGGCCTGCTGCACGACCCAGACAACTTCCGTGCCGGGATCAGCCGCCAGCGCCGTGATGTGCGGCACCTGGTAAAACGACAGAATGTTCTGCCAGAACACTACGCGCATACCGGCTGCCCCTTTGCAGGCTGCGCCTTAGCCGAAACCGCCTGGGCCACGCGCAGCGCCTTGAAGCCGGCCCGGACCAGCTTCATCACGGGCTTTTGGGCCAGCAGGCGACGGACAGCGGCGGAGCGGCTGAGAAAGAAGAAAGTGCAGGGAGTCCGAACCAACAGCACGCCGAACTTCGGGTTCCAATGCTCCTGGAACTCACGCAGGCCGGCCTGGAACTGCTTGCTCCCAGTGTTGCCGCCGCTTAGATGCGTGAAATAGAAGTCCACGACGAAGACCGAGAAGCCGAGCTGCGCGGCGTGCAGGCACAGGTCGGTAGCGTACAAGTGAAACCCGGACAACTCGGACGAGCAGCGGACGCCGGACGCGCGGCGGATGACGACAAAGTTTTCATCCAGCGTCTGCACTTTTTGGGGCAAAGGCGCGGCATGGTGGAAACCGTTCGGGTCATGCAGATGATAGATCTCGGCCAGATTGCTTTTCCCGCCGCAGTTGCCCGCGACCGCCCAGTCGGGATGCTTTTGATTCAGCAGCTCAAGCTGGGCGACAAGCTGGTCAATTGCCGGGCCTTGATCCAATAAAATGTCCTGGTGGCAGGCGATCACATAGGGCTCCGCGGCATCGCCCAGCGCCTGGTTGATGGCGCTGTACGGCTCGTAATCGTTCCCGGCGCTGTTGTCGAACAGCACAAACCGGCAGCGGTCTTCAGTAAACCCGGCATCGGCAAGCGACCGGCGCAAGGCGGCGTACTGCGTCAAGTCATTGGCGATGGTCGCGATGCAGAATAATCGGGCGGGGTCTTCAAACGGCAAAGCGCGAGGCTCCTTCAGTAAAGTCGCTTAGGGCAAGACGGCCTTCGCCTGGGCGGCGAGGAAGCGCCGGGCGCGGACCCAGTCACCAAAATAACGCAGCGTGTCGCGGACGCCGAGGGCGAGGCGCTTCAAACCATGCTGGGTTTCCCCTTTCCGCAGGTAATGCAGGCCGAACCCGAACTGGGCGACGCACTCATAGAAATAGCCGGCGGCGGCAGTTCGCCGCTGCGCCGGAGTCATGTCCGGGAAGGTCAGCCGGCGGCGGCGAAAGGCGGTCGCGCCGGACAGCATAACGGCCCGGCTGCCGCTGGACAGGCTGCCCGCGTGGTGGCGATAAAGCAGAACCGGCGCGGACGTCACCGGAATGGGTCCGATCTGCATCGCCAGCCGCCACCACAGATCGTAATCCTCCACATACACCAGCGACGTGTCAAACGCGCCGACAGCCCGGACGGCGCGTTTGCGAATCAGCACCTGGCCGGGCGTCACAATAGGGTTGCGGAAACACAGGTCGCCGAATACCACCGGCGCGTTCGGCCTGCGCCGGACCAGGCGCGGGCCGCTGACGCCGCGCCGCGCAGTCAGCGGCTCCAGGCGGTCGAAGCTTGGGAGGACGGCGTCATCGCCGTCAATGTCTTGCAGAAAGCCGCAGGCGGCGGGCGCGTGGGGATTGAGTTCCAGCAGCGCCCGCAGCCTTTCCAGAGCATCCGGCAGCAGCAGGTCGTCACTGTCCAGACACAGAGCGTAAGGGAACGCCGGGCTGGATTTTTCAAGGCCGTGGTTCCGCGCCGCCGACGCGCCCGCGTTGGCCTGGCGATGAAAAAAAATGCGGCTGTCTTCCCGGCACAGTGCGTCGGCGATCCCCGGCGAGCTGTCCTGGGAGCCGTCGTCCACCAGCACGATCTCCCAATCGGGAAAGGTCTGCGCCTGCACGCTGGCGACAGTCCGCCGAAGATACTTTTCGGCATTGTAGACGGGAATGACAACGGAAATCACGAGGGGCGGCTCCTCACGACAGTCGCTCGGCGCAGGCGGGCGAGGTCGCGGGCGTACAGCCCCATGTCCCGCAGGCCCAAAGCAACATGCTTCAGCCCGTGCCTCACTTCCCCGCGCCGGATGTAATACAGGCCGAACCCCAGGCCGGCGATGCAGTGGTAGAAATAGCCCAGGCGGGCGGTCCGCTTCTGCTCCGGCGACATCTTGGGATGCGTCAGCAGACTCCACCGGAAGTCCGCGCCGCCGCGCCGACGCCCGGCCCGGTTTCCGGAAGCGTTCGCGCCGTGATGCCGGTACAGCAGAACAACGTTCGGGGTCACGGCAATCGGCCCGACCTGCATGGTCAGCCGCCACCACAGGTCGTGGTCTTCGGTGTAGGCCCGCGAAACATCATAAGCCCCGGCGGTCGCCAGTGCGCTTTTGCGGACAAGCACTTGGCCGGGAGAAATGATGTGGTTATGAAAGCAGAGGTCCCCGAACACAAGCGGGGCGTCCGGCCCGCGCCGGACCAGGCGCGTTCCCTGCACCCCGCGCCGGCTCGTCAGCGCTTCCAGGCGGTGATGGCCGACGGCGGGGCTGCCGTCTGTGCCGATGTCCTGCACGAACCCGCAGGCAGCCGAGGCTTCCGGGTGCCCTTCCAGCAAATGGAGCAGCGTTTGCAGGGCATGAGGCGTCAGCAGATCGTCATTGTCAAGCCAGAAAACATACGGAAAGTCGCCGCGCGACTTGGCAAGACCCAGATTGCGGGTGACGGACACGCCGGCGTTTTTTTGCGGGAACACGGAAATGCGGGAATCCTGCCGGCGAAAATCTTCCGCAATGACAAGCGAGTCGTCTTTGGAGCCGTCATCCACGATGATCAGCTCCCAATCGGAGTACGTCTGAGCTTGAAGACTTTGAATGGTCCCGGCCAGAAACTTGGCGCTGTTGTAGACAGGGATGACGACGGAAATCATAAAGGTTCTCGCTCCGGGCCGGGTCAGGACGCCAGGCTTTTCTTTCTCTGCGCCGATTTGTCGCTGATGCGCCATAGGATGGTGTCGAACACATCCCGCGACCTTTTGATCAGGCCGCTCTTTGGAATGCCCATGTAGCCGGCGATGTAACGGGCGAATTCGCGTCCGGGCGGAACAGTCCAGAACCGGGAGTCCGGGCGGATGACCTGCGGGTACAGCCGCTTGATGCCATGCTTCTTTTCGGCGGGAATGTGCCAGATGATCAGATCAAAGTCTTTCGGCGACGTGTTCCGAAACTTCAGCCCGGTCCAGATCCGCCCGGCAAACGGGTTCGCGGGCGCCCCGCCGTAGCCGAGCTTGGCGTAAAGGAAGCTTAAAAAATGCGCCTCCTCGTTGAACTTCAGCTTGCCGGCGCTGAACCGGGCGAGACACGTTTCCCACAGCGGGTCCACTTCGCGGGCGAGCCGGTGAACGGCCTCAGATGTGGCCGCGAAAAACTCGCCGCCGTAATACCTGGCGGCATCGGCCGGGCAGGGCTGGCCGATCTCCTCGAAGATCTGCTTCATGTCCCGCTGGGTCAGGCCGTTGATGTCCTCGTCGAGCGGCAGGTCTAGATCCAGCGCCAGAACGCCATGGTGGCTGAGCTGGCGGCTAAGCTGATCCACCGAGCCGGTGAACACACAGTCGGAGTCGAGTATCACATACTGCTCGTCGTCCGCCCCCTGCGTGTCCAGGTGCCGGATAATGTCCAGAATGTAAAACTGGTTGCGCCACGCCCCGTAATAGCCGGGCGGCGGCAGGTAAGTAAACGGCACCTGAACCACTTCAACGCCGAGCCGCTTCAGGAACCCGCTGGTCGAGAACCCGCCGACGTCCGGCACCTGGGCCACCGTCGTGAAGAGCCGATGCGCCGCCTCCGGGTTGTGGCGGACGCTCGATGCGAAGAACAGCATCACGCAGCGCCAGTAGATGTCCTGGAACGCCGACGACGAAGATGCGCCGCCGACCTGCGGATACAAACTTTCCGTGCCTTTTGTCTCGGCATGCAGCCAGGTTCCGATCACGGTTTTGTAAGGGGTGTGGCTCATAAGCGTTTCAGGAACAGCGATTAAAAGACTCGGACTCAGACATTCAGCGGTCCGGGCTGAGCCGCGCGAACTTCGGGTACCGAGGCCGCGACTGCACCGGCCGGGTCGGAAGGATCAAATGCAGCGCCACAATGATATACATCGGCATCATGCAGACCATGTTGAAAATGAAAAACGTGTACATGCCGTCGCGGTAAGGCTGAAACAGGATGCAGTCCATGACCAGGAACGCAAAGCGTCCGACCGAGTAATAGCTGCACCGGAACGCCTGAAAATAGGCCCAGCCGAGAAACAATGAAAAAATAAACGGGATAAAGACGACGCCGCCGTAGCCGAAATCTACATAGGCCGCGCCCATCAGCGAGGCGGTCATGCCGTAAGTAGACATCGGCCGCTCTTTGGTCGAGATGTCGATTTCCCACTGTTCGGCGCTCGGCTTGTCGGGCCAGATGGCACGCGGGACGTAGTTAAAGAACGCCGGCCACATCGTATTGCCGTAGTAAAATTTACCCTTCTGGTCCACCAAGCCGACCGTCATCGCTGCCATGTCCAGAAACTGGGTGTCGGGATGGTTGGCTTCCGTCGCCGACGTGGTCCAAACAGAAGTCACGGTCTGCGCGACATCCCCGATGCCGCCGCCGTTTGCGATCACGCCGCTGATTTCTTTGCCGGGCAGCCATAAAATGCCCATGGCAACCAGCACCAGCGTGACATTTCGGGGCGGCCACCACCGCCCGGTCCGCGAAAGATAAGAATAGCAGAAGAACACCGTCGGCAGAAGGATCAGCCACCGGGTCGAGCCCATCCGGGTCTCGCACAGCCACAGCGCGGCCAGAGCCGCGCCGACCAGCCACCGGCGCGGGCCGTACCAGTAAAACAGCGGCATCAAGCTGAGGGGCAGCCAGAGTGTAAACGTTCCAAGAATTGTGGACCCGACGCCGGCTGCCCCCGTTGTGTCACCGCCGTGGTTGAAGAACATGCCGAAGATGCCCAGAGGGATCATCAGCCGCGCAAAGCCGACCACATAAGTCTTGGAAAGGTTGGGCGCTTTTTCCTGTCCCAGCGCCGGCAGAGGACCGTTCTTTTTGTAGTCCACCATAGACGTGATGATCCAGCCGAGCGTCATCACAAACAAGGTGAGGTCAAACATCAAAGCCGCCCGCGTCAGCTCAGTCAGGCTAATCGGCTGGGCCGGAAACGCGACCGACAGCGGGGCGCCGAGGTTGAGTTCCACCAGACGCTTGGTCACGACCCATAAGTGGAAAAACAGATAGGTCGTCGCCGGGTGCATCGCGGAAAGGCGTCCCAGCTTCAGGAGCAGGAACACGCAGATGGAAAACACTGAAAGGTCAATCACAAGCGCAGAATTAATCAGGTTCATCATAGATTTAAAGCTCGCTCTGCCGGCTTTCGATCATAGCTGCGTAAGCGCTGCGGATTCCCGCGCGGAACCGCGCCGGGGTGAAAACGCCGGCCTGCTGCGCCGCCTGCCGGCCCATCTCGGCCAGCGCGTCCCGGTGTTCCAGTCCCCAGACAAGTTTTTCTTCAATGGCCTGAGCATCTCGGATCGGCAGAATGAAGCCGTGGACGCCTTCGGTCAGAATGTCCGGGGCGCAGGTGTTGGCGGTCGTGATGACCGGGACGCCGCAGGCCATCGCTTCTAAGATCACCTGGGCAAAGCCTTCGGTCAGCGACGGCAGCACAAACACGTCGGAGCGCTGAATGTCCCCCACCAGCTCGGAGAGCGGCAGGCCGAGCTTCAAATCAACATCCACGTCGCTGTAAGACTTCAGCAAGTCCCAGTCTACTGCGCCCCGGCCCCGCAGGAGCAGCCGGACATTCGGAGACTTTAGCGCCCGCACGGCATCCAGCAGGTACGACAATCCTTTGCGCTGAATCAAACTGCCGACATACACGATCGTGAACGGATCGTTTTTGAGAGGCGGCTGCGGGCGCGGCGGAAAGCTCCCCAGATCCACGCCGTAGGGAACCACATGGATCTTATCGGCAGGAATGCCGTGGTCGGACAGGGTTTGGGCCGTGTAGCGGCTGGCGGTGGCCCAGCCGTTGGCAAGCTCCGCTTCCTGCGCGAGCGCCTCAAACGCTTCCGGCGGCATGCTGATCTCGGACTCCATCCTCAAGCTGGCCCGCGCCGCCGGGGTCCGCTCCATTTCTTCGGCCAAAATCTCCCGAACCGACAGCGGGTGCGGGTGAAGCTGGAACAAAAATCGGTAGTCAAGCTCGGTGTCGGCGGGCCGAAAGGCCGACGAAGCGTAGTAGCTGTACGAAAACAGCGCGGAGCCGGTCGCAATCGCTCGCCGCCGGGCCGCCGTGCCGAGGGCGGTGTCTTTGGCCCGGTGCGAGTCTTTGTCGCCGCCGACTTTCGCCCGGACATCGGCCAGCACGGCACGGGGCGAAGGCCGGACGCGCTGCGGGTTCAGGCCGACGCAGATGCGCTCCGGGATGCCGCGCCGGGGCAGGATGGTCTTCAGCGCTGAATACACGGCCGGGTTCCAGTAAAAGTCGGTAATCAGCGACTCCAGCAGTGCGCCTTCGTCAAGCGCCAGCGCGAGCTGGTAAGCGTCCCGCCGCCCGGCATGAGTGACAACGGCCTTCGGCAGAAGCCGAGATGCAGTCGGGTTTGGCCGTGAGTTGAGAAGAGGCATAGTCATTCTTACATAGTCATTCTTGTCTTACAGAGTCATTCTTACGACGGCGGCAGGGCCTGCCATTGCCGGTACTGCGCCGCGCTGAGGGGCTGCCGAAAACTTTGCAGCCGCTTGATGTCTTTCAAGCCGGCGAGAACGCCCTGGATATGTCCCAGCCGGCGCGTCATGCCGCTGGAATACGCGCGGTTTGCCAGAGCGCGTCCCTGCCGGACGATTTTCTGGCCCGGCGGCAAGTACCAGTCGTTCCACAGCAGCGTGTTTCGGGCGCCGTAATAGTCCATACGAAAAAAGCTGCGTCCTACGTTCGTCGCCATGTGCGTAATTTGGAAGCCTGAAAAGCGTCGGCAGACCAGGCCGCGCTGGAACGCCCGCACGGCGATCTCACTTTCTTCGCCTTGATGGATCAGCTCTTCCCGGTAGCCTCCCAGTTCCAAAAACCGCTGCCGGTCCAGCAGATGCGAGCAGCCGACGAAAGAGCGGACATGTACCGGCTCGGCGGTCAAAGACACGCTGAAGTTTTTGTCCACCAGCGGCGTGTAAATAGGAAACCCTAAACAAAAGTTGTCGCTGAGCGATTCAGCATACGCGACCGCCTCTTCCAGCGACCCGGCAGACGGAAACGAGTCATCGTCCAAGCTGAGATAGTATTTGGCATCCATCGCCGCCGCGATTTCATTGCGGCGGACAATCAGGCCGCGCGAAATGCCGAACCGCTTGATTTCCGCGCCGGAACAGATCGCACCGACCGGATACGGGCAGGGAACGTCCGAGCAGTCGTCAAAAATGATGATGCGAAGGTCTCCCAGCCCGAAATCCCGGATTTTTTCCAGCGTCACCTTCAAATCGTCCCAGCGATTTTTTGTTGTGATCCCGATCTGGACAAGCGATAACATATTCTGCACGCTGAATTATACCTCTTTCGCGTGTGCCTGTCGCCGGCTGATCTTTGCCGAGCGATTTTCACCCGCGTTTTCACCGGCGCGGACCGGCGGCACTCCGGCGCCGAATCGCCCGGTCGTAACTGGCTTCCTGAAGCTCCCCCACCCGGCTCAGGCTGTAGTGTTCCACAACACGCTGCCGCGCCGCCGCGCCGTATTCCATGCGCTGCGCCGGGCTTTGCAGCAGTGCAATCACTGCGGAGGCGATTTCCGCCGGCGACTGTGGGGGGACCAGCAGGCCGTATTCCCGGCCGTTATCCCGCAGCATCTCGTCCATGCCGCTCGGCGTCGTCGCCACCACGCCGCGCCCTGCCGCCATCGACTCCAGGCAGGTGTAGCCGAAGCTCTCCCACAGGCTCGGAAACACGCAGACATCGGTCTCGGCCAGCAGCAGCGGGACTTCAGCGGGCGCGACAGCGCCGCAAAACTCGACCGCGCCGCCGTGCCGCGCTAGCTTCTGCGCGAGGAACGCTTTCATGTCCATACCTGCCTTCGGCGACGGCAGCGAGCGTCCCACAAAACGAAACTTTGCCTGCCGGCAGGCATCCAAAATCAGCGGGATCGCTTCCGCCAGGTCTACGACGCCTTTCCGCACTTCGAGCCGCCCGTAGTAAGTCACACGGTTTGTTTCGGTGCCGTGCGGCACGCGCAGCAGAGCGCCGTCGGGAACATACGCGAGCGGATAATAGGCCAGCTTTTCGGGATTCAGCCCCCATTCCTGCTGGACTTTCTCGCCGATAGCCCGCGACGGCGCGGCGACCTCGTCGGCGTCCAGGCAATGCGCCCGCTCCGGATCTTCTTCGGGCCGGTAATCGTAAAACGGACGCTCCCGCCGAAGCAGCGACTTTGCCGCCGACAGCGTCCGCCGGACCGGGCTGTAAAGCGCGGTATTGAGAGAACGCAGCACAAAGGACGGCGTGTGCAGCTTGACCACGAGCGCAATATCCGGGACAAGACGCACGGCATCCCGCGCTTCCGCGCGGTATTCCGGCCCTTCCAGCACGTCAAACGCGGACAGGGCGTGCCGCGCGGCGAACACCGGCGCAATCCGCGCCGAAAAGTCTCCGGTCCCGTCGCCCGGCCCGTCGGGGTCCTGAAGGCGATGGACCAGAACGCCGTCTTCACGCTCCACTCCGCCGCGTCCCCGGCCGGCAGTGAACACTTCGACGTCATGCCCCCGGCTTGCGAGCATGAAGGCGGCCTGCTTGACATAAGTCGCGATGCCGCCGGCGGCGGTGTCGGGCGGATACTCGTAGCTGATGAACGCGATGTGCATAATGAGGAACGGCTCGGAACGCACGTCTGCACTGCTTCCATGCAAAAATTGTGCCAAGTTTCGCCGTGCACGGCGAAAACGGAAAAAGCAGCCGGAAAAACAGCCGGAATTCGGGAGTGTCACACAAAGTAACGGATCCCGCAATTCCGGCTGTTGTCACGCGCGTCCTAGTTGGACGATGCAGCAACCGTGTAGTAGTTGAAGTCATACTCGACCGGCGTGGAGATCACCGGCTGACCGATCTGAGAAACCACCGTCTTGCCGCCCCGGACAATCTGGAACGACTGTGCGCCGACTTGGAACGGCACGCGGGTGTTGACCAGGCCGGCGGCCACAGGATAGGAAAGTGTCTGCGGGCCGGTCGTGACCACAAGCGTTGCCGGCGCGGTCAGAATGGTCGTGATATAGATGTCGTCCTGGCAGTCCCCGATGAACCAGTTGATCGGGCCGACGTAGTCATTGGTCGCGACAGCGGCCTTCGGATGGGTCCGGTAGAAGCAGTAAATGCTGTCGTTCGTCACCGCCGGCTTGACGCCGGTTTTGTACCAGTTGATGAAATACTGGTTCAGCTTCAGCGCTCCGGCGTGCGATTTGTAAAAGCCGAGCGCGGGGTGGGCCGCGTAGGGCCAATACTTGTTGACATCATCAATCGGCGAGAAGTAGGTGGCTTCATCGAAGTCATTCCAGGTGAAGCATTCCACCCAATCGGGCTTCTGGACATTGATGATGGAAGTCCACTGGGCGGTCAAGCCTTCGCCGCCGTCGTATTCCAGGTAGCGGCGTCCGAGGTAGGTCTGTCGGCTGCCCCAGTACTGCGGCGTGACGCTGCTCATGGCGCCGAGTCCGGCAGCCTTCAGCGTTGCGGAAAAGGTTTCGGCGTTGGCGTACACGTTCTGCGTCGGGTCCACCGGACACTCGATGCTCGGCATATAAAAGAACCCGTCGGCGAGGCCGGACAGCAGGCCGCTGACTTCCGCCGAGATGGTGCCGGAGTTGACATCGGCGCCCTGGCCGTTCGCGCTGCTCATAAAGAAGAACGGCATGAAGTAGGTGTTGATGCCCGCCGCTTTCAGCGGGGTCAGCACCAGGTTCTGCCAGCGGGACTTGACGCTTGCCGTCGTGGGCCCGTCCCAAGTGCCGCCTTCTCCGCCCCAGGTGGACAGGACCGGGCGGCTGACGATGCCGGTGGCGGTCGTCTGGGCGATCCGCCAGTAGTTCGGGTGCAGCGCATACGCCGTCATCATTTGGACGACTTCCGCGTAGGACAGGCCGGTCATGTCGCCGGAGAAGAACAGCTTGAAGCTGCCGTCGGGCGCGACAGCTTGCGCCGCCTGGAAGATCGAAGCGGTATCGCCTTTGTAGTTGGCGCTGTTCCACGACCCGCAGTTCAAGGCAAAGCCGTTGATGCCGGCCGCCTGGGCTTCCTGAATATCGCGCTCGTAGCCGGCGACCGAGCCGCCGTAGTCCCGGTTGCAGACCATGTAATGCGCGAACACCATTTTGGGGCCGACGCCGACTTTCGCGACCGGGCTGCCTTTGATCACGATCGGGCCGCCCCTGCCGAACACAATGGCCGGTGCGGTTCCCGAAGCGACATGCGAGGCGGCAATGGCGGCTTGCGTCGCACCGACCGCTCCGGCGGTTATCGCACCGAGCGTTCTGGCTTTCATTGAAGCCGCCACTGCTTTGGTCTTGACGGCTTTCACAAACGAGCCGGCCTCAAACACGACTTCGACCGAAGCGCCGGGGCGCTCGGCGAGGAACGCCGCGACCGCTTCCTGAGCGCGGTCCAGGGTGCGGAAGGGTCCGTTGTCGGCATCCTCAGCGGGGATCGCGCCGCGCCAAGTGTCGCTGCCGGAGGGCGAAACATAAAAGCGCGTGACGGGGGCCTGGGCGGCATGGGCGAAGTCTTCCGCCGCCAGCGCGTCAATCTGCTGCGACATGGCCGGCGTGTAGATCAGGACCGTCCGCGCGGAGTCCGCATGCCAGATCACCGGAGTGTTCGGGGCGGCGGAAAACCAGCGGCTGAGAAAGTCCTGGGCCGGGCAGACCGCGGGATCCACCGTAATCTCGACCGGCCGGGACAGGCCGGGGGCGGCAAGAGCATTAAGTGTTTCCTGGGCATGGGCCAGTGTTTGGAAGGGACCCCCGCCGCCATCGGCGGAAATGGGGGACTGCCCGGAGCAGGTGTCGCTGCCCTGGGACGAGACGTACAAATAATCGACCGTGTCTGCGGTTTGGGCCGTGTCTGCGGCCTGGGCATGAGCCGGAAGGCCGGCGGACAGCAGAAGCGCCGCGCCAGAAAAAGCGCAGGAGGCCGCGAGGAACCGGGAACGGCCCGATTGGCTCAGATACATGGGTTTGTCTCCGTAAGTTCTTATTTTTCAGATTTTTTCGCCGTCCCGGAGGGACAAGCTAAAAGTCCGGCGATGTCGGTGTTTTGTGACCGCCTTTGAGGGGCGGTACACCAACTGTCGGCACATTTTTGCCGCACGTGTAGACAGGTTTTGGCAAAAGAAGCTCAAAACACAGCCGCGTGGGAATAGTCTGGTAAAAGTGCGGAGGAGACAAAGAAACGGAAAAAAGCGCAGAAGGAAGGAAGCACAGAAAAGAAAGGAGCAGAATGAACCGAAAACGAGCCTGAGCCAAATCAAAACCGCCGAAGCTAAATTGAAACCGCCGACGCAGAAAAAGAATGATAACATGAACATACAAAAAAAGATCAGAAACAAAAGCCAAAGTCATCTTACCATAGGTTTTTGCCAAAACCCAGCATTAATACAAGATTAATTTCCGAGTTTTTTCCTGTAATTTCATGCAAAAACACCGAGATGGATGCAGCCGTTCAAGACTTTCCGAAATCCACCGCGTTCTGCGGCGGTTTTCAGGAACCGACACTTCGGAAAAGCCGTATTGCAGTTGCACAAACGGCAAAGATAGGCTACACTAAGGCTGAAAGCGCGAAGCGAAGAGCCTGCTTGATGGTATCTTGGCACGGTTTTTGCACAAAGGAACCGGGAGAACTTGTTTCGCTTGCAATTTTCATCTCGCTTTGAAGTAAAGGATTTCCATGAACGACATTCACTCCGCAAACTATCAGACTGAAACCAGCCTGAGCGATGTAGTCAGAGCGCTCTGGCGGCGGAAATGGATCATTCTGCTCGTGGTCCCCCTGTTTGTAGCGGCCGCGTATTTCTACACCCAGCGCCTGCCGAAGCAGTGGCAGGCCGATGCCCAGCTTCTCGTGATCCAGCGGCCGGACTACGGCGGTGCGGTAACGATCAACGGGTATATTCCCCCGGAGCCGGAGTCGATCACCACGCAGATCGGCATGCTCCACACGTCGGCCATGGCGGACCGGGCGCTGAGCTGGCTGAAGAACCAAGAACTCATCACCGGCCAGACCCTGGACACCGGCGGCGCAAGCCCCGGCAGCCTGCAAGGCTCGCTTTCCGTTTCCAGCCCGCCTGATTCCCAGCTGATCAACCTGTCGGTGGTCGGCTCCAGCCATGATCAGGCCGTTCTGCTGACCAACGCCGTCGCCCAGTCGTTCGTGCAGTGGAAAAAAGAAGAAGCCAGCAAAGATGTCCAGCTTACCGAAGCCCGGCTCCGCAAGCAAGTCGCCGCCGCCCGTGTTCAGATGGAAGCCGCGCGGCAAAAGCAGCTTGCCTACCAAAAGGGCCACGAAATGCTGGACTCCGCCTCGCAGCAGCGGACCGCGTATGGCCGGCTGACGGCTCGTGAGGACGAAATTACCGGCATAGAAGCGGAAATCAGCGGCCAGCAGTCACTGGTGGATCAGCTCAGCGGCCAGCTTCAAGCGAACAACCACAGCCTTCAAACGCTGGGGCCGCGCGATGACGCGCTGACCACCAGCCTCAGCGACCAGCTCAGCAGCCTGAAGCTCCAGCGGCAGGCACTTGCCCGAAAAGTGACCCCGGCATTCCCCGGACAGCTTCCGGTCTTGGACGCCGAGATTAAAGACTATGAGCAGAGGTATGCAAAAGCAGTCGCCGCGACCAAAAATCCCAACAATCCTACCCTGCCGGCCCAGGCGGGACTGCAAAACAATTATCAATCCGCGCTGACCCAGCTCAACACGACTAAAGCGCGTTTGGCCCAGGCGGAGGCGATGAAGAACGAGGCCCTAGCCAGCATTGCGCCGCTGGTTCAGAACGGTTCCATTTACGACCGGATCGCCGGCCAGGCCCAGTCGGCAGCCGCCTACTACAACGGCTTGGAGCACGACTTGCTCACGGCCCGGCTGCGGGAAAACCAGATCAATGCGGATGTCCAAATCACGCAGCCCGCGATTGGTCCCGACGGTCCTTCCAAGCCGGTATTGCAGGTCAATCTTGTCATGGGCGCCCTGCTCGGCCTGCTCGCGTCGCTTGCAGCGATCTTTATCATTGAGCAGATGGACCGGCGCATCCGCACGGAGTACCAGGTGGAGCGGCTGGGCAGCGGCCCGATTTTAGGCGCACTGCCGCGCCTTTCGCGGGCGTCCCTTTCTCTCCTGAACCGCCGCCAGCTTCCGGTGCCGGTCGCCGAAGCCTACAGCCTCACCGGCGCAAACCTGGTGCGTGTGCTGGGAACGTCCCTGCCGGGCCACGGACGCCTGGTAATGGTGACCAGCGCCCAGCCGGGCGAAGGCAAGTCGCTGACCGCCGCCGAGCTGGCCCGGTCGCTGGCCCGGTCCGGCAAGCAGGTCATTTTAGTAGACGCCGATATGCGCGAGCCGGTGCAGAACACGCTCTTCGACGACGCGCCGGGCGCCGGCCTGATTGAAGTGCTTTCCGGGAAAGTGCTGCTCGACGACGCCCTGGCGTCGTCGGAAACGCCAAACCTGTCGGTGCTGTTCAACAACGCCCCGCGCTCAAACTCGGCGGACATCATCGTCTCGCCGCACATGACGAACTTCCTGCAAATGATCCGCAGCCGGGCTGATATCGTCGTCCTCGATACGCCGTCCTGTACATTTGTAGACCCGCTGCTGCTCGCGCCTTCGGTGGACTATGTCCTGCAAGTCATTGACCTGGGCCGGGCTAACGAAGACGCGGTCAACAGCACGTCCAGCGTCCTGTCGGGCCTCGCCCCGCTGGGCCTGTTCATCAACCGGACGTCGAAAAAGAACGCGCCTGCCTACGAGGTCGCCCGGTCCTTTGCTGCGACCCTGACGCCGCCGGCCCTGACCGGCGGCACGACCAAGCCTTCTCTTTCGGCAGACCAGACCCTGCTGATGTTCCGGGGCGCGTCCGGCTATACTCCGGAGCCGTTCAACGGCTCCGACCCGCTGGCGGACCCCGCCGACCTGGCGCACGACCGGGCCATCCCGCTCCCGAACCGCGAGGATCACTAGAATGGTCGTTCAGCCGCGCAGCGTCACCCAAACAAGGACCGCCCGCAGCCCCCTCGCCTGGCCGGCCGCGATGTGGCTGTTTTTGGCGGGTACGGCACTTGTTTACGCGCCGATCATCTTCGATGCCGCCAAGCAGTGGATCGCAAACGACAACTACGCCCACGGGTTCTTTATTTTTCCGGTGTCCATCGGTCTGCTCTGGATGCGGCGCGGCCGGATTGCCGCCGCCGAGCGCAGGCCGGAAGCGTGGGGCCTGCTGCTCGTGGTCATCGGGCTGCTGGGAGCCATGGGCAGTTACCTGCTGCAAATCAAGTACATCGGCATGTGGTCTTTGATCCCGACTCTGGCCGGCGGCATCTTTGCCCTGCACGGGCGTAATCTTTGGCGGGAAACGCAGTTCTCGGTCTGGTTTCTGCTGTTCGCCGCCCCAATCCCGAACTCGTTCCTCGGCCCGCTGACCGGCCAAATTCAGGGCCTGAGCTGCACCGGCGCGGCGATGATCATGTCCACGCTCGGCTTTCCGGTCATTCAGCACGCAAACGTCCTGGATGTCCCCGGCGCGAGCCTGGAAGTGGCGACGGCGTGCAGCGGGTTCCACAAGCTGATCAGCCTGCTGGCGTTTGCGGCGATCTACGGCCACCTCTTCTTACCCACGCTGGTCAAGCGCAGCCTGCTCCTCCTGCTGGCGGTCCCGATTGCCCTGCTGGTCAACGTGCTGCGGATCTGCGGCCTGGTCGCGGCGGCGATTTACGGCGGCCTGCCGACCCTGCACGCGCTGCACGACCCGGCAGAGATTGTTTCCATCTGCCTGTCGTTTGTGCTGTTTGTGCTGGCGGGACGGGCGCTCGGCGGGGCAAACGTCCTGGACGGCGTTCCCGCTTCGGAGAGCGCTCCTGCTTCCGACGGGTCAAGAGCCGGCGGGCAGAGGACGCCGAGGCCGGGATGGTCGGCGCTTGCGCTGACCTGCTGTGCGATGGTGCTGGGCGTGGGCGTGCTGGACCTCGCTTACGGGCCGATCCCCGTGCCGCATCCCCGGCGGCTGGCCGTGGAAACGTTCCCGGCCCGGCTCGGCGCGTGGCAGGGCGGGGCGATTGCGCCGGTGGACCCGGAGATTCAGGCCCGCCTGCGGACTTCTTCCATTATGGACCGGCAGTACACGAATGGGTCGGGCCGGTCGGCGGACGTCATGCTGGTCACGGCTTCCGACAACTTGGACATCCACAATCCGAAGGACTGCTTCCCGTCTCAGGGGTGGAAGCTGACGAACAGCCGTGACAAAGTGATCGGCGGCCAGACGGTGACGCTGATGGACGGCCAGCTTGACGACCAGAAAATGACAATTCTCTACTGGATGACCGGCGTTTACACGCCTCCGGCGCCGCGCTCGGTGCTGGCCCGCCAGGCGCTGAGGCTCCGGGACAGGATCGTGCCGCGCCACGAAGCGGTCTCGCTGTTTGTCCGCCTGATGGTTCCCCAAAGCCCCGATGCGGACCCGGAAATCACGGCGCTGGCCGGGCAGGTACTTCCTCCCGTGCAAGCGCTGGTAGAGGAAAAACGAAAGCCCGGCGAGCAAGTCTCGGCGCGTCTCACAAGGCCGGGTTACGGTCCGCCGAAGCGCGGCGCTCACACGGCAGGCGAATTTTCTTAAATCTTTCACTTCGAGAGGAACACACACGCAGTTATGCAAGAAACATCTGCCGAAGGCGGCACCCCACTGACGAGCGCTGAGGGCGCAGCGCCGGCAGCCGCTAATCTGAACCTGCCGGATAAAAGAGCCGGCACGCCGATGGACACGCTGCCGCCGTTCCCGCAGGCCCGTGCCCCGGAGCCGCCCCGGCCCAAGCAGCGTTTCAAGCTGCCGATTTGGCTGGTCGCCGCCGCCATGTTTTTGATCGGCCTGCTGCTGGGCATCGCCGTCATGCGCCAGCGGACCCAAAGCAAGCAGATTATCGTGTCCGTGAACGGCGCGACGATCACGCGCGACGACTTGTTCAACCATATGCAGGACTCTTACGGCGCACAGACTGTCCATACGCTGGCCCAGAACCTGCTCCAGCAGCAGTTTGCCGCAAAAAAGGGGCTGGCGCCGACCCAGGCCCAGGTGGATGCCGAATACGCCAAACTCAGCAGCCGCCCGAACTTTGCTCAGGCTCTGGCCCAGAGCGGCATCCAGGAGGGCGACTTCAAGGAAAACCTGCGGGTCCAGCTCGCCGAAACCAACGTCATCACCCAGGGCATCACCGCAACCGAAGCGGACGCCCAGGCGTACTACAAAGCGCAGTCCAGCCCGTCGAACCCGACGGCCCAGTTTTACCGTCCGGCCGAGGTCAGTCTGCGAGCGATCGCGACCCTGACCGAGCCGCAGGCGCAGAAGGCGCTGGCCGAGCTGGCGTCCGGGACGCCGTTCGAGCTGGCGGCCAGCACCTACAGCCTGGATACCAGCCGGACCAACGGCGGCCTGCTGGCCCCGCTGGCCTTCGGTCGCCCTCCCCTGCATCAGGACCCGGCGCTGGAACAGCGGATCTTTGCCATGAAGATCGGAGATCAGATTGGGCCGGTCTTCTTTGCGCCTCCCGGAACGTCCCCTTCTGCACCCAAGTGGTGGATTTTCCGGTGTCAGGACAAAGCGCCCGCCGTGACCGTCCCCTACTCCCAGGTGCAGGACCAGTGCATGACCGGCGCGAAGCTGGCGAAAGGCACGGCGCTGAACTCGAAGCGCATTCAGCAGGAGTTTCTGGACTTTCAGCATACGTCGAACTTGCAGGCGTTCTGGCCGCAGTACCAGCGGGCCATTGCCAATCACTAAGCTGCCAGCCGCTCAACCGAAATTGGTGAGCCTGCTTGCACCCGTGCAGCACAGGGCGATATTTGTGGCTTTATTTCTCGTCAAAGCCGTCAAAAACTCATACTTGGCATGAAATTTGCAGTTAGTAATAACGGGATTGCGAGATTCGTCCCTTGAAATTTTCAAGGGGCGCGGGCCGCATTTCCGCCGCAGATGGGGTATAACAGAGCGTGCCGGCTTTGGATGACCGCATCACAGACCGCTCCTAAAGAGCAGCATCGTTGTTAGCAGCATCGTTTGTTACAGGAAAAGACACAGGAAACACGCATGAACAAACTCACGACAACCCTTGCCGGCCTGGCCCTCGTGGCCGGCGCCAGCATCGCCCCCGCCTTCGCGCAGGGCAGCTTCACCACCCCCGGCCCGTTCGTCTTCTCGTTCGCGCCCAGCACGTTCACGGTCAGCAGCATCGCCGTCACCTACAACCCGCTCGCCATGGGCAGCACCCCAATTAGCGGCTTTCTGACGCTGACGGGCGGCACGGAGATCGGCACCAGCAACTTCTACACCGGCACGTCCTTGAGCTTCACGGGCGGCAGCACCACGGTCACCGATAGCGGCCTCACCTCCATTGTGAGCCAGAACCCGCTGACCGGCCAGTACACGATCACCAGCAACTCGCCTTCCCCGGCCGGCAACTCGTTCGTTTTGGCGAACGGCGCTCCGGTTCCCGAAGCCAGCACGGTGATCTCGTTCGGCGCTCTGCTCGCCCTGGGCGGCCTCGCCGTCCTGCGCCGCAAGTCGGTCGTCAAGAACGCTGCCTAGTCGGCGTTCCGCTTCACGCGCTTTTGCTTCGGCAGACACGCTTGACGCACAAAAAGCCGCTCCTCGGAAACGAGGGGCGGCTTTTTTGGGACCCACCCCGTCGCTTCGCGCCGACCCTCCCGAAGCGGGAAGGTGAAGAGTTCAGGAGCAGGCGTAGGGGCGCTGCTTGCCTCGCCCTCTTGCTTTGTATCTTTCTCCTCACCTTCCCGCTTCGGGAGGGTCGGCGCGAAGCGACGGGGTGGGTTCCTATTTCTCGGCAGAAGTCTCAGCGGTGGAAAGATGCTCGGCAGCCGGGAGAGGCCCAGCAGACAGAGAGGCGGCTTCCAGCGGGCGGCAGGCGGCCTGGAGGACAGCATAGTAGCGGCGGGCGACTTCCCGCATGGAATACTGGTCTTCCAGAACACGCCGGGCGTTGCGACCCATCCGCTCGGCTTCCGCCGGATTCTCCGACAGCCGGACGACGGCGGCGGCAAGAGCGTCCGTCGCCGACTGCTCCATGTGGACCCCGGCCTGCGCTTCGTCAATCACCCGCGCGACTTCCGACAGCGGCGAGACCGTCGCCAGCACGGGCCGGCCCGACGCCAGAATGCTGTAAAACTTGGACGGAACGCACAGCCCTTCCATGCCCGGCTCAAGCGTCACAAACGACAGGTCGGCGGACGCCAGCAGGTCGGCATAATCTTCTTTCGCGACAAACTCGAACAGCCGCACGTTCGTCAATTCTTCTTCGGCGACGCGCCGCACGATATGGGCTTTTTGAGCGCCGTCGCCGACCAGCGCAAAGGAAATCCGCGGGTGTGTCTCTTTGAGCAGCCCGGCGGCATTCAGCACCGTATCAAAGTTGTGGTAGCGGCCGAAATTTCCGGAATACAGTACCAGAAAGCCGGAAACGCCGTGCCGTGCGCGGAACCGGGTGGCTTTCGGGCCGGGGAGGATCTCATCGGGGTTGGAGCCGACGGAAATGGCTTCAATGTTTTCCGGGGGGACGCCGTAGGTGCGGGTCAAATGCTCGCCCATGTACTCGCCCAGAACGATGACTTTCGCGGCGGCATTCAGCCAGCGGCGCTGGGCCGCCCCAAATGCCTTGACAAACGGGTGTGCCGGCGGCAGGACGTTCATGGTCACTGAGCGGTCCGGCTCTAAATCATAGACGATGTAAACAAACGGGGTTTTTCGACGCCGAAGGAGCGCCTGCGCGGTGAGGGCCGCCATCGGCGGCGCAGTTCCGACAAGAACTAGGTCATACGGGCGCAGCGACAGCAGCCGAGCGAAGGCGGACGCGCAGAACAGCAGGTTCGCGCCGAGCCGCAGCGCCATCGGCAGGCTGTTTGGGTGCGGGGTCGCCAGGCGATAAATGCGGACTCCGTCCCAGTCCTCAAACGCCGGCAGCTTGGCCTGAGCGCGTCGGTACAGGTTGTTGGAAGTGACGACGTCAATCTCCAGGTCCGGGTCAATCTCCCGCAAAGAGCGGACCAGGTCGGACAAGACCGTCCCCGTCCCGCCGGTGTTGTCCGGGTAGAAGAATTCGTTGACGATACAAATACGCATTAAGCTTTTCTTAGAGCAGGCAGACGTGTCTTACGCCATCCTCATCAGTGAGGCTCTACTCTCAAGTACAAGAACCATGCCAAGTCCGCCGCAGGGATAGTATTCAGCGCGAAAAACCCAGATATTTTACCCGAAGAACACAGCCCCGCTTACGTTTGGCATGGATTTTGCATAAGAGTATGGTATGATGGATTTGCCTCTGTGCTGCCTTTGTTCAGTGTACCGCAAATTCAAGATGATGTGCAATGTTCATTTCTCCATGTTCATTCGACACGCCGCAAACTTCCGACGCAAACTCTGACGCAAATCAACGTTCTCGAACGAAAAATTCTCCAATCAGGAAAGGCTACTGCATGAAAAAAGCGCTTATCACAGGGATCACCGGCCAGGACGGATCTTATCTCGCCGAGCTGCTGCTCGCGAAAGGGTATGAAGTTCACGGGATCATCCGCCGCGCTTCGACATTTAATACCAGCCGCATCAACTCTCTGTACGAAGACCCGCACATCAACGGGGTCCATTTGTTCCTGCACTACGGCGACATTTCCGACTCGACCAATCTCATCAAGCTGCTGTACCGTATCCAGCCGGACGAAGTGTATCACCTGGCCGCTCAGAGCCATGTCCGTGTCTCGTTCGACATCCCGGAATACACCGGCGATGTGACCGGCCTCGGCACCGTGCGTATCCTGGAAGCCATCCGGGAAGTCGGCCTGAAGACCCGCTACTACCAGGCCGGCTCGTCTGAGATGTATGGCCTCGTGCAGGAAGTGCCGCAGCGCGAAACGACGCCGTTTTATCCGCGCTCCCCTTACGGCGCCGCGAAGATGTACGCTCACTGGATCACGGTCAACTACCGCGAAAGCTACGGCATGTTCGCCTGCAACGGCATTCTCTTCAACCATGAGTCGCCCCGGCGCGGCGAAACGTTTGTGACCCGCAAGATCACGCGGGCCGTGGCGCAGATCAAAGCCGGCATGCAGGACAAGCTGTATCTCGGCAATTTAGACGCCAAGCGCGACTGGGGCTACGCCAAAGAATATGTCGAAGCCATGTGGCTGATGCTTCAGCAGGAAGAACCCGACGATTATGTGATCGCCACCGGCGAGACCCACACGGTCCGGGAGTTTTTAGAAGAAGCCTTCTCGCACGCCGGCATGAACTGGAAGGACTACGTCGAGTTTGACGCCCGCTACGAGCGTCCCGCTGAAGTGGACCTTTTGATCGGCGACGCCAGCAAGGCGAAGGCCAAGCTCGGCTGGGAGCCGCGCACAACGTTCCACGACCTGGTCCGGCTGATGGTGGACGAGGAAATCGCGTCCCTGGGCCAGCTTCAGACGCGGCCCAATGTTTTAGTAGGAAGCCGATGACGGAAACTGCGAGCGAAAAAACAGCAAGCGAAATCAACTGGCCGGAAACCCGCGTCGTCGTGACCGGCGGCGCGGGCTTCCTCGGCTCGTTCGTCGTGGATAAGCTTCAGGAGCGCGGCTGCAAGACGGTTGTTGTCCCCCGCTCGGCGGACTACGACCTGCGGGACCGCGACGACATTGTCCGCTTGTACGAAGAAGCGCGGCCTGATGTCGTCCTGCACCTCGCGGCGGTGGTCGGCGGCATTGGGGCCAATCAGGGCAATCCCGGCCGGTTCTTTTACGACAACGCGATTATGGGCATCCAGCTCATTGAGTACGCCCGGCAGATGGGGGTCAAGAAGTTTGTCGCCACGGGAACGATTTGCGCGTACCCGAAGTTCACGCCGATCCCGTTTCACGAGGACGAGCTTTGGAACGGCTACCCGGAAGAAACCAACGCGCCTTATGGGCTCGCCAAAAAGATGATGCTGGTGCAGACGCAGGCGTACCGGCAGCAGTACGGCTTTAACGGCATCTTTTTACTGCCGGTCAATTTATACGGCCCGCGCGACAACTTTGATCTGAACACGTCGCACGTCATCCCCGCCCTCATCCGCAAGTGCGCCGAAGCGAAAGCCGCCGGACGCGCCGAGATTGTCTTGTGGGGCGACGGCACCCCCACCCGCGAGTTTTTGTATGTGGAAGACGCCGCCGAGGGCTTAATTCGCGCCGCAGAAAGCTACAACGGCGAGGAGCCGGTCAATCTCGGCACGGGCGAAGAAATCCACATTAAAGACCTTGCGACAGTCATTGCGGCGGAAGTCGGGTTCACCGGCGAGATCGTCTGGGACACCACCAAGCCGAACGGCCAGCCGCGCCGCTGCCTGGACGTTTCGCGGGCCAAAGAGCTGTTCGGCTTTGAGGCGCAGAACACCTTGCAGCAGGGCATTGCCAAGACCGTCGCCTGGTTTAACCAGCACGACACCGAGCTGCGCGAAGTCGTGTTTGCGTAAGTCCTATAAACCGCAGCCGTAAGAACCTCACCCGGCCTTGTTCCTCGGCAACCCTCTCCTTTCTCAAGGAGAGGGTCGGAACGGAGTTCCGGGGTGAGGTTCCTCCAGCTTTACCAGCCCGAACTTCTCGTACTTGCGCGGGACATGGCGTTCTTTCGCGAGATACCGGGCCGTATGCCAGGTTTCCAGCAGCCGCAGCTCCCACGCCGGCGGGGTCGGCGACAGCAGCCACTCCCGCAGATGCAGCACGCGCCGGACCCACAGCGCCGCCCAGGCACGCGCCAGCGTCCCGAAGAGGCAGGGCGAGTCGGAGTGCAGCCAGTGCCGGACCAGGTACGCATTGGCCTCGCCCCGCTTTCGGGCCAGCGCCGCGAACGACCGGCGGCTCAGGCGCGACTCCGACAAATGGTGTTCCGCCACCGTGTCCAGCGCCATCGCAAACCGATAACCCGCCTTCTCCAGCTGCGACGAAAAAAGCGAATCTTCGCCGATGCCCCGGCCGCCGGGACCGATCTCCTCATCAAAGCGCGGCACACGCGCCAGCACCCGCCGGGAAAACGCCATACTCGCCCCAATCAGCGGGAGCTGATACCCCGCCGGCGCGTAATCCGTCGAAGCCAGCCACAAAGCGTGTTCCATCTTGATCCAGGGGCGAATCAAGTGCGGGGCCAGGGTCACGCCGCCCGCGACGGCATCGGCTTCGCCGGAAGCGATTGGGCCGCAGAGGCCGGCGATCCAATCGGCGGGCGGGCGCACGTCGTCGTCGGTAAACAGCAAAATCTCGCCGGAAGTCGCCGCAATGCCGGCATTATAAGCGCGGCATTTGCCGGGCCGGGGTTCCGACAAATACCGCAATGGCATATTTGGCAGCGTCAGCGACCGCACGAAGGCGGCAGTGTCGTCGGTGGAAGCATTGTCTACGACAGTCAGATCGCACTCGTAGCCGTCCGGTACAGCAAGGCGCCCCATGGCTTCCAGCGTTTCCCGCAGGTCTTCGACCCGGTTACAGGTGCAGATAATAATAGAAACGGCAGCCGGCATCAGGACGGGATACCCCTCGCCTCAAGTGCGCCGAAGATGGTGTCGGCAATCTTGTCCCAGTTCAGCGTGGTCCTGACTTTCTCCCGTGCGCTGACGGAGAAGCGCTCAAGCCGGGCGGGATCCCCCAGCAGCGAGACGATGGCCGCCGCGAGCGTGTCCGGGGTCGTTTCTTCCAGCACCAGGCCGTTCAGGTTATGGTCAACGATCTCCGGCATCCCGCCCCGGCCGGCGACAATGCAGGGGACACCGTAGTTCATGCCTTCCACCAGGAAGTTGCCGTATGGCTCGCAGCGGGCCGGCGCGAGCAGCAGATCGGAGGCCAGCATCAGCTCCTGCACGGCAGGAGGCGCGAGGTGGCCGGGGCAGATCACGCCCGGCTCGTTGACGTCTCTTTCAATGCCGATGATCACCAGCGTCGCGTCCGGCATCGTTTGTCTCACTTGCCGGAAAGCGGCTAAGACAATATCGCCCCCTTTGCGGTCCCAATCCGACCCGTTGAAGAGCATCTGGCGGGAGCCGAAGGACTTAGGGCCCTTGTAAGGCTGACGGAACTGTCCGGCGTTTCCGATGACCGTGATCTTGTCTTCGGGAACCCCGTAATCTTTCATGAGCGACTGCTTGGTCCGCTCGCTCCACGGAAACAGATGCGCCGCCCGTTTGTAGGCATCTCCCTCCACTTCCAGCCAGGCCCGGCGGTCTTTCTCGCCGTCGAACGGTGCCCAGGCCGGCCATTCCTCGATTGCCAGCGCCATGGTGTAATCCAGCGTCATAGTATACGGGATCGTGGAAGGGTGCAGGAACGGCGCGTACATCCCGAAGACGTGAAAGACCAAATCGGGGCGGCGTGTTAAGCTGTGGAGCTTGCGCTCGGTTTGACGCGACTTGCGGACAAACGCCGCTTTTCGCTTGTGCAGCTTGAGCTGCCAGGGATTGCCGTCTTTGGAGCCAAGCGTCGTCACCAAAAACAGCGCTTTGAGAACTTTGCCGGGGAAAAGATGGTCGTATACATCGCCCGACGCCACGCATTCCAGGTGCTGACACCGCTCCGCGAGCGCCTCGTAAAACAGGCGGTAGCGGCCCATGAAGCTGCCGTCTCCGGTGACGGCGATGCTGTTGATTTTCGTCATGTCAGCGTCCTTCCGTCAGCTTGCGGAGGCCGTGATGGGCATAGTGACGCGGCTTTCGCCGCTCCCGCAGGTACTGGTCCAGCAGCGCAATGGTCAAGGTGTGGCCCATTTCCCACTCCGGCGGGTGCGGCAGGCGGCGCACCTCGCCGCGCCGGGTCAGCGACGACAGCAGCAGCCTTGCCCGGCGCAGCAGCAGCCGCATCCGGGCGGCTTTAATCGTGCTATGCTCCCAGTGATGCTCAATATAGCCCAGGGAGCGGCCATACTTGCGCTGCGTGTCCAGCAGAGCCGCGCGGGAAAGGCGGCTGGTGTCGGGATGATGCTCCACGCGCACGTCCAGGGCGCTGCCAAGCCGGAACCCGGCGGCGAGGAGCTGCCAGGAAAACAGCGACTCGTCAAAAAAGCCGAGTGCGCCGGGGCCAAGCTCGGTATCAAAGGCCGGCACTTTCTCTAAAATGCGCCGGCTGAAGGCCATGTTCGCCCCGACCATGAACTTTGGCGCGTCCGGGTCCAGTCCCTCCGTGGAGGCGAGCATCCCCCGGTGAGAGAGCGTCATCCAGGGCTGCACCACATGCGGGGCCAGCTTGACCCCGCCCGCTACGGCGTCTGCCTCGCCGCGCAGGATCGGCCCGCACATGTCTTCAATCCAGTTGGGGGGAAAGCGCAGATCGTCATCGGTGAACAAGATCACCTCCCCCTGCGCCGCCGCGAGACCGGCGTTCCTCGCCTCGCACTGCCCGCGCTTCGGCGCGGAAACGTATTTGACTTCAAGATGCGCGGGCCGAAACTGCCGAACGATCTCCGCCGTGCTGTCGGTCGAGCCGTTATCCACGACGATCAGCTCCGTCGGCATCGAGGCCGGGACCCGGACTGCGGCCAGGGACGCCAGCGTTTCCTGAAGAGACTGGGCGTGGTTGAGAGTGCAGATGATGATTGAAGCTTGAAGAGCCATTTATGTTCTCGGTCCGAGCTGCCGGCGGCGCTCAATCGCGCGGCGGTAGCTTTCTTCCTGAAGCGTGCCGATGCGCTCCAGCGTATACGCCGACAGCACTTTTTCCCGTGCGGCCTGTCCTAATGCCATCCGCCGGGCCGGGTCCGCCAGCAGCGAGCCGATGGCTTCCGACAGGGCAAATGCGCGGTGCGGCGCGACGTTCAGCCCGTACTTGCCGTCTTCCAGCATATCCAGCATTCCCCCCGCACTGCTGCCGATGACGCCCCGGCCCGCCGCCATGGCTTCCAGGCAGACATTCGGGAAGTTTTCCCAAAGACTGGGAAACACGCAAATGTCCGTTTCCGCCAGCATTTGGGGGATGCCGGGCAGGGGAACAGGACCGAAGAACTCGACGGAGGCAAGATGCCGCGCCAGCTTCCGCTCCAAATACTGCTGCATATCAAGGCCGGGGGTCGGGGACGACATCGGCCGGCCCACAAACCGAAACTTGGCCTGCGGATAGCGGCGCAGCACTAAAGGAATGGCACGCGCCAGATCAAGCACTCCTTTTCGCATTTCCAGCCGCCCTAGAAACGTGATGCGGTTCGTCTGGGTTTCAATCGGGATCGCCAGCATCGGCGCGGAAGCGGCATAAAGATTCGGAACAGGAATGACCCGCGCCGGGTCAAGACGCCATTTCGCCGCCGCAAGCTGTCCGAGCGACACCGACGGCGCGGCGACTTCATCCGCTTCGTGCGCCAGATATCGCTCCCGCTTGTCTATGTCACGAACGTAGCGATCCAGATGCGGCAGCCACGGGAACAGTTTGTTGATCCGGCGGTACAAGACCGGACGGTCAAGAGATTTGAGGTCCCGCCAGTGCGCTGCCGGCGGCAGATTGATCTGCATGAGCAGAAAGGTCGGCGTGTGCAGCTTGACGACAAGCGGAATGTCCGGCACGAGCCGGACGGCCTCCGCGCCGTCGGCCCACCATTCCGGGCTTTCCAGAACGTCAAACGGGGCGGCGGCATGACGCTCGGCAAACAGCCGGCCGGCGTCGGCGCTGAAATCGCTGTCATGGGCCGATAACAGCCGGTGGACCAGGACGCCGCCTTCCCGGCAGGTTTCCGTGCGCTCCCGGCTGCCGGCAAATACTTCCACATCATGCCCGCGCTGTGCCAGCATCGCAGCTGCCTGGCCGACATAAGTGGCTACCCCGCCGTCGGCAGTATCCGGGTGATATTCGTAGCTGATCAAAGCAATTCGCATAGGAGTAGATTTGGTCATAAGAGATCGGATTCGCGGGCAGGAAGAGCGAAGAGGGCAGACACGAACTGCCTTAAATGCGAGCGATTTCGCAGAATAGCGGGATCAATGCGGACAATCTCCAGCCACTGCCGGCGCACTTTTTGCTTGCTGCCTTCCGCCTTAAATTGATTGGCCTCGTTGATGTAATGATAGGTCGTGAAGCCGACGATAAACCGGCGGCAGGCACGCCAGAGACGCAGGTTCCGGGGCTTCGGAACCCGGCCGAGATGCTTGTACAGGACACGGCAGCTATTTTGATACATTTTCCGGCTGTTCTTAGAGGCATTGCTGAAATGAACGCGGTAATGCAGCGCGGACCGATACTCATAGAGAAAATCGCCTTGTTTCGCCAGGCGTATATACAAATCCCAGTCATCCACCCCCCAAAGCGAAGCGTCGCAGCCGCCGATTTTTTGGAGAGCCGCACTGCGTATCAACGTCTGTCCCGGCGAAGTGATACAGTTATCCTGTAAAAACGCGGCCCAGACTTTGCCCGAAGGCGCGGTCTCGCCGGGCTTCCGGGGGAGTTCTTCGGTGCCGAACGTGTCCCGGTAGCCATAAACAAGCACCGCGTCTGGTGACGCCCGCAGAGCGCTCACTTGCCATTCCAGCTTGTCCGGGGGCCATAAGTCATCATCGTCGAGCAGGGCGATGAATTCCCCCCGCGCCTCGGCGATTCCCCGGTTGCGGGCCGCCGCCTGCCCCTGGTTTTCCTGTTCTACATAACGAATGCGCCCGGCTTCCGCCAGCGGCCTCAGCACGTCCGCCGTGTCGTCGGGGGAGCCGTCATTGACCACGATCACTTCATAATCGGTGAACGTCTGAGCAAAAACCGAATCAAGCGTCGCCGGCACAAAATCACGGTGTTTGTAAGTCGGAATGATCACGGAAACCGTCGGGAGAGCAGCCATGTGAGACCTCAAAATTCCCTAAACCCCAGAGCGTTCTGCGTGAACCGAGCGCGAAGGCGGTGAAAGACGCCTCCGCCGGAACAAGCGACGCAGCCTCTGTTTAAGTTCCCCTGCCTGTGCGTAGACCCCGATATGACGCCGAAGCCATCCCAAAATACGGGCTGACCAGAGCAGACGGCGGATCATCCGGCTGCGGCTTAAGTAAAAGAAGGTACAGGGCGTCCGTGTGAGGCAAAGCGTGAACGATGGGTTCCAGCGCTGCTTGAGGGCATCTAAAGCTTTGTAGAAGTCTGGACTTTCCGGGCTGCCGCCGCTCAAATGCGTCAAAGGAAAGTCCAGAACGTAGCATGACAAATCTTGAGAGGTCGCTTGCAGGCAAAGGTCTGTGGCATACAAGTGAAACCCGCTTAAAGAAGAAGAACAGCGCAGTGCGGAAGCCGTCTTGATGACAAAAAAGTTTTCATCCAAGCTGTAGACTTTGTGAGGGAACCGCCCATAATTGTGTGCGCCGTTTGGGTCGTCAAGTCTGATAATCAGCGCGAGATCCGCCGTACAGCCCGCGTTGCCCACAATCGCCCAATCGGGGTCCAGCGCATCCAGGGCGTGCAGCTGCTTGACAAGCTCTTCATACCCCTGTCCCTTGTCGAGCAGAATGTCTTGATGACAGAAAATCACAAACGGTTCCGTCGCCTCCGCCATGACTTTGCTGATCGTTTCGTAAGGATCGTAGGCGTTGGCACACGAGTTGTCAAACAGCGCGTAGCGGCAGCGCTCCTCGTCGAACCCGGCTCGAACAAAGGAAGATTTCATTTCTTCGTATTGCTCTCGCTTGTTGGAAATTGTGCAGACTAGAAATTGACGCATCGTTCCTTAAGCTTGTTCCTACGCAAACACAGATTCAAGAGCGGCCTTCGTCCGGCGCGTGGCGCTGTTCCAGGAAAACCATTCGTCCGACAAGCTGAGAGCGCCTTGACGGAGGCAATCGCGGAACTCCGGCTTGCCCATGACCTGCCGCATGGCGGCGGCCAGCGCTTCGGGGTCTGCCGGCGGGCAGAGGCAGACATTCTCGCCGTCCACAAACTGTTCTTCCGGGTCCGGCCCGGCGGTCGTGATCACCGGCAGCCCATGCGAGATGACCGCTGCGAACGAGCTGTTGTTCATCTGGACGCCGCCGTCGAACGGCAGGACGCAGGCGTCGGCGGCCCGCAGATACACCGAACCCTGCGGGCTGTCCCAGTCGAACTTGCCGGTGAAAACAATCTTGTCTTCCAGACCTAAATCTTTGACAAGCTCCCGCAAAGAAGCGGCGTATTCCGGGCCTCCCTCGAACTGCGACACCGAGCCGATTACAGCCAGCCGGGCTGAATCCTGCTCGGCGGCGATCAGGCTGAATGCCCGGATCAGCGTTTCCACCCCTTTGCTGGGATACAGGTAACCGAAATAGGCGAACAGAAACGTGTCCGGCCCGATGCCCAGCTGCGCCCGGCCGGTTTCCCGTACCTCGGCGGTGTCCTCGGACAGCACCATGATGGGCGGCGGCGGAATCAGCGTGGACTTGCCGGCCACCTGCGGCCAGCAGCCGGTGAACTTTTCAAGGTGCAGGCGGCTCAGGGCAATAATGCGGCGGCTGTCCCGGAGCAGGGTCCCAAACGCACGGTTCGCGTTTTTCCCGGAAAGCAGCATCATCGCCCGGTTCACTAGCTTGCCGCTCAGTCCGAATTTGCGGTCGGACGACCCGTAAAACTGCGGGAACAAGGTCACGACAGGGACACCGGACGCGAAGGCGTTCATCAGCGTGGGAATAAACGTGATCATGGGATGATCGTCGTACAGATGCGGAAAATAGTACAACAGGACGACGTCCGGGCGGCTGCGCTTGATCTGCCGCAGAAGCCGGGGGGCCTCGCGCCACTTCCAGTTTTCCATGATGGAAAACTGGGCGACATTGGCGCGATTGGCTTCCGCGCTGCCCTTCGCGGTCAGCACGTCCAGCGTGATCCCCGCTTCGGCCAGGTGCCGGACCAGGTGAAACGCATGGTCCGCTTCCGGCAGCGGCAGCGGCGGCAGGCCGCAGATCATCAAAACTTTCATCGCGTCAAAACTTTCATGGCATTGTTTCTTTTGGACGCGGGCTGCCGGCACGCTGGAGATCGGCGTGGACCATCAATTGGACCAGCTCTCGGAAGCTTGTTTTGGGCGCCCAGCCGAGGGCGGCGTGGATCTTCGACGGGTCGCCCACAAGCTGGGTCGTTTCCGGCGGGCGCACGAAGGCCGGGTCTATGCGCACATAGTTTCGCCAGTCTAAACCGACGCAGCCGAACGCTTCTGCGACGAACTCTTCGACAGAGTGCGTCTCGCCGGTCGCGATCACATAATCATCGGCTTCTTCCTGCTGAAGCATCAGCCACATAGCCTCCACATAATCCCGTGCGTATCCCCAGTCGCGCCTCGCGTCGAGGCTGCCGAGCGAAAGCTCCGAAGACAGTCCCAGCTTGATCCGGGCTGCCTCGTGCGTAATCTTGCGGGTGACGAACTCCAGGCCGCGCCGCTCGCTCTCGTGGTTGTACAAAATCCCGGAGCAGGCGTACATCCCGTAAAACTCACGGTAATTGACCGTCATCCAGTACGCATACATCTTGGCGACCCCGTAGGGAGAGCGCGGATGCAGCAGGGTCGTTTCGCGCTGCGGCACTTCCTGCGGCTTGCCGAACAGCTCCGACGACGAAGCTTGAAAGAACCGGATGGCCGGGTTGACCTGCCGGATGGCTTCGAGCAGGCGGGTGACGCCGAGGGCACTGAACTCGCCGGACTGCACCGGTTCTTTCCAGGACGCCGGGACAAACGAATGGGCGGCCAGGTTATAGACTTCGTCCGGCCGGGCTTCTTCCAGCATCAGTGTCAGCGAGTTCTGGTCCAGCAGGTCGCCGGCGATCAGCGTCACCCGGCCTTCCAGGTGGCTGATCCGGCTCAGGCCGTCGAACGACAGGTTGCGGACCGTGCCGTAGACGGTGTAGCCTTTGCCGAGCAGCAGCTCCGCCAGCAGGCAGCCATCCTGGCCGGCAATGCCGGTAATCAGCGCTGTTCTGCTGGACGACAGCGAAGTTGTGATGAGTTGAGTCATAGGATTAGCCGGCAACTTTTTGATAGACCGCAACAGTTTGTGCGGCGGTTTTATCCCAGCTGAAGTTTCTCGCCCTTTGCCGGCCCTTCTGGATTAAGTCGTCCCGGTCCACCGAGCCTTCGAGCAGCGCCAGCAGAATATCGGTCAGCTCGCTTGAGTCCGGGTCGAACAGCAGGCCGGCATCGCCGACCACTTCCGGGACGCTGGAAACAGCGGCTCCGACAACGACCGTCTCGCAGGCCATCGCTTCCAGCGGCGGAATGCCGAAGCCTTCATAGCGCGACGGGTAGATCAGGGCGAGACTGCGATTGTAAAGCTTGGCGAGATGCCGGTCATCCGCCTGCCCGTAATGCTCAAAATGGCTCGTCAGGCCGAGGCTCGCGATTGTCTGTGACTCAGCCTCGCTGAACGCGGAGCCGACGACGCAGACGCAGACATCCGGGCAGCGCGTAGCGGCCTGGCGGAAGGCGGTCAGCAGGCCGTCAAAGTTTTTGTACGAGTTCCGGCCGCCGACAAACAAAAAGTACGGACGTTCCGGGACCGGCTGCGCCCCTTGGGTGAAGCTCATCTCCATTTCCGTCGCGAGATAAGTCACGACAGTTTTGGCTTCCACTTGGGGATACAGCGCGATCAGGTCCCGTTTCGTGTTTTCGGAAATGCAAAGAATCGCGTCGGCCCTCTCCACGGCCTGCTTTTTTTGCCGCCAAACAGAGCGCTCCGTGTCCGTCTGAAGGTCCTGCGGGAACAGCTCGTGGATCATGTCGTAAACCGTGACAACCACCGGGCAGCGGTAACAATCGAACTTCTGCTGCGTCAGCAGAGAATAATAAGTCGGGTGGGCGACATTGTACCGATGCACCCGCTCCAGCGAGCGGAAGTACGCTTTTTCCAGCGGGCGGGAGATCCGGTGCGGGCGGAACGGGTGATACTCTTTGATGCTGAGCCGGGGATGCGCCGGGATGTTGACCCCAAGCTCCTGCCGCGTCGTGAGGGTCGGATGGCAGTTTTCCGGCAGCCGGGCAATCAAGTTGGCGAAGTACCGATTGATGCCGCCGGCCCGCTGCATGGCGAAAATTTTCCCGTCAAACAGAATGTCCATGTCAGCGCCCCAGCGCCGTTTTGTAAGCATTGACGGTATCTTCGGCACATCTGCGCCACGAGAACAGCGTCGCCCGTTCCAGTGACCGCGCCGCCAGGTCCGCCCGCAGGTCCGCGTCCTCGTACAGCCGCAGCAGCGCCCCGCACAAGCCGTCCGCATCTTTGGGGTCCAGCAGCACCCCCGCGTCCCCCACCACTTCCGGCAGAGACGACGTGTTCGAGACGATCACCGGAACCCCGCACTGCATCGCTTCTAAGGGCGGCAGGCCGAACCCCTCGTACAAAGACGGGAACACGAACGCCAGCGCCCCGCTGTACAAAGCCGCTAAATCTTCATTCGCCACGTAGCCCGTCACCTTGATGGTGTCCTTGAACGCCTCCGCGCCGTCGATCTCCCGGAAGATGTGGTCGTAGTTCCAGCCTTTGTTGCCTGCAAGAACAAGCTGCAAGTCCGGCGTCTGCCCTTCCTGCATCAGCTTGACGTAGCACCGGATGACATGCTCAATGTTCTTATGGGGTTCCATCGTACACAGGCTTAAAATGTACGGCGCGTTGCTGACGCCGTACTTGCCCTGAACGCAGGCGAGTTCCCCGGCATCTGTGACGGGGTAGAACAAGTCGGGATCGGCGGCAAGCGGCGTGACGAACACGCGGGCGGGGTCAACTTTGATGTGTGTGCAGAAGTCGTTTTTCGTCGCCTCCGAGATGCTCACCATCCAGGTCTCCGGCGTGATGCTGGACAGAATACCATCAAACAGCGACCTGACATACGCATTGCAATGCTGCGGGAATAAAGTCGGGATCATGTCGTAGATCGTCAGAAAAAGCTGCGGGCCGTGGCCGGCCTTTATTTGTTCGGGCAAAGCACGGTAGGTGGAGTGGTAGATGTCGGCAGCTCGCAGACTGTCCGCTTCCAGTGGCTGGCTGTAAACTTTGCTTGTCTGCGCGAGACAATGCAGAAGCTTCCGCTGCACTCGCGCCGCCGCACGGGCGGGACCGGAGGCGGTGTCAACCACGCGCTGATTGTCCCGCTGAACCCTTTGCAGCAGAACATTGGACTTTTTGTGGGGAAATGGGACTGTTTTCAGCCGTAAGTCCGCCTGCGCGTAGCTTAACGCGCCGAGCAGGAACTCACTGGAACAAAGCTGAAGATGACACTCCGGCATATCGGCAAGCTGGTACGCCAGGGTTTCCACCACACGGGCGATCCCGGTTTTGTGGATGGACTCGCCGTAACAGTGGCCCAAAGGGGAAATGTCATAAAGAACGTTCATGAACAGAATTGCTGACCCTTCGCCTGACCGAGCGCCGTTTTGTAAGCATTGACGGTATCTTCGGCACATCTGCGCCACGAGAACAGCGTCGCCCGTTCCAGTGACCGCGCCGCCAGGTCCGCCCGCAGGTCCGCGTCCTCGTACAGCCGCAGCAGCGCCCCGCACAAGCCGTCCGCATCTTTGGGGTCCAGCAGCACCCCCGCGTCCCCCACCACTTCCGGCAGAGACGACGTGTTCGAGACGATCACCGGAACCCCGCACTGCATCGCTTCTAAGGGCGGCAGGCCGAACCCCTCGTACAAAGACGGGAACACGAACGCCAGCGCCCCGCTGTACAAAGCCGCTAAATCTTCATTCGCCACGTAGCCCGTCACCTTGATGGTGTCCTTGAACGCCTCCGCGCCGTCGATCTCCCGGAAGATGTGGTCGTAGTTCCAGCCTTTGTTGCCTGCAAGAACAAGCTGCAAGTCCGGCGTCTGCCCTTCCTGCATCAGCTTGACGTAGCACCGGATGACGTGGTCAATGTTTTTGCGCGGCTCAATCGTACACAGGCTTAAAATGTACGGCGCGTTCTTGACGCCGTACTTTTGGCGCATTTGCGCCTGCTCGCCCGCGTCATAGCTAGGGTAGAACAAGTCGGGATCGGCGGCAAGCGGCGTGACGAACACGCGGGCGGGGTCAACTTTGAGATGGTTGCAAATATCTACTTTGGTGGCTTCCGAAATGCTCAGCAGGCACGTTTCGGGCGTGATACTGGACGTGATCTGCTCGAAGTACTGCGGGGCGCCTGTATTACAATACTCTGGAAACAGGGTTTGGATCAGATCGTAGATCGTGAGAAAAAGCTGGGGGCCTTTGGCTTGCTTGGCTTGCTCCGGCAGAGCCAGATGGGTCGAGTGGTAGATGTCGGCGTGCTGAAGGCTGGCGGCGTCCAGTGAATACGCCATTGTTTTGTTGAGCATCGCGGCATAATGCAGCAGCTTCCGGTTTGCCCTGGCCGCAGCACGCGGCAGCCCGGCAGCGGTCTCGATCGTGCTTTGCACCGACTTTTGTTTGCGGAGAAAAGGACCTTGAAGCTTGCCGATCGGAAAACTGACCGTCCGGAGATACGCATCAGACTGCGCGTATTCCAGCGAGCTGAGCAGGAAGTCACTGGAACATAGCTCCAAGCAGCAGTCTGATTGTGCGGCAAGCTCAGGAATGAGCGCTTCCACCACCCGCGCGATCCCGGTCTTGGGAATTGCATTCTCATGTACGAGGCCGAGAACAGAGATATCGAACAAAACATTCATGGAGTTGAATTTCGCAGCAATTTTAAGCTGCCTGAAGTGCGCGGTTGATTTTATCCGTCATCATCTTGAATTGGAACTGGTCCACAACGGTCTGGCGTCCATTGCGCCGGAGCTTCTCGTACAGGGCTTGGTCTTCCAAAAGGCACTGGATTTGGTCGGCGCAGGCGAGCGCATTTCCTGCCGGGAACGTAAGCGCGTTCATCTTGTTTTGCAGGATTTCCCGGCTGCCGCCGGTGGTCGTGCCGACAACGGCCACTTCTGAAGACAGCCCTTCCAGCAGGGTGATACTGAACGGCTCCTGGGAGATGGAAGGAAAAACCAGGATGTCATGCGCCTGGTAAATCGGCACCAGCTCTGCTCGTGGAAGCAGGCCGGTGAAGACGACCGCGTTTTCCAGGCCGAGGGAGGCGACATATTCGCGAAGCAAAACCTCTTCTTCGGGAATGACGCTGCTGCCGGCAACGGTGAGCGTCAGCGGCAGATCTTTGTTACGCGCCCTAAGGTGTTTAAGCGCTTCCAGCGCCGTATAAATTCCCTTGTGTTCACGGGTTTGGCCGACGTACAGCAGGCGCACCGGCGGCTGGCTGTCCGTCTTTCGCGCGGGGTACTGATCCACATCAACGCCCCAATGGATGACCTGTCCCTGCGCGACGGACTTTCCGGCGTCAGCGGTCAGTTCCTGGATAAACAGGCTGGTGAACTGGGTACGGCTGAGGTCAAGCAGGCCGGATATCGGTTCTACGCCGACAGCGCCGAGCGCCAAAAGAGCCAGCTTTTTCGCTGCTCTTTTCAGAGCATTCGAAGAAGTTCTCCGGCACCAGGAAGACCAAGAGTCGATTTCCCATTGCGCCAGCCAGTGGTCCGAAATGTAATAAAACACGGGAATTTTCTGCTGCTGGGCAAGAAACGCCAGGGAGATAGAAATGTTAGCCGCGTTCCAGATATAAACGACATCCGGCTTGAACTCTCGGCACAGGCGAGCGAATGCTGCCTGGTTAATGCGCTCTTTGCGTATCACATCAAGCGGAGTATTGCTTTTCGTGTTTTTTTGCCAGGACTGCTCAATTTTCAGCCAGCGATAAGTTTCCCCATCGGATGTCGGCTTTTCCAAACCGTAGCTGCTGGTCAGGACTTTGATTTCATGCCCTTGCTGCTTCAGCGCTTCCACGACTTGCTGACACCCCAGCTCGTAACCGCCGATATAATAAGGCGGGTAGAGATTTGAGATCACTAAAATACGCATATCGGGTCACTTTTCGCTTGGCTTTAGGTTTTCGCTTGGCTTTAGGCAGGGACAATATCATAATCGAAATCGCATTCAATGACCCCGTCGTGCTTGGAAACCCAGCTCCGGCCAACCAGAGGCAGGACTTCCAGCGCAAGCTCATCGTTGATGATGTCGATATGCCGCTCTTCGCCCCCGCCGATCCACAAGCCCACTTTATAAAGGCCCGGACGCAGGCGGACATCGCGGAAGATGATGTCCACGGCCTGGCCCGGCTGCAAGCGAAGCGCGTCTATTTTTTCCAGCGTGTTGGTGTTGATGAGCTTACGGTCGCTCTCGTCGCTGATATAGACGCTGACGGCTCGAATGGCGCTGACATCTCCCTCAAATTGAAGGCGGAAGCCGAGATCCCCCTGGCGAAACGGCTGAACCGTAGACACAGGCTCCCCCGGCGCGAAGGGTAAAATAGAAGAAAAACGTGCCTGTCCGTCGCCCGCCAGGCGGCGGGTGTTCCGCAGCGACAGGGGAACGCCGAGCGTGAGCTGATCGCTTTCGCCGGAGGCTTGGTAGCGCGTGATCATTTCAATGGGTTCGCCGCGCCCGGCAACCGTGCCGCTTTGAAGCATAATAATGTCGGTGCAGAGCTTTTGAACAGTCGGCATATTATGAGAAACAAACAAAACAGTTCGGCCGCTTTTTGCCACGTCCTGCATTTTGCCGATGCACTTCTTTTGGAAGTCGGCATCGCCGACGGCGAGGACTTCGTCAATGATCAAAATTTCCGGGTTCAGGTGGGCAGCCACGGCAAACGCAAGGCGCACATACATTCCTGATGAGTAGCGCTTGACTGGGGTATCAAGAAACTTTTCTGTCCCGGAGAACGCCACAATCTCATCGAACTGCCGGGCGATCTCGCCTTTGCTCATGCCCAAAATCGCGCCGTTCAGATACACGTTTTCCCGGCCCGTCAATTCCGGGTGGAAGCCTGTACCGACTTCGAGCAGGCTGCCGACACGGCCATACAAGTCTATCCTGCCTTTTGTCGGCTCAGTAATTCGCGACAAAATCTTCAGCAGCGTGCTTTTCCCCGCGCCGTTCCTGCCGATGATGCCGACCACATCGCCTTTTTGGATGTCGAAGCTCACGTCGTTCAAGGCCCAGAATGTGTCCCGCTCGACCCTGGCGAGCGGGTTTTTCAGCCTGGACATCATCGCTTCGCTCAGGGTCGAGTGCTTTTCGGCATTACGCGCGATGCGGTAGGATTTGGATAGGTCGCGCACGGACACGGCGACATCGTTCGAAGACGTGTCGGTGAAGACGCCGGCGGCGATCTCCGGGGCGCTCAGGACATTAGATGACATCCGCAAACTTCCTTTCCATCTTCTTGAACGAGAACGCGCCCAGCACGAAAACGCTTACCGCGAGGGCGGCGGAGTAGGCGACGGCGTTCCAGTTTGGAGCGGCGGTTCCCAGCAGGGACCACCGGAACGCTTCCAGCAGGCCGGTCAGCGGGTTGATCTCGAAAATCAGCTTGTACTTAGCGGGGATCAGCGCGGCGGAATACGCGACCGGGGACGCATACATGAGGAACTGGGTGATCACCGGCAGGATATACCCGACGTCCCGGTACGATACCATCAGCGCCGACGTGTACAGCCCCACGCCCATCGCCAGCATGATGACCAGCAGCAGCCAGACCGGCAGCAGCAGCACGGCGACACCGGGAACGACATGGTTGATGACCATCAGCGCCGCCATCATGATCAGCGCAACCCCGAAGTCAATCAGCGTGGAAAACACTGTCGAGAGCGGCAGAGCCAAACGGGGAAAGTAGACTTTCGACACCAAGTTTGAGTTTGACAGCAGGCAGCTGCTGGTCTTGCCCAGGGTCGAAGAAAACGCATTCCACGCCAGCAGCCCGGCATAGGCAAACACCAGGTAGGGAACGCCGTGCGGGGCCGGCAGCTTGGCGACTTTGCCGAAGACAAACGAGAAAATGCCCGCCGCGATCAGCGGCTGAAGCACGACCCAGACCGCGCCAAGCACGGTCTGCCGGTAGCGCAGCTTGACATCGCGCTGGGCCAGCGTCGTCAGCAGGTCCCGGAACTGCCACAATTCGCGCAGGTTGATCGCCTGCCAGCCCGCAGTCGGCTGAATGGTCAAGTGAGGTTTTGGAGAAATCGTATTCGGAGAGATCGTATTTGGAGAAGTCAGAGTGTCCATAAAGCTCCGTTCGTAAAAGATCGGCTTGTAAAAGTCGCGTACAGTATTTTACCATACTCTCACCCTGACATCATGCAAAAATCGTGCCAACTTCCCCGGTCTACACGGCAGAGTTGCCAGACGGCAGAAAGCGCCCGCACCTATTCAGGCGCGGGCGCTCCCCAAAAACTGCGTGTTAGGCCGCCGATTTGTGCTGGCGATAGTCTTCAATATGCTTGTAGACATCATCCGGGAAGTTCAAATCCCGGTAGACGTTGCCGGCGTCGGGATCGTCCGGGTTCGGGATAATCGGGAAGTCCTGCTCCGACTGATATTCCAAAATCTTTTCGCGCCGGGGCGGGTTATAATTGTGGTCTTTGACCTGCGTGTACAGCGACCGGGCCTGCTCTTCGCCGAAATCTTTGTCTTTCGCCAGCTCGGCGATCACTTCATCCTCGGTCAGAAAGTGCCGGGCCACCATGACAAACACCAGGCGCCCATAATGGCCGATGTCTTTTTTATGGTCCAGTGCATCCAGCAGATGCGCCATCATCACGTCTTTTTTCAAGTCTTCCAGTGCCATCGTCGTCTCGCTTCCATCAATAAGATAGAAAGACTCTTTCCAAAACAGGCAGAAATCAAACATTTGTTTGGAGTTCACGCGCCCGCCGCGTCCACTGGCTGTCGGGGTACTTTTCCAGAAACCCCGTCAGCACCGCGTTTGCCGCCGCCGGGTCTCGCTCCCGCAGCATCTGCCCCAGCTTCAGCCGGGCCATCTCGTCTTCCGGCGCGTCCGGCGTCTGCGTGATCAGCGCAAGCAGCAGGGCCGCCGCGTCGTCCACGTCGCCCTCAATTTCCAATGCCCCCGCCAGGCGCAGCCGCTCCCGCGCGGACAAGGCCAGCGGCAGCTTGAGGGCCGAGGCTTCCCGGACGCACCGCGCCGCCAGCACCGGCTGATTCCGCCTCAAAAGCTCCCGCACCGCCCCCAGCATCTCGCGGGCGGCTTCATCGTGGTCCTGCGCCGCCAGCAGAACCGCCAGCTCCGCCCGAACAACGCCATTGCTGGGGTCCCGCTCCAAAAACGCCCGGTATTTCCGAATGGCGAGATCCAATGTCTCGTGGCCGTGCGACGCCGCCGAGCGGGCGTCCTGCAACAGATAATCCTGCCGCCCGTCGCGCAAAAGCCCCGTCAGCTCGGCGGCGATCAGCCCGAACACAAAGCCGCCGATGTGCGCCCAGTAAGCCGTCCCGCCCGGCTGCGGGTTGATGAGAAAGTAAATGCCGCTGCCGACGCTCTGGGCGATCCACAGTCCTAAGCCCGCCACCGCCGGCACTTGCAGCTTGTCCCACCCGGACTTCAGCAGAACGCCGGGCAGCCAGAACAGACAAATCTGCGCCCGGTGAAACCGAATCGCAAACGGCGCAAGAATGGCCGAGATCGCCCCCGACGCCCCCACCAGCGGCACGACCACTTTCGGCGCGAACAGCAGCACGATCGCCATGTGCAGCAGCCCCGCCGCGATCCCGCCGCCGAAATACAGCGCCAGAAACGCTTCCCACCCCAGTGCTTCCTCCACATGCGGCCCGAACAGCCACAAGAACACCATATTCCCAAACAGGTGCAGCAGGCTGACATGGATGAAAATACCTGTGAAGAGCGCGACGAAGTGCGGGTGGTTCGGCACCAGCCCCCAGCGTTCATAAGTCGCCGGTGTCGTAAAGAAGAACACGACGACGTTAATCGCAATCAGCGTGTACGTTACCCAGGGCGTGCGCCGTCCATGCCGGTCGGTGCCGTAAGGCAGCGGCAGGAGCAGGGTCAGCAGCACAACCACGAGCGGATGCTGTAGGAGCCACTGCTGGAGTTGTGAGAGCCAATAGGAAAATAAGTTCATGGAAAGTTGCCGGTTCCGCGCTTATTTGCTGACCGCTGCGCGACTCACACGGTTTTCAAGGCTGCCGTCCTAGCCGATTATACCGCAGTTGCTTGGGTTATTTATTTTGGGTCTTGGGTTATTTATTTTGGGTAACGATAATGCCCGGCGATAGTCCAGTCGGTGAGGACATCTTGTTCCCGGCAGCCGCCCAGGTTGTGGATCACAAGCGGGATGCCCTGCAAATCGCGGCGGCTGGAGATAAGGCCGGTGTGATCACCACCGCCCGGCATCTTCCAGCAGACGATGTCGCCCGGCTGCCAGGTGGGAAGTGTGTGAGGCGTGACCGTGTTCGGCAGCGCCCGCCCGTGCCGCCGGAAAAAGACAGCGAGATTGGGAACCCGCCGATGATCTATATTAGGGTCGGGCCGCGCCAGGCCGTAGGAATGCGGGTAAGCCTCCCAGCGCCGCTTCATGTCCTCATGCACCAGACGCTGCAAGTCAAACCCGGCGGCGCGAAGGCCGCGCACGACCACATCCGTGCAGGCCCCTCGGCCTGCCGGCGGATCGCCGTTCGGGTAGGGCATCGTGCGGTAGGAGGCATCATAAACATCCCCGATTTGTGCCCTCGCCTCGGCGGTGATCTTCTCCTGTGTCGGTGTCAGGGGTGCTGCCGGCGGCAAAGTCGCTCCCGCAAGGGACTTGCGGGAGGTGGTCCGGTGCAGGGAAAGCAACAGCAGCATGAAGAATGCTGCCGTGCAGCAACCTATGACAAGCAAAGTCAGCGCGGTGCGGCGTGTCATAGGGGCGATTTTCGTTTCCGCAAACTCAGGAAGCCGAAGACGGCGACTGCCAAGCAGCCATAGGCAAGCCAGTCACCCCAGCGGGTAAAGAACGTCCCGGCTCCTGTGCCAAGCGGAACATCAGCGACGAGAACATCGGGCGCGTAAAGCGGCGACTGGGCCAGAATACGCCCCTGGGCGTCCACAATCTGCGACAGGCCGTTGGAGTCGGCCCGGACGAAAGGGACGCCGTTTTCGACTGCCCGGAACGGCAGCATCGCCCCGTGCAGCCGGTGCAGCACCCCGCGCGGGGTCGGCGGGTCGTAATTCGGCATGGCGATCAGCCGCGCTCCCGCCGCCACGGTCTCGCGGGTCGTGCCGGTGTAGCAGCTATCAAAACAGATTTCCAGCCCCACCGGCCTGAAGTCTGTGTTGACAACGGTCGCTTGATGCCCGGATTGGTTTGTCTGCTGCTCGGCCAGATACAGATGCACTTTATGATGCACCGGCGCAAGCACTACGCCATTCGAGGCGATGAACGCCGCGCAGTTGAACGGCTTCGGGCGGGCATCATCGGAGTAGCCGACCACCAGCGCCGTGTTGAGACTTCGCGCAAGCTGCCGCGTCTCGTCTTTCGGGCGGGCCGGCTCAAACTCGCCGCCGAGCGACTCTTCCGACCAGACCACGAGCTTTGCCCCTTGCCCCGCCGCCTCGCGCGTCATCTGCGTCCGGTCTATGGTGAGGGGCGGCGCTGCCGCCATGTCCCCCGTTTCCTCGCGGGTCAAGTTTTGAATGGCCGCCACCCGCAGCGCCTGCGTGTCTGCTGCGGGTCTTCGCAGCGTAAATGTGCCGAAGCCGAGTGACAGCAGCGCCAGCGCCGCACAAGCGCCGAGCGCCACAAACTGCCGCCGCCGCACGGCTTCGGCCAGCGCCGCATTGACGGCCCACAGCAGAAACGAAACGCCCCAAATGCCCGCAACCGATGCTGTTTGTATCAGCGTGATATTCCGATACTGACACAGCGCAATGTTCAGCGGCAGCGGCAGAAACGAAGTCAGCCATTCCCCGCCGACCCCAACTGACGCCACCCACAGCACCCGTGCCGTCGGGTTCTTGATCTTGGACGTCGGGTTCTTGATCTTGGACATCTGCGACGCCGCCAGGGCGACCAGCCCGAACAAAAACGCCAGCCACAAAAACGGGATATACGCCCAGAACAGCCGCGCTGTGTCATGATACCACCCCGCCGACACCACCCCGCAGAATGCGCCCGCCACCATTCCCAGCCCGAACGCTTCCAGCGGCCGCCGTCCATCCGCCGCCAGCAGCAGCGGCACAAACGCCCCCCACCCCAGCCACTCAAAGTTAAACGGCGGCAGGCTCAGCGCAAACAGCAGGCCCGTCAGCAGAGTTAAAAGCAAGATTGCCATATGTCCGATTATACCGTGTTGGTGTAGGTAAACTGAGACCATACAATAAATTGTACGGCTATTGGGCGCAGACGCCACGAAGTACCGCTTCGCGGCACTGAGAACAGACTTTGTATAATCTTGTTCTTAACCCCGCGAAGCGGGTGTTTTGTGGCGTCTGCGCCCAATAGCCGTACAATTTATTGTATGGTCCGAAAACGCGCTTAGCCTTTGGGAGTCCTTGTGCTTTATCTCCGCGAAATTGACGAAAATGATTGGCCTGCGCTTTTGCACTGCCTCAGCGATGCGGAAACCGTGCGGTATACCGAGTTTGAGCCGTTCACGGAGGCGTCTGCCCGGTGGCTGGTGCAATGGGCGTTGGAAAAGAAGCTGGAAGAGCCGCGTTCGGTGTTTGTATTCGGCGTGATGCTGTCGCCGGACACGCCTTTGATCGGGGTAGCAACGCTGACGATCCGCAATCCTGCTCTGGGAGAGGCCGATGTCGGCGTCATTATCGGGCGCGAGCAGTGGGGCCACGGCTACGGAACGGCGGCGGTGCGTGATTTGCTGACGCTGGGCTTTGACACCCTGCGCCTGCACCGGATCACCGGCGAATGCAACCCTGAAAACCTCGGTTCGGCGCGTGTTTTAGAAAAGGCCGGCATGAGGCGCGAGGGCTATCTGCATGAGCATCGCCGGCAAAAAGGGTGCTGGGTAGACCGGCTTTTGTATGCGATCTTGGACCGAGACTGGCTTACGCTTCCAGGCGGCTGAGGCGCTGAATGTCGCGGCGGACCAGCAGCAGGGGCAGAAGGCCGGCGATGCCGAAGGAGCAGTCTATCAGGCGCCAGAAGAACGGGATGCCGCGCAGGGGGCCGAAGACGAACGCCCAGGGAACGACGCAGACGCAGGCGATGAGGCCGAAGGTGATGACCCAGCGGTTTCGGACGGGGTCTAAATAAGGGCCAATGAACGCGACCGCGATCATCAGATGCCCGAAGGCCAGCCAGTCCGTGCCGTAGGCGAGGAAAGGAAAGCGGGCATCGGTCTCGCGCAGACCGTCCGCGACGCGATAAAGCCAGCCCGACAGGCTGCCGAAGCGGTGGCCGACCAGGCGCGTCAGAAGGCCGAGTTCCCAGTTCAAGGGGATGGCCGTAATGCCGCTCAGGGCCACTCCCAAAATAAACGCTCCCAGCCAGAAGCGTATCCGGCGGCGCAGGGCTTGGGCTTCGGTCATGGTTGTAATTACCACCGGCGGTAGAGGTTCCAGTCCGCCTGCGTCGTCGTGTAGTCGGCGAACGGCGCAACTCCGGCGACCACTTGCGGTGCTGCCCGTGGGTTGGCCATTCCTTCGCGCACTCCCATCAGGGCCATACGAAGATTTTCGGCGGCCGCATGGTGGGATAGCCCCCCGGCCTCATAAGTCGGCAGGCCGAACAAAACGCGGCACTTCGGGCTGCCGCGCCAGACTGCTGCCGAAACATGAACGACCTGCTGATGCACCAGCCAGACATAGCCGCGCGGCAGGTACATCCCCGTATCATAGCACATGACCGCCATTTGGTCACACAGCGGCGCAACTGCCGCGAAGTCTGTCTCGTCCCAGCCATAATGCTCCAGCGGGCGGGGCAGCCAGAGCGGCACAGCAGCGGACAACAGCTTGCCGGGCGGCAGTGCGGCGCGTGTTTCCCGAAGCAAAGCGCGGAAACCGGTGTCTCCGTGAGGACAGATCTCGTAGTCCCACTGTACCCCGTCAAAACCGCAGACAGTCACCAGCCAGAGCGCTTCCGCCACCAGCTTTTTACGCACGTCTGGCCGAGACAAATCTACTGCACCTCGCCCCGCTGCATTGCCGACATATACCCAGGCCAGCAGTTTGACCGCCGGGGCTTTCCGATGCAAGTCGCGTGTCAGCGTCCCGGCGGTGATCGGCTTGTGGAAGCGCAAAGAACCGTCCGGCTTGACATCCCGGACATGAAAATAAGCGTACTCAATTTGTTCGCTTTGGAGCTTCTGCGCCATCTGGGCGGTGTCGGGATGCTGACCGAAGTACCAGGTGTAGCGCAGCCACAGCCCGTTTTCGCCCCGGTTCGGGCTTGTGCCGACCGGGTGGGCAAAATTGGGATAAGCAAAATAATCCAGAAGCAGTCCCAGAAGCAGAATGCCGAACATAGCGCCGAGAAGGCGCTTCCAGTTCCATTTCAAGGCGCGTTTATTCAAAATGTTCATGCCGCTAACTTAGCGGCGCAAGGCTGCCGGGCGCGGGATCGTAGCAGTCTACGGTCCAGTCGTCGAAGGACGCGGAGGTGCTGCCCTGAGTCCAGAGGCCGATGCTGCCGGCGGTGTCTGCGGGCAGGGCGACGGAGATGCGCTTCTGCATATCGATCCAGCCGCGTGCCTGGCCGTCATGGACAAGCAGACGCAGCGTGTGCCAGCCGGGCGCGAGCGGCGCGGGAGCAGCCGGGGCAGCAGACGCCGCAGGCAGGACAATCGGCGTCTGCTGCAAAGTTGTGTGGGTCGGCCCGCTAATTTGAATGAGGGCCAGGTCGCCTAGCGTTTGGTTGCAGCGCAGAACTGTGTACTGGTTTGGGGCGGTGCAGCCGAAGACGATCCCGACGGCGGGGCTGACTTTTCCCGAATCAATGCGGAAGCGGACACGGACATCGAAGTTTCTGCCCCGGTCGGATTTGTCCAGCAGCACGGCGAAGCGGTCCGGGCGGAAGTTCGGGCCGGACAGGTGGGCGACAAGGCCGTCCGCGCCGGGCGTGTCGGGACGGACGGCGCACAGCGGCGCGGGACCCGGTGTGCCGGAGCCGACCGGAGCGAGGCCCGCGAAGCCGCCCGCTTCAAAGTTAAAGACGCGGGACGAAGCCGGGGCGGTGGTCCAGACATCCAAAGTATCAGTCGCCCACGGGTCATTGGAATGCCGACTGTTCCCAGCATTCGGCTTCGGCGCGAACGTCGCGAGGTAATCTACAATCTGTGCGGCTTCGTTCGGGTCGATCTCGTCCGACGCATGGTACTTGGTCAGCATGGTGTTGACCGTGCGCTGCCACTCGGCCCGGCTGTAGCCCTTTTCTTCGGGCTTAGGCAGATTGTGGCACGCCGAGCATTTCTCGGCGTAAAGCGTCTTGATCTGTGTGCTGGCGTCCGCCTTCGGTGCATCGGCGGCGACGGGCCGGGCGGGAGTGATCAAGGCAGCCGCCATGACAACGGCGGCGGCAAGGAGCGATGACGATAGTACAACGACAGCACGCGGGTTCGGAAAAGTTTGCATAGGTGTATTGTTCCACAAGGCCGGGTCGAATTGGGCGGTTACTGCTGAAGACGCCAAAATTATCGGTTTTGTTCAGCGGCGTTTTCCCTTGACAGGACCGCCCGTTCGCGGATATAATTCCGCGTTCTTATCCTACCTATTCCCAGTGTTTTTACGAGGCTGCCATGACTGGATACTGTGTGCGCTGCCGCGCCAAACAAGAAATGCTTGTGCCGACCCGGACCTTGATGAAGAACAGGCGGCGGGCGATGATCGGGATCTGCACCTGCTGCGGGACGAAAATCTCGGTCGCCGGAAAATGGGATGACGACCTCGATGCATCGCAGGCGGAAACCGATGAAAAAAGTTTGACAGCCTCCCAAGAAAATGGGTAAAATACACGGCGCGGCTTCGCACACGCCGAGGCTCTGTAAGAGAGGTTTTCCCAATGGCTGACGATAAATTTGCAAAAGGACTGGAAGATGTGATTGCCGGGGAGTCGTCCATCTGCGACGTAGACGGGATCAACGGCAAGCTGATCTACCGCGGCTACGACATTCACGACCTGGCCCAGAATACGACGTTTGAAGAAGTTATTTATTTACTCTGGAACGGCAGCCTGCCCACCGAAGCCGAGCTGACCGCGCTGAAGACCGAACTGTCTGAAAACCGTGCGATCCCTGAAGGCGCCCTTGCCCTTCTGAAGCAGTTCCCTAAAACGGCCCCGCCGATGGACGCCCTCCGCACCGCGACTTCCCTGCTATCCCTGTACGACCCGGACGAAGGCGATGAGAGTATGCCCGCCAACAAGCGCAAAGCCCTGCGCGTGACGGCCCAGATGGGAACGCTTGTCGGGACGCTGGACCGGCTTCGCAAAGGCGAGGAGCCGGTGACGCCCCAGCCCGGACTTTCTACTGCCGCGAACTTTCTCCACCAGCTCACCGGAAAAGTCCCCGATGAAACGGCGACCCATGCGCTTGACGTGGCGCTGATTCTCCATGCCGACCATGAGCTGAATGCGTCCACGTTCGCCGCCCGCGTCACCGTCGCCACGCTGACCGATATGTACAGCGCGGTCACGTCGGCCATCGGTACCCTGGCCGGGCCGCTTCACGGAGGGGCCAACGTCAACGTAATGAACCTGCTGGAACAGATCGGCACCCCGGACAAAGCCGACGCCATTGTCGCCCAAATGCTGTCCGAGGGCAAAAAAATCCCCGGCATCGGCCACCGTGTCTACCGCGCTCTCGACCCCCGCGCGGTGTCCCTGCGCGAGATGTCCCGCCAGCTTGCCGAGACCACCGGCGAGCCGAAGTGGTATGAGATCAGCGAGAAAGTCCAGGAAGCTGCCGACAGGGCGCTGGCCGCCAAAGGCAAAACAACGCTGAAAGCCAACGTCGACTTTTTCTCGGCGTCGGTCTACCGGATGCTCGAAATCCCGAACGACCAGTTCACCCCCGTTTTCGCCATTTCCCGCGTCGCCGGCTGGACCGCCCATATTTTGGAGCAGCTTGGCGATAATCGTTTGATCCGTCCCCGCGCCATCTACACCGGCCCGCGTGATTTGACCGTCACGCCGATTGGTGATCGGCAGTAAAGCAGTTTCGGAAGAAGAGCGAGGGAACTTTGTTCCCTCGCTCTTTTTGTCGGCTCATGCGTACCGGAGCCACGGCATGAATGCGCCACGGATTGAAATCCGAGGCTCGGATAAACCACCGTCGAAGCGACGGAAGACCTGATTGCTCCGAAATCTTGTGTCGCTTCGACACTGGTTTGTGTCAGCCTCGGAATTTATTCCGTGGCGCATTCATGCCGTGGCTTTTGCGGCTGCATTTATAATGTGCTTCTTTTTCTGCATCTTCGGGTATACTGCCTCTGACATTTAACCCCGGTTAAAAAATAAGTTTCTTGAAGGCCATATCATCGTTTGCGAGGGTGCCATGCGAACTGCCGCCGTGGAAGACTACGTTAAGACCATCTATAAGCTGCAAAACCAGACCGATACCGTCTCGACTTCGGCGCTGGCCGAGCGGACCGGCACAACCGCCGCCGCCGTGACCAAGATGCTGAAGCATCTGGATCAGCTTTATCTCGTTGCCTACACGCCCTACCACGGGGTTCGATTGACTCCGATGGGCGAGAAAATCGCGCTGGAAGTGATTCGGCATCACCGGCTTTTGGAGCTGTATCTCGCGCAGGCAATGGGCTACTCGTGGGACGAAGTGGACGCCGAGGCGGAAAAGCTGGAGCATGTCATCTCGGAAGAGTTTGAGGCCCGGATTGACGCCCTGCTCGGCCATCCCCGCGCCTGCCCGCACGGCGACCCGATCCCGGCACCTGACGGGACACTGGTGGAAGAGCGCCTCCGAACGCTAAACGAATGCGTTCCCGGCGAGACAGTGTTCGTCGCGCGGGTCAAAGACACCAACGCCGCCGTGCTGCGGGCATTGACCGCGCGGGTCATTCACCTGAACACGGTTGTGACCGTCCTGGAACGAGACACGATTGACGGTCTGCTGACCGTGCAGGTAGACGGCGCGGCCCAGATGATTGGCCCCGCCCTTGCCGGCAGCGTGTTTGTACAGCCGGTGATGCCGGGGTTGTAAAAACCCCGGCAAAGAAGCGTGCTTCGCACGAAAACAAGCTGGGTGGAAATCCGTGTCCGAAGGACATGTTCCTGCCGGGGTTTTTACAACCCCGGCGGTTCAGCCGCATTACAGAAAGCAAGCATCACATCAGTATGGAAATCGCGGAAGAATCTCTCTCACAAAGGCCGGCGGACACAGACAGCGGATGGCGAGGGCCGGTCCAGCGGCCTTCCCTGCCGGAAGTCTTTCAATCGGTCGTCGTGCCGAAGGACGCGACCGGCTGGAGGCGCTTTCTCGCGTTCTTCGGGCCGGGCTATCTGATCGCTGTCGGCTATATGGACCCCGGCAACTGGGCGACGGACATCAGCGGCGGGTCGGTCTACTCGTATAAGCTGCTGTCGGTGATCCTGCTTGCCAACTTCACCGCAATCTTCTTGCAGGCGCTGGCGGCGAAGCTCGGCATCGTCACCCAGCGTGATCTGGCCCAAGCCTGCCGCGATGCGTACCCGAAGCCGGTCTCGATTTTTCTCTGGCTCTCGGCGGAAATCGGCATTATCGCCTGCGACGTGGCGGAAGTCATCGGCGCGGGCATTGCGCTCAATCTGCTGTTCCATATTCCGCTGATTGTCGGCTGCGGGCTGACGGCCTTAGATGTCCTGGTCGTCTTGTTCCTGCAAGGCAAAGGCTTTCGCTATGTGGAAGCGCTGGTCATCACGCTTATCGGCACGATGATGGTCATTTTTACCGTGGAGATGATTTACGCCCGCCCGGCGTGGTTCGGCGTCCTGGCAGGCTTTGTGCCGCACGCCGAGATTATCCGGGACCCGGCCATGCTCTATATCGCCCTCGGAATCTTAGGCGCGACGGTCATGCCGCACAATTTGTATCTGCACTCGTCCATTGTCCAGACGCGCGATTTCGGCACAGACCACAAAGAAAAGAAAGGCGCAATCCAGGCGTCCTATCTTGATTCGACGGTTGCGCTGATGCTGGCGCTGTTTGTGAACGCCGCCATTTTAATTCTGTCGGCGGCTGTCTTTTACAAAAGCGGGCATCACGAAATCGGCGATATTCAGGGAGCGTACAAGCTGCTGACCCCGCTGATGGGGGTCGGAATCGCGACCCCGCTGTTTGCGATTGCCCTGCTGGCATCCGGCCAGAACTCGACGCTGACCGGGACAATGGCCGGCCAGATCATTCTGGAAGGCTTCACGAACTTCCAGATCCCGGCGTGGGTGCGGCGGCTGATCTCGCGGGCGCTGGCGATTGTGCCGACACTCATTATTGTCGGCCTCTACGGCATGGCCGGCACGGGTAAGCTGCTGATTTTCAGCCAGGTCGTGCTGTCGGTGCAGCTCTCGTTCGCCGTCATTCCGCTGGTACAGTTCACCAGCGACCGCCTGAAAATGGGCCGGTTCGTCAACGGCTGGGCCACTCGCGCGATTGGCTGGACCCTCGCCGTCGTGATTTTTGGCCTGAACAGCTACCTAGTTTACGCGACGCTGAAACACTAGCGGGGTTTATCCCTGCCTGCCTCGCGGGTATTCACTTTCAGCACCGAGGAGGATTTCTCAATGGCAATGCAAACAATCTACGCGCTTTTTCAGGATGTGTCCGATGCCGAACGCGCCATTGGCGCACTTAAAGACCACGGAGTCCCGGATGCCAACATCGGGATCGCGAGCCGCCGGGCGGCGGAGCAGGAAGAAGCGAAACGTATCCGCAGCGACTACACGCGGCTGACCGATGACGAAACCACGGCGGCGGTGACCTATGCGCCTCTGCCCGGAACGCCTCCGGCGGCAGCGATTGCGTCTACAGTTGCGCCGCGCTCGGAGGTGGACACGGCGGAGAATGTCAGCGCCATCGGCAAGATGGGCATCACCACCACAACCCCGCAGGACGCGGCGGCGGGCGCGGCGGTCGGCACGGGAGTCGGGCTTGTCGCCGGGCTTCTCGCGGCGGCAGCGGCGGTGATGATCCCCGGCGTCGGGCTGGTGCTGGGCGGCGGCATCCTGGCAGGGGCACTCGGCGTCACGGCGGCGACCACGGCGGCGGGCGCGGCGGTCGGCGGCGTCACCGGCTACCTGCGGGACATGGGAATGCCCGAACACGCGGCGGAGAATGTCAGCGACCGCCTGCGCGAAGGCGATTACCTGCTCACGATTACCGTAAACCCGCTCCGCTACGACGAAATCAAGCAGCTTCTCTTGAAGTACAACGCCGCCGGGGTGGACATCAATGTCAACGCGGCAGGCGAGCGCGTCACCGATGTTTGGGGCAACAACCCGGTCATCGAGGAGCATCTGCGAAAAGGCCCCTCCCCGCAGAATGTAAACGCGCAGGCGGCCATCGCCCGCGCCGAGTCGCTTGCGGTCGAGGATGCGCCCCTGGAAGTGTTAGGCGGCACTGCTTCGGTGTCCACCGGGAGCGCCCGCGCCTACGACTAAGCAGACCAGAAAAGCCCCGGCGCACCAAGCGCCGGGGCTTTTTCCATGTGCGCTACGGCTTTTTCAGAACGATCTGACGTCCGGTTTCGTCGTTCATCGCCTTCAGGAACGCGGCGTACTGCGGCACGTCGCGTGCCGGAACACGCACGGCGGTCAGGTCTTCCGCGCGGGTCGCGGTCAGCACGCCGTCTTTGACTTCGTAGTGCGTCTGAAACGAGCCGAACGGGGTTTCCTCATGGGCATCGGCGGGCAGCTCCTGCGGGACATAGCCTGCCGGCAGGCGGATGTGCGCTACGGCGCGTTCGCGGGCGCGGGACGACGCGGCTTCCAGATCGCCGGTGCGATGCGGCTCCGCCAGCAGCGCGGAAACGTCGGAGTCTTTGTCTTCCCCATTCCAGGGCAGCGGCAGCAGCAGGAACGACCCGGCGGACGTGCCGTAACGGTCCGTGTGGCAGGTGAAATGGAACGAAACCGGCAGGTTCGGATCGGCGGCATGCTCCAAGCTGTCGCTATCGCAGACAGCGCCTTTAAGCAGAAAATCCGCCAGGCTGTGCATCATCTCCTCGTGCTTCGCTTCCGGCACCTGGCGCAGAGCGAGGCGTACCTGCCAGGCCAGCCGCCCGGTAAGGGTCCAGTCCAGCGTACCATGCAGCGACCCGTCCGCACCCAGCGTGTCCGTGTAGGTCGCTTCCGAGGCGGCGGTGTCCAGCGGCAAAAGCGGGGTCTCGGAAAGAGCGGTCGTCGCCGGCGCGATCACGAGCGCCGGCACCTGCTGATCGTCGGCCGGCAGGTTGCCGTATTCAAGCTGGGCTGCCGTCGCATCCACGAACAGCGGACCTTGCGGAGTCTGCACGCGGGCGATAGCGTGGCTGAAGCGCGGCGACGGCAGGTACGGGGTCAGCCCGTACCGGCGGGGCGAAAGAAGCACCATGTCGGACTTGATGCCGACCGCCGCCAGCAAAGCCGTGAGCAGGGCGGCTTTGTCTTTGCAGTCGCCGTAGCGCTCGCGAATGACTTCTTTGCCTTCGGTCGGCACATACGCGCTGAGCCGGAACGGGCTGCTCTGGTACTCCACTTCCTGAGCGACATAGGCTTGCAGCGCCTGGATCTTTTCGGTGTCGGTCTTGGCGTTCTTTGTCAGCTCGGCGGCCTTGGCCCGCACAACCGCGTCGGGAACGCAGCGGGGCGCGGACAGCCCCTCGTACCAGTCCACGACCTGGGACCAGGAAGTCAGCGTGGAGATGTCCAGCCAGTCTGCGGCGTCTGAGGGGCCGGCAGCCATGATCTCCGACGGGCGGGCCGGGATGCCGGCAAGTCGCCACTCGCGGACGCGCCAGCCGGCGGCGTCATGCACCGACGGCGCGGGAACAGCGCCGTGGCCCTGGGTCGTCAGCGCGAGGCTCGGCACGGTGATCAGCACATAGCGCGACAGGCGGCTCGGCATCCCGGTCTCGCTGAAGGTCCAGGAAGACCAGAACTGATGGGCCAGTCCGCCCCGGTGGTAGTCTTCCACGCGGTACGAGATGTCCAGCGTGTCGCCCGGCGACAGCGACGGGAACGTGACCGAAGAACTGTCCGCGTCCTCGGTCACGTCCTGGATTTTGCCGTCGGCTTTGAGAACGCGGGCGCTTTCCACGGTTGCTTCCGAGGTCGAAGTCTGGCGGGACAGCGGATACTCCGAGTAGCGCTCTACCGCCGACTGGTCGAGCAGCTTGATGATCTGGTGGTAGCGGGTCAGGGTCGCAAAGTCGGGGTATACGACCGTGCGGCCTTCGTCCAGCAGCAGCACGGCAGACGCTCCCGGCTCGGAAAGATGGGCGGCGGACGCAAGAAGAGGCGCCGCGTCAGTTTCCGGCGCGAGGTCCAGCACAGGCTTGGCGCCGGTCATCACGGCCAGCTTGTCGCGCAGGGTCACAGCCGACGGGTCAAGACGGACAGCGTCTTGATAAAGCGCGACAGCGTCTTTCGTCGGCCCGTGTTCCGACAGGGCGTCGGCCAGCGCCGTTTCCGTGTCGGCATTCTGCGGGTGCAGAGTGTGGGCGGTTTGCAGCGTCTGCACGGCGGCGGCCGGCTGCCCGGCTTGCTGCTGCAAGTCCGCCAGCTTGACCCGGTAGGAGGAAATCGCCGGGTCCACCGCCAGAAGCTGCCGGATCGCCGCAATCGCCGCCGGGGCATTGTTCTGGTCGGCCAGCGCATCGGCGCGGGCCGACAGCAGATCCGGGTCGCCCGGCGCGGCCTTCAGCGCCTGGGCCAGCAGGCCGGCGGCTTCGGCATCTTTGTCTTGATCTTTGAGAAAGTTCACAAGATGGGTCAAGGAGTCGCTGCCGGGCGCCAGGGCAAAGGCGCGGCGGGCAGTCCGCAGCGTTTCACCGTTCAGCTTGGCGCTGTCGTAGGCACGCGCCAGCGCCCACTGGGCGTCGGGGCTGCCGGGACTGCTCGCCGCGACGCTGCGGGCGCGGGCCACCAGAGCCGCCGGGGAAAGCGTGTCTTTGGCGTCGCCCTCCGCATCCAGCGCGGCTTCGACCAGGCGCGGATTTTGGCTCAGCGCTCCATCCCGCTCGGTCCGCGCTTCGTCGTCCTGCTTGTCCTCTTTGAGCGTCTGCGACAGCTCCCAGTGCAGGAGGCCGCAGTTCGGGTCTCGCGTGAGGCCCTGCCGGAAAGCTTCAGCAGATGCGGGGTCGTCGCCGTTCAGCCGCAGGGCCTCGCCCAGCAGGAGGGTCGTTTCCAGCGGCGGCGTCGCTGCCTGCCGCCGGAGCAGGATTGCGGCAGCCGTTTCGGGCGGCGCGGGCGCGTCGCCGCCCGCCGGGACCAATTTCGCCTGCGCAGGGTCTGCGGGAAGAGCCGGCGCGGCCCCATTTGCATTTGTGATCCGAAGCGCGAACGCGGCGGCAGTGGATTCATCATCGCAGAGCTTGACCAGCACGGTGTTCCAGCCGGCGCGAAGCGTCACGGGAACCGCGAACGGGTCCGCCGCCCCGGACGTGCCGGGGCGAAGCAGCGGGTCGGCATAAATCCAAGCTCCGTTGACGCTGATTTTAGACGCGCCGGTCGGATCGAACTCAAGCACGGCGGCCTGGGAGCGCGGCGACTGGACGGCGGTGACGGCGTAAAAGACATTGGCTTCTTTGTCGCCTAACGCCTGCCCGACCGCACACTGCCCGTCGGGACCGACCAGGCCCAGCGAATGCCAGTGCAGGGTTTGATCATCTTTGCCCGCGAAACCCCCGCCCAGCGTGATCTGCTGTTCCGGGGCGAAGGACTTGCCGAAGCCGGACTGCGAGGCATTGTCGAACGGCCCGATGACCTGCCAGCGGCGCAGAAAGCCGAGCGCGGCCCACTGGCGGGCGGCGTCCGCCTTCAGGCCGAGCCGGGAGGCGGCCTGAGCCAGCGCCAGCCGGGCGGATGCCTTCAGGAAGGGGGGCGAAGAGTGCGCCGCCAGCACATCGGCCGCCGCGCCTTGAAGCAGGTCCCAGCGCCCGGTTTCTTCCGTCAAAGTCAGAAGCTGCGGCCAGAGCGCTGCCGCCTGGGGCGAGGCGGGAGCGGCGGCGTACAGCCGCCGCAGGGTAAGAGCAGCCCCGGCCTCGTCGTCTCCCTCCTGCTGTACAAGCGCCAGCCCGCAGAGGGCATCGGCGTCGGCGGGATTTTGATGCAGCGCGGCGCGAAAGGCGGCCCCTGCGTCCGCGTCCCGGTTCTGCGCGAGCGCCGCCCATCCCGGCGGCGTCGCAGGAGAAGCGTGAGACGGCACGGCGAGACACAAAAGCCCCAGGGCAAAGATGCAGGACGTTCGAGAAAAAATCATGGCAAGGGCTTTCTATTGGAATGGTGTGGGTGAACTAAACAAATAAGCGGCCATTCATCATATCCTAGATTGCTGCCCTTGTCAAATTTGACCTCGCTTCTTTGTTCAGGTTATAATGGCCTATGTCCGTCCCTTTCCCGCCGCTCCGCGCCGTACTGTTTGACCTTGACGGCACGCTGATCGAAACGCACATTGATTTTCCGGCGATGACCCGTGCGATGGAAAACTTTGCACGGGCGCACGCTGTCCCAAAAAACGTCACCGACGGCAAGGACATTCTGGGGCTGGTCGAAGCTGCCGCCGCAGACATCCAATCGCGCGGCGGCGACGGCGCGGCCCTGCGCCGGACGGCCTTCGCCCAGCTTCAAGCGATGGAGATTGCGGGCTGCTCTCACCCGAACCTGCTGCCGGGGACGCGCGAGCTGATGACGGCGCTCATTGAGCGGGACATCAAAGTCGGCGTCGTCACCCGCAACTGCCGGGCGGTTTCGGTCGGTCTGCTGGCCCGCTTCGCTCTGCCCCATCATTTGCTGCTCACCCGCGACGATGTGAAGCTCACCAAGCCGAACCCGGAGCATCTGTGGGAGGCTTTGCGCCTGCTCGGCGAGAAGCCCGCCGACGCCGCAATGGTCGGCGACCACTTCATGGACATTGAGGCAGGCGTCAAGGCCGGCTGCGCCGCAACCCTCGGCGTCTTAGGCCAGAACTCCGCCGACTGGTTCGCCCCCTGCCCGCCGTCCGCCCTGGCGCGGGATCTTTCCGAAGCGATGCCGCTGTTCGGCTTGGAATAAGCCATGCACCTGTCCGTGTGCATCGTCAACTGGAACACCCGCGATTTCCTCCGCGAATGCCTCACTGCCCTTCTGCGCTTTCCGCCTGTCATTGGCGAAATGGAAATCATCGTCGTAGACAATGCCAGCGGCGACGGCTCGGCGGAAATGGTCGCCGCCGAGTTCCCCAGCGTTCTCTTCATCGCCGCGACTGCAAACTTGGGCTACGCCGAGGGCAACAATCTCGCCTTGAAACGCGCCATGGGCGACGCGCTTCTGCTGCTGAACCCCGATGTCGTCGTCCATCCCGACAGCCTCACTCGCGCATTCGAGTTTGCCGCGTCGCACCCGAACTTAGGCGCGTTCGGCTGCCGCCTGGTCGGCACGGATGACAGAACGCAGCCGTCCCTGCGCTCGTTTCCCGATCCCGGCCCGGTGCTGTGGGAATATCTCGGCCTGTCCCGCCTCTTTCCGAAGTCTCGCGTGTTCGGCGCGTACCGCATGACCTGGTTCGACTACGAGAGCGTCATTGAAGCCGATCAGCCCATGGGGTCGTTTTTGTGGATCTCCCGCGCCGCATATGAACGTGTCGGCGGCCTGGACCCGCAGTTCCCGATCTTCTTCAACGAAGTGGACTGGTGCCGGCGGGCCAAGCGCGAGTTCGGCTTCCCGATCTACTACACCCCCGATGTCGTTGTCACGCACTACGGCGGCGGCAGCACACGGCAGGTCAAGCCGAGCATGGTCCGCGAGTCCCACCGCTCCCTGCTGCGCTTTTACGACAAGCATTATTCCCACTTGTTTCCGCCATTCAAATGGCTCCTTCGTGCGGCGGTTCTCTTGAATGAATGGCGTGTGCTGCGCCGCGCCCCTTAGCTGTGCGGTTGACAGGATGGTGTAAGATAGATGGGGATGGCGGAAATAGATGGGGTTGGCGGAAGTCACCTCGGATTGAAATCCGTGGCGACTTTCATAGCGGCTTTATTATGTCTCAAATCCAATTACAAGCCTACTACGCAGACAGGGCGACGGAGTACGAGGACGTGTACCGAAAGCCGGAGCGGCAGGAATCTATCGCCTGGCTCAACTCGCGCTTGAAGCAAACATTTAGGGGATGTACTGTGCTGGAAGTGGCCTGCGGCACAGGGTTCTGGACACAGACACTGGCCGAAGTGGCGCGGTCTGTAGTCGCGACGGATATCAACCGGGAAGTGCTGGAAATAGCCGAGCAGAAGCCGCTGCCGCCGGGCAGGGTGACATTTTCAGAAGACGATGCGTTTTCGCTGCAAAATGTTCCTCGCCGGGAGTTCACCGGCGGGTTTTCAGGCTTTTGGTGGTCCCATATTCCGAAATCGCAGATTGATTTGTTTTTAACGGCGTTCCATGCGAAGCTTCAGCCAGGCGCGAAGGTGATGTTTGCCGATAACTGCTATGTGGCAGGCAGTAACCACGCAATTTCCCGCACCGATGAGGACGGCAATACCTATCAAGAGCGCGTCTTGGGGAACGGGACTCACTACGAAGTGCTGAAAAACTTCCCGGCGCGGCAGGAATTGGAAGACACCGCCGCTGCGTATGGAACTGATGTGCAGTGGGAGGCAAGCGCGTACTTCTGGTGCCTCTCGTACACGCTGAAATACTATGAACACACTGAAATAATATGACCGACATTGCTGTCATCATCGTCAACTGGAACGCGCGGGAAGACTTGCGGGCGTGTTTGAACTCGCTGTTCGCCGAGCCGAAGCCGCGCTTAGACTACGAAGTCTGGGTTGTGGACAACGCCAGCGCCGATGGGTCGGCGGCAATGGCGGCGGCGGAATTTCCGTTGGTGCATCTTCGCGCGAATGCCGACAATTTAGGCTTCTCGAAAGCCAACAATCAGGCGATTGCCGAGACCGACAGCCGGTATGTGTTTCTGCTGAACTCCGACGCAAGCATCTATCCGGGCGCGTTGGAGGCGCTTGCCGCCTATGCCGACAGCCACCCGAACACTGCAATTTTGGGGCCGAAGGTGCTGAACCCGAATGGGAGCGTGCAGTATTCCTGCCGCCGGTTCCCGTCGCTCGGCGCAGGGTTCTTTCGGAACACCTATTTGGGCCGTCTGTTCCCTAACAACAGTTTTGCGCGGAATTACTTGATGACCGATTTCGATCACGCTTCCGACGCGCCTGTGGACTGGGTTTCCGGCTGCGCGATGCTCATTCGGCGCACGGCGATTGAGAAGATCGGCGCATTAGATGAGCGGTTTTATATGTACTGCGAGGATGTAGACATCTGCCAGCGGGCTTGGGACGCCGGGCTGGAAGTGGTCTATGTGCCGGAAGCGGTCGTCACTCATGCCATCGGACGTTCCAGCGACAAGAACGCCGACAAGATGATACGGGAGTTTCATCGGTCGTGGTACGAGTACGATTTGAAGCGTCACCCGAAGTCGTCGCTTCTCCGCCGAGCCGCCGTCTACTCCGGCCTTTGGCTCCGGGCCGCCGTGCGGATCGCCAAGCGGCGGGCAGCGGGGCGGCAGGCGGGATAATTCGGCGGGATTGTCCTGGTCTGAAGACCGGGTCTTTTGAAGTGCGATTGTCCACCTGCGTGGACATAAGAACGGCTCTCTGCATACATCGCATGTCTGCGAAGGCAGACAATCGCACTTCAAAAGACCCGGATTTCCAATCCGGGTTAATCCAGCCCGGTTCTTCACCGCCCCTCTTATTCACCGACCATTAGATTATGACCATTGCTATCACAATTTTACTGGCCCTGACGCTGCTGCTGGCGCCGATGTATGCTGCCCAGCCGGACGGGCCGCGCGTGGAAGCGCTTGTTTCGTCTGAGTGGGCCTCTTTCCTATGCGCTGGAACATTCCTAGCCGTGCTGCTCGCGCTTTTGTCCGCCCGGCGCGGCGGGCCATTCGCAGAGCGCCTGTCGCCTGCCGAGAAAGTATTTTTAGGGCTGCTCGGCCTGGCGTTTTTGTCTGTTCCGGCGCGGCTGGCGGTCCAGCACGGAACGGGGTACTTCGGCGTCATGCTGCGCGGGTGGAGTGTTCTCGCCGCCGACTTTGCACTGTTTGCGCTGGCCCGGCGCGTGGCGGGCAGCGCTGCGCTGCTGTACGGGCTGGCGCTGGCGGCGGTCTTGGGATCGGCATGGATTGCAGATCTCGGCGTGCAGGAGTATATCACGCACCTGCGGGCGGGAATTCTCAACTGGCGGATTTTCGTGTCTTCGTCACCGGATTTTCTGGCGGGCTACTTCGTGCTGCTGCTGCCGCTGACGCTGGCTTTGTTTTTAGAAGCGCCAAGTCTGCGCGGCTTGACTCCGCTGCTGCGGGGGATGACGGCGCTGGTGCTGGGCGTGGTTCTGCTTTTACAGCTTGCGGCGTTTTTGACAACGCAGTCGCGTTTTGGTTTGGTCTCGCTCGCCGTCTCGCTGGTGGTCTTCGCGGCGGGCCTGTTCACGGCGACCCGGCGCGGCCTGGTTCTGCCGTCCGCGACGCGGGGACTGCTCGGCGTCTTCGGCATCGGCCTTGTGCTGGGCGGCTTAGTCTTTGCCAAGCCGGTGCTGCTGCGGCTGCAAAATCTGCACGACAACTCGGCGGCGTTTCGGGCATGGACCTGGCGCGGATCGCTGCACATGGCCCTGCAAAATCCCGTCTTGGGGACCGGGATCGGCGCATGGACTGACTTATATCCGAAGTACGCGCTGACGGGCTTCACGCGGCTGGCGCACAACTCCTATTTGCAGATGGCGGACGAGTGCGGCCTGCCCGCGCTGCTGGCGCTGCTTGCCGTGCTGGTTTTGCTGGGACTGACCGTGATGCGCGGCCTCCGGCGAAGGCCGGACACGTTAAGCGGCGACAAATGCGCTTTCCCGCCGGATAACCGCATTCTGCTGTGCGGCCTGGCCGGGTCGCTGGCGGGCGGCATCGTGCAGAACTTGGGAGACTCGGACTGGTACGTTTTCTTTTTCGGCGCGGTCTTTTGGACGTTTGCCGGGCTGGCGGCAGGGCTGGCAGGCACAGGCGTGGAGGCAGTCGGGAAGCCGGCGCCGAAGCTGGTATTGATCGCCGCGGGCAGCGTGGCGGCGGCGCTTTTGCTGCTGACGGGAACGGAAGGCATCGGCGCGGGCTATGCGGTTACGGCGGACGCGCAAAAAGACAGCGACCCCGGCGGCGCGGTCCAAAGCTACGGCGCGGCGCGTGCCTGGGACCCTCTTTCCAGCCGCTACCCCGGCGATTCAGGCTACGGCGTGTCTTACTCGCGGCTGGGAGACTTGGGGAACGCCGAAAGTGCACTCACCACGGCAGTCGCGCTGGAGCCGAATTCCGTCAATTACCGCCGTCTCGGAACCGTCATGCAGGCGGGGGGGCGAAACGCCGACGCTGTCGCCGCCTATCAAAACGGCCTCCAAGCCGAGCCGAACTCGGTGGAGCTGCTGCTGCGCCTGGCCCGCCTCAGCTCGCCGGCCGACGCGCTCACTTATTACAAGCGGCTGTCGGATTTGGAACTCAGCCCGGTTGGAACCGCACGGGCGTTAGGAGAATCGGTGGAGCCGAGCTTTGCTTATGCCGATGCCGCGCTCGGTGACGCGCCGGGTCAGACGCCTGCACAGGCAGCGGCGTATGACAGCCGGGCGGCAGCGCTTTTGGAAACCTATATCGGACAGGGCGGCAGCATCAACACCGAGCGCGAGGCGGTGAACGGTGGACGCCCCGACCCGCAGACGGATACGGCCCTCAGTGCGCTTTACAGCCAGGTAATGACTCGCTGGGCCGCACTTACGCCGCAGGATCAGCAGGCCGCGCTCCAAGCGCGTCAAAGAAAATTCGGGGAAAAGTTTACCGCCGTGATCGAAGAAGCGTCCAAAGACGCGCCGAAACCGGGTATGCTGTAGAGTTATATTTTTCGTGCAGACTTTTCAGGAGAGTGCTATGAACATTACCGCCAGCAAGCGCGGCCCGCAGACCAAAGGCGAGCGCAAGCAGCGCATCCGCCAGGGCTTTATTCCCGGCTCGATTTACGGCAAAGGCTTGGAGCCGCTCGATGTCGAAGTGCCGTCGAAGGCCATCGCCGAAATTTTGTCCGCCGCGACCGGCCTCAACACCATTATTGACCTGTCTATTACGGGCGACTCCCAGACCCATTCAGTGCTGGTAGACCGGCTGGAGCGCAACCCGATCACCCGGAACTTCATCGCCATCGGCTTCCATCAGGTCAAAAAGGGCGACAAGGTCACGGCCCAGATCCCGATTGTCCTGAGCGGTCACCCCGACGGCGTGGACACCGGCGTTCTCGTGATCGAACAGGCGATGGAAGCGATCACAGTCCACGCCCAGCCCGCCGACCTGCCCGCGCATCTCGACGTGGACGTGTCGAAGATGCAGCCCGGCGATGTCCTGCGGGTGTCGGATCTGCCGCACAACCCGGTCATCGAGTTTACCAGTGCGGAAGACGCCGCGATTGTTTCCCTGCACTACTCGCGCACGGCTGCTGAAGTGGAAGAAACATTGGTGGAAGATGCGGCCGGCGAAATTCCTGTGTCGGCCCTGACCGGCGAAGACGCGGTGGTTGACCTTCGCGCGTCTGCGAAAGTCGAGTCGGACACCATTACCGGGGTCTGAGCGGCATGCCTGCCGCTGCCCGGCGCTTACCAAGAGCGCCGGGCGTTTTTCGTCTTGCTTCGGCACGACCGCCTGCGGAAATTACCAGGGTCTGCCGATACTGAACGGCAGTATGATACGCCCTATGCCGTCCCGATTCACCGCCGAAACCCGCGCCGCCTGGCGGGTGCAGCTCGGCCAAGACGCTCCGCCCTACCTCGCCGCCGCGTTTCTGGTGCTGGCGGCCTGGCTCTGCTATGACCGCCTCTTTCCCCTCCCTGTGTTCCCGATGGACGATGCTTACATCGTCATCCACAACGCGCAGGCGCTGCTCTCCGGCACGGACCCCAATTATCCCGGCTCGCCGCCGCTGACCGGCGCGACCAGCTTGGTCCACCTGGCGCTGGTCACCAGTCTCATGCGGGGGCTGAGTCCGCTGGCCGCCTTGTCGGCTTCGCTTTGGATCTCAATCGGGCTGTACGCGCTGGGGCTGGTTCGTCTGGCGCGGGTCAACGGGCTGTCCAGGACGACGGCGGTCTTGGTTGCTGTGCTGGGGCTTGTCGCCGGCGAAGCGCCGCATCAGCTCGTCAACGGCCTGGAAACGGGTCTCATGCTGGCGGCGGTGACCTGGACCCTCGCGCTGCTGTCGCAGCCCGGACCGCCGGGCCTGGGCGTGCCGATGCTCTGCGGCACCCTCCCGTTCATCCGGCCCGACCTGCTGCCGCTGGCGCTGCTCTTGTTAGGGGTGCAGGCTGCCCGGCACTGGACGGAAAGGGGCGGTCTGGCAGACTTTCTGCGCCGCGTGGGGCGCGATCTGGCCGTGGCCGCTTTGTGTGCATTGCCCTGGGCGCTGTGGAGCTTGGCGGAGGACGGTTCGGTCTTCCCGCAGACCTTAAATGCCAAGCGGTTCTTTTTCGCGCAGGCGGGCTGGCCTGCCGCGATCAAAGCCCGGTTGGTTCTTAAGGGGCTGTATCGGTTTGCCGCCGATCTTGGCGTGATGACAATTTTCGCGGTTTTTCTTCCAGCGACGCGGACCGGCAGGGCGGGCATTATTTTTGGCGCCTTGCTTCTTGCCGCCTACTTTATGCAGCTTCCCGGCACCCTGGTCACGTATGAAGGCCGGTATCTTTTCCCTTTTCTGCCGTTTCTTCTGCTGGGTGCCGTGTACGCACTGCGGCAGACCAAGCCGCTGCTGCGGACTGCCGCCGTCGCTGTCTTCGCGCTTTCACTGGGGCAATCGCTGGCGGACGCGCCGGGCTTCTGGGCGAAGAACATGGGCAACTGCGCTTATACGGTGCTTGAATTGGACGGCGTCGCGGACTGGTGCAACCGGAACCTGCCCGCAAACTCGACACTGCTGATCCATGATGCCGGCTATATTTCCTATGGGACGCGGTTTTCGCTGGTTGACATGGTGGGCTTGAAGACGCCCAGCAGCATTCCGCACCAAGAGAAGTGGACATACCCTACCAGCGGCCGGGATCGCTTTCAGGCAATCAGCGAGATCGGGAAACAGGGTCATGCAAACTACCTGCTTGTGCTGGACCGCTGGGACCGCAGCTATTTTGTGACGGAGGGCTTACGGGCGGCAGGATGGAAACTGCGGCTGGTTAATGCTGATTACGCTTTCAAAGTCTACGCACTCACCCCGCCAAGCCGTCCGGTTCAGAACGCAGACGCGCTTAAATCCTTCCATCCGCCGCTGATTTCCGGCGAAGGCATCGGGAACTAAGTAACGTGTCCTAAGTCTTTGCAGGCTGGGCGGTTAAAACCGCAGCAACACAGGCACAAAGTGCGCCTTCGCGCACTCGGAAGCGGACGTTTGCTCTTAACCTGCGAAGGCAGGTTTTGTGCCAGTGTTGCTGCGGTTTTAACCGCCCGCAAGAACTTCTGACTCATTACTTAGCCTTCCCAGTTAAACCGGCAGCGCGTCCACCGCCCGGTCAATCTCCTCGGTCGTGTTGTAAAAGTGCGGCGAGAAGCGCAGATTGCCGCCGCGCACGGCGGCGACGACTTGGGCGTCGGCCAGCGCCTGTATAACGCTGTCGTTTGGCAGCGACAGGTGCTTGAACATGACCAAGCCCGCCCGCTGGTGGTCCGCGCGGGGAGACACCACTTGGTAGTTCTTGGCTTCCAGCTTTTGCGCGGCATAGCCCGACAGCAGCATAATCTGCGCGGCGATGGCGTCAATCCCCACGTCTTCCAGCAGAGACAGGGCGGCGTCCAGGCCGACCAGGCCGAGGGCGTTTGGTGAGCCTTCCTCGTAGCGCTGCACGGTCGGCTTCACGTCAAAGTCCAGCGGGTCGAACTTCATCACATCTACTACTGCCCCCGCGCCCATGTTGACCAGCCGCAGACGGTCTAAAACATGCGGAGCGACGTACAGCCCGCCGGTTCCGGGCGGCGCCATCAGCCACTTGTGAGCGCCCGTCACGGCAATGTCTATGCCGAGTTCCTGCACATTCAGCGGCAGTGCGCCGAGGCCCTGAATCACGTCTACAATCACTAACGCATTTCGGGCATGGGCGGCGGCAACAATTGCGGCCAAGTCGCACCGGAACCCCGTGCCGAACTGGATCCAGGAGACCGTCACCACCCGCGTCCGGTCGTCCATCACGGCGTCTAAATCCTCTGATGTGAACGTGCCGTCGGGGCGCGGCGTGACTAATCGGGTCTCGATACCCCGGTCCGCCTGTGCATACCAGGGATACACGACGCTGGGGTACTCGCAGCTCACGCTCACGACATTGTCCCCCGCGTCGAGCTTCAGTCCGTCGGCCACAATGGACAGGCCGTGTCCCGTGTTCTTCGTCAGCGCCAGATGTTCGGCGGGAACGCCCATCAGCCGGGCCAGCCGCGCCCGCGCGGACGCCATCGCGGGCATGACGCGGGACATAAAAACGCCGAGCGGATCGCCAGAAAACTGCGCGGCGGTCTCGGAGACGGCGGCGGCGACGCGGGCGGGCATCGGAGACACCCCCGCGTGATTAAGATAAACCGATTGGGCGGTGACGGCGGCGAATTCCTGCTCTCGGTGAGTTTGCAGTTGAAGATTGGGCATAGGGTATAATACCTGAAACAAGAGGAAGGGTGAAATATGACTCCCGAAGACGCCGAAATCGCCCGCAATGTCCGCCGCGAGCTGGGCAAGCGGCCCATCAACTCGACCATGATTGATGTCCAGGTCAAAAGCGGCAATATCACACTCGCAGGCCGCATCATGCATTCCCGCGAGGACAAAGGGGCGAACCTGCGCTCCGAGATTGACATCGTGATGAAGAACATGACCCGCGAGCGCATGGTGCGCGGCTTTTTCGACCAGATGCAGTATGTGGTCGAGCATGAAGACGACAGCGAGAAAGAAAAGAACACGCGCGGGCGGATGCGGAGTTAGCGCCGCATGAACGAGCCTCGGTTAATCAAAATCAGCAAGTTTCTGTCCAAGCACCTGCGGCACGATCCCGAAGGCTTGGGGCTGACGCTGGCCCCCGGCGGCTGGGTGCCGGTGGACGCGCTTTTGGCCGCCTGCGCCAAGCGGCACATGACGCTTTCCCCGGCAGAGCTTGCCGAAGTAGTGGCGCAGAACAGCAAGCAGCGCTTTTCGTTTGACGAGACGAGGACGATGATTCGCGCCAACCAGGGCCACAGCGTCGCCGTAGACTTGCAGCTTGCACCGGCGGTGCCGCCGGACGTGCTGTATCACGGGACGGGCCACCTGACTGCGCCGATCATCGCGCGGGAAGGGCTGCACAAGATGAACCGGAACCATGTTCATCTGTCCCGCGACGCGGCGACGGCGCAGTCGGTCGGGGCGCGTCATGGCCGCCCCGTCATCTTTGAGGTAAACGCCGCAGCGATGACGGCGGCAGGCCATGCGTTCTACTGCTCCGACAACGGCGTCTGGCTGACGGATGCTGTTCCTGCCGAGTTCTTGTCTGCTTATTCCCCGTAACTCAGTAACGTGTTATTAGTTCTTGCGGGCGAATAAATTCGCAGCAACAAAGGCACGAAACCTGCCTTCGCAGGTTAGGAGCATACAATCTGTATTAACCTGCGAAGGCAGGTTTCGTGATCTTGTTGCCGCGGTTTTAACCGCCCACCCCGCAAATACTTATGCTTTATTCCTACTCTCCGTGAATGCCGGCGACGAACAGGGTTTTTTCGTTCTCGTAGGTCACGCCGCCCGGCGCGGCTTTGCGGGGCTTGCGGACATATTTTTTCAGCGTGTAGTCTACCGGAATCAGCGACGAGTGCTTGACTTCGCTGCGGGCGGCGACCATTTCGGCGGCCTGCTGCAAGGCGGCGGGCGAGACCGAGGCGGGCTTGTTTTTGGCGCGGATGATGCCGTGTGCGGACACGGCGGCACGGACATGGAGCCAGATGTCGGACGCCGCCGCAAGCCTTGTGGTCAAGTAATCGTTGGACGCCGCGTTTTCCCCCACTAAAATTTCCCAGCCGTCTACGGTCAAATAGCGCTTGATCTTGTGGCCCTCAAAATCCGGCGAGGCCGGACGCGAGGACTCCGGGGTGTTCTGCACTTCGCCGCGTCCCAGCGACTGAGCCAGAGACTGGCGCAGGGCGGCGACTTCCGCCGAGGTTGTTACCCGCTGCGCTTCCCCCTCGGCCAGCGTCAGCAGCGCCACTTCCTCCCGCGCCTGCGCCCGGCGCTCCTGCAAGGTCAGGGCGCTGCCTTCGGCTTTGCGGCTGCGCTTGTAGAACCGCTCGGCGTTCTCATGCACCGACAGGGCCGGGTCAAGCGCGATAAAGCGCATGGTCGGCTCGCCGCCGGGCAGCGGCGGCGCGTAATAGTCGGGGACGGAAACAAGCGATTGTCCGCGCTCGATCTCCGATTGGTTTGAGAGCAGCAAGTCCCCTACCTGCCGGTATTCTTCCGCCCGCGCGGCATTTCGCAGCCCCTGCTCCACTTCCGCCGCCTCGCGCTCCCGCAGCTTTCGGGTCCGGCGCAGGGCGGCCAGCAGCGAATCGCGGGCATGGTCAAATGTTTCCCGCGCCAAAATTGAAGTCGCGGCTTGGTCTAAAGCGACTGAGACCGACTCGCGAACGTGCTGGTCTGCCGAAGCGATGGTTCGGAGCGGAACCGGGTACGCGCCGAGCAGCTTTCCCCGGTCGTCGGTCCAAATGCGCGGACTCCAGTCCCCCACCCGCACGACAGTCAGCAGCAGCGCCATGGCATTGTGCAGCGACTGCGGGGTCAGCTCGCCCTGGACCCGCGCGAGGATCTCCGAGGCTAAAAACGGGCTAATGCCCGACCACTCGGACACCAGCCATTCAGACGCGGCTTCGGCGGACAAAGGCTCCGTGCCTAACTCTTCCTCCAGCGGCTTCAGCGGATCACGTCGTCCGCGCTGGCGGGGCGGAGGCACATAAGTGAGGCCCGGCCCGATCTGCCGCAGGCGGCTTATTGAGCGTCCGACGTTCTTGGCCGCACCGAGGATCATCCCCGCGCCATTCACCAAAATTAAATTGCTGTGCTTGCCCATCAGTTCGGCGATCAGCGTGTAGGGCGCACCGTCTGCTGCCTTAAAATGCAGGTTCAGGACACGCTCGCCGAAGCCAAGCGGCAGGGACACGTCATGGAGCCATGCGCCGTCGAGATACCGGCGCAGCGCCGAGCAGAATGTCGGCGGGGTCGGCGGGTTGTCCCGGCCAGCGATGGAGAGGTGGGCGCGGGCATGGGAAGCGTCGCACGACAGCAGTAAGTTGTGCTTATGCCCCGTTTTATAGAAGCGCAGGACCACTTCTTCCGGGTCCGGCTGGGTGATTTTTTCAATTTTGCCGCCGACAAGCGCTTGTCCGAGTTCATCCCGCACGGCGGTCAAGAGTAAGGAGTCAAAGATCATAACGCATTCAGTATACCCCGCCGGACGCCGCCTAAAAATTCCTTCCTTCATTCAGCAAACCGATTGACAAAACGAGGCTGAACTTGCTACAATATGAAAGAACTTATGAAAGATTGTTTTGAGACACATTGGCATCCGCGCGGGCGGCAGGCGGAAGGGAACGGGCTGCAACACCGGCACGCGCCGCAGCACTGTCTACATACCAGACAGCCTCCATACGCTTGTGTCTCCGACCCGCTTCCGACTGACGCCGCCTAGTGCCGCGAACGCCGAAGCGGGTTTTTTGTTTTTTATCTGCTTTTATCTCTCTGCTTTGTAGTAAGACCGGGAAAGGATAGTACGACACCGACCATGAGCCATGAAGTTCTTGTCTTAAACAGTGATTACGAGCCGCTGAACGTCTGCAACCTGCGCCGGGCCGTCATCCTTCTTTACCTCGGCAAAGCGGACATCCTGCACACCCACGAGGGCGATGAGACCGCGCCAGCGTTCGTCACCAACGAAGGCCAGCTTGTTGCCGCGCCGTCGGTCGTCCGCCTGCGCTACCATGTCAAGCGGCCCCTGCCCGATCTGAAGCTGTCCCGCCGGTCCATCTTCGCCCGCGACAACTACACCTGCCAGTATTGCGGGGTGCAGACGCGCGATCTGACCATTGACCACATCCTGCCGAAGCGGGCCGGGGGCGGAATGCACTGGGACAACCTGGTCGCCTGCTGCCGCCGTTGCAACGCCCGCAAGGGGGATAAGCTGCTGGCGAGCTGCGGCATGAAGCTCGCCCGTCCGCCCAAGCGCCCGCGCTACGTCCCGTACATCAGCATGACCAAGTACATCAGCGGCACGAAGAACGAGATCTGGCGCGACTACCTGCCCATCTTCCACGATGTCGGCGGCTCCGACAACTACGCCGCCACCGCATGATTTCGCCTCGGTTTGTTTCCATATTGTAGGGTGTAGGGCTTGCCCCTACCCTCCTGATCTCCCCTTCCGAGACAAATAAGGAAGAGAGACAAATAAGGAAGAGAGACAAATAAGGAAGAGGTGAGGGTAGGGGCAAGCCCTACCCCTACAGGTTCAGGAGGAACCGCAATGGCATACGACCCTCAGCGGCACCACCGCCGCTCCATTCGCTTGCGTGACTACCAATACGACACAGCCGGAGGCTACGCGGTTACCGTTTGCACCGCTCAGAAAGAGCAGATTTTTGGCAGCATCAGAGGCGGTATGATGCGGCTCAATGAGAGCGGCAGGGCCGTCGAGGCCGAATGGCTCAACCTGACGACTCGCTATCCAAGCATCATGCTGGATGAGTTCATGCTGATGCCGAACCACCTGCACGGGATTATCTTCCTCTCGCCAGAGCTAATAATGCCCATAAAACCCTTCCCCACCCTCGGAACTGTTATTGGCGCGTTCAAATCTCTGTCTGCCCGCGCTGTCGGTCAGCAGTCCGGCGACAAGAGCTGCCGGATTTGGCAGCGCAACTACTACGAACAAATCATCCGCAGCGGAACTATGCTGGACGCGATACGGCTTTATATCGCTCACAATCCCGCGCATTGGCAGGACGATCCCGAAAATGCCGATCGTTGTAGGGCGCAGGGCTTGCCCCAACCCTCCTAATCTTTTCTTCATTCTCCTCTTCATTCTCCTTTTTGAAGATAAGAAGGGTAGGGGCAAGCCCTGCGCCCTACAACGAAGCAAGACGCTCCGCAATTCCCGCCAGTATCTCCACCGCCCGGTCAATTTCTTGCGCCGTCGTGCCGCGCCCTAGCGTCAAACGCAGGGCGCTTTTGAGGCGGGCATCGGGCAGGCCCATCGCGGACAACACATGGCTCGGCTCGATGCTGCCGGACGTGCAGGCGGAGCCGGAGGACGCGGAGATGCCGGCGCGGTCAAGCGAGAGCAGCAGCGTCTCGGCGTCGAGGCCGGGCAGGGAGACGTTCAGGTTGTTCGGCAGGCGGTGCGTCGGGTGGCCGTTCAGAACGATGCCGGGAATGCGCTCCGACAAGCCGGACCAGAGGCGGTCGCGCAGGAGAGTCAAGCGGGCGGCTTCAGTGGCGCGTTCCGGCAGGAGCAGGCGGACGGCTTCGCCGAACCCGGCAATGGCGGCGACATTTTCCGTTCCCGACCGGCGCTCCCGCTCCTGCCCGCCCCCGTGCAGCAGCGACTCAATGGCGATGCCGGAACGGACGTACAAAGCGCCCGCGCCTTTGGGGCCGTAGATCTTGTGGGCGGACAGCGTCAATAAATCCGCGCCTAAAGCGCCGACCGTGACCGGCAGTTGGCCGAACGTCTGAACGGCGTCGGTGTGCAGGAGTGCGCCGCGAGCGTGGACGATGCCGGCGATTTCGCGCAGGGGCTGGAGGGTGCCGACTTCGTTGTTTGCGTGCATGACCGAGACCAGCACGGTCTCGTCCGTCAGCGCATCGGCGACCGATTGGGGCGAGACGAGGCCGAACTCATCCACAGGCAGGTAAGAAACACGGAAGCCGAGGGTTTCGAGAAACCGGGCCGTTTCAATGACGGCTTCATGTTCAATCTGCGTGGTAATGAGGTGATTGCCGCGCTGCTTGTTCGCCAGCAGGACACCAATCAGCGCCGCGTTATCGGACTCGGTGCCGCCGCTCGTGAACGAGACATCTGAAAATTGGCAGCCGAGCGCACCGGCGAGAAGGTCACGGGCGGTATCGAGCGCCCGTTTTGCCCGTTGGCCGTCGGCGTGGAGAGAGCTGGGGTTGCCGAAGCCGTCCGGCGATAGGTACGGCTCCATTGCCGCCCGGACTTCCGGGCGGAGTGGGGTGGTCGCGGCGTAGTCCAGATAGATACGCGGGTTCATGAAGATATTGTACCCGAACGTGGCAGTAGGCACCGGCACTGGAAGTGCCGGTTGCTTACTGCCTCCCTCTCCGTGCCGCATCTTCATACGTGACCAGGCTGCCGCCGAAGATGTCTAAAGCGCTGCCGATGGTCAGGTCCACTTTGCCGCCGGACAGCTCGGCGACACGCGCAATGTCTTTCAAATGCCGCGCACCGCCCGCGTAGGTTGTCGGGAGAGACACCCAGTCGCCGAGCAGGCGAACCAAGTCTTCGTCAATCCCCTCGCACTTGCCTTCGACATCGGCGGCGTGGACTAAAAACTCGGCGCAGTGAGGTTCAAGCGAAGCAAAAAGAGCCGGGTCAAGGCGCGTTTTAGTCACGGTCTGCCAGCGGTTTGTGGCGACATAATAATTGCCGTCAGCGGAGCGGCGGCAGCTAATGTCTACGACCAAGCGGTCTTTGCCGACGGCATTTGCCATAGCGGCCAATCGCACCGGGGAAAGTGCGCCCTTCTCGAAGAGATATGAGGTGACGATGACATGGCTTGCGCCGTGTTCCAGCCAGGACGGCGCGTTCTCCGCTGTGATGCCGCCGCCGATTTGCAGGCCGCTTGGATAGGCGGCAAGCGCGGATCTCGCCGCGTCTTCACTGCCGGGGCCGAGCATGATGACGTGGCCGCCGGTCAGGCCGTCCCGCTGATACAGCGCGGCGAAGTCGGCGGGGCTGCGATCTGAGACATGGTTTGTGATTGTTTGCGCCCCGTCGTCAGTCAGCGTCCCACCGACGATCTGGACGACGCGGCCATTTTGGAGATCAATGCAGGGGCGGAAGGCCATAGAAGTGGTTCCAAAACAAAGAACCCGGCCTCTAAAGAGGCCGGGTTCGGGAAAAAGCGCAAGTTACGAAACGGCGGTGTCGCCGCGCTCGCCGGTGCGGATGCGAACGGCTTCCAGAACCGGCGTGACGAAGATTTTGCCGTCGCCGATTTCGCCGGTGCGGGCCGCACCTTCAATCGCGCCGAGGACACTTTCCTGCTGGCTATCGGAGACGACCACGACAAGCTGCACTTTCGGCAGCAAGTTCACCTGGTACTCGGAGCCTCGGTAGTGCTGGGTGTAGCCCTTCTGCTTGCCTGCGCCTTTGATTTCAGTGACGCTGATGCCGTGGACGCCTAAATCGTCAAGTGCCGACTTCACTTCATCCAGGCGGCTGGGGCGGATAATCGCTTCAATTCGGACCATTGTTTTCTCCTTGTGGAACCCCGCTTCTAATCAACTCCTGCCAGCGCAGGAATGCCGGCGTTCTCGCCGGAGTAGCCTTCTTCGCCATGTTCGGTGATATCCAGGCCGTCTTCCTCCTGCTCCGCCGAGGCCCGCATCCCGCCGGGAATCACGACATTGACCAGGGAGCCGATAATCAGCGTCGCGACAATCGCCATGATCACAGTCAGCAGAATGGCCTCAATCTGGGCCACCGGCTGGCCCCAGGACGGGTTGGGTGCGCCGGAGAAGGGGCCATTGCCGACGCCGAGCTGGGCAGCCCCGCCGGAGTTGACCAGGGAATTGATCGCGCTGTTCGCGAAGAGGCCAGTCGCAAGCGCCCCCCACATCCCGCCGCAGGCGTGGACGCCGAACACGTCCAGCGCGTCGTCGTAGCGGTTCAGCTTGCCTTTGAGCTGGATCATGGAGAAGCAGATCGGCGAGACAACCAGGCCGATAATCAACGCATCAAACGCATTGACAAAGCCGCAGGCAGGGGTGATGGCAACCAGCCCTGCGACCGCACCGGAGCCGAAGCCCACAGCGGTCGGCTTCTTGAACCGGATCCATTCCACGAAAGTCCAGGACATCGCCGCCGCCGCCGTCGCGATGTGCGTATTGATGAACGCCGCCGTCGCCACGCCGTCCGCCGCAAGCTCAGACCCGGCGTTGAAGCCGAACCAGCCGAACCACAGAAGCGCGACGCCGACCAGGACCATCGGGACATTGTGCGGGCGCATTTCCTCTGCGCTGTGGCCGCGACGCTTGCCGACCATGATGCACAGCACCAGCGCGGAGACGCCCGACGAGATATGAACGACGGTGCCGCCTGCGAAGTCCAGGGCGTGGATTTTGCCGGTGCCGATCAGGCCGCCGTCCCAGACCATATGCGCCAGCGGGTCATAAAAGAACGTCGCCCAAAGCAGGATAAACAGGCAGTAGGCACCGAACTTCATCCGCTCGGCGATCGCCCCGGAGATCAGGGCGGGCGTAATCACCGCAAACGTCATCTGGAACAGCATGAAAATTGCGCCCGGAATGGTCGGCGCATTGGAGACAGGCGTTGGTCCGGCTCCGGCTCTTAATCCCATCCAGCTCAGCGGGCTGGCAATGATGAGATGCAGCGGGCCGTTCACCGGAGTCGGCCCGAACGCAACCGAGTAGCCCCAGAGCATCCACTGAAGCGAGATAATGCCAAGCGCGACAAACGACATCATCAGGGTGTTCAGGACGTTTTTGGAGCGCACCAGGCCGCCGTAAAACAGCGCAAGGCCCGGCGTCATCAGCATGACCAATGCGGTCGCGACAATCATCCAGGCGGTGTCGCCCCGGCTTGCGCCCTCAGGCGTGGAAGCGGCCGCCGTGAGTTTCGCGATGGTTGGGTCGGCGGCAATCGTGCCTGCGGTCAAGGCAGCAGGAGCCGCCGGGGAGGCTGCGCCGGCCGCCGCGCCGCTGGTCGCGGGCGTCGCCGGGGTCGAAGTCTGGGCGTGAGCCGTAAAAGAAAGAGGCAGAAGCAGGGCCGCGCAGAGAGCGGCGTACCAAAGTTTTGTCACGAAAAGCATCCTCCTGAGAATGGGACCTAGTATTGAGAAGAAGGTGACCGGGGTGCTTCATCGCGTGTGCCGGAGGCTGCCTGGCAGTCATCAGCGACTTGAGGTGGTTTAGGATAGCACACGCCGGGAACTTTTGTCAAGGCTTTTGGGGTACAGGCATAAAAAGAACCCGCTGCTGAACGCAGCGGGTTTTTGTTTTTCCAAGCGTGGTGCCTGGGCAGAATCGTCGGGAGTGCTTGTTATTGCGTCAGCGTCGGGACAACGGCAGCGATTTTTGCCCGCGCTTCGGCCAGCGCCCCGTTGACCACATCCTCGCCGCGAGCGGTATTGTTGATATGGATAAACTCCATGTCGGTGACGCCGATCAGCCCAAACGCATTCTTGATGACCGGGTCCTGCATATTATACGCTTCGCGGGCCTCGCCGGGGCCATACCCGCCGCCGCCGCGAGCGGTCACGACAACCGCTTTTTTGTTCAGCAGCAGGCCCGAATAAGTCGCCGGGTCAAATGTGGCGTTGGCCCGGACAACCAGGTCAATATAGGACTTGAAGACGCCGGGAACGGAGAAGTTATACATCGGAACGCCGAACACATACAAGTCGGCGGCGAACAGCTCGGCGATGAGCGTGTCTGAAAATGCCAGCGTTTCGTTCTGCTCGTCGGTGCGGGCCTCGGCGGGCGTGTACATGGCGGCGATGAACGCCTCGGAAACGTAGGGGATAGCCTCGAAGCTGAGGTCATGGTACGTCACGGTAAGGCTGGGGTCGGCGGCTTGGAGGGCCGTCACAAGCTCGCCGGAAACGGTCCGGGAATGGGACGCCGCGCCGCGAGCGCTGGCGTCAAGGTGCAGAATATGGGTCATAGTGGCTTTCTTTTTCGTTTCTAGGAGCGCTTCTTGAGGCGCTGTTTCTTCGGAAGTCGGTTTGGAAGTCGGCGCGGTACTGCCGTTTTGAAGGAACTTCCAGAGGAAGTAGCCGGCGGCGGCAGCGCCGGTGAGAATAACGGCAGTGCGGGCTGTGTTTTTATCAGCCATGTATTTCAGGTGTCCTTTCAAGAACGAGAAATTTCAAGAACGAGAAATCAGTGAAGCAGAGGCTTGACGCGGGTGCCGAGCAGCTCAATCGCCTTCATCAGACGCGCGTGGGGCAGGTCCGCGCCGTCCATTTGCAGGGAAACGCGGGACACGCCGCCGAGCGCCTCGGCATGGCGCAAAATCTTTGCGGCCACTTCTTCCGGGCCGCCGACAATCAAAGCGCCGGTCGGGCCGTTCTGCGCGTCGAACTGGGCGCGGGACATCGGCCCCCGCCCGCCGTCCCGGCCCGCCCGGACAAACATTTCCGAGTAGCCGGGGAAAAAGCCGTCAATGGCTTCTTTTGTTGTTTCCGCCACAAAGCCAAGCGAGTGCAGGCCGACTTTCAGCGTTTCCGGCGCATGGCCCGCCCGCCGCCCGGCTTCCCGGTACAAGTCCACCAGAGGCCGGAACCGGTGGGTCTCGCCGCCGATAATCGCGACCATGAGCGGCAGGCCCAGGGTACCGGCCCGAACAAACGACTCCGGGGTCCCGCCGACCCCCACCCAGATCGGCAGCTTCTTTTGCAGGGGGCGCGGGTAGACCCCCTGCCCCGTCAGCGCCGCCCGGTGCCTGCCGGACCAGGTGATATGCTCGTTGTCCCGAAGCTTGAGCAGCAATCCCAGCTTTTCGGCGTACAGCGAGTCATAATCTTCCAAATCGAGGCCGAAGAGCGGATACGACTCGGTAAATGACCCGCGCCCCGCCACAATCTCCGCCCTTCCCGCCGACAGCAGATCCAGCGTCGCGTAGCTTTGGAAGACGCGCACCGGGTCGGCGGCGCTCAACACCGTGACCGCGCTCGACAGCCGGATGTGCTTTGTCCGCACCGCCGCCGCCGCCAAAATAACCGCAGGGGCCGAGTCAAGGAACTGCGCCCGGTGATGCTCTCCAATGCCGAAGATGTCCAGGCCCACTTCGTCGGCGTATTCAATCCGCGCCACTAAATTGCGAAGTGCGTCCGAGTCGGAGACGCCGCCGAGATTGGCGGATGCAAAGCTGTCAATGCCAAGTTCCATTTTTATTGTTCTCCTAAACCGCCTCCGGGACTTTTGCCGCAAAAATGCCGGCGAACGCCGAGCGGACCGAGTAAAACACTAACAGCCAGAGCAGAAACGCGACCGCGCCGGGCGGAATGCCTTTCGGGTCCATCAAAATATGGTACAGCAGGATATTCACAATAATCGGCCCCAGCAGCACCAGGCCAAGCGGAACATAGCGGTTCGACAGCAAAATCAGGCCGCCGAGGAGCTGCAAGGCAAACACCGGCACGAAATAATGTGCCGCCCCCAATGCCATGCCAAATTGCAGCGCCAGCCCGGTCGGCGGCGGCTGCTTAATAAAGTGCAGGAAGCCGTTCAGCCCAAAGACGACAAACATCAGACCCAGCAGGTTCCGCGCAATGAGAACTGCGATTTTCATTAAGTCATCCCCCAACAACGCAAGTATGACACCTTCGCTTTATTTTGTCAAGCATACCATAAAACAAATCGTGCCGCTATTTACTGCGCGTTAGATAACAAGGCGCAAAGCTGGTACAATAACCCCCTATGAAAGATGAAAGCTGTCAAGTTCAAGAAAACGAAACGGGAGAAGGCTGTCTAAAGGCGGCGGATCTAATGCGCGGCGTTCTGCTTTTGCAGGAAAAGTGGGTACTGATGATCGTCTTCAGCCTGCTCGGCGGCCCGCTGTCGTTCTGCGACCTCATGCGGCGCGGCACAATCAACACGACGACACTGACCCAGCGGCTGCACCTGCTGGAAGAAGCCGGACTGCTGACGAAAACCATCCACTCGGCGATGCCGCCCCGGACCAGCTACGCGCTGACCGAAGGCGGGCTTGCGCTGGAGCCGATTTTAGACGCCATTGCCCGGTGGAGCGGCGCGTATCTCGCAGATCACAGATGCCCGGCCAGCCACTCGACAAACGAGTCCTGAACCGCACCTGCCGAACGGGCGTTACCGGGAAAGTTGTTCATCAAGAGCGAAAACACATACAGCGTCCCGCTTCGCCCGGTGATATAGCCGGACAGCGCCCGCACCTGAGACAGCGTCCCGGTCTTGGCATGAACATTGTTCTGGGCCAGAGTGTTAATCATGCGGCTTTTGAGCGTGCCGTCCACGCCTGCAATCGGCAGGGAGCGGTAGTAAAGCGGCCAGTCTTTGCGCCGGTGCATTCCAAGCAGAAGCTGAGAGACCGACCGCGCCGTGACATAATCGCGCCGGCTTACCCCGGAGCCGTCTGTCAGTGCCAGCGAACTTATGTCTACGCCCAGGCTCCCGAAAAACGGCAAGGCTTTGGCCCGTCCCGCGTCAAACGTGCCGGAGGTGTCCAGCAGGCGCACCAGCGTTTCGGCCAGCAGATTGTCACTCGGCTTGTTCATGCGAACGATATACTCCAACAGCGGCAAGCTCTGATGAGAAGCCAGCACAACGGCAGTTGCCGGGGTCTGTCCCAGCGCCGCGCCGCCGTCTACCGCGACGCCGTGCTGGATCAAAGCCTGCCGCAGCAGTGTTGCCGCCAGCAGGGGCGGAGCGTCTACCGGCGCTTTCGCGTCCAGCGTCTTTCCCAGCGGCAGTGTCCCCGTGACATCAAACTCGTTCTTCCGCCAGGGCTTTGTGATCACGCAGTCGCCAGCGGCCTCTTTCGCGCCGGTCTTGGCGGTAATGACCAGCGGCACATAGTTCGTCGGCGGGTCTACGGTCACTGTCACGGGGTCACCGGGGACTTTGCCTGCCGCGACATGGACGCTCAGAACGCCTTCGCTCACCTCCAGCCCCGAAATCTGCGGGAATTCTTCATCGCCGAGATCGTCCCATTCCCAGCCGAACCCATAAACCGGCCCGGCAAAGCGCGAACCGTCGCCGGCAATGCTTCCCGTAATATGCTTTACTCCCATTGCCGACAGCGCCATCGCCATAGCATCCAAATCCGCCGCCGACAGCAAGCCGTCGCCGCCCCCGCGCAGGTACACGCTGCCTGAAATCGTGCCGTCGGCATCGGGCCGCGCTGAGGCCAGCACATCGGTCGTCATGTGAAAGTCCGGCCCCAAAAGTTCCAGCGCCGCCGCCGAAGTCCAGAGCTTGCAGTTCGACGCGGGCAGGAGCCGCAGGTCGGCATCGTGGGCGTAGAGCGTTTTGCCGTCGCTCACCCGGCAGACAATGGCTCCGGTCACACCGCCCCGAAGTGCAGGAGCTTGGAGGATTTTGTCGAGCGCCGGCGCAAGCGGGGTTTGGGCGTGGGCCGGGGCAAGGCAGAGAAAAAGGAGCAGAGCAGGCGAATAAATTCGCGGCAACAAAGGCACAAAACCTGCCTTCGCAGGTTGGTACGGAGTTCGGAGTCCGCGCAGGCGGACTTTGTGCTTTTGTTGCTGCGATTTCAATCGCCCAATAATGCTGCTATTCATAACCGCATTATAGCAGGAATTCCGCGAACCGCTCCCGAACTAAGCCGCGTGACACTTCCCAACACCCAATTACTCGGCGCGATTTTCGACTGTGACGGCCTTCTTGCCGATACCGAAACGCCGGACTACGACGCCTGGCGCGAAATCTACGAAGAACAGGGCCTGCACTTTCCTGTGGAACTGTGGGCGCACACCGTCGGCGCGGCTAAAGGCCAGAGCCAGAACGACTGGCACGCGCCGCTGGCCGAAGCCGCCGGACCGGAGTACGACCGCGACGCCGTCCGGGAGCGCCGCCAAGCGTTTTATCAGACCGCCATCGGCAAGTTGACCCCCCTGCCCGGCGTTTTGGCGCTGCTGGATGCACTGGCTGAAGCGGGCATTCCCTGCGCGATTGCGTCCAATTCCGACCGCGTATGGGTAGACCAAATCTTAGACATCACGGGCCTGACTGGGCGCTTCCAAGCCATCGCCACTGCCGACGAAGTAGAACACCCGAAGCCTGCGCCCGATGTGTACCTGCTCGCCGCCAGTCGTTTAGGCATCCCCCCGCAGCACTGCGCCGCGTTTGAGGACTCCCCGCGCGGCCTTGCCGCCGCCCACGCCGCCGGCATGTTCACTGTCGCTGTCCCCACCGCCCTGACCCGCCACTTCGCATTTGACCAGGCCCACCATATCGTCGAAAGCCTGGAAAAGCTGGCGCTGAAAGATCTGCACCGATGACCCCTCAAGAAACGGTTCTCGCGATGACGCGGCATATTCGGGATACGGTCCGGCCGCATCTCGGCGCGTGGCAGGGGCGCGAAATCTCCGGCACGGCGGCGTCGGGCGATGCGACGTTTGCGATTGACGAGATCGCGGAAGAAGCCATTGTTTCGTTTATCGAGCGCGAGAAGCTGTCCATTGCCTATTATTCGGAAGACAAAGGGCTGATCGAGTTCGGGTCATCGCCGGAAGCCGTTTTAGTGATTGACCCGATTGATGGGACGCGGCCTGCCATGGCAGGGTTTGAGCAGTGCGTCGTGTCCGTCGCCTGGGCGGACTATACGCCGGACGCCACAATGGCGGACGTGCGGTTCGGCTGCATCGGCGAAATCAAGCAGGACGACTTGTTTTGGGCGGAGCGCGGCGGCGGGGCGCACTGGATCGGGCCGGATGGCGAAGAAAAAGCGTCGCGCCTGCTTCCCGTCACCGAGTTTTCCCAGTCGCCGCTGACGTTTGAAGTGGTTGCAAGGCCGTTTGAATGGATCGGCACAGCGCTCAGCGAAATTGTCAACGAGAGCTCGATGACCGGCGGCTGCTTTTTGTTTAACTCGACAGCCTTCTCGCTGACCCGCCTGATGACCGGGCAGCTCGCGGCGACCATGGACATCGGCAACCGCATTCTGCGCGATTACCCGTCGTCCCGGACACGCTTTTTAGAGCTGGGACGCGGCAAGCCGATCGGCCTGTTCCCGTATGACATCGCTGCGGCCGCGCTGATCGCGCAGGAAGCCGGGGCGGTCGTCACCGATGCCTACGGGCGGAGTTTAGAGAACACGCGGCTTCTGGATACGTCAGAGCCGAACTTGCAGAGCATTCTCGGCGCGTCTAACCCGGTTCTACATGCGGCGCTCCTCGCCGCGCTGGACCGGGGCCTCGGACGGCTGGACACAATAATGGAGACTGAATGAAGAAAGCGCAAAAAGTTTGGGTTGGACTGGGGATTGGAGCGGCGGCAGGCTGGTGGGGCTGGGCAAACCGACGGCTTTTCACAGTCAGTGATGTAACCACGGGGGAAAGCGCCGCCTATCCCGCCCTGCGCTCGCGAGTCTATTACGCCGAAATGAACCGAGCGATGGCCGCCGCCAAGCAGGTGCTGCCTCGTCTAGCGGGCTGGGAACTGGTATCGGGGGATGCCGAAAACGACATTCTGGAAGCGTCAGCGAAGTCATTCCTCGGCACTGACGATGTCACGTTATATTTCTTTGCGCTCGGCCACAGCCAAATTCGGGTGACTATTCGCGCCCGCGCCCGCAGCGGTTATGGAGATTTGGGCCGCAATGCCGCCCATATTCAGCAGCTACAGAGAGCAATGGATGACCGGCTGAACGCCGGCGCGGCGTTCTGAACCCACCCCGTAACAAGTTACGACCCTCCCGAAGCGGGAAGGTGAGGAGCAAAACAAAAGGCAGCAGGGCATAGCAAGCCACACTCTACACCTAATCCTAAACTCTACACCTTCCCGTTTCGGGAGGGTCGTAACTTGTTACGGGGTGGGTTACTCTGCCAGCTTCAGCAGCGACTGGGAGGCTGCATACTGCACTTCCGGGTTGGAACTTTTCGCCAAGCCTTGCAGGGCCGCCAGGGCCGGGGCGGACTTGGTGCCGATCTCGCCGAGCGTAATTGCCGCCCAGGTCTGGGTCGGAACAGTTCCCGATGCGATGGACTGAGTGAGGCGCGGGACAACATCCGACTCCGCCAGCGCCCCCATGCGGGACAGCGTCTCCCCGGCATTAAACGGCACAGGGGTCGGCTGGGACAGCGCGGCGACCAGGGCCGGAATGGCGGGTTTCGCTAAAGCCGGGGTCAAAAGGCCGTCCTGGGCGGAGGAGGCGACAAGGCCGTCTTGGCTGCCGAGCGCCTTCACGAGCGTCGGAATGACCGATGGGTTGCCGCTGCGGGCGAGGCCCACAATCGCGCCTTCGCGCACGGCATCGGGGGTTGACAGCGATGAGAACGCCTGAGTCAGCGCCGCAACCGCCGCCGGCGTGCCGATGCCGCCGAGCGCCTGCGCGGCCTCGGTGCGCTTCACCGTGCCGCCGAACTCAAGCGCCTTTGCCAGCGGAGCGACTGCCGCGCCGCCCGACGATTGCAGGCCGGTGGCGGACGCATCCCGAACCTGAGCGTCAAAATCTCCCAATTCCGTGGCCAATGCCGCGATTGCCAAAGGGCTGCCATACTGTCCCAGCGCCAGGGCTGCCTGCGAGCGCGACTCGCTCTCGGCATTGGTGTCGTTCAAGATGCTTTGCAGGGTCGGCTCTGCGCTTTGCACCGCCGGCAGCACGGCATCGGCTTTCGTCAGCGCCGCCTGCGCCGTCGTTTTCGCCGCCGGGTCTTTGGCCGCCGAGAGCGCGTCTTTTGCCGTCTGCACGGACTTAAAGGCGGCCAGCGCAGTATCGGCCAGGGCGACCTGGGCCAGACGCTGCACCGACGGCTGACCCGTCTCCCCAGCGATTCGGGTCAGCTCCGGCACGGCGGACGGATCGGCAATGGAATCGAGCGTGCCGACCATCTGCTGACGGAACGCGATGTTGCCCGCCGCCGCCGGGTCTTCCAAATGCGCGACTACCAGCGGAACCGACGGAGCGCCGATCTTTTGCAGGGCGCTGACCGCCGAGTCCTGCGATGCGGCGTTCGGCAGCACGGCATTGACCGCCGCCGCTGTTTTCGGGCCGCCGATCTGGCCGAGAACGTCCACCGCCGCACCCCGGATGTCCGGGTCGCCGTTGGAGAGCCGCTGGACGACCGCATTCAGGTTGGCGTCGCTTTTCGTGCCGAGCGCCGTCAGGCCCGTTTCCGCGGCGGACTTGACCCCATCACCGGAGTCTTTGCACAGCGAAAACAGTGTATCGAACGCCTGATCGGGCGTGATTTTTCCTTCCGCGCTGAGACGGTTGACGGACTCAGTCGCGTGCTGGCGCATCAGCAGGCTCCGCAGGTTGTGTGGGCTTTTCGCGTCCTCGTCCGGGTTCTGCGTGTTGATCAGCGTGTCCGCAAGCCGTCCGTTTTCGACCAGTCCCAGCACGGCGGCGTCGCGGGCGGAAGGCGTACCGTCTGCCAGAGTCGTTTCCAGCGCCGTCTGGTGCGCCCGGTTGTAGGAAACCAAGCCGTAAACGGCCAGCACAAGAACGGCGAGAATGATAACAGTCCGCAGCCGGGAGAGCAGAAACGCAGTAATCTTTGCCATAGCGTTTATCTTAAACGAAGAAGGGCGATTTGTCAAGCATCGGTGCCGAAAACAAGGAAAACACGCCGCGCCTGCCGAACCTAGCGCGTATGAGCGTGCGGATAGCCATTCTTCTTTCAGGCCGGCATGGGCGCGGCAGCAACATGCAGGCCATTGCCGAGGCGTGTGCGTCAGGCCGGATCGCCGGTGAAGTCGCCTTAGTCGTCGGTAATTTTGCCGATTCCCCTGCCCTCGCCCGTGCTTCGGAGATGGGCCTCCAAACTTTGACGCTCTCCTCAAAGCAGGCCGAAGACGCTTACGCCCAGGCGCTTTTGACGGCGCTTGCAGACGCCCGCACCGACCTTGTCTGCCTCGCCGGCTATATGCGAAAAGTCCCCGACGCCGTTGTTTCGGCCTACCGAAACCGCTTAATGAACATTCATGCTGCCCTGCTGCCGGCGTTCGGCGGGCAGGGCATGTACGGTCCGCGCATCCACGAGGCCGTTTTAGAGTACGGGGCCAAAGTCTCCGGCTGCACGGTGCATTTTGTGGACGAGCAGTACGACAACGGCCCTGTGATCTGCCAGTCGGCAGTTCCCGTGGAAGAAGGCGACACGCCGGAGACTTTGGCCGCGCGGGTTTTGATCGCCGAACACGAGACCTACCCCCGCGCCGTCGCCCTCTTCGCCGCCGGGCGCTTATCGGTGGAAGGCCGGCGGGTACGGATTAAAAACCCAGCTTGATGACGCCGTCAATCGCCTTTGCCGTCGTCAGCAGGGCGCGAAGCTGAGACAAGGGCAGCATCGTCGCGGCGTCCGAAAGCGCAGATTCGGGATGGGGATGGAGTTCTAAAAAGAGGGCGTCCACGCCTGCCGCGACCGCCGCCCGCAGCAAAGTCGGAATGAACTCGCGCTGTCCGCCGCTGGTCGTCCCCTGCCCCCCCGGCTGCTGGACTGAGTGCGTCGCGTCGAACACCACCGGACAGCCCAGCGCCCGCATGATCGGCAGGGAGCGCATATCAACGACCAGCGTGTTGTAGCCGAACGACGCCCCACGCTCGGTCAGCAATAGGTTCCGGTTGCCCGTTCCCGTGATTTTCTCCACCACATTTTTCATGTCCCACGGGGCCAAAAACTGGCCTTTTTTGACATTCACCACCCGTCCGCTTTCGCCCGCCGCCAGCAGCAGGTCGGTTTGGCGGGATAAAAACGCCGGGATTTGCAGCACGTCCACGACTTCCGCGACCGGCGCAATCTGCCACGTTTCATGCACGTCGGTCAGGACGGGAACCCCAAACTCGGCCTTGATTGCCGCCAGCACTTCTAAGCCTTTGGTAAGGCCCTCGCCCCGGAACGATCCCGAAGATGTGCGATTGGCTTTGTCAAAGGAGGCTTTGAAGATATAGGGCAGGCCAAGCGCGTCGCAGACCGCTTTCGCTTCCGCCGCCACTTCGCGGCACAAGTCCAAGCTTTCAATGACGCACGGCCCGGCGATGACCGCGAGCGGGAAGCCGTCGCCGATGATGTGGTTTGGGTAGTTTGCGAGATGGACGTTTTGCATGGTTGTTGTTTCCGTTGGGGCGTGGGATTGAAATCCTACGCTGTGTGGCGCAGACGCCTAATGTCCGCCTGCGCGGACAGGGAGCCGAGTCAGAGCATCTTAATCTTTGGTCTTAATCTTTGGTCTTAATCTTTGGTCTTAATCTTTGGTCTTAATCTTTGGTCTTAATCTTTGTCCGCGCAGGCGGACATTAGGCGTCTGCGCCCCACAGCGTCGCAATTTATTGCCGCGTTCTTCATGGCCGCGTTCTTCATGGCCGCGTTATTTACTGCCGAGCCTTTTTCATGACTCCTAATTGTTCCAGCGCGGCCAGAACCTGCGCCGGGGTCACGGCCCGCTGGCAGCGCAGATGGTCCGCCCCGCGCAGGGGGCAGCGCTCTTTGTAACAGGGCGCACACGGCACCGCGTCATCGTACAGAAGCGCCTGCGGGCCGAACAGCGGGAGATTATCGCCGGGCCGGGACCCGCCGTAAATACCGACTAACGGCGTCTCCAGCGCCGACGCCAGATGCAGCGCCAGCGTGTCGCCCGTCACGACCGCCGCCGCCTGCGCGACCAAAGCCGCAAAGGGGCCGGTTCCGCTGAGTTTGCCGGCGGCAACAAGCGGCGGGCGCGTTCCCGGCGGCAGGAGCGCCCCGATCTTTTCGGCTAAAGCCTGCTCTTTCGGGCTTCCCGTCAGCACGACGTTCATGCGCGGCGACAGCGCGGCAGCGACGGCGGCAAAGTATTCCGGCAGCCAGGACTTCGGCTCCTGGCTTGTGCCGGGATGCAGGACAATCAAAGGCAAAGCAGGATCGTACTCTGCCGACGCCGCCAGAAATGCCGACGCTTCGGCGTGTGCGTCCGGCGACACTTGATACCGCAGGTGCCGGTCAAACGGTCCGGCCAGTCCCAGCGCCTCCGCGCCTTGTAAGTAGTAGTCCGTGTTGTGAACGTGCTTGGGCTTCGGCACGGGATGCGTATACAAACGGCGCAACAGGGACGGTTTTGGGGCGTGGAACAGTCCAGCTTGAATTGGCGCTTGGCACAAAATCCGTGTCCACCATAAATCAGGGTGGCAGTTGATGACGGCATCGAAGCGCCGTCCGCCAAGCTCCCGCTGCCAGTACCGGGCTTCTTTGAGCCAGGCGAATACCCGGCCTTTGCGGAGCTTACGCCGCCAGAAGCCGGAATCAATCCGCACCACGTCAATCCCCGGCTGGCCTTCCAAAAGCTCGGCGTTCAGATTGTCCGCCAGCCAGGTGACTTCGACGCCGGGATACGCGGCTTGCAAAGCCGTCACCAGCGGCGTCGCCATCAGCAGGTCGCCGAGCGCCCAGAGCTTGATGATGAGAATGCGCTTCATGGCCGCCCCGACGCCAGCAGAGTTTCCGCCGCCGACAATGCCTCATCAACGGTAATCAGCTTCAAACAGCGCAGGATGTTTTCGCCCCTCTGCGTGCATTCTTTTTTGTCACATGGCCCACAGGGAACTTCGTGCAGCAGGGAAACGGCGTGCGTCGTGCGCGGGCCATACCAGAGGGGCGAGGTCGCGCCGAACAGTGCGACTTGGGGCGTTCCCACGGCGGTGGCGACATGCATTGGGCCGGTGTCGCCGCTGACTAAAAGCTGTGCGCGGGCAATGAGTGCGGCAGATTCTCGGAATGCAAGCGTTCCCGCTGAAATCGCTGCCGTGGCCGACATTTGCGCGGCAATCTGTGACAGCGTTTGTTCTTCACTTTTTGCACCCATCAGCACCACACGGCAGCCATCCTGTACCGCCAGAGTATCGCCGAGCGCGGCGTAACGGTCGGCGGGCCAGCACTTTGTCGGCCAAGTCGTTAGCGGCGCAAGCACGACCACTTTGTCGGAAGAACCGATGCCATGCTCCGTCAGAAACCGCTCCATCGCCGCTTGATCCTCTGCCGTGAAGCCCATTGTCATCTGGGGGGCAGTCGGCTTCGGCAGGCCAAGCGCTTCCAGGACCGCCAAATACTGGTCAATCCGGTGCAGCTCAGGCCGGGAGTATGCCTGGGAGTAGCGCGTCCGGTAGTGTGGGTTGCGCTCTTCCCCCCAGTGCCGCGCGAACGTGTTAAAGATGCCTATCGTCTGCGATGCCCCAGAAGCTGGAACCAGCAGAGGCCATTCTTCCGGCTGAAGGGAAATAAACACATCGAAGCGGCGGCGGCGCAGTTTGCGCCAGAACGACAGCGAGCGCCCTATCGCTGCGCCAAACTGGCTGTGACGCCAGGCATGGCGAAAATACAAGCCGTCCCAGACGATCAGTTCATCTATGTAAGGATTAGCGTCAACCGCCTGCACCTCACCTGGTCCCGCCATCCAGGTAAGATACGCATCCGGGTAGGCTTTCCGAAGCGATGCCAGCAGTGGGGTCGCCATCAAAATATCGCCGTAAGCGCCGAGACGCATCAGCAAAATCCGCTTTGAGGCATCCCCGCGAGAAACAAGGCAGCGCTGGACTCGGACATTGAGGGGCGTCAGTGGGGCTTCAAACCGGGGTGCAGCATATAACATCGCGATTTGCTTACGACGCCAGCGCTTTTTGGAGCGCGTTCGCCCCCCGCGCATTCTCGTATTCCCGCTGGTACAACGCTTCGATTTTGTCGGTCATTACGCGCAGGGAGAATAGTTCTTCGACGCGCTCTTTGCCTGCCGCGCCGAGCCGCTTCCGCAGAAACGCATCGCCAGCCATGCGGGCCAGCGCGTCGGCCAGCGCGTCGGGGTCGGACGGCGGGACCAGAAAGCCGGTTTCGTCGTCCACCACCATCTCCGGCGTCCCGCCCGCGCGGGTGCCGATGACCGGCTTCGAGACGGCCATACCCTGCTGCACGACCGCCGAACACGGCTCGTTCCAGGTAGATGGGACCGTGACAACGTCGAGCGCGTTTAAAACATTGTTGACATCGTCCCGGAAACCCGTGAACAGCACTTTGTCGGCCAGACCCATCTCGGCGGCACGGGTACGAATCAGCTCGTCGTCCGGCCCGTTGCCGACAATCACCAGAAACAGCGGATAGCGCTCGTGAACTTTTTGCAGAGCGTCCAAAAGCACCGCATGGCCTTTTTCGGGAGCGATCCGTCCGACAATCCCGACCGCAACACTGTCCTCCGGGATACCGAGGGCAAGCCGCATTTCCCTGCGGTCCTGCGTCGTCCGCGCAAACGCTTCCACATCGGTGCCGTGATGAATGACTTGCACTTTGTCGCCGGGAACACCGCACTTGATCAGCGTTTCGCGCACAGAGTTGGAGACCGTCACTAAACGGGTGTACAAAATCTTGCTGTACAGAAACGAGCCAACCCGGTTCTTGAAGGGGTACGGCATATGGCGGGACATGATCCGCACGGGGACATGCTCGCGCAGGGCGGCATAACCGGGAACGACAATATCCGAGGACCAGTGAACGTGCAGGACATCGGTTTTCCGCTCCCTTAAAAACTGGCGCAAAACGCCAAAATCCTGCCAGTCGTGCTGGTTCATCACCCGGATCGGCACGGTCGGCAGGCCCATCACGGTCGCCTTCTCTTCTACCCAGCGTCCGGGGCGGCACGCGACAGTGACATCATAGCCGCGCTTTTGAAGCTGCTCCGACAAGTTTAAGATATGCAGCTCGGTCCCACCCCACGAGGGGAAGCCGGTCGCGACTTGCAGCACGGAAAGAGGCATAGATTTATTCCTGAGAAGTCTCACAATAAGCGGCGCAGACACGGGCAATCAGAGCAGTCGTCGAGCGGCCGGCGATCAGCGATAGAATTTGAACCGAGCCACCGTAGCCCTGCACCACCGCCGCTTCCGGCAGGTCGGACAGCGTGTAATCGCCGCCTTTGGCGTACACCAGAGGCCGGACTTGTTCAATCAGCGGCACCGGTGTCCGGGTCGCGAACGGCACGACATAATCCACGCAGGCAAGCGACGCCAAAAGTTCCATGCGCTCAGCCAGCGGCACCACCGGGCGCAGCGGGTCCTTGAACCCGCGCACCGATTCGTCGGAGTTGACCGCGACAATCAGCGCGTCGCCCAACCCCCGTGCTTCGGCGAGATACCGGGCATGGCCCACATGAAGCAGATCGAAGACGCCGTTGGTCAGCACGATCTTTTCGCCCGCGCTTTGCCGCCGCCGGGCAATTTCGGCTAACTCCTCGGCTCCGACAATTTTATCTTCCGGCAACGGGAAGGATAATCCCACGCGGCGTCTCCTTTCGGCCCAGTCGGGGAGCGACTGCCGCAATCACATTAGCTGTCGTGAGGCTGCTCATGCAGAGCATATCGCCCCGCCGGCAGATCCGGTCCCGGCACGGAACACATTCCAAAGCACGTTCAATCAAAACCGTGCTGTTTGCCGTCAATGGCCCCGTCCGGTCCGGGTCTGCCGCGCCCGACAGCACGACCAGCGGCGTCCCCAGCGCCGCCCCGATGTGCATCGGCCCGGTATCGCAGGTCAAAAGCGTGTCCGCACGGGCCAGCAGCGCCCCGAACTCTTTGACCGACAACTGCCCCGCCAGGTTCAGAATGCGCGTGTCGGCGTTCGCGACTTCCCGCGCTAGGCTCACTTCATCCAGACCGTCCATGACGGTTTTGAACGCCGGGGGCGCTCCCGTAATCGCCACTTTGACGCCCGGCTGCCCCGCCCACCACGCTGCGACTTCCGCAAAGCGCTCCAAAGGCCAGCGGTTCAAAGGCCGCGACGCCGCCGGGTTGATCACGAGCAGCTTGTCCTCATTCGACACGCCCAACTCTGCCAGTAACTCAGCGACCCGCGCATGGGCCGCGCTGGGAACAATGAAGTCCAGTGCCCGGTCGGGAACGCTTTCAATGCCGAGCGGACGCAGCTCCTTCGCGAAATCATCGACCGCATGGGCGACCTGGCCCGTATCCGCCCGCACTTCCATGCGCTTTTCAAACGTAATCCGCGTCTTCGCCCCGCTCGCCGCCGCCATTAAATACGACTTCGCGCTGGGGTGCAGATTGATCACCAAGTCATACCGCTTCCGGGCAATCCGCCCCAGAAACGGCAGAAAGTGATCCAGCCGTGAGTCAACGCCGCGCTTGTCAAACGTCAAAATCTCGCGCACATTCGGATGCCCCGAAAGCGCGTCCGTCATGCCCCCGCCGACCACAAAGTCAATCGCGATGCCGGGAAACGCCGCCGCCACCGCCCGCACCGACGGCGTCGCCAGCAGAATATCGCCCATGCCGCCGAACCGGATAAACAAGGCACGTTTGTAGGATATATTGGACCGAGAAAGACTTGTCATAAAACGGCACTACTACAGAGAGTCAGGTTAAGCGGCTGTCCGGTGTGCTTCCGCGTATAAGCGCAGCGCGGCCCGCATTCGCTGAGGATAATCCTGACCCTGCGATTGAAACCAATCCAGAGTGTCTTCGTCCACAAAAACTTCTACCCTTACTTGAGGCAGAGCCTGACTGCCTGAACTCGCCGAAGCTGGAAAACGCCATTCAGAACGCGCAAAGTCTGCATCAGTGAGCGGCGGGATTTCCGATGTGTCTATTTCTTCCTCCGAAAGTGCATCAACACGCGCCCAATCCGTGCGCGAGTGAATAATGTCTTTTGCCCCTACCTCAATGGCCGAAGTTTTGCCTGATGTACTGCTCATATTGTTTTTTCTCATGTGCCAGTGCCTTTCGCAGAGAGATAACTCGAATGGTGTTCTCCTCCGGCTCAGTGAAGGCAACAGCGACAACACGGTTGTCGAGCAATCCTAACCCGAAAAACCGCTCTTCGCCGTAATCCTGCCGCAAATCCAAACTGGTTCGCATCGGGGATAAAAAGAGGCGCGGGGCATCGGCAAAGTCAATTCCATGCTTGACGATGTTGCTCTCACGCTTGCTTTCTTCCCATTCAAAACGCATGAACCAATTATATCAGACAACGCGACGCTTCCGATTAAGCCGTCAGCCTATTCTGCTTTAGCTATGGCTGCCGCCTCTAGCAGAGCTTTCATTTCTGTATAATCGTGACGATGTGCGGGAGGAGCCTCACATCGCTTGACAATACATCGCTTGACAATCTCTATCGCTCGGCCAACCCTTGCTCCATGTTCCAACAGCACCCTGGCAATATCCTTTTTGTTGTACATGGCAGCAAAATCGAGGGCTGTTATATCCGGGCGATATGGCCCAGAGTTCACGTCCCAGCCTGCCGCGATAATTTGATGAAGCACCGCGATATTGTCGTGCTGAAAAATCTGGTTTATCTCCGCCGCGAATGGATCGACAGGCTTCTCAGACAAGGAAGCTAAGAATTGATCAAAACTTTCGGCTATCAAGCATAGATTTTTATAAGACGCTTTTCTCGGTCGTTCTTCATGGTTCCAAAAATATACTGACCCAGTATCTGCGCCTGAAACGGAAAGACAGACATAGTTTCCGAAGGCATCGCAGGCAATAGGAAGAATGTTGTCCGGCATAGCCTTGTCATCCCAGAAACTTAAACTCTTCTGCTCAAAATTGTCATAAGGTCCCTCATGGATCGCTAAGAACTTGTGAACAAATGATCCGCCTCCGTCGGCACACTCAAAAAGGTCGGGAGTTGGCTTTCCGCCATTGTGCTTTAGAAGAAACTGCCGATATTGGTCTGGCAAGTGAATGTCAAGTCGAATTTCTACTTGCGCCAGCGCTTCCGAGGATACAGGGGTTTCTGCGCCGGTTATCTTGACTTTATTGCTATCAATCATCTTAAGTTCAGTCCAGTTCTCCAGGATGGCGGCGACAGCCGATTATACCGGATTTCAGGCGACGGGCGCAACCAAGTTCGCCGACGCGCTTTGTGCCAGCAGGGCAGAGGCCGCCGCGAGAACGTCACCTGCGGCGATGGACGCCATTGTGCCGTCGGGGGATTCTAAGACCCGGTGGCAGGGGCCGTAGTTGCCCCATTTGCGCGGGTTGGTCGGGCCGAACAGCGCGACGGTCGGGACGCCGAGGGCGACCGCCGAGTGCATGATCGCGGTGTCATTGCCGAGGAACAGGCCAAGCTGAGAGACCAATGCTAATGACTCGCGCAGGTCGCAGCCGCCGGCAAACGAAATCGCCCGCGCTTTTGCTTCGGGGCCGCACAGCGACAGCATTTCTTCGGTGGCGTCTTGTTCGTCCGGCCCGCCGATGAGCGCCAGGCGCAGGTATGGATTGACAGAAACGAGTTGGTCCGCAACCGACGCGAACCCCGCCGCGCTCCACCGTTTCCGGGCCTGACTTGCACCGGGCTGAATGCCGACCAGATACTCACGCGGCACGCGCTCGCCCCAGGCGTCCGCGAGATGCGCCTGCGCCCGCGAGGTTTCGTCGGCGCTGATCCAAAGCTCTAAAGCCGGGTTCACCGGAGCGTTGGGCGCGACGGCCCGCAGAACATCAAAATAGCAGGCGATCTCGCTTTTTTCCCGGTCGTAATCTACCCGGCAGTTCAGCAATGGCCCGCGCCCTTCCGACTCGAAGCCCGCGCGGGTTTTGATGCCGCCGAGCCAGGGCGTCAGCGCCGAGTGGAAGGATCGGTTCAGCGCCAGGCACAAATCGAACTTGCCGGTCCGCAGGCGCTGGACCAGGTGCAGATAGGCGCGGGTTCCCTTGTCGGACTTGTACGGGTCAAACTCCCAGATTTCATCTAGGTAGGGATTGTTTTGCAGCAGCACCCGTGCATTCTTGCCCGTGAGAAGTGCAATATGGGCGTCGGGCCACTGCGCCCGGACCGCCCGGAAAATCGGGGTTGCGAGGAGCGTGTCGCCGATAAAGCGAAACTTGGTCGCGATCAGAATGCGCTTGACGCCCGGCTGATGAGGCATCGCGGCTGCGGGAGGCGACGGCGCGGCAATCTGGGGCAGCTCGGTTAAACCGCCCCGGCAGGCGCGGAGCAGGCGGCGGGTCGCCAGCACCACTTCTTCCGGCGTGATCTCGCGCAGGCAGTCGTAGCGCCCGTTGCAGGTCGGATGGTTGCCGCAAGGGGAACACGAGAGGTTTTTGTAGAGGGCTTCCGAATACTCGTCAAACGGCCCGGTCACTTTCGGGTCGGTCGAGCCAAACAGCGCAACGCAGGGTGTTCCCACCGCCGTCGCCAGGTGCATCGGCCCGGAGTCGCCGCTGATGAGCAGATCGCACCGCTTCAAGACCGCCGCCAGCGTGTTCACCTGCGTTTTGCCGACCAGGTTGATCGGCGATGACTGTGTTTGGCGCAGGATGTCCGCCGCCATCTGGGTATCTTCTGCGCCCGCGCCGACCAGCACGACAGGAAGATCCTGCAAGCCGTCTAAAGTCTCGGCAAACGACTCGGCAAACCAGCGCTTTTGGGGGCGGGTCGCGCCGACATTGACGGCGAGGAGCGGGCTGCCGGGCGCGATCCCGTATTCCGCCAGCAGGCGACCGGCGGCTTCTTCTGAGGCCGGGTCAACCGCAACCATGAGGCGGCGCTGGCGCGGGGTGCCGGGCGGCAGCGGCATCGTGTCCAGCATGGCATCGGCCATGTGAACCGCTTTTGTCCGGCGCAGCTCCGTCAGGAAATGGTTCATGCCGCGCCCGCCGAGACCCACCCGGCGGGGGGTGCGGGCCAGCCAGGCGGCAAACGCATAGCCGGGCAGCGGCGGCAGAATGACCGCATCGGTGTAGCGGCCGGCCCGGAGCAGCCGGTAGATCTGCATCAGCCGGCTTGCCCCGCCCCGCGCGGTCCGGGCGATGATATGGTTGAGATCCGGGTTGCCGTGCAGCACCTCGGCGGCGGTCCCAGCCCCCACCACCGTGTCAATCTGCGCGTCGGGGAACGCCGACCGGAGCGCCGCAATCGCCGGCGTGGTCAGGAGCGCATCCCCCATATAGTTCATGTTGACGACTAAAAACTTCCGCATAGGCTTAGAAGTATACCTGAAAAGGCCGCACAGAGATAAGAGGCAGACGAGACGAGGGGGTTCATTCCTTCGTCACTTTTCCCTGAATTGCCGCCAGCACCCTTTCCGGCGTGATCCGCGCCATGCAGGCCGCGCCTTCGGCCTCAGTCGGACGCTTGCCGGGGACAAGAAGGCCCGGCACGGGGTCATGCAGAATAGTGTTCCGTGCGCCGTAAGGACCATGCCGAGCCGGATTTGTCGCGCCGAAAAGGGCGACGGTCGGCGTACCGACCGCGACTGCCAGGTGCATGGGGCCGCTGTCGCCGCTGACTAATAAATCACATGCTGCCAGCACGGAGGCCAGCTCGCGCAGACTGGTTTTGCCTGCTAAATTGACAAAGCCTGCGCTGAGATGCGGCGTGATCTGGGCAACTGTTTCGGCGTCGGTCTTGTCGCCGACAAAGACAACGCTTCGGCCCGACTGCGTGAGCGCCTGCGCGACTTGAACCCAGTTTTCGAGCGGCCAGCGCTTGTACGCCCGCGACGCGCCGACATTCAGCGCAATGCGCGGGCGCGGCAGACCCGAAAGCCATGCTTCGGCCTGGGCGGCATTCTCAGCGGCAAGATAGGGCTGCGGCGTGAACTCCGGGTGCGGAACACGCACGCCAAGCGCCTCCGCGAAGCCGTACAGCAGGTCTATCTCGTGCGCGTTCTTTGCTTTGCCGGGAACAAGGGAATGTGTCAGAAAAAGCGCGTTGCCTTCCCGATTGCGGTCCCAGCCGACGCGCGTGGGGGCGTCGGAAAGGCGAGTGACGAGGCCGCTGAGGCTGAGGCCCTGCATATCCAGCGCCATATCATAGCGCACGGAATGCAGAGTGCGGCGCAGCTGTAGAAGCTCCCGAAGCGAGGGCTTGTCAGGCAGAACGTACAAGTGATCAATCGCGGGATTGCCGGTCAAAATGTCCGCACAGCGGCGGCGGACGACCCAGCCGAGTGTCAAGTGCGGCGCGGCCTCTTTGATGGCCTGCACGATGGGGAGCGCATGGATGACATCGCCAATCGAGCTGGTTTTGACGACAAGCAGGCGCTGAATGTCAGCGAGCGGCGGCAAGGAGTTCGGCATGGAGGCTTTCGGAAATGCGGTCGGGCGGCGGAATGCGCCAGCGGTCGTGGAGCCAGAGCCATTGGTCCGGGTACTTGCGGACAATGTCTTCAATATCGGCGGTAATCTCGGTCATAATCGCTTTGATGTCGGCGTCCGTGTCCCCTGTCGGCTCCGGGATAATCGCCGGGTAGAAGACCGTTTCGTAAGTGCCGTCGGGCCGGCGCGGGCAGAACATCGGCAGAATCGCCGCGCCGGTCTTCAGGGCCAGCACGGCAGGCCCGGCGACTGTTCCTGCGAGCTTTCCAAAGAACGGCACGAAGACATCTTCCGACTTTTGATCGGGGACAATCGCGACGATTTTGTTTTCGCGCAGCTGCTTGAGGAGCGCACGGGGAGAGTCGCCGCGCGGGTGAACCGTGTAGCCGTTCTCGCCGCGTATTTGGTCGGTGAGCCGGTTGAACTTTTCATCTTCACTTTGCCGCGCGACCACTTTTACCGAGAAGCCTTCCATCGTGGCGCGTTTGGTCAGCCATTCCCAGTTGCCGAGATGCGCCGAGACGACAATGACCCCTTTGCCCCGCGCCAGCAGGTCATGGACGACCTGATATGAGTCTACATGCACCCACTGCGCCGTGTCTTCTTTTGTGAAATGAGCGCCTTTCAGGAACTCGACCAGAGACGCACGGGCAAACTGCTGAAACACCCGCTTGATCAGCGCCTGCCGCTGGTGTTCGGTCATGGCGTCTCCGTAAGCGATTTTGAGGTTCTTGTCAGCCACGGCCCGAAACCGGCCCGCCACCTGGTAGCCGAGCGTCCCCATCGCCGTTCCCCAGGCCAGCGCCGGTTTCCAGGGAACGTAGCGCAGGGTCTTGAACGCCAGCCAGAAGGCACCGCGCACGACCGTCTGCCAAAATTGTTTGCTTTTTCGCATGAGTAAGTAGAGGGCGGGACCGCCCCCCAGCCCCCAATAATGGGGGAGCAAGATAAGAAAGCAAGCCCCGCCAGTTCTGTATTGCTCCCCCATTATTGGGGGCTGGGGGGTCCTACGGTCAGCGATCAATCGCCGCCATGCTGGGGTAGCGGTCGCCGGCGGCGACATCTTTGGGTGCGATGTCGTCCAGCCGCGCCAGATCTTCCGCAGACAACTGTACATCAACAGCCGCCGCGTTCTCGCGCAGGTACTTGGTGCGCTTGGTGCCGGGGATCGGGACGAAATCCGGTCCCTGGGCCAGCACCCAGGCGAGGGCAAGCTGGCCCGGCGTGATGCCTTTGCTGTCGGCCATCTGCTTGACGGCTTGGACCAGCTTCAAGTTCTGCGTGAAGTTCTCGCCCTGGAAGCGCGGATTATTGCGCCGGAAATCGCCTTCGGGAATATCTTCCGGCGTTCGGAACTGGCCCGTCAGAAAGCCGCGCCCCAGCGGGCTGTATGGCACAAAGCCGATGCCGAGTTCTTGCAGGGTGTCTAAAATAGCGCCTTCCGGGTCGCGGGACCACAGCGAGTATTCGGATTGCAGGGCAGAAATCGGGTACACCGCATGGGCGCGGCGGATGGTCGCGGCAGACGCTTCCGACAGGCCCAAATATCTCACTTTGCCGGCTTCGACAAGCTCCGCCATCGCACCGACCGTGTCTTCAATCGGCACGGTTTTGTCTACCCGGTGCTGGTAATACAGGTCAATATGGTCTACGCCCAGGCGCTCCAAGCTTTCATCGCAGGACTTTCGGACATACTCCGGCGTCCCGCTGATCCCAAGAAACGCGCCCTCTGCACTGCGCCGGTTGCCGAACTTTGTGGCAAGCACCACTTGGTCTCGCCTGCCGGCAAGCGCTTTGCCGAGAAGTTTTTCATTCGTGAACGGCCCGTACATATCAGCGGTATCCCAGAACGTGACCCCAAGCTCCAGCGCCAGGTCAAGCGTTCGGAGCGACTCGGCTTCGTCGCCCGGTCCATAAAATTCGCTCATCCCCATACAGCCGAGTCCGATCTCGGAGACGATCAGCTTTCCTAAATTGCGTGTTTTCATAATGTCAGCATACCCAAAAACCTACTCCGCTTCTTGCCTCGCCGTGCTGAGGCACTCACTGCTTTTTGCCCAGGCGGGCAGGAACGGGATAAACCCTGCGGCAACGACCGTGAAGCCGAAGCCGAGCCAGAGCAAGGCGTTCCAGCCGTGCGTGATGCTGTGATGGCTTGCCGGGCCGAACGCATCGTAGAGAGTCCCGCCCAGTTTTTCGCCGAGAGTGCCGCCGAGCGCGATAGCGGAAAGGGCCATGCCGTAGACAACCCCTTCCACTCCCACCGGACAGGCGCGTCCCGCCAGCGTGTACAGGCACAGGCCGTAAATGGTCCCGCTGAGGTAGAGGAAAAATGAGGCGATCTCGGCAGTCGGGGCATTGTGAATGAGCATCAACACCGGATACGCCGCGCAGTCCATCAGCCACGCGCCCCAAACCAGCGACCGCACGGACATCCGGCGAGAAGCAGCGCCAAACACGAACAGCGCCGCCAGAACACCTGCCGAACTCCAGCGGCTTAAGTTGCCGATGAATTGCTTGGACAAATGGAGGGCATCGGTCTCAAAATAAACTTGCGCCGTGTTGGTTCCCGGCGTCGCGATCAGATAAAAGATGAACGCGACAATGGCCCACAGGCCGGGCGAGCCTGCCGCCGCCCGCAGGGTCACGAGGGTTTGCTGCCGCTCTGCCTGACGGGCGTCTTTGCGCCGCTGCGTTTCTTCCGGATCCGCAAGCGCCCGTCCGTGATCGTCCCGCCGCTTTTCCGGGATCAGGAACACCAGAGGAATAAGCAGCAGAGAAGTCACCGCCGCTGCCTTGAAAGTATGTGGGTAGCTCCAGCGCAGAGTCACATACCCGGTCAGATGGCCGGTGTAAAGCAGCACCCAGCCGTAAGTGATCAAATACAGCAGGGTTTGAAGCCGGGCAAATGTCCCGGTCGCGTTGCCGACTACGACCAGTACGGCATTCAAAGTCACGGTGGTCAGAATGGTCCCGGCCAGTGCAATGATGACCAGTGCGGCTACCGAGACAAATCCGTACTTCGGCTGTAGCGCCAGAACAAGGTAGCCTGCCGCGCCGATGATCCCGCCCAGCACGAAGTACGAGCGGCGATGGTAACCGGCCAGCGGGTTCAGGTCGGAAAACGCTCCCATCAGCGGCTGCAAATAAGCCGGGATGCCGACGAGGATCAGCATCGTTCCCACCCCGCCGGGCGACAGATGCAGCCTGTCTTTGTATAAAAACAGAAGTTTCTCGTTCGTGAACGCCAGAAGAAACGCGCCCAATGTGGCGGCAAGAACGGCGAGGGCGACAATGCGGTAAAGATCGGCTTTGTGATTGGCGGGCGAGGCGGTTTCGCCGGGTACGGTAACTGTGTTCAACGAATATAACTTTCTGTTCGTGTGAATTGACAGCGCCGTTGCCGTTTTGCCCATTGTACCTGATAAACGCGGAAAATAAAAAACCTCACCCGGAGGTTCGCTGCCGGGTGAGGTTTCTGATGGGGAGGTTTCTACGCAATCGGGTCGCCGCCGGTGATGCCGTAGACCATGCCGGTGATGTACGAGGCTTCCTGCGATGCCAGAAACGCATACAGCGGGGCAAGCTCGGCAGGCTGGGCGGGGCGCTTCAAAAGCGTGTCCGAGCCGAAGGTCTTCACCTGCTCCGGCGGCATCGTAGACGGGATGAGCGGGGTCCAGACCGGGCCGGGCGCGACGGCGTTCACCCGGATGCCGCTTTCGATGGCTTCCGATGCCAAGCCTTTGGTGAAGTTGACAATGGCGCCTTTGGTAGTCGCATAGGCCAGCAGCATGGCTTCGGGCTGGTAGGCTTCAATGGAAGCCGTGTTGATCATCGCGCCGCCGGGCCGCATGACCGGCAGAGCGGCCTTGCACAAACAAAACATCGCGAAAATGTTGGTACGGAAGGTATGCTCCCATTCTTCCGACGGGATCTCCGTAATTTTCTGGTGCGTCTTCTGGAACGCGGCGTTGTTGACCAGAATGTCCAAATGCCCGAATTCTGATTGGGCTTTCTCGACAATCATCTTGCAGTGGGCCTCGTCGGTGATGTCGCCGGGGACGAGAATGGCCCGGCGGCCTGCGCTATGCACCAAACGCAGTGTTTCCTGGGCGTCTTCGTCTTCGCTGAGGTACGAAATCAAAACATCCGCGCCTTCGCGGGCGAAGGCCAGCGCGACGGCCCGGCCGATGCCGCTGTCTGCGCCGGTAATAATCGCCGCCCGGCCTTCCAGCCGTCCGCTGCCGACATAGCTGGTTTCGCCGTAGTCGGGCGCATGGGCCATTTTCTTGTCCGAGCCGGGCGGCGTCTGCTCCGGCTCCGGCAGCGGCGGCTGGGGATACTGCTTGGTCGGGTCCTGCTGCTTGGGCATTGTCGGGGTCATAATTTTATTCCTTGCCTCACTTGAAGGGTCTCTGATTTCAGCAATGTGATCCCTGCGCCGCAACAAACAAAACCCGGCTTAGGCAAAGCAGTCTGGGCCGGGAAACCGAACTGTGTTCCCCGGCTTTCCGGTGCTGAGTCTGGCCGACGCTTAGTGGGACATGCTTTTTTTGGACATGCTGTGCTTCTTGCTGTGCGAAGCGCTTTTTTTCTTTGACGCGCCGGTTTTGCCGGATGTCGGGTTGGTCGCATTCCGGCTGGCGATGGTTCCAACGCCCCCAGGGCCGTTACCGGACATGCCGCTCGGAATTTCCATTCCGGTGTCTTTGCCGCTTCCGGTCACATGGGTCGTGGTTTTTGCGTGGGACGACGGAGCCTGGGCAAAGGCGCCGGCGCTGGTTCCGATCAGCAGCGTGGCGGCAGCCAGGGTCGAAAGTGCAAGGGATCTCTTCATTTTTCTGTTTCCTCTTCTGTGGGTGGGTCTCGCAGCCGCGTTCGGCCATAAAGCTGTATACCCAAGTCCCCTGCACTTCCACCCGGCGTACTTCCACCCGGCGCAGCCGTCAGCCGGTTACTTTCTCGGTGATCGCGGCGACCGCCTGCTTGATGACGCCGCCGACGCCGTTTGCCGGCGCTCCGTCGGCGTGGCCGACGCTCATCGGCTGGGGCAGGTCGTACAAACGCGCGTCGGGCGTCGGCAGCGACGGCTCCGGCCCCAGCGGCTTGGGATCGGCAAGATAGGTGAACTCGCCTTTGCCGTCCATGCTCGGACCGCTCGCCCACCGGCCTTCCTTGCTGTCCGTGCCTTCGGACAGGTTCCAGAACTGGTAGCGGGCATCCGCGTGCGGGCTGTCGGCGGTAAAGGCGACCGGCACGGGATAGTCGCACAGGCCCTCGGACTTCATATCTTCCAGCGCGGCCAGCCACTGGTTCTGGTGCATGGTATCGCGGGCGATCATGTACTGGAACGTGTCCCGAATGCCGGGGTCGTCGGTCATCTCATACAAGCGGCAGACCTGAATGCGGCCGTTGACCTCGGCGTTCAAGTTGGCCTGGAAATTGCCGAATAAATTGCCGCTGTTGGTGATATAGCCGCCGGTCCAGGGGTTGCCCATGCTGTCGGTCGGCCGCGCCCCGCCGCCGCCGACAATCGAATGCTGCGGGTTTGAGCCGCCCATGATCGCCGCCATCATCGGGTTGGACGCCACGGCGGCCTCCTGCTCGGACAGCGGTGCGTCTTCCAGCAAATAAGCGATCAGCGTGCAGAGCATCTCCACATGTCCGATTTCTTCGGTGCCGATGTCCAGCAGCATGTCTTTGTATTTCGCCGGTCCCATGCAGCTCCAGCCTTGAAACAGGTACTGGGTCATGACGGTCATTTCGCCGTACTGCCCGCCCAGCACTTCCTGGACTTTGTTGGCGAACAGGGCATTCGGCTTGTCCGGCTTGGCCTTGTATTGAAGCTTTTTTGTGTGAAAGAACATAATAATTTCCTTGCAATCTTTGTTGGCTGCCGGGAGCAAGCGACGCTCCAGGCTTTTTCTGTGACTTTGTTCTGCGGCTTAACGACTTGTGCTGGACGCGGTATGCTTCTTGCTGTGCTGAGCGGTCTTTTTGCTCTTCGACGCACCGGATTTGCCTGTGCTGGACGAAGCCGCACCGGCAGAAGAAGTCCCGGCAGAAGAAGTCCCGGCAGAAGAAGATGTCGCGGGATTGGTCGCGGTCGGGCTGGCGGCAGTGCCGACTCCTCCTGGACCGTTGCCGGACATGCCGCTTGGAACCTGCATTCCCGTATCCTTGCCGCTGCCGGTCGTACCGCTCGGCGCTTTCGCCCCGGTGGTTCCGGCGCCGGCGGCGGACGGCGCAGTTTGCGCCAGTGATACGGCGCTGACACCGAAAACAATGCTTGCTGCCAACAGGGCAGCGCTGATTGACTTGGTCATCTCAAGTTCTCCTTGTTTGTGAGTAGATGTCCTCCAAATTAGGGCATCAACGACATTTTTGTTATGGCGAGCCTGCCCCGCCGCCCCCTGTGCCTGCTGTTCCGGCGGTGCCTGCCGTCCCAGCCGTTCCCGCTGTCCCGGCGGTGCCTGCCGTCCCAGTGCCGCTTGGGCCGCCTGGACCCGCCGGGCCGCCTGCCGTTCCTGCGCCGCCGGGAGTGCCGGCTGTGCCGGTTCCGCTGGTGGAAGAGCCGGTGTCGGCTTGATCACCGGAATGACACCCGCCAAGAAAAGCCAGCGTGAGGCTGCCGGCGGCCAGCGCAATTCCAAGCTTCAACTTTGTCTGCATTATATTTTCTCCTGATGACCTCGCGCTTGAGGCGTTTGCTCAGCCTTTTGTCATCAAGGGCGTGTTACCCGCTGACAAAAACAGGCTAAACCGAACAAGCATCAATAGCTAAATTTTATTATTTCTTAGCATACTTAACTGTCATTTATTGTGTATGATAAGACGTAAAAAAACGGCGGGGGCTTGATTGCCTCCGCCGCTTCCGAAGAAAATTACGCTTGCTTGACAAACTTCATCGCCACCGAGTTCATGCAGTAACGCAGGCCGGTCGGCTTCGGGCCGTCGTCAAACACATGGCCGAGATGACCGCCGCAGCGGGCGCAGGCGACTTCTGTCCGCTCCATATACAGGCTGCTGTCCGCCCGCGTGAAAACGCTGGTTTTCGTCAGCGGCTGGTAGAAGCTCGGCCAGCCCGTCCCAGAATCAAACTCTGTGGCGGCATTAAACAGCGGGTTCGCACAGGCCGCGCAGTTGTAGACGCCTTTGCCGTGGAACTCGTAGTCCCCAGAAAAAGGTAGTTCGGTTCCCGCCTCGCGTAGAACATGATACTGGGTGGGTGTCAGCAGCTTTTTCCACTCAGCATCGGTATGGGCAACGGCAAAATGGCGGGCGGGCGCATGATCGCCCGGCGCGGAAAAGCCGTACTTAGCCGCAAGCAGCGACGCTCCGGCAGCGGCGGCAGCGACAAAGCCGTTTCGCAAAAGCTCGCGTCGTGTCTGTTTCATGGGTTTTTACCTCTTATAATCAATAACCCCACCGAACAAAAAAAGGTTCATTAGAAGGATGGGTGACAAGACTGAGAAAGCGTTCTTCACTCCGGCACGCAGAACTTCGCTTTGTAGGCGCGGCAGAACTCCAGGTACTCGGCAGGCATGGCGACGGGTTTGCCGGTGGAGCGGCGCACGAAGCAGCCGCTCTGCTCGGCGCGGGCGTACTCGGTGTCCGTCTCCGGGTGAACAAAGCGGAGGGCGAGGGATAACGCAGAGCGGCCCACCGACAGCACCCAGACCCGCAGCAGGACGGTTTCCGAGAGCCGCACGGGGCGCTTATACCGGATGTCGGTCCGGGTCAGGACCGCCGTCATGTCCGCCGCGTACATCCGCTCGACGGGCCACGGGCCGGCCTGCTGAAACGCCATCCGGCCGTCTTCCAGCCAGCGCACATAAGTGGCGTTATGAACAATGCCCGACGGGTCAAAATCGTAATACTGCGGGCGGATGAGCAGCGAAAACACGTCGGTCACAAACAAACCTCTTCTAAGACAGCCCGCAAAAGCGCGGACAAATTCGGCACGGCGTTCCGGTGCATGATCTCGCAGCCATGCGAGTTTTCGGCGGCGAACGCCAGCGTGATCGGCCGGGCGACCAGGCCATAAGAGGCCGCGCAGGACGCATCGCTGCCGCCGCGTGAAAGCGCCTGAAAATGGGGAGTTTGGCCGATGGAGTGCGCCGCGCGGGCGACCAAATCAATGTCGGCGGCCTGCATGGCTGAGTACGAGTCGTTCACCCAGACCGTCGGCTGATCGTCCAGCAGAAATGGACTTTCCGGGACGCGCGGCCCGATTTCCAGCGCGATCCCGACCGTCGCCGGCCTTTGGCGAAGCAGCCAGAGCGCCCCATGCCCCCCGACTTCTTCCGCCGCCGTCGCCGCAAACAGCGCTCGTTCCGGGTCAAGGCCCTGTAGGCTCTCCAGCGTCAGCAGCATCGCCGCAAGATCGGCCCGGTCATCCAGAAACGGCGACGCCACAAAGTCGCCGATTTCAGTCCAGGTCCGGCGCGACGGGTGCAGCACGACGCGCGTTCCAGCCCGAACGCCGCTCTGCGCCAACGCTTCCGCCGACAGCCCGGTCGTAATGCGCGTATCCGCCCAGGTCAGAGCGCGTTCCCGCGCCGCCGACGCCGTGCTGCCGGGGTCGGTCGTGTGGATGGAGCCGAACGACAGAACGCCGTCCAGCGGCGTCGGCGATGCTAAAATCTGCACCGGCCCCTCGCCCCACTTCCACGGAAACACGCCGCCGAGGCTGGTGACAACCAGCGTGCCGCCGTCCTCGACTCGGACGACGAGCAGCGCGATTTCGTCCAAATGGGCCATGACAACGATGTCGGGCGCATCGGGCAGGCGGCCTGCGCCCGGAACCGACAGCAGCAGGTTCCCCCGCGCGTCGGTTTCGTAAACGCAGCCAAGACGCTCGGCATGAGCCGCGACGGCCTCCCGCACCAGCCCTTCCTGCCCCGGCGGTCCCGGCAGTTGTATCAGTTCGCGCACAAGTTCAAGGGCATTGGTCATAGCATATTTTCCATTGATGATGCGCTTGGAACGGCGTTGCTGCCTAGATCCGTTTGCCCATATTCCATGTCCTAAAGGACACGGCTATTGGGCGCAGACGCCGCAAACTACGCCTTCGGCGCACTCAGATTTGTATATCCTGTTCTTAGCCCCGCGAAGCGGGGGTTCCCGGCGTCTGCGCCCAATAGCCGTGTCCTTTAGGACATGGTTCTGAATGACGCAACAAAGCCGTGTTCTTTCTGTGGCCGCACTCTTCCAGCACTTTCTCACTCCGCGTTATCTTCCGTGTTCCCCGCCCAGAACGACAGGGCAATCTCTGTGAACTCGCGGGGACGGGTGAACTGCATCGCGTGGGCCGTTCCCGACAGACGCCGGAACTGGCCGTTCGGCAAGGCGGCAGCCAGGCGGCGGGCGACCGCGTCCGGGATGATGCCGTCGCGCTCCCCGCGCATGATAAGGCAGGGCGCTTGTATCTTCGATGTTTGTTCCAGCGGCTCGTCGGCCAGCATCGCCAGGGTCGTCTGCACATAGCGCACCACGCCCATTTGGGCGGACATCCATCCCAGCAGCGCCGTGTAATTCGGCGGCTCCTGAATGCCGTCCAGCACCAGGCCCGCAGCGTACCGGGCAAGCGAGATATACTGACTGCCGACAGTCGCGCCGTCCATGACCATCCGCCCTACCCGTTCCGGGTGACGCCGGGCAAATTCCAAAAGAACCTGACCGCCGAGGGAGTTCCCGGCAAAATTCGCTTTGGGAAGATGGAGCGCGTCCATCAGCCGCGCCAGCCAGTCCGCCAGATCCACAATAGACATCGCTTTTTTCGGGCCCTGCGAGTAGCCGAACCCCGGCATATCCGGCACGTAAACCGAACCGATCCCCCGTTCCGCCAGGCAGCCGAGGGTCGGACGCCACGCATCCGACGAGCAGCCGAGGCCATGCACCATAATAATCGGCAGCGCCAGGGAGGCAGGCTGAAAGGCAGGCCGGCTCAAAGCAGGCAGGACACGAACTGCCACGCTGCGGCCATCTACAGTAAGCGTCTGCCGCTGCGAAGGGTCATGGAACATATTCAGCTATTGTACCCGACTGACACGGGCCGTCAGTCCTGTGGTGATGGCGTGCGGCGTTGTGGTAACAAGCGCGGCGAGTTCGCCCGCTGTGATTGTTTCGTTCCCGTCCGTGCCGACCAGTGTGGCAATGTCGCCGGCCTGAACGTTTGGAATGGCGCTGACATCTACGACGACTTGGTCCATGCAGACCCGCCCGCAGATCGGAGCGCGTTTGCCGTGCAGGAGAACAAAGCCGCGATTAGAAAGTCCGCGCGGGTAGCCGTCGCCGTAGCCGACTGCAAGCGTCGCATAAGTGCCGCCGGAGGGAACGGTGTAAGTACGGCCATACGAAATCGTCGCGCCGGCGGGCAGGAAGCGGCACAGCGAAACGCGCGTTTTCAGCGACAGCACGGGACGGAGGGGCAGCACGGAGAAGGCAAACGCACCGGGCGCCGGCTCGATGCCGTACAGCAGCAGGCCGGGCCGGATCATCTGATGCCGGGCAGCCGGCGGCAGGATCAAAGAGGCAGGTGAATTGGAAGCATGGACAAGTAATTCGGGCTGTGCACCTAAACTTGTCAGGAAGTCCGCGAACTCTAACCACTGCCCATGGGCGTCCACTAAATCTTCGTCGGCACTGGCAAAGTGGGTGGAAAGGCCGGTGAGGCGGAGGTTCGGCAGCGCTTGAAGCGCGGCCAGCAAGGCGCGGGCGTCGGAAAGCTGCACCCCGGCGCGTCCGATGCCGGTGTCTAAATCCAGATGCGCCGCCGCCGTGACATTCTGCGTGTGGGCGGCTGACGACAGCGCTTGGCCCATTTCATAGGAAGACAGCAGCAGCGTCAGGCGGTGATGCACAATCGCGGGGGCTTCGGATGGGAGGGCAGGGCCGAGTAAATAGATCGCGGCATCCGGCGGCAGCAAAGAACGCAAAGCGACGCCCTCGGCGGGCGTCGCGACGCCGAAATCAGTCAATCCAGCCTCGGCGCAGAGCGGGGCGATTTGGGCGACGCCGTGGCCGTAAGCGTCGGCTTTGACCACGGCCATCACCTGGGCGGGGGCAAAGCGGCGTGTCAGCAGCATGATGTTGTGGGTTAAAGCCGGCGGATCAATCTCGGCCCAGACGCGCGGGGGCAGTTCAAGCTCGCTCACGGGCGAACCAAAGCCGCCGTTCGGAGGCCGGACGGCAGCAGGCGGCGGGACGCGGCATGATGGTACATCGGCGAGACAAGCTGGTCCAAAGCGTGTTCGTAGCGCTCGCGGCGGCCATAGACCACAATCATGTTGGTCAGCTTGCGGCCCGGCCTCGCGAGTGTCGCGCCGTTGTAGTAAAAGCCGGTGCTGGTGCCGGCATCCAAATTCATCGCATCACCCGCGCCCAAAGACTGCATGACGCGGGCCAGCCGACCGAGCGAGATCGGCTCGTGGGTCATCACGAAAAAGAGCGTGTTGCCGCGCGTGATCCCGACCGCGATCCGCGAGTTTGGAGCCAGCATGTGCCGGTCGTGGAACCGCTCGGCGCGGGCGTCGAGGACTACCCGGCCGCTGCGGAGAAGACGCGGGCCGCAGGCGACGACGAAGTCAAACGGACTCCAATCGTGGTGCCGTCCCCACTGGCACGTCACCATCGTCGCGCGGTTCGCGGGCGTGATGCACAGGGCCGTTCCCATGCCGCCGAAGTGGACCAGATTGCCGTCTACGACAATGTCCCCGACCGGCTGCAAATCGTCAAGCGAAAAGAACGTCCCGGTCACGGCGACATTCGGGTTCGCCCGGCTGATCATCTGCCGGAACGGCTCGGACGTGCCGTTGCCCCGCGCGGCCATGACCGCCGAAACTTTGACGTTCGGATCGTTCAAGTCTACCGAGATCACTTTGACGGGAACGCCCGCCGCGCCGGTCTGCCAGAAGCGAATACTTTTGCCCCCGCTGCCGTCACCGTGCAGGGCGGACCAGCGGACGCGGCTTGCGGCGGCGATTTTCTGCAAATGCAGCGCGTGAACGGTCTGCCGCCGCGCGGCCCATTCATGGGCGATCTGCGCCTGCCGCGCCACATTCTCCCGATGCTTCAGGCTTTCTGCTGCGCTTCTCTGCGCGATCTTCTGAACATTCGCCCGGTGCGCCGCTTGAAGCGCAGCCAGATGCCGGGTATGAGCCGGCGCTTTTTTTGATGCCAGCAGCTTCTTCGGCGCAATCGGTTTGTGAACGACAAGAACTTTGCGGTGCTTCGGCGCGGCGGCGACCAGCGAGGCGGCGTGGTGATGTCGGCGGGCAAGCTTTGCGTCCCGCAGGAGGGCGCGTTTCTGGTGCGCCGTGGCTTCCTGGACTGCCGCCACTTTCTCATTGTGCTTGCGCTGCCACTTTTTCTCGTGGTGCTTCTCGGCGACCCGCTCGGCACGCGGCAGGGAGCGCAGCTTGGCGAGATGCTCGCGCCAAGCTTTTTTCTCTTTGGCCGCGAGCCGAATGCGGTGCTGCGCCTGCACCTGCGCGTCACGGTCAGCGGCAGACGAACGATGATGGTGCGACGCGAAGGCCGGCGTGGCGGACGCGAGAACGGCAAGTGCGAGCAGGGCGGGGTAAAAGCGCATCGAGAAACAAGTCCTTGTCGGCGGCGGAGCAAAAAACGAACAGCGAAAAAAGTAGATGAGGTTACTATAACACAGAGGCAGGGCGAACGTCAAGGGAAGAAGCAGGCAGGGCGAACACGCGGAAAAGAGCAACCATTATTAGAAAGGGCGAACAGGATAAAGAAGGGCGAACACAAGGTTCGCCCCTACGGGGTCAGACTGGGACGAATGGTAGGGCGCGAACCTTGTGTCCGCCCTTCTTTATCCTGTTCGCCTTTCTATTCCCTAAATATAAATCTTGTAGGTCGGGACGCCGAGGATTGGGCCGACGATGGCCCACAGCGCTCCGATGGTGTAGTCGCCGAGGATGAGTCCCAAGAAGAACGGAATGGCCCGGCGGTGGAGGCCGATCCCGCCGTACCGAATGATCAAAAACTTCAAAGCCCAGGCGATAAAGATCGGCAGCCAGAAATACTCCATCGCATACGACAGCGCCAGTGCGTAGCCCGCCGGGTGGAACGGCCACCAGACAAAGTTCACGCGCATCAAAGACAAGGCGACCGTGACCAGCAAGCCCGCGGCAATGTAATACAAGCCGGTGGACGCCGGCGGGACCGGCTGGGTCAGCCAGCCCGCCAGACGGTTGTAGCTTTCCGCGCCGACAAAGCTCTTGAACCCGATATTTTTTCCTTCGCCGCCGTAAGCATACAGCACATGCAGGTTCGCCCAATCCGTCGAAATCAGGCTGACCACCGACGCAAATATCAGCACGCCGCACAGCCCCCCTACCCCGACCGACGGCTTGCCGTCCATCATCTTGAACGCTTCCAGCTGGTTCGGCATCGGATGGTTCCGGTAGCCCCGGTTGAACCAGTACAGCGTGGACAGCAGGGTCAAATCCTGCGCCCCCAGCGTCCGCGACCCGAACAGCGTGATCAAGACCTGAATCGGATTGACCCAGACAATCTCGTGCGGCGACCCCAGCTCCGCCCGCACCCGCGTGATCACAAAGCCCAGAAGAAAGACGATCAAAAAGAACAGCACCGCGACCCAGCCGGTCATGCCGAGCAGCTCGGAAAACAGCGCCAGCACCAGACTGCCGGCAACCAGCCCGCCGAGCGCCGCCCGGTAACGCCGGGCTTCGACCGGGTCGGAGGAGCGTGACCCCTGCCAGGCCGACTGGAACACCTCGCGCCAGTAGTTGCGTCCGGCGTACAAAAGCACGAACCCCAGGCCGAACCAGGCCCCGGTCGCCTGTTCGCCGAAGTACGGGAAGGTGCTGGTTTGGGACGAGTTCTGCACGGCGTCCCACCCGTAAATGTTGCCGACAATCCGAAACACGCGGGCGGCGATATAAAAGAACCAGCAGGAAAACGACAGGTCCAGCGGCATAAAGTAGCCGAGGCCGACCGCAAACGGGTAAAACGAAGTTTGGGTAGACCCCATCGCGCTCCACGGGCGGGTCGTGATGAGAGAAGAAATGTCAAACAGCTTGACATGGAATTCCGGCACAGTCGGGATCAGGGTGTGGAGGCCGTTCCCGAACGAGATCAAAAACGCCAGCCCAAATCCCGACCACATGACAGGGTTCTGAAAGAAGTTCTTCCCGGCTGTCTCCGAGGTCATCGCCAGCGGCAATTGAACAATCGGAAAGGTCAGCTTCTCGTTTTCAATCCAGGCCCGCCGTACCAGCACCGTAAGGCACAGGTACATCCCAACCAGTGTCAGGAAAAACAAGCCCCAGGACACCAGCGGCACGATCCAGGCCCGCAAATAAACCCGCCCTTGCGGGCTGTAAATGCTGACATTGCCGTGGTTCATCGCCGTCAGTGCATCTTTGTCGGTGATAAGCAGCCAGTTCGGCAGGTACTGGAAAAACAAAGACCGCCACTTGTTTTCGGGCGTCTCGTTCCAGTAGGCGTAGGTGATGGAGCCGAACATATTTTGCAGCGTATCATGCCCGGCGAACGTACACGAAACGACCAGCATGATATACAGCAGCAGCAGTTCTTCCTGCCGCATGGGGCTTGCCTTCGGAAAGAATTTGCGCCAGGCGAGATTGAGCAGCACCAGAATAAACAGCATGAAGACCGGCGTGATGAACAGCGGCAGCGAAGTCCCGTCGAGCGTGTACCACCGGATCTCAATGATGGTCGTCCAGAAGACGTTGACCGGGATCAGCAGCAGGCCGAGCCACAGCACCCGCCAGAGCTTCAGCGGCTTCACCGCCGCTTCCGGCCCGGCTTCGGGCAATACATTTGAGGAAGAAGTGTTTGCTTTCAATGCCATAAGTGTTTATTTCGGTACGCGCCGCCGCTTTTCCTTCTCGCTTCTTTTGCAAATTCGCGGGTATAACACTTTCAGCCTGCCTGTTATTTAGCCTGCCTGTTACTTGAGACCCGTTATCTTAGACTTGTGATTTTAGAAGGGAACTTCCTCCGTGTTTGAACATGAGCTTTTCACGCGCTCGTCGCTGAACCCTATTCTCAGCCCCAGCGATATGCCCTACCCCTGCGACTGTGTCTGCAACCCGGCTACCATCCTCGTCAACGGCGAGGTGCTGATGCTGATCCGGGTGATTGACCAGGAAGGCAGCTCGCACATCACCATTGCCCGCTCCAAAGACGGCCTGACGAACTGGCGCATTGAAGACCATCCGTTTCTCGCGCCGAACGGCCCCGGTGCCATCCGTCCCCTGGCCGCCTCGCCGTTCGACACGCCGTTTGAGGCTTACGGCTGCGAAGACCCGCGCGTGTCGTATCTCGCCGACCGGGGCGAGTATGTGATCGCCTACACCGGCTATTCCAATCTCGGCGCGGGCGTCTGCCTCGCCACCACCACCGATTTCAAGAGCGTTGACCGCTTCGGCCTTGTCTTAGCCCCCAACAACAAAGATGCGTCGGTCTTCCCGCGCAAAATCAACGACCGCTACTGGATGCTGCACCGGCCCGCGCTGGGCGACATGGAGCATATCTGGCTGGTGGAAAGCGAAGACCTCATTCACTGGGGCCGCCCGTGGTGCATTATCGAGGAGCGGGGCGGGCCGTGGTGGGACGGCGACAAAGTCGGCGGCGGACCGCCTCCGATTGAGACCCCCGACGGCTGGCTGCTCATCTATCACGGCGTCAAATCCACATCCCACGGCCCGATTTACCGCGTGGGCCTGGCGCTGCTGGACCTCGACAACCCGCGCCGGGTCATTCGCCGCCTGCCCCGCTGGGTCTTCGGCCCCAAAGAGCCGTATGAGTCCACCGGCTTCATCCCCGGCGTCGTCTTCCCCACCGGCACCATTATCAAAGGCGACGATTTGTATTTGTACTACGGCGCGGCAGACACCCGCATTGCGGTTGCTCAAACGAAAGTGCAGACGCTTTTGGACGCGCTGAAAGAGGAAGGAAAGTAGGGCAGAGAACAAGGGCAGGTAGATATGAGGGCATGGCTTGTGACGAGGACATAAATGTCCTCGCTGGGGAGCGCGGACGCTAAGGTCCCGCCTGCGCGGGGCAAGAGCCGAACAAGAACACTCTGAACTTCTTCCGCCACGCAGGTGGCGGCTTGGCGCTTCGCCCGCCAGCGAAGGCGTTTACGCCCTCGTCAACAAGCCCCCCATTTGTCCACAACCGACGCCAGATTAACAGGGTATATGGTTCTAGCCTACGCCCATAGGCGAACCCCGCCATGCTCTGCTCCACTTTTTGTTGCTGACCACTGCACTTCTGCTTTGGTGCCATATCCTATTTACTTTTGATGAGGCTGTTCAATTTCAACCATATAAACACTAGGGTTTTTCAACAATGTATAGGACATTAGGAGGTCCCTCATAATTATTAAGTGTTTCTTCTTTCAGGTCTTCTAGTGAAATTGCTGCTATTGCCTCAATCCCTTGCACCTCAATGAGTACGATATAAAGCTTTTCGACCTGCTCAAGATTGAATATTTCTGAGATTAAATCCAGTAATAGCTCCCGGCGCTTTTTCGCTTCTCTGGGCAAGCTATTCGGTAAATCGGCAACAAAATTAAGACTGTCAAGAAGATATTCCGCGACGTTGGATTGCTTTGAGTCGCAGATAGAAAAGATCAGGGCGTTGTCCCCGCGAGGGAGGAAAGAGGACGGAAAATCGTACAATATATCTGATGAGTGTGTGGTCAATCCCAAAGACTGGTTGGCGACAATTTGCTCAACGTCCTGAATTACGCTTGGCAGATTTGCAGTCTCAACGTAGCCGTACACAAAGTTTGACAGGAGATAACTTCCTTTGTTTGTCTTATTGCCTGCGGATTAAGCCAGCGGGTGTGGGATCGCGCCGAGATGCAGGTGGACGCTGTAGCCCAGCCCGGCGAGAAGCGCAGCCAGGCCGAGATACGCCGCGCCGAACTTCCAGCGATCGGCGGCGGTGGCCTGATAATACGGACTGTCTTCGGGCTTTGCTTTCCAGCCGGAAATAATGCGCGGCAGGCTCATCAAGGCCAGCACGATAATCAAGGGGTTATAGCGGGCCAAAAACAGCAGCAGGACCGCGCCGACGGCGAGCAGCTTCGGCGAAAAGAGCGGCGTGATCCAGCCGCCGTCGAGCGGCGCAGTCGGGGCCAGGTTGAACAAGTTCATAAAGAAGTTGACCTGGGCCAAAGCCAGCCAGAACGGCGAATGGCCGGGCGTGACCGCGTACAGCACGAGGCAGCCGAGACCGGCCAGTGTCCCGAAGACCGGCCCCATGATGCCGATGAACGCATCTTCGACAATGGACTTTCCGTAGCGGCCTGTGGTCACAAACGCGCCCATCAGCGGGACAAAGACCATTATCCCTGTTGGGATGCCGCGCATTCGGGCGGCAATTGCATGGCCGCATTCGTGAATGAAGATCAGAAGGACGATGCCGACGCCGAACTTCCAGCCGTAGATCAGGCCCCAGACCCACATCGAAAGCAGCATGGAGCCGGAGCCGAGCAGCAGCTTCGCCCCGATCGCGAGGAACTTGAACTTGGCGAGCAGGCCCAGTACCGGCGCGGCGACTTTGGCGACAAGCAGCAGAAACGAGGCGATGCCGCCCAGCACCCCGCCTTTGGCTTTCCAGCGCTGAAGCAGCCCCGGCGGCGATGGAGTGTAGGCATACTCCGGCACGGCGGGCGTTTGGGCATAGTAGGGCGAGAACGCCGGATTAACCGGCGGCGCCTGTTCGGAGGCAGACGGCGTTTCGGGAGCAGACGGCGTTTCGGGAGCAGATGGTGTTTCGGGACGCGAGCCGTCGGCGGTGCGGCCTGCGAGAAAGCGATTTTGGTCTTGTTCTGTTTCGTTCATGGGTTGATGCTTAACTTAGAATGCGCTGAAACGAACGAGGGAGTGAACTCACTCGTCACAGAATTGCTTTTGTTATATACGCTTATGGAAGACAAACCATTCCAAGAGCAGCAGTGCCAGGGCGACGGCGGCGAGGGCCGGCCAGAGGTCGTTTTTAGCGCGTTTGGACAGCGGCAGGTGAACGGAAGGCGTCTGGGGCGTGCCGGGATGCGTGAGAACAGGCGGCTTCTGGGCGGCCAGGCGGCTTTCGTCGGCGCTGTCCAGATTGACGGCGAACGGATAGTCTACACTGCCGATCTGGGCATGATAAACCCCGGCCAGCCGGGTGTCTTCCACCAGCGCAACCCCGCCGGCGGGCGGGGCATTGACGGCGGTTTTCGTGCCGTCAGGCCGGGTAATGGAAATGGAAGTCTGGCCCGCCGGGACTCCCAAAGAGGCAACGCCGCCGGTAGGAGTTTCGGGCTGGGATGCGCCGAGGCCGCCCCCGGCGGTCAGCCAGCGGACGGCATTGGTGAGAAAGATGGGAAACGAGACCCGCAGGGGCCAGTCGGAGTCACTCAAGCTGAACGAGACAAAGACGACCCGAAGGCCGCCATGATCCCCGGCGGCGATGAGCGGGCCGGAGTCGGCGTCGGCCAGGCTCTGACCCCACGGCTGGGTTTGAGTACGCAGGGCGGTTCGCAGGCGCAGCCCTTCCAAATCCACAAAGCGCATGACCGGCTGGGTGCGGGTCTCGTCAATCAAGGTCGGACTGTCCGTGCTGCCGCTGCTCGTCACGGGCATTTGGACACTGTCCGCACCGAACACCAAGTAATTGCCCGGCGGCAGAGGCTTCGCGGGCAGAGCGCCGTCAAAGACGACCATGCTGTAGCCCGCGCCGCTTTTGCCGACGGTCGCAAACTCGTCCGGGGTGCATTCTTCCAGCACCACATCGGGGTCTAAATTCAGGCCGCGCTCCAAAAATATATTGCCATCCGTCACCAATAAAACACGGCGCGGGCGCGGCGGGGCCAGCACGAGCGACGCCTGATTGTCTGCTCCAAGATCGTCTTTGACATCGTCCAGACGCGCCGTGATGACCCCGCCGTCTTTGAGCAGGGGGCTGTCAAACGTCTCGATCTGGGTGTTATCTGAGAAGTTCAGGGCGCGGGCGTCTACAAGCCGCCCGTCTTTCAGCAGCGACAGCGTGCCGCCGGAATGGGTTTTGCCGCCCAAGTTTTGCACTTCCGCAAAGACTTCATTGGTTCCGGTCTGCGGGTTGCGGCGGCCATCCAGCCGCGTAATCGCCAGATTGTCCGGCGTGGTCGTACCGATAGAATCCAGCGACACGTCGGTTCCGCCGAGCGGCACGACGGCCAGCTTTTTGAGATCGTCCGACGAATACGCCCCGTCGGAGAACACGCGGATCTCGGCTCCGGGCCGTGTCCCGACTAGAGACTGCGCCAGGGTCAGCGCGGCGGGCATATCGGCGACGGTATCGGTGGGAACCGCGCCGTCAATCGCCGACTGCAAGCGCCCGCCGTCGCCGGTGAACCCGGACACCAGAGACTGCGGCTTGTTTGACGCCGCAATGACAGTCGCGACATCGCCCCCCCGCAGTTGATGGGCGATAAAATCATCGGCAGCGGATTTCGCGGCGGCCAGCCGGCTTGGGCTGACATCGGTGGCGTTCATGGACGCCGACGTGTCCAAGAGGATCACGACCGTGTGGCCGGACACGCCCGCCCCATAGACGAACGGCCGAGCCAGCGCAAAGATCAGCAGCAGCGCGGCGAGCAGCTGCAAAAACAGCAGCAGCGACCGGCGCAGCTTTTGGATCGGCGCGTTCGCCTGCGTCTCTTGCAGCAGGGAGTTCCAAAGGTACAGCGATGAGACGGTCACTTCCTGCCGCTTCAATCGCAGCATCCAGAGCGCGACAATGCCGCCGAGCAGGGGAATGGCCCAGAGCAGGTTGAGAGGATTAAGCAGCATTGGGAACTATGATACCCGATAAGAACCCCTCCCGCTCATTCTTCGCTCCCTCCCCTGTTAGGGAAGGGCCAAGAGTTACGACTATAGCCCCTGCCTCCCGTAAAGGAGCAGGACTTTTATCCTGGGCTATTTCCGAAGCCCTTCCCTAACAGGGGAGGGAGCGAAGAATGAGCGGGAGGGGTTCCGGCACTCTACGCCAGACACATCTCCTTCAAATTCCAAATGCTGACCGCTGCCGTCTCCAGCCCCGACAAATGCCGCAGCGTGTCCTGCTCCACGACCATCCACTCAATGCCGAGTTCCAAAGCCATCTCCACAGACGCCTGCACCGGCACGACCCCCGTGCCGACCGCCGTGAAATGGTTGCGCTCGTCTAAACGAGACAGGTCTTTGACATGAATGGCCGGCACCCGCCCGGCATAGCGTTTTAAGACGCGCACCGGGTCTTCGCCGCCGAACGTGATCCACGCGATGTCCAGCTCAAACGACAGGGCCGCCGGGTCGGTGTGCATCGCGAGAACGTCCAACGCATAAACGCCGTCGAACGTCTTCAAGAACTCATATTCGTGGTTGTGGTAGCACAGCGTCACGCCCTCCGCCGCCAGCCTCGCCCCGGCGGCGTTGTACAGCTCGGCCCCCCGCAGGATCGCCTCTTTCGTATCGCTCGGCCCCCACCAGACCGAGACGCGCGGCGACTCCAGCGATTTGGCTTCGGCCAGAACGCCGTCTAAATTGTCCCGCAGCTTGTCCTGGTCCGCGCTTACCGTCAGCACCTGCAATCCTAAACCGTGGAAGCGCTTCAAGTTCTCGGCCACATCGCCGTCCCGCAGGCCGCCCGGCGCTTCAATGCCGGCGTAGCCGAGTTCGGCGACCCGCTGCATGGTCCCCCAGAAGTCGGCTTTGGCTTCTGCGCCGACAATCCCGATCAAACCGATTTTTGCTTTGTTCATGGTTGTTCTCCAAAGGCAAGGACAAACAAGAAAAACGAAGGGCCATGTGTTGAAACACACGGCTACACGGCGCGGACGCCGCGAAGTACCGCTTCGTAGCGTCTTCGCTGTGTAGCCGTGCCATATATGGCATGGTTTTTGTTGCTTGGTTCTTGAGGCAGGAAATCCCTGCCCGTTCGCCGAAATAATTACCCTATCATACCATGAACATCACTACGCTCACACACCCGCTGGCCCGGCATTTTCTTACTCACCTGCGGGACAAAACTACCAAGCCGTCACTGTTTCGCCTCCTGACCAAGCGGCTGACCGTGCTGCTCGCGATTGAAGCGACCCAAAGCCTCGCGCTGCGGCCCCGTACCATCCAAACGCCGCTGGAAACGCTGGACAGCCCGGTGCTGGATGACCCGCTGGTCGCCGTTTCCATTCTGCGGGCGGGCCTCGGCATGCTGGACCCGATTGTCGAGTTCTTCCCCGACGTGTCCGTCGGCTACATCGGCCTGGCGCGGGACCATGAAACCGCCGTGGCGTCCGCTTACTACGCCAAGCTGCCGCCGGATATGCACGGGCGCACGACGCTCATCTTAGACCCCATGCTCGCCACCGGCGGCTCGGCGTCCCAGGCCATCGCCACGGTTAAAGCCGCCGGCGCGGGCCGAGTGTTGATGCTCTCGCTTGTCGCCGCCCCCGAAGGCGTCGCCCTGCTGAACGCCGCTCACCCCGACGTTCCCCTTTTCACCGCAGGACTAGACCGCGAGCTAGACTTCCGCAAGTACATCCTGCCGGGCCTCGGCGACTTCGGCGACCGGCTGTATGGCACGGAGTGATACCGGCAGTCCCCGAAGCGTCCTCCGATGAGTTCCTTTGGCGACACTTGACAGTTTTGTCCGGCCATGCTATGATGGCAAACTTTGTAGATTAAGGGGGACATTCGCAAGAATTGCTGTACAAACGCCTTAAAACGAGTGCGCTGTCTTTTTAGGTGTCAATGACGATGTTCAGTGCTGAATATGAGGAGACCTTAACATGATGCAATTTCACTTCAAGGGACGGGCCGGTGCCGCCCCACTTCTGGTCCTTGCCGCCGCCGCGCTGCTTGCAGGCGGGCTGCACAAGCCGGCCGCCGCCCAAGCCCCCGGCGGCATGGGGCGAGTCTGGGCCGATGAGTTCACCGGGGCCGCGACCGGCGCCACCCCTTCCGCCTCCTCATGGAGCTACCAGACGGGCGGCGGCGGCTGGGGCAACAATGAGCTGGAAGTTTACACAAACAACTCAGATAATGCCCACATGATCTGGGACGGCACCGGGACGGACGATCAGGCTCTGCAAATCAAAGCCACGAACTCCGGCGGGACCTGGTACTCAGCCCGGATCATCACCGCCGGTAAAGTGTCCTTCGGTCCTTACGGCTACTTCGAGGCCCGGTGCAAGTTCCCGAATGCCGGCCGGGGCTACTGGCCGGCGTTCTGGTTTCTCGGCAACAACATCGGCTCGGTGGGCTGGCCCACCTGCGGCGAGATTGATGTCGCGGAAGAATGCAACGGTTCCTGGGACAACCACCAGAGCCTGCACATGCCCGGCTGGGACCCGACACTCGTCACCACCCCCAACAACTCGACGGGAAGCTACCACAATTACGGCGTCAACTGGCAGCCCGGCTACTGCACGTTTTATGTGGACGGCAACCAGACCGGAACCTTCTCGCGCGGCGGAGGCGGGAACTGGGAATTCGACGGCCAGACCATGTATATGCTGCTGAACCTCGCGGTCGGCGGCAATTTCACCGGCGGCGGCACCGACGGCAGCACGCAGGGCAGCGGCTACTTCGATATTGACTACGTCCGCCAGTACGAGCAGGGCGCTCCCCCCGTGCCGAACGGCGTCTACGAGATCACCGCCTCGACGACCGGCAATGCGCTGGACTGCACCGGGTATGGGAACGGCAACGGAAACCCCATCCAGCTCTGGCCGTATGCCGGGACGAACAACCAGAAATGGATGATTACGAATCTGAACAACGGCTACTATTCCATTAAAACGATCAACCCCGACGGCAGTGTCGGGCGCAGCCTGGACGGCACCGGCGCGAGCGGGAACGACGGGACAATGATCGAGCTGTGGGATTACAACGGCGGGCCCTGGCAGCAGTGGCAGATCAACCAGACGTCGGGGGGACGCTACTTCATCTCCTGCGGCGCGACGAACAGCAGCGGCGGCCATGATGTTCTGGACGGCCAGCATGCGTCCGGCGCGAACAACGCGCTGATTGACCTTTGGCCCTGGCTGGGCGGCGGCAACCAGCAGACATGGGACTTGGTCCCGCGCTAGGGTGATGGAGGGTTTCTTGCGGGCGACTGAAGTCGCGGCAACAAGTGCACGAAGTCCGCCTTCGCGGACTAAGACTCAGAACTTCTTATTCTTAACCTGCGAAGGCAGGTTTCGTGCACTTGTTGCCGCGACTTTAGTCGCCCGCAAGAACTTGTGACACATCACTAAGTGTCACAGATCGTTTCTTAGCGGTCGCCGCGCTTTCAGGTGCGGCGACCGCTTTTAGGATTGGAGGCGGAGCGTGTTTGTCAATCGAGCGGCCCGGACGGTTCCCGTGCTGGCCGCTGTTCTCTTTTTTGCCGCGAGCCGCCTGGTGCACGGGGCCGGCGAGTTCGCGACTGACCCCCAGGGCCGCTACTGTGCGTCCCACGGCCCGGCAGGCGTCGCCGCCGAAGTGGGCGGCCACCCCATCCTGCTCCGCGACGTGACTTCTTTGTGCCTGCGCCGGGACCGGGCGGCGGTGATTGACCAGATGGTGCAGGAGTATGTTCTGGAACGCGCCTGCGCCCAGGCGGGCATCAAAGTCAGCAGCGCCGAGATTGACGCCGAAGAAACGGCGCTGCGCCAAAGAGTCGGCCCGCTGACCCTGGAAGCGGTTCTCGCCCAGCATCAAACCACGATGGCGATGCTGCGGGCCTCAGTCACACGCAAAATCCAGCGGCGGGAGCTTGTCGCGGGCCAGGTCGCCCCGGTGAAGATGGTCCACTGCCGGGCCATTTTTCTTCGGTATGCCCCGCCGGGCGCCCCCGCCGAGGTAGCGGGAACGACGCGCTCCGAAGCGGCTGCCGCTGCCCTGATGTCCGCCGTGCAGGCACAGCTTCGGGCGGGCAAAGACTTCGGGACACTGGCCGACAGTGCCTCGGAAGCGTCGCCGAAGACCCCCGGCGGCGACCTCGGCATCGTCTATCCGGGCATTCACGACACGGACCCGGCGGTGGTGCAGGCGGCGCTGGCGCTCGGCAAGAACGGGATCTCCTCCCCACTCAAATCCTACAACGGCTTTTGGCTGCTGCAAGCGGTCAGCACAGACGCAGACCAAATACCTGCCGAAGCGGGCGCTTACCAAGGCGCACGGAACACCTATGTGGATGAGCAGTCCCAGTTCCTCAGCCCGGCCTGCATTGTCGGCCTGATCAATCGCTCGCACTTGACCTTTGCCACCGACGCGGACTGCGCCCCGCCGCCGGGCCGCTCCCTGCCGGCAGCCGCCGCGACCGTAGACGGCCATGTCATCCCGATGCCGGAAGTCGCCGCACGATGCCTTGCGGCGGACGGGCCGCGCACGGTGGATATTCTGGTCCAAAACTATTTGGTGGACCAGGAATGCCGCCGCCGTCACCTGGCCGTCCCGGCGGCGGAGATAGACCGGCGCATCGCCGCCCTGTCTAAGCTCATCGCCCCGCACACGCTGGCGGAAGGCTTGAAGGCGCGGCACATGACGGAAGCCGAGCTGCGCTCTGATTTCCGGCAGGACCGGGAGCGTGTTCTTCTGGTGGAGGATCAGATTCCAGCGCCGAAGATGGCGCACTGCCGGACAGTTCCAGGCGGAGCAGACTTAGGCATCCTCTACCCCGGTATCCAGAATGTGGACACCGCTATTTTAGACGCCGGCCTGGCGCTGAACGCCGGAGAGACAACAGCCCGCTCCCTCAAAACAGCAACCGGCAGTACGACCATTCAGTGTCTCAGCACGCTCGCCCGCCATCCAAAAGCAGAAGACGCCGCCTACGCGGCGGCGTTCAGCGCCTACAAACACCAGCAGGCGCAGACGCTCACCCCCCAGGCCGTCATCGCCCTGATCAACAAAAGCCGGGTCATTTACTACGTCCACGCCTGACAGCGGCACTGCCCCCGCAGCGAAAAGCCCAGTCTCTGGGAGACCGGGCTTTTCGTGCTTCAGGTATAATCACGACATGACCGTGATTGTTGACTTACCGCCCGAAGTCGCCCATTCGCTTGCACTCAAAGCCGCACAAGAAGGCCAGAGCATTACCAGCTATCTTCAGCAGCTTGCCGCGTGGGAAGTTCAAACCACGCCGCAGGAACCAGCGGCGCTGCGATTGCCTGGCCTTCACGCAGGGCAGCATTGGATCGCCGATGACTTTGATGCTCCGCTGCCGGACAGTTTCTGGCTCGCCTTCACATAAACCAGACAGAATAAACGCACGAGAGTAAGACTCCGAAGAGGCTTCCCCACAGCAATCCGGGGAAAGTGCGAAGACAGACACGGCAGAGCAGACCATGGAAAGCGGCAGCGAGGACGAGGGAACCTTTGATCTGGACATCACCAATATTGCTAGGATAATCTGATACTGCATCTCCGAGCATAAACGCTGCTGCAAAAAAGAGCAGTAACAGCAGAGGGACAGCACCGACAAAGAGGCCAACGAAAACATCGAGAGCAACTCCCCCAGTCCATACCTGGCACCGGTAGTTTGGCCTAGCATCTGCCTCCGGCGGTGCAAACGGAGGTGGGGGCCAGATGCTGGGCTGCTCTTCGTTTGGCAAATTAGTTTCGGTGACGTTCTCCATCTTTTGCTTCTACGGTGCGATCTTCAAGTTCTTGACGCACTGAATACATATTGCCTTACCGGAGATTATTGTTAGTTTCGAGTAACAAAGAAAGACTGTCGGTTCCAAATCCACCTTACTATCGCGCCAGCCAGAGCAGAAACCCCGTTCGGGACAATGAAGAACAAACAAGCGGACGCATCAGCAATGCTCGGCTCTACAAAGGGCTGATGAACCCCGCAGAGTATCGCCACGACATGCACAGCGTAAAGGCTTAAAGTGAGAATGCCGGCAGACAGCCAGAATGTTCTCGGCTGCCACAATCCAAGCAATCCGGCTCCTACCATATAGGGATTACCTATATCTTGTATCCAACTGCTGCGTTCCTGAGCGGAAGTTAAGTGAACATCAATGAAACCTAATACCACTCCCAGACTCGCTGCGAACCACAAAACCGTGGGCGAGAATTTTGGCTTTTCCTCGGAAACAAAGAGGGGCAGATTTGTTGGCGGAGGCGGCCAACTACTATCGTTCTGCATTGATTGTGCTTACCCCTAATAGCTGCTCCTAAGCGGCTATCTTTAAGTTCTTCACGGCCTGCGCTTCGTACTTGGGCTTGTAGTCGGGGCATTTGTAGCTTTTGGAGTATTCTTTGGGGTTCTCGGCCTCGGCGACGTAGACCTGGGCGGCGTTGACGCCGCATTTTTCCTGGGTGCGGTCGTAGTTGCCGCAGTCGTAGCAGCGGCGCAGGATGGTCCAGCAGACGGAGCAGCGCATGGAGCCGACCAGCTCGACGCGGCCGCAGAGGGGGCAGTGGATGTAGGTTTCCTGGAAGCCGTATTCTTTGGATTTCAGCGCCAGGCGCACTTTGCGGTTGAACTCGTCCAAACCCCGGTTCAGCTCGGCGCAGGTGGCAAGAAGCTGGTTCATCTGGACGGCGCTCAGATATTCGATGACGCGCTCGTCCAGCAGGTCCGAGAGCTGCTGGCCGACCTTGTCAATCGCCTTCATGTGCTGCTCGGCGGTCTGCGGGCGGTACGGCTTGGCTTTTTCGGCGCGGGCGCCCAGCGTTTTCAATAGCTGCTCGGTGACGGCGAGCGAGACTCTTAAAAAGGCTTCCCGCTTTTCCGGGTATTTGACAATCGCGCCCATGACCCGCTCGGCGTCGCCGACGTTCAGCTTTTCGATCTTGATCTTGTCCACCATGCGCTTCTGCGAGGCGGGGTCATGGGCCAGCACGGCCAGGGCGCGGGCGTGGCCTTCGGTCAAGAGGATCTGGCCGGGCTGCGGCGCACGCAGGGTCAGCTCGATTTGGACGAACTGAGGCAGCTCCAGCAGCTCCAAAGAGCGGCGCAGGGTGGTCTCGGAGACGCCGAGCGTCTTGCCGCATTTCTCCCACGACATAAACGTCAGCAGACCTTGAATGGCGCGGGCTTTTTCAATGGAGTTCATGTCCTCGCGCTGGAAGTTTTCCAGCAGCGCGTCGGCATGGGCGTCCTCGTCGGACATTTCTTTGATCAGCGCAGGGATCGTCGCCATGCCTGCGATTTTCGACGCCCGGAAGCGGCGCTCGCCCATGACAATCTGAAACTTGCCTTCCAACGGGCGGACGACAATCGGCTCCAAGACGCCGCGCTCTTTGATGGACGCGGCCAGCTCGTCGAGCGTGTCCTGGTAAAACGACTTGCGGGGCTGGTTTTCGTTGGTGACGATCTGATCCAGCGGCACTTGATGGACCGTCTGCGCCTCGGCAGTCTTTGTTTGGGTGGGTGTAGGCATGGCTGGCTCCGTCTTTAAGAATTTTACTCGTTGGCCTGATTATCGGCGAACTATGGCATAATCCAGAGAGAGACTTAAAATACCTATGGAAGAAATTTATGCATTGACGGCGGCGGCCTGGGAGATGCGCTCGCAGGACCCGCCGCAGGCGCTGGCGATGAGCCGGGAAGCGGTCACTCTGGCACGAAGCGGCAATTATCGGGCCGGCCTGGCCCCGGCCCTCTGTATGCAGGGCATCTGCGCCGTACTGGTCTCCCGGCACGAAGACGCGCGGGAGGCGCTCGGCGAAAGCCTGGCCCTCAGCCGCCGGCTCGGCGATTTGGACACGGAGGGCCGGTGCCTGCATTATCTGGGCAACGTGCATTACTGCCTCGCGGAATATGCCGAGGCCGAAGAAAAAGTCATGGCATCGCTGGTAATTCGCGAAGACCGGCAGGACTGGGAAGGAGCCGGCGCAGGCTACAACGTGCTTGGCAATATCCGGTACAACCAGTGTGATTACGCGCAGGCATTGGACTGGTATGTGCGGGGTCTCGCCGCGCGGGAGCGGGCCGGGGATGCGCTCGGAATCATCGGCTCACTGTGCAACATCGGCAACGTGTACAGCGAGCGCGGGGAGCATCCCGAAGCCCTGCGGTATCATCAGCAGGCGCTGGACCAGGCGACTCGCAGTGAAAGCCCATCCTATGAGATGATCAGCCTCAGCGCGGTCGGCGGCGATTATGTGGATCTGGGCCGCTACGACGACGGCATTGCCGCCTGCCGCCGGGCGGTCGCGCTCGGCGAAACGCTGGAAAGCTGGCTACAGGTCGGGGCCGCGCTGACCAGCATGGGGTTTGCGTACAACAAAACAAAATGCCGAGCGGACGCTTTGGACTGCTACGCCCGCGCTTTGGAGATTGCGCGGTCGGTTGGGGACAGCAAAGTCGAGGCGCATTCGCTGTACTCGATTGGCGACATTCTGGCAGACGCCGGTGAACTCCCTGAAGCGCGGGCGAGGCTGGCCGAAGCCTCGGTCCTGGCCCAAACCATCGGGGCCAAGCGGACTGCGTTTCTGGCGTTCCAGATGCTGTCGGAAGTCTGCAAGCGGCTCGGCGACTACGCCGCCGCGCTGGACCACCATGAGGCGTTCCAGCGCTTGGAAAAAGAAGTGTTTACCGAGGAAGCCGCCGACCGGGCCAAAGCGCTGGTACTCAAAATGGAAGTGGAACACCATAAGCGCGAAGCTGAAACGCTGAGTGAAATCAATGCCGCGCTGCAAGCCGCCAATGCCCGCCTGGAAGCGCTGGCCGTGACCGACCCGCTGACAGACCTGCCCAACCACCGGGCGCTGGTGGCGGCGCTGGACGCTGCCGCCGCCCGCGCCCGGCGCACCGGGGAGCCGTGCGCCGTGCTGTTTCTGGATATTGACCACTTCAAAACCGTGAACGACACCTACGGCCACCCGGTCGGCGACGCCGTCCTGCGCGAGTTTGCCGTCTGCGTCCGCGCGTCGCTCCGCGAGGAAGACACGCTTGGACGCTGGGGGGGCGAGGAATTCTTGGCGCTGCTGCCCGGCACGGAGTTACCCGAAGCCCTGCAAGTCGCCGAGCGTATCCGGGCCGCTGTCACCGGCTGCCTCGCATCCGCTGGCCTGCCTCTGCACGCAAAAGACCTGCACATGACTTGTTCGGTCGGGGCGTCGGCCTGCCCGCCGGAAGCCGCCGCGCGAGACGCGCTGGTCGAGGCCGCCGACCGGGCCTTGTACGCCGCGAAGCGTCTGGGCCGGAACCAGGTCCGGGGCATGGGCGACCCGGCGGTTCTTGCGCTGGACGGCCCCCTGTTCCCGTCCCGGACGCGCCGCTCCGTTTGACACCCTTCCCAGCCCCGAAGTATAATAGCGGCAGCATGAGCGATGAGACTGACGAGTTGTCCGACGCCGCCGAGTTCAAGCGTTTTCTTCGCACCGATTCCGTGGCCGCTGCGTTTCTCGCCGAGCAGGCCGCCGGGCCGGCGACCCTGACCCGTGCGCCGGGGCGGCTGGACGTGATGGGCGGAGTCGCCGATTATTCCGGGTCGCTGGTCGCCGAGATAACCATTGCCGAAGCAGCCTTAGTGGCTTTGGCGCCTCGCACCGACCGTGTTCTACGTGTTTGGAGCCGGGGCATTGAAGCCGAAGGCTTCGCCCCGCAGGTCTCGGTCTCAATTGACGACTTTTACACCCGTGACGGCGCACTTCTTTCCTACGACGCCGTGCGCACCCGCCTGTGCTGCAATCCCCAAACCCGCTGGGCCGCGTACCTCTTGGGCTGCGTCTACGTCCTGCCGGCGGAGGGCATTGTCCCGGACTTCCCGCACGGCGCAAATCTCTTTCTGGACAGCCGGGTCCCGCTCGGCGCGGGCGTGTCGTCAAGCGCGGCGATTGAAGTAGCGGCGATGTCGGCCTTCAATGCTGCATTTCACCTGAACTTGGACGGCGTCACGCTTGCGCGTTTGTCCCAGACTGTCGAAAACAAAGTCGTCGGCGCTCCCTGCGGCATCATGGACCAGATGACCAGCGTTCTCGGCGTCCCAAACAGCCTGCTGCTGATTTTGTGCCAGCCGCACGAGGTTCAAGGCACGCAGGCGCTGCCCGAAGGCGTCCGCGTCTACGGCATCAATTCAGGCATCAGGCACTCGGTCGGCGGCACCGCCTACACCCGCGCCCGCGTCGCCGCGTTTATGGGCCGCAAGATGCTTGCGGTAGACGGTGGTAAAGTGGTGGACTATTTAGTACAACTTGGCGATTGGTATTACGAGGCTCCTAGACTGCCGGAAGAGTTTCTTGGCAATGAGTTTCTTCAGCGTTACGGTAAGACCGACGATGCCATTACTCATGTTGACCCAGACATGGTTTATCCGGTGGAGGCATCAACTCGCCATGCAATCCAAGAATACCTAATGGTGTGGAGCTTTGCAGGCATTCTTAAATCTTCCAACCCGATTGAAACCACGTTAAAGTTTGCCGGCAAGAATATGTATGCTTCTCACAAATCCTACACAAGCATCGGCCTCGGCTGCCAGGAAACGGATTTGCTGGTGGAACTTGGACGCGCCGCCGGGCCGAACGGCGGCATTTACGGGGCGAAAATCACCGGCGGCGGGTCGGGCGGCACGGTTGCGTTTTTGACCTATGGGGAACGGGCTGAACAGACCGTTCACGAGATCGCCGAGGCGTACCGGCAGAAAACGGGGCGGACGCCGCAGATTTTCTTGGGCGGGCAGTCGCCGGGCGCAGCGGCGTTCGGCAGTGAAATACTTTAGGGGAACACGGGGCTGAACCCCCGTGCTTTGAAAGGGCAATTCCCCGCCTGCGCGGGCATAAGATTTCAAGTCAGCTCTTGTTCCTCGCCCGCGCAGGCGGGAGTTTGCTTTTGAAGCACGGGGGTTCAGCCCCGTGACCACCTGACAACCGTTTTCAACCCAACGGCTGGAGTGAGACACTTAACTCATGGCACAAATCGTGAAAAGGCGTGATTAGAAAAGGCGAAAAGGCGTGATTAGAAAAGGCGTGATTAGAAAAGGCGTGATTAGAAAAGGCGTGATTACGGCGGCGGGGCGCGGGACACGGCAGTATCCGGCGTCGAAGACCGTCCAAAAAGAATTGTTCCCGCTCGTAGACGTGGACGGCTATGCCAAGCCGACCGTGCAGATTTTAGCCGAAGAACTGTTTGCGTCGGGGCTGGAAGAAGTCTGCATCGTCGCCAATTCCGCCAACGTGGACCCGATGCGGCGGCACTTCTTCGAGCCGCCGCCCGCGTCGGTCGTGGGAAAAGACTGGGCCGATGCCCTCAGCCGGTCGCTGGCCGACATGGCGGACCGATTGACGTTTGTGGTCCAGGAAACGCAGGACGGCTACGGCCATGCCGTCTACCAGGCCCGCGAGTTCGCCGCCGGGGAGCCGTTTTTGATCACCCTGGGCGACCATGCCTATCTGTCGGACACCGAGACCCGCTGCGCCCGGCAAGTCCTGGACGTATTCAGCCGCTACGATGCTTCCGTGACATCCGTCTCGTATGCCGCCGAAGCCGACCTGCACCGCTTCGGCACCCTGTCCGGCCCCCGACTACCCGGCACGGAGCCGCCGGTTTATGAGATCAAAGCGCTGGTTGAAAAGCCGACCGTAGACTACGCCCGCGCCCATCTGCGGGCGCCCGGCGTTCCTGACGGCCAGTATCTCGTTCATTTCGGCATCCACGCCTTCACGCCCGCCATCTTCGACTGCTTAGAGTTTCTCATCCAAAACGACCGGCGCGAGCGCGGCGAGATACAGCTCACGTCGGCCCAAGTCCTGCTCATGGAGCGCGAACGCTACTTAGCCTGCGAAATTGCCGGCATCCGCTGCGACATGGGCATTCCCGAAGGCTTGATAGAAACTCAGATTGCCCTTGCTCTGCGCGGGCCTTTTGCTTCGCAGGCACGGGCTATTCTTGATAATTTATAAGGTACAATGGGCGTGAGATGCCCTCGTTAAATGAACTTTCAGGTGTGGCTCACAATATCGCGCATCATTCTCAGAGTTCACTGAGTTGGCTTCATCCTCATTTGGGACAAGTCTGTCGCCTTGCGGGAGTTACTGTTACGGAGATTGAGCTTCTTGAGGAACATTTGTATCCGTCGTCGTTACCAAGATACAGACCTTTAGAGTTAGCCTTGCAAGGTCTGCAAACCCGCTTCTGGGAGATACTGGAGCATCAGGGCCTTAGCCGGCCCAGTGTGAAGTCTGTGCGCTTGACGTTTGACTTTCTGCCATTGCTTGATGAATATTGGTGTTCAGTGAGTGCAACAATCACAGCAGCTAATGGAAAGGTATTCCATAGAAGCGCTTGAACGTCAGCATACACGTCGTCTGCCCATCCACAGTCGGAACAGGTCTTCGCGTACAATGCAGGAAGATTCCAACAATTCTCTGGTACAGCGGGCGCAAAGGCTCCAAGCGCTCTCGCAGACAGGGCTGACCTACGCCCAGGACTCCTCTGACCGGGAGCGGTATGAGGAAGTCCGGCAGATCACCGCTGAGATCATGGTGCTCCCATTAGATGCGGAACCGGCGGAGCTGGTCAAATTGTTTCAAGCCGAAAGCGGCTATGCGACTCCGAAGATTGATGTTCGCGGCGTGGTCATTCGGGACGCAAAGGTGCTGCTGGTTCGAGAGCGCTCGGACGGGCTATGGACCCTGCCCGGCGGCTGGGCGGATGTCGGAGACAGCCCCAGCGAGGCGGTGGAGCGCGAAATCCGCGAAGAATGGGGTTACGAAGCCAGGGCCGTCAAGCTGCTGGCGCTGTATGACCGAGATAAGCATAACCATCCGCCGGGTCTGTATCATGCTTACAAAGCGTTTTTTCGATGCAAGATTGTCGGCGGCTCTTCTGCCCAAAGCAATGAAACGGACGGCGTCGATTTCTTTGCTTTGGAGGCCCTGCCCCCGCTGTCGGTAGACCGCGTCACGGCAGCACAAATCGCGCACTTCTTCGACCATGACCGCAGCCCGCACTAGCCGACGGATTATGATTGACAGGCAAAACATTTATATTAGGCGCTGATTTGATGGCTGCGTCATGGGAATAAGCAAATGACAATCACTTTAGAGATTCCGAACAGTCAGGAAAAGGAGCTGCGAGACATAGCCTCGCAGCACGGGCAAGAGCCGGAAGCGTTTTTGCTGTCGCTTTTGGACGAAGCGATTCTGTTTGGGGATGTGGAGCCGATTCCAGACGATGACCCGGAGGAGCACGCGGCAGCCGTCTCCGGTATTCAGCGCGGGCTGGATGATTTCGCGGCGGGGCGGCATCGGCCTGCGGAACAGGTCTTCGCGGATATGAAAGCACGGCATGGAATACCGGGTTGAACAACGCCAGGATAGGCCGTGGGACTAAAGTCCTACGCTGTATGCCTGCGGCATTACTTCGTATGGGGCGCAGAAGCCTAGTAACCGCCTGCGCGGGTACAAGGGATAATTACGGACTGTCCTATTCTTTGTCCGCGAAGGCGGACATTGGGCGCTTCGCCCCACAGCGTAGGACTTTAGTCCCACGCGCGTCTTATTACGACTTTTTAGGAGAAACACAAACACTATGTCTACGGCAATTACGAATGTTCAGGCGCGGCAGATCCTCGACTCGCGCGGCAACCCCACGGTGGAAGTGGATGTTTACTTGGAAGACGGGACGCTCGGACGGGCTTCGGTTCCGTCGGGGGCGTCTACCGGCGCAAACGAAGCCGTCGAGCTGCGGGACGGGGACAAGAAGGTTTACGGCGGTAAAGGCGTCTTGAAGGCCGTGGAAAACGTCAACGAGCGGATTGCGCCGGAGCTGATTGACCTCGATGCCACCGAGCAGGTCGCGATTGACGAGCTGATGATCCATCTCGACGGCTCAGACAACAAGGGCAAGCTGGGAGCGAACGCCATTTTGGGCGTCTCGCTGGCCGTCGCCAAAGCCGCCGCCCGCTCGCTGGGCCTGCCCCTGTACCGCTACATCGGCGGCACGTCGGCGCGGCAGCTTCCGGTGCCGATGATGAACATTATGAACGGCGGCAAGCACGCGGACTCCAACGTAGACATGCAGGAGTTCATGGCGATGCCGGTCGGCGCAACCTCGTTTGCCGAGGCTTTGCAGTGGGGAACCGATGTTTACCACGCGCTCAAAGGGGTTTTGCAGGCACGCGGCCTCGCCACGTCAGTCGGCGATGAAGGCGGCTTTGCGCCGAACCTGCCGTCGAACGAGGAAGCGATCAAGGTCATCTTGGAAGCGATTGACAAGGCCGGCTACAAAGCAGGCGAGCAGATTATGATCGCCATGGACCCGGCAGCGTCCGAGTTCTACCAGGATAGTATGTATGTCCTAAAAGGCGAAGGCCGGACGCTTTCTGGGGACCAAATGGTAGACTACTACGCCGATCTGGTCGACAAGTACCCGATTATTTCCTTAGAAGATGGCCTGGCGGAAGACGACTGGGCCACCTGGCGGAAGCTGACCGAGCGGATCGGCCACAAAGTCCAGCTTGTCGGCGACGACTTGTTCGTCACGAATACCAAGTTCTTGCAGCGCGGCATTGACACGCAGACGGCGAACTCCATTCTGGTGAAAGTCAACCAAATCGGCACGCTGACCGAGACCCTGGCCGCGATTGAGCTGGCAAAAGAAGCCGGTTATACGGCGGTTGTCTCGCACCGTTCGGGCGAAACGGAAGATGCGACTATCGCAGACATCGTCGTAGCCACAAATGCCGGGCAGATCAAGACCGGCGCTCCGGCCCGCACCGACCGGGTGGCAAAGTACAATCAGCTTCTGCGGATTGAAGAAGCGCTCGGCGACACGGCGACGTTTAACGGCCTCAAGTCGTTTTATAACCTGAAGAAGTAGCGTCCATTTGTAGGGGCGGGGCTTGCCCTCGCCCTTCTTTGTCCCGAAACGGAAAATCACGTTCCCGAAACGGAAAATCACGTTCCCGAAACGGAAAATCACGTTCCCGAAACGGAAAATCACGTTCCCGAAACGGAAAATCAAAAGGGCGGGGGCAAGCCCCGCCCCTACATTATGTTCACCCGCCCCAACATCGCCGGCTTCTTGCAGGGCCTGTTTGTCCTGCCCCTCTGCGCTCTTTTCGGCGGCCTTGTCGCCCTCTTGTTCCGCTGGCACGGGGTCACCGCGTTTATGAGCGCCGTTATCTGCGCCTTGTTCCCAATGGCTGGCGCACTGAAGACGCGCCAATGGGCCTTGCTGTCCGGCCTGTGCATGGGGATAGTTGTGTCTCTCGGCGTATTCGCCGCGCTTGCGCCTGCTCACGCTCAAAATCCTTCCGGGCCATTGAAAGGCTTTGTGATCTGCGTTGACCCCGGCCACTCATCCGAGACCAGTCAGGGAACCCAAAGCCGCGACGGCAGGCTGACCGAGCTGCACGTCAACTGGATCGTCGCCCAGCGCTTGGACGCTCTGCTTCGGGCCGACGGCGCGACGGTCGTGACGACGAAAATGCGCGAAAGCCAGGTTGTCACGAACCGACGCCGCGCGGAGATCGCTAACGCCGCCGGGGCCAGGCTGTTCCTGCGCCTGCACTGCGATTCCGGTGAGCAGTCCGGCCTGGCGACGTATTACCCAGACCGTCCAGGGACCCGCTTCGGCGTTACCGGCCCCTCTTATGCTGTGATGGCCGGCAGCCGCCGCGCCGCCGAGATTTTCCAGCCGGTGGTGACTGCCGCCCTGCACGGCGACCTGCGGGATGCCGGCATCAAAGGCGACTCCCAAACCGGCGTCGGCAGCAGGCAGGGCGCGTTGACCGGCTCCATCTTTTCGCACGTCCCCGCCCTGACCATCGAAATGTGCGTTTTGACCAACGCCCACGATTACAAGTTTATCCGCACACAGGCCGGGCAGGACCAAATGGCGCACGCGCTGCTCGCAGGCGTAGAAGCGTATGCGGCAAGGCAGTAGAGCATGAGGATTGGAAGCGGCGCGTGGGACTGAAGTCCTGCGCTGTGGGGCGAAGACGCCGAATGTCCGCCTTCGCGGACAAGGAACAGAGTAAGAACATCTTGTACCCGCGAAGGCGGTTACTTGGCGTCATCGCCCCACAGCGCAGGACTTCAGTCCCACGCGCCGCTCCCAAGCCTGATTTGTTGTCTGCATGATAGCAGCGAGAGACACAATCCTATGACCCAAACTGAAGAAACCGAAGTCGCCTGGGACCTGAGCGATCTTTTTGCCGGGCCGGATGACCCGAAAATTGACGCGACTCTGCACACGGCGAAAGAACGGGCGGCGGTGTTTGCCGGAACCTACCAGGACAAAATCAACAGCCCGGACCTCACGGCGGCGCGGCTGCTGGCGGCGATCACAGAGTACGAAGCGCTGTGGCAGGAAGTGGGCAAGGCCGGAACCTATGCCCGCCTGCGGTTCTCGGCAGACACAAGCGACCCGGCACGCGGGGCGCTGATGGCGCGGGTGTCGGAGGAAACGACCCGCCTTTCTTTGCCTCTCGTCTTTTACCGGCTGGAACTCGCGCAGGTTCCCGACGCCCTCATCACGCCGCTGCTGGACGATCCCGCGCTGGCTCCGTATCGGTACTACATCCATCTTGTGCGCTCAGGCCGCCCGCATCAGTTGTCCGAGATTGAAGAAACGCTGCTGGCGCGGTTCAACAACACCGGCACAGCGGCGTTTGTGCGGCTGTCGGGTGAGATCCGGGCAGCGACAGTCTTTAGGCCCGCTCTGCCGGACGGCACGACACCGGAGCTGAACTTGTCCCAGCTTGGGGCGCTGTATTCATCGCCGGACCGGGCGGTGCGGCAGGCGGCGGCGGATGCGTTTACGGCGGGGGCGATCTCTAATCTCAAAACACTGACGTTTATTCTGAACACGCTGCTTCAAGACAAAGCCGTGTCCGATGAGATACGCCATTACGAGACACCGGAAGCTACGGGATTTCGGCGCGACGAGATGCCGCGTGAGACGGTGGAGCTTGTCACGGGAACGACCGCCGATCATTACGGGCTGGCCGCTCGGTACTACCGCTTGAAGCGCGAGATTTTGGTGTTGGACACCCTGCGCGATTACGACCTGGCCGCGCCGCTGTTCCAGACCGCCGAGACCGTGCCTTTTGAAGAAGCGCAGGAGATTGTTTTAGACGCCTTCGGGCGGTTCTCGACTCAGATGCGCGATTTGGCCGCCGAGTATTTCGACAAGCAGTGGATTGATGCCGCGCCCCGGCCCGGCAAGCAGGCCGGGGCGTACTGCAACGGCGGGACGCCGGACGCGCACGGCTACGTTTTCCTCAATTACCTGGGCAGGATGGGCCATGTGATGACGCTGGCGCATGAGCTGGGCCATGGGGTTCATGGGTCGCTGGCGCGGGAGCAGACCTACTTCAATATGTTCGGCACCCTGCCGATGGCCGAAGTCGCGTCCACGTTCAGCGAAATGCTGGTCTTCGACAAGCTGCAAGCGGGCGCGTCCACGGAAACTCGCCTGTCCATGCTGGCGGACAAGATTGAAGGCGCAATCGGCACGATTATGACGACGACGGGCCGGTATCGTCTGGAAAAGACCATTCACCGGCAGCGGCGGACGGAGGGGGAAATGACCTCGGAGCAGATTTCGGACCACTGGCAGGGAGAAATGGCGGCAATTTACGGCGACTCGGTGGAGATTACCGAGCGTTTGCGCCTGTCGTGGAGCTACATTCCCCACTTCGTCAATTCGCCGTTTTATTCGTATCCCTATGCGTTCGGCGAATTATTTGCGCTGTCGCTGTTCCAGAAATCCAAAGAGGACGGCCCGGTGTTCACCGAGCGTTACCTCTCGCTGCTGCGGGCGGGCGGAAGCGCCTCTCCGCATGAGCTGGCACACAGTGTCGGCGTAGATTTAGATGACCCCGCGTTCTGGTCCGGCGGCTTCCGAGTCGTCGAGCGGTTAATCGAGGATTTTGAGGCGCTCTGGGCAGAGTACAAGAAGAGCAGGTAAGAGATAAGGTAGGAGCGAGGCGTAATGCACGAGGGCGTGAACGCCCTCGCTGGGGGGCGAAGCGCCAAGCCGCCACCTGCGTGGCGGAAGAGTCCGGTTGTCTTGCTTGTTTCTTGTCCCTTACCCACGGGACCTTAGCGTCTGCGCTCCCCAGCGAAGGCGTTTACGCCCTCGTTCCAGCGTGGTATACTATCCGCGAGAGACAACTCAAACGAGAGAATTATGTCACAGAACATCACACAGAAATCGGTCGGCTTGCCGACTTTAGAGCAGCAGCACACGCACCTCAAAGAAGTGCATGAGCATCTGCGCCATGCGTCCACCTCGGACAACGCGGACGAGATCCGCGAGCGCCTGCGCCGAGCCGAGCTTGCCTTGCAGCGGCACGAGCAGTCGGCAAAGAATTAGCCGAACAATCGGCAAAGAATTAGCCGAACAATCACAAGCCCCGCCCGGACACTGTTGTCCAGGCGGGGCTTTTTGTTATTCTTTTGGCTTGGTTGCAAAGTAAAACAAGCGGTCGGAGCGCTTCTTGGGCGGATCGAGCGAGTAAGCGTCATAGATGGTCACGCCGATAAACCCGGCGTTTTGGAGCCATAAAGTCAGCTCGTCTTTGGAGTACGCTCGCTGGCGGTGGACTTCGCTGAACGGCGTTCGCTGGCCGGAGCCGTCATCGTAGGAAAAAGCCATGCGGATCGTGCAAAGGCGTGTTTCGGAGTCATAACGCGACCGCCAGCGGTAATGCAGCGCCTCGTCTTTGCGGGTGCAGCTTTGATTAAACATGCCTTCGGCCAGCGCGTACTCGGTGTTGACATCGAAAAAGAACGAGCCGCCGGGAGTGAGATGCGCGTAGACGCGGGCGAAAGCGGACTGTACGCGCCCCGCGTCCAGAATATAGTTCAGGCTGTCAAAGAAGCAGATCGCGGCGTCGAATGCTTCTCCTAAGTCCAGCTCGGCGGCGTCCTGCTGAATGAAGGGAATAGAGAGGCCGGCTTCGGCGGCCCGGACGCGGGCCACTTCCAGCATCCCCGCCGACAGGTCCACGCCGGTCGGGACGCAGCCGCGCGAAACAAGCTGCCGCGAGACGGTTCCCGTGCCGCAGGCCAGATCCAGTACAGTGCGCGGCGCCTGTCCGTGTTTCTTCCAGACTTTTTGGAGGTAATCCATCCAGAAGCGGTACGGAACCCCGGCCATCAGCAGATCGTAAAACGGCGTGACTGGGCCGAAAGAAACCTCGTCAAGCGCATTCTGTTCAGGCATGAACCGGCTCCGCGTGTGCCGCTTCAGGCTCCGGCGCAGCCGCGGCATCGGCGATGTCCTGGGCAGTGAAGCGGCCCAAAGTGAACCAGGCCAGCCCGCCGCAGAAGAGGTAGACGAACGCGACCCCGGCAAAAATCAGGCGCAGGGCATTCGGGCCGTGAAAATGCAGCGTCAGCCCCACCATCAGCAGGCTGCCGATGGACATCGCAATCTTGACCAGCAGGCTGACCGTCGCCGTGACCCGGCCTTGAAGCTCCGGCGGCGCAGCCGCCTGAAACAGTGTCATGTTGCCGATGTTTTCAATGGTATTGCCGATGCAGCAAACAAACAGCACCGCGCCGCCGATAAAGATCTCTTTGGATCCGGCGAAGACAAAGGTAGTCACGGCCATGGTGCTGAAGCCGATGAGCAGCAGACGCGCGGGCGGAGCCGAGCGCAGCGGGCCGGAGGCGGCGAGGCCGGTTAAAAGCGTCGCCGAAAAGCAAAGCGACACCAGCCCGCCATACTGGCCGGCGCCGCCGTGCCAGAGGTCACGCACGAACGGAAACTCCAGCGTGTTTGTGATTTGGGACGCCGTCACGGCGGTCAGCAGCATGACAAGGGCCGGGCGCAGAATCGGACTTTTTGCGACATAGGAAATTCCTTCGTGGGCGTCCAGCCAAACCCCTTTCGGTCCACGCGGAACTTTGCGCGGCGGCGGCACAAGAGACGCATCCAACGCGATCATCCCAATCAGGCAGGCCGACACGGCAAAAGTGGCGGCATCGAACACGAACACGCTTTTCGGGGTCGTCAGCGCCAGCAGCAGTCCACCGATTGCCGGACCAAGCAAGCCGCACGCTTGGACGCCGGTGAAGGTAAGGCTGTTCGCCTGCATCAGATCGGCCTTCGGCACGATCATCCGCATCAGACTTTGCCGGGCAGGAGCGAAGAAGCAGGAGAACGATGCCACGAGAAACGAAACGGTGTAGAAAAGTGCGAGGTCATGCGGCCCGAAGCGCTTCATGTTTGAGATGAGCAGAAGCAGCAGGATTGCACCGGCGCGGGCAATATCGGCGGCGATCATCGTCCGCTTCTGGGGCCAGCGGTCGGCCAGCACCCCGCCGAGGAGCGAGAAAAGCAGCGTCGGCAGGGTGCCGCAGATGAACGAGATACCGAGAGCGCTCTTGCTGTGTGTGGCGTTGTAGACGGTCACGGGAACGACAATCGCCAGCGCCCAGTCACCCAGGGTAGAGGTCATCTGAGCCAGCCAGAGCAGCCGGAAGCTGCGGTTCCCAAACAGCGCCAGCGCCGGGGAGGTTTTTAGTTTTTGTAAACTGTAATTTTGCAGCATAGGAAAAATCGCAGAGGAAGAATTGCAGAGGATCGCTCTCGTCTTGTAACTATTGCTACTATTATATCACGGTTTTTTGCAGATTACGAGACCAATTTCGCTTCCTGATCCCATTCTGGGGAGCCATACAGTAGAGCGGACTCCCTTGTCAAGACAATGGATCGGCATCTTTTAAGGTGAGACGCTTTCTTCTTTCTGTGCTTGTTTCGGGACTTGTCTTTCTCGCTGTGACGTTGAGGCGAGATAAACTTCGGCAGGCCATTCAGCAGTTCAGCGATTGTTGCAGGCGCTCCAAATACGAACGGGCTGTGAAATGGCTGCCCTGACCGCCTTGCTGCTGCCGTGCAGCCGGACGCTTCAAGGGGAATACGAAGTTCGTGGAACGCCTTGTCCCAAATCAAAGTTTGAGCAAAAACGTCGGTTGAAACGAACTGTGAGCCAGGGTAAACCAGGATGAAAGGGAGAAAAGCGGATGACAGCTGTGCCCATTTCACCTCTTTGTTATTAACGATCTGTCAATAGCGGCAAGGCAAACGGATTACGGATAAAGAGTGTGAGAAAGCCGACACGCGGATTCGAACCGCGGACCTGCTGTTTACGAAACAGCTGCTCTACCACTGAGCCATGTCGGCAGTGCCGCCTCCGAAGGGGCAGCAACGGCGTAAGTATACTCAAAACTTTGTGAGTCTGTCAAGAGGGATGGCAAACTTGAAGCTGGGCCGGGTATACTTTTGGGCAGATGAGTTTTGCGTATGGACTATGATGACGCGCTGGCGTACCTCGACGGGCGGCTGCGGCTGGGAGTGAAGCTGGGCAATGAGCGGTTTTCTGCCCTGCTGCACCGGCTGGGCGATCCGCAGGAGCATCTACGGGTGGTCCATATCGCAGGAACGAAGGGCAAAGGGTCTACCACAGCGATGGCGGCGCGTGTTCTGCAAGCCGCCGGATACCGCGTGGGCATGTACCTGTCGCCGTATGTGTATGATGTCCGCGAGCGCATCCAAATCGGCGGCGTGATGATCTCCCGTCCAGACTTTGCCCGCTGGGTGTCGGAGATCGCGCCGCATGTTGAAGACTTGGAGCAAACGGAGCATGGACCCACAACCGAGTTTGAGCTGAAAACGGCGGTCGGCCTGTGCTTTTTTGCCGAGCAGGCCGTGGATTACGCCGTGCTGGAAGTCGGCCTCGGCGGACGGCTGGATGCGACCAACGTTGTCCGACAGCCATTGGTCACGGCTATTACAAACATTGGCCTGGACCACACGGAGCTTTTGGGGGATACACTGGGAGCGATCGCCGGGGAAAAGGCCGGCATCGTCAAGCCGGGCATCCCATGTGTTACCGGGGTTCCGGTTGGCGGCGAAGCATGGGACGTGATTGCGCGTGTCTGCCGCGAGAACGCTGCGCCGCTGCTGGCCGTTGCGCCTCCGAAGCTGAACGCAGAGGGGCTGACGCTGACGACGCCGCGCCGAACGCTGCCGGGTCTGCATCTGCGGCTGCAAGGAGCGTTTCAGGCGCTGAATGCAGCGGCGGCCTTGACGGCGCTGGATGCGATCACAGACTCCGGCGGGCCGGAGATTTCGGACGAGGCCGCGCGGCGGGGATTGGAAACGGCCTGGGTTCCGGGCCGATTGGAACAAGTTCGGGAGCGTCCGACTGTCGTGCTGGATGTGGCGCACAACGAGATTTCGGCGCTGGCGCTGGCTTCGGCTCTGCGGGAGCAGCATGGCGCGGACACCCGGCTTTTGACGCTGGTAGTTGGTTTGTCCCGGAACCATGCCCCGGAGCCGTTTCTACAGCCGCTCGCGGCGCTGCGCCCCGTCCGGCTGATCGCGACCCAGCCTGCGTTCCGTCCGCGTCCTGCGGTGGAAGTCGCCGAAGCGGCCAAAGCGCTGGGTTTCGCGGAGGTTGCCATTGTAGACAGCAGCGTTGCCGACGCCGTCGGCGTGGCGCTGGCGCAGTCCGGGCCGGACGATTTAATCTGCGTCACTGGCTCATTTTATACCGTCGGCGACCTGCCGCCGGAGTTCTGGTCTTATCTCGCTTCTCTCCCATAAAGGAAACCATCATGCCGCATCAAGGATTTGTCTCTCTCATCATTTCCGTCCTGTCCATCTGCCTGACGCTTGGCGTCGTGTTTTACGCACTGCGCGAGGAAAAGAAGAATCAGGCGCACAACTCGGACAAGCACTAACCTCAGTGAAGACAGGAAGGGCGAACACAAGGTTCGCGCCCTACGGGCCGAAATGAGGCCATATCGTAGGGTGCGAACCGTGTGTTCGCCCTTTTCGTATTTATCCCGCCAGCTAAAACTCGTAAGCTTCGTCTAAACGCCGCAGGAAATCCAGCAGGTCGCCGATTTCGTCCGGCAGGGGGGCGTGGAACTGCAAGCGCTGGCCGGTGCGCGGGTGGTCGAACGAGAGAAAATGCGCGTGCAGCGCCTGCCCGTGCAGGTGGCCGAGCAGGCCGTTCAGCGTTTGCAGCGGTGCGCCCCGAAATAGGTCCGCGCTGACTTTTCGCAGGCCGCCATAAGTGCCGTCGCCGACGACCGGATACCCGGCGAACGCGCAGTGGACACGAATTTGATGCGTTCTTCCCGTTTGCAGGACTGCCTCGGTCCAGCTAAACTCGGCCAGATGCTCCAAAAGGCGCACTTCGGTCACGGCCTCCCGGACCCCCTGGGCGAGATCTTCCTGGCTCGATCCCCCCTGCTCCAAGACCGTCATGCGCTTTCGGTCGCCGGGATGGCGGCCAATCGGTGCGTCAATGACCGCGTGCTTGAACGGGACGCGCCCCCAGAGCAGCGCATGGTACTTGCGAACGGCCGTCCGGTCGTGGATCTGCTTCGCCAGCCGCTCATGCGCGAAGTCGTTCTTGGCGACCACCAATAACCCCGATGTGTCTTTGTCCAGGCGATGCACGATGCCGGGCCGGATCACCCCGCCGAGCGTGGAAAGATTGGAACCGGCGTGAGCCAGAAGTGCGTTGACAAGTGTTCCCGACTCCGCGCCGGGCGCGGGATGGACGACCAGACCTTTTTGCTTGTTGACGACCAGCACGTCGGCATCTTCATAGACAATATCTAAGGGGATGTCTTCGGCCTGCACGTCTTCCAATGGCCGGGCGGCCGGGACGGCCACGACGACTTCGTCGCCGAAGCGGGTCCGGTAGCCGGCCTTGCCGGCCTTGCCGTTGACCAGCACGGCCTGGGTCGCAATCAGGCGCTGGACATGAGCGCGGGAGAGGTGCGGCAGGCGCTCGGCGACAAACACGTCCAGGCGGATGTCGCTTTCGTCGTCTTTGATGTGCAGTGTTTCAGTCAATGGGCAACGGCCTCCACAGGCCGCGAGGGGGGCAAGCTGACGGGCGGGACCGGGTATTTGCGCCGCAGGATCGCCATGCCGATCAGGCCGATGCTGAAGATGCCGAGGCACAGCCACTGCACGTCGGTCAGGAAGTGGATCGGGCCGACGCTGACCACATCGGAAGTTGTCCCGGCTCGCCAGATTTCGGTAATAAACCGCTCGGTGGCCGTCCCCAGCAGGAACCAGCAGGCTACTTGACCGAGATAGCGCCGGTGACGCTCCACATAAACCAGCCCGATAAAGAACAGGGTCGCAAGCGCCGTCGCGTAGAGCTGTGTCGGATGGCTTGGCGGGGTCCAGCGGCCGTCGTCAAAAAAGCGCACGCCCCAGGGCATATTTGTCGGCGCTCCGTAGCAGCAGCCGTTGAGGAAGCAGCCGACGCGCCCGATGGCGTAGGCGATCATCACGGACGGCGCAAACAAATCGGCGACTTTGAGGATGGAGATGCGCTTGATCAAACAATAAGCGATCAGCGCGGCGATGCCGCCGAACAAGCCGCCATGGAACGACAGGCCGCCTTCCCAGACTTTGAAGAGGTTGCCGGGGAAGTCCGGGGCGCGGCTGTAATCATGCCACCCGATGCCGACAAACATGAGGCGTGCGCCGATCACCCCGATGACGATCATCCAAATACCGACATCCAAAATGCTGTCCGGCGGCAGCGTCGGGTCCGCCTGCCGCTTGGCGACGGTGTAAGCACGGCCCAGCGCAACCAGAAACGCCAGCATCAGCACGACGCCGTAGGTGTGGACGACAAATGACCCGGCATGGAACAGAACAGGAAACATGGTTATTCTTTCACCGCGAGCGGCTTGACGGACGGCGACGGCTGGCGGCTGTAGTAGAGCGCAAGCAGGCCGACCCCAATGCAGATGGCGCTGTCGGCGACGTTGAAAATCGGGAACTGCCAGCGCCGCTCCGGCCCGGCGTACACCGCGAGAAAGTCTACGACATGGTGCAGATGCACCCGGTCTACAAGATTGCCGACCGCCCCGCCCAGCGGCAGGGCCAGCGCGACGGCTAAGAGCTTCGGCAGGGGCATTTGCGCCCGGAGCGTATACGTCACAATCGCCACGGCGGCAATGGCCGCCGCCAGGGCCAGCAGCAGCGTCCCCTGCTGGAAAATGCCGAACGCACCGCCGGTGTTGACATTGTACGACAGCGAGAAAAAGCCGGGGATCAGCACCAGGTCGTCTTCCGGCCAGCGCAGGTACGTCCGCACGACCCAGGCTTTCGAGGCTTGATCGGCCAGCAGCACGAGAAGCGCGAGACTATAAACGGCCCAGCGGCTCAATACTCCACCCCCAGGGCCTGTAAACCTTCACTTTGATTCACTTTAAATCTTTACACTGCTTCCATTGTGTCTTCCGACTGTTCCACGGTGATGTTCGCATAGGGCAGCGCATCCAGCCGGGCTTCCGGGATAGGCGTGCCGTCAATATCCGAGAGGCCGTAGGTGCCTTCGTCTATCTTGGCGAGTGCCCGGTTGACTTTGACCAGCATCCGGTCCATGTTGCCGATCGCCGCCCGGTCGCGCTCCCGGTCGAACAGATTAGTCCCTTCGTCGGCGGGGTCGTTCGGGTCTACGGATGACAGATCACCGGCGGCGCCTTCCTCGGTGTCCTCACGGTCCGGGCCGGCGTATTCTTCGCGCACTGTTTCGAGGCGCGTCTTTTCGTCGAGAAGTATCTGCTTAAAGTGGGCGATTTTGTCTTCGGTCATGTGCGGCCTTTCGTAAATATGGAACCCACCCCGGCGCAAGCGCCGACCCTCCCGAAACGGGAAGGTAAAGAGCAGGACACAAACGTCAATGTCTTCTTCTGAACTCCTCACCCTCCCGTTTCGGGAGGGTCGGCGCTTGCGCCGGGGTGGGTTCCTAAACCAATCTTCTTGACGCCACTTCGCCGTCGGTGGACACCAGCCAGCTTCGGGTGCAGCCGGCGGCGCAGAATGCGGCGGGATCGTCGCCGCCGTCCGAGACGGCGACCCAGCAGCGGGCGCAGCGGGTTCCGGGCGCGGGGCCGTTGCTTTCAATCTGTAGTCCCGGCACTTTTGACTTTCGCAGGGTGACGCGCGAAACCAAAAACAGCGCGGGCAGCTGGCTTAAATACGGGTGCAGGTCCGCATAAGTTTCCGCGTCCGCCGTGAGCGTGATGCCGATCTCCAGCCGCTTCTTGGTGCCTTCCAGCGCCTTGTTGACTTGTTCGCGGGCAATCAAAATCGGCTCCCAGCGCGTTTCAAGCTCGCGATTGCGTAAATCGACGCGGTAAGACGGCAGGGCAGCCAATAAGACTGAGACAGGCTTGTCGGGCATGGAGAGCTTCTGCCAGATTTCTTCCGCCGTGAACGACAGGATCGGAGCCAGAAGACGCGCCAGGCAGCTTGTGATCTCAAACAAGACGGTCTGGGCCGAGCGGCGCTCACGGGAGCCGGGCCGAAACGAATACAAACGGTCTTTCAGAACGTCTAAGTAGAACGCACTTAAATCCTGGGCGCAGAACGACAGCAGAGTTTGGGCGACGCGCGGGTACTCATAAACGTTATACGCTTGAACACACTTATTCACGACTTCGTTCAGGCGGTGCATGGCCCAGAGATCAATTTCTTCGAGTTTGTCCAATGGGACGGCGTGCAGGGCTGGATCAAAGTCGTACAAGTTACTGAGCGTAAAGCGCAGCGTGTTTCGGAGCGTCCGGTACGAGGTCGCGGTCTGTTCTAGGATGGCGTCCCCTACCCGCACGTCGGCGAAGTAGTCCGACGACGCGACCCACAGGCGCAGAACGTCCGCACCGTACTTGTCTACAACAACCTGCGGGGCGACTCCGTTCATCTTGGACTTGGACATTTTGCGGCCGGTCTCGTCCAAAGTCCAGCCGTTCGTGATGACCTGCCGGTACGGCGCTTCGCCTTTCGTGGCGACGCCGATCATCAGCGACGAGTTGAACCAGCCCCGGTGCTGGTCGCCGCCTTCTAAGTAGACATCAGCGGGATAAGACAGCTCCGGCCACTCTTCTAAGACAGTGCGGCAGGTGGAACCCGAATCAAACCAGACATCGAAGATGTCGGTTTCTTTGACAAACTCGGTTTCGCCGGTCTCCGGGTGCGCGTAGCCTTCCGGCAGGATTTGGTCTACGGGCTTTTCAAACCAGGCGTCGGTGCCTTCGTTCAGCACCAGGTCGCGGACATAGCCGATGGAGTCTTTGGTCAAAAGCGGCGTCCCCGACGGCTGGGCGTAGAAGACCGGAATGCCGATGCCCCAGGCCCGCTGGCGCGAGATGCACCAGTCGGGGCGGCCGCCGACCATCGCCTCAATCCGGTTCTTGGACTCTTCCGGGAACCAGCGGACGCCGTCAATGGCTTTCAGGCACTTCTCACGATGCCCCTTGTTGTCAATCGAGACGAACCACTGCACCGTGGCCCGGTAAACTAAGGGGTCGTTCGAGCGCCAGCCGTGCGGGTACGAGTGAAAGATCTCCTCACGCGCCAGCAATGCCCCGGCTTCGGCCAGCCGCTCCATGACTTTTTCCTGGCCGGGGCCGAGCTTCAGGCCCGTAAACTCCGGCCCGGCCTCGTCGTTGAAGTAGCCGTCCCCCGTGAGAACCTGCAAAGTCGGCAGGTGGTACTTTTGGCCCGTGAGAAAGTCGTCTTTGCCGTGGCCGGGCGCGGTATGCACCATCCCTGTGCCGTCGGTGGTCGTGACATAGTCCGCCAGCACGAGCGGCGAGCCGCGCTGGATCGTCGGCAGCGGGTGCTGGAAGATCAAGTTCGCCAGGTCGCGGCCCTTGACGGTCTTGACCACTTGCCAGCCGGTGAAGTTCGCGGCGGCCATTGTCGCGCCCAGACGGTCTTCGGCCACCAAGTAGCGGCTGCCGTTATGGGCGACAACGACATAGCTGATGGTCGGCCCGGCAGCGACGGCGACATTGGCCGGGATGGTCCAGGGCGTCGTGGTCCAGATCACCGTGCAGCAGTCGGCGGTTTTGGCATCGGTCCCGAACACGCCGTCGGGGTCGGAGCGCAGGGGGAAGCGGACATAGATGGACGGGTCGGTGCGGTCCGCGTACTCGATCTCGGCGTCGGCCAGCGCGGTTTCGTCTACCAGCGACCAGTAAACGGGCCGCAGGCCACGGTAGACATAGCCTTTGTCCACCATTTCGGCGAACACATCCAGCTCTTTCGCGGCCATCTGCTGCGACATCGTCAGATAAGGATGCGCCCAGTTGCCGCGAATGCCTAATCTTTGGAACTGCTCGGACTGCTTGCCGACCCATTCCGTCGCCACTTCCCGGCACCGGCGGCGGATTTCCATGCGGGTCGGAGTTTCCTTTTTCTCGCGGAACTCTTTGGCGACTAAGACTTCAATCGGCAGGCCGTTGTTGTCCCAGCCCGGCACAAAGGGCGCCGAGTAGCCTTCCATGGAGCGGAACTTGGTCGTCACGTCTTTTAAGATCTTGTTGAACGCATGGCCGATATGGATATTGCCATTGGAGAACGGCGGCCCGTCGTGCAGGATAAACGTGCCGAGGGCTGTGCGCGGCTTCAGGGACTTCTCGTAGACGCGCTGCGTCTTCCAGAACTCTAAAATTTGCGGCTCGCGCTTCGGCAGATTCGCCCGCTGCGGGATAGAGGCGGGGTTGGTATCCAGGCCGTCCGGGTTTTTGGTATCGGGCTTGGGGATATTCAGCGTCTGGCTGTAGTCGGGTTTCGGCTCGGTCTTAGTTTCGATGATCTTGGTTTCGATGGTGTCATATACTTCGGTCATGGGAGTCCTCTTCGTGAACAAAAATCGGCGCGAATTATGGGCGTATCCAGAGGCTCCCAATTACGCGGCGCAGACAGAAGAGTGTCTGCGCCGGTTCCACCATCGTCTCTAAAAGAAGCATATAAGTTCGTTTTGGCATTTTTCGTTTAACTATTTTGATGGCAACGGCTTCGAGTCGTACATCACGAGTTTCGACTTGCCGTTCACCGTGTCCACTTCCCAAAAACTGATCACGCCGCCAGAGACGACATAAGCCATCGTACCATTCGGGCCGAGGAATGTGATGGCGGGATTGTCAGCCGTGGCGGACCGAGACTGAGCCAAAGCGGGCGTCGCTTCTCCGCGTATTAACAGGGCGCACAAAGCCACTATAATCAGCGCCAGAAGCACCTTCGTCGTTCGGTCAATAGGCATAGCATTATCCTAAATCTTCCCGTGTTCCCGCGCCGAGATTAGAAACGCATCGAGAGCGTCTTCCCAGGGGCGCAGAGTGTCCCGGCCCATCAGCTCCAGTGCATAATGGCGCATGACGCTGTAGGCGGGGCGCTTGGTCGGCGAGCCGAACCGCTGGGCGTAGTCGTCCGACGTAATCGGCGTGACAGGAATGCTGTTCAAGTTCGTTTTGGCAAGAATGGCTTTCGCAAAGCCTTCCCAGTTAGTCTCCCCTGAATTGCTGACATGGTACACGCCGTACAGCCCGGCAGACAAAATCTCGATGATCGCGTTCACCAAATCCACCGTGTAAGTCGGCGTACCGTACTGGTCGGCGACAATCGGCAGCTCAGGCTTGGTCTTTGCCAAATTGATCACCGTGTACGGGAAGTTCTTGCCGTGGACCCCATACAGCCAGGACGTTCGGACCACATAGCAGCGGCGGCAGGCCGCGCGGGCCAGGTTCTCGCCGGCCAGCTTCGATGCCCCGTACTGGCTGATTGGGTTCGGCGCGTCGAACTCGGTATACGGCGTCTTCTTGGTCCCGTCAAAGACAAAATCCGTCGAGATGGCGACTAAAGCCGCGCCGACTTCTTCCGCCGCGCTTGCCACCGCCCACGTTCCCAGCGCGTTGACTTTGAATGCCAAATCCGGGTCCCGCTCGCAGCCATCCACATTCGTGTAAGCCGCGCCGTGAAACACCAATTCGGGCTGCAATTCGGCGAACAGCGTCCGCACGGCAGAAAGATCCGTGATGTCCAGCGGCACGATGCCGCCCGTCGCCGCCGGGCCGACATCGGTGGGAAAGACATGATGCCCCTGCTCCGTGAAGATCCGCCGGGCATCGGTTCCAAGCATTCCCGCCGCGCCTGTGATGAGTATTCGCATGGTGCCGTCTATTATACCTTAGAACGAAGCCGATGCGTCAATCCAAGAAACAAGGACACGGGAAGAACACGGGGCTGAACCCCCGTGCTTTGAAGGGCAATTCCCCGCCTTTGCACTGGCTACCCGGAGGGGCGCGGGCAGAAGATGTATTTGTCGGGTTTCTTCGCCCGCGAAGGCGGGAATTTGCTATTTGAAGCATGGGGGTTCAGCCCCGTGTTCTTTCCATCTGCTATTTGCTCGGCGGATACCCGACCACAATGCCGCGCTGACGCAGTGTTTCGACGGCGGCTGCCGCCCAGTGGTCCTTCGGCACGTCGGAAAACGGGCCGCCGATGACAGGGCGCAGTGCTGCTTTCGGCTTGGGCGCGGGCGTGTGCAGCGCCGTCCGGCGCGGACTGAAATGCAGACGAGCCGGAGTGTTCTTGGTTTGAGCCGCGCAGGGCGGCAGGCACACGAGCAACAGGCCCAGGCAAAAGATTGGTTTTTTCATAACGAACTCTTTCTTGATGATTTTTCCGTCACCGTTTTTGGACGCAGTACGATCCTGAAGAAGCGCAGCTCGCCCGGCTTCATATAAATGGGTTCTGACAAGTATGTCTCGTAATTTTCAGATCTAGTACGCAGGCGAAATGGGCCTGCACCCATCCCGCTAAATCCAAAGCTTGGCCCCGGATCACCCCAAACCCAGGTTCCGGTTCCCTCATAAACGACTTCACGCGGAAACTCAAAGCTGAACTCACCGATATGCCCACCATAGTCAGGATTGGCGGGAGCATCGGGAAGCAGCAGCGTTAAATCAATGTGGTTTGGATCTGACTGGTCTGCTCCTCGCCCGACCATCAAGGGCTGTCCCGCCATATTGGTAACAATCCCTCGTAGGGCGGCCGGCTGCACAGACTGAAGGTGGATATTGGGATAAGTCTGCCCAGGTTTAAGTATCAACACCGGGCTTTCAATAGGAACAGCGGGGGTTGTCTGCCAGCCGGAATCATTGCCGGTGATTCTGAAAGGTTGATTCGGCAATATCCGCGAGAAGCTAAATGTGCCGTCGGAATGGGAAACAATATGCGGCCCGAAAGAACTTGAACCTCTTGTGGAAAGAGATGGAGAAAGGTAAGAGATCGTCAAATACTTTGATGCCGGTAAGCCGTCAACGTCTCTTATTTGTCCTTTGACCGTTGCCGGATTCTCAAGCTTAATGGTTGTCGTTGTTTCCGGGTTGAGAGTGACCGAAACCGGCCCAAAGCTGCTGCCGGGAGCATTGATCATCAGAACACGGCGATAGCCGCTTTCTTTGATTGTGGTATCCTCAACCGTTTCTGTAAATGACGCCCGGCCATTCCTATCTGTCAAAGCTGCGCCAATGCCGAAAACGCCTAGACTGATCAGGGCGTGCTTGAGCGGCTGCCCCTTGCCGTCAATCAAGCGTAAAGGGTAAGTCGTTGTGATAACGATTCCAGGGCCGTGAATCTTGCCGTCACCTTGATCCGGCAGAGCAGGCGCTTCATTGAGCTGTTCCTGCTTTGTAAGATCAGCATCAAAATCATGGCTGAACTTCTCGAAACCAGCAATACCGTATTTGCTGTGTCCGTCTATGGTCAGGCGGTAGAAGGCACGATCCGTTGTCTGATAAAGCGGCAAAAGGGTACAGGTCTTCACATCGTTTTGTGAGGCCGCATAGCGGCTGGCAAGTTCTGTATCCGGATATCCCGGTATCGCGCTAAACGTACACCCGTTGAGCCTATAGGGACTATAAACCAGGAAATATCCATTAGCATCTGTACGAAGATTGGCGTTGTAAGAGCGAAAGCCGTAATCGCTGATCGTCAGACGGCAAAAAGGCAGAGGATGGCCTTGCGTGTCTTCCAGACGACCTCCCAGCGTATGCCATTGCTCACCCAAGTAAACGACGGCTTTGAGATCGGTGAGATACTTAGCGGCATTGAGAATAGCATACGGCTTTGCGGGGTTTTCTCGGAACCAAGACGGCACAACATCTGCTTTGACAGAAACGGGAGCAGCATGAGCCGAAGCCGCTAACAGGCAGCAAATACCGAAGAGCATCAGAGGTTTCATGATCGTCTTTCTATTTCACGCCCCGGTACTGCTCAAACGCGACGGCAAGGTATTCTAAGAAGTCAGCATAGTTGACGGAAATCACTCCTGCCGGGGGGACAATGCCGAGGCGCTGCATGAGCGGGACGGCGAGGCGCATGGCGGCGGTCTGCTGGATTTGCGGGGGAAGCTGCCAGCGGCGGTCAATATAATGGCGGACGGCCCGGTATTCCGGCACGGACATCTCGTAGACGTGGCGGCCGATGTCGGCCAGTGCGTAGGCGGCGAGATGCTCCGGCAGGACGCGCGGGGGCGGGGCCAGCGCTTCGAGGGTCGGGACGCGCGGCGCCCGCTGCTTGACCACCATGGTTCCCGCGACGAAGTCCCCGATGCGCTGATACCGGCCAGACAGCGAGCAGGCACAGGACAGGGTAGCAAGAATGCACAGGCCGCCCAGCGCCGCCATTCCCGGCTGGTGGCCGAACACGCCGAGGGAGATTAAAACCAGCGCCACAATCGGCATTCCGTCCACAATACGAATCAAGTTGCGAATAATGGCGGCAAAGACATTGATCGGGTAGCCGCCATCCCGGATGACCCGCAGGCCGATCTGGCGCTTGCCCGGCGTCTGCCCGTTCCAGCGGGTCTCAAACCAGATAAAGTAGCCCCACAAAATGACAAACGCGGCGATGAGCGCCAGCGCGATCTCGGCCTCGGCGAAGAACGCCCCTAAACTTTTAGAAAACGCGCTGGCGCTCAGGCCGATGAGGGCCAGGAGAACCAGCGCGACGATCCAGAGCGCGAGATAAATGGCGCATTGAAAGAGGGAGTCGAGGATGTTGGCGAGAAAGCGGGAGCCAATCCCGGCCAGCTCGTATTCGATCTCGATATTTTCCGGCGTGACGACTAAAATTTCGCGTGACATAGGTAAGTCTCGACTGGTATAATTGGGTTATGGCAATAGACGAACGCGCATTTATTAATGGCAAGCGGGCGGGCTGGGAAAAGCTGTCCGTCATCGTTGAGCGGACCAAAAACGGCGGCCTCAAGCAGTTGTCGCGCGAGGAGCTGCCGGCTCTCGGCTCGCTGTACCGCCGGGCCGCCGCGGACCTCGCGTTTGCGCGGGCGCAGGGCGCGAACCCTAATCTGATATTGTACCTGAATGAGCTGGTCGGCAACGCGCATGGGGTCATTTACGCCGAAGAATCCGGCGGCTGGTCCCGGCTGGGGCGGTTTTTCGCTTATGGCCTGGCCGCGACTTTGCGGCGCCGGATGCCGTTCGTGCTGGCAGCAATCGCGCTGAACTTAATCGGGGCGCTGCTCGCCTATTTGATCGTCCATCGAGATCCCACCCAGTTAAGCCTGTATTTCCCGGACCAGCTCCGGGACGCGGTAGACTTCTGGAAAAGCGGCGGGGCGGACAAGGGCGACGTCCCGCTCGGCGAGGGTGTTCTGTTTTCGTCGTCGCTGATGACCCACAACACGCAGGTCGGGATCATGGCGTTCGCGACCGGCATCACGCTGATTTTGCCGATCATTTTTATGTTCCAGAACGGCACCATGATTGGGGCCTTGACCGCCGTGGTCCAGCCGACCGGCCATCTGCCTTCGATGTGGGCGGGCCTGCTGCCGCACGGGGTCTGCGAGCTGTCGGCGACCTTTATCTGCGGCGGGGCGGGGCTGTTGACCGGCTGGGCCTTGATCGCTCCCGGCCCGTACTCGCGCAAAGACGCGCTGATCGCGAATGGCCGGGACGCCTGCAAGATGATGGTCGGCACGGTTCCCTTGTGGATCATCGCCGGCATTTTGGAGGGGAACGTTTCGCACTCGTCGCTTCCTCACTGGGCCAAGTTCAGCCTCGCCGGCATCCAAGCCGCCGCCCTGGTGTTTTATATTTACGGCAGCCGCCCGCGCCCTTCCACCCCAAGCCCGGCAGTCCGAAAGGCAATCCAATGAGCCAAACCATCTTTCCTCCACTTTCGACGCCTCAGCAGGATAATCCTGCCTCTCAGCCGGCAGATGTGCAGGAAGCAGACACCGATTCTGAATGGCAGTATCAAGGCGTGGCCGCGAAAAGCAGCATTCGCGTTCAAGCGCGGATACGAACGATTAGGCCCGGCAAGCCGACACATTATGAAGATGTTTCCAGCGGGTAGGTGGCCTGTATGGCAATCCAAAATGGTTTCGCCAATTCATGGTGGCAGTTCGTAGACGGTCCCTTTTGAACCAAGGCGACTTGTTGGACGACTGTTATATTCCGATACTTCTCCCAAACTTCAATCCGCTTGAGGGTGAGCTTGTCACTTTAGATTTAGAAATCCGCAGCGTCATCGTTCTAACGCAAAGCTGTGATCTTGAAAATGGCAAAGCGCCTCTTGTCGCCGTTTGCCCTCTTTATCCGCTTGCCGCATGGGAAGAAGCAAATCCTGAGTTCCGGGCGAAAGGTCGCTGGGAGGCAGTGCGGCAAGGCCGGGTTGAAGGTCTGCATCTTCTGGCGGGGCTTGCCGGCCCTGAAGTGAACCAGGATTGCCTTGCGGTAGATTTCCGCCAGATTTACAGCCTCCCAGTCGGCTACTTAACGGCTCAAGCGGAACAGGCGGGACAACGAGCGCGGCTGCAATCACCCTATTGGGAGCATTTTGCACAGGCGTTTGCTCGCTTTTTTATGCGGGTTGGTCTGCCCTCCAACATCGCAAAATTCTGATCGCTGTGAGAGGGCGGTACCCTTCTGTTACTTCGGCGAGGGAGGGAAGTTTTTGAGTGCGGCGGCGACGGCATTGTTGACCGTCTTCTGGTCGGGGTTGTCCACCGGTCCGGAAACGTAGGCCCGCCAGACAAGCTGCTTGGTGTGCGGGTCAATCAAATCGAGAATCAGCGTTCCCTGCGTGTAGGTGGTGGTGTAGAACTGATTGTAGCCGGGTCCCCAGAACGCATCGCGGCGGAACCCGAACGGCCCGCCGAAATAGGGTGAGTTGTAGGGGTCCGGTCCCATGCTTTCAATGTCCTGTTTCGTTTTCGCCCCGGCGATATAGGTGGCGACCAAGTCGGGGTTCTGCGTGTTGAGCTGCAAGCCTTTGGCGGAAAGCTGGTTCACCACGGCGTCCCGGATGCGGTCGGCTACCAGCGTGTTATTTGGGTCGGGCGTTCCCAAGCGCGTCACAATGCGGCCCGGCTGGAAGGCAAACGTATGGTACTGGGCGAAGTTGACGTTTTTGTCGTAATCGGTCTTGACATTCGGCCCGCTGTCGCTGTTGCAGCCGGTAAACAGCAGAGCGGCGGCAGCGAGCGCGGCGAGGGAAGCCGCGCCGCGTGTGAGGCGGGGGCGGGAAGAGTTCTGAGTTTTCATGGACATTCGGCCTTTCTGAAGTAGTGAAAGTCCTGTATCATTCCCCGGCAGGCCATGTTCCAAGCGCGGCAGCCATACAGATTTCGGCATGCGTTTAAGAACCATGCGTTTAAGAACCATGCGTTTAGAATGTATCTCAAAACGCAAGCGTTGGGTCAAGTTCGTGCCAGCGTCGGAACCACAGCAAGGCACACGCAAGTTTAACGGTCGCCAGATAGCGGTCTGCCCGCTTCTCGTACCGTACCAAGATCGCACGGCAGCGAGACAGCCAGGCAAAGGTGCGCTCTACCACCCAGCGGCGGGCGGGGTGGGTCTTCTCGCCCTGCACGTCGAGTTTTTCCTCGCCGATGCGCCTGATGTGGGGCACATAGCCCGCTTCTAAAACCACGGCTTCGGCAGGTGCATTAGCGTAGCCTTTGTCCAGGCACAAGTGCTGCGGTTTCTCGGTGGTCGGCATCGGACGCACCACGACCACCGCGTCAAGCGTCGCTTTCAGCAAACTGGTGTCGGGGACGTTTGCCCCGCTGATGCAAGCTGCAAGGGGCCTGCCGTGGCCCTCAACCAGCAGGCTTTTCTAATAGTTCCT